>CAWCVW010000001.1:0-79541 GCA_963798965.1 uncultured Actinomycetota bacterium
GCGGCAAGCGGGCAGGGGAGCAGCGGTGGGCGGCCGCGGTGGTGTTGGCGACGACCAGAGCTGACGTCAACGGAGTGGTGCGCCGTCGGATGGACGTCCGCAAGGTCTCGTTCGCCGCGATGGACGACGCGGTCAGCATCACCGGGATGGAGTACGGCGGGATCACCCCGGTCGGGTTGCCGACGGGCTGGCCGATTCTGATCGACGCCGCGGTCGCGGCCGCGGGTCCGGTGGTGATCGGCTCCGGCATCCGCGGGTCGAAGATCATCGTCATGGGACCGGACCTCGGCTCGCTGCCGGGCGCCGACGTCATCGAGGGGCTGGCAACACCCGTCTGAGGGGCGGTGCGGTCAAGCCTTGACCGCCGGCAGTACCTCGGCGGCGACCAGCGCGATGTGTTCGAGATCGGTGAGGTCCAGCACCTGAAGGTAGGCACGCTGAACGCCGGCCGCGGCCCAGGTGCTGACGGCGTCGACGACTTGCGGCACCGTGCCGGCGAACGGGCTGGTCCGCGCCTGCTCGGCTGTTCGCCCGATCGCTGCAGCACGGCGCTCGAACTCGGCCTGGTCCTGACCCACGCAGAGCGGGTGTGCGGTCGAGTACACCAGCGACCCCGGATCCCGGCCGGCCTCCTCGCAGGCCCGCCGAACCCTGTCGATCTGCGCGATGGTGGTGTCCAGGTCGCTGAAGCCGACGTTGAATTCGTCCGCGAATCTGGCCGCCAGCGCGGGGGTTCGCCGCGGACCGTGCCCACCGACGATGATCGGCAGCTTCGGAGTTCCGGCAGCATCGGTCTGCTGGGGCTTGGGCAGTCCCGGTGCGCCGTGCAGTTGGTAGTGCCGGCCCGAGTACTCGAAGGCTCCACCCGGCGGGGTCGCCCACAGCCCGGTGATCACCTCCAGCTGCTCGGTGAGCCGGTCGAATCGCTCGCCGAACGACGCGCCGAAGTCGATCCCGTAGGCAGCGTGCTCGGCCTCGTACCAGCCGGAACCCAGGCCGAGTTCCATCCGGCCACCGGAGATGTCGTCGACCTGCGCGGCGGCGATCGCCGTCATGGACGGATGACGAAAGGTCGCCGAGCCGACCAGCGTCCCGAGCTTGATGTCCGGCACCTGCGCGGCGATGGCTCCGAGGTTGACGAAGGAGTCCGACGGTCCGGGAAGACCCGGCTCCTCGCCCATCCGCAGGATGTGGTCGGAGCGGAAGAATGCGGAGAATCCGCCGTCCCTGGTCGCCCGGGCGACCGCCAGCAGGTCGGCGTGAGACGCGCCCTGCTGCGGCTCGGTGAAGATGCGAAGGTCCATGGTGGGCAGGGTAGCCAGCCGCGGTGCGGTACAAACCCGATGGCCGCGAGCCCGCCGGACGGCACCGGTCGCGAGCCCGCAGGACGGCACTGTGAAAGGCTCCGCCAGCATGGACCCAGCGCCCACCGATGCCGCGACCGCGGAGCCATCCGGCACGTCCCACGAAGAGGTCAGGTCGGTGTCCTGGCGGCAGGGGTGGTGGCTCAACCGGCCGCCGCACGTCGCGATCAGAGGTGGCTCGCTGGTGGTCCGGGCCGCCCAGGGCAGCGATGCCTGGCGCACGACGTCGTACGGGTTCGACCGGGACAGCGCGCACGCCCTGCTCAGTGACCTCCCCGACGGCTGGGCCGTCCAGGTTTCTTTCATCGCAGACTTCGACCAGCAGTTCGATCAGGCCGGACTGCTGGTCAGGATCGATGAAAGACATTGGGCAAAAGCAGGTGTCGAGTTCGCCGACGGCTTCCTTCAAGCCTCGGCGGTGGTCACCGACGAGGTCTCCGACTGGTCGGTGGCCTGGGCACCGGAGTGGACCGGTAGTGAGGTCACCGTGCGGGTGAGCAGGTCCGGGGACGCGCTCACCTTCCGCATCCGTCGCGAAGACGAGCCGTGGCGACTGCTCAGGCTGGCGCCGATCAGACCCGATGCCGTCGCCTATGCCGGGCCTTACTGCGCGGCACCGAGTCGGGACGGACTGACGCTGACCTTCACCCGGTGGGCGGCGGGGCCGGCCGACGAAGGGCTGCATGCGGGCTGATCTGATAACGGCATGACCAGTGCCGTGGACCCGACCGAATTGCTCGACCTCGCGATGCGCGCCGCGCGGGCCGCCGGCGCGGAGCTGATGAGCCGATACGGCAGGGTCCAGGGACTGGAGACCAAGACGTCCCTGACAGATCCGGTGTCGGACGCCGACCGGGCCGCGGAGCAGATCCTGGTGGAACTGATCACCGGTGAACGGCCGGACGACGGTCTGCTCGGCGAGGAGGGCGCCGATCGTCCGACCCGCTCCGGGATCCGGTGGGTGGTGGATCCGCTGGACGGCACCGTCAACTACCTCTACCAACTCGACAACTTCTCGGTGAGCGTGGCGGCGGAGGACGCCGACGGCGCGATGGTCGGTGTCGTGCACAACCCCGTCACCGGGCGGACATTCCATGCGATCCGCGGAGCGGGCGCCGCCGCCGACGGAGTGCAGCTCCAGGTCAACAACCCGGTTGCGATGGGCAGGGCCCTGGTGGCAACGGGTTTCGGCTATGACGCGGAACGTCGCCGGCTGCAGGGTGCATTGATCGCAACCCTTCTGCCGCGCGTCCGGGACATCCGCCGGATCGGCTCCGCGGCACTGGATCTGTGCGCGGTGGCCGCGGGGGCGGTGGACGGGTACTTCGAGGAGGGCGTCAAGGCCTGGGATGTCGCGGCGGGAGGGCTGATCGCCAGAGAGGCCGGCGCGCTCTACACCGTCGTCACCCCGACCGGTGCCGAGAGCGGCTGCCTGGCCGCCGGTCCGGCCTTGTTCGCCGAACTGCTGACTGCGTTGGACGAGGCGGCGACCGGCTGATCGCCGTCGGCCTCCGGTTCGTGCGGGTGGAATGACGCTCAGCCCGCACGGAGGCCGAATTCGTTGCCGTCCGGGTCGGCCAGCTCGACGCCGTCAGGCAGATCGGCGAGTCCGGCTGCGCCCAACGAGATCAGCCGTTCCCGGGATCGGCCAGGACAACGAAGCCGCCGTCGGATACTTGTCCGACGTCCAGGCGGCGGCCGCCCAGGCGCAGCGCCGTGTCGACGGTCTGCTGCTGCTCGAGGCTGCTGCTGGTGAGGTGCGGATGAAGCCGTCGCGAGCCGACCTGCTCGATGTCCGTGGTGACGAAGCGCGAAGATGTCGTGCTGGGGACCGCTCACCGCGACGTTGTTGTGGCGATGAGTTCGGTCCGGTGGTCCGGTCATCACGGCAACCACCACCACCGCTCTTCCAGGGAGCCCGCGATGCCGATGCCACACACCACCTGCCACATGTCGATCTCGCTCGATGGCTTCGTCGCCGGGCCGGACCAGAGTCGCGATGACCCGCTGGGCAAGCGCGGCCTGAAGCTGCACGCCTGGCACCTGGGCGACGAGCGCGCCAATGACGCCGACGACATCGCCGCCGGCTGGGTGATGCGCCCGCGCGGCGCCTATGTGATGGGCCGCAACATGTTCGGGCCGATCCGTGGTGAGTGGCAGGAGGACTGGCGCGGCTGGTGGGGGCCGGAGCCGCCGTACCACGCACCGGTGTTCGTGCTCACCCACCATGCCCGCGAGCCGATCGAGATGGAGGGCGGCACGATCTTCCACTTCGTCACCGGTGGCTTCGACGCCGCGTACGTACAGGCGCGCGAGACGGCCGGCGACGACGGCGTGGACATCGCGGGCGGCGCCTCCACCGTTCGGCAGGCACTGGTCGCCGGGGTTGTCGACGAGCTCACACTCGACATCGTCCCGGTCCTGCTCGGGTCCGGCGAGCGAATCTTCGACGGCGTATCAGGCCTGAATCTCGAGCCGGTCGAAGTGCTCCACTCGCCGCTGGCCACCCACATCCGCTACCGCCAGGTGCGCTGAGATCGGCTCCGCGACGAGGTGGCCATCGGGGGCCCTCGGCCAGACTGTCCCCTGGACGCGCGAGACGGACCGACCCGTTCAGGAACCGAAAGCTGTCAGGAGCCGGTCGCGGAAGCTGTCCATCGGCCACACCGGTGCGCCCGGGCCCGGCCGGGCACCGTCCTGCCATCCCCAGTCCGCGATCCGGTCGGTGACGGCCGGGTCCTTGGCGATGATCGTGATGGGCACGTCGTGGCTTGCTCCCTCGCCGCTGACCACCGTCGCCGGCTGGTGATCGCCCAGCATGACCACCACCAGGTTGTCGTCGGCGAAGGTCCGCACGAACGACAGCACGGCCGAAACGGAGTAGGCCACGGCCCGGCCGTACGCCGCCTGGACCTGTCGCGCGTCCTTCCAGACCTCCTTGGCCGACCGGCCCAGGGCAGGCATCGGGTCGAAGACGGACCCGTCGCCGAGCTGGTCCCAGCCGACCATCGACGGCAGCGGAGCCCATGGCGAATGGCTGGAGGCGAGGTCGACCTCCGCCATCACCGGACGCCGATCCGGCGCCGCCAGCTCCCGTTCCCGCAGGACGGACAGGGTGTACTGGTCGGGCATCGTGGAGTAGCCGAACTCCGGTCCTCGGTAACCGAGATTCCTGGTGTCGTAAACCTTGTCGTATCCGTAGAAGGACGGTCCCTGGCTCCAGTCGTTCTCGTTCGACGGCACCACACCGACGGTCCGCCAACCGGCGCGGCTGAAGGCGCGGCTCAGCGTGAAGCGGTCGGTGGACATCAGGGCGTCGTAGCGCTGCTGGTTGTCCACCCACAGGCCCGACTGCAGCGTCGAGTGCGCCAGCCAGCTGATACCGCCGAACGTCGGCGAGGTGAGATACGCGGTGCGCGCGGAGAAACCGGCAGCGGCGAGGTCGGCCGCTCCGGCGTCGAGCGCCGCGACAACCGGTGGCGAGGTGACCGGGCTCTCCAGGGCGACACGGCCGTAACTCTCCACGAAGACGATCAGCACGTCCTTGCCGTGCAGCGCACCGAGCAGGCGGTCGGCCGGGATGCCGGCTGCGGGATCCTGCGTTTGGCCGGCCGCGAACGACTGCTCGTCCCGGACGCGGCCACCGATGGCTTCGGCGTGATCGACAGCAAGGCTTGCCGCGGCCCCGGAAGCCACCGGGACACCCGGCACCAGCTGGACGCCCATCAGCAGGCAGAGCAGCCAACCGGCGGCCAGCACCGACGAAGCTCGGGCCGTCCCGACCCGGTGCCGGCCGGCAAGCCGGGTGAGCCGCACGACGGACAGCGGCACGAGCACCAGCAGCCCCACACCGATGAGGATCGCGGCCACTTCAACGGCGACGGCGGCACCGTCACCGATCGAGTCGCGCAGCACACCCGTCGCCGGACCCAGGTAGCTCCAGTCCGACACCGGGTCGAAAGGTCGGTCAAGGGCGGCGCGGAATCCGATGTCCAGACCCTTCAGCACGGCGAGTACGCCCAGCAGGACGCCGGCCACTGCCGCCACGATCCCGGCCGCCCGCCGCGGAAGAAGCAGTACCAGCGCCAGCAGTACGAGCGCCTCCAGGGGGATCCGGAGCAGTGCAAGCGGTGTCAGCTGCCCGAGGCGGTCCGGTGCCACCAGCACGGACCAGACCAGCAGAAAGGCCAGCGTGCTGATCGACGCCCCGAGCACAGCCCGGAACCGGAATCGCATCGGTGGCGGTGGGTCGGTCGATGCGACAGGGCTCGGCGGCGCCTGTGCCGGATGCCCACCGAAGTCCGGGCCTGCCGGGTCGGGTCCGGGCACGGTTTCGGTGTCCGTCATCGGCGAACCACGGATGCGCGCTCCTGCTCGGCCCGGTCGAGCTCGACGTCCGAGGTGGGACCGGGCCGTGCCGGTAGCGGCGCACGGCGCGACCACAGCCACATCACGTCCCGACCGAAGGACTCGGCCAGCAATCCAGCGGTCACCAGCAACAACACGGTTCTCAGCTCAGCACTGCCGACTCCGGCGGCGGCGAAGGTCAGCACCACCCCGGCGGCAGCCGCGACCACCTTCCGCCAGTTCCGGGGCGGCAGTGGGTTGCGCAACCACGGCAGCGCCGCGGCCGCAGCGACGAACGCATACCTGGCCAGGCCGATCGCCAGGACCCATGGCCCGGCGGACCGGGCCACGAACACGCACAGCACCATGATCAGGAATGCATCGACCTCCATGTCGAAGCGCGCGCCGACCGTTGTGACCGTGCCCGTCCGCCGCGCGACCGCACCGTCGACGGCATCCGACATCAGCGCCGGCACCGTCAGGATCACGATGACTGAGGCGGCGCCGGGCGACGGCGCGACCAACGAATCCGCGACCACTGCGGCGACGGCCGCGGCCAGCGTCGCACGGGTCAGCGTCACCGCGTTGGCACCGCCCAGCACGACCGCGCCCGAGGCGACCAGCGCCCTGGCCAGCAGTCCGCTGGTTCCCGCGGCCACCAGCAGCCCGACAGCCCAGCCGAGGTCGGTCAGATCCGCGGTGGCAGCCACGGCAGCCAAGAGCAGCACCGCGGCCAGCAGCCCGGTGAGCAGCCCGGTGAGCAGGGTCAGGTGAACCGTCCGCACAATGCCTCCGTATCCAAGGGTGTCAGACGGAGTACGCGGAGTGCGACGATCGGGTTCATCACAACAGGGAAGGCGGTGAGGCGGTGTCCCAGGACGCCCGTGCCTTCTGGGTTCGTGCACCCGGCGTCGGTGAGATCCGGCCGGTCGAGGTGCCCGATCCGGGCCCGGATGAAGTTCGGGTGCGCACGTTGCACACCGCGGTGAGCCGCGGCAGCGAGACGCTGGTGTTCCGTGGTGCGGTGCCGGTCGGGCAGTACGACACGATGCGGGCACCGTTTCAGGAAGGCAGCTTGCCGGGACCGGTGAAGTACGGCTACCTGAACGTGGGCGCGGTGGAGGTCGGGCCGCCGGAGCTGCTGGGCCGCACCGTCTTCTGCCTCTACCCGCATCAGACGGAGTTCGTCGTGCCGGCGGCCGCGGTGGTGCAGGTGCCGGAGCAGCTTCCACCGGTCCGCGCGGTGCTGGCCGGCACGGTGGAGACCGCGGTCAATGCACTCTGGGATGCCGCCCCGCTCGTGGGTGACCGGATCACCGTCGTCGGCGCCGGCATGGTCGGGTGCGCCGTGGCCCGCCTGCTGACGCGGTTCCCCGGTGTACGGGTCGCCCTGGTCGATGTGGATCCCGACAAGAGCACGGTGGCGGACGCACTTGATGCGCACTTCCGGCTGCCGGATGACGCAGCCGGCGGCCAGGACCTGGTGTTTCACGCCAGCGCGACGTCTGCGGGTCTGCAATTGTCACTGGACCTGCTCGGGAAAGAGGGCACCGTCATCGACTTGAGTTGGTACGGCGATGCCGACGTCAGGCTGTCCCTCGGCGGGGCGTTCCACTCCGGCCGACTGGCGATCCGGTCCAGCCAGGTCGGCACCGTGTCCCCCGCGCGGCGCGGCTCCCGGTCGTCGGCCGACCGGCTGATGCTGGCGCTGGAGTTGTTGCGTGACAGCGCATTCGATGCTCTGATCACCGGGGAGTCCGGCTTCGACGACCTTCCGCTGGTGATGCCGCGGTTGGTCGACGGCACGCTGCCGGCCCTGTGTCACGCCATCAACTACGACCAGGTCCGGGCCGCCGCGACGCCGGCACCGCGGGCCGGTTGGACTCCGGCAACAGATGACGACACAACGGCTCTCAGCGACGTCCCCGGAGGTGGATGAGGAAATGTTCACCGTCACGGTCAGGGATCACATGATGATCGCGCACAGTTTCCGCGGCGAGGTGTTCGGGCCCGCCCAGCGGCTGCACGGCGCGACGTTCGTGGTCGACGCCTCCTTCCGCGGTGCCGCCCTGGACGCCGACAACATCGTGGTGGACATCGGTCGGGCATCGGCCGAGCTTCGGGAAGTCGTCGGAGAGCTGAGCTACTCGAACCTGGACGACGAGCCTGCCTTCGCCGGCGTCAACACCTCCACAGAAGCGCTGGCCAAGTTCATCGCGGACCGGCTCGCGGACCGGGTGTACGCCGGTGCCCTGGGCGAAGCGGCCCGGACACTTGCGGGGATCACCGTCACACTGCACGAATCTCACGTCGCGTGGGCCAGCTACGAGCGGGGCCTGTGACCGTGCCCGCAGCCACCGCGGTGCACGCCGTCGTCCCGCACTGGATCGACGACCCGGCGCGGCCGAGCGGCGGCAACACCTACGACCGTCGAATCTGCGCCGGCCTGACAGTGTGCGGATGGGACGTGCGGATCCACCCGGCGGCCGGGCCGTGGCCTCGCCCCCAAGCGGCGGACCTGGCAGCGCTGGGTGACCTGCTCGATCAGATCGATGACGGCGCCGTCGTTGTCGTCGACGGCTTGATCGGGTGTGCCGCGGATTCCGTGCTGCTGCCGCGGGCCGACCGGCTCCGGTTCGTGCTGCTCGTGCACCTGCCGCTCGGGTTGGGCACCACCGACGTCGACGCATCGACGGTCGCAATCAGCGAGCGGTCGGTGTTGGCGTCCGCGTCCGCGGTGATCACCACCAGCGACTGGACCCGCGGCTGGTTGCTCGACCGCTACGGCTTGGACCCTGCTGTGGTGCACACGGCTCGACCCGGGGTGGACGCGGCTGAGGTGACCCTCCCCTCCGCCGGCGGTGGCCGACTGCTCTGCGTGGCCGCGGTGACACCGATCAAGGGCCACGATGTGCTGCTCGGAGCACTGGCGGAACTGGGCGAATTGCCCTGGCAGCTCACCTGTGTCGGATCGCTGGACGTTGATCCCGGCTTCGCGGCCGAGGTGCGGGGCCGGTGGGGGTCGGCCCTGGAGAACCGGGTGCGGTGGGTGGGCCCACTGAGCGGGCCGGAATTGGCCGCTGCGTACACGGCCGCCGACCTGCTGCTGGTGCCGTCGCGGGTGGAGACCTACGGGATGGTCGCCACCGAGGCGCTTGCCCGTGGGGTCCCCGTGATCGCCAGCGCCGTCGGCGGGCTCCTGGAAGCCGTCGGCGCACATGCTGACACCACGATCCCGAACGGCACGATCCCGAACGGCACGGTCCCGAACGGCACGGTCCCGGACGGCACGGTCCCGAACAACACAGTCCCGGACGGCGGCGCGCCGGTGCTGCTGGCGCCTTCCGGCGACGAAGTGGCCCTGCGCGGGGCGCTGCGCCGCTGGCTGACCGAGCCGCTCTTGCGTGCGAGGCTGCGGCGGTCGGCGCTGGACCGCGCCCCACACCTGCGGTCATGGGGGCAGGCGGCCGCTGAGGTATCGGGGGTGCTGACCGGCATGCTGACCCGAACCGGTTGCGCAGCAGGCAACGTCGGGATCGGGGTCGGAGCCGTTGGCGGGTCCGGCGCGAGCCCTGGGATCGGGCAGTGGGCACCGTGAACGCCCCCGCCCGCGCCACCTCGTCCTGGCTTGCCCTCCGCGAGGACGCGGACGGTCGCGCCCGGAGCATCGATCTCGTCCGGCAGCTGGTGACAGTGCTGCCGCTGCAGGAACCGCTGGTGGTGCACGACCTGGGCGCCGGAACCGGGTCGATGGGCCGCTGGCTCGCGCCTTCACTTTCGTGGCCCCAGCGGTGGGTGCTGCACGACCGTGACGGCGACCTGCTCGCCGAGGCGGCCCGGAAACCGGCGACCGGGGCAGACGGTGCGCCGGTCGCCGTGCAGACGCAGCGCGACGACATCGCGGCGCTGTCCGGGCTTCCCGGCGCCGGCTTGATCACGGCGTCGGCGCTGCTGGACATGCTGACCCCCGGTGAACTGGAACGGATCACCGACATCTGCCTCGCGGCGCACTGTCCGATCCTGATCACGCTGACGGTGACCGGTGGCGTGGAGCTGGATCCGGTGGACCCGTTGGACGAGGTCATCGGGGAGGCGTTCAATGCCCATCAACGACGCGTTGCCGGCTCCGGCCGGCTGCTCGGGCCGGATGCGGCGACTGCGGCGGCCGAGACGCTCCGCCGCCGGGGCACCGACGTCATCGTCCGGCCGAGTCCCTGGCATCTCGACGCAGCTGACGCCCCGTTGATCTCGCAGTGGCTGGACGGCTGGGTCGGCGCCGCCTGCGAGCAGGACCCTCGGCTGTCCGATGACGCAGAACCGTACCTGCGGCGGCGCAGAGCCGCGGCGTCGGACGGCAAGCTGCGTGTCACGGTGTCGCACGACGATCTGCTGGCGGTGCCGCGATGAGCAGCCGGATCCGGATGATCGGTGGCGCAGCGATTCTGGCGGTACTGGTCTGGCGGCTCGGTTCCGGGCCGTTCCTCGAGGGGCTCGGCCGGTTGACCGCGGGCGCGGTGCTGACCGCGATGGGTATCGGGTTGCTGACGACGGTGTGCTGCGCCTGGCGATGGACCCTGGTCGCCCGGGGCTTGGGGCTGACGGTGCCGATGCCCCGGGCGGTCACCGCGTACTACCGTTCGCAGTTCCTCAACAGCACCTTGCCCGGCGGTGTCATCGGTGACGTGCACCGCGGCGTTGCGCATGGGCGGGACAGCGGCGATGTCGGTCTGGGACTGCGCGCCGTCGCCTGGGAGCGTTCCGCAGGGCAGTTCGTGCAGGTGATCCTGACGGTGGCGGTGCTGCTCGTGCTGCCCTCCCCGGTGCGCTCGGCCGTCCCCGTCGTCGCCCTGGTCGCTGGAGTGGTTCTGCTGCTGGCCATCGTGGTGGCCGCGGCCGTGAAGGGCAGGGTAAACAGGGCAGGGCGTTTCGTCTGCGGCGCTGTCTCCGATCTGCGGCGCGGCCTGCTGCCACGGCTGGTGTGGCCCGGTGTCCTGGCCGCGTCGGTGCTGATGGTCATCGGGCACACCGCCACCTTCGTGCTGGCAGCACGCACCGCGGGATCGACCGCCACCCCGACCCAAATGGTGCCGCTCGCGCTGCTGGCGTTGATGGCCATGGGTGTGCCGACCAGCATCGGCGGCTGGGGTCCGCGCGAAGGCGTTGCGGCGTGGGCTTTTGCAGCGGCCGGGCTCGGTGCCGGGCTCGGTGTGAGCACCGCGGTCCTCTACGGGGTGCTCGCGTTGACCGCGACACTGCCCGGCGCCGTCGTGCTGGCGGTGACGGGAGTTCGCCGGCGGCCGGCTGCCGCGCCCGGCCGACGTCCTGCGTCCGCGGTGAGCCCGGCATCGGTGTCCGTCGCGGCGGTGCCCGGTGGCTGAGCGGCCGTACACCCTGCTGAGCTGCGGAATGTCGCTCGACGGCTACCTGGACAGCGGCGCGCAGCAGCGACTGCTGCTGTCCAACGAGGCCGATTTCGACCGGGTGGACGAGGTTCGCGCCGCATACGACGCGATCCTGGTGGGTGCCGCGACCGTACGGAACGACAACCCGCGGCTGCTCGTTCGCAGCGCCGCCCGACGGCAGGAACGGATGAGGCTCGGGCTACCCGAATCTCCGACGAAGGTGACGGTCACCAGGTGCGGGGCGCTGGACCCGTGCGCCAAATTCTTCGCCGTCGGTGACAGCGAGAAGGTGGTCTACTGCCCCAGCGACGCGGTGCGCGAAACACGATCCCGGGTAGGGCTGGTCGCCACCGTGATCGACGGCGGACCCACTGTTCGAATGAGCGACGTGAGTGCAGATCTGGCCCGGCGCGGTGTTCGACGGCTGATGGTGGAGGGCGGCGGATCGCTGCACACCCAGTTCCTCACAGCGGATCTGGCGGACGAACTGCAGTTGGTGGTCGCACCGTTCTTCGTCGGCGACTCGCGGGCCAGTCGCTTCGTCGGCGACGGCCGATTCCCGTTCAACAGGGACCGGCGGGCGAGGTTGGCCGAGGTGCGCCAGATCGATGACGTGGTCCTACTGCGCTATGCCTTGTCCGACAGGTTCGGCGTGCAGGCTTCGTCGGCGTGACCCCTGGCAGACAGATGTCCGGGCAAGGGATCACGGTGCCGGGCGGTTCCCGATCACCACGGAGAGCTGCGCCCGCGAGCTGACACCGAGCTTGGGAAAGAGTCGGTAGAGATGTGAACCCACGGTGCGATGGGACAGGAACAACCGCTGACCGATCTCTCTGTTCGACATTCCGTCGGCGGCCATTCTTGCGATCTGCAGTTCCTGTGAGGTCAGCAGGGACCACGCCTCGGGGGCTCTTTCCGCGCTTGCCTCCCCGGAGGCCCGGAGTTCCTGGTGCGCGAGGGCGGCCCAGCCTGTCACCCGGAGCGTCTCCAGGGCGTCGATGGCAGCCCGCAACGGAGCGCGCGAGTCGGTGACGCGGCGCCGCCGGCGCAGCCAGATGCCGTACTGCAGGAGCAGCCTGGCACGATAGACCGGCCAGTGCGAGAGGTCGGACGCGAGCGCTTGCCGGAAGAAGCCCTCGACGTCCACGTCCTGGGCCAGCAGCGGGCGCCCGTACATCAAACCCACCTGCAACCAGGGACTGTGTACCGTGCGGCTCACCACTTCGAGATCGGCGAGCACGGCCCGTCCCGCCTCGAGATGACCGCTGTGCAATGCAGCTTCGGCGAAGTCGCCCACCCCCCAGAAGCTTTGGAAATAGTGGTAACTCGGATCCGCGGGGTCGAGCATCCGTCGCAGTTCGTCGTAGGCGGTGTCGTACATCCCGGCGGCGAGGGCGGCGACCCCGCGGGTCAACCGGATACCGGCCAACATCGCTGACGCCCTGGTCGGCAGCGCAATCGACTCGGCTGCCCGGCTCTCTGCGTCGGCGGTCCCGTAGTCACCGCGCAGGCCCGCGAGCATGGCCACGGCGGTGCGTGCGCCCGCTCCCCACAGTGGTTGGCCCACTTCATCGGCCAGCCGCACGGACTCCTCGGCGGCGGCGATCGCGGTCGCCCAGTCCATCGTGTTGATCGCGGTCCATGCCTGATGGGTCAGCACCAGCGGTAGTCTGCTCAGCCGTCCCTGATCGCGCAGTCCCGCCACGGCCGCCGCCAGGAATGACGCGGACAGGTCGAAGGCGCCGACAACATTGAGCGATGCCCCGAGCAGGGCGGCCGACTCCGGGTCGACCGGCGGCCGGTTCGCGATCGCCGCAGCGCGCTGGACGATCAGCGCACCGTGCTCCTCGGGTTCGGCGAAGGCGAGGATCGCCAGCAGGCGAGGATCGTCGGGTTCGGCGCCGATCCGCAGCGCAGCGGCTGTCACCGCTGTACGGGCGGCCTTGCCCGGGTCGGCCAGGTTGGCCTGGGTCGCGGCGGCTTCCAGGAACCGGAGCGCGAGGTCGATATGACCGCGGTAGGCAAGGGTTTCACCGGTCGAAGCCAGCCACGACACCTTGGCCGCATCACCGGGGATCATGGGTTCGGTGGAGTTGCGGAGCAACTCGTATTGCGCCTGCTCTGCGCGGCCGAGCTGCTCGATGTCCACCGCGCCGACCAGGCGTTGGAGATCCTCGAGGTCACCGATCTGGGAGGCCAGGTCCGCTGCCCGCAGCAACCGTCTGGCCCGCCGGCGGGCGTCGGCCGTCAACTCGGCGGACCTGGCCAGCGCGGCGATGGCGACGGTCAACGCACCTTGCGCCTGGGCTCGCTCCGCCGCTTCACCGATCTCGTTCGCCACGTCCTCGTCCGGCGCGAGGGCGGACGCCGCCAGGTGCCAGGCTCGCCGGTCCGGTTGGTGGCGTAACTCCGCGGCCAGGGCGCTGTGTGCCCGGCGGCGATCGGTCAACGTCGACGCCTGATAGATGGCGGACCGCATCAAGGGGTGCCGGAACCGCACCTCGGCGAGGTCCATCCGGATCAGCCCCGCGGCGACGGCTTCCTCGAGAGTGGCCGTGGACACGGCCGTCTCACCCAGTTCGGCGGCAGCGGCCAGGATCTCGGCAAGCGATGTGCCATCGTCGGCCGCTGCGAGCAGCAGGAGGCGCTGCGTGGGGCCGGGCAGATCGGTGAGTCGAGCGGTGAACGCACGTCGCAGGCGTTCGGTCAACGGCAGGTGCTGCGTGAACTGGGTCTCGACCCCGCCGGACTGGAGCCCGGCCGGCAGTTCGGTCAGCGCCAGCGGATTGCCTTGTGCGGCGGACAGGACGCGGTCGCGAGCTGGACGAGCGAGCTCGCGACCAACCGTGTCGAGCAGCGCCAGGGCGGATCCCTCGTCGAGCGGACCAACAGCGATGTGCCGCAGATGTGTGCCGGTCAACTCGGTCAATGGAGTGAGATGGCCCTCGCGGACGGCGATCATCATCACCAGGGGTTCGACGGCTATTCGTCGGGCGATGAAGCCCAGTGCGTCGAGAGTCGTGGTATCGAGCCACTGGGCATCGTCGACGACGACAATCTGCGGTTTTTCGTGTGCTGCGTCGGTGAGTAGTTCCAGGGCCGCCAGCGCGGTGAGGAACCTGTCGGCGCCACCGGCGTCAGCCATGCCGAACGCGGCGAGCAACGCTGTGCGGAGCTGCGGCGCCAGTTGGGCAGCCTGGTGCAGCACGGGTTGAAGGAGTTGATGCAGCCCTGCGTACGGCAGATTCGCCTCGGATTCGACGCCGATAGCACTGAGCACACCGAAGCCGCGGGCTCGTGCGAGATCGCGGGCGTTGTCGAGCAGCGCCGACTTGCCCACGCCGGCATCGCCGCGGAGCACCAGAGCGGCACCTTGGTGCGCAACCTTGTCCAACAGTTGCTCGACGGCGATGATCTCGGCCGCACGACCGATCAGGCCGGGCGCGTTCCGCGTCGGCCGGCCGCTCGTCACGAATCCATACGCTCGCCGTGCGGAAGCGGAAACGCAAGCAAAATCTTGAAGTCTCTTTCCTGAAAGCTATCTCCCAGCGGTGACGACGGCCACGGGTCAGTCGCGCACGATCAGCACCGTCTTGCCCGAAGCGCGGTCGGGATCGCGGCCGCTCTGGAAGGCTGCGCGACCGCCAGCAAGGGGAAACGTCCCGGCGATCGTCACCTGCAGCGCGCCGCAATCCACCAATTCGGCGAGCTCGGCAAGTTCATCACGGTCGGGCGTGACGATGAAGAACGTTGCGCTGGCTCGGTACTGCGCTGCTCTCTCCACCGATGGTGGTGACGCCAAGGTGACCAACCGGCCGCCCGGGCGCAGCAGCGGGTACGAGCGTTGCAGCGTTTCTCCGCTGACCGTGTCGACGACGATGTCGTACCGTTCCGAGCCGTCGTCGAACGCTGATCCCATGACGTCGATGACCCGGTGCGCGCCCACCTGTGTCGCGGCACGGGCATCGGCGGTACCCCGGGTCGTGGCGGTGACGGTGGCGCCCGCCTGAACGGCCAGTTGCACCGCGAAAGCCCCCACCGCGCCGGCGCCGCCATGGACGAGCACCTCGTCGCCGGGCCGCAACCGGGCGTGGTCGTGCAACGCCTGCCACGCAGTCAGTCCGGCCAGCGGAAGGGCCGCGGCGTTCACGTGCGAGATCTGCGCGGGCCGACGGGCAAGGTCTGATGCCGGCACCGTCACGTATTCGGCGGCCGCGCCCAGCCGTTCGAACCTGATCAGCCCGAAGACCTGGTCGCCGTCGGACAGATCGGTCACATCGGCGCCGCGGCCCACCACCACCCCCGACATCTCGTGCGACGGAATCATCGGTCGATGAGTCCAGCTCTCCGCCCAATCCAGCTCGGCGAAGGTGATTGCCGCAGCGTGCACTTCGACGAGCACCTCGCCCTGCCCCGGCTCCGGCCGCGGCACCGACTCCATGCGGAGCTGTTCGGGCCCACCCCGTTCATGAGCGACCAAGGCGCGCATGTTCCTCATGGCCATTGACGGTAGGCGGCACGGCGGCAGCGGAGGCGCGTTCCAAGACTGCAATCACCACCACGGCGGCTGCAGTCGTCACGCTCGATCAACGGCAGTCGAACGACCGAAGCCGCCAGACTCGGCGGCGCGGCACGCTGACCGCCTGTTCCTCGCGATCTCGATTGGATCCTGTGATGACCGAAACCCGCCCGCCCGTCGTCTTCGTTCACGGCCTGTGGCTGCATGCCACGTCCTGGGAGCCGTGGATCGAACTGTTCAGCGCACACGGATATTCCTGCACCGCGCCGGAGTGGCCGGGCGAACCGGCCACCGTCGACGCCGCGCGAGCCCAACCCGATGCAGTCGCGGACAAGGGGATCGACGACGTCGTCGATCACTTCACAGCACTGATCTCGCAGTTGCCCGCGGCTCCGGTGCTGATCGGTCACAGCTTCGGTGGCATGATCGCCGAGAAGCTGTTGGGCAACGACGTCGCGGCGGCAGCGATCGCCATCGATGCCGCGCAGATCAAAGGTGTTCTGCCGCTGCCACTGTCGGCGCTGCGTTCCACCCTGCCGGTTTTCAAGAATCCGGCGAACAAGCACCGGTCGGTGTCGTTGACCGCCGAGCAGTTCCGGTACGGGTTCGGTAACGCCATCGACGAAGAAGAGTCCGACAGCATCTGGCAACGCTGGGCCGTCCCCTCACCGGGCAAGCCGTTGTTCGAGGCGGCCACTGCGAATTTCTCGCCGCATTCGCCGTCCGAGGTCAACACCGGCAACGATGAGCGGGGTCCACTGCTGCTGATCATGGGCGGCCAGGACCACACCGTGCCGGAGTCGATCACCAAGGCAACTCTCAAGCAATACCGTCATTCCACTGCGAAGACCGACCTCGTGGAGTTCCCCGACCGCGGCCACTCCCTCGTGGTCGACCACGGATGGCGGGATGTCGCCGACCGGTGCCTGGGCTGGTTGAAGGACAACGACCTGTAGCTGCCGCCCGAACCATGAGCTGTCCCGTGCCCGATCCATCCCGCAACCTGCGTCGAAGGAAGAACCATGAACCGTGTACCTGATTCGGAGCTGACCAAGATCCCGGGTGGGACTCTGATCACCGAGACCCCCGAGCTCGGCCGGGCGCTCGCGTTCTCCATCGCCCGGCACACCATCCACAACATCCAGCCGGACCTCGACGTCCTCGGCGGTGGCCGGCCGAACTACGCAACCACTCCCGAAAGTCTCATCGCGGCAGGACATGTCGTCGCGATCGAATTCCAGACGATCGCGGCCGCGAACAACTACTGGCGTAGCTGAGACCCGGTCGCGGGCAGGGCATTCGCCGGCGACTCGTCGCCCATCGCGACCGACGGCCGAGGGGAGTGAGCGGTCGTGACGTTCGACGAGGCGGTGACCCGGGTAGGGCAGGTGATCGATGCTGCCGGCGTCGCCACCATCGTCGCCGGCACGCTGGTGGCCACGACCGTGGCCATCTTCGGCGTACGGCGTCGTCAATGGGGCGTGTACACGCTGTTCCGGCGATGGTTGGGCCGCTCGATCCTGCTCGGACTGGAGCTCCTCGTCGCCGCCGACATCGTCCGTACCGTGGCCACGCAACCCACGTTGGACAGCGTCGCGATCCTCGCCGCCATCGTGCTCATCCGGACCTTCCTCAGCTTCTCCCTGGAGCTGGAGATCACCGGTCGCTGGCCGTGGCAGAAACGCGGCGACGTCACCGCCGGGCAGCCTGTTACCCCGGAGGCGTCCGCTCACCGCGGTGCTCCTGGCTCAGCGACGTGATCAGCCGGCGGTAGTGATCGAAGGACGCCCGGGGCTCCCTCTGCAGCGAGACCGGATCCACCCTTACCAGACCCGAGCAGCGGGTGAAACCTTCGGTCCATTCCCAGGAGTCGAGCAGTGATCGGTGGAAGTATCCGTCCACGACGCTGCCCTGGCCGGTGGCCGCAGCGATCCCCGCCAACGCCCCGTCGATCCACCCCATCCGATCGCTGTCGGCGGCCGCCGCGATCTGTTCCGCGGCCGGATCGGCACCGGTCGCCGCCGCGTCGGCGAAGATCGCACCGGCGCCGACGACGAACATCGGTGGCAGCCCGGGATAGCGGCGGGTGAGGTCGATGAGCACGTCGTGGACCGACTCCGGTTCGTCAGGCCATCCGGCCGCCGTGAGCGGGACGCCCGCCGGGAGCTCGAGCGAGAACGGGATCCGGGCGTTGCCCGGCGCGGCGCTGACCGTGACCGGATGCGAGTAGGTCAGGCCGTAGAAGTCCAGCGGTGCACCGATCAGCGTCAGATCGCCGTCCCGGATGACGTCGATCGCCACGCCAGGCTTCTCCAGCAGCGCGGCCGGATACCGGCCCAGCAGGACAGGATCGGCGAATTGCCGGTTGTGGTAGAGGTCGTACGTGCGGGCGGCGACCCGGTCCGCGGTGGTCCGCTGCGCGGGGCGCACGGTGGTGTGGTCGTTGACAATGCCGACGGCGCCGGCCACCTCGGAGCGCAGCACCGCAGACGCCATGCCATGCGCCAACAACTGGTGATGCGCCGCTGGGAAGGCCCCATCCAGCAGGGCCAGGCCGGGGGCGTCGAGACCGACGGCATACCCGTAGGCGAACTGCGTGAGCGGCTCGTCTACCGTGCTCCACGCCGCAACCCGATCGCCGAAAGCCGTTGCTGCCAGCAGTGCGTAGTCGGCAAAGGCATCTGCGGTCGATCTCACCAGCCAACCACCGGATTCCATCAGCTCCAACGGCAGGTCCGCCTGATGCAGGCCGACGAACGCCGCGATGCCGAGGTCCTGCAGCCGGTCCAGGACGCGATCGTAGAAAGCAACCCCGTCCGGGTTCGGCGCCCCGCTACCGCCCGGCTGCAACCTCGACCAGGACAGGGTGAAGCGGTACGCGTTCACCCCCAACTCCTCGAGCAGGGCGAGATCACCTGCCCAGCGGTGATAGTGGTCCACCGCAACGGCCGGGGAGCTGCCATCGGTGATCCGGCCCGGGACACTGGAGAAGACATCCCAGATGGACGGTGTCCGACCGTCCGCGTCCGCGGCGCCTTCCACCTGCGCGGCAGTACTGGACGCGCCGAACGTGAAGCCGGCCGGCAGTGGGCGCACCGGCACTCAGTCCGGCAGCCGGACGGTGACCAGATCTGCGCCGGCGTCGGCGATGTCGGACCACGGGGCGGCGACGCTCAGCACTGCAACGGTTGCGGCCGGAAACCGTCGCAGCGCCTCCTCGCCAGTGTCGGATGCCGACCCCGGATCGGAACCGCTTGCTTCCGTGTCGTTCTCGGTGCCGGTGTGTCGGGCGCTCTCCGCGAGGGTGGCTGCCGTCGCCGGGATGCCCGGCGCGTGGCCGATGACCAGCACGGTGCCGGCGGACGACGGCACGCCTGCGAGCAGTTCGAAGATGTCGTTGACGCCGCCCCCGTAGAGTTCGTCCCGGTAATCGACGGGAGCCTGGATGCCGGCGGCGGCCAGGGTCTGCCGCGTTCGGGTCGCTGTGGAGCACAGCACTGCGTCCACGGCCGGCAGCGAAGCGTGCAGCCAGCGACCAGCGTCCGTCGCCTCCAGTCGCCCGCGCTCGGTCAACGGGCGGTCGTGGTCCCGCGTGGCGCCCTGGTGACCGGCGGTGGCATGCCGCATCAGGATCAGCGTTCGACGGTCTGCCATCCGTGCCCTTTCGACGACGTCCCGGTGCTGACCAGCCTGACCAGCCTGACCAGCCCCCGGCAAGTCCCACCACGGCCACCCCACCGGGGGTATCTGCACAAGCGGAAAACTTGAGCGTTCGTTTGAATCGGGGTGCCAGTTGTGATCTTATGGTGGTCTGGTCCAGAAGAGGCGCCAGGAAAGTTCCTGAAGTTGCGGGAGATTCCTGTGCCACCTGATGATCTAGATTCGGCCAGCTTCCCGACCGCTACCGCGCTCCTTCCAGCGCGCCGCCCCGCCGGGAGTCCTACCATCGCATCGGCACCGACCGGTGACCGTGCGCAACGGGTTCGTGAACTGCTGGAACGCTCCGCGGAGTGCACCGATCCGGTTGAGCAGCAGCGGTACCGGCGCTCCGTGGTCACCGAGTACCTCCCGGTCGCCCGGTCCCTTGCCTCCCGTTATTCCGGGCGTGGCGTCGAACGGGCGGACCTGGAACAGCTTGCATTCCTGGGCCTGGTGAAAGCCGTTCGTCGGTGGCAGCCCGGCCGCAGTGAAGATTTCCTGCAGTTTGCCGTTCCGACCATTGTTGGTGAGATCAAGCGGTACTTCCGTGACCATTCCTGGCTGGTCAGACCGCCGCGTCGGATCCAGGAACTGCGGGCTGCGATCAACGAGGCCGAGCAGACCTACCGGCACTCCGACGGCACCGGCCCGTCCGAGTCCGAGCTCGCGTCGGTGACGGGTGTGTCCTCCAGGGACATCGGTGAGGCGAGGGCTGCCGCGGCCTGCTGTCGGCCGAGATCGCTCGACGAAGGGCAGGGCGTCGGCCTGGCGCTGGCTTTGGGCTGGGGCGACGAGGACCCGGAACTTCGCCGGGTCGAGGACCGGGTGACGGTCCAGCGCCTGCTGGCGACCCTCACAGAGCGTGAGCGTGAGGTCGTCCGGATGCGATTCGAGAACGGCTGGTCCCAGTCCAGGATCGGCTCGGAGATCGGCGTCAGCCAGATGCAGGTGTCACGGTGGTTGCGGACCATCGCCGACAAGCTGCGGAGCTCGATCGAGTTGTGATGCGGACGTCGCCGGCCGGTGGACCCCCCGGGTGTTCCCGATGGTCAGCCGGCCAGCGACGGTCCCGTGTCCTCGTCGGCTTCGACGGGTAATTCGGGCAGCTTCTGCGCCGGCAGCCTTCCGGATCGGATGAGCTCGCCGGCAACCTCACTCAGCTTGATGTTGTGCTGCTGCGAGTAGCGCCGGAGCACGGAGAACGACTTTTCCGGGCTCAGCTTGAACCGTTCCATCAGCATGCCCTGGGCCTGCCCGATCAGGTGCCTGGAATCGATCGCACGCCACAGGTCACGCTCGGAGCGCAGCCTCGCCAGCGCCACGGAGGCATGAGCGGCGACCACCCTTGCCACCTCGACCTCGTCGTCGGAGAAGTCGTCCTTCGACTCGTAGTACAGGTTCAGTGCACCCAGCACCCGCCGGTCGGTGAACAGGTGAATGCTCAGCACACTGTGCAGGCCCAGCCCCGCGACGGCCGGTCCCCATCGTGGCCACCGTGGATCCGTGCCGGCGTCGACGATGAGATAGGCGCCGCCCTGTTCGGCGGCACGCAGGCACGGCCCCTCCGCCAGCGAGTACTGCAGATCGTCCGCCTGCTCTATCAGGTCGGCCGAGCTCGCCGTGGTCTCCACGCCGCCGTCGGCTCGCACCAGCGTGACGCTCGCTCCGACGCAACCGCAGCTGTTGACCGCCAGTTCGACCACCGATTGAAGTGCATCCTGTACTTCGACGTTGCCCGCAACGGATCGGGCTGCCTCGGCAAGGGCGGAATCGGACGACGCCACAACATCAGCTGCGTCATCCTGATCGGGCATCGTCACCAAAATCTCCTCAGCCTCGCATTTCTCCACTCAACATTGTGCACGGGATCGCGTCGATGTCGTGCCTGCCCGGAAGGAAATGACCGGTGACCGGCAAACATGTCAACGCGTGCACACCTGTCGACGCGACGGGGACTGTGTGCAGGTCGTTGTGACGGGGGATCGAGGTACTCATGACCGGACCGCTTCTCATTGCTCCCGACGTCGACCCCGACGTGGATGTCGGACGCGGCTGACCACACGTCGTGCGGGGAGATCTCCTGGTAGTGCCCCCGGTGGCGAGCGGTCAGCCCTGTGGGTGCGGGTCGGGCGCGCGCTGCTCAGCTGTGCGGCGGCAGTATCGAGCGGTCCATGCCGTTGTTGCCGCGCTGCTGCGGACGGCCCTGGCGGGACCGTATGCCGTCGGTATCCGGGTTGTCGGCGTTGGCCTTGATCACCACGATCCGGTCGCCGGGTTGGAACACCTTCACGCCGCCGGAGTCGAAGCGGTGCGAGACACCGTTCCGGATGACGGTCAGCACGATCTCGCCCCGGGCGGTGAGCCTGGCCGGTGACAGACCGACGTCTTCCGGCTTCACCTGGCGCTCGGCGATCTGCAGACCGGCCACCGGCTCCAGCAGATCTTCGATCACCTCGCCGGCGTTCGGCGCGACGATCGCCAGGCCCAGCAATCGACCGGCGGACTCAGCCGTGGGAATGACGACGTCCGCACCGCCCTGGCGCAGCACCGCGATGTTCTGTTCCTCACGCGCGGCGGCGGCGATCGTCGCGTTGGGCGCGAGGCGCCTTGCGGTCAGCGTGACCAGCACGTTGGTGTCGTCGCGATCGGCGGCCACGATGATCCGGTCGGCGTTGGGCACCGCGGCCTGCCGCAGGACGTCCTCCCTGCGGGCGTCACCGAGCACCGCGACGCATCCGTCGCCGGTCGCGGCCTTGATGTTGGTGCCGTTGGAGTCGACCACGACGATGTGGTCGGCTGGATAACCCTGGTCGATCAGTGCGGACACGGCCGAACGGCCCTTGCTGCCGTAGCCGATGACGACGGTGTGCTTCTTCACGCGCTTCCTCCAGCGATTGGTCCGGAACTGCTGGCGGCTGCGCTCGGTGAGCACCTCGATGGTCGTCCCGATCAGCACGATCAGGAACAGGAACCGCAGCGGCGTGATGATCAGGATGTTGGTCAGCCTGGCCGTCTCGGTGATCGGCGTGATGTCGCCGTATCCGGTCGTGGACAGTGTGACCGTCGCGTAGTACAGCGCGTCCAGCCAGGTGTCGACCGTGCCGTCCAGGTCCCGGTAGTCAGTTCGCTCGACGTACACCAGGACGGTGGTGACCACGACGCACAGCAGGGCGATGAAGATCCTGGTGCCGATGGCACGAACCGGGCCGCGTTCCTTGACCGGTAACGCCAGCCGCGGGTTCTCGTTCGCCACAGATCGGCACCCTACGCTGAGCGTCCGCGCACCGGCCCGACCGCGCGGAGCGCGCCCCGATCAGCGGCTCCGGTGCGACGATCCGCTCAATTGCCGGGGCGTTCCCGGTCCGCCAGGAAGGCCTCGAACTGTGCTCCCAGCTCGTCCGCGGTGGGCAGCGGGGCCGACTGCGCCAGCAACCCGCGGCCCGTCGCCGACACGTAGGCGTCGTACTGCTGCTCGAGCGCACTGACCACCTCGGCCACCTCGGTATTCTCGGCGACCTGCTTGGCCAGCTCAGCGCGGACGGTGGCGGCGGCCTCGTCCAGGCCGCCGGTCGGCAGCAGGAGACCGGTTGCGTCGGCGGTGGCCTGGATCAGGGTCCGCGCCGTCTCCGGGTAATCGGAGCGGGCGATGTAGTGCGGCACGTGGGCGGCGAAGCCGATGGTGTCCCGGCCTGCCTGTCCGAAGCGGTACTCCAGCAGACCGACTGCGTGCCCGGGGACCGCGATGATGCCCAGCCAGTCCTCCTGCTCCGGCAGCAGTCCCGGCCGGGTGGCATGCGAGGACATCCCGGTCGGACGGGTGTGCGGGACGCCCATCGGGATGGCCATCAGCCCGACGGTCAGCCGGACCGCGAAACGGTCGACGACCTGGCCGACGGCCGCGACGAAACGCTCCCACTGGGTGTCCGGTTCGGGGCCGGTCAACAGCAGGAACGGCGTCCCGTCGGTGTCCGCGAGCTGATGGATGACGAGCTCGGGCTCGGCGTACTCGGTGAACTTGTTCGACTGGTACGTCAGCGTCGGGCGGCGGGCCCGGTAGTCGATCAACTGGTCGACGTCGAACGTCCCCACCACGGTGTGCTGCAGGGTGCTGAGCAGGTGGTCGACGGCGAGCTTGACGCCGGAACCGGCGTCGATGTAGCCATCGAGCGCGATGATGAGCACCGGTTCCGCCAGCTGCTCGATCTCGGAGCGCTCCAGGTGCAGCTCGTACAGCTCGCCCGGTTCGCCGGTCATGGGGATTCCATCCTGTTGATCTTCTGTCGTTACCTGTTCGCGCCCGCTCGCTGCGGTGCCCGGCCCGCCTGCCCTGCACGTTCATCGTCACCGACGGCGGTGCTGCGGCCGATCACCGAGCCTTCATGGTGACCCGCCCCACCACGACGTCGCAACGCCGTTCGCGCAGAGGTGATTCCCGGCCCGGCACCACCGCTGCTCGCCCTGACGGCCACGCGGTCATCTGAAGACGATGGTGCGCAGCCCGTCCCGGAGCACTCGATTCTCCAGGTGGTATGTCAGACCCTTGGCGAGCACGGCCTTCTCGATGTCACGGCCCAACCGGACCATGTCCGCCGGGGAGTCGGCGTGATCGACCCTGATCACGTCCTGCTCGATGATCGGACCGGCGTCGAGTTCGGGGCTGACGTAGTGGCACGTGGCGCCGATCATCTTCACGCCGCGGTGATAGGCCTGGTGATAGGGCCGGGCGCCGCGAAAAGACGGCAGGAAGCCGTGGTGGATGTTGATCAGCCGGCCCTCCCACTGAGCGCACAGTCCAGGGGGGATGACCTGCATGTAGCGGGCGAGAACGATCGCGTCGGGGGCGTGGGCATCGACCTCGTCACGGACGGCCTCGAATGCAGCGGCCTTACCGGCCTCGTCGCGAGGCACCGGGATGAGTTGGAAGGGCAGTCCGAAGAGCCGGGCGACCGGTTCGAGGTCCGGATGGTTGCCGATCACCACGCCGATGTCCGCGGCCAGTTCACCGGCGTGCCACCGTGCCAGCAGCTCGTACAGGCAGTGACCTTCCTTCGACACGAGCAGCACGACGGTCTTGCGGTCGGTGGTGTCGTTGACCTGCCAGCTGTCGGCCCGCAGGTCACGGGCGACCTCACCGAATTGCCGGCGCAGCTCCACCGCGCCGAAGCCGACCGAGTTGGCCCTGATCTCCTGCCGGGTGAAGAACCTGCCCGACTCGTCATCGGAGTGGTAGGCGGCCTCGGTGATCCAGCCGCCGATATCGGCCAGGAAGGTCGTGATGCGAGCGACGATGCCCGTGCGGTCCGGGCAGCTCAAGGTCAGCACGAATCGCTGATCGTCCGGCACACGATCGTTGGTGGTCACGGTGCGTCATGCTGCCATGTGCGTGCGGCTGGGCCCGCCGACCGAGCTGTCAGCCGGTCATGCCAGCTGCGAGCGGGTGTAGTTCTCCTCGTGCGCCAGCAGGGTGCCGATCTGCTCGGCGATGACGCCCTCGATCTTGGAGCCGAACATCGGGATCGGCACGGTGGCCTGCCCGTTCACCACCAGCGTCGAACCGGATCCGGCCGGTGCCAGTGTCATGGTGCCCTTGATCGACGCCGGTGCGCCCTTGACGACGAGAGAGAAGTCCGCGACGTAACTCTCACCGTCGGCCTGCCATTCCTCGGTTCGTTCGGTGATCGGATCGCCCTGCATCATCGACGCCACCATCGACGGCAGGACCGACGCCGGAATCGATTGCCGGGTCACGATGCGCACACCCTCCGGTGACGGGTCCAGGCTCACGACGCTGGCGTCCGGGGCGCCCGAATCGGCGAGCCGGCCGGCCACGAAATCAGGGTCCTTGAACAGCGCGAAAACTGTCGCGGCAGGGGCGTCGTACTGCTGGGTCACGTTCACCGGAGTAGGCACACGCCAGATCATCACCGGACGCCCTGCCGCATGCAAGCCGCCTCGCTGCGCGCGGTCTGGACGATCCGTCCGGTGGTCCGGCGCACTGCATCGGTCGGCCCCGCCCGAGGCCGGGCCCGACGGGATGATGGGTCATTGACCGGTCCTGCTACGCCTGAATGTCTGTTTCGGCTGCCGGATGAGGGCGAAGAGGTTACGGTCGGACGGCCGTCACCGCCGACCGTGGGTGACCGGTCCACAACGCCAGTCCCGCCAGCGTCCTACCGGCAGAGATCATTGGGGAGTCCGCTCGTGACCCGTCATCCACTCGACTCGCTCAGCACCGAGGAGTTCCGCCGCACCACCGATGCCCTACGCGCCTCGGGGGACCTCACGCCCAGCCGGCGGTTCGCGTCGATCGCGCTCGACGAACCTTCCAAGGCTGACGTCCTCGCGTGGCGGGAGGGCGACCCGATCGTCCGCCGGTCCCTGTCGGTCCTGTGGGACAGGTCCGACAACAAGACCTACGAGGCGATTGTCGCGCTGTCCGAAGAGGGACCCGCGGCAGATGCCGTGCTGTCGTTCGACCACATCCCGGGTGTCACACCGAACTTCACGGTCGATGAATGGCATGACTGCGAGGTGGCGATGAAGGCCGACCCGCGTGTGGTGCAGGCCCTGGCCGAGCGCGGGATCACCGACCTCGACCTGGTGCTGATCGATGTGTGGACCTACGGCAAGGCGCTGATGCCGGAGAAGTACCGGGACCGCCGGCTCGGCTGGGCGGACATCTGGGTGCGCTCCAGTCCGACCGGGAACCCCTATGCGAACCCGGTCTCCGGGATGAAGCTGATCGTCGACATGAACACCATGGAGCTGCTGGAGATCGACCGGGACGACGACATCGCGACGCCGGCGCCGGTGATGGGCGAATACGAACCCGATCTGGTGCCGGGTCAAACCCAGCGCACCGACATCACACCGCTGGAGATCACTCAGCCGGACGGTCCCTCGTTCGAGGTCGACGGCAATGTGATCCGGTGGCAGAACTGGTCCTTCCGGCTGGCTTTCAACTACCGCGAGGGCCCGGTGATCCATCAGGTCAAGTACAACGATCACGGCACCGAGCGGGACATCGCCTACCGCATGTCCTTTGCCGAGATGATCGTGCCCTACCGTGATCCGGGGTTCGATCACTATCGCCGCACCGCCTACGACATCGGCGAGTGGGGCCTGGGATACATGACGACATCGCTCGCGCTCGGTTGCGACTGCCTGGGCGAGATCCGCTACGTGGACGCGGTCCTGCCGGACAGCCTCGGTGAGCCGTCGACGATCGCCAACGCCATCTGCCTGCACGAGGAAGACAACGCGATCCTCTGGAAGCACATCGATTCCATCAACGGCCGGGCCGAGGTGCGCCGCGCCCGGCGCATGGTGGTGTCGATCCACGCCACCGTCGCCAATTACGAGTACATCGTCTACTGGCGCTTCTATCAGGACGGCAACATCGAGTGCGAGGTGCGGGCCACCGGCATCATGGTGACCACGCCGATCCCCGAGGGCTCGGCCGCCCCGCCCACCGGGACGGTCGTCGACCAGCGCACCTACGCGCCCTATCACCAGCATTTCCTGGTTGCCCGGCTCGACATGGACGTCGACGGCAGGACGAACACGGTGCTGGAGGTCGATTCGAAGGCTGCTCCGCTCGGACCCGAGAACCCCTATGGCTTGGCCATTCTCACCCAGTCCACGCCGATCGAGTCGGAGGCGCAGTCGGCCCGCGACTTCAACTGGGACACCCAGCGCGCGTGGAAGGTGATCAACCCCGGCAAGCTGAACGGGCTCGGCACGCCGGTCGGTTACAAGCTCGTGCCCGGGGCGGCGTTCCCGGTCCTGATGGACCCGTCGACGCCGCAGTACAAGCGGGCGCCGGTGATGGGTCACACGCTCTGGGTGACCCGCCATCACGATGACGAGAAGTGGCCGGCCGGCACGTATCCGACGCAGAGCGAGTCCGATGACGGTCTGACCAGGTGGATCTCGGATGACGAATCGCTGGTGAACACCGATGTGGTGCTGTGGTACGTCTTCGGCATCCATCACATCACCAGGCCCGAGGAGTGGCCGGTGATGCCGGTCGACACCGTGTCGTTCTGGCTCAAGCCGTTCGGGTTCTTCGATCGCAATCCGTCGCTCGACGTTCCTGCGCAGCCCGGGCACGGCGGTCATCATGCGGTGGCGGCCGGCGGGCACGGCGAAGCCGTCGGCGAGGGCACGTCCATGGGCACTGCGGGACCGGCACCGAGCGGGGGAGCCAGCTGCCACTGACCGGGCGGGCGGTACGGCGCATTGTCAAGGTAAACTTGACAGATGGAAGTGTGTCAAGGCAGCCTTGACGCAATGAACCGAGACTTCGCTTGCCCTCGCCTGTCCAGTGCCCTCGCCACGGCGTCGGCCCACTCGTCCTGTTCCACACTGTCCGGCGGCTCGGCTGCGGCTGATGGCGCCACCACAGGTTGGGCGGCGCCGCGCCGCTTCCCGGTCACGGTGTACGGCATCAACGAAGCCATCCCCGGGCCGCGGTGGCGGGCGCTGTTCGAGGCGACCTGGCCGGCCTACCGCGCCTGGTACCTCACCGACGGTGATGCGGCACGACCGGACCTGGCAACGGCGACGGCCCGGCTCGGGCGGCACATGCCGGAATTGGTGTCCACCCACCGCCGACTCGTCGACCTGGCCGGGGGTGACGACGTGGCGGCCAGGATGCTGACGATGTGGAACGCGCCGGCGTTCCTGCCTGCGTGCTCGCAGGCCGTTCTGACCACTCCGACCCCGGCGCTGTGCCGCAACTACGACTACAGCCCGGACCTCTGGGAGCGGACCATCTACACCAGCGCCTTCACCGGGCGCCGCGTCATCGGAACCGGCGACTGCCTGTGGGGTCTGTTGGACGGCATGAACGACGCCGGACTTGCGATCTCACTGACGTTCGGTGGCCGGCCGGGATCCGGTCCGGGGTTCGCCGTCCCGATCGTCGTTCGCTACCTGCTGGAGGTTGCCGACAGCGTTGCCGCTGCACGGGATCTGCTGCGCGGGATCCCGGTCGCCATGTCCTACAACCTGACCATGGTCGACAGGTCGGGCAACGCCTGCACCGCCTTCGTCGCGCCGGGTCAGCTGCCGGAGTTCAGCTCTGCACGGGTCGCGACCAACCACCACGGTGCCGTCCCTGAATTCCCGGAACGGGCTCGTTCGCTGCGCAGTGTGCCGCGGCTCGATCGGATCACCGATCTGGTCGCACAGCATCCGGATCCGGCCGGCCTGGTCGACGCCTTCACCGTGGACCCGCTGTACAACCGGGAGTACTCGCGGGCGTTCGGAACGCTGTACACCGCGCTGTACCGGCCCGTGGAGGGGACCGTCGAGCACATCTGGCCCGACGTCACCTGGCGCCGCGGCTTCGACTCACCGGACGACACCCGCGCGGTGGTGCTGTCGGGCAGCTGAGTGGCAGGGTGGCCCGGTGACTGACCACACCACCGATCTGTCCGATGCCGGACTCGGCGACCTGGAACGGACCGCGGCGTCGGCCATCGAGGCAATGGCCGTGCGGGCCGACCCCGCGGCATTCCAGGCCCTGCTCCGGTTGAGCGCCCTGGTCGGCGAGAGCCTCGGCGTCAACGCCCGCGCGCTCGCGGTGTCCGGTTCGTGGTCCAAGGTCGCCGAGGTGGCCGGCACGTCGCGTCAGGCGGCGTGGTCGAGGTGGAGCGCGCCGGCGCAGTGACGACCGATGCGGGTCTGTGCAGGGGGCGGGTCGGCCGCTCCGAGGCACCTGCCCACTCGATCGGTCGGGTCAGCGCAGTGCGCCCTGGGGGGATCCGGTCAGCGCGTGCAACGCGTCGAACAGCTCCGACCGGCGGCTCACGCCCACCCGCTGCTTCATCCGAGCCACGTGGTGTTCCACCGTCTTCGGGGAGATGAAGAGCCGCTCGCCGATCTGCACGTAGGTGAGATGGAGCAACAACAGCCGGGCGATCTGCAGCTCGCGGCCGCTCAGCTGCCCCGCAGCGCCATCGCATGCCGCCGCGCCGAACCTTCCGCCGCGCGCCGCGAGCCCGTCACGGGGAGGGGCCGCTTCGCTGCGCTGGTCACGCTGACCGGTGGCATGGGCCTGGCTGTCCTGGTTGTTGCCGGCCCGGTTCCGGACGACGCCTTGACCCGCCGCGCTGCCCATGGCCGCGTGTATACCGCGTGCCGCCTGCAGCAGACCGGCGCCGGTCCGGCGGTTGCCGCAGCGGTCCGCCGCCGCCGACAACAGCTGCGCCGCATCCCATGACAGGCCCGCACGGTGCAGGCCCTCGGCGGAGCGACGCGTGTCGTCCTCACACAGGTCGGGCCCGTCCAGGTCCAGCCAACTCGTCAGTGCCTCGGCCAGCAGGGCCGGGTGAGGTCCCGCCGGTGTCGGCGCGCGCAACGCCGTCAGGTGTCGGCGAGCCTGCTCTATCCGTCCGTCGGCGATGGCAATCCGGCCGCATGCCCAGTGCAGCGGCGTACTCCACGCCAACGGGTCGCCGACCGCTTCGAGCAGGTCCCACGACCGGGTGATGTGGTCGGTGATCCACTGTTGCTGCCCGCAGCGATGCGCGCCGAGCGCCAACTCGCTCAGCGCGGTGATCATGAACAGGTCGACGTCCTGCCGGGCGATGACATGACGGCCGGCCCGCCAGGCCGAAGTCAGCGCAGCCACATCCCCTGCGCGCCGGTTGATTCCGACATGCAGCGCGGACAGCAGGAACTCATCCCGCGGGTCGAGGACGCCGCCCGCGGGTGTCGCCTGGTCGATGATCGCCCGCGCTTCGGCCAACCGGCCGCGCACCATGGCGAGCCAGGCGAGCAGCAGGACATGGCGGCCCCGGGCCCTGTCGCCGCCGCAGTGGCCGGACAGCGCCCGGCGCAGCGTTCCGTCGGCGAAGTCGAATTCCCCGACGTTGATACAGACAAGCGCCGCGACCGCGGTCGGGGTGTCCGGGAGCAGCGCCGCGCCGAGCGGTTCCAGCATCGTCGCCGCCCTGGTCAGCACGGCCAGTGCCTCGGTGGTCGAGTCGGCCAGCGACAACCGCAGACCGTCGGCCATCTGGCTGGTGACCGCGTCCAGCATGGTGGGGCGCGGCCGCAGACCGCGAGCGTCGAGCTGGGTCACCGCCTGGTCCGGGCGACCGATCGCCCACGACGTCAGTGCGGCCAGCGGGGCAGCCGTGCAGATGCCGTCCGGCCCGAGCCAGCCGTACAGGTCGGCGGCACGGGCCCACTGGCCCTGGCGGGCCAGCACGGTCGCCGCGACGGTGATCGCGCGGGTTGACCGCTCCGCCGCAGGTTCGGCGAGCAGCGGGTCGACCACCTGCAACGCCAGGTCCAGCTGTCCGCTGCGCGCGGCTGCCTCCGCGTGTTCGGCGGCGACCTCACCGTCCTTCGCGCCGGCCAGCCTTGCTTCCGCGTACAGGACGGCGGCGGCCGCGGGGTCGTCCTGCAGCCGGCGGCGCGCGGTGGCGGTCAGGATGTTCGCGACCCGCGTGTCACGCGTCCCGCCCGTGGCGAGAAGCCTTGCCACACCGACAGTGCCGGAACTGTCGGGACCCGAGGCGGCATGGAGGTCGAGCAACTCGAGTTGCAATTCGCGGGTCTGGTCCGCCGGTTCCGCCGCCAGCAGCAGCCGGCGGAACAGGGGGATCAACCGGCCGTCGCTCAACAGATATCCGGTGGCCCGTGACTGATCGATCCAGTCCCGGACACGGCTTCGGTCCAACCTGAGCAGCGCGGCGAGCACCCGCGTCTCCAGCCCGGCACCGGCCGCGACTGCATGCATCAACCTGCGGGGCGCCGGCTCCAGGTCGTCGAGGAGAAAACGCAGCCGATCGACCGTGCGGTCCTGGAACAACCCGGCGTCCGGCGCCCCGACCGGGTCGGGCCCCGTTAGAGCGGCCGGCACCTCGTCCACCAGCAGCTCGTCCACCAGCAGCGGTAGTCCGCAGGTCTGATCGGCCAGCAGTGCTAGAAGGTCCTCAGGGACGGTGCCGCCGTGCAGGGCCTCCGCGCGTCGAGCCAGCTCGGGGCGGGTGAGGTGCTGCAGAACGGTCAGCGGACCCCGCTCGCGCAGCCGCGCGGCGAGAGTGGTCAGGGCTGGCGGCCGCGGCCACGGCCGGAAGGCCACGAGCACCCGGTTCGCGCCGGAGTCGACGACGTCGGTGAGCCGCTGCAGCGCGGCCGGTGTCATCGCGTGCGCGTCATCGGCGATGATCGTCGCGCCGGCGGGAGGACCGGCCGCCCCGAGGGAGCGGGCGTCGAAGACCGCCGAAGCGTCGGCGAGCAGGTGCGCGAGCTCGTGGAGCAACGCGGTCTTCCGGCAGCCGCCCGGACCGAGGACGCCCACGGCGAGATCGGCCGGCGCACTCACTGCGACCCTGCGCAGCAGTTCCTCAGCCCGAGGGATGCCGGTGACGCCCAACGATCCGGCGCTGGCCGGCTCGGCCATCAGCGGCCTGCCCGGACGCGGCCGGGCGAGATGCCACTGACCGGACCGGAGTTCGCTCGAGAGACGCCGACCGACACCGCGCGACCTACCGGGGCAGGTTCGGCCGGAGGGACGCGCTCAGCGACGCTCCAGGATTGCGCACGGTCAGCAAGGATCGGTGAGAGGACCGTTGTTGTTGCGGTGACCGGCGATGGTCCTTCGTCCGGTGCGCCGTCCGACTGGAGCAGCCTTGGAACGGCGAACGCGGAGGCGGCGAACAGCCCCGCCGCCAGCAACGTCGCGGCGAGCGCTCTCTTGCGTGCCTTCCTCCGGGCTGTCCGCGGTCGGGTGCCGGATCCCGGTTCCCTTTGCGAGGCGGTCGCTGTCGCGCGACGGCCGGCCCTGGCGTCGCCCGGCGCGTCGACGGCGGCGTCGCCGTCCGGGACCTTTTCCGGGTGTGGGTCTGTGGTGCGAGTTCCGCTGTCGATGTCGTCCGTATCGGCGACCACGCCCGCCGGGCCATCGGCGCGACGATCGGCACCCTGATCACCCGCGTCGTCGGGCGCCGCACCGGCGAGCACGCTGTCCGAGGCGAGGCGAGCCGCGCCTTCGGCGGCGGCAAACTCCGGCCGGTCAGTGACGATGATCGGGAGCCCGATGGTCGTCGAGACCGTCTGCACGACCAGCGGCACGCGGCTCGACCCCCCGGTCAGCAGCACCGCCCGGATATCGGCGTCGGATGAGCCGGACGTGGCCAGGACCTCGCCGAGCAGCTCGACGCACTCCGTCACCGCCGGTCCGATCACGTCTTCGAGCTCCGCGCGCACGACCCGGATCCGGGTGGAGCACCCGGGCAACGCGACGGTCACCACCGCATCGGTGTCCTCGGACAATGACTCTTTCGCCGCGGTGCAGTGCGCGCGGAGGGTCCGCACCGCCGGGCCCAATCCGGGAACGGAGCGGTCGAACGCGCCGACCCCGGCCCCAGCGCAGACGTGGGCCAGAAGCTCGTCGTCGAAGCCGGCTCCACCGACGTCGTCGGCGACCAGCGACCGTCCGGTCAGCCGGAAGGCGCCGTCGGCGCGCACGACAACAGCCGCGGCAGCGCTGCCCGCGCCCACATCCAGCACGGCCAGCGCCTGCCCGTCCGCGAGGTCGGGAGCGGCGGATCGAGCCGCGGCGACAGCGTCCGCCACCAGGTGCACGTCCGGTACACCGGCCGTCGCCAGCGCGGCCTCGAGCACACCGACTCGGTAGGGACCCCACTGGGCCGGATGGGTGACGCAGACCTGGACCGGTGGGGAACCCCGTCGGTTCGTGGCATCACCGACGGCGTGACGGATCGCCGCCGCCAGGACCGTGTCGGCACCGACGCAGTGCTCACCGGCCACGATGTCCACAGCGTCACCGACCCGCCCGACATAGCCGCGGATCAAGTTCTCCGGATGATCCATCCCGAGTATCTCGGCCGGCTGCCCGGTGACAACGACGCCGTCGGGGCCGACATAGGCAGCAGCGGAGACATTTTCGACGCCACGACGGAGGTCGGGTGCCGAACCGGTGCCCTCCTCGGGCCGGTCGCCCACGTCGATCGAGCACGTGGTCGTCTGGGCCGTTCCGACGTCGACCCCCAACGTGTACACGCGTTCTGCCCCTTCAATGCACCGATGGCCCCACCTGCATCGCACAGAGAGTAACACCGCGGTTACTGAGGGGGGCGTTCACCAAAGTGGGCCCGGACGAGCTCAGGGTGCCCGGCCGCTTCGCGCTGCGTGGACCACTGCCAGGGTGCAGGTGAGCGCCTGCTCCGGGTGGCTGCGCGGCAGGCGCAGGCCGGGGATCCGAAGCAGGGTGACGACGGATGCGATCGACCGGGGGCAAATCCCCCTGTCGACGCCCGGCGACAGGGGGGCAACTCCCGATGCCAGCGGTGCCCCGGTGTTCCTACCGTGCTCACCGTGGGGGCATGGGCCCCGGACAGTCCTTCGAAAGGGGCGACCATGGTGGTGCTGGACAATTCCAACGCGCTGTTGAACTTCATCCTGAGCCTGCTCGGTGGTGACGAGGAGGCCACCCAGGCGTTTCTCGACAACCCGCAGCAGGCTCTCAACGACGCCGGGTTGCCCGCCGTCTGTATGGACGACCTGAATGCGGTGCTGCCGCTGGTCCTGGACTACGCGCCGGTGACGGCCGCGGCGACCACCAATCACAAGGTTTCTGCCGACGCCCATGACAACACCGTGGCATGGCATCCCAGAGGTGAGTGGACCGGCGCGGACAGCAACCACGGCGGTTCCGGCGGCGGTGGCGGTGGCGGCGGTGGCGGTGGTGGCGGGCACCATCCGTCCCCGTATTACCCGGATCATCACGGCCACGACTCCGACGTCATCCAGGCCATCACGCACCTGGCCGTCGACTACAGCTACGCCACCAGCACGGTCGACAACCACTCCGTCACCACCATCGAAGCCGGCGCGGTCGTCGCCGGTGGTGACATCGCCGGCGTGGTGACCGGTGACGACAACCTTGTCGGGGACCGCAACGTGGTCGGTGACGAGAACAGTGTCATCAGCGGCAACGAAAATGCCGTCGGCAACGACATGTCCGACAACTCGGACAACTCCGATAACTCGACGAACCTGGCGGTGGACATCGCGGACTCTTTCAACGAGGACAGCTCCACCAACGACAACTCCGACAACTCGACGAACACCGACATCGCCGTCGACATCGCCGACTCATTCAACGATTCGTTCAACCAGGACAGCTCCGACAACTCGGACAACTCGGTGACCACCGACTCGTCGACCAACACCGAGGTGGCCGTCGACGTGGCGCTGGACAATTCGTTCAACGATGAATCCGTGGCCGACTCATTCAACGACAACAACGTGGCACTCGACTCGTTCGACGACAACACCGTCGCGGTGGATTCGTTCGACGACAACACGGTCGCGGTGGATTCGTTCGACGACAACAACCTGGTGGGCGGCGACGCCTTGGTCGTCGAGGACTCCGGCAACGACAGCTTCAACCAGGACGTGCCGCTGGTGCCGTAACCGGCCGTCCCCGGCACGCAGGACAGCCCCGCGGGTCCATCGACCCGTGGGGCTGCACCGTGCGCTGGCCCCATCGCGTCGAATGGGGCAGGATGCGGCCATCGAGAGACGCGGGGCTGTGTGGGGGAGTCGGTGGCGTGCAGAAGGTCGACGAGCTTGTGAACCGCTGCCGCGCGGCGGCGGAGGCCACCGACCGGCAGGATCTTCTCGATCGGCTGTCGGGGACTTCTGCCCGGCTCGCGGACTCTGACGTCCGCGTTCTGGTGGTGGGGGAGTTCAAGCAGGGCAAGAGCATGCTGATCAATGCCCTGGTCGGCGCCGCCCTCTGCCCCGTCGACGACGATGTTGCCACGGCGGTCCCCACGGTGATCCGGCATGGCGCGCAGATCACCGCAACGCTCGTCTTCTGCGAGTCGCACGCCCTGGGCCGGGAGGGGGTCACCCGCCCCGCCCCCGCCGAACAGCGGCAGATTGTTCCGATTGCCGAGCTCGCCCAGCACATCACCGAGGCCGGTGTTCCCCGCAACGACCGCCGATTGTCGCACGCCGAGATCACCGTCCCGGCAAAGCTGCTCAGCACTGGATTGGTGCTGGTGGACACTCCGGGTGTCGGCGGCATCAACTCCGCCCACGCGAGTGCCACGCTGGCCGCGTTGGTCGGGGCGGACGCCGTTCTCATGGTGTCCGACGCAGCCCAGGAGTACTCCGAGCCGGAGATCGGGTTCCTGCGTCAAGCGGTCCGGTTGTGCCCCAACGTCGCCTGCGTCCTGACCAAGATCGACCTGTACCCGGAGTGGCGGCACATCGAGGAACTCGACAGGTCACATCTGCTCGCCGCCGGCATCACTGCACCGTTGATGTGCCTGTCGTCCAGCATGCGGTCGCATGCACTGCAGGAACAGGATCGCCAGCTCAACGAGGAATCCGGTTTCCCGGCCTTTGTGAGATACCTGCAGCAGGACATTCTTGCGAAATCCACGGAACTCGCACGCAACGCCGTGCTGAACGATGTCCGGTATGTGACCGATCACCTCGCCGTGGCACTGCGCGGCGAGATCGCGGCCCTGCAGAACCCCGACGGGAACGGTGATCTCGTCGCGGCACTGGAGAAGGCGACCGAACGCATGAGCGCTCTGCGCAAGCGTTCGTCCCGCTGGCAGAACATGCTCAACGATGGCGTCACCGACCTGATGTCCGACATCGAGTACGACTTCCGTGATCGGCTCCGCATTCTGACCAGGGATGCTGAGGAAATCCTGGACGGTGTGGACCCCGGCGAAACCTGGGATCAGTTCGCCGAATGGCTCGACCAACGACTGGCGAGCGCGGTGACGGAAAATTTCGTCTGGGCCCACGAGCGGTCGCAGTGGCTGGCCGAGCAGGTGTCGGAATGCTTCGCAGCGTCCGGCGGCGCCGACGTGCCGAAGGTGCTGGTCTCAGACACCACCGGTGTTCTCGACCCGGTCGGTGAGCTCGCGGGCGTCCCGGCCGACACCGTGGGGGTCGGCGGCAAGGTGCTCATCGGCATGCGCGGGTCGTACGGCGGTGTGCTGATGTTCGGGCTGATGACCGGCGCCATGGGTATGGCGCTGCTGAATCCGTTCTCCCTGGGAGCCGGTGTGCTGCTGGGCGCCAAATCGGTCCGCGACGACAAACGCAATCGCATCCTGCGCCGGCAGGCCGAGGCCAAGATGATCGTCCGCCGCCATCTGGACGACGTCTCCCTCCACGTACTCAAACAATCCAGGGACAGACTGCGCACCGTGCAACGCACGCTGCGAGACCATTTCACGGAAATCGCGGAGGAAATGCACCGTTCGCTGTCGGACTCGGTCGACGCCGCACAACGCGCGGCCCGGACCGGCGCGGCAGACCGGGAACGCCGCACCGCGGCCCTACAGGTCCGGATGCGGCAGATCGAAGCCCTGTGGCAGGAGGCCCAGGCCCTCCCGCCGTCCGCGCTCAAGCGGCTGAACGCGGCATGAAACACGCTGGGCCAGGCGAGGTTTCGGGCGCGATGCTCGACCGTGCGACCAAAGTGGTGCTGCGGCGGGCGATCGAGGTCTATGGCGATCACCCGAAGTTCGCCGACCGGCTCCGCCGCCACCTGGCCCGGCTGGACGAGCCGCTGCGGGTGGCGATAGCGGGGAAGATGAAGGCCGGGAAGTCGACGCTGCTCAACGCCCTGGTCGGCGAGCAGATCGCTGCGACCGATGCGGGGGAATGCACGAAGATCCTGACCTGGTACCGGTACGGCTCCGCTCCGCGGGTGACGGTGCTCGGCGTCGACGGTCGCGCCGAGCAGCTGCCGTTGCAGCGGGTGGGCCGCGGACTGCAGCCGGATCTGGGCGGACGCGACCCGGACCGCATCGATCGGCTCGTCGTCGACTGGCCGTCGAGGAGCCTGCACACCGCCACGCTGATCGACACCCCGGGCATCGATTCGCTGTCCGTCGATGTCTCCGCCCGGAGCACCGCCTTCCTGACTCCCACCGACGAGCCGACCGAGGTCGACGCCGTCGTCTACCTGCTGCGCCACCTGCACTCGTCGGACGTCCGGTTCCTGGAGTCCTTCCACGATCAGGCAGCCGGCCGCTCGACCATGATCAACACCGTCGGTGTGCTGTCCCGGGCCGACGAGATCGGCGCCGGCAGGCTCGACGCGATGATCTCCGCGAACCGGGTCGCCCGCCGGTACGCCGACGATCCGACGGTTCGCCGGCTGTGCCAGACGGTGATCCCGCTCGCCGGCCTGTTGGCCCAGACCGGGCGGACGCTCCAACAGCGCGAGTACCTGGCGCTGCAGGCGCTCGCAGACCGTCCCAGGGAAGTCACCGCCTCGCTGCTGCTGTCGGTGGACCGTTTCGTGAACGGTTTCCCGGAGATACCCGTGGAACCGGCGGTCAGACGCCAGCTCCTCGCCCGGCTCGGCGTCTACGGGGTCCGGCTGTCCATCACGATGATTCGCGGGGGACTGCGCGACGCGACGGCACTGGCCGATGATCTCGTTCGCCGGAGCGGGCTGGATGCCCTCCGACGACTGCTCGCCGTCCAGTTCACCGAGCGAGCCACGGCGCTGAAGGCGCGATCGGCCCTGCTCGGGGTGGAGCGGCTGGTCCGCGAACACCCGCTCCCGGGATCCGCCGACATCGGCATGGCCGTCGAGCGCATGCTGGCCGGCGCCCATGAGTTCCGCGAACTCGGGCTGTTGAGCCGGTTGCGCTCGCCGGACGTCGCCCTGCCCGGCGATCTCGTGATGGAGGCCGAACGACTCCTCGGCGGTTCGGGCACGTCCTTCGCCAGTCGGCTCGGAGTGGGCGGGACGGCGTCGGCGGCGGACCTGCGGCTGCAGGCGCGGGACGCCGTCCGCCGCTGGCGCGTGTTGGCCGAGGACCCGCTCAACGACCGGCGCACCGTGGCGATCTGTCAGGGGGTCGCCCGCAGCTGCGAGGGTGTGCTGGCGGGCGTCCCGGCCTGACGACCTTCCCGCCTACCTTCGGCGTCCGGCGAACCAGCGACGGGAACCGGGCAGGAACATGAGCACGATCGCCACCAGCACGACGAAGGCCAGCAGTCCGATAGCGACTTCGAGGTAGTTCTGCATCTGCCCCGACTGGTCCGACAGCGCCCCGAAGGCGAGAACGGCGATCGGCAGCTGGATCAGCGCGACGATGATCAGCAGGTACCTCGCCCAGCCGCGCCCGTTGACCATCAACAGCGCGAGGATGATCTGCGCGATCACCGGGACGGCCAGCCCGAGCAACGCCGCCGCCGCGGTGAGGCTCGCCGCTCGGCTGATCGCTTCCGCGGACGCCCCGGCGTCGGCCGTACGGGCGGCCTCGCGGAGGTGCTCCCGGATGTCGGTGAACCGGGTCAGCGCCGACACCAGGCCGAGAACCGGGATGATCCCGGACGCGAGCCACAACCACATGGATGCCACCACACTGCCCGGTGCGGGCGCCGGCGGGGCGGCGAACGGGGACTCGATGCGCGACTGCCGCGGTGGGCGGGCCGGCGGCCCGGTCGGGGGCCGGGCCGGTTCCTCACCAAGGGAAGGCGTCACGGCGGAATGGTAACGAGATGCCGCTCGATACCTGCTGTTCCGGTACGGCCGAAACGATCGGTGTCGTCATCGAGCGGCTGTCGCCGGACGTTCTGGGCCACCTTCGAGATCTCAGGTACCGCAGAACGTCTGGTAGGCGCCGAAGTCCGGGGGCGCCGGCTGGGCATACCGGTCGTCCGCCGGCCGCTCCTGGTACGGCGACGCCAGCACCGACACCAACCGGTCTGTCGGGCCGAGATCACCGGCGGTCGCCGCGTCCAGCGCCTCCTCGACGAGGTGATTGCGGGGGATGTAGACCGGGTTCACCAGGTCCATCGCATCCGGGTCGGGTTCGAGCGCGCGCCACCGCTGCAGCCAGGAATCGACCGAGGTGACGTCCAGGAACAGTTCTCGAATCGGCTCGGTATCACCGCGGGCCGCTCCCGCCAGACGACGGTAGAACGAGGTGTGGTCCACCCGGCTCTGCGTCAGCTGGGGGAGCAGGTCCTGGATCAGCGACTGCGCGTCGGCGTCACCGACACCGGCGGGCAGGCCGAGCTTGCCGCGCATTCCAGCCGTCCAGGCTGCGCTGTACAGCTCGCGGAACGCCCCGAGCGACTCGGTGGCCAGCCCGATCGCCCTGTCCTGATCCGCGTCGAGCAGCGGCAACAGGGCCTCGGCGAGCCTAGCGAGATTCCACTCCGCGATCACCGGCTGATTGCGGTAGGCGTAGCGGCCGCCGGTGTCGATCGAGGAGTAGACGGTCGCCGGGTCGAAGGCGTCGAGGAACGCGCACGGCCCGTAGTCGATGGTCTCGCCGGAGATGGTCATGTTGTCGGTGTTCATCACGCCGTGGACGAAACCGACCAGCATCCACCGGGCGATCAGCGTCGCCTGGGCAGCGACGACCGCGTCGAACAGGGCCAGGTAGGGATTGTCGGCGCCCACTGCGGCGGGATGGTGACGACCGATCGCGTGGTCGGCCAGCCGGCGCAGCAGGTCAATGTCGTCGGTCGCCCTGGCGTACTGGAAGCTCCCCACCCGCAGATGGCTGCTGGCCACGCGGGCGAGAACCGCCCCCGGGAGAGGGGTCTCGCGCTGCACCTCGCGGCGGGTCGCGACCACTGCGAGCGCACGGGTGGTCGGGATGCCCAGTGCGTGCATCGCCTCGCTGACGACGTACTCGCGCAGCATCGGGCCGACGGCGGCGAACCCGTCACCGCCCCGGGCGAACGGCGTCCGGCCGGAACCCTTCAGATGCAGGTCCCGCAGCGTGCCGTCGGGTGCGATGAACTCGCCGAGCAGCAGAGCGCGACCGTCACCGAGCCGCGGCGAGTAGAAGCCGAACTGATGTCCCGCATAGGCCTGGGCGACCGGTTCGGTTCCCTCGGGCAGGAGATTGCCGACGAGCAGACCGCTCCCGCCGGGACCGCGGAGCCACTCGGGGTCCAGACCCAGGTCCGCTGTGAGCTTCTCGTTGAGTACCAGCAGATCCGGCTCGAGAACACGTGCGGCGCTCCACGAAACGGACAGTTCCGGGAGTTCGCCGGCGAAACGGTGGCCGAGGCTGACGGTCGGGGCGGGGGCGAGGCTCACCCCGTCGAGGATACGGCGGGCGCGTCAGTGGTCATCGTCGTCGCCGAACATCAGTGCCCTGGATGCTCACGGTCCGTGCGGGGATGGCCCGCGGACGGTCCTTCTTTGATCTTTCCGCAGGCGATGCATTCGCGATGGCGGTACTTGCGTGCACTAGCCGGGTCCGTCGCCGTCAGGGCGGCGCTCGGTCGACTTCATCGACATGATCGACCGACAGGTCATTCCGGTCCTCACCCGGTGAGTGACCTCGCCGGCGCCGCGGCGGTACTCGCGGCTGATTCGTCGCTGACAGCAGTAACTTCCTGGGCCGGCGCGCTGCTCGACGCACCGTCACGGGTCGCCGCCGTGGCCGGCAGCACGGGTGATGGCCGTCCACTCCAGGTGATTCCGCGCGGCAGTTCGGTGCCGGCGCGCTCGAAGGTGATGATGCGGTGGGCTCGGTTGTTGGAGAACCACACGGCGCGTGCCCAGTTGTACATCGTGCCGAGCCGGTTGCCCCAGCCGATCAGGTAGGCGACGTGGATGAAGCCCCACATCAAGTAGGCGATGAAGCCGGTGAACTTGAGCCCGAACGCGTCGGCCACCGCCGCCTTGTGGCCGATGGTCGCCATGCTGCCCTTGTCGAAATACTTGAACGGCGCAGGCGCCGGTTCTCCAGCGATCCGCGTCTCGATCAATTCACCGACGTAGGTGCCTTCCTGCATGGCCGGCTGGGCAACGCCGGGGAGTTTGTTCAACGACACCATGTCGCCGATGGCAAAGACCTCCGGGTGACCAGGAAGGCTGCAGTCGGGGTTGACCGCGACGCGACCGGCCCGGTCCAATTCGGCGCCGGTCTTCTCCGCGAGCAAGGTGGCCAGCGGTGAGGCCTGCACGCCCGCCGCCCAGATGCGGGTGCGGGCGCGGATGGTTTCCATTCCGTCAGGTCCTTTGACCGTGATCGACTCGTGGTCCATGTCGACGGCCATGGTGTCCACCCGGACCTCGACGCCCATCTTCTCCAGTTGACGCTTGGTGTACTTCTGCAGTTTCGGCGCAAAGGGCGGCAGCACCGTCGGTGCCCCTTCGAGCAACAGGATGCGGGCCTCGTTGGTGTTCACCGAGCGGTATTCCTCCGGCAGCACCTTGTGCGCCAGTTCGGCGAGCTGCCCGGCCAGTTCGACGCCCGTCGGTCCTGCACCGATCACGACGAACGTCAGCCACTCCGCACGCTCCTGCGGATCCGTTGCCAGCTCGGCCATCTCGAATTTCGAGAGAATCCCGTCCCGGAGGTAACGAGCGTCCTCGACGGTCTTCATCCCGGGTGCGTATTCCGCGAACTGATCCTTCCCGAAATACGAGTGGGATGCTCCGGCCGCGACGATCGAGCGAGTCGTAGGGCAGGTCGACCGGCCGGCCGTCGGGTGCGGACGCGCGGACCACCCTGTTGTCGACGTCGATGTCGTGCACCTCGGCCAGCAGGGCCCGCGCATTCTTCTGCTTGCGGATCACGCTGCGCAGCGCGGGCGCGATGAGACCGGGCGACATGATGCCGGCCGCCACCTGGTACAGCAACGGCTGGAAAAGATGGTGGTTGGTGCGATCCGCGATGGTCACGTCCACCGGCGCCTTGGCCAGCGCCCGTGCGACATTGAGGCCACCGAATCCGCCGCCGATCACGACAACTTTGTGCCGATCGTTCGCCATGTATGCCTCCCGGGCTCACCTCCATCATGCTGATCCAGGCACCCTCGCGAGAAGACCCCGCGTGCGATCTTTCACTCAATGGCCGCGGGAATATCTGCGTCGAGGCAATCACCCAACCTATTCGCCGGTGAGTTCCGCCAGTTGCTCGGCCGCCGTGGTGTTGCCCAGGTCGGCCAGACGCTGCAATTCACCGGTGTGGCCCATGTCGGAGGCCACCTGGATCAACTCGTCGGTCGCCGTGATGCTTCCGCGGTCGGAGAGCCGGCGGAGTTCGTCGATGTCTCCGCGCTCGCCGGCGAGCTGCACGAGTTCGTCGGCGGCGTCGGAGCTTCCCGCGTCGGCGAGCCGACGGAGTTCAGCCGTGTCGCCGAGCTCACCAGCGAGCTGGACGAGTTCGTCACATGCATCGCGGTCGCCGTTGTCGGCGCCCGCCCGCAGTGCCGCAAGCTCCGGATCGGTCATGGCGCATCGCCTCTCGTTTGCTCATGGGTTTCGGCTCCCGTCGGCAGCTCGCCGGTAGCCCTGAGCTGTTCGCGATGGACCAGCCACTCATCCCGCAGCGCCGGGAGTCGCGCGCTGAGGAATTCGGCCAGCGCGACCATCTCCTCGAGCGGTGCCCGTCGCTCCGGGGTGGCGTCGGCGAGCAGCGCCAGACCTTCCCGGAACAGCGCTGCATGTTCGAGATGCAGGGCGGCGTCGAAGTTCTGTGGCTGCTGACTGGCCGCAGTGACGCTGACTCGGTCCACCCGTTGCCCAGCGGCCCGGGTCCGCCGTGCGACGCCGTAGCCCTCCAGCAACTTCACGGCTCCGGTGATGGCGCTTCGACTGGCCAGCAGCGCGTCACCGAGTTCATCGATCGTCTGTTCCGGCGGTTCGCACACCAGCAGAAAGCCGAGCAGCCGTCCGGCCATCGGCGGGAAGGCGTACTGCCGCGCATAGAACCGGCCGACGTGATCGGCGAAGGTCAGTTCCGCGTCGGTGGACACTCCCGGAACATAACAGAAACGGCTGAGATGACACACATGTGTGTCATCTCAGCCGTTACCTACAGGGGAGCTGTTAGAGCTTGATGCCGACGTACTTCGTCTCCAGGTACTCCTCGATGCCCTCGACGCCGCCCTCGCGGCCGAGCCCGGACGCCTTGACGCCGCCGAACGGCGCCGCCGGATTGGACACGATGCCCTGGTTGATGCCGACCATCCCGGTCTCCAATCGCTCGGCCACGGTCAGTGCCCGGGTCAGGTTCTCGGTGAAGGCGTACGCGACCAGGCCGAACTCGGTGTCGTTCGCCTTGGCGATGCCCTCGTCGTCGGTCGAGAAGGTGATGATCGGCGCCACCGGCCCGAAGATCTCCTCGCGGAAGACGTTGGCCGTGGTCGGGACGCCGGTGAGCACGGTGGGCGGGTAGAAGTAGCCGGGGCCGTCGATCGCTGTCCCGCCGGTGACGACGGTGGCGCCCTTGTCGACCGCGTCGGCGACCAGTTCGGTGACCTTCTCGACGGCTGCCGAGTCGACCAGCGGGCCGACGGTGACGCCGTCCTCGATGCCGCGGCCGATCGTCATCGCGCCCATCCGGTCGGCGAGACGCTGCGAGAACTCCGCGGCCACGGACTCGTGCACGAGGAAGCGGTTCGCGGCGGTGCAGGCCTCACCGATGTTGCGCATCTTCGCGAGCATCGCGCCGTCGACGGCCTTGTCCAGATCGGCGTCCTCGAAGACCAGGAACGGGGCGTTGCCACCGAGCTCCATCGACACCTTGAGCACCTGCTGCGCGGACTGCTCGATCAGCTTCTGGCCGACCGCGGTGGACCCGGTGAAGGTCAGTTTGCGCAGCCGCGGGTCGGCGATGATCGGCGCGGACACGGCGCCCGACGACGAGGTGGTGATGACGTTGAGGACACCGTCGGGCAGCCCGGCTTCGATCAGCACCGCAGCCAGCGCCAGAGTGGTGAGCGGGGTCTGGGCGGCCGGCTTGATGACGACCGTGCACCCGGCAGCGAGCGCGGGACCGATCTTGCGGGTGCCCATGGCCAGCGGGAAGTTCCACGGCGTGATCGCGTAGACAGGACCAACGGGCTGCTTCATGGTCAGCAGCCGGGTGTTGCCGCTGGGCGCGACGGAGTACCGGCCGGCGATGCGGACGGCCTCCTCGGAGAACCAGCGGAAGAACTCCGAGCCGTAGACGACCTCACCGCGGGCCTCGGCCAGCGGCTTGCCCATCTCCAGTGTCATCAGCAGGGCGATGTCCTCGGCGCGTTCGGTGAGCAGTTCCCATGCCCTGCGCAGGATCTCGCCGCGTTGGCGCGGGTCGGTGGCTGCCCAGTCGGCGCCGGCGGCGACCGCGGCGTCGAGCGCCTCGATGCCCTGCTCGGGGGAGGCGTCCGCGACGCTGGCCAGGACCTTTCCGGTCGACGGATCCTCCACCGGGACGGTCTTGTCGGTCGAGATCCACTTGCCCCCGATCAGCAGCCCCTTGGGGACCGCGTTCAGAACCCGGGCAATCTGTTCGTCCGAAACACTCATCGGGCATGTCCTTTCGAAAAGTCGCTGTGCATCACGTGTTCGGGCCCGTGTGTGCGTGCCCTGCTGCTGTGGGTCAGCCGGCGGCCTGGGCGTCCACGACCTGTTCCAGGACGTCCAGACCCTCGCGGAGCAACTCCTGCGGGATCACCAACGGCGGCAGGAAGCGGAGCACGTTGCCATAGGTTCCCGCGGTCAGCACGACGACGCCCTGCGCGTGGCAGGCCTTTGCGATGGCACCGGCCAGTGCTGGATTCGGCTCGGTGGTGCCGGGCTTGACCAGTTCCATCGCGATCATCGCGCCGCGTCCCCGGATGTCGCCGATGACGTCGTGCCGCGACTGCATCGAACGCAGACGCTCCATCATCGTGGATTCGATATCCCTTGCCGCACCGGCAAGATCGAGTTCGCGCATCGTGCGGATGGCGCCCAGCGCGGCGGCGCAGGCGATCGGGTTGCCGCCGTAGGTGCCGCCGAGGCCACCGGTGTGGACGGCATCCATGACCTCGGCGCGGCCGGTGACCGCGGCCAGCGGGAGACCGCCGGCGATGCCCTTGGCGGTAGTGATCAGGTCGGGGACCACGCCCTCGTGGTCGGAGGCGAACCAGGCGCCGGTGCGGCAGAAACCGGTCTGGATCTCGTCGGCGATCAGCAGCGCGCCGTTGTCCGTGCACCACGAGGCGATGGCCGGCAGGAAACCCTCGGCGGGGACGATGAAGCCGCCTTCGCCCTGGATCGGCTCGATCAGCACGGCAGCCACCCTGGAGGCGCCGACCTGGGCGGTGATGATGTCGATCGCTCGCTGCGCGGCCTGTGCCCCGGTGACGTCGCCGTCCCGGTAGGGGTAGGACATCGGCACCCGGTAGACCTCGGGGGCGAACGGCCCGAACCCGTCCTTGTACGGCATGTTCTTCGCGGTCAGCGCCATCGTCAGGTTCGTCCGACCGTGATAGGCGTGGTCGAACACCACGATCGCCGTGCGGCCGGTGGCGTGCCGGGCAATCTTGACCGCGTTCTCCACGGCCTCGGAACCGGAGTTGAACAGGGCGGACTTCTTGGCGTGGTTGCCGGGGGTGACGGCGGCGAGTTGCTCGCAGACCTCCACGTAACCCTCGTACGGGGTGACCATGAAGCAGGTGTGGGTGAACGCGCGCACCTGGTCGGTGACCGCCTCGACCACGTGCGGCGCCGAGTTGCCCACGCTGACAACGGCGATGCCCGATCCCAGGTCGATCAGCGAATTCCCGTCGACGTCGACCAGTACGCCGCCACCCGCACGATCGATGAAGACCGGGAACGTGGTGCCGACACCAGCCGAGACAGCCGCCTGGCGCCGGGCGAACAGTTCGCGGGAACGCGGTCCCGGCAATTCGGTGACCAGTCGGCGTTCCTGGACCAGATCTTGCGTCGCAACGGTCATCAGTGCGGCTCCTCTCGGCGGTAGATCACCAGCCTCGCCGATCCACACGTTGAGTGGGAATGGCAGAAGTGGCGCATTAGAATCAGCAACATGTACAAACTGGCACCCGGTCTCCCGCCTGGGGTGTTCCCATGCCGATGACCATCCGGAATCTGCTTTCTACTCCTGAACTGGGGTTGCTGCAGCTGGCCGAGGGTGCCGCCGATCGCCCGATCACCTGGGTGCACGTCAGTGAACTAGGCGATCCGACGCCCTTCCTCAGCGGCGGCGAACTGCTTCTGACCACCGGACTTGCCGCGTCGGCCGACGGGGCAGGCGACGTTTCCGCGGAAACGTATGTGCGGCGGCTGATCGGCGCCTCGGTGGTCGGACTGGGGTTCGGCACCGGGCTGAGTCACGACAGCGTCCCCCACGAGCTGGTCGCGGCGGCGCGGCGTCACGGGCTCGCCCTGGTCGAGGTGCCGCACGGCACCCCGTTCATCGCGATCAGCAGAGCGGTGTCGCGGGCGCTGGCCGCGGACGAGTACGCGGCGGTGACCAAGACCTTCACCGCGCAGCAGGCGCTGACCCGCGCCGCTCTGTCGCCTTCCGGTCCCGATCACCTGGTGCGCCAGTTGTCCCGGCAGGTGTCGGGTTGGGTGTTGCTGATGGATCGGGCCGGCGGGACCATCGCCTCGTCCCCGGATACGCCGGTCGGCACACATGCCCTGCTCGCACCGGAACTCGCGGTTCTCGCCGCTCACCGCGGGCCTGTCAGCTCCGCCTTCGACATTGGCGCCGACACCGTCAGCCTGCAGTCCGTCGGCGCCGGTCCGCGCGGCCGCGCCTTCCTGGCGGTCGGTCGACCCGGTGGTTTCACCCCGGCCCAGCGGCACCTGGTCAATGCGGCGGTGATGCTGCTGACGATCATGCTGGAGCAATCCCGCGGCGCGGAGACCACCACCGGGCGGCTCGCCTCGGCGGTCCTGCGACTCGTCCTGTCCGGGCGAGCCGATCTCGCCGCGGACGTCGCCGCCGAGCTGTCGATGGACGTTCCTGCCGGGCCGGTCACCGTACTGGTCGCACTGCCCGGGGACAGCTCGGACGGCGCGGGCACTGCCGGCCTGCACGGCGATGCCGGGCTACGGTTCGATGGGCCGATGCTCGCAGCCGAGCTGGACGGTACGCACGTGGCTCTGCTGGGCGGACCTGCGCGGGCGGCGGCCGAATTCGCCGCACGGCTCGCTGCTTCGTCACCAATTGTGGTGGGACTGTCCGCACGGACGACGTACGACGACGTTGCCGCCGCCCACCGACAAGCGCTGCAGGCCGCGGACTTCGGCCGCCGGCACGGCACACCGGTGACGTCCTTTGCCGACATCTCGATGCCCGGCGTCTCCGGGATGCTCGGCCGCGAGAAGGCTCTCGCCTTCTCCGAATCGCTGCTGCAGCCGTTGATCGCGCACGATCGGGTCGGGAGGGGCGATCTCGTCGTCTCGCTGCGGACCTGGCTTGCCCACCACGGCCAGTGGGATCCATCGGCCGCCGCTCTGGGAGTGCACCGGCACACCCTTCGGCACCGCATCCGCACCGCCGAGGAACTGCTCGGCCGCAGCCTGGACGCCCCCGGCACCCGCAGCGAGTTGTGGTTGGCGCTGGAGGTTCTCGACCCGTGATAGCCGGCGCCGATTGGCGGTCGGTTACGCGAGAACCGCGGCCGGTGCGGGGAAGGGTTGCGCGTTCACGACGTCGAGCTGATCGAGCGTGTACCGGCGAAGCGCCGTCAGCTGCCGCCGGTCGAGCCGATCGCAGACCCAGTCCCAGTGCAGCGCACACCAGTGCCCGGGGCGGAGTTGGCCGCTGAGACCCAGCCCGTCCAGGTGGAGCATCGCCCGCTCCTCGCGCGGCGCCGCCAACTCCAGGCGGCGGCCGTTCCAGGTGAGGGGTCGGGACATCACCCTGGCAGTGCCGTCATCGGCGATCGCAGTGACCCGACCCCACCGGATCCGGCATCGGTCCAGCACCCGCAGCGGTTCGTCGACTCTGCCCCCACGCAGCAGGCCGAGCCACGGGTACACCCCGAACACATGAAAGCTGTGATGCGGCAGGGCTCCCGCCGGCACCACCGCGGCGAGCCGGTCGAATGCCCGACGCCCGACCCGGACCCGGAACCGGTCATCGAGCGACAGCGCCATCGCGCTCGGGCCCACCCGATCCAGCAACTCGTTGCCCACCCAATACGCCTCGACCACCCGGCGGTCGAGCGGGTCGCCGATCCCGGCGGCGCCCGCGATGAGTTCCAGGTACGGCCAGGCGCCGTCGAAAGCCCTGACCAGGCGGCGTAGGTCGCCGTCATCGGCCTGTGCCGCGACCTGCTCCAGCAGCTGGGCATGTGCATCGGGACCGCAGTAGCCCAGTTCGTTCGGTGGGTATGCGTACCGCCCGAACAGCACGGCACCACTGGGCGCTCCCGTCCGCCGTCCGGTGATCGAATCGCTCGTCACAGCAACCCGGCTATGCCGCTGCAGGCAGTTCTTGCGGTGCCCGCCGCCACGCCAGCGCCCACACCAGGGCGCCGCCAGCGACCAGCACCATCAGCCAACCCAACTGCGGCAGCAGTGATGCACGGTTGACGAGCGCATTCAGAGCGGCGGTGATCAGCGCAGCCAGCACCAGCACCGCGGTGACGTCGACTGCCTGCGCCCTTTTCAACGCGGCGAACCACGTGGCCACATAGCCGGCGAGGATGACGCCGGTCAGCAGCACCCAGCCCCACTGCGCGGCGCCCATCGCCAGCAGCGCGGGACCCGACCCGGTGGCCAGCACCCAGCCGATCAGCGCGACCGAGCCGAACCCCATCCTGGCCAAGCCCACCGTCCAGGACGACAGCGTTCCCAGCAGCCGCTTGGCGACGATCACCTCGATCGCCCAGAGCAGCGTCGCAGCCAGGATCAGCAACTCACCGGAAGACATGGACGCGGTGAATCCCCCGGACAGCCCCGCCTGCCCGACGAGCAGCAGCCCGATCGCTATCCAGTGCCAGACCTGCAGCCGTTCCTTGAGCACCACGACGGCGAGCAACGCCACCCACAGCACCAGGGTCTTGTTGAGGAACGCCGCCTGGGTGGACGACGCCCGCGCCAGGCCCTCGAAGAACAGCACGAACGGCACACTGCCGCCGATCACCCCGACCGCGATCAGCCCCCACCACTGGCGGCGGCCGTGTGGCCGGCTGACCGTCACACCGCGCCTCCGGCCGGCGAGGACAACACCGCACAACACCAACGCGGCGACAACGTTCTTCGCCGTGGTGTAGACCGTGGCGCTGCCGACCGCCTTGACGCCGTATCCGTTGAGGAAGATGGCGAAGCCGCTGATCACCGCGGTCAGCAAAGCCAGCAGCAGCCCCGCGCGTCGGGTCCTGGTCATCGCGGTTCTGGCCGTCGGGCTGTTGGCCGTCGGGCTGTTGGTCATCGGGGTGTCGGTCATCAGGGCCCCTCCGGGATCGTCGGTGACGAGCTGCGCAGTGCGGTGGCCTCACGGGCCTCTGCGGGGGTGAGGCGGGTGAGTGCGAAACCGGAGTGGATGACGACCCAGTCTCCCGGGTTCAGCGGATCGGTCAGCGTGAGCAGGCTGACGGTCCGGGTGCGTCCGTCGCCGGACACGACTGCGCTCTCGGCGCCCACATCGACCACCTCGGCAAGCTCGCCCAGGCACATCAGCGATCAACCCCCTGAACGGCAGCGGCGGTGCCCGAAGCACCGGCCTCCGACAAGATGTGGCAGGTGGCATTCACGGCCCGATTCACGGCTGCGCTCACCGGTGTCGACAGTGGCTCGCCGTGTCCCAGCCGTCCGGCCTCGATCCCGATGAGCACCAGCCGCCGAGGCAGCCGGTTGAGCGCGCGAGACAACTCCACAGCCGCAGCCAGGCCGAAGGCATGTGTTCCGCCGCGTCCGGTGCGGTTCCAGGCGTCGTCCGGCAAAGGCGCGCAACCGACCCCGGATTCCAGGACGATCAGCGTTCCTGGGATTCCTTCGGAGTAGGCCGCATCGACCACGATGGCGAGGTCCCGGTTCGACCACAGGTCGATCAGCGACGTCGGATCCTCCCGCTCGACCACCTGAACCGCCGGCAGCCGCAGGGCCGCCAGGCGGCGGGCCACCACAGGGCCTACCGCGTCGTCACCGCGATCCGGACTGCCCAGACCCACCACGAGCGCGAAATCCGGGCCGGCCGGTGAGGATGCCGACGGGGTCGTCACGACCGCTTCACCGTCAGATCCAGGAAGTGCGTCGCGCAGGAGATGCACGGGTCGTAGTTGCGGATCGCATGTTCGCATCGGTGGGACAACGCGTGGTCGTCCAGGTCGGACCATGTCTGCACCATCGTTGCCAGGTCGGCCTCGATGCTGGGCTGGTTCTGCGATGTCGGCGGCACGATCTGGGCGTCGGTGATGATCCCCGCCTCGTCGAGCACGTACCGGTGGAACAACACGCCACGCGGTGCTTCGCTCCCGCCGAAACCTTCACCCGCCCTGGGCGGCACCGGCACGGCCGGGGCCACCCCGTCCTGCCAGCCGTCGATGATCCGGATCGCCTCGTCGTAGGCGTACACCAGCTCGACGGCGCGGACGATGATCGAGCGGAACGGATTGCGGCAACTCGTACCCAGTCCCACTTCGCGGGCGATGTCCTGAGCGATCGGCGACAGCCGGTCGAAGTTCAGCGTGTACCGGGCGAGCGGGCCGACGACATAGGGTGATTCGCCGTCCAGGGTGGCGTGCAGCGCGTTCGACCATTCGACGTGCTGCTCCTGGATGTGCCGGGTGAAGTCCTGTACTGCAAAGGCTTTGCCTGCCGTGGTGACGACGCTGCCCGACTCGATCGGGTAGCCGACGGCCGGCCGCAGCGAGAGGTACTCGTACGGCTGCTCCATCTCCGGGAAGTCGAAACCCGCCACCAGCCGGACCGTTTCGACCGCCTCGTCCCGCGCACGTTCCAGGACCGGGCGGATGCGGCGCAGGTCGGCCACCGTCGGCATCTTGTAGAAGCCGCCGATCCGCACGTTGATCGGATGCACCGAGCGTCCGCCGACCAGGTCCATCAGGTCGTTGCCGGCCTTCTTCAGCCGCAGTCCGCGCTCGACCACCGCCGGGTGGTCCGCGGCCATCTCGATGGCCCCGTCGTAGCCCAGGAAATCGGGCGCGTGCAGCAGGAAGATGTGCAGCGCATGGCTCTCGATCCACTCGCCGCAGTACAACAGCCGCCGCATCAGCCGGATGGCCTCGGGAACCGCGACGCCGCAAGCGTCCTCGATCGCCCAGCAGGAGCTCATCTGGTACGCGACCGGGCAGATCCCGCAGATCCGGGCGGTGATGTCGGGTGGCTCGGTCCAGGCCCGCCCGCGAAGGAAAGCCTCGTAGAACCGGGGTGGCTCGTAGATGCGCAGCTCGACCTTGGTGACCTGGCCACCGGAGTACTCGATGTGCATGGCGCCCTCGCCCTCCACCCGGGAGAGCGTGCCGACGTGCATCACCTGGCCGCCGTCGGTCAGCTTGTGGCTCATGACGCCCCCGTTCCGTCGTCCGGCGCCGCTGCTGACAGCACGGCCTCGTGCCGCTCCGACTCGCGCCGGAACGGCTCCGAGGCCGCGTTGAACGTGCGGTAGATGCGCATCACGTCGCCCTGCCGCATCCCCAGGGAGAGCAGCCGGTTCGCCAGCGAGGCCGTGTTGGGTGTGTCCTGCGGGCCGAAGCAGCCGTAGCAGCCACGGTCGAAGGCAGGGCAGAGCGCGCCGCAGCCTGCCTGGGTGACCGGGCCGAGGCATGGAGTCCCGTTCGCCACCGCGACACAGATCGTCCCGCGGCGTTTGCATTCGACACACACGCTGTAGGAGGGAATCCGAGGCTTGCGGCCCTGGATCGCCGCCGCGAGAACCTCGAGTAGTTGGTGTTTGTTGATCGGGCAGCCGCGGAGTTCGAAGTCGACGCTGACGTGCGCCGAGATCGGTGTCGACCGGGACAAGGTCGACAGGTACTCCGGATGGGCGTAGACGATCGACCGGAATTCGGCGACGTCGCCGAAGTTACGCAGCGCCTGGATGCCGCCACTGGTCGCGCAGGCACCAATGGTGATCAGTCGCCGCGACATCGCCCTGATCCGCTGGATTCTCTCCAGTTCCTCCGGTGTGGTCACCGAGCCCTCGACGAGCGACACGTCGTACGGCCCTTCGACGACCGCGCGGGTTGCCTCCGGGAAATAGGCGATCTGCACCTGGCCGGCAAGCGGGATCAGCTCGTCCTCACAATTCAGCAGGGTCAGCTGGCAGCCGTCACACGAGGCGAATTTCCAGACCGCGAGCTTCGGCGTGGTCAGGGTGCGGTCGTCCGGGATCGTCATGGCTACAGCTCCGCTCGGGCCATCAGCGGGGACAACCGGTCGTAGCCGAGCACCGGGCCGTCGACGCACAGGAACAGCTCGCGGAGCTGGCAGTGCCCGCACAATCCCACGCCGCACTTCATGTTCCGTTCCATCGACAGCCGCATGCGGTCCGGCCGTACTCCGCGGTCGGAGAGTGCTTGAGCCGCGTAACGCATCATCACCTCGGGGCCGCAGACCAGGGCCAGCGCCCGGACTGCGTCGAACCCGGCCCTGGTGACCAGGTGGGTGACGAGCCCGACCCGGCCGCGCCAGGCGTGCTGGCCGTTATCGACAGTGACCTCGACGACGATGCCGTGCCGCTCGGCCCAACTCCGCAGGTCATCGGTGAACAGGATGTCCTCCGGGGTGCGCGCACCGTAGAGGAGCACCACACGGCCGTAGTCCTCACGACGCGCGATCAGCTCGAGGATGGCCGGGCGCAGCGGGGCCAGGCCGATCCCGCCGGCGACGAAGACGACGTCACCACCCTGCCCGGACCTCACGCCCCAGCCGGTGCCGAACGGTCCGCGCACACCGAGCACCGTTCCCGGACCGGCGGCCACCAGCGCCGCGGTGACCGACCCGACGTTGCGGATGGTGTGCTCGATCACGCTCCGGCGGTCCGGGTCACCGCTGATGGAGATGGGTGCCTCGCCGACCCCGAAGGCGTGCAACATGGAGAACTGGCCGGGCGACCAGGACAGCGACTCGCCGTCGGTGGGCTCGAGTTCCAGTGTGTAGGTGTCCCGGGTGTCCTGTCGGGTGCGGCGGACGACGAACGGCCGGGGCAGCATGGGATCGCCGGTCGGCGTTGGCGGGCCGGCCGCCTGGCGGTTGCCGAGGCTAGTCAACGGAATTGCCGTAGATGTCGAGCAGCCGGATCCGGGACGACTGCAGCCGTTGGTTCATCACCCCGACGAACCGCTTCGTGAGCTCGTACCCGATGCGTGGTTCGGCATCACATTTGGCGCGCAGGCAGGCGGCGTCGAAAGCGACGGCGCTGGTCTCCGCGGTGGCGCGGGCGTCGAACGTCCAGCGATACGGCGGCACCATCCACGACCAGCCCACGACGTCACCATCGGCGAGCGTGTCCAACACCACCCCGCGTACGGGCGTACGGACCTCGATGGCCACCAGGCCATGCCGGAGCACGTAGAAGTGGTCCGCCGGTTCACCTTCCCGGAAGACGAACTCGCCCGCCCGCACATGCACGTTGGTCGCGCATCCCGCCAGCAGGTCGGTGATCGAGGTGTCCAGACCGTCGAAGAACGGGTGCTCGGGAAGGTACTGGTCGATGGTCTGCATGTGATCGCCTCAGACCGTCCGTGACGACTGAGCCGTGCTGCGGAGCGCCGCAGCCTCGGCCGTGATGTCGATGGCGGCCGGGCACCAGGTGACGCACCGGCCGCAGCCGACACAGCCGGACGTCCCGAACTGGTCGATCCAGGAACCGAGCTTGTGCGTCATCCACTGCCGGTAGCGGGATTTCGTCGATTCCCGCACCGTGCCGCCGTGGATGTAGGAGAAGTCCGCATCGAAGCACGAGTCCCACACCCGATGCCGTTCACCGAGGTCGCCGGTGAGGTCCGAGACGTCGTTCACGGTGGTGCAGAAGCAGGTCGGGCAGACCATCGTGCAGTTGGTGCAGGCCAGGCACCGGGACGCGACGTCATCCCAGCGGGGACTTTCGACACTCGCGTACAGCAGTTCCTTCAGCCCATCGGTGTCCAGCGTGCGGCCCATCCGGGCGGCCGCGGAGGTCGCCACCGCGTCCGCGGCGGAGAGATCCTCCATCGGTGCCGCGGGCGCCGAGATGTCCGCCAGTACCTCGGCGCCCCGCTCGGATCCCACCTCGACGACGAACCGGTGAACGCCATCATCGAGCAGTTCGGTGAGCGACAGGTCGAATCGCGCCGCGCTGCCGCCCTCGGGTCGGGGGCCGGTACCCATCGACACGCAAAAACAGGTGCCACCCGGATCGGTGCAGCTGACGGACACGATGAACGCTCCGCTGCGCCGGGCGACGTAATGCGCGTCCGCCTGGACCCGTCCGGTGAGGACCCGGTCGTGAATGGCGATGGCGTGCAGGTCGCAGGAGCGGACGCCGAGCAGGGCGTAGGGCGTCTGCTCGGCCGTCGTCGCGCCGGTCCCGCCGGCGGGCTCGGGTTCCACGGTGAACCCCTCGCGCGAACGGCGGCCGCGCCAGAGCAACTCGTCGGTGGGGAAGAAGACCGGCTTGGCCGACTGTGCGCCGGCGGCGAAGCCGAAGAAGGCGTCGTCATCCCGGCGGCGCAGCCGGTAGTGGGCGGATTCCTGCTCGTCGCCCCAGCCGCGGGGCAGGTCGTCGACCGTCCGAATGGGGGCGTTCACGATTGCGCCACCGCTGACCGTGGGACCGATCACCGCGTAGCCGCGCGCCGCCAGGGCATCGATCAGGGCCTGCAGTCCGGCGACACCGATCGTTCTCGGCGGGATCTGCTCTGCCATGACGTCCTGCCCTGGTGTCACCATGAGCCGTACAGCCCCGTGTTCGCCCTGCGCATCGCACTGACGTAGCTGCTGCGCTCGTGGGCGCTGTGATCCTCACCGGTGGCTGCGGCCAGCAGTCCGCGCACCTGATCGACGCTGTCGAATCCCTTGCGCTGCATCCATTCCGCCACGCCATCGAGCAGGACTGAAGCATGTTGCGGGCCGTGCCGGAGCAGCGCCGACGTTGTCATCACCACGTCGGCCCCGGCCAGCAGATACGACACCACGTCGGTGGCATCCGCGACGCCGGTTGTCGCGGCCAGCGACGCCTGGACGCGTCCACGCAGCAGCGAGATCCAGGTCCGTGGCAATCTCGCTTCCGACGGGTGCGACAGCTTCACCGCAGAGGCAACTTTCAGCGTCTCCGGGTCGATGTCGGGTTGCAGGAACCGGTTGAACAGCACCAGGCCGTCGGCGCCGGCCCGATCGAGTTGGCTGGCCATCTCGCCCATGGCGCTGAAGTAGGGGCTCAGCTTGACCGCCACCGGCACCGAGACGGCACTTTTCACCGAGTCGAGCACGTCCAGATGACGCTGCTCGACCTCCCGGCCGGTGATGTGCGGATCTCCGGGCAGGTAGTAGATGTTCAGCTCGATGGCCGCGGCCCCGGCGTCCTGCATCGCCGTCGCGTATCGGGACCAGCCGCCCGGCGTGACCCCGTTCAAACTGCCGATCACCGGTATCTCGACGGCCCTCGCCGACCGCTCCAGCAGGCTGAGATATCGGCGTGGGCCCGGATCGGATTCCGCAGGGTCGACAGCCTCCGGGAAGTACGACAGCGCCTCACCGAAGCTTTCCGCGCCGGCCCAGGCCAGCCTGCTGTCGCGTTCGGCCTCACGCAGAAGTTGCTCCTCGAACAAGGAATAGAGGACCACGGCGCCCACCCCGCCGTCTGCCATGCGCCGCACACCGTCGACGGTCTGCGACATCGGTGACGGCGAGGCGACCAGCGGATTCCGCAGGGACAGGCCCAGGTATCGCGTTGTCAGCTCCATGTCATCCCTCCCCGCGGGGGTCGGCCGGGAACCGATTGGCGCCTCGGGTGGCCATTTCCTCGTAGACAGCCCACCGTTGGTCGACCGACTGCTGAGCCAACCCCAGCAGCCTTTCGGCCTCCTCCGGGTTGGTGTTCACCAGCGAGCGGTAGCGCAGTTCCCGGTAGATGTAATCGGTCAGTTTGATCCGCGGCCGGGGGGAATCCAGGAGGAAAGGATTGTCACCCAGGGCGCGCGCGACGGGGTCGTAACGAACCAGCGGCCAATAGCCGCTGGCAACGGCCCGATGTTGCTGGTCGAGGCCGTCGCGCAGTTCGATGCCGTGGGCGATGCAATGGCTGTAGGCGATGATCAACGATGTTCCGTCGTAGGCCTCCGCCTCGCGGAAAGCCGCCAGGGTCTGCTGTGGATCGGCGCCCATTGCAACCCGCGCGACGTACACATTTCCGTAGGAGATCGCCTGCAGTGCAAGGTCTTTCTTGGCCACCTGCTTGCCTGACGCGGCGAACTTCGCGACCGCGCCGAGCGGCGTCGACTTGGACATCTGACCGCCGGTGTTGGAGTAGACCTCGGTGTCCAGCACCAGGATGTTGACATTGCGCCCACTGGCCAGCACGTGGTCCACGCCGCCGGAACCGATGTCGTAGGCCCAGCCGTCGCCGCCGACGATCCACACGCTGCGCCTGACGAGGTGGTCGACGACGCTGCTCAGGTCATCGACAATCGAACCGCTCTGTTCGGCGAGTCGATGTCTGAGTTCGCTCACCCGCTCGCGCTGTGCCCGCAGCTCGGATTCTGTGATCTGTGGTGCGTCGAGGATCTCGTCCACCAGCTGCGCGCCGATGACGTCGCGGAGTTCGCCGAGCTTCCTGCGCGCCAGATCGGTGTGCCCATCCGCGGTCAACCGGAAGCCGAGACCGAACTCGGCGTTGTCCTCGAACAGCGAGTTCGACCAGGCCGGGCCATGTCCCTGCTCGTTCGCCGTCCACGGGGTGGTGGGCAGGTTCCCGCCGTAGATCGACGAACATCCGGTCGCGTTGGAGATCATCAGCCGGTCGCCGAAGAGCTGCGACAGCAATTTGAGGTAGGGGGTTTCTCCGCAACCCGCGCAGGCACCGGAGAACTCGAACAGCGGAAGCAGGAACTGGGTCCCGCGGACGGTGCCGAAATCCACCCTGGACCGGTCGCTGACCGGCAATGTCTCGAAGAAGTCGATGTTGTCCCGTTCGGCCGCCACCAAAGGTTCACGAAGGTCCAGATTGATCGCCTTCTTGACCGGGTCGTCCGGCGCCACCACCGGGCACGCCTCGACGCACAGCCCGCAACCGGTGCAATCCTCCACGTACACCTGCAGCGAGTAACGGGTATCGGGCAGGCCGACCGCGTTCAACGGTGCCGACGCAAAGCCATCGGGTGCGCCCTCGAGCTTGTCCTGACCGAAGAGCTTGGAACGGATCACGCTGTGCGGGCACACGAAACTGCAGTTGCCGCATTGAATGCACGAATCGGGATCCCACACCGCGACGAGTTCGGAGATGTTCCGCTTCTCGTAGGCGGCGGTGCCCGTCGGGTAAGTCCCGTCAACCGGAAGCATGCTGACCGGCAGCAGATCACCTCGGCCCGCCATCATCTCGCCGGTCACCGTGCGCACGAACTCCGGGGCGCTCGAAGGCACCGGCAGTGGCAGGCCCCGGGTCGCGCTGACCATTTCGGGGATCTTGATCTGAACCAGTCCGGCGAGCGAGCGATCAACGGCGGCATGGTTCTTCGCCACGACCTCTGGTCCGCGTTTGCCGTAGCTCTTCGAAATCGCGGTCTTGATCTTCGCGATGGCCTCCTCCCGCGGCAGCACGCCGGAAATCGCGAAGAAGCAGGTCTGCAGGACGATGTTGGTCCTGCCGGCCATCCCGACGTCACGGGCGATGCGCCCGGCGTCGACGGCGTACACGGTGATGTCCTTGTCGAGAATCTGCTGTTGCACGGGCCGCGGAAGTGCGTCCCAGAGCGTTTCCGGACGATGCCGGTAGTTCACCAGCAGCGTCGCGCCGTGTGCGGCCCTGCCCAGCACATCGGCCTGCTCCAACAGGTTGAACTGATGGCAGCCGACGAAGCTCGCGCTGGTCACCAGGTAAGAGGCCCTGATCGGCCTGGGACCGAAGCGGAGATGGGACACCGTCTGCGAACCCGACTTCTTCGAGTCGTAGACGAAATAGCCCTGCGCGAAGAGATTGTCCTCGGCGCCCAGGATCTTGATGGTGTTCTTGTTGGCGCCGACGGTACCGTCCGACCCCAGGCCGTAGAAGACCGCGCGCACGCTGTCCGCGGGTTCGATGTCCAGCGTCGGGTCATAGCTGATGCTGGTGCCGCCCACGTCGTCGTTGATGCCGATCGTGATGCGACTGCGAGGGTGGTCACGGGCCAGTTCGGCGAACGTGCCGGCCACCATTGCCGGGGTGAACTCTTTGGAGGACAGGCCGTATCGGGCCCCTGTCACCCGGGGCATGACGGCCAGCTTGCCGTCTGCGTAGGCGTCGTTCAGGGCCGCCACGACGTCCAGGAACAGGGGTTCGCCGATGGAACCCGGCTCCTTCGTCCGGTCGAGCACGGCGATCCGGCTGACCGTCGGAGGCAGCGCGTCGAGCAGGGCCTGTGCCGGGAAGGGTCTGTACAGCCGGACCTGCACGACACCGACCCGCTCGCCCTGATCCATCAGGACCGCTGCGGTGTCCTGCGCCGTCTGGACACCGGATCCCATGAGCACCACGACCCGGTCGGCCTCGGGGTGCCCGCTGTACTCGACGATGCGCATCGATCGGCCGGTGCGCTCGGCAAGCTGATCCATCAGATCCTGGACCACCTGCGGCGTCCGGTCGTAGAAGGGATTGACCGTCTCGCGGGCCTGGAAATAGATGTCGGGGTTCTGCGCGGTGCCGCGGATGAAGGGACGTTCAGGAGACAGCGCGCGGTCACGGTGCGCCCGGACCAGCTCCTCGGGCACCATCGCCCTGAGGTCGTCGTCGTCCAGCAATTCGATCGTGTTCAGTTCGTGGGACGTCCGGAACCCGTCGAAGAAGTGCACGAACGGCACCCTGGTGCGCAGCGTCGCGGCCTGTGCGACGAGCGCCAGATCGTGACATTCCTGTACCGATCCGGCGGACAGCATTGCCCAGCCCGTCTGCCGCACCGCCATCACGTCCTGGTGGTCACCGAAGATCGACAGTCCTTGCGCAGCCAGCGATCTGGCGGCCACGTGGATGACGGCCGAGGTCAGCTCGCCGGCGATCTTGTACATGTTCGGGATCATCAACAGCAATCCCTGCGATGCGGTGAAGGTCGTCGCCAGCGAACCGCTCTGCAGGGCGCCGTGCAGCGCCCCCGCCGCGCCGGCCTCACTTTGCATCTCCACCACGGTCGGCACGGTGCCCCAGACATTGGGCCTGCCCTTGCTGGACCATTCGTCGGCCAACTCGGCCATCGGCGAGGCCGGGGTGATCGGGTAGATGCAGCAGATCTCATTGAGCCGGTAGGCCAGGGATGCGGCCGCCTCGTTGCCGTCGATCGTGGACCGTGTCATGACTGGATCTCCCGAACCATGTCGATGGCGTGCACCGGGCACTGCTCGTAACATGCGCCACAGCCGGTGCAGGTGTTGTAGTCGAACCGGTAGCGATTGCCGGGTCCGAGTTTGATCACCGAATCCTCCGGGCACGCCCCGAGGCACCCGTCGCACTCGAAGCAATTGCCGCAGGACAGGCATCTGGTGGCCTCATACAGCGCCCCGTCCGCTGTCAGCCCGCGAACCACCTCCGCGAACCCGGTGATGCTTTCCTCTGGTGTCAGCTCCGGGTGCTGCTGACGGGCGGCGTCACCGAAGTACCACAGGTGCAGCTTGTCGAACGTCGCGGTCGGGTGCTTGGGCCGGTTGGACGCAGGCACCGAACGCAGCCACTCGTCGATGTGCCTGGCGGCCTTCTTGCCATGCCCCACCCCGACAGTCACGGTGCGCTCGCTGGGCACCATGTCACCGCCGGCGAAGACGCCCGGACAGCCCGTCATCAGAGAGGAGTTGACCTTGACCGTGCCGTCGGATTCGAATTCGACGCCCGGCAGGGTGTGCAGGAACCCCGTCTCGGCGACCTGCCCGACTGCCATGATCACGGTGTCCGCCGCCAGGGTTTCGAAGCGCCCCGTCGGTTGCGGGAAGCCGGCCGCGTCCAACTCCATGACCTCGATCTGCAGTTCCTCGCCCTCGAAGGCCGTGATCGTCCGCAACCAGTTGACTCGCACGCCCTCGCGCTCGGCGTCCTGCGCCTCCTCCTCATGGGCCGGCATCTGCCCGCGGGTTCGCCGGTACACGATCACCGTCTCTTCGGCACCGAGTCGCCGGGCGACGCGGGCGGCGTCGAAGGCGGTGTTGCCGCCGCCGTAGACCGCGACCCGCCGACCGATCACCGGTTGGCCGCCGGACGCGACGGTGCGAAGGAAGTCCACCGCATCCACGATCGGGGCGGCATCGCTCGCCGGAATGTCGACCCGTTTGGCCAGATGGGCGCCGATCGCGACGAACACGGCGTCGAAGCCACCCTGTTGCCGCTCCAGACCCAGGTCCTCGACCCGGTAATCGCAGATGATCCGGACGCCCATCGCGGTGATCCGGCCGATCTCGGCGTCGAGCACATCGCGTGGCAGGCGGTAGGACGGGATGCCGTAGCGCATCATTCCGCCGGGCTGCGGACCGGCGTCGCGGATCTCGACCTCGTGGCCGAGTCGGCGTAGGTGGTAGGCAGCCGACAGGCCACTGGGACCGGAACCGATGACGAGCACCCGCTTGCCGGTGAGGGTGGCCGGCGGCTCGAATTGCCAGCCCTTCTCGATTCCGGCGTCCCCGAGGAACCGCTCCACCGAGTGGATCGACACTGCGCTGTCCAGGTTGGCCCGGTTGCAGACACTTTCGCAGGGGTGATAGCACACCCGGCCGTGAATTGCCGGGAACGGATTGTTGAGGGTCAGCTCGCGCCACGCCTGTTCGGGATGACCCGCGGTGGTGTGCGCCAGCCACGCCTGGATGTTCTCTCCCGCAGGGCATCCTGCGTTGCAGGGCGGGAGAAGATCGACGTAGACGGGTCTGCGTTCGCGGACCGGTCCGGAACGCGAAACACCGTGCGACAAATCGGGTAACGCCGTCACGTCCTTGGAGCGGTCGATTGCCCGGTCACCGTTGACGGCGGGATTGAACTCCATGAAGCCTCCTTTGTCGAGAAGTGCCTGCAGAGATCTCGGGGGGTGAGTCAGGTGACATGGGCATCGGCCCGGAGAACAAGGCGATCAGTCCGACTTCGGCGTCGCCGAAGAGCATCGCGGTCCTGAGATCGGTGTACAGCTCGTTGTCGATGCCCGGCGGTACATGAACGTGCTGCTGCATGTGCTGCTGCTGGGTCGTCCACAGGGGTCGCCGGTCGGCCGATGCGTCGCAGTCGTCGACAGCTCCGCGCACCGCCGGCCCGCGAGCGGTCGGCGGTGCGCTGGGACGAGTGGAACGCGTGGCGGGCATTGGACCTCTACCTTGACAGGATCCGCATCCGGTTTCTCGACGAACGTCCGATTCGCCGAGATGAGAAGCGAGGTCATCACGCGCGGCGGACAGGAGAACCGGGAGCGCGCGTCGGCTGCCCGAAGTCCGTACCTTGCGGCCGGGACCGGCCAGATGCGCGGACGCCTCCGTCGGCGACGCCCACGAAAAGGCACGGTGCCCCGGCGACGATCTCCCGATTCCGGGGTCGCCTTCAACAGCGGACGGCTGTCACCGGTTTTTTCATTCGCGATTTCACTTTGTTGCAGGACTTCTTGTGTCCAGCACGGACCGAAGCAATTGCAGTATCTGGTTTCTGACCCGCTCGAGGACCGCTCCGACGTCTGCCGGATCAGGCGCCCGGCCGGTGACCGCATCGGCGTCACGGGGCTTCGGAGTCACGTCTGCCACAGCGGCACCGGAGCGCTGCAAGGCCTGAGCGGTCTGGGTTGCGGCCGCCCGCATCTCGTCGTAGCCGGCGGTGGTCGAAGTCTGCAGGATCGCGACGAAGTACCGGTCCGTCCAGCCGACCGAATGCACTTGGACGTGATCCGACGACCCGACGTCGGTCCAGCCCTGCTTGGAACCGTGGTCGCCGGAAAGGGCATTGAGCCCGAAGCTCTGGTCGAAACCGTCCGCGCCGGTCGGGGCGACATCGGCCATGGCAGGCAACAGCAGCGGCGCGACCTCAGGGTCCTTCGACATCGCGTACAAGAAATCTGCCTCGTCATCGGCGGTGATCAGTTCCCAGCCCCAGTCGTGTGGCCCGGTCTTCGGTCCGTTGCGGGTGTCGGTCAGTCCGTACTGCTCCGCGGCCGAGGGAACGATGTCGGTGTTCCACAGTGACGATTCGATGGCGTCGTCCGAGTTGACGATCATGGTCCGCAACGTGGCCGCCAGCTGATCGTCGACCCGGCCACCCGCTCGATGTTCGTAGTAGGCGACCGTGAACAGCTTGACGATGGACTCGGAGATGTACTGTTCGCTGCCGCCGTTGTCAGCCACCCGCTCGCCGGTCGTACGGTCCACCACCGCAACGCTCTGCTCGATGCCGGCGTCAGCGGCAGCCGCGACGGACCGGTCCACCACCTGCTGCACCGGGGTATCGGCCGCGGCCGTTGCAACCGGAGCGAGCAGGGCGGACAGCGCGACGAGGCCGGTGAACGCGGCCGGGAGCAACCTCACCGCTTCGTCCGTCCGCCATCGGTCATGACCGCGACCCTGCCACGATCGCGGTCACCTGCGGAAATCGGGCGTTCAGCGCAGCAACAGCACCAGTACGGTCCCGATGGCGCCGACGCCTGCCACACCCGCGACCCAGAGCCCGATGCGGGACTGCGTGTCCAGGGCCGTCGACCAGCCCGCACGATCGAGGGTCTGCCCGATCAGGCCCTGCAGCTCTGCGGAGTCCAGTTTGTCGTCGACGGCCTGGTGGAGGCCGCCAGGCCCGACCGCCCAGATCTGTTCGGATGCCCGGGCCCGAACCCGACCACCGGAGGTCGACATCCGGCCGGTGACGACGGGCGTCAACCCTCCGGCCGGGCCAGATCGGCGACGACCTCGTCGAAGGTCCAGGTGCGGCCGATCTCATCCGCCGGTCCAGGATCCGCGGTAAGCGGGCCGACTATCCCACTGCCGGCTGCCACCGGCTGCCCGCCGCTGGCCCGGCGCAACCCCATGGTCACGATCAGCAGGCCCAGACCCCCGAAGATCACGCCCACCCCGAGGCCGACGGACAGCAGAACCCGCTGACCGCCTTCCACGGTTTGCGACCACACAGCCAACTCCGGCTGGTCCGGCGGAAATGCGACGGTGACGCTGTCTCCGGTCGCGAGATCCCCGCTGTGCACACCTCCGACGTCGGCGACCGTCACCGTCCGATCCCCGACGGTGAACCGCACGTCGTAGCTGCGGCTCGTCGAGATCTTCCCCGACGAACTTCGGTCGGTCCGGGTATCGATGGAGACCACGGTCGCCCCGGCCCTGCCGGTGTAGGCCGAATAGTCCTTCAGCCCCAGCAGGGTGAACACCGTACCGAGGACGATGCCGACCGCGACGAACACCGCCCCGACGACGATCATGGTGCGATTGCGACCCGTGGACACCTGATGACTCTCTCTCTGTGACAAGGGGTTCGGCGCGCTCGGGAGGCAGGCGGCCGAGCGTGGCTCAGGCCGCGGCGCGGTTCTTGCGGTCGGCCTTGATCTCCGCACTCAGGACCGGATCTCCGCCCAGGCGACCTGCGGTGGGGCGAGCCCACGCCGTTCCAGGTACCGACGAGCGGTGCGACGCAACTCTGCAATGGACGTGATCATGCTGATCGGCCCCATCGGCACGGCTCCGGCGATATACCGATCGGGCGTGAGAACTCGGTCCGTCGCCGACCCGCAGTGTTCCGTCGGGGTTGACCACACTGATCGTCGGCCAGGCCACCGGCGTACCCGACCCGGAGATGGTGAGCAATTCACACGTGCGGTAGTTCTCCACGACCGGGATCAGGTCGTCGGGAATGGTGACGGCAGGGTGGGAGAACATGGCTCGGTGGTGGAAACGTCGGCACGGGAGAGGCATGACAGGCTCCTGGGAGATGGGCGATGAGGTGGCCTCCCCAAGGATGTGGTGGACCGCTTGCGTATCGCTGAGAATCCACTGGAACCCGCACGCCGTGCCCTCAGGACGCGGGCTGCACCAGGAATACCGGGTATCCGTCGGCGATCGCCTGGAAGTCCTCGACCGGCGATCGCCAATCGATCGGCATGTGCGCCCGCCCGCCGGGTGCCACGGCCAGATAGTCGCGCAGGATCGGTCCCCGCCGGGCGACGTCGACGTCCTCCAGCACGACGTCCCGCCGGGTCCCGCGTTCCAGCACCGCCCGCCCGCCGTCGGCCCGCACGTTGCGGACCCAGTTCGCGTCGTTGCCGAGCATCGAGACCAGATACTCCGCACCGTCCCGCTCCACCAGCACCAGCGGGAAGCTGATCGTCCGGCCGGAGCTGCGGCCCTTCACGTGGAGCGTCACCGCGTAGTTGGGTGACAGCAGGCCCTTGGCGTACTGCAGCGCGCCGAGCTTGTTCAGGGCGCGCGCGAGAGCATTGGGATGCCCACCCCGGTACATCCAGCGATTCACCGGGTACATCACCCGAAACGCGCGGTCCAGTACGGCATTCACGATGTCAGTCCTCCCCGGCGGGTCTGCTGTGCTGCATCTTCCCCGGTCGACCACATCGGCGGCAGGGCCCGAGGTCCTGACCTCAGCGACGCGAGATGGCCCCGAGCGGGCTCGGCGGCGAAGCGGCTTTGGACGGGGGGCTGGGCGGCAGTAGCGATTGGCTCGGCACATCCCGGGGTACCTCACACACCTGCCGTGTGCGGAACGAAGAATGCGCGAAAGGACCGTGACGATGACCACTGAGCCCACCCATGACGAACTGCCGATTCCCGATTACGACCACCTGCCCATCGGGTCGCTGTTCCACCGCATCCGATCCCTGGAGCAGGAGCCGCTGCTGAGACTGTTGCGCTACGAGCAGGCGCACTCCAACCGGGTTGCGGTGACCCAGGCCGTTCAGGCACGCCTCGAGCAGTTGCAGGCGGGGGCCCGACCCTCCGGCGGGGATCAGTCGGGAATCCAACCGGAGAATCCCGGGACGTCGGGGAGCGATTCCCCGGTCAGTCAGCAGACCAGTGGTCCAACACCGGACGTCAACTTCGAAGGGGTCCCGGGGGAGCCCCGGCGGCCGCAGTCCGGGCGATCCAGCGCGTCCAAGTAGGCCGTCCGAACCTGCGCCGGCTGCTCGCCGAGAAGCGCTGCCTGATCACGGTAGTCGCCAACGCTGGTTGGTCCCGGCCCGGCAGTCCCAGATCTGCAACCGGGTGCCGTTGGCGGTGCCGAACTTCATCGCATCGAGGCACCGCCCGGACTGCGGATTGCGCAGTGTTCCGTCCGCCTGCGCACGCCATTGCTGATTGGCATTGCCGGTGCCGCAGCCCCACAGCTGCACCTTCGTGCCGTTCGAACGCCCGCCGCCGGTCACGTCGAGGCAGCTGCCCAGTGCGCGCACCGTGCCGTCCGTCGCAACGGTCCAGCGCTGAGCGGCCGACCCGTTGCAGTCGTACAGCTGGATGGGTGTGCCATTGGCGGTGCGACCCCAGTAGACGTCGACGCACCTGCCACTCCCCGCACCGACGATCATCCCGGTCCGCCCGGCCGCGGTCGGTGCCATGGCCGTGGCAAAGATGGCACTGACCAGCGAGGTCGAGGTGGATGTGTCCTGGGACAATTCCCAGTTCATGATGCCGCCGGCATTCGCCATGGCCCATTGGGTCTTTCGCCGGACGGCGGGCAGGCCGTTGTAACACTGCTGGGCGCTGTTGACGGTGGTGCAGTCCCGGTTGGCATTGGCCGGGTCCCTGGCGACGAGCTGGGCGTAGGAGTAATAGTTCGGCCGGCTGTAGAACGGCACGCCGACCACCGCCTTGGCCGCCGCAAGTCCCCGGGATTTCCACTCGTTGACGTTGTCGATGGTCCACGCGTCGTTGGCATGCGGAGTCCCGCCGTCGTACAGCATGATGTTGAGGAAATCGACGTAGCCGAAAACCGCGGGCTGGACGCCGGCGGCGGTGAAGCCGCCGGACACGACGGCGGCGGTCAGCAACTTCCCCCGGCCGTGCAGGGCAGTGCTCAGTTGCGCCATCAGCAGGCGGAACCGGTCACCTGAGATGCCCGGATCCGGGTACTCCCAATCGATGTCGACGCCGTCGAGGTTGTACGTCGACACCATGGCCAGCAGGCTGTTGACGAACGTCGTCCGGCCCGTGGAGGTCGACGCGAGGGTCTCGAAGGCGGAATCGTTGCCGCCGTTCCAGCCGCCGATCGAGACCAACACCTTGACACCGTTGGCGTGCCCGAGTGACACCAGACTCCGCAGTTTCGCCGGGTTCTCGACCGCACCCAGAGTGCCGTTCGCCCGTGGCAGTACGAATGCGTAGTTGACGTGGGTGAGTTTGCTGTACTGGACGGCATTCACCGATCCCGCCCAGGACGGCATGTACCCCACACTCTTGAAGCCGTGGGGAAGCGTGGTGGCAACCGCGGCGGGCGCCGTGAACACCGGCAGCGCGACTGTCGTCAACGCGGTCAACGCGGTCAGAGCGAGCATGCGGAGCCGCGGCAAACGGCCCCTGACACCGTTGGTTGAATCGGACATCTGACAGACAGTAGGCACCGTGCGGAACCGCTCCGGGTCCGACGATCCTGAAATGGATCCGTTGTGCCGCAGGTGATCAGCACTGCGTCAGGTCAGGTGCGCTGCCGATCCCTCGCCGGTGTCGCGCGCACGCCGCGTCCCGCGCCGACGACAGCGGGGCGTGACGATCCCCGACCGACAGGGTGTTTCTCTGCCCAGCCGTGAGAAATGCCGCGCAACGCCTCAGGACGGCCGCAGCACGACGTCGAACGTCGCGTCCGGATCCTCGAAGCTGCGCACCCACCGCCGATCCGGCCAATGGAGTTCGACCGTCCCTGCCTGCGGTCGGTACAGGGCGGTGTAGACGGTGCCGAACGCGCGCCAGTAGTGCGTCGAGTACAGCGGCGGCTCCAGGAACTGCTGTACCAATTCCGCCGGGTCGGGCTCTCGGGACACGATGGCAGCAAGACGATCCCGCCGCGGCACGCTGGAGAATCGCTCGGCATGTTCGACGCTGTCGGGAATCTCGCCGCGGTGGTTGGTGGCAACGGCGGCGGTGCTGAACTCCGCCGGCCGCCCTGGTGCCACATACGCAGTCAGGACCTGTCCTTCGGCGTCGACAACCGTGATGTTGTAGGCCATCGCCACCGGGATACGGCTCAGGATCTCCCGCGCCCGGTCGGTGCTGGTGGCCGTTTCGAGCAGGTAGCGGATCACCAGTGAGACGGCGAACCCGGGGCCGGAACCGCGCCGGCCGCCGAAGCTGAGTGACACCGTGAGGCCGTCCGAGTTCATCCCGTCGAGCAGTCCCCACAAGCAGTCGCTGTTACCCAGTACTCGACGGCCGGTGAACTCGCTGCTGTACAGCACGCGCTCCCACAGCTCGGGCGAGTAGTCGTAGTTGCGGCACAACGCGATCTCGGGGGAGGTGACGACGGCCTGTGAACACCCGGGGAGGAACCGAGGAGGGTCCCACAACGTCAGCATCCGGGCGGCGACATCCTCGCCCCCGCCGTTGGCTCCGGCGCCGTTCCCCGCCCCGCCCGCGCCGGTCCCCGACTCGGTGGCGAGCTCGACCATCCGGTGGTAGGTCGGCATCAGTTCCGGCATGTGCTCGTCGAGCTTGTCCACGGCGAGCGCCAACTGCGGCCGTTCACGCACGTCCCGTTGCAGGTACCACCGTCGATAACCGGGCCAGGTGGCGGTGAACAGCGACTGCCACCGCCGGCCGGGGATTGGCTCGTTGATCCCGTACACGGTCAACGGTATCGGTGCATCGACGTCGAACGGGGCGCGCCGGGGAAACGGGTCGAGCGCCCGCCGGCGACCACCCTGTGTCATCCAGGTGCCATCCCCTCGGTCACCGGCGTGTTCGCGCCGGCCTGCTCCAGCCCGCGTGCTCCGGCGCGCCTAGTTCCGTCCGCCTGTGTGAGCATCGCGTGCGACCAGCCATCTTGCCGCATTTGGGACGTTGGGGGATGCTCAGCCCACCGGTGGGCACCCCGGCCCGACGGCGGACGCGGAGGATGTCATGGAAGAGCAGCGCACGTCGGAACCGGGCGGTGGCCGAGCCACCCGACCGCTGTCGGGGTTGGCGGAGATCCGGCACTACTTCCGCACCAACACCACGCCGATCTTCTTTCTCGGGGCAACGCCGTTCAACCTGCTGGGCCTGGACCGGTGGGTGCGCAATTTCGACTACATCACCTATTACGACGCATGGGACGGCGCTCACCCGCGGGTCTTCACGCCGCAGGACAAGCCCTACATCGAGTTCTCCAGCGGCGAGGAGATCAACAACTACCTGCTGCTTCACCCCGAGGTGCAGGCGCACATGCAGCGGTCCGGCGTCCGGCCCAAGGTCGCAATGGTGTTCTTCGACGAGGAAACGGAAAAGATCTGCGCGGATTTGGGTTACGACCTGATCCTGCCGTCCGCGGCCCTGCGTGAGCACCTCGATTCCAAGATCGTCACCACCAGACTCGGCGACGAAGCCGGCGCCCGCAGCGTGCCGAACATCCTCACTTCGGTCGAATCGTGGGAGGAATTGATCACCGAGACCACGGCCGCGGGGCTCGGCACCGACGTGGTCCTGCAGACGCCGTACGGGGACAGCGGCAAGACGACGTTCTTTCTCACCGGGCCCGACGACTGGGACAAGTACGCCGACGACATCGTCGGCCAACAACAGAAGATCATGAAGCGGATCAACCACCGGGCCATCGCTGTCGAGGCGGTGATCACCCGGCACGGCACCGTCGTCGGGCCGTTCATGACCGAACTGACCGGGCACCCGGAACTCACCCCGTACAAGGGCGGCTGGTGCGGTAACGAGATGTTCCCCGACGCTCTGTCCGGGCGCCGGCGGGTGAAGGCCAACGAGCTGGTCCGCCGGCTCGGCGACAGGCTGGCCGGTGAGGGTTACCGCGGCTTCTTCGAGGTCGATGTCCTGGTCGACACCGATGACGACGAGGTCTATCTGGGCGAGTTGAACCCGAGAATCAGTGGGGCGTCATCGATCACCAACGTCACCGCGGGCGCGTACTCGGACATGCCGCTGTTCCTGTTCCACCTGCTCGAGTACATGGGCGTCGAATACGCCCTCGATGTGGATGAGATCAATCGGCGCTGGGAGGATCTCGCCTCCGTCGACCTGTGGAGCCAGATGATCATCAAGGAGACCGGGTCGGCGGTCGAGCAGCTCACCGCCTCCGCCAGCACGGGTCAGTGGTACTTCGACGCCGCCGGTGAACTCCGCTTCCGCCGGGCCGCGCTGGACTGGCACCAACTGCAGAACGAAGACGAATGCTTCTTCCTGCGGATCTACGGTCCGGGTGACTACCGCTGGAAGGGTGCCGATCTCGGCGTACTGGTGACGAAAGGCCGGCTGCAGACAGAGGAGCCGGAGGACACCGGGCTCGCGACGGCATTGGCCGGTGTCACCGACACCACGCCGGTCTCGGTCTCTGCGGTGGCGGATGCTGTCGCCGAGGAGGCGATCGAGCCAAGGCCGGGTCTCGATCTCGTCTCGGAGCACGAATCCGACGCCCCACCGCAGAACCTGCCCGGAGGGGCGGGTGCGACCACAGCCGGCCTGAAGTCGCGACTGACCCCGCGGGCTTTGCGGTTGATCGACGCGATCCGCGCTCAGTACGCGGGGGTGCCCGTGGGTGCCGATTTCGTGCCGCCCGTGTCACCTGTCGGGATCAAATCCGGCGGCTGACTGCCCGCCCGGACGGCGAGCTCGTCCATGTCGGGGTATCTCGGGACCGATGCCGGGGTCAGTTCGGGTTGCCGGCCGCCACTGCGGCGACCACGGCCGCAGCGACGACCGCCTGCGCCTGCGCAATGGCGGTGCGGACGCTGTCGCCAGCAGCACTGCCCGCACCGATCTCCTGCGCGCGGGCCCTTGCGGCCTTCAGCTGCGGGTGCGGGACGACCGTCCCGAGCATGTTCGCCGCAGCCAGCAGCGAGATCACCGCCGCCACCCGGTCGTCCGGTTGCCCGCCCTGCCGCAACGCCGCGAGAATTGCTTCCCGTAAGCCCGTTTCGTAGTCGGCGTCCCGCACCGGCCATCGGGTGGTCGGGATCAACCCGAGCACGCTCCCGGTTTCCTGGCGTTCAACGCCGCGGTCCCGCAGGTCGGCATGCAGCTGCATCCGCAGGCCGTGACCCAGCCGCCGAATGGCTGCGCCGGCCCTGAGCAGCGTCTTCTCCGCCAGGCTCCGCAACGCCGCGTCCAGCAGTGCATCGCCCAGCGGTGCGGTGTCCGTCACCACAACCTTCGCAGCGCGGCCGGTGCCCTGGAATTCGATGCGGGCGGCCCCCGCCAGCTCGACCAGCAGTGCACCGGCCAGCGCGGCATCGAGCTCAATCGAGGCCACCTTGGTCTTGCCGGTGGTGTCATCGGTGGCCAGCAGCAGGATGTCCTCCGCGATCAGCATCGACCCACGATAACGGTCAAAGTGGGTGAATCGGGTGCCTCAGCCCAGCCCGAGCTGGAATCCGATCATGTCGATGGCGGCCATCGTATCGACCAGCCTGGCGACGTCCTGCGGCAACGGCCAGGAGGACAGCTTCACCGCGACCAACTGCCGGGCCGGCTCGATCCAGATCATCTGGCCGTGAATTCCGAGACACAGCAATACGTCTCGTCCGGTGTAGGGCAGCCAGAACTGATTGCGGTAACCCCCGCCGGGGAGCCAGCTGCTGTTCCCGGACGCCGCGAACCGCTCCCGGGTGTCCACACCACCGGCGTAGCTGTCGGCGATCCATGCCGGCGGGACCACCTGGCGCCCGTCGACAGTCCCGCCGTCGAGCAACATCTGGCCGAACCGTCCGAGGTCCCGCAGCGTCGCGGCCAGCCCGCCGTCATGGAAGACCGCGCCGGCCGGGTCGACGGCCGCGTCCATGTCCTGCTCGCTGCCGATGCGCGACCAGATCAGGCCGGAGAGCAGGTCCGGCATCCGGACACCAGCGGCCCGCTCACACACCCAGCCGAGGATGTCGGTTTCACAGGACCGGTACTCGAACGCGCTGCCGTGGGCACGACCCGCCTGAAGCGTGGTCAGGTATTCGTACATCGACGTCGGCAGGCCGGGCCGGGCCCGCGGCGCCCAGCCGATGACCTGCTCCAGCAGCCGCACCTCCGCGCCGGGGTCGAGGTACTCCTCGGAGAAGGCGACCCCCGAGCGCATGTCCAGGACGTCTCGCACGGTGGCCCCGCGGTACCCGGAAGCGGCCAGTTCGGGAACGTAATAGTCGACGGCGGTGGCAACGTCGATGGCTCCGGCGTCGACGAGAATTCCTACCACGCAACCGATCAGCGATTTGCTGACCGACATCAGCATGTGCGTACGGTCCGCCGGCATTCCCGTCGGATAGCGCTCGGCCACGATCCGGCCGTGCTGCAGCACCAGGAAACCGTCGGTGTAGGTGTCGTCGAGGATCTGCGCGACGGTCGACGACGTACCGTCGAGCCGCCACACGACCTGCTGGTCGTCGAGGCCGGCCGAGGGAGAGCCGGCGGAGGGAGAGCCGGCAGCGACGGGCAGCGGCCGTGGGCCGGCGGGCTCCCGGCCGACCCTGGCGGTGGGCACGACCTCGCGCAGATGCTGGAACGACCACCGGTTGTACGGCGCGTTCTGCCAGTTCGTCAGTGACCAGCGGTCGGCGACTGCCGGCGGAAAGCCGATCATGGTCATGGCGGGGCTGCTCCGGCTTGTAGGTCGGGTGGCTCTGTTGGTCGCGCGGCGGGGACGTTACCCGGAACCGTCACCGCGCCTCATGCACGCACGACCGCATCGATGGCCGGGTGGCCCGTCAACCGTCGTACAGTCTCGTTCCATGACCAGCGCAACCGGGCAGGGAGCCGAGCCGCAGACCGCCGAGCAGGATTCGCAGCCGCAGCCGGCCCGCCGTGAACACCGCAAACCGCACAGCCACATCGTCACCGACGGCATCGAGCGGGCGGCCGCGCGCGGGATGCTCCGCGCGGTCGGGATGGGCGACGACGACTGGCGCAAGCCGCAGATCGGTGTCGCCAGCTCGTGGAACGAGATCACCCCGTGCAACCTGTCTCTCGACCGGCTCGCCAAGGCCGCGAAGCAGGGCGTGCACGAGGCCGACGGCTACCCGCTCGAGTTCGGCACCATCTCGGTCTCCGACGGCATCTCGATGGGTCACGGCGGGATGCATTACTCGCTGGTCAGTCGCGAGATCATCGCCGACTCCGTGGAGACGGTGTTCCGCGCCGAGCAGCTCGACGGCGGTGTCCTGCTGGCGGGCTGCGACAAGTCACTGCCGGGGATGCTGATGGCGGCGGCCCGGCTCGACGTCGCCGCGGTGTTCCTGTACGCGGGCTCGACTCTGCCCGGGCAGCTGGACGGCGAGACCGTCACCATCATCGACGCGTTCGAGGGCACCGGCGCGTGCCTGGCCGGCAAGATCAGCCGGGACCGGCTCACCGAGATCGAGAAGGCGATCTGCCCGGGTGAGGGTGCCTGCGGCGGAATGTACACCGCCAACACGATGGCCTCGGCCGCCGAAGCGCTCGGCATGTCGCTGCCCGGCAGCGCCGCCCCGCCGGCTCCGGACAACCGCCGGGACACCTTCGCGGTGCGCAGTGGCGAGGCGGTGGTCGCTCTCGTCGACGCCGGCATCACCGCGCGGGACATCCTCACCAAGAAGGCGTTCGAGAACGCGATCACCGTCGTGATGGCCCTCGGCGGCTCCACGAACGCGGTGCTCCACCTGCTGGCCATCGCCCACGAGGCCGGTGTGGAGCTGGGACTGGACGACTTCAACCGGATCGGTGACCGGACCCCACACCTGGCCGACGTCAAGCCCTTCGGGCGCTACGTGATGACCGACATCGACCGCATCGGCGGCATCCCGGTCGTGATGAAGGCGCTGTTGGACGCCGGCCTGCTGCACGGTGATGCGCTCACCGTCACCGGCCGCACGTTGGCCGAGAACCTGGCCGAGCTGAACCCGCCGGCGCTGGACGGTGACGTCCTGCACACCATGGCGGATCCGATCCACCGCACCGGTGGGATCGCCATCCTGACCGGCTCGCTGGCGCCCGAGGGTGCCGTCGTGAAGAGTGCCGGCTTCGACGCCAAGGTCTGGGAGGGCCCGGCCCGGGTGTTCGACGGGGAGCAGGGGGCGATGGACGCCGTCGCCGAGGGGACCCTCAAGGCCGGTGACGTGATCGTCATCCGGTGGGAAGGCCCGAAGGGCGGCCCGGGTATGCGGGAGATGCTGGCCGTGACCGGCGCGATCAAGGGCGCGGGCCTCGGCAAGGACGTGCTGCTGCTCACCGACGGCCGGTTCTCCGGCGGCACCACCGGTTTGTGCATCGGGCACGTGGCGCCAGAGGCCGCGAACGGTGGACCCATCGGACTCGTCCGCGACGGTGACGTGATCCGGCTGGACATGGCCTCCAAACAGCTGGACCTGCAGGTCGACGCCGCCGAACTGGACGAGCGCCGGCAGCGCTGGACGCCGAACCCGCAGAATCTGAACTTCGGGGTGCTGGGCAAGTACGCGAAGCTGGTCGGCTCGGCCGCCAAGGGCGCGGTCTGCTTCTGACGCTGTCGAGCGTCCTACCCGAAAGCGGCTGCGGGGAGATCCCGCTCGTCGTCCGCGATGGCCGTCACCACCCGGTGGGCGACCGCAGCCGGGTCGAACCCACTGGGTAACCGCGGCGACCGGCCGGCGATGGGCCTGCCGGCGAGCCCGGTCTCGGTGTGGCCGGGGCGGATGTCGATCACCCGGATCTGCCGCCGCCGGAGCTCCGCCGCGGCGGCCTTGTCGAACGCTGTCAGGCCGGCCTTGGTGGCGCTGTAGGCGGCCATCCCCTTCATCGGCTGCTCGGCGACGACCGCACTGAGGTTCGCCAGGAACCCGCCGGGCGGCAACACCGCGGCCGCCGCCCGGGCGATCCGGATCGGCGCCATCAGGTTGACCAGCATGAGTTGATCCAGCACGTCGTCATCGAGATCGGCGATGTCGCCGAACGCGACCACTCCGGCGGCGAAGACGACACCGGCCAGCGGTTGACGTTCGGCGGCGCCGGCGACGACTTCGGCGGGGAACCCGGGATCGACGAGGTCCCCGGTCGAGGACCCGATCACCGCCGAACCCAGGTCCGTGCGGAGCACGGCCAACCGGTCCGCCGAACGGCCGGAGACGGTGAGCACTGCGCCGCGCTCGGCCAGCTGCCGTGAGATGGCCGAGCCGAGACCGCCCGTCGCGCCGATCACCAGGACATGGGCACCGTCGAGGTTCGTCATGTGCTCCACGATGCCATCGGCTCGCCCGCGCCCGTCCGGCGCCGTGAGCGGGGTGTTCGGCTGGCCCAGCGGCCGGCCGTGCACCATGGTGTTGCCGTGGCGAACGAGATCCTCAGATTGGCGTACCAGGCGGCGTGCGAGACCCTGGCCCAGCAGGACTCCACGCTGGGAAACCTGCGCACCAGAGCAACGGGGCTGTTGGCGGCAGCGGCCGTCGGAACATCGTTCGCCACGAGCGTGGGCCTCTACAAGGCAGAGCCGGGCGCATCCACCCTGCCGACGTGGGCGGGGTGGTCGTTGCTGGTGTTCACGATCGTCATCGGCGCCAGTGTGATGATCGCGCTGTGGCCGGCGACCGAGTGGAACTTCGGCGCCAACGCTGCTGCGTTGTTGGCCAACAGCCAACGGGACCTGGACGTCGTGCACACCGAAGCGACCAGGGCCATGGTGACAGCTGCCGTTGCGAACGAGAAATTCCTCGGCCGTCGCTTCCTCGCGTACCGCATCGGGGTGCTGATGCTGACCCTGCAAGCCGTCACGCTGGTGCTCGGCGTGCTCTTGCTTTAAGAAGTACCCATGTCGAACAGTGACGACGAGCCGCCGCCCTGGGTGCGATCCGGCCCGAACGTCGCACCCCGACCGGACGCGATGCCGCCCCCGCCGTCGTTTGCGCCTGGATCGCCCGATGTCACTGCTGGCTACCAGGCACCTTCTCCGTACGGTGCCCCCGGTCTGCGTCCGATGCAGCCGCATCCGAGCGCCCCTTCGGACTACCCGCCGACCTACCCGCCCCCCACCTACCCGCCACCGCCGGATCCGGTTGCGGCGCCCCGCTCCGATCCGACCACCCGTCTTGTACTCGCCATCGCCGTCTCGGCTCTGGTCATCGCGATCATCGCGCTGGTGGTCGCGCTGCTCGCGTAACGGGCTCACATGGTGCTCGACGGCGTCATCTGCCGCCATGAACCGGCAGAGGTCTCTGTCGGTGCCGACTGACAGAGTTGCGTCATGCCGTTGCACATCCCGGACGACCAGCGCCGGGCCCGCCTCGGCGTACGGCATCTACTTGCCACCCACCAGGTCGGGCGGAGTCCCGCCGCGATCGCCGCGGACCTGCTGGTGCTGCATGCCACCGACCCGGCGTCGGTGTATCTCGCAGTGGCAGCGCGCTCGGCCGACCTGACGCCCGACGCGATCGGCGCTGCGCTGTACGAGGACCGGTCGCTGATCCGGATGCTGGGCATGCGCCGCACGATGTTCGTCGTGCCCACCGGGTTGGCGTCGGTCGTGCAGCACTCGTCGACGGCCGCGGTGGCGCAGCGGCTGCGGCGGGCGTTGGTCAAGGAGCTGGCCGCGGTCGTTCCGCACGCCGAAAGCTGGCTCACCGATGTCGAACAGTCCGCGCTTGCGGTGCTGCACGAGCGCGGAGCTGCGACCAGTGCCCAGCTCGCCGCTGCCGAACCACGGTTGCGCACGAAGCTCACCTACGCCGAGGGAAAGGCCTACGGCGGACCGACATCCATCAACAGCCGACTGCTCAACATGCTGTCCGCGCAGGGCCGCATCGTTCGTGGCCGGACGTCCGGCGGCTGGACCGGCAGCCTCTATCAGTGGGCTCCGATAGAGCGGTGGCTACCCGGTGGCCTACCGGAGGTTCCTGTCCAGGACGCCCGGGTGGAGCTGGTCTCGCGTTGGCTGGCCCGGTTCGGCCCGGCCACGGTCGCGGACATCGCCTGGTGGACCGGGTGGAACCTGGGCGACACCCGAAGGGCTCTGGCCCGCGTCGACACCGTCCCGGTCGACCTCGGCGGCACCGACGGCGTCATCCTGGCCACGGACACCGAACCCGTCGCCGAACCGGACCCGTGGGTCGCAATGCTGCCGGCGCTGGATCCGACGGCCATGGGCTGGTCCGGACGCGATTTCTATCTCACGCCCGGTCATCGGGCGGCGCTGTTCGACCGCACCGGAAACATCGGGCCCACTGTGTGGCTCGACGGCCGGATCGTCGGCGGGTGGGGTCAGCGGGCGGATGCCGGGGTGGCGTGGCGGCTGTTGGCGGACATCGGAAGCGAGGCGGAGGCGGCGGTGGCCGCCGAGGCGGCGCGGCTCGAGGCCTGGATGAGCGGGGTGCGGGTGATCCCGAAGTTCCGCACACCGCTCGAGCGCGAGCTGGCCGACAGTTGATGCGGGGCCCCGATCGGGCACCATGAGCCCATGGGACACGTCGCGGTCGGCACTGGGGTGCAGGCCCTGCTGGCCGAGCTGTTCTCCAGGTCCGGCCGGGAGAATCCCTATCCGGTGTACGCCGCGCTCCGCGAGCAGGCTCCGGTGGCCAGATCCACCGACGGGTCGCTACTGCTGACCCGGTACGCCGACTGTTCCTCGGCGCTGCGCGATCCTGCCATCGGCCACGGCGACACCGAGCACGTCGACGGCCTCGGCGGGGTGGGCGACTGGCAGCGGCATCTGTCGCTGTGGCAGTTCCAGACCAGCATGCTGGCGGCGGACCCGCCCGTGCACACCCGTCTGCGCCGGCTCGTCAGCGGCGCCTTCACCCCCAGGCGGGTCGCAGGTCTGCGAGGCGTCGTCGAATCGATCACCGCCCGGTTGCTCGACGAGTTGCCGGAACATCCGGACTTCATCACCGGCTTCGCGTTCCCGCTGCCGATCGCTGTGATCGGCGAACTGCTCGGGGTGCCGGCGGTGGACCGGCCGCTTTTTCAGCACCTGGCCCGTGACTGGACGCAGGTGCTGGACGTCACCACGCCCCGGGTACTCGCACGTGCCGATGCGGCGGCGACCGAGATTCGTTGCTACCTCACGGATCTCGCGTCGGAGCGACGCAGGGCGCCCGGTGTCGACCTGTTGAGCGCACTCGTCACGGACGCCGGCGACGAACGGCTGACCGAGGACGAGGTGCTGACGATGGCCGCGTTGCTGTTCGCGGCCGGGTTCGAGACTGCCACTCACCTGCTCGGCAACGGACTGGTCACCCTGCTCGCCCACCCGGCCGCCGCAGAAGGTCTGCGGCGTGCAGCGACACGGCCGGATACCGCGATGGACGAGTTGCTGCGTTATGACAGCCCCGTGCACATCGCCCGCCGGGTCGTACTGCGCAATACCGCCATCGCCGGGGTGCCGGTCACCGCCCGGGACCGGATCATCGCCTGTCTCGGCGCGGCCAACCGTGACCCTGCCCGCTTCCCGTGCCCGGACGTCCTGGATCTGGAGCGCCGGAACGGCCCGCCGATGTCCTTCGGCGCAGGCATCCACTACTGCCTCGGGGCGGCACTTGCGCGTCTCGAGGGCGAGGTCGCCTTCCCGGCGCTGCTCCGCCGCTTCCCGCGGCTGGCGATCGCCGGACCACTGCACCACAGGATGAGCATGACGGTGCGCGGCTACTCGAAGATCCCGGTCTCCGTGTCATGACTCCCGCCACCCGGGATCCACATCGGGGCGCCGAATCACGCCGGCGCGGAGCCGAAACCAATGGTGATCAGGACACACCGGACCGGGCCGAGCTGACCGGGAGCACCACGGTGACAAGCCCGAGCGCATCCGGCTTCGATCCGATCGCGCCGGCGCCCACCGGCCCGCGGATCATGAGCCAGTTCTGGGCCGACCTCGCTTTCCTGCACTGGTTCGTCCCGCCGGCTGCGGTCGCCCCGATGATGCCTGCGCGGGTGCGGCCGGATGTGCTGCAGCACGGCCGTTTTGCGGGCCTCACCCCGGTCGCGCTGGTTCCTTTCCGGATGGTCGGCGCCGGCTTCGGCAAACGGCCCGCGATCCCGTACTTCGGCACCTTCTGGGAGACCAACGTCCGGCTCTATTCCATCGATGACGTTGGCCGTCACGGCGTGGTGTTCCGCAGTCTGGATGCGTCACGGCTGGCGGTGGTGGCCGGCGCACGGGCGGCATTGTCGTTGCCGTACCGATTCTCCCGGATGCGCGGCCATACCCGCCTGCGCGACGGGCACCGGGAATTCGCCTGGACCACCCGGACCCGCTGGCCGCGACCGTCCGGCATCACCAGCAGGGTGGCGGTCAGCGTCGGTGACCGCATGCCGGCCGACGACCTGGCCACCTTCGTCACCGCACGGTGGGGGCTGCACACGACACTGCTCGGGCGCACGATAGTCGTGCCCAACCATCACCAGGTGTGGAGTCTGCGGGCAGCGGAGGTCTTGCTGCTGGACGACAATCTGCTGACCGCAGCGGGTTTCCCGGACCTGGCCGGCCGGCCGCCCGATCATGTGTGCTTCTCGGACGGCGTCCGGACGACGTTCGGTCTGCCGCGGCGGCTACCGGGTGCTCGACAGAACGACGCCGCCACACCCCTCGGGACTGTGGCGGCGTCTGGTCCTACCCCGTCTGTGGGCTGATGGTCAGCCGCTGAAACCGTGGTACTGCATGACGTGCTTGATCCGGGTGTAGTCCTCGAACCCGTACATCGAAAGGTCCTTGCCGTAGCCGGACTTCTTGAATCCGCCATGCGGCATCTCGGCGATGAGCGGGATGTGCGTGTTGATCCATACGCAGCCGAAGTCCATCTGTGCCGACATCCGCGCGGCGGTCCCCACGTCGGAGGTCCACACCGATGACGCCAGTCCGTATTCCGTGCCGTTGGCGTAGCCGAGCGCCTCGCCCTCGGTGATGAACTCCTGCACGGTGATCACGGGACCGAACACCTCGGTTTGCACGATTTCGTCGGTCTGCTGCACACCGGCGACGACCGTCGGTTCGTAGTAATACCCGGGTCGGTCCAGCTTGTGACCGCCTGCCGTCACGTCGGCACGCTGACCGGCGCGCTCCACGAGCCCGGCGATGTGCGCGAGTTGGCCCGCGTTGTTGATGGAGCCGTACAGGACGTCGTCGCTCGGCGAGCCGGTCTTGGTCTCCTTCGCCGCCGCTGTCAGCGCCGCCACGAATTCTTTGTAGATCCCCTGCTGTGCGATGACTCTCGTTGCCGCCGTGCAGTCCTGACCGCCGTTGAAATATCCGGCCGTCG
>CAWCVW010000002.1:0-377187 GCA_963798965.1 uncultured Actinomycetota bacterium
CGATGCCTGCGGTATGTAGACCGACGGCGAGCCGGTGCCGTCGGCCGGCACCCGCCAGACATCGGTGGTGGTTGCCTCGGATCCCGCGCGGGGGAGTGCATACAAAACGGTGGAGTCGTCGAGCCACTCGACCTGGTCGTCCACGCTCCGCTTCTCGGCCAGCACCGTTTCCTTGCCGGTGGCCAAGTCGTAGACGGCAATGCTCCATTGGCCCGGCGCCGGATTTCCCTGGCGGGTCTTGTACGCGACCCGCGTCCGATCGGGGGAGATGGACGGGCATTCGGCATCGGTCCGGACCGACGTCATCGTCCGCGCGGCGACGCTGCCCTTCATCAGCCACGTCTTCCCCATCGAGGTGGAAGCGCCTGTGGCATAGAAGGTGTCGTCGTCGATGAATGTGACCCCCCAGAAGTTCCGGTCAACGACGGTGAAGGGTTGTCCGTCCACCGTGGCGGTGAAGTCCTCGACGTTGCCGATGACGTCGCCGTTCGCCCGCCGGATGATCGTCTGCGTGGCGAATGACGTCTCGGCGTAGGAGTGGCCGGTGACGAAGGTCGTGGTGGAGATCAGCGATCCGTCCGGCGAGATCCGCGCTCGGCTCGGCAGGCCGGTCAGCTCGGAGCTGTTCTGGGGCAGCAGCTTCGCGTTGAGCTCGGTGATCCCGTAGGTGGCCACGATGCCGCGGTCGGCGGTGATGCAGACCCCATTGGTCGGGGTGGCGTAGACCCGCTCACAACTCGAGTCCAGGACCGCCCGGGGGCCGCCGGGATCGGCGAGCGCGACAACGCTCAACTTGCCGTAGGTCTCGCCCAGCGCGGTCGACCGGAAGACGATGTGGTCGGAACCCAGAAGTGCGCCCGCATCAGTTTGCGACACCGTCGGCGCCGTCGCCATTTCTGCCTGAGCCGTGGACCGCGCATTGACGAAATAGGCCACTGCGCCGCCGATCGCCAGAACACAGATGACCGTGAGCGCCACGAGGCGCGAGCGGGTGATCACGCCGTCTCCGCGAGCGCATGCGGGGCCGCTTCGCGGATCCGCAGCAGCCAGCCGGCCAGCGGAATGGCGATCAGCAAACCGATCGTCATGACCACCAGGGCGGTGGTCAGTCCTTGGAACTGCCACAACACGCCGAACGCGACTGATGCGCCGAACCGGGCGGCGGCGACAACGGTCTGCGCCGCGCTGATACCGCTGGCGCGGCTCGCGACCGGAACCAGTTGGCTGGCCAGTGCCGCCAGCACGCCGTCGGTGGCCGCGTAGAAGGTGCCCAGCATCAGCAACACCGCCACCACGCCACCGATCCCACCGACATGGGTTCCGGCGACGACGTAGCAGCCGAGCAGCAGGATGTACCCGCTGACGAACACCCGGCCGCGACCGACACGATCCGCGAGTCTGCCCATGGGGATGGCCAGCAGCAGGTAGGTGAGATTGGTGCCGACGAACAGCAAGGGGAAGAACGACGTGGGTATTTGCCCGCCGTCCTGCAGCGACAGATAGAGGAAGCCATCCCCGACCGTGACCAACGACAATGCCCCGGCGGCCAGCAGCAGGCGTCGAACCCCGCGCTGATGGAGGTCGGCCCAGCGCGGGCGGAGCGCGGTGGGCGCCGCATCGGAGGCGGCCGAATTTCCGGCGGGTGTCGGCTTACTGCGTCGGAGGTCGGGCACGGCCAAACCGAGCACGGCCAGGCCCATGACAGCGAAGGCGAATGAGAAGACAAAGATGGTTTGGTAACCGGCCAGGCCGACCGGGAATGCAGCCAAGACGACGAACGCCAACAACGGTCCGATGAGGGCCCCGGTGGTGTCCATCGCGCGGTGAACTCCGAAATTGCGGCCGAGGTGCGCCGGCTCCGAGGCGGTGGCGATCAGGGCATCACGTGGTCCCGTGCGGAGCCCCTTTCCGAGTCGGTCGACGGCAACGACCGACGTGATCGCCCAGAACCCGGAAACCACGAGCAGGCCGAATCTGGACACGGCGGAGAGCCCGTAGCCAGCGAAGGCGACCCACTTGGGACGGTCGGAGCGGTCCGCCCACCAGCCGCCCGCGATCCGCACGAACGCGCTGATGCCTTGGTAGATCCCGTCGATGAAGCCGAAGGCGAGCGGTCCCAGACCGACGACCACCGTGATGTACAGCGGCAGAATCGCAGCCACCGATTCCGATGAGACGTCGGTCAGCAGACTGACCACGCCCAACCCAATGACCGCAGGAGCCACCCGACCACGGCCGGCGCGGCTTCCGGCCGACGATCCGGCGCCATCCGAAACCTGTGATTGGTCGTCGCTGACGGGCTCGGTCCCTGGCGTGCCCCGGAGGCTGATGTACATGCGGGCCCCTACTCCGCCTGCGGCAGGTGTGCTTCGCCGGCGATCAGACCGCCAGCGGGATCGACGACGTAGCGCCGGCCGCACACCGCACACGCGAGGTCTGACGGCAACCGCTCGCCGCAGGTGCATGCCCAACCGATCCGCCGCCCGGGGTTCCCGACGATGAACCCGTGGTCAGGGACGTCCTTGGCGACCACTGTTCCGGCGGCGACGAAGGCGTTGGCTCCGATGGTCGTCCCGCACACCACGACGGTGCCTGCGCCGAGCGTTGCTCCCTCCCGCACCAGCGTCGGCAGCAGTGCGTCACCGCTCCGTTTGATGTGGGCGCGCGGCCGCAGATCGTTGGTGAAAATCACCCCGGGGCCGAGGAACACATCATCCTCGACGGTGACGCCTTCGAAGATCATCACCTGGTTCTTGACCGTCACCCGATCACCGACCACGGCGCCGCCCTCGACGTACGCGCCGTCGCAAATGTTGCAGTCGCGACCCACGACGGCGCCGGGAAGTACGTGGGCGAAGGCCCAGATCCGGGTTCCGGTCCCTACGGTCTCGCTTTCGCACAGCCCAGAGGGGTGCACGAATACATCGTCAGGCGTCGACGCATGACCCATCATGTCCCCAACTCATTGACCCCACCCCGGTGGCACCTTCAGCCTGGATTCGCACCATTCACGTGATCATCGAAGGTTACGAGAACTTCTGAACTATAGCTCCTACAAATGGCCGAACAGAACAAAAGAACTCGATCAGGCAGCACCCGGCCTTCGGGGCTTCGATGCGACATCTCGCCACTCAATGGAGGTCCACAGCCGCGGGTGAACGGGTTACGTCATCACCGGGAGCGGAGAGCCATTGATCGGTCGAATCCCGAGTCGGACGAACGCGTTCGTGGGCATCGATCGGCCTCATTGACCGCTCATAACCGGCTGTGCTGCACCACGATGTCAGGTAACCCGCCGGCCGGAGATGGTGAGGGCAATGCGTGCCGGCAGCGAGTCCGCCGACCAAAGCCGTGGCGCCACCGTGTCGACGACATCGATTCCAACCAGTATGCCGCGACCACGCGAACAATAAACCTGGAATTCTCGGGGAATTCACGCTCGCTGCACGGACGGCGCGATGATCGGTCATCGAAGATCGAGATGTCGAAATGTCCCGCGGAAGCTCGACAAATGACGAGGCCGCGCCCGGATCCGGGCGCGGCCTCGTCATAAATCAATCGGGATCAGATGGTCGACTTCCGAACCCGGTTGCCGGCAAACGCCAGGGCCAGGCCCACTAGGACCACGACGAGGCCGATGACCACAGCGGTACCCGACACTGAAACCTGCACCGGTGCTGGCCAGGCTCGCCGTGGTGACAGTTGAGTCGGCGGTCGAGACGTACTGCGCCGCGGCCGGGTCAACCGGCGGAGCCGGGTAAGGAGGAACGGTGCCGGCCGACGCGAGCGCGGGCACGGCGAGCAGACCGATGACGACCATCGTCAGCATGGCAGCGATTCGACGAAACATGTGGTGAGCCCATCCCTGAGAGTGACATGACCGCGTTCCCCCGAACTGCGACCACTCTGATGGACCGAACCCTAGCGCAAGATCGGCTACTTTCCGCTTACTTCTGCCATCATTTGGACGGGTTCACCCGATCGGGAGGGGTGATTGATGTCCGGGGGTCACGCTCCGGATTGAGACTGCTCTACGCACGTCACCGGCAGATCCGGAGCACTGCCTCAGGGGCGACCCAGCGCCCGATAGGTCCACCCTGCCGCCCGCCAGGCCGCCGGGTCCAAGGCATTGCGGCCGTCCAGCATCCGCCTCTGCCCCACAACCTTGCCGAAGGCCACTGGATCCAGCTGCTTGTACTCGTCCCACTCGGTCAGCAGGAGAACGAGGTCGGCTTCCTTGGCGGCCTCCTCGGCAGAGGATGCATAAGCAAGGTCGGGCCACTTCCGCCGGGCGTTCTCCACAGCTTCCGGGTCGGTGACGACGACAGAAGCACCCTGCAGCTGGATCTGCGCTGCGACGTTCAGGGCGGGGGAGTCGCGGATGTCGTCGCTGTTCGGTTTGAAGGCGAGCCCGAGCACCGCGATGCGCCGGCCAACGATGGACCCGCCGCAGACGTCGCGTGCCAGATCCACCATCCGCACCCGCCGTCGCATGTTGATGGAGTCGATCTCGCGCAGGAACGCCAAGGCCTGATCGGCCCCGAGCTCCCCGGCCCGGGCCATGAACGCACGAATGTCCTTCGGCAGACAGCCGCCACCGAAGCCGAGACCGGCGTTGAGGAAACGTCTCCCGATGCGGGTGTCGTGGCCGATGGCGTCGGCGAGCTGGACGACGTCCGCGCCGCTCGCTTCACAGACCTCGGCCATCGCGTTGATGAACGAGATCTTGGTTGCCAGGAAGGAATTCGCCGCGGCCTTCACGAGCTCTGCGGTCGGATAATCGGTCGCGACCAGCGGGACGGCCTCGGCGAGCGGGGTGGCGTAGACCTCATCCAGCATCGATTTGGCTTGCCGGCCGGCGTCCCCGGCGGGCAATCCGTACACCAGACGATCCGGGTGAAGGGTGTCCTGAACGGCGAAACCCTCTCGCAGGAATTCCGGGTTCCAGGCCAGCAACGCCGCCGGTTCGGTGGCGGCAACCAGGTCCGCAAGCCGTCGCGCCGTCCCGACGGGCACGGTGGACTTGCCGACCACCAGGTCACCCGGCGACAGGTGCGGGATCAATGACGTCACCGCCGCGTCCACATAGGCAAGGTCAGCGGCGTACTCATTGCGCTTCTGCGGCGTGCCCACGCAGACGAAGTGGACGGTACGGCCCTTGGCGGCCGCCATGTCGGTGGTGAAACTCAGCCGACCACTGGCCAGCGCGGCCTGCAGAACCTCCGCGAAACCGGGCTCGAAGAAAGGGGTCTCACCGGCAGCGAGCAGCGCAACCTTGGCAGCGTCGACATCGATGCCGACGACGTCATGACCCAGTTGGGCCATGCAGGCCGCGTGGACGGCTCCCAGGTAGCCGCAACCGATCACGGTCATCTTCGTCATGGAACAGCCGCCCCCTGCGCGATCCGGTCTGCCGACCATCGACAAACGTCAGGAACTGATCCTGCCACGCGGCGACGGGCCGCCTACCCCGTGTTGCGCATGCCGGCCGCCACACCGTTGATCGTCAGCAGCATCGCCCGCCGCAGTTCGTCATCGACCGATCCAGACTTCTCTGCGGCGCGGATGCGGTCCAGCAGGTCGACCTGCAGGTAGGAGATCGGCGCCAGGTACGGCTCGCGGACCGCGAGGGTTCGCTTCAGCTCCGGCTGGTCGTCGAGCAGTTCGGACTCACCGGTCAGCCTGAGCACCTCCACCATGGTCACTTCATGCTCGGCCCTGATCCGGTCGAACAGATGGTGAAGCTCGGCCGGTACCAGTGCCTGCACATACAGGGACGCGATCTCCATGTCGGTCTTCGCAAGGGTCATCTGCACGTTCGAGATGAAGGTGCGGAAAAAGTGCCACTCCCGGTACATCTCGTCGAGGCCGTCCGCCGCGCCGGAGTCGCGTGCAGCGCGCAGGCCGGAACCAACACCGAACCAACCGGGCACGATCTGCCTGGACTGGGTCCAGCCGAAGACCCAAGGAATGGCCCGCAGACCGGCGATGCCACCACCCGAGTCGGGTCGGCGGGCAGGGCGGGATCCGATGTTGAGGTTGGCGAGTTGGTCCACCGGGGTCGACGACAGGAAGTAGGCAGGCAGATCGGGGTGGTCGATGAGGCCGCAATAAGTGGCGTAGGCAGCATCGCTGATGGTGTCCATCACCGTGTCCCATTCCCGCAGTTGGGTAGGTGTCTGGCGGGCCTGCTGATGGAGGGCAGTGGCGCGCAGCGTCGCCGCCAAAGTGAGTTCGAGGTTCTCCTTGGCCAGGTCCGGCAATCCGTACTTGTCGCTGATCACCTCACCCTGCTCGGTGAACTTGATGGCACCGGTCAGCACGCCATGCGGCTGAGCCAGGATGGAGTCATATGTGGGGCCGCCACCTCGGCCGACCGTTCCGCCCCGACCATGGAACAGCGTCAGGGCGACTCCATGCTTGGCGGCCACATCCCGGAGCACCCGCTGCGTTTTGTGGATCTCCCATTGGCTGGTCGTGATCCCGGATTGCTTGTTCGAGTCGGAGTAGCCGAGCATGACCTCCTGCACGTCACCCCGCAGGCGCACGATCTGCCGGTAGGTGGGATCACTGAGCAGCTCATCGATCACCTCGGCGGACCGGCGGAGTTCGTCGACGGTCTCCAGCAGCGGTGCGAATCCGATGTGCGCGAAGGGTCCACGCTCGGCATCGCCGGGCGTGCCGTACACGTCGACCAGGCCGGCCTCCCTGGCCAGGACGGCGGCGGCCAGGATGTCGTCCGATCCCATGGTCATCGAGGTGATGTAGGTGACGATCACCTCGGGTCCGTACGTTTCCTGGGCTGCCTTGATCTCGGTGAACACCGAGAAGGTGCGGCTGCCGTCCGCATCCAGAGGCGCCGGCAATGTCGTCAGCGGTCGGTGTGACGTCAGTTCGGTGGACAGCAACAGTCGTCGCTCGTCCCGGTCCAGCGATGAGTAAGGCTGAGCGTGCTCTTGCAGTCGGTCGATCAGCTGGCCGATGACGCGGTGGTGCGCTTCGGAGTGCTCGCGGATGTCCATGTAGGCGGTCGTCAGCCCGCTGACCGCCAAGGCTCGTTGTGCGGTGGCCAAGACACCCTGCGCGGCCAACGATCCACCGTTCTGCTGGAGGGACCGGCTGATGACGGCGAGATCCGCGAGTAGCTCCGTCCGGCTCGAGTAATCGCGACCGGGCTCGTGGTGCCGCTCTGCGTTCACCCGCGCCCGCGTGTTGATCAGCTTCGCCTTGATGCAGGTGAGCTTCAGGCGCATCGGCTCTGCGCTGTTGAGTTCCTTGACCCGCGGATCGAGCCCGGGGAGGTTGACCAGGTCCACTTCGATGGACGCCGCCAGCTCGTCGGACACCGGGGCGACGACCGTCGAGCTGGACAACGCCATGATCAACTCGTCGATCTTGTCGATGGCGACCTTGTAGGCGGTCGAGTGCTGCAGCTTGAGCACCTCGTGTGTGATCTCGGCCGTGACGTTCGGATTGCCGTCACGATCTCCGCCGATCCAGCTACCCAGCCGAAGGGGTGTTGCCTCGGCCGGTAGCGCGATGCCATGGCCGGCCAGTGCAGCGGCCAGGTCGTCCGTCACTTCCGGGATGGTGTCGGCGGCGATCGCCTCCAGATAGAACAGCGCGTTACGGGCCTCGTCGATCGGCGTAGGCCTGGACTGCCGCAGCTCGTCGGTCTGCCACAGCAGGTCGACGATCTCGGCGAGTTTGCGATCCTGACGCTCGCGGCTGGCGGTGTTCGGGTCAGTACGCACGGCCAGGATGTCGGCGACCGCCCTGAGCTTCAGGAGTATCGAGCGGCGGCTGGCCTCGGTCGGGTGGGCGGTGAACACCGGCTGCACAGCCAGTCCGTTGATCGCCTCCGCCAACGATTCGACGCCGAGTTGCTGGGCGATCTCTTCCACAACCGCGCCCAAATGCCCTTCCCCGGAGGCGCGACTTCGCAGCATCCGCACGCGGTGGACCTGTTCCGCTCCGTTCGCCAGCTGGAAGTAGGTCGAAAACGCTCGCACCAAGTTCATCGCAACCGAGATCGGCAACTCGGCGAGGTTGGCGCGCACTGCTTGCGTCGCCGTTCGGCGTTCCTGGTCCGTGTTTGCTTCGCGCGACTCCTTGGTCAGCGACCGCACTTCTTCGACTGTGACGAGTAGCTCCTCGCCGTTCTGCCGCACGAGGGAGCGCCCGAGGATCGTGCTGACGCGCCGGACGTCGGCCCGAAGGTCCGTTGTGCCCGGCGACGCTTCATTCGTGCGCATTGACGGTTCCATGCTTGTCGTCACGACGACATCTTGCCTCGGCCCCGGTTACAGCTGCGTGACATGGGGTATAGAGCCACCTCGAAGAAGTTGCCCACTGTGACGGCTCCCTTCGGAAGGCTTGCGCTATCAGCGTCGGAGCAACACGTAGCGAACCCGCAGCTCCGACCAGTGTCGACGGATGCCACCAACGAGTGAAGCTCTCATCTTGTGCATGACGACAGTTGGCGAAACTGACACCTGACTGTTAAGTTGAGTAGACCAAATGGCGGCAACGGCGCTGCATTGGTCGGGGGACTACACAGAGTTATGAGTCGGCCCGCCATGTTGTGTCGTAAGGGGGTTCAGCGTGCCACGCTGGTTGCATTGTCCCGTGCGTTTGCCGGAGACCCCGACTCACCGCCGTCCCCGGACCTTGGCCCGCGGGAAAGTGCCGACCATGTTGATGAGTGATCCCACGGCAGAACTGAGCATCGCGATGATCGGAACCCGCGGTGTCCCTGCGCATTACGGTGGTTTCGAGACCTGCGTTGAAGAAGTCGGCGCCCGGCTGGTCGACAAGGGTCACGAAGTGATTGTGTACTGCCGTGGAGTAGAGCCGCGGGATCGTTTGGATACTTATCGCGGGATGTCACTCGTTCACCTCCCCGCTATGAAGCGACGGACCGCCGAGACCCTCAGCCACACTGCGTTGTCAGCGGGGCATCTGCTCGGACACCGAACGGACGCCGCGATCGTGTTCAACTGTGCGAACGCCCCGTTGTTGCCGGTGATACGGGCCATTGGGATTCCGGTAGCCACTCATGTGGACGGCTTGGAGTGGCAGCGAGCGAAGTGGGGCGCTGCTGGCAAGCGGTATTATCGACTGGCCGAGAGAATGGCGGTCCGTTGGTCACAGGCACTGATCGCGGATGCTGTGGGCATCGCGGAGTACTACCGCCGCCAACACGATGCCGATACCGACTTGATTGCATATGGCGCGCCGCAGATCAGCGGCAACACGAGCCGCCTTCGGGAACTCGGCCTTTCCGCTGACGGTTACCACCTGGTGGTTGCGCGATTCGAACCGGAGAATCACGTCGAGGAGATCGTTCGTGGGTATTCGTCGAGCGTCTCGACGCTTCCCTTGGTCGTCGTAGGGTCCGCTCCATACTCGGACGAATACACCATGTCGGTGAGACGGGCCGCGGATAGTCGCGTCCGGTTCCTCGGCGGAGTATGGGACCAGGAGCTCCTCGACCAGTTGTACGCCGGCGCACGTACCTATTTGCATGGACATTCTGTCGGCGGAACGAACCCGTCATTACTCCGGGCAATTGGAGCCGCAACCGCCACAACGGCTTTTGACGTCGGCTTCAACCGGGAGGTGTTGCGAGCCTCAGGTCGGTATTTTACGACTCCGGCCGACCTTGCGACAATCATCGAGGAGGAGGAGCGGAATTTATCCGCACTACGTACTCGTGCTTTGGGCGGCTTCCAGCGATCAGCGGACTACAGCTGGGACGACGTTGCCGACCGCTACGAAACACTCTGTCGCCGGTTGGCCGGCCGGCCCATCGCGGCCACTGCGGGGAGCGGAACAATCGATGTGACTACGGAGATGTCCCACACGGTTTGAGAGCACGTGCGAAACGCGGCTTCTGGCACCTGCCAAACGTCAGGTAGATCGTGCTCATTGCTGACCGCGTCTCCACGTCCGGATGACGATGCCACTCGATTGGGTATCCGAGCCTCTTCGCACCCTTCCTCCGCCCACGCCCGACGTCCGACGTTGCCCGGATCGGTGATGGGGAGCACTAAAGGCTCACGCTTGGGTCAGTGTGACGTACTTCACAAGGTTGTGTTTGGACTCGCTTGAGCCAGCTCGCGGCGCCTCGTTGGCAAGGAACAGAGTCACCCGTTTGCGCGTGAAGACCGCCGATCGGCTCGTCGTGCCGAACCCGCCCTTCGTAACACGTTCGTTATCAATCGTCCATTCGTATGAGTGGAACGGCAATTACTGTGGCTGTTAACCGATCCCGCAATCGTCGCGCGCAGTCAATCCAAAAGTCCTTCGCGTTCGTTGACTGCAGCTAATTCGGCGCCAGGTTAGTAATCGGGTGTCGGGCAACGTACGGTCATGCCGGTTTACCTCGACAACGCGGTAATCCGGTCGGTTCCGTCCGTTGAGGCGGTCCGTACGTTGAACCCGAGGCGTATCCCCCCCGACTCGGACCTACACCTGACTGGAGCTGACGGTTGATCTTGCATTCTTCACTTGACTCGGGGGCGGGTCTGGAAAACTCAAATAGGGGACGAAGAGCCTGCCGAAAGGCAATAGCCACGGTCACGTCCGTGGTCATTGCGGCGGTACTGCTCGGCGCCGGTGTCGCATATGCAGAGACCGCCGCCGGAACCGTCGTGGTGCAGGACACATTTTCGCGAAGCGTTTCTGGCGGATGGGGCTCAGCCACGCAGGGCGGTGCCTACAGACTTGGACCGGATGCCACTCAATTCAAGGTCTCAAATGGAGTGGGAACATTCCCGTCCATTTCCTCTGGGAAGAGTGCAAATGCTGTCCTGACCGGCACAAGTATCCGCGACACGGACATGCAAAGCACTTTCTCATTGCCCGCCATACCCTCGTCCGCTCTGTACTACGCCGTCTCTGCCCGTGGGCAGGCCGACGGATCGCAGTACCGCGGCCGCGTGAGCATCGGCGCGGGGGGCAAGGCGACAGTGAGTTTCAGCCGGACGAAGGGGTCCGCCGAGACATATCTCGGTTCGGCGGCCCTCCCATTCCTGGTTGCCGCCAATCAGAAAGTCACCATCCGCCTACAGGCAGTAGGAACTTCTTCGGTCACACTCAAGGTCAAGGCTTGGGTCAGCGGGGGCGCAGAGCCGAACTGGCAAGTGAGCATCGTCGATTCTTCTGCTGCCCGCATCCCAGCCGTCGGCACTGTGGGTTTGTGGGCATACGTTTCCTCCGGCGCCGGAGCGTCCACGGCACAAGTCTTCTCGCTGTCGGCAAATGATGTTGCAGGCATCGCTACAGCGCCCGCGCCAACCCCCGCTCCGGCGCCTACGCCTACGCCTACACCTTCACCCAAGCCGGTCGCGGCACCGAGCCTGGCCGGCGCCGGAGCGTCTGCTGCAGGGAGCACGCAATATGCGGTTCCCGCCGGTGGGTTGTTCGTGGCGACGAACGGTTCCGACGCTGCGAACGGCTCGTCGGGCGCTCCGCTGCGCACCATTGCGAGTGCAATCAGCAAGGCCCCGTCGGGACAGACCATCGTGGTGCGTGCGGGCTCTTACCACGAGACGTTGACGATCCCCGCGAACAAGAAACTCACCATCCAGTCTTACCCAGGCGAGGCCGTCTACTTCGATGGCAGTTCCAGGGTCAGCACGTGGACGAAGAGCGGCGCGGTATGGGTGGCATCGAACTGGACGAAGAAATTTGACGCAAGCCCCACGTATTCTAGGGGTGCCCCGGATGGATCATCATCCAACTGGCAGTTCGTGAACCCGGCGTACCCCATGGCCGCGCACCCAGATCAGGTGTTCGTCAATGGTGCGGCGCAGCGTCAAGTTGCGTCGGTCTCGCAGGTGACTGCCGGCACGTTCTATGTGGATTACGCCGCCCAGCGGATCTACCTCGGGTCTGACCCGACCGGTCGAGAAATCCGGGCCAGTGACCTGATCACCGCGCTGACCATCAGCGGCCCGGGGAGTACGGTGCGGGGGATCGTGATCCGTCGCTACTCGCCATCGGTACCCGACATGGGTGCTGTCCGGGTCAGCGCCAAGGCCGTGACCCTGGAGAATGTGTCCATCGAGGACAGCGCCACGACCGGCTTGTCCGTCTATGCGACCGATGTGACAGCCCGCAAGGTCTCGGTGCTTCGTTCGGGAATGCTCAACATCCATGGCAACGCAGCCGACAGATTTACCCTCGACCGCGTCCGCTCGGAGTACGCAAACACCGAACGCTTCAACATGTCGCCCGTTTCGGGCGGGTTGAAAGTGACCAGGAGCCGGGTCATCACGGTGCAGGGAAGTGTCTTCTCGAACAACCGAGGACCGGGGCTCTGGTTCGACGAATCTGTGTACGACATGAAAATTCTCAGGTCAGATATCCAGAACAATGCCAGCCATGGCATCCAGATGGAAATCAGTGGCAGGTTCCTGGTAGCCGACTGCCTGGTCACGAATAACGCGAAGATCGGAATCTTCCCGCGAAACACCAATGATGGCCGTATCTGGAACAACACCACAGTCGGAAATGGCGAATCCAACATCAATGTCTTGCAGGACACTCGGCGACCGACCAACACTTCCTACGGCCACGATACTCGGCAGCCTTTCCCGGATCCCACAATGACGTGGCTCATCACGAATATCGAGATCAAGAACAACATCAACGTGAAACCTGCGGCTTCGGCCACGGCGGCGTTGTTCCTTCGAGATCAATCAGGACGCTCCGCCGCGGCAATGGGACCCAAGATTGACGGCAACTTTTACAATCGCGTCAGCGCGGCGGTTCCGAAGAACGGATTCGGCTGGACCAAATCCGGCAGCCCCGTTTACTACTCGACGTTCGGGACGTTCCGGTCGGGGACCGGACAGGATGCACATGGAGCGTCGATCGATGGAAGTGATGCAATGACGGCCGCCTTCACTCTCACTGCCGCCGCTGCAGCCACCGCCGCTGGAGTCGCGCGCCCCTTGCCGTCAGATGTGGCGGCACTAATCGGTCAGTCTGCGGGCGTCAGTCACCTGGGAGCCTGGCGCTAGCTCCGCTCCGAACTTCCCCTGCAAGGGCGGTCCTGCCCAACGCAGTCGAGTCATGAAAGCTCGTCGAGCACCCCTGTGCCCACCAGATTGGTGGACGCAGGGGTGTTTCGTATTGCCCGGGCAACATAGATGCCGAGGTTTATCGGCCGTTCCATACCAGACGGTGTGGGCCGTGCATTTGTCGCGTCGGGTGATTTCAGGGCATCAGATTGCCCTGATATTGCCTACGTACGCCTGGTGCATCTGAATCAAGGGATTTGATGCACATTCAGCCATGCCTGATGCACCCGGGCCTTGTTGCAAGAGGGTGCACATAGGAGATGTGCGGAGCGTGACGAACGCTTACTGTGTGTAAAGGCTAGGAAAAGGCCTGATCACAGTGAAGAGATTCGTCCAATTGGCCGCATGGAGCCCGAGCTTTGTGGCGACCGGCGGCGATCGCACAGGGGGAGACGGGCATGAGGCATCGCGAGCAGTTCAAATCGTTGTGGCGGAACTCACAGGCCATGGGAATGGCTTTTGCAATGGTTGCGGGCTTGACGATGCTGGCGTCACCAGCAGGTGCATCTCCGTCCCTCACCGAAGCGGTCACCGCCGTTGCCGGGCCCACTTCCACGCAGTATCCGGTACCCGCGGGCGCCCTGTTCGTGGCGACAAATGGAGCGGACGGCGCCGCGGGAACTGTTTCCGCCCCGTTGAAGACCGTCGGTAGTGCGGTTTCGCGTTCGACGCTCGGTCAAACCATCGTCGTTCGTGGCGGGAACTATCACGAGTCGGTGGTGATACCCACGAACAAGAAGGTGATCATTCAGTCATACCCGGGTGAGGTCGTGTGGTTTGACGGGTCATCGATCGTGGGCCAATGGTCCGCGACGGGCGGGGGCTGGGCGTCGAACTGGTCAGTCAAGTTTGACGCGAGCCCTACCTTTGCTCGGGGCGCCTACGACGGTTCTGACCCTGGTTGGACGTTCCTCTCTTCGTCCTACCCGATGGCTTCTCATCCGGACCAGGTATGGATCAACGGCGTGGCGCAATTGCAGGTCGGATCGCTGTCTGCGCTGAAGGCAGGGGCCTTCTTCGTCGACTACGGAGCGAGCCGGATGTACTTGGGTTCCGATCCCACGGGCAAGGAGGTTCGTGCGAGCGACCTCATTCAAGCCTTCCTCATTGTGTCCGACGGGTCCATCCTTCGCGGCATCAACGTCCGGCGTTACGCGCCTTCTGTGCCCGACTTCGGTGCAGTGAGCGTCCGGCGTCCGAACGTCACATTGGAGAACATGACTGTGACCGACAGCGCCACCATTGGCGTCTCGGTGATCACGACGAAGGCCACCATCCGCAACGTCGCGGTGAGCAACTCGGGGATGCTTGGTATTCACGCCAATCGTGCGGACGGTCTTGTGGTGGAAAACTCGAAGGTGGAGCGCAACAATAGCGAGCACTTCAACATGTCACCGGTCGCCGGCGGCTTGAAGGTGACTCAGACACGGACGGTCAAGGTTGACGGCGGTGTGTACTCCGGGAATTTCGGAAACGGAATCTGGTTTGATGAGTCCGTTTACGACATCAAGGTCGTCAATGCGACGGTCCAGAAGAATCTTGGGCATGGCGTCGAGGTCGAGCTGAGCGCCAAATTCATCATCGCCAACAACATCATCACGGGTAACGGTAAGATAGGCGTTCTTCCGCGCAATAGCGATGGCGGCAGAATCTGGAACAACACGATCGTCGGTAACGTCGGATCGAACATCAACCTGCTGCAGGACTCGCGTCGGCCGTATCTCACCACCACAGGCAGGGACAGTCGGCAGCCGTATCCAGACCCGACCATGACCTGGTTGATCACGTCCGCCGAAATCAAGAACAACATCAACGCCAAACCCTCGGCAACTTCCAACGGCGCGCTGGCGCTCCGTGACGAGACAGGCAGAGCTGCCGAGGCAATGGGCGCTGACATCGACGGCAACTTCTACAATCGCGTATCGACCAGTTCGCCGGCCACCGAGTTCGCCTGGGCCCTGGCCGGCGGGTCGTCACAGAAGTTCGCGTCCTTCGGTGCCTACCGCACCGCCACGGGAAAGGACTCCCACGGGTACTCCGTCGACGGCAGCGATGCGGTGGACACTAACTTCGCGTTGACGCCGGCAGCCGCATCTGCCGCAGCGTCTGCCGCACGACCGCTCCCCGCCGACGTCGCTGCACTGGTGGGTCAACCGGCCGGAACAGCCCGGCTAGGAGCGTTCAAACCCACGGTGACCGTGCTGCACACAGCTCCCTCGGCATCGTTCACCTCGGCTGTGACGGGCTTGACCGGATCCTTCGTCGCCACGGCGACCGCTACCGGCGCCACGATCGCGAAATACTCGTGGGACTTCGGGGACGGATCGGCAACGGGAGTGGGCGCAAAGGTCACTCACAATTACGCTACCAATGGAACATACTCGGTCAAGCTGACCGTCACGGACAGCGTCTCGTCGGTCGGTTCGTCCGTCACATCAATTGCAGTGGCGCACAAGGCTCCGACCGTGTCGTTCTCCTCGACCGCAGCGGGTCTGACTGGCTCCTTCGCAGGAAGCGCTGTCACCACCGATGCGGCCACCATTACCAAGTACTCCTGGAATTTCGGTGATGGGTCAGCACTGGCATCCGGGGCGACGGTGTCCCATGCGTACTCGGCGCCCGGTACGCGCACCGTCACGCTAACGGTCACCGACAGTCGCGGCGCGACAGCATCCGTGTCCCATCAGTTTGTCGCCACGGTGTCCTTGCTGGCGAGCGACCAGTTCAACCGTACGGTCACAAACGGCTGGGGCAACGCCACCACCGGAGGCACCTGGACCGTCTCTGGGACAGCAGCGAACTACTCCGTTTCCGGCGGTCGGGGTTTGATGCGTCTGCCTAAGGGTTCCGGAACCACGGCTAACCTGGCCGCTCTGTCAAAGATGGGTACCGATACGACTATGTCGTTCGCGATCGGCAAGGCACCCACGGGTGGTGCCGTCTACCTCACCACGGCGGCTCGCAAGGTCGGTACCAACTTCTATGCCTCCAAGCTCGCGGTTTCCCCATCGGGAAAGGTCACCGCGTACCTCATTCGGTCGGCCGCGGGGGCCCAAACAGTGATCGGTGCGGCGGTCCTCCCGGTTGTACATGATTTCAGCACTCCCATCAGGGTTGAGTTCCTGGTGACCGGAAAGGGAACGACCAACCTGAAGTTGAAGGCGTGGAAGGACGGCCAATCCGTTCCTGTCGCATGGGCTCTGAGCGCAACCGACACGACGGCCGCATTGCAAACGCCGGGCAGCACGGCATTCTCTGGCTACCTGTCCTCGACCTCGACAATCGCGCCGGTCACGGTCTCGGTCAAGAATGTCGTGATCAACGCAGCGCCTTAGTCCCGGTGGAGCGCAGCGGCGCCGTAGCCCAAGGGCCCGGCGCCGCTGCGTTGTAGGTTCTTTGCGACTGTATTGCGACTACACGATGGCTAGTCTTGCCCGGCGATGCCGTAGATCGCGTCGGACATACCAGGCATTGGGTGCAGCCTGGAAAAGCGCCACGGCGATGGCGGACGCAATAATGGGGCCGGCCGCGCCCAATGGTGCCACCAACAGCACAGACAAACCGAGATTGACAGGAACCATGATCAAGATCGGTATCACTTGGAACCGAAGCCCGCGAAGGTCGGTCATGTACATGCCCAGCGGATACTTCGCCGCTTGTGCAACTACGAAAAATGAGAACCCAACGACGAGCGAGGTGCTCAGTTGCACCTTTCCGTCCGAGATGAGCGGCACGGCCACTGGCAACAGTGCCGCCAGAGTGATGGCCAGCAGACCACCCGCAACGACAAAACCGGCTGTCAGTTTGAATGGGGAACGAATCTCGTCGGCCGACCTGGCCTTCGCGAACATCGGCCACAGCGCGACTGCCGAGGCAGCGATGGTCTGAGCAATCAGCCCGAACAGCTGTGATCCGAGGTTGTATTCCGCCAACTGGTCGTTGGTACCCAAATGGCTCAGCACCAATCGGTCGGTCTGCATTGCCACAGGAAGAGCAATCATCTGGATCAACATCGGCCATGCGACACCCATAACATTGACCCCGGGGTAGCGGCGAATTCTCGGGATCATTTTGATGGCGAGCCTGATTTGGGGTGTGATGTAGCGAGCGGCAATCAACAATGCTGTCAACGCAACCACAGTGCTCGCAGAATAGGCGACAGGTGCCAAAAAGTTGTCCGCATTGGCACCCACCGCAATGAGTGTGATGACGATGCTCAAGATAAAGGGAGCGGCGAGCGCCTGGGTAAGTATCTGGACATGGTTTTTTCCGAGACCGGTCAAGACTCGTTGGCCGACGCCCAGTGGCAAGGTGATGGCGAAGACCAGGACGCATGCCAGTGCTGCCACGGAACCGCCCGCAAGCAGCCCATCGCCCAGCAGTGCCGGCCACAGGTTCAACGCAGTGAGCACGACCCCGACGGCTGCCAGCACCGCTGCTGAGCACAACAACACCCTGAACGCACTGACCAGTGTTCGGCGAACCAGTTCCTCAGTCTTGGGTGAAGCTGATGACGCAACGACATTGATGATGGCCGCAGACATCCCGAGGTCGGCGAACGGCACCAATGCCGCCATGGACGTCAGCAGGCCGTACTGTGCATAGCTGTCGACGCCGTAGTACTGAATGATCAAGCGGGTGGTGATGACCGCGAGAACACCGGAGACACCCATCACCACGACTTTCGCCATCGCGTTGGCGCCGATCACCCGGAGAGCGCCGCCCTGTGCGAGTTTGGTCAGCGCACGCATCGCGTTACCTTCCGCAGCTTTACCTGCCTTGCGCCAGCCACCGCCCCAACGCGGTGACAGCTGACTGATCGACCTATTTCCAACCGATTGACCGACCGACCGGCTGAGCGGGGTTACCCGCAACAATCGTTCCGGCGGGAACGTCACGCGCGACTACGGAACCTGCAGCGACGACCGCGCCGTCTCCGATCGTCACACCCTTGAGAATGATTGCTCCGGTACCGACGAGAACGTGCTCGCCGATGTGCACCGGTCGAGTCTTCGGACGCCGTCGGCCGTCAGCGTGGAACACCTCGTGAAAATCTGTATCCAGAATCTGGCAGTCCCAGGAAAGACGCGAACGATGACCGATCGTGACGCCGCTTGCGACATTCACGATATTACGGATCCCGATCGCCGCGCCGTCCCCCAGACGGAGAACGGCCCCTTTCGCGACGAAGAGACGGGCGTCTTCCTTGATCCGAGATCCGCGCCCGAGGATGTAAGTCCCCGGTCCGGTCAGCTTCGCTCCGCGAGCGATCTGAGCGCCGCTCTGGCCTCGCATCCATCCTCGAGTGCGTTCGTAGCTCTTGCGGATCAGGCGCTGCCGCTCCGTGGGGCGTAGGAGGCCCAGCGCCCTGCGCGCCCAGACGTTGCGGGCGAGAGACGGATGTGCAGGATCCTCAGTCATTGCTCCATCCTGGCCTTCCTTCAATTCCGACCTATCCAGTTCGGCTGACAGACCGTCGACCTGGCAGGCATCCCCAGCGTGCAACCAGGCGTCGGCCGACGAGCGTCCGTCGACTGAAGGCAGATCCGCCAGCACTGAGGCGCGTTCACGCCCGGACCCAATGCCTTCCACCATGGCCTGCGCGACGGCGAAGGAGTCTGAGCTGCCGTCCACCACCTGATGACCATGATCGGTCAGCCACTGTGCCAGGCCCGTCTCATCTGTCGTCAGTACCTGACAACCGTGCGCAAGAGCCTCGACGATCGGCAGGCCGACCTGTTCGCGCCATCGCGCACCGCGTTGAGACAACAGCACGACCAGTGAAGCCTGCCGCAGTGCCCGGTGGATCTCGACGCGCGGAGGGTCCACCACCAACTCGACCTCGGTGTACCGGTTCGCAAAGTCGACTGCGGAGTCCAGCAAGGGTCCTTTTCCGATCACCAGAAGCCGGGCGTCCGGTGCCATCGTGGCGACGTGCGGCCACGCCTCGAGAAGAAGGTCGAACCCCTTGCGAGGTTCAAAGGCGCCGACGAAGAGCACCAGGCCGGGGTCCCGTTGCCCAGGCTCGCAATCGCATGGTGAGGGGAGAGCCGAGATGGTGCGCTGCTCGGCATTGACCAGTTGCCGGCCGAGGGTTCGTGCGTACAGAGCGGCCGCTGCTTCGGTGCCGAACGCAATGCGGTCCACCCGGCGCGAGACCCAACGCGCAAGCGATAGATCGAGCCGCAGCCGCACCAATGCTCTGACTCGCGCGAAGCCCCGCGTCCGACCGCTGCGCCATGTGTTGGCGCGACCGTTGGGCGAGGCGTACGGGTCCAAGTTTTCTATCGCATAACAGACAATCCGAGAGGGTTCTCGCCGGAGTGCGGCAGACGCTCGAACCGCAGCCACTGCGAGGGCGGTCCTCAGCAACCTGGCGCGGACCAGTGGTTCGTTGATCTCGCAGACGCCGACGCGGGAGAGGAACATGATCCAAGCTGTCCGAATCGTACCTGCGCGGATGAGATCGAGCCCTTCGCGGAGCAAGGGATCGAAGTCGTAGCGCTCCGAGACGTACAGGATCGTTGCCGGGCTTTGTGTCGCCGCGCGCTCCAGGTGGGCGCTCCTCAGCATCTGATAGACCCGCATATTTCTGTGCTTCGTTCTGACCACAGCGCATGGTAGCGGGGGTCGAGTCGGGGTCGAACATGCAAGGACGCCGGCATGACGACCGTCCAGGGGCCGACGCCAGGACGATCTCGATCGGGTTTCACACCTTGCCTTCTGCCACCGGCTGGGAACCACGACAGAGGTCGCGCAATGCCGGGGTCACCCGATCAGGTGCTCGGACCATGGTTTGCGCAGTCTGCGTTCGCCTTCACGAAGCTGTCTGTGCCGGAATATTGGCCCGCTGTCACCGAAACTCTCGAACGGGTGAATCAAAGGCCCGTCGGTGTGATGGCGCCGAGAGAGCGATCACAGGCTGTTATCGTAGCTTCCGAGGGCGCGGGGGACGGGGCCTCTTCGACTTTTGTCAGTGCGAGCCAGGTCTGGTCGTTAGGTCGTCGGCTACCGGCGCTTGAGTTGCAGGGGGAGCAATGCGGGTTGTTGTGTCGTGTGCCGGCCGTCGGCCGTGCTTTCCCGCTCTGCGTCACCGCTGCACGGCGCCCTTTGGTGCCCTGGGATGAGCGGGGCACCCAGCACGACCTCCCGCGGCACAACGAACGCTACAGTTCAGGAGGAGTTCCATATCTCACGCATGACTTTCGCGGAAGCGCTGGAGCTACTCCGTTCCAAGCAGAAGCCGTCCTACGGGGCCCCCGCCTACTCGAGGTTTGTCAATCGACCCCTCGGCCGCTATCTGGCTGCGGCTGGCTACAAGGCGAACGTGACGCCAAATTTCGTCACGGCCCTGAGCGGTTTGTTCTCGTTGTCCGCAATAGTGCTCGTAGCGGTCGTCGAGCCATCTTGGTCGTCGGCGATCATCATCTCCTTCGGATTGATTCTGGGCTACGCCCTTGATTCGGCTGATGGCCAGCTCGCTCGTCTCAGGGGTGGCGGATCCCCCTCGGGCGAGTGGCTCGACCACATGGTCGACGCGACCAAGATCACGAGCTTGCACCTGGCGGTACTCATAGGCTTCTACCGATTCGGCGATCTGCCCGGACAGGCTTGGCTGCTGATCCCGATCGGGTACACCGTCGTTGCCAACGTCATGTTTTTTGGACTGACGTTGATCGACCAGCTGCGACGTCACTACCTCGATCCCGCCAACCCGGTGCTGCCGCGCAAACCTACGTTGTTTCGCAGTATCGCTGTGCTGCCAACCGATTACGGACTTCTCTGCCTGAGCTTTGTCCTCTTCGGATGGCGCGAAGGATTCGAGGTTGTCTACGCGCTCTTCTTCGTGGCGAACGCATTTTTTCTGACGCTGGCCGTCGGGAAGTGGTATCGCGAAACCCGCGCCCTCGGCGATGCGGTACGAGGCGCTCTGCAGTGAATACGATCAGTGGGGGGAAGCGCACCGTGAGGGTTCGTGCTCGGAGATGCCAAGCGGTCAGTGCGGCAGTACTGCTCGCCGTCGCGTTGGTGTCAACCAGCGCCTGCACTGCGTCCACGACGGATCCTCCTGTCGCCGCCGGTGGCGCGGTCGTGACGGCGAGCTCGTCATTCCAGTCGAGCGCCTCAGGAATGCCCCAGTCGAGCGCGGCAGCGGTGCCCCAGTCGAGCGCGTCAGCGATGCCCCAGTCGAGCGCGGCAGCGGTGCCCCAGTCGAGCGCGTCAGCGATGCCGGAAGTCACCATTCCCCCGGCGGCGACCACGCCGGTCCCGGCACCTCAATCGGGAGACATCAATTCCACCGTGTCCGCGGTGCCGATGACAACGTTGCCTGCTGCCGCTGTGAAGGAAACTGCTGAAGTCGGCGCGGACATCGACGTCGAAGTAGAGAAAGTCACGCCGGTCACGGGGGTGGCCCGCGGACCCGGCGAGGTGGGGGGTCCCGCCGCAGCCGTCACTGTCAAGATGACCAACAACTCGGGTAAGCCGATCGCGCTGAACCAGGTACAGGTGACGGCACAGGATACCTCCGGGCGACCGACCCCGAGCGTCAGCGGCGAGCCGGCCTCGCCGATGACCGGCAATCTGGATTCGGGTAAGACCGCGACGGGCGTTTACGTTTTTACGCTTGGTGACGGCTTCAGCAATCCGCTGGTCGTTTCGATCAGTTACTCCGCAGGTGCGCCAGTCGCGCTGTTCACCGCAGACGTCAGCAAATAGGAGACCGGAATGAGCTTGGCAGCAACAGCACTCAAGAGGGTGACCTCGCTGACGGCCGTTATATCGATGGTGGCAGTCGGACTCACGGTGTCCATGATGGCGGCCCCCGCCGCCGCGGCTGATCCCGCGCCCCTGGCGCAGCGGACACAGGCTATGGCGACGGCAGACGTGCTGCCGACAGTGCAGATCGACGGTGTCGTCTGGTCTCAAGCCATCGTGAACAACACTGTGTATGCAGGCGGCCAATTCGCCAACGCGCGGCCCGCCGGTGCGGCACCTGGGACCAACCTGACACCACGCGCCAACTTCCTGTCTTACGATCTGACGACCGGCGCGCTCAATACCTCGTTCAATCCCTCGACCAATGGGCCGATCCTGGCGGTCTCCGTTTCACCTGACAAGAAAACCGTGTACATCGGCGGCACTTTCACCAAGGCCGATGGCCAAAACCGATACCGACTCGCGGCCTACAACACCGCGGACGGTTCGCTGAAGTCGACGTTCAAGCCCATCCTTGGCTATCAGGCGAAGTCGATCGTCGCGACCAACACCACCGTCTACGTGGGTGGATCATTCACATCAGCCAACGGAGTCGCGCGCAGTAATCTCGCAGCGTTCTCCGCCGCCAACGGTTCGCTCCTGTCGTGGGCGCCGACCGCGGACGCCGTCGTCAACGGGGTCGTCTTGAGCCCGGACGGCAACAAGGTGATCGCAGCTGGCAGTTTCCAGAACGTGAACGGATCTCCTGCCTACGGTCTGGCGGCGATCGATGCCACCACCGGTGCACTGCTCCCGTGGAATGCCACGCAGAGCGTCCGGAACGCCGGCGCCAATGCCGGTATTTACTCGCTCACCACCGACGGGACCTCGATCTTCGGAACAGGTTGGGTATTCGGGTCGGGCGGAAACCTCGAGGGCGCGTTCTCGGCGGATCCGGATACCGGCAACATCAAGTGGGTCGAGGACTGCCACGGCGATACCTACGGCGCCTACTCGGACGGCACGACTGTCTATACGGTCAGCCACGCTCATTACTGCTCGCCCGTTGGGGGCTTCTTCCAGACGGATGCCGACTGGAAAATCAATCAGCGGCACGCTCTCGCGTTTTCGGCGAACGCAACGGGCACGCTTGGCCAGAACACCTACAGCGCCTACAAGAACTGGGCCGGTACGCCGAGCCCGACCTTGTACAACTGGTTCCCAGATCCGGCCTTCGGGAACTACACCTCTCAGGGTCAGGCGGCATGGAACGTCACCGGCAGCGGCGATTACGTTGTCATGGGCGGCGAGTTTCCGACCGTGAGCGGCGTGGCGCAGCAGGGACTCGTGCGATTCGGCAAACCCACAGTGGCACCGAAGAAGGAACGCCCCAGGCTGTCCGGTCCGAACTTTCTCCCGACTGTTGTCGGACTCCCCGACGGCCGGGTGCGAGTGTCCTGGCAATCGAACTGGGACCGTGACGACCTCACCTTGGATTACAAGGTTTACCGCAACAATTCAGCTACGCCGATTTACACGACCACTGCCGACGCCAGCTTCTGGAACCGGCCGAATATCGGCTTCATCGACAGCACGGTGACACCCGGGACGACCTACCAATACAAGGTCTCGGCATTTGATGGCGATGGCAACGTGGCTGCCGGCAGCAACGTTTCCGTTGTTGCGCCCGCTGCCGGCACGTCAAGTCAGTACGCGACGAGGATCGCCGCTGACGGCGCGTCACCGTACTGGAGGATGGACGAGCCATCGGGCACGGCACTGTTGGATTCCAGCAGTTTCGTCGATGGCAGCACCGGCACCGGACTCACCCGCGGAGTCGCCGGAGCTCTCCTCGGCGACTCGGACACCGCAACCACGTTCGACGGGACGGCGAACGGGACGGCCAGCACACCGACAGCGGTGCAAGGCCCGAACGTCTTCACCGTCGAAGCGTGGTTCAAGACCACGACCACAGCGGGCGGGAAGATCATCGGATTCGGGGCGGGCAGCACAGGAAACTCGGGGTCATACGACCGGCACGTCTACATGGACAACACCGGCAAGGTCTACTTCGGTGTGTATACCGGCAGCACGCAGACCATCAATTCCACAAAGTCTTACAACGACGGTCAGTGGCATCAGGTGGTGGCGTCGATGGGTCCGTCAGGCATGGCGCTGTATGTCGACGATGCGCTCGCCGGTACCAGGCCGGCTGTCACCGCTGGTCAGGCGTACGCGGGATTCTGGCGGGTCGGTGGGGACAATCTCAACGGTTGGCCCGCCAAGCCCACCAGCAACTATTTCGCCGGAGCCATCGACGAGGTTGCCATCTACCCCTCCGTGCTGACCGCAGCTCAGGTTTCGCAGCACTTCGCGATCGCCACGAGCACTGCGAATCAGGCGCCGGTGGCGGCGTTCACGTCGTCGTCCAGTGCGTTGGTGGCTTCGTTTGATGGGTCGGGTTCGTCTGATCCGGATGGCACCGTTGCCTCGTATGCGTGGGATTTCGGTGATAGCACTGCCGCTGGTTCGGGGGCGACTCCGTCGCACACGTACGCGGTGGCTGGGACGTATCAGGTGAAGTTGACCGTGACCGATAACAAGGGTGCGACGAACGCGGTGACCAAGCCGGTGACGGTGGCGGCCGCGAATCAGGCGCCGGTGGCGGCGTTCACGTCGTCGTCCAGTGCGTTGGTGGCTTCGTTTGATGGGTCGGGTTCGTCTGATCCGGATGGCACCGTTGCCTCGTATGCGTGGGATTTCGGTGATAGCACTGCCGCTGGTTCGGGGGCGACTCCGTCGCACACGTACGCGGTGGCTGGGACGTATCAGGTGAAGTTGACCGTGACCGATAACAAGGGTGCGACGAACGCGGTGACCAAGCCGGTGACGGTGGCGGCCGCGAATCAGGCGCCGGTGGCGGCGTTCACGTCGTCGTCCAGTGCGTTGGTGGCTTCGTTTGATGGGTCGGGTTCGTCTGATCCGGATGGCACCGTTGCCTCGTATGCGTGGGATTTCGGTGATAGCACTGCCGCTGGTTCGGGGGCGACTCCGTCGCACACGTACGCGGTGGCTGGGACGTATCAGGTGAAGTTGACCGTGACCGATAACAAGGGTGCGACGAACGCGGTGACCAAGCCGGTGACGGTGGCGGCCGCGAATCAGGCGCCGGTGGCGGCGTTCACGTCGTCGTCCAGTGCGTTGGTGGCTTCGTTTGATGGGTCGGGTTCGTCTGATCCGGATGGCACCGTTGCCTCGTATGCGTGGGATTTCGGTGATAGCACTGCCGCTGGTTCGGGGGCGACTCCGTCGCACACGTACGCGGTGGCTGGGACGTATCAGGTGAAGTTGACCGTGACCGATAACAAGGGTGCGACGAACGCGGTGACCAAGCCGGTGACGGTGGCGGCCGAGTCCGGTACCTTCGCAGATGATCTCTTCGCCCGGACAGTCTCCAGCGGTTGGGGTTCGGCTGATCAGGGCGGCACGTGGTCCGTGTCCGGATCCGGCGGCGCTCGGAATTTCTCTGTTGCGCCCGGCATCGGCTCTATGAAGATGCCGACCAAGGGATCAACCGTCACCGCCACCTTGTCCGGTGTCTCACAGGCTGATGCGGATGTGAGGGTGAAGTTCAGCTCCGATCTGCCGCCGACCGGCGGTGGGATCTACTTCAACACCACCGCACGTAGGGTCAGCAACAGCTACTACACCGCAAAGGCGATTGTCGGGTCGACCGGCAAGGTCTCGCTTCAGTTGGTGCGTGTGGTCGCCGGCGCGGAGACCGTGGTCAAGTCAGCGGTCGCCGCATCGGGTATCACCTACACGCCGGGAATGGTGCTGCACGTCCGGTTCCAGGCCGTGGGGACGGGTACGACAACCTTGAACGCGAAGGTGTGGCGGGATGGGCAGACTGAGCCTGCTGCCTGGCTGACGACAGTCAAGGATTCGACAGCAGCTCTTCAGTCCGCCGGCGGTGTCGGCGTCTCCGCCTACCTGTCGAGCACCGCCACTAATGCTCCGGTGACGTGGTTGGTCGAGGGCTTCCAAGCGAGTGCTCCGTGACCTGAATTGACACGAGTTCTGCCCAGCGGCCTGCTTCTGATTCGGTCAGAAGCGGGCCGCTGAGTGGCTCGGACAGTAAGTTGATGGGGTTCCAGCAGGCTGCGGCGCGGCTCGAGTCTTGAGTTCACGGGTTCGGGGTACTTGGGGGAGGTTGGATGGAGGTGACCGAGCCGACCGCTGGGGCGCCCGTGTGCACGGCCTTTCCGCCCGACAGGCCCGTTGCGGCTCCTTCGCGGACGGCGTCGTCGTCGACGCATCACAAGTTGGCGGTCATCGTCGTCAACTACGACTCTCACCGGCTGCTTGAGTCCAACCTCCAGTCGGTCCATCTTCCTTCCGGGGACGTTCAGATAGTCGTCGTCGACAACTACTCGGGGCAGGACGAACGACAAGCGATCCGCCAACTGTCGGCTGAACGAGGCTGGACCCTGGTCGAACGCTCGTCCAACGCCGGCTTCGGCGCGGGCGTCAACTCCGGCATCGAGCAAGCCATCAGTTCGGGTGCTGACTACTTCTTACTGGTAAACCCCGACGCACGGGTAGAACCCTCCGTCGCTGCCGCGTTGCTCGAGGAATGCTTGCGCACACCGCTCGCCGTAGTGGCGCCGAGAATTGTCGGTTCCGACCTCAGCATCTACTTCGACGGCGCGGTTGTCGACATGAGAAAGACCAGGATCCGTGGCTCGAGTGCGGTGCGGAGCGTCAGCATCTCGCCGGAGGGTTGCTCAGCCGTGATCGATGGCGAGCGGCGACCGGTGATGCCATGGCTGACTGGAGCGTGCCTGGCGTTCGGGATCGAGACGTACCGCCGTACTGCCGGAATCGACGAGTCATTCTTCCTTTATTGGGAGGACGTCGACTTTTGCTTCCGTGCCAGGGCAGCCGGCGCGACGCTGATCATCAGGCACGACTTGCAGGTCGTGCACGACGAAGGTGGCACTCAGGGAGCCCGTCGCGGGCGCGCGAAGTCCGCCAGTTATTACTACTTCAACTGCCGAAACAGGCTGATGTTCGCGGTGAAACATATCCCGCGCCGACAATTGCTGCGTTGGATCGCGCTTACCCCGGGGGCGAGTTGGTCCATTCTCATGCAGGGCGGGCGACGCCAATTACTGCACTCACCGCGCGTGCTGTCGGCGGCCTTCCGGGGCTCGGTAGTGGGGGTCTTTGCGGCAGTGTGTGCACTGGCCGCGCCCTCGACCAATGCCCCGGGCACCCCTCCCCGTGGTCGGCTGCGTCTCGCCGCACCGCAGACCGAGGTAGCTGAGCCGTGATCGTCGACGGGCTGCTGCGCGTGACGGTCGGAATCCTCACCTACCGCCGACCTGACGATCTGGCTGCGGGCCTGCCGATGGTCCTCGAACAGATCAACGAGATCAACTCGATGTCCCCGAACGACTATTCCGTCGACCTGCTGGTGGTCGACAACGACCCTCTTGGCGGTGGTGCCGAGGTGGTAAAAGCGATCGGTTCACCCCTTGTCCGCTACAGCGTTGAGCCTCGCCCCGGCGTCTCCGCTGCGCGCAACCGCGCGCTTGAGGAGTGCGCGGGGATCGACCTACTGGCGTTCATCGACGATGATGAGCGACCCCGGCCAGGCTGGCTGGAGCGACTACTGCACACTCATCGCATCACCGGTTCCGCTGCTGTGGCGGGAAGGGTCGTCCCGGAATATCAGGGTGAACTGGATCCGTGGATCGCCGCCGGTCGGTTCTTCGTTCGGCGGAGCCTGCCATCCGGCACTGAAGTGGAAGCTGCCGGAGCAGGGAATCTGCTGCTCGACCTGCGCGACCTGCGCGGCTTGGGCCTGCGATTCGACGAACGGTTCGGCTTGAGCGGCGGTGAGGACACCCTGTTGACTCGCTCGTTGTCGGCTCAGGGTGGCGCAATCGCCTGGTGCAACGAAGCCGTGGTGGTCGACAAGGTGCCCTCCGAGCGATTGTCCAGAAGATGGGTGCTCCGCCGCGCCTGGAGCCATGGCAATTCGTTCAGTCTTGTCGCAGTGGCGCTGGCGTCGTCGCCCGCCGGACGTTGGTCGGTTCGCCTCAAGATGCTGACGTCGGGTGTCCTCCGGGTCTGCGGCGGCGCGCTGCGAGCGACCTTCGGCATCATCACCGGTTCATTGGTCCATCAAGCGAGAGGCGCACGAGCTGCCTGGAGGGGTTCGGGCATGGCGGCCGGCGTATTCGGCCTGGTTTATCACGAGTACGACCGGGCGGACCGCCGTCGATCGCAATGGAAGACGCTGCGTCGACCGGCAATTTCAGCCGGATCGCGCTCGGGCAAGAAATCCGACGATTTCGTCGTGCTGTTGTCATTCCCTCCGACGAAGCCGAGGGGCAATCCCTATCGGGTGCTCTTGGAGAACAGCCTCCGCGCGACTCCGGGCCTGACCGTGCGCAACTTCAGCTGGCGCACGGCCCTCACCAGTCGTTACGACGCCTTCCACGTGCACTGGCCGGAAATCCTCGTCAACGGCAGCAACCCGAGCAAGGCCGTCGTCAGGCAATTGATGTTCGCCGCCCTGCTGCTGCGCCTCCGGCTCACTCGAACACCGCTGATTCGTACGGTCCACAATCTGGACCTGCCCACCGGCATCTCCCGCCGCGAGGTCATGCTGCTGAACGCCGCGGACAGGCAGACAAGGCTCCGTATTCGTATCAATTCCACCACCGAGTTGGGCGATGGTCATGCTTACGAGACCATCGAGCACGGCCATTATCGTGATTGGTTTGCGGACTACCCGCTTCCCGACACAGTGCCCGGCCGCGTTGTCTTCTTCGGTCTCATCCGTCGCTACAAGGGCGTGGACCGTCTGATCGAGGCGTTTCGGCAGACTGCAGGTGGGGAGTTCGACACTTCGCTGGTGATCGCAGGTAAGCCCTCAACTGACCGACTCGGTGGAACGCTGGCGAAGTTGGCCGCGCCCGACCCGAGGATCGACCTCTTGCTCGAGTTCGTCGAAGACGAGCAACTGGTGCGCATCATCGGTGAAGCGGAACTGGTGGTGCTTCCTTACCGGGAGATGCACAACTCGGCCGGCGTGCTGACGGCGCTGTCGTTGAATCGTCCGGTGCTGGTTCCCGACAATGTTGTCAACAGGGCGCTGTCGCGAGAAGTCGGCGCTGGGTGGGTACACACTTACGCTGGGGTCCTGACCGGAGCTGACATCACACGAACGCTATGTCGACTGCGTGAGCACCTGCCGCCGGAACCATGCGATCTGCAGCGTCGTGAATGGAAGCCCTCCGCGCAAGCGCATTTGCGGGCATACCGCAGGGCCGTCGCGATGATGCAGCACGACGCCGTTGGCGATCGATCAAGCGATGTCCTGTGTTGACGGATCGGCTGGTCCTGCTCGTCCCCGCGGTTTTGCTCGCGGCTCTGGGAGGCCTTTTCCTCAGATCGCGGCCGAAGGCGGCCATCCTCTTGTGGCTCTGCGTCGTCTGCCTGGTGCCTGTCTGGCTCGGTGCCACTGTGTCTGTGTATTTCATGCCGGCAATCTTGTCGGCCGCAATTGTGCTTGTCCTTCTACTGCCGTTGCACAACGTGCGATACGGCTGGGGTGATCTCTTTGTCCTGTTTTTCGTCCTGGCATCACTCCTACCGGTCATCACGGGTGGGTCCACCCGCACCACAGTCTTTGTCGTGCTCGCGCAGTGGTGGCTCCCCTTCCTTCTCGGCCGGCTTGCACCGCTGCGGTCGGGTCTTGACTGGATCTACGGCTGCATTGCAGTGCTGTTCACCCTTGTCGCGATTCTGGCAATTCTTGAATTCGTGCTGAAGCACAACCTGTTCGTTGCTCTCTCTTCATCCAACGAGCTCTACACGCAATTGAGCAAGTTGCAGGTGAGAGGCGGCCTGATCCGTGCGGAGGGAGCTTTCGGACACTCGATCGCGCTCGGGTCATCCATTGCTCTCGCCATACCCTTCACGCTGGCGGCCCCGTTCCGGCTCGGGATCAGAGCCGCGATGACCGGTGTCATGCTGTGCGGGACGGTGGTGACGTTCAGCAGGACAGCGATGATCTGCGCCGGACTGTCCGTGATCCTGTCGGTGATGTTCTTGCGTGACGGTATCTCGCGGCGCGTGCGTGTTGCCGTCGTGGCGGCCGTGGCCACACTGGCCGTTGTCCTGGTGCCGTTGGTCAGTTCGACGTTCGCAGCAGCAGGCAGTGAGGCAACCAACAGCGCGGAGTACCGCGGGAACCTGCTGTCCCTACTGCCGGACGTGTCCCTCAGCGGGTTCACCGCAGTGGCCAGGGTCTCACCGGCCGGCGAGCTCTATTTCGGTCGTTTCCACTCGATCGACAGCGCGCTCATTTTGACCGGTTTGACCTACGGATGGCTCACACTCGTCATTGCAATCGGTCTGCTGGCCAGCGCTACGGTGCTGGTTGTCATTCGCCGTGGCAGTCCGGCCACCATAGCGGTGGTCGCGCAAATACCGGCGTTGGCTACCGTCGCGCTGATCACGCAGTACGCAACGTTCGTCTGGTTCGTCGCCGGTGTAGCGGTGTACTCGCAGACAATACAAAGTGTCACAAACGAGGGATACAGAGACCCAGAAGGGGGTGATTGGAACCCGAAAGACAACAAGGGAGAGGTCAGTCCGGTAACCTGAGTGCTTGCGTCCTCTATCAGCGGGGTGATGGAGGAGATGGGACGGGTCATCTATGGCTCGGGCCGGAGCAATTTCAGACAGCAGATTTTGGTAGCCATGAAAGGCGCAGAATGCAGGTTCGTGACTACTTGGCGATAGTACGGAAGCGATGGCTTCTGGTTGTCCTTCTGGCATTGCTGGGTGGTGGCGCTGCCGCAGCGCTTTCGTATGCCGCGACCCCGCTGTACCGGGCAACGTCCAGCGTGTACTTCTCGCTGCCTTTCGGCAATACGGCAAGTGACCTGTCCCAGGGTTCTAATTACACCCAGAATCAGATGTTGTCCTTCGCCACTCTTGCCACGACCCCTGCGGTGCTTGATCCGGTCATACAGGAACTAGGCCTCGATACGACTGCGTCTCAGCTAGCTCCGTCGGTTGACGCGTCATCAGCCGCCGACACGGTGATCATCGACATCACTGTGACCAATACCTCGCCCCAGACCGCGGCCGACATCGCGAACGCCGTGACGACCCAACTCGGCGCTGTCGTCAAATCGCTCGCGCCGAAAGGCGAGGCGGGTCGGGAGACCATCGACGCCCGGACAATTGCCCCGGCATCGCCACCGGCCGAACCTTCCAGCCCCAACATCAAGCGCAACATCGCCTTCGGCGTGTTCTCCGGCCTCTTGGCGGGCGTGTTGATCGCCATCCTCCGGGAAGCAATGGATACGACCATTCGAACCGAACCGGTGCTTCGCGCTCAGGCCGATGTCGCAGTGCTCGGCGTGATCCCGTTCGACAAGAGCGCCAAGTCGTCGCCTTTGATCGCCCCCGGTCAAGTCCGGTCGGTCAGAGCGGAGGCATTTCGCCAACTGCGAACGAATCTGCAGTTTTTAGATATCGAGAATCCCGCGCGTGTCATCGTTATCACCTCTTCTGGTGCGGATGAGGGTAAGTCCACGACGGCGGTCAATATCGCCATGTCGTTTGCGGACTCCGGGAGTAAAGTCCTGTTGATCGGTGGTGATCTGCGCCGGCCGCGCCTGTCGGACTATCTCGGCCTCGAAAGAGCAATCGGACTGACGAATGTGCTTGCGGGACAGGTGTCCGTGGGAGATGTGCTGCAAACCTGGAAGGAAGGACTAACCGTCCTTACGAGCGGATCAATCCCGCCTAATCCATCGGAGTTGCTTGGCGGGTCGGTGATGAAGGACCTGTTGAGACGGTTGAAGTCGAACTTCGATATGATTTTCATCGACACGCCACCGCTGCTTCCGGTGACGGATGCTGCAGTCGCGGCGAGACTTGCTGATGGGGTGGTGGTCGTTGTCCGGTCCGGAAAAACGACCAAGGCGCAACTACATACGACTCTGCAGAAATTACAGCACGTCGACGCAAAGATCTTCGGCACGGTGCTCAACATGGTGCCGACCAAGGGGGCTGACGCCTACGGCCACTACGGATACGGATACATCTCCGATGCGGACGATCCCAACGCCCTGCCGCTCTCATCCGTCGTCAACCGGCGATCAGATACGCCGGTGAGCCTTACTCGAACGGATCCAGGATCGACGTCGGCTTCGGCGGACAGGCGTCGGGACCTACGACTACGACCCTCGCCTGACGACAACTTGGGAAAGAACGCTTCCAGCGCTTCGATCGTCCGAGTCGACGGCAGTCATCACAGACCGGCCAAAGATCTCAAGGAGTGAGTCGGCGCCGGCTTGAGGCCCCCCGAATCGGAGCGCCTATCTCACCCAACTTGTCTTGGTTGAGGAGTCCGTCAGGCAGCGACCCGTGCAGCGGGCCATCGAGACCTGTGGGAGTCTAAACGACGGCGATGCCGTCGGATTTAGTGACCAAACAGTCACTCGATCGGGGGGTTCAGCCACACCAAAGGCGGAACCAAGTTATCAAATGCGCGGCTGAGCGTTACTATATGGGTTCATGACCACGCACCGGAGTGTTGCCGAGTCAGTCGAGCATTGCAGAGTTGTGTACGGCGGACGCCAAGCTAGGGGGACTTTTGAGGGGCCGTATCGGTTACGCGCCGGGGGCATATGACTTGTTCCACATCGGGCACCTGAACATTCTTCGGCATGCAAAGAGCCAATGTGACTGGCTTGTCGCCGGTGTTGTTTCTGATGAGGTGTGCGAGTCGACCAAGGGTTACAGGCCTGTCATTCCACTGTCGGAGCGACTCGAAATCGTTTCGCATATTTCCTACGTCGACCAGGTCGTAGCGGAGACCGTGCCCGATAAATTGGAGATCTGGAAACAGGTGCCGTTCGACGTTCTGTTCAAGGGCGATGACTGGCGAGGGACAGCGAAAGGCGCGAAGCTCGAGCGTGACTTCGCCGCAGTAGGAGTGGAAATCGTGTACTTCCCGTACACGATGCACACATCGAGCAGCATGCTCCGCCGGGTACTCGCCGCGATAGAGGGCGGTCGCGCTGACTCCGAGGCGACGGGCTAGGCTCTCGTTGCTGACACGATGGGTAGTGATCCATTGAGGATCACCCGTTCGGGCAGATTTTTAGCCTTCTATTTACTGGCCTTGGTTGCCTAGAGTTAGATGGAGCTGGCCAAGAGGGTGGCGGGGGCCCCTGATTGGCGTTCTTAGTGTTACGTACCAACGGTTAGGCTGTTCGTTGGGGCGGTTCGACGTGGCGCCGGCGGCGGGTCGGCGAGCGAGGGATTTACGGCACCGGGGGGATCAAGGATGGCGCTGGTCAGCGGTCCCGTGGTCTCGGGCCATCGGACGCGGCGACGCCAGGCCGTGTGGTCACGGCGAGGTCCGGCCGGAGCGGTTCCATCGGGTCATGCATCCATCGGCGAGGGCGGAGTCTCGACCTCGAGTGCGGCTCGAGAACTCCCGCAGCAGCGGACGTTCCGCAGTTGGGGACGTCGTTACTCCACTCGCCTCTTCATTACCGATTTCCTGGGTTTGTTAGTCGCCTCCGCGCTGGTCCTGATCGTCCGGATGCCGGCCGTCACGCCAGAAGAAGCAATCGACCAACTTGCGCCTGGTCATCTTGCTCTGACTGCAGGACTGCTGGTCACTTGGATGCTGGCGCTGACCTGGTCCGGAAGTCGCGACAAGAAGTCGATCGGCTACGGCGCCCTCGAGTACAAGCGACTCTTCCATGCCACCTTCGCAGTCTTCGGCGTCATGGCGATCGTCTCGTACCTGTTCAAGCTCGAGATCAGCCGGGGCTACTTGTTGGTGATGATGCCGGTCGGGCTTGTCGCCCTGCTGGTGACCCGATTCAGCTGGCGCAGATGGCTGCATCGCAAGCGCGCGTCGGGTGAGTACTTGTCCCAAGTTCTGGCGGTGGGCAATGTGCACACCGTCACTGAGCTGTTGCGAGACCTCCGACGCGCACCCCAGGCCGGATACAAGGTGATCGGCGTCTGCCTGAGCCAGAACACCAAGTCCGTGGACGCCGACGGTGGCCCGCTGCTGGACATCGACGGCGTCCCGATCCTGGGCGGCCTGGACAACGTCGCCGACATGGTCCGCACGTCAGGCGCGGACACAGTCGCGGTGACGTCGACGGCGTCGTTCGGTCCGAGTCGCGTGCGCAAGCTCAGCTGGGAACTCGAGGACACCGACGCCGAACTCATTCTGGCGCCGGCACTGACCAACATCGCCGGCCCACGGGTCCATACCCAACCGGTCGCCGGCCTTCCGTTGATTCACGTCGACAGGCCCACCTATCGAGGCGCGAATCGCATCCTGAAGAAGTCCTTCGACGTCGTCGGCAGCTTGTTGCTGATCCTGATCTTCTCGCCGGTCCTGATCTCTGTAGCGTTGGCCATCAAGATGAACAGCAAAGGACCCGTGTTCTTCCGGCAGGACAGGGTCGGCATCAACGGCGACATCTTCCGGATGATCAAATTCCGCTCGATGGTGGTCGATGCGGAATCGCGGGTCGACGTCCTGCAGCAGGACCAGCGAGACGCCGGTAACACCATTCTGTTCAAGATGAAGAACGATCCGCGGGTGACTTCTGTCGGAAAGTTCATCCGGCGGTTCAGCATCGACGAGTTGCCGCAACTGTTCAACGTCGTGATCGGCGAGATGAGCCTGGTGGGTCCGCGGCCGCCGCTCAAGGCGGAGGTCGACCTGTATGAGGACGAGGCTCGCCGGCGGTTGTTGGTCAAGCCGGGCATGACCGGATTGTGGCAGGTCTCCGGCCGGTCCGATCTCACCTGGGATGACACCGTTCGCCTCGACGTGTATTACGTGGAGAACTGGTCGATCACCGGTGACATGGTCATCATCTGGAAGACCTGGAAGGCTGTCGTTTCCTCTGCCGGAGCGTACTGAGTCAGTTGAGCAACGGACACCCCGCTGTAGCGAGGTGAGCGGCCGGTCTGTGGGATGGTGTCGGGTGAAAAGCCGCGAGCAGTCAGGCGGCAGGGCAACCCGAAAGGTGGCACGAGTGCTGTCTGCTCGTCGATTCTTGACCATGGCCGGCTTCGTCACCGTCCTCGGCCTCAGCGCGGCTGGATGCAGCACCGCGCCCGCCACCTCAGCGGCCCAGGTCGGCGACGTGGCCATCTCCGAAGCCGCGATCTTCGACCGGACCAACGCCGTCGTCGATCAGGCGCAGACCTCAGGTGCGACCCCGATCGAACCCACCACGCTCGCCGTCTTCAACCGCGCTCAGACCACGGCGGCAATCCGGAGTCAACTACTGGAGATGGCCGCTGCCGATCGCGGTGTGGTGGTCACCAACGATCAAGTGAACACCGCGATGGCGGGCGGCCAGGGCTCGAGCGCGGCCAGCCAGCTCGGCGCACCTGAGTCGATGGTGGAGCAGACCGTTCGCGATCTGCTTCGGCTGGAAGGTCTGGTGTCGACCCAACCGGCCAACGGCTCACCGGTCGACAACGTCACCGTTCGCATCGACGGCGTGTCCGTTCCGACGCGCGAAGAGGCCGTCACCACCCGAAGTCAGTTCATCGCTGACCCCGGCACGGTCGATTCCGCCATCGCCGCCTCGGCTTCACCGGTGCAGCCGCAGACGGTCAGCTTGCTGACGAATCCGACGGTCGCTCCCACCGGGGTCTTCAATGCCCAAAAGGGTGATGTCATCGTCTATCCCAGCCAGGACGGGTTCTACGTCATCCGCATCCTGGACCGGAGGGTGGAGCCGGCCCTGCTGACCGCGGCCGACCTCGGGCCGCAGCAGCTGGTGGGGAAATTCGATCTCGGTGCCCTCCTGCTCGCGCCTTATGCGGAACAGGCAGGAGTGACCGTCAATCCGCGGCTGGGGACGTGGGACCCGTTGTCGCTGCAGGTTGTTCCCGGTGGCAGCGGGCTGTGACAGACAACGCCGCGGATCAGCGTCCGGAAGACGGCGATCAGCGGTCCACCGGCAGTCGCCTGCTGGAGGCGGTCGCGGTGATGGATCGGCTGCGATCACCGGGAGGCTGTCCATGGGATGCCGAACAGACGCACCAGTCACTGCTCCGGTATCTCATCGAGGAGTGCTACGAGCTGGTGGCCGCCGTGGAGAACGGGGACCGATCGGCCATTCGTGAAGAACTCGGTGACGTGCTGCTGCAGGTGCTCTTCCACTCGCGGATCGCCGCAGAGGATCCGGATGAGCTCGGTGGTTTCGACATCGACGACGTCGCCGCAGACCTCGTCGACAAGTTGGTGCGCCGCCATCCTCATGTCTTCGATGCCGAGCACGGACCTGTCCACTCCGCGTCTGATCAGGAGCGGCGTTGGGATGAGCTGAAGAAGAACGAGCAGGGGCGGTCGGGTGCGCTCGATGGTGTTGCGTTCGGTCAGCCGGCGGCCGCCCTCGCCGCAAAACTGGGCTCCCGAGCTGGAAAGTTCGGCATCGCCGTCGAACCGCCGGCGGGGGAATCGGCGGCCGAGGCGATGTTCCGGATCGCCTACGCAGCGGGCGCTCGCGGTGAGGATCCGGAATCTGATCTGCGCGCGGTCGCGTTGGCCCACGCGGACGCGATGGCGGTCGCCGAGCGAGCGGCGTCCGAACACTCCACGGCGAACGGGTCAGCGGTCAGTTGACATCTCGCTGACGGAAGCCAGTCACACCCACCGCGATGAGCGCGGCCGCAAGCGCGATCAAGAAGATCAACGGCAGCCACCGCACTTCCTGGGTCGGCACAGTCGGGATGTGAGTGAACGGCGAGATGTTCATCAACCATTGCGGTAATTGCAGCAATGGGCCGAGTTGGCCGAGGAGCAGCGCCGTCGCCAGGGCCGCCCAAGCCAACGACGTCAACCGTGGCAGCCAGCCGAACAATGCAACCGCCAGCCCACCGAGGACAAGCGCCGCTGGCGCCTGGACGATCATTGCGTCGAAAGAGGAAGAGAATCCGTCGGTGAAGTCGCCCGTCTGAATACCGTTGAAGATGCCAGCGACGATGCCGGCGGCCGCGAGCAGCACGACGGGACCGACGACGGCGAAAACCACATGACCCGCCATCCACCTCTGCCGGCTGACCGACGTCGCCAGCACCGGGCCCACCCGATCGGCGCTTTCCTCCGTGCTCATTCGCAGCGCCGCTGAAACGGCGTAGCCGGCCGCGATCAAACCGGCGATCGCGCCCATCGTGGCCAGCAGCATGTCGGTCATCGCGCCGCTGCCCCCGATCTTGGCCAGCACTTCCTCCAACTGTGGATTTCCGGCGAGCAGATCGGTACTGGTCGAGGAGACAGCTCCGGTCACCGCGCCGAAGACGACAAAGCCAACGGTCCAACCCAACGCAGAGCCGCGGTGCAGTCGGACGGCGAGGGCGGTGGCCGAGGACATCCTCGGGTTCTCCGCCGGGCCCAGTCGCGTCCCCAACATTCCCAGACCGAGGTCACGGCGTTCGAGCATGACGCCGGCCATTACGAGCGCAACGGCGGTCGCCACCAGGAAGAGCGCGAGCACCGCGGCGTTGTTGGCACCGAAAGGTTCGACATGGGCGGCCCACCCCTGCGGGCTCAGCCACGTCAACCAGTGCAGACCGGGCTGCACGTCACCGATCGCCCGCAATGCGAATGTCACCGCGAGCACCGAGGAAGCGAGTCCTACTGCAGTGCGGGACGTTTCGGCGATCTGGGCGGCGACCGCGCCCACACCTGCGAACGTCAGCCCGCAGCCCGCCAACGCACCGCCGAACAGGACCGAACCCGTGGTCGACTCACCACTTGCAATGCCCGCAGCCGCCACCAAGATGCCGATGGCGAAGCTCGCACCGGCCGCCACGATCACGGCGGCAGCCAACGGTGCGGCACGGCCCACCACTGCCGAGGCCAGCAATTCGGTGCGGCCCGCCTCCTCGTCACCGCGGGTTCGCCGGACGACTGTGAAAACAGCCATCAGTCCCACCAGGGTTGTTCCGACGGCGGCCATCCGCCAAGCGCCGATGCCTCCGATGGAGGAATCGGTGATCGGACCGGTGATCGCTAGGAACGAGGGGTTGGCTGAAATGGACAGCTGCAGCGCCAGTCGTTCCGCGGGCTGCGGATACAACGCCGCAATGGCAGAGAAAGTGGAGCCCGCCACCAACAGGAAGGCCAGGAGCCAGGCGGTCAGCGGCACCCGCTCGCGGCGGATGTTCAACCGGACCAGACTGCCGGTGCCCGCGAAGCGGTCCCGGGTCCCGCCAACTGTGGTCGAGGCTTTGTCGAGAACCGCGGACGTCACCGTGCCACCGCCTTGTCGTGCCGGCCGAATCGGTGGGTCGTAGTCGGCTGGCTCGGCTGTCCGGGCGCCGACTCGCCATCGACGTGATCGCCGTAATGGCGAAGGAACAATTCTTCGAGCGTCGGCGGCGTCGCGCTGAGGCTGCGCACGCCACCGTCCACCATCACCCGCAGCACACGGTCGAGTTCGGTGGAGTCGACATCGAATCGAGCGCGGTTGCCTTCCACGACCAGGTCATGCACACCCGCGCCCGAGCGCAAAGCGTCGGGAACGACGTCCAATTCCGCGTTGATCGCCGTCCTGGTCAGGTGCCGAAGTTCGGCCAGTGTCCCGGTTTCGACGATCGTGCCGGACCGGATGATGCTCACCCGGTCACACAGCGCCTCCACTTCGGACAAGATGTGGCTCGACAGCAGGACCGTTCGACCCCTGTCTTTCTCGGCATTGATGCACTGCTGGAAGACCTCTTCCATCAACGGGTCCAGGCCTGTGGTCGGCTCGTCGAGAATGAGCAGTTCCACGTCGGACGCCAAGGCGGCCACGATCGCCACCTTCTGCCTGTTGCCCTTCGAGTAGGCGCGACCCTTCTTGCGCGGGTCGAGCTCGAAACGTTCGAGAAGTTCGTCACGGCGACGGGTGTCGATGCCGCCGCGCAGGCGGGCGAGCAGATCGATCACCTCGCCGCCGGTCAGGTTGGGCCACAGGTTCACCTCGCCTGGTACGTACGCCAGACGACGGTGAAGCTGGACGGCGTCCCGCCAGGGATCACCGCCGAGCACCTCGGCATTACCCGAGTCCGCGCGCAATTGCCCGAGCAGCACGCGAATGGTGGTGGACTTGCCCGAACCGTTCGGTCCGAGGAAGCCGTGCACTTCACCGGTGCGGACCGACAGATCCAGTTCCGCAAGGGCGGTGACCGGGCCGAACGTCTTCACCAGTCCCCGGGTGATGACGGCGTTGTCGTCAGTAGTCATGTGCTCTCACCTTTCCGATGAGCGGACCGTGCGGACGTCGTGGCCGCCACCATTGGTATTGCGGCGCGACGCGGTGGACGCAGAAGCGGACTGCGAGCCGTTGAGTCCGGCCTTCAGCTGTGCCTGGCTTCGATAGGCATCGAGGTAATCCGTCGTTGTGTAGAGCCCACGGGTGAACAACTCCAGGGCGGGCACCGTCAGTCGCTCGGCCACGACCTCGAGAACGTCGTCGTCCGGCGTTCCGCCGGGGGCCACAAAAGAAGCGAAGGACAGCATGCCGAGCTTGATCAGGGTGATCAGCTCGGCGCGTGCGCGCTCGTCCTTGGTCGGATGGGCGACGCCGGCGGACACAGTGGCCTTGAGGTAGGCCTCCATGTCATCGACCAGACGTGCGAACAGTCGCTCCGCGAAGGCACCACCCTCGGTCATGGCCGTTGTCAGGTACGGCGCCACGCGCACGAAATCCGGCCGCGTGGCCAGCATCGCCAACACGTCGGACGCCGTCAAAGCCTGCGCGGCATGGGCGGTCTGCTCATCGATCAGATCGGTGATGTAGCTGTCGCAGACTTCGCGGAGCCCGTCCTTCGAGCCGAAGTGGTGGATGACCAGCGCGGGGGAGACGCCGGCTGCCTCTGCGATCGACCGGATCGTGGTCCGGCCGAACCCGTATTTGCCGAAGCGGACGATGGCCGCATCGCGGATCTTGGCGCGGGTGGTCAGATCTTCACGGTCACGTGTCTCTGAACGCATGGACAGGATGCTAAACATCTGTTCAGTCCGCTGGCAAGTGATATCCAGGTCTGCGTGACCGGAGACACCCGTCCTGTTCAGGCTGTGCGTTGCTGGAGCAGCTGATCGGTGACCGGGTCGGGGACGCCTTCGAAGAACCGGTCCAGCACTTGCTGGAAGGCCGGCTCCGCGGGCACGGCGCGGAGAAACAGCGTCATGCTCGATCGGAGCTTCTGCGCATCGAGCGATCCGAAAACATCCTCGGCAGTGGTTTCGGCGGATCGTGCAACCAGCGCGGCACTCTCGAGTAGTCGCGGGCCCAACACCGGGTGTGCCAAATACGCTCTCGCCTCGGCAAGACCCGAGATCGCGTAGTGCCGGGAAGTCGGGCTGGCCCCCAGACCTGCTATCTGGGGGAAGACGAACCACATCCAGTGCGAGACCTTCCGACCATGCCGCAGCTCGCTGATTGCGCGCTGATAGGTCCCCCGGTCGTCCTGCGCCTGGAGGAAACGCTCGAGGTCACCACTGGTCACGCTTGATCTCCTTGGTGCGGCTCGCCGTTCGTAGGGCTACTCGCCCGGGTATTCCACGCCGATCTGGCGTCGGACCTCGTCCAGCGTCCGCATGACGGAGACGGTCTCGTCGAGCGGAAGCAGCGGCGACTCAGTGGCACCCTCGGCGACAAGAGTTGCCAGATGAGCAGCCTCGAAACACAATCCGTGGTGGCCGGTGATCGGGTCGCTCTCTCTGACCAGCCGCCGGTCGTCATTGGAAGTGAGGGTCAACACGGCGGGCCCGTAAAAGGGACCGGAGACCTCAATGGTCGCTGATGTTCCGGAGATTGATGCGCGGGTCGGTGTCCGGGCGAGCAACGTTGTGTTGATCGTCGCCTGCGCGTCACCGGCAGCGAGGGCGATCGAAATTTGAGCGTCAACCCCGGTGCCGGTCAGCGAGCCCGTGGCAGTGATGGTGTCCGGGCTACCGAGAACAAAAGAGGCGAAAGAAACCGGGTAGACGCCGAGATCCAACAGGGCCCCCCCGGCAAGGTCGGGATCGAACAACCTGCTGGCGGGGTCTTCAACAAAATGCTGGCCATGGTCGGCCAGGACCGTTGTCACTGTTCCAAGAGCACCGTCGGCGATCAGTTGAGCCATCACGTCGGTCTGCGGAAGGTAGCGGGTCCACATTGCTTCCATCGCGAGCACGCCTTGCCGTCTCGCTGCGTCGGCCACCTCTTGCGCCTCGGCGGCGTTCCTGGCGAAGGCCTTCTCCACCAGGACCGGCTTGCCGGCGGCGATGGCCAGCAACGCTTGCGCGCGATGCTCGCTGTGCGGGGAAGCGACGTAAACGGCATCAACGTCGGGGTCGCACACCAGTTGCTCGTACGAGCCGTAGGCGCGTTCCCCCCCATGGCTCCTGGCGAAAGCCTGAGCGCGCTCCTGCGACCGGGAACCCACCGCAACCAGGCGCTGACGCGTGTTCCGGTGGATGGCGTCGACGAAGGCACCGGCGATGCCGCCAGGCGCAATCACTCCCCATCGCAACGGCGGTGCCGCCATCGGGTCCGGTATGCGCGAGGTGGGGAAGGAAGCGGGGAACGCGGTCACGGGAGCATCGTGTCACGATGCGCCTGACCGCGGTGGGAATCCAGGATCACGCAGCTGGTCCCGTGCAATAACGGGATGGTTGTTTTTGAAGCATTGTTCACCTTCGTGGATGTGGCTGGCCGATACGACGAATGCGTCGCCGTTTCTCATTCGTTCGAGCGAACCGCGCGCGCCGATGTGACTAGCGCGGCATTAGGGGTCCGCTGGTCGACGGGCCGACGCTACTCAACGCGACCCCCTGTAGCTGTGTGTCTATTCCTATTTTCTGCACACGATGGGATAGTGGTCGTCGGCCGTGGGGGTATGACCGCGGCAATTTGGGGTGGGGATCACAATGACATCTTCTTGGCAAATGGGTCGTTTGGCCGATGACGGCAGGGCACCCTGGAGGCCGAACCGTCGTAGTCTGGCGTGGGGCACTGTCGCGGCGGTCGCGATCGCCTGTACGGCGTGCGGCGCACGACCAGTAGGTTCAGTCGGTGCATCACAGGCACCGCCCCCGCGGGCCGCTGCGATTGAGTCCACCGTCTCTGTGCTGCGCGACGTTGGGGATGCTGTTGATCCTTTGGCCGCTTCAACTACGCGTCCACCGGGTCGAACCGGAAAGGTCACTCTCGAACAGGATCGCCGCCGCTGGCCGGCAAACTGGCGGCCAGTTCGCGTATCTCCTACCCGGACGGAGTGACCGTCAAGGTGACGAGTATCAAGAAGGGCGCGGAAAGTGGGCGGGGACCCGGCGTCGTCGATGGACGTCCCTACGTCGGGTTTGCCGTGCAGATAGACAATCGGTCGAAGGTGAACGTCGACCTCACCCAGGTCGTCGTGACCACAACCTATGGGTCGCCTGCTCGCGTCGCAGCGCCGGTGTACGAGGATGCCGCTGCGCAAGATTTCAGCGGCACTGTCAAACCGGGGCAGAAAGCGTCCGCGGTCTACTTCTTTGCGGTTCCGGCACAAGACCGTGCGGACGTCACAACGGCCGTTGACTTCGACGGAATTCATGAAGCCGCCATCTTCCGCGGTGCTGTCAGCTGACGCAGCCTTCGGTGTCAACAAATGAGAACTGGTCAACGGTGAAATGGACTCGTAGTGGGGGACTTGTGATGGTAAAGCGCGGTCGGCCGTCGAATGCCGAGAGACGAGTCGCTCGAGTCCGCGCGACATTGGCAGTCAGAGTGTGCGCTGCTCTGAGTCTCATTGGGATCATGGTGGCTTCACCATTGAACGAGGCCGTCGCAGACACGGTTCCACCCTTGAACACCCCCTCAACGGTCAGTGCTGACGCCTTGCCGACATGGCAGGTCAATGGAGTCGTCTGGAGTCAGGTCGTCATCAACAACATCGTTTATGCGACAGGGAGCTTCACAAAGGCTCGTCCGCCCGGCGTGGCACCAGGTGGCGCAGGTGAAATCTCGGCGAACAACATCTTCGCGTACGACATCCGGACTGGCAATCGGGCAACCAAATTCAACCATTCTTTGAATGGTCAAGGGCGCGTCGTCGCTGCTTCAATTGATGGTGCCAGAGTATACGTCGGTGGCGACTTCACCACCGTGGACGGTGTGGCCAGAGGTCACCTCGCTTCGTTCGGCACCGTCAGCGGCGCACTTGGACACGTTGTTCCGGCCCAGCGTGAACGGCACCGTCGGGCGATCAGCACAACTTCGACTACGGTCTTTACGTTGGCGGCAATTTCAGCACCGTCAACTCCGCTTCCCGCATGCGACTGGGAGCCGTCAACCCGGCCAACGGGTCGCTCCTGGCGTGGGCTCCGAGGGCAGATAACGGAACTGTGTGGTCCATGGTCGTTGCTCCCGATCGGAGTCGGGTCATCGTTGGCGGAGCATTCACAACTCTCAACGGACAGGCGGCCTACGGGATGGGCTCATTGAGCGTCCTTCAGGGGCTCCGTGCTTCCATGGGCGGCCAACAAAACGATTCGTGACGCGACATCGTCGGGAGCCATCACGAGCCTGCGCACTGACGGCAGTTCAGATATTCGGATCGGGTTATGCCTATGGTGCTGGCTCGAGCGTTTGAAGGGACGTTTGCGGCGAACCCGACCACGGGCGCAATCACCGTTCTCAATGATTGTCACGGTGACACTTATGACGTGTGTGCCACTCGGCGCGGTGCTGTACAGCGTTGGCCACGCTGCACGATTGCACGGCGATTGGATGGTTTCCCGGATACAAACCCTCGCGTGAGCTGGCAGCGCGCACTGGCGCAGACGACGGCGGCGACGACAACGAACAAGGGCCCGGACAGCTACGGCTGGAACTACAAGGGCCTAGCCAGCATCTATCAGTGCTGCATTGGTTCCCTGACTTACCGCCAGGCACTTATACTGGTCAGACTCAGGCGGCCTGGTCGATTGCCGGCAACGCGAAATACGTCGTCCTCGGCGGAGAGTTTCCTAAGGTCAACGGTGTAGCGCAGCGGGATTGGTACGCATGGCACTCGGTCGGTGCGCCGAACAAGCGCGGCCCGACATATGCGACGAAGACCGGCCAGGACGACTCCCGCAACGAGCGCGGTCAGAACAGCCGCCGGGAAGATCTCCGATCACCTTCGGAACGGCCTGGGACTACGACAACCAGTCGCTGACCTACGAGGTACTGCGGGACAACGTCACGGTGATCAATACGGCCACGGTGAAGACCAACTTTTGGACCCTTCCGTCCAGAACAGTGACCGATACGGTGACCGCTGGGACGACGCACACCTATCAGGTTCGCATCAAGGACCCGTTCGGGAACACGCTCCTGAGCCCCAAAAGCAACAGCGTCAAGGCGTAGTTGCTGGCCGGACTGAGTGAGCGAGTTGATTCAGGGGGCGAGCAGCGGACGCGCCGCCATCGCTGCCCCGACAGTCGCCGGCACGTCACGATCGGACCCCGCGGGTCGTGCCGCAGGGCGATGCCGGACGGTCGCGCTCCGCTTCTCGACCAGCCGACTCGTGTGGACGGGCGACGTGCGGAAAGGCGCGGCGTACGTGTCGGAGGCACTGAGAACCAGGTCGGCGACCCGTCGCTTTCCCTTGCGGAGCGACCGGACGCGTTCCCGGCTGACCAGGAGATCGCCGCAGTAGAGCACGGCCCACAGGACGCCGTCGGGGTCGCGTTCCACCTGGCCGACATAGGTCGCGGCGGCGAGTTCGCCCACGAGGACCCATCCCTTCGAGTGGTGGAGGTGCGCTGGCGGTCGATCTGTTGCGGTGATCCGGGCGGTTTGTCCAGTAGCGAAAAAAATGACCGGGGCCGATCTGGTTGGTTCTTGAGCCTTGCGTAATCATCCGTTCGGCCTAAGGACGATTGTGGCGGATGCGCGTTATGGACGCTATGACCCGAAGGTATTCACCTTCAGGGGGCAATCGTCACCGACCGTGTTCCCCTGACGGGGAACCCCCTGTCAGGTTGACCAAGGGGGCGACGTTCGAGGTGATTGTGCCGGTTGGCCGAACAATCGGTGACGTACCGTCACACACGATCTTGCTGTAGGTGATCACTAAATAGGGAGTGACCTCGTTCTCGGATCACAGACGCGAAGGTGGTCGGCGTCTCACTCCCCACTGCGCACCAGGACCTCGGCATGGATGACGATGGAGCGGTGAAACCGGCGGAACACTCTGGCGCCGGCGGGTCGGCAGCCCCAGACGATGGCGCCCTGATCGGCCGTCGCCGGCGGCTGGCAATCCGCATCGGAATGTTGGGGCCGGCGTTCGTCGCCGCAGTTGCCTACGTCGACCCGGGCAACGTCGCGACGAATCTTCAGGCGGGATCCCGCTACGGGTACCTACTCGTCTGGGTCCTCGTGGTCGCCACCGCGTCGGCCGGGGTCGTCCAGTACCTCTCCGCCAAGCTCGGCCTGGCGACGGGAGCATCGCTGCCCGAGTTGGTCGGGCAGCGCCTGAGCCGCCCGGCGCGGATCACCTACTGGCTGCAGGCCGAGGGCGTCGCGATGGCGACCGATCTCGCGGAGGTGATCGGCGGCGCCATCGCACTCAACCTGCTGTTCGACCTGCCACTGGTGCTCGGCGGCGTCATCGCCGGAGTCGTGTCGCTGGTTCTGCTGTCTGTGCAGAACCGCCGGGGTCAACGACCGTTCGAGCGCGCGATCACCGGTCTGCTGGTCATCATCGCGATCGGTTTCGTCGCGGGCCTGTTTGTCGCCCCACCGTCGGCGGCCGACGTCGCAGCCGGCCTGATACCCAGGTTCGACGGTCTTGATTCGGTGCTGCTGGCCACGGCGATGCTCGGCGCCACCGTCATGCCGCACGTCGTCTACCTGCATTCGGCGCTCACCCGCGATCGGTTCGGCCGGATGCCGCCCGGTGCGCCCCGGCGCCGATTGCTCAGTGCCACCAAGACGGACGTGGTCTTCGCCATGGCCCTGGCCGGGACTGTCAACATCGCGATGTTGCTGTTGGCCGCGACCGCGTTGCAGGGCTCCGTCGACGTGGACACCATCGAGGGTGCGCACTCCGCGGTGCAGCAATCGCTCGGCCCCGTCGTCGGCATGCTGTTCGCGATCGGCCTGCTGGCGTCGGGCCTCGCCTCGACCTCCGTGGGTTGCTACGCCGGCAGCGTGATCATGGAAGGGCTGCTGCGCGTCAAGATCCATCTGCTGGCACGACGGGTGATCACATTGATACCCGCCCTCATCGTGCTCGCCGTCGGGGCTGATCCGACCACGGTGCTGGTCATCTCGCAGGTGGTGCTGTCATTCGGGCTGCCGTTCGTCCTCGTGCCGCTGCTTCGGTTGACGTCGGATCCCGAGCTCATGGGTCAGGACAGCAACGGGGCCGGCGTGAAATTCGTCGGGTGGTTGATCACCGCCGGAATCGTCACGCTGAACGCCGTGCTGATCTTCGGCGTCTTTGTCGGATTCTGAGCTCCTATCGACCGAGTCACGCGAACTCTCCGCACCCGTCGGCTGCATCCATGGGAAATGCCGGCACCAAGCCGGCGGGTGATCGCGAGCAGCCGTCCGTTGCCGCAATGGTGACGTGAACCCATCGCAGACAATCGGTCCGGGACGGGCATCGCTTCACGGGGAGATGCTCGCTAGACTCGCCGCAGGTCATGAGTTCCAGCACCAGCCCCGGCTCGCTGGACGGCAACCCTCCACACGCGGTGGGGTGCCCCGGGTGATGACCAGGCGAACTCCCGATCCCGGGATGTTCGCAAGCGCGGGTCCGCACACGCCGGACCCTGTCGACGACGGACAGGAGTGCCGCCATGCGGACAGCAATGTGTTGTAGCGACTGACTCCGGCGGCTCCGTCCGCCTGCGCACCGCACAGGTGCGTCCGGCCGAGTACCTCCGCACCCATCGGCGTCGCCACCGCGTCGAACGGACGGAGTGACCTCCGGCCCAGCCACCCGGCAAAGAACTGTTTCCGTGGACTGCAGTCCACCACCCCGAGGAGCGAACCCGCATGAGCCCCAACTGGTCTTTCGAGACCCGCCAGATCCACGCCGGCCAGACGCCCGACCCGACCACCAAGGCCAGGGCGCTGCCGATCTACCAGACGACGTCATACGCGTTCGACTCGTCCGAGCACGGACGCAAGCTCTTCGCGCTGGAAGAACTCGGCAACATCTACACCCGCATCATGAATCCCACCCAGGCCGTGGTCGAGGACCGCATCAATTCGCTCGAGGGCGGCGTCGGTGCACTTCTGGTCGCGTCCGGTCAGTCCGCCGAAACGCTCGCGATCCTGACGATCGCCGAGGCCGGCGATCACATTGTTTCCTCGCCGCGGCTGTACGGCGGCACCTACAACCTGTTCCATTACACGCTGCCCAAGTTCGGTATCAGCGTGAGCTTCGTCGACAATCCGGACGACCCGGAATCGTGGCGGGCGGCGGTCACCCCGCAGACGAAGGCGTTCTACGCCGAGTCCGTTTCAAACCCGCAACTCGACATTCTCGACTTCACCTCCGTGGCCGCCGTCGCGCATGACGCCGGGGTGCCGCTGATCGTCGACAACACCGTGCCCACGCCCTATCTCATTCGCCCGTTCGAGCACGGTGCGGACATCGTCGTGCATTCCGCCACCAAATATCTCGGCGGTCATGGCACCGCAATCGGCGGGGTGATCGTCGACTCCGGCAACTTCGACTGGGTCGCCAACGCCGAACGTTTCCCGAACTTCAACACCCCCGACCCGAGCTACAACAACCTCACCTGGGGTGTGGACCTCGGACCCGAGGGCCTGTTCAAGTCGAACGTCGCCTTCATTTTCAAGGCCCGTTTGCAGGGCCTGCGGGATATCGGCCCGGCCATCTCGCCGTTCAACGCCTTCCTCATCTCACAGGGCATCGAGACGCTGTCGCTGCGCATCGACCGCCACGTTTCCAACGCCACCAGGGTGGCCGAATGGCTGAGCCAACGTGACGAGGTTGAATCGGTGTCCTACCCGGGCCTGGAATCCAGCCCGTGGCACGCGAACCAGCTCAAGTACGCGCCGCTCGGCGGTGGCCCGATCGTCGCCTTCGAGATCAAGGGCGGGGTCGAGGCCGGCCAGACCTTCACCGATGCGCTCGAATTGTTCAGCAACCTCGCCAACATCGGTGACGTGCGGTCGCTGGTCATCCACCCGGCATCGACCACCCACGCGCAGCTGTCCGCGGCGGAGCAATTGACCACCGGCGTCACCCCCGGCCTGATCCGGCTCGCCATCGGCATCGAGCACATCGACGACATCCTGGCCGACCTGGAGGCAGGTTTCACCGCCGCCAAGGCCGAGTGAGCATCACCATCGGCACGTCCGTCGCACCGCCGACCGCACCCACATTTCCGTCGGGAGCGGTCGGCGGCCGGCAGTACGCCCACATCGGGCCGCTGGTGACCGAATCCGGTGAGCGGCTGGATTCGGTCACGATGGCGTTCGAGACCTGGGGTGAGCTCAACGCCCAGCGCGACAACGCGGTGCTGGTGTTGCACGCGCTCACCGGTGACGCCCACGTGGTGGGACCGGCCGGTCCTGATCAACCCACGCCAGGGTGGTGGAGCGAGCTGATCGGCCCTGGTGCGCCGATCGACACCGACCGGTTCTTCGCCATCGCGGCGAACGTGGTGGGCGGTTGCCGAGGGACGACCGGACCGTCGTCGATCGCGCCGGACGGTCGTCCCTATGGTTCGCGATTTCCCCGGGTCACCGTGCGGGATCAGGTGCAGGCGGAATACCGGCTGGCCGAGACCTTGGGCATCAGCCGGTTCGCGGCCGTGCTGGGCGGCTCGATGGGCGGGATGCGGGCGCTCGAATGGGCCGTCATGCATCCCGATCTGGTCGACCGGTGCATTGCGATCGCCACCTGCGGCTCGTTCAGCGGGGACCAGATCGCCTGGAGCGTCCCGCAACTGGCGGCGATCAGGGCCGACGCCAACTTCCGCGGTGGCGACTACTACGACGGGCCGCCGCCGTTGGACGGAATGGCGGTCGCCCGGCAGATCGCGCACACCACTTACCGTTCCGCGCTGGAACTGGACACCCGGTTCGGTCGGTCCGCGCAGGGCGACGAGAACCCGCTCACCGGCGGGCGGTTCGCCGTGCAGTCGTACCTGCAACATCACGGGGAGAAGCTGGGCAGGCGCTTCGACCCCAACTCCTACCTGGTGCTGACCGAATCGATGAACAGCCATGACATCGGTCGGGGCAGGGGTGGCCTGCAGGCCGCTCTGGAACGGATCACCGCGGAGCTGACGGTCGCCGTGGTCGACTCCGATCGGCTGTTCCTTCCCGCGCAGGGTGCCGACCTGGCTTCGGCTCCGACGGCCCGGCCGCTGATCACGATGCATTCGGACTACGGCCACGATGGATTCCTCATCGAGGCAGAGGCGATTGCCGGCGTCGTGCGGGAGGCCATGGCAACGGACAGGCCAACCGATCGGCCGACCCGGTGATCTCCCTCCCGAACGATCACTAGGCTGGCTCGCACCTGCCTCGTGCCGTCCGCCACCACACCCAAGGCGTCGACCCCATGAGCAGCCGTGCCCATCGGAGGAGAAGGAGATCCCATGCCATTGAGACTGGGCTACAAGGCATCTGCCGAACAGTTCGGCCCGGTTCAGCTCGCCGACTTCGCGGTCCAGGCCGAGCAGGCCGGGTTCGATTCCGTTTTCATCTCCGACCATCTGCAGCCCTGGCGGCACGACGGCGGGCACGCGCCCGCGGCCCTGCCCTGGCTCGGCGCTGTCGGCGCTCGGACGGAGCGGGTGCTGCTCGGCACCTCCGTCCTGACACCCACCTTCCGCTACCACCCGGCGGTCATCGCGCAGGCCTTCGCCACCCTCGGGGTGATGTACCCGGGCCGGATCATCCTCGGCGTGGGCTCGGGGGAGTCGCTCAATGAGGTTCCGCTGGGGTTGGAGTGGCCGGACGGCAAGGAGCGGTTCGCCCGGTTGAAGGAAGCCGTGACGCTGATCCGGGAGCTCTGGACGGGCGAGCGGGTGAGCTTCGACGGCACCTTCTACCGCACCGACAAGGCCACCATCTACGACCGTCCCGAGGTGCCGGTGCCCATCTACATCGGCGCCTCCGGACCAGCGGCCACCCGGCTCGCGGGTCGCGTCGCCGACGGCTTCATCACCACCTCCGGCAAGGCCGATTCGCTCTACTCCGAAACCCTGCTGCCGGCGCTGGCCGAGGGTGCGGGGAAAGCGGGCCGGACGCTGGACGATCTCGACCTGCTCATCGAGATGAAGGTGTCCTTCGACCCGGACAAGGCCCGGGCGCTGGAGGACACCAAGTACTGGGGCGCGTTGGCCCTCACCCCGGAGCAGAAGAGCGGCGTCGAGGACCCCATCGAGATGCAGCGCCTGGCCGATGCGTTGCCGGTCGAGCAGGCGGCGTCCCGGTGGATCGTCTCCGATGACGCCGACGAGCACGTCGAGAAGATCAAGCGGTATCTGGACCTGGGATTCCGGCATCTGGTGTTTCACGCACCCGGCCCCGACCAGGAGCGTTTCCTCACCCTGTACGGCGAGCAGGTGCTGCCACGGATCCGCGCGCTCGCCGGAGGGTGACGGTTCATTCACCCGGCCAGGTGTCGTCGGCTGTGGTCCTGGCGAGTCCGACAAGAGTCGAATGGTGTTCGCCTCTAGTCTGAGTGCGGCGTCGGCCCACCGGTCGGCGCCGGCTCCGCATCTCCGGTGACGCCGCACTGCCGGTGTCCCGGGGTGGGGTCAGCAAGCAACGTTCACCCGCCAGTTCCCTGTCAGCCTTCGACCCGCCGCCGGAGTCCATCAGCCTCTGTTCCGTACAGCCGTCCTACACCGCTCTTCGGCGCGCAGCGCGCACCTCAGTACTGTTCGCCGAACGGCTTTCACCCGTCCAACCGTCAACCCGCAAGCGAAGGGATGTGCCCCTGTGGCGGCCATCGAACTGATCGGTGCACGCGAAATCCTCGACTCCCGAGGCAACCCGACTGTCGAGGTGGAAGTCGCCCTCGACGACGGGTCACTGGCCCGCGCGGCGGTGCCGTCGGGAGCATCGACGGGCGAGCACGAGGCCGTGGAACTGCGTGACGGCGACCCGGACCGCTACCTCGGCAAGGGCGTACTGAAGGCGGTCGAGTTCGTCCTCGAGGAGATCGGGCCGGCACTCATCGGGTACGACGCCATCGAGCAGCGGGTCATCGACCAGAAGCTGATCGACCTCGACGGCACGCCGGACAAGGGCCGGATCGGCGCGAACGCCATCCTCGGTGTCTCCCTCGCCGTCGCCAAGGCAGCAGCGGAATCCGCCGAACTCGAGCTGTTCCGCTACATCGGCGGCCCGAACGCGCACATCCTGCCCGTCCCGATGATGAACATCGTCAACGGCGGCGCGCACGCCGACAGCGGCGTCGACGTCCAGGAGTTCATGATCGCGCCGATCGGCGCGCCGACCTTCCGAGAGGCCCTGCGCTGGGGCGCCGAGGTCTACCACTCGCTCAAGTCCGTCCTGAAGAAGGCCGGCTTCTCCACCGCCCTCGGTGACGAGGGCGGGTTCGCCCCGGCCGCCGCGTCCAGCAAGGCAGCGCTCGACCTGATCTCCGAGGCGATCGGCAAGGCGGGCTTCGGGTTCGGCTCGGACGTGGTGCTGGCGATGGACGTCGCGGCCACCGAGTTCCACTCCGATGGCGGCTACGCCTACGAGGGCAGCAACCGCAGCTCCGACGAGATGATCGCCATCTACGCCGATCTCATCGCCAACTACCCGATCGTGTCGATCGAGGACCCGCTGTCCGAGGACGACTGGGAGGGCTGGATCTCGATGACCGGCCAGCTCGGCAACAAGATCCAGATCGTGGGTGACGACCTGTTCGTCACCAACCCGGAACGACTCGAGGACGGCATCGCCCGCGGCGCCGCGAACGCGCTGCTGGTGAAGGTCAACCAGATCGGCACGCTGTCCGAAACGCTGGACGCCGTGTCCCTGGCCCACAACGCCGGGTACCGCTGCATGATGAGCCACCGCTCCGGCGAGACGGAGGACGTCACGATCGCCGACCTCGCCGTCGCCACCGGCTGCGGGCAGATCAAGACCGGTGCACCCGCCCGCTCCGAACGGGTCGCCAAGTACAACCAGCTGCTGCGGATCGAGGAGAACCTCGGTGACGCGGCGCGCTACCTCGGCGAGCTGGCCTTCCCGCGGTACACCCCGGGGTCCTGACACCGGTCATGAGTCCTTCACCGCAGCGCCGCCCGGGAGATCGCTCCCGCAGTTCGCGATCGTCCCGGGCCGGCGCCGCGGGGGAGCGGACACCATCGGGGTCGAGCCGCCGCACCAGGTCCGGATCCTCCCGTCCGGTCGCGGCCCGGCCGGCCTCGGCGCCCGCCGCGTCGGCGACCGGGATGGCCCGCCGGTCCGGACGTCGCATCACCATGTCGTCGCTGCCCGGGCGGACGTTGTTGCCGCAGTCGGCACTCGCCCGGCAGGTGGCCATCCTCGGGCTGGTGCTGTGCGCCATCGCGCTGACCATCGCCTTTCCGCTGCGCAGCTACCTCGAGCAACGGACGGAACTGGCCCAGGCGGTCTCTGCGCAGCAGGACCTGGAGCGGCAGCGCGACGACCTGCAGGCCCGCAAGACCGCGCTGTCCGATCCCAGCTACATCACCGCCGAAGCCCGGCGCCGCCTGCAGTACGTCACCCCCGGCGACACCGTCTTCGTGGTGCACGCCCCCGCGCTGGCGGACACCGGTGATGCAGCCGCCGCTGGATCGACGTCCGACCAGCCCTGGTACGGCTCGCTGTGGTCCACGCTGTCCGAGGGCAGCACCCCGCCGGGTTGATCGCGTGTCGGTAGCGTTGGCTGGTGGGCGGTCGAATCGAAGGGCAGTGCGTGGGCAGGATGCAATGGGAGCCGGTCACGGCTGCCGACGTCGATCTGCTCACCCGCGAACTCGGCCGGCCACCCCGCGGGGCGCTCGCCGTCGCCTACCGCTGCGGCCATGGCCTCCCGGCGGTTGTCCAGACGGCGCCGCGGCTGCCTGACGGCACGCCGTTCCCGACGATGTTCTACCTGTGCTGCTCCGAGTTGAACGCCGCCGTCAGCCGGATGGAATCGGTCGGTGTGATGCGCGAGATGACGGCAGAGCTGCAGGCCGACCCGGAATTGGCGTCGGAATACCGGGCGGCGCACGAGGTGTACCTCGCGATGCGCAACGACCTCGAGGATCTGGGCATACCGGTGACCGCCGGCGGCATGCCGGACCGGGTCAAATGCCTTCATGTGCTGGTCGCGCACGCACTGGCCGTGGGGCGCGGCGTCAACCCGCTGGGGGATCGGGCGGTGGACGCCTTGCCGGAGTACTTCCGCGGCCGGCCGGTCTGCGCGCGCCTGGACTGAACTGCCCGATCGGCGCGCGTCATCCAGCGTCCGGCACGGGCGTGACGGCCGTCACGATGTCGCGCAGCGGGTAGCCCGACGGCAGCTCGCCGAACACCCGGTCGCCGGCGCCGGCCAACCGGGTCGCGCAATACATCTGCGCCACTTCGGCAGGGGCCTGCCGGATCAGCAGGGATGCCGCGAACGTGCGCGCCGCCAACGACGACACTGCGCGGGCGGACGAAGCGTCAGGCCGCTGCATCAGCATCTGCTCGAGCCGGCGCACCGCTTCGTCGTAGGACTGCGTTGTTCCGGACGCCGACCGCAGCTCGTCGAGCAGGGCCACCGCGGCGGCCGGGGAGCGCTCCAGCGCGCGCAGCGCGTCGAGCGCGGTCACCGTTCCGGAGCCCTCCCAGATCCCGTTCAGCGGGGATTCCCGCAACAGCCGCGCCATCGGAAAGGTCTCGACGAAGCCGTTGCCGCCCAGGCATTCCAGGGCTTCGGCGATCATCGGAACGGCCCGTTTGCAGACCCAGAACTTCGCTACGGGCAAGGCCAGCCGTAAGAGATCATTGCCCCCGCCGGTCAGCGCTGACTGGAACAGGCCGGCCAGCCGCAGTGCGGTCAGCGTGGCCGCCCACGACTCCACCGCAAGATCGGCCAGCACGGCCGTCATCGCGGGATGCTCGATGAGCGGTCGCCCGAACGCCACCCGGCGGGACGCGTAGAACGACGCCTGAGACAGAGCGGCACGCATCTGCCCGGCCGAGCCGAGCACACAATCCAAGCGGGTGCCGGTCACCATCTCCAGGATGGTCGGGACGCCGCGGCCCTCCTCACCGATGCGCCACCCGCTCGCCCCGTCGTACTCCAATTCCGCGGAGGCATTGGACCGGTTGCCCAGCTTGTCCTTGAGCCGTTGCAGCGCGATCGCGTTGCGGGTCCCGTCCGGCAGCACCCGTGGCACGAGGAAGCAGGAGACACCGCCGGGTGCCTGCGCGAGGGTGAGGAACATGTCGTTCATCGGCGCCGAGGTGAACCACTTGTGCCCCGTCAGCCGGTACTCATCTGCGGTTCCCGCGACCGGGACCGCGGCGGTCGTGCCGACGCGGACATCGGATCCGCCCTGCTTCTCGGTCATCGACATCCCGGCCAACAGACCATTTTTCGACCCGGGTTCACGAAGCCCGAAGTCATAGCGCCGAGATCGCAGGCCCGGTTCGTACCGGGCGGCGAGACCCGAATGCTGCCGCAGGGTCGGCACGGCAGAGTAGGTCATGGAAATCGGACACAGGTGCCCCGATTCGGTCTGTGTCCACAGATAGAAGCCGGCTGCGCGCTGCAGGTGTGCGTCGGGGGCGGCGTCGGGCGCCCACGGCGCAGCGCCCAGGCCGGCCGCGACGGCGCGGGACATCAGTGCGTGCCAGGCGGGGTGGTACTCCACCTCGTCGATCCGGTTGCCGGAGCGATCATGCGTGTGCAGGACCGGGACGTTGGTGTCCGCATGCCGTACCAATTCGGTGACCGCCGCCGATCCGGCATCGATGGCCAGGGCGCGGAGCGACGGTGACAGCGAGCTACCTGCTGCCGTCAGCGCGGCCTGCAGCGCGGGGTCGGAGGCGCTGACGTCGTGACCGACCAGCGGCGGCACCTGGTTCTGCACCGAATGAGTCGTGACCTGTCGGGTCGGCACAGTGGGGACCTCCGTTCGTGCGCCGGGGGCTGCGGTACCGTCCGATCATGCGGCATGGGCGGATGCGGCGACACTGTCCCGCTGCACTGGTGCGGTGCAGCATGGTGAACCGTGACCGGTGAGAGCATGCGGGTCGCAGCAATCGACTGCGGCACCAATTCGATCCGGTTGCTGGTCGCGGACGTCGTGCGGGGCGACGACGGGTCACCGCAACTGGTCGACGTGCACCGTGAGATGCGCGTCGTCCGCCTTGGTGAGGGCGTCGACGCAACGGGCCGGATCTCCACCTCGGCGCTGGACCGCACCTGGCGAGCGCTGGCCGACTACGCGGCGGTGACCACCGCTTCCGGGGCCGTCCGGCTGCGGATGGCGGCGACGTCCGCGACCAGGGACGCCGAGAACAGGGCCGACTTCGTGGAGATGGTGCGCTCGACGATCGGACAGGACCCCGAAGTGATCACCGGGGCTGATGAGGCGGAGCTCTCCTTCGCCGGCGCGGTGGGGGAGCTGGACGCCGCGACGGGACCGTTCATGGTCGTCGACATCGGCGGCGGCTCAACGGAACTCGTGGTGGGCACCCGGAAGGCCGGGGTGAACACCATCACCGGATCGGTGAGCCTGGACATCGGGTGCGTGCGGATCACCGAGCGGATCCTGCGATCGGACCCGCCCACCGCCGCGGAGCGGGAAGCAGCCACCCGGTGGACCCGGGAGATGCTGATGGGCGCCCTGGATCGGCTGCCGGTCAGGACAGTTCGCCGGCTGGTGCCGGTCTCCGGGACGGCCACCACCGTCGCTGCCGCGGCCCTCAAGCTGCCGTCGTACGACCCGGCGAGGATTCACCTGTCCACCATTCCCGCGGCGAAGGTGCATCAGGTCGCCGGCTTCCTGATGGGCGCCAACCGGGCTCATCGGGCGGCCCTGGGGTACATGCACCCGGGCCGCGTCGACGTGATCGGGGGCGGGGCGCTGATCCTGTCCACGATGGTGGAGTTGGTGGGGCAACGGGTGCCGATCGCCGAGATCACCGTCTCCGAACACGACATCCTGGACGGAATCGCGCTGTCGATGGCACCGGTCTGACTCAGAGCGCCGCGGGCCGGAGTGGCTGCTGCGGTCCGACCGCCGTTCAAGACGCGCCGGTCCGATGCCCGGACACACGCGCGCATCGCTGGGTCTCCTACCCTGAGCGTTGCCGCGCAGCCCCGCAACGGAGCTCAGCGGCGCACGCCCCCGTAGCCCAATCGGCAGAGGCAGGCCACTTAAAATGGTTCCAGTGTGGGTTCGAGTCCCACCGGGGGCACGTCCGAGGAAGCTCCGTCAGACCCGGCTGAGAAACTCGACCACCCGTTCCCGCAGCAGCGTTGATGCCTTTTCGTCGTAGGAATCGGCGCTGTTGTCGGCGAACAGGTGCCCGCTGCCCCGGTAGAGGAACAGTTCCCCGCGCTCGGTCGACGCCACCAGGTCACGTGCCGCGTCGAGGTCGCCTTCATCGGCGAACAGCGGATCGGACTCCATGCCGTGAATCTGCACCGGTACGGTGGCCGGCCACTGGGTGCCGAACTCGGACACGGGCACGCATCCGGAGATGAAAAGGGCTCCGCGGGCGCCCGCCCGTGTCTGCGCAAGGAGCTGAGCGGGCATCACCCCGAGCGAGAATCCGGCATAGACGGCGTCATCCGGGAGTGCCTGAGCAGCCTGCACGCCGCGCTGGATCACGGTCTCGAATCCGATCGACTGCGCATGCGCGACGCCTTCCTCCACGGTGGCGAAGGTGGCGCCGTCGAACAGGTCCGGCACGGTGACCTCGTGCCCGGCCGCCCGCAGGTGGTGCGCGAGATCCTGCTGGCCCGGGGTCACTCCCAGGGCGTGGTGGAACAGGACGATGCTGGTCATCAAAGCTCCCCGAGGCTCGTTTCCCGGCCGGGTTCAGCCGGTGATCGAACGATAGCGACGGGGTCCGTCAGTCGAAGATCCACCCACACCCAGTGTCAGAGCCGCCCACCTTCGGCACGGATCCTTGCCAGATGCCGCCGCAGTGACGTCGGCGACCGACGTGGAAGGGTGCCCTTCCCGCCGCGCATCAACATCGTGGCCGTCACCAGCACGTTGTCCGTGGCCGCCGTTCGGGCGAAGGTGGCCACCGGGAGCAAACTGCGGAAGCGTGCGTTCGCGATGGACTGGGCGAAGCTGAACTCCCGGAGCCCGTCGGGGCCGTGGATGCGCCCGAATCCGGATTGCTTGACGCCGCCCATCGGCAGCCCAGGAATGGCGACGAATTCGATGATGGAATTGACCGAGACCACGCCGCAGTGCAGCCGCCGGGCCAGTTCTTCGCCGCGCCCCCGGGAGAACACCGCGGCGCCGAGACCGTAGTCGGAGGCGTTGGCCAGTCGGATCGCCTCGTCCATGTCGGACACCCGGGTGATCGTCAAGGTCGGGCCGAAGGTTTCTTCACGGACGGCGACGGAATCCTCCGGAACGTCGACCAGGACGGTGGGTTGGATGTAGCGGTCGCCGATGGCGTCGGTGCCGCCGATAAGGGCGGTGCCGCCCCGCTGCAGTGCGTCGGCGATGTGCCGGCGGACGACGTCGAGCTGTCCGGGCATCGTCATCGGACCGATCTTCGCCCCCGGCCCGGCCCGCAGATCCCTGACCTGTAGACGGATTTCATCGAGAAAGCGGTCGTAGACGCCGGCGTGGACGTACACCCGCTCCACCCCGAGGCAGGTCTGCCCGGCATTGACCATTCCGCCCCAGACGGCTGCCCGTGCGGCTGCGGTCAGGTCGGCGTCGCCGTCCACCAGCAGGGGATCCTTTCCGCCGCCCTCGATGACCACGGGCACCAGTGCCGTCCGCGCACGCGCGCATGACCTTCTTGCCCGTCACCCCGCTGCCGGTGAAGGCGATCTTGTCGACGCCGGCCCGGCAGAGCGCCTCGCCCGTGCCGCCGAAGCCGGTGACCAGTTGCAGCACAGGCGCTTCGGGGACCACCTGGGCAAAAGCGTCCACCAGCCACGCACCGACGCCGGGGGCGTACTCGCTCGGTTTGTAGACGACGGCGTTGCCCGCGGCGAGCGCGTACGCCAGCGAACCGATCGGGGTGTAGACGGGATAGTTCCACGGTCCGATGACGCCCACGACCCCCAGCGGCCGATAACCGAGCGAGGCAGTGACGTTCGGGCTCATCGGCCCGGTGGCCACCCGCCGACGGCGCAAGACCTTGCCCGCGTGGCGGGCCGCCCAGGCGATATGGCCGACGGCCATGACGATCTCGAGTTGTGCGTCGGAATGAGGTTTTCCTGTTTCCTGGTACACGACGTCCGCGAGTTGCGAGATGCGCCGGGTGATGACGCCGGCCCACGCATCGAGCCGCACAGCTCGTTGTCGGTAGGACAAGGACGCCCAGAACCCGGCTCCCTGTCGGGCCTTCTCCACGGTCGCCCGGACCTGCTCCGCGTCATGGACGGGATGAATCCCGACGACCTCGCCCGTCGCCGGGTTCAGCGATTCGAACGTCGTACCGGTGGGAGCGGTCATTGCGGCCGCGGCGGGCAGTGTCGTCGTCATGTCCGGACCTCTGTGATGTGTGGTGACGAAGCGGGCAGGGAGATCGCCGGCAACGGGCGGCGGCCGCGGATCACGTCGGCCGCCCGCTCCGCGATCATGATGGTCGGCGCGTTCGTGTTTCCCCGGGGCACGGTCGGCATCACCGAGGCGTCGACGACCCGGAGGGCCTCGATGCCGTGCACCCGGAGTTCGGGGTCGACGACCGAGGAATCCGCCGGACCCATCGCGCAGGTGCCGACCGGGTGGTACAGCGTCTGCGCTGTCGCCCGGATGTGCTCCGTCAGCTCCTCGTCGGTGACGTTGCGTCCGTTCTCGGGCAGGAACGGTCGGTCTCTCAGACGCGACAACGGCGCCTGCTCGGCGATCTCGAGCAGGATGCGGCAGCCGGCCAGCAGCGCGTCCAGGTCGGCCTGGTCGTCGAGGTACCCGGGGTCGATGACCGGGCGCCAGAACGGGTCGGCCGATGCCAGTCGTACCCTGCCGCGGCTGGCGACGCCGACCAGCGTCGCGCCCGTGGTCATCAGCCGCGCGGTCGGTTCCCGCAACCCGTTGTCCAGGAAGCCGGTGGGGGCCATGTGTACCTGCAGGTCGGGCGCGTCGAGCCCGTCCCTGCTGTCCAGGAAGGCGCCGCCCTCAGCGACGTTCGACGTCAACGGGCCGCGCCCGAACAACCGCCACTGGGCGAGCCGCGCCGGCGTCAGGTGGTCCTGCAGGTCAGTCGTGCCGCGGGTGCGCCAGAGCAGCGGGACCACCGGGTGGTCCTGGAGGTTCTCACCCACCGGGAGGCTCGTCACTGGCTCGATCCCGTGGTCGCGAAGGTGTTCCGTCGGCCCGATTCCGGACAGCATCAACAGTTGCGGGGAGTTCACCGCGCCGCCGGCCAGCAGCACCTCGCGGCCGGCCCGCGCCGTCCGCATCGATCCCTCGTGCCGGTACGTCACGCCGACCGCACGGCTGCCGTCCAGGACGATCCGGGTGGCGTGCGCACCTGTCCGCAGGTGCAGGTTGGGCCTCGCCATCGCGGGCCGGAGAAAGGCGTCGACCGCGGACCACCGCCGTCCGCCCCGGCAGGTCAGCTGGTACCGGCCGGCCCCGCGTTGCTCGGCACCGTTGAAGTCATCTGTCGACGTCAGACCCCATGTAGCCGCCGCGTCCAGCCAGGCGGACGTGACCTCGTGCCGGAACCGGGCATCCTCGACTCGCAGCGGGCCGGTCCGGTTGTGGAACGGCCCGTCCAATCGGGCGTTGCCCTCAGAGCGAAGGAAGTACGGCAGCACGTCGTCATAACCCCAGCCGGTCGCGCCGTGCTGGTCGCGCCACTGGTCGTAATCCACCCGGTGACCGCGGATGTAGATCATCGCGTTCATCGACGAACAGCCGCCGAGAGCCTTCATCCGCGGCCAATAGGTGCTGCGCCCACCCAGCTGCTTCTGATCGGAGGTGGTGTAGTTCCAGTCCCACCGGGTCTTGAACAACTTGGAGAAGGCAAGCGGGACAGCGATGTCATCCGAGTCGTCCGCGGGGCCGGCCTCCAGGAGCAACACCGTGACCGCGGGGTCCTCGGTCAGCCGAGCGGCGAGCACGCAGCCGGCACTCCCGCCGCCGACGACCACGTAGTCGGCCTCGTCAGATGCCGACTCGCGGGAACCGGAGTTCCTTGCGTCCGGCGGTGCGGCGCTGCCCATTCGCCGACAGTAACTCCGGCCCGTCGTTCGCGGTGCGCGTCCCGGCGTCATCCGGGAACTTCGGCGATCATGGCGGCGTTGCAGCATGTGGAAGCCTTGGCAGGCATCCTGGTGATCGATGCGTCGATTGCCGGCGCGTCGCTGCCAGGAGTCCGCACCAGGTCAGCGTCAACCCGCCTCACCGGAGGTCACCGTGCAGAGCAGCAGTAACCCAGCCTTCAAGAACATGGAGAAGGTGATCAGCGCCCAGCAGCAGGCTGCGCCGAGCGCCGAGTACCTGGACCAGATGTATCAGCAGCCCGCCTACCAGGCACCGGCTCGCGAGCGGTTCCTCACGGTGGACGACGTCGTCACCAAGACCGCGATGATCCTGGTGCTGGCCGTCGTCGCCGGTTTCGCCACCGCCTGGACCCAGGCCTACTGGCTTGCGCTGCCCGCCGCACTCATCGGGTTCGTGCTGTCGCTGGTGGTCATCTTCAAGCGGAAGATCAGCCCGCCGCTGATCATCGGTTACGCCCTCGCGGAGGGCATCTTCCTCGGCGCCATCACCGGCGTGTTCAACCAGTGGTACCCGGGCATCGCCGCCCAGGCGATCGTCGGCACGCTCGGCGTGTTCGGCGGCATGCTGGTCGTCTACAAGACCGGCGCCATCCGGGTCACCCCCCGCCTGACCAAGATGATCATCGGCGGCATCATCGGCGTTGCCGTGCTGATGCTGTTCAACCTGGTGATGGGTTTGTTCGGCATCAACATGGGCCTGCGGGACGGCGGCACGATGGCCATCGTCTTCTCCATCGTCTGCATCGCGCTCGCGGCCTTCAGCTTCCTGCTCGACTTCGACTCCATCGACAAGGCGATCAAGGAAGGCGCGCCGGCCAGCACCTCCTGGTACTTCGCCTTCGGCCTGATGGTCACGCTGGTCTGGCTGTACCTGGAGATCCTGCGGCTGCTGAGCTACATGCGGCAGTAACCGCTCACGCCACAAGAGCCCACAACGGAGCCCGGGCCCGCACCGAGAAGTCGGTTGCGGGCCCGGGTTCTGTGTTCATGCCGTCCGGTGTGGTCGTAGCCTCAGTCGCCGCGTGGTGTCACGGCATCGATGGCGACCGGCAACAGCGCCGCCATCGCCCGCTCGTAACCTGCGCCCGAAGGGTGGAACCGATCGCGGGCGAACATCTCGGGGTTGCCCACGAACTGCGGACTGACCAATCGTGCGAGCGGAACCGACGAACCCCCGGCCGCCACCGTCGACCGTTCCTGCAACGCCGCCAAGCGCAGCGACCAGGTGCTCAGCACGGACCGCAGCGGCTGCGGTATCGCGGTGATCACCCCGAAGTCGGGGCAGGTTCCCACGACCACCGGGATGCCCGATGACGTCAACGCCCGGACCGCGCGACCGAGCTGCGCCGCCGACCGGCGCGGCGGCACCATGTCCCGCAGGTCGTTGGCGCCGACCAGGACCACCGCCAGATCCGGCGGATCGGCCAGGCAGAGCTCGAGCTGGCGGGTCAGGTCGGAGGTCCGGGCGCCGGTGAGACCGTGCGAGACCAGGCGTACGGGCCGGTCGATGTGCGCGGCGATGCCCCTGGCGACCAGCACTCCGGGCAGCTCGTCGGCGTCGCGTGTGCCGTAGCCGACAGAGGTCGAGTCCCCCAGCATGGCCAGCGTGAAGGCATCTGACGGTGCGGCTGAGGGGGTGGCCGACCGGGAATCGGTATCGGCGAATCGGGCCCCGTCAGGGCCGTAGACGCCCTCGCCCTGGGGCAGCCGGACGTGCACCAGATGATCGGACAGGCGCTGCTGTGCCCTGGAGCCGCCGGGGACGGCGGGCGGGACCAGTGTCCCGTCGGCGAGCGCCGCCTCGACCGCTGCTTCCTCGATCGTCCTGGTGGCAACCCGAGCCTGCCCCATCAGGGCCACGACCGCGCTGCCCACTCCGGCCAGCACGCCGAGCCCGGCCATCGCACCCACACCGATCCGGCTCGATCCCTTGGCCGGGTGCGCCGACCCATTCGGCGGGACGTCCGCGGATCGGTTCGGCATGACGCTCATGTCCCGCCCTCCCACTTCATCCTCCCGCCGTCACCGCGCCGCACACTGCGGTGACAGTTCTTGTTGTAACACCGATGGGCGAGCGTTGTTCCGGAGATTGCTCGCAGGAGCCGAGGGTTCACCCGCTGATACCGGCGGGGTTCACCCGCTGGTGCAGACTGCGCAGCGCACGGCGGGTGGGTGCGCCGGCGATAGCCTGGAGCTTCGACCGGGGAGCAGTGCGCCCAGCAAGCCTCGATCCAGCCAGGATCGACGTTCAGCCCCCGATACGAACGAGCCCCGAGGAGAAACTCCGTGCGGTACGCGCAGTCCGTCGTCGACCTTGTCGGCAACACCCCGCTGGTGAAGCTGGGCCGGTTGGCCGACGGCGTCCCGCCCCTGGTGCTCGCGAAGGTCGAGTACGTCAATCCCGGTGGTTCGGTCAAGGACCGGATCGCGCTGAACATGATCACCGCAGCAGAGAAGTCCGGCGCCCTGCAGCCGGGCGGCACGATCGTCGAACCGACCAGTGGGAACACCGGCGTCGGCCTCGCGCTGGTCGCCCAGCAGCGCGGGTACCGCTGCATCTTCGTGTGCCCGGACAAGGTCGGCGAGGACAAGCGGAACGTCCTGCGGGCGTACGGCGCCCAGGTCGTCGTGTGCCCGACCGCGGTCGCGCCGGAAGATCCGAATTCGTACTACTCGGTGTCCGACCGGCTGGTGCGGGAGACACCGGGCGCCTGGAAGCCGGATCAGTATTCCAACCCACAGAACCCGATCAGCCACTACCAGACCACCGGCCCCGAGATCTGGGCGGACACCGATGGCAAGGTGACGCACTTCGTCACCGGGGTCGGCACCGGCGGCACCATCTCCGGCACCGGCAAGTACCTCAAGGAGGTCTCCGGTGGTCGGGTCAAGATCATCGGCGCCGACCCGGAAGGCTCCGTGTACTCCGGCGGGACCGGCCGCCCGTATCTGGTGGAAGGGGTCGGCGAGGACTTCTGGCCGTCGGCCTACGACCCGTCGGTCACCGACGAGATCATCGCGATCTCCGACGCAGAGTCGTTTGCCACCACCCGCCGGCTGGCCCGCGAGGAGGGGCTGCTCGTCGGCGGATCGTGCGGCATGGCGGTCGCCGCCGCGCTGCGGCTCGCGGAGCGGCTGACCCCCGAGGATGTCGTCGTCGTCCTGTTGCCGGACGGTGGCCGCGGATACCTCGGCAAGATCTTCTCCGACGGCTGGATGGCCTCCTACGGCTTCCTCGCCCCTGACGGTGAGGCGACCGTCGGCCAGGTGCTGCGCGGTAAGAGCGGCCAGTTGCCCTCGTTGGTGCACACCCATCCGAACGAGACCGTGCGCGACGCCGTCGAGATCATGCACGAGTACGGCGTTTCGCAGATGCCCGTGGTGTCGGCCGAGCCGCCGGTGATGGCGGGCGAAGTGGTCGGCGCCGTGTCGGAACGTGAACTGCTGGACGGGCTGTTCGCCGGGACGGCGGCCCTGTCGGACGCAGTTTCCCGGCACATGGCGACCGCGTTCCCGCTGGTGGGGTCCGGCGAAACCATCGCGAGCCTGCGGGAGTCGCTGCACGAACGGGATGCGGTGATGGTGATCGATGACGGGAAGCCGGTCGGGGTGCTGACCCGCGCGGACCTGCTGACCTACCTGGCGACCGAACGACTGCTGTGAGGGGCGAAGGCAAGACGGGCGACCGCATCGCCGGAATTGACCGATCCATCGCCCTTCGGGCAGGTCGCGACCTACGATGGGATCGGCCCGGGGACTCAGGGCCGCCACCTTCTGTCTCGGAGGTCCCGTGAGCTACCTACCGGCGCCATACGAGTCTCCGCAGCAGGATGACCTTGCCGCAACGCTGTCGGCGATCCTCACCACCACGATCGCGCTGATCACCTCCTGGGTGGTGGGCCAGCAGGCGTATCCGGTCGTCAGGCAGGTGATCGACGGTGCCCGGGGCAACCTGACCGTTGAGCAGCAGGACGCACTGACCTCCTCGCTGGCAACCACCGGGGTGCCGACAGCGGGTTGGGCACTGGCATCGGTGTTGATGGTGATCGGGGCGTTGCTGCTGCTGTTCCGGCGCGGTCGCAAGCTGTTGCTGCTGGGCGCATTGGTCGCGACCGCCACCACCGCGTGGGCGCAGTGGGGTGTCGGATACGGCGGACCGGGCTCCAAGGTCGTCGTCGATCAATGGCCGCTCTACTGGGGCGGCGTCGCCGTCGCCGTGCTGGCCGTCCTGCCCGCCACCGGCCGGTGGCTCCAGAAGGGAACGCGCGCGGACAAACCGACGACGGTGATCGGCACCACGTCGTCCGGCGCAGTGCTGTGGCCCGGGATGTGATGGTGGCTCCGGTGGTGGCGGGTGCGCCACTACCCTGGCTGCATGACGTTCTCGTCCGATGACGGTTTCTCCACCCGCGCCATCCACGCCGGCCAGGAGCCGGACCCGCTGACCGGGTCGGTGACCATCCCGATCTACCAGACCTCCACCTACGCGCAGGATGTGGTCGGCGAGACGCGCGCCGGATACGACTACTCCCGCGCCGGTAATCCCACCCGCACGGCGTTGGAGCGGGCCATCGCGAGCCTCGAAGGTGGCCGTCACGCGCACGCCTTCGCATCCGGGATGTCGGCCTCGGACACGATGATCCGTGCGGTGCTGCGGCCGGGGGACCACCTGATCCTGCCGGACGACGCCTACGGCGGCACCTTCCGGCTGGTCGACAAGATCGGTGTGCCTTGGGGTCTGACCTATTCCACGGTGCCATTGGGTGATCTGGATGCGGTTCGCGCCGCGCTGCGGCCGGAAACCCGGTTGGTGTGGTGCGAGACCCCGACGAACCCGCTGCTCGGGATCGCCGACATTGCCGAGCTCGCTGAGATCAGCCGGTCGGCCGGCGCGAAATTGCTGGTGGACAACACCTTTGCCTCCCCGTACCTGCAGCAACCGCTGGCACTGGGCGCCGATGTGGTGCTGCACTCGACCACCAAGTACATCGGCGGGCATTCCGACGTGATCGGGGGAGCACTGGTCACCAACGACGAGAACCTTGCCGAGGCCTTCGGTTTCCACGCGAAGTCGATGGGCGCCGTGCCCGGTCCGTTCGATGCGTGGCTCACCCTGCGCGGCTTGAAGACGCTCGCCGTTCGAATGGAAAGGCATTGTGACAATGCCGAAGCCATCGCCGATCTGCTGACCGGGCACCCGAGGGTCGGCCGCGTCTACTACCCGGGTCTACCCGACCACCCCGGCCATCAGGTCGCTGCCGGACAGATGCTGCGCTTCGGCGGAATGGTGTCGTTCACCGTCGTCGGCGGTCAGGACGAGGCTGTCAAGGTCTGCCAGCGGACTCGGCTGTTCACGCTCGGCGAGTCTCTCGGCGGGGTGGAATCGCTGATCGAACACCCCGGGCTGATGACGCATGCCAGTGTGGTGGGTTCGTCGCTGCAGGTACCCAACGACCTGATCCGGCTGTCGGTGGGCATCGAGGACATCGATGACCTGCTGGTGGATCTGCGGGACGCACTGGACTGATGGTCATCCCGGCTGTGATCCTCGATGGTCCTCTCGTCCACACGTGACGACCAAAACCCGTTCCCTCGCCGTGGCTCTCGATGTCGGGGGTACCAAGTTCGCCGCCGCCGTCATCGACGGTGACGGCGACGTCGTTGCGGCGCACCGGGTTTCGACTCCGGCCAGTCTGGACCCCGACGTGGTCTTCGGCGCCGCCCCGGAGGCCATCGACGGCGCACTGGCCAACGCCGGCCTCGGGTTCGACGACCCGAGGCTGACCCCAGCAATCGGGGTCGGCACCGCGGCTCCGCTGGATCAGCGGGACGGCACGGTGTCACCGGTCAACATTCCCGGCTGGCGTGACTTCCCGTTGCGCCCCAGGCTGTCCGAGCACTACGGGGTTCCGGTCGGGATGGTCGGAGACGGGATCGCCTTCGCCGTCGGTGAGCATTGGAAGGGTGCTGCCCGCGGCGCCGACAACGTGCTGGGCATGGTGGTGTCCACCGGTGTCGGTGGTGGCTTGGTCCTGGGCAATCGGGCGGTGGTCGGCAGTACCGGCAATGCCGGGCACATCGGGCACGTCAGCGTCGATGCCTCCGGGCCGCTGTGCGTCTGCGGCGGAACGGGCTGCGTGGAGGCCATCTCGAGCGGACCGTCGATCCTCAGATGGGCAGAGCGGAACGGTTTCAGCGGCGGAGACGGCACCGCGGCCGGTGTCGCGGACGCTGCCGCGGCCGGGGACGTCGTGGCAGTGGCGGCGTTCCGCCGGGCCGGTGAGGCACTCGGGATGGTGATCGCCGGCGCCGTCACGCTGCTCGATCTGGATCGGGTGGTCATCGGTGGCGGCGTCGCCTCCGCCGGTGACGTCCTCTTCGACCCGCTCGCGGCGGCGTACGCCCGTCACGCAACGCTCGGCTTCGCCGTCCGTCCGCGCGTCGTCCCCGCCGAACTCGGCGCAGCCGCGGGACTGGTCGGCGCAGCAGCGGTCGTGCTCGATCCGGACGCCTACTGGCCGCCCAGTTCCTGATCGCGTCAGCGGTCAGCCCGGTGTTCCGCCGGGTGGCCCACGGACTGGCAGGATGCAGGGAATGGAACAGGTCAACGTCGACGATGTCCGGGCGGCAGCGGAACTGCTGCGCGGAGTGGCCAGGTACACGCCGATGGAGTCCTCACGGCCGTTGGCGACGGCGGTCGGCGGGCCGGTGTATCTCAAGTGCGAAAACCTCCAGCGCACCGGCTCTTTCAAGATCCGTGGGGCGTATGTCCGCATTTCCCGGCTGTCGGATCAGGAGAAGGCCGCCGGTGTGGTGGCCGCGTCGGCAGGCAACCATGCGCAGGGGGTGGCGCTGGCCGCCGAACTGGTCGGCACCAAGGCCACGGTGTTCATGCCCGTCGGGGCGTCCATCGCAAAGCTGACGGCGACGCGCGCCTACGGAGCGACGGTCGACCTGGTCGGGGAAACCCTCGACGACGCGCTGATCGCGGCCACCGAGTTCGCGGCGCGCACCGGCGCAGTGCTCGTTCACCCGTTCGACCACCCCGATGTGCTCCGCGGCCAGGGCACCGTCGGGCTCGAGATCCTCGAGCAGGTACCGGAAGTCGCCACGGTGGTGGTGGCCGCGGGTGGTGGCGGTCTGATCAGCGGCGTCGCGGCCGTGATCAGGCAGTTGCGCCCCGACGTCCGGATCGTCGGTGTTCAGGCGGAGCAGGCCGCGGCCTGGCCGGGATCACTGCGCGCCGGTCGCCCCGTGAGGTTGCGCGAGATGGCCACCCTGGCCGACGGCATCGCGGTCGGCGAACCATCGGCGCTGACCTTCCACCATGTCAGCGAGTTGGTGGACGACATCATCACGGTGACCGAGGATCAGCTCTCGCAGGCCATGCTGCTGTGCCTGGAGCGGGCGAAGCTCGTGGTCGAACCGGCCGGCGCGGCCGCCGTCGCCGCGATCATGGCTCACCCGGAGGCGTTCGCGCCACCGGCCGTCGCCATCCTGTCCGGCGGCAACATCGACCCGTTGGTCCTGCTGCATGTGACCCAGCACGGCCTGGTTGCTGCGCGCCGGTTCCTGTCGCTGCGGCTGGAGATCACCGACCGCCCGGGGTCGCTGGCCCGGTTGCTCGGCCTGGTCGGAGAGCTCGGCGGCAACGTGGTCGACGTCGAGCACTCCAGGCTCGGTTCGTCACTGCCGCTGGGCGATGTCGAGGTGAACCTGCGGCTGGAGACCAAGGGCGCCGCGCACTGCGCCGACATCGTGCAGGCGCTCTCCGCCGCCGGCTTCCGGGTGCTCGAACAGCACTGAGCGGGCCCGGACACCCGGGCGATCGACTGTGCGCCTGCGGATCGCTCGTCCGCCGACTCGCCGAACGGGCGACGGCCACGCACCGGATGCCGGTGCGGGGCCGTCGAACACTCCGTCGCGGTCAGCCGGTGAACGGCTTCGCGTCGATGACGCTGACCTTCTGCACCCGGCCGTTGGGCAGGATGTACTCGCGCTGCTCACCGCGGCTGGCACCCTGGATCGCCTGGCCCAGCGGGGACTGCGGCGAATAGACCTGCATCGACCCGTGCACGCCTTCCTCCCTGGAACCCAGCAGGAAGGTCTCGCGATCCTCCTCGTCGCCGTCATAGGCGATGGTGACGACCATGCCCGGCTCGACCACTCCGTCATCCGCCGGCGGGACGCCCACCTGAGCGCTGCTCAGGATCTCCTGGAGGTGCCGGATTCGGGCCTCCTGCTTGGCCTGCTCGTCACGCGCTGCGTGGTAGCCGCCGTTCTCCTTCAGGTCACCCTCTTCGCGTCGGGCGTTGATCTCCGCCGCGATGACCGGGCGATGGGCGACCAGGTCGTCCAGCTCCTGCTTGAGGCGGTCGTGGGCGTCCTGGGTCAGCCAGGTCACGACTGTGCCGGTCATGGCAACTCCTCACTACTGCAGATATCGTGCGCAGCACCGGAATCGGTGACGCGGGGACGGGTTGTGCTGACGTACTGAACCGATGGCAATGCGGCGAGCGCGATTCACCGGCCCGAGAAACACGTCACGGCCCCGTCGGGGGGCCGTTGGCGTGACCAATTCTACCACGGTAGGACGACCAACTGTTTGAATTTGTCCACACAAGGCATTCATGTTTTGCCCCGCTCGAGGCCCGTCGGCAGCCCGTTTCACCCGCCCTGACCTGCGCCGATGTCGATCACTGCGGCACCGCGTCGAGCGTGGTTCGTCGACTGTCGGTGCGGCGTGGAGAATGGAAGCATCCCGGCGGCTCGGCGGGACCGGAAGGGGATCAATACACGGTGAGTAACAGCGACACCCAGGTGGCGGACACGGCGGCACACGCGCCGACAGAGGTCACGATGGCCAACGGCAGCAGCAGTGTCGTCATCGCTCCGAACGCCGAACAGGCGGGCGAGATGCTCACCGGTGCGGCCGCGGAGCGCGACGAGAAGGCCCGGCTGGCCCCGTTGCGTTTGATGGCCGTCCACGCTCATCCGGACGACGAGTCCAGCAAGGGCGCGGCGTCGCTCGCGAAGTATGCAGTGGAGGGCGTCGGTGTCGTCGTCGTCTCCTGCACCGGCGGTGAGCGGGGCGACATCCTCAACCCCAAGTTCGACGTCGACGGCATCGACATCCCGGCCCTGCGGATCACCGAGATGGCCAGGGCTGCCGAGATACTCGGTGTGGCACATGTCTGGCTCGGCTTTCACGACTCCGGGTACCACGAGGGCCCGCCGGAGAGCTGGGACCTCCCGGCCGACTCCTTCGGCGCCCTGCCCGTCGAGCAGGAGATCGAGGCGCTCGTCCGGATCGTCCGGCGGTACCGGCCGCACGTCATGACCACCTATGACGAGAACGGCGGCTATCCGCACCCGGACCACATCCGGTGTCATGTCGTCTCGGTGGGTGCCTTCGAGGCTGCCGGCGACCCTGACGCCTACCCGGATGCCGGGGAGCCGTGGCAACCCTCGAAGCTCTACTACAACGTCGGCTTCTCCCGTGAGCGCATCCTGGCGATCAACAACGCCGTCAAGGAGAGGACCGGTGAGGGTCCGTTCGACGAGTGGATCCAGCGGTTCGCCGAGCACCCGCGACCGGACCCGGCGAACCGGATCACCACCCAGGTCCCCATCGCGGAGTACTTCGAGCAGCGCGACGCCGCCCTGAAGGCGCACGAGACCCAGATCGACCCCGATTCGCACTGGTTCGCCGTGCCGCACGACCTCGAGGCCGAGATCTGGGGTACCGACGACTACGAGCTCGCCCGCTCGCTCGTCGATGCGCCGTTGCCCGAAGACGACCTGTTCTCCGGTCTGCGGGATGGAGCGGCTCGATGAGCATGCTGGCGACGACGCTGATCCTGCTGGCCGAGAACCCGCCCGCGGACATCGACCCGAACACCGGCCGGGGCGCCGAATGGGGCAAGGCGGCTCCGGTCGGCCTGCTGGTGCTGCTGCTGATGTGCGTGGCCACGTTCTTCATTCTTCGGTCGTTCGCCCGGAACATGCGCAAGGTGCCGGCAAGCTTCGACCCTCCGGAGGAGGGCGGCGACGTAGAAGCACCGGCGCAACTCGTCGAAGCCAATGGTGAGGTGCCACAGCAGGCCGACGGGTCCGCAGAACAGAACCGCGCCGAAGCCGGCGACCAGGAGACGGTCGACCGACGCTGAGGAGTCGGCCGGTCCGCGCCGGCTACCCATGACTGCGCCGCACCCCACCGCCGGTGGAGCCGCGACCTCGCCGGCGTCGGCCGCAGCCGTTCCTGACGCCAGGCGGCGTTGCGCCGCGTCCGGCTGTTGCCTCGAGCACCGCTGAGCGGTGACCGAACCGCCCGGGCGCTGAGTCAACCCTGTGGCGGACCTGCGTCGGTTGAACGATCACCGGGCGGCCCAGACCGGTTCTCATCCGCCACGGTGGCATCGCCTGCTGCAGCGATGCTGTCCGACACCACCGGACTCCCCTTTGAAAGCCTGCGGGAACAAATCTGTGTCCGCGCCGTTGTAGCGGGTGTAACGTTGTAATCAATGCAACGTACGGACAAGAAAGGGAGGGTCCCATGAAGGGATACTTCGCAGCGTGGGGCGAGGGCGAGCAGCCCGGTCCCGACGCAAGAGGAAAGCACGGCCACGGACGGGGCGGAGGCGGCGGCAGAGGCCGCGGTCCCGGCTTCGGTGGCTACGGTCCCGGCCGCGGCTTCGGTCCGCGCGGTCGTGGGCGCGGCGGTGCACCGGAGGCTCCTGACGCCTCCGACGCCGCGGCCTGGTTCGCGGGTCGACTGCCGGATGACTGGTTCACCGGCGCACCGACTGTGACAGTCGACCGTGACGAGGTCATCATCGTCGGGGAGCTGCCGGCGCTGACCGAAGAGTTCGCCGACGAGGCCGCCCGAGCGGCTGCGGAGGCAGGCCGGATCACACGGTTCCGCGAGGACACCCGGGAGCAGCGCATCGAGATCGCACGTCAGGGGCAGCACCGCTACGGGCGGGAAATCTCCTGGGGGGCGCGACTGGGTGGCTCCGAGGAGTTGTTCACCACGTTGTCCGCACCGGTGATGACGCGACTGCGTCAGCCGGAGAGGCAGATTCTCGACACCCTGGTCGACTCGGGTGTCGCCCGCTCACGGTCAGATGCCGTCGTCTGGGCCGTCCGTCTGGTCGGCGAGAACGCCGATGCGTGGCTCGGGGATCTGCGCTCCGCGATGGAAGAGGTCAACCGGCTCCGGGACCAGGGTCCCGACCTCGGCTGATGCCGGTTTCATGGCAGCGTCGTCATCGCCGCGTTGCCCATGGTTCGCCGGCCCGGCGGGTGCACGAGGTTCACTCGGCTCCACCGGTCCGGCGTCGCCGGCGATCCGGCGTCGTGACTGATCGGCCGATCAGCTCACGCTGAACAGCAACAGCCAGATCGCGACACAGTGGCACAGCGCCGCCAGCGTCACGCAGGCGTGGAAGTACTCGTGGTAACCGAAGGTCCCCGGCCAGGTGTTCGGCCACCGGAACGCGTAACAGATCGCGCCGAGCGAATAGAGCACCCCGCCGACCGCGATGAGCACCAGCACCGTGACCCCGCCGCTGTGCAGGATGTCCGGGAGAACGAAGACGGCCACCCAGCCGAGCCCGAGGTAGAACGGCACACCGAGCCAGCGTGGAGCGTGCGGCCACAGCATCTTCAGTGCCACCCCGCCCGCCGCGCCCACCCACACGACGATCAGCACGACCGTGCTGGTGGGCGGCGAGAGCGCAAGGGCGGCAAGAGGTGTGTACGAACCCGCGATGAACAGGAAGATCATCGAGTGGTCCGCACGCTTCATCCAGGTGCGTGCCCGCGGGGACACCCAGACGTGCCGGTGGTACGTGGCGCTGATGCTGAACAGGCCGATCAGCGTGACCGCATAGACCGCGCAGGCCACCGCGGCGCCGAGTCCGACGAAAACAGCGGCCGTCGGGATCAGCGCCAGGCTCATCGCGGTCGCCGCGATCGCGGAATACACATGGATCCAGCCGCGAGCACGCGGCCGGCCGACGGCCGCCGGAGCGGCGAGCTGCCCTGTGGTCATGACTCCATCGTCCTCGTTCACTGCTGGTTGAGCGATGGTGGCAAGCAGTGGTGCCAATCCCGGGTGCTGTACCCGGGCGACAGTAGGGTCAACACCCGTGAGGCTCCCGTCGCTGGTCTATCGCGTCTACGAACGCAAGTTGACCCGGGAACTGATCGGAGCGCAAATCCCGCACCACGTCGGCGTCATGCTGGACGGCAACCGGCGGTGGGCCCGCAAGGCCGGGTTCACCGATCCGACGGAAGGTCACCGCGCCGGCGCTGCGCACATCGCCGACCTGCTGCAGTGGTGCCAGGAAGCCGGCATCGGCATGGTCACGCTGTGGCTGCTCTCGACGGAGAACCTGCGGCGCGCCGACGACGAACTGCTGCCGCTGCTGGAGATCATCACCGACGTCGTCGACGAGATCGCCGCGCCGGGCCAGCCGTGGAAGCTGCGGATTGTCGGCGCGCAGGACATGTTGCCGAAGGCGATGTCCACCCGCCTCGCCGCCGCCGAGATGCGCACAGCCACCAGAAGTGGCCTCGAGGTCAACATCGCCGTCGGGTACGGCGGGCGTCAGGAGATCGTGGACGCGGTGAAGTCGATGCTCGAGTCCGGCCTGGAGCAGGGCCACAGCATCCGCGAGTTGATCGACATGCTGGATGTCGACACCATCGGCGAGCACCTCTACACCTCCGGCCAACCCGACCCCGACCTGGTGATCAGGACGTCAGGGGAACAGCGGTTGTCCGGGTTCCTGCTCTGGCAGAGCGCGCACTCGGAGTTCTGGTTCGCCGAGGCGTACTGGCCCGACTTCCGCCGGGTCGATTTCTTGCGCGCGCTGCGCGACTACGCGGCTCGGCACCGCCGGTACGGGGAGTGAGGACGGGCGACCCGCTCACGGCGTCGAGCGCGTCGACCGGTCCGCCGCGCCGAGTTCGGTGCAGTCGCTGCGCCCCGTTGACCGCTGAACGCCCCACCGGTCGACGCAATTCGCGGCCGACGTGCGGAGCTCCGGTCCGGACCCTCGAGCCGTGGTTACCCTGACCGCGTGGATCTGGTCACCGAATATCTGAAGCTGGGCCTGCGTTTCGACCGAGTCGTCGACGGCTTCGTCGATGCTTACACCGGGGATCCGGCTCTGCGCGCGCAGGTCGCGGACGAGGCCGCGCCCGACCCGGCAGACCTGTCGCGGCAGGCGGCTGCGCTTTCCTCGGAAGTACCGAACAGCGAGCTCAGCCCGGCCCGGGCGGCGTTCCTGACCGCCCACCTCGACGCCCTCTCCGCCGCCGGTCGACGCCTCGCCGGCGAGCAGATGTCGTTCATCGACGAGGTACAGAGCTACTTCCAGGTCCGCATCGCCGAGGTCGACACCGATGTGTACGCGGCCGCGCACGACGAGATCTCCGGGCTGCTGGGCGGTTCGGGGTCGGTGCAGGAGCGCCTTGCCGCACTGCGCGCGTCCGAGCTGTGCCCCCCGGAGCTCGTCGAACGAGTGGTGCAGACGGTGGCCGAGGACTTGCGTGCGCGCGTCACGGGACCGACCGGGCTGAGCGGGCTACCGGAACACATCGACTTCGAGATCGCCCGGGACGTCGCCTGGAGCGGCTTCAACTACTACCTCGGCAATTTCCGGTCCAGGGTGGCGGTCAACGCCGACATCGGTCATCGGATGAGCCAGTTCGGCGTCCTGGTGGCGCACGAGTGCTACCCGGGCCATCACACCGAGCACTGCCGCAAGGAGGATCTGCTGGTCAACCGCGGCGGCGAAGCCGAGCACACCATTTTCCTGGTGAACACTCCGCAGTGCCTGATGGCGGAGGGTCTGGGTGATCTCGCGTTGACGGCTGCGATCGGCCCGGGTTGGGGACGGTGGCTCGCCGACGTCCTCGACGGTGTCGGCCCGTCGTTCGACCCGGATCTCGCCGAGGCCCTGGAGGTTGCCTCCCGCCCGCTGAACACGGTGCGGCAGAACGCAGCCATCATGCTGCACGACCGTGGTGCGGACCCGGAAGACGTGGTGGCCTACCAGCACAGGTGGGCGCTGTTGACCGAGGAGCAGGCGCGGCAACGGATGCGGTTCCTCACCGATCCGCTCTGGCGCGCGTACACCTCCACCTATGTGGAAGGCGATCGGCTGCTGCGTCCGTGGCTGGCCGCCCGCAGCGCGGAAACATCTGCGCTGCAACGCTTTCAGCGGCTGCTCGACGAGCCTCTCACGCCTGCCGTGATCATGGACGAATTGGCGTCGGTGCCGGACTGAGCGAGCCGGCGGAGAACAAGGTCGCGGTCAGCCGGCCAGAACCGCCTGCACGTCGAGGTCGATGCGCAAGGCGGGGCCGACCAGCAGCAACCCACCCGGCAAGCCGATGTTCCATTCCATCTCGTAGTCGCGCCGGTCCAGGTGTGCCGAGGCGGTGAACGCGGTCCGGGTGCCACCCCACGGGTCGGTGCCGGTGCCGGCGTAGGCCATGTCCAGCGCGACCGGACGGGTGATGTCCCGGATCGTCAGTTCACCGTCGACCCGCCAACGTCCGCGCTCGACAGGCGATACCGCGGTACTGCGGAAGCGCAGCGCCGGGAACCGCTCGACGTCGAGGAAGTCTGCCGACCGCAGATGAATGTCCCGGTCCGCGTTGCCGGTGGTGAGGCTCGCTGCGTCAATCATCACCTCGACCCGCGAGTCATGCATGGCCTCGCCGACATCGATGGTGCCGGACAGGTCGGTGAAGCGCCCCTCCACCCTGGTCAACGCAAGGTGTCTGGCGGTGGCCTTGACGATGGTGTGCGCCGGATCGATCTGCCAGCGTCCGGCTTGCGGGTGGTCATCGATGTCTCCGCTGCCCATGACGATGCGACCGACGTCGACGTTTCCAGGCTCACCGACAGCGATGGTTCTTGCGTAGGGACGTATGCCGGGTCCCGATACCACCAGCGTGAACGGACCGGCGTCCGCCGGCATCTCGACGGCGAACGTACCGCTCGCGTCGGTCGATCGGCGCCCGAGCTGGCCGCCGCCGGCGCCGAGCAGGGTCACCGTGACCCCGCTCAACGGCCAACCGTCACCGCTGACGACCGCTCCGGTCAAGACGAGAGACCCCGCTGACGAAGCGTTCTCGTTCCGGCCGGCCGATCGGAACCCGACCCGATGCCCGCCCGTCATCACCGGGCCGCGTCCGAGAGGGCGTCGAGCCGCGCATGCCGGCCGGCGGGCAGCGCGCCACTGTCATCGGCGTCGTGGCCCAACGCCAGGTCGAATGTCTGACCCACAACGGGTTGCACGACCACCGCTCTGGCAGCCGGACCGTAACCACTGGCCACGACGGTGTACTCGCCGGGTGTCAGGGCGTCGATCTCGTAGCGGCCCAACTCGTCGGCACGAACTGATGCCATCACCATCCCGCCGTGATCGAGCACGGCGACCGCGGCGTGCGCCACCGGTAGGCCCGAGTCGCTCCCGTGGACAGTGCCGCGCAGCGAACCGTTCTCGGGAACTTCGACGTCGAACTCCGCGCGCCCGTGGTGCGGGATGTGCACGCCGAAGGCGACCGGATTGGACCCGCGCACCATGGCCGTCAGCGTGTAGTCGCCGGGCTGCAGATCGGCCATCTCATACCGGCCGGTGGCTCCGGTGACCGCTACCGCCGCCACATCACCGCGCGCGTCGATGACGGTGACCGTCACCCCGGTCCTGGGCCGACCCGAGCCGTCCCGTACCGATCCGCCCAGGCTGCCGACCACGTCCAGTTGGAAGTCGCGCTCCAACCGTCCGTCGGCGACCGTGATCGCGGTGACGGCGGGCCGGTGTCCGACAGCGTTCACCACCACCAGGTACGAACCACCGGTCGGCAGTGTCAGCCGGTACTCACCGGCGGCATCCGTTGTCGCCCGGGTGATCTCGCCGCCGGCCGGGGCCAGCACGGTGACGCCGGCGGCTTCCACCGGCGACCCTGCACCGGCCCGGACGGTGCCGGTCAGGACGGCCTGGTTGCTGAGCGCGCGTGGTGGGTGATGAGCGCTGCCGTTCCGGGCGCTGCCATTCCCGACGCCGCCGTTCTGCGCGCCGCCGGGACAGGCACCGCCGGACCCGACGGCGCCCTCCGAACCCGTTTCGGGGGTGAGACTGCCGAGCCCCACGACGGCCGCACCCTCGGACAACGCGGCGGCATTGCCGGTGTCGCGCAACTGATCGGCCGCCTCGTTGGTGGTACGCAAGGGCACCTCCTTGATGAACAGGACCGCGATCAGGGCCAGGAAGGTGACCGGCGCGGCCACCAGGAAGATGTCCGCGGCGCCGATGCCGTACGACTCCTGCACCACCTGTGCGATCGGCGCGGGCAGCGTCCTGATGTCCGGTATCTGCGATCCGTCACCGCTTGCGCCGGCCGGGACACCAAGGGCCGCAAGGCCTGAGGCGATGTGTGAGCGGACCTGCTGCGCGAGAACCGCTCCCAGCACGGCAACACCGACGGCACCGCCAAGACTGCGGAAGAAGGAGACTGTCGAGCTGGCCGCACCCAGCTGGCTCATCGGCACCGCGTTCTGCACGGAGAGCACAAGGTTCTGCATCGTCATGCCAAGACCCAGGCCGATCACGGCCATGTAGCAGGCGAGCTGCCAGTACGGGGTGTCCATCCGGAGCGTCCCCATCGCGGCGAAGCCGAGGGTGATGAGCACAGCCCCGGACACCAGGAATCTCTTCCACTTGCCGGTGCGGGTGATGATCCGGCCGGACACCAGCGAAGAGACGAACAGACCCAGGATCAGGGGAGTCGTGGACAGGCCGGCCTGGGTAGGGCTGTCACCACGGCTGATCTGGAAGTACTGGCTCAGGAAGACGGTGGCGCCGAACAGCGCGATGCCGACGAAGAGGCTGGCGACCACGGCGAGTGAGATGCTGCGGTGCCTGAACAGCGTCAGCGGGATGACGGGTTCGGCGGCCCGGGACTCGACGAGGACGGCGAGCGCCCCGATCACGACGGCGCCCAGCACCATGCAGACCGTCTGCCAGGACCACCAGTCGAAGTTGCTGCCCGCCAAAGAAACCCAGATCAGCAGCAACGACACGGCGCCGGTGATCAGGGTGGCGCCGAGCCAGTCGATCTTGACGTCATCGCGCCTGACGGTGGCCAGGTGCAGTGTCTTCTGCAGCAGCACGATCGCGATGGCGGCGAACGGCACGCCCACGTAGAAACACCACCGCCAGCCGAGCCAGCTGGTGTCGACGATCACGCCGCCGATCAGCGGACCGGCCACCGTTGCCACGGCCAGCACCGCGCCGAGGTATCCGCTGTACCGGCCGCGTTCGCGGGGCGGGATCATCGCCGCCATGCACACCTGGGTCAGCGCCGTGAGGCCACCGGCGCCGAGGCCCTGGACCACCCTGGCGGTGATCAGTGGGCCGATCGACTGGGACAGACCTGCGGCCGCCGATCCGACGACGAACACGATGAGGGAGAGCTGGACCAGCAACTTCTTGCTGAACAGGTCGCTGAGCTTCCCCCAGATCGGGGTGCTCGCGGTGGTTGCCAGCAAGGTTGCGGTGACGACCCAGGTGTAGCCGGATTGGGAGCCGCGCAGGTCGGTGATGATCCGTGGCAGTGCATTGGAGACGACCGTCGACGACAGGATCGCGACGAACAACCCGAGCAGCAGCCCGGAGAGTGCCTGCAGGATCTCGCGGTGGGTCATCCCCGCACCCGCGGTGCCGGGGCCGCTCGACGGGGCGGTCGAGCGAGCGGCGGCCGGTCCTCCGGCGGAGGTGGTGGCTGTCATGACAGTGGAACTCCGGAATGTTCTGCCGCGGGAGCCTGGTGTGCAGGCTGCGGTCGGGGTGATCGGTGCGAGGTGGAGGCGTCGGGGGACCTGGTGGTCTGTGATCGGACCGGCAGCCCGACCGATTCGGCGCGCGGCTCGGCGTGACCGGACCCGCCGGTGAGGTCGGATCGGAGCCTGCCCAGCAGTTGCACCAGGGTCACCAGATCCGGTTCCCGCCAATGTTCGAGCTGTGCGGCCAGACCGTCGGCGACGGCATGCATGGCTTGCTCCAGCATCAGCTGACCGTGCGGGGTGATACGGAGCAGTTTCGCCCTGCCGTCGTTCCGGTCGATGACCCGCTCGACGGCTTCCAGGTCGATCAACGAGGCGACCTGGCGGCTGGCCACCGACAGATCGACCTGCAGCTTCTCGGCGAGTGTGGTCAGCCGCAGGGCCTCCCCGCCGGCCTCGGCGGTGGCGTGGTCCAGCACAGCCAGCGCCATCATCGCGGCCGACCCCGGTCGGGCCTGGAACCGGCGTAGTTCGCGCTTGACGACCGCCAGCACGGGTAATTCCTCGAGCAGGGCCAGGCAACTGTCCGGTGTGACGGCCATTGATCCTCCGGGCGGGCGAGCGCATCTGCAAGAGTGCTTAGCGCAGCTAACTTAGAATCCAACGATAGCGCGGTTGCAGGAGGCAAGCAACCAGTTGTGGGCCGGCAGCTGGACGCGCGGGGTGGATCGCCCTTCATGGGCGGTTCCCATGGGATTCTTCGGCCAGTCCAGTTCGCTGTTGATGTGCTGGTCGACTGTGTGCCGGCCCGCGGCCGGGAGAAACGAACAGGAGCCCCGATGAGTGGTCAGGCCAGGTTGCTGGTGGTCGATGACGAACCGTCCCTGCAGGACATCGTCGCGACATCGATGAGGTTTCTGGGTTACCAGGTGGCGGTGGCAGCCACCGGTCGCGAGGCCGTCCGCATCGCCACCGACACCCACCCGGACCTGATCATCCTCGATGTGATGCTGCCCGACTTCGATGGGCTCGAGGTGATGAAACGGGTACGGTCGGCCGGCGTCGCGTCCGGGGTCGTCTTCCTGTCCGCGCGGGACACCCCGGCCGACAAGATCGCCGGCCTCACAGCCGGTGGCGATGACTACGTCACCAAACCCTTCGGGCTGGAGGAACTCGCGGCGCGGGTGGCCGCGGTGCTGCGCCGGACCCGCCCGGAAACCGCAGAGGACGGCGTGCTCCGGGTCGCCGACCTGGAGCTGGACCCGGAGACCTACCAGGTCACCAGGGCCGGTGTGCCGATCGAGCTGGCGCCGACGGAGTACAAGATGCTGCGTCATCTGATGATCAATGCCAATGTGGTGCTGTCCCGCCAGCAGTTGCTGGATGCGGTCTGGGGGACCGACTTCTACGGTGACGACTCCGTGGTCGCCACCTACATCTCCTACCTGCGGCGCAAGGTGGACGCCACCGGCGACCCGCTCATCCACACCCACCGCGGCTTCGGGTACGTGCTGCGAGGCCAACGGCACTGACCGGGAACCGGCCGCACCACCCGAGTACCGCACCGCACCGCACACTCGAGCAGAGGTTTCAGCAAGGATCGACAGGGGGCAGCATGGTCGACACCGACGGACGGGCGACCCACCGGCAGGCGCCGGCCGTCCAAGCCCCCGCAACCGCGGTGCGGGCGGGGCATCGGGGGCATCGCCCTGCGCCGGCCCAGGTCTCCAGCCGCCGGTGGAGCCTTCGGGCACGGTTGATCGCACTCGTGGTGGCGACTGCGGCCATCGCGCTGGTGGCGGTCAACATCGTGCTGCCGCTCGTGGTCAGGGACGCCGCGATCGCCGCGAAGGACGCCACCCTCACCGGTGTGATCACCACGGCGAGCCGAGACCGAACGGTCAGCGCCGGGATGCTGTCGAACCTGAGCACTCTGGCGCAGTTGCGCGGTGAGATCGGCTGGTCGTCGGTGTCGGGCATCGGCATCTCCCAGGTGCAGGTGCCGACCGTGAGCGACGGTGACGCCAACCCGGATCTGAGCGGGGTGGACTGGGTCAACGGCCCGAGCACCGTGCCGGACTCGGGGAACCCGGACCTGCGTTACCGCGCCCGCGGCTACCCCGTGCTGGTCAACGGTGAGCCGGGATACCTGGTGGCCTGGATGCCGCTGACCGACGTGGACAACACCTTCCGCCGGCTGATCCTGATCGAACTCGCGGTCACCGCGGGCCTGCTCGTGTTGCTCGGCGCAACCGCATCCCTGGTGATCCGCCGCGAACTCCGACCGCTGGAATCGATGGCCGGTGCCGCGGACGCGATCGCCCAGGGCGACCTGCAGCGGCGGGTCGACGAGTCCGACCCGGGGACGGAGATCGGCCGGCTCGGCGTGGCCTTCAACGACATGCTGGACGGCATCTCCACGCTGCTCGACGAGCGCCGCCGCAGCGAGCACCGGTTGCGCCAGTTCGTTGCCGACGCCTCCCACGAACTGCGGACGCCGGTCGCGGCCGTCCGCGGGTACACCGATCTGTATGCGGCCGGTGCCCTGCCCGACGAGGAGGCCGTGCAGCGCGCCATGGAACGGATGGGCTTCGAATCCCGCCGGATGGGGGCCCTGGTCGACGACCTGCTCACGCTGATCCAGGCAGACGCCGAACGCACCATGACGCACGAGGCCGTCGACCTCGCCGATCTGCTCACCGGGGTGGTCGACGACGCCGCGGTCATCGACCCGACCCGGACCTGGCGGTTGGCGACCGGATACGGACCCGTCGTCATCGCCGGCGACCGGTTGCGGCTGCACCAGCTGTTCGCCAACCTGCTCGGGAACGTCCGCACGCACACCGCTCCCGGGACCACCACGACGGTGTCCGTCCTGCCCGGCCTCGACGAGATCGCCGTCATCGTCAGCGATGACGGGCCCGGGGTCTCGGACGAGGCATTGGGCCGGTTGTTCGACCGCTTCTTCCGCGTCGACGCGTCCAGGAGCAGGGCCAACGGCGGCACCGGGCTCGGCCTGTCCATCGTGGCGGCGATCGTCCGTTCGCACGGCGGCCGGATCGAGGCGTCACACACTCCCGGCGGTGGCCTGACGATGACGGTGGTGCTGCCCAGAGCCACCGGCACGACAGCGGTCCCACCGCCCGGGACGGTCCAGCCACCCGCCACACCGGCCGGTGCCACCGCGCACGACGCCGCGCTGATGCGGCGCGATGCACCCGGCCCCCGGAGTTCGGCAGACACCGCAATTCCCAGGGCCCCGCAGGATCCGCCGGGTGGGAACATCCCGGCAATCTGATGTTCACCGCAATGTTCGCGTGTTAGCCGCGGTGTGCATGGCCTCGCGGGTAGCGTCCGACAGGTGAACCGCACCTTCTGTGGTTCATACGGGAGGCCCCGAATCGTGCGTGCCGCTGACGCTGCACCGATCACGAGGGGGCCGGCACCGGGCCCCCGTGCCCGCCGACGAAGTGTCGGTCCGGGCCACAGGGACACCGCCGGCCCTTCTTGTGGAACCGGACGCGATGGTCCGCGCCCGTTGGGGAGTCGCTCGTGGTCACACGTCGTTCCGCCGCCACTGCCGCTACGTCCGGGGGGACTTCCGGTCCGATGGGGGCCGTCACCGCCGGACCGCCGCTGGAAAGCGGTGTGCAGGCAACCGAAGTCGAAGGACCGCCCGGCGGGGAATCGGCCGGTCCACCCGCCACGCACCGCCTGACCTATGTCATCGACACGTCCGTCCTGCTGTCCGACCCGTGGGCGATGAACCGCTTCGACGAACACGAGGTGATCCTGCCGCTGGTCGTCATCGGCGAGCTCGAGGCCAAGCGGCATCACCCCGAGCTGGGGTACTTCGCCCGGCAGGCACTGCGCATCCTGGACGAACTGCGGATCGACCACGGCCGGCTCGATGCGCCGGTGCCGGTCGGGACCTCCGGCGGCACCTTGCATGTCGAGTTGAACCACACCGACTCCACCGTGCTGCCGGCGGGATTCCGCAATGACAGCAACGACTCCCGCATTCTGGCCTGTGCACTGAACCTCGCCCTCGAACGGCCGCCGGACACCGTCATCCTGGTCACCAAGGACATGCCGCTGCGGGTCAAGGCGTCCGCGGTCGGGCTGGCCGCCGACGAGTACCACGCCCAGGACATCGTGCCGTCCGGCTGGACCGGGATGGCGGAGCTGCCGGTCGGCACCGAGCAGATCGACACCCTCTTCCACGCCGGACTGATCGATGTGGACCAGGCACGGGAGCTGCCCTGCCACACCGGCGTCAAGCTGGTGACACCCTCCAGCAAGGCATTGGGCCGGATCACCCCGGGCAAGCAGATCCGGCTCGTGCGGGGCGAACGCGAGGCGTTCGGACTGCGCGGCCGGTCGGCCGAACAGCGCATCGCGCTGGACCTGCTGATGGACGACGAGGTCGGCATCGTCTCGCTCGGCGGCCGGGCCGGCACCGGCAAGTCGGCGCTCGCTCTCTGCGCGGGCCTGGAACTGGTGATGGAGCGGCGCGCGCACCGCAAGGTCGTGGTGTTCCGGCCGCTGTATGCCGTCGGCGGGCAGGAGCTGGGGTACCTGCCGGGCAGCGAGGGCGACAAGATGCAGCCGTGGGCGCAGGCGGTCTTCGACACGCTGTCCGCGGTCGCGTCGCCGGTCGTCATCGAGGAGGTCATCGCCCGCGGCATGCTCGAAGTGCTGCCGTTGACGCACATCCGGGGGCGTTCGCTGCACGACTCGTTCGTGATCGTCGACGAGGCACAGTCGTTGGAGCGCAACGTGTTGCTCACCGTGCTGTCCCGCCTCGGCACCAATTCCCGGGTGGTGCTGACGCACGACGTCGCGCAGCGGGACAACCTGCGGGTGGGCCGGCACGACGGCATCGCCGCCGTCATCGAGACGCTCAAGGGTCATCCGTTGTTCGCCCATGTGACGCTGACCCGGTCCGAGCGTTCGCCGATCGCGGCACTGGTCACCGAGATGCTGGAGCTGCCCGACTTGGCCTGATCGGACACAGTCCACCGGGGTGCGCCCGGTGGTCCGACGGAGCGGGCGGGTGACCGGTGTCTGCCGGAAGCCCGCCGCTTCCCGGCCTGTCGGCGTGCGCGGGGGCGCGTCAGGCGGCACAGTGACACGCGGGCGTCCGGCCGCGGCGTCGGTGGTGAGCTGGGAAAGGTGCCGATGAGAAGAGCCCGTAGCGCCGCCGGGTTGCTGGCCGGAGTGACCGTCGCGGCGGCGGCAGTCCTGATCACCGTCATCCCGGCGCAGGCCGTCGCCCCGCCCGGACCCCCGGTGGCGGCCCAGGCGGCCGCACCGACCACCACCTCGAACGGCACCCGCACCCTGATCGTCGACGAGACCACCGATCTGCCGGTGGAGAACGCCACCATCGCGGTCCAGGGCAAGGGTTTCGACGTCACCACCGGGCTCTACATCGCCGTCTGCGCCGACGGTTCGGGGGCGCCGGAGAAGCTGACGAAGTGCGTCGGAGGTGCCATCCCCGACGGCAACACCGGCACCGGGTGGGCACACATCACCGAGAAGGGCGACGGCACGGGCGGTGTCAAGGCTGCCTGGGGTCCGGACGGGTCCTTCGACGTGACCCTCGCGTTGCCGAAGGTCGACGAGGGCGACGTCAACTGCGTGACCGGCAAGTGCTCGATCTACACCTCCAGCGACGACCCGGCGATCCGCACCGAGGACAACACGGTGCCGGTCACCTTCGCTGCCCCGCCGCCACCGACGACACCCAGTTCGACCACCCCGACATCCACCGCCCCGACCACGCCCACGGCTCCCTCGACACCGGGAACCGCTGTCGTACAGGTGATCTCGACCCCGGACATCGAAGCGGGCAAGACCCAGCTGGTCGTTTTCTCCGGGTTCACCCCCGACGAGCAGGTGAACCTGACGCTGTTCTCCGACCCGATCACGTTGTCCCCGGTGACCGCCGACCAGACCGGCGTCGCCCGCGCGGAATTCGTGGTGCCGGCCGACTTCCCGGCCGGAACACACCGGCTCGAGGCCATCGGCCAGCAGTCCCGCACCGTGGGCGTCGCCAGCTTCCGGGTGACCGCCCCGCCGCCGCCGACCACGGCGTCATCCACGCCGTCCACCAGCGCCTCGCCGAGCACGACGGCGTCATCGACGCCGGCCAGTTCCAGTGCCAGCAGCTCGGCGGCACCGAGCAGCAGTTCGGCCGCGCCCACCACCGCCGTCACCCCGACGAACACGGACAGCGGGTCGAGCCTGTGGTGGCTGTGGCTGATCATCGGCATCGTCGTGTTGGCCGGCATCATCACCGCGATCGTGGTCTACCGCCGCAACAAGGAACAGCAGCAGCGGGAGGCCGACGAGCAGGCCATCACCGATGCCGCGGCGCGCGAGCAGGCGGCGACGGGGCCGTACGACGCACCGACGGTCGTGCTGCCGCCGGTCCGGCCCGGTGGGCCGCCCCCGGGCGAGGACCCGTACGGGCTGCTGTCCGGCCGGGATCATCCGGACAACCCGACGCTGTACTCCGGTGATCCCGCCGGACCGACGCAGGTGCTCGGCGGGGCGGGCGGCCAGCAACCGGCCGGTCCGGATCAGCCCGATCTGCCGACCGCCGGGCTGCGGCCGCCACCGGACTCACCGGCCGGCGGATCGACCGGGGATGGCCCGCACACCGAGGCATGGACGCCGGATGAGGACGACACCGCCGCGGACGACACCGACCGGCCGGACAGCGGCCCGCCGCGGTCGTAGGGCGCGGCGGTGGTGCGATGGCTCCGGAATCCGGATGGGCCATCCGAACGGCCGACGCGCGTGACGTGACGTCGATCCGCGAGTTCGGCGACGTTCACGTCGGCTCAGGGGTGTGTCATGGACAGCACGTCCAGGGCCGCGTCGAGCTGTTCGGCGGTCACCGTGCCGTTCGCGACGTGCCCGCGTTCGAGAACCACGGCCTTGATCGTCTTGTTCTCCCGCAACGCCTGCTTGGCGATCTTGGCCGCTTCTTCGTACCCGATGTACTTGTTCAGCGGCGTCACGATGGACGGTGAGGACTCCGCATAGGCGCGCAGCTTGTCCACGTTCGCGGTGATCCCGGCGATGCACCGATCCGCCAGCACCCGGCTGGAGTTGGTGAGCAGCTTGATCGACTCCAGCAGGTTCCGGCCGATCACCGGCAGCATGACGTTCAGCTCGAAATTGCCCTGGGTGCCGGCGAACGCGATGGTCGCGTCGTTGCCGATCACCTGGGCGCAGACCATCATGGTCGCCTCCGGCAGGACCGGGTTCACCTTGCCCGGCATGATCGACGATCCCGGTTGCAGGTCCGGCAAGGCGATCTCGCCGAGGCCGGCGGTCGGTCCGGACCCCATCCAGCGCAGGTCGTTGCAGATCTTGAAGAGGCTGACCGCGACGGTCCGCAGCTGTCCGGAGGCCTCCACCAGGCCGTCCCGGGCGGCCTGCGCCTCGAAGTGGTTGCGTGCTTCGGTGAAGGGCAACCCGGTCTCGGACGCGAGCTCCTGGATCACCGCAGCGGCGAAGCCGGGTGGGGTGTTGATGCCGGTGCCGACGGCGGTACCGCCCAACGGCAGCTCGGCGAGCCGGGGGAGGGAGGCGAGCAGCCGCTCCTTGCCGTTGCGGATCTGCGCGGCGTACCCGCCGAATTCCTGGCCGAGCGTGACCGGGGTGGCGTCCATCAGGTGCGTGCGGCCCGACTTGACCACGGTGGCCCACTCCTGTGCTTTCGCCTCGAAAGCCTCCTCGAGGTGATCCAGTGCCGGAAGCAGGTGCCGCACAACGGATTCGGTCGCCGCGACGTGGATCGAGGTGGGGAAGACGTCATTGGACGACTGCGATGCGTTGACGTGGTCGTTCGGGTGCACCTTGCCGCCGAGCGACTCGGCAGCAATCGTCGCGATGACCTCGTTGGCGTTCATGTTCGAGCTGGTGCCCGAGCCGGTCTGGAACACATCGAGCGGGAAGTCCGCGTCGAATTCGCCGGCGGCGACCCGGTCGGCTGCCTGGCTGACGGCCTCGCCGACGTCCTGCGGTACGACCCCGAGCTTGACGTTCACCTTGGCGGCGGCGGACTTGATCAGTGCCAGCGCCCTGATCTGGGTCTGCTCGAGCGGCCGGAACGAGATCGGGAAGTTCTCCACCGCACGCTGGGTCTGCGCCTGGTACTTGGCGTTCTTCGGGACCCGGACCTCACCCATCGTGTCGTGTTCGATGCGGAACTCGCCATCAGGGGTCGATCCGGTGTCTTCGCTCGCGAAGCCGCCGGCTGGGAACTCAACGTTGTGTTCTGCCATGCGCGCCACGCTATCCGGGGTCGTCGCGGCCCGACCAGCCGACGTCGTCCCGATTCCGTCACACCCGGATCGGTCACAGCGGGACGTTGAGCCGTCGGCGCAGGTCGGCGGCCGTGTCACCATGGACGGGTGGCGGACCGGCGACAGAAGACCCTGCGGGACATGGCGCTGTCCGTCGGCCTGCTCGCCGTCATCACCCTGGTGCTGGTCGGCATGTACGGCGGCGTCAGCTTCTCACCAGGTGGTCCCGCTGATGGCCAGGTGATCACCGCCGACGTCACCGGCGGGCTGCAGAAGGCCGAGCCGTTGGTGGGTTTCCCGGTCGTCATTCCCGCCTCGCTGCCGTCGAACTGGACACCGAACTCGTTCTCCTTCACCGAGAAGCCAGGTTCCACCGCTGCACCAGCCGCGGCCAGGGCCGGCTGGCTGACCCCGCAGGGCCGGTACATCACGCTGATCCAGTCCAGCGGCGCCGTGCCCGACGTGCTGACCGCCGAACTCGGCGCCGCGGCCCCGTCGACGGGCACGGTGCAGGCAGGCGGGCAGGAATGGACCGTCACCACCGGCCGTCGCGCAGAGCAGGCATGGTTCCGGACCGTGGGCGATGTGACCTACCTGATCACCGGCAGCGCATCGACGGACGACTTCCGCACCCTCGCAGCACAGGTGGCTGATCCCGGCTGAGAACCGGATTCGGCGAGTTCTTGAGCCAGAACGCTTGCGGCAGCGTGGCCGGCGCCGATCACAAGGCGGCCGGAGGCGCGGTCGACTCCCGGACGACCAGGGTGGTGGCGAGCTCGAAGTGGTGGGTGTCCGGCCGTTCACCGTTGGCCAGACCCAGCACCGTTCGGACAGCCAGCCGGCCCATCTCCCGCAGCGGCTGCCGCACGGTGGTGAGCGGTGGCGCAGACGACTCGGCAAGGTAGGTGTCGTCGAACCCCACGACGCTGAGGTCCTCCGGCACCCGCAGTCGCCCGTCCCGGGCGGCGGCCAGGACCCCGAGCGCGGACGTGTCACATCCCGCGACGATGGCCGTCGGCGGAACGTCCAGCGCGAGCAACTGCTCGGTCATCACCCGCCCGTCGGGATGGCTGAAGCCCAGTTGACGGATCAGATCCGGGTCGATTGGGATCCCGGCAGCGCTGAGCGCTCCGTGGTAGCCATGCAGGCGGTGTCGGGATGGCGTGGACTCAGGCGGTCCGCCGGCGAAACCGATCCGCCGGTGCCCGAGGTCCAGGAGATGTCGGGTGGCCTGGAACCCGCCGGTCCAGTTGGTCGCGCTGACAGTGACGAGTCCGTCGTCGTCACCGTCCCGTGAGCTCACCGGATCCACGGTGACCAGCCCGATGCCATCGGCAGCAGCGGCCGCGATGGCCTGCGCCGACACCTCCGTGGTGACCACAACGACCCCGCTGTGACCCTTCTCCGCGACACCGTGCAGCCAGGCGGCACTGAGCGGCTCGTGAGTGTGGTTGCCGCTCAGACTGGTCGCCACCACATCGACGCCCAACTCCAGACCGGCAGCCACGATCCCGCCGAGAACCTGCACCGCATAGGGACTCTCGAAGGCATCGAAGATGACGGTGACTTCGGCCGCCGGCGCCCCGGGCGGCCGGTGAACGGTGCTCGGGTGGTAACCGAGATCCTTCATCACCTCGTGCACCCGCTGCCTGGTCGGCGTCGACACGCCACCGCGACCGTTCAGCACCTTCGAGGCCGTTGCCTTCGACACGCCGGCGGCCAGCGCGACGTCATCGAGGGTGGACCGCTTCGCCGTCCTACCTGCCACACCGATCTCCCTTCGCCTGCGAAATAGTTTCGCACAATCGGTCGAGGATCGCCAAGCGCGTTACTGCAGTTGGTGGACATTCGAGCGAGGGTCTTGCGCGCTCTGAAGAAGGTCGTCTACGGTCTGCCAGCGAAACAGTTCACAGAAACGTTTCTCTGTACGGGGCCGCGAAGTCCCCTCCTCTGAAAGGCAGTGACGCCCATGAGAAGAACCAAGTCCCGCACGCTGTTCGCCGCCTCGGCGCTGGTCACAACACTGACCCTGGCCGCCTGCGGCGGCGCGACCCCCGGTGGAGGTGGCGCCGGCGGCGGTGACGCATCATCTGGTGACGCCAGCGCATGGGTGCTCACCGGCGGCGGATGGCCGGTGATCGAGCAGTCCATCGACTCCTGGAGCGCCGCCAACCCCGACGAGAAGATCGCCGTCGAGTCGTTCGCCAACGACGCCTACAAGGAGAAGATCCGCACGTCTGTGGGTGCCGGTCAGGCTCCCACGCTGATCCTGAACTGGACCGGGGGCACTCTGGCCGACTACATCAGCAACAAGCAGGTCGTCGACATCACCGCTCAGACCAAAGACCTCGCCTCACGGGTGCTTCCGTCGGTGGCGCAGAACGGGGTCATCGACGGGGTCACCTATGCGCTGCCGATGAACGATGTGCAGCCCGTCGTCCTGTACTACAACAAGGCCCTGTTCGATCAGGTCGGGATCTCGGTCCCGAAGACCTACGACGAGTTGCTCGCCGCGGTCGCGAAGTTCAAGGAGGCCGGGATCATCCCGATCTCGATTGCAGGCCAGAGCGTCTGGCCCGAGCTGATGTGGATCCAGTACCTGACGGATCGAATCGGCGGGCCCGAGGTGTTCCAGAAGGTGCTGGACGGCAAGCCGGGTGCGTGGTCGGACCCGGCAATCACGCAGGCGCTGACCAGGATCAAAGAACTCGTCGACGCCGGTGCCTTCGGTGAGGGTTTCGCTTCGGTGACCGCGGATCAGGGCGCGGACTTCGCGCTCGTGCACACCGGCAAGGCGGCGATGATCCTGCAGGGCAGCTGGGGATACGCGACATTCAAGAACGACAATCCCGACTTCTTCAGCAAGTCGCTGGGGTTCACCACCTTCCCGACGATCGACTCTGGCAAGGGTGACCCGGCGAACATCGTCGGCAACCCGGCCAACTTCTGGTCGGTGTCGGCAAGCGCGAGCCCGAACGAGCAGAAGACCGCCACCGACTTCATCAACCAGGGCGTCTACACCGACGAGGTGGTCAAGGCGATGCTCGACGCCGGTTCACTGCCTCCGATCAAGGACATCGGGGACAAGATCGCGGCCAGCCCCGACGCGAAGTACCTCTCCTTCGCCTACGACCTGGTGCAGAACGCCCCGCATTTCCAGCTCTCCTGGGATCAGGCTCTGCCGCCGCAGCAGGCGACGCAGCTGCTCACCAACCTCAGCCAGGTCTTCCTGGGCCAGATCGCGCCGGAGCAGTTCGTCTCCGCGATGAACAGCACGCTGCAGCAGTGACCGGATCAACGCTGTCCCGCGAGCGTGAACGGGAGGGCACCGCCGGTGCGTCGCCACGGCGGCGGCGCGCCGGTGCCCCGGTCCTCATGGTGCTGCCCGCGGCGATCTTCTTCGGCGCCTTCGCGGTCGTGCCGCTGATCGGTGTCGCCGTGCTCTCGTTCATGAACTGGGACGGGCTCGGCACTCCGAGCTGGGCGGGCCTGGCGAACTGGACCTCGGTGCTCACCGACCCGGTGACGCTCGAGGCGATGCGGCTCACGCTGATCTTCGTCGTCGTGTCGTATCTGTTCCAGACTCCGATCTCGCTGCTGCTCGGTGTGTTCATGGCCGGGCGGCAGCGCAGCCGGGCGGTGCTGTCGGTGCTGTCGTTCCTGCCGCTGCTGTTCTCCTCGGCCGCCATCGGCATCACGTTCAAGGCCCTGCTGGACCCGAACTTCGGTGTCAGCAGCATGCTGCCGGCCGGCTTGCTCGGCGGGAACTGGTTGGGTGACCCGAATCGGGCGCTGTACGTGTGCATCTTCGTCGTCAGCTGGAGCTTCATCCCGTTCCACGCACTGCTCTACCAGGCCGGCGTCCGGCAGATCCCGGCATCGCTGTACGAGGCGGCGCAATTGGACGGCGCCGGCACCGCGAAGTTGTTCTGGTACGTCACCATTCCGCAATTGAGGCACACGATCATCACCTCGTCGACGTTGATGATCGTCGGTTCGTTGACCTATTTCGACCTGATCTTCGTGCTGACCGGCGGTGGTCCGGGCAACGCCACCAGGATCCTTCCGCTGGACATGTACCTGACGGGTTTCCGCAGCTACGACATGGGTGCGGCCAGTGCGATCGGGGTCATCCTGGTCGCCGTCGGGCTCACCCTCTCGTTGCTGCTGAACAGGTTGTCCGGTTCCAACAGGATGGAAAGTCAGCAGGCGGGGCTGTGATCAAGAACAGGAACATCATCGGCGGGCTCGGTGCCTGGATATGGCTCGCGATCACCGTGGTCCCGATCTACTACATCGTGATGACGAGCCTGCGCAAGCAGTCCGATTACTTCGTCGAGAAGCCATTGTCCATCCCGAGCAATCCGACACTCGGGGCCTACGAATTGGTGCTGCAGAACGACTTCCTGCGGTACTTCTCCAACAGTGTGATCGTCACGCTGGCGTCGGTGGTGGTGACGTTGGTGCTCGCGCTGATGGCGTCGTACTACGTCACGCGATCGAGCACGCCGGGCGCGACCCGGATGCTCCGGATCTTCCTGATGGGGCTTGCGATACCGATCCAGGCCACCATCATCCCGGTCTATTACATGATCGTCCGGATGGGCCTGTACGACACGTTGGCCGCGCTGGTGCTGCCGTCGATCGCCTTCTCGATCCCGATCTCGGTGCTGATCATCGTGAACTTCCTGCGGGACATTCCCGGTGAGCTGTTCGAATCGATGCACCTGGACGGCGCGACCGACTGGCGGATGCTGAGAAGTCTGGCACTGCCGCTGACCCGCCCCGCCCTGATGACCGTCGGCGTGTACGTCGGGCTCAATGTGTGGAACGGGTTCCTGTTCCCGTTGGTGCTCACCCAGAGTTCCACCGTCCGGGTGCTTCCACTGTCGCTGTGGACCTATCAAGGTCAGTTCGCCGTCAACGTCCCGGCAGTGCTTGCCGCGGTGACCCTTTCGGCGATTCCCGTCCTGGCCGCCTACATCGTGGGCCGTCGTCAGCTCGTGTCCGGCCTGACCGCCGGCTTCGGCAAGTAAGGCATGTGAACATGATCCACGACCAACGACTGCTGGCAGCCGATGTCCGGGGCGATGTCCGGGACGCACCCCCGCAGGTACCGGCCGATGATGCGGGCAGACCGTGGCAGGACCCGACGAGGTCGGTGTCGCAGCGGGTGGAGTCGCTGCTGGCGGTGATGACGCTGGAGCAGAAGGCCGCCCAACTGGGCAGCTACTGGCGCCCGCAGGGGACGGCCTCTCACCAGGTGGCGCCGGGGCACGAGGCTCCCGGACAGGTGCCGCCCGGGCAGGTGGCTCCCGGGCAGGGCGCACCGCCGGAGGGTGCCATGTCCGCTCGGCGCGGCGAGTTCTCCGAACAGATCAGGCACGGCCTGGGCCAGCTGACCCGGGTGTTCGGCACCGTTCCGGTGTCGGCGGCCCAGGGTGTCGCGGATCTGCGTTCGATGCAGGCTCAGGTGGTCGGGGCGCCCGACGGATTGGGCATCCCGGCCATCGCGCACGAGGAGTGCCTGACCGGGTTCACCACACTCGGCGCGACGGTCTATCCGACACCTCTGGCGTGGGGGGCCACGTTCGATCCCGACCTCATTTCCGAGATGAGCGCCGCCATCGGGCGTGACCTGGCCGCGGTCGGCATCCATCAGGGACTGGCCCCCGTGCTGGATGTGACCCGCGACTACCGCTGGGGACGGACCGAGGAAACCATCGGCGAGGACCCCTATCTCGTCGGCAGCATCGGTACGGCGTACGTCCGAGGGCTGCAATCGGCCGGCGTGATAGCCACTCTCAAACACTTCGTCGGGTATTCGGCATCGCGCGCCGCCCGTAACCATGCGCCGGTATCCATCGGGCGCCGCGAGCTCGCCGACGTGATGACGGTGCCGTTCGAGATGGCAATCCAGGAAGGACGGGCCGGGTCGGTGATGAATTCCTACGCCGACATCGACGGCATGCCACCGGCGGCCAGTCGGGAGTTGCTCACCACCGTGCTGCGCGACCGGTGGGCATTCCCCGGCACCGTCGTGTCCGATTACTGGGCAATCCGGTTCCTGCACACGATGCATCGCGTCGTCGCGAGCTCCGGTGAGGCCGGCCGGTTGGCCCTGACGGCCGGCCTGGATGTCGAACTGCCGGAGACGGAGGCGTTCTGTCACCTGCCGGAGATGGTGCGGACCGGTCGGCTGGACGAGCGGGTCCTGGACAGAGCGGTCCGGCGGGTGCTGACGCAGAAGGTAGATCTCGGACTGCTCGACGGCGATGGGGAACTTCCGTCCGGTGAGGGTGCCGTCGATCTGGATACGGCCGAGAATCGTGCGCTGGCGCGGCGCGTCGCCGAGCAATCGGTGGTCCTGCTGGCCAACGACGGGGTGCTGCCGCTCGCCCGGGACCGTCGCGTCGCACTGATCGGGCCGAGTGTGGACGAGCCGCGCTGCTTCCTCGGGTGCTATTCGTTCCCCAATCACGTGCTGTCCGGCCAGGGCAGGGACATCGGGATCGACGTCCCCACTCTGCTGGAATCGATGCGAATGGTGCACCCGGAGATCAACTACTCCCGTGGCTGCGATTTCACCGGTGCCGACCTCTCCGGTATCAGCGCGGCGGTCGCGGCGGCCCGGGCGGCTGACGTCGCTGTGCTGGTGGTCGGTGACCTGGCCGGTCTGTTCGGCCGGGGGACGTCGGGAGAAGGCTGCGATGCAACCGATCTCGAGCTCCCGGGTGTTCAGGGCCGATTGGTGGACGCGGTGCTGGACTCCGGGACACCGGTCGTGCTGGTGGTGGTGTCCGGGCGACCCTACGCGCTCGGCCGGTACGCCGGACGGTGCGCGGCCGTCGTTCAATCGTTCTTCCCCGGTGAGGAAGGCGGACCTGCGCTCGCCGCGATCCTCACCGGGGACGCCGAGCCGGGTGGCCGCCTTCCGGTGGGCATACCGCGTGATCCCGGCGGTCAGCCGGGCACCTACCTGTCGGCGCCGCTCGGGCTCAAGACGGACGGCATCTCGAACCTGGACCCGACACCGCTGTTCCCGTTCGGGCACGGGCTGTCCTATTCGACCGTGGAGTACGGGACGCTGACGACCGACCGAACACAGATCGCAGCGGACGGCGCCGTCGAATTGTCGATCGACGTGCGCAACGCCGGCGACCGGCCGTGTGCGGAGATCGTGCAGCTGTATCTGAGCGATCCGGTCGCGCAGGTCGTCCGGCCCGAGCGCCAGCTGATCGGGTTCGCCCGGGTACCACTGGCGGCCGGGCAGGCACGGACCGTTCGGTTCCAGGTGCATGCCGACCGGACGTCGTTCACCGGTCGGGACGGCTCCCGGGTGATCGAGCCCGGAGTGTCGACGTTCGCGGCCGGTCCGTCCAGCGCTTCGCTCGCCGCGTCCGTCGACATCGAGGTCGTCGGACGCGAACGGGAGGTGACCGGTGCGCGGGTGATGACCACGCCGGTACTGGTAGCGGACTGACCTCGACGCCCGGTCGGCAGTTCCCGCGCATCGGTGGTCAGTTGCGGTGGGTCCAGTCCAGCAGCCGGTCCAACGGCCAGGTGTTGACGATCCTTTCGACCGGAACCTCACACTCCTGCGCCCGCGCGCAGCCGTAGGCCTGCCAGTCGAGTTGGCCCGGTGCGTGGGCGTCCGTGTCGATGCTGAACAGGCAACCGGCCTCGACCGCCTGCCGGAGCAGCCGACGCGGCGGGTCGAGGCGCTCGGGTCGGCTGTTGATCTCCACCGCCACACCGTTCGCGGCACATGCGGCGAACACCCTCGCAGCGTCGAACTGGCTCTCCGGCCGGGTGCCCCGTCCGCCGGTGACCAGGCGCCCGGTGCAATGGCCGAGGATGTCGGTGTGCGGGTTCCCGATCGCCCGCAGCATCCGCCTGGTCATCGATCCGGCATCGGCCCGCAACTTCGAATGCACTGAAGCGACGACGATCTCGACCCTGCCCAGCAGGTCGTCGGTCTGGTCGAGGGTGCCGTCCTCGTTGATGTCGCATTCGATGCCGGTCAGCAGCCGGAAGTCCCCGAGATGCTTGTTGAGGGTCGCGACGATCCGTAACTGCTTCTCAAGTCGTTCGGCGGTGAGCCCGTTCGCGACCGTCAGCCGTGGTGAATGATCGGTGAGGGCCTGGTATTCATGGCCCAGTTCCATGGCGGTGACGGCCATTTCCTGGATGGGGCTGCCGCCGTCGCTCCAGTCGCTGTGCGAATGCAGATCCCCGCGCAGCGCCGCTCTGATGCGGTCGCCGCCTTCGACGAGCGGGCCGAGGTCACGTTCCAGCGTGGCCAGGTATTCGGGGACGCCGCCGGCGAGTGCCTGATCCACCACCGCCGAGGTCTTCGGTCCCACGCCGCGAAGATCCTTCAGCGTTTTTGCCCGCGAACGTTTCTCGAGCTCGTCCGGGGTCAGTTCGGCAATTGCCATGGCAGCCGTCCTGAACGCCCGCACCCGGTACGTCGGAGCCTGCGACCGTTCGAGGAGGAAGGCGATCCGCCGCAGGGCGGCCATCGGGTCCATGCAGGCAGGCTATCGGCCGGGCGCTGCGGCCTGTGTGACAACGTTCACCCGTGCCGCATCCCACCCGCATGTCATCCTGGGGGGCGGAATGTGCGGCCGCGGCGCCGATCTGCGCGGTGGTCTGCCGCGATGTCATGCCGCAGACAGCTGCGATGTCGATCAGGCCTGGAGGTCGTGATGCTCCGTCCGATGTTGATAGGAAAGATCCACCGGGCCACCGTCACCGCGGCGGATCTGCACTACGTCGGATCGATCACCGTCGATGCCGACCTGCTGGACGCCGCCGACCTGTTGCCGGGACAGCAGGTGGACGTCGTGGACGTCACCAACGGCGCGCGGCTGACGACCTACGTGATCGCCGGTGAGCGTGGCGCCGGCGGGGTGGCGATCAACGGCGCCGCGGCACATCTCGTGCATCCCGGCGATGTGGTGATCGTCATCGGCTACGGGATGCTCACCGACTCCGAAGCCCGCTCGCACCAGGCGGCGGTCGTCTTCGTCGACGCCGACAATCGCGTCGCTGCGCTCGGTACCGACCCCGGGGACGTTCCCCTGGGATTCGGTCTGATGCCGTCAGGTATCGGCCGGTCCTGACGCGGGCCGCGGCTCGCTCGCCGTCCTACTCCTGCTCGCCGTCCTCCTCCTGCTCGCCGTCCTACTCCTGCTCGTCGGACTGCCGCAGCGCGTTCTCCACCCTTTCGCGGGCGCCATCGAGGAAGCGCGTGCATTCGGCGGCGAGGTGCTCGCCGCGTTCCCACAGGGTGAGCGATTCGTCGAGGGAGAGCCCGCCGGATTCCAGTCGGGCGACGACAGCCGCGAGTTCGTCGCGGGCGTGCTCGTAACTGGCACTGGGATCCGCAGTGCCGGCGGGTGTCGGATCCGGCCGGGCTCCGTGGGTGCTCTTCGATGTTCTGTCAGCGGCCGACGTCATGAGATCTCCTGTTGCTACGGGTGTCTGATCGTTGCCGACGCGCGGGAGCCGAGCAGCCGAATAGGGGCTCGCATCGCCGGAGAACTGTCACGGTGCGGCTTCCACTGCCTCGCTGACGGCGTGGATGGCGCCGTCGGCGACCCGGATGCGCAGGGCCGTCCCGGCGGGTGCATCGGTCACCGAGCGGACGACCTGCCGGTCTGCCTGAACCACCGCGTAACCACGCCGCAGCGTGGCCGCCGGCCCGAGGGCGGACAGTTGAGCCCGGCGATGGGCCACATCCCGGTCCATCCGTTCGAGCAGCATGGACACCTGCGAGCGACCGCGCTCGCGCAAGCGTTGGACGTCGGTGGCCCTGGCGGTGATGGGTGTCATCGGATCGCCCAGGACGGTGGCCGAGGTCAGCCGCCGCAGCCTCGCCTGTTCGGTGGTCACCCATCCGGTGAGCGCACGCCGCGCTCGGCCCCGGAGTTGTTCCACCTGACGCAATTCCGCTGCGGCATCGGGGACCACCCGTTTGCCGGCGTCGGTGGGCGTCGAGCACCGCACGTCCGCAACGTCGTCGATGATCGGATGGTCGGGCTCGTGGCCGATCGCCGAGATCACCGGTGTCCGGCAGCGGGAGACGGCTCGGCACAGGGCCTCGTCCGAGAACGGCAGCAGGTCCTCGACGCCGCCGCCGCCGCGGGCCAGGATGATCACGTCGACCTCGGGGTCGGCATCCAACCGGGCGAGTGACTCCATCAGCTGCGGAACGGCGAGGACCCCTTGTACGGCCGGGTTCTCGACCCGGAACCGGACCGCCGGCCAGCGCGCCCTGGCATTGGCCAGCACGTCGGATTCGGCGGCACTGGCCCGCCCGGTGATCAACCCGACCACGCCCGGCAGAAACGGCAACGGCTTCTTGCGTTCCGGCGCCGTCAAACCCTCGGCGGCCAGCAGCCTGCGCAGCCGCTCCAGCCGGGCGAGCAGTTCACCCAGACCCACCGGATGGATCTGGTCCACCTTGAACGACAGCGACCCGCGGGCCGGGTAGAACTCGAATCGCCCGTGCACCACCACCCTGGATCCTTCGGTGGGCGGCGGAGTCAGCGCTGTCAGGATCGTCCGGGAGCACATCACCTGCAGCGACATCGACACCGACGGATCGCGCAATGTCAGGAAAGACATCTGCGATCCGGACCGCATCGAGACCTCGGCGAGCTGACCCTCCACCCAGGCGGCCGGTGCCCTGGCGATGTATTGAGCCATGCGTTGCGCCAGAGCCCGCACAGGCCATGGATTCTCGCGGGAGGTGTCACCCGCCTTCTCGGGCAATGGCGGCCGCGGGTCGGCGTGCAGCCCGGCGCTCACGAGTTCTGGGCGTCCAGTGTGACGAGCCGGTTGCTCAACAGCGTGAGAAACGGCGGGCGGTTCTCGGTGTCGCGTTCGTACTGCAGCAGTGCTGCCACGTCGCCCGCGGACAGCTCCCGTAGGTGACCGCGCACCTGCGCGAGGGTCAGGCGGTCGTAGCCGGCCAGCGGCAGGTCGACCCCGTTGACGCCGATCGAAGACCCGCCCTGGGTGTCGTCCAGGGCCGCCTCGATGTCCGCTCCAGCGTCGAGGGTCTCCTCGAGCGCTTCCTCCAGCACTGTTTCGGCGACAACCGTTTCCTCGATCGCTTCTTCGAGAACAGCCTCCTCCTGGGCGTGCCGGCGGACGACAGCTTCCAGTTCTTCCTCGAGGACCATCTCCTCGGTGGCGGCCTCGACGAGGGCACCCTCCAGCACGGCTTCCTCCTCGGCGACCTCCTCGAGCGTCTCTTCGAGGACGGCTTGGGTCGCGGCCTGCTCGAGGGCCTCCTGCGCCGCCCCTTCGATCGCTTCTTCCAGCGCCTGCTCCTCGAGAACGGCCTGCTCGAGCACCGTTTCCTCGATCAGCGCCTCTTCCAGGACGGCCTCTTCGACCAACGCCTCCTCGAGTTCGGCTGCAGCGTCCTCGACGGCCTCTTCGGCGACCTGGTCGGACACGCCCGCCAGCACGGCAGCGTCGGCGCCGCCCGCGACCGCCTCCACGATGTCGTCGATGACGGCGTCGGCGCGTTGCTCGTCCAGCAGTTGTTCGGCGTCGTCGGTTGCGATGAGCGCCTGCTCCACCACGGCCGCCGGCACCTCGACGGCCGCAGCCATGGCAGTGGTGGTCTCCGGTGCCAGCGACGACGTCTCGGGGGTCTTGAGGTGATGCGCGTCGTCGGTGTCCTCCGTCTGGCCCGCCGAGGTGGTCGTATCGGCCCTGTCCTCGGCACGATCCGGCCCCGATGCGGTCACCCGCCGTCCGCTGGTGCTGCGGTTCCCGGGCGGCGGCGGAGCCGCCGGCTCGTCGTCGTCGAATCGGGCCCACGACGGGTTTTCCTGCGGCGCGCCGATCACCCCGCCGAGGAGTTCGTCCCCCCGTGTCGCCAGAGTCGCGATCTCCTGCTGCAGTTTCATCGACAGCCGCATGGCGTTCCCGACGAGCGAGACAGGCAGCGCCGGAATGTCTTCGGGGAGCGCCCGGACACGGTCCAGGCCGGTGCCGAGGATCCCGGCAGCGACGCGCAGTGGCAGCGGAAGCGTGATGGCCATGCCCCCAGCCTGCCCCATGCGACTGGACCGTGTCACCGCGGCCGACCCGGACGGAGCCCAATCGGTCGTCACTGGACGTCACGGCCGGCCAGAACCGGTGTGGTGTCGGCCACCGGCGCGCGGCCGGGTGGGTGCCGCGGGCGCACCTACGATGAAGGCATGACTTCTGCCACCCGCCGTGTCCTGCTCGCGAGCCCGCGCGGCTACTGCGCCGGCGTCGACCGGGCGGTCGTCACGGTGGAGAAGGCGCTCGAGCAGTACGGCGCCCCGGTGTACGTCCGCAAGCAGATCGTGCACAACAAGCACGTCGTCGCAAATCTGGAAGCCCGCGGCGCGATCTTCGTCGAGGAGACCGAGGAGGTCCCGCAGGGCGCTCTGGTCGTCTTCTCCGCGCACGGGGTGTCCCCGGCGGTCCATGAAGAGGCTGCCAAGCGCCGGCTGCAGGTCATCGATGCCACCTGCCCGCTGGTCACCAAGGTGCACAAGGAGGCTCGCCGGTTCGCTGCCGAGGACTACGACATCCTGCTGATCGGTCACCGTGGCCATGAAGAGGTCGACGGCACACAGGGTGAGGCCCCGGAGTCGATCCAGCTGATCAACGACCAGGCCGACGTGGACAACGTCACCGTCCGGGATCCCGAGAAGGTCATCTGGCTGTCGCAGACCACCCTGTCGGTGGACGAGACCCTGGGCACCGTCGACCTGCTCCGCAAGCGGTTCCCGCTGATGACGGCCCCGCCGAGCGATGACATCTGCTACGCGACGCAGAACAGGCAGGAGGTGGTCAAACAGATCGCGCCGGACTGCGATCTGGTGATCGTCGTGGGTTCGAAGAACTCGTCGAACTCCGTGAGGTTGGTCGAGGTGGCACTGGACGCGGGGGCGCGGACCTCGTACCTGGTCGATGACGCGAACGAGATCGACGAGCAGTGGCTGGTCGGCGCGAACACGGTCGGCGTCACCAGTGGCGCGTCCGTCCCGGACGATCTGGTGACCGGCGTGCTGGATTTCCTTGGCGAACGGGGTTATCCCGCCGCAGAGGAGTTCACCGCCGCGAAGGAGACGCTGACGTTCTCGCTTCCCAAGGAGCTGCGCAAGGACCTGCGGCCGGCGGCCACCTGACTGAGGCTGCCGCCTTTGCAGGGTTCTTCATCAAGGCGGCGCCCGGCGACGTCAGGCGTGCGACGCCGGTGTCGGACCGACCTGCCGGTCTGCCCGCATCGGCTGCGCCAGGATCCTGATCAAGCCGATCAACACCGCTGCCGCGGTCCCCAGCGCCATCGTCGGGAACGACCCGATCAGCTTCAGCCCGGTGCTGTAGAAGCCGCCGGACCCGGTGAACAACATCCCGCCCAGCACCACGCCGACCGCGAGGACCAATGGCGGCTGCACCATGGCGGTGAAGATCGAGCCACGCCGCACCACCAGCGCGGCGAGGACCACGCCGAGGTAGAACCCGATCCGCAGCCCCCAGGACAGCAGCCCGGTGGTCAGCCCGTCGATGGCCGCACCTCCGAGAGTCAGCACGACTGCGAGCACGATCACTGCCCACGACGGCAGGCCGCGCACTCCGGGCAGTGCCGACGAGTCGGCAATCGGTGTTCGGGTGGCGGCATTCGTGGTCACCCGTCCACGGTAGCGTCCCAAGCCCGTCGCGAGGCACTGCGCAATGGCATCACCTGCGCTGCCAAGTGCTCCTCGCCCGCCGGATCGGCCATCGCCTCGGCGACCGACCCGGCTCCCGAATGTGCGACCGGTCCGCTGCCGGGCCATCCGCCGGACGCGGCAGCGGGGTGGGCCGGCTGCGCGGCCTGCGGGCGCCGGGGGAGCAGATCGACCTGCTCCGGGGTCGACAGTTCCTCGCCGGTCACCCCTAGCTCGGTGAAGCGGCGGGCGCTGACGAGCACCCTGGATTCCATCGAGCGCACCGTCAGGTTGTAGGACTGCACCGCCCGCTCGAGCCCCGCTCCCAGACCGCTCAGGTGACCGACGAGGGTGCCGAGCCTCCCGTGCAATTCGCGGCCGAGCGCGTGCACCTCCGCCGCTGAGGCGGACAGCTTCTCCTGCCGCCAGGTGAAGGCGATCGTGCGCAACAGGGCGATCAGCGAAGTCGGGGTGGCGATCACGACATTGCGCCCGAAGGCGTGCTCGGCGAGCCCAGGATCAGTCGCCAGTGCTGCGTCCAGCAGTGGCTCACCGGGCACGAACAGCACGACGAACTCGGGAGCGGGCTGGAAGTGTCGCCAATAAGCCTTGGCCGCCAGCGCATCGACATGTCCCCGCAGGGCCCGGGCATGCGCGGCCATCAGTGCGGCCCTGCGGCGGTCATCGGTGCAGTCCAGCGCCTCCAGCCAGGCCGCGAACGGGACCTTGGCGTCCACCGGGATCAACCGCCCGCCAGAGAGCCGGATGATCATGTCCGGCCGTACACCCGCCCCGTCGACGCCGCCGGCCCGAGCACTGACCTGGGTCTCGAAGTCGCAGTGCTCGACCATTCCGGCCAGCTCGACGATGCGCTGCAGCTGCACCTCGCCCCAGCGCCCGCGCACCTGCGGGGCTCGCAGGGCGCCGACGAGCGACCGGGTCTGGTGACCGAGCTCGGCCGACGTGCGGTGCAGCGCCGCAACCTGTTCCCGCAGGCCCGCGTAGGCGCCGGCCCGGTCACGTTCAACCTCCAGCAGTCGGTCCTCGACCCGTTGCAGAGCCGCGGAGGCGGGCGCGAGCACGGCGGCGACCTCGCTGCCGCCGCTGCCGCGGCCGGACCGTGGGGAGGATCGGCCGACCAGCACGCCGATCACCAGCCCGACAAACAGCAGCAGCGCTCCGATGAGCAAGGCGGTCGTGTCCATGTCCAAGAGCATGGCGGCGACCACCGACAACGCCGCTGCGACAGGCGCAGAGCGCGCAAAAGGGGCCCCACGTCGATCGAGCGACGCGGGGCCCTTTCCGAGCAGCCGGAACTGACCGGCCGGAGGTGTGGGGGACTACTTCGGGATGTAGTTGAACTCGTCCGGGTTCGGGCCGGTCCGCTCGTCCTTGTTGAGCGCCGAGATCAGGCCCATGTCGGGGTCGGACAACTCGAAGTCGAAGATCTCGAAGTTCTCCCGCACGCGACTGGGCGTGGTCGACTTCGGGAAGATGATGTTGCCGAGCTGGATGTGCCAGCGCAGCACCACCTGGGCCGGCGTTCTCCCATAGGTCCGGGCGAGTTCGTTGATCACCGGGTCGCCGAGGACGCCGCCCTGGGCGATGGGCGACCAGGCCTCGGTCGCGATGCCGTGCTCGGCGTCGAAGGCCAGCAGCTCCTCCTGGGTCAGGTAGGGGTGCACCTCGATCTGGTTCACCGCGGGAACGACCGTGGTCTCCTCATGCAGCCGGCGAAGGTGATGCGGCTGGAAGTTGGAAACACCGACCGAACGGGCGCGGCCGTCGGTGTAGATCTTTTCCATGGCGCGCCAGGTGTCCACGTAGTTGCCGACCGCCGGCAACGGCCAGTGGATGAGGAACAGGTCGATCTGCTCCAGTCCGAGGTCCCCGAGGGTCTGGTCGAAGGCGCGGAGGGCGTCGTCATAGGCGTGGAATCCGTTGTTCAGCTTGCTGGTGACGAAGACGTCGGACGGATCGAGGTCGGACCGGGCGATCGCCTGACCGACCTCCTTCTCGTTCCCGTACATCTCGGCCGTGTCGATGTGCCGGTAGCCGACCTCCAAGGCCGTGGTCACCGCCTCGACCGTGTCCTCCGGCTTGATCTGGAACACCCCGAAACCCAGCTGCGGGATTTCCACGCCGTTGTTGAGCCGAACGTTGGGCACGGTGGTCGTGGTTGATTCCGTCACGAGTACTCCCGATCTGTTGTTGTGTCCTCGGCGCACCTGTTGGCGATGCGCCCTGTGGTGGGTCTTCGGTCTGCTGTCGATGTCGTGTGGGAGGGTGCCATCGCGCGGTCAGTACGGCTGGTGGGCGCAGCGGTGCGAGCGCGGACATCAGTTCTCGACCGTACGCCCGCCTGGCGCGGGCACCGATTGTTCCGGTGCCCCGTCGGCCGTCCCGGTAAACACCCCGCGCCCATTCCGTCACCACCGCACTGCAGGTGCATCGTCGCAAGCGGTCGCCAGGACACGAAGGTGGGAGCCGCCTTCAGCGGTGACGATGCCGGTGCCCCCGCGGCTGATCCGATCGACGAGCGTCACGCCGCACAGCACAGGAACGACGAACCGCCGGAATCGACGGGCCACAAGGTGCCGGACACAGCGACCCGAAATCGGTCGGTCAGAGAGTTCGCGGCATTGGCAGCCGCCGAACGGGTATTGCGTCGTGACGATATCGCCACAATTCGGCGAGGCTCTGGGTGTCGCTACGACACTGTATGCTCTGCCCCATGTCTGCCCAGGGTGTGTTCTTGGTGTGCTGCCGCGAGGTCGACCTCGTGCGCGTCGCCAGCTCAGCCTGTTGTTCGGCCGTCTGACCCTCCCGTCGCTTCTCCCGCGCCGGGCTGTGGCATCGGCGTGCAGACCTAGGGTTCTCGCGTGTCGCTGTGACGGTCTCCGGCCTGTCCGCAAGGATTCCCCGTGCCCCCAGCAAATGTCACCGCACCGCCCCCTGCCGACGGCCCGCCCCGAACTCGTGGTGCCGCGGCGCTCCCGACGACCCCGCGTGCACCGAGACGGCCCCGAGCGGATGCCGCTCGCGGGCAGGGACAGTGGGCTCTCGGTCACCGGGAGCCGCTGAACCCGAACGAGCGGATGAAGAAGGACGACGACGGCCTCCATGTCCGGTCGCGGATCGAGAATCGTTACCGCTACACCGGTTTCGACGGCATTGATCCCAGCGATCTCCGCGGGCGGATGCGTTGGTGGGGTTTGTACACCCAACGCGCGCCCGGTATCGACGGGGGCAGGACGGCCGTACTCGAGCCCGAGGAACTCGAGGACAAGTACTTCATGCTGCGTGTCCGCATCGACGGTGGACAGCTGACCACCGCAGGACTGCGGACCATCGGCGAGGTCTCGACCCGGTATGCACGGGATACCGCCGACCTCACCGACCGGCAGAACGTGCAACTGCACTGGGTGAGCATCGAAGATGTTCCCGATATCTGGCAGGCCCTGGAAGGTGCCGGCCTGAGCACCGCGGAAGCCTGCGGTGACACCCCGAGGGTCATCCTCGGATCGCCCGTCGCCGGTATTGCCGCCGACGAAATCATCGACGGAACGCCTGCTGTGCAGGAGATCGTCCGGCGATTTGTCGGAAGCGAAGAATTCTCGAATTTGCCACGGAAATTCAAGACCGCCATTTCCGGGTCACCCCGGCAGGATGTGGCACACGAAATCCACGACATCGCCTTCGTCGGCGTGGTGCACCCCGAGCACGGGCCAGGATTCGATGTGTGGGTCGGCGGCGGGCTGTCCACCAATCCGATGCTCGGCCAGCGCCTGGGGGCGTGGGTGCCGCTGGATGACGTGGCCGCCGTCTGGGCCGGTGTGGTCTCCATCTTCCGTGATTACGGCTACCGGCGGTTGCGCAACCGTGCCCGGCTGAAGTTCCTCGTCGCCGACTGGGGACCGCAGAGGTTCCGCGAAGTCCTCGAGACCCAGTACCTGCACCGGGCCTTGATCGACGGACCGGCTGCCGATGTCCCGAGCGGACCGCGCGATCACGTCGGGGTGCACCCACAGAACGACGGCCGTTTCTATGTGGGCGTGAACCCCACGGTGGGCCGCGTGTCAGGCTCGGTCCTGACCCGGATTGCCGACCTGGTCGAGGAACACGGCTCCGACCGGATCCGGACCACCACCGACCAGGGCCTGGTGATCCTGGACATCGAGGCCGACCGGATCGACTCGCTGGTCGCCGGGCTCGAAGAGCTGGGACTGTCGGTCAAGCCATCGACGTTCCGGCGCAACATGATGGCCTGCACCGGGCTGGAGTACTGCAAGCTCGCGATCGTCGAGACCAAGGCTCGTGGCCGCGCGCTGGTGGACGAGCTGGAGCGGCGGCTCGGGGATCTCGACGTGCCGCTGACCATCAACATCAACGGCTGCCCGAATGCCTGTGCCCGCACCCAGATTGCCGACATCGGGCTCAAGGGCATGATCGTCACCGACGCTTCGGGTGCGCAGGTCGAGGGTTTCCAGGTCCACCTCGGCGGCGGCCTCGGGCTGGACGCCGGGTTCGGCCGGAAGGTCCGCGGCCACAAGGTGACCGGTGACGAACTCGCCGACTACGTCGAGCGGGTCGTGAAGACCTTCGATGCGCAACGCGAGAACGGTGAGCGCTTCGCTCAGTGGGTTGCCCGTGCGGACGAGGCGGCGCTGACATGACCGGGGTTGATCCGATTCCGGCCGGCATACGCGCGGCTGGAATGCGCGGGACGCTCGGATGAGCGAGAACCGGGCGCCCGCGCAGTATTGCCCGTACTGCGGCGAGACCAACCTGTGGCCGCATGAGGACTCGCACGGAGCCTGGAGCTGCGGCGACTGCTACCGGGTCTTCGCGGTGCGCTTCATCGGCCTCGCGGGCAGGGGCACAGCGAAAACCGCTGTGCCGAAGCACAGTTGAGCCGTCCGACTCCACAGCTCCCCAGGCAGTGCAATGATCACCACGCTGCGCTCCGGTGCCGAGCTGTCTGCCGTCGCGGATCGCGCTGCTGCCGACCTGGCAAATGCTTCGGCCGAGGAGATCCTCCGATTCGCCGCCGAGGAATTCGGCGCCGGACTTTCCGTGACTGCCTCGATGCAGGACACCGTCCTGGTGCATCTGGCGTCGCGTGTGCTGCCCGGGATCGATGTCCTGTTCCTGGACACCGGCTATCACTTCGTCGAAACCATCGGCACCGCCGATGCTGTCGAGGCCGTCTACCCGGTGACGCTGCGCCGGTTGCTGCCGCTGCAGACGGTCGCGGAGCAGGATGCGCGGTACGGCAAGGACCTGTTCGCCACCAATCCCGACCTGTGTTGCTCGCTGCGGAAGGTGGCGCCGCTCAACCGGGCCCTCAACGGATATGAAGCCTGGGCGACCGGTGTCCGGCGGGCCGAATCACCCACCCGTGCCGCCACACCGGTCGTGCAGTTCGACGCCAAGCGCGGCAAGGTCAAGTTCGCCCCGATCGCCGCGTGGTCGGACGACGACGTGGCGTCGTACATCACCGCGAACGGCGTGCTGGTGAACCCTTTGCTGGGGGTCGAGTATCCGTCGATCGGTTGCGAGCCGTGCACCCGCCGGGTGATACCCGGCCAGGACGCCCGATCCGGCCGCTGGGCCGGGCTGACGAAGACCGAATGTGGGATCAACACATGACGACGACGCAGAGCGCACGGACTGCCGTCACGGCCGGAGCACGGGGGGCAGGCACCGGCGCAACGGTGTGGCTGACCGGGTTGCCCAGTGCCGGAAAGACCACCCTGGCCGTGGCTCTCGCCGGCGAACTCGAGAGCCGCGGTGTCGCTGTCGAGATCCTGGACGGTGATCAGGTCCGGACGCATCTTTCCGCCGGCCTGGGGTTCAGCCGGGCCGACCGCGAGATCCAGGTGACCCGCATCGGTTTCGTCGCGGAGCTGCTTGCCCGCCACGGGGTGACCGTGCTGGTGCCGGTCATTGCGCCGTATTCAGATGCCCGCGCACAGGTCCGCGCACAGCATGATCAGCACGGCACGCCGCTGCTGGAGGTGCACCTGTCCACCCCGGTGCAGGTCTGTGTCGAACGTGATGTCAAGGGTCTGTACGCCAGGGCGTTTCGCGGCGAGATCACCGCCATGACCGGTGTCGACGACCCCTACGAAGTTCCGGTGAGCCCGGACCTGCGGCTGGACACGTCCACCGTCGATCTCGAGAACTCCGTCGCCGCACTGCTCACGCTACTGACCGCAAGGGGATTCCTATGACCACCATCGAGGCGCCGCAACGCCGCGACCGTCCGGTCGCCCGCAGACTGGCCAGCCCGCACCTGCGCGCCCTGGAATCCGAGGCCATCCACATCCTGCGGGAGGTGGCCGGTCAGTTCGACAAGCCGGTGATCCTCTTTTCCGCCGGTAAGGACTCGGTGCTGGTGCTGCATCTGGCGCGCAAGGCCTTTCACCCTGCGCCGCTGCCGTTCTCGCTGCTGCACGTCGACACCGGGCACAACTTCCCAGAGGTGCTCGCCTTCCGGGACCGGGTGGTGGCCGAAGGCGGTTTGCGGTTGCAGGTCGCCCGGGTGCAGGAGTGGATCGACGACGGACGGCTCACCGAACGGCCGGACGGCACCCGCAATCCGCTGCAGACCGTCCCGTTGGTGGACACCATCGCAGAGCAACAGTTCGACGCGGTGATCGGTGGCGCCCGCCGCGACGAGGAACGGTCCCGGGCCAAGGAGCGGATCTTCTCGCTGCGCGATTCGTTCGGTGGCTGGGATCCTCGTCGTCAGCGCCCCGAGTTGTGGGGTCTGTACAACGGCCGGCATGCGCCCGGCGAACACGTGCGGGTGTTCCCGCTGTCCAACTGGACCGAACTCGATGTGTGGAACTACGTCGAGGCGGAGGGTATCGACCTGCCGGGGATCTACTACGCGCACGAGCGAGAGGTGTTCCAGCGTCAAGGGATGTGGCTGGCGCCGGGGAAGTGGGGCGGCCCCAGGGGACGGGAGACCGTGCAGCGCCGGTGGGTGCGGTACCGGACGGTCGGTGACATGTCGTGCACCGGGGCAGTGGAGTCCGACGCCACCGGGGTGCGCGCGGTCATCGAAGAGATCGTCGCCACCCGGATCACCGAACGCGGCGCCACCAGGGCCGACGACAAGCTCGGTGAGGCCGCCATGGAAGACCGTAAACGTGAGGGGTACTTCTGATGGGCGCCGTCACCTCCGCCATCGACTCCGCCCCGTCGGCGAACGCAACGGCTGAGCCGACCGCCCACGAACTCGCCGAGGAACTGAGATCCGCCCGCGGGTTGTTGAGGTTCGCCACGGCGGGGTCCGTCGACGACGGCAAGTCGACCCTGGTCGGACGGCTGCTGCACGATTCGAAGTCCGTGCTGTCCGACACCCTGGACGCGGTGCAGCGCACGTCCGAGGCCAAGGGCCTGGACACCGTTGATCTGTCGCTGCTCGTCGACGGCCTGCGCGCCGAGCGCGAGCAGGGCATCACCATCGATGTGGCGTACCGGTACTTCGCGACTCCGGCGCGGACGTTCATCCTCGCCGACACGCCCGGGCACGTGCAGTACACCCGCAACACCGTCACGGGCGCGTCGACCGCAGACCTCGTGGTGATCCTCACCGATGCCCGCACCGGTGTGGTGGACCAGACCCGCAGGCACGCGGCGGTGGCCGCCCTGCTCGGCGTCCCCCACCTGCTGCTCGCCGTCAACAAGATCGACCTGGTGGACTACGACCGGGCGGTGTTCGATGCCATCGCCGCGGAATTCGCCGCCTATGCAAGAGAACTCGGCATCCATGAGGTGACGGCGATCCCGATCTCCGCCCTCCACGGTGACAATGTCGTGACCCGATCGGAGCGAATCGGCTGGTACTGCGGACCGAGTGTCCTCGAGCACCTCGAGAACGTCGAACTGGCCGATGATTCGGCTGCCGGTGCGCTGAGATTCCCGGTTCAGTACGTGATCCGCCCCCGATCGGCCGACCTGCCCGACTACCGCGGCTACGCCGGCCGGGTGGCCGCGGGGACCGTGCGGCCGGGTGACGAGGTGGTCGTCCTGCCGTCCGGGTTGCGGTCGGTGATCAGCGGTATCGACAGCGCCGACGGCCCCCGGGGTGTCGCGGTCGCCGGTGATTCGGTGACCCTGCTGCTGTCCGGTGACCTCGACCTGTCCCGGGGTGACCTGATCGCCGGGGTCGCCGGCGCGCCGCTTCCGGTCAACCAGTTCACCGCCACCATCACCCAACTCACCGAGCGGCCGCTCCGGGCGGGAACCAGGGCGCTGCTCCGGTACGGCACGAGCACCACCCGTGCCCAACTGGCGTCGCTCGACGGTCTGCTGGACGTCGACAGCCTGGTGCACCGGACGGCCCCGGAAACATTGTCGCTCAACGACATCGCCCAGGTCACGATGCGCACCGCCGACCCGCTCCCGGTCGAGGAGTACCGCCCCGGCGGCGCCGTCGGGTCCTTTCTGATCATCGACCCCTCCGACGGCACCACTCTGGCTGCCGGCATGGTCGGCGACCGGCGGGCGGCCCTGCATCCCGCAGGTGTGACCGCTCCGCCTGTGTCCACCACTTCCGGAATCAGCGAGGAGGGCTTCTAGATGAATCACGTCCCGAGCGTTGCGGCATCGATGCCGGACCGATGTCCGCAGCAGGCCGTCGCCGGCCGCGACATCGCTCTCGTACCCACCAATCTCCCTACTCCCGGTCCGTAGCACCGGACGTGACCCCGAAGGGCAATTCCGTGTCGACCTCGCGTCACCACAGCGCCACCAGGTTCGAACCATCCCGGCTGCTCGCCGCCGGCGCAGCGATCGCACTCGCCGCCGTCACCGCCGCCTGCTCGTCCTCCAGTGAGTCTGCGCAATCCTCATCGGCCGCCACCTCCGCTGCAGCCGCATCACAGTCCGCCGCCGAAACGCTGCGGTTGGGGTACTTCCCGAACCTCACCCACGCCGCCGCCGTCCTCGGTGTGAAGGAAGGGACCTTCCAGCAGGCACTGGGCGACACGAAGCTCGAGACCTCCACGTTCAACGCCGGTCCGGCCGCCATCGAGGCACTGCTGTCCGGCGCGATCGATGTCGCCTTCGTCGGCCCGAATCCGGCGATCAACGCGTTCGTCAAGTCGAACGGTGACGCGCTGCGGATCGTCGCCGGCGCTACTGACAACGGTGCGGCACTGGTCGTCAAGCCGGAGATCAGCTCTCCGGCGGACCTGAGGGGCAGGACCCTCGCCACTCCGCAGCTCGGTGGCACCCAGGATGTCGCTCTGCGCAAGTGGCTGCTGGACAACGGGTTGAAGGTGCCGACCACCGGCGGCAACGACGTCGACATCATCAACCAGGAGAATTCCCAGACTCTTGACCTGTTCGGGACCGGTGAGATCGACGGCGCCTGGCTTCCGGAGCCGTGGGCGTCGCGGCTGGTCTTGGAGGCGGGCGCGAAGACCCTGGTGGACGAGAAGACACTGTGGCCGGAGGAGAAGTTCCAGACCACCGTGCTGATCTCGTCACGGCAGTTCCTGCAGGATCACCCCGGGACGATCGAAGCGCTGATCTCAGGTGAGGTCGACCAGATCGACGCCATCAAGGCCGATCCCGCCAAGGCTCAGACAGACCTGAACGCGGCCATCGGTGAACTGACCGGGAAGCCCTTGGCGGACAACACCATCCAGGCGGCATTCGACAACATCGAGCTCACGTGGGACCCGCTGGCAGGCACGTTGAACACCATCGCGCAACACGGCGTGGAAGCCGGGACCCTCACCGAGGTACCCGATCTGACCGGAATCTACGACCTCACGGCACTGAACAGGGTTCTCGCGGCTGACGGGAAACCTGCTGTCAGCGCCGCCGGACTCGGCACCGAATAGGGAGATGAGATGACGACACTCGTCGGTGAGCCGCACGTCGGTTATCAGCCGGACGACCCACGGGTCGTGCCGCCGCTGCCCGAGAAGACCGAGGGTGACACGGCCGCCGTCCGGATCGACGGGGTGAGCAAGGTGTTCACCGGTCGCCGCGGCAAGGTCGCGGCGCTGGACAACATCAGCCTGTCCGTGGCGCCCGGCGAGTTCGTCTGCCTGCTCGGCGCATCCGGTTGCGGTAAGTCCACCCTGCTGAATCTGATCAGCGCACTGGATCAACCGACGACCGGGACCGTCGCCACGGCGGGACGACCGGCGCTGATGTTCCAGGAGTCCGCTCTGTTCCCATGGCTGACTGCCGGCCAGAACATCGCCCTGGCGCTGAAGTACACCGGGGTGCCGCGCAAACGCATCAAGAGCCGGATCGATGAGCTGCTGGACCTCGTCAGGCTCTCCGGGCACGCCGATCGGCGGATCCATGAGTTGTCCGGGGGACAGCGGCAGCGGGTGGCGCTGGCCCGGGCGCTCGGTCAGGACAGCAAGGTCCTGCTGATGGACGAGCCGTTCGCCGCCCTGGACGCCATCACCCGGGACGTCATGCACGACGAGCTGACCCGGGTGTGGAAGGCGACCGGCAACAGCATCGTCTTCGTCACCCACAACGTGCGGGAAGCGGTGCGGCTCGGTCAGCGGGTGGTGCTGCTGTCGTCCCGGCCCGGTCGGGTGGTGGGGGATTGGAAGGTCTCCATCAAGGGCCCGCGCACCATCGAGCACCCCGCGGTGGGGGCGCTCGCAGCGGAGATCACGGTGCGACTGCGAGAGGAGATCGCGAGCCATGCCCGCGCTTGACGACACGGTGATCAGCCGCGACGAGGTGGAGCGCGAGGACACCGCCGCCGTCGGCGCCGGCCTCGACGTGCTGGAGGAACCGGATCGGGTCCGCGACCCGTGGTGGCGCAAACTCGGCAGTTCCATCGTCCCGCCGGTGCTCGCGCTGGTCGTGGTGCTGGTCGGGTGGGAAGTCGTCTACCTGCTGAAGGTGAAGCCGGAGGTGATGCTGCCGTCACCGGCCGCGGTGTTCGACGAACTGCTGCGCCTGCTGCAGGGCGGCCAGGCATGGGAGACGATCTGGACCAGTCTGTCCCGTGGCCTGATCGGCTTCGTGGTGGCGATCGTCGTGGCCGTCCCGATCGGGCTGGCCATTGCGCGTTTCAACTGGCTGCGCACCTCGGTGGGGCCGCTGCTGTCAGGGCTGCAGTCCATGCCGTCGGTGGCCTGGGTGCCGCTGGCGATCCTGTGGTTCCAGATCAGCCCCGCAATGATCTACATGGTCGTGCTGCTGGGTGCGGTCCCGTCCATCGCGAACGGGCTGATCGCCGGCATCGACCAGGTGCCGCCGCTGTACTCCCGGGTCGGCCATGTCCTCGGGCTGGGGTGGTGGGGCCACGCGCGGCACGTGCTGCTGCCGGCCGCCCTGCCCGGCTTCCTGGCCGGGTTGCGTCAGGGATGGGCGTTCTCGTGGCGATCCCTGATGGCCGCCGAGCTCATTGTCACCTCGTCCAAGCTGGGATTCGGGCTGGGCCAGTTGATGAACCAGGGGCGCGACCTGTCCGACGCTCCGTTGCTGTATTCCGGGCTCATCCTGATCTTCGTGGTGGGTGTCGGCGTCGAGCTGATCATGTTCAGGCCGCTGGAGCGGGCCATCCTGGACGCCAGGGGGCTGGCCGCGAAGAGGCGTTGAGCGGACCCGGGTGTACCGGCACTAACGTTGCGAGCATGACCAGCCACGCTCCGCCGTTGATCGGTCTCGCACACGGAAGCCGCGACCCGCGGGCTGCCGGCACCATCGCCGAACTGATGCACGCTGTGCAGCGTTTGCGGCCTGGCTTGCTGGCGGTGCCGGCCTTCCTGGACCTGTCGGAGCCGGACCTCACCACCGCCGCTGCGGTGCTGCACGCGAACCACGACGTCGACCGGGCCGTGGTGCTCCCGTTGCTGTTCACCGAGGCCTTCCACGCCACGGTGGACACCCCGACCGCGGTGCGCGAGGCCGAACAGGCGACGGGGATGAGCCTGCGGGTCGGCGGGATCCTCGGCACCGGTGACGAGGTGTTGCAGGCTCTGGAGGAGGCGGCCGGGCGGGCACACATCGGCATCCACGAGGGAATCCTGTTGTTCGCGGTCGGATCCAGTTGCAGCCAGGCGAACGACGCCGTGCGTCTGCTGGCCGATCGGTGGAGCGATCACCGGGTCGGTCCGGTCTGGGCCGGATTCGCCACCACGGGTGAACCCAGCGCCAAAGACGTGTTGCACCGGGCGGCCGGCTCCGGCCGGAGAATGGGCGTCGTGCCGCTGTTCGTCGCGCCCGGGTTGCTGCTCGACGGCATCGCCGAGCAGGCGCTGTCACTGAACTACGAGATCGCCCAGCCGCTGGGCACCTCGCTCGCCGAGCTGGTGCTGCAGCGCTACGACGAGGCCTTGGTCGGCGCCGCAACCTGACCTCGGTCGCGCTGACGCCCCACGAGCCGATGGCTCAGCTGCTGGTCAGCGTGACGTAGATGAAGATCGCCAGGGCGATGAGAACGACGGCGGCGACGGCGATCGTGATCCAGAACATCACCTTCGGTCGAGCCTCGACCTCGGCGCCGATCCACTCCAGTTCCTCCCCAGCGGACCGGTGGTGGCTCTGGTCGCCGTCGGCAGGGGTGTTGTCGCTGGTAGGTGTGCTCACGGGCAGTGAGTCTAGTCGGCGGGGCCTCGCCGCCGACGCAGCGCCAATGCGGTCAGCCACAGGTGCATTCCGGCATACGACCGATAGGGACGCCAAGCGCGCGACCGCGCCGACAGGCCGGCGGGTGTGTCCGGCATGCCGAGCAGCGCCGCCCCCTGGCGCAGGACGAGGTCACCCACCAGCAGCACGTCGGCGTCCCGCAGCAGTCGCATCGCGACGTAACCGGCGGTCCACGGGCCGATTCCCGGCTGCGCGACGAGATCCGAGGTGAGGTCCGCGGTCGATCGGCCGCCGTCCACGATCAGCGCGCCGTCGGCCATCGCTGCCGCGGCGGCGCACACCGCGGCGGCCCGGCGGCGTGGACCGGCGATCGCCGCGGGCCCGAGAGCAGCGATCGCACCCGGCGTCGGGAACAGGTGGGTGAGCGGCCCGTCGGGCTCCTGTGAGTCCCATTGGGGCAGCCGGTCGTCGACGCCGCGGACCAACCGGGCGGCTGCGGTCTGGGCGCCGGCGACGGAGACCTGCTGGCCCAACATCGTGCGGATCAGTGTCTCGGGGCCGTCGACGGAGCCGGGCACCCGCAGGCCCGGCATCGCCTGGACACCGGCGGCCAGGGCGGGGTCGGCCCCCAGGTGCGCGTCGATGGCCACGGAATCCGCGTCGAGATCCAGCAGGTTCCGGGCGTGCCCGACTGCGATCGGCAGATCCTCGGGCGTCGGCACCCGGAAACGACCACGAATGCTGCCCGTGTCGTCGGCCGTCGGGATGGTGAGCGCCATGGTGCCGGCTCCGCCGGGCAATCGCAGGGAGCGGAAATAGCTGCGGTGCCGGACCTGCTCCACGCCCGGAACCGTGTGGGCCCTGAGGAATTCCAACAGGGCGTCGGCAGCGAACGGCCGCTGCACGGGGAGGTCGATCTCGACATGGTCGAGCGTCCGGGAGTCGATCGGCACGTCCGCCACTGTGCCAGCAGACGTTGCGCGGGCCATCACACTGTGCCCATGGAGAATTCGCCGCCCATGGAGAACCGGTCATTGCCCACGGAGAACCCGTCGGCCGGTCACAACCCGCCGCCGACCCGGTGGGAGACAACCGTCACGGGCGAGCGCTGGGACTTCTACGTCGACCGCTTCGCCCGCGAGTACGCGGAAGGAGCCGATCTCGAGGGCGAGGCACGGTTCGTCGACGTGCTGGCACCGCGAGGCGCACGGATCCTCGACGGCGGCTGCGGCACCGGCCGGCTCACCGGCGCGCTGCACCGGATGGGCCATCGCGTGATCGGTGTCGACCGCGACGAGGGCATGATCGAAATCGCGGGAAAGCGTTACCCAGGACCTTGTTTCGTTGCCGCGGACCTGCTCTCGCTGAGCCCCGATCTGCTCCTGGCGGCGGGGGGCCCGGCCGAGTTCGATGTGGTCCTGCTGGCAGGCAATGTCCTGGTGTATGTCGCACCGGGCACCGAACGCGAAGTGCTGGCCACCGCGGCAGGACTGTTGGTCGCGGGCGGCCGGATGGTCGCCGGCTTCGCGACGGACCGGGACTACCGTGTCGCTGACTTCGACGGTGATGCGGCGGCGATCGGGCTGACGGTCGAGCACCGGTTCGCGACGTGGCACCTGGATCCGTGGCGTCCGGATGCGGACTGGGCGGTCACTGTCCTTCGGCGGGAAGGCTGAGCGGGCGGCGACCGTAGACTGACGCCTCGTGAGTCTGACCCTCGGCATCGTCGGCCTGCCCAATGTGGGCAAGTCCACCGTGTTCAACGCCCTGACCCGTGCCAACGTGCTGGCCGCGAACTACCCCTTCGCGACCATCGAACCGAACGTCGGTGTGGTGCCGATCCCCGACCCCCGACTGGACACGCTGGCCGAGCTGTTCCATTCGGTCAAGACCGTTCCGGCCACGGTGTCGTTCGTGGACATCGCGGGCATCGTCAAGGGCGCCAGCGAGGGTGCGGGGCTGGGCAACAAGTTCCTGGCGAACATTCGCGAGGCCGACGCCATCTGCCAGGTCGTCCGGGTGTTCTCCGATGACGACGTCGTCCATGTCGACGGCCGCATCGACCCGCTCGCCGATGTGGAGACGATCAACACAGAGTTGATCCTCGCCGACCTGCAAACGCTGGAAAAGGCAATTCCGCGACTCGAGAAAGAGGCTCGGAATGCCAAGGACCGCAAGCCGGTCCTGGACGCCGCGCAGGCTGCGAACTCATTGCTGGACGCCGGCAAGACGCTGTTCGCGGCTCGCGCGACACTGGATCTCGCTGTGCTGAAAGAACTGTCGCTGCTGACCGCGAAGCCCTTCCTCTACGTGTTCAATGCCGACGAAACGGTGCTGACCGACGACGCCCGCCGTGCCGAGCTGAGCGCGGCGATCGCGCCCGCCGACGCGGTGTTCCTGGATGCGAAGGTCGAGTTCGAGCTGCTGGAGATGGATGCCGAGTCGGCGGCGGAATTGCTGGAGTCCGTCGGGCAGTCCGAGCCGGGCCTGCATGCGCTGGCCCGCGCCGGTTTCCACACCCTCGGCCTGCAGACCTATCTCACCGCCGGGCCGAAGGAGTCACGGGCGTGGACGATCAAGAAGGGCGCGACCGCACCCCAGGCGGCCGGCGTGATCCACACCGATTTCGAGCGCGGCTTCATCAAGGCGGAGGTCGTCTCGTTCGACGACCTGGTCGCCGCCGGTTCGATGCAGGCTGCGAAAGCCGCTGGGCGCGTGCGCATCGAGGGCAAGGACTACGTGATGGCCGACGGTGACGTGGTGGAGTTCCGGTTCAACGTCTGACCCGGCATTTCGGTTGCCTGTCACCCGATCGGGGAACTACTGGCTGAACCGGCCCGTCAGCAACCGAGGAGTCCCCGATGTCCTTCTACCGACGCCTCGACCAACGGCTTCAGACGCAGTCCGAGGGCGGGGGCGCCGTCCGAGGCACACTGACCCTGCCCCGGATCGGGATGATCTGGCTGGCCGCGAATCTCGTGGTCACCACCTTGCTCACCGGCACGCTGTTCATCCCGGGTCTGGGCTACCTCACGGCACTGGCGGTGATCGTCATCGGCACGCTGGGTGGTGCCGTGGTGCTGAGCCTGGTCGGGAACATCGGCACCCGAACCGGTGTGGCCACCATGGCGCTCACCCGCGGTGCCTTCGGGACACGTGGCAGCCTGTTGCCGGTCGCCGCGAACGTCATCGTGTTGATGGGCTGGAGTTGGGTGCAGGCCATGCTCGCCGGCATCACGGTCAACTACGTCGTCGAGGATCTCACCGGTTTCTCCAGTCCGGTGCTGTTCTCGGTGCTGTGTCAGCTGATCGTGGTGGTGCTGGCCATCTTCGGCCATGACGGCATCTCGAAGGTCGAGCCATGGCTGGCGGTGCTCATCCTGGTCATCATCGGCTGGATCTTCGTTGTTGCCTTCGGTGCGTACAGCCCCGCGGAGTTCCAGGCCATCCCGGTGGACCAGTCCCTCGAGCTCAGTCCCGCGATCGCGCTGGACATCGTTCTGGCGACCGCGATCTCGTGGACGGTGCTGTCCGCCGACTTCAACCGCTTCGCCCGCTCCAGCCGCGCGGGCATCATCGGATCCGGTGTCGGCTACACGCTCTCGACCGTCATCGCGATGACCCTGGGGGCAACGGCCATCGGCTACGTGATCCTGTCCGGCGGGGACGCGGTCGAATTCGATCCCACCGTCCTGGTGGCCGCCTTCGGTGCTCCGCTGGCCATCGTGATCTTCCTGTCCGTGATGGCCACGAACACCATGGTGGTCTACGGAATGGTGACGTCGGTGGTGAACGCGAAGATCAACGGGAGGGCGCGATTCCTGCCGACAGCCCTCGTGCTGGGCATCATCTCCATCGCCGGCTCCACCTGGCTGGCCCTGCTCGACAGGTTCACCAGTTTCCTGTCCATCATCGGGGCGTTCTTCGTCCCGGTCTTCGCCATCATGATCGTCGACTACTACTACGTGAAGCGGGGCGCCTACAGCCGTGATCTCCTTGCGGCGCAGGGCGGTCGCTACTGGTATTCCGGCGGGATCAACTGGGCGGCCGTGGGCGTCTGGGTGCTCGGCGCCGGCGCGTCGTACCTGATCACTTTCGTCTGGGCCAGCCCGATCGGCGCGACCCTTCCCGTGTTCGCCGGTTCTGCGATCGTGTACCTGGCACTGATGATGGGCGAGCGAGGGCGACACGCGGCGGCGCCGACGGTGCACCTCGCCGACGACCGCAGAGCGAGTGAGGCTGACGCCGCCCGTTCCGGGATCAGGGAATGATGGCGATCGGCGCGCAGGCCGGCCGGGACCTGAGCCACCCCGTCGTGACGGGCATGACCGTTTACCCGGGCGACCCCGAAGTGGTGATCACCCCGGCGCTCACCCTGGAACGTGATGGTGTCGCGGTCGCCGAGTTGCGGCTCGGGTCCCATTCCGGGACCCACGTCGATGCACCCGCGCACACCGTCCCGGGCGGACGGACGACCGGCGCCATCACCCCGGACGAGCTGATGGGTGAGGCTCTGGTCGTGCACCTGGCGACGTTGCAGTCGCGGGCGATGTACGGGCTCGACGCAATCCGCGCCGCTCTGCCCAGAGGTTTGCCCGATTCGCTGCCGCCGATCGTCGTCATGCACACCGGGTGGGGGAGGCATTTCGGCACCGCGGTCGCCATGGACCACCCGGCGCTCGAAGCGGAAGCTGTACGGGAGCTGCTGCGCCGCGGCATGCGGGTGCTCGCGGTCGACACGCTCAGTCCTGACCCTACGGTGGCCGGTCAGGTCGACTTCCCCGTGCATCAGGCGGTGCTGGGTGACGACAGGCTCATCGTGGAGAACCTGACAAACCTCGACGGCCTGCCGGAAAGTGTGTTCATCGGCATCTACCCGCTCGCGATCGATGCCGATGGGGCACCGGTGCGCGCTCTCGCCTTCACCGGCACACTCGATGTCGGCCAGCCCGGTTCGACCGACGCCGGGACGTCATGACACCGTGAACGCCTTGTCCCTCCAACGCCAGCGCACGGAGCCGATCATGATCGAGTACGCCGTCACCGACCCTGCCTCCGGTGAGATCCTGCGTCGCTACCCGACCGCCACCGACGAGCAGATCCAGCAGGCCATCGCGGCCGCCGCGGCAGCAGCTCGCGTGTGGGGCCGCACCAGGAGCGTTGCCGAGCGCGCGGCGCTGGTCCGGCGGGTCGGCGAGTTGCACACGCTGCGCCGGGACGAACTCGGCGCCATCATCGTCCGAGAGATGGGCAAGCCCATCGACGAAGCACTCGCCGAGGTCGACTTCGCCGCGGCGATCTATGAGTACTACGCCGACCATGCCGAGGAGTTCCTGGCCGACGAACCAGTCGATCTGCTGGACGGTGAGGGCACCGCGGTGGTCCGCCGCGCTCCCGTCGGTCCGCTGCTGGGCATCATGCCGTGGAACTTCCCCTACTACCAGGTTGCCCGGTTCGCGGGCCCGAACATGGCCGCGGGCAACACCATCGTGCTCAAGCACGCCCCGCAGTGCCCGGAGTCCGCCGCCGCGATGCAGGAACTCTTTCTCGACGCCGGGTTTCCGGCCGGTGCCTACGTGAACGTTTATGCCACCAACGAACAGGTCGCGACCGCCATCGCGGACCCGCGCATCGCCGGGGTTTCTCTGACCGGCTCCGAGCGTGCCGGCGCGGCCGTCGCCGAGGTCGCCGGGCGCAACCTGAAGAAGGTGGTTCTCGAACTCGGCGGATCCGACCCGTTCCTGCTCTTCTCCACCAGCGATCTCGACGCCACGGTCGAGGCTGCGGTCGCCGCCCGCTTCGACAACACCGGGCAGAGTTGCAATGCCGCAAAGAGATTCATCATCGGTGACGACCTGTTTGCGCCGTTCGTCGAGCGTTTCAGCGCGGCTCTTCTGGAGCGTGCCGACGGCATCGCACCGCTGTCGTCGGTTGCTGCCGCCGAACGTCTCGAGGCGCAGGTGGACAAGGCCGTTGCGCAGGGTGCAACGCTGATCGGCGGCGGACCGCGAGTGGGCGCCCATTACCCGCCTGCCGTGCTGACCGGCGTCCGCCCCGACCACGATGCCTACCGTGAGGAGTTCTTCGGGCCCGTGGCGATGGTGTTCCCAGCGGAGTCAGAGGAAGCGGCGGTCGCCATCGCGAACGACACGCCTTACGGGCTGGGGTCGTACGTCTTCAGCACCGACCCGGATCAGGCGGCCCGTGTCGCGGACGCGATCGACGCGGGAATGGTGTTCGTCAACGGCGTGCTGCTGGACGGTGCCGAACTTCCGTTCGGTGGGATCAAACGCTCCGGATTCGGCCGCGAAATGGGTCGCTTCGGCATGGAGGAGTTCGTCAACAAGAAACTCATCCGTAGCGTCACGCCATTGCCGAGCGACACCGGCACAGGTGCCCTCACCGAGGCAGATGTCCTGGCCGCGGCGGACCATCTGATCGAGGGGTTCGCGGGCACCGACACCACTGCGTATTTCGACTGCTTTGCGGCGGACGCCTCCTTCATCTTCTATCCCGAGTCGACCCGGTTCGATGATCGGGGCGCCTACGAACGGGTGTGGAACGGGTGGCTCGCGGACGGCTGGCGGGTGGTCTCCTGCGACAGCACCGAGCGCCTCGTCCAGATCTTCGGCACGACAGCGGTCTTCACCCACCGGGTACGCACCGTCACCGCAGTGGGCGCAGACGAATCCGTCACCGACGAACGGGAGACAATCGTCTTCGCTCTCGACGGCGGGAAATTGCTTGCCGTGCACGAGCACCTGTCGGCTGTTCCCGGATCAGATGGCGGCTGATGTCAGAAATCCTGCCCGTCGCGCAGCTCGCGGACCAATGACGACACGACAGCCTTGAGACTGCCGTCATTCTCGGTGGCGACCCGAAGCTGGCGTTGATAGCTCGCGCCGCGGGCCACGATGTCACCGATGTCGTCCAGTTCGGCCGTGCACTGCAGATCGTGCGCGACCGGTGCGAGTGCAGGCAACAGGTCGTCGAGATCCTCGGTGACGAGACGTTCGTCGCCAGCACTGTTCTGGATGATGATCGCTTCCATTCCGTACCGCGCCGACCGCCACTTGTTCTCCCGGACGAACCAGGGCTGGAGTTGCGGAACGGTGTCCCCGGCATCGAGCTGCCGGGAGAAATGCTCCACCAGGCACTGGGTGAGGGCAGCGATGGCGCCGATCTCCCTGGACGTCGAGATGCCGTCGAATGTGCGAACCTCGATGGTGCCCCACTTCGGTGACGGCCGGATGTCCCACCGCAGCTCGCCGAGCTGATCGATGACGCCGGTGTGCAGCAGGTCGGCGGCCATCGTTTCATATTGTTGCCAATCGTCGAATTGTGGCGGCAATCCGGCGGTCGGGAGTTGCTGGAACACCAGTGCCCTGTTCGACGCATAGCCGGTCGTCTCGCCCGCCCAGAACGGGCTCGAGGCACTCAATGCCTGGAAATGCGGGAGGTAGGTCAACAGGCCGTTGACAATGGGCAGCACCTTGCGCCGGTCGTCCACACCGACGTGGACGTGCACGCCCCAGATCATCATCTGCCGCCCCCACCAGCGGGTGCGGTCGATCAGTGTCTCGTAGGTGGGCTTGCCCGGCGTGACGCGCTGCTGGAACCACTGACTGAAAGGGTGCGTGCCGGAGGAGATCAGGTCCACGCCAAGGGGTTCGGCCAGGCCGATGATCTGCTCGACGAGCCCGGTCAGGTCGGCTACTGCGTCCCTGGCGCGGCGATGCGGTGCGCTGACGATCTCCACCGTGTTCGTCAGCAGCTCGTTGGTGACATGCGGAAATCGGTCCGCAGGAGGCAGTCGGGACAGCAGCTCGGGCGCGGCCGGCGTCAGCTCTCCGCTGCGCCGATCGACGCAGGCGATCTCCCACTCGATGCCCAGCCGTGATCGCTCCGCCTGCGTGAAGTCGATACCCATCAGCGTTCGATCCTCGCCCGTGTCGATTTCCCGAGTGGTTGATTTCCCGAGTGTTTGATCCCGGGGGTGTTTTGATCTCGCGGTGCTTGATTCTCGCTGACGGGTCGAACCGCCGGCGCACACGGTACAGATCGACTGGCACCATGGAGAGATCACCGCCGAGCGAGGGGAAGTCCGTGCGCGGAGACGGCAACGGCTGGACGAGATGTGCCCTCGGCCATCGGCACTGGGGCATCTTCGGCGCCGCCGGACTGCTGCTCCGGCGGTCAGGTCCCGGTCCGGATGTCAGAGTGCTGATGCAGCACCGTGCGCCCTGGACCAGCCTCGGTGACACCTGGGGCCTGCCGGGGGGCGCCCGTGACAGCCATGAGTCACCGGCGCAGGCCGCGCTGCGGGAGGCGGGAGAGGAGGCCGGGATCGAATCGGCGGCGGTTTCGGTGGCGGCGGAATGGACAGACGATCACGGCGGCTGGGCCTACGTCACCGTCATCGCTGACGTGATCGCGCCGTTGACGGTGGTGGCGAACGCGGAAAGTGCTGAACTACGTTGGGTGCCGTGGGCCGAGATCGACGCGCTGGCACTGCATCCCGGGTTCGCCAGCAGCTGGCCGACGGTGCGGAGGTACGTCTCGCCGGCCCGCTGAGGTTGCTGCGTCACCCGGTCGACAGGCACACCGACGGCAGGTCGAACCACCGCAGTTGCTCGAAGTCGGCCGACAGGTCGCGGGTGTGCTCGGCGACGACGTGGTCCTGCGGCCCATGATCCTGGTCTGCACGTTTCATCAGCTCTCCTGCGGCCTGCAGATAGGTCGCGAGCTCGGATTCCGGTGCCCGGTCGTGCCGGCGCGGGTACGTCATCGCACCGGTGTCGTCGTAGCCGACCTGCGCCAGTCGAAGCGGCGGCTCCGCCGCACCGAGACGGTGACGCCACATGCCCGTCGCGGGATCGAACCGATAGTCGGTCAGCAGCCGCCAACCGTCCCGGGCGATCATCCGGACCGCCTCGATGAGGTACCAGAAGACGGTCTCGGAGATGAAGTAGTTGAAGTTGATCCGGACCCACCCGGGCTTGATCCCCTCACAACCATGGGTGATCTCGCGTTCGAAGGCGTGAGATCGGTCCAGGTCGATGCCCAGCAGCCGGTGTCCGTACGGCCCGGCGCAGGAACAGCCGCCTCTGGACTGGATACCGAAGACGTCGTTCAGGACGGCGACCACGAAGTTGTGATGCAGATAGCTCCCGCTGGGCGCCCGCACGACGAACGAGACGATCGAGAGTCGCTCGGCGTCGGGGTTGCCCAGGATCTCGATCGAGGGCTCCGACTGCCAGGCCGTGATCGCCCGGCGCAGGAAGTGCTCCTCACGGCGGCGGATCACCTCGACGCCGACCGCCTCCTTCAGCTGGAACACCAGGCCGGCGCGGATCGACTCCACGATCGCAGGCGTCCCGCCCTCCTCCCGCTGCACGGGATCAGCGAGATAGCGGTGTTCGTCAGGGTTGACATAGACGACCGTTCCACCGCCAGGGACGTCCGGCACCCGGTTCACCAGCAGTTCGCGCCGGACGGCCAGTACCCCCGGCGTGCTCGGCCCACCGATGAACTTGTGCGGGCTGAGGAAGATGGCGTCCTTGTAGGCCAAGGGGCGGTCGGCGGGAGCAGCCATCGAGATCTCGACATAGGGTGCGGCGGCGGCGAAGTCCCAGAACGACAGGGCCCCGTGCTGGTGCAGCAGGGTGGTGATGCGATGGGTGTCGCTGACGATTCCGGTCACATTGCTGGCGGCCGAGAAGGATCCGATCTTGAGCGAACGTTCGCCGTACCTCACCAGTTCGGCCGCGAGCCGGTCGGCGTCGATGTGCCCGTCGGCATCCTGGCCGATCACCACCACGTCGGCGATCGACTCCCGCCAGGGCAACTCGTTGGAATGGTGCTCGAAGGGGCCGATGAACACCACCGGCCGCTTGTTCGTCGGGACCTGCGCGCTGAGTCGATACGCGTCCTCCAGCGCGGCGGGAATGCGCAGCCCGAGGACGCCGATCAACTTGTCGATGGCACCGGTGCACCCCGAGCCCGCGAAGAGCACGACGGTGTCGTCGTCGCCTCCGATGGCACGGTGGACGATGGCCCTGGCGTCCTCGCGGAGCCTGGTGGTCTGCAATCCGGTGCCGCTGGACTCGGTGTGCGTGTTGGCGTACCGGGGCAGGACCTCGTCGCGGATGAAGTCCTCGAGGAAGCCCAGCGCCCGGCCGGACGCGGTGTAGTCGGCGTAGGTGACCCGCCGCGGCCCATACGGACCGGGCATCACCTGGTCGTCGCCGATGACGGACTCGCGGATCCGTCGGAGCAGAGGCGTTTCCAGCATGACGGGGGGGTCGGCAGGGGTCACCCTGCGAGGGTAATGCCCGGATCGGGCAGACGGGACGGAACCACTACTGCGGGCGACCCACCGACGGCAGCTTCGCGACCGTCAGCAGGACGACCGCATCCTCGAGCGCGACCAGGGAGTGCCGGGCCGGAGGCATGAACAGCATGTCGCCCTGGCGGCCCTCCCAGCGATGCCCGTCGGCCTCCAACCTGACCCGGCCGGTGATGACCTGAACCGTTGCCTCGCCCGGGTTCTCGTGCTCGGACATGGATGCGTCCGCGCGCAGCGCGATGACGGTCTGGCGCAGCACATGCTCGTGCCCACCCCAGACCGTGCGTGCGCTACGGCCGCTGCTGGCCGCCGTTGCCCGTTCCAGTTGTTCACGGGCCAGGGCCTGCAACGACATCTTCTGCATCCCGACAGTCTGACGGGCTCGGTGGCATCGCGCTGACCGACGGCGCCCGTTTCGTTGCCGCCCGTTTCCTCTGGCCGTTCCTTGTGATGCACTGCCCTGGTGGCCTCCGTCGACGCAACGCCCGGCAGGCTGGCTGTCTTCGGGGACGTCGGCGGTCAGGCGCACGAGCTGCACGCCGCGCTGGTGGAGCTGGGCGCACATCCGGAGGACCTGTTGCTGCCGGGGGACCTGACGGTCGTCCAGCTCGGTGACCTGATCCATCGCGGCCCGGACACCGCCGGCGCGGTGGCCATCGTCCGGAACGCCATGGCCCGCCAGCCCGAACGCTGGGTACAGCTCGCCGGCAACCACGAGGCGTACTACCTCACGCCGCCGAAGTTCCATTGGCCCGAGCGGCTCGCCGAGCGGGATCTCGAAACCGTCTATCAGTGGTGGCGGACCAGGCGGATGCGGGTCGCAGCGGCAGTGGAGGTGGTCGGTCAGCCGCACCAGTACCTCATCACGCATGCCGGGCTCACCGAGGGTTTCTGGCGGCATTTCATCGGAATGCCGACGAGCGCTGCGGATGCGGCCGTCGCATTGAACGGGCTGATCGGGCAAATTCACGAGAGCTGGTTGTTCCGGCCGGGAGTCATGTTGACCCGGGAGGTCGACCTTGCGGCAGGGCCGGTCTGGGCTTCGGCGCCGGACGAATTGGTGCCGTCGTGGGCCGCGTCCGTCGCGCCGGCGCCGTTCCACCAGATCCATGGCCACAGCAGCACCATCGACTGGGCGACCGGGCGACGGTACGGCCGGCAGGACCTTCCCGTGGCCTGCACTGAGGACGAGGTGCTGAGACATGCAACGGTTCTCATCGAGGGAATGGCCATCGTGGGTATCGATCCCGGTCACGGTCGCCGACCCGCACCGACCTGGGGGCCGTTCGTGTTGCACGATGCCCGATTGGTCGGGCTCGCACCGAAACCTGCACCGGCCGTGATCGGTGCCCATGCGCTGTTTCGTCGCGGTGAGGTCACGAACGGCGAACCGGTGGCAAGGCTTCAGCCATGACAACCGCTCCGGGGTCGCGAAGCTGTAGCTCACCGTCGAGGCGAAACGCCCCATTCGCGGGCCAAGAATCCGCTGCCACCAAGGGCTGAATCCGCGGGTCGGCCGTCGCGGTGACGTCGTGTGGGATCGCGACCCGTTGGGCACACTCGGGTGCATGAAGCCATCTTTCGCGTCCGCTGATCGTCCGGGCGGCCATGGGGCCGACGCACTCGCGCTGTCCGTCGACGAATTGGCCGGGATTCTTGCCGACGCCCGCGCAGTGCAGGACCGCACCGTCGCTCTTCGACGTCGGATCCATCGGCGCCCGGAGATCGGGCTCGAGTTGCCGGAGACGAAACAGGCGGTGCTGCAGGAGTTGTCAGATCTGCAGCTCGACGTCCGGGAAGCGGCGCGGACCAGTGCGGTCGTCGCGGTGCTGGAGGGTCGGCGACCGGGCCCGACGGTGCTGTTGCGCGGCGACATGGACGCATTGCCCCTGCAGGAGGACACCGGGCTACCTTTCGCCAGCGAGCGGGCCGGTGTCATGCACGCCTGCGGTCACGACACCCATGTCGCGATGCTGGCCTCGGCCGCGCGTGTCCTGGCCGGTCGGCGGGATCAGATCGCCGGCCGTGTCGCGTTCTTCTTCCAGCCCGGTGAGGAGGGTTTCCACGGCGCGCGGGAGGCACTCGACGAGGGATTGCTGGGCAGCGCCGGTCATGACGCCGATGGCAACACCGTCGTGGGCGCCTTCGCATTGCACACCTCGGGGCTGTACCGCAGCGGCCAGATCAACGTCAGGCCCGGACCGCTGCTGGCCTCCGCGGATCACTTCATCGCCCGGATCCAGGGCCGCGGTGGTCACGCATCGGCTCCGCACGACGCGCTCGATCCCATCCCGGTCGCCGCCGAGGCAGTCCTGGCCTTGCAGAGCATGGTGACCAGGCGGGTGAGCATCTTCGATCCCGCGGTGGTCACCGTCGGTCGGATCTCGGCCGGAACGACGAACAACGTCATCCCGGCGTTCGCGGAGCTCGAGGGCACCATGCGCACGCTTTCCGACGGCACCAGGGCCGAGGTCCGGCGACGGATCCGCCAGGTCTTCGACGGCGTGGCCGCCGCTCACGACACCGCGGCGACGTTCGAATTGATCGAGGGCTACCCGGTGACCGAGAACGCCGCAGGCGTCGCGGATGATGCTCTGACGTTGGCCACCGCCATGCTCGGCGCTGACAGCGCAGTGGAGATGGCGAACCCGATCATGGGCGCAGAGGACTGGTCGTATGTGCTGCAGCAGCACTCCGGGGCGATGGCCTTCCTCGGCGCTTGCCCGCCCGAGGTCGACCTCGCCAATCCGGTTCCGAATCACTCCAACACCGTCGTGTTCGACGAGGACGCGCTACCTGCCGGAGTGGCGATGTATGCGGCAATGGCGTTGAACTGGCTGCATTGACCGGATACCACGGGTCAGACTGCCGCGCTGAGCGTTTCGGCGGCATGCTCGTCGAGCCACCTGGCGACGGCCCGGGCGGCGACCCGCCCGGCCCGGTTCGCGCCGATGGTGCTGGCCGAAGGTCCGTAGCCCACGAGTTGCACCCGAGGATCCGCGACTGCTGTCGTGCCGTCGAGTTGGATGCCGCCGTGGCGTGAGCGCAGCCGGAGTGGGGCGAGATGTGTGACGGCCGGCCGGAACCCGGTCGCCCACAGGATGACGTCCACCGGTTCGAAGGTGCCGTCGGAGAACCGGACTCCCGTCCGCTCTATCGACGCGAACATCGGGCGTCGGCGGTAGGCGCCGAGTCGCTCGGCTTCCCGTTCCTGCTCGCGCAGCGCCAAGCCGGTCACACTGACCACGCTCGCCGGGGGGAGCCCTCGGCGCACGCGCTGCTCCACGCGGGCGACGGCGGCGCGGCCGGCGTCCGGAGTGAAGTCGTCGGTGCGCCAGACCGGCTCTTGCCGGGTCACCCAGATCGTCTCGGTGACCGGGGCGAGTTCACCGAGGAATTGCACCGCTGATGCGCCGCCGCCGACCACGATCGTCCGCTTGCCCCGAAAGTGTTGCGCCCCCGGGTAATCCGCTGTGTGCACCTGCTCGCCACGAAACGTCTCCATGCCGGGGTAGTGCGGTACGAAGGGCTGCGACCAGGTTCCGGTGGCGTTGATCAGAGTGCTGGTGTGCCAGCGCCTGCCACCGGCCCGCACCACGAGAACATCGCCGTCATCACGCACCTCGCTCACCTGCACCGGCCGGATGACGGGCAGGTGGTGCTCGTGTTCGTAGTCGGCGAAATACCGGGGCACGACCTGGTTGGCGTGACCGGCTGATTCCCCTGGAGACATCGAGTCGGGCAGGGCCGCGACGCCGTGTACGTCGCGCATGGTCAGCGAATCCCAGCGGTGCTGCCACGCGCCGCCAGGCGTCTGGTTGGCATCCAGGACGACGTGTTCGATGCCCAGCCGCTGGAGGTGATACGACGCCGACAGGCCCGCCTGTCCGGCGCCGATGATGATCGAGTCCAGAACCTCCACACCATGGGAAACAGGCACACGGGGCCCTGAATTGCCCGTCGCGGGGTGAGACGCGACACGCAGGTTCCGCCTTCGGCGGGTGATCGATAGGTCCATCCGTCCGAGGTGTGCCTGTGCGTGCTGAGCGCTGCGATCTTGTCGCACGCGTGCTGGATGGCCCGTACTCGATGCGAGAGGACCCTTCCCTTTCGTCCTCTTCTGCCCTAGACTCGAACACATGTTCGATACTGATCCTCCACCAGCTGATGTGTCACCGCTGTCGGCGGTGGAGCTGGCCGGGTGGGTGGATCGACTCCTGGCCGTGGACGTGACAGCGGCCGATGCGGTGCTGATCGACCAGATCAGCGAGCTGGAACGGGTGAAGGCCGCGTGCGCCGCGGCGCAGGCGGCGTTGACGGTGGCGTTCGTGACCTCCCGCACTGCCGGGCTGACCGCCACCGAGCTGAAGAAGGAAGGCACCCACCGCAGCATCGGCGCGCAGATCGCGTTGGCCCGCCGGGACTCACCGTTCCGCGGCAGCCGGCACGTCGGCCTGGCCAAAGCCCTGGTCCGGGAAATGCCCCACACCTACCGGGCGCTGCAGGACGGGACGATCAGCGAATGGCGGGCCACCCTGCTGGTCCGGGAAACCGCGTGCCTGAGCATCGAGGACCGCGGCGCCGTGGACACCGAACTCGCCGGTCGCCTGCCGTCGATGGGTGACCGGGAAACCGCGCACGCCGCCGCCCTGATCGCGCAACGACTGGACGTGGCCAGCTGCATCAACCGCAACCGCAAAGCCATCGGCGACCGGCGGGTCAGCATCCGCCCCGCCCCCGACACCATGGCCTACCTCACCGCCCTGCTCCCGGTCGGTCACGCCGTCGCCGTCTACGCCGCCCTCACCCGGCACGCCGACACCAACACCGGTGACACCCGCACCCGCGGGCAACTCATGGCCGACGAACTCGTGCACCGCACCACCACTGGCACCACCACCGGCACCACCACCGGACCATCAGCGGCGGAACCGCCGACAATGACCGCGGTGCCGCCCGCCAGGGAACCAATGGCACTCCACCGCGTGCCGATGCGGTCGCGATCATCAGAGCCAACAGCGGCAACAACAGCGGACCCGCGGCACAACCACCAGCCGAGGCCACGGTCACCCGCCGCCATCCCGGAGGGCCCGGCAATCCCAGAGTCGCCACAACCGCCAGCGATCCGACAGGTGGCCCGGCACCGTCAGACACCGCCGCCACAGAAGTCAGTCCCGATCCTGCCGGTCCGTCAGCCATCCCCGACGACGAGTCCGACGACACCGACCTCACCGGGACCGTGCCCACCGGGGTCAGCATCGACATCCACCTCGTGATGACCGACCGCACCCTGCTCGGCACCGACAACGAACCCGCCATCCTCACCGGATACGGACCCATCCCCGCCCCCATCGCCCGACAACTCATCCGCGGCGCACCCCCCGGCACCCGCACCTTCCTCCGCCGCCTCTACACCAACCCCGACACCGGGCAGCTCATCACCGGCGACGCCAAACGCCGCGCCTTCAACCACACCATGCGCCACTACCTCATCGCCAGAGACCGCACCTGCCGCACCCCCTACTGCGACGCCCCCATCAGGCACGCCGACCACATCACCGCACACCACCACGACGGCGCCACCATGATCAACAACGGGCAAGGCCTCTGCGAACGCTGCAACTACACCAAAGAATCACCGGGATGGGCCAGCGCCGTCGATTCCGACGGCACAGGAATCACCATCACCACCCCCACCGGACACACCGCCCACAGCCAACCACCCCCACCACCACACTCCGAACCCTGGCCGGTTGCAGCGATGGCGGCGGTGTCATGACCGGCCTACTGCGGATTCTTGCGCCGGTACGCCCGCCAGGTGGTCGCCCATCGGGCGGGGTCGTCCAGCGACGATCCGTCGACCTTCGCGACCACCTGATTGTGTGGAGCGGTGCGGACGATCTCCGGGTCGCCGCGACCCTCCTCCAACACGTGCGCGAGGACATCGATCCAGTAATCGATGTCCCCCAGCCCCCAGGCCTCACCGGGTTCTGGCGTGAACGGCTCGGGGACAATCCACGGCTCGTGGCTGAGCCAAAATGCGTCGACACCGAAGTCGGTCATACGGTTCTGGACGTCAACGGCCGTCAAGCCCGTCGCGTCGGTGTACTCACCGAGGCTGTAGCGCGTCATCTCGAGGCGGTGAAGCTTCATTTCCGGATACGACTTGGTGACGCCAGGAATCTGCAGAAGTCTTGTTTCCATGTAGTTGTTGGCAAGCACGGAGATGTCCGCGGCTTCACGGATGCCGTTGCCACCCATCGCGGTCAACCACGAGTACGCCTTGACGACCTCCTGCAGATTCCCGGAGAACTCGCGAACCCGTCCCACACCGCCGCCGTTTTCCCGTCGGACGAACCTGCCGTCCACGACGTCGATCAACGGGCCTGGCAGAAACGGCTCCAATTCCGCCGCACAGCCGTAGGCACCGACCGCCGGTCCGCCGCCACCCTTCGGGACGCCGAAGGTCTTGTGCAGCATGAACATGCAGGCGTCGAAACCGAGTTCCGCGGCTCGGATCCGGCCCATCACGCCGTTGAAATTGGCGTGATCGTAGAAGCACAATCCGCCGACCCGGTGGACGGTGTCGACCCACTCCTTGATGGCCGGGTTGTACAGGCCCATGTCATCCGGATTGTTGATCATGAGCGCGGCGGTTCGATCACCGACCACCGATCGCAGGGCATCCAGGGAGGGCAAGCCGTCGGACTCGAGCGGAATCGTGATCACGTCGAAGCCGGCCGCAGCCGCGGTGGCAGGGTTGCACGGGTGTGCCTGCGCAGTGGTGATGATCTCCCGCCGCTGCCCGAGTTCGCCCCGTGCCCGGAAGTACGCCCGCGTGACGCAGGCATGGGTGTACGCAGCGGCGGCGCCCCCTCCCGGCTGGAAAACGAACCTGTCCATGCCGGACAGCTCGCGCAGCATCAGGTCGAAGCGGTGTGCGATCTCGAGCAGCCCCTGAACGGTCGAGTCGTCCTGCAGCGGATGGACCTCTGCGACCTCGTCGGCTGCCGTCAGAAGTTCGTTCACCCGGGGGTTGTACTTCATCGTGCAGGTTCCGAACAGCGAGATGCCCACCATTCCCATCACCTGTTGCGACAGGTGCAGGTAGTGGCGCAGGACGTCCGGTTCCGAGTTCTCCGCGAGGGCCGGCGGCACCGTCCGACGAAGGCCGGCCGGCACGAGATCGTCGGTGCCAGAATCGATGGGCGGTGGCGGGACGAAACCGCGGCGCCCCGGTGCGCCCTGCTCCAGAACCAATGGCTCGTCCCAGACGGCGGCGTGGTAGCGACGCAGTGCAGTCATGCCAGCACCTTCTTCAACGCATCGACAAGTGCGGAGATGTCCGCTGCGGTGTGCAATTCCGTGACGCAGTACAAGGCGCTCTGTCCGAGCGCGGGAAAGTCGGTGGAAAGATCCCCACCACCGAAGATGCCCAACGGCAGCAGTTCAGCGTTGATCTGCTCGACCGTGCGGCCCGTACCGGAGAAGTCGACGACGAACTCCTTGAAGAACCCCGTCGGCCAGGCGACACGGACCCCGTCGATCTCGCTGATTCGCCGGGCGGCGTGATGACTGTTCCTGATGATCGTCTCGCCGAGTTCGACGAAACCGGCCGGACCCAACAGGGCCATGTACACCGAATTGACAACGGTCCACAGGTACACCGAGTTACCGGTCCAGTCGTTCCCGTCCTCGCGGGAACCGTAGGACGACTGGTGGAACAGGGTCATTCCGAACGCACGCTCGCCAGGCACCACGGTGTCACACAGGCTGACCTGCAGCGTCGGGTACTCCCGGGCATATCGCTCCTCGTCTCGGGTCGCGATGAAGCCGCCGGCACCCCCACCAGCGTTCAGATGAACCCCCAGCGGCTGGGTGCTGCCGACGACGATGTCCGCCCCCAGTTCCGACGGCGGCGCAAGAATGCCCAGCGACAACGGATCGACCCCGACGACCGTCTCGGCACCGTGATTCCTGGCCAGCGCCGCGATCGCGCTCAGGTCGGTCTGGATCAGCCCAAGGTAGTTCGGCGATTCCAGGTACACCGCGGCTGTGGCGGGCCCGATGACACCAGCCAGGTTCGCCGCCGAAGCAGCACCGGACTGCGTCGGCGAAGGGACGGTCACGACCTCGATGGCATCGCCGCCGAACCCACTGCCGCAATAGGTCTCGATGACGGCGCGGCGCTCAGGGTCCATCGGCCCGACGACGACAACTTGCCGGCGACCGTTCATTCGAGAGGCCATCCGGAGGGCGAACCCCGCGGCGGTCCCCCAGCTGTAGACGGGCAGCCCGACGAAGTCCATCGCCAGCAACTCACCGAGCTGCGATGCAAACTCGAACCAGGCCTGGTTGCGGCCGTGGTCCGAGGACGGCGTTCCCCACACGGACGTGAGGAATTCGCTGCGGCCGGCGATCTCGTCGCACACCGCTGGAACGTAGTGCTGCCAGTAACCGCCGCCGAGGAAGTTCAGATGGGACGCGCAACTGTCATTGCGGGCGAGCAACCCTCGCATGTGCCGCCGCAGCGTCGCCTCGGATCGCACCCCCGGAGCCAGCGAGAGTGCCTTGTCGGTGATGTGATCGGGCGGGATCTGCTCGAACAGCTCCTCGACGTCGGAGATCCCGATGGCGGCCATCATGGTGGCCTTCGCCTCACGGGTGGAGTTCGGCATGTACGGATGTGTCATCTGCGGCTCCTGTTCAGGCGACCACGCGCAGCACCGTGCTGCGCCGTCGCGAGGTGCGGACCTTCCGGTACCCGGTCAACTGCTCACGCAGTGCAGCGTTGTCGAGGTCGACGCGCAGGACCGGCGGATCCAGCGCCGCGATCTTCCCTGGCGCGGAGATGACCTCGATGTTGGCCGGGCCAACCTTGGCCAGAACCTCGGGGGACAGCGGGGCATTGCCGCGACCGAGCAGGAATCCCTGGCCACCGACCACTCCGAGAATCAACGCGGCCCTAGGGTGCGTGCGCAGCAGCTTCAGCAGCTCCGCTTCGCCCGCGTCGGCAGCGATCAGCGCACCGTCCAGCACGGCGTCGATGCCCTGCACCGAACCGGCGACCCCGAGCGCGGCGCTCACCGCACCCACCGTCGTCCCGGGGCCGAGCAGGTACAGCACGCTCGGGTCCATGTCCTCTGCCACGGCCCGGCCGAGCTCGGACAGTTCGGTCGCCGAGACAGCAGGCACGGCCTTGGCGGCCTGCAGACCCACCGCGGACCGCGGAACGCGAACGACCCCGAACATGCGGGTACTCCCGTCCTCGGTGTCCACGACTTCGGCCTGCACCCATCGCCCCGCGCCGAGCAGATGACGAGCAGCGACCTCCGCGGCTGCCTCCGGCCCGGTGGCGAAAACCCCGGACTGCATCTTGACCCCACAGGGGACACCGAGAATCGGCACGCCGGTGCCGGTGACGGCCGCGACATCGCGTGCCGTGCCATCACCGCCCGCGAAGACCACCAGAGAGACCCCACGCTGCACGAGAGCGGTGACGACGTCACGGGTGTCGGCGGCCGTCGTCGGCGCGTGCGTGGGCGCAGGCAACAGGTCAGCGGCCCACCCCGCCGGCAGGTGGTCACCGCCCATCGGGCCCGCGACCGTCAGGACAGCGGCATTGGGCACCAGTTCCGCGAGCCGGGACAGCGCCCTGCCGGCACGTTCCGGTGCGACCGGCCGCGCACCGAGCCGCACCGCGTCCTGCAGCACCGACCCGTCGGTGCCGTGCAGTCCCACCCGGCCGCCCATTCCGGCGATCGGATTGACCACGACGCCCAGGTCGTGGCGCGCCGACGCCCCGGCGGTCATGGCAGCAGATGCATCTCGTCGGCGACATCGTCCAGGGCACGGCGCACCGTCGCCACCATCGTGTCGAGCTCGTCCTCGGTCACCACGAACGGCGGTGAGAACGACACCGTGTCGGATGCCGGCAGCGCCCTGGTGATGACGCCGAGCTCCCGAGCCCGCTTCGTCACTGCTGCGGAGACGCTGCCCAACGGGTCGAAGGCGGTCAGCGGATCAGTGGATGCGGTGAACTCCACCGCACCCAGCAACCCGTACCCACGGATCTCGGCCACCAGTGGGTGCTGCCCGAACTCTTCCTGCAAACGGTCTGCCAGATGATCACCACGTGCCTTGGCCTGCAACATCAGGCCGTCCCGCTCGATGATGTCCAGATTCGTCATCGCCGCCGCGGCCGCCAGCGGATGCGCCGAGTAGGTGTAGCCGTGGCTGAAGACCCCGTACCGATCCGATCCGCCGGAAATGACGTCCCAGACCGACTCCGAGACCAGGCAGGCCGACAACGGGATGTACGCCGAGGTGATGCCCTTCGCCACCGTGATGAGGTCGGGTTCCATGCCGAACACCGTGCTGCCGAACACCTCTCCCGTCCGCCCGAAGCCGGAGACGACCTCATCGGCGATGAGCAGGACGTCGTACCGTCGCAGGACCTCGCCGATCGCCGGGAAGTACGACGCCGGCGGCACGATCACCCCGCCCGCTGCCTGGATCGGCTCGGCGATGAATGCCGCCACCGTGTCCGGGCCCTCGGCAAGGATCAGCTCCTCGAGCTCTCGGGCCAGCGCCCGGGAGAAGTCCTCGTCGCTCTGACCAGGGGCACGCTCCCACAACCGGTGCGGCGAACGGACATAGCGCACCATCGGCAGTGGCAGATCGAAGCCTGCATGCATTCCCGGCAGCCCGCACAGGCTCGCCGACATGACGGTGACGCCGTGGTAGCCGCGATTGCGCGAGATGATCTTCTTCTTCGCTGTCCGACCGAGGACGTTGTTGTAGTACCAGACCAACTTGACCTGGGTGTCGTTCGCATCGGATCCGCTGTTGCCGAAGAACACCTTCGACATCGATCCGGGCGCCATCGTGATCAGTCGCTCCGCCAGCCGTGCCACCGGCTCGTTCCCCATGGACGCGAACGTGTGGTAGTACGCCAACTTTCGAACCTGACGTGCCAGCGTCTCGGCCATTTCAGCGTTCCCGTAACCGATGTTCACGCACCACAGGCCGCCCATGGCATCGAGATAACGACGCCCCTGGTTGTCCACCAGCGTCGAACCCTGCGCCTCCACGATGGTCAGCGGACCGTGCTGCTCATGCTGGCGCATGTTGGTGAACGGATGGAAGAAGTACTCCCTGTCGAGGTCTTCGACCGTCATGGACGCCTACCGATCAAAACGAGAGGGAAACTGGAGCGGTGACGGTGCGCGCTGCGCAACGATGCCGGCCAACCGCAGACATGCTGCGGTGGAACGACTTCGGAGCAGCACCAAGAGGGCGCTGCTGCCGACTGTAGCAAAACTCTGGTCGCGGAGCGTACGATCGCCCGCACAGCGAGCAGCATCACCGCACGTTCCTGCCGGAGGTGGAAGGCGTGACCAGCACGATCGGCCTGTCCGGGCTCACTGACCAAAAGCTGTTGCGTGATCAGCTCTTCATCGACGGAGTGTGGGTCCGCGGTGGTGGCGCACGCTCGGAGGTCCGTGACCCCGCCACCGGCGGGTTCGTCGCCCTGATGGCCGGCGCGGACGACGCCGATGTGCGCCGGGCGATCCTGGCAGCCAAGGACGCCGCCGCCGGATGGGCCGCGACGACAGCGCCCGCCCGGTCGAGGATCCTGCGCGCCTGGTTCGACCTGATCGTCGCCAACGCCGACGACCTGGCCCGCATCCTGACCGCCGAGCAGGGCAAGCCGCTGGCCGAGGCGCGCGGCGAGATCATCTATGGGGCCGGCTTTGTCGAGTGGTATGCAGAGGAGGCCAAGCGCACCTACGGCGACGTCATCCCCACCAATGTCAAGGGCCGGCGACTGCTGACGATCCGCCAGCCGTCCGGGGTGTCGGCCGCGATCACCCCGTGGAACTTCCCGTCCGCGATGATCCTGCGCAAAGCGGCTCCCGCGTTGGCCGCAGGATGCCCGATGATCGTCAAACCCGCCGAGGAGACACCGCTGTCGGCCACGGCGCTGGCTGAACTCGCTCACCGAGCGGGTGTGCCCCGGGGCGTGTTGAGTGTGATCTGCGGCGAGCCGTCGATGATCGGCGACATCCTGACAGCGGACCCGTCGGTGCGGGTGCTGAGCTTCACCGGCTCCACCGAGGTCGGCAAGATGCTGATGGCCAAGAGCGCGGGAACCGTCAAACGAATGGCTCTGGAACTGGGCGGCAATGCGCCCTTCCTGGTGTTCGACGACGCCGACGTCGACGCCGCAGTCAGCGGAGCGATGGCCTCCAAGTTCCGCAACGCCGGGCAGACCTGTGTGTGCGCGAACCGCATCATCGTCCAGGCCGGCATCCACGACGAGTTCGTCGTCAAATTCCACGCCGCCATCGACAAGCTGGTCGTGGGCAACGGTTTCGACCCCGCCTCCGAACAGGGCCCACTGATCACCCGGGACGCCGTGGAAAAGGTGCAGAGGCACATCGCCGATGCCGTCGGCGGCGGGGCGAGGATCGTCACCGGCGGCCGGCTGCACCCGCTCGGCGGGACCTTCTTCACCCCGACCCTGCTGACCGGCGTCCGGCCGGACATGCTGATCTGCAGCGAGGAGACGTTCGGTCCGGTCGCGCCCGTGATCAAGGTCGAATCCGAAGGTGAAGCGGTCCGCATCGCCAACGACACCCCGTTCGGGTTGGCGGCGTACTTCTACACCGCCGACCTGGGCAGGATGTGGCGCGTCGGTGAGGCTCTGGAATTCGGCGTCGTCGGGGTCAACACCGGGCTGATCTCCTACGAGGGCGCCCCTTTCGGCGGTGTCAAGGAATCCGGTCTGGGCCGCGAAGGGTCCCGGCACGGCATCGAGGAGTTCACCGACATCAAGTACCTCGCCGTCGACGGCCTGGGTCTGTGACAGCGGGCTGGTCCGCTGCCGTTCAGCCATGGTCCGGCCCTGGGGAGCCGGCGGCCTCACGGTAGGTGGCTCCGCGGCCCACCTGACGGTCGATCACCATCCCGTCCTTCACCCACGTCACGCAGGCCCTGGTGTTGGGTACGCCATCGACCACCACCAGACAGTCGAAGCACACGCCCATGCCGCAGAACACCCCGCGGGGGCTGCCGTCGGTGGTCGTCCGCAACTCCAGCTCACCGTCCGACATCACCGCGGCGGCAACGCTTTCACCGAGGTATGCGGTCCGTGCCACACCGTCGATCAGCACCGTCACCGGCGTGCCGCGCTGCAGCCCGTGCCCGTCGAGCCGAGGACCGGTGCGAGCGGGTGGCCTCCTCACGATGCCGCGGTGCTGACCGGCGACAGCAGCCCCTCCTCGACGAGGACCGCCCGCATGTCAGCCAGCGCCTGCTGGTCGCTGATCGGCAGCCGCGGCCGGCGAACGTACCCGGCCGGCTGACCGAGCATCCGCATGAGTTCCTTGAGCTGGCTCTGGTAGGCGCCGTGAAGGCCCGCCCAACCGCCCGGCAACCACAGCTTCGGGAACAGCCGCTCGGTGACCTCGGCATGCGCCGCCATGGCCGCGAAATCACCTGCCCAGTACGACTCCCAGAATCCCGGATCCGGCCGGCCCCACAGGGATCCGCCACCGACGGAGCCGTCGCCGCCTTCGGTGCGCAAGACCTGCACGCCACGGGCGGACATGTACGGCCCGAAGACCCGCACCCGGTCCCGGACCCGTGCCGACGTGCGGAAGAACTGATCCGCATCCGGGGTGCTGTCCTTGATCGCCACGACGGTGTCGATGTCGGCCAGCCGGTCCGCAAGCTCGGTGTCGATGTCGATCCCGGCCCCGTGCGGCCAGTTGTAGACGGCGAGCGGCCCGTCCAGCCCCGCGCTGATCTCGGAGTAGTAGGCGATCACCTCGTTCGGAAAGAGCTTGGCGTACGGCGGGGGAGAGGCCAGCACGCCGTCCGCACCCGCGCCGAGCGCATGACGACCGAGTTCGATGACCTGCTGAGCGGTGTAGTCGGTGCATCCGACGAGCACCCGCATCCGTCCGCGGGATGCCGACACAGCTGTCTCGGCAACGGCTTTGCGCTCGTCATGACTCTGCGAAAACCACTCACCGCAGGTCCCGTTGATCACCATGCCGTGCATGCCCTGGCCGGCGTAGAACTCGACGAGGTCACTGAGCGTGTCCAGATCCAGCGCACCACCTTCGGTGAAGGGGGTGACCACCGCCGGAAAGTAGCCCTGCCAATCGATGTCGTCACGATTCATGGAGCACTCCTTCACGATGTACTGACACGTCGGAACCTGAAGCCGGGTGCATGGCACGGTCGAGCGCATACCTGGACGGGAACCCGGAACCCGACCGGGGAGGCTCGACCATCCGCTCGGCGAGCTGCCGGGCGAACAGCGGGCTGAAGGTGAACCCGGTCGAGGACACGCACGCGAAGAAGCCGGGCACCAGCTCGGACTCGCCGACGATGGGCGAGAAGTCATTGGTGAAGACGATGACGCCGGACCAGGTCCGTAGCACCCGGACATCGGCCAGTGCCGGTACGACGTCCACCGCGACCGCAAGATTGCCCGCCATGCTGTGCCAGGTGGTGGGGTAACGCCGCGGACGTGCCGCCGTCCCGGTCGGCCATCCGCCGCCGATGATGAACGTGCCAGCATCATTCTGCTTGAGCGTCAACCGCCGGCCGATGTGCTGGATCATCGGCTGGAACAGCCGCTGTCGCGGTTCGGTGACGTTGACGTGCAGGCCCTCGCTGCGGACCGGCAGTCGCAGGCCCACCTTCGACGCCAACTCGTCGGCCCACGCCCCGGCGCAATTGACCACCCTGGCGGCGCGGATCCGCCCAGCGCCGGTGTGCACAGTGAAGCGGCGCGCCGCCGAGCCGGACTGCGCGTCGATCTGCCGGACCTCGGCATTGACGATCACGGTGGCGCCGTGCTCGACGGCACGGCGGGCGTAGAGCGGTGCCACCACCAGTGGGTTGGCATGGCCCTCCGCGGCGCAGTAACTCGCGCCCAGCAGACGCTCGGACAGGTACGGCGCCCGGTCGCGCAGTTCACCGGCCGGAACCACATCGGTGTCGATTCCGGCCAGTGATTCCAGCTCGTGCTTCTCGTGCAGCAACCGCAGCTCGTCAGCGGTCTGCGCCACCATCCACCCGCCTGTCTGGTGAACGCCGAGATCACCGCCGAGGTCCGTGCCGAGGGTGTTCCACACCTGCGACGCCTCGAGGCTGAGCCGGGCGTCCGCCAGCAGGCGCTCACGATCGGCCGCCGTTCCGGCACCGGACAGCTGGTGGATCGCCAACTGCAGGTGAAAGCTTCCGGCGTTGGTGCCGGACGCCTCCCGGTTGAGCTCGCCGCGGTCCAGCAGGACCACCTCGACGCCCGCCCGGGCCAGGTAGTAAGCCATCGCGGTCCCGGCGATCCCGCCACCGATCACCAGGACGTCGGTGCTGGTAGGCAGATGCGGCTCAGCCAACGGGCTCTCCCGGCGGCAGGAACAGCCCCGGGTCCAGCACAGTGTGGTCGGCCACCGCGCCCATCGGCACCGGTCGCACAGGGGCACGCGGGGTTGCCCCGGCGACCTCGTCAGCTCCGGTCCCGTGCCGCCGGCTGATCATCGCGGCGATGTGCCGCTGGCAGTTCCGGCCTTGACACGGTCCCATTCCGGCGCGCGTCAAGGCCTTGACCACATTGATGTCGGCCGAGGTCTCCACGGCTGCGGACACCGACGACGCAGTCACTTCCTCACACCTGCAGACGATGGTGCGCTCATCGGCGAGGGAGAAGATTCCCTCGCCGACCCGGTACATGCGACTGGTCGCGGCGGCCAGTGCCCGTCGCCGGCGGATCCGCCTCGCCGGACCGGTGGCGGCGGCTCGAGCCTCGGCAGGGGACAGCCGTCCGGCATCGAGCGCGGCGCCGATCCCGGCGCTCCGGCCTTCGTCGACCGCCACGTACATACCCTCGACGCCGGTTCCGTCGCCGGCCGCGTAAACGCCTCGCACCGTCGTCCGGCCGAACGAATCGCGCTCGACGACCTGCCCGAGCGACGCGTGGTCGTGCCGGACAGCGCAACCGGCCAACCGCAGCAGCTCGGTGGACGGCGCGAAACCGTAACCGAGACAGAGCAACTGCGCATCGATGGTCTCCTCGGTACCGGACTGCACCTGCCAATCGGCCCCCACCGCGGCGTGCACCACCCGTTCCACCCGCCGGTCGCCCTCGGCGCGCACGATGATCCTTCCGTAGCGCAGCGGCACGCGACGACGAAGCAGCTGTGCCCGGTATCGGGCCGCGTCGCGCAGCAGGTCGAGGTTGCCCAGGGCGACAGCTGCGATACCGGCAAGGTCCGGCAACCGGGGGGCCGGACCGGCTTCGAGAACGGTCACGATGTCGGCGTCCAGTCCGGCCAGCTGGGCGGGGAAGGCCAAGGCGACCGGCCCGGACCCCGCGAACACCATCCGGCCCGTCGGCAGCAATCTCTGCGTCTTGGCCAGCGTCTGCAGCCCTCCGGCGGTCATCACCCCCGGCAGGGTCCAGCCGGGGAACACAACGGGTCGGTCATATGCGCCCGGCGCGACGATGATCCGCGGCACCCGGAGCTCGGACACGGGAAAACCCTGCTCGAACAGGTAGGCCGACCAGAGGCCCGAGTCGTCCGGCTCGAGGCTGACAACACTCGTAGCCGAACGGATATCGATCGGCGCGGCCGACGCCGGGTTGATCAAGACGCTATCGATCAGGGCGCGGCCGTAGCGCCACTGGGCGCCGAGCTGACGCGGCTCGCTCACCCGGAAACCCGGACCGGGTTGTTTGAAGATCTGCCCGCCGAGGGTGGGTCGTTCGTCGACGAGCACGGTGCGCAGTCCGGCGTCGGCGGCGGCCCTGGCGGCGGACATGCCGGCCGGACCACCACCGATCACCAGGACGTCTGCACCGTGCCCGTCAACGGTCATGGACTCAGCAGCCCTCCGGCATCGGCGGGAAGTCCGCGACACCGAAGTTCTTCTCGTAGAGATCGGCAAGGGTGCCGTCGTTCTGCGCCTTGCACAGGAAGGCATCCAGTGCGGTCACCAGACCCTCGTTGCCCTTCTGCACAGCCCAGGAGCCGTAAGAGATCTCCAGCGGCTGGTCGAAAGCCGCTGCCTTGAGCTGATTCGGGTTCGCCTTCTGGAACTGCGCGAGGATGTAGTCCTCGAGGACCGACCCGTCGGCGCGGCCGGTGGCCACCTCCAGCAGCGCCGCATTCTGGTCCGGGAATCCGGTGACCGTGGCGTTCGGGAATGTCTTCTTGGCCAATTGCTCACCGGTGGAACCCTGCAGCGCGGTGATCACCTTGCCGGCCTGGTTGAAGTTGTCGATGGTCGCGGGATCGGAGTTGTCCTGCTTCACCGCCAGCACGCTGGTGTAGGGGACGTAGCCGCGGCTGAAGTCGACGACCTTCTTGCGTTCGTCGGTGGCGTTGAGTCCGACCGAAACGAGGTCGAACTGCTTGCTCTGCAGACCCGGGATCAGCCCGTTGAAGTCCAGGTTCTTGATGTCGAGCGTCACGCCGAGGTCGTCGGCCAGCTTGTTGAGCAGGTCGACGTCGTATCCGGCGGGTTGACCGGCGCTGTCCAGGTACATCTCGGGTTTGAACTGCAGGTTCATTCCGACCACCATGGTCCCGGGCGTGTTCAGCCCGAGATCGGCAGGTGCGGCGGAGGACTCGGCGGCCGACGATGCGGCCGACGTCGCGGCTGCACTGCTTGCGGTGTCTGCCGCGCTGGATGCGGCACTCGTCGCTGCGGCCGCCGACGTGCTGCTACTGCTGCTGGACGAGCTGTTGCTGCTGCAGGCGGCCAGCAGAACCGCGACGGCGGCGATGCCGGCGAGCACCATCGGCCGTCTGGCGCGGCGTGAGGTGGTTCGAGTGGACACGGGTTTCCTTCCTGATGCTGGGGATGCGGGACGACGGATGCGCCCGCTGGAGACTCACCGGCGTGGCGGCAACACCGCCTCGGGCCGGGGACGGCGATCGCCGTTCATGGCGTGATCTTCGTGAGCTGGCCGCTCTCGGTCGCGGGTTCTGCCGCGACTTCGGCGATCAGGGTCTCGATGCGTCGGTGTTTCCGGGCACGGAGAGCTCTGGCGAGATGTCCCTTCGGCGGCCGGACGTAGGCGCTTTCCAGCAGCCGGAAGACAAGGTCGATGACGAAGGCGGCGACGACGTAGATGAGGGCGGCCGCGGTGTAGAGGACGAACGGCTGGAAGGTCAGGGACACCAGGTTCTGGGTCACCCTGACCACCTCGAGCAACCCGATGACGGTGAAGGTCGAGGTGTCCTTGATCATGCCGATGAACATGCTGCCGATGTTCGGCAGCGCGATCTTGAACGCCTGCGGCAGGATGATGGAGATCAGGATCCTGCTGCCACGCAGCCCCAGCGCCTGGCCCGCCTCCCGATGTCCCGCCGGCACGGCGCTGAGCGCGGACCGGAAGATCTCCGCCAGAAAAGCGCTGTACAGCAGGGACAATGCGATGACGCCGGCCTGGAACACCGTGAAGTTGACACCCAACAGCAGCGCCACACCGAAGTACACCCAGATCACGCTGACCAGCGCGGGGACGCCCCGGAAGATGTTGATGTACAGCAACGCAATCCACGACCATGGTCGGCCGGCCATGCGCAGCAGCGCGAACAGCAGCCCGCCGAAGGTCGAGATGATCAGCGCGACCAGCGAGACCTTGACCGCGACCATGAGTCCGTCCAGCAGGATGGCCCGGTTGTCCCAGATCAAGCTCCAGTCGTAATCACTGACATTCATCAGCGCACCGCCATGATGAATTCACGGGCACGATCGCTGGTGCAGTTCTCGAAGAAGCCACGCGGGCCCTGCTCGACGACGAGACCGTCCTCCATGAAGACGTTGAGATCGCCGATGTCGCGGGCGAAGCCCAGTTCGTGAGTCACCACGATCATCGTCATCCCCGATTCCGCGACGGACCTCATGGTGCGCAGCACCTCACCCACCAGTTCCGGGTCCAGTGCAGAGGTCGGCTCGTCGAAGAGCATCACCGCCGGATCCAACGCCAGGGCACGGGCGATCGCGACGCGCTGTTGCTGACCGCCCGACAACTCGGCCGGATAGTGGGCGGCCCTGGGCAGCAGGCCGACGTCGCGCAATGATTCGGCGGCCCGATGCGACGCCTCGTTCTTGTTCATCCCCCGGACCGACCTGAGCGACAACGCCACGTTGTCCAGCGCCGTCAGATGGGGGAACAGGTTGAACTGCTGGAACACCATCCCGACCGAACGGCGCAGTTCCAGTCGCTTGCCGGTCTTCCCCTTCGGCTGGCCGGGGATCCCGACCGCGTACTCGATGCCCTGCACCTTCAACGATCCGGAAGTCGGCGGCTCGAGCATGTTGATGCTGCGCAGGACGGTCGATTTCCCCGAACCGGACGGGCCGAAGATCACAACGTGCTGGCCCGCTCGGACGTCGAGATCGATACCGCGCAACACCTCGAGTTTTCCGAACGATTTCCGGACGCCACGGAGTTCCACCAGGGGTGCTGCAGAGTTCACCGGCGCGGTCACGCGCGCACTTCCGTGATGCAGACGAACAGATCGTCGGGGTCCCGGAAATAGGCGTACCGCCAACTCGCCCCGCCGCCAAGATCGATCTCGGCCGGGTCGCCGGCCAACTTCACCCCCAGCGAATCGAGACGGTCGAGCGCCCTTTCCAGGCAGCGCGTCCCGACTGCGAACTCGAAAGTCCCCAGATGGCCCCACTCACCCCGCATGTCGGGTGACGGCGGGTAGTGCTGCACCGGTTCCAGGGCACCGCCGTAGGGGCTGGTGAGCAGCATCATGCGCTGCCGTGGTGGTGTCCGAGGAGCAAACCAGGGATGCATCGGTTCGAAGTAGCCATCGGACTCGAACAATGTGCCGATGAAGCCGATGCCCGCATAGAACTCCTGAGTACGTTCGATATCTGACACCCCGAATGCGACATGATTGACGCCGTGCGGTCCCCGTGGGTGTGGCCACCCCGCTTCGAGGGTCGACCATTCGATCAATTCGATCTTCGCTCCGTCGGGATCGGAGACGTAGGACAGACCGCAATGGGTGTTGTAGGGCTCGAGGTCGGCCTCGTTCGGATCCATCAGTCCGGTGTGACCTGCGGCAACCAGTCGCCGGTAGAAATCCGCCTGGCCGTTGACGTGGACGCAGACCTCACAGATCCCCGGCTCGCCCCAGGCCTGGCCGGCCGGTTGCGCGGGCGGTGGACGGTCGGTGAGCTGCACGAGTTTGATCGCGGCACGGCCGAGAACGGTGGGATTGTTGCTGCGCAGCAGGATGATCCGCGCTGTGGTCGTTTCGTGCCCGGTGATGTCGGCAAGTCCTGGCAGGTCCCCGGAATAGTCGAAGGCCACGTCCGCGAAGCCCAGCTCGGCATAGAACGAGACCGCCCGCTCCATGTCCGAGACGCCGATCCCGATGTGGTCCAGGCCGATGAAGGTGCCGGAAAGGCTTGGGCTGCCGTGCATATCAGACGCTACCTCCGGCGGGGCGGGGCGGGGACGGCGGGTTCGTGCCTGACAACGGTCGCTCTGGCGCGATGTTCGCACAAGGAGCGAGTGAACGCAATACGTGCAAGCATGCGCACAGCGTGCGTGTGCGCGCTTGACGCACAGGTGGGCGCTCGGGAGAATGGGTCGGGTTTGGCACCGGTCCTGTTCCGATCTCCACCTGCTCGATCGCAACTGTTCGATCTCGAATCGAAGGAGCGCCGCCGGTTGACCGTTCGCATCGGGGTGAAGTTGCCGCACAGCGGTCGCACCCCGGCCCCGGCGGTTCCCGATCTTGCCCGCGCGTTGGAGGACGCAGGATTCGATTCGTTGTGGGTTTCCGACCACGTCGTGATGCCGGAGAAGATCTCCTCCTTCTATCCGTTCGCGGACGATGGCATTGCGACGTGGCCCTCGGACACGCCCTACATCGAAGCGTTGATCAGTCTCGCGGCGGCTGCGGCGGTCACCACCGACGTGATGCTGGGTACGGCTGTTCTCGTTCTGCCGCAACGTAATCCCGTGCTGCTGGCCAAGCAGCTGGCCAGTATCGACGCGGTGTCCGGCGGGCGGCTGGTGCTCGGCGTCGGCGCCGGGTGGCTGGCCGAGGAGTTCGCCGCGCTGAATGCGGAGTTCAGGGATCGCGGTGCCCGGATGGAGGAATGGATCGGATTGCTGCGGGACTGCTGGACGGGCCGGCCGGACGCTCACGTCGGCCCCGGCTATGTCTTACCTCCGGCCACCCTGGTGCTGCCCGCTCCGGTCCACCCGGTTCCGGTCCTGGTCGGCGGCCATTCGCCCAGAGCGTTGAACCGGGCCGGCCGTCTCGGCGACGGATGGCTCGGACAGCAGGCCGCCGAAACCATCGATCCGGTGGGATTGCGGGCGGAGTACGAGGTGGTGCGGCAGGCACGCGCCGCGGCCGGTCGGACGGGTCGACCGCGCCTGGTGCTGCGATTGGTCGGGTCGCTCGGCCTGCACGAGACGGTCGCCGACCGACTACCGGACCTTCGCCGGGCGGGCGTGGACGAGATCATCGTCGATGTCGACCCTCTCGGGTCCGAGACGGCCGCCGTGTGCGCCCTTCTCCGAGAGGCGGCGAACTCGTGACCGCGACGTTGCTGTCGGGACGGCGGATCGCCGTGACCGGCGGGGCCAACGGCATCGGCGCGGCGGTGGTGAAGCGCTGTCACGCGATGGGTGCGCACGGTGTGGTGCTGGACCTGCCGGCGACGCTGCGAGACGGCGCGGCGGGTCCCTGGCCCGCGGTGGCCGTCGACGTCACCGAAGAATCCTCGGTGCGAGCAGCGATCGCCGAGTCCGCCGGGATGATCGGCGGACTGGACGCGGTCGTTGCGGCGGCAGGCATCGTGCCGCCCTGGAGTGACCCGGCCGATCAGGATCTCGAGGAGTGGGATCGGGTCTTCGCCGTCAACGTGCGCGGTGTCGCGGCGGTGATCAAGCATGCCGCCCCATTGCTGGCCGACGGGTCGACGATCACCGTGGTCGGTTCGCTGAACTCCTGGCGCGGCGACCCGAACATCACCTCCTATGCGGCGAGCAAGCACGCCGTGCTGGGCATTGTCAGATCGGCGGCGCTGGCGCTCGGGCCGAGGGGAATCCGGGTCAACGCGGTGGCTCCCGGGCCGGTTGCTACCCAGGCGTTGATCGGCAGGATGCGCTCACGGGCCGCTGTCACCGGATTGTCGGTCGAGCAGGCGCTGGCCCAGGCCGCAGCCGGGACCGCGCTGCACCGGCTGGCGACCGCCCAGGACGTGGCCGACGCGACCGTCTTCTTCACCAGTCGGCTGTCGAACGGCATCACCGGGCAACTACTCGCCGTCGACGGCGGGATCGGGTGAGGGGCGTCATGTTGCTGCATCCGGAGGCCCTCACGGGGCGCACCGTGTTGCTCACCGGTGCCTCTGGTGACATCGGCGCGGCCACCGCCGCGACCCTGGCGGGGGCGGGTGCGAACGTCGTCGCACACTATTTCAACCGCGGTGAGCGAGCGCGAGAAGCGCTGCAACACAATGCTTCCGGACGCCACCATTTTCTGCAAGCCGATCTGGGAACGCCGGCCGGCGCCCGCGCGCTGTGGCGCGCTGCCCTGGATTGCGGGCCGGTCGACGTGCTGGTGGCCAACGCGGCCGTCAACCCGTCCTCGCCGGTGGACGGCACGGACGAGGAATGGGACGCCGGTTGCGAGCAGGCGATGCGGGTGAATGTGCTCGGCACCGGCGCGTTGATGCGTGAGGCTGTCCGGTCGTTCGCGGCCCGCGGATCGGGGACGGTGGTCGCGGTTTCCAGTTGGGCTGCGGAGCGGGGCTCACGACTGCCGGAGGCGACCGCCTACGCCGCATCGAAGGCAGCACTGCGCAATCTCGCGCAGACCTTCGCCCGGCTGTACGCACGCGACGGCGTCGGTGTCCACGTCGTCGCGCCGGGCGTGGTGGACGGCGGTATGGGCACGGCAGGAATGGACCAGGCTGCAGCCGCGCGCGTCGCCGAGGGGCTGGTGATGGGCCGTCATGTCGGGGTACAGGAGGTCGCGGACGTCATTGCATTCCTGGCCTCCGGGCAGTGCCCGAGCCTGACCGGCGGGACCGTCGACCTCAACGGCGCTTCGCACATCCGATGACGGGCGGCCTGGCCGCTCGCCGGCAACGGGGGGAGACCCTGTGGTGAACAAACTCTCGCCGCGCGAGCCGATACGACTCGACGGTGAGGCGGAGGTGGGCGATCGTCCCAGGACGGGGCGCTCGCGGGATTTCGTGCAGTCCCTCGAACGCGGACTGGCGATCATCAGGGTGTTCAGCGGCGAGAAACCGTCGCTGACCGTGTCCGAGATCGCCCAGCAGTGCGGCCTCACCCGGGCGGCGGTCCGGCGTTTCTTGTTGACCTTCTCCGAACTCGGCTATGTCACCACCAAGAACAACCGTTTCGAATTGACCCCGCAGGTGCTGGAGCTCGGTTATTCGTATCTGTCGGCGCTGTCGTTCCCCGAGGTGGCCCTGCCGTACCTGGAGCGGCTGGTCGCGCAGACGTCGGAGGCCAGCGAAGGCTCGATCCTGGACCGCGGCGACATCGTCTACGTGGTGCGCGTTCCCGGTCCGGCACTGATGACCATCTCGGTGACCATCGGGGCCCGCCGGCCGGCTCACGCCACGGCCATGGGGCGCGTGCTGCTGGCGAATCTGCCGTCGGCCGATCTCGACGAGTATCTGGCCACGACCGAGTTGAAGCCATTGTTGCCGCGCACCATCACCGAACCTGCCGCGTTGCGCAGAGAATTGGACAAGGTCCGCAGCACGGGATATGCGCTGGTGAACCAGGAACTGGAGGAGGGGCTGGTGGCGATCGCTGCTCCGGTGCGCGATCGGGGCGGGCGGACGCGGGCTGCGATCAATCTCTCCACCCATATCGGGCGGAAATCCGTCGAGGACATGCGGGCCCTGGTACCGCTGGTCCAGCAGACCGCATCGGACATCGAGCTGGGACTGCGGCACTCGGTGACCTGGGCGGACTGACGGGGCCTGCCTACAGCAGAAACCCGTCCGGGAGCGGGTCCTCCGGATCCAGCACCAGTGTGCCGTGACCGGTGACGAAGGCGCGCCCGGTCAGGGTCGGCAGCACCACCGGTGCGCCGTGCCGGAAGTCCTCACCGACGAGCCGGCCGGTAAAAGACGTGCCGAGGAAGGACTCGTTGACGAAATCATCGCCGACAGCGAGCATTCCCCTCGCGTGGAGCTGTGCCATCCTTGCCGCGGTCCCGGTGCCACAGGGAGACCGGTCGAACCATCCCGGAGTGATCACCATCGCGTGCCGGGCGCGTCGGCTGTCCGAGCCCGGGGCGAGCAGCTGGACGTGACGCAGCTCCGCGGGGGTGCCGTCGGGGTGGGTCAGCGCGCGCTCGGCCCGGACCGCCGCCGCGATGGCCAGGCCGGCCGCCATGATCTCGGTCTGGGCGGACCGCTCGAACGGAATACCCAACGGCGCGAGATCGGTGATGACGCAATGGTTTCCGCCGTAGGCAAGGTCGTAGGCAATGGTGCCGCGACCGGGCACGTCGACGTGTGCGTCCAGGACGCTGCACGATGATGCGGTCGCGGTGATCGTCACCGCTCCCACGCATCCGTCGCGCACGGCCACCTCGGTGATCACCACACCGGAGGGTGTGTCCAAGCGAACCGTGGTGACCGGTTCGACCACCGGAACCCGTCCGGTGGCCACCAGTACCGTCGCGACACCCATGGCGCCGTGCCCGCAGGCGGTGATGCAGCCCTGGACCTCCATCCAGATCACCCCGACGTCCGCGTCCGGTCGGGTGCTGCTCTGCAGCAATGCGCCGGTCATGGCCTGATGCCCACGCGGCTCGGACATCAGGAAGGTGCGAAGTCCATTCCCGTGCTCCAGGAACCATGAGCGCCGTTCAGCCATGGTGGCACCGGGCACGTCACCGACCCCGCCGACGATCACCCTGGTCGGCATGCCCGCAGTATGTGAGTCGACGACGTCCACCGAGCGCACCGGAGCTGCGGTCCCTGACATGGCGCTCCTTCCGACAACGTGCACGGCATGCGACCATAGGGTCGCATTGCGAGCAGTTCGGTGCCAGTACGAATGCGGATCTGCAGCGGGAGGTTGCCATCGAGCGAACGCTTGCGGTGATCGGTGCCGGCACCATCGGCCGCGCCTGGGCCATGCTGTTTGCCGGGGCGGGACATCGGGTTCGGCTGTTCGATGCCGACGCAGACAGTGCAGCGGCGGCAGTGGAGTCCGTCGGCCGGATGTCGGCCGACAGCGGCACCGCCGCGACGGGTCAGGTCACCGCCGCGCGATCGCTGGTCGCGGCCGTCGAGGGCGCGAGCGTCGTCCTGGAGTGCGTGGTCGAATCGCTGCAGGTGAAGCGGGCTGTCTTCGCAGAACTGGACCAGCTCGCACCACCTTCCACCGTGTTGGCGACATCGAGCTCCACCATGACGATGTCGTGCATCGCAGGTCAGCTCGCCGGCCGGAACCGTTGCCTGGTGCTGCATCCGGCGAACCCGCCCTACCTGCTGCGGGTGGTCGAAGTGGTGCCGGCCCCCTTCACCGATGCGAAAGTTGTCGAGGCCGCCTGCGTGTTGCTGCGCGGTGCTGGAGTCCGCCCCGTCGTGCTGTCCCGGGAGATCGACGGGTTCGTCTTCAACCGGTTGCAAGGGGCATTGCTGCGGGAGGCCTGGTGCCTGGTGCGCGACGGCATCGTCAGCACCGAGGATGTCGACGCGCTGGTGACCGAGGGGCTGGGCCGCCGGTGGGCGGTGTCCGGACCGTTCGCCACTTCGGAGTTGAACACCCGAGGAGGAATCGAGCAGCATTCCCGGACCATCGGCCGGGCGTATGCACGCATGGCGGCCGAGCGCGGCGCCGACGACCCGTGGACCGACAGTGTCATCGAAACCGTTGCCGCGCAGGTACACCGGCGGTTACCCCACGAGCAGTGGGCCGAGCAGGTGCAGCGCCGCGAACAGTTCTTGGCAGTGCTGCGCGAGATGTATGACAGCGGCCAACTGGACACGGTTCCCACGAACTCGGCTCCGGACGAGTCCGAGAGTGCGAGCGGCACTGGGCTCGCCGACAGAGGATGAGCGGAAACCGTGCACTGAGGCGAGGCTTCGCTTGCTGGAAAACAACGCTGGAAAGGACGACCCTGCAGGGGTGACAGAGCAGAAGAAACCCATTCACGACGAACCCCATGATGCGGGTCTGGCCGGCCGGCTGAACTGGCTGCGGGCGGGTGTGCTCGGCGCGAACGACGGCATCGTCTCCACCGCCGCCATCGTTCTGGGTGTCGAAGGTGCGACCGACACCCGCGGACCGGTGATCTTGGCCGGGTTGATCGGACTGATGGCCGGCGCCATGTCGATGGCCGTCGGCGAGTACGTCTCGGTGTCGACGCAGCGTGACACCGAGCGGGCGGTCCTGGAGAAGGAACGCCGTGAGCTGGCCGAGACTCCGGACGAGGAACTGGACGAGTTGACCGCCATCTACGCGGGCAAGGGCATCGACGTCGATCTCGCCCGCCAGGTTGCGATCCAGTTGACCGAACGGGACGCGCTCGGGGCACACGCCGAGGCCGAACTCGGCATCGATCCCGACGCGCTGACCAACCCGTGGCACGCCGCGCTCGCCAGTTTCGTGGCCTTCGTCGCCGGCGCCGCCGTCCCGTTGCTCGGGGTCGTCATCACTACCCAGGCCTGGGTGACCGTCGTGGCGGTCGTCCTTGCGCTGATGGTGACCGGCTCGCTCAGCGCGCGGCTCGGTTCGGCGCCGGTCGGCAGGGCGGTGCTGCGGAACATTGCCGGCGGTCTGATCGCAATGGCCGTCACCTACCTGCTCGGCGGCCTCGTCGGCGGGTTACTGCCGTAGCTCCCGGCCGCGGCGCCCGGGAACCCTACGATCGCTGAGGGGTCGGTCGACTGGAGGTCCGTTCGTCGTGCTGGTGGCGTTGCAGCGATTCGTCGCATCCTCCTGGGGGCCCTGGGCCCTGCTCGCGGTGACCGGAGTGCTGCACGTGCTGGCGACCCTGGCCGGCGGTGATCCGTTCCTGATGGTGGACCTTGCGGTCTACGTGGACGGCGCGCGCCACCTCACCGACGGCACTCTGTACGACTTCTTCTCCGAGCCCCTGCACCTGCCGTTCACCTACCCGCCGTTCTCGGCGATGATCTTCACCCCGATGACCTGGTTGCCGTGGACGTTGCTCCGCGTGCTGTGGCAGCTGGCATCGTTCGGTGCGCTCGCGGTGATGGCCTACTGCACGCTCAGACTGCTGGGCCGGGCCGGCAAGCCGGCTCCCAGGCCACTGCAGAACGTCCGCGGCATCGTCGTCACCGTCACCGCGCTCGGACTCTGGCTGGAGCCGGTGCGCACGACGTTCAACTACGGGCAGATCAACCTTTTCCTGTGTGCGCTGCTGCTCGCGGGTGCGGTCGCGAGCAAGGAGTGGCTGGCCGGTGCGTCGGTGGGTCTGGCGGCCGGGATCAAACTGACCCCGGCGATCACCGGTCTGTACTACCTGTTGCAGAAACGATGGTCGGCCGTCGTCTGGTCCGTCGTGTTCTTCGCCCTGACCGTCGCCGCCGGCGCCGCCCTGCTCCCGGACGAGACCTGGCGCTTCTTCACGAAGCTGATCTTCGACCCGGCCCGCACGGGGCCGGTGTGGTCGGCGATCAATCAGTCCCTGCGCGGCGCCATCGCACGAGTTGCCGGCGAGGACATCACCTCCGTATGGCTGGTCGCGGCGGCGGCTTCGGCGGTACTGGGCATCTGGGTGACCTGGGTCTGTCTGCGGGCGGGGGACCGGGCCGCCGCCCTGCTCGCCGTGCAGTTCACCGGGCTGCTGCTGTCGCCGATCTCATGGTCGCACCACTGGGTGTGGGTGCTGCCGTTCCTGCTGTGGTGCCTGTTCGGGCCGCGGCAACGGGTACCCGCCGTTCGCGCGATGGCGATCGCGTGGCTGGTGGCGACCTGCAGCTATGTGGTCAGCATCCTGATCGCGCAGCAGTACATCGATCAGCCGGCGTCCCGGCCGCTGTGGCAGTCCGGATTGGGCGTCATCTACCCGCTGCTGGGCGTCCTGACGCTGGCCTTGTTCGCCGTGGTCAATCTGCGGGTGCGGGCGTCCACCTCGACACCACCCGGGCAGGGACTGGCCGCGCAGTCGTAGACTTGACCCTGACACGGGAGTCCGGTGCGCCGGGCTGAGAGCGGGACACGAAGTCCCGGACCGTCGAACCTGATCCGGATCATGCCGGCGCAGGAACGTCCTCTCCTTCGAAGACCCCGTGCCTGACACCGCGGAAGCGGGAGGGGCACATGATGCACAGAACGCGTTTCCTGCTGGCCGCCACGGCGCTGGTCGCGGTGGCGGTCGCCGGTTGTTCGGGATCGACCGGAACAGCCGGCTCGTCCACGGTGCCGTCCGCCCCGGCGGCTGCGTCGGGCGCGGTCACCCTGGTCACCCACGACTCCTTCGTGGTCGATGACGCGATGCTCGCCGCCTTCGAGAAGTCGTCCGGGCTGAAGGTCACCGTGCTGGCCCAAGGCGATGCCGGGGCAATGGTCAACCAGTTGCTGCTCACCGCGGGGAACCCGCTGGGTGACGCCGTTTTCGGCATCGACAACACCTTCGCCTCCAGGGCGCTGAGGGCAGACATCCTGGCGCCCTACACCTCTCCGGCGGCCCCCGAAGGGGCGGATCGATTCGGCGTCGGCGACGACCGATTGACCGCCGTCGACTACGGCGACGTCTGCGTCAACGTCGATCACCGGTGGTTCGCCGACAAGGGACTCGCCGAACCCAGGACGTTCGAGGACCTGGCGAAGCCGGAATACAAGAACCTGCTGGTGACGCCGTCCGCTGCGACGTCTTCACCGGGTCTGGCCTTCCTGCTGGGGACGGTCGCGCACTTCGGCCAGGACGGCTGGCAGGCGTACTGGACGGGTCTGAAGAACAACGGTGTGAAGGTGACCGGCGGCTGGACCGACGCCTACACGGTCGACTTCTCCGGCTCCTCCGGCAAGGGCGATCGGCCGTTGGTGGTCTCCTACGCTTCATCCCCACCGGCCGAACTTCCCAGCGATGCCGGTGCCGCGGCTGCCTCGGCCGAGCCGCCGACCGGCGCGCTGCTGGACACCTGCTTCCGGCAGGTGGAGTACGCCGGTGTGCTGGCCGGTGCGAAGAACCCCGCAGGAGCACAGAAGGTGATCGACTTCCTGCTGTCGCCGGAGTTCCAGGCGTCGGTCCCGGAGGGGATGTACGTGTATCCGGTGGACCAGGAGGTGGCGTTGCCGGCGTCCTGGAAGGCGGCGGCGCCGGTCGCGAAGGATCCGGCGACGCTGGACCCGGCCGTCATCGCCGACAACCGTGACGCCTGGATCTCCCAGTGGTCGGACCTGGTCGAGGGCTGACGGGTCCTGACCGAGATGACCGCCGTCACGGCACCGCCGCCGCATCGCCTGCCGCTCCCGCCCGGGTGGCTGCGGGCTGCCGGCCTGCTGCTGATCACCGCGGTCCCGGTGACGATGTTCGCGCTGTTCTTCTTCTACCCGGTCGGTTCGTTGCTCGGACGCGGACTGTTCCCGGGAGGTTCGCTGGATCTCGCCGGCGCGGGTGCGGCGCTGGCGAAACCGCGGGTGCAGCGGATCGCGGTGTTCACGGTGTGGCAGGCAGCGGCCTCGGCGGCGCTGGCAGTGATGCTCGGCGTCCCGGGTGCTCATGTGCTGTACCGCTGCACTTTTCGCGGGCGAACGGCGGCCAGGGCGTTGGTGACGGTGCCGTTCGTGCTGCCGACCATCGTCGTCGCACTCGCCTTCAGGACGCTGTTCGCCGCTGACGGAGTGCTCGGCGGCCTGGCGCTCGACGGGTCGGTCCTGGTCATTCTCGCCGCGCATGTCTTTCTGAACTACGCGGTCGTCGTGCGCACCGTCGGCGCCGCCTGGGCACACCTGGATACGCGGCCCGCGGAGGCGGCCCGGAGCCTGGGTGCCGGTCCGGTCAGGGTGTTCCTCACCGTGACGCTGCCGTCCCTGCTGCCCGCGATCGCCGCCGCCTTCGTGATGGTGTTCCTGTTCTGCGCCACCAGTTTCGGGATCATGCTGATCCTCGGGGGATCCCGGTACGGGACGTTGGAGACCGAGATCTATCGGCAGACCGCGCAGATCGGTGATCTGCAGGCCGCGGCAGTGCTCTCGGTGCTGCAGTTGCTGCTCGTGGTGGCGGTGCTGGCCGTCGGGGCGGTGATCCGCCGGCGCAACGAGACGACGCTGCGGTTGCGCGCGTCGGTCGATCTGGCCCGGCCGATCCGGCGCGCGGACCTGCCGGCGGTCGCGCTGACCGCCGTCGTGGGTGCCGCGCTCATCGCCCCGCTCGCGGTGCTGGTGATCCGCTCGCTGCAGACGCCGACGGGGTGGGGACTGGACAACTACCGCGCGCTCAGCGGTACAGGTGAAAACAACAAGTTGATCGCCCCGGTCACCGAAGCGGTGGGGTACTCGCTGCGCACAGCCCTTGCCGCGGCGGCATTGTCGGTGGTGATCGGCGTCCTGCTGTCGGTGGTGCTCGCCCGCCGCCCGCAGCGCCGGGGACGACGGGGCCGTGTCGCCGGCCGGGCGATCGGCACGCTGGACGCCCTGGTGATGCTGCCGTTGGGCGTCAGCGCCGTCACCGTGGGTTTCGGGTTTCTGATCGCGCTGGACAGACCGCCGCTGGATCTGCGGTCCTCACCGCTGCTGATCCCGATCGCGCAGGCCATGGTGACCATCCCACTCGTGGTGCGGATGGTGCTGCCGATCCTGCGCGCGGCCGACGACCGGCTGCGACAGGCCGCCGCCGTCCTCGGCGCCGGTCCGATCAGGGTGTGGTGGTCGGTCGATCTGCCCATCATGTCCAGGGCTTTGGCCGGCGCGAGCGCGTTCGCGTTCGCCGTCGCGTTGGGGGAGTTCGGAGCGACGACGTTCATCGCCCGGCCCGAAACGCCGACCCTGCCGATCGTCATCGGAAAGCTGATCTCCCGACCCGGATCGGTGAACGCCGGCATGGCGCTCGCCGCCGCGGTGGTGCTCGCTGTGCTGTGCGCAGGGTCGGTGTTCCTGGTCGATGCAGCCGCCGGCGGCCGCCGCGGTGAACCCGGGATCGGGGGATTCTGATCATGCTGGAACTGCAAGGTGTTGCGGTCACCTACGGCAACAGGGAAGCCGTCGACGACGTCCATCTGCGGGTCCCGGACGGCGCCGTGCTGGCCCTGCTCGGTCCGTCCGGCTGCGGAAAGTCGACGCTGTTGCGTGCCATCGCAGGCCTGGAACCCGTCGAGGCAGGGGTGATCCGCTGGGACGGTACCGACCTGGACGGCGTCCCGGTTCACCACCGCGGCTTCGGCCTGATGTTCCAGGACGGAGTGCTGTTCCCGCACCGGGACGTCGCCGGCAACATCGCCTACGGTCTGCGGCGCGCAGGAGTGGGACGAGATGCGGCGGCGGTGCGGGTCGAGGAACTGCTGGAACTGGTCGGCCTGCCCGGGTACGGGCCACGCCGGGTCGGCACGCTCAGCGGCGGCGAGGCGCAGCGGGTCGCGTTGGCCCGTGCGCTGGCCCCGTCCCCCCGGCTGCTGCTGCTCGACGAGCCATTGGCGGCGTTGGACACCTCGCTACGGGCAAGGCTTCTCGCCGATCTGCGGACGGTGTTGACCGCTACCCGGACCACCGCCTTGTTCGTCACGCACGATCAATCGGAGGCCTTCGCGGTCGCCGACGAGCTGGCCGTGATGCGGGCCGGCAGACTCGCGCAGGTCGGCAGTCCGCGCGACGTGTGGTCCGCTCCGGCCGACGAGTGGGTGGCAGGCTTCGTCGGTTACAGCTCGGTGCTGGACGAGCACGCGGCGGCTGCACTCCTGTCTTCCGGAGTGCTCGCCGGCGCGTCATCGACGGGTGGCCGGTGGCCGGGACCCGGTGAGCAGCTTGCCCTCCGACCCGGTGCGCTCCGGCTGGATCCGGCCGGGCCGCTGGCGGGCCGGGCGGTGTTCGCCTCGGCGTCGCCTGAGGGTCTACAGCTGACCGTCGCTGTGGCCGGCGTCGGACCGGTCTCTGCCGTCGGCGCGGCCGATGCGGTGGTGCAGCCGGGCGACCTGGTGCGTTTGCGGCTGGACCGGGCCGGGACCGCTGTGCTGCCCGGCCCTGCCGCTGCGATGCCGGCTCCGGTGTCGACTCCGCCGGTGCCCGAGACGGAAGGGGCGGCCCGATGACCCTGGTGCGGGCGACTGCCCTGTTCGATGCCCCCCTGGCAGTGCTCGTCCGGGTGATCCGGCGGGCCGACGTCTGGACCAGGACGGCCCGGGCGATGGACGCACGGGCCGAACTGGCGCCTGCGCCCGGGCCGACGGCCGGGCTGATCGACGGTCAGCTGGTCGACGGTCAGCTGATGAGCGTGCAGTCGGCCGTCGTCCGGCGTACCGACCGGTGGCTGCCACCGCACCGGCTGTTGCTCCGAGTCAGTTTTCACGACGACCTGCCGGGACTGGACCTGGTCGCCGGGCCGTTGGACCGTTGCCGGGTGCTGCTCAGCGCGGTGCCGACCGCGGGTGGTGTGCAGCTCACCCTGGACTGCGAGGTGGCCACATCGTTCCCGGTGGCCGGCCCGGTTGCCAGGCGGCGGGCCCGCCGTGCCGCCCGGACCCTTCTGGGCATCATCGTGCTGGCGCTACAAGACGAACGCGCCGTCGTCGCGGCCGCCATCGAAAAGGACGGCACCGTGCTCGCGGCACAACGAACCGTCCCGCCGGCGCTGGCCGGGAAGTGGGAGCTACCGGGCGGCAAGGTCCATCCCGGCGAGACGGAACAGACCGCGCTGCGCAGGGAGATCGCCGAAGAATTGGGCCTGGAAATCACGGTCGGGGAGCGGATCGGCGACGCGCTGGAACTGGACAACGGCGCCATCCTGCGGTGCTTTAGCGCCCGCGTCACGGCCGGTGAACTGCAGCTTCGCGAGCATCGGGACGCCCGCTGGGTCGGTCCGGGTGAGCTGGCCGAACTCGACTGGCTCCCGGCGGATCGGCTCCTGCTGCCGGCCGTCGCCGGTGTCCTGGGCGGGGCAACCTGATCCGCCGTTATCGTCACCGGCGGCGGTAATGTCCTGGCTTCGTTGCGCACATGACACATAACCGGAACAAACGACGTGGCAGTATGCCTCGGATGAGCTAAGCCGCGGGCTGCCGAGCCGGTTTCCCGCCCCACGCCTTACTGGGAGTAATAGTGAAAAACAGTCCTCGACGCTCGCTACGGCTTGCCGTCATCGGTGCGACTGCCGTCGGTGCGCTCGTCCTGAGTGCCTGCGGTTCCAGCAGCGACTCGAGCAGCTCCTCCACGTCTTCGGCCGCGGAGACGGGTTCAGGGGCCAGTTCCGCCGCGGCCGGCGGCGCCGACGTCGAGGCCGCCAAGGCCGCGCTGATCGACCCGACCGCGCTGACGGTCTGCACCTCACTGTCCTACAAGCCGTTCCAGTTCACCGACGGGGACAAGGTCGTCGGTTTCGACGTCGACCTGCTCGATCTCGCTGCGGCCAAGCTGGGTGTCGAGCAGAAAATCATCGATACCCCGTTCGAGGGCATCAAGTCCGGTGACGCCACCGCGACCGGCAAGTGTGACGCCGCCGCGGCCGCCATGTCGATCACCCCGGAACGCCAGAAGGTCATGCTCTTCTCCGAGCCGTACTTCGACGCGAACCAAGCGCTGGTCGTCCCCGAGGCCAGCACCGCGACCGACCTGGCGTCCTTGTCCGGCAAGCGCGTCGGTGGCCAGACCGGCACCACCGGGCTGGACTACCTGAAGGCGCAGAAGGACGCGAACGGGTACGAAATCGTCGAGTACCAGGACTTCCCGTCGCAGTCGCAGGCACTGCTCACCGGCCAGATCGACGCGGCCGTCAACGACATCCCGGTCTGGAACCAGGTCGTCACGGACAATGCCGGCCAGGTCAAGGTGGTCGCCCAGTTCGACACCGGTGACAAGTACGGCGTCGGGATGAAGCTCGGCGCCGACCAGCTCAAGGCGGTCATCGACGGCGCGATCGACGAGGCCAAGGCCAACGGCAAGTACGACGAGATCTACACCAAGTGGATCGGGACCCCGCCGCCGAGCGCCAGCGGTGGCGCCTCAGCTAGTGGTTCAGCGGCCAGCAGCAGCGCCGCTCCCAGCAGCTGACGCCGTCACGTCCGGTGGCCGGCACCGCGCCGCGCCACCGGACGTGATCGCTGGAACCACCAGCCCCCGCAGCCCGAGGAGTCTCGATGGCCATCACCCGCCGCCAACGCGCGAAGTACTTCCGCTGGGTGCAGTACGCGATCGGTATCGCGGTTCTCGTGGTCATCGGGTTCCTGGCCGACTGGTCTCAGTTCGCCAAGTCGTTCCTGAACATCGACGTTGCACTGCAGATGTTCCCCGAGGTGCTCACCACGGGGCTGAAGAACACTCTGATCTACACCATTCTGGCGTTCCTGTTCGGCTTTGTCGTGGGCGTGATCATCGCCTTGATGCGACTGTCCGACGTCCGCGTCTACCGCTGGCTCGGCACCGCCTATGTCGAACTCTTCCGCGGGCTGCCGTCGCTGCTGGTGCTGTTCCTCGTCGCCCTCGGCATCCCGCGGGCATTTCCGGGCTTCCAGTTCCCGGGTGGCTTCTACGGCCAGGTCACCGTCGGCCTGGGACTGACGGCGGCGGCCTACATGGCCGAGACCATCAGGGCCGGCATCCAGGCGGTGCCCAAGGGCCAGGTGGAGGCGGCCCGCACGCTGGGCATGTCCCCAGGACGCACCCTGCGCACCATCGTGCTACCGCAGGCCTTCCGCATCGTCATCCCGCCGCTGACGAACGAGATCATTCTGCTGGTCAAGGATTCCTCGCTGGTCTACGTCCTCGGGGTGACACTGAGCCAGTACGAGTTGACGAAGTTCAGCCAGAGCAAGGTGGTCGAGTTCGCCAGCTCGACACCGCTGGTGGTCGGCGGGCTGCTGTACCTGGTGATCACGCTGCCGCTGTCACAACTCGTCCGCCGACTCGAGATCCGCCACGCAAGGGCCAGGTGAGCACCGTGACCGCACAACCGGTCGACAAGAGCGTCCCCGCCATCTCGATCCAAGGCCTTGTCAAGTCCTTCGGTCCGGTCGAGGTACTCAAGCAGATCAACCTGGACATTTATCCGGGCGAAGTGGTCTGCGTCATCGGCCCATCGGGGTCGGGGAAGTCGACGCTGCTGCGCTGCGTCAACATGCTCGAGACTCCAACCGGTGGCAAGGTCTTCATCGGCGATGACGAGATGACCCACCCCGATTGCGATCTGGACAAGGTCCGCACGCACATCGGGATGGTGTTCCAGAACTTCAACCTCTTCCCGCACTTGTCGGTGCTGAACAACCTGACGGTCGCGCAGATCAAGGTGTTGGGGCGTTCCAAGTCAGAGGCCGAGAAGATTGCCATGGAAAACCTCGAGCGGGTCGGCATGGCGCACAAGGAGAATGCGTTCCCCGCGCAGCTGTCCGGCGGGCAGCAGCAGCGGATCGCGATCGCCAGGTCGCTGTCGATGTCGCCGAACCTGATGCTCTTCGACGAGCCCACCTCCGCTCTGGATCCGGAGCTGGTCGGCGAAGTGCTCGCCGTCATGAACGGCCTCGCGGCCGACGGCATGACGATGATGGTGGTCACCCACGAGATGTCGTTCGCCAGGGACGTCGCCGACCGGGTGGTGTTCATGGACGGCGGTTACATCGTCGAAGAGGGCACCGCCGAAGACGTCATCGGGAACCCGCAGCACGAACGCACCCGGTCGTTCCTGGCGAGGGTGCTCAATCCGACCGCGGTGCCGCTGGGGGACGACTTCCAGGCTCCGGTCGCGGATAAGTCGGCCCGGGAACACCGCGGTGCCCAGGACGTCATCGACCCGGACATTCGCCCGATGCCGGGCTTCCCGGGGATCAAGAAGGCCGACTGAAACTCAGGGCTGATGCGGGTCGGTCCGTTCCTCGTCGGCGAGGGTCTCCTCGGGACGGGGCGGCACGTTCTCGTCGTCCTCGAGCACCCGAAGTGGCAGGTCGGGCAGCCCGTCGGGACCGAGCGGGAAATCGGCGGCCGGTGGTTGCGTCATCGATCTCTCCTGCGGTCGTCTCGCCGGTCAGCGCTCGGTGAGCGCACGGTGAATGTAATGGACAACACCGACGATCGGGGCGGACCGAACCGGGACGCTCCGTACCGCCGGTAGACTCGGAGGGCTGCACTGCGCCGGATTGCCGGGTGGGTGGCCGATCGGCGCTCCGGATACGAAGGCGGCGCGCCACCCAATCCGAGGAGTAGATCCAGTCGTGGCTGTCCGTTCCCTGCGTTCCGACCTGCGAAATGTGGCGATCGTCGCCCACGTCGACCACGGCAAGACCACCCTGGTCGACGCCATGCTGTGGCAGTCGGGCGCCTTCCGCGTCGGCTCCGCGGTCACCGACCGGGTGATGGACTCCGGCGACCTGGAGCGCGAAAAAGGCATCACCATCCTGGCCAAGAACACGGCCGTCCGGCGCGGTGACATGGTCATCAACATCGTCGACACCCCTGGTCACGCCGATTTCGGCGGCGAGGTCGAGCGGGCATTGATGATGGTCGACGGTGTCGTCCTGCTGGTCGACGCATCCGAGGGGCCCCTGCCGCAGACCCGCTTCGTGCTCCGCAAGGCGCTCGAGGCGCGGCTGCCCGTCGTGCTCGTGATCAACAAGACAGACCGTCCCGACGCCCGGATCGACGAGGTCGTCGACGAGACGTACTCGCTGTTCCTGGACCTGGACGCCGACGACGAGCAGATCGAGTTCCCGATCGTCTACTGTGCCTCCCGCGCCGGCCGGGCATCGCTGAACAAGCCCGCGAACGGCGAGATGCCGGATTCGGAGAACCTGGACCCGCTGTTCGACACCCTGCTCGAGGCGATCCCGGCGCCCGTCTTCACCGAGGGCGCGCCGCTGCAGGCGCAGGTCACCAACATCGACGCGTCCCCGTTCCTCGGCCGGATCGGCATGTGCCGGATCATCGAGGGCACCATCCGCAAGGGCCAGCAGGTCGTCTGGATCCGACAGGACGGCAGCGTCCAGCGCACCAAGATCACCGAGCTGCTGATGACCGAGGCCCTCGATCGGGTGCCGGTCGAGTCCGCGACCGCGGGCGACCTGATCGCGGTGGCGGGTATCGCCGACATCACCATCGGTGAGACCCTCGCGGACCCGGAGAACCCGGTGGCACTGCCGCCGATCCATGTCGACGAGCCGGCCATCTCGATGACGGTCGGCATCAACACCTCGCCGCTGGCCGGCAAGGACGGCGGCACCAAGCTGACCGCGCGCCAGGTGAAGAACCGGCTCGACGCCGAACTGGTCGGCAACGTGTCGATCAAAGTGCTCAGCACCGAGAGACCCGATACCTGGGAGGTGCAGGGCCGCGGCGAGCTGGCGCTGGCCATCCTGGTGGAAACCATGCGGCGCGAGGGTTTCGAGCTGACCATCGGTAAGCCGCAGGTCGTCACCAAGATCGTCGACGGCAAGGTGCACGAGCCGTTCGAGCGGCTGACCGTCGACGTGCCGGAGGAGTACCTCGGCGCCGTCACCCAGGTGCTGGCGCTGCGCAAAGGACGGATGGAGGCGATGACGAACCACGGCACCGGCTGGGTGCGGATGGAGTTCCATGTCCCGTCCCGCGGCCTGATCGGTTTCCGCACCGAGTTCCTCACCGACACTCGCGGCACCGGCATCGCGCACCACGTGTTCGACGGCTACGAGCCGTACGCCGGGGAGCTGCGCGGCCGGCCGACCGGTTCGCTGGTCGCCGATCGTTCGGGCAAGGCCACCCCGTTCGCGATGTTCAACCTGCAGGAGCGCGGCACCATGCTGGTGCCGCCGACCACCGAGGTCTACGAGGGGATGATCGTCGGCGAGAACTCCCGCGCCGACGACATGGACGTCAACATCACCAAGGAGAAGAAGCTGACGAACATGCGCCAGTCCAGTGGTGACGAGCTGGTCCATCTGGTGCCGCCGCGGTCGTTGTCGCTGGAGCAGGCCCTGGAATTCTGTGCCGATGACGAGTGCGTCGAGGTGACGCCGAAGGCAGCGCGGATCAGGAAGGTCGCGCTGGCCGCCACCGACCGGGCGAAGGCGCGCTCCCGCTCAAAGTGACCACCGCTCCGTAGGGTTGAGCCGTGCGGCGGCGACGTGTTTCGGTGATGCTGGCGATGGCGTGCGTGCTCGCCCTGTCGGCCTGTACCCCGCCGGGTCTCCCGGAGCCGATCGCCCCCAGCGGCCCGTCGACCGTGCCGGGCGCGCCGTCGCCGGCCGGCACCGTGGTGGTCGGTGTGGATGGCTCGAGTGGCCGCATCACCGGATTCAACCCGTACGCCATCGCCGATTTCTCCCCTGCGGCGCAGGCGGTGGCGTCACTGGTGTTGCCGTCGACGTTCGTGATGACCTCAGCCGGTCTGCTGACCGCCGACGGTGAGGTCATCGATGACGCCGCCGTCACCTCGCAGGACCCGTTCACCGTCACCTACACCCTCGACCGCGACGCGTCCTGGTCCGACGGAACCCCGGTCACCGCCGAGGACTTCTCCTACCTCTGGGCACAGATGCAGGTGCAACCGGGGACGGTGAACCCGGCGGGGTATCAGCTGATCTCGGAGGTTCGCTCACGGAACGCCGGCAAGACCGTCGAGGTCCAGTTCTCCGCACCGTTCCCGGACTGGCGCACGCTGTTCTCCCCGCTGCTTCCGAGCCACCTGATGAAGGACTTCCCAGGTGGTTGGTCCGCGGCCCTGAGCAACGACATGCCGCTGTCGGCTAACCGTTACCGGATGACGTCCTACGACGCGGTCACCGGCCAGATCACTTTGGCGCGCAACGACAAGTACTGGGCGGCCCCGCCCGGTCCGGCCGCCGCCGTACTCCGGCTGGGAGACCCGCAGGACCTGCTGGCCGCCTTCGACCGCGGTGATGTCCAGGCACTGTGGTTCGCGCCCGACGGGGCCATGGCGGAGGCCGTGGCGAGCGCGGTACCGCCGGATCGTCGGGTCACGGTGCCGCAACCGCTGACCACTCAGTTGATCTTCAACACCACCTCTGGTGCGACGGCCGACACCGGCGTCCGTACCGCGATCGCGGTGGCCATGAACCAGCCCCTGCTGGCTGTCGACCTGACCGCTGGATGGATCTCCGGCGGGGTAGCGGTCGGCTCGCAGGTCCGGCTGCCCTCGCAAGCGACGGAGCATGGATCTCCTCCTCCCGCGGTCGGCACCGGTGACGCTGTCGCGGCCCGGGCGGCGCTCACCGACGCCGGATACACGGGCACCGGGCTGTATGTGGAGAAGGGCGGCCAGGTGCTGCGGCTGACCCTCGGGTATCCCAGCGGTGACCCGCGGCTCGCGGCGGCCGCCCGTTCGATCCAGCGCCAGCTCGCTGCCGTCGGCATCGAGGTGGACCTCCTGGCCGACGCGCCGGCCGCCTTGGTGAACACCCGGATGGCGAATGGCGCAGTCGATCTCGGGTTGATCGGGCTGCCTCGGGCCAGTTCCGACGCGGCATCGGCGGCCTCCGCGTTCGGCTGTCCGGTGAGCAGTCCGCTCGGCGTCGGGTCGACCGTCACCAGCACGCCGGCCGAGACGCCCGTTCCGCCGGTGGAGACGACGGGATCCACGAGCGCCGCCTTGCCGACCATCGGGTTCGACACGACGCCCGGGACCGCGACGTCCGAGACTGTGCCCGAGACTGTGGGGCCAACCCCGACTCCCGCTCCCGACGACGGAGCGCCTGCCGACCAGGCCGTCGTCCCGCCGCGAACGGGGAACCTCTCCGGTTACTGCGATCCCGTGACGCAAGCGGCGTTGGTGCGCGCGCTGACAGGAAGTGGGTCTGTCGCCGTCGCCGATCCCGCACTGTGGACCGCCTTGCCGGTCGTGCCGCTGCTGCAACCCACCACGATGTTCGCGGTTTCGGCGTCGCTGCGTCCCGTGCTGGACGGCCCACACGAGAACTGGAACTGGACCGGGCCGCTCGCCGGTCTCGGTGATTGGCCCGTCACCTGACGTTGCGTGGGCACCGGACTATGTACGGTCGTCCTCCCGCGTCACCCGAGAACTTCCTGCCGTTCTGCCGTTCGAGTGATCTTTGTTTACCGATGGTCCGGAAAACTCCCGTTCAGGCGTGATGGTCCGCCCTCAACGACCAGTGTTGTTAACCTTCGGTCACGATTTAGCCCGTCGGTGCGTCCGCACCTTGCGAGAACTCGTAAGGTCTGTCAGGTCGGACACGTAGGTGACGAGCGTCGCACCTGATCCGCTGGTCGGTCGATGGGGGCCGAGCAGGGATGTGCTTGTGCCGTCACAAGGAGGATTGTCAATGAAAAGAACGCGGGCAGTGTCTTTCACTGCTCTGGCAGCTGCGGCAGCGCTGGTGCTCGCCGCCTGTGGCGGCAGCAGCGATTCGTCGAGCAGCTCCACAACGTCCGCATCGTCCGCGGCAGGCGGGTCCGGCGAATCGTCGGCCAGCGGCAGTGCGGCGAGCAGCGACGCCGGCGGCGGCGGAACCGCCGACACCACGATCACCTACGCGGCCGAGCAGGAGTGGTACGACTACAACAACCTCTCCGGTGCCGGCAACGCCACGGCGAACGTGACGGTTGTCAACCAGGTGATGCGCAACTTCTGGCTCATCGATGACAAGGGCAAGTACCAGGAGGACAAGGAATTCGGCACGATCGAAAAGCTGTCCGACGACCCGTTGACGGTCAAGTACACGCTCAACGACAATGCCGTCTGGTCCGACGGCACGCCGCTCGGTTGCGCCGACTACCTGCTGACCTGGGCGTCCGCGTCCGGTCGCTACAACAAGGACGGCACGATCAACGAGCCCGGTAAGGCCCCGGCCGAGCCGACCTTCCTGTTCGACGCCGCCGCGACCACCGGCTGGAATGAGACCGAGAAGCCGAAGTGCGCCGAAGGCGACAAGAGCATCACCCTGGTCTACAACAAGCCGTTCGTGGACTGGAACGCCCAGATGAACGCGTTCCTGCCGGCGCACGTCGCCGCGAAGGCCGCGGGCACCGATGACGCAGGGCTGATCAAGGCCGTCGAAACCGATGACATCAAGACCCTGACCAAGATCGCGGACTTCTGGAACACCGGCTGGACGTTGGACAAGGCCAAGGGTCTGCCCAAGGCGTCGATGATCCCGTCCTCCGGGCCGTACATCGTGTCGGCGTGGGATCCGGGCCAGTCGGTCACACTGGTCGCCAACGACAAGTGGTGGGGTACCCCGCCGAAGACCAAGACGGTCGTGATGCGTTTCCTCGATCAGGATCAGCAGGTCTCCGCCCTGCAGTCCGGTGAGGTCGACGTGATCCAGCCGCAGCCGAACCCCGACACCAACGCCCAGTTGGCGGCGCTCGGTGACCAGGTGAAGGCCGACTTCGGCTCGCAGTTCACCTACGAGCACATGGACCTGAACACCAAGACCGCGTTCAAGGACGAGAAGCTGCGCGAGGCGTTCTTCAAGTGCGCACCGCGCCAGCAGATCGTCGACAACCTGATCGTCCCGGCCAACCCCGAGGCGAAGATCCTCGACTCGTTGACCGTGCTCAACTTCCAGGACGGCTACGACGCCGCCGCGGCGGCGTCCGGCTTCCAGGCGTACGACCAGGTCGATCTCGAGGGCGCCAAGGCGGCCTACCAGGCGTCCGGCGAAGCTCCCGGCAAGACGATCCGGATCATCCACATCGATCCGAACCCGCGCCGTACCAACGAGGTCGCGCTGACCAAGGCGTCCTGTGACCAGGCCGGCTTCAACATCCAGGACACGCCGCTCTCGAGCGACAAGTTCGGGCCGGCACTCGACGGCGGCGACTACGACGTCGCGCTGTTCGCCTGGGCGGGATCGGGGCTCAACGGCGCCGTTCCTCCGCTGTACCTGTCCAACGGTGGCCAGAACACCTCCGGGTGGGGCAACGCAGAGCTGGATCAGACCCTGAACACCCTCGCGCAGACGGTGGATCCGGAGAAGGTTCCGCCGCTGCTGCAGGCCACCGATCAGCAGATGTCGAAGAACTTCTGGTCGTTCCCGATCTTCGCCTTCCCGGGCGTGACGGCGTACAAGCCGAACATCACCGGCGTCACGAACAACGCGACGCAGACGCAGGCGACCTGGAACATGCAGGAATGGGCCCGCACCTGATTGTGAATTACCGGGGACGGGGATCACACTGATCCGCATCCACCACGGATGACGAGCCGGGATGGGACTTCCATCCCGGCTCGTCATCCGATCGGGGTGTTCGGAGCCGGTGACCGGCTCCCACCCGTCATGCAGGCATTCGGGTCGGAGGTGTGGTGCTCTCTTTCATCGCTCGGCGGCTGTTCATCTCGTTCTTCGTCCTGCTGGCGGCGACGTTCATCGTCTACGTGCTGGTCGCCAGTGCGGGGGATCCGCGGTCCGCCCTGCTGGAGTCCAACGACCCCGGCAAGGCCCAGAAGATCGCCATCCTCACCAGGAATCTGTCGCTGGACGTTCCGATCATCCCGCGCTACTTCGCGTGGCTGCAGGGTGCCCTCGGCTGCCTGATCGGTCAGTGCGACCTCGGCAGTACCGCAACCGGCGCCTCGGTGAGCAGCCAATTGACGGTGGCCATGGGATCGACATTGCGGCTGGTCGTGTTCGCCACCATCACCGCGATCGTGCTCGGCGTGACCGTCGGCATGGTGACCGCGCTCCGGCAGTACTCAGGCCTGGACTACTCGGTCACCTTCCTGGCTTTCCTCTTCTTCTCACTTCCGGTCTTCTGGATCGCCGTGCTGATGAAGCAATTCCTGGCGATCAAGTTCAACACCTGGCTCAAATCACCCACCATCTCGATCGTCGTGATCGTGATCATCGCCGTGCTGGTCGGGCTGGTCGCGATGGCCATCGTCGGCGGCAACAGAAACAGACGGTTGGCAGCGTTCGCCGGCGGGGCGCTCGCCGTCGGCGTGGTCCTCGGCTACGTGAGCCTGTCGGGATGGTTCACCGAACCGGGCATCAGCGCCATCGCCATGGTGGTGCTGTCGGCCATCACCGCGGTCGCGTGTACCGCGCTCTTCGCCGATTTCCAGACCCGCACCGTCCTGTACGCCACGCTCGTCACCGCGCTGGTCGGCATCGTTTCGTACTTCGCGCTCGACACCGTCCTGGAGAACCCGACGACCCTGTTCGTGCTCGGCCTGCTCGTCGTGGCCCTCGTGGTGGGCGCTGCGATCGGCTCTGCGATGGGCGGGATCTTCCGATCGACGGCCATCAAGGCCTGCATGCTGACGGCATTCGGCTGCAGCGCATTGGTTTTCATGTCGCACCTGCTCGATGCCGTCCCCGGCTATTCGGAGAAGGTCAACGGCGTGGTGATCGCGACGATCGGCTCGACGACCCCGAACTTCGAGGGCACCTTCTGGGAGGTCACCCTCGATCAGCTGGGCCACCTCATCCTTCCGACCATCGCCATCGTGCTCATCTCGTTCGCGGCGTACACCCGGTACACCAGGGCCTCCATGCTCGAGGTGATGAACGCGGACTACATCCGCACCGCGCGGGCGAAGGGTCTGACCGAGCGCACGGTGGTCGTCCGGCACGGGTTCCGCAACGCCCTCATCCCGATCACCACGCTGATGGCCATCGACTTCGGTGCCGTCATCGGTGGCGCGATCATCACCGAGACAGTTTTCGGCTGGTCCGGAATGGGCAAACTTTTCAACGATGCCTTGAAGATTCCCGATCCCAATGCGGTGATGGGTTTCTTCCTTGTGACCGGCACCGCGGTGGTGTTGTTCAACATGATCGCCGACATCGCGTACGGCTTCCTCGACCCCAGGATCAGGCTGTCATGAGCACAGAAGAGAAGGTCCCCACCGACAAGGCCGTCGATGTCCCACCGGCGGGCGGAAAATCGGGTGACCCGAGTCCCACCGGGTCGGCGCCGAGCGACAGCACTGCTGCCCAGGGCCTGGCCATCGTGGCAAGGACCCAGGCGCAGCTGGTCCGTCGCCGGTTCTTCCGGCACCGCGCAGCGATGATCTCCCTGACCATCCTGTTCCTGATCGTCGTGCTCGCCTACACCTCCATCGGCTATGGCCCGATCCCCGGTTGGTGGAAGTACGACTACGCAACACCAGGCATCGTCGTCAACCGCGGCGCCCCCACTCTCACGCTGTGGCCGTTCTCCATCGGCGACCATCCCTTCGGGCAGGATGATCTGGGCCGCGACTATTTCGCGTTGACCATGCGCGGCGCCCAGATCTCGCTCATGATCGCGTTCGTCGTCGGGATCGTCAGCACGCTCATCGGCGTCATCATCGGCTCGCTGGCCGGCTTCTACCGCGGCTGGGTCGAGGGTGGCCTGATGCGGTTCACCGACGTGATGATCACGATCCCGCTGCTCGTCATCGCCGCGGTGCTCGGCCAGAAGTTCGGTGGATCCGGCCCGATCGTGCTGGCCCTGGTGATCGGGTTCGTCACGTGGACCGGGCTCGCCCGGTTGGTGCGCGGCGAATTCCTCTCGCTGCGGGAGAAGGAATTCGTCGAAGCGGCCCGGGCGCTCGGCGCGAAACCGAACCGGATCATCTTCAAGCACATTCTGCCGAACACCGTCGGCGTCATCACCGTGTCCGCGACGCTGGCCATCGCCAGCGCCATCCTGCTCGAGACCGCGCTGTCCTACCTCGGTTTCGGTGTCCGGGCGCCGGACACCTCGCTGGGCCTTCTGGTCTCGACCTACCAGAACGCGTTCGCCACGAGGCCGTGGCTGTTCTGGTGGCCGGGCCTGTTCATCATCACCATCGCACTGTGCGTCAACTTCATCGGTGACGGCCTTCGCGATGCCTACGATCCACGACAGAACAGGGTGCGTGCCTGATGACGATGCCGCTGGGTCCGGACGGAACCGAGGGCGGGAGCTCGTCGGGAGGCAGCGTCTACGGCCTTCGCGGAGAGGGCAGCCCGGAACTGTTCCAGGTTTACGAACCGTCCGACGGCACCGATCTGACCCCGGCCAGGGACATGTCGGTCGAATCCTTCGGTTCCGCCGAGGTGCTGAAGGTCGAAGACCTGACGGTGGGCTTTCCCACCGAGGACGGCCTGGTCCGCGCCGTCCGAGGCGTGTCGTACACGTTGCACGAACGAGAGGTCCTCGGCATCGTCGGTGAGTCGGGCTCCGGGAAATCGGTGTCGTCCATGGCTGTGATGGGTTTGCTGCCCAAGACCGCCAGGATCACCGGCAACATCTCCTTCCGTGGCAAGAACATCCTTTCCATGTCCAAGCAGGAGCAGCGTTCGCTGCGCGGCCAGAAGATCGCGATGATCTTCCAGGACCCGATGACGGCGATGAATCCCGTCTACACCATCGGCTTCCAGCTCGCGGAGGCGGTGCTGTCGCACGAGGCGATGCCGAAGAAGGCCGCCTTTGCCCGGGCCGAGGAGATGCTCCACCTCGTCGGCATCCCGCAGCCGAAGGCTCGGCTCAACTCCTACCCGCACGAATTCTCCGGCGGCATGCGGCAGCGCGCGATGATCGCGATGGCCGTCATCAACAACCCGGACGTCATCATCGCCGACGAGCCGACCACTGCTCTTGACGTCACCGTGCAGGCGCAGATCCTGGAAAAGTTGATCGAGGTGAAGGACGCATTCAACGCGGCGATCGTGTTGATCACCCATGATCTCGGCGTTGTCGCCGGGATGGCTCATCGCACGCTGGTGATGTACGCGGGCCGGCCGGTCGAGCTCGGCGCCACCGAGGACGTCTTCTACCACCCACGGATGCCCTACACCGCAGGGCTTCTCGGGTCCATTCCATCATCCGGCGACACCGGTCGGCTGCGGCCGATCAGCGGTGCGCCACCATCCCTGATCAACCTGCCGACGGGCTGCCCGTTCTCACCGCGCTGCCCGCTCGCCACCGACATCTGCCGTACGGACGAGCCCGCGCTGCTGCCGACCGATGCCATCGACCACCTCGCTGCCTGCCACCATTGGGACCAGCTGGCGGCGGCAGCGGATCCCACGGCGTTCTTCCGCACGGAGAGCGAGGCACGCCGATGAGTTCACCCAGCACGCAGACCGCCGCGGACGCCGAGGCCACCTACGACCACCTGCTCGACGTCCAGGACCTCGTCATGGAGTTCCCGGTCAAGGGTGGCGGGTTGTTCCGCCGGGTGGTCGGCAAGGTGCAGGCCGTGTCCGGCGTCGACATGTACCTGGACCCGGGCGAGACGTTGGGCGTCGTCGGCGAATCCGGCTGCGGAAAGTCGACGACCGGCCGGGCGATTCTGCAGCTGCACAAGCCGACCAGCGGCTCGGTGCGGTTGCGCGGCCAGGAGCTGACCACGATGTCCGCCGACGACCTGCGGGCAGTGCGGCGGAACCTGCAGATCGTCTTCCAGGACCCGTACGCATCGCTGAACCCCAAGATGCCGGTCAACGACATCATCGGTGAGGCGCTCAAGATCCACGGCATGTGGGAGAAGGACGGCCTCGACCGGGTCGGTGACCTGCTCAAACTGGTCGGGCTGTCCCCGGAGCACGGCAACCGCTACCCGCACGAGTTCTCCGGCGGGCAGCGGCAGCGCATCGGTATCGCCCGTGCGCTCGCCCTGGAGCCGGAGGTGCTGATCCTGGACGAACCGGTGTCGGCGCTGGACGTCTCGGTGCAGGCCGGCGTGGTCAACCTCCTCGAGGACCTGCAGGACACGCTGGGCCTGGCGTACTTCTTCATCGCGCACGACCTGTCCATCGTCCGGCACATCTCCGACCGGATCGCGGTGATGTACCTGGGCAAGGTGGCCGAGACGGGCAGCCGGGACGCCGTCTACGGCGACCCGAAGCACCCTTACACCGTCGCCCTGCTGTCGGCAGCACCCGAGGCGGACCCGCACTCGGAGCGCACCCGCCAGCGCATCATGCTGACCGGCGACGTCCCGAGCCCGCTCAACCCGCCGTCGGGGTGTCGGTTCCGCACCCGGTGTTGGAAGGCCCAGGAGATCTGCGCCGAGGTCGAGCCGCCCCACGTGGACTTCGGGGACGGCCACACCGCCGCCTGCCATTTCCCGGTCACGGACATCAGCCTGGAGACCAAGAACGCCGCACTGCACATGGTCAAGGGCATCCCCGCGAGTCCCGCTGCCGGCTCGTCACCCGCCGCGGCCGTCAGCACCGCCGACGCCTGAGCGCTCCGCCGCTGCCGTTGACCGGACGACTCCGCGCCTAGGATCGTGCGGTGTCCCGCCGACTGCTCGCCGTCCATGCGCATCCCGACGACGAGTCGCTGACGATGGCGTGCACCCTGGCCGGCGCTGCGGCGTCCGGGATACCGGTGACCCTGCTGACCGCGAGCCTGGGTGAGCAGGGTGAGGTCATCGGCGAGGAACTGCAGGGCCTCGCCGCCGAACGGGCCGACCAGTTGGGCGGTTATCGGCTCACCGAACTGCGCGCGGCGTGTGCGGCCCTGGGGATCGACGACCACCGGTTCATCGGCGGGCTGGGTGCGTTCCGCGACTCGGGGATGGCCGGTGCACCGTCGGCGGAGCACCCTCGCGCGTTCGTGCGCGCCCGGTCGGACGGTCCGGACCATCAGCAAGCGGTCGACGCGGTGACCGCGGTGATCGACGAGGTCCGGCCGGCCGTGCTGCTGACCTACGACGCCGATGGCGGCTACGGACATCCCGATCACGTTGCCGCGCATGAGGTCTGCGTCGCCGCGGTGGCGGCGGCCGGCTGGCGGGTGCCCAGGGTGCTGGCTGTCGTTCGGCCGCGGACGCCGACCACCCAGGCGTTCCGGGAGTACACCGTGCCGGCCGGTTATCTCACTGCCGAGGCAGCGGACACGGGGTTCCTCACCGATGACGGTGACGTGGCCTTCGCCGTGCCGGTCGCCGGCCGGGAGCAGGCCCGGAAATTCGCGCTGACCGCGCACGCGACGCAGGTCGAACTGCTGCCGAACGGATTCGCGCTGTCCAATCGCATCGCCCAACCGTTGGCCAATCACGAGTACTACCGGCTGCTGTCCGGTGAGGCGGCGCCGCGTGGCAGCGACGGATCGGTGCCGTCCGACCTCTTCGCGGGCCTGTCATGACGGCGAGTGCAGCATGAGCGCGGACAGCCCGGTCCCGGATGACCTGCCGGACGGTTCGGTCCCGCACCCGGCGCCGGTGAAGCGGAGCGCCCCGGATGCGGCGGATTGGCTGCTGGTGGTGCTGATCAGCGTGCTGGCGGGGTTCGTGGCGCTGGTCGGTCTCGCCTTCCTGCCGCTCTACATCGGTTCGGTGCCGTTCCCGATCAGCGCCCTGCTCGGAGTGGGGGCGATGATTCTGGGTCCACGCGCCTGTTACCGGCTGACCGGCTCGCTGGCTGCCGCCGTGGCGCCGGTGCTGGTCTGGTTCGCCGTGTCGGTCTGGTTCGTGCTGAAGTACAACTCGGTGATGCCGACTCTGCCGCTCACCGTCATCCGCGGGCAGTGGCGCGTGATGCTGCTGCTCGGCTTCGGGTCGCTGGCCGCGGCCGCGACCGTCGGGCTGCTCTGGGCCGACCGGCTCCGCGACCGACTGACGGCGCAACGCACGGCGGGCCAGTCGGTGTCGGGCTGATCACCCAGCGCAGGCCCGTGGGGCCGTTCGATGCACGGTCGGCCTCGGGGGATACTTGTCTGTGCCTCTCGGCTGCCAACTCCGTCGACAGGAGTGCCATGGCGTGCCGACCAATGCGTGGAGAACCGACGTGACATATGTGATCGCCGAGCCTTGTGTGGATGTGCTGGACCGTGCCTGCGTCGAGGAGTGTCCGGTCGACTGCATCTACGAGGGCGGCCGGATGCTGTACATCCACCCCGACGAATGCGTCGATTGCGGGGCCTGCGAGCCGGTCTGCCCGGTCGAGGCGATCTTCTACGAAGACGATGTGCCGGCCGAGTGGGCCGACTACACCCGCGCCAATGTCGACTTCTTCGATGATCTCGGTTCACCTGGCGGGGCCTCGAAGGTCGGGAAGATCCAACGGGACGATCCGCTGATCGCGGCCCTCCCGCCGATGGGGGAGGAAAGCTGACGCCCCCGGGGGGAGACCGGCCCACGGTTGCGCCGGGTGGTGCAGGCCCGACGCCGGCCACGATGACGGGCGGCCGGGGAATCATCCCGGCCGTTTCCCGGCTGCCGGACTTCCCCTGGGACAAGCTCCTCCCGGCCAAGCAGAAGGCGCTGACGCATCCGGAGGGCTTGGTCGACCTGTCGGTCGGCACACCGGTCGACAGGGTGCCGCTGCCGGTCCGCACGGGACTGGCGGATGCGTCCGAGGCGCCCGGGTATCCAACGGTGCACGGCACCATCGCGGTGCGGCGCGCCTATACCGACTGGCTGTCCCGCGCGCACGGCGTGACCGACCTCGACCCGGCCGACGTGATGCCCACCGTCGGATCCAAGGAGCTCGTCGCTTCGCTGCCGACACTGCTCGGGCTGTGCCCCGGCGATGTCGTCGTCATCCCCGAACTCGCCTACCCGACATATGAGGTCGGCGCCATCATGGCGGGGGTCAAGGCGATCCGGGCCGACTCGCTCACCGCGCTCGGTCCGGAGCGGGTGTCGCTGCTGTGGATCAACTCGCCGTCCAACCCCACCGGACGGGTGCTGGGCGTCGACCACCTGATCAAGATCGTCACCTGGGCGCGGTCGCGCGGAGTCGTCGTTGCCTCCGACGAGTGCTACATCGACCTGGGCTGGGACTCCACCCCGGTGTCGATCCTGCATCCGGACGTCAGTGGCGGCGATCACCGCGGTTTGCTCGCCGTGCACTCACTGTCCAAGCGTTCCAACATGGCGGGTTACCGGGCCGGTTTCGTGTCCGGCGATCCGGACATCGTCGCCAGGTTGATCGCCATCCGCCGCCATCTCGGCTCGATGGTGCCCAGCCCCGTCCAGGGCGCGGCCAGGGCCGCACTCATCGATGACGGGCACGTGCTGGCGCAACGCAGCCGATACAGCCACCGGCGCAAGCAGCTACAGGAAGCGCTGGACCGGGCCGGTTTCCAGATCTTCGGCGAAGCCGGGCTCTATCTGTGGTGCACCCGAGGTGAATCCGACATGGGCACCGTTGACTGGTTCGCCGAACGCGGCATCCTGGTCACCCCGGGCGGGGTCTACGGACACGCGGGGGCGAACTTCGTGCGCATCGCGCTGACCGCGTCCGACGAGCGGGTGGCCTCAGCGGCCAAGCGCCTGCAGAAGTGGTCCGGCCGGCGCTGACCTGCCGCAGCGTCGCTAATCGGTTGCGGCGAGCAGGATCTCGCCGATCGCCGTTTCCAGTTCGCGGTCCAGGTCAAGGGCCTGCAGGCGGGAGACCCGCAGGCCGAGCGGTTGCCCTGACGTCGCGATCGTGTGGATCCATTCCTTGAGCACGTAGTCGATCTGCGCCCGGTCGAGCAGTGCGAACAGCCGCCCCTGCACGTCGTTGGGGGCCAGCGCCGGGTCCGGCCACAGCGCGACGGTGAGCGATGCCGAAGGGGGGATCCGCTCGACCGCAACGGAGGTCCGCCCGTACTGGGTGCTGACCGTCGACGAGATTGCCGCTGCGTCCACGGCCGCCTCCGGGGTGCCCTCCAGAGCCAGCCCGACGAAGGTCAGCTTCCAGTCGCGGTGCTGCGGAACGCATGTGCTTGCGCCGGACACCGGACCGACGGTGAGGGTCCCGCTGCCTTGATCGAAGGTGATCGGCGTGCGGGCAACGGTTCCCGGATCGAGGCCGTCACCGGTGCCGTCGTCCTCGACGAGTTCGAAGTGGCCGTCGGCTCCGACCACCACGAGAACCTCCAGAGCTTCCGGGTTGTCGGAACTGTTGCCCGGGACGGCACTGGCGGTGAGCGGCACGATGCCGCCGGCGGGAGCCAGCACCGGAATCTCGTCGAGCCCGCGATGCAGAACGACCTCGCGGTCACCGTCGTAGACCAGGCCGGTGAGAAGGTCGATCCAGCGCCCCCCGGGCAACCAGGCACGCACGGCGGCCGTCAGGAGCCGGCGGTTCATCGGCGCGGTGATCGGCGCGACGATCAGCTGGCTGCCGAAACTGAACTGAGAGGAAGCCTGGTAGGCCTGGGGCGCCTCCGGATGCGACCAGTACATCGGCTGGACCAACGGTTGACCGTCGCGGGCGGCCCGGTGGTTCATGGTGTGCAGGTACGGCAGCAACCGGTGCCGCAGCCGCAGGAACCGGGTCATGATCTGCTGAGCCCTTTGGCCGAACCGCCACGGTTCCTTGGTGTTGAACGGGCTCAGGCTGGAATGCAGGCGCAAGATCGGCGAGAACACCCCCAGCTGCACCCATCTGGTGGCCAGTTCGTCGTCCTTGCTCCCGAACATGTGGCCGCCGATGTCGTGGCTCCACCAGCCATAGCCGATATTCGACGCCGTCGCGGTGAACTGTGGCTGGAACTGCAGGCTCGCCCAGCTGACCACCGTGTCACCGGAGAACCCGACCGGATAGCGGTGACTGCCCGGGCCGGCGTACCGGGAGAACGTCAAGGGGCGCCGTCCCGCACGCCCGCTGTCCAGGAAGTGGAAGTGGTTGAGCATCCACAGCGGGTCGATCCCGGCGACCCTCGAATGCGGTCCGGATTGCCAGTCGATCCACCAGAAGTCGACGCCCTGCCGTTCCAGGGTCCGGTGCAGCACGTCGAAGTAGGCAGTCAGGAAGTCGGGATCGGTGACGTCGAAGGCGATCGGGTCACCGGCCGACGGGTCCCGGCCCAGGGCGGTTGCCATCTCGGGATAGAGCTCCTCGAAGGCGCGCACGCCGTCCGCGGGATGGACGTTGAGGGTCACCTTCAGGTCGCGCTCGTGCAGCGCGCGCAAGAAGCTCTCCGGATCACCGAACAACTCCCGGTTCCAGGTGTACCCGGTCCACCCGCTTCCATGGCTGGGATCGACATCGATGATGTGCCAATCCATGTCGAGAACGGCGACGGAGAACGGAATGCCCTCCGCCGCGAACCGGTCCATCAGTGCCAGGTACTCCGCAGCGGTGTACCGGTGATAGCGGCTCCACCAGTTGCCGAGGGCGAAACGGGGGAGCACCGGGGTCGAGCCGGAGACCGCGTACAGCGCCCGCACGGCATCGGGGTAGTCGCGGCCGTAACCGAAGAAGTAGAGGTCGATGCGCTCACCGCCCCGTGGTTCCACCCAGCCGTCGTGGTCGAGCACCGGGGTGAGCGAGTCGTCCAGCACGGCGAAACCCCACCGGGACACCACTCCGGGTTCCAGATCGACCGCGCCATCGGCGTTGTCGAGCGTGCGGGCAGTGCCACCAAGGTTCGTGCCGACGTCACCGAATCGCCAGACGCTGTGGTAGGAGCTGATGTTGCCCCGGATCTGGATGCTCAAACCGCTGGTGCTGAACGGACCTCGGTCGTACACCAGATGCATGCGGTCGGTCAGGATCTCCAGATGATGCGCACCGTCGATGACGCGGAACTGCGGCACCGGAAGATTGCGGAACAGGGCGAAGGCGCTGGCGCGATCCTCGAACAGACCGTCATCGGAGTACTCCAACCGCAGCAGCCCGTCGGTCAGCACGGTGATCCGGTAGCGGTCGCCCTGCACGACCGCCGCCGGGTCGGCGACCGGCCGGGTGGCGATGCGGTAAGGGAGCATGGACCTGCTTCCGGACGGTTGTAGAGCGGTCAGCGTACCCACCGGGTGCTGCCGGCCCGCACCGTCCTCCATCCCGGGTCCGTGCGCACGGCGGCATCACTTGTTGTCCTCCCAGCGCAGGTCGACGCTGTCGGTGTTGCTGCCCCAGCGCAATTCGAGGTGCCAGCAGCCGGCCCGCGGCATGTCGACGTAGGACGGACCCGGCGCGGTGGGCAACTCGACCTTGTGTGTCGCGGTGCTGCCCTCCAGCGTGCCGGTGATCACGAGATGATCGTCGGGCGATGGTGTTTCACGCGCCACCCAGAGGATCTTGTTCGTGGTTCCAGCGTCGGCCGGGGCCCGTAACGGTGTGCCGAACACCACTGCGGCGATGTCACCCTGCGCGCCCACGGTGAACGGATTGCCTGCCGGATCGCTGAACCCGGCCCGTGCCCACACCGGCAGCGGGCCGTCGTCCAACGGGCGGCACTGCGACACCGGCTGCGTACTCGTTGTCGTCATTCCCGCTGCCGTTGCGCCCGGTCCGGCCACCGAGGCATCGGTGAGCGCGCCGGGCCGACCGATCCAGACCGCCCCGACGACCACCGTGACGGCCAGCACCGCGGCGATCGGACCGAGCGTCAGCAGCCGCCTGCGGCGGGAGCGCGACCGGATCCGATCGGCCAGGTCGGAGCCGTGCGGTGCTTGTTCGGCCAGATCGTGCAACGCAGACGGCAGGGCTTTCTCGATCCCGTTCACGAGGACCTCCTCTTGAGTGCCGCAGGTTCGGTGCCCAGAGCGACCCGCAGCCGGTCGAGCCCACGAGAGGCATGCGAGCGAACCGTGGCCTCACCGCAACCGAGCTCGGCGGCGATGGCGGCGTCGTCGAGACCGATGAAGTGCCGCAACACGATGACCGTTCGCTGGTGCGGCGACAGCGTTTGCAGTGCCCCGGAGATCGCGTCCCTGCTGACGATCTGGTCCGCAGGGTCGGCCACCCGGCCGGAATCGGCGAAGGCGTCGAGGTGGGTCGGGTCCGGCAGCGCTTCCAACGGACGCTCACGGCTACTGCGGCGGCGCTGGTCGATGAAGCAATTCGTGAGGATCTTGCGGACGTAGGCGTCCGGATGGTCGACCCGCGACACCTGGCGCCAGCGCCGATAGGCCTTCATCAGCGCTGTCTGTACCAGGTCCTGCGCCTCGGCGGACCGTCCGGTCAGGACGTAGGCGTACCGCTCCAGCGCCCGGCCGTGGCCGGCGACGTAGTCGTCGAAGCTTGTGCCCAGACCCCGTGGCGTCATGAACTGTCAACGTCCGGTCGCCCCGATTTGTTGAGGGCGACCCGGCGGCGGCTCAGCCGGCGAAGGCTCTGCGCCCGGCGGATTCCGCCTTCTTCCACGCTGCCGGGTACGCAGCCCTGGCCTCGGCCCGTCGCTGGTGGCAACCCTCGATCACCCTGCCGGCAGCGATACCCGCCCGCGGATCGCCGGATGCGTCGACCAACTCGCGCAGCCGGTCCTCCAGGACACACGCGTCCTGGTGGTCACCGAGGACCTCCTGGAAGTGCGCCAGCGCCACCAGAAATGCCCCGACGTCGCCCTTCTCGTGGAGGAGTTCAGCGGCGTACCGGGCGCGCTTGCCGTAGATCCGCAGCTCGTGCAGGTCGTCGTTCGGCGGGTTGTCGCCATGACGCTTGGACAGCTTGCGGTGCGCCCGTTCCAGGGTCCACCATTCGTCGGCTGCGAGTTCGTGCAGATCGGCCCAAGGATCGGCCACCGGCGGCTGCGCCGCAGCCTCCTCGAGCTCCGCGAGCAGCGCACTGTAGGACGGGTCATCCAATTCGCTGACCAGCTGGTCGCGGCCGGCGATCCGCTCGGACTCCAGCCTGCTGACCAGGTGCTCCAGGGCGCCGGTGTCCGGGTCGCCGAGCCGTCCGGCTTCGGTGTGCAGCCGGTCGATCATCACGTCGTGATCGCGAATGACCCCCAGCGTTCCGGCGAGTTCGCGGACATCACCGCGGATCCGGTCGGTGGCCGAGCGGTCCAGAGCAGGCCGGGCCGCCTTGAGGTAGGCCCGCACCCTGCGGGTGGCGACCCGCATCTTGTGCACGTCCTCGATGTCGCCGCCGCGTCGGCTGCCGTCCTCGTGAGCTCTGATGTCGGCGACGGCCTTGCCCAGAACGGGCCCGATGGTGTCGGCGATGTCGGTGGGGATCAGCCCGGGTCGGCGCGGCGCCGGGCGGGGCGGGGCCAGCAGCGGATGACCTTCACCGTCGAGCCGGTCGGTGTCGGAGGCCTCGAGGGCGTCCGACACGGTGACCGGTGCGAGGTGGTGCGTCAGATCCGCACTGGTCAAGATGGTGCCGTTTGGTCGAGCCGTTGGTGGTCGAGCCGTTGGTGGTCGAGCCGTTTCGGCTGGAACCGTCGGCGCTCGAGCCGTTGGTCGCGTCTTTCTGACCCTTACGACCCTTGGCCTTGTTGCCCTTCCCCGGGTCCGGGCGCTCGTGCAGCGCCTTCTCGGTGTAGAGATCCTGGGAAATGAGCGGCGCCGGCCGTGGGCCGGCGCGACGGCGGGTTCTCGGAGGCACGGAACGAGTATCCCGTACGGGCGCTGCAAACCCGCTCGACCCGCCCGATTCGGACATCACCACACACGAGCCACCGGCGCTCGGCGCATGATCCGCCTGGTCACTGGGCGTGCAGGACGCTGTTCAGGCCGCCCCACGACCCGGTACGGGGCACCGCCTCGACGCCGCCGGTCAGCGAGTTGCGTCGGTACAGCAGCCCCGCGGCGCCGGACAGTTCAGCGGCCTTGACCACGCTGTCGGAGCCGTCCTTGAGGGTGAGTTTCGTCCCACCGGTCAGGTACAGACCGGCCTCGACGACGCAGTCGTCACCCAAAGAGATCCCGACCCCGGAATTGGCACCGAGCAGGCACCCTTCGCCGATGGTCACCTGCTGCGTCCCGCCGCCGGACAGCGTGCCCATGATGGAAGCACCGCCACCGACGTCGCTGCCGTTGCCGACGATGACGCCCTGCGAGATACGGCCCTCGACCATCGAGGTGCCCATCGTGCCGGCGTTGTAGTTGCAGAAGCCTTCGTGCATGACGGTGGTGCCGGGGGCCAGGTGAGCACCCAGGCGGACCCGGTCGGCGTGCGCGATCCGCACACCGGACGGCACGACGTAGTCGGTCATCCGCGGGAACTTGTCCACGCCGAAGACGGACAGCCGGATCCCGGCGGTCACCGCCTCCAGCCTGACCCGGTCGATGTCCTCGGGCGGTACCGGGCCGAGCGAGGTCCACACGTTGTTCGGGAGCACCGCGAAGATGCCGTCGAGGTTGATCGTCCTGGGCCGTACCAGGCGCCCTGACAACAGATGCAGCCGCAGGTAGGCGTCGGCGGTGTCGGCCGGCGCCTCGGCCAGCGAGGTGATCCGGGTCTGCACCACCTGCTGGCGGACTCCCCGGATGTCGTCGGATCGCTCCGCGAGTCGCAACTCCGGCTGCTCGGCGGGAGCCGGGTCCGAGCCGAACAGGGCAGGCGCCGGATACCAGACGTCGAGCACGGAGCTGTCCGCGGTGACGGTGGCCAGACCGGTCCCGTAGGCGCCGTCGGACAGGAACTCGGCGGTGGGGTCGCTCATGGCGCGAACTTTATCGGCAGCGAGGAGATCGTCCTGCCGGGCTGCGACGAGCAGGGCCGGGCCAAGGTGCCGGGCCAAGGCGCCGGGTCAAGGTGCGGGCGGAAGGTGTGGACAGGTCCGCCCGGGTCGGTCGACCCCCGGTCGCTGCGCCCGGACCGGGCCGCAGTTGTCCACCACCGGTTCGTGGCGGTGGCCACCCGTCGCTGCTCGACGCATGGTTGGCGCCATGCCGACCCTCGAGACCAATGCGCGGCAGTGGCTGCTGACCAGGTCCGCGCTGCTGGCAATGGGCCTGTCCGACAACGTGATTCGTCGCGCCTTGGCGCTGGGCGGCCTGACCACGGTGCTGCCGGGGTTGTACGCACCGGCTGATCGGCTGCCGCCGCGCGACGCGGCCGCGGTCCGGCGTGCGGTTGCCTCCGCGCTGCTGCCACGGTTGGCGGCTGGATCCATCCTCAGCCACGTCTCGGCGGCCGATCTTCACCGCCTGCCGTGGCCCGGGCAGGAATCCGTTGTCGTCACCCATGTCACCCGCCCGCCACCGGCGAAATCTCGTCGCGGCCGAGCCCTGAGCGTGCACCGCGGAGCGCTGAACCGCGACGAGGTGGTGACCATCGACGGCCTGCCGGTGACCGCACCGGCCAGGACGGTGATCGACTGCGCCATGACATTGGACCGGGCGGACGCCAGTGCGCTGACCGGGTACGCGGTCGACACCGGTCTGGTGACCTGGGCGCAGCTGCGTCGTCAGGTCCGGCTCCGCCCACGGGTGCCGGGCATTCGCGCCGCCGCAGCTGTGCTGGCGGACATCAGCTCTGCACCGTGATCTGCACCTGCGCCGGATCGCCCGAGGTCGTGGTGTCGCTGCGCCATTCGTGATCGACCCAGCGCTGGTCGGAGGTGACCACCTCACCGATCCTCAGCCCGGTGCTGTGGGCAACGGCCCATGCGGCCAGCGATCGACCGGCGTCGGCCGGCTGCAGCCCGATCGGCGAGATGCTCGCCGCGGCGGTCCGGCCGTCGCCCGACACCGACTGCACCCTCAGGCCACCGAACTCGGTGGCGGCGGACGACAGCACCGTCTGCAGCTCCGGCGCGGCGCCAACGGCACCCGCCGGTAACGGCCGCTCGGGGTGGTCCATCGTCGGGCCTACGGCGCCGTCACGGCAGGACAGTTGGAGGGGGTCGCTCCCACTCAGCGCGCGGACGAGAGTCGTTGCGCGCGGCTCCCACCGGGCGTAGGCGTCGGGAAAGGCCGAGTACTGCACGGCTTGTGCGGCCTCGGTGAGCGGAAGGTCCTGCCACCGCTGCACTTCCACAAGGGCGTCGTAGAACTTGTTCGAGGCATAGACCGGATCACCGATCTGATCCGGCGTGCCCCAACCCTGGGAGGGCCGCTGCTGGAACAGGCCGAGCGAGTCACGGTCGCCGTCCGGCAGGTTCCGCAGGGTCGACTCCTGGTAGGCCGTGGCGATGGCGATCACCCTGCCACGTTCGGGAATGTCGCGGGCCAGGCCGACGGCGTTGATCGTGGACGCATGCTGCAGCTGCACCGCGGTCAGCTCGACGGTCGGCGCCACCGCCGCGTCCGCCGGATCACCTGGCACCGTGCATTCCGGCCCGGTCAGGAAGGCGGGCCGCCACAGCAGCAATCCGCCGACAACCACCACTGCGAGCACCGCGACCAGCCCGACGACGGCCAGGCTGATCTTGACGGGGGTGCGCACGACGCCGACGGTACTGTGCCTGACGTGCCGGATCCCCACGCAGCAGATGTCGTCTCCACGTCGGACCCGTCGGACCATCCGGTCCTCGACCTGCGGTCGGACCCCGCGGACCTGACGGCCGCCCTCGTCGACATCCCGTCGGTCTCGGGCACCGAAGCCGTGATCGCCGACGCCATCGAGGCGGCCCTTCGGCGGATCGAGGCGCTGGAGGTGCTGCGGGTCGGGAACACGGTGCTGGCGCGGACCGATCTCGGCCGACCGACCCGGGTGTTGCTGGCCGGTCACATCGACACGGTGCCGATCGCTGACAATGTGCCGTCCCGGCGTGACGGCGACACCCTGCACGGCTGCGGCACGACCGACATGAAGTCGGGCGATGCGATGCTGCTGCATCTTGCGGCGACCCTGGACAGCCCGTCCAAAGACCTCACCTTCGTCTTCTACGACTGCGAAGAGGTCGAGTACGAGCGCAACGGGCTGACCAGGATCCAGGCGGAGTACCCGGGATGGCTGGCCGCGGATCTTGCCATCCTCGGCGAGCCGACCAACGGCGAGGTCGAGGCCGGTTGCCAGGGCACCGCTGCCGTCGCCCTGACCATTCACGGCCGGCGCTCGCACGCTGCGCGATCATGGTTGGGGGACAACGCGATCCACAAGACCGCCGACGTGCTGGCGAGGCTGGCAGCGCTGCAGGGACGGATCGTCGACATCGACGGTTGCCAGTACCGCGAGGGCATCAACGCGGTGTCGATATCGGGCGGCGTCGCCTCGAACGTCATTCCCGACGAGTGTGTCGTCAAGATCAACTTCCGATTTGCACCCGACCGCACACCTGCGCAGGCCGTGCAGGAGCTGGCCGAGAAGTTCGGTGACGTGGAGATGACTGTCCTGGACGTTGCGGCGGGTGCGCTTCCGGGGCTCTCCGCGCCGGCCGCGGCAGAGTTCGTCGCCGCCACCGGTGGAGCGGCGCGGGCGAAATACGGGTGGACCGACGTGTCGCGTTTCGCGGCGCTCGGGATCCCGGCGGTGAACTACGGCCCCGGTGATCCGTCGCTGGCCCACACCCGGGAGGAACACGTGTCCAGGGAGCAGATCCGGTCGATGACCCGGGTACTGCGCGGTTTCCTGTCGTGACCGATGAACGGCCGGTGAAGCTCCGGCGACCAGTGATCGCGGGAATCGGGCCAGCGGCGATCGACGGTCCGGGGCGTCATTACTGTGGCTCAGGTGACTGAATTCGAGGATCCACGCACCCCGCAGCCGGACGGACACGTCTCCGAACGGTTCCGCGGTCCGGTGCGGCTACGCGGCGACCAACGTGACTCCAGCAACAACAGCACGACCGACCAACGCCTGCTCGATTCCCGTGGGCCCAGCGACTGGGTGCACACCGACCCCTGGCGGGTGCTGCGGATCCAAGCCGAGTTCGTGGAGGGCTTCGGCGCCCTTGCCGGGTTGCCCCGGGCGGTCACCGTCTTCGGGTCCGCCCGCACCAAGCCGGGCAGCAAGTACTACGGCAAGGCCGAGGAGATCGGTGCCGCGCTGGCTCGGGAGGGCTTCGCGGTGATCACCGGCGGCGGCCCGGGGATCATGGAGGCCGCGAACAAGGGCGCGAAGGCGGCGGACGGGATGTCGGTCGGTCTGGGCATCGAGCTGCCGTTCGAGCAGGGACTCAACCAGTACGTCGACCTCGGCATCAACTTCCGGTACTTCTTCACCCGCAAGACCATGTTCGTCAAGTATTCGCAGGCCTACGTGTGCCTGCCCGGCGGCTTCGGCACGCTCGACGAGCTGTTCGAGGCACTGACCCTGGTGCAGACCAAGAAGGTGACCAAGTTCCCGGTCGTGCTGTTCGGGTCCGAATACTGGAGCGGTCTTGCGGACTGGATCCGCTCCTCGGTGGCCGGGGCCGGCAACATCTCCGCGCCGGACCTGGACCTGCTGCACGTCACCGACGACGTCGACGACGTGATCCGGGTGGTCCACGACGCCTACGCGGCCTGGGAGGCGGCGCACTGAGCGGTGCCCGCTGTCGCCGGGTGCGGTGGCCCGCGATGCCGTCATTGCGCGGTCACGGCGTCGGGGGCGGCGAGGTCAGTGGCGGACCACCCGACGATTCCGGGGGGCAACCGTGGCGCATCAGGCGGGGCCGATCGTTCTTGGGTCACACCTCGCCGGCTCCGTGTCTCAGCGGATGAGACCCCGCGGCCGCAGTGCTGCCGGTGGGCTGTACAGGAAGTGAATGCCACCAGCCGGTCAACGCGGCGCGCCCCCGGACCCCGAGCTTGCGGTAGATGCGGGTCAGATGGGCTTCGACCGTCGACGGGCTGATGAACAGTTCGCCGGCGATTTCTCTGTTCCGTCGTCCGGTCGAGACCATGGTGGCGATCTGCAGCTCGGTGCCGGTCAACGAATGCGCCGCCGTGACCGCGCCCGCCCGGTCGAGCAGCCGATCCGCCGCCGCTGTCCACCCAGGACTCTGGGCGGCCACGAAGGTGTGACGAGCAAGGACGGCCGCATTCCGTGCCTGGGCCCGCTGTCCGCAGCGCAACCACGCCCGGCAGAGCATCAGCCGCAAGCGTGCCGCCTCGAACCGGTAACCAAGGCGGTCCAACTCGATCGCGGCGATGCCCAGGTACTCGACCGCGTCCGCGTGGCGGCCCGCCAGCAGAGCCACCGCGCCGTGCGCACCGTGGACCTGGGCATCGACGAGCGGTGCCTGCAGCGAGGTCGCCTGCTCAGCAAGTTGTTTCGTGTAGATCTCGCATCGATCGACGTCTCCGGTCATCGCCGCGGCCTCGATCAGCCGCGGCAGGGCCGGCCGGGCACCAGGGTGCCGGTAACCCATGTCATCGAGCCGCTCGAGCATGGTGAGGAAATGGTCCGAGGCGGTGTGCCAATCACCGTGCGCCGCTGCGAGATTGCCGAGCACCTCATCGGCCATCGGGCGGCGCGGTGGTTCACCATTGAGTTCACCCCAGGTGAGCAGCAGGTCTGCCGCCCATCGCGCCAGCTGGTCGTCACCCTGCATCGCAGCGGCAAGACCGACAGGGTGGGCCAGCCACGCCATTGCGTGGTCGTTGCCGGCGTCGCGGGCCGCTCCGACGCCCTCGAGGCCGCGCCGCCGTGCACCTGGCAAGTCGCCTGCGGCGACGTCGATGGTTGCCAGGTCGTGCAGCCTGTACGGGCGCTGGAACTCGGAGCCGCGATCGACTGCCACCTGCTGCATGCCGACGAAGATGCTGCGGGCCTCCTCGAGATGACCGGCCCACATCAGCTCTCTGGCCCGGAACACCGACGGCCACCGACCCAGCGGCGACAGCCGGGCCGATGCACCTGCTGCCATCGCCTTGTCGAACAGCGCGTCGCAGGGTCGACCGTTCAAGGACAGGATGGTGGCCAACGTCGCCCCCGCAAGAGCGGTGATGTCGGGGTCACCGAGCTCGTCACCGATCGCGAGAGCCTGGGTGGAATACGCAATTCCTTCGGCAAGTCGACCACGGTAGATGCCGAGCTGCCAGCCGAGCAGATCCAGCACCCGGCCCCGCGCCGCGGCATCCCCGCCGACGTCCTGCAGGGCCTGGCGCAGGAATTGCTCGCCGTCGCCGAAATCGAGAAACACCCGCTGCGTCAACAGTTCTGCCCGCCGGTGGCCTGGTTCTGCACCGGCAAGCCGTCGATCCGCCAACTCGAGCGCGCGCGCAGTGTCGCCGGCGGCGGCCCGGTAGGTGATCTCCCTGGACAGCCGGCGATCAGCGGCGTCGGTCAGCGTCGGCGGCGTCAGACGGACACTGTGTGCGGCCAACTCACCGGCAAGGTCGGGGCTTCCCTGGTCGGCGCAATGCACGGCCGCGAGCTCGATCCGGGCGGCGATCTCCTCGTCGGGGACGATCGTCGCCAACGCCAGATGCTGCGCTCTCGCGGTAGGTGACGCGACCGCTCCGGCCAGTCCGGCGTGGATCGTGCACCGATCCAGTGGGCTGATGGCGACCAGCACGGCCCGGGCGTCCCGGGCGTGGATGAACTGGATCGTCAGGTCTTCGGTGACCTGCAGCAACCCCATCTGCACGGCCGCCCGCGCTGCGTTGGCCATGTCGCTGGTCGCGGCGGCGACGCTGATCACCCCCGCCGGCGACGGACCCGCGACGGCCACCGTTCTCAGCACACGCAACGCGTCATCGCTGAGCATGGACAGGTCGGCTCGGTGATGAAATGCCCGTTCCCGACCTTCCTGTGCGTGGCCACCGTTGCGCTCACGTTGCCAGCAGCGAACCAGTTCCAGGGCATGTCCGGGATTGCCGTTCGACAGCCGGTGCGCTCGGGTGAGATCGGGTTTGCTGATGGTCGTGACAACGCGGGCGAGGACCTCACGCAGGTTCTCCACGGGTAGCGGGCCCAGATCGAGCCGTTGTGCGTACGGAAAGTCACGTCGTACCCGGTTTGGGCTGGGTGCAGACGTGGTGAGCAACATTCCGACCTTCTCCTGCTGCAGCTGGTTGACCGCATAACGCAGGGCCTCCGCGCTCTCCGGATCGAGCCAGTGCTGGTCGTCCACGGCGACGAGAACCGCGCCGGCGCGGGCCAGCCGCCGCAGCGCGCCGAGCGCCATCCGGCCCAAGTCGAAAGCCGGGCTGGTTGCGGATGTCAGTGCTTCGTCGTCGTCGGTGTGGGAGGAGAACAGTTCCGTGAGGGCACCCCGAGGGCGCGGCTCGTCCACCCGGTCGGCGCGAACGGCGAGAACCTGGTAACCGAGACGACGAGCGAGTTCGATGCCGTGATCCCACAGGGTCGTCTTGCCCGCTCCCGGCTCACCTGAGATCTCCAGGATCCGCGGACTCGCCGTCATGGCTTGGAGAAAACACGCCAACTGGCGGATTTCCTCGTCGCGGCCCGCGATCCCATGTGCAATGGGAACTGTTGGTGGTGGCAGCGGCCCGCTACCACGGCCCATCGACCACACCTCACAGCCACCTGTCTCGCATACCGAAGTCGAGTCTCATCCCGCCTCCGGTGATACGCGAGCCATTTGTTGATTCCGCGATTGCGGTGGCCGATCAAGGCGTGATGTAGGGGTTTCCCGCTCGCGGGCAACGGGTCTGGATTCCTACCGTCGAGAGGTCAGTCAATCCGGCTGCCTCTTCGATCAGTAAGGGAAATCATCATGACGACCATCGCTCCGAACACCGCCCCGAACATCACCGCCCCGAACACCACACTGGCCTTGTCGGACCTCCCGGCCGCGACCTCGACCTACCTCCAGAATCAGGTGGTCGCCAGGGTCTCCGGCGTGACCGGCAATCTCGATGCTGGCGAGGACGGGACCTTCGACGTGCGCTGGACCAACGCGGCCGCACCCACCGGCGTGCGGCTGACCGATGTCGTTCTGCATCTCACCGTGGGGGACCGGAACGTTGTGATGCTGAAAGTGCCCGGCTCGGCACTTCTCCAGCCGCGCACCGTCAACGACATCAACGCGCCGCGGCCGGCCACCAACAGCGAGGTCCAGGAGCTGTTCATCTTCCTGCCCGCCCCCGGGGCCTTCGATGCTGCGATCGATTCCACCCTTGCCATCGGGGAGTCCGGCCAGCTGGAGAACCTCGGTTACCACGCACAGGGTGTCGGCAGGGCGGCGATCAGGATGCACGTCCACGCCAACGTGGCGTTCGAGGACCTGTTTCCGCGGGGTGCGGGTGAGAACGGCTCCAAGGATGTGACGGTGCGCTGACGGTGACGGGGTGCACTCCGCCGGCGTGGCAGGATGGCGCGCGTGTTGCGCTGGCTCACCGCAGGTGAATCTCATGGCCCCGCCCTGGTCGCCGTCCTGGAAGGACTGCCGGCCGGGGTGCCGGTGACCTCGGCCGACATCGCCACCCAGCTGGCCCGGCGACGCCTGGGTTACGGCCGCGGGGCACGGATGAAGTTCGAGCAGGACCGGGTGACGCTGCTCGGCGGGGTGCGGCACGGGGTGTCGATGGGCGGCCCGTTCGCGGTCGAGATCGGCAACACCGAGTGGCCGAAATGGGAGCAGATCATGGCTCCCGACCCGCCTGATGCCGCGGCCGCAGAAGCACTGAAGACCCAGGCCCGCAACGCCCCGCTGACCCGCCCGCGGCCCGGGCACGCCGACCTGGCCGGCATGCAGAAATACGGATTCGATGACGCGAGACCGGTGCTGGAACGGGCGTCGGCCCGGGAGACCGCGGCCAGGGTCGCGCTCGGTACGGTCGCGCAGCAGTTCCTGCGGGTGACCCTCGGTGCGGAGGTGGTCTCCCACGTCGTCTCGATCGGTGAGGGTGACGCCGTCGAGGGCCCGCTGCCGACGCCGGCCGATCGGGACGCGATCGACGCGTCGCCGGTCCGCGCGCTGCACCAGGATTCGGCGGAGGCGATGATCGCCGAGATCGAGGCTGCGAAGGCCGACGGTGACACCCTGGGCGGCGTCGTCGAGGTCCTGGTCTACGGGCTCCCACCGGGTCTGGGTTCCTTCGTGCACGGCGACCGCAAGCTCGATGCGCGGTTGGCCGCTGCACTGATGGGCATCCAAGCCATCAAGGGCGTCGAGATCGGTGACGGGTTCACCACTGCCCGCCGCCGCGGGTCGCGGGCCCACGACGAGATCGACCCCCGGCACCCCGGTGTCACCAGGCGGTCCAACCGGGCGGGCGGCATCGAAGGTGGCATGACGAACGGCGAGGTGCTCCGGGTGCGCGCCGCGATGAAGCCGATCTCCACCGTTCCCCGCGCGCTGGCCACCCTCGATGTCGCCACCGGCGAGGAGGCGGTGGCGATCCACCAACGCAGCGACGTCTGTGCGGTCCCTGCCGCGGGCGTGGTCGCCGAAGCCATGGTGGCGCTGGTCGTCGCCGACGCGGTCACCGAGAAGTTCGGCGGCGACTCGGTTCCCGAGGTGATCCGGAACGTGCAGGCCTACCTCGCGACGCTGGCCGACACCCTGCCGCTGGCGGACGCCCCGCTGCAGACCGCCCCGCCGCAAACCCCGCCGCTGCACACCCGATGAACCAACCGATAACTGCGACCCGCGTTGGGCCGCTGGTGGTGCTCGTCGGTCCGCCCGGCTCCGGCAAGACCACCGTCGGACGTGCGCTCGCCCGGATCACCGGGAGCGCGCTGCGCGACACCGACGCCGACATCGCGGCCGCCGCCGGCCGGCCGATTCCCGACATCTTCTTCACCGACGGCGAGCCTGCGTTCCGGCAGATGGAGCGCGCGGCCGTGGCCGCAGCCCTTGCCGAGCACCGCGGGGTGCTGGCGCTCGGCGGTGGCGCGATCCTGGCACCCGAGACGAGGGCGCTGCTGAAGGATCACACCGTGGCGTTTCTCAGCGTCACCATGCCCACCGGTGTGAAGCGGACCGGCCTGTCGTCGAATCGTCCGTTGCTGACCGGCGTCAACCCGCGCGCGACCTACAAATCGCTGCTGGACGCTCGGCTCGCGCTCTACGAAGAAGTGGCGACCATCGTGGTCCGCACCGATGAGCTGAGCGTGAACCAGGTCGCGGAGAAGATCGCCGAGAGGTTGGCCGAGATGCCCGCACCACAGAAACCGGCGTCACCCAAACCGGGACCGGCATGAGCACCGAGCCGGTCACCGTGCGGGTGGCGTCAGCGGCGCCGTACGACGTCGTCATCGGCCGTGGACTGCTCGACGAACTGGTCGCTGCCACGGTGGCAACCGGCGCGTCCCGAGCGGCGTTGATCCACCCGCCGACGCTGGCCGCAACCGCCGAGGTGATCCGGGAGGCCGTCGCGGACGCGGGGCTCGACGTCCACCTGCTGCAGGTCCCGGACGCCGAGGACGCGAAAAACCTGACCGTACTGGGGTTTTGCTGGAATGTGTTCGGCCAGATCGGCCTGGACCGGCGCGACGTGGTGATCGGGTTGGGCGGCGGCTCGACCACCGACCTCGCCGGCTTCGCCGCCGCGACCTGGGTGCGCGGAGTCGCCGTCGTACAGGTCCCGACCACTTTGCTCGGGATGGTGGACGCCGCGGTCGGCGGGAAGACCGGGATCAACACCGACGCCGGGAAGAACATGGTCGGCGCGTTCTACGAGCCGACGGCGGTGATCGCCGACCTCGCCACCCTGGAAACCCTTGCCCCCAACGAAGTGGTGGCCGGGATGGCGGAGGTGGTCAAGTGCGGTTTCATCCGGGATCCGGAGATCCTGGACCTGATCGAAGCGGATTCGACCGCGGCCGTCCGGCCGGAGGGTGCCGTCCTCGCCGAGCTCGTGCGCCGCGCGGTGAGCGTCAAGGCCGACGTGGTCGCGGCCGATCTTCGCGAGGCCGAACTGCGCGAGATCCTCAACTACGGGCACACCCTCGCGCACGCCATCGAGAAAAGGGAGCGGTACCGGTGGCGACACGGGGCCGCTGTGTCGGTGGGTCTGGTGTTCGCCGCGGAACTGGCCAGGGCGGCCGGTCGGCTGGACGACGCCACCGCCGACCGTCATCTGACCGTGCTGCACACCCTCGGCCTGCCGACCACGTACGACCCGGATGCGCTCGGCGAGCTGGTGGCGATCATGGGGTCGGACAAGAAGACCCGTTCCGGCACGCTGCGTTTCGTCATCCTGGACGCGCTGGCCCGGCCGGCAAGATTGATCGGGCCCGACCCGGCCCTGCTGGCAGCCGCCTACTCCGTGGTGGCCGGTCAGAAGTCGCGGGCCCGCACGATCGACCTCTAGCGCCGGCGTCCAGAAATGCCGCGCCCTGATGCTCCGGCGTCGGGCGCCTACGATCTGCTGCGTGACGAAGGACGCTGCAACGACCCATCTCGGCATCGGAACCCACGCACGGCGGCGGGCACTACTGCGCGCCACCATGCTGCACGCGGGGGTGGACACACTGCTGGTGACCGACCTGATCAACGTGCGGTACCTGACCGGGTTCACCGGATCCAACGCGGCGCTGCTGGTCGTCGGTACCGATGACGAGGACGGTGAGGCGCGGCGGTTGCGCGATGCAGACCAGGCGGACGGCATCGATGACGAAGGCGATCCGCGCACCCGCTTCTGCACCGACGGGCGCTACACCACGCAGGCCGAGCATGAGGTGCCCGACCTGCCGCGGCTGATCGCCCGGCCGTGTGACCTGGCGTTGCTGCGCACCGGACCGAGCGGCGTCGTCGGCTTCGAGGCGCGAGCCGTCAGCGTCGCCGACCACGGGGCACTTTTGGCCACAGCAACGGACTCCGACGCCGCCATCGAGCTGGCCGCCACCGTCGACCTCGTCGAGGGACTTCGGGCGGTCAAGGACAACGGCGAGATCGACGCCCTGCTGCGGGCCTGCGCCGTCGCCGACCGCGCGCTGGAGGAATTGATCGAGGCCGGCGGGATCCGACCTGGCCGCACCGAACGCGAAGTGGGACTCGACCTCGATCAGCGCATGCGTCAACTCGGTGCACAGGACCCGTCGTTCGAGACGATCGTCGCCGCCGGACCCAACAGCGCGGTTCCGCATCACCGGCCGACGGCCGCCGTGCTGGCAGCCGGGGACTTCGTCAAACTCGATTTCGGGGCAACCGTCGACGGCTACCACTCCGACATGACCCGGACGTTCGTGCTCGGCTCACCTGCGCAGTGGCAGCGAGAGATCTACCGGCTGGTGCACGACGCGCAGGCGGCCGGCCGGGCGGCAGCCGTGGTCGGGGCGACCGGCGCCCAGATCGACGCCGCCGCGAGGGACGTCATCGCCGCGGCGGGGTACGGGCCGCAGTTCTCGCACGGCCTCGGACACGGGGTCGGACTGCAGATCCACGAAGCACCGAGTTTGGCGCGTGAATCGGCCAGTATCATGGTCCCGGACATGTGCGTCACCGTAGAGCCGGGGGTCTACCTTCCCGGGCGTGGTGGGGTACGCATCGAGGACACCGGCGTGATCCGCACGGACGGCTATTCCGTCCTGACGCAGACCTCCAAGGAGCTCTGTGTGCTGACCTGATCTCCATCGGGCGCACGCGGCCGGCCGGACAGCGAAAGGCAAGCGAGAACCAACATGGCTTCGACCAGCGACTTCAAGAACGGCCTCGTCCTCAACCTCGAGGGCCAGCTGTGGACGATCACCGAGTTCCAGCACGTCAAGCCGGGCAAAGGCCCTGCTTTCGTGCGCACCACCCTGAAGAACGTGCTGACCGGCAAGGTGGTCGACAAGACGTTCAATGCCGGCGTCAAGGTGGACACCGAGACCGTCGACAAGCGCGACATGACGTTCCTCTACAAGGACGGTGCGGACTTCGTCTTCATGGATCCGGACACCTTCGACCAGATCACCGTGCCCGCCGCGACCGTCGGCGACGTTGCCGACTTCCTGCTGGAGAACCAGCAGGCGATGGTCGCCCAGAACAACGGCACCGTGCTGTTCGTGGAGCTCCCCGCGTCGGTCGAGTTGGTGGTTTCGCACACCGATCCCGGTCTGCAGGGTGACCGGTCCACCGGCGGCACCAAACCCGCCACCCTGGAGACCGGCGCGGAGATCAACGTGCCGCTGTTCCTCAACACCGGCGACAAGATCAAGGTCGACACCCGCGACGGTCGCTACCTCGGCCGGGTCAACAGCTGATCGCCGGGCGGCCCGTACGGCCAGTTCCGTCAGTCAGTTCCGTCAGCCAGCGCCGCTGGCAGTCCAGTCGTCCCAGCAGAAAGCCGGCCACCTGTGTCCGCCCGTAGCAAGTCCCGCAAACGCGCACTCGACGTGCTGTTCGCCGCCGAGGCGCGCGGGGCCGACCCGCTGGTCGTTCTGGCCGAACGCATGGAGCCGCCGACCGGGCCGGACCTGCATTCATGGTCGCCGATGGGCGACTACGCCGAATCGCTGGTGCGTGGGGTCGTCGAGCATCAGAGCCGGATCGACGGCCTGCTGGCCGAGCACTCCAGGGGCTGGACGCTCGAGCGGATGCCTGCCGTGGACCGCACCATCCTGCGGATCGCCGTGTACGAACTGCTGTACTCGTTCGACGTGCCGCCCGCGGTCGTGGTCAACGAGGCGGTCGACGCGGCGAAGCTGCTGTCCACCGATGATTCACCGAAGTTCGTCAACGGGGTCCTCGGCCAACTGGTCGTCCTGACGCCGCAGTTGCGAAGGCCCTGAGGTGAATCACCCGGTCGGGCTGGCAGGCTGTTCACGTGCCCGATGATCTGCTGATCGCGCGTAACCCGGAGCCGGATTCGACGCTCCCGTTCGTCATACGAATCCCGCTCGGCGAGCGCGGAATCGTGGTGAAGGCGAAGCAGGCCTGGCCGCGGGAGAAGAAGGTGTACTGCCATCGGGCGCAAGGGTGGCCCGATGACGCGGAAATTGTCGAACGGCTACCTGTGCGCTCGTGCGTGCGGCGCGGGCCCGCGATCGACCTGGTGCTGACCCGGGCCAGGGAGAACCGGTCGCAGTTCGTCATCGCGCAGGCCAGAGGTCGCGAGATGATCTTCTGGCAGTCACCGCGGACCGCGAAGCAGGCACGGCCCGCCGTCCGGATCCCGACCGCCAGAGCGCACGGGCAGGTGCTCGAGATCATGGTCGACACGGCCGAGAAATACCCGTACACCTTCGCGGCGCAACAGGCCAGCACGATCCGCCGGCGGCTGCCGGTCGGCGACTACGCCGTGCTGCTGAACGACGAGGTGGTGGCAGCGGTCGAACGCAAGACGATCGAAGACCTGTCCGGCAGTCTGCTGTCCGGCCGGCTGACGTACGCACTGGCGGAATTGACCGCGCTGCCGCGGGCGGCCGTGGTGGTGGAGGACAGGTACAGCCGGCTGTTCAAGCTCGAGCACGCACCGGGCGCCCGGGTGGCGGAGTCACTGTCCGAGGCGCAGGCCCGGTTCCCGTCAGTACCCGTCGTCTTCTGCGAAACGCGGCCGCTGGCGCAGGAATGGACCTACCGCTGGCTCGGCGCCTGCCTTGCCGAGTTGTCCGCTGCAGCCGACCACGTCGATCTGGAGAGCACCTTCGCCGCCGGAAATCCGCTGACAGCTGCTGTTGAGCCTCCGGCGCAGGTTTCCGCTGCCGCAGTCCGGGCCTGGGCGATCGATGTCGGCTACACGATCAGCAACCGCGGTCGGGTTCCGGCGGACCTCATCCGCGCCTACCTGGACAGCAACCCGTCTCCGGACCGGGCACGCTGAGCGACGACCGGTGCTCGGTTCAGTCCAACTCGGTGCCTTGGGGCAGCACGCCCCAGTGCATCAGCTGATCGGTCAGGTCTTCGGCGCTCATGTCGTAAATCACGGCCAGTGACCGCAGGTCTTCGGACCGGATCGTCAGGATCTTGCCGTTGTAATCACCACGCTGCGACTGAATGGCCGCTGCGTAGCGAGCCAGCGGCCCGGCCTGATGGGTGGGCAACTCACCGAGCCGCTGTAGATCGATGACCAACTTCGGGCTGGACGAACCGCGCCGTGTGGCCCGCGCATCGGGCAGCAGTTCGGCCACCGGCACGCCGTAGAACTCCGCGAGTTCGGCGAGTTTGGCAACGGTCACCGCACGGTCACCGCGCTCGTAGGAGCCGACCACCACGGCCTTCCAGCGTCCTTCGGATTTCTCCTCGACGCCGTGCAGGCTCAGGCCCTGCTGTGCCCTGATGGCGCGCAGCCGCGCACCCAATGCGTGGGCATAGTCCTGGGACATGACGACTCCTTGACGCGAACTCTGTGCCGATATTGCAGTTGTGTACGCAGAGTAGTCGCAGACCGGAGCGTCGTGCCAACCGGACTCGCCGCGGAGCGGCTGCGGATGCTTCGCGGCGTGACCACCGCGTCGCCGGTCTCACACGGCCGTGGTGGCTGCGGTGGCCGGTGGGGTGCCGCGCGGTTGATAGCCTTCCGACAGCGCCGAAGCCGATCCCTTCCTCGATCGGGGAGGCTGCAGCGCGAACGACATCCTTTAAGAACCGTCCAGTGAGGCGGGAAAGGAGGTCATGAGTGGTGCACTCGCGACCTGCTCAGGCCGGCTCCGATCTGACCTCGTCGACGTCACCGTCGTCGCAGGCGTCGAAGACTTCCGCTGACCCCGCCCCGCCAGGGCCGTTGATCACGCAGGGACATCAGATCCTGAGTTCCGCCGATATCGGCAGGACCATCGACCGGATCGCCCACCAGATCCTCGAACGCAACGGTGAGCGGCCGGTCGTACTGCTCGGTATCCCCACCAGGGGCGTCTATCTCGCCCGACGGCTCGGGACCCGTCTGAGCGCCTTCGCCGCGCGACCGATGGCCGTTGGCGCACTGGACATCACCCTGTACCGCGACGATCTGCGCTTGCACCCGCCGCGCGCGCTGGAGGAGACCCGGCTCCCCGACGGCGGCATCACCGATGCGGTGGTCGTGCTCGTCGACGACGTCCTCTACTCGGGCCGAACGGTGCGGGCCGCACTGGACGCGCTGCGGGACCACGGCAGGCCGGCCGTCGTGCAACTGGCCGTGCTGGTCGACCGCGGGCACCGACAACTTCCCATCCGGGCCGACTACGTCGGCAAGAACATTCCGACCGCCTTCGGGGACGACGTTGCGGTCCGATTGACCGAGATCGACGGAGTGGACAGCGTGCAGGTGACCCGTGCCGGCGTGCTGGATCCGTTGGGAGGAGCCGGCGTCACCGACCCCCGAACGGCTCACACGACAGCGAAGGGGAAGTCATGACGACATCCTTCCGGCCCACCGATCGAGTGAAATCCTCGTCCGAGGACTCGACCGCCTCGAGAACGGACTCCGGGCCCAGCGGCTCCCGGTCCGTCGAGTCGTCGGCCACCTCGGCGACGCCCGGCGGTGGTGCGGCAACGCCGGCAGGTGCCCCTACACCCGGACACACAGCTGTGCGGATGCCGCGGCATCTGCTGTCCGCGGCCGATCTGGATCTGGCCACCGCCGGGCACATCCTGGCCACCGCCGAGCGGATCGAGCAGGCGATGGCCGGCCGCGAGGTGCGCAAGTTGCCCACCCTGCGCGGGCGCACAGTGGTGAACCTGTTCTTCGAGGACTCCACCCGGACCAGGCTCTCCTTCGAGCTGGCCGCCAAGCGGCTCTCCGCCGATGTCATCACCTTCTCGGCGAAGGGATCGTCGGTGTCCAAGGGCGAGACGCTCAAGGACACGGCCTGGACGCTGCAGGCGATGGGTGCGGACGCCGTGGTGTGCCGGCATTCGTCGTCGGGTGCTCCGGAGCAGCTGTCCGGCTGGGTGGACGGTCATGTCATCAACGCCGGTGACGGCACTCACGAGCACCCCACCCAGGCCCTGCTCGACGCCTTCACCCTGCGCCGGCACCTCGGCGAGCTGGCCGGCCGCCGGATCGTGGTGGTCGGTGACGTGCTGCATTCCAGGGTCGCCAGGTCGAACGTGCTGTTGCTGTCCACGCTCGGCGCAGAGGTCATCCTGGTGGCGCCGCCGACCCTGTTGCCGGTCGGCGTCCAGACTTGGCCGGCCGAGGTCTCCTACGACCTCGACGCCTCGCTGGCAGGCGCGGACGCGGTGATGATGCTCAGGGTTCAACGCGAGCGGATGAGTGGCGCGTTCTTTCCCACCGCCCGCGAGTACAGCCGTTCCTACGGGCTGGATCTGCGCCGCCGCGGGCTGATCGCACCGCACGGCATCGTGCTGCACCCGGGGCCGATGAACCGCGGGATGGAGATCACCCCGCAAGTGGCGGACGGACCCGGCTCGGTCATCGTCGAGCAGGTGGCCAACGGCGTCACGGTACGGATGGCGGTGCTGTACCTGCTGCTGTCGGGCGAGATCATCCCGGCGCAGGACGCGCCGGCGCAGCAACGCGGGGGAGTGGCATGAGCAACGCGGTTTTCAGCAACGCGGTTCTCATCACCGGGGCGGCGCCCTACGGCGAGGAGTCGGCCGACCTGTTGCTCGCGGACGGGGTGATCGTCGCCGTCGGACCGGGCGCGGCGTCGCACCCGGCGGCGGCCGACGCGGAGATCGTCGACGGTGCAGGACTCGTCGCGCTGCCCGGACTGGTCGATCTGCACACTCACCTGCGTGAGCCCGGACGGGAGGACGCCGAGACCGTCGAGACCGGCTCCACTGCAGCGGCTCTGGGCGGATACACCGCGGTGTTCGCGATGCCGAACACCGACCCAACGGCGGACACCGCCGGCGTGGTGGAGCAGGTGTACCGGCTCGGCCGTGACGTCGGCCTGGTCGACGTTCACCCCATCGGCGCGGTGACCGTCGGGCGCAAGGGTGAACGGCTCGCCGAACTCGCGGCGATGGCGACATCCGCCGCGGCGGTGCGGGTCTTCTCCGACGACGGCGACTGTGTGTCCGACCCGTTGTTGATGCGCAGGGCGCTGGAATACGTCAAGGCGTTCGACGGGGTGATCGCCCAGCATGCACAGGAGCCGAGGCTCACCGAGGGCGCGCAGATGCACGAGGGGGAGGTGTCCGCGCGGCTGGGGTTGACCGGCTGGCCGGCCGTGGCCGAGGAAGCGATCATCGCCCGGGACTGCCTGCTGACCGATCACGTCGGGTCAAGGCTGCACGTCTGCCATGTCTCCACCGCAGGCTCCGTCGAGGTGGTGGCGGCCGCCAAGCGGCGCGGCACCACCGTGACCGCCGAGGTGACGCCGCATCACCTGCTGCTGACCGACGAGCGCGCCGTGGGATACGACCCGGTGTTCAAGGTGAACCCGCCGCTGCGCACCGCCGCCGACGTCGCTGCGGTGCGCCGCGCGCTGGCCGACGGGGTGATCGACATCGTCGCCACCGACCACGCCCCGCACGCCAGTCAGGACAAGGAAACCGAGTGGGACAACGCCAGTCCCGGAATGCTCGGAATGCAGACCGCGCTGTCGGTGGTCATCGAGACCATGCTGCTGCCGGGCCTGCTCGACTGGCGCGGTGTGGCCAGGGTGATGTCCGAGGCGCCGGCCCGGATCGGCGGGCTGCCCGACCAGGGCCGTCCGATCGCCGAAGGAGAACCGGCCAACCTGGTGCTGATCGACCCGGCAGCGCGCTGGACGGTACGCGGCGAGGATCTGGCGTCGCTGTCGCAGAACACGCCGTTCGAGGGTATGGACCTGCCCGGAAGGGTGGTGGCGACTTACCTGCGCGGACGTTGCACCGCATCCGAAGGCGCTGTGCCGTCGGGTACCGCTGTGCCGTCGGGTACCGGTGTGCCGTCGGGTACCGCTGTGCCGTCGGGTACCGCTGTGCCGGCAGGGCGGTGATCCGATGGAGAGAGCACTGCTGGTGATCGCGCTGGTCGCGGTGTGTCTGCTGGCTGCCTATGGGTTGTCGGTGGGGTGGCGGCATCGGGGCGCCCGGCAATCCTCGCTCGCCGCGCTGCCGGTCGTCCCCGACGATCTCGGTCCCGATCTTCTCGCTCCGGTGACGGGGCTGTACGTCTCGACGACCACGGCCGGTTCCTGGCAGGACCGCATCGTTGCGCACGGGCTGGGCCGGCGTGCTGCCGGCGCCATCCGGCTGTCCGACGAGGGGATCTGCATCGAACGCGACGGTGAGACCGACATCTTCATTCCCACCGCCGATCTGGTCGCGGTGACCACCGCGCCCGGCATTGCAGGGAAGGTGATGGGGCAGGCCGAGGGCATCCTGATCGTTCGCTGGGCACTGGGCGACACGCTGCTGGACAGCGGATTTCGCTCCGACGATGCCGATGCGCAGGATGACTTCCTCGACGCCGCAACCGCTCTGGTTCCGGTGAAGGCCACCGCCGAACAGATCAACCCGGTACCGACCACGACCGCACCGACCACCCCCGCACAGACCACGACCGCACCGACCACCCCCGCACCGACCACCACCGCCATCGAACCCGGCGGGCTGCCGGACACCACCGGCACGGAACCGACGAACGGAGCCGCACGATGACCGGGCACGACGCCGGATCGACATCCGCACCCGCACTGCTGGTGCTCGAGGACGGCCGCACCTACGGCGGGGAGAGCTTCGGCGCGATCGGCGCCGCGTTCGGCGAGGCAGTCTTCGCCACCGGCATGACCGGTTACCAGGAGACCCTCACCGACCCGTCCTACCGCCGGCAGGTGGTGGTGGCCACCGCACCGCAGATCGGCAACACCGGCTGGGTCGCCGGTGACGGGCCGGGCTCGGGTCACGGGCCGGACAATCCGTCGGACAACGAATCGCCGGAGATCTGGGTGTCCGGCTTCGTCATCCGCGACCTGTCGCCGCGGCCGTCGAACTACCGCGCGACGACTTCGCTGCCGCAGGAGATGGAACGCCAGGGCGTGGTGGGTATCTCCGGTGTCGACACCCGTGCGCTGACCCGGCATCTGCGGACCCAAGGTGCCATGCGGTGCGGGATCTTCTCCGGTGATGCGCTGTCGTCAGGAGTCGAGGAACTCGTCAAGCAGGTCACCGCGCAACCCTCGATGGCCGGCGCCGACCTCACCGCTGACGTCAGTACCGCCGGCGGGTACACCGTCCCGGCGGACGGCGCGGAGATCTTCACCGTGGCCGCCATCGACCTCGGGATCAAGGCCAACACACCGCGAATGCTGGCCGCGCGCGGCATCAGGACCCACGTGCTGCCGGCCACCTCCACGATCGAGCAGATCCGCTCCCTCGGGGTTGACGGTGTCTTCCTGTCCAACGGCCCGGGAGATCCCGCCACCGCCGACGCCACCGTCGCTCTGACCAGGGATGTCCTGGCCGCTCGGATCCCGTTGTTCGGCATCTGCTTCGGTAACCAGATCCTCGGCCGCGCCCTGGGTTTCGGCACCTACAAGCTGAAGTTCGGGCACCGCGGGATCAACCAGCCGGTGCGTGATCACGGCACCGGGCGCGTGCTGGTCACCTCGCACAACCACGGGTTTGCGGTCGACGCCCCGCTGGACGCCGTCACCGAGACCGAGTTCGGCCGGGTGCAGGTGGCGTTCAGCTGCCTGAACGACGGCGTCGTCGAGGGACTGGAATGCCTCGACCGGCTGGCGTTCTCGGTCCAGTTCCACCCCGAGGCGGCGGCCGGTCCGCATGACGCCGGTTACCTGTTCGACCGCTTCGTCGACCTGATGGTGGAAGACACCGGCAAGGTTCCGCGCCGTGTTCCCGACCCGACCCGCAGAGTGGTGGCTCCGGCGCCGGTCGGGGCGCCCGTCGCTGAGAAGGAAACCGTCTGATGCCCCGCCGTACCGATATCTCACACGTGCTGGTGATCGGCTCCGGGCCGATCGTCATCGGTCAGGCCTGCGAGTTCGACTACTCCGGGACGCAGGCCTGCCGGGTGCTGCGCAGCGAGGGCATCAGGGTCTCGCTGATCAACTCCAATCCCGCGACGATCATGACCGACCCCGAGTTCGCCGACGCCACCTACGTCGAGCCGATCAATGCCGAGTTCGTCGAGAAGGTGCTTGCCGACCAGCTGGCCCGGGGTTTCCCGGTGGATGCGGTGCTGGCCACGCTGGGCGGGCAGACGGCGCTGAACACTGCCATCGCGCTGGACGAGCGCGGCGTGTTGGAGAAGTACGGCGTCGAGTTGATCGGCGCCGACATCCCGGCGATCAACCGCGGCGAGGACAGGCAGATCTTCAAGGATGTCGTGCGGTCCGTCGGCGGCGATGTGCCGCGGTCCGCGGTCTGCCACACCATGGCAGAGGTGCGCGAGGCGGTCGCCGACCTCGGTCTGCCGGTGGTCGTCCGGCCGTCCTTCACCATGGGCGGACTCGGATCCGGAATGGCTTACAGCCTCGACGATCTGGAGCGGATCGCGGGCCGCGGACTGGCTGCTTCGCAGGCGTCTTTCGGGCCGGCCGGTGATGACCAGACCGACTCCTACGTCCCCTCGCACGCCTCGGTGCTCATCGAGGAGAGCGTGCTCGGCTGGAAGGAGTACGAGCTGGAACTGATGCGCGACGGCAACGACAACGCCGTCGTCGTGTGCTCCATCGAGAACCTGGATCCGATGGGCGTGCACACCGGCGACTCGATCACGGTCGCCCCGACGATGACGCTGACCGACCGCGAGTATCAGCGGATGCGTGACCTGGGCCTGGCGATCTTGCGCGAGGTGGGTGTCGCGACCGGTGGTTGCAACATCCAGTTCGCGATCAACCCGGAGAACGGCCGGATCATCGTGATCGAGATGAATCCGCGGGTGTCCCGGTCCAGCGCGCTGGCGTCCAAGGCGACGGGTTTCCCGATCGCGAAGATCGCCGCGAAGCTGGCCATCGGCTACACCCTCGACGAGATCGCCAATGACATCACCAGGGCCACCCCGGCCGCGTTCGAGCCGTCACTGGACTACGTGGTGGTGAAGATCCCGCGGTTCGCGTTCGAGAAGTTCCCCGGCGCCGACCCGACGCTGACCACCACGATGAAGTCCGTCGGCGAGGCGATGGCGATCGGCCGATCCTTCGCCGAGGCGCTCGGCAAGGCCATGCGGTCGATGGAGACGAAACAGGCCGGCTTCTGGACCGGACCCGATCTTGCCGACGGCCTGGATTCGGCCGCCCTGGTCGAGCAGCTCAGGGTCCCGCTCGACGGCCGGATCTACACCGTGGAAAGGGCTCTCGCTGCGGGGGCAACCGTCGAGCAGGTGCACCAGGCCAGCGGCATCGACCCGTGGTTCCTCGACCAGATCCAGTTGATCCGCAGCATCGGGTCCCAGGTACGGGACGCCGCCGAGCTCACGCCCGCTGTGTTGCGCACCGCCAAGCGGTACGGGCTCTCGGATGCCCAGATCGCCGCGCTGCGACCGGAATTGGGATCGGAGAAGGCGGTCCGCGAGCTGCGATGGGAGCACGGGGTCCGCCCGGTCTTCAAGACGGTGGACACCTGCGCGGCCGAGTTCGCCGCCGCCACGCCGTACCACTATTCGGCGTACGAGACAGACCCGGCGGCGGAGTCGGAGGTGGCCCCACAGACCGATCGGCCGAAGGTGATCATCCTCGGCTCCGGGCCGAACCGGATCGGCCAGGGCATCGAGTTCGACTACTCCTGCGTGCACGCGGCGCTCGCCCTGCGCGACGCCGGCTACGAGACCGTGATGATCAACTGCAATCCGGAGACGGTGTCCACCGACTACGACACCTCCGACCGGTTGTACTTCGAACCGCTGACCATCGAGAACGTACTCGAAGTGCTTGCCGCGGAGCAGGAGTCGGGCACCGTCGCCGGAGTGATCCCCACCCTGGGCGGTCAGACGCCGCTGAAGCTGGCGCAGGAACTGCTGGACGCCGGGGTCACCATCCTGGGCACCTCACCGGACGCGATCGACCTTGCCGAGGACCGTGGCCGCTTCGGTGAACTGCTGAACGCCGCCGGCCTGCCCGCTCCCGCCTTCGGCACCGCGACGTCGTTCGAACAGGCCAGTGCCGTCGCGGCGAGGGTTGGATACCCGGTGCTGGTCCGGCCGTCGTACGTGCTCGGTGGGCGGGGCATGGAGATCGTCTACGACGAGCCGTCGCTGGCCGATTACATCGAGAGATCAACTGAGATTGCCAGTGACCACCCGGTTCTGGTCGACCGATTCCTCGACGATGCCATCGAGATCGACGTCGACGCGCTGTGTGACGGGACCGAGGTCTACCTGGGCGGCGTGATGGAGCACATCGAGGAGGCGGGCATCCACTCCGGCGATTCGGCATGCGTGCTGCCGCCGATCACGCTGGGCCGCAGCGACGTCGCGACCGTCCGCGCGCACACCGAGGCGATCGCGCTCGGCGTGGGTGTCAGGGGATTGCTGAACGTGCAGTACGCGCTCAAGGACGAGACGCTGTACGTGCTGGAGGCGAATCCGAGAGCGTCACGGACGGTGCCGTTCTCGTCGAAGGCGACAGCGGTGCCGTTGGCGATGGCGGCGGCCAGGATCATGCTCGGTGCGAGCATCGCCGAACTCCGGGCGGAGGGTTTGCTGCCGCGCAAGGGTGACGGCGGTTCGCTGCCCAAGGGCGCGCCGGTCGCGGTGAAGGAGGCGGTGCTGCCGTTCCACCGGTTCCGCCGCCCGGACGGCACCGGCGTGGACTCGTTGCTCGGCCCCGAGATGCGCTCCACCGGCGAGGTGATGGGCATCGACAAGGCGTTCGGTCCGGCCTTTGCCAAGTCCCAGACAGCGTCCTACGGTTCGCTGCCGACCAAGGGCACGGTGTTCGTCTCCGTCGCGAACGCCGACAAGCGCGCCATGGTGTTCCCGGTGAAGCGTCTGGCGGACCTCGGATTCCGGGTGGTCGCAACCGAGGGCACCGCCGAGATGTTGCAGCGCAACGGGATGGACGTCGAGGTCGTCGCGAAGTATTTCGAGGGTCACGGCACCGGCGAGGGGACGGTGGTGGAGATGATCAGGGCCGGCGAGATCGATCTGGTGATCAACACCCCGTACGGGCAGTCGGGTCCGCGTGTCGACGGTTACGAGATCCGCACGGCCGCCGTCTCCGCGGACATCCCCTGCATCACCACCGTTGCCGGTGCGGCCGCCGCCATCCAGGGGATCGAGGCGCTGACCCGTTCGGACGTCGGTGTGGCACCGCTGCAGGTGCTGCACGCCCGGATGCGGTCCGATCGCGAACGCGAGGCGGGCTGACCGGTGGCGATGGTGGGGGCGAGCACATGGGGGTGACCGGTGTCGCGTATCGGCGGGTGGCCCGGCCGGTGCTGTTCAGGGCCGCCAAGGGTGATGCCGAGGCGGTCCATCACCGGACACTTCAGGTGCTGTCCCGGTTGTCCCGATCCCGGCGCGCGCTGGCGATGCTGGCGGCGGCACGCCGTGCGCATCCCGCGCCGCGCACGGTGTTCGGCGTCGACTTCCCGTCCGCCGTCGGCCTCGCCGCGGGGATGGACAAGGATGGCATCGCACTGAAGGCCTGGCCCGCACTGGGTTTCGGTTTCGTGGAGGTCGGGACGGTCACCGCGCACGCCCAGCAGGGCAACCCGAAGCCGCGGTTGTTCCGGTTGGCCGAATCCGAATCCATCGTGAACAGGATGGGATTCAACAACTCCGGCGCCGCGGCGCTGGCGTCCACCCTCGCACGGGTCGGGCCGATCGGCGTGCCGCTGGGCATCTCGCTGGGCAAGTCCAAGATCACCCCGGTGGAAGCGGCCGTCGGGGACTACCTCACCTCACTGCGGGCCGTGTACCCGTTCGCCGACTACATCGCGGTCAACGTGTCCAGCCCCAACACCCCGGGGCTGCGGCAGCTGCAGGACCGCGGCCCGCTGGACGAGCTGCTCGCCGCACTCACGGCCGAAGCCGGATCGCTCGCCTGGAGCCGGCAACAGGAACGACCCGTCCCGGTGCTGGTGAAGATCGCGCCCGACCTCGACGACGCCGCGATCGGTGAGCTCCTGCAGGTCTGCACCGACCGCGGAGTCGCCGGCGTCATCGCCACCAACACCACCATCGGACGCGCGGGGGTCGGTGCTGGGGAGACCGCACTGGCCGCGGAAACCGGTGGATTGTCCGGGAAGCCGCTGGCCGCACGGGCTCTCGAGGTGGTGCGGTTCGTCACCTCATCCTCGGACCTGCCGGTGATCGGAGTGGGCGGCATCTCGACGGCGCAGGACGGGCTGCGGATGCTCGACGCGGGTGCGAGCCTGATGCAGATCTACAGCGGGCTGGTGTTCTCCGGCCCGCCGTTGATCACGGAACTGAACCGGGCGATCGCCCGAAGCGGTCCGCTGTAAGGCTGTCGAGGCATGAATCGGCACAATCGCAGTCCGCAGCGGCATCACGGTCGGGCTGGGCACCGCACCAGGGGCAGGAAGATGTCATCCACGATCTCGACGATCGCGTCCGTCGAGGCGGGTGTCAGGGTCATCATCACTTCGTGCCGCAGGAGGTCGAACGGGAGGCCGCCGATGCGCGGCGTGAGTCGCGCCGGATCGATCTCGCCCCGCTCGACTGCTCGGTCCAGAACAGTTTCCATCACACTGTTTCGCTCACCCAGGAGCTGGCGCCGAACGTCGGCGGGGTTGCTTCCGGTTTCGCGGTAGTAAGGACCCAACTGGCCGACAATGACCGCCGCCATGGCGATCCGCCGCTCGTTGGCGTCCAGGAGCACGGCGATCAGGTCGCCGCGGAGCGTCCCTGTGTCCGGAACCGGACGGACATCCCGAGTGACGAAGTGCCGCACCGCCGCCAGCGCGAGGTCCTCCCGCGTCTGCCAGCGTCGGTAGAGGACCGGCCGGCTGGTCTGCGCACGTTCCGCGACGGCATCGATGGTGAACGCCGCGTACCCGACCTCGACCAAAGTGTCCCAAGCCGCGCCCAGGATGGCGTCCACCAGTTCCTGGCCACGCCGTCGGCGCGTCGGCGGCTTCTTTAGATCCACTTGTGCATCTTAACGTCCGGCAGTAGTCTGCGCCGAAGATACAGATGTGTATCTAAAGGGGATGTGATGACGACCCACTCCGGGGCACGAGAACCCATCGATCCGGCGGTCAGCAGGATCGCGACCGTGCTGATCATCGGCGGGCTCGCCGTGGTCTTTGACACGACGATCGTCAGCGTTGCGCTGCACACGATGGCGGTGCAGCTGGGTACCACCGTCGCGACGATCCAGTGGGTCAGCACGGCATACCTGCTGGCGCTCGGTGTCACGATTCCGTTGGTCGGCTGGGCGCAATCGCGGTTCGGCGGCAAACGGCTGTGGATGTGCGCGTTGGTGCTGTTCCTCATCGGATCGATCGCCTGCAGCGTGGCGTGGAATGCGCCGAGCCTGATCGCCTTCAGGGTCGTGCAGGGGGTGGGCGGCGGGGTGATGCTGCCGCTGATGGCGACGCTGGTCATGCAGGCCGCCGGCGGTAGGGCAGTGGGCCGGACGATGGCCAGGGTCAGCCTTCCGGCCGTGCTCGGTCCGGTGTTCGGTCCCGTGCTCGGCGGCGTGATTCTGAACTGGTTCGACTGGCGGTGGCTGTTCTGGGTCAACGTGCCGTTCTGCGTCGTCGGCCTCGCGCTGGCCTGGACGCAGCTTCCGCCCGACGGTCACCGCCCCCGGATCCGACTGGACGTCTTCGGCGCGCTGCTGCTCTCACCTGGCCTTGTCGGCCTGCTCTATGGGTTGTCGAACGCCGGCACACCTGCCGGTTTCACCACGGCGGATGTGCTCGCGCCGTTGATCACCGGCGGCGCACTGCTGGTCGCCTTCGGCGTCTACTCGACGCGGCCGGCCAGTTCGGCGCTGGTGGACGTGCGCCTGCTCGGGCACCGGTCCGTCGCGGCGTCGTCGGGCCTGCTACTGCTGTCGGGCGCGGCGCTGTACGGCGGAATGCTGTTGCTGCCGCTGTCCTTTCAGGAACTGCGTGGCGTCGACCCGCTGATTGCCGGGCTGCTGCTCGTCCCGCAAGGGGTCGGCACCTTCTTCAGCCGGACGATCGCCGGCCGGCTGATGGACTCGATCGGCGCGAAATGGGTGGCGCTGGCGGGGTTCGCGATCGTCGGGCTGGCCACCATCCCGTTCGCGGTGCCGAATGGGGCCACGAACGAATGGGTGCTGATGGCCTTCCTCGTTCTCCGCGGCTTTGGCCTGGGTGCCGTCACGGTCCCGGTGATGGCTGTCGCCTTCGTCGGTCTGCGCCCATCCGACGTGCCGCATGCCAGCATCCTCACCCGCATCGCCCAGCAGATCGGCGGGTCGTTCGGCGTTGCGTTGCTTGCCGTCATCCTCGAAGGGTTCACGGCGGCAGGCGACGGCAGCGCCGCCGCGACCGCCGCCGCCTTCCACCAGGCGTTCTGGTGGTCGATCGTTTTCACGGCCATCGCGACCGTCGGCTCGCTTGCGCTGCCCGGCCGACCCTCCCAAGTCACCGCCGCCGCCGGGCCGGCCGGCGGCGTCCGTCGGACCGGGTCCGCCGGCCGGTTGCCGAGAGCATCCCGGGTGGACGCTCGGCGTCGTTCATCTGATCATTTGGATTCGCCGGACCTCGGGATGAACTGACAACATTCCGGTCGACCTGTAGGGCGCCCCGGAATCAACACCGTCGTTCGCCGGTCGACCCGGGTCCGCGATGACAGCGGGCCTCTCGCAGCAGGCGCGGGGCTGACCCGCTACTTTCGTCAAGAACCGGAAGAGGGGGCCGATGACCATCATGGAGCCGTTCGGAGCCAGGCTGGTCGCCGCCATCGACCGGCGCGGACCCCTGTGTGTCGGCATCGATCCGCACCCGGAGCTGCTGCTGGACTGGGGCCTACCGACGGACGTGCGCGGGCTCGAGCGGTTCACCATGACGGTCGTGGAGGCGCTCGGCCCGACAGTGGCTGTGCTCAAGCCACAGTCGGCGTTCTTCGAGTCCTACGGTTCGGCCGGCGTTGCCGTGCTGGAGAGGGCCTTGGCGGCAACGCGTGACGCCGGTGCGCTGGTGCTGCTCGACGCCAAACGCGGTGACATCGGCTCCACGATGGCCGCCTACGCGGCCGCGTACCTGACCGGCACCTCCCCGCTGGCTGCGGATGCGCTGACCGTGTCGCCGTATCTCGGATTCGGGTCGCTGACACCTGCGCTCGATGTGGCGCTCGCGGAGGGTCGTGGATTGTTCGTGCTCGCGCTGACCTCCAACCCGGAAGGTCGGCAGGTGCAGCATGCGCGGTCCGATGACGACCGCACCGTCGCGCAGGCGATCGTCGACCAGGTCGGCGCCGTCAACGCCGGTGACGACCCGATCGGCTCGATCGGGTTGGTGGTCGGCGCGACGATCGGCAAGACCGGCGTGGATCTGTCCAACGTCAACGGTCCGCTGCTCGCGCCCGGCCTCGGCGCGCAGGGCGCGACCGCGGCGGACCTCAAGTTGGTGTTCGCCGACGCTCACGGTGCGCTGCTGCCGACCACCAGCCGGGAAGTGCTCGGCGCCGGGCCTTCGGTGTCCGGGCTGCGTGACGCCGCCGCGCGAGTGGTCGACGAGGTGCGGGCGGCGCTCGGCTGACGCCTGCTCTGTTCGGGTCGGCGGTGTGATCAGCCGGTGTGACCGCGGGTGGAATTCGGCGGCGCCGTCGTCGCGCCCCGGTGGAACGCGCTGGTGAACCTCACCGGAGACGGACTGCCGCCGTCCAACAGGTCCAGCACCGCTCGACCGGCGGCCCGGCCCTGCTCGGCCGCGGGCTGCACCATCGTCGTCAGGTCGTGCGGGACGATGCGGTCCAGCGCGATCCCGTCGTAGCCGACAACACTGAGGTCAGCGGGCACGTCGAGGCCGAGATCCGTCGCCGCCTTGATGACGCCGGCGGCCAGCAGGTCCGATTGGGCGAGCACGGCCGTCGGTCTCCGATCCGGATCGTCGAGCAGGGCGTGACCGGCGATGATGCCCTCCTCCACGTAACTGCCCGCGGCCACCACGCCGGTGCTGTCCGGGAACACCGCGCGCACGCCACGGAGCCGGTCCAGCGTCACCTGCACTGTGCCCGCCGCCTCCCGCTCGGGCGTCAACCGGCCGCGCTCGTCGAAGGCGGATCCGGGCTCGGCAGGATCGATCGATCCGATGTCGCCGTCCAGCGGCAACGCCACGATGGCGACGTCCCGGTGACCCAGATCGGCGAGATGCCGGGCGGCTTCCTCGCTCGCGGACTCGTCGTCGAGAGTGACGGTCAGCACACCGGGGAAGACCGGGCCGCCGAGAGCGACCGTCGGCGTCGCCCGCCGGCGCAGGATGTCGATGGACCTTGCGATCCGGGTGCTGCAACTGAGCAGGATCACCCCGTCCATGGACGCGCTTTCCATCGCCATGGCGCTTTCCCCGACGTCGGCGAGCAGCAGCAGGCCCCGGCCGTCCGCGGTGGTCTCCTGCGCGATGCCGTCGAGCAGGGCGATCCAGATGGGATCGCGGAACGCCGCGAGAACCCGCTCCTCCATGACGACGCCGATGATCCCCGAGCGCCCCTGCCGCAGCGATCGGCCGCGGGGGTCGGGGCCGGCGTAATGCAGCTGTTCCGCGGCGGAGAGGACCCGCTCCCGGGTCGAGTCGGAGACCGGGCCGGACCCGCTGAAGGCGAGCGATGCAGTGGACACCGACACACCGGCGAGCGCGGCGACCTGGGCCAGGGTGGTGCGCTTGACCGAGCGTCCTGTCGAGGCGGTTTCGGCGGGCTGCTGCTGGGCGTCATCCTGGCCGGGGTGGCCGGGGCCATCATTGATGCTTCTGTGCATCGTGCAACACCTCCAGGAGTGTCGGGTGAGCCGCCTCGGTTCTCCAGCAGGGTATTCGAAACGATTCGATCTTTCCCGCAACAACCTGTTGACCGGTCCACCAGCATCCAGTAGCGTTTCGAATGATCGTATCGAATCGATTCGATCGACCGCGATTCGGTCACTGTTCCTATCTCGTACCAACCCCTTTGAGGAAGTCCGTGTCCCACTCCGCCCCGGCACCCGCGGGTCAGGTTGCCGCCGACCAGATCGCTACCGCGACGTTGACCCGTCCGCAGGTCGTTGCCTGGCGCAATGCCGTGTTCCTGATCTTCGCCCTGTCCGGTGTGTCACTCGCGAGTTGGGTGGCGCGCACTCCGTCGATCCGGGACATCCTGGGCGCCAGCACCTTCCAGATGGGGCTGTTGGTCTTCGGGCTGGCCCTCGGGTCCATCGTGGGCCTGACGACCTCCAGCCACGTGCTGGCCCGGATCGGCTCCGCGACGACCATCCGTATCTCCCTGCTTGCGGTCGCGACCGGCCTGGTCGTCACGGGCATCGGCGCGACCATGGCCAGTTTCGCGGTGGTGGTGATCGGGCTCGCCATCTTCGGGCTTGGCAACGGAACGTGCGATGTCGCCATGAACGTCGAGGGCGCAGCGAACGAACGGGCGCTCGACCGGACCGTCATGCCGCTGTTCCACGCCCTGTTCAGTGGCGGCACCATCCTGGGAGCCGCACTCGGGGCGGCTGCGGAGTTCGGCGGTTTGTCCATCGTGGCGCACCTGGTGATCATCGCGGTGGTGATCGCCGCGGGCGGGCTGTTCGCAGTGCGATACCTCCAACCCGATCCGGCAGTGGCCGCGGCCGAGCAGGCATCGCTCGAGCAAGCCGGTGCCGACGGTGGAAGGAGTGGCTGGCGTTCCAGGCTCGGCATCTGGCGGGATCGGCGGACCCTGCTGATCGGTCTCATCGTGCTGGGGATGGCCTTCGCCGAGGGGTCTGCCAACGACTGGCTCGCATTGGCGATGGTGGACGGTCACGGCGTCGAGAACGCCACCGGTGCACTGATCTTCGGCGTCTTCGTCACCGCGATGACGGTGGGCCGGGTCGGCGGCGTCTGGCTGCTGGACCGCTTCGGACGGGTCCCGGTACTCCGGGTGTCCGCAGTCCTCGCCGGGGTCGGCCTGACAACGGTGATCTTCGCGCCGGCGGCCTGGCTGGCCGTCATCGGCGTGGTGCTGTGGGGCTTGGGCTCCGCACTGGGATTCCCGGTCGGCATGTCGGCCGCGGCCGACGACCCGGTGAACGCGGCTGCGCGCGTCAGCGCCGTCGCGACCATCGGCTACCTGGCGTTCCTGGTCGGCCCACCACTGCTCGGCTTCGTCGGCGAGCACGTCGGCCTGCTCAACGCGCTGTTGCTGGTCCTGGTGCTGGTTGCGATTGCCGGCATCGTGTCGCCGGCGGCGGGCAAATCGGAGCCTGTTCAGCCGAACTGACCGATGGGGGCGCTGCTGTGGCAGGTTCCATCGGGCCGACGGTCAGTGCCCGACGCCCACCTTGAGCGAAACGATGACCAGGCCCATGAAGACGTTCAGGAGCATGGTCCTCGTCAGCGCGCGGCCGGTCAGGTTCGAAATCCGGACGGCGGCAAACCCCCAGATCTGCAACTCGACGATCGCGACGATGAGGGCCGCCCACGCGCCGTCGTTGACCGAGACGTTGGGCAGGGCCCCACAGATCAACGCGGCGATGGCGGGCGGGATCGAAGCGAAGGCCACCGGCCACTCATGGCGCATGCCGGTGACGATGGCGCCCGCATGCCACCCGCCGTGCACTCCCGCCACGGTGGCGGCGTAGACGTGCGCGATCCAGAACACCAGGCCGCTGACCAACAGCAGAACGGCCAGCGTGGTCGGTGCCCGCAGGTCACCCGAACTGACCACCACCGACGCCGCGAGCACGGAGCCGTACACGGCTGAGGCGTAGTTGGTCCGCCTTCTTCGCAGCGAGCTCCCGTGCTGCACCGCGTTCGGCTGCTGCGTCGCGGTGTGTTGCTGCCCCGGTTTCGGCCGCTGTTCCCGGCCCGGCTCCTGCCCAGGTTGCACCTGCTGCGCCGACTTCGGCTGGTGCTGGGATGGTGTGCTTTTGGCGAGGACAGCTGGGTCCGGCTGACCGATCTCGGGATGACCGTCGTTCATGGATGCATCGTGTCAGGTGCAGCCGGATAGTGGGGATGAGTCCAGCGGGCCTGTGCTGTTGCGTTGTCCGGCGGCGCTGCGAACGACCGCGGGCGGTTGGCGGTTACGGTGACGCCGTGAGAACCCCCGATGCCCGAGAACCGCGCGCGCCGGCGATTGCGATCTGGACGCTGACCGGCGCGTTCGTCGGTCTCGCCGGCGGAGTGGTGATGAGCAATGTGCCCCTGCTCGTGGTGATCTTCGCGGTGATCGGGCTGTTGTACGGGCTCTACACCACCCGGCCGAAGCGCACCCCTGACGAGGACTGAACGGCGTCCGACGATCGAAGCGGTGACGATCGAAGCGGTGACGATCGAAGCGGTGACGATCGAAGCGGTGACGATCGAAGCGGTGACGTCACGTCATCCGGTCCAGCAGCCTCGTCAACTGCGTTGCGGAAAGGCCGTTGGAGCGCAGATACGCAGCGGCGTCGAAGTTCTCGACGGTACCGATGATCGACTCGCCGGCCGAGGTTCCCAACGCCGTCAGGTAGTCCGCGATCTTGCCCGTCTGGTCCCCGGCACCCAGGTCACGCCACGCCTGCTCCAACCGGGGCGTGCTGAGCGCGTGATCGGAGGCAATCTCGGCCGCCGGGACGCCCGCGACCGCGAGTAGGACCAGGACGACCAGGCCGGTGCGATCCCGGCCCGCTCCGCAATGCAGCAGCACCCCGCCGGGAGCTGCATCGGCAATGGCCGCGACCGCCTCGACGACGCGACGGGGGAAGCGCTCGAGAAAGGCTCCGTAGTACAGCGGCGTCGAGTCGACTCCGCGCGGCCACCGGTCCCAAAAGGCCAAGTCCCGCGGCTCCTCCAGCCGAACCCGCACCGTCTTCAGCCCCGCGGGGCGTGGATGATCATCGGCGTCGACTTCCGACGTGTCCCGCAGATCGACCACCGTCCGGATCCCGTAGGACGCCAGCTCGGCCCACCCGTCGGTCGTCAACCGCTCGGGACTGTCGCTGCGGACCACGGCCCGCCGGCGAACCGTTCCCCCGCCTGTGCGCGGCAGCCCGCCGAGGTCGCGGGCGTTGTAGAGCCGCGGCCACTCCAGGTGCCGTTCGGTGCTCTGACGGGGCACATCGAAGGAGCCAAATGCGCCGAGGCGGGGCGCAGGGTTTGTCGGGCCCGATGTCGGCAGATCGGAAGTGTTCGTCATACCGGATGGATGTCCGTCGCGGTCCTGGCGTTGCGCAAGTCGAAGGCGCACAAGGGTGCTGTTTTCGCGTGTCCCGCCCGGTATCCTGAGCGATGACATGCACGCCCCTGCTGTGAATGGCACTGGGGCGTCCGGTGCAGGGTGGTACCCGAGTCCGGCCCCCGTGACCGCAACACTGCGGTCCCGTCATGCCCTCAGAGGAGCACCATTGTCCGCATCAACAGTGTCCGCATCAACGCTGCCCGCCACCGATCTGACCGTCGACCGATCGGGCGACCTCGACTACAAGGTCGCTGATCTTGCGCTGGCCGACTTCGGCCGTAAGGAGATCACCCTCGCCGAGCACGAGATGCCCGGCCTGATGGCGCTGCGGCGTGAGTACTCCGAGGTGCGGCCGCTGGCCGGAGCCCGGATCTCCGGCTCGCTGCACATGACAGTGCAGACCGCCGTGCTGATCGAGACGCTCGTCGATCTCGGCGCCGATGTCCGCTGGTGCTCGTGCAACATCTTCTCCACCCAGGATCACGCCGCCGCCGCGGTGGCGGTCGGCCGTTACGGCACCGTCGAGGAGCCCAAGGGTGTGCCGGTGTTCGCCTGGAAGGGCGAGACACTGCCGGAGTACTGGTGGTGCACCGATCAGATGCTGCGCTGGCCGGACGGCGAAGGCCCGAACATGATCCTGGACGACGGCGGCGACGCGACACTGCTGATCCACAAGGGCGTGCAGTACGAGAAGGCCGGCGTCGTTCCCCCCACCCAGGACGACGACTCGGAGGAGTACCAGGTCGTCCTGGAGCTGCTCCGCCGGTCGTTGGCGAACGATGCGCAGTACTGGACCCGGACGTCGCCGGCGATCCGCGGCGTCACCGAGGAGACCACCACCGGCGTCAACCGGCTGTACCAGCTGGCGGCCGCCGGTGAGTTGCTGTTCCCGGCGATCAACGTCAACGACGCGGTCACCAAGAGCAAGTTCGACAACAAGTACGGCGTCCGGCACTCACTCGTCGACGGCATCAACCGGGCCACCGACGTGCTGATCGGCGGCAAGGTCGCGCTGGTGGCCGGCTACGGCGACGTCGGCAAGGGCTCGGCGGAGTCGCTGCGCGGCCAGGGCGCCAGGGTGATCATCGCCGAGGCCGATCCGATCTGCGCGCTGCAGGCCCTGATGGACGGTTATGAGGTGACCACGGTCGACAAGGCGATCGAGCGAGCCGACCTGATCATCACCACCACCGGCAACAAGGACATCATCGGCGTCGACCACATGCGCCGGATGAAGCACCAGGCGATCCTGGGCAACATCGGCCACTTCGACAACGAGATCGACATGGCCGGTCTGGCCCGCTCGGGCGCGTCGCGGATCGAGATCAAGCCGCAGGTCGACGAGTGGCGCTTCCAGGACGGCCACACCGTGATCGTGCTGTCGGAGGGTCGGCTGCTCAATCTCGGTAACGCCACCGGTCACCCGTCATTCGTCATGAGCGCGTCCTTCTCCAACCAGGTCATCGCCCAGATCGAGCTGTTCACCAAGCCCGATGAATGGGACAGGGAGGTCTACCGGCTTCCCAAGCACCTGGACGAAAAGGTCGCCCGGATTCACGTCGAGGCCCTCGGCGGCGAGCTGACCAAGCTCACCAAGGACCAGGCCGAATACATCGGCGTCGATGTCGAGGGCCCGTACAAGCCCGACCACTACCGGTACTGAGGTTCGTCGTCCATGGTGGCAACGCCCGGACTGCTCGCCCAGATCGATGGGCAGGAGAAGGAACTGCAGTTCGACAGCTTCGGGCCGGCCGATGCGTGGCGGCTGGGCTGCCGTGCGCGGGAGCTGGCCGAGGCCGACGAGTTGCCGGTGGTGATCTCGATCGAACTCGGTGCGCAGGAGGTCTTCTGTGCGGCGCTGGACGGGTCGAACGCCAACAACAACGAGTGGATCCGTCGCAAGGTCGCCGTTGTCCGGCTGTTCAACCGGTCCTCATACGGGGTGGGGGAGCAGTTCCGGGTCTGGGGTCAGGTGTTCGCCTCCGACGCCGGCTACGACCCCCACCGGTACGCGGCCTCCGGCGGTGCGTTCCCGATCAGGGTGCGCGGCTCACTGGTCGGCGTCATCGGGGTCAGCGGACTGCCCGAGGACGAGGACCATGCCCTCGCGGTCCGGGCCGTGCGCTCGGTGCTGGCCGACGGCTGAACCCGGCCGCGACCCCGGGTTGTCATCCCCGGGTTGTCATCCCCGGTGTTGATCATGGCAAAACTCGCGCGACACGCCGACGAACACGCGTGGTGAGTGCGAGTTTTGCCATGATCAACTCGGGCTCTTGGGGCCGCTGACTAGCGCTAGCGCGCGTCGAGCAGGTCGATGACGAAGATCAGCGTCTGCCCGCTGAGGCGGTGACCTCCGCCGGCGGGGCCGTAGGCGAGCTCCGGCGGGATCGTCAGCTGCCGGCGACCGCCGACCTTCATCCCCGGGATCCCGTCCTGCCACCCCTTGATCAGGCCGCGCAGTGGGAACTCGATCGACTCACCGCGGCTCCACGACGAGTCGAACTCCTCGCCGGAGGCGAATTCGACCCCGAGGTAATGCACGCGCACGGTGCCCCCTGGCTTGGCCTCGGCCCCGTCGCCGACGGTGATGTCGGTGATCTCCAGGGTGGTCGGCGGCTCACCGTTGGGAAACTCGATGACGGGCTTGCTGGAGTTGGCAGATGTCATGCCCTTCATCCAACACGAGGGTCGAACACCGCCGGTCGCGGGTTGGCGACGGGATCGGCGTGACCCGGTCTGCGCCACGGCAGTCGGCGCTGCCGATCAGCGCACGCCGCTCATCAGCTTGCGAATGGGCGGCGTGACGAGGATCAGCAGGATGCCCACCACGATCGCGATTGCACCGAGGATCCCGAAATACGCCACCTGGTTGTCGTCGGAGTAGTAGCCGGCCAGCACGCCGGCCATCGCGGTGCCAAGCGCGATCGACAAGAACAGCAGCGCCACCATCTGAGTCCGGAAGACCTCGGGTGCGAGCTTCGTGGCCAGTGACAAACTCACCGGCGAGATCAGCAACTCCGCGACGGTGAAGACGAACAGCACGATGACCAGACCCCACAGCGGAGCGCTGTTCGGGACGGTGCTGGCCATCGGGATGAACAGCAGGAACGCGATGCCCATCACGATGACGCCGGCGGCGAACTTGTACGGAGTCGGCGGTTGCCGGTTGCCGAGCTTGGTCCAGATCTCGGCGAACACCAGCGACAGGATCATCACGAACACCGGATTGATGGACTGCACCCAGCTCACCGGCATCTCCCAGCCGAAGATCTCCCGGTTCAGTTGCTTGTCCGAATATTCCGTCACCACGGTGAACTGCTGTTGGTACAGCGACCAGAACACCGCGCTGACGATGAACATCGGGATGAACGAGTACACCCGGCGCCGCTCCACCGGGGTGATCTTCTTGCTGGACAGGATGACGGCGAAGTAGACGACCGCACAGACCACGATGACGGCGACGACGATCGGGGCGAGTCGGTCCGCCGTCAGGACGCCGGTCAGCGACAACAGAGCGATGAGCGCGATGAGCGCCACCGCCGCCCCGATCACCAGGGCACGCCGGTTGGCCGGGAAGCGGGTTGGGGACGTCGTTCGAGCTCGCCGGCAGATTCTTCCGCCCGACCGTGTAGATGCCCAGGCCGATGGCCATCCCGACGGCTGCCAGGCCGAAGCCCCAGTGGAAGCCGATGTTGTCCTGCAGGAGCCCGGTGAGCAGCGGGCCGAGGAAGGCGCCGAGGTTGATGCCGAAGTAGTAGATGGAGAAACCCGCGTCCCGGCGTGGATCCTCCGGCGAATAGAGGCCACCCACCAGTGACGTGGCGTTTGCCTTGACTCCGCCACTGCCGAAGGCGATCAGCACCAGTCCGACGCCGACGCCGAGCAGACCGGGAGCAGCGACAGTGCGATGTGCCCGCACATGACCAGGACGGCCGCGATGAACAGAGTGCGTTCCGCGCCGATGATCCGGTCGGCCAGCCACGCACCGAGGATCGTGGACAGGTACACCAGCCCGCCGTAGGCGCCGACGATGCTGGTCGCGGCCACCTCGTCCAGGCCGAGGCCGCCGTCGGCCACCGAGTAGTACAGATAGATCAGCAGGATGCCCTGCATGCCGTAGAAGGAGAATCTCTCCCACATCTCGACCGAGAAGAGCGTTGCAAGTTGCCGGGGTTGACCCAGGAACGTTTTTTCGCCGGGAGACTTCTTGATCGTCGTCACGTCGGTCAGCGTCCCACCGACACCTCCGCGGTGCCAGCACTGTGTGTACCGATGTGGTGACAGTTCGCTCGTTCGCCGTAATGTGCTCCGACGTGGGCCGGTTGATCGTTCTGGAGGGGTTGGACGGATCGGGCAAACGCACCCTCACGGCCGCGCTCGCCGAACGGTGGCGCTCGGCCGGAAAGACAGTCACGACCATGGCCTTTCCCCGGTACGGCATCGACATCCACGCGGACCTGGTGCAGGACGCGCTCTACGGGCGGCTCGGCGATCTGTCCGATTCGGTGTACGGGCCGGCACTGCTGTTCGCGCTGGACCGCAGAGCCGCCGCCCCGCAGCTCCGGCAGCAGCTCGACAATCACGACATCGTCCTGCTGGACCGGTATGTCGCGTCGAACGCCGCGTACGGATCGGCCCGGCTCGGTGCACCGGAAACCATGACCGATTTCCCGCAGTGGGTGCAGAACCTGGAGATCGAGCGGTTCCGCGTGCCGGTCCCCGACCGCCAGATCCTGCTTGCCACGCCCCTGGCACTCGCCGCGGAACGGGCCCGTGGGCGCGCCGCCGCCCAACAGGACCGCGCTCTGGACCGGTTCGAATCCGACGGCGACCTGCAGCGACGGACCGGCCGGATGTACCAGGTGCTCGCCGAGCAGGGATATCTCTCGCCGTGGACCGTGCTGACCCCCGCTGCGGACGGGTCGGTCAGCCTGCCGACAGATCTGGCGGGCTGACCCGGGCGCGAGCCGCAGCCGCCCACAGCGCCTGGTCCAACCGCTCGGTGCGGATCCGCACGTCGATGTACAGCAGGGCGATCACGGCGCCGGTCCACGCGCCGGCAATCCCGCTGACCAGCACGGCCACCACCTGGGTGATCAGCAGGCTGGTGACCGAACCGGTTCCGCCCACCACCGCTCCCGCGAAGGACGAGACGATGGCACCGGCCACCGCGCCGGTGATCACGGTGACCGCGACCGCGCCGAGGATCCGGCCGCGGTGGCCGCGGGTCAGCGTGGCGCTTCGGCGTAGCGACTCACCGACCGAGCCCCGCTCCATCACCACCGCAGGTCCGGCAAAGGCAAGGATCAGGTAGGCGAGCACCCCGGGGACCACCAGCACGAGTAGTCCGCCGGTGACCAACACGCCGACGATGGCGGCGGTCCCCAGCAGCACCGGCCACCGGCCGGACAGCCGCTCGCCGATCGCGCCGCGGCCGTCGGCACCCAGCGCCAGGGCGCCGGCGAAGGCGGCGGCCAGCCCCGCGATGACAGGAGCACCCGCCGTCGAAACCAGCAGGCCGAGCAGCGTGCCCAGCAGGATGCCGGAGGGCAACGTCGTGCCCCCGCCGCTCAGCGCATCCTCCAGCCACTTGGCATCCACGTAGGTCTGCAGCGATCCGGTGGCCGCGAGCGTGCCGATGGTGACCGCGGCCGACAGCGCCGACACCGCGACGGCGGCCAGCACCAGCGGGCCGAGCGAGCGGCGGACCACTGCCCAGCCGAGCCCGAGGATCTCGCCCACCTTCATCGGACGCAGCGGCACCAGGCCAGGGCTCTCCCATTGGCCGGGAGCGCCGTACTGCTGCGGACCGGGAGGGGAACCGGGATATCGGGGCATGCTCACCCCGTCATCGTCGCATGCGACCGGCCGCCGCCGGTTGCCCCGCGAAACCCTCAGCGCACTCCGGTACCGCGCGTCCGCGCGCTGTCGCGTCCCGCCGCCGAGCAGGGGTGACACCATGGACGGCATGAGAGCACGTGTGTTGGTGGTCGATGACGACCCCGCCCTGGCCGAGATGCTCACCATCGTGTTGCGCGGGGAGGGCTTCGACACCGCTGTGGTGCGGGATGGATCGCGCGCCATCGACGTGTTCCGCGAGGTCCACCCGGACCTGGTGCTGCTCGATCTCATGCTGCCCGGACTGTCCGGCCTCGACGTCTGCAAGGAGATCAGGGCCGAATCCGGCATCCCGATCATCATGCTCACGGCCAAGACCGACACCGTCGATGTGGTGCTGGGGCTCGAGTCCGGCGCCGACGACTACGTGATGAAACCGTTCAAGCCCAAGGAGCTGACCGCCCGCATCCGCGCCCGTCTGCGGCGGGCCGATGTTGGCTCCGCCGAACGGCTGCGAGTGGCCGACGTGGAGATCGACGTCCCCGGCCACCAGGTCACCCGTGACGGCGAGCCGATCTCGTTGACCCCGCTCGAGTTCGACCTGCTGGTCGCGCTCGCCCGCAAGCCGCGCCAGGTCTTCACCCGGGAGGTGCTGCTCGAGCAGGTGTGGGGCTACCGGCACGCCGCGGATACCCGGTTGGTCAACGTCCACGTGCAGCGGTTGCGGTCGAAGATCGAAAAGGACCCGGAACACCCCGAGGTGGTGGTCACGGTCCGCGGTGTGGGTTACCGGGCCGGCACCTCGTGACGGAGGTGCCGGCGCCCGACGCGACCGGCGCCGCCGCAACGCCGACCGGCCGCCCACCGGCAGCGGCCGGACAGCAATGGCCCGCCCCCGCCGGCACCGGCCGATTGGACCGGCTGCGGGCGTTGGCGCGCCGTGTCCGAACCAGGGTCGCCTTTCTCAGCCGGTCGCTGCTGGTTCGGGTGGTGGTGCTGACCCTGTCGCTGTCCACCATCGTGATGTTCACCCTCGGGCTGATCCTGCAGCAACAGATCACCAACGGGCTGTTGCGCTCGAAGATCGACGCGGCCACCGCTGAGATCGACAGCGCGCGGCAGACGGTGCAGGCGAGCCTGTCCGGAGCGGACTCGGATCCCAGCTCGTTGCGCGAGCAGTTGCGGCTGGCGTTGTCCGAGATCAGCCGCGCCGACGGGTCGTCGGACGCACAGGGTTCCACCGCCGGTGTCTTCGAACCGGTGGTGGTGCCCAGCCGGATCGGTTCCGAGGCCGACGTCGCGGTCCAGCAGCCCACCGGTGACGTCCCGGCCGAGTTGCGTGCGCGCATCGCCCAGGGCCAGGTGGCCTATCAGTACACGACGATCGTCCGGGACGGTCAGACGATCCCCGCGTTGGTGGTCGGCAGCCCGGCGCCGACCAGCACGGACTCCTTCGAGGTGTACCTGATCTTCCCGTTGGCCGGGGAGCTGGGCACGGTCCGGGTCGTCCAGCGCACCCTGCTGGTGGGCGGTATCGCACTGGCACTGGCGTTGACGCTGATCGCGGCCCTCGTTGCGGCGCAGGTCGTCCGGCCGGTGCGGCGGGCCGCGTTCAGTGCCCGCAAGCTCGCCGGCGGTGACCTCGCCGAACGGATGCCGGTCAGCGGCGCCAACGAGCTGGTCACCCTGGCCAACTCGTTCAACGGGATGGCCGAGGCCATCCGCGTGCAGATCAGGCAGCTCGAGGAATTCGGAAAGTTGCAGCGCCGCTTCACCTCCGACGTCTCGCACGAGCTCCGCACACCGCTGACCACGGTCCGGATGGCCGCCGACGTCCTGCACGAGAGCCGTACCGATCTCCCACCGCACCTGGCCCGATCTACCGAACTGCTGGTCGACGAGCTGGACCGATTCGAGACGCTACTCGCCGACCTACTGGAGATCAGCCGCTACGACGCCGGAATGGCCGAGCTGAACGCCGAACCGATCGACATCCGCTCCAGCATCACCGCCAGCGTTGCGGGGGCGACGCTGCTGGCCGAGCAGGTCGGCGTTCCGATCGTCACCTCGCTGCCGGACGAGCCGATTGTGGCCGAGATCGACAACCGGCGGGTGGACCGCATCCTGCGCAACCTCATCTACAACGCCATCGACCATGCCGATGGCAAGCCGGTGGAAATCGAACTCGCCGCGGACGAGCACGCGCTGGCGATCACCGTCACCGACCACGGGGTGGGCCTGCGCCCAGGGGAGGCCGGCCTGGTGTTCAACAGGTTCTGGCGTGCCGATCCGTCACGGCAGCGGCAGACGGGGGGCACCGGCCTCGGGCTCGCCATCTCCCTGGAGGACGCGCGTTTGCACGGCGGCTGGCTGCAGGCATCCGGCGCACCCGGCGAGGGTGCGCGCTTCCGCCTGACGTTGCCGCGCCGGCACGGGGGCCTGATCACCCATTCACCGTTGCCGCTGCGGTCCGGTCCGGGGCCGGCCCCTGACTCCCAGGTGCAGACCGCGGGTCCGGCCGGTTCGATCGGGAACGGCGCCTTACCGGTGGGCGTCCGGATGATGGTCGAGGACGGGACACTCAAGGCCGCGCCCAGTGACGAGGAATTGCATCCGGCGTCGGTACCGTCCGCGGGCGGCAGCGCCACGCTGTCCTCGCCCGACCAACCAGGACCTGCCACCGACGCGGCGGCGGCGACGCCGGCGTCGGCGAACCGACCGGTGGGCGCCGACGCCACGGGAACGCGCTCGACACCCAGCGCAGTGGGGAGCCAGCAGTGACGCGACGTCGAACGATCGTCGCCGCATTGGCCGCCCTGCTGGTGCTGGCCGCCGGCTGCTCCGGCGTGCCCGGTTCCAGCGCTGCTGTCGACGTCACGCAGATCGGCGAGCAGGTTGCGCCGATCGTCCCGGCGGCCCCGACCCCGGGGCAGCAGCCGGACCAGATCGTGCGGGGCTTCATCGCTGCCAGCGCCCGGCCCGATCTGGACACCGCGTCCAGCTCGAGCTTTGCCGCCGCCCGCCAGTACCTCGCGCCGGAGGCTCAGCGGTCATGGCAGCCGAGCTCACTACCGGTGGTCGTGCTCGGCGACGGTTACCGGACAGACGCGACCAGGGCAGCACCAGGCGTGGTCACGGTCAGCGGCGTGACGACGGGGCACCTGGACACCGACAAGGCGTTCCAAACCGCTGCCGATGACCCCTACACCCGCGCGCTGACGTTGGTGCAGGTCGACGGCGAATGGCGAATCAGCAATCCGCCGCCGGAGCTGCTCGTGACCAGCTCCGAGTTCAGCACCGCATTTCGCCAGCGGGTGCTGTATTTCCTCGACCGGACCGGCACCGTCGTCGTGCCGGATGTCCGGCACATCGTGATCGGGCAGACACCGGCCAACCGGGCCAACCGGTTGATCACCCTGCTGTTCCGCGGTCCCAGCAGCCGGCTGACGGACGCTGTCAGCACCCGGTTCACCGCACGCTCCGGGTTGCGGTCCAACCCGTCGATCGACCCCGAAGGCGTTCTGCAGGTCGATCTCACGGGCGTGGACATCTCCACCCCGGAGGCTCGACGGGCGTTGGCGGCGCAGCTGGTGTGGACGTTGTCGCCGACGTCGCCGCGCATCGCGATCACCGTCGACGGCGAACCGCTGGACCCGGCGCAGCCGGTTTACACCATCAACACCGTGACCTCCTTCGATCCGGATCGGCTCGCCGGAACCGGGCAGGTCGCCTCGGACCCGTTCTACGTCCGTAACGACGGCGCCATCGTGGGCCTGTTCGACGGCGCTCCGGTGCCTGGACCGCTGGGTACCGCGTCCGTGCAGGTCAGGTCCGCGGCGCAGTCGTCGGCGTCCGGTGCGATCGCTGCCGTCGCCGACGATCCCGCCGGTGGACAGAACCTGCTGCTGACGCTGCCGCCGGCCAGCGACCGGGCGGACCGTCTGCTCAAGGCGACCACCCTGACCACCCCCAGCTTCACCCGTACCGGTGACGAGGTGTGGGTCGTGCAGAACGGCGCCACCAAACCGGAGGTGTATCGGGTCTCGTCGGCGGGCAACCCCAGCCGGGAGCGGGTCGGTTCCTCGCAGCTCGCCGGCATCGGCCCGGTGATGGAGCTGGCCCTGTCGCCGGACGGCGTGCGGGTCGCCATCGTTGCCGGTGAGCGCCTGTATCTCGGGGTGCTTGCCGCGACGGCCGCCGGTGAGACGGCGCCGCGTACGGTGGATCCCGCAGTTGCCGCGCCGACTCCTCTGCAGATCACCGGCCTCACCCTGCTGCGACCGGATCTGGTGCACGTCGGTCCCATCAGTTTCCTGAACTCGCGCGAGCTCGTGGTCGCCGCGTCGACGTCACCGAACACCTACCGCAGCCTCTGGGACGTGTCGATCGACGGCTTCGAATCGAGGAAGATCACCGACCGCGGCATCTTCGGCGACATCGACGGGCTGGCGGTGGCGGCCGGGGAGCCGCTGTTGATCACCTTCGGCGGGCGCGTCTGGCAGTTGGTCGGTTCGCAGACCGACGGTCAGTGGCAGTCGCCGCTGCAGGACGAGCCCTTCCTCAACGGCTCATCGCCCTTTTATCCGAGCTGACCGGTCCGGGCACAGTGGTAGGAGCTGACCCCACTGATCGTGCGAACCGAGAGCGGGAATGATCCACCGATGATCTCTGTCGAACTCGCCGCCGCCCTCAAGGACGCCGGGCTGGTCTGGCATCCCGCCACCGGCGACCGGTTCACCCTGCAAACGGGCGCGTTCGACGGTGAGGTGTTCACACTGAGCGACATGGTGGTGGAGGCGCACGAGTCGCGCGCCGGCACGGTGCTCGGTTTCAACGGCACCACCGAATGGGCCCTGGACGCAACCGAGGCGTCCGAGGCGCTGTGGATGCCGCGTGAGGACCAGTTACGGTCCCTGCTCGGGTCGTCGTTCCGGTCCCTGGAGCGGGTCGACGAGGGGTACCGGGTGACGTCGGTGTTGCCGGGGGCCGTCGACGTCGAACCGGGCGCCTATTGGGGTTCGGACGCCGCCGAGGCGTACGCGCGCGCACTGCTCGCGTTGATCCGCCGGGCCACCGGCTGAACCTGTCCACAATCGGGCGTGCGGCGTTGACGACTCGACAGGCCCGGGTCACCGTTGGCCGGTGTCGGTTCCTCGTGTGCATCCGGCCGCGGTCTCACGGCAGGCGGTGCGGATCGGCATCGCCACCGCCATGGACCTCGTGCTGCCGCGACCGTGCCCAGGGTGCGGTGGCCCTGGCCCGTGGTGCCGTGGCTGCGCCGGCGCCCTGCGCGGACGGCCGCGGCGGATTCTCCTGCCCGAGACGGCCGACGCCGACCGGCCCATTGCGATGCCGCCCGCCTGGGCCCTGAGCCGATACCGGAACCCGGTGCGGGAGGCGATCATCGCCGGGAAGGAACGCAATCGCCGGGAGTTGCCCGAGCTGCTCGGGACGGCGCTCGGCGACGCGCTGATCAGGCTGCGACGCCTGGCGTTGCTGACCGGTGACGTGTGGCTCGTCCCGGCGCCGAGCCGGCGGACGGCGGCGAGGCAGCGGGGCGGTGACCCCGTCGCTGCCATGGCGGGCGCCGCCGCGCGGGTGGTGGCGTCCCACGGGATTCCGGCCGGGGTGGCTCCGTGCCTCTACACGGCGCGGTCCGCGCGGGACTCGGTCGGGCTGGACAGCGGCGCGCGTGCCGACAATCTCGCCGGTCGGATTCGCTGGCGCCCGGCCGCGGCGCCGCCTGCGGGCTCACGGGTGGCACTGGTCGACGATGTGCTCACCACCGGCGTGACGGCAACCGCCGCCTGCCGCGCGCTCGCGGATGCCGGCGTCCACGTCGAACTGGTGCTCGTGCTGGCGTCAGTCCCGGGCTGGGTCGCCGTTCGCTGATCGGTCCCGGGGTTGGACGGTCAGGCGCCGACCCGGCGCTCCTCTCGCAGGGCTCGCGGGAACAGTGCGCGCTGGGTGATCCAGCCGGCTGCCGAGAGTGCGATCCACAGCGCGGTGCTGGTGATCTGCTCGACGCCCGCAGTGGGATGACGAAGGAAGCCGAGCGTGTCCGGGGCGATCAGGCCGAGGGCACTGAGCATCAGCCCGGCGCCGCCGATGGCCGTCGTCCACAGCAGCACCCGTCGGCGGTACCGGTCGGCCAGGAACCCGAACGCGATCGCGATCGCGATGACCAGCACCACGGTCACCGCGATGTTCGACTCGCCGGCGGTGAGCACCGCGGCCACCCGGGCACCGATCAGCGACCCGGTGATGACGCCCACGAAGAAGGCGGCCACCTTGAAGACCAACGTCACGAGCACCCAGGCGATCAATGCCGACCCGGCCGCGATCACGACCGCCGTTCCGGCCGATGCACCGAACAGATCTGCCAGTGCCCAACCGAGACCGAATCCGGACGCCAGGATCGCCACATGGATGGACCAGATGCCCAGGAAACACAGGACCGCGCCGACCGCCAGGATCACCCACCCGGACATCGCATCTCCTCGCTACTGTTGGTGAGATCACGTTACCGCAGGTAGCGGCTGCTCAGTCGGGTGTTGATGTCGATGCGAAGGCTCACCCCCGCACGCGTTCGTGGTCAGAACGGACAATCAGGGGCGAGGGGCCCGTGTTTGCGCAGTTTTCGTCGGCAGGTAGGTTCGAAGACATCCCCGGGTAGCCCCGGACGCGTACCGGCTGGTCGGGACAGTCAACTTTCCGGCGCGCGCCTGCAGGGGACCCGTCCCCTGCGAGACAGGAGGACTTGTGGACATCGTCGTCAAAGGCCGGAACGTCGAGGTTCCCGAGCATTTCCGTGTGCGTGTGGCGGAGAAACTCGGGCGGGCGGAACGCTACGACCCGAAGATCATCAGGGTGGACGTCGAGTTGTCCCACGAGACCAACCGACGGCAGTCCAAGACTTGCCAGCGCGTGCAGATCACCCTTGCCAGTCGCGGGCCCGCCATCCGGGCGGAGGCCAGCGCCGAGAATTTCTACGCCGCCCTCGACGCCGCCGCCACCAAACTCGAGACCAGGCTCCGCCGTTCCGCGGACCGTCGGCACGACCGCCAGCACGGCCGGACCCCGATCGCCGCCGTCGCCGCGGCCCCCGAGGAGCTCCTGGGCGAGGAAGCCCTTGCAGGGCGCCCGGTCACCTCGACGGCGGTCCTGGAAGGATCGGCGGACGCCGGGGTGGGGACAGGTTTCACCGACAGCAGGCGCAACGGTGCCGCGATCGCCGACGACGCGGACGACTTCGAGGATCGGTGGGCGGCCGCCGGGGACGAGGGTCCAGGCCGGATCGTCCGGATCAAGGATCACCCGGGCGATCCGATCACCGTGGATCAGGCGCTGTTCCAGATGGAACTCGTCGGACACGACTTCTACCTGTTCAACGATGCCGACACCCAACTGGCGTCCGTGGTCTACCGGCGCAAGGGCTTCGACTACGGGCTGCTGCGCCTGACCTGAAAGCCTGACCGGAGGCGACCGACCGGGCGCCGCCTGCTCTGCCGGGCAAACCCGCCGCCGCGGCGCCGGACCCATTGCGCACCGCTGTGCGCGGATCGGCGGCGCGCGCGGGGGCCCCGCTGCGCCTGCCGTGCGCCTACCATGGTCTGCGCCGGCTCAACTCCGAGCTCGCACGACTGTGTATCAGGGGATGGCGTCCCAGGGGATGGCGTCCCAGGGGATGGCACAGTGGATGCCGACCGGTGACACCGTTCGGCGTGCCGCCGTCGTCCCATCTGCATCGCCGCGACCAGCGGTGGGCACGACTCAACCGAGGGTGAAACACGTGGTTCTTGGCAGACTGCTCCGCGTCGGCGAGGCGAAGACGATCAAGCGCCTTCGCACGATCGCGAACCACATCAACGACATCGAGAGCGACTACGTCGCAATGTCCGATGACGAACTCCGCGGGCAGACGGCGCTGTTCAAGGAGCGGCTCGAAAAGGGTGCGAGCACCGACGAGATCCTCGTCGAGGCGTTCGCGGTCGTCCGGGAGGCCGCCAAGCGCACCCTCGGGCAGCGCCACTTCGATGTCCAGCTGATGGGCGGCGCCGCGCTGCACCTGGGCGACATCGCCGAGATGAAGACCGGCGAGGGCAAGACGCTGGTGTCGACGCTGCCGGCGTACCTCAATGCGCTCGAGGGCAAGGGCGTCCACATCGTCACGACCAACGACTACCTCGCCCAGCGGGACAGCGAGTGGATGGGCCGGGTGCACCGCTTCCTGGGCCTGAACGTCGACGTCATCCTCGCGCAGCAGACCCCCGAGGTCCGCCGGGCCGCCTACGGCGCCGACATCACCTACGGCACCAACAACGAATTCGGGTTCGACTACCTGCGCGACAACATGGCCTGGTCCAAGAACGACCTGGTCCAGCGCGGTCACTTCTACGCGATCGTCGACGAGGTCGACTCCATCCTGATCGACGAGGCCCGGACGCCGCTGATCATCTCCGGCCCGGCCGACCAGTCGTCCAAGTGGTACTCGGAGTTCGCCCGGCTGGTGCCGCGGTTGCAGCGCGGCGCGGAGGGTGGCGCGAGCGGCGACTACGAGGTCGACGAATCCAAGCGGACCGTCGGCGTCACCGAAGAGGGTGTGGCCAAGGTCGAGCAGGCACTCGGCATCGAGAACCTCTACGAGTCGGTGAACACCCCGCTGGTCGGGTTCCTGAACAACGCGCTCAAGGCCAAGGAGCTCTACAAGAAGGACCGCGATTACATCGTGGTGTCCGGCGAGGTGCTGATCGTCGACGAATTCACCGGCCGCGTGCTGCACGGCCGCCGCTACAACGAAGGCATGCACCAGGCGATCGAGGCCAAGGAAGGCGTCGAGATCAAGGCCGAGAACCAGACTCTCGCGACGATCACGCTGCAGAACTACTTCCGGCTGTACGAGAAGCTCTCCGGGATGACCGGTACCGCGCAGACCGAGGCCGCCGAGCTACACCAGACGTACAAGCTCGGAGTCGTCCCGATCCCGTCGAACCGGCCGGTCGTGCGCCTGGACGAAGCGGATCTGATCTACAAGACCGAGGACGCCAAGTTCAACGCGGTCGTGGCCGATCTCGCCGAACGGCACGAGAAGGGCCAGCCTGTGCTGGTCGGGACCGCGTCGGTGGAGAAGTCGGAGCTGCTGAGCAAGCTGCTGCTGCGCGCCGGGGTGCCGCACGAGGTGCTGAACGCCAAGAACCACGCCCGGGAGGCCGCGATCATCGCGCAGGCCGGCCGGGCCGGCGCCGTCACCGTCGCGACCAACATGGCGGGCCGCGGTACCGACATCGTCCTCGGCGGCAACGTCGACTTCAGCGCGGATCTCGACCTGCGGGCCAAGGGCCTGAATCCGACCGAGACGCCGGAGGAATACGAAGAAGCCTGGGCCGAGGCTGTCGAGGAGGCCAAGAAGCGCAGCGAGACCGAGGCGGAGAAGGTCCGCGACGCCGGCGGCCTGTACGTCCTGGGCACCGAACGTCACGAGTCCCGGCGGATCGACAACCAGCTGCGCGGCCGCTCCGGCCGGCAGGGCGACCCCGGCGAGTCGCGGTTCTACCTCTCGCTGGGCGACGACCTGATGCGAAGGGTCGGCGGCGGCACCGTCGAGATGCTGATGACCCGCCTGAAGATGCCCGATGACGTGCCGATCGAGCACAGCTTCGTCTCGAAGGCGATCAAGAGCGCGCAGACCCAGGTCGAGCAGCAGAACTTCGAGATCCGCAAGAACGTGCTCAAGTACGACGAGGTGATGAACAAGCAGCGCACCGTCATCTACGAGGAGCGCCGCAGGGTCCTGGACGGCGAGGACCTGCACCTGCAGGTGCAGAACATGATCTCCGACGTGATCAGCGCCTACGTCGACGGGGCCACCGCCCAGGGCTACGCCGAGGACTGGGACACCGACACGCTGTGGACGGCACTCAAGACGCTCTACCCGATCTCGGTGACGCCGGAGTCCATCGCCGCCGAGTACGGCGACCTGACCCGCGCGTCGCTGAAGGAGGCCGTGCTGGCCGACGCCCGCGAGGCGTGGAAACGGCGCGAGGAGGAACTGACACCGCCGATCACCCGTGAGCTGGAGCGTCGGGTCGTGCTGTCGGTGCTGGACCGCAAGTGGCGCGAGCACCTGTACGAGATGGATTACCTCAAGGAGGGCATCGGGCTGCGCGCGATGGCCCAGCGTGACCCGCTGGTGGAGTACCAGCGCGAGGGCTTCGACATGTTCGCCGCGATGCTCGACTCGCTCAAGGAGGAGTCGGTCGGATTCCTCTACAACCTGCAGGTGCAGGTCGTACCAGCTGGCGAGCCGGCGGGGCAGCCGGACGGCAACGGCGCTCCCGTGGTCACCGCGGCATCGGCCGCAGCCACCGCGCTCGCCGCCGGTGGCGCGAACGGTGTGGCGGCACCGGCACCGGCACCGGCACCGGTCGCGGCGGAGGCTGCTCCTGCTCCGGCTCCGGTCCGGCGGCGGGTGCGGCCGGTCGAGGCGCTGCCGACGGAACAGAAGGCGGCAACGGTCGGTGCGACCGCGAACGCCGGTGCGGCCGCGCTTCGTGCAAAGGGCCTGGGTGGTCCGGCGGCGACCGCCCCGCTGACCTACAGCGGACCGAGGGACAACGGTGGCACGGAGACCAGGCGCGGCGGTGCGGCCGCGTCCGGCCAGGGTGCGGCGACCGCAACCGGAGCCAAGGAGCCCGGCCGCAATGCGCCCTGCCCCTGCGGGTCGGGCAAGAAGTACAAGCTCTGCCATGGTCGACCGGGCGCGGTGTGATCGTGCTGCGTGATCCTCGCGTCTGAACGAACCCCGTGATGGGCACTGCAGGTCGTGGAGGTGGCCGAGGATGACCGACCCGATCAGGGAAGGGCAGCGCCTACCGCAGGGTGGCGCGCCGCAGGGTGTCGACAGGTGGGCGCGGCACGGTGTCGAGGAACTGACCGAGCGTGACGCCGTGGAGCGCGCCGAGATGGGCGAGCCCGACACCCACCGGCGCGCCGCTGATGGGGCGGCCGCTGACGGTGCGGCGGGCCGGCCCACCGGCGCCATCTGATCGAACGGTCTGTCCCCGGCGGTGCCGTGTCGTCGTCGGCTGCGCGAGCCGTCAGCTCGCCGCGGCCAACTCGGCCGGTTGGAGAGCCCGCAGCGCGGGGAGCAACTCGTCTGCGGCCTGGAAGAACTTGTCCTGCTGATCGCCGCCGACCTGGACCAGCGCCAGATCGGTGAATCCGGCATCGAAGAATTTCTTGGCAGCGTCGACGACGGCCTGGATGTCATCACCGCAGGGGATCTGCTGCGCCACGTCGTCCGGGGTGACGTGGCTCGACGCCGCGTCGAACGCTGACGTGCCGGGCAGTTCGGCGTTCACCTTCCAGCTTCCGCTCCAGCGAAACAGCTGATGCGCCCGCTGCTGAGCGGCGTCGGCGTCGGCGTCCCACGAGATCGGCAGCTGAGCGACCTTGCGAGACGTCCCGGCATGCGGCTTCGCCTTCTGCTTCGCGCCGTCCCACCACTTCGCCAGGTCCGCCACCGGTTCGATGGCGATCATCACCTGACCGAGCGGCGCGAACAGCTCGCAGGACTGGTGTCCGGAAACGGCCAGCCCGATGGGCACCCGCTTGTCCGGCAGGTCCCACAGCTTGGCCGAGTCGACCCGGAAATGCTCGCCCCGGTAGTTGACGTAGCCGCCGTCGAACAGTGCGTTGATGATCTCGACCGCCTCGACCAGCTTGGCCTGCCGGGTGTTTGCCGGCGGCCAGCCCTCGGTCGCAATGTGCTCGTTGAGGTTCTCGCCGGCGCCGAGGCCGAGGGTGAAGCGGTTGTCCGAGACGAGCTGCAGCGTCGCGGCCTGCTGGGCGACGACGGCGGGGTGGTAGCGGAAGGTCGGCGCCGTCACGTACGTCATCAATCCGATGCGTGATGTCGCCTGTGCGACCGCGCCGAGGGTCACCCAGGCGTTCGGGGCGTGACCCATCTCGTCGAGCCACGGGAAATAGTGATCGCTCGAAACGGCGAAGTCGAAGCCGGCCCGCTCGGCCGCCACGGCGTGCGAAATCAGGTCCTTCGGACCCGCTTGTTCCGTCATCAGGGTGTATCCGATAGAAGCCATGCAACCATCGTGACACAGCACCGGACCGCCTGTGCGGCAACGTTTTTCGGGACCGATGCAGGTGCCGGCGGACGTTTGGCAACGGTCCGGCGCGGGTACCTGTGCGCCCTCGGTGCGAATGCGCCCAGCACGCCCGGCGAACGTTCGGCATCCGGTCGATCCGGCATGCAACGGCCGACCGGGGTGACTCGAAGACACGACCGTGTCTCGAAATCACCCAACGGCGCCTCTATCGGGTGAGAATGCACCGCCGGGGAAGTTCTCACACCTCCGGCAACGATCCGCGACCGTGCGGATCTGCGGACGTGCACATGACCGTGAGAGGTGACCCATGGTCCAGCCGGATGAGCTGCGGTCTCCGTCGCCGCCGTACGCCTACGGCAACGTCGTCGAACTGCGCGTGCACGGCGTGTCCGGCACGCCGCCCGAGGAATTGCTGGACAGGCAGTTGGTCCGGCAGGTCGCCGGGGACAAGACCGCCGGCTTCTACCGGCCGCGGCTGCGTGAGGAGTGGCGTGACCGCCCGTCGAACGATCCCGGTTCCGACGCGGAACCGTACTCGGTCGCCGGCCAGCGCCTTCCACCGCCGCTGCTGGAGGGGTACTCCTGGGGCGGCCTGACGTCCGGATCTCCGTCACGCGCCCTGTGGTTGATCCTGCTGCCGTTCACGCTGATCAACGTCGCGCCGCGGATGCGTCCGGTTCCCGGTGCAGACCCCGAGAGCCACCGGCGGCAGGCATGGTGGGTCTGGTACCTGTGCCGGGTGATGGCCATCAGCGTGACCGTCACGATGACCCTCGGCGGGGTGGGCATCGGGCTCGGCATCTTCGCGTGGCAGTGCCCGGGTCAGTGCGCTGATCTGAGCTGGCCGTTGTCGGCAATGTTCGTCGGCACCTCGCCGGGACTGCGGATCCTCTGGGGAACGGCGCTGCCGCTGCTGGTGCTGGGCGTCCTCGCCCTGCTCAGCTGGCGTAGTTCGGTGCAGTACGACCTGATCCGGCCGATCGGGATGTCCACTGCGGTGGTGGACACATCCGAGGTCGGCGGCGGCAGCGAACCCAGGCTTGCCGATCCCAGTTTCTGGTACGGCCGCTACCCGGTCGGCCGGCTGCGCCACCTGCACCTGCAGGCCGGGGTGGCGATCGTCGGGCTCGCGTTGGTGTTGGCCGCTCCTTCCTCGGGGCTCCGGCTGACGGGTCTGGTCCTGGCGGCCGCCATCGGTGCCCTGCTGCTGGTGGCGCTGGCCTGGCCCGGCCTGTTGCGCCGACAGGACATCCCGGGCGATGACGCGGACGGTGTCCCGTCGCGGGCCGCGCGCTACCGCAACACCGGCTGGATCCTGGTGATCTGGCTTCCCTCGGCGGCGATCCTGCTCGTCGGCCTGTTGTTGCCGCACGGGAAGGGCGGCGTGCTGACCGGCGAGATGGCTGGCTACGACGAGCTGATCACCGTGTGGTTCACCGGTCAGTCGCTGCTGGCGGTGGCGATGATCGTGCTCATCGCGGTGATGGCCGCGCGGGAGCCGCCGCGAACCCCGCGACGGTCGATGGGCGGCATGGGGACGGCCGTGATGACGGTGCTGGGCCTGTACCTGGCAGCCGCGTTGACCTCCGGCCTGGTGATCCTGTCGGCGGCGTGGGTCTCGGCATCGACGCCCTGGATCAGCATCGGCGACGTGCAGACGGTGCTGCTGGGTGACACCGTGATCGTTCCGGCGTCGATGTCCTTCGCCGGTCTCGGGACGTTCGTCGTCGCGGTCATCGTCGTCGCTGCGCTGCTGGTGAGCCTGGTGTACGTGGCGGTGATGTGGGCCAGGGCCGGCACCCGGAACGACCGGGCGGCCGCCGCGGCCGCGGCAGCGCGGGCCGAGGAGCAGCATCCCCGACGGTTCCGCCGGCAGAAGGCCAGCATCATCGCGGGCCGGACACGCTCCATCGCGCGTTCCTACTGGCTGGCCAGGCGGGCGGATTACCTGCCGGATTTCCTGGCCGTCCTGGTGTTGTCGATCGGCGCCTTCGGATCGGTGCTGACCCTGATGTACGGCTTCGGCGTGGGGCTGAGCCCCGAGGTGACCGGCGACGAGCCGTTGCCGCTGCCGTCGGTTCTCGGGCTCGGCACGGCGGACGCGGTCGCGGTCGGCGCGTGGCTGATCGGCATCTTCGCCGTCGGCCTGGTGGTGCTGGGTGCGCTGGCTTTCCGAGTTCCGCGGACGCGGAAAGCTGTCGGCATCCTGTGGGACATCGGTGCCTTCTGGCCACGCGACGTGCACCCGTTGGCGCCGCCTTGTTACGCCGAACGCACCGTTCCCGAACTGGCAATGCGGCTGACTGCGCATGCGGCGCTGGTCACCGGTACCGATCTGCTGCCGGCGTCGGTCGCGCCGTCCGCAACGACCGAGCAGGTCACACCCGGCGGCCCGATGACGGTCCGGGCGGACGTCGACCAGCGGGCCGACGAACGGCAGGACGCTGCGGCGACAGCGCCGTTGCCCGGCTTGGTGGTGTTGGCCGGTCACAGTCAGGGGACGGTGCTGTCGATGGCCGCGCTGCTCGGCCCCGGGCGCGCTGCCGCCGGGCGCACCGCGCTGATCACCTTCGGCACGGTGCTGCGCAGGTTGTATGCGCGCATCTTCCCGCTGTACTTCTCGCAGAACGCCTTCGCCGCGCTCAGCCGGCAGTTGGGCGGAACCGGTCCTAGCGACCCGCTCGCGTCGCCGCTGGTCGCCCGCGCCGACGGTGCCGGCACACCGGCGGGCGAGTCCACGCTGCGGTGGCGCAACCTGTGGCGCCGCACGGACTATCTGGGGGGCCGGATCGTCGATCCGCTGTCCGTCGTCGGTGAGCCGACCGCGGTTGCTGACCGTGCACGACAGCTGGATGTCGAACTGATCGATCCGCTGTTCCTGCCGGTACCCGGCGACACCACCTTGCCGGCAGCTGGACGGCACTCCAACTTCACCCGGGATCCCGCCTTCCAGGAGCAGCTGATGGGGCTGATCGAAAGGTCCTTCGAGTCTCTGGGTCACGGCCCGGATCACGCAGGGGCCCCGGTCGGCGATCGGCCGCCGGGTGGATCGCCCGGTCCCGAAGAGGGCGCGCCAGCGCCGGACCCGGGCGCCGGCGACGAACTGATGAATCCCCGCGAGTCGATGATCTGACGCCCGCCTGCCGGTTCGTGCCAAGCCGGGCCCGTCGCGGGCGGTATGTCCGGGAATTGGCCGGTCGGTCCGTCGCGCGCCAGCGGCGGTCTGCCCGTACAGCGACCGCCACCGCCAACGCCGTCAGCAAGCACTCCGCACAGAAGCATGCGGAGAAGGAGGCGGACGCGGACCAGCAGGCCCCGCCACCGCCGCCCCCCGCCGCTCCGGCAGCACCGGCGGCGCCGGCCGGTGACGACCTGGTGGGCAAGATCAATCAGCTGGCCCAGCTGCGCGATGCAGGTGTGCTGTCCGACGACGAGTTCGCTGCGGCCAAGAGCAAATTGCTCGGGATCTAGCAGCTCATCCCACCTCGAGAGCGGTGATCCGCCACCGGCCGTCCACGCCCTGGATCCGGAAGGCGATGGCGCGGACACGTTGAGCACGTTTGAAAGCGGCGCTGACTTCGGCGACGCCATCGGCCGGTTCGCAGACACGCACCGTGAGCAGGTGGGGCAGGCACACCGCAGCGGGCAGCGGGCGTTCGAGCAGGCCGGCGTAGATGTCCGGCGCGCAGTGCACCCGCAATTGGGCAAGCGGTCGGCGACCGGACAGGATCTCGACCAGAGCCCTGGCCAGGACCTGTCCGGTGCGGGTGGCTGCGGGCAGCGCCCCGGTGCCGGTTCGACGCACCCCGACGTCGGATTCCGATGACCACGGCGGCACGTCGCTCGCCGCGATGCAGATCCGGGAGCCGGCCGTCGGCACGACCGGGCGTAGCGGTGCCCGCGGTGGTGTCGTCCCGCCGCGTTGGGGTGCGGTGGTGGGGATCCGAACCGACGAGGTGTTCTGTCTCGCCAGGGGACCGGTGGGTCCGTGCGGTTCGATGTCGCCGAGTGGAGCAGCTGCCGCGGATCCGCCGACGTGCGAAACCGCTGCCGTGGATCCGCTGCCGGCCCACGTCGTGATGACCGGCCCGGGTGTCGGGTGCGGCACGGCCGCGGTGCCGACCCGGAGGAAAGGGGCGATGTCGTCGTCGAACGGCGGTTCACTCGCGGGTGCCGACTCCAGATATGGCACGTCGAGCAGTCGTCGTAGCGACCGTGTCGTCGAGGGGTCGTGGGTGGTGTTCGGCGTCGAGACGACACTGGGGGCGGCGGAACTGTCTGTGGCGGCGCTCGCCAGGGCAGCGGTCATGTCAGCCGGCTTTCTTGTGGAGCGAGCAGCACCTGGCCGGGGCTGATCAGGTCGGGGTTGTCGCCGATCACCGCTGTATTCGTCAGATACCAGCTGCGCCAGGCGGCGTCGATGGATTCGTCGGTTGCCGACAGCGGCAGGGCTCGCTGGGCAATGGCCCAGAGGCTGTCGCCGGGGCGGACGATGACGACGCGCTGGCCGGCCGCCGTCGCGGCGGGTGGGACCGTTCGCGGGGTTCCGGAGTCGGCTGTCGCGCCGGGTGGCCCGGCGGGAGCTCTGTCCGCCGGCAACTCCTCCGCCGTGCCCGCAGTGGGCACCGGCGCGGCGGCAACCGATTGCGGCGCAATGCTTGTCCCGTCCGTTGCTGCGGTCGTGGCGGGCCAGTCGATGTCCACCGGAGCGGTGTCGATCGGCGCCGTCGCGGTCGGGACATTCGGGGTGTCGACGGCCTGCGCGGGCAGCTTCCGGGTCGGCAGCGGTCCGGACCCGGGCTCCGACACGGCCACGGTGGACGCGTCCGCGCCGGGCGCCACCGACGGCGCCGCGCACGCGCTCGTCGCGGCGACCACGGACAGGCCGACGGCGGCGCCGAGTACCCGCAATGCGGGGAGCGGAGCAACGCGCAGCAAAGTCGCCCGACCGGCGTGACCGGCGGCTCCCGGCAGCCGGGCAACCGCAAGGACGCACCCCGCGAGCAGGCACCACGCGAGCAGGCCCCACACCACGCAAGAGCCGGCAGCCAGCAGCGCGCCACCGACGGCGTCGATGGCATTCGTCGAACCGGGTGAGGCAACACCGGCCATTCCGATCCACCAAGAATCCGGATCGGGCAGCGCCCGGGTCAGGGCCAGCAGGAGCAGAACTGTGATGGCGACCTGCGACCTCGCCCGGCGTGCCTGGCCGGCGCGCCGCGGGGCAGGCTGCAGGCGTGCAGCCTGATGGTTCAGTTTGACTGCGTTTGACATGATTTGAAGTGAACAGGGTGTCTTGAGACTCGTCAAGCGACGGCGGGATCCTGTGGATGGCCGGCCCGGGTGCGCGAAACGGCGATGAGGGAGGGTTGCCCGATGGACCTGCGATGGGAGCGACTGTTCGCCGACCTCGAGAACCGGTACGAGGATCTGCTCGATGCGGACGAGGCCGCGGAACGGGCTGACCGGGAACGGGTGGCGTTCGGCACCGTCACCGCGTCCCAGCGGTTGGCCGGCGCCATCGGCTCGCCGGTCAGGGTCCGCCTGCAGGGCGGTGCCGTGGTCGGCGGTCAGCTGCGGTCGACGGGTGCCGACTGGTTGCTGCTTGCCGAGGCAGCCGGACGGGAGTGCCTGATCTGCTGGCAGGCCGTCATCGCCATCGAGGGGATCGCCGGAACGACCGGTCCGGAGCAGACCGCTCTGGAGCTGCGGTTGAACCTTCGCCGTGCTCTGCGCGGGTTGGCCCGCGACCGGGCTCCACTGGTGCTCGCCCTCACCGGCTGGCGAGGTGGCCTGGCTGCCGGATCGTTCGACGCATCGTCGGCCCATGACCCGGTGGCCGAGGTGGTCGGCACGATCGATCGGGTGGGCGCGGACTTCGTCGAGCTGGCGCAGCACGCGGCGTGGGAGCCGCGACGATCGGCCACCGTCCGGGCCGTCGCGCTGGTTCCCCTGATGGCGGTCGTGCTCGTCCGCGCCGCACCGCTGGGCTGACCCGCCGGTCGCCGCCCCAGCCCGGGGCGGCATGCTGGCGCAGACCTGAGATGACGCGACCGCGGGAAGGGGACGGCGATGGCGGAGGGTGAAGACGCCGAGGGTAGAACCGAGTTCGTCGACGCGAATCTGCGCGGGTCACGGTTCATCAGGTCGGACCTGTCAGGTGTGGTCATGCGTGGGGTCGACCTGCAGAACGCGGACATCGACGCGCCCTGGCTCTTCGACGGCAACAGCTTCCTGAGGATCAACGGCGTGGACGTCACCGCCTTCGTCGACGCCGAGCTGAACCGCCGTCATCCCGGCCGGGCGCGACGACGGGCCGAGGACCCGGACGGGCTCCGCCGCGCCTGGAAGGAGTTGGAACGCACCTGGGCAGCGACCGTCGGACGGGTCGAGGCAATGCCTGCCGGCACGGTCGAGGTGTCCGTGGCGGGGGAGTGGTCGTTCGCTCGGACACTTCGGCATCTGGTGATGGCCACCGACATCTGGCTGGGTAAGGCCATTCTGGGGATCGAGTCGCCGTTGCACCCGATCGGCGTGCCCAACGCCGAGTACGCGACCGACGGTCACGACACGTCCGTCTTCTCGGCCGATCATCCCAGCTGGAAAGAGGTTCTCGCTGTCCGGGCGGAACGGGTCGCGATGGTGCGGGGCTACCTTTCCGCTGTCACACCGGAAGAACTCGCACAGACGCGCTGGAACCCTTGGGATCCCGAGTATCCCGAAACCGTCCTGTCCTGTTTGCACGTCATTCTCGGCGAGGAGTGGGAACACCACCGTTACGCGGTGCGCGACTTGGATGTCATCGAGTCGAAGCGTTCCGCGGCGGACGGTGACCAGGTGGGCGCGCCCGCAGGAGGCTGAGTCCAGCCCTTACTCGCCGAGCGTGGCCGGCAGCTCCGACAGGTTCGATGCGGTCCGGCGATAGGCCTGCTCGATGTATTCCTCCAGCTTCGAACGTTCGACACGCCACTGGTTCCGGCCACCGATCTGGATGCCCTGCAGGTCGCCGCTGCGGACCAGGGCGTAGGTCTGTGACGCCGAGATGTTCAGGATCTCGGCAACGTCCGCCAGAGTGAGGAAGCGGTCGGACGTCATGAGCTCGATGTTCCTTCGCTCGCGTTCCCAGGCGATTGACAGGAGCGGATCGACAGGTCCGTCGACGTGTTCACTTTCCCTCTTCCCGCCGTCATATCGAAGATTTTGGCCGTGGTTGGTAGTGGTTGATGTAGTTTGCCACGAACGCGTCCATCTGGGGACGCCCTCCGCGCGTGTTGTGCACAACCCCGGCGCCCGCGGGCTTCCGCCAGGAAAGGTGGGACGGATGGGCAGTCCTGTGGCGCCGACCCCGAGGCGGTTTGCGCGGCCCAAGTGGCTCAATGTGCGAGTTGTGGGTGGGGTGCTGCTGGTGGTGGCAGCGGTGGTGCTCGGTGCGAGAGTGGTCGGCGCGAGCTCGCGGACGGCCCAGGTATGGGCCGCCGACCGTGACCTGGCCGTCGGAACGGTCATCGCGGCCGGTGACCTCACGATCACCGAGGTCAACCTCGGTGAGAACAGGCCGCTCTACCTCACTCCGGAATCGGAGTCGTTGGTGGGCCGAACGGTCGTCACGCCCGTGGTGGCAGGGGAGCTGCTCGCCGCGTCGGCCGTTCAGGACACCGGCTCCGGGCGGGTGGTCGCGATCGGCGTCTCTCCCGACAACATGCCGCCCGGTGTCGATCACGGATCGACGATCGACCTCTATCTGACGACCGGCGGTGCAGCGGGAGCCGAGGAAACGGCCACCACCGCCCTGATCGGACGCGATCTGACCGTGCAATCGGTGCTCGCACCGGCGTCGGGCGGACTGTCCGGTGCGACGTCCAATCGTTACCAGTTGTCGGTCCTGCTGCCTTCCGACACCGCCGACAAACTGGTCCGGATCCTGCCCACGGGTGATCCCATCGTCGTGCTGGTCAGTGGCGGATGAGCACCGGGATGCTGACCGCCGGGAGCGGGCAGAGCTGGGAGGACGAGTTGGTTGCTGCGCTCGACCGGCCCGGCTCGCCGATGACGGTGCTGCGCAGGTGCGCCGACATCGGTGACGTGCTGGCCATCGCCACCACCGGTCAGGCCGCGGTGGCCGTCGTCGCCGCCGATCTCCGCCGCTTGGACACCGATGCGGTGGAGCGACTACGGACCTCCGGTGTGGCGGTGGTCGGGGTGTATCCGGCCGCGGACGAGCGCTCCCGTGAACGACTGGACAGGATCGGCATCACTGCCGTGGTCAGCGGTGACGCCGGCAGCGACGCCGTTCTCGATGCCGCCCGCAGCGCAGTGTCGGAGCTCGCGGCACGCCCCGGGCGGTCGATGGGTGTGTCGGATCCGCGATCGGCGCTGCCGCCGCCGACAGATGACGACGGTGGCGATGCGCTCGTCCAGGGATCTGACGGATCGCCCGAGTCGACCCCGGCGGGCCGGGTGATCGCGGTCTGGGGTCCGACCGGAGCACCCGGGCGGACGACCGTGGCGACCTCTCTCGCCGTGGAGGCCGCCCGGACGGGCATGTCCACGCTGCTCATCGACGCCGACGTCTACGGCGGTGTGGTGGCGTCTGCCTTCGGGTTGCTGGACGAGTCACCTGGTCTGGCCGGAGCGTGCCGGCTGGCCTCCAACGGGCGGCTGGACCTGGCCGCGTTGACCGGCCTGTGCTGGTCGCTGGAGAACGACCTGCGGCTGCTCACCGGCATCTCCCGAGCGGACCGGTGGCCCGAGGTCCGGCCGTCGGCCATTCCGAAGGTGCTCTCGGTCGCCCGGCGGATGGCGCCGTTGACGGTGATCGACTGCGCGTTCGCGCTGGAGGCCGACGAGGAGATCAGCTACGACACGATGGCGCCCCGCCGTAACGGTGCGACCCTCACCGCGCTGGCCGAGGCGGACGTGGTGCTCGCGGTCGGGTCCTGCGATCCGGCGGGACTGGAGCGACTGATCCGTGGTCTGGCCGAGTTCGGTGAAGCAGTGCCGGGCGCCACCCCACGGGTGCTGCTCAATCGGTGCCGTGCCTCTGCCGGTCCGGCTGACCAGGCCGCAGCCGCGGTCGACAGGTTCGCCGGTGTCAAGGTGCTGGCGCGCCTGCCGGAGGACCGGCAGGCGACCGACAATGCATGGCGGGCAGGGGTTTCACTGGCCGAAGCGGCTCCGAAGTCGGCGCTCACCATTGCCTTGCGGGCACTCACCGCGACGGTGCTGGGGACGGCGGCAAGCGTGGCTGCCTGACCCGGCGCGATGATGGTGCAGTGGAGGAAACGGGCAATCGGAATCAAGCGTCCGCGGTGACCGGCACAGTTGATGCGCCGGCACCGACCAGCACCTTCAGGGTGCCTCGGGACGCCGAGGTCAAAGCGGCGGGTGGGCGTTGGTCCTTCGTCAGCCGCGTCGAATGGACGCATCCCGACGGCAGCGTGGGGACCTGGGACTCACGTCAGGCGCGCAAGCGCGGTTTCATCGAGGTGCTGCGCGCCGGCGTCCTGGAAAGGATCAGAGTCCGTCCGGGCCATGCGGTGCGGTTGGCCCGGTGCAACGCGGTGTCAGGGTTCTCGTTCTTCCTCGGTGGGGCCCTGTTCACCCTCGGTGCGGTTCTCAGTCAACTGACTGCCGCCGGTGAGACGACCATCAACTCGACGTTCCTGATCGGCGGGGTGTTCTTCTCCACCGGCGCCTACGCCGCTCTTGTGCAGGAGATCAACTCCCCCCGCGGCATCGGCAGGGACGGCGTGCTCACCCAGGACCGGTGGCGCTGGTGGGCGTACGAGCCCAACCGCGCCGGATGGGTCTCGGCCTTCGTCCTGTTCTGCGGAACCCTGGCGTTCGCCGTCAGCCTCATCGACGTCTTCCTGACCGACCTTTCGCAGACGCAACTCGACCGTCTCATCTGGGCACCCGAAATGGTGGGCTGCATCCTGTTTCTCGTCTCCGGGCACATCGCCATCATCGAGGTGTGTCACGGCCGGTTCCGACTCTCCCCGCGGACGCTGGGGTGGTGGATTGTCACCGTCAACCAGCTCGGATCATGGCTCTTCCTGCTGTCCGGCCTTGCCGCCTTCGTTCGGCCGGCCACCGGAGCGGTGATCAATGTCGCGGTGATCAACTGGGGAACCGCATTGGGTGCAGCGTGTTTCAGTGCCGCCGGGGTCGCCCAGCTGTTCGAGCGACCGGATACCGGGACGCCCGCAGCTCAGCCACCGGCATCACCACCGGCGCCATCGCCGGGCGCAGGCGCAGCCACGACGCGGTGAGCGTCGGGCTGCTGTGCCACGATGGCGGGCATGACCGACCGGCTGTCTGCGACGGACGCGTCGTTCCTGTACGCGGAGGACGCCGGGACACCGATGCATGTCGGTGGCGTCGCCATCCTCAAGCCGCACCCGGACGGGCAGGAGATCGCCTACACGGAGATCGCCGCGCTCATCGAATCTCGCCTGGCCCTGGTACCTCGGTACCGGCAGAAGGTGCGCTTCGTACCGGGCCGGCTCGCCCGGCCGGTGTGGGTGGACGACGAGGATTTCGACCTGACCTATCACGTGCGGCGCTCCGCGCTGCCACGACCCGGGACCGACGCCGAGTTGGACGAGCTGGTGGGGCGTTTGATCTCCCGCCCGCTGGACCGGTCCCGGCCGCTGTGGGAGTTCTACGTCATCGAGGGCCTCACCGACGGCCGCATCGCCCTGGTCAACAAGACCCACCACGCCATGGTCGACAGGGTCGGCGCGGTCGACGTGGCGGCCGCCATCCTCGACACCAACCGGCGTCCCCGCGATCTGCCCGAGCAGCCGTGGATCCCCAACCCCGCCCCCAGCGACATCGACCTGGTTGTCGATGCGATCGCCGACCTGACTGCCCGGCCGACCGGGGCCTGGGACATCGCCAGGCTCGCCGCGCAGGACGTCGGCTCGATGATGAGCCGGGTGCTCGGCGTCGCCGGCGACGCGTTCGAGGTGATGCGGCGGGCAATCAGCCCGGCGCCGCGGTCGCTGCTCAACGACGCCAAGAGCGTGCAGCGACGATTCGCCTGCGTTCATGCCGATCTGTCCGACCTCAAGAAGGTGCGCGGCGCACACGGCGGATCGGTGAACGACGTCGTCCTCACGGTCATTACGGGCGCGCTGCGTTCCTGGCTGCTGTCCAGAGGGGAGGCCGTCACCGCGCACACCGTGGTGAGGGCGCTGGTGCCGGTATCGGTGACGACGAACTCCGGTGACGAGTCGGGTTCGGTGGCCTCGTACCTCATCGACCTCCCGGTCGCTGAGCCCAACCCCGCGATGCGGCTGCATCAGGTGTCGTTCGCGATGGGCGGGCACATGGACTCCGGTAACCCTGTTGCCGCCGATCGGATCATCGGTCTCGGCCGGTTCGCGCCGCCGACGCTGCACGCACTCGGCGCCCGGATGGCCGGCGGACTGTCCCGACGCATGTACAACCTGTTGATCACGAACGTTCCGGGACCCCAGATGCCCTTGTACGCAGCGGGTTTCGAGGTCGAGGCGATGTACCCGGTGGCGCCTCTCGGGCAGGGACAGGCGTTGGCCGTGTCCTGCACCTCCTACAACGGACAGGTGTTCTTCGGTATCACCGCCGATCGGGACGCCATTCCCGATGTGGAGGAGTTCGCCGCGCAGATCCGCGAAGCGGTCGAGGAGATGCTGTCGACGGTGCCGCGGGGATCCGGTGCGCAGCGCACCGGATCCCCGCGGGCCGGTGCCGGACCGGGTTCGCGGTCGAGTCGGCGCTCCAGGTCGTCCTCATGACGACCTTGCAGCTGAACGCGTTCCGAGTGACGACCTTCCGCCGGTCGACGGGCGGTCGCGCCCCCGGTCGCCTCCGGTGAGGGTCTACCTCCCGGCGACCGTCTCGATGATCCGCGCCGCACTCGAGGACGGCCGGGTCAGGGTGCTGTCCGGTGTCGGGTTCGCGGTGACCGACCCGCTGCACCTGGAGTACCCGGACTGGTCGGAGGAGGACCTGGAGTACCTGGCCATGCAGGACGCATCCCGTGCGTCGCTGCGGCTGCTCGCCGGATCCGGGCCGGGCGAGCCGTCGCTCAGGGTCGTCGTCGCTGCCGATGTCGACAACGACGACGTGACGCCGCGACCGGAGGCCGACCGGGCAGTCGTCGCGGTTCAGGGCGCCGTGGAGTGGTCGCGAGTGGCCGCGGTCCATGTCGACGGCGCCGATGCCGCCGGCGCGGTACGGGAGGCTGCCGAGGTCATCGACGCAGCGGATCTGGGGGATCACGACGCGGAATTCGTCCTCGGATCCGCGGAGGATTTCGACCTTGCCTGGTACGCCCCGGGTGAGATCCGATACCTGGTCGAGGAGTTCGCACCAGGGGAGTGATTGCCCGATGACGGTGGAGTTCGTGCTAGGTCGGTGACAGCACGGAGCCCGGCCGAGCGGTGTCGGCCGGGCTTCGGTGTGCGCTACAGGGTTCAGCTTGGTTCGGTGCAGGCGAATTCAGTCGACGTTGCGAACGAACTCCAGCTCGAGGTCGATCTCCACCTTGTCGGCGACAACGGCATTACCGGCGCCGAAGGCGGCCTCGAAGCTCACGCCGTAGGCCTTGCGGCTGATGGTGGTCTTGGCGGAGAAGCCGGCCCTGGTGCCGCCGTAGGCGTCCACCGTCTCGCCGAGGAACTCGACGTCCAGATCGACCGGCCGGGTGGTGCCGCGGATGGTCAGGTTGCCGGCCAGCACGAACTCCTCGCCGTCGACGCTCTTCACGCCGGTGGAGACGAAGGTCAGCGTCGGGTGGTTCTCGACGTCCAGGAAGTCGGCGGAGCGGACGTGGGCGTCACGCTGCTCCTGCTTGGTGTCGACGCTGGCGGCGTCGATCTCGGCGGTGACGGAAGAATCGCCGATGCCGTTGGCGCCGACGACGAGGGTGCCCGACTTGACGGCGAAGCTGCCCTTGGCCTTACCGACGGCCATGTGACGGACCTTGAACGAGACGTCGGAGTGCACGGCGTCGACGGTCCAGGTTCCTGCGGTCAGGGTGGGGGTCGTTACTGCGGTGCTCATGGTGGTCCTTTCGGGACGAAGTCGGTGGGCTCGGGATCGGGTCCGTGTTACATGAGCCTTCAACAAACTTGCGTGAAGTCTATTCCCGGATGAGTTGACCTGTCACCTATCGACCGGCACACACCGTGTGTGACCCTGGTCACACACGGTGCCGAGGTCCTCCTGCGTCCTCCTCCGGATCACCCGCAGAGGCGCCGTCCGCATCAGGCTCGTCCGCTGCGGCACCCCCGCCTTCGGCGTCGTCGCCGTCCCTCGACCGCAGATGCTCGGAGCTTTCGTCCGCGGAGCCTTCTTCCGCGGAGACCTGTTCCGCGAAGCCAGGATCATCCGAGCCGGCGTCATCCGACCCGGTTTCGAAACCGGCCAGCGAGGAGAGCAGCCTGCGGAACGACGCCAACCGCCCGGGGCTGGAGTGCCCGGCGGCGACGAACGCGTCGAGCGCACAGCCGACGCCGGCGGTGTGGTCACAGTTGGGTGGGCAGTCGACCGTCGCGGGCAGCAGATCGTCGAAGGTCTCCAGGACGTCATCGGGTGTGACGTGCGCCAGCCCGAACGACCGGACGCCTGGGGTGTCGATCACCCAACCACCGTCCCGCAGGGGCAGGGCGATCGCCGAGGTGGACGTGTGCCTGCCCTTTCCGACACCAGTCACCGTGCCGGTCGCGCGCTGGGCGTCGGGCACCAGAGCGTTGACCAGGGTCGACTTGCCGACTCCGGAATGGCCGATCATGACCGACACCGAGCCCTGCAGCCGCTCCCGGACCTCTTCGATGCCGATGACGGTCCGTGCGCCTCCGTCGGTTTCGCCGCGGCGGGTGACCAGGATCGGCAGATCGAGGTCGGCGTAGATCTCGGCGAGCGGAGCGGCATCGGCGAGGTCGGCCTTGGTCAGCACCAGCACCGCGTCCAAATTGCCGGTGTAGGCCGCCACCAGGCATCGGTCGATGAAGCCGGTTCGCGGCAGCGGATCTGCCAGCGCGCACACGATGACCAATTGGTCGGCGTTGGCGACCAGAACCCGTTCGGCAGTGTCCGTGTCGTCCGCGGATCTGCGCAGCACGCTCCGGCGGGGACCGATCCTGACGATCCTGGCGAGCGTGTCGGGGGCGCCCTGAGTGTCGCCGACCAGGTCGACGCTGTCACCGACCGCGACCGCCCGCCGGCCCAGTTCACGCGCCCGCATCGCCAGCACGACGTGTTCCTGTCGGGTTCCCTCCTCGACCAGGCAGGTGTAGCGACCGCGGTCGACGGTGGTGACGAACCCGCTCACCGCGTCGGTGTGTGTCGGCCTGGTCTTCGTCCTGGGTCGGGATCCACGTCCAGGTCGCACCCGGACGTCGTCGTTGTCCCAGTTCTCGCCGAGCCGGCTCAGTTGGTCACCCCCAGCATGGCTGCCCACATGGCATCGAACGCGGGGAGAGTCTTTGCGGTCGTGCCGATGTCGTCGACGATCACCCCCGGTACGCGGAGCCCGACGATGGCGCCGGCGGTCGCCATCCGGTGGTCGGCGAAAGACCGCCACACACCGCCGGTCAGTGGCCGGGGCCGGATGGTGAGGGCGTCCGGCTCCTGGATGACGTCGCCGCCCAGCGCGCCGATGTTGCCCGCAATGGCGGCCAGTCGGTCGGTCTCGTGCCCGCGAAGATGGCCGATCCCGGTCAACCTGCTGGGCCGATCCGCGAACAGCGCGATGGCGGCGATGGTGGGCGTCAGTTCGCCCACCTCGTGCAGATCGATGTCGATGCCGTGCAACGACTCCGGCCCGGTCACCGTCAAGGCATCGGCGGTGCGGCCCACGGCCGCGCCCATCGCGGTCAGGATACCGCGGATGGCGTCACCGGCCTGTGTGGTCTCGGTCGGCCAGGACGGGATGGTGACCTTCCCGCCGGTGACGGTGGCCGCCGCCAGGAACGGTGTGGCATTGGACAGGTCCGGTTCGATGACGGCCGTCCACGGCGCCACCGGCCCCGCCTCGACGCGCCACTGGTCCGGGATGCTGTCGTCCACGCTCACGCCGACGGAACGCAATGTCGCAACGGTCATCTCGATGTGTGGCAGCGAGGGCAGTACGCCCCCGCGGTGCACCACGCGCGCGCCGTCGGCGAACGATGCACCCGACAGCAGCAGGCCGGAGACGAACTGTGACGATGCGCTGGCATCGATCTCCACCGTGCCACCGGGAAGCGAACCGGCGCCGAACACGGTGAACGGCAACCGTTCACCCTCGATGCGTGCCCCCAGTGTCCGCAGGCCGTCCAGCACCGTCGCCATCGGACGGCGGCGCGCTGCGGCGTCACCGTCGAACGTGATGGGTCCGTTCGCCAACGCGGCCAGCGCCGGCAGGAAACGCATGACGGTGCCGGCCAGTCCGCAGTCCACGGTTGCCGGCCCGGTCAGCGGCGCGGGCTCGACGCGCCAGTCCTGTCCGTTCTCGCCGGCGTCGGAGATCACCGCACCCATCGCCCGCAATGCTTCGACCATCAGTTGGGTGTCGCGGCTGCGTAACGGACGCCGGATCGTCGAGGTGGTTTCCGCCTGGGCGGCGAGCACCAGAGCGCGGTTGGTCAACGATTTCGAACCGGGGACGGTCACCGTCGCCGTCACGGGATCGACCGAGACCGGTGCGGTCCAGGCGTCGGGGGCAACAGTTCCGGCTGACGTCACCCCGACATGATCGCGCATGTGAGGGACCTCCTGACGCCGGTAACGGTGGCCCGACCCCGGCAACCACTTGATGCGCGGGCCACGACGCTTCGTCACCACGGTGTGAGAGGACCTGATTCGTGACCGATCAGCGACCTGACCAGTGTCGTGCCGTTCGCGGTGGAGATCCAACAGCTCCGTTCCAGCGGCTCGACCAGTTCGGCGACAGGCAGCCTGCCACCGAAGGTGGGATCGGGCATACCGATCAGGGTGGCGGGGATCTGCCGACATGGCGGCATCGATGCAGATCGCACTCCGGTCAACGCCTCCAGTCGGTTTTGCATCGCCCCGGGTTGGATGGAGGCCGACGCCGAAATCGCCACCGCCGAGTACCTGGACTGGTTCAACCACAGACGGCTGCACGGCGAGATCGGGCACGTCCCACCCGCCGAACTCGAGAACAGCTACTACGCTCAGAATCCGGTCAGCTCAACAGAGCTCGCCACAACCGGGAGTCTCCACTGAACCCGGGGCGATACAGCGACAGACCAGCGGTGGGTCCTCACACCCCACCCAGATGACAAGCGCCTCGTGGCGCACGGCGTATCCACGGAACGGATCCAGTGACGCGGTCCCGATCCGGGCCCGGAAGTCGTCGTCCCGGGCGGCCAGCCACCGGGACAGGACGGTGCCCGGAACCCCAACCCCAAGACCCAGCTTGGCGGCGAAGAACCACTGAACTCGGGGCAGACCCGACTTGGCGGATCTCACCGAAGACTGGAGTGTGACCAGAAGGAGCTGTGGGTTGATTCTGCTCGGGTGGTCGCGGGGATCCGGGCTTGGCTACTCGAACTGTCCATTGACCTGGCTCCGCTGGAGCCGTGATGGTTTGGTGACGGAGCAGTAGCACTGCAGGTGGGGCCGAACCCACCTGAACGGAAACCGGCCGGGAGCCAATCTCACACAACGGAGATACCAGGAGTGCCCAAATCCTAACCACCGCCCACCCACACCCGAAGGGGCCAAGAAATGCGGATTCCACGCTCGATGTGGTCGGCGCTGCTGGCCGGACTGTTTGTGATCGCCGTGTGCTCGTGTGATTCGACGACCCCCGCTTCCCCGGCCACCACGCTCCCGGCCACCACGCTCCCGGCCACCACACTCCCGGCGGCCTCTCCGACGGACTCGACGGATCGATCCGGTGAGTCCTCGACCACCGAGAGCGCCAACTCGGCCCAGCTCGACAGCGGCACCGCTGAAAAGACCCGAACGAGCTCTTCCGTCTTCGGCGCCACCCGGGCTCAGAACAGCGTGGGCTCAGCAGCATGGCCCACGGTGTCGGGGAACAAGCTCATCGATGCGGCTACCGGTGATGTATGGATTCCCAGGGGCTTCAACTACCCAAGCTTCGGCTACGCGTGCGCGCAGGGGTGGGGTGTGGCGTCCGCCTCGGCCGAACCGGACGCAGCTCCCGCAACCGCATCGGCAATGGCCTCGTGGTACGCCAGTGCCGTCCGCCTTCCGCTCAACCAGGATTGCTGGAACGCCACCAACGGCGTCGACCCGAAACTGGCCGGCGACAACTACCGCTCGGCTGTCGGCGCTTTCGTCGATGATCTCAACGATGCCGGGTTGGTCGTCATTCTCGACCTGCACTCGCGCAAAACCGGACCCGAAGAATCCGGTCAGCGCGCCATGCCCGATCCGGAATCTGCCACCTTCTTCCGGTCGGTGGCAACTGTTTTCCGAGACAACCCGTCGATCATGTTCGACGCTTTCAACGAGCCGTATAGCGCCTGGGACGGCTCGGGTAACCAGGTGTTCGAGCTCACCTGGGCCTGCTGGGCAGACGGCGGTTGCGCGCCGCCCGTCGAACCCGACGACCAGGAATCGACCGGAAAGACGTACACCGCGATCGGGATGAAGGAGCTGGTACGAGCGATCCGGTCCGGTGGGGCGACCCAGCCGATCCTGGTGGCCGGGATCGACTATGCCAACGATCTGACCGATTGGCTGCGGTACCGGCCGGACGACGATCAACTCGTCGCCTCCGTCCATGCCTACAGCAGCCAGCGCTGCGCCGATCCCGCCTGCTGGGATCAGGAAATCGGTCCGGTCGCCGAGAAGGTACCTGTGGTCTTCGGTGAGTTCGGCGCCACAACAGGTAGCGCCGCCGGCAACGCCGAATACCTCAACACCCTGATGAACTGGGCCGACCGCGCCGGCGCCGGCTATCTTGCCTGGGCCTGGTGGGTGCTCGAGGACGACACAGGACCGGACGCCTTTGCGTTGCTGTCCAACGATAACGGAACCCCCAGGGCGCCGGTCGGAACGACCCTCAGGGCCCACCTCGAGCTCTTGTACGAATAGTCCGCCGGCGGGCCGGACGAACCTCCGAGCCCTGTCGCGGCGTTGGCCGGGTCAGCTTGGGCTGATCAGCTCTTCCAGTGCGAACCGCGCCGACCGGGGCCGGTGGCCGATGAGCGTCGACAGCAACGGGTTCGGTCATGGCGAATTCCCCTTCCCGTGCGGCGCGGAACAGGCCGAGGGTGAAATCGGCGGCGGTGGAGGGGATTCCGCTTGCCCGCCGCTACCTCGGAGAGTTCGATCAAGGGGCCCGGTGGCGCGTGCCGCCGCAGCTCTACGTCAAGCTGATGGTGCCGACGCCACTGGTCTGGAGCCTGGCGGCAGCATTCGTTCGGCTGCCAGGCCGCCGCAACCAGGGGGCCTACCACGATCTCCTGTACCGGCACCATGATGGGCGCCTACTCGGCGGCGGCACCACTTGCGATCCTCGTGCCAACGTTATCGGGCCCTGCGCGCCCCGAATTGCACCAGACGGTCCCGGCTAAGCGGCCCCATGGTTGTTACTTTGCAACCTATCTCAATATCGCCATTTAATTACTTCAATACGGGCGCATGCTACGGCTCATAAATGTCGTCTGTTACTGCGCACCAGATGAACCCCGGTCGCCTGATGAACGGTGCCTGATACCTCGAGCTCGAGCGCGCAACCCGGGCAATCGCGGCCTGCCCCCCCGTCGACGTTGCAACCCGATCGACACCGCCGGCGGGATCGTGGGCGCCTCCGCCTCGGCTGATCAGAGGCGGCCGGGACCGGCCACCGCGTAGAGCGGGTCGCCGCGGTCACCGCGCTCCTGGGTTGCGGAGGGATATCTCGGGCTAGCCGAAATACTGCATCTGCTCGGGGACGCGTTGATCTCGGCGTCTTTAGCACATTCCTCTAGTTGTAATCCGGTCCTCGACGCAATCCACTGTGATGTGCAGATGCTATCTTTCTTAGCCTAGCGGGTAAGGGCCAAGCTCAAGCGAGAATACTTGACAGAGGGTAACTCTCGTCGTGAGTTGCTGTGATTGCTTCGCTCCCGGCAGCTGTCGCTATGTGTTCTGGATGGCGAGGTTGATGATGCCGGCGGTCGCGAGGGATTGGCTGTAGTCGTCGGGGTGAGCGTTGCGGAGCCAGATGATGTTGCTGGGGTCTTGGACGTCACCGTCGATGCCGGAGCACCGTCGTGGCAGGTTCGCAGAGCGGCCGCGAGCGCCGGTGCCGCCGAAGGGGAATCGGTGCGGGCCACCGGGTATGCCTGTCCGGGGATCGTCCGACGGAGAAGATCTCAGCGGAGTGCGGTTGGTCGCAGGACACCGGCGCGCGGATCTGCCAGATCGTGCTCGGAATAGCGCGGCCCCAGAAACGGTCCCGGGGTTGGTGGATCGGCCGACGCAACGACGGTGCCGGTACCGGGGATCTGCCACCCGCGCAGGCCGTGCGCCATCGCGAGCGCGCCGATCACCGCGGCCAGCAGCGCGACACCCACCGATGCGTGCGCGAGCTGCGGCGAGACCCCGCGGGCAACGAACATTGCTGATCAGTGTGCTCGCCTGGTCCAGCGCTGACCAGCGGCTTTCAGCCCCGTGGACAAGCAGGCGTCGTTGTCGGCGCGGATGGGTACCGGCGACGGATATCCCGACCTGGTTCCTCTGGCTGATCGGGGCTTTCATCCCGGTGGTGACCCCCGTCGTCGGGTTCACAACGGTGACGGTCAATGCCAGGACCAGCCGGCGGGAAGAGGCCATTTCGGTGCGGTTGTGGTCAGCGGTTGTGGTCAGCGGTTTCTGTTCAGCAGTCCTGTTCAACTGCCGTCGAGTTCGGCGCGGATTCGATCCTCGACCTCCCGCAGCAACATCCGCTCGCGCGCCAGCTGCACGTTGGTGGCCAGCCACAGCTCGATGTGTGCGCGGGCCAGGGTGTCGCGGGGGTCCGTCAGGGTGTCCAGCGCCGGCACGTCAAGGTGAGTGAGGCCGAGATCCAGGACCAGGACGTCCGGTGTGGGTGTACGGCAGCCGCAGCCGCGGCCTCGACCCGTTCGCGGATCTCGGCGGCATTGACGAGGAACAGCATCTGCTGCGGATGGGCGACCAGCAGTCCGGCGACCGACGATCGCGTAGACGCAGGCCCATTGGGAGTCGGTCCCGTTTGGACAGGAACCGATCCGGGGTTCACCGGCTCCGACCCGGCCGCTGTCGGTGCGCCATCAGTAGCCGCCGGAATGCCCGTGTCAGCGGGGGTCGCCGGTGCCGTCGCGGCCCGCCCGGACAGTTGCAGTCGTCCGGCTCCGGCCTGCCACCCGATGACGGCGAGTGAGATGCCCACCGCCAAGCCGAGTCCCGGCAGGATGCCCAGCACCAGCACACCGAGCAGGGCGAACACGGCCGGCAGGAAGTCCAGCCTCCGGATCCGCCGGAGGCGGAGGAAGTGCCCGATTCGCTCCATGTCTGCCACCGCGACGATGACGATGGCCGCGAGCGGATCCAAAGAGTCCCTGGCAGCGCGGATCGAATGAGAACACCAACAAGCTGCTTCGACAGTACTTCCCCAAGGGCACGAACCTCGGCGCGTTCACCCAAGCCGACCGGGTCCTCGTTGCAGCGAAACTCAACGGTCGACCGCGAAAGACTCTGGACTTCGCCACCGCGGCACAGAAATTGGATGATCTGTTTCCTGTTGCATCGACCCTTGATACTGCCAGCACCGTTTTCAGCCGGGCCTGGTGATGTCGTTCAGTACGATGGTGACGAACCCGAGTTGTCCCCGGTAGCCACCGATCCAGCCGTCACGATGCTGCCGGGCGACCTCTAATGCCCATTGCCGATCCTGCTCGGTGGGCGCTTCGCGAAGTGCCCAGGCGGTCAACGAACCCGTCCAACTCCATTCGTAGTCGTCCCATTCTTCGACGGTGCTGATGTGCCCGAAGGTTGGCTCGAAATCATGATCGCGGATCTGCGCGAGAAGCCCCGGGAGATCGGGGAAATCGCCCGGATTCGCGTCCAGCGCCTGTTGAGCGGCGAGGCTCGGCGGAACCTCCCAGACGGCGTCGCCCAGCACCACCTGGCCGCCGGGAGCCAGGTGCTGCCGAAGCACTCGCAACGTGTTGTCGAGGCCGCCGAAGGCGTGGCTGGCTCCGACGCAGATCACGACGTCGAACGGCCCATCCGACCATCCCGCCACATCGGCCTGCTCCCAGCGGACACGATCGGTGAGGCAGTAGCGCGCTGTGCTGCTGGCGGTCTCGGGAGGGAGATGCAGATCGACGCCCACGCCGGCGATGTCGCGCTGCAGCTGAAGCAATGTGAGAAGCCATTCACCCCAGCCACACCCGAGGTCAAGGGCCCGCCCACCTTTGGGTGGCTGGAGTCGGCTCAGCAATTGCGCAACCCGGGCCGCGCCCAGGGGAGCCGCGATTCGGTGGTCGCGGTGGGCGATGCGGCTGATGTCGGCGCGTTCCATTCCCGACATCTTTGTGCGATCGGTGACTCGGTCCAAGTCGACGACGAGGGCGCAGTCTCCCGGCCGGCCCTGAGCAGCCTTGCCAGTAGGTCACTGACGGAGGATCACCACCTCAGCCGAACGTATGCCCGCGTTATTGACGATCGTCGAGAACCTGCTCGACGAGATCGCTGAGCGAACCCGAGTCTTGTCCCAATCAGCGATCGGTGACCGGCGACAGTTTTCGGACGCCAACTCTGGCGCGATACCACTGGTACGTCGCGCCCGCGGCGCAGATCGCTGAAACCAAAGGACCAGATTGATGACCAGGTGCCGTCATTGGCACTGATCGGACCAGGACGTCATGTCAAGATCGGATGATCTTGGGCGACGACTGGTGGCGTGACTGGGTGGATTGCGGCTCCGGCCGGCGAGGGATCCCGTGCCGGCGGAGCGCGGCGTTCACCCTGGTTGTGGTCGTTTCCAGGGCCGCGGCGTGACGCTCAACCCCTCGACGAGGCACAGCTGCCCAGAGTTTCGGTGGGTGGTGGGGGTGGGCTGTTCCGAGACGGCTCCCGTGGCCGGCGGGGTGGTCCTGTCCAACCCCGGGCTCGCATGCGGTTCAGCGCGCCGGATCGGTGACGCCGAGTTCCGCGTAGGCCATGCCCTCCGGGATCAGGATCGCGGTGCCGATCAAACCGGCAAGGATGTCGAACCGCCACCAGCCTCGTTGGTAGCGGGTCAGCCAGGACGGGATGATGCGGTCGGTCGCAGACAAACGGGCACCGTACGAGATCAGGCGCGCGTTGCCGACCGCGAGGTCGCCGCGCGGCGTCCTGGCGCGCTTCAGCGGTTCGTGCCGCCCGGGGGGACTGAGCTCGCCCAGTTCCCGATGCCGGTGATCTTGGTCGGCCGATAGTGCGCGATGACGCCGGCCGGTGGGTTCGGCATCGGCGGGAAAACGGTGCCCGGACCGATGTAGACCTGAGCCAGGTCGTGCAACAGGTCCGCAGCGCCACCGTCCAGGCCAACCCAGATGAGCGACACCTGGGGTGACCCATCGGCGTTGACCGTGACGAGATGGGCCAGGGGACCCGACCCGGGGAAGTCACGAGCGGCGGCGTTCAGGGTGACCCGCTCGTCCTCAGTCCGGGAGTTCGGCGATCCGGCAGGGGATGTCGTTGTTCTCGCCGAGGTGGTAGCTGGCGCAGACCCGGTGGTAGCCGTCGGCGATCTGCATCGGAAAGCCGCGGTTCAACGCACCGCGGACCAGCAGAACGGGCGAGAGTCGTTTGCCCGCCTTGACCTTCGCGATGTCCGCCGCGACGTGCTGGTCGTCGGGAGGCAGCAGCGGCAGCTGCGAGGACCGCAGCATGTCCTTGGCCTTGAAGTGTTCGAGCTTGGTCGCCTGCAGCTCCTTGACCGTTCTCTTGACGATCTCGGGGGTCGCGACCAGTGACAGGTACGAGCCGGCCGCCGGGTAGTCGTGCTCGTCCGGTTCGTCCTTCCAGACAATGATCGGCGTTGTCATGGCTCTCCTCGGGATCGTCGACGCAGGTGACGTTGTGTGAACACTGCCTGCGGAGCGTAATGCCGCGCCGATGTCACCGCCCGAAACAGCCCCCCGAATTGATCGATGTCGTCAGGCGGAGGTCGACTCGATATCCAACTGCTGCTGCACCGGCTCGGGGGAGTCACCCGCCGGCCGAATCAGTTCGGGGCCGTCGTGGCGCACGCTGTTCACTGCCGTTGACACCCGGCGCGGCTCCAGCACCGGCGCTGGCATCTCGTCGAGCAGGCTGCGGGCGACCCCGGCGTCACCGCTGGAGCAGTCGAGCCAGGCATCCCGACGGTCCACCGGAACGAGAACCGGGCAGCGGTCGTGGATGTGGCCCAGGGTGTCGGTGGCCCCCCGGGTGATCACGGTGCACGTCCACAACCACTTCGCCGGGTCGTCGTCCGGCACGCTCGGATCACGCCAGAGCTCGTACAGCCCGGCGAACGCGAGCACGTCGTGGTCGGCATCGTGCAGGAAGAACGGGATTTTGCCGTCGGGCGTCTTCTGCCACTCGTAGTAGCCATCGGCCGGCAGCAGGCAACGGCGACGCGCGGCTGCCGTCTTGAAGGCCGGCTTCTCGGTGACCGTCTCCTGGCGGGCGTTGATCAATCGGGCCGCACCCTTCTTGTCCTTGGACCAACTCGGCACCAGGCCCCACCGCACGGTCCGCAGCTGCCGCACGGGCGGTACGTCGTCCGCACCGCGCGGCGGGCGCTGCAGGACCACACGCACCGGGTCGGTGGGGGCGATGTTCCAGGACGGCGCGAGGTCGTCGTCGGTCACCTCCTCGACACCGAACTCGCCGTAGAGGCCGGCGGTGGTCGACGAACTCGCATAGCGCCCGCACATGGCCACGATTGTGCCTGTCGCCACCGACACCGGCGCCCGGGCCGAATGTTCGCGCGCCGAGGTATCTGAAGGGCCCCGGTGTCACTCCTTCCGATGGCCTGCCGGGTGAGGCTGCCACATGCAGTGACATCGCCGATCGGCCGACGTTATGGTTGAGATCTCGAGGACATTTCGGACGGGGGTACGACACGTGGTCCTGGCCGCGGGCGATGTGTTCGCCGGTTACACCATCGAGGCTGTGCTGGGCACGGGCGGTATGGGGGCTGTCTATCTGGCCAAGCATCCTCGGCTGCCGCGCCGGGATGCACTGAAGCTGCTGAATCCGGCGTTCTCCAGCGACCCTGGTTTTCGCGCCCGGTTCGAGCGCGAGGCGGACCTCGCCTCCGGGTTGATCCACCGCAACATCGTCGCCGTCTACGACCGCGGGGCGGTCGACGGCCAACTGTGGATCTCGATGCAGCACGTCGCGGGCGTCGATGCCTCGGTTGCAGCCAGGTCGGGCGATGGATCGATGACGCCGCACCGGGTCGTGCACATCGTCACCGAGGTGGGCGCCGGGTTGGACTTCGCACACCGCGCCGGTCTGCTGCACCGCGACGTCAAGCCCGCCAACATCCTGCTCGCTCCATCGGACGACCCCGCCGAGCCCGAACACGTGCTGTTGACCGACTTCGGCATCGCGAAGTCGACCGACGAGGTGCAGCACCTGACCGGGACGGGCAACCTGCTGGCGACGCTGGCCTATGCCTCGCCCGAGCAGATCGAGGCCGGGCAGCTGGACCACCGGGTCGACATCTACGCGCTTGGCTGTGTGCTGTACGAGTTGCTCACCGGCAGCGTCCCGTTCCCGGAGAGTTCACCGTTCGCCACCATGACGGCGCACCTGAAGAACCCTCCGCCGAAACCGTCGGACACGGTGCCGTGGTTGCCGCCCGGGTTCGACGCGGTGGTGGCCAAGGCGATGGCCAAGAAACCCGAGGACCGCTACAACACCTGCCGCGAGCTGAGCCTTGCGGCCAGGGCCGCGCTGGCGGCAGCGGATCCCGCCGCGTCCACGCCCACCCGAGCCGAGATGTCGGTCCCTGTAGCCGCCACTCCCGCGCGGGGTGGCGATCACACGTCGGTGGAACCGCCGGCATCGGGCGCTGACGCGGCGGCCAAGGCGGCTGCCGAGGCTGCTGCCGCCGTCGAAGCGATCGCGCTGACGACCCCGCGACCGCCGTACACCGTGTCGGTCCGCCGGACCTCGCCGTCGCAAGGGACCGTGTCCGAGCTCGGCCCGGTGAGCACCAATTACCTGTCCGCGAACAGCCGGATCGAGCTCGAGGAGCTGCTGCACCGGGTGCGGTTCTTCGACCTGCCGCCGCGGCTGCCGCTGATCGAGATCGTCCCCGGCGACGTGCTGCAGGAGATCACCGTCGGCAACAAGGACGTCACCCGCACCGTCGTCTACGAGCGGGAAGGTGCGAAGCGGCCCAAGGAACTCGACGACATCGTCACCATGCTGGAGCGCCTGGCCGGTTGGCAGACCATCCGCCAGTCACAGGTACTGCCACGCTCGGGGGTCGCTGGGTGGACCCCGACCGGGACCGTCTCGCCGCTGGGCGCCAACGCCTACCGGTCCACCGAGTCGATTCCCCCGGCAACCTACGTCGGTGCACCGGCCGGACCGGGCGGTGGTTTCTACGGCACCGGTCCGTCGCCGACCCATGGCAACACCGGACCACAGCGCCCCGGCGGTCCGCCATCCGGCGGCCCGCCACCGGGCGGCCAGTACCACTCGGGACCACATCCCACGGGGTACCCGCAGCAGTTCGCCGCGGCACCGACCGGTTCGTCGCCCGCCGCCCAGAAATCCGGCGGCGGGATGCGGAAGTGGATCCTGATCGGCCTGGCAGCGGTGCTCGTCATCGCCGGCGGGGTGACGGCGGCGCTGCTGCTGAACCGTTCGGAACCGGTCGCGCAGGGCCCGAGTACGCCTGCCAATCTCACCGCGATCGCCGACGGCCGGGACGTGACGGTGGCCTGGGACGCGACCACCGGTGCCACCGGGTACACCCTGAGTCGCGGCGACAAGGTCGTCTACACCGGTGTCGCGCCTCGGTATTCGGACCCGAAGGTGGTGCCCGGGACATACACCTACACGGTCACGGCGTCGAACGCGGCAGGCAAGCAGTCCGCTGCCAGCGCACCGGTCCTGGTCACCGTGACCGACCCGTGGGGGCCGGCCGCGATCGCCGTGGACGAGTTCCCGGATCTGTTGCCGGCGACCCCGGCCGACAAGGGTTTCGGCGACGCAACCTGTTCGATCGCCAGCGATACCGAGAAGAGCAATGCCGACGCGATCGTGTCCTGCACGGACCCGCAGGACGTCTATTTCGAGGTGATGCACTTCCCGTCGGTGGAGGACAAGGACGCCTACCTCAAGCGTGACTGGGCTAACTCGCCGAAGATCGTCAACTGGAACATCGACGGCGTCGACCAGGGGGAGCTGTACCGCTCCGCCGACGACGAGGCGAGCTTCCCGTACATCATCACCACCTTCAACGACCCGAAGCGGAGCCAGTTCCTGCTGTACGTGCACTGGAAGGACCACACGATGAAGGACCTGCAGGACAACTGGTGGGGGCCGGCGACGTTCTGAGCTCAGCCGGCGGCCACTCTGAGCTCAGCCGGCGGCCACTCTGAGCTCTGCGATCCGTTCTGCGATCTCCAGCGCCGTGGCGGGCCGCTGCTCCAGCGGCGCCAGGCACGCCAGCACCAGAGCCGCCTCGTCCGCCGTCAGCGACGGGTCGATCTGCGGCCGACTGGTCTGCACCCGGCGGATCGCCAGCAATGGCTGCCGCTCCGGCAGTTCCCCGTACAGGCCGCGGCCGGACAGTGCCCGGTGCAGCGTCGCGCCGAGCGCCCACACGTCGGTCGCCCGGGACGGCGGCTCACCGAGCAGCAGCGTCGGGTCCAGGAACTCCACCGACGTCTCCGGGGCCATCCCGGTCAGCGCCGCGCCGGCCGTCATCGCCCGGGCCAGTCCCAGGTCGGACAGCTTCGCGCCGTCGTCGTGCAGCATGACGTTGCCGGGTTTGACGTCACCGTGCGCCAGACCGGCCTCGTGCAGCGCATGGACCGCGCGCGCGGCGTGCTCGACGGCGCGCAGTACCTCGCCGCGATCCAGCGGGCGCGCCGGAGCCGCGAGTGACCCGAGCGGGAAATACTCCATTGCGTAGAGGAAGTTGTCCTCGAGCACGGCGTCGTACACCCGAGCGAGGTACGGCGAGTCCACGGCGGCGAAGGCCCGCAGTTCGCGGGTACCGCGCCGGAAGGCGTCCTCACTGCACTGTCCGGCGAAGACCTTGACCGCGACGTATTCGTCGTCGATGCCCAGTCGGGCCGGCGGACGGGCGAGGTAGAAACGCCCGTGATTGCCCTCGCCGATCAGCCGGACGACCCGGAAATCGGCGAGCACCGGCACAGCCTGCGCGGGCGTATCTTGCAGCACCACGTCGCACTCCTCACGCTGGGTCCGCCGGTCACGCGGCAGGTTCGCCGCCGGACGCATGCCGGACGCGGCGAAGTTGACCGGCCGATCGTAACGGTGGAGGTGCGTGACTGCGTGACTGATTCACCTACCCGGGTGCGGTGACACGGTCGGCTGAATGTCCGAGCCGTCCGTTCTGCTGATCGGGCCCCGTGGGTCACACTGAGCAACACTGCACGGCCGGAGCGGGTCCCTGGCTCACCCGGGACCCGCGCGCTCGGCGTCACCAGCAGCGAAAGGGCGGCCGTTCCCAGCCGGGACAGGACCGTCGGGACAGGACAGCAGCATGCACATCGCCGGGCTCGTCTTCATCGACATCGCGATCATCATGATCGTGGCCAGGGTCTTCGGCCGCCTTGCCCGTGCGGTGGGTCAGCCGCCGGTCGTCGGGGAGATCATCGCCGGCATCGCCCTGGGGCCGAGCCTGCTGGGTCTGCTGCCGGGCGATCTGGACGGCAAGCTGTTCCCGCCCGAAGTGCTGCCGTACCTGGACATCCTCGCCCAGTTGGGGCTGGTGCTGTTCATGTTCATCGTCGGCCTCGAGCTGGACATGCTGCTGATCAGGGGCCGGGAGCGGTTGGCCGGGACGATCTCGGCATCCTCGGTGGCGATGCCGTTCGCGCTCGGGGCAGCCCTCTCGCTCGTGCTCTATCCCAGCCACGACGTCACAGCCGCCGGACCCGTCGCCCCGGTGGCGCTCGCGTTGTTCCTCGGGGTGGCGATGTCGATCACCGCGTTCCCGGTGCTCGCCAGGATCCTCACCGACCGGGGCATGCACCGGACGTCGACGGGCGTCCTGGCGCTGGCCTGCGCCGCCGTGGACGACATCATCGCCTGGACCCTGCTGGCATTCGTCGTCGCGGTCGTCCAGGGCAACGGCCCGTTGGACGTGCTGCGCATCGTGGCGCTGACGGCGGTCTTCGCTGCGGTGATGTTCGGGTTGGTGCGCCCGGCACTGCGCCGGTTGAACGACTGGTACCAGCGGATGGGCCGGCTCACCCCGGACATCCTCGCCGTCGTGCTGATCGGTGTGCTGGTCTCTGCCTACGTCACCGAGATCATCGGTATCCACGCCATCTTCGGCGCCTTCATCTTCGGCGCGGTGATGCCCAGGCAGGGTGCGGCGGACATGACGCGGGAGATCCTGGAGCGCTTGGAGCAGGTCAGCGTGCTGCTGCTGCTGCCGCTGTTCTTCGTGGTCACCGGGCTCGGTACCGACGTCGGAGGGATCACCGGCAACGGGCTGTGGCAGCTGGCATTGATCCTGCTGGTGGCGATCGGCGGCAAGTTCATCGGCGCCTACCTCGCGGCCAGAGCGATGAAGGTGCCCGCACGACAGGCCTCGGCGATCGGCATCCTGATGAACACCAGGGGACTGACCGAACTGGTGATCCTCAACGTCGGGCGGCAACTGGGCGTGCTGGACGACGAGTTGTTCACCATGCTGGTGCTGATGGCGTTGATCACCACGGCGATGACCGGTCCGCTGCTGCGCCGCGTGTACTCCGACCGTGTGTTGCAGCGCGACATCGCCGCGGCCGAACGCGCCGCGCTCGGGCTGACCGAGTCCTACCGGGTGCTGGTGCTGGTGGACGACCCAGCGCGCGCAAGGTCCCTGGCTGCGGTCGGCGCCGCCCTGCTGGGCACCGGGCGGCCGGCCGAATTGGTGCTCAGCCGGCTGGTCGTCCGCCCGAAAGCCCCGCTCGAGGTGGGAGCGGCGCTCGTCCCGGACCTTGCCCGGATGGCGGAGACCGTCGACGAGCTGAAGGCGTTGGCCGATGAGATGAAGCGCAGCGGTGTGTCCTGCTCGGTGTTGACCCGGTTCTCCACCGATCCGTGGACCGACATCGTCGCGCAGGCGGCGGCGGTGGAAGCGGACGTGGTGCTCGTCGACGCCGCCTTCGCCGACCAGCAGCCGGCCGGGTCGGCGCCGCAGATGTCATCGACACAGCTGCCGCCGTTCACCCTGGCCATCGCCCGGCTGGCGGCCACGCATGTGAGTCCCGGGGACACGGTCGGCGTGCTGATGGACGGCGGGGGTGACGGCCGGACGGCGCTGGTGCTGGCGGCCGCCGCGGCCGGTGCGCTGCGCAGCCCGCTGGTGGTGTCCGGACAGGACTCGGGCCGCTCCAGTCGGAAGGTTGCCGCCGCACTGGCCCCGTTGGGCGCATCCGGCGTCGATGTGCGAGTGGGGCAGTCGCCCGCGGCGGCTGCCTCGGCGCCGCTGGTGCTGCTCGGCCATGCGACCTCCGCACCGGCCGTCACCGAAGCGCTCGGTACCGTGCTCACGGTCTGGGCAGGACTGGATGACGCCGAGGCCGAGCTGACCGAGCAATTGGCCAAACTGATGACGACACCGTGACAGGCCCGGCGGCCCGCCGCGCCGAAGCCGAGCCGGTACGGCCCGTGGCTGACGGCAAGGACTGGACGTGGGTCACCGAGAGGGCCTGTCCGGAGTGTGGTTTCGACCCGCGGACCCTCCGGCGGGAGGACATCGGCGCAGTGCTCCGGGAAACCGCGACCCGGTGGGCCACTGTCCTGGATTCCGGTGAGGTACGAACTCGTCCGGCACCGGCGGTCTGGTCGCCGCTCGAGTACGGATGTCATTGCCGGGACGTCTATCTGCTGTTCTTTCAGCGGGCGGCGATGATGCTCGATCAGCTGGACCCGGTGTTCGAGAACTGGGACCAGGACTCCACCGCCGTGCAGAACCGTTATTGGGAAACGGATCCGGTGCAGGTGATTGCGCAGATCGAAACTGCCGCCGGCGCGTCGGCGGACCTGTTCGCCGGCGTCCGGAAGGAGCAGTGGCCGCGGACCGGACGGCGCAGCAACGGCTCGGTGTTCACCGTCGAGTCACTCGGGCGGTACTTCGTCCACGACATCGTGCACCACCTGAGCGATGTCGGCGCGGCGCCCGCCCGCTGACCGGGGCCGCAGCCTGCGGCCGTCGCGGCTTGACCGGGTGCGACGCGACGACCGTCGACGACGTCGTGCCTGTCGGGGCCGGATCGAGAGAAGAGGCTGAACACCAACCTGCAACGGTCACCGAGCGGTGTCGGCGGCCGCGCTCGGGCGCGCCCGTACGGTCAGCATCTCGTTGCCCCGCAACAGCTCCAGCGTCACCTTGGATCCGGCTCGGCCGCGCAGAGCAGTCGCCAGCGTGACCTCGCTGTACAGCGCCGTGCCATCCACGGCCACCAGCAGGTCACCGAGACGAAGATCACCGGCGAGATCGGGGTCGACGACCTCGGCGACCAGCAGCCCTGCGGTGTCGGACAGGCCCACCAGCGCGCGCCTGCGCCTGGCCAGTGGAGCCGATTCCAGCCGCACACCGATCGCGCTGCCGACCGACAGTGACGTCGGCTCCATCGACAGCAGCAACCGGCGCAGCAGGTCGGCCAGTTGCAGCCGCTGCGATCCGTCGAGGGCGGACAGCAGACGGTCCTCGTTGGCCAGGTGATCCGGCGCTACCCGGTCGAACAGCGACAGCCCGTGCGTCGTCAGGGTGACCAGTGTGCTCCGCCCGTCGTCGGGATCGGGAGAACGTCGCACGATGCCGGCCTTCTCGAGGCGCTCCAGCCGTACGCTGACCGTTCCCGACGTCAGCGACAGCTGCGTCATCAGCCGAGATTGCTGTAGCCGGAACGGCTTTCCGGACCGCCGCAGGGTGATGATCACCTGGAAGTCGGCCGCGCTGAGTCCGTAGCGGTCGAAGACGTCCTGCAGCGAGGCGTCGAAATGGCCGCGGAGCCTGGCCAGCCGGGCGAGCACACCCACCGGCGAGAAGTCCAGATCGGGGCGCTGCACCGCCCAGTCGGCGAGGATTCCGTCCACGCTGTCGGACACCACCGGCGCCGCGTCGCCGCGAGGGCGCGACCGGGTCTTTTCGCTCACGGCTCAATCCTAACCGGAACCATCCATTGCATCATTGCTTGATATCAAGCAATGATGACGAGACGAATTGCGGCTCGGGCCGCCCGACGACAGGAAGCATGGATGACACAGCAGCAACAGCCCGCCCATCCCATGGCAGGGCCGCAGACGGTGACCGTGCCGCAGCGTGGACATCGGGCCGCAGTCGACCTGCGCAGCAGCACGCCGAGGCAGGTGCTGATGGTGGTCGCGAACCCGACGGTCAGCTCCAACAACGGCTGGCCGGTCGGCTTCTGGGCGGCGGAACTGACCCACCCGTTCTACGAACTCACCGAACGCGGAGTATCGGTGACGATCGCGTCACCCGACGGAGGCAAGGTCGAGTTCGACAGCCTGAGCGACCCACGGGACCCGTCGAAATGGTCCGCCGAGGACCTGATCTCGCTGGGCTTCGTCAATTCGCCGGACCTGCTCGAACTGCTGCAGGACACTCCCAGGCTGGCCGAGCTCGACCTGTCCCAGTTCGACGCGCTGCTCGTCTGCGGTGGGCAATCGCCGATGTTCACCTTTCCCGACAACACGGACCTGCAGGCGGCGATCAGGTCCTTCTACGAGGCCGACAAGATCACCGCGGCGTTCTGCCACGGCGTTGCGGCGCTGTTGAACGTCCGGCTCGCCGACGGCTCGCCCCTGATCGCCGGCAAGACGGTGACCGGCTTCGCGAACGTCGAAGAGGACTTCAGCGACAAGGCGGCCGGCGTGCAGATCATGCCGTGGCGACTGGAGGACGAACTGCGAGCGCGTGGGGCGAACTACATCCAAGCAGGACTGTTCAAGCCCTTCGCCGTCCGCGACGGCCGGCTCGTCACCGGACAGCAGCAGTACTCCGGCCGCAAGGTCGCCGCCATCGTGCTGGAGATGCTGGGCCTGTGACCGCGGTGCCACAGCAACGATCAACCACCACAGGAGGACAAGCATGACCGCCGGTTCAGGAACGCAGGACCCTTCGGCAGGCTCCGGCCCCGGCCCGGTGATCGCTGTGCTCGGCGCCGGCACGGTTGGCAGCACGCTGGCCACCGGGTGGGCCCGCGCCGGCCACCGGGTGATTCTCGGGTCGAGGGACCCCGACGCCGTCAAGGTCAGGGACGCAGTCGACAACGTCCTCGCGAACGCCGGTGGAAACGCCACCGGCGGTGCCGTCAGTGCCGCGAAACACCGCGAGGCGACCGCAAAATCCGCCGTCGTCGTCATCGCCGTGCCCGGCGACCAGGTGCCGCACCTGATCGACACACTCGGCGACGCGCTACGGGGCAAGGTCGTCATCGACGCCACGAACAACACCACCGGTCCGGCCATGAACTGCATCGAACCGTTGAAGTCGGCGGGCGCCGTCGCCTTCCGGGTGTTCAATACGGTCGGCTGGGAACAGATGCACTCTCCGGTCTTCGGAACGCTGCGTGCGGACATGCTCTATGCCGGACCGGCCGGTGAGGCGGACGCGGTGGTCGCGCAATTGATCACCGACATCGGATTTCGGCCCATCCCGGTGGGGGACGGTGCCGACGCCGTCGCGGCTGTCGATGCGCTCGCCCGACTCTGGTTCCTGCTCGCTTTTCGGCAGGGCCATGGCCGGCGGGTCGGTTTCCGCATCCTGACCGGCCTGGACGATGCCGCTGCCTGATCGTCGGTCGACCAGAGGTGGTGAACAGGACCTCAGATCCTCGCGTGTGCAGATTCGAAGGTGAAGGTCCGCCGGCCGATCCGGACGTGCGTGCCGGGTGACAACACCACCGGCTGGAGCGGTGTGAGCCTGGTCCAGCCTGATTGGCCCGAAGCGGCGAGGAACGAACCGTTGGCGGAGCCACGGTCGATCAGCAGCACGTCCCAGCCCTCGAGGCGGATCTCGGCGTGCACCCGGGACAGCGTGCCGCTGTCGTCATCGAGCCTGATCGGCCGCAGCCGGCTGCGGATCACCGCCTCGTCCACCTCTGGATTGCGTCCGAGCAGGTAGTTGTCGTCCAGCACGAACGTGGCCCCGATGTCGAGCACGAGCAATCCCAGCGGCGGTCGGCGGCCGTCGACGAGGATGCCGGTCCGCTGGTCCATCCGGATACCGCACACCGAGCAGAACGACACCCGTGGGTCGTTGTGGTGATTGCGGGAGCACCGGAATCCCTTCACCACCACATGCGCCGGACCTGCCGGTGCACCGGGCTTGGCTGCCGGCGGTCGTGCTCCGGCCAGGGGCAGCGGTGGCCGGGGGGCCTCATGGGCCTTCGACTGGTGGATGAGGTCTGAGACCTTCGGTGGTCGTAGCGCGGGAGTCGGCGCACCTGGTGGGGCGGGTGGTGCAGCGGCGGGTGGTGCAGCGGCGGGTGGTGCAGCGGCGGCGGCGGTGCAACCGGGTGTGGTGGCGAAGCAACCGGCGCCGGTTGCGCGGGCTCGCCGGCCCGTGCTGGCTCAGCGGCAACTGGCTCAGCGACAACTGGCTCAGCTGCGGCAACTGGCTCAGCGGGAGTTGCCGTCTCCGCCTGCGCGGACAGGGGTTGTTGCGGTGGCCGCGGGTCGACCGGTGGCGCGTCGGCGTCCGGTCGTGCGGACAGCTGCGCCTCGGTGGGCTCCCCGGGCGCGGCCGCCCTGGAACGGTCCGGCGTCGGCGGTGCGGACCCTTGTGACTCCGGGAGGGCAGCTTCGGTCGGGACGGGCAGGTCGGGGGACCGCCGGCTGGGCTCGGCGCCGGGCAGCCCCGCTACGGACGGGCTCAACACGATGCCGTCACCGGGTACCAGACCGCTGACCAGGCCCGACCACCCGGTGGGCAGTGCGGGCGGTGCGCCGCGATCGGCGACGGGGCCGACAGCCAGCACCAACGGCCCCTGCGGCCGGGGCAGCAGTCGGTCGACGGTGAAGGCTGCCGTGGAGCCGGACAGCGACAGCAATTCCCCGTCGGGCCGCCCGGTTCGGGCATCCGGCACGGCACGTTCGGAAACGCTCACATCACCGCGCAGGAACACTGCGATGCCGTCCTCGGTCGCGGCGACGGTGCCGAAATCGGGAACCGCACGCGCCCTGACGACGAACTCGGTGAGAACTCGCGCAAGGTCACGGCCCGGCGCCGGAGCGCCGCGCCGGGAGGCTGCCCGGATCAGGTCGAGCAACTCGGCCACCGTGCGGTCAGAGTCGGCGGTGGAACCTCCCGCGGCCGCCGACCGGGGCCGCAGCACAAGGACGATCCCCGGTGCACGAGCCACCACCGATGAACCGGGCAGGACCTCGCCGATCAGCTCGTCGAACGCCGGCGCGCTTCCGGCGGTCCCGCTGCGCTGGTCGTCATCGATCACCAGAACCGACCTCCCCGGAACCGCCAGCGCGAGAAGAAGATCTGCACGGGTCCGTTCGCGACGAGCCAGACCACGAGCCAGGTGGTGACGAACTGGATCAAGAAGGCGGACAGCGGGATGTCACCAACTCCGGGCACCGCGCCGGCCTTGATCAGCAACCAGACCAGCAGACCCTCGTTGATCATGGTGAGCAAGCCGAAGAAGGTCGGCCAATCCTTCTCCCAGCGGAATTGCTGCAGCCCGTGGTAGAGGAATTCCCACAGCACACCGAGGACGAGAACCGTCAGCAGCACAAGGAATGTCGACTGGTAGGAGCGGCTGAGCGATTCACCGGTCGGTAGGAACGGGGTGATGATGAGCGTCCAGATGCCGCCGACGACGACCAGCAGCACGATTCGCGTCTGAATCCGCCCGTACAGGGTGGGTACCACTTTTCGCCCCCTAGATTTTCTGGTGGCGCGCCCAACGCCACCACTGCCGTGCGGACGCCGCGACACCGAACTTCGGCAAGAAGCCCAGCTTCACCAGATCGTCGCAGATCTCCTGCGCTGCGATCTGCAGTCCGAGAAAGGTGTCGACGCCAGGGAAGTAACCGCCGAGGGTGGCGCTACCGGAGGCGTACAGCCGGCCCGGTTGACTACGGGTGCCGATCACCTCGAACGACCGATCGACGTCGAGCCGTCCCACCGGATTGCGCCCTGCACCGCTGTGGTCCAGCAGGTCGGCCAGCACCCGGTGCTCGCGGATGTCGGCCTCCAGGCCGGTGCAGTCGATCACGAAGTCCGAGTACAACTCGACCTGTCCGTGATCCTTGCTCTTCAGGAAGGTGACAACACCGCGTCCGTTGGGTCCGGGCCGTAGTTCACTGACCTCGCCGGTGATAGTCCGGTACCAGCCTTCCGCACGGCCGCGCTTCAACTGGGATTGCCACAGCCGGCGGACAGGGGTGTTGGTGCCGCCCATCAGCTTGTAGGCCTCGGCGCGGTCCTCTCCCTCGAGATTGCGGATCTTGGCCTTGAGCTGTCCTCCCCACACCGATTTCGGGTAGTTGAACCCTTGATAGGCCCAGCCGTCACCGCCCTTGCGGCGCATGAAGATGTTCGGGCCATGGGCGCCGGTGATGTAGGTGCGGAAGACGTGCACGATCTGCGTCTGCAGGCCGAGCCGGTCACGGTCATCGATCAGGCGTTGCAGGACGCGGGAGGCGACGATGCCGCCGCCACGGATGACCACCGTCCCCGGGCGCAACGCCAGCTGTTCGTAGACGTGCTCGTGTGGTTCGTAGGCGTTGACGACCTTGGAGGGGTCGCGGTAGTACTCGCGATACCGCTGCAGGTCGGGCAACAGCTTCAGACCGGGGTATCCGATGGCGACGTGCACGTAGGGGGAGCGATAGGCGAGCCGCCTGGTCGGCGTCGCACCGGCGGGCGGGGTCAGGATGGTGAAATAGCCGCCCTCCCGTCGGCGGCGGACCATCCGCACCTGGCCCTTGCGGACGCACTGCGGGTAGCCGATCCGGTGATACTCGCGCTCCATGGTCGCGAACGCCTGGCCGGCCTTGGGGGTGTAGTAGTCCGACAGGATCGGTTCTGTCATCACGTTCCACAGCGGCTGGGCGAACCCACTCACGGACTTGGCGCCGAAGGCCTCGCGGACCGCGTAGCTGGGGAAGCCCCAGATGTTGTCGGGGGTCGACTTGGAATCGGAGCGGAGGCGTTCACCGCGCGGAATCTGCGAGACCCGCGTCAGGTACTCGTAACTGGCCCATGGTGTTTCCAGTTGCGTGAGCACGGTGATGTCCGACGGCTTGACGCCGTAGATCCGCAGGAAATCCACCGTTACGAACGAACCGATGCCACCACCGACCGTGACGAATTTGGTGTCGATGATCGGAATTCCGGCCCGCGCCACCATCTCGTCGGTCCAGATGTCGGTGTCGATCAACTCCCGGGTCAGATCACCGGGCGCGGGCGCGGCCCCGGGAGCAGGTGCCTGCTGTCGGACGGACGGATGGCTCATCGGCGAAGATTCCCCTCCTGGTACAGATTCCTGCCGTCATGCCAAGGCCGGTGACGGGGCGCTCCGTTTGTCGCTTTCCTGCGCCGGGATGATCATCACCCATTCGCCCGGACCGTGCCAGCTACCGAAAGGCGGGTACGGGCACCGAAAGCGTGAAAGGCGCGCGTCCGTGTCGGCCGTCAGGTCGCGGCGATGGCCGCCAGCTTCGCGCGGCAGGCCGCGAGGAGGTCGCCGGGCGCCAATTCGACCTGCAGCCCGCGCTTCCCGGCGCTCACCATGATCGTGCCGAAGGACATCGCGCTGTCGTCCACGACGGTGGGCAGCGGTTTGCGTTGACCGAGTGGTGAAATTCCACCCGCAACGTATCCCGACGACCGCTCGGCGTCGCTGACCCTGGCCAGTTGAGCCTTCTTGCCGCCCGCTGCGGCAGCGAGCGCCTTCAGGTCCAGTTGCGCGGCCACCGGCACGATGCCGACCACGAGCGAGCCGTCTACCGAGGCCACCAGCGTCTTGAACACCCGATGCGGATCCCAACCGAGCGCGGCCACCACCTCGTCGCCGAACGCCGTGGTGCCTGGATCGTGGTGATATGGATGCAGGGTGTGCGGGATCTTCGCCCGGACCAGTGCGGCGACGGCCGGTGTCGGGGCTGCCATCGGGCGAGACTAGCCGGGCGCACAGCGAACGGGGCCGGCCTCCCGAAGGAAGCCGGCCCCTTGCCCGGTGGATCATGTTGCCCGCTGGATCCTGCTGCGTCAGCTCAGGTTGGCCTGCACCCATTCCTGGGCGACCTGCGCCGAGTCCTGCTTGTCCACCTGCACCTTCGTGTTGAGCTGGATCAGCTCGTCGGTGGTCAGCTTCGATGACACCGCATCGAGCACCTCGGTGACCTCCGGGGTGGCCTTGTCGGAGTTGATCAGCGGCAACACGTTCTGCGCCGCGAACAGGTTCTTCGGGTCGTCGAGCACGACGAATTCGTTGGCCGCGATCGCCGGATCGGTGGTGAACAGGTTCGCCGCCTGCACCTGATCACCCTTGAGTGCGGCCACGGTCAGCGGTCCGCCGACGTCGAGGGGCTTGAACTCCTTGAACGTCAGGCCGTACTTCTCCTTCAGGCCGGGAACACCGGTCGGCCGGGTGGCGAACTCCGGCGGCCCACCCAGCACCAGGGTCGACGCGACGGGCGCCAGGTCGGCGATGCTCTTGAGGTTGTTGGCCTCGGCGGTGTCCTTGGTGACGGCGATCGAGTCCTTGTCCTCCGCGGCGGACTGGGTCAGCACCTTCAATCCCTCGGGGGTGGCCTTCTGCAATGCCGCGAAGACATCCTCGGAGGAGACGGCGGTCGCCGCCTTGTCGAAGTACTGCAGCAGCACCCCGGAGTACTCCGGTACCAGGTCGATGGACCCGTCCTGCAAAGCCTTGACGTAGACGGCGCGCTCACCGATGTTCAGGTTGGTCGCGACGTCGATGCCCTTGGCCTTGAGCGCCTCGGCGTAGATGTTCGCCAGGGTGGCGTTCTCCGGGAAGTTCGCGGAACCGATCGTGACGGTCCCGGTGGACGCCGAGCCGGAGCCCGATGCGTCGGTCGCCCCGGATGCGGCGGAGGCCGCCGAACTCGGTGCGGACGAGGAGGAACTGGCGAGTGGGTCGGACGAACTGCCGCACGCGGCGAGCGCGAGCGAGGCGACGAGGGCGCCGACGAACAGCGCCGGCCGGATCGAACGGATGCGATGGTGCACTTCTCACTCCTGAATGGCTTGATGACAGGACTTGCTCGGACAGACATCTGCAGCACACGGATCGGGTTCGGCACGAGCGAGCCGCCGGACCGGAACCTGACAACATCGGAAGTGGTGGTCGTCGGCGATCACGACGGACCGGTCCGGTCGGCGATCTGGGTGGCCCGGACCATGGCAGATCCTTCGTCGCGGTCCATGTCCCCTTCTGCCTCGGCGGCGGCCGGCGCTCCGGGATTTCGCCGAACGACCAGGTCCGCGGTGGTGGCCCGGCCCTTGACGGACCGACCGGTGATGCCCGGCGACACCGCGAAGTACCCGATGAGCGCCAGCAAGCGGTCACCGATGATCGCCAGCAGGGCGACCAGGAACGCGCCCGCCACCATCATCGAGTAGTCCTGCTGTGCGAGCCCGTCGATGACGTACCTGCCGAAGCCGCCGAGCGAGACCACCGCCGCGATGGTGGCGGTCGCGACCACCTGCAGGTAAGCCGACCGGATACCGGACAGGATCAACGGCAGGGCTACCGGTAGCTCGACACGCAGCAGGACCTGGTTGCCCGTCATCCCCATGCCTTTGGCGGCGTCCCGCGCCGCCGGGTCGACGGCGGCGATACCGGCGTAGGTGTTCGACAGGATCGGCGGGACCGCGAGGATGACCAGGACCACGATCGTCGGCCCGAGCAGGGAGATGGAACCGGGCAGGTTGTTCAGGCCCCACAGCGCCAGCATGATCAGCAGGCCGAGGGAGGGCAGCGCACGCAGGGCGTTGGCAAGGCCGGACACCAGCCCGGTCCCGCGGCCGGTGTGCCCGATCACCGCACCCAGGGGCAGCGCGACGGCGGCTGCGATCGCCAGCGACAGCAGCACGTACCAGAGGTGCTGTCCGAGCCTGGCGATGATGCCGTTGGTGCCGGTCCAATTCGCCGGATCGGTGAGCCAGCTGATGGCCCCCGTCATCGCGCCTTCACCGCCCGCTCCCACGGCGTGCTGAACCGGACGGCGAGTTGGATCAACCCGTCGAACACCGCGGCCACCAGCAGACACAGCACGATGCCGGCGATGATGGGGGTGTAGAAGTTCAGCTGGAACCCGGTGGTGAACAGCTGACCCAGCTGCGGGATACCCAGCAGGGCGGCGACGGACACCAGGCTCACGTTGGAGACCGCCGCCACCCGCAGGCCGGCGCCGATCACCGGGATCGCGAGCGGCAGCTGGATCGCGATCAGCGAACGCAGTGGCCGGTATCCCATCGCGACGGCGCTCTGCCGCACCAGCGGCGGTACCGAGTCAAGGGCGTCCGCGACCACCCGCACCAGCAGGGCCAGCGTGTACAGCGTCAGCGCGATGACGACGTTGATCGGATCGAGGATGCGGGTCCCGAGCAATCCCGGCAGGACCACGAACAAGGCCAATGACGGGATCGTGTACAGCAGACCGGCAATGGTGATCAGCACCGCGTAACTCCAGCGGTACCGAAAGGCGATCGCCCCCAACGGCAGCGCAAGGAGCAGGCCCAGCACCGTCGGCAGCGCGGCGAGCCACACGTGCTGGATCAACCACGACCCGATCTGGTCGGAGTTGCGGTTCAGCCACGTCCAGTTCACGACGGGACCGCCGCGGACGGAGCCGTCGCGGGCGTGCCGGTCCCTTCCTTCATCAGCCGCGTCGATCCGTTCTGCAGCCCATCGGCGGCAGTGGCCATCCTGGCGGTCTCGATGGCGCCGAGTACTTCGGTCGCCGCGACGGTGCCGATCACCCGGCCGTCATCGTCGATGGCCACGCCGCGCCCGGAGGGTGAGGAGAGCGCTGCGTCCAGCGCCGTCCGGAGGGATGACTGCGGGCCGGCGAGCGATCCGCCGAGGACCAGGTCGCCCAACCCGACGGGACGACCTGGCGTGAGCTGCCTGGCATCGACCCATCCCCGCGGCTGGTCTGTCTCGTCCACCACGAGGACCCAGTACGGCTGGCCGTCCACGGCGTCGGCGGCGACCGCGTCAGCCGGCGAGGGTCGATCGAGGGTCAGCGTCCGTTCGTCGTGCAGCGGCAACCGCCCGGCGGCAGTGAAGGACAGCGCACGGTACCCACGGTCACGCCCCACGAAGTCGGCGACGAAATCGTCCGCGGGCCGGCTCAGCACCTCAGCGGGCGACGCGTACTGGGCGAGCCGGCCGCCGACGGCGAACACCGCGATGGAGTCCCCGAGCTTCACCGCCTCGTCGATGTCGTGCGTGACGAACACGATGGTCTTGCCGAGCTCGCCCTGCAGACGGATCAACTCGTCCTGCAGTTGCGCCCGCACCACGGGATCGACGGCGGAGAAAGGTTCGTCCATCAGCATCACCGGGGGATCGGCGGCCAGTGCCCTGGCCACCCCGACCCGCTGCTGCTGACCACCGGACAACTGGGCCGGGTAGCGCTTGCCCATTGCGGCTTCCAGCCCGACCCGGTCCAGCAGTGCGGCAGCTGCGGACCGGGCCGCGCGGCGGCTCTGTCCTTGCAGTACCGGAACGGTGGCGACGTTGTCCAGCACCGTGCGGTGCGGGAACAGGCCGGCGTTCTGGATGACGTACCCGATCCCCCTCCGCAAGGTGGGTGCATCGATGCTGCGGGTGTCTTTCCCGTCGATGAGCACCGTGCCGCTGCTCGGCTCGATCATTCGGTTGATCATCCGCACAGAGGTGGTTTTTCCGCAGCCCGAAGGTCCGACGAAAACCGTGATCTGGCCGGTGGGGATCTCGATTGTGAGGTCCTGGACGGCAGCTGTCCCGTCCGGGTAGATCTTCGACACTGACTCGAAGCTGATCACGGCGGTCCCTCTCGGGTAGGCCTGTGGCTTGGGCTGGGATGGGTCGTTGGGCTTGGGTTCGGGGTGAGGTTCGGATTCGGGTCGGGCCCCGGGTTCGAAGGAACCGGACTGCTCGATGCAAGACAGTACCGGAGGCCCCCGACAGCGGGTCCGGGTCGGGTCATGTGGGCCGATGGTGGCCGCCTCGAGCAGCCCGGTCCTGACCGGATTCGGCCCGCCTGACCATGTTCGGCGGCCACGGGAGACGATGGACTCAGGGCCGACCTCCCGGTCGACCACCGATGCGAACGAGGAACGACGCCGTGACAGACCCGCTGCACTTCCCGCTGCTGTTCTCCCGGAATGGCCTCGACCCGATCCCGGAGCTCGCCGAGCGGCGCGCGGCAGAACCGGTGTCGAAGCTGGAGCTCCCGTTCGGGATCACAGCGTGGCTGGTGACCGGTTACGAGCCGGCCAGGGCGGTGCTCGGTGACGCGACGTCCTTCAGCAATGCCTTCGGCAATCTGACCACCGACGGCACCGGCGAGGACCAGGATCCCGGCGGCCTGGGCATGACCGACCCGCCTTACCACACCCGGTTGCGCAAGATGCTGACGCCCGAGTTCACCATGCGGCGCCTGCGCAGGCTGCAACCCCGGATCTCCGCGATCGTCGACGAACAGCTCGACGCCATCGAGGCTGCGGGCGCCCCGGCGGATCTCGTCACCCTTTTCGCGTTGCCCATTCCGTCCCTGGTGATCTGCGAACTGCTCGGCGTGCCGTACGCCGACAGGGACGGGTTCCAGGCACTCAGCACCGCACGTTTCGACCTCGGCGACGATTCACCGCTGGATGCGATCTCGACCTCGCTGCAGTACCTGACCGGCCTGGTGCAGGCGCAACGCGCCGATCCCGGAGACGGATTGCTGGGGATGCTGATTCGTGAGCACGGTGACGAGATCAGCGACCGGGAACTGGCCGGCCTGGCAGACGGTCTGCTGACCGGTGGGCACGAGACGACGGCGAGCTCACTGGCGCTGGGCGCGCTCGCCCTGCTGCAGAAGCCCGAGCAGTTCGCCGCACTCGGGTCCGCCGACGACGCCTCGGTTCAGCGCGTGGTCGAAGAACTGCTGCGTTATCTGACGGTGGTGCAGGTGGCCTTCCCGCGATTCGCCCGGGTGCCGGTCACCGTCGGCGGCCGGGACATCCCGCAGGGCGCCTTGGTGCTGGTGTCGTTGTCCGCCGCCGACCGCGATCCCGCGATGGTCGGTGACGGGTTACCGACGGCGTCATCCATGGAACGGTTCGAACCGACCAGAGATGTGACCTCGCACCTGGCGTTCGGCTACGGGATCCACCGCTGCGTCGGAGCGGAATTGGCCAGAATGGAGTTGCGCGCGGCGTTCCCGGCTCTTGCTCGGCGGTTCCCCACCTTGCGGCCCGCACTTCCGTTGCAGGAACTGCAGTTTCGGAACTCGTCGATCGTCTACAGCGCCGAGACGCTACCGGTCACCTGGTGAAGCCGATCGGTCGAAAGGAGCGAGCCGTCCGCGGAGCTCGTTCTCGCACACCACCACCGGTCGGTGACCGGCCGACCGCGATGGGCGACCGATATCAGACCGGGACCGATCGCGAGATCCCTGTGGTCATCATCGATCCCGTCGGTTGAGCCGGCCCGGCGCAGGTCCGGCTGGCGTTCCGGTCCAACCGTCGACCGGAATAGCCCGCGCGCATCGGCTGTTGGCACCCACAGACGCCGGATGCACCCAGCACCCCGGTACAGACCGATATCGGGCGGTTGCCGAGCCGCTCCAGGAACTGTGGAGGCTGCCATGAGCGTTGCGCTCACCGTCACGGGCAGCCGGCGCGGCGCCGGAACGGCTCGGCCATCAAACATCCGACCGCTCGGTGCTCTCCCGGCGACCCGATCAACACCGACCCGATCAACGCAAACCCGACCGACACCGACCCGACCGACGCCAACCCGACCGACGCCATGGCGGCGGGTATCCTCGACGCTGCGTCGCGGCGAGCGCGTCGCGGGGAGTCGGATGCGCCCGCCGTATGCGTCCAGCAGGCAGGTGAATCAGGTGGCGACCACGTCGGTTGACGACGATTTGGGCCAGCGGTTCACCGAGCAGGCGATGCCCCTGCTGGACCAGCTCTACGCGGCTGCCCTGCGGATGACAAGGAATCCGTCCGACGCCGAGGACCTCGTGCAGGAGACCTACCTCAAGGCGTTCGCGGCCTTCCGCAGCTTCACTCAGGGCACCAACCTGCGGGCGTGGCTGTACCGGATCCTGACGAACACCTACATCAACGGGTACCGCAAGAAGCAGCGGCAGCCGGTGGTCAGCGGTACCGACGAGATCACCGACTGGCAGCTCGCGGCTGCCGAGTCCCACACCTCGACTGGGTTGCGCTCAGCGGAGATGGACGCCCTGGACCGGCTGCCCGATTCCGACGTCAAGGAAGCACTGCAGGAGCTGCCCGAGGATTTCCGGCTGGCGGTCTATCTCGCCGACGTCGAGGGTTTCGCCTACAAGGAGATCGCCGAGATCATGGGAACCCCGCTGGGGACCGTGATGTCGCGCCTGCACCGCGGTCGCCGGCAATTGCGCGGCCTGTTGACCACCTACGCGACCGACCGCGGTTTCCTGCGGCCGAAACGCGACGCAGCCGCCGAGGGCGGGCCACCTGTTCCGGTGGGCGCCGGTATCGGCGGGTCGAGCGACGAAGCAACTCTGGTGGCAAGCCATGACGACGAGCGAAGGGACGGTGCCGGCGATGGCCAGCGGTGACCCGATCGACGAGATGGACGCCGAATCCGAATGCACGTCCGTTCTGCGGGACGTGTGGTTGTTCCTCGACAACGAGATGGACGCCGAGAGTCGCGAACGAGTGCAGCACCATCTGGACGAATGCTCGCCGTGCCTCGCGGAGGCCGGCCTGGATCGCAAGCTCAAGGAACTGCTGCACCGCAAGTGCGGCGGGGAGCGCGCGCCGGAACACCTGCGGTCCCGGCTGTTCGCGACGCTGAGCAGTGTTCAGGTGACCAGCGTCAGCGACGAGGGCGTCGAGCGGGTGACCGTCGAGACCCTGCGGGTCACCGAGCGCCCGGGTAGCTGAACGGCAGGTAGCTGAACGGCAGGTAGCTGAGCGCCCAGGAAGCTGAGCAATGCCTCCGCAGCGACAAGCGGTTCAGTTCACCGGATCGGCTGAGCCCCCGGGTTGCCCGGGTCCAAGGTTTGACGCGTCAGCCTGTCGATCGGTGACGGCTGCCCACAGTGGCGCGCCGTCACCGATCACCCACGGCCTCAGGAATTCGGACGATTGCCGTGGTTGGCACTGTTCTTCTTACGGGACTTCTTCTTGCGGCCGCGCTTGCTCATCGGTGCTCCCTCAGACCTCGCACCAGCGGACTCCGCCCGGCTGATGACGCGGGGGACAGTGCGGCGATCGATTGCATGACGTTCGCCACGCCGGTCGGCGCAGCGTCGACCATTTTGCCACGCCCGGCCCTGCTCACGGTCCATTCCCCGCTGCACACAGGGTGGCCAGCCGGAACGGCGCGGCCGGGACGCGAGACCCGTCGTGATCCGGCAACGCGCTCGGGATGCAAGGATGACCCCGGTGCGGCAATCGCCCGCCGGGCGCGCACGTCGGTGACGCGCCGTATGTCCTGCGAATCGAGAGGGTCGACGATGGCCGAGGAAGTCCGCGCCGAGATGGTGGCCAACGTCTGGAAGGTGCTGGTGTCCGAGGGTGACACCGTTGCCGACGGTGACACGCTGGTCATTCTTGAGTCGATGAAGATGGAGATCCCGGTGCTGGCCGAGGTCGACGGAACCGTCTCCAAGGTGGCCGTCCAGGAAGGCGGTCTGGTCCAGGAGGGCGACCTGATCGCCGAGATCGGCTGATCCCGGCTCCTCCCCACCGCACACCCCGCCGTCTTCGCAGCACACTCTTCGCAGCACCGATCAGGCCCTCGGCCGGTGACCGCGACGTCGACGCCGCCGCTGCGCGTTCGGGCGAACACGCCGGCGCGTGTCACCCCGAACCGAGCGGCCGACCCCACACCAGGACGCCCCCATGTCGACGCTGTCCGACGTGCTCGCCGAGCACACCAAGCTGTCCGGATCGGCGGTCGCCCACCTGCAGGCGCTGGTCTCCGAGTGGCAACTGCTGGCAGATCTCTCGTTCTCCGATCTGCTGTTGTGGGTACCCGCCCAGGCCGACCGGTTGATCTGCGCGGCCCAGGCCCGTCCCACCACCGGCGTCACCGCGTTCGTGGACGACCGGGTGCTCGCGACCATGACGTTCGCGGAATTTCCGCTGCTGCGCCGGGCGTGGGAGGAGGAGCGGGTCGTCTCCGAGGAGCCGCCGATCGACCTCCAACGCAGCTGGATCCATCGGCATGTCATCCCGGTCCGCTACCTCGATGAGGTGGTGGCCGTCATCGAGCGGGACACCAGCAGCCTCGTCGCACGGGAGGGCAGCCTGCTGGAAACCGCCTATGTCGACGCCGCCGACGACCTGTTCCAGATGGTGGCCGACGGCTCCTTTCCTCCCCATGAGCAGCCTGGCGAGATGCACACCGGGCCGCGCGCCGGTGACGGCTTGTTGCGGCTCGACGCCGACGGCGGGGTCGTGTACGTCAGCCCGAACGCGCTGTCGGCTTACCACCGGCTCGCCTACAACGGCGAGGTGCTCGGGCAGGACCTTGCGTCGCTGACCAGGCCGCTGATCGACGATCCGTTCGACGCCGCCGAGTTGGTGAACCGGATCTCCGGCGCGGTCCACGGGCGGACCAGCCTCCGGATGGAGGTGGAGGCCAAGGCGGCCACCGTGCTGTTCCGGGCGCTGCCGCTGCGGCCGCGCGGCCGCCCGTCCGGGGCGCTGGTGCTGGTTCGCGACGTGACCGAGGTTCGCCGCCGCGACCGAGCACTGCTGTCCAAGGATGCGACCATCCGGGAGATCCACCACCGGGTCAAGAACAATTTGCAGACGGTCGCCGCGCTGCTCCGGATGCAGGCCCGGCGATCGGTCGACCCGTCGGTGCGGCAGGCACTGCATGAGTCGGTGCGCAGGGTCGCGTCCATCGCGCTGGTGCACGAGACGCTGTCCACATCACCTGATGACCGGGTGGACCTCGACCAGATCGTCGACCGACTGGTCCCGATGATCAGCGATGTCGCCGCCGCGGAGACCTCGGCACGGGTCCGCCGGTCGGGAACGTTCGGCATCCTCGGCGCAGAGCTCGCGACCCCGCTGGTGATGGTGCTGGCCGAGGTCGTGCAGAACGCACTTCAGCACGCTTTTGTGCCGGCCGCCACGGCCGCCGGTCAGTCGGCCGACAGCGGGTCGACAGACGACCCGTTCGGCGGCCAGCCGGCCGGCGGTCCACAGGACGCGGCGGGTGGCCAGGTCGGGATCACCGTGCAGCGCTCCGCCAAGCAGTTGGACATCGTGGTCACCGATGACGGCGTGGGACTGCCGGACGGCTTCTCGATGGAGACCGCGTCGGGACTCGGCCTGCAGATCGTGCGGACCCTGGTCGCGGCGGAACTGCTCGGCACCATCGAGATGGGGAGCCGGGCGGGTCGCGCAGGGACTGCAGATTCCGGCACGACCGTGCACATCGTGGTGCCGCTCCGCGGACGCAGCTGACGCCGGCCCACGCAGCCCTGTCAAGGCGGCGCAACAAACTGACAGGCACCCGAACCGGCGGTGGTGCCGTCTTCGGGAACCTGCTGTTGGTCGAGGGGCGCGGACACAGACGGCCCGGTGCGGGCTCGCTGCTACAGGCTGATTCCTACAAGCTGCGAGCGCGGGCGCGGGCCCGGCGACGCTTGAGGGAACGGCGTTCGTCCTCGCTCATCGCGCCCCATACGCCGGCATCCTGGCCGGTCTCCAGTGCCCAGGCCAGGCATTCGCTGGTGACGGGGCAGCGCTGGCACACGGCCTTGGCCTCCGCAATCTGCAGCAGTGCCGGTCCGGAATTCCCGACGGGAAAGAAAAGCTCGGGGTCTTCGTCGCGACAGATCGCGCGGTGACGCCAGTCCATGGGTCTGTACTCCTCAATGCAATCGCCGGAGTCGTGTCCCGGCTCGGTAACGGAGGTCGCAGGGCGCGGTTTCGACCGCACGACCTTGTGAAGGCTTCCACATCAAACGGGGGTGTCAAGGTTTGGTCACAGCAGGGTTACGGACATCACTCACGTCGCTCCGCTTGTGACTCCTACTCCATGATGCCTGGTCGGAACGATTCAGACCAGGGTTTGGGGAGAAGTGCCGGACACATCACCGGGCCCGGGGGTTTGATTCAGAGTACTAATCGAAGCGCTCGCGGAACAGAGCTGAAACGCAACTCATTCTTTTTGCCCAGGTAATCGCCGTCGGCCTGCAGCCCTATCGGCTCTCGCGAGCGGACCATTGCCCATGGTTGGTCCTGCATCCGGATGATGTGCCGGGAGGCCCCGGACCGCCCGGTCAGGATCTGGGTGCTTGCCCGCAGTGCGACCGGGATGGACATGCTGGTCAGCGCAAAAACCCCGAGACCGGACGCGATGGAGGTTCCGGGATTGGTCCGGACCGGTAGCCGTGCGAGGTAGGTCCACGGGTCCACGTTCGACACGAACACCAGGTGCACGCCGGTGATCGGGTCCTGTCCGGGCACTTCGAGAGTGAGCCTGGGATGACGGCGATCGGACCGCAGATACCGGCCGATCGTCATCCGGACGTGCAGCGCGTTGGAGATCTCCTTGCCCGAGCTGCGTCTTTTCTCCACCGCCTGCACGGCCTCGGCGTCGAGCCCGAGCCCGGCGTTGAAGGTGAAATACCGGTCGCCGGCCAGGCCAAGTGAGACCGTCCTGGTGCGGCCCTTGATCAGTGCCTCGAGGATCTGTTCGGTCGCCACCGTGGGATCGGGGTCGACGCCGAGGGCCCGCGCGAACACGTTCGTGGAGCCACCCGGGACCACGGCCAGCAACGGCACGTCGGGGCGCACACCCCGGTACATCAGGCCGTTGACGACCTCGTTGACCGTGCCGTCGCCGCCGTGCACCACCACCACGTCGACACCGCTGTCGGCCGCCGCCGCCGCCAGGTGCGCCGCGTGTCCGCGGCTTTCCGTGCGTGCCACCTTCAGCGACATCTCGCCGGCGAGCGCGTGGGTGAGCAGATCACGGCGCCGCTCGTTGGTCGAGGTCGCATGGGGGTTGACGATCAGCAGTGCGCGCATCGCCCGGCAGCCTACGGCCCGGCGCCGCGATGAGCCGGAGTTCACCCCCGACTCCGGCACCGGCGGGTTCCGGCAAGGCCGGTGGCGCCGCGCGCCTCGGCTTCCGCCGGCCCGCCGACCGGCTGTCCGCGCTCGGCCATCGGGCAGAGCCGGCGATGGGTAGCGTGATCGGCGTGAGCGTTCCTCCCGACCCGCCGCCGCTGAGCGACCCTCCACCACTGAGCATCCCGCCGCCGCGACCGGTGGTGGTGGCCGGCCTGCTGGTTCTCGTCGAGGCCGCCGGATTGATCGTGCTCGCCGGGGTCACCCTGGTCTCCGGCCTCTCGGAGAGCATCGCAATCGGCAGGACCTCCGCTCAAGTTCTCTACTACGTGGTCCTCGCCCTGCTGCTGGCTCTCTGCGCCAACGGTCTGCTGCGTGGCCGACGATGGGGACGTACGCCCTGCCTGGTGGCGCAGGTGATCCTGGTCGCCGTCGGCGTCTGGCTGATCGCGCCGAGCGGCCAGTACGCCTGGGGGATCGGGCTCGTCACGATCGGCGGGGTGACCGGGTATCTGCTCTTGAGCAAGCCGGCAAACGCCTGGATCAACCGCTTCCCGCTGCCGTTCGCAGAGCCGGACCGGTGAGCCTGAACGTCGTCCACCCGTCCATCGGGACGGCGCCGATGGCCCGGTAGAAGTCGATCGACGGGGTGTTCCAGTCCAGCACTGACCACTCCACGCGGGCCAGGCCGCGCTGCACCGCGAGCTCGGCCAGCGCCGTCAGCAATGCCTTGCCGAACCCTGTGCCGCGAGCGTCCGGGCGGACGTAGAGGTCCTCCAGGTAGATGCCGTTGACGCCCTCCCAGGTGGAGAAGTTCAGGAAGTACAGGGCGTAGCCCACCACCTCGCCGCTGTCACGTCCGACCAGACCGAACACCGTGGGTGACGGTCCGAACAGCGCGTCCCGGAGCTGTTGGGTCGTCAGGTGGCATTGGTCGCGGGCACGTTCGTACTCGGCGAGCTCGTAGACCAGCTCGACCACCGATGGCACGTCATCGGGCTCGATCGGGGCGATCCGGGCATCAGGCATGGCCCCAACCCGCTTCGATACCGGCGGTCGCGACCGGCGTGGAGGGGTCGTCGTCATCTTCGGCCGGCTGGCTGAGCAGCGGCCCGCGCAACGGCACCACGTTGGCGTGCTCGATGCACGGCTTGTCGTGGTAGGTACCGAGGACGGTGACCGCTGCCGGGTTCATCAGGATCAGGCCGCCGCTGGCCACCGGCAGCCCGACCCAGCGCATCGCGAGGACCCGGGAGATGTGCCCGTGGCAGAACAGCGCCACGTCTCCCCGGGCGAGTTTCTCCCGTGCTCTGTCCAGCACCCGGTCACACCGTGCCGCGACGTCCTCCGGGGACTCGCCACCCGGCGCGCCCATGGTGAAGATCGACCATTCCGGGTTCGTCTTGCGGATCTCCTTGCTGGTGATGCCCTCGTAATCGCCGTAGGCCCACTCGGCCAGGTCGTCGACGATTCTGTTCACATGCAGGCCGGCGAGCGCTGCGGTCCGCTGCGCCCGGAGCCGGGGGCTGCTCCACACGGTTGCGGGCGAGAGATCCAGGCCCCACAGCAGGCTGGGGATCGTCATCGCCTGGTGGACGCCCTCGTCGGTCAGGTCGATGTCCGTCGTGGAGGTGTGCTGGCCGCTCTTGCTCCACTCCGTCTGGCCGTGCCGGATGAGCGCGATCCTGTGAGCCATGATGCCGCCGTTTCGGTGGGAGGGGAGTGGGGTGTTGCGTGACGCCGGGACTGCGTCGGCGCCGGTCGGTGGGCCGGTCGATACGGCCGGTCCGCGGTCGGTCAGCGTAGGCCGGCGACGTACTCCCGGCAGGTTTCCCACGTCGGCAGGAGTCCAGACCTCTCGGCCTCCGCCAGGGTCGGGGCCGCCGCGTCCTTTTCCGAGAGCAGGAAGTCGACCCCCTCGGGAAGTGGGAGCCCGAGTTCGGGATCCTCGGGGTTGATCGCGTGCTCTCGCCCCGGCGAGTAACCGGTGGAACACAGGTACGTCAGGGTGGTGTGGTCCTCGAGCGCGACGAAGGCATGTCCCACTCCCTCGGGCAGGTACACGGCGCGCCGGTGCTCGCCGTCCAGCCCCACCACATCGGCTTCGCCGAAGGTGGGCGATCCGACCCGGATGTCGACGACGTAGTCGAGCACGGCACCCCGCGGGCAGGTGACGTACTTCGCCTGGCCGGGTGGGACGTCCGCGAAGTGGACGCCGCGCAACGTCGCCGCTCTCGACACCGACAGGTTCGCCTGGGCCAATGACAGCGGATGCCCGATCGCCTCGACCAGCTTGTCGATCTTGAACCACTCGAGGAAGAGTCCTCGGTCGTCGCCGTGCTGAACGGGCGTGAACTCGAACGCCCCTGGCACCAGAAGTTCCCGGACCTGCATGGTCGCGGATCCTAGCCGGGCCCGAAATGCTTGACCGGCGGGCACCGGCCGTGCAGCGTAAGGCGCATGACGCTGCTCGACGCTGCCGAGATCTCCGCCGCCCTCGAGTCGCTCCCGGGGTGGGGTGGCGACACGAACGACGTCCGATGCCGGTACACGGCACCGACATTCCCGGCGGCGATCGGACTCGTGGACGCGGTAGCCGTGGCCGCCGAGGCGGCGGACCACCATCCCGACATCGACATCAGGTGGCGGGACGTCCTGTTCGTGTTGTCCACGCATTCCGAGGACGGTGTGACCCGTCGCGACCTCGACCTTGCAGCGACGATCGACGGGCTCGCAGAGGAGGCCGGCGCCGTCCCGGCCTGACGGGCCGGTTCAGCGATGTGCTGGGCAACACGCCGTCCCGGTGCCGGTCATGGTCACCGCGTCCTGCATCATGTGCTGACCACGCGTTGACAGCACCCTCCGACGACCCCGCCGGCCGGCACCACCCGACCCGCCTGCTCAACAGCAATTGATGGACCGATCCGGCCCGCCTGCGCTGCGGAACCCTTCCCACCGTGACGGGTCCGCCCGCGCCACCGACCGACAGTTTCTGCTCGGACACCCACCGGCATGACCCGTCCGGTGACGTCCCGCAGCCACGCCCGATCCGTGCCGTGCAGCTCACGGCAATGGGCGGCCCGGCTTCGAAGCGCAGACAAGTCCCTCCCGTTCTGGAGTGAGCATGACGATGACCACCGACAGCCCCGCCCAGCTGGGCGAACCGCCGACCGCGCACGAGCAGGTGCTCGAGCCCGACGCGCAGCTCGCCGCCCAGCCCATGGACTTCTCCGCGGAGGAAGTCCTCGCCGCGCACCGGGGCGGGAAGCTGTCGGTAGCACTCCGCGCGCCGCTGGCCGATCGTCGCGACCTGTCGATGCTCTACACCCCTGGCGTCGCCGACGTCTCGCGGCTGATCGCGGCCGATCCTGCTGCCGCCCGCCACTACACCTGGGCGTCCCGGCTGGTGGCGGTGATCTCCGACGGCACCGCCGTGCTGGGGCTGGGCGACATCGGCCCCAAGGCGTCGCTGCCGGTGATGGAGGGCAAATCCGCGTTGATGCGCTCGTTCGCGGGCCTGGACTCGGTGCCGATCGTCTTGGACACCACCGACCCGGACGAGATCGTCGCGGCGGTCACCGCCATCGCGCCGTCCTTCGGGGCCATCAACCTCGAGGACATCTCGGCGCCGCGCTGCTTCGAGGTGGAATCGCGTCTGATCCAGGCCCTGGACATCCCGGTCATGCACGACGACCAGCACGGCACGGCGGTGGTCGTGCTCGCTGCGCTGATGAACGCCGCGTCGGTCATCCAGCGGGTGATGGTGGACCTGCGGGTGGTCATCGCCGGTGTCGGCGCGGCCGGCGTGGCCTGCGCAAACATCTTGCTCGCGGCCGGCGTCCGCGACCTGGTGCTGATCGACTCCAAGGGCGTGCTGTCCGTGGACCGCGAAGGGCTGCACCCGATCAAGCAGTCGCTGGCGGAGCGGACCAACCCGCGCGGCGTCACCGGTGGCCTGGCCGACGCGATGGCGGGTGCGGACGTGTTCATCGGGGTGTCCGGCGGCCGGATGGACCCGAGCCTGGTCGAGACCATGGGCGATCAGCCGATCGTCTTCGCGCTGGCGAACCCCACGCCGGAGATCGACCCGGTTGCCGCGTTGTTGCACGGCGCGTCGGTGGTGGCGACCGGTCGCAGTGACTTCCCCAACCAGATCAACAACGTGCTGGCCTTCCCGGGCATCTTCCTCGGCGCGCTGGACGGCAGGGCCAGCCGGATCACGGAGGGCATGAAGGTCGCCGCTGCCGGTGCCATCTGCGCTGCCGTCCCCGACCGGCCGACACCGGATCGGATCGTCCCGGACCCGTTCACCCCTGGACTGGCCCGGATGGTGGCCGACGCGGTACTGGCGGCCGCCAAGGCTGAGGGCGTTGCTGCTGAGTAAGCGGTCGCTGTGGGGAAGTTGATCATGGCAAAACTCGCAGCTTTCGGCCTCGACACGCCGAGCGGGGCGCGAGTTTCGTCATGATCAACAGTGCGGGGTCCGTCCCCTCAGCGCGGGTGCCGACCGCCGATCGCCGCGGTGACGTCATCGGCAGCCTGTTTCACGGCCCCGGCCAGTTCGCTCAGGTCGAGTCCGCAGCCGCTCGCCCCGGCGGCCGGGCAGCGGTGCGCGACGGTGACACCGACCGCTGCCATCGGTACCGCGTTGTGGTCGAACACCGGCGCGGCGATCGACGCCGTGCCGATGGACACCCGGCCGTCCTCGACGGCCCAGCCGCGGCCGCGGGTTTCCGAGAGGTCCGAGCGGAGCTCGGGCAGTGTCGTCGGGCCGCGGCCGGTGCGGTCGACGAACGCATCCCGATCCGGGAACAGCGCTCTGACCTGTCCGGCCGGTAGCTGCGCCAGGATCGACAGCCCGGTGGCGGTCAGGGCTGCCGGTAGTCGGACACCGACGTCGGTGACGAGGGTGGGGCCGCCGCCGGCCTTTTCCTTGGCCAGGTAGAGGGTTTCCGCGCCGTGCAACACACCGAGGTGTGCGGTCCCGTCGGTGGCAGCGCACAGCCTGGCGAGCACCGGTCGGCCGGCCCGTTCCAGCGGTTCGCTGCGCAGATAGGCGGTGCCGAGCTCGAAGGCGAACAGCCCCAGACCCCACCGGCGTTCGGTCGGCAGGTGCACGACGAAACCGGCGGCGGCCAGTTCGGTCAGCAGCTCGTACGTCGTCGATCGGGGCAGGCCGAGTTCGCGTGCGACGGCACCTGCCGAGACCGGCGTCGCCCGCGAGCCCAGGAGTTTCAGCACTGCCAGGCCGCGCCGCAGGGCCGGAGCGGCGCCCGCCCGGGTCGGTTGCCCGCCTCCAGGGGCATTCGGGTCCGAGCGGTGGTGGTGGGCTGACGTCGTCACCTGTCCGGTATATCGGACAGAACAGCGGCTTGCCGTCTCGCGCCGGAACTCGGGACGGCATCCAATGAACCTGTGACGTCCACCTCCCCACCGCCCTTGCTGTCCGGCTCCCGTCCGCTCGCCGTGTCCGGTGAGCCGGTCCGACTCGGCGTCGGATCGGTCGACCCGGGCGCTGTCGTGCGGGTCGCCCGGCGGGGTGCGCCCGTGGAGCTGTCCGAGGAAGCCGTCGGCGCGATGACGACGAGCCGGGCCATCGTCGAGGCCCTGGCCGATGACGTCCATCCGCACTACGGGATCTCCACCGGGTTCGGCGCGCTCGCCACGACGTCCATCCCGCCGCACCGCCGCGCAGCGCTGCAGATGTCCCTGATCCGCTCGCACGCCGCCGGCAGTGGCGAGCCGGTTGAACGGGAGGTGGTCAGGGCGCTGATGTTGCTGCGCCTGGCGACCCTCGCCCGGGGCCGGACCGGGATCCGCCCGGAGACCGCGGCTGCGCTCGCCGCGATGCTGAACGCCGGAATCACCCCGGTGGTGCCGGAGTACGGCTCTCTGGGTTGCTCCGGCGACCTCGCGCCGCTGGCGACCGTTGCACTGGCGCTGATCGGCGAGGGTGAGGTGCTCGACCGCCGAGGCTTGCGCCGAGCCGCCGCGGACGCGCTCGCGGCGGCCGGCCTCGACCGGGTGGTGCTGGCCGAGAAAGAGGGCCTGGCGCTGATCAACGGCACGGACGGGATGCTCGGCATGCTGGTGCTCGCGCTCGCCGACCTGGATCAACTGCTGGACGCCGCCGACCTGGCCGCAGCGATGTCGGTGGAGGCGCTGCTCGGAACGGATCGGGTGTTCGCCGCCGACCTGCAGGAGCTCCGACCGCAGACCGGCCAGGCGGTCAGTGCGGCCCGGATCGCCGCCGCATTGGCCGGCTCGCCGATCGTCGCCTCGCACGCGGGCCGCGAGGACAACAGGGTGCAGGACGCGTACTCGTTGCGGTGTTCGCCCGCCGTGCACGGCGCAGCCCGCGACACGGCCGCACACGCCAGGATGGTCGCCGAACGTGAGCTGGCCAGCTCCATCGACAACCCTGTCGTCCTGCCCGACGGCCGGGTGGAGTCCAACGGCAACTTCCACGGCGCGCCCGTCGCCGCTGTGCTGGACTTCCTGGCGATCTCGGTCGCGGATGTCGCCGGGATCGCCGAGCGTCGCACCGACCGGATGCTGGACGCCTCACGCTCGCACGGCCTGCCGCCATTCCTGGCGTACGAGGTCGGCGTCGACTCCGGCCACATGATCGGCCAGTACACGCAGGCCGGCATCGTCTCGGAGCTCAAGCGACTGGCGGTCCCCGCGTCCGTCGACTCGATCCCGTCCTCGGCGATGCAGGAGGACCACGTCTCGATGGGCTGGCACGCCGGCCGCAAGCTGCGCCGGTCGATCGACGGCCTGCGCCGGGTGCTGGCCGTGGAGATCCTCACCGCGGCGAGGGCGCTGGATCTGCGGGCGCCGCTGGCGCCAGGGCCGGTGACCGGCGCGGTGCGGGACGTGGTCCGGCAGAAGGTCGACGGGCCGGGACCCGACCGGCACCTCGGGGCCGAGATCGATGCCGTCGTCGGCCTGCTCGCCGCCGGAACGATCACCGGCGCAACCGGCCCGCTGACGGCGCTCCCGTCAACACCACGCTCGTCCACCACCGAGGAGAACCCCCGATGAACTCCCTGCCTCCGCACGCCACCATCACCACCGGCGCAGGGGCGGCCGGCCCCCGCCCGGTGCGGGCGGCCCGCGGCACCACCCTCACCGCCCGGAGCTGGTCCACCGAGGCGCCACTGCGCATGCTGTGCAACAACCTCGACCCCGAGGTCGCCGAGGACCCGGACAACCTCGTGGTCTACGGCGGGACCGGCAAGGCCGCGCGAAATTGGGCCAGCTTCGACGCGATCTGCCGCACTCTCACCACCCTCGAGCAGGATGAGACGCTGCTGGTCCAGTCCGGGAAGCCGGTGGGCGTGTTGCGCACCCACGAGTGGGCGCCGCGGGTACTGATCGCGAATTCGAACCTGGTCGGCGACTGGGCGACGTGGCCCGAGTTCCGCCGCCTGGAGGCGATGGGTCTGACCATGTACGGCCAGATGACGGCCGGTTCGTGGATCTACATCGGCTCGCAGGGCATCGTCCAGGGCACGTACGAGACCTTCGCGGCGGTGGCCGAGAAGCTGGCAACCGGACGGGATCACGGCGGAGCCGGTGGTGCCGGGCTTGCCGGAACGCTCACCCTCACCGCCGGCCTCGGCGGGATGGGCGGGGCCCAACCGCTGGCCGTGACGATGAACGGTGGCACCGTGCTGTGCATCGAATGTGATCCATCCCGGGCACAGAAACGTTTGGCCACCCGGTATCTCGATGTCATCGCGAACGACCTGGATGAGGGCATCGCGCTCGCGCTGGATGCGAAGAAGTCCCACCGCGCGATCTCCATCGCGGTGATCGGCAACGCGGCCGAGGTGGTTCCCGAACTGTTGCGCCGCGGTGTGGACATCGACATCGTCACCGACCAGACCAGCGCGCACGACCCCCTCGCCTACCTGCCGATCGGTGTCGAACTCGAGGACTGGCATGAGTACGCGGCGGCCAAACCGGAGGAGTTCACCGACCGCGCGCGATCGTCGATGGCCACCCATGTCGAGGCCATGGTCGGGTTCCAGGACGCCGGTGCCGAGGTCTTCGACTACGGCAATTCCATCCGCGGCGAGGCGCAACTGGCCGGGTACCAGCGGGCGTTCGACTTCCCCGGGTTCGTCCCGGCGTACATCCGGCCACTGTTCTGTGAGGGACGCGGACCGTTCCGCTGGGCTGCGTTGTCCGGCGATCCGGCCGACATCCACGCGACGGACCGCGCGGTGCAGCGGTTGTTCCCCGACAACGACAGCCTGCAGCGGTGGATGCGGATGGCACCGGAACGGATCGCGTTCCAGGGGCTGCCGGCACGGATCTGCTGGCTCGGTGCCGGCGAGCGGGACAAGGCGGGGCTGGAGTTCAATGCGATGGTGGCGTCCGGAGAGCTGTCCGCGCCGGTCGTGATCGGCCGCGATCACCTCGATGCCGGTTCGGTGGCATCGCCGTTCCGGGAGACCGAGGCGATGGCCGACGGCAGTGACGCCATCGCGGACTGGCCGCTGCTGAACGCCCTGGTCAGCACGGCGTCCGGAGCGAGCTGGGTCTCCATCCATCACGGCGGCGGGGTCGGCATCGGCCGTTCCATCCACGCCGGCCAGGTCACCGTCGCCGACGGCACCGCGCTGGCCGCAGCCAAGGTCGAGCGGGTGCTGACCAACGATCCGGCGATGGGGGTGCTGCGGCACGTCGATGCCGGTTACCCCGAGGCGGAGACCGCGGCGGAAGCGAACCATCTGACGATCCCGATGGCCGACTCCGCGTCGCAGCAACACGGTGCTGCCGCCAGGATGGACGAATGAGGTTCTCAGGGTCGTCCGCCGACGGCAGTCGTTTCGCCTCCGCCTGGGCCGATCTGGCCGGGGTGGGCAAGGACCACCTGCGGGGTGGGTACTCCCGGCACGCCTTCGACGACGCCGAGATGCAGCTGCGGCAATGGTTTGTCGAGCAGGCCGAACGCCGATCGCTGGATGTCGAGACGGACCGTAACGGCAACCTCTGGGCCTGGTGGGGCGAGCCGGGAACGGACGCGGTGGTCACCGGATCGCACCTGGATTCGGTGCCGGGCGGCGGCGCCTTCGACGGGCCGTTGGGCGTGGTGTCCGGGTTGCTGGCCGTCGATGAGCTGCGGCTGCGCGGCGTGACCCCCGCGCGCCCGTTGGCGGTCGCGTGCTTCGTGGAGGAAGAGGGTGGCCGATTCGGGTTGCCCTGCATGGGTTCCCGGTTGCTCACCGGTGCGGTCGACGCCGATCACGTCCGGCGGTTGCACGACCCCGACGGCAACTCGGTCGCCGACGCGGCACGCCGGGTCGGCATCGACCCGGCCGAGATGGGTGCTGACCCGGCCCGGCTGGCTTCGATCGGTGCGTTCGTCGAACTGCATGTCGAGCAGGGCAGGTTACTGCAGGCCGCCGATTCGACCGCTGTCGTCGGCGTCGGTTCGGAGATCGTCGCGCACGGGCGCTGGCGGATCACCGTCACCGGCCAGGGAAATCACGCGGGCACCACCGCGCCCGCGGACCGCAAGGATCCGATGATCCCGGCCGCGGCGGCCGTGTTGGCGGCGCGCAGGGCGACCGTCGAGCGCGACGGGGTGGTGGCCACCGTCGGCCGGATCACCCCGGTGCCCGGTGGCACCAACGTCATCGCCTCCACGGTGGCGCTCTGGCTCGACGTGCGTCACCGGTCGGCCACCGTCACCGCCGGAATCGTGGACGCGATCGCCGCCGCGGTCCGGGACGAGGCTGAGATGGAGGGCTGCACGGTCATGGTGCAGCGCGAATCGATGGTCGACAATGTCGTGTTCGACCCGGGTCTGGGGCTGCAACTGTCCGAACTCCTGACGGCGCCGGTGATCCCGACCGGTGCCGGCCACGACGCCGGGGTGTTCTCCGCGCATGTGCCGTCGGCGATGCTGTTCGTCCGGAACCCGACCGGGATCTCGCATGCGCCGGAGGAACACGCCGACGCCGCGGACTGCCTGGTCGGCGTGGAAGCGCTGGCCGACGTGCTGGCGAACCTGGTCCGGTGACGGCACAGCGGCCAGACGTATCGGTCATCTATCGCTGCGACGCCGCGCTGATCGACGGGAACGTGCGCCGCGGCGTCGACATCAGCTGCGGCAAAGGCTTCATCACCGCGATAGAGCCGTGTGCACCGGTCAGGGACGACCAGCCGGTGGAGCGGCTGCGCGGTCTGGTGGTCCCTGGGTTCGCCGACGCGCACTCGCACATCTTTCACCGTGCCCTGCGCGGGCGGACCCACGGCGGCGGCGGCACCTTCTGGACCTGGCGCGAGCAGATGTACGACCTCGCCGACAGGTTGAATCCGGATTCGTTGCGAGAGTTGGCCCTTGCCGGATACCTGGAATTGCTGTGTGCCGGGTACACCGCCGTCGGTGAGTTCCATTACCTGCACCACCGGCCTGGTGGCCGGCCGTACGACGACCCGAACGCCATGGGCCTCGCGGTCGCTCACGCCGCCGGGGAAGCCGGAATCGGCCACACGTTGCTCGACATCGCCTACTTGGCTGGTGGTTTCGGCAAACCGGTCGGGCCGGTGCAACGGCGCTTCTCCGACGGCTCGGTGGATGCCTGGGCCTCTCGCGTCCTGGCACTGCCGTCCGGCATCCGGACCGGAGTCGGCATCCATTCCGTGCGCGCCGTTCCGCCGCAGGATCTGCCCGCCGTCGCCGCGGTGGCCGGCGGGCGGGTCCTGCACGTGCACCTGTCCGAGCAACCGGCCGAGAACGAGGACTGCCTGGCCGCCACCGGTCGGACGCCGACCGCCCTGCTGGCCGAGGCGGGGGCTATCGGGCCGCGCACCGCTGCCGTGCACGGCACCCATCTCACCGATGGCGATATCGATGTGCTGGGTTCGGCGGAGGCCTTCGTAGTCATCTGCCCCACGACGGAGGCCGACCTCGCCGACGGGCTGCCGGCCATCACGCGGCTGCGCGCCTCGGGTGCACGGTTGGCGCTGGGCGGCGACCAGCAGGTGATCGTCGACCCGTTTGCCCAGGCCCGTGGGCTGGAGTACGGCGAGCGGCTGGCAACCGGCCGGCGGGGAGCACTGCCGCCCGCGGCCGTCTGGGCAGCGGCTCTGGTCGGGTCCCATGCGGCCATCGATTCGCCGGGCGGCAGGCTGGCCGTCGGGGCGCCGGCTGATCTGGTGGCGATCCGAACGGACACCGCCCGCACCGCCGGCGCGGCACTCGATCAGCTGGTGATGTGCGCGTCCGCCCAGGACGTCGACGTCGTGGTCGTCGCTGGATTGATCAAGGTCCGCGCGGGGAAACACGTTGCACACGGGGGTGCGGGGCCATTGCTGGCCGCCGCTGTCGAAAGAGTCTGGAGATGAGCATGCCGGTCATCGCGCAGGACGGCAGTCTGCTGCTGCGCGGCATTTCCGAACTGGTGACGAACGACCCCACGGCGGGTCCTGGCCTGCTCGGCATCGTCAAGGGCGCCGCCGTGGTCGTCGAGGATGAGCGGGTGGTCTGGGTGGGCTCGGAGCGATCCGCGCCTGCCACCGATCTGGCCATCGACCTCGGTGGGCGCGCCGTGCTTCCCGGATGGGTCGATTCACACTCGCACGTGGTCTTCGCAGGCGATCGGTCGGCGGAGTTCTCGGCCAGGATGGCGGGGGCGCCGTACCTGGCGGGCGGTATGCAGTCGACGGTGGCGGCGACCCGGGCGGCAAGCGATGAGGTCTTGAGGGCCAACGCGCGGCGGCACCGCACCGAGATGATCGCCGGCGGTACGACGTGCATGGAGACCAAGACCGGCTACGGGCTGACGGCGCAGGACGAGGCCCGTTCCGCCGCGGCGGCTGCGGCCGCCGGCTTCGACGAGATCACCTTCCTGGGCGCACATGTCGTCCCGCCGGAGTACGAAGGGGACGCCGACGGATATCTCGACCTGGTCTGCGGCACGATGCTCGATCTGGTGGCGCCCGCGACGCAGTGGATTGATGTGTTCTGCGAGACAGGAGCTTTCGACGAGGCGCAAACCCGGCGGGTACTGGCCGCGGGAATGCGCAAAGGCCTGGGCCTGCGGGTGCACGGCAACCAGTTGTCCGAGGGCCCCGGTGTGCGCATCGCGGTGGACACCGGGGCCGCCTCGGTCGACCACTGCACGTTCCTGTCCGACACCGACGTACAGGCTCTCGCGGCATCGGACACGGTGGCGACATTGCTGCCTGCCTGCGACCTGTCAACCCTGCAACCGCCTGCGCCCGGGCGTCGGCTGGTGGATGCAGGCGCGCAGATCGCCCTGGCGTCCAACTGCAATCCGGGCTCGTCGTACACCACGTCGATGAACCTCGTTGTGGCACTGGGTGTCCTGCTGTGCCGGCTGTCGCCGGCGGAAGCGGTGCACGCCGCCACCGCGGGCGGTGCGGCGGCACTTCGGCGGACCGACGTCGGCGTTGTCCGGGTCGGTGCGCGCGCTGACCTCCACGTCCTCGATGCGCCGTCGCACGACTACCTCGCCTATCGGGTGGGAGTTCCGTTGACCTATGCGGTCTTCAGCCGGGGAGTTCCGGTGATCGCACCGGTCGGCGGTTTCATTCCCGCGGCCGCCGGCACGGTCTCGGACCGGGCAGCGGGCTAGGTCAACGGTAGCCCGGCGAGCTCGTCATCGCAGTGACCGCCCTCCTGCACGAAGTGGTTGTGCTGGTGGCGCAAGCGGTGCCGGGACCGGATGCCGACCGACCCTGTGCTCGCGCTGACGAACCGCTCGTGAGAGTGCGCTGACCGCGCAGCAGCGTGCGACGGTCCGCCGACACTCGGGTGCCGCGGCTGCGGGAAAGGTCAGTGCTGTCCGACCATGTCCGCGAAGACGATGATGTTGTCGAGATAATTGCCGGTGTTCCGGTCGAACTCACCGCCGCAGGTGATCAGCCGCAATGCCGCACGGTCGGTGTTGCCGTACACCGCGTCGGTCGGGAACTCGTCCTTCGAATACTGTCCGCGCTTGACGACCTGGAAGTCCACGACGGCGCCGTCTTCGCGGGTGACGCTGATCTCGTCGCCCGGGACGAGATCGCCGAGGTCATAGAAACTCCCGAGTTCGCCGGCCCAATCGACGTGCCCGACGACGACGGCCGGCCCGATCTCACCGGGAGTCGGCGCACCGGTGAACCAGCCCAGCGATGACGCGTCCGGCGGCACCTCCATGGTGCCGTCGTCCTGCAGACCGAGATTCAACAGAGCCGAGTCGACACCGATGGCCGGCACCTGGATGCGGACCGGTCTCGATTCGCCCAGCGTTGACGGCTTCGGAGCCGCCGTGGGCTTCGGTGTAGTGCGCGTTCGCTCGCCGTCCGCCGGTGTCTGCGAGGTGGCCGCTTGCGGCGAGGGCAGGATCCGAGCGGCGGTTGTGCCGATCGTCGGGCTCGTCGCCCCACGCGGGTGCGTCGAGGTCGCGGCCGGCGCCAGGCCCGTCGCCCCTTTGGCGAGTGCAGTTGTCCCGATCACGCTCTGGGTCGACCGCACACTGCTGCCGACCTGGGCGAGTGTCTCGTCGGCGCCGCCACTGCAGGCGCACAAGGAAGCCGCGACCAGCAGCGTCACGACCAGCGGCGTCCACCTCCGGAACGGCCGCTGCCCAGCGTTAGCCGTTCCGGGCACCACCCCGGCACGACCGCCGAACCGGCGATTGCTCAACCGCGGATGCTGCTTCCGTCACCGGTGTCCAGTGATCCGACCGGGACCACAGGCACCTGCTGGGACGTTCCGGTGGCTGCCGCTTCCGCCGCAGCTTGCGCGGCGGCGGCTTCCGCGGCGGCCTGTGCGGCCGCAGAGTCGGCGGCTGCCTGGGCGGCCTGGGCCGCTGCCTGCTCGGCGGCCGCCCGCTCCGCGGCTGCCTGCGCCGCCTCGGCGGCTGCCCGAGCGGCGGCCTCCTCCGGGGTCTCACCGTTGGTCGCATTCGTCTGGGTGGACTGCGTGCTCTCGGTCGGTGCGGAGGGGCCCGTCTCGCTCACCTCGGTGGGTGTCGGGGTGTCGGAGGTGGGGGTGTCGGAGGTCGGGGTGTCCGAGGTGGGGGTGTCCGAGGTCGGGGTGTCCGACGTCGGGGTGTCGGAGGTCGGGGTGTCCGAGGTCGGGGTGTCCGAGGTGGGGGTGTCGGACGTCGGCGTGTCGGTCTCGCAACCCGGCTGGCTGATCGTGTTGGTGTCCAGCGTGACCGCGCCATCGCTGGCCAACAGGCGACCTTCGAAGGTGGCTCCGGTGGTGGCCGTGATCGACGTCGCCGCCATGACCGTGCCGACGAAACTGGTATCGGTACCGAATGTCGCGGACACACCGACCTGCCAGTACACGTTGCACGCCTGCGCACCATTGGTCAGCACAACCGAACTGGACGATGCGGTGATCAGCGTCGAGGCGGTCTTGAAAATCCAGACGCCGTCGTTCTTGCCACCACCGTCAAGCGTCAGCGGGCCGGTCAGGCCCAGAGCTGCGGACGTTCCGTAGACACCGGCGACCAATGTCTGACCGCCCAGTTCTGTTCCAGGGTCGGCGTCATCAGCTTGGCCCGCAGCGTTGTTGTAGCCGATCAACAGATCGCTCTTGGCCAGCAGGGAGACGTCGTCGGCCTGGTGGTACGCACCGGTCAGGGTGATGCTGTCCTGACCGGTGATCGCGGGCGTGGGATCTGTGCCCACATCGCCGCTGATCGTCGTCGGCCCGGTGTTGGTGATACCCGAACCGGCGAGCACCGCGAAGTCTGCTGCAGTGCCGAGCGGGACCGCGGATGCGACCGCCGCTGCGGTGCCGGCGGTGCCGACCAGAACACCGAGCGCGACCACGGATGCTGCGAGAATTCCCGCGGTCGCTCGACCGGTCTTCGAATTGATTTTGCGGTTGCCTGCAATTGTTTTCGACCTCATGGTCGAGACTCCTGTCTCCGACACGAGTGTCGAATTGTGCGCGCGGTTGGACGCCGTCATCACTCGTGAAAAACGGGAAAAAGGGATGGAGTCTTTGCTCTGTCGAGCTAACCATGTATTTCGTTGATGGCGCACTGAATCGGACACACAGACGAGTGAACTATCGTCACCCACTGTTACGAGCGGTGGGGGACTGGCGACGCCTGGCAGGTTGCCGACCGTGTCGGCACCGACGCAGAGCCGCGCAGGCGACAGTCCGTTGTCGACCGGCAGAGCATTCTGCAGGGAAGTCCGTCAACGGAGCGACGCCACACTCACTCCGAAGGCTCGCAGGACGGTCATCAGCGCCCGACGGCGCTGCCGTCGCGGTCTCCGGTAGGTGTCTGAGCGGCCTGTTTCCAGCAGGTTTCCAGCACTTCGGTGAAGACTGCAGTCTCCTGCGCTCCCGAAATCGCTGACGTCCGGTCGAAGACGAAGAACGAGACACCGGTGGCACCGAACGCGTGCGAAGCCTGGCGTGGACATGGTGATCTGCGCCCGGATCCGGCCGGCTCGAGGGACCGGTCCCAGAGCCGGGACTCGAACGGGATTCAGCCGATCATTCCGGCCAGCGCCCGTCGTGAGGTGATCTGCAGTTTCTGGTAGGCATGCGCCAGATGGGTCTCGACGGTCTTCACCGTGACGAACAGATCCTGGGCGATCTCCTTGTTGCTGCGGCCGGCCGCTGCCAGGGTGACGACCCGGCGCTCGCCGGCGGTCAGTGCCCCGAATCCGGTGACCGGGCGGACCTTCGGGCGCGCACCGATCGACCGCAGGCGAACGCGGGCCAGCGCCGTCAGGCGGGTCGCCGCACACCGCTGCGCCAGCCGTAGGCCCTCCTCGAATGCCTGCCGCTGTTCGGGTGTCCCCGCGACGTCGGGCGACGCGCCGTACGCAATGTGGGTTCGGCATTCTTCCAGGCGCGCCCCGAGCGCCGCGAAAGCGTCGCCGGCGGCTTTGGCCAGGGCTGCTGTACCGCGCTCGCCCGTCATGGCGCAGACCCGTTGTGCCTCGGCCAGGTCGCGCCGACCACCGAACTCCTGGGCCTCGCGCAGGGATTGCCTGGCAACGACGATGGCCTCCGGACGGCCGGCCAACCCCATCCCGAAGGCGATCTCGGCCGTCCAGTTCATCGGGTTGGGCGACCGCCCGCCGCATTCTTCACTGAGCCGACGGCCCAGTTCCAAATCGGCGAGTGCCGGGTCGAAGTTTCCTTCGGCACCACGTAACCGTCCTCGAGCGGACAGCAGGAAGAGGTCGAAAACGGACGCGCCGACCCGGTGTTGCACAGGGTGCGCTTCGAGCAGGGCGGCGGCTCCGGCCAGGTCTGCCTGCTCCCGCAACACATCGACCAGGACTCCCAGCGGGCCCGGCAGCACGAACGACAAGCCGTACTCGACGCAGCCGTCCAGAGAAGCGCCGGCATCGGCACGGGCATCGTCCAGATCACCGGACCGGAAAGCGATCAGCGCCCGCAGAAACAGGGCAACGGCGACCAGGACCGGGGCGCCGGATCGGCGAACGGTCGTGAGGTGCTGCTCCAGCGCGGCGGCCGCCTCGCCATCCATGTCCAACATCAGCAGTGCGGCGACCGGCAGGTTGAACCAGGCGGGCAACATGCCGTCCCGCGAACGTAGGGTGCTGAGCGCTCGGCGGGCGAACTCGACCACCCGCTCCGCCGGCTCGCCGGCGCAGGCGGCGACGTACGCGCGGACGCCGAGCACGCCGGCCGGAATCCCGTCAGTTGCGCTGGACACCCGTAGCGCGAGACACGCTGCCCGTTCGGCCACCAAGCCCGCGGCGGACGGGCTGAAGGTACCCACGAACGCGAATGCGGCCAGCAGTTCCAGCTCTGACTCCTCCGGCAGCGCTCTGCCCAGAACCTCCAGCGAGGCAACGGCTTCCGCCGGTCGACCAGCCAGGCTCAGCGCGATCGCCCGGGTCGTCCCCACCGCCAGACGGCGGGCGGCGTCCGGGAGAAGAACAATCGCCTCGTCGAGATGGTCGATGCCGTGTGGATCCATCACCACCGACTCCGCCATGCCCAGGGCGAGGACGATGTCCAGCCGGCAATCGGCCGGTGGCGGTTCGGCCAGCGCACGGCGGAGTTGTGCGATGGCGATGTCCGTGGATCCCTCGGCCAAGGCCGAGCGCGCGGACGAGAACAGAACGGCCGCCACGTCCGGATCACCGGCCGGCTCGGTGAGCAGAAGGTGTCTGGCCTGCCGTTGGGCCGGTGCGCCCTCGCCGGCGAGGGCTGCCGCGGCTCTCCGGTGCAGGGCGGATCGGGCGCCCGGTGGCAGATCCTCGTAGACGGCCCGCCTGACCAACGGATGGACGAAACGGACCGGCCTCGCGGGGTCGAGAATCTCTGCCCGAAACAGCCAATCCGCTGTCCGTCCCGCCGTGTCCACGTCCGTGCCGCACAGGGAAGCGACGTGCCGCAGGTGCGCGTCAGTTCCGAGAACGGCCACGGCTCGCGCGACCGCCAGATCCTCCTCCGGCAGGCCGCCGATCCGGTCCATGACCGCGGCATCGGCCCTGACGCCGGTGACATGCCGAGCGTTGGCGGCGGTTGGCCTGAGTCCGGAATGTCGGGCGATGCGAACAATCTCCGCAACCAGAAACGGGTTGCCCCGGCTCGCCTCAGCGACTGCCGCACAGAATTCCGCGGATGGTGGATCGTCCATCCAGCGCTCGACCAACTCGGCGACCGCACCGTCGGACAGCGGTTCCGGTCTTGACCGGTGGACCCCGGGGGTGGCCAGCAGTCGGCTCAGCAGTGCACCCTCAGGGCCCCGCCCCGGCGGGCGCCCGGCCAACAGCACGCCCACCGGCAGTTCTTCGATGCGACCCGCCAGGTACGCCAGGAAGCGGAGCGACGGGCCGTCGAACCAGTGCGCGTCATCGCAGATCAGCAGGAGCGGAGCGCCTCGGCGAGCCAGCCCCACGGTGAGCCAGTAGAGGCCGTGCAGGACGGCTCCGGGTGCCTCCGCAGGGTGTGCCCCCGCTGCATCGCTCAGTACCGTGCCGGCGGTCGACGCCGCGCCCGTGAAGAGCTGGCCGCCATGACCCGACTGCTGCGCGTCGACCAGCAGAGGCTCGAACAATTGGCGGACCACGCCGAAGGAGAAGTCGGTTTCCAGCGCGGCACCGACCGCGCGGCCAATTCGAAATCCGCGTGCCCGAGCAGATGACTTGGCGGCCAGCATCAGCTGCGTCTTGCCGATGCCTGCGGGACCCTCCAGCGCCTCGATGCGCCCGTTACCAGCCGCCACCTGGTCGAGGAAACGCTCGAGGCGAACCCGCTCCCTGCTGCGTTCGAGCAACCGGTCGCCCGTTTGGGCGTGGTCGGCGGCCATATGGGCAGGTTAATGCCCAAAGCGAAGAGTCGCCCGGATCGCGATCCTCGCTGGTTCGGGGTCGACAGCGTGATCTCAGGGTTGGCCCGCTGAGAAAACCTCGGGGTCGCGCCCCGACGACCCGACCGTCGACACCGTCCAAAGTTGGTGACATCGCCGGATCCACTCGGGAATCGGCAGGAACCAGAAGGAACAACGAAATGTCTACCCACCTGAACCGCGCCGCATCGGTGATCGCCGGAATCGGAGCGGTCATCGCCCTCCCCCTGTTCGCTGCCGGGACCGCTTCCGCGAGCCCCTGCGTCGGCAAGCATTTCCAGGCCAGCTACAACAACCAGACACTCAAAGGGACCTGTGGTGACGACACCTTTCGCGTCTACCCGTACGTCGGTGTCAAGGTCTACGGCTACCAGGGCAACGACGAGCTGGTCGCCGGATTTGTCGGCGGCACCACCTACGCCTGGATGGGAACGGGCGACGACACCGTTCGTGCTTCGGGCAACGTCTCGGTGATCGCCTACGGCGAAGAAGGCAACGACAATCTCCGGGGCGGATCCGTCGCGGACTACCTCGACGGTGGCCCCGGCGTCGACACGCTGACCGGCAACGGCGGGTCGGACACGCTGATCGGCGGCGATGGCAACGACACCATCGACGCCCTGTCCTATGGCGTCAAGGAGATCGACTACATCAATGGCGGGGTGGGCACGGACACCGCGACGGTCGACAAGGGCATCGATACCGTTGTCGGCGTCGAGAACGTCAAGTAGTTCCGGCGGAAGCGCGAAGGATCACCTTCCCCGGTGACGCGATCGCCGGCCACCGGTCGGTGATCGCGGGCCGATGCCCTGGCGTTCCCGGCTCTCGGTCGCCGTCGCCGTCGCGGTACCGGTCGATCGCGAGTGAAGGGCAGGCGCGGGCGCGGCGACAATTCCGATGCCCGGTGGCCGTGCCCGGTCGTACGGTTCGTGGCGACCGGGCTGCGCCCCTCGGAGGTGGAACGTTGGCATTGCACGGTGATCTCGACGCGACGAGTCCCCGGCTCGTGCGTCGCCCACAGACCGGGTGCCGAAGTACGCTGTGCCGCAGGGGGATCGCCGTCGCACTGCTGATCGCGACCTGCGCCGCTGCGTGCACGTCCGGCACCGCAGGTACGCCGGCAGCGCCGGTGATATCGGGCACCGGCACCGGCGGCTGGAGCGTCGTCACACCGCCCGGCCTCGAACCGACGGCGCTGACCACGGTCGACGAGGTGGTACTGGTCGGTGGTGCCTCGGCCAACCAGCAGCCTCGGCTTGCCGTGCGGCGATCCGGGTCGTGGGAGCAACTGAAGGTTTCGCCGTCCACCGGCTACGGCAAGCAGGCGACCTTGGTACATCTCGCGGCGGACCGGGACGGCCGCGTTGTCGCCGTCGGCACGGCGACCGGCGGTGCGCATCTCAATCCCCGGTGGACAGCGTGGATCGGCACCATCGACGGCGGCGTCGTGGAGGAACCGCAGACGGTGGAAACCTTCGGCGGTCCGGATGCCGGTGGCATCACCGGTGTGACCGGCGGCGCCGACCCATTGGTGATCGGCACCTGGAGCTTGTCCGCCGGCGGGTTGACCGTCGCCGCCTGGCGGCATATCGGCACCGTCTGGGAGCGGGAGGCGGCCAGCAGGGCGTTGTCGGGGACCGGTGACGCCCAGACGACCGCAACGGCGGCTGCGTCCACGACAGCCGGCTCGGTGATCGTCGGGCTGCAGACCTCCTTGTCCGGCGGGACCATTCATCAGCAAGGTGTCGCGTGGACCCGACCGCGAGACAGCAGCATTTGGACGCGGACCGACCTGGACGCGTCACCCGCGGACAGCGCGGCGACCGATGTGGCCTGCGGCGATGACTCGTGCGTCATCGTGGGACGTCTCGACGACAGGATGGCCGCGTGGCGGCTGGTCGGCAGTACGGTGACCCCCCTGACGGGCGTGCCGGAACGGCAGGTCGACCGTTTCGCAGGTCAACCCAGGGTCGCGGTGCACGGCGCACCGGGTGTCACGGCAATTGCCGCGCCGGCTGCGGACGGGTCCTCCACCCTGCTGATCTCCGCCGATGGGACTGCCGGCGGTGGCTGGCGCACCATCGACGCGCCCGCGGGCGAAATCCGACAGGTCACGCTGACCGGCGATGGTGTCCAGTTGCTGGTCCGGCAACAGGACGACCGCCAGGTGGTCTACGGGGGCAACCGGTGACGCCTGGCACCGCGCACCGGTGACGATGGGTCAGCTCTTGAACGCCGCCTCGATCACCGCTGCCTGCTCGACCTCGTGCACCCGCGCGGATCCGGCCGACGGCGCCGCCATCGCCCGGCGTGACGCCCGCTTGATGCCACCCAGTCGCGGCAGCATTTCGGGCAGCGCCAACGCCAGGAACGTCCACGCACCCTGATTCGCGGGTTCCTCCTGCACCCAGCGGAAGTCGGTGACCTCCGGGTATGCATCGAGCAGGTGACCGAGCTTGCGCCGGGGAACCGGGTAGATCTGCTCCAGCCGGACGATCGCGGTGTCGGTGACGTTGTGCTTCTTGCGGTAGGCATCCAGCTCGTAGAACAGCTTGCCGCTGGTCAGCAGCACCTTGCGGACGGCCGCCGGATCCACCGACTGGTCGGCGATCACCGACTCGAATTTGCCGCCGGTGAAATCGTCGACCGAGGAGACCGCGGCCTTGTTGCGCAGCATCGACTTCGGGGTGAACACCACCATCGGCCGGTGCACGCCGTCCAGGACGTGGCGGCGCAGCAGGTGGAAGTAGTTGGCCGGCGTCGACGGCACCGCGATCGTCATCGACCCTTCGGCGCACAGCTGCAGGAACCGCTCGATGCGTCCGGAGGTGTGGTCGGGACCCTGTCCCTCGTGCGCATGCGGGAGCAGCAGCACGACACCGGACTGCTGACCCCACTTGGCTTCCCCGGACGAGAGGTACTCGTCGATCACCGATTGGGCGCCGTTGACGAAATCGCCGAACTGCGCCTCCCACATCACCAGGGCGTCGCGGTTCGCGACCGAGTAGCCGTACTCGAAGCCCAGCGCGGCGTACTCCGAGAGCGCCGAGTCGTAGATCAGCACGCGCGCCTGATCCTCCGACAGGTGCTGCAGCGGAAGAAACTCGGTGCCGGTCTTGTGGTCGATGAGGACGGAGTGGCGCTGCACGAACGTGCCGCGCCTGGTGTCCTGGCCCGACAGTCGGACGAGCCTGCCCTCCATCGCCAGCGAACCGACCGCCAGCAGTTCACCGAACGCCCAGTCGATGCCGCCGGAGCGGGACATCTCGACCCTGCGTTCGAGCACCGATTTGACCCTGGGGTGCGGGGTGAAGCCCGGCGGGAACTGCACCGCCGAGTCGGCGATCCGCTGCAGCATCTCCTGGCTGATCTTGGTCTCCACCTTCGGCGGGATCTGCTGCTCGGCCTCGACCGACGGAGACGGCGCGGCGACGCCCTTCTCCAGCTCGCGAACCTCGTTGAAGACCCTTTCGAGCTGCTTGTGGTAGTCGCGCAGCGCTTCCTCGGCGTCCTCGGGGGACAGGTCGCCTCGGCCGATCAGGGCCTCGGTGTAGATCCGCCGCACCGACCGCTTGCCGTCGATGATCTGGTACATCAACGGGTTCGTCATCGACGGGTCGTCGCCCTCGTTGTGCCCGCGGCGGCGGTAGCAGACCATGTCGATGACGACGTCACGGCCGAACGTCTGCCGGTATTCCACCGCCAGCCTGGCCACCCAGACCGCGGCTTCGGGGTCGTCACCGTTCACGTGGAAGATCGGCGCCTGGATCATCTTCGCGACGTCGGTGCAGTACTCGCTGGACCGTGACGCCTCCGGCGCGGTGGTGAACCCGACCTGGTTGTTGATGATCACGTGCAGGGTGCCACCGGTGCGGTAGCCGCGCAGCAAGGACAGGTTCAGGGTCTCCGCGACGACGCCCTGGCCGGCGAAGGCCGCGTCACCGTGCAGCGCCACCGGCATGACCGTGAAGCCCTCTTCGCCGAGGTTGAGCATGTCCTGCTTGGCCCGGGCCACGCCCTCCAGCACCGGGTCGACGACCTCGAGGTGCGAGGGGTTCGCGACGAGCGTGACGTCGACCTGACCGTCACCGAACGGGCGGATGTACTTCCCCTCGGCGCCCAGGTGGTACTTGACGTCGCCGGATCCGTGCGCCTGGCCCGGATCCATGTTGCCCTCGAACTCGCGGAAGATCTGCGAGTACGGCTTGCCGACGATGTTTGCGAGCACGTTGAGCCGGCCGCGGTGCGCCATCCCGATGACGACCTCGTCCATGCCGTACTCGGCAGCCTTGTTCAGCGCCGCGTCCAGCAGCGCGATGACGGTCTCGCCGCCCTCCAGGGAGAACCTCTTCTGGCCGATGTACTTCGTCTGCAGGAAGGTTTCGAATGCCTCGGCGCTGTTCAACCGGCCCAGGATGTACTTCTGCTCCTCGACCGGTGGCTTCTCGTGCTTGACCTCCACCCGCTGCTGGATCCACTTGCGCTGCACCGGATCCATGATGTGCATGTACTCGACACCCACTGTGCGGCAGTAGGAGTCGCGTAGCACGCCCAGCACGTCGCGCAGCTTCATGAAGTCCTGGTCGTTGAACCCGCCGACCGGGAACTCGCGGTCCAGGTCCCACAGCGTCAGGCCGTGCGAGAGCACATCGAGGTCGGGGTGCCGGCGCTGGCGGTAGTTCAGCGGGTCGGTGTCGGCCATGAGATGGCCGCGGGTGCGGTAGGCGTCGATGATCTCCAACACTCGCGCTGTCTTGTCGACCGCGCCGTGCCGCCCGATGTCGAGGTCCTTGACCCAGCGCACCGGCTCGTAGGGCAGCCGCAGCGAGGTGAAGACGTCGTCGTAGAAGCCGTCCTCGCCGATCAGCAACTGGTGCACCCGGCGCAGGAACTCGCCCGACTCCGCCCCCTGGATGACCCGGTGGTCGTATGTCGAGGTCAACGTCATGATCTTGGAGATGCCCAGGTCGGACAGCGTCTGATCGCTGGCGCCCTGGAACTCGGCCGGGTACTCCAGCGAGCCGACACCGATGATCGCGCTCTGCCCGGACATCAGGCGGGGGACCGAATGGTTGGTGCCGATGCCGCCGGGATTGGTCAGCGAGATCGTCGTGCCCGCGTAGTCCTCGTTGGTCAGCGACCCGGCGCGGGCCTTGCGGACCACTTGCTCGTAGGCGCTCCAGAACTGCGTGAAGGTCATCGTCTCGGCGTTGCGGATCGGGACGACGATGAGGTTGCGGCCGCCGCCCTTCGCCGGCAGGTCGATCGCCAGGCCGAGGTTGACATGGGCGGGCGTCACCACAGACGGCTTGCCGTCGACGACTCCGAAATGCTTGTTCATGTTGGGGTAGTCACCGATGGCACGCACGATGGCGTAACCGATGAGGTGGGTGAACGAGATCTTGCCGCCGCGGTTGCGCTTGAGGAAGTTGTTGATCACGATCCGGTTGTCGGCCATCAGCTTGGCCGGCACCGCCCGGACGGAGGTCGCCGTCGGTACCTCGAGCGACGTCGTCATGTTCTTCACCACGACCGCGGCGACACCCCTGAGCGGGGTGCTGGTCAGCCCGCTGCCCTCGGCGTCGTGAGCGGCCTTCGCCGCCTTCGCGGCCTTGGCCGCGACCATGTCGTCGGGTGTTGCGGTGGTTCTCGGGGCGGACTTGGGCGCCGGCGGCGCCGTATCGGTCGACTCCTTGCCGCCGGCCTTCGCGGGCGCGGGCCGGGTGGAGACCGCCGGCGGCTTGGGTGCGCGGCTCTGCCCGCCGGCATCGGACCGGGGTGACGCCGCTCCGGTGCCCGATTGCGTGTTCGCCCTGCTGCGGTTGGGCGGCGGCGGGGGCGGCGGGGTGCCGCCGGGGCGGGTGGAGGTGCTCGTTGTCGTCTCAGTCATGGGTTTCGTCTGCGCCGTTGCTGTCGGTGTCGTTGCTGGGGTTGTCGTTGCTGGGGTTGTCGTTGCCGGGTTTGTCGATGCAGAAGTCTTCGGTGACGAAGACTGCCCGGACGGTGTGGTTGCCTGCGCGGCGGGTTGGGTCCGGGTCGCGGTGCCGTTGCCACCGGCGCCGTTCCCCGCTGATCCGTGACCGCCCCGGGCCGTTGCGTTCCCGTTGCCCCCGTTCCCGTTGCCGGCGTTCCCGTTGCCGGCGTTCCCCTTCGGTGCGCCATTGGCTGCCTCGGCCGCAGTGGGCTGGTCGCTGCTCCGGCCATTGCCCGCGGTGCCATCCGCCACTCCGGCCACATGCTCGTTGGGACCTCGGGTGCCGGAGCCTGTATCCGCGAAGAAGTCGCGCCAAATGGGGTCCACGCTCGCGGGGTCGGCGAGGAACTGTTGGTACTTCTCCTCGACGAACCAATCGTTCGGACCAAATTCGGGCACGGCTTTTGACGACACGGTCGCTCTCCGCCTGTTCTGTGCTGGGGGCTGAGTCAATCCAGGCTAAACCTCTTGTCCTTGCGACGGTTGTGCGGTGACCGTGGGCTCCCCGACAATCCCTCGCCTGACCCACCGTTCCGCCGGTCGCGGGGACCCCGGTGGCGCCGCCGTGCGAGGCGACAACATCACGTGCCCGGGCGGGTGGTCGCAGGTCAGGGGTTGCGATGGCGGGTCAACGCGCCGATCCGGCCGCGACATCGGCCTTCGCCTCGACGGGCGTCTCGGCGTCGGCGCGCGCCTCGGCGTACAGCCTGGCGTACGCCCCGCCGCGTCGCAGGAGGTCGCGGTGCTTGCCGGTCTCGACGACACGCCCGCGCTCCATCACGACGATGTTGTCGGCCCTTGCAGCGGTGGTCAGCCGGTGTGCGACCACCACCGTCGTGCGGCCCGCCGCCAACCGGTCGGTCGCGGCCAGCACCGCCGCCTCGGCTGCCGGATCGAGGGCCGCTGTGGCCTCGTCGAGCAGCAGGATGTCCGGATCGACCAACTCGGCTCGCGCCAGTGAGATCAGCTGGCGCTGGCCGGCCGAAAGGTTGCGGCCCCGTTCGTCGATGCGGTGGTGGAACCGCCCGGAGAGGCCGGCGATGGCATCGACCGCGCCGACCGCGCGCGCCGCGGCTTCCACCTCCGCGTCGCTCGCCTCGGGTCGCCCGTAGGCGATGTTGTCGCGCACCGTGCCGATGAACAGGTGAGGCTCTTGCGGGACGACGCCCAGCCGGCGCCGATAGCCGCCGAGTTCGAAGCGGCGGACGTCGGTGCCGTCGACCAGGATCGACCCACTGGTCGCGTCGTAGAAGCGGGCGATGAGCTTCACCAATGTCGATTTCCCGGCCCCGGTCGGGCCGACGACGGCGACCGTCTGTCCCGCTGCGATGTGCACCTCGACGTCGGTGAGCGCCGGTGCGGTGTCCCGGTCAGCGGAGGAGTACCGGAACCCGACACCGCTGGCGATGATGTCGCCCGCAAGTGGCGGTACCGGCAGCGGGTGCAGCGCCTGGGGCGTGGAGGTGGGCGTGTCCAGCAGTTCGCCGATCCGGACGAGCCCGACCTGCGCCTGCTGGTAGGAGTCGAAGACCTGGGAGAGCTGCTGGATCGGCTGGAAGAACGAGTCCAGGTACAGCACGAAAGCGATCAGCGTGCCCACCGTCATGGTTCCGGCGATGACCCGGAGAACGCCCGATCCGAGCACGGCCGCGGCGGCCAGTTCGGAGAGCAGTGCGACGAACGGGAAGTAGATCGAGATGGCAGTTTGGGCGCGCATTCTCGACCGGCGGTAATCGTCGCTGCGAGCGGCGAAACCGTCGGCGTTCGCCCGCTGTCGCCCGAGCGCCTGTGACACCCGTAGACCCGCGACGTTCTCCTGCAGGTCGGCGTTGACGATGCTGACCTTCTCCCGGGCATCGGTGTATGCGCGGGTGGAGAACCGACGGAAGATGATGGTCGCGACGATGACGAACGGCAGGGCGAGGAATGCGGTCAGGGCCAGGCCGACGTCCATCACGACGAGCACGACGGCTATACCGATGAACGTGGCGAGCGAGACGACCGACGTGACAAGGCCGGTCTGCAGGAAGCTGGACAGGGCGTCGACGTCCGTCGTCATCCTGGTCATGATGCGGCCGGCCATCTCGCGCTCGTAGTAGTCCAGCCCGAGCCGTTGCAGGTGGGCGAATTCGCGAAGCCGCAACTGGTACAGCACGTTCTCGCCGGCCCGCCCGGCGACCATCATCTGGAACCGCTGGATCAGGTAGTCCGCACCGACGACGGCGAGGGCAACACCGGAGGCGGCGAGGACGACACGGCTCGAACCGGCCGACACACCGTTGTCCACGCCGTAGCGGATCAGCACCGGGAGCATCAGGTTCGCCACCGCATCCAGCGCGACCAGGACGAGCGCGACGATCAGCAATCCCAGTACCGGTCGCAGGGTCCGCCCCAGCGTGAAGCGCCGAGTGTCGGCGGGGATCTCCTGCGGCTGGTCGGTGGATGGCGGAAGGGCGTCCACCTGTGCCATCAGTTCCGGGGTCGCAGGCCCGGAGCCGAGCATCCCGCTCCATCCCCCGCCTCCGCCGCCCGCCGCTCCGCGACCGCCGATCCTGTTGTCGCCGGCGGCCGCCAGCCGGGCCAATCTTTGAGCCTCCGTCTGTGCGGAATCGACGGTGTCCGTGGGCGCGGGCCAAAGCTCAGGGGTGACACCGGAGGCGCCCGGCACCGCGCCGCTGCCGTTCCCCGATGGTGCCGATGGCTGGGTGCTGACCGGTCTGTCGTCGTGACCGGATGCTGCACCGGCCGGGTGGTCGGCGAGGTCGCCGCCCAGCAGGTACCGGTACGGCTCGCACCGCGCGGCCAGTTCCTCATGGGTTCCGACGTCCACGACCGCGCCCTTGACGACGACCGCGATCCGGTCGGCCAGTGACAGGGTCGAACGCCGGTGCGCCACCAGGATGGTCGTGCGGTCCGCGGTGACCCTACTCAGCGTGGCGTGGATCGCGGCCTCGGTCACGGGGTCGACGGCACTGGTCGCGTCATCCAGGACGAGCACCCGGGGATCGGTGAGCAACGCCCTGGCGAGCGCGAGGCGTTGACGCTGGCCGCCGGACAGGGTGAGGCCGCGTTCGCCGATGACGGTGTCGTACCCGTCCGGCAGCGCCTCGATGAACTCGGCCGCCTCCGCGCCGATCGCCGCAGCTCTGATCTCCTCCGCGGTCGCGTCGGGGCGGCCGTAGCCGATGTTCGCCGCGATGGAATCCGAGAACAGGAACGCTTCCTCGAAGACCACCCCGACGGCCGCACGCAGATCGGCCATCGCGAGGTCCCGGACGTCCACCCCGCCCACCCGGACCGATCCCGTCTGCGGGTCGTAGAACCGCGGTAGCAGCAGGGAGATCGTCGACTTGCCCGAACCGGATGCGCCGACCAGGGCGAGCGTCGAACCCGCCGGTACGTGCACGCCGAAGGACCGCAGCACCGGGTCGTCCGGCGTGTAGCCGAAGTGCACGTCCTGGAAGGTGATGTCCAGGGAGCCGCGGAGCAGCGGAATCGGATCCGGCCGTTCGGTGATCACCGGCAAGGAGTCAACGATTTCCAATACCCGCTCCACCGAGGCACGCGCCTGCTGGCCCAGGACCAACAGCATCGTGAGCATCCGGGTGGGTGCCACGAGCTGCGCGAGGTAGAGCGTGAAGGCCAGGAACGTACCGAGTGAGATGGTGCCGATCAGTGCCAGATAACCGCCCAGTGCCAGCACGCCGACCTGTCCGAGGGCGGTCAGCGCCTGCAGCGCGGGGCTGATCTTCGCCGTCAGCCGGACGGCGCGCATCCGGTGTGCGAACAGGTTCTTCGCGCCCAGCCGGAGCCTGTCGAGCTCCCGATCCTCCTGGCCGAAGCCCTTGACCACGCGGACCCCGGTGACGTCCTCCTCGACGATCTCGGCGACCTCGGCGGCGGACTGCTGAGCAGCCCAGGTTGCGGGAAACAGCACCGTTCGGGTCGCCCTGGTGACGACGACGACCGCCGGCACCACCAGCAGCGCCATCACCGTCAGCAGCGGGGAGAGGAACAGCATGATCACCAGCGAGGCGACGAAGAGCACCACCTGCCCGGCCGAGAGCGGAACCATCGCCAGGAGCGACTGCACCATCTGCAGGTCGCTCGACGCGCGGGACACCACCTGCCCCGTGCGCAACCTGTCCTGCCCGGAACCGTCGAGCCGCTGCAGCGCGCCGAACACGTCGCGCCGCATGTCGTGCTGGACGTCCAGCGACAACCGCCCGCCGGCCCATCGACGCAGGAAAGAAGATGCGAAACGGATCAACGCGAGCGCGACGAGACCGGCGATCACCCATCCCAGGTTGGTGGTGACACCGGCGGTGGCATCGTCCACCGCGATTTGGGTGAGCAGCGGGGTCAGCGCACCCAGCCCCACCCCACCGAGCGCGGCGACCGCGGCCAGCACCGTGATGACGGGATGCCGCCAGCAGTACCCCCACAGCCGGCGCAGCCACCGCGGCCCCTCCGCGCCCTTGTCGGTGGGGTGCGCGCCGCGCGAGGTGTCGGGCGAGGTGAGGTCTGCGCCATCGGCAGGTGCACCCGGGGACCCGGAAGAGGTGGAGGTGGATGTCGACGGCGGCACGGAACCCACGGTAGACGCGCGCACCGACAGCGCTTGCCGCACTTGCTCCCGGCACCTTCCCCGCCCCGAGCACGGTGTGCCCTGATCGACGTGTCGGGGTTGACCCCGAGTCGTCGACCCGTCCGACATGACAGTCTGGCGAGGTGGGGCGATCCGATGCCGGCCGACCGTGGTGGCGGCGACGCAGCGTGTGGCTTCGCGTCCTGCGCGACGGGGTGTCGTTGGCGCTCGCCGGGGTGCTGCTGGTGTGGGGACTGCCCAAGGTGGCAGGCGTCGGCTGGGCCGAGATCGCCGAACCGTTGCGCGGGCTGAACCCCGGAGCGCTCGCGTTGCTCGCACTGCTGCAATTGACCGCGCTGATCGCCTTCACCTTCACCATCACCGGGGCACTGCCCGGCATCTCGCATCGCCAGGCGCTGACGGTCAACCTGGCCGGCTCGCTGGTCGCGAACACCCTTCCGTTCGGCGGTGCCCTCGGCATCGGCGCCACCTATGCGATCTGCCGTTCCTGGGGCTTCGGTCGTGGCGCGATCGGCATCTCCATCCTTCTCGGCGGCGTCTTCGCGACGGCGGGAAAAGTGCTGGTACCGATGCTGGGGCTGGCAGCGCTACTCCTGCAGGGCGGGCACCTGAGCCCCGGAGTCCGGGACGCAGCGCTGGTGGGCGTGCTGACGCTGGTCGTCGTGCTCGCCATGTTCATCACGGTGATGGTGAGCAGCCGTGCCGCGCACGCGGTCGGCCGGGCGCTGCAAACGGTGGCCGAGGCGGTGCTGAGGCTGTTCCGCAAGCCGCGGAAACTCGGTTGGGAGCAGGCGATCGCCGGCCTGCGTGACCAGACCCGGGACGTTCTGCGCACCGGCTGGCTGACCATGACGCTGGGCACCATCGGCTACTTCACCATCTACTTCATCCTGTTCTGGCTGTGCCTGCACATCGTGGGCCTGGTCATCGGCGTGGGCACGCTGCTGGCGGCCTTCGCCCTGGGGCGCCTGCTGACATCGGTGGCCGTCACGCCCGGCGGGCTCGGGGTCGTCGAGGCCGGATCGGTCGCCCTGTTGGTGGCGATGGGTGCGGATCCGGCGCAGGCTGCCGGTGGGGTGCTGCTGTTCACGATCTTCACCCACGTGATCGAGATCCCGTTCGGCATCGTCGCCTGGTTGGTGTGGTTCTGGGGGCGCGGCAGGACACCGGCGGTCGATGCCGTTCCTGCCGAGCCGTCCGGCGAGGCCGGGGTGAGCGTCCACCACGGCGCGACGAGCGGCCCCGCGGCCGGTGCGGGAACCAGCCCGGGAGGCGGCTGAGGGCCAGCCTGCAGTAGGTGCCGGCCCGGTCAGAAGGCATGGAACACGCTGCCCAGCCGGGGCCGGCCGGCGCGCTCCGCGGCCGGAACCTGCTGCCGGAACCACTCCCTGCCGAAGGCCAGGCGAAAGAACGGTCCGGGGATGCGGGTGAAGACGCCGAGGGTCCGCGGGCCGCCGTCTGCCGTTGCCTGGCTGGCATGCGCGAGCATCGATGCTCGGCGTTGCCGGAACTGCGCGCGGACGTCGATGCAGTGGGTGATGTCCTGCGACGCCGAATAGGCACCTTCCCAAGGCTTCAGATCCACCTTGCGCGAGTGCGGCAGCAACCGGTTGACGACCTGTGCGGCGGCCAGCAGCCGGTCACGTGGCACGGTCGCCTGCAGTACCACCGGCGTTCCGGCGGCCTCTGCGGCAGCGGTACCGATGGCGTGCACTGCCACATGGTCGGGGTGCCCGTAACCGCCGTGCAGGTCGTAGGTCGTCAGCACATCGGCTTGCTCCGCTGTGAGGATGTCGGCGACCCGCACCGCGACCTCGTCCGGGTCGGCGTCCGCCAGCCGCGGGAGGGCACCCAGGGGCGGAGCCGGTGTCGGCCGCTCGGCCAGTCCGGAATCGGCGTAGCCGAGCACCTCGGTGCGGTGCACCCCCAGCGCAGCGGCCGAGCGGGCCAGCTCGGCCCGTCGGCGTTCGCCGAGCCGTCCGTCGGTGCGCAGGGTCGACGCCGCCAGGCCGGCCTCGCCCGCGGTCGCAACGATCAGCACGACCCGGTGACCGGCCGCCGCGAGTTTGGCCATCGTGCCGGAGGTGAGCAGCGCCTCGTCATCGGGGTGGGCGTGGAAGAAGACAACGGTGCGGGCCACGGGACTAGCATGTCGCAGGGTCCGTCGGGGCCGGCGGGAGGCGGTGGGGCGGTGCGGATCGCGCACGTTTCCGATTGCTTCGTACCCCGTCTCGGCGGTATCGAGATGCAGGTCAACGACCTGACCCGGCGGCAGCAGCAGATCGGTCTGCAGCCCGAGGTACTGACCGCCACCCCGCTGCCGCGGCGCATGCGGCGCCGTCAGTTCCCGGTGCCGGTGCACCGTTTCGGGATACCGCTACCTGCGGAAATCGCCAACAATCCGCTTCCCTCGCGGCCGCTGCGCAAGGCCCTGCGGGCAGGCGATTACGACATCGTGCACGTCCATGCCGGGGTCGGGTCGCCGTTCGCTGCGGCCGGCGTGCGGGTGGCGCTCGAGCTCGGGCTGCCGGTGACGGTCACCGTGCACTGCCTGCCGGCCTCCTTCCGGCTGCCGTCGATGCTCATCCCTTGGACCACGCCGGAGATCGCCCGGCGGATCGCCCTCACCGCCGTCAGCGAGGCCGCCGCGGCGCCGCTACGGCGGCAGACCGGTGCCACGGTGACGGTGGTGCCCAACGGGTTGGACCCGCACGAGTGGGCCGTCGAACCGGCCGCGACTGTCGGGACAGCCGGCCGCGACCCATCCGTCGTGCATGCGGTCGCCACCATGCGGTTGTCGGTGCGCAAGCGTCCGTTGCCGCTGCTGGCCGCCGTGCGGGCGGCACAGCAGCAGCTCGGACCGGCGGTGACGCTGCGGCTCTCGGTCTTCGGTGACGGAAAACTTGCTCCTCGGATGCGCCGCTACCTGTCCCGGCACGACATGCAGGACACCGTCACACTTGTCGGCCGCGTCGATCGTGACCAGCTCAAGGACATCTATCGCAAGGCGGACCTGTTCATCGCGCCGGCATTCCTGGAGTCCTTCGGCATCGCGGCGTTGGAGGCGCGGTGCGCGGGCTTGCCGGTGGTGGCGATGCGCGGTACCGGCATCACCGAATTCGTCGCCGATCGCAGTGAAGGCCTGCTGGCCGACGGTGACGCCGGGATGACCTCCGCGCTGGTCCAACTGGCCAGGGATGGCACGCTTCGCGAGTCCATCGCTCGGCACAACCGGACCACCGTGCCGCCGACGGCGTGGCCGACGGTGCTGGAACGGGTGAACGAGGAGTACGACAGGGCGATGAGGATCCGCCGCGCGGTGCCAGGGACCACCAGTCGTCCGAGAAGCATGTGACGGTGGTGCTGCCGCATCGCCGGTGCGTCCGCGGGCGACCGTGCTCGACCTACGGGAAGGAACGGTGATGGGGTGACAACGGCAGACGTCGTGATCGTCGGCGGTGGCCACAACGGTCTGGTGGCAGCGATTCTGGCCGCCGGGGCGGGGTGGCAGGTGACGCTGCTGGAAAGGTCGGTCCGTCCGGGCGGCGCCACCGTCGGCGACACCCTGTTCCCGCCGCACCCGGCACGGGTCAGTCGTTATGCCTATCTCGTCTCACTGATGCCGCAGGATCTGATCCACCGGCTGGGAATCGACCTGACGCTCGCGTCCCGCGCGGTTTCGTCATACACGCCGACGGTCAAGGACGGCCGCCCGGCCGGGCTGCTGGTCGAACGCGACCCGGGCCCGGCCACCGAGGAATCCTTCCGCGCGCTGACCGGCTCGGGGGGCGAATACGCTGCCTGGCAACAGTTCTACGGCGAGATGGCCACCATGGCCGAGGTGCTTGCACCGATGTTGACCGGACCGCTGCCGCGCCGCAGTGCGGCTCGCGATGCGGTGGTCGCCGCGGCGGGGGAGCAGATATGGATCGACGTCGTGGAGCGGCCGCTGGGCGAGATGATCGTCCGGCGGTTCCAGGACGATACGGTCCGCGGAGTGGTCGCCACCGACGGCTTGATCGGCACCTGGACGTCGCTGTTCGCTCCCGAACTGTTGGCGAACCGATGTTTCCTGTACCACCTCATCGGCCGCGGCACCGGTGAGTGGCTGGTTCCGGTGGGCGGCATGGGCGCGGTGAGCGACGCGCTCCTGCGCCGGGCCCGTGAGCTCGGGGTGGATATCCGCTGCGGCGTCGAGGTGTCCGCGGTCGATGAGAATGCCAATGGAGTGACCGTTCTCGGCTCTCGCGAGGGTGAGCCGGTGGAGTTCGCCGCCGGGCATCTGCTGGCCGCCGTCGGGCCGGCCGTGGTCGATCGCTGGCTCGGCCGCGAACCGGTGCTCCCGACGGGAGCCCAGATCAAGATCAACATGCTGCTCGACCGATTGCCGGAACTGGCTTCCGGCATCGATCCGCGTACCGCCTTCGCCGGCACCATGCATCTCGAGGAGAGCTTTTGGGAGCTGGAGGCGGCGTACGCGACGACGGCCGGCGGCAGCCTGCCCGCCGTCGTGCCGGGCGAGGTGTACTGCCACTCGCTGACCGATCCGTCGATCCTGAACGGGTTCCCCGGAGCGACCCTGACCCTTTTCGGCCTGCACACCCCGGTCGAGTTGTTCCGCGCCGATCCCGAGGGAGCCAGGACCATGGCAGCCGAGGGCGCGCTGGTCGCCTTGCAACGTCACCTGGCCGAGCCGCTGCTCGACTGCCTTGCCACCGGCGCCGACGGCCGGCCGTGCCTGGACATCGCCTCGCCGCTCGATCTGGAATCCGACCTGGCGATGCCGGGCGGCAACATCTTCCACGACGAGCTCAGCTGGCCGTGGCTGGCCGACGGATTCGGGGCGAACACCCCGGCGGAACGGTACGGCGTCGACATCCCCGGCAGCAGCAGGATTCTGCTGGCGGGAGCGGGATCCAGGCGCGGCGGTGGCGTGTCCGGGCTGGGCGGCGCGGCTGCCGTGGATGCGCTGCGCGAGATGACAGGCCAGCTGGCCGGATAGCGTGGCCGTCGAGCGGCGGCAAGCGCTGCCCGACGGTCCTGACAGGAGCCCGGATGACCGACGTGCCCCCCGACGACGATGCCATCAACGCAGCTGAAGACGACATGGTCGTGAGCGCAACAGACAGGGACCGCGCGTTCCTGGGTGCGGCCGTACGGGCCGCACAGCAGGGGCTGGAGGAGGGCGGCATCCCGATCGGGGCCGCGCTGGTGGTGGACGGCGGTGTGCTCGCGACCGGCTGGAACAGGAGAGTGCAGTTCGGCAGCGCGATCAGGCACGGCGAGACGGACTGCCTGGAAAACGCGGGCCGGCTTCCGGCGACCGTGTATGCGAGATCCACCATGGTGACCACCTTGTCACCGTGTGACATGTGCACCGGCGCAATCCTGTTGTACAAGATCCCACGGGTGATCATCGGTGAGAACCGAACGTTCTATGGCGGCGAGGACCTGCTCAGGGCCCGCGGTGTCGAGGTGGTCGTGGTGGACGACGAGGAATGCGTACGGATGATGACGGACTTCATCCGGGCACGGCCGTCGCTGTGGAACGAGGACATCGGCGTTCCGGATTGACCCGCTCGAGATCGGCGTCGGCGACAGCGAGCCGGCGCCCAGGTATCGGTCAGGCGGCCGCTGTGCCCGTCAATCGGTGAGGGTGTCCAACCACAGCGCGGCATAGCCCCTGGCGTCGACGTGCACCGCGACATCGACCATGGTCGGTTCGACAGTGGCCGGCCCGTCGGGGATCTCGGGCACGTTCGCCCTGCGGTCGACGACGGTCTGGCCGCGGGTGCCACCGTGACCGGTCTCCACCCGCACCGGCCATCGGTGCGTGGTCAGACCGGCGGGATCGACCACGGCGCAGGCGGTTCCGGCGTCGCCGATGGTGATCGAGTCAACCCCCAGGGCATCGCAGCGGGCATCGATCAGTGCGCCGGCCAGTTGGCATGCCGGGTCGAGCCGTTCCCGCAACCGGGCCGCGTCCTGTCGATCGACCCGAACGAGGTCGAAGACGTCGAGCCCGTACATCGTCACCGGGATGTTCAGGTCACGGATCGCTGCCAGGGTGACGGCGGCCGCCTCCGGATCATGGAACACGTTGAATTCGGCGACTGCGGTCACGTTGCCGACCGATACCGACCCGCCCATGAAGATGACCCGCTCGATACCGGGGGCGACCTCCGGATAGGTGCGCAGCAGCAGTGCGATGTTGGTCAACGGTGCCGTGGCCATCAACGTGATGCTCTCACCGGTGCCGACCGCCGCCAGCAGTTCGTGACGGAGCAGGTCGACGGCCGACCGGTCGCTGGTGCGCCGGTCCGACGGTCGGGAGAAGCCGCCGAGACCGTCGGCGCCATGATGGCGCGTGGTCTCCGGTGCCGTGCTCAGCAGTGGTTGCGCCGCTCCCCTGGCCACCGGGATGTCGCCGGCACCGGCCGTGTCCAGCACGTAGCGGGTATTCGCCACCACCTGATCGACCCCTGTGTTGCCGGCAACACAGGTGACAGCGCGCACATCGATGGCCGCCGACCGGACGGCGAACATCAAGGCGAACGCGTCGTCGATCCCGGTGTCGCAGTCGACGATGACCGGGATCGGCGTCACAACCGGGCGCCCTGCAGGGCCGCGCGCATCCGGCGATGACGCCGCACCCTGATCGTCGCCAGCACCGCCACCAGCACCGCGCAGACCAGCGGGACGCTCCACCAGATCAACGGCGCCTGGAAGGTGATGACCATGCACAGCGCGAAGAAGCCGAGCATGATGCCGCCCAGCATGACGTTGCTCGAGGCCGGTATGGAGGACATGGGTTCCACCCTGCCACTCGTCCGGCGGTGGGTTCGCATCGCGTAAGCTACTCGTCAGTAACTTATGCTGTTGACCGCCCCGAGCCCATCCCCTCCGGCAGTGGAAGAGGGCATGATGGTTCGGCCGGATGACGGCGAACCCGACGGTTGACATTCGCCCCTGCGGGCGAGTCCTACGGAGAGGTGTGACCCGGCGATGAACATCGCGGTGTTGATCAAGCAGGTGCCCGACACGTGGTCGGAGCGCACGCTGCGGGATACCGACTGGACCCTGGACCGCGACGCGGCCGACGCGGTCATCGACGAGATCGACACCCGCGGTGTCGAAACGGCGCTGGAGTTGGTCGAAAAGCACGGCGGCACAGTGACTGTCGTGACCATGGGACCGGACCGGGCGACCGAGGCGCTGCGCAAGGCGCTTGCCATGGGTGCCGATGAGGCGGTGCACATCTGCGATGACGGGCTGGCCGGGTCGTGCGCGTTGCAGACCTCCGCCGCCCTCGCGGCCGCGATCGGCCCACTGTCGCCGGACCTGGTGATCGCGGGCAACGAATCCACCGACGGGCGTACCGGTTCGGTCCCGTCGATGCTGGCCGAGCGGCTCGGAATGCCGCAGGTCACGTCGATCAGAACGCTGGACGTCGACGGCGGAACATTGCGCGCCGAGCGGGTCAAGGACGGTGGCTACAGCGAGGTCACCGCAACGCTGCCCGCGGTCATCTCGGTGACCGAGAAGATCAACGAGCCGCGTTACCCGGGTTTCAAGGGGATCATGGCCGCCAAGAAGAAGAAGGTCGCCACTCTCGGTATCGGTGAGCTCGGGCTGGATACGTCGAGCACCGGCTTGGCCAACGCCTCGACCGCTGTCGTCGACGGCGCCCCCCGGCCACCGCGGCAGGGCGGCGAGAAGATCACCGATGACGGCACCGGCGGCACCCGGATCGCCGACTTCCTGGCCGCCCAGAGGTTGTTGTGAGCACACACGCAGCGCCGATGTTCACCGAAACCGACGACACCACAAGGGGAAAGTAGCAATGGCAGAAGTTCTGGTCCTCGTCGAGCAGTACGACGGGCTGGTGGCCAAGGTGACCGGCGAGATGCTGACCGCCGCCGCGAAGCTCGGCACGCCCGCAGCCGTCGTCGTCGGCAAGCCGGGCACGGCCGATTCGCTGGCCGGTGAACTCGGTGCGCTGGGTGCGGCCACCGTGTACGCCGCGGAGGCCGACGAGGCTGCCGGCTTCCTGGTGACGCCGGCCGTCGCCGGACTCGCCGCTGCGGCATCCGCGGCGAACCCGACAGCGATCCTGATCCCCTCGACGATCGAGGGTCGGGAGATCTCGGGTCGGCTCGCCGTCCGGCTGAACTCCGGCCTCATCGCCGACGCGGTCGATGTCGAGTTGCAGGACGGCACCGTCGTGGCCACCCAGTCCGTGTTCGGCGGCGCCTACACCGTGCGCTACCGGGTCACCCTCGGCACCCCGATCATCTCCATCCGGCCCGGCGCGATCGAGGCGGCACCCACGCCGTCCGCGGTCAAGGTCGTGCCGCTGGCGATCACCATCGACCCCGCGGTGTCTGCCGTGGTCGTCGCCGATCACCCGGAGCCGGCCGGCGACCGGCCGGAGCTGAACGGCGCTGCCGTCGTCGTCTCCGGTGGTCGCGGTGTCGGATCTGCGGAGAACTTCCGCATCGTCGAAGAGGTCGCGGACGCGATGGGTGGCGCGGTCGGCGCGTCCAGGGCAGCCGTCGATTCCGGCTACTACCCGCACCAGTTCCAGATCGGCCAGACCGGCATCAGCGTCTCGCCGCAACTTTATGTGGCGCTGGGCATCTCCGGAGCCATCCAGCACCGGGCGGGAATGCAGACGTCCAAGACCATCGTCGCGGTGAACAAGGACGCCGATGCGCCGATCTTCGAGATCGCCGACCTCGGTGTCGTCGGGGACCTGTTCACCGTCGCGCCGCAGCTGGCACAGGCGGTGCGGGAGCGAAAGGGCTGACCGGTCACCGGTGGTCGAGGCGTCGGTTCGCCCGGACGCCATCGCGGGATGCGCTGACGAGTACGTGTAGCGCTGCGTCGGTGCGGGTGACGCCTGATCGGCATGTGGCCGGCGGGAACTTCGACCGGACGTCACGCGCCGTCCATCGGGATGTCGCCGTCCGCTCGCCCGGGTCGCGGATCGTTCGGGAATGTGACCACGGTCGAGTGCGCCCCTGGCCCAGCCGGACCCGGTTCTCTCCGGCAGCGGTCTGCAGTGCGGGACGTCGGCCGGGCTGTCTTGGTGATGATGTCCTGCGTTGCAGGGTTGTCGGTGCTCAGACTGGTCACGCTCATCGACGGATACGGCTGCGTGCGCCGGGGGACCATTGCCCTGCACTGGAGTTCGCGCCTGCTGCTGCGAAGCCTCCGAATCCGGGTGGTCAGCTCGGGGGTGTTGCGCGGCGGACCGTCGTTGGTGGTGGCCAACGGTGAATCCTGGCTGGACGTGGTGGTCCTCGCGGCGGCCGGCCCCATGCGCCCGGTCCTCGCGCCGGATCACCTGCAGGTCGCGCTGTTCGGCGCCGGTGCCCGCAGGGCCGGCGCGTTGTGTGGCGCGCTCGACACCGGCCGTCAACGTCAGGATCGGCAATCCGGAGCAGCGGTGGCAGGCATCACCGAGGCACTGCGCCGCGGTCACCGTGTCCTGACCTTTCCGTGCTCCGTTCCGCCCGGTGGCCGTCCTGCTTCGCCGTTGCGGGTGGGCGGGGCCGTGATCCAGGCGGCGGTCGACGCCGCCGCTGTGGTGGCACCGGTTGCGATCCGCAGGCCGATTCCGATCGATGGGTCGCCGGCAGCGGCGTGCGCGCTCGGTGACGTCGTGACAGGGCTCTGGCGGATCCTGCGCGCAGGCTCGTCCACCATCGAGGTGCGCTGGCTGCCCGTCATCCCGGCGATCGTTGCCCAGGGACATCCGTCACGGCACCGGGCCCGGACCGCGGATCGCGTGGCACGCGCCATCAACAGCGCGCTGGCGGGAACCGGGGTGCCTCCGCCGGACCTACTCTCCAGGACCACCGCCACGCCGGCCACCGCGACGTGCCTGGCGGAACCGAGGTCCCGCACCGTCTCGATGTCCAGGTTGGAGCGCAGCGCCTGATCGTCGGTGTCGGTCATGCCCCGACGGCGGAGCACTGTCGGTGAGAAACCCGGCGAGGGCGCTTGAGATCGACATCACGCCCGGCCGGACCACGGCGGACACCCGGGGGATTGGGTCCTCGGGGGAAGGGCACCTACCCTCAATGGTGATGACGTACCTCGATCATGCCGCTACCACCCCGGTCCTGCCGGAGGTGGTCGCTGCCATGTCGCAGGCAATGTCCGCCACCGGGAACGCATCCTCGTTGCACACGTCGGGCCGGGCAGCCCGCAGGCGGGTCGAGGAGGCCAGGGAAAGCATCGCCGCAGCACTCGGTGCGCGACCGAGCGAGGTGCTGTTCACTTCCGGTGGCACGGAATCGGACAACATCGCGGTGGCCGGGATTTTCCGGGCCCGGCGCCGCGCGGATCCGGTGCGCCGGCGCATCATCGCCGCCGCTGTCGAGCACCATGCGGTCCTGGACACGGTGGAGTTCCTGGTCGCCGAGGAAGGTGCGTCGGTCAGCTGGCTGGAGGTGGACGACTTCGGCCGTGTGCATGCCGACACGCTCGCCGCCGCCATCGCCGAGAACCCGGCCGATGTCGCCGTCATCAGCGTGATGTGGGCCAACAACGAAGTCGGCACCGTCAATCCGATCCGGGAGCTGGCCGCCGTCGCGCGCGGACACGGGATCCCGTTCCACACCGATGCAGTCCAGGCACTGGGGCAGCTGCCGGTCGACTTCACCAGCTCCGGCGCGGATGCCCTGACGGTCACCGGGCACAAGATCGGCGGTCCGACAGGCACCGGCCTGTTGCTGCTGCGCCGGGAGGTGGCGGTCCTGCCGCTGCTGCACGGCGGCGGTCAGGAACGCGGCGTCCGGTCCGGAACCCTGGACGTGGCGGGCATTGTCGGGCTCGCCGTCGCGGTTCGCAACGCGGTCGACCATCGTGCCGAGCGTGCCGCCCTGTTCACCGACCTGCGCGATCGGTTGATCGCGGAAGTCGTCGCCCGAGTCCCCGATGTCCTTCTGTCCGGTGACCCCGGACAGTCCCTCGTCGACGGCGCGCCGTCCCGGTTACCCGGAAACGTGCACTTCCGCTTTCCCGATTGCGAGGGCGATTCGCTGCTGATGCTGCTGGACGCCAACGGAATCGAGTGCTCCACCGGTTCGGCCTGCACGGCAGGTGTCGCGCGGCCGTCGCACGTGCTGCTCGCCATGGGGATCCAGGAGCAGGCCGCGCGCGGAGCGTTGCGCTTCTCCTTCGGTCACACCTCCGGTACCGCGGATGTCGACGCGGTCGCGGACGTCATCGTTCCCGTGGTGGAGCGGGCGCGCCGCGCGGCGTTGGCCGGTGCCAGGCGTCGATGACGCCGTCGAGCGGCCGATCGGCTCGTTGTCGGCGAGGGAACGGCACAGAATTCTGCGGTCCGCGTAGGGAAGGAAACCACTGATGCGGGTACTGGCCGCAATGAGCGGCGGGGTCGATTCCGCCGTGGCGGCTGCGCTGGCCGTCGATGCCGGGCATGACGTGACCGGTGTGCACATGGCGCTGTCCCGCAATCCGGGCACGCTGCGCACCGGATCTCGCGGCTGCTGCACGGTCGAGGACGCCTTTGACGCCCGGCGGGTGTGCGATCTGCTCGGAATTCCCTACTACGTGTGGGATTTCAGCGAAGACTTTCTCGACGACGTGGTGTCCGACTTCCTGGCCGAGTACTCGGCGGGGCGAACCCCGAATCCGTGCCTGCGGTGCAACGAGAAGATCAAGTTCGCCGCGTTGCTCGATCGCGCGGTCGCCCTCGGCTTCGACGCCGTGGCCACCGGGCACCATGTGCGGATGGAGGACGGGATCCTGCACCGTGCGGTCGATCCCGCCAAGGATCAGTCCTACGTGCTGGCGGTGCTGACCGCCGATCAGCTGGCGCACAGCATGTTCCCGCTCGGCCACCTCACCAAGCAGCAGGTGCGGGAAGAGGCGGCACGGCGCGGATTCGCGGTGGCGGCGAAGCCCGATTCCTATGACATCTGTTTCATCCCGGATGGTGACACCCATGGGTATCTCGTCGACAAGCTGGGCGCTCGAACGGGTCCGGTGGTCGACGCGGTGTCAGGCGAGGTATTGGCCGAGCATGATGGGTTCTTCGCCTACACGATCGGCCAGCGCAAGGGGTTGAACCTTCAGCGTCCCGCTCCGGATGGGCGACCACGTTATGTGCTGGGCATCGAGCCGGTGACCGGCACCGTGACGGTCGGACCCGCCAGCGGCCTCGACGTCGGTGTCATCACTGCAGAGCGGGTGGTCTTCTCGCGCGGCGAGTCGCCTCAGTTCCCGTTGCGTACGGTGGCCCAGCTGCGGGCGCACGGCGGCACGGTGAGTGGATCCGCCGACCTGCTCGATGGACGGTTGCGGGTGGTGCTGGACCAGCCGGTGCGGGGTGTGGCGCCGGGACAGACCGTGGTGCTCTACGACGCGGACGACGAGTACGTCATCGGTGCAGCCACGATCGTGCGGGCCGCGTGATGGCGAAGGACGATCCCGGGATCGAGATCCCGGACGATGGACGCCGCCCGCCGCTGACCCAGCTCTTCCCCGTCAAGCGGGCCTGGAATGCCGGCGCGGCAACGGGAGTCGGATCCTTGCCGGGCACGGACCCCAACGACGCAGCCGCCACGGTGGCCGGTGAACTGCCCGCGCTGCCGCACCTCGTCGAGTTGCCGGACCGCGGCGTGGGGGCCGACATCGTCGGCCGGGCGGTCGGGCTGCTGGTCGACATCTACGCAGAAGTGGTGCCGTCCGGCTGGCGGATCTCGCGGCGTCCCGGACGGGATGTCCGGCGTGCCACCGACTTTCTGTCCTGGGACAGTGACGCGGCCGAGCAGCAGTATGCCGGTGCTGACTGGGTCAAGGTGCAGGTGTGCGGCCCCTGGACGCTCGCCGCAATGATCGAATTGGCGTCCGGGCACCGCGCTCTCACCGACCCGGGTGCAGTGGATGATTTGGCGACCTCGCTGGCCGAAGGCCTGGCGGCGCACGCTGCCGACATCGCCGCGCGAATTCCGGGTGCCGGGATCGTCGTCCAGATCGACGAACCGGCCCTGCCGGCGGTTCTTGCCGGGAGTCTGAGCACGGCAAGTGGCTTCGGGACGGTCCGGTCGGTGCCGGCGGTGCGGGCGATCGAGGTCCTGTCCAGGCTCACCGACGCAGTGCAGGGCCGCCCTACGGTCGCGCACTGCTGTGACAGTGCTGCGCCGCTGCGACTTTTCCGGGCGGCCGGCTTCGACGCACTCTCGATCGACATGACCACCCTGCCGACGGCTGCTGCCGTACTCGATCCCATCGGTGAGGCGATCGAGACCGGCGCGGTGCTCATGGCCGGTATCGTCCCAGCCGTCCGGTCCGGCGGATCGCCGCCACCCTTGCAGACCTGGGCTGCGCCCGTGCTGCAGGTTTGGGACCGGCTCGGATTTCCGCGCTCCGAGTTGAGCTCGACCGTCGTTCCGACGCCGAGTTGCGGCTTGGCGGGCGCGAACCGTGACGGCGCGCGGAGCGCCATGGCGATCTGTCGCCAGCTGGCTGACGCAATACAGGATCTGCCGGAGAATTGGTAGGGCACAACCGATGTCAGTGTGGCACGGTCAGCGCGGGCTGCGGCGGAGTTCCTCGTTGACCAGTTGGGTGACCTCGGCGCGGCTGGGGCGCCATCCCTCGTAGTACCCGACGGCGAGCCTGGCGATCAACCCGCGACGTCGCTTGTTGCTCAGCGGAGCCAGCAGGTCGGCAAAGCGGTCGGCAATGCTGGGCGTCGGTCCGAGCTGCTGGGTGCCACTTGGCGGCGATCCAAGAGCTGTCGACGCGGGTGAGCCGATACCGGCGCGCGTGGGCCCGGTGAGCCACGGTGTCGACATCTGCGGGACGGACCTGGCCGGAGCCGATGGTGGCGGTGCATACCGGAGCGGTCCGGATACCGGTGGCACTGACCGCGGCGGTGCAGTTCGAGGCGGTTCAGTTCGATGCGGTGCCGGACGCACCGGCGCAGGCGCGGCGGGTGCAGGCGCGGTTGATGCAGTCATGGGGGAGGCCGGTGGGTTCTGGCCCGGAACGCCGGTCCGGGTGGGCGCAGGTCGGGTCCGGGAGCTGCTCTGATGTGTCAACCCGGAAGCGCTCCGGATGTGCGGCGCACTGATCTGATGGCGGTCGTCGATGATGTTGGCGACGTGGTGATTGACCTCGGATCCCATGACTGCGGCTCTTTTCGGACGGCGTCGAGCGGCCACCTGATGTGCAGCCGCCGACGGGTTCTTTGATGTTGAAATCACCCGGAGACTTGCAAATATTCCATTGATGACGACGAACGCCCAGGGACCAAAGGCCCCTGGGCGTCGTAGAAATCGAGTGCGGCGAAGGACCTGTCAGCTCTTGGGAGCGAGCACCGAGATCAGCTTGTCGGTGGTTGCCCGGTGCTGTGCGAGAACCTTTTCCGCGAAGTCGAATGTCACGGTCGTGACCTCGCCCGCGCTCGGGAGATCGGCGACCGGTGCGGCAACCGGAGATTGCGGCAGGGCGGGGATCTGCTTCACGAAGGTCTCGACGGCCTTCACAAATTCTTCCTGGGTCTTCGCCAGGGCGGTCAGGTACTGCTCGGTGGCCTTGTTGGCTTCTGCGATGTAATCCGTCATGGCTGATTCCTTTCGGAGGGCTGTTCGTTTGACAGTGCCCAGTATGCCAAGCAAAGCGTTGTCTGTCAAGCGCAGACTTTGGTCCATCAAGCAGAGTCGCGGAGGGTTCGGTACATGTGCAGTAGCGCCTCCTTCTTGTCCCGGCTCAGAGATTCGTCGAGCCGGATGGCCTCCTCGACACTGACCTTGGTCGTGTGGTCGTCATCGGTGTCGAGCAAACCGAACTGTGCGAACAGTGCAGCCGGCGCGATGCTCAGCGCTTGAGCGATGCCGCGCAACACTTCTGCCGAAGGCTTGTACTGCCCGCGCTCGATCTGGCTCAAGTACGAGTCCGACATGCCACTGGCGGCGGCAAGCTGCCGCTGCGAGATGTTGGCGAGCTGGCGTTGTGCCTTCACGAAGGCGCCGAAAGCCTCGGCCATGTCGTTCGACTTGTTCATGGTCAGTCATAGTAGGGGCGTGTGCGCGGTATGCCAAGCACACCGGCCGCCGGTCGTCAGCGGGTGATCGACCGCGCGGGCTCAGGCGGAACCGAGAATGCGGTCCACGGTGATGGTCAGGACGACGCGCCGCGGATTCTCCCGCGGAATGCGATAGCGCAGTCCGTACCTGCGCTCGGCCTCGGCGACGTCCGACCGGACCCGGCTGACCGCGGCCGTTCCTTCCAGCGTCAGCCAGCGGCGGCCGTCCACCTGACAGACGGCCGCTCGGACGGGAGTGCCCGTGCCAGAGCGCCTTTCGGCGTTACGTACCTTGACCGATCCGTCACCGGTGATCACCCGGACGGTACGGGTGGCGGCCTCGTAAGTGAAGCCGACGGCCACCACATGTGGTGAACCGTCGGCGCGCAAGGTGGTCAGCGTTGCCAGATGTCTTTGGGTGAGGAATTGCAGGACTTCTTCGGTCAATTCGCTCGGATCGATGCTCACGGATTCCGATGGTGCCATCGATCTGTGCTGCGGGTCAGCCGGCCATCGCCAGTTGTGAGCGCAACGGTGCCAATTCGCGGTCGAGCTCGACGATCTCCGCCAGCATGGTGTCCAGCCGGGCAACCTCGTCCTCGTTCGGGACGAACTGACCGTCGACGACCCTGCCAACGGCCTTCGGGATGGCCACCGAGGCCCCCGCCGTCACCAGTCCCAGCATCTGGGTGACCGGGACCAGCATGGTTGCCGCGCCGGTGCCACCGCGCGGGCCTCCGCTGTAGGTGACCATGCCCAGCGCCTTGTTCCGCCACTCCGCGTGAAGGAAATCCAGCGCGTTCTTCAGCGGCGCCGGGAAGCCGCCGTTGTACTCGGGCGTGACGAAGACCAGTGCGTCGGCCTCGTCGATCGTCTCCGACCACGCGAAGGTGTGCGGGTGCGTGTAGCGGCCCAACCGGGGGTGCTCGGGTTCGTCCAGGAAGGGCAGGTTGACCTCGGCCAACTCGACGACCTCGACCCGGTCGAAGGTGTGCCCGGCGTGGTCGGCGACCCAGGATCCGATGGCCGGACCCGAGCTGCCGGGTCGGGTGGAGGCAAGAATGATCTTCAACGTGGTCATGAGAGGTGCCTTCTCGTTGTGGTCACTGCGCTCGTTGCTGCTCTTACATGAGCGTTCAACAAATAGGTTGACGAGATGTTCCGATTCCCGCCGTGACGCCGATCTCCCGACGCCGGCGTTCTGGTTCGCCGGGCGCCGTCCACGGGTACTGCCGTGCGGGACAGCCGTCGCCATCGGGTGTCGGTGGCCGGATCTAGGGTAATCCGGTGACGGAGAACACGCGGCAGCGGGAAACCCGAGCAGCAGCACCGGACGAAGCCGAGATCGATGCGAGCGCAACGGCCGGGCTGCCGGAGCTTCATGTACCGGACACCGCAGCGCACCGGCACGCAGAGCTGGCGGAGCGCATCACCGAGGCGCAATTCCGCTACTACGTCCTGGACGCGCCGACGATGTCCGACGGCGAGTTCGACGCCCTGCTGCGCGAGTTGGAGCAACTCGAGCACGACCACCCCTCGTTGCTCACACCCGACTCTCCCAGCCAACGTGTCGGTGGCGGCTTCGCGACCGGATTCGCCGCCGTGGAGCATGCCGAACGCATGCTCAGCCTCGACAACGTCTTCTCCGCGGATGAGCTCGCCGGATGGCTCCAGCGCACGGAGCGCGATGCAGGCGGCGCGGTCAGCTGGTTGACAGAGCTGAAGATCGACGGTCTTGCCGTCAACCTGACCTACGAGCGTGGCCGACTGGTCAGGGCCGCGACCCGGGGCGACGGCCGGGTGGGGGAGGACGTCACCCTCAACGTCAGGACGATCGATGCCGTTCCCGAGCGGCTGCGTGAGGACGGCGCGCATGACGTGCCCGAGTTCGTGGAGATCCGAGGCGAAGTGTTCTTCCCGCTGGCCGGCTTCGCGGAGCTGAATGCCTCACTGGTGGCAGCGGGCAAGGCGCCGTTCGCCAATCCGCGGAACTCTGCGGCCGGCTCGCTGCGGCAGAAGGACCCGCGGATCACCGCCGCACGGCCGTTGACGATGCTGTGTCACGGGATCGGCGCGCGGGTCGGCTTCGAGATCGCCAGACAATCCGAGGCCTACGAGCGGATGCGGTCGTGGGGGTTGCCGATCTCGGAGCACAACGTGGTGGTGCAGACAGCCGGCGAGGTCGCTGAGCGGGTCGCCTACTGGAGCGAACATCGGCACGATCTGACCCACGACATCGACGGCGTCGTCATCAAGGTCGACGAAACCGCGCTGCAACGCAGACTCGGCGCGACCTCGAGGGCACCGCGTTGGGCGATCGCGTACAAATACCCGCCTGAAGAGGCGACGACGTTGCTCAAGGACATCCGGGTCAACGTCGGTCGGACCGGCCGGGTCACCCCTTTCGCGTTCCTCGAGCCGGTGCTCATCGCCGGCTCCACTGTTTCGCTCGCCACGCTGCACAACGCCGACGAAGTGGTGCGCAAGGGGGTCAAGATCGGCGACACCGTGGTGGTGCGGAAGGCGGGCGACGTCATCCCGGAGGTCCTGGGTCCCGTCGTGGAACTTCGCGAAGGGCGGCAACTGCGCGAATTCCTGATGCCGACGCATTGCCCGGAATGCGGAACGGAGCTGCGCCGGATGCGCGAGGGCGACGTCGACATCCGTTGTCCGAACGCCCGCAGTTGTCCCGCCCAGTTGCGGGAGCGGGTGTTCCATCTGGCCGGCCGTGGAGCCTTCGACATCGAGGGCATGGGATACGAAGCGGCCACCGCACTGCTGGCGGCCGGCGCCATCACCGATGAAGGCGACATCTTCCCGGGCGTCGATACCGAAGGCCATACGTTCGGTCTCGACGAGCAACGGTTGCTGACAGTGCCGCTGTTCACCACCAAGGCGGGCGCGCTCTCGGCGAACGGGCGCAAGCTGTTGCAGAACCTGCAGAAGCAGAAGGAACAACCGCTGTGGCGAGTACTGGTGGCGCTGTCCATCCGCCACGTCGGCCCGACGGCGGCGCGAGCGCTAGCGCAACAGTTCGGTTCCCTCGACCGGATCCGGCAGGCGTCCGAGGAGGAACTGGCGGCGAGTGAGGGAGTCGGCCCGACGATCGCCGCAGCCGTCACCGAATGGTTCACCGTCGACTGGCACCGGGCGATCGTCGACCGGTGGGCGGCCGCCGGCGTGCGGATGGAGGACGACCAGGCGGACCGTCCCGAGCAGACCCTGGCGGGCCTTTCGGTGGTGGTGACCGGAAGCCTGGACAGCTTCTCCCGCGACGAGGCCAAGGCCTCCCTTTTGGAACGTGGCGCGAAGGCGGCAGGGTCCGTCTCGGCGAAGACGGCCTTCGTCGTCGTCGGTGAGAGCCCGGGCAGCAAGTACGACAAAGCGGTGTCGTTGCGCGTGCCGATCTTGGACGAGGCCGGATTCAGGGTTCTGTTGCAGGACGGCCCCGATGCCGCCAGGGCCGTCGCACAGGTGGGTGACGGGGCGGAAGCAGCGCCGCCGCTCGACGACGCCGGGACGGACGGCGTCAGCGGCGATGCCGGCAGCACCGATGCCTCTCCTGCCGACGTGTGACGTGTCTGCCCTGGCCGACTCCGTGCCCGACAGCCCGGCACCCGACAGTCCGGCGCCCGCACCCGCAGTGCCCGAGACCCGTGCCGCTGACGCCGATTTCCCTGCCCTGGGGTTCCTGCCGGCCGCGCCGGCGTTCATCGCGGACCCCTACCCGGTGTTCGCCGCACTTCGCCACGCCGGCCCGGTGCTGTACTACCCACCCAGGGGGGTGCACCTGCTCACCCGGTTCGAGCACGTGCACGCAGCACTCCGGGACCGCAGGTTGGGCCGGGCGTTCGACCACCGCTACACCTCGGAAGAGTTCGGGCAGCCCGAGCCCGACCGGCGGTGGCCCCGCTGGTCGGCGTCCGAGCGGTGGTCGTTGCTCAATCTTGAACCGCCCGATCACACCAGGCTGCGTCGGCTGGTGACTGCGGTGTTCACCCCGCGCGCGGTGGCCGCGCTGCGGCCGGTGATCGAGGACCTGTCCCAGCGCACGCTCCGCGCGGCCCTGGACGGGGGAACCTTCGACCTCATCGCCGACTACGCGCAGCCGTATTCGGTGGGCGTCATCTGCCACCTGTTGGGGGTTCCGCAGGTAGACGGGCCTGCGCTGCTGGCGTGGTCCCATGCCATCGTCAAGATGTACGAGCTGCACACCGACGACCAGCAGCAGCGGAAGGCGGAGCAGGCCGCAGGCGAGTTCATCGACTACGTGCGGGAGGTCATCGCCGCCCGCCGCCGGGTTCCCGAACAGGATCTGATCACCGAGTTGATCCAGGTGGCCGATCAGGGAGACCGGCTGACCGAGGACGAGATCGTCTGCACCGTCATCGTTCTGCTCAACGCCGGCCACGAGGCGACGGTCAACACTCTCGGCAATGGCATGCGCGCGCTGTTGACCCATCCCGACCAGTGGCGGCGCGTCGTCGACGGTGACGTGGAGCCGATGAGCGCCGTCGAGGAGATGATCCGCTGGGACGGCCCACTGCAGATGTTCGAACGGTGGGTGCTCGACGACGGCGTGGAGATTGCCGGGCGGGTGCTGCACCGCGGGGAGCGGATCGGGATGCTGTTCGGGTCTGCCAATCGCGATCCCGACCGTTTCCAGCATCCTGATGCGTTCAACATCGGCCGCGCGGACAGCACGCACATCGGGTTCGGTGGCGGCATGCATTTCTGTATCGGCGCTCCGCTGGCACGGCTGGAGATGGCGGTCTCGCTGGCCCAGCTGCGGGCGGCGGCTCCGGAGTTGGAGCTGGCTGAGGTTCCTGCCTATCAGCCGTTTTTCGTCATCCGCGGGTTGACCGCATTGCGGGTTCGACCCGGGACATCGGTGACCCCGGGAGCGGCCGGGTAGCGTGACCGTCATGCCCGAATCAGGCTGGTTCGAACCGGACCCTGTGGAACGGGGCGCTGCGGAGTCACGGGCAGCGCAATCTGCCCGCGCCGACTCCGCCGACACCGTACCGGCCACCCCACTGCGCACCCTGCTCGATGTGCGCGCCCCTTCACCGTTCGTGTCGGTACTGATCACCGGCTGGCTGATGATCTTCGCGGTGCTCGCGCTGGCCTACCTGTTCGCCACGTTGTTCCCGGCGATCGGCGGCCTGCTGCTGATCGGTGCACCCGTCGCGGTGCTCGGCGCCATGGGGATCGCGGCCTTCCGGGTCAGCCGGATCAGGCTGACCGTGACCAGCGAGATCGTCCGGGTCTCCGACGGTAAGAACGGGCACGCCGCCGACCGTTCCGAGGTGCGGTCGGCCCTGTTGGTGGAAAGCCTCGCGCGCAAGCGCTTCGGCCGCCGCACCACCGACCTCATCCTGCTCGATCGGGACGGCCGTTGCGCGCTGTTGTTGTCCGGCCGGCTGTGGCCGCCGGCGATTCTCGAGCAGGTGATCGCGTTGCTGCCGACCGTGCCGCTGGAGCGCCTGGAGGGACGCCAGACTCCGCTGACGCTGGCCGCCCGGTACCCGAAGATCCTGCAGAACAGCGATGGCAGCCACCACTACCAGCCCAAGCCCCGGACCTACTGACGCTGGGCGCTGCGGTGCTCCGGCTCGCCGAACCGGCCGATGGCTCCACCGGTGCGGCGATGTGCTCGACTGGGGCGATGAACTTGTTGCCGATCTACCGCAGTGCCGTGCACCAGTTCGACCTCAGGCTGCGCGCCGTGCGGCCGGTGCAGTGGACGTCGCCGACACCCGCGCGGGAGTGGGACGTGCACCGATTGGCCCGGCACGTCATCCTCGGCCAGCGACTGGTGCCCTCGACGCTGGACGGCTCCGATCTCGAGCAGTCCATCCCCTGGTCGGAAGAGAGCGGACAGGACCTGATCGACGACTGGGCGGCCGCCTCGTCAGCAGCCGTGGACGCGTTCGGCGAGGTGACGTCGTGGGACCGACCCATCGATCTGCCGGACGGCCGGGTGCCGGTCGGCGAATACGGCTGGCGGCTCGCGACCGACCTGACCGTGCACGCCTGGGACCTGGCCAGGGCCATCTCGGCCGACGACAACTTCCCGAACGACCTGCTATCCGCGGTTCTGGACCAGGCCAAGGTCTCAGCGGACCGCTGGTTGAGCGCGGATCGTTACGCCGCACCGATTCCGGTGCCCGGCTGTACCGACGATCTCACCGAGCTGCTGGCGTTGACGGGTCGGAACCGGTGGTGGCGGCCGGCCTGACGGTGCGCCGTCCCGGGCGCGGGCTCGCCGACCGGGTGAGGATGCGTTGCACCGCCTCGCTGGCACGGCGTTCCCTCGTCGCGGGGCGCTTGGCCTCGCCGACCCAATCCGCGTACTCGCGGCTGTGGCTGAACGACAGGCTCTCGAATGCCAACGCGGCGTCGGGGTTCAAGGCCAGCGCGGCACCCAGCTCGGCCGGGACCTCTGCCACCCGCGGTACGTCGTCGGATTCCACCGTCATCGTGATCTCGTCGCCGGCACCGACCATCAGGTCGTCGCGCTGCGCCTTCCGCAGGCCGATCCAGCCGGTGCCGCCGTAGCTCGCGATCGTGGTCCGGAACGGATCATGCCCGGGCACCGTGACCAGCACCGGCGCCCGCGATCGGCCGAAGACCTCTACCGGGTCGAACGGAACGGCGACCGCGTGACCGGGCCCCTCGTCCGGTTGCTCGACCGTTGCAGTGAATGTTCGCGAAGCCATGTCGTCACCGAGCCCTTGAGGTGAAACGTAGGTAATACCCGTCCGGATCCAGCACCCGGAAATCCTGCAGACCCCACGGTCTTCGCATGATGTCCTCCTCGATGGGCCAGCCGGCCAGCCGGATCCTGTCCCGTTCGACGTGCAGGTAGTCGACCTCGAGGACGATCTCCACGCCGGTCGGCGGCTTGCGGTACAGCTGATGCCCGCCCGGGATCGGCACGGCCCCGATGTGTACATCATCACGCCGCAACGCCAGGTATGGCACGACGTCTGCCCTGCGGTCGGTGACGAGCGAGAAACCGAGTAGATCGACATAGAACCGCACCGTCGCGTTGAGATCGGACGGGAAGATCTCGATCCGGAGACTGGTCGGCACCCAACGACCCTCTCATGCGAAGAGCCGCTGCCCTCGCCGACGCCTCAGCCGACGGGCTCGCTGACACGCTCAGCGGACCGGCTCGGCAGACCGGCCCAGCCGATCACTTCAGCCGATCACTTCAGCCGATCACTTCAGCCGAACACTTCGGCCACCACTTCGGCCACCACCGCGGCAGACCACCGCGGCAGACCATCTCGGCCGACCACCTCGGCCGACCACCGGCCGGACCGGAACCCGAGGCTCCGCAAGGCGTCCTGGACGGTGCGGGATCATCAGCATGTCCAAGCCGCCCCCGACACCCAACACCCCAGAGGCGAAAGAGGAGGGATCCGATGCCCCGCTCCACCGGACTGCCGGTCGATCTGCCCGTCGCGGGCCGGCCGGTGCTGGTCGTCGGCGGAGGCCCGCAGGCGCTCGGCAAGGTCGCTGTGCTGAGGTCCAACGAGGCCGAGGTCACGGTCGTCTCACCGCAAGCAGTGCCCTCCATCGCCGACCTCGCGGATCGGGGCCTCGTGCGGTGGGAGCGACGGGAGTTGCGGATCGAGGACCTGGACTCCACCTGGCTGGTGATCGCCGCAACCGGCGACTCCGACGCCGATGGCGCCGTCGCGAGGGTGGCCGCCACCCGGCAGCGGTTCTGCCTGCCCGGTTCGCCCGGGTCCGCCGACGCGCCGGGCGTTGCGGCAGGGCCAGATGCTCCGTCGGAGCCGGCGGACCCCACCTCGGCGTCGTCGGTCTCGCCACGGGCTCGGTCCCGATCAGCCGGTCGACGGGCTCGCGGTCAGGTGGCCCTGGTCGGCGGCGGCCCCGGCGATCCGGGCCTCATCACCGTCGCCGGCCTGACAGCCATCCGTGCGGCCGACGTCGTCGTGCACGACCGGCTGGCGCCACTGGCAGTGCTGGATCAGGTCCGAGCCGGAGCGCGGATCATCGATGTGGCCAAGGTCCCCGGCGGCGCGACCACCCCGCAGGAGGAGATCAACCGGCTGCTGGTCGAACATGCGCTGGCGGGGTCCGACGTGGTGCGGCTCAAGGGGGGCGACAACTTCGTCTTCGGCCGCGGCGGCGAGGAGTGGCAGGCCTGCGAGCGCGCGGGCATCGCGGTGCGCATCATCCCGGGCGTCAGCTCGGCCCTCGCCGTGCCCGCGCTGGCCGGTATCCCGTTGACGCACCGGACCGCGAACCACGGATTCGCCGTGATCACCGGTCACATCCCGCCGGGCGACCACAGATCGATGCTCGACTACGCCGCGCTGGCCCGGTCCGGCACCGCGCTGGTGGTCATGATGGGCGTCGCGAACCTCGGCCCCATCGCGACGGCACTGATCGATGCCGGCCTGGATCCGTCGACACCGGCGGCCACGGTCTCCGACGGCAGCCTGCCAGGCCAGCGGACGGTCAGGGCGCCGCTGCAGCAGATTGCGACAGAGACCGCGCAGCGGGGTATCCGGGCGCCTGCGATCACCGTGATCGGGTCGGTGGCTGCGTTCGATCCTGCGGTGGCGAACTGACCGCCGGTCTATCCGCGGGGACGAAACCTCCAAGGCACGGTCCCGGCGGGATCATGTCGCCCACGGTGGCGGCACGGTGATGGTCGCGGTGGCTCAGTCGTTGACGACGGCGAGCGGGGTTCGACCAGCGACCACCGACGTCAGGCCGGCCAGGTGCGCCAGTCTGGCGACTTCGGAGTCACGCATCGCCGGTCCACCCGGCCGCCCGACGATCACCGCTGTCTCGGGGTCCCACAAGGGCGCTGCAGCCATCTCGGTCCCGATCGCCTTCCAGTCCTCCGGCACCCAGGCCGCGTCCGGATCCAACACGGTCGCCCGGTCGACGGGCGCCCACCCCGGGATCACGCCATCGAGGTTGGGCACGCCGCCACCTCCGGCGAGCAGCCGGATGGTGCGACCGTCACCGTTGGTCTGCACCCGTACGACGATCGCCCAGCCTGCCCGCAGCACCTGCGGCAGCATCCGGGCCAGGATGTTCACCGCATCCTTCGGGTCGGCGGCGATCGCCTCGACCAGTTCCCATTCCCGGTGCCGTGCCGCGATGCCTGGATCGGGACGGACGGATTCGACCCGCACCCCTGGCACGGTCTCGGCTGCGGTGATCAGCACGTCGGGTTGCCGGCCCGGTGGCAGCGCCACCACGATGTCGTCGACGGCCTGGTCGGGCGACCGTTCGACGATGTCCATGGCGAGGATGTCCGCGTCGACCAACCCCAATGCGGTCGCGACCGCGCCAAGGGTGCCGGGCCGGTCCGGTAGCAACAGACGGAGTACGTACGACATGGCGGATGGCTCGCCTCCCAGAGAGTGCGGACTGCTCTTGATGGTGTACCCGCTGATCGGCCTCCCGGCACGGGACATTCGGGTGGTGGACGCTGATCGGGCGTCGATGGCATTGTCGGTGAACGGCGTTTCGGTGAGATCACCACGGTGGTCATGTCGCATTACCGGCGGGCCGGGTTCGCCCCAACCGTGCAGCATGCCGCGTGGGGGAGGCCGGTGGCCGGCAAGCCCTAGGATCGAATGCGGTCGCCGTGTGCCGGCGGCGCCGAGCCGGTCTCAGCGCCGCCGACCGCCGACCATCACGACCGTCCCCGGAAGCCACCGGGGACCCCCGAGCGCCCAGGAGAACCGTGTCCAGCGTGTCACCGCCCGTCGACAGCCCGGCTCCCGCCGATGACCGGCCGGGATCGCCGGTCGGCGACAATCCCACCGCCAAGCCGGTGCTGACCCGCGAGGACGTCGCGCACCTTGCCCATCTCGCACGGTTGGAGGTGACCGACGCCGAACTGGACCTGTATGTCGGGCAGTTGTCGGTGATCCTGGACTCCGTCGCGGCGGTGAGCGAGGTCGCCGCGTCCGAGGACATCGAGCCGACCACCCATGCCGTGCCGCTGACGAACGTGTACCGCGAAGACGTGGTGGTGCCCGGGCTGAGCCAGCAGGCGGCCCTCGCCGGTGCGCCGGCGGCGGAGGACGGCCGGTTCCGCGTCCCACAGATCCTGGGAGAAGAGCAGTGAGCGACGTCGTGACCGATGCCGCCGTCGCCGACGACCTGACCCGAAAGACGGCCGAGTGGCTCGCGGGCGCCATCGCCGCCGGAGACGTCAGCGCAGAAGAGGTCACCAGGGCGCACCTGGATCGGATCGGGGCGGTGGACGGCGCCGTACACGCGTTCCTGCACGTCTCCACCGAGTCGGCACTCGAGCAGGCGCGGGCGGTGGACCGGGCCCGGGCGGACGGCGCCGCACCGGCGTCACCGCTGGCGGGTGTGCCGTTGGCGCTCAAGGACATCGTCGTGCAGGCCGGCATCCCGGCCACCGCCGGATCCAAGATCCTGGAGGGCTGGATCCCGCCGTACGACGCCACCGTGACCCGCAGGCTGCTCGAGGCGGGCGTCGTCATCCTGGGTAAGACGAACCTGGACGAGTTCGCGATGGGCTCCTCGACCGAGAACTCCGCCTACGGGCCCAGCCGCAATCCGTGGGACCTGTCCAAGATCCCGGGCGGCTCCGGGGGTGGATCCGCGGCCGCGCTGGCCGCGTTCGAAGCGCCGCTGGCGATCGGTACCGACACCGGCGGGTCCATCCGCCAGCCCGCCGCCGTCACCGGCACGGTCGGCGCCAAGCCGACCTACGGCGGGGTGTCCCGGTACGGCGTCATCGCGCTGGCGTCCTCGCTGGACCAGGTCGGGCCGTGTGCCCGCACCGTCACCGACACAGCACTGCTGCACGAGGTCATCGCGGGCTACGACCCGCTGGACTCGACCTCGATCCCACAACCGGTGCCACCGGTGCTGGACGCGGTCCGCCGCGGTCAGACCGACGGAGTCGCCGGGATGCGGATCGGCGTGGTCAAGCAGCTCGGCGGAAAGGGTTACCAGGCCGGCGTTCTCTCCTCGTTCGAGGCTGCGGTCGACACCCTGCGGGCGGCGGGCGCCGACATCGTCGAGGTGGACTGCCCGCACTTCCAGTACGCGCTGGCCGCCTACTACCTGATCCTGCCCAGCGAGTGTTCCTCGAACCTGGCCAGGTTCGACGCCATGCGCTACGGCCTGCGCGTCGGTGACGACGGCACCGCGTCGGCAGAGGAGGTGATGTCGCGGACCCGGGGCGAGGGTTTCGGGCCGGAGGTGAAGCGCCGCATCATCCTTGGCACCTACGCGCTCTCGGCCGGATACTACGACGCGTACTACGGGTCGGCGCAGAAGGTCCGGACGTTGATCAAGCAGGACTTCGACCGTGCCTTCGCCACTGCCGATGTGCTGATCTCCCCGGCGTCCCCGGTGACGGCCTTCGGGATCGGCGAGAAGGTCGACGACCCGATGGCCATGTATCTCAACGACCTGGCCACGATCCCCGGCTCGCTGGCCGGCATCCCAGCGCTCAGCGTGCCCAGCGGAATCGCCTCGGACACCGGTTTGCCGGTCGGCCTGCAGATCATGGGCCGCGCCCTCGGCGAGGCCGCCATCTACCGTGCCGCAGCCGCTTTCGAAAGCGCCTACGCGGCAGCGCATTCCGGGCTGGTCCCGGATCAGATTCCGGAGTTGGAGGCGATCGCGCGATGACGGCCAGCTCGATCACAGCGGCCGCGACAACAGCGGCACTGAGGGCCCCGGACGGCCTGATGGACTACGACGAGGCGATCGAGCGCTTCGACCCCGTGATGGGGCTCGAGGTGCACGTGGAGCTGGGCACCGCCACGAAGATGTTCTGCGGCTGCCCGACCGAGTTCGGTGCACCGCCGAACACGCAGGTCTGCCCGGTGTGCCTGGCACTGCCGGGCGCGATGCCGACGATCAACCGGACGGCCGTGGAGTACGCGATCCTGATCGGCCTGGCGCTGAACTGCACGATCGCGCCATGGTGCCGGTTCGCCCGGAAGAATTACTTCTACCCGGACATGCCGAAGAACTTCCAGACCTCCCAGTACGACGAGCCGATCGCGTTCGACGGTTACCTCGACGTCGAGGTCGAGGGCGAGACGGTCCGGATCGAGATCGAGCGCGCGCACATGGAGGAGGACACCGGCAAGTCGCTGCACGTCGGCGGGTCCACCGGCCGGATCTCCGGCGCCGAGTACTCGCTGCTGGACTACAACCGAGCGGGTGTGCCGCTGGTGGAGATCGTCACCAAGCCGATCGTGGGCACCAAGGCACTGGCGCCGGTGGTGGCCAAGGCGTACGTGGCGGCGTTGCGAGACCTGCTCAAGACGCTCGGCGTGTCCGATGTCCGGATGGACCAGGGCTCGCTGCGATGCGACGCGAACCTGTCGCTGACGCCGGCCGGCAACCCTGTCTTCGGCACCCGCACCGAGACCAAGAACGTCAACTCCCTGCGCTCGGTGGAACGCGCCGTCCGGTACGAGATCACCCGGCAGGCCGCCATTCTCGCCGCCGGCGGCCGGATCAAGCAGGAGACCAGGCACTTCGACGAGTCGACCGGAACCACGGCGCCGGGCCGGTCGAAAGAGACCGCGGAGGACTACCGGTACTTCCCCGAACCCGACCTGGTGCCGCTGGCCCCGGAGGCCGAGTGGGTGGAGAAGCTACGGGCGGGGCTGCCCGAGTTCCCGTGGCTGCGCCGGAACCGGCTGCAGGAGCAGTGGGGCCTGACCGACGCGGAGATGCGGGACCTGGTCGCCGCGGACGCCGTCGAGTTGGTCGCCGCCACCGTCGAGGAGGGCGCGTCACCGGCGGAGGCCCGCTCCTGGTGGGCCTCCTACCTGGGTCAGCAGGCGAACAGCCGCGGCGTCACGCTCGAGGACCTACCGATCAGCCCGGCGCAGCTGGCGGACGTCATCGGCAAGGTGTCCGCCGGGGCGCTGACAACGAAGATGGCCCGTCAGGTGGTGGACGGCGTCCTGGCCGGTGAGGGCACACCGGACGAGATCATCGCCGCCAGAGGGCTCGCGGTGGTGTCGGACGACTCCGCTCTGCAGATGGCGGTCGACGAAGCGCTGGCCGCGCAGCCGGGAGTCGCGGACAAGATCCGCTCCGGCAAGGTCCAGGCCGTCGGGGCGATCGTCGGGGCCGTGATGAAGGCGACCAGGGGCCAGGCCGACGCCGGGCGGGTTCGCGAGCTGGTGTTGTCCACGCTCGGCGTGCAGGGCTGAATTCCAACCCGGCTCCGGCCGCGGTGCTCGACGCGAGAGGTGATGCACGGTGAGAGTGGCACTGGCCCAGATCGTCAGCACCTACGACCCGGGCGCCAATCTCGACCTCGTCGCCGAGGCTGCGCGCGATGCGGCGACCGCAGGTGCGCGGTTGCTGGTGCTACCCGAGGCGACGATGTGCGCGTTCGGGGTGGCCCTCGGCCCGGTCGCCGAGCCGCTGGACGGCCCCTGGGCAACGGCCGTGCGGGGGATCGCCGCCGAGCACGACATCACGGTGGTGGTCGGGATGTTCACTCCCGGAGCGGCCGGTCCCGGCGGGCCCGACCGGGTCCGGAACACCCTGCTGGCCACCGGCCGGGGCGTCGAGGCGTCCTACGACAAGATCCACCTCTTCGACGCCTACGGATTCCGGGAATCGGACACAGTGGAACCCGGTGCTGACCCGGTGACGATCGACGTCGACGGGGTGACGGTGGGCCTGAGCACCTGCTACGACGTTCGCTTTCCCGGCTTGTTCCAGGTTTTGGGCGACCGGGCCCCGGTCATCCTGCTGGCGGCATCCTGGGGGAGTGGGCCGGGAAAGCGGGAGCAGTGGGACCTGCTGACCAGGGCCCGCGCGCTGGACAGCACCAGCTTCCTGCTCGCCGCCGCGCAGGGCAACCCACTCGCTGTCGGGCGTGAGCCCAAGCGCGCGGCCCCCACAGGAGTCGGGGGCAGCGTTGCCGTCTCACCCACCGGTGGGGTGCTGGCGCAATTGGAGGACAAGCCCGACATGCTGGTCATCGACGTGGATCCGGCGGACGTCGATGACGCCCGCAAGGCCCTGCCAGTGCTGGCCAACCGGCGCTTCTAGTCTGCTCAAGACGCGGGTTGCGTGGACCTGCCGCGCGTTGCCCGGCCCCGGATCTCGCCCGTTGGCGTCGCAACTTCGCCACGTTCGGCAGCGCTCAGTCCGGCCCGCCGTCACCGCCGGAACTGCCCGACGGCACGACGATCACCCGGTCGTCACTGGGAACCGGCTTGCCCTTGCCGTCCTTGTTGGACGTGGTCAGCCAGAGCAGCCCCTGGCTGTCCGCCGCCACGGTCAGCAGGCGCCCGTAGCGGTTGTCCAGCAGCACCGTCGGGGTGCCGGTGAACGACCCGCCCGCGCCCATCTGCACCGCGGTCAACTGCTGCTTGTCCAACGAGGTGTTCGCCAGCAGTCCGTTCGCGATGGAACAGTCGGCGGCGCCGCCGTCCGCCGCGGTCCAGGTCCACAGCGCCTTGCCTGCTTCGACCTTCGCGTAGTTCTTGCCCGCCTGGAGTGGCAGCAGCACGTCCTCGCCGCGCCGGCTGTCCAGCGCTGCGACGGTTCCGTCGGGCATCGGGCACATGCCGCTCACCTGGGTGAAGCCGGAGGCGAAGATGGCCGACCCAGGCACCGGATTTGATTTCGCCGGCTTGCCGAACTCGTCCAGCCGCAACACCTTGCCGGCCAGCGACGCCGGATCGGCGGCGGCGGCGGGGTTTCCGGTATCCCCGGTGCCGACGTACAGATTCCGGTCGGAGCCGAAAGCGATGCGACCACCGTTGTTCACGTTGCCCTTGGGAATCCCGGTGAAGATCGGTTTGGCGACGTCACCCTTGGCGATGCGGACGATCCGGTTGTCCTTGGCGGTGGTGACGTAGGCGTAGATCAGGCCGTCCTCGTCGTACGAAGGCGACAGCGCGATGCCGAGCAGGCCGCCGTCGCCCTTGGCGTCGATGCCGGCGAAGGTCGTCACCAGCACCGGCTCGACACCCTTGGCCACCTGCAGCAGCCGCCCGGTCGTGCGCTCGCCCACCAGCGCGGAGGCTCCGTCCGACATCGGAACCAGCCCCCACGGCGCCGACAGGCACGTCGCGATCACGGCCTCGTCGGTCGGGGCGCACGGATCGGGTTCGGCGGTCGGACCGGTGGTGGGCGGCGTCCCGGATTCACCGGACGGGGTCGTCGGCGGTGTCGAACTGGAGGGGCTGCGGGACGTTTCGTCGGGCAGCGCGGCGCGGGCCGTCAGGGACGGCTGGACCGTGAAGCTCGGTGCCTCAGTGGAAAAATCCGCGCAACCGGTGCTCAGCGCCAGGACCACGCCACCGACCACGGCGACCCTCGCGCGGTGCGAACGCCCGGCCCGCGACAGCTCGGTGCGCGCGCCGCGGGACCAGCGGTGTCGGCGGAAGCGGAAGGCAGGCATCGCCGTCAACGGTACTGGCCGACCGGATCCGGCTGTCCGGTTCAGGAAGTCGAATCGGGCGGGCCGGACCGGCCGGCAACACCGGGCGGCCTGCCGACCACCCGGAGCAGCAGGATGGCGTCCTGCGCGAGCATGTACCGGATGCGCGCACGGCGGCCGGAGGAGAAGTACATGGTGAATCCGGCGACGCCGGCTCTCGCCTTCCAGCGCGAGCTCGCCCACTCGGTGCGTTGGGCGCCGGTCCGGTGCGCGATGACCATGTTGCGCGTCAGAACGCGCCGCCACCGCAGGACGACCGCCTCGTCGTCCAGCTGCCACGCCGATTCGCGCGCCCTGACCACGCCGAGCAGGTAGGCCAAGGGAAGGGGCGCGACGGCCAGCAGTCGCCACCACCCGGGCAGCAGCAGTGACAACACCGTGAATCCGGCGCCGTACTCCAGCGGAACGGTCAGATACCGGCGGTGGATCTTCTCCGGCAGCTTCTGCAGGGGTGCCGCCGGCCAGTGCATCTCCGGCAGCGCCCGCGCGATCAGTGCCCTCGCCTCGGCGGTCTTGATCAACGGGAACAGGGTGCGGCGGGCGTTGTTGGCCACCCCGATGCCGGCGACCTCCACCTGCAGGCTGCAATATCCGAATGGCGCCCGCCACAGCCCTTCGACGATGCGCACCGCCTGCACCCGCTTCACCGGGATCGTTCCCGACTGGGTGCCGAGCAGACCGGCTGACTTCCGGAGCACGTCACCGTCCCGGATCAGGGTGAATTGATTGAGCCGCAGCGCACTGTTCACCACGCCCAGGACGATCGCGATCGTCACCAGTGCCACGATGACCGCGACCGGTCCTCGTGGCTCGACGCTCTCGTGCATGAAGTCGGCGGCGCGATCGGGCACGAACGCCGAGAACTGGTACCAGACGACCACGGCGACACCGAAGATCAGCGGGATGGTGTTGTTGGTGACGGCCGCGAACAACAGTTCCCTGGTGCGCAGGACGGCCACGACGTCCGGGCTCGTCTTCGGCATTGCGGTGGAAATGCTCCGCCGCCACGACAGGTACCGCTGCAACGCGGATGCCTCCCGCTGCGACCTGTGCCGGGTCGAGGTGATGGCCGCCGGCTGTGCGATGTCGCCGGAGGTAGATGTTTCAGGTGCAGCGACCGTCGCCGCCGCGGTGACGGTCGTTGCGGTTCCGGTGGCCGGGGTGGCGGTGGCCAGCGGTGCCGCCGGGAGCTGGACGTCGAGGACCGCCTGCAATTGGTCCAACCGTCGTCCGGACAGGCTGCCCAGCACGATCGCCGACCCGCGTCGATCGCCGGGTGACTGCACCTTCAGGCCCCATACGCCGACCAGTCGCTGGGCGAACGACCGGTACGCGTCCAGGGCGGTGATCCGGGTGATCGGCAGCACCCGGACCATCCGGTTGACCACCCCGGTGCGGAGCCGCAGCACACCGCTGATCACCGAGTACTGCTTGACATGCCATTGCGCGATGGCGACCACCATCACGATGACGAAGAGCCCGGCGTTCACCCACCATGGCGCCCCGCCGAGGATGGTGACGACCAGGAAGGGGATCGCCGATCGCAGCGATCGTGCCGTCTCGATGACGAGGTAGACCGGGTGCAGCCGGGTATCGGGAATGGCGACGCCCATCGCGGCAGCCGAGGTCAGGGAGGCGCCGTTCCATTCACCGCCCGGAGCGTCTGTGGCGATCCGAGGGCCCGTGCCGGTCGAAACGGATGGTTCAGACATCGTCGGCGACGTCGGCGAGCCGGCTGATGCGGTTGCACAAATCGTCGGCGTCGACCCGATCCAGGGCGCTCAGCGTGACCGAACCTGCCGCGGTCTTGATCGTCAGGTTCGTGAACCAGTAGTGGTCGGCGATCGGTCCGCGCTCTGTGCGCAGGTTCTGCACCCGGTGCATCGGAACGACGGTGCGCTTGATGAAGATGATGCCGTGCTGGATGTCGATCTCCCGCGGGGACAGGGCATACCAGAAGACCTTCTGCCGGATCGGCGCCAGCACGACGACGCCGATCACCAGTACAACGGCGTAGACCGCCGCGATTCCCCACCAGAGGTACCAGGGGCCCCAGGGAGCGACGACGGCGAAGGCGCACAGCAGCACGAGACCTGGACCGGCAGAGAACACCGCCCGCCACCGCCAGTACCAGACGGCACGAGGCGAGAGCCGATGGCGTTCGACGGGGTCGTCGCCCGCAAGGGCGGTGAAGGACGGCAGGTCGGCCGGTACATCTGTGCTGGCGAGTGCATCTGTGCTGGCGAGTGCATCTGTGCTGGCGAGTGCATCTGTGCTGTGCGCAGCGTCCGTCGGTCCTGGTTTCAGTTCCTGTTCAGAGTTCGGGCCGTCGGCGGTTTCGGGTGCACTGTCGAGTTCCCGTGACAGTGGAACCACGCCCGAAGTCGCCCCGGGCCGGGGTGGGTTCGCGGGGTTTTCCGCGACGTCGCCGGTGGTCGAAACCGGTTCCGTCGCAGCCGGTGCCGAGAGGGCGACCGGCGTGCCGGATGACGCCCGGGTCGGCGGTCGGCTGGTCACCCGAGTCAGCGTACGGTGCCGCCCGAGCCGCCCGGAATGTCAGGAAACGGGTCGACCGACCGGGCGGTGCACCGGAGTCGGGGACTCCACGGCCTCGGGTGCTCCGTTGTTGGGCTCGCGCGCCGCACCGGGGTGCGGATCGACCTGTCGCGCCGCTGCCGGTGATGCCGACTCGGCCGCACTCTTCGGCGGCTCACCGACGACGGGCCCGACATCGGTGGGATCCGCGGCGTCACCACCCTCCGCGGCGTCGTCCATGCTGCCGTCCGGCGAGATGCTGCCGTCCGGCGAGATGCTGCCGTCCGGCGAGATGCTGCCGTCCGGCGAGATGCTGCCGTCGGGGGAGACGTCGAACCCGAGACGCAGACTGCCCCCGGAGACTGCGACGAGCCGAGGAAGGTCACGCGGGCGAACCATCGGCAGTCGCAGGCGGCGCCCGTCCAGCGCCACGGCGATCGCCCAGCGGGCATCGCTGAACTCCAGACCGGCGAGCTCGATCCATTTCATCGACTTCGCCCCGAGCAGCCCGTAAGCGGTCACCGAGAAAGGGGTGGCCTTGGTCCTGGTCACCACCACCCATGCGAGCGCCAGCGCCGGGACCACGAACATCACCGCCCATGCGCCACCGCTCGTCGCGAGCGGCGTGATGCAGAACATCAGCAGCACGGGAAACAGCAGAGCCGGCACCGGCAGCCGGAAGGTGGCGCGCTGTCGTGGTTGGCGCTCGGTGCGGGACATGGTCTCCATGGTGACACCGCGGATTGCCGGCCGACGGCACCTGTTGCGGCCGGGCACCGGTCGCCGTCGCGTTCGCCGGCGCGAAGCCGGCCGAACCAGTCCGGGCTCAAGGACACCTCACCGGTCCCGAGCGGGGCGGCCGGAGACGCGGATCCCGACCTTCGGTGTCCACCATGTGAGATCGACGTCTCGTCCTGTTGACACCTTTAGGCGCCCGTCCTAGTCTTCCGGGCATGGCGTTCCTCCTCGTAATCAGCTAGCGCGTCCTCGCCGAAAGGCGGAGGCGCGCAACCCCTTGGTCACCCCGGTGACGAGGGGTTTTTTCTTGTCCTGACCCGGTCACCGTGCATTCCGGCCGGTGGGACGCGATGGCCGGGCGACCGGCTCGACCCGCTCCAGCACGAAGCGACACCACGAATCACGCAATCCAGCAGAGAAGGTTCCGATGACGCAGGGCCGCACCGCCGAAGTCCGTCCGCCGGCTGTCCATCCGCCGGGTCCGGTCGTCCCGAGTGTCCCGGCGCGCCCGGCCGAGCGTCCGGTCGAGCGACTCAGCGGCGCCGCCTCCGTGGTGCGCTCGCTCGAGGAAGCAGGAGCGGAGGTGGTGTTCGGGATCCCCGGCGGCGCGGTGCTGCCCGTTTACGACCCACTCCTGGACTCCACGAAGGTGCGGCATGTGCTGGTCCGGCACGAGCAGGGTGCGGGCCACGCCGCCACCGGCTATGCGCAGGCCACCGGCAAGGTCGGCGTCTGCATCGCCACCTCCGGCCCGGGAGCCACCAACCTGGTCACCCCGCTGGCCGACGCCCAGATGGACTCCGTTCCGCTGGTCGCCATCACCGGCCAGGTCGGCCGGTCGATGATCGGCACCGACGGCTTCCAGGAAGCCGACATCTGCGGCATCACGATGCCGATCACCAAGCACAACTTCCTCGTCACCGATCCGGCCGAGATCCCACAAACGATCGCGGCCGCTTTCCACCTGGCGTCAACGGGCCGACCCGGCGCCGTGCTGGTGGACATTCCCAAGGACGTGCTGCAGTCGGAGACCACCTTCGTCTGGCCGCAGGACGTCCATCTCCCCGGATACCGGCCGACCATGCGGCCGCACTCGGGGCAGATCACCGCCGCCGCCAAGCTGATCGCTGCCGCGCGACGTCCGGTGCTCTATGTGGGCGGCGGTGTGCTGAAGGCCGGGGCGACCGAGGTCCTTCGACAGCTGGCCGAGCTGACCGGGATTCCGGTCGTCACCACTCTCATGGCTCGCGGCGCCTTCCCGGACTCTCATGTCCAGCACCTGGGCATGCCCGGGATGCACGGCACCGTGACGGCAGTGGCGGGAATGCAGCGCGCGGATCTGATCATCGCGCTGGGTGCCCGGTTCGACGACAGGGTCACCGGCCAGCTCTCGACTTTCGCGCCCGGCGCGACCGTCATCCATGCCGACATCGATCCCGCGGAGATCGGCAAGAACCGGGTGGCAGACGTGCCGATCGTCGGTGACGCCCGAGAGGTGATCACCGAGCTGATCGCCGCGGTCGCCGCCGAGCAGGCGTCCGGTGTCGTCGCCGATCTGACGGCGTGGTGGGCCGAACTCGACGACCTGCGCAGCACCTTCCCGCTCGGTTACGACTGGCCTGCCGACGGCTCGCTGGCGCCGCAGTACGTGATCGAAAGGCTGGGCGCCATCGCCGGTCCCGATGCGATTTACGTGGCAGGCGTTGGGCAGCACCAAATGTGGGCTGCACAGTTCGTGTCGTACGAGAAGCCCGGGACCTGGCTGAACTCGGGCGGTCTCGGGACGATGGGGTATGCGGTGCCGGCCGCGATGGGCGCGAAGATGGGTGCGCCGGATACCACGGTGTGGGCCATCGATGGCGACGGCTGCTTCCAGATGACGAATCAGGAATTGGCCACCTGTGCGATCGAGGGCATCCCGATCAAGGTCGCGGTGATCAACAACGGCAATCTCGGCATGGTGCGGCAGTGGCAGACGCTGTTCTACGGCGAGCGTTACTCGCAAACCGATCTCGGCACGCACAAGCACCGCATCCCCGACTTCAAACTGCTGGCCGAGGCCTACGGATGCGTCGGCCTGCGCTGCGAATCACGCGAAGACGTCGACCGCACCATCGAGGCCGCGATGGCCATCAACGACCGACCCGTCGTGATCGACTTCGTGGTCGGGGCCGACGCCCAGGTCTGGCCGATGGTGGCCGCCGGGACGGGCAACGACCAGATCATGGCCGCCCGCGGCATCCGACCCCTCTTCGACGAAGAATGAGGCCGAACAGCGTGAACACTGATCGACGAGGAATGAGCCGATGACGCACTTCGGTGACGCCCCATGGACCCGTGCCTTCACCGCCGTCGACAGTCCGAAGCCGGCGAATTCCTCCGGCAGGGGGACAGCGGTGCTGCCGTTACCGTCGCAGGGGTCGGGCCCCCAGCCGGCGCCTTCCGTAGCGCCCCGTTCGGCGTCAGCCGCGCCCGCCCACCTGCCCGTCGCCCGCGACCAGCGGCACGGTCAAAGCCAAGGAGCCCATACAACCGTGACACGCCATACGTTGTCGGTGCTGGTGGAGAACAAACCCGGTGTGCTGGCCAGGGTGTCGTCATTGTTCTCGCGACGCGGCTTCAACATCCATTCGCTGGCGGTTGGCCCGACGGAGAATCCGGACGTGTCCCGGATGACGATCGTGGTGGCTGTCGAGGGCCTGCCGCTCGAGCAGGTCACCAAGCAGCTGAACAAGCTGATCAACGTGCTGAAGATCGTGGAGCTGCCGCCGGCGCAGGCTGTTCAACGCGAGTTGCTGTTGATCAAGCTGCGATCCGACGCGACCAGCCGCCCGCAGATCGTGTCCATCGTGGAGATGTTCCGCGCCCGGATCATCGACATCACACCTGAGGCGGTCACCGTCGAAGCGACCGGCACCAGCGACAAGCTGGACGCGCTGATCAAGATGCTGGAGCCGTTCGGGGTGCGCGAGCTGGTGCAGTCCGGGATGGTGGCGCTCGGCCGGGGACCGCGGTCCATCACCTCCGCGAACAGCAGGGCAGACTGACCGGCGCCACCCTCAGCCAGCGCGCGGGTCAGCCGGCCCGCCCAGCCGTACTCGGACAGCCCATACCCAGACAGCCATTGCCAAGACCGCCATTCCCCAGACAGCAAGGAAAGCAGGCACACCACCCATGGCCGCGGAGATCTTCTACGACGACGACGCAGACCTGTCCATCATCCAGGGGCGCAAGGTCGCCGTCATCGGGTACGGCTCGCAGGGCCATGCGCACGCGCTGAGCCTGCGTGACTCCGGCGTCGACGTCCGGGTCGGCCTTCCAGAAGGTTCGAAGTCCAGGGTCAAGGCCACCGACCAGGGGCTGCGCGTGGTGACCCCGGCGGAGGCCGCGGCCGAGGCCGACGTGATCATGATCCTGACCCCGGACCACGTGCAGCGGCACGTGTACGCGGAGGCCATCGAGCCCAACCTGAAGCCGGGTAATGCGCTGGCGTTCGGCCACGGCTTCAACATCCGGTTCGGCTACATCAAGCCGCCCGAGGACGTCGACGTCATCATGATCGCGCCGAAGGGTCCCGGTCACCTGGTGCGCCGGGAGTTCGTCGACGGCAAGGGCGTTCCGTGCCTGATCGCGGTGGAGCAGGACTTCACCGGCGGCGCGCAGGCTCTGGCGCTGTCGTACGCACGGGGGATCGGTGGTGCCCGCGCCGGCGTCATCAAGACCACTTTCCCGGAGGAGACCGAGACCGACCTGTTCGGTGAGCAGGCGGTGCTCTGCGGCGGCATGTCGCGCCTTGTCCAACTTGGCTTCGAGACGCTGGTCAACGCCGGCTACCAGCCGGAGATCGCGTACTTCGAGTGCCTGCACGAGCTGAAGCTGATCGTCGATCTGATGTACGAGGGCGGGATCGCCAAGCAGCGCTGGTCGGTGTCGGACACCGCCGAGTACGGCGACTATGTCTCCGGCCCGCGGGTGATCGACGACCACGTTGCGAAAAACATGCAGGGCGTCCTGGCCGACATCAAGGACGGCACGTTCGCGGCGCGCTTCATCGCCGACCAGGACGCCGGTGCGCCGGAGTTCAAGAAGTTCCGCGCCGAGCAGGAGAAGCATCCGATCGAGGAAACCGGCCGGCACCTGCGCGGATTGATGAGCTGGGTCGCGAAGGAAGACGACTACACCGGGACCGCCGACCGCGGCTGAACCGGCCGGAGTCACTGACCACGACAGGACCCCCGGGGGCAATGCTCCCGGGGGTCCTGTCGCCAGCGATGTTCGGATCGAACCGAGCTCAGAATGTCTTGCCGCCCTTGGCTTTGAACCACGCCTTGGACTGTGCATTGAGCAGGAAGACCACGATCAGCACCGGGATGACGAAGCCCAGCAGGCTGGTGAAACCGAAGCTGGACGCGATGATCGACAGGATCGCCAGCGCCGCGTAGATCGCGCAGGCGATCACCAGGATCTGCCCGTTCTTCCCGTTCAACGCGACCACGCCGCCCCAGATCATCAGGGCGGCAACGACGATCGTGCCGATGGTCACGATCACCAGGAAGGTGCCGGCACCGCCGACGGTGTCGCAGGCCGCTGCGGTGTCGCGGTCCAGCGATGTGCTGTCGCAGACCGCGCTGCTGGCGGCGCTGAGCACGCTGCCGGCCGCGAAGGCGATGAGGCCGAAGAGGATCCCGAGGCCGCCCCAGATGAAGGCCAGGACGGCGGCGGCGGTGACCATGCCGGGTCGGCCGGAACCGGCCGGCGCCCCGTAACCGGGGGGATAGGCCGGTGCGCCGTACGGAGCGGCCCCGTACTGCGGGGCGGGCTGCTGGTAGGGCGCCTGCTGATACCCCGGCTGCTGGTTGCCCGCCTGCGGATACTGCACTGGCTGTTGATACCCGGTGGCGGGGTACTGGCCGGCGGTCGGTGGGCCTGCCGGTGCGGTGGACGGGTGCTGACCCGCGGAACCGAACGGCTCGTTGGATCCCGGGTAGCCGGAGGGTGTGCTCATGGCGGTTCCGTTTCTGTGCCGCTCTGGTCGACACCGTGCCGATCCAGAACCGGACCGGCGGGGTGCCGGAGCCGGGGTGTCGGTCTTCACCGACCGGGTCTGTCGAGTGATTCGTGTCGCTGTGTCGGGTTGCTGGTCGGCGTGACGATAACGCCTTGGACCTGCAGAAGGAGGGGTTCACCGGCAACCTGATACGACCGGGGGGTGCGAATCACCCTTTGATGCACGGTTAGCATGTCTCCGCCGGGTTCTGACAGGCCTTGGCTTCCCCGCACCGCTACGCCGGGACCCCTTCCCCGGCCCCATCGGCCGGTCACGGCCGTCCCGCCCCACCACAACGGAGATGACAGCTGTGCCCAAGCCCGTCGTGTTGATCGCCGAGCAACTTGCCCAGTCCGCCATGGATGTGCTCGGGACCGAGTTCGATATCCGGCACGTGGACGGCGCAGACCGTGCGGCGCTGTTGCCCGCTCTCGCCGATGCCGACGCGGTGTTGATCCGCTCGGCCACGAACATCGACGCCGAGGCGCTCGCCGCCGCCCCACTGCTCAAGGTTGTGGCGCGGGCCGGGATCGGACTGGACAACGTGGACGTGCCCGCGGCCACCGCTCGCGGTGTGCTGGTGGTCAACGCGCCGCAATCGAACATCGTCACGGCTGCCGAGCACGCAATCGCCCTGCTGCTGGCGGTCGCCAGGAAGGTGCCCGCCGCCGACGCCTCGCTGCGCGCGGGGGAGTGGAAGCGCAGCGCCTTCACCGGCGTCGAGTTGGCCGACAAGACCGTGGGCGTCGTCGGTCTCGGCCGCATCGGGCAGCTGTTCGCCGCCCGGATCGCCGCGTTCGGCACCACCGTTCTCGCTTACGACCCGTACCTGCAACCTGCACGGGCAGCCTCGCTGGGCGTGCGGCTGGTCGACCTGCCGACGTTGCTGTCGACCGCGGACTTCATCTCCATCCACCTGCCGCGCACCCCGGAGACGCTGGGCCTGATCGGCGCCGCCGAACTGGCGGGCGTCAAGAAAGGTGTGCTGATCGTCAACGCGGCTCGCGGCGGTCTGATCGACGAGGACGCCCTGGCCGAGGCGCTGCGCTCCGGGCAGGTCGGTGGCGCCGGCATCGACGTGTACGTCAAGGAACCGCTGGGACCGGACAGCCCGTTGCGGACAGCGCCGAACACGGTGCTCACCCCGCACCTGGGTGCATCGACCTCGGAGGCACAGGACAAGGCCGGCACAGCGGTCGCCCGCTCGGTGAAGCTGGCGCTGCGTGGCGACTTCGTCCCGGACGCGGTGAACGTGCAGGCGGCCGGACCGGTCCCCGACGAGTTGCAGCCGTGGATCCCGCTGGTGTCCCGACTGGGCACCATCCTGACCGCGGTCGCCGGGGCCGTCCCCAGCCAGGTCGTCGTCGAGGTCCGCGGAGACCTTGCCGCTCAGGACACCTCGATCCTGCAGCTGGCAGCGGTCCGCGGGATCTTCGGCGGCGTGATCACCGAAGCGGTGACGTTCGTCAATGCGCCCGCCCTCGCCGCCGAACACGGGCTCACCCTGACCGGCACGACCACCGAGGCGACCGGTGATTACCGCTCGTCGGTCACGCTGCGCGGGGCGATGGCGGACGGTGAGTTCCGCACCGTCTCCGGCACCCTGTCCGGTGAGAACCAGGTGGCGAAGCTGATCGAGATCAACAACCGGCACTTCGACCTGCGCGCCGCCGGGAACCTGCTGGTCGTCGCGTACGCCGATCGGCCCGGTGTGATGGGCACGGTCGGCGCGCTGCTGGGGCGCGAGGAGATCAACATCGAAGCCGCTCAGATCTCCCAGGAACTGGACGGCCGGGTCTCGATCATGGTGCTGCGGGTGGACCGCGTACCTGGCCAGGACCTGCTCGAAACGATCGGCCGGACGGTCGACGCCAGTGCCATTCGGGGAATACCTGCAGGCTGACCGCACACCCTGCGTCCGGATCATCCCCGCTACGGATACCCTGACGCGTGCTCGGACCGGTCACCACCGGTAGGGGTGAGCAGCAGCTACCGATTCGTGTCCACACCAGTACGACCGGCCCTCACGGGCGGTCCCGCGGACAGCGCGGCAGGAAGGTCAACCATGAAGCTCGCGGTCATCCCAGGTGATGGCATCGGTCCCGAGGTGGTGGCAGAGGGCCTGAAGGTGTTGCGTGGTGTCGTTCCCGGTGTCGAGACCACCGAGTACGACCTCGGCGCCGCCCGTTGGCACCGCACCGGTGAACTGTTGCCGGACTCGGTGCTGCGGGAGATCCGCGAGCAGGACGCGATCCTGCTCGGAGCGGTGGGGGACCCGACGGTGCCGTCCGGCATCCTCGAGCGCGGGCTGCTGCTGCGCATCCGCTTCGAGCTCGATCACCATGTGAACCTTCGTCCGGCGCGGCTGTATCCGGGTGTGCCGGGTCCGCTGGCGGGTGACAAGGCCATCGACCTGGTCGTGCTGCGGGAAGGCACCGAGGGCCCGTACGTCGGAAACGGCGGCCTGTTGCGCAAGGACACCCCGCACGAGATCGCCACCGAGGTCTCGCTGAACACCTATTTCGGCGTGGAACGGGTGGTGCGCAACGCCTTTGAACGGGCCGCCCGCCGCCCTCGCAAGCACCTGACGTTGATCCACAAGACCAATGTGCTGGTGCATTCCGGGCAGCTGTGGAGCCGGGTCGTCGAGGAGGTGTCGATGGAGTACCCCGATGTCTCGGTGGCCTACTCCCACATCGACGCGGCGATGATCTATCTGGTCACCGACCCCGGCCGCTTCGACGTCGTGGTCACCGACAACCTGTTCGGGGACATCTTCACCGATCTCGCCGCGGCCGTCTCCGGAGGCATCGGACTGGCGGCCTCCGGGAATCTGGACGTGTCCAGGGCGAACCCCAGCATGTTCGAACCGGTGCACGGCTCCGCTCCGGACATCGCCGGTACCGGCACCGCGGATCCGACGGCGACCGTGCTGTCCATCGCGCTGCTGCTGGATCACCTGGGGCTGCCGGAAGCCGCCCGCCGGGTCGAGGCCGCGGTGGCCTTCGACCTGGCCACCAGGCAGAGCGGGTCGGTGGGCCGCACCACAGCAATCGGTGACCGGCTCGCCGCTCTCGCGTCCAGCTGACCGGCGACGGGCGCCTCATCCGGCCGACGCCATCGACGGCGCGCTCGTTCCCGGTTTCGCCGGGGTGGCCGCGCTCCCATCGAGCACATCTTTCCGAGCCCATCGAACCGAGTTGATCAGACATGACTGCACCGGTGCGTCGCTCACCGTTGGGTGACGCCTTCCACGTCTTCGACACCACGCTGCGCGACGGCGCCCAGCGCGAGGGCATCAGCTACTCGGTGGCCGACAAGCTCGCAGTCGCCACCTTGCTCGACGAGCTGGGAGTCGGCTTCATCGAAGGTGGCTGGCCCGGCGCGATGCCCAAGGACACCGAGTTCTTCGCCCGCGCGACGTCGGGTGAGCTGCCGTTGCGGACGGCGCGGCTGGTGGCCTTCGGTGCCACCCGCAAGGCAGGGGTGAGGGCCCCGGCCGACCCGCAGGTCCGCGCACTGCTGGACTCCGGCGCCCCGGTGATCACGCTGGTCGCCAAGTCCGATGTCCGGCACGTGGAACGTGCGCTGCGCACCACGCTGGAGGAGAACCTGGCGATGGTCTCGGACACCGTTGCCCTGCTGGTCGCCGAGGGTCGACGAGTGTTCCTGGACTGCGAGCACTTCTTCGACGGGTACGCGGCGGACCGGGATTACGGGCTGCGGGTGGGCGAGGCGGCGATGACGGCCGGTGCGGACGTCATGGTGCTGTGCGACACCAACGGCGGCATGCTGCCGATGTCGATCGAACGGGTCGTGCGAGAAGTGCTCGACCGCACGGGTTTCCGGCTCGGGATCCACTGCCAGGACGACACCGGCTGTGCCGTCGCGAATTCTGTCGCCGCGGTGCACGCCGGCGTCACCCACGTGCAGTGCACGGCGAACGGGTACGGCGAGCGCGCCGGGAACGCCGACCTGTTCGCGGTGCTGGGCAACCTGATCACCAAGATGGATCTGCCGGTGCTCCCCGACGGTGCGCTGGCCGAGATGACCAGGGTGTCGCACGCCCTCGCGGAACTCGCCAACATCGCGCCGGACACCCACCAGGCCTATGTCGGGTCGTCGGCGTTCTCGCACAAGGCCGGGCTGCACGCCTCGGCGATCAAGGTCGACCCGGACCTGTACAACCACCTCGACCCGACGCGGGTCGGCAACGACATGCACATCCTCATCACCGAGATGGCCGGCCGCGCGTCGGTCGAGCTGAAGGCACGTGAGCTCGGGGTCGACCTCACCGGCAGGCCGGAGGCGATCGGCCGGATCGTCGACACCGTCAAGCAGCGTGAGGCCGCCGGCTGGTCCTACGAGGCCGCCGACGCCTCGTTCGAGCTGCTGATGCGGGACGAGTTGGCGCGCAGCGGTCCGGAACCCCTCGGGGTGGCGGCTCCGCGTGCTTTCCGGTTGGAGTCGTACCGGGTCATCGTCGAAAAGACCGAGTTCCCGACCCCGACCGTCAGTTCGGAGGCGACCGTGAAGGTGCACGTCGGTGGCCGTCGGATCATCGCCACCGCCGAGGGCAATGGTCCGGTGAACGCGTTGGATTCCGCGCTGCGCTCCGCGGTCGCCGAGCAGTTCCCCGAGTTCGCGAACGTCGAACTGGTCGACTACAAGGTGCGCATCCTGGCCGGCTCGGCCGGTACCGACTCGATCACCAGGGTCCTGGTGTCCTCCGCCCGCGGACCGCGGGAATGGACCACAGTCGGGGTGCACGCGAACGTCGTCGAGGCGTCCTGGCAGGCGCTGGTGGATGCGCTGGTCTACGCCCTCGGTCCGGACGGGTCTGCCTCGGCGGGCGTCGTCGGTGCACCTGCCGGTGACGAGATCCCGGACATCGTCCCGGTCGTTGACGACGGGTCGGCCGGTGTCGGTAGCGGTGTCAGCGGGACAGTGCCGCTGCGCGCGTAGTTCATCCGGCGTGCAGTCCCGGCCCGGCCCGGCTCTCCAGGGTGGGCCGCCTGCCGACCCCGCTCACCGCGTCGGGGATACTCCGACGGCCGAAGTTGCGGACCGGACCACCGGTCCGCGGCAACCTGAGTGGGAGGACCACCTCATGCGCCTGGCCCGGATCGCGCACCCCGATGGCGTCGCGTTCGTCACGATCGACGGCTCCGAGGGCGCCGAACGGGCGCGCGAGATCGCCGACCATCCGTTCGGCACGCCCACCTATACCGGCCGGGTCTGGCCGCTCGCCGACACCCGGCTGCTCGCCCCGATCCTGCCGTCGAAGGTGGTGGCCGTCGGTCGTAACTACGCAGACCATGCCGCGGAACTGGGCAACGACGTGCCCTCGTCGCCGATCATCTTCCTCAAGCCGTCGACGTCGGTGATCGGCCCGCGGTCAGCCATCCAGCTGCCACCGTCGTCCGAGCGCGTCGACTTCGAGGGCGAACTCGCGGTGGTCATCGGGCGGCCGTGCCGCGACGTCAAGGCAGAAAATGCGTCCTCGGTGATCCTGGGCTACACAGTCGCCAATGACGTCACCGCGCGTGATCAGCAGCGCGCCGACGTCCAGTTCACCCGGGCCAAGAGCTACGACACGTTCTGCCCGCTGGGGCCGTGGATCGAGACCGACCTGGACCCGACCGATCTGTACGTGCGGACCGAACTCGACGACGAGATCGCGCAGGACGGTCGTACCAGCGACATGGTGTTCACGGTCGGCGAGATCGTCGAGTTCATCTCCGCGGTGATGACGCTGCTGCCCGGTGACGTGCTGTTGACCGGCACCCCCGCCGGGGTGGGACCGATGACGGCCGGCCAGACGGTGTCCGTCACGGTGGAAGGCATCGGCACGCTGACCAACCCGGTCGAGCCGCGGCGCTGAGCGGTTCGTCCGTCCGGCGGGTTCGCGGTGGCGGTTTAGGGTGGGCGTGCCATGACACAGACTCCGCCGCCCGTCTCTCCGTCCACCGCACCGGTTCCCGGCAAACGACCCGTTCGGGCGCGGTTCTGCCCGTCGCCCACCGGGACGCCCCACGTCGGGCTCGCCCGCACGGCGCTGTTCAACTGGGCGTTCGCCCGCCATCACGGCGGCACGCTGGTATTCCGGATCGAGGACACCGACGCCGCAAGGGATTCCGAGGAGTCCTACGCCGCACTGCTCGATGCGATGACGTGGCTTGGGCTGGATTGGGACGAGGGTCCCGGTGTCGGCGGGCCGCACGCCCCGTACCGCCAGAGCCAGCGCGGCGAGATCTACCGCGAGGTAGCAGCCGAGTTGCTGGCCGCCGGTCATCTGTACGAGTCGTACTCCACCAATGACGATGTCACCGCGCGCTCGCTGGCTTCCGGCCGTAATCCGCAGCTCGGTTACGACAATTACGACCGGACACCGGATCCCGCGCTGATCGGGGCCGCGGTCGCCGCGGGCCGCAAGCCGGTGCTGCGGCTGCGGGTGCCGGACCGGGACATCACCTTTGACGATCTTGTCCGCGGACCGATCACCTTCCCGGCCGGTTCGGTGCCCGACCCGGTGCTGGTGCGGGGCACCGGTGAGCCGTTGTACACGCTGGTGAACCCCGTCGACGACGCGCTGATGGGTATCACGCATGTCCTGCGCGGCGAGGACCTGCTGCCGTCCACCCCGCGGCAGATCGCGCTGTACGAGGCGCTGATCGCTATCGACCGCGCCGAGGTGGTGCCTGAGTTCGGTCACTTGCCGTTCGTCACCGGCGAGGGCAACCGGAAGCTCTCCAAGCGCGACCCGCAGTCGAACCTGTTCCAGTATCGCGACGACGGTTTCGTCACCGAGGGCATGGTCAATTACCTGGCCCTGCTCGGTTGGTCGATCGCCGAGGACCGGGACATCTTCACCCCCGCCGAGTTGGTGGCAGCCTTCGACGGGCGGCGGATCTCCGGCAACCCGGCACGCTTCGACCGCAAGAAGGCGGAGGCGATCAACGGCACTCACCTGCGGATGCTGGCTCCCGACGATTTCGCCGACCGGCTCACCGGCTACCTGGCGCTGCGCGGAACCTTGGCCGCGGACGCCTCTGACGAGCAGCGTGCGCTGATCAGGGCCGCGGCGCCGTTGGTGCAGGAAAGAGCCGCCCTGCTGTCCGAGGCCGCCGCGATGATCGGCTTCCTGCTCACCCCGGAGGGGGAGTTCGCGGTCGAGCCGGCGGCGGCCGGCAAGGTGCTGACCGAGGCATCGGCACCGGTGCTGCGCGCGGCCGTCACCGCCGTCGAGCAACTGCCGGAGTTCACCGCTGTCGCGCTGGAACCGGCACTGAGGGGTGCGCTGATCGAGGGCCTCGGCCTGAAGCCGAAGGTGGCGTTCGGCCCGGTACGGGTGGCGGTCACCGGCCGGACGATCTCCCCGCCGCTGTACGAGTCGCTCGAGCTGTTGGGCCGGGAGAAGACGCTGCGCCGGCTGCGGGCCGCCCTGGAGTCGCTGGGCGGGTGATGACGCCGCCTGCGCGTCTCGTGCTCGTGCCGTCACCTCGGACTTCGCGCGGGCGGTACCGGAGCTGCTGCCGCGCGCACTCGGAGTTGATCATGGCAAAACTCGCACGACACGCCGGTGAACACGCGCTGGAGCTGCGAGTTTCGTCATGATCATCGGGGGTTGTGGCTGCGGGTCGGCCCCGCTCGACAGGTGACAGCGCATTTTGGGTTGGGCTGCGGGGCAGGTAGTATCGTTGCTCGGCGCCGTCCGGGAGAGTCGGTCCTGGGCGCCCTTGGGGTATGGTGTAATTGGCAACACTAGGGATTCTGATTCCCTCATTCTAGGTTCGAGTCCTAGTACCCCAGCGATCTGCGGACAACGATGGTTGTCCTGCCTGGGCATGGTCATCGTGTAGCATTTTCCTTCGGACCGAGCGGCCGATCGTTGGCTGACTGTTCCGATGTAGCTGTTCAGGAAGTTTCTAGGGCCCCGTCGTCTAGCGGCCTAGGACGCCGCCCTCTCACGGCGGTAGCGAGGGTTCGAATCCCTTCGGGGCTACAAATTGTGACGATACCGACCGAGGTGGACATCCGGCGCGCGGGTAATCCCTCGAGGGATGCCGCTGCGGTGTCACGGCCGGTCGAGTGTCGCGTGTGCAGGCAAACGGGGCCTTCCGCAGCCGCATCACCCTGCAGCAACGACAGTCGGCGAATGGCCCGCGGCGTGGGGCGTGCGGCGAGGCTCAGAGGCGGGCGGTCAGCGCGTCGGCGGCCTCCACCAGATCACCGGCCCACCTCGCGCCGGGCCGGCGACCGATCCGTTCCACCGGTCCGGAGACCGAGACGGCGGCGATCACGAGTCCCTTGGGGTCCCGCACCGGCGCGGAGACCGACGCGACGCCGGCTTCCCGCTCGGCCACCGATTGCGCCCAGCCGCGCCGGCGCACCTCGGCCAACGTGCGTTCGGTGAAGGCGGCTTCGGTCAGCACCGCCCGCTGGATCGTCGGATCCGCCCAGGCGGTGAGAACCTTCGCGCCCGACCCGGCGCTCATCGGTAGCCGGGACCCGAGCGGAACGGTGTCGCGCAGGCCGGACGTCGGCTCTGCGACGGCGATACAGATCCGGGACAGTCCATCGGGCCGATAGACCTGAACACTCTCCCCCGTACGGTCCCGCAGGCGCGGCAGCACATCGGCCGACGCGGTCACCAGGGGATCGGGGGCCCCCGCGGCCAGCGTGGCGAGCAGGGGACCAGGGCACCACCGTCCGTTGGCGTCGCGGGTCAGCAGCCCGTGCACCTCCAGACCGACGGCCAGTCGGTGCGCGGTCGCCCGTGGAAGCCCGGTCGCAGCACAGAGATCGGCCAACCCGGTCGGTGCCGTGCTCGTCGCCTGCAGCACCTGCACGGCTTTGTCCAGCACGCCGATGCCACTAGACTTTCCCATGCAGCGATACTAGATTCTCGCATGTTGGGATGTCCAGCCACGCTGAGCGGGTGCCGGCAGGCGTCCCCTTGCGCGAGCGAGAAGACCGTGACGACATCGGAACCACAGCAGAAGGAGTCCGCAATGGGCCGCACGATGGCCGAGAAGGTCTGGGACGCACACATCGTGCACGCTGCCGAAGGCGAGCCCGACCTGCTCTACATCGACCTGCACCTGGTGCACGAGGTGACCAGCCCGCAGGCCTTCGACGGACTGCGGCTGAGCGCACGTCCGGTGCGTCGCACCGACCTGACCCTGGCGACCGAGGACCACAACGTTCCGACGACCGGGCTCAATCTGCTGATCGAGGACCCGATCTCGCGGACCCAGGTGGAGAAACTGCGTTCGAACTGCGCCGAGTTCGGGGTGCGGCTGTACCCGATGGGTGACGCGGAGCAGGGCATCGTGCACGTCGTCGGTCCACAGCTCGGCCTGACCCAGCCCGGGATGACCATCGTCTGCGGCGACTCGCACACCTCCACCCACGGGGCGTTCGGCGCACTGGCGTTCGGTATCGGCACCAGCGAGGTGGAGCACGTCCTGGCCACACAGACGTTGCCGCTCAAGCCTTTCAAGACCATGGCGATCACCGTCGAGGGCGACCTTGCGCCAGGAGTGACGGCGAAGGACATCGTGCTCGCCGTCATCGCAAAGATCGGGACCGGTGGGGGGCAGGGTTACGTCCTGGAGTACCGCGGCGGGGCGATCCGCGCCCTGTCGATGGAGGGCCGGATGACGGTGTGCAACATGTCGATCGAGGCCGGCGCCCGGGCCGGCATGATCGCGCCCGACGAGACGACCTTCGACTACATCAAGGGCCGCGACCACGCCCCGAAGGGTGCGCAGTGGGACGAGGCACTGGCCTACTGGTCCTCGCTGACGACCGATGACGATGCAGTGTTCGATGCCGAGGTCGTGCTGCGCGCCGACGAGCTTGCGCCGTTCGTCACCTGGGGGACGAATCCCGGCCAGGGCCTGCCGTTGTCGGGCAGCGTGCCCGATCCCGAACTGATCGCCGACGACCACGAGCGCAGCGCCGCCGAGCGAGCGCTGGAATACATGGGCCTGACCGCGGGGACACCACTGCGAGACATCCGGGTGGACACGGTCTTTCTGGGCTCCTGCACGAACGGGCGGATCGAGGACCTACGTGCGGCGGCGGATGTGCTGCGGGGCAGGCACATCGACCCGTCACTGCGGATGCTGGTGGTGCCCGGTTCGATGCGGGTCAAGGCGCAGGCCGAAGCCGAGGGGCTGGATGCGGTGTTCTCTACGGCTGGCGCCGAGTGGCGCAGCGCCGGCTGTTCGATGTGCCTGGGGATGAACCCGGACCAGCTCTCGCCAGGCGAGCGCAGCGCGTCCACCTCCAACCGCAACTTCGAGGGCAGGCAGGGCAAAGGTGGCCGGACGCACCTGGTGTCGCCGTTGGTCGCGGCCGCGACTGCGGTCCGCGGGACCCTCTCGTCGCCAGCCGACCTCGAGTCGGTCGACGCGTTGACAACCGCATCAGCCTGATCGCACTCGGCGGGGACCGCGTGCCCGTCACCGAACTCCCTGTCCCACAACACCGCAGCCGGCCCGTCGACAACCGCGAGGACTTCCATGGACGCCTTCACCACCCACACCGGTATCGGTATCCCGCTGCGCCGCAGCAACGTCGACACCGACCAGATCATCCCGGCGGTGTACCTCAAGCGGATCAGCCGCACGGGGTTCGAGGACGGGCTGTTTGCCGCCTGGCGTGCGGACCCGACGTTCGTGCTCAATCAGCCGGCGTTCGCGGGTGGCTCGGTCCTGGTGGCGGGGTCGGATTTCGGCACGGGATCGTCTCGGGAGCATGCGGTCTGGGCGCTGATGGATTACGGCGTCCGGGTGGTGATCTCGCCTCGCTTCGCGGACATCTTCCGCGGCAATGCGGGCAAGGGTGGACTGCTGGCCGCTGAGGTGACCCAAGACGATGTCGAGCTGCTGTGGAAGTTGCTGGAGAATCAGCCGGGGACATCGGTGACGGTCAACCTAGAGCTGCAAACTGTCTCGGCCGGATCTCTGGTGATCCCATTCTCGGTCGATCCCTATACCCGGTGGCGATTGATCGAAGGCTGGGACGACATCTCATTGACACTGCGGCACGCCGACGAGATCGAGAAATTTGAGAGCCGTCGGTCGGCATTCCTGCCGACCACCCGTTGATGGTTGCCCAGGCCGTGATCGCGGCAGGTCAAGCCTGATGGTGATGCGAAAGTGCCTGTCTCGCAGGACAATTCGCATCTCGGGATTGTTACTCAGCGCAACGGTCACCTCCCACCGAACGGCTCTCGCACTGCTCCAGATTGTGTGAGAACCGTTAGAACACAGTGACTCCTAGGCGCGTTGCACTAGCGCTTGCGCGATTTTGCGCCTACCGTGTGCGACCAATCGGCCCCATTCTGCCGTGGCCGGAGAGTCCTGGGAGGGACAGTGAACAAGACCGATCTGATCAACCAGCTCGCCGAGCGGTTGGACGGGGACAAGAAGGCCGCGCAGGCCGCGGTCGAGGGATTCATCGATCTGGTCCAGCGCGAGGTGCAAAAGGGCCGGAACGTCTCCATCTCCGGCTTCGGCGTCTTCGAGAAGCGCTTGCGGGCAGCGCGTACCGCGCGCAATCCGCGCACCGGTGAAGCCGTCAAGGTGAAGAAGACGACGGTGCCTGCATTCCGGCCGGGGAAGTACTTCAAGGATGTCATCGCCGGTACCGTCAAGCTGCCCAAGGCGACCGGCAAGCCGACCAGTGCCCGCGCCGCCGCTGCTGCGGCGAAGGCCGGCACGAGCGCCGCCGCGCCGGCAAAGGCCCCGGCCGCCAGGACAACTCGTGCCGCGGCTGCGCCGAAGGCCGCCACCACCACGACCCGGACCCGCGCTGCCGCCTCGAAGCCGGCGGCAACCACCACCCGCACCCGCGCGGCTGCCGCGAAGCCGGCCGCCGCTGCAGCGCCGAAGACGGCCGCTGCCAAGACCACGACCACCAGGGCGCCGCGCGCCACCGCCGCCAAGGCCGCACCTGCCGCAAAGGCGGCCGCGCCGAAGGCTGCGTCGAAGCCGGCAGCCCGCCGCACCCCGGCGAAGGCCGCCAAGTAGCACCTCGGCCACGAGCGCGAGAGCAAGACCTGTTCAACATCGACGAACCGGTAGGTGGGGCCATTCGCCCACCCGCCGGTTCTTCGCTGTCCGGAAGGCTCTCCGGAACGAGCATCTGATCGCGGTGTCCGGAACCGCCGCGTAGCTCGTCCGGCGGATCAGACCTTCGGTGACGGATAGGAATCCGCCTGCACCATCCGGCGATCGTCGAACGAGAGATACCAATAGGCGGCCTTCGGTGTGCCGACCTCACCAATCGGCACATCCGACCGGCCGGCCAGCGACTTGACCACGCCGGGGATGACGCCGCCCTGACTGCACACCAGGATCGTGCCGCCCTCGCTCTGTTCGACAGCGAGCTCGACCAGCCGCCGCCGGGCGCCCGCCGGATCGTCGCGGTAGGCGTCCTCCGCCAGGACCGGCTCGAAGACCACGTCCTTGCCGAGCCTTTCGGCCAGCGGCGCCACTGTGGCCCTGCATCGTTCCAACGGTGCGCTGTGGATCGCGTCCGGCGCGAAGGCACTCAATTCATCGGCCAGCCGCTGAGCCTGCTTGCGTCCCTTGGCATCCAACGGGCGCATCGCATCCTCACCGCTGTAGTCGTCCCGGCGTCCCGCCCTGGCGTGGCGGACCAGGACGATGCCGGTCAACGCGGGTGGTTCGAGGGCAAAAGTCGACAGCACCGCCTGGTCGAACTCGTAGGTCATCAGTTCCGCTGCTCGGGGCACCGGCAGCCACGCGAGTTGATCGACCTCCTTGTTGGGGACGAAGGTGCCGCCGACGCGTCTGGCCGCGAAGTAGTGAACCGTCTTCGGTCCGCCGTTCGCCTTGTACGAGACGGTCGTCAGCGAGCGACCGATCGCCGCACGGCAACCGGTCTCCTCCTCGACTTCGCGTGCGGCGGTGACGATCGGGACCTCACCCGGCTCTGCCTTGCCCTTGGGCAGCGACCAGTCGTCGTACCGCGGACGGTGCACCAACGCGACCCGGACACCGAAACGGCGCGAGGGTCGCCAGAGCACGCCTCCCGCTGCCTGGATGACCGGGCCGAAGGAGTCATTCGCCACGGGCGACGCCCCGGCGGAGCAACTCTTCCTGCATGTCCTTGCCGCCGCCGTTCGGTGGCCACTTGGACCAGCCGTCCGGACCGAGCACCCAGCAACGGGTCTCGGGATTGGCGGCCATCTCGAACAGTCCTGCCATGACGTCGGTCGCGCCGGGATCCTTGACCTGCACCAGCGCCTCGACGCGGCGGTCGAGGTTGCGGTGCATCATGTCGGCACTGCCGATCCAGTACTCCTCGTTCTCGCCCCCGTTGCGGAAGTAGAAGATCCGCGAGTGCTCCAGGAACCGGCCGACGATCGAGCGCACGGTGATGTTCTCGCTCAATCCCGGGACGCCCGCGCGCAGAGCGCAGATGCCGCGGACCGTCACGTCCACGGTCACCCCGGCGCGAGATGCCCGGTACAGGGCGTCGATCACCTTCTCGTCGACGATGGAGTTCATCTTGAGCCGAACCAGACCACCCCGACCGGCGCGCTGGTGTTCGATCTCCCGTTCGATCCGCGCGATGATCCCGCTGCGAATGGAATGCGGCGCCACCAACAGGTTCCGGTACTCGGTCTGCCGCGAGTAGCCGGTCAGCACGTTGAACAGGTCGGTGAGGTCCGCGCCGATGTCGGGGTCGGCGGTGAGCAGTCCGAGATCCTCGTAGATGCGTGCGGTCTTGGGGTTGTAGTTGCCGGTGGCGATATGGCAGTAGCGGCGCAGCGTGCGGCCTTCCTGACGGATCACCAGCGCCGTCTTGCAGTGGGTCTTGAGGCCGACGAGCCCGTAGACGACGTGCACACCGGCCCGCTCCAATGCCTTTGCCCAGGAGATGTTCGCCTGCTCGTCGAACCGAGCCTTGATCTCGACCAGCGCGACCACCTGCTTTCCTGCGGCGGCCGCCGAGATCAGTGCATCGACGATCGGTGAGTCGCCCGAGGTCCGGTAGAGGGTCTGCTTGATCGCCAGCACCTGCGGGTCGGCCGCAGCCTGCTCGATGAACCGCTGCACCGTGGTGGCGAACGACTCATAGGGGTGGTGCAGCAGCACATCTCCGTCGCGCAGCGTCGCGAAGACGCTCTTGGGCGTCTCGCCCTCGGCGAAGGCGGGGTTGGTGGCCGGCACGAACGGGGGATCCTTGAGCGTCGGTTTGTCCAGCCCGTACAGCTGCCACAGGCTCGACAGATCCAGCAGCCCAGGAACTTCCACCGCATCCGACGGGTCGACGTCGAGCTCCCCGAGCAGCAGTGCCAGAACCCGCTCGCTGGTCGTGTCGTTGATCTCCAGCCGCACCGGCGGGCCGAACCGGCGCCGGGCGAGTTCCCGTTCCAGCGCCTGCAGCAGATCCTCGTCGCGGTCTTCCTCGACCTCCAGATCGGCGTTGCGGGTGACTCGGAAGACCTGGTGCTCCACCACATCCATGCCGGGGAACAGTTCTGCGAGGTGTGCCGCGATCAGATCCTCCAACGGCAGGAAGTCGTTGACACCGCGCCGCACCCGGACGAACCGGTCCACGTTGTTGGGCACCTTCACCCGGGCGAAGCGCTCGGCACGGGTCTCCGGATCGCGCACGATGATCGCCATGTTCAGGCTGAGCCCGGAGATGTACGGGAACGGATGCGCCGGGTCCACCGCCAGCGGTGTCAGCACCGGGAAGATCTGCGAGGTGAAGTAATCCGCGAGCCGGGCGCGGTCCTCCGGATCGATGGACTGCCAATGCACGATGCGGATGCCTGCCTCGGCCATTGCCGGCAGGACGTCGTCGGTGAAGCAGCGCCCCTGGCGGTCGACCAGTTCCTGGGTGCGCGCGGAGATCAACGCCAGCTGCTCGGACGCGGTCAGGCCGTCCGTACTGGTGACCGACAACCCCATGTCCCGGCGGCGCTTCAGACCCGCCACCCGCACCATGTAGAACTCGTCGAGGTTGGAGGCGAAGATCGCCAGGAACTTCGCGCGCTCCAACAGCCGCTGGCCGGGGTCCTCCGCGAGAGCGAGCACCCTGGCGTTGAAGTCGAGCCAGGACAACTCGCGGTTGGAGAACCGATCCTCGGGCAGGGGTTCGTCGTCGGGGGCGGTCTCCCGAACGGCTTCGGAAGAACCACCGTGGAACGGTTCGACCGCCGTCTCCTCGACAACCATGCGGCCGGTGAAGGTGCCGAGCCCGTCGGCCGACGCCGGTGCGTGCGCGGATGCGGGCCGCAATTGGACCGGAGGTGTTGCTGCGGGAGGGGGTTCGGTCTCTGCCATGGCCGGGGTCTGGGTTCCTGCCGCGGCCGGGTTCGCCTCGTCGACACTGTCCTGTTCGCCGGGGGTGATCCGTCGCCGGGCCGGCTGCGCGTCGGCGCCGGTCGCTCCCGGCCGCGGCCCCGGGCGCGCGGCTGCGGTCGTGCTGGTCGTCGTGCGGGAACCTCTGCTGGCAGTCACCGCGTCATTCTCCCGTGCGCCCACCGGCGAATGCCACACAGCACCCCTCATAGCGCGTCGGCGACAGGAGTCGGTGACCGGAGTAGGTGACCGGACGCGGCGGCCGGCGAAGGGCAGGCCTTAGGGTGATCGGCACATCTGCCGACGCGGGAACATGCCCGGGCGCTTGCCGGCAGCCGGCGTTTGAAGAGGAGCCGATGTGGCGCGCAGTCCGGTCCATGAGAAAGGCAACGCGTGGCTGACCTTCTGTCAGGCGGTCATGTACCCGCTCGCGTTCGTGCTCGGCCGCAAGCGGATCAGCGGCTTGGAGAAGATCCAGCTCCGGGGTGGGTTCCTGTTGGTCGCCAACCATGTCTCGCACCTGGACCCGCTGTACGACTCGGTGGCGGTGCGCAAGTCCGGACGCATTCCCAGGTTCTTGGCGAAGGCCTCGCTGTGGAAGGTGCCCGTGCTCGGCGGTGCACTGGCCGGGTCGGACCAGATCCCGGTCGAGCGGGGCGGCGCGGGAGCGGGCCAGGCGAGCCTGGAACTGGCTACCGAGGCGCTGCGCAAGGGCAGGGTGGTGCTGATCTACCCGGAGGGCACGGTCACCCGCGACCCTGGTCATTGGCCGATGCGCCCCCGGCCCGGCGCAGGCGCGTTGGCGCTGTCGGGTGATTTCCCGGTGATCCCCGTCGCCCACTGGGGCACCAACCTGGTCTACGACTCCTACGCCCCAGGCCGAAAGTTCCACCCTTTCCCGCGCAAGGACATCCACATCGTCTTCGGTGACCCCGTTGATCTCACCGAACTGCGCTCCCGGCCGGTCGACGCGAGGTCCATCCGCGACGCGTCGCTGCTGATCATGACGGCAGTGCGGGACATGGTCGCCGAGGTTCGCGGCGAGACGCCGCCTGCCGAGTTCTTCGACCTGAAGAAGGCAGAGCGGCTCGCCAAGCGCGCTGCAGCCGACGCCGCGCAGGAGGCTCAGCAAGGTGGGCCGCCGCCTGCCCAGGGTTCGGGCAGTTGACCGGAGTTCAGCGACCGATCCAGCGGGTCGCGGTGCTGGGCGCCGGCTCCTGGGGCACGACCTACGCCAAGGTGCTGGCCGACGCGGGCACGTCGGTGACGCTGTGGGCCAGGCGTCAGGTGGTTGCCGACTCAATCGGCGCCCGGCACCAGAACGCCGAGTACCTCCCCGGTGTCCGGCTGCCGGACACGCTCACCGCGACCTCGGACTTCGACGCAGCCCTCGACGGGGTGGACGCGGTCGTGCTCGGGGTGCCCAGCCAGGCGCTGCGGGAAAACCTGCGGGTATTTCGTGATTCGCTGCCGCCGACTGTGCCGATCGTGTCGCTGGCCAAGGGCGTCGAGATCGGCACCGGCCTGCGGATGAGCGAGGTGATCGAGCGGGTCGGTCAGGTCGATCCGGCCCGGATCGTGGTGCTCACCGGGCCGAACCTCGCGGTGGAGATCGCGCTCGAGCGGCCTACTGCCGCCGTGCTGGCGTGCACCGACCACGACCGGGCCGTGGCCGTGCAGGTCGCCTGCGCCACATCGTATTTCCGCCCTTACACGATCACCGATGTGATCGGCGCGGAGATCGCCGGCACCGGCAAGAACATCGTCGCGCTGGCCTGCGGCATCGCGGACGGCCTCAGCCTCGGGCTGAACACGTCCGCGTCATTGATCACCCGAGGGCTCAACGAGGTGACCCGGCTCGGGGTCGAACTGGGCGCGACCCCCGCCACCTTCGCCGGGCTGGCGGGGTTGGGCGACCTGGTCGCGACGTGCTCGTCACCGCTGTCGCGTAACCGCACCCTCGGCGGCCGGCTTGCCGCCGGGATCGGCCTGGAGGCGGCGCTGGAGGCGACGGGCGGTCAGGTCGCCGAGGGGGTGGTCAGCTGCCGGTCGGTGCGTGATCTGGCGCTTCGGCACAAGATCGACATGCCGATCACCGAGTCGGTGTACCAGGTCTGTTACCGGCACCTGCCGCCGACGCAGATGATCAGATTCATGATGGACCAGCCGCACAGCCCGGAGTGATCCGTCCCGTCCGCCGCCTTCCGGCGTGAGCGCTGTGTTGCCCGGTCCGGCGCGAGGTCCAGTTGCCGCGCCATCGCTCGCAGTCAGCGCAGGCTGCTGATCGTGAAGGATATTGCTGCCGTGGGGGACACGATCTTCGACGATCATGGTGCTGCCCATCGACCGGGGCCGTTTCACCGCCAGGAGCCGGCACCGGTCGCCGGCAGCGCGAGTCGGACGCGGGCGGCCGGCGGCTGAGCCCCTATGGTCTGTGCTCATGAGTTCCGAGCGGATCCGGGTGGCCGTCGTGTTCGGCGGCCGGAGCGGTGAGCATCCCGTTTCCTGCATCTCGGCCGCAGGTGTGCTGGCCAACATCGACCCCGAGCAGTTCGAGGTCACCGCGGTGGGCATCACCCCGGAAGGCAGCTGGCTGGTGATCGACCCGGATGCGATCCCGGCAGCCGTCGGCCGCGAGCTGCCGAGCGTCACGACCGGCTCGGCGGTGGCCCTGACCGCCGACCCGACGGCGGCCGCGATGGTCTCCCTCGAGCCCGCGGCCGCCCTGGCCGTCACCGACGTCGACGTGGTATTCCCCGTACTGCACGGCCCTTACGGCGAAGACGGCACGATCCAGGGGCTGCTCGAACTGGCCGGGGTGCCGTACGTCGGCGCGGGAGTGCTGGCCTCGGCGGCCGGGATGGACAAGGAGTTCACCAAGAAGCTGCTCGCGGCCGAGGGGCTGCCGGTCGGGGACTGGGCGGTGCTGCGACCAGGCGTGTCGACGCTGGGCGCCGCGGACCGGGAACGGTTGGGCCTTCCGCTGTTCGTCAAGCCGGCCCGTGCCGGCTCGTCGCTGGGTGTCAGCCGGGTCGACTCCTGGGACGACCTCGAGGCGGCCATCGACTACGCAAGGCGCACCGACCCCAAGGTGCTGGTGGAAGCCGCCGTGCTCGGCAGCGAGGTGGAATGCGGCGTCCTGGAGTTCCCCGACGGTCGGGTGGAGGCGTCACCGACCGCGCAGATCAAGGTGGGCGGCGACCACGACTTCTACGACTTCGACGCCAAGTACCTCGATGATGTCGCCACCTTCGACATCCCGGCGGAGCTGCCGCGGGGGGTGACCGAGCGGATCCACGACCTGTCCCGCCGGGCGTTCGCCGCGCTCGACGCGCAGGGCCTGGCGCGGGTGGACTTCTTTGTCCGGCCCGACGGCGATGTGGTGATCAACGAGGTGAACACCCTGCCCGGTTTCACCCCCATCTCGATGTACCCGCGGATGTGGGCGGCCGGCGGTGTCTCCTACCGCGAACTGATCACCGTGCTGATCCGGACCGCGCTGGCCAGGGGCACCGGGCTGCGCTGACCTGACAACGCGGCCGGTCGGTGGACGAGACCCAAGGCCGTCGACCGCCGGAACTCAGTCACCGGTGACGGGCATCGGCACGCCGTTCTCGCAGATCGGTCGGGCCGGCAGCGTCGAGCCGATGATCTGCGACATCTGCTGCCAGGGGCCGGTATTCGTTTCGGTGTCCGGGATGGTCAGGGCCACCCGGACCGAACGGTCCACCGCCAGGTAGGTGGTGGCCCCACTGCCGGTGAGCGGCAGCCACGCCACCTGGTCGACCTGCTGGATGGTGGCCGAACAAGTGAGCTCTTGAGGTGTCGGCAATCCGCAGCGCATCACCACAGCAGGCTCTCCCCAGGCCGCCACGCCGGCGAGCTGCGGGTCGTCGCCCTGGACGAGCTGCCGGCGCTGCAGACCGCCCAGTTGTTCCGGTAGCGCAGCTGCCAGTGCGGCGCAGGCGGGGCTGGCCGCACCCGGTGCATCCACCGACGACACTGGGAGGGGGTCGTTGACCGAGCTGTCGGGGCGCGAACGGACTACCGACGCCAGGACGATGACCACCACGATCGCCACCAGCGGCAGGGTGATCGCTGCGATCAGCCGCCAGCGCGGCAAGCCGTCCCGGACGACCGGTGGCCGGGCATCTCCACCGACGGGCTGGTCGGACACTGCGATCGGTGCTGCGCCGTTGGCGGGCGAGTCCGAGCTCAGAGGTGGACGACGGGGCAGGTGAGCGTGCGGGTGATGCCGGAGACACCCTGCACCCGGGCGACCACGAGCTTGCCGAGTTCGTCGACGCTGTTCGCCTCGGCCCGCACGATCACGTCATAGGGGCCGGTCACGTCCTCGGCGCTGGTGACCCCCGGCAGCTCGGCGATCGCCTTGGCCACCGCGGCAGCCTGGCCGACCTCGGTCTGGATGAGGATGAACGCCTGCACCACGGTGTGCCCCTTTCAGCAGTCTCGCGACGGGTTCGCCGCCCGAGCGTAGCGGCACCACCGACGCCGCCGCGATCAGCCTCCGGCTCTGTCCGCACATGCGCTCAGGGCGGCTCCGTTCACCGAGATCTGCCACGGTCGGCGCTCGCGGCGATGAACGCGTTCCGGCAGCGCGTGGGTTCGCTGGCGTTCAAGCGGTGCCGGACCGACCGGTACAGGCCACCAAAAGCCTGAACACGGCCCATAGCACACCCGTTACTGCGGTCGCGATGAGCGCCAGGACGAAGTCGGGTTGGAACAGGTTGAGGTTGGCCAGTGGTGAGCCGAACAGACGTGGCACCAGAGCAAGGATGACCCAAGCTGCGACGAGCGTGGTGAGCAGCGGGAACCACAGGCTGAACCGGCCGGCGATGCCCGACTTGGCGCGTATCGCGGCGCGGTGACGCCACGCCCAGATCATGCTGAGCAGGTAGACGATCGGCAGGAGCACGAGGCCGATGAACAGGGCCTTCTGGGGCAGGCGGGAGCCTTCGCCGGCGTAGTCGATGCCGATCCCTCTGGCAGCGATGCCGGTGCGGAGCTCGGTCGTCTCCGCGAAGCCGATTCCACCTACCCCGTTGACGAGCACGACCGCCCCCTTCTTCTGAGCGGGGAGCATCCACGCCAATGACTCGAAACCGGGGGTCACGCCGGTGTGCCACACACCCCCGTTGCTCTGTTCCACGTACCAGCCGAAGCCGTAGCCCGGCGATGCGGCGCTGGCCGGGCGCATCATCTGCGCCTTGCCCGCGGCGCTGAGCACGTCGTCCTGGCCGTTCATCATCATCTGCAGGTAGCTCGCCATGTCGCCGGCGGTCGAGATGATTCCGCCTTGGGGGGCCGTTGCGCGGTCGGCCGGGTTCTCGGCCAGTGCTCGCTTGGTGGCGAACCACGAAGTGTGCCCGGTTGCCATCGAGTCATGGATTTCGCCGTCGGCGACGAAGGTGTGCTCCATCCCTGCCGGCTCGAGAATGTTGGACGTCACGTAGGCCTGGAACCCCCGCCCGCTCACGACTTCGATCAGGCGGCCAAGAATCTGGTAGTTGAGGTTCGAGTACTCAAACCGCTCTCCAGGTCCGTACGCAGGGTTCACGTCGGCGCGTGCGTCGACCGAGCGCTCGAGCACGTCCTTCGCGTTCGCGTCGCTCCCTTGGGATGCAGCGGCACTGCCGTTGCCTTGCAGTGTGGAGAAGCCGCTGGTGTGGCTGAGCAGCTGCCGGATCGTGATGGCGCCGGCAGGCCCGCCCGAGAAGCCGTCGAGGTACTGCGAGATTTCGGCCTCTACGTCGATCTCGCCGGCCTCGACGAGCTGCATGACTGCAAGCGCCGTGAAGCTCTTGGAGATCGAGCCGATCGCGAATTGAGTGTCCGGTGTGACTTGGGTGTCACCGCCGATCCTGACCACGCCGCGCTCTCCGGCCGTGGTGATCTCACCGTCCTCCACGACGGCGTACGCCAGGCCGGGAACGCCGGAAGCAGGCATCTCGCTATCGATGAAGTCCTCGATCGCTCCGTCGGGTGTACTTCCCGGCACGAGGGAAACGAGGCCGAGAGCAAGGACTGTGAGAAGTTGTCGCAGGGTGTCAGCCTTCCTGAGGTCGTCTGCGTGCATGGGGGTTGTTGCCCGCACATTCGGGCCGATCGAGCACCGTCATCACTCGCCACCCCGGCCCGGATGCCGAGCACTCATGGCATCGGGCTGATGCTGGGCTCAGTCAGCATCGCGTTCCAGGACGGTCGTGATGGAGCTGCTGCCCGTTAGCCAGAAGGAATTGACGACTCGCCATCCCTCGATCGCATGCTTGTTCAGCGTCGCTTCCAAGTTCTCGGAAGCCTTCTCTTTGAACCAGCCACCGCGCACGGTGATGACCTTGTACGTCTTCATGTGATTCCTCCGGTTCGTGAGGGCGAGAGCGGGACCTGGAGGTGGTCAGGTCGCTGTTCTTGGCGAGCGATCGATGTGATCCGGCGGTGGTGGGGGCGGTTCGCGTCGCGAAACGGACCACGTTTTCATGATCACGATGGTGGCGGTGACGGCAGCGCCGGCCAGGATGATTCCGCTGGTCAGGATGGTGCCGGAGGGTGCAACGATCGACTGACCGATGAGCGCCTGTGCGGTCAGCAGGACGAGTGTCGAAGCGAAGGTGGCGGAAGCGAGCAGGACGAGCCGCGAACGCCGACGGGCGTCCCGCAATGCCGGTAGCTTCCAGGCAAGCAGTTCGAGCAGGAGCACGAAGAGAGGTAGCGCCTGGAGGGCGTGCATGCCGACGAAATGCGGGACCCGCAGATCGCCGGCAACCGTGCTCCAGCCGAGCAGCGGGAGCCCCGCGCCGCCATCCGCGAGCCCGACGGTGTGCGCCCCGACGACACCGGGGTGATCACCGATCTGGCCGGCCTTGGGACCGGTCATCAGGAAGGCGAGTGCCATCCCAGCCAGGGCGATGAGGGCCCCGGCCCGGATGGCGAGAGTGCGGGCCGCATCCCCCAGCGGAGCCCGGAACAGCAAGGCGGCCACGACGAAGGTCATCACCCAGACCACCACGATGGACGCGGCCATCGTGTGCCACATCGCTGCATGGAAGGGGGTGCTCAGGTTGAAGTGACTGGTCTCCCCGACCAGGGCGAACCCGTCGATGATGACCATTTCGATCGCGAGCCCGGTCGCGGCGATCGTGCCGGCAATTTTCGCGATCGTGGCGAGGGCGCCCGACGGCAGCCGTCCGATGAGCCAGGCGAGCGTGAGCGAATAGATACCAATGGACAGGCTGAACTTCAGCGGCTTCAGCCACACTCCGGCGTTGGTGACCTCGCGCGGGTCCAGGAGGACGCCGGCGCTGTGCAGGATCACCAGACCGCCCATCATCGCGGCGAGAACGAGGAGCGCACGGTGCCAGTGCGCCGGCCGGAGCTCGGACAACGACGGCCCGACCTGATCGGGAATGGTCGGTGGGCCCGAGGGGGAAGCGGCCAAGGCGGCCGGCCTCAGCTGCGCGAAACGACCGACTTCACGGCGCCGATGCGGGATCGGACCGGGAGTGTCGGTGCGTGCTGGTCCTTCAGATGTGGCCGCTGGCTTGGGGGGACGGGCGCGGCGCATCACAAGGCGTTCACGATCACGGCCACCCGGTCCGCCGACCTCAGGGCCTCCTCCATGAAATGTGTCTCCAGGACAATCGTCACCCCGGGATCCCGCAGTTCCTCCATGAAGACCTCACGTCTCCCGGCGGGCTGATCAGGGCCCTGGCCCTGGAGCACGCGTCGATGTCCCGCCAGGATGACCGGGACCGGGTTCGATCGAACTGGTGTTCGTAGAGGTTCGCACCACCCACCTCACCTTCGCAGTGCCATGCGGCAGCGGACCTGACAATCAACTGACGTTCATTCGAAAGAAATACGCCGACGATCTTGCATTCCGGCACTCCCGTGGACGCGGCCCCGAATTCCGCACCTGACGAAAGCGCGGTCGCGGCTGGCTCGAGGGTGAATCACGGCAGAACGCGTATCCCTTTGGCCCGCGCAATGGGTACTTGTCGCCGTAGGAAGGTTGACAGCGACCGTTCACATAGGCGCGTGAATCGCCGAATCATCTGGCGAAGCCGACGGCGGAGGTGACGGTCTGGGGGCCGCGCGGAGGGCGTCTGGCCGCAGCGGTCCGGGCGATGGAGAGGATCGCGATGGCCGCGGTGGTCGCTCACACCAACGCTGACCGGGCCGGCGGGTGGGTCAGAAGCGAGGTCAATCAAGTGGATCTGCGCAAGGCCTGGTCGTCACCGCGTTCGAAAGGTGGACCGCCCGGACGGACCGGTATGCCCCGCTCGTGCATGCCCCGGGCCCGGAGCACCAGCTGAACGGTGGTGTCCAGGTCGGCGGGGATCTCGGCGGCGGTCCATTCGCCGGGGTCAGGTACAGGTCTCGCAGCAGCACCTGGTGGTGTCAGTGGTCGCTGTGGTCGGGCACGATGACACCGCGCACGACACGATCGACAGCCACAGGTGCAGTGACAGTTTCAGCGTCAAATTTCAGCGTCAACTTCTTCAGCGTCAACTTCTTGAGCGAGGTGCCCCATTCCCACATCCCCCACGGACAGACGATCTTCTCCCGGTGCCACCCGCGGAGCCGGTGACCCGGCCGGTCCCGCCGCCGGTGCGCCGCCGGGCAGCCTCGGGGCGACCGGCGAGTTCGCGGTGATCGACCGCGTCACCGAGGCGATGACGCAGCCGGCGAGCACGCTGATCGGCCCCGGCGACGACGCCGCCGTCGTTGCCGTCCCCGACGGCAGGGTCGTGGCCAGCGTCGACGTCCTGGTCGACGGCGTGCACTTCCGCACCGAATGGGCCAGCGGCGAACAGATCGGGCAGCGGGCAGCGCTCGCGGCGATGGCCGACATCGCCGCGATGGGAGCGGCCCCGACCGCGCTGCTGGTGGGCATCAGCGCGCCGGCGCAGACGCCGTCGGCACTGCTGTCCGACATCGGCCGTGGGCTGAACCGGGAGGCGGTCGCGGCCGGTGCCGGGGTGGTGGGTGGCGATCTGACCCGGTCCGACGTACTCACCATCTCGGTGACCGTGCTGGGTGAGCTGCGGGGCGCCGATCCGGTGCTGCGTTCCGGGGCGGAAGCGGGCGATGTCGTCGCCGTCAACGGCCGGTTGGGCTGGGCCGCAGCAGGTTTGGCGGTGCTGTCCAGAGGGTTCCGATCACCGGCAGCGGCCGTCGGTGCCTACCGGGTCCCCGATCCACCGTTGTCGGCCGGTCCGGCCGCCGCCGCCGCCGGCGCCACCGCGATGATCGACATCTCCGATGGACTGCTGGCCGATCTCGGCCACATCGCGACCGCCTCGGGCGTCGCGATCAATGTCCGGACGACCGCGCTGCCGGTGCACGCCCGGCTGGTCGAGGTTGCCTCCGCGCTCGGCAGAAATCACCTGGAGTGGGCACTCACCGGCGGTGACGACCACGCGCTGGCCGCGACCTTCCCGCGGGGCGCCGCACTTCCCGAAGGCTGGTCGGTGATCGGCGCGGTCGGGGCCGGCAGCGGGGTGTCCGTCGACGGCGCGCTGTGGACCGCCGCAGCGGGCTGGGATCACTTCGGTTGACGGATCCGCCGGCCCAGGCGGCGGTCCACCCGCGAGGTGACCCGACGGGCCGGCACGTCGCGGCGACCGGTGGGCAGTGACCGCGCACCGTCCAAGTCCCGCGTCCCGATCCGAATGACCGTTGCACCATCCGACCGAGCAGACCGAGGAAGAACGATGCCCGCGCCTTTGAACACGATCATCGACCCGGAGTGGGCAGCCGCGCTGGACCCGGTCGCCGACCGGATCGCTTCGATGGGCGAGTTCCTGCGTGCAGAGGTGGCCGCCGGCCGGACCTACCTTCCAGCGGGGACGGCGGTGATGCGCGCGTTCGAGCGACCGATGAGTGAGGTCAGGGTGCTGATCGTCGGTCAGGACCCGTATCCGACACCGGGGCACCCGATCGGTCTGTCCTTCGCCGTCGATCGTCACGTGCGACCGCTGCCGCGGTCACTGGCCAACATCTACCGCGAACTGCATGCCGACCTGGGCATCACCCCGGCGCTGCACGGTGATCTCACCGCGTGGTCGGACCAGGGCGTGCTGTTGCTGAACCGGGTGCTGACCGTGGAGCCCGGCCGACCGGCGTCCCATCGGGGCAAAGGGTGGGAGCCGATCACCGAAACCGCGATCAGGGCTCTCGTCGAGCGCGGTGGGCCGCTCGTGGCAGTGCTGTGGGGCAAGGACGCCCAGACGCTCCGGCCGATGCTCGACGACACCCCTGTCATCGCCTCGGCGCACCCGTCGCCGATGTCCGCAGATCGCGGCTTCTTCGGGTCCCGCCCGTTCTCCAGGGCCAACGCGATGCTCGTCGGGCGGGGCGGCGATCCGGTCGACTGGGCAGTGTGAGCTCGCGCCGCACAGGCCGCCGCCGTTGCGGCGCCGTGACGTCGGCGGGGGCGCCTGCGACGTCGCCGGGGTCGGCCCTGACAGTGCCGGATCGGCCTTGACATCCACCGAGCCCTCGGCGGACACCCGCAGGCTGTCGGCCGCCCTGTTCGCCGGTGGCATCGCCACCTTTTCCGAGCTCTACGCCGTCCAGGCCGTGCTGCCGGCGCTCGCGGCAGAGTGGGATCTTCGCGAATCCACTGCCGCCCTTGCCGTCTCCGTGGCAACCGGCGCGCTGGCCGTATCGGTCCTACCCTGGGCGGCGTTGGCCGACCGGATCGGCCGGGTCAAGGCGATGATGATCTCGGCGGCGATCACCGCGGCGGCGGGTGCGCTGCTGCCGCTCTCGCCGAACTTCCCGGTCCTGCTGGCACTGCGGGCGGTCTCCGGACTCGCATTGGGCGCATTGCCGGCATTGGCCATGGCCCATCTGGTGGCCACCGCGCCCAGGGGCAGGACCTCCGCCGTCGGCGGGTTGTACATCGCAGGCACGACGATCGGCGGGCTGTCCGGCCGGGTGGTGACAGGTGCGGTCAGTGCGGTGGCAGGTTGGCGCTGGGGGCTGGCCACCACCGCGGTGCTGGTCACCGCCGCCGTGGTCGCCTTTGTCGTGCTGTTGCCCCGTGATGCGGCGTCGCCGCCGACCAGGGGTGAGGTGGCACGGCCCCGCGCACCTTGCGGGCCTGCGCCGGTCCGCCAGCGGGACCGGATCAGGCTCGCCCTGGCCGACCGAACTGTGAGGGTCTTCTACGCACAGGCCTTCCTGCTGATGGGAGCGTTCGTCACCATCTACAACCTGATCGGGTTCCACTTGCTCGACGACCCGTACCGATTGCCCGCCTCGGTCGTCAGCCTTTTGTTCCTGACCTACCTCGTCGGCACTGTCGGGTCGTCGGGCGTCGGCCGGCTGGTCGGCAGGTTCGGTCGTCGGCGGATTCTCGCGGGGGCCGGTTACGGCATGGCTGCCGGGGCCGGCATGATGCTCGCCCCGCCGCTGCCCGTCGTGCTCACCGGCCTGGTGGCCACCACGTTCTGCTTCTTCGTCGCGCACGCCATCGCGGCGACCTGGGCGGGGGAGCGGGTGCCGGCCGCTCGTTCACAGGCCTCCGCGCTCTACTCGTTGTCCTATTACGCGGGCTCGAGCGTGCTCGGATTCGCCGGCGCGCTGATCTACGACGGTGCGGGTTGGACCGGCGCGATGATCATGGTGATCTGCTGTGTGGGGAGCGCGGCGACGCTCGCCGTCTTCGGCGCGCCGCGCGTGGCGTAGCGCGGGGGAACGAGGCAGGGTTTCGGTATGACGGAAATGTCGCCTGTGCCACCGCTGCCGACGGATCGGCGGGTCGCTTGGAAACTCGGTCTGGGCATGGCGGCCCGGATGGTGCTGTCGCTGACACTGCTGTTCTGCGCCTTCTTCTTTCTTCCGACCAAATCCAGCGGCAGTGATGAGTCCGACTTGGTCGACCTGGCGCTCGCGCTGATCATCTTCGGCGTGATCGTCGGCCTGCAGGTGCCGGCCATCGTCCACGCCAAGTACCCGATCATGCGGGCTGTCGAGTCACTGACCATCGTGATCGCGTTGTATCTGCTGATCTTCGCCAGGATCTACCTGTCGTACTCGTTGACCGACCCCGACGTCTTCTCCCGCCCGCTCAACCACACCACCGCGCTCTACTTCACCGTGACGGTGTTCGCCACGGTCGGGTTCGGCGACATCGTCGCGGCCACGGACACGATGCGGGGCCTGGTCACCGTCCAGATGCTGCTGAACCTGGTGGTCCTTGGTGTGATCATCCGGCTGCTCTCGTCCGCGGCGACTCGTGGAGTGGCCAGGAAGCATCGTCCGCCGGAGAAGCGGACCGGATCCGGCCCGGACGAGGCATCAGGCTGACGGTTCTTCGTGGCGCGGGGGTTGGTGTGGGCAGCGCGTTTCGTGTGCCGGTCCGCTGAGGTGCTGAACCACCGAAGTGACGAACTGCCTGGATCGTGGACTGCCTGGGTTCCTGAACCGCCGAGGTCAGTGGTCCGCCGACTCGACGGCCGCTGGCGGACGTCCCGGCAGCGACTGTCGTTCCTTGAAATGGGGCGTGGGCAGCACGTTCACCACGACGTAGGAGACGACCACCGCAACGACGACCTGCGGAGTGACGGACACCCCGTCGGCACCGAGCAGCAGGGTTGCCAGCAGTGTCGAGGTCAGCGGCAGCCGCAGCATGGCGGCGCACATCGCGCCGATGCCCATGCCGATGGCGGGTGCGAGGCTCATTCCCGGCAGCCCGCTGATCGCGATGCCGATGGCCGCCCCGATGAACATCGCAGGGAACACCGGTCCGCCGCGGAAGGCGCTCAATGAAAGGCCGTAGGCGAGTGCCTTGCAGACGATCAGCAATACCAGCACGCCGACCGAATAGCCCGCGGCCCCCGCCACCAATCCAGGCAGGGCTTGCTGCCCGGAGAACAGCACCTGGGTGAAGCTGTTGCCGCTGACGAGTTGGTAGACGGTCGCCGACAAGCCGATCAGCAGACCCAGACCGGCGGTGACGAGCACCCGGTTGACATGCACGAGCGGCCGCAACGACAGTCCGAGCCACCGGATGGACCAGCCCAGCAGCGCTCCGACGACGCCGATCGGGACGGCCCATGCCATGGTCGCCAACGTGGGCGCGACAGCCGGCGGCACCGCTCCGATGGACAGCGAGAAGCTACCGAGTCCGGTCCACGAGTCCAGTCCGACGAAGATCAGTGCGCCGATGCCGGACGCGAGCAGTCCGGGGAGCGCAACCAGACTCAGCGTGGCGCCGCTGATCCCTGCCGCTTCCATGATCAGGAAGGCACCGAGGATGGGGGAGCCCAGCAGTGTGCTGATCGCGGCGAAACTCCCGGCGGACGCCATGATGGTCGCCGCCATGGGAGGTGCGTCCTTGCGTGCCAGGTGCACGGCAAGAGCTCCGAGGCCACCGCCGATCGCGATCAACGGCGCCTCCGGGCCGAGTACGGCGCCCAGGCTCAGCGTGGTCAGTGCCGCCAGGAAGACCCCCACCAGTTCGCGTCCCGACGGCGGACCACCGCCGGTGGTGAACCCGAACGCCGGAGAATGCCCGGCGTTGCCCGGCAGGAACCGGATGGTCAGTGCGGTGAGCAGGCCGGACAGCACGAGCCACGGCACCGGCCACCAGGCAGGCGCCGGAGCGCCGGTCATCGACTGCGGTAAATCCGTGAACACCCATTGCTGGATGTTGGCAACGAGCGCAAGGAACCCATAGGCCACTGCCGAGATGGGGATGCCGAGCAGGCCCGCCAGAATCAGCGCACTGAGGTAGGGCTTCGACCGGATCGCGGCCAGCGGGTCGGGTGCGGGCGCCGCCGGTGTGTCTCCCGCGCCGGCCGCCGGGGTGACGGTGTCGGGTGCAACTGTCGCCCCCGACTGCCGTGCCGGCGGCGCTGCGCCTTCGGCGGGTGGGGTTGGATGGGTCATCGGTGTTGCCCTTTCGCCGGTACGGGCGGAATCCGCCGGTGCCATCGGGCAACCGGCTCGCGCCGATTCGTCCCGCCGCGACCACTGTGCTGCCTCCCGGGCACGCCGGAATCATCCGAACCGGACAATCCCACGCTGCGCCCGGCTGTGTCGAGGCCAGCAGCTGGGCCGATTCCGTCGGAGATCTGGGCGGCCCGGCGGCGTCAGAGCAGGGTGGCGTCCCATGAATCGATGGCCGCCGCCGTTCGGGGCGAAGCCGGTGCCTGCCTGTCGATGTCATCGAAGGACTGGGCCGCCGCCGCCAGCGCGGGCACCACGAGCAGTGCGCCGACGCCGGAGTGCCCGGTGACCGACCAGTCGGTCAACGGTTCGCGGCCGAGCAGGTCGAGCAGTCTTCGGTGGCTGCGGTCCGGGGCGAGGGCGGCGATCAGCAGGTAATTGTCGGTGCCGGCGGCGATCCGGTGAGCGAGCACAGCGGCCACCGTGCTCGGCATGTCGTGGATGAGCACGACGGTCCGGCGGATCGCGGCCTGCGCGATGAAGCCGGTGAGCGCTGCGAGGTCGGGTCCGCCGCCGGTGGCCAGCATGCCGAGCACGTCGGAGTCCTCGCGGCGCACCCGGAACAGCGCATCGCGGACGGCCGCGGCTTTCCGTATCCACGCACCGTCGTCGATGCCAGATCCGCGTGAGGTTGCGTCGACCGGCTCCATCCCGGTCAGTGCAGCGGTGAGCACGGCGACCGGGGTGCTCACGCCGACCCCGCACACCGCACCGATGAGCAGGTCCGCCCCCGCATCCACCTCCGCGTCCGCGATCCGCCGGCCGACGTCGAAGGCGGCCTCGGCCTGCTGGTGTGTCATCGCATCGACCACGTCGATCCGATTGCTGGGTGCCGCGTCCGCCGACCGGTCCGGCACTGCCGGTACCGGCCGCGTCATGCCGACATCGACGACCCTGACTCCCACCCCGGCCGCGGCTGCCAGAGCGGCCGAGAGTCCACGGCCCGAAGCCAGATCGGTGGCCCGGGTTCCTGTTTCGCCCGCCATCGCCGCTGAGATGTCCAACTCGGCGATGCCGTGGTCGGCGGCGAGGACGACCAATTGCGGACGGCGGGGTGCCAGCGCCCGGTCGGCCGATCCGGCTGCGGCGGCCAGCAGATCGATCACCGAACCCCACACACCCAGTGCGCCAACGGGAAGCGATTGCCGGACCCGCGCCGCCGCGGCGGCGGCATCGCCGTCCAGTGCCGGAACAGCGGGCAGGTCCAACGGCATGTGCGCTCCCGAGTTCGGTCGTGATCGTCGATCCGGATCGTCGACGCCCGATGGTGACGTCGGCGGTGTCGCCGGTCCACCGATCAGTGTGACGGCCATCCTGCCGTCGGGCCGAGTGGGTTGGTGGGACGGAACCTGACCCGCGCATCAGGCGTTGCCGGCTCCGTGATGGGCGGCGGTGAGAAAAACGGCAAACGTCGGTGAATCGCGGCGCGTACCGGCCTGTGCCGTCTCGACCGGATTACCGTCGAAAGTGCGGTCTGCATCGTGACTGCCGACAATCGATGGGAGTGCAGTGATGGTGTACCTGTGGCGCTACGCCGACGAGGCCGGAGTGGTGGCCGACGGGCCGGCGGTGTCCTTCGAGTCGCAGGAGGCGGCCGAAGCTTGGCTCAGCGAGAGCTACCCGGATCTGTTGGAGCACGGCATCTCTGCGGTGTCCCTGTTCAGCGACGAGCAGGCCCTGTACGGGCCGATGGCGCTGAGCGAGTAGATCCGGGCCGGCGTAGCCGAAGGGTAGCCGGCCGACGATGACCTGCCTGACCGGCAACTGCGGGACGAGTCACTGCGGAGCGAGCTCATTGCATGCCCGCCCCGATGTATTCGTTCGAGTGAACTCCGCCGGCTGCTGTTGTTAACCAGTCGTTCACATCTGCCATCCTGACAGCACTATGACGAACTTCGCCGAACCAGCCGAATACGCCGACCTGCGTGCCGCGATCCGCGAGATCACTCTGACGCACGGGCCGGCGGAATACGCCGAACACGGCCGCGCCGGCACGCCGA
>CAWCVW010000003.1:0-10000 GCA_963798965.1 uncultured Actinomycetota bacterium
AAACGTTGGGCGCTAGGTGTGGGGGTCCTTCCACGACCTCCGTGCCGCAGCTAACGCATTAAGCGCCCCGCCTGGGGAGTACGGCCGCAAGGCTAAAACTCAAAGGAATTGACGGGGGCCCGCACAAGCGGCGGAGCATGCGGATTAATTCGATGCAACGCGAAGAACCTTACCAAGGCTTGACATGCACGGGAAAGTTCCAGAGATGGTTCCCCCGCAAGGTCCGTGCACAGGTGGTGCATGGTTGTCGTCAGCTCGTGTCGTGAGATGTTGGGTTAAGTCCCGCAACGAGCGCAACCCTTGTCTTATGTTGCCAGCGCGTTATGGCGGGGACTCATAAGAGACTGCCGGGGTCAACTCGGAGGAAGGTGGGGATGACGTCAAATCATCATGCCCCTTATGTCTTGGGCTTCACGCATGCTACAATGGCCGGTACAAAGGGCTGCGAAACCGCGAGGTGGAGCGAATCCCAAAAAGCCGGTCTCAGTTCGGATTGGGGTCTGCAACTCGACCCCATGAAGTCGGAGTCGCTAGTAATCGCAGATCAGCAACGCTGCGGTGAATACGTTCCCGGGCCTTGTACACACCGCCCGTCACGTCACGAAAGTCGGTAACACCCGAAGCCGGTGGCCTAACCCCTTGTGGGAGGGAGCCGTCGAAGGTGGGATCGGCGATTGGGACGAAGTCGTAACAAGGTAGCCGTACCGGAAGGTGCGGCTGGATCACCTCCTTTCTAAGGAGCAACTGGCCAGGGCATGCTGTTTACACATGTCGTTACTGGTTCAGGCCCATTTCATCGGCGAACGTCCGGTGGTGGAGCTCATGGGTGGAACGCTGACTAGTTCGGTTCGCGATGGTTTCTTCGTGTCTAGTACGACGTGACCGGTTCTTCTTCTTCGGGAGAGGGGTTGGTCCATTCCTTTGTTGGGGTGAGTTGGAAAGGGCGGGGAGGGTGTTGGCGGGCCGTAGGTACACTGTTGGGTCCTGAGAGGACGGGCGAGGGGTGTTTCGGCACTCTTGCGTTTGTTTCTTTCTCCGGGCCGGCCTGCTGTCAAACCGCTTCCAGGGTTTTCCTTGGGGGTAGGTGGTGGTGTTGGGTTGGTGTTCGGGTTGTTGTTTGAGAACTGCACAGTGGACGCGAGCATCTTTGTGGCTAAGTTTTTAAGAGCACACGGTGGATGCCTAGGCACCAGGAGCCGATGAAGGACGTAGGAGGCTGCGATAAGCCTCGGGGAGCTGTCAACCGAGCTGTGATCCGAGGATTTCCGAATGGGGAAACCCAGCACGAGTCATGTCGTGTTACCCGCGCCTGAATATATAGGGCGTGTGGAGGGAACGTGGGGAAGTGAAACATCTCAGTACCCACAGGAGTAGAAAACAACCGTGATTCCGTGAGTAGTGGCGAGCGAAAGCGGATCAGGCTAAACCGACTCACGCGTGATACCCGGCAGGGGTTGCGTGGTCGGGGTCGTGGGAATGTCGTTGTCGGGGCTGCCGCCCTGGCGGGGAGTAAGAAAAACAGTGGTTAGTCGAATGGCATTGGAAAAACCAGCCGTAGCGGGTGATAGCCCCGTAGACGAAAACTTCTGTTCTCCCTTCGATGTATCCCAAGTAGCAGCGAGCCCGTGAAATTCGCTGTGAATCTGGCGGGACCACCCGCTAAGCCTAAATACTACCTGGTGACCGATAGCGGACTAGTACCGTGAGGGAAAGGTGAAAAGTACCCCGGGAGGGGAGTGAAATAGTACCTGAAACCGTGTGCTTACAATCCGTCGGAGCTGAGCCCTTGTGGTGAGGTGACGGCGTGCCTTTTGAAGAATGAGCCTGCGAGTTAGTGGTATGTGGCGAGGTTAACCCGTGTGGGGAAGCCGTAGCGAAAGCGAGTCCGAATAGGGCGGCACAGTCGCATGCTCTAGACCCGAAGCGAAGTGATCTACCCATGGCCAGGATGAAGCGACGGTAAGACGTCGTGGAGGTCCGAACCCACCAGGGTTGAAAACCTGGGGGATGAGCTGTGGGTAGGGGTGAAAGGCCAATCAAACTTCGTGATAGCTGGTTCTCCCCGAAATGCATTTAGGTGCAGCGTCACGTGTTTCTGACTGGAGGTAGAGCACTGGATGGTCTAGGGGGCCCACAAGCTTACCGAAATCAACCAAACTCCGAATGCCGGTCAGTGAGAGCGTGGCAGTGAGACTGTGGGGGCTAAGCTTCATAGTCGAAAGGGAAACAGCCCAGATCGCCGGTTAAGGCCCCTAAGCGTGTGCTAAGTGGGAAAGGATGTGGAGTCGCCCAGACAACCAGGAGGTTGGCTTAGAAGCAGCCACCCTTTAAAGAGTGCGTAATAGCTCACTGGTCAAGTGGTTCCGCGCCGACAATGTAGCGGGGCTCAAGCACACCGCCGAAACCGCGGCATTCATGCGTATAGCCAGGCCTTTGTGGTCCAGGTGCATGGATGGGTAGGGGAGCGTCGTGTGGGGAGTGAAGCGGCGGAGTGATCCAGCCGTGGACCCTACACGAGTGAGAATGCAGGCATGAGTAGCGAATGGGGAGTGAGAAACTCCCCCACCGAATGACCAAGGGTTCCTGGGCCAGGTTAATCCGCCCAGGGTGAGTCGGGACCTAAGGCGAGGCCGACAGGCGTAGTCGATGGACAACGGGTTGATATTCCCGTACCCGCGAAGAAGCGCCCATGTCGAACCCGGTGATGCTAAACGCCCGGACCAATGGATCCCTTCGGGGAGCCGGCGGCGAGCGCGTGACCCGATCCGGTAGTAGTCAAGCGATGGGGTGACACAGGAAGGTAGCTCCGCCAGTCAGTGGTAATACTGGTGTAAGGGTGTAGGTAGTTCCGGTAGGCAAATCCGCCGGGATGTTGATCTGAGACCTGACGCATAGCCGATTGAGGCGAAGCAGAGTGATCCTATGCTGTCGAGAAAAGCCTCTAGCGAGCTTCGAGCGGCCCGTACCCCAAACCGACACAGGTGGTCAGGTAGAGAATACCAAGGTGATCGAGCGAACTATGGTTAAGGAACTCGGCAAAATACCCCCGTAACTTCGGGAGAAGGGGGACCGAGGTGCGTGAAGCCCCTTGCGGGCTAGCGCGTTTTGGTCGCAGAGACCAGGGAGAAGCGACTGTTTACTAAAAACACAGGTCCATGCCAAGTCGCAAGACGATGTATATGGACTGACGCCTGCCCGGTGCTGGAAGGTTAAGAGGACCGGTTAATCCGTAAGGGTGAAGCTGAGAATTTAAGCCCCAGTAAACGGCGGTGGTAACTATAACCATCCTAAGGTAGCGAAATTCCTTGTCGGGTAAGTTCCGACCTGCACGAATGGCGTAACGACTTCTCTACTGTCTCAACCATAGGCTCGGCGAAATTGCAGTACGAGTAAAGATGCTCGTTACGCGCGGCAGGACGGAAAGACCCCGGGACCTTTACTATAGCTTGGTATTGGTGTTCGGTTCGACTTGTGTAGGATAGGTGGGAGACTGTGAAGCGATTACGCCAGTAATTGTGGAGTCAACGTTGAAATACCACTCTGGTCGTACTGGATATCTAACTTAGGTCCATGATCTGGATCAGGGACAGTGCCTGGTGGGTAGTTTAACTGGGGCGGTTGCCTCCTAAAGAGTAACGGAGGCGCCCAAAGGTTCCCTCAGCCTGGTTGGCAATCAGGTTTCGAGTGTAAGTGCACAAGGGAGCTTGACTGTGAGAGGGACATCTCGAGCAGGGACGAAAGTCGGGACTAGTGATCCGGCGCCACATTGTGGAATGGGCGTCGCTCAACGGATAAAAGGTACCCCGGGGATAACAGGCTGATCTTGCCCAAGAGTCCATATCGACGGCATGGTTTGGCACCTCGATGTCGGCTCGTCGCATCCTGGGGCTGGAGTAGGTCCCAAGGGTTGGGCTGTTCGCCCATTAAAGCGGCACGCGAGCTGGGTTTAGAACGTCGTGAGACAGTTCGGTCCCTATCCGCCGCGCGCGCAGGAGTCTTGAGGAAGGCTGTCCCTAGTACGAGAGGACCGGGACGGACGAACCTCTGGTGTGCCAGTTGTTCCACCAGGAGCACGGCTGGTTGGCTACGTTCGGAAGGGATAACCGCTGAAAGCATCTAAGCGGGAAGCCTGTTCCAAGATGAGGACTCCCACCCTTGAGTGGGGTAAGGCCCCCGGCTAGACCACCGGGTTGATAGGCCAGAAGTGGAAGCACCGTAAGGTGTTAGAGCTGACTGGTACTAATAGGCCGAGGACTTACCACAAAAATGCTACGCGTCCACTGTGCGGCTCTGGAACAACAACCAGACCGCGAAACCCGAACCCCCAAGCCACGGGGAAACGGGTCGAGCACCATCAATGGTTGAACAATTCCATAGAGTTACGGCGGCCATAGCGAAGGGGAAACGCCCGGACCCATACCGAACCCGGAAGCTAAGCCCTTCAGCGCCGATGGTACTGCACCGGCCACGGTGTGGGAGAGTAGGACACCGCCGGACAATTTCCCAGAAAAGGGGACCTCTTTGCAGAGGTCCCCTTTTCTGCGTTTTCGGGTGCATTCATCGACCGTCACGGCGAGGCGGAACCTGGCCAACATCGGGTTCGGTCCGATTCCGGGTGTCGCGGTGCACGCGACGCGGCGCTGCCGCACAACGCGATCGACGCTTGTCACCGCGAGCCGTGGAAGGCAGATTCCCCGGTGTGTGCGACCCTGGGGCCGGCGATCGGTCGACGGCCGCTCGAAAGTAAATGGCGGTGCGGAGGGTCTGGACGACGGTGATGGACAATCTGGACGACGTCACGGCGGTCGCTCTGCCGGTGGGCGCCAATTCAGTCGGAACCGTCAACATGTATGTGCTCGCCGATGGTGACAAGGCGACGGTCGTCGACTGCGGCGTCTGGCATCCGGAACTGCCCGACGGCGGGCTCGGCGCATTCCAGAACGGCCTGCGCGAAGCCGGGTACGAGTTGACCGATGTTTCACGGCTCATCCTGACCCACGCACACATCGACCATTACGGATTGGCCGGCGCGGTCCTGGAGAACTCCGGGGCTGAACTCGTCATGCATGCGATGACCGATCGTGATTGCGAGAACTACCGCCACCCCGAGACGACGCGGATCAAGCACCGGGACCTTTACGCCGACCACGGTGTCGCCGATGGTGACACCACCGAGTTGGCGGACCACCTCACCCGCTGGCTTCCTTACCTGTACTCCGTCGTCGAGGCATCCCGCAGGGTTCGCGGCGGTGAGGTGTTGCGCATCGGGTCGGACGACTGGGAGCTGCTGTACACACCCGGTCACTCCTACGGCCATCTGTGCCTCTACTCGGCCGCCCGCGGCGCGGTCATCTCCGGGGACCACATCCTGCCGGGGGTGACGCCGCCGGTGACGTTCCAGCGAGGTTTCGATCCGGATCCGATGCGGAGCTACCTGACTTCGCTGGACGCAGTCCGGCGATGCGACCCGGTGGTCGTGCTGCCGGGGCACGGTGCTGCCTTCGGGAACGCGGTGGACCGGATCGACGCCATTGCGCGGAACAAGGTCCGCAGGCTGGATCGCATCAGGCGACTGATTGCCGAGAGCCCCTGCACGGTCGGCGCACTCACCGACCGGTTGGTCGGCCGCGGGATGGCCTCTCATCAGCGTGAGCTCGCCGTCGATGAGTTGTTCGCGCACATCGTCTATCTGAGATATTCCGGTCTGATCGAACGACGGGTGCGCAGCGACGGCCTTTACGAATGGTTCGGGGTGAGTGACGGCCCGCTGGACGTCGCCGGGATTCTCGGCTGATCCGGCCCGGTGATGCTCGCCTGGGTCATCGAGCGGTCCGGCACCCCGGATGCTTGACTCGAGGTGAGGCAACGCGTGAGGGCAATCCGGAACTGCGCCGTGGCCCGACCGGCATCGCTCCGCCGACGGGGCCATCTATGACGAAGGAAGGGTATGAGATGGCCGCTCCGAAGGTTTCACCGCTGGACGACCAGAACGCCGACGAGGTCGCCGCCAACGGTCCACTGGTCCTCCACGGACTCGACGGCCTGCGCGAGCGGGTCGGCACGGATCTCGGGGTGAGCGGATGGCGACCGGTCACCCAGGAGGACGTCACCACCTTCGCCCGGCTGACCGGGGACGAGCAGTGGATCCACGTCGACCCAGAACGGGCACGTGGGGGCCCGTTCGGCGGCACCGTGCAACACGGATTCCTGACGCTGGGACTGGCTACCGGCCTGCTGTGGGAGGTCTGCGTCATCGACGGGTTCGCGGTGGTGATCAACTACGGTCTGAACAAGGTGCGATTCCCCGCGCCGCTTCCGGTCGGCAGCCGGCTGCGGATGCACGTGCATCTGGTTGACGTCAGCGCGATCGGGCCCGAGGGCGACTGCGCCGAAGCCGTCTACCGACTCCACTACGAGGTGCAGGGCGAGTCGAAGCCCTGTTGCGTCGCCGATCTCGTGTTCCGCTACTACCACTGACGGCTGCGAGGCCGACCGGTGTCCGGGCCGAGGCGGGCAACACACCGAACAGCGACATCCACCGTTCGCAACATCTGTGACCAACTACATGGCCGCTGTTCAAAGCGGTGGTGTGCGAACAGAATGGACCCGATCCGGCGCCCCGCCGGAGCGCTGTAACGACGAAAGGAATCCGCGGAAATGACAGTCCCCGACGTCAGCACCGATCTGGAAGCCGCCGCGAAGCGGGTCAAGGAACTCAGCGATCAGGTCGCCGCCCAGGCCAAGGAGAACGGCCTGGCCTGGTTGCAGGGCTACGAGAAGGTTCTCAAGAACATGCTCGATCTCGAGGAGCAGGCAGCCAAGGGCACCGGCCTCGACTGGGCGACCACGCTCGCGACGACACACGCCAACTTTGTCCGCGAGACCTCCGAGGTCTTCTTCTCGGCACTGAGCAAGCAGCTCAAGAGCTGACCCGCGTTCGCCGCTCGCGCGGGCGCCGTTTGCCACGGGCAGTGGTCGGCGCGCCCGCGCGGGCACCGACAGCCCGCTACGCTCCGGAGAAGGTCCGCGCATGCCCTCGACCACTGTGCCTTCCATCACCGTGTTGAACGGACCCAATCTGAACCTGCTCGGCAGTCGTGAGCCGGAGATCTACGGCACGACGAGCATTGCCGAGGTCGAACAGACCTGCCGCCGGGAAGCCTCGTCGCTGGGGCTCGAGCTCGAGTTCCGGCAGTCCAATCATGAGGGGGTTCTCGTCGACTGGATCCAGCAGATCGGCCGGGACGTCAAGGCCGGGACGTCCATCGGCGCGGTCTACAACCCCGGTGCGCATTCGCACTACTCCTACGCGCTGCACGACGCCATCGAGGGCGCCGACGTGCCGGTGATCGAGGTGCACATCTCGAACATCCACCGCCGCGAAGAGTTCCGTCGCCATTCGGTGATCTCGCCGGTCGCCAGCGGCATCATCGTCGGCTTCGGGGTGCTCGGATATACCCTCGCCATCACCGGCCTGTTCCAGTTGTGGCAGTCCCGCGGCGGCGCAGTGCCGCCGGATTGATGCCGCCCGCCCACCTCGGTGAAGTCCGGCTGCACCGCGTTACCGGTGGCCGTGGCAAGGTTGGCGGACGCGGCGGTGATCCGGGTTCCGGTGCGAACGTCATCGGCTCGGCCCGCAGGTGCTGACCGACCTGAGCGTTGCCCGACCGCTGCCGACCACAGCAGATTCTTCAGACATTTCAAGAGGAGATATTCATGGCGCCGGAGTTGACCGAATCCTTGCGTGAGGTGGCGGAACGTGCGGCCGGGGTTCTCGGCCCCGAGTCGGCCATCTTCGAGGACATGGACGCCGCTGGGTTCGGCGGGGCATTGGGCAAGGCCGTCGGCGCGGCGCTCATGCGCCCGCTCACGCCGGTGAAGTCGGCGGTACACCTGGCCACCAGCCTCGCCAAGGTTCCCGTGGTCGCCGGGGCTCGCTGGCTCGGGAAGGAGCTCGACCCCCCGGTCGAGGTGGATCCCAAGGATCGGCGATTCGCCGCCCCCGCCTGGCAGACGAACCCGGCGTACTACGGAGCCCGGCTGGCGTACCTTGCCGCGGCGAAAGCGGCCCGTGACGTCGTCAGTTCTGCAGACATCGAGCCGGACGCCAAGCGCAAGGCGGAGATGGCCCTGGAGCTGCTGGTCGATGCCATGGCGCCCACCAACTTCCTGCCCGGCAATCCCGCGGCGCTGCAGCGTGCCTTCGATACCGCCGGCATGAGCTTGATCAAGGGCGCGCGGCAGTTCGTCAACGACCTGGTCAACAACGGCGGCAAGCCCCGGCAGGTCGACAGCAGCGGCTTCGAGATCGGCAGGAACGTGGCCTGCACGCCCTCGAAGGTCGTGTACCAGAACGATCTGATGCAGCTGCTGCAGTACGAACCGCAGACCGAGAAGGTCCACGCCAACCCGATTCTTTGCAGTCCGCCGTGGATCAACAAGTACTACATCATGGACCTCGCGCCGGGCCGCAGCTTCATCGAATGGGCGGTGCAGCACGGTCATACGGTGTTCGCGATCAGTTACAAGAATCCGACCGCCGAGATGTCCCGCACGACGATGGACGACTACCTGATCAACGGTCCGCAGATCGCACTCGATGTCGTCGAGGAGATCACCGGCGCGGAGACGATCGACATCGTCGGGCTGTGCCTGGGTGGTGCGATGACGGCGATCACGGCCGCGTACCTGATGCAGGAGGGCGACAGCCGGATCGGCACCATCACCCTGCTCAACACGATGCTCGACTACTCCGAGCCCGGAGCCCTCGGGGCGTTCACCGACATGAGCACCGTGGAAAGGCTCGAACGCAAGATGAAAAAGGCCGGCGCCCTCGAGGGGGAAACGATGGCCGGGACCTTCGACATCCTGCGGGCGAACGACCTGATCTTCAACTACGTGGTGTCGAACTGGCTGATGGGACAGCCCCCGCCCGCCTTCGACATCCTCGCCTGGAACGCTGACAGCACCCGGATGCCGGCCGCGATGCACGCCTTCTACCTGCGCAACTTCTATGTGCAGAACAAGCTCGCGGCCGGCGAGTTGCAGATCGCCGGCGCGACCATCGATCTGAGCGTCATCAAGGCGCCGATGTATGTGGTCAGCGCGATCAATGATCACATCGTCCCCTGGCAGGCCGCCTACAAGACCGTGGGTCTGGTGTCCGGTCCTGTGCGGTTCGTGCTCGGCAGCGGCGGGCACATCGCCGGCATCGTCAGCCCGCCAGGCCCGAAGGCCTGGCATCTGGTCAGCGACACCGACGATGCCCTGCCGACCAACGCCGAGGACTGGCGGGGGATCGCCCAACGGCATGCCGGTTCGTGGTGGGACGACTGGGCCGTATGGGCGGAGGGAAACTCGGGCAATCTGGTGGATCCGCCACGGGTCGGCAGCGCCAAGTACCCGGTGCTGGCACAAGGCCCGGGGTCCTACGTCCTTTCCTGAGGCGCACTCAGTGTCACCAGTTGACTGCATTCTGCAACCCCACATGCGATGATGACGATGTCCGGTTCGCCGGACCGGTCACGAGGTGCATGGTGCGTCACCACCGGCTGACCGACGATCACGTCGATGAAACGGGTGGGCGCGATGAGCAGACGGTCGACGGCTTTGTTGCTGGTGTGCGGGGTGGCGGTGGCGGTTCTGTCCGGTTGCGGATCAGGTGGGACCGTCGCGACCGGTGCGAGCGCGGCGGCTTCGCCGACCGGCTCGAGTTCCGGTGCCGCTGCTGGTGGGACGACGGTCGCAGGAATGTCGTCTGCTGGGGCGTCTGCCGCCGGGACACCGTCGAGCGGTGCGTCCTCGAGCGGTGCGTCCTCGAGCAGTGCGTCCTCGAGCGGCGCGACCGCAGGAGAATCGGGCGGAATGTCGACCGAGCAACAGGAGCAGTACTGCACCGCCAAGGGCGGTCAGTTGCAGACCCGGGCGGCATATTGGGGAACCAACGGCGACCAGAGCAGCTGGGTCGCGTTGGCAGGCTCGACCACGATGTGCCGTTTCC
>CAWCVW010000003.1:12500-184399 GCA_963798965.1 uncultured Actinomycetota bacterium
GTTCAGGCCCATTTCATCGGCGAACGTCCGGTGGTGGAGCTCATGGGTGGAACGCTGACTAGTTCGGTTCGCGATGGTTTCTTCGTGTCTAGTACGACGTGACCGGTTCTTCTTCTTCGGGAGAGGGGTTGGTCCATTCCTTTGTTGGGGTGAGTTGGAAAGGGCGGGGAGGGTGTTGGCGGGCCGTAGGTACACTGTTGGGTCCTGAGAGGACGGGCGAGGGGTGTTTCGGCACTCTTGCGTTTGTTTCTTTCTCCGGGCCGGCCTGCTGTCAAACCGCTTCCAGGGTTTTCCTTGGGGGTAGGTGGTGGTGTTGGGTTGGTGTTCGGGTTGTTGTTTGAGAACTGCACAGTGGACGCGAGCATCTTTGTGGCTAAGTTTTTAAGAGCACACGGTGGATGCCTAGGCACCAGGAGCCGATGAAGGACGTAGGAGGCTGCGATAAGCCTCGGGGAGCTGTCAACCGAGCTGTGATCCGAGGATTTCCGAATGGGGAAACCCAGCACGAGTCATGTCGTGTTACCCGCGCCTGAATATATAGGGCGTGTGGAGGGAACGTGGGGAAGTGAAACATCTCAGTACCCACAGGAGTAGAAAACAACCGTGATTCCGTGAGTAGTGGCGAGCGAAAGCGGATCAGGCTAAACCGACTCACGCGTGATACCCGGCAGGGGTTGCGTGGTCGGGGTCGTGGGAATGTCGTTGTCGGGGCTGCCGCCCTGGCGGGGAGTAAGAAAAACAGTGGTTAGTCGAATGGCATTGGAAAAACCAGCCGTAGCGGGTGATAGCCCCGTAGACGAAAACTTCTGTTCTCCCTTCGATGTATCCCAAGTAGCAGCGAGCCCGTGAAATTCGCTGTGAATCTGGCGGGACCACCCGCTAAGCCTAAATACTACCTGGTGACCGATAGCGGACTAGTACCGTGAGGGAAAGGTGAAAAGTACCCCGGGAGGGGAGTGAAATAGTACCTGAAACCGTGTGCTTACAATCCGTCGGAGCTGAGCCCTTGTGGTGAGGTGACGGCGTGCCTTTTGAAGAATGAGCCTGCGAGTTAGTGGTATGTGGCGAGGTTAACCCGTGTGGGGAAGCCGTAGCGAAAGCGAGTCCGAATAGGGCGGCACAGTCGCATGCTCTAGACCCGAAGCGAAGTGATCTACCCATGGCCAGGATGAAGCGACGGTAAGACGTCGTGGAGGTCCGAACCCACCAGGGTTGAAAACCTGGGGGATGAGCTGTGGGTAGGGGTGAAAGGCCAATCAAACTTCGTGATAGCTGGTTCTCCCCGAAATGCATTTAGGTGCAGCGTCACGTGTTTCTGACTGGAGGTAGAGCACTGGATGGTCTAGGGGGCCCACAAGCTTACCGAAATCAACCAAACTCCGAATGCCGGTCAGTGAGAGCGTGGCAGTGAGACTGTGGGGGCTAAGCTTCATAGTCGAAAGGGAAACAGCCCAGATCGCCGGTTAAGGCCCCTAAGCGTGTGCTAAGTGGGAAAGGATGTGGAGTCGCCCAGACAACCAGGAGGTTGGCTTAGAAGCAGCCACCCTTTAAAGAGTGCGTAATAGCTCACTGGTCAAGTGGTTCCGCGCCGACAATGTAGCGGGGCTCAAGCACACCGCCGAAACCGCGGCATTCATGCGTATAGCCAGGCCTTTGTGGTCCAGGTGCATGGATGGGTAGGGGAGCGTCGTGTGGGGAGTGAAGCGGCGGAGTGATCCAGCCGTGGACCCTACACGAGTGAGAATGCAGGCATGAGTAGCGAATGGGGAGTGAGAAACTCCCCCACCGAATGACCAAGGGTTCCTGGGCCAGGTTAATCCGCCCAGGGTGAGTCGGGACCTAAGGCGAGGCCGACAGGCGTAGTCGATGGACAACGGGTTGATATTCCCGTACCCGCGAAGAAGCGCCCATGTCGAACCCGGTGATGCTAAACGCCCGGACCAATGGATCCCTTCGGGGAGCCGGCGGCGAGCGCGTGACCCGATCCGGTAGTAGTCAAGCGATGGGGTGACACAGGAAGGTAGCTCCGCCAGTCAGTGGTAATACTGGTGTAAGGGTGTAGGTAGTTCCGGTAGGCAAATCCGCCGGGATGTTGATCTGAGACCTGACGCATAGCCGATTGAGGCGAAGCAGAGTGATCCTATGCTGTCGAGAAAAGCCTCTAGCGAGCTTCGAGCGGCCCGTACCCCAAACCGACACAGGTGGTCAGGTAGAGAATACCAAGGTGATCGAGCGAACTATGGTTAAGGAACTCGGCAAAATACCCCCGTAACTTCGGGAGAAGGGGGACCGAGGTGCGTGAAGCCCCTTGCGGGCTAGCGCGTTTTGGTCGCAGAGACCAGGGAGAAGCGACTGTTTACTAAAAACACAGGTCCATGCCAAGTCGCAAGACGATGTATATGGACTGACGCCTGCCCGGTGCTGGAAGGTTAAGAGGACCGGTTAATCCGTAAGGGTGAAGCTGAGAATTTAAGCCCCAGTAAACGGCGGTGGTAACTATAACCATCCTAAGGTAGCGAAATTCCTTGTCGGGTAAGTTCCGACCTGCACGAATGGCGTAACGACTTCTCTACTGTCTCAACCATAGGCTCGGCGAAATTGCAGTACGAGTAAAGATGCTCGTTACGCGCGGCAGGACGGAAAGACCCCGGGACCTTTACTATAGCTTGGTATTGGTGTTCGGTTCGACTTGTGTAGGATAGGTGGGAGACTGTGAAGCGATTACGCCAGTAATTGTGGAGTCAACGTTGAAATACCACTCTGGTCGTACTGGATATCTAACTTAGGTCCATGATCTGGATCAGGGACAGTGCCTGGTGGGTAGTTTAACTGGGGCGGTTGCCTCCTAAAGAGTAACGGAGGCGCCCAAAGGTTCCCTCAGCCTGGTTGGCAATCAGGTTTCGAGTGTAAGTGCACAAGGGAGCTTGACTGTGAGAGGGACATCTCGAGCAGGGACGAAAGTCGGGACTAGTGATCCGGCGCCACATTGTGGAATGGGCGTCGCTCAACGGATAAAAGGTACCCCGGGGATAACAGGCTGATCTTGCCCAAGAGTCCATATCGACGGCATGGTTTGGCACCTCGATGTCGGCTCGTCGCATCCTGGGGCTGGAGTAGGTCCCAAGGGTTGGGCTGTTCGCCCATTAAAGCGGCACGCGAGCTGGGTTTAGAACGTCGTGAGACAGTTCGGTCCCTATCCGCCGCGCGCGCAGGAGTCTTGAGGAAGGCTGTCCCTAGTACGAGAGGACCGGGACGGACGAACCTCTGGTGTGCCAGTTGTTCCACCAGGAGCACGGCTGGTTGGCTACGTTCGGAAGGGATAACCGCTGAAAGCATCTAAGCGGGAAGCCTGTTCCAAGATGAGGACTCCCACCCTTGAGTGGGGTAAGGCCCCCGGCTAGACCACCGGGTTGATAGGCCAGAAGTGGAAGCACCGTAAGGTGTTAGAGCTGACTGGTACTAATAGGCCGAGGACTTACCACAAAAATGCTACGCGTCCACTGTGCGGCTCTGGAACAACAACCAGACCGCGAAACCCGAACCCCCAAGCCACGGGGAAACGGGTCGAGCACCATCAATGGTTGAACAATTCCATAGAGTTACGGCGGCCATAGCGAAGGGGAAACGCCCGGACCCATACCGAACCCGGAAGCTAAGCCCTTCAGCGCCGATGGTACTGCACCGGCCACGGTGTGGGAGAGTAGGACACCGCCGGACACCGTTCCCAAGGGAGGTCACACGCGAATTCAACGCGAGTGACCTCCCTTGGTTTTTTGCGTACCCGAAAGATGTGGATTGTTGATGATGCAGTTTCTGTGCAGTTCCCGATGACCGGCCCGGAGAATCCGGAGAGCCGGCGCGAGCGGACCGATCAGGACCCGTCGGTTGGCGAGGGCGCTGGCTTTGACAGGCGAGCCGGCAGGGACAGTCCGAGTGGATCGGAAAACCGCCGAGGGTCCGGGTATCGGGGTGACGACAGCGGAAATTCCGGCCGTGGTGAACCGTCCCACGCTGATCGCGACCGATCCGGCAGCCGCCGGCCGCGTCGCGACTTCGACGCCCCCGGTGGCGCAGCGCCTCGCCGTCCCGGACCGTCGGACGACCAGAACCGGCACCGGGAGAGCCGTTCGGGTGATCCACGCGCCGCCGCCGATCGGTCCCGATCCTTCTTGCCGCGCGGGGACTCTGACGTGCGGCGCGGCGATTCCAGTCGCCCGCGCCGCGACGACGGGCCGTCGTACGGCGGTCGGTCCGGTGGTGAGCGCGGTTACTCGGATCGACCTCGTCGGGACGACGGGCCGTCGTATGGCGGTCGGTCCGGTGGTGAGCGCGGTTATTCGGATCGACCTCGTCGGGACGACGGGCCGTCGTATGGCGGTCGGTCCGGTGGTGAGCGCGGTCATTCGGATCGACCTCGTCGGGATGATCAGCCTTCTTACGGGAATCGGTCGTCTGCGGATCGACCGCATCGAGACAGTGAAAGGTCGAGCACGGGCCGCAAGGGAACGGACAGTCCTCGTGCCGATCGGGACCGTTCGTACGGCGACCGTCCACGCCGGCAGGATGGGCCGCCCTACTCGGACCGGTCCCGCTCGAGCGGAGATCGCCCGTACTCAGACCGGTCCAGAGAACAGGATCGTCCGTATCGCGAGCGCAACGCGCAAGGTCGGTCCGACAGCCGGTATTCCGGCGGTGGTGGTCAGCGTGAGTTTGACCGTCAGGACCGCAGTGGTCCCGGCCCAGGAGCCTCTCGTCGACCGGCCGACAGTCCGGCGGAGCAGTCCCGAGAGGGCATGCGCCCGAGGGGCAACCGCCCGTATCGCGAGCGGCCGCGGGACGGTGAGCGGGCACCGCGGACCGATCGCCCCCGCTGGGACAGCGACGGCAGTCGGCCGGAGGGTGGCCCCAACCGCGACCGTGACCGCGTCCACGGCAGCGGTGACCGGCAGTACGGCGATCGTGGTGGTCGTTCCCGGGAAGGGTGGCGCGCAGCAGCCACCAGCCCGCGGCAATTCGAACGCGATCTTCCCCGCCGCGACAACGCCGGCGGGGTTCCGCCCGCCGGGGCTCGGCGCGACGATGACCGTCCGCGTCAGGACCGGGAGGATCGTCCGAGCCGGTATTCCGGTGGGCGCGATGACCGTCCGCGTCAGGACCGGGACGACCGTCCGAACCGGTCTTCCGGTGGGCGTGACGCGGACCGCGGTGTGGCCCCACGCACCTGGACTCCGCGTACCTCGGACCCTCCGCGTGAGGACCGGCCCGCGCGGGCGTCCGGGTTCGGCAGCGACCTCAGCCAGGGGTTCCGTGACCCGTCAGCCGGTCCGGTGGAGCGTTCGTCGGCACGTCGTCCGGAATCGGGTCGCTACGACCGCCGGCCACCCTCCGACGATCGACACGCAGGGGGGCCTTCACATGGTCCGCGATCCGCAGACCGCCGGGAAGCGCCGGTCCGGCGCGAGCCAGAACGTGGGTCTCGCCGACGCGAGGAGGACATCGGAGAACGGTGGCCCGATCTTCCCGAATGGGCAACCGCGGATGCTCTGGATCCGGAAGTCCGCCGCGACCTGCGCGGGCTGAGCAAGGAAGGCGCTGACTGGGTGGCGGCCCACCTCGTCGCTGCCGGTGCACTGGCCGACGAGGAGCCCGAACTCGCCTGGCGTCACGCCAGGGCCGCCCGGGCCAGGGGTGGGCGCATCGGCGTCGTCCGTGAAACCGTCGGCCTGGTTGCGTACCGCGCGGGCGAGTGGGCCGAAGCGATCGGTGAACTGCGGGCTGCGCGGAGAATGGGCGGCGGCCCAGGACATCTCGCGGTCATGGCGGACTGCGAACGTGCCCTCGGGCATCCTGAGCGGGCGATCGAGCTCTCCAGATCGACCGAGGCCGACGCACTCGATCCGGAAGCGGCGACGGAGCTGCAGATCGTCGTCGCAGGCGCACGGGCAGATCTCGGGCAGGTCGACGCGGCCCTGGCGCAGATCCAGCGGCTCGGCCTGGACAAGGCCGAGGCGCATCCCCGGCTCGCCTACGCCTACGCCGATCTGTTGCTCAAGGCCGATCGACGCGACGAAGCGCTCGGCTGGTTCATCCGCTCGGCCAATGCCGACCTCGACGAGGAGACCGACGCGCTGGAACGGCTCGCCGAACTGGGCGTCGCCGACGCCGAGCCGCACGATGCCGACGAATCGTTGCTCATCGCCGCCGGTGGCGAACTCGGTGACGCACCAGCGGCGATCGCCGACAGCGGCGCCCGGTCCGGCACTCTCGAGACCGAGACCGCGGATACCGGTGATCCGGACGGTGCTGTCGAGCAAGCAGATGCGCAGCAGGCGTCCCAGGGCAAAAGTGACCAGGCGGTCCACCCCGACGGCACGGAAGCGGCCGAGGTGGACGTCGCCGGCAGCGACGGGTCGCACGTCGACTCGCCCGTCGGCACAGCGACGGACACCGTCGATGACGGCGTCACCCGCACCGAGTTCACCGACACCCCCGTCGCCGAGCCGGAAGTCGTCGACGACGACGGCAAGATCATCCCGACGGTACTGTTCTCCGACGATCCACAGACGGGAGATCGATGACCACCCTCGCCGAGTCCTACGACGCCCTGCTGCTCGACCTCGACGGCACCGTCTATCTCGGCGGTCAGCCCATCGACCATGTGGCCCCGGCCCTGGCGCGGGCCCGGCAGCACGGCGCAAGGTCGGTGTTCGTCACCAACAACGCGTCCCGGCCGCCGGCCGAGGTGGCGCAGACGCTGACGTCGATGGGCGTCACCGCCGAGCCCGATGACGTCCTCACCTCGCCGCAGGCGGCCGCCGTGATGCTCACCGACCGGCATCCCGCCGGCACCAAGGTGCTGGTCATCGGTGCTCCGTGGCTGGCGGAGTCGGTACAACTGGCCGGCCTTGTCCCGGTCCGGCTGGCCACCGACGAACCCGCCGCGGTCGTGCAGGGCCACTCACCCGAAACGGGTTGGCGGGACCTCGCCGAAGCCTGTATCGCGTTGCGGGCCGGTGCCGATTGGGTGGCGTGCAACATCGACTCGACGCTGCCCACCGACCGCGGTCTACTGCCCGGAAATGGGTCCATGGTGGCCGCACTGGTCGCGGCCACCGGCCTGCACCCGCGGGTGGCAGGCAAGCCGGAGAGCCCGCTGCTGGATGCGGCGGTCCGGTTGGTGGGATCGAAGAAACCGCTGGTGGTCGGTGACCGCTTGGATACCGACATCGCGTGCGCGGTCGGAGCCAAAACGCCGAGCCTGCTCGTCTTCGGCGGTGTGTCGACAACGGCGGACCTGCTCGCGGCGCCGCCGGAGCACCGGCCGACCTACCTGGCGTTCGACCTGCGCGGCCTGGTCGACGAGGACCGGGTGGTGCGGATCCCGTCGGCGTCGTCCTCCGGGGGTGGTCTGGAATGGTCGGTCACCACCGAGGCGGAGACCCTGGTGCTCGGCAGTAATCACTCATCCGATGGCACTGCGCAGGTGTCGGACGCGAGCGCGCTGCGTGCCCTTGCCATGTTGACCGCCAGGGTGTGGGCCACCGGCGTCACGGAGTACCGGGCGCACGGCGCGGCGGCGTCCGCAGCGCTGGAGCGATGTGGGTTGATGGTGACGGCGGCCGCGTGACGCCGGCGTGGGCGAACCAGGAGGCACCGATGAACCATCCCGAGGGCACCGCATCCGGCCGCAGCGCGCCGTCCGTCGTGCCCGGCGCGGCGGACAGTGAGCGGCTGCTGCAAGGAATCGAGCGGGACTTGGAGCTGATGGACGAGCTCGCCCCCCAGGATCAGGTGCCGGTTTTCGATCGCCTGCACACGACACTTGCCGATGCACTGGCCAGGACGGCGGACACGGGAAGCCCGTCAGTACCCGTCCCGGGCGCCGCGCCGTCCCACGGAAATCCGCAGGGGCGCCCTGGTGCGTAGGGCACGGCTGGACGCGGAACTTGTCCGGCGTGGCCTCGCCCGCTCACGTGAGCATGCGGCCGAACTCATTGCGCAGGGCCGGGTGTCGGTGTCCGGGGCGCTGGCAACCAAGTCGGCCACGGCGGTCGACCCCGGGGCTCCGCTGCTGGTGCGCGAGGACGTCACCGACGAGAATTGGGCGTCCAGGGGCGCGCACAAGCTGATCGGTGCGCTGGACTCATTCGCCGACGTCGTCGTACAGGGTCGGCGCTGCCTGGACGCCGGAGCGTCGACGGGCGGCTTCACCGACGTGCTGCTGCGGCGAGGGGCGCGGGAGGTCGTCGCCGTGGACGTCGGTTACGGCCAGTTGGTCTGGCGACTGCAGACAGACGACCGGGTGCGGTTGTTCGACCGCACCAACGTCCGCACCTTGACTGCGGACGCGATCGGCGGCCCCGCCGACCTGGTCGTCGCGGATCTGTCCTTCATCTCGCTCAAGCTCGTGCTACCCGCGCTGACGTCGTGCGCAACCCCCGACGGTGATCTGGTGCCCATGGTGAAACCGCAGTTCGAAGTGGGTCGGGAACGTCTGGGCACCGGTGGGGTGGTACGTGATCTGGGGCACCGGGCGGACGCGGTGGCAGGCGTGGTCGGAGCGGCTGGTTCACTGGGCTGGGGATTGGCGGGCATCGCCGCCTCACCGTTGCCCGGTCCCAGCGGAAACGTCGAATTCTTCGTGCACCTGCGTCGGGACGCGCCCGCCGACGAAGAGGCGGTGCGGCGCAACGAGGTGGTGATCGCCGAGGCCGTGGAGAGGGGGGGACCATGACGGACCGCAGGATGCTCCTGGTCGCCCACACCGGCCGGGACGACATCGCTGTGACCGCCGGTGCCGTCATCCGCCGGCTCTCCGAGGGTGGCATCGAGCTGGTGTCGTTGGCGGGAGAGAGCGGCGATTTCGAGCTCGCGGTCTTCGACCCGTCGGACACGTCCTGCCCCCCGATCGAGATGGTGATCGCCATCGGTGGCGACGGGACCCTGCTCCGTGCCGCCGAGCAGGCCCGACCGCTCGCCGCGCCGGTCCTGGGCATCAACCTGGGCAGGGTGGGCTTCCTGACGGAGGTCGATCTCGACCATCTCGACGAAGCGTTGAACGCGATCGTCGACCGGCGGTACCGGGTGACGTCACGGATGACCGTCGAGGTGTCCATCGAGCTTGACGGCAAGATGCTCGAGACCTGCTGGGCGCTGAACGAGGTGAGTGTCGAGAAAGGCACCAGGGAAAGGATTCTGGACGTCGTCGTGGAAGTCGACGGCCACGGTGTCTCTGCCTACGGGTGTGACGGCGTGCTGTGCGCGACGCCGACGGGATCCACGGCCTACACGTTCTCCGCCGGCGGGCCCATCCTGTGGCCGGGAGTCGACGCCCTGCTGGTGGTGCCGTCCAACGCGCACGCCCTGTTCGCCCGGTCGCTGGTCGTCTCACCCGAATCGACGGTGACGGTGCACATCGACCCCGCGGGGCCGGAGGCCGTGCTGGCGTGCGACGGACGACGGATCCACGTGGTGCCGCCCGGTGCACGCGTGCTCGTATGCAAGGGCAAACAGCCGGTGTCGATGGTGCGGCTCAACGAGCAGGCGTTCACGGACCGGCTGGTGCGCAAGTTCAAGCTCCCTGTGCACGGCTGGCGCGACCAGCGGCACTGACCGGTCCTTGCGTGCGGCACCTCTGAATTGCCCCAGACTCGGAAAACCCCTCTCCTGCTCGTGCTGTGCAGCACGGGCAACGCGTCGACTTGGCGAGCAACCGGCGGCGAGCACGCCCCGGTCGAGGCCGTCAATATCACCGATCGTGCCGCCATCTGCAGCGGCAGCAGACGTGCGGGGACCCACCCGAACGCCACCCGCGAGGCAACCCGCCACTGTCGTTCGCGGCGGTTACCGTGGCGGCGTGTTGCGGGAACTGCGGATCAGCGACCTCGGCGTCATCGATGACGCCGTGTTGGAGCCGCATGCCGGATTCACCGTCGTCACCGGCGAAACGGGGGCCGGCAAGACGATGGTCGTGACCGCTCTCGGGCTGGTCACCGGCGGCCGTGGTGACGCAGCGCGGGTACGTGCCGGCAGCGAGCGCGCCGTTGTGGAGGCCCGGCTGGCGATCCCGCAGGACGCGCCCGGTGCCGCCACGGTGGCGGCGGCAGGCGGCCGGTTCGATGACGACGGCACCGTGATCGCGGTCCGCGCCGTCGGCGCAGACGGACGCTCGCGAGCCCATCTGGGCGGCCGCTCGGTGCCGCTGGCGACGCTCGCCGAGCTGACCGATCCGTTGATCGCTGTGCACGGCCAGTCAGAGGCGATCTCGTTGCTGCGACCGGCGCAACAGCGGGCCGTGCTCGACCAATTCGCCGGCCTGGGCGAGGACATCAGGGCGTACCGGGATGTCCGTGCGCACTGGCAGCAGCTGGCCGCGGATCTGGCGGACCGGCGCGTCCGCGCCCGCGAACGGGCCCAGCGCGAACAGCTCCTGCGCCTCGGACTGGCCGAGATCGAGGCTGTGGCGCCGCTGCCCGGCGAGGATGCGGACCTGATTGCCGAGGCCAAGCGGCTGGAGAACGTCGACGGGCTGCGGCTCGCCGCCCACGGCGCGCTGGTGGCCGTCTCCGGTTCGGAGGACTACGCCACCGCCACCGCCGACGCTGCGAACGCCGTCGCGCTCACCCAGGACGCGCGGCATCTGCTCGAGAATGCCGCCGATGCCCGGTTGACCGAGCTCGCCGGGCAATTGCAGCAGGCATCGGTCGTGCTGGCCGACGTCGGCGCCGAACTCTCCGGTTACCTCTCGGACCTGGACGCCGACCCCGCCCGGTTGCAGGAGGTGCTCACCCGGCAGGCGGCGCTGCGGACGCTGACCCGGCGCTACGGCGAAGACGTCGACGCAGTCCGCGCCTGGGCCCGGGACGCGGCCGACGAGCTGGAGAGCCTCGACTCGTCCGAGCATCGGCTCGCCGAGTTGCAGCAGGACCTGGACCGGGCGCGGGCGAAGGTGGCCGCAGCGGCCACGGAAATCTCACGGCGCAGGTCCGACGCGGCGGTGACGCTCGGGACGTCGGTGACCGCAGAGCTGGACCAGCTGGCGATGGCCCGGGCCGTCGTGCTGGTACGCGTGGAGCCGCGGGACGCCTCGGCCACGGACCCCGACGCGGTGCAGATCGACGGACGGTGGCTGACCGCCGGTGCGGACGGTGTCGATCAGGTCGAGATCGTGATGGTGGCGCACCCGGGCGCACCCGAACTCCCCATTGCCAAGGGGGCGTCCGGCGGTGAGCTGTCCCGGGTGATGCTCGCGCTCGAAGTGGTGCTGGCCGACGCGGACCCGGTGTCCACCATGGTGTTCGACGAGGTCGATGCGGGCGTCGGTGGCCGGGCCGCGACGGAGATCGGATCCCGCCTCGCCGCGCTGGCCCGGAGCCACCAGGTCATCGTGGTGACGCACCTCGCCCAGGTGGCGGCGTACGCCGACCGGCACTTCGTCGTCGACGCGACCGGTGCCGGCCGGGTCGGCACGTCGAACCTGCGCCGCGTCGAGGGTCCGGAGCGTGAGGTGGAGCTGGCCAGGATGCTCGGCGGTACCGAGGGCGCCACCGCCCGGGCGCACGCCCGCGACCTGCTGGTCAGCACCGGAAAGGCAGCGCCGGCCGGCGCTGGTCGAGCGACACTGACCGACGCCGGCAAGGCCTCTGTTGCCGACGCCGGCAAGACCTCTGGTGCCGGCACCGGCAAGACCAGGTCGCCCAGGGCGCCTAGGTCGCGCCCCCGAACTGCCAGCGCCTGACGCCCTCGGCACCGCCAGCGCCTGACGCCCCCAAACTGCCAGCGGCTGACGTCGGCGCTCGCCCAGCGCCCGACGGCTGCGCCCGTGTCGATGATGCAGATGGAGGCTCACACCCCGACCGGCGTGTCGTCGGTATGTCGCGCGCTGAGCTGCATGATCAACACGGCTGCGGTCGCCGCTGGGGTTGAACGATGCCAAGGGCGGTGGTGGCCCGGACAGGTCCAGCCGACCTGCGGCGATTGTGCGACACGGGGCACCACCTACCGCGGGAAGCGGTCGCGGACTGTCACCATCGGATCCATGAAGCTTCTGTCACGCCAGTCACGCCAGTTGTCAGGAGTCACAGGGGTGGCTCGGGTGTCCCGGCGCAGTGACACTCTGCTCGGCCGGGTGGGTCACCGCGACATCGTCGTGATCGACCATGTCGACATCGACCGGGCGACCGCGGATGCTCTGGTCAAGGCCGGCGTGACTGCTGTGGTGAACGCATCGCAGTCGATTTCGGGTCGTTACCCGAACCTCGGCCCCGAGATCCTGATCGCCTCGGACATCATCCTGATCGACGGCGTCGGGGAGAAGATCTTCGGCCGGGTCAAGGACGGGGCCAAGATCCGGATCGACGGCGGCACCGTGTACCTGGGTGAGGAACCGGTCGCCGAGGGCACCGAACAGACCGCCGAGTCGATCGCCGATCAGATGATCGAGGCGAAGACCGGGATGTCGGCCCAGTTGGAGGCCTTCTCCGCCAACGCCATCGAGTACATGAAGCGGGAACGAACGCTGCTGCTCGACGGCGTCGGTATCCCGGAGGTCGCCACCGACCTGACCGATCGCCAGGTGCTGCTGGTGGCCGCCTCGGCCGACACGAAATCCCAATTGAAGTCGCTGAAGAAGTACATCTCCGACTTCCGGCCCGTACTCGTCGGCGTCGACGGGGGCGCCGACGCGTTACGGGCCGCGGGGTACAAGCCGGACATCATCATCGGCAATCCGGAGGCGATCGACTCCGAGACCCTGCGCTGCGGCGCGGAAGTCGTCATCCCGGCACACACCGACGGTCACGCACCGGGGCTGGAACGGTTGCAGGACCTCGGTGTCGGGGCGGTGACGTTCCCGGGCAGTGGCAGCACGGAGGATCTTGCGTTGCTGCTCGCCGACGGCCGCGAGGCGTCCATGATCGTCACCGTCGGTATGCGCGCCACCCTGATCGACCTGTTGGACCGTGGCCGCGGCTCCACCGCCGCGACGTTCCTGGTGCGGATGCGCGTCGGACACAAGGTCGTCGAGGCCCCCGCCGTCGCCGCGCTGTACCGCTCACGCATCTCCTGGTGGGTCGTCGCGATGCTGATCATCGCCGCGGCCGTCGCCATCGTCGTCGCCCTGATGGTCTCCGACGTCGGCGGTGTCTACGCCGACCTGGTCCGGCAGTGGTGGAACCAGCTGGTCGATTGGGTCAAGGGGCTCTTCTGATGATTTCCATGCGCTACCACATCGTCTCGCTGGCAGCGGTGTTCCTGGCTCTTGCACTGGGCATCGTGCTCGGTGCCACCAAGATCTCCTCGCCGCTGCTGACCGGACTGCAGGGCGACAACGCCGCTCTCGCCAGCGAGCAGGAGGAGCTGTCCACCCAGAACAAGGACCTGACCAACCGGGTCACCTCGGACGAGAAATTCGCCGGCGCCGTCGGCCCGCTGGCGGTGCGCGGCACCCTCCCGGACGCCAAGGTCGTCGTCGTCACCACCGCGAACGCCGACCCGGCCGACCGGGACGCCGTGCTCTCGCTCCTGAAGCGGGCCGGTGCGACGGTCACCGCACAGATCCAGCTCACCGAAGACTTCAGTGACCCGGCCCGCGCCGACGAACTCCGGTCGCTGTCGGCGAAAACGTTGCCCACCGGTGCGAAGCTGCCCGAGGTGCCGCAGGCCGGCGCCATTGCAGGCGGCTTGCTCAGTTCCGTGCTGATCGTCCCGACGGGCGGGAAGGCTGCCACCCCGCAGCAGAGCGCCTCGGTACTCGCCGCGCTGACCAGCGCCGGCTTCATCACCGTGACAGGCACTCCCGCGCCGGGGCAGGCAGTCGTGCTCATCACCGGGCCGCAGCTGACCGGTGGCTCGGAAGCAGACAGGGCAGCAGCGCCCGCCTATCTGGCCAACCAGCTGGCGCAGACGGCCACCGGGGTGATCGTCGTGGGCAGAACCGGTTCCGAGCAGCCGACCGGCACCGTCGGCGTGATCCGCAGTGACACGGCGCTGAGCGGCACCGTCAGCACCGTCGACAATGTCGACACCGCGACGGGACGGATCTCGACGATCCTCGGGCTGGTCGAGCAGAACGGCGGCGGGGTCGGGCAGTACGGACTCGGCGAGAACGCGCAAGCGCAAGTTCCGACGCTGGCTGTGGGCTGACCGGTCGGCAGGCCGTCCGGCCGTGATCGGAACAACACCCCTGTGGATGGACCAACATCCGCGGTCGTTGTCGCGTAGCAGGAGCGGTTGTAGCGATCTCCTGGGCTGATGGTGCGGGGGTCGTCCGACGTATGGCCTCGGCACGATCCGCCTCGGCACGATCCGCCTCGGCGCGATCCACCTCGGCGCGATCCGCCTCGGCACGATCGGCCTCCCGCCGAATTGCTCGGCAGCCGGCCCGTGCGCAGGACCGGGCGCGTCAGGATCGCGCGAGCCGTAGCGGGGGATCAGCGGACCACGATCCGGACAGCCCGCCGTTCCGCACCGTCTTCGCTGCTCGCTCGAGAGCGGACCTCACGATGGCCGCCATGGCTGCCGGGTTGCCGAGATCGGACCAGATGAACCTGACAACGGTGTAGCCGAGGGACCGGAGGAGATCTTCGCGCCGCTTCTCGGCGATGACCACCTCCTCGGGTGACTCACCGGGTCGAAGCGGCCTGCGGTACTTGATCAGGCCGTCGAACTCGATCAGGACTCCCAGCTCGGGATACCCGAGGTCCACGCGGCCGACGAATCCGCCTGCCGAGTCGTAGATGTTGATCTGCAGAACGGGGTCCTGAAGGCCTTGGCTTGCCAAGATCGACCTTGTCCGAGACTCGCCGGCGCTTTCCGAACGGCCGTCGGCGAAGGTCAGGGCGCGACGAGCGGCGGCTGCACCGCGTCGATGTCGAGTTCGCGACAGGGCGTCTGCCAGCTGCGTTGGACTGACCAGGCCGTGGCGCAGAGCGGAGTCGGTCGCGATCACCGTCGTCGGCATCGGCGCGCTGCAGGCGACGTCGATGAGGGTCCGGGCCAAGGCGGTGATCGGAGTGCCGGCGCATTCGGTGACCTCGGATGCGTCGAGAGGCACAGCATGGACAATGCGGCCAGGACCGACGCGACCGCCGCTCGCTCCGATGCGGGTCAGGTGAACTCGGTCGAGCGGAACACCCCACACCGGCAGTTGTAGGACTGCTGCAGCGGAGATGTGGCTGACGACGAGGTGCGGAGACCGATCGGCGACGGCCCGGGCGCGCAGCCGGTGGAGTTGTTCGTACCGCATCGCGGCGACCGTGTCGGCCGCGCAGTAGGTCCCACGGTGCAGGTTGACCCAGCGGCCCGACCGGAGGGAGCTTCGAATCTCGTCCTCGGTGAAGCCCTTGGCCAGCAGAGCGGTGCGGTGCAGGACCTCCGGCACGCCGTCGGATGTGGTGGGCATGGGCCGATGGTGGGTGGCCGGACCGGCTCAGGACGTTCAGGACCGTGAATTGTGGACAGATCCAGCCGGCCCAGCGCTGCGCTTCGTTGCGCTGGCCGGAATCGGTGACCGTCGCGAAGCCATCCTGCACGTCGACCGTCACGGCCGTGCAGTCCAGGCGCATCCGCTCACCGGTTCGGCCAGGTACGGGGTCGGCACGGGCACCTCGCGAAGAATGGAAGGTCATGGGCGAGCGACCCTTGTCCAGAGTGTGGATCGTGAGGTCACTGGCAGGCTGCGGCCGTCTGACCAACGGGAGTGGCTACGGCGCAACGTCCCGGGGTGTTGTGCTGACGATGCTGCGGTTGTAAAGAACACGCTGCGGGTTCACGCATCTCCGGGCGCCCAGCAGGGCCGGTCCGAGATCCAGTGGCGCAGGACTACCCGAGGTTCCAGCGGAGCCGAACGCCCGCGCCGACCCGCGAACCATCCCGCCTGCGCGGCATTCGAGCCGCCCAGGCCCGAGGTGATGTTAGGGTGAAATCCCGTGGGGTGGTCGCCGGATGACCGGCAGCAAACCACAGTCGGCTACGTCGACGTGTTCACTCCGAACAGCCGACTTCCAGGCCGACGACGAACACGGGAGTCGCATTGGCGCAATCGCCGCGCATCACCAAGCACATCTTCGTCACCGGCGGCGTCGCCTCCTCCCTGGGTAAGGGACTCACCGCCTCCAGCCTCGGCCGCCTGCTGACCTCGCGCGGGCTGCGGGTCACCATGCAGAAGCTGGACCCGTACATCAATGTCGACCCGGGAACGATGAACCCGTTCCAGCACGGCGAGGTCTTCGTCACCGAGGACGGCGCCGAGACCGACCTCGACATCGGCCACTACGAGCGGTTCCTGGATCGCAATCTGTCGGCCGAGGCCAACGTCACGACCGGCAAGGTCTATTCGAGGGTCATCGCCCGGGAGCGGCGCGGTGAGTACCTGGGCGACACGGTGCAGGTGATCCCGCACATCACCAACGAGATCAAGGACCGCATCCTGGCGATGTCGGCGCCGGATCCGGACGATCAGACCGGTCGCTCGGTGCCGGACGTGGTCATCACCGAGATCGGCGGCACGGTCGGTGATATCGAATCGCTGCCCTTCTTGGAGGCGGCCCGTCAGGTACGCCACGACGTCGGCCGGGACCACGTGTTCTTCCTGCACGTGTCGCTGGTGCCCTACCTCGCCCCGTCGGGGGAGCTGAAGACCAAGCCGACGCAGCACTCCGTTGCGGCGCTGCGGAACATCGGCATCCAACCCGACGCCCTGGTGTGCCGCTCGGACCGGGAGATCCCGGAGCCGCTCAAGCGGAAGATCTCGCTGATGTGCGATGTCGACGCCGAGGCGGTGATCTCCACGCCCGATGCGCCGTCGATCTACGACATCCCCAAGGTGCTGCACCGCGAAGGCTTGGACGCCTACGTGGTCCGCCGGCTCAACCTGAGCTTCCACGACGTCGACTGGACGATGTGGGGTGACCTGCTCCAGCGGGTGCACCATCCTGCCGAGACCGTGCGGATCGCCGTGGTCGGCAAGTACATCGACCTGCCGGACGCGTACCTGTCGGTCACCGAAGCGCTGCGTGCAGGTGGGTTCGGTAACAACGCCAAGGCCGAGATCGTCTGGGTGGCCTCCGACGACTGCAAGACCTACGCGGGGGCACGGGATCGGCTCTCGGAGGTTCAGGGCGTGCTGATCCCCGGCGGTTTCGGGGTCCGCGGCATCGAAGGCAAGATCGGTGCGATCACCTTCGCCAGGATCAACAAGATCCCGGTCCTCGGCCTGTGTCTGGGTCTGCAGTGCATTGTCATCGAGTCCGCGCGGAACCTGGCCGGTCTCGGCGGCGCCAACTCCGCGGAATTCGATGCGAACGCCGCCGACCCCGTCATCGCCACCATGGCCGATCAGCACGACGTCGTGTCCGGGGACAAGGACATGGGCGGCACCATGCGCCTCGGCGCCTACCCGGCGCGACTGACACCGGGCTCACTGGTGTCCGAGATCTACGGCTCCACCATGGTTTCCGAGCGGCATCGGCATCGTTACGAGGTCAACAACGCCTACCGGGACGCGTTGGAGGCCGCCGGGCTGCGGCTCTCCGGGACGTCCCCGGATTCGTCGCTGGTGGAATTCGTGGAACTCGATCGCGAGCTGCACCCGTTCCTGGTCGCCACCCAGGCGCACCCTGAGTTCAAGTCGCGTCCCACCCGGCCGCATCCGCTGTTCGCGGCGTTCGTCCGGGCGGCGCTGGACTACCTGGAATCCGAGCGGCTACCGATCGCCGATGACGCACCGGAGCCGGCCAGGACCCAACAGGATCTGGTGGCGGGCACGGTCTCCCGGTGACCGGGTCGTCCGCCGCCCCGTCTCCCGCGGACGGTTCCGCAAGCGACGGTTCTGCAGGAAACGGCGCCGGCACCTCGCCCGACGGGGGGACGCCGGAGGTCTTCTCTGTCGTGTCCAGCCGACGGGTGTTCGACGGTGTCGTCGCCTCTGTGCGGGTCGATGACGTCGTCATGCCCGGCGGTGGCACGGCCAAGCGTGAGGTCGTCGAGCACGGTGGCGCGGTGGCCGTGGTGGCGCTGGACATGCCGTCGTTGACCGTTCCGGCCGGTGAGGGTGAGTCGGCACCGACGGTGATCCTGATCGAGCAGTACCGGCACGCCCTGGGGCGCCGGCTCTGGGAGCTGCCGGCCGGACTGCTGGATGTCGCGGGGGAGCCCGCGCAGAACGCGGCCGAACGCGAACTGACCGAGGAAACCGGCTACCGCGCCGAGAACTGGGCGGTGCTGCTCGACGTGGCTACGTCACCGGGCTTCACCGAGGAATCGGTGCGCATCTTCCTTGCCACCGGCCTGACGCAGGTCGGCAGGCCCGACGCCGAACACGAGGAAGCGGATCTGCGGGTGGTCCGGGTGCCGCTGGCGGTCGCCGTCGAGGCTGCGCTGGCGGGAAAGATCGTGAACGTGATGGCCGTGTCGGGGATTCTGGCGGCAGACGCCGTGCTGCGAGGCGCCGCACTGCGGGACCAGGACCGTGTCGAACAGGGCGACGAACCCGATGACGCGCCCTGGCAGGTGTACCGCGGGCCCGGCACCCCGGCCGCGCCGCCGTTGGACGGCATACCGGTCCGGTGACCGCCGCGTCGACCGACCACGGCGCGCAGGATGTGCGGGCTTCCACGGGACCGTCGGTCGTGAAGAGCGGGCAGCATCCATCGACCGCCGTTGAACCCTCGGCGGCTCTCGTCGCTGCTCTGCGCGGCTACCTCGACCACCTCGCCGTGGAACGCGGTGTCGCGCGCAACACACTGTTGTCCTATCGCCGAGACCTGCAGCGCTACCTTGCCTTTCTGGCAGCTGCCGGCCGCACACGCGTCGAAGAGGTGACCGCCACAGACGTCTCCGACTTCCTGGTCGCGCTGCGGACCGGCTCACCGGAGCATCCCTCGCTGGCCGCGTCGTCGGCGGCGCGGGCGGTGGTAGCGGCCAGGGGCTGGCACCGCTTCCTGCTCGCCGAGGGCACCGTGACCGCCGACGCGTCGCGCGATGTCCACCCGCCGCAACCGGCCCGGCGGCTGCCCAAGGCGCTGCCGGTGGCGACGATCACCGCGTTGCTGGACGCCGCCGGCGGCCAGGATCCGCGAGGTCTGCGGGACCGGGCGCTGCTCGAACTGCTGTATGCGACGGGGGCACGGATCAGCGAGGCGGTCGGCCTGGACGTCGACGACGTCGACGCGTTCGACCGGGTGGATGCCGCCGCCTCTTCGCGGCCGGCCGGCATCTCGGTGGTCCGGCTGCGGGGCAAGGGTATGAAGGAAAGACTCGTGCCCGTCGGCTCCTACGCGGTGGCGGCCCTGCAGGCGTACGTGGTGCGCGGACGCCCGGCCCTCGCGGCGGCTCGGACCTCCCGAACCACGCGTCCCTCCGGTGGTGCGCTGTTCCTCAACGTCCGCGGCGCACGGCTGTCCCGGCAGAGCGCCTGGCAGGTCCTTCAGGACACCGCCGAGCGGGCGGGTATCCGCGGTTCGCAGGGGGCCGCGAGCGTCTCCCCGCACACGCTGCGGCACTCTTTTGCGACCCACCTGCTCGAGGGTGGGGCCGACGTGCGGTCGGTGCAGGAGCTGCTCGGGCATGCCTCGGTCACCACGACGCAGATTTACACCCTGGTGACGGTCGATTCGCTCCGCGAGGTCTACGCGACCTCGCATCCCCGAGCCCGCTGATACGGCCGGCCCGCCCGTCCTGCGCTGCCGACCCCACGTGGCGCAAACGCCGCGTATCAATCACCCGCGCGCCGCCTCCTGCACACCAGATCGATCGCCTGCCGAGCGGCTGCGAGTGCGAATGCCGCGATACCGGCCTGCGGTATCGATCGTCATCGCCCCACCGCCCGACCGGAGGTCCAGCGTGTCTGCTCCCGCCCGTCCGACCGCCCGCGGCTCCCGAGCTGCCCAGCAATCGATGGGCACCGATGTGCGGCAGCGCGATGGCGGGACGCGCTGCCTCACGTCGGACATGGTCCTGGTGCACAAGGTGTTTCGTCGTGAACTCCGGTTGCTCGCGACGTTGATCGGTCGGGTTGCCGCGGGCAATGCCGAGCGTGCGGCACAACTGGCCGCGCATTACCGGGAACTGGCGAAGGCGCTTGCCCACCACCACGCGGCGGAACAGGATCTGCTCTGGCGGCGGCTGCGCGAACGCGCCCTGCTCGCGGCTGCCGTGGAACAGCGGATGGTGGACCGGCACCGCGAGCACGCGGCCCTGACGGCGGAGCTGGACGCGATGTTGCCGCTGTGGGAACAGGGCGCCGATCCGGAGATCAGGGGTGTCCTGGTGGACATCCTCGACGAGCTCGCGACATCGGTCGCGGCGCATCTGGACGACGTCGAGGCAGACATCCTGCCCGCGGTCGACCGGCACGTGACACCGGGTGAATGGCTGGGGATGGGGCTCCGGGCGGCGAGCTGGATCCCGCTGAACCGGATGGCCTGGCTGCTGGGCGCGATGCTGGAGGACGCCACGCCGGAGGAACGGGCCAACCTGATGTCCAAGGTGCCGGCGCCGGCCCGGCTGCTGTACCGGATGGTCGGCCGCGACCAGTACCTCAGGGAGATGCAGTCGTTGCGGGGAACCGACGGCGCGGTGCACTGACCCACTGCGCTCCGGTCGCTGATCGGCGGGAGCGCGCTCAGGCGGGACTGCCGACCGGGGGTGGGTCGACCGCCGGTGGCGGCGGCAGCGTCGCGGTCGATGAAGCCAGCGATGCCGGCGCACCGGCCGGGGCTGCTGGCAGCGCCTGAGCCGATTCCGCCCCGGCGCCGTTCTTGTCGCGGCCGAAGCGCTTGGGCCGGTTGGGGTCTTTCACCTTGAACACGGGTTCGTCGCCGAAGAACAGCTGCAGCCATCGGGCGTCGGGATCGACGTCGATCAGCAGCGCCTTGAACAGCAGGCTGGCCGGGATCGCAAGGATCGCGCCGAGCGGCCCGAGCAGGTAGGTCCAGACGATCAGCGACAGGAAGCTGACCGACACCGTCAGGCCGACCGCATCACCGACGAACTTCGGCTGCAGCACCGACTGGATGATGAAGTTCAGCACGCAATAGACCACGATCACCGTGATCATCAAGCCGGGCCCGCCGGTGAGCAGGCCCAGGATCGCGGGCGGGATCAGGCCGATGATGAAACCGATGTTGGGGATGTAGTTGGTCACGAAGGCCAGCAGTGCCCACAGACCGGCCGCCGGGATCCCGAGGATCACCAGCGCACCCCAGTCCAGGATGGCGACGATGCCGCCGAAGATGGTGGCGACCCCGAAGTACTTGCGGGTGCCCGCCGCGAAGGTGCCGAGCGCGGTCAGCACCGGTTCCCGGCCGGGGCGCCGGCTGACCATCCGATCACCGAACACCGATCCGTCGACCGCCATGAAGATCAGCAGTGTGATGACGAAGAAGGCGGACGTGAAGACGGCGGAAAGGCTGGACAGCAGCGTCTTCGCGTAGCCGACGATGGAGCTCTTGTCGATACCGTTGATTGCCGACTGAATGTCGGCCTGGGTGACGCCCATGCTGGCCAGCCAGGATTTGAAGCCGGCCAGCTCCGCGTCCAGCTGATCGGCATACTGCGGCATCAGGCTGACGAGCTGGACGATGCCGATGACCGCGGCGAAGAACAGCCCGAAGATGATCGCGTACGTCCCGAGAAGAACCGCCAAGGTCGCCAGCCAACGCGGCGCGCCGCGGCGGATCAGCCGGGCCCGCAGCGGGTCGAGGCAGATGGTGAGCACCAGGGCAAGGAACAACGGGCCGAGAATCTGCGGTATCGCCCTGATACCGGCGCAGACGACAACACCGGCGGCGAGCCCGAGAATGACGATGAGGCCCCGCGGCAGGCCGTAGCCGTACCGCGGATGCGGTGGCAGTTGCTGCACCTCGGTGATGTACTCCGGATCCTGTCCGCTGTGCGCGGCCGGTGAATCGCTCATGGCCCTCGTCCGTTTCTCGCAAGTGGGCGGTTTCAGGGGCGTTGCCGCCCACCCATGACGACACAACTTCGCGGCCGGCCCGCGGTTGGGCGGTCGTCGCGATCAGCTGCACTGCGCCGACCCTCGCAGTGTGCGGCGTGCCGTCACATCATCCTGGACGGGTGAAGCGCTGGCGGGTGGCGCGCCGTCACCATGGGACACAATGCCACCACCGTCATCAAACGGAAGGTTCCGGACATGGGGGACGAGACTGGAACCGGCCCGGGCGCACCGACGGCTCCGCTGTTGGTGACCGAGCCACCGGTCGCTGCCACTTCGGACGAGAGTGCCGGACCGTCGACAGCAGGACTGGACCCGGCGCCGGCTGCCGCCGCACCGCCGACCGCACCGGCTGCCGCCGCACCGCCGACCGCACCGGCCGCCGCCGCACCGCCGACCGCACCGCCGACCGCACCGCCGCGCGAGCGGGGTTGGCGCGCCCTGGACGAGGGTCCCAAGAAACGACCGCTGCGGATCCTGTCGATCGTCCTGCTGGTGATCGGCTGCGTGCTGGCCCCGATCGGCGTCACCGCGGCCTGGGCGAAGAACCTCGTCACCAGTCAGGACGCCTATCTGGAGGCCGTCGGGCCGCTGATCACCGATCCGGCGATCGTCGATGCCGCCGAGGTCAAGATCGTGGCCGGGGTGGACACCGCCATCATCCAACCTGAAGCTGGCCGACCGCATCGGTGACGAATTGCAGTCCCTCGGCCTGCCGCCACGGCTGGCTTCGCTGGCCACGTCCTACCTGTCGACCTTCCGCGACGACATCAACGATCGCGTCACGAAGCTCGTCGACCAGGTGATGGAGAGCCCGCGGCTCGAGACGCTGTGGAACGAGGCGAACATCAAGGCGCACAGCGCCTTTGTCGACTTGATGCAGGGACGCAATCCGACCCGCCTGAGCTCCATCAACCTCGATCTGAGTTCGGCGGTCGGCCAGGTCAAGCAGAGGCTGTCTGCCGCAGGGGTCGACTGGGCAGGGCAGATCCCCGATGTGCCCATCGTGTTCAACCTGAGCGGCAACGCCAACGTGCAGCGGTTGGCGGGTTACTACGACACGCTCACCGTGCTCGGAACGTGGCTGCCGATCATTGCGCTGGTGCTGTTGTTGCTGTCGGTGCTGCTGGCACCCAGCCGGCTCCGCGGGCTGTCCCGGGCCGGCGGGTGGCTGGCGTTCTCGATGGTGATCCTCGCCGTCGGGCTGATCGGCGGCCGCGAGTGGCTGATCTCCAAGGCACCGACCCAGCCGCAGGTCACCCAGGCCTTCACCCGGCAGCTCACGGTGAACCTGCAGGACACCATGCGGCTGGTCGCTGTGATCGGTGCGGTGATCGCCGTGCTGGCCTGGCTGTTCGGTCGCTCCAGAAGCGCAACCGCGGTCCGGCAGACCGTTCGAGGCTTCTTCGGCGGCGTGCAGGACACCCGTTGGCAGTGGGCAGTGCGCATCGTCGCCGGGGTGGTCGCCGTCGTCCTCGCTGTCATCCTGCTGACCATGAACGACCCGAAGCTGATCTGGGCACTGTTGCTCTCGATCGGCGCGGGGCTGGCCGCGCTGATCGCATTCGGCCCGCGCAGGGCGCCGGTCGCTCCGGTCGCGCCGTCAGCGCGGCCGACGGTTGATGCCCCCGGCTGAGCGGCGCCGACCGTCGGATGCCCGTGGCGGCGCCGTGCCGTGCGGATCAGCGCGGCAGCACGGAGAAGTTCCCCGTCATCGCCATGTCCTCGTGCTCGAGGTTGTGGCAGTGGAAGACGTACCTGCCGGGGTACCCGTCGAACCGCACGATGATCTCCGCGGTCTCACCTGGCGTCAGGTCGATGGTGTCATTCCAGCCCGCGTCGTGGGGTCCTGGTGCACGCCCGCCGCGGCGCGACACCTGGAACGGCGCCTGGTGGATGCGCACCGGGTGATGCAGATCCGTCATCAGTCGCCAGATCTCCACGTCACCCAGCCGCGGCTTGCGCACGCGCTGCTCGACCAGCTGGCCCACCGCGAGCGGGAGGTGCTGACCGAGGTCGGCGGCGGCCTCAGCGACGACGAGATCGCCCTGCGGTTGCAGATGAGCCCGGCGACCGCACGGACGCACGTCAGCCGGATCATGACCAAGATGGGTGTGCGGGACCGTGCTCAGCTGGTGGTGCTCGCCTACCGTTCGGGACTGCCTGTGCCGGGCTCCGGGTGAGCGGTGATCCGCGTCTCCGCTGGCGGGTCGCGTTGTCCGGGCGGCGGAACTCCGCATAGGGTGGGCCGGGTCGTCGGGATGACGACGTTTTCCAGTAGGCGGGAGTTCCTGGGTCGATGAGCGAACCGGATGACGCAGCGTGGATCGCGGCAGCCGGTGCACCCCGATCCGAGCCCGGTGAGACCCTCACCGTCGATGACACCATGGGGGACACCGCGCCGGCACACGTGACCGCAGTGGAACAGACCGCGGAAGACGACTCGCAGCCCGTCGAACCGGCAGTGCCTGCACAACCCGCTCCGGACGGCTCTGCGGGTGCCGGGCTCTGGTCGGGGTCCGAGCAGCCCGCACCGCCGCCGAGCGCCACCACCGACGCCGGGGTGGCCGGCTCGTCGTCACCGGCACTGCGTGCCATGCGCGGCCGCGACCCGCAGCCGGCCCCGCTGGCCAGCCACGGCCCGGCCACCGTGCTCGCGATGTGCAACCAGAAGGGCGGCGTCGGCAAGACCACGTCGACCATCAACCTGGGGGCGGCCCTCGCCGAATACGGCCGCCGCGTGTTGCTGGTGGACCTGGATCCGCAGGGGGCGCTGTCCGCGGGCCTCGGCATCGCGGCGCACGAGCTGGACCACACGATCTACAACCTGATGCTGTCCTCCGGGACCGCGATCACCGATGTGCTGATGCCCACCGGCATCGAGGGCGTTGACCTCATCCCGGCCAACATCGATCTGTCCGCCGGAGAGGTGCAGCTGATCAACGAGGTGGGCCGCGAGCACACGCTCGCCCGGGCGCTGCGGCCGGTGCTGCACGCCTATGACTACGTGCTGATCGACTGCCAGCCCTCGCTGGGGCTGTTGACGGTGAACGCACTGGCCTGCGCGCACGGGGTGATCATCCCGCTGGCTGCCGAGTGGTTCTCGCTGCGCGGTGTCGCACTGCTGGTGGACACGATCTCCAAGGTGCAGGAGCGGATCAATCCGGACCTGTCCGTCGAGGGTGTGCTGATCACCATGTACGACGGCAGGACGGTGCATGCCCGGGAGGTGGTGGGGATGCTGCACCAGCGCTTCGGTGACACGGTCTTCGACACCGTCATCGGACGCACCGTGAAGTTCCCGGAAACCACCGTCGCCGGTGAGCCGATCACCTCCTACGCCCCGACATCGCCTGCGGCGCAGGCTTACCGGGCTCTCGCCCGGGAAGTGATCGCGCGATGACCGTGGCCCCGCCGCAGCCGGGTGCGGGGCCTGGTCAGCTTCCTGTCGCCGCCCCAGCCCTGCCCGACGGCCGCCGTCCCTTCCACGTCCGGTTGTCGAATTTCGACGGCCCGTTCGATCTGCTGCTGCAATTGATCAACCAGCGGCGGATGGACGTCACAGAGGTTGCGCTGCACCAGGTGACCGACGACTTCATCGGTCACATCAGGTCGATGGGCAGCAACTGGGACCTGGACCAGGTGACCGAGTTCCTGGTGATCGCCGCGACCCTGCTCGATCTCAAGGCGGCGCGGTTGCTGCCGGACGCGACCGCGGACACCGGGCTCGACGACGACGTCTTCACCGCCCGCGACCTGCTGTTCGCGAGATTGCTGGCCTACCGCGCCTACCAGCAGGTGTCGGCGTTGTTCGCCGAACTCGAGGCCGGTGCGCTCCGACGTTATCCCCGGGCGGTTCCCCTCGAGGACCGCTACCTCGGGCTGCTGCCCGAGATCCAGATCGGGCTCAGCCCTGAGCAATTCGCTGCACTGGCGGCTTCGGTCTTCCGGCCGAAACCGCCGCCGACCGTCAACCTCGACCACATCCACGCACCGCGGGTGTCGGTCGCGGAGCACACGGCGGCGCTGCGGCTGATGCTGATCGATCGCGGCACCGCCACCTTCGGCGAGCTGGTCGCGGGATGCCAGGCAACCCTGGAGGTGGTGGCCCGGTTCCTGGGACTGCTCAACCTGTATCGCGAGTCGGCCGTCGCCTTCGACCAGCCGGAACCGCTGGGCACGCTCACCGTCCGCTGGACGCTGGCAGCAACCGAGTCGGCCGCCGACGGTGCCGATCTCGCGGTCGACGAGGAGTACGAATGAGTGGCGATCCGCAGACGCTGGCCGGCGAAGACGTTGTGCCGCAGGAGCTGTCGATCGACGGAGCCACCCCGCCCGTGGAAACCGTTCCGGACCACGACCTCTCGGGTGCACTGGAAGCGGTGCTGCTCGTGGTCGACGCACCGGTGACGGAAGCGGCGCTCGGCACCGCGGTCGGGCATCCGCCGGGCAAGGTGCGGGAGAGGCTGATCGAGCTCGCATCTCGCTACACCGCTGCGGGTTCGGGCATCGAACTGCGGGAGTTCGGCGGCGGCTGGCGTTTCTACACCAGGGACAGGTTCGCCCCGGTCGTCGAGCGCTTCGTCCTGGACGGCGCGCAGAGCCGGCTGTCCCGGGCGGCCCTGGAGACGTTGGCCGTCATCGCCTACCGGCAACCCGTCACGCGGGCGCGGGTGTCCGCCGTCCGCGGGGTCAACGTCGACGGCGTCGTCCGCACTCTCATGTCACGAGGACTCATCGAGGACGTCGGGACCGATTCCGACACCGGTGGACTGTTGTACCGCACCACTGATCTCTTCCTGGAAAGGCTTGGCTTGTCGGACCTGTCGGAACTGCCATCACTGGGGCCACTGCTGCCCGACATCGACGGGATCGACGATGTCTGATCCGAAGCGGCCGGAACCGAAGAAGTCCGACGCCCGGAAGGCCGGTCCGCGCAAGGCTTCCCGCACCGCCCGGCCCGCCGGCGGGCGGTCCGAGACCATTCGCCCGCGTCCGCCGAAGGCGATCGAGGACGAAGCAGTAACACCGGAGGGCGCAGCAACAGAGAAGGACGGCCCCGACGGCGTCCGGCTGCAGAAGGTGCTGGCCTCGGCCGGTGTCGCGTCCCGGCGCAAGGCCGAGGAGTTGATCAAGGCCGGCCGGGTGAAGGTCGACGGCATCGTGGTCAAGGAAATGGGCACCCGCATCGACCCCGACGAAGCGGTCGTGCACGTCGACGGCAACCGGGTGGTGCTGCGCGCGGACCAGGTGTACCTGGCGCTGAACAAGATGCCGGGGATGCTGTCCACGATGTCCGACGAACTGGGCCGGCCGAACATCGGCCAACTGCTGGAGGACCGGCCCGAGCGACTGTTCCATGTCGGCCGGCTCGACATGGACTCCGAGGGTCTGCTGCTGCTCACCAACGACGGCGACCTCGCGCACCGGTTGACCCACCCGTCCTACGGCGTCGCCAAGACCTACATGGCGGAGATTCCGGGCCCCGTCCCGCGTGATCTCGGCCGCCGGCTGCGGGAGGGTGTCGAGCTGGACGACGGTCCGGCCAAGGTCGACTACTTCGATGTGGTGGACGTGCACAACGGCCGCGCCGTGGTCGAGATCGTGCTGCACGAAGGCCGCAAGCACATCGTGCGCCGGCTGCTGGACGCGGTCGACCACCCGGTGTCCCGGCTGGTCCGGACCAAGATCGGTGACGTCCAGCTTGGCCACCAGCGGCCGGGCACGCTGCGCAAGCTGAACCCGGTGGAGATCGCGCAGCTGTACAAGGCGGTCGGGCTATGACGGTCGGACCGTGAGCCGGCCCGGAATGCCGTCCGCGGGGAAGGCGCCGACGCGCAGGTTTGTCATCGCCATCGACGGCCCTGCCGGAACGGGGAAGTCGACGGTCGCCCAGCGCGTTGCCCGGGCGTTGGCCGCGGGCTACCTGGACACCGGGGCGATGTACCGGATCGTCACACTGGCCGTGCTGGCCGCCGGCATCGACCCGGCGGACGACTCCGCCGTGGCACATCTGTTGCCGCAGTTGGTCTTCCAGTCGCCGGTGAACGCGGGACGCCAGCTCCACATACTCGCCGGCAGGGACGTCTCCGCCGAGATCCGCGGTCCGGCGGTGACCGTAGCGGTGACGCCGGTTTCGGCGAACCCCGCCGTGCGGGCGTTTCTGCTGGAGCGGCAGCGGGAACTCGCGGAGAGCGGCCGGATGGTGGTCGAGGGCCGCGACATCGGCACCGTGGTGGCACCCGCGGCGGAACTCAAGATCTATCTCACCGCCGACGCGCAGGAGCGTGCCCGTCGACGCCACCGGCAGAACTCGGCGGCCCGCCCTGCTGCCGAGGGGGGTGAGAGTGCCGGCGATGCTGCGGATCTCGTGGCCGTCGCCCTTGACCTGGACCGCCGTGACACCCGGGACAGCACCCGGCAGCACGCGCCGCTTCAGGCCGCGCCGGACGCCGTCGTCATCGACTCGTCCACGATGGCGGTCGACGAGACGGTCGCCAGCGTGCTGGCGCTGGCGGGCGAGCGGGGCATCCGGTGAGGTGGTGGCACCTGGGTGGCGAAAGCGACCCCACGCCGGACGCCAGCGGGCCGAAGGGGATGGACCGGGGCCGGCGGATCGGCATCACCCTGAGCCTGCTGATGTACCGGATGCGGGTGACGGGCATGGAACACCTGCCGGCACAAGGGCCGGTCGTGGTGGTGGCCAACCACCAGAACTTCATGGACGGCGCGGTGCTGTTCGGTGCGCTGACCCGCAGGGTGTCGTTCCTGGTGAAGGCCGAAGCGGTGAAGGGACCGCTCGGATGGCTGCTGACCAACGTCGGCCAGCACGCCGTCGTCCGGGGAGTTCCGGACCGGGAACCGTTGCTGCGTGCGCTGTCCCAGCTCAAGGCCGATGGTGCGATCGGCATTTTTCCGGAGGGCACTCGCGGTGCGGGTAACGTCGAGACGGTGTTCCCGGGCGCCGGCTGGCTGGCCGCGCGGTCAGGGGCGGTGGTCGTTCCGGTGGCGATCCGAGGGACCGACAAGCCTGCGGGACGCAAACGCAGGCGATTCCGGCCGGTGGTGACGGTGCTGGTCGGCGAGCCTTTCTCGGTGGAGAAGGGCGGCGGCCGCACGGCCGTTGCCGCCGCGACGGATGCCATCCGCGTGCACCTGGCCGCCCTGGTGGCCACTCTCGACGCCGAGATCTCTCGGGATCAGGCGTCCTCATCGAGCGCGACTTCATCGAGCACGACTTCATCAAGCACGACTTCATCAAGGACAAAGACGTGAGCGATACCCATGACGGCACCACCGGGGCCGAGACCGGCTCTCCCGGCAGCACCGCCGGCGGAACCGCCGACGAGGCGGTCATCGGCACCTGGAGCGACGAGAGCGAGTTCACCGGGTGGGAGGACGGCGGCCCGGACGGCGAGGACGCCGGCCCGTCGGTGCCGACTCCGACGCTGGCCGTGGTCGGACGGCCCAACGTGGGCAAGTCGACACTGGTGAACCGCATCATCGGACGGCGGGAGGCTGTCGTTCAGGACATTCCCGGGGTCACCAGGGACCGCGTCTCCTACGACGCGTTGTGGCGCGGCCGGAAGTTCACCGTCGTCGACACCGGCGGCTGGGAGCCCGATGCGGCCGGACTGCAGGGCGCGGTGGCCGCTCAGGCCGAACGGGCCATGTTGACCACCGATGCGGTGATGGTCGTCGTCGACGGTTCGGTCGGCGCGACGGCCACCGAAGAGGCGATGGCGAAGGTCTTGCGTCGCTCCAAGCGCCCGGTGATCCTCGCGGTCAACAAGGTCGACGACGAGCGGACCGAGGCCGACGCGGCCTCGCTGTGGTCCCTCGGGTTGGGCGAGCCGCACGTGGTGTCCGCGCTGCACGGCCGGGGGTCGGGTGACCTGCTCGACGCGGTGCTCGACGCCCTGCCCGCGACGCCGTCCGAGTTTTCTGGCGGCGGAACCGGCCCGCGCCGGGTGGCGCTGCTCGGCAAGCCGAACGTCGGCAAGTCCTCGCTGTTGAACAAGCTCAGCGGTGAGTCCAGATCCGTTGTCGACTCCGTCGCCGGAACGACCATCGACCCGGTCGATTCGCTCGTCGATCTGGACGGCCAAGTCTGGCGGTTCGTCGACACGGCGGGCCTGCGCCGCCGGGTGCACCAGGCCAAGGGCATGGAGTTCTACGCCTCGCTGCGGACGCAAACCGCTTTGGAGGCAGCAGAAGTCGCCATCGTGCTGATCGACTCGTCAGTGCCGCTGACCGAGCAGGACCAACGGGTGATCACCATGGTGATCGACTCCGGGCGCGCGCTGGTGATCGCGCTGAACAAGGCGGATCTGGTGGACGCCGACCGCCGCGAGGAGATCGAACGGGAGCTCTCGCACGACCTGGTGCGTGTCACCTGGGCGGAGCGGATCAACATCTCCGCGCAGACCGGACGCGGCGTGCACCGGCTGGCCCCGGCAATGCAGCGGGCACTGGAGTCGTGGGACCGGCGGATCCCGACCGGACGGTTGAACTCGTGGCTCGGCGAGTTGATCCAAGGCACGCCGCCGCCGGTACGCAGCGGTAAGCAACCCAAGATCCTGTTCGCCACCCAGGCCGCCAACCGGCCGCCGACCTTCGTGCTGTTCACCAGCGGCTTCCTGGAGGCCGGGTACCGGCGATTCATCGAGCGCCGGCTGCGGGAGGACTTCGAGTTCACCGGCTCGCCGGTCCGGGTCAACGTGCGGGTCCGCGAGAAGCGTTCCGGCCGCAAGAGCTGACGACGTTCCGGCAGAGCCGGCGCCGACTGGCGAAGATCGACTCAGCCACTAGTCTGTGCGCACCTGAAAGAGATCTTCGGGACAACCGGGACAACCCGCACGCAGGCGAAGGATGTGGCGTGCCATGCGCAGGCTCCTCCTGGGCGCGGCGGTGTCGTCAGGCGCGGTCGTGCTTCTGGCGGTCTTGTACCCAGCGGTGAGCGGCTCCATTCCGGCGGCCGCGCAGGATCCGCCGGTGCACTTCGCGGCCGGGGACTCTGCTGTGGCGCTGTCCCAGCCTGCCGTGGCGACCTTGCTCAACGATTCCGCCGACGTCTACCGGGTTCTCGAGGTCACCGCCGCGGTCTCGGCGGACGCGGTACCGGCGACCGGCGCTGCAGCTGCTTTCCCGGTCGACGTGCGGTTCGATATCGGTAGCTCGACTGAACCTTTCGACGCAGGCAGTCCGCCGGAGCTTTCCCCTGGGGGCGTGCAACGCCTGACGCTGACCCAGGCGCAGGGGACCCCGGCCGGCTCCAGCGGCTGGCTGACGGTCGGGCTCGGCAGGGATCGACGGGTCGAATTGGTGGTACGCCAGCCACTGTCGGTGCCGGAGAAACAGGCGGCGACCGGATTCACCAGCTGGTCGTTCACGTCCTTCGCCGCAGGCATCGACCCCACGGCACCGGCCGGCACGGCCCTGCCGTTGTCCAAAGGCAGCTGCGCCGACGCCGGCACGGTCAGCGGCGTCCTGGTCACAGCGGATACCTGGGCCACCGCCAAGAGCGGAGCCTGCACTCAGGGCAGCACGATGTTGCCGCTGGACATCACCGATATCCCCGGTATCGGTACCTACACCGGCACGGTGAAGATCGGATCGGACACGGTCACCGTCGCCATGACGCGCACCCGCATCGTGCTGTGGCCGGTGCTTGCAATCCTTCTCGGCCTCGTCCTGGCGATCCTTGCCCAGGGTGCCAGCGACCGCGGCTGGAAGCGGGACCAATCCCGCTGGCTGCGAGAGCTGGCGAAGAGCGCACGCGACGCCGACGACAAGTTCGCCGGCGCGGCCGGTTCAGCCACCTGGGGCTCGTACCGCATCCGACCGGCTGTCGAGGCAGCGGCGGCACGACTGACATCAGATCTCGACGAGATCATGGTGGCGCGCGGCCGGTTCCGTGGCCTGCTCCCTTGGCCGGCCGGTTTCATGGCGAAGGAACGGACAACCTTGCGCGAGAACACCCAGCGCCTCGACCTCGCGGTTCGGCAATGGGGCACATCTCCCGCCGCGTTCGCGGCCATGCAGGCGGCAGAGGTGCCCGCGGCAATGGACATCCTCGCGCCGAAGGTGAAGGCCCGGCGGCTGGAACTGTTGGATGGTCGGACGGAAGGTGCAGACCTCGCCGCGGTCGAGAAGATGATCGCTGACGTGGGGTCGTGGGCGGTCGCCGCGCGCGTTGTCGTCGCGCTGGATGAGGCCCGCAAGCGTTTGGACGAGATCAAATCCGGTTACCGCCAGCTAGCTCGCACCGATCAGGATGCGTTCGACGGAGCGAACCGTACTTTGCTCGGGCTGTCTGCGGCGCTCGCCGCGGCCACCGATGTCACCGCCGTCGTTGATCTGCAGCCGGAGGTCAGCGCACTCGTCCGCGCTGTGACGGAGTTGCCGAAGAAGCACGTCAGAGAATTCGGCCCCGTCGACGAGGGAACCCAGACGGAAACGGTGGCGCCCACAACGATTCTTCGAGTTCCCGGTGCCCTACGGCAGGTGCTCGCGTTCCTTCGGACCAGGGGTGATGGGGTGCTGAGTGTGGTGATGTTGGCGCTGACCGTCGCGATCGCGGTCTGGTCGGGGCTGGTGGCGCTCTACCTTGACAAGGCGTGGGGAACCGGTGTCGACTTCGCCGCGGCCATCGTCTGGGGCTTCGGTACCACCGCCCTGCTGAGTCCGGTGCTGGCGGCGATACGGGGTTGGGGGACCCCGGTGAGTGACAAGACCGCCGAGACATGACCACCGCCGAACCGCCGATCTCGGCCTCACCCACACCGGAACCGGAGCGCCGACCCGAGCTGACCGGTCGGACTGCGTTGACAGTGCGTGGCCGGCTCCGGCTCTGGTGGATCGTCGCCAGATGCAGGCTTCGTGTGCGGCCGGTCCCGGCGACAACGCCGGCCGACCCGAGTGCGGCGTTGGTTCCGGGCGAGCTGATGGTGGCCGCCCCCGTGGACGCGCCCGTCGATGCTGTGCTGAACCTGGTGTCGAACAGCTTCGGCCGCTTCGTCACGGCGCGGCCCGAGATGCTCCGTGCCGACGAGCCGGTCGAGCGGGATGCCGAACTGCGACCCGACGAGCGGGAGTCGCTCGTCGAGCGTGATGACGGACGCCGACTACTGCCACTTCGGTTCCGGTACGCCCGGATGCGCTGCACACCGGGAGCCGAGCGCTACGTCACCGCCGGGATCCAGATCGCCGCACGGCACCTGTCCGCCGGGTCGTTCCGGGCCTCAGCGGTCCAAGCGATGCGCGTTGTGCAGAACGCCGCGATGACCCCCAGCGGGCCGATCGAACTCGCACCGGACTTTCTGGCAGAGGTGGATTCTGCCCGGCCGGGCCACCACCGCGGTTCGGACGTGCGGGTCCTGATCGTCGACACGATGGTGCCGGCCCAGCTCGCAGACCCGGGCACCGTGATGCCCGACGGTCACGGCACGCTGATGCACGAAATTGTGACAACCGTTGCGCCGCAGGCGACTGTGCAGGCCGTAGCCATCGGTGCGCAGTACGAGGCCAGTTCGTGGAGCCTGCTGCGGGCGGTGACGGAGAACCGCGACACCGACGTCATGGTCGCCAGTCTGAGCCTGGATGCCGGCGATGACGACCCCCGCGCCGACGACCGTAGGGAGTTCATGTCGCGGTGGCTCGAGGATGTGACCCGCTCGCCCTTGCGCCCGATCGTCGTATTGCCGACCGGCAACGCCCGGCGCGGAGGTGAGGAAATCGACCGGATTGCAATCCCGGCTCGGTTTGCGGCGGCTCTCACCATCGGCGCACTGGACCCCGCTGGACGCAGGGCCTCCGGCAGCCGGTACGGCAGTAAGGACGGACCCGCGGCGTTCGACTGGTGGGTCGCGCCCGGCGGCGCATTTGACGTCGATGAGGTGGTGACCCCGTGCGCGTCGATGGGCGGGGTGCCGCAGGCGGGCACGTCCGTCGCCAACGCCGTCGCCGGCGGCCTGATTGCCTGCCTGATCGACGAACTCCGTTGGTCCGCGGGGATTGTGCGTGACGAGGCGGCGGATGAGGCAGCAGTCCATGCCCGGATGATCGAGGCGCTCCCGGCCGGTTCGTCGCAGCGAACGGAGCTGGAGAGAATTCTGCATGACGCCGCTCTCGCCGCCCGTGGTGCCGTCACACGCTGGACAGTGCTTGCCGCACTGCAGAACCGGACCGCGCCGCTCGCGGGCGAACCGGCGCGCGAGGTCGGCCTCGGAAGACTGCAGATCTGAACCGGGCGCTCTGCCGGTCGTCACATCCAGATCGCGCGCTGACCTGCAGTGGACGCAACCGATCAGTTGGCTCCGAAGTCGGGGATGGTGATCGACCCGTCGGACGCCATCTCGAAGCCGGGGTTGTGGGCGATCTCCCAGAGATGGCCGTCCGGGTCGGCGAACACACCGGCGTACCCGCCGTAGAACGTCGCCGCCGCGGGCCTGGTGACAGTGGCACCGGCGTCGGCCGCGTCCTGCATCACCTGGTCGACCTCCGCGGCGGAACGCACGTTGTGCGCCAGCACGATGCCGCTGAACCTGGTCCCGCTGTCTGTCCGCGGAGCGGTGTCCGGGACGCCGCTGTCGGCGGCGAGTTCCGACCGTGACCACAGCGCCAGCGCGAGAGCGCCGGCCTGCAGGAAGACGGTCTGCTCGACCTCCTGCCCGTGCCAGCCCAGCCGCGCGTAGAAGGACTTGGACCGCTCGAGATCGGTGACGCCGAGAGTGATCAGGCTGACCCGCTGTTCCATGGTCCCAGACGCTAACCGCAGCGGGCGCAACCGGCGCAATCACCAGCCGACGGCGGCACCGGTCAGCGCGCGCGGATCCGAAGCCCCTGCCAACACGCCGGTCTCGGTCAGCATGATGACGTGCGCATGCCCGGCGTTGGAAAGTGGGTCGGCTCTGACGACCCGGTGTCCCCGCTCGACAAGGCCGGCCTCCCAGGACGCGGGTGCGTGCGCCTCGAGTGTCGTCACCTGCGGGCCCGGGCCGGACCAGGTGCTGAATCCGCCCTCGCCGATGGTCCACCGCGGCGCGTGGATGGCCGTCCCGGGCGATTCGCCGTTGTGCAGCATCCGGGTCAGCAGCTGCAACACCACCTGCGGCTGGATGTCACCGCCCATGGTGCCCAGCGCCGCCGTCAACCGGCCGTCGCGGGTGACCAGTGCCGGCGAAAGGGTGTGCAGCGGGCGGCGTCCCGGCACCAACTCGTTCGGGTGACCCGGCTCCAGGGTGAAGCCGATTCCCCTGTCCTGCAGGAAGATCCCGGTGCCCGGGACGACCAGGTGCGCGCCCCACCCGGCGGCGTTCGACTGGATCAGCGAGACACCCATGCCGTCGGTGTCCGCCGCGCAGAGGTGAATCGTGCCGCCGCCGCGCGCCGGCGCCGACGGCGAGGTGCGTCGATCCGGGTCGATGCGCGCGCGGCGCGCGTCCAGTCGCCCCGGGTCCAACAGCGCGGCACCGTCCGCACCGTCGTACAGAACGGTGTCCCGGTCGTGCCCGGCCCAACGGGCGGCCTCCGCCAGCAGGTGCGCCCAGGCGCCGTCATCGGTGTCGTCGGGCACCGGGAGCTCGTCGGCGATGGCTGCGCCGGCCAGCGCGAGGTACCCCTGCGACGGCGGCGGAACCGTCCAGATCTGGTGTCCCCACGCGGTGACGGTCAGCGGCGAATCCCATTGCGCGAGTGGGCGGTTCAGATCGGCGGTGCTGAACAGTCCGTCCCCGAGGGTGAGCAGACCTTCCCCGAAGGCGCCCCCGTAGAACCCGGCCCGGCCGTCCCGGATGATCGCGTCCAGGGTCTGCGCGACCTGCGGCCGGCGCACGCGGTTGCCGGCCCGCAGGCCACCGGATCGGTGATAGTCGTCTGCTCCGGCGACGCCCGCGATCAGTCGGGCGGCGCGGGCCAACAGCGGCGAGGCCGGGAAACCGCGTTCGGCGTAATCGCGGGCGGGGGTGAGGACATCGCCGATCGGGAGGCGACCGAAGCGCTGGTGCAGGCTCAGCCACCCGTCCACGCATCCCGGGACCGTCACCGCCCGGACATCACCGCGCATCGGGATCTCGGTCAGGCCCTCGGACCGCATGGCCGAGGCGTCCGCGCCCGCCCCTGCCCGGCCGGCGGACGACAGGGCCGCCGGCACCGGATCCCCGTGATGAACGAGCGCGAACAGGTCACCTCCCAGGCCGCACATGTGCTGGGTGGTGACCGCGAGCACCGCGCTGGTGGCGATGGCAGCGTCGGCCGCCGAACCGCCGGCGCGCAGCATCGCCACCCCTGCGGTCGAGGCAAGGTGGTCGACCGAGCAGACCATGCCGTTGGGCGCGAAGACGGTCGACCCGTCGTCCGTGGGTTTCACCGTCGGACGGTAACCACCGTGCCCGGATCCGAAACCGGCAGGTCGGCTTCGATCAGGATGCGATCAACTCGCCGGTACTCCCCGGCGTTGCTGGTAGCGGCCGCCCGCGCCGAGACTGGCGATGTCGATGGCGATGGCCAGACCGATCAGGACCCAGTCAAAACCGTTCACACCACCTGGGGCCACGAACACATATGTGAGGGTGGTCCACGGTGCCAGCAGAAAGCCGACAAACGGCAGCCAGAAGGAATCGAAGGTGAGATCGAACCGCGGCATGTCCACCAGCCACCAGATCGCGAGCGCGGATCGAGGGCCGAAGAACAGCAGGATCACGAAAAGACACATGGTGAGAATCCTTCCGGACTCGAGAGAAGTCAGCTGACCGGCCGGTGCGGCCATCGCAGTCACCGATCGGTGACTGCAGTCTGTTGCAACTTCCCGCTGTCCACATTGTCCCAGTTGGGTGAATCTACGACCCGAGGCCGGTCCGGTCGATGCGCCGGGCAACGTCACGCACCACCGCGACATCACGATTGGTTACGGTGCGTGCCGATCAGCGTCTGGCGGTGACGGCCTCGAATAGGATGAGCAGGCGAAACGGAGACGGTTGAGGTGGATTCTGGTGGACGCGAAGCCGACGGACAGTGAACACGAGAGCGTCATGATCGAGGACGACATCGTGATGCTGCGCTGGCCTGCGGGGGTCACCATCACCGGTGCGACCGCACGGCGGGCGTTCGACGAGGTCAATCGGGTGTCGGCGGATCGTCGCCGGCCGATGCTGGTGGACATGGCGACCACGAAGTCGGTGGCCAGGGAGGCCCGAACCGTCTTCGGCGAGCCGTGCGCGGCCTCGCGTATCGCGCTGCTGGGCCATTCCCAGGTGGATCGGGTGATCGCCAACTTCACCCTCGGCGTTTTCAAGGTGCCCTGCCCGACGAGGTTCTTCACCGATCGCGATCAGGCGATGGCCTTCCTGCGGGAAGGTCGTGATGAGCGGACCGATTGACGATGGTCGTCTCGACGAGCTGGTCGACCTGATCGTGCTGTTGGCCTCCGGTGACCTCAAGGCCCGGATGGAGCCGTCGGACGCGAGGGACTCCATCGATGCGCTCGTCACCGGCATCAACCTGCTCGCCGACGAGCTCGAGACGATCTACCAGACACTCGAGCAGCGGGTGGCCGAGCGCACGGCCGAACTGGACCAGGCGCGGGTGGAACTGGAGCGGATGGCCCTGAACGATGCCCTGACCGGGCTGGCCAACCGCATGCTGCTGGGCGACCGGATCGGGCAGGCGATCGCCCGGGCAGACCGCGGAGCGCTGCCGCCGAGCGTGATGATGCTCGATCTGGACGAGTTCAAGACGATCAACGACAGCCTCGGACACGGCGTCGGGGACCAGATCCTTGTCGAGGTTGCCCGCCGGTTGCGCAGCGTCGTGCGCGAAACGGACACGGTGGCCCGGCTCGGTGGTGACGAATTCGCCATCGTGATGCCGGACGCGAGTGAGGACGATGCCTTGCGGGTGGCCGAGCGAGCCCTGAAGGAGTTGCAGGCACCGGTATGGGTGGGGGATCGGCCCGTCTGGGCGGGCGCCAGCATCGGTCTCTGCTTCGGCCGTGACGGTCACAAGTCGGAGGACCTGCTTCGCGACGCCGACACGGCGATGTATGCGGCGAAGAATCTAGGTCGAGGGAACATCCAGGTCTTCAAGCCGGAAATGCATCTCGCCGCGCGATGGCGGTTGCAGGTCGCCTCCGAATTGGTGATCGCGATGGCGAACGATCAGCTTCAGCTGCATTACCAGCCGATCATTGATCTGCGCGCCGGTGTCATCGTGGGTGCGGAGGCCTTCGTTCGATGGGCGCATCCCGAACGCGGACTGCTGATGCCTGGTGAATTCATCCCGGTTGCCGAGGACAGCGGCCACATGATCGAGCTCGGCCAATGGGTCATCGACAGCGCCATCCGGACCTTGCGCGCCTGGGCTCCACATCTGCCACCCGATTTCGCCGTTCACATCAACCTGTCCCCGGTGGAGGTCCGGTGGGCCGGCGCAGCGGACTTCATCAGGCAGACGTTGGAAAAGCACCAGGTGCCACCCGACAGACTGGCCGTTGAGATTTCCGAGACCGCAATGATGACGGGTGATGTCGCCATCCAGGAGAATCTCCTGACGCTCAGTAAATTGTCCGTCGGGGTGGGGATCGACGACTTCGGTATCGGGTACTCGTCGATCAGCTATCTGCGCAACCTGCCCATCGACACGGTCAAGCTCGACCGTTCGCTCATCGCGGACCTCGCCTTCGACCCGCAGCAGAAGAGTTTCCTCACCGCCCTACTGCAGTTGATCGCATCGGTCCAATTGCGACCGATTGCCGAGGGAATCGAAACCGCCGAGCAGCTGGAACAGCTGCAGGAGCTGGGCTGTGAATATGGTCAGGGGCACTACTACAGTCAGCCGATGCCCGCGGAGGAATTGGCCCGGTTGTTGCCGGCCACGTTGACCGATCGCCCGAGGTGACATGACCGCCGACGAGGACCGGGTTGTTGCCGGCAACACGGGTGGATGGCGGCGGTCGTTTTCCAGACTGCTGCTCATTCCCAGGGTCGCCTGGTTGTCCAAGAGCGCGCCCAAGGACCTTCCGTTGGCGTGGAATCGCTACTGGTCGGGCGTTACATCCACCGGCGTCGGCGGTGACGTCCTGTGGGACTCAGCAGAACTCACCGAGACAGCGAGTTACCGTCCGCTGATCGACGAGTACTTCGACCCGGCCATTCCCGTCATCGATGTCGGCTGCGGGAACGGCAGCTTCACCCGCTACCTCGCCGACCTTTTCCCCGTGACGGTGGGTGTCGACCTGTCGACGAGTGCGATCGAGCTCGCGCGCAACCAGTCACGGCAGCGTCCCGGCCTGCAGTTCCGCCAGATCGACGCCACCGTTCCCGGCGCGACTTCCGACCTCGCCGTCGAGTTCGGTCCGGCCAACGTGTTCGTCCGAGGTGTCTTCCACATCCTGACGACGGAGGCACGGGCCGAGTTGGCTCGCAATCTGCTACCGCTGGTCGGCGACAAGGGCCGGGCGCTGTTGGTGGAGACCGACTACCGGGGAAGCTCGCTGAGCTACCTGACCGCGCTCGGAGCAAGCTCCAGGGCCATTCCCGCGCCCCTCGAGCGGGCGATCAGGGACATCCCCAAACCCGGACACTTCGGCGCCGCCGAACGGGACTTGGCCTTCCCCGTGCACGCCTGGCAGACGCTGGTCGACGGCCCGACGGTGGTCCAGACCATCCCGCTGCAGGACGGGCATCCGTACGAGGAGATTCCCGGGTACTTCGCCGTCATGGCCGCCCGGGTGACCTGAATGCAGGCACGTGTGTCATCGCGCCCTGATGGACGTGCTTCCGGGGTGCTACCCCGCCAAGGTGTCCGGTCGACCGTCGCACTGCGGTAGTCTTTCCCTCGCCCGGGTGACCGGGTGGCCGGGATGTGGCGCAGCTTGGTAGCGCACTTGACTGGGGGTCAAGGGGTCGCAGGTTCAAATCCTGTCATCCCGACGCATGGGCTCCCTCACCTCATATCGCAGGTGGGGAGCCCTTTGTCGATCTAGCGTCGTCCGTCGATAACCCGAAGCGCCCCCGGTGACCAGTCTGTGACCCGGACGCGCTCAGGGACGCGTTGACGGCCCGTTGCGGCGTCGGTCCAGTGCCGGGGGTCCGCGTGCAGATAGCCCAAAACGACGGCACAGTGCGCGATGCCGGGCATGACCAGACGCCTCGGCAGTGACTGGAAGGATCATGTTGGAACTCGACGATCTCCTCGCAGTGCTCGATGCCGGCGAGACCATCACGGGCGACTCGCGCCTCCACGAGGTCATGCACCGCGCCAGTCAGGAGGCGCTGCGCATCACCGGGGAACTCAACGGCGCGTATCACGAGCCATCTGAAGTGCGGGAGCTGTTGGCTCGGTTGACCGGCAAACCGGTGCACGAATCCGTGACGCTTTTCCCGCCCTTCTACGCCGATTTCGGCAAGAACATCAGCCTCGGGAAACGGATCTTCATCAACTCGGGGTGCAAGTTCCAGGACCAGGGCGGAGTGGTGATCGGGGATGACTGCCTCATCGGCCACAACACGGTGCTGGCGACTCTCAATCACGATCTCGCACCGAGCCGGCGCGCGGACATGCACCCTGCCCCCATCGTCGTCGGCCGTAACGTGTGGATCGGATCGAACGTGACAGTTCTTCCCGGCGTTCGGATCGGCGACAACGCGGTCGTGGCGGCGGCGGCCGTCGTCACCAAGGACGTACCCGCCAACACGGTCGTCGTCGGTTCGCCGGCACGGGCCGTTCGCTCATTGAAGGACTGATCCCGCCGCAGCCGAGTAGTGGGGCGGTCCGCGTGGGGTCCGCCGAGCCTCACCACGAGTAGGCCGACGGGGCTTCACCTGGGCCGCGCCAAATCCCGTCGAGGTGCCGCAGGGTGTCCTCGTCCAACTGCACCGACAGCGCGCCGAGGTCGTCCTCCAGCTCCTGGACCGTCATCGCCCCGACGATCGTGCTGGCCACCACGGGATTCTGCAGCAGCCACGCCAGCGCCACGTCCGCCGGCTTCGCGCCTATCTGCCGGCAGAGCTCCTCATACGCCTCGAGCTGGCTGCGGTGCGGCTCGATCCGGGACCGCTGATCAGCTGGGACATCCCCTCGTGCTTCGGCGTCCAGCACCCCGGCGAGAAGGCCGGCGTGCAAGGGGCTGTACGGGATCAACCCGATGCCCAACGCACTCAATGCGGGGACCACCTCCAGTTCGACCGCCCGGACGGCGAGGTTGTAGAGGCTCTGCTCGCAGGTCAGGCCGAGGAAATGTCGTGCATTGGCGGCGGACTGTGCCAGCGCGATGTCCCAGGCCGCGAAGTTGCTGCTGCCGACGTAGGTGATCTTGCCTGCTTGGACAAGCTGTTCCATCGCCTGCCAGATCTCTTCCCACGGGGTTTCGCGGTCGACGTGGTGCATCTGGTACAGATCGATGTGATCGGTCTGTAGCCGTCGCAGGCTGGCCTCACACGCCCGCCGGATGTGATAGGCGGACAACCGCCGATCGTTCGGGCCCAGTCCCATCGGCTGGTACACCTTGGTGGCCAGAACGATGTCGTCACGGTGTCCGCTGCGCTGCAGCCACCTGCCGACCGTCTGCTCCGAGATGCCATAACCCTTGGCCATGTCCGGTGATTGCGGTCCGCCGTACACATCAGCGGTGTCGAAAAGTAGGACACCCGCATCGAAGGCGGCGTCCATCACCGCGAAGCTGCTCGGTTCGTCCGCGAGATAACCGAAGTTCATGGTGCCCAACCCGAGCCGACTGACCAACAGACCAGATCGGCCCAGGTGCCCGTACGTCATCGCGGTGCTCATCTGTCGAGCCTAGAGACCGAACCGCTCATCAATCACTCACCAATCCGCACGCCGACACCGGTCCGCGGCACACGACGGGCTTCCGGCGAGAGTTCCACCCGGGTTCGGGCGTACGAGCCCGCTCAGCACGACCCCGCTCAGCACGGCACAGTGCGGTTGACCGCAGGTCGCGACCTGTATGCCCCGAAGAGTGGTGAGATGCCCGGATCGAGCTGACACAGCAGGAGTCTCGCTGCGGTCGTGACTGCAGGTGTGTGTAACCTCACTCCAGGTATAAGCCAGCGCGCCACACCCGGCTAGGGTCCGATGGGTGTCGGGGTTCAGACCAGGGGGGTCGAGGACCAAGTGAAGAGCTCTCAACGACTGCAGGCAAGAGTCACCATCATCGCATTTGCCATGGCACTGTCGGTGTCAGCGGCAACTCCGGCGGCCGCTGATCCACCGTTCATCGGTTGGTCGGCGACCATTCCTGCACTGACGTACGAGTACGAACCCACGAGCCTGGACGATTGTGTATCCGGCAAGCCATCGTGCGTGGCCGGAACCATCCGGGAGATGAACAGCCGGTTGACGACCCTGTCCCAGAGTTGCAGCCATCGAGCGGTTTTCGGGCTGGCGTATTTGCGCACCACTGAGCAATACCTGAACTTCAGTCGAAGCCCGGGATTTCTGCGCGATCCCGCGTTTGTCAACCATCAGGATGTTGCGTTCGCACAGATGTACTTCAATGCCTACGACGATTTCGCGGCCGGCCGCATGGATCGGGTTCCGCCCTCCTGGCGGCTGGCATTCCGCGCCGCCGACGGCAAGCGGGTCAACGGTATGGGTGATCTGTTGCTCGGGATGAACGCCCACGTCAACCGAGACCTGCCGTTTGTCCTGGCCTCGATCGGCCTGACGATGCCTGATGGGTCCAGTCGCAAACTCGACCACGACCAGATCAACGTGGTGCTGAACCATGTCGTCCGGCCACTGATCAACGAACTCGGTGCCCGCTTCGATCCCTCCATCGCCGTTGCCCCCACGCCGTTCGGCCTGGGCTACACGGGTTTGATGCAGACGTTGTTGGTGTGGCGCGAGTTGGCGTGGCGGAACGCGGAGCTGCTTGTCGCAGCCCCCACCGACGCTGCCCGCGACGCGATCGCGGCCGAAATCGAGGCCTCCGCCGAGGCGACCGGCACCGCGTTGATGGCGGCCAGCCAGTACCTGCCGCCGCTGCAGACGACGACGTCCCGCGACAGCTATTGTCTTGCACGCCGAAGCCGGTGAACAAGTTGGTCGACCGTCGGTGGTGGCGATCGGTCACGTTCCTGGAGAGGACGCCCGAGAGGTCGACCTCAGCCGGGTTGAACGGCCGCTGGCGATTTCCTCTCGATGCCGTGCTGACCGCAACGGCTGTCGCCATCGCGACGCTCACCGCACTGGGCACGGTGCCGATGGAGCTGCTGCGGTGGTGCATGGTGTGGGTCGTTCTCGTGGCGTTCGCACTGTTGCCACCACGACGGGCTGCGGTACAAGCCGCCGTGGTGCTCGTCGTCAGTGCGTTGTCGGCCATCCCTGCGGTCTTCGGCGTCGGTCGTGCGTATGCCGAAGGGCCCTGGGGGACAACGTTTCTCGTGGTGGCCGTCACCGTCGCGCTGATCGGCGTCGTGATACGCCGAATGAGCCGCTACCTGCACCGGCGGGCCGTTGTTGCCGAGGCGATCGCCCAGCTCGGCGAACAGGCGTTGACCGTCAGCGAACCGGACGAACTCCTCAGCGCTGCGCTGGGCGTTGCTGTGCGTGCCCTGCACACGGAGTACGGAACTGCCTTGCGTCTGCTGCCTGATGGCCGTCTGGTCGTGGCCGGCGAGCTCGGCCCGGCGTCCTTCGCCGCCGGCACCATCATCCCGCTGGCTGCGCGGGGCTCCTACGCCTTGCATGTGGTCCAGACCGGAATGCCTTTCGTGTCGCCAGATTTGCGGCAGGAGAAACGAATTACGCCGCCGACGCCGTTGATCGAACGCGGCATCGTCAGCGGGATGGCGGTGCCGCTGCTCGGCGCGGACGGCCCGGTCGGAGTGCTGGCGGTGCACGCGCGGAGAGCTCGCCGATTCACCGCTCACGAAGTCGCCATGCTGCAGGCGCTGGCACGTGTGGTCGCCACGGCGTGGGAGCAGGTCAACCTGCGCGAACGGCTCAGCCACCAGGCGTGGCACGACCCACTGACCGGAGTGCCGAACCGACCTCTCCTGCTCGATCGATTGGCTCAGGCATTGAGCCGACGGCCGAGTCCACGCACCGGCGAGACGCGGGTCGCGGTCGCGCTGATCGATCTCGACGATTTCAAGGCGGTCAATGACGGGTTGGGCCACGCTGCAGGGGACTTCGTTCTCAAGGCGGTCGCCGCTCGGCTCGCGTCGGCCGTCCGGCCGGTCGACACGCTCGCCCGCTTCGGCGGCGACGAGTTCGCATTGCTCTGCGATTCGGTGCGCGACGAGCAGAATGCGATCGCCATCGTGGATCGCTTGCTGGCTGCCTGTTCGGCCCCGCTGGAGGTGGAAGGAACGGTGCTCACCGTGACGGCGAGCGCCGGCGTTGCCCTCACAGCCTGCGGTGACGCCCCCGCCACGACGGCCGAAGCGCTGTTACGGCAGGCGGACACTGCGCTGTACCGCGCGAAGTATCACCTTGGTTCAAGGACAGAAATCTTCGATGAGGGAATGCAGATCCAGGCGGAGGCGAATCTGACGTTGGAGGTCGAGTTGCGCAGGGCGATCGACCGCGAGGAACTGGTGATTCACTATCAACCCATCCGGTCGGCCGTGGACCACCAGGTCATGGCTCTGGAAGCCCTGGTCCGTTGGCAGCACCCGGTGCGAGGCATGCTCGCCCCCGACGTGTTCCTGCCGATCGCCGAGCAGACGGGCCTCATCGTGCCGCTCGGGCAGTGGGTACTTCGTACCGCCTGTCGGCAGGCGGCCGCCTGGCAACGTGAGGGGCGTGGCGGCCAAGGCGGGCCGTTTCGCATCGAGATCAACGTGTCACCGCGTCAACTCGAGGATCGAGACTTGCCTGGTCAGGTGCAGAAGATCATCGAGAGCACCGGGCTGATGCCTGGCACGCTCAGCCTCGAGCTCACCGAGACCGCCATGTTCGACGAGAGTGACGCCGGGCACGTCGCATTGACCAGGCTGGTCGCAGCGGGAGCCTCGTTGATCCTGGATGACTTCGGTACCGGTTACTCGTCGCTCACCCACCTCGCTCGGTTTCCCATCGAGGCGCTGAAGATCGACCGAAGCTTCACGAACGGGCTGGACAAGGACCAACGCGACACGGCCATCGTGTCCGCAGTCATCGCCCTTGGTGCGGAACTGGGAGTCAACGTCATCGCCGAGGGCGTCGAAACGAGTGGACAGCTGGCGACCCTCCGTCGGATGGGTTGCCCTGCCGTTCAGGGCTTCCTGCTCGATCGGCCGGGTGCTCAGCCGATCTGGGAACCATGCGTCGACATGTTTTCGACGGTCGGTGGTGCGTCATCCGCTCGTCACGTTCGAGGGGTCGACGGTCCTTGATCGCTGCAGATCTGCGCCACGGAGAGCAGCGGACGAGCCGGTCACGACGCCGGCACCGGCTCGGTGTCGGCCCGGCCGACGCGCGCGCGGCACGCAGACCGCCGACCCCTCCGCGGCCGCGCTCCGGTTCCAGGCTGCCGATGACGACGAAGGCCGAGAACACTCCGTGCGCAACGGTGATGGTGCGGTGCGCGCGATCGCTGCGCAGATGTTTCCCGGATCTTCAGCACCGCTGGTGCTTGCCCGTTCGGACCGGCGGTTGCGGTGAGGGGAGTCGAGGTAAGGGGAGTGACACGCGCCGATCAGGTTCCGACCGGCACACTCTGCTCGAAGCTGAAGACGTTGCCCGGGTCGTACGTCGCCTTGACCGCCCGCAGCCGCGCGGCATTGATGCCGTAGTACTCGGTTTCCCAGTCCGCCGCGGAGGCGTTGGGGACGTTGACGTAGGCCCCGTCGCCGTACGGCCGTAGCGCCTGCCAGAATTCTGAAGCCCACCGCAGCGCAACAGAAGTCAGGCTGGGGTCGTTCCAGGCCGCACCCGGCTCGCAGTAGAACAGGGCGTCCCGGTGTGGAAATGCGGATCCGCCGGGCGGCGCTTTCCGCACCGCGCCGCCGAAGCTGGTGCAATAGAAGTTGCTCGCCGGGCTGGGTGTGTCGGCCATCGTCCGGACGATCATCTCGATCGCGTCATCGGGAAATGGCCGGGTGACGAAGTGCGAGTAGAACTTCCACAGCTTCACGTCGGTCGGGCCACGGTCGACGCTCCGGTACACCGTGGGCCACGGACCCTCCAAGAAGGTCAGCGCAGGGTTTCCGATGGCCAGCAGCGGGGCCAGTTCGTCGAGCAGTTGCTGCCGGGTGCCGCCGTGCCGCAGCGCCGACAGCTCCACGGCGGAGGCATCGACCTCCAGTGCACTGGTGAGGTTCTCGTGCGCGATAGGAGCGTCACGCTGCCACGTCCTGAGCAACTCGCCCAGGTGGTCCTGACCGGTCCAGCGGGCGATCAGGAACGTCACTTCGGACAATTCGTGGAGCGCAAAGGTGTAGGAGGTGGCGATTCCGAAGTTGCCGCCACCACCACCGCGGCAGGCCCACAGCAGGTCCGGATTGCTGTCGGCGTCGACGTGTACGAGCTTGGCCGAAGAAGTTCCGTCCGCGACGACGATGTCGGCGGCGATCAAGTTGTCGCAGGCCATCCCCATGCTGCGGGTGAGCAGTCCGAATCCGCCGCCCAGGATGACACCGCCGAGCCCGACGCCGCCCTCGGAGCCGGTGGGCACGGCGAAGCCATGTGCTCCGAGCGCTGTGACCGTTTCCATCTGGGTCAGCCCGGTCCCGACAGTGGCCGTGCCAGTGGCCCTGTCGATGCCGAGATCCTTCATCCGGCTGACGTCGATCACCAAACCGCCGTCGATGCAGGACCAGCCCTCGAGGCTGTGCCGCCCGCTGCGGGCGCGCAAGGCCATGCCGTGCTCGCGTGCCCACTGCACGGCGTTGATCACGTCCTGCGCGGATTCACAGAACACGATGGCATCGGGATAACGGTTGTAGAGACGGTTCCAGCCGACGCGGGCGGCTTCGTACGCGTCCTCCCCGGCACGCACCACCGCACCGGTCAACCCCGCAATGGTGGCGGTCATCGACGTTCGTCCGCGGACGTTTCCGGACTGCGACTTCCGGTGCCCGAGGAAATCTCAGTGCTGGAAGACATCGAGGTCTCCTGGTTCGGTTTCCAGGACCTCGCGCCGGAACAGAAACAGCCACAGGAAGAAGAGCCCGCCGGCGACCAGCAGACCGATCACGATCGCGACCGGAACAAGGGCCGATGCTGGGGTTACCAGGACGAAGAGCGCAAAGGCGGACCACGCCAGCGCACCGATCGCCACGGGCAGTTCCAACCGCCCGAGATCGAACGCACCTTTCCTGCGATCCAATCGCTTCCGCACCGCAAGATAGAGAATGACGGTCGAACCGTAGGTGATCGCCGGAAGGATTGTCCCCGCGGTGATGAGTTCCAACAAGGCATCGCCCGGCAACGCCGCCATCAGTGCGACTCCCAGCGCGAGCACCAAAATGGTTGCGGGGATGGGAGTATGCGTGTGCGGGTTGACCCGGCTCATCAGCCGATGGGCTGGGAAGCGGGAGTCGCGCGACATCGCGAAAACGATCCTCGAGCACGCCGTGATGGCGACCATTCCGGCGCCGAAAAACGCGAAGCAAACGACCACCAGCAGAGTTCGCTCCATCACCGGACCGAGTCGGTCCCGCATGATCGCCGCGACAGGCGAACCACTCGCACTGATCCCCGGCAGATCCCGGATCGCGATGGTGAGAGTGATCAGCAACAGCAGTCCCAGCACGCCGGCGGCGGCGACCGACCCCACGATCGCCCGTGGGACAGTGCGGAAAGGGTCCTTGGCCTCCTCGGCCAGATTTGCTGCGGCATCGAAACCGACGAGAGTGGCAAGCCCCATGATCATGGCCAGCATCAATCCGCCGCCGACACCGAAGTAGTTCGGTGCATTCTCGGCGACTCCCCGTGACGTCAGGTTGGCGACGTCGCCGTCCCCGGTCACCAGCACGGCGATGACCAACGCGACCGCGACAACGATGACGAGCGACAATTCCACCCCGACCGCTGCGCTGTTGATCAGGCTGACGATGCGGGTCGAGGCGATGACCAGCACGACCTGAACAACAAGGATCGACAGGGTGATGATGCGGGCGGTTCCCTCATCGGGGTCCATGTTGAACAGCGGCATCACAGCCTGGCTGGCGAGGGCGAAGTCGACGGCGACCACGGCCAGGAACAGATAGCAGAACGTCAGCCACCCGAATCCCCAGCCGATCTTCGGGTTGGCCAGCCGCGATGCCCACTGATAGGACGAGCCGCTCAGTGAAATCCTGGCAGCGAATTGCGCGATCACCAGCGCAACCAGCAACTGCCCGATGGCGACGAGAACCCACAGCCAGATGCCGATCGGGCCGCTGTTCTGCAAGACGTCGTCGTAGGTGCCGAAGATGCCGACCGCCACCGAGATGAACGCGAACGAAATCGCGAAGACCTGGAACGAACCCAGGGTTCGTTTCAGCTCGGGCTGGTACCCGCCGCTTTGTACTGCGCTGTCTCCGCTCTGCGTCACCGGTTTGGCGTCGACCACCGCAACCACCTCACATCGATTGTGGTGAGATGCAGACGCCATCCCGGGAAAGCGTCACCCTCACAAAGGCAATGCGAGTCCGACCGGACTTCACCGCAGTGATCATCCTCGGGGCGCAATGGGCCGTCTGCCCCGAATGCCGCATTTGCATGGCTCAGCGTAGTGACGCGCGGTCACTGCTTTCCGCTGCGAGATCATCGGCGCGTCAGTGGGATGACGGCAATCACTGGCCGTAGGACTGTGATGCGAGCCGACCATCAGCGATTCATGCTTTCGATTTCTGACGTCACGTCCGGGGAAGCGCCGGGTGTGTCCCGACATCCACTGCGGCCGTCACTTGTTCGGGCGCCGGTTCGACGGAAGGAGCCGGGAGATTCGTTGCGACACAACGAGTCCACTTGCGATACGTGCGCGGGATTACGTGACCATGATCGCCAGGCCCTTCGGCACGCCGGAGCGGATCGATGCGTGATGCGAGGCCAGGGGTTCCCGGCCGATGATTGTCTGGCAAAGAAGCTGTCGCACATCGACGGAGGAGGACGGGTCGACGATCGAGCGCCGGCTGACCGCTTGTAGATTGCCCTCGTGCGCATCGAACCGGTGATCGCGATCAGGGCGCAGGACGCCGTTGGTCCCACCCGACTGCACCTGCTGACGGCGAGCAGCGCGAAGCTGCCGGCGGTCGTCATCGCAGACTCGGGCAGCGGGCCTGACTATTACGTCCTCGACGTCGCGTCGCTCCAGTCGGCGTTCAGCGGAGCGTTGTCGGCGACCCCGGTGTCAGAGGTGCTCGACCTCGCGTCGCGGGAGCCCGCCCGGGCGGTCGTCAAGAGTGACGCAGCCTCGGCGTCCCCCGGCACCCCGGTCGAGGACAACGGACGGCTCGTCGGCGTCATCGCGGTGGATCCGCCGGAGCGCAAGGAGCCGTCGGAGGCCGATCTCGAACGCGGTCAGCCGGCCGGCTCCGACGGTGGCACACCGAAGAAGGGTCTCTGGAAGAGGCTCACGGGGTCTGCCGACTGACTCGGCCTGGTGTGTTGCGCAAGAACGGCCGGCGAAACCATTGCCGGCTCAGGGGTGTTCGGCGCTGCGGGTCTGCGCCGCCGAGGTGTCAGCCGCTAAGTGTGCTTGCCGTACCCGCCGACACCTTCCTGGTCGGAATCGGCCCACATCGTGTGGTCATAGGGCTCGTCGCTCACGTGGTAAACGGCAGCCCCCTGCCCCTTGATGCTGGCGGGGAGGTCGGGAGTGCGGAGCACCTCGGCGTCGGCGGCGTCAAGTTGCAGCCGGTCCAGGTCGTTGATCAGGCGGGCGACCACAGGTGTCTTGCCGTGGATGTGGGTCAGGACGGACACCGCCGTCTTCAATTCCTCGATGGAACGGTGCAGGGCGAGAAGCGCGGAATCAGTCATGGGTACCTCCGGGAGCCGACAACGTCCCGCACATCGTCCGAGCGGGTCTGAGCGAGCGTTGGCAGAACCCTAGCCCGGTCCGCCGCCGGTGTCAGCAGGCGATTTGTCCGGCTTCGATCGTCTCCGACCGGAGGCCGGGATCGTTCGGCAGGGCCATGAGCTGGGACATCAAGTCCTGCCTCATCCGCCCGGCCCACCCTGGCCGACGCGTTGACCATTCAGAACGAGCGAACCGCACAGCCCTTTCGATGCCCCCGCTGAACCTGTGATGTGGCCACGCCGTTCGTCATCCAGCAAGGGCGCCGAAGACGGGTGCAGAAATCGGGTCCGGCACGGGACCAATCGATCCGGCCGTCGTCGGCGATCGGTGTGACGTCCTGCCGTCGCCGATCGAGGGGTAGGACCCGAGGGCGGCGTAGCCGTCGTCAGATCGTGGCAACGGACCCCGCATCCACCCGGTAGTTGGAGCCGTTCACGAAACTGGCCCGGTCCGAGCACAGGAACGCGATGACATCGGCGACCTCCTCTGGCCGCCCGCGGCGGCGCAGTTCCAGGTACGGCCGCTCCTGCGAGAGGAACGAGTCGATCGCCTCGGCCACGTCGGTGCCTCGTTCATCGGCACGCTTCTGCATCATCGCGTCCGTCATCGGGGTGGCGATGAAGGCGGGGGACACCGTGTTGACCAGCAGGCCCTCGTCTGCATATGAACGGGACAAACCCTTTGCCAGGGCAAGGATTCCGGCCTTGGCCGCGCAGTAGGGCAATTCGTCGTCGTAAGGCTGCACCGCGTCTTCGGAGGCGATGAACACGATGCGGCCCCAACCGCCCCGCCGCAGTCCCGGCAGAAAGGCGCGGAGCACCCGAACGGGCGCCAGTAGATCGACCTCGATGGTGCGATGCCAACCCTGCATGTCGATCTGGTCGAAGGTCCCCTGTGCCCCGGTGATCCCGGCCGCCTGCACCAGGATGTCGAGGTCGCCGACGCTGTCCGTCACTGCGCGTTCCAGTGCCGCGACGTCCGCATCCACCGTCAGGTCTGCGGCGAAGGCGTGCGGACGCCCAGTTCCGCGGCTCAACCGGGCGGCGGCGGCGTCCACTTCCGCAGGATCCTTGTCGGTGATGACGACCGTTGCCCCCTCGGCGAGCAGTGCGGCAGCGGTGTGGAAACCGATGCCCGAGTCCGCGCCGGTGACCAGCGCTGTCCGCCCTGCGATGCCGAGGTCCATCAGTGCCCACCTTCCCGGCACCGCGATGATGCCTCAGACCATGGTTCCACAGGCGGAACTCGAGGCATCACAACGGGTTTGGTCCGGAGCAATCGGTAGAAGGTGGTTTCGGCGCGGTGGGAAAAGGGTACCCACTTTGGGGTGATCGATGCCCCATCAGCCGCCGACGGGGCGCGATCGGCGATGCGGAGCTCGCAGATCCCGAGATCGTCAGAGACCGACCAATTCGGTTGGGTCGTAGCGGATCACGTTCTCCACAACCATGCCGTTGCGGGTCCGCACCCGGTCCAGTCCGCGAAAGATGAGTGGTCCCGCCGGCCCGGTGGCGCTGCCCACGTAGTGCAGGAACACCAGTTCCTCGCCCGGGTCGCTGCCGGCGACGGTGGCGCTGTCGACGACCCGCAGGCGCAGATCCGGGTAGGTGGTGAGCAACCGCTCGATCTTGGCCCGGTAGGCAGGCAGCCCGCGCACGGGCGCGGTGTCGCCCGGCCAGTACCCGACGATGTCCTCGGACAGGATCTCCATTCCCCGTGACATGTCAGGTGCCGCCCAGAAGTCGGCGAACATCTCGGCGCTGAAACCGGAAGTGGTGCTGGTGTGCGTCATGTTCGTCCTCCGTGATGCGCGGCGCGCTCCCGTCGAGCGCGATACGGACAGCCTGCTGACGCCACTGCGGCGGCACAATTACCTCCGACGTCATGGCCACGGTGCTCCCGCGGATCTACGGTTGCCGGGTGAGCGAGGCGAAAGTCGGTGTGCTGCTGCGGAGTTGGCGCGAGCGCAGGCGGATCAGCCAACTGGAACTCGCGCTGTCGGTCGGAGTGTCTGCCCGCCACCTCAGCTTCGTGGAAACCGGACGCTCGCGACCCAGTCCGGAATTGCTGGTCGCGCTGGCGCGGGGGCTGGACATCCCGCTGCGGGAATGCAACACCCTGCTGCTGGCCGCCGGCCACGCCCCCCGTTACCCGTCACGTCCGCTCGAGGATGCGGCGCTGGCGCCGGCGCGCGAGGCCGTGCAGCGCCTGCTCGATCTGCATGACCCTTACCCCGGGATCGCAATCGATCGCATGTGGAACATCGTGGCCGCGAACACCGCGGCCGCCGCACTCGTCGCCGATCTGCCGGACGAACTGACCGGTCCGCCGATGAACGTGTACCGGGCCTGCCTTCATCCCGATGGACTGGCTTCGCGGACCGTCAACTTCGACGAGTGGTCCGGCTACCTGCTCCAGCAACTGCGCCGCACGATCGCGACCACCGACGATCCGGCCGTTATCGCGTTGGAGGCCGAGGTGCGCGGGTATCCCGGAGTCGCCGACGCGGCGACGCGGCGGCCCACCGCCCTCTCCGGGGCGCCGCTGCTGGTGCCGTGGGAATTGCGGATGGCACCGGGACAGAGGTTGTCGTTGTTCACGACACTGACCACCTTCGGCACACCGCGGGACGTCACACTCGACGAGCTGGCGGTCGAATTGTTCTACCCGGCCGACGACTCCAGCGCTGTGTTGCTGAGCCGGCCGGCACAGGTCGATAGGGTTGCCCCGGTCCGCTCGGACGGACCATTCTCAGCAGGCGCGATGACGTGACCCGGGAGGCCCAGCGTGACCCAGGGCAACCCGATCCGTTCCCGGGCGGGGGCGCTGTTGCTCACCCCCGGGGCCGGCGCGAACCGGGATCAGCACACCCTGGTGGCAGTGGAGAAGGCGGTGGCGCCCTTGTCCTGCGCCCGCATCGACTTCCCCTACCGGCAGCGCGGGAGTCGCGTTCCGGACAAACCGCCGGTGGCGATCGCCCATCTCCGCGCCGAAGCGGCTGCGCTGGCGTCCGCGGCCGGTGTCGAGCTCGACCGGGTGGTACTGGGCGGAAGGTCGTTCGGCGGGCGGATGTGCTCGATGGCCGTTGCCGAGGGCCTGCCTGCCGCGGGTCTGGTGCTGCTGAGCTACCCGTTGCATCCGCCCGGCAAGCCGCAGAACCTTCGCATCCAGCACTTCCCGCAGATCGCCGTTCCGGTGCTGATGATCTCGGGTCGGGCCGACCCGTTCGGGTCGCCGGAGGAATTCGACACCCACGTGGGTGCCATAGCCGGCGAGGTCACCCAGGTGTGGTTGCCCGGTGGTCACGACCCGCGGGGCGGCGACCCGGTGATCGCCGAGACCGTCCGGACGTGGATCGCCCGGTTGTGACGGCGGGCGCCGGTGACCGCTCGACGCCGACGACCAGCCCGCGGGACCGTATGGACATTTTCCGGTGGTCCGCCGATGCTTCCCGGGTGGGCAACGGCGGGCAGCAGATGGTGGGGCGCTCGCCGACCCTGGAGGACGTCGCAGCCGCGGCCGGCGTCTCCCGGTCGACCGCCTCGCGTGCCATCAACGGTGGCGCCAAGGTCAGCGCGGATGCGCAGGCCGCCGTTGACGCGGCCGTCCTGACCCTCGGGTTCAGCCCCAATCGGGCCGCCAGGGCATTGGTGACAGCAAGGACCAATTCCATCGCCCTGGTGATTCCCGAACCCGACGACCGGGTGACCGCCGACCCCTTTTTCGCCTCCGTCATCAAAGGTCTGGGTCAAGCGCTGGACGACACCGAATTCGCCATGGTGCTGCTGCTGGCCCGCCCGGGCGACTCTGCGGACAAGACCCTGCGATACCTGCGGCACGGGCATGTCGACGGCTCGGTCGTGGTGTCCCATCACGCCACCGACCCCATCGAGCGGGCGCTGGCCGGCGGCCGACTGCCGTGCGTTTTCGTGGGACGTCCGTGGTATTCGCCCGACGTGTTGAGCTATGTCGACACCGACAATCGCCTCGGCGCCGAAATCGCCACCCAGCATCTGGTCGACATCGGCAGGCGGCGGGTGGGAACCGTTGCCGGTCCGACGGACATGGTGGCGGGGGTGGACCGGCTGGACGGCTGGTCCGCGACGCTCGGCGCCGCTGGCCTGCCGCGCAACGCCGTCGAGCACGGGGATTTCACCACACCGGGCGGCGCGGCCGCCACCCGCCGATTGCTCGAGCGCGCACCCGATCTGGACGCGATCTTCGTTGCCAACGACCTGATGGCCGTCGGCGTGCTCGACGTTCTTCGGCAGTGCGGGCGTTCGGTGCCGATGGATGTCGCCGTGGTCGGCTACGACAACGCCGCACTGTCGGCGGCCACCGATCCGCCGCTGACCACCGTGGTGAATCCGGTCGCCGAATTGGCGTACGCGGCGGGATCGATGCTGATCGGTCGGGTCCGCGGCAAACCGATCGGCGCACCCACCATCTTCCCGCCGTCGCTGGTCCGGCGCGCCTCTGCGTGAGGCCGGGGTTTGCTTTCACCCCGAATCATGAGAGGCTGTATTCGGTTACCGTTCTTGAGTCCGTTACACGCGACGCCAAGATGTCGCCACGGGCTTGGCTCCAGGGGTGTTCTCATCCGCAGGTGTCGAAATCGTCGACTAACCCGGATCGGCGCACAGTGCGCTTGTCCGTATCGGATTCACCCCGCAAGGAGAGCACCATGGCACAGGGCACCGTCAAGTGGTTCAACGCTGAGAAGGGCTTCGGGTTCATCACCCCCGAGGGCTCCGGTCCGGACGTCTTCGTCCACTACTCGGAGATCCAGGCGGGTGGCTACCGCTCGCTCGAGGAGAACCAGAAGGTCAGCTACACCGTGACCCAGGGCAACAAGGGCCCGCAGGCGACGGCGGTCACCGTCATCTGACGGATTTCCCCCGCGCCACCTGATTCACCGTCCGGCCCCCGGACCGCTCAGCGGTCTCGGGGCCGGACGTCTTTGTCTGCCCGGTCGCCGCTGCCGGATCAGCTCGTGATCATGCGGCTCAGCGAACATCACCGGCGTGTCATCGGCGTGTCGCGGGCTGACCGGCCTGATCAACGCCAGGGATGGCCGGGCCGACAACCGGAACTCCGCGTATGCCGAGTCCGGCTCAGCGGATGCCCGGTATGCCAAAATTGCCGTCGTGACGGATTGTGGGGGCGGCAGTTCCGTCCATCGCGGCTGCCTGCCGACGAACAGGGCCTTGGTCTGGGGTGGGCCGTGGGATGGGGCACGGCCGGCAGGGCGAACGCTGTGACCGGGTCCTCGACAGTGCTGACCAGAGCGCCGATATCGCCGGCCCGGCGCACCGTGAGCGGTATCGGGTTGTTTCTTGCCGAGCACGCCAGGGCCGCCCGCCGGACTCCGGTGACGGTCGGTGTGGTGATCACGTTGTGGGTGGCCGGCGCTCTCACCGGCAGCCTGCGCAGCGGTCCTTCCCTCGAGCTCCGCAGCTCGATCGCCGCGGGTGTGCCGGCGTTGCGGGACGGCAACTGGTGGACCCCGCTGACGTCTGCCTTCTTCGCCGAAGACCTGGCGATCTATCTGCTGGTCACCGCGTTGCTGCTGATCGTCGGTGGTGTGTGCGAGCGCCGCTGGGGCAGTGTCCGGATGCTCTGGATGACGCTGTTGGTGCAGGTGGTCGGGGTCTCGCTCGGCGTCGGCGTCGTTGCATTGGCCGACGCACTGTTCAACTGGTTGTGGGCGCAGTATCTCGCCGACCGTCTCGCCATCGGCGCCACACCGCTCCTCGCCGGACTTCTGATGGCGCTCAGCGGTCAGCTTTCCACTCTGTGGCGCCGCCGCATCAGGACCGCGGTGCTGACTGTTTGTCTGGTCGCGCTGCTGTACGGCGGTCAATTGCAGGATGTGCTGCGGCTCAGCACGGCTCTGGTGGGTCTGCTGGCCGGCGCGCTGCTGCTGCACTCGGGTGAGCGGAAGTTGGCGGCTCCGGTGAGCCGCCGTGAGACCAGGGTGCTGGTCGCAGTGGCCGTCGCCGCCACCGCGATCGGGCCGATCCTGGTGGCGTTCACCGGCTCCGTCGATGGACCTCTGTCAGCGCTGGCCGACCTGTATGTCGGGCCCAACGCCTTCGTCGGGACGACCGACAACCGGGACGCGGCCGACATCCTGATGTCGTTGGTCCCTGCACTGATGGTGCTCGTGCTGGCCGCCGGACTGCGCCGCGGACGGCGGTTCGCCTGGGGCGCCACCCTGCTGTTCCACCTGCTGTTCCTGGTACTGGGTGCCTTCTACGCGATCGACTACTACCGATGGGCGGGTGAGAACGATCTGCTGGATGAAGGTTTCAGCTGGGTGGCGTGGCTGGTGCCGCTGGTGGTGTTGCCCGTCCTGATCATCGTGCTGCTGCTGGTCACCCGCCGATCCTTCACCGTCCGAGCCCCGGCCGGCGTCTACCGCCGGCTCGCCCGCACCGTGCTGGGCCTCGCGGCCGCCCTGTGGGCGCTTTTCGCCGTCGTCGGCTCCCTGTTCGCCGATCAGTTCAGTCCTCCCGCGCGTTTCGCCGATCTGCTCTGGGACTTCCCGATCCGCCTGCTGCCCAACGGCTATCTGTACATCATCGAACCCGACGACCAGCCGGACGGCGCGGTCGGGCACCTGCTCGTCGATTGGGTTCCGCTGCTGTTCTGGGGCGTGCTGCTGATCGGCTTGCTGCGGAGCTTCGTCGCGGCCAGAGTGCTGACCGAGCAACAGGATCGGTCACGCGCACGGGCGATCCTGGAGCGATGCGGGACGGCGTCGCTGTCCTACCTGACCACGTGGGACGGCAACACCTACTGGTTCTCCGCCGACGGCGCGTCCTTTGTGGCCTACCGGGTGGAGGGTGGCGTCGCCATCACCACCGGTGATCCCGTCGGACCGGCCACGGATCTGAAATCAACCGTCGAGCAGTTCGTCGCCTTCTGCAACACCCAGAACTGGACGCCCTGCCTGTACAGCACCACCGAGGCCGTCAGGCAGGTCACTGATACCTTCGGCTGGCCGAGCCTGCAGGTGGCCGAGGAGACCGTGTTGCCGCTGGGCACGCTGGCTTTCACCGGGAAGAAGTTCCAGGACATCCGAACCGCGATCAGCCGGGCGACCAAGAACGGCATCACCGCGGAATGGATGAGTTATCCGGACGCGCCGCTGGCGATCAGGGATCAGATTCAGGCGATTTCCGAGGAGTGGGTGTCGGACAAGGCCTTGCCCGAGATGGGTTTCACTCTCGGAGGTCTGGACGAGCTCGACGACCGTGCGGTGCGCTGCCTGGTGGCAGTGGACCAGGACAGGACCGTGCACGGCATCACCAGCTGGATGCCCTGTCACCGCGACGGCGAACCGGTGGGCTGGACGCTGGACTTCATGCGCCGGCGTACGGCGGGATTCAAGGGCGTCATGGAATTCCTGATCGGAACGGCCGCACTGGATCTGCAGGCGGAAGGAGCCGAATTCGTCAGCCTGTCCGGCGCGCCGTTGGCGCAGGCTGAGCCGGGCGAGCAGCACACCGGAGTGCAGAAGCTGCTCGAGGTGGTCGGCCGGACGATGGAACCCGTGTACGGGTTCCGGTCGCTGCTCCGCTTCAAGGCCAAGTTCCAGCCGGCCTACCGGCCGCTGTACCTGTGCTATCCCGAATCCGCGGTGCTGCCCCGGATCGGGCTGGGGATCTCGCACGCGTACCTGCCCACGATGACCTTCGGTCAGGCCGTGCGGATGATGGGTCAGCTGACCTGACACGCTGAGCGACCGAGCATTCCCCCCAGCTTTGGGGACCAGCCCACCCCCCATTGCGGGGTGACCGCAGCTGGGCGTGCCGCGGGATGCTGCGTGAGCAGTACCTCCCCCTCGGGTCGGTTCACCCCACCGGCGTTCCCGTACCGCCGGTGGGGCGGACTGGTCCGGCGGGTCTCCGGTCTGTTCGGCATGGGCCCACCGCCCGTGCCGGTGGTCCGTCCGCGGCTCGATCGCCCTACCAAAAGGGATGCTGTCATGCCATTCTCACGAAGAGATGCCTTCAAACTCGGTGGTCTCGGCGCCCTGGGCGCGGCCGGACTGGCGATTCCACTCGGCAAGATGGTGAGCGGTCAATCCGCCAGCCAGCTGCCCGCCAAGAGCATGCCGCTGCCGTATAGGACGACGCTCGGCCGGCTTCCGGTGCTACCCGCCGTCGGGTCGCGGCTCGACGCGGAGGGCAGGACGGTGTGGATCTACGACATCACCGCCAAGCCCGGCGCCGTTCCACTGGTGCCCGGGTTCCCGATGACGCCCGTCGTCGGCTACGAGGGCCTGGTGCCGGCACGCCGGATCGACGTCCAGGTCGGCAGTCCGATCGAGCTCCGGGTGCGGAACAGGATGCCGGCCACCCAGCCGACCTTCGGCACGCCGACTCATCTCTCGACCCACCTGCACGGTTCGGCGTCACTTCCGCAATACGACGGCTACGCCAGTGACGTGACCCTGCCGGGCCAGATGAAGACCTATCAATTCCCGAACATCCAGACCGCGAGGACGCTCTGGTACCACGACCACGGCGTGCATTACACGGCGCAGAACGTCTACTCGGGACTGGCGTCCCAGTACCACATGCACGACGAGATGGAGCGTGCGTTGCTTCCGCAGGGCGAATTCGATGTGGGGCTGACGATCTCGGACATCATGTTCCAGGCCAACGCCAGTCAGTTGTACGAGGACCGGTCGCGTTCCGGTCTGTGGGGTGACGTCATCCTGGTCAACGGCAAGGTGTGGCCGGTGATGAAGGTGAAGCGGCGCATCTATCGGTTCCGGATCCTCAATGCCTCTCCGTCGCGCTCCTACCGACCGACGCTGTCGCCGGCAACTCCGGTCTACATGGTCGCCACCGACGGCGGCCTGATGCCCAAGACCCAGCAGGTCGCGGCCTGGCGGCACGGCACAGCCGAGCGTTACGAAATCCTCATCGACTTCTCGAAGTTCGCTGCCGGGCAACGCATCGAACTGAAAAACCTGAGCAACGCCAACAACCGTGACTACACCAATACCGACAAGATCATGGCGTTCGACGTTGTCGATGACGCGTTCGACCCGAACGACCCGACGGCGTACACCATTCCGGGTGATCTCAATCCCGGCAACGAGTGCATGAAGCTGGTCCCGAAGTCGACGATGAAAGTCCGCACCATCGTCGTCGAACACAATGACGTCAACAACCTCTGGACGCTGAACGGCAAGACCTGGGAGGACGTCGTCGCCTCCGGGTTCACCTCTGTGCTGGCGAACCCGGGACTCGGTGACACCGAGATATGGAACATCGAGAACAAGTCGGGGTCGTGGTTCCACCCGCTGCACATCCACCTCATCGACTTCAAGATCCTCAGCCGGAACGGCAAGCCGCCGTTCCCGTACGAACTGGGGCCGAAGGACGTCGTCTACGTCGGCGCGGCCGAGAAGGTGCAGTTGATCATGAAATTCGGCAGCACCGACCCGTCCAGTCCGTTCAGCAAGCAGGTCGGCAAATACATGGTGCACTGCCACAACCTGGTGCACGAGGACCACGACATGATGAACCAGTTCAGTGTCGGTCTGAAGCCCGGCACCGTCGATGTCAACGATCCCATCCATGCCGCGCCCGCCGTCGCCGATCCGACGGCCTGAGCGCGCGCGGCGGCTCGCTGCGTTGGCCGCCGTCGTGATCGTCGTGGGTGCTGCCGTGATCGTTCGCACCCAGTTCATCGACGTCGTCACGGTGTCGTCGGACAGCATGGCGCCGACGGTGTGCACCGGAGACACCTTGCTGATCGCGAGAACTCACGACGGAGCCGACATCACCCGAGGCGACATCGTGACGTTCGCCGACCCGGCAGGCGGCGAGGCGATGATCAAGCGGGTGGTCGCCGTCGGCGGCCAGCGCCTGCTGATCACCGATGGTCGGCTGATCGTCGACGGGCTCGCGGTCGTCGAACCGTACGTCGATCGGGCGCAGGTCAGTGGGGTCTTCTTCCAGACCGTGGCGGTACCGCCGGGGGAGCTGTTCGTGATGGGTGACCACCGCGAGAGCTCCATCGACAGCAGGAGTTTCGGTCCGGTTCCGGTGTCCGCGGTCACCGGGCGAATGGTGTCGACGCTGTGGTCCGACTGTTGACCGTCGGCATGTAGCTCGGATGACAGGACCCGCACGACCGACCAGGGGAGGGGAACCAGCATGGTGCAACTAGAGGACCGGACGCCGATCCCGGCCAGGACAGGCCGATCGGTCGGCCACCGGACGGCAGCGCGGATCGGCGGCGCCACGTTCCTGTGCGCAGTGGCGGCGATCCTGATCGCCCGGTGGTGGACCGGTACGGGCTACGTCACCGCTCCCGCCGGCCTTCCCGATCCGGGGCGACTGACGGCCGTCGCGCTGCCGATCACCCACCTCGCCAGTGATGCAGCCGGAATGCTGGTCGTCGGCCTGTTGCTGGTGAGGTGGCTTTCCCCGGAGCGGTTCTCCGGTGATGGTCAGCGTCTGGCGACCCTCACCACCCGTTGGTCGTGGGCGTGGGCTGCCTCCACGTCCGCGTGGATCGTCTTCACCATGTCAGACATGACCGGGCTGCCGGTCGGTGATCTGCCAGGTTCGACGGACCTCGTCGCGGTCGTGCTCGGTACCCAGCGCATCCTCGCCCAGGTGGCGACCCTCTGGGTGGCCGTGGCGATCGCCATGTTCGGGGGTCGCGTGAGAGGCGGGTCGGCGCTGGGAGGAGTGACGTGCCTGGCCCTGCTCGCCCTGCTGCCCAGCGCGGTCACCGGTCACGCCGGACACCACAACGAGACCTCGCTGACCGTTGCCGCGCTGGCCGTGCATGTGATTGCGGCGGCGGTGTGGGTCGGTGGGCTGCTGGCGATCGTGCTGTACCTGCGTAGCGACTCGCGAAGGCTCGTTGCCGTGCTGCCCCGGTTCAGCTCCGTGGCGCTGGTATGCGCGAGTGCCGTTGCCATGTCCGGAGTGATCGTGAGTGTGGTCATGCTCGGCAGTTGGTCCGCCCTGTGGGAGAGCAACCGCGGTCACCTCATCATGGCCAAGGCCATCGGCCTGATGGTGTTGGTGGGATTCGGATACTGGCACCGGCGGACCACCGTGGCGCGGGCCGGGCGCGGGGATCTGCGGCCGCTGTTGCGTCTGGCCGCTGTCGAGGTGCTGGTGATGGGCGCGACAATCGGTGTGGCCGTTACCCTGTCGACCACACCATGAGGTCCGCCGCGCCGACACGCGCAGTCGCGGTGTGCTCGCCGTCGAATCGAGCACAGCGGTGTGCGGAGGTGCCCTCCCGGTGTCGGTCAGACGAGCGCGCCGGCCGCCGGGAGTGTGACATCGACGCTGGTGCCGCCACGCAGTCCGGGTTTCACTGTCAGGGTGCCGCCCAATTGCTGCACTCTCGAGGTCAGCAACTGCAGGCCGAGATGGCCCTGGGATCTGCGGTCGAATTGGCTGGGTTCGAAACCTACTCCGTCGTCGAGGATGTGGAGTCGGACCGACATTCCGCCGGCGTCGGCCGCCCGGGGGCAATGCTCGTCGCTCGTCGCCGGTTCGCCATCGCCGCGGGATGCAGAATGGTGGTCGCTGGTCACATCGACGACGACGGTGGTCGCCTCGGAGTGCTGCGCGACATTGGCCAGCGCCTCGTTGGTGACGCGGTAGAGCGTCGTCACCACCTCGGTGTTCATGGCCGGTAACCGTCCGACATGCAACTGAACCTGGATACCCTTCTTACGCAACGGCGCCGCCAACTTGGACAGCGACTGGGGCAGCTGACTCACGCTGAGGTCCGGTGGATACAGGTCGACCATCAACTGGCGCAGCGACTCGATCGAGCGCTGCACGGTCGACTGCAGTCTCGCCATCAGCGCCTGGTCGCGCGCGGGAACCGACGGTGCGATGGCACCGAGGGCATAGCTCATCCCGGCAAGCTCCTGGATCGGTCCGTCATGCAGATCGGCCGCGATACGGACACGTTCCCGCTCGGATGCGGCCAGGCTCCGTTCCGCCACCTCCGACCGCTCGACTTCGTGTCGCCGGACCCGTCGGGCCATCGAGGTGGCAATCGGGATCTGGATGGCCATCAGCGCCACCAGCGGCACCAACACCAGTGGGATCAGCTGCCACAGCAACGCATTGGCCGTCTCGTCGACGCGCGCGTAGTCGTAGTACGCCTCGAAGGCCATCGCGGATTCGGCGGGGTCGCTGAACGGCGCATACACCTCGACGAAGCCGTCGCTGAGTTCCTCCGAGGACAGCTCTGTCGCCTCCGGGGAATCCGCGAAGTCCGCACTGATGATCCGACGGTCGATCGCGTCGCTGACCTCCGAGGGTGTCGGGACCGAGCGCCCGATCTGGGCCGGGTCGTCGGCAAACAGGACCCGCCCGTTGTGGTCCCACACCGTGACCTGCTTGAGGTAGCCGTCGCGCATCCGCAGGTCGATGGCCGTTTCCAGGGCGCGGTAGCTCTCGGCGTCTCCTTGCAATGCGGCGTGCAACAGCGGGCCGACGACAAGGTCTGCGAGCCTGGCCGTTTGGCGTTCGGCGTCGGTCAACGCCTGCGACCGGGCCACCGAGCGGCTTGCGACGACGGCCCCGAAACCCACGACCAGCAACGCGAGCGCGGCGGCGGTGTAAAAGACCATCAGCTCGCGCCGGACGCCCACCCGCTGGGCGGTCCACCGGACCGGTCCAAGCGTCATACCGGCGAGTCGATGAGACCCAGTGACTTGGCCTTGATCACAGCCTCGAGTTGCGTGCTCACACCCAGTTTGAAATGGAGGGTCTTCATGTACCCGCGACACGTGTGGACGCTGATGCCCATCACGCTGGAGATGCCCGAGGTGGCCATGCCCTGGCCGAGGTAGGTGAGAACCTCCAGTTCACGCGCCGTCAGGACCGGCCGGACTTCCGTCACGGGCTGCGGCGCGAGCGCCGGACCGCCCTTGAAAGCCGATGGCGCGACCAACATCTGGCCCGCACGTACGCGGCGCAGCACGCTGATCATCTCGGTCAGCGAGCCGTTCTTCGGGATGAATCCGGAGGCGCCGGCCTGGGCGGCGCGGGAAATCCACGACGGGTCGCGATACGCCGTGACGACGACGACGATGATCTCCGGCAACGCCTCACGAATGCGACGGGTGGCGAGAAGGCCGTCCTGGCGCGGCATCTGGATGTCCATGATGACGATGTCCGGCCGTAGTTGATCCGCGCGGACGATTGCCTCGGCCGCGGTGGATGCCGTCCCGACACACGTCATTCCCTCGACCGACTCGAGCGCGGCCGACAACAACTCCGCGAACGAAAGGTGATCATCGACAATCAGGATCCGCCTGGTCGGCACGGATGCGGAATGCAGTTCGGGACTGAACCCGACCGCCATTTGCAGTGTCATGACACGACCCCCGTTGGCCTTGCTCCGCTCCAGCGAACCTACGCACCGTTACTGGCCGCCCCGACGACCAGTGTGAGTTTGCGCGGACGCCGAGCGAATGTCCAGTTCGCACCCACCCGGCGTGATGATGTCTGCCGGGATGGATGAACAGGCCGCCCGAATGGGTTAGTTGCGGGCGGTAGCGGTCTGTGTGGTGGCCGCATTGCCGTGTCGGCCCCCACACATGCGCGGCGGATCACCCGTCCGCGCTGTCGCCACCGATCGGGCGGTGTCGAAGGGAAAGTCAAGGGCCAGAACAAGATTGCTCCGGCCTCGTTGACATGTTCCTCAGACGTCATCCGCCCGCGGGAACCGTCCGGGGCCCGGTGCGGTGGGTGCAGGCGCGGAGGGAGTTGGCGGCGGAAGACCCGTCGAGACGTTCGACGCACCGGAAAATGCAGGAGCACGGCGGACCGTCATGCCCGGCTCGATCGTCGACAGAATCTGTTTTTCCTCGCACGATTCCCCATCGAACACCGTCACAGTATTTCGGGCGGGCGGGTGTTCGAACCCCTAATTGAGGGGGTGGGAGCGCCGGCGAATTCGGGGTGCACTAGCGCCAGTGATCGTGCGGTCGCCCCGGCTGTGGTGTCGGCAGGGCGGCTCTGCGCGATCCGCACCGACCGGCATCCCTCGCGACGGGAGATGCCGAAGGCTCTCGCCGTTGGTTCCGCCTTCCGCTGGGATGCGTGGCCCACGGCGCCATCTCATGGAGGTCGCAATGCCCAGGACGCGAAAGTTCATGGCCGCGCTCGTCGCTTTCGCCATATCGATACCGACCGCCGCGATATTGGCGCCGCCTGTCGTGGCGGCGCCGGTCGGGTCGGGTTTCACGGTCACTGCCTCAGATCTTGCCTACATTCTCAAGCAGATCAAGATCTCTGAAAGCCACGCAGCTACCTACACCGCAGCCAATCCGTGCGGCACCCTGGTGGCCACCCCCGGCGACGGCATACCTGACGCCAATCAGATTCCCGACAGACTGACGGCTTACGGTCTGCGGACGGTCGACGGATCGTGCAACAACCTATTCTCGGGACGGGAGAAGTTCGCCGCCGCGGATGTCGCCTTCCCGCGGCTGACCGACCCGGTGTTCCGGGATGCCGAGCCCATCACCCCCGCCTTCCCGGTCGGCGCTCCCGGGCCGACGACCTACAAGCAGAAGACTGGCTCCGTCGTCGACTCGCAGCCCCGGCTGGTCAGCAACCTGATCGTCGATCAGACCTCGACCAACCCCGCCGCTATCGCGGCGGCGATGTTCCCGGTCCGCACGCAGGGCAACCCCGGACTGTTCCCGTGTACGACGGACCCCGACCCGACGGCTGATCCACCGGTCGACGCCGTACCGGCGAATTGCGTGCCGTCGCACCACACCCTGGACATCCCGAACGTCACCACCGACGTCGGGCTGTCACCGCCGTACAACTCCTGGTTCACGTTCTTCGGTCAGTTCTTCGACCACGGCGTCGACCAGACCGTCAAGGGTGGCGGCACGGTGTTCGTGCCGTTGCGGGCGGATGATCCGTTGATCACCGTCGGCCCGGACGGCAAGGCCAACACCGGCGACGAGGTGCCACCGAGCCAGGCCTTCATGGTGCTGACGAGGGCGCAGAACCAGCCCGGCCCCGACGGCATCCTCGGTAATGCCGACGACGTCCAGAACGCCGACAACACCGATTCCCCGTGGGTCGACCAGAGCCAGACCTACACCTCGCACGCATCCCACCAGGTGTTCCTGCGCGAGTACGCGATGAACACCGCCAACCACCCGGTCTCGACCGGCAAGCTGCTCGGTGGGCTTCCGGCCGGCGAGACCTATGCGGGTTCACCCGACGGGCGCAACGGCATCGGCACCTGGGCGGCGGTGAAGAAGCAAGCGCACGATCTGATGGGTCTGCGACTGACCGACGCCGACGTCACCGATGTGCCGATGATGGCTGCCGACCCGTACGGCAAGTTCATCCCGGGCCCGAACGGCCTGCCGCAGTACGTGACTGCGGGCGGTCTGGTGGAGGGTCATCTCGATGACCCGACGACTCCGGCTGATGAGACGGTTCCGGTTCCCGCGAACGTCGCGCATTTCCATGTCCCGTTCCTGACCGACATCGCGCACAACGCCGACCCGTCGCCGCAGGACACCGACAACAACCCCGCGACGCCGGCCGTCGCGCCGACCCCCGACGCGGACAACACCCCGTCTGCCGATTTCGCGAACCAGCCTGCCGGGACCTACGACAACGAGATGCTGGACGCGCACTTCTCCTGCGGTGACGGTCGCTGCAACGAGAACATCGCGCTGTCGGCTGTGCACCAGATCTTCCATTCCGAGCACGACCGGCTCATCGACGACATCAAGGGCACCCTGTCGGCACAACCGGCGGCCGTGCTCGCCGAGTGGCAGTCGACGGCCGGTGCTGCCGGCTGGAACGGTGAGCGACTGTTCCAGGCAGCCCGGTTCGTGACCGAGATGGAATACCAGCACCTGGTTTTCGAGGAGTTCGGCCGTAAGGTTCAGCCGGCGATCCGCCCGTTCCATGTCTACAGCCCGGACATCGACCCAGCGGTCCAGGCGGAGTTCGCCCATGCCGTGTACCGCTTCGGGCACTCCATGCTCGACGACGAGGTCGCCCGGCTGAACGCCGACGGCTCGCACAACTCCGTGCCGCTGCTGACCGCATTCCTCAACCCGCCGGAGTATTTCAACGGAGGCTCCGCCGGCACCTTGACGCCGGAGGCCGCTGCCGGATCGGTGATCATGGGCTCGGTCGATCAGGTGGGCAACGAGCTCGACGAGTTCGTCGTCGATACTCTGCGCAACAACCTGCTCGGACTGCCGCTCGACCTGCCGACGCTCAACATGGCGCGGGCCCGCGACGCCGGTATCCCGCCGCTCAACGACGTGCGCCGGCAGATTCATGCCCAGACCAATGACGGACAGCTCGCGCCGTACGTCAGCTGGTCCGACTTCGGGCAGAACATCAAGCACCCCGAGTCGCTGATCAACTTCGTCGCGGCCTATGGGTTGCACCCGACGATCGTCAACGCCACAACGGCAGCGGCGAAGCGGGATGCAGCACGCGCGATCGTCAATCCGTTGCCGACCGACGTCCCGCCGGCCGATGCTGCCGACTTCATGTTCGGCAGTGGAGCGTGGGCGAGTGGCCCCGACGGCGTCACGATCACCGGTCTTGACGATGTCGACCTCTGGGTCGGCGGGCTGGCTGAGATCACCAACCTGTTCGGTGGCCTGCTGGGCAGCACGTTCAACTACGTCTTCCAGAGCCAGATGGAGAACCTGCAGGACGGTGACCGGCTGTACTACCTCAACCGGACGCCCGGCATGAACCTGCGGACCCAGCTGGAAGGCAACTCCTTCGCCGAGATGATCGAGCGGAACACCGTCGGCACCACCACGTTGAAGGCGGACGTGTTCGCCACCGCCGACTGCAAGTTCACCATCGGCAACCAGGTGACACCGGCCCCGGCCGGCAGCTTCCTCACCGGTGCCGGGACCGTCGCAGACGATCCGGCGACGGATTGTGATGAGAACCGTTTGCTGCTCGCCAATGCCGACGGCCGGATCCAGTACCGCCAGGTGAACAGCGTCGACCCGGTCGGCATCAACGGCCAGTCGGTGTACCAGGGCGACTTCGGATCGAACAAGAATGATCGGATCTGGGGCGGCAATGACAACGACACCTTCTGGGGTGGCCTCGGCAACGACGTCATCGAGGGCAACGGCGGCGACGACGTGGCGCTCGGCGGCGAAGGCAACGACATCATCACCGACCTCTCCGGTGCCGATGTCGAGAAGGGTGGCCCAGGCAACGACGCTCTCGATGGAGGTATCGGCGACGACATCTTCATGGGCGGCGAAGGCCAGGACTTCATCAACGGCGGCCAGAACGACAACGAGACGTTCGCCGGTCCCGGCAACGACTTTGTCATCGCCGGTGCCGGCGCGGATGCAGTCTTCGGCGACGGCGGCGACGACTGGATCCAGGGCGGCTCTGGCCAGGACCTGCTGATCGGTGACCACAGCGCGCCGTTCTTCGACGATCCCGCAATCACCGCCCCCGGTAACGACATCTTCATCGGTCAGGTCGGGGAGAACGACTACGACGCAGAGGGCGGCGACGACCTGATGGCACAGAACGCCGCCGTCGATCGCAACGCAGGTGCGGGCGGCTTCGACTGGGCATTCCACCAGTACGACACCGTCGGGGCGGACGACGACATGGCGATCAACAACAACCTGGTCGGTGTCCCGATCCAGGTGGTCGTGAACCGGGATCGGTGGCAGGAGACCGAAGCGGACTCCGGGTCGGCGTTCAACGACGTCATCCGCGGCACCGACGATGTCCCAGCAGCAATCGGCGGCGCCGGCTTCACGGGCTGTAACGCGCTCGATCCCGCGGGTGTTGCCCGGATCAGTGGACTCGACGCACTGGTGACGACCTTCCCGTCGCCGCTGGCGCCCGTCATCGCCAACTCGGCAGCGGGCTACTGCCCGCTCGTCGGAGCCGGCGCGACGGCCACCGACCCCGGAACCGTCTGGGGTGAAGGAGAGATCCTGCTCGGCGGTGCCGGCAGCGACACGATCACCGGTCGTGGCGCGGACGACATCATCGACGGTGACCGCGCGCTGTCCGTGAAGATCAGTGTCCGCAATTCAGCGGGCACCGAGATCGGCAGCACCGATCTGATGGAGGGCAAGGCCAAGACCGGCAACTTCGGTGCCGGGACGACCAACATGACCCTGCAGCAGGCGGTCTTCGCCGGGCTCGTCGACCCGGGCAACCTGGTCGCCGTCCGGGAGATCCTCACCCCGGCCAACGGGACTTCTGTTGACACCGCGGTGTTCTCGGGCCCGGAGGCCAACTACACGATCGCTCCGGCGGCCGGCGGCAAGATCACCGTCACGCAGACGGGCGCGAACGTGGTGGGCCAGAAGATCAGCGACGGCGTGGACACCTTGTCCAACATCGAGGTGCTGCAGTTCTCCGACGGCACCGTCACGGTGGCGCCGCCAGCAGCACCGGTTGTCGTGAATGCCACGGCCACCAACGGCTCGGCGACGGTGAATTTCACCGCGCCGGCAGGCACGCTGACCGGCTTCACCATCCAGGCGATCCCGACGGCCGGCGGCACCACGGTCACCAGCCTGGTGACCGATGGAACGGCGACCACCGGAACGGTCAACGGCCTGACCAACGGCACGTCGTATCAGCTGCAGGTTGCGGCCACGAATGCTTTCGGCACCGGACCGTTCTCCGCGTTGTCGAACATCGTCACGCCATCGACAGTTCCGGGTGCTCCAACGGCGGTCACGGCAGCGGTGCTCAGCCCGACCTCCGGCCGGGTGACCTGGACGCCACCGGCAAGTAACGGTGGGTCCGCCATCACCGGCTACTCGGTGCGGGTGCTCAATGCTGCGAATGCTCAGGTCGGCGCTCTGCGTCCGGCAGGAGCCGGGGCCACCAGCCTCGACGTCACGCTGACCAGCGGGCAGGCGGTCCACTTCACGGTGGCAGCGATCAATGTCCGCGGTACCGGTCCGGCCTCGACGAATTCGAACACCATCACCCCGGCTGCGGCGGCGGCTGCTCCGGCAGCACCGGCCATCGGGGTGCCGACGGCGGCGAGCGCAACATCCATCACGGTGCGGTGGACTGCTCCGGCCAACGGAGGATCCGCGATCACGGGTTACTCGGTGAGGGTGCTCAATGCAGCGAATGTCCAGGTCGGCGCGCTTCGGCCGTCGGCAGCGGGCACCACGAGCCTGGTGGTGACCGGGTTGACAGCCGGTCAGACGTACCACTTCACGGTGACGGCCACCAATGCCGTCGGGACGAGCCCGGCCTCGGCCGCCTCGGCCAACGTGCGGCTCACCGCGCCGGCTGCGCCGGGAATCGTGGCTCCCACTGCAGCCAGTGCCACGTCGGCGACCGCCAGGTGGACGGCTCCGGCCGCTGTTCCTGGTGCAGCCGTCACCGGTTACTCGGTGCGGGTGCTCAATGCAGCCAATGCGCAGGTCGGCGCACTCAGGCCGGCGGGGGCTGGCGCCACCAGCCTTCTGGTGACCGGATTGACAGCCGGTCAGACGTACCACTTCACCGTGACGGCCACCAATGCCGTCGGGACGAGCCCGGTCTCCGCCGCCTCGGCAACGGTGCGGTTGTCCGTTCCGAACGCTCCTGTCATCGGAACGGCTGTCGCCGGGGCTGCTGGTGGTGCGGTCACCGCGACCGCCAACTGGACCCCCCCGGCCGCGGCCATTCCAGGAGCAGCGGTCACCGGTTATGTGGTGCGGGCGTTGCGGTTGAGCGCGGCCGGCGCGGTGCTGTCGACGACCGTCTCGGCGACCCAGCCGGCGACAGCGAGGTCGTTGTCGATGACGCTGGCGGCCGGCAACTACCGGTTCACGGTTGCGGCCGTGAATGCGGTCGGAGCCGGTCCGCAGTCGGCCAGGTCCAACCTGGTGGCGGCTCGGTAACGAGGTCGGATCGGTGCGTGTGGGGATGGCCGGCAGGCGATCCCCACACGGCCCCCGATTCCGGAGACACACCGCAGGGTCCGCTCCCTGCGACCATCTGGAGCTTCACCACGGCCCCAGATTTCTTTCCGGGCACAGCCTCGGAGTGCGGCCCGTTCGTCGGGGGCGGGCCGCGCTCCGGAGCCCGGATAACCGGATTCGTAGTGCTGATCTTCGATACCTGATCGAAGGGGAGCTGATCATGGGAACTCTGCAGGGCCCGTCGCCGGGACGCCTTCGGCGCCGGGCCCTGCAGTCTGTTCCGCCCGATGTGCCGAAGGGTCGGAACCTGCTGCGGCGCAGCGTCATCGCCGGCATCGCCGCCTTGTTGGCGGCTGTGCCACTCGGCCTCGGGGTGCCCGGATCGGCGCCTTCTGCGGCTGCGGCCGGTGCGTCCATCGACGATCGACTGCTCCAGCCGGTAGACGGTTTTGGTGCCACCCAAGTCGACATGTCCGCTCGAGCAATCGCTCTCGCCTCCGAGAACGTGCCGGGCACGACGCCGGAATCCGCGGCGCAGGGCATCACCGGCACGGCGGACGCAGTCGCGGCCGCCGGCGGCACCGACCGGTTCACCTCATCCAGCGCGCCACCGGTCGAGCCACCCTGTGAAGTTGATCATGGCAAAGATCACGCAATTGAGCCGCGACACGCCGACTTGACTGCAAGCTTTGCCATGATCAACAGCGGTGGTTGCGAAGTTGCGAAGTCCCCGGGCAGGTCCGCCTCCACCGATGTGCAGCAGCAGTTGCAAATGAGCTCCGCACCAACCACTTTCGACGCCGGGGCGATCATCTCGGACGCGGTGTTCTACGACGTCGAGGCGATGACCGACCCAGAGATCGACACATTCCTGGCGTCCCAAGGCGAGGCGTGCCGAGGCGGGTACTGCCTCAAGGACCTCCGGATCGCCACCACCGATCAACCGGCGGACAGGTATTGCTCCGCGTACGTCGGTGGTCCCGCGGAATCGGCGGCGGCGGTCATCGGCAAGGTCTCCCGCGCGTGCGGAGTCAATCCGCAGGTGATGCTGGTGACCTTGCAGAAGGAATCCGGCCTGCTGGACCGGACCGACCCGACCAGCCAGACCTATTACGCCGCATGGGGTTGGCACTGCCCGGACACCGGACCTGGCGGCACAGCTCATTGCGACCCCGCGTACGCCGGCTTCTTCCACCAGGCCTACGGGATGGCCAAGCAATGGGCGAGGTACCGGCTCGACCCCGGCCGGTACCACTACCACGCGGGCCAGCGCGCCGACATCCTTTGGAACGTCGAGGAATCAGGCTGCGGTGGGGCACCGGTGACCATCGAGAACACGGCGACAGCGTCCCTGTACAACTACACGCCGTACCAGCCCAACGCCGCATCGCTGGCCGCCTATCCATCGCGTGGCGACGCCTGTTCGTCCTACGGGAACAGAAACTTCTTCTTCCTGTTCCATAGATACTTCTCCGCGGGATCGGGCGGTGCCCTCTCCCGCCCGGCCCTGTTCGGTACGGCGGGGATCGGAACGCCGGCAAGCGTGGTCATCCCCGCGAACCGTTTCGTCGACCCCGCCGTCGCCGGACGCACCGTGACGGTGGCAGGCGTAGCGGTTGCCCGCGGATTGCAGGCCGGATTCGATGCCCTTGGCACACCGTACGTCTGGGGTGGAGGTGGTTCTGGAGCCGGACCCGACAACGGCTGTCGACGCGGTGGCGGCCAGTACAACAGCTGCGGCACCGAGATCGGCTTCGACTGCTCTGGTCTCACCGCCTACGTCATGGCGCATGCCGGGCGGTCGATTCCCGGAGACTCCGCCGGGCAACGCGGCAGCGGTGTGCCCATCCCCTGGTCGCAGGCGCTACCCGGCGACATCGTCGGCTTCCCAGGACATGTGGCGGTGTATCTGGGGCTTGTGGAACGTGAGCGGTACATCTTGGAGGCGTCCTGGGTCGGGTACCCGGTGCACATCGTCCGGTTGACCCGACACGACGCCGACCCTGTGCTCCACAGGTACTGGGCCGGTGGACCGGACACCGAGTTCGGTGCCCTGGTGATCGGCCGCAGCCGGCTTCCTTCGCAGGGCGCGATGCACCCGTCCGTCGGCGTCAGCCGCGAAGGTGGTGCGCCCCAGAACGTGCCGCCACTCCCTGCCGGACGACACGGCGGCGCCGACGCTGTTCCGACTCGGCTGGCACCTGCACCGTCCGCCAGTCCGCGCATGAACAAGCACCCGACGACCTCCGTCTCAACGACGACGGCCGTACCCATTCGCACCACCGATCCGGCTGATGGCACACCGGCGACTTCCCCAACGACGGCTGCGGTGACGACGCGTTCCACGACATCGGGAACGCCGCCGCCGGTCTCGGGTGCGCAGTCGACGGGGACCAGGACGATGACGCCGCAGTCCGCGACAACGCCGTCGTCGGCGACGTTTTCCGCGACCCCCGGCACCGGCGGGCTCGCCACGTCTCCCGTAGCGAACTCCACGGAGACGACCGCCCCGGGGCGGACATCCCCCGACATCACGGCGCCTGACGTCACGACCCCGGGCAGTGCGCGTGGGTCAACGAGTCCGGAGAGCACTCCGGGCACAACGGCCCCCGCCGAAACCCGTACGGACCCGACCTCCGGCGGTCCGGCACCGGCCGCTTCCACAATTCAGGCCCCGCCGACGACCTCCACGTTGCCTGCGCCGACGGTGCCAACCGAGCCGGCGACGGTGCCAACGGATGTGACGACGGTGCTCCCGGCCTCCTCGGGAGCCGTCGGCTGCGCGGCGGGGGCAGCCGAACCGTCGGCTCAACCCGCTGCGAACTCGCTCGCCGGGCCGCCGTCGATCGCACCACCCGTGACGGTCGCCGCACCGACAGCCTTCGCTCAGGCCATCGTGACGTTGTCCGCAGTGCCTGCAGCGACCCCTGAATGCGGCAGTACGAACGAAACGGGCATCTGAGACACCGAGGGCAGTAACGTCTTCAGCGCCGCCCTCGAATATCGAAGCGGAGAAGCGCGGCTATGTTGGGTTGTTCGACGCCAGGAGAACCGGCGTCGTCATCGGCCGCGATGGTGCGCGCAGCTCTACGTACTCCCGCCGGTCGACCCAACCAGAGGAGATCGCATGCCGACACGTATTGCGCACACCCAGTGGAACGGCGGGCTCAATGATGGGTCCGGAAAGGTGCAACTCGTCAGTTCGGGCGCCGGAACGTTCGACGTGTCGTTCCCACGGCGCACCGCGGATGATGCCGGCGGCGTCACCAGCCCCGAGGAACTGATCGCTGCAGCGCACAGTGCGTGCTATTGCATGCAGTTGTCCGCGGTCATCGCGGAGGCAGGCGGAACGCCGAAGAGCCTCGCCGCCGACGCCCAGGTGAGTCTCGGACCGGATCCGGCCGGGGGCTTCCGGCTGACCGGGATCCTGCTGAAGGTCAGGGGAGAGGTCGACGGTCTGGATGCGGCCGGCTTCCTGACCGCCGCTGACAACGCCAAGGCGACCTGCCCCGTGTCCAAGGCGCTCACCGGCGTCGAGATCACCCTTGACGCTGCGCTGGTCTGACCGAAGTCAACGTTCATGCGGCTCAGCACCGCTTTTCGCGCGTGTCGTCGGCGTGTCGGGTGCTGAGTTGCATGATCAACTACCGAGAACCGCTGCAGCCGAACGCCGTCAGCCCACCAGGGAGTACGGGTCCACGGACTCGAGCCCGTGCGCCTTGGCCACCTGCAGGTTGGTGACCGCACCGTCGTGCGTGCTCAGCCCGCCGGCAAGGGCCGGGTCGAGCGAGACCGCCTGCCGCCAGCCGAGTGCCGCGACGGCCGTGACGTACGGCAGGGTCGCGTTGGTGAGCGCGAAGGTCGACGTGCGCGGCACCGCGCCGGGCATGTTGGCGACGCAGTAGAACACCGATTCGTGGACGGTGAACGTCGGATCGTCGTGCGTAGTGGGGCGCGAATCCTCGAAGCAACCGCCCTGGTCGACCGCAATGTCGACCAGCACGGAGCCGGGTCGCATCTGCGCCACCAGGTCGTTGGACACCAGCTTCGGTGCCTTCGCGCCGGGAACGAGCACAGACCCGATCACCAGGTCGGACTCCCGAACGGCTTCGGCGATGCTGAACGACGTCGAGGCAACAGTTTTCACCGCACCGTTGAACTGGACGTCCAGTCGCCGCAGGGTCGGCAGCGACAGGTCGAGCACCGTCACGTCCGCCCGCATGCCGAGCGCGATGGAAGCGGCGTGCGCACCGGCAACGCCGCCGCCGAGCACGGTGACCTTGCCGTTGACCACGCCGGGAACCCCGCCGAGCAGCACACCGCGGCCGCCCTCGTTGCGCATCAGGTGATACGCGCCGACCTGCGTCGCGAGCCGGCCGGCGATCTCGCTCATCGGCGCCAGTAACGGCAGTGACCGGTCGGGCAGCTGCACGGTTTCGTAGGCGATCGAGGTGGTGCGCGACTTCACGAGCTCTTCGGTCAGCACGCGATCGGCTGCAAGATGGAGGTAGGTGAAAAGCATGAGGTCCTTGCGCAACCTGTGGTACTCCTGCGCCACCGGCTCCTTGACCTTCAGGACCATCTCCGAGGTGCCCCAGACCTCATCGGCAGAGTCGATGATCCGCGCACCGGCGGCCACGAAATCCTCGTCGGGAATGAGGGAACCCGATCCCGCACCTGCCTCGATGACGACGTCATGCCCCGCCTGCGCCAGCTGATGGGCGCCGGCCGGCGTCAGCGCAATCCGGTACTCGTGGTTCTTGACCTCGCGCGGGACACCGATACGCATGCCGGAGCTCCAGATTCATCTACGGGGACGGCCCTCGATGGCGTCCGAATCGGATCAGTATGAACTTCTGCTCTCAGAAGCGATAGAGATCGGCAGGAAATTCGGTAGCGTGCGGGAATGGACAGCGAAAGTTCTGCAGATCGGCCTTCGCGACGTCCTGATGAGAACAATCTTCGGCCCGGCTCGAGGCCGTCCGGCCCGGACCGGACCGACCTGGACATCCTGGCGGTCCTGATCCGGGACGCCCGCATCGCCAACAACGCGCTGGCGGCCGAGGTCGGGATCGCGCCGTCCACCTGTCTGGCGAGAGTGCGTGCGATGCGCGAATCGGGAGTGATCCGCGGCTACCACGCGGACGTGGATCCAGACGCCATCGGGCTGCCGTTGCAGGCGATGATCGCCGTTCGGCTCCGCGCCGGAGCACGGGACCGCATGCGGTTGTTCACCGAACGCATGCGGCACCTGCCCGAGGTGCGCAACGTCTACTTCCTCGCCGGTGCGGACGACTTCCTGCTCGACGTCGCAACGACCGACTCGGCCGCCTTGCGATCGTTCGTGGTCGATGAGCTGTCGGCGCACGCCGAAGTTGCGCTGACCGAGACGAACCTCATCTTCGAGCACGTCAGGGGAGTCGGACGCCGGCTGTGACAACAGCTCGCCGAACGGCGAATCCGACATCCGGTGCGAACCGCCGTCGGCCCGGTCGGGCCGCTCCGGTGCCCGACGACGGTCCCCTAGAGTCGTTGGCCATGACGAGCAACGGGCTGCAGCAGGCGTGCGATCTGATGACCGAGGCGGGAGTCCATCCGAAGGCGATCGCGGTATTCGCGCACTCCTACCGGGTGCTCGAATCGGGCGAGAGCGGACTGCTCGCCGAAACCGATCTCGAGCCCGTCACCGAACTACCCAGGCTCGCCGACCTCGACTACGACGCGGGGGCCGCCAAGGCTGCCCTGTCCGTGACGGCAGTGGTGAAGCTGAACGGTGGGCTCGGCACGTCGATGGGCATGGACCGGGCCAAATCTCTGCTCGAGGTCCGGTCCGGTCGCAGCTTCCTCGACATCATCGCGGAGCAGGTGCTGGCACTGCGGGCCCAGTACGAGGTGCCGCTGCCGGTCGTCTTCATGGACAGCTTCCGCACGTCACAGGACACCTTGGACGCTCTGCGGACGCACGACGGTCTCGCCGTCGACGGCCTGCCTCTGGACTTCTTGCAGAACCGCGAGCCGAAACTTCGTTCGGACGATTTGACGCCGGTGCACTGGCCGGCCGACCAGAGCCTGGAATGGTGCCCGCCGGGCCATGGTGACATCTACACCGCGCTCGATGCGTCAGGGCTGCTGCAAACGTTGCTGGACAACGGGTATCGATACCTGTTCGTCTCGAACGCCGACAATCTCGGCGCGCGTCCCGACCCCCGGCTGGCGACCTGGTTCGCGGCGTCGGGCAGCCCGTTCGCCGCCGAGTACTGCCGGCGCACCGCTGCGGACCGCAAGGGTGGTCACCTGGCTCGGCGGATCAGCGACGGGCAGTTCGTGCTGCGCGAATCGGCCCAGACCCGGTCGGAGGACGCTCAGGCGTTCGCCGACACCCAACGGCATCCCTTCTTCAACACCAACAACCTGTGGTTGGACCTCGCCGCCCTGGACGCCGTCCTGCAGGCCAACAACGGTGTTCTCGGGCTGCCGATCATCCGCAACGTCAAGACGGTGGACCCGGCGGACCCGTCCAGCCCCGAGGTGATTCAGATCGAGACCGCGATGGGCGCGGCGATCGGGGTGTTCGACGGTGCCGCGGCCATCGAGGTGGATCGGGCAAGGTTCCTGCCCGTGAAGGCGACCAGTGATCTGCTGGTGCTTCGATCCGACGCCTACGAACTTGCCGACGGTGCTCAGGTCCGGTTGATCGACGGCCGCGACGAGGCACCGCTGGTCGATCTGGACAAGCCCTACAAGCTCGTTCACGATTTCGATGCCCGGTTCCCGGCCGGCCCGCCGTCGCTCGCCCGTTGCGACAGCCTGACGGTCAAGGGTGACTGGACGTTCGGGCGTGACGTGACCGTGGTGGGTGACGCCGTTGTGTCGGCGGACGGCTCGCCGGGCACCATCCCGGACGGCGCGGTGCTGGGTCAGGACTGACGGGCGCGGACGCCGGGCGGCCTACCGATCAGCGGACCCGATGCGCGCGACGGTCTCGGATGTCGTGCCGGCTCGGGCGCCGGCCGAGGCCAGTGAGATCAACCGGGCGGCCTTGAGTTCGGTTTCGGCCCATTCGGCATCAGGGTCGGAGGCATAGGTGATGCCCGCCCCGGTGCCGAAGTGCAGCGACCGCCCGGCGGTGAAGAAGGTCCGGATGCCGACCGCCAGTTCCGCCCGCCCGGCGTCGGCGTCGACGAAACCGATCGCACCGCAATACGGCCCACGTTGTACCGGTTCGAGCGCGGAAATAGCTTGCAGGGCACGGAGTTTCGGTGCACCGGTGACCGATCCCGGGGGAAATGTGGCGGCCAGGATGTCGCGCCAGCCGTACCCGGCGGTGAGCTGCGTGGTCACCGTCGACACCAGATGGGCCAGACCGGGGTGTTCTTGACGCTCGAGCAGCGCTGTGACCTCGACCGATCCGGCGCGACCGATCCGGCCGAGGTCGTTGCGGACCAGGTCGGTGATCATGATGTTTTCCGGAAAGTCCTTGTCCGCGAACGGCTCTCCGGGCAGGGTGGTGCCCTTGATGGGTGACGAACTGACGGTGGCACCCGACCTGGCCAGGAACAGCTCCGGTGACGCGGTCACCAGCCATCGATCACCCAGATGCAGGACTCCCTGGTACGGAGCCGGATTGCCGGCCGCCAAAAGGTCGGCGAGCGCCAGCGGGTCAGGGTCGCCGATCAGCTCGGCCGTCAGCATCCGGCACAGGTTGACCTGATACACCTCGCCGGCCTCGATGAGACGCCGGATCCGCCGGACACCGTCGACGTAACCTGCGTGATCCATCGAACTTCGCCATCCAGCCACATCCGGCCCGCACCAGGGGGTTTCGGGACGGGGCATCGGTGCGGTGCGGACATCGGCGAAGCGGTAGCCGGTGCCGGCGCCCTCGAAGGTCGCCAGCACGGCCCACCAGCCGCCGCCGTCGAGGACCTCGGGCCGTACCTGCAGGTCCACCGTCTCGACCAACTCCGTCGCCAGCATGCCGCCGAGGTAGGCGAACGGCGGGCGCGGTGCAGTTGGCATGGTGATTCAGCGTAGGACGGCTCCGGTGCCCGGACACAGTGGCCGATACTCGGGCAATGCCTGCGGACCCCGATCGGACGCCAGCGGACACCGACCAGCCGGCCCGGCGTCCCGGTGGACTGCTGACGCCGCGCCTGCTCAGCAGTGCCGTGGCGTACGAGAATCCCTGGATGCGAGTCCGAGAGGACGTGTTCATCCAGCCCGATGGCACGGTGGGCACGTACGGCGTCGTCGAGAAGACAGATTTCTCGGTGGTCATCGCCGAACAATCGGACGGGCGCTTCTATCTGGTCGAACAGTTTCGCTACCCGTTGGGAAGGCGCGCCTGGGAGTTTCCGATGGGCACCTGGCCGACCGGGAAGTCCGGCCCCGCCGAGGAGCTGGCCCGCCAGGAACTGCTCGAGGAGACGGGTGTGACGGCAGAGCACTGGCGCCGCGTCGGGGGTCGGCTGCATGAGGCGTCGGGTTTCTGCTCCCAGGGTTTCGCCGTCTTCCACGCGACCGGACTGACCCAGGGAGCGCATCGCCGTGAGGCATCGGAGATCGACATGGTCGCTGCGCTGGTCACCGAAGCGGAGCTCCGGGCGATGATCGCGGACGGGCGGATCTTCGATGCGCCGACCATCACCGCGTACGCGATGCTGCGGCTGCTCAGCTGAATCGCCTGCGGTTCGAGTCCCCTAGACTTCCTGTGCCGTCAGGTCTTCGCCCGGTCCATCGACAGGGATCGGTGTCAACCCAGAGCTGCGCCGACCTCGGCTGTTGCGCAGATGCGTGCCACTGTGGGAAGTGCCGGTCCAGGTCCGGATCACTGGGTGCCCAAGCCGGCATGAGGGAGGCAAGGTGTCGCAGAGCGCTGCGCCGCAGCCGTCCCGGCCGGAGCCGTCCCGGTCGGAGCCTGCGCAACCTGTGCCGTCCGGGCGGACAGCCGCGGTCAGGCCGGCCGGCGCCGATCGGATCCTGACGATTCCCAACCTGCTGTCGTTCCTGCGGCTGCTGGGAGTCCCGCTCTTCCTGTACCTGCTGCTCGGGCCGCAGAGCGATGGCTGGGCCCTGGTCGTGCTCATCGCCAGTGCGGCCACCGACTACGCGGACGGCAAACTGGCCCGGCTGCTGGATCAGTACAGCCGACTCGGCGAACTGCTCGACCCGCTCGCGGATCGGCTGTACATCCTCGCGGCACTGGTCGGGTTCGTGCTGCGGGGGTTCATCCCGTGGTGGGTCGCGGCCGTGATCATCGGCCGCGATGTCGCGCTGGCAGCCACCCTGCCGATCCTGCGGCGCTACGGGTACGCCGCGTTGCCCGTGCACTATCTCGGCAAGGCCGCGACGTTCTGCCTGCTCTACGGCTTGCCGCTGCTCCTGTTGGCGCAGAGTTCGTCGGCGATCGGGCCGGTTGCCCTGCCGGTCAGCTACGCCTTCCTGACCTGGGGCGTGCTGATGTACCTGTGGGCCGCCGGCATCTACTTCCGGCAACTGGCGTGGATCACCCGGAACTGCCCGCTCGCCCCGCGGTACCGGGCGGCCGGAACGGGCGGTGGTCAGAATGACTGACGGAGTCCCACGGTCCCTGTCAACCGGGCAGAACACTGGCGGCCAGGGCACCGGCGAGCAGAATCCCGGCGGGCAGGGCACCGCGTTCCGGCGAGTTCAGGTCCCAGCCTTGCTGGAGGAGATGAACCGGGATCACCTCGACCCCGGTTATGCCGCTGCGGCCAAACGCAAGGCGGCCGCACCAGCGCATCCACCCGACCCTTCGGGCAGGCGTCGATCCGTCCTGCTGGCAGTGGCCGTGCTGGTCGTTGCCGGCACCCTGTTCGGCGTCTCGGCCGTGAACAAGGAGACCAACCAGCCCAGAGCGGACAAGGCCCGGGCCGCGCTGCTCGAGGACATCGACCGCGCGCAGGAGCGGCAGAGCGTGCTGGCCAGTTCAGCGGCCGGCCTGGCCGACACCCTGCGCTCCACGCAGGCCGAACTCGGGGCGGGTGGACCGCTGCAGACGGTGTCCGCGCTGGAGAACGCGGGCCAGCTCACGCCGGTCACCGGGCCTGGTCTGCGGATCGTGATCAACGAGGCGCCCGCCGGCGGGACCGGTAACCGCGGGGTCATCCTCGACCGTGACATTCAGTTGCTGGTCAACGATCTGTGGGCGTCCGGCGCCGAGGCCGTGGCGATCGGCGGAGTGCGAGTGCAGCCGCGCAGTGCGATCCGGCAGGCCGGTGGGTCGATCCTCGTCGACAACAAGCCGGTGTTCTGGCCCATCACGATCGACGCGATCGGTGACCCCACCGGCATGCAGGTGAAGTCGGTGGGGCTACCGGGTTTCGGCCGGTTCTCCTCGTTCGCGCAGCTCTACGACATCGAGTTCGACGTCTCCACCCAGCAGGACCTCGAGCTCCCGGGCGGAATCGGCGGCGCGCTGCTGTACGCGACAGTGCCGCAACAAACGACAGCAACCGCATCGACCAGCGCGCCGCCGACCACCACCGCTGAAGATTCGGCCGGCCGAACGGCGCGCCCGAGCGCTGCGCCGACCGGTTGAGGTGGCCCGCGGCTCGGCCGGACTCTGGCAGGGTCTAAGCGGCCCGGGGCGATCGCGCTGACGTGCCGGAGTTTCTGTTGGGTACCGATCGAGGAGACAAACTGTGTATGCCCTGCTGGCCCTGGCGGCGGGCGTGGCCATCGGCCTGCTGGTCCATCCGACGGTGCCCGAATGGCTCGGCCCGTACCTGCCCATCGCCGTCGTGGCCGCGCTCGACGCGGTGTTCGGTGGTCTGCGTGCCCGCCTCGACCACATCTTCGACGCCAAGGTCTTCGTCGTCTCGTTCATCGCCAACGTCCTGGTGGCAGCGTTCATCGTGTTCCTCGGCGACCAGCTGGGGGTCGGCGCGCAGCTGTCCACCGCCGTGGTCGTGGTGCTAGGGATCCGGATCTTCGGTAACGCTGCTGCCATCCGGCGGCACATCTTCAAGGCGTGAGGCATGGTTGACCGGACCGACGACACCCCTGCCGGCTCCGGCGCGCCCAGGGACGGGAACGGGATGACTGCCCCGCCGCCGGACGGGACGACCTCGTCACCGGACGCGACGTCCGCGGCGACGCCGGCGAATTCCGCACCCACGCCGGCCGACGGCCCGCCCAGCGGGCAGCCCGCGGCCGAGAAGACCGCTCTGCTGAACCGGACGGTGGTCGCCGTGTTGTGCGCGTTGCTCGGTTTCGCCGTCGTCCTGCAGGTGCAGCGCACGGCCGCCGGCGACAATCTGGAAACGGCACGCCCAGACGACCTGGTGCAGATTCTGGACGGGCTGCAGCGGCGGGAGGACGACCTGAACGCCGAAATCAGCGAATTGCAGGCGACGCTGGCCAAGCTGCAGCGCAGCGGCGCGTCCAGCGAGGAGGCGTTGGCGGAGGCGCAGCGACAGGCCGAAGCGCTCGGAGTGCTCACCGGGACCGTGCCGGCCGCCGGGCCCGGCGTGATGATGACGATCGCCGACCCGGCGGGGGGCGTTCCGCCTGAGGTGCTGCTCGACGCGCTGCAGGAACTACGCAACGCCGGAGCCGAGGCCTTCCAGGTGGGCGATGTCCGGATCGGTGTCGATTCGGCGTTCACCGGGTCGGCCGGGGCCATCAGTGTCGACGGGGTGCCGTTGACACCGCCCTACAAGATCACCGCGATCGGGGATCCGCCGACGTTGGCCGCGGCGGTGGCCATTCCGGGCGGGGTGTTCGACAACGTCCGGCGCTCCGGCGGCACGATGGATGTCACCCAGTCGGACAGGGTGGTCATCGACGCACTGCGTGAGCCGCGGACCCCGCAGTTCGCCCGTCCGGCCGCCTGAGCGGGGTCTTCGACGAGACCGGCCGCGCCGGACACGACCACGACAACGCGGGCAGCGGGCTGCTCTGCAATGATTCCGCCGTCGTGAGACGACACCCGCAGACGGACAATCCCGGACGTCACCGTCCAGCACCGGAAGGACCCGCACCGTGATCCCAGAGGACCTGCGATACAGCTCGGACCACGAGTGGCTGCGCATCCTGGACAGCGACGCCGACACCGCCGACACCGGCGGTACCCCCGTCGCCCGGATCGGGATCACCGATTACGCCCAGAACTCACTCGGCGACATCGTCTTCGTCCAGATGCCCGAGCCCGGGACGACCGTCGAGCCGGGGGATTCGATCGGCGAGGTGGAGTCCACCAAATCTGTCTCGGACATCTTCGCGCCTGTCAGCGGCACCGTCGTCGCCCGCAACGACGCGCTGGACGCGGCGCCGGAACTGGTGAACTCAGACCCTTACGGCGACGGCTGGATGATCGAGATCGAACTGGCCGACCCGGCCCAGGCCGGTGACCTCCTGGATGCGGCTGGTTACGCAGCGGTCATCGGGGAAGGCTGACTCACCTCGCCCCGCCGTGCGTGTCGAACGCCTCACCGCGGGTGGAGCAGACGGGGGAATGGAGGCGCCAACCGCTCATCCCCGGTGCATCGACCGGGCGCGGCACGGTACGGTCTTGCTCTGCACGCACCTGCTGTCAGGGGTTCGTTCCGATGACGGACCGTCCCGAGAATCGTTTACCCGGCCCGGAAACGGGTGATGTGACCGTGGACGGACCTGCCACGGTGATACGAAGGAGCGCCTGGTGACTGACAACGACCGCCGGTCCGCGGCGTCGGATTCGACTTCGATCTTTGCCGGCGGACTGTTCAACGCGGCCGATCCGGAGACCAGCGAGGAAGTCCTCGGCGGCGTCGACGGCCTGTCCGCCGGCAGTGCACTGCTGGTCGTCAAGCGAGGGCCGAACGCGGGCTCGAGGTTCCAGTTGGATCGGGACAAGATCACCGCCGGACGCCACCCGGAGAGTGACATCTTCCTCGACGACGTCACGGTCTCCCGGCGGCATGCCGAGTTCCGGCGTTCCGGCGACGGCTACGAGGTCGCCGACATCGGCTCGCTGAACGGCACCTACGTCAATCGGGAGCCGATCGAGGTGTCCACGCTGTCCAACGGCGACGAGGTGCAGATCGGCAAGTTCCGCCTGGTGTTCCTGTCCGGTGATCAGGCAGAGGGCGATACGGGGTCATGACGCCGGCCGGTCTGCCCAGCGGACCGACAGCGTCGTCGGCACCATCCCTGAGTCCGGAGCTGTCGTCCGGCTGCTCTTCATCAGTGCGTCGTTCGTCCCGCCGCATCTGCTCTGGCTGGCTTCCTGGCTCATCTGCAAAGGCGGGGATGTCCCGCCGCGCAGCGCGCCGGCGGTGACAGCCCCGTGACCTCATCGCTTGCCGACATGTCCGCCACCCCGACACTGAGCATCGGCGCCGTGCTGACCCGACTGAAGCCTGAGTTCCCGGATCTGGCGATTTCCAAGATCCGCTTCCTGGAGTCCGAAGGACTTGTGACGCCGCACCGGACACCGTCCGGATACCGGCAGTTCAGTGCTGCCGACGTCGAGCGACTCCGGTACGTGCTGGCCGCTCAGCGCGATCACTACCTGCCGTTGAAGGTCATCAAGGACCAGCTGGAGGCCATCGACCGCGGCCTGGAACCGGGCACCCCGGAAGCGCGCCTGCCCTCCTCGGTGGTCGCCGCCGACGGGCCGTCGCCGCGGGATTTCGCCGCAACGACGCAGATCCGGATGACCCGGGCGGAACTGCTGGCGCAGTCCGGGCTCACCGCCACCTCGCTGGTGGAGTTGGAGCAATTCGGCCTGATCGCCGCGGGTCCCGGCGGCTATTTCGACGCAGACACCGTGCTGGTGGCCGGCACCGCGGCGGAGTTGCTCGCCGTCGGGCTCGAACCCCGGCACCTTCGCTCCTTCCGCACCGCCGCCGATCGGGAGGCCACCCTGATCACCCAGCTGGTGTCGGCTCAGGCACACCAGCGTGATCCGGATGCCAGGGAGCGAGCAGCCGCCGAGGCTGCCCAACTGGCGAGCACTGTTCTGCGGTTGCACGCACAGCTGGTCAAGGCCGGATTACGGCGCGATCTCGGTCGGTGATACCCCGACGGGGGTGTGGGGGCGGGAGGCTCCCTTGTCCAGTTCCGGCGTGTAGCGTTTCGCTGTGACGGAGAAAGGCACACCGAGATGATCGAGATGCGCATCGTCGGCGTCCGGGTCGAGATGCCCACCCAGCAGCCGATTCTGATGCTGACCGAGGTGGATGGCCCGCGGAGCCTGCCGATCCTGATCGGCTCCGCAGAGGCCACCGCGATTGCCATGCACCAGCAGGGTGTCCGGCCCGCGCGGCCGCTCACCCACGACCTGCTCGGTCACGTCATCACTGCCCTCGGCCGCTCTGTTGTTCAGGTCCGGGTGGTCGACTTTCGCGAGGGCACGTTCTTCGGTGAGCTCGCCTTCGACGACGGAACCACCGTGTCCGCCCGCCCTTCCGACGCCATCGCGCTGGCCGTGCGCGTGGAGATTCCGGTGTTCGTCGAAGAGGCGGTCCTCGCCGAGGCGGGCATCGTGGTCCCGGACGAGGACGCCGATGACGCCGTCGATGACGGTGATGACACCGGCGACGCAGAGGACGAGGTCGAGCGGTTCCGTGAGTTCCTGGACTCGGTCTCACCTGACGATTTCGGCGGCGAGCAGAAGCCCTGATCACCGTCCGCGCCGGCTAACGGTGAAGCTCAGCTTGAGGACACGCCGCCGTCAACGTTGACCGGCCGCAGCCACCGGCCTACCGTCAGGTGAAGTTCCGCGCGTGTGATTTACCCTCTGCGGGTTCACCGACTCGACCCGAGCCGTTGACATCCGGCGACGATCAGGGTGCGCCAGCCGCGGCGACATCGTTGAGAGAGGTGGCGGGATGCCCGAGCAGGAGCAGGCTGCATTGTTCCCGAACACCTCCGTGCCCGACGAGTACGCGGGGTACCGCGGCCCCACCGCCTGCCAGGCAGCCGGGATCACCTACCGCCAGCTCGACTATTGGGCGCGCACCGATCTCGTGGTCCCGACGGTGCGGGGTGCCAGCGGATCTGGCAGTCAGCGGCTGTATTCGTTCAAGGACATCCTGGTGCTGCGGGTGGTCAAGCGACTGCTGGACACCGGCGTCTCGCTGCAGAACATCAGGGTCGCGGTCGAGCATCTGCGCGCACGGGGCGTCGACGACCTCGCCGGAGTGACCCTGTTCTCCGATGGCACCACCGTCTACGAGTGCACCTCCCCAGAAGAAATCGTCGACCTTCTCCAGGGTGGTCAGGGAGTCTTCGGCATCGCCGTCGGCGGGACCATGCGCGAGATCACCGGTTCACTGGCCGAGTTCCCGGCGGAGCGCGTCGAGGGTGACCGGCTGGTGCCGGTCGAGGCGGACGAACTGGCGCAGCGTCGTCAGGCTCGCACCGCCGGCTGACGCTGTTCGCGGCGGTTCTCCACAATTCTGAGCGGCACGGCGCAACACGGCCCTCACCAGCGCTGTCGACGCGTTGCTCGTGCTGTACAGCGGGAGCAACCGTCCATTGGCTGAGTGAGGGCTGAGATCAGAGCGACCCGGCTCTGACGCCCACGCTTCTCTCGGGCCGGGCCTGTCGCTCCACGGGCGACGCCTACCGTGAGTGGGGCTAATGAGGTAGACTAACGTTATGGCTGAGACGGATCAGGTTCGGGACGCGAATACACCGTCCCAAGCCTCGTCCGATGCGCCGACCGGTGTTGTCGAAGCGCTCATCGAGGGCGATTCTCCGTCCGGAGAGGGCGAGCCGCCGACCGGAGGCGCACGTGCGGCGGCTGACAAGGTGGGCGCGCCGATCGGCGACGTCGAGGTGGTCGCGGCGCTGCGCGCGGCGGTCCTGGTGCTGGCCCGCCGGCTCCGTTACCAGCTCGCCGGTGACGACGATCTCTCCGCCACCGAACTGGCAGTTCTCGGCCGGGTCGGCCGCTGCGGACCGATGACGCCGGGCCAGCTGGCCCGTGCCGAACACGTCCGACCACCATCGATGACGAAGGTGATCGAGTCGCTGGAGGGCCGGGGCATGCTCACCCGCTGCCCGCACCCGACCGACGGGCGTCAATACCTGGTGTCCAGGACGGAGGCCGCGGAGGCCTTCGTCGAGGCCTCGCGCCGGCTACGCACCGCGTGGCTGGCCGATCACCTGGCACAGCTGACGCCGGCCGAGCGCGACGCCATCACCGCCGCAGTACCTGCGCTGAGCAGATTGGCGGAGCTGCCGTGAGCCTGGTGACCGTGCACCGGACCGCTCCGGCCCCGTCATCTCATCCCGCGTGTGAAAAGCCACAGGAGAACCCCACGTCAAGCACCGTCACCGATCGCCCGGCCGAGCGCGCCGACGCCGCCGAGCACCAGAACGTCGCCCGGCCCGGTCATACCTCCACCTTCGCCGCCCTACGGGTGCGCAACTACCGACTGTTCTTCGGTGGGCAGGTGGTGTCCAACACCGGCACCTGGATGCAGCGCATTGCACAGGACTGGCTCGTCCTGCAGATCACCGATTCACCGCTGGCCGTCGGCATCACCACGGCCCTGCAGTTCCTGCCGATGCTGGTGTTCGGGTTGTGGGGCGGCCTGCTGGCCGACCGTTACCCCAAACGCCGGTTGTTGTTGATCACTCAGACCGCGATGGGCGGGTTGGCGGTACTGCTCGCGGCGCTCACGCTGGCCGGTGTTGTCCAGGTGTGGCAGGTCTACCTGATCGCACTCGGCCTGGGCCTGGCCACGGTGGTCGACAACCCGGCCCGGCAGACCTTCGTCAACGAGATGGTGCCCAAGAAGCTCGTCCGCAACGCGGTCGGGCTGAACTCGAGCAACTTCCAGCTCGCCCGGATGCTCGGTCCGGCGGTCGCAGGTGTGCTGATCAGCGCGGTCGGCATCGGATGGGCCTTTGCGCTCAACGCCTTGAGCTACCTCGCGGTCATCGTCGCGCTGGTGCTGATGCGCCCCCGGGAGCTGCAGAAGATGCCGCTCACCGAACGGGGACCAGGGCAATTGCGCGAAGGACTGATCTACGTCCGCCGCACGCCGGCACTGCTCTGGCCCATCGTGCTGGTGTTCTTCGTCGGCACCTTCGGCTACAACTTCGCGATCATCCTGTCCGCCTACACCAAGGATGTCTTCGACTCGGGCGCCGACGTGTACGGCCTGCTCAACACAGCGATGGCGGCGGGCTCGGTGGCCGGTGCCCTCGTGGCCGCAAGGCGGACCAGCGCGACGCTGTCGGTGCTGTTCCTGTCCGCGCTCGGTGTGGGTCTGGGGCTGATCGTGCTCGGCCTGACGCCGTGGTTCATCCCGTTCGTCGCGCTGCTGGTGGCGGTCGGCTTCATCTCCGTCACCTTCAACACGCTCGGCAACTCGTCGGTCCAGCTGGCCAGCTCGCCGGAGCTCCGCGGTCGGGTGATGAGCCTGTACATGCTGGTGTTCATGGGCGGCACGCCGCTCGGCTCGCTGGTGGTCGGCTGGATCACCGAGCAATGGGGTGCACCTTTGGCCCTGGTGATCTCGGGCGGGGTGTGTGTGGTCGCCGCGGGCGGCGCCGCGGTCCTGGCGGCCCGTTCGGCCGGTATTTCGATCCATCTGAACCTGCACCGCGGAGAATGGAAGCGGCTGGCGTCCGGTGCCGGCCGCGCCGGCTGATCTGCACGGACCCGATGCCGGTCCTGGATCTGCACCTGTGATGTCGGCCCGGGCAACGCCCTTCAGCGCGCCCTGCTGGTACCGTCGGCGACGTCGACGACCCCTGGTGGGAGAGTCCCGGCACGCAGCGATCGGTCCGTCCGATCGGTGACCGGGACGCCGAAGGAGCAAGTCCTCCCCACAATCTCTCAGGCGAACGAACCGCCGGGGACAGACACCTCTGGAAACAGGGCTCCGGATGCAGCGGGTCGTGCTCCGGGACCTCGCCGAAGGACGAACCGCAGGTCGGTCCGTTCCACGCTCCGATGACAGAGGGGGAGACCGGGTCCGCCCGGTAGGCCACATGTCATCAGTCCGCGGTCTCGAGCCGCCCGGACGAGGAAGCCCGGTCCGCCGGGCGGAGGTGGACACCCATGAGCGCACAGACCGCCGTCGACAAGACCGCCGCGGACCAGGTCCCCAACAATCTCGCCCTGGACGAGCTGTCGGCGGCCTTCGCCGACCGGCACATCGGTCCGGACGCCGAGGGAATGGCAACGATCCTGAACCTGCTGGATCAGCCCGACCTCGACGCCCTGGAGACGGCGTCGGTGCCGGCGAGCATCCTGGGCGGCGCCCCGCTGCGACTGCCCGCGCCGGCCTCGGAGACCGAGACGCTCGCGGAGTTGCGCCGGCTGGCCGCGAAGAACCGCCCCCTGGTGCAGATGATCGGCCTGGGCTACCACGACACCGTCACACCGGGCGTCATCAGGCGCAATGTTCTCGAGAACCCCGCCTGGTACACCGCCTACACGCCGTATCAGCCCGAGATCTCGCAGGGCCGTCTCGAGGCGTTGCTCAACTTTCAGACTGCGGTGTCCGACCTGACCGGTCTGGACATCGCGAACGCCTCCATGCTCGACGAGGCGACCGCAGCCGCGGAGGCGATGACGCTCATCCGGCGGACCGCCAAGTCGAAGTCCAACCGGTTCGTCATCGACGCCGACACCCTTCCGCAGACCATCGCGGTCGTGCAGACCCGCGCCGAGCCCATCGGTATCGAGGTCGTCGTGGCCGACCTGTCCGCCGGGGTCGAGTCACTGCCGGTCGGCGACTTCTTCGGCCTGCTGCTCAGCTACCCGGGTGCTTCCGGGGCAGTCCGGGACCACCAGGAACTGATCGCTGCCGCACACCAGCGTGAGGCCAAGGTCGCGGTCGCCACCGACCTGCTGGCGTTGACCCTGCTGCGGCCGCCGGGTGAGATCGGTGCGGACGTGGCCGTGGGCTCCTCGCAGCGGTTCGGCGTCCCGCTCGGGTTCGGCGGACCGCACGCCGGGTTCATCGCCGTGCGCGCCGATGTGCAGCGCCAACTTCCCGGCCGGCTCGTCGGGGTGTCTCATGACGCCCACGGCAACACCGCGTTCCGGCTCGCGCTGCAGACCCGCGAGCAGCACATCCGCCGCGAGAAGGCGACGTCCAACATCTGCACCGCGCAGGTGTTGTTGGCCGTGATGGCCTCGATGTACGCGGTCTATCACGGCCCCGATGGCCTGCGGCGGATCGCCGAGCGGGTGCACGCTCAAGCGCTGTTGCTCGCCGGCCGGCTGCAGAACGCCGGGATCGCCGTCGAGCACGATCAGTTCTTCGACACCGTTCGGGTGCGGGTCACCGGGCGCGCCCGGCAGATCCTCGCCGCCGGTCGCGAACGCGGTGTCAACCTCTGGGCCGACGGCGAAGACGCCGTTCAGATCAGCGTGTCCGAGTGCACCACCGCCGAGCATCTGCGGCTGGTCGTCGAAGCGTTCGGCGTCCCGGGCGCCGCGCACACCGCGCTGGAGTCACAGTGGCCCGCCGAGTTGCACCGGACCTCGGAGTACCTGACGCACCCGGTGTTCTCCGCGCACCGCAGCGAAACGGCGATGCTCCGCTACCTGCGCCGGCTCTCGGACATGGACCTCGCGCTGGACCGGACGATGATCCCGTTGGGCTCCTGCACGATGAAGCTCAACGCCAGCACAGAAATGGAAGCGGTGACCTGGCCTGAGTTCGCCGGGCTGCATCCGTTCGCCCCCGTCCAGGACGCCGCCGGGATGCTGGAACTGATCGACCAGCTGTCCGCCTGGTTGTGCGAGATCACCGGCTACGCAGCGGTTTCACTACAGCCCAACGCCGGCTCCCAGGGCGAACTGGCCGGGTTGTTGGCGATCCGCGGCTATCACCGTTCCCGCGGTGACGACGGCCGGACCGTCTGTCTGATCCCGGCCAGTGCGCACGGCACCAACGCCGCGTCGGCGGTGATGGCCGGGATGCGCGTGGTGGTGGTCGGTACGGACACCGGCGGCAACATCGACATGGCCGACTTGCGCGCGAAGGTCGACAAGCATGCCGCCGAACTGGCCGCGATCATGGTCACATACCCCTCGACGCACGGTGTCTTCGAGGACACGATCACCGAGCTCGCGGACGTCATCCACGCCGCGGGTGGGCAGGTCTACGTCGACGGCGCCAACCTGAACGCCCTGGTCGGGGTGGCCCGACCCGGTGCGTTCGGCGGCGACGTGTCACACCTGAACCTGCACAAGACTTTTTGCATCCCGCACGGCGGTGGAGGTCCCGGGGTCGGGCCGGTCGCTGTGGCCTCGCACCTGGCGCCGTTCCTGCCGAACCACCCGCTGGCACCGTCGGCGGGTCCGTCGACCGGTGTGGGCGCACTGGCCGCCGCGCCGTGGGGTTCGGCGTCGATCCTGCCGATCAGCTGGGCCTACATCCGGATGATGGGCGGCCCCGGGCTGCGCCGGGCGACCCTGACCGCGATCGCCGCGGCCAACTACATCGCGCGGCGGCTCGACGAGCACTTCCCGGTGCTGTACACCGGCGGCCGCGGTTTCGTGGCCCATGAGTGCATCCTGGATCTGCGGCCGATCACCGCGGCGACCGGCGTCACCGTGGACGATGTCGCAAAGCGGTTGGCTGATTACGGGTTTCATGCCCCGACGATGTCGTTCCCGGTCGCCGGGACACTCATGGTGGAGCCCACCGAGAGCGAGGACGTCGGCGAGATCGATCGATTCTGCGCGGCGATGATCGCCATCAAGGGCGAGATCGACCGGGTCGGTGCGGGGGAGTGGCCGGCGACGGACAACCCGTTGCGCAATGCCCCGCACACGGCCGCCTCGCTGGTCGAGGACTGGAATCACCCGTACTCACGGGCCGAGGGCGTCTTCCCTGCGGGGGTCTCCCCGGCGCACAAGTACTTCCCCCCGGTGGGCCGGATCGACGGGGCGTACGGCGACCGGAACCTGGTCTGCTCCTGCCCGGCGCCCGAGGCGTACGTGTAGGGAGGTACGACCGGAGCGTGGCGCCGAGCGGTCGGTACCGAGGCGTACGTGTAGGGAGGTACGACCGGAGCGTGGCGCCGAGCGGTCGGTACCGAGGCGTACGTGTAGGGAGGTACGACCGGAGCGTGGCGCCGAGCGGTCGGTACCGAGGCGTACGTGTAGGGAGGTACGCCGGGTCCCCGCCGAACGCGGTTACCGTGGCTGGATGGACCGTCGGCTGGCCGGGATCGTCGTGCTGCTGCTGGCGCTGTCAGCAGTCGTCGTCGTTCCCTCGCTCGACGGCAAACGGACGTCCGGCACAGCGGTTGCCGTCACGTTCCCGCACCCGCCACGCGTGGGCGACTGCCTGCGTGCACCGTTCGCGCTGACCGCAGCGGTCGCCGGTTCGCCGCCCGAAATCAGCGTCACCAGCGTCGATCTCGGGCCGTGTGAAGGAGAGGTCAGCGGCGAGGTGGTCGCTTTCTGGGAGACCTCGGCGGCAGCCGCGCAGGCGCCCAGTTCCAGATTCGGCGGTCCGTGCTACCGGCAGGCCGCCGAGTACGCGGGCCTACAGAGCAACGGCCGCTCGACCGATCTGCCGGGGGCGCCGGCCGGTGGGCCGGTCCGGTGGAAGCCGACCATCGGCTTCAATCCGTTCCTGGTTGTGCCGGGCGAGATCGAACAGCGAGCCGGTCGTAGCTGGGTGGCGTGCCTGGTCCTACCGGTGGGCGGTGTTGCCTACTCGGGCACGCTGCGCGATGCGTTCTCGCAGGGCCTGCCGGCGCAGTTCGGGTTGTGTTTCAACTCCGCCAACTTCGACGTGTTGCCCTCGCTGCTGCTGTGCGATCAGCCCCATGTCGCCGAACTGTTGGCCACCGGCTGGATCCGTGACCGGAGTCAGGTGTCCCTCCCCGAGGTGCAGGATGCCTGCCGGGAGGTCGCGGGTCGCTTGATCGGCGCGGACGATCCGACGCGGGGAGAAGCACTCGAGATCGTCACCGACCGGCTGACCGCCCAATCAGTCGACCGATCCGACGGACCGCTGACCATCGGTTGCTTCGCGACCACGAGGGGTGCGTCGGAACTGTCAGGTTCGGTCATCGGGCTCGGCGAACGCCCTGTTCCGATCGCCGGATGAACGCGCATCCGACGTTCGGCGTCACCGGCGTCCCGGACCGGGCACCGGATGGATCCATGCCTGAACCGGGGCGGCGGCGGGACGGCCGGGCGCCGGACCTGAAATGGTGACCCGGCGCGCGGTCGGGATAGCCGTGGTGCTCCTCGCCGTGCTGGCAGTGGTGGTGGCGGCGCGGCTCGATGGCAGCAGGGTCGCAGGTCGCGCGATCGCTCCGCCGGGGCTGAGCGCCCCGGACGTCGGAGACTGTGTCGCATCCTTCGCCGACCCGGCGCAGGCTGCTGTGGGTCCTGACATCGCCGGCGGCACAGGGGTTGCCGAGGGCACTGCAGCACCGCGGCGGTTGCCGGACGTCGGTGTCATCGAGGAGTCCGGTGTGACGTTCACCGGTTGCGCCGGTGATCACCTCGGGGAGGTGGTCGCGTACCGCCGGATGGCGCTACAGCAACAGGGCGATGCAGATCGGACGGCGGACATCGATTGGTGCCGGTCGGTGGCCGCCGACTACCGAGCCCACCTCCAGTGGCGGGTGAATGATGCGTCCGGCGGGCTGTGGCTGCCGTCGACGGGCCAGCGCTTCACCGCCGTGTTGAGCGCGCCGTTCGTCGATCCGCAAGAACCTCGCTGGTCCGCATGCCTGGTGCTCCCGCCGGACGGCGAGAGGTACCGAGGTTCCTACCTCCGATCGCTGGCCGTGGGTCCGGCGCCGGCGCCCTTCGGGCGGTGCCTGACGGGTACCCCCACCGAGCGCCCGGTCTCGTGCACTGCCCTGCACACCGGTCAGGAGTTCGGCGTCACCTCCGGGCCGGTGCCGGCAGGCCGTAGCGGCATCGCCAGCTGCAGGGCGCTCATCGCGGCGATGAGCGGCCTGCGGGACATCACGGCCGGTGGACGGTTGCGGACCGAGCTGGTGTCGGGCGCGACCTCTCCGGTCGCGCCGACAACGGGCACCTCCACCACCGGCACGTCACCGCCGGCGACGTCAGGGCTCGAGACGTCGCCGCCCGCGACGGCACCGCCCGCGACGGCACCGCCCGCGACTGCACCGCCCGCGACTGCGCCGCCCGGTACCGCCCCTGCGTCGACGTCGAGTTGCCGGCTGTCGGTGGTGGGGGAGCACCGGCTCACCGGGACACTGATCGGCGTCGGCGACGATTCTGTGCCGTTCGCCTGACCCTGCCGTTCGCCTGACCCTGCCGTTCGCCTGACCCTGCCGTTCGAGTGACCCTGCCGTTCGATTGACCCTGCAGTTCCGCTCTGTCGACGCCCGTTGCCGCTGGGTCGTCGTCAGGTGTGGGGCCTTCTGTCAGCCGGTCGGGGCGGCTCCGATGACGTCGGCCAACGCCGCGTCGACCGCCGGACCGCCGTCTGGGAGCGATGACTGCGGCGAAGATCCCGAAGCTGTGCCCGACGCGCTGGGGCCGGCAGATGCGCTCGGGGATGGCGCGGTCGCGCTGCCCGACGCGTCGGCCGCCGCCGCCCCGGCGACCTCCATCCCGGTCTGGGTGAAAGCCGCGGCACCGGCCTCGCTGCGCAGGTAGGACAGGAACAGCGCCGCCGCGTCGTCCAGGGTCGGCGTCACCCAGGGCGCCGTCAGTGGCACTGCGTACACCGCGTCCCCAATCGTCGGACCGGATGGTGCGACGCCGATCAGGCCGGGGGTGCTGGCCGTGAAGGTGGCCAGGTCGGATTGCACGACGGGAACCGTTGTGAAGCCGCCGCTACCGGAAGCCAGCGCGCCGAGCGCGTCCTGGGTGAGCGCGGGTTCGGGGACGGGGCCACCGGCGGCCACCGCCTTCAATTGCGGCGCGGCTGCGGTGACCTTGTCCGGGGTCACCGGTGCCCCGGATGTCGCTGCCACGACCGACTGGAGGGCGTAGCTGGTTGCGCGGTTGTTCTCGGGACCGGGTAGTGCCGTGATCAGATGCCCGCCGGACGGCAAGAGCAGGCTGCCGGTCGGCCCGGTCGCGGTGGGCAGCGACTTCCAGCTCAGCCCCGCCGACGACATGGCGTCGGCGTCAGCGCTGCGTACGGCGAGGACCACCGGCGAGGTCGCGAGTGGCTCTGGATCACGTCCCGCGGTCATCGACGAATTGGACGATTCCAGTGCGAGCAGGTCAGCCTCGCTGTCCGGAACCCAGACGGCCGGGGCCGGGCTGGCCTGCGCCGTCCAGCCGCCGGCCAGGTCCTTCTCTGCGTCCGGGCCTTGCAGGGTGGTCACCGCTGTGGTGATGCACGCCGACCTCGCCACGGGTGCGGTCGCGTCGAATGCGCTTGCCGCGGCGGAGATCGCCGCGGCCGACCCAGGGGAGGCGATCACCGGGAGAATCACCTCCGAGCTGCACGAGCCGGCCGTCTGGTCGTCGTCGCCGCGGGTCACCAGAACGTAGGCAACGACAGCCGCCACCACGACCAGCACCACGACAACCGTCACGATGATCCAAGGCGCGATGCCACGACGGGCGTCATCAGAAGCGTGACGCGAGGACATGAAGCCTCCAGATGCGGGCGGTGAACGCGGCGAACCATCGCGCGGTGGGGGCAACTCTAACCAGACATCACCGACAGTCGGGGTCCCGCAATGTCGGATCGGGGACAGACTGCGGACGGATCACCGGCAGCAAGTGCTGCTGCCGGCTCGGGGTTGCCCCGGACGGCTGCCGGGCCGAGGTCGGGGACTTCCCGAATTTCACCCGGGAGTACCGGCGCGAAGGTGGAAGCTGGTTGGATCACCTGCAACGATGGTTTCACCGCGACCGTCTGCGGGGGTGCCGTAGCGTGCAGGAAGTCGAGAGGACATCACATGGCGAATCCGTTCAGCAAGGCCTGGAAGTACCTGATGGCGCTGTTCTCGTCCAAGGTCGACGAGTACGCCGACCCGAAGGTGCAGATCCAGCAGGCCATTGAGGACGCCCAGCGCCAGCACGCCGCGTTGTCCCAGCAGGCCGCCGCTGTCATCGGCAATCAGCGCCAGCTCGAGATGAAGCTGACCCGCCAGATGGGCGATGTCGAGCGGTTGTCATCATCCGCGCGGCAGGCCCTGGTGCTGGCCGACGAGCAGCGTGCGAAGGGCAACGCCGCGGAGGCCGACAAGTACGAGCAGACGGCGCAGGCGTTCGCCACTCAGCTCGTCGCGGCCGAACAGCAGATGGAAGACCTCAAGGCGATGCACGATCAGGCCCTGCAGGCCGCCCAGCAGGCGAAGAAGGCCGTCGAGAACAACGCGATGCAGCTGCAGACCAAGCTGGCCGAACGGACCAAGCTGCTCTCCCAGCTCGAGCAGGCCAAGATGCAGGAGCAGGTGTCGGCGTCGCTGCAGTCGATGTCGCAGCTGCAGGCGCCCGGCAACGTGCCGTCCCTGGATGAGGTCCGCGACAAGATCGAGCGTCGTTACGCCAACGCGCTCGGCTCGGCGGAACTGCACAGCGATTCGGTCGAGGGCCGGATGCTCGAGGTGCAGAAGTCCACCCTCGACATGGCCGGCGCGTCCCGGCTCGACCAGCTGCGGGCACAGCTGCACCCCGAGCTGGCCGCTCAGCAGCCGCGTTCGATCGATGCTGCCACCGGTTCGACGACGACCCCGGCGGCACAGCCGGCTGCGCTGCCGAATCAACAGACCTGAGGAAAGTTCCGTGATGCGCAAGGCCACAGTTCGCGCGCTGACGACGAGCGACGCTGTCGCGCAGGGTGTCGAGCTGGCGACGATGGTCGGGGCAACAGCGACCGAGGCACTGCGCAGCAGACGAGATCCGTCGGTGGTCGCGCGCAAGCGGCAGCGGGCGGCCAAGCGGCGGGTCCGCGGGTGGACGGCCAGTGCCGTGGTCAGTGGCGCTGCCACGGCCGGCGGCGTGGCCGTCATCGCGTCCAGCGGATTCTCCGCGGGCCCCGTTGTGCTGATGGTGATCTTCGTGGCTTTGCTGGTGTGGAGCATGGCGGGCGTTGTCCGCTCGGTGTCGGACCTGCGTGCGAGGAATCGGATCGTTGCCGCACTTCCTGCGCCGTCGCCGCCGCGGCGTCCTGTCGCGGGCCGGATCCGGCCGGAGATGGCGCGGCTGGACGGCTACTCCGACGGGCTGCGACACCTCGTCGGGATGGTCGGGATCGTCGAGGACGATGCCGGCGTCCGTGCGCTCCGCGACGAGATCCTTGCAGCCGCCGATGTCACCGAGGCCCGGCTGCGGCGGCAGGCGACCGACCTCACCGGTGTGCTCCGCGCCCGCCGGAACGCGCCACGCGACACAGCGGCGCAGTTGGACGCAACAGCGGACCTCCTGCAGCGCCAGATCAGCGAGGGCGTCGCCGCGTACGGATACCTGGTTTCCGCGGCGAGCGAGGCCGCCAACGCCTCCAGCTCGCTGGCCGATCGCGCTGCTCATCCCGGCATTGCGGCGGCGTCGCGCACAGCGCCTGCCTTGACCGGTGGGGCGCAGCCGACTACGCATGCAGAGCTGGAGCAACCGATCGACCAGTTGCGGGCGCTCGCTGCGGGCATGCGCGAACTGACCGACGGCTGAGCCACTCGCCGCCAGGTCCACGCCGGAGGACGCGACTGTTGCGTCCAGAGGCCGACTGCTACGTCAGGGCGCCGACCCGTCGGCGACGAGCCCCGGCCACAGGATGTCCATCAGTTTGTCGGGCATGTCGTCGGTCGGCCGACCGGTGTTGTGCAGTTGCAACATGACCGGGCCGACGAGAGCGGCCGCAGCGAGTTCCACGTCGATATCGCGGCGCAGCTCACCTCGCTCGACGCCCCTACGCAGAACCTCGAAAAGCCATCGCCGTCGCGGCATGATCACGCGATCGAAGTACTCCGCGTACAGGTCCGGCTGACTGACCCGGTAGGTCATCATCCGCGGCATGATCCGCCCGGACAGGGAGTCAGCGTCGCGGTTCGCGATGTGACGCAGCGCCATCACCAGCAGCTCCCTTGTCGACTCGGCGCGGTGGACGTCGGGATGGTCGGGAAAGTCGTCGTTCAGCGACGCGAGAGCGTCCAGGACGAGCTCGCGTTTGCCCGGCCAGCGCCGGTAGATCGTTGCCTTGCTGACCGCCGCCTCGAGGGCCACCGCCTCGACGCTCAGCGCGTGGTAGCCCTCGTCGGCGAACATCTTCAGGGTCGCCTCGACGATGGCCCGGTCCGCCCGCTGTTCGCGCGGACGGCCGGGCTTTCGGGGGGCCTGGGTTCCGTTCCCGATCACGTCCCGGTCGGGTCCGATGCGCCGACCGGCCGTCGCTGTTCGTGTCGCCCACCGACGGACCCGTTCGTGTCTCCGGTTCCCGTGTCGGTGCCGTTGGGGCGGACCCCCACGGCGGCCTCACCTGGATCCGAGACAAGGATCTCGTCACGGTCGGCGGCGTGCCTGCCGACGGTGACGACCGGATGCACCGCGCCGTTGACGGCGGGCTCGTCATCCGGAGCCGCATGACGTCCGCGTCCGGTGCGCGGCTGTCCGCCGTGCGAAACATCCGGCGCCGCACCGCTCATCGCCACCACCGCAGACTCGGTGGAAGCTGCGGTCGTTGCCTGGTCCGCCGTCGACGGATCAGCCGTCGATCTGGAGGCGGCCTCGTGCACCGCGCCATTCGCGGACGGCTGAGGTGAACCCGAGGTCGGCGAACCCGGCCCCGAGCCTGCCCAGGCGACTGTTTCCGCTTCGGCGGGAAGGCGTAGCAGGATCACGGCGATGGCGATGAGCAACAGTCCTGCGGAGACGAAGGCCGCCGTGTGCAGCGCCGGCATGAAAGCGTCGTTGGCGACCTGCCTGAGCTGTTCCACCACCGGGGCGGGAGCCGCTCCGCTTGCAGCCAGCCGGTCGGCGACCTCGTTGGTGCCGCCGATCGAATCCGTGGCAGCCTTCAGCGCCTCCGGGGGCAGGCCCTTGTCCGCCAGTGCCGGGCTGATGTTGTTGCCGTAGACGGTGGCGACCACCGACGACAGGATGGCGACCCCGAAGACTGCACCGACCTGCCGAACGGTGTTCTGTACCGCGGAACCCGATCCGGATCGCTCCGGCGGTGTTGCCAAGGTCATCCGGGTGGTAGACGGAGCGATGGTGTTACCCAGGCCGAACCCGAAGACGACGCCCACCACGATGAGGAACCAGACCGGCGCATCGGGGCTGATGAACGCGAAGCACAGCATGCCGGTCAGCGCGAAGACCAGGCCGACGCTGATCACCACGCGGGCGCCGAACCGGTTGACCATCCTGCCGCTGCGTGGGGCACCGAGCAGCTGACCCACCGCGAACGGGAGCACCAGCAGTCCGGCCTGCAGCGGGGACCAGCCGCGCACGATCTGGTAGTAGAACGTCAAGAACAGGAGCGTGCCCTGCATGGCGGCGAAGGCCAGCGAGACGCCGGTCAGCGGTACGGAGAACGACCGGGTCCGGAACAGCGACAGGTCGATGGAGGGATGAGTGCTCTTGGCCTCGTAGAGAACGAAGCCGCCGAGAATGAGTGCGCCGAGGACGGCGAAACCCCACGTCGAGGGCGCCCACCATCCCACGGACGAAGCGTTCTGGATGCCGTACACCACCAGGAACAAGCCGACGACCGACAGGATCAGGCCGATCGGATCCAGCTTGCCCGGCCGCGGATTCTTGGTTTCCGGAACGAGGATCATGATGCCGACGATCCCGATGATGACGATCGGCACGTTGATGAAGAAGACAGAGCCCCAGTCGTTGCCGGTCAGCCAGTTGAACCAGTTCGGGTGCTCGAGGAGCAGGCCGCCCAGCACCGGGCCGAGTGCCACCGCGCCGCCCACTGCGGCCGCCCAGACACCGATGGCCTTGCCGCGCTCCTGCGGCGGGAAGATGACGGTGATGATGGACAGCGAGATCGGCATGACCGACGCCCCGCCGATGCCCATCAGTGCCCGAAAGGCGATGAGCTGACCGGGGCTGCTGGCGAAGGCGCACAGCGCGGAGGCAAGACCGAACAGGACCAGGCCGATCAGCAGGATGCGCTTGCGCCCGAAGCGGTCACCCAGCACGCCCCAGGTGAACAACAGCGCCGCGAAGGCCAGCGAGTATGCGTTGATCGCCCACACCAGTTGGTTCTGGGTGGCTGCAAGATCCTGCTGAATCGTCTTCAGAGCGACGTTGAGGATCGTGTTGTCCAGGATGACGACGAGCAGTCCGACGACCAGCACGCCGAGGGCCTTCCATCGCTGCGGGTACATCCCCGCCGTGACCTGCGGTGGGGACGCCCCCGCGGTGGTCGGATCGGAGGAAGGCGCGGAAGGCGAAGCTGACATGGCGACTCCTGGAGCAGTGCATCGCGAACGTGCCGATGCAGATCATTGGCTGGTCGACAGCCGTCGAGCAGTACCGACGACATGATGACGTCTCACACCGACAACCGCCGTCCGCGACAGCCTATTCCGATACGCGCCGGTATCGTTTCGTATTTTTCCGATCGAGTGACGAGCCCGTGGCGCCATTGCCGATCGCCGGTCAGCGGCGACGGCGCAGCGCAATGATGAGCACAACGATGGTCGTGAGCAGGCCGGCGCCGATCACGAGTTGCCCGAGTGGGCTCGACATCCCGGTGGGGTCCATACGAGCAGTCTGCCCAACCGATCAGTGGGGCGGGCGGGCCGGCCGAAAGACAGGTTGGCGACGTCGGTGCCGTGAGTGGCATCGACCCGGATCGGTAGGGTCGCGGTGTGCGTCTGACCGAGTTCCGAGACCTGATGCAGGCTCAGTTCGGGCCGCTGCGAGCGCCCTCCGTTGCCCACGATCACGTGTTCTCCGCCTTGGACGGTCGGACCGTCGACCAAGCACTGGCTGCCGGGGAGGACCCCAAGCGGGTGTGGTCCGCCGTCTGCGACGACTTCGATGTCCCCGAGGCGCTGAGGTTCGGGCTCCCGGACTGAGCCTGATGTCGACAGGACGATCGCACAACGCTTCGTGTGCACCTGGATCACGCAACACGCCGAGATAATCTCGCTCCTCGAACACCTGTACGTCTAAAGTTGTCCCCATGCGTCGATCCATCCACATCTTGTGGCGGTTCGGGGTGGCTGTCGGTGGTCGGCTCTAGCGTCGGCATCGACAAGCAGGACAACAGGCTTTCGTCCCATCCCGCACATGGCGGGCACGGCGAAGTCGCACCGGACATTGGACGAAAGGTACGGGTGGGTCATGTCGGCACCGGATCGTGAGAAGGCACTCGGCATTGCGCTCGCGCAGATCGAGAAGCAATACGGCAAGGGCTCGATCATGCGGTTGGGCGACGATGGACGTGCGCCCGTCGAGGTGATCCCCACGGGTTCCATCGCACTGGACGTGGCACTGGGAATCGGTGGTCTCCCGCGCGGCCGGGTCATCGAGATCTACGGCCCGGAATCCTCCGGCAAGACGACGGTCACCTTGCATGCCGTCGCCAGCGTCCAGGCTGCCGGCGGAATCGCCGCCTTCATCGACGCGGAACACGCATTGGACCCCGAGTACGCCAAGGCACTGGGTGTCGACACCGATGCACTGCTGGTATCCCAGCCCGACACGGGTGAGCAGGCGCTGGAAATCGCCGACATGCTGATCCGTTCGGGCGCGATCGACCTCGTTGTCGTCGACTCGGTGGCCGCGCTTGTCCCGCGCGCCGAGATCGAGGGCGAGATGGGGGACAGCCACGTCGGCCTGCAGGCACGGCTGATGTCCCAGGCCCTGCGGAAGATCGCCGGCGCCTTGAGCAACACCAACACGACGATGATCTTCATCAACCAGCTCCGCGAGAAGATCGGCGTGATGTTCGGTTCGCCGGAGACCACCACAGGTGGCAAGGCGCTGAAGTTCTATGCGTCCGTACGGCTGGACATCCGGCGCATCGAGGCGCTCAAGGACGGCACCGACGTGGTCGGTAACCGGACCAGGGTCAAGGTCGTCAAGAACAAGATGGCGCCGCCGTTCAAGCAGGCAGAGTTCGACATCATCTACGGAACCGGTATCTCCCGTGAGGGCTCGCTGATCGATGTGGGAGTCGAGCAGGGCCTCGTCCGCAAGGCCGGTGCCTGGTACACCTACGACGGCGAGCAGCTCGGGCAGGGCAAGGAAAACGTCAGAACCTTCCTCAAGGACAACCCCGACATCGCCAACGAAATCGAGAAGCGGATCAAGGAGAAGTTGGGTATCGGTGCCCGGATCGACCTCGACGTCCCCGTTCCTGCGCCGGTCGACTTCTGAGTCGGCGGTGACGGCGGCGCGTGACGCGGGAGTGACCCGAGGCGGGCAACCCAGCGAGGACGCGAAACGGCAGCTGATCGACGAGCTGGCAGCGCGGCTGGCTGCCATCGAGTCGGGAAGGCGGGAGAAATCGGTCGCTGACGGAGCCGCTCACGAACGATCCGGCTCCAGTGGCAGAGCAGCTGTCGGCCCGGCCGAGCGTTCCTCGCCGTCCGACTTCTCGATGCCTGTCTCGTCCATGTCGGGCTCGTCCATGCCGGACTCGTCGATGCCGGACTCGTTGACGGACGCGGGCACCGCACACACGGATGCGGGGCCTGCCCGACAACGGCATGCTCGCGGCCGATCCCGCCGATCCGACGGTCCGGTCTCGATCGGAGCCAGCGGCACCGTCGGCCCGACGCGACCCGATCGCCGTCGCGATGGGGATCCAGCGGGTCACCCGGAGGACGACCCGGGCGATCCGGAGGCGGTCGCACGGGCGATCTGTCTTCGCCTGTTGACCGGCGCCGCACGGCCGCGGGCCGGTCTCGCCGCGGCGTTGCGCCTTCGTGGCATTCCTGACGAGGTCGCTGACCGCGTGCTCGACCGCTTCACCGAGGTCGGGTTGATCGACGACAAGGCCTATGCGGAGGCGTTCGTCGCGGCGAAGCATCGGGAGCGTGCGCTGGGCGCCACGGCATTGCGTACCGAACTACGGCGCAAGGGATTGGACGAAGAGACGGTGTCCCACGCGGTCCGGACCATTGACCAGGACGCCGAACGCGATCGCGCCCGTGCTCTCATCCAGAAAAAGGCCGGTGCGGCGATGGCCAACGGCGAACCGGCAGCGCGCCGCCGCCTGATCGGCCTGCTGGCCCGACGCGGCTACTCGCCTGAGATTGCCTACGCTGTGGTCAACGAGGTGCTCGACGACCACAGCACCGACGAAGCGGCGCGGTGAACAGCCGCGACGCAAGACGTCATCAGGGCAGCCGCGCCTCCGCTGGCAGTGACGGTCTGCGGCGGCGGAACTTGAGGCAGTGACGCACAGTGATCGGGGCCGCGCGGGAATGGCGCTCGGCGAGGACTCGACAATGGCGTGCCGACTCCGGTCATACGGTGCCTGACCTGCTCCGTCAGCCGCGTCGTCGCGGGTCGGCTTGACCCGTGGGGTGTCGCTCCTTAACCTCGGTAGTAACAGGAGAGTCACAATGCGCGCACCGCATGGCTGCGCGGTCGATAGCGGCGATTCGTGTCGCACCCGCAGGGCCTTGCCAAGTTGTTTCAGTTGACGGCGAGTCTGTCGTCGATGTGGTTCTTGGTCGTACCGCTGGTCGGTGTCGTCCTCGACCCTCCTGCCGTCCACCACCCATGGACGGCCCGCCCCTCCCGGGCTGCCGTCCCAGCCGGCGCAGATGAGGGAGGGTCGAAATGTCCGACGTTCTCGTCATCGCGGTGATCGCTGCGTTGGTGGCGGCATTGGTCGCCGTCGTGGTGTTGTCCCGACGCCGTCCGCCGTCCGCGCCCGCACTGGACGAAGAAGCGTTGCGCCGGCTCGTCGAGCAGGCCGTCAACCGTCCCGCTCCGGACACCGAGACGGAGGACGCACCCGCCCCCGCCGAGCCCGACCTCGGGCGGTTTGCGCTGCTCAGCCACGAGGCGGCGGCTGCCGCCGACGCCGCCGAGGCCGTCCGGCGAACCGCTGCAGACGCCGCCGACGAGTTGCGCACCAGGTCGCGGCAGGACGCCGACCAGCTCAGGGCCGACGCCCGGGCGGAAGCGGAGCGAACTCTCGCCGCAGCGCGTGCGCAGGCCCAGGAGCTCCGCAGCACGTTGGAATCCGAACGCAACCGGATCACCGTCGAGGCCACCGCGGCGCTCACCGAGGATCGCCGGGAGCTGCAGGAAGCCGAGCAACGATTGCGGGTCGCCGCCGACGCACTGGCCGAAGAACAGCACGCCTTGGTCGCCGACCGCCGCCGGATCGGGTCCGAGCAGGGCGATCTGCTGGCCACCAAGAAGTCATTGCAGGCCAGGTCGGACGCGCTCGAGGAGGAGGGCGCCCGCCTGCGTGACCGATCCCTGGAACTCGACCGGAAGGAATCGGAATTCGCCGCCGCCGCCGCCGCGCACCAGGCCGAGCTGGTCAGGATCTCCGGACTCACCGCCGAGGCGGCCCGTGCGGAGCTTCTCTCGGGCCAGGAGGAAGCCGTCCGCCGCGACGCCGCGATGATGATCAGGCGGATCGAGTCCGAGGCCCAGCAGACGGCGAAACAGCGGGCCAGGTCCATCGTTGCCGAGGCGATCCAGCGCGTCGCGTCCGATCAGACGGCGCAGACCGTGGTGGCGGTCGTCCACCTGCCCGCCGAGGAGGTCAAGGGCCGCATCATCGGCCGTGAGGGACGCAACATCCGTGCCTTCGAGACGGTCACCGGTGTGAACGTCATCATCGACGACACTCCTGAGGCGGTGCTGCTGTCCTGCTTCGACCCGGTTCGGCGGGAGATCGGCCGGATCACCCTGGAGATGCTGATCGAGGACGGCCGGATCCACCCGCACCGCATCGAGGAAGCCTACGAACGGGCCCGCGACGAGGTCGACGTGCTGTGCCAGCGCGCCGCCGAGGACGCGTTGTTGGAGGTCCGGATCACCGACGTCCATCCCGAACTGGTCAGCCTGATCGGCCGGTTGAAGTACCGGACCTCGTACGGGCAGAACGTGCTCGGCCATCTGATCGAGACCGCCCACATCGCCCGCGGCATGGCGTCCGAACTCGGTATCGACCCGACGGTGGTCAACCGCGGTGCCTTCCTGCACGACATCGGCAAGGCCCTCACCCACGAGGCGCAGGGTTCACACGCCATCGTCGGTGCCGAACTCGCCCGTAAGTACGGCGAGTCCGAAGACGTCGTGCACTGCATCGAGGCTCATCACGACGAGGTGCCGCCGACCACGGTCGAAGCGGTGCTGACCCAGGCTGCTGATGCCTGCTCGGGAGGCCGACCGGGCGCCCGACGCGAATCCCTCGAGTCCTACGTGCAGCGCCTGGAGAAGATCGAAGCGATCGCCAACTCCAAGCGCGGCGTCGAGAAAGTCTTCGCCATGCAGGCCGGCCGCGAGCTGCGGGTGATGGTCAAGCCCGACGTCATCGACGATCTCGAGGCCCATGTACTGGCCCGCGAGGTCGCCAAGCAGATCGAGGAAGAACTCACCTATCCGGGGCAGGTTCGGGTCACCGTGGTCCGGGAGTCCAGGGCGACCGAGATCGCGCGTTAGCACGCCCGACCGGCAAGCCATCGACGGTCCGCCATCGGTGGCTGTCCAGGGTCACGCGTCCACGGTCATGATTGCCGCCGGCACTGCGCCGGGGCGGATCCGCCCGATCAGCGCTTCTCGTCGACGCCCGGCGCGGCAACCACCTCGACCGATTGGCGGGCTGCCATCAGGTCGTTCTGTTCGGCGTCATCGATCTTCACGGTGCGCCCACCACCCCGGGTCCGCAGCTTGCGCTCGAGCAGGTGCGAGAAGGTACTGAGCGACATGTTGATCACGATGTAGATGACGGCAACCACCACGTAGGTGGGCAGCAGGTTGCCGTAGAAGCTGGCGGAGGTGTTCGCCGCGCGGCGAAGCTCGACGTAACCGACCAGGATGCCGCCCAGGGCCGTGTCCTTGACGATCACGACCAACTGGCTGACCACCGCCGGCAGCATGGTCGTCACGGCCTGAGGGAGTAGCACGATCGTCATCAACTGGGTCTTGTTCAGGCCGATCGCCAAAGCCGCCTCGGTCTGCCCACGGGGCACCGCCAGGATCCCGGCCCGCACCACCTCGGCCAGCACGGACCCGTTGTAGAGCACCAGGCCGATGACCACCGCGGCGAACGGGCTGGAGGAACCCACCACCGCAAACCACAGTTGGAAGGCGAACAGCATGAGGATCAGCACCGGGATGGACCGGAAGAATTCCACCACCACGCCGGCCGGCCAGCGCACCCAAGCGTGGTCCGACAGTCGGGCGATGCCCAGTAGCGCGCCGATCGGCAGCGCGATGATGACGCTGACGAAGGCCGCCTGCAGGGTGGCCCACAGACCCGGCAGGAGGTAGGTCGTCCAGTTCTGGCCCTCCAGGAATGGCGACCACTTGTCGGACTCGAGTTGGTCCTTCGACGCCAGGATGGAGATGACCCACCAGACCAGCGCAGCCAGCACAATGCCGAAGACCACGCTGGCAATGACGTTGAAACGCTTGGCCTTCGGGCCGGGGATGTCGTACAGGACGGTCGCGCGCTCGCTCATCTCTTCACCGCGTTTCGCGTGGCCAGCGCACCGAACAACAGGCCGGTCGGCAACGTCAGGAGGATGAATCCGGCCGCAATGACGATGAACACTGCGGTGAACTTGTCCGCCTCGTTCTCCAGCAGGGTGCTCATCAAGGCCGCCGCCTCGGCGACGCCGATGGCAGATGCCACGGTGGTGTTCTTGGTGAGAGCGATCAGCACCGAACCGAGCGGCGCGATGACTGCCCGGATGGCCTGGGGGAGCACCACGATGCCGAGCACCTGGGTGAACGTCAGGCCGATGGCCCGGGCAGCTTCGGCCTGCCCCGGCGGCACCGTGTTGATCCCGGAGCGGATCGCCTCACAGACGAAGGTCGAGGTGTAGATGACGAACCCGACGACGGCGAGCCGGAAATTCTGGTTGTCCAGGAACGCCTGTGGGTTCACGCCCGCCTCTCGGGTCGCCAGTCTGACCCCCAGCTGATTCGCGATCACCTGCGACATCATGATGATGATCAGCGTCAGCGGGATGTTGCGGATGACATTGACGAAACCGCCCCCGAAGGAGCGCATCAGCGGCACCGGGCTGACCCGCATCGCGGCCAGGAGGACTCCGAGGATGAACGAGCCGATGGCCGACCAGAAGGTCAGCTGAACAGTCAGCCAGAACGCTCCCAGCACGTCGTACCTGGGGTCTGACAAGAAACTGAAATTCACGCCAACCTCCTGTCTGCGCTCGTGTCAGACACGAGTCGGTCGGTTGCGGTGCGCCACCAATGCTTCGGTGGTTGCTCGCCGGGGGATCGGGCCGGGCTGGCGAGTAGCGGCCGGATGGCCCTCATCGGTCCCCGAGCCATGCTCGGGGACCGATGAGATCGTGCAAGGTCAGCTCGTCGGAGCCGCCGAAGCGGACGCCAGCTCGCCCGGGGTCGGCGGTGCCGGGATGGTGAAGCCGGACGGTCCGACCGTGCTGTCCAGTGCCTTCTGCCAGCTGCCGTCGTCGATCATCGACTGGATCGCCGCGTTGATCGCGTCGGTGCCGGCCGTGTCACCCTTCTTCAGACCGATGCCGTAGTTCTCGGTCGAGAAGCCCTTGCCGACCACCTTCAGCTCACCGGGGTACTGCGCGGCATAGCCGGCGAGGATCACGTTGTCGGTGGTCACGGCATCGACGGCGCCGGACCGCAGCGCCTCGACGCATTCGGTGTAGGTGCCGTACTCCTGCAGCGCGACGTCGGCGGCGTAGTTGTCCTTCACCTTCTGTGCCGAGGTGGATCCGCTGACCGAGCAGAGGATCTTCCCGGTCATCGCTTCCGGCCCGGTGATGTCGGAGTCGTTCTTCACCAGCAGGTCCTGCGCCGCGACGAAGTACGGACCGGCGAAGTTGACCTTCTCCTTGCGGGTGTCGGTGATCGAGTAGGTGGCCACGATGTAGTCGACCTCACCCCGCTCGATCAGACCTTCCCGCTCGGCCGACTTGGATTCCTTGAACTCGATGCTGTCCGCCGGCACGCCGAGCTGATCCGCGACGTACTTGGCGACCTCCACGTCGAACCCGGCGAACGTGCCGTCCGGGTTCTTCAGCCCCAGCCCGGGCTGGTCGAACTTGATACCCACGACGAGCTTGCCGTTCTGCGCGTCGGTGAGGACCTTGGAATCGCCGGCGGCGGCGGAGCCGGCCGCGCTCGTGGCCTCACTCATTGCATGTCGCCGCGCTGGTGGCCTCACTCATTGCACTGCCGGCCGCGGAGGTTGCTTCCGAGGCAACGCTTCCCGCGGCGCTCGTCGCGGCGCCTGCGGCGCTGGTCACGCTCGATGCGGCGTTGTCGGCACTGCTGCCGCACCCCGTCACGACGAGCGCGAGGGCGGCCGCCCCCGCGACGGCTGATGCGATCTTGCGGAGTCTCATTCGGTCGTTCCTTCCGGTGATCGTCGGCGCGGGTCGGTCCCGGCCGCAGGTCAGTGAGTCAGGATCTTGCTCAGGAAATCACGCGCCCGGTTGCTGGTGGGGTTGGTGAAGAACTCCTCGGGTGGGCCGTCCTCGACGATCTCGCCGTCGGCCATGAACAGCACGCGGTCGCCGGCCTTGCGGGCGAAGCCCATCTCATGGGTGACGACCACCATCGTCATGCCCTCCTTGGCCAGCGAGACCATGACGTCCAGCACCTCGTTGACCATTTCGGGATCGAGCGCACTGGTCGGCTCGTCGAACAGCATCACTTTCGGCTTCATCGCCAGGGCACGGGCGATGGCGACGCGCTGCTGCTGGCCACCGGACAGTTGCGCGGGCAGCTTGTCCTTCTGCTCGGCGATACCCACCCGCTCCAGCAGCGAGACGGCGAGCTCGTCGGCGTCCTTCTTGTTCATCTTGCGGACCTTGGTCGGCCCGAGCGTGACGTTCTGCAGGATCGTCTTGTGCGCGAACAGGTTGAACGACTGGAAGACCATTCCGACGTCGGCCCGCAGCTGAGCAAGGCCTTTGCCCTCGGCCGGCAGCGGGACGCCATCGATCGCGATGCTGCCGGAGTCGATGGATTCGAGCCGGTTGATGGTCCGGCACAAGGTGGATTTGCCCGAACCCGACGGACCGATGACGATCACCACCTGGCCGGCAGGCACCTGCAGCTGGATGTCGCGCAGGACGTGCAGCTGCCCGAAGTGCTTCTCGACCTTGTCCATGCTGATCATCGGACGGCCGTGGCCGTTGACCACGGAGTCTGCGCTCACAAGCCCTCCTGACGCTATTGGTCCGCGGCACCGGTTCCGCGAGGTGGATCGAGAGTGTCATATCGAGCGGAACGGTGGCACCGTTCGGGCAGTTCAGTCATCAAAGCTTTACTGAACTGCTGAGACTTTTGCGTTCTGGGGCTGCTTTGTCCGGTTATTGCTACGACCGGGTCACGCAGGACAGGACCGGACGTGTGGCGCAGAGGGATCCTTCGTGCGTTCGATAGCAGGATGGTGTCGCGCTGGGTAGTCATGATGGGAAGTACGGGACGAAGGCCGAACCGGTTCTCGCTGTTCCTGACGGTCACCGGGCGCGCGTCGCGGCACGTACCCTGATCGGCGTGAGTTCCGCCGTCTTCGACCGGGTGACCGGATCACCGACCCCGGGCACCCGTACCTATCAGGTCCGTACCTACGGCTGCCAGATGAACGTGCACGACTCCGAGCGGCTGTCCGGGCTGCTCGAGGAAGCCGGGTATGCATCGGCGGCGACGGGAGAGCAGGCCGACGTCGTCGTCTTCAACACGTGCGCCGTCAGGGAGAACGCCGACAACAAGCTGTACGGCAACCTCGGGCACCTGGCATCGGTCAAGGCGAAACGGCCCGGCATGCAGATCGCAGTCGGCGGGTGTCTCGCCCAGAAGGACCGCAGCGAGATCCTGCGCAGGGCGCCGTGGGTGGACGTCGTCTTCGGGACGCACAACGTCGGTTCGCTGCCCACGCTGCTGGAAAGGGCCAGGCACAACGACGAGGCGCAGCTGGAGATCCTGGAGTCCCTGGAGGTCTTCCCGTCCTCGCTCCCGGCCAAGCGGGATTCGCAGTACGCAGGCTGGGTCTCCATCTCGGTGGGCTGCAACAACACCTGCACGTTCTGCATCGTTCCGTCACTGCGCGGCAAGGAAGCCGACCGGCGGCCGGGTGACATTCTTGCCGAGGTCGAGATGCTTGTCGCCGACGGGGTTCTCGAGGTGACGCTGCTTGGCCAGAACGTCAATTCCTACGGTGCCCAATTCGGCGACCGGGCGGCGTTCGGAAAGCTGTTGCGCGCGTGCGGTGAGATCGACGGGCTGGAACGGCTTCGGTTCACCTCGCCGCATCCCAAGGACTTCACCCCTGACGTCATCGACGCGATGGCGCAGACGACGAACGTCTGCCACCAGCTGCACATGCCGCTGCAGTCGGGGTCCGACCGGGTGCTGCGCGCGATGCGCCGCTCGTACCGCAGTGAGCGTTACCTCTCGATCTTGTCGCAGGTGCGGGCGGCCATGCCGGACGCCGCGATCACCACCGACATCATCGTTGGATTCCCGGGCGAGACCGAGCAGGACTTCCAGGCGACCCTGGACGTCGTGCAGGCATCGAAGTTCGCTGCTGCCTTCACCTTTCAATATTCACCGCGGCCGGGCACACCGGCCGCGAGCATGCCCGACCAGGTTCCGCGGGAGGTCGTCACCGAGCGGTTCCAGCGACTGATGGCGGTCGTCGATGACTCCGCCCTGGCGGGCAACCGGGCGCTCGTCGGCTCGACGGTGGAGGTCCTGGTGGCCTCCGGGGAGGGCCGGAAGGACGAGGACAGCGGCCGGCTCTCGGGCCGCGCGCGCGACGGGCGACTGGTGCACTTCACGCCCCGGGGCGCCGTCGACCGCTCGATCCGCCCCGGTGACGTGATCACCACCCGGGTCAGCTACGGCGCGCCGCACCACCTGGTGGCAGACGGCGACGTCGTGACCCATCGCCGGACCAGGGCCGGTGACCGTTTCGAGGCAGGGGCCGCACTGCGGACACCCGGTGTGGGTCTGGGTATGCCCGGTGTCGGACGGCCGGCCGTGGTGACGCCGGTGTCGGCGTGCTCCGCTGTCTGACCCGATCTTCGGGTGACGTGGCCGCCCCCGCTGACGCGACGGCCGGTCAGCCCTCGAGCGGTCGCAACAGCAGGTCAGCACGGTGTCGGCCGGCCAGCACGAGCTGCGCGTTCCGACCGTCCGATCCGGTGACCGCGCGTTCCAGGGCTGCATCGTGAGAGCGACCGAACCGGATGTGCCGTTGCACCAGGCGCTGGATCCGCAGGTCCTCCGGGACGTCGAAGAACCACACCTCGGTGAGCAGCTCACCCACCCTGTCCCAGGGCGGCATGACCGACAGCAGATAGTTCCCCTCGGTGACGACGACCCGTGCCGACGGCGCGACCGGCACGGCGCCGGCGATCGGTTCCTCGAGTTCCCGGCGGAACTCCGGCGCATACACGGTATCGGCGCCGACTTCACCCAGTCGCTCCAGCAGCGCGACATACCCTGCGGCATCGAAGGTTTCCGGCGCACCCTTGACCTCGGAGAGGCCGGAGGCATCGAGTACACGCTGGGCGAGATGGAACCCGTCCATGCCGACGAGCACACACTCGGCAGCACATGCTGCGGCCAGTTCGGTGGCGAAGGTGGACTTCCCCGCCCCCGGTGCGCCGGCGATCCCGATGATGACCCGTCGCCCGGGCCCGGCTGCCGAGAGCAGTCGATCGACTCGACGCGCCAGCTCGCCGGGGTCCGCGGCAACCACCGGCGGGCTCGCGACGGGACTGTCGGTCACGGCCCCCCCGATGCAGACCCGAGGTTTGCCGGTGTCACCGCCGGCTCACCGGTCGACGGCGCTCTGCGCCGTGCGGAGCCATTCCTCCCACTGCGCGGCCTGCTCCTCGGCGTCGCGTGCCTTCCGGTCGTCGCCCGCCGCCCTGGCCTTGGCCGCCTGCGACCGGTACGACTCGACTCTGGCCCGGAATTGCTCGACCCGTGCTGAGGTCTCCGGGTCGGTCCGCCGCCAATGCCGGTCGTCGGCCGACTTGACCCGGTCCTCGATCGCGCGCAGGCGGGTGTCCAATTCGCGGATCCGGTCCCGGGGTACCTTGCCGGCCGCTTCCCACCGCTCCTGGATGGATCGGAGTTTCGCTTTCGCCGCGTCGAGACCTTTGGCGGGGTCGATGGTCTCGCCCTCGGCCAGGAGTTTCTCCTTGATGGCTGCATTGGCCTCGAATTCGGCGTCGCGGTCGGAGAAAGTCTTGTTCCGGCGAGAGAAGAATTTCTCCTGCGCAGCCCGGAAGCGGGCCCACAGGGCGTCTTCGACGTCTCTGGGTGCGCGGCCGGCTGCCTTCCATTCCTCCATGAGACCGCGGTAGGCGGCGGCGGTCTCGCCCCATTCGGTGGCGTCGGAAAGGGCCTCGGCGCGGGCGATCAATGCCTCTTTGGCTTCCTTCGCGGCGCTGCGCTGCTTGTCCAATTCGGCGAAGTGCGACCCGCGGTGCCGGGTGAACGTGTCCCGCGCCTTGGCGAATCGTTTCCACAACGCGTCATCAGTCTTGCGATCGATACCGCGGATGGTCCGCCACTCCTCGACGATGGCCTTGAGCCGGTCGCCGGTTGCCTTCCACTGGGTTGACTCCGCGAGCCCCTCGGCCTCGGCGCAGAGTGCCTCCTTCGCCTTGATGGCCGCGGCCCGGGCAGCTGTCCTGGCCTGGGACGCGCCGGCGATGGCGGCGTCGGCGGCCCCGATGACCGTCTCCAGCCGTGCTGCCGCACCGTCGAGGTCGCCGATCGCTGGCAGCGTATCGACGGACTCCCGCAGGGCGATCGCCTGCGCCTTGGTCGCCTTCGGGTCGCCGGTGCCGGAGGCGAGACGCGCTTCCAGCAGGGCGATCTCGGTCGAGAAATCGTCGAACTTGCGACCGAAGTGCGCCAGTCCCGCCTCGACATCACCGGCCTGCCAGTTGCCGATCGCGCGTTCGCCGGCGGCGGTGGTCACGTAGACGACGCCGTCATCGCCGATCCGGCCCCACAGGTGCGGGTCGATCGGCTCGACGATCGGTTCCACCACTGCGGTGTGCGAACCGTGCGAACCGTGCGGTGCGTGCGGAGTGGGGGTCGGCCGGCCGCCCTGTCCTCCGGGTCGTCCTCCGGGACCGCCTGGCCTGCCGCCCCTGGGGCGCTGGCCTGCGGGTCGCTGGCCCTGCGGCCCGGTCGTCCGCGGCTTTTGCGGCGTGGTGACGGCCGGCTGCTGGCCGGTTTCCGTCACCTGGCCGGGCGGTTCTGCGCCGGCCACCGGTGTGGCTGGTGCTTCGGTGGCGTCGCCGGATCGCTCGCCGGCGGGGTCCGCCGACGGCTCCGCCGCAGGGTGTGCCTCTTCGGCCAGCACCGGCTCCGGTGACGGCAGCGGGTCTGTCACCGCCGCAGGCTGGGTCTCTTGCGTCGCGGTGGGCTCCGTCACGACCGGTGACTCCGCACCGGCGGGCAGATCCGCAGCAGCTGTCTGCGGCGAAACCGCCACGGCCGTCTCCACCTCGGCCGTCTCCGCCTCGACCGTCTCCACCTCGGCCGTGTGAACCACGGCCGTCTCCGCCTGAGGCGTCTCCGCCTGAGGCGTCTGCGCCTGAGCGGTCTGCACCTGGGCCGGCGCAACATCGTCCGGCGGAACATCCGTCGGTCGAGGGGTCGCGGTCGGCATCGGAACCGGACGCGGCGTCGGAGTCACGGTGGGCATCGGTGTTGCGGGGTGCGCAGGCGTCATCGTCGGCATCGACGCCGCAGGCGTAGGAGTCGAGGGCGCTGCAGTGTCGTCGCTGGATCGGGATGCCTCCTGCACCGGCGATTCAGGCGTCTGCGGCAGTGACGCCGGCGGCGTGGGCTCTTCGGGATGAGGGATCTGTGGGAGATCGGGTACCTCGGGCGCGGGGGTTGGTCCGTCCGGCTCCGGGGGCGGGATGTCCGGGCCGTGGGGAGGTTCCGGGATCGTCGCCTCGCCGCCGGGTGGCGCTGTGTCGACGTACGGGGCGGTGTGTTCGTCCTCGGACATGGGCGGACCTTCCTACTGCTCGAGGGAACCCGCAGGCTCCCGGCACCCCGCGGTGCCCCAGTCAACATCTCCCTGCGCTGGCGGCCGCCGTGGCCGACATCACGTCCAGTGTGCCCGTCCCCGCTGGTGGGGGCGAGTGGGGGTCGCGCAGCGCCACCCGCCCGGTGCGCGCACCGCTCTCGCACCTGGGATCCCCACCGCGTGCGCCGTTTAACCTGCAAGGGTGATCGTCGGAGCAGCGGTGTGCCCCGGGGCGCCGTTCCTTCTTCACGGGTCGGCCGATGCCCTTGCCCAGCAGGTCCCCCAGCTGATGGCGGCATGCCGCACCGCGATCGACGCGCTCCGCGAGGCGGACGTCATCGTGCTGCTCAGTACCGGTCGCCCGAGCAGCACGTCGGAGCGGTCGGGAACGGTCGACGTGCCGTCGGCGACCCGGTTGCTCAGCCCCGGAACTCCGCTCCGCGCTTCGGGTTTGACTCGTTCCGATCGAAGGTTGCAACCCGTGCTGGCGCTGCCGATCGGGAAGGGCGCCGACGATCATCCGGCGCAGGTCCTGGATCCGGCGGTCGGGACTGTGGTCGGTGCCTCTCTGTTGGCAGGCAGCGCAGTGGACGTTCCCGTGACGGCCCTGGAGATCGTCGGCAGCGGCGCTGCGGCTGCGGCAGCTCTGCCAGAAGTGATGGCCGATCATCTTCGAACCGGTGTGCTGGTCATCGCGGACGGGGCTGCCTGCCATGGCGACGCTGCACCAGGGCGACGCAACGTTGCGGCCGGACCGTTCGACCGCGCAGTGGCGAAGGCGTTGGCGGCAGGTGATCCGGACGCGCTGGCAACCGTCTGTTCCGGCGTCGGCAAGGCGCGTGCCCTGCTGGCGACCGTAGAGCCACTGGCCGCGCTCGCAGCGCTCACCCGATCCCGGGCCCCCGACCGGGCTCGGGTGCTGTACGCCGAGGCGCCGTTCGGCGTCGGCTACCTGGTGAGTCAGTGGCGGTGGTCGTGAGCCGGCGCCGCAGCGGGGCGCTGGACCGCCTTGTGGTGGTGGCCGGTCCGACCGGAACGGGCAAATCCGAGCTGGCTCTCGACCTGGCGGAGAGGCTGGACGGGGAGGTCGTCAACGCCGATTCGATGCAGCTGTACCGCGGGATGGACATCGGCACGGCCAAACTGCCGCCCGCCGAACGACGCGGCGTCGAACACCATCTGCTCGACGTGCTCGACGTCACCCAGACGGCGACCGTCGCGTCTTACCAGCGCGACGCCCGAGCGGCCGTCGAGGACATCCTCGGGCGCGGCCACACGCCCATCCTGACCGGCGGGTCCGGGTTGTACATCCAGTCGGTGATCGACGACATCGATTTCCCCGCAACCGATCCCATCGTCAGGTCGGCCCTGGAGAATGAGTTGGCACGTCACGGCATCGACGACCTGTTCGCGCGTCTGCAGCAGCGTGACCCGGCCGCCGCACGGGCCATCGGGCCGGCGAACGGCCGCAAGATCGTCCGTGCGCTGGAGGTCATCGAGCTGACCGGGCGCCCGTTCACTGCATCGCTGCCGACCTGGGGGGAGCCTCGGTATGACGCCGTCGTGCTGCGCCTGGACCGAACCAATGCCGATCTCGACCCTCGATTGGAGCGGCGGGTGCGGTCCATGGTCGACGCCGGCTTCCTCGACGAGGTCCGAGCGCTCGACCGGGCGGGCCTTCGTGACGGGGTGACCGCTTCCCGTGCCCTCGGCTACGCCCAGTTGCTCGCCGTCCTGGACGGTGAGAGCGACCTCGAGCAGGCCATCGTGGCGACCGCTTCGGCGACCCGCCGGTTCGTCCGCCGGCAACGATCGTGGTTCCGCCGTGACCGCCGGATGATCGATCTCGACGGGAGCGCCGCTGCCATCGCGGACCACGCTATGGCAGTGCTCTCCGCAACACCGGCCGTACGCTGAATCGGTGAGAACGCCCGACCTGCATCCTGCGCCGTCGCCGCTCGACGGCCCAGTTCCCCGCCCCGTCGGCCGACAGGTCACGGCGGTCGGTGTGCCGTTCCTCAAGGGTCATGGAACCGAGAACGACTTCATCCTGCTGCCCGACGCCGAGGGCACCCTGGACGTCAGCCCGTCACAGGTTCGGGCGTTGTGTGACCGGCACGCCGGACTCGGCGCCGACGGCGTCATCAGAGTGGCACCGGCCGTCGCCGGCAGCGCCGCCGAGTTCGTGATGGATTACCGCAACGCCGACGGCTCGCTCGCCGAGATGTGCGGCAACGGTGCCCGGGTGTTCGCCCGCTACCTCGTCGACGCCGGTTGGGCGCCGGCAGGTCGGTTGCTCTTCGAGACCCGGGGCGGTCTGCGGGTGGCGGAGGTGCCACCGGCGGGTGACGTCACCATCGAGATGGGGCCCGTGCAGCTGGGTGAGACCGGCGTTGCGCGCCTCGAGAACACCGAGTTCCCAGGTGTCGCAGTCGATGTCGGCAATCCGCACCTCGTGTGCCTGACCCGGGTGCCCCTCGGGTCACTGGACCTGACGCGGCAACCCGCCTTCGACAGCGCCGCGTTTCCCAATGGGGTCAACATCGAGTTCGCTGCCCCCATGGCGGTCGATCAGGTGGTGATGCGCGTGTACGAACGTGGCGTCGGCGAAACCCGGTCCTGCGGCACCGGCACCGTGGCAGTGGCAGCCGCCTACCTGGCCTCGAGCGGTCGCGCCTCGGGCACTGTGCGGGTGTCCGTGCCGGGCGGCGAGGTCAGTGTGACGGTGACACCGCACGGCACGTCGCTGACCGGCCCCGCCGTGGTGCTGGCCACCGGCGCGGTCGACCTCGGCTACTGGGAATATCACCGCTGACGAAACGTTGTTCAGAGAACAAGTGTGCTACTCGAATCAGAAAAACGTTGGCCAAGCGTGGCACCCTGAAACCATGTGATGGATCAGCAACCGCCCTTTTCCCGTCGCCGCCCGGCGGCGGAAGACGCCGTCGATCACACATCGGGGCAACAGGTGGGTGGTCGCGATCCGCACTTCTCTCCCGATTTCTCACAGTCACCGACTCGATCAACGACGGTGCGACGACAGGCAACGGCTCGTTGTGACGGGTCCGGCGCGCAAGGCAGTGACACGATGAACCTCGACAGGACGGCCACCATCACGCAGTTCACATCTTCTGGAGGCAGCACCATCACCAGCGACCACGTCAGCACCGACGAGCAGTGGATCGACGACATCACCGACGCAGGGCTCCCGGCGGCAGGGCGGCCGGTCGATGACGACGCGTTGATCGTCGACGGCTATGGCACACAGGGTGAGCGGGACCTCGCCGATCGCGCCGCTTTGCGACGCGTGGCCGGACTGTCCACCCAGCTCGAGGACGTCACCGAGGTCGAGTACCGCAAGCTGCAGCTCGAGCGGGTCGTGCTGGTCGGTGTCTGGGCCGGCGGGACCGCCGCCGACGCCGAGGCATCGATGGCCGAGCTCGCCCGGCTCGCCGAGACCGCCGGGTCGGTGGTGCTCGAGGCGCTCGTGCAGCGCCGCAGCCATCCGGACAGTGCCACCTACATCGGGTCCGGCAAGGTCACCGAGCTGATCGAGATCGTCGAGGTGACCGGTGCGGACACCGTCATCTGTGACGGTGAGCTGACCCCCAGCCAGCTGCGTAATCTGGAAGAGCGGCTCCGGGTCAAGGTCGTCGACCGCACGGCGTTGATCTTGGACATTTTCGCCCAGCACGCCCGATCCCGGGAGGGCAAGGCCCAGGTCGAGCTCGCGCAGCTCAATTACCTCGTCCCCAGGCTCCGCGGTTGGGGTGCCGCCCTGAGCCGCCAGCGTGGTGGACGGGTGGCGGCCGGCGCCGGCATCGGTTCCCGTGGTCCCGGTGAGACGAAGCTCGAGATCGACCGGCGACGGATCCACAGGCGCATCTCGCAACTGAAGTCCGATCTCACCGGGATGCGCCGCGTGCGCGACACCAAGCGCTCCCAGCGCAGGGCGAATGCGGTCCCGGCCGTCTCCATCGCGGGCTACACGAACGCCGGCAAGTCTTCGCTGCTCAACCGGCTGACCGATGCAGGGGTGCTCGTCGAGGACGCGCTGTTCGCCACCCTCGATCCGACCACCCGCAAGTCGAAGACCGTGGACGGCCGGGTGTACACGCTCACCGACACCGTCGGATTCGTTCGGCACCTGCCGCATCAGCTGGTCGAGTCCTTCCGCTCGACGCTGGAGGAGATCGCTGATTCCGATCTGCTGCTGCATGTGGTCGACGGCGCCGACGAGCACCCGGAGGAGCAGGTCGCCGCAGTTCGCGAGGTCCTGGCCGATATCGACGCACTGTCGGTGCCGGAGATCATCGTGGTGAACAAGATCGACGCCGCCGACGAGATGACGCTGACCAGGCTTCGCCACGCGTTGCCCGGCGCGCACTTCGTCTCCGCGCGCACCGGGGCCGGCATCGAATCGCTCCGCAAGGTGATTGCCGCCGCACTGCCCGACCCTGCCGTGGCGATGAATGTGCTGATGCCTTTCACGGAGGGTGCGTTGGTGTCCAGGGTTCATTCGGAGGGCACCGTGCTCGACGAGGAGCACACCGCCAACGGCACCCGACTGCATGCACGGGTCTACCCGGACCTGGCAGGTGCGTTGGCGCCGTACGTCGCTGTCGGCTGATCCAGCGCGATGTCGGCGGACGCGCCCGCGTGCGCCGGCACCGCAGCGTGACGTCGGCGAGCGTGGATTGACGGATTTTGGCTGTCGCCGGACGGGTGTCACAGGCATGTCGCACGGGTAACCTGAAAGCGCGCGGGTCTGCCGCGTGCATCGATCACACAGCATCACAACACGACGGGGCGCGGCGACGACGCTCCGGTTGACGGTCCGGGAGGCGCAGCATGACGGGTGGATTGTCCTGGTGGCATTGGATGATCATTTTGGCGGTGTTCATCCTGCTGTTCGGTGCCAAGAAGCTGCCGGACGCCGCTCGTGGAGTGGGACGTTCCCTGCGCATCCTCAAGTCCGAGGTCAGCGCGATGCACGAGGACGACGACAAGGCGAAGAAGTCGCAGCCTGGTGAGACCGATGCGTCCGCCACAGTCGCCACCCCGACCGCTCAGATCATGGGCACCCCCGCGCCCACGCCGGTATACCCGGCCGCGACGACCGCGCCGGTGGTCAACGGTGTGCCTGTCGTGAACGCTCCGGCGAGCGCTCCCACCGGGAACGCTGTCCCTGCGGTTGACGAGCAGCGCACCTGACTTTGGCACCAGCTGAACTGAGCTCCCGCAGGCCATCAGACCTGCGGGAGTTTTGTTCGTCGGGGTCGAGGGAGGGTCAGTGATGTGGCCCTTGCTTGGTCCTACAGCTTGCGCAGCACCGTGACGACACGTCCCAGGATGACGGCGTCGTCGCCGGGAATGGGTTGATAAGCGGCGTTGTGCGGCATCAGCAGCACGTGACCGTCCTTGCGGCGGAACGTCTTGACGGTCGCCTCGCCGTCGATCATCGCCGCAACGATGTCCCCGTTCTCGGCAACAGGTTGCTGACGCACCACAACCCAGTCGCCGTCGGTGATGGCGGCGTCGATCATCGAGTCACCGACCACCCGGAGCAGGAAAAGGGTGCCGTCCCCGACCAGATCCTTGGGAAGCGGGAAGACGTCCTCGATGGCCTGTTCCGCGAGGATCGGTCCACCCGCGGCGATCCGGCCCACCACCGGTACATAGGTCGGAGTCGGCTGTTGCGGCGATTCCTCCATCACGTCCTCCATCGGGCGGATGTCCACCGCCCTGGGACGGTTGGGATCGCGACGCAGGAGGCCGCGCTTCTCCAGGACCTTCAACTGGTGCGCGACGGATGACGGTGACTTCAGGCCCGCTGCCTGCCCGATCTCGCGCACGCTGGGCGGGTATCCCCGACGCTCGACGGAATCGCGGATGACCTGCAGGATCTTGTGCTGGCGCATGGTGAGCACTCGGCCCACTGCCGGTTCGACGTCGGGAAAGTCGACGACCTCGCCGGTGATGTCCACGACGACGGCATCGAGGTTCTCACCATCCACCGCCTCCGGCGAAGGTTCCGTCACCTGTCCCGGCCTGCCGGCCCGCTCCGGGGTCAAGTCCGCGTTGTCCGGATGGGATGCGCTGTCCGTGTGATCGTTCGCCACGGTTGTCCTCCAGGTGCCTAGCGGCCGAAACCTGCGTCCGCCGGTCGGCTCCGGCGGTGTCGGCCTTGCTGCAACCCTAGGCTCACCGAGGTCACGATTCAAACATGCGTTCGATGGACACGCCGGTAGATCTTCCCGCTGTCGGTGGCGCGGTGTACAAAGCGTTCAGACGTTCGATAGAACGTGCGTTCGACCTAGTGGCCGGTGAGTGACGGCGTAGGGATCGGACGTCGGGCAGCGACGAAGGGCCGGTCCGCCGGTCGGTGAGGTCGAGGTGAGCAATGAGGACTCAAACACTGGCGTCCCGGTTCCAGGATGAGGTACGGCTTGCGGGCGCGGTCGATCCGACGGGGTGGTTGGCGCCCGCACCGGCGCGCGAGCCAGACACTGACACACCGGGGCAGCCCGGACGCCGCAGGCGCGCCGGACAGCGGCCGGTTCGTCGTTCGAATCGGCTGCCGGTGCGACAGCGGGACACTCGGCGGCGGCGCGCGATGGGAACGCGGTCGCTGACCAGGTTGCTGCCGGACGCAGCCGTGACGGGCATGGCCGACAACTCGTCGCCGGTGCCCGGTCGCGCATCGGACGGTTATCGGATGGACCGGTGGGCCCGCCTGTCCTTGACCGTGACGGTGCTGGCGACAGCAGTCATCGTGATCGCCGCACTGACCGCCGGATCGGCGTCGCCGCGCTTCGTGGACGTCACGGTGACGCCGGGGGACACCCTGTGGTCGATTGCGTCGACGTCCGCTCCCGACCGCGACCCCCGGGCAGTGATCCACGAGATCCAAGAGCTCAATCAGATCTCCGGTGACGTCCTTCCGGTAGGCGTCGTTCTTCGGGTGCCGGCGTCGACGCAGTAGCAGTCGTCGGCGAATGACTCTTCAGGGGCTGCGTGACCCCGATGGGTGACACCCGCAACCGAACCCGGACACGGTCGGCGAGCGGCCCTGACTGGGGGTGGCGCCGCCCGGCGCAGACAGGCACGGCTCGGTCATGCTGGGGCCGATTGATGGCTACGGGCAGCAACCGGTCCGGCCCTCGGGAGCCGTCTGGGCTCGCCGACCCGGGAAAAACGCCGCCTGCGGCGCTTGCCATCGACCGGTTCGGCAATCTACCGTCAACCCCTACATCTGGTAGTTACACGGATGTAAGATATCAACAGGTTGTGCCACCACCGATGGTCAGTTGTCCACAGCGGGCAGCGGTTGCCCACCGGTCGTGCACATTCTGATCCACAGTGATCGGCCGGTCGGACGAACTCCGAGTGGCCGCGGCGGTTGTGCACAGCTTTGTCAACAGTGCATCAACAGGTCGGTTCCACAGCCGGCCGGACAGCCGGCAGGTTGCAGCAGCGAGAGGGAGGTGGCGACATGAGGTGCCCGTTCTGTCGTCACCCGGATTCACGGGTCATCGATTCCCGAGAGGTTGACGACGGCCAGGCGATCCGCAGGCGCCGGTCGTGTCCCGAGTGCTCGCGCCGGTTCACCACGCTCGAGGGCTCTTTGCTCTCGGTGGTCAAGCGCAGCGGAGTCACCGAGCCGTTCAGTCGCGGCAAGGTGATCGCCGGAGTCATGCGGGCCTGCCAGGGTCGGCCGGTCGACGCTGATGCCGTCGCCCAACTTGCCCAGCTCGTCGAGGAGACGGTGCGCGGTTCGGGTCAGGCGGAGGTGCAGAGTCAGGATGTCGGCCTCGCCATTCTGGGTCCGCTGCGCGACCTGGACGAGGTGGCCTATCTCCGGTTCGCGTCGGTGTATCGATCGTTCTCCTCTGCCGACGACTTTGCCGCGGAGATCCAAGCGATGCGGGCCGTGGAACCCGCACGTGCCGAGCCCTCCGTCGACGCGGAGTCCGGTTCGCCGGACCCGCCCCTCTCTTCGCCATTCTCACCTCCGGTGGGAGTGGGCTGAGCGCTCAGCACCATCCGCCGGCCGGGCGCAGACGCCCGCTCGTCAACATCTCGCACGCCCAGTCCGGCTCGGCCGGCCAGATCCGGCAGAACGACCCAGAGCAAAGCAGAACAACACGGCTCCCACCGTCGCCCGGGGGAGTACCACCAGGGGAAGGACCCACATGACAGAGACCATCGGCGCACCAGGATCGTCATCGGCCGAAGGGCAGGCGTCATCGCCCAAGGGTCGGCGCCGTGCGGCGGCGGGCCAGGGCGCCGGTGGACGGGGTCTGCGGCTCGAACGCGTCTTCACCACCGAAGGGGTTCACCCCTACGACGAGGTCACCTGGCAGCGCCGCGACGTCGTCATGACCAATTGGCGCGACGGCACCGTCAACTTCGAGCAGCGCGGTGTCGAGTTCCCCGAATTCTGGTCGGTCAACGCGACCAACATCGTCACCAGCAAGTACTTCCGCGGCGCCGTGGGTACCCCTGCCCGTGAGTCCAGCCTGCGGCAGATCATCGATCGCGTGGTGAAGACGTACACCGCCGCCGGCGCCGAGCACGGGTACTTCGCCACCGACGAGGACGAGCAGGTCTTCGCCCACGAGCTGACCTGGATGCTGCTGCACCAGATGTTCGCGTTCAACTCGCCGGTCTGGTTCAACGTCGGAACGCAGTCACCGCAGCAGGTCTCGGCCTGTTTCATCCTGTCCGTCGACGACACGATGGACGCGATCCTGAACTGGTACCGCGAAGAGGGACTCATCTTCAAGGGCGGCTCCGGCGCCGGTCTCAACCTGAGCCGCATCCGCTCCTCGAAGGAGTTGCTGTCCTCGGGCGGCACTGCGTCGGGCCCGGTGTCGTTCATGCGTGGCGCGGACGCCTCCGCGGGCACGATCAAGTCAGGCGGTGCCACCCGGCGCGCGGCGAAGATGGTCGTGCTGGATGTCGACCACCCGGACATCGCCGAGTTCGTCGAGACCAAGGCGAAGGAAGAGCACAAGATCCGGGTGCTGCGCGACGCCGGGTTCGACATGGACCTCGGCGGCGACGACATCATTTCCGTGCAGTACCAGAACGCCAACAACTCCGTCCGCGTCTCGGACGAGTTCATGCGCGCGGTCGATGCCGGCGACACGTTCGGTCTGCGCGCCCGGCAGACCGGTGAGGTCATCGAGACCGTCGACGCCCGTGAGCTCTTCGGCAAGATCACCCAGGCGGCCTGGGAGTGTGCCGACCCCGGGATCCAGTACGACGACACCATCAATGACTGGCACACCAGCCCCGAGTCCGGGCGGATCAACGCCTCCAACCCGTGCAGTGAGTACATGCACCTGGACAACTCCTCGTGCAACCTCGCGTCGCTGAACCTGATGAAGTTCCTGTCCGCGGACGGTGTCTTCGACGGTGCGACGTTCGCCAAGGCGGTGGAGTTCGTCATCACCGCGATGGACATCTCGATCTGCTTCGCCGACTTCCCGACGCAACCGATCGCGGAGACCACCAGGGCGTTCCGGCAGCTCGGTATCGGCTACGCCAACCTGGGTGCGCTGCTGATGGCGACCGGTCATGCCTATGACTCAGAAGGTGGCCGGGCGCTCGCGGCATCGATCACCTCGCTGATGAACGCGGTGGCCTACAAGCGTTCCGCCGAACTCGCCGGTGTCGTCGGACCCTATGACGGGTATGCCCGGAACGCCGACGCGCACAAGCGCGTCATCCGTAAGCACGCTGCGGCCAACGACTACATCCGCGCGGTCGGCGGGAACGACGCCGCGACGCTGAAGCTCGCCACGACGGCCTGGGCCGAGACCATCGCCACTGGTGAGAAGAACGGTTACCGCAATGCGCAGGCCTCCGTGCTGGCGCCGACCGGCACCATCGGGCTGATGATGGACTGCGACACCACCGGCATCGAGCCCGATCTCGCGCTCGTCAAGTTCAAGAAGCTGGTCGGCGGCGGCTCCATGCAGATCGTCAACCAGACGGTGCCGCAGGCGCTGCGCTCCCTGGGCTATCAGGAGGAGTCGATCGAGGCGATCGTCGAGTTCATCGCCGAGCACGGGCATGTCGTCGATGCGCCCGGTCTCAAGCGCGAGCACTACAGCGTGTTCGACTGCGCGATGGGCGAGCGGTCCATCGCTCCGATGGGGCACGTCCGGATGATGGCGGCGGTGCAGCCGTTCATCTCGGGTGCGATCTCCAAGACGGTCAACATGCCCGAGAACGCCAGCGTCGACGACGTTGCCGAGATCTACCAGCAGGGCTGGAAGATGGGCCTCAAGGCGCTGGCCATCTACCGCGACAACTGCAAGGTCGGGCAGCCGCTGTCCGCGTCGAACAAGAACCACGGCGAGAAGTCTGCGGACGTCTCCGCGGCTCCCGCGGCCGTCGCGGCCGCGCCGGTGGCGACCGGTCCGGTTCGCCGCAGACTGCCGAAGAAGCGCCCCTCGCAGACGGTGTCGTTCACGGTGGGAGGTGCCGAGGGTTACCTGACCACCGGGTCGTACCCGGACGACGGGCTCGGTGAGGTCTTCATCAAGCTCGGCAAGCAGGGTTCCACCCTGGCCGGTGTGATGGATGCGTTCTCCATCGCGGTGTCGGTCGGTCTGCAGTACGGGATCCCGCTGGAGTCCTACGTCGCCAAGTTCACCAATCTGCGGTTCGAGCCGGCCGGGATGACCGATGATCCGGACGTCAGGATCGCCACCTCGGTGATGGACTACCTGTTCCGCCGGATCGCGCTGGATTACCTGCCGGTCGACGCCAGGGCGGAGTTGGGCATCTTCTCCGCCGAGGAGCGGGTTGCCCAGGTGTCCTCCAGCTACGGCGCGACGACGAGCACGGACGACGAGCACGTCGTGGAAGACCTGCGGACCACGATCGACGTCACCCCGATCATCCGGCCCGCTGTCGAGGGCGGTTCGGCTGGTTCTGCGGTATCGGACACCGATCCGGCCACCGGCATCACCGCGGGCGCGGCCACCGGAAAGGCCGGTCAGCGCAACGCCGGCAAGGCGGGGTCGTCCACCGAGCTGCTCGAGATGGTGATCGGCAAGTCCGCGGACGCGCCGCTCTGCTTCACCTGTGGCACGAAGATGCGGCCGTCCGGAGCGTGCTACGTCTGCGAGGGCTGCGGCTCGACCTCCGGCTGCAGCTGACCGCAACACCGGGAGGGAAACCGCCGTCCCCGCACCATCAGACTCCGGGCCCGGCCACGTATCCGCGACGTGGCCGGGCCCGGCGCCATCGATCACGTCCGGCGTCCCGGTTCGTCCGATGACCGCAGGTGATGTCACCATCGAGTCATGGCAGCGCTGTACGAACGGATCGACGACAAGCTGGCCGAATGGATCAGCCGGCAGCACGTTTTCTTCGTCGGGACTGCGCCGTCCGGTGGTGCCGGCAGCGTCAATGTGTCGCCGAAGGGGATGGCGGGGACGTTCGCGGTTCTCGGTCCACGGACGGTCGGCTACCTCGACTACACCGGGTCCGGCGCCGAAACGATCGCGCACCTGCGCGACAACGGGCGGATCGTGGTCATGTTCTGTGCCTTCGACGGCCCGCCGAAGATCGTCCGACTGCACGGGCATGGTCGCCTGCTGCTACCGGATCAGCCCGACTTCGCCGCGCACAGGCCCGCTTTCGACAAGGATCGCGAGCTGGGGCAGCGCAGCATCGTGATCGTCGATCTCGACAGAATTTCTGACAGCTGCGGATACTCCGTACCGCTGATGGATTTCCGATCCGACCGGGATGTGTTGGACAAGTCCCAGGCACGACGCGACGAGGCGTACTTCGAGCAGTACCGCGCCCAGCACAACAGCGCCAGCATCGACGGGCTGCCCGCACTGCCGCTCGGCGCGCAGTCGCGAGCCGCGCAATCGGCGCCGGACTGACGGATCGACAACAGCGCGTCGACAGCAGTCACCGCGGAAGTTGCGTGGACCTACGGTGCCCGAACCGCCCTGGATCCGACCGGAAGTCCGCGCGACTCACGCTCCGCCGCTGTCAGGCCAGAGCAGACCCGAGTGCAGTGTCCAGATCCGCCCACAAATCTTCCACGTGCTCGATCCCCACACTGAGTCGCAGCAACCCAGCGGGGACATGTTCGGAGTTCGAGTACTTCGCCCTTCGCTCCATCGTCGACTCGACGCCGCCCAGGCTGGTGGCGTGGGTGATGATCCGTGCCGCCTGGGCAACCGCCTCGGCGGCCTCCGCGCCGCCGTGCACCTCGAACGACAGCATGGCGCCGAAGCCGTTCATCTGCGCGGCAGCGCGCTGGTGCCAGGGATCGTCCGGAAGACCCGGGTAGCGCACCTTGGACACCGCGGGATGCTCGGCCAGTCGGGACGCCAGGACGCCCGCTGTCTCCTGTCCGCGGGCCAACCGCACGGCCAGTGTCCGCAGCCCGCGCAGCGCCAGGTAGGACTCCAGTGCGCCCGGCAGACCACCTGACAACCGGCGTCGCTGTGCGATGCGCCCGAGCAGTTCAGCGTCACCGGCCACCGCGAGACCCAACAGCAGATCCGAGTGCCCACCGATGAACTTCGTCGCGCTGTGCAGCACGATGTCCGCGCCGAGGGACAGCGGACGTTGACCCAGCGGGGTGGCGAAGGTGTTGTCCACCACCACTATTGCGCCGGTGCCGGCACCGAAGCGGCACAGCTCCGGCAGGTCGGCGACGTCGATCAGGGGGTTCGTCGGGGACTCGAGCCACAGCATGTCCGCCGCCCACGCGGCTTCCTTCGTGGCGGCGGTGTCGGTGATGTCGACGACCGTGACCTTCCAGCGCCCGATCGCCGAGCCTTCGCGCAACAACGACCGCACACCGGCGTAGGAGTCGGATGGCACCACCACCTGTGCGCCGGTGGGGATGAGGTCCAGGATTGCCGACGCCGCGGCCATTCCGGAGCCGAACGCGACGGCACCGCCCTCGTCCGGAAGGACGCCCTCGAGGGCGGCGACAGCGGATTCCAGCGCCTCCCAGGACGGTGTGCCGCCGTCACGGCTGTACTCCACGACCGGCGCGTCGGCGGTTCCCGCACGGAAATTCGATGCCAACACCAGCGGCTGGTTCATCGGCCGGCCGGGTTGCGCCGCTGGCCGCCCGGCCGTCACCGCCAGGGTCTCCGCCCGTTGCTCGAAACGGTCGTGGCCTGTCGTGCCGGGGCGCGTGGTGTCGGTCATGGCAAGGGAGCTTATGCCGCAGGACGCCTCGGACATGTGTTCGATTACGCGGTATGCTCCAAGGGTGAGCGTCCTTCACCAGCCGTCGATGTTCGACACCGCCGACGAACCCGAACTGACGGCGCTGCGGGGGCGAATCCGCCGCACCGAGCTCACCGACGGGGCCTGGGTGGACCACCTGCCCGGCTGGCTGCTCGGGTCCGACCTGGTGCTGGAGTGCCTGCTCGCGGACGTCCCCTGGCGGGCGGAACGCAGGCAGATGTACGACCGTGAGGTCGACGTGCCGCGCCTGTTGTGCTGGTACAGCGGCACGACCACGTTCCCGCATCCCGTCCTGCACAGTGCCCGGGCAGCGCTGAACGAGTACTACGAACACGAACTGGGAGAGCCGCTGGTGACCGCAGGCCTGTGCCTGTACCGGGACGGCGCAGACAGCGTCGCCTGGCATGGCGACACCATCGGGCGCGGTTCGCACTCCGACACGATGGTCGCCATCCTGTCGGTGGGGTCGGCGCGGGCTCTGACCTTGCGGCCCAAACCTGGCCGTCAGAACCGCCTCGACCCGGCTCACCCCGACACCTCACGCCGCCCCGACAGCGGCCACCCCGCCTGCCTCGCCGGGGACAGCCTCAAGTTCCCGCTCGGGCACGGAGACCTGATCGTGATGGGCGGAAGCTGCCAGCGCACCTGGGAACATGCCATCCCGAAGACCGCCCGGCCGGTCGGCCCTCGGATCAGCATCCAGTTCCGGCCCGTCGGCGTCGCCTGAACGCAAGGCTGCATCCGGCGCTTTCCCCGCCCGCCGCCGGCCCGGGACGCAAACCCGTTGCCCGCCAGAGGGCTTCCCGGCCGCATCGAAGGCGTGGCAGGCTGACCGGAACACCGGGTGGGCGTGATGCCGGCCCGGGCGGCCGTCGCACGAATGATTCGAGGGACAGATGAAAACCATCATGGGATGGATCGACAAGATCGTTTCCTCGCTCGCTCAACGCAGGGTCAACAAGAACGAGGGCCGCGGCAAATAGCGTCAGCGGCCGCGAAGGCCGCCAAACCGGGCAGAATGAGCCGCACCGGACGCCGTCACACCGTGGCTGCACCGCCAGCGACAAGGGGGCTCATCGGTGATTTCACCTTCTGGCACGGGGTCGAACGGCAGACGCAGCAAGGCGCCGATCATCGCCGCCGTCATCGCCGGGGTGCTGCTGATCGTGGGCATCCGGTACTTCACGACCAGGGACAGCGCGCCGGACGCCAGCAACAGCCAGGGCGACGCCGGCACCGCGCAGCAGTCGCCCCGCGACGGCTGCACGACCGTGACGGTGGCCGCCTCGAGTGAAAAGGCCGCGTTGCTCGAGCAGATCGCGAACTCCTATCGCGATTCGGGGCGCACCGTCGACGGAAAGTGCTTCGACATCGCAGTCAGTTCGGTCGCCTCCGGAACGGCGGAGGCCAACCTCGCCGCCGGGTGGGACGAGAACCTCAACGGCCCGGCCCCCGACGTCTGGACCCCCGCCGCGTCGACCTGGGTCAGCCTGCTGAAAAGTGACCTGACGGCGAAGGACCGGCCGAACATCGTCCCGGCCACCTCCGAGAGCATCACGTCGACGCCGCTGGTCCTGGCCATGCCCGAGCCGATGGCCAAGGCCCTGGGCTGGCCGACGGCGCAGATCGGCTGGTCCGACGTGCTGGCCCTGGCGACGGACCCCAAGGGATGGGCGTCCAAGGGTCACCCGGAGTGGGGCAAGTTCACACTCGGGAAGACGAACCCGACCGTGTCGACGTCCGGACTGGCCGCGACCATCGGCACGCTCGTCGCCGCCACCGGCACCAGTTCGGATCTGACCGAGGCCGCGCTGCAGAAGCCCGCGGTGCAGAAGTACCTCAAGGACGTCGAGAGCTCCGTCGTGCATTACGGCGACACCACCCTGACCTACCTGTCCAACCTGCAGCGGGCCGATGATGCGGGTGCAGCACTCGGGTACCTGTCGGCCGCGGCGGTGGAGGAAAAGAGCGTCCTGGACTACAACGCGGGCAACCCCAGCGGTGACCCGAAGACTCTCGGCCAGCACGCGCCGCCCAAGGTGCCGCTCGCTGCGGTGTACCCGAAGGAGGGCACGCTCTACAGCGACAGTCCGTACGTCATCCTCGACGCGCCCTGGTCGACGCCCGAGAAGAAGGCGGGCGCAGCGGATTTCGAGCAGTACCTGCTGCTGCCGGAACAGCAGAAGGTCTTCACCGACAGCTTCTTCCGGACCGCGGACGGCAAGCCGGGCGACCCGATCACCTCTAGCCCTTACGTCCTCGCGGACGGTGTCAAGATCGCGCTGAACCCCCCGGGACCGGCGGTACTGCGTGACGTCCGGGCGTTGTGGGCCGATGTCCGCAAGAGCGCGCGGGTGCTGGTCCTGATGGACGTCTCCGGATCGATGAGCGCCGACTCCGGCTCCGGCGGCAAGTCGAAACTGGACCTCGCCAAGGCCGCGGCGACCACCGCGCTGGGTCAGCTCGTCGACACCGACCAGGTCGGTTTCTGGGTGTTCACCACCGACCTCCCGACTCCGGACACCATCACTGCCGATCTGGTGGATGTCGGACCGCTCAGCAAGACCCGCACGCCGATCACGGATGCGATCGCCGGCCTCACACCGTTGAACGGCACCCCGCTGTACGCCGCCACGAAGATCGCCACCGACGACATGAACGCCAGTCAGGACCCGAAGTCGATCAACGCGGTCGTCGTCCTGACCGACGGCCGAAACGAGTACACGGACAACGATCTCGACGGCCTGATCAATCAATTGCAGGGCAGTGCCGCCGAGAACGGTGTGCGCGTGTTCACGATCGCCTACGGCCCCGACGCCGATCTGGAAACGCTCGAGAAGATCTCCGAGGCCTCCCGGGCGGCCGCCTACGACGCACGGAACCCGGCGACGATCGACAAGGTGTTCGCGGACGTGCTGTCCAACTTCTGACCGGACGTCGCACACCGCGGGTCCCCGGGCTGAGACACTGACCACCCAGTGCCGGTCCGGCAGCCTGTTGGACCATCACGACCCGAGACCGTCCACCCGCACCACCCGCACCACCCGCCCGGAACGTCCACCCGCACCAACCCGAAACGCCACCCGTAACCCACCCGAAACACCCACCCCAGCCGCCCACCGGATCACCGGGGCGGTCCCGAACCGATCGGACCCTCCATGGCCGGTGACTTCCTCGCCAGGGCGGGACGCGCGCTGAAGGATCCGTGGAGCCTGGTTGTCGCCGGGGTCGGCGCCGGCTCGGCGTGGGCGATCGGTCTGCCGGTGGGTGCGGTGGGTCTGGTGGGGGCCGGGATGCTGGGGGTGGCCGCTGTCGTCGGCGGCGCCGTGCGTTCCGATCCTGCGGCGCCGGAACAACCGCCCGCGCCGCCCCTCCGGCCGGGCACCGTCCAGCAGGGGCTGGTGGCGACTCTGAACGCGTACCGGGTGGACCTCGAGCAGTTGCAACGCGGGCAACTGGAACCGGCCGTCGCGATGTCCGCCGCCGAGGCCGTCGAGGCCGCCCGGTCCGCCGACGCCGTCGCGAACCGGGTTGCACGTGCCGTCGACGCGGTCGACGACGCGGTCGGACGGGCGCAGGGCGTGGCGCGTCAACTGCCTCGCTCGGGGGAGGTCCGGGCGTCAGTGCAGCGGATGACGCAGCGTCGCGACGAGTTGCTCAGCAAACTGTCCGAGGCGGTCGAGGAGGTCGGCGAGGTCTACGCCAAGCTCCTGGAGTTGTCCACCACCGCAGACCTTGTCGGGGTGGACACCGACGGTGTGAGCGAGGCGGCCCGGGTGAACGACTCGCTGGACGCGATCCGCAGTGTGTTCGCCGAACTCGAGGCCGACGCGTCCTCGGCTCGCGCCCTGCTCTGATCGGACCTCCGGGCTGGAGGACGAGACTGCAGTGGCGAAGAACCCGGTGACCGGCCGGCCGTCAGGGCTCACCGCAGGGAGTTGACCGAGGCCCGGCTCGCCCGCCAACTGCTGATCCGGGCCGGGCCGGCTCGGTAAAGTGTTCATTCCGCCCCCTGCCCTTGGAGATCCGTGCACCTTCCCGTCCCGCCCGGACGTCCCGGTCCAGTTCACCGGGCGGCTCGTCGGCACCGGGTTCCCGCATGACGGCAACAGCAGGACTGTTCGGGCTCGCACCTTGGCTCCTTGCTGCGTATCTGCTGACCTCGCTGGTGTCGCCGGCGTTGTGTGCCAGGACCGGCCGGACCGGGGTCCTGCTGCTGGCACTGCTGCCGGCCGCGACCACCGCCTGGGCGGCCGTTCAGATCCCGGCGACCCTCGACGGTGGCGACCGCCGCACCAGCCTGGAATGGGTTCCCGCACTGTCGCTGTCGATCGACCTGCGGCTGGATGCCCTGTCGATGGTGATGACGCTCGTCATCGCCGGCATCGGCGCCCTCGTGCTGTTGTATTCGGGGCGCTACTTCCCTTCAGGCGACGACGGTCTCGGCCGGTACAGCGGGTCGCTGATCGCGTTCGCCGGCGCCATGCTCGGCCTGGTCTGGGCGGACAACCTGATCCTGTTGGTGATCTTCTGGGAGCTCACCGGCATCCTGTCGTACCTGTTGATCGCGCACCGGACCGGCAAGCGGTCGTCCCGCGCCGCTGCGTCGCAGGCGTTGATGGTGACCACCGCCGGGGGGCTGGTGATGCTCATCGGCGCCGTCATGCTCGGCGTCACGGCGGGGACCTTCACGATCTCTGACATCCTTGCGAACCCGCCATCCGGTCCGCTGATCACCACTGCCATCGTGCTGCTGATCGTCGGCGGGATCACCAAGTCGGCCATCATCCCGTTCCAGTTCTGGCTGCCCGGTGCGATGGCCGCGCCCACACCGGCGAGCGCCTACCTGCACGCGGCGACCATGGTGAAGGCGGGCATCTACCTGTTCGCCCGGCTCGCGCCGGCCTTCGCGGTGTTGTCACTGTGGCAACCCCTGCTGATGACGCTCGGCGGCGGCACCATGCTGTTCGGGGCGGTGCTGGCGCTGCGGCAGCGCGACCTCAAGCTGCTGCTGGCCTACGGCACGGTGTCCCAGCTCGGCCTGATGACGCTGCTGATCGGTTGCGGAAATCCCGACGCCCTGCTCGGCGGCCTCGCAATGCTGATCGCGCACGCCACCTTCAAGGCACCGCTGTTCTTCGTCGTCGGCGTCATCGACACGTCCACCGGCACCAGGGATCTGACCAAGCTGTCCGGCCTGCGACGGAGCATGCCGGGGTTGGCCGCGATGGCGACGCTGGCCGCGATCTCGATGGCGGGCATACCGCCCATGCTCGGATTCGCCGCCAAGGAGGCCGGGTACGCGGGTCTGCTCGACGGCGGCCCGGCCGGCGCGATCGGAACCGCGGTGATGGCGATCGGATCGGCGCTCACCGTCGCCTACAGCGCCCGGTTCCTGTGGGGAGCATTCGGTGACAAGACCGGCGTCGAGGCGGCACGACCCGCTCCGGCGTCACCGTGGATGACCGGGCCGACGGTGCTGCTCGTGGCACTCGGGTTGGTGCTCGGCATCGTCCCGTCGTTGCTGGAGCCGCTGCTGCAGTCCTACGCGCAGACAGCCGGACCCACTCATGATGGCGCGATGGCGTTGTGGCACGGCTTTGAGTTGCCCTTGGCGCTGTCCGCGGCCGGCTGGCTGCTCGGCGCAGCGATCTTCCTCGGGCAGCGGTCCCGCGAACGCCGAACGGAGATCGCCAGGCCGGGCGGGGAGGCCGGCGCCGGCTACCGGGCGACCGTCCGCGGCGTCGACCATCTGGCCGTCGGCGTCACCGCGGCGACGCAGCGGGGATCGCTGCCCGTGTCGCTGGGCGCGATCCTGGTGGTGCTGATCGCCTTCCCCGGGACGATGCTGATCAGGGCGGCCACGGGTCCCGGTGATGTCGAACTGGTCGGGGAACCCGCCGAACTCGTGCTGGCGCTGGTGATCCTGGGGCTCGCGGTGACCACCACCAGGGTCAAGCGCGGCCTGACCGCGATCCTGCTCGTCGGCGGCGTCGGCTACAGCATGGCGGTGGTCTTCGTCCTGCGCGGGGCACCGGATCTCGCGTTGACCCAGATCCTGGTGGAAACCGTCACCCTGATCGCCGCGCTGCTGGTGCTCACCCGGCTTCCCGACACGGCGCTGTACTCCTCCCGCAAGGGCAACGGCTTCCGGTTCGCCATCGCCGTCGGGGCGGGCGCGCTGATGACGGCACTGGCGCTGATCATCCCGGGAATCCGTACCGCCACACCTGTCTCGGACGATCTGGCCGGTCCTGCCGTCGAGTTCGGCGGCGGCACGAACATCGTCAACATCATCCTGGTCGACGTCCGGGCATGGGACACCTACGGCGAACTGACCGTGCTGATCGCGGCCGCCACCGGTGTGGCGTCGCTGATCTTCCTGGTTCGCCGCACCGGGTCTGCGCCGCGCCGTCCGACGGCGGCGGCCGACCAGGAGAAGCCAAGGCAGCCATCGCCCTGGCTGGCGACGAACTGGGCGCCACGGCGCTCCCTGCTGCTGGAGGTGGTGACGCGGATGATCTTCCACGTCATCGTCCTGTTCTCGGTGTACGTGCTGCTCGTCGGGCATGACGCACCCGGCGGAGGTTTCGCCGCCGGCTTGATCGCCGGCCTCGCGCTGGCGCTGCGCTACATCGCCGGCGGGGCATTCGAACTCGGAGAGGCCGCCCCGGTCGACGCGGGCAAGTTGATGGGTGTCGGGTTGCTCATCGCGTCCGCGACCGCTGCCTACGGTCTGATCGCCGGCGGCGACGCGCTCGAGTCCACGATCCTCAAGGCCACCGTGCCGGTCCTCGGGGACCTCAAGTTCGTCACCTCCACCATCTTCGACATCGGGGTGTATCTCATCGTCATCGGGCTGGTACTGGACGTGCTGCGCTCCCTGGGTGCCGAACTGGACCGCCAGCTCATGCTCGAGCGGCGGGACGCCGACACCGCACAGGTCCGCAGGCATCGGCGCGCGCGGCGTTCGGCGGGGCGGGTTCGATGACGACGAATCTGGTGTTCGCCCTGACCATCGGCGGCCTGTTCGCGTCCGGGGTCTACCTCATGCTGTCCCGGAACCTGATCAGAGTGCTGCTCGGGTTTCTGCTGGCGGGCAACGGAATCAACCTGCTGTTGCTGTCCACCAGCGTGGACGGTGTCGCGCCGATCGTCGGCGAACCCTCCCACGGTGAGCCGGTGGCCGATCCGGTACCGCAGGCGCTGATCCTCACCTCGATCGTCATCAGCCTGGCGGTGGTGACCTTTCTGCTGGCCATGGCGTACCGGAACTACCAGCTGACCCAGGCACCCGAGATGACCGATGACGCCGAGGATGCCGAGCTGGCCGAGCACGGCCAGGGCGGTGGTGACGAATGACCTGGCTGCTGCCGTTGACCATCATCATCCCGCTGACCGGCGCCGGCCTGACGTTGGTCGCCAGTCGCCGCCCCAGGGTCCAGCGGGTGCTGTCGGTCGCGACCCTGTCGGTGCAGCTGGTGGTCGAAGCCACCATGCTGCTGGTCGTCTCGGGCGGCGGCCCGCTGGTGATGCACGTCGGCGGCTGGACCGCGCCGTTCGGGATCTCGCTGGTGGCCGACCAACTGGCGTCCTTCATGCTCGTCGTCTCCAGCATCGTCTCGCTGGCGGTGCTGGTCTATGCGATCTCGCAGGGCATGGCGGACTCGTCGGAGACACCGGAGACACCGGTGTCGATCTTCCACCCGACCTACCTGATCTTGGTCACCGGCGTCTCCAACGCCTTCATCGCCGGTGACCTGTTCAACCTGTTCGTCAGCTTCGAGATCTTGCTGACCGCAAGCTATGTGCTGCTGACCACGGGCGGCACCAGGGAGCGGCTGCGGGCAGGTGCGCCGTACATCGTCGTCTCGCTCCTCAGTTCGCTGGTGTTCCTGTCCGCGATCGCGATGCTGTACGCCGCCACCGGCACGATCAACCTCGCCGACCTGTCGGTGAAGCTTGCGGACGTGCCCGTCGGCATCGTCGCTGCGTTGCAGGCTCTGCTGCTGGTGGCGTTCGGGGTCAAGGCAGCGGTGTTCCCGATGTCGGCCTGGCTGCCGGATTCGTATCCGAGCGCGCCGGCGCCGGTGACGGCGGTCTTCGCCGGGTTGCTGACCAAGGTGGGCATCTACGCGATCATCAGGGTGCAGACGCTGCTGTTCCCGCCCGGTTCGTTCGGCACCCTGCTGATGATCGCGGCGTTGCTGACGATGATCGTCGGGATCCTGGGCGCTGTCGCATCGTCGGGGATCAAACGCATGCTGTCGTTCACCCTGGTCTCGCACATCGGCTACATGCTGTTCGGCATCGCCCTCGGGTCGCAGGCCGGGATGGCGGCGGCCATCTACTACGTGGCCCACCACATCCTCGTCCAGACCGCCCTGTTCCTCGGTGTCGGACTGATCGAGAGGGTGGCCGGCACCACGATCCTTGCTCGGCTGGGCGGTTTGGCCGCAGCGGCACCCGCGTTGGCGATTCTTTTCTTCATCCCCGCGATGAATCTTGCTGGCGTGCCGCCGTTCTCCGGCTTCCTGGGCAAGGTCGGGCTCTTCGAGGCCGGCGTCGCCGATGGCCGCGTACTGGCGCTGATCCTGGTCGTCGGCGGCACGCTGACCAGCCTGCTCACCCTGTACGCCATGGTGCGGGTGTGGGGCCGGGCGTTCTGGCGACCGGTGCCCGAGGTCACCGGTCTGGACGGGGACACAGACGCGCTGGAGACGGAATCCGGCCGCTCTCTTCCGGCGCGCCGTGAGGCTCAGCGGCAGGCGCTGCGCGAGGCCCGGCGCCGGGAGGCGGGGGAGAAGGCGGCGCGGCTGCCCATCGGCATGGTCGGCGCGACGACCGCGATCGTCGCGATCAGCGTTCTGCTCACCGTCGGTGCCGGACCGATCTATCACCTCGCCGAGCAGGCGGCGGCCAACATCGTCGACCGCAACGTCTACGTCGATGCGGTGCTCGGTGCCGGCGTGGCGCCGCCGCCCGGCGCTGGTGAACAACCTGGCAGCACCGGATTCGGGGACGGGCCGTGACCGGCGCACGGGCATTGCGCGAACGCGCGGTCAGGGTGCGCGGCGCCCGTATTCCCGGGAGCGGCGGGTGGCGCCCGTACCTGTTGACGATGGTCGTGATGGTGCTGATCTGGATGGCGCTGTGGGGATCGGTGTCGATCGTCGTCATCGGTATCGGGATTGCCGTCAGCGCGCTGATCCTTTTGCTGTTCCCGTTGCCCACCATGGACTTCAGGTTCGGCGTGCATCCCGTTCGGATGACCGTGCTGCTGCTGACCTTCCTGTGGGACGTGATCGTGGCGAGCGTCCAGGTCGGCTGGCTGGCCATCCGCCCGCGGGCGCCGCGCGGCGAGGTCACGACCGTTGCGCTGGAGTCGGACTCGGACCTGCTCGAGGCGCTCACCGGGCTGGCGGTGTCGCTGGTTCCGGGCAGCCTGATCGTCGACGCCGATTCGGCGGACCGCACGCTGACCATCCACGTGCTCGACGCCGACCGCAAGCCGATGGACGCATTCGCGCGGCAGGTGCTTGCGCAGGAACGGCGAATCCGGCTCGCGCTGGGCGACGACACCACCGTCGCGCCGCCCCGGCCTGATCGACGAAGCGGCCGCGGCAGCGGAGGGGAACCCCGATGATGCTGACCGCGCTGATCTGCGGAGTGCTGTTCGGGCTCGGCGCGCTGTTCGCCGCGATCCGGCTGGTTCGCGGACCGACCCAGATCGACCGCGCCGTGGCCCTCGACGTTCTGTTGGCCATCGTGGTCGGTGTCATCGTGCTGCTGGCCGCGGTTTCCGGCAGCGGGATCACCCTGGTCATCGCGGTGGTCGTCTCGCTGTTGGGCTTCCTGGGCTCGGCGGGGTTGGCGAAATTGCTGCCCCGCGATCGGATATGACAGCCATGAGGAAGCGGGCATGAACACAGTGGACGTGATCGCCTCGGTGGCGCTGATCCTCGGGGCCCTGATGTCGCTGCTCGCCGGCATCGCCGTGCTGCGTTTCCCGGACACCATGAGCAGGATCCACGCCGCCACCAAGCCGCAGGTTCTCGGCATCATGCTGTTGATGCTGGGCGTCGGGCTGCGGCTGGCCTCGCCCGCCGTGATCGGGATGCTGCTGTTGATCATCGTGCTGCAGTTCGTCACCGCTCCGGTGTCGGCGCACCTCACCGTCCGGGTCGCCTACCGCAACGCCAAGTCCGACGACGAGCGGGCACCGGACCCGGCCGGCCGGTCCGCCGCCGATGACGGGCCGCAGCAGAGATAGCCGGCGGGAAAAACAACCGGCTGCAGAAATAGCTGGCAGAGGCGCCCCGGACCGGTACCGTTTCTGCGATGTCAGAGATCAACGAGATTTCCAACGCCTACGTCGCCGACTACGCGGCCCTGAGTCCGATGATGTCCACTTATCTCGGGCTGCCGGGAGCCGATGACCGGCTCGACGACCTGTCACCAGCCGGCCTCGCCGAGCTGGACCGTCTGGACCGCAGCACGCTGGCGGCACTGACCGCTGCACCCTCGACCGGGCCGGAAGCTGAGCTCGCGCGGGAGGTGTTGACCGAGCGACTGGAGGTGCAGCGAGATCTGTACGACTCCGGTTGGGCGCACGGCAATCTCAACGTCATCGACTGCCCCGTCCAGATGGTGCGGATGGTATTCGACCTGATGCCCACCGAGACGGACGACAACGTCGCGGCGATCGCAGCGCGGATGGCCGCCGTGCCGACAGCGATGCACGGCTACCGGCAGAGCCTGCTGCAAGCGGCCGGCCGGGGCAAGGTCGCCGCTGTCCGGCAGGTCGACAAATGCGCGCAGCAGTGCGACACCTACGCCGGCGTTGCGGGTACCGGATTCTTCAGCACGCTGGCCGAGTCCGTGGGTGAGGGGCGGAGCGCCGCGCTGCAGGCCGACCTGCGTGCCGGGGCGGCGGCCGCGGAAGGAGGGTACGCCGAGCTGGCCACCTTCCTGCGGAACGAGTTGCGCCCGCTCGCGCCGGAGAAGGATGCCGTCGGTCGCGAGCGTTACTCGCTCGGGTCCCGGAACTTCCTCGGCGCCGTCATCGATCTCGAGGAGACCTACGCCTGGGGTTGGCAGGAGTTCCTGGCCATCGAGGCCGAGATGCACGAGGTGGCAGACCGTATCGCCCCCGGCGCCGGCCCCAAAGCGGCAGCGACGGCGCTCGACGCCGACCCTGCGTATCAGCTCACCGGGCTCGCGGCGTTGCAGGCCTGGATGCAGGAGATCTCGGACCGGGCGGTCGCGGACCTGTCGGTGAAGCACTTCGAGATCCCTGAGCAGATCCGGACCCTCGAGTGCCTCATCGCCCCGCCCGGTGGCGGTGTCGGTGCCTACTACACGGGACCCAGTGACGATTTCAGCCGGCCGGGGCGGATGTGGTGGGCGGTCGAACCCGGCCGCGAGGTGTTCTCCACCTGGCGCGAGAACAGCGTCGTCTATCACGAAGGCGTACCCGGGCATCACCTGCAGATCGCCACCGCCGTGTACCGCAAGGACTCGCTCAACGACTATCAGCGGTTGCTCGCCGGCACCTCTGCACACGCCGAGGGCTGGGCGCTGTACGCCGAGCGACTGGTGCGTGAACTGGGTTACCTGGCCAACGACGGCCAACTGCTGGGCCTGCTCGAATCGCAGATGTTCCGCGCCGCCCGGGTGATCGTCGACATCGGCATGCACCTGGAACTCGAGATCCCGCGGGGCACAGGCTTCCACGAAGGTGAGCGTTGGACGAGCGAGCTGGGGCTGGAGTTCCTGTTGACCCGGACGATCACCGACCCGGCTCACTGCCGTGACGAGATCGACCGCTATCTGGGCTGGCCCGGCCAGGCGCCGTCCTACAAGATCGGCGAGCGGGTGTGGATGACCGGCCGTGACGAGGCCCGCCGCCGGCATGGAGACTCCTTCGACTTCAAGGCGTTTCACTCGGCTGCGCTGAACATGGGCGGGATGGGCCTGGATCCGTTGGCGCGGCGGTTGGCCACGCTGTAGCGACGACTTGGGGTGATGGGCGGCGCGCTGGCGATCCGGGTTCAGCGCGCCGCCGGGGAGGTTCGGTCCATGCCGCTGCCCGCCAGCGGGAGCTCCCTTGCCAGCACCCCGAAGGGCCGGGGGTCGCCGGTGAAGCGGAAGTCGCGCAACACGTCCCGGAACCCCAGGCGACGGTAGAGCCGCCACGCCCGGTTCTCGCCCTCCGGGGTGGACAGCAGCATGAACCGCTCCGTCCGGCCGGCGGCCAGGGCATGCAGCAGTGCCTCGCCGAGCCCGCGGCCCTGTCGATCGGGGTGGACGTGCAGTTCGGTCAGCTCGAAGAAGTCGGCGAGTTCGTCCTGCGCCCCGGAACGCGCGCCCCGCCGCACCTCCGAGAACCACCACTGTCCGGGAGCGCCGTGGTAGCCGTAGGCGACGCCGTGAATGCGGTCGTTCTGGTCTGCGGCGATGACGCAGTCGAATCCACTCCGCCTGCTGTGGTCCTCCCACAGCGCCGATCGGGCACCGGCGACGTCAGACGGGTAATGCATCGCCAGCAGGTAGATGTCGACGAGTTCGGCGATGCGGCGCCGGAAGTCCTCCGGGCCCAGGTGCAGCAGTGCGACGGAATCCCGGACCTGCCGACCGGGTAGGAGCGCCATGGCGACCATCACACCATGAGCAACGACCGCTGCGGGCACATCGGTGGTGCTGCGCCGGTTGCAATTCACCGGACGGATGTTCTGGTCATCATAGTCGAACACGTGTACTATCGAACACAGGTTCGAACGGGTGAGTTCGAATGGGCGAGTTGAGAACGAGGGTTGCCACACCTCGGCTTGACACGCACGGGCTTGAACACACGGACTTGAACACACGGACTTGGACACACGGAGGCGTGGACGTGACAGTCACCAGCGCAGTGCAGCATTCCGGAGACGAAGACCTGCGGCCCGGGCTCGACCGCACCCCGGTTCTGTTCGACGCCCCGCGTCGGATCCGGCCGGCCGCCGAAACCGTGCCATCACCTTCGCCGTCAGAACCGTTCGGTCACAACAGGTCAACCCAGTTGGTCAGGCCGGTCAGGCAGCGGCGGGATGGCCAGTCCGGGCATCGCCCGTCGGTGCGCCCGCCGGCGCCGCCGGTACCGCAGGCAGCGCGGGATCTGCTCATCGATGCCTCGCGAGGGCTCGGCCGGGCGATCCGCTCCAACGCTCCCACCGATCGTTACGCCGCCGCACACCTCGCGGCCCTTCGCGGTGCCGCGGCCGTGCTGGCCGCCAAGGCAAGGCCGGTACGGGGTCGGCGAGGTAGCGCCTGGGAGCTGATGGCGAAGATCGCCCCCGAGTTCTCCGAGTGGGCCGCGTTCTTCGCTGCCGGATCCGCCAAACGGCAGGCGGCGGAAGCCGGCCTGACGAGGCTGGTGTCGGCTCGTGAGGCGGACGACATGCTGCGCCAGGTCTCGGCCTTCCTGGACCTGGTGGAGGAGGCACTCCCGCCGGCCGAGGGCCGCCGTACGAGGGCCCGATAGACCGTTCTGCGTGCGTCAGCGGCGAACGCGAGGACGTCCCGCGGTCAGCAACTTGTCCAGCAGCGCGTCGAAGCTCTGCGCGATTTCGCGGGCGCCGGCGGTGGGCCACTGGTGAATGGGCACAGCCGCCCCCTGCGCCTGCTGGACGGCCGAGCGGTCAGGTAGGACCGGCGACAAGACCAAAGGGCCGAACAGATCCCGCAGTTCCGCAAGGCGGTACTCATGCTCGGTCACCCGCGGCCGGAAGCGGTTGATCACCACACCGAGCGGCTGAAGGGCCGGCCGGTGGGCGACCCGCTCTGTCTGCACAGCCTCGAGGGCCCGCTGGACGCCGGTCACCGCGAACAGCGACGGCTCGGTGACCAGCACCGCCCGGTCGGCCGCGGTCAGCGCGCTCCGGGTCAGCTGGCCGAGCGACGGAGGGCAGTCGATCAGCACCAGTTCCGGCGCCGGGTCCACCTTGGCCAGCGCTCCGGAGAGCCGGAAAAGTGTCTTGGAACCCGGGTCGGGGTGATTGTGGTTCTCGGTGCGCTCGCTACCGGGGATGAGCCGTAGCGAGTCGCCCCAGGCGGACACCCGCACGGCCTTTTCGATGGTCTTCCGGGACGGGTCGTCCAGCACTTCGGCAACGGAATAGCTGCGGCGGTCGATGTGTCCGTTGACGTTGCCCACCGACTCCGGGTCGACGGTCGCCGTGGCGTTCATCTGCGGATCAAGATCCACGAGCAGGGTGTCCACACCGCGATGGATAGCGGCTGAGGCCAAACCCAAAGTAACGGTGGTCTTGCCGACTCCACCCTTGAGACTCAACACACTGGCGACGAGCACCGGCCCACCGTACAGGCCCGACCCGGTCATTTCCGGCAGGCCGGCAGCGCGCCGGGGCACTGCTCCGATGCAGGCGGCGCTGGTGGGACATGATGGCCGTGCAACCGTCGTGGGGCGGGCGCGACCGCGTCCGGGCGAACAGCTTTCGAGCGGCCGCACGGTCACAGCGTTCTTGGAGGGCATCCGATGATCGACCAGCGGCGGGCGGCCGGCGACGACCCGGTGAACGGCGCACTGGTCGCCCTGATCCAGCGCGCGCCGGCCACTGCGGGCGGCCCGCCGCAAGTGGTCGATGTCGGCGGCGGCAGCGGGACAAGGGCGGTGCCATTGGCCGTGCACGGGTGCCAGGTCACGGTGGTCGACACGTCGGTCGATGCCCTCGCGATCCTGCACAGGCGGGCGCAGGACGCCGGCGTCGAGGACAGGATCGGCGGCGTCCAGGCCGACGCCGACCAGCTGACCGGCGTGGTGGCCGGAGGCGCAGCCGACCTCGTGCTGTGCCATCACCTGCTCGAGGAAGTGGACGACCCGGCTGACGTGATCCGCGAGCTCGCGGCGGCCGTCCGGCCGGGTGGTCATGTTTCGGTGCTGACCGCGGGTCGGCTCGGTGCGGTCCTCGGCCAGACCCTGGTCGGTAGGTTCGCCGAGGCCACCCGGTTGCTGGGCGACTCCGACGGTCGATTCTCTGACTCCGACCCGTTGCGCCGGCGTTACGACGCCGCCGCCGTCGTCGAGATGCTCACCGCCGCGGGCCTGGTCGTGCAGTCGGTGACCGGTATCGGGGTGCTGGCCGGACTGGTGTCCGGAGCCGCCCGGCAGGCAGCGCCCGGTGGCGACAGCTCGCTGGCCGAGTTGGAGGCGGTGGCTTCCCGGCACCAGGTGCTCCGCGAACTCGCGGCCGATCTGCACGTCGTTGCGCGCCGACCGGACGAGGTCGATGGCTCACCGGGCTGAGGCACGCCGCACGGTCACCGCCGATCCGACCGGGATCGACGACAGTGCCTGCACCATCCTGCATGTCGACATGGACGCGTTCTTCGCGATGGTCGAGATGCGCCGTCGCCCAGAGCTTCGTGGTCGCCCGATGATGGTCGCCGGCACCGGCGGACGCGGGGTGGTGCTCTCCGCCAGTTACGAGGCCCGCGCCCACGGGATCAGGTCGGCGATGCCGACGTCTCGAGCGCTGCTGCTCTGCCCGGGCGTCGAGGTCGTGCCGCCGGACATGGCTGCCTACAGCGAGGCGTCACGCAAGGTGATGGCGATGTTCGCCGACGTCACGCCGCTGGTCGAGCAGCTGTCTGTCGACGAGGCGTTCCTGGACGTCTCGGGCGCCGGTCGCACCTTGGGTCGCCCCGGCGTCATCGCGCAGGCCCTGCGCGCCAGCATCAGAGCGGAGCTGGACCTGGTCGCAACGGTCGGCGCGGCGTCGACCAAGTTCGTCGCGAAGCTGGCCTCCGGGCTCGCCAAGCCCGATGGGCTGCTGATCGTCCCGCCGGCCGAGGTGATCGACCTGCTGCACCCGTTGCCCGTGCGCGCCCTGTGGGGGGTGGGCCCGCGCACCGCGGAGCGGCTGGAACGGCTGGGCATCTCCACGGTTGCGCACATTGCGGAGCTGGATCTCGCGACCCTGATCGGCGTGGTCGGCAGCGCGACGGGGATGAAGTTGCACGAACTGTCCTGGGGACGTGATCCGCGTGCGGTCGACACCGAGGTCACCGAGGCGTCCATCGGCGCAGAGACGACGTTCGCGGCGGACTCGGCCGACGCAGGCTTCCTCGCCCGGGAATTGCTGGCGCTGTCCGAGCGCACCGCCCGTCGCGCGAGATCTGCCGCGGTCCGCGGCCGCACCGTCAGCGTCAAGGTCCGCTTCGAGGACTTCTCGACATTGACCCGGTCGGCGACCCTCGACCCGCCGACCGACCTGTCCCGGACGGTGTACGGGACAGCGACCGACCTGCTCGCGAAGGCACGTGGCGGGGCGGCCGGCGGACGGCGCATCCGGTTGCTCGGCGTCCGGCTGGAGAACCTGGTCGCCGGTGACGAGGCGGTCGAACAGCTCGAGCTCGGCGACGGAGATCCTCGACCCGGATGGCGAGAGGCGGAAGGCGCGGTGGACCGTGCGGTGGCCCGCTTCGGAACTGCCGCAATTCGCCCGGCAGCGCTGCTCGGGGAGCCCAGACGACCCCGTACGGGGGAGCCCCGGAATGAAAGTCGCGGAGATTTCCGCTCGCGCTAGTCGTCCGCCCGGACTGCTCGTATCCTTGACGTAGGTCGTCGGCTGGCGACCGTCAGATGTGACCACTCGCCATGGTGGCCAAGTGCCGGAGGAGGGGAACCCATGCCGCTCTCCGAGCACGAACAGCGGATGCTCGACGAGATCGAGCGCGCGCTCTATGAGGACGACCCGAAGTTTGCGACCAGTGTCAACGTCAGCCGCATTCGCCGTCGTCGTCCCATTGTCGCGGGGTGCTTGTTCGTTGCCGGTCTGGTAGCGCTCGTCGTCGGTGTCATCGCGACGCAGAGCTTCCTTGCGATAGGCGTCATCGTCAGCGTCATCGGGTTCCTCACGATGGTGGCCGCTGTCGGACTTTTTGTGTTCGGTCAACCCAGCGCTCGGGCAGCGAAGGGCGCGGAGAAGAACGCTTCGAAGGCGAACCCGTCACTGGGTAATCGGATGGAAGAGCGTTTCCGCCGTCGCTTCGACGAGCCCAACCAGTAGGTCCCACACGTTCGTCCCCGACAACCGCGGCCGCTCCGGCGCCGCGGTTGTCGCGTTGCGCGCTCAGGTGCTGCAACCCCCGCTGTTTCAACGCCCTCGCTGTTCGTGGTTGACGGGTAGCGGCACCACCCCGACCTGCCGACGCACGTTCAACGCTAGGTGTCGCCCGTGCAGGGAGATGGAGGCTCCAGGCAGTCCGATCACCCTGCAGCAGCGTCGGTCAGGGCCGAAGAGGGCGGTTCAGTCGCGCCACCACTGCGGGCGAACCGAGCGGGGTACCAGCCGGTCCAGCAGCGAGAGCGGCGCGACGTGCATCAGCTCGCGGGCGATCGTCCGGGGCGCTGCGCCCAGCGCCTCATCGGGCACAGCGGAGCGCTCCACCGTCACCGTGCCGACGCCGGCTGCACGGCCGCCCGGTCCATCGGCACGAACACCGTTCGACGAGGCCGGATCCATCGATGGAGATCCGGAGTCAGCCCCGCTCGTGGGGCCCGACCCGCCGGACCCCGATCCGGCTCCGTACCAACCCCGCTCGGCCCGGGTCACCACGGCACGCAGCTCGGAGCGCCCCTTTTCGCTCAGGTGTGTCAGCTTGGCCAGCCGGTTGGCTGCGGCTCTGGCGGATTCGGCAGCGTTCAGCACGATGCCGTGGTCGACGGCGAGGTCTTCGATCTCCCGCCAGGCGGCGGTTGCGGCGTCCGGGCCACCGGCGTCGGCGATCTCCAGCCGGCTGCGTCGGCGGCGGTTGCGGACGAACGTCGGCCCCGCGGCGGCGGCCACGATGACGATCAGCCCGCCCAGCAGGTACCACACGGTGGTCGGGACGATCGGCTGCTCGGCGGCGGCGGTCGACCCACCGATCTGGTCCTCCTCGGGCAAGGCGTTCGCGGCGCGGGCGCCCGGGGTTTCCTCGTCCCGCACGGAGGTCTGGGAACCGCCGCTGGTCTGCCCGGCAGAGGTGCTCGTCGTCGTCTCGGTCGCTTCGGCGAATCCCTGCTGGCCGCCCTGCCCGCCGCCCAGCGGGGTGGGATCGAACTGCACCCATCCTGCATTGTCGAAGTTGACCTCAACCCAGGCGTGCGCGTCGTTGCTGCGGATCAGATAGCTGCCGTCGGAGTCCCTGGTGCCCTGGGTGAAGCCGACCGCCACCCGGGCGGGAATGTCCAGGGCCCGCAACATGATGGCCATCGCCGACGCGTACTGCGCGCAGTAACCCTGCTTGTTGCGCAGGAAGTCGACCAGGGCGTCGCCACTGTCGCCTTCCTGCAGGGTGAGCGAATAGCTGAACCCGTTGGCCGGATCGGTGAAGTACTTCCGCAGCGCCTCGGCCTTGTCGAACGGGGTACTGGCATCGGCCGTGACGTCGCGGGCAGTGTTGACGACTTCGGCCGGCAGCTCGCCGCTGTCGGTGAGCGCTCCACCGGGCGTGACGGTGTCCCTGCGCAGCTGCTCGGCGGTGTGCTCGCGGAAGACGACCGCGATCCGGTACGGGTCGGGCTGCACCGGATCGATGCGGTGGACCGACCCCAGTCCGGCGTCATAGGACCAGCCCGGGCCGGCGCCGCTCACCGACGAGGTGCCGTCGTAGATCGGCAGGAATTCGTCGCGGTAGTTCAGCGACGTGACCTCGACCTGCGGTGCGTCCGCCGACGGCGCGACCGTCGGCAATCTGCCGTCGGACAGCTCATCGATGGACCAACCGGTGCCGGGCGTCCACTGCTGCAGGCCCACGGTGCGCAGGTACTCGGGTTTCTCCAGGCCGGTGACCCGGAGCAGGTCGATCGGGTCGGTTCGCGTCAGGTTGCCGGTCAGTTTGGCGAACGGCGAGAGCCCGACGGTGCTGCTGGGGCCGCTCGCCGTGCGTGGCAGACGACCCTCGGTGCCGACCGCGGTGACGGCGTTCGCGGCCAGCAAGGCGATGACCGTGGCCAGGCAACCCAACGCCAGCCCGGACACGACGCGGGCGGTTCCGGCACCCGCCCCCAGCCGGCGGCCGGTCAGGCCCGACGCGGTGAGCAGCAGGGTGTACAGCACCGCCGGGGCGGCGAACGCCTCCCACGGCAGCAGATCCAGGTCGATGGACGCGGGTACGGAGTACACACAGAGCAGAGGCAGCGCCACCAGCGCCGGCGCCCGGCAGACCGCGATCAGGATGTCGACGATCAGGGCGGTTGCGCCGATCGACACGGTGATCAGGAACGCCAACTCGGTGGAGGCCGGCGCCGGGGAGACGTTGTTTCTGATCTGTTCCCAGGCACCGGTCAGCAGCTCGCCGGCCTCGGACAGCACCGCGCCGTTGGGCAGGACGCCGCCGACACCGCCCACCGTGAACAGGGCGGTCAGCGCCACCGAGGCGCCCAGGACCTGCAGCAAGACGGCCGCGGCGGCGGGAATCCGGGCCAACCTGGCACCGACACCGACCAGCCAGATCACCATCACCACCTCGACGGTCGGCCACAGCCAATCGTCTCCGCTGATCATCGGCGGAATCGCCGAGCTCGCGGCGATGACGGCCAACGCACCGATCAGCGTCGGTATCAGGAAGGTGGGCGGCGCCTTGGGGTCGACCGGCGCGGGAGTGGACGGCCGGGCCGGCACCGTCTGCGGTGTCGCCCGCGGCGCGGGCGCCGGGCGCGGCCGCGACGGCGGCGCGGAGGTCACGGTCATGTTGGTGTTCCCTAGGCTCGCGCCGGCATGGCGGCGGCCCTGCGTTCGGCGGACGGCACGGTGGACGGTGAACCGGCGCATGCGGTGGTCCAGGCGGCTGCCAGGTCATCCCCGGCATCCAGGGACAGCACCCGCCAGCCCGCCGCGCGGAGCATTGCCGCGGCTTGCGGATGACCGGGCGGGCCGCCCGCATCCCAGTCGCGGACGTTCAACACGAAGGCGATCCCGTTGGTGCCCCGCCTTCGGGAGGCGGCCAGCAATCGCGCTGCGGGAAGATCCAGTGCTCCCAGGATCGCCACGATCAGCCCGGAACCTGCAATCGATGTCGCTGAGAGCGACCCCAGCCGATCGGGCTCCAGCACCGCGAGCGATGCCAGGACGTCGTCCTCGATGTCACGCCCGTTGGCCAGCACCCTGCCGGTATGGGTGGTCAACCGCATCTGATGTTCGGCGGTCAGCAGGTGCAGGCTGATCGAGGCGGCCAGTGACACCGCGGTTTCCAGACTCGAGCGAACGCCCTCCCCGGCGTGGGCGGCAGCTCGGTGGTCGAGCATGACGACCGCGCCGCCGTGCGACACCGGTTCCTCCAGCCGCACCATCAGGTCGTCGTGCCGGGCGGACGCGCGCCAGTGGATCGTGCGGATGTCGTCACCGCTGCGGTAAGCGCGGATGCCGACGTCCGGGTCACCGCCGGTCGCCCCCGCGGTCGCCCGGTCCGACGCCGCCGATCGGCTGCCACTGCTGGTCGGCATACCACCCAGGTCCACGACCTTGGGCACGACCAGTACTTCCGTGCGCACGGGCAGTGTTCGGTTCTCCTCCCAGAGTCCGAAGGGGTCCCCGACCCGGACCGACGGCGGTCCGAGGACGAATCGTCCGCGGCGGACTGCCTGGATCGGGTAGTCGGTGCGGGCCGCGTGGGCGGGGCGCAGCGGCGGCACCAGGCATCTGACCCCGCGGGTCAGATCGGCGGTCGGAGGTTCGGAGATCTCCATCGTGGAGGTGCGTGACGAGCCTGCGTTGGTGATGGACAGCATCACCTGCCCGGAGGTGCCCGGATCGAGCCGGGACGGTTCGATCAGATGCGACGCGCTCAACCGCAGCCGGCGCAGAGAACCGGCGATCACGGCGATCAGCGGCAACACGACACCGAACAGCCCGATCCGCAACAAGTCCCGCTCGTCCAGCACGATGGCGCACACGCTGGCGGCGACGCCACCGGCGAGCAGGCACCGGCCGCGGGTGGTCAGCCCCCGGTCAGCCACCTCGCGGCACCCGGATCCGGCTCAGCAGCACGTTGACGACTTCCTCGGCGGAACGGTGCGCCGCGTGTGCTTCCACCGTCAGCAGCAAGCGGTGGGCCAGCACCGGGATGGCCAGCCGCTGGATGTCGTCGGGGACGACGAACGGCCGGCCGTCGAGCGCGGCTGCAGCCTTCGCCGCCCGGGCCAGATGCAGCACCGCGCGGGGTGAAGCGCCCAGGCGGACCTCGGGCAGCGCACGGGTCGCGCCGACGATCTCGACGATGTACTGCCGCAGCGGTGGCGCCAGGTGAACGGTCGCCACCGCGTCGATCAACCGGGAGACCTCCGCGGCGTCGGTCACCGCGCGCAGCGTCGTCAGCGGGTCGACGCGATCGCGGTCGGCCAGCATCCCGATCTCGGCGGCGCGGTCCGGGTAGCCGATGGACAGCCGGGCGAGGAACCGGTCTCGTTGCGCTTCCGGCAGCGGGTACGTGCCCTCCATCTCGACAGGGTTCTGGGTGGCCAGCACCAGGAACGGGCGGGCCAGCTGGTAACTGGTGCCGTCGACGGTCACCTGGCGCTCTTCCATGCATTCCAGCAGTGCCGATTGCGTCTTGGGGGAGGCGCGGTTGATCTCGTCGGCCACCACGATGTTCGCGAAGATCGGCCCCGGCCGGAACTCGAACTCCGACGACTGCCGGTCGTAGATGCTGACGCCGGTGACGTCACTGGGCATCAGGTCGGGCGTGAACTGCACCCGGCTGACGGTCGAGTCGACGGTCCGTGCCAGCGACTTGGCCAGCACTGTCTTGCCGGTTCCGGGAACGTCCTCGATCAGCAGGTGGCCCTCGGCGAGAACGGCGATCAGGGCGAGCCGGATGACCTCGGCCTTACCCAGCACGACCTCCGAGATCGCGCCCGCGATCTGCGCACCCACCCGTTGCACGTCGGACAGATCGGGAGCTTGGTCAGATGGCCCGGGCCGGGCCGCCGCGCCGGCTCCCGCGGGCACGCCGAGAAGTGGCGGTGTTCCGGCACCTGGCCCGTCCGTTCTTTCCAGGTCCACGCGCTGTGTCACCGTTTTCCTCCCGACCGACATGCGGCGACCACGTGTGGCGTAGGCGCCTCACCGACAGTCTGCCAGTGCTTGACCGTGCAACGGGGTGAAGTTCTGCTCCGATGGGCAGTCCACGGAGCGCGCCCTCCGCCGAGCCCTGGAGCATCGGGCCGCGCCCGGATGCTCGTCGATGACCCCTCAGCCCCGCTGCCCGCCCAGCATTCTTCGCCCGCCGGAAGAGCCGGTCAACGCGGGTGATACCGCTTCGACACCGCGGCGGTGACGGCCTGATACCGGCACGCAGAATCGCCATCGGTGAAAGTCGTCCGTGACCGGTCGTGACGGGCCCCCCGGTCGGGTGACGGCCCTGCCCCCTCGGGTGGTCGGCCGTCCTGCGCCCCACGCCGCCCCACCGAGTCGGGTCGGGGCTTGCTTCGAGCGCTGCCAGCCACGCTGACCAGCATCAACAGCGCTGTGCCGGCCGGTCCGTCGGTGCCCGAATCGGGGGTCGGCGGTGTTCAGCCACCATCCGTCACTGCACGGGCCGTGACGCCCCACGCGACCCCACCGACCCTGACGTGGGATAACGCTGCGACACCACCATCTGTTGGGGGAGATGGTGGCCTGTAGTGGCAGAAAGTGGGTTAAGGTGGAGCAACTGGGAGGACGTAGGGCGGGCGAGAACCTGGCCCGGCGAACTCCCAGGGAGTCGGGTGGCTCGAAGTAACGACGGCGTCACCGGGACGGAGGTGTACGAGATGCCCAAGGGCTTCTACGGCACCTACGCCCTGCGGATGGATGACAAGGGGCGGGTGACGTTGCCGGCGCGCTACCGCGAGGACTTCGCGAACGGCGTGATGTTGGCCCGAGGCCAGGACCACTGCCTGTACGTCTTCACCCACGAGGGTTTCGAGACCTTCGCCGACGACGCGATCAACGCCCCCATCACCGATGAGCGGGCGCGCGGTTACCAGCGCTACCTGCTGGCCAACACCGACGAGCAGCGCCCCGACACGCAGGGACGGGTTTCCATCCCGCCACGGATGCGCGAGTACGCCCGGCTGGCCAAGGACCTGGTCATCACAGGTATCGGCCGCCGGATGGAGATCTGGGACGCCACCGAATGGGAGGCCTACGAGGCGCGCCAGGAAGCGGCCTACGCCGCCCCCGAAAGGGGGCTGCTGCAGACCTGATACGTCATCCGTCGCGCGGTGAGAAGTGTGGCACCACACGGCTCCTGACGCCCGGCCCACACCCGCATCGGGCCTGACACGACTTCCCCCGTGCCAGGAACGCATCCGGCCCTGACACGACTTCCCCCGTGCCAGGAACGGAGCGGGTGGGGACCAGGAATCAGGATCCATTCCAGCTTCCCGGCTCGCGACATCTGCAGTAACGCAACAGCTATCGCATCACCCGCAGAAACGCCCACCCAGTACGCCCCGGACGACCGGGGCACCGCAGCCAAAGGAAGGACGGCGCCGATGGGGGGCAGGTCGTCGGACGCGGACGCCGGGGAACCGTCGCCCGCGACACCGGACGGGCCGTCGCCCGCGACACCGGACGGTCACGTTCCCGTCCTGGTCCGCAGGGTCGACGAACTGCTCGCACCGGCCATCGAGGCCGCAACCGCCTCGGGCGCAAGTGATGTCGTGCTGATCGACGCCACCCTGGGCATGGGCGGGCATACCCTTGCCCTGCTCTCGGCGCACCCCGGACTCCGGGTGATCGGCATCGATCGCGACCCGCAGGCGCTGCGGATCGCGCAGGCGCGGCTGGCCGACGCCGGGCTCACCGACCGGGTGGAACTCGTGCACGCCGTCTACGACCGGATCGGTGAGGTGATCACCGAGCGGGTCGTCACCGGCCGGGTGCAGGCGGTCCTGTTCGACCTCGGGGTCTCCTCGGTACAGCTGGACGAATCCGACCGCGGCTTCGCCTACGCCCAGGACGCCCCGTTGGACATGCGGATGGATCCCACCACCGGGATCACGGCCGCCGACGTGCTGAACACCTATCCCGGCGCGGAGCTGACCCGGATCCTGCGGGAGTACGGCGATGAACGATTTGCCGGCCGCATCTCCAAGGTGCTGGTCGCCGAGCGTGCCCGGCAGCCGTTCACCACGAGTGCGCGGCTGGTCGAGCTGGTGCGGGCGGCCATTCCGGCGGCGACCCGGCGCACCGGCGGCAATCCCGCCAAGCGCACGTTCCAGGCGCTGCGGATCGAGGTCAACGACGAACTGGGTGCGCTGCAAAGGGCCATTCCCGTTGCACTGCAGCACCTGTCCGTCGCCGGCCGGATCGTCGTGATGTCCTACCAGTCGCTGGAGGACCGGATCGTCAAGCGGGCCATCGCCCCGCTGACCGTCTCCACCTCGCCGCTGGACCTCCCGATCGACCTACCGGGGCACGAGCCGGAGTTCTCCTGGCTGACCAGGGGCGGCGCCGAGATTCCCACCGACATCGAGATCCAGGCAAACCCCAGGGCCGCGTCCGCGCGGCTGCGGGCGGCGCAGCGCATCAGGGAGGCAACATCGTGACCACCATCGAGCAGCCGGCCGGCCGGACCGCCGGGAGTGGGGTGGCGACGTCCGCCGGCGGCGGCACGGCCACGTCCGGCCGATCGGCCGCCAGCACCGCGTCCTCCCGGCGCGCGTACGAACGTCGGCAACGACGGACGTCGAAGATCGATGCTTCCCGGCTGGTCGGAGCCGGCAGGCCCGTCTCCTCCGCCCTGAACCGGGCGCCGTTCGTGGTGATGCTGATCGCGCTGCTCGCCGGTGGCATCGCCGGGGTGTTGTACCTGACGACGATGACCGACGAGGCCGGGATGCGGACCTCCGCCGCGCGGAGCGCGACCACCGATCTGCGGCTGCAGATCGAAGCCCTGCAACGCGATGTCGCCCTTCTCGACGCCACGCCGCGGATCGCCGACGAAGCCGCCAAGCTCGGCATGGTGCCGGCCGGTGACTCGGCGATGCTGATGATCAACGGGTCGGGTGCGGGGTCCTTGATCGGTGAACCGTCCGCTGTGCCCGGACCGCCCCCACCCGCGCCTTCGGCGTCAGCTCCCACTGCCGGCGCTCCCACTGCCGGCGCTCCGGCGCCGGCGCTCCGGCCGCCGGCGCTCCGGCCGCGGCAGCGTCCGCGGCAGGGGCGGCACCGGCAACGAGCGCCGCCACCGCACCGGCACCGGCCGCACCCGCGGCCGGCGCCACCCAGGGAGGACAGGGATGAGGTCCGGTTCCGGCAACGATCCGCGGGACACCCCCCGCAGAATGAATTCAGGCAGTTCGAGTTCCGCCGGCTCCGGTTCGCGGAGTGCAGCCCCCCGGAGTGCAGCCCCCCGCGGTACAGCCCCTCGCGGTGCAGCACCTCGCAGTGCCACCCCGTCTGCAGCGACGGGCCGGACGGGGAACGGCCGGGGCAGCACCGGACGCGCCGCCGCCGGAAGCCGGACGGCCCACCCACGATCCGCGCCCGGCCCGGCGGCGCCGCAATCCGGTCGACCGCCCCGCGCGCCCCGACCGGCAACTCCCGCGGATGCACAGCGTCCCGTGCGGCCGGCCTCCAAGGCGCCGCGTGTGCAGGGCTCCGTCCGTGGTCGTCGGGTCGGCCGCGCCAGGACCTCCGTCGCCAACCCGCGCCGCCGCAGCCGGCTCGCTCTGGTCGTGCTGCTGGCGATGCTCACCATTGCCGGCGGCAGGCTCGTCGCCATCCAGGCGATCGACACCGCCGGGTACGCCGCGAAGAGCGAGGCGCAGCGGACCCGCAACATCACCCTGCTCGCGCAGCGTGGCTCGATCACCGACCGGAACGGGACCGCGCTGGCCTTCACCGTCGAGGGCCGCGCGATCGCAGCGCGGCCGACGCTGTTCACCGATGACAGCCAGCGTCGTCAGGTGGCGCAGATCCTGGCCACCGACGTCGGCGGGGTGACCGTCGACGAGGTCATGAAGAAGCTGACGTCCGGCAAGACCTACGTCTATCTCGCCCGCAACCTGATGCCCGCGCAGGCCGATGCGGTGATGGAGAAGATCGGTGCACTGTTCGACACCGATCACCGTGATGCGGTCGTCACCGAGCGCCAGGACCTGCGCCAGTACCCGGACGGATCCGCGTCCGCGGCGCTCGTCGGCGGCACCGATTACGACGGCAACGGTCTTTCCGGGGTCGAGGCGAAGTTCGACACCAAGCTCTCCGGCAAGGATGGCGAGCGCGTCGTCGACGTCGATGCCCGGCACATGATCATTCCTGGCAGCCAGCGCGACGAGCAGCCTGCCGCTGACGGCATGGACATCTCGCTGACCATCGATTCCGACCTGCAGTTCACGGCTCTGAACATGCTCAGCAAGGCGGTCGACAACTCGTGGGCGAAATCCGGATGCGTGGTGATCATGCAGGTGTCGGACGCGCAGATCCCGGCGATGGCGTGCTACGAACCCGGCAAGAGCGCAAAGCAGACCGGCAACCGGGCCGTCACCGACTCGATCGAACCGGGTTCGGTGAACAAGGTCGTCACGTTCGCGGCGGCGTTGGAGAAGGGGCTGATCACACCGACCACCGTGCTCGACGTCGACGGTGAGATCCCGGTGGGTGACATCGTCGTGCACGATGCCTGGGCACACGGCCCGATCAAGATGACCGCCACCGGCATCCTGGCCAAGTCGTCCAACGTCGGCACCCTGATGATCGCCCAGAAGGTCGGGCAGGACGCGTTCGTCGACATGGCGAAGAAAATGGGCCAGGGCGTCAAGACCGGCATCCAGTTGCCCGCCGAGACCTCGGGCAGGTTCCCGGCGCCCTCGAGCTGGTCGGTGAGCACGTTCGGCAACCTGCCGATCGGCCAGGGCGTGTCCATCTCGCTGTTGCAGTTGGCCGGCATGTACCAGGCGATCGCGAACAACGGCGTCCGTGTGCAGCCGTCCATCGTCGCCAGCACCACGCTGAACGGCCAGATCACCCCGACCCCGGCCGGTGCGACCACGCAGGTGATGAGCGCCAAGACGTCCCGCACCCTGCTGGACATGCTCCGCGGCACCATCCAGGACGGCGACACCAACCACCGCGGGACCGCCTCCCGGGCCGCGATCACCGGCTACCAGGTGGCCGGCAAGACGGGAACGGCGCAGAAGGTGGACGAGCAGACGCAGGAGTACTCGCAGAGCGCCATCACCTCGACGTTCGCCGGGATCGTTCCGGCGGACAACCCGAAGTACGTGGTGGCGATCATGCTCGACGACCCGAAGGGTGATTCACCGGCCGGTACCACCAGTTGTGCCCCGCTGTTCCACGACATCGCGGCCTACGCGATGCGCGCGGCGGACGTGCCGCCGTCGGCCACCGCGGCGCCGGTGTACGACCTGTACGTCGGCTGACCGGGTAACCTTGCCGCCCGTGCCCCCCTCGTCCCGCTCGCTCCGCCCACAGCACCCGGTGGGGGCGAGCGTGGCGGAGATCGTCCGGCACACGGGGGCGACGGTGCACCGGCCGGCGTCGTCTGCACCGCCGGCGGGCGCGGGATCGGACGGGGAATCGGACACCACCCGGCTCAGCGGCATCACGCTGCGGGCACAGGACGTCCGGCCCGGTGACCTGTTCGCGGCGTTGCCCGGCAGCAGGGTGCACGGCGCCGCGTTCGTGGCCGACGCGATCGGTGCGGGTGCGGTGGCCGTCCTCACCGACGAGGCGGGCCTCGAGATCATCCGTCGGTCGGCCGACGACACCGTACCGATCCTGGTGACGCCCGCGCCCAGGACATGGCTGGGCTCGGTTGCCGCCATTCTCTACGGCGATCCGAGCCGTGACCTTCAGGTCGTGGGCATCACCGGCACCGCCGGGAAGACCACCACCTGCTATCTGCTCGAGGCCGCCCTGGCTGCCGACGGCTCCAGGCCCGGCCTGATCGGCACCGTGCAGACCCGGATCAACGGTGAGGTGGCGCCCAGCGCGCTGACCACCCCCGAGGCACCCGATCTGCAGGCGCTCTTCGCGGTCATGTCCGAGCGCGGCGTGAACGTGGTGGCGATGGAGGTGTCGTCGCATGCGCTCGCCCTGGGCAGGGTCAGCGGCACGCGTTTCGCGGTGGGAGCGTTCACCAATCTCAGCCAGGACCATCTGGATTTCCACCGCGACATGGAGGACTACTTCGCCGCGAAGAGCAAGCTGTTCGACGGTCGCTCCGCCAGGCATGTGGTGGACGTCGACACCTCCTTCGGCGCGCGGCTGGCGTCGGCTCACCCCGATGCGCTGACCGTCAGCGTCACCGGCAAGGACGCCGATTGGACCGTTCAGAGTGTCCAGGTGTCGGCCACCGGCATCCAGCACATCACCTTCTCCGGGCCTGGCAACCGCATGATCACCGTGGATCTCGCGGTTCCCGGGGCGTTCAACGTGGCCAACGCCGCGGTGGCGATCGCCTGTGTCGATGCCCTCGGGCGCGACGTCCAGCAGGCCGCCGACGCCATCGCCGGTGTGGTCGTTCCCGGCCGGATGGAACGCGTCGACGCCGGTCAGGACTTTCTGGCGGTCGTCGATTACGCGCACAAACCGGCCGCGCTCGCCGCTGTGCTGGACGCCATCAGTGAGGACCTCCAGGGCCGGCTGATCGTGGTCATCGGCGCCGGCGGCGACCGGGACACCGGGAAACGACCGGTGATGGGCGCGGAGGCGGCGTCCCGGGCGGACCTGCTCATCGTCACCGACGACAACCCGCGTTCCGAGGACCCAACTGCCATCAGGTCCCAGTTGCTGGCCGGCGCCCACGGGGCGGCGGGCAGCGCAAGCATCGAGGAAATCGGCGACCGCCGAGCCGCGATCAGGGCGGCGGTCGCGGTGGCCCGCAGCGGGGACGCCGTCGTCATCGCCGGCAAGGGACACGAACTCGGGCAGGACATCGGCGGCGTGGTGCATCCGTTCTCCGACCGCGACGAGCTGGCCGCGGCGCTCGCCGGACGGCGGGTGGCCGGTGCCGCGGACGACAGCGCCGGGCCAGCTACCGTGCTGGACGTGACAGCACCTGCCGCACCGCCCCGGACCCGCCGATGATCGCAATGACGTTGGCGCAGGTCGCTGCGGCGATCGGCGTGACGGCGCCGGCCGGCGCCGATCAGGTGACGGTGAGCTCCGTGGAGTTCGACACCCGACGGATCACGCCAGGAGCACTGTTCGTCGCGCTGCGCGGCGAGAACGTCGACGGTCACGACTACGCGGGTGCAGCGGCGCACGCGGGGGCGGTGGCCGTCCTCGGAACGGCACCGATCACCGCCGACCTGCCGATGCTGGTCGTTCGGCCCACGTCGGACTCCGCCCTCGCGCCGGGCGACCCGAACGCCGACGTGCTCGAGGCGTTGGCCGCGCTGGCTCACGCGTCGGTCACCGCGCTCGTCCGCGACCACGGGCTGGACGTGATCGGGGTGACCGGATCGTCCGGGAAGACCTCGACCAAGGACCTCATCGCCGCGGTGCTCCGCGCCTTCGTCGACGACCCGGCGCAGGTGGTCGCACCGCCGGAGTCCTTCAACAACGAGCTCGGCCATCCGTACACCGCGCTGCGGGCCGACGAGAACACCCGATTCCTGGTCCTCGAGCTGTCCGCGCGCGGCCGCGGGCACGTGGCGCTGTTGGCCCGGATCGCACCGCCGCGGATCGGTGGCGTGCTCAACGTAGGGTCCGCGCACCTCGGCGAGTTCGGCTCCGTCGACGCCATCGCCGTCGCGAAATCCGAACTGCCGCAGGCTCTTCCCGCCGCAGCCGCGGGCGGGGTGGCGATCCTCAACGCCGATGACCACCGGGTCGCCGCGATGGCGGCGGTGACCAAGGCCGAGGTGGTCATGGTCGGCCAGAGCCCGGATGCCGTCGTCCGCGCCGAGAACGTCCGCCAGGACGACACCGACCACTCGAGTTTCACGCTCACCACTCCCGAGGGCAGTGCCGAGGTCCGGCTGACCGTGGTCGGTGCGCACCAGGTCGGAAACGCGCTCACCGCCGCGGCCGTGGGGCGGGCCGTCGGGATGGATTTGCAGAGGATCGCGGGCGCGCTCAGCGCCGCCGGCGCGTCGTCGAAGTGGCGGATGGACGTCACCGAGCTGCCCGCTGGAATCACCCTGATCAACGACGCCTACAACGCCAACCCGCACTCGATGAAGGCTGCCCTGCAGTCACTGTCGACCATCGGCCGCGGCCGCCGGTCCTGGGCGGTGCTCGGTGAGATGGCCGAACTCGGCGATGCCACGAACGCCGCGCACGACGAGATCGGCCGGCTGGTCGTGCGGCTCGGCATCGAGCGGCTGATCGTGGTCCAGGGACCGGGCGGGGCGACCGGCGCGGCCGTCGGCGGCCGTACCGGGGCCAGGGCCCTGCACCTCGGTGCGCATCTGGAGGGATCGTGGGGCGGGGAATCCGAACTCGTCACCGACGTCGATGACGCCGTCGCGATCCTCGAGCAGGAACTGGCGCCGGGAGACGTGGTGCTGGTCAAGGCGTCGAGGGCAGCCGGGCTGGAGCGGGTGGCGTTGAAGCTCATCGCGGACCTCGGGGCCTCGTCTCCCGGCGACGCCGGCGCCGACGCGGGTGCCGGCGCACCCGCCGGGGAAGCCCTGTGAAGACCATTCTCATCGCGGCGCTGGTTGCCCTGGCGGTGTCCATCCTGTTCACCCCGTATCTGATCCGGGTGTTCTCCAAGCAGGGCTTCGGCCAGGAGATCCGTGAGGACGGCCCGCAACACCACAAGAAGAAGCGTGGCACCCCGACCATGGGCGGCGCGGCGATCATCGTCGCGATGTGGGTGGGCTACCTCGTGTCCATCGGCATCGAATGGGCCACCGGGGGTGGCGGACCGACCGCGTCCGCGCTGCTGCTGCTCTACCTGACCACCGGCATGGGTCTGGTCGGCTTTCTCGACGACTTCATCAAGATCCGCAAGCAGCGCAACCTCGGCCTGAACAAGAAGATGAAGTTTCTGGGGCAGACGTTCGTCGCCCTGACGTTCGGCATCGGTGCGCTGTTCTTCCGCAACGACCAGGGCCTGACGCCGGCCTCCACCTCGCTGTCCTACACCCGGGATCTGGGGTTCCTGACCGTCGGCGCGGTCGGCTTCGTCGTTCTGGCCTGGCTGCTCGTGGCGGGCTGGTCGAATGCGGTGAACTTCACCGACGGGCTGGACGGCCTGGCCGCCGGATCGTCGGTGATGGTGCTCGGCACCTACGTCACGATCGGTTTCTTCCAGTTCCGCAACGCCTGCTGGGACGCCCTCAGCAGCGCCGCCCTCGGCGGTTGTTACGACGTCCGGGACCCGCTGGACCTCGCCGTCGTCGCGGCGGCGGCGCTCGGCGGGTGCATCGGGTTCCTCTGGTGGAACGCGCATCCGGCCAGGATCATGATGGGCGACACCGGTTCACTGGCCCTCGGCGGCCTGATCGCGGGGCTGTCCATCCTCACCAGGACGGAACTGCTGCTCGTCGTCATCGCCGGGTTGTTCGTCGTCGAGATGCTGTCGGTGGTCATTCAGATCGCGGTGTTCCGCACCCGGCATGTCCGGGTGTTCAAGATGGCCCCGTTCCATCATCACTTCGAACTGTCCGGGTGGGCCGAAACCACTGTCATGGTGCGGTTCTGGCTGCTCGCGGCGATGTCCGCGGCGCTCGGGTTGGGGCTGTTCTACGCCGATTGGCTGTCCCTCACCGGTGGCTGAGCGGGTGCCGATCGCGCGCCCCGGGGTGCTGCCCGGGGTCGGTGATCTCGTGCTGGCCGCCGGCGCGGGCGTCACCGGCATACCGGTCATCCGTTTCCTCGCCGCCACCGGTGCGTCGGTGGTCGTGACGTCGAATCGACCGGCTCCGGCGGAGTTGGCCGACATCGCCGGTGACCTCACGTTCGCCGGTGATCTGCAGGCGCCACCGGCAGGCACCCGGATGGTGGTGACGTCGGCGGGCATCCCGCCGACCAATCCGCTGCTGGCCGCATCGCTGGCCGCTGGCATCGAGGTGATCGGTGAGGTCGAGCTCGCCTGGCGGCTCGATCACGCGATCGGCGACCCGCGGGATTGGCTGGTGGTCACCGGCACCAACGGCAAGACAACGACCACCGGCATGCTCCAATCGGTGCTCCGCGCCGGCGGGCGGCACGTCACCGCCTGCGGCAACATCGGCTGGCCCGTGCTGGAGGCGGTGCTGGCCGGGATGGGCGGCCCCCTGGCTCACCAGGAGCAGCCGCAGGACCTGATCGCGGTGGAGCTGTCCAGCTTCCAGCTGCACTGGGCACCGGCAATCCGGCCGTCGGCCGGGGTCGTCCTCAACCTGGCCGAGGACCACCTCGATTGGCACGGCTCGATGCAGGCCTACGGCGCGGCGAAGGCCCGGGCACTGACCGGCGGGGTTGCGTTGGCGGTGATCGACGACCCGGGCGCCGCCGGCCTGCTGTCCCGCTCACCGGCCCGACAGGTGGTGCCGATCATCGGAGGCCGCCCGTTCCCCGGCTCGCTGGGTGTGCGGCAGGCGATGCTGGTGGACAACGCCTTCGGCGCCGACGTGATCATGCCGGCGTCACAGGTGCGGCCGGCGGGGGAGCACAACGTCACCAACGCGTTGGCGGCGGCCGGGCTCGCACTGTCGGCCGGCGTCACCGGGGACGAAGTTGCCGAAGGGCTGCGACAGTTCGAGCCCGGTGGCCATCGCAACGTGCTGGTCGCCGAGCACGCCGGGGTCGCCTATTACGACGATTCGAAGGCGACCAATCCGCACGCCGCGCTCGCGTCCCTGCAGGCGTACCCGCGGGTGGTGTGGGTTGCCGGCGGGCAGCTGAAAGGCGCCGCTGTTGACGATCTGGTGCGCCGGATCGCCGGACGGTTGGCGGGCGTGGTGCTGCTCGGCGTGGACGCCCCGATCATCGCCGCGGCACTTTCCCGACACGCGCCCGATGTCCCTGCTCAGCTGGTGCCCGGCAAGGACGATGACGTCATGCGCACAGTGGTTCGCGCGGCCGCGAGGATGGCCGCCCCGGGTGATGTCGTCCTGCTCGCCCCGGCCGCTGCGTCGCTGGACATGTACCGCTCCTACGCCGCCCGCGGTGATGCCTTCGCGCGGGCCGCGCGGGAACTGGCGGGGGCCGGCTCGTGAGCGTGACGTCCCCGCCCGCCCGTTCCACACCGCCGTCCGGCTCGTCCCGCTCGTCCGGGTCCACGCCCGCCGGTCGGTCCACCCGCACCGCGCCGAAGTCCATCCGCCCCCCGGGCAGGGTCGGACGGGTCTGGCGCGCCGGCCGCAAGCTGACGACCGACTGGCTGGACCGGCCGATGACGTCGCTGCATCTGGTGTTGGGCGTCTTTGCGTTGATGCTGGGATTCGGGCTGCTGATGGTGCTGTCCTCGTCCTCGGTGGCGGCGTTCCGCAGCGGTGGCTCGTCGTTCTCCGTGTTCGCGAACCAGGCGACGTACGCCGCGCTGGGGCTGCTGTGTTTCTGGGCGACCCAGTTCGTGCCGATCCGCGTCCTGCGCTCGACATCGACGATGGCCGTGATCGTCTCGCTCGGACTGCTGGTGGTGGTGCTGGCCGCGGGCGCTCGGGTGAACGGTGCCAAGAGCTGGATCCGGCTGGCCGGTTTCCAGTTCCAGCCCAGCGAGATCGCCAAGCTCGCTCTGCTGCTGTGGATGGCGCACGTGCTCGCGGCGCGGCGGTCCACCCTGGGATCGCCCAAGGCGCTGCTGATCCCGGTCTTGCCGGTGTTCGTCCTGATGGCCGGGCTGATCATGTTCCAGCCCGACCTGGGTACCACGGTGGCGCTGACCATCGTCTTCATGGCCGTGCTGTTCTTCGCCGGGGCGCCCTGGTGGACCTTCGCCGGTCTGGCCGCGGTCGGCACCGCCGGCTTCTTCTATCTCGCGATCTCGGCCGACTACCGGCTGGCCCGGCTGCTGTCGTTCATCGACCCCGAGGCGCACCCCGACGTCTCCTACCAGTTGCTGCAGAGCCTCTACGGGATGGGCAACGGCGGTTGGTTCGGTGTCGGGCTCGGGCAGTCCCGGGCGAAATGGAGCTATCTGCCCAATGCCGACTCCGACTTCATCTTCGCGATCGTCGGTGAGGAACTCGGACTGATCGGCGCCGGAATCCTGTTGCTGCTGTTCGGACTGCTGGCCTACACCGGGCTGCGGATCGCACGCCGCAACGTCGACCCGTTCGTCAAGATCGTGGCGTCCGCGGCGACGGTCTGGCTCGTCGGGCAGGCGGCCATCAACATCGGTTACGTCGTGGGATTGCTGCCGGTGACGGGCATTCCGCTGCCGATGATCTCCGCCGGCGGAACGTCGCTGCTGATCACCATGGTGGTGTTCGGGTTGCTGGCGAACTTCGCCCGACGGGAGCCGCAGGCCGCGGCCGCCCTACAGGCCGGCGGGGGCAGCAGGCTGGCGCGATTCCTGGGGCTGCAAAACGCGGACGGAAGCGCCCGCACCCCGACGATCCGGCGCCGCCGCCGTGGTACCGCGGCGCGTGCGGGAGAGCCGAAGCAGATCGCTCCCGGTTCCAGGCCCGGATCCACCGCGAGCGCCGGGAAGCCGAAGCGCGCCGCAAGCGGCCGCAACGCGACGGGCAGGCCGGCCGCCGGGACCGCACGGTGGAGGAAGCCAACCTCCGGATCGACCCGCTGGTTGCCGACGTCGGCCCGGCAGAGCAAGAAAGAACAAGCCCGAGCAAATTCCACGCCCACCTCATCCCGGGCGCGCCCGACGACGGCTGACCGGGCATCGGCGCCCGCCCGCGCCCGTTCCGGGTCATCGCCTGCCCTCGCGAACGGCCGCTCTGCGTCCGCACCCGCTCGTTCGGGATCATCGCCGACCTCCAGGTCCGGCGGCCGGACCGCCGACCCGGCGGGTCATGACCGTCGTTCGACTCCCGGGCCCTACGACCGGCCCGACGACCGGGGTGCGAGTCGGGGTTCGGGCCGGAGTGCGGTGAGTGGATCCGGCGTCGGTGCCCGGGACGGTCGCCGACGGTCGGCAGAGCCGCAGCAGACCTCCGCAGCCCGTCGCGACGCCGCACCCCGCCATCCGCGCGCGCCGAAGCCGAACGGGCAGCGTGGCGGTGACGCAGGGGGCCGCAACAATCGGTGGGACGGCGCGTGAGCAGTGTCCTGCTCGCGGGCGGCGGCACCGCCGGGCACATCGAACCAGCGCTCGCGGTGGCCGACGCGTTGCAGGCGCTCGACCCCTCGATCCGGATCACCGCACTGGGCACCGAACGCGGCCTGGAAACGACTCTCGTGCCGGCCCGTGGTTATGACCTCGAACTGATCCCGGCGGTCCCGCTGCCGCGCAAGCCTTCCAAGGATCTGCTGACCCTGCCCACCCGGATGCGGGCGGCGATCACCGCAACACGGACGATCATGAGGGACAGGGCGGTGGACGTGGTGGTCGGCTTCGGCGGCTACGTCGCGCTGCCCGCCTACCTCGCCGCCCGGGGCCGGGTGCCGATCGTCGTGCACGAGGCGAACGCGAGGGCCGGCCTGGCCAACAAGGTCGGGGCACGGTTCGCGGTGTCTGTCGCCGCCGCGGTCGACGGCACCGGCCTGAAGAACGCGCAGATCATCGGCAACCCCGTGCGCCGCAGCCTGTCCGAGCTCGACCGGCCGGCGCTCCGCCAACAGGCCCGGGAATTTTTCGGCCTGCATCCGGAGGCACCGACCCTGCTGGTGTTCGGCGGATCACAGGGTGCCCAGCGGATCAATGACGCCGTGTCCGGCGCAGCGCCCGACTTCGCCGACGTGGGGGTCGGCGTGCTGCACGCCTACGGCAGCCGCAACAGCATCGAACTCCCGCCGATGCCCGCGGATGCGCCGGCCTACGTCGCCGTGCCGTACCTGGACCGGATGGACCTTGCGTACGCTGCCGCGGATCTCGTGCTGGCCCGGTCGGGCGCGATGACGGTCGCCGAGATCGCCGCCGTCGGCCTGCCGGCCGTGTACGTGCCGCTCCCGCACGGCAACGGCGAGCAGCGGCTCAACGCCTCGTCACAGGTGGCCAGCGGCGCGGCGATCATCATCGACGACGCGGACCTCGACCGCAAAGCCATTGCCACCACGGTGATCCCACTGGTCATCGAGGGGATCGTCCGGGATGGGATGTCGGCGGCAGCGGCCGCAACGGCGAGCGAGCGGGCGGACGAGGTGGTGGCCCGGATGGTGCTCGACGCCATCGCCGGTGCCGGCGGCTCCGGGCGCGACGCGTGATCGGCCGGCGGTCATGACAGGTGCGACCGTTCCGCTGACCGCGGAGGGCATCTCGCTCCAGCGGGCGCATCTGGTCGGCGTCGGCGGAGCGGGGATGAGCGGCATCGCAAGGATTCTCGCGGACCGCGGGTTCGCCGTCTCCGGCTCGGATGCCCGCGATTCGCAGGTGCTGGCGGGTCTCTCGTCCCGTGGTGTGCTGACCGCCGTCGGGCACCGGGAATCCAACCTGCAATTGCTGCCCGGCGGACCGACCGCAGTGGTGGTCTCGACGGCGGTCAGGCCGGACAACCCGGAGGTGGTCGCGGCCCGCGCCGCCGGTATTCCCGTTGTCCGACGGGCAGATGCGTTGGCCGCCTTGATGACCGGCTACCGCGATGTCTGCATCGCCGGTACCCACGGAAAGACGTCCACGACCTCGATGCTGACTGTCGCACTGCAGCTTGCGGGGGCGGACCCGTCCTTCGCCATCGGCGGTGAGCTCACCGGGTCCGGGCTCGGTGCCCACCACGGCAGCGGTGACATCTTCGTCGCAGAGGCCGATGAGTCCGACGGTTCCTTCCTGTCGTTCAGCCCGCACGGCGCAGTGATCACCAACCTGGAGCCTGATCACCTGGATCATCACGGCACCGCCGAGGCGTACACCGCGGTGTTCGACCAGTTCGTGGACCGCATCGAGCCGGGCGGGTTCCTGGTCGCCTGTGCCGACGACCCCGGCACGGCGGCGCTGCTCGAACGCTCCCGTCTACGACGGCTGATTCCTTACGGTCGCAACGAATCCGCCTCGGTTCGGGTGATGGAAGCCGCACCGGCGGGTCAGGCAACGGTCCGGCTCGGTGACGGTCGCGAGATCGAACTGCGGCTGTCCGTGCCGGGGGACCACATGCTGCTCAACGCCGTCGGTGCGCTGGCAGCAGGGGTCGAGCTCGGGATCGCGCCACAGGCTGTCGCCGACGGCCTCGCAGGTTACACCGGGGTGCGCAGGCGGTTCGAGCGCAAGGGGCATGCCGCCGGCATCACCGTGTATGACGACTACGCCCATCATCCGACCGAGGTCGCGGCCCAGATCACCGCAGCCCGTTCGGTTCTCGCAGAAATTGCTGATGGGACAGTTGCACGCCTGGTGGTGGTGTTCCAGCCGCACCTGTACTCCAGGACCGCCACCTTCTCCGACGCGTTCGGCCGCGCGCTGGCTGCAGCGGACCTGGTGATCGTGCTGGACGTGTACGGCGCCAGGGAGGATCCGCAGCCGGGCGTGAGCGGCGAGCTGATCGCATCCGCGATCCCGCGGGGGGCTGCCGAGGTGCTCTATCACCCGGATCGCCCGAGCGCGGCGGCCTTCGTCGCGGACGTGCTCCGGGCCGGTGATGTGGTGATCACGATGGGGGCCGGGGACGTCACCGCCATCGGGCCGCAGCTGCTGACGTTGTTGGAGGCACGCGATGGGTGAACCGATGGTGGCGGCCGTGATGGGGGAGTCGACGTGAGTACCGCGACACGCACCACCACCGAATCCGATTCGGCGGCCGGGTCCCGGCGGACCCGTGCGACGCCGAAGAAGCCGCGCCGCTGGCCCTGGATCGTGGCTCTCGTCGCCGTGGCGGCGCTGCTCTGCGGCGCCGTCTACGCCGTGTTCTTCAGCGCGTTGCTCGGGTTGCAAACGGTCCGCGTCATCGGGGTCTCCGATGATCTGGTCGCCACGATCCGCGCAGTTGCCCCGGCCCCGGACGGAACACCGCTGGCCCGCATCGATCTCGGTGCCGTCGCAGACGATGTCGATGACATCCCGCAGATCGCGGAGGTCGAGGTTTCCCGCGACTGGCCGCACAGCCTGACCATTGCTGTGACGCCTCGCGTTCCGGTTGCCGTGACATCAGCCAACGGGCAGTTGTGGCTGCTCGATGCCACCGGCGATCCGTACCTCGCCGTCTCCACTCCGCCCGCCGGAGTGGTGACCGTGCAACTCGTCGCGCCGGCCGTGGGTGACCCCTCGACGATGGCGGCCCTCACGGTGGCGTCGGCGCTGACGCCGCAGTTCCGTCCCACGGTCACCGCCATCTCCGCGCGCACACCGTTCGACGTCGAGTTGACGCTCAAGAACGGCCGCACGGTGTTGTGGGGTCAGGCGAGCCAGTCGGCGCAGAAGATGCAGGTTCTGCCCGCCTTGCTGGCCGCGCAGGACGGCAAGGTCTACGACATCACCGACCCCACCCTGGTCACGGTGCGTTGAGGCCCGGGCCGACTGTCGTGCATGCACGGAGTTCGCGCTCCGGCACGCCGTTTCTCCCTACGGGCGCGACACTCGGCGGTGTCCGCGTAGCTCGGTGCGCCGACCGGTGAGTTCCTGCCCGTCGCGCAGTCGACCGCGGGGAAGCATGCACCTTTGACGAGAGGAACCACCATGCTGGGGAGCGCACCCACGTTCAGCGGATACTCGGTCGACGACATTGCGGCCGCCAGGCTCTTCTACGAGGACGCCCTCGGCGTCGCCGTCACCGAGGACAACGGGATGCTCGTGCTCCACACTCCCGGCGACCGGACCACACTTCTGTACCCGAAGCCCGACCATCAGCCGGCCACGTTCACCGTGCTGAACTTTCAGGTCGACGATGTGGAAGCAACGGTCGACGAACTCACCGGCCGCGGCGTGGTGTTCGAGAAGTACGACTGGGTCGACGAGAAGGGCATCAACCGTCGTGGTGGCCCGTTGATCGCCTGGTTCAAGGACCCTGCAGGCAACATCCTGTCCGTCCTGCAGAGCTGATACCGGTTCTCGCAGTGCCGGCCGGCGGACTGCTGCGGTCGTGCGGCGCGATACCGTCAACCGGTGCCCCGCCGCCCACCGAAGTCCGTGCGCGCCGCCGGCACCGGGGATTCACGGGCCAGGTACGGCCAACAGCCACCCGCCGATGACGACGCGCCCACCCCGCTCGGTGGCCGGCAGACACAGCACACCCGGGACGGGGATTACCTCGTCCGCGCCGTGCCAGGGTCCGCCGCTCGCAAGCCGTACCGGTGCCCCGGCTGCCAGCAACTCATCCCCACCGGGACCGCTCACGTCGTGGTGTGGCCGGCCGACGATCCGTCCTTCATGCAGACGTCGGTGGACAGTCGCCGTCACTGGCACCGGTCCTGCTGGCACCGACGGTCAACCAGAGGCGGCCCGCGACTTGCGTGAACCGGCTGTCGCCCGGGCGCTGATTTCAGGCAGCCAGGAACAACGCCAGCACCGCGGTATCGGCGTCATCGGACGGGTTGATCCCGGCGCGGCTGACCATGCTGGTGATGTTGCCGTCACGATCGGCCTCCACCCAGGCGGCCCGGTGATCGAGCCCCAGATGGGGCAGGCCCGGCAGCAGCACGCAGCCGGAGGCGACCTCGTCGTACTCGGGCAGGGTCGGCCGGATCTCCTGCGGTGGGTGCAGAACGATCAGTCCGGGCGGCTGGTGCGCGGCGAATTGTCCTGGCATGACGGCGTTGTCACCGACGATCGTGCCCTCGGCCATGACCACGCCCACCGTGCCGGGCGCCGGATCGTCGGGCAACTCCTCACGGACCCGGAACACGGTGCTCGTCGGCAGCATCCCCGGCACACTGGCCACCCGCACCGCGAGCAACAGGAAGCGCGCCCATTCCACGGTGCTCGCCGGCCACCGACCGGAGACGAGAAATCCGCTCAGAAGCCCTTCGGCATGAAAAGGCGACACTTCCACGGAATGGTCGTCGGACGGTCTCATGGTCAACCTCCATCGCGGGGGGCCGGATGGGTCATGCTGAATCACAAGCGTGTTAGCACACAAGACCCCCTGAGTGCTAACCGTTTTGCCTGGTGACGGCGTTGTCACGGCGGTGTTACGACTGGCACGCAAGTGCGGTGATACCCGCAGGAAACGAACACAGGGTCATGTAACAATTCGGGTTCGCGGGTGGCGCGCAACACAAATCTCGTGAATACGTCGACCATGGTCGAGTACCGAATACTGATCCAATGACGCCGCCGCTCTCCTTCGCCGACAAACCCACCCTCTTCGGCGACCTGGTGGTGTTGCGACCCATCGGCCCGCAGGACGTCGACCATCTGATGGACAACCTCGCCGACCCCGAGCTGCTCCGGCTGACCGGCACCCACACCGTCTTCACCCGTCGGCAGATCGAGGAGTACTGCGCAACTCGAGCGGACAGGACGGACCGGCTCGACCTTGCGGTGCTCGACCGTTCCTCCGGCGAACACCTCGGCGACCTGGCGATCACCGAGCTCAATCCGGACAACCGCTCCTGCGGGTTTCGGATTGCCTTGCGGACCAGCGCTATGGGCCGCGGGTACGGCACCGATGCCACCCGGGTGATCGTCGACCATGTCTTCTCGCTCGGCGTTCATCGGGTGCAGCTGGAGGTGTATGCCTTCAACCCCCGGGCCCGCAGGGCCTACGAGAAGGCAGGCTTCGTCCACGAGGGGACGCTGCGGCAGGCGTTGCGGTGGGAGGGTCAGTGGGTCGACGCGGACGTCATGTCCGTGCTGTCCACCGACCCACGGTGACGCGCCAGCATCATGGGCACCGTCGGCGCGGCGTCACGGCATTTTGCCCGCATCACGCTCGCAGGCCTCCCGCACCGCAGCGACCATGGCCTCCGCGTCCCGCACGGAGTCGGCAAGACGGGCCTTCGTCGTCCCCAGCGCGGCCACCAGTGCGTGGGCCTGGACCGCAAAGTCCGGGGGCGCAGCCGGGAGCCGGCCCGCCGCAGTGACGGCGCCTTTCTCGTTGACCAGCCATCGATGGTCCCGTCCGTGCAGCGCATGCGCGCACAGGACCGCCACCCGGAACAGGCAGCCCGCAACATAAACGGTGTCGGCTCTTTCGGCACCCTTGCCGGCGATGCCGACGAGAAACGATGCCTCCCAAAGGCATTGGGTCACCAGTGCCTTGCCGAGCGGTTCCGGGTAGTCCCGGACTTCGAGCTGCAATCTCTCGAGTTCACCGGCCGGGTCGGCCAGCACGACGCCCAACGCCAGCTCACCGGGGTAGGAGAAGTCCGCCACGCCGAAGGGATGCCCGATCTGCTGGTGGAAGGCGAACCGCCCCGCAGCGGCGGACGTCCAGCAGTCCCGCACCCGGTCCAGGTCCCGGTAGATCCAATCGACGGCAACGCCGTCGACGGTCAGCCACCCGCCGCCGTCCACCCAGGGACCCCACCCGCCGGGCTCGGTCATTTCCACGGGCGCTCCGGTGACATCGCGAGCGAGCGCGGCGAGACCGCTGACGTCCAGCAGCGGCCGATAGTAGAGGCCCAGGTCGATGTCCGAGGCCGGGGTGTGATCACCCCTGGCCCTGCTGCCGCCCAGCACGACCCCGACGATCCCGTCCACCTCTGCCAACCCGGCGGCCATCTCCAAGAGCCGCGCATCGTCGAGACCGACCGTCATGCAAGCAGTATCAGGCCCGGCACCCCGGGCGACCACAGAATTGACCGGGCACGAGGGCCGGCCACCCGGCCCGCGTACCTTGTGGCGATGCCGATGATCACCATTCGCGACACCGCAGCATCCGGCGCAGGCCCGGCCGCGGTCCGTCCCGCCTACCTCGCCGAACCGGTTCCGGTCACGGATCGGCCCGGTCCGTGGCCGGGTGTGGTCGTCATCCATGACGCCATCGGGATGACCGATGACATCAAGGAGCAGGCCGACTGGCTGGCCGCCGCCGGTTACGTCGCGCTGGTGCCCGACCTCTACAACGGCCGGTCGATGGTCCGGTGCATCAAGAACACCTTCGGCCAGCTGATCGCCCAGCAGGGACCGGTGTTCACCCAGATCGAGGCCGCACGGCTGCATCTCGCTGCGCTGCCGAATTGCACGGGCACCGTCGGCGTCATCGGGTACTGCATGGGCGGCGCCTTCGCGTTGCTGCTTGCCGCCAGACCCGGGTATGCGGCGGCAAGCGTCAACTACGGCCCGCTGCCGAAGAACCTCGACGAGGTGCTCGCCGGGTCCTGCCCCATGGTCGCCAGTTATGGCGCCAAGGACGTCAGCCTGAAGGGCGCGGCACGCAAGATCGAGTTGGGGTTGGCAGCGGCCGGCGTGCCGGCGGACGTCAAGGAGTATCCGAACGCGCGGCACAGCTTCATCAACCGGCTGACCGTCGCGTCACCGCTGTCGGTGTTGCTGAAGGTGGGCGGCGTCGGGTACGACCACGACTCCGCGGCGGATGCGAAGGAGCGGATCTTGGCCTTCTTCGACATCCACCTGCGTGCGGAGCAATGCGTCGAGCCGCCGGGGCCGGCGGCCTACAGGTCTGACAACGTTGCGGGGCCGACAGGGCTCTTCATCGGCCGATCGCACCGTGACGGCCGGTGGCGACCAGCGTGCGCCCCACGGGCACGGGCGGGAACGTCCGCGGAGTTGCTGCGGATCCGCAGCTGCGCGGTGACCGTGGACCAGGGATGTTTCCGTCACCGTCTCGGCGAGCACTGCCGTGCCGGCCCGCAAGTCCGCCAGCAGCCGGGCAGCGTCCGCCGGATCGCCGACATGCGCGAATCGGACCACCACTGCTTCCCCGTCGCGGTCTCCGGCGTGGGGCCTTCGGGAACCGTCCCGGCCGACACCGACGTGCTGACGTGCGCCGGCAATTCGGTTGCCCACTCCCGCCAGGCCTGAACCGTCGCAGGTGTGCTCACCAGCCACAGCTCTCCCGCGGTCAGTGACGGAAGCGGCTGGAGATCGATCGTCATGGCGGTGACGTATCCGAGTGCCCCACCGCCCGCTCGGATTCTGTCGAACAGGTCGGGATCGTCAGCGGCGTCCATCCACACCAGCTCACCGGCGGCGGTGGCCACCTGCAGCGCCAGCACACTCGCCGGCGCGAACCGCGGGAGTCGGCCCAGCTGAACCCGCGGGGCAATGCCGTCGAGTGCAGAGCCGGCGGCCATGGCGAAGAGGCCGAACGGTTCGGCGGCATCCAGCACCTGCGTCCATCCGGCGGCGATGCCGACCGTGGCCGTCCTGGTCAGTGGATCGACGGAAACGCCGGCCAGCAGGCGGGTGACGATCAGCACCTCGCCGGCGCCGGTGGACCGGCCCGGCAGCTGAATCGCGATGCGGCGACCGGCACGCGCCGCGATGCGCACGGTGGCGGCGACATCGGTCGCACGAGCGGCGATGACGATCACTTCCGCCCGCCGCTGTGCGCTCCCGGAGAAGCCGAAGGCGGCGGCCGGGAAGCTGGGGTCGTCGTGGGTGACGATGTCCCCTTCGATGCCCGCTCGCAGGGTGGTGGCGAGGGCGTCGGTGGTGATGGGGCTCGCGATGCTCATCGGGTCTCCAGTCGGTTTCTCGAGTACCGGGTCATCAGACCGGTGGCCACTGAAAGACCGGTGAAGGTCCGCTGAAGGACCGCTGAAGCGGGCGCTGCAAGCGGGGTCGGTGGGAGATGTCCCAAAGGGGCAGCTCGCTCTGCCCGAACGGACGCTCGGCGGCGATTGGTCCGTGCAGCTGCCCGGCGCCAGGATCGGTTCATGCACGGCGAGAGCTGGGGGGGGACCAGCCGAGGCACGACCGGAAACCGGTTGCTGCAGTTGCGGCGGGACGCTCGTCCACAGAGCCAGGCCAGGGACTGTCCGGACGCAGCGCCGGTCCGGTCGTCCAGCGATGCAACCCTGCGATGATGCTGGCCCTGCAAAAGGCTGCCGGGAACAGCGCGGTGGCTCGAGCCCTCACCTCGCAGAAGGTGGCTGACAGCGCACCGACTGTGCAGCGCGACGACGACACCTCGACCGGTCCGCCGACCCCGGCGCCGGCCACCGCCCCCAGGCTGCTGCCCGGCTCGCTGTTTCTCGCGGACACCGGCGAGTTCCTGCGCAACCGACCGACGCTGGCGCCGACCGGCGTGCTGCCGGTCCTGCCGCCCGCGCAGATCACGGGCCTGATCGACTGGGGTGACGTCGGCGCCGCCTACCGCAACCGGCGATTGACCCTGGAGAACAGGGACCGCGAGCTGATCATCGGACATTGGCAGCGCTGGTATCCGGTGGCCCAAGCGCTGCACCGGCTGCCCGGGGCGTCCGCACTGTTCGACACTCCCGCCGCGATCATGAACACGATGAGCGCCAAGATGATCGACTCGGCACTGGCCGGTGACAACCCTGATGTGATCGAGCGTTTCAACCGTCAGGCCGAGCAGTTCGGCGTCAGCACCACGACGGTCTCGGTCACCGTCAAGCGGTTCTGACGGCCCATCGAGCAGCCCCGGGCTCCGCCCGCCGACGTCAGAGCTTGGTCGCCGTCAGCAGCAGGTACTCCCACTCCATGACGGCTCCGCTGGAGGAGCGCCTGAACCGGGTCACCAACTCGTCCAGCTCGCCGTCCAGCTGCGTCACCCGTGCCGGGTCGTCGGCGATCGCCCGGTAGACGGCGATGGTCGGTCCGTAGTGCGAGGTGAAGTAACGCCGGAAGTCGGCGGGCTCGGCGAAATGGTCGACGGTGATGGTCTTTCGCTGCGCAGAGACCGCGGTCACCCGGTCACCGAACAGATCGCGGACGTGGGACTCGTTGCCCCACAGTGGGGGAGGCTGGGCTCCGGGCGGCGGCGGCGGTGCGTACGGCTTCATGGTGGCGAACATCTGACCGATGAAGCCCTCCGGTGTCCAGCTGAGCACCCCGATGGTGCCACCGGGTCGGCACACCCGGACCAGCTCGTCCGCCGTCTGCCGATGGTGCGGGGCGAACATCACCCCGACGCACGACATCACCGTGTCGAATTCGTCGTCCGCGAAGGGGAGCGCCTCCGCATCGGCGCTCGTCCACTCCAGCGCGACCCCCGAGGCGGCGGCCTGCGCGCGGCCGGCCTCGAACAGCTCCGGCGTGAGGTCGGAGGCGACGACGGTGGCGCCGATCACCGCAGCCGGGATGGCGGCATTGCCCGCACCGGCTGCCACGTCCAGGACCCGGTCACCGCGACGGACCTTGCAGGCGTTCACCAGGACCGGCCCGAGACCGGCGATCAGGTCGTGTGCCAGTTCCGGGTAGTTGCCCAGCGCCCACATGGCGCGGTGTTTGGCTTTGAGTGCCCGATCCGCGTCGGTGGCGGTTGTCGTGGTCATGGATGAACTCCTTGCGCAATGGCCGGGTGGGCCGGCCTCGGTGATGGGAACACCCATGACGGTAGGAATCCAGGCCCCACCGCACTACCGCGCCGACGCGTAAACCCGGAGCCGCGCGGAAACGATCAGGAGGCGGCGGACGCGTATCCCGCCACGCCGTGGATCAACCCGGCTGCCGCGGTCCGCTGGGCCGAGCCGGTCAGGCCCAGCTTTCGGTAGATCGTCTGCAGGTGGCGTTCCACGGTGCGGATGCTCAGCGTCAGTGATGCCGCTATCTGCCCGTTGTCCTGGCCGGCGGCGACCAACCGGAGCACCTCGAGTTCCCGGCCGCTGAGCGCATCCAGGTACGGGGATACCCCGGCCGTCGGGACCGGCGGTGAGCCGATCC
>CAWCVW010000004.1:0-60546 GCA_963798965.1 uncultured Actinomycetota bacterium
GCCGCGCAGGCCCTTCTTCAGGCCGTACCAGCCGCCGACCGGATTGTCCGGCGATCGACCCCAGGCCTCAACGCTGCCCTCCGGTGCCGGCTTCTGCTCATCGGCCCCGCCGAGCGGCACCCAGTCGCCCGCGGCCACCAACATCGCATGCAGGTCGTCGATGCAGCGGGCCTGGTAGGTCAGCACGGTCTTGCCGACCGTGCAGACCAGCACCGGGGGATCGGCCGCATCGTCACGGTGCAGGGTGTACTTCGAGGTCCCGGGCGGTGTCGCCAGTTGCCAGGGATCATCCTTGGTGCCGGAACCGGACATTCGGCCACCGTAGACCTGGAAGCGTCAGTCGTGCAGGCCCGGCGCTATCGCTTGGCAGATTTCAGTCGTTCGCCGCCGAGAAGAGCATCTGAACGGCACGCGCCTGCCCTTCGGCGTCACTGCGTCCGAGCAGTTCATGTGGCGCTCCGGCGATCGCCCGTGCGAAGTGCGACAACTCCAAAGCGTAGGAGTCTGCGGGCGGGACGGCGCGAGTCTTCGACTTCGCGTTCTGCCGGGCCAGTGTGATCCTGGGGGTGGCGCAGTGCCACGGGTCGTTGACTGTTGCTCTTCCCTTGGTTCCGAGCACCTCAAGGGCGCTCCGGTCAGGCAGGTGGAAACCACAGTCGAAGTGGGCCAGAACGTCATGCTCGAAAAGCAGCGTTCCGGCCGTCGTGATGTCGACACCGCTTGGTCCGTAGATCATCTGCGCGGTGGCTGCGAGCGGCTCTCCGGCCAGGAGCCGAGCAACATTGATCGGATAAACGCCGACGTCGAGCAAGCTCCCGCCGTTCAACGCCGGATCGAGCCGGACGTCGCCAGGAGCATCCGTCGGCCAGGTGAACGATGCGCTGATCAGGCGAATCTCGCCGATCGCACCATCTTCGATCAGCTGCGCGAGCTCCTTGATCTGCGGGTGATACCGGTACATGAAGGCCTCGGAAAGCACGAGACCTCGTCGGGCGGCCTCGTCGAAAGCCTCGGCGACCTCGTGAGGGTGACGGCTGTAGGGCTTCTCGCACAGCACATGCTTACCCGCCTGCAGTGCGCGCATGGTCCAGGTGTGGTGCAGCCCGTTGGGCAACGGGATGTACACCGCATCAACGGCAGGTGAGTGCAGCAGATCGTCATAGTCGCCGATCGCTGCGGGAATCTCCCACTCGTCGGCGAACCGACGAGCTCGTTCCACGTCGCGGCTTGCCACGGCTACCACATCGATCTCGGGCACGAGCGCGGCACCGCGCAGCAGCTTTCGGTTGATCAGGGCTGTCGACAGAATTCCGAGGCGGATCTCACGCATGAGCTTCTCCCTTCAGGCGAGGATCACGTCGACGCCCGCATCGCGGAGCGCAGCGACATGTGCGCCGGAGGCGCTGGAATCCGTGACGACGATGTCGATGTCTTCGACGCCGCACAACCTGACGAATGCGACGGCTCCCAGCTTGCTGGCGTCGGCGACGATGATGCGGCGGCGAGCGCTTCGCAGCGCTGCTCGCTTGGTCTCGGCGTCGTCGTACTCGTACTCGGTGACGCCATTGGCACGGTCCACACCACCGGTGGTCAGGATGACGGTGTCGAAGGTCAGATTGTCGAAGGCGCTCTGGGTTGCCGGCCCGACGAACGACCGCTCATGTGGACGGACCTGCCCGCCGGGAATCATCAGAGTGATGTTGGGCCGATCCGCCAGCGCATCGGCGACATGCAGGCTGAGCGCCATGACCCGCAGACGGATGTCGTTGCGTAGCGCTTCCGCCACATGCAGAGTCGTCGTCCCTGCGTCGAGCACCACCGTTTCCCCGTCGCGAACCAGTGCGGCCGCGGCGGCCCCGATGCGCTCCTTCGCGGTCACGTGGGTCACCTGGCGCACGGCAAATCCGGGCTCGAAACTACGCGAGATCGTGGACACCGCGCCCCCGTGTACCCGGGTGAGGAAGCCGCCGGACTCCATCTCCTCCAAATCACGCCGGACGGTCATTTCTGACACCTCAAGCTCTTCGGACAGCTCGGTGACCCTGACCCGGCCGGCGGCTTGGACGGCGTTGAGGATGGTTTGGTGCCGCTGATGCTTGTTCATCCCAGAACCAGCGAAGCTGCCCCGATGCAACCTGACATGGCTGCGAGGCTGTTGATGTCGACCACGATTCCTCCTGGTGGGGCGAACGCGTAGGCAGCCAGATCCCCGCGGACTCTGGCCAGCAACGGACCGGTGGCGCCGAGTGCCGCTCCCGCGAGCACGATGCCGTCGGCAGCGTGCGCAACGGCCAGGGTCCGTGACAGAGCAGCGATCCCGCCGCGTGCCCGGTCGACGATCAGGGCGGCCCTCGGATCGGCAGCGGCGAGGTCATGCACGTCTTTCGCGCTCGCCGTCTCGTCGATGATGTCGGCGGCGACGGCAGCGGCGATGACACCGCGGGCCGAGGATATGGATTCCACGCAGCCGGAAGCGCCGCAATAGCACAGCGGCCCGCCCGGTTCGACGACGATGTGGCCGGACTCCGGATGCAGTCCGCGGACGCCGCGCACCAGGGCACCGTCCTTGACGACACCGACACCAATCCCGGTGCCCACGGTGATGCACACGACGACCGCGTGGCCGCGGCCCGCGCCGTGCCGGGCTTCGCCCAGAGCTGCGCAGTTTGCGTCGTTCTCGATCGCGACGGTGGCGGCGATCTGCGCCAGGGCGGACCGGACGTCGCCCTGCAGTGATGCCGGCAGGGTGTGCGGGTTGTCGATGACGCCGGTGACGTGATCGACCGGACCGGTGATGCCCGCACCGATTCCGGCCGGCGGCGTCCCCACCTGATCGATGAGCCGGCGCACGACCGCGGTGAGCTGGTGGAAGGGCGCCCGGTCGTCGGCATGATCCACGCTCTGGCTGATCAGGATCCCCGCTCGTCCGCTGCGGTCGACCTCGGCGGCACGAATGTTCGTGCCACCGAGGTCGATTCCCACTGCCCATTCGCCCATGGGTGTCAGCAGGCGCCGTACAGGTTGTCGGCCACCTCAGGGCTGGCGAGGTTGTCCAGGTTGCCGACGACGGTGGGAAGTGCCGTCTCCGGTGGAACGGTCTCGCCGGCGATGGCCTTGAGCGCCTCATCCACGCCGAGAGTCCCCATCTTCCGTGCCTGTTGGATGACCAGGGCTTTCACCTGGCCGGCCTTGAGTTGCTCCACCTGGAACGGCTGGGCATCGCCGCTGACGAAGCTGACGTTGTCGGCCGCGTTCGCCTCGCGCAGTGCCGTCACGACGCCCTGCGCGTCGCCGCCGTTGAAGGTGAAGATGCCGCTGAGGTCGGGGTTCGCCGCGAGCGCGGCCGACACGATGGCCGCCGACTTGCCGGCCTCCCCGCTGCTGTATTGGAACGGGAGCAGCGTAATCCCCGGGAAGGCCTGCAGCCCGGCCTCGAAGCCCTGGCGCCCGAGGTCGTTGGTGGACACACCCGGCGGAGAGAAGATCCCGAGCACCTTGCCTTGGCCGCCGGTCAATTTTCCAACCTGCTCGGCGCCCTGCTTGCCGTACAGGACGTAGTCCGAGCCGATGTGGCCGGCTGCGATGTCGGCCTGCTTGAGGGTGGTGTCGACCAGGACCAGCTTGCTGCCGGCATCGACAGCGGATTTGAGTGGGGCATAGAGGGCAGTGTCGTCGTTCGGCGAAATGATGATCGCATCGGGCTTGCTCGCGGCGACCGCGTTGACGACCGGAATCTGCAGGGTCGCGTCGAACTGGCCCGCCCCCTGGACCGTCAGGTTGGCACCCACTTCGTTGGCCCGGGTCTTGGCACCGCATTCGATCGACTTGTAGAAGTCATCACTCGTCGTGCCGAGGATCAAAGTGATGTTCTTGCCCGTGGTGGCCGCCCCGCTGTCGGAACCAGAGGGGGAAGAGGAGGTCGTCGAGCCCGCGGAACTACTGCATGCTGCGAGGAGCAGCGAGCCGGCGAGCGTGATGCCCAACGTCAACGTACGGCGCCGAGAGATGTTTGCTGTCATGCGAACTCCTTGAGGTCGGATGGCGATGATCACGACAATTGCCGGGTACGTCGGCGCTGGTCGATGAGAACGGCGATGATGAGGACTGCACCGACTGCGACGTACTGCCAGTAGGGAACGACCCCGCGGATGATGAAGCCGTTGGCGAGAACGATGGGGATGAATACCCCGATGGTGGTGCCGAACATCCAGCCCACTCCACCGAAGAGGGATGTTCCGCCGATGACCACGGCGGTGATGACCTGAAGATTCGTCGTGCTGTTGCCGGCAATGGTCGTCGTGCCGAATCTCGCCAGGGTGAGGAAGGCGCCGAGGCCGGCGAGCAGGCCGGCGATGGCATAAATTTGCACGAGGCTGCGCTCGACGTTGATGCCTGCTCTTCTGGCGGATTCGGCACTCGACCCGATCGCGTAGGTGCGACGTCCGAACACTGTCAGCGCAAGCACCACCCCGGCCACTGCCGTGACCGCGGCCGCCACGATGGCGATGATCGGGACACCGAGCCAACGACCGTTGCCGAAGTCGACGAGTTTCGTTGGCACGGCCCGGATGTCGATTCCGTCGCTGATCACCAGGGCAAGGCCGTACGCGGCGCCGAGGGTTCCCAAGGTGACCACGAAGGCAGGGACTCTTGCCCGGGCGATCAGCAGACCGTTGAGGACTCCCCAGGCGGCGCCGGCTATCAAGGTGACGATCAACCCGATCATGATGGTCGACCAACCATCTCCGCCCACGGCTTCCATGACCTTGGCGCCGACCACCGCGGAAAACACCAGCACGGAACCCACAGACAGGTCGATGCCGGCAGTGATGATCACGAAGGTCGCACCTGCGGCCAGGACGAGGAGGATGGCGACGTCACTCAGGATTCCTTGGGCGTTGCCGACGGTGAAGAACGTCCTGGGAGACAGGGCGCTGAAGACCGCCACAATGCCCACCAGGACGAGCAGCATGGTCGTCGTCGGTCTGCTGAGCCAGGCGCTGATCCGGTCGAAACTCATGATTCGCCGTCCGTCTGCTCGAGGCCCGCTCGATCGGCGCCGGTCATCGCGGCGACGACCTGTTCGGGAGTGGTGTCCGCCGTGCTGAACTGGGCCACCCGTCTGCCCAATCGCAGCACCTCGATACGGTCGGCAACCGCCATCACTTCGGGGAGGCTGTGACTGATCAGCACCACGCTGATGCCTTTGTCACGCACGCGCCGCACCAGGTTCAGCACTGTTCGCGTCTGACGGACACCCAACGCGGCGGTCGGCTCGTCGAGGAAAAGAACATGCTTGGCCCAGGTAGCCGCACGGCTGACGGCAATGCCCTGGCGCTGACCGCCGGACATGTTGCCAACCGGATCTCGCTCCGAGCGCAACGTGACCTGCAAGGACTTGAAGACCTCAGCCGCCTGCTCCCGCATGGCTCGGTTGTCGATGAATCCCAACTTTCCCAACAGACCGGCGCGTCGCAGCTCACGGCCGAGGAAGAGGTTGGCTGCCGGTTCCAGGGTGTCGGCCAAAGCCAGGTCCTGATAGACGGTTTCGATCCCGAGGTCGCGCGCCGCCTGCGGTGAGGAGAGGTGAACATCGCGCCCCTCGACCTCAATCCGGCCCGAGTCGGGGTGAACGACGCCGGACAGCACCTTGACCAGGGTGGACTTTCCTGCCCCGTTGTCCCCCATCAGCGCGACGACCTCACCGCGTCGGACCTCGAAGTCAGCACCGCGCAGGGCCTCGACCTTGCCGAAGGTCTTCGTGACTCCCAACGCGCGGAGCACCGCGGCGGTGTCGGGTTCAGTCATACCGCGAAGCTACGATGTTCGATCCGCTCACGTCAAGTGTTTGTTTCGAACTAGATCTGGTCGTAACCTGAACACATGACACACTCCTCTGCGGCTCCGGTCCCCTATGTCGAGGACATCCACGCCCAGCCCGAGGCGCTGCAGAACCTGTTGGATGCGGGCATCACAGCGGAGACGGAGACGGTCATCCGAAGATTCCCGGCGGCCGGCCGCGTTGTCCTCACCGGTATGGGCGCGTCCTTGCACGCCATGTATCCCTCGTATCTGCGCCTGCTCCGGGCCGGAATTCCCGCGTGGCTGGTCGAGACTGCAGAACTGCTGGGGCCGGCCGGAGGCCTGATCACCGCGGAGACAGCCGTGTGGATCACTTCCCAGTCCGGGCGAACCGCGGAAGTGACGGCGTTGATGCAGGCGATGCCGGTCCGGCCCGCACTGACCCTGGTGGTGACCAATCACGGCGACAGCCCGCTGGCCGCGCATGCGGACGCGGTGGTGTTGATGCGGTGCGGGTTGGAGAGCACCGTCGGAACCCGCAGCTACACCAACAGCCTGGCCGTTTCCACGTTGGTCACCGACCGGATACTCGGTACCGGATCGCCCAGCTCGCTCGACTCGGTGCCCACCCGTCTTGCCGACTATCTTGCCGGGTGGCGGGAGCACGTCGACCGGCTCGATGAACTGGTGCCGGTCGACACGGCACTTTTCGCACTGGGCCGACATTCATCCCTTGCCGCCACTTCCACCGGTGCGCTGATCGTCAAAGAGGCTGCCGCGCACGCCATCGAGCCGCTCAGCTCGCCGCAGTTCCGGCATGGCCCATTGGAAATGGCCGGCTCCGAGGTGACGGCACTCATTCTCGCCGGAGACGAATTTGCGCGGCCCTTGAATCAACGACTGCGCGAGGAGCTGGAGGCGTTCGGTGCTCACGCCGTATGGCTCGATCCGCGCGGTGGAAGTGGCGCTGCATTGCCGTGGCTCGACGACGACGAAACACGACCCTTTGCAGAAATCCTTCCGTTTCAGGCATTGAGCGTCGCGCTCGCACGTCGCACGCACCGTGAACCGGGGTCGTTCCAACGAATCGGGAAGGTGACCACCACGCTCTGATGCCGCCGACATCCGCGACGCCGGACAGGTCATGGCACCAACCACGCCCGACGGCTTCTAAGCTGAGCCGATGCAGCAGTACCTGGACCTGATGGACCGCATCCTGACCACCGGGGCCGTGAAGACGGACCGCACCGGCACCGGCACCCGCAGCGTCTTCGGGCACCAGATGCGGTTCGACCTCGCCGATGGTTTCCCTGTCGTGACCACCAAGAGGGTCCACCTGCGCTCCGTGGTGGTGGAGTTGCTCTGGTTCTTGCGGGGCTCCACCAACGTGCGGTGGTTGCAGGAGCGAGGGGTGAGCATCTGGGACGAGTGGGCAGATGCCGAGGGCGAACTGGGACCCGTCTATGGTCACCAGTGGCGGTCATGGCCTGCTCCGGACGGGCGGCAGATCGATCAGATCGCGGCGGTCGTCCGGTCGCTGCGGACGAACCCGGATTCCCGCCGGCACATCGTGTCCGCCTGGAACGTCGCCGAGGTGTCAGAGATGGCACTCCCGCCGTGCCACACCATGTTCCAGTTCTCTGTCGCCGACGGTCGACTGTCCTGTCAGCTCTACCAGCGCTCGGCGGACGTGTTCCTCGGCGTGCCGTTCAACATCGCCTCCTACGCGCTGCTGACCGCCATGATGGCGCAGATCGTCGGTCTGCAACCGGGCGAGTTCATCCACACCCTGGGCGACGCGCACCTGTATTCCAATCACCTCGAACAGGCGCGGCTGCAACTCACCCGGACGCCGCGTCCGCTGCCCACGCTGCGCCTGACGCCGACGGTCACCGAGATCGACGACTTCACTGCCGAGCACATCACGGTCCTCGACTACGACCCCTACCCGGCGATCAAGGCGCCCATCGCGGTGTGACGGAGCACCTGCCGGCCCTCACCCTGGTCGCTGCCGTGGCCCGCAACGGCACCATCGGCGCCGGCGGCGGGCTCCCCTGGCATCTGCCGGCCGACCTCAAACGGTTCAAGGCGCTGACCATGGGCCACCCGATGATCATGGGCCGGCGAACGTTCGCGTCCATTGGCAGGGCGCTTCCGGGTCGCACCACCATCGTGGTCACCCGCGACGAATCATGGCAGGGGCCCGACGTCCTGGTGGCGCACTCGGTGCAAGAGGCGATCGCGATCGCCGGCGACGTGGCCGGCAACGGTCCGGTCATGGTGGTGGGCGGCGGTGAGATCTATCGGCAGACGATCGCCGATGCCGTCCGGCTGGAGATCACCCACGTCGACGCGGACGTGCCAGGCGACACGACATTCCCGGACATCGATCCGCGGGCCTGGTCCGAGACCTCCCGCGAGGAGGGTGACGGCTTCAGCTTCGTGACCTACGAACAGCACGGGCGGCAAACCGCCGACCCGGACGAGAACCTTGGCCGACCGATCACCGATCTCGCCGCGTTGGTGGCCTCGCTGCAGCCACTGTTGCACGAGGGTGAGTACACGTTCGTCACGCTGCCGGCGGGCGAGGTCCCGGCCGGGTTGAGCCCAGTTGCGACCGTTGCCGAGGCCGAGGGCCTGACGCTGGTGGTTGCGGTAGCGCAGGCCAGTGCGGCCGGCCTGCAGGGTGCGTTCGATTGCGCCTGGATCACTCTGCAAGTCGGCTCGGCGCTGAATGCGGTGGGCCTGACGGCAGCGGTTGCGGCCGCGCTGACCAACGACGGCATTCCCTGCAACATGATGGCCGGATATCACCACGACCACCTGTTCGTGCCCTACGCGGCAGCGAACCGCGCCATGGCCGCCTTGGCGGCTCTGGCACACGCCCGCGCCTGAACGAGTTACCCCGAGCGGCGACGCCCGGTTTCTTCAGCCGACCGGGGCGCCCGGGCGGGTCGAGCCGTAGGGCACCACGATGCGCAGCGTCGGGTCGATGTTGAGGCTGTCCATCCCGCTCGGCCGTGGCCGGTTGGACGCGCCCATGCCTGCCTTGACGGAGTTGCTGATCACACTGCTCTTGTCCACCGCGATCGAGTCGGTGCGCATGGTGCGACTCACCGAATCAAGGAGGTCTGACAACTCCAGATCCAAGGCATCGCAGATGGAAGCGAGCAATTCGCTGGACGCTTCCTTGCGACCGCGCTCGACTTCCGAGAGGTACCCGAGCGAGACATTGGCCGCGGTCGAGACATCGCGCAGTGTGCGGTTCTGCCGGTTACGAGCGTCGCGCAGCGTCTCTCCGAGAGCATTACGCAGGAGCATGTCGCACCTCCTTTCCACCTTTGTCCATCCGGAACTGCATTGTGAATCCGCGGACCGCGCGAGATGGCGATCCGTCCTGCTCTGATACCGGGAACACCAGCGGTGCCGGACTGTTGCCGGGCCATTGGCGGAGATACCAGTTTGCTGCACCGAAGAGATGCACTTCGGCCGTACTGATCACTGCTGGTGATGCTGGGATGGTGCACCCTCTTACCGAGAGCCCGGACGTCGAAGCTTGACGCTTCCACGCTACCGTGCGCTATGTCGTGGCCGGCTGGTCCTCGCCGACAATCATCACAACGTGAACGCCATCATCGATGTTCCAGTACCCCGGTCACCACCCGGTTACGAAAACGTTGCGGGGATGTTGGTGAGCATTTCCAGCGCGGCGCGCACCGCCGCGGCCCTGATCTCCCGTCGTCGGCCGGCGGCACCCTCCACCGCGTCATCCCCGACCGGTGCTGGCTGTGGCCGCGACCCGCGCGCCGCGCGGTCACCGCTCGGCCTCGCAGCCCGCTCATCGCGGTAGCCATCCGGCCCGGCCAGGGCGCAGTACCAGGTGCCGACCGTGTTGGAGTCCTGCGGGTCGGGACCGGCAACCCCGGTCAATCCGAGACCGATGTCGGCGCCACAACGCGTCCGGGCGCCGGTCGCCAACTGCCGGGCGACCTCGGGGTCGACCGCACCCGAGCGATCCAGCAGCGCGTCGTCCACTCCGGCCAAGGTGTGTTTCAGATCCGTCGCGTACACCACCACCCCACCGCGCACGACTGCACTGGAGCCGGGCACCTCGGTCAGCACCGCGGTCAGCAGGCCGCCGGTCAGTGATTCCGCGGTGGCGATCGTCAGGCGGCGTGCCGTGAGCATGGACAGCAGTGCGATGACGTCGTGCTGTTGCACACCCACCGCTGCCGCCAGCTCACCCAGCATCGCCGGTGCCCCGTTCAGGTCGGCGGGCCTTCGACGTGACCCGCCCGCGCTTTGGAGTAGACACCCCAGGCCCGGACGAGATAGTCGATGCCGGTGGCCACGGTGAGCACCAGGGCAATCGCCATCATCACGGTTCCCACCCATGCGATCGCGGGCGGCAGCGGCAGGATGTACAGCCCGATCGCGATGATCTGCACGAAGGTCTTGGCCTTGCCGCCGGGACTGGCGGCGATCACGCCGTACCGGATGACGCCGAACCGCAGCAGGGTGATGCCGATCTCGCGGACCAGGATGACCAGCGTCACCCACCACGCCAGATCCCCCAGCATGGACAGCCCGATGAGCGCGGATCCGGTCAGTGCCTTGTCGGCGATGGGATCGGCAATCTTGCCGAAATCGGTGACCTGACCACGTTTGCGGGCAATGTGGCCGTCGTACCGATCGGTGACCGCGGCGACCGCGAAGATCGCCCAGGCGATCCACCGCCACGTCGTGTCGTGACCGCCCTGCGCAAACAGCGCGAGCAGGAAGACCGGCACGAGGATCAGCCGGAGCACGGTGAGCGCGTTCGGCAGGTTCATCAGCGAGACGGGCGGCGGACGATCCGTCATGGTGAGAGGACCTCCCGGACGCTGCCGATCAGGTCGATGCCCTCACTGCCGACGATCACGCACCGCACCAGCTGCCCGGCACCGAGTTCCGATCCGCCGTCCTCCAGTCGGACGTTGCCGTCAACCTCAGGTGCCTGGTGCGGCCCGCGGCCGGTCGCGCCGCCGGCGGTGACCTCGTCGACGAGCACCAGCATCTCGTGGCCGATGCGGTCCTCGGCGCGCTGCGTGCTCAGTTCCTCCACCAGCGCGCTGACACGTTCGACGCGGTCGGCGATCTCGTCGTCGGAGATCTTTCCCGGCAGATCCGCGGCGGCCGTGCCGTCCTCGTCGGAGTAGCCGAAGACGCCGACTGCGTCCATCATCGCGCCGGTCAGAAATGCCTCGAGCTCGGCCAGGTCGTCGTGCGTCTCACCGGGGAAACCCACGATGACGTTGGACCGGATCCCCGCTTCCGGTGCCGCAGCGCGGATCTGCTCGACCAGTCCCAGGAAGGTGTCCCTGGACCCGTAGCGGCGCATCCGGCGCAGCACCGGCTCGGACGCGTGTTGGAAGGACATGTCGTAGTAATCGGCAACGCCGGGGATCGCCGCGATCGCATCGATCAGCCACGGGCGGGTCTCCGCCGGTTGCAGGTACGACAGCCGCACGCGCGCAATTCCGGGAACGGCTGCCAGGGCTGTCAGCAGCTGTTCGAGCCGGCGCTCCCCCGGCAGGTCCTTGCCGTAGGAGGTCGAGTTCTCGCTGACCAGCACGATCTCCCGGACGCCCTGGCCGGCAAGCCAGCCGGCCTCGCTGACGATCTCCTCAACCGGCCGGGAGACGAACGCCCCGCGGAATGACGGGATCGCACAGAACGTGCAGCGACGATCGCATCCGGAGGCGATCTTCAACGGCGCCACCGGTCCGGCGTCGAGCAACGTGCGGAACTGGGTCGGACCGGACGCGGGATAGTGCCCCGGAAGCGAAACAGTGGATGACGCAGCGGGTCTCGCGGCCGGAGAGATCGGCAACAGCAGCCGTCGGTCGACCGGGGTGTGAGCCGGCGGACGCTGCCCGTCGACGACGTCACCGAGCAGTTCGGCCAGGTCGGGATAGGCATCGAACCCCAGGACTGCATCCGCCTCGGGCAGCGCGTCGGCCAGTTCAGCGCCGTAACGCTCGGCCAGGCAGCCGACGGCCACGACCTTCGCGCCGGTGTCGGCTGCGGCGAGCACCGTGTCGATCGAGTCCTTCTTGGCGCTGGCCACGAATGCGCAGGTGTTGACGACAACGACGTCGGCGCCGGTGGGCTCGCGGACGAGCCGGTACCCGCCCATCTCCAGCCGGCCGGCGATCTCGGAGGAATCCACCTCATTGCGCGCGCACCCCAACGTCACCAGGTTGACGGTGGTGGGCTCGCGGTCACCATCGGCCCGAGGATGGGTGCCGCCCGCCCCGTCCGGCGCGGTCCGGGTTCTCTTCGACACCGTCGACGGCACCTCGAACACAGCGGACACTGCCTCACCCTAGTGGGCGAAGGTCTCCGGCCGGGAATCCATGACGCCGGCGTCCGGCGGCGCCGCCGGAGCGGCGCCGACCGGCAGCTATCGTGATGCGCCGTGACCCACGACCAGCCGTCCCTCCAGGTCCACCGGGCGAAGGTCACCGACGTCCGGGGCATCAAGCGACTGGTGGATGCGCACGCCGGGCCGATCCTGTTGGAGAAGACGCTCGCGAACCTGTTCGAGGATGTCACCGAGTTCTGGGTCGCCGAGTACAAGGGCGCGCTCGTCGGCTGCGGCGCCTTGCACGTCCTGTGGGAGGACCTCGGCGAGATCCGCACGGTGGCAACCGACCGCGCCGTGCGACGGCAGGGTATCGGGCGAGCGGTGTGCACGGCGCTGATCGAGCACGCCCGATACCTGGGACTGCACCGCTTGTTCGTGCTCACCTTCGAGGTGGCGTTCTTCGACTCCCTCGGCTTCGAGCCGATCCGGGAACTGAACCTCTCGGAAGAGGGTTATGCGGAGCTTCGCTCGTCCTACGACCGAGGGGTCGCAGAGTTCCTGGACCTGCCGTACGTCAAGCCCAACACCCTGGGGAACACCAGGATGCTCAAGGTGCTGTGACGCTCGTCAGGCCGGGAACGGCTCGTGGCGGCCGGTGCATCGGCGTCAACGCGGCCGATCCCGCAGGTCAGGCCTGCGGCGTGCGGCGGTCGGCGATCCTGGCCAGCGCTTCGGCAAGGAGCGCCTCACCGTCCTCCTCGGATCGCCGCTCCTTCACGTAGGCCAGATGTGACTTGTAGGGCTCGACCTTGGGCGCGGGCGGCGGTTCCGACCGGTCCTGGCCGGCCGGCAGGCCACAACTGGGGCAATCCCAGGTCTCGGGGATGTCGGCATCCATCGCGAACGCCAACCGGGTGACATGCCCGTTGGCGCAGAAGAAGTCCAGCTTTTGCCGTGGGGCCGAGTCGCCGCGGTCGGACTCCCCCATCCGACCGGCACCCACCCGTGATCCGCGAATCGGATTGCCACCCGCCATGACGACCTGCCGTTCCAAGATGCCGGTGTAGGAGCACCGGGAAGTGCCGTGTCCCGTCGGTCGAGCGTCGCGGCCGATGGCCGGACGCACCCCGTGCTAGGCGCCGACCTTCAGCAGGAGACCGACGCCGACGATCGAGATACCCCACACCGCCGCGACGAACAGGGTCAGCCGATCCAGGTTCTTCTCCACCACCGATGAGCCGGACAGCGACGACTGCATCGTCCCACCGAACAGCGAGGACAGCCCGCCGCCCTTGCCGCGGTGCAGCAGGATCAATGCCATCAGCGCGAGGCTGGTGATCAACAGCAGGATCTGGAGAAAGAGAATCATGTCTGCCTTGCTCGTCAGGCGGCGGGCGCAGTCAAAGACGCGCCCACCGGGGTCGTGATGAGTCTAACCCGGTGCGGCGCCTCACCCGCTCAGCACGGCCGCTGAGCACGACCCACTCAGGACGGCCTGCTCAGGACAGCACACCCACCGCGTTGGCCGCCAGGTTGGCGAACTCCGTGCCATCCAGCGAGGCCCCGCCGACCAGGGCGCCGTCGACGTCCGGTTGCGCGGTGATCTCCGAAACGTTGCTGGACTTCACCGATCCGCCGTACAGGATCCGGACACCGCCGGCGATCTCCGCGCCGTACTTCTCGGCCAGCGCGGCGCGGGCAGCGCCGCAAACCTCCTGCGCGTCCGCGGGGGTGGCCACCCGGCCGGTCCCGATGGCCCACACCGGCTCGTAGGCCAGCACGATGGTGCTCGCCTGCTCCGGCGTGACGTCGGCCATCGCGGCCAGCATCTGGTCGACCGAGTGCTGGACCTGGTTGCCGGCCTCCCTGACCTCCAGCCCCTCGCCGAAGCACAGCAGCGGGGTGATCCCGTTCCGGTAGGCGGCGTTGACCTTGGCGGCCAGCAGCTCGTCGGACTCCTGGTGGTACTCCCGGCGCTCCGAGTGCCCGACCAGGACGTAGGTGCAACCCAGCTTGGCCAGCATGGTGCCGGAGATCTCACCGGTGTACGCGCCGGAATCCTTGGCGGACAGATCCTGCGCCCCGTAGACGATCTTCAGCTTGTCGGCGTCCACCAGCGTCTGCACCGAGCGCAGCGCGGTGAACGGCGGGATCACCGCAACCTCGACGTGCTGGTAGTACTTGTCGGGCAGCGTGAAGGAGATCTTCTGCACCAGTGCGATGGCCTCGAGGTGATTGAGGTTCATCTTCCAGTTGCCGGCGATCAGCGGCTTGCGTTGGCCGTTCGTCATGCTTGTCATGCCTCCAGTACGGCGAGACCGGGAAGTTCCTTGCCCTCGAGGTATTCGAGGGAAGCACCGCCACCGGTCGAGATGTGGGTGAAGCCGGATTCGTCGATGCCGAGGATGCGGACGGCGGCCGCCGAATCGCCGCCACCCACCACCGAGAACGACGTCGATGCGGAGATGGCGTCTGCGACGGCGCGCGTGCCATCGGCGAAGGGCGCGAGCTCGAACACGCCCATCGGGCCGTTCCAGAACACGGTGGCCGAGGCTGCCGCGATCTGCGAGAACTTGGCGGCGGTTTCCGGGCCGATGTCCAGACCGAGCCAGCCATCGAGAATGCCGTTGGCGCTGACGATCTGGATTGCGGCATCGGCGGAGAACGCGTCGGCGATGACGACATCGGTGGGCAGCACGATCTTGTCGCCGTGGTCGGCGAGCAACTGCTTGCAGGTCTCGATCTGATCCTCCTGCAGCAATGACGCACCGACGCCGTGGCCCTGCGCGGCCAGGAAGGTGAAGGCCATCCCGCCGCCGATGAGCAGCGAGTCGACCCTGGGCAGCAGCGAGGTGATGACGCCGAGCTTGTCCGACACCTTCGACCCACCGAGGATGACGGCGTACGGACGGTCGGGGTCGACGGTCAGTTTCTTGAGCACCGCGGTCTCCGCCGACACCAGGTACCCGGCGAAGTGCGGAAGCTTCTGGGCGATCTCGTACACCGAGGCCTGCTTGCGGTGGACGACGCCGAAGCCGTCGGAGACGAAGGCGGCGCCGTCGCCGACCACTGCGACGAGGTCGTCGGCCAGTGCGGCGCGCTCGCCGGCGTCCTTGGACGTCTCCCGCGCGTCGAACCGCACGTTCTGCAGCATCGCGACCCCACCGTCGGACAGTGCGGCAACGGTCTCCCGCGCCGACGGTCCGACCAAATCGTCCGCGAGCGGCACCGTGGTGCCGAGCAGTTCGCCGAGCCGGGCAGCGGCAGGCGCAAGAGAGAACTTGGGCTCGGGCGCACCCTTGGGGCGGCCGAGGTGCGCGGTGACGACCACCTTGGCGCCGCCGAGCACCAGCGCCTGCAACGTGGGCAGTGACGCGCGGATGCGCCCGTCGTCGGTGATGACGTCACCGTCGAGCGGGACGTTCAGGTCGGATCGGACCAGCACGGTTCGGCCGGCCACGCCGGAGGCAAGCAGGTCGTCGAGAGTGTGCACTTCACGGACTCCTAGACAGTTCTCAGGTGGCAACGGATCTCGGTGGCAACGGATCTCGGTGGCGACAGGGCTCGGTGCCGCAACGATCGGTCGCGCGGTCTTCGGTGGCGACAGAATCCCGGGGCGACAGTCCCGGTGCGGCCTTCGAGGGCGACGAACGATCCGTACCGGTGCTGTGCGCCCGGCACGGCAGCGGGCACGGCAGGCGACGGGCGGTGGTCACCCTCGTCCGGTGACCACCACCCGCCTGGATACCCGTTACAGGCTCTTGCCCACCAACGAGGTGAGGTCGACGAGCCGGTTGGAGTAACCCCACTCGTTGTCGTACCAGCCGACGATCTTGAAGAAGTTGCCGCCCAACCCGATGGTCAGCGGCGAATCGAAGGTGCACGACGCCGGCGATCCGACGATGTCCGAGGACACGATCGGGTCGGTCGAGTAGAACAGCCGGTTCTGCAGCGGGCCACTGTCAGCGGCAGCCTTGAACGCGGCATTGACCTCGTCGACGGTGGTGCCCTTCTCCAGTTCGACGGTCAGGTCGGTGACCGAGCCGGTCGGGACCGGGACGCGCAGGGCGTAGCCGTGCAGCTTGCCCTTGAGTTCCGGCAGCACCAGCGCGGTGGCCTTCGCGGCTCCGGTGGTGGTCGGGATGATGTTGATCGCCGCCGCGCGGGCCCGGCGCAGGTCCTTGTGCGGGAAGTCCAGGATCACCTGGTCATTGGTGTAGGCGTGCACCGTCGTCATCAGACCCTGGACCAGGCCGAAGTTCTCGTGCAGCACCTTCGCCATCGGCGCCACGCAGTTGGTGGTGCAGGAGGCGTTGGAGATGATCGTCTGCGATCCGTCATAGGCGTCGTCGTTCACGCCCAGCACGATGGTCAGGTCCTCGCCGGTGGCCGGCGCGGAGATCAGTACCTTCTTGGCGCCCGCGGTCACATGCGCGCGGGCGGCATCGGCCTTGGTGAAGAAGCCGGTCGATTCGATGACGACGTCGACACCGAGATCGCCCCAGGGCAAGTTGCCTGGGTCGCGATCGGACAGCACCTTGAACTCCTTGCCGTCCACGCTGATGGCGCCATCGCCCGCATGTACCTCGTACGGCAGCTTTCCCATCACCGAGTCGTACTTGAGCAGGTGGGCGAGGGTCTTGGTGTCGGTCAGGTCGTTGACGGCGACGATCTCGATGTCCTGGTCGAGAGAGTCGACCGCTCGCCAGAAGTTGCGGCCGATTCGGCCGAATCCGTTCACTCCGACGCGCACAGTCACGTGTGTCAGCCCTCCTCTAGGGGATCCCGCCGGCGGCCCTGATGGCGTCGGGGGGTTGATCAGTGGCGCACCCCACAGCTGGGGGCAGCGACCGGGGCCCACTGTATCGGTGTGGCAAGTCCCAGGCTCGTCGGCCCCGGCTGCCGCGGAAAGGACAGGCAGGACGTCCCGGACACCCCGATCCACGCGGGAAAAGTCGGGACCTGAAGCACTCGACAGGCTCTCGGGAGGCCGCTTCCGGAAATGAATTCTCCGCGGCCGGCGGATGAACGGCCGCTGAACGACGACGCTGTCCGGTCGGGCCACCCGATCAGACCAGTAGGCAGACGACACCCCTTCAGCCACGACGAGACATCCGGCCGGGCCGGCGCAGAGTCGGAAAGCTCAGCCGTCCAGCATGTCGGCGGTGACAGCGGATTCCGTGTCCGGGATGCCGAGGTCGGCGGCCCGCTTGTCCGCCATGGTCAGCAACCGGCGGATCCGTCCGGCAACGGCGTCCTTGGTCATCGGCGGGTCCGCCAGCTGGCCGAGTTCCTCGAGAGAGGCCTGGCCGTGCGCGATCCGTAGCCGGCCGGCCTGACTCAGGTGGTCCGGCGCTTCGTCACCGAGAATCGCCAGCGCGCGCTCCACCCGAGCGGAGGCGGCCACCGCCGCCCGCGCCGACCGCCGCAGATTGGCATCGTCGAAGTTGGCCAGCCGGTTCGCGGTCGCCCTGACCTCGCGGCGCATCCGCCGCTCCTCCCATGCCAGCATCGAGGCGTGCGCCCCCAGCCGGGTGAGCAGCGCGGCGATCGCGTCACCGTCGCGGACGAGGACCCGGTCCGCTCCCCTGACCTCGCGGGCCTTGGCGCCGATGCCCATCCGGCGGGCCGCACCGACCAGTGCCAACGCCGCCTCGGGGCCCGGGCAGGTGACCTCCAGAGAGGCACTGCGACCCGGTTCGGTCAGCGAGCCATGAGCGAGAAAAGCTCCACGCCAGGCGGCTTCGGCATCGCTGACGGAGCCGGCCACGATCTGCGGTGGGAGCCCGCGGACCGGCCGTCCGCGTTGATCGATCAAGCCCGTCTGCCGGGCCAGCGAGTCGCCGCCGGCCACCACCCGCACGACGTACCTCGTGCCCTTGCGGAGGCCGGAGGCAGAGAGCACCTGGACATCCGCGACGTGCCCGTAGAGCTCACCGACCTCCTTGCGGAGCCGGCGGGCGACCGCACCGGTGTCCAGTTCCGCCTCGACGATGACCCGACCTGCCACGATGTGCAGCCCCCCGGCGAACCGGAGCAGCGCCGACACCTCCGCCTTGCGGGCCGACACCTTCGTCACCGAGACCCGGCTGAGCTCGTCCTTCACCGTGGCCGTCATCGCCATTGCGGGCGCTCCCTGTCCGTCATAGAAGACATTTCACCCGATACGTTCTCGACCGCGTCAGCCGGTCGCACCGCAGCACGAGCGGCCATCGACCGATCGACGATCGATCTCAGCGATGCCGCGAGGCGGTCCGTGTCGTGTCGGGCGGTCCCGGCCACGGCCACGTCCTGCAACTCCAGCGTTGCGCCGATCGCCGCCGCCGCAGTACCGAGCCGCTGCGGCAGCGCGACGGATCGGCGGTCCGCGAGCACGGTGTCGACCCGGAGATCCGGCGCGTGCGCTGAGAGTACGTGCAGGTGCTCCTCGGGCGAGAATCCCTCCGTCTCGCCGACCTGTGGGGCGAGGTTGAGGACGACCAGACGGTGCGCGGAGCAGCTGATGATCGCAGCAGCCAGCTCCGGGAGCATCAGATGTGGCAGCACACTGGAATACCAGGATCCGGGACCGAAGGTGATGACGTCGGCCTGCGCGATGGCCGCCACCGCTTCCGGGCAGGCTCGGGCGTCGGCCGGCTCGAGCCGGACGTTCTGCACCGTGCCCGGCGTGCTCGCCACCGCGACCTGGCCCCGGATCCGGCGCACCGCACGAGGATCCTCGTCCAGACCCTGGACGTCGGCCACGATGTCAAGGGGCTCACAGGCCATCGGCAACACCCGCCCGCGCGCGCCGAGCAACTCGCCGGCCGCATCGAGCGCGGCCACCGGGTCGTCGAGGACCTGGCTCAGGCCGACCAGCACCACGTTGCCGACCGGATGCCCGGCCAGCGCGCCCTGTCCCCTGAACCGGTGCTGGAACGTGGTGGTCCACAGCCGGCCGCGTTCGTCGGGCTCGGCCAGTGCGGCCAGGGCCATCCGCAGGTCGCCGGGCGGGACGATGCCCGGAACCTCCCTGCGGAGCCGGCCGGAGGATCCACCGTCATCTGCGACGGTGACGACCGCCGTCACGTCGACGTCCAGTTCGACCAGCGCCGTCAGCATCGCGAAGAGACCGTGTCCGCCGCCCAGCGCGACGACCTTCGGCCGAACGGTCCGGACACGAGCCGGCGGCTCGATCCCGCCGGACCCAGCTCCCATCACTCCCGGCCCAGGTCGCGATGGACCACCTGAACCGCCAACGCGTCGCTCTCCAACCGCCTGCGGAGCTCCTCGGCGGTGGCAACACTGCGGTGCTTACCGCCCGTGCACCCGACTGCCAGCGTCAGGTACCTCTTGCCCTCCCGCTTATAGCCGCCACTGATCAAACCGATCAGCTCGACGTAGCGATCCAGGAACTCCGTTGCGCCCTCCTGTGAGAGCACGTAGTCGGAGACGTCAGAGTCCAGACCGGTGTGCGGGCGCAGCTCCGGGATCCAGTGCGGGTTGGGCAGGAACCTCATGTCGATGACCAGGTCCGCGTCCAGCGGCAGGCCGTACTTGAACCCGAACGAGACGATGCTGAGAGTTGCCTTCCGATCGGGCGCGGTGTGCCCGAAGGCCCGTTCCACCTCGGCGCGCAGCTGATGCACGGACAGCTCCGAGGTGTCGACCACGACATCCGCTTCCTGCCGGAGTGGTTCGAGCACGGCACGTTCGGAGGCAACGCCGTCGGCCAGCCGGCCCCCGTCCTGCAGCGGATGCGAGCGCCGATTGGCCTCGAAGCGCCGGATCAACGCCGCGTCACTGGCCTCCAGGAACAGCACAGTCGGTCGGTAGCCGCGCGCGTCCAGGTGCTTGATGACCGACGCCAAATCCTCGGTGAAGGCCCGCGACCGGACGTCCAGCACGATGGCGATCTTGGTGACGTCACCGCTGGTCCGCGAACCCAGATCCACCATCGTGGTGATCAGCTCTGGCGGCAGGTTGTCCACGACGAACCAGCCGAGGTCCTCCAGGCATTTGGCTGCGGTCGAGCGGCCCGCTCCAGACAGCCCCGAGACGATCGCGACCTGGATACCGCCCGTCGGTTCCGCCACCGCATGTGCCGCCACCGGGTGATCGGCCGCCGCGTGGTCGCCTGCCGGCCCCACCGCAGCCTGGTCGCCCGCCGGCTCAGCAGCCGGTGCGGAGGTCCCGCCGGGTTCAACCATGTCCATGTACTGCCTCTCCCCCTCGACCGTCACCGTCTCGACCGTCACCGTCTCGACCGTCACCGTCTCGACCGTCACCGTCTCGACCGTCACCGTCTCGACCGTCACCGTCTCGACCGTCACCGTCCGGCACGTCATCGCCCCGGGCGCTGCCCTGGAAAGCGGGCACCGGCACGGACGGGATCACGCTTGCGGACACATCGGACGGTACCGGGGTGGACGCTATCGGTAACCGCGCCGCCGGTGGGCGGTTCGACGCGGTGGATCTGAGGGAATCGTTCGGTTGGCGGGGGCCACCGGGTTCGGTGCCGCTGTCGGGTCCCCGTAGCGCCTCGACGATCGACTCGGCGGTGCGGCGGCCGACACCGGGCACCGCCAGGATCTCCTCGACGTCTGCCCTGCGCAGTGCCGCGACGGATCCGAAGTGCCGGATCAGGGTCTTGCGACGGACCTGGCCGAGTCCGGGAACGTTGTCCAGCGCGGAGACCGTCATCGACTTCGAGCGTTTGGCGCGGTGATAGGTGATGGCGAAGCGGTGCGCCTCGTCGCGCAGCCGCTGCAACAGGTAGAGCGCCTCACTGGTGCGCGGGAAGATGATCGGGTCCTCCTGGGCCGGCACCCACACCTCCTCCAGCCTTTTGGCGAGCCCGCAGACCGTGACGTCCACGACACCCAGTTCGGCCAGTTCGGTGGCCGCGGCGTTCACCTGCGGGGCGCCCCCGTCCACGACGAGTAGTTGCGGTGGGTAGGCGAACCGCCGGGGACGCCCCGTCTCCGGATCGATGCCGCGACGGTAGGTGGGTTCCTCATCGCCTGACGGCGCGCCGGCCGGGATCTCACCCGACGAGCCCAGCTGCGGTTTCGTCGAGCTCGGCGACGGCGGGTCCGCTGCGGACTCGCCGGCCACGGACGCGCCGTCCTGCCCGCCCGGCCCGCCCTGCTTGGGCATCCCATGGCTGAAGCGCCGTCGTACGACCTCGGCGATCGAGGCGACGTCATCGCCGGGGCGATCCCTGATGGCGAACCGCCGGTAGTCGCTGCGCTTGGGCAGGCCGTCCTCGAACACGACCAGGGACGCGACCACGTCCGTCCCCTGGACGTGGGACACATCGATGCACTCGATCCGCAACGGGGCCGCGTCCATACCGAGCGTGTCCGCCAGTTCGGTCAGTGCCGCCGAGCGAGCGGTCAGGTCGCTCGCCCGCTTCAACCGGTGCTGGGCGAGCGCCTCTGCGGCGTTGCGGGTGACAGTCTCTGCCAGCGCTCGCTTGTCGCCGCGTTGGGCAACCCGCAGCGAGACCCGTGAGCCCCGCAGATCCGACAGCCAGGACACCAGCTCGGAGCCGGTCGCCGCCTCCTCGCTGGGCAGCACCGGCACCAGGATTTCCCGCGGGACGGCGGTGGCACCGTCGTCATCGGCCCGGCCGCCGTAGAACTGCAGCAGGAAGTTCTCCACCAGTGAGGGCAACCCGGAGGCTCCGGCACTGTCGGCATCGACGTCCACGATCCACCCGCGTTGACCGCGGACCCGGCCGCCGCGGACGTGGAAGATCTGCACCGAGGCGAGCAGCTCGTCCGCGGCGATGCCGATGACGTCGGCATCGGTACCGTCTCTGAGCACGACCGCCTGCTTCTCCACCGCCCGGCGCAGCGCACCCAGGTCGTCGCGCAGCCGGGCGGCCTTCTCGAAGTCGAGCGCCGAGGCCGCTGCGGTCATCTCCCGTTCCAGCCGCTTGATCAACGGGTCCGCCTTGCCCGCCATGAAATCGCAGAAGTCGTCGACGATCTCGCGGTGTTGCTCCGCGCTGACCTGACCGGTGCACGGCGCGGAGCACTTGCCGATATAGCCGAGCAGGCAGGGTCTGCCGATCTGCTGCGACCGCCGGAAGACGCCTGCTGAGCAGGTCCGCGCCGGAAACACCCGGAGCAGCAGGTCGAGCGTCTCGCGGATGGCCCATGCGTGCGCATAGGGACCGAAGTAACGGACACCCTTGCGGTGCGGCCCGCGCATGACCTGCAGTCGCGGGTACTCCTCGAACAGCGTCACCGCCAACTCCGGGTACGACTTGTCGTCCCGGTAGCGAACGTTGAAACGGGGATCGAATTCCTTGATCCAGTTGTATTCCAGTTGCAGTGCCTCGACCTCGGTCGACACCACGGTCCACTCGACACCCGCAGCGCTGGTGACCATCTGGGCCGTACGCGGGTGCAGCGAACTGAGGTCCGCGAAGTACGAGTTGAGCCGCTGACGCAGGCTTTTGGCCTTCCCGACGTAGATGACCCGGCCACCGGGATCGCGGAAGCGGTACACCCCCGGCGACTCCGGGATCGACCCGGGGGCAGGGCGGTACAGCGCGGGATCCGGCACATCGGCGAGGGTAATCGAGCGCCACGACGCTGCGGTCCCATCCGGGCATTCCCACCGACCGGGCGGTCAATCGGGATCATCTGCACAGCCGGACGGTCGGGGGTGTCGGAGGGCGCGGTTAAGGTTGATCGGCCGGACGAGCCGAGCTTCGCCGCACCGAGAGGTGTGCGGCTCGGCGGCGAGCGATCGTTTCGAATATGCACCTAACGGGCATTGCTGCAGTAACCATATGAGCAAGGAGCACCATGGAGATCTGGCCCGGACAGCCGTATCCGCTGGGCGCCACTTTCGACGGCACCGGCACCAATTTTGCGATCTACAGCGAGGCCGCCGAGCGCGTCGAGCTGTGCCTGATCGGTGAGCGGGGCGGGGAAACCCGTGTCCCGATGCCCGAGGTGGACGCCTATGTATGGCACTGCTATCTACCGACGGTGCAGCCCGGCCAGCGGTACGGGTACCGGGTCCACGGGCCGTACGAGCCGGAGCACGGCTCGCGTTGCAACCCCAACAAACTGCTGCTGGACCCGTACGCCAAGGCCGTGTCCGGCGCGATCGACTGGGATCCCTCTTTGTTCTCGTACAAACTGGGCGAGCCGGACACCAAGAACGACGCCGATTCCGGCCCGCACATGATGCACGGCGTGGTGATCAACCCGTTCTTCGACTGGACCGGTGACCGCTCGCTGCGCATCCCGTACAACGACAGCGTCATCTACGAGGCCCACGTCAAGGGGCTGACGGCACTGCACCCCGAGGTCCCGGCGAACCAGCGCGGCACCTACGCCGGCGTCGCGCACCCTGCGGTCATCGACCATCTCACGCGGCTCGGGGTCACGGCCATCGAACTGATGCCGGTCCACCAGTTCGTGAACGACAGCACGCTGATCGACCAGGGTCTGTCGAACTACTGGGGCTACAACACCATCGGGTTCTTTGCGCCGCAGAACACCTACTCCGCCTTCGGGCAGCGCGGACAGCAGGTGCAGGAATTCAAGGCGATGGTGAAATCGCTGCACAACGCCGGCATCGAGGTCATCCTCGACGTCGTCTACAACCACACGGCCGAGGGAAATCACCTCGGCCCCACGTTGTCCTTCCGAGGCATCGACAACGGTGCCTACTACCGGCTCGTCGAGGACGACAAGCGGTATTACATGGACTACACCGGCACCGGTAACTCCTTCAACGTGCGGCACCCGCACTCGCTGCAGCTGATCATGGATTCGCTGCGCTACTGGGTGACCGAGATGCACGTCGACGGCTTCCGTTTCGACCTGGCGGCCACCCTCGCCCGTGAGTTCTACGACGTCGACCGGTTGTCGACCTTCTTCGAACTCGTGCAGCAGGATCCGGTGGTCTCCCAGGTCAAGCTGATCGCGGAGCCCTGGGACATCGGCCCAGGCGGCTACCAGGTCGGGAACTTCCCACCGCAGTGGACGGAGTGGAACGGCAAGTACCGCGACACGGTCCGCGACTTCTGGCGCGGTGAGCCGGCGACGCTGGGCGAGTTCGCCTCCCGGCTCACCGGATCCGCGGACCTGTATGAGACGTCCGGGCGCCGTCCGGTGGCATCGATCAACTTCGTCACCGCGCACGACGGCTTCACGCTCAATGACCTGGTGTCCTACAACGAGAAGCGCAACGAGGCCAACGGCGAGGGCAACAGGGACGGCGAGTCACACAACCGATCGTGGAACTGCGGTGTCGAGGGTCCCACCGACGACCCCGACATCCTCGCCCTGCGCGGCCGTCAGCAGCGCAACTTCCTGGCGACACTGCTGCTGTCGCAGGGTGTTCCGATGCTCGCCCATGGCGACGAGCTGGGCCGGACGCAGCAGGGCAACAACAACACCTATGCCCAGGATTCGGAACTGAGCTGGATCCACTGGCTCGAGGCGGACGAGGCGCTGATCGAGTTCACCGCGTCGGTGGCCAGGCTGCGGCGCCAGCATCCGACGTTCCGTCGGCGCAGGTTCTTCGACGGCCGGCCCGCCGCACGGGCGGAGGGCGAACCGCTGCCCGACATCGTCTGGATGACGCCGGCCGGTAGCCTGATGACACCCGAGGATTGGGGCGCGGGCTTCGGCCGCTCCGTCGGGATGTTCATGAACGGCAACGGCATTCGCGGGATGGACGCCCGTGGTCAGCGCATCGTCGACGATTCCTTCCTGCTGCTGTTCAACGCCCACGACGAGACGCTGGACTGGGTGCTGCCGCCGGAGGAGTTCGCCCCGGCATGGCGGCTGATCATCGACACCTCCGGAGTCCCGGAGCACCAGGACGCGCTGGTCGGCGGCGGCAAGGTGCAGGTTGCTGGCAAGGGAACCGTTGTGCTGCAAGCACTTGCGGCGCTGGAGGAGGAGCCGACGCCGGGACCGGCCGCAGCGGCCGTGCCGACCGTCGCGCCGGTGCCGGTGCCGATGCGTGCGGAATCGGGAGCGAACCTCGGGACCGAACCGACCCGCGACGTCGCGGTGCCGGCGGACCAGGTTCATCTGCAAGAGCCCGCGGACTCCCACCCGGTCGCCGCGCCGGTCCGCACCGAGGAGCAGGAAACGACGGCGCCGGCCGACGCAGCCGGCCAGAGCACCGAGCCGAAGGCACGCCGCAGCAAGAAGAAGTGATTCACCGAACCAATCAACGGGAAGTTCAGCACTGTGACGCAGGAAAGCACGGCCGGAGACTTCTCTGCCCCCGAGGCGGGAGGGGCGCCCCAGCAGCAGCGCCCTTCCGCCGCGCCTCGTTCGACCGCTGATGCTGTCGGTCGAACAGCTGCCGGACAGGATGGTGCGCAACGGATCCCGCGGTCGACCTACCGCCTGCAGATCACCCCGGAATGGGATCTGGCCGACGCCGCCGCGCTCGTTCCGTACCTGGAGAAGCTGGGCGCCGACTGGATGTACCTGTCGCCCGTGCTTGCGGCGGAACCGGGTTCCGAGCACGGGTACGACGTGGTCGATCACGGCGAGATCGACGACAGCCGTGGCGGCGACTGGGCGCTGGCCAAGGTCGCGAAGCGGGCCAGGGCAGCCGGTCTCGGGGTCCTCATCGACATCGTTCCCAACCACGTCGGCGTCGGCACTCCCGCCCTGTCCGTGTGGTGGTGGGACGTGCTGAGCAAGGGCAGGGAATCCGAGCATGCCGCTGCCTTCGACATCGACTGGGACGCCGGCAACGGCAAGCTCCGGTTGCCGGTTCTCGGCGACGGCGGCAAGGAGCTGGACGCACTGCGGATCGAGGACGGCGAGCTGCGGTACTACGACCACCGCTTCCCGATCGCCGAGGGCACCGGAAACGGAACGCCGGTGCAGGTGCATGCGCGCCAGCACTACGAGCTGATGAACTACCGGCGCGCCGACGCCGAGTTGAACTACCGCAGGTTCTTCGCGGTGAACACCCTTGCCGGTGTTCGCGTGGAGCTGCCCGAGGTCTTCGAGATGACGCACAGCCAGGTGCTCCAGTGGGTGCAGAACGACTGGATGGATGGGCTGCGCATCGACCACCCGGACGGGCTCGCCGACCCGGGTGGCTACCTCGACGATCTGGCGAAGTTGATCGAGCACCGTTACGTGCTCGTCGAGAAGATCATCGAAGGTGACGAGGAGTTGCCGACGGCCTGGCAGTGCGCGGGCACCACCGGCTACGAAGCACTGGCAGCGCTGGACCGGTTGTTCGTCGATCCCGACGGCCAGGAGATGCTCGACCGACTCGACACCGAGCTTCGCGGCGGCCTGCGGGTGGACTGGCAGGCGATGACCCGAGCCACGAAACGCGCTGTCACGGACGGCATCCTGCGTTCGGAGGTGCTGCGGCTGGCCCGGCTGGTGCCTGATCTGGGACCCGACGTCGATGACGCCATCGCCGAACTCCTGAGCTCCTTCGGCGTGTACCGGACGTACTTGCCGGTCGGGCGCAAATATCTGGACGAGGCGCTGGAGCGGGCGTGCGTGAACCGGCCGGAACTCGCGGCCACGCTGCGTGCGGTGGCGGACCGACTCGAGGATCCGCGCAGGGAGTTCACCGTCCGGTTCCAGCAGACCTCAGGGATGGTGATGGCCAAGGGCGTCGAGGATTGCGCGTTCTACCGGTGGACCCGCCTGACGTCGCTGACGGAGGTCGGCGGCGAGCCCGCAGAATTCTCGCTCACCCCCGAACAACTCCACGACATCAACCGGCGCCGCCTGGAACGCTCGCCGGTGACGATGACGGCATTGTCGACACACGACACCAAGCGTTCGGAGGACGTCCGAGCGCGGATCTCGGTCATCTCCGAGCTCCCCGACGAGTGGGCGGCGGCAGTCCGGCGCTGGGTGCGGTTGGCGCCGCTCGGAGACGGACCGCTGGCGAACCTGGTGTTCCAGGCCGCCGTCGGCGCTTGGCCGATCGAGCGCGAGCGGCTGCACGCCTACGCCGAGAAGGCCGCGCGTGAAGCCGGCAACTCCACCACCTGGATCGACTCCGACGCCTCGTTCGAACAGCGCCTGCATGCGCTGGTCGACGCGATCTACGACGACGCGGCACTCCATGCCGACATGGTCGCGACCGTGGACCGGTTGCGACCGCCCGGCTGGTCCAACTCCCTGTCCGCCAAGCTGATCCAGTTGACCTCGACCGGTGTCCCCGACGTCTATCAGGGCACCGAACTCTGGGACCTGTCGCTGGTGGATCCGGACAACCGGCGACCGGTGGACTACCTACGCCGTACCGAACTGCTCATCAGGATCGATGACGGCTGGCAGCCGGAGATCGACGACGAAGGTGCAGCCAAGCTGCTGGTGGTGAGCCGGGCACTACGGCTGCGCCGCGACCGGCCGGAACTGTTCGCGGACTACACACCGCTGACGGCGACAGGATCCGCGGCAAACCATGCCTTCGCATTCGATCGCGGCGGTGCGATCACCCTGGCCACCCGCCTGCCCGCAGGGCTCGCCGCTGCAGGCGGCTGGGGTGACACGTCCCTCGACCTGCCCTCGGGCCGATGGACGGACGAGCTGACCGGAAGGACGTTCGACGGCGCCACCAAGGTGGCGGATCTCCTTCAGATCTACCCCGTTGCGCTGCTCATCCAGGACCGAGCCCACAACTGATCACGGCTGTCCGGCACTCCGGCCGGGCTACCCCGACAGCCGGGCCCGGCGGGCCGGGTTCAGGCAAGACATGACAGAAGACACGACAGCACACCGACGAACTGCGGCGAGGCGATGATGACCCGAACAGTACGGGTATGGGCACCACGGGCCTCCAAGGTCCAACTCGTGGTCGGCGGCGCCGACCACCCGATGGACACCCAGGACGGCGAATGGTGGACGGGTGACCTGGCCTCAGCAGCTGCGACCGCGCGCGGCGGCACGGTCCCGGCGGACATCTCGGGGACCGAAGACGACATCGAGTACGGCTTTCGCATCGACGACGACCCGGCCGTGCTGCCGGATCCGCGCTCCCGCCGGCAACCCACCGGCGTGGAAGGTCTGTCCCGCACCTTCGAGCACGCCGCGTACACCTGGGGCGACCGGGCGTGGACCGGAAGGCAACTCGGCGGCGGCCTGATCTACGAGATGCACGTCGGCACCTTCACCCCGGAGGGCACCCTGGACTCGGCCATCGAGCGGCTGGAGCACCTGGTGTCGATCGGCGTCGACATGGTGGAGTTGTTGCCCGTCAACGGATTCAACGGGACCCACAACTGGGGCTACGACGGTGTGCTGTGGTTCACCGTGCAGGAGACCTACGGCGGCCCGCGCGCCTACCAACGCTTCGTCGACGCCTGCCATCAGCGCGGCATCGCCGTCATCCAGGACGTCGTCTACAACCACCTCGGCGCGGGCGGCAACTACCTGCCGAGGTTCGGCCCCTACCTGACGGACTCCGGGGCGCGCAGCACCTGGGGCGACGTCATCAACCTCGACGGTCCAGACTCCGGTGAGGTTCGCCGGTACATCCTGGACAACGTGCAGATGTGGTTGCGTGACTATCACGTGGACGGCCTACGCCTCGATGCCGTCCACGCGTTGGCCGACACCCACGCCAAACACCTGCTGGAAGAAATCTCCGTCGAGGTGGACGCCCTCGCCCCGCACGTCCGCCGTCCGCTCACCCTCATCGCCGAATCCGACCTGAACGACCCAAAACTCATCACCCCCCGGGAGGCCGGCGGGTACGGCCTGACCGCGCAGTGGAACGACGATTTCCACCATGTCGTGCACGTGGCCCTGACCGGCGAGAAGGACGGCTATTACGCCGATTTCGGATCGATGTCGGCAATCGCCAAGGTGCTCACCAAGGCGTTCTTCCATGACGGGACGTACTCCAGCTTCCGCGGGCGCCATCACGGCCGTCCGGTGGACACCCTGTCGACGCCCAGCTGGCGCTTCGTCGGGTACGCGCAGGATCACGACCAGATCGGCAACCGCGCCACCGGCGACCGGCTGACCGCGCAGCTGTCCCATGAGCAGTTGGCCATCGCCGCTGTGCTGGTGCTGACCGGGCCGTTCACGCCGATGTTGTTCATGGGCGAGGAGTGGGCGGCGTCGACCCCGTGGGCCTTCTTCACCTCCCATCCGGATCCTGATCTCGGTGAGGCGACCCGCGAAGGGCGGCTGGAGGAGTTCGCCAGGATGGGCTGGGATCCGAATGTGGTCCCCGATCCGCAGGCCGAGTCCACCTTCCTCGACGCCAAGCTGAAGTGGGACGAATCGGCAGCCGGCAGACACGCCGAGATACTCGAGCTGTATCGAGATCTCGCACGGATCCGGCGAGAGCGCGCCGAGCTGACCGACCCGCGATTCGGCAGCAACCGGGTGAGTTTCGACGACGACCAGCGTTGGTTGCTGGTCGATCGGTCGGGCCTTCGCATCGCCGTCAACTTCGCCGACGCCGAGCAGAAGATCCCGTTGGACGGCCCCGTCGGATCCGTGCTGCTGGCCACCGTGCCGGGCGTCGATGTGCAACCCGGCAGTATGACGGCGCCCGCACATTCGGCCACGATCCTGGCCCCGGCAGGCGGATGACCCGCGGATCGACCCGGGGATCGAGATCCTTCCAGGTGTCCGGTGCACGGTCCGGCGACACGCGCTGGCTGTTCGGTGACCAACTCGGCCCGCACTTCGTCGACTCGCCTGATCAGTCGATCCTGATCGTCGAGTCGCGGAATGTGTTCGCCCGGCGGCGGTTTCACCGGCAGAAGGCCCATCTCGTGCTGTCGGCCATGCGGCACAGGGCCGCAGAGTTGGGTGAGCAGTGCGACTACCGGCGCGCGCGGACCTACACCGAGGCGCTGGATGATCTGCAGGTGTCGGTGTGCCACCCGACCAGCTTCGCAGCGAAGCGGCTGGTGGACGCGTTGCCGGGGGCACTGTTGCTGCCGGCTCGCGGGTTCGCGACGTCCATGGAGGATTTTCGCGCCTGGGCGGACGGGCGGGGTGCCCACAGGCTGTTGATGGAGGACCATTACCGATTGGCGCGTCGGCGGTTCGGCGTACTGATGGACGGCGAGGAACCCGCCGGTGGTCGTTGGAACCTCGATGCCGACAACCGGCTTCCCCCGCCGAAGGGTGAGACCGGCCTCGGAGTACCAGAGCCGTGGTGGCCGGTCGAGGACGAGATCGACGAAGAAGTGCGACGCGATCTGGATCGCTGGCAGGCCGATGGTGACGTGAGCTTCATCGGCGTCGACGGGCCGCGGCGTTTCCCGGCCACCACCACGGAGGCCCAGGCCCGGTTGGACCACTTCGTCGAGCATCGGCTGGGAACCTTCGGTCCTTACGAGGACGCAATGCTCGCCGGCGACGCCTGGATGTCGCACTCCCTGATCTCGGCGTCACTCAACCTCGGCCTGCTCGATCCGCTGGATGTCGTCCGTCAGGTCGAAGCTGCCTACCGGAACAGTGACGTGCCGCTGTCCTCGGTCGAAGGGTTCATCCGGCAGGTGATCGGCTGGCGGGACTACATCTGGAATCTCTACTGGTATCTCGGACCGGACTACCGGCACCGCAACGCATTACGCGCCGACACGGACCTGCCGCGCTGGTTCGCGGAGCTCGACGCCGACGCTGTCCGGGCGCGATGCCTGTCGTCGGTGCTGGCGGGGGTGCGCGACCACGCCTGGGTGCACCACATCCCGCGGCTGATGGTGCTCGGCAACTACGCCATGCAACGTGGGTGGCAGCCGGAACAGGTGATGGACTGGTTCCACCGCGCCTTCATCGACGGTTATGACTGGGTGATGGTGCCCAACGCCACGGGGATGTCGCAGTACGCGGACGGTGGGCGGATCACCACGAAGCCCTATGCCTCCGGCGGTGCCTACATCGACAGGATGAGCGACTACTGCGGCGGGTGCGCTTACCGGCCGTCGGTCCGGGTCGGCGAGCAGGCGTGCCCCTACTCGGCGGGTTACTGGTGGTTTCTGAACCGGCACCGCGCCGAGTTCACCGGGAATCACCGGTTGGCGCAGCCGCTGCGCGGGCTCGACCGGCTGTCCGACCTCGAGGCGCTGGTCGCGCAGGAGGACCATCGGGGCTCCGCAGCACCCTGAGCCGGGATCGCCGCGCGTCACCGTGGTCGGGATGACTGACCGCCACGGGCGACCTTCGGACCACCGGCGGCCCTCATCACCGTATTCGGTCGACCGGCGGCAACGGAATATCGCACGTCGCCGGTTCAACAACCGGTGGAGTTGAGCAGCGTCTGGCCGAGCGCACTCAGATCATGCGTGACGTGATTGCCCTGCCTGGTGGTCGTCACCAAGTTCGCCGCGCGCAGGACGGCGGTGTGCTCGCTGGCCGTCGCGGCAGACACATGAATCGCTTTCGCTAGGCTGGATGTCGTGTGTTGACGCTCGTGCAGCGCTTGCAGCACGGACGCTCTCGTCGCGCCCATCAGATCTCCGAGCGGGTCCCGGTGGACGTCGTCGGCCGGGTCGGTGAGCAGTTGCCACACGATCGGGATCGGGAAGTTCAGTTGGACCGGCATGTCGTAGTCGTCGCCCGCGACTTTCAGACACGGCTCCTCGGCGAAGAACGAGGGCTGCAGAAGCAGCCCTCGGCCGAGGCCATGGACGATGTCGCCCCCTGGCGTCTGACTTCGGACGACATTGTGAGCGCAGTTGGTCTTGTGTGCCTTCTTGCGGATCGTCAGCCAGGGGAATGTCCAGGTGATGCCGGGGTGCAGGCCATTCAGCAGCTTGTCCACTCCCTCCTCGGCCAGTACCCGCAGATGCCCATCCCGGACCGCCGACACCCTCGAGGACACCCGCGGCAGATAGGGGGCGATGGCAGCGCCGTTGAAACGCCGCAGTACCGCGCCGTACTGGGCGAGCGCACCCGGCTGACCGTCCGCGATGGCCCTGATGGGTCCGGAGTCCACGCCCACGTCGGCCAGTGCGTCGACTGTCTCCCGCCAATCCGAGACCCGTCCCGACAGCACCGAGTCGACCGCCTCCTCGAAGTTTCGACCGATCGTCTCGCCGGTCGGTGCGGTGAAGATCTGCACGTAACCGGAGTTCATCACCGACAGCACCGGGGCCGCAGTGGATCCCAGGGCGGCGACCGTGCGGCGCGTCCAGCCTCCCCACATCGGATGATCACGCCGGGCAGCGAATTCGTGCGCCGCGGCCACCAATTCATCGATCGGATCCACCGACGGGAGCAAACGAATCTTCTGCAGGTCGGCGCTGTCGAGCAGAACGCGGAAAGTCGGCATCGATGCCCACCCTGCCCAGATTTTCTGCGGTTCCCTTTGTTGGCGAGCCCTGAGGCAACAATCGCTGCAATCACTTCAGATCACGGTCGAGGGACTCTACCGCCATGGGGAGGCCGACGCTCACCGATTGTCAGCATTCTTTTCGACTCGATCACTCCAACGAGTCAGAAGTCCTGAACCACAGTTCCCTGGTGGTACACGGCCCGCCAACCGTCTGTAGTTCTACGCCACAGGGTTGATCGTCTCGTACACCGGTCGCCCTGCCAGAGTGTGTAGTACGCCTGGAAGAGGTCAGCGGCCAACTGGTGGCACGCGAAGCCGACGACCCGCCAGTCGTCGTCGACCACCGGCGCCCGATGACGGTCGGACAAGACCTGAAGGATCACGTCGCGGGTATAAACCCGGCCGGAGGCACCGACCTCCCAGTAGTCGTCGGTGATCATCGCGGCGAAGTCGGCCGGGCTCGTGCCGAACTCGGCGCGATGAAAGATCGGCTCCCGCGCGGCCAACTCGCGGCAGACGACGAGATCGGTCGGCGGCCTTTCCTCGGATGCCCCGCCGGCGGCCATCGACGGAGCCTACTTCCGCCACCCTGCTCAGCCGACCAGCTTGCCCAGGGCCAGTCGCGCCAACGGAGCGTAGGCCAGCACCACCGGCGCCGGCCCGTCGATGACCAGCGTGGTGGCCGAGCCGCCGAGTGCCTTCTCGTTCGACAGCGATACGGCGTGGTGCAACGTCAGCGTGATCGCCATCGCGGCGACACGCCAGCTCCAGGAGCGCTTCTCGGCGTCCACATCGAGCACGGTGAACGGAACACTCACCCCGAGCGGGCCGTGCACGGTGCCGCTGCTGCCGGTCCGCAACGTGCTGTCGGTGGCGTCCACCGAGCTGATCTGGGGCGACCAGGTATGCCACATGCCCGGGTGCACGTAACGGTCCCAGGCGACGTCGGGGGTTGCGACGCCGGCCACCCGGATCGTCAGCTTCACGCCGCCCCGCGGCGGACGGAGCGGCGGAACTCGTGGTGGATGTGCCGTAGTTCGTCGACGGTGGCGCCGAGCAGGGAGGAGGCGAAGATCCGCCCCGGCCCCTCCGGCACCGGGACCTCCGACGGCACCACGAGCACCGGGATTCCGGCGGATACCGCCGCCATCGTCCCGGATGGCGAGTCCTCCACGGCCAGGCAGTTCTCCGCCGACAGGCCGAGCGCACCGATCGCCTTCAGATAGGGCTCCGGATCAGGTTTTCCGTTTTCGACGTCATCCCCACAGACGGTGACGTCGAAGCGGTGTGAGCCCAGCAACCCCAGCGCGACATCCACCAGCCGGCGAGGCGAGTTCGTCACCAGCGCGGTCCTCAGGCCGGCCGCCCTGGTGGCGTCGATCAGTTCCTCGGCGCCCGGCTGCCACAGCAGATCCTCGGCGAAGATCTCCGCCGTGATGCCCAGCAGCAGAGCGGTGGTGTCCTCGACGCCGTTGCTGGAACCGAACTCCTCCAGCAACATGGCCACCGACTCCGGTATCGGCTTACCGATCATCGCCGATCTGCTCTCCGGGCTGACCACTCCGCCGAGATGTTCCGCGACCCGGTCCATGGACACCGTCCAGAGCCGTTCTGAATCGACCAGGGTGCCGTCCATGTCGAACAGCACCCCGCCGAGGGTTTCCAGGTCGGTGCCGAGGTCGCCGTTCACCGGGCCGCGAAGTATTTCGCTTCGGGGTGGTGCGCGACCAGCGCCGACGTCGACTGCTCCGGGTGCAACTGGAACTCCTCGGACAGCTCGACACCGATGCGGCCGGGCTCGAGCAGCGTCATCACCTTGGTCTGCTCCGTCAGATCAGGGCAGGCCGGGTAACCGAACGAATACCGCGCACCCCGGTACTCCAGATCGAAGAAGCGCTCGATGTCGTCGGAGTCCTCGGCGGCCGCCGAGGTGCCATCCGGAAAGACGAGCTCCGAACGGATCCGTTGATGCCAGAATTCCGCGAGGGCCTCCGTCAACTGCACGGACAGGCCGTGCACCTCGAGGTAATCGCGATACGCGTTGGCAGCGAACAACTCATTCGCGAAGTCCGCGATGCGCTGACCCATGGTCACCACCGTGAACCCGATGACGTCGGTCTCCCCCGACGAGCGCGGACGGTAGAAATCCGCCAGGCACAGGTGTCGGTCCCGGCGCTGCCGCGGGAACGAGAACCGGGTCACTTCGGGGGCGCTGATGTCGGGTTCGGCCAGCACGACGACTTCGTCGCCTTCGGACACACACGGGAAGTAGCCGTAGACCACGGCCGCCTGCAGCACCTTTTCGGTGTGCAGCCGATCCAGCCAGTACCGCAGCCGCGGTCTGCCTTCCTTTTCGACGAGTTCCTCGTAGCTCGGCCCATTGCCGCCCTTGGAGCCGCGCAGTCCCCACTGACCCATGAAGGTGGCCCGCTCGTCCAGCATCGACGAGTAGTCGGCCAGCGCAATACCTTTCACCACGCGGGAACCCCAGAAGGGCGGGGTCGGGACCGGGTTGTCGAGGGCAACGTCGGACCGGGTCGGCACCGGCTCCGCCGCCTGGTTCTCGAGAGCTGCTGCGGCCCGTCGCTTCTCCGCAATCCGAAGCGATCGCTCATGCCTGGCCTTGCGTTCGGCGACCTTGGCTGCATCGGCGGCGGCAGCGACCGGGTCCAGGCCGCGCTTGCGCGACATCACGCCGTCCATCAACCGCAGGCCCTCGAAGGCGTCCCGCGCGTACCGGACGTCGCCCTTGAACACCGATGACAGATCGTTCTCCACATAGGAGCGGGTCAGCGCAGCACCGCCGAGGAGCACCGGGAACTTCTCGGCGACCCCCCTGGTGTTCATCTCCTCGAGGTTTTCCTTCATGATCACCGTCGACTTGACCAGTAGCCCGGACATCCCGATCGCGTCGGCGCCGGCATCCTGTGCGGCAGTCAGGATCGTCGAGATCGGTTGCTTGATGCCGAGATTCACGACGGAATAGCCGTTGTTGGAAAGGATGATGTCGACCAGGTTCTTGCCGATGTCGTGCACGTCGCCCTTGACGGTGGCGAGCACGATGGTTCCCTTCCCGCCGGAATCCGCCTTCTCCATGTGCGGCTCGAGATACGCCACCGCCAGCTTCATCACCTCGGCAGAGGTGAGCACGAACGGCAATTGCATGGCGCCGGAGCCGAAAAGCTCACCGACGGTCTTCATGCCTTCCAGAAGGGTGTCGTTGATGATCTCCAGCGGCTTACGGGTCTGCATCGCTTCGTCGAGGTCGGCCTCCAGACCGTTGCGCTCGCCATCGATGATCCGTCGCTGCAGGCGCTCGTCGAGCGGTAGCAGCAGCAACTCGGCGGCCCGGGTGGCGCGACCGGCGGCGGTGGTCGCGCCGTCGAAGATCTCCAGCACCTTCTGCAGCGGGTCGTAGTCCGCCCCGGAAGAGTCGACACCGCGCCGGTCGTACACCAGATCCAGCGCGACCGTGCGCTGTTCCTCCGGGATGCGAGCCATCGGCAGGATCTTCGATGGGTGCACGATCGCCGAATCCAGGCCCGCCGCCGTGCATTCGGCGAGGAACACCGAATTCAGCACCTGACGTGCGGCAGGGTTCAGGCCGAAGGACACGTTGGAGACACCGAGTGTCGTGTGCACATCGGGGTGCCGGCGCTTGAGTTCCCTGATGGCCTCGATGGTCTCGATGCCGTCGCGGCGGGTTTCCTCCTGGCCGGTGGCGATCGGGAACGTCAGGCAGTCCACCACGATGTCGGTTTCGCGCATTCCCCACTTGCCGGTGAGGTCGGCGATCAACCGCTCGGCGATGGCGACCTTGTGGTCTCGGGTGCGGGCCTGGCCCTGTTCATCGATGGTCAGCGCGACCACCGCTGATCCGTGCTCGGCAACCAACTGCATGATCCGGGTGTACCGGGAATCCGGGCCGTCACCATCCTCGAAATTCACCGAGTTGACGATGGACCGACCGCCCAGGTGCTCCAGCCCGGCCTGGATGACGGCCGGTTCGGTGGAGTCGATCATGATCGGAAGCGTCGACGCGGTGGCCAGCCGCGAGGCCAGCGCGGACATGTCGGCGGTCCCGTCCCGGCCGACGTAGTCCACGTTCAGGTCCAGCACATGCGCGCCGTCGCGGGTCTGGGCGCGGGCGATGTCGATGCACTGCTGCCAGTTCTCGGCCAGCATCGCTTCGCGGAAAGCCTTGGAGCCGTTGGCGTTTGTCCGTTCGCCGACCATCAGCACCGATGCATCCTGCTGGAACGGAACCGCCTGGTACAGCGAGGACAGCCCCGGGTCCGGGCGGGGCCGGCGCGCGGCCGGCGTGACGTCCCGCACGGCCTCGACCACCTGGCGCATGTGCTCGGGGGTCGTCCCGCAACAGCCGCCGACAAGGCCCAGCCCGAATTCCCGGACGAAACCGGACAATGCCTGCGCCAGTTCCGGCGGCGTGAGCGGGTACACAGCCCCGTTCGGTCCGAGCTGTGGCAGTCCCGCGTTCGGCATCACCGAGACGCCGACCTTCGCGTGCCGGGACAAATAGCGAAGATGCTCACTCATCTCGGCCGGGCCGGTGGCGCAGTTCAACCCGATGTAGTCGATGCCGAGCGGTTCGAGGGCGGTGAGCGCGGCGCCGATCTCGGAACCCAGCAGCATCGTTCCGGTGGTCTCCACCGTCACGTGCACGATCAACGGCACCTCGAGGCCGGCGGCGGTCATCGCCCGCTTCGCGCCGAGCACGGCCGACTTCGTCTGCAGCAGATCCTGGCAGGTTTCCACCAGCACCGCGTCGATGCCGCCCTCGAGCATCCCGGCGACCTGCTCGCGGTAGGCCTCACGCAGGGCCACGTAGGGCGCGTGCCCGAGCGTTGGCAGCTTGGTGCCGGGACCGACCGAGCCCAGCACGAAACGTGGCTGCTCCGGCGTGCCGAAGCTGTCAGCCTCCGCGCGCGCCAGGGCCGCGCCAGCCCGGGCGAGCTCGAAGATCCGATCCTGGATGCCGTACTCGGCAAGGTTCGCCAGATTCGCACCGAAGGTGTTGGTCTCGATGGCGTCGACGCCCACCTCGAGATACCCCCTGTGGACGGCGCGCACGATGTCCGGGCGGGTGACGTTGAGGATCTCGTTGCATCCCTCGAGCCCGGCGAAATCGTCCAGCGACGGGTCCTGGGCCTGCAACATCGTGCCCATCGCGCCGTCTGCGACGACAACGCGCTCGGCGAGCGCGGCCAGCAACGGGTGCACAGCGGGCTTGGTCACTGGTACAGGGTAAGTCGTGCACGAGCATCGCCGAAGCGCTGTTGCTGCGCGCGTGTGACGCGGACAGGCCCGACGACGGACGTAGGCTGAGCTGCGTGACTGAGTTCCCGGCCCTGCGCAACCCGGTGATGATCGCCGCCTTCGAGGGGTGGAATGACGCCGGAGACGCCGCCACCGCCGCCGTCGAGCAGCTCGGCCTGACCTGGGATGCGACCCCGCTGACCGAGCTCGATCCAGAGGGCTACTACGACTTCCAAGTGTCCAGACCGACGGTCCGGCTCATCGACGGCGTCACCAGGACCATCGACTGGCCCACCACCAGGCTGTCGGCCTGCAGGTTGAACGACTCCCCCAGCGATGTCATCCTCGTGCACGGCATCGAGCCGAACTTCCGCTGGCGAGCGTTCTGCGACGAGCTGCTCAAGATCGCTGTCGATCACCAGGTCGCGACGGTGATCGGACTCGGCGCCTTGCTGGCGGACGTGCCGCACACCCGGCCGATCCAGGTGACCGGTTCGGCGCACGACCAGAAGACCGCTGCCCGCCTGGGACTGACCCGATCCCGGTACGAGGGCCCGACCGGCATCTCGGGCGTGTTCCAGGACGCCTGTGTGCAGGCCGGCATCCCGTCGCTGTCGTTCTGGGCGTCGGTGCCGCACTACGTGTCGCAAGCCCCCTCGCCCAAGGCGACGCTGGCCCTGCTGCATCGGGTGGAGGAGATCCTGGACATCGAGGTGCCGCTGGGCAACCTGCCGAACCAGGCCGCCGAGTGGGAGACCGAGGTGTCCCAGATCGCCTCCGAGGATGACGAGATCTCCGAGTACATCAGGGCTCTGGAGGAGCGGGAGGAAGAGGACGAACCGCTCAAGCCGGCTTCCGGCGAATCCATTGCGGCCGAATTCGAGCGCTACCTGCGCCGCCGTGGTCCCCGTCCCGGAGAGGCAGGCGGCCGGTCCCGATGATGCTCGAGTGGGAGCAGGTCATCATCGACTCGATCGACCCGCGGGCGCTGGGCACCTGGTGGGCGCAGGCGCTGGGCTGGGTGGTCGTCGACGACGACCCGCAGGAGTTCGAGATCCGCCCGACTCCGGACACGCTGCCGGGGCTGCTGTTCGGCGCTGCCGCGCATCGCAAGACGCAGAAAAACAGACTGCACCTGGATTTCCGTCCGGTGGATCAGGGCGCCGAGGTCGCGCGACTGGTCGAACTGGGCGCCACCCACGCCGACATCGGCCAGGGCGAGGTGCCGTGGGTGGTTCTGGCGGACCCGGAGGGCAACGAGTTCTGCGTGCTGGGCCCGCGCCGGGCGTAGACGCCTGACGCGGGCCGGCACGCAGAGTTCTCAGCGCGGCGGGGCGCCGATCTCGGCGCGGCTGTGGGGTGCGTTGAAGGTCGTCAGGACGATTCGCCGCGATGATGGGTCGGCGTCGGCTCGCCCTCGCCGGTACCGGCCTGGTCGCCACCGGCCATGTCGCCGCCGGACCGGTTCGAATCCGAACCCGACTCGCCGCGCGCTGACGGCGCCTCCCACACTTCGGCGAATTCGGCGTCGGAGATCGGCTCGCCGTCGTAATCCTCGGCGCCGGCCGCGGCCCGCTTCTCTTCTTCGGTGGGTGTATCGCGCTGTGGCTCGACGTCAGCCATGACTCCCCTTTCCTCCGGCGGCCGCCGGGAGTCGGCGGCCTGCCCTGTGTGGTGCGTGCAGCACGCCTGTACCCCTCACTGCAGCGAGATACCCAGCAATGCGTCAGCGGCCTCGGCCGGCAACCGGCCGTCGAGCGTCTCGTCGGCGGCCCAGCGATCGAGAACCGCGAGCGCTCCCGGGGTGTCGAGGTCGTCGGCAAGCTTTTCCCGAAGTTCTTGCAGCACCGGGCCGGCGTCCGCCCCGCGGCGGCCCGCAGCGGCGCGCCACCGATCGAGCCTGTCCTGCGCTGTGCTGAGCAGGTCGTCGGACCATGCCCGGTCGCTGCGGTAGTGGCCGGCCAGCAGCGCCGCACGGATGGCCATCGGATCGACGCCGGCGGCCAGCAACCGGGAGACGAACACGAGATTGCCCCTGGACTTGGACATCTTCTCGCCGTCGAGCGAGATCATCCCGGCGTGGGTGTAATGCCCGGCGAACGGCCGCACCCCCGTCAGCACCTCGCTGTGCGCCGCGGAGCATTCGTGGTGCGGGAAGATCAGATCGCTTCCGCCGCCTTGCACATCGATCGTGTCTCCCAGCCGGTTGCCGGCGATCGCCGCGCACTCGATGTGCCAGCCCGGACGCCCGGGGCCCATCGGGGAGTCCCAGGACGGCTCACCCGGACGCTGGACCCGCCACAGCAGCGGGTCCAGCGCAGTGCGCTTGCCGGCCCGCTCCGGGTCACCGCCACGTTCGGCCGACAGCGCGAGCATCGTCGCCAGGTCGTAGTGCGACTCGTAACCGAACTTCGGCGCGGCACTCAGGTCGAAGTAGACGTCCGGATGCTCCGCGTCGTCGACGCGGTAGGCGGCCCCCGCCCGCAGCAGCGCATCCACGGCAGCCGACACCTCGTCCATCGCCTCGACCGCGCCGATGTAGTCCCGGGGCGGCAGCACGCGCAGGGCCGTCATGTCATCACGGAACAGCTGGATCTCACGGGCCGCCAGAGCCTGCCAGTCGATGCCGTCGCGTTCGGCCCGCTCGAGCAGTGGGTCGTCGATGTCGGTGATGTTCTGCACGGCGTGCACCCGGTGGCCGTTGTCCAGCCAGATCCGCTGGACGAGATCGAATGCCAGGTACGTCGCGGCATGCCCGAGATGGGTGGCGTCGTACGGGGTGATGCCGCACACGTACAGGGTGGCCGTGTCACCCGGCGTGGTGAGACGAACCGACGCCGACGCGGTGTCGTGCAGTCGCAACGGGACGCTCGGACCGGGCAGGGAGGGGACGGGAGGGCGGTTCCAGGACTGCACCCGTCCACCCTAATCCGAGCCCGGCGGGGGTTCGGTCCACCGCGACTGATGCGCTCCGCAACCCCAACCAGGTCAGGCGGGCAAGCCGGGGATGACGTGGCGGTTCGCGTGCAGGATTGCCGTCTGCCAGCCCTGTAACTGGGTGCCGCGGATCTGCTCCGGCGGGGAGGACGCCGGGAACATCAGGTTCCGCGTCATCCGGACATGCGGCAGGTTCAGCGCGTGGCCGAGTTCATGCGCCAGCACGGTCTCGTCGTAGGTGTTGCGTTGCCCGGGATCGAACAGCGAGGACTGCACGATCACCCAGTCGGCAGAGATGCCCAGTGAGCAGCCGGTGACGCGGCCGGCGATGTTCCGCACGACGATGACGGTGACCGGGGCGCCGACGACCATGGCCGACAGGTCGACCGGTGCCGAGTGCCGACGGTAGAAGTCGGTGCGTCCCAGCACGTCATCGAGCAGCAGCAGCTTGTTCGCCCGCGGGTCCAATGCCTGGGCCGGCGCCGGTTCGTCGATCACCTGGGTGCCGGTGAGCCGCACCCGGATCCCCGCCTCGGCGGTGAGCACGTCGGTGGCGAGTTCCAACGATGGCTGGATTGCCTCTGCGGTGGTCAACGGCGTTCCGTGCTCGTCGGAGAGGATGACGACGTGCACGCGCAGTGTTGCCGGCCCGATCGTGGTGCCGGTCAGCGCAGCCCGTGCTGCCTCACCGGCCCGGGCCAGGCCGCTGGAGGCATCAAGGGCCAGTCCGCCGAACGCCCGGCTCGCGGTCCGGGTCAGGCCGGCCAGCACGCTCACAGCGGGGGCCACGGGATCGGCGTGCGGTGCGCCGGTGGACGCGGGAAAGTCTTTGTGGCGCCCAGCTTGTCGAGCCTGGCTCGGAGCGCGCGCAGCTCTGTGATGGTGAGCAGCCCGGCGAGGTCGTCGCCCAGCCGGTCCTCGAGATCCTCCCGCAGCCGGCCGATGCCCGTCAGGACGTCGTCCGGCAGGGCGCGTCCGGCCCACCCCCACAGGATGGTGCGGAGCTTGTCGTCGGTGTGGAAGGTCAGCCCGTGGTCGACGCCGAGCACCCGGCCGTCCGGCAGCGGGAGCACATGAGAACCCTTGCGGTCGGCGTTGTTCACCACCAGATCAAAGCCGGCAAGAGTCGCCAGGCTGGGCGTGTCGGCGTGCGCGAGGGCGACCGAACTGCCGTCCTGGTCCACGGCGCGGAGCACCGCGAGCCAGCCCGCAGGGATCTTCTTCACGGGGACGAGGTCCACCACGTCCTCGGGTTCGGCGTCATCGATCCATCGCTGCACCATCCCCGATCCGTAGGGACCATCCCGCAGCACGGTCAGTGGAACGCAGTTCCACCCGGCGCTGCGGGCGACCAGGAACGCCGCGCGTTCCCGCTCCGCCAAGGTGCCGTCGGGGAAGTCCCAGAGCGGGCGTTCGCCGCGGACGGGTTTGTAGATGCAGGACACGGATAGACCGTCCAGGGCGGCCTCACCGAGCAACGTGAGATTGGAGGCGTCGCTCAACCTACCGGTGACCGAGATCTCACCGCTGCAGATGATCTCGGCGACGACGTCGTCCGGTATCTGCTCCGTCCGGTCAGCCGATGGCACCGCGGTGGTACCCGTTCAGCCGCGGACAGATGTGGCCTTCCGCATCCAGCGGGTTGCCGCACAGGGGGCAGGGCGGCCGTCCCGCGGCGACGATGGCCTCGGCATGCTTGGCGAAGTCCCGAGCCTCACCGAGCGACAGGAACACCCGCAGCGCGTCGGGGCCTTCCTCGTTGTCCTCCAGGACGATGTCCTCGCCGACCTCCTCCTCGGACAGCGCCAGCAGCTCGACGATCACCTGCGAGCCCTCACCGTCCCAGGCCAGACCCATGGTGCCGACGCGGAACTCGGCGTCGACCGGCGTGGACAATGCCAGGTCGGCAGCCGTGCCGGCGCGATCCGATTCCGCCTGCGCGCCGAAGCGGCGGGCAACCTCGGTGATCAGCGACCCGAGCCGGTCGGCGAGCACGGCGACCTGCTGCTTCTCGCAGGCCACCGAGAGCACCCTGCGGCCGTCCACGACCTGCAGGAAGAATTCTCGTTCGCCGGGCTGCCCGACCGTTCCGGCGAGGAACCGATCGGGTGAGCGGAAGACGTGGATCTGTCGCGACATGGCACCTCCGAGCTTAGGGCAACACTTCAGCGCGAGATCCCGCCCGGCACGGCGTCGGACGCCGACTCGGCGTCACCCACCGATCCACCGGTTCCGGCCAGGACGGCGGCGTCGGCGCGCACCGGATCGGCGGTACCGGAATCCGCTCCCCCGCCCCTTGCGGCGGCGTCTGCGTCCGCCTCGGGAGGAGGCGGACGCAGCGAGCCGAGATCACCGGTGTCGTTGATCCGCTCGACGAACGGACGCAGGGCGGTGTAGCGGACGACGGACAACGACGCGGGCGCGACGATGATCCGCTGGAAACAGTCCAGGTGCATGCCGAGCGCGTCGGCAAGGATCGCTTTGATGACGTCCCCGTGTGAGCAGATGAGCACGGTCTGGTCCTTGACCGCCGAGAGCCGGACGTCACGGATCGCCTCCGCAGCACGACTGGACACCGCGGCGAGCCCCTCACCGCCCGGGAAGACGGCTGCCGACGGATGCTGCTGAACGGTCCGCCACAACGGTTCCGTGGCGAGATCCTTGAGGGGTCTGCCCGACCAATTCCCGTAGTCGACCTCGGCGAACCGATCTTCCCGCTCGATCTGCAGACCGATCGCGCCGGCGAACGGCGTCACCGTTTGCAGGCAGCGTTCGAGCGGCGAGGAGATGAGCCGGTCGACGGTGATCCCGGCCAGCCGTTGCGCGACCTCTTCGGCCTGCTGCCGGCCGTGCTCGTCCAACTGCACGCCCGGAGTTCGGCCGGCCAGCACACCGGCGGTATTGGCGGTCGAGCGTCCGTGCCGGACGAGCAGCACGGTCAACACCGGCGGGCGCGGCTCTTCGGTCTTCGCGGCCGGCGCGGTCGGCGCGGTCGGCGCTGCGGCAGTGCCGACGTCATGGGTCATGTGCACTCTTCCTCGGTTCTGCGGCAACGCACCGGACGGACTACCCGACAGCGGCGCCCGGGTCAGGTTGCCGCCAGCGCGCCAGTGCTCAGCGCCACGATGATCGCCGCCGCCAACGCCCATCGATACCAGACGAAGATCTTGATCGTGTGGCCGGCGACGTATCGGAGCAGCCAGGCCACCGAGGCGTACGCCACGACGAACGACACCACGGTGCCGACAAGGGTCGGCAGCCACCCGACCCCGCCGTCGGCCAATGCGGGTGGCAGTTCGTACACACCCGCGCCAACCAGGGCGGGGATGCCCAGCAGGAACGCCAGTCTCGTCGCCGTCACCCGATCCAGCCCGCGCATCAGACCGACCGAGATGGTGGCGCCCGACCGGGAGACACCGGGAACAAGGGCAAGGCACTGGGCGAAGCCGATCAGCAGGGCGTCGGTGAGGTTGAGGTCGCGCTCCCCGCGATCCTGCTTCGCGACGGCCTCCGCCAGCAGCATGACGCCGCCCCAGATGATCAGCGCGAAGGCGACCACCCACAGGCTCCGCAACGGACCGGTCACCAGGTGTCGCCCGAGGTACCCGACGACCACGATGGGCAGCGAGCCGATGATGACGAGCCATGCCAGTCGGTAGTCCGGATCCGAGCGCCGGCGGGCGTCGAAGAGCCCGCGGAACCAGGCCAGGAACAGCGTGACGATGTCCGACCAGAAATAGATGATCACCGCGATGATCGCGCCAACCTGGATGACGGCCGTGAAGGCGGTGACCGACGGGTCGTCGATGGACAGCCCCAGCATCTTCGACACGATCGTCAGATGTCCGGTGGAGGACACCGGCAGGAACTCGGTGAGGCCCTCCACGATGCCCAGGATGATGGCCTGCCAAATGGTCACGCGCGTGCTCCGGATTGCTCGACGGCCTGCATGACCGTGGTGAGGGTGGCGATCTTGGACTCGAGGTCGGCATCGAAGCAGTTCACGGCCAGGGAGGTCACTCCTGCGTCGGTCAGTCGTTGTATCCGCTCGCCGATCCGCTCCTTGGGACCGAGCAGGCTGGTGCGGTCGATGAACTCATAGGGCACCGCCGCTGCCGCGCCCGCGTAGTCGCGGGACAGGAACCGTTCCTGCACCTGGTCGGCCTGCTCCCGGTAGCCCATCTCGCTGGCCGTGCGGTGATAGAAGTTCGTCTTCGCCGAACCCATGCCGCCGATGTACAGCGCGGCATGGCCGCGGACGCGGTCCGCTGCCCCAACAGGGTCGTCGGCGACGGAAACAGGGACCGAAGCGCAGATGTCGATGTCGGCCGGGTCCCGGCCGGCCCGCGTCGCTGCGATCCTGATCCGGTCGATCGATCCGGCGGCCGCGTCCGGATCGAAGAATATTGCCAGCCAGCCGTCGGCGATCTCGCCGGTGAGGTCCAGGTTCTTCGGGCCGAGCGCCGCGAGGTACACCGGGATCGCCGACCGGACAGGCTGCAGGGCCAGCACCAGGGCCTTGCCAGGTCCATCAGGCAACGGCAACGTGAAATGCGCGCCGCCCGAGGTGACCCGGCGCCGGGTCAGCGCCTGCCGGACGATCTGGACGTACTCCCTGGTGCGTCCGACGGGGTCGGCGAAGCGAACACCGTGCCAGCCCTCCGATACCTGAGGGCCGGACACCCCGAGGCCGAGACGGAAGCGGCCCGCCGACAACGCGTCCAAGGTGGCCGCCGTCATCGCCGTCATCGCCGGGGTGCGGCCGGGGATCTGCAGGACGGCCGAGCCGACACCGATCCGGTGGGTCCGCGCGGCCACCGCGGACAGCACCGTCACCGCGTCCGACCCGTACGCTTCCGCGGCCCACACCATGTCGAAACCGAGGGACTCGGCAGCCTGCGCCAGGGCCAGATTGTCGGCGAGCTCTTGTGCGGTGGTGACATAACCCAGGTTGAGCCCGATGCGGATTCGACGTGTCACGCTGCTGATCGCCCCTCGCTGTTCGTGTGCCGGTATCAGGTGAGCAATCCCTCGCGGCGCGGTGGTGGTGCGGTCGACGGATGCGACTCCGGTCCGGGCCGCACCGGGCGCCGCTCAGGCGGCGCCGCGGTCGCGCTGCCCACGGTTTCCCACCCTGTGGTCGCCGGAACGCCCCGGTCACGGTACCCGCGACGGGTTCGCCCACCGATCCCGACGCCCCGGGGTCGCGCAGCTCACACCACGCAGCCACAGCGGGAACACCGAAACGGACGCCCGGTTACGGGATTCGGCGAAGTGCACTCGATAGGTTGCGTTCATGGAATCCCGTCGCGTCGGCCGCAGTGGCCTGCAGGTGTCCAGGCTCGGCCTGGGCACGATGACTTGGGGCCGCGACACCGACGCCGAAGCCGCTGCGGCTCAACTGGAAGCGTTCGTCGGCGCCGGCGGCACGCTGATCGACACCGCGAACATCTACGGCGACGGTGATGCCGAGACCATCCTGGGCACCCTCGTTCCCGAGGTGGTCAGCCGGGCGACGGTCGTGCTGTCCACCACCACCGTCGGGGTCGGCGGCGGGCGTGGACGTCTGCTCGACGCGCTGGACGGATCCCTGGCCCGGCTCGGTACCGACCACGTCGACCTGTGGCAGGTGCACGGCTTCGATGCGGAGGTGCCGTTCGAGGAAACGTGCGCCGCACTGCGGACGGCGGTCGACTCCGGGCGAACCCGCTACGTCGGTGTGTCGGGGGTCAATGGCTGGCAGCTGGCGACGCTCGCCGGATTCTTGCGCGGGGCGTCACCGGGCGGTGCACTGGTGTCGGTGGAGTCGGAGTACTCGTTGCTCGAGCGCGGCCCGGAACACTCCGTGCTGCCTGCGGCGGCCGCGCACGGTGTCGGTTTACTGGCCTGGGCCGGACTCGGCCGCGGCGTCCTGACCGGTAAATACCGGCACGGCACGCCCGCGGACTCCCGCGGCGCGTCACCGCAGTTCACCCGGTACGTCGGTCGGTACCGCACCGAGCAGGCGGCGCGGATCGTCGAGGCCGTCGCGACCGCGGCGGAGGGACTGGGAACCTCACCCCTCGCGGTCGCCTGCGCCTGGGTGCGGGATCGCCCCGCGGTGTCCAGTGTGGTGATCGGCGCACGAGATCGCGCGCAGCTGCTGGGGTCGCTGGCCGCCGAGGACATCTCGCTGCCGGCGGAGATCCGCGGCGCGCTGGACGATGTCAGCACCGGGGCCGACGTGCCGTCGTAACCCTGGATCGATCGGGGACCGACGCGTCCCACGGACTGTAGGGTCCGGGCGTGCCTGACGTGTTCGCCGAGTTCTGCGCCGCCGGTCTCTGGCCAGGGCTTGGGCAGGCGACGGCGGCCAAGCTCGCGGAGGCAGGCATCCGGTCGCCGGCGGACGTCACCGCGGCCAGGCTCGGGTCGATCCCGCGGATGACTGAGCGCCGGGCGAACCGTCTGGTGATGAGCTTCATCGGTGCCGGGCAGATCTTTGAGATCGCGGAACTGCTGGCGCCGCAGGAGATCCCGGTGCGCTGGGCCGTCCGGCTCGCCGACGTCCTGGGCGAGGGGTCGGCTGCGGTGCTGCGCGCGGACCCTTGGCGGCTGCTTGCGCTGCCGGACGCCGCCGTCGCCCAGGCGGACAGGCTGGCCCGGTTCCTCGAACCGGACGTCCGACGAGACGATCCGCGACGGGGCCGTGCCCTGGTCGAATGGACCCTCGCCCGGTACGCCCGGGACGGGCACACCGTCGCGGCCGCATCACAGGTCGCCGGAGCGCTGCGGCCGTTCGGGGTGGACGCCGAAGCGGCCATCCGGGCTGCGACCGCCACCGACTCGGTCGTCGCAGTGACCGACCCCACCGCTGCTGTCCCGCCAGATCCGGCCGCAGCCGATCTTGTCCCGGGGCTTGCTCCGTTCGATCCCGTCTCAGCTGATGGAGTGTCCGCAGCGCAGCAGTGGATCGCGAGGGAACCGCTGGCCCGCGCCGAGGACGAGATCGCTGCCGGTATCGCACGCCTGGTCCGGACTGCTTCCACGATGGCTGGGCAGCGCGCGGTCAAGGGCGTGATCGGCGGACTGGACCAGGTGCAGGCGGGCGCCGTCGCGTTGGCTGCGGCGCACGGGGTGAGTCTGCTGACCGGCGGCCCCGGTACCGGTAAGAGCCGGACGGTCGCGGCGATCGTGGCGCTGTGCCGCAAGGTGGACGCCACCATCGCGCTGGCCGCCCCGACCGGCCGAGCAGCCAAGCGGCTGGAAGAACTCGCCGGGAACAACGCGACGACCGTGCACAGACTGCTCGGCGCTCGGCCTCCGGCGCCCGGTGCCACCGGCTCGGTGTTCGATCACGACTCGCTGAACCCGGTCGAGGCCGATCTTGTCGTGGTCGACGAGACGTCAATGCTCGACGTCGAACTGGCTGCCGCCCTGTTGCGCGCGCTGTCCGACTCGACCCACCTGGTGATCGTGGGTGACCCAGCCCAACTTCCGTCGATCGGGCCGGGGCGGGTGCTGGGCGACCTCATCGACAGCGGGAAGCTGCCCGTCACCGAGTTGACCACGCTGTATCGGCAGACCGAAGGCGGTTCGATCGCCCGGTTGGCCGCCGCGGTCAGAGCCGGCGATCTTCCGCCGGTTGCCGACCCCACCCATGAGGTCGTGGTGGTTCCGGCCAGAGGATCGGATGATGCTGCCCGGCGGGTGGTGCAACTGGTCACCGACTCTGTGCCCCGGGTCTTCGGTTGCGAGCCCGACCAGATCCAGGTCGTGACGCCGGTCCACCGCGGCCCCGCCGGAACACAGGCGCTGAACCGCGCGCTCAAGGCGGTGCTCAACCCCGGCCGGGGCACGGTACGCGGGTTCGACTCGGGCGACCGGGTCGTGGCAACCGCCAACCATCTCGACGCGGAGCCGACCGGTTACGCCAACGGCGAGGTCGGCACCGTCCTGTCGTGCGGCGACAACTCGCTGCAGGTGGCCTTCACCGGCGGCGAATCGGCGATCGCCGGGAAGGCGTTGGGCGATCTGCTGCACGGCTGGGCGATCACGGTGCACCGAGCGCAGGGCTCGGAATGGGACGCCGTGGTGGCCGTGATGCCGCCGGAGGCGGGGTCCATGCTCTCCCGGCCGCTGGTGTACACGGCACTGACCAGGGCCCGACGGCACCTTTCCGTCGTGCACGCCGCCGGGCCGGCGCTGTCCAGGGCGGTCCGTGACATCGGTTCGATTCCGCGCCGAACCCGCCTGATGTCCCTGTTGCGCACCGAGCTCAAGTTGAGTGTCGGTCCTGACCCGGACGCCGACACCGGATCTGGTGATTCCACAGGTCAGCTTGCGGATGCACACTCCGGCGATCAGCTTGCGGAAGGCGAGGGCCGCTCCGACCTGTTCAGTGCACCGACCGTCGGCTGAGCGGTGTCGCCGCGGCTCGAGATCGCTGAGCCCCCGCTGTCGTGGGTAAGGTGCGGTGTCGGCTGCGGCCGGTCCCCGGGCGTTCCCCGGCCGGCATCCGCCGCCCCTGATCACGGAGGTGATGGCCATCACCGGTCACGAGACATCGCAGGCAGCAGACAGTCCGGGGTCTACCGCACCGCAGCGGCCGCCGGTCGAACAATCCCGACGGCCGTCGTGGGTGCCGTCCGACGATTTCGACTACCGGCCGTTGCGGATCGACGCCAGGGTGTCTCGATCCGCGGCCGCCACCATGCTGGCGATCCGCGCCGAATTCTCCGGGTGGGAACTGGCCAGGGTGCTGCGGTTTCCGGACGGTAGCCGTCGGGTCTGGCTGCGCCGGCGACGGACGTCCGGCCTCCTGCCGGATCTGACGCCCTGACCCGCGGGTGGGCACAGAATCTTCCCGATCGGAGGCCGACGACCCGGCCGCTCAGGCCGAGGACGGCGCCGCTCGGGCCGGCGACCTGGCCGCACACTCCGTGGATCCGACGTGGCCGGTCACCCGGTCGCAGGTACTCCGGGACGCAGGCGGTGTCGCCGTCGCCACCGGCGCCTACGCCATTTCGTTCGGTGCGATTTCGCTTGCTGCCGGATTGAATCTCTGGCAGACGATGGTGCTCTCCCTGGTGATGTTCACCGGAGGCAGCCAATTCGGCCTGGTCGGTGTCGTTGCCGGTGGCGGCGCACCGCTGGCCGGGGCGGCGACCGCTATCATGCTCGGCGCCAGGAATTCGCTGTACGGATTGCGTTTGTCCGATTTGCTCGACGTCCGCGGCACGAAGCGTTTGCTGGCGGCACATCTGGTGATCGATGAATCGACGGCCATGGCCATTGGCCGTGACTCAGCGCGGGCGGCGCGACTAGGTTTCTACGCCACCGGGATCGGCGTGTTCCTGCTGTGGAACCTCGGGACCGCAGTTGGTCTCGTCGGTGCATCGTGGCTGTCCGATCCTCGGCTGCTCGGACTCGACGCGGCTGCCCCCGCGGCGTTCCTGGCACTGCTGGCGCCGAGGCTTCGCGACCGGGAGGCATGGGCGGTCGCGCTGGCCGCCGCCGTCGTCGCACTGGTGTCGGTGCCGTTCGTCCCGGTGGGCATCCCTGTCCTGATCGCCGCGCTGGTCGGCGTTGTCGCCGGGTTCCGCCCTCGCTCTCGCCGGCAGGCGGCCCGGTGATGCTCTGGATCGGCATCATCGTCGGGGCGCTTGGCTGTTATCTGTTCAAGCTCGCCGGCCTGTCGGTACCGCGCAGTGTGTTGGAAAGACCGAGAGTGCAGCGGATCGCCGCGCTGCTGCCCATCGTGCTGTTGGCGGCACTTGTTGCGGTACAGACCTTCTCGTTCGGTTCTGCCTTGGTACTCGACGCCCGCGCCGCAGGCCTTGCGGTGGCCGGCGTGGCTGTGTGGCGGAAGTTGCCGTTCCTGGTCGTCGTCGCCCTCGCCGCCTTCACCACCGCGATGGTCCGGGTCTGGCTTCCCGCGAGTTGATCCACTCCGTCCTGCTGCGCACAACGCGACCGAATGGAGGTCGTGACGACGACCTCCCTGCCGACCCCGGAACGGCCGACCCGACACAGTGACGACCTGATCGAACCGCTCGCGGTGGAGGTCACCCACCCCCAGAGCACCACCGACGGCGAGAGCACATGCGCGCGCTCCGACCCGCCTGGCAGATCAGCACGTACGCAAGAAGCGATCGAGCACCCGGGTGCCGAACGTCAGGGCATCGACGGGGACCCGCTCGTCGACGCCGTGGAACAACGCGGAGAAGTCCAGGTCGGCAGGCAGCCGCAGCGGTGCGAAACCGTATCCGGCGACGCCGAGCCGCGCGAACGCCTTGTTGTCCGTCCCGCCGGACAGTGTGTACGGCACGGCGGTTCCGGCCGGGTCCTCCGCCTGGACGGCGGCGGTCATGGCGTCGACAAGGCCTCCCTCGAAGGGGAACTCGAGCGGTGGATGCCACGTCCAGTCGATCTGCACATCGTCTCCGACGATCTGCGCGACCTCTTCCCTGAAGGTGTCCTCCGAGCCGGGCAGCACCCGGCAGTCCACAGTCGCCTCCGCTGTGGACGGAATGACGTTCGCCTTGTACCCCGCCCTGAGCATGGTCGGGTTGGCGGTGTTGCGAAGCGTCGCGTTGAGCATCCGCGCAACAGGTCCGACCTTCGCGATGGCCGATTCGAGGTCGTCCTCCGGGAACTCCAGACCTGTCAGCCGGGTGATGGCAGCAAGCAACGCATCAACGGTGGCGGTGCGCGTGATCGGGAATTCGTGGTTACCGAGCCGCGCGACCGCCTCTGCGATGCGGCTCACCGCGTTGTCGTCGTTGATCATCGACCCGTGCCCGGCCCGTCCGTGGGCGGTGAGATGTGCCCACGCGACACCCTTCTCAGCCGCGGCGATGAGGTACGCCCGTCGGTCGTCTGAGATCGAGACGGAGAAGCCACCCACTTCGGAGATCGCCTCGGTTGCGCCCTCGAAGAGCTCCGGGTGATGGTCGACGAGCCAGTGCGCACCGAACGTCCCGCCGGCCTCCTCGTCGGACATGAACGCGAAGATGAGATCCCTCGGTGGGACGTACCCGGACCGCTTGAAGTCCCTGGCGACGGCGACGGTCATCGCCACCATGTCCTTCATGTCGACCGCGCCCCGACCCCACACGTATCCGTCGCGGACTGCGCCGGAAAACGGGTCGACCGTCCACTCGGTGGCGTCGGCCGGCACGACATCGACATGGCCGTGGATCAGCAACGCCCCCCGGTCAGGATCGGAGCCGGCCAGCCGGGCGATGACGTTGCCCCTGCCCGGGACGGACTCCAGGTAGGTAGTTTCGTAGCCGACCTCCTCCAGCTTCTGCTGCAGGTAGCGGGCAGCGCGTGCCTCACCGTCGCCGATGGTGTCCGGGTCGCCGGTGTTCACCGATTCGAACTGGATGAGTTCACTGCACAGCCGCACCACCTCCTGCTCAGCGGCGGACGGCGTCGTGTCGGCCAGGGGCGAGCCGCTGGGGGCGGCAGACGAGTCAGATTCCGGAGCGCTCATCCGGCTTTCCTACCACCGTCAGCAACGGGTCCGACGCCGACCTGCCGCCTGGGGTGGTGAGCGGTCGGAGCGCTGATGTGGCCGGTTGGGGGCATGGCGCGCATCGAGTAAGCTTGGCCACCGCGGTGCTCCGGTGCCGCGAACACCTGTCCGGGTGGCGGAATGGCAGACGCGCTAGCTTGAGGTGCTAGTGCCCTTAGGGGCGTGGGGGTTCAAGTCCCCCCTCGGACACGCACGTTCTCACACGCCCCCGCGCTGACCTTGCTCAGCGAACAATCTTCGTCGCCCATTACTTGCGCAGTCGTGAACTGCAACGCGAGATCAACGACAGACTCAACATCCTCGAAGCGTTCAACGGCGCGAATTCGATCATCTACTACGGCAAAGGCGCCGAGATCACCTCCAATCGGCAGGACGAGCAGGAGATGACCGTGCTGTGCCTGCGCATCCTGCAAGCCGCGCTCGTCTATGTGAACACCCTCATGCTCCAAGACGTCCTCGCCGAGGAACGCTGGACCGGGATCCTCACCCCCGAAGGCCGCCGCGGCCTCACCCCGCTGTTCTGGCATCACGTCCTCCCCTGCGGCGAGGTCAAACTCGACATGACCGGGCCCGACAAGTGGGTGAGCGCAACAGACTTCCAGCCGCTTCAACATGGCCGGCAGGGGTTGGGCGCCGTCATATTGCCGCTCGCCTTGTCAGTGCTTCTCGCGACCGACGATGTGTTCCCAGGTGCTGGTGATCGCCAAGTCTGTGATGAGCGTCGTCGGCGTCGAATGTGTCATCGGGGGTGAGCGGTCGGATTGACGGGGCGATGCCCCATCCGGGAATCCACCTACCTCGGTTTGAGCCGTACGGCCATCAACGCCGTTTGCCGACCCCCGGCACGGACGTGACTTGCTTCATCCACGCCGCGATCTGGCTCGCATCGATGTGGTCCAGAGATTCGATCTCGACACCTCTCGTCGACCTGCCCATCCCCACCGGCGTCACCGGCGGCACCGGCACGAGCGCCGTGCCATTGATGAACATGAGCTTCACGTGGCCGGCGAAGCCGCCGCAACTGAAGCACCATCCGTCGCCGACGCCGTAGTACGACATGCCCCATTTCACGGAACGCCGGAGGTCGGGCAGCGTCTCGGCCGCCAACGCATCGACCGCTTCGGCGATTCCGCGCTGCGGTTCCGGCAGGCCGGCGATATAGGCGAAGACGGGCTTGTCGCCCTCCGCCGCCTTGGCGGGACTTGCCCTGCCGGTCATGGCTTCAGGCAGAGTTGTTGCGCTGGCTTGTGTTGAAGTTCGGTCCGCCGTCTTCTGGACCGCTGGCCCGCCCTCGGATACGGAACTCACGATGACTCCTGTTCGACGCGGTTGAGGTATCTCACACATAGACGACAAATGTCACGCGAACTCATCGGTGACAGCCGGGCAGGGTCGCATTCGTCTCGAGTAGCTTTTGGTGCTGGTTTGATGGGGCGCCATCTGCGCCCGCCCTGGGAGACCAGCAAGTGCCCGACCGATGGGCCACCCGGGTTGCGCGTCCACTGTGCACGGCTCAGTTACAACCGCTGCAGACCGGGCGCGGATCCTTTGGGCAGGCACCCTCGCAAGGCGCAGCCGGCCGCCACCTCCGGTCCGCACACTGAGCCCATGAGCGATGTTGTCTCACAGCAACTGTGCGATTCGACGACCCAGCTCACGGACCGTGACAGCGATACACGAAATTTTCCCATTGCTTTCGCCGATCGGCAGTCGACCGTCGGCGCTCGACGCTCGCGCATCTCGCTGAGCGCGCGGGCCACAACGGCGGAATGACGCAGGATCTGAGAGGCGACCACGCTGTTGAAACTGTTTCCAGTGCAGCTGGTAGCACCACCAACGCGAAACGTCACGTTGTGGGGTTGACCCTGCGTGGAGCCACCGGCCGGCCCGAATCAGCCGGACGCGGCGAGCGCCCGGGTGACCCATTCGAGGTTGTCGAACGCTCCTGCTACCAATCGACGCATCAGCAGGATCAACAGCTCCGGTGCGCTCTCGGTCAGTTCGGCCAGCGCCGTCATCGGCAACTGCACGGTCACGACATCGCCCACCGCGTGGGCGTCGACATCGAATTCACGGGCTGCGACCGCGTAGATGACGCCGAACGTGGTGCCGACCGTGAACATCGATAGATGGTGACGGACGCCGCCGCGCTCCATGCTGACGTTGATCATTCCGGAGAGCAGCAGGTACAGACCCTGCGCCGGCTGCCCGGCCAGCGCGACAGCCTCACCATCCCGGAAGGTCTGCGACACCAGTAACGCATCGAGCAGGTCGCGATGGCTGCCGACCAGGCCCGCGATCAGCGGGTGGTCGTCGACGTCGATGGCGGCCCATGACCGAGCGCCCCCGTGCCGGCGGATCAGCTCGTCCTCGATGTATTCGGTCGCCGCGTTGACGTCCGGGAAGTGCTTGATCCGCTTGCTGACGTCCGGGTCCAGGATGAGCACCGTGTATTTGGGGTCGACCATCACCATCTCGACGTCGGCGTTCCGGAGCTCATCGCGCAGGCCGAGCAACAACCGCGCCGACACCCCGGCGACATCGTCGACGACCCTGACGTCCAACGCGATGAGGTCGGTATCCGCTGCTCGAGCGGTGATCTCGCGGATCACCGACTCTGCGCCGGCGAACAACAGGTCGCCGTGCAGCTCGTAAACGCGGCCGCGGCGGCCGTGTTGCAGCAGCACATCCTGCTCGGCGGGGCTGCGCCGCCGCCGCGACGGCTGTTCGATGACGCTGTAACGGGCCCGCACGGCCGACCTGGCGGCCCGGCTGACATGCATGAAATGCAGTTCGAGGTCCTTGGACAGCCGCCGGCACGCCTGTACGCCCCGAACACTGTTGCCGTGCTCGTCGAGCCGCGGAGAGAACACAGCCAGCCCGAGCTGCCCGGGCAGCACCGCGAGTATCCCGCCGCCCACACCGCTCTTGGCCGGCAACCCGACTTCGGTGACCCAGTCCCCGGCCGCGTTGTACATCCCACACGTGGTCATCACGCTCAGCACCCGCTCGGTGAGCGCGGCATCCAGCACCCGGTCGCCGGTCAGCGGGTTGATCCCGCTGTCGGCCAGCGTCGCCGCCATCACGCTGAGGTCGCGGCAGTCGACCTCGACAGAGCACTGCCGGAAGTAGACGGCCAGCGTGGTCTGCGGGTCCTCCTCCAGGATCCCGAAGTTCCGAAGCATGTAGCCGATGGCCCGGTTGCGGTGCCCGGTGCGGTCTTCGGAGGCGAACATGTCCTCGTCGAGCGTCAGTTCCCGGCCGGCGAATCGGGAGTAGAACCGGCGCACCCGCTCGAAACGCTCCTCCGGCGAGGCACCGGCGACCAACGACGCGCAAGTGATGGCGCCGGCGTTGATCATCGGGTTACGGGGCCGCTCGGTGACCGGGTCGAGGCTGATCTCGTTGAACGGCTCGCCGGACGGCTCGACGTCCACCTTCTTCGCCACTGCCTCCAGCCCCAGGTCGGCCAGCGCCAGCGCGTAGGTGAACGGCTTGGAGACCGATTGAATGGCAAAGCGTTTGCGGCTGTCCCCGGCCTCATAGACGTACCCGTCACTCGTGGACAGGCAGATCGCGAAGGAGTCCGGATCAACCACCGCGAGCTCTGGAATGTAATCCGCCACCGAACCCGACCTCTCCCCGGAGAGTTCGCGGTAGACACCGTCGAGGTAGTCCAGCACCAGCGATCGCATGCCGGGATGCTGTCACACACCCCGGTGTCGGGCGGTCGTTTCTCCCGACTTCCTGAGCTTTCAGCAGTTCACCGCTGCCGCGTCCCAGGTGCCCAGCGTTCGGAGCGCCCCGCACGTGCGTGACCAGTCACCGGTCGCCCCGCACCGGACGATCACCCGGCGGGTGCAAAGACTCACAGGAAACCGCCACAGGGGTCATGAGCGTCGTGGACACCCACTCACGCGACAATTCCACCGGCGCAACAGCAAGCACTTCCTCAACAACACTTTCTTGGACCGACCGCTGTTTCGTCCGTCGCCGTAACCTGCCGTGCCGCCGCCTGCCATCGAGGAGCGGATCAGTGCGCCACTGGCATTCGAAATCCGGCACATCCGGATGCTTTCGAGTTATGACGCTCATGAACGGTCGGACAAGTCGAGTCATCGAGCACGGGGTACGTGGCGGAAAGTCACACCGCCAGCTCGAGATCCCGACGTGGTTACCGCCAATGAAAACGGCGAGAACCCAGTTGACAGGCGGCGACGGACATGTTTGCACCTCGGCGTCTTGACGTTGCTCACGCCGATCGCGGGCAGGAAGTCGCTGACCGCGGGCATCAAGACGTCCTGCGGTTTCCCTGCGTGCTGATCGTTCTGCCGGCACTGCGGGGAGTACCTACGATCCACGAGTGGCGTCCCCCGACACGAAGCGAGCGTTGCCGCGGCACAGCGGGCGTCAATGGACGCGTTGGTGTCCGAGGTGGGATGGTCTTGCCTTGTTGGACCAGGACACATCAGCGCTTCTGAGGCCCGACGATCCACCTTGAATCACACCACCCCCGAGATTCGATACGAAAGCGTTGATGGAGGACCAATCGTGACCCGACACTTATTGCCCGAGACGTCCCGGGTTCTTCTTCGCGGCGTCATCTCGGGCGCAGTGGCCACCGCGACCATGACGGCTGCCTACGCGTTGGAACGGCGCGTGCGGCGCGCAACTCCTGGGCTCGGCCCGATGGACTATGACGACGGCGTCATCCCCGGTGAAATCGTGTTGCACATCCTGCACTTGCCGGACTTGGGCGCATCGGAAGAGACCAGGGCGGGATTGCTGCTTCGGTGGGGGTATGGCTCCGTTTTTGGCATTGCCCACGTCTTGCTGCGCAAACGCATGGCTGAACCGATGGCCACCGCCGCATTCGGGTCGGCACTGATGGGCATGACCATGACGATGTTCCCGCTGCTGGGGCATACCCCGCCGCCATGGAAGTGGAAACCCGCGCTGATGGCGACCAGCCTTGGCACCCATATTGCCTACGTCACGGCCGGCGCCATCGCTGACGATCGGCTGGCGAAGCTGTTGTACTGACTCAGGTCAGTCTGCAATTGAAGCTGACGGATTACGCTGTGCAGCGCGTCCAGCACGCGGAGCTGAACTAGCCCAGTATCCCTGCGACGTCGTTGCTGGGTGTGGTGGCGATCATTGCCGGCGTTGTCAGTGCCCATCATGACGCCGCGCGGCGCCCGGGTTGTCGCTGCGCGCACCCAGCTGGTGCACCGGACCGGTGATCTGCTTGGAGCCCTTGGTCGGGGCGTAGGACGTCTCGTAGCCGACGGTGGCATCCGGATCGACGCGTCGATCAACCAGCAGGCCCCTGTCCCCGCCGCTTCGCACAGACCATAAATCGGTCTGCACCCCGCTCGGGTGTCGCGTCCAGGACTGCAAAGCGGTGCCCGATCCCCTGGAGGAACCGCACCCAGGGGGTGACGGTTTGGAACGCGACGGTGGCGCCCTGCGCGACGGTCGCCGATCCGAGTACCTCCTTGAACCCGTCGCTGGTCACCGACGGGCAAACGAACTCCACCCCACCGAATTTCGGTTCACCGGGTAGGTCGTCGGGTCGCGCGGCAGGTCGTTTGCCCACGAGGAGTGGATGTCTCCTGTCAGTACCACCGGGTCGGTGGACGCCTTGCCCATCGCGGCGAGGAGTTCGGCCGGCCGTCAGCCAGCGCATCTGCTCTGGTTCCGGCAGGTGCCGATTCGGGTCGGCCAGAGCCTGGGTTGACCTGCCCGTCGGCGGTGGTGGGCACCTGCCGGCTCCGGTTCTGCCGGGTCTCGATGACGGAGAGGTCGGCGAGGTCGCCGAAGCTGAAGCGCCGGAGGAACTGTCGGCCCCGGTGCCGCTGCGGCTGGTACTCGTCGGGAGCCAGATCGGCATCCACTCGATGTAAGCCTGAAAGGCTTTCGCCCTTCGGGCCAGGAACTCACCTTCGGGCCTGATGCCCGAAGGCTGCCCGGGCCCGGTGTAGGAGGAATCGGGGTCGTCCCGCTTCCCGTGTTTCTCCGCGCCGGTGGCAGAGGCGTCGTTGGCGATCTCATGATCGTCGAAGATGACGATCCACGAATGCCGCCGGTGGGCGGCCTGCGCGTAGGGGTCGGACTTGTACAACGCATGCCGGACCCGGTAGTCCTCCAGGGACACCATCTCGGTTGCGGGCTGGTGGTCCCGGGTGCCGATCAGGGCCGCCGGCCCATCGCGGTCGCCCGACCCGGCCACGCCGGGCTCGGCGGGATCGTTGCCGTACTCGTAGACGTCGTGCACAAGATGCAGGATCGCATCCAGATCGTCACGGGCGGCCAGACCGCGGTACGCGGTGAAGAACCCACCGGTGTCATTGCTGCAGGAAACGAAGGCGAGCCGCAGCGCGTGCGTCACGCCGGCCCCATCCGGGGCGGCCTGGGTGCGGCCGACCGGGGAAACTGTCCCACAACCCTTGAACCGATAGAAGTATCGGGTGTAAGGCTTGAGCCGCCGTACCACCACCTTGGCCGTGTGGTCCCGCGCGGCGCTGGTCCTGGTGCTTCCACCCTGCAGGATGACGCTGAACGTCTCATCGGCCGCCACCTCCCACCTCCCGGTGCTGGCCGGGCCGCGCCCACTGCCGGGCACGGCGTCCGGGGTGGCGGTGATGCGGGTCCACAGCAAGAGCGCGGTGGCGGTCGGGTCGCCGCCGGCCACCCCGAAGCCGCGCGGGCTGGCGCGGCCTGTACCAGACCGTGCGAGCTGCACCGGCCGTCGGCTTCGACCCGATCACCGGCACGCTGCCCTACGCCGACTGGGTCGGCGTCACCGCTGTCGAACGTCGATCGTGGTGGTCACCGGACACCATAGTCGGTATGACCGGCCAAATCATTGGCGGCGTTGAATCTGCGCGACTGCCGGTGGCTGGTTGAATCAGGCACCGCCACTACCAAGGTCGCCCAGCCGGAGGAGGGTCCGTTGCAGGAACACCATGATTGGCTACAACAGGCCAGACAAGATCTGTACCAACGGTTCCCGGTCGCCGCTGTCGCATTCTCGGCCGACGGCCAGGATGTCCGGTGGGCGGGTCCGCTCGACATCGGTATCGAGACAGGCGAGATTGCCGTCGCCGAGCGCCCGGATGGCACGTCGGTCGTGCTCCAGATCCACGACGCGCGGATCGTCGAGCACGACGGGCCCGAGCTGTCCACGGACATCGATGATAACGCGCTGGGTGCTTTCGCCGGGACGGCCCGGGTGACGCCCACGATGCGGGCGGTTTCCGGGTCCGCGCTGGTCCTGGGGTACCTCGGCAATGCCGTATTCAGCCCGGTGAACAGCACCAGTGCCGCCGCGTCCCCACCTTTCGGCGAACTACCGCTACGCCAGATCACCGACATCGAATTGACAGCAGTGGCAACGGGTCTGGAAGGTGGCCAGCCGACAATCCGGGTCGGCGCTCATCGGCAGTCGAACCTCGTGACGGCCCGGTTGCGGTCCAAGGGCTTCGGTCGACACACGTTCATGTGCGGTCAATCCGGTTCAGGTAAGACGTACACCACCGGCGTCCTGTTCGAACGCTTACTGTCCGACACCGCACTTCCGATCGTCGTGATCGACCCGAATTCCGATCATGTGCACCTCGGATCACTCGCTGATCCCGACGATGCCTCCCCGGAAGGGGCCCGCTACCGGGAGTTGACCGGGTCCGTCAAGGTGTCGGCCGCCCGCGGGACCACCGCCGACCACACTCTGTGCGTCGACTTCAGTGATCTCACGCTCGATGTCCAGGCCCTGCTGCTCCGACTGGACCCGATCCGGGATATGGACGACTACGCACTCCTGAGACAGTTGACCGACACCTTGCCCGTCCCCTACTCGGTCAACGACCTCGCCGCGGCCGCGGCCGCCGACCCGGCATCGGTGACGCTGGCATTGCGGATCGAGAATCTTGGGTTGAACAGGTGGGATTTATGGCGCCGGAAAGGCGAGCAGTCGTTGGTCCGGGACCACGCCGAAGATTTGCCCCGGTGCCTGGTACTCGATGTCGGCAGCTTCTCCCGCCCGGAAGAGCGCAGCACCGTGTCGTTGGTGCTGCTGGGCAATCGATGGGCGCGTCGGCGTCAGAGAACACCGATGTTGCTGGCCATCGACGAGGCACACAACGTGTTCCCGGCCGCCACCTCGGATCCGCTTCTCCGAGAGACGGCGGCCCTGGGCGCGTTGATCGCGGGCGAGGGCCGCAAGTTCGGGCTACACCTGTTCGTCGCCACCCAACGGCCGGCCAAAGTGCATCCGAATGTGATCTCCCAGTGCGACAACCTGATTCTGATGCGGATGAACGGCGTCGGCGATATTGCCGACCTCGAAGCCTTGTTCTCCCACGTGCCGCCTCCGCTGCTGCGAGGGTCGACGGGCTTCGGC
>CAWCVW010000005.1:0-7708 GCA_963798965.1 uncultured Actinomycetota bacterium
AACGCACTCAGATCTCGCCGGACCTGTTGAGAATGGACACCGTTCAGGCCGGCTCAGCCCGGAAGTTCTACCTCGATCCCGGCCTTCGCACCAACCGGGTGGACCTGCTCCATGCCGACGGTTCACGACTGCAGATGCACTGGTCCGAGGAGGTCCCCTATGTCGGTGTCTGGTTCGACCGAGGCAGGTACGCGCCACACGATGTCATCGCCATCGAACCTTGCACCGGCTTCTATGACTCGTGCCGGACGGCTCTGTCCCGAAACGCCCTCACCATGATCAAGCCACGTGACATCCTCGAGTGGACCGTCTCCGTCACCGTAGGGTGACGGTGTCCGGCTCCCGAATCCTCAAGGAGATTCACCCACCCAAGAAATACAGCACCCACAACCATGGCCGCCACCATCAACGGGCGTGGTTCTCCACACGGCGATTGTGAGCCAGGACGGCTCGTGCCCCAGGGAGTGAATCGCCCCTATGTCGCCGGTGAAGGTGGAGCGAAGGATGTGGTCGGGCGTCACCAGATGCTGTGACCCCGAGCCCGCGGAGGATGACCGGTGGCTTGATCTACAGGGGGCCCGCGGTCGTGGGCGCGGCGTACGACCGCTGCTCGGGTGTTGACGTCCAGCTTGGTGAAGATGCGTTTGGTGTGGGTGCGCAGGGTGTTGAGCGAGACGTAGAGCTTGCGGGCGATCTGCGGCCCGGTCAGGTCGCCGTCGAGGAGTCGTCGTACGTCGAGTTCGCGGTCGCTGAGCGGTTCGGGCATGCCGTCCTGGTCCGGCAGCGCGACCCAGGATCCGCAGAACACCGATATCACACAAGCTATTCGATCGTGCAAATCTCAATATCGTGGCGTTGACCGCGGCTATCTACGGCTGATCCGCAATCTCAATGGCGCGGACCAAGCTTCGCGCGGATCGCCATCAACGCGTCATCACTGGCTTGTTGTGCGATGTCCTCGAGTTCCGGGCCGCGCAGTTGCAGCGACCCCGCCCGGCGTGACACCTCGTGGCGGGCGACCCGCAGCAGCAGTGCATGTCGGGCTGCCACACACTGCTCATGATCCCGACCAGAGGAACGCAGTCCGTCGAGCCACAGGTGCGACGATGCGTCCATCACGGCGGTCACCGGCGCTCCAGATCGGTATCGACGCGCGGCTCCGTGGACATGGGCCGGAACGTACACGAGGCAGAAAGGCAACCGCGCCAACCCTGGTGGGCGTGACCTTTGTGCGGAGAGCGGCAACAACATTTCGCCGGCCCTGGCGACCGTCTGAGCAGGACACCCGGCCAGCAAGGCTAAGCAGGCTCGGGACGTCGATGAGCCAGCTGAGCTGATGGGCGGCCGTCGCGACGGTCAGGTCCGGCGGGCCCGGACCCACCGAGCGAGTCCGAGCAGGAGGATGGCTGCAAGTACGCCACCAATGACGACGAATCCGATTGCACGGTTGTCTCCGCCGAACACGCCGTTCGCCACGAACACGGCCACGAAGGCGAGTACCACTCGCCGTGCGAGGCTCAACCCATCAGACCCGCCTGGTGTTTTGCCTGCGTTCGACTCGTCGTAGTCATGGTCATCGGTCATTGGGGGGCTCTTTCTCGCGGGTCTGGTACCCGCCCTCGCCGGGCGAGCAGTAGAACTTCGGGGACCGAACCAGGCTGGGCCGCCGCCGTCCAGCGGCAACGGCTCAGCCGGGCTCGGTCAAGGATGTGCGGGATGCGTCAGCTCGCCGCGATGCCCTCCATGCCCGTGGTGGTGAATGCCGGCAGACCCGAAACCGTCTGGATCCGGTCGAGTGAGCCGTCCCGGGAGACGGCGTACACCCCAAGGCTCCCGGCGACCGCTTCTTGCACATACAGGAACCGGCCGTTGCTGGATGCCGCGAGGTCGATCGGACCCGCTGCGGTGGTGGCTGCAACGGGGTTCGTGAGGGTCGCGGAACCGTCGGCCGCCACCTGCCACGCCGACAGGGTCGCCGACCCGGCGTTCGCGCCGTAGATGGTGCGGCGGGCCTGGACGTTCCAGCACAGCGCGGCGCCACCAGTGGAGGCCGACGAGCCGAGCAGGGCAAGAGAGCCGTCGCGCGCGACACTGTAGGAGCTGGTCTTGCCGGTGCCGGCCTCGGTCACGTGGACGGTTCCGCGCCCGTCGACGACGAACGAGAACGGCACGGGTCCGGCGGAGGCGGTCACCAACGGTGTGACTGAGGGGTATCCACGCCGGTCGACCGGGAAGGTCAGGATCTGGTTGTGGTTCTTGGTGGTCACGATGAGGGTACGGCCGTCCTTGCTGAACCCGATCTGGGCCGGCGCGGAGATGAACAGCGGCGGGTTGGTGTTGCCAAGGCCCAGGGTGCGCTCCGATCCTGGCATCGGGACGAGGGCGCCGTTCCTGAGCTCGAAGCCCGAGATGCTGCCGGCACCACCGGCATTGAGCACGTAGACCAGGTCGCCGTGGACGGCGATGCTCGACGGGAACTGACCCCCGGACGGTACGACGGTCGCGCGACTGAGCCTTGCGCCGTGCACGGCGAAGGTTGTCACGGTGTCGCTTCCGGCGTTGACGGCCAGCAGCACGTGGTGGTCGGAATCGAGCACGAGGGACCCCTGCGATGCGAGGGCGTCCAGCGGAGCGCCGATCTCCGTTCCGCCGTCGCCCCCGGTCGGGTAGGTGTTCGCCGCGGCCAGCAGTCCGGACGCGCTGCGCGTGTAGGTCGCGATCTGGTTTCCGTCCGTCGAGTTGAGTTGGACGAAGACCGCCCCGGCTGCGTCGTCGTCGTGGTGGCCGACATCGGCAGACGCAGCGCCCAGCGGACTGAGCAGCAGGGCGGTGACCGCACCGGCGGCGGCCAGGAGCGCGCGGCGCGAGAACGATCGGGTGAGGGCTGTGCGGGTCATCTCAGACTCCAGTGAGGCGAGAAGGGGCGGCCGATGGCCGGCCGTCACCGGGTGTGCTGCGTGACGGACGAAGACTTGGCATCGGCACCACCGTGCGTTCTTACCTCGGGGAGGGAAAATTTCTCACGAACCACCTGCGCTGAACCGGTCCGCCCCAGCGGAATCTTCGGCCTTGATACCCGAAGGACGTCGCGCCCGGGCGTCAGTCATCGCACAGGTGAGCAAGTCACGTAGCCGCCCCTCGACGGACTTGGATTCGGCTTGTGTCAGGACCTTGTGCGAATTGGCAGACCGCGACGTCGCCGGTTTCCGCGGTGACAGCAGGTTCACCACCTGGGCCTACAAATTCGTCATGTACGAGGTATCGACCAAGATGGGACGGCACTTCTGGCGGCATCGACACGCCAGCATGGATGCCGACAGCTGGGTGGAACTGCCCGATCTCGGCGCCGTCGCTCCCGACCAGCGCACCGAGCACCGCGAGATCTTCCAGCGGTTGCACCGGGCGATCGATCAGGATCTCACCCCGTTGCAACGACGCGTGTTCGTGGCGGTCGCACTCAACGAGGTCCCGATGGACGCCATGGCTCGCGAATTGGGCGGCAACCGCAATTCGGTGTACAAGGTGCTGTTCGACGCCCGACGTAAACTCCGGGAGAGCCTGGCCACCGCCGGGTACGAACGCCCGACGCAGCCATCTGGTTCAGCGGCATGACAACACCCCGAGACATCGACGCCCTTTGGCCGGACAACACCGTCGACACCGGCTGTGCCGCCGGCTTCGACGTGCTGCACTCCTACGTCGAAGAGGAACTCGCCGGCATCGACCCCGCCAACTCACAACCGGGCCTGGGCGCGCACACATCAACAGCTGCCCGGCCTGCCCGCAACGATTCACGACCGTTGACGGACCCGGCTACGGGGGCCGAGACCACCGTTGTGCGAACGAATCTCTACGAGTTGTCCATCGATGCCGCCTGATCCAGCGCAGCCGCACTGCAGCAGAGCACCGGTCAGGGTGGCGCGGCTGCGCGAACGACGATTGGTCGCGGATTCCTTTTGTGACGGGGGTAAGACCCGACCACAAAGCGACGCCCACTCTCCGTCAGACATTTTCACCAACCGTGCCAGGCAGACCTGATGCGGTGAAGCTTTCGGAGGTCAGCATGGGGTCTGACGTGCAGCCGGTACAGGATCCGGCGCTAAGGGGGTCGGTGGTGCGTTAAGTTGATCTTGTGCCGGTGGAGTTCCTCAGTGACGAGCAGGCTGCTGCCTACGGCCAGTTCGACGGTGAGCCGGGTCGTGCTGAGTTGGAGCGGTTCTTCTTCCTGGACGATGCCGACAAGCGCCGGGTTCAGCTGCGCCGCGGTGATCACAACCGTGTTGGGTTCGCCGTGCAGCTGGGGACGGTGCGGTTCTTGGGGACGTTCTTGGTGGATGGGACGGCAACTCCGCCTGGTGTAGTTCGTTACGTCGCTGATCAGGTAGCGCCGGCGGCGGCGGTCGACGGGCCGATGCGCCGGTACGTCGAGCGTGAGAAGACACCGTTGGAGCACTCGTGGGAGATCCGGGAAGCGTTGGGCTACCGCGATTTTGCCTCAGCGGAGCAAGCGACGCGGGAGTTTCTCCAGGCGCGGGCCTGGACTCGTCCGGAGCGACCCAGCCAGTTGTTCGACCAGGTCGTGGCGTGGCTGCGGACGGAGAAGGTTCTGTTGCCGGGCGTGAGTGTGCTGGCCCGGTCGGCGACGTTGCTGGCCACCGCCCGGACCTCGCAGTCCAATGCCATCGACGATGCGCTGGATCTGTTCGCGGTGTTGATGGTTTCCAAGCTGATCGGGCCGGCGGAACGGGCGTCGGTGGCCGAGCGGCTGCGGACGCTGCCGCAGCTGGCGAAGGCTTCGGCGACGTTGGCTCTCGCCGCGCGGGTGCTGCTGGAGCTCACCGAATCTGACGACGGGGCGGGAGCTGAGTCGATCGATCCGGCGGCAGCATGGGAGCGGATCCAGGCGATGGTTGACCGGGAGGAGCTGGCGGCGGCGGTTGCCACGGTGGAATAGTTCGCACCTGACACGGTTGACGACGCTGCGTCCGGGCAGCGGCAGGAGCTGCTCAAGCGCTATGCCACAGTTCGGCCCGTCCTATCGATGCTGTCGGCGGTGGTGCCGATGGCATCGACCGACGCCGGTCGGCCGGTACTGCTGGCCGTGCAAGGGTGGGCTGATCTGCTGGGCCGGAAACGGTTGCGGCGTAGCGAGATCATCGAGGATGTGGTGGTCGGTTCCTGGCGGCGGTTCGTCTTCACCGTTGATCCGGCCCCGCCCGGCGGGGAGCTCGTCGACCTGCGCGCCTACGTCCTGTGTGTGCTGGACGGGTTGTATCGGGCGTTGCGGCGGCGGGACGTCTACGCCCTCGGTTCGCTGCGCTGGGGCGACCCGAGGGCGAACCTGCTCGACGGTCCGGCGTGGGAGCAGGCTCGCCCGCAGGTGCTGACCGCGTTGCGGCTCACCGAGCCGGTGAACTCACACCTGACGGACCTGGCCGGCCGGCTCGACAGCGCCTACCTGGAGTTGGCCGCCCGCCTCGGGCCAGCCGGTGATCGGGATCCGGACTCTCCGGTGCGGCTGGAACCTGATCGCTCCGGGAAGATCCGGCGGCACCTGACCCCGCTGGAGGCGGTCCGTGAACCGGCGTCGCTTGTTGGGTTGAGGGAGACGGTGGCTCGGATGATGCCCCGGGTCGACCTGCCCGAAGTGCTGCTGGAAGTCGACGTATGGACCGGCTACCTGGGCGAGTTCACCCACGCCGGGATGAGCGGGTCCGCGACCGGGTCCCGGATGCGGGACCTGTCTACGTCGATGGCGGCGGTGCTCGTCGCGCAGGGCTGCAACCTCGGGTTCGCGCCGATCGTCAAGCCCGGTCACCCGGCCCTGACCCGGGACCGGCTCTCGCATGTAACCCAGAACTACGTCCGGGCCGAGACTCTCGCCGCCGCGAACGCCCGGCTGATCACCGCCCAATCCAAGATCGGCGTCGCCCAATTGTGGGGCGGCGGCCTGCTCGCCTCGGTGGATGGGCTGCGGTTCGTCGTCCCGGTCCGCACCCTGGACGCCGGTCCGAACCCGCACTATTTCGGCCCAGGCCGCGGCATCACCTGGCTCAACGCGATCAACGACCAGGTCGCCGGCATCGGCGGGGTGGTAGTCACCGGCACCATGCGGGATTCTCTGCACGTCCTGGATGTCATCCTCGGTCGGGATGGTGGACCGCCGCCGGAGATGATCGCGACGGATACTGCGTCTTATTCCGACATCGTGTTTGGCATGTTCCGGCTCCTGGGCTACCAGTTCAGCCCCCGCCTGGCCGATCTGCCCGACCAGCGCCTGGGGCGGCTCATCCCGCCCGGAGCGCCCCGATGCGACTACGGCCCGATGAACGCCGTTGCCCGCAACCATCTTTCGTTCGACAAGATCCGCAAGCAGTGGCCAGACATGCTCCGCGTCGCCGGGTCGCTGCACACCGGCACCGTCGCAGGCTACGAGCTGCTGCGGATGCTGGGCCGCGACGGCAACCCCACCCCGCTCGGGGCGGCGTTCGCGAATACGGCCGGGCCGCGAAAACCCTCCACCTGCTGGCCATGTGCGACCCGGCCGATGAAACCTACCGCCGCACCGTGCATGTCCAGCTCACCGTTCAGGAATCCCGACACCGCCTGGCCCGCAAAATCTTCCACGGACTGAGGGGTGAGATCCGAAAGCGCTACCGGGAAGGGCAGAAAGACCAGCTCGCCGCGCTCGGTTTGGTCCTCAACGCTGTGGTGCTGTGGAACACCCGCTACATCGACGACGCATTGCAAGCCCTCCGCGAGCAGGGATACCCGGTGTCCGACGAGGACGCCGCCCGGCTGTCACCGCTGACCGACGCCCACCTGAACGTGCACGGCCGGTACACCTTCACCCACCCAACCGACGACGGACTCCGCCCGCTGAGGGACCTGACCGAAGCGATGGAAGAGGAATACCTGCCGGACGGATCCCAGCAATCAACCATCTGAGCCCCGCCGTCATATCGACAAACGACCATTCACCGACATGTTCCAGCCTCGGTGTGAAGCCTTGTGAAGTTGTCACTGGATTCGCCGCTCACGGAGTTGTCACCATGTCGACGACTGGGCCGAGGGTGCAGTTTCCGGCTGCGCTGCCCAGATGAGATCTGGTGATCAGCCGACCCCGCCAGCGCGTTGGACCGCGCGGTACACGGTGGACCGGCCGACGCCGAACAGTTCGGCCAGCTCGGCGGTGGTGTGTCCGCCGGCCCGGTAAAGCCCGACCAGGTGTTCCTCCTGGGCACCACTGAGTTTGGGTTGTTTGCCGCGGAGTCGGCCCTTGGCTTTGGCGACCTTCATACCCTCCCTGGTTCTCGTCCTGATGAGGTCGGATTCGAATTCGGCGATCATGGCCAGCACGTTGAACAGCAGCCGGCCGATCGGGTCGTTCGGGTCGTGGATCGATCCGCCGATGTTGAGTTTCACCTCGGCGGCGGTGAGCTCTTCCACGATGTCCCGGGCATCGGGCAGAGAACGGGCCAGCCGATCAAGTTTGGTGACCACCAGGGTGTCGCCGGCCCGGCAGGCGGCCAGGGCCTCGCGCAGGCCGGGCCGGTCCCGGTTGCGGCCGGTGAGACCGTGGTCGACATAGACCCGCTTGGCCTTGACGCCCAGTGCGGTCAGGCCGTCGCGCTGCGCGGTCAGGTCCTGGTCGTCGGTGGAGCAGCGGGCGTATCCGATGAGCATCGCAGCCATGAACGGACTGTAC
>CAWCVW010000006.1:0-114542 GCA_963798965.1 uncultured Actinomycetota bacterium
CGAGCTGGGTCGGCAGCAGCTCCCGCGGCGCCCCCTCGCCGGCCGTTCCCAGCGCCTCCACCGCGGCGTGGAGCGCCGTCCGCAGATCCCAGCCTGGCGTGAACGACGCGGTCAACGCGGTGATCACCGGCTCGGTCGCACCGCCCATCACCACGAATCTGCGCTCGTCCACGATCGACCCGTCGTAGGAGATCCGGTACAGCTGGTCCGCGCCGACCGCCGTCCCGACTCCCCCGGCGCCGGTGCCGGCGACCTCGGCGACGCAGAGTTCGACCTCGAACGGCTTCTGGTGCTCGGAGAAGATCGATCCCACCGTCTGGGCGTAGGCGTTGGCCAGCCATCGGCCGGTGACGTCCCGACGGTCGTAGGAGAATCCGCGCACGTCGGCGAGCCGGATGCCGGCGGTACGCAGGTTCTCGAACTCGTTGTACCGACCGACTGCGGCGAAGCCGATCCGGTCGTAGATCTCGCTGACCTTGTGCAGTGTCGGCGAGTGGTTCTCGGCGACGAAGAGCACGCCGCCGGAGTAGGTCGTGACGACGACGCTGCGGCCGCGGGAAATGCCCTTGCGGGCGTACTCCGAACGGTCCCGCATGAACTGCTCGGGTGAGGCGTAGATCGGCATCGTCACGGCGGTGGTGGCTCCTCGAGCAGCAGAATCGGATGGGACTCAGGGGTGGTCCGGCCCGCAGCGCCGGAACGGACCTGTCGGACGCGTCAGCCGCCCGGTTTGAGCATCCGGCCGGCGACGACCGCCTCGGACACGGCGCCCACTTCTTCGTCACTCCAGCGCACCGCGCCGGCGGCGGTGACCGCGACGACCACCGGGAAGATCCGCCGGGTGAGGTCGGGTCCACCGGTCGCGCTGTCGTCGTCCGCCGCGTCGTACAGCGCCTCCACCGCTGCGCGCACCGCGGTGGCCAGGTCGGCGCCCGGCTCGTACCGCTTCTTCAGCGCTGACCTGGCGAACATCGATCCGGAGCCGACCGCGTAGTAGTCGTGCTCCTCGTAGCGGCCGCCCGCGATGTCGTAGGAGAAAATCCGTCCAGGACCCGGACCGGGCACCGAGTCGGGGTCTGCACCGAAGGCTGCGGAATCCTCGAGGCCAGCGAACAGCGGGACGACGGCAAGCCCCTGCATGGCCATCCCGAGGTTGCCGCGGATCATCGTTGCGAGCCGGTTCGCCTTGCCGTCCAACGACAGTCGGACGCCCTCTATCTTCTCGTAGTGCTCCAGCTCCAGCCGGAACAGCCGCACCATCTCCACCGCGACGCCGGCCGTCCCGGCGATGCCGATCGCGGAGTGCGAGTCGGCCACGAACACCTTCTCGATGTCCCGCTGCGCGATGATGTTGCCCATCGTCGCCCGCCGGTCCCCCGCCATCACCACGCCGTCCGCGCAGGTCACGGCCACGATCGTGGTCGCGTGCGGCACCGCCGGCACCGAGGCGGACTGCCGGTTACCCGGCAGCAGCTGGGGCTCTGCGACCGTCAGGAACTCGGTGAACGACCCGTTACCCGGCCGCATGTACTCGGCCGGAACGGCCGAGACCGGCCAATGACCCGACTGGGACTCGCGGGTCACTGGCCGCCCTTCTGGACGTAGGAGCGTACGAAATCCTCGGCATTGGATTCCAGGACGTCGTCGATCTCGTCGAGGATGTCGTCGGTTTCGGCGGCGAGCTTCTCCCGGCGCTCCTGGCCGGCGGCACCTGCAGCCTCGCCGGCGTCGTCACCGTCGCCGCCACCCTGCTTGCTGGTCTGTTCCTGGGCCATTTCGTTGTTCTCCGATCAACGGTCGCTGGCGCCGACTTTACCCACCTGCACCGACAGCGTCCGTGCGGCAGCTACTTCCGGGTCAGCGCGTCGACCAGTTCGGTCGCGTCGTCCGCGGCATCCAGGAGCGCGCCGACGTGTGCCTTGGTGCCCCGGGTCGGCTCCATGGTGGGGATCCGGACCAGCGAGTCGCGGCCGATGTCGAAGATCACCGAATCCCAGGACGCAGCAGCCAACCGGTCCGCGTACTTCGCCACGCACCGGCCGCGGAAGTAGGCCCTGGTGTCCTCCGGCGGCTTCGTCATCGCCTGCAGCACAGCCTCTTCGGTGACCAGCCGCTTCATCGATCCACGGGACACCAGCCGGTTGTACAGGCCCTTGTCCATCCGCACGTCGGCGTACTGCAGGTCGATCAGCGCCAGTCGGTGGGCGCCCCAGGACAGCTGGTCGCGGCTGCGGTAGCCCTCCAGCAGCCGTAGCTTGGCCGGCCAGTCCAGCTCGTCGGCCAGGTCCATCGGGTCGCCCGCCAGCCGGTCGAGCACGCTGATCCAGCGGTCCAGCACGTCCTGGGTCATCGGGTCGATGTCGCTGCCGTACTCGGCGTCGACGTACTTGGCGGCCGCCTCGTGGTACGCGAGTTGGACCTCCAGGCCGGTCAGCTTGCGCCCGTCGACCAGCGGCACCGTCACCTTCAGGGTCGGATCGTGGGAGATCTGGTGCACCGCGGCGACCGGATGGGCGAGTTCCACGCCCGGCAGCGGCCAACCGGACTCGATCATGGACAGCACCAGGGCGGCGGTGCCGAGCTTGAGGTAGGTGGCGATCTCAGCCAAGTTGGCGTCACCGATGATGACGTGCAGCCGGCGGTGCTTGTCGGCGTCGGCGTGCGGCTCGTCGCGGGTGTTGATGATGCCGCGCTTGAGCGTGGTCTCCAGGCCGACCTCGACCTCGATGTAGTCCGATCGCTGCGCGAGTTGGAAGCCCTCGGTCTGACCCGACGGGCCGATGCCCACCCGGCCCGCACCGGCGAACACCTGGCGGGACGCGAAGAACGGCACCAGCCCGGAAATGATTGCCGGGAACGGGGTGTCCCGGCTGCACAGGTAGTTTTCGTGGGTGCCGTAGGAGGCGCCCTTGCCGTCGACGTTGTTCTTGTACATCTGGATCGGCTTCGACCCTGGGAGCGAGGCGGCCAACCGGGCCGCGGCCTCCATCACCCGCTCGCCGGCCTTGTCGAACAGCACGCCGTCGAGCGGGTTGGTCACTTCCGGCGCGGAGAACTCCGGGTGTGCGTGGTCCACGTAGAGCCGCGCGCCGTTGGACAGGATGACGTTCGCCGCACCGATGTCGTCGACGTCCGGTTCCTGCGCGCCGAACAGCCCCGACAGGTCGTAACCGCGGGCATCGCGCAGCGGCGACTCCACCTCGTAGTCCCACCGCGGACGGCGCGCCCTCGGAGCGGCCACCGATGCCGCGTACGCCAGGACAACCTGGGTCGATGAGATCACCGGGTTGACCCCCGGCTCCCCCGGCACCGAGATGCCGTACTCCACCTCGGTGCCCATGATGCGTCGCACAGTCATGACCTCGAATCTAGTGGGGCAGGATCTTCTGCATGGCATCCGGACCGGCGACCGACCCAGTCGCCCCGCGGCAGCCCGGGCGGCGTGGCGTGTTCGGCCGTTGGATGCGATCGCTGACGGGACGGCAGCGCTGGCGTGAGCGTCCGGTCAGCGAGTTGCTCAGCATCGATCGCGGGGTGCTGGTGCAGGCCTTCAAGATCTCGCTGTCGGCCGGGGTGTCGTGGGCACTGGCGGTCTGGTGGCTGAGTTCACCGTCACCGATCTGGGCGCCCATCACCGCGTCGCTGATCGCCCTGCTGACCGTCCGCGACTCCGTACGGGACGCCGCGGAGAAGGTCTTTGCGGTTCTGATCGGCATCCTGGTCGCGATCTGGCTGGGCGGCCTGATCGGCCTGCACGCCTGGTCCATCGCCCTGATCGTCGGCTTCGGTTTTCTGCTCGGGAAGGTGCTGCGGCTGGGCGGCGGCGCCGCCGCTCAAATCCCGATCAACGGGTTGTTCGTGCTGGCGCTGGGCAGTTCTCAGGTCGAGCAACGGTTCCTGGATACGCTCATCGGTGCGGCGGTGGCGGTGGTGGTGAATTTCGCGGTCGTGCCGCCCAACTACGTTCGCGAGGCATCGCGTTCCGTATCGTCGTTCGCCGACGGACTGGTCGAGGTGCTGACCGCGATCTCCGACGGGATCAGCCGGCCGTGGACCCGCTCCGAGTCCGCCGGCTGGCTCCGAGCCGCCCGGGAGCAGGGCAGGTTCGCCACGGCGGCGGAATCCGACGCCGACAAGGCGGCGAAATCACTGCGTTTCCATCCCGGTCGGGCGTCCTGGACGAACGCCCTCGACCGTCTGCAGCAGGCGAATGACACACTGCAGATCGTCGACGTGCAGATCCGCACACTGGCCCGGACCGTGCGCGACATCGCCTCGAAAGTGCCCGACTCCGGCGGCACTCAGCCGCCGATGCCGATGGCGGCGGCGATGCTCAGGTCCGCCGCCGATGCGATCGAGGCGTTCGCCCACACATTGCTCCGGGCCGAGAAGGACGCCTCACCCGTGGTGGTCGGTGGCACCGCCCGCAGGTCGATCGACCTCGGGCGGGCCAGGATCACCGAGATCAACGCCGACCTCGCCGACATGCTCGCCGCCCACCTGGCGCGCGGCGTGTTCCTCGGCACGATGGTGGTGGAGACCGGTCGGGTACTGGACGAGCTGGAAACCGGGCTGAACGCCATAGGGCCGGCCGCCGGCGATGCGCGCCCGCCCGCGGCGGGTGCCGGCGAAGGGGGCCGGGAGCGTTCTGTCGACTCCGCCGATGTGCAGGCAGGTGGCCCCGGAACCGCCTGAACCGCCGAGCCTGGCCGTGCCAGATCACCGCCAGGGCAGGTCGGACCGCTGCTGCCAGTACTCGTGTGGATCCAGCGCTGCAGAGGTCAACCGGTCGAGGTCGGCGGCGTCGAGGATCACGGCATTGGCGCGCAGGTTCGCGCGGAGTTGATCGACACCGGCCGGCCCCAGCAGCACCCGGTTCGCCCAGGGCTGGGCAGCGGCGGCGGCCAGTGCGACGGCGTCCGGCGCCGTACCCAGCCGGTCGGCAACCTCCCGCAGCGCCGGCGGCGGATCCGTCACCAGCCGACCGTTGGCCAGCGCTTCCTTGACGATGACGGTGAGCTCGCGGCGCGACGCCTGACGCAATGCCTCCCCCGTGCTGGTCTCCAGCAGGTTCCAGGTGGCCTGCACCGCGGAGAACAGCCGGGCGCCATCACGGGTGACTTCCAGGGCGCGCAGGATGGTGTCCGCCTGCCGCGGGCCGGAGGTGGAGAAGCCGACCGCGACACCACTGTCGCGGAGCCGGCCGAGCCCGTCCAGCAGGGCCTTATCGTCGAACAGCGGCGAGTCATGTGTCAGGGAATGCACCTGGTACAGGTGCATTCTCGGCAGGCACTCGTTGGTGAGCTGCAGTTGCCGCTGGAACTGCTGCAGTGAGTGCTCTTTGACCTCGTGCACCGCCGCTTCAGGGTCCCAGTTGCCGACGTATGCGTAACCCCACTTGCTGGACACCGTCGGCGCATGCTGCGGCCATTCCGGGTCGTCGGCGGCCCGCCGGCGCCACCACTGTCCGACGAATTCCTCCGCGCGACCGTACGAGCGGGCAGTGTCGACCCAGTCGACGCCGGCCTCGACTGCGGCATCCAGGACCCGGAAGGTGTTCTCCCGGAACGCCTCCACCCCGCGGTCGGTGGGCAGCTCGGCGGAACTACCGGTGTTGATGTAGGCCGGCCGGCCGAGAACGGCGGTGCCGATCGCCCAGCGCGCCCGCCGACGACGAACGGGGAACCCGCGTCGTGGGAGATCGAAGCCCCCGAACGTCACGGTGGGGCTCCGTTCGGGGGCATCGCTGCGCGCGGTGTGATGGGCTTACAGGTATTGACCGGTGTTGGAGGCGGTATCGATGGCCCGCGATCCCTCGGACTGCTTGCCCGAGACCAGGGTTCGGATGTAGACGATCCGCTCGCCCTTCTTGCCGGAGATCCGCGCCCAGTCGTCGGGGTTGGTGGTGTTCGGCAGATCCTCGTTCTCGGCGAACTCATCGGTGATCGCGTCCAACAACTGCTGCACCCGCAGACCGTTCACCCCGGTCTCGATCCTCGACTTGATGGCCGCCTTCTTGGCCCGATCGACAATGTTCTGGATCATGGCGCCGGAGTTGAAGTCCTTGAAGTACAGAACTTCTTTGTCCCCGTTGGCGTAGGTGACCTCGAGGAAGCGGTTCTCGTCGGTCTCGGTGTACATCCGCTCGACGGTGTGCTGGATCATCGCCTGGATGCACGCGGTGCGGTCGCCGCCGAACTCGGCCAGATCCTCCGGGTGGATCGGTAGCTCGGGGAGCAGGTACTTGGTGAAGATGTCCCTGGCCGCCTCGGCGTCCGGCCGCTCGATCTTGATCTTGACGTCCAGCCGGCCCGGCCGCAGGATCGCCGGATCGATCATGTCCTCCCGGTTGGAGGCGCCGATCACGATCACGTTCTCCAGGCCCTCGACACCGTCGATCTCGCTGAGCAGCTGCGGAACGATCGTTGTCTCGACGTCGGACGACACGCCGGTGCCGCGAGTACGGAAGACCGAATCCATCTCGTCGAAGAAGACGATCACCGGGGTGCCGTCGGAGGCCTTCTCGCGGGCGCGTTGGAAGATCAAACGGATGGTCCGCTCGGTTTCGCCGACGTACTTGTTGAGCAGCTCCGGGCCTTTGATGTTGAGGAAGTAGCTGGTCACCTTCTCCTCGCCACGCGACAGCGCCACCTGCTTGGCGAGCGAGTTGGCCACCGCCTTGGCGATGAGCGTCTTGCCGCAGCCGGGCGGCCCGTACAGCAGCACGCCCTTCGGCGGCCGTAGCTGGTACTCGCGGAACAGGTCTGCGTGCAGGAACGGCAGCTCGACTGCGTCCCGGATCTGCTCGATCTGCCGGCTCAGCCCGCCGATGTCGCCGTACTCCACGTCGGGCACCTCTTCCAATACGAGGTCCTCGACCTCGGATTTGGGCACCCGCTCGTAGGCGTAACCGGCCTTGGTGTCGACCAGCAGCGAATCTCCCGGCTTGAGCGGGATGTCCATCAGCGGGGCCGCGAGGTGCACGACGCGTTCCTCGTCGGCGTGCCCGACGACCAGCGCTCGGTCGCCGTCGAGGACCTCGCGCAGTGAGCAGACCTCGCCGATGACGTCGTAATGGCCCCCCTCGACCACCGTCAGTGCCTCGTTCAAACGAACCTGCTGGCCGCGCCGCAGCTGCTCGACGTCGACCGTCGGCGACACCGCCAGACGCATGCGGCGGCCACCGGTGAACACCTCGACGGAGCCTTCGGGGGCGATGGAGAGGAAGACGCCATAGCCGCTCGGCGGTTGGGCGAGCCGGTCCACTTCTTCCTTGAGCTGCAACAGCTGGGCCCGCGCGTCACGCAAGGTGACGACCAGCTTTTCGTTCCGCTCGGACAACGCGTTGATGCGGTTCGCCGATTCGGTGAGCTGCCGCTCGAGTGGCCTGGTGTCGCTGGGCACCAGCGCGAGCCGGCGACGGAGCTGCGCGATCTCGTCGTTCAGCACCCTGATCTGGGCACTGAGCTGGGCCGGGGTCTGCCGATAGGCGTCTTCCGGGCCGGGCCTCTCGGCGCCCTGGGGCGAATCGAATTCGGTCACGTTGCCCTCCCCTCACATCGGAGCCTGCAAGTTTCAACCCTACCTTCGGCCAACGACAGAGCCTGGGATCCGCGACGGCAATCCCTTGTCACGGTGCGCACATCGGGCCGATTCTGTCCCGGATGTAACCCGCCGGTGATCCGGCCAAACGCCCTTAGCGTGACAAAACTCCTGGTCAGGCTCGGGCGTCACCGATGGGTCGTCACGGAAGGCTCGCGAGATTGTTACGAGCTGGATACGCGCCGCGCCGCCGTCATCTCCGGCCGCCGCTCTCCCTCCCGCTGCTATCTCCCGCCGGACGTGGGACGGCGCTGCGGCCGCGGCGCCGTGACACCGGGCGCGAGTCGTCGGGCCGTGAGCAGGAATGCGGTGTGCCCCATCATCCGGTGCTCAGGTCGAACGGCGAGGCCGACCAGATGCCACGGGCGGTGCAGCGATTCCCACGCAGCGGGCTCGGTGAAGCCGCCGTGACCGCGCAGGTCCTCGGCGATCCGCGACAACTGCGTCGTCGTCGGGACGTACACCGTGAGCACCCCGCCCGGCACCAACGCGCCAGCGACCGTGTCCAGCACCGACCACGGCTCGAGCATGTCCAGCACGATGCGGTCGACCTGGCCGGCGTGCTCGTTCAGGTCACCGACGGTCAACGACCAGTTGGCCGGCCGCTGGCCGAAGAAGCGCTCGACGTTGCGAATGGCGTGATCGGCGTGGTCCTGCCGGATCTCGTAGGAAAGCACCTTGCCCTCACTGCCGACGGCGCGCAGGAGCGAACAGGTCAACGCCCCCGATCCGGCGCCGGCCTCGAGAACGGTTGCGCCGGGGAAGATGTCACCCCAGTGCACGATCTGGGCGGCATCCTTGGGGTAGATCACCGCGGCGCCGCGCGGCATGGACAGGACATAGTCGGTGAGCAGCGGCCGCAGCGCCAGATACGCCGTGCCGCCGGCGGAGGTGATGACGCTGCCTTCCGGCTGACCGATCAGGTTGTCGTGCGCAAGCGCGCCGCGGTGCGTGTGATAGGTCGCCCCTTCTTCCAGCACGACGGTGTACTTGCGGCCCTTGGAGTCGGTCAACTGCACCCGATCACCCGGTCCGAAATCGCGATTCACACATGCTTCCTTCTTCTAGGTGCCGTCGGCTGACGGCCGGTAGGTACTGGAGGGCGCCGACTCCGGCGTTCGGTCCCTGCGCGGGCGGCGGCCGGCGACCATGACGATGTCGGCGCTGCTGAGCACCCCCGCAGGTTGTCCGGTGGGGTCGATCAGCAGCAGGAACGGCGTGTCCATGCTGCGGATCCGCTGCACCACCTCGGCCGGATCGTCATCGGCGAGCACGATCGCCTCCGGCGGCACCGGCCGAGCCACTGCGGTGGCCGGCGCGCGGGGGTTCGAGGCTGCCAGGGCCTGGGCCGCCGCCAGGTCCAGCAACCCACCGGACAACCCGTCACGGCCGACCAGCAGCACCGACCGGCGCTGTGCCGCCTCGAGAGCGATCGAGACCGGGACCTCGGTCGGCAACTGAGCGATGGGGCGGGCAAGTGAGGCGAGGGTCACCTCGGCGGGCCACTTCGGGGTGCCGCGACGTCCGCGCTCGGCGGCTGCGCCGACGGCGACGAACATCGCCAACGCAATGGCGACGCCGGCCGGAAACACGGCATCGACACCGTCCGCGATGAGCAGTGCAACGGCCCAGCCGGCCAACACCGAGGCGATGACATATCCACCGACGACCGCCGCAGTCGTGCCTCGCCTGCGGTTCCCGGTGACCTGCCAGACGCCGGCCCGAAGGACGCGGCCGCCGTCCAGGGGCAGGGCCGGCAGCACGTTGAACAATGCCACCACCACGTTCGACAGGGCCAGCAACGTGATGAGCAACCACAGGACGGTGCCGTGCATGGCGAGCTGTGCGATCAACCACGCGACACCGGCCAGCACACCCGAGACGGCCGGTCCGGCCGCTGCGATCGCAGCTTCCTCGCGGGGTGACCGGGGAACGCGTTCCAGCTCCGAGACTCCGCCGAGCAGGTACAGCCGGACGGCGGCCACGTTCATGCCCAGCAGACGGGCGGCGAGACAGTGCCCGAGTTCGTGGGCGAGGACGCTGGCACCGAGCAGGATGCCGAGCAGCACCGAAACCCCCACGGCGACAACGGATGAGGTGCCGGGAATGACCTGCATGATGACCGGGACCCCGAGCGCACCGATGACGATCACGGACAGCACCCAGGACGGCGCAACCGACACCGGCACGCCGGCGATCCTGCCGACGACCATCCCTTGAGACAGCACGCGGCGACGGCGACGGTCACCGGTTCGGGAATCGCTGCTGGTCACCCTGGAAGGGTAGTGCCGGGCGGCCGCCGACCTGGCCGGATGATGGCTCGCACCGCATCTCGGTCGCCGCGGCACCGGCGCGGGCTTCCGCCGGCTGTCGGTGCTCTGTCCTACGTTGATCACATGACCACCATCGCCGCGGAGCCGGCCGTCGGCTCCTCCGCCGCGGCGGTGCCGGCCGAGGCTCCGGTGCCGGCCGAGGCAGCGGTGCCGGCCGAGCCCGGACTGCCGGCCGGCCGGAATGCGGATCGACCTCGGCGGTCGCTGGCCCTGTCGCCCTCGCGGGCCGGTGACTTCAAGACCTGTCCGCTGCTGTACCGCTTCCGGGCCGTTGATCGGCTCCCGGAGCCGCCCAGCGGGCCCGCGGTGCGCGGAACACTCGTGCACTCCGTGCTGGAGCAGATGTTCGGCAGGCCCGCAGTGGAGCGGACTCCCGATCTGACCGCCGCGCAAGTGGTGCCCGTCTGGCAGGCGATGACCGCGGAGTACCCGGACCTGGCCGGCGTGGTCGATGACGACGAGCTCTCAGCCTGGTTGGCCTCGGCCGAGTCGCTGGTCCGCACGTACTTCCGGCTGGAGAACCCGCGCAACTTCGATCCGGAGTCGTGTGAGTTGGCCATCGAGATCGACATCGCCGGGACGGTGCCGCTGCGCGGATTCGTGGATCGACTCGACGTCGCCCCCACCGGCGAGCTTCGGGTTGTCGACTACAAGACCGGCCGGCCACCTGGCCCTGACTTCGAGGCGAGCGCGCTGTATCAGCTGAAGTTCTACGCGTTGATGATCTACCGGCTGCGGGGTGTGGTTCCTGCCCAGCTCAAGCTGATCTATCTGGCCGACGGGCTGACCTTGCAGTACGCGCCGTCGGAAGAGGAGCTGATCAAGTTCGAAGTCGGAGTGGCGGCGTTGTGGGCGGCGATCACCAGCGCCTTGCGCACGGGCGAGTTCCCGGCGCGGAAGAGTTCGATGTGCCAGTGGTGCGCCCACCAAGCGTTGTGTCCGGAGTTCGGTGGGACGACTCCGCCATACCCCGGCCCGCCATACCCCGGCCCGCCCAGCACCGAACCGCCACGGTCGCTGAGCCCGGCTGAGCGACCGGCTGCTACAGCCGGCAGGACCTGATGTCGGACGCCAGGATCGCCTTGGCGCCCAGCTCGGCCAGTGCGTCCATCACCGGATTGACCTCGTCCCGGCGCACCATTGCCCGCACAGCACGCCAGGATGAGTCGGCCAGCGGCGCGACCGTCGGTGACTCCAGGCCGGGTGTGATGGCCGTGGCGCGGTCGAGCAGGTGCTCCGGGCAGTCGTAGTCCAGCATCAGGTACTGCTGCGCGAACACCACGCCCTGGAGGCGGCTGCACAATTGCCGCGCAGCCGCGGAGACCTGCACGCCGCGACGGCTGAGCAGCACCGCTTCAGAGGCGCAGATGACGTCGCCGAAGGCCACCAGACCGTGCTGGCGCAGAGACCGACCGGAGTCGACGACGTCGGCGATGGCGTCGGCCAGACCCAGCTGCACCGAGATCTCCACCGCGCCGTCGAGCCGGATGACGTCAGCCTCGATGCCGTGATCGGCGAGGTCCTTCCGGGCCAGATTCGGGTAGGAGGTGGCGACCCGTTTGCCGGCGAGATCGGCGATGTGCCAGTCGTGATCGGCCGGACCGGCGTAGCGGAAGGTCGAATAACCGAAACCCAGGCCGATCATTTCGTCCACCGGAGCGCCGGAATCCGCAGCCAGATCGCGACCGGTGATGCCCAGGTCCAGTTCGCCCGAGCCGACATAGACCGCGATGTCCTTGGGCCGCAGGAAGAAAAACTCGACGTCGTTCGCGATGTCGAGCACCGTCAGGTCGCGGGACTCATAGCGCTGCCGGTAGCCGGCCTCGCGCAGCATCGCCGCGGACGGTTCGCTCAACGTGCCCTTGTTCGGCACGGCAACTCTCAACATCACGTACTCCTTCACCGGACGTCCACACGGTGTGGACGGCATTGCTCAAAAAATGGTTCGGGGTGTCCGTGCCACTGCAGGCTCAGAACGTGTCCGCCGGCCCATTCCCAGGCCCTCGGGCCACACCGCGCAGACTGTGCCGCAGCCTCGCGCCGATACAGCACGCAACCCCTGGTGATGCGCGACCAGCCGGACCGACGGGGCGGAACTCAGAGATGTCGGTAGACCTGCTCCAGACTGATACCGCGGCCGATCATGATCACCTGGGCGCGGTACAGCAGCTGGGATATCTCCAGCGCCAGGCTGTCGTCGTCCTCGTGCTCGGCGGCGAGCCACACCTCGCCGGCCTCCTCGAGAAGCTTCTTGCCCTGCGCATGAACGCCATCGTCCAGGGCCGCAACGGTGCCGGAGCCTTCGGGGCGCGTCGCAGCCCGGTCGGTCAGTTCTACGAACAGGGCATCGAACGTCTTCACGGCGAATCATTCTCCCAGAGCCCGCGGGTCCAACGTGCCGCCGCATCCGCGGCTCCTAGGCAGGTCCCGGCCGAGGTGCGCGCGGATGTGGGAGGCGGGAGCAGCTCCCGGTGTCGATGCCCCGCCTGCATGGCTCCCTTGATCGGGCGGCACTCGCGCAGTCCGACGGGCCGTTGAGCACGGGAGGACGGCCCCCGTCCAGTACGCGGAGCGTTCCCGCGGAGACGTCGAAGACGGTTACAGGAAGCGAGCCGCAGGTTGCCGGGCGCAAAGACGTTTCCGCGGAAACGTGCATGGCCCCGAGCGGCCGGTCACCGGCCCCGGTTGCGTTTCCGCGGAAACGTCTGGGTCTTGGACCGTCCCGATCGGACGCCACGGACGCCACACGCGTTTCCGCGGAAACGTTGTGCCTGCTTCCGACGGGATGACGCCCGACGTCTGGCACCCTCGGCACGGACCCGCAACGACACGAAGGATGACGCTTGCCGACGAACGACGCCGCATCTGAGGTGCCCGACGGCACGACCGCGGGCATACCCGACGGCACCCCGGACGATTCCAGCGTTGCTGGGGGAAAGCACGTCGCTGGCGATGGCGGGGTGACGCGTCGGCTCGCTCGGCGCTCACGCACCGCAGCCGTGGTGCTCGCCGTCGTCGGCGCGGCCGTCATCGTCGTCGCGTTGCTCCTGCCGTCCGGGATCGTGACGGTCACCGCGGCACTCCTCGGCGTCTGCGCTGTCGGAGTCGGGGCGGTGATCGGCACGCGGGCGACGCTCTGGATGGGCATGACCAAGGTGCCGGTCGCCGTGAAGGGCGGTGCCACCGCCGTGGTCGGAGCGGCAACTGCGTTGTCGCCGGTGCGCCCTGGAGCACCGGTCCACCGCAAGCTGGGTGCGGCGGTGATTCCGTTTCGAGTGCTTGACGGTCCGCAGCCGGGCGGTGGGGCACTGCTCGTCCATGCGCGCGCCGATGGCGTGACCCTCGCTCCCGGCGACCGGATTCAAGTCTGGCGGGTCACCCGTTCCGGACCCGAGCCCATACCTGTGAGCGACTCGGCGACGGTGCGCGGCCGGTTCGCCCTCCGCCGCGAGTTGGACGGCGCGGTGTTCCTCGGTACCACCAAACTCACGGACGTCTTCTGACTCCGCGCCTGCATGAGATGGGGTCGGTTCAGATCAGCTTGGCTGCCCTGCGCCGGGCCTTGGCGGCCGCCGCTGCGGCGGGCTCGGGCGTCTTGGTTCGCGCCGAGGCCTTGACGGCAACCTTCTTCACCGTGCCGTTGACCGTGGCCCCATTGACTGGGACGCCGCTGGCCGGGACGGCGCTGACCGGGCCGCCATCGACTGCACCGCTACCGACCGACTGACCATTGACCATCGGTTGTTTCGCGGTCGCCCCATTGGTCTTCCCGTTGACCCCGTTGACCTTCGCCGGAGTGGATCCGACGGATCTCGCGGGAGTCGGTGCGGCCACCCGACCAGCGCTACGACCGGAGGCCCGACCAGCGACCCGGCCCGCCAGCACCGGCGCCAGGAACTCCCCGGTGTAGGAATTGGGGTTCGCCGCGACCTGTTCGGGGGTTCCCTGCGCGATGACCATCCCGCCGCCGGATCCGCCCTCCGGACCCATGTCGATCACGTGGTCGGCGGTCTTGATCACGTCGAGGTTGTGCTCGATCACGATCACGGTGTTTCCCTTGTCCACCAACCCGTTCACCACGCCCAGAAGCTTCTCCACGTCGGCGAAATGCAGGCCGGTGGTCGGCTCGTCGAGGACATAGACCGTCCGACCGGTCGACCGCTTCTGCAGCTCGGACGCCAGCTTCACCCGCTGCGCCTCGCCGCCGGACAGCGTCGGCGCAGGCTGACCCAGCCGGACATAACCGAGACCGACCTCGACCAGGGTCTTCAGGTGACGATGGATCGGCCCGATCGCCTCGAAGAACTCGGCGGCCTCCTCGATGGTGGTGTCGAGCACCTCCGCGATGTTCTTGCCCTTGTAATGCACCTCGAGGGTTTCCCGGTTGAACCTTGCGCCCTTGCACACCTCGCACGGCACGTAGATGTCGGGCAGGAAGTTCATCTCGATCTTGAGCGTGCCGTCACCGGCGCACGCCTCGCAGCGGCCGCCCTTGACGTTGAACGAGAACCGGCCCTGCTGATAGCCGCGGACCTTCGCCTCGGTCGTCGAGGCGAACAGCTTGCGCACGTGGTCGAACACGCCCGTGTACGTCGCGGGGTTCGACCGGGGGGTGCGGCCGATCGGCGACTGGTCGACACCGACGACCTTGTCCACCTCATCGACTCCGGTGACCCGGGTGTGCCGGCCGGGCACCATCCGAGCGCCGTTGATCCGGTTCGCCAGCACGGCGTGCAGGATGTCGTTGACCAGCGTCGACTTGCCGGACCCCGAAACACCAGTCACCGCAATGAGAGTGCCGAGCGGGAAATCGACCGTCAGGTCCCGCAGATTGTTCTCGCGAGCACCGACGACGGTCAGCTTGCGGCGCTTGTTGATCGGCCGCCGCACCATCGGCACCGCGATTTCCCGCCTGCCCGAGATGAACGCTCCGGTGATCGACTCGGGCGACGCCTCTAGGTCCTCCACCGTGCCAGACACCACGACCTTGCCCCCGTGCTCACCCGCGCCGGGACCGATGTCGACCACCCAGTCCGCGGTGCGGATGGTTTCCTCGTCGTGCTCCACCACGATCAACGTGTTGCCGAGATCCCGAAGCCGGGTGAGGGTCTGGATCAGCCGGTGGTTGTCCCGCTGGTGCAGGCCGATGGACGGCTCGTCCAGCACGTAGAGCACACCGACCAGTCCGGAGCCGATCTGGGTGGCCAACCGGATGCGCTGCGCCTCGCCACCGGACAACGTCGCGGCCGGGCGGTTCAGCGACAGGTAGTCCAGGCCGACGTCCAACAAGAACCCGAGCCGGGCGTCGACCTCCTTCAACACGCGCTCGGCGATCATCCGGTCGCGCTCGGACAGGATCAGGCCGGGGAAGAAGGCGGCCGCGTCCTTGATCGACATCGCGGACAGGTCGGCGATGTTCTGTCGGCCCAGCTGCTCGTGCTCGATCGAGACGGCCAGGATTTCCGGCTTGAGCCGGGTGCCGTGACAGACCGGGCACGGCACCTCCCGCATGTACCCCTCGTACTTCTCGCGCGCGAATTCGGAGTCGGTCTGTGCGGCCCGTCGCTCGAGATACGGGATGACTCCCTCGAACTCGGCGTAGTAGGACCGCTGGCGGTTGTACCGGTTGCGGTAGGTGACATGGACCTGCTCGTCGACGCCGTGCAGCACCGCCTTGCGGACATGCGCCGGCAGCCGGTCCCAGGCGGTGTCCATGGAGAACCCCATGACCTCGGCCAGACCCTGCAGCAACCGGGTGAAGTACTCGCTCGTCGTGCCGGCCGACCACGGGTGGATCGCACCGCCGCCGAGGGACTGCGAGCCGTCGGGCACCACCAGTTCGGCGTCCACCTCCTTACGGGTGCCGAGCCCGGTGCATTCCGGGCAGGCGCCGAACGGTGAGTTGAAGGAGAACGACCGCGGCTCCAGCTCGTCCAGTGCCAGCGGGTGATCGTTCGGACAGGCCAGCCGCTCGGAGTACCGGCGCTCCCGCAGCGGGTCCTCCTCCGGCAGATCGACGAAATCGAGGATGACGACGCCATCGGCCAACCCGAGGCCGGTTTCCACCGAATCGGTGATCCGCTGCTTGGCGCTTTCCCTGTTCACCAAGCGGTCGACGACCACCTCGATGGAGTGCTTCTCCTGCTTCTTCAGCTTCGGCGTCTCGGTCAACTGGTGCACCACCCCGTCGATCCGGACTCGGGAGTACCCCTTCGCCTGCAGGTCGGACAGCAGATCGACGTACTCCCCCTTGCGCTCCCGGATCACCGGGGCGAGGACCTGGAATCGGGTGCCCTCCGGCATCTCCAGCACCCGGTCGACGATCTGCTGCGGGGTCTGCTTGGAGATGGGTTCGCCGCACACCGGGCAGTGCGGGTGCCCGATCCGCGCGTACAGCAGGCGGAGGTAGTCGTAGATCTCGGTGATGGTGCCGACCGTCGACCGCGGGTTGCGGGAGGTCGACTTCTGGTCGATCGACACGGCCGGCGACAGGCCTTCGATGAAGTCCACGTCCGGCTTGTCCATCTGACCGAGGAACTGCCGCGCGTACGACGACAGCGATTCGACATAGCGGCGCTGGCCCTCGGCGAAGATGGTGTCGAACGCGAGCGAGGACTTCCCCGACCCGGACAGTCCGGTGAAGACCACCAGGGAGTCGCGCGGCAGGGTGATGTCGACGTTCCGCAAATTGTGCTCGCGGGCGCCCCGCACGATCAGGTGGTCAGTCACGTTGAACCATGCTAGGCGCGACGTCCGACAGCCCCTCATTCCGCAGATCAGCGGCACCGGGCAAGGATGACCTCATGACGACGAACACCCCGACACCGATCCGCTGGGCGCTGGCCGGATACGGCTCTGGTGGTCGCACCTTTCATCGGCCGCTGATCACCTCCGCCGACGGGTTGCAGCTGGTGGCGGTGGTCACCGGCAATCCAGAGCGGCAGTCCATGGTGCGGACGGAGATCGACGGGGCGACGCCGGTCGGCTCGCTGGCGGAGCTCGCCGGGGCCGGGGTGCAGGGGGTGACCATCACCACACCGAGCGCGACACATGCGCCGCTCGCGCACGAGGCGCTCGACCTCGGGCTGCATGTCGTCGTCGACAAGCCGTTCGCACTCACCGCGGCGGACGCCACGGACCTGGTGGAGCATGCCGCGGCGGCCGGACTGGTGCTGACCGTCTATCAGAACCGAAGATGGGACAGCGATTTCCTGACCGTGCGCAAGCTCGTTGCCGACGGCGAGTTGGGCGACGTGCACCGGTTCACCTCCCGGATCGACCGGTTCAAGCCGGTCAAACAGAGCTGGCACGGCGGCACCGTCGAGCAGGGCGGCGGCACGCTGCTCGATCTCGGCCCACACCTCGTGGATCAGGCGCTGACGTTGTTCGGGCCGGTCGACACGGTCCATGCCGAGCTGCGCACCGTCCGGCCCGGTGGCCAGGCCGAGGACGACATCGAACTGCACCTGCGCCATCGGTCCGGCGTCCGGTCCACGCTGGCCGCCGGGATGGCGTCGGCCGCGCCGGGTCCGCGACTGCAGGTGAACGGTTCGCGCGGCGGATTCGTCATCGACGGGTTCGACGCCCAGGAGGAACAGCTGAAGGCCGGCGGCTCACCGGCTTCGCTCGGCGGCTCCTGGGGCCAGGAGCCGGAATCGGCTTGGGGGACCTTGTGCACCGGGGAGAGCCGGCGTCGGGTGCCCAGCGAGCAGGGCCGGTGGGACACCTACTACCCCGCCGTTGCGGACGCTGTCGCTGGGCGAGTCCCACCGCCGGTGGACGCGCGGGAGGCCGTCGCGACTGCCGCCGTGCTGGACGCCGCCCGGGCATCCGCGGCCACCGGAACCGTCGTGAGACTGGTCTGACGCCCGTCCAGCACCGGTTCCGCTCAGCCGGATCGTTGCACTTGTCCCGTCCACACGTCAGGGTTGACGGCACGGCCGATCGCCCGGCTCGGCCTCGTGGGAAGGATTGGCCGTGGAACCCACGTCGCGCGCCGCTGCCCACGCGCGGGAAAAGCCGCACCGGCTGGTCGCCGATCGATACCGCCCGGAATGGCTCATCGGGCGGGGGTCGACGGGCACCGTGTGGGCCGCGTGGGACGAATTGCTGCGCCGCCGGGTTGCCCTGAAGAAGATCGACATTCCGCGGAACATCACCCCGGCCGCGGCCGACGAACTCCGGGAACGCACGCTGCGGGAGGCCCGGGCGGTCGCGGCACTGTCCCACCACCATGTCGTCACGCTCTACGACATTGTGGCCGCCAGCGACACCGGCCCGGTCATGGTGCTGGAATTCGTCGACGGAACCACCTTGGCTCGCATCCTCGCGGATCGCGGACCGCTGCGCCCCGCGGTCGCCGCCACGGTGGGCGTCGCCGTGGCGTCCGCCCTGATGGAGGCGCACGCCATCGGGATCACACACCGGGACGTGAAGCCATCCAACATCCTGATCACCCAGCAGGGCGCGGTGAAGCTCAGCGACTTCGGGATCGCCCGACGTGACTCCGAGAGCTCCATGACACAGCCGCGTGTCGTCCTCGGCTCACCCGCCTACCTGGCCCCGGAACTCGCCACCGGTGAACCGGCCGGCCCGGCGTCTGACGCCTGGAGCCTGGGCGCCACGCTCTTCACCTGCGTAGAAGGGCGGCCGCCGTTCGACCGGGGAAATGCACTGGAGACGGTGGCGTCGGTGGTCAACGAGCCGGTGCCGCACGCGCAGCACGCCGGCCCGCTGGGTCCCGCCATCGCGGGGTTGCTGGTGAAGTCACCGGTCCTACGAATGACGTTGGACCGGGCGCTGGTGATCCTGCGGGTGGCGGCCGACGACCCGTCGGGCATGGACACCGGCCTGGGCCGTCTGGCCCGACCGCCCGCCGGTGCGCACAACGTCGACCGCGTCACCGGCCCCACCACCGACACGGCAAGATCATGAGATGCCGAGCTCGTTGAACCCGAACACTTTCCAAGACGTCCGCGCGGCCATCGCACGCCTGGACGATGCCTGCGAGCGACTGGACAGCGCGGTGAGTGCGACCCTCGACCGGGGCGGCAGCAGCGCTTTCGCCGCGCCGTCGCTGCTGCCGGACTGGACCATCGGGCATGTGGTCACCCACCTGGCCCGCAACGCGGACGGGCTCCACCGGGTGCTGGTCGGTGCGACGGTGGGCGAACAGTTGCAGCCGTACGCGTCGCCGGAGGCGAGGAACGACGACATCGAGCAGGGCGCGAGGACGGCCTCCGGAGCGATCGCCGCCGATTTCCGCACGTCCAACCAACGATTGACCGCACTCATTCACACCCTGCCGCAACAGGTATGGGCAGCGACGGTGGATTTGGGCCGCGGCGGCCCGACAACGGCCGACGTCATCGTGTCAGCCCGGCTGGCCGAGGTGGAGCTGCATCACCACGACCTGGGCGCCGACGCCGGTCTGGAACTGCTGGACCGGGATCAGGCAGCCGCACTGCTCGCGGCGGTGCTTCGCTCCTATGTACGGACCAGGGGCGTGCACGGCTTCGTGCTCCTGCCCCACGGCGAGCCGCCGATCGAACTCGCGGACATCGATACAGGTGCCGAGCCGCCGACGGTGGCCGGCTCCGCGATCGAGCTGGTCGGCTGGCTCAGCGGCCGCACCGACGGTGGCACTCTCCGCAGCGACTCCGGGCTGCCCGAACTGCCCGAGTGGTGAGCGTCGACGAGCCGGTAATACGGTTCGTCGATGACCACGAGCGCAGCAGGGCCGGTCGATTCCTACACCGGGCACGTCGATCCGGGAGGACTCCCGGCCACCCGCACGTTGCCGGAGGTCACCATCACCAAGGTGTCGGTCGGACCGATGGACAACAACGCCTACCTGTTGACGTGCAAGAACACCGGCGAAGTCGTCCTCATCGACGCCGCGAACGACGCAGATCGGTTGCTCGAGCTGGTCGGCGCGGCCGGGCCGCTGCGGGCCATCGTGACGACACACGCCCATCGTGATCACTGGCAGGCGCTCGAGGCCCTGAGGGCAGCCACCGGCGCGACGCTGCATGCCGGCGCCGAGGACGCCGACGCGATTCCAGTGGCCACGCTGGTCCGTCTCGAACACGGCGATGTGGTGCAGCTCGGTGACTGCAGTCTGGAGGTGATCTCGCTGCGAGGGCACACGCCGGGCTCGGTGGCTCTGCTGTACCGAGATCCCCAGGGCCACCCGCACCTGTTCACCGGCGATTCGCTGTTCCCCGGTGGCCCGGGCAAAACCTCGGGTGCGAAGGAATTCTCGTCATTGATGGATGACCTCGAAAATCGGATCTTCGCCGCGCTGCCCGACGACACCTGGGTGTATCCGGGCCACGGCGACGACACCACGCTCGGCGCCGAACGATCGCAGATCGACCAATGGCGCCGCCGGGGCTGGTGACCCCGAGAACCGGGGCTTCACCACCCTGCTCGTTCCGGACACGGTGTGGACGCCCTCGCCGTTCACGGCATTGGCGAGTGCATCGTGCCCGGTGACCTGGCCGAGGACTTCCTGCCCGTCATCGGCGAGCTCAGCCGCTGACAGCGACCGGCGTCGGCGTCGTCAGATTGCGGTCACCCTCGCCGCCGGACGGCACGGTGTCGACGGGCACCGAACGACGCAGCCCGACGAAGGCGGCCACCCCACCCAGTGCCACCAACCCGGCGGCCAGCAGCAGCCCGGCCTGGTAACCGCCGAGGAAGGCGTCCGTCGGAGACGATCCCTGACCGAGTAGTGCCGACTGCCGGGCGGTCAGCACGGCACCGATGACGGTGATGCCCAGCAAGCCCGACACCTCGCGGGAGGCGTTGAAGATGCCCGATGCGACACCGGCTTCCGCACGTGGCATGGCGTCCAGCACGCTGGAGGTCAGCGGCACGGTGAGGCCGCCGCCGATCCCGATGACCGCGAAACTCGGCATCAGCGACCAGAATCCGGCGTCCGCGCCCAGCAAGCTGACCGACGCGATGCCGCCGGCCATCAGCAGCATCGCCACGGCGACCACCCGGTACGCGCCGAGCCGGTGCGAGACCCGCTCGGAGATCACCGCTCCCGCCGCCATCAGCAACGCCATCGGAACGAAGGCAGCGCCGGCCTCGGTCGGCGAGAACCCGAGCACGCCCTGCAGGTACAACGAAGTGAAGAAGTAGATCCCGAACAGGCCGAAGCCCCACATCATCAGCGCCACAAGGCCGCCGCTGAAGACGCGCTCGCGGAACAACGACATCTTCACCATCGGGTCACCCACCTTGCTCGAACCCAGGCGGCGCTCGATTCCGACGAAGACGATGCCGAGCGTCAGCGCCACCGCGAAGGAGCCAAGAATGACCGGCGAGGTCCAGCCGCGGTCGTGCCCTTCGATCAAGGCGAAGGTGACGGTGAACAGCGCTCCGGCGGAGGTCAGGATGCCCGGTACGTCGAGCCGGCGCGGGCCGGCGTCCTGGGAGGACTCGCGGATGGCCACTGCAGCCAGTGCCAGCGTCGCCAACCCGACTGGCACGTTGATGAAGAAGATCCAGCCCCAGCTGAGGTACTCACTGAGCAATCCGCCCAGCAGTGGCCCGACGGCCAACGCGAGAGCGCCGACGGCACTCCAGATCCCGACGGCGGCGGCCCGGCGGCGTCCTTCAGGGAAGGTGGCCGAGATGATCGCCAGCGTTGTCGGCGTCACCAGCGCGGCGCCCAGCCCTTGGATCGCCCGGCTGATCACCAACACGTCCACCGTGGTGGCGAACCCCGCCACCAGCGATGCGCCGGTGAAGATCGACAGACCGATCAGGAACAGCCGCTTGCGCCCCCAGACGTCAGCGAGCCTGCCGCCGGCCAGCAGCAGGCTGGCGAAAACCAGGATGTAGGAGCTCACCACCCACTCCAGCCCGGACGTCGTCAGCCCGAGATCCTGCTGGATCGCCGGGATGGCGACGTTGATGATGTTGTTGTCCAGGTAGGTCATGAAGGTGGCCAGGGCCACCGCCAGCAGGGTCAGGCGGGATCGTTCCACGATGTCTCCTCTACGGCGTACATGTATGCCGTATAGGTAACCCTTTACGGTGTAGAGTTGTCAACATGATTGCGACCTCGACTTCTGTTGCCGCACAGAAAAGCGCCCCGCTGTCCCGGGAGGCCGTCATCGACCACGCGTTGGCGCTGGCCGATGTCGACGGACCGGGAGCCGTCTCCATCCGGCGCATCGCGCAAGATTTCGGTGTCACCCCGATGGCGTTGTACTGGCACGTGAAGAACAAAGACGAACTGCTCGCGGCCATGGGCGACCGCATCCTGGAGAACGTCGAGCTGCCTGCTCCGGATCCCGATGCCGGACTGGACGAATTGCACGGCCTGCTGACCGCCCTCGTCACAGCGCTGGACGAGCACCCGGGATGCACGGCGCTGGCCCAGCAACGCGTTTTGGTCTGCGAGCGGGGCCGCATCATGGCTGAGCAGGCGCTGGACATCCTGCGGCGCAACGGCTTCGACATCCGGCAGAGTGCCGATCTGTCCCGCGCCGCACTGCAGACGGCCATCATGCTGGTGTCCGGCCGCCCCGGCGCGGAGACCACCACGCCCCAGGATGAGCGAGCCGCCGTGCTCGCCGGGAAACGCGCCGCGCTCGCCGGCCTCCCGTCGGACCGGTTCCCGCACCTGGTCGAATGCGCCGACGCGTTGACCGATTGCGACGACGAGGACGCTTACTACGGCGCGGGCATCGACCTGTTCATGGCCGGCGTCTGCACCCTGGCCGAGCGGCAGTCCGTCGGGCGCTGATCCTGCGTCACCTGGTGCGGCGCCGGAAGGCCACCCCGGACAGGCCGATGGACACCGCAAGAATGCCGCTGCACCACACAATGGCGAGCCACGGCGCCGTGCCGACGGGAGTGCCGTTCAGCAGACCGCGCACGCTCTCGATGATCGGCGTGACGGGCTGATGTTCCGAGAATCCCTGCAGCCACGTCGGCATGGTGTCGACCGGCACGAAAGCGCTGCTGGCATAGGGCAGGAACATCAGGATGAACGCAAACCCGTTGGCCGCCTCCGGCGATCGGGCGAGCAGCCCCACCAACGCGGCCAGCCACGAGATCGTCACGATGAACAGCAGCAGGATCCCGCCGGCGGCCAGCCAGCCCGCAGGACCGGCGTCCGATCGAAAACCGATCAAGAACGCCACCCCGAAGACAAGGACGGTCGATGCGGCGTTCCGCACGACGCTGGCCGTCACATGCCCCGCCAGCACGGCCGCGCCGCTGACATCCAGAGACCGGAACCGATCGATAATCCCGCCGTGCATGTCCTGGCTGACGCTGACCGCGGTGCTCGCCGACCCGAACCCGGCACACAGCACCAGCACCCCCGGCACGACGTAGAAGACGTATCCCCCACCTGGATCCAGCGCACCGCCGAACAGGTACACGAACAGCAGCATCAGGATCACCGGTAGCAGCAGCGAGGTGATCAGCACGTCGAGATTGCGCCATCCGAGGCGGACGCAGCGGCCGACCATGGCCGACGAGTCGGTCAACAGGTGCACCGCCGACGATTCGCCGGCAATCGCTGCGGGCGGGTTCGGACGCTCCGCGGTTCCGATGTCAGGCATACACGGGCTCCGTCGGTCCCGTTGCCGTGGTGTGCCCGGTCAGGGCCAGGAAGACGTCGTCGAGCGTGGCGGCGTGCACGGAGAACCGCTCTATCAGGTCGCCGCCAGGGTCCACCTCGTGCAGCACACAACGGACGTCCGCGGCCGAGCCGTCCGTGGGAACGCTGACGGTGCGCAGCGTGTCATCGGAGCTGATCACCCTGCGTCCCAGCACGTCGACAGCCTTGCGGTGGGCGGCGTCATCGACCATGGCGAGGTCGAGGCGTTGGTCGGCCACCTGCCGTTTGAGGGCCGCAGGCGTACCGGCGGCGACGACGACCCCACCGTTGAGGACCACGACGCTGTCCGCGAGGCGGTCGGCCTCCTCGAGGTACTGGGTGGTCAGCACGACGGCCACACCCGCGCGAACCTGTTCGGCGATGACCTCCCACATCGCCAGCCTGCTGTGCGGGTCAAGACCGTTCGTCGGCTCGTCGAGGAAAATCACCGCAGGTCGGCCGACCAACCCGCAGGCCAGATCCAGCCGGCGCCGCATGCCGCCGGAATAGGTCGCGACCGTCCGGCCACCCACGTCGAGAAGGTCGAAGCGCTCGAGCATCTCGCGGGCCCTGGTACGGGCCTGCCGCGCCCGGAGGCCGCTCAGCTGCGCCACCATGCGGAGGTTCTCCGCGCCGGTCTGCAACTCATCGACGGCAACGTTCTGGCCGGTCAGACTGATCCGCCGGCGCACGTCGCGCCGCTCGCGCACGACGTCGAAGCCGGCAACCTGCGCCCGCCCGGCGTCCGGGCGCAGCAGGGTCGCCAGGATGCGCACGGTGGTGGTCTTGCCTGCACCGTTCGGCCCCAGCAGGGCCAGAACGGTGCCGCGTGGCACCAGTAGGTCGACCCCGGCGAGCACGGTTCTGGCGCCGTACGACTTGGTCAGTCCATGCGCCTGGACGGCGTGGCTGGTGTTCTTGGCGTGACCTGTCACGATCGGCTCTTCTCCCACGACGGTTCGGCTGTCGCGTACGTCGTACATCAAATGTGCGTACACCGTAAGCCCGCGACTGTCCAGAAGCAAGAACGTGCGGATGTCATGCGGATGTCATCGTCACAGCAGGCGTAACCGGAACTGGCTAGTCGTGACGGTGTGCTAGTACAGTCCTTCTGGAATGCCATCCGACCGGCCTCTGCGCACAGCCGCGACCAGCCGGTCGAATCATCTGTGCACTAGTGCACCTGTCGAGCAGAGGACGTCATGACGAACACCGCCTCGAGGACGCCCTCGGCACGGGTCGCGTCCGACATCGAGGGGCGGATCAGGGCCGGGGAGCTGCGCGCCGGTGACCGGGTGCCATCTACTCGCCAGATCACCCGGGAATGGGGCGTCGCCATGGCGACCGCCAGCCGGGCGCTGGCGATCCTGCAGCAGCAGGGCCTGGTGCACGCCCGCGCGGGTTTCGGGACGGTCGTGGGTCCACCCCCCCAACCGGCGGACTCAGCGCACGCTTCGCGACCGACAGCTGGTCGGCAACCCGACCCGGCGACACCGGTCGCGCCGGCACCCGAACCGGAGCAACCGCCACCCGCCCCCTCGGCGCTCAGCAGGGACCGGATCGTCACCGCGGCGATCGGTATCGCGGACTCGGAAGGACTGGCGGCGCTGTCGATGCGCAGGGTCGCAGCGGAACTGGGCACCGCGACGATGTCGCTGTATCGGCACGTCGCAGGCAAGGAGGACCTGCTGACGCTGATGGTGGACGAAACTTTCGCCGGCACGGCTCTGCCGGAGCAGGGAGGGGAGCCGAGAGCGGCCCTGGAGGCCCTGTGCCGCCTGCAGTGGACGGGCTATCGGACACACCCCTGGCTCCCCCACTGGGTCTCGATGAGCCGGCCCCAACTGGTGCCCAGTGCGATGGCGCACACGGAGTTCGCCATGTCCGTGCTCGCCGATCTGGGACTGACGGTGAAGGAGCGGTTACACATGGCGGTGACGCTCGCCAACTACGTCCGGGGCACGGCAGTCAATCTCGAGCCGGAGGCACAGGCTGAGCAGGACACCGGCATGACCAGCAGCGAGTGGATGGCGTCGCAGGAGTCGGTGATGCGCGCGATCGTGGCGACCGGGGACTTCCCGATGTTTGCCGAGCTCCAACTCGAGCCGACTCTCGACCTGACCCTCGATTCGCTGTTCGAGTTCGGGTTGGCCCGGTTGCTGGACGGCTTGGACGCACTGGCAGGTCGTTGACCAGGTGCACGGGGTGACATCGCGGCAACAGTGTCGTAGACTAATTAGCGAACATAACGACCTGTAGGCCACGACTCAGTCAATTTCCGAAGGTTCTCACCATGAAGACAGATCCGCCGGGCACCATCGCGCCCGCCATCCACCCGTCGGGCTTGACCGCACGCACGGCTGAGCGACCGACACCTGCAGACCCGGCGGCCGGCCGGCGCCAGCCTCTTGCCGTCTGGGTGCTCGCATTCGCCGCGATGGTGTCGTTCATGGGAATCGGTCTGGTCGATCCCATCCTCAAGCCGATTGCGGCGAACCTCGACGCGACGGCCAGCCAGGTGTCGCTGTTGTTCACCAGTTACCTGCTGGTGACCGCGTTCGCCATGCTCATCACGTCGTTCGTGTCCAGTCGATTCGGTGGCCGCACCACCCTGATGATCGGGCTCGGCGTCATCATCGTCTTCTCTGCACTCGCCGGGACCTCCGACTCGGTGGCCGCTCTCGTCGGCTGGCGGGCCGGCTGGGGGCTGGGCAACGCCCTGTTCATCGCCACTGCGCTCGCCGCCATCATCGCCGTCGCCCGCGGCGGCGCCGAGAAGGCTGTCACCCTCTACGAGGCCGCGCTCGGGATCGGCCTGTCCGTCGGCCCGCTGGTCGGCGCGCTGCTCGGTTCGGTGAACTGGCGTGCGCCGTTCTTCGGTGTGGCTGTGCTGATGGGCATTGCGCTGCTTGCCATCTCGCTGTTCCTCAAGGACCGGGTCCCGATGGCCCAGCACGTCCGGCCGGCGGATCCGCTGCGCGCGCTCGGACACGGCGGCCTGCTCGTCCTGGGCATTGCGGCCTTGCTCTACAACGGCGGGTTCTTCGCGGTACTGGCGTTCACCCCGTTCACCCTGCCCTACGGGGCGTACGGCATCGGTTTCCTGTTCTTCGGCTGGGGGGTGCTGGTCGGCGTCTTCGCCGTCTGGGTAGCGCCGCTGATGCACCGCGCGCTCGGCCTGACCCGCTCGTTCGGGATCGCCCTGGGCACCTTCACTGTCCTGCTGATCGGCTTGGCTGTGTCGGTCGACAACCACGTCGCCGTCACGGTTCTGGTCATCGCCTGTGGTGCACCGCTGGGTGTGCTGAACACCCTGTTCACCGAGACGGCGATGAACATCTCCCCCGCTCCGCGCCCGGTGGCCTCGGCCGGCTACAACTTCGTCCGGTTTCTCGGCGGTGCTGTCTCACCGTTCATCTGCGGCAAGCTCGGCGAGAACGTCGGCCTCTCGGCGCCGTTCTTCTTCGGTGCGGCCTGCGTGCTGCTCGGGGTGGTGGTGCTCATGGTGTTCGGCCGGAAGTATCTGGCCGCTCTCAACTCTCGCCACTGAGGATCACGTCCAGGACGGCGATTCCGGTTGGTAGGGCGGCGCCACGCCCCAACCCCAGCGGGGCACCGGGGCGTGCGGGACGACCGCGGCGCCCGGCTGCGAATTCGATTCAGCGAGCCTGGTGCCCCACTCCAGATAGCCCACCAAGGCGGCCCGGAACTCAGGGTCGGACGGCATCTCGGCGTCATCGGCGGCGAGGCTCATCAGTGCGGCGAACCGGAAACGCTGTGCACCGGTGATGCCGAGATCGCGGTGATGAGCCACCATCCGTTCGTAGCCGCCCAATGTGTCCGTGTAGTCCGGTGGGCCACCGAACACCTCGATCCACCATCTCGTGACGTGGTCGCGGTGCTCCTGTCCGACGCCGCCAGGGAAGAACTGTCCGAGCAGATCGTCCCGCTCGACCCGGTCATAAAAGGCGTCGATCATCCTGCGAAATGCGGGCGCGCCGCCTGCCCACTCGAACAGGCTCGGTACCAGTTCCGGCTTCATGCAGCGACCTCTCGGGTCCGGGTGTCGAGGTGCGGGCTTCGCCTGCTCGTTCGGCCGCTCTATCGGTTGTTGGCCGGCCACCTCGATCCCGCGACCGATGAATGGTCGCCGAACCGCCGGCGTCGCCATGCTGCGTGCGTAAGCTGTAGTTGTCCAGGGCTTTGTCTTGGGGGGAGTAGGAGCCATGGCGCTCTCAGAGGGCGAGCAACGACGACTGGACGAGATCGAGCGCGCCCTGCGCAGCGAGGATCCCGGGTTCGCCGACACCATCACCATCACCCGGGTGCGCCGCCACCGCAAGGTGCTGGCCGCCACGGTGTTCGTCGTCGGGATGCTGGCGCTGGTCGCAGGTCTGGTGACCACGGACGCCGCCCTGTGGGCAGGAATCGTGATCGCCGCTGTCGGCGTCGCGGCCATGGTTGCCGGGGCGCTGCTGTATCTGCGGCCGGGCGGCCTGCGGCTTCCTGCTTCCCGCCGGCGCTCGGCATCCCGGCGCGCGACACCACGAGGGCGACGACCGCGCTGACCGCGATCTACCGACCATGACCGATGTCATGCCGGATCGATGACGCCCTGCGCATCCGCCGGGGCCCAGGGTCCGGCAGCGTCCTCGGTATGGCCATCACCCAACGCCGCGACCGGCGCAAGACCGTCGAAGACACCGTTCCAGAACGGGCAGCGGCCGGCCACGCCGACGCGGGTGGTGACGGAGCTGCCGTCCGGCTCAGCAACGTGCACAAGAGCTTCGGGGCTGTCCGGGCCGTGCGCGGGGTCGACCTGGTCATCGCGCCTGGCGAGGTGGTCGCGTTCCTCGGTCCGAACGGCGCAGGGAAGTCCACCACCGTGGACGTGCTGCTGGGTCTGACCCGGGCGGATGCCGGGACCGTTCGGATCTTCGGCACCGAACCGGTGCGGGCCGTCCAGGCCGGCCGGGTCGGTGCGATGCTGCAGGGCGGCGCGTTGTTGCCGGACGTCACGGTTCGGGAACTGGTTTCGGTGATCGCGGCTCTGCATCGCCGGCCCATCCCCGTCGATCACGCCCTCCGGCTCGCCGGGATCTCCGACATCGCCGGCGCCCGGACGACCAAATTGTCCGGTGGCCAGGCGCAGCGGGTCCGTTACGCCCTGGCACTGGTCCCGGATCCGGACCTTCTCGTGCTCGACGAGCCCACGGTGGCCATGGACGTCGAGGTGAGGCGGTCGTTCTGGGCTTCGATGCGGACATTCACCGAGCGGGGCAGGACGGTGTTGTTCACCACGCATTACCTGCAAGAGGCCGACGCCTTTGCCGACCGCGTCGTCGTCCTCGCCGACGGCGTCGTCGTGGCTGACGGCACCGGCTCGGAGATCAAGGCCGCAACCGGCGGCCGGACGGTGTCGGCGGCGCTCGACGGGGTCGACGACGATGCCCTCGCACTGCTACCGGGCGTGAACGCCGTCGAACGACAGGGCGGCCGGGTTCTGCTGCGCTGCAACGACTCGGACGCCTGCCTGCGGGCGCTCATCGCCGATCATCCCGCGGCCCACGACATCGAAGTCGCCGCCGGCAACCTGGAAGACGCCTTTCTCGAACTCACCCAGCACGGCTCGCGGGAGGCCCAACGATGACCACGGTGCGCTCGACCCGGGTCACCGGGTCTTTCGCGATGACTGCTCGATACGCGTTGCTGTCGACCCGGACCGCCTACCGGAACGTGCGCTTCCTGGTACTGACCGTCGCATTGCCGTTGCTGCTGTTCCTGCTCTACTCCAGCCTGTACCAGGGACAGACCACCGACACCGGACTGTCCGTCGTCGCTTACCTGATGGTGTCGATGGCCTCGTTCGGTTGCATCGGCGCCGCCATCAACACCGGCGCACGGGTGGCGATCGAACGGCAGACGGGCTGGAACCGGCAACTGCGGCTGACCGCACTGCCGGCGAACTCCTACCTGATCGCGAAGGCGGCCGTGTCCATGCTGGTGACGCTGCCGGCGCTGATCCTGGTCTTCGTCGCAGGCGCGACGGTCGGGCACGTGAGCCTCAGCCCTGCACAGTGGCTGGGGACCGGGCTCGCGTTGTGGCTGGGGCTGATCCCGTTCGCGGTGCTGGGCCTGGTGATCGGCTTCGCCGGGACGGTGGACACCGTGCAGCCGATCTCGATGATCACCTACCTCGGCCTGTCGGTGCTCGGCGGTTTGTGGTTCCCGGTCGAACAGTTCCCGGAGTTCCTGCAGGACGTGGCGAAGGTGACACCGTCCTACTGGCTGGCCCAACTCGGTCGAGACGTACTGGCCGGCAACGGGATCGCGATGCCGGCCGTCCTGATGCTGACCGCCTGGACGATCCTGCTCGGGGCAGTGGGCGGCCTCGCCTACCGGCGCAGCGGTCGAAAGGTCTGACACAGCGCTGACCGTCCGGCAGGTCCACCTCCGCCTGGCGTTGCGGGAGGATACAGGGATGCAGGCACTGTCAACGGGTGGACATCGACCGGCCGCCTTCCCCGACGACGGTCGGCGACCCACCGGCCGGCATCGGTGGATGCTCGGGGCCCTGCTGGCGCAGGTCTTCCTGGTCTCGGCCTACGTCGACGTCATCACCTCGGACAACCCGACCTGGTTGATCGCCGTCACGGTCGCCGACCTGCTGGCGTTCTCCCTGCTGTACGTCATCGTCGTCGGCCGGCAACTGGCGGCGCCAGCCGCTCGCCGCATCGGGGTGATCCTCGCCCTACTGGCATTGTCGGTTCCACCGTTCGTGGTGCTCGGACCGGATGCGTCTGCGTTGTGGATCTTCGTCGCGGTGGCCGGCGGGCTGTTGTTCGCGCCGCGGATCGCCATCGGTGTTGGCATCGCCCTGGCAGCCGGGATGCTGATCGTCGACGTCGTCGCGGCACGAGAGCCGACCTGGGAACTCGCACTGACGCTCATCGCGCTGACTGCGTTCATGATCGGATTCGCCGGCAACGTGAAGCTGAACATCGCCTTGCGGGAGACCCGTGAGCAGTTGGCGATCGCTGCAGTCGCCGCCGAGCGGGAGCGGATCGGTCGCGATCTGCATGACATCCTGGGCCATTCGCTGACCGCGATCGCGGTGAAGGCCGGGCTGGCCCGGAGGTTGATCGAACCTGATCCAGCGGCCGCAGCCGCTGAGATCGCCGAGGTGGAAATCCTGGTCCGGGATGCCCTGGCGGACGTCCGAGTCACCGCGTCGGGGTTCCGGGATGTCACGCTCGGTGCCGAACTGGTGGTCGCCGCCTCAGTTCTGCAAGCCGCCGGCATCCGCGCAGTCCTGCCGGACACCGTCGACCAGGTCGATCCGGCCGCGCGCGAGTTGTTCGGATTCGTCGTCCGCGAAGCGGTCACCAATGTCGTGCGGCACTCCAGAGCCTCCACCTGCACCGTGACGGTCGGCCCGAACTGGGTCGAGGTGCGCGATGACGGCACGGACCCAGCCGCCGGCTCACCGGCAGGCGGCAACGGCCTGCAGGGTCTGCGGGCCAGGATCGGCGCGGTCGGCGGGCACGTCGACCACGGCGCCGCCGAGGGCGGTGGATTCGTGGTCCGGGCGCAGATCCCGGACGGCGCGCCGAACGCTGCAACTCACCGCGCGGGCTGGGCCGTGCGGTGACCGAAGAGCCGATCCGCGTCCTGGTTGCCGACGACCAGGCCATGATCAGAGGCGCCTTCGCAACGCTCGTCGGGCTGGAACCCGACATGGTCGTCGTCGCGCAGGTCGGGGCCGGCGACGAGATCGTCCCCGCCGCACTGCGGAGCCGGCCGGACGTGGCACTGCTCGACGTCCAGATGCCGGGCCTGGACGGTCTTTCCGCTGCAGCAGCGCTGCGCGAGCAGTTGCCCGGTTGCCGGGTCGTCATCCTCACCACGTTCGGACGACCGGGGTATCTCCGGCGTGCGATGGAGGCCAAGGCAGCCGGCTTTCTGGTCAAGGACGCGCCCCCGGAGACATTGCTCGATGCCATCCGAAGGGTGCATGCGGGCCTGCGGGTGGTGGACCCGACGCTGGCCGCGGAGAGCCTGAGCCTGGGCGAGTCGCCGCTGACGGGGCGGGAGCGCGACGTGCTGGCGGCCGCAGCGGACGGCGGCACCATCGCCGAGATGGCGCGCCGGCTCTACCTTTCCGAGGGGACCGTGCGAAATCATCTGTCATCCGTCATCGGCAAGACCGGTGCCAGGACCAGGGCCGATGCGCTCCGGGTCGCCACCGAGCGAGGCTGGGTCTGACGGGTCAGGTTGCGCGGCGTGCAGCATCCGGTGCGCGACAACGGTTGCGACCTCTCGCATCTCCGGGCATCCCAGAATGCGGTAGGGCACCGGGACGGCGGCCAGCTGTTCGACGTACCACCACGGGTTGCTCGTGCTGCCCAGGAGCCGCGTCCATCCTTCGGACGTCGGCTCGATCCGGCCGAGAGCCCTTGGCAGGGAACGGGACACGTCAACGATGCCGGCCTCGATGACCACCTCCACCTGGTATTCCCAGCCGACCGCCAGGTGGTCCTCCAAAGTGGCGACCGGGTCGAGATCGATGGGTGGGTCGAACGTTTCGTCGAGCATCTCGACTCCGCGCACTCGGTCGACGCGGTAAGCCCGCCGTTCGCCGTTGCGATGGGACCGGCAGAGCAGATACCACCTGCCGTGCCGGACCACCACCGCCCACGGATCCACGTCCATCGTGGACTCCCACCCGGCTTCCGATCGGTAGCCCAGCCTGACCCGGCGATGCTGCGAACACGCCATCACCAGCGCCGTGGTGGTCCCTGGATCCGGGCGGGCTGCGGCACGGTCCGGAGCAGGAGCGGCGGTGCGACGCACGGCTTCCACCTGCGCCGCCACCGGTTCCGGAAGCGCCCTGACGATCTTGGCCAGGGCGTTGCCCACCGGCGCGGTGGAACTCTTTGCATCGTGATGACCGTCCAGCACGGCCATCACCAGCGCCAGAGCTTCCTCGGCCGTGAAGGTCAGCGGCGGGAGCCGGACGCCCCGGCCGAGCCGGTAGCCGCCGTACCGTCCACGCGCGGATTCCACGGGAATTCCCGCTTCACGCAGGATCTCGACGTACCTGCGGGCTGCCCGTTCAGTGACGCCCAGCTCGTCGGCCAGCCGATCGGCGGTGATCCCCGGGCTGCTCTGCAACAGATCCAGCGTCAGCAGCGCTCGCGCTGTGGGGCTCGCATCAGGTCTGATGTCGTCGACCTCCGTCAACCGGAAGCATATCGTCCGGAATCGACCCTAGCATTCGTCGGCATGACCAAGACCGTGTTGCCGACGTCCATCACCGAACCCGCGATGACGCCGTCCGAGGACGAGATGCTCGTCTTCGCCCTCGACCGATCACGCGCCCAATTCGCCTGGAAGAGCGGTGGTCTCGACGCCGCGGCGTTGAATCGCACCTTTCCGCCGTCGACGATGACGCTCGGCGGCATGCTCAAGCACCTCGCCTTCGTCGACGACTGGACGGCGGTGCGACTCGTGGCCCACCCCATGCCGGAACCCTGGGCCGGAGTCGATTGGGACGCCGAGCCGGAATGGCCGTGGTCGTCGGCAGCCGGAGACTCTCCGGACGAGCTGTACCGGCTGTGGCTGGGCGCGTCGGCGCGATGCCGGGCAGCCGTGGCGGAGGTGCTGGCGGACGGCGGGTTGGACCGGCCGGTGAAGTTCACCTTCGACCCGAGCGAGGTGCCCAACGCCCGTCGGATAGTGGTCGATCTGCACGACGAGTACGCCCGGCACGTCGGTCATGCCGACCTGTTCCGCGAGACGATCGACGGCCTTCGTGGTGAGGATCCTCCCCAGTCCTGAGCGCTGCAGGTGTGAGCACGTGGTCAGGTGCATCGGTCATGGGCCGGCAGCAGGTCGATCGAGGCCGCCAGCACGGCTATCGCCTCAGTGATGGCACGCTCGTTCAGCGCAAGTCCCTGGGCGAAACCGTTGCAGACCAGCATGTTCGCCGGATCGGCCCAGGTCCCTCGCACCCGGTTCAGGTAATCCGCCAGGGCCGACCGGAGTTCCTGCGCGCCGCGACCGTCCAGGTAGACCAACCGGTCCGCGGGTGCTCCGTTGATCACCCGGCGAGCCGAGCGCAACCAGGCGGCCCGCGGGAACTGGGTCACGTCCGGCCGCCCGTACAGCAGATCGAACCTGACCGGTTGCCCCGGAGCCGCGGGCGCGGTCGGTTCGACGGGTGAACGGGCCGGGGCGACGGTGGTCGCCCCGCCCGGTCGAGTGGCCAGATACCCCTCGGCCACCAACTGCTCGTAGGCCTCCACCACCACGCCGCGAGACACTCCGAGATCCGCGGCCAGGCTGCGCGACGACGGAACGGCGGCGCCCCGGCGCAGCCGACCGGACCGGATGGCAGCACGGATCGCCGCCTCAGGCGCGCCCTCCGCGAGTTCGATCGGGCGGTCAGCTCTGCCGAGCCACATGTTCGAGCCGAACTGCCGGCAGCTGCGGCTCGCCACACCTCCCCCATTGATCAGTCGGGTACGGATCAGTTCGGCCCGAGGAAAGGAGTACCACCATGAGCCACCGGGCGGACATCGCCAAAGCTTTCGCGACCCACGACTTCGCAGCCGTGGCACCGCATCTCGCCGACGACGTGCGATGGGTGCCGGCCGGGACTGTGCAGCCTCACTCCGCCAGCAGTGCGTCCAACTTGGTGAAGGAGCTGTCCCAGCCGTCTTTCGCCATCTGCTCCATCGCGGCGGCATACGGGCCCTGTTGGATCACCAGTTTGGTCCGGTTCGCGCCGGCCTCGGCGAATTCGATGCGCAGCGTCATCGTCGTCGGCTCCTGCAGTCCGGGGACTCCGATGAATTCCTCGGTGCCGATCAGGGCGTCGTTCTCGACGACCTCGAGGAACCGCACATTGACCGGTGAGGTCAGTTTCGGGTCGTCCTCCTTGACCATCACGAAATGCTGATGCCCTCCGGCGCGCGCGTCGATATCGACGCCGTCCCGTGGGACGGTGAAGCCGACCGGGCCGTACCAGCGGGCGAGTTGGTCCGGGTCGGTGAACGCCCGGAACACCTGCTCACGCGGAGCATCGAACTCTCTGCTGATGACGAGTTCTCCCGTCGTCGCATCGTGGGTGGCTTTGGTCACCGGATCATGTTCGGTCATGCGCACGGTCCTTCGTTCGGGTCAGCGGTTCATCTGGTCATCTGACGGTGCTGCTCGCGGCCAGATGTGGGCCTGTCGGTGCTCCTTCGTACGGTGTTCCCATGCCTTTCGACTTTCAAGTGACCTTGGACTGTTCCGATCCTCATGTCCTGGCCGATTGGTGGGCCGCAGCGCTCGGCTGGGCAGTGGAACCGAGCGACGAGGACTTCATCCGCCGGATGATCGCGCAGGGGTATGCGACCGAGGACGACACCACGCGGCACCGTGACACCTTGGTCTGGAAGGTCGGCGCCGCCATCCGGAACCCCGACGGACCGATGACCGGGCCGGGTGGTCGGCGGATCCTGTTCCAGTGGGTGCCGGAACCGAAGACGGTGAAGAACCGGATGCACCTGGACGTCAGGGTCGGACCTGACAACGTGGAGGCGGAGGCCGAGCGATTGATCGCCGCCGGCGCGACGTTCCTGCACCGGGGGCAGGAAGGACCCAACGGGTGGATCACCCTCGCCGATCCGGAGGGCAACGAATTCTGCATCACCTGACGCGGTTCTGATCGGATGCCCGGACGGCCAGCCAGCGGGCGATCTCCTCACCGGCCCGCAGGCCCACGGCCGCTGTCACACTCATGTGCGGGGCGGTCCAGCCGAGCTCGTGCAGTTCGCCGTGCCTGGGCCGGATCGCGGCCTGTGCCAGGGTCAGGAAGCCGGCGTCCAGCGCGCCGTCACCGGCGGCGAGCAACCGCTCGCCGCCCGCGCGCTGCAGCACCTCGGCCACGGCGGCCTCCTTGGTGAGCGCGTTCGGCAGTGCGTAGATCTTGCGTCCCTGGATGGACACCACCCAGTTGCGCTCGCCGCACCATCGCGCCCAGTCGGTCAGGAACTGTGCCGGCATCCGTTCGAGGTCGACCACCAGGTAGCAAAACAGGTCGTCCGCGACCCGCCGACTGCGCACCCACGATGCGCTGATGCGGCGATCCAACTCCGCCACCACCTCGCCCAGGGTCGCACCGTCGCGGGCGATCCGGCGGTCGACCCCCCGGCGCCAGCCGACATCGGGGCGCCCGTCGACGACGATGTTCCCGCCGTTGCTGGTCACCGCGTACCTGGCCGGACCCGTCGGCAGCCGTATCCGGCTGAACTGGTCCGGCGTCCGCGTCGTCGTCGGGACCAGCATCGCGGTCGCCGCCAACCGCCGCAGCCAATGCCCGGCCGATACGGTCAGGAACGACTGCGCCGAGCCGTCCAGGGTTTCCACGCAGAGCAGCGGCGGGACGGCGTCCGGCGCGAGGGCCTGCTCGATCGCTGCGCGGGAGTAGATCAGAGTGCGGTCCAGGTCGGCCGCGACCACGGTCCTCACGCGTGGTCCCATCCGGGCGACCCGGCACCGGGCTCATCGGCGTCCAGTGGCCGCACCAACCCCACGCACGAGTACGCCAGATCCGGAACGACGTCCACGGGAACGCCACGACGGGCGGCCAGCAGGCGCAGGTGCTGATGATCGGGGTGCTCCGGCTCGCGGACGAGGATCTTCCACGGCACCCGGCGCAGCAGCACCCTGGTCGTCTCCCCCACCCCCGGTTTGACGAAATTGACCGACTCGATCCCGTACCGACGGCGGATCTTCTCCACGGCGGCCCAGCCGGCGAAGGTGACCGTCCGATCGGACGCCGCCAATGCCGAAGCACTGCGCTGCACATCGTCTCTCACCTCGTCGAAGCAAGCGCTCACGGCGTCGAGCAGGACGGTGGACACGTCCGCGGCCGCCAGTTCGCGATAGAACTTTGCTCCGTGGAACTCCTCGGGGCCGGTGAGCGCCGGGTTCAGCACGGTGCGTGAGACCAGCCCGGAGACGGTGGAGTTCAGGCAGGCAGAGGGGATCAGGAAATCGTCACGCGTTCCGAACGTCCGGACGCAGTGCCCCGGATCGGCGAGCACAGCCAGGTCGTCCGAGAACAGTGGGCCGCCGTCGGATGCCACCTGGGTGAGTGCAGCGGTCAGCTCCTTGGCGATGGCACCCTTTCCCGTCCACCCGTCGACGAACACCACCGATGCCGGATCGTGGTGCGCCGCCAGGAAACGCAGGGCCGTGGTGTCGATGCCGCGGCCCCGGACGATGGACACCGCGTAATGCGACAGGTCGCGTCCGTGAACGCGCTCCGCCCATCGCCGCATCAGGATGCCGATCGGCGTGCCTGCCCGGGCGAGGGAGGCGAGAACGGGCTCCGGCCCGCGCTCGGCCAGCACCAGCTCGGTGACCGCCCCCACGGCGTGCGCCAGCCGGGAGGCCGACTCGGCCAGCACCACCTCGAACAGGGCCTGATAGTCGGCGTCCGGTTGGTATTCCACCGGCAGTGATTCCGCGTAGTGGGCACGGCCCGCCTGGATCTCCCGTTCCCTCGTCTCGACGTCTGCTTCGAGCGCGAGAGCCGAGAGATCGGTCAGCAGCCAGCCCACTTCCTCGGGCAGGTAGCTGCCGAATCTGGGGCCTCGCAACGGCGACGGCAGTCGACGCGAATTGCTCGCAGGTCGGCGCGTCGGCGGGTCGTTCACCGCGGGAGACCCGCACCGACGTCAGCCAGCAGGACCCGGGCGCCGGTCGCGACCCCCACCGCGCTTGCCACTCCTGCCGGCCCGGCGATCTCCGATCCGTCGTGCACGATCAGGACGACGTCGGGTTCGGCGTCTGCCGCACCCGGCCAGTCGGCGTTGTAGAGGAACCGGCGATCGGTGCGCGGGCCGCCGTCGACCGAAGACCGGAATTGGATGCGCCGGCGGATCGGATAGCCCGGCTCGTCGATCGCGTGCACGGGCGACCGGGTCGTGGACTGGTACGCGACCGAACGGCCGGCGCGTGCGGCCAGCGCCAACGCCAGCCGCAACGGCAGGTACATGAATTCCTCGGTGCCGATCACCAGAAGTCTTTCTGTCGCGCCGATCTCAACGTCCAATCGGCCCGCGAGGTCCATCAACGCAGGCGTGAACGCCGCTCGCTGTGCGGCCAGGATGCCGTGGGCGCCGCCGTTCGGCACATCTGCGGGCCAGCGCAGCGACAGCACGGATGTTCCGTCGCCCGATGCTGTCTCGGCTGCGACGAAGCCGGCGTGCGCCAGATCCGGACGGTCGACATCGACCGCGGGCGCTGCCACCGTGTCCGGAGCGGCCCCCGACCCGAGATCGGCGGCGATGCGCTCCGCGGCGTCGGCGGGCACCAGCACGGACCCGCGGACCAACGACACCACGTCGATCCGGCAGCCCAGTCGATCGGCCAGAGCGGCCCGCTGCGCGTCGGCCTCGGCGGAGCGGACGTCGACCAACCCGGCGAGCACATACCGCCGGTGCGGCTCGATGGCGTCCAGCAACTCGATCACGTTGAGCGCGGTGCGGCCGGTCGAGAGCTCGTCATCGACCAGTACCACCGTCCCGGCCCGGAGCAGGTCGGGTGACGCCGGCCGCAGCAGATGGCCGGTGGCGTGGGAATGCGACTCCGAGAACTCGGCGGCAACCGGGACCTCGCCGGCCCGGTTCCGGGTGGAATGGAGGTAGGCCGATCCCAGTTGATCGGCGACCAGATGACCGAGAGCCGTTGCCGTCTCGGCGAAGCCGATGGTGAGCAGGTCACCCCCGTCCCGGTGGCGGTGTTGTTGCAGCACCTCCAGCAGCCGGCCCGGTTGCGCTCGCGTCACGGTCGCGGATGCGGCGGTCGACCAGTTCTCCGGCAGACCCGGCCGATCGTCCAGGGTTCTCGATACCAGCCCGCCGAGCAATCTGCCGGCGCCTGCGACGACCCGCGGGTCGACCGGGATGTGTTTGCCGAGAACGGTCGAGACCAGCAGTTGAGCGCGCCGCGGATTTTGTCGCAACGCGGGTAGGACCATGCTCCCCAGCGCCAAACCGACCGGGGACCCGTTGTCCTGCAGGCTGATCCCGTACTTCTGAGTCACCAGGGATGTCATGCGGCCTGCTGCAGCGCATCGAGGATGTCGACGTGCGAGATCCCTTGCGCAGCAACACCGAAGGCCGTGGCTCGCCGCAAGGTGCGGTCGGCCCAGATCCGGTGCGGGCGGATCTCGTTCATCTTGTTCCCGTACCCGGAGCGGCGCACACCGCCGTCCGCCGCGCTGGGGTCCAGCACGTCCAGCGCATCGACGTATTCCTCGTGCGGGACCACTGCCAAAGCATGGACCGGCGCGACATGGGAGGGGTGGATCACCGATTTGCCGGTCAGACCGTTGGCCCGGTCCAGCAGCGCCTCGCGGATCAGGCCGTCCAGGTCGCTGCTCATCAGGGTCAGCCGGAGCTTCGTCGCGTGCCTTTCCTCGAAAGGCGTCTGGCGCAACTGCGGCCGCAGGATCCGCTCGTGATTGGCGAAGTACTCCCACACCGGGCCGGTGATCGCGAACCCGGTGCCGTCGCTGCGACCGAGATGATTCACGACGTGGGCGATCAATTCCGCTGCGACGCCGACGTCATAGATCGACAGATCGCGGTCCCGCCGGATCCCGAACAGGCCGCACAGATCGGTGGCACCGATCCGCACGGACAGCACCCGTTCGCGGTGCGCGTCGAGCAGCCCGCGCAATCCGATCAACTCGTGCTCCCTGGTCTCCCGGTACAGCACCTCGGGCGTCTCCAGGACCGGCATCGCGTACAGCGGGTGGGCCGAGCAATCTGGCGGCCTCGGCCACGGCCTGCAGCAGCCCGGGACCGTTGGCGAGGGAGAACTTTGGCAGCACGAAACCGCTGATGACCCCCAGCGCCGCGCCGAGACGGTCGACGAGCTGCCTGATGTGGCCCGCCGACCGCACCCTGACGAACAGCAGCGCATCCGCCGGGTCGCGGTGCAGCGACTGCAATGTCAGCCCCGTCGATTCCAGGGCATCGGCCACCGAGCCGTCGGCCACGGCGTCCTCCAGATCGATGACCATCGACTTCGCCCCGGCCGCAGCCTGCCGGCGCAGCGTGGTGGTCAGGTCGCGGCGGGTCGCGGGCACGTACAGGGTGGCTCCCAGGGCGTGTGCCAGCAGGTTCCGGTCGCTGTCCCGGTGGAACGGTTCGGGAATCCGCTCGAACAGGGCTGCGGCGGTCTCATCGCCGAGCTGATCGAAATGGCGCATGCGCCTGCTTCCTGTGTGTGGGTGCGGCCGACCGGGGAACTCTGTCATGTCGACGGGAGTTGGCGTCAAGGACGCCGGACCGTCCTCTCCCGTGCAATAGGTTGACGGTGCGGCCGGGCCGGCGCCGCACATCGGACTGATGGTCTCGCGGGCGGTCACGCTCGATTGATCAGCGGTACCGCGACCAGTGTCCACGCGGACGGCGGTCACACGGACGGCCGTCCACAGGGACGACAAGGAACGGCGAAAGGGACAGCAATGGGTGTGAGCCTCTCCAAGGGCGGCAACGTCTCTCTGACGAAGGCCGCTCCCGGCCTCAAGGCGGTCGCAGTCGGGCTGGGCTGGGACGTCCGGTCCACCACCGGGACCGACTTCGATCTGGACGCCAGCGCACTGGCGCTGGCGGAGAACCACAGGATCCTCTCGGACGAGTACTTCGTGTTCTTCAACAACACCAGCTCACCGGAGGGTGCGATCGTCCACCAGGGCGACAACCTGACCGGTGAGGGCGAGGGCGACGACGAGGTCATCAACGTGGACCTCACCACGGTGCCCGCGACGATCTCCTCGATCGTGTTCCCGGTCTCGATCTACGAGGGTGACTCACGCGGCCAGAGCTTCGGTCAGGTCCGCAATGCGTTCATCCGGGTCGTCGATCAGTCCTCGGGCTCCGAACTCGCGCGCTACGACCTGTCGGAGGACGCCTCGACCGAGACCGCGATGGTGTTCGGCGAGCTCTACCGCAACGGCGCCGAATGGAAGTTCCGCGCGATCGGACAGGGTTACGCCTCCGGGCTCGCGGGTATCGCCCGTGATTTCGGCGTCAACCTCTGACGTCACACGTTCAACCAACTCCACTGCGACGGCCCATCGGTGCGCACCTCACGGTGTGAACCGGTGGGCCGAAAGCCTTTCCGGGAAGTTCCGCCATGCATCTGAAGATCTTCATGTGGTCCTACATCGTCACCGCATTGTCGTTGGTGGTGGCGTTTGTCTACGGCGGCTGGTCGGCGGTGGTGTTGTGCGCCATCCTCGGCGTGCTGGAGATCTCGCTGTCCTTCGACAATGCCGTCATCAACGCGACGGTGCTGGAGAGGATGAGCGACTTCTGGCAGAAGATCTTCCTCACCGTCGGCATCGTCATCGCGGTGTTCGGCATGCGCCTGCTGCTGCCGCTGATCATCGTCTGGCTGGCGGCCGGGCTCCCGCCGCTGGAGGCCTTCAACCTGGCGATGAACCCGCCGCCCGATGACGCCGCCTACTTCCCAGACGGCTCCCCGAGCTACGAGACCTTGCTGACCGATGCCCATCCCATCATCGCGGCGTTCGGCGGGATGTTCCTGCTGATGCTCTTCCTGAGCTGGCTGTTCGAGGAGCGGGAGCACACCTGGCTGAGCTGGCTGGAGAAGCCACTTGCCAAGGCCGGGCGCCTGGACGCCATGGCAGTGCTGGTGTCCTGCATCGTCCTTCTGGTGGTCTCCGAGACGCTGGCCCAGGACGCCGAGACGGTGTTGTTCTCCGGGCTCTGCGGGCTGGTCACGTATCTGGCCGTGAACGGACTGGGCACCCTGTTCGAGAACACCGAGGAAGCCGAACCGATCGACTTCGAGCATCCGGACCAGGCACGAACCAGCACCGGGAGCAACGTCACGAAGCTCGCCAGGGCCACCGGGAAGGCCGGCTTCTTCCTGTTCCTCTACCTCGAGGTGCTGGACGCGTCGTTCTCGTTCGACGGCGTCATCGGAGCGTTCGCGATCACCTCCGACCCGATCCTGATCGCGCTGGGACTGGGCCTGATCGGAGCGATGTTCGTCCGGTCGTTGACCGTCTACCTGGTGCGCAAGGGCACGTTGTCCGAGTACGTGTATCTCGAACACGGCGCGCACTGGGCGATCGGTGCGCTCGCCGTCATCCTGATGATCTCCATCGGGGTGCACATCAGCGAATTCATCACCGGACTGTTGGGGGTCGCCTTCATCGGGGCGTCCTTCCTGACCAGCATTCGACGCAACCGGGCGCTGGCCGCCGACGGAAAGGAAGTCGGCACCGTTCACGCCTGACCGCCCGGCTCGCCGCCCCAACCGCTTTCGGACAGAAGAAGGAGATCCAGACATGCCGATCGACTACACCAAGAGACCTCAGCCGACTCCCCCATCAGCACCCGGCCCGGGACCCCAATCGGAACCGCCTGCGGACGCCGCCGGTCAGGGGGCTCCCCGGAAGGTGACGCTGACCAAGGGCGCGCCCCGCGTCTCGTTGACCAAGACCGGCGGTGTCGCGGGCATCGCACGGGTCAACCTCAACTGGTCGGCGGCGCCCACCCCGCCGCCGGCACCAGCGACCGGCGGACTGTTCTCCCGGATGAAGAATGCCGCGTCCGCCGTGTCGGTGTCCAAGGGCATCGACCTGGATCTGGGATGCCTGTACGAGCTGGCCGACGGCCGCAAGGGCGTCATCCAGGCACTGGGCAACGCGTTCGGCTCTCTGGACGCGCCGCCGTGGATCTCGCTGGACGGTGATGACCGGACGGGCACGGTGGCCGGCGGCGAGAACATGTCGATCAACCTGGGTCAACCGGGGCGGTTCAGGCGCGTGCTGATCTTCGCGATGATCTACGAAGGTGCGCCGAACTGGGCCGCCGTGGACGGCGTGGTCACCCTGACCTCCGCCGGTGGCCAGCAATTCGAGGTGCGGCTGGACGACGCCGGGATGGGCTCCCGGATGTGCGCGGTGGCGCAACTGGTCGAGTCCGGCGGTGACCTGGTGTTCCAGCGCGAAGTTCGCTACATCGAGGGCGGACAGATGGCGCTCGACCATGCCTACGGCTGGGGCATGAACTGGGCCCGAGGGCGTAAATAGTCAGGTCATCCGTGGTTCGGCAATGTCCGACCCGGATGACTGCTCTGGCCTGATCGGGTTCGTTCCCAACTTGCCGATGGTCGCGATGGCTCGACCTTTCCGAACTCGAAACCGCCCGAAGAGTTTGCTGCGTACCAGTCGAACTCCTGTTGTCACTCGTCGGAAGGGAACACGGCGAGCACCGAGTTGCTCCCTGATCGACGCTGCTGTCCGCACGTGCTCGGCCGCTCGATCGAGCCGTCGGCAGCGGCGATCAACGCACTGCCTCGATCGAACCCAGCCCGGCGGGGATCGCTCCCGCGGAAGCAACGACGCTGCGGCACAACAGGTCCCGCACCGGTGGTCTCCGGTCGGCATCTTTCCGCGAAGCATTGATCTGGTCCCGGTCGTCGCCCTATGGTGACCACTGCATGAATGAGCACATCGCGGACCGCGTCATGGCCATCGGTGACGAGTTGATCAGAGTCCACCGCACTCTGCGGCAGGACCTCGTCGCCGTTCGGGACGGCATGGCTGCCGACGCCGGCACGCTGCAGATCCGCGACCTTCCGGCGCACTGTCTGGCATTCTGCGCGGCGGTCTCCGTGCATCACACCGACGAGGAAGCGGCGATCTTTCCCGAACTGGCTGCCGAGGTGCCCGAGTTGGCCGACGTCCTCGCCCAGATCGCTCACGACCACGTGCTGATCGGGACGATCCTGCGACGGGTCCGGGAACTCGTGGAACACCTCGACCAGGACAACCGTGCGCGTGTCAGGGATGAGATCGAGGGCTTGGCGGCCATTCTCGAGTCGCACTTCCGCTGGGAGGAGCGCCGGATCGGCGCAGCAGCTTCGCCGCGGTGACGAACCGGCCGGTACTCGCCCACCCGGCCGGCGGGCCACCGTGACCGGCGCGACGTCAGTCCCGCACTCACGCCGCTCGGCGGTGAAGGACCACTTTCGTCGCACTGGACCTGTCGCTGGGTACCAGTTCGGGCCACGGTGGAGAAATGAGAAGAACTGTTGCAACGACCAGACGCGGCCGCGGTGGCCCTCTCGCACCTCGACGGGGCAGCCCGCCGGGACCGCGAGCAGCAGCTCGGGCGATTGGTCCGGGCATTGGCCGACGGAGGCGTGCGCCGGTTCCATGCGTGGGTGGCCCCCGGCGACAAGGCGACGCTGGACCTTTACCGGCAGGGCCTACCCGGTATCCGGATCACGGCTGAAGACGGCCTACTCCACGTGACGGGCATCCTGAACGACCCGGACCCCGACCGGATCACCATGGACGACGTGCTTGCCGACCTGCTGTGGTGAGGTGGTCGGCTCAGATCGATTGCACCGCAAACGGTGCGAGCTGATCGGCCGTCCGGGCGTTGCCCGGTGTGCCGATCGCGGTGAACGCCCACCCGGTCCCCGCCCGGGACAGTCTCGCCATCACGATCGCGGTGTGTGTCCCTGACCCACTCAGTTCGTACCGCACCAACTCACGATCCCGGTCGGCAGAGTCGACGATGCGGGCGGTGGCGTTCTCGATCTGGCTGAAGTTCTGTCCACTGAACGAGTTGACGACGAACACGATGTGCGCGACCGCCGGCGGCACCCGCGGCAGGTCCACCATGATCGACTCGTCGTCGCCATCGCCCTTGCCGGTGAGGTTGTCGCCGGTGTGCATCAACGACCCGTCCCGCGATCGCAGATTGCCGTAGTAGACGATTTCCAGCACCTGGCGGTCGGCGGACAGCAGGAGCGCGGAGGCGTCCAGATCGACCGAGACCTCTTTCATCCCGCCGAACAGGCCCCTCTTCTTGATGGTGTCCCAGCCCAGGCCCATCCGCACCTGGCTCAGGCTGCCCCCGTCCTGCTTGACCAGACTGACGGTCTGTCCTTTGCTGAGGTTGACGCCCACTGTTGTCCTCTCGACGGTTGAATGGTCAAACAAGCAGGGGATGAGCTCTCACAGGTTGACGCCGTAGTCCTTTGCGATTCCGGCCAGCCCACTGGAATACCCCTGGCCGATGGCGCGGAATTTCCATTCGCTGCCGTGCCTGTACAGCTCACCGAACACCATGGCGGTCTCGACGGACGCATCCTCGGTCAGGTCGTAGCGGGCGAGCTCGGACTGGTCGGCGGTGTTCACCACGCGTATGAAGGCATTGCGCACCTGACCGAAGGAAACACCGTTCGTCTCCGCCTCGTAGACCGATGCCAGGAACACGATCTTCGAGAGCGCGGCCGGAATGGCGGCAAGATCGACGGCGATCACCTCATCGTCTCCGGCGCCCGCGCCATCTCGGTTGTCGCCCTTGTGTTCGATCGCACCCTCGGGCGAGCGCCGCTGGTTGAAGAAGATGAAGTACTGGTCCGACAGAACCTTTCCGTCTTCGCCGACACCGAGTGCACTCGCGTCCAGGTCGAATTCCACGCCGGTGGTGGTCCTGGCATCCCATCCCAGACCCACGCTGATGGCACCGAGATCAGGGGCCGCTTTCGTCAGGGAAAGATTGCCCCCCTTGACCAGACTGATCGTCATCCTGCAACTCCTCCGGTGCACCGACGACGAGGGCCGCACCCGCCGCCGCGAACAGGTTTCCGATCCACCCTACTGTCAACCGACGTTGACGCCGAAGTCCTTGGCAATACCGGCGAGTCCACTGGCGTAGCCCTGCCCGATGGCCCGGAACTTCCACTCCTGTGCGTTCCGGTACACCTCGCCGAACACCATCGCCGTTTCCACTGACGCGTCCTCGGTGAGGTCGTAGCGTGCCAGCTCGGTGCCATTTGCGAGGTCGACCACTCGAATGAACGCGTTGCGGACCTGGCCGAAGGATTGTTGACGATTTTCGGCGTCATAGATGGACACGGCGAAGACGACCGATGAGACCTGCGGGGGAACTTGCCGCAGCTCGATGTTGATCACCTCGTCATCACCCTCACCTTCGCCGGTGAGGTTGTCACCCTGGTGCTCGATGGAGCCGTCAGGCGATTTCAGGTTGTTGAAGAACACGAAGTAGTCATCGCCCAGAACCCGGTGATTGTCGCCGAGGGCGAGTGCACTGGCATCGAGGTCGAAGTCGGTGCCGGACGTCGAACGGACGTCCCAGCCCAGACCCACACCGATGGACGCCAGATTCGGCGCGGCCTTGGTGAGGCTGACATTGCCGCCCTTGGTGAGGCTGACACCCATTGCGCCACATCCTTTCTGCGTAGTCCGGGGGCATCGGCACTGCCTTCCCGGCCGATAGGCGGCGACACAGCCACCGCTTCCGGGCCACCAGCCTACGGTGCGCTCGGCCGGCCGGGCAGGTCCCGGTGCGAGCGCGGCAGCGGTCGAGGTGGCGGTCGGGCGGCGTCAGTCGATCGGTGTGACCTCGTCCAGCCAGGTGATCCGGTCGAAGCCGTAACCGCGGCAAGCCTCGCGGATGGAGTGGCCGATCAGATCCATCTCCGATCGCAGCACCAACTCGCCCTTGACGTTGTAGACCGACGCCAGCACCGCGACTGCGGCGGTCGGTGGCAGGTCGATCGGCATTTCCACGCGGTCACCGGCAAACGTCGTCACCAGCAGCGTGCCACCCCAGCGGAGTTGGCCGCCGTCACCAGAGAACGCATAGACGACCAATCGTTCCAGCTCGGAGACCTGCCGCAGGTCGACAGCCAGCCGCTCGAACTGCTGCCGGGAGGCGAGCAGGATCGGCCGCCGGGATTCGTGCGGTGGAGCGGACCGGCGCCCGGCGTGATGCTGCACGGTGGAGGATCGACCCGATCGCAGTTGGTAGGCCGCGCCGATGCGCAGGTCACCGACCGATGGGGCGACCGCTGCCTCGATGCTCAGTGTCCCGACGCCGGACTGGAGGCGGGTGAGCGTGACGGTCGGGTTCTGCGGACCAAGGATCGCCGGAACACCGACCTGGGTCCGCGGTTCGGGCCTGCGGGCCGGGGGCTGCCGACCGATGAGCGGAATCCGGGTTGCCGGTCCGGCGGCCCGGTCCGGCAACTGCCGCCCGGCGGCGGGTGCCCGGGAGGACGGCGGGGTCGAGGGCGACAGGTCCAGCGAGGTGTCCGGGACCGGCGCCCGTCCGGGCGCCGCCTCGATCGGTGACGTTCTGATCGGCTCCGCACCCAGATCCAGGGACGTGCTCGCACCAGGGGTCTGCGTCGGGCGCGGTGCCGCAGGAGGCAATGACGGTGGAGCGGGGGCGGACAGGTCCAGGTCCGAGCTGGGCGGCACAGCCGGAGTAGGCGCCGGGGCGGCCAGATCCAGTGACGTGTCGGCCGGTTCCGGACGCTCCGCCGATCGTGACGACGGGGCGGGCGCGGGCGCCGAGAGATCGTGCAGGTCGCTGCCGGGCGCGGATGCCGGGGACCGCCGGCCCGGGTCCGACGACGCCGAAAGACGGTGCGGCCGCGGCGCTGCGGTCGTCGTTGTCGAAGGCTGGGCGGTCGCCCGAGAGGGTTCCGGCCGAGAGTTGTCCGGCCGGGCGGTGTTCGTCCGGGCGGAGCTGGCGCGCGCGCTGGTCCGACCGGCCACGAAGTCGGCGATGGCCGGATTGGGCCTGCTGACCGGTCGCGTACGGCGCCGCAGGAACGTCAGGTCGGAACGTCGGGGAGCGCGCTCCGGGGCGTCGGCGTCGATCGGTGTCATCGGGCGCACCGGTTGACCGGCAACGGTAGCGATCGGCGCCGCTTCACAGCGGGACCCCGTAATCGGCGGCGATCCCCTTGATGCCGTCGTCATAACCCTGGCCGATGACCTTGAACTTCCAACCGGTGGGGTGCCGGTACAGCTCGCCGAGCAGGATCGCCGTTTCCGAGCGCAGTGCAGGGGCGAGGTTCTCCGATCGCACCAGTTCCTGACCGTTGGACAGGTCGAGCACGCGGATCACGCAGTCCCGAAGCTGCCCGAGTGTTCGCCGGGCGCCGGGACCGTCGTTGATGTAGAGCGCCACCACGATGCGGTGGATGTCGGCGGGGACGTCCGCGAGATCCACCTCGATCTGTTCGCGGTCGTCGCCCAGCGCCTCGGTGAGCTGACTCACCGAAAGGTCCGGCGAGGTCAGCTGGTTGAAGAACACGAAGTACTGATCCGACGGCGCACGGCTGTCCCGATCACACAGAATTGTTGCCGCCACGAGATTGTCGGACAGCGCTTGCTCGGCACCGGCGTTCCATCGCACTCCCAGCACGACCCCGGTGAGGCTGGGGATCTCCTGGGTGAGCGCGACGTTCGCGCCGCGTTTCATCGGTGCTGCCATTCACAGATCCAATTCCGAGTGGCCGAATTTCGTCCGCAGGAAGCTGCCCTGCGCGGCCAGGGCGTTGGCGTCATCGTTCCGTACGGCGATGAGGACCTCGGAGGCGGACCCCAGGAGGAACTCCAGTTGCTCCTCCAGCGCGACGGTGGGCGTCACCGATCCGTGGCGCTCACGGTCGCGGGTCGCAGGATCCAGCGAAAGATAGGTGCGCAAGGTGGTGGGAAGGTAGTCCCGCAGGATCCCGTTCAACGACACACGGGCGTGGATGTCCAGGTCGCGGTCGCGGGTGGTGTGCAGCACGGACGCCACCGTGTCGGTGATCCGACGTGCCGCCACCACACCCGCGGCCGGCAACTGACCGGCCGAGGCGTTGATGAACCTGTTGAGCCGGAACATCTCCGCGGCAAGCTCGGTCGGGCTGTCCGGTTCGGCTCTCGCCGCCGTCGCGACGTTCGGCGCGTCCTGCTGACGCCCGAACAACCAGTTCATCACCACACCGACCGCGCCCTCCCGATCCCGCAGACCTCACATCCTCGCAGCGACCGCACGTCACCCGGCCGGCAGCTCGCCGCGCCGGACCCGTTCGAGATATGGCTGGGCGCGGGTGATCTGGCCCTGCAGCGCATCGACGGTCTGAGCCATGCTGTCCACTGCCTGCGCACGGAAGCTGTCCACCGCGTCCATGGTCTGGAACACGTTGTCGAAGGCGGCCTGGAGCTTCTCGACCGAGACCGTCGAGCTCGCGGCCTGCTCGTTGATCTGCGCACCCTGGATCTTGAGTTGCTCAGAGGTGCGCTGGATCAGGTCGCCGGTGGCGGCGTTCAGGCCGGTGATCTGGTCGAGCACCAGCTTCTGCCGGGCCAGCGCCTGCGACACGATGACGGCAGTCCGAAGCGCTGCGATCGTGGTCGTCTGAGCCCGATCGACCCCGCGCATCAGCTCGAGGTTGTTCTTGCGCACCAGGTCGAGCGCCATGTAACCCTGCACGGCCACGGCCATCTGCGTCATGATGTCCTGCCGGCGCTGCCGGATCGGGAACAGCGCATCCGAGCGCAGCGTATTCGCCTCTTCCGTCCTGCCGGAGGCTTCCAAGATGCCCACTTGGTCCGCCACCGCCTCGTCCAGGGCTCCGGCCAACTCGTTGTACTCCCCCAGCTTGCCCATCAGGGCCCACATGTTGGCCTTCTCGACCTCGATGCTGGCGTTGTCCTTGCCGAGTTCGTCCTTGCCAGAAGCCAGCGAGCGGACGATCGCGTCCAATTGGCTCTGCGCCGACTGGTACTTCGCGAAGTAGTTGTCGATCTTGCTGCCGCCGGGTATCCACTTGAGGACCTTCTTGATCCCGGTCAGGTCGGCACGGTTGGGGTCGAGGTCGGTGATCTGCGTCCGCAGCTCCGCGAGCGTCTTCGCGACCCGGGTCTGCGCATCCTGGCCGCCGCCACCGCGTGCGGCGCTGACCGCAGCGGCCGGCCGTTCCAGCATGCGATTGGAAACATTGGCCGACTCGCGCATCTCGCGCTCGCCCAGCGCGGTGATCGACTCCACCTTCTTGGCGAACTCAGGCGACCGGACATCCAGCGACGCCAACTCCATCGCGAAGGAGGCCGCCCTGGTCTGAAGCTCGGTCTTGCGGGTATCTGCCACCGCTACGGCACCTGCGGCCTGTTCGGGAGCGACGACCTGCACCGGCGCCGGCGGCGTCAACACCAGCGCACCGCTGCCGGCGGCGGGCGTGGGGCCTGCGGTGGACGCGCCACCGGCGCCGAGATCGAGGTCGGTCATCAACAAACTCCTTCTGATGGACGGCACGACGCACCTGACGCGGTCACCACTGTTTCCGCGACGGCGCGGGGCAGCCTTCATCGTAGGACGCGTGCCCCGGGCGGGCCGGTGATCACCCGACGGCGGCGGTTCGATCACCTGGATCGACGACCTCGGAGCTCCGGTTCGATCGCGCGCTTCGATCGCCCCCAGCCCGACCCCCAGCCCGCTCGCCCTTGTGGCGGGTACGGCACCCGAGCGGCACGGGTCGGAGGCGCAGCGGTACAGCGGGGGTCCCGAACGTGATGAAGTGATCGGGTGCGAACCTTTCCCGAGCGAACGATCAGTCGGCAAGCACGCCGATGACGAGCCGCATCACCCCGAAGAACGCCGTGGCGATCGTGTTCGTCGCGGCCATGTTCATCAACATCATCGACGCCACCGTCGTCAACGTCGCGCTGCCAACCATCGCGGCAGACCTCGGCGTGCCGGTGGAGCTGACCGCGACGGTCAACATCGGCTTCCTGGTGGCGGTCGCCGTCGCCATCCCCGTCGCGGGCTGGCTCGGCGACCGCTACGGCGCGCGGGAGGTGTTCCTGCTCTCAGTGGGCCTGTTCACCGCGGCCTCCGCCGCCTGCGGGCTGGCCGGGTCCGTGCAGCAGTTGGTGATCTTCCGCATCATCCAGGGCATCGGCGGTGGGCTGATGACGCCGGTCGGCATGAGCATGCTCTACCGGAGCTTCCCGCCGCCGGAGCGGGTCCGGCTCAGCCGGATCACCAACATCCCCATCGCGCTGGCACCGGCCATCGGCCCGGTGCTCGGTGGTCTGCTGGTCGAGAAGGCGAGCTGGCGCTGGATCTTCGGCATCAACGTGCCGATCGGGATCCTTGCCGTGACCTTCACGCTGCTTGCCGTCCCGCCGATGGCACGCAAGACCGCCAGCCGGCTGGACGTGCCCGGCTTTCTGCTGGCAGCAGTGGGTTTCGCTTCGCTCATGTTCGCCGTGTCCGAGGGTGCATCCAGGGGCTGGACCACCCCGATCATCGTGATCACGGGTTCGGTCGGCGTTGTGCTGCTGGCTGTGCTGGTGGTCGTCGAGGGGCGCGTCGCCGCGCCGATGCTCAAGCTGCGGCTGTTCCGGTTACGGCTGTTCCGGTCGGCGAACCTGATCACCTTCGCGTCATCGGCCGGGTTCCTGGGTGCGCTGTTCGTCTACCCGCTGATGCTGCAGACCACCTTCGGCTACGAGCCGTTGACCGCCGGGTTGCTCACCTTCCCGGAGGCGATCGGCATCATGATCGGCACCCAGATCGCTGCGCGGCTGTACCGACGGGTCGGCCCACGGCGGTTGATCGCGGCCGGCCAGGCGACGGTGGCGCTCGTGCTGGGCGCCCTGGCGCTGGTGGTCAGCAGCACCGTCCCCGCAGCGGTCCTGGTCGGCCTGATGTTGCTGCTCGGGATCGGCCAGTCACACACCTTCATGCCCACCCAGGCCTCCGCGTTCGACACCGTGGAGCATCAGAACACCGGCGCTGCCACCGCTCTGTACAACGCCACCCGGCAGGTCGGCGCCGCGGTCGGTGTCGCGGTGGGGGCGACCGTCATCGCATCGATCGGGCTCGGCGCGGGAAGCCACACCGGGACCGCCGAGGCCAGGGCGGTATTGCCCTTCCAGTGGGCGTTGGCCGGCTGCGCGGCTTTCGCGGTGATGGGCTCGTTGATCGCGGCGCTGACCATTCACGATGCGGACGCCGCGCCGAGTCGGGGGCTTGCGCCGACAACGAGGTCCACCGGACCGCAGCCGCCGGCTGCGGAGTCGATCGACTCCCGCCGCTGACACGCAGGTGCCCGCCGACCGGGTTCGGTCGACGGGCACCTGTGGGCGTTGACGGGCGTGCCCGTCGGCCGACTACATGCCAGGTACGGCCTGGACGTCGGCGACCTTGTCCTTGCCGGCGTTGATCAGCAGCAGCGACGCGACGATGGCGACGCCGAAGATGATCGCCGACCACAGGAACGCGACGCCGAAGCCGTGGACCTGTGACGCGGCGATGGCCGCGCCGACGGCCTCCTGCGACTGACCGAGCGGCGGGTTGGCCACCAGGAAGGACGCCGTTGCGGTGGCCGCGATGGTGTTCAGCAGAGCTGTCCCGATCGACCCGCCGACCTGCTGGGTGGTGTTGACCACCGCGCTGGCCACGCCGGCGTCGTCATGATCGACGCCGACCAGCGCCAGGTTCGTGGTCGACATGAAGATGAAGCCCATGCCGATCGCGATGATCAACATGGCGGGCAGGATGGTGCCGAGGTAGGTGGTCTCCAGGCTGAGCCGCGACAGCCACAGCATGCCGATGAAGGCGAGCGCGAGACCGGCCGGCACCACGATGCGCGGGCCGATCCTGATCGTCAGTTGCGACCCGATCCCGGCGCCGATCACCACACCCGCGCTGAACGGCAGGAATGCGAACCCGGCCTGGACCGGGGTGTAGCGCAGAACGCCCTGGAGGTAGTAGGTGAGGAACAGGAAGACGACGAACAGTCCCGCGCCGACCAGCAGGCCGACGATGTAGGCGCCCGCGCGGTTGCGATTCTCGACGATCCGCAAGGGCAGCAACGGCGCGCTGGAACGCATCTCGACCAGCACGAAGCCGATCAACAGGATGATGGAGGCGGCGAACCAGCCCAGCGTGTTGATCGATCCCCAGCCGTGTTCGGCGGGTTGGGTGCAACCCCAGACCAGCGCACCGAGACCCGCGGTGGCGAGCACGGCACCGGGGATGTCGTAGTGGGTCGAACCCTCAACCTTGGATTCCCGCAGCACCGGGATCGCCAGGGCGACAGCGACGATCGCCACCGGGATGTTGACGAACAAGCACCAACGCCACGACGCGTATTCGGTCAGCACGCCGCCCAGCAGCAGTCCGATCGCCGCGCCGCCGCCGGCGATGGCACCGAAGACGGCGAAGGCCTTCGCGCGCTCCTTGGCAGCGGTGAAGGTAACCGTGACGAGCGAGAGGGCCGCCGGCGCCAGCATCGCGGCGAACGCGCCCTGGAAGGCACGAGCGATGAAAAGTTGCCAGCCTGCCTGCGCCGCGCCACCGAAGGCCGATGCGATGGCGAAGCCGGACAACGCGATGATGAGGATCTTCTTGCGCCCGACGTAGTCGGCGATCCGGCCACCGAGCAACAGCAGCGCCCCGAACGGCAGCGCGTACGCCGTGACCATCCACTGCCGGTCGGCGTCGGAGATGCCCAGGGCGGCCTGCGCCTCCGGGAGGGCGATGTTCACGATCGTCGCGTCCAGGATGACCATCAGCTGCGAGATGCCGATGACCAGCAGTGCGATCCACCGCTTGGGGTCGAGCGACAGATCCTCGCCTGCATCACGGGCCGCGGATCCGTCGACGGATTGTGCGGTGCGCAACGCCTCGATGTCTGCCGGGTCCGGCTCGGCCGCGTGCGCCCCGTAGGTGAGAACTTCTTCCGGTGGTGGTGTTGGCACAACTACTCCTGCTGCTTGGGCGTTGCCGCTTCCGGATGGGAGCCGCTGAGGGTTGACGCCGGGACGGCGCCAAAGCAATCGGCGCGGCGACGCCACTGACGCCGCGCTTCGTGCCCGAGTATCACTGACCGCACCGACAGCCGGTCAATGTGTTTTCCCACAGCGCAACCATCCGGTTCGTGCCGAATATTCCGTAGCCGGGAACAATCCTTCGTCCGGGGCGGACCTGGCACGATGGGGCGGCTCCCACCGAGGTGTCCCGCCGAGAAAGCAGACAGATGCCCGAAATCGAACCGGTGGTGTTCCTGGTTGTCGGCGTCGTGCTGGTCAACGGTCTGGCCGGCCGGATGCGGGTGCCAGCGCCCATCCTGCTGGTGCTCGCAGGTATCGCGGCGTCCTTCATCCCCGGCGTGCCCGACTACCAGGTGAATCCCGAGATCGTCCTCTCGGTGCTCATTCCGCCGCTGCTGTACGCGGCCGCCACCGAATCCTCCGTCATCGCGATCCGCAGCACGCTGCGGTCCATCACCCAGCTCGCCGTCGGCATGGTGCTCGTCACGGCGCTCGCGGTGGCTCTCGTTGTCTACGCGATCGTGCCGGACATGCCGTTCGCGGCCGCCCTCGCGCTCGGTGCCATCGTCGCGCCACCGGACGCCGTCGCCGCGATCGCGATCGCACGGCGCGCCGGATTGCCGCGCCAGGTGGTCACGGTGCTGGAGGGTGAATCTCTGTTCAACGACGCAACTTCCCTGGTCCTGCTCAGGGTGGCGATCGTAGGGATCAGCCTGGGCACGTTGTCGGTCGGCGACGCGGTGGCCGAGTTCGCCTGGGCGACCGCCGGTGGAGTGATCATCGGAGCGGTCCTGGGTATGGCGCTCTCGGCCGCCCGCCGCTACACCCGCTCCTCACTGGCCACCACGGCGCTGTCGCTGGTGACGCCCTTCCTGGCTTACCAGGTCGGCGAGATCTTGAACGCCTCCGGCATGCTCGCCGTGGTCATCACCGGGTTGGTGCTCGGTTTCCGCGCGCCGTACGACCTGCGGCCCGAGGTCCGGCTCACCCTGCGGGCGACCTGGGCGTCGATCCAGTACGTGCTGGAGGGATCGGTCTTCGCCCTGATCGGACTGCAGCTGTGGGGAGTCGTCACAGCGCCGGACATCGGCCGCCGGCCCGTACTGCTGATCTCCGCCGCTGTGCTGCTCACCGTCATCGGCATCCGGCCGGTGTGGATATTCTTCACCGACGCCGTCGGGCGGTTGTTGCGGCGACCCGGCATGTTTCGGTCCTGGCGTCCACTGGTGGCCATCTCGTGGGCGGGTATGCGCGGAGTGGTGTCGTTGGCGGCGGCGCAGACCCTTCCGTTGGACACTCCCTATCGCTCGCTGCTGCTGACCTGCACCATTGTTGTCATCCTCGGAACCCTTGTGGTGCAGGGTTTGTCATTGCCGGCCGTGATCAAGGGACTGCGGCTGCCCGGAGATCCCGACTCCGACCTCCGGCAGGAACGGGAAGCCGCCCGGGTGGAAGCCGGCAAGGCGATCAACGACGCCGTCGAGCGCGAGATCGCCGACGGCACCCTCCCGCCGCAGGAGATCGACCGCATGCGCGCCTGGGTGTCGTTTCGCGACTGGCGCCGGATGACCGAGCGATGGAATCGCTCCGGCGCGGACACCGGGGAGCGCATCGGCAGGGTCGCCCGATGGAACCGGGACCTGGTCGCCATCGAACGAGACGTTTTCGTCCGGATGCGCAACGAGGGCAGGCTGTCCGAGGAAGTCCTCCGCGAAGTCGAGTACGGCCTGGACCTCGAGGAAGCCCTCCTGGAGCAGCGCATCGAGAACGCGAACGGTCACCTCGACCAACTTCGAGCCGACACCGCCGACGGATCCGACAGCGCCGACGGAACCGACAGCGCCGACGGAACCGACAGCGCCTCCCGCGGGTCCGACGGCACCCGCGGGTCCGACGCTTCCTTCCGGTCCGACGCTTCCTTCCGGTCCGACACAGTCCATGGGTCGGACATCGGCCCGGCCGGTGATCAGGACCCGACGGGCAGGTGACGGCTCCACCACTCGAGGATTGCCTCGAACCGTTGCAACCGGTGCCGCGGCCGACCCGACCGGGACAGTTCGTGACCCTCCCCGGGGAACAGCAGCATCTCGGTCTCGGCGCCGCGGTTCTTCAGCGCCACGAACAGCCGCTGCGCCTGCTCGACCGGGCAACGCCAGTCCCGCTCGGAATGGATGATGAGCAACGGCACCGCGATGTCGTCCGCGTGAGCCAGCGGCGACGCCGCCCACAACGCCTCCCGGTCGGTCCCGACGTAGGCCTGCGCGAAGTAGTAGCCGATGTCACTGGACCCGGCGAACGAATCCCACGCGTTCACGGCCCGCTCGCTGATGGCCGCGGTGAACCTGCCGGGCGCGTGAGACGCGAGCCAGGACGTCATGAACCCGCCGTAGGACCCGCCCATCACCCCAACCCGGTCGGCATCGCACTCCGGCCGGCCGAGGGCAAGATCCAGCAGCGCGAGCAGATCGTCAACGTCCAGCGTCCCGAGACCACCGACCACCGCGCGGCCGTGATCCTCGCCGTACCCGGCGGATCCCCGCGGGTTTCCCAGCACGACTGCGTAGCCCGCGCTCGCATAGACCTGCGCCTCGTCGAAGAAGGCCGGCCCGTAGGCGGCGAACGGCCCACCGTGGACCACCAACAGCACCGGATGCGGTCCCGCGTCCTCCGGGGTGACGAGCCAGCCGTGCACCGGGTACCCGTCCGGAGCGGTCCCGGTCAGCTCGATCGCCGGTCGGATGCCCGCTGCGGCGAGACCTGCGCCGAACTGCGAGTGCTGCCTGATGCCGGCGGCTGAGCCGTCCGGGTCCATCTGAACGGTCACCAGCTCACCCGCAGTGCGGGCGTCGGCGACCACGGCCGCGACCGTCCGGCCGCGCACGTCGAACGACTTGACCACGGCCCCGTGACCGACGACTGCATCACCGCCAACCGCATCACCGCCAACCGCATCACCAACGGCCGCGTCACCGAGCAGCACCGTCAGGTCCTGCAACACGGCACCTTCCGAAGACAGTGGAATACAGCGCACTGCAACGCTTCCCCGCTGCAGCACCGCGGCCAGCACCGTGTCACCGACCACGTGCGGGCGGCCGGCGTCACGCTCGATGTGAACGCTCGCCCGGTCGGTGAGCCGTCGGGACGGGCCACCGGACAGCGGGGCGGCCCACACACCCAACGTCTGCGCCACCGCATCCGCACCGGAGAACTCGGCTCCCAGGTAGACAATCTCGTCGGCGGTCGCGACCGGCCAGGCGGCTGATCCGGCCGCGCTGACGAGCACCTCACCGCGGGTCGGCCTGAATTCGCTGAGATCGCCCGGGACGTCCAACACGGCGATCTCGTCGGTCAATGCGTCGATCCCGCTGGAGCGCACGTACAGCAGTCGGTCGTCGCCGGCGAAGAACGGGTCCGACGCACCGGACGGCTCGTCGGTGATCTGGACGGGCGCGCCGCCGTCGAGGTCGACGACAAACAGTTGCGCCTGCTTGTCGACGAGGAAACCTTCCCCGTCCAGCCGGTAAGAGCGCCGGGTGATCCGGCGGGGCGGCTCGGCCTCGGCGCTGACGTCGTCGTCGGTGCCGTAGCGGCCCGGCTCCGGGACGGCGGCGATGTAGGCGACCCGGTGACCCATCGGGGAGAAGACGACCGGTCCCGCGCCGAGCGGGTGATCGGCGATCCGTCGTGGTTCGCCGCCGTCGAGCGGCAGCAGGAACAACTGCGCGGGTCCGTTCTCGCCCGCCCGCCGGAAAACCACCCGGCGACCGTCGGGGCTGACCACAGGATCGGAGTCACGCGGGCCGACGGTGAGTTCCTCGCCTTCGGACGTTCCGGTGTCGGCACCGTCCGGGTCGAGCGGGAGTCGCCGCAGGGTGCCGCGGTACAGGTCACCGTCGACGTCCGGCCTGGTCACCGCGACGACCACGTCACCGCCCGCGGTGAGGGCGGGACGGCTCAGGGACCGGATGAGCGCGATGTCTGCTGGCTTCACCCGGGCAATCTCTCATCCCGCCGCAGTACAGGGCCGCCGACCCCCCAGGGTGCGGCCGGGGAGTGCACCGACCGTCGGCGCCGCCGCCCTCTGGCACCCTGGTGGAATGGACGAACAGGGCATCCGCCACCGCCGCTCGGCTGGTACTCCACGGTGAAGGAACGCCTGCGCCGTCTGTTCAGCACCCGGGAACGCAAGATCACCGCTGTCGTCATCGCGGTGGCACTGGTGGCCGCCGTGACCTGGGCCGCGTGGCCGACCCCGGCGCCGCCCACCATCGCGACCCGTGACCTGACCATCTCCGCCCCCGGCGGGCCGGGCGTCGACGAGCCAGTCCAGCTCGATTCCACCCTGTACCTCCCAGCGCAGACGCCGGCACCGGCCGTCATCATGGCGCACGGCTTCGGCGGATCGAAGCGGTCCGTGGCCGCCGACGCGCAGGATCTGGCACGGGCCGGCTTCGTGGTGCTGGCGTACTCCGCCCGCGGCTTCGGCGCATCGACGGGCCAGATCGGTCTGGACTCCCTTGATTACGAGATCCCTGACGCACGAGCGCTTGTCGACTGGTTGGCGGGCCAGCCGGAGGTGACCCAGGACGGCCCGAACGATCCAAGAGTGGGCGTCACCGGAGCGTCCTACGGTGGCGCCCTCTCACTGATGCTGGCCGGCACCGATCGCCGGGTCGACGCAGTCGTGCCGCTGATCACCTGGAATGACCTCGAGCAGTCGCTGTTCCCGAACGCACAGGCGACGCCGGCTGACCTCGAAGCGGCCACGCCGGCAGCCGCGTCCGGCGTCGGCGACGGTGTGTTCAAGAAATTTTGGACATCCACGCTGATGGCATCGGTGACCACCGGTGCCGCCCTGTCGGCGTCCCCGGTCGGCGTGGCGCAGGGCGACAGTGGTGACAGCGGGTTCGTCCGCCGAGGCGGTACCAGTTCCTCCGCCGCGCCGACACCCGGCGCCGACCAGTCCGGGTCCGGGTCCGGGCAAGGCGAAGGCGGCGACTCAGGGGCGGCAACCGCCCCGGCCGCCGCCCGGTCCGCTGCCTCACTGGCCGCCACCTGCGGGCGGATGCGGGTCGAATTGTGCGCCGGCTACGCACAGGCCGCACAGACCGGCCGGATCACCCCCCAGTTCTCCGCTCTGCTCGACAAGTCGAGCCCCAAGACGGTGGTGGGCAACATCACCGCACCGACGCTGATCGTGCAGGGCGAACGGGACACGTTGTTCCCGCTGAGCGAGGCGGACGCGAACGCCAGGGCGATCGCGGCCAACGGCGCCACGGTGGCGATGACCTGGTACAACGGCGGCCATGACGGCGGCAGCCCGGATGCGGCGACCGAGGCCCGGATCACCGAGTGGTTCCAGCACTACCTGGCGGGCACCGGCGCGGTGCCGTCCAACGCCTTCCGGTACACCGTCGACGGCCCGCTGTCGGACACCGGATCGGCCCGCAGCAGGACTCTGGAAGCGCCGTCCTATCCCGGGCTCGCCGCCGGCACCAGCACGGAACGCGCCGGACTCGCGCTGAGCGGGTCCCCGCAATTCGTCGTCAATCCGCCCGGCGCATCGCCGGCGTCGATTTCCAGCCTGCCCGGGCTGTCCGGTTTGGCGTCCACCGCGTTGTCCACGTTCGTCGGTGGCCTGCCCGGGCAGACCGCCCGCTTCGCCTCTCAGCCCTTCGCCGAACTGACCGTCATCACCGGTACGCCGCGGGTGACCGTCGACGTCTCCCGATTGCCGATCCCGGACACCGTCCAAGGTGGGTCCGGCACCTCGGGATCGACCGCCCAGGACGATGGCGCGGTGCTGTACGGGTCACTGGCAAAGGTGTCCGAGGGCGGCACCAGGACGCTGGCCGGCGGGGCCGTGGCACCGATCCGGCTGACCGACCTGCCGGCCGACGGCAGCCCTGTCACGGTCACCGTCGCTCTTCCGGCGACGGCGCTGCAGGTCGAGGCGGGCTCGACGATCGAGGTGGCCCTGTCCACCACCGATCAGGCCTACGCCGGGCCGACAGCACCTGCCGCGTATCGGATCTCGCTGGCCGAGGGGGCAATCCGCGGCGTAGCGGTCGCGGGCGGGGTGAGCGTGCCCGAGGTACCGGGCACCAGGGTCTCGGCATCGGAGATCCCGGTCGGGCAACTCATCGGCCTCGGCGTGCTCGCCCTGATCGCGCTGGCCGGCTTGATCTTCGGCGGCCGGGTGCGGTCGCGCCGGACGGACGTCGATCCCGAACTCGCCGGCGTCCCGTTGTCCATCACCGGCCTGGGCAAGTCCTACCCGGGTGGAGTGAAGGCGGTGACGGACGTCAGCTTCCGGGTCGAGGCCGGCCAGGTGCTCGGGTTGCTCGGACCCAACGGCGCGGGCAAGACGACCACCCTTCGGATGGTGATGGGCCTGATCACACCCACCGCCGGGGAGATCCGGGTGTTCGGACACAAGATCCGTCCCGGGTCCGAGATCCTCTCCCGCATCGGAAGTTTCGTCGAGGGTTCAGGCTTCCTGCCGCACCTGTCCGGCAAGGCGAATCTCGATCTCTACTGGAAGGCCACCGGCCGGCCGGCAGCCGATGCGCACATGGCCGAGGCCCTGGACATCGCCGGGTTGGGCAAGGCGGTCAACCGCAGGGTCCGCACCTACTCGCAGGGCATGCGTCAGCGCCTGGCCATCGCGCAGGCAATGCTGGGCCTACCAGATCTGCTGCTGATGGATGAGCCGACCAACGGTCTCGACCCGCCACAGATCCACGCCATGCGAGAGGTGCTGCGGCGGTACGCGGCCACCGGCCGCACCGTCCTGGTGTCCAGTCACCTGCTGTCCGAGGTGGAACAGACCTGCAGTCACGTCGTCGTCGTGCATCTGGGCCGCACCATCGCCTCCGGCACCGTTGCCGAACTGGTCTCCTCGTCGGGCGAGATGGTGTTCACCGTCGACGACCAGGAGGCCGCAGCCGCGGTACTGCGAACGATGGCCCATGACGTCGAGCTCACGGAAACAGGTGTGCAGGCGGATCTGAATGACGTTCCCCCCTCGGCCGCGGTCTCGGCTCTGGTATCTGCCGGCATCGCTGTCACGTCGGCCGCACCCCGCAACAGGCTCGAGGACGTCTTCTTGACCCTGATCGGTGCGTCAGGATCCGACGGCGCCACCGGCCCCGAGGGTGCCGGTGCTACCGGCGTCCTCGGCGCCGCCGGGTCGCTCGACAGCGGTTCGGAAGGCGGTTCGCCGCCGGGTTCTCCATCGGAATCGCCGGACGGCTCGGACACCGATCACGGCGACACCGACCCGCGGACACCAGTGGGTTCCAGCTCCCAGCACGGAGGCACGGAATGAGTCCCGTCCATCAGGACCGTTCGGCGGACGTGGCCGTCGCCGCGATGAGCTCGGTCAAGGCGGCCGTACCGGTGGCGGCGGACGGCACTCCCGTCGGCTTCAGCGCCGGCCGGACGTTGCCGGCGCGGGTGGAGCTCAGCCGGCAACTGCGGCGCCGCCGCACCCAACTGGCGCTGGGATTCATGGCACTGCTGCCGGTGATCCTGGTGATCTCCTTCGCCTTCGGCAGCAACAACGGCGGCCGCGGGGCGGTGTCGCTGGTCGACCTGGCCACGTCGGGTGCCCTCAATTTCGCGATGGTTTCGCTGTTCTTCTCGGCGAGTTTCCTGCTGATCGTGGTGATCTCGCTGTTCTTCGGCGACACGATCGCCTCCGAGGCCTCGTGGTCGTCGCTGCGGTATCTGCTCGCGATGCCGGTGCCGCGGATCCGGTTGATCCGGCAGAAGGTTCTGGTGGCGGGCCTGCTCTCGATCCTGGCACTGGTGATCCTGCCCGTCACAGCGCTGATCATCGGAGGCTTCGCCTACGGCTGGAATCCGCTGTCGACGCCCGTCGGCGAGCAGTTCACCTTCAGCGAGGGACTGCTGCGGCTGGGCATCATCGTCGCCTACGTCGCGGTGCAGCTGACCTGGGTTGCCGGGCTGGCACTGCTGCTGTCCGTCTCGACGGACGCCCCGCTCGGGGCCGTCGGTGGGGCCGTGCTGATCTCGATCCTGTCGCAGATCCTCAACCAGATCGACGCACTGGGCGACCTTCGCAACTGGCTACCGACGCACTACTCGTTCGCGTGGACAGGAGCGCTGGTCGATCCGGTCCGCTGGGACGACATGATCCGTGGGGGGTTCGCCAGTCTCGCCTACGCCGTGCTGTTCACCACCCTGGCGGTGCTGCGTTTCCGGCGCAAGGACATCACCAGCTGACGAAGGGGCGGATGCCGCACCACCGCCGAACACACTTGAGCCAAGTGCGTGACCGATGTCGCCCGTCGAGCGGCTGACCAGATCGTTTCGCCCAGATACTCTCCTGCGGACCCCAGTCTTTCCGGGTCGCTGTACGTCAGCAGTGCAGGTAGGTCAGTGATGTTGAGCCGATGGAAGAATGCACTCGTGGGACGGCCGCCGCAATCCCGCGCTGCGAGAGCACCTGCGCCGCTGCCGGATCTCGCCGATGTGCCCGCGCTTCAACCAGGGGTGGCCGGAGGACTGTCGGCGCTCGAACCGGCCGTGATGAGCCGGTATCTGTGTCGTCCGGTGCGGGTCGTCCAAAATCTCGTGCCAGCCGACTACCCCGGCGCGCTGGGCGGCCCGACGCCGCCGGCACCAACCGTGCCGGCCCCGGGCGAGGACCCCGATCCGAAACGGCGTGGCCACGACAGTCCGTTCCCCGCCACAGTGGGCTGGCGGATCCACTTCGAGGACGGTCTGAGTGCCGACGTCCGCCTGCAGCCGGTCGGTGTGGTGGGCAGCGCATTTCCCGACCTGCAGGCGCGGTTCTACTCCCAACACGATCAGTGGGGCGATGTGGCGTCATCGTCGGACAGGATCACCGCTGGCGCGGTCAAGTGCGTCGACAGCTCTCCGTACGAGACCTACCACCAGGGCAGTATTCTGGTCTCGCGCGGTTCACGGCACGAGGCAGTCGTCGAGGCCTCCAGCGTGGCTTCGCCGCACTTCCGCGAGGCAATGGCGGGCATCGCTGTACTGGCCCTCAGGCTGATCGGCGAGTGAGCCAGCGGTTACCTCAGGGCGGGCTTGCCACATCGCCGCCGGCTCACCGCGCCGCTTGCGTCACCTGACCGCCGCGATCACCCCCGCCGAGTCCATGTCGCGGATCTCCCGCTTGAGCTCCTGAATCTCGTCCCGCAGCCGTCCCGCCAGTTCGAACTGCAGATCGCGCGCGGCGTTCATCATCTGGTCGGTCAGCTGCTGGACAAGGTCCGCCAGCTCGTTCCGGGCCATTCCCACCGTGTTGTGTCCGGCGTAGACGCCCGACGTGGAACGGCCCGGCCCCTTCTCTCCGGCGGCCCGGCGCCCACGGGAGGAACTCCGGCCCGAACCGCCCTGCCGGATCGGCGTGGCACCCTCTACCGAATCCTCGGCCTCGGCGTAGACGCGCTCGAGGATGTCGTTGATCTTCTTGCGCAGCGGCGTCGGGTCGATGCCGTTGGCGGTGTTGTAGTCCCGCTGCTTCTGCCGCCGCCGGTTGGTCTCGTCGATCGCCCGCTCCATTGACGGCGTGATCTTGTCGGCGTACATGTGCACCTGGCCGTTGACGTTCCTGGCGGCTCGGCCGATGGTCTGGATCAGCGAGGTCTCCGACCGCAAGAAGCCCTCCTTGTCGGCGTCGAGGATGGCGACGAGGGACACCTCCGGAAGATCGAGTCCCTCACGGAGCAGGTTGATCCCGACCAGGACGTCGAACTCGCCCATCCGGAGCTCGCGCAGCAGTTCCACCCGGCGGAGGGTGTCGACCTCCGAATGCAGGTAGCGCACGCGAATACCGAGCTCGAGCAGGTAATCGGTCAGATCCTCCGACATCTTCTTCGTCAGCGTGGTGACCAGCACCCGCTCGTTCCGTTCGGTCCGCTGCCGGATCTCACCGATCAGGTCGTCGATCTGCCCCCGGGTGGGCTTGACGACGATCTCCGGATCCACCAGGCCGGTCGGTCGGATGACCTGCTCGACGAACTCACCGTGCGCGCGGCCCAGTTCGTACGGACCCGGCGTCGCCGAGAGGTACACCGTCTGGCCGATGCGGCCGGCGAACTCCTCCCAGGTCAACGGCCTGTTGTCCAACGCCGATGGCAACCGGAATCCGTGATCGACCAAGGTGCGCTTGCGGGACGCGTCCCCTTCGTGCATCGCACCGATCTGCGGCACCGTCACGTGTGACTCGTCGATGACCATCAAGAAGTCTTCGGGGAAATAGTCGATCAAGGTGGCGGGCGCAGAACCCTGCGGCCGCCCGTCGATATGACGGGAATAGTTCTCGATACCGGAACAGAATCCGACCTGGCGCATCATCTCGATGTCATAACTGGTGCGCATCCGCAAGCGCTGCGCCTCCAGCAGTTTGCCCTGCTTCTCCATCTCGGCCAGCCGCTCTGCCAGCTCCTGCTCGATGGCCGCGATGGCCTTCTCCATCCGCTCCGGCCCCGCCACATAGTGCGTTGCCGGGAAGATCCGCAGCGACGGAACCTCGCGGACGACGTCACCGGTCAACGGGTGAAGGTAGTAGAGCCGCTCGATTTCGTCACCGAAGAATTCGATCCGCACGGCGAGTTCCTCGTAGGCCGGGATGATCTCGACGGTGTCGCCGCGCACCCGGAACGACCCCCGGGTGAACGAGACGTCGTTGCGGGCGTACTGGATCTCGACCAACGCGCGCAGCAGGGTGTCCCGATCGACACTGTCGCCCACCGCCACCGGCAACGAACGGTCCATGTAGGACTGGGGCGTGCCCAGGCCGTAGATGCACGACACCGAGGCCACCACGATCACGTCGCGCCTGGACAGCAGCGACATGGTGGCCGAGTGCCGCAGCCGCTCGACGTCGGAGTTGATCGACGAATCCTTCTCGATGTAGGTGTCCGTCTGCGGGACGTACGCCTCGGGCTGGTAGTAGTCGTAGTACGAGACGAAGTACTCGACTGCGTTGTTCGGAAACAGCTCCCGCAGCTCGTTGGCCAGCTGAGCGGCGAGCGTCTTGTTCGGTGCCATCACCAGGGTGGGCCGCTGCACCTTCTCGATCAGCCAGGCCGTCGTCGCCGACTTGCCCGTACCGGTCGCGCCGAGCAGCACGACGTCCTTCTCACCGTCGCGCAGCCGGCGTTCCAGCTGGTCGATCGCCGTCGGCTGGTCGCCCGACGGTGAATAGTCACTGACCACTTCGAAGCGCCCGGTGGAACGCGGGATGTCACCGACGGGCCGATGCTCGGAGACCGCGATGACGGGATGTTCGGTTGCGAAAGCCACGTATCCACGGTACGCGGAAGGTCCGACAGCCCCTCCCCACGATGCTTCAGCCGGCGTCCGGGACCCAGCCGGTCCGCTCGGCCCAGTCGAGGGCACGCGGGTAGGCCGCATCAATCCATGGTTCCTTGCTCGACGTATAGCCGTCCGTCGTCGCGTCGTTGCGATGCCGACGCGCCGCGTCCCGTTTGAGATCCGCATAGGCCGCGAACTCGACCGAGTCCGCCGCCAACCAGTCCTTGAACAGCAGCGCAAAGCGCCAGTTCGGCGCATCTCTCTCCCTCAAGTGGAGGTTTACACTTCTGCCCGGATCGGCGTTGACATGGAGTCTTTTCGACCATTGCAACGGGTCGCTGCCGGTCACGTGGACGGTCCGGTCGGCGTGCACGGCGTGGGGGACGTCCTGCTCGACACCTGGTATCCGCGGGAAGCCCGCTGCTGCCATCCGGGGGCCGAGCGAATCGGCGGTGCCGAGATCGGGCACGGTCAGTTGAAGGTCGATGACGTCCTTGGCCGGCATGCCGGCGAGCGCGGTGGAACCGATGTGGTGTACCGGCAGACCACCGGCAGCGGCCGAGACCCGGGCCGCCAGCCTGGCGCCCTCGGCAGCCCATCCGGGGTCAGCTGGGACCAGCACCGGTCCGGTTCTCGGCGCTCGTCGGCCTGCGCGGGTGTTGGCCTCGAAGGGGACCAGTCGCCGGGTCCACAGCAGATCCACGGCGGCCACCAGATCGCCGAGGTCGCCGTGGTTGTGCATCGTCACGTCGCACAGCAAGGCGCGTTGGTCATCGGTCAGCTGAGCGGCCATCCGCGCCTCGGCATCGGCCCGGGAGAGGCCGCGGCCGACCAATCGTTCGACCCGAGCCACCGGATCCGCGACGACGCCGATCACCAGATGAAACCCCGCAGCAGCCTCGACAGTGGTGAGCAACGGAATGTCGTTGACGACCACCGAATCCGCGGGCGCCTTAGCCCGTAGCTCATCGAATCGCGCACGGACCAACGGGTGGGTGATGCCCTCCAGTTGCCGCCTGGCGTCCGGATCGGCGAATACCTTGGCCGCCAGGGCGCCCCGGTCGAGGCCGCCGTCAGCGGTGATCATCGCGGGTCCGAAGGCCCGCGCAATGGCCGCCAGACCGGGCGAGCCGGGCGCGACGACCTCTCTGGCGAGAGCGTCGCTGTCGATGACGACGGCACCCCGCTGCCGCAGCGCGGCCGACACGGTTGATTTGCCCGCGCCGATCCCGCCGGTGACAGCGATGGTGATCATCGATCCGCCCTCTCCGCCTCCGTACGAGGCCCGATCGCAAGATTTGGACGCATCAGTGGGCCCGCGGCGCCCGACACGCTGCCCAGCCTGCGGGTCGGGACACAGCCTGCCACGTAGCGTGACACGCGAGCAGATCCGCTCTCCGACCGGCGATGTCATGCCATGGCAAGGCGCCCAATGCCCACCGAGGAGACGCCGTGAGCACCATCAGCATCACCCAGGTCGCCGCGCCGACCGGTGGCCGACACCGGATCGGCGGACCGGGCCTGGTCTCCCTCGCCGCACTGGGCATCGTTGTGCGTCGCGGAATCCTGGCCTGGTTCCGAACGGGCAGGCACCGGTCAGCAACGCCGCGTCGGGCGGATCGCGTCGCCCCCGCACGGGTACCGGCCGCGGTCTGAGCAAGCGCGCAGGCTCAAATCCCGGTCGATGGCCGCTCCGTTGACCGATGGGTGACCTGTCCGGCGACCGGTTCGAAGAAGTCGAGATCACCGGCATCGACCAACTGCACCGCTGGCTGCAGCACCACCACTCGCAGAGCGAGGGGATCTGGCTGATCACTTTCAAGAAAACTGTTGCGGAGAAGTACATTCCGCACGATGAGGTCCCCGACGCGCTGGTCGCATTCGACTGGTGCGACGGCGTCCGCCGCCGCATCGACGACTGTCGGACCATGCATCTCATCAGCCCGCGACGGACGCCACCGCGGGGCCAGAACATCCGCACCAGGACCAACTGCTGAGCGCGCAGAGCGCTTGCCCGTGCACAGCGGGCCGGCCGTCCAGATCTGTGCGGTCAGCCCTTCAGGATCCGCGCCAGGGCGGCCTCTGCCACCTTCGGCAGACCCTTCTCCAGCGTGGCGGCGCTGATATCCGCCGAGGTCGCGATGGCGAGGGTCCAGTTGTCGTACGGCATGATGATCAACCCACCGTCTCGCAGTGCCACCGTCGCCGGGTACCCGCTGACGGTGACGTCCGAGATCTTCGCGTTGTTGTCGGTCTCGTTCTGGATGGTGACGTCCACCTGCTTCTTGGCGGCCGCGGCGTTGGTGTACTGGGTCAGGGCCATCGAGACCGCACCCGACTTCTTGTCACCGCTGAGCCCGTACAGGCAGCGGATCCGACCGCTCTGTCCCGCGTCCTTGTTCAGTTCGGCGACGGTGATCTTCAACCGATCGTTCGGGATGTCCTTGTCGAAGATCTTCTTGATGTCCGCGGCGCTGAGGATGGACGCGCAATCGACCTTCAGCGGATCGACCTTCTTGATCGGTGCCGGTGCTGCGGAGCTCGAGGAGGGTGCCGCGGACGACGCCGGTGCGGACGACGAGGGGGACGCGCTGTTGCTGGCGCCGGCACTGCCGGAGGCCGCACCGGTACCGCCGGCGGCTCCGCCGGAGACCGTGACAACCGCAGTGACAGTGCGCCTTTCGCCGGCAGAGTCCGACCCGCAGCCGGACAGGAGCAGCAGGGCGGCGGCCGAGGCCGCGACAACCATTCCGTGACGTCGCATACCACCACCGTAATGTCCGGCAAACCCCGGATGAGCCAAAAGCCCCCCGCTCGGGCGGCGTGTCAGGTCACAAATTGCCAACAGGGCCGTCACCGGATCCGGTGACGGCCCTGTCGGCCGAACTCAGCGACAATCAGCCGCGGGAAGCGTCAGCTTCCGGCCAACCGCTCGCGCAGAGCGGCGAGCTGCTCGTCGTTCACCAGTGACCCTGACGGGGTCTCCGGATCGGACGGGGCAGCGGTCCCGGACGAGTAGTTGCTCGGCTCCGCAGCTTCCGCGTCTGCCACCGCGGCGGCCGCGATCTGCTTGAGGTGGGACTCGTAGACAGCGTGCGCCTCCGAGTACTGCTTCTCCCACGCCTCGCGCTGCGTGTCGAAACCTTCCAGCCACTCGCCACTCTCGACGTCGAAGCCCTCCGGCGGCACGAAGTTGCCGGCCTCGTCGTAGTGGTCCACGACGCCGTACTGTGCGCGGACCTCGTCGAACTCGGTCTCGGTGGTGATGCCCTCGTTGGCCTGCTTGAGCGACAGCGAGATCCGGCGCCGCTCCAGGTCGATGTCGATGACCCTGACGAAGATCTCGTCGTCGACGGCGACGACCTGCTCCGGGATCTCCACGTGCCGACCGGCCAGCTCGGAGATGTGCACCAGACCTTCGATGCCGTCGTAGACGCGCACGAACGCACCGAACGGAACCAGCTTGGTGACCTTGCCGGGGACGACCTGCCCGATGGCGTGGGTCCGGGCGAAGTGCCGCCACGGATCTTCCTGGGTTGCCTTCAGCGACAGCGAGACACGCTCACGGTCCATGTCGACGTCGAGGACCTCGACGGTGACCTCCTGGCCCACCTCGACAACCTCGCTGGGGTGGTCGATGTGCTTCCAGGACAGCTCGGAGACGTGCACCAGACCGTCGACGCCGCCGAGATCGACGAACGCACCGAAGTTGACGATCGAGGACACGACGCCCTTGCGGACCTGGCCCTTGCCGAGCTGGTTGAGGAATTCGCTGCGCACCTCGGACTGCGTCTGCTCCAGCCACTGTCGGCGCGACAACACCACGTTGTTGCGGTTCTTGTCGAGCTCGATGATCTTCGCGTCGAGCTGGCGACCGACGTACGGCTGCAGGTCGCGGACGCGGCGCATCTCGACCAGGGATGCGGGCAGGAAGCCGCGCAGACCGATGTCCAGGATGAGGCCGCCCTTGACGACCTCGATGACGGTGCCGGAGACGACGCCGTCCTCTTCCTTGATCTTCTCGATCGTGCCCCAGGCGCGCTCGTACTGAGCCCGCTTCTTGGACAGGATGAGACGGCCTTCCTTGTCCTCCTTCTGGAGGACAAGGGCCTCGACGTGCTCGCCGATCGAGACGACCTCGCTCGGGTCGACATCGTGCTTGATGGACAGCTCGCGCGAGGGGATGACACCCTCGGTCTTGTAGCCGATGTCGAGCAGGACCTCGTCGCGGTCGACCTTGACGATCGTGCCCTCGACGATGTCACCATCGTTGAAGTACTTGATGGTCAGATCGATGGCCGCGAGGAAATCCTCGGCCGACCCGATGTCGTTGATCGCGACCTGCGGGGCGGTGACGGTAGGGGTGGACATGTGGTGGGGTACTCCGGAGGTGGGCTGGTGAGAACCTGACGTTGCCCGATGGGCGGACGCAGGTTCCGGACGGTCGGCACGCGGCGGGGCAGATTTCATCCGGGGCGACCGAGGACGACGCCCTGCGTGAAGGCGATGCTGACGGTGCCTGACCACGTGGAGGTGGCCGGATGAGTGCGGCCTGCTCCATTCCGAGACAGCACAGACCCACAGCGCGGCTTCCAGGGTACGGCATCGACCACCCGATCGAGTACCGCCGGAGGGGGCCTCAGGCTCCCTCCATTGCCGGGTGTGCGTTCCGGCTCGTTCGTGAGCCAGAGGGCGCGCGACTGCCGAGGCGGCAGCGGGCGGACCGGCACGTCGCTTCGCCGGGCGATGCAACGATGATGCCGTGTCACACCCGGACGATGCGACCGATCCGCCCGCCACTCCGTCTCACGCTGATACCGGCGGGGCGCCCATCGGCCCGACCCGTCCGCGCAAACTCGGCGCCGATCAGGCCGTGTCCCGCGCGGCCAACCGACGGTGGTGGGACGCGGACGCAGGCGCTTACCACGCCGAGCACGGCGAGTTTCTCGGTGACCTGGACTTCGTCTGGTGCCCGGAGAACCTGCGGGAGTCGCAGGCCGGGTTGCTCGGCGACGTCGCCGGCCGCCGGATACTCGAGGTGGGTTGCGGTTCGGCGCCGTGTTCGCGGTATCTGGACACGCAGGATGCCGAAGTGGTGGCTTTCGACCTGTCCGCGGGCATGCTCGCGTTCGCCGCGGCCGCCGCCGCGCGCACAGCGGTGACCGTGCCCTTGGTGCAGGCCGATGTCTGCGAGCTGCCCTTCGCCGACGACAGCTTCGATGTTGCCTTCTCGGCCTTCGGCGCGATCCCGTTCGTTGCCGACTCCGCGCTCGCGATGCGGGAGATCGCCCGGGTGCTGCGACCGGAGGGGCGGTGGGTGTTCTCCGCGACACACCCCATGCGCTGGGTGTTCCCGGATGACCCCGGCCCGCTGGGCATGACTGCGATCCAGTCGTACTTCGACCGCTCCCCCTATGTGGAGGTGGACGAGAACGGCATTCCCGCCTACGTCGAACACCACCGGACGATGGGTGATCGGATCCGTGAGTTGGTTGCAGCCGGGTTCGTGGTAGAGGACGTCATCGAGCCGGAGTGGCCGGAGGGTTTCACCGGAGTGTGGGGGCAGTGGTCGCCGGAGCGGGGCGAGATCTTCCCGGGGACGGCGATCTTCGTCAGCCGACTGCCCGGCTGAGCGCACCCATGGCCGGCCGCTGCCGCCGTGATGGCCGGCCTGAGTAACCGGCTGACACGTGCCACCTGGCGATGTGCGACCCCGGAGCGACCAGGTTCCGATGCGGGCGCCGCGGCCACCTCACCGGAAGGGCCGGCGCCGCTCGAGCGCCGCGCCGGCGGGTGCGCCGAGGCCGCTTGGATCTACTGCTGGTTGTACCCCTGCTGGCCGTAGCCCGGCTGGCCCGGTGCGCCGGCGCCGCGCTGGATCTGGTTCGCCCAACCCCGGAGTTCGGCAAGTTCGCGCTGGATCGGCCATTCCTTGTAGGCGAAAACCAGCAGCATGACGATGTTTGCGATCGGCACCAGCAGGATCAGGATCCACCACCCTGAGTAGCCGGCCTTGGTGATGATCTTGATGTAGGCAATCACGAAAACCAGCCAGATCGCCACGCCGGCGATGATCGCCACCGTGAGGCCGGCAGTGCTGAGACCTGAGTTGTTGACCGTTTCCGCATCCATGGCAGCAGCCGCCTTGCGTTGTTCTGTGCCGGCACAGTTTGCCGACGGTGCACGGAGCGTAACTGACGTGCACCGTTTCTGGACTTCAAGCGATCAATGAGCCGCCGCGTCCCAATTCGGTCCGGATCCGACGGACACCTCCAGCGGAACGGCCAGTGGGTAGGCCCCCGCCATCTCCTCGCGAAGCACGGCCGTCATGGCGTCCTGCTCGCCGTCGACCACCTCGCAGACGAGCTCGTCGTGCACCTGGAGCAGCATGCGGGAATGCAGGCCCTCGCGCTCGATGCGGCGCTGGACGTTGAGCATGGCCACCTTGATGATGTCGGCTGCACTGCCCTGGATGGGCGCGTTGAGCGCGATCCGCTCGGCCATCTCGCGCTTCTGCCGGTTGTCGCTGGTCAGGTCGGGGACATAGCGCCGCCGTCCGAACACGGTCTCGGTGTAGCCGTCGAGTCTGGCTTGGGCAACCGTCCGCCGGAGGAAATCACGCACCCCGCCGAACCGGGCGAAGTACGCCTCCATCTGCTCGCGAGCCTCCTCGACGGAGATCTTGAGCTGCCCGGACAGCCCGAACGCGGACAGCCCGTAGGCCAGGCCGTAGGACATCGCCTTGATCCTGCGGCGCAGCTCCGGTGTGACCTGCTCGGCCGGTACGCCGAACGCCCGGACCGCGACCGCGGTGTGCAGGTCTTCACCCGAATTGAAGGCGTCGATGAGTCCGTCGTCTTCGGAAAGTGTTGCCATGATCCGCATTTCGATCTGCGAGTAGTCCGCCGTGAGCAGTTCGGCGGCGTGCGAACCAGGGACGAAGGCCCGCCGGATCTGCCGCCCCTCATCGGTCCGGATGGGGATGTTCTGCAGGTTCGGTTCGGTGCTGGACAGCCGACCGGTGGCCGCGACGGTCTGCTGATACGTGGTGTGGATGCGACCGTCATCGCTCACAGACTTCCGCAGGCCCTCGACGGTCGTTTTGAGACGGGTGACGTCACGGTGCCGCAGCAGGTGCGTCAGGAACGGGTGCCCGGTCTGCTCGTGCAGGTTCACCAGGGCGTCGGCGTCGGTGGTGTAGCCGGTCTTGGTGCGCTTGGTCTTGGGCATGTTGAGCTCGTCGAACAGGACGACCTGCAACTGCTTGGGCGAGCCGAGATTGACCTCCTTGCCGATTTCCGCATACGCCGCCTTCGCCGCGATCTCCGCCTCGGCCGCGAACTGCGACTGCAGGTCGTCCAGGTACTCGACGTCGACGGCGATGCCGTCCCGTTCCATGATCCCCAGAACGGTCATCACCGGCAGTTCCATGTCGGCCAGCAAAGAACCTTGACCGAGGGACTCCAGGTGCTGCTCCAGCGCTCCCGCCAGGTCGATGATGGCTCGCGCCTTCACCATGTCCCTGGTGTCGACGTCGCGGGCCTCGTTCTCGTCCTCGTCCGGGATCAAGGACAGTTGCTGTTCGGAGTTCGTGCTGTGATCCGGGTCCAGGCTGCGGTGCAAGTAGCGGTGCACCAGGTCGTGGAGGTCGAAGGTGGCCTGCCCCGGCCGGGCGAGGTACGCGGCCAGTGCGGTGTCGCAGGCGACGCCGTCCACCGGCCAGCCGCGGGCGGTCAGCGCATTGATCGCCGTCTTGAGGTCGTGGCCGACCTTGGTCGGCGTCGGGTCGGCGAACCATTCCGCAAGTGCCGCCTCGTCATCGGGGTCGGCGCCCACGACATCGACCACGGCGGCGGCACCGTCGGCGGCTGCCAGGGCCAGGGTGTGCACGTCACCGCCACCGGGTGCCCAGGTCCCCCTGACGTACAGCCCCACCCGGCCACCGGCATGATCGGCAAGCCACTTCCGCACGCCACCCGTCGGCAACCGGGAGCCGGCAACCTCGAACCCCTCGGTGCTGGTCTCGTCCTCCTGCACGAAGGTCTCCAGCAGCCGCTCCCGCAGTACGCGGAACTGGAGGTCGTCGAAGATCTTGTGCACCGCTTCCCGGTCGTACGGGACCGAGGGAAAGTCGGTGGCCGGGTCGGCGTCGATCGGCACTTCGCGCACCAGCTCGGTGAGCCGGCGGTTCATCAGCACGCTGGTCAGGTTCTCCCGCAACGCATCGCCGACCTTGCCGCGGACCTCGTCGACCCGGTCGGTCAGTGAAGTCAGACTGCCGAACTCGCGGATCCACTTGGCTGCCGTCTTCTCCCCCACCCCGGGGATGCCAGGCAGGTTGTCCGAGGGGTCGCCCCGCAGCGCCGCGTAGTCCGGGTACTGCAGCGGCGTCAGGCCGTACTTTGACTCGACCTCTTCCGGCGTGAAGCGGGTGAGCTCGGAGACCCCCCGCTTCGGGTACAGCACGGTGACATCTTCCGAGACCAGTTGCAGCGCATCGCGATCACCGGTGCAGATGCGGACCTGCATGCCTTCGGCCACTGCCCGCATGGTGAGGGTCGCGATGACGTCATCGGCCTCGTAGTTCTCGGCCGTCGCCGTCGGAATGCGCAGCGCCGCAAGCACTTCCTTGATCAGGTCGATCTGCCCGTTGAACTCCGACGGTGACGCTGACCGGTTCGATTTGTACTCGACGTACTCCTCCCGCCGCCACGTCTGCCGGGACAGATCGAACGCCACCGCCACGTGGGTCGGCTTCTCATCACGAAGCAGGTTGATCAACATCGAGGTGAAGCCGTAGACGGCGTTGGTGAACTGCCCTGTCGTCGTGGAGAAGTTCTCGGCGGGCAGGGCATGAAAGGCCCGGTACGCGATCGAGTGACCGTCCAGCAGCAACAGCACCGGCCCGGTCGGCTGCTCCACCACGGCGCTGGTCGCCGCCGATGCTGCGCTGCGGCTGGTGGCGCTCCGCGCCCGGGCACCTGTCGTCGTCGGACTCACGGGCCCGAGTCTAAGGTCAGGCACCGACAGTCCCGGCGCACTCTGATGAGGGCCGGTACCGACCTTGACCACCACGTGGGAGACATCGATGACCGCCGTGCCCGGACCTGCCGGCCTCCGGGCGCTGCAGCAGCTGCCGCAGCCGCCGGATCCGCAGGCGGTGCTGGCCATCGTCCGGGAGATGCGGGGTGAACTGGCCGAGAACCTCGGCATCGAGCTCACCGAGTTCACCCGGGACCGGGTGGTGGCGACGATGCCGGTGGCCGGCAACCGGCAGCCGTTCGGGCTGCTGCACGGCGGCGCCAGCGCAGCCCTGGCGGAGACGATGGGCTCGTTCCACGGTTCACTGATCGGTGGGGGCAAGACGCCGCTGGGCATCGAATTGAACTGCACCCATCACCGCTCGGCGGCGCACGGCGTGGTCACCGCCGTGTCGGTGCCCGTCCACATCGGCCGGACCCTGTGCACGTTCGACATCGTGATCACCGACGAGAAGGACCGCCGGATCTGCACCGCCCGGCTCACGGTGCTGCTGCGCGAGGTCTGAGGCGCGATCTCGCGGCGGGCCGATGAGCAACGGTTCTTGGTGTTGATCATGGCAAAACTCGCGCTCCCTACGGCGTGTCGCGGTGCAATTGTGCGATCTTTGCCATGATCAACAACCGCTGAGGGCAGTCCGAGCCGCACCCCTCGACGCCCCTTCCACCCGCCGGACGGCGCTCACCGACGCCGCAAGTTTGTGCACAGGCCGCCATCGCTCCACAAGCGCGCCGCTGATCGGGCCGACATCCGGTCGCCGCAACACCGTGGACCGATGGATGATGACGCAGCCACGATGCTCAACACAGAGGGATACGCCTCGACGAGGGCTCTCCGTCAGGTCCTCGAATGGCGGGACATCTCCACGGCAGTGCGCTCGGGCCTGATGGCTCACCCGTGGCGGGGCGTCTACGTCAATGCGGACGCCGGGCCTGTGAGCCGACTTTTCGCCCTGCAGCAGTCCGTGGGGCGTCCGATCGTTGCGTGTCACATGACGGCAGCGCTGTTACACGGCTTTGGCGTCCTTGACGACGGCAGACTTCACGTCACCACCACAGAGGGCCGATCTCTTCGCCCCCGACCTGGTGTCGTCCTGCACCAGGCGATTCCACGGGTCGCGCCGATGCTGCACACCGGCATCGCGGTCGCCGATGCAGCCGACACTGCAATCGACGTAGCTTGCGACGGCCGCGCCATCGACGCGCTGGCCGTTCTGGATGCTGCGCTCCGCTCAGGTGCCACCGTCAAGCCGCAGCTGCTCGCCGCGGTGGACAGGGCGCGCGGACGGAGAGGGATTGTGTCAGTTCGCCGATGGGTCGACAGAGCCGACGGTCTTGCCGAATCGGCGATGGAATCCCGGACGCGGTTCCGCATCTACGAGGCGAACTTGCCGGCGCCCGAACTTCAACTGGTGGTTCCCGTCGCCTCGGGCCGCATCAGGAGGCTCGACCACGCATGGCGTGCGCAGCGGGTGGGTCTGGAGTACGACGGGCTGGACTTCCACTCCGGCAACGGCTCACTGGAGCGTGACCGGCAGCGGCACAACGAGCTGACAGACGCCGGCTGGACAGTGCTGTACGCCACTGCGACCGATATCTATGTCGATCCCCAACCACTGCTCGAGAAGCTCCGCCGACTCGTCGGCTGATCGAAGGGCAAGCATGGCTTCTCTCAGAGGGACCGGGATAGGGTCGATTTGAAGTTGATCATGGCAAAAATCGCACTCAGCACGGCGTGTCGCAGGTGAAAACTGCGAGTTTTGCCATGATCAACACCAGACCCGGGATGCGTGTCGTGTTCAGATCCCCATGATCAACACGCAACCCGGTCGCGGTCTCAGGCCACGCCGAGGTAGGCCTCTTTGATGGCGGGGTCGGCCAGTAGCTCGGGTCCGGGGCCGGACTTGACGACCTCGCCGGTCTCCAGGATGTAGGCGCGGTCGGAACGGGACAGGGCTTGCTGGGCGTTCTGCTCCACCAGCAGGATCGTCACTCCGGTGGCGTTGATCTCCGAGATGATCCGGAAGATCTGCTGGATCATCATCGGCGCGAGCCCCATCGACGGCTCGTCCAACAGCAACACCTCGGGCCGGGCCATCAGGGCACGACCGATGGCGACCATCTGCTGCTCGCCGCCGGACAGCGTCCCGCCGTACTGGGAACGTCGTTCCTGTAGCCGAGGGAACAGCTCGAAGACTCGGTCCAGGGTCTTCTTCAGGTCCGCCTTGTTGTCGAACTTCCGGCCGTAATGGCCCATGTCCAGGTTCTCCTGGACGGTCATCCCCGGGAAGACGCCGCGGCCCTCGGGGGCCTGCACGATGCCCGCCAGCACCCGCTGGTAGGCCTTCATCTTGGTGATGTCCTGGCCCTTGAAGATGATCGAACCGCGGTTCAGCGGCCGGATCCCGGAGATCGCCCGCATCGTCGTGGTCTTCCCGGCGCCGTTCGCGCCGATCAACGTCACCAGCTCGCCCTCCTCGACGGACAGCGAGATACCGTGCAGCGCTTCGATGCGGCCGTATCCGACCGTCATGTCCTTGATCTCAAGCAGTGGCATCGTCGGGAACCCCCAGGTAGGCGGCGATGACCGCCGGGTTGTCGCGAATCTCCGACGGAACGCCCTCGGCGATCTTCTTGCCGAACTCCAGCACGACGATCCGGTCGGTCACGCCCATCACCAGTCGCATGTCGTGCTCGATCAGCAGGACGGTGTAGCCGTCGGAGCGGATCTTGCGGATCAAATCGACCAGCGCGGCCTTCTCCGCCGGGTTGAACCCGGCGGCGGGCTCGTCCAGGCACAGCAGTTTCGGTTCGGTGGCAAGCGCGCGGGCAATTTCCAGCCGGCGCTGGTCGCCGTAGGGCAGATTTCGCGCCTTCTCGGTCGCCCGGCCGCCGACGCCGACGAATTCCAGCAGTGCCATGCCGCGGTCGATGGCGTCGCGTTCCTCGTGCCGGTGCCGGGGCACGCGGAAGGTCGCGCCCGGCACGGACGTCCGGTGCCGGGCGTCGGTGCCGACCACCACGTTCTCCAGTGCCGTCATCTCGCCGAACAGCCGAATGTTCTGGAATGTCCGGGCGATGCCGAGACGGGTGATCTGATTCCGCTTCAGCTTGGCGAGCACCTGGTGGTCGAACGTCACCGTGCCGGAGGTGGGCCGGTAGACGCCGGTCATCGCGTTGAAGCAGGTCGTCTTGCCGGCACCGTTCGGCCCGATCAGGCCGAGGATCTCGCCGCGGTTGATGGTGAAGGTCACCGCATCGAGCGCGGTGAGGCCGCCGAACTTCACCGTCACCTTGTCGAGTTCGACGAGCGGCTCCCCGACCGGGGTGTCTATCTCCCGGGTGGGCGCGACCATCCCGGCGACCACCTCCGGATCGGCCAGTCCGGGCATGACGTCCTCGACGTCGACATTCACCGCTTCGTCGAGGATCATCGGCCCGACCGGTCCCTCGCCGAAGGCCTCCTCCGACATGTGCCGGTATTCCTCGCCGACCTCCGCACCGGCACCGTATGCGCCCGGGTCGTGAGCGGAGTCAGAGTCGTCCTTGGTCACTTGGCCACCACCTCCGCGTGCTCTTCCTTGCTGCGACGCCGGGCGGCGACGAACAATTCGCGCCCGTACATCAACAGCTTCTGCCGGACCGGTATCAGCCCCTGCGGCCGGAAGATCATCAGAACCATCAGCGCGAGACCGAAGAACAGATACTTGTATTCCGCGATCTGGCTGCCGTTGACGGGAATGCCGAGCAATTCGGTACGGCCGAGGAAGAAGTTTGGCAGGTACACGATGATGAAGGCACCGAGGATGACGCCCAGCTTGTTGCCCTGACCGCCCAGCACGACCGCACACAGGAACAGCACGGAATTGACGACGTTGAAGTTCGTCGGCACCACGAATTGCACCTGACCGGCATAGAGCGCGCCCGACATGCCGCCGATCATCGCTCCGATGACGAAGGCCCACAGTTTGAATTTGAAGGTCGGCACGCCCATGATCTCCGCGGCGTCCTCGTCCTCCCGGATCGCCACCCACGCCCGTCCGACGCGGGAACGTTCGAGGTTACCGACGAAGAGCAACACGATGATGATGAGGATGATCGACAGCCAGAACCACCAGACACCGGAATTCAGCGTCTTGCCGACGTTGCCGGCGGAGAAAACACCGAGCGGGAACTCGTCGGTGATTCCGACCCTGGGATACGCGACTTGCGAGAGTCCCCGACCACCGCCGGTGATCTCGTCCAGATTGTCGGCCAGCAACCGGACGATCTCACCGAATCCGAGCGTGACGATCGCCAGGTAGTCACCGCGCAACCGCAGGGTCGGCGAGCCGAGGATCAGCCCGGAGATCGCGGTGATCAGCATGGCGATCGGCAGCAGCGCCAGCCAGGCCCAGTCCGACGACAAGAACCCATCTGGACCGGTCAGGTTCCACGGGCTGTTCGGGCTGGAGAACAGGGCCACCGAATACGCACCGACCGCATAGAAGCCGACGTACCCGAGGTCGAGCAAACCCGCCTGACCGACGACGACGTTGAGCCCGATGGCGATCAGCGCGATGGCGCCGAACTGAGCCATCACGGTGCCGAAGTTGGTGCCCTCCGTGGTGAGCAGCGGAATGTTCAGCAACGGCAAGACTGCGATGAACAGGATGACCGGCACGCCGAAGGCCCACTGGGCGGGCCGCGGCAGCGCATTCCACCATCCGCGGAAGGCATCGCCGACGCCGCCCTTGGCGCGTTGGTCGAAGGAAGGAGTGCTCATACCCGCGCCCTCCCGAGGGTCTCGCCGAGGATGCCCGTCGGCCGGAACATCAGGATCAGGATCAGCAGCACGAACGCGACGACGTCCCGCCAGCCGGTGCCGAACAGCACCTGCCCGTAGTTCTCCATGACGCCGAGGATCAGGCCGCCGAGGAGGGCGCCACGCAGGTTGCCGATACCGCCCAGAACGGCGGCACAGAACGCCTTGATGCCGAGGATGAAGCCGCCGGAGTAGATGATCCCGTTCGGTACCCGCAGCGTGTAGAGCAGGGCTGCCGCACCGGCGAGCATGCCGCCGATCAGGAACGTCAGGATGATCACGCGCTCTCGGCTGACGCCCATGAGGGTGGCCGTCGTCGGGTCCTGCGCAACCGCCCTGATGCCGCGGCCGAACTTGGTCCGGTTGACGAAGATGTCGGTCCCGAGGGCCAGCACGAAGGCCGCGGTGAGGATGATCAGGGTGATGTTGGTGACCGATGCGCCGAAGAGCGTGAACTGCTCCTCCGGGGACACCAACCGGATCGGCACCTGAGCATTGACCCCGCCGAGTGTGCCGTCGGTCAATTGCGGCAGGACGTAATGGACGAATTCCTGCAGCACGAAGGAAGCGCCGATCGCGGTGATGAGGAAGACGAGGGACGGCGCATTCCGTTTCCTCAGCGGGCGGTAGGCAAGTCGTTCGAGCCCGACGGCGGCACCGCCGGAGACGGCCATTCCGCCGATCAGCGCGATGCCGAGATATACGATCGTCAGGAACGTGCCCTCGGCGTACACGTTGCCGCTGGGCGAGAAGCCCAACATCATGAGAACGGCGTACTGGCCGAACATGCCGAGCATGAAGATCTCGGAATGAGCGAAGTTGATCAGCCGCAGAACGCCGTAGACGAGCGTATAGCCGACTGCGACGAGTGCGTAGATGGCGCCGTAGGCCAAGCCATCGACCGTCAGCTGCCAGAAATTCTTGGCCAGTCCCTCAACATTGAAGTTGATCGGCGGCGCGGCGAACAACAGAACGCTCTGCGCGAGCGGACCCGTCATCGTGCTCCTTCGTGCCCGTGGTGCGAAGTGACATCAGTGCGAACAGACGTCGGTGCGAAGTGAATTGAGTGTCGAGCAAGGTCGATGCCAGCTGAGTTCCGTGCCGACTGACATCAGTGCCGAGCCAGGACGATGCCAAGCGGTTCAACGACAGAACGACCGACGACCGGGGGCCCACCCATCGTGAACCCCCGGTCGTCGTGTTCGTTCGGTTGAACCTACTGGACCTTGTAGATCCAGATCAGCGAGGACGAGAGCTCGCCGGTGGCATCCCACTTGTACTGGCGCGCCAGACCCTGGCCGTCGTAGTTCTTGACATAGTCGATCATGCCCGCACGATCCGTCACGCCCGAGTCGATGCCGGTGAGCATGATGGTCGCGAGGTCGTAGCCCTCGGTGGAGTACACGCCGGGAGCCGCACCGTTGAAGTCCTGATACTCGGTCGCGAAGGCGTCCGGTGCCGGACCACACGGGCAGGACAGGATGGCGTCCTTGGACGACTGACCCGCCTGCTCGACGAACTGCGGGTCGTTGGTGCCGTCCGCCGAGACGAACGGAGCGGTCACGCCGCCGTCACGGAGCTGCTGGACGAACGGGGCGGCCTCGGAGTAGTAGCCGGCATAGAACACTGCGTCCGGGGACTCGCCCTTGACCAGCTGGACGGTGGCGGAGAAGTCCTTGTCGCCGGTCTTCACCTTGGCTGCGCAATTGCTGTCGGCCGCGTCGCCCAGACCCTTGTTGATCTCCTCGGCCAGACCTGCGCCGTAGTCGGTGTTGTCCTCGACGAGACAGACCTTCTTGTAGCCCAACGTGTTGACCATGTAGTTGGCGACGGCCGGACCCTGCACCGCGTCGTTGGCCAGACCTCGGTAGAAGTTCGTCCAGCCGTTGGTGGTCAGCGCCGGGTTGGTCGCCGAAGCGGTCAGCGAGAGCAGGCCTGCCTGGAAGAAGATCGGGCCGGTTGCCTTGGTCTCGCCCGAGAACGCCGGGCCGAGCAGGGCGATCACGTTCTGGTCGCCGACGATCTGCGGGGCGACCTGGGTGGCCTTCTGCGGGTCGCCCTCGGTATCGAACTCCTTGAGCTGTACCTGGCAGTCGGCGTTGGCCTTGTTGTGCTTGTCGACGGCGACCTTCGCGCCGTTGAGGATGTTGATACCCAAGGCAGCGTTCGGACCGGTCAACGCGCCCGCCATGGCGATGGTCGTCGTAGCGGGGCACTTCGCAGAGCCGTCGCCGGCCGGATCGACCGGGGTGCCGCCGGTCGCGACCGGAACCTCGTTGCCGTCGACGTCGATCTGGACCTGGTCCTTGATCTTGAGTGCGCCACCGTCAGAGGCCGAGCCGGACGCATCCGCGCTTCCGGACGCGGCAGTGTCGGCGGCCGAGGAATCCCCACTCGCTGCCGGAGCGGCCGCCGAGCTCGATGAACTGTCGTTGGACTTGGAACCGCAGGCCGCCAGCGTCAGGGTGGCGATGGCCACCAGGACGACGGCGGATCGCATCGAACGTCGATGCACAGGCCACCTCCGAAGTTTCTTTTCACCGGACTTTGCTTACCGGTCGTGCCGACGACGCCGGACACGCCCGGGAACCTATCCCACAGTTGGGGCATGCTCACGCATTTGCGCGGCCTCGTAACCAAAACGCGACGCGCCGGACATAAGCATTCTGTTGTCCGGTTCCGTCACATCGGCATGCGGCCCTGACCTGCAACAACCCCTCCAAACTCACGGAGAGTGATCGAACCTTCGTTTCGGTAACAGATGATCCTACGGACGATGAGGGGAATGACAACGGTTCTTCCGGCCGTAACGCCGATGAACCGCTGATCATCAGGCGCGTATCACTCCGTCACCTGGCCGTTGCCCATTGTTCAGCCACGCCGTGTCAACAACTACCCACCGTGTTCAGCTCTTCGCGGCGAGTCCTTCGAGGACAGCACCGGCGACGGCCTGCATGGACGTTCGCCGGTCCATGGCGGTCCGCTGAATCCACCGGAAGGCCTCCGGCTCGGTCATCTTCTGATGCGTCATCAACAGGCCCTTGGCCCGGTCGATGACCTTGCGTGCCTCCAGCCGCTGAGTGATGTCGGCAACCTCGGCCCGTAACGCAGCTGTCTCTGCGTACCTCGCCACCGCAAGTTCGATGGCAGGCAGCAGATCAGCCTTCGAGAACGGCTTGACCAGATACGCCATGGCGCCGGCGTCACGGGCTCGCTCGATCAGGTCACGCTGCGAGAAGGCTGTCAGGATGACGACCGGCGCGATCTGCTCGGCGACGATCTCCCCTGCCGCGTCGATACCGTCGCGCTTGGGCATCTTGACGTCCAGGATGACCAGATCCGGTCGTAACTCGGTGGCCATCGCAACTGCCTGCTCGCCGTCCGCGGCCTGACCGACAACCTCAAAACCCTCTTCTGACAGCATCTCTGCCAGGTCCAGCCTGATCAACGCTTCGTCTTCGGCGATGAGCACTCGTCTCGGAGTCGTCACCGGCACCCCTCCAGCCATGCCGATGGCCGCGGATCGGCCATTGGTCCTGGAACTCAGCCTAACGGGGCAATGTGTCCCGCAGGCTACGCGCGCACCGGCGCCGGTGTGATCTGAAAATCCGCCCCACCGCGCAACCCGACATCGTTGTCGTCGGCGCTCGGCTCGACGCAGCGCGGCGGCCGTCTAAGATTGCTGCTGCCCCGCTCGCGGGGCCCTGCCCCCGTATCCCAATTGGCAGAGGAAGCGGATTCAAATCCCGCACAGTGTCAGTTCGAGTCTGACCGGGGGCACCCCTGTTCGGCCGCGCCGTTCGAAAGCGCCGTTCGAGGGCGCCGACGGCACCTCACAACGGGCGCGTCTTGCGCGCGCCACGCGGCAACGGGGCCTTCCCGCATGGCCACATCGAGCGGACGAGGACCGGTCGCCGACGCGTCGACTCGATGCGAGTCGTCCTGTGGACCGGTTCTCGGATCGGACAGCGGCGGAGGCCGAGCCGGACCGCTCCGGGATCCCGTTGCAATCCGATGACCCGGAATGATGTCGGAAAACAGCCGCTCCCGTATCCAGCCTGTGCAGGTATGCCCGGCGGTATACCCAGGGCCGCTCCGGCCAGCATCGGATTCGGAAAGATCAGGGTTTCTTGGCCACTTGAAGGCCCGTCGCGAGCGCACCGGCAGCGTGCGCAACCGCCTCCCGGCAGCGCACGGAAATTCCCAGCAAATTGGCGAACCCGTGCATCAGGTCGGGTTCCCGCCGCTGCACGACGGTGACGCCGGCCCGCGCCAGTCGATCGCCGAAAATTTCGCCCTCGTCACGCAGTGGATCGAAGCCGCCCGTCACCAGATAAGTGGGTGGCATTCCGGAGAGGTCGTCCGCCAGCGCAATGGACACCCGCGGGTCGGCCCGGTCGGTGCCGGGCGGCAGGTACTGATCGGTGAACCACTCGATGTCCTCATCGGTGAGCCCGAATCCCTTCCCGAACAGGTCCCGGGAAAGGGATCGGTCGACGGTGTCGCAGTGCGGATAGAACAGCAGCAGGAAGGACGGAGCCGGACGCCCGGACCGCACCGACAGATGGGCGACCACGGCGGCCAGGCCACCGCCGGCACTGTCCCCGCCGACCGCGACGAGGTTCGAGTCGGCGCCCCACTCAGCGGCATGGCGCAGGGCGTACTCGTACGCCGCCACGGCATCGTCGACGGCGGCCGGGAAGGGGTGCTCCGGCGCAAGGCGGTACCCGACGGACAGCACCCGGACGGCGGCGTGCGCGGCCAGGAACCGGCACATTCGGTCGTGACTGTCCAGGCTGCCGGTGACCCAGGCGCCGCCGTGGAAGAACACCAGCAGCGGTGAACCGGACCTCGCACCGTCGGGTGTGTAGAGCCTGCCTGGTACGACCGGACCTGTGGTGCGCAGCGCGACCTCGACGGTTCCGACACCCGCTTCGACCGGACCGCCGACGAGCGGACCGCCGACCTCGAGTTGCTGCCGCCTGCTCTGCAAGGTGGGTTGCGGGGCGCGCCGTGACGTCATTCTGCCGAGCCTGAGCAGGAGTTGGAGGTCGGGGTCGAGAGTCTGGCCGTCGCGCCGGATCGGCCGGCCTGCAAGCAGCCGCCGGACACCCCCCGGCAGACCATGGAAGACGACCCGGACCGCCCATTTCAGCGTGCGGTTCTGTTTGACCGTTTCCACCTCGGGAGCATATGGCGGATCCGCTGGGTGGGTCGGACCGATCACCGGCCCGGACGGCTCGCCTCCGTCCCACTGACCCACATCGCCGTCACGCGGGACGCCGTTCCGTGTCCGCCGTCGCCAGACCTGTGCGGAGGGCTCCAGCGGCTTGCGCCAGCGCCTCTCGGCAGCGCTCCGAGACACCCAGCATGCTGGCGAACCCGTGGATCAGGTCGGGCTCTCGGCGAAGCGTCACCGCTGTGCCCGCCTGAGCGAGCCGCCGGGCGAACATCTCCCCCTCGTCGCGCAGTGGGTCGAATCCGGCCGTGACGAGATAGGTCGGCGGCATACCGGACAGGTCCTCGGCGAGCAGGATGGATGCCCTCGGGTCGGAGCGATCGACTCCCGGGGGAAGGTACTTGTCGCAGAACCATTCGATGTCGACCTCGGTGAGGAAGAAGCCCGCTGCGAACAGTTTCCGGGAGCGGGCGAGATGTGCTGCGTCGCAAGCCGGATAGAGCAGTAGCAGGAAGTCGGGCACGGCTCGGCCTGCACGGACGGCCAGATGTGTGACGACGGCGGAGAGGTTGCCGCCGGCGCTGTCGCCGCCGAGCGCGATGGCGAGCGGGTCGGCCCCGAGATCAGTGGCGTGCTGCTGCGCGAATCCGAGCGCGGCGGTGACGTCATCGACGGCGGCCGGGAACGGGTGCTCCGGAGCCAGCCGGTAGCCGACCGAGAGCACCCGGACGCCGGCGTGCACCGCGAGGAAGCGGCACACCGGGTCGTGGCTGGTGATGCTGCCGTTCACCCAGCCGCCGCCGTGCAGGAACACCAGCAGGGGCGAGCCTTCGCCCAGGTCGTCCGGTGCATACAGCCTGGCCGGCAGATCACCCGCGGTCATGCCGCCGGGCACGGTCAGGTCCCGTGCCGTGACTCCGTTGACCCGGCCGCCGACCAGCGCGCCTGCGATGTCCATGTGCTCACGGCGTCGCTCGAGCGTCACGCCGGTGGTTCCCGCCGTCGTCAGTCGCTCCAGTCGCAGCAGCAGCTGCAGATCGCTGTCGAGCGTGAGTCCGTCCCGCCGGACGGTCCGGCCGGCAAGCATCCGGCGCCCCCACGGCGGAAATCCGGTGAAGATGGCCCGCACTGCCAGTTCCAGGACGATGGTGGAGCGGGGCAGTCTCACGGCCGCAGCCTAGGGCGCGGCTGCGTCAGCCGCCGTGCAACCCGGCGGCCGAGCCGAGACTGCGGATCGAACCCGGCCGGTAGATGGCCGCAGACGACGGCTGCAGAGCCTGGCAGGTCAACCATTCCCGCGGCGCGTGCTCTACGGCGATCGTGACCTCGACCAGGTCCTCGCCCACCCGCACCCGGACCACGGTGACACCCGGTCCCAGCGGGTGGGAACCAACCGGACGGACGTCGTCGACGGACAGCCCTGGCAGCTGTTGATGCACGTGTGCCATCGCGGCCTGCTCATCCGGTGGGAAACCGACCCTTCCCCGCAGGTGTTCCCCGAGCACGAGACCACTGTCCGCGGCGGCGGCGAGCTCTGGCGCCGCCGCCTGGGTCACCCGCCCGTACAGCAGTCCGGTCGGCAGAACGAGAACATTTGCCGCGAACCTGTCTCCGCCGACATGGCTGCACTCCCACGCCTGCCCGGGTCGGGCGGCGGCCAATGCGGCCGCGATCGGGCGGCCGCGCATGGCGCAGCACGCATCGTGTGTGCCGTGCGCGCAGACCAGGAAGATCGGCGGTGCACCGCGGTTTTCCGCCGACCGGGATCGGGCGTCCGGCGGGTTCGGGTCCGGCTCGGCGTCCCGGAGTCCGGGCTGCTGCAGCCCGGCGTCGGTGTCGAGTTCCAGCAGGTCCGCGTCCTCGCTGAAACTGCCCCACCGCAACGATTCCCGGCCCGGCCGGCAGTCGACCAACCCCCACCGCCGGCGCCCCGACACAGCACTGCGTCCGGGCCGCCGTATCGCCAGCACCCTGACCCCCGCTGGATCGAGCCGTGCGATCAACCGGTGCGCGACCGGTCTGCTGAACCGCGAGTCCAGCAGACCGGCCCTCCCCCACGGCCCCGGCTGCTCCACCAACAGCAGCCGGTGGGCCGGAAAGGCCGTGCCGAGCATGGGATCCGCGCGCAGATTCGACAGTGTGGCGCACCGCTCGGAGCGATCCGGGAGGTCCGCCGCCGCCAGTTCCTCACTCACCGGGCACGGCGTCCGGCTCAGGATCGGCGGCGACGACGAGACCTTCCCGGATCAGCCGGCGGGCCATGACCAGTTGCTCCTCGGCGTCCAGTCCGGGCAGTTCCGCGGGCCGGAACACCTCGCCGGACAGCGCCTCGCGCAGGGCCGGCGTGACCTCCAGCGGCCAACTGATCGACGTGTCCAGGACTTCGACCACCGTGCGGTCACCGCCGGAGCGGTAGAGCGGCCGAGCTGCCGGCCGGAGCCGCAAAGCGGTGGACCCGTCGACCGATTGCAGCACCCTCAACTGCGCCAGCGGTGGCACCGGCGCCGGCCGGGTCTCTGCGGCCTGCCGACGTCCCACCTTCGACGCAACCGCGGCGATCTGGTCGGCGTCGGTGCGATCCACCGCGGCGGTCAACCGCGCGGCCGCTGCCTTGACCTGCGCCCCGAGCGCGTCGACATCGGTCACGTCGATCCCCATCGGCAGCGACCTTCGCAATTCGCGGTCGGCCGCCGCACCGGTGATCAGTTCGCGGGCCAGGTCGTAAGCGGTCAACGCGTGGACGCCGACGGTCAAGTGAATCGACACCTCGCCCTGCGCGACAGCGGAATGCAGGTATCCGCGGGGCAGGTACAACGCGTCGCCGGGTTTCAGCACCGTGTCGATCAACGGCTTCTCGGACGCCCGGGCGACTACCTGCGCCTTGCGCCGGTCCCACGTCTGGTCCGGCAGCGGATCCTCGATCACCGGTCGGTGGATCGTCCACCGCTTGCTGCCGGCGACCTGCAACACGAACACGTCATGGGTGTCGTAGTGGGCGGCGAAACCCTGATTCTGCGGCGGGGTGATGTAGGCGTTGATCTGCACCGGGTGCCCGAGCTCGGCGGCAAGCGCGGTACCGAAGTCGATGAGCGGCGGCCAGGTGCGGTGCAGCGCCTGCAGGACCAGCGTGGCGCCGCTCGCGAGCTGGTTGAGGACCTTGTCGTCGGCGACCTGATCGGCGATACCGGCGCCCACACCGCCCGACCTGGTGAAAGCCGCCGATGCGATGACCGAGCCGTCCTTGGCCATCCGCAGGAATGGCGTGCGCAGTCCGTGCCGGGAGATCAGGTCGTCAACCGCGTCGGCGGAGAACAGATCGGTGAAATCCTGTGCCAACTCGGCGGCAGGGGTCAGCAGCGCCGCGGAACCCCAGTAACGATCGGCGAACTCGCCCGAACCCATGCGAATGCATCGCCCAAGGGCACTCCCGGCGGCGGGCGCGGCCGGCCCGGGGCGGGGGCGCCCGCTGCCGGGCGCCCCCGCAATGTCATTTCCGGGCATCAGCTGCCGGCGTGCCCGTCAGCACCACCATCGGCCCCGCCATCGGCACCGCCGTCAGCACCGCCATCCGCACCGCCATCCGCACCGCCATCCGCACCACCGTCGTGGACGCCCGGCTGACCGGATGCACCGCCGTCGGCAGGCCCCTCGGCACCCGCACCACTGTCGGCACCACCATCGGCACCACCATCGGCACCACCATCGGCACCACCATCGGCACCGCCGTCCGACACGCCCGCGACGCCGTCCGCGCCGCCGTCGGCAGGACCTTCCGCTGCTGCGGATCCGGTGGTGATGTCGTCGTCGCTCAGACTCATCGGTTCTCCCTTGGTTCGTTCGCCGGACCACGGCGGCCCGCGGCGTGCATCACCGGTACCCGGACCGGTCGACGACCACGCTACTGACTCATTTCCGGGCCCAGGTCACCGCCCGGCGGCAGCTGGCATCAGGTCAGGAACCCGCGCAACAGAGCAGCCGTTCCCGCCAGATGTTCGATCATCAGCGACCGGGCGGCGGCGGCGTCCCCGCGCAGGACGGCAGCGACGATGGCGCGGTGCTGAGCATTCGAATGCGCGAGGTTCGGTCCGAGCAAGGGGATCCGATCGAGCAGCGTGTTCACCTGCATCCGCGCGTCGGCGACATCCCGGATCAACGACGGTGACCCGGTCAGCTCGGCCAGCGCGAGGTGCAGCCGGGAATCGAGCCTGCGGTAATCCGATTCGCTCGCGGCACAGGCGGCGTTCAGGTGCCCGGTCACGGTCGATCTGGCCGCCGCGGACAGCGGAGCGGCCGCGGCCAACTCCACCGAGCCGACCTCCAGCACCCACCGGCAGGTCAGGATGTCCTGTACCTCGAGGGCCGTCACCTCTCGCGCATCGGGCGCGACCGGACCGCTCGGACCGCCGCCGGCCGACGGCGACGGACGACGGACGAACGTGCCGCCCGCCCGGCCCCGCCGCACCTCCACCTGGCCGCTGCGACCCAGTTCCCGCAGGGCCTCGCGCAACTTGACCCTTGACACACCGAGCCGCCCTGCGAGCTCCCTTTCCGGTGGCAGCCGCTCGCCGGGCGGAACGATGCCGAGCTTGATGATCTGCAGGAGGCGTTCCACCGTCTGCTCGAACGCGTTGCCGGCGGCGATCGGGCGGAGCACGGCTCCGCCGGCCGGGGCGGACGAGCCCTGCTGGTCCGACCTGGCTGCGCGCGCACTCACGACGCCGGGCGTGGTGCACCCCTCACAGCGGTGTCACGTATGCCGACGACACTCCACCGTCCACCAGGAACGTCGACGCGGTGATGAACGACGAGTCATCACTGGCCAGGAAGGCAACGGCCGCCGCGAGTTCCTCGGCCTCGGCGAAGCGGCCCATCGGCACGTGCACCAGCCGGCGTTGCGCCCGTTCCGGATCCTTGGCGAACAGCTCCCGCAGCAGCGGCGTGTTCACCGGCCCTGGACACAATGCGTTCACCCTGATCCCCTCCCTCGCGAACTGGACCCCGAGCTCCCGGGTCATGGCCAGCACACCACCCTTCGATGCGGTGTAGGCCACCTGTGAGGTCGCCGACCCGAGAACCGCGACGAACGACGCGGTGTTGATGATCGACCCTTTCCGCCGCAGCCGCATGTAGGGCAGTACCGCCTTGCTGCACAGGTAGATCGACTTCAGATTGACATCCTGGACGAGGTCCCACGTGTCGAGCCCGGTGGTCAGGATGGAATCGTCGGCGGATGGCGATATCCCGGCGTTGTTGAACGCGATGTCGATGCGCCCGAAGGTTTCGTCAGCGGTCCGGAACAGCGCCTCGACGTCCTGCTCGCTGGTGACATCGGTCTGAACGAACAATCCGCCGACGTCGTCGGCGGCCGCCGTCCCGGAGTCCACGTCCACGTCGGCGATGACGACCGACGCGCCCTCGGTCGCCAGCCGTCGGGCGGTGGCCAATCCGATCCCGCTACCGCCGCCGGTGATCACGGCAACCCGTCCAGGGAGTCGCCGGCAGACCGGTTGGTCCGGCGACGCGGTCATGTCGTGCGCTGTCATCTGTCCACTCTCAGTTGTCGGCGCTCAGGCGTCGGTCTGTCGGCACACTCGGCCGGTCGGAACAATCGGCCGGCCCAGCAAACCGGCCGGTCGGGCGATCGACCGGTCGGCAGGTCGGGGTCAACGATCGGCGATGAAGACGTTCTTCACCTCGGTGAACGAGTCCAGCGCATGCGGGCCGAGTTCGCGTCCGAGCCCGGATTGCTTGAAGCCGCCGAACGGCGTCGAGTACCGCACCGAGGAATGCGAGTTCACCGAGAGATTCCCGGAGTCGATGCCGCGGCAGACGCGCAAGGCCCGGCCGAGGTTCTGCGTCCAGATGGAACCGGACAGCCCGAATCTCGAATCGTTCGCCAGCCGCACCGCATCGTCCTCGTCGTCGAAAGCCAGGACCGTGACCACCGGACCGAAGATCTCCTCCTGCAGCAACCGGTCTCGCGGATCGTGGGCGAGCACGACCGTCGGCGGCATCCAGTATCCCGGGCCGTTCGGCGCCGAACCGGAGAAGGCGACGTCGACGTCCTCGGTGAGGAAGGACGCCACCCGCTCGCGGTGCGCCGCCGAGATCAACGGGCCCATCTCCGAGTCGGCAGCGCTCGGATCCTTCACCCGCACCGCCTTGACGGCGGGCTCGAACAACTCGAGGAAACGATCGAAGACGCTGCGCTGCACGAGGATCCGCGATCTCGCACAGCAGTCCTGCCCGGCATTGTCGAAGACTCCGGCCGGGGCAGACGCGGACGCGGCGGCCAGATCGGCATCGGCGAAGATGACGTTGGCGCTCTTGCCGCCCAACTCCAGCGTGACCCGCTTGAGCTGTTTGGACGCCCCGGCCATGATGGCCGTCCCCACCTCGGTGGAACCGGTGAAGACGATCTTGCGCACCGATGGGTGATCGACGAATCGCTGACCGACCACGGTGCCCTTCCCGGGGAGCACCTGGAAGACGTCCGGCGGAATGCCTGCCTGCAGGGCCAATTCGCCGAGCCTGATGGCGGTCGACGGCGTCAGTTCGGCCGGCTTGAGAACGACGGTGTTCCCCGCCGCCAACGCGGGCGCAAATCCCCATCCGGCGATGGGCATCGGGAAGTTCCACGGAACGATGACGCCGACGACGCCCAGCGGTTCGTGGAAGGTGACATCGATCCCGCCGGCCACCGGGATCTGATCGCCGACGTGCCGCTCCACGGCACCGGCGAAGTACTCGAGCACGTCGCGAACGTTGCCGGCCTCCCAGCGCGCGTTGGCGATCGTGTGCCCGGCGGACGACACTTCGAGCTGCGCCAGGTGTTCCAGATCGCGGTCCACCGCGGCGGCGAATCTGCGCAGCAGCCTCGCCCGGTCGGCAGGCGCCGTCGCGCGCCACGACCCGAACGCATCTGCGGCACGGCCGATCGCGGCATCGGTGCCCGCCTCATCGAAGAGCTGCACTGTCTGCAGCACGGCCTCGGTGGCCGGATTGATCACCTCCGTGGTGCTCACATCTTCTCCGGATTCGTCGAAACACGTTGCGCCGCAGACATTGCGCACGGCCAAGATGCCACCTCGAGGAGCGTCACAGGCGCTCGAACCCGCGGATCCGTTCCCAATCGGTCACGGCGGCATTGAACGCATCCAGTTCGACCCGGGCGGCGTTGGCGTAATGATCGACCACCTCCGAGCCGAACGCCTCCTTGGCGATCATCGAGCTCCTGAACAACTCAGCCGATTCGGCCAGCGTGGTCGGAACGTGTGCGACATCGAGCTCGTAGGCGTTGCCCGTGGTCGGTGGTTCCAGCTCGAGATCGTTGGTCAGCCCGTGGATCCCGGCCGCGATCAGCGCGGACGCCGCGAGGTACTGGTTGACGTCACCGCCCGGCACCCGCTGCTCGAACCGCAGCCCGGGTCCGTGGCCGACCACCCGCACCGCACACGTCCGGTTGTCATGGCCCCATGCGACTGCTGTCGGGGCGAACGAGCCATTCGCATAACGCTTGTAGGAGTTGATGTTCGGCGCGAAGAAGTAGGTGAGTTCGCGCATCGCCGCAATCTGCCCTGCGATGAACTTCTGCATCACCGGACTCATCCCGTCGTCGCCGTCCTCGGACGGGAACACCGGTTCGTCGTCCAACGACCGCAGGCTCATGTGGATGTGACAGGAATTGCCCTCGCGTTCGTTCACCTTCGCCATGAACGTCACCGACATGTCGTGGTGGGCCGCGATCTCCTTGGCGCCCAGCTTGAACACGGAGTGATTGTCACAGGTGGTGAGCGCATCGGAGTACTTGAATCCGATCTCCTGCTGACCGAGATTGCACTCGCCCTTTGCAGTTTCGGTGTAGAGGCCGGCGAGATCCATCTGGTTGCGGATCTGGCGCAGCAATGGTTCGACGAGTCCGGTGCCGAACAGCGAATAGTCGATGTTGTAGTTGTTCGCCGGCTCCAGGTCCGCGTACCGCGACTTCCACAGATCGTTGTACGACGTTCTGTAGAGATTGAACTCGAGCTCGGTCGCCATCAGCGGCGCGTATCCGAGCGCGGCCAGCCGTTCCAGTTGGCGACGCAGGATCTGCCGCGGTGATTGCGGCACCGGTGAGCCGTCCAGGAAATGCAGATCACTGAGCACCATGGCGGTCGCCGGGTGCCACGGGATGAGCCGCAGGGTGCTCAGATCCGGACGGAAGACGAAGTCCCCGTACCCACTGCCCCACGACGTGATCGCGTACCCGTCGACGGTGTTCATCTCGACGTCGACGCCGAGCAGATAGCTGCAGCCCTCCGTTCCGTGTCCGAGGACCTCGTCGAGGAAGTAGCGCCCGGTGACCCGCTTGCCCTGCAGCCGACCCTGCATGTCGGTCATGGCCACCAGGACGGTGTCGATCGAGCCGTCCCCGATCAATTCCTTGAGCTTGTCGACGGACAGTGGGGCATCGGGCATCGGCAGAACCTTCCTCGCCGCGGCGGTCCGGGCCATTTGGTCCTCGCTCGTACCGCAAGCCATCAGAACCTGGCGCGGGTCTTCTGTCAAGGTCGAGGCAAATGGATTGATTCAGAACCATTGACGGGTCTGACCGACGGGCTGATACTGGCCACGCCGCATCCCGTGTCGGCCGACCTCCGACGCTTCCGCGCGGTCGTCCCGCTCGCTCAGCTGGGAGTACCCCGTGACCGAACCGCGCAATCGCTCCGGACGTGTCGAGTACCAGGCGGTCGGTGACGAGTACCTCCAGCAGCGGCAGCTCAAGACCGGAGCTGCCGGCTGGGTGCTGTTGGCGGGGCTGGGTATCGCCTACGTCATCTCCGGTGATTTCTCCGGCTGGAACCTGGGTCTGGCCGAGGGCGGCTGGGGCGGGTTGCTCATCGCGTTCCTCCTGATGGGCCTGATGTACACCTGCATGGTTTTCGGGCTCGCCGAGATGTCCTCGGCCATGCCGGTCGCGGGGGCAGGGTACGGATTCGCCCGCCGCGCAATGGGTCCGCTCGGCGGATTCGCCACGGGCATCGCCGTGCTGATCGAGTACGCCGTCGCGCCCGCCGCTATCGCGACCTTCGTTGCCGGTTATGTGCAGGGTCTGGGATTCCTGGCCGACGCACACCCGTGGCCGATCATGCTGGCCTGCTACCTGATCTTCGTCGGGGTTCACCTGTGGAGCGTCGGCGAGGCACTGAAGCTGATGTTCGGCATCACCGCCCTCGCGGCCGTGGCGCTGATCATCTGGATGGTCGGCATGGTCTCGAAGTTCGAGTGGAGCAACCTGTTCGACATCCCGGTCGAATCCGGAGCCGCCGGGGCGAGTTCGTTCCTGCCGTTCGGTATCGCCGGCGCCGTCGCAGCTCTGGTGTACGGAATCTGGTTCTTCCTTGCGGTGGAAGGTGTTCCGCTGGCCGCCGAGGAGGCCAGCAACCCCAAGCGCGACCTGCCCCGCGGCATCATCGTCGCGATCTGCGTCCTGCTGATCTTCGGTGCCGGTGTGCTCCTGCTCGCTCCGGGCGGGGCCGGGTCGGCTGCCATCCAGGCGTCCGGAAACCCGCTGCCGGAGGCGGCCCGCATCGCTCACGGCGAGGACAGCCTGCTGGCGACCTTTATCAACTGGGTCGGCCTGCTCGGTCTGATCGCAAGCTTCTTCTCGATCGTGTACGCCTACTCCCGGCAACTCTTCGCCTTGTCCCGGGCCGGCTACCTGCCCAAGGTGCTGTCCGTGACCAGCAGGCGGAAGACGCCGTACCTGGCACTCATCGTCCCGGGGACCATCGGCTTCATCCTGGCGGTGGCGCTTTATGACCCCGACGCGCCGGGCGCGCTACTGATCAACATCGCCGTCTTCGGCGCGACGGTGTCGTACTGCCTGATGAACCTCTCGCACATCGTGCTGCGGGTGCGCGAACCGGAACTGGATCGGCCGTACCGGACACCGGGTGGGGTCGTCACCACCGGAATCGCATTGGCGCTGTCGGTCGTGGCGGTGCTCGCGACGTTCTTCGTCGACCTCCTGGCCGCCGGCATCACCGCCGCCTTGTTCGTCGCGTTCCTGGCCTACTTCTGGTTCTACTCGCGCCATCACCTCGTCGGCGGCGCGCCGGAGGAGGAGTTCGCGGCGATCAAGGCGGCGGAGAACGAGATCTCCTGACGCCCCCCTCGTCGACCGACGGCGCTCAGCTTTCGTCGAATCACGAAGCTCATCTGTCGCAACGAGTCAGCGGAGCCTGACCAGCCCCTCTTGCACCACGGTTGCGAGCATCCGGCCGTCATGGGAGAAGAAGTGCCCCATGCCGAGTCCGCGCGCTCCGGACGCGCTCGGCGAGCTCACGTCGTAGAGCACCCACTCGTCCACCCGGAACGGCCGGTGGAACCACATCGCGTGATCCAGTGAGGCCAGCTGCAGCCGATCGAACTCGGCCGACAGCGCGTGGGTGGCCAGCACCGAGTACAGCAGCGTGAGATCCGAGAGGTACGCCAGGATGCACACGTGCAGCAGCTCGTCGTCGGGCAGCACACCGTCGGTGCGGAACCACATCCGGTTGCGCGCCTGCGGTTGTGGGCCGGCGAGCCGGGACACCCATGGAGGGTCGTCGACATACCGGATGTCGAACGGCCGCGGGATCCTGCCCCACACGGCCATCCGTTCCTTGATCGGCGCGATCCGCTCCGCGTAGCCGGCCAGCGCGTCCGGACCCGGCACCTCGGGCATCGGGACGGCGTGGTCGACGCCTTCCTCCTCCGCCTGGAAGGACGCCGACATGGTGAAGATCGGCTTGCCGTTCTGCAGCCCGACGACCCGCCTGGTGGTGAACGAGAGACCGTCCCGGACCCGGTCGACCTGGTAGATGATCGGCTGGTTCGGGCTGCCGGGGCGCAAGAAGTAGGCGTGCAGCGAATGCACGCGGCGATCCGCCGGAACCGTGCGGCCGGCCGCGATCAGCGCCTGTGCGGCGACCTGTCCGCCGAACACCCGCGTGGGTGACACCTCGGGCGACACACCGCGGAACAGGTTGTCGTCCAGCAGCTCCAGGTCCAGCAGTGCAATCAGGCCGTCCACGACGGCCTGACCCCGTGGCACGCCGTCGATGTCGAGGTGCGTGCCGGACGCCTGGTGCAGGTCGGTCAGATCGTTCACCGATCCACCGTATCCGGCGCCGGACGGTTCACCGCACCGACCGCGCTGCGACCGGACCAGTCGGACGGCAACCTGCGCCGTTCAGTCCCGGTGACCCAGCCGGTGTACCCGGATCAGGTTCGTCGAGCCCGAGGTGTTCGGTGGTGAGCCGGCGACGATGATGACGGTGTCGCCCTTGGAGTACCCCGGCACCCTCAGCAGACCGACGTCGACCTGCTCCACCATCTGATCGGTGTTCTCCACCGCGTGGGTGACGAAGGTCTGCACGCCCCAGGTCAGCGCGAGCTGGTTGCGGGTCTCCTCGATGGGTGTGAAGGCCAGCAGCGGCAGCGGGGTGTGCAGCCGGGCCAGCCTTCGGACGGTGTCGCCGGACTGGGTGAAGGCCACCAGCGCCTTGGCTTCCAAGCGCTCCCCGATGTCCCGCGCGGCGTAGGACAGCACTCCGCGCTTCGTCCGCGGAACATGCGTCAACGGCGGGACGGCGACGGACTCGCCCTCCACCGCCTCGATGATCTTGGCCATCGTCTTCACCGCGATGATCGGGTACTTGCCGACGGACGTTTCTCCGGACAGCATCAGCGCGTCCGCGCCGTCCAGGACGGCGTTCGCCACGTCAGAGGCCTCGGCCCTGGTGGGCCGGGAGTGCTCGATCATCGAGTCCAGCATCTGGGTGGCGACGATCACCGGGCGGGCGTTCTCCCGGGCAATCTGCACCGCGCGCTTCTGCACCAACGGCACCTGCTCCAGCGGCAATTCCACGCCGAGGTCGCCGCGGGCCACCATGACGCCGTCGAACGCCAGCACGATCGCCTCGAGGTTGGCGACAGCCTCGGGCTTTTCGAGCTTGGCGATGACGGGCAGCCGGGGCACCCCGACCTCGTCCATGACCTTGTGCACGAGCTCGACATCGGAGGGCGAGCGGACGAAGGACAGCGCGATCACGTCGACACCCAGTGACAGGGCGAACTGGAGGTCGTCGATGTCCTTCTGGCTCATCGCCGGGACGGAGACGTTCATCCCCGGCAGCGAGATGCCCTTGTTGTTCGACACCGGGCCGCCCTCGGTGACCGAGCAGTGCACGTCATTGTCCTCGACGTGAGTGACGACCAGACCGACCTTGCCGTCGTCGATGAGCAAACGGTCGCCGGGACGGGCGTCCTGGGCGAGTCCCTTGTAGGTCGTCGAGACCCTGTCTCTGGTGCCGACGATGTCGTCGACGGTGATGGTGACGTTCTCACCGGTGTTCCACTCGTGCGGTCCGTCGGAGAACCGGCCGAGCCGGATCTTCGGTCCCTGCAGGTCGGCCAGGATGGCCAACGCGCTGCCGGAGGCCTTCGCGGCCGCGCGGAGCCGGTCGTAGATGACCTTGTGGTCGGCGTAATCGCCGTGGCTGAAGTTCATTCGAGCGACGTTCATCCCGGCATCGAGCAACGCTGCGATGCCTTCCTCGGACGACGTCGCCGGACCCATGGTGCACACGATCTTTGCGCGGCGATTCGAAGACATGGCCGTTACTTTAGCCGCTATCTGAACCGATTCTGCGGCCACCCTCACACCTTCATCACGGCCAGGCAACGAAGATCACTCACGACCGGGTCGCAGTCACCGACCGCGCACGACAGTCAGCGAAGCGCGACCGCCGTGGGTTCCAGTGGGTCGGGCAGGTACGACGATCCCGCCAGATACGCGTCCACTCCGGCCGCCGCGGACCGGCCTTCGGCGATCGCCCAGACGATCAGCGACTGGCCGCGACCGGCGTCACCGGCGACGAAGACGCCTGGCACGTTCGTCATGTAGTTCTCGTCGCGGATGATGGTGCCGCGCGGGGACAACGCGATCCCGAGCCCGTCCAGCAGGCCCCCCCGCTCCGGACCCACGAAGCCCAGCGCGATGAGGATCAGGTCCGCGTCGAGGTGGGTGTCGGTGCCCTCGGCCGGGATGAACCCACCGGGAATCCTGGTGCCCTCCACCAGATGCAGGCCGGTGACCTTCCCGTCACTGCCCTCGATCGCGGTGGAGTTGACCCCGAACACCCGCTCGCCGCCCTCCTCGTGGGCGGCGGAGATCCGGAGCATCAGCGGGTAGGTCGGCCACGGCGTCGACGGATCCCTGGTGACCGGTGGCTGCAGGTGGATGTCCAACTGCCGCACCGACTTCGCCTGCTGACGCAGCGCCGTCCCGTAACAATCGGCGCCGGTGTCCCCGCCGCCGATGATGATCACATTCTTACCCTCGGCGCTGATCTCCAGCGACTTCCTGGTGCCCTCCAGGACCTGGTTCTGCTGCACGAGGTAGTCCATGGCCAGGTGGACGCCCTCGAGGTGCCGACCGTCGACGGTGAGCTCGCGCGGAACGGTGGAGCCGGTGGCGATGACGACGGCGTCGAAGTCGGCCTGCAACTGCCCGACGGTGATGTCCGTGCCCACGACGCAGTTCGTCACGAACGTCACGCCTTCGGCTTCCATCTGGCCGAGCCGGCGGTCCAGCACATCGCGCGCCATCTTGAACTCGGGAATGCCGTAGCGCATCAGTCCGCCGATCCGGCCGTCCCGCTCGTAGACGGTGACGGCGTGGCCGGCCCGCACGAGCTGTTGCGCGGCTGCGAGGCCCGCAGGACCGGAGCCGATGACGGCCACCGATCGACCGGTCGACAGTTCCGCCGGCCGCGGGGTCAGCCCGTAGCCACCGGCGATCGCGTGATCGGCGATCTCCTGTTCCACCAGCTTGATCGCGACCGGCTCGTCACCGATGCCCAGCACGCAGGCGGCCTCACAAGGAGCGGGGCACAGCCGTCCGGTGAACTCCGGGAAGTTGTTGGTGGCGTGCAGCCGATCCGACGCTTCTTCCCACTTGCCGGTGCGGACCAGGTCGTTCCACTCCGGAATGATGTTGCCCAGCGGGCAACCCTGGTGGCAGAACGGGATCCCGCAATCCATGCAGCGTGCGGCCTGGCTGCGGGTGTCCTGCTCCGGGAAGGGCTCGTACACCTCTTTCCAGTCCCGAAGGCGGAGCGGGATGGGACGGCGCGCCGGCCCCTGGCGGGAGTACTTCAGAAATCCGCTGGGATCAGCCATGGCTCGCCTCCATGATCATTTCGTCGGCATCGAGGCCACGTGCGGCGGCCTCGGCGCGCAGCGACAGGACCCGCCGGTAATCGCGCGGCATCACCCGGGAGAAGCGCACCGCGGCGATCGGCCAATCGGCGAGAAGCGCTGCTGCAACGCGTGATCCGGTCAGCTTGGCATGCGAGCTGATCACCTCGCCGAGCCAGAAGACCTCGTCCGGGTCCAGAGCTTCCAGGTCGACCAGTTCCGGGTTCACCCGGGCCGGATCGGGATCGAGCAGGTACGCGATGCCGCCGCTCATGCCGGCGCCGACGTTGCGTCCGGTGCGGCCCAGGATGACCACCCGACCGCCGGTCATGTACTCGCATGCGTGATCTCCGGTGCCCTCGACCACCATCAGCGCGCCGGAGTTGCGGACGGCGAACCGCTCCCCCACCCGGCCACGCAGGTAGATCTCGCCGGAGGTGGCGCCGTAGCCGATGGTGTTGCCGGCGATGACCTGGGTCTTCACGCCAGGCGCCTGCGACGGCGAGTTCTCGTCCGGCCGGATGACGATCCGTCCGCCGGACAGACCCTTGCCGACGTAGTCGTTCGCGTCACCGAGCAGGTCGATCGACACTCCACGCGGCAGGAACGCGCCGAGCGACTGCCCCGCTGTGCCGGTGAGGTTCACCTCGATGGTGTGGTCGGGGAGTCCTTCCGGCCCGAAGACCCGGGTCACCTCGGATCCGAGCATGGTGCCTGCGGTGCGATCGACGTTGCGAATCGGCATGTCGATACGCACACCGCGGGCATCCTGCAGCGCCGGCGCCGCCCGTTCGATGAGCCTCGCGTCCAGCGTCTGGGACAGGTCGTGCTGCGCGGGGTGCGTGCAGGAGTGGTCACTGTCGACGTCCGGGATCTCCAGCAGCGGGGCGAGGTCCAGGCCGTGCGACCGGTGATGGGCGACGGCGTGCGTGACGTCCAGCATCTCGGCGTGTCCGACGGCCTCCGCGACCGTCCGGAACCCGAGCTCGGCGAGGTACTCCCGGACCTGCTCGGCGAGGTACAGGAAGAACACCTCGACGAACTCCGGTGTGCCGGTGTACCGCTGGCGCAGCACCGGGTTCTGGGTGGCGATGCCCACCGGGCAGGTGTCGAGGTGGCAGACCCGCATCATGACGCAGCCCGCGACCACCAGTGGTGCGGTCGAGAAGCCGAACTCCTCGGCACCGAGCAGGGCGGCGATGACGACGTCACGCGCGGTCTTGAGGCCGCCGTCGACCTGCACCTTGACCTGCTCGCGCAACCTGTTGAGCCGCAACGTCTGCTGCGTCTCGGCCAGGCCCAGTTCCCACGGCTGGCCGGTGTGCTTGAGGGACGTCAGTGGCGCGGCGCCGGTGCCGCCGTCGTTGCCGGAGACGATCACCTTGTCGGCGTGCGCCTTGGTGACGCCCGCCGCGACGGTTCCCACGCCGGGTTCGGACACCAGCTTCACCGACACTGCTGCCGCCGGGTTGGCGTTGCGCAGATCATGGATGAGCTGCTTGAGGTCTTCGATCGAGTAGATGTCGTGATGCGGCGGCGGTGAGATCAGGCCGACACCGGCCGTCGCGTGCCGGGTCGCGGCGATCCACGGGTACACCTTGCTGCCCGGGAGCTGGCCGCCCTCGCCAGGTTTCGCGCCCTGAGCCATCTTGATCTGGATCTCGGCAGCGTTCACCAGGTATGCGCTGGTGACCCCGAACCGGCCGGAGGCGACCTGCTTGATTGCCGACCGGCGGACCGGGTCGAGCAGCCGTTCTATATCTTCACCGCCCTCGCCAGTATTCGACTTGCCGCCGAGCCGGTTCATCGCGATCGCGAGCGTCTCGTGCGCCTCGATCGAGATCGACCCGTACGACATCGCGCCGGTGACGAATCGCTTGACGATCTCCGACGCGGGCTCCACCTCGTCCAACGGCACCGCCGGCAGCCGCCCGGTGTCGAGGTCGAACAGCCCGCGCAGCGTGCCGCCTTCGCGAGACAGCTTGTCCACCGTGTCGCTGTACCGGCGGAACACCTTCTCCTGCTGACTCCGCGCGGAATGCTGCAGCAGATACACCGTTTCCGGGTTGAACAGATGGATCTCGCCCTCACGACGCCACTGGTACTGGCCGCCGGTCTCCAGTCCGCGGTGTTCCAGCGCCCGCGGGTTCGGCAGGAAAGCGAGCGCGTGCCGCTGCGCGACGTCGGCGGCGATGGTGGCCAACCCGGTCCCGCCGGTGCGCGTCGTGCTGCCGGTGAAGTACTCGTCCAGCACGTCGTTGTCGATGCCGAAGACCGCGAACACCTGTGCCGCCCGGTAGGACCCGACGGTGGAGATGCCCATCTTGCTCATCACCTTCAGCACCCCCTTGCCGAGGGCGTAGACGGTGTTGTGGATCGCCTTCTCCGGGGTGACATCGCCGAGCAGGCCGTGCCGGGACAGGTCTTCGGCGCTTTCCAGCACCAGGTACGGGTTCACCGCACCGGCGCCATAGCCGAGCAGCAGTGCGATGTGGTGGACCTCGCGGGCGTCACCGGACTCGACGATCAGCGCGACCTTGGTCCGGGTCTTCTGCCGCACCATGTGCTGGTGCACCGCGGAGGTGAGCAACAGCGACGGGATGGGGGCCCGGTCGGCGCTGGAGTGCCGATCCGAGAGCATGATGACCCTGGCGCCGGCGGCGATGGCCTCGTCGGTCTCCCGCCGACATCGCTCGATCGCCGCGGCCAGCGCGTCCGCTCCGCCGTGCACGTCGAACAGGCCGGAGACGGTGGCGGAGGCGAAGCCGGGCATGTCACCCTCGGCGTTCATCCGCATCAGCTTGGCCAGGTCGTCGTTGTCCAACACCGGGAACGGCAGCACCACCTGCCGGCAGGAGCGTGGGCCCGGCTCGAGCAGGTTCTGCTCCGGCCCGATCACCGACGACAGCGACGTCACGACCGCTTCCCGGATCGCGTCCAGCGGAGGGTTGGTGACCTGGGCGAACAGCTGGCTGAAGTAGTCGAAGATGAGCCGCGGCCGGGCGGAGAGCACGGCCTCCGGGGTGTCGGTGCCCATCGAGCCGATGCCCTCGGCGCCGCTGGCGGCCATCGGCGTGATGAGCACTCGCAACTCTTCCTCGGTGTAACCGAAGATGCGCTGCCGGGCGAGCACACTGCGATGGGAGACGGTGACGTGCTCCCTGGCCGGGAGGTCGGTCAGCCGGACGAGCCCGGCATGCACCCAGTCGCGGTACGGCTGTTCGGCGGCGAGGCCCTCCTTGACCTCCATGTCGTCCAGGATCCGACCCTGGTCGGTGTCCACCAGGAACATCCGGCCAGGCTGCAGACGACCGCGCTCGAGCACCTTCTCCGGCGGGATCGGCAGGACGCCGGCCTCCGAGGCGAGCACGACGGTGTCGTCGGTGGTGAGCCACCAACGGCCGGGTCGGAGCCCGTTGCGGTCCAGCACCGCACCCAGCACGGTGCCGTCGGTGAAGGTCACGCAGGCCGGGCCGTCCCACGGCTCGATCAGCGACGCGTGGAACTCGGCGAACCCGCGCAGCTGCGGGTCCATCGTCGCGTTGTTCTCCCAGGCCTCCGGGATCATCATCATCACCGCGTGCGGCAGTGTCCGGCCGCCCAGGTGCAGCAGTTCGAGCACCTCGTCGAAGGAGGCGGAATCCGACGCGCCGGGGGTGACGATCGGGAACGCGCGGGCCAAGTCGCCGGAGATCAGCTTGGACGCCAGCATCGCCTCGCGGGCCCGCATCCGGTTCCGGTTGCCGCGCACCGTGTTGATCTCACCGTTGTGCGCGATGTAGCGGAACGGGTGCGCCAGCGGCCACGCCGGAAAGGTGTTGGTGGAGAAGCGGCTGTGCACGATGGCCAGCGCGCTGGAGGTCCGTTCGTCGGTGATGTCGGGGAAGAACACCGGGAGCTGTCCGGTGGTGAGCATCCCCTTGTAGACCATGGTCCGGCTGGACATCGACGCAAAGTAGATGGCGTATCGGCCGTCGTCGAAGCTGGCGGTGTCGTGCTCGATCCGCTTGCGGGCCGGATAGATGGCGCGGTCCAGCTCGATCCCTGAGGGCAGCGTGCCGTCTTCCCGGGCAGGGGCGGCCACGAAGACCTGCTCGAACGCAGGCATCACGTCCAGCGCCATCTGCCCGACGCCTGCGAGCACGGGCTCGGTGGGGATGGTGCGCCAGCCGAGCAGCGTCAGACCCTCGTCGGCAATGGTCTGTTCGGCGATCCGCTTGGCGTCGGCGCGGTCGGCGGGGTCGGCAGGCAGGAATGCCACACCGACGGCGTACGCCTGGCCGTGGCTGGGATCGTCACTGACAGGCAGCGGGAATCCGGCGGTCGCCCGGAGCAGCTCGTCCGGCACCTGGATCAGGATTCCGGCCCCGTCACCGACGGCCGGATCCGCACCGGCTGCGCCGCGGTGATCGAGGTTGATCAGCGCGGTGACCCCGTCGTTCACGATGGAGTGGCTGCGCCGGCCCTTGATGTCCGCGACGGCGGCCACCCCGCAGGCGTCTCGCTCGAACTGCGGGTCGTACAGCCCTTGGGGGGCGGGTGTTGCCGAGTACTGCACGGCAGACCTCCCGTCAGTAGGGAACCGGACCGGCGACGTCACCACTGGGTGGGCCGTCGCTCGGCGGAAAATCATCTGTCACAACCGGGTACTGCTGGGGAATGCGGTGACCGAACACGGAAGTGCGGAACCAAGGGTGCCCTACGGCGGGACAACGGGGCGCATCACCATCGGTGCGCCAGTCCCTGCTGACCTGGGTCACGGTCAACAAAGCCGGCGGCGCAGCCGCGTGGTGTTGCTGCTCATGACACCGCAGTTCAAAGGCACCGCAGTTCACCGCACTGCTGCTGATGCCACTACTGCTGATGCCACTGCTGCCGATGGCACTGCTGCCGATGGCACTGCGGCAGATGTCCGGTTGCGGCGGGTGGTGCCACCGGAGCCCGAGGCGGGACGGTCGATCGCGGGATCGCCGCCCATCGTCACCGTGACCCGCGCTCGATGATCGCGCAGATCACCGGGACATCAGTGGCCCAGCGCACTGCCAAGTTACCGCACGCCGGACGCCGATCGGTACCAGCAAACGGGAGCGCAGAGCGTCAGCAACGACACACCGCCGCCCGCCGGTCAGGACGGCGTGGACGGTTCACCCGGACCGGCCACCGAACCGGTCCGATTCTGATCGACGGGCTGCCCGGCCGGTTCCGCAGCGTCATCGACCGCGTCCCTGACAGCCTGACCGGTGCCGCCATCGGAGGATTGGTCCCGATCTGCAGAGGCACGATCCCGGTCGGCGGACGCGGCCCCGTCTGTCGCCGTCACTGCGGCCTGAGCGTTGCGCTCGGCAGTCGTTCCAGCCCGCCGCGCGGGTCGGTCCGGACCCCAGACCAGGGCAGGGTCCTCTCTGCCGACGTGGCGCCGCAGGATCAGGAACACAACGGCACCGGCGAACACGATGACGGAGGTGAAGACGTTGATCCGGAGCCCGAAGATGTGGTTGGCCGGGTCGATGCGCAGCATCTCGATCCAGGTGCGGCCCAGGGTGTAGCCCGCGACGTACACCGCGAACGCCCGTCCACCACCGAGCCGGTAACGGCGATCCGCCCAGACCACGACGGCGGCGACGGCCAGGTTCCACAGGATCTCGTACAGGAACGTCGGCTGATAGACCCCGCAGAGCAGTTCCGGGGTGGCCTTGATGTAGTCGGTGGGAAACTCGCAGGTCCCGGCGGCCGGAAGTGCGCCGGCCACCCCGCCGGGCGTCCGAACGAAGACCTCCAGTCCCCACGGCATCGTGGTGGCCGCCCCGAAAAGCTCCTGGTTGAAATAGTTGCCCAGCCGGCCTATCGCCTGCGCGACGACGATGCCGGGTGCGATGGAGTCGGCATAGGCGGCCAGCGGCACCTTGTAGTACCGGCAGCCGATCCACGCCCCGACGGCTCCGAACGCGATCGCGCCCCAGATACCCAGCCCGCCGTTCCAGATGGCGAAGGCGTTCCACGGGTTACGACCCTCGCCGAAGTACAGCTGGTTGTCGGTGATGACGTGGTAGATCCGGCCGCCGATGATGCCGAACGGGACCGCGAACACGGAGATGTCGGTGACCCGTCCGGGCCGACCGCCGCGCGCCACGAAGCGCTTGTTGCCCCACCAGACGGCGACGACGATGCCGATGATGATGCAGATCGCGTACGCGCGAAGCGCCACCGGGCCGACGTACCAGACCCCTTGTGGCGGCGAGGGAAACGACCCCAGGTGCACGGGAAGGGCACCGATCATCGCGAGCTCGCCCGGGCCGGTTGTACCGCCGTCGCCCCGCGGGTGGAGTTCGCCCGCCGGATGCCGGCGGCCAACTCGGCAGCCAGTTCCGCGGCAGCATCCGGTCCGCCGCGCTCAGCGGCACTGACGAACGCGGACCCGACGATCACCGCGTCGGCGAAGGCCGCGATCTCCGCGGCCTGCTCACCGGTGCGCACACCCAATCCGACCCCGATGGGCAGATCGGTGATCTCACGACACCTGGCGACCAGCGCCGGCGCCGCAGCGGAGACGGTGTTGCGTGCCCCGGTGACACCCATCGTCGAGGCGGCGTAGAGGAATCCGCTGGTGGCCGATGCGGTCCTGGCGATGCGCTCCGCCGATGAGGACGGCGCAACCAGGAAGATCGGGTCCAGATTCTCGCGGTGCACCGCGTCGAGCCAGGGGCCGGCCTCGTCGACGATGAGATCGGGCGTGATGACGCCGGCGCCACCGGCCGCCGCCAGGTCGCGGGTGAAGGCGTCGACCCCGTGGGCGAGGATGGGGTTGAAATAGGACATGACGACCGCGCGGCCACCGGCGGACGTCACGCTCTCCACCACCGAGAACACGTCGCTGACCCTGAACCCGTCCTCGAGTGCCGTCTGTGCCGCCAGCTGGATCACCGGCCCGTCCAGCACCGGGTCGGAGAACGGCAAACCGACCTCCACCAGATCACAGCCGCCTTCGATCATCGCCGCCAGCAGTTCCGCCGACCCGGCCACGGTCGGGTAACCGGCGGGCAGGTAACCGATCAGAGCGGACCGGCCCTGCGACCGCAGATCGGCGAACATCTCGCGCAGCGCACTCATCGCGATGTCCCGTTGTCGGCCGACCCGGCGTTCGCCGTGGTCGCGTCGGCGGGCTGGATGTCGCCGGCGTTGACGTCGACGGGCTGCGGATCCCCCGGGGTGACGTCGCCCGTGGCGGCGGTCGGCTCGTCCAGGTGGAACCAGCGCATGGCGGTTTCCATGTCCTTGTCACCGCGGCCGGAGACGTTGATCAGCACGATTCCGTCCGGGCCGATCTCCTTCGCCAGCTCGACGGCGCCGGCCACCGCGTGGGCGGACTCGATCGCCGGGATGATGCCCTCGGTGCGGGACAGCAGCGCGAAGGCGTCCATGGCCTGGGTGTCGGTGATGGAGCGGTACTCGGCCCGACCGATCTCGGCCAGGTGTGAATGCTCCGGTCCGACGCCGGGGTAATCGAGTCCGGCAGAGATGGAGTGCGATTCGATGATCTGGCCGTCACTGTCCTGCAGCAGGTACGAACGGGCGCCGTGCAGCACTCCGACCGTACCGCCGCTGATCGTGGAGGCATGCCGGCCGGTCTCGATGCCGTCGCCGCCGGCTTCCATCCCGACCAGCCGGACACCGGGGTCGTCGAGGAACGCGTGGAAGATGCCGATCGCGTTCGAGCCACCGCCGACGCACGCCGCGACAGCGTCCGGCAGCCGGCCGGTCAGCGCCAGCACCTGCGCGCGGGCCTCGAGCCCGATGATCCGCTGAAAGTCGCGGACGATCACCGGGAACGGGTGCGGTCCGCCGACCGTGCCGAACAGGTAGAAGGTGTGGTCGACGTTGGTGACCCAGTCGCGGAACGCCTCGTTGATCGCGTCCTTGAGCGTCGACGAACCGGAATCGACGGCGACGACCTCGGCGCCGAGCAGGCGCATCCGGGCCACATTGAGGGCCTGGCGTTCGGTGTCCACCCGCCCCATGTAGATGCAGCATTCGAGGCCGAGCAGTGCGGCCGCGGTCGCGGTGGCGACACCGTGCTGGCCGGCGCCGGTCTCGGCGATGACGCGCTTCTTGCCCATCCGCTGCGCCAGCAGCGCCTGCCCCAGCACGTTGTTGATCTTGTGCGAGCCGGTGTGGTTGAGGTCCTCGCGCTTGAGCAGGATCTGCGCGCCGCCGACCTGCTCGGTCAGCCGCTCCGCCACCGACAGCGGGCTGGGCCGCCCGGCGTAACTGGCCGCCAGGTAGTCCAGCCGACCCAGGAACTCCGGGTCCCGCCGTGCCTTGCGGTAGCTGTCGGCCACCTCGTCCAGGGCGCCGACCAGCGCCTCCGGCAGCCAGCGGCCACCGAACGAGCCGAAGTAGCCGCGCTCATCGGGGTCGTGGGCGGTGCCGGCGAGACCGTCGGAGGGCCGCGGCAGGGTGGTTTCGACGCCGGTGTCGGCCGCGGAGTCCCGTGCGATCGCGGAGGGCCGCGGGGAAGCGCCGGTGGCGGTGGGCGTGACGCGGGCAGAACTGACAGACACAAGAACTCCAGACGGTCGTCGCGCGGCCCGGGTCAGCGGGACGGGCGCGGGCATGACGGGTGAGAACCGGCCGTCACCAGGTCCGCGACGGCTGCCCGCGGATCCCCACTGGTGACCAGTCCCTCGCCGACGAGTACGGCGTCGGCACCGGCGCCGGCGTAGGCCAACAGGTCGTTCGGCCCACGGACGCCGGATTCGGCGACGGTGACCACCCCGCTGGGCAGGCCCGGAGCGATCCGCGCGAAGACGTCGCGGTCGACGGTCAACGTGGTCAGGTCTCTGGCGTTGACGCCGATCACCTTGGCTCCGGCGGCCAGCGCGCGGTCTGCCTCCTGCTCGGTGTGGATCTCCACCAGGGCGGTCATCCCGAGCGATTCGATGCGTTCCAGCAGTCCGTGCAGCACGTTCTGCTCGAGGGCCGCGACGATCAGCAGCACCAGATCGGCGCCGTGTGCCCGCGCCTCGTGGACCTGGTACGGGCTGACGATGAAATCCTTGCGCAACACGGGAACATCGACGGCCGCCCGGACCGCGTCGAGGTCGGCCAACGATCCGCCGAATCGGCGGCCCTCGGTGAGCACCGAGATCGCCCGCGCACCCGCGTCGGCGTAGATGCTCGCCAGTCCTGCCGGATCCCGGATCTCCGCCAACTCGCCGCGGGAAGGACTGGCGCGCTTCACTTCTGCGATGACGCCGACGCCGGGCTCCAGCAGCACCGGGAGGACGTTGCGCACCTGTGGGGCATCGGCCGCCATGGCTTTGATCTCGGTGAGCGGGACCTGTGCTTCGCGCGCGGCAAGATCCTCACGAACGCCGGCGAGGATCCCGTCCAGCACGTTCACCCGATCGTCTCCCGTCCGCTCGCAGATCCGTGTGCCCATCGGCTCGACCTTCGCCTGACCGCGGCCGGTCAACCCCACCGGCGCGCCCCTGGCCGGCCATCGAAGTTCAGGGCCTGCTCACGTCGGCCGCGATGCCTGCGGGTCATCGTAACCGTCTCCAGATGTCTGTTCCGACGCAGTGCCTTCCGGAGAACCACCGGTTGTACCCGGTGGTGTCGACGAAGTCCCCGAATCGGTGAGTGCTCCCACCACGCGCAGGTCCGGATCGGAAGGGCCGTCAGTACTGCCGTCATCCCCTTGCCCGGGTCCGGATCCGGCTGTCGGATCCGCCCCGGCATCCAGTGCCTTCCACCAGTCACCCTGCTCCAGCCCCGCCTGATCCGGCCCCGCCTGCTCCCGCACCGTCGCGCGGGCTACGGCGCGGGATGCGGTTGCCGGCGAGGTCCGCTCGTATCGGGCACCGAGCCGCCGCGCCCCCACCCCGAGCACCACCAGTGCACCGGCCAGTGACAGCAGAACGCCGCCGAGCACCGCCAGGGTCGGACCGGCGAGATGCAACTGCGCACCGCCGACCGGATCGGCCGGCCTGGTCAACGAGCCCTTCAGACCTGGCGGCCCGCTCGGCCCAGCAGCCGCTGTCAGGACGGACCTGACGGCAACCGTGAGCCCGCAGACCAGGACGACCAGGCCCACCAACCGGCGCGGAAGGCCGCCGGTGGCCAGTGCCGCACCCAACCCGGCGAGTCCGACGAGAGCCAACGGCACCAGCTCCGGGACACAGGCTGCACCGTTGAGGGTGAGGGTCAGTGGTCCGGTCAGTGGGTCCACGAAGTCGGCCGACCACCAGGTCAATGCCGAGGCCACGGCCACCAGGGCAGCACCTGCCACACCGGTAGCGACGAGCACTGCAAGCTGCCGGCGCCGGTCCGGGGCGGTGCCGGCCGATGCCGGCAGTCCGGCCGCCTGGTCAGCCACCGACCGGCCTCAGCGTCGTGGCAGCGCCGACCGCGGCGATCACCGCCGCGGCCTTGCCCTCACATTCCGCGTCCTCCGAGGCGGCCACGGAGTCTGCGACCACCCCGGCTCCCGCCTGCACCCGGGCGATCCCTGCTGCCACCAGCGCCGTCCTGATCGTGATCGCGGTGTCGGCGTCACCGGCGAAATCGAGATAACCGACCACACCCCCATAGACGCCCCGGCGGGAGGGCTCGAGCTGGTCGATGATCTGCATCGCCCGCGGCTTGGGCGCCCCGGACAAGGTCCCGGCCGGAAAGCAGGCGGCGAGGGCGTCGTAGGCGGTTCGATCGGCCGCCAGCCGCCCGGTCACCGTCGACACGATGTGCATGACGTGGCTGTACCGCTCGATCGTGAAGAACTCGACGACCTTGACGCTGCCGGGCGCGCACACCCGGCCGAGGTCATTGCGGCCCAGATCGACGAGCATCACATGCTCGCTGCGCTCCTTGGCGTCGGCCAGCAGGTCCTTGGCCAGCAGCACGTCGTCTTCGTCGGTGACACCGCGCGGGCGCGTGCCGGCGATCGGATGCATGGTCACCAGCCCATCCCGCACCGTCACCAGAGCCTCCGGTGAGGATCCGACGACGGCGATCGGATCACCGTCGGGGGTGGGCACCCGCAGCAGGTACATGTACGGGCTGGGATTCGTCGCGCGCAGCACCCGGTAGATGTCCAGCGGCGCAGCCGTCGTCGGCACGTCGAAACGCTGGGACAGCACGATCTGGAAGGCGTCGCCGGCCCGGATGTGTTCCTTGGCGACCTCCACCATCTCCCGGTACTCGGTGGATTCGATCCGGCGGGTGACAGCCGGCTGGTTCTGCGAGAAGACGGCAGCGGGAAGCGAGATCGGCGCCGCCAGCCGGTCGCTCATTGCCATCAGCCGCTGCACGGCCGAGTCGTAGGCGGCGTCGACCCGCTCGTCGCTGGCATCCCAGTTGACCGCGTTGGCGATCAGGGTGACCGTGCCCTCGTGGTGATCGAGCGCGGCCAGATCGGTGGCCAGCAGCATCACCAGTTCCGGTACGCCGAGGTCGTCCACCGCTCCCCCGTTGTCCTGGTCCCCGATCCGCTCCAGCCGACGGACGACGTCGTAGCCGAGGTAGCCGACCATGCCGCCGGTCAGCGGGGGCAACCCGGCCAGCGGTTCGGTGTGCAACAGGCGCAACGTGTCGGCCAGCGCGCGCAGCGGGTCACCGCCGGCCGGTAGCCCGACGGGCGGCTCACCCAGCCAGTGGGCCTCACCGTCCCGCTCGGTCAGCGCGGCCGGCGAGGCCACCCCGACGAATGACCACCGCGACCAGGAGTGCCCGTTCTCCGCGGACTCGAGCAGGAACGTCCCGGGCCGGTCGCCGGCCAGCGTCGCGTACAGACCGACCGGGGTGATCGCGTCGGCCAGCAGCCGCACGGTGACCGGGATGACCCGCCGGTCCCTGGCCAGTTCGCGGAACTCCTCCCGGGCCGGGGTGACCACTCCGAGGGCACGCTGGGCGCCGCGTTGCTGCGGAGGAGGGGGCACGGACATGGCGGCCATTGTGCCGGTCGTACGGTGGCCCGGTGACCGCCATGCCAGACACGCCGGACCGGGCCGAGACCGCGATCGCCGCCGCCGCGCGGGTCCAGGTGGCCCGGGCGCGGGTCGCCGCCTGGACCGACCGGCAGACCGAGGTGCACCTGCGGGAGCGGGGCGGGCTGAAGTGGTCGGGCACCGACGCCGGCGTGCTGGGCGCCTGGGTCGCCGAGATGGATCTCCCGCTCGCCCCCGCGATCACGGCCGCCCTGCACGACGCGACCGACCAGCAGTTGACCGGGTACCTGCCCCTCCATCTGGATGCAGCGGTCGGCAGAGCAACCGCTCGGCTGATGGCCGGCTACGGGTGGCGGGTCGATCCGGACGCGGTGCGCCCGGTTGCGTCCGTGGTGGCCGCCGCCCGGATCGTGCTGAACCACCTCACCGACCGGACCGCGCCGGTCGTCCTCCCGACCCCCGCGTACATGCCGTTCCTCACCGTCCCGGAGCTGTGCGGGCGGGAGTTGATCACCGTGCCGCTGCAACTGGACGGGAACCGCTGGGAGCTGGACCTGGACGGCATCCGCGCGGCGCTGCGGCCGGGCGCGCTGCTGCTGCTGACCAATCCGCACAACCCCACCGGCCGGGTGTTCAGTGACGCCGAACTGCTTGCGGTCGCCGAGGTCGTCACCGAGACCGGTGCCACCGTGTTCGCCGACGAGATCCACGCACCGCTGGTGTACCCGGGGCACCGGTTCCGGCCGTATGCATCGCTGACCGCGGACACCGCGGCGCACACCATCACCGGGACGTCGGCGTCGAAGGGCTGGAACATCGCCGGGTTGGGCTGCGCGCAGCTGATCCTGTCCGACGGCAGCCGCGACCGCTGGGCGCGGATCGACCCGGTGGAGTGGTACGGCGCCACGCCGCTCGGCGCAGTGGCCACGGTCGCCGCTTACACCGAGGGCGGTGAGCACATTGACGCGGTCGTCGACTATCTGCGCGCCGGCCGCGATCTGTTCGCCGATGAGCTGGCGCGCTCGCTGCCGTCCGCCAGGTTCTTCCCGCTGGAAGGCACCTACCTGGGCTGGCTGGATCTGCGGAACACCGGCTGTGCCCCCGCGGATGTGGAGCGGAGGGCCAAGGTCCGTGGGGTTGAGGGAGAGCACTGCGGTACGCCCGGCTTCCTGCGGCTGAATCTCGCGATGCCGCACCACCTGTTGCGTGAGATGGCGCAGCGGCTCGGCGCCTGCGCGCCCGGGACCTGATGCAGCCGGCGCCGGCCGATGACGGTGGCGGCCGGATCAGCGTCATCGACCTCGAGCGCATCGCCGCCCGCGGCTGGCGGGCCACCAGCACGGCGCGGGTCGGCGGGTGGCTGCTGCGGGCCGGGAACGGGTTCACCGGCCGGGCGAACTCGGTGCTGCCGTTGGGATCTCCGGGGATGACGTTCAGCCCGGCGATGGCCGAGGCGGAACGGTTCTACCGCGGACAGGGACTTCCCCCGCTGTTCCAGCTGCCGAGAAGTGACCAGACCGCGCTACTCGAGGCCTTTCTCGACGATCGCGGATGGGCACCGTTCAACCCGACGATGGTCCTGACGGCGGACGTCGCGGCCGCAGCGGGGAGGTGCGCACCGATGGAACGTTCGTTGCCGGTGATCTTTTCGACGCGCGCCTCCTCGAAGTGGTTGGCGCGCTACACCTACCGAGGCCAAGCGCTGCCGCCCTCGGCCGTCGCCATCCTGGAAAACGCCGATCCGGTGATCTTCGGCTCCCTGCTGGACCGCGGCGAGACCGTCGCCGTCGTCCGCGGCGTGTTGACCGACGGCTGGCTCGGCGTGACCGCGCTGACCGTCGAGCCGACCCGCCGCCGCACCGGTGCAGGTCGACAGTTGATGGGAGACCTGTTGCGGTGGGCGCAGTTTCGAGGGGCAAGGCACTGCTACCTGCAGGTCGCTGCGGACAACGAGTCGGCCCTCGCGCTCTATGCGCGGCTGGGTTTCAGCGTGCATCACCGCTATCACTACCGGCGGGCGCCCGCCGGTCGATGAGCCCGTCGTCGAAGCAGGTCCTGGTACCGGTGTGGCACGCCACCCCGGTCTGGTCGACCAGAACGAGCAGAGTGTCACCGTCGCAGTCCCGCCGCACCTCGACCACCCGCTGGGTGTTGCCGGAGGTCGCACCCTTCACCCAGTACTCCTGACGGGATCTGGAAAAGTACGTCGCAGCACGAGTTGTCAGTGTGCGGCGCAGTGCCTCGTCATCCATCCAGGCCACCATCAGCACCTCCTTGGTGTCGAACTGCTGCACCACCGCGCAGACCAGGCCGGCATCGTTGAAGCGCAGACCGTCAGCGATACCTGGCGACGTCATCGATTCACCGCTTGCAATGACTCGCGCACCGGATACCCGGCGGCCGCGAGCTGCCGCTTCACCGCTTCGATGCGCAGCTCGCCGAAGTGGAACACCGAAGCGGCCAGCACGGCGTCGGCTCCCACGGCGATGGCGTCCGGGAAGTGGTCGAGCGAGCCGGCGCCACCCGATGCAATCAGCGGCACCCCGACGGCCGCGCGAATCAACCGGAGCATGTCGGTGTCGAACCCGTCCTTGGTGCCATCGGCGTCCATGGAAGTCAGCAGGATCTCCCCCGCGCCGGACGCTTCGGCGAGCTCGGCCCACCGGACCGCGTCGATGCCGGTGCCCCGCCGTCCGCCGTGAGTGGTCACCTCGAACCCGGACGGACAGTCCGCCGCGCCGTCACCGCTCACCCGCCGCGCGTCGATCGCGATCACCACACACTGCGAGCCGTAACGGTTGGCCGCCTCCCGCAGGAATGCCGGCCGCGCAACGGCCGCCGAGTTGATCGACACCTTGTCCGCTCCCGCCCGCAGCAGGGCGTCGATGTCCTCGATGGTCCGGACCCCCCCACCCACCGTCAGCGGGATGAACACCTGCTCCGCGGTGCGGCGGATCATCTCGTAGGCGCTGCGCCGGTTGTCGCTGGTGGCGGTGATGTCCAGGAAGGTCAGCTCGTCCGCACCTTCGGCGTCGTAGCGACGGGCCAGTTCGACCGGGTCGCCTGCGTCCACGAGTCCCACGAAGTTGACACCCTTCACCACCCTGCCCTCGGAGACGTCCAGACAGGGGATGACGCGCACGGCGACCGGCATGGCAACAGCCTACGAATACGGCGCACGTCCAGATGACGTCTACCCTGATGACGGCGCCAGGACGCCACCGGTCCGCGGGAACAGGCTCAGCCTGCCTGGGTGCACCGAACGATCGACCGACCTCCCCTTCGGCCCGATCGAGCGGACATCGGGTTGCCGAAAGGGGTCCGCATGCCGACGCTGCCGAACAATCCCGACCTGCAACGCTTCCGTCGCCGCGCCAAGGATTTACTGCGAGCGGCGATGTGGTTGACGTGAAGGGGTGACGGGTCACCCCGGGACGACCGCACCGACCACACCGATCACGACCAGGCCGGTCGCGGCCGCCGTTCGCACCAGGTCCGCCCTGAGCAGTGATCGATGCGCCGCCGGGTCCCAACCCGCCGACAACCGGCGGTGCAGCGGCACGGCGACGAAAGCGGTGACTCCCAGCACCACCGCCACCAGGCCGACCGCGACGGCCGCCGCCGCCGGGCCGGCGGGGCCGTTCACCGCCAACCACCCCGTGCTGAGCACCAGCGCCGCGAAAAGCGGTCCGACGACATGGCTGATCCGGCGCTGGTGTACTCGCTCGTACTCGGTGAATGCGAGCGGCGGGACAAGCGCGAACTGCGGGTAGACCACCCATTGCACCGTCCACTGAAATCCGGCGTATGCGGCGGCGGAGACCAGGAACACGGCCGACGACAGGGGCATGGCGTCATCATGTCTTGCGGGCGGGATGTGGTGCAGAGCGGCCGGAGGAGCCATGGCCGTCGAGCACGCCGCTGCCTTCCACGGCATCGGGTGAACCGTGGCCCGACCGGTTCGTTCCACATGCCGTTGGCCGAAGGGGCGGTCGACGGACAGCCGTATACGGGGACCGCCGTCACGGTCCGTCACCCGACGACGGTCCCGTCGGCCGACGAAAGCCCATCGATGCGACAGTAACCTTCTGGGCATACCGGTGAACGATGTGTCAAATGGTCAAAACGGGGCACACCGAAGTTGTCAGGCGCTCACAAGGAAATGTGGCCCGGAGATGACGTGGGGTGGGGCAGCTGTGGCTGGGTTGGTGGCGCACGTGCAGAGCGACGGTTCCCCCGGACTCCCCGCGCGGCCACCGGTCGACCTGACGCCGCGTGACCGTCTCGCCGATCAACTCCGGGATCTGGCCGACCTGGCAGCCAGGAGCTGCGGCGTGCCCTTCGCCGTCGTGGACGTGCCCGGGTTTGCGCCGGCTCGGTCGGCGGACCCCCCGACCGCCGGTCTTCCCATCGCGGCCGCGGATTGGCCGGGCGTTCGGCATGCCTTCGAGTCCGGTCGGATCGTCCGGATCGACGACGCGGTGAGTGATGCCCGCACCGCCTCCCATCCGCTGGTGGTCAGCGGCCCGCGGATCCGCAGTCTGCTGGCGGTGCCGGTGTCCGACGAGAACGGCCAGGCCATTGGTGCGCTGGCGGTCTTCGATTCCGTCGATCGAGGACGGGATTCCGAGATGCCGGTCGACGGCGTCCTGGCGGCAGCGCGATCCGTCAGCAATTTGGTGGGGATGTTCACCCGCGTACAAGAGCTGACATCCGCCGAGGTGAACCGAAACTTCGGAGGCGCCACAGCCGAACAGCGGCT
>CAWCVW010000007.1:0-152382 GCA_963798965.1 uncultured Actinomycetota bacterium
GATCGTCACCTTGATAGCCGGCGCCGCCTGGGGAGTCCTCAACGGTCTGCTGATCGCCCGGGCAAGAGTGCCTGCCTTCGTGGTCACCTTGGGAACCCTCGGCGCCGCGTACGGCCTTGCCCTGGTGATCAGCGACGGAATCGACATCCGGGCCTGCCAACGAAACTCGTCGACTTCGGCAACGGTCGTTGGCTCGGTGTCCCGATCATCGCCATCGTGGCGGCCGCGGTCACGGCAGTGGCCGGGGTGGTGCTTGCGCTGACAGTGTTCGGACGTCGCACCTACGCGATCGGGTCGAGTGCCGAATCCGCCAGAAGAGCAGGCATCAACGTCGAGCGCAGCCTCGTGCAAATTTATGCCATCGCCGGCCTGCTCGCCGGCCTCGGCGCCTTCCTCACCCTGGCGAGATTCGGCACGACGACCATTGCCGGCAACAGCACGACGAATCTTCAGGTCATCACCGCCGTGGTCATCGGCGGAACTCCCTCTTCGGTGGAGTGGGCTGGATGTTCGGCACCACCATCGGGGTATTCATCCCCATCGTTCTCGCCAACGGCTTCATCATCCGCGGGGTCGTTCCCTACTGGCAGTACGTCGCAGTCGGTGCAGTCCTCATCATCGCCGTTCTCATCGACCAGCGCCGACGTACCCGGCAATTGTCGTGATCATCGCCATCCGACCTCAAGGAGTTCGCATGACAGCAAACATCTCTCGGCGCCGTACGTTGACGTTGGGCATCACGCTCGCCGGCTCGCTGCTCCTCCAGCATGCAGTAGTTCCGCGGGCTCGACGACCTCCTCTTCCCCCTCTGGTTCCGACAGCGGGGCGGCCACCACGGGCAAGAACATCACTTTGATCCTCGGCACGACGAGTGATGACTTCTACAAGTCGATCGAATGCGGTGCCAAGACCCGGGCCAACGAAGTGGGTGCCAACCTGACGGTCCAGGGGGCGGGCCAGTTCGACGCGACCCTGCAGATTCCGGTCGTCAACGCGGTCGCCGCGAGCAAGCCCGATGCGATCATCATTTCGCCGAACGACGACACTGCCCTCTATGCCCCACTCAAATCCGCTGTCGATGCCGGCAGCAAGCTGGTCCTGGTCGACACCACCCTCAAGCAGGCCGACATCGCAGCCGGCCACATCGGCTCGGACTACGTCCTGTACGGCAAGCAGGGCGCCGAGCAGGTTGGAAAATTGACCGGCGGCCAAGGCAAGGTGCTCGGGATCTTCTCTCCGCCGGGTGTGTCCACCAACGACCTCGGGCGCCAGGGCTTCGAGGCCGGGCTGCAGGCCTTCCCGGGGATTACGCTGCTCCCGTTCCAATAAGCAGCGGGGAGGCCGGCAAGTCGGCGGCCATCGTGTCGGCCGCGCTCGCGGCGAACCCCGACCTCAGCGGCATCTTCACCTTCAACGGCGGCGACGCGCAGGGCGTCGTGACGGCACTGCGCGAGGCGAACGCGGCCGACAACGTCAGCTTCGTCAGCGGCGATGCCCAGCCGTTCCAGGTGGAGCAACTCAAGGCCGGCCAGGTGAAAGCCCTGGTCATCCAACAGGCACGGAAGATGGGGACTCTCGGCGTGGATGAGGCGCTCAAGGCCATCGCCGGCGAGACCGTTCCACCGGAGACGGCACTTCCCACCGTCGTCGGCAACCTGGACAACCTCGCCAGCCCTGAGGTGGCCGACAACCTGTACGGCGCCTGCTGACACCCATGGGCGAATGGGCAGTGGGAATCGACCTCGGTGGCACGAACATTCGTGCCGCCGAGGTCGACCGCAGCGGACGAGCGGGGATCCTGATCAGCCAGAGCGTGGATCATGCCGACGACCGGGCGCCCTTCCACCAGCTCACCGCGGTCGTGCGCCGGCTCATCGATCAGGTGGGGACGCCGCCGGCCGGAATCGGTGCGGGCATCACCGGTCCGGTCGATCACGTCACCGGCGTCATCGACAACCCGCACACCCTGCCGGCATCACTGCAGGGCGACGTCCGGTCCGCCCTGGCGCAGATCGCCGCCACCGTCGCGATCGAGAACGACGCAAACTGCGCAGCTCTGGGCGAAGCCCGGCACGGCGCGGGCCGCGGCCACGCGGTCGTCGTGTGCATCACCGTGGGCACCGGGATTGGTGTCGGTGTCGTCAAGGACGGTGTCCTGGTGCGCGGCGTCCGCGGACTGCATCCGGAGTCCGGCCACATCGTCGTCGAACCGGGCGGGCCGCTGTGCTATTGCGGCGCTTCCGGCTGCGTGGAATCCATATCCTCGGCCCGCGGTGTCATCGCCGCTGCCGTCGCCGCCGACATCATCGACGAGACGGCGAGCGCGAAAGACGTGCATGACCTCGCCGCTGCCGATCCGAGGGCCGCCCTGATCGTCGACCGGGCACGCGGCGGGATCGCTGCTCTGTCACGGACCCTGGCCGTTGCGCACGCTGCCGACGGCATCGTGCTCGCGGGAGCGGCACTCGGCGCCACCGGTCCGTTGCTGGCCAGAGTCCGCGGGGATCTGGCTGCCTACGCGTTCGCCCCACCAGGAGGAATCGTGGTCGACATCAACAGCCTCGCAGCCATGTCAGGTTGCATCGGGGCAGCTTCGCTGGTTCTGGGATGAACAAGCATCAGCGGCACCAAACCATCCTCAACGCCGTCCAAGCCGCCGGCCGGGTCAGGGTCACCGAGCTGTCCGAAGAGCTTGAGGTGTCAGAAATGACCGTCCGGCGTGATTTGGAGGAGATGGAGTCCGGCGGCTTCCTCACCCGGGTACACGGGGGCGCGGTGTCCACGATCTCGCGTAGTTTCGAGCCCGGATTTGCCGTGCGCCAGGTGACCCACGTGACCGCGAAGGAGCGCATCGGGGCCGCCGCGGCCGCACTGGTTCGCGACGGGGAAACGGTGGTGCTCGACGCAGGGACGACGACTCTGCATGTGGCGGAAGCGCTACGCAACGACATCCGTCTGCGGGTCATGGCGCTCAGCCTGCATGTCGCCGATGCGCTGGCGGATCGGCCCAACATCACTCTGATGATTCCCGGCGGGCAGGTCCGTCCACATGAGCGGTCGTTCGTCGGGCCGGCAACCCAGAGCGCCTTCGACAATCTGACCTTCGACACCGTCATCCTGACCACCGGTGGTGTGGACCGTGCCAATGGCGTCACCGAGTACGAGTACGACGACGCCGAGACCAAGCGAGCAGCGCTGCGAAGCGCTCGCCGCCGCATCATCGTCGCCGACGCCAGCAAGCTGGGAGCCGTCGCATTCGTCAGGTTGTGCGGCGTCGAAGACATCGACATCGTCGTCACGGATTCCAGCGCCTCCGGCGCACATGTCGCTGCGCTCCGCGATGCGGGCGTCGACGTGATCCTCGCCTGAAGGGAGAAGCTCATGCGTGAGATCCGCCTCGGAATTCTGTCGACAGCCCTGATCAACCGAAAGCTGCTGCGCGGTGCCGCGCTCGTGCCCGAGATCGATGTGGTAGCCGTGGCAAGCCGCGACGTGGAACGAGCTCGTCGGTTCGCCGACGAGTGGGAGATTCCCGCAGCGATCGGCGACTATGACGATCTGCTGCACTCACCTGCCGTTGATGCGGTGTACATCCCGTTGCCCAACGGGCTGCACCACACCTGGACCATGCGCGCACTGCAGGCGGGTAAGCATGTGCTGTGCGAGAAGCCCTACAGCCGTCACCCTCACGAGGTCGCCGAGGCTTTCGACGAGGCCGCCCGACGAGGTCTCGTGCTTTCCGAGGCCTTCATGTACCGGTATCACCCGCAGATCAAGGAGCTCGCGCAGCTGATCGAAGATGGTGCGATCGGCGAGATTCGCCTGATCAGCGCATCCTTCACCTGGCCGACGGATGCTCCTGGCGACGTCCGGCTCGATCCGGCGTTGAACGGCGGGAGCTTGCTCGACGTCGGCGTTTATCCGATCAATGTTGCTCGGCTCCTGGCCGGAGAGCCGCTCGCAGCCACCGCGCAGATGATCTACGGACCAAGCGGTGTCGACATCACGACGGCCGGAACGCTGCTTTTCGAGCATGACGTTCTGGCCCACTTCGACTGTGGTTTCCACCTGCCTGACCGGAGCGCCCTTGAGGTGCTCGGAACCAAGGGAACAGCAACAGTCAACGACCCGTGGCACTGCGCCACCCCCAGGATCACACTGGCCCGGCAGAACGCGAAGTCGGAGACTCGCGCCGTCCCGCCCGCAGACTCCTACGCTTTGGAGTTGTCGCACTTCGCACGGGCGATCGCCGGAGCGCCACATGAACTGCTCGGACGCAGTGACGCCGAAGGGCAGGCGCGTGCCGTTCAGATGCTCTTCTCGGCGGCGAACGTCTGAAATCTGCCAAGCGATAGCGCCGGGCCTGCACGACTGACGCTTCCAGGTCTACGGTGGCCGAATGTCCGGTTCCGGCACCAAGGAAGATCCCTGGCAACTGGCAACACCGCCCGGGACCTCGAAGTACACCCTGCACCGTGACGATGCGGCCGATCCCCCCGTACTCGTCTGCTCGGTCGGCAAGACCGTGCTGCTCTACCAGGCGCGCTGCGTCGACGACCTGCACGCCATGTTGGTCGCCGCCGGGGATTGGGTGCCGTTGGGTGGGGCCGATGAGCAGAAGCCGGCGCCGGATGGCAGCGTCGAGGCCTGGGGTCGATCGCCCGACAATCCGGTTGGTGGCTGGTACGGCCTGAAAAAGGGTCTGCGCGGCCGCTTCGGCGTCTACATCCCGCCTCTTCTGGAGGAACTGGGGCTGGCAGAGCTGGAACACAACGCGCGCAACAATCGGATGCGCGCCCGCTGACTTTCGGCCCGGTCGGGCCCGCGGTCAGGGTGTGCCTATCGTGGGCCGATGCGCCTGGTCTCCCTGCTTCCGTCGGCCACCGAGATCGTCTATGCACTGGGACTGGGTGACGAACTGGTCGGCGTGACCTTCGAGTGCGACGAACCGGCGTCGGCGCGGCGCGAGAAGGCGGTGGTGGTGGGCGGCCGGGACACGTCCGGACTGACACCGCGGGAAATCGATGACTACGTCCGCGCGGCCATGGCCGCCGGTGAAGATCTCTACACGTTGCACTCTCAGGCGCTGGCCGGGCTGAACCCCGACCTGATCCTCACCCAGGACCTGTGCAGGGTCTGCGCGATCCCCTCCGGTGACGTCGATGCGGCTCTCGGCTACCTGGGGTGCAGCGCAGAGATCGTCAGCTTGGATCCTCACTCGCTGCAGGACGTGCTGGCCACCATCGAGCAGGTCGGGTCCCGGACCGGAGTCACGGACCGGGCGGCAGCGGTCGTCGGTGACCTGCGCGCGCGACTGGTGGCGGTCGAGCGGGCAGTTGCCGGTCTGCCGCGGCCGCGGGTGGCGGTGGTGGAGTGGGTGGATCCGCCCTTCTCCGCCGGTCACTGGGTTCCCGATCTGGTGATGGCAGCAGGCGGTGAACCTGTCGGCGGGCGTTCCGGCGACCGCTCCGCGCAGACCAGCTGGGGCGACATCCGTTCGAGCGAGCCTGATGTGGTGCTGGTCGCCCCTTGTGGCTTTCACCTCGACGGTGCTGCCGACCAGGCGGCGACGATCTTGTCGCAGGTGCCCGGTGTGCCCGTGTGGGCGATCGACGCGGACGGCCTGGTCGTGCGGCCGGGACCTCGATTGATCGATGGGGTGGAGGCCATTGCCGCCATCCTGCACCCCGACGCGGTCGCGCCGTCACCGGCGATTCGCAGGGTTGGTGCCGGGGCTTGACGGTGAGTTCGGCGGTGCACGCCCGGCCGGGACAAACAGCGTCCGAAAGCCCAGCGCCGCAAAAGACCAGCGCCGGCGCGGTTCAGCGCCGCGCGTTTGCGCCCGGGGTTCGTCCAGTGGCCAGCTTGTAGATCCCGGTGACGACGATGGCGCCGACGATGGAACCGATGATGCCGCTCGGCCGCAGCGCCAAACCGTCACCGGACAGCAGGCTGACCAGTAGGCCGCCCACGAACGAGCCGATCAGGCCGACGACGATCGCCGCTGTCCAGTCGATGGGCCGCTTGTTGCTGCGGAAGATCAGCTGCGCGGCCGCTCCCGCGAGCATGCCCAGCAGGATGATCGCGATGATCAGCACAGTGCCACCTTTCGACGATGGCCCGCGGAGACGCTGAGCCGCGGTCATTATGCCCCGATTCGAGACCGATCCGGACGAACCGACCCCGGTGGATGGCGTTCGGCGTTGTCCGCCAGCCCGGCACACCGACGCCCGACTGCTGTCAGTTTGGATTGACATACCCATGGTGTCAATCTAAACTGACAGATATGACCACGGACGGGATCTTGGACAGGATCGGGTCGACCGACCCGGCAACGGGCCTGCGGGCGGTCGGTGCACTGCATCGGTTGGCCGAGCAGGTCGAGGCCACCCATGTCGCGCTCGCGCGGCAACAGGGTTGGTCATGGGAGCAGATCGGTGATGCCCTCGGGGTGTCGCGTCAGTCGGTACATGCCAAGCACGGCAAATAGCGAAAACGAAAGTTGGAAGCCATGTTCGAACGATTTGCCTCATCCACGCGAACAGCAGTCGAGCGCGGCGCCGAGGAGGCCGGCCGGCGCGGGGATCGCCGCATCGGAACCGAACACCTGATGCTCGGACTGCTGCACGATCAGGAGACCGCCGCCCTCGTCGGGGTGAGCGTCGGCGACGCGCGCAGTACCTCGGAATCCCTGGATGTGCAGGCATTGGAGGCGATCGGCCTGCCGATCGGCGACTTCCGGCCGGCCGTCCGGCCCAGCAAGCTGACCCGGACGCCGTTCACCTCTGGGGCAAAAGCCGTTCTGGCGCGGACGGTTTCGCTGACCTCGGCAGAACGGGCGCGTCGTATCACGCCGCGCCATCTACTGTTGGCGTTGCTCGAACGCCAGCAGCCCGATCCCGCCGCGGTGCTGCTGAACGAGTGCGGCGTGAATGCCCAGGAACTTGCCGACAAGCTGTCGTCGCCCGACCGTTGAGCCGGTGGCGACTTCGTCTCAGGCCAGGACCAACCTGGTGACCTCGTTCAACTCCGGCTCATTGGTCGACGGACCGGCCTGCTCCAGCAGCAGCGAGGCGGCCCTGCCCTCCAGCTGCAGCGTCATCAGGTCGTTGCCGAAGTACGGCCCGGACAACCGGGTCCACTCGACCACGGGCAGCGGCGGCTTCGCGACCGCACTGAGCAGCACCCTGGTGAAGCGTTCGGCAACCCGGCTCCATGCGCCGCGGAAGACCAGCCGGACCGGGATCGGCACCCGGTTGTGCAGCGGCGAGCAGGTCAACTGGTAGACCGCGGAGGTGATCTCCGAGCCGTATTCGGGTCGCGCGACGTAGGCGTGATGGACGTCGCCGGACAGCACGCAGACCGTGGCGGGCGCACCACCGTCCGAGCCGCCGTGGTCGCCGCGGGCGACGTCCCTGATCATCACCGCCAGCCGCTCGAACGACTGACGGAAGGCCGCCCAGTGCTCGAAATCGGCTGCCCGGCGGATCTTCTCGGAGATCTTGGCGACGGTCTTGCCGCGGTGGCCGCTGCACAGCAACTCGTTCCAGGCCTCGACATCGTGCAATGCGCGCGGCAGCAGCCAGGGTAAGGAGGTACCGATCAGCAGGTGGTTGTAGTCCCCGTCGAGCTGGGCTTCCAACCAGAGGAATTCCTCCTCGCCGATCATGCTGCGACGTCCGTCGTCCAAGATTCGGCCGCACCGGGTGTCGATCACCAGCAACCGGACCGCACCGAAGTCGCGGCGGTACGACCAGCGGGTGCCCTTCGCGCCGTCGGCCTCCTTGTCGGCGGCTTCCGCGAACGCGCGCAACAACGGCTCCGCGTCGCCGTCGAGATTTCGCACCTGTTGGTACAGCTCGTTTGTCGCCAGCTCGGCGGGGGAGAGGTTCCCCAGGTGCTGGTACACCCAGTAGGAGGACAACGCGCCCACGATCCTTTCGGCCCACCAGTCGGTGGCCTGGATGTCGCGCCGCCATTCCCAGGAGGTGTTCCAGTCGTCGCGGACGTCATGGTCGTCGAAGATCATCGACGTCGGGATCGTGGACAGCAGCCACCGGACCTCCGGATCGGTCCACGATTCGGCGTAGAGCCAGGTGTACTCCTCGTAGTCGGCGACCTGCTTCTTCGGCCCGGTGGTGATGTCGCGCCGGCGGCGAATCTTCCGCTGCGTATCCGGTGAGGTCTCGTCGGCATAGACCTGATCACCCAGCATGACCAGCGCGTGCGGCCACTGGTTCTCGGAAAGGCCCGCGATCTTCACGGCGTACGCCTGCAGGACGTCGGCGTCGTACTTGTGGCCCGGCAGCACGGCTTCCGCGGTGGCGTAACGGCAGGAACCGAAAGCGATGTCGACGGACTCCTCCTTCACCCAGGTGCGGATCCTGCTGGGCGGGCGGTTCGAGTCCGGCAATGGCCATACAAGCTCGTCGTCCAGTCGCACCTCGTACGGGGTGCCCTCGCCCTCCGGTAGGTTTTGCACGAGGACCAGCGCGTAATGGTGACCGGCCATGGTCCAGGTGCGCTCCCGATGGCCGAGGATCTCCACCTCGCAGGGACTGTCGGTTTCCACCCATACCGTGGCGTCCGTGGCACCGACGTGCCGCAGCAGGGGGCCTAGGAGAAGTCGGGGCATCGGCACTGTCTATCACCCGGCCTTCCGTGCGGCACAGCGCCGCGGGCTCGGATCACGACCACACGGGATGCCCTGTGGACCGGGCATCCCGGACGATCGTTACCGTAAGAGTCGTGCCACATACCCGGATCGACCCCACCGACGACGGGGCGGCCGACCACCGCCCGGTAACAGGCGCAGCCACCGATGACGGGGGCGTCGACTCCCGGCTCAGCGATGCGGAGCTCGCGACGGCGCTGGTGACAGCCGCCGGCAGGCTGGCGGCCCGGATGCGGGGTGACGGACTCACGGTCGACCAGAAGACGAGCATCAGCGACGTCGTGTCCGACGCCGACCATGCCGCGGAGGCGATGATCGTCGATCGACTGGCCCGGGCACGGCCGGCCGACGGCGTGCTGGGTGAGGAGGGTGCGGCCGCGCCCGGCCGCCGCACCTGGGTGATCGATCCGGTGGACGGAACGTTCAACTTCGTCTCGGGGTTACCCGCCTGGTGCTCGGCGCTGGCATTGATGGACGGCGATGAGCTCCTCCTGGGAGCGATCTATCAACCGACGACGGACGAGATGTGGCTCGGTGGAAAGGATTTGCCCAGCACCTTGAACGGCGCGACACTTCCCCGGCTGCTGGATCGCCCGTTGCGCGAAGTCGCCATCTCCACCTATCTGCATCCGACCAGGGTGCGCGACCTGCCGTTGCGGGACGGCCTGCTCCGCTCGATCGCCGGAGCCGCCTCGGTCCGGATCATCGGGTCCGGGTCGGTGGAGCTCGCGGCGGTTGCGGCGGGTCGGCTCGGGGTCTGGTTGCACGCGGATACCCCCACCTGGGACTGGTACCCCGGTGCCGCCATCGTCTCCGCCGCAGGCGGCGACGTCGAGGTCTTCGAGCACGGCGGCCATCGCTGGCACGTCGCCGGTCCGCACACCGGGGTGCGCGACGCGAAGGCCGCGGTGACCGGCACGTCCTGACGTCCCGGTATGCGAGCGCTGCAGGACCTCGCAGCCGGACGACCGACACCCCGGCGGCAAACCCCATGCCGGCTGACAGTGGAAGCCGGCAGACGCTGCCCCTGCGGGATGGAACGATCATGGACGTGGACATCGCCCTGTGGATCCTCGCCCTGACCGCCACGGTCACCGCCGTCAGTGCGGTAGCCAGGCGTTTCGAGTTGCCCGCACCGCTCCTGCTGGTCGTCATCGGCATCGGCGCCTCGTATCTGCCGTTCATCGAGCCGTTCGAACTGAGCCCCGAACTGGTGCTGATCGGGCTGCTGCCACCTTTGCTCTACTCGGCCGCCATCCGCACCTCTCTGGTCGACATCAAGGCGAACCGGCGGGCCATCGCCTGGCTGGCCGTCGGTCTGGTGATCGCGACGACCGTGCTGGTCGGTCTGGTCGCATGGTGGTTGTTGCCGATTCCGCTGGCCGCAGGCTTTGCGTTCGGTGCCGTCGTGGCGCCGCCGGACGCGGTGGCGGCCACTGCGATCGCGCGCCGCATCGGGCTGCCGAGAAGGGTTGTCACGGTTCTCGAGGGCGAATCACTGCTCAATGACGCCACCGCACTGGTGGCACTCCGGACCGCCATCGTCGCCGTCTCGGGCGCCGTCACCGTCGTCGGCATCACCGGGAATTTTGTCTGGGCAGCGGCCGGCGGCGCGGCCATCGGTATCGCCGTCGCCCTGGTGATCGCCGTGCTGCGCAAGGTGAACAAGGACCCGCTGATCGACACCGCGCTGTCATTGATGGCGCCGTTCGTGGCCTATCTGCCGGCCGAGGAGTTGCACGCTTCCGGCGTGATCGCGGTGGTGACTGCAGGGCTGATCCTCGGCCACAAGGCACCGCGGATCCAGGACGCCACCTCACGGCTGAACGAGCGCATCAACTGGGAGACCATCCAGTTCCTGCTGGAGAACAGCGTCTTCCTGCTGATCGGCCTCCAGGTGAGCCAGATCCTGGACGGCGTCAGGGGCTCGGACCTGTCCGGGTGGACGATCGCCATCTTCTGTGTCGGGACACTGGTGGCGGTGATCGTGGTGCGACCGCTCTGGGTGTTCCCGGTGGGGTACTACCTCGTACGGCCACGGAGCTCCCGCGCCGAACCGTACTCGTGGCGTTCGACGGCGGTGGTCTCATGGGCGGGCATGCGCGGGGTGGTGACGTTGGCGGCGGCGTTCGTGCTGCCCGCGACCATCCCGAACGTCCAGGTGCTCGTCCTCGGGGCTTTCGTGATCACCGCGGGAACGCTGCTGCTGCAGGGACTGTCGTTGCCCTGGCTGGCGCGCTGGTTGAAGGTCGAGGGCCCGGACGAACGGGAGGACGCGCTCGCCGAGGCCACCGTGCTGATGCAGACGGTGGAGGCCGGACGGGCGGAGCTGAAGCAGGTGACCGCCGCCGAGAGCCACGACGCCGAAGTCGTGCAGACCTTGCGCGACCGTGGTGAGTTGCGGCTCAACGCGGTGTGGGAACGGCTGGGCCGTACCGATACCGACGAGGAGACCCCCACCGAGGAATACCAGCGGCTGCGTACGGCGATGCTGCGGGCGGAGCGCGAGGCGGTTCTGCAGATCCGTGATCGAGGCACCACCGACAGTGAGGTGCTGGCTGAGGTGATGGACGCTCTGGACGTCGAGGAGTCGATGATCGACCGGAGGTCTGCTCGCGCCTCGTCCGCGGACGACCGGACGCTGATCACGCCGGCGAAGACTGCCGGTGCCTGCGAACACCTGGACCGCGCACTGTCCGACATTCCCGCGACCAGCGACTACGGGTGCCCCGCGTGCCTGCGGGAGGGCACCAAGTGGGTGCACCTGAGGCTGTGCCTGACGTGCGGCAATGTCGGCTGCTGTGATTCGTCGGTGTCCAGGCACGCCGACCGGCACTTCCACGAAACCGGTCACCCGGTGATGCGCAGCCATGAGCCGGGTGAGGCCTGGCGGTGGTGTTACGTGGACGAGGTACTCGGCTGAGCGACCCCCGCTCAGTTCGACGCGTAAGGGGTGCGAGGCAGCTCGACAGCAGGACGCAGCGACAGCGCACCGACCATCGACGACTCGCGCTTGAGCAGGGTGAGTTCCATCCGCAGGATGTCGTCGATCGTCGAGGACGCGAGGAGTTGCTGCTTGTCCGACAGGTCCAGGATCATTGCTGCGGCCACCAGGTACGCCAGCTCGATGGGATCACCGGGCAGGGCGGGGGTGGCCTCGTCGGTGTCCGGCTGTACGCCCTGGGCATCCATCAGAGCTTGCCGGTAAGCCGTGAACATCCGGCGGACCCGGTTCGCCAACGGCTGCGCCTGTTCGGACATCGGGTCGGGCAGCAGTTCGACACGGGCCCGCATCGGCTCGGCGTCCTGCACCTCCAGCAGCCGGAAACGCGTCATGCCGGTCGCGATGATGTCGAACCGGCCGTCCTGATAGGCCTCGGCGTACCGGAGCTCGGCCGAGCAGCCCACCTGGTGCAGAGCGGTGACACCGTCAGTGCCCACCTCCCGGCCGGCCTTGATCGCGACGACGCCGAAGCGACGCTCCCCGTCGGGCAGCTCCAGCAACTCCTGCACCAGCCGGCGGTAGCGGTCCTCGAAGATGTGCAGCGGGAGCATGACGCCCGGGTAGAGAACCAGCCCTAGAGGGAACAGCGGCAGGGACGAGTTGGTGGCCACCTGCACCAATCTACGGGCGATCCGGGCGTCGGATCAGGCGACCAGGGTGTCGATCTCGACGTCCACGTTGCCGCGGGTCGCGTTCGAATACGGGCACACCAGGTGCGCCTTGGCGACCAGGCCTTCGGCCGTCGGCAGGTCGACGCCGGACATCTCTGCGTGCAGCGCAACGGCCAGGCCGAAGCCGACCGATCCGTCAGGCACCAGTGACACGTCGACAGTGATTGCGGCATCGGCCATGTCGACCTTGGCGCGGCGGGCCGTCAGCGTCAGCGCGCTGAGGAAGCACGCGGCGTACCCGGCGGCGAACAACTGTTCGGGGTTGGTGGCGCCGCCGGGACCGCCCAACTCCACCGGGGTGGCGAGGTCGACGTCGACGAGGCCGTCCGACGATCGGCTGTGCCCGTTGCGGCCTTCCCCGGTCGCGGTGGCTGATGCGGTGTACAGGGCTGGCATTGTTGTCCTCAGGCTGTGCGTGCGCCCACCGGATGCGGCGGGACATCAGCAGCGGCAACGACCGGCCGGAGCCCGGGGATTCCCGTCAGGCGGGCGGATGGGACCCATCTCACCCTCGAGCGAGGGTATCCGGGTCCGACCGGATCCGGATGTTCGTGTCGTGCTCGTCGCCTGCCGTGATGTCGGACGTGACCTCGTCCCGCAGCGGGTGCGCCAGTTCGTCCGGTCCCAGGCGCGCGATCAGCAGGGTGCCCACCGCCAGCAGCACCGGGACCAGACCGGCGACCAGGAAGGTCGGGCCGATCCCGATCGTCTCGCCGACCGGTCCGGCGATCGCCATCGAGATCGGCATCAGTGCAAGCGAGACGAAGAAGTCCAGACTGGACACCCGTCCGAGCAGGGCCGGTGGAACCCTGCGCTGCAGCAGGGTGCCCCAGATCACCTGGGCTCCGGAGAAGGTGAACCCGACGACGAACAGTGTGCAGACCATCAGCCACAGCTGGTTGGTCAGTCCGATGATCGCCAGCGGCGCAGAGCCGACGCCCCAGCCGAGGATCATGATCGTCAGGTAGCGGCGCGGCAGCGTCGATGACGCCATGACCAGCGACCCGATCGCACCGCCGATACCGAAGGCGGCCAATGCGACCGCGAATGCTCCTGCACCGCCGCCGGTTTCGTTCTTGACGGCGAACGGCAGCAGCACCTCGATCGGCCCCATCACGACGAGCACCAACAGAGTGGCGAACAGCAGCGTGGCGAGCAGCCACCGGGTCCTGACCATGTAGGCGAATCCGTCGCGGATGTCGACCGCGGCGGAGACCAACGGGTGACGTGACCGGTCGACATCGCGGCGCACGGGGGTGGTCTCCATCATCGCCAGCACGGCAGCGGCGCCGATCTGCAGCACAGCGACCAGCAGGAAGGCGATACCCGGCGACCAGACGGCGATCAGCAGCCCGGCGAGCGCCGGGCCGGCGGCCTGCATGATCGTCGGCCGCAACATGCCCTCGATACCGTTGGCGGCCAGCAACTGTTCGGGCGCTATCAGCGCCGGCAGCCACGCCGAGTACGCCGGGTAGAAGAAGCCGTCGGCGATGCCGAGGATCAGCGCGAGGACGGCGAGGTGCCACACCTTGATCGAGCCGGTCAGTGACAGCGCCGCGGCCGTGCCGTAACTCAACCCGCGCACGGTCTCCACCGTCAGCAGGATGAGCCGCTGGGGGATGCGGTCGGCGACGGCCCCGCCGATCAGCACCGAGAACACAAGGCCGAGGGCGCCGCCGGTGGCCACCAGGGACAGATCGGAGGCGGTGCCGCCGATCCGGATCAGTTGCCATACCGACGCCACCAGCCAGATGCCCACGCTGAGCAACGAGAACAGCAGGGCGGAGGTGAGCAGCCGGTACTGCGGATTGGTGAACGGCCGCAGCGCCCGTGGTAGGCCGGACGTCCGCCGATCCATGACGTTTCCTCTCCGCTGGATGATCGCTGCAACGGCGCTGTGCAGACAGCCGCCCGTCCCCGTGTGCTGACCCGGTGACTCTGCCTGATTGATCGGCGCGGTACCAATGGGTTTCCGGCTCCGGTCACCGGCCCGGCGACCGCCAGGTTCGTCGGCGGGTACAGCCCGTCGCGGTCGGTCAGGGCGCCCAGTGGCCTGGGCGAGCGAGCGCCGGCGGCAGGACGGTCCGCTGATTGCCGCGAGCAGCGTTGATCTGCGACGGCGTGAGGAACAGTGCGTCGGTGAGGTCGGCTCCGCGCAGGTCGCTCGCCCGCAGGTCCGCGCCCAGCAGGTCGGCGCTGCGAAGATCCGCCTGCCGCAGATCTGCGCCGATCAGCAGGGATCCGCGCAGGTCACACCCCTGCAGGTCGGTGCGGGACAGCTTCGCGCCGACCAGGTCGGACCCGCGCCGGTTCCGCCGGCGGCGGTCGGACTCCGTTCGCAGGAACGGCGCCCGGGCCGCCTTGCTGGAAGCGCTGAGCAGCGGCTCGACGGTTCGCCGCCAGTGGTCCACATCCACCGCGAGGAGCGTCTCGGGGTCAGCCCGCGTCAGTGCCAGGATCTCCGAGCGGGCACCTTCCATGGCGGCGCGTGGCTTCGTGACCTGCTGCAGTGCAAGGGCTTCGCTCAGCAACCACAGCATTTCGTGCAGCCCGCGCATCAGCGGTAGCGCCGTGAACATCTGCCGCGCCGTCTCCGGCGCGTCCCGCCAGTCCCTTCCGGCGAAGGTCACCTGGGAAATCTGCTGACCGGCACCGAAGCAGTCGAACACCGTGCATCCGGGAAAGCCGCGGTCACGAAGGTCGGCATGGATTCTGCAGCGGAAATCGTCGGTATCCAGGTGGTGACACGGTTCGCCGGCGGCCTTGTCAAAGGCGAAATCCGCAGATCGCGCGAAAGGCAATGCCACGCAGCACAAACCGAAGCACTGCGGGCAATCGGCGAGCAGGTTGGATCGGAGGTCGGCGGCCACAGCGGGTTGCGGGGTGTGCTGGTCGGCCACCGTGTTCCCCTTCCTCGGCCGGTCGGGTGACGCCGGATCCGCAGCTGCACCGGCGCGTCTCGTCGCCGCCCGGGGTGGGCAGGGCGCCACAGCCGCGTCGACCGTACAGGTCGGCGGGCTGGGCAGGCCCGGCCATCCTGCAGGATGAGCCCGTGACGCCGTCCGTCCGTACCGCCATCCCAGGTCTGGTCCTGGTCCTGCTGCTCGCCGCACTGGGCGCGATCAGCATCGCTGCGGTGTCCCCGCCCGCGGTTGTCGCTGCCGACGCGCCGGCCGGCGAGTTCAGCGCCGAACGGGCGTACCAGCATGTCGAGCGGATCGGTGCCCGGGTGCATCCGGCCGGTTCCGCGGCGGCGGCCGACGTCCGGCAGTACATCGTCGGGGCGCTCGAGGAGATCGGGCTGCGCCCCGAGGTGCGGCGGGGCGTCGGCGCAACCGGTGCGTTGAGCGGTCCGTACGGGATGGCCGACGTCCGCAACGTCATTGCGGTACTTCCCGGGACCGAACCCACTGGCACGCTCGTCCTTGTCGCGCACTACGACTCGGTGCAGGTCTCCTTCGGCGGTAACGACGACGGCGCGGGCGTCGCCACCCTGCTCGAGACCGCCCGCGCGCTTGCCGCGGGGCCGCGACCGGTCAACGACGTGCTGTTCCTGTTCAGCGACGCCGAGGAGGCGTGCCTGTGCGGCGCAGAGGCGTTCGTGTCACAAGACCCGCTGGCCGCCCGGGGCGGCGTGGTGCTCAACGTGGAGGCCAGGGGCAGCAACGGGCCGACGGTGATGTTCGAAACCTCCGCCGGTAACGCTGGTGTTGTCGATGTCTACGGCACCGCGGTGCCCTATCCGGTCGCCACCAGCTTCGCCGTCGAGGTGTACCGGTTGCTGCCGAACGACACCGACTTCACCCCGTTCCGCGAGTCCGGTCGGTTCACCGGCCTGAACACCGCCTATATCGACGGCTCGGCGGTATACCACTCGCCGCAGGACACGCCACAGGTGATGGACCGCTCGAGCCTGCAGCAGCACGGGTCGAACGCCCTCGCTCTGGCGCAGGCGTTCGGTCGTTCCGATATCGCCGTACTGTCCAAACCGGCCGGCTCTGACAGCACCTACTTCCCCGCGTTGGGGACGTTGGTGCGGTACCCCGGATGGCTCAGCTGGCCATTCGCCGTGCTCGCCCTGGTGGGCGTCGTGGCACTGGCCATTCTTGCGCGCAAACGCAATGCGATCAGTTGGCCGCGAGCGACGGCAGGTGTGGTGGCCGCGCTGGTCCCGCTTGTGCTGGCACCGCTCTCGGCTCAACTGCTGTGGTCGCTGCTGGTCGCCCTGCGGCCCGGCTACGCAGACATGACCGATCCTTGGAATCCCGGGTGGTTCCGTGCCTGCGTCGTCGCGCTGGTCGCCACCATCGTGTTGTGCTGGTTCGGGCTGCTGCGTCGTCGCTGCGGCAGCTGGTCGCTCGCGATCGGCGGCCTGACCTGGCTGGCCGTGATCGGCATCCTGTTGGCGGTGGTCGCCCCGGGCGGCTCCTACCTGGCCGCCGTCCCGGCCCTCGCCGGCGCTCTGGCCGGCATGGTGGTCGTCACCGCGCCTCGGCTCTGGGTCCGGTGGATCGCCCTGGGATGCGGTGGAGCCGTTGCGGTGGTCATCCTGGTACCGACCGTGTGGCTGTTCTTTCCCGCGCTCGGGCTTGCCACCGGCGCGGCCGGTGCCGTGTTCGCGGTGATGCTGGCGCTGGCCTTGCTTCCGGTCTTCGACCTGCTCTTCCCGGTCATCGCCGGCCCGCGTTCAGTGCAACCGGCTGTCCCGCAACAGGATGGCGCGGCGGCGCTGTCTTCGCGACGATGGTCGGCGGTACCGGGCGCGATCGCGGCACTCGCGGCGGTGACGTTCCTGATGGCCGGTCTGCTGACCGATCGTTTCGATGCCGACCACCCCGCGCCGGCGCATCTGGCGTACCTGCTGGACACCACATCGGCGCAGGCGCGTTGGGCGAGCACCGATGAGCGACCGGGGGAGTGGCTCCGCGGGTATGTCGATGGCCGGGAAGAGCTCGACGGCTTCGGCATCATCAGCCCTGACGTGCTGACCGGCCCTGCCGAGGTTGCCGACCTGCCGCCGCCGGCCGTCCAGGTCCGCCCCGGCGCTGTCACCGCGGACGTTCGCCGGGTCACCGTGACGATCACTCCACGGCGGCCGGCTCGGCTGGTGTACTTCGAGGTGCCGGCGGGGCAGGTTGTCAGCGCCACCGTGCAGGGTCGGCCGGTTCCGATCGCCGATCGCGACGAACCGTTCGGTGTGGTCTTCCATTCACCGCCCGCCGAAGGTGTGACGGTCGTCCTGGCCCTGTCGGTCACATCCCCGACGACCCTGCGAGTGATGGACGGCAGCGACGGGCTGCAGGACCTGCCCGGTTTCCGGCCGCGCCCGGCCGACGTCGGCGTCCGCGGCTCGCACACCTCGGAGATGGTCGTGGTGGCAACCTCAGTCGAGATCTGACCGACGCGCGGTGCTCGATCGACGCCGCCCGAGAGTGGAGGCAGACGCGTGAACCTCGAGCTGGCAGCCGTTGTCGTGGATGAGTACGACCCGGCAATTGCCTTCTTCGTCGATGTGCTCGGTTTCGAGTTGGTCGAGGATTCACCGGCGGTCACCACCCACACCGGACAACCAAAGCGGTGGGTCGTGGTTCGTCCGCCGGGAGCGGCCACCGGAATACTGCTCGCGCGAGCGGACGGCGCCGATCAGGCCGCCGTCGTCGGCAGGCAAGTCGCCGGCAGGGTCGCATTCTTCCTCCGGGTCGACGATTTCGACGCCGTGCATCAGCGAATGGTGTCCGCCGGTGTTGAGTTTCTGGGTGAACCCAGGTCCGAGGTCTACGGCCGGGTGGTGGTGTTCCTGGACATCGCGGGCAACCGTTGGGACCTGTTGGGCACCTGACTGCCGCGGCTGCTGTTCAGAGCTCAACGCCTTCGCCGAACCGAACCCGGGGACTGCGTCGGCAGCAATGGCTTTCGGCGCGGGCTGCTCCTTTTGCCGATTCAGGGAGACTCGCGATCACGATCGGCGGCCATGGTGGTGAGCAGCGCATCCAAGTTGCGAAACTGCTGTTCGTGGATCAGCCGGTATCTGTCGATCCATGCTGTGAGGCGTTCCAACGCCGCCGGATCCAGGTGCACGGGTCGGCGCTGGGCATCTCGCGTCCTGGTCACCAAACCCGCCTGCTCCAGTACCTGGATATGTTTGGAGACAGCCTGTTTGGTGATCGCGAATGGTTCCGACAGTTCGTTCACGGTGGCCGGCCCCCGGCTGAGCCTGGCGACGATGCTTCTCCGGACGGGGTCGGCGAGGGCGAGAAACGCTCGGTCCAACGCGTCGTCGTCGGATGGATCGACCATCACGAAGGTCCTCGCCAGCACAGCTCTTGGTCAACCGGTTGGTTGACCACAGATTTCCAGTGAGGCGACGCACTGTCAAGAGCGGGACGCCGGTGGCGATTGCAAGCCCGACTCCGCTTCCGAAACGCGGCTCGCCCGCTGACGTCGCCCTGACGGCGGACGAATCAGCCCATGCCATTGATGTGCAGCGGCTCCATCGACACCAACAGCCGGTGTCGGTCGCGGCCGCGCTACCACTGGTAGGGACTTCCGGTGTCGCGCTGCGCCAGCATCTGGAGGTGATCGGCCGCCCCGTCGCCGGTGATTGACCTGACCCGCTCGGCATCGTGGTGGCAAGAAGGCAGTGACTCGGTTGTCGAGACAATCCCATCGACATCGCCCCACATCGACGCCGACAGCGGGACCAAGGTCCCGGGCCCGGCGATCCTTGAGGCCCTGGCGCCGGGTACGCATGGTGCCAGATGCTCAGGGGTGGAGGCGATTTGCATGACATCGACCCAGCCCTCAGCCCGTTCGTCAACTGGTGCCGGCTCGACGCCGGGCCGGAGCTCTCCGGTGGCGATCGCACGGGGATGCCTCATGGGCGCAGAAGTGTTCGTGGCGGTCGGGGCAATCTACGGCGGCTTCGGGTTGATCGCCGACAACTCGATCGGGATGCTGCCCGAATGGCTTGACGGGACACCCTTCAGCAGTTGGACCCTCCCGGGGATCTTCCTGCTCCTGGTGGTCGCAGCACCGATGACGACTGCAGCAGTCGCCGAACTCCGCCGGCTCAGCTGGGCCTACACCGCTTCGGTCATCGCCGGCGGCGCCATGGTCGGTTGGATCATCGCGCAACTCGCGATCATTCAACGCTATTTCTTCCTGCAGCCGATCATGGCAGGATTCGGCGTCGCCGTGCTGTGGCTGGCCTGGTTCGTCCATCACCGGGAGCGGGTGCCGCGCTAGTCCCCGCACTCCCGGACGACGTGCGCGCACCCCCGGACCCATTGCGGCGCCGGCCACCTGCCGGACCGACAACTGAAGGCACTACGTCGAGGCGACAGCGGTGGCAGGTGCTGCGGCCGGATCCACGACGATGGTGGAACGGCGATCCGGGGCTGCCTGCGGCTCCTCCAGGGCGCGGTAATCGTCCTGCCTGTCCTGGTTGTCGTCGATCTTCTTCTTCACCCGACCCAGCCCCGGCAACGAACCGATCAGCTCATTCAGTTCCTTCGAGACGTCCAGCAGGTCACGGACATCCGGTGCAACCGTTGCGAGAGTGTCGACCACGGGGAGAATATCGGAATCCAGACGGTCGACAATGCCGGGCAGGGCGTTGATCAGGCCGACGATGGCATCCACCTCGTCGGGACTCGTGGTGTCCGCCAGCCGCGCCAGGATGGGCTCGAGCTTGTCCAGAGTCGGTTGCAGGGCGTCGATCAACGGCTGCAGTTGGCCGGTCATTTGCGTCGCGGCGTCGACGATGCCTTCGGTCTGATGTAACAGGCCCCCGGTGCGCTGCAGCAACGAGGTGACCTGGTCCTGGAGCACCTCGATGCGATCGATGGCAGCGTTGGCCCGCGCCTGGACGGCCTCCACGCCGTCGACCGCAGTGTTCGCCCGGTCGGCAATGACACCTGCCCGGTCGAGCATCCCGTCGGCGCGATCGGCCACCGTCGACGCCCGACCGAGCAGGACATCGGCGCCGTCCGCGATGCCTCCGGCGCGGAAGAGCAGGTCGTCCGCGCCGGCGGCGATCCCCGAGGCCCGCTCGAGCAGGACATCGGCGGTGTCGGCGATGCCGCCGGCCCGGGCCACCAGAACGTCGGCGCGGTCGGCGATGTCGGATGCCCGGGTGACCAGCGGATCAGCGGTGTCCGCCATTCGCGTCGCCCGCGCCACGAGTGCGTCGGCTCGTTGAGCGATGCCCTCGACGCTTGCGATCAGCCGCCGCGCGGTGCCCAGCAGCGACTCAGCATCGGTGACCATGGCGACCACTCGCGGGACCAGGCCGATAGCCCGCTCGATCGCGTCGAAGCCGTCGCCGGCCACCCGAAGGACATCTGTCGGTCCGGGGATGCGCACGGTGTGGCTCCGATCTGCGACCAGGAGCCGCGGAGAACTGCGGTCGGGAGCGCCCGCGTCCGGCGGGCTTTGCCACCCACCATGGTGCAGGTCTCGGTCGGGCCGTGCTGATGCGGGCCACTGTACGACTCGGCTGTGCCTGTCCGGACGGCACGTGCGGCCACCGGCAACGGGGAGGCCCTGGCGCCGCGATGAACACCTCTGCGGCGGTCTGCGGAATGCTCAGGCCTCGGGATAGGCAGCCAGCACCTGTGCTGGCGCTCACTCGCCACAGGACCTGATTGCCGTGACCGCAGTCGTATCCCACCGGCCAGACCGGCGGCCAACTCGGCCCGCCCGACTGTCCTTGCACAGCAACCGACAGCGCGGCGTCGACCATCTCCGACCGCCGCGCATCCTTCCTGAGGTAGCCCGCGGCGCCCCCTACGAGCGCGCGGAAGACCATGTCACTGTCGGTGATCGCCGACAGGAGCAGGATCCGCTCGGCTGAGGGTAGTTGCAGACCGATCAGGGGACCGCACATCGGCAGAATGGTCCAGCAATCGTTGCCTACAAGCATGTCCCGCGTAGCGGAACCTGACGGTGATGCGCGGCAACGTCCCGGCGCAACACATCGCGAGCCATGGAGCTCGACATGATGAAGGTATTCACCGAGGTCGACACCTGTTGCGCCCGTGCAGGTCAGGGCCTGGGCGACGATCCGCTCCGGTTCGTCATCAAGGTGGACGACACCTCCGCTGGGATGCGCATCGGGACCCTGCGCGGGCGGTCGGACCCGTTCCGCCCAGCGGACGAGGACCGATCACCGGCCCGGGTGTTCTGCAGGCGTCGGGAGCAGGTCACCCGGTCGGCTGTTGGCGTGCCACACCGATCCGAATCGGTCGGTTGCCGGGCGTACCGTTGGCGGACATGCGAATCACCGCTCCCGCCGACCTACCCACCACCCTGGGAGAGCTCCGCGCCTCAGGCCATCAACTCCGAGACGTCAAGTCCGAATTGCGTTCCAATCTGCTCACCGCGCTGGGTGCCGGGGTCGACCCTTGGCCGGGCATCGTGGGTTTTGAATCAACGGTGCTACCGCAGCTCGAACGAGCGCTGATCGCTGGGCACGATGTCGTGTTGCTGGGTGAGCGCGGCCAGGGCAAGACGCGCTTGCTCCGTACGCTGAGCGGTCTGCTGGACGAATGGACCCCGGTCATCGCCGGATCTGAGATCGGCGAGCATCCCTACGACCCGATCACGGCCGCGTCGCAGCGCGTGTTGGACGAAATGGGTGACGCCCTGCCGATCAGCTGGCGTCACCGCAGCGAGCGGTACACCGAGAAGTTGGCCACCCCCGACACGGCCGTCGCGGATCTCATCGGTGACGTCGACCCGGTCAAGGTTGCCGAGGGTCGGTCGCTCGGTGATCCGGAGACCATCCACTTCGGTCTGGTGCCACGTGCACACCGCGGGATCATGGCGATCAACGAACTGCCCGACCTGGCGGAGCGGATCCAGGTGTCGCTGCTCAACGTCATGGAGGAACGCGACATCCAGGTCCGCGGATACACCCTCCGGCTACCGCTGGACGTACTGCTCGTGGCGTCCGCCAACCCGGAGGACTACACGAACCGCGGCCGGATCATCACGCCGCTCAAGGACCGTTTCGGCGCGGAGATCCGGACCCACTACCCGCTCGAACTGACCGACGAGATGTCCGTCATCGGCCAGGAGGCGCATCTCGCCGCCCCGGTCCCGGGACACCTGCTGGAGATCATCGCCAGGTTCACCAGGCTGCTGCGTGAGTCCACCGCAATCGACCAGGGTTCGGGCGTTTCCGCCCGGTTTGCGGTCGCCGCTGCGGAAACCATCGCTGCGGCAGCGCTCCGACGCGCCGCCATCACCGGGGAATCGTTGCCGACGGCGCGTCCGATAGACCTCGAGTCGGCGTTGCCGGTGTTACGCGGCAAGCTCGAATTCGTCACCGGTCAGGAGGGCCGTGAGGACGAGGTGCTCGAGCACCTGCTGCGGCGGGCCACCGCCGATACCGCCCGGAACCGTTTGCGCGGACTGGATCTCGGGCCGCTCGTCACTGCGGTCACCGCCAGTCCGTTGCGGACGGGTGACCGGATCACGGCCGCTCAGATCGTTGCCTCGCTGCCGCAGGTGGAGGTCTTGACGGCGGTGGCGCAGCGGCTGGGTGCCGGTGGCACCGAGGACCCCGGTCCGATGGCCTCCGCAGCGGAATTGGCACTGGAGCTGTTGTTCCTGACCCGCAAGCTGACCAAGGAACCCAGCGAAGACGGGGACACCGTCAGCTATGGCTGAGCACGACGGTCCACCACACCGCCGGCCGGTGCGTCGCAGGGGCTACTCCTACGGCGCCTACTCCGGTGGTCCCGATCCCTTGGCCCCGCCGGTGGACCTGCGTGCGGCGTTGGACAGCATCGGCCGAGACGTCATGGAGGGCAGTTCGCTGCAGCAGGCGCTGCGGGAGCTGATGCGGCGGGGCACCGGGGACAGGCGCGGCCTGGACGAGTTGTCCCGGCAGCTCTGGGAGCGCCGCCGGGAACTGCAGCGGGACAACCGGATCGATGGCACGTTGCAGGAGGTCCGGGAGCTGCTGGACAAGGCGCTGACCGCGGAGCGGCAGGCACTTGCCCGCCAGGACTCCGAAGATGCCCGGTTCGCCGAACTCGACCTGGACACCCTGCCGGACAACACCGGTCGAGCCGTACGGGCCCTGAGCGAGTACGACTGGCAGTCCGCGGAGGCTCGGCAGGCGTACGAGGACATCCAGGACCTGCTCGGGCGCGAGATGCTCGACCAGCGATTCAGCGGGATGAAGGAAGCGTTGCAACAGGCCACTCCGCAGGATGTGCAACGGATCCGCGAGATGCTCGACGATCTCAACGCGCTGCTCGCCGAGCACGCCGCCGGCGGTGACACGTCGCAACGGTTCGAGCAGTTCATGGCTCGCCATGGTGACTTCTTCCCTGAGAACCCTGGCACGGTGGAAGAGCTGATCGACGTCCTGGCAGCCCGATCGGCTGCCGCGCAACGCATGATGCGGTCGATGAGCGCCGCGCAGCGGGCCGAGCTGGCGGAGCTCAGCCAGCAGGCGTTCGGTGATGCGCGGCTCGGCCGGGCGCTGGACCAGTTGGACGCCCAGCTGCAGAGTCTGCGGCCGGGCGAGGACTGGTCCGGCTCGGGACGATTCCGTGGCGACTCGCCGATGGGCCTGGGTGAGGCGACCCGGGCGATGGAGGAATTGGGACGCCTGGAGGAATTGACCGACCAACTGGGTCAGAGTTATCCCGGTGCGCGCCTCGACGACATCGACCTCGACGATCTGGAGGCCGCCCTTGGCCCGCAGGCCCGGGCCGACGCCGAAGCGCTGGCCGCGCTGGAGCGGGAGTTACGCGAGCAGGGTGTGTTCGAAAGGGCACCTGACGGATCGCTGCGACTCTCGCCGCGGGCCCTGCGCAGGCTCGGTGAGTCGGCGCTGCGGGACGTGGTGGACAAGATCGGGTCGCGACGCGGCGAACGGGTCACCAGGCGATCCGGCGCCACCGGTGAGCCGACCGGCGCAAGCCGGCCCTGGGCGTTCGGCGACACCGAGTCCTGGGACGTACCGAGAACCCTGCTGAACGCGCAACTCCGGCAAGCCGGCGGTGACGTGCGCGTGATGGACGTCAGCGATGTCGAGGTGATCGAGACCGAGCACCGCACCAAGGCGGTGGTGGCGCTGTGTGTCGACACGTCGTGGTCGATGGTGCAGGACGGCCGTTGGGTCCCGATGAAAAGGACCGCACTGGCTCTGCATCAGCTGATCTCGACACGCTTCCGCGGAGATGCTCTGCAGCTCATCACCTTCGGCCGCGGAGCGGAGAAGGTCGAGCTGGGGGAGTTGATCGGCCTCGAGGGTGTGTACATGCAGGGCACGAATCTTCATCACGCCCTGCTGCTGGCCGGCGAGCATCTGCATCGCCATCCCGATGCGCTGCCGGTGGTGATGGTGGTGACCGACGGCGAACCGACGGCTCACGTCGAACCCGATGGTGAGCTTGCCTTCTCCTACCCTCCGCTGCCGCAGACAATGCGCAACACGGTTTCCGAGCTGGACCGGCTCACGGCAAAGCGCGCGGCGATCACCTTCTTCGTCCTCGGGGACGACCCGCGATTGGCGGCCTTCGTGGACAGCCTGGCCCGGCGGTGTCATGGCCGGGTCGTTGCGCCGGATCTCGACGGGCTGGGCGCCGAGGTCGTTGCCGACTACCTGCGGACCCGGCAGTAGAGCCGGGTCCGGCCCGGCCCCGGCATTGCATGGTGGCTGTCAGGAGGGAGCGGTGACACCGCAAGTGGGATCGGCAGAGTCGGTCTCCGGGCTGGGGTCGGTCTCGGGGCTGGGGTCGGTCTCGGGGTTCGGGTCCGTCTCGGGGTTTGGGTCCGTCTCGGGGTTTGGGTCCGTCACCGTCAGCAGTTCGTCCTGGAGCGCGGTGATGATGGTGTCGAGATCCGGGCAGCAGTCCGGGTCGGCGATGGCGGTCACGGTCAGGGTCCCGGCGTAGGACAGCGCGGCGAAGGCGACGCTGATGTTGCCGGTGATCATCGGCAAGGCGATGACCTGCTGCACCCGGGCGTCGAGAAATCGCAGCGGCCGATCGGGGCCGCGGAGATTCGTCACGAAGGTGTTGATCATGCGCTGGTGATCGATGAACCACCGGAAGATGCCCAGTAGGGCCAGCAGCCGGAATGACGGGCCGATCAGCGCTGCGGAGGATCCGGGCGCGGCGGTCTTGCGCCGAGCGGTCGCCCGGGCGACCCACCCAAGCCGCTGCGCCGGGTGGCCGCCGGTCGGCAGTTCCACCGGGATGACACCGACCTGGTTTCCCAGATCCGTTGCGCCGGCGCGTGTGCGACTGGAAACCGGGACCGAGATGACGAGCCGGTCCACCCGTTCACCGCGGGCTTGAAGTACCCGCCCCAACGCTCCGGTGACCGCCGCCAGCAGCGCGTCGTTGACGGTGCCATCCGCCGCGTGCGCCGCTCGCCGCGCCGCGGCCAGGTTCACCCTGGCGACACCCACTGCCCGCCGGGTGCCCACGGCCGATGTATTGAGCGAGCAACGGGGCGCGTGCGTGCTTCCGCCGGAACCCAACTCGCGCCCGGCCGTGCCCAACCGGTGCAGTCCGGCCGGAGCCGACCGCAGGCTCAAAAGGCGCGCACGCCAGCAGTCCTGCCAGAGATCGCGGACCGCGGGCGGGCGCCGGGGGAAATCGTTCACCGACGGCGGGGTGACTCCGTCCACCAGATGTTCCAGCATGGCAAGGCCGCCCAGACCGTCGGCCAGCGCGTGATGGAAGACCACCAGCAATGCGTCACTTGTGTCGGGCTCGTTTGTTGCGGGAGCTGGCGTGTCGGGCTGCTGGGAGATCACCATGGCCGCCCACAAGGGCCGGTCCAACGGCAGCCGCAGGGTGATCAGATCGGCGACGATCTGCAGCAACGCCTTGTCGCCGTCACCCGACGATGAGCAGTTCACCGAGGTCACATGTCGATCGATGTCGAAGTCCGCGTCGTCCACCCATACCGGTCGGCCGCAGCCCAGCGGCACCGGCACGAGTCGCTGACGCATCCTGGGCACAGCGGCGATGCGATTCCCGATTGCCTCACGGACACTCTCGAGCGGGAGCGCCCGACCCGGCTCCATCACCAGGAGCGCCGCGACCTGCATCGACGTGCCGGTGACGTCACAGACGAGTTCCATCACATCCGACGGGCCGGCACGCTCGATGACGGCCGCAGTGTGCTGCCACATGACGGTGACACTTCTCCCGCCGGCGCAGGATCGGTAGAGCCACAAGTCCTGCTGGAGTTCTGCCTCGGCACATCGACAGGTCCGGGGGACCGTCGGTGCCGCGCGAATGGTGTTGCAGCGCAGGCCACCGGTCTACCGGCGTCCCATGTTGGCGCGGACGTTGGCCACCAGGATCACCACCGCGGCCAGTACGGCAAGGATGCCGACACCGACCCTGAGGTTGGTGAACAGGATGACGACGAGCACGACGATGGTGGTGAGGACGGCCAGTCCGAGGATGAAGACGGGCAACTGCCGCCGGAGTACCGCCTCGACCGTCGTCACGATCAGGATTGCCGTGATCGTGGCGCTCCACAGCGATGAGTAGTCGAAGAGCACCGCCAGGCCGAGCAGCGCGAGCAGTACTGACAGGGAGATCTCGGTCCAGAAGCGCAGCAACAATCCTGGTGGCCGGATGGGACTGACATCGGGCACGGTGCGGTGCCGCAGGTGCGCGTGCGGCGGCGTTTGCACTGGGTGCCCGGTCTGCCGTTCGAGATGTTCCCGCTCGATCACCGCGGCCCGGCGCCTGACTCGCAGTGCTTCCGCCGCGCGTTCCTGCTCTCGCAACCTGGCTGTCGCGCCGATCCCGCCGCGCCGCCCACCTGCGACTGCCGGTGGGAGGGCGGCTGTGCCCACCGCAAGCGATTGCAGTTGAGCCTCCGATTCCTCGATCTGCGTTGTCAGCCGGTCGATCTCGTCGGTGAGTTCCTGTTCACGTACGGCGGTGGCCGCGGTCAGCAGGTCCTGGGTGGCCGGCACCTTGTCCAGGCCGGCCCAGCCGACCGGATCCGACCAGGACGGCCGGATGGTGCCGTTGCGCTCGTACCTCGGTCCGGCCGGGGCGCGTTCACCACCGAACGGGTCGGTCGTGTCCAGCCCCCACAAGCCCTGGAAGTCACGCACCCAGGGCGTCCGGTCGTCGATCAGCACAGGGGTCCACCGGCGGTCTGCACCCTGCCCGATGGAAAGACCGTCACCGCGCTTGTAGTCGATGAACGGGATGCCCAGTCCCGTCCTCGGTCGGTCCCGGGTCCACGGGAAGATGATTCCCCGCAATCGGGCCAGGCCGTGCATCACCGGGCGCAGTGCGGGCGGTTCGACCCGAACCAGGTACTCACCGGGCAGGTAGGCACCCGAATGTGACCCCGCGCCGGTGTACACCACCGGGTGGGTGCCGTCCACCCAATCGATGTCGGGATCGTCGGCACGCCGGCGAAGATCATCACCGACCTCGTCATGTGACGAGAAGGCAACCCACGCAACGCGGAACCCGTTGCAGCCGTTCGCGTCGGCTGCCGGATGCTGCTCCCGGACGAGGAACACCGACACCTGCTCCCAATCCGCCTCGTGGTCGTTGACCCCGCCGAATGTGGAGCGCCAATCGTTCATCGCATAGAAGAACCAGTATTGGATGACGACGTATCCCGCGTGCTCGCTGACGTGCGCGTAGTAGGGGAATTCGGACGCCGCGGGCGACTGCGCATATGCCCGGTGCAGGGCCGCCGTCAGCCCGCCCGGAACCGCGCCGCGCAGCACCAGAGACAGCCGGAACAGCGAATCGAGCACTCTGCCCAACAGGCCGACCGCGGCGAACCTGGTGGTACTGCGAAAACGCGGCCGGCTCGGATCCCGCCGCCACTGTTTGGATTCGGCCCGGCCGAGCGGGCGGGGAACGTACCTCAGTTCCAGCGCACCACCCGTTCGAGCACCGGTCGTACCCGTAGTCGCTGCGAGGCAGAGCTTTTCGATGTCGAGATCTCCGTGGTCGAACAACCGCTGGGGGGTGCGGACGCCAGGCACCCGCTGCCAGAGAGCCGCCTGCTCGACGTATCTCTGTACCGGCATCGGGAAGAACAACTCACCGGCGGTGAAGCGGAGAACCGGCTCGTACCGGCGGACGAGCTCCGCAAAACCTGGCGCGGCGCCAACAGGTCGGTCCGGCGATGGGTCGGGGAGGGGCTCTGCCATCTGCCGATCATCACCTACCCGCCGGGCTACAGGTGGCCACCGTCCTCACTGCGGGGCATTGCCGGTGGCGATCCCGGCCAGGTACGGCGTCATCACATTCTCGTAGCCGACCATCAGATCCATCCCGGCCGCGGCGTGGAAGCCGTTGTGACAATGGAACATCCACAGGCCCGGGTTGTCGGCGCGGAAGGCCAGGACGACGGATTCACCTGGGCCGACCTCGGTCGAGTCCAGCCGTAGCGGAGTACCCGACCGGGATTGGCCGTTCCGGGCCAGCACGCTGAAGAAGTGTCCGTGCAGGTGCATCGGATGGGACACGAACGACCGGTTGATCACGGTGACCTGCACCAGCTGGCCTGGGCGCACCATGAGCATGTCGCCGTCCGGGTACAGCTTTCCGTTCAACGCCACGCGAGCACCGAAAGCGCCGTCGTACCAACCCAGCCTGTTCTCGGCCACGACCTGGAAGCTGACGTCGGGCGCACCGCCGCGCGTCACGCTGTCCGGCGTCGCTTCGCCGTACGTCATGGGATCGAAGACCGCGGTGCTCGTCCCCACCGGCACCGCACCGCCCGCGGGCCCGGTGACGAAGGCCGCGTTGCCGCTGCGCAGGGCCACCGGCGAGGCCGGCTGCTCATAGGTGAGATCGACCCTGCCACCGGCAGGTACGTCGATGGCGGTCTCGGTGATCTCGGTCGGGCCGCTGAGGTCGTGACCGTCCAGCGCCGAGACCCTGAAGGCCGCGCCGCGGAGGTCGACGCGGTGCGCGAGATCGTCGGTGTTGACCACCCGGAGCCGCACGGCGGTCGAGGCCGGGACCCTCACCGCGGCTGATTCCGCGAGGTTGGTCATACTCACTTCCGTTGCACCGGGCCAGGTGTGCAGAGCCACCACGGCATCGACACGTTCTTGTAGCGCACCGTCGGGCAGCACCACCAGAGCGCCGAACATGCCTTTTGCTATCTGCGCGAGACCATTCTGATGGGAGTGGAACCAATAGGTCCCGACGTCGTCGGCGTCAAAGGCATACAGCCGGGAAGTCCCGGGGTCGATCGCGTCCTGGGTCAGCCCGGGCACGCCGTCCTCCTTACCCGGCACATTCACTCCGTGCCAGTGCACCGAGGTGGCCTCCGGCAACCGGTTGGTGACGGTGACCTCGACCCGATCGCCCTGGTGCACGCGCAGTTGGCGTGGCTGGAAGACCCACCGGTCGCCGGCCACCTCCGCAGTGACGGTCAGCCTCTTGGTCGGACCCGTCGCGGGTCCCGCACCGAGATCCGCGACGCTGGCCATCCCACCGCTGATCGTCGGTGGTGCGGTGGCCGAACCAGCAGCGGCCGTGGTACCTGTGCCCATGGCCATCGAATGGCCGGGGGTCGCGGTGCCGTACCGAGCCCGGACGGCGTCGGCGAGGCTCTCGGTTCCGGTGCCCGGGTGGCCCGCCGCCATGAGGCTGTAGGTCTGGGGGAGGACGCTGCTGCGGCCCTGCCACACACCGAAGAGCGCGACGGTTCCGACCGCGACGACGACTGCAGCGACGACCCGGACGCGGCGGCCTGCGCGGGTCGACGCCGGGCGCAGCAGGGGCGCCCGTCGCGCCGCGGCCGCCACTCCGACCGCGAGCACCATGCTCACCACGAGCCCGGACGGCCCCGGACGGTTGATGAGCAGGTGGATCTCGGTGATGGCGTACACAGCACCGGACAGCGGAGAGCGCACGTCGGCAGTGACGGTGGACGCCCGCAGCGATCTCGTATCCATCACGGCGTCGCGCATGGCGAGCAGGGCGATGACCGAAGCCGCCAGTAGTGGCAATCCGCCACCGAAAGCCAATCCGCCCCCGAGGATGACGATGGGCCAGACGATGATCGTGACCGTCAGGGCCCGGCGGGCGCCGGAGCGACGCCCACGACGGCGCAACAGGGCGGCGACGGTGACGGCCGCGATGATGACCAGGCACCCGACCACACACGCGGCGGCCCAGGCGAAGTACCCGATCATCGGGCCGGTGCCGAAACTGGCACTGACGTTGCTGCCAGTGCTGTGGTCACTGCTGTCATCGCCGGCTCCGTTCGCGGGGTTCTGCTCGAACCCGACGCTAGGAGCGGGGTGGGCCGTCACGACTCCGGGCGCACCCTGGTTCCTGACCGGGCCGACGCACCGGGTGAACCCTGAACGGCGGTCCGCGACGTGCGGGCGCTGAACGCACAACGGCCCGGCCACCGTGATGGCCGGGCCGTTGTGCAGCTGGTTTGGTCAGCCGACGACGCTGATGCGGTCCAGCGCCGGGGCCTGAACGGGCTGGTTGGCTCCCAGGTAGGCGGTGAAGGCGTCCAGGTCGATCAGCCCGGTGACGGCGTTCGTCCCACCGGTCAGCACGGTGAACCCGTCACCACCGCCGGCCAGGAAGTTGTTGACCGTGACCCGGTAGATCTGGGTGTCGACGACCGGCACACCACCGATCTCGACACTGGCGTCGACAACGCGGGTTCCGCTGCAGGGGTCAGATCCGGCGGGCGCGGTGGTGCCGCTGGAACTGACGTCGTACGACACGGTCGCCGACGGGTACAGCGTCTTCGCCGTCGTGAACTGCTGCTCCAACAGGCACTGGATCTGCGCGCCGGTCAGGTCGAGTGTCACCAGATTGTTCGCGAAAGGCTGGACGGTGAAGGCTTCTTCGTAGGTGACCGGGCCGGCGTCGAGATCGGCACGAACGCCGCCCGGGTTCATGAACGCGGCCACCGCTCCCTGTTCGTCGTCCGTGGCGGCGAGTTGGGCGTCGGCGATCACGTTGCCCAGGATCGACTCGCCGAGGAAGGAGTCGAACAGCGTTTCCTGGGTGCGGGTCAACGGCACGGCCGCCGATCCGACCACCTGGCCGGCGATCGGACCGAGTGCGGTCCGGTACCTGGCGATCAACGCGGTCTGTGCCGGGTCCTTGGCCTGATCCCTGGAGACGATGACGTTCTCGGCCGCCGCCGTGATGATGTCCCCGCTGCGCCGGTCGATCTGCAGGTCGATGTCAGTCACCAGGCGGCCGAAGGAGCTGGCACTGGTCACCAGCTTGCCCGACAGTTCGCAGTTGTACGCCTGATGCGTATGACCGCTGACGATCACGTCGATCGACGGATCCATCCGTGCCGCGATGTCGACGATGGGCCCGGAAATGCCGTTGCACCCATTGATGTCATAGGCCTGCGGGCCGGTCTGCTGACCGCCCTCGTGCAACAGCACAACGATGGCCTCGACGCCCTTGTGCCGCAGTTCCCTGGCGTAGCGGTTCGCGGTTTCCGCCTCGTCGGCGAAGTCGAGTCCGGCCACACCCTGCTGGCTGACGATGTCCTTGGTGCCCTCCAGAGTCATGCCGATGAACCCGATCTTGACGCCCTGCACCTTGTGAATGGCGTACGGCGGAAGAAGCGGCCGGCCGGTCGCGGTGACAAAGGCGTTTGCCGACAGGTACTGGAAATTCGCGCCCTTGTAGGGCGTTCCATCGGCGCAGCCGTCGACCGGGTGGCATCCACCGTTTTGGATACGCAGCAATTCCTTCGCACCCTCGTCGAATTCATGGTTGCCGACGCTGGCGTAATCGAGCCCGGCAAAGTTCATCGCCTCGATCGTGGGCTCGTCGTGGAACGCGGCCGACAACAGTGGGGATGCCCCGATCAGATCGCCGGCGGCAACGGTGATCGTGTTCTTCTTCTTCTGCTCGCGCGCGAGCGTGGCCAGCTCTGTTGCCAGGTATTCGACGCCGCCGGCCGTGACGGTGTCGCTGGTACCGGGACCTGTCTTCACCGTGCCGCTCGAGCCGGTCGGCGGTTCGAGGTTGCCGTGCAAGTCGTTCAATGCGAGCAGCTGCACGTCCACCGGCTTCGGGCCCTTGGCAGCGGCGGACGGCGCGGCCGCGGCCGGTCCGGTGGTCGAGATGAGGACGGTCATCGCGCTTGCGGCCGCGACGCCGAGCGCGAGGATCCGTCGCCGTGCTGACGATGTCACATGTTCTCCAAGGTGGTTGTTGTCCCGGGCGGTGAACCCCGGCCGAGCGTGATCGGCGATCAGCCGACGTGGTCCCGCGAACTCCGGTGGTCAGGGATGAGCTCATCACACGTACCGAAACGGCCCGGCACCCGGATGGGTGGCGCCAGGGCAACAAAGCGGTGAACACTGGCGCAACAGCGCCGATACCGGACCAATACGACAAGTTTCTTCGGATTGCTGGTCGCGAACGGTCGAGATCAGCGGGCTCACGCGGTGTGGGGAGGATTGGGACCGGTCGGTCGGCCGGTTCCCCGATGGGAATAGCCTCGCCGGACAGTCGGTTGGCGGCTGTGACCCCGCGCGGCAGCGCCAGTCGGTCAGCGCCTGTGCAAGGCATACGAGGGAAGGAACACGCATGTTCGCGCTCCAGTTCAAGTCCTACGGTGGCCCCGACGTCCTCGAGTGGGCGCCGGCCCCCGACGTGCACGCCGGACCGGGCCAGGTTCGGGTGGCCGTCCGCGCCGCGAGCGTCAACCCCGTCGACTGGAAGATCCGCTCAGGCCTCATGGCCCAGGGCAACGCTCTCGAGGGCACCGGCTACCTGGGGTACGACGCCGCCGGTGTCGTCGACGAAGTGGGCGAGGGTGTGACCGATGTTGCGGTAGGTGACGACGTCTTCGGGCTTGGCGCGAGCGCCGCCGCCGAATACGCCGTCCTCGACTCGTACGCCAAGAAACCGTCATCAGTGGACTGGGCGGTTGCGGCGGCAGCCGGAGTCGCGGCCGAGACATCCATTCGCGCATTGGATCTCGTGCACGTGAACGCCGGTGACACGGTGCTGATCGATGGTGGGGCAGGCGGCGTGGGCGCGATCGCGGTGCAGATCGCGAAGGCGCGCGGCGCCACCGTGCTCGCTTCTGCCGGCGAGTCGAACCAGGACTATCTCCGAGAAATCGGCGCTGTCCCGGTGCTGTACGGGAACGGACTGGTCCAGCGGGTGAGGGACGTTGCCCCGCAGGGAGTCGACGCGGTCTTCGACGTCGCGGGCAAGTCGCCGATCGACGACCTCATCGGGCTCGTTCCGGCGCCGTCGCAGGTGGTGACAATTGCCAACTTCGGCGCGGGTGGCAGCGGAGCGCAATTGACCACCGGTCGCGCCGACACAGCCTCTGCGGCCCTTCAGGAGACCGCCGAACTGTTGAAGGAGAACAAACTCGTCATCAAGGTCCAGACTTTCCCGTTCGCCCGAGCGGCCGAGGCGCACGAGATCAGCGAGCACGGGCACCTGCGTGGAAAGCTCGTCCTGGTGCCCTGATCGGTCTCTGCGTCGCCGCCGGTCGACTGTGTTCGGCTATCGGTCGGTCGGCGGCGGCAACTTCGGGGACGACGGATCACCGGGCGCGGGAGCCTCCGCCACGCGTTCGTCCTGGATCTGGACTTCGACGCGTGCACGGTGCGCCGCTGGATGCCACAGCTCCTCGAACGGTCCGGCGACCGACGCCCCTGCGCGACGACCCCAACGCCGCCGTGTTGCCAGCCCCAGCACGAGCATCACTACGCCGAAGAAGATCGCGGCAGCACACACGGTCAGCAACATCGCCACACCGACAGATTACGGCGGACGTGTGATTCCCGCCGCGTAGTGTCTCGGTGCATGCACAGCTCGCACGAAGAGCTCATCGCCGCGGCACAGGGAGTGCTGCGCCCACATCGGGTGCAGGGACGGCTGTTCGGTGATGTGGCCGCCAGTCTGATGACCGACCGCGGCAATCTCTATTCGGGCGTCAGCATCGACACGGGCAGCGGCACAGGATTCTGTGCCGAGCACAGCGCCATTGCCGCAATGGTGACCGCGGGCGAGTATCGCATCAGCAGAATTGTCGCGGTGTGGCGCGATGACGATGAACGACTCGCCGTGCTGCCGCCCTGTGGACGTTGCCGGGAATTCATGCGACAGGTGGATCCGGAGAACCTGAATGCCCAGGTCGTGCTGGGCATGGACGAATCGATGACGTTGGCGCAACTGCTACCCGTCCACGACTGGCCTGCGCCGCTGTAAGGCATCAGATGCACCACTGAACCGGCGCAGAATTCATCCCGGAGCGGTGGGCTCGAACCCTTGACGGCGGTGGATGTACAGCGCCCCGATCGACCGGACCGTCAGACCGTGCAGCACCACGCTCAAAGCGACGGTGGCGACCATGACGTCGCCCACGGTGTCGTTCTCCGGTGATCTCAAAGCGATATAGGCCAAGAGGCCGAAGACGATGGATGCAAGCCCGCGCGGACCGAGCCAGCCGAGCACGAGCGAGTCCTTTTTCGGCACACCGCTGCCCAGCAGCGAGAGGATCACCGGCAGCATCCGGACGACGGTGAGCGCGACGACGGCATAGGGCAGAGCGCGCAGCAGGCCACCTTCGCTGAACGTCTCGTTGACGACTTCGCCGAAGACGAACCACAGAATCAAGGTCAGCATCGTCCCGACGTCCTCGGTCAGATGCAACGCGTCCGGCGGAAGCCGGCGAGTGGCGCTGCCGAAACAGATCCCGGCCACGAACGCGGCGATGAACCCGTTGCCGGTCAACAGGATGGCAACGCCGTAGGAGAGCAGGGGCAGGGCCAGGACGCCCAGTCGGAGAGCCGACGCCTCCGTCCAGCCCGAGGTGAAAACCTTGATCATCAAACCGGCACCGACCAGACCGACCACCAGGCCGACGCCGATGGCGATCGCCATGGCGGGCAGCGCATCCAGCAGGGCGTCGGTGGTGGACTCACCTGCCGATCCGGCCGTCGCACCGGCCAGGCAGAACAAGAACACCGGGGCGACAAGCCCGTCGTTCAAGCCGCTTTCAACGTTGAGGGACTCGCGGACGGAACGCGGTATCCGCTCGTCACGAAGCGCCGGAGCCGCCGGCGCAAGGTCGACCGGAACCACGATGGTTGCCAGAAGTCCCAGCAGCCAGTAGTTCTCGTGCGGGAAGAGGATCAGGCCGGCGACCCATGCAACACCGAGCGACAGTGGAAGTGCGATCGCCAGCAAGCGGACGATGATGCTGCGCTGGCGTCGGAAAGCAGCTGCTGGAACCTCTGTAGCGTCAAGGAACAACAGAATCGCCAGGATCACCTCGACGCTGCTCTCGGCGAAACCGGTCTCCAAGTCGATCGCGATGAACGGTTCGGAGCCGGCGGTGAGTGCGATACCGAGCAGCAGCATCGCCAACGGCGCAGTGACGCTCCACTTTGCCAGTCGTCCGGCAACCAGCGACCACAGGAAGAACATCAGCATCACGGAGACCAGTGCGGCCATCGCTTGCCCCCGTCCAGAAGTGCGCTGCCCGATCAATGACATGTGACCGTAGTGGAGCGGTCCCGCTGCGAGGCGGCTCTGCCGGAGGATTGGCAGCGTGTCCGCCGACCGGCAGGATCTGTCACGCGGTCCCCCCATCCCCGGCCCGGGGTGAGGTGATCAGAGGTCCGAAAGGAGCATCAGATGAGCGAAACGGTCGATGACGTCGGCGAGTGCCTCGGTACGGTCGCGGGTGCGGCGGGCTACCCTGATGCCCGCATTCTCGTGCAGGTGATGGATCGGGTCACCGGGCAGCGCGGCGCCGCCGACTCCGCCGTCGGTCCATCCTGATCCGATGATCACCCCGGGTCCTCTCGCTCGCCTGACGGGAACTGCGGCTCTCGTCCCCTCTGCACGTTGGTCGGCATGACCATTCCTCCGGCGTCGACCTCGAGTCGGCCCCATGTCGCCGCCCGGCTGGACCGGGCCGTGACGAGGGCAACCGCGGCGCTGTTCCGGCGCCGAGGATGGCAACCCAGGCTCATCCCGTACACCGGTTACGGCACCACCGGTTGGGTGCGCATCCTTGGGCGCGTGCTGCTCGCGCCGCCCGCAACCGGCGCCGGTCCCCGGCCAGGGCCAGCTCAGCGCAACTCGGGCGCCCGGCCCACGGGCGCCGCCGCCCCGGAATCGACGACCGGACGGGAGCCCACCACCGCCGCCCGGCAGCAGTCGGGGCGGGGGTGGCGACGTTTCCTGACCACGCCGTTGGCAGGTGTCGACGTCGAGGTCCACATCGCTGGGCGTGTGCACCGGCTTCGCACGGACGACGGCGGATACATCGATGCGGTGTTGCCCAGCAGCCTCCCGCCGGGCCGGCACGACCTCGCCCTGCGGACGGTGAACGGCCCGACCACGTTCACCCGGGTGTTCGTCATTTCCGACGGTGAATCGTGGGGCATGGTGAGCGACATCGACGACACCGTGCTCGTCACCCACCTGCCGCGCCCGTTGATCGCCGCGTGGAACACGTTTGTACAGCGGGAGTCCGCGCGCGTCCCGGTGGCCGGCATGGCCGACCTGTACCGCCGGCTGGTTGCCGATCATCCCGGCGCCGTGGTGGTCTACCTGTCAACGGGCGCATGGAACGTCGCTCCGACGCTGACCAGATTCCTCTCGCGGCACGGCTTTCCGGAGGGACCATTGTTGTTGACCGACTGGGGACCGACAAATACCGGATGGTTCCGATCCGGCAGGGCGCACAAACGCGCAGCCCTCGAGCGGCTCGCCGACGACCTTCCCGGCGTGCAGTGGTTGCTGGTCGGCGACGACGGACAGCACGACCCCGCAATCTATTCAGAATTCGCTCGCGATTTCCCGACCCGCATTCGTGGTGTTGCCATTCGCAAGCTGACGCCCGCGCAACACGTCCTGTCCGGGCACGTGGCGTCCACACATGCGCAGCAGGCAGCCGCACGTACCGTCATCGCGCCGGACGGGGTCGGGCTGGCCCGGGAGTTGAGGTCCGCCGGCGTTCTCGGCAGCGTTCACTCGGGCCGGCCATCCGATGAGTCCGCGGTCTGATCGCCGTCTATTCGTCATCTGCCGCTCGACCGTGGAGGTTCGGATGACCATGCAGGCCAGCACCGGTGTCACCCCCGGATACCTGGGCGTCCCTGGGGCGCGCCTGTACTACGAGGAACGGGGAGCCGGCCAGCTGATGCTGGTGGTCGGTCAGCCGATGACGAGCGATCCTTTCGCGCCGACGGCTGACGCGCTTGCCGATAGCCACCGGGTGGTCACCTACGACCCGCGCGGGCTTGGGCGGAGTTCGGTTGACGATCCCACTCGGGACGTCACCCCGGAGGTCGAAGGTGCAGACCTTGCCGCACTGATCGAAGCCGTCGGGGGTGGCCCCGCGGACGTCTTCGGCACCAGCGGCGGCGCCGTGGCCGGTCTGGCGCTGCTGGTCAGCCACCCGGATCGGGTCCGCACGCTCATCGCGCACGAACCGCCGGTGACCGAACTGCTGCCCGATGCCGCGGCCATCCGTGCGGCAGTCGACGACATCGAAAAGACCTACCGGGACAGCGGATCTGCCGCCGCGTGGGGCAAGTTCATCTCCCTGGTCGTGCACAGCGGGTTGGTACCGGACACCGGAGTGCCGCCGACGGCGTGGCCGCCGCCGGGCGAGACCGAATCAGACCCCGCGGACTCAGTGTCCGAGGATGCCGGTGGCGAGGGTGCCGGCGGCAACGCCGACGGAGATGATCACCGCCATGACGAGCCTTCGGAGAATCAGCGGGCCAACGACGATCTGTTCTTCTTGCACATGCTCAAGCCGTTCACCCGCTACGTGCCGCGGACGGAGGTGCTCGGCTCTGCCGGTCCGCGGGTGGTCGTTGCGGTAGGCGGGTCCTCGGGTGAAGAGATCGCCCGGCGTTCAGCGGTGGCACTGGCAGAACGCATGGGGACGATCCCGATCGAGTTTCCCGGCGACCATGGCGGTTTCATGGCGGATCCGATCGGGTTCGCCGCAGCCATCATGCGGGCAGTGCATGCTTCGTGATGCTGAGTCACTGTCACATTGCACCGTTGCGGCGGGTCAATGCGGTGAAGGTCGGCGACCACCCGTCGCCGGACGATCCGAAGGGACTCTTCATGACGACCGACACCGCCAGCACCGACACCACCAACACTGCAGCGGATCAGGCCCGGATGGTCAATCCGATGTTTCTCGTCGACGGAGCGTTCCAGGCCGTCTCCGCACTCGGTAGAGCCATCGCCGCAACTGATCTGGACCCACGATGGAGCGATCTGATCAACATCAGGGCCAGTCAGCTGAACCGGTGCGGCGTATGTCTGGTACAGCATCATCGGGAAGCGCGTGAGCACGACATGCCCGACGAGCAGATCTTCTCCATCGCCGGATGGCAGGATGCTCCCTGGTTCACCGGCGCGGAACGGGCGGTCCTCGCATTGACAGAGGCTGTCACCGTTCTGGACCCGCACGTCGACGCTGTGAGCGATGCGCTGTGGCAGGACATCACCCTCCAGCTGAACGAACGTCAGATCTCGGCCGTGCTCCTGCAGATCGCTATGATCAACGTCTGGAACCGGGTCAACCGGGCCACTCGGCAGGTGGCCGGACAGCGATGGTGAAAGCGCCTGTCGAGGAAGGCAGGTCGCGTGGGCACGGAGCGCGCGCCAGCAGACACGCCCGACCGGGTCTCTCGCTGAAAGCAACCGATGGTTGCGCTTGTCCGGCAACCGCGCTAATCTTCTGCAACCAACGGTTGCAGGAGGATGAGTATGAACCACGAGACCATCGAACGAGAGGTGTTCGTCCAGGCGTCGCCGGAGATCGTCTTCGACGTCGTCAGCAGTCCGGACCAGCTGAAGAATTGGTGGCCGGACGACGCGCAGTACGACCCGACGCCCGGATCGGCAGGAAGACTTGTTTTCGGGGATCCGGATGCCGGTGGTGGAGAGACCGGGTTCTGCGTCGTCGACGCCCGTCCACCGCGCCTGTTCTCCTTCCGGTGGACCCAGCCGGTCGGGGAGGCGGCAACACCGGGTAATTCATTGCTGGTCACTTTCGAACTGATCCCATCCGACCACGGGACGCTGCTCAAGATGACCGAGACCGGTTTCCATGAGGCGTATTCCGACGCCGCCACTCTCGAGCGCCAGTACAACGAACATTCCACCGGCTGGGACCACTTCCTGCCGCGATTGGCTCCGTACGTCGCATCGTTGCAGGTTCGACAGTGACGGCTGCGGTCAGCGTTGACGTCGACGACGAGTTGTGGTCGGCGATCGGTGACCCCACCCGGCGCCGACTGCTCGACCTGTTGCTGATCGACGGGCACGGGACAGCGACCAGCCTCGGGCATCACCTGCCGGTGACTCGCCAGGCCGTCGCAAAGCATCTGAGTGTGCTGGACCGGGTAGGACTGGTCCGGGCGACCCAGGCGGGACGCGAGAAGCTCTACCGGGTCGACGATGTCCGGCTCGCCCGTGCGGTCGCTCAGATGTCCACCGTCGGCGCGACATGGAACGCACGGCTGCAGCGCATCAAGCGGATCGCCGAGGCGATCCAACGCAATCACGACAACTGACGAACGAAGGCAAAAGCAATGGTGGACATTCTGCACAGGGTCGGTGTCAAGGACGCGAGCCCGGCTGAGGTGTACGACGCGTTGACGACCGTCGAGGGGCTGGCCGGGTGGTGGACCGATGACACCAAGGGCAACGCTGACGTCGGTGGAGTCCTCGAATTCCGCTTCCCGATCGGTGGGTTCGATATGGAAGTCATCGAACTCCGGCCCTCGGAACGGGTTGTCTGGCGGGTGATCGACGGACCCGCGGAGTGGATCGGGACCACGATCGAATGGGATCTTCGCCAGGAGGGGGACTACACCATCGTGCTCTTCCAGCACCGGGGGTGGAAGGAGCCGGTGGAGTTCATGTACCACTGCAGCAGCAAATGGGGGTCCTTCCTGATGAGCATGAAGTCAATGCTCGAAACCGGCGAGGGTGCACCAGCCCCCGGGGACGTCCAGATCAGCGACTGGCACTGATCTGCACCTACGGCTTGCGGTGGACGCCTCCCCGTTCAGGCGGGCGTCCACCGCGACAGCCACACCGTTGTCTCCGGCGGGACGGTCTTGGCACCGAGTGGGCCGCTGCTGATCAGCACGTCATGGTCGGCCGGCAGCGGGATGTCGACCGATGACAGGTTCACCAGGCACTCCCAGCCGTTGGACCGCCGGAAGTGAAGACGGTCGACCGCGTCGCCGTGCAGCCAGCTCAACTCACTGTCGGTGGTGGTCAGCTTTCTGCGGAGAACTGTTGCAGCCCGGTACATCTCGAGCGTGCTGGAGCTGACGCCGTCCTGGGCCTGCACCGAGTAGTCGCCGAAGCAAGCGGGCTGGGGCAGCCACGCCCCGGTGGAGCCGAACCCGAACGAGGAACCGGAGCGTTCCCATGGCAGTGGCACCCGGCAACCATCGCGGCCCTTGACGGTGTGGCCGGTCCGTTCCCACACCGGATCGTGCAGAGCGGCTGCGGGCAGATCGGCGACTTCTGGCAATCCCAACTCCTCACCCTGGAACAGGTACGCCGAGCCGGGCAGGGCAAGCATCATCAGCGACGCGGCGCGGCCGCGTCGCTGTGCGCGTGTTGAGTCGACCACCGGATTCGTGCCGTTGCTCGCCAACCAACTGTCCGGATCGGTACCGGCAGGCAGCGCGAGACGTGAGCTGTGGCGGGGAACGTCGTGGCTCGAGAGCACCCAGGTCAGACCGCCACCGGCGACGCGATGGTCGTCGATCGAGCGGGAGATCACCCGGAGGAATTGGTCCCGATTCCATTCGGACTTCAGCAGTGAGAAGTCGAAAACCTGCCCGAGCTCGGTGGGGCGGGCGTACAGATACGTGCGCGCGTTGGTCGGATGCCACGTTTCCGCCACCGCCATCCGCGGTGGGTCGTAATCGTCGAAGACGCTTCGCCACTCGCGGTAGATGGCGTGCACTTCGTCGCGGTCGTACAACGGGTCGGAGCCGTCGGTCGGTAGCCGCAGGTCGAGGGACGGTTGGCTGCGCAGCGGGGCAGTGAGATCCTTCGCCAGGGAATGGGCCACGTCCACCCGGAATCCGTCGACACCGCGATCGGCCCAGAACCGCAACGTGTCCAGAAAGTATTGGCGCACCTCGTCATTTGCCCAGTTCAGGTCGGGTTGCTCCCGAGCGAAAAGGTGGCAGTACCACTGACCGTCGGGAAGCCGGTCCCAGGCGCTGCCGCCGAAATGGGACTTCCAGTCGGACGGTGGCTCGGCGCCGGCGGTCCCGGTTCCGTTCCGGAAGATGTAGCGTTCGCGCGCCGCCGATCCGGGCTCGGATATCAGGGCCTCGCGAAACCAGGGATGCTCGCTGGACGTGTGGTTGGGGACGATGTCCACCATGATCCGGATGCCTTGTCGGTGGGCATCGTCCAACAGGGAGTCGAAGTCAGCGAGCGTTCCCAGCCGCGGATCGATGTCGCGATGATCGGTGATGTCATAACCGCCGTCGGCCAGCGGTGAGGGGTAGAACGGGGTCAGCCAGATGGCATCGATCCCCAGCCGGGCAAGGTAGGGCAGCCGGCTGCGCAGCCCGGCGAGATCGCCGATGCCGTCACCGTTTCCGTCCGCGAAGCTTCGCGGGTAGATCTGGTACACCACGGCGGTCCGCCACCAGTCGGGATCGACCGGCGGGGGGATGATGTTCGTCATAATGACTCCTGGGCACTGGGACGTCAGGGAACGGGTGGTCAGGGACGAGCGCTGCGATGCAGGCAGGGGCAATTCGTCTCGTGTCGGCTCACCGTCGGTGGCGTGCGGAACTGAAGTCCCGCACGCCACCGCGGTTTTCTCCGCGCTTCCCATGCGCCCTGGAAAGCGAGGAACTCGGTGGCCATCCGGCTTGGCGTCGGCGCCCTCCTCCGGCGGTGGCAGGTTGCGGCCGTTTGTAGGTGGCGCGGTGAATCGCAACCGTCAGGGACGGGTGGAATCGTTTCCGTAACGATATCGTCTTTCTTGTGACTCCGAAACCCTCCGCGCCCGCTCGTGTCACGTTGCCGGACATCGCCAGGATGGCGGGTGTCGGCCTCGGCACCGCGTCCCGTGCCCTGCGGGACGCACCGGGTGTCTCGACGGCCACCAGGGACCGGGTGCTGGCCGTGGCCGAGCAGATGTCCTACGTCGTCTCACCGCAGGCCTCCAGCCTGCGACGGGGGATCACCGGGCGGGTGGCGGTCGTCGTGCCACACCTGGATCGTTGGTTCTTCGGCGCCATGGTGACCGGCCTGCAGAGCGTTCTGCGGGAGGCCGACTTCGACGTGCTGCTGTACGCGGTCGGTGATCTGCGCGACCGCCGGGACTTCTTCGAAAAGCTGCCGGCCCGCCGGCAGGTGGACGCGGTGGTCGTGGTCGCCTTCCAGCTCGACGACGCCGAGCACCGACGGCTGAGCCTGATGGGTGTGCGGATTGTCGCCGCCGGCGGCCAGGCTGCCGAGTATCCGCACGTCGGTATCGACGACGAGGTGGCCGGCAGGCAGGCGATGGACCACCTGATCTACCTGGGTCATCAGCGCATCGGGATGCTCGAGGCGATGGATCCCGATCAACCCGCTCTGGTCTCGGGACGTTCAGCGGCCTATCACGCCGCACTGGAAGAGGCCGGGCTGCCGGTAGACCCGGCCCTCGTCGCCACCAGCGATTGGGGCGGGGAGAACGGAGCCGACTCGATGGCCAGGCTGCTCGGCCTGCGCCGACCGCCAACAGCCGTCTACGCACACTCGGACGAGGTCGCCCTCGGCGCCCTCCGGACCCTACGACGTGCCGGTCTGCGCACCCCGCAGGACGTCTCGGTCATCGGGATCGACGATCACCCCCACGCAGCGCTGGCGGATCTGACGACCGTGCGTCAGCCGGTGGCACGCCAAGGCGCGCTGGCCGCCCGGAACCTGCTCGCCCTGTTGAGCGGCGAAGAGGTCGAACAGGCGGTCACGGTGCCCACCCAGCTGGTGATCCGAGGCAGTACGGCACCCCCCGGGCGCTGATGGCCACGATCCGAAACCGTCTTCGTCGCGCAGGTCCGAATCGCCGAATCGGCAGAAAGACTTCCACTTCGTCGCCGCGTATGGAAAGCTTTCCATACAACGGTAGCGATCCGCCCCGTGCCCCGACAGAAACGGAGGGTCCCGCGAGTGACCTGGAATCCGGTAAGGAAGTCGTTCACCGCCACAGTTGTCGGTGCCGGCGCAATTGCGTTGGTACTCAGCGGCTGTGGGGGCAGTTCCGACAGTGCCAGCAGCAGCTCGGCGCCTGCCGCGTCGAGCTCGGCAGGCCTTGCGGCTTCGAGCGCGGCCGGCAGCGCCGACTCCTCGGGGTCCGCCGGTGCGTCGGCGAGCGCAGGGCCGGTCAACGCAGACAGCGGCTGGTGCGATGCAGTGAAGAGTGAATTCGGTGACCTCACCGGCAAGACGGTCAATGTCTACACCGTGATCGTCGCTCCCGAGGACAAGCCCTACGTCGAGGCGTACAAGCCGTTCACCGAGTGCACGGGCGCAGCGGTGAATTACGAGGGATCGAAGGAATTCGAGGCCCAGATCGTCGTTCGTGTGCAGAGCGGTAACCCGCCGGACGTCGCGATGTTCCCGCAGCCCGGTCTGCTGAGCCAGATTGTCAATGCGACCGGTGCCGTCAAACCGCTGCCCGAGTCGGTAAAAGCCCTGTCCCAGCAATACTTCCCGGCCGACTGGCTGAACTATGGGACCGTCAACGGCATCGCGTTCGGCATCCCGAACAATGCCGACTTCAAGTCCCTGGTGTGGTACTCGCCGAAGACCTTCAAGGAGAAGGGCTACGAGGTTCCCACGACGTGGGAGGAGCTCTCCGCGCTGACCGAGAAGATCGCCGCGACCGGTGAGAAGCCGTGGTGTATCGGCATCAAGTCCGGTGAGGCCACCGGTTGGCAGATCACCGACTGGCTGGAGGAGTACGTGCTCCGCCTCGCCGGCCCGGACGTCTACGACCAGTGGGTCAGCCATGAGGTGAAGTTCAGCGATCCGCCGGTGGCTGACGCGCTGAAGCAGGTCGGTGATCTGATCAAGAACCCGAAGTATGTCAACGCCGGTCTGGGTAACGTCGGTACGATCGCCTCGACCGAATTCAACGACGTCGCACCGCTGATCCTCAACGGTAAGTGCACCCTCTCCCGCCAGGCAGCGAACTTCGACTCGAACTACCAGAACGTCGAGATCGGCCCGGACGGCGACATCGATGCCTTCTACTTCCCGCCGATCAAGACCGACTTCGGTCAGGTCGTCCTCGGTGGCGGCACCTTCTACGCGGCCTTCGCGGACCGCCCCGAGGTGAATGCGTTCATGTACTACATCACCACCCCTGAGTATGCGAACACCCGCGCGAAGGCCGGCAGCTGGATCTCCGCGAACAAGGGATTGCAGCCGTCCTCCGTGCCCAGCCCCGTCCAGCGGACGGCCCTGGAGGTGCTGCAAGACCCGCAGACGGTGTTCCGTTTCGACGCTTCGGACCTGATGCCGGCCTCGGTCGGTTCGGACGCGGAGTGGAAGCAGTTCACCGCATGGATCACCGGTCAGGACGATGCGACCACGTTGGCAAACATCGACAATGCATGGCCCGCCGGCTGAATCAGCACTGACACAAGCACCACCAACACATTCCTGACACCGGCGAAGCTGACACTGGTGACACGGACGCAGGCGAGATCGAGGGCGCTGGGACACCTGTCCCAGCGCCCTCCTCGCGTTGCACATGCTGCGTCATGCAGGTGGTTTGGTGGATCGGCCCGCTGCCGACGGCAGGAACGCGGGTCATGCCAGCGCGGGAGTCAACTCTGCGAGTACCGCGTCCCGGAGCGTGAAAGGCGGGTCCATGTGATCTGTTCCCTCGGGACATTGCACAGTGCGACAACGGTGACGTCCTGCGCAGGCCAATGGTTGACCGCGGCGCTGACCCCGGGATCACTGCCGCCGTGCCCCCATCGTCCATCGGGGTGGATCATCAGACCGTAGCCGTAGGACCATGTGTCGTCGATCGATGCATGCCGCTGCGTCGCAAGTTCGGTGAGGTCACCGAGCAGCGTGCCGTCGGCCAGCGCGCGGCAGAATCGCACGAGGTCGGCCGCGGTGCCAACACAACCGCCGTCGCCGCCGCCGATCACCGGCACGCTGTGCACATTGGTGCGTCCGGACCGCAGATAGTGGACGGCCGAGCGTGCTTGCGGCTCGTCGGAACGGTCGAATCCGCTGTCGACCATGCCGGCGCGGCGCAGGACGCGGTCCTGCACCACCTCGGTGAAACGCACTCCCGATACCTGCTCGAGCACTTCACCCAGCAGCACGTAGCCGGCGTTGGAGTATCGCCACGGCCCACCGGGTGGGCTGTACGCAGGTAGCGCCCCGTACAACGGCAGGAAGTCGATGGGCCGCTCGAAGCGTGCCGGAGGGAGGTCGCGCCACAGGTCGGCGTAGTCGGTCCCGGCGTTGAGGAGTGACTCGTCCTCCTCGAAATAGTCGGCGATGCCCGAGGTATGGCACAGCAAGTGGTGAATCGTGACCTCGGCAAGCAACCCGCGTGGACGGCGGTCCGACGGCACCACGTCGATCACCGGTGCCGTCACGGTGATGCGGCCCTGAGCGACCTGGTCGAGTATCGCCGCCGCGGCGAGCATCTTGGTGAGCTCGGGCGGCGTCATCAATCGTGTAGCGAGACACAGGACGAGCTTGCTGAAGTCGGACAGGCATCCGCAAACGGATTGTCGGAGCAGACCGGCTCGAGGCCGGCGGTGCACATCTGCTTCCGCTCGTGACGTTCTACGGCCCAACCGGGCTCCGGTCGGCGGCCGACCAGGTATCGGGCAGCCATTGGCCGACCAGGTTGGAGACGATCAGGGTGCGACCATTCGGATCCCACAGCAGTACCGTCTCGGCCTGGGTCATGGCGATGATCGCGGTCATGGCGGCCGGACTCGGTTCCAGGGTGTGGCGGTTGCCGTCCTCGTCCACCAGTAGGAGCGCGAAGGAACCGTCTTCGCCGGGCGGACCCGGTACCCAATTGGCGTTGACAACGACGACCCTGCGGGTTGTTTCGGTTGCACCAGGCATCAGCTACCCGTTCCCTTCCATGCTGCCGGCCAATCCGAGCCCTCAGCAGAGTCGTCGGAACCGTCAACATCACCAACACCGCCGCCGGACCAGCATCCACGATCGTCAACCACAATGAGGTCACCGGCCGGACGCACAGGCTTCAAGGCCGGCCCGGAGCGCGGTCGGTTCGGTCGGATGAGCATCAACCGATGTCGGTGCTGCTCGCCTGCCGCTGCAGACGTCGGCGGGTGAAGCCGCCGCGGGCGTAGACCACGAAGAGAACGAGCATGATCACGCCGGACAGCACGGCGGCCGCTTCCGCACCGTGCGGGACCCCGAATTACCCGACCATCCCTGCACATCCCAGCACGATCAAAGCTGCTCCGAGGTACCCAGCCGGCGTGCCGTTGGGTCGGTCACGGCGACGAATCCCGCCAGGTGATGTGCCCGGTCCGGCCAGTTGCAATCGGCGTTGCCTCGTCGTCTTTCTGCGCGAGACGGGCCCGCCGGGATCACCGTCCGCACTCGAATCTGGAACGTGGGGTCCGCCGTCGAATCATGCAGACTCGACAGGTGGCGACAACATCCGACCGGCCGACGAAGATCTGCGCGGTGTGCGGCCGGACCATCACCTGGCGGAAGAAGTGGACTCGGGATTGGCCGGAGGTCCGGTATTGCAGCGATGCCTGCCGCCGTCGCACCAGAGGCGCCGGCTCGGTCGATGCTGACCTCGACCGCTCACTGGCCGGCCTGCTCGCCGCGCGCGGTGCCACCAAGACCGTGTGTCCCAGCGAAGTCGCGAGGGCCGTTGGTGGCGCCCAATGGCGCGACCTGATGGAACCCGCCCGCGCGGCCGCTCGCCGAGCGGTGGCGCGCGGCGAGGCCGAGATGACTCAACGCGGACACGTCGTCGATCCGTCAACGGCGAAGGGGCCGGTGCGGATTCGGCCGATCCCGGGCGGGAAGGGCACCGCCGGCTGATGGCGGCGCACCCAGCTCCCTCATCCGGCAGGAGGAGGCGCCCGCAGGCCGATCCCCACAGGGGCGGAAATGAGGTGGGGTCACGGCCAACGCCCATACTGGACCGATGAAGGACAACAGTCCCGTCCGGGGCGACGCGGATGCGCTCGTGTTCCCCACGATGAGCGGACGCACGTTGTTGGGCACCGAAGTGGTTCTGCCGCAGGGGCTCCCCGCCGCCCGCACACTGGTTGTCGTTGCCTTTCAACGCTGGCAGCAGTCCGTTGTGGACCGTTGGATCGCCCTGGCGGTGGATGCCGGCGTGCCCAGGACGACACTCGGCGTACCAGGCCCGCACGATGTCGCTGTTGTCGAAGTCCCGTTGCTGGGCATGCAATGGCGAATGATGCGTGGATTCATCGACGGCGGGATGACGGCGGGCATCAAGGATCCGGAAATCCTGGCTCGCACCATCACCGTGTACACAGACGTGAGCAGCGTGCAGCGGGCGCTGGCCATCGAGACGACCGACAAGGTCGAGGCGCTCGTCGTCAAACAGGACGGAACTGTCCTGGCGCGCAGCAACTCTCATCCGAACGAAGCGTCGTGGTCGAGCCTCGCCGATGCGTTGCTCAGCTGATCCCGAACCCCGCCGACCAGGCACATGAGGTTGAATCCGGGTGATGCACCGAGCCCGACGAGTCGATGAAGGGAACCGATGAGCGCCGACGTCCTGGCTGATCTCGTTCGTGCCAACCAGATCGACGACCTGGGCGTGTACGGAGTCCACCTTCACCGGGCGGACGAGCCACCTGTGGTGCACCGCATGCGGTCCGACGACAGGGTCAACCTGTATTCGGTGTCGAAGGGGTTCACCGCCGTGGCGCTGGGACTGGCCGAGGCCGAGGGGAGGCTGACGTTACAGGACCGGCTGCTCGACCATTTTCCGGAGCTGCGCCCGTTGGCGGCGGACGGGTTCGACGGGGTCACCCTGCACCATCTCGTCACGATGACCAGCGGCAGCAGCCATGTCTGGTTTGCCGACCAGCCGGTCCTCGCGCCGGATCTCCTGACCGAGATCGTCGCTGCGCCGTTGACCGCCGAACCCGGCGCCCGCTTCACCTACACGGGCTCGGGTCCGTACGCGGTCGGCCGGGTGATCGCCCGGGCCACCGGCGCGAACCTGCGGGATTACCTGCTGCCCAGGTTGTTCCGGCCACTTGATCTGCCGTACCCGCCCTGGCACACCTGCCCGCTGGGGTACCCGCTGGCCGAGAGCGACCTGTTCCTGCGGACCGGCGAGTTGGCCCGCTTCGCGGTGTTGCTGTTGCGCGAGGGCCGTTGGATCGATGACCGGCAGCTGATTCCGGCGGACTACGTCGAGCGGATGAGCACCGACACCGTCGACTGCTCCACTGGGCCGGCTCAAGCGTCGGGCAAGCCCGACGACCGGCGGTACGGCTTGGGCGTGTGGCCGCAGCGCGACGGCCGGTACCAGCTGCACGGCCGGTACGGCCAGTTCATGATCATCGACCCACGGCAGCGCGCCGCACTCACCTGTACCGCTCACACCGAGCGTGAGGACGCGCTGATGCAGGCACTGCACGAGTTCGTCCTCGACCGCCTTGGGTGATGCGGGGCCAAGCGGATTCGAACGGTAGGGCTAGCCGGAGGCAGGTCTACGGCCAGGGGGGCTGTCCGGGACAGGCTTCGTCACGGATTCTCGAGTGACACACCAACGCTCCGGGAGCCTTCATGGGCACTGTCACTGTCGGCCAGACGAACTGGCCACCGGTCCAGGCCGTTGTGCGTGGGGATGTCGAGCCTGGCCCGTCCCGCTGCACGACTGCAGTGGATCACCATCGATCCGGATCGCACCCTGCGCTGACGGCCCCGGTGGGGAGGACAACTGCGCTGGGGTTCGTCCTGTCGTTGCTCGACGACATGGCCGGCGGAGGCAGCCCACTGGTCGTATCCGGCGAGCAGGGAATCGGCAAAACCGCGCTTCTCGATGCAGCTCAGGTAGCGGCTGTGGAAAGAGGCATACGGACTCTGCGGGTCAACGGCGCCGAGTTCGAAGCCGATATCGATCTGGCCGGTCTGCACCAGTTGCTGGTACCGCTGTCCGGGGAGATCAACGCGCTGCCCGACCGGGCCAGGCACGCGATCGAAACGGCACGCGATCTCGGGGGTGGCGACCGTCCGGACCGCCTCGTGGTCTTGAACGCGGTCTTTGCGCTGTTGCGGGAGGTTGCAGGACGGACCCCGACCATGGTGATCGTTGACGACGCGCAGTGGATCGATCGCGCCAGCTCCGAGGCGCTGGCCTTTGTCGCGCGTCGTCTCACCGGTCTTCCCGTTGGCTTGTTGGTTGCGATGCGAGAGGGGTCAGAGAGCCTTCTCGGCCGGGTCGGGCTTCCCACGATCAGGCTCCGACCACCCATCGGCCAACCGATGGCGATGGACCGACGCCGGGTCCCCGCCCGCAATCAGGGTGTCGGACGCACTCTCATCGAGGGTGGAGATCTGTTCCCGAACAACGAGTTCCGCGCAAAGTTGACCATCGCACCGCGCGTCGAGTCTGTTGAGCAAGGCTGGCGCTCCTCGCCCCGGCTCGAGCATGTTCACGCCGCTCCTACGCCGTCGGTGGCTGGCCACCGCACTGACCGGAGGCTGCGCGCTGCCACCGCGAAAAGTGCCGACTTGCTCTACCGGGACGGCGAAGTGGACCACGCGCACATCGAACTGGTGACGGCGATCGAGAGCTCGACGAGCGGACCGGATGCCGACCGGGCGGGATTGGTACAGGCACTTCACCTCCTGGCCGAGGTGTGCCACTACGGTGGTCGCGCTGAGCAGTGGGTACCGTTTCGACGAGCCGTGCACCAGCTGGGCGATGACGTGCCGCCTGTTCTCCGACTCCTCGAGCGGACCTGCCCGGACCCCTTCGCCGTATCTGCGGCCGATCTTGCCGATCTCGACCGGCAAATCAAGGAATTGCGGCACGCCGATCCTGATCCGGTGCGGACGGTGCATGTCGCGATGGCCGCATACGTCGTCGACAAGCTGCCCGGGTGCCGGGAGGCGTTGCGACAGGTATTTCGGGGTGCCGGTGACGAGGGTGCCGACGATTGCGCAGTGCGGGCCGGACTTCTGCTCGCTCTGGACGCGGTCGACGCCGGGCGTTGGACAGAGGCCCATACGGTGGCCGAAGAGTGCGTCGAGCTCTGCCAGGCCGGCGGCCGGCAATTGTTGGGGTGGACGGGCCGTGGCGTCCTGGCGCTCCTCGCCGCGGGTCGAGGGCAGTGGCAGCTCTGTCAAGCCTTGACCAACGAGATGCTCGAGTGGGCAACACCTCGCGGCGCGCGGGGCTTGATCCGAGAAGCCCATCACGCCCGGCGGCTCGCCTTTCTGGGACGAGGCGATCTGGACGACGGGCCAGCACCGAGCCCCGGCCCGGTTGTTTCACCCGGAGCAGTGGGGGCGGGTGCGGTCCGAACAAGTGACCCCCATGTTCGGCGCCATGGCCTGGATCTCGTCGAAGCCGCCGTACGGACGCGGCAGCACGCCGCGGCCGCCGATCACGCGACGGCGCTGGCAGTCGCCTGCGCAGAATGGATTTCGCCCCGGCTCGCACTGCAGGTGGCCGGCGCCAAGGCGCTCGTCGCTCCCGATGTCCTCGCCGATGCACTCTTTCGTGCCGCCCTGGACATCCCGAGAATCGAGCAGTGGCCTTTCGAGGTGGCGCGGGTCCGGTTGGCCTTCGGTGAACGACTTCGCCGGCAGCGGGCCACACGCGCGTCACGGGAACAGCTTGCGGTCGCCCTTGACATGTTCACCCGCCTTGGTGCCCGACCCTGGGCCGACCGCGCCGGTGCTGAGCTGAGGGCCACCGGACAGACCCGCCGCCGGCCGGTGGGGAACGATCCGGCGCCGCTCACGCCTCAAGAGCTGGAGATCGCTGAACTCGCCGCCACCGGGCTGACCAACAAAGAGATCGGCGCCAGGATGTTCGTGTCCCCGCGCACCGTGTCGGCTCACCTGTACCGGGTGTTCCCCAAACTGGGAATTACGTCCCGTGCCGCGCTCCGCGATGCTCTGCTCGCGCTTGCATCGGGGTGATCGGGAAGCAAGTCCGAACCACCGGGGCTTGCCCGGGCTTGCCCGGGTTCGACAGTGCCGTTGCTGATTGGCCTTGCGACCGGCGCTGCCGATTGCTATTGGTCAGGGCATGCACCGGATTCTCCTGCGTGAAGTCGTTGTCGACGCACGCCGCGCCGCCTCCGACGTTCTGCAGCCCTACCCAGGACAGGGAAGCCGGATCGGTGCGGTACACCGGCGACACGAAGGACTCAGCGCGTGGACCCGGTTGCGACGGGCTCGGTGGGAGCAGGAATTGCCGTGCGGCCGCCGGCGACCCGTGGGAGGTAAGTGCTCCGAGCGAGGCCGCGGACGGTCAGCAGCAGCAGCACCCCGAAGGGCAGTGTGATCAGGGCGAGCAGCGCAAAGGTCAACGCCCCCTGCTGTTCGAGCTGCGCTGCAGCCAGCCACCGAATGGCCACGGTGACCGCGGCGGCGTAGGAGAACCCATACGCCCACGCGCCTGGACCGAAGGGCACCCGACGATAGGCAGGAACCAGGCGGATCTGCATCATCACCATGAGAATTCCGTAGCCGGCGAGCAGATGAGCGATGCCGTCGAGTTCATTGCCGTTGATGGCGAACCAGGCGGTGCCGGCAACGACGGGGGGAGCGAGTTCGATCGCCATCGTCGGGATCAGCGGTGTCGGCAACGCCGGCTGGGTGAACAGCCGCAGCATCAGGATGGATCCCAGCACCAGCCAACTCACGGTGCCGTAGCCGAACATCAGCATCGCCAGGTTGTGGTAGCCCAGCGCCGCACTGCCGCCTGCGGCGATCAGACCGCCTGCCACCGTGGGGAGGAAGTATGCGGGATGCCACTGCGCGAGGGTGATCTCCTGGAGGATCCACCCGCCCGTCAGCCATCCGCCGAGCAGAACAGTCGGAATCAGTCCGGTGAAGAACAGCACTGCTCCTGAACCGGGTTGATAGGCCGCCAGAGCGACCCCGATCAGCATTGGCACGATGAAGATCAACGCTGTGAACGGCGCGAAGATCGGGTCCGACAATTCGGTGCGGACGCGGCCGATGGTCACCACATTGGCGACGTAGCCGATCACCGTGATCAGCCACGCCAGCCCGGCCAGGGCCCACAACGTGAGCCCCGGCCAGGCCGGCAGGCCCTCCAGTGTGCTTGCGGTGGACCAGCACTGAGCCAGGCCACAGAGCCCGAAGGGGAAACCGAACAGGTTGGCCGTCAGATGCACGGTCGGGACCGGGTGCAGAGGTCGGGATGGCCGCATCAGTGTGTGAAGGACGCGAGTGGTTCGTTCGGGTCGACGATGTACGTGGACAGCATCTGGCCGGTGCCAGGGCCGAGGTCCAGGGCATTGTGCGGGACGCCGGGAGGAATCAGGAAACCGTCACCGGGCCGTAGTTGCAGGGTGGGCTGGTCCTTGATCTCCATCTGCACCGAGCCCTGCACGATGTACCCGACCTCTTCGCCCGGGTGGTTGTGCCAACCCGACGAGACGCCGACGGGGATCTCGGTGCGCACCTGAACGATGATGCGACCGGGAATCGAGGAATCGTGGCGTTGGATCTCCGTGCGCTGCAGACCGGCGGTCAGGTCGTCCTTACGATTCGACGATTCGACATTCGTTGTCATGATGAGCCTTTCGGTAAGTCAGCTGAGTGTGGAGGTGTCGTGGCGCGAACGGACAGCAGCGCCAGGATTTCCTTGGCGACTTCCTCCGGTTGGTCCTCGACCAGGAAATGTGTCGCATCGACACCGTGGCCGGTGATGTTCTCTGCCCAGGGGCGCCATACGTCGAGCACGTCACCGTAGAGTCGCGGCAGCGCACCACGGCTGCTCCACAGCAGCAGGAGCGGACATTGGATGCGTCGCGCACCCAGGTCTGCGTCGTCGTGCATCCGATCGAGGGTGGCGCCGGCCCGATAGTCCTCACAGATCGCCTCGACGGTGCTCGGGTCGTCCAGCAGGTCCCGGTAGGCGGCGACGAGCGCCTCGGGATAGCGGTCCGGAGTCTTGCCGATGCCCAGCGCCCGGACGTGGTAGTCGAAGAACGCGCCAGGATCAGCCCCGATGAGCCGCTCCGGGAGTGGCGCCGGCTGCGCCAGGAATGACCAGTGCCAGTACAACAACGAGAGCTGGGCGTCGGCTCGGGCCCACACATCCCCGGTGGGAACCACATCGAAGGCCGCGGCGGCGGTGATCCGGATGGCGTGGTCCAGCGCCATCCGGTAGGCGATCCGGCCACCGCGATCGTGGCCGGCGACCGCCCAGCTCTCGTGACCGAGCTCCTGCATCACCTGGACCAGGTCGGTCGCAAGGGCCCGCTTGGAATGGGGCGCATGGTCCGGCTCCGGCGTGGGGCGGAACGATGCACCGTAACCGGGCAGATCGACGACGACGACCGTGTGCTGTTCCGCCAGCAGACCCGCGGCGGCGTGCCACATCAGATGGGTCTGCGGGTATCCGTGCAACAGCAGCAGCGGGGGACCGTCGCCGCCCACCCGGGCGAACACCGACCCGCGATCGGTCGGCAGGTGTTGCTCGGTGAATCCGGTGAACACGGGTGACGCCCTGACTACGCGGTGGGCGCTGCGGCGCCGGCGTCGGCGTCGGCGTCGGCGAGGAACGTCAGCAGGGCGCTGTTGACCTCGTCGGCGTGGGTCACCACCCCGAGGTGTGGTCCGCCGTCGATCTCGACGTAGGTCGCATCCGGCAGCGCCGCGTGCATCCGTCGCCCCTGTCCGTCGATCGGCAGGATGCGATCCGCTGTTCCATGGACGATCAACGTCGGCACGTCGATATGCGTGATGTCATCGGTGAAATCAGAGAGCCAGCCGGGCGGGCACGCCCAGGTCGCGTACGCGCCGGCCTCCGCGCCGGCGTTCCACAGCGCTCGCACGGTGGCCTCACTGACGCGCTTGCCCTGGTAGTCCTCGAGATTGAGGAAGTCGTTGATCAGCCCGTTCAGCCAGGTGTAGCGGTCATCCAGGATGGCACTCTGAACCCCGGCAACACCCGCCGCGTCGACGCCCTGCGGGTTGGCCTCGGACTTGGCAAAAGACGGTGCGAGGGTCTCGATGAACACGCAACTACGCAGGCGCTCGGTGCCGGTCGTTCCGATGTAGCGGGCGAGTTCACCGGTGCCCAGGGACAGCCCGACAACGGTCGCGTCGCGAAGATCGAGCTGGGTCATCACCTGGTCGAGGTCGGCGGCGAGGGTGTCCCAGTCGTACCCGACCGTCGGGCGGCTCGACCGACCGAAACCCCGCCGGTCGTAGGTGATCACGCGGTACCCGGCGGAGATCAACGGATGGAATTGCGGCTCCCAGGATCGACTGTCCAGCGGCCAACCGTGGAGCAGCACCACCGGCCTGCCATCGCCGTTGTCCTCGACGTACAGCTCGATCGGCTGCGAATTCTGCTGTCCTACAGAGATTGTCGCCATTGGTTGCCTCCGGGGTCGGTGCGTTGACCCCATGAGGTTCCAACGCGGTACGCGAAGCCAGTAGCCCCACTCGCCGGAAAAACATTTCCGGCCAGCCCTACCCTGAGGCAGGGGTGTCCGTGCGATCCTCGATCGGTGGTGCATTCGGTTTTGATCGTCGATGACGATGCGGACTTTCGTGACCTCGCGTCCAGGGTCGTCGCCGGCTGGGGTCATACCGTGGTCGGCCTCGCCGGAAGCGTTGCCGAGGCCCTGACGCGGGCCGCGGAGCTGCAGCCCGACACCGCGCTGGTCGACATCGGTCTCCCGGACGGTGATGGGTTCGCACTCACCGAGCAACTCGTCGCGCTGCCCTGGCCGGTCCGCGTCGTCCTGATCTCCTCGGACTCCGATCCCTCCAATGCCACCGCCGCCAGCAGGGTCGGGGCCTGGGGATTCGTGCCGAAGGACGAACTGTCCAGTGCTGAACTCCGCCGTTGGATCGAGCGAGGCTGAGCCGGTGGAACTGACTGAGCCGACGGGGCCGCCGGCACCGCCGCTCCGGGTGTGCATCGGTGAGGACGATGTGCTGCTGCGAGAGGGGATCGTCCGGATCCTGGTCGGCGCCGGCCTCGATGTGGTGGCGCAATCCGGTGACGCCGAGGAGCTGTTGCGTGAGGTTCTGGCCTTCCGCCCGGACGTGGCGATCTTCGACGTGCGCATGCCGCCCCGGCACGAGGACGACGGACTGGTCGCGGCGATCGAAGTGCGGCGGCAGCTGCCCGGCACCGGCGTCCTGATCCTGTCCCAGTTCTGCGAGCCGGATTTCGTCATTGACTTGATCGGTGATCGCCCGGAAGGTGTCGGCTACTTACTGAAGGAACGGGTCGGGGACGTCGCCGTCTTTCTCGACGCCGTACGCCGCGTCGCCGGTGGTGGCAGCGCGCTCGACCCCGAAGTGGTCGCCCGGATGTTGGGGCGCCCGGCGCCGGGGGACGCGCTGTATCCCCTGACCCCGCGCGAGCGAAGCGTTCTCGCCGCGATCGCCCAGGGCCTTTCCAACTTGGGAATCTCGAAGTCGTTGCTGATGAGCCAGGCGGCAGTCGAGAAGCATGTGACGGCGATCTTCCGCAAGTTGGGGATCGCCGCCGCGGACACCGAGCATCGACGGGTGCTGGCCGCCATCGCCTATCTGCACTCCCGGGACAGCCGATGACACCGACGCAGGCCGGGACCGATCCGATTCCGCCTGCGCGCACGTCCGCAACCGCGGCCGGCGACACCGCGGCGCGGGACTCGGTCGTCGATCGTTACTACGCCGCGTTCAACGCGCGCGACTTCGATGCCTGGGTCGACACTCTCGAGGAGGATGTGGAAGTCCTCATCGACGCAGGCGTGCTGCGTGGACGGTTGGTCGCGCGTGCCTACCTCAACGGCATCGTGCAGGCCTACCCCGGGGTCGTCGTGGCCAATCGCCGCGTCGTCGCCGAGTCACCCGACGCCGTGGTGTCTGAATTCCAGCTCCTCAACCCGACGGCGGCAGCGGTACCGGATCCTTCGCGTTCGGACCCCGCGGGCGTGCCGTGGCGCCTGGACGGCGTGACGTGCGAGGTGCTCAGGCTGCGCGGCGGCCGGATCAGTTCTCTGCACAGCTATTACTCGCCGGCTCCGACCGACCGGACCCCGCTGGCCGAGGTGCCATCGCGCGCCGAAGCGGCCCGGATCGCGCACCGGCACGCCGCCCTTGGCCGGGTCGCCACGCATGTCGCAGGCGGTGGGTCGGAGCGGGATCTCGTCGCCCTGATGAATCAGGTGATCGCGGAGTTCGCCGGCGTCGATGCGAGTCTCATGATGCGTTTCGAGGGGAACGACTCTGCGGTACTGCTCGCCGCTTCTGGCCTGGTGGACGAGGCGGCAGTCCTGGGCCGAAGCTTCTCGCTCGGTGAGGACATCCTGGCCGTGCGGGACAGCGGTCGCGCGTTGCGTTTCGGTGCCAACGGATGGCCTCTGTTGCAACGAGTCGAGCAGCAACAGGACCAGCCGGCGCAGGTTGGTGCACCGGTGGTGGGTGGCCGGGTGCAGTGGTGCGTCGGCGTCCCCATCATCCTGCGCGGCAAGGTGTGGGGGGTGAGCGTGCTGGGCTCCGCGCGTTCGGAGCCGTTTGCTGACGACACCGAGTCCGGAATCACGGCTTTCACCGAGCTGGCCACCACCGCCCTGACGAACGCGCAGGCCAACGACGAACTGCGGGAACGGGCCCGCGAGCAATCCGAACTCCGCCAGGTCGCCGAGATCGCGGCCGCCGCGGCGGACCCGGCCGAGGTGTTCTCGGCCGTCGCCCGTTCTGCGTCTGCCGTGCTGGGCGGTGCCCCGACCAGCCTGATCAGCTTCACCGATGACGAAACCGCTGAGGTTCTGGCGCATTCCGGATCCGACCACCCCTTGGCCGGCGGCAGGCTGGGCGCCGATGGCAACAGTGTGACGGCCCGCGTGTACCGCACCGCCCGTGCGGCCCGCAGCGACTACCCGACATCTGCCGAAGATCGATTGGATCATCGCCCGGGACTTCATTCGTCAGTCGGCGTGCCGGTCGCGGTCGACGGGGAGCCGTGGGGGATGCTGCTGACGATCTCCACAGACAGGGTCCTACCACCCGAGACCGAACAGCGGCTGTCCCAATTCGTCGGAACGGTGTCGGCGGTCATCGCCGGTACACAGGCGCGCGCCGAGCTTCGTGCATTGGCAGATGAGCAGGCCGGGCTGCGACGGGTCGCCGAGCTGATCGCCCGGGGAGCCGACGATCACCAGATCTATGACGCGGTGACCACCGAGGCGGCCCGGATCATCGACGTGGCGACGGCATTGATCCGCTTCGACTCCCAACAACAGCCCACTTTGGTGTCCGGCAACTCGAGCGCGTCAGGTGCGGGCGCCCGCAGCGGGATGGCACCTGACGACCGGCTGATCGGGGAGATCCTTCGGACGCGGAGCGCGGCACGGGTCGAGAACGACCCGGACGGCAGCGGGCACCACGACCCTCACGGCGGCACCGGGTCCAGCGCCGGGGTGCCGGTGATCGTCGACGGTCGATTGTGGGGTCTGCTGGCGGCGATGACCTACGACCGGCGGCTGCCGGCGACCGTCGAGCGCCGTCTCCAGCAGTTCGGCGGGTTGATGGCCGCCGCGGTCGCCAACGCGGAGGCACGCGGGCAACTCACCGAGATCGCCGAAGAGCAAACGGCCCTGCGGCGAGTGGCCGAGCTCGCCGCCCACGACGCGCCTGCCGACAAACTGCTGCAGGTCGTGGCAGTCGAGGCCAGCGCACTGGCCGGCGTCGGATTCGGGAAGGTGTTCCGCTACGTCGACGCGGACGGCGGCACCGAGATCATCGCACTGGGCGGCGCGCCCGACGAGTTCATGGTCGGGATGCGTTCACCGGGAACGGGTGACGGGGCGGTCCACCGGATCTGGAGAACCGGTCGGGCAACCCGGATCGACGACATCAGCACGATGACCGGCCGCTGGGCCCGGATGTCCTATCAGCACGGGTTCACCGCAAGCGCCGGGGCTCCGATCGTCATTCGCGGTGCCCTCTGGGGTGCGCTGGTCGTGACCGGACGCGGCCACACCTTCTCCGAGGCCCTCCAGGACCAACTGGCCCACTTTGCCGACCTCGCCGGTACTGCGATCGCCGCGATCTACGCACGTGACGAACTCCGGTTGCTGGCCGACGAGCAGGCGTCTCTGCGCCGGGTCGCTGAACTGGCCGCCCGCGACGCCCCTGCCGACGGTGTGCTGGCGGCTGTGGCCGCAGAGGCGGCCGCGCTGACCGGCGTGGAGTTCACCACCCTGCTGCGGTACGGGCCGGAGGGCAGCAGCCGGATCATCGCGCTCGACGGGGCTCCCGACGGCATCGTGGTGGGGATGCGCTCCCCGGGAACCGGTGATGGAGCGGTGCAACGGGTGTGGCGCACAGGCCAACCCGCGCGCATCGACAATCTCGCCGAAACGTCGGGCGTCTGGCCGCAACTCGCCGCCCGTCACGGCTTCAGTGCCAGCGCGGCCGTTCCGATCGTCATCCGCGGCGCGCTGTGGGGCGCTCTGGTCGCGGTGGGGCGGGGTGAGGCCTTCCCCCGCCCGATCGAGCAACACCTCGCCAACTTCGCCGAGCTCGCGGCCACTGCCGTCTCTGCCGCCGATGCGCGCCAGGAATTGAGGTTGTTGGCCGAGGAACAGGCTGCGCTGCGTCGCGTGGCGGAACTGGTCGCGCGCGGCGCGCTCCTCGACGAGATCTTCCGCGCAGCCGCCACCGAGGCGTCGACCCTGCTGGGAAATCTGTCCGGGGCACTGTTGCGGTTCCAGGAAGACAGTGCCGTGGTCGTCGCTGCCTGCAACAGTCCGGTCCCGCTCGGACTGGCCGTGCCGATCGACGACGAGAACAATCTGAGCATTGTTCATCGCACCGCGCGGCCCAGTCGGGCAGACACGTTCGTCGGCACCTCGCTCGCGGAGATCGCCGTCGCGCTCGGCGTCGGCGCCGGCGTCGCCGTCCCGGTCATCGTCGAGGGCCGAGTCTGGGGGGCGCTCACAGCGAGCACCGCCGACGCACCGATGCCCCAAGGAAGCGAGGAACGGCTCACGCCATTTGCCGAACTCGTCGCCGCGGCCATCGCCAACGCCGAGAACAGGGCCAAGCTCACCGCCTCGCGCGCCCGGGTGGTGGCCACCGCCGACGAGACACGGCGACGGCTTCAACGTGATGTCCACGACGGGGCGCAGCAAAGGCTGGTGCACACCATCATCGCGCTGAAGCTTGCGCGGGGCATGATGTCGCCCGACGACCCGGCGTCGGCATTGCTGCGAGAGGGCTTGGGCCATGCCGAACGGGCGAACAGCGAACTGCGGGACATCGTCCGCGGAATCCTGCCTGCAACGCTGACGCGTGGCGGACTGCGGAGCGGCCTTGAATCGCTGCTCGCCGACCTCACGCTGCCCGTCGATCTGACGGTGGTCGCGCCCCGACTGCCCGCGCACATCGAGACCACCGCCTATTTCCTGGTTGCGGAGGCGATGACCAACGTGGTCAAGCATTCTCACGCGAGTCGGGCAACGGTCGATGTCCATGTCGATCACCGAACGCTGGTCATCGACGTTCGCGACAACGGCGTCGGTGGCGCGGATCCGGAGGGCGGTACCGGACTCACCGGGTTGTTCGACCGGGTCGAAGCCAGTGACGGAACGCTGACGGTGACCAGTTCCGCCGGCTCTGGAACCGCGATACACGCGGAGCTCACGGTTCCAGAGCCGTTGGTAGACAACGGCGCGGGAGACGCGGGTGTCAGTCCGTCAGATGCTTGACCGCCGCATAGATGAGGTCGGCCGTCTCATCCGGGTGCGACACCGGTATTGCGTGCGCAGAGCCCGCTACCTCGATGGTGTCGAGAGCACCCGCCCGATCGGCCATCAGGTGATGCACGGCAGCAGGAATGTTGCGATCGAGCTCCGGAATCAGGAACCACGACGGCAGTTTGCGCCAGGCCGGTTCGCCGGACGCGTCGTTCAGGGCGACGTCACGCAGCGGCCGTTGGGTCACCGACATCAGCATTGCGGTCGCATCGTCCACGTCGGCGCAGAACTGCTGGTGAAAGTGATCCTGCCGGATGTACAGGTCGTTGCTGCCGTCCGAAAGCGCTACAGGGTAGACGTTGTCGCCGAGGGTGCTGCCCGGGAGCCGGGCGGAGAGTTCGCCGATGTTCTCACCGGTGTCCGGAGCGAAGCCGGCGGCGTAGACCAGTCCGCGGACGTTCGAGCGGGGTCCGACCGCGTTCGTGATCACCGCGCCGCCGTACGAATGACCGACCAGCACGACCGGTCCATCGATGGATGCGAGTACAGCGGACACGTTGGCGGCATCTCCCGCCACGCTGCGAAGTTCGTTGGGCGGCGCCATGGTCTTGACCCCGTAGTCGGTCAGTCGCGTGATGACGCCGTTCCAGCTCGCGGACTCCGCGAAGGCTCCGTGCACCAGAACGACAGTGGGTGTGGTCATTGACATCTCCCTGCTCGATCACCATTGGCGGGCAGAGTCGACGGTAGGCATTGAAGCCGGCCATTGCGTCTGTCATATGACTGCATCGGTGATCGAAACGGGCGGGCTGGCGATGGTCAGTACCCCGTCGACGGCTTGCACCCGGTCTGCGAGCCCGTTCAGGCCGGTGCCCCGGATCGGGTCCGCGCCCCCGATGCCGTCGTCGCGGACCTCGATCAGGAGTGTGTCGCCCTCGAGCACGACCGAGACTGCCGCCCGCTCCGCATGGGCATGCTTGATGACGTTGGTCAGCGCCTCGGCCACGATGAGGTAGGCGGTCTGTTCGGTGGCCGTCGAACACCTCGGCGCGGTCACCGAAAGATCGACCGGCAGCGTCAGGTCCGCAAGTAGCGATTCCAGACCCAGACACAGGCCGCCGCGGGTCAGCGCCGCTGGAAGGATCCCGCGGACGATATCGCGCAGTTCGCTGCCCGCTCGTTCGGCGTTGAGCAACGCTTCCTCGACGAGCGCATCCGGTGGCCTGCTGGGTGGCGATTGCTTGCTGGGCCGGCTTGAGCGGGAGAATGGTGTGCACCAGTCGCTGCTGAGCGGTGTCGTGCACGTCGCGTTGCAGGCGACGTCGGGCCTCGTCTGCGGTGGCGACCACGCGCGCCCGGGAGGCCGTCAGGTTCGCCTTGTTCTCGGCGTTCGCGATGGCGGCGGCGGCAGTTCGGCGCATTGACCGACACCACCCGCGAGCACTATCGGGATACATTCGAGCGCAATGTCGGCGGCTCTCTGTTCACAGTGCAGAAAGCGTTACGGGTCCTCAACAATGGCGCCTCGATCATCCTGTCCGGATCCACCTCGGCTACCAGGAGCAGCGCTGCATTTGGCGTCTGTGCCGCGTCCAAGGCGGCAATCCGATCTTTCGGGCGCACGTGGGACGCGGAACTCGCGGGTCGCGGCATCCGCGTCAACACCGTGGTGCAAGGCCCTATCGAGACGCCGGGGCTCACCGGCCTGGCCGACACCCCGGAGGCCGCCCAGAAGATGCTGCAGAAGTTTGCTGCGGAAATTCCGCTCGGCAGGGTCGGCCAACCGGCGGAAATCGCAAACGTGGTTGCACTCCTGGCATCGGACGAGGCCAGTTTCATCACGGGTATCGAGCTTTTCGTCGACGGCGGCGTCAACCAGGTATGAGGCTTTCAGCCACGACCGTGTCGCGGTGCGGTTGATCGACCGGACCATCGGTCTGCCGGGGCAAGCCGGAATCGATGATCCCGCCACCGTCGGCGTCTGCACCGCACCGATCGCCGGAAGGGTGGCCAGCAGGCGTCCCATGATCCGGACGCCGACCGCTGCACTCGCCATCTCGAGACTAGTCTGATGGTCCATGGCCACCAGCACGCAGATCCAGCTAGCCCGTCGCCCAGATGGTTGGCCGACGTCCGACAACTTCCACACGACGACAGTGACGTACGGCGCCCTACAGCAGGGCGAGATTCGGGTCGCCAACCAGTTCCTCTCGGTCGACCCTTACATGCGCGGCCGCATGAACGACGTCAAGAGCTATGTGCCACCCTTCGCGCTCGGTGAGACATTGACCGGCGGGGCGATCGGCCGGGTGATCGAATCTGCCGACGAGAACATCCCGGTCGGCGCCGTGGTCTTGCACCAGTACGGGTGGCGCGACATCGTGCAGGAACCGTCGGCGGGCTTTCGCGTCGTGCCCGAGTTACCGGGATATCCGCTGTCGATCTACCTGGGAATGCTGGGGCTCACCGGCATGACGGCCTACGTCGGTCTCACCGCCATCGCAGGCCTGCGGCCGGGTGACGACGTCTTCGTGTCCGGAGCGGCCGGCGCCGTCGGCACTGCGGTGGGTCAGATCGCAAAGCTCCTCGGCGCGGGGCGCGTCGTCGGTTCCGCCGGCACACCCGAGAAGATTTCTCTTCTCACCGAGAAATACGGCTATGACGCCGCTTTCAATTACCGGGACGGCCCTGTGTCGCGGCAACTGGCCGAGGCTGCCCCCGGCGGCATCGACGTGTTCTTCGACAACGTCGGCGGCGATCACCTGGAAGCGGCGCTCGATGCATTCAACCGGGACGGCCGCGCTGCCCTGTGCGGCGCCATCGCTTCCTACAACGACACCGCGACCACGGCCGGCCCACGCAACATGTCGAACATCGTGACACGAGGTCTGATGCTCAAGGGGTTCACGCTGCCGTCGTACAACCATTTGCTGCCCGAATTCACCGAGCGCATGACCCAGTGGCTGGCCGAGGGCGAGATTGCTTACGACGAAACTGTTGTCGACGGCATCGACAACACCATCGATGCGTTCCTCGGGATGATGCGTGGCAAGAACATCGGTAAGATGCTGGTCCGGATCGACTCGGCGTAGTCCTGGAGATGAAGGGACTGAAGGCGGACTTCTGGTGATAGGTGTGGCAGTCGCGATTCGGTGAAAAGGGTTGCGACGCCGGTCAAGGATAACGACTCGCCGATAGCGCCGGGGGAGTGCAACTACTATGAGAGTGGCGTCCCGCTAGTGACTGTTGATGTTCGGTGGGGGATGCTTCGTGCGGGTCGGGCGGCTGTGGGATGGACGGGTCACACCCGAACAACCGACGGCCCACCGGCTGTCTCGATGGCGTCGAAGTCGTCGTCCTGAGTGACGACGTCCATCCCGTTGACCTTGGCAATCGCCGCGATCCAGAGATCGTTCACCTTCGCCCGACGTCCTTGTTCCGCCAGTCGCACACGCAACTCGGCCCACCGGCGGGCTGCTTCCGCGGTGACTGGTAGAGCCTCGACGGCCGAGGCGGATCCGAGCGTCGCAAGGCGGCGAGCCCGGGTCTCGGTATCGGGGGCTGCAAGCACTCCGGCGTGTAGTTCGCCGATGGTGATCACGCTGACCGCGGTCCGCTCGGGCAACGCATCGCGGTCCAGGGGGCGGCCATTCTCGCGTGCGATGAGAACACTCGTGTCAAGCAGACCCGGACGCGTGCTCACAACGCATCGAGGTCGTCTGTGGTGTCTCCGGCGAGCTGTTCCAGCTCACTGGACAGCCCTGGGTCTGCTTGGTGCTGCGACACCAGCTCGACAAGTTCGGCTTTCGTGAAGAACTGCGGACGGGTCGAGCGCACCGGTCCGATCTCGGCGACCGGCGTGCCGTTGACGGTGACCGTCACCCGGGTGCCATCAGCTACTTGACGGAGCACCTCGGCGGTGTGGTTCCGGAGATCACGCGAGGCAATCGTCGTCATGTGCGCAAACGTAGCACTGTTGCCACACACCCTGGATTTGGGTTCACCCGCGAACGCACCGCCACCGAGGGGTGGGTTGTCGGTCCGGGCTTGCAGAATCATGAGGTGGACAGCACCGAGACGGACGACTGGCGCCGCACGGTCGGCCTGTACTTGGCTGAATCAACGACGGACGGCAGCGTTTACAAGCCCTTGGCCATCCGGTTCGAGCTGCGGGAGTTCCTGCCGCGCAATCGACACCGTTGGAACGGACCGCCGACCAGGGCGGTCAAAACCATCCCGGCCAGCGGCTTGGGCCGCCAGCACCGCCTCGCCGGCCGACCGGTGGCACGAACCAGCCGCGGATGGGCTCAGGGCTCGCTGACGTGGTCGAATCTCCCGCATCAGCAGAATCGCCTGCAGCTCGACCCGGCTCACCATCGCTGGTGCTGCGAGTTCGGTGCCCTGTATCGGGCGGTGGCGCCGACCGACCCCACCCGGGATACCGATTGGGTCTTTCTGGACGACTTCGCCAACTCCGCTCTGTGGACGTTGCTGGATCAGGCCGCCCCGCTGGGCGTGGCACTGCTGGGGCCGGGCCCGGCGGGTCTCCTGCGGCGGTCGAGCAGTGCCGTCGTGACGCTGGATGCGACCGAAGCCGGCAGAGGTATCACGTTGGCTCCGCGGCTGGTCGTCGACGACGCCGTGAGACCCACGTCGAGCGCTCGGCCGATCGGCCGGCACGGTGTGTACGCCGTCGACGACGACAACACGATCACCGTGGCGCCGACGTCCATGACGCTCAGCGCCGAACAGATGGGGCTGCTCGGCACGGACGCGGTACCGACGGTCAGCATTCCCGGGTCTGAGGTCGATGAATTCTTCGGCACCTACCTGCCGGGCCTGCGCCGCGGAGTGGAGGTGACCAGTGCCGACGGGTCGGTTGTCCTTCCGGAGCCGCCGCCCGCGGTCCTGCTGCTCAACGTCACTCACATGCCGCACCACGTGGTCGAATTGACGACGGCATGGGATGACCGGAGCGGTGGCCGGCGGCCGTCATTGGCCGAACTCGGCGTAACGGGTCTGCTGCCGAACGGCCTGTCCTTACCGGAGGCAGACGCAGGAGAGCCCGTCCGACTCCAGGACGTCGACGCGGCCGAATTTGTCACCACCGTGCTACCCACGCTCGCTCGGCTCGCCGGTGTTCGCGTCGAAATCCACGGCGAGGCAACGAGTTACCGGAAACTGACCGGGACGCCGCAGCTGGCGATCTCCGTTGTGCCCGCCGAGAAGCCCGACTGGTTCTCGCTCGGCGTCACCGTCACCATCGACGGTCGAGTCATCCCGTTCACCCCGCTGTTCACCGCCCTGGCCCGGGGCCGACGCACACTCCTGCTGGTCGACGGCAGCTATCTCTCCCTCCGGCATCCAGCACTGCGGGAGCTGAGCGACCTCATTGCCCAAGCGCTGGACCTCGAGGAGTGGGAGCCACTTCCAAGTATCAGCCGACACCAGATGGTCACCATCTGGCCGGACTTCGAGGACTTGGCCGACGAGTCCGCGGCGGCGGTCGGGTGGCGGGCGCTGCTGCTCGACCTCGACCCAGGTACCGCTGTGGAAACCGATCCACCTGACGGTCTGCGGGCGATCCTGCGCCCGTATCAACAAACCGGCTTTTCGTGGCTGGCCCACCTGTGGCGCCATCGCCTCGGTGGGATCCTGGCCGACGACATGGGTCTGGGCAAGACGCTGCAGACGCTGGCGTTGATCCAACACGCCAAGCAGCACGACAGCGTCCGGGGCCCCTTCCTGATCGTCGCGCCAACTTCGGTCGTACCGAACTGGGCCGCCGAGGCCGCGAGGTTCACCCCCGGTCTGACGGTGCGGTCGATGACCGGCACCGAATCCACCGGAACCGTCGCAATAGCCGAGCTCGCCGCCGACGCGGACATCCTGGTGACCAGTTATGCCCTGCTCCGGCTCGACTTCGACGCCTACCAGGCTGTGGCCACTTCCTCCGGTTGGGCGGGGTTGGTGCTGGACGAGGCGCAGTTCGTCAAGAACCCCACAGCAGTGGTGCATCAGTGCGCACTCGAGTTGTGCGTGCCGTTCAAGCTGGCCATCACCGGCACCCCGCTGGAGAACTCACTCACCGACCTGCATGCGCTGTTCTCGATCGTCGCCCCAGGTCTTTTTCCGTCGGCCCCGAAGTTCCAGCGCCGTTACGTCCGGCCGATCGAGCAACCCATGATCGGTATCGCCGGGGGAGTCGGCGCGGGCACTGCCCCGCAGGTGGCCGAGCGGGTACGTCGCGAGCGACTCGCCGCCCTGCGCCGCCGCATCCGGCCATTCCTGCTCCGGCGCACGAAGGACCGGGTGGCCGCCGAACTGCCCGCCCGGCAGGAGCAGGTACTGCGCATTGATCTCGGCCCTGAACACCGTGCGGTGTACGACCGCTACCTTCAGCGCGAGCGTCGAAAGGTTCTGCAACTCCTCGACGATGAGGAGAAGAACAACAAGTTCATCATGTTCCGCTCACTCACCCTGCTTCGTCTGCTGGCCCTGCACGCCGGCCTGGTCGACGGCGACTACGGCGGGCTGCCGTCGACCAAACTGGCGGCGCTACGGAATCGACTGGCCGGCGTGATCGCAGAGGGCCACCGCGCCCTGGTGTTCAGCCAGTTCACCTCCTTTCTGAGTGAGGTCGCCGCGCAATTGGACCGGGACGGCATTCGTTACGCGTACTTGGACGGCAGCACCCGGGACCGTCGGAGGGTCGTCGATGAGTTCCGCACCGGCACGGCACCGGTTTTCCTGATGAGCCTGAAGGCCGGCGGTCTGGGTCTGAACCTGACCGAAGCCGATTACGTCTTCCTGCTCGATCCGTGGTGGAATCCAGCCGCCGAGAGGCAGGCCATCGACCGCACCCATCGAATCGGGCAAACCCGCAACGTCATCGTTTACCGATTGGTGGCCGCCGACACGATCGAAGAAAAGGTCATGGCGTTGCAGCGCCGCAAGGCCACCCTTTTCGACGCGTTGTTCAGCGGGGAGGCCGCCGACATCGACCAGTTCGGTCACCCGATCAGTGCCGACGACATCCGTCAGCTCTTCACTTGAAAAGTGACGTCATCGGCTCGGGAGTTTCACCGCGGCGGACCGCAAGGAATTCGGCCGCGATCACAGCGTCGACCCTCGGGCAGTTGATCATCGTCGCCGACCGGCCCCGCATCGGACGTTTTCCCTCGCCCTCGACGTGGCCAGGCATGCGGCGCTGCGTGAATGACCGTCAGGCGTCGGTGATCGTCTCCCTGGAGATGGGCAAGACCGAGAGCACCTTGCGGTTGCTGTCCGCGGAGGCCGGATCCGCCTGTCGCACGGCCGGGTCGGCACGATGGGCGAGCAGGACCGGGTGAAGATCGCCCGGCGGATGACCGAGATCTTCGACGCCCCAATGTTCGTCGACGATTCGCCGAAAATCACGATGATGGAGGTCCCGGGCCAAAGCCCGGCAGTCGGAGGTCAGCGAGTTGTCCGGCAGACGAAGCTGCTGGCCAAGGAGCTCGAGGTTCCGCTGGTCGCGCTGACCCGGCCCAGGCTGCCGCACACCGTGACACACCTGAATCGTCCGTTGGGCGGTCCACCAGACTTGGACCATGACATCTCTCTCCTCTGTTGTCGGGGCGGTTCTGGTACTCATCGTCCTGTGGGACGTCTTCCACACCCTGTGGTATCCGGCAGGCAGCGGCAGACTCAGCCGACTGGCCATGTCCGGTATCTGGCGGCTTTCCGGCGCGGGTCGGCCGCTGAGTCGGACGGGAACCCTCACCGGCCCACTGTCGTTGCTGCTCGTGGTGCTGACCTGGTGCGTCCTGACCGTCGTCGGGTTCGCCTTGGTGTACTGGCCGCACATCCCGGAGTCCTTCTCGTTCAGCATCGGACTGCTGCCCGGCGAGCGAATCGACCTGTTGGACGCCGTCTACCTCTCCCTGGTCACCGTGGCAACCCTCGGCTTCGGCGACATCGTGCCCACCGCCGGCTGGCTGCGAATCGTGGCGCCGTTGGAGGCGTTGATCGGATTTGCCATCCTGACGGCGGCGGTCTCCTGGGGTCTGCAGCTCTACCCGGCGTTGAGCCGACGACGCGTGCTGGCGATCCGGCTCGACCTGCTGGGCCGCACGGCCGCCGGCGATCGGAACTCGATGGTCGGATCCGGTTCCGGGAGCACGCTGCTGCTGGACCTGACGACAGCGATGGTCCAAGCGCGGGTTGACCTGATGCAGTACGCCGAGACCTACTACTTCGGCGACCCCGACGCTGCCTCCTCCTTGCCGGCCACCATCGGACAGGCTGCAGAACTGGCCGAACGGGGGTCGGCGTCCACCGCTGCCGACGTCCGACTCGCCGCCGACATGCTGGCCCGTGCCGTCGACGACTTCGCTCATGTGATCGACGAACAGTTCGTTCACGTTCATGGCAGCACCGCCGAGGTTCTCGCCATGTACGCCCGGGCGCACGGGCGTGGGCCGGCCACCGGTGCATGATGTTCGGTGTACGGCTACCGGTCGGAAATGCCTCGCAATTACCGGGCCGGGTAAAACCGTAGAGCTCACAAGCCATGGGAAGGCTATAGCTTGCGGAGTCGACCGCATTTGGTCTCACGCCCGATTTGCCTTCCGGGGGTGAATCAACCAGTTCGTGAAGGGGGCCAAAGTCGCCCAGCTGGCTGAGCGAGGCATCGCCGGAGTGGCCAAAGCAACGCTGGCGCGCAACTTCGGCATCAGCCGAGAAACCGTCTACCGATCCTCACGAACCACGCACTGACCTGACTTGGCTCACTGGCGAGGTGATGTTGATCTTGTAGGTCTGTGACCTGCGGAGACGTTGCCGGTCGGGGCTGAAAGTGCGCACTAAACCTGGTCCGTAGAGTGGCCGGGTGTCTCCGTACGTGCGCACGGTGAAGACCGCGTCGGGAGCGCGGGCGGTGCAGATCGTGCATTCCTCGCACCGGGGATCACGGGATATCGAGCACATCGGGTCGGCGTATCACGCCGCCGAGTTGGAGTTGTTGAAAGCTGTTGCCAGGCAGCGTTTGCAGGCAGGCCAAGGTGAGTTCGACCTCGGTCTGGACCAGGCCGGCTCGCCGGTCCGGCCGGGAGCGGCGCTGCCGATCACCTCGACCCGGATGCGGCACCTGACCGATGCCCTGACCTGCGGTTTCACCGCGTTGGGTCTGGACGTCGCCGCCGGCCGGGACGAGGTGTTCACCGCGCTGGTGCTCGCGCGGATCATCGAGCCGACCAGCAAGCTCGACTCGCTGCGCGTGCTGGACGAGGCCGGCATCGGCGCGCCCTCGTACCCGACGGTCAAACGCCACTTGCCAGCGTTCGCTACCGACGCCTTCCGGGGGCGCTCTCGGCGGTGTGCGCCGACCATGCAGGGCTGGGACCTGGGGTGTTGGTGCTCTACGACGTCACCACGTTGTACTTCGAGACCGACACCGCGGACGAGTTCCGGATACCCGGGTTCTCCAAGGAGCGGCGCCTGGAGCCACAGATCACCATCGGTCTGCTCGTGGACGGGACGGGCTTTCCGTTGATGGTGCAGGCCTTCGAGGGCAACAAGGCCGAGACCACCACCATGCTGCCCACCATCGACGCGTTCAAGGCCGGTGGAGTCCCCCGGCCGCCCTTGCTCGCCGCAACGCTCACATCGGTCGTCGCGGGCGACAACCCGGCAGGCGAGCACCGCGCGATCTGGTTCCAGGAACTGACCGGTGACCTGCAGACCGAGCGTGTCCAGCCGGGCGAACGTGGTCAGATCAGGGGTCGAAAAAGTAGAGTCAGCCATGTCGAGGTCTTCCGTGAGGACAGTGTGAGAACTTCTATCATCGGAAGACCTCGACCCAGATCCCGCCTACGACGCGCCGACCTCGACTACACCGTCAACTGCGAAGAGCCACTAAATTGAGCCAAGTCAGGAATTACCGTGGTCTGGGAGCGCTGGCTTCCGAGTGGCCATCCGACTGCTGTCTACGCTCGAGATCGCATTTTGCGAGCGTCACCGTCCCCGGTCGAACGCCGAAGACCTTCTTAGGTTGAAGCGGCGCACCGCGCGTAATCTAGCTGGTTATTGGGTTCACCTGGAGCAAAGACGGTACGCACGCTATTGTCATTCAGCATGATCACGACCGAGACCTCTTTGAAGTTTGGAACTGCATAGACATATTCGAGCGCATTGCCGGAGGGGTCGGTGCCTTGGACGATCCGCTGGTGGTTTTGAAGCACCCGTTCGATGCAAGCTTCTGTATTCGAGTCGTAACCGTGCCCGGCTTTGATATGGCGAACACCACCATAGAACGCACTTGAGCCCGAATCGCTACCACAGAAGAGCACCGCTTCATTGGCTGTTCCTCGAACCGTGAACCTATCGATTAGAGCATTCTCCGGCACCGAAACTTGATCGGGATAAATGCACTCGGACCAATAAGTTAGTGGTTCTCGTTGCTCCACGCCATCGACGGCGGCAGCAACACCTCCGGAACCAATGCTGATAGTGGCGGCCATACATACGGCGACTGCAACCTTGCTTAGAAGGGTCCGAGTAGGCATGCGGAAGTCTCCTCTACTTTCGATTGTGTCGAGCGATATTCGGCCACATTCGGACAAGCTAACCTTGATTGCTCGTCTGGCGTCCTTGTAAGTCAGTGAGCGTTCTGCCAAGTGCTGACTCGATAATTTCGGTGGGCTGCACGGTTGCGAGAAGCAGCGCACCGCGGACGGGTGCCCAAGGGGGTTGAGCTTGCGGTCCGCCAAACCAAGCCGGCATGGCCATCTCATGGACGACACACGCGGCGGCCCCGTGACCGACGTGCGCAAAGTCTACGAGGACTCCGCCAGGCTCTGATGCCCACATCGCGGACACCATCTGGCGACCGTCGAGAAAGTCGGATATAGCCTGAATCAAGGACTCCAGAGAGCTGGATAGCTCGGTTGCCTGAAGACACAACTCGGTGCCGCTACCGCTCAGCTCCATCTGTGCGGACCCATCTACCGACACCTTGATCGCGAAATCAGAGTCCAACGTCGGCGTGGTCACGATGGGCCATCCGTCCGGCCCGATCTGGTAGTCGTCCTGATCGCTGCGCATCAGCAAGGCCCCTGAGCTGGCGAACAAGCATCCCTGTTCCAGATCTGAATTTTCCCAACGTTGTCGTTCAGGTCGTTTCCCAGGTTAGATACTGGCATTGAGAAAGTCTGACGAACCGTCAGAGCTTGATTATAGAAGTCAGCGACATTGCAGCTGTTTGCCCCACGAGCGGAACTCATAACTTCACCCCAGAAGTAGAAGACTCCAGTTTGAGGATGCATCTCGTAGCCCGCCCCGTCACAATCCCCGTCCTCCCCGTAAATGTCATAGGAGTCGCCCGTAAAGTCCGCGCCTTCGTACCAGGTCATAATTTGAATACGGTCGGCACTGGCTTGCTGGTTCCGTGCATCCGTCGAGTTTAATGCGGGTGCCGAGGCCGGCATCGGCGCGCCCTCGTACCCGACGGTCAAACGCCACTTGCCAGCGTTCGCTACCGACGCCTTCCGGGGGCGCTCTCGGCGGTGTGCGCCGACCATGCAGGGCTGGGACCTGGGGTGTTGGTGCTCTACGACGTCACCACGTTGTACTTCGAGACCGACACCGCGGACGAGTTCCGGATACCCGGGTTCTCCAAGGAGCGGCGCCTGGAGCCACAGATCACCATCGGTCTGCTCGTGGACGGGACGGGCTTTCCGTTGATGGTGCAGGCCTTCGAGGGCAACAAGGCCGAGACCACCACCATGCTGCCCACCATCGACGCGTTCAAGGCCGCGCACCGGCTCAGCGATGTCACCATCGTCGCCGACGCCGGCATGGTCTCCGCTGCCAACCAGGCCGCGATCGAAGCAGCCGGGTTGACCTACATCCTCGGGGCGAGGATCCCGCACGTGCCTTACCAGATCGACCAATGGCGCAAAACCCATGCCGGGCAGGACATCCCGGACGGTCACGTGTTCACCCAACCCTGGCCGGCCAACGCCAAGGAGAAGGCCGCCGGCCAGCACGACCGCACGATCTACTACCGCTACCAGGCCGACCGGGCACGCCGCACCCTACGCGGGATCGATGAGCAGGTCGGCAAGGCCGAGCAGGCAGTGGCAGGGAAAGTCCCGGTGAAGCGGAACCGGTTCGTCACCCTGTCCGGCGGTGACCGGGCCGTCAACCGCGACCTGGAGACCAAGGCCAGAGCACTGGCCGGCATCAAGGGGTACGTCACCAACCTGCCCAACCCGACCGCGCCCACGGTCATCTCCGCCTACCACCAGCTCTGGCAGGTCGAGAAGTCCTTCCGCATGTCCAAACACGACCTGCAAGCTAGACCGATCTACCACCGGCAACGCGATTCCATCGAAGCGCACCTGAACATCGTGTTCGCGGCGCTGGCCGTGTCCCGCTGGATCGAGAACCACACCGGTTGGAGCATCAAGCGTTTCGTCCGGACCGCCCGCCGCTACCGCACCATCGAGATCCAAGCCGGCGAACAAACCATCACCGCCGCAGACCCGCTACCCGCCGACCTCCACCAGGCCCTGACCGCAATCCGGCAAGCCGCCGGTGCGCACTAAATTGAGCCAAGTCAGGGCCAAAGCAACGCTGGCGCGCAACTTCGGCATCAGCCGAGAAACCGTCTACCGATCCTCACGAACCACGCACTGAGGGCCCTCCAGACAGGACCGACGGGCTGGTCCGTGATCCCAGTGGCTGTTGCGAACCAACAGACTTTTCACCGCAGGTCAGCGCGCTGATCCCGACGCGGCCCAGTCGAAGCGCAGGAGAGAGCGGATCGTGCATCCCATGCAAGAATGCTCCTTCTAGTTGACATAATGTCGCTTATCGGCACCAAGATGAGACGAGTTGCAGTAGATGCAAGAACTCGTCCCAGTCGACCTGCGGCTTGGCTGGTCCCCGCTAATCCGAGTGCCGGACGGTGGGAGACGGAACCCGACACGCACGTACGCGGGACTATCTGCGGGCTCCGCCTATGGCCGCTGATGATGCAAGCCCACGGCGCGTGACTCACGGCTCGCCGTTACCGACCGGAACCCGTCGCCCGGTACTCGGTCGCACGTCAAAACCGGGCGCACCGACGAGTGTCGGCTGTGGACCGGCGCCATCTCCGGCAAAGGACACGGCCGATTCCAGATCGCCCGCTGAACATCCCCCAACCGACGGATCGACCCGCCGGCGAACCTACGTCGTCATCGCCCACCGCTTCGGGTACGCCCACGCCACGTCGACGCGCTGCTGATCGTGGTGGACTACCTGCAGCTGATGACCTCCGGCAAGCGGGTGGAGTCCCGGCAGCAGGAGGTCAGCGAGTTCTCCCGGCAGATGAAGCTGCTCGCCGAGGAGCTCGAGGTGCCCGTCATCGCCCTCAGCCCCAAGCTGAACCGTGGCCCGGGGCAGCGGACCGACAAGCGGCCGATGCTGTCGGGTCTCGCGTGACTCCTGTTCGCTGGGGCAGGACGCCGACATGGTGATCCTGGTGCCACCGGCCGGATGCCTGGGAGGCCCGACGCCCCACGGGCGGGCGAGGCCGACCTGATCGTGGCCAAGCACCGGAACGGCCCCGCGGCGACCCGTTGCCGTCGCCCACCAGCTCCACCTGTCACGGTTCGCCGACCTCGCGCATTAATCGTGGCACTCGACAACTGTCGACCGCGTGGCGGGCAGGATTGCGGGTGTGGTGAACGACGACCGGGATCGGCTGAGCATGACGTTCGACCTCGCTGCAGACCTTTACCAGGACGCGAGGCCGGACTACCCCGAGCAGTTGTTTGACAGGCTTGTCGCGCTGACCGGTCTGGGTCGGGGTGAGCGAGTGCTCGAGGTCGGCGCTGGCCCGGGGAAGGCGACGCTGCCACTTGCCCGACGTGGTCTGCGGATTACCGCGCTCGAGCCGGGTCCAGCGCTCGCCGCTCGGGCCTCAACGAACCTGATCGGATACCCGGTCGAGGTCATCAACGCCCGATTCGAGGACTGGAGTGCGCCGCTCGGCGAGTATGGCGCAGTAGTGGCCGCGACCGCCTGGCACTGGTTAGACCCCGAGCTGCGGTACCAACTGGCCGCCCGCGCGCTGAAGCCCGGCGGGCACTTGGCTATCTGGAGCGCCGATCACGTCTTTCCAGCTGGCGGCGATCCCTTCTTCGACGAAATTCAAGAGGTCTACGACGACATCGGCCATGGCCTGCCCGAGGCCGCGCCACGGCCCGCACCCGGCGAGCTGCCCGAGCGAACAGCCGAGATCGAAGAGTCCGGCCTGTTCGAGGTACTTGCCGTCGACCACATCGACTGGGCGGTCGACTACGACGCGGAGAGTTACATCCGCCTGCTGCGAACCTTCTCCGGCCACATTGCCATGGCGCCCGAGCGCCGAGAGCGGCTGTTCACCGAAATTCGACATCGCACCGCATTGCGCCCAACCGGCAGAATCCGCCGCGGTTGGGGCGCGGTCCTGCACGTCGCCCGACTGCTAGACGAGCCGAGAGCGCAGCGCACGTAAGGACCGCTCGCAGGGACGCTGCAGGACACACTCGACCCACTCCGCAGAAGGACCTCGCTCAAAATGCTCGCCGAGGCTGCGCGAGCGCTGTTCCGCGTGCTGGTCGGGGCTGAGTACTCCGTCGGCAAGCAAGTCGTCGACATGGGCAGGACGGTCCCTGACACGCACCTCATCCGGCGCACGGCCACGGCAGTTCCGTACGGATCCCTGGCAGTGGACGTTTGTCCAGTTCAGCGTTCGGCTTTCGGGACGGCCGAAGTAGCCGTGCGACTTACTGGATCAGCCCCTTTGTGGCCTCTGGGCGGGCAGAAATGGAAGGTGCCTTCGCAGGGGAAAAGTCCCACTCCATCTCGGATCACTCCCATGCACACAGACGAAAGGGCAGGATCAGCGCACCCAGCCCCACAGCATTTACCCGCAGGTCGAACGGAAGGCTCCGCCGGGCACCTGACGAAAGTCAGTGTTCTTCGTCAATGGCCAGGACGTTCCCGGCCGGGTCACGGAACCAGGCGATCGAATGATTGCCCACCCGGTGGATGCCCCTGGCATCAGACTCGTAGGCATCGAAGGTGTCCATGGTGACCCCACGGGCGGCGAGATCGTCGACGGCCCGGCCGATGTCGTCGACCGGGAAATTCAGGACCGTGCACGTCGCAGGCGTGTGGTCGGGCTTCGCATAGATCATCAACCGGCGTTCGCCTGCCAACTGCAACCACAGCTCCCGCGTCCACTGCTGGCCAAGGTCCGTTTCCCCCACATCCAGGCCGAGCGTTCCGGCGTAGAACTGTTTCGCCACGCTGATGTCGTCCACCGAGAAACTCGCGAAGAACTCCGTCGCCTCGAACATGGCATCCCCTTCCCAGGCTGGCGACCGCGCCGACGAAACCTCAGGATGCCCCAGCCCAGCCGCGCCGACCCGCGCGTCGCCAAGACACGCTCACGACTCACCGTCACCGCCGTGGTCCAACAGGCCCAACGCCGCGACCCCAGCCAAATTTTCAGGTCGCAATTTCTGCCCTACCCCTTGACAAACACGGCCTACATATCAGTTAGGCTGGTTGCCCTGTTCGACCTCAGCAGACTGTTTGTCTCCCTGCTTGCCGAGCGAGTTGGCGGAACCACCAAGGGAACGAACGATGAATGCACCCGCGATCATGACCGCCCCAGCGGTCTGCACCAACCAAAGAACCGGCGACAGATACACGTAGTTGTCGGTCAGGAATTGATACGCTGGCGTGGCCTTGGAAATATCGTTGATGAACCACGAGTAAAGCCAGACAAAGGCCATTTGTCCGAGGAAGAGCCACAAGCCCCACCATAGTAGGGCGGCTGCGCTTAATCTCGGTGGCGGGGGCAATCGCATCAGAACGCTCCTCTACTGTTCGCGGCTGAAAACGCCACGGTAGGTCAATGGACGAAGACCAAAGTAGTGCCGGCGGGCGGATTGGCGCGATACGCTTTGAGCTTGGGCTGAGCGATGACGTTGCCCCAGTCCACCGTGGCCGTGCCGCTTGCGCCGCAGCCGAGTCCGGTCCAGAACTCCTGGTACTGTGCGTTCCAGCCGGTGGCTTGGCCGCAACCGAGAGTGGATACATTCGGCGCCTGCGAGAATCGATAGGTCACCCTCCAGCCGGGGGAACCCCAAATTGAGCAAGTTGAGTTGACGGCACCACTCCATGTTCCGGGGGCGGCCCCCAAACGGTCGTCGAGCATGGACGCCGGTGAGCCATCCCTTTGTGCGCTGGTTCTCTTCCTGCTGAACGACGACAAAGACATCCGCGGGCGAATGGTTCTGGACCGCGTCGACACCGTCGCGGAGACCGCCGAAAACGCCCAAGTGCGCTGTCCCGGAGGACGGTTTCATCGCTGTCCTGATCACCGGCATTCCGCGATGTCTTCCCTGGAATTCTCCTCCTGCCGCGGCCCGACGACCGGAGTCGGTCGCCGAGGCTCTCGAACTCCGGCGCCCCCATCGTCATCTCCGCTGGTGTAATATTTCAGCTCCCGAGGAGTTTTTGTCTGCTTGCCTCGGCGGCGAGGCACCTCACCTCGACCTGAAGTCCTGTCGTTCATCGGCTGCATCCAATCCTCGGCTCACGAGATTCGTCTCATTCTGCGCCTTGCCGCCCCAGCCGGCGGGGCCGTTCCGACCTCGCACACACAACGCCACGAGCCCTTGATGACCGCGCCTCAGGTACAGGATCGCGCCCTGCGGCCTGAGTGTGTCGAACACCAGCTTGATGTGCCGCAGATAGGTGGAAACGCCACCGGCAACGGCGTTCTCGTCCAGGGTCTGCAACTGCATGGCGATCACCGGGATGCCGACCGGCAGGGTGGCCAGCACCGTGTTGCGCAGGAAGTCCTCGTCGCCGTCGCGCCAGGTGATGTTGGGGATAATCTTGATCCCGACGTCCTGCATGTACCGCGCCAGCCACCGAGACTTGTGGACCGCGTACAACGCTTCGATGCGCGGGTCTTCCTGGCCACCGGGGGTGAAGTCGTGACTGACCACATCGAGATGCCGCTGTTGATCAGCTTTGCCGCATAGCGTTCGGGATAGTCGAACCACTTTTCGAAGTAGTGGTCGAAGGCGTAGAAGCTGGGGATCGCCCGGGAGATGTCCTGCATCCCGGACGTGCTGTCGATCCCCCAGTTGTACAGCCACCAGATGTCGGTCTGGTCGAGGTTTCTGGTCGCACTGCCCGCCCACGCAACAAGGTTTTCCGGGATGTCTTCCCACATCGCCAGCATGGAGTTTTCCAGCATCGGGATGTCCCACGGGCCGATGCCTTCGAAGGTGACCTCGGCGGAGGTTTTCAGTGACGATCCGCGTACGGCATCGCTCGAACGGTCAGTCAGTGGGCACAATCGGGGTTTGCTGGTAGAGGGCGAGGTGCCAGGCATCGTCGCGGTGCCTGTACACACTCGACATGACGCCCGTGAAGGCAGCCTCATCGCCCTCTCGATACGCGCTGCCCAGGTAGACAAGCGTGGCGCTGTCCGAGCCGCTGCGAATGAGGCGGACCTCGTCGATGTCGTACGTCCGCCACGGGGGCGCCTGCTTGAGCGACTCAACGACGGCCTCGCGATCCATGACCGCCCCGTTGGCCAGCACCATCACCGCATCGTCGGTCATCAGGGAGCCGTAGAAGCCTCCGCCCGTGCCGTCGCACAGCGAGTCCCAGCCCTTGCGTTCGATGCTGACCAGCGTCGCTTTCAAGTCGTCGTTACTCACAACCATGAGGCTATTTGACGAGGTCGGCCCCAGGCCAGCATCTTCGATCACGTCCTCGCAAGCCGAAACCGCTATGGGTCACGGGCGGCTCGATCGTCGATCTCGCCGACATGATCTTTACCGAGTCCGCAGGGCAGCCTCGCGTCGCAGCGACACGTTCACCAGAGGCCAATTCGCACTTGTGGGGCACCCACGCGGGAAAGTGGACCGCAAGCCGAACGCCGCAAACCCGACGTCGGAAGTTTGTCACAGGGCTGTCGCTACCTTGATCATTTTCGTTCCGCGACAGCACCTTGATGTCCCGGTGATGGATCCCCCGCGGAACGCAAATGATCATGGGCAGCGGCCATTCTTGGGGCGACCACTGACGTCCCGAATGCGGTTCGTCAAAGGACACTTCGACGCGCGCCTCGCGCAGTGCCACGGCGCCAAGCGGTCCGGATACCGCACGCCGGGACCGGCGATAGGCGCCGTCCGCTCACCCACACCTCAACGTTCGGGACTTCTGTCGGGGTCGGTTCACCGTCGCGCACTGTCCCGATGGCGGTACCCGCGACACCAAACCGGGACTGGACCGTGATTTTCGATCAATCCGTGATCGTGGGTTTCGGGGTGGGGTGGAAAAGCCGGACTTTCTGGATCCATTCGTCGTGCATGGTGAGAACCCACAGCACGCCCGGGGGGCAGTGCTCGGGGTCCCATGCGGGGCTTCGCAACTCGCAGTCCAGGATGGTGATGCGATGGCCGGCGGTGACCTGTCGTAACCGCTGGTGCACGCCGGCGGCAACGTCACTATCCATGATCTCGGCCAGCACGCCAGGGCCGCGACCTTGCTGTCCCTGTGGGCCGATGAGGTGCAGGTCGGGGTCGGCGGCGGCGGTCAACGCCGCCAGGGTTTCACCGCGGTCGGCGGCTGAGAGCAGATTCTCGGCAACCTGTCGACGGCGCTCGGTGACCGCGTCGGTGTCATCGTGGGCACCGTCGGCGCACCCTTGCAGAGCGGCTGCGAGTTTCCGGCAGGCCTCGTTCAATCGACTCCGGACGGTACCAACTGGCACATCGCACACCGCGGCGATCTGTTGGTAGGACGTGGCCGGGGTGAAGTAACGCAGCAGTAGCGGCACCTGGAGGGGCTCGGACAGCTCATTGACCGCGGACCATACCCAGTCGCGGAACGCGTGACCGTCGAGGATTTCCTCGGGAGAGGGCCCCGGGTGTGCTCGTTCCAGTGTGAGTAGGTCGACCGGCGTCTCGCGGTCCGGTGTGCGGAGCCGCATCCGCGCGGCGTTGCGGGTGATCGCCATGAGCCAGGGGCCCGCCGCAGCAGGGTCGCGGAGCTGGTCGAGTCGGCGCATCGCGATGATGCTCGCGTCTTGGACGACGTCCTCGGTGCCAGGGTTCCAGCCGAGCAGGCTGACCGCAACGGCAAGCATCCGGGCTCGGTGCCGTTCGATGAGGACGCCAAACCCGGCCACGTCGCCGCTGCGTGCGGCCGCGACCAGCTCGGTATCGGTCGGGTAGTCCATGCTCAACAACACCGATCTCCATTATTCCGCGTCAAAGTTGCGGTGGGTATCGAACTTTTCCCATTCCCGGGGCATCTCGTTGGCGGGCACCCGTCATTGGCGGCGGGTGCAGGTCAAGGAGGGCGCCATGTTGATCTCGGTGAACGGGACTCGGCTCTATGTCGATGTCGATGGATCCCAGCTGGCCTTCGACGAGCCGGGTCGGCTGATCGAACGCCCGACAATCGTTGTGCTGCACGGCGGTCCGGGGTTCGATCAGGGCTACCTCAGACCCGGTCTTGGCGGCCTCCGCGAGCTGGCCCAGGTGGTGTTCTTGGATCTGCGGGGTCAAGGCCGATCCGGCCGTCCTGATGTGCGCACGTGCACCCTGGAGCAGATGGCTGATGACGTCGCCGGAGTGTGCGATCTGTTGGGAATCGACGAACCGGTGGTTTTCGGGCACTCGTCCGGTGGTTTTGTGGCCCTGCATCTGGCCCTACGGCGCCCAGACCTGGTCCGCGGGCTCATCCTGTGCGATACGGCTCCGACCCTGGTGGTGCTGCCGGATGACAATCCACCACCGGGATTGGCCGAGCGGTCGTCCGCCCGAGCGGTCCAGGTGGCGGCACGGTTGTTCGGTGGTGACATTTCGGCCGAATCGTTGGCGGCGTTCGACGAGCTGGTCGCCCCGTTTTACGCAGGTCCCCGGCACACCGAGATTCCCGGGCTGTTACTACCGCTCAGTGGATTCGTCCCCGAGATCGCCCAGTTCTTCTTCGGCGAGAAAACGCCGAAAGGCGTTGCTGGAGTTGTCTTCTGAGGAACGCGAGCAGCTCGAGCGGTGGGTGCGACGGAGGAAGTCGTCGCAGGCGCTGGCGTTGCGGTCGAGGATCGTGCTGGGCTGCGCGGAGGGTTTGACGAACAAGGAAGTCGCTGCCTGGGAAGGTGTCGCACAGCAGACGGTAGGGAAATGGCGGGCGCGGTTTGTAGAGTTGCGATTGGACGGGCTCGCCGACGAGCCGCGACCGGGCCGGGTGCCGACGGTGACCGCCGACAGGTGGAAAGGATAGTGGTCGACACGTTGGAATCGACCCCGGAGAACGCCACCCACTGGTCCCGCACGTCGATGGCCAAGAAATCGGGTCTGTCGCCGTCGACGATCGGCCGGATCTGGCACGCGTTCGAGCTCAAACCGCACCGGACCGACGGATTCAAACTGTCCAACGACCCGATGTTCGTGGAGAAGGTCTACGACGTGGTCGGGCTGTACCTGAACCCGCCGGAGGCAGCTGTCGTGCTCTGCGTGGACGAGAAATCCCAGGTCCAGGCCCTGGCAAGGTCGCAACCGGCGTTCCCGATGATGCCCGGCATGCCGGAGAAACGCACCACGACTACGTCCGGCACGGCACCACCAGCCTGTTCGCGGCGTTCAACACCGCCGACGGAACGGTGATCTCCAGCCTGCACCGACGGCACCGCACCATCGAGTTCCGCAAGTTCCTGATCAAGATCGACGCACGAAGTCCCCGAAGACCTCGACATTCATCTCGTGTGCGACAACTACGGCACCCACAAGACGCCGGCCATCCGAAATGGCTCGCCGCCCACCCCCGGTTCCATATGCATTTCACCCCCACGTATTCCAGCTGGATCAACCAGGTCGAACGGTGGTTCGCCTACATCACCGATCAACTCATCCGCCGCAGCGACCACCGATCCGTCCAAGCACTCGAGCAGACATCCGCGCCTGGGTGAAGGCCTGGAACACTGACCCGAAGCCATTCATCTGGACCAAGACCGCCGAACAAATCCTCAATCAATCGGACGACTATGAAACGAATCACGGCGCGGACTAGCCGACGGCTACGACCTGCGCCCCCGGTTAGCGCACATCCTCCCGCCCACATTGGTGGTTGCCGGCCACTATGACTGGGTGTGCCCCCCGGCCGCCAGCAGGGCACTGGCCGCTGGTATCCCCGACGCCAGGCTGGTCCTCGTTCCCGACGCCGGCCACTTCCCATTCTCCGAAGAGCCAGCGATCTTCCACGACATCGTCGCCACCTACCTCCACCAGCTGCTGGCCGGATCATCACCGAAACACACGCCGCCCCCGACGGTCTCGTTGTGACCCGGACCAGATCAGGGCCGGCGGTGCCCCACACCTCGGAGTCAGGTAACCCAGCGCATGACTGCGCTGGGGCACTTCAGAAACCGCGGTGCCAGTCGTCCCGGCAAACGGGGCTCAGGCAAGCCCGTCGGGTCGCGGGCGATGCAGTATTTCTGGCCGAGGCTTATCGCGCCCCGGAGGCGTTGTAGGCATCGGCCGTGCACCTGACGGTGGTTGGTCCGGTCCGTCCGCACCGGAGTCGCGCCTGGCCTGGCCTGGAAGGCGATCCGGTGCGGAACCAAGATGATCAAGACAGCGACAACCCCGGGACAGCACCGTTGACGTCCTGTTCGAGGTGCCCTCGACGGGACGGTCGGACGCGGTGGCTAAAGCAGAACGAGGGTCCGATGACGGCGATGAAATAGCGGCGCAGCTGTTGTGTGCAGCGTTGCCCGGCAGGAATCAGAGTCGCTGGGGTCAACGGCTCGGCCAGCAACGGCGGCGCCGGCAGACGTCGCGGACCCGCGGGTGGCGGCGTACTGCCATCGAGGTGGGCCACGAGTCGCGCGGTGAGCTCCTGCTTGCCGCCACTCGCGGCCACGCCTACGGACAGGGCGAGGGTAGCGAGCTCACTTCGGAGCCAATACCAGCGCAGCAGCTCTTGACCTGACATGTCCTCGGCGAGGGCGGGACGCGACTCCGTCATGTTGCCGATCATGGCACCTAGAGTCATCCCGACACCTTGAATGCTCCAGCGGCGCGCGATCCGTTGGGTTGCACCCAGCAGCGGCGCGTCACCGAGCATTCCTGCGTTCGAGCGCGTTCGCGGCCCGCGTAGTCCTCTCTTCTTCTTTCCACAGTCCGCCTGCCGCGATCTTCCTGCTCGACGCGTTGCGGCTATTTGCCGCGGAGACCGATCGGGTTGCCGTCCTTGTCCGCTAGTACGCAGATTCGCACCTCCGGTGCGACCTGGCGAGGCGCCGACTTCTCAACGGCGCCGGCGTCGAGCAGCGCCTCTCGGGCCGCGTCGAGGTCGTCGACGTCGAGGTTGACCACGGGTCCGTCGGTGTCGTTCGCCGGATTTAGGCCGATCTCGAACCCGTCGACGTTGTAGCCGACGTAATAAGACTCGTCGGTGTGCGGCGTTCCGTAGGCCGCGGTGTAGATCGCCTTGGAGGCGTCCAGATCGGACACTGGAATGACCACGCTGCGAATCGAATTGCTCATGAACGTCTCCTTCGGGATTGCGCCGACTGGCGGCCGGTCACGAGCGGACCGTGTCATCACGCTAAGAGCGTTGCACCGAGTGCGCTTCTCGATTCCTGACCGGGTCCCGCGGCAAGGTGAGATCGGACACGGGGGGCGCCGGATGTGTGAAAGCCTCGGATCGCCGACGGCGCCCGATTGCAGTTCGCCTGGATCTGCCTCCGTTGGTTCAACCGGTGTTGCGACCACCGGCTTGACCCCAAGGATCGCCATCGGGCACCTCCGAACCCGCGACGCAAAGGCAAGCAGGCCGACCCGGCAGCACCGGCCGCATGTCGGTGCGACTGCCGCTTGCCATCACCACCGAGATCTACGAGCCGCCTGCACCACAGCGGCAGCCACCCACCGGGCCGGGGGACGCGGTCGGCCCGGACCCGGCATGAGGAAACGCAACGACTCGCCGACATGCTGCTCACCGGTGTGCTTCTAGTGTGGCGCGCCGTTGAAACGCTTAATAAGTGGTAGGATCGGGGTATGCCTCGAACTGGTCGCCCAAAGGCGTTACTGGAGTTGTCTTCTGAGGAACGTGAGCAGCTCGAGCGGTGGGCGAGCCGGCGGAAGTCGTCGCAGGCGCTGGCGTTGCGGTCAAGGATCGTGCTCGGCTGCGCGGAGGGTTTGCCGAACAAGGAAGTCGCTGCCCGGGAAGGCGTCACACAGCAGACGGTCGGGAAATGGCGCGCGCGGTTTCTTGAATTGCGATTGGACGGGCTCGCCGACGACCCCCGCCCGGGCCGGGTGCCGTCGGTGACCGCCGATCAGGTGGAAAGAATTGTGGTCGACACGTTGGAATCCACCCCGGAGAACGCCACCCACTGGTCCCGCACATCGATGGCCAAGAAATCCGGTCTCTCGCCGTCGACGATCGGCCGGATCTGGCACGCGTTCGAGCTCAAACCGCACCGGACCGACGGTTTCAAGCTGTCCAACGACCCGATGTTCGTGGAGAAGGTCTACGACGTCGTCGGGCTGTACCTGAATCCCCCGGAGGCAGCTGTCGTGCTCTGCGTGGACGAGAAATCCCAGGTCCAAGCCCTGGCAAGGTCGCAACCGGCGTTCCCGATGATGCCCGGCATGCCGGAGAAACGCACCCATGACTACGTCCGGCACGGCACCACCAGCCTGTTCGCGGCGTTCAACACCGCCGACGGAACGGTGATTTCCAGCCTGCACCGACGGCACCGCACCATCGAGTTCCGCAAGTTCCTGATCAAGATCGAGAACGAGGTCCCCGCTGATCTCGACATTCATCTCGTGTGCGACAACTACGGCACTCACAAGACACCGGCCATCCGCAAATGGCTCACCGACCATCCCCGGTTCCATATGCATTTCACCCCCACATATTCCAGCTGGACCAACCAGGTCGAACGATGGTTCGCTCACATCACCGATCAACTCATCCACCGCGGGGACCACCGATCCGTTCAAGCACTCGAGGCCGACATCCGCGCCTGGGTGAAGGCCTGGAACAGTGACCCCAAGCCGTTCATCTGGACCAAGACCGCCGAACAAATCCTCACCTCAATCGGACGACTTATGCAACGAATCACCGGCGCGGTACGCTAGGAGACTCCTGAATAACTGTGTCGGTCCTGGCCCCGACGTGTTGATCTTGGGATCATGGTTGGGTGCAGGGTCGGTCTGAGGATCAGCGGGATTTGTTGGATGTTTCGCGAGCATGGCCTGCACCTTCTCCCGCAGCTCCGGTGACTTCGACAGTTTCGAGGGTTTCGGGCGCCATCGGCGCTCCCACGAGAGGCGATCCGCCCGCGCCGGCTCGTAGCCCCCGGTCCTTACTCGCACGTTACGGCGCAGCTCCCGACTGATCGTCGCCGGCGCCCGGCCGAGCCGGTCGGCGACCTGCCGGACCGTCAAACCAGCATCCCGCAGCCGGGCGATCTCGCATCGGTCATCAAGGCTGAGGAACCGAGACGAATGCAGAGTCTGCGGGATTCGATACATTCCGCCCATGCTGTGCTGCAAACGGTAGAGCTTCGATTTCGACACGCCGGTCCGGCGCGCAACCTCCACCGGACTCAACCCTGTCGCCAAGAGCTCGACCACTCCACGCAACACCACCGCGCTCAGCGGAGCCGGCATCCGCACACCCCTTCACCTGGGATGTTGCGACGATCCCCTGACGCCGCAAAGCAGGTCTGGGTACTTTCAGGTGAGCGTCATCAACAGGGCTCAGCTCTTGGTAGGACGCCCACCCCACCCGCGGGTCATGGAGCTACGATCCCGTCTCACGGAGCCTTACCCGGTACGCGTCCTGCGGGGGTCATCAATGAACGGTGTCGATCATCGCCGGCAGCGCGTGAGCCTTGACGAGCAGACGGTGATCCTCGGTCCCGGTCGGCTTCAGCGGCACCTCCCGCCGGATTTCCCAGGTCGAACGGAACAATTCCCCAACGGACGACATTATCTCCTCGTGGACACGAGTCCGGTGTTCGATCTCGTTCGACGGCTTAGCTTGCAGGCCGAGCGGTCCGACGAACCGAGAAGTGACCCGGACCTTGCCACAGACGGCACAACAGAGGTGAGCGATGACGACCTGGTCGACGCTCTGCTGCTGTTACAAGCAGTCCGCATCGAGCTCAATGAGACGGAGTTGCGCCTCTTGGAGTCGCTGGCCACCAGGGGCGTTCCAGACGAGCGGGTGGCGCGGGCCCGCGCGTGCGACGTCGAGGAAGTGACCGCGGCGCGAAATCGGTTGAAAGCCGAGCACGCCGTGCGATACGGGATACCGCCACACCCCAGGTCCCTTAACCCACCCGCGTAACACCGATGTTGATTGCTCGTGGACGCAACAGCAGGTGACCCGGCCACAAATTGTTGATACCGAAGTACTCTTCGCTCCCGGAATCACCTCGCCGGCAGTCAGCCATCCAGCCCCAGCGGGCCGGAGATCACCAACTAGACACGGGTTGTCGTCATCGCGCCGGTCCACGCGCTTCCTTGCTCCCGGTCGAGCGCAGTGACCGCCCTGTTCTTCATGAAGAAGATGTAGACCACGAGGCTGACAGCAATGACGGCCGTGACGTAGATGACGAACATGTTGGTCATATCGGCACCGGAGAAGGCCTGAAAGATCACCGGCGCGGTGCCGCCGAAGATGGAGTTGGCCAACGCATATCCCAGACCCACGCCCAGGGCCCGGATGTGTGCCGGAAAGACTTCGGCCTTCACGATCGCGTTGACCGAGGTGTATCCGGTCAGGATGACGTAGCCGATCGCGGTCAGCAGGAATGCCTTGACAGACGAGGTCGTCTGCGACAGGAAGGTGATCAGGACCCAGGTGTACAGAACACCGCCCACGCCGAAGAACACGAGCAGCGGTTTGCGACCCACCCGGTCGCTGATCAGGCCGCCGATCGGCTGGATCACCATGAGGAAAACGAGCCCCAGCAGGTTGACCCAGGTGGCCGCGGTGGCGCCATCTTCACCGAACGTCTTCTTCACGATGGCCGGCGCGTTGACGCTGTAGGTGTAGAACGCAATCGTCCCGCCCGCAGTCACCAGGAAAACCCACACCAGCGGTCGCCAGTACGTCGTCAGCAGCGCCTTCATCGACCCGGACGACGTGTCTTGTCCTGATTTCACGGCGCTCAGGTGTTCCTGGGACAGCGACTCATCCATGGTGCGTCGCATCCACAGCACCACGAGCGCGGCGATGCCGCCGATGAAGAATCCGATGCGCCAACCCCAATCCTTGATGTCCTGCACCGGCATGAAACTGATCAGGATGAGGAGGGTGAACTGGGCGAGCACATGGCCACCGACCAGGGTGACGTACTGAAAGGACGAGAAGAATCCCCGGCGTTTCGTCGTCGCCGCCTCCGACATGTAGGTGGCTGACGTGCCGTACTCACCACCAGTGGCGAAGCCCTGCAGCAGACGGGCGGCGATGAGGATGATGGCCGCCCAACCGCCGATGGTTTCCCGAGTCGGCATGAGAGCGACGAGCAACGAGCAGGCTGACATCAGCGTGATGCTGACCGTGAGTGCCGCCCGTCGTCCGCGCCGGTCGGCGAATCGGCCGAAATACCATGATCCGATCGGTCGCATGATGAAGGTGACGGCGAAGATCCCGTACACGTAGATCGTCGAGTTCTTGTCCGCCGGGTCGAAGAACGCTGCCTCGAAATAGACGGCGAAGACCGTGTAAATATAGACGTCATACCACTCGACAAGATTGCCTGCGGCACCCTTGATGGTGTTGAGGATTGCTCGCTGGGTGCTGACCGGCGCCTGGGTTGCGGTGGTCTGGTCGGGCTGAGCCTTTGTCATTGATTGTACCGTTGTTCCCTTCTGGGACCGAATTGGTCAGTCTGCCCGATTGAACCGAACCCAATCGCGACCGCCACGCGAAGTGCGAAAGAAGTGTCGCACCTCGGCCGGACTGTCACCCTTCGAAAATGAATCCCAAAGCGCTCGAGGTCGCGTTCGTTTTGCTTTCGACGGCACCGGCGTCAATTTGTCTGTTGCATTCCTCTTTGTGCGAGTCTGCCGGATCGTTTTCGGCGGACTTGTCGAAATGGGACGTTCGAGCACGGCAGCTGCTGCACCTGCCGCTGGCCGGTCGCGCCAAGGAGTCGCTGGAACGGACGCCGGCCGAGCTCGAGGAGGTTTTCGCCGGAGCTCGGCCTCGGACCCGCCACCGGCATAGTGTCGACTCGATGGACGATGACCCGCTGACCGTCAACCTCGGACGAATGGCAGTCAGCGTGGCTGCCCGGATGCTCGACGCCGGACTCGACACCCACTTCAAGACCTCGCTCTCCGACGTCGTCGTCGTCGCGGCCGACCACCCGGCCACCGACGCGCGCGCGGCGGCGATATGAGCGCCGGAGCGTTCCCGCCTGGCTTCTTTGCTCGCGAGGATGAGCGGCCGGACGCGGCGTTCTACGGGCCGCCGCGCCTGGTCACCCACATCGACGACGGCGCGATCGCGGCCGTCTGCGACCTTTACGCCGAACTTCGCATCGACGGGTCGGCGGAGGAACCGCGGCGGGTCCTCGACCTGATGTCGTCGTGGGTGTCACACCTGCGAACCGCGCCTGCCGAACTGGTGGTGCTCGGCATGAACCGCGCCGAGCTCGACGCCAATCCAATGGCGACCGCGCGGATTGTGCAAGACCTCAACACCGATCCGGCGCTGCCCTTCGCCGACGCGACCTTCGACGCGGTGCTCTGCTGCGTATCCGTCGACTACCTGGTCCGCCCTGTCGAGGTCCTGCGCGAGGCCGCCCGGGTCCTGCGACCTGGTGCGCCCGCCGTGCTGACGTTCTCCAACCGCCTCTTCCCCAGCAAGGCGGTGGCCGGCTGGCTGCACGCCGACGAGCCGACACGTTGCGCGATCGCCGCGGCGTACGTTCGCCTCACCGGGCGGTTCGGCGAGCCCGAGGTCTCACTCCGCACTCCGGATCACGATGATCGTGGCGATCCGCTCTATGCGGTGGTGGCCAGGCGCCTGGTCTGATCAGCCGGGGCGCGCGCCAACGATCCGTCCGTGGACGGCGATCGAGCTGCCTTGTGACCAAGCGATGCTCGTCCGACACGAGGAACCGCTGTTGGCCTGATCCACCGCGTCGGCGACTTCCTCGGCGGTGGCCACCCGGCCGAGGGGATGCAGCAACGCACCGCCCGCTGAGCCTGGCGCGAGGAGACGTTGACGATCCCCCCGGACGGCGAGCGTGCATTCCGGGCCGTTTCGGGATCTCGGACGTCGCCGCTGAGCAGATGGACGTGGTCGTGAGGCCAGTCCAGTCGTTCTGCGACGTCGACGATCACCACGTCACCGTCGGCGGCGAACCGAGTCGCGATGGCACGTCCGACGCCTTGCGCTCCCCCGGTCAGAAGACTGCCTGCTCACCCGACGGCACCTCATCCTGGCCGGCCCCCAACGCCGGACACGGGCATGGCCGACCGACTCGCATCAGCTTTCGTGGTCCCCATCGGGCGGCGGCGAGACGAAACGAAACGGATGGGTGGTCCGCACAGCGCGCTGTTTGACCGCACGGACCTGGGACGCGGGGCTGGGAATGTGCGACCCGCTTCCAGGGTTGCCGGTTCCCCGACCGCCTACGCGAGATTCACCGAGATGCAGCAGGCGACAACGGCTCCCAGTGACGGGACTTTCGTCCTGCACGGCCGTGGCCAGGTCCCCTTCCCCGCCCGGACCGGACAGGGAACGGTGGAAGGTGACCCCTCAGCCAGGGGCTCTCACCGGGGAGATGTGCACGATGACGTCGGCTGCCGCAAGCAATCCAGTCCGTATCGAGGGAAGGCTCACGGAGCCGCTGGGACGCGGGCTCTGGCTGGTGAAGTGGGCGTTGATCATCCCCCACCTCTTGGTGCTCTCCTTGCTCTGGGTCGCGGTTGGCGTGGTCAGCGTCGCTGCCTTCTTCGCGATCCTGTTCACCGGTAGATATCCGCGACCGCTGTTCGACTTCACTGTTGCAGTCCTGCGGTGGTCCTGGAGGGTCGCCTTCTACGGCTACTCGGCACTTGGCACCGACCGGTATCCACCCTTCAGCCTCGAGGAGCGTCCGGAGTACCCAGCAACGCTGTACATCGACTATCCCGCAAGGCTTTCGCGCGGCCTGGTGCTGGTGAAGTGGCTGTTGGGCCTGCCGCAGTTGATCATCATCGGCTTCTTCCTCGGCGGCGGTTACCTCGTCTCCCGCGGTGATCATTGGGCGTACTCGGCCGGCGGTTTGATCAGCATCCTGGTCTTGGTGGCCGGCGTCATCGTGCTGTTCACCGGTCGGTACCCGCGACCGCTCTTCGACCTGATCCTCGGGCTGGATCGCTGGGTGGTGCGCGTCGTCGCATACGTGGCGCTGCTGACCGACGAGTACCCGCCCTTCCGGCTCGACCAGGGCGGTTCCGAAACAAGGCGCGAACAGGGCAGTTCCGAGACCGCCGACGCAATGCCGACCGATCAGTGGCCGCGACTTGAGAAAACGGCCCCCGTCGAGCCACCACCCGCCGGGCCGCCGCCCGCGAACGCATCCCGATGGTCCGCGGGCAGGATCACCGCGGTCATCGTCGGATCGCTGGTGGTGCTGTGCGGCCTCGCTCCAGCTGCCGGTGGTGGAGCCCTCGTGGTCGCATCGAGCGTGATGCGCGCGGAGAACGGCATGGTCACTTCACCGACGGAGCAGTTCGCCACGGGCAGTTCCGCGATCCTCTTCGGCCCCGCGGATCTCGGCTGGCTTCACAGTGGCCGCGGCGACGGCGTCGGATGGCTCGGGGAGATCCAGGTCAATGCTCAGTCCGTCTCGTCCGACGTCCCACTCTTCGTCGGCATCGCGCCGGAGTCGGACGTGACCCGCTATCTGAGTGAGGTCCGCACCGCGACGGTGACCGATATCAGTCTGTTCCCGTTCACCGCCGGCTACGGCCAACAGGCAGGCTCGAAGGTTGCGACTCCCCCTGCCGGGCAGAGCTTCTGGGTGGCCTCCAGCAGTGGCGTCGGCCCCCAGACCCTGACCTGGGACAGCACGCCCGGCCGGTGGATGCTGGTGGTGATGAACGCGGACGGCAGTGCCGGCGTCAAGGCCGATCTCAGCGTCGGCGCCGAGTTGCCGTTCGTCGTTGCACTGGGCTGGATTCTGCTCTCGGCGGGCCTCCTGCTGGTCGTGATCGGCGCTACCGTGATCATCGTCGGTGTGGCCGGGTCGACGGGACGCGGCAGCGCGCCGCAGCTGCCCGGTCCGCCGACGGCCCGCCCCCTGGTGCGCAGCTGACACCGGCTTCCCGCAGCCGTCGACCGGTTCAGTTGAGCACGACGGGCACGCCCAGAAAACGGGCATAGTCGTTCGCCGCATCATCGAGTGCTGAGCGTTCACGCACGGACAACGATCGGAACAATGAAGGAGTCACCGTCACACCGGGTTTCGTCCGCCGGCGCCGCCAAATGCCGACCACCCGACCATCGACGACGACCGTTGGCTGGAAGACGCCGTTGTTGCCGGGCACGACGGCGCCGGCATACTCGGCCGGAAGAGTCGCGGAACGGTCTGCGTATCCGAGGATCATCTCGTCGAACCCGGGCAGCAGGTGCACCGTCTGTGGAGCGCTCTCGCGCAGGCCGACTCTCATCCACAACGTACGATCGCCGATCTCCAGTTTCTCCAGGTCGGACCGGGCGCGCGTCAGACCGGTCCTGGCCGCGCCCAGCGGCAACTTGGTCCAGCGACAAAAATCCGCCAGCGTCGCAGGTCCGTGGCCGGTGAAATAACGAAGGACGAACTCCCCCAACGCTTCTTCGGTCTCGAGCCGTCTCGGACGTGGCACCCATTCGTCCAGCAGGACGAAGAGCTGCTCGTCCCGCTGCACCGGTCCCTGACAGAGAAGCTGCATCTGGCAGAGCCTGCCCAGCAGGTGCACACCTCGCTGTCCCGCCGTCGAGATCCCCGCTTGTTCGAACGCCGTGAACAGCTCCGCTCTGGTCGCTCCCCCGAGCTGACCGATGATCGCGGCACTCACGTCCGCCGCCTGCCCGACAGCAGCGTCATTGATACCCAGCTGGCGATGGCGGGCCGCCTGCGATTGCACCGTGCGAGCAGCCGTCAGCCCCAGCATCCACCCCAGGTCCTCGGCTGGAACGAGGTGCAAGGTGCCGCGCATCGGCCAGGAACGCACGATCTTGCGGTCATTGAATGCCTTGTCGACGTCTGCCAGCGTGTAGCCGGGAGTACGGAGGCCGACAGACCACTTCGCTCCTGGCAGGTCCTGCGCCTGCATCGCGAGCATGGACCGCACCACTTCATCCGGAGTCACGGGCCCGGAGGCATCGATCCACTGTGCCGCCAGTCTCAGCCGGCGGATCTCAGTACGGGGTTCGAGCGCAGTCATCCGACGAATCGTCCACCACACCACCGACAAAGCGGCAGGGCGCCGCCGCGAGGACCCTTGGGCAGGCCCCAGGAGAACGGCCAGGACATACGGCTGGCGCGAAACGACGAAGCCGCCCGACGCGGGAGGCATCGGGCGGCTTATCGGACGGTCCCCGGACAGTGCGCCTCTCGGCACGTGGTCGCTCTCGGCGACGAAAAGGGGTGGGGCCCGGGGCATGTACCGGGGACCGTCCTTCCGTACAACCTGAGCACGCCCATCGAACTTCCGGATCACGCAGTGAGCTGGGACACCTTCGCCGACGTCGCGGTGACTGTTTCATCCCGCCTGGCGGGCTTTCGGATGACATGATCGCGGCCATGCCGGAAGGTTGGTCCGACTTCTTCGTCGCGACAGCGGGTGCCGCCGCCGCACTTGCCGGTTTGATCATCGTCGCGATGACCGTCAACATCCAGACCATCCTGGCTATTCCGTCGATGACGTCCAGGGCCGGGGCGACGATCGCGTCACTGGTGCTCATCGTGGTCAGCGCCGCCGCCGGCCTGATCCCGGAGCAGAGCCTGGCGGTCCTGGGCGTCGAGATCCTGGTGTTCACCGTCGGCGCTGCCGCTTGGGCGGTCATTGCGGCAGTCCGGATGATCACCGACGCTGAGCCGCCGTACATCGGGATCACCTGGTTCAAGGCCGTCATCGCCATCGGCCAGATGGTCCCGTTCGCCGTCGGCGGCGTTGTCCTCGTGGCTGGACAGGACGCCGGGCTGTATTGGGTCGCGGCCGGCATCCTGCTGGTCTTCATCGGGTCCGTCGTCAACGCATGGGTGCTGTTGGTGGAGATCCTGCGCTGAGCAACGCATCCGGCCGCGCAGCCGACCTGCCGTCACAGCGACGGAGGCCGGGCCCGGTCATTTCGATTTCCTGAGGCTGTCCTACCCGGCTGGTAGATTCCGCTCAATCCGGTCAAGGCCGGGACGACCGTGCTGGACGAACGGTAGGACACCCATGGCAGGTGGAGTGGTCGGCTGGATGCGGCGTCACGACCCCGAGTTCGACGCCCTGCACAAGGCCGTCAAGGTCGCCGTCGCCGTCACCGCCGGGGTGGCCATCGGCACCGCCAGCGGCAACGGTCAGATCACCCTGTTCGCCGGCTTCGGTGGTGTGGCGTTCCTGTTGTTCGCCGACTTCCCGGGCAACCGCTCTGCTCGGGCCGGCGCCTACATCGGGCTGTACGTCGTCGGAGCGGTGCTGATCTGCCTGGGCACGTTGGCCTCGAACATCGCCTGGCTGGCAGTGCTGGGCATGGCGGCGTTCGGCTTCCTCATCTTGTTCGCCGGCCTGCTCAGCGCGGCGATCGCCGCGGCGAGCCGCGCCGCGTTGCTCAGCTTCATCCTCCCGGTCACCGTGCCAGGGACTGCCACGGACATGGTGTTCCGCATCGTCGGCTGGACCGTTGCGGCGCTGATCGCAGTGCCGCTGGCCGTGCTGATCTGGCCGCCTCGGGATCATCACAAGCTCCGCCGCCGCGGTGCGGATGCGTGTAGCGCGCTGGCCGCGCAGCTGACCGCGCGCGCGACCGGCGACACCGCGCGGGCACCGGATGCGGACGACGCCGCTCACGCCGGGATCATCGCGCTGCGCAAGCAGTTCCGCAGCACCACGTTCCGCCCCGTCGGGTTGACCTCCGGCAGTCGCGTACTGATGCAGCTGACCGACCGGCTGGACTGGCTGTACTCCGTCGCCCGCCGGATCCCGATGGCGTCGAATGTCCGCTGGCCGGCGCACACCGTCGAACTGGTGACGTCGTGCGCCGACGTCCTCAGGGCCGCGTCCGAGGTGTTGACGTCGGGGACCCGACCGACTTACGCGTCCCGGCAAGCGCTCTCCCTCGCGCTGCGCGACCTGGAACGGCATCGCGCGCGGGTGTGCGTCTTCCTGGAGGTGGTCAGGGAGGGGGACGTTGACGGTCCACGTGCCCTGTCCGATGACGATCCGTCGCTGCGCCCGGCGATCGCCCACGAGCTCGCCTATACAGCGCTGCTGGCCGGATCGACGGTCGCCGTCTCCGCAGCGGCCGACGCGCGGCCGCTGTTCGATCGGCTCTTCGGGCGACGACTGCCAGGGACCCTGGATGGTCCCGTCGCCGCGGCTCACCGCATTGCGGCGGGGCACGTGACGCGCCGGTCGGTGTGGTTCCAGAACAGTCTGCGCGGCGCGGTGGGACTGGCGTTTGCGGTGTATCTGGCCGAGATCACCCAGATCGCGCACGGCTTCTGGGTCGTGCTCGGTGCGATGTCGGTGCTGCGCACGACCGCGCTGACCACCGGATCGACCGCGTTGCGGGCCTTCCTGGGCACCCTGGTCGGCTTCTTCGTCGGCGCGGCGATCATGCTGGGTGTCGGGACGACACCGTGGCACCTGTGGGTGTTGCTCCCGCTCTCGGTGATGATCGCCGCCTATCTCCCCGAGGCCGTGTCGTTCGTCGCCGGGCAGGCGGCCTTCACCGTCATGGTGGTCGTCCTGTTCAACATCATCCAACCGGTCGGGTGGTCGGTCGGTCTGGTCCGCATCGAGGACATCGCCCTGGGCTGTCTGGCCGGCATCGTCTCGGGTTTCCTGCTGTGGCCGCGAGGGGCGACCGCACAGATCCGTGCCGCGATGTCGGATCACTACCGGCATTCAGCGGACGCACTCGAGGCCGCGGTGCAGCGGCTGACCGACGCCGGCCCGGTGCCGGCGGAGGTGCTCCAGCAGGCGATCAACGAGGCGAGGTCCGCCGGGCTCCGACTGGACGACGCCTTCCGCCAGTACTTGTTCGAGCGTGGCTCGAAGACCGTTCCGCTCTCGGAACTGACCACCTTGACCAACGGGGCGATCAGGGTCCGGCTAGCGGCAGAGGCGATTGCGGCGATGACCGATCCGCTCGCCACGACACCGTTCTTCCTGCCGTCCATCAGTCCCGGCGGCAAAGAAGACGACCGCGCCGGCGAGGGTGACACGGCTACCGGCGGCGATGTGGACACGGTCGACGCCATCCACAAGATCTCGGCAGCAGTCCCTTCGGCTCCGACCCCGGCGAAACCGGATTCATCGGCTCGAGCGGCTCCCACCACCGATTCATCACCGTCAGGGACGCTGGCGACGGCCGGTGCCGCGGTGTCGGAGTGTGCCGTGCATTCTGCGGCGTGGTACCGGAGTCTGGCTGATCTGCTGAGCCGGGAGATCACCGATCTGCCGCCCGTCGGTGACGCGGTGGCCGAACACCGGCTGCTGAACACGCTGCACGCCCGTGCGGCCGAACTCGACCAGCCGGCGGTGGCCGCTCGTGCACGGACCCTGTGGGCGGCGACCCTTTATGTCGATGACGTCACCCGACTGGAGATCCGGGTCCGCGACGACATCACCGCCATCAACGCCGCCCGAGCGACCGGCGGTGCCTTCTCCTTGGCGCCGGATCCGACCCCCCCGGAACTTGCCCGCAAGCCGGTCGGCTCCTCGTCCTGACGACCGCACGACCGGGGGCCGGACAGGCCGTGGCTGGACAATGCTGAAGTGACCACGCCACAGGACCGAACGGCTCCCCCGCCGGCTGCCGCGCGACGGGGCCCGCCGACTCCGTTCCTTCTGATTGCTGTGATGGCGCTGCTGCTCCTTCACGGCTTGCCCTGGTGGCGGCTGGTCATCGCGCCCGACTGGTCCCCCACCGTCACGATCACCGGTACTGCCCTGGCTCTGCTCACAATGGTCGGGTTCCCGTTGGCGATGGTGGCCGGGCACGGCCGACGGCACCGCGACGGCTTGGCTGTCGCCGGCGACACATGGCTGGGCATCGTGTGGCAATTGTTCAGCTGGACCGTCATCGGTGAGTCCCTGGCGCTCGTTCTGCTCGTGGCGGGCGTGCCCAGCCCGGACCGGCAGCGGATCGTGGCGGTGGCGGTTCTCGCGACAGTTGTTGCACTGTGCAGCTGGGGCTTCTATCAGGCCCGCAAGATCCCCCGCATCCGACGGACGACGGTCACTCTGGACCGGCTCGGGCCCGGCCTTGACGGGTTGACCATCGCCGTCGTCGCCGATACCCACTTCGGCCCGATCGACCGCGCTGCGTGGTCCGCCCGGCTGGTCGATGTGGTCAACGACCTCCGAGCGGACATCGTCGTGCACGCGGGTGATCTCGCAGACGGATCGGTCGACCAGCGCAGGGCTCAGGTCGCTCCGCTCGCACGAGTCCGTCCCACCATGGAGAAGGTTTACATCACCGGCAATCACGAGTACTTCTCCGGTGCGGCCGAATGGGTGCGGCACATGGCAGGACTGGGCTGGACAGTCCTGCACAACAAGCACGTCCTCATCGACCGTGCGGGCGACCGGCTGGCCATCGCCGGCACCGATGACCTGACCGCTGCCGGCGCGGGTGTGCCGGGCCATCGGGCGGACCTCCCTGCAGCGCTGCACGGGATCCCGGTCGACGTCCCAGTGGTGCTGATCGCACACCAGCCCAAGCAGGTCCGCCAGGCTGTCGCAGCCGGCGTCGACCTGCAGGTGTCCGGGCATACCCATGGCGGCCAGATCTGGCCGTTCCAGTTGATCGTGCGTGCCGAACAGGGAGTCCTGCAGGGCCTCTCGCGGCACGGAGACCGCACTCAGCTGTACATCTCCCGCGGTGCCGGATTCTGGGGCCCGCCGTTCCGGGTGTTCGCGCCCAGCGAGATCAGTCTGCTCACCCTCCGAGGCGGTGGCCAACCGGGAGCCTGACTCGCGACCGAAGCTGGGAGGAACCTCCCGCCGAACCGGGGTTTATCCCTACTCCCCGACTCCGCTCCGAGCACCACAATGAGGTCATGACACCGGACGATGACCCGACAACGCCCCGACCGGCGGACCGTTGGGGGCTGTTCGGGATCGCCCTGACGTTGTTGGCCCTGCGCATCGCGGGTTTCGTCCTGTTCGGGTTCCTGATCGCGTCCACTGCGCTACTGATCGTGTGGGTGGGTCTGCCCCTGCTGTTGGGATGTCTGGCCCTGCTGCGCCTGTTTGCTCGCTGGCACCGGCAGCTCGGCGGCAGGGTGCTCGGCACCGTCATCGACGAGCCGTACACGTCGCCGGCCGGCCACGGGCTGTTCGATGCCTTCCGCTCTCGGCTCGCAGATCGAAGCACCTGGCGGGATCTGGCCTGGTTGCTCGAGGTGCAGACCATCGGTTTCGCGCTCCAACTTGCGGCGTTGATCGCATTTCCGTTCTTGCCCCTGGGGTGGTGGGGATCGCCGTGGCTGCTGCGCACCGATGCCGGGATCACCCGTCTGCTGGTCGGGCCGCAGGACGCGAGACTGCAAGAGCGCATTGGAGAGCTGGAATCGTCGCGGGCGCGGACAGTGGATCATTCGGCGGCGGAGCTGCGCAGGATCGAACGCGACCTGCACGACGGCGCGCAGGCCCAGCTGGTCGCCCTCGGGATGAACCTCGGCCTCGCTCAGGAGCTCGTCGACCGCGACCCGGCGGCCGCGTCCGCCCTCATCGCGGAAGCGAGAGCGTCTTCCACGACGGCGTTGTCGGAGCTGCGATCGCTGGTCCGGGGAATTCATCCGCCGGTGCTGGCCGACCGCGGCCTCGCGGGTGGCGTGGCCGCGTTGGCCCTGGCTCATCCGCGTCCGGTGGATGTCGACATCGCCCTGGACGGACGGCCACCAGCGCCGGTCGAATCGGCTGTGTACTTCGCCGTGGCCGAGGCGCTGACGAATGCTGCCAAGTACGCTGCCGCACAGATCTGCTGGGTTTGGATGCGGCACGACGGTTCGGAGCTCACCGCGATGGTCGGTGACGACGGCGTCGGCGGCGCGGAACCAACACCCGACGGCGGCCTGGCGGGTATCGAACGCCGACTGTCCGCCTTCGACGGGACGCTGTCCATGGCCAGTCCGCTCGGCGGACCCACCATCGTGACGATGAAGGTGCCGTGCCAGTTGCGGGCCGCCGCGACAGCTTGACCATTGGATCGAGAACAAACGGCCGCGGACGCCTGACCGGGCAGCCCGAGCCGCGCTACGGTCCTTGGAACTCCACCGGGCAGGAAGGGCGATGTCGTGCGGGTTGTACTCGCCGAAGACCTGGCGCTGTTGCGCGACGGGATGATCCGGCTCCTCCAGGCCTACGACTTCGACGTCGTGGAGGCGGTGGACAACGGCCCGTCACTGCTCCGGGCACTCACCTCGCATCAGCCGGACGTCGCCGTCGTAGATGTGCGGCTGCCGCCGACGTTCACCGACGAGGGGTTGCGCGCGGCTCTGGCTGCCCGGAAGGAAATCCCGGGGCTTCCCGTGCTGGTCGTCAGCCAGTACGTCGAGCAGCTGTACGCCCGAGAACTGCTGTCCCAGGGCACAGGTGGGGTGGGGTATCTGCTCAAGGACCGCATCTCGGACGTGGCGCAATTCGTTGACGCCATCCGCCGGGTGGCAGCCGGAGGTACCGCCATGGACCCGGAAGTGATCAGCCAACTGCTGTCCCGGCATCAGGAGAGTTCCCCGGTCGCGGATCTGACGCCCCGTGAACGCGAGGTGCTCTCGCACATGGCAGAGGGCCGCTCGAACGTCGCGATCGCGTCGAAGATGTTCATCACCGAGAAGGCGGTCGGCAAGCACACCGCGTCGATCTTCGGCAAGCTCGGACTGGAACAGAGCGAGGACGACAACCGCAGGGTGCTGGCCGTTCTCGCCTACCTGGAGAACAGTCCACGCTGAGCCGTGCAGCGGCACGATTGCCGACGAACACAGCGATGACTGGGCGCCGAGTCGCCTCGGGGCGACTGTCCGACGTGGCTCCGGACCGGTCCGGAGACCGCGGTGTTCCACGAAGGCTTTTGTAAATGAGGCCCGGGGATACGGCGCCCAGCCATCGCTAGCAACCGTAGCCGCAGCGCCGGTATTCCTGCCAGCCGACGTGCCTCATCTGATCCGTTCGGCCGAGCGGGCGGCCATCAGCAACTCCGACACCAGCGGAGCGAGTTCGCTCGGCCGCGCGCTTTCTGCCAGCGCCGTGGCGACATCTTCTGCGGCGCAACGTACCTGATACAACCGGTCGGCAAGATCGTCACGTTCCTGCAGGCTCAGGACCACCGCATCGGGCGGGATTGCGCCGCGTTCCAGTGCGTTGCGGTTCTCGTAGGCGCGCTGCCGGCATGCCTGGGCGCAGTACCGGCGTCGGCGACCGACGCCGCTGGACACGGGCAATTCGCGCCCGCACCACTGACATCGGATCGGCCCAGCCCGCCCGCTTCGACGCGACGCGGCACCGGTCCGCAGTTGCCCCGCCCCGGTGATGCCTACCGTGCCCTCGGCCAGCTGAAGCGACATCATCCGACCGTAGGGCAGCGCGGGTTCGTCACCGTGACGACATACCGGAGCGGGCCGGGGCAGTGTCGTCCGGCCGCCGTCCGCTCCATGCCAGACTGCGACGGTGACGGCCTACCTCGACGGCAGACCTCCGCGTGCGTTCGCGCACCGCGGCTGGCACACGGCCGACCTCGCCGGTCTGGAGAACACCATGGCCGCCTTTCGAAAGGCGGTCGACGAGGGCTACCGGCACCTGGAGACCGACGTGCGGGCGACCGCGGACGGTCGGTTGGTGGTGTTCCATGATTCACGCCTGGACCGGGTCACCGACGCCCGCGGCGCGGTCGACGAGTGGCCATGGAGCCGGATCTCCCGGGTTCGGGTCGGCGGGGTCGAGCCCATCCCACAACTGAGCGACTTGTTCGAGGAATTCCCCGACACCAGGTTCAACATCGACGCCAAGTCCGACGCGGCCGTCGGTCCGTTGGCCGACACCATCCGGCGGTGCAACGCCCGGGATCGGGTGTGCGTGGTGTCGTTCTCCGATCGACGGCTGACGGCACTGCGGTCCGCGGTCGGCCCAACGGTGGCCTGGGCGCTGGGTCCTCGGGAGACATTCCGGTTGTTCCGGGCAGGCGTGGTTCGGCGGGAATTTCTTAGCACGGCGGTGGCCGCCCAGGTGCCGGTGTTCTACCGGCGGGTGCAGGTGGTGACGCCCCGATTCCTGCAGACCGCGCACGCCGCCGGTCTGGAGGTTCACGTGTGGACGATCGACGACGCCGCGGAGATGCAGCGGCTGCTGGAACTCGGGGTCGACGGCATCATGACCGACCGCCCAGATGTGCTGCGCGAGGTGCTGATGCGGCGCGGAGCCTGGACGTGACGGTCGATCGGAAGACGCCGACCCCGGGCATCGGCACCCCGGACGGTGAAGCAGGGGCGGTCGATCCCGCAGCGGCGAGCGCGCCACCGGACTCCACATCCCCAGCGGGTGCTGATTTCACCGATGCGCTCTCCGCCGTACCCGCATCCGGCTCGGGGCGGCGACGTTTCGCCGGTGGCGCGGTGAAGTACTTCCACGGACCGATGGATTGCGGGAAGTCGACCCTCGCGCTGCAGCTGCACTACAACCATTCCCGACAGGGACGGGTGGGCCTGCTGCTGACCAGGCTCGACCGCTCCGGACCGGCCACCATCAGTTCGAGGATAGGGATCAGCAGCCCCGCGCTCGAGACGACCGACGACCAGGACATCCGACAGCTGGTCACCGAGCGATGGTCGCGCGGCATCACCGTGGACTACCTCATCGTGGACGAGGCCCAGTTCTTCAGCCCCGATCAGATCGAACAGCTCGCGGCCCTGGCCGACGACTCCCAGGTCGACGTGTATGCCTTCGGCATCGCCACCGACTTTCGCGGCCGGCTCTTCCCGGGTTCGGCGCGGCTGTTCGAGCTGGCGGACGAGGTTTCGCCGCTGCAGGTGGAGGTGTTGTGTTGGTGCGGGAGGGTTGGACGGTTCAACGCACGGGTGGTCGGCGGCCGCATCGTCCGGGAGGGCGCGACGGTCATGGTGGCGGACACCGGCTCGGTCGCCGATGCCGAAAACCCGGTGCGGTACCAGGTGTTGTGCAGAATGCACCACCGCTCCGGCGTGTTGGGCCCGGTCACCGCCGCCGACCCGCGGTCCGTCGCTGCGCTTGGTGATCTGCGTGAGTCCCGTTCGGATCGGGTACACACCGATCACCGCAGCGGTCCGTAGTTTTTCTACGTACCCGCGCCACCGAAGGGTGATTCGTGCGTCTCAGTGTCGTCAGCGCCAAGAAACTCGACATGCGGATGGGAAGGTTCACTCATCCGACACGGTCGCTGCGACGGTAGAGCTCCATGACAACCATCCGCCAGCGTCGCGGGAACGAACCACAGGTATTCAGCGTTACCCACCGGTAGGGAGTCCGTCAGGGCTCGTTGTCGGGATCACCACCGACAAGCGCCGCGCGTCTGAGCCGCGGCAGCACGTACAAGCAGCAGGAAAGGAACATCATGGCCGACCGTGTCCTGCGCGGCAGCCGTCTCGGTTCGACAAGCTACGAGGCCGATCGCAATCACGATCTCGCGCCGCGTCGCACGGCGACCTACCGCTGTCCTCGCGACCACGAATTCACCGTTCCGATGGCGGACGACGCCGAGGTCCCCGCCGTCTGGGATTGCCGGATGCACGGGTTGGCGTCGACGTTGATCGACGGATCCGTCCCCGAGGGCAAGGCCGTCAAGCCGCCCCGTACCCACTGGGACATGTTGCTCGAGCGTCGCTCGATCGAGGAGCTCGAGGAGATTCTCAACGAGCGGTTGGCGGAACTGAAGAGCCGCCGCACCGCTTCCTGATCGCCCCCCGGCTCGCAGCCGGGGAAATCAATGACGCCGTCCGTTTCCTCAGGAAGCGGGCGGCGTTGCTGCATCCCGGTCCGACCCGATCTGCGTCGTCGATCGGCCGGACCTGCTCACCGCTGAGTCGGTCCCACGGCCGCTGCCGCGCCGCAGCGCACCGGTCAGCTGGTGCCAGCGATGGGCGGCACCCCACAGCGTGACCTTGAGCAACGCCTCCCGGACGATGCCACCGCTCATCTTCGACGTCCCGATCTCCCTCTCGGTGAAGGTGATCGGAACCTCGGTGACCCGAAAACCGGCCTGTACGGCCCGCCAGGCGAGATCGACCTGGAAGCAGTAGCCATGAGACTCGATGTCGTCCAACGGAAGTGTGCCGAGCACGGTCGAGCGGTAGGCGCGGTAGCCGCCGGTGATGTCGTAGATCCGCACGCCCAGCGCCAGCCGCGAGTACAGATTGCCGCCGCGGGAAAGCACCTCCCGCCTCTTCGGCCAGTTCACCACCGAGCCGCCGGCGACGTACCGGGAACCCAGCACAACGTCGGCGTGGTTGAGCGCGTCCAGCAGGCGCGGCAGTTGTTCCGGCGCGTGCGAGCCGTCGGCGTCCATCTCGATCAGCACCTGGTAGCCGCGCTCGAGTCCCCAGGCGAAGCCGGCGACGTAGGCGGCGCCGAGTCCGTTCTTGGTGGAACGGTGCAGTACATGAATCCGGTCGTCATCGGCCGCCATGCCGTCCGCAATCTCGCCCGTACCGTCCGGACTGCTGTCGTCGGCGACCAGCACGTGCACGGACGGCACCGCAGCGAACAGCCGGCCGACGATCCGCGGCAGGTTCTCCCTCTCGTCGTAGGTCGGGATGATCACCAGCACCCGGTCACCGTGGGGTTCGTCCGCCGTCACGTCCGCAGGGGGTGGCGGTGCACTTGCGGGGCTCACGGTGCTGGGTCCTCCGTTGACGTGTGCGCGGCGCCGGGAGCGCCCGATTGATCTGTGTCGAGTGCTGCCCGGCTCTTCCAGGCCCTGCCGGATCGAGCGACCACCAGCGCCAACGCCAGCGGGGCCGCGATCGCGAGCAACCATTCCAGAGGGCCACCGAGAACCGTACCGGGGGTGGTGGCGCTGATCAGCGGCACGGCCGGCGTCAGGTAGCCGGGGGTGAACAGCGGGATGGTCGACTCGACCGTTCCGTCCGGGCGGATCACCGCGGACACCCCGCTGGTGGAAGAGATCAGCACCTCGCGGCCGTGTTCCACTGCCCGGACCCGGCTCATCGCCTGTTGCTGGTAGGTCTCATCTGTGTACCCGAAAGTGGCATTGTTGGTCTGCACCACGAGCACCTGGGCGCCACCCCGCACCACATCTCGCACCAGTTCGTCGTAGACGACCTCGAAGCAGATGACGTCGCCGACCGGAACACCGGCGATGTCGAGGTTGCCGGGCACGTCACCGGGCAGAAAGGTCCCGCGTTGCAAATCCACCTTGTCGGAGAACAGTCGGAAGAATGACCGGTAGGGCATGTACTCGCCGAACGGCAGCGGGTGCCGCTTGTCGTAGGTCGCCCCCGGGCCGCTGACCGGGTCCCAGACGATGCCGCGGTTGTAGAGCTCGCCCGGTGTGTCGGTCTGAACCACCGCGCCGACCAGGATCGGAACCCCGATGTCTTCGGCGGCGGCCGAGATGACGGCGTTGGCGTCGGCGTTGCGGTACGGGTCGATGTCGGTGGAGTTCTCCGGCCAGATCACCAGGGCGGGCCGTGGGGCAGTCCCGGCGGCGACGGCGGTGGCCAATTCCCTGGTCTGCTTGGCGTGCAGGTCCAGAACGGCTCGCCGTTCGGCGTTGAACTCCAGTCCCGGCCGCGGAACGTTGCCCTGGATGACGGCGATGGTCTCGGTCGGGTATCCGGCACCGTCCTGCACCGCCGGGCGGCCGGCGAGGGCGAGGCCGAAGGGAAGCAGGACCAGCCCGCAGGCGACCACAACTGTCGCGGCGCCCCGTCCGCGTCCTCGGGCCAGTACCGCCGCGAGCCGGGCGACGGCGAAACCGGCGAGGACCGTGACGAAGGCGAGACCCGGGGCTCCCAGCACCGCCGCCACCGGCAGCAGCGGACCGTCTGCCTGTGAGAACGCAACGCCGCCCCAGGGGAACCCGCCGAACGGCACCCGCGCCCGCAGCGCCTCACCGGTGATCCAGCCGGCCGCGCCCCACACCGGCCAGAGCGGCAGACGCCGGGACGCCGCCGCGACCAGGGCGCCGACGGGCGCGGTGAGCGCGGCCTCGGCGACGGACAGCGAGTACCAGGGCAGGTCCCCCACGTAGACATTCGTGAAACTGAGCAGCGGCAGGTAGAACGTCAACCCGAACAGGAAAGCCAGGCCCAACCCGGCCCGCCAGCTGCGCCCGTCCAGCGCGACCCCGAGCAGGGCGAAACCAAGGATCGCCAGCCACCACCGGGTGGAAGGGGCGAATGCGGCATACAGCGCGACGCCGCCGGCCGCCGAAGCGAGCAGCCGGAGGCCACCTGCACCGAAGAGCGACCGGCGCCCGCGGCTCAAACGGCCGGTTCGCTGCTGCCGGCGGAGCCTTCGCAGGGTGCCCGACGTGACGGCCGATGAAGTGGTGGGCTCGGTGCCCACGGTCGGTGACGCCACGCTGCCAGACTAATCGGCGCATGCGAAGGGGCGTGCCTGCTCGACCCGGCTCTGGCACCGGCACGGCGACGACCGCCCCGCAGGCGTCAGGTCCGCGGCGGAGCCGTCGTCGATCTGATCACCAACGTCGGGGGCACCACCTGCTCTCGCGGCCCCACCGGTCGGACATCCGTCACACGGTCGATGGCGCGTTCCACCGCCAGCGCCGTCAGCCGGTCGACATCCTGCGCGACGGTGGTCAGCTCGATGAACGACATCCGCGCCAGCCGGCTGTCGTCGTAGCCGATCACGCTGACGTCGGTGGGGACTCGAAGGCCGGCGCCGCGGAACACCTGCAGCACCCCGGTGGCGCTTCGATCATTGAAGACCGTGACGGCGGTCGGCGGATCGGCCAGCAGTGCGCCGGCGGCGTGAGCGCCGTCGTTCTCGCTGAGACCACCGCCGACGATGTGGATCTCACTCTCGAGACCGTGCCGCACCATCGACTCCCGGTAGCCCCGGCGCCGCTCCGCGGCCCCCGGCGCCCTGCCTCCGTCGATGTGTGCGATTCGTCGATGCCCCAATGACACCAGATGCGTCACCGCCTGGTGGACCCCCAGTGCGTCCGCGGTGCGCACCACATCAACCCTCGGGTTTCGCACCGCTCGTGCGATGGTGACAACAGGGACGGTGGCGGCGAGCGCTGCGAGCGCGGCGGGCGCCGATTCGGATCCGAGCACGATGACCGCATCACACCGATCGCCCAGCACGTCATCCAGCGCCGTCGTTTCGCTGCGGTCGGGCGTGACGGCGCTCAAGGTCAGTTGATATCCGAGCGGCGTGCTCGCGCGGTACAGCCCCGCAACCAGATCGCCGTGGAAGTCCTGTTGCACACCGAAGACCACGCCCAACAGCCGACTGCTGCTGCGCCGCAACATCTGCGCCCGGCTGTCGGGTCGATACCCCAGCTCGGCGGCGAGCGACATGATCCGCTCGCGAGTCTGCGCACTTGCCCCGGGCGCGCCGCGCATGACGATGGAGACAAGGGATTGGGAGACCCCCGCGCGCTCTGCAATATCGAGCATCGTCGCCTGCCGACCACCCCTACCGTGTGCCATGGCGCGAATCGTAGCAATCTACTGGTACGAACCAGCGGTTATGTCTTGACATATCGAGACCATTGTCGGCATGCTGCACTGCAACGTACTAGTTGACCCAGAGGTGAAGGAGACCTGGCATGTCGGCAGCAGCAGAACCGTTGCGGGTGGCGCTGATCGGTTCAGGACGGATGGGCGCGTTCCACGGCGCGACGCTGGCCAACCGGCTGCCCAATACCCGGCTCGTCGCCGTCGCTGACCCCGCTCCAGGCGCGGCGAAGAAGCTGGCCGACGAGCTCGGCGCCGCCCGCTTCCACACCGACACCGCCGCGGCCCTCGTCGATCCAGCGGTCGAAGCCGTCGTGATCGCGGCACCGGCCCGCTTCCACGCCGATCTCGTGGTGGCAGCGGCGAACGCCGGCAAGGCGGTCTTCTGCGAGAAGCCGATGGCAATCACGCTCGCCGACGCCGATCGCGCCATCGACGCCGCAGACGGGGCCGGCGTGCCGCTGCAGGTCGGTTTCAATCGGCGCTTCGCGGCGGACTGGCAGGCGGCACGAGGCCTGCTCGACGACGGAACGCTGGGCACACCAAGGATTCTGCGATCTCTCACCCGGGACCCTGGCGGTTTCGACCCGTCCCACGTCGCCCCGGACACCATCTTCTTGGAAACCCTCATCCACGATTTCGACACCCTTTGCTTTCTCAACCCGGGCGCGGTGCCGGTCCGGGTACATGCTGTTGCCGACGCACTGGTCGAACCGGACTGGAAGGGCCGCGGCCTGCTCGATACCGCCGTGGTGTCGGTGACGTTCGACAACGGTGCCACCGGAGTCGCCGAGGCGTGTTTCGAGGCCAGCTACGGTTACGACGTTCGTGGGGAGGTCTTCGGATCGGGCGGGATGGCGACCATGGGCGACGGCCGGGCCACCGGCATGAGGTTCTCCGGACCGGCCGGGGAGACAGTGCGCACCGTCCGCAGCGACCAGGAACTGCTGTCCGCCGCCTACGTCGAGGAACTGTCCGCTTTCGCCGACGCGGTTCGTCGCGGCGGCGCCGTGCCGGTCACCGGTGCAGACGCCCGCCGCGCGCTGAGCATCGCGCTGGCCGCGGCCGAGTCCGTCCGCACCGGCATGCCCGTCCGGATCGACGGTCTCGCAACGTGACCGCGTTCCGTCTGGCCGCGTCGGCAGAGATGCTGTTCACCGGGTTGCCGTTCACGGAGCGAGTTCGTCGGATATCCGAGCTCGGATTCGAGGTGGAGATCTGGGGTTGGGACGGCACGGACATCGCCGCCCTGATGAGCACCGGAGCGACGTTCTCCTCGATGACCGGTTATCTCAGCGGCACGTTGGCCGATCCGGACGGTGCTGCGGAGTTGTTGCGTACTGCGGCGTTGTCGTTGGAGGTGGCGGAACAGTTGGACTGCCCGAGGCTGAACGTCCATGGCACCGGGCTGGATGGTGACGGACTGCCCGTCATTCCCACCCAGGTGGTGACGCCTTCGATGTGGCTCACCGCCGCGCACACCCTGGAGAAACTGGCGGCGCTGGGTGAAAGGGCCGGCCGGGTCTTCACCCTGGAAAACCTCAATCTCGAGGTGGACCATCCCGGCACCCCATTCGCACATGCCGCCGACACTCTTGCCTTGGTGCAGGCGGTGGACAGCCCGCACCTGAAGATGAACCTCGACCTGTATCACGCGCAGATCGGCGAAGGGAATCTGATCGAACTCGTCGAACGGTCGCTCCCGCACATCGGCGAGATCCAGGTCGCCGATGTGCCAGGACGCTGCGAGCCCGGCACCGGCGAGATCAACTACCCCAACATCGCCGCGGCTCTGGGTCGTCTCGGCTACCGGGGCGTCGTTGCGCTCGAGGGATGGGCGTCCGCTGAACCTGAACTCGCGCTCGACAGTTTCCGGCGTGCCTTCAGCGGAACACGGGGCTGACGTTCGGCGGATGCAGCCGGCCCGCGGGCCGGGCGACGACTGTTTCTGCCCGACGCGGTCAGCGGATCGGCGCACACCAGGTGAGCTTCGTGCCACCGGTGTCCGGCACGTCGATCGTGCACTGACCGCCGACCTCAGCGGCACGATCGACAAGATTGTGCAGGCCGCTGCGCGCGACGGACTCCGGCATGCCGATCCCGTCGTCGGCGATCGACACCGTCACGTCGCCGTCCAGCGACACGGTGACCGACAGATTCCGGGCGCGTGCATGCCGCACCGCATTGCTGACGCCCTCCCGCACAACGGCATGGAGATGGCGGGCGAGCTCGGGCGGGATCGTGTCCATCGGGCCCGACATCCTGACAGTGGTGTGCATCGGGGCGTCCTCGGTGAGCTCCCCGATGATCTCGTTGAGCTCGGTCCGCAGGTGCTTCGCACCCCCGGGTTCGGTCTGCAGATCGAAGATGACACTGCGGATGTCGCGGATGACGTCATCGAGGTCGTCGATGTGGCAGTTGAGCCGGTCGGTCACCTCCGGTGTCCTGACCCTGCGCTGGGTGCCGTTCATGGCCAGCCCGATCGCGAAGAGCCGCTGGATCACGTGGTCGTGCAGGTCCTTCGCGATCCGGTCCCGGTCGGTGAGCATCTCCAGTTCCCTGCGATTGGCCTGGGTCTCGGCCCGCTCGAGAGCGAGTGCGGCCTGATCGGCGAAGGTGGACACCAGGTGCAGTTCGGCGTCGTCGAACCCTCGCGCCCCGGCCTTGCGCAGGGTCAGCAGCACGCCGGAAGGGGGTCGGCTCGTGCCCAGCGGCAGGGCCAGTGCCGGCCCGAATTCGACGTTGCCGCCGGCGGAAAAATCGAACGCCAACCTGGGCACGCTTCGCGGGATGTGGTCGGCGTACACCGCTCCGGTGGTGGAACCGTGGACCGGGATGCGGCGTCCGAGGATCTCCTCCGCGCCGGCACCGACGCAGACCTCGACGACCAGCTCACCAGGACTGTCGGGCCCGTCGTCAGACTCGTCCGGCACCACGATGAGGGTGTAGTCCGCGCCGGTCAGCTCCTGTGCCCTGGTCGCGATCAGTTGCAGCGCTTGGTCTGTGCCCTCTTCGCCCAGCAGTGCTGCAGACACCTCCGCCGTCGCTTCCAGCCAGCTCTGCCGCCGGCGCGCCTCTTCGTACAGGCGGGCGTTGTCGATCGCGATGCCGGCGGCGCCGGCCAGTGACATCACGACCACCTCGTCGTCGGCGCTGAACTCCTGGCCGTCCTTCTTCTCGGTCAGGTACAGGCGACCGAAGACCTCGCCACGAGCGCGGACCGGTACGCCGAGAAAGCTGTGCATCGGCGGGTGGTGAGGCGGGAACCCGATCGACATCGGGTGCTGCGAGATGTTGTTCAGGCGAAGGGGTTTGTCGTCCTCGATGACGACACCCAGCACGCCGTGCCCGGTCGGGAGAGGTCCGATCAGGTCTTGGGTGGCCTCGTCGATTCCGACCGGGAGGAAACGGCTCAACGTTCCCTGGTGGTCCAAGATCCCCAGAGCTCCGTAGCGCGCATCGACCAGGCTCATCGCGCTCTGCACGATGCGGCGAAGGGTCGAATCCAGATCGAGCCCTGTCGAGACGGAGAGCACCGCATCCAGCAACGCTTCCATCCGGTCACGCGTGCTCGACAGGATCTCGTCCACTCCGGCCTCCACCTCGATCAAGAGGTTTTGCAGACGTGTGTGCGAGAGCTGATACCCGACGCCGTGAGATGCAGCCATGTCTCGCTTCCGAGAATTCGTCGCGGACTGCTTCCGGCCGCCACCGCTGGTCATCCGCCGATCCACCCCCGATCCTGCCCAGGTCGGCATCAAACGCCGATACCACCCCCACTATGACCCCATTGCGGGCAGGTGGCGAACATTGGCTGCCCACGGTCAACGGGTCAGCGGCGGCCCCGGCGGAATCCGATCGGTCTCGCCTGGATCACGTGCCGGCCGGATCCGGTCGCGGTTCGAACAGGGCGCGCGGCGCAGCCGAGGTGGACCGCTCCGTCCGCGAATCGATGCCGCCGGCCGCCGCAGGACTGGTCAGCCCCTTCTCGACCCTGGTGAGGAAGGAGTCGGCGGTGGCCTGGGCAACCCGGTGCAGCAGGGCGCGGTCCACGGCCTCCCCTACCTTTCCCAGGGGCGGTCGATAGGTTCCCTTGAGCGTGAGACGGCTGCTCGAGGAATCCGCTGCGCGCAATTCCACGTTGGCGTCCATGATCGGCAGCAGCGAGGTGAGCGGACCGGACGCCACCCACCGGAACGGAACCACGGTTGCATCGCCATCGACATACGGGCGTAATGACTGCACCAGCACCTGCTTGTGCAGCCATCCCACCCCGGCGTCCAGCTGGTTCTGTCCCTCCCGGATGGCGGCCACCGCATCACCGCCGAGATCACCGCTCAGATTGAGGTACTTGCGCAGGCGATGCTGAGCCACCGGGAGCGGTACCAGAACCACCCTGGTCGATTGCACGAACATTCAACCAACCAACCGCATCAAGCAAACCGTCAACAGGGCACAAGGTCCCGTGCACGTGCTGTGACCAGCAATGACGACCCGCACGTGCGTCAGCCGGTTTCGGCTCTCAACTCGTCACTCCCGATGTCGGCACGCGCCGCCTCGACACGGGCGTCGGCCCGTCCCGCGTCGACGCGGGCGGCGGGATACCGCATGGAGCGCAACCCGAGCGCCGCCGCACGCTCGTCTTCGGACATTCCGCCCCAGATCCCGTAGGGCTCGCGGGCCTGCAGGGCATGCGTTCGACACTCGGTCAGCACTGGGCAGCTGTTGCACACCGTCTTGGCCTGATTGATCCTGCGGCTCTTGGCAGGATCACGCTCAGATGCGGGGTGGAAGAACATCGCGGTGTCCATGCCCCGGCATGCACCGAAGAGCTGCCACGCCCAGTTCTCGGTCGTCGGTCCAGGTATGCGCCCGATGTCAGCCACACTCAACACCTCTCAAGTCGTCATCGTTGACGACGTCGCCTGCCGGATGGTGACCCGGCCGGATATGGTCAAAAATTCGAACTGGCCCAATCGACCAATTCGACAATGTGCTGGTACTGCTTTCCTGTTGCTCTTGTCATACCCAACTCGCAGGTCCTGTTGCATGAGGCGAAAGCCCCGAATGTCCCGGCGACCACCTCGGCGGCTTGAGCCGACGTCGCCGATCCGGTCAGTTCCGGATGCAGCAGGCCGCGGTCGCCGGCAAAGGCGCAACAACCCCAGGAGTCCGGCACGGTCACCGAATCCGCGACCGCACCCGCCACCTCGCGCAGCGAGTCGTTGATGCCCATGCGGGTGGACGAGCAGGTCGGGTGCAATGCCAGCGAGGGCAGCTTGCGGGTCAGTTCGAGGCGGGGCAGCACGTGGTCCTGGACGAAGGCGACCGCGTCCACCATCTGCAATGCGCCGTAGCGGCCGTCCGCGCCGGCCACGTCGCTCTCCAGCATCTGCCGCAGGCCCTCCGTGCAGGACGACGCGTCACAGACCACTGGGAGCTCACCCTGCCTGCTCGCTGCCCACAGCGCGGGCAGCACCCGCTCCGCCATCGCGGCGTAACCGGCCTTCATTCCCTTGGAGCGCCATGGTGTTCCACAGCACAGGTCGGGCAGGTCGGCCGGGTAGCCGAGGCTGATCCCGGCCCGTTCGCAGATCCGCTGGAAGGCGTCGCGGACGCCAGGACCGGCCTCGCTGGGGCCGAACATCGCGCCGACGCAGGCGGTGAAGTACACCGCCTCGCTCACGCCCCGTGCGTCACCGGTTGCCGAGTCGGCGCCGCCTGCAACGGTGCCCTGTGGCGCATCCCCACGTGGCCGCTGCGCGCCGCCGGCGGGCAGGTCGGGCGACCACTGCGGGAGGCTGTCCTGATCGATCACCGTGCGCGCCAGCCGGTTCGGACCGGTCACCACGGCGGGTGGAAGTTTCCGCACGGTGGTCAACGCCACGGAGGCGGCACGGGTCGACCCGGCCCAGTGTTTCGCAGCCGTCTGCCATCCCTTCGCGGCCAGCTTGCCGGCACTTTCGGCGCGCAGCCGTTTGACCAGGTCCCCGGTGTTGATCAGTACCGGGCATGCGGTCTGGCACATCCCGTCGACCGCGCAGGTGTCGACCGCGTCGTAGGCGTATTCCTTCTCGAGTTCGGCAACCAGCGCCGTGTCACCGTTGGCGGCCGCGAGGCGCATCTCGCGCCGCAGCACGATGCGCTGTCGCGGTGTCGTGGTGATGTCCTTGCTCGGGCAGACCGGTTCGCAGTAGCCGCATTCGACGCAGCGGTCCACCTCGGACTCGACCGTGGGTGTGAGCTTGAGATGTGAGATGTGGGCGTCGGCGTCCTGGCTGATCAGGACGCCGGGATTGAGCAGACCGCGTGGATCACACAGGGTCTTGATCCGGCACATCACGTCGTACAGTTCGTCGCCGTACTGGCGGCGCACGTACGGCGCCATCATCCGGCCGGTGCCGTGCTCGGCCTTGAGTGAACCTCCGTGACCCAGTACCAGCTCGACCATGTCCTCGGTGAATCCCAGGAATCTGTCGAGAGGGCCGCCGCCGCCGAGCTTCTCGGTCAGCATGAAGTGGATGTTGCCGTCCTTCGCATGCCCGAAGATGACGCTGTCCTGATAACCGTGACGGTCGAACAGTGCGGTCAGCTGCTCGCAGGTGTCCAACAGCGCCGGTACCGGGACGACAACATCCTCCAGCAGCGCCGTCGTCCCCGACGGCCGTGCCTCGGCAACGGTGGCGTAGAGGCCTTTTCGGGTGTGCCAGAGGCGCGCCCTGGCCCTCGGGTCACCGGTGAGGTCGGCCGGGCTGGCCACCGGCAGCCGGCCGAGCACCGGCAGCGCGTTGGCGCTGGCGTCCGCGACGGCGGCGGCCGAATCCGCCTGGTACTCCACCAGCAGCGCGGCATGGCGCTCCACCTTGATCCGGCGGAGGGTCTCGTCGGCCTGTGGGTCGGCCTGCCCCACACGCAGCGAAGCCGCATCCAGCAGCTCGATCGTCGCCGGTCCGGTCTCCAGGATCGCGGACAGCGAACCCGTCGCGCCGCTGAGCGAATCGAACACCAGCAGCCCGGTCATGGCGTGTCGGAGCAACGGAACGGTTCGCATCACGACGGACGAGACGAACGCCAGGGTGCCTTCGCTGCCCACCACCAGGTGGGCCAGGATGTCGGCCGGCTCGGTGTAGTCCAGCAGCGAGTTCAATCCGTAGCCCATGGTGTTCTTCATCGAAAACTGCTGCTCGATCTTCGCCACCGACGCGGGATCGGCCCGCACCCGGTCCCGCAGCGCCGAAAGCCCCTGATAGAGCTCGGGTTCCAGTTCGCGCAGCCGCTGGTCGGCGTCCTTGGCGCCGGTGTCGATCACCGTTCCGCTGGGCAGGACGAGGACCACCGAATCCAACGTGTTGTAGGTGTTGGCGACCGTGCCGCACGCCATGCCGCTGGAGTTGTTCGCCACCACCCCGCCCAGCGTGCAGGCGATCTCGCTCGCCGGGTCCGGTCCGAGCTTGCGCCCGATGCGCGCCAGTTGCGCGTTCACCTGGCGAACGGTGGCGCCGGGCCCGATCCGGACCCTGGCACCGCCGTCGAGGATCTCGATGGCGCGGAAATGCCTTCGGGTGTCGACCAGGATGCCGTCGGTGCCCGCCTGACCGCTCAGGCTGGTACCGCCCGAGCGGAACGTCAGCGGGACGCCGGCAGCTGCCGACACGGCAAACAGCCGACCGACGTCGCCGCCGTCCCTCGGTGTGACCACCACCGCCGGGACCAGGGCGAAATGTGATGCGTCGTGCGCCATCTTCAGCCGGTCGGTGGCCCGGTTGCTGACCTGACCTTCCTCGATGAGGACACCCTGCAAGGCGGCGATGAGGTCGGGCGGTGACGCCGGCAGGGTGCTCGGGGCGGCGCTCCGGGAACGCCTGGGAAGGGTCGTGGTCACGGGTTGACGACCATCCAGCCCAGGACCGGGGTGGACTGCAGGTAGACCAGTACGCACATGCCCAGCAACAGGCCGAGACTCCACCAGATGACCTTGCGGAAGAGCACATGCTCCTTGTGTTCCATCCCGACGACGACAGCGGCGATGGCCAGGTTCTGCGGGGAGATCATCTTGCCCAGCACACCGCCGGAGGTGTTCGCCGCGGCCAGCAGGTACGGGCTGATCCCGGTCTTGGTCGCCGCCGTGGTCTGCAGCAGGCCGAACAGCGAGTTCGCGGAAGTATCCGATCCGGTCACCGCGACGCCGATCCAGCCGACGACCGGGGAGAGGAAGGCGAAGAAACCACCGGTGGCAGCGAGCGCCAGCCCCAGGGTGACCGTCTGGCCCGAGAAGTTCATGACATACGCCAACGCCAGGACGGCGACGACGGTCAGGATCGTCCATTTCAGCTGGACCACGACAGCGACGAGGGCCGCGGCCGCACGTGAGACCGACAACCGGTACACGGCTGCCGTCAGGATGCCGGCCACGAACAGCACCGTTCCGCCGGCGGTGAACACGTTGAGGTTGAAGGTTGCGGCCGACAGCGGCTGACCCTCGCTGTTGAGTACCTCCAGCCCCGGCCACGCGAACTTCCAACCGGAATGCGAGTCCAGGAACGTCTTCAGCGGACCGAACGAGACCAGCGTGAACAGCGCCACGACGATGAGGTAGGGAGCGAAGGCCAGGAGGGCTTGACCCTTGCTGACCGGACCCGTTTCGACGGCGTCGTCGTTGCCCCCGGTTCCCCCGGTACCCCCGGTACCTACCGATGCGGCTCTGATTTTCACCGATGACCCCGCCGGATCGACCGGCTCGAGTGCGGCGATGCTCTCCGCGGTGACGATCTCCTTCGGTTGCCAGACTCGCAGCAGAAGCACGATGCCAAGTGCGCCGACCAGCGCCGCGATGATGTCGGCGACCTGGTAGTTGAAGTAGTTGGAGCTGAGGAACTGGGCCACGCCGAATGAGACGCCGCCGACCACCGCTGCCAGCCAGGTCTGCCGGACGCCGCGCATACCGTCCACCATCAGGACCAGGATGAGCGGCACGAAGATCGCCAGGATCGGGGTCTGTCGGCCCACCATCGCACCGAGCAGGTTCGGGTCAAGACCGGTGATCTTGCCCAGCGTGGTGATCGGCACCGCGATCGCACCGAAGGCAACAGGTGCGGTGTTGGCCACAAGGGCAACGCCGGCTGCCTTCACCGGCGCGATACCCACCGCGATCAGCATCACCGCGGTGACCGCCACAGGGGTGCCGAATCCGGCCAACGCCTCCAGCAGAGCGCCGAAGCAGAACGCGATGATGATCGCCTGGATCCGCTGGTCGGGTGAGAGCGATCCGAACGCGCGACGCAGCACCAGGTCGTAACCCGTCAACTCCGTCATCCGGAAGATCCAGATTGCCGTCAGGACGATCCAGATGATCGGGAACAAGCCGAATGCGGCACCCTCAGTCGCGGCGAGAAGTGCTTGTCCCGCAGGCATTTTGAAGGCGAAGATTGCGACGCCGAGGGCGACCACCAGCGAGGCGAGGCCGGCCTGCCAGGCCTTCCACCGCAACGCCCCCAACAACACGAACAGCGTCACCAACGGCAATGCCGCGATGAGCGCGGACAAAGCCAGTGACCCCCCTACCGGATCTGCAACCTGCTGGAACATCGGCACTCCCTTGTGTCGGCCCGAGGGCGTTGATTCGCAGCACATCGGCGCTTGCGGCGATCGGTAAGTTGTAAGACAAGTACACATGCCTGTCAAGACTTAACCGCTTATTGAGAGACAAAGTGGCCCGTAGCGGTAGCCTGAGCGTCGAATGCCCGGGCTGATAGGGCACTAGGTCCCGTCGATCGGTGCGGGAGAAGGGCACGGCAATGAAGGGACTGACGACCGTTTCGGTGGTGGACGCGCTGTCGGCGTCATTGCGATCGCGAGTGCTCGACGGAGACATCGACCCCGGGGTCGGGCTGACCGAGACCGACGTCGCGACTGAATACGAGGTGTCCCGCCCGACCGCCAAGGCCGCGATCACCCACCTCGTGCAGGAAGGCCTGCTGCGACGGGAGGCCCACCGGTCGGCGCAGGTGCCGATGCTCTCCCGGGAGGACATCGAGGATCTGTTCCTGGTCCGCATGCCGTTGGAACTCGAGGTGGTGCGCCTCATCTCGGGACGCCCGATCCCCGCGGAGGCGGCGCAGGCCGTCCGCGACCTTGCAGCCGTGGAAGCCGCCGCCGGGCACAGCCGGTTCGTCGAGGCCGACCTGCGCTTCCACCGCATCCTGGTGCTGGCCGTCGACAGCCCGCGACTCACCCGGCTCTACCGCGCCCTCAGCGGCGAGATACACCTGTCCATGGTGCAGTCCCGCTACGCGCTGGGCCGGGACCGGATCGCCGCCGAACACAACGCTGTGTTGCAGGCGCTGCAGGGCGGCGACGGCCCGCTGGCCGAGACCCTGATGCGGGCGCACCTGGAGGGGGCCCGAGACGCCCTGGCGCGTCAGTTCGATGAACTGGCCGCCCGGCGGAGCGGTTGAGGGCGCGCCCGGGCGGCGGCGACTGTCAGTCGAACAGTCCCGTGTCGTAGACCGGTCGCCCTGCGACCAGGGTCGCCATGGTGGTGGGGCGTGCGACGCCGGGGGTGAGTTCCGGAAGGAGCGGCACCCTGGACCGCGGGTCCGTCGACCATCGCTCCACCGATGGGTCGGCGGGCGGCCGAGCCAGCTCGCCGGCCTCCACGATCACCACATGGGCCGGCGCTCCGATGGCGATCGTGCCGACGCCGCGATCGGTCCGGCCCGCGGCCCGGTGTCCGCCGCGGGTATGGGCGGTGAACGCCGCACGGGGTGACAGGCCGCTGCCGGGGGTCCGGTGGTGAGCAGCTGCTTGCACCGCGGCCCACGGGTCGGCCGCGGTCACCGGCGCGTCGGACCCGAAGGCCAATGCGACACCGGCCGCGGCCATGGTGGCGAACGGGTTCATCGCCGCTGCCCGGTCGGGTCCGAGCCTGGTCGTGTAAAGGCCGTCCGGCCCGCCCCAGGTGGCGTCGAAGAGTGGTTGCATGCTGGCGATGACGCCGGCCGCTGCGAACGCGGCGATGTCGTCGTCGTCGGGCATCTCGGCGTGCTCGACCCGGTGCGCACACCCGGCCAGTCGAACCGTTGCGTTGTCGCCGAGTCGCCGCGTGGCCTCCCCCAGTGCCAGCGCGACCGCGTGGACGGCGTCGTCTCCGATGGCATGGAAACCCGCCTGCACCCCGGCAAGCGTGCAGGCAACGAGGTGGTCGGCAATCTGTTGATCGGTGAGGTACCGCGCGCCCCGGTTGCCCGGTTGGTCGTCGTAATCGGCGCGCAAGGAGGCCGTCCGGGAACCGATGGCGCCGTCGATCACCAGGTCGCCGCCCAAGGCGTGCGCCCCGGTCCCGGCCAGGACGGCACGTGCCCCGTCGGGATCGGTGACGGCCGACGCCAGGTAGCCGCGGACGCCGATCGGCCCGTCCAGGGCCAGCAGTGCCGCCAGGTCGGCCCGCCCGGTCGGGTCGTCGACGGCGCACTCGTGCACCTCGACGATCCCGCGGGAGGCCGCTGCGGTCAGGAACGCGCGCTGCGCGGTTGACCGCTGGACCTCCGAGAGGTGTTGCCGCGCAATGGCCCTGACTGCGGCGTGGGCCTGCTGGGTGACCGGGCCGGAGGGCGACCAGCCGGTCAGTGCGGCGGCGTCCGGGATGCCCGCAGCCAGCGCTGAGCTGACCTGGGCCGAATGCACATCGACGCGGGACAGATAGGCGGGTCGATCACCGACCACGGCATCGATCTCGGCGCGGGTGGGCGGCCGGCCCTCCGGCCACCGGTGTTCCTCCCAGCCGTGACCCCACACCACTCCACGGGGGCTCGCCAGGACGAAATCGCGCACCCGTGCCAGACATTCGGCGAGCGACCGGCATTGCGTCAGGTCCAGGCCGGACAGCATCAGCCCGGCCTCGGTGGTGTGCACGTGCGCGTCGACAAATCCCGGGACGACCAGTGCGCCCCGCAGATCGATCACCCGATCCGGCTCCCCCGCGACCGGGACGGCATGTTCGGCGCCGATCCAGCTGATCGTGCCGTCGGCGATGGCCAATGCGGTGGCGTCGGGATCCGCGGCGGTGTGCACGCGGCCGTTGCGCAGGAGAAGGAGCGTCATCACCGGTCAGTCAACAGGACCTCGCGATCAGTGCGTCACCCAGGCCCACCCCGGCACACCATCGGGTGGTTGCCCGAGTTGTCCGGCTCGACCGAGGCGATGCTGTCGGCGTCATCTGTCACAGTGATCACGTGAGCACGCCGCCCGAGTCCAGCAGCGTCGGTTCGTCCGGTCCGGGGATGATGCCCGCGCGGCCCGGCCCGGGCCTGCCCATCGCAACCTCGGCTTCCGTGCCGACGGGTTCCACCGCCGTGGACGTCGTCGGTGGCCTCACCTCGGCCCAGGTTGCCGAACGGGTCGCCGCCGGGCAGGTGAACGCCACCAGTCAGGCATCGTCCCGATCCCTGTGGATCATCTTCAAGACCAACGTCTTCACCCGGTTCAACGCGATCCTCGGCGCCCTGTTCGTGCTGATCCTGAGCACTGGGTCGCTGGCCGACGGGTTGTTCGGCGTCGTGCTGGTGGTGAACTCGGCGATCGGTATCGGGCAGGAGTACGTCGCCAAACGGAAGCTGGATCGGCTCGCCCTGCTCAACTCCCCCACCACCAGGGTGCTGCGCGACGGGTCACTGATCGAGATACCGACCGCCGACGTCGTTCTCGACGACCTCATCGAGCTCCGGACGGGTGACCAGGTGCCGGCAGACGGCACCATGCTGTCCACATCGGGGTTGGAGATCGACGAATCCAACCTGACCGGCGAGGCCGACGCGATACCGAAGAGCGATGGGGACGAGGTCCGTTCGGGGACGACGGTCGTCGCCGGGACCGGCCGGTTCAGCGCGGCCGCCGTCGGCCCGGACTCCTACATCAACAAGATCGCCGCCGAGGCGAAGAAGTTCACCAAGACCCGCTCGGAGATCCAGGAGTCGGTCAACCAGCTGCTCAAGTACATCACCGTCGTCATCATCATTGCGCTGCCGCTGCAGATCTGGTCTCAGTACCGCGCCATCGGTGACCAGGGATGGCAGCAGGTGATCATCCGCTCGACCGGTGGGCTGGTCGGGCTGGTTCCGGAGGGGCTCGTCCTGCTGACGTCCGTGGCATTCCTGCTCGCCGCGGTGCAGCTGACCAGGCAGCAGGTTTTGGTGCAGGAGCTTCCCGCGGTCGAGGGCCTGGCCCGGGTGGACGTGGTCTGCCTGGACAAGACCGGCACGTTGACCGTCGGGGACATCGCCTTCGAGGACTGCGAGTCGTGCGGCGACCTGGGCGACGCCGACATTCGCATCGCACTCGGTGCACTGGCCGACGACCCCAATGCGAACGGCACGCTCAAGGCATTGGCCGCTGCACTGGACGCACCCACCGGGTGGGCCCGTGAGGTGACGATCGCCTTCAACTCGGCCCGGAAGTGGAGCGCGGCGTCGTTCACCGGACGGGGGTCGTTCATCTTCGGGGCACCGGATGTCCTGCTCGCCGATGACGATCCACTGCGTGCCCGGGTCAGCGAACTCGCGGCCACCGGACGAAGAGTGCTGCTGCTGGCGCAGTCGGAGTCACCGCTGCACGGCCAGGATGTGCCGCCGGACATCGCTTCGGTCGCCCTGGTCACCCTGACCGAACAGGTTCGCCCGGACGCCCGGGAAACCCTGCAGTATTTCCGCGACCAGGGCGTTCGCATCAAGATCATCTCTGGTGACAACCCGACCACGGTGGCGGCGATCGCCCGTCGCGTCGGTCTCGAACTCGGTCCGGACTCCGTGGTGGACGCCAGGGCGATCGGTGAGGACCCGGACGAATTGCGGGAAATCGTGGGACGCACCACGGTGTTCGGCCGGGTGTCGCCGGAACAGAAGCGCGCCCTGGTGCAGGCGCTGCAACGGGACGGGCATGTTGTCGCCATGACCGGTGACGGCGTCAACGACGCCCTGGCGCTCAAGGACGCCGACATCGGCGTGGCAATGGGCAACGGCGCGCAGGCGACCAAGGCGGTCGCCCAACTCGTGCTGCTGGACGGTCGGTTCTCGCACCTACCGTCGGTGCTCGCCGAAGGTCGCCGGGTGATCGGCAACGTCGAACGGGTGGCCAACCTGTTCGTCGCCAAGAACGTGATGAGCCTGATCGCCATCATCTCGGCGGCCCTGTTCACGCTGCCGTTCCCGTTCCTGCCCCGGCACCTCACCCTGGTCTCTGCGGTGACCATCGGCATCCCCGCGTTCTTCCTCGCTCTCGGCCCCAACAAGCGCCGGTACATCCCGGGGTTCCTGCGCCGGGTGCTGCGCTTTGCGGTGCCATCGGGCGTCGTCGCCGGGGTGGTCGTGCTGGTGTCCTACCTGCTGGCCCGGAACACTGTCGGCGCGCCGCCCGCGTCGGAATGCCTGGTTCGCACCGAGGGCAGCAACTCGGTGGCGAACGTCATCTGCTGGCAGCCCTCCTCCGCGGCCACCATCGCGCTGCTGTGCACCGCCTTCTGGATCCTGGTGGTGCTCTCCCGGCCCTTCCGGCCCTGGAAGCTGCTGTTGCTCGCCGCCATGGTGGCGATCGCGGCGCTCGCCTTCATCACTCCGATCGGACGAACGTTCTTCAACTTCTCGCTGACACCGGCCATCCTCTGGCAGTCCCTGCTGGTGGGTGCCGTCGGCGCCGCCGCCATCGAGCTGATCTACCGCACCGAACCGGGCATGCGGGCGGCCACCGCGGACTAGGTGCGTCCGCGGTTCGGCAGGTGTCGGTCAGCGTGCGGTGCGCTCCTCCTTCAGCCGATGCGGCACACGGAGCAGTCGCACCGCGGTCACCAGGACCAGGCCGCCGAGTAGGTTGCCCATCGCCGACCAGCCGAGTGCGCCGAGCCAGTCCAAGTAGGTGTAGTCGGCCTCCCCCGACCAGAGCCCGGCGAACATCAGGATCGAGTCGAGCACCGAGTGGAACAGCTGGGCGCCGACCAGCACGAAGGACAACAGGATCGCCGGAACCAATTGCACGCCGAGATTGTCGGTGGCCTGCTGCATGCGGGTCATCAACGTGATCACCGTGCCGGCCAGCACGGCGAGGAAGAAGGATTGCCACGACACACCCAGGTGCGCGTAGTGCGAACCGCTCTCGGCGGCGGTCGTGCGCAGTTCCGGCAGCGCGGCGATGATCATCCCGGCGATCAGGAAGCCGCCCACCAGATTCGCCGCCAGGCTGACCAGCCAGAGGCGCACGAGTTGCCCGATGTTGCCGTGCCGCGCGGCGACCGCCGTCACCGGCACCAGGAAGTTCTCGGTGAACAACTCGCTGCGGGCCAGTAACAGCGCCACGAACCCGACGGTGAAGGCCAGAGCGGCCAGCAGCGAGTTGCCGGTCTCGTGTTTGACCACCAGGTACATCAGCACGCCGACGCCCACGTCGATTCCACCCAGGAAGCCGGTGGCCAGCAAGGGCAGCAACGGTCGGGTGAGCCTGGTCTCCCCCTCTGACACCAGACGTTCGAAGGCCTCCTCGATCTCCGGCTCTTCGCGAGAACCCGCTGGTGCGACCAGGTCGTCTGATCCGCCCGATGGGCCGTCCGTCACAGTGCCTCCAAGATCGCGAATGCGGTGATGTCGACCTCGATGCGGGTCGACGGGGTGGGACGCCTGGCCCGCGCCGTCGACGGGTCTTTCGGCCTGTACCCGGAGCGGATCGCCTGCACGCGCCCGGCCGTCAGCGGGTCTCGCGCGGCGGTTCCGGTCAAGCGATGGCGGGCTGATCGCAGAAACAGATCCCACTCTGCTATGCAGTCTCCGTGGCCGGCTCGGTCACCGCCCTGGACTGCGAGCCCGAAGCTGCGCCAGGCGCATGATCGGGGCGTGCCGGCGTCTGCTCACCCGATGGGCGCCCGGCAGGCAACACGAACGCAGCCAGCAGCATGACGACGGCGAGCACCATGGACGCCACGAACACGTGATGGGTGGCATCGGCCAGAGCGGCAGGGTTCGAGTTCGCCGACGCCGCCCCGCCGAGGGTCGCATTGGCAATCGCGCCGAACATCGCGACCCCGAGCGCACTACCGATGGAACGGAAGAACAAGTTGTTCGCGGTGACCACGCCGCGCTCGGACCATCCGACGCTGCTCTGCGCGGCGATCAGTGTCGGGCTCGCCACCAGTCCCATCCCCAGGCCGACAACGAAGCAGCACGCGGCGACCTCCCATACGGTGGATCCGGCGCTCAGCAGCGTGGTCAGTCCACCGCCGACCACCACCAGCACGCTGCCGATCAACGCGGTGCGCCGGAACCCGATGCGCAGGTAGAAGCGGCCGGACAGCGATGCCGAGATCGGCCAGCCAATGGTCAGGGTGGCCAAGGCGAAACCCGCCACCAGTGGCCCGGTGCCGAGCACCGTCTGCACGAAGGTGGGGATGTAGGTGGTGAACCCGAACAGCACGGCCCCGACCAGCAGGGCAACGGTGGCGCTCGCGAGCAGCACCCGCCGGGTGAACACCCACAGCGGCAGGACCGGCTCGGCGGCCCGGCGCTGCACCTGCACGAAGACACCGATCAACGCCAGCCCGACAGCCAGCACGGAGATGCCCGCCGCCGAGTTCCAGGCCCAGGCCTGGCCACCTTCGAGCAGACCGAGGATCAGCAGCGTGCAGCCGATGGTCAGGCTCGCGCTGCCGAGGTAGTCGATCCGGTGGTGCACCTTGGTGACCGATTCGTGGAAGCGCCGCATCAGCGTCCACGCGGCCAGCGCACACAGCGGGATGTTCACCAGGAAGATCCAGCGCCAGCTCAGGTACTGCGAGAACACGCCGCCCAGGGCGGGCCCGACGACCGCGGACATCGCCCAGACGCTGGCCAGATAGCCCTGCGCCTTGGCACGTTCGGCGAGGGTGTAGATGTCGCCGGCGATCGTGATGCTCATCGGCTGGACCGCACCGGCGCCGAGGCCCTGCACGGCACGGAACGCGATCAGCGCCGGCATGCTCCAAGCGACCCCGCACAGGATCGAGCCGAACGCGAACAGCGCGATGCCGAAGAGCATCAATGGTTTGCGACCGAAGGTGTCGGCGAGTTTGCCGTAGACCGGCACCGACACCGCCTGGGCCAGGAGGTAGACCGAGAACAACCAGGGAAACTGCGAGAAGCCGCCCAGATCGTCGACGATCGACGGAACCGCGGTCGCGACGATCGTCGAGTCCAACGCCACCAGCGAGGTGCTCAGCATCAGCGAGATGAGAATGGGGCCCCGCTCGGAGCGGAATCCGACCGTCGACCGCTGCACGTCTGCCGTCACCCGCCGGCTCCCTTCCTGGCCATCAGGCCCGTTCTTCTGCGGCAACCGGCATCACCCGACCGACCCGTTATTCAGACTAACCTTCGACCCGACGGGCCCATTCCCATGTCGGCACGTGGACCTGGGTCGGGGTCCTACGGCCGGAGATCGACGTCCAGCCGGGTGTGCGCGCCCGCGAACGCGAGTTGATCGGCGTACTCCGCGGCCAGCGCGGTCGCCGGTTTCCCCATCCCGTGTCCGGCCCTGGTATCGACCCGCAGCAGCACCGGCGCCGGACCGGCTTGGCAATGCTGCAGCTCCGCGCCGAACTTGAGCGAGTGGGCGGGCACCACCCGGTCGTCGTGATCGCCGGTGCAGATGAGCGTGGCCGGGTACGCCGTTCCCGGCACCAGGCGATGCAGCGGGGAGTAGGCGTGCAGGATCGCGAAATCGCCTGCGTCGTCGGCGGTCCCGTACTCGGTGGTCCACGCCCAGCCGATGGTGAACAACTGGAACCTCAGCATGTCCAGTACTCCCACCGTCGGCAGCGCCGCGGCGAACAAGTCCGGTCGCTGGGTCATGACGGCACCGACGAGCAACCCGCCGTTGGACCGGCCGTGCACCGCGAGTTGCGCTGCGGTGGTGACCCCGGCGTCGATGAGCTCGGTGGCGCAGCCGATCAGGTCCTCGAACACCCGCTGCTTGCGGTGCAGCATGCCGGCCTTGTGCCAGTCGGCGCCGAACTCACCGCCGCCCCGCAGATTCGTCACCGCGAGCACCCCACCCGCGGCCACCCATGCCGCGAACAACGCGGAGAACGCAGGCAGCACGGGGATATCGAACCCGCCGTATCCGTAGAGCAGCGTCGGCGCCGGCCCCGGCCCGACATCGGCGCGGCGCAACACCGTCATGGGCACCGGGGTGCCGTCGGCCGACGCCGCCCGCCGGCGCTGGACCGTGACGTCGGGCAGCGGGATCTCGGGCCCCGGCTGGGCGAGCGCCGTCAGCTCCGCTCGGCCGGTGCCGTCGAGCAGCAGCCGGAATCCGGCCGCCCGGCTGGTGAAAGACGTGATACCGACGAAAACCTCTTGGCTCTCGTCGCGCGCGTTCACGCCGATCACAGAGATCGGTGCCGGCAGCTCGGGATGGCTCAGTGGCGTCCCGTCCCGGCTGACGATCTCCAACCGGTGCGCGGCGTCGGACGACCAGGTCACGATGAAGGCACCGGCCGCCGGTCGCGCGTCCACCAGTACATCGGTGCCGTGTTCGGCGATGACGTCCGCCCATGGCTCGTCCGGCGCCTTGAGGTCGACGGCGACCAGTCGGCCGCGGACCGCGCCCCGCTCGGTGCGCAGGTACAGGGTGTCGCCATCGGAACCGACGACGTGGTGCGCGTCCGTCAGGTCACCGACCACGGTGACGGCGGACGGGTCCACCTCGTACCTGCCGTTCGCGTCGGTAGTCAAGCGATGCGCAGAGATCATCGTGCGTGAGTCGGTTCCCGGGCTCGTGGTCACGACGAGCCAGGCACCGTCGGGCGAGACCCAGGGCTCGGGCATCCACTCGTGCGCCTCCGGGCGCGCCCAGACGACCTCGTCGCCGCTCGGATCGATGCCGCTCGAATCGATGCCGCTCGGATCGATGCCGCCCGGATTCGCACCCAATCGGTGCAGCAACAGTTCACCGGCGCCCATCGCCGCGGTGAACTCCTCCCCCGCCGGCTCCGGGTAGCGCCAGTAGAAGAAGCCGGACGCGTCCGGGAGCCAGGTCGGATCGACCCACTTGCTCCAGCGCAGCACCTCGGGAAGGTCCCGCCCGTCGGTGCCCCGGACGCGGATGGTCCGCCAGTCCGAACCCGCCTCCGACAGCGCGTAAGCGAGGAACCGGCCGTCCGGGCTGACCCTGGCTGCCGTCATGGCGACGGTCCCGTCGGTGGACAGCCGATTGGGATCGAGTAGCAGGGTCGGCGCCTCGAGCAGCGCTTCCAGGGATTCGGCGGTGAACAGCTGATCCTGGTCCAGATCTCCAGGGTTACCGACGACGAAATAACGGCCGCCGCGTTCCCACGGGACGCCCCTGCGGGGCGCCGTCAACAGGGTCGTCGTCAGTCGGAGGAATTCCTCGCGGCCGGGCAATGCAGCCAGATACGGCTCGGAGACCGCGTTCTGGGCCTGCACGAAGGCCTGCGTGTGAGGCGAGTCGGGATCTTCGAGGTACCGGTAGGGATCGGGCACCTCGACGCCGTGCAGTACGTCGACGGTGTCGTCACGAACGGTGGGCGGGATCGCGAGGGTCACCGGAGGATCAGATCACGCCCGTCGCCGACGTCCGCACCACGTCACGGATCGACGACCTCGCTGTCACCGTCCCCGCCGACAGCGTCGGCCGGTGGGACAGGTGGTGTGACCGCCCTGTTCTCGTACGGCGTGGACAGCACGACGGTGGTCCGGGTCGACAGACCCGCCGTGGCACGGATCTGGCCCAGCAGCGCTTCCAGGGCGGCCGGCGAGGCGACCCGGACCTTGACGATGTACGACTCCACCCCGGCGACGGAATGGCACGCCTCGATCTCTGACAACCCCGCCAGCTTCTGCGGGTAGTCGTCGGGCGCTGCCGGGTCGATCGGTGTCAGTGAGATGAACGCCGTCAACGGCAGCCCGATCTGCTCGCCATCGATCTGCGCGGCATAGCCCCGGATGACGCCGCGCTTCTCCAGCCGCCGCACCCGCTGGTGGACCGCGGACACGGAGAGCCCAACCCGGTCGGCGAGATCGGTGTAGCTGCACCGTCCATCGGCCGCCAGCACGGCGGCGATGCGGGCGTCGAGTTCTTCCAGCATGGCGCGGCTCCGCTCAGCGGTCGGCGCCGACGACGGTCAGTTCCGTCGGGGCGGTGTTCATCAGGACCGGACCGGCGTCGCCGACGACGACGATGTCCTCGATCCGCACGCCGAACTCGCCGGGTAGGTAAATTCCCGGTTCCACCGAGAACGCCATTCCCGGCTCCAGCACCGTGGCGTTCCCCTCCACCATGTACGGATGTTCGTGCACCTCGAGGCCGATGCCGTGGCCGGTCCGGGTGATGAAGTACTCCCCGTACCCCGCGTCCTCGATCACGGCTCGCGCGGCCCGGTCCACGGACTCGGCGCTCACCCCTGGCCGCACCGCTGCCACGCCGGCGGCCTGCGCCCGGCGGACGATGTCGTAGATCTTCCCGACCTTCCCGTCCACCTCGCCGGCCGGCCCGGGGTGGACGACGTAGGTGCGGGTGCAGTCGGAGAAGTACCCGGACGGCATCGGCCCGCCGATGTCGATGACCACCGGGTCACCGGGCTCGATCACCCGCTCCGAGGCCTCGTGGTGCGGGCTCGCGCCGTTCGGTCCGGATCCGACGATCACGAAATCCGGCCGAGCGTGACCCTCCTCGACGATGGCGGCGGCGATGTCGGCGGCCACCTCGTTCTCTGTGCGGCCTGCGCGCAGCCACTCACCGATTCGCCGTTGGACGCGATCGATCGCCGCGCCGGCGGCGGACAGCGCCGCCACCTCGTCGACGCTCTTGCGCATCCTCAACTCGGCGATGGCCTCGCCGGCGAGCGCCAGCTCCGAGCCCGCGACGACGGCCCGCGCGTTGAGGGAGTGCACCGACGGCATGTGGTAATCCACCGCCAGGAGCCTGGCCCCGGCCGGCAAAAGGGAGGCCAGGGCGGCATACGGATCCTCGCCGTCGGTCCACGTGCTGATCGCGACCGGTAACGACTCAGCCGGTGTCCCACTCCATCCGAGCCGCTCCAGAGTCGGGACCAGCAGGGCGATCTGACCGGTCGGCGGGACCACCAGGCAGGTCAGGCGCTCGTGCGACCCGACCGAGTGTCCGAGAAGGTATTCGAGGTCCGGCCCCGGCGAGATCAGGATGGCATCGACCCCGGTCAGAGCCGCCTGTCCGGCGAGCCGGGAAAGCCGGTCCGCGTGCGCGGCCACCGCCTCGCTGGTGTCGCGGTCGACGGCCCGATCATCCGGAACTGCGTGAGCCTGGTGCGAAGACATGCCGGGCAGCCTAGCGCCAGGTGTGACCGGCCTCAGCGCCGCTCGATCGCCGCCACGAGCCGGGCCGTCGCACCGCCGATGCCGTGCCGCCGGATCAAATCCGAAAGCCGTCCGGGGTCGACAGGTTCGGTCGGCAGCTCCGCCGCCGAATCCGGCTGCACCGTGACCGGCGCGTCCTTCGCCACCCGTACCACGGTCGGCGCGACCGCCAGGTAGTCCCGTGCCGCACCGAGTTTGGCCCGCATCGAGGCCGTCAGCCCGGTGGACCGCCCCTCGAGCGCCTGCAGCAGCTCTTCCACCGAGCCGAACCTGTTGATCAACGTCGCGGCGGTCTTGTCGCCGATGCCCGGCACGCCGGGCAGGCCGTCGGAGGGATCTCCGCGCAGCGCGGCGAAGTCGGCGTACCCACCAGCCGGGATGCCGTACTTCTTGGCCACGTCGGCTGCGCTGTAAACGGCCGCCTTGCTCATCCCGGCACCGATGTAACGCACCGAGACGGCGGGATCGGTATCCCGGGCCACCTGGAACAGGTCGCGGTCACCGGTGACGACCTCGACCGGATCGCCGGTTTCCGCCGCGGCCAGCGTGCCGATGACGTCGTCGGCCTCGAATCCCGGCGCACCGGCGGTCGCGATCCCGACTGCCGCAAGCACGTCGAGCAGGATCGGGACCTGTGGCGAGAGCTCGTCCGGGACCAGCTCGATGTCTGCGGAGTCACCCGGCGCCCCACTGTGCGGTGCGCTGCTGCCCTTCCCGGCTGCCGGCTTCGGTGGCTCGGGTGCGGCGAGCGCCGCCTGTGGCTCGAGCACCCGGTGCGTCTTGTACGACGGGATCAGCTCGACCCGCCAGGCGGGCCGCCAGTCGAGGTCAAGGCACGCGATCACCCGTGCCGGTCGGGCGTCGCCGATCACCTTGGCGATGATGTCCAGCGAGCCCCGCACGGCGTTCACCGGGCGGCCATCCGGCGACGTGATCGACGTGGGAACCGCGTAGAACGCACGGAAATAGATGCCGGCAAGGTCCAGCAGCTGCAGCATTCCGGGGACGTTACCGCGACACACCATCTCCCGGCGGCGACGGTCGTCGGGGCACGGCGCTCCCCGGCCGGAGCAGCCCTCGGATCAGGTGCTGCCGGCGGCACAGAGGGGGCACCGTCTGTGCCGGGTTACTGCGAAGCAGTCGGTCAGCTGGGCGGATTGACCTCGTAGAGCCCGTTCTCGTCCTTGACCTGCACGGTGACCGTCTGCGCGGTGCCGTTCACCTTCAGGGTGCACTGGAAGCTCGTGCCCGCCTTGACCTCTTGGCCGCTCGGGCACGACACGTCGGAGACCCCGGTGAGGCCGTAACCGTTGGGCGGCGTACCGGTGAGCACGTTGGTGACGCCCTGGTTCAGCTGGCGGTCATCGAAGACCTTCTTGTTCAGCACGCCCGGCCACACGAAGAGCACGACGGCAGCAAGAGCCGCCAGCACCACCACGGCGACGATGGCAATGATCAGACCCTGTCTGGACTTCTTCGGCCGCTGATCCACACCGAGCGCCGGGGAGCTGCCGGCCAGCGGCGCGCCCGGCTGCTGGTATCCCCCGTAGGAACTCTGGCCGTAGGACCCGGGCTGCTCATAGGACGGCTGCCCGTAGCCGCCGGGCGGACCGTAGGACTGCGCGCCGTATTCCGGCTGTTGGCCGTAGGCCGGCGGTTGCCCAGCTTGCTGGCCGTACGGCTGCTGCCCGTAGGCCTGTTGCCCGTACTGCTGACCGTAGTCGGCGGGCTGGCCGTACTGCTGGCCCTGGTCTCCCGGCTGACCGGGCTGGCCGTACTGCTGCTGCCCGTAGCCGGGCTGTTGATAGCCCTGCTGGCCGTACTCGGAGGGCTGCTGGTAGTTCTGGTACGGCTGCTGGCCTCCGTATCCCTGTTGCTGGCTGTAACCGCCCTGCTCGTACGAGGTCTGGTCGTAGGACGGCTGCTGGTACCCGGCCTGCTCCGGAGCGGGTTGCTGGCCGTACGACTGCTGCCCGTATCCCGGTTGCCCCGGTGATCCCTGACCGGACGCCTGCTGGCCGTACGCCTGGTCACCGTAGGACTGCTGACCGTAGGACTGCTGACCGTAGGACTGCTCCGCGGTGGTCGGCGGCGCCACATCCGCCGGACGCTCGCCCTGACCGGCGGATGTGCCGGAAGCGCTCTGCTGGTTCTGATCCCAGCCGCCGGCCGCGGGAGGCGGCTGCAGGCCCTGGCTGCCCTGCGAAGGGCCAGGATCCGGTGTCTGAGTCTGTGGCCCGGTATCCGGCGCGGGGTCGGTCCGGCCGGCGTCGGGCGACATGTCACCCGGCCGGTACACGGTGGTGGCCCCGGCGTCGTCGGGCTCAGGCCGACCGCCGGATGGCGCAGCAGGCGGATCCGACCACTGACGACCGTCCTGACCGTTGTCGGGCTGACCGCCCTCTGGCGTGCTCATCGCGTCCTCCTCGATCACCCGAAACGCCGACCTTGCCGCCCGGCGGATCGGACCGGCCCTGCTGAACCTGATCACAGCCCGCGACGGTTGTGCATGATCCAACCACGCGGCGCATCGTGAAGCGCGGAACGCCGCCATCGGACCTGTCCGAGATGACCGGGTTGCCGGCCGCCGTGGTCGGCCCACGGCAATCAGCGCCCGCCGTGGCGGTTGCAGGGAGTGCCGCGGCGGCGGTGCTGATACACCGGCTTTCAGGGACGGAATCGATCGGCTGCCGGTGCCGGTCAGACGGCACCCATCGAGACGACGCCGCGGCGCAGTGATCCGACCGCGGACCGGGCGGCCGCCGCGACGGCGGGTGGCGCCACACCGGCCACCTGGTCGAGCAGGTCGATGACCTGCCGGCACCAGCGAACGAAATCGCCGGCGGACAGCTCCGTCCCACCCGTGACGGCGACAGCCAACGCGTCGGTGAGTGACGTGCCACGACACCAGGCGGCGACCGCGGCAGCGAATCCGGGATCCGGATCCCGCGTCGGGGGCAGTCCGATAGCCCTTTCCCGGCCGGTGATCTCGGCCCAGACCCTGGTGGTCTCCAGCAGCGCCGTGGCAGCCGAGCCGGACGGTGCACGTGCGGTGCCGGCCGCTTCCCGTCGGGCCTCGAAGACCAGGCTGGACACCACGGCGGCCAGATCCGGTGCGCCCAGACCCAGCCAGGTGCCCCGCCGCAGGCATTCCGCGACCACCAGATCACTCTCGGACCAGATGCGCGACAACATCTTCCCGTCGCCGGTCAACCGATCACCGCTCAGGTAACCGAGCTCCTCCAGCAGATCGACGATCTCTTCCAGCGCCTGGCCGAGGGAACCGGTGGCGCTGGCAACCTTCGCTGCCAGTGCCTCGTTCTCGACGCTCAGCCGTCGCCAGCGCCGGGCCCACTGCAGGTGCTCGTCCCGATCGGCGCACCCGTGGACCGGATGCGCCCGAACGGCCTTGCGCAGCACGGTCAGGTCGCTCTCGTCGACCGGTTCGCGCCGATGTCCGCGGCCGGACGGCCGGATCCCCGAAGATGCCAACGCCGACCCGAGATCGCGGCGCACCTTCGGCGACCGATGGTCGGTGAACTTGCCCAGCTTGATCCGGCCGAGGGACGGCACCGGCCCACGGAATTCCGCCGTGGTCAACCGGCCCGCCCAGCCGCCGGCGGTCACCACGAGTGGACGGGATGTTCCGTCGGTCGCCACACCCGGATCCAGCACGACGGCCAGGCCGGCGCGTCGACCTGTCGGAACCTCGATGACGTCACCGCGCCGCAGCTGCGCCAGGTCACGGGCTGTTTCGTCCCGTCGCCGCGAGGCCCCGGCCCTGGCGATCTCCCGCTCCGCGGCCGACAGCTCGTTGACCAGCGCGAAATAGGAACCGATGTCACCGAGGTGGCACTGCATGGCGCGCTCGTGGGACGCGATGGCGTCACTGTTCCGCGCCACCTGGCGGGCCATGCCGACCACGGCGCCGTTGGCCTGATACTGCGCGAAGGACTGCTCCAGCAGGTCCCGCGCGGCCGTCCGGCCGAGCCGGTCGACCAGGTTGACCGCCATGTTGTAGCTCGGGCGGAACGAGGACCGCAGCGGATACGTCCGCCGCGAGGCGAGGCCCGCCACCGCCCGCGGGTCCATGCCGGGTGACCAGATCACGACGGCGTGACCCTCGACGTCGATCCCGCGGCGACCCGCCCGACCCGTCAGCTGGGTGTACTCCCCTGCGGTCAGGTCGGCGTGAGACTCCCCGTTGTACTTCGTCAGCTTCTCCAGGACGACGGTCCTGGCGGGCATGTTGATGCCCAACGCCAGAGTCTCGGTGGCGAAGACCGCCTTGACCAGGCCGGCGACGAACAGCTCTTCGACCGTCTCCTTGAAGACCGGCAGCAAACCTGCGTGGTGCGCGGCAATCCCGCGTTCCAGACCGTCGCGCCATTCCCAGTAACCGAGCACCCCGAGATCGGACTCCGCCAGGTCCACGGTCCGCCGGTCCACGATCTGCCGGATCTCGTCGCGTTCGCGCTCGCTGGTCAGCCGCATCCCGGCCCGCACGCATTGCGTCACGGCCGCATCGCAGCCCGCGCGCGAGAAGATGAACGTGATCGCGGGCAGCAGCCCGGCGGCATCCAGCTTCTCGATGACGTCGACCCGGGCGGGCGGACGCCACCGCGGCCCGCCCCGGTAACCGTCGGAGCCTCCTGACCTGCCGGCCGGCCCCCCCACCGGTCCGCCGCGGCGCGGCCCCCGCCCTCCGGTGAACCGATCCGCCATCGCCTCGGCGTCGTGCACCGCCCTGGCCAGGGCGGGGTCGATCCGCAGCCGGGCAGTCGCGGGATCCCCGGTGCCCGGGTCGGAACCACCGAACAGGTCGAACATCCGCCTGCCCACCATCATGTGCTGCCACAGCGGCACCGGCCGGACCTCGTCGACCACGACGGTGACGTCTCCCCGGACCTCCGAGAGCCACGCCCCGAACTCCTCCGCGTTGGACACCGTCGCCGACAGTCCGACCAATTGGACGTCATCGCGCAGGTGCAGGATGACCTCTTCCCACACCGCTCCGCGGAATTTGTCGGCGAGGTAGTGGATCTCGTCCATCACCACGTGGGTCAGCCCGTCCAGGTCCGACGAACGGGCATAGAGCATGTTGCGCAACACCTCGGTCGTCATCACGACCACCGGTGCATGCGAGTTGATCGCGGTGTCGCCGGTCAGCAACCCCACCCGATCGGGTCCGTACTGGGCGATCAGATCGGCGAACTTCTGGTTCGACAGCGCTTTGATGGGTGTGGTGTAGAAGCACTTGCCGCCGGTGGTCAGCGCCAGGTGGACGGCGAACTCCCCGACCACGGTCTTGCCGGCCCCGGTAGGCGCGCAGACCAGCACGCCGTGTCCGTTCTCCAGCGCGCGGCACGCCTGCACCTGGAACGGGTCGAGGCTGAACGGGCGGGTCACGGTGAAGTCCGCCAGGTGCGGGAACTTCCGGCGATCCGCGGAGTGAGCGAAACGCTCCGCCGGGGACACGTCCGCCTCGTCCGCCCAACCGTGTCGCGTCACCAGTCCAGGGTGTCACAGCGACGATGCGGCCAACCGCAATGCGCGATGGCCGACCGACTTCGGGTCTGGCCGAAACCCGACAAGACCGACGATGCCAGCGGCGGCGCAGCGGGGGGCAACCGCGATCACCCGGTTGCGCCGCCGGCGTGCCGCGTCAGATGGGCTGCTCCACGTCGTCGGCCTCGACCTCGATGGAGCTGATGGCCTCCAGCACTGCCTCCATCGGGATGCGGCCGCCGGCCACCAACTGGCCACCGCAGCGTCGGACGGCACCGGCGAACCTGGCCGCCCAGCGGTTCTCGTAGACCAGCAGGGCCGCGGTACTGCCGGGTTCGAGGGCCTCGGCAGCGGCGGCGACATCGTCCTCGCTCAACAGGTCCGCCAGCTCTCGCTCGAGCTCGCGCAAACTCTCCGAGCAGGCCCTGTTCGATGTCGTCGAACTCGAACGCGGCAAGGATGATGCCAGGCGAGGACGACGGTCACACGCCCTCGATGGCTTGGATCACACCCGACTTCACAGCCGTGACGAAGGCCTCGTGATCCTTCAGGTTCTGCTCTGCGTAGGCCTCGGAGAAATCGGCGATGGCCCGGTCGAAGGCGTCGTCGGTGCCCAGGTACTCGGCCAACGCAATCGGGTCGCCAGACCTGGCGTGGCCGCGAGCCAGCGTCCACCCGCACAGCCGGGCGTAGAACGTCATCCCGAAGACCTGCATGTGGTCGATGTCGGCCGATGCCTTCATATCCCGCAGCTGCCGCCAGTAGAAGAACCTGTTCGTCTCGACACCCTTGGACCAGCCCAGGAAGATGTCGCTGGTGGCCTGCATCATCCGCTGCCCCTGCACCACCCGTTCCCCGGGATTGGCGAATCTGCTCTTGGGCAGATGATCCTCGAGAACCGAGGCAGTCGCCTCCTTCACCTGCAGGAACAGCGGGTCGTTCTCGTCGCGTCCCTGCAACAGGATGATGAAGCATCTGGTGCCCACGCTGCCGACACCGACCACCTTTCGCGCCACGTCAACGACCTCGAACCGCTCCAGCAGTTGCCGTCGATCGTCGGGCAGGGTCGCGCGGTACTCGCGGAACAGCTGGCGAATCCTGGTTTCGATCTCCCCTTCCGGCACGCCGTAGAAGCTCGACCACTCGCGGACCGGGACCACCACCGGGGGCTGACTGATGATTCGGTAACGCCCATCGACCAGTTCCCCGAGCTTGGACAGGGCCTGCAGGCTGTCCCTGCTGTGCGCCTTTCGCAACGCCTTCTGGGTGAACTCCAGCGCCCGCAGTTCGCCGGCCCCATTCCTCGGCGCGTCGAGCTGGGCGGCTCCGCCGTCCCTGAGCAGGTCATCGCCGGACTTGCCCCTGGCCTGCGACTCGGCGCCACCGTTGCGTGAAGACTTGGTGTCCTTGGCCTTGGCCGCGCTCTTGCCCTTTGTCGCATCCTTCTTGTTCGCCTTGTCGGCAGCCTTGCCTCCAGCCTTGTCTGGGGCGGCCTTCCCCTTGTGCTTCCCGGCGGAGGTGGCCTTGGCCAACTCCTTGCCGTGCTTGCCGGGCGCGGTTTTGCCCTTCTTCTTCTGCTGAGCCGCGCTGACCTCCGCGGCGACCTTGTCCAGCGCCTCGGTCAGGTCGTCCTCGGAGATGTGCGCGTACCAGAGCTCCATCTGCCCCATCGTGGCGAACCTGGCCATCGCCTCGCGGTAGCTCCGGACCGCCGTGAGGGTCACCGCCCTGACGTCCTGGGCGGCAAACCCGTTGTGCTGGGCGGCGATCGTGAAGCTCGCGACCATCCGCTTGACATCCCACTCGAAGGGTCCCGGCAGGGTTTCGTCGAAATCGTTGGCGTCGAACACGAGCTTGCGCTCCGGTGAGGCATATCCGCCGAAGTTCGACAGGTGCGCATCGCCGCAAAGTTGCACGATCAGCCCGGCGTTCGGTGTGTCCGCGAGGTCGGAGGCCATCACTCTGGCCGCCCCGCGATAGAAGGTGAACGGCGACACCATCATCCGGCCGTGCCGCACCGGCACCAGGTCCGGTTCCCGGCGTGCATCCTGATCACAGAGCAGCTCGACCGGGTCGAACCTGTCGGCGGCCGGTGACCACTTGCCGTGTACCGACGGCGGGACCGCAGTGCGTGCATCGGCGCCCTTGGCACGCCGGTCGGCCACGCTGAGATGTGGAACTTGCTTGGCGGCTCTGCGCCGAGGAGTGGCGGTCCTGGATGCGGTGGGCCTTGCTGGGGTGGTGGCGGTCATGTCTTCGGGCGCTCCTGTCGATCCGCCGTGGCTGCGCCGTGGGCAGCCATCATCGGCACCGGACACGGCCATCAGACTCCGCAGTGGAGAGATCGGCATCACCCCATTCGGGTGGAAAGCGGTCAATCGCCGGTAAGAGAGGCGCAGCGGGGACAGTCGGCGCCGGCAATTCTCAGGTCGCGTCGCCCATGTCGTTCGACCGCCTCTTCGAGTGCTCGCTCAGCGGTTCGGGATCCCTGATCGGTGTCGCGGCCGCGACCGGCTGCACGTCCCGATCCGGGTCACCAGCACCGGCACCGGTATCGGTCACCGCCGACGGCAGCACGGAGGCCTCGTCGTCGCTGAGCTCCGCGAGCGCCTCCTGCTGGCCCTTGCGCTTGTCATGGATCCTGGTGACCTGGACCGACAACTCGTACAGCAGGACCAGTGCGACCGCCAGCGCGAGCATCGTCACGGGATCGTTCCCGGGAACCACCAAGCCGGCAAAGACGACCATGCCGAAGATCGAATACCGCCGCCACTGCGCCAGTTTCGCGCTCGACACGACTCCGATCATGTTCAACATGATCAAGAGCAACGGCAGCTCGAACGAGACGCCGAAGATGATCAGCATGGCGATCAGGAACGAGAAGTAGCTGTCCGGCGAGAGTGCCGCGATCGTCGCGTCACCGCCGAAGCCGAGGAGCACGGTCAGCCCCTCGCGGATCACCACGTAGGCCAGCAGAGCGCCGATGAAGAAGAGCACCCCGCCGCAGCTGACGAACAGGATCGCGTACCGCCGCTCCTTGGAGTACAGCGCGGGCGTCACGAAGGACCACAACTGGTAGAGCCAGACCGGGCTGGACAGCACTGTTCCAGCGATCAGAGCGGACTTCAGTTGCAGCTCGAGGGCGGAGAACGGGCCGGTCGCCAGCAGTTTGCACTCATCTGTGGGCCCGAACCCGAGGCGCTCGCTGGCCGGGACGGCGCAGTACGGGCCGGTCAGGATGTCCGAGAGACTGGGCAGCCCGATGGCGGGGATGCCGTGCCCGAACCAGATGAAACCGATGACGGTGCCGATGAACACGCCCAGCACCGCGTAGAACAACCGCCGGCGGAACTCATACAGATGTTCCATCAACGACATCGTGCCGTCGTCGTTCTTGTCCTTCTTGCCCGCCCTGGTCAGCCCGCGAAGCTTGGGCAGCCGAATGGCGGGCAGATGCAACGGCACGGACCTGACTCCTGGTGTCGATGGTGGCTGGGTGTCGAGGGCGGGCGGATGGGGTGTCGAGCGCGGATGGGCTGGACGCGTCGAAACCCGTTCTTCCCGATCCTAACCAGCGCGACTAGCGCCGATACGCGGCCAACGCCTCCTCCGCACGTTCGGCGACCACCCCGGCGAGCTCCGGCCGGTCCTCGAGAACGCCGTCGCCGCCGAGTGACAACACCAGTCGGGTCAGCCACTCGTCACTGTTCGCGCGCATCCTGACCCGTACAGCCCCGGATGGATCGGTCAGTTCGGTGATCTCCTCCATCGGGTAATACTCCGCCACCCAGCGCGCCGACCCGGCCAGCACCAGCGTCACCGGCGGTCGCTGCGGATCGGGATGGAAAATTCGGTCGGGGATCTCCGAATCCACCCACAGGGTTCGCTGGGCCGGCTCGTCGAGGAGCTTCACCTCGTCGATTCGGTCGATGCGGAAATGCCGGACCGCGCCGGCGAGGTGGCAATAGGCCTCCAGATACGCATGCCCGTCTGTGACCAGCAGCCGCAACGGGTCCACCGTGCGTTCTGTGACGGTGTCCCGGGAGGCGGTGTAGTAACGGATCCACATCCGCCGGCTCTCGTCCAGCGCCTGCCGGACCGGTCCCAGCGCGGGTGCCGGATCCGCGGGCACCACTCGCACCGCGTCGGTGTCCTCGGCGCCCCGGGCCGGTCCGGCCACCTGTTCCAGCTTGCCCAGCGCCGACTGCACGGCGTGCGAGTCGACGAGGCCGGGCAGCTCGGCGAGCGCACGCAGGGCGACCGTGAGGGCGAACGCCTCGTCCGCGGTGAGCCGGACGGGCCGTTCGATGCCGGCATCGAAGGCGATGGAGACGGTGCCGTCGTCGTCGTCGAGCACCACGTCGATGAGGTCGTCCGGGTAGTAACCGGGCAATCCGCAGACCATCAGCAAGTTGAGGTCGGAGCCGATCTGATCGGCGTCGACACCGAACTCCTCGGCCAGTTCGCTGATCGCGACCCCAGGGCGTCGGGCGATGTACGGGACCATCGCCAGCATCCGGGCCAGTCGATCGGTGGCGGTCTCACTCACGACGGCCTGCCCTGGAAGATCGCGTCCAGCGACGGTTCGGCGACGTCCAGCGACGGTTCGGCGACGTCCACGGCATCGGCGGACGGCATTGGTCGGGTGCTGCCCGCCATCGCCTTCGCGGTGCCGGTCAGCAACCTGACGGTGGCATCGACCAGGTCGGCGGGCTCTTCGACGACCACATCGGGACCCTGGCCGGCGATGCGGCGCGCGGTGTCCCACAAGTGACCGAGCGGCAAGGTGACGCGGTCCCAGCCAGGGGCGTCGTCGGACGGCTGCTCGGTGACCGCGCTTCGCCGCAGGCCCGCAGCCCGACCGGACCTGATCCGCAGCGTCGCCGTGCGGTCGGCGGGCCGCTCGACGCTGGCGGCCACCTCGGCCAACAGGTCGATCCCGGCGGGGGTACGAACCGCGCCCGCCCGGCCGACGGCCTTGACCGGCCCGGCGATCCGCGACAGGCGGAAGGTGCGCCGTTCGCTACGTCCCTCGTCGTGGCCGATGACGTACCAGCGACCGCGGAAGGACACCAGCCCCCACGGCTGCACCCGTCGCGGTTCGGCCGGTTGCCCCGGGTCCTTACGGTAGGCGAAGGTCACCGCGCGTCGGGCCCGTACCGCGGCGTACAACGGGGCAAAGGCCGGGTCCGACGTGCGGACACGCGGCTGCAGCAGGGTGGCCGCCGCGATGTCCGGCGGCGGACCAGCGTCCGTATCAGCGTCGGAGCCGGCACTTTCGCCTCCCGGCCCGTCGGGCACCGGACCGCCGGTCACCGCGTCACGGATCTTGCGCAGCGCCCCTGACCCCGCGGTCGCCAGCGCGGTGGTCTCCCACAGTCGTCCGGCCAGCGCGAGCGCCGCGGCCTCTGCGGGCGTGAAAGACAATGCGGGCAGGGCGAAGTCGAGTGGCGGAATGCGATATCCGTCCTCGCCGGTGGTCGGCGTCTGCACCGGGATGCCCAGTTCGCGCAGCTCCTGCTTGTCCCGCTCGAACGTGCGGAAGAATGCCTCGTCGTTGGGTGCATCGGAGTACCCGGCGACGTTGGCCTTGATCCACAGCGCCGTCCGGAATCGCGGCGAGTTGACCAGGGCGATCACCAGGTTCAGCAGCCGTTCCGCCTTCGCCGTTGCCACTCTTCCACCCTGTCACACCTGCGGCGCGGCTCGGCGCGCACGCGCTCCATCGGGCGCGGCACTACACCGCCGTGAAGCTACATCGCCTCGATCAGCTTCGTCACCCGGTCGTCGGTCGCCCGGAACGGGTCCTTGAGCAGGACCGTCCGCTGCGCCTGGTCATTGAGCTTGAGGTGCACCCAGTCCACCGTGTAGTCGCGCCCGGCGTCCTGCGCCGCGGCGACGAACTCGCCGCGCAGCCGGGCCCTGGTGGTCTGCGGCGGCACCGTCGTCGCCTCGATGATCTCTTCGTCGGTGACAACCCTTGCCGCCCTGCCCTTGGCCGCCAGCAACGAATGCAGGCCGCGACCGATCCGGACGTCGTGGTAGGTCAGGTCGAGTTGGGCGATCCGCGGGTGTGTGAGATCCAGACCGTGCTTGGCGGCGTACGAATCGATCAACTTCTTCTTGATCACCCAGTCGATCTCGGTGTCGACCGAGGAGAAGTCCTGGGTCTGCACGGCCTCCAGCGTGCGCCGCCAGAGGTCCAGCACCCGGGTGGTGACCGGGTCGTTGCCCCGCTTTTCGACGAACTCCGCGGCCTTCTCGTAGTACTCGGTCTGAGCGTCCAAGGCCGAGATCTCGCCGCTGCCGGCCAACCGGACGGGCTTGCGGCCGCTGGTGTCGTGGGAGATCTCCCGGATCGCCCGGATCGGATTCTCGAAGGTGAAGTCGCGCAATGTCACCCCGGCTTCGATCATTTCCAGCACCAGTGCGGCGCTGCCGACCTTGAGCAGGGTGGTGGTCTCGCACATGTTCGAGTCGCCGACGATCACGTGCAGCCGGCGGTACCGCTCGGCGTCTGCGTGCGGTTCGTCGCGGGTGTTGATGATCGGCCGGGACCGGGTGGTGGCGCTGGAGACGCCCTCCCAGATGTGGTCGGCGCGCTGCGACAGGCAGTACGAAGCACCGCGCGGGGATTGCAGGACCTTGCCGGCGCCGGCGATCAGCTGCCGGGTGACCAGGAACGGGATCAGCCCGTCGGCGATCTTGGCGAACTCGCCGCCACGGGCGATGAGGAAGTTCTCGTGGCAGCCGTAGGAATTGCCGGCCGAGTCGGTGTTGTTCTTGAACAGGTAGATGTCGCCGCCGATGCCCTCCTCGGCGAGCCGTGCCTCCGCGTCGACGACGAGGTCCTGCAGGATCCGCTCCCCGGCCTTGTCGTGCGCGATCAGCGTGGGCAGGTCGTCACATTCGGCGGTGGCATATTCCGGGTGCGAGCCGACGTCCAGGTAGAGCCGTGACCCGTTGCGCAGGAATACGTTCGACGACCGACCCCAGGACACCACCCGACGGAACAGGTACCTGGCCACCTCGTCCGGGCTGAGCCGGCGTTGACCGTGAAACGTGCACGTGATGCCGAACTCGGTTTCGATCCCCATGATCCGCCGCTGCATGGGCCCGAGACTATGCCCACCGCGCGACAAGCCCGGTGACGACAGGCGTTCGGGTGGTCGTCGCGCCCGTTCAGCCGCCCGCAGTCGGCAGCGTCCGCGGTTCGGGGCTGCGGCGGGTGGCGTCCCGGATCTCACCGATCAGCGCCTCGATGACGTCTTCGAGCATGACCACACCGCGGACCGGGGCTGCGGTCGCCTCGGCACCTGTCTGCCCCGCCTCGGCCGTTGCTCCGTCATCCGCGCCGGCCGGCGCTTCCTGGACTGCGACGGCCACCTCTGCCAGGTGCGCCCCGATCCGCCGCATCCGGTCCAGTGCCGTGCGCAGATCGATCTCCGGGACGACTGTCGGCAGCGCCCGGATCCGTTCGGCCGGCACGGGTTCGTCGCGTCGCTCCGCCGGGATGTCGACCACATCCCGAATGTGCACGTAACCGGAGAAACGTCCGTCCGCGCCGAGGATCGGGAACCTGGAGAAGCCAGTCCGCGCGCAGATCCGCTCGATCTCGGCGGCGGTGACGCCAGGCCTGACGGACACCACTTGCGCGTCGGGGACCATGACGGACGAAACCGCAGTGGTGTCGAAGTCCAGGGCCGAGGTGATCCGCTGGTGCTCCTCGTCGTCCAGCAGCCCCTCCCGGCGGGACTCGCTGACCAGCTCGGCGACCTCCTCCCGGGTGAAGGAGGAAGTCACCTCGTCCTTGGGCTCCCGGCCGGTCAGCCTGACGACGCCGTTGGCGAAGCGGTTCAGGGTACGGATGATCGGGCCGATGGCCATCGCGATCGCCCGCAACGGCGGCGCCAGCGCCAGCGCGGTGGATTCCGGTCCGGCGATGGCGATGTTCTTCGGCACCATCTCACCGAGTGCGACATGCGCGGAGACGACCAGCGTCAACGCGACCACCAGCGACACCGGGTGCAACCACCCCTCCGGCACGCCGAGGGCGTGGAAGACCGGTTCCAGCAGGGCCGCCACCGCCGGTTCCCCGAGAGCACCGAGCAGCACCCCGCACAGGGTGATGCCGAGCTGGGCGCACGCCATCATCAGCGACACGTTCTCCATCGCCTTGAGCGTCGACCGGGCGCGTGCGCTGTTCACCGCCATCGGTTCGACGACCGAACGCCGGGCGGCGATCAGGGCGAATTCCGCTGCGACGAAGAAGGCGCTGGCCAGCAGCAGCAGGACCACCAGGCCGAGCAACAGCCAGTTCGCCGTCATGACCGCTGCGGCTGACCGTCGGGGTCCAGCCCGGGCTCGCCGCTGTCCACGCTCACCGCGGACATGACCACCGCTTCGATCCGGCGGCGGGCCCGGCGGTGGACCGTCAGCCGCACCGTCACCGCGCGCGGCAGGTCGTCCTCGGTCTCCGGCTCGATGCGCTGGTCGTCCGAGGTCCCGAGGTGGCCCTGCAGGACGCCCAATATCACCGGCGCATCCATGGTCGCGCGAACCTCGACGGAATCGTTGTCCTCCGCCATCCGGCCCAGCCGCGCCAGCAGCAGGCCGGCGACGGTCTCGTAGGCGCCGGACTCGGGCAGATGCACACCGGTGATGTCGGCGATCTCGTCGGGTCGCAGCGATCCGGGCAGCAGCCAGGTGTCGTCGGACAGGCATTCGGCGCGGCTGTCCGCGGGGTCGTGCTCGTCCTTGATGTCGCCGACCAGCTCCTCGACGACGTCCTCGAGGGTGAGAATGCCTGCGGTGCCGCCGTATTCATCGGCCACGACGGCCATCTGCAGGCCCCGGCCGCGGAGCTGATCGAGCAGGTCGTCGAGCGGGATCGAGCCCGGCACGACCGGCACCGGCACCATCAGCCGGTCGACGGTCACCTTGCCCCGCTCGTCCGGCGGGATCGCGATGGCGCGTTTGAGGTGAACCAGACCCACGACGTCATCGGTGTTCTCACCGGACACCGGAAAACGCGCATGCCCGGTCTCGGCCGACGCTGCCAGCACCGCGTCCGCATGATCGGTTGCCTTGACGAACCGGACCTGCACCCGTGGCGTCAGCACATCGTCTGCGGTCTTCCCGCTGAAGGAGATCGACCGGGCCAGCAGACCGGCAGTGGGCTTTTCCAGGGTGCCCTGCGCGGCGGACCTGCGGACCAGGGAGTCCAGTTCGACGGCCGACCGGGCGGATCGCAGTTCCTCCTGCGGCTCGACGCCGATCGCCCGGAGGACGGCGTTGGCGGTGCCGTTCAGCACGACGATCAGCGGCTTGAACAGCATGGTGGACAAACGCATGGGGTTGATGACGGCCTTGGCGGTGTCCAACGGCTCGGCGATGGCAATGTTCTTCGGCACCAACTCGCCGAACACCATGGACAGGACGGTGGCGACCACGAGGCCGAAGGCGACGCCGATGGTGCCGGCCGCGCCGGCGGACAGCCCGATCGCCTGCAGCGGGACCGATACCAGGCTGGCGAGCGCCGGTTGCATCACGAAGCCGAGAGCAAGGGTGGTGATGGTGATCCCGACCTGCGCGCCGGAGAGCTGGGTGGACAGTGACCGTAGCCCGTTCAGCAGGGATTTCGCCCGCGAGTCACCGTCCGCCGCCTGCTTCGCCACCGTCGCGCGGTCGACGGTCACCAGGCTGAACTCGGCGGAGACGTAGAGGGCGGTGCCGGCGATCAGCAACAGCCCGACACCGAGCAGGACCCACTCCGTGATCAATGCTCGAAGCTCCAGGGGTCGGGGTGGCCGGTCATCACGACGGTAGTCGATGACGACGTGACGGCGGTACCGCTTGCCGGCGTCTCAATACTGCTTTACCGCTACATCCCCGCACCGAAACAGGTGAACGGCGCGGGATCGGACCGCGGGTCGCTGAGGTGTGCGATCGCTTCGGCGAGCGCCGCCGCCGGAGGCCGGCCGACGCTGAGCCGCTGGTGGTAGCCGCCCATGACGGCGGCGGCGATCTCGTCCGACACTTTGCTGGTGCCGGCAACGACGGTCCGCACACCGGTGCGCAACAGAGCGGCCACCAGACCCAGTGGTTCGCTGCCCGGTCGGTCGTCGGTGCGGCCGACGTCACAGCATGAGAGCACGACCTGCGCCGGCAGGGCCGGGTTCGGCGCCAGGTCGTACCCATACAGCAGGCCGTCGGCGAGCAGTACCCCGGAGAACAGGGGGTTGTCGCTCTGGTGCTGCCCGTGCGCGGCGATGTGCAGCAGACCGCCGGCTGGTATCCCGGTGAGCACCGCGTTGCCGGTCGCGGCGGAGCCGGTCAGCACCGAGGTGCGGACCTCGGAGCTGTACACATCGCCGACGGCCTCGGCTTCGTGGGTCCCGTGCAACACCTCGGGTCCGGCAACGGAGAGCACGCCGGCCCGGTGCGGCGCGCGGTTGCCCCCCAGGCCGGCCACGGCCGCCGAGACCGACGGGGTCACCGACACCGCCCGGCCGGCCAGTCCGGGCAGCAGCGCCCACGGCACGATGGCCGCCGAACCCGCGGCGGCGATGATCACCGGCCCGTCATCGGCGAGCGCCTCCAGCGGCCGGACGATGGCGTCAGACACCCGATCCAGGCCGGTGCGCAGTGAAGCGACGGCGACCCTGCGCAACGGCCCGGCGATGCGGTGATCGGCCAGCACCGTCAGGTCACCGATGATCCGTTCCAGCAACGGTTCCAGGCCGAAGTCTGATCCCAGTTCGCGGTAGTGCGCGGCGTGCCCGGTGATCACCAGGGCGTGGTAGCTGCCATTCCCGCGGAAGGGCGCCACCACGCTGACGTTGTCGCCGGCGCCGTCGGCGACCTCGCGCAGGGTGCGCTGGACGGCGGTCAGCGGCAACGGGGCGCCCACGACGCCCGAACCGGTCGCGGTCCAGGATCGCGAGCGGACCCTGCGACGTAGCCGGTCGACCTGGCTGTCCAGCTCGGCGTCCGGTTCACCGGCGAGCAGGGCGGCCCTGGCCCGGTACGAGGTCACCCGCAGCCGGCTCAACTCGTCGGCCAGCACGCCGTCCGCCGGTGGGCGGACCGCGGCCAGCCTGGTGCTGGCCGCCCGGGACCTTTCCAGCCACTGGAGAATGGTTGCAGGCGAGCGGGTCTGCAACGCGGCCCGGAGCCCCAGCACCGTCAGTTCGCGGCCGTGAACGGCGGCAGCCGACTGCAGATCCTGGGATCCGAAGCCGGCCTGGTACCGGGCAAGGTCGTCCAGTCCGCGCCGGATGTGCCCGAAGGCCGTCGACCGGCGACCTCGGGCGAAGTCCAGCCGGGCCGCCACCACATGGGTCTGCAATTCGGTGGCGATCGACGGGAGCCGTTGTCCCCTGCGGTCTTTGCCCGCGGCGAGTGCTGCGGCCAGGTCGACGGCGCACGCTGCGTCATCGATGGCGCCGACGTCGAGCAGGGACTGGGCCTGCAGCAGTCGCACCGTGCGCGCTTCGTCTGCCAGCCCCACCGTCACCAGGTCGTCAGCGAGCCGATCCGCGGCGGCGGCGCGTCGCACGGCCCGTCGCCGGCCGGGTGCGTCCTTCGCGCGAACGAGAGCATCGGCGCGCGCCTGCATGACCCGCGCGGCCAGCACGCCATGCTCATGCCCTGCGGCCGCGAAACTGTGCTCAGCCTTCCGCGCCGCCCGACCAGCGGCGTCAGGCCGCCTGACGACCAGGTCGATCTCCGCCTGGACGAGGAACACATCGGCGAGATCGACTGTCGATCGTTCGGCCTGATAGATCCGCTCGGCGCGCTCGGTGAACTCGTGCGCCTCGGCCAGCAGCCCGGCGGCGAGCAGCAGCCGCGCCCGGTCCAGGGAGCGGATACCCGCCCGGACCGTCGGCGCCAACTCCTCCGCGGCCGCCATGTCGGTCAGCGCGCCCGGCAGATCACCGGCGACCCAGCGCACCAGGCCGAGGTTGTGTGTCGCGATGGCGACCCCGTCGGAGAGGCCGAGGTCGGCGGCGATGCGGCGAGCGGCCGTCGTGTCTTCTTCAGCTTCGGTCAGTCGCGCCTCCAGCAGGTGCAGCATGCCGCGCCAGATCAACGTGCGGACCTGGTTCGCACTGGGCGCGCCCGCGGTCGAGAACCCGTGCACCGCAGCATCGAAGTGCTTCCGTGACTCGTCGAGCCGACCGGTCCTGGCGAACAGCACGGCCCGTGACGCCTGAACCGCAGGCAGGATCGCGGGGGCCAGGCTCAGTGCCGTGTCGAGCATCGCGAACGCCTCCGCGGTGCGGCCGAGCTCGACCTGGGCGTCGGCCATGGTGAGCAGGATCCGAGCCCGCAGATTGCTCGCCTTCACCTCCGGCAACTTCTCGCGCGGCAGTCGGGCGAGCGCGCGGGTGGCCAGCCGCAGGCCGGTCGCCGGGCGGCCGGCGTCGACCTGTCCACGCGCGGCCACCCAGAGCGCCCCGGCACCGGTCGTCACCCTGGCAGCATGCCTGCTCTCAGAGCCCGGCGCCGAAGCAGCTGAACGGGGCCGGCAGACCCGTTGCCGCGGTGGCATGTGCGACCGCGGCGGCCAGCGCAACCGCCGGTGCCTGGCCGTCCTTCAACCGCCGGTGATACTGCACCATCGTTGCCTCGGCAACCGAATCCGCCACCCGGCTGGTGCCGGTCACCACCGTCGGGACGCCGCTGCGGACGAGCGCCGCAACGAGTCCCAGCGGTTCGCCGCCAGGGCGGTCGTCGGTCTGCCCGACGTCACAGCTGGACAGCACGACGTGGCCGGGCAGGTTCGGGTTCGGGGCGAAGTCGTAGCCGAACAGCAACCCGTCGGCGAGCTTGACACCGGAGAACAGTGGGTTGCCGGCCTCGTGGTGGCCGTGTGCGGCAATGTGCACCAGTCCGCCGGCCGGGATGGCGTCCAGCACCGCGCGGCCGGTGGCGTCGGCGCCGGTGAGCAGCGCAGCTCGGTCGTGCAGGGAGGCCACCGCCGCAGCCTCCTTGTTGCCGTTCGTGACGTCGGGGCCGGCAACCACCAGTACCCCGCGCCCGACCGGGTCGTCGGCCGGTGTGGCCAGGCCGGCGATCGCCCGCGTGACCGATGACGACACCGTCACCGCCCGGCCCTGCACCGCCGGTAGCAGCAGCCAGGGCACGGTCGCGAGAGGACCGACAGCGGCGATGAGAAGTGGTCCATCGCCGACAATGTCGAGCACGGGCCGGAAGGCGTCCGAAAGTCGTTGCAGGGAAGCATCCATCGAACGCCGTGCCACCGCGGTCAGCCGCTCCGGGATCCGCTCGTCGGCCAGCAGGTCGAGATCACCCTGCAGCCGGTGCCGGTGCGACTCCACATCCTCGCGATTGGCGAGCACCAGGTGCGCGGCACGATCCCGGGTGATCACCAGGCAGTGCACCTGCTGGCGGACGACGAACAGCGCAGCGATACCTGCATCGGGACGGCGTTCGGCGAGCGTGCGGCGCACCGCGGCCAGGGTGGGCGGTCGGTCGGCGCGTCCCGACCCGGACACCGTCCAGGACCTGGCCCTCACCCGGCGGCGAAGTTCGGCCACCTTTCGCTCGGCGGCCGGATCCCGGGTGCCAGCCAGCAGTGCCGCCCTGGCCTGCTCGTCGGCCATCCGCAGTGCCCCGAGCTCCTCGGCGAGAACCGGGTCGGCCGGGGGACGGACAGCGGGCAGCCGCGTGGTGACGGCCCTGGCCCGCTCGAGCCATTGGAGAATGGCGGCGGGAGAACCGGTTTCGGTTGCCGTGCGCAGGCCCAGCCGGGCCAGGTCCCTACCGTGTACCGCCGCCGCGGACTGCAGGTCCTGGGAGCCGAATCGGGCCTGAAAGTCGGCGAGATCGTCGAGGCCGCGACGGATTTGCGCGAACGCTGCGGGTCGATAGCCCGCAGCCAGTTCGATTTTCCCGGCGACCAGCCGACGATGCAGCCTGCTCGCCAGGCCCGCTGTGCGCTGCAGGTGACCCGTGCGGCGTACCGAATCCGTTGCGCTCGCCAGGTCACCGGCATCGAGATACGCCTCGGCAGCGAGCAGCCAGGCCACTCCCGCCTGCTCGACCAGGTCAGCGCCGACCAGATCATCAGCCAACGCGGAAGCCTCGGCCGCCGCGCGAACGGCACGACGCCTCCGGGTTTGCGGATTCTCGGCCGCCGCAGCGGATCCGACCCCGCGGAGTTGCGTGTCGGCGCGGAGTTCCAGCAGTCGTGCGGTCAACCGGGCGGATGTGTTTCCGCGGGCCATATACAGGCGCGAGGCGACCCGTGCAGCCTCTCTGGCTGCGCCGGCATCGCGGTTCATCATGCTGACCTCGGCCCTGACCAGGGCGGCCTCTGCCAGGTCGGGCAATGCCCGATTGGCTTTGAAGGCAGCCAAGGCTTCGTCGGTGAAGTCGCCGGCCTCGGTCAACAGCCCCGCAGCGAGCAGGACCCTTGCCCTGTCCAGAGCCTGGACGCCCTGGACGGTGTCGGGCGACAACTCGGCGGCTTGAGTCATCGCTCTGAGCGCGCCCGGAAGGTCACCGGCGAGAAAAGTGATGTACCCGAGGTTGTGCCGCGCCATGAGCACGACACCCGGTCGTTGCGCTTCCCTCGCGGCTGCTTCGGCAGCGATCGTGTCGGACCTCGCCTGCTCCAGCCGACCGGCCATCATGTGCACCAGGCCCCGATTGAGCAGTGCCGATGCGAGGTCGCTGGGGCCCGCCCCCGGCCGGGCCGTTGCAGCCGTCACTCCGCTGAGTGCGGCGATAGCTGTGTCCAGCGCCTCGACCGAGTGGGGGTCGCCACTGCGCAACAGCACCATCCCGCGTGCGGTGAGAACTGCTGCCTCGCTTCCGGGATCGACATCCAGGGCCTGCTCCAGGAGGGACAGCGCCAGATCAGCCCGACCCAGCTCTGACTGGTAGCAGGCCAGCGTGACAAGGATCTGGGCATGAATCTCTGGACCGGCTGTTGGGTCTCCGGGCACCCGGTCGAGCGCACGCTGGCACAGCCTGACGGCGGTTGCCTGTCGGCTGTTGTCGCCGGCCTGCAGAGCAAGCTTCCAGAACTCGGCTGCCGATTTCCGGCGCGGTCGGTCCACGGTTCGGGTCCGGGCGACGGTCGTCACCCGTTCAGCATCACAGCCCCGCCGAGCCCTGCGCCACCTCTCGACGCTCGGACCCGAGATTGCCCACGAATGACCAGGCGTGCTGTTGGCTGGAACGAGCTGCGGCTAGCGTGATGAGTCGGGGCGGCACAGCTTTCTCACGATCTTGCGGCGGTCTTCGACGCTGACCGGGGGCTTCGACTCGGCAAGCATCGCGAGGAACCGTCCGGCCAACACGGGAGCGGCGAAGCTGGTTCCGCTCCAGGTGGCGAAGCCACCTGAGTAGCGGTCGGGATCAATCGCGCTGCGCAGCCTGCCGTTCTGGGTGTCCTTGATCGACGCCACTGCCGACAGCCCACCCTGAATGGTGACCGGCGCCGTCGAGACCACGTTGGCACCGGAGGCCTCGGCAATGACCCAGTCGCCGTCGTTGGAGAACAGCGCCACGGTGCCATCGGGGTTCAGAGCCGCAACCGAAATCAGCGGGCACACACCTGGGTCTTGGAACGGCTGCTGGGTTGCGAAGGCCGCCGGGTAAGACCGGCTCCGAGTGGAGTCGTTGCCCGCAGCTGCGACCGTGGTGACGCCGCGCCGCCCCAGAGCCGCGAGCAGCAGCAACAAGCCCGCGGTGTAGGTCACGTCAGCCGGCGTCTCGGCGTAGTAGCCGAGCGACAGGACGAGTGCGTCGATTTCATCGGGATGCTCGACGACATACCGACCAAGTGCCATCAGCTCTGTCGTCAGGACGTCTTCCGGTACAACCCCGGCTGACCCCATGATGCGCAGGACCGTGATGAGCGCCTCCGGGCATGTTTGGCGCAACAGACCGGCGATGAAGGTGCCGTGGCCGGCGTGGCTGGCCAACGTGCCGGTCATCGAGTCACTGATGGCCCCGCCATCTTCCGGATCCGTGGCGGTGGACTCCGACAGGGTGACATCAACCCCCACGAGCACCCCACTGGACAGCGTGAGCTGGCGGTTGACCGGGTCGTTCGGCGGCGCAAACCACGGATGCCGTCCGACACCGGTATCCATCACCACGACACCCGGCCGTCTGGCTACAGGGGCAGGCTGCGGTGCGGGCAGGATCACCGACACCGGCCCGTGCCCGCCGAGACCTGCGACGCCGTAGGAACCCGTCGCACCGTTGCCGACGGCGAACGGATTACCGACCGCGAACGGATTACCGACGGCGAACGGATTACCCACTGCAAAGGGATTACCGACCGCGAACGGATTACCGACCGCAAAGGGCGTGCCGAAGATGCCGGCCGAAGACATGATGTGGTCGAGCGTCACACCGGCGAGCAGTGCCTCGTCACCGGCGACGCGCGAACGCCACCGCTGGAGCACCACCCATGCATCGACCGGTGTCACCGGAGTCCCTTCTGGCTCCGCTTCGTCGTTCGGCTGCAGAAAGAAGGGGACGACCAGAGGCAGTCCGGCCTCGTCTGCGGCCGTCAGGATCTGTGCGCGACGATCATGGACCGGGTCCGATTCATCGCGTTCGAAGGGATCAACGCCGGCCCGGCTCAACCCCAGCGATCTCGCGACTTCTTCCAGGACGCGAAAGACCTCGTCGGCTCCGGCACGCGACTCGGCGGTCACCAGCAGGACGTTCGCGCGGTAAGCGGTGACCTGGGGTACCGGCTGCCCGGGGAGGCGTACCGCCGTCGCCGGGTCCAGGACCCGCACGTCGTCTTCCCAACGGCCTTCGTCAGGTCGATTGCCGGGCTGTGTCATGAACGCCTCCGTGTTGTGGTGCCTGGGTCAGGATGTTGTCTGCGCGTCGCCAGCTATTCGGTGCGACGAAGTCGTCGCAGCAACTGTCGCCGCCGGTCGAACGTCGGCCCGTTCTCGGCGACCAGCGACGCGAGATAGCGACCGGCCAGCAGGGGCGTGGCGAACGAGGTGCCGCTCCAGGCCGCGAAACCGCCCTGCAGGTCGTCGACATCGACCGTCGATCGTCTGCCATGCGCAACGACTGGTGCGCTCGACCCGTCGACGGTGATCGGTGCCGCCGAAACCAGGTTCACGCCCAGCGCCGCGGCCGTCACCCACGGCCCGCTGTTGCTGAACGCCGCCACGGTTCCGTCCGGGTTCAGCGCCGCCACCGAGTTCATCGGGAGGGCGTCGTCTGCTGCGAATTCGGGATCAGCGGCGAAGGCGGCGGGATACGAGGGTCTGTTGGTCGCGTCGTTGCCGGCCGCCGCGAACGTCGCGACGCCGGCCCGGGCGAGGCGCAGCAGAAGCGCTTTCAAGCCCGATGAATAGTTCAGATCGTCCGTTGTCTCGTTGTAGTAGCCGAGCGAGAGAACGATGGCGTCACACCATCCCGGCTCCTGTTCCTGCTTGGCCAGGACGAGATCCAGGGCACGGATCAGCATGTGTTCCGGAACGACGCCGTCGGTGCCCATCAGCGGAAGCGCAACGATGACCGCCTCAGGACAGGTCTGACGGAGCAGTCCGGCGATGAAGGTTCCATGGCCGGTGTGCGTTCCCAGGGCGCCGAGCAGCGGATTCGAGATGTTGTCGACGTTCGCCGCCCGCTGATCATCGCGAGGATAGGGGTGGATCTCCTCGCCGGCGGTCCGGCCGTCATCGGTCCGGAACGAAAATTCGACGGGGCTTGATCGAAACCACGGATGAACTCCGACTTCGGTGTCCAGGACAACGACCCGCGGCCCACGGAGCCGTTGGTCGGGACGACGCGGCCGCCCCACCAGGGTGACAGGCCCCCGGCCGCCCGATCCGGGCCGGCCGTACTGGTCCAGCCCGATCCGGCCGTGGCCGATGGCAAAAGGGTTGCCACCCGGCTGTTCCGCCGTACTCAGGACGTGGTTGAGGCTGACCGAAGACGCCACCGCGGGGTCCGGATGAGAGCGCAGTTCCATCAGCACGGTCCAGGGGTCGGGAATGCCGGCTGCGCCGTCCAGCGGCTTGAGCCGGATCCCGGTCGCCACTCCCGCTGAGCGCGCACCGGCACTCGGCGGCTCGGTCAGCCAGGACGGCCCGTCGAAGTCACATTCCATGCGACCCAGTACGTCTCGGAGCATCTCGGCGACCTGTGCTGCACCGGCCGGATGCGGGGCAGACACGATCAAGCCCTCCTGGTTGTAGGCGGTCGGCACGGTGTTCGGGCCAGGTCGGGCAGGGTCCAGCAGCCTGGCCCTGGGCGGCAATGACCTCAGCAGTGACGGCGCTCCGAACAGGGCTGTGGGAAGGATCGCGGCCTACAAATGCACGGCCGGCGTGACGACCGGCAGCGTCAGGGAAGGGTCCGATTCCAGCGTCGGATGCAGCACCAGCTGGGCCGGACCGGCCGGCACGCCGTCGAAGACGAAGCGCCCCGACTCGTCGCACTCGGCGCTCATGGTGGACTCCCCCACCCGCAGCTCGGCGTGCAGCCGGCCACCGGGGGCTGCCCAGCCGTCCAGCCGAACCGAGCCGTCCCGTTGCGGGTTCACCACCACCATGACGGTCAGGCTGTCGCTGGCGAACGTCACCCGCCGGGCGTGCTCCACCGACCGGGTGCCGGACGCACCGGAGACCGCCAGTTCGGAGTCGACCAGGGAGGCGAACTCGGCATCGAGGTCCTGTACACCCAACCCGAACAGCACCAGGTCGGGCAGCATCTCGGGCATCGGGTCGACGGTGTCGTATATCGCCAGCAGATCGGACAGGATCCGCAGATCCGCGCGGTCCATCGGCTCGCCGCCGACGAGTTCGTCGTCGTCGATCTGGAGCCGCAGATCGCTGCCGGGCCCGTCGGTGCCGGATTCCTCGGTGCCGTATTTCTCGGTGCCGTATTTCTCGTGGGGAGAGTCGGCCGCGTTGCCTTCCATCGCCATCATGTCCAGTCTCCCCCGTCGAGGCGGGCACGCAGCTTTGCCAAGCAGCGCCCGCGAGTTGGACCGATGGAGCCCACCGGTATTCCAAGATCCACCGCGATCGCGGCGTAGTCAGGTCGTGGTGCAAACGCGATGACGGCCAACAGCTTCCGGCACCGCTCGGGTAGCTCGCCGACCATCGACCACAGCCGCTGCTGCTGGTCAGTCAGCACAGCCATGTGCTCCGCGGACGGCGCGCGCGGCAGGTCGTCGTCGGTCGGTTCCTCGCTGGACCGCTTGGAACTCGCCGCGCGTTCCCGCCAGGCCAGCCGGCGCAGGCTCACCGTGAGCCAGCGGACGACGGCCAGTGGATCACTGACGCTGTCCTTGCTACGGACCAGCGACAGGAAGGTCTGCTGCACCACGTCTTCGGCTTCGGCCGCGGTCAACCCGCATTGCCGTGCCGTGTGCCAGAGCAGCGGGCTCACCAGGCGGACCAGTGTGTCGATGGCACCCGGAACGCCGCGCCGGTACTCGTCGAACGCCGTCCCGGCACGGACCACCAGGTCGCCGACGTCCTGACGACGGCGCAGAGCCGATGGTCCGGCTGAGTCGGATTCGGGTTCTGGGCCGGTTTCCGGAGTCGCAACCACGGCGCCGGACCCTACCGGGATCGCAGCGGGTGGCGCCGCCGGCTCCAGGCCAGGACCGTTCCTGGCGTCGGCGACCGTGCTGCCCGGATTCGCTGCCATCACTCGGAGAACCTCCCGTGTCTCTGCAGCCCGCGACCCGGCGCCCCTGGAAGGCTTGCCCGTTGAAGAACGAGCACAGGGCCTCCCGGAGGTCACCGGTCGTCGAGTCGCTGCTGAACTCTCACCAGCAGCTAAAGGGTGGCACAAATCGCCCGGGAAGGGCCCGCACCCCTCAGTCAGGTCTTCCCGCACAGCACCCAGGAGTCCGCTGCGGAACGGCTGATACAACGCGTCGCAAAAAGATCACGAACCGCGATGTGAGCCGGGTCACGCCGAACAGCAAGCTCCAGCCCCCGTCGGTGAGGCAGTGGCTCAAGCGGGTGCCGTTCAAGCGGTGTTGTTCAAGCGGTGCCGATCAGGAGGCGCCGTCGGCCCCGTCGTCAGAGGTGTCGTCGGGGGTGTCGCTCAGCTGCCCCGCGTCGTCGGGCGAGCCGCCGGTGGGGACGTCCTCGACCTCGCCGGGCGCACCGTCCAGAAGCCCGGACAGCGCCTGTCCCTGGATTCGCCGGAACGTGCGCCCGGCAACGGTGCGGTCGAGCACTGCGACCTC
>CAWCVW010000008.1:0-1036619 GCA_963798965.1 uncultured Actinomycetota bacterium
TGGCGTCGCTCTGGGAGGACTTGGGCAAGGCGGGCTTCATCGGCATCAACGTGCCCGAGGAGTTCGGCGGCGGCGGCGCCGGGATGGCCGAACTTGCCATGGTCACCGAGGAGTCGGCCGCGGCCGGTTGCCCGCTGTTGCTGCTGCTGGTCTCCAGTGCCATCGGCGTCGAGGTGTTGCGTCGTCACGGATCGCCTGCGCAGCAACAGGAATGGCTGACCAGGCTGGCCGACGGCAGTACCAGGGTGGTGTTCGCGATCACCGAGCCAGATGCCGGGTCGAATTCGCACCACATCACCACCACCGCCCGTCGCGACGGTGACGATTACGTCATCAGCGGGCAGAAGTACTACATCTCCGGCGTCGAAGAGGCTGCCGCCGTCATCACCGTGACCCGGACCGGCACCGACCCGGTCACCGGCAAGGCTGAACTGTCGCTGTTCATCGTTCCGATGGACGCCCCGGGGCTGAGCTGGACCCGACTCGAGGTGGCCGCGCAGATCCCCGACCGCCAGTACACCGTGTTCTTCGACGACGTACGAGTGCCGGCCACAGCGCTGATCGGTGACGAAGGGAAGGGCTGGCTGCCGCTGTTCGACGGGCTCAACCCCGAACGCATCACCGCCGCGGCGCTTGCCGTCGGTATCGGGCGTTACGCGGTGGACGCCGCGGCCTCCTACGCCCGCACCCGCAGCGTGTGGGACGTCCCGATCGGTTCCCACCAGGGGGTATCGCACCCGCTGGCGAAGGCGAAGATCCACGTCGAGCTCGCCGCCCTGATGGCCGCAAAGGCGGCCTGGCTGTACGACAACGGTCTGCCGGCCGGCGAGGCATCGAACATGGCCAAGTACGCGGCCGCCGAAGCCGCGATCGAGGCGGTCGACGCCGCGATCCAGGTGCACGGCGGCAACGGACTGTCCGTCGAATACGGCCTGCTGCCGATGTGGGGGATGGCCCGGCTGCTGCGCATCGCACCGGTGAACAGCGAGATGGTGCTCAACTACGTCGCCCAGCACACCTTGAAGCTCCCACGGTCGTACTGATGCCGGCCCGGCCGCCACCCGCCAGAGGCGGTGCAGCCGTCCGTGCCGTGCGATTTGTGCTCGCCCGCGCACCTAAACTGGCCCGGTGACCACCACCGCCGATCGGAACGAGAACCCGACCAGGGAACTGGCCAAGCAATACGATCCGGCGTCGGTGGAGGTAGCCCTGTACCGGCGCTGGATGGACGCCGGATACTTCCGTGCCGACGAGCAGCGGGTGCTGCGTGGGGAGCGACAGCCGTTCTCGATCGTGCTGCCGCCGCCGAACGTCACCGGCAACCTGCACGTCGGTCACGCGTTGGACCACACCCTGATGGACATCCTGGCCCGCTGGCACCGGATGTCCGGTGACGAGGTGCTCTGGCTGCCAGGGATGGACCATGCCGGCATCGCAACCCAGAACGTGGTCGAGCGGCAGCTGGCCGTCGACGGAAAGACCAGGCACGACTTCGGCCGGGACCTGTTCGTGCAGAAGGTGTGGGACTGGAAGGCCGAGTCCGGCGGGGCGATCCTCGGTCAGATGAAGCGGCTGGGTGACTCGGTCGACTGGGACCGAGAGCGGTTCACTCTCGACGACGGGCTCTCCGCCGCCGTGCAGACGATCTTCAAGAAGCTCTTCGACGACGGCCTGATCTACCGGGCGAAGCGGATCATCAACTGGTGCCCCGGATGTCGTACCGCGCTGTCGGACATCGAGGTCGAGCACTCGGAAGACGCCGGTGAGCTGGTGTCCATCCGGTACGGCTCGCCCGACGACCCGGCGGCGTCGGTGGTTGTCGCGACCACCCGGGTCGAGACGATGCTCGGCGATACCGCCGTCGCCGTGCATCCGGACGACGAGCGCTACCGGCATCTGGTGGGCCGGACGGTGCTGCTGCCGATCATGAACCGGGAGATCCCGGTGGTCGCGGACTCCCATGTGGATCCGAAGTTCGGCACCGGCGCGGTGAAGGTGACGCCTGCGCACGACCCGAACGACTTCGAGATCGGCCGGCGGCACGCCCTGGACGCGCCGACCATCCTCGACGAGGGCGCGCGGATCGTCGGCACCGGAACACGTTTCGACGGCATGGACCGGTTCGTCGCGCGGGCGGCCATCAAGGAGGAGCTGCGGAGACAGGGTCGAATCGTCGCCGAAAAGGTGCCGTACCTGCATTCGGTGGGCCATTGCTCGCGTTCCGATGACGTCGTCGAACCGCGGCTGTCGACGCAGTGGTTCGTCAAGGTGGCGCCGCTGGCCAAGGCGGCCGGGGACGCGGTGCGGCAGGGCCGGACCGTCATCCATCCGCCGGAGCTTGCTGCCCGGTATTTCGACTGGGTCGACAACATGCACGACTGGACGATCTCGCGGCAGCTCTGGTGGGGTCACCGGATCCCGGTCTGGTACTCATCGGACGGCCAGACCCGTTGCGTCGGGCCGGACGAGCAGCCCCCGGGTGAGGGCTGGACGCAGGATCCGGACGTGCTGGACACCTGGTTCTCGTCCGGCCTGTGGCCGTTTTCCACGATGGGATGGCCGCAGCAGACAGACACACTACGGGCGTTCTATCCGACCTCCGTCCTGGTCACCGGCTACGACATCCTGTTCTTCTGGGTCGTCCGGATGATGATGTTCGGGCTTTATGCCACTCGGGACGAGAACGGTGAGCCGCAGGTGCCGTTCCACACCGTCGCCCTGCACGGGCTGGTCCGGGACCAGTACGGCAAGAAGATGTCGAAGTCCAAGGGCAACTCCGTCGATCCGCTGCAGTGGATCGAGAACTACGGTGCCGACGCGGTGCGCTTCACGCTGGCCCGCGGGTCGAACCCCGGCGCCGATCAGGCCATCGCCACCGAATGGGTCGCCGGTTCCGGCCGGTTCTGTTCGAAGCTGTTCAACGCCACCAACTTTGCCCTGAAGAACGGTGCAGTGGTCCCTACCGGGCCGCTGACCGAATCGGCACTCAGCCCTGCCGATCGGTGGATCCTCGACCGGCTGGACGAGGTGATCACCGAAACCACCGGTCTGCTCGGCGATTTCCAGTTCGGCAAGGCCGCCGAGGGGCTGTATCACTTCGCGTGGGACGAGGTCTGCGACTGGTACCTGGAGCTGGCGAAGGTTCAGATGCCCGCCGCCGGTGGCGATCCCGACCGCATTGCAACCACCCAGCAGGTGCTGGGCACCGTGCTGGAGACGCTGCTACGGCTGCTGCATCCGTTCGTGCCGTTCGTCACCGAAACACTGTGGACGTCGTTGACCGGCCGGGAGAGCGTGGTCGTCAGCGCGTGGCCGGAACCGTCCGGACGCAGCCGGAACGCCGCGGCGGCGGCCTGGATGCAGGACGTCGTCTCGCTCACCGGGGAGGTGCGCCGGTTGCGGGCGGACCAGAAGATCCCGCCGACCAGGGGCATCCCGTCACGGCGGATCGCCGCGGACGACGAGATGCACGCGGCTCTGTACAGCGCGGTGCGCACGCTGACCAGGCTGACCGAGCCGAGTGAGGACTACCGGCCCACCCTCACCGTGCCGGTGAACCTGTCGTTCGGCAGTGTGGACGTCGAACTCGACACCAGCGGCGTGATCGACACCGCGGCCGAGATTGCCAGGGTCACCAAGGATCTCGCCGCCGCCGAGAAGGAGGTCGCCGATACCGCACGCAAGCTCGGGAATGAGCAGTTCCTGCAGAAGGCGAAACCCGAAGCCGTCACCAAGATCCGTGACCGGGCGGCCAAGGCTGCCGCCGACGTCACCGCGCTATCCGGTCGGCTCGCGGCGCTGCGGAAGAGCGCGTCATGACCGGGCCCGGCGATCGGGACGACGATGTCGACCCCGACCAGCATGTCAGCAACGACGGACAGTCCGAGATTCCCTGGGACGCGGGCAATCTGGGACTCCCAGTCGACGGTAGCGACGCCGAGCCGGACCCCACCGGTGAGATCGCCGCCGCCACCGCCGATCTGGACGACGACGTACCGCCCGGCACCAGCACCGTCGTCCCGAACGCGCCGCCGCTGAGCCTGCAGGTGGTGGAGTCTCTCCTGGACCGGCGCCGCTCCGAGGTGCAGATCTCGCCGACCCTGAGCCGGATCACTGCTCTGCTCGACCTGCTCGGCAACCCGCAGAACTCGTTCCCGATCATCCAGATTGCCGGTACCAACGGCAAGACCTCGACCGCGCGGATGATCGATGCGCTGCTCAGCCGGCTCGGGCTGCGGCCCGGCCGATTCACCTCGCCGCACCTGCAACTGGCCACCGAGCGGATCGCCGTGGACGGTGCACCCATCACCGCCGAGCAGTACGTGGACTTCTACACCGACGTCGCGCCGTACGTGGACCTCGTCGACGCGGCCTCCGCCAAGGAGGACGGCCTGCCGCTGTCCAAGTTCGAGATCCTCACCGCGATGGCGTATGCCGCGTTCGCCGACATCCCCGTCGACGCCGGCGTCATCGAGGTGGGACTGGGCGGGACGTGGGATTCCACGACGGCTGCGGACGCGAAGGTCAGTGTGATCACCCCGATCGGCATCGACCACACCGAATACCTCGGCTCGACGCTCACCGAGATCGCCGGCAACAAGGCCGGCATCATCAAGGCCGACTCGGTCGCCGTCGTCGGGCCGCAGGAGCCGGAGGCGATGAACGCCATCCTGCGCCGGACGATCGAGGTGGACGCTTTCGTCGCACGGTTCGGAAGCGAATTCGATGTGCTGGAGCGCTCGTTCGCCGTCGGCGGCCAGCGGCTGACGCTGCAGGGCCTCGGCGGGGTGTACGAGGACATTTTCCTGCCGTTGGCGGGAGCTCATCAGGCCACCAACGCCGCCGTCGCGCTGGCAGCGGTCGAGGCCTTCCTCGGTGCGGGCGCGAACCGCCAGCTGGACACGGCCTCGGTGCAGGACGGGTTTGCTGCGGTGGCCTCGCCGGGACGCCTCGAGAGGGTCAGGACGTCACCCACGATCATGGTCGACGCGGCCCACAATCCGCACGGTGCAGCCGCTCTGGCGACCGCCCTGGAGCAGGAGTTCTCGTTCTCCCGGCTCGTCGGGGTGCTCGCGGTGATGGCCGACAAGGACGCCCGCGGAATCCTCCAGGCGCTGGCCAATTCCTTCGACGAGGTGGTCGTCACCCGCAATTCGTCGCCGCGGTCGATGCCGGTGACCGAACTTGCCGAGATCGCCGTCGACGTGTTCGGCGAGGAGAAGGTGCACGTGGCCGGCCGGATGGACGAGGCGATTGCGCTGGCGGTCGACCTGGTGGAGTCGGATGCCGCCGACGTCAGCGGCACCGGCGTCGTGATCACCGGATCTGTGGTGTCGGCCGGGGACGGCCGGTCGTTGACCGGACTGGCGCCGGCGTGACCGTCCCGCCGCCGGCGGATCCGTCGAATCCCGGGTCCGGCCCCCAGCCTTCCGACGGGCTGCCGAACGGAGTGCAGGACGGATCAACCCCGCCAGGGCCCGCGGGCCGACCCTACGATCCCGAGCGCGGCCTGCGAGGTGTCATGTCGGCAACCTTGATCCTCGAGGCGATCGCCGTGCTGCTGTCCCTGCCGGTCGCCGTCAACACCGGCGGTGGCGTCGGCCCGGTGGGCGTGGGGATCATCGCGCTGCTCGCCGTGCTGCTCATCCTCGCCTGCCGGGTCGTGGCACGGCCGTACGCGATCCAGGTGATCCTCGGATTGCAGGTCCTGGCCATTGCCTGCTGGTTCGTCACCCCCGCCCTGGGCGTGCTGGGCATCATCTTCACCGTCGCCTGGGGTGTGATCCTGTGGTTCCGCGCGGAATTCCGCCGGCGCCTCGCGGCCGGTACGCTGCCGGGGCCGCCGCATCCGAACGGGCCCTGAAACGCGCCCGAGATGGCGTCCGCCGGGGTGTCACACCTGGTGTCTGCATCACCACCGTCCCCGCATGACCGAACAAGGAGTGTCCTGACCGATGTCTTCCGGTACCGCTGTCGAACGAACGCTCGTCCTGATCAAGCCGGATGGTGTCGCGCGCGGCCTGGTCGGCGAGGTGATCAGCCGGATCGAACGCAAGGGTCTGCGGCTGGCAGCGCTCGAGCTGCGCACCGTGGAGGTCTCGGTCGCCGAGCAGCACTATGCCGAGCATCAGGGGAAGGGCTTCTACACGAGCCTGCTGGACTTCATCACCGGCGGCCCGCTGGTCGCCATCGTCGTCGAAGGGCCGCGCGCCGTCACCGCCTTCCGGCAGCTCGCCGGTGGGACCGACCCCGTGGAGAAGGCCGCCACGGGCAGCATCCGCGGCGATTTCGGCCTGGAGACGCAGTACAACCTCGTGCACGGATCGGATTCCCCCGAGTCCGCGGCGAGGGAGATCGGGCTGTGGTTCCCGAACCTGTGACAGCTGACGGGGCCGCTCGCGGCCGGTCGTCGGCTGGGAGCACCGGCGCGGCTGCATCGGGAACCGACATGGAACTGGATGTCGAAGCGATGCACCGCCGGCAGACCACCATCGACCGCGTCGGTCCGGGTGGCACCGTGGCCTCGGACAGCGCGTTCGGGGTGGCCCTGGTCGGGTTGTGGCAGCAGGTCTCAGACTCCGGAGCGCCGGTCGGTTTCACCCTGCCCGCTTCCCGGATCGACGTGGCCGCCCGGGTTGCCGAGCTGGTCGAGGGTCTTCGCAAGGGAACCGTGGTGGGAGTCGCGGCGAATCGCGCACGGCGGCTCGTCGGTGTCGGCCTGCTCCGGCCGGGCCGGGGAATCCGCCGTCACACCGGCCGGGTGGAAGTTCTCCTCGTTCATCCCGATCAGGCGAGAGGGGGACTGGGCACCTCGTTGCTGACCGACCTGCTGAGCATTGCCCGGGACCGCGGCATCGACAGTGTCGATCTTGAAATGCAGGACGACGAGGGGCTCGCAGGCTTTTTCGGCCGGTTCGGGTTCACCGAGTGGGGACGGCGACCGTCCTGGCTGCATCTCGGTGACGCAGATGACCATCGCGCAGCCGGCACGCGCGACGAGATCGTCCTCGGGGCAACGGTGCCGGGCGCAGGAGATGCGCGCGTCACAGGAGCCTGACGGGAATGCTGCCAACCGGATTCGCGAGGAGGTCACGATGAGTGCTGCAATGCCTGACCCCGCAGCGGGGCGGGCGCGTCGGGTCGTCGACCTCTCGCATCCGATCACCGAGGGAATGGTGACCTACCCGGGAATTCCTGGGCCTGTCCTGGGGACACACCTGTCGTTCGACGAGTCGGCCTCGCACTACGCCACCGGAACAGAGTTCTTCATCGCAACGATCACGATGGCGGCGAACACCGGCACCTACCTGGACACGCCGGCACATCGCTATCGGGGTGGTGAGGACCTCGCGGCGCTGAGCATCGAGCGGATGGTCGATCTGGACGGCGTGGTCGCGCGGTGTGATGTGTCGTCCACGCAGGGCGGGCGACGGGCCATCGACGAGTCCGACCTTCGCCGCGCACTGGACGGCGTGGATCCCGCCGGTCGTGCAGTGCTCGTGCACACCGGCCACGCCGACCGTTGGGGCACGGCCGGCTACTTCACCGATCACCCGTACCTGACAGACGACGCGGTCGAGTACCTGGTGTCCGCGCGTCCTGCGCTGGTCGGGATCGATTCGCTGAACATCGACAGCACGCACACCGGGCGCAGGCCCGCGCACTCCTGGTTACTGGCGGCCCGGATCCCGATCGTCGAGCACCTGACCCGGCTCGGGGACCTGCCGGTGACCGGATTCCGCTTCAGCGCGGCGCCTCCCGCGGTGCAGGGGATGGGCACGTTTCCCGTTCGGGCGTTCGCCGTTGTCGGGTAGTTGCTGGGGCCAGCAGTGCCGGCGGATCGTCAGCGATGCCGGCCGCTGGGCGTAGGTGCCCGTCGTCCGGTCGCCAGGAATGCCCAGCCGACCATCACGGTGCCCAGCACCAGGATGCCCAGGCCCACCACCACCGGCACGGTGATGTCCAAACCGGTACTCGCGAGCATCCGTGGCGCAGGTGAACCCGGGGGCACCGACGTGACCGAGGCGGTGGTCGACGATGCGCCGGCGGAGGAGCTCGCCGCGGACGACGACGCGACGATCTCGCCCCTAGCCGGATCCTCACGAAGTCCCGCAGACGCGGCCGGGGAGGCCAGTACCGCAAGGGCAAGCCCGAGCATGATCAGCAGGACGCTGGTCAACCACACGCGTGCTCCGCGAACAGAATCCATGACCGGACCCACCTCCTGCCGTGTCTGTCGGTCGTTCGCTGTCGGTCGTTCGCTGTCGCACCGGCGTGCCACAAGGCCCATGATGCGACGCGAAGCGTCACAATCAGGACTCGGCACGCGCGTGTCAGCACCAGGACGGTTCGGGCAGCTCCGTGGTTGCCTCGGGATGCTCGCCGTTTGCCCGCGTGACCGTGTCGTCGGCGCTCCGTCGCCGCACAGCGGGCGCCTGCTGTCGTTGCCGCGGCGTACCGTCTCCCGGCGTGACATCGTGGAGCAGTTCGGGACCGGCCGTGTCCCCGCAGGATGGCGAAAGCCCAGCCGGAGCGGCCGCGTCGTCACCGATGATCGTGGCGCGGGACCTGCGCAAGAGCTTCCCGGTGAAATCCGGTGCCGACGTCGAGGCGGTTGCCGGGATCGACCTCGAGGTCGCGCGGGGCGAGTCATTCGGATTCCTCGGCCCGAACGGTGCCGGGAAATCCTCGACGATGCGGATGATCGCCTGCGTCTCCCCACGGACCGGCGGGGAGCTGTCCATCCTCGGGCTCGATCCGGAACTGGACGGCGTGCGCATCCGGGGGCGTCTGGGTGTCGTCCCGCAGCAGGACAATCTCGACGACGAATTGACGGTGCGCGAGAACCTCATCGTCTACGGCCGGTACTTCGGCATCTCCCGGGCCGAATGCCGACGGCGGGCGACTGACCTGCTCGAATTCGCGCAGCTGGTGGAGAAGGCGGGTACGAAGGTCGAGACGCTGTCCGGTGGCATGAAACGCCGGCTGACCATCGCCCGTTCACTGATCAACGAACCTGAGCTGCTGCTGCTCGACGAACCGACGACCGGGCTGGATCCGCAAGCACGACATGTGTTGTGGGACAGACTTTTCCGCCTCAAGCACCAAGGTGTGACGCTGGTGGTGACCACCCACTACATGGATGAGGCCGAGCAACTGTGCGACCGGTTGGTCGTGATGGACGGTGGGCGGATCGTCGCCCATGGCACCCCGCAGCAGTTGATCGCCGCGCACAGCTCTCGCGAGGTGCTCGAACTGCGGTTCCGCCCCGGCACCCAGGGGCCCGCCGAGCGGGCCGCCCAGGGGCTTGTCGAACGCGTCGAGGTGCTACCCGACCGGCTCCTGCTCTATACGCAGGACGGAGACGCGACGCTCGCGGACGTGCACAAGCTCGGCCTGCGGCCGGTGACGACGCTGGTCCGTCGTTCGACGCTCGAGGACGTGTTCCTGCGGCTGACCGGAAGGAGCCTGATCGATTGAGCGGCCCGCTTTCGTCCGCGGAAGGACGTCCTGCGCAAGGCGATCCCGAAACCACTCCGGTCGACCCCGATCGTCGTCCGGCCGGCGGCCGCTACATGGTGTGGGAGTACCTCGTCCGCTGCTGGCGGCGATATCTGGTGTCCAGCCTGGCCGAGGCCGTCGGCACCCCGCTGCTGTATCTGCTCGCGCTCGGCGTCGGCCTGGGCACACTCGTCGATGCGGGACCTGCTGCCGAGGACGGCAGCGCGCTCGGCGGCGTGCCCTATGTGCAGTACATCGCCCCCGCACTGCTGGTCGCCGCGGCCGTCCAGATCGGGATGGGGGAGTCGTCCTACCCGGCGTACAGCAGGTTCAAGTGGACCAGGGTCTTCTGGGGAGTGACCGCGACGCCGGTGACTCCGACCGAGGTGTGCGACGGCCAGGCACTGTTCATCGCCACCCGCATGGTCGCCGGCTCGGCGCTGTACTACCTGGTACTGCTGGCGTTCGGCGCCGCCGGGGGGCCGGCCGGTCTGCTGATGATCCCCGTCGGTGTGTTGACCGGCATCGCCTGCGCTGTCTGGGTGCTCGCGCTCGGTGCCCACATGCGATCCGAGGGTGGTGCGTTCAACGTGCTGTTCCGATTCGTGTTGGTGCCCATGACGCTGTTCTCCGGGTCGTTCTTCCCGATCACCGAGATCCCGCTGGCCATCCGCTGGCTCGCCTGGCTCTCCCCGCTGTGGCACGGCAACGAACTTGCCCGCGGCGCGGCCCTCGGTGATCTGCAGTGGTGGCCGGCCATCGGTCATCTGAGCTACCTGACCGTGCTGCTCGTTGCCGGCCTGCTGATGGCTCGCAGGCAGTACCGCATGAGGTTGGTCGTATGAGAGACACCGTGAGCGCACCCGTCGAGCGCGGGCGGCGGGTGCCGCCGCTGCTGTTGCGGATCATTCCGTTCGAGTTGTACGCAGGCCGGGCGAGCGTCGTGCTGGAGCGGAACCTGCGCGTGTACCGGCGTGCGTGGATGATCATCGTGTCCGGGTTCTTCGAACCCGTCTTCTACCTGCTGGCGCTCGGTGGGGGTCTCGGCGCGCTGGTCGGCACCGTGGACGCCGGCGCCGGACCGGTGTCCTATGCCGCTTACATCGCGCCGGGGCTGCTGGCGACGTCCGCGATGAACGGCGCGATCTACGACTCCACGGTCAACGTGTTCTTCAAGATGCGGTACGCCAAGCTCTACGACGCCATGCTGGCCACCTCGCTGGGGCCGATGGACGTCGCGCTCGGTGAGATCGCCTGGTCGCTGTTGCGCGGCGGCATCTACTCCAGCGGCTTCGTGGTGGTGATGCTGGTGATGCATCTGATCGAGTCCTGGTGGGCGCTGCTGGCAGTGCCGGCAGCACTGCTGATCGCGCTCGGATTCGGTGCCGTCGGGATGGCCATCACCTCGTTCATGCGCACCTTCCAGCAGATGGAGTGGATCAACACGGCGATACTGCCGATGTTCCTGTTCTCCACCACGTTCTATCCGCTGAGCGTGTACCCGCCCGGGATTGCCGCCGTCGTGCAGTGCCTGCCGCTGTACCAGGGAATCGAGTTGATGCGCGGGTTGTGTCTGGGCATTGTGTCGCCGGCGCTGCTCTGGCACGTGCTGTATTTCCTGGTCATGGCGGTGATCGGCATCGTCCTGACCTCCCGTCGACTGGTACGTCTGTTGCTGCGTTGAGTTCGGTGGGAGCCCCCCGGGAGGTGGCCTTGCATCGCTCCGCGCCGCCGCGCCTGGCCGGCCCCCGGCGGCGGTGTGGGATACTCGGAGTCGGTTCGGCGGCGCGATGTGCGACGACGGGCCCGGGCATGGTGGGTGCGGCAGCGTCCCGCCGGCCCCGGTGAGTGAGACATCGGGGGCTGGCGAACGGTCGCCGCGAACCGATCGGCCCGACCACCACCAGACTTCCCGCTGTCGGCGTCGATTCCGATGTCTGCGGCGGGCCACGAAAGTACGAAGTCCCTGTGCGGACGCGTCCAGTGCGCGCCCGGGGACCTCGGAGAGGAATTGTCTTCATGACGCCCACCCTGGAAACCGCACTCGCCGGCCTACCCGCCAAACCGCGAGTGCACGAGCTGTCCAAGCGCATCGGCATCACCAACAAGGAAGTCCTGAGCCTGCTCGCCGAGCGTGGCCTGTCCATCACCAGCGCCTCGGCTTCCGTGCCGCTGCAGGTCGCACAGGAACTGATCACCGCGCAACTCGGCGGTGACAGTACCGAAAACCAGGACGAACCTGCTGCTCCGTCCGCGGATGCCGCTGCGGATCAACCGGACTCCCGGCCGCCGGCCGACACCGGCCGAGCCGAGATACCCGGTGACACTCCCGGCACCGGTGGCATGGCCATCAACCCGCTGTTCCTGCCGCCCGCCGAGGTCGCGCCCTCTCGCCCGGCCCGCCGGCGAAGGACCCAGCCGACCGTCGAGGCGCCCGAGCAGGAAAAGGTCGAGGCGGCTCAGGCGGAGTTTGTCAGTCCCGCGCAGACGGCTTCGGAGGCGACGGGTTCCGAGGCGACGGGTTCCGAGGCGACGGGTTCGGAGGCGACGGCTTCCCCCGCCGCCGGACCAGCCGAGGACGCCACCGCCGATGCCGCATCCACAGGTGGCCGCCGCCGGCGTGGCAGGTCCGGCAAGGGTCGCCGGAGTGCGGCCGACCGGGCCGCCGACGAGCGCAACGCTGCAGAAGGTGACGCCTCGCAGGACGGCGACGACAGCCCTCGCGCAGACGGTCGCGAGGGCACCGCGCGCGCCGACGGTGCGGGCGACGAGCTCCCGGCCGGCGCCGACGTCGACCGGACCGAATCCGTGGCATCCGATTCCGGTGCGGACGACGGACCGCGCGCGGACACCGATGACGACGACTTCTCCGCGCGCGGCCGTCGCCGTCGCCGGGGGCGCCGCGGCCGCGGCCGGGTCACCGACAACGATGGCCAGTCCGCCGATACCACCGAGTCGGGCGGCGCGGGTACCGGTTCGGAATCCGCCGTCGACGCGGCCGTCGAGGCAAACGAGAAGGCGGACTCGGACACCGACAGCACCGCAGAGACCGACAGCACCGCAGAGAACGACAGCACCGCAGAGAACGACAGCACCGCAGAGAACGACAGCACCACAGAGAACGACAGCGACTCGGACTCCGACAACGGTCAGGCCGGCACCGGCAACCGCCGTCGCCGGCGCCGCCGCCGCCGGGCGAACGGCGACGAGGTCGCCCGCGAGGACGATCCGGACAACACCGTCGTCCACGTGCGCGAACCCCGGCTGTCGCAGGCGGCCACCGGCGGCACCAGCAGCGGGACCGGCGAGGTACAGGGCGTACGCGGGTCCACCCGTCTGGAGGCCAAGCGGCAGCGTCGCCGGGACTCGCGGGATTCCTCTCGCCGGCGTCCGCAGATACTCACCGAGGCAGAGTTTCTTGCCAGGCGGGAGTCCGTCGAGCGGGTCATGGCCGTTCGACAGCGCGGTGGCCTCGCTCAGGTGGCACTGCTCGAAGACGGTGTGCTGGTCGAGCATTTCGTCTCGCAGACCGGATCCGATTCGATGATCGGCAGTGTCTTCCTCGGCAAGGTGCAGAACGTACTGCCGTCGATGGAGGCCGCCTTCGTCGACATCGGTCGCGGTCGCAACGCCGTCATCTACGCCGGTGAGGTCAACTGGGACGCCGCCGGCCTGAACGGCAAGGCCCGCCGGATCGAGACGGCGCTGTCCAGCGGTGACACGATCCTGGCTCAGGTGTCCAAGGACCCGGTCGGGCACAAGGGCTCGAGGCTGACCACGCAGATCTCGTTGCCGGGGCGATTTGTCGTGTACGTCCCCGGCGGGGGCGCCACCGGCATCTCCCGCAAACTGCCGGACACCGAGCGCAAACGGCTGAAGTCGATCATGGACCGGATCGTGCCGGAGGACGCCGGCGTCATCATCAGGACCGCCGCAGAGGGCATCGCCGAGGAGGAACTGGCGCGCGACGTCGAACGTCTGAAGTCGCAGTGGGACGAGATCACCCGGCGGGCGTCGGAGAAAACCAGCGCGCCGACCCAGCTGTACGCCGAGCCCGGAACGCTGATCAAGGTCGTCCGCGACCTGTTCAACTCCGACATCACCCGTCTGGTCGTGGACGGTGCGGAGGCGTACGAACCGGTTGCGGAGTACGTCACCGCCGTCGCGCCCGAACTGGCAGACCGGCTCGTCCGCTACGAGAGCGCGACCGCCAACGGTCCGGACGTCTTCGCCGCCTACCGGATCGACGAGCAGATCGCCAAGGCCCTCGAGCGCAAGGTGCACCTGCCGTCCGGCGGCTCGCTGGTGATCGACCGCACCGAGGCGATGACCGTCGTCGACGTCAACACCGGCAAGTACACCGGGTCCGGCGGAAATCTCGAGGAGACCGTCACCAAGAACAACCTCGAGGCCGCCGAGGAGATCGTCCGTCAGCTAAGGCTGCGCGACATCGGCGGGATCATCGTCGTCGACTTCATCGACATGGTCCTGGAATCGAACCGGGAACTGGTGCTGCGCCGGCTCACCGAGGCGCTCGGCCGTGACCGGACACGCCATCAGGTCGCCGAGGTCACCTCGCTCGGCCTGGTGCAGATGACACGTAAACGGATGGGCACCGGGCTGGTCGAGGCGTTCTCCGAGCCGTGCCCGCACTGTGGCGGCCGCGGCATCGTGCTGCACGACATGCCGATGGTGACCCCGTCGGTCGACGACGGCCCCGCCGAGCGACGCACAGGCAAGTCGCGGCGCAACCGCGGCCGCGAAGACCGCACCGACGAGATCGTGGTGCCACGCGTCGTCGAACAGACTCCCGGCCGGCGCCCCGATCCGCGCGGGCCGAAGCCGCCCCCGCCGGTGGCCGGTGACCGCGCCGCGGTCGACGTCGCCGCGGATTCCGTTGCCGGCACCGGCTCATCCGTGACCCGCGAAGGTCGGGACGGTGACAAGGCTGTGGACTGGATCGAGGCCGCCGCATCCGCGGGGATCGCAGCCGCCGACGCCGCGGACGCCGACGACTTCGAGTTCGGCAGGTCGACCCGCGGGAACGCCGCCGATCTGGGGGAGCGCGCCGCGGAAGCCGCTGCTGCTGACGACGGCGAGGGCGCCGCCGTGAGCACCGTCGACGAAGGATCGCCGGCAGAGGTCACGCCCGAAGCGGTCGAATCGGCTCCGACGGACGCTGCGCCGGACGAGGCCGCCCCGACGGACAGTGCCCCGACGGACAGTGCCCCGACGGACAGTGCCCCGACCGAGAGTGTCCCCGCACAGCATGACGCCGCACGCCACGACACCGGCCAGGACGCGTCCGGCCGGCGGCCACGCCGGCGCCGGGCGGCCGGACGCGCGGCGGGAGCTCCACAGGGTTCCTCGGGCCCGGTGGACATCATCGTTCCGGAATCGGCGATGACCGGTCGGGCGGCAACTCCGCTTGACGGCGTGGCTGGTGACGAGTCAGCGTCTGCGGAAGATTCGGAGTCGTCGAACGGGCCGTCCGAGAGCGCAGGTCACGGCGTATCCGGGGGCGGATCGAACGGCGAAGCTGCGTCACGTAACGGTGACATCGGCAGCGCGGACGCGGCGCCGGAGGAGCAGCCCGTGCGCCCACGTCGGCGTGCCGCATCGCGGCCGGCCGGTCCGGCTGCGGGTGACGGTGGCGAGCCGATGGTCCTGACGGTGCCGGCCGACCAAGCGACGACATGAGCCCCGTCCCCCCATCGGCACGAGTCCAGCCGTGAGGTCCGCGGACCATGGTTGGTTTGCTCCTGCCCGCCTCGGCCGCGTACTGTAGGCGGTCGGCACGCTGCTGCGCAGCGGGCTTTGCGGTGCCCTGTTTCGCCGGGTTGTGTGCGGCGAGGGGATTGCCCCCGGACCGGATCCGGAGGCGTCCGTCAGGGCGTCATCGATCCGATCGCCTTCGTGGGCCCCTTTTCGTTGGGGTTCACTGTGGGGTCGGGCAGTGTGACGGCCGCATTCCCGCATTGCTCAACGGCAAGCGGAACGGCCGGTGACACGGCCGCGAAGTACGACAACTGCACCGAAGAAGTCCACCGAACCGGGAACACCGGCATCACAACAGGCAGGAAGGCGCGTCCAGCATGTACGCGATCGTCAAGACCGGCGGCAAGCAGTACAAGGTCGCCGAGGGTGACGTCATCGAGATCGAGAAGCTCGAGGGTGAGCCCGGTACCGCCGTCACCCTGCCGGCCGTCCTGGTCGTCGATGGCACCTCGGTCACCGCATCGCTGGAGGCGCTGTCCAACGTGACGGTGTCCGGCGAGGTCGTCGCCCACACCAAGGGTCCGAAGATTGTCATCCACAAGTTCAAGAACAAGACCGGCTACCACAAGCGGCAGGGCCACCGTCAGAAGCTGACCCAGGTCAAGGTCACCGGCATCTCCGCCGGGTCGGCTGCTGCCGCCGCGTCCTGATCACGGGTTTCGACCACACCGCCTGATCACACGATCTGATTTCACTTCTTTCCTCAGAAAGGCGCCACCACCATGGCACACAAGAAGGGTGCATCCAGCTCCCGGAACGGCCGCGATTCCAACGCCCAGCGGCTGGGGATCAAGCGGTTCGGCGGCCAGACCGTGTCGGCCGGCGAGATCCTCGTCCGGCAGCGCGGCACCAAGTTCCACCCGGGTGAGGGTGTCGGTCGGGGCAAGGACGACACCCTGTTCGCGTTGGTTCCCGGAGCCGTCGAGTTCGGTTCGAAGCGCGGTCGCAAGACCGTCAACATCGTCGTCGCGACGATCAGCGAGCCGTCGGTCGACCAGGTAGCGGTCCCGGCCGGGGCCTGATCCCCGACGCGTTGCGACATCGCTTTCAGGGGCGGGCCCAAGACCGGGCCCGCCCCTTGCGGCGTCTTTCGGCCCTTGCGCCGCGGTGCGATGCGGCCCAGCCGCCGGGCGAAGCGGACCTGTCGCTGGCAGATTTCGTGCATGCCATCGAGCGCCGATTGCGGCAGCCCACCGACCTGAATTCGTCTGACAGCAGTCCGTAAAGCTTTTCCGCATTGGCCGGTTCTGTCCGGCCCGCACCCGAGGAGGTGTCCCGTGGCCAGGTTCGTCGACCGCGCCGTCCTACATCTGCAGGCCGGTGACGGTGGTCACGGGTGTGCCTCGGTGCACCGGGAGAAGTTCAAGCCACTCGGTGGCCCCGACGGTGGCAACGGTGGCAACGGTGGCGATGTGACGCTGATCGTGGACGACAACGTGCACACCCTGCTCGACTTCCACTTCCGACCGCACGCGCGAGCCGGCAACGGCCGCCCCGGCATGGGCGACGACCGCGACGGTGCCAACGGGGACGGGCTGGAACTCAGGGTCCCGTCGGGAACGGTGGTGCTGACCGAGGACGGCAGGGTGCTGGCCGATCTCGTCGGCCCCGGCGCCCGATACGTCGCCGCCCGCGGCGGCCGCGGCGGGCTGGGCAACGCCGCCCTGGCCTCACGCGCGCGAAAGGCACCCGGTTTCGCGCTGTTGGGTGAGCCCGGCGAATCCGCCGACGTCGTGCTGGAACTGAAGTCGGTTGCCGATGTCGGGCTGATCGGATTCCCGAGCGCCGGAAAGTCGTCGCTGGTCTCGGTGCTCTCCGCTGCCCGGCCCAAGATCGCCGACTACCCGTTCACCACGCTGGAGCCGAACCTCGGTGTCGTCACCGCCGGTTCTGAGGTGTACACCATCGCCGACGTCCCCGGCCTCATCCCCGGTGCCAGCCAGGGCAAGGGACTCGGGCTGGAATTCCTGCGCCACGTCGAGCGCTGCTCGGTGCTGGTGCACGTCATCGACTGTGCGACGTACGAGGCCGATCGCGATCCGCTGTCGGACATCCTCACCCTCGAGCACGAGCTGGCCGAGTACACCCCGGCGCTGAGCAGTGATCTCGCCGACCGGCCGCGGCTGGTGGTGCTGAACAAGATCGACGTGCCGGAGGCCCGTGAGCTCGCCGAGTTCGTCCGCCCGGATCTCGAGGCGGCCGGATACCGGGTGTTCGCCATCTCGGCCGTCACCCATGAGGGATTGCCGGATCTGCGGTACGCCCTGGCGGAGGTCGTCGCGGCCGATCGGGCGGCGAAGCCGACCGCTGTCGCTCCCCGCATCGTCGTGCGGCCGCCGGCCGTCGACTCCGAGCAGTTCCATGTCGAGCCCGATCCCGAGCTCGATGGCGGCTTCATCGTCACCGGGCCGCGTCCGGAGCGCTGGATCCGGCAGACCGACTTCAACAACGACGAAGCGGTCGGCTACCTCGCCGACCGGCTGGCCAGGCTGGGCGTCGAGGAGCAGTTGGCCAAGCAAGGTGCACGGCCGGGCGCACCGGTCACCATCGCCGACGTGACCTTCGATTGGGAACCCACGACGCTTGCCGGTGTGGACATGGTGCCCACTGGACGCGGCACGGACCTTCGGCTGGATCAGCTGGACCGGGTCGGGGCTGCCGAGCGCAAGGCGATGCATCGACTGCGCCGCGGTCTGGACGTCGACGGCCACAGCTACGACGACGGTGACCATGCCACCGAGGGAACCCGGTCCGACGCGCCTGCCGGTGGCGAGGACACCGCCCGGTGAACCTCCCCGTGACGGTCGGCGCGCCGGCACCGATGGCCGCTGACGGCTCGGCCGGTGCCCTGTCGGCTGCGCGGTTGGCCGTCGGCCGGGCGAAGGTGGTGGTGGTGAAGGTCGGCTCGTCGTCCCTGACGACGAGCGCAGGCGGTCTTGACCCGTCCCGGTTGGATGCGTTGGTGGACGCCGTCGCTGGGCGGGCCGCTGCCGGATCGCAGGTCGTGCTGGTCTCGTCGGGGGCGATTGCCGCCGGTCTCGCGCCGCTGGGCCTGCACCGTCGGCCCAGGGACCTGGCCACCCAACAGGCCGCAGCCTCGGTGGGGCAGCAACTGCTGGCCGAGCGATATGCCGGGTCGTTCGCCCGGCACGGACTCACGGTCGGTCAGATCCTGCTCACCAGCGACGATGTCGTCCGCCGCGCGCACTACCGCAACGCTCAGCGGACGTTCGGCAAACTCCTTTCGTTCGGCGTGGTTCCGGTGGTCAACGAGAACGACACAGTCGCCACGGCCGAGATCAGGTTCGGTGACAACGACCGGCTCGCGGCTCTGGTGGCGCACCTGGTGGGAGCCGGCGCGCTGATCCTGTTGTCCGATGTGGACGCCCTCTACACCGGTGACCCGCGGTTGCCCGGCTCGAAGCCCGTGCGGGAGGTTCCCGACGCAGAGGTGCTGGCGGGGATCGGCATCGGTGCGGCGAGCAGCGACGTCGGAACCGGCGGTATGGAGTCGAAGCTGACTTCCGCGCTCACCGCGACCGGCGCCGGTATTCCGGTGTTGCTGGCCTCGGCGGCCGATGCCGTCGCGGCGCTCAGGATGTCCGATGCCTTGGAGGGCATCGACGGCCCGACCGTGGGGACCGCTTTCGCCCCCGCGACGCGGCGGACCAGTGCCCGGTTGTTCTGGTTGCGGCATGCGGCCAACGCGTCGGGCTCGATCACTCTCGACGACGGCGCGGTCGCAGCGGTGCTGCACCGAAGGAAGTCGCTGCTGCCGGCGGGTATCACCGGATGTGCAGGCGACTTCGAGTCCGGTGACGTGGTCGATCTGGTCACGGCCGGCGGTCAGATCGTGGCGCGCGGCTTCGTCGGGCACGACGCCGGCGAGATGCCCGCGATCATGGGCCGATCGCTGTCGGATCTGGCACCGGAACTGCGTCATCCGGTCGTGCACGCCGACGATCTGATCGCAGTCCCGGCCAGCCCCGCACCGGTCGGCACGGGTTCTTCCACGCCGCCCCCGGGGCGGACCGACGAAGGAGTACGGACATGGCAGTGATCGACAACCGCGTCGATGAGCGTGTGACCGGCGCTGCGGCAACCGGTCCCGACCCGGCGAGCGCGGCGGGACCTACCCGCGTGGCCGTTGTCGGTGCCACCCGCGAACAGGTGCTGGCCTCTGCCGCTGCATCGCGTGCCGCGGCTGCCGAACTGGCGTTGTTGCCGCGGGCAGTGAAGGACGCCGCCCTGCTGGCGATGGCCGACGCGCTGCTCGATCGCCGCGACGAGATCCTGACCGCCAACGAGGTTGATGTGCGGGCCGCCGTCGCCGCGGGCACACCCGACGCGCTGATCGACCGGCTCCGGCTGACCGGAGGACGGATCGACGGCATGGCAACGGGCCTGCGCGACCTGGCGAATCTTCCGGATCCGGTCGGTACCGTCGTGCGCGGCTCTGTCCTGCCCAATGGGTTGCACCTCACGCAGGTGCGAGTCCCGCTCGGCGTCGTCGCGATCATCTACGAGGCACGGCCGAACGTGACCGTCGACGCTGCCGGAATCGCCCTGAAGGCGGGAAACGCCGCGCTGCTGCGAGGTTCTGCATCCGCGCACCACTCCAACCGGGTGCTGGTGGAGATCCTGTCGGCGGCTGCGGTTCAGGCCGGCCTGCCCGTGCACACCGTGCAGTTGGTACCCGGAACCGACCGTGAATCGGTCAAGCACCTGATGACCGCCCGCGGCCTCGTCGACGTCATCATTCCCCGCGGGGGTGCCGGTCTGATCCAGGCGGTGGTGAACGGCTCGACGGTTCCGGTGATCGAGACCGGTGTCGGCAACTGCCATGTCTATGTGGACGCCTCCGCCGATAGCGCGATGGCGTTGGAGATCCTGATCAATTCCAAGGCTCGACGACCGTCGGTCTGCAATGCTGCCGAGACTCTCCTGGTGCACGGCGATCTCGCGGATTCGTTCGTGCCTGCCGCGGTGGCCGCGCTGCGCGAGGCCGGTGTCACGGTGCATGCGGACGAGGCCGTGCGCGCGCTCGTCGGGGAAGTGCCCGGCGTGGTGCCCGCGACCGAGGACGATTTCGACACCGAGTACCTGTCGCTGGACATGGCGGTGGCCATCGTGCCGACGATCGATGCGGCGGTCGCCCACATCGCCGCGCACGGCACGGGTCACACCGAGGCCATCGTCACCTCTTCGCTGGCGGCCGCGGATGAGTTCGTCGCTCGGGTGGACGCCGCCGCTGTGATGGTGAATGCGTCCACGGCCTTCACCGACGGTGGCGAGTTCGGATTCGGTGCCGAGATAGGTATCTCGACCCAGAAGCTGCACGCACGCGGACCGATGGGGTTGGCCGAATTGACCAGCACCAAGTACGTCGTGACGGGCAACGGGCAGATCCGGGGATCGTCATGACCGGTTGCGTCCCCGTCGTCGCCGGTGAGTCCTCGTCCTGTTGGGCGACCGCGTGACCGCTCCGACTGCCCGACGGATCGGTGTCATGGGCGGCACCTTCGACCCGATTCACCACGGCCACCTGGTGGCGGCTTCGGAAGTGGCGGATCAGTTCGCGCTCGACGAGGTGATCTTCGTCCCGACCGGGCAGCCCTGGCAGAAGAGCAGCCTTCGGGTGAGCCCGGCCGAGCACCGGTACCTGATGACAGTGATCGCGACAGCGGCCAATCCCCGTTTCACGGTTTCCCGGGTGGACATCGACCGGGGCGGTCCCACGTACACCAAGGACACGTTGACCGATCTGCGGGCAGCCGAACCGACCGCGGAATGGTTCTTCATCACGGGCGCAGATGCGTTGTCGGCCATCATGTCCTGGCGCGATGTCGACGAATTGTTCACCCTCGCCCATTTCATCGGGGTCACGCGGCCGGGTTACAAACTCGATGGTCTGCACCTGCCGGTCGGCGCGGTGACGTTGATCGAGGTGCCGGCCCTCGCGATTTCCTCCACCGACTGCCGGACACGGGTGCACAGCGGGGCACCGGTCTGGTATCTGGTGCCCGATGGCGTCGTGCAGTACATCGCCAAGCACGGCCTGTACGCGGGGGATCCGTGACCGGAACCGAGTCGCCGTTCAACGCGGATGCCACGCAGCAACTTCTGCAATTTTTCGAAGCAGCCATTTCCAAGCAGGGAGAGATATGACCGCCACAGCTGAGGCGATTGCGCTGGCCGAGGTGGCAGCGCAGGCCGCCGCCGACAAGCTCGCCAAGGACATCCTTCTGGTCGACGTGTCCGACCGGCTGGCAATCACGGACGTCTTCGTGATCGTCACCGGCGCGAACGAACGGCAGGTGTCCTCGATCGTCGACGCCGTCGAGGAGAAGATGCGAGCGGTCGGGGCCAAACCAGCGCGGCGGGAGGGCGAGCGCGACGGACGCTGGGTGCTGCTCGACTTCGTGGACGTCGTCGTGCACGTGCAGCACGCGGAGGAGCGCGTGTTCTACGCGCTGGACCGGCTGTGGAAGGACTGCCCCACGCTGCCGTTCGTCGACGCCGCACTCGCCGCCGCCGAGGGTTCGCCCGGTTCTGACGGGATCGCCTCGCCATGACGCTGGAACACCTGATCCTGCTGCGGCACGGCGAGACCGACTGGAACCGCACGCAGCGGCTGCAGGGCCACCGCGACATCCCGCTGAACGCGGTCGGTCACCATCAGGCCATCGACGCCGCGCCATCCATCGTTGCGCTGCGGCCGTCGGTGATCGTCTCGTCGGACCTGCGACGTGCTCGTGAGACAGCCTCTGCTGTATCAGTTCTCACCGGCATTGAGGCGTCGCTGGACAAGCGCCTGCGGGAGACGTCGATGGGCCTGTGGGAGGGGCTGACCCGCGACGAGGTGATCGCGGACTGGCCGGGCGAATGGGATCGGTGGCGCACGACGTCGGCGCATGCCTCGCCGCCCCAGGGCGAGTCGCGGTGGCAGGTCGCGCAGCGCGCGAGCGAGGCGGTCGACGAACTGGACGCCGGAGCGCACGCCCGGGCGTTGATCGTCTCGCACGGCGGATTGATCGTCGGTCTCACCGGGTGCCTGTTGGCCCTTCCCGAGGACAGCTGGGGAACGCTGATCGGCGTCGGCAATTGCCACTGGGTGGTGCTTCACCGGTACGCGGGTGCGTGGCGGCTGCATTCCTACAACGCCGGGCTCGGTGGCGTCGTGCTGCCCCGGGGCGAGGACGAGGTCGCGGGCACGTAGGCGTCTCACGGTGCGGCGCCGGGTTCCGGTGTGGCGCGGGAGGCGTGTGCCGTTGAGCCTGCGGGGTCGACTCATCGCAAGAGTTCAAGGATTTCGACCTGCTGCGCCTTCGCCTGTGGTGAACCACTTCCGCCCCGTCCGGTAGCCCGGTTGGCCAGCTGCAACGGTGTCGAGCCGCGCCCGTTCTTGCGCTGCGTGTCGGCGCCGCCTTCGATCAACTCCCGGACGGCGGCCGCACACCGGCTGCGCACTGCGCGGTGAAGTGGGGTCACCCCGCTCCGGTCGGCGGCGTCGGGATCCGCGCCTGCTTCGAGCAGGCAGTTGATGGTCTGTGCCTGGGCGACGGGATCCCAGGCCGCCGAACCGGGTGAGCCATCGGCGGCGTAGTGCAACGGCTGGGCGCCGCGACGATTGCGCGCACCGACTTGGGCCCCCGCATCGAGGAGCAATGCGACGACGGCCGGTCGGTGAGCGGCGGCGGCGATGTGCAAGGCGCTGTCGCCCGCGTACGAGTAATGCTCGATCTCCATGAAATAGCTGCCTGCGGTGGTCCGACGTGTTGCGCCGCTCCGGGCCTGCTCGGTGGCAAGTGCGGGCGACGTGGCGAGCAGATTGGATGTTGCCGCGATGTCGTCGGCGACGACGGCGCGGAACAACGCCATGAGCTCGGCATCGTCCACGGCCACGACGAACGGTATCGCGTGGTGCACTGGTGCCTCCAGTGCTCGAGTGATGCCGGTGGACGAAGCGCTCGGCCGGCTGCGGTGTGGTGAGGCCCGGTGTTGTGGGGGTCTGCGGGCGTTCGGTCGGCGCCGTCGCCGGATCAGTCATGACCACACGGTGGCCGGGCGGTCCGACAGTGACCCGGTCTGTGACCACTGACCGCGCCGAATAGCTGCCATGCGCGACTGTGTCCACAAACCGAGCTGGGCACGATGGATGGCCTGTGCAGCCTCCCTACCGTTTGAACGGTGCGCCCCAGACCCGATCCGATGAGCCGCCTCGCTCCGCTGCGAATCCCGCCAGCAGCATGGGGCGGGAGTGGTGATTCGGTGCAGGACCGAGGAGCGGCGGGACGCGACGAGCGTTCCGCTTCGCACGAGCGCTCGTCTCTCCGAGGTGCCGCAGACCTGCCCGACCACAGGCATTCTCGGACCGCCCCGCTGCCGCCGGCGGCGGGTCGATCCGGGCGGCACCACGCTCATGACGGTACGGATCTCGCGCCCTTCAGTTTGTCGGGGGGCAGCGACGGGCCATCCGCAGACGTGGGGTCACAGCACTTTTCAACCACCGGACCGGAGCGCGAACAAGTACCAGGCGTCGGCGGAACCCATGACGACAGTGTCGGTGACGAAGGTGGCGGTGACGACAGTGGCGGTGACGAAGGTGTCGGTGACGAAAGTGGCGCCGACGACGCGGCCACCGACGGCGAACTCGGATGGTTGCGGGAACTTCCGGAGTGGCAGGCGGCGACAGTGTTCCACCGGTTGGCCGCGCGCGCCGGCGCATCCTCCACGTCCATCGACGGCGAGTCCATCGACGGCGAGTCCATCGACGGCGAGTCCATCGACGGCGAGTCCGCCGTCGGCGACACGGACGTCGTCGACGACGATCTCGATGTCGCCGATTTCCATGACGTCGATGTGGCTGACGCCGATCTCGATGACGCCGATGATGATCCTGGGTCCGGTGACTCCGCGGCGGTGATGCCGGGGGAAGCGCCGCGGTCGCGCGACCGCGCATCACCCGCACCAGAGCCACGACGTGCTGTCCGCGCACCGCGGGTCGGACGAACGTGGGGGCGGTTTGCCGAACTCTGGATTCCGGAACCCTTGAGGGAAGCCCGGATCGATCCGGGCCGCCGGGGTGCTTGGATTCTCTTGGTGGTCGCGGCCCTGGCCGCCGTGGTCACCGCGGTGGGGGTGTGGCGCGACCGCCCGGAGCCGATCTCCGTCACCGGAACAAGCCTCGCCTCGTTGGCTGCGCCGGCTGCTTCGGCCTCTGAGATCGTCGCTGCAGCGCCATCGGGGAACCAGAAGACCGGCCTGAGTGACGTTTCCGGCGCTGCGGCGCCGACGGGGCAGGCGTCCTCTCCCGCGGCCGAGCAGGCAGGCCCGATCGTCGTCTCGGTGACCGGACTGGTCGGACGGCCCGGCATCGTGACCCTTCCCGTCGGGGCGCGCGTCGCCGATGCCATCGCCGCCGCAGGCGGAGCCGATGCGCAGGCGAATGTCACCGGGATGAATCTTGCGGCGCGGTTGGCGGACGGGGATTCCATTGTCGTCACCGACACGCCGGTCGTTCAACCCGGACCGGTCGCAACGATCGGTGCACCGGCGACCGGCGCGACCACCGCCGCTGCCCTGATTCCGCCGGGGGGACTGATCGATCTGAACGCCGCCGATGTGGCCGCGCTGGACACACTGCCGGGTGTCGGCCCGGTGATGGCAACGAACATTGTCGCCTGGCGCCAGGCCAATGGAGGCTTCACCTCGGTCGAACAGCTCCAGGAGATCAGCGGAATCGGCCCGTCACGGTTCGCGCAGATCTCCGCCCTCGTCACCGTCTCATGACCTCCGCAACCGGGCGTCGCAACGCATGGGTGGAGGAGCAACCGGAACCACCGGTGGATCTTCGGCTGGTGCCGGCGGCGACGGCCACCTGGGCCGGTGCGCTACTGGTGGCGCTGACTCCGACCGCCGGCTTGTTCGTGGTCCTGTGCGTCGCTGGCGCGGGACTGCTGATCTGGCGGGGGCCGCCCTCGTGGCGGCCCGGCGTCATCGCAGCCGTTGCCTGCCTCCTCGCCGCTGTGACCATCGCCGGTCTGCGTGCGCAGGAAAGGCTCGGCGACCCGCTCAGCGATGCCGCCGCAAGCGGATCGTGGGCCGCGCTGGTCGTCAGGGTTGCTGGGTTCCCACTCCTGGTCGACGGTGGCATGCATTCTCCCGATGCGGCGCCCGCGGGTGGCGCCGAGCAGGCGCGGTGGCGGGTGGATGTCGTCGTCACCGAGGCCGCGGTCGCGGGCCGGCGTTGGGCAGCCGACACCAGCGTGACGGTCTACGGTCAGGGACCCGGTTGGTCCACCGTTGCTCCGGGACAACGGATCTCGGCATCGGGCCGGATGGCGGCACAGGATCGTGGGCCGGCGTCGGTGTTGCTGCTGCGTGCGCGGGACCCGCCGGTGTCGATATCTCTGCCGCCCTGGTGGTATGCGGCCGCGTCTGCCGTCCGGCGGGAACTGGCGGTGAGCGCCTCCGCGCTGGATACGGACGCACGCGGACTGCTCCCGGGACTGGTCGTCGGCGACACCAGCGGCATCACCGATGGCCTGAACGCTGATGCGAAGGCAACCGGTATTGCACATCTGCTGGCGGTGTCCGGCTCCCACTTCGCGATCCTGTGCGGGTTCGTCGTCATCGTGCTGCGCCGAGCCGGACCGCGACCGTCGGCGGTCGGGGGCGCACTGACCATGGTCGCCCTCGTCGTTCTGGTCGGCCCCCAACCGTCGGTGTTGCGTGCGGCGGTGATGGGCGGGATCGGCCTGCTGGCCATTGTGACCGGACGAACCAGAACGGCAGTGCCGGCGCTCGCGGCCGCGGTCATCGCGCTGGTGCTCATCGATCCGCTGCTGGCGTTGTCGGCCGGATTCGCGCTGTCAGTGCTCGCGACCGGAGGGTTGATCCTGCTCGCGCCCAGCTGGTCCAGATCGATGCAACAACGGGGTGTTCCGCGGGGGTGGGCCGAGCTGATCGCCATTCCCGTTGCGGCGCAAATCGTCACGATGCCCGTCATCGTGCTCATCAGCGGCTCGATCTCCGTTGTCGGTGTGGTGGCGAACCTGCTCGTCGCACCCGTCGTGGCGCCGGCCCTGGTTCTCGGTGTGCTCTGTGCACTCACCGGACCGTGGTGGATGGACGCGGCGGGTGCGTTCGCGTCGGCGTCCGCGCCGATGCTGGGCTGGATCGCCACTGTGGCGCACACCCTGGCACGTCTGCCGAACGCCACGGTGCCCTGGCCGGGCACCGCCGTCGGCGCCGGTGCGCTGCTGGCAGTCACCGTGCTGCTGCTGATACTGCTGCGCCACAGACGCTTTCGGCTTGCCTTTGTGGCGGTCACGGTGGGCATGGTGCTCGTCCTGATCCCGGCCCAATTCGTTCGACCCGGATGGCCTGCGGCCGACTGGCTGCTGACCGGGTGCGAGGTCGGGCAGGGCGACGCCATGGTGTTGTCCACCGGAGTCCCGGGAACGGCGATGCTGGTGGACACCGGCCCGGACCCGGGACTGGTGGACAGCTGCCTGACCCGTCTGCACGTCGTGGTGATCCCGCTGCTCGTTCTCACCCACCTGCATGCAGATCATGTCGACGGTCTGGAGGGCGTTCTGGAGGGCAGACAGGTCGGCGCGATCGCAGTCGGCGCCGGCCGTGAGCCGGCCGCGTCCTGGCGGCGGGTTCAGGCGCTCGCCGAGGAGTACGGCGTTCCCATCGTGCAGGTGGAACCGGGGGCCCGTTGGTCCAGCAGCGCGCTGATGATCACCGTGCTCGGCCCGGACAGGGAATTCCACGGAACGGATTCGGACCCGAACAACGACTCCGTCGTGCTGATGGCCGAACACCGCGGCGAACGGATCCTGATGACCGGAGACATCGAGCGGGAGGCGCAACAGGCGCTGCTGAACGCCGGGGTGAACCTGGGAGCGGACATCCTGAAGGTGCCGCACCACGGCTCCTCGAAGCTGCTGGAGAGCTTCGTGCGCGCCGTTTCCGCCGACGTGGCGGTGATCGGCGTCGGTGTCGGCAACGACTACGGCCAGCCGGCCGGCCGCGCTCTCGACACCTTGGCGCGGGCCGGGATCGGAACCGTTTTGCGCACCGACACCGACGGCGACGTGTCGGTCGGCAGCAGTGACGGCACGCTCACCGTCACCAGACGGGGAGCCACGACCGCCGCCCAGAGTCGGTGACCGTCATCGATCTCAGCCGCCCGCCTCCGGCAGGGCGCGCAACTCTGCCTGCACCGCAGCCAGTTCCGCGGCGAGTGCGTCGGCCCTTGCCTGCGCCGCGGAGCGCTGCTCGTCGAGAATCGCACCGACGGCACGGCTGAGCGCGTCGTTGTCGAGTGTCTGCACCAGCTGCCACACCCGGACCGGTGACACCTCGGCGGACTTGACGGCTACTTTCGTCCCGATGCGCGCCTCGATCCGCCACTGCGTCGGCTCCGACGGGGTGGTCGCGACGGTGATCGACACGGCGGCGGGTCGGCGTGCACCTCGGGCCGGCCTACCTCTAGGCGCTGCGGCAGCCGGTGGCGTCGAGGCCACCGGCGGGGACTCGGGTGTCGCCGGCGGCCGTGCGGCCGACTCCGACGCACTGGCGCCGTTGGCCCGAGCGACGTCCGGCGATGGCGAAGTCTGCGGTGCGGACAGTGCGCCGGCCGCCGTCACCTGCACCGGGGCGGCGGCGGGCGTCCGCGAAACCGGCGCACCCGCAGAGCTGTCGGCCGAACTCGCGCGCGAACCCGCGCCCGGGCCGGCGGCCTTGCTTCCGGAGCCCGGCGGACGCCCCCGGGTTGCCGGCGTCAGGTCGGCGGGCGTGAACGGCAGGACGTCCCTGGTGCCGTTCAAGGTCAATTCCACCTGCACGTATTCATCACCGTCGGTGTCCGGGTCGCCGATGCTCCGGACCCTGCCGGTCCCACCGTCCGGAAACTGCGCCGACCGGCTGATTCCGACCCGAACGATCTTGCCCTCGGCCAGCTTTCGGCGGACCGCCTCGACGTCGATGGGAGGGGGAGCGGGGGCGCGTCGGCGAGCAGGCATGGCCTGATCCTCCCACCGCGAACCGGCAGCGCCTTGCAGCGTCAGCAGACCGGAGGTCACGACGCTCCGGCGGGCCGGATCGATGCGCGCCGCGCACGTTCGGAGACCGCGATCGAAACCACGACAGCGAGCGGCCAGAGCGCCTGAGCGCCGGCCAACAGTCGCTCGCTCAGTCCGAGCCAATGACCGCCGCGGACTTCCACGCCGAACCAGCACAGCAGCCCCAGCAGCACCAGCGTCGCGGCGATACCCACCGCCGGCCGGGGCAGCCTGGACAATGCCGGCCAGAAGGTCAGCGCCACGAAAGCGACCGCCGCGGCAGGACTGTGGACCGGACTCGGCTGGGGCGAGGCAGCCACCACGATGGTCGCGAGGCCACCCGTCGCCAACAGCAGACGGCCCGATCGAGCCGCCTCGGGCAGACCCGCCGCCGTCACCACATGGCACACACCCAGCACGAACAGGCCGGTCGTCATGATCCACCGGTCCTGCGCACCCTGTGCAGCCAGGGCGCTGATGGTGTCGGTTGTCGGGTCGAAGCCATCGGGCTGGCGGGTCTGTGCCCACATCCACCCACCGATCAGCGCCATCGGGGCCACAGCGGCGGAGGCGATCGCCCAATTCCGCATGCCCGCTCAGCCCAGCGCTGCGGCGGCCGCGGCGGCGGCGCCAGGCAGGGCGGAAGCGATGCGAGACAGCGCCTCCGGGTCGTGTGCGGCCGAGACGAACCACGCCTCGAACGCCGACGGTGGCAGATAGACGCCGGCGTCGAGCATGCCGTGGAAGAAGGCGGCGTAGGCAGCCACCGACTGACCCCGGGCCTGGTCGTAGTTGCTGACCTCGTGCCCGGCGAAGAACACCGAGAAAAGGTTGCCGGCCCGTTGCAGGCGGTGCGGGACACCGGCATGTTCCAGCGCGTCGGACACGAGTTGCCCGACGGCGTCGGCGGTGTCGTCCAGGTGCCGGTAGACCGCGTCGTCGCACGCCTGGAGTGTCGCGAACCCGGCTGCGGTCGCGATCGGGTTGCCGGACAGCGTCCCTGCCTGGTAGACGGCCCCGATGGGGGCGAGGTGTTCCATGATGTCCGCCCGGCCGCCGAACGCACCGACCGGAAGCCCGCCGCCGATCACCTTTCCGAACGTCATCAGGTCCGGCTGCCAGCCCTCGACGGCACCGTCCAGCCCGAACATGCCGGCCCTGCTCACCCGGAAACCGGTCATCACCTCGTCGGTGATCAGCAAGGCACCGTCTGCATGCGCCAGTCGGGCGAGTCCGGCATTGAAACCCGGTTGGGGCGGTACGACACCCATGTTGGCCGGGGCGGCTTCGGTGATCACGGCGGCGATCTCCCCGGGGTGCGCTGCGAACGCGGCCTCAACTGCGGCCAGGTCGTTGTAGGGCAGGACGACCACCTCGGCCGTCGTCGCGGCCGTGACGCCGGCTGAGTCGGGCAGCGCGAACGTCACCACCCCTGATCCGGCGGAGGCCAGCAGGGCGTCGACGTGCCCGTGATAGCAACCGGCAAACTTGATGATCTTCGACCGCTGGGTGTACCCGCGGGCCAACCGAATGGCAGACATGGTCGCCTCGGTACCCGAGGACACCAGCCGGACCTGTTGCACGGGGGCGACTCTGGCGACGATCTCCTCCGCCAGCAACACCTCCCCCTCGCCCGGGGTGCCGAACGAGAGCCCACGGCCGACGGCCTGCGCAACCGCGTCGAGCACGGCGGGATGGGCGTGCCCGAGGATCATCGGCCCCCACGAGCCGACGAGATCGACATAGGAGTTGCCGTCCGCGTCGGAGATCACAGCGCCCTTGCCGGACCGCATGAAACGCGGTGTGCCGCCGACTGATCGGAAGGCGCGCACCGGTGAGTTGACACCGCCGGGAGTGACGGCGAGCGCTCGGTCGAACAGGGCGGCACTTGCGGCGTCGGTCATGGTTTCCTTCCCAGGGGCGGTGGGCGAGCTGCCGGCGGCGGACCCGGGGCTCACGGTTCGCGCCCCACGCCGAGTTTCTCCGCCAGTTCGACGGCCCAGTAGGTGAGCACGATCTGGGCGCCGGCGCGGCGGATGGATGTCACCGATTCCATGATGGCGCGGTCGCGGTCGATCCAGCCGTTCGCCGCAGCAGCCTCGACCATCGCGTATTCTCCCGAAACCTGGTATGCCGCAATCGGAACCGTCGCGGTCGCGGCGACGTCGGCGAGAATGTCCAGGTACGACATGGCGGGTTTGACCATCACCAGGTCGGCGCCCTCGGCGACGTCGAGGGCGACCTCACGTGCTGCCTCGCGGCGGTTGGCCGGGTCCTGCTGATACGTCCGACGGTCGCCTGTCAATGCGGAATCGACGGCCTCGCGGAACGGCCCGTAGAACGCCGAAGCGTACTTCGCGGCGTACGCGAACACGGCGGTGTCGATCAGGCCGGTGGCGTCCAACGCTGCGCGGACGGCGCCGACCTGGCCGTCCATCATCCCGGATGTGCCGACCATGTCGGCGCCGGATTCGGCCAATGCCACTGCCATCTCGCGGTAGCGCTGCAGCGTCGCGTCATTGTCGACGGCCCCTGTTGGCGCCAGCACACCGCAGTGTCCGTGGTCGGTGAACTCGTCCAGGCACAGGTCTGCCATCAGCACTGTCTGGGTGCCTACTTCGGCGCGCAGGTCGGCCAGTGCGACGTTGAGGATGCCGGTGGGCTCGGTGGCCTGTGATCCCACGGCGTCCCGCTGCGTGGGGATACCGAACAGCATCAATCCACCGACCCCGCCGGCGACGGCCTCGACCGCGGCCTTGCGCAGCGAATCCCTGGTGTGCTGCAGCACCCCCGGCATCGATGTCAGCGGCACGGGCTCGTCAAGGGACTCCTTGACGAACATGGGCAGTACGAGATCCGCTGGATGCAAGCGCGTTTCGGCGACCAGACGGCGGATTGCGGGGGTGCGGCGCAACCGTCGTGGGCGCACGCCGGGGAAGGAACCGGGAACGGTCATCGGAATTCTCACGCTTCCACGTGTCGGGGGTGGGCGAGGGCAAAGTCGGAAAGGGTCTGCAACAGGGACTGCGCGGTGGGTTCAGCGGCGACGACGTGCACCGGGCGTCCCGATTTGGATGCCTCGGCCGCGGTGGATTCGCCGATCGCGCACCGGACGGTGCTCTCGGGCATGTGCACCGCCGCCAGCGCCCGCACCGTGCTGGGTGAGGTGAACAGCACCGCATCGAAGGAACCTGCAGCCAGCTCGGCAGCCGTGGGAGTCGGTGGCGGGGTGATCACGGTGCGGTAGGCGACGACCGTAGACACCCGATAGCCCAACGCCGACAGCGCCTGTGGCAACACCGCAGCGGCGAGGTCGGAGCGCGGCAGCAGCACTGTCTGATCGCCGCGGGGATGCGGCCAGATCGCGGCCAGCGCCGCTGCCGATCCTGCTGCCGCCGGCACCAGGTCCACCGGGAGGCCCTGCCGCCGGAGGACAGCGGCGGTGGCCGACCCGACCGCGGCGACCCGGGTGTCGGCAGGTACGGCGGGTGACAGGCTCAGGGCCTGCGCTCTGGCCAGAACCGCATCGACAGCGGACCCGGAGGTGAAGGCCGCCCAGTCGTAGCTGCCCTTGGCCAGCTCGACCAGCGAGAGATCCAGCGCTGCTTCGTCCGCGGGTGGTGCCGTGCCGATCAGCGGAACGGCCACCGCCGCCGCTCCCGCCGCCGCGAGCAGGTCCATCACCTCGCCGGAGCGATCGGGTGCCCGCGGAACCAGCACCCGCCAGCCGCACAGCGGTGCCGCGGCTGCATCGTCCGATTCCGGAACCGTTGCCCCGATGGGTGTTCGGTGCGGCAGGTCGGTCATCGTAGGGCGCCCAGCAGCGTTCCGGCACCGCGGGACAGCAGTTCCACGGCGAGCTCCCGGCCGACCACGGCGGCGTCCGCAACGGCTCCGCTCAGTTCACCGCGCACCGCGGTTCGGCCGTCGACGGCGATCACCGCGCCGGTCAGCGTCAGCGTGTCGGCGGCCACCGTTGCGTAGGCGCCGACGGGTGCGATGCATCCCGCTTCCAGCGTCCGCAGCAGAGCTCGCTCGGCAGCGGCGGCGGCCCGGCTCTCGGCGTTGTCCAGATCGGTGAGAGCCTCGGCGAACCAGGCGGTCTCGTCATCGGTGGACCGGCACTCCACGGCCAGCGCGCCCTGGGCGGGCGCGGGCAACATCAGGTCCGGGCCGAACCTCTCGGTGATGGCGTCCGTACGACCCAGCCGCGACAGTCCCGCGGTGGCAAGCACAACGGCGTCGACGGAACCTTCGCTCACCATCCGCAACCTGGTGTCGACATTGCCGCGGACGGCCACGACATTCAGATCCGGCCGCCGCAGCAGCAGTTGCGCTGTGCGGCGCGGGGAGCCCGTTCCGATCCGTGACCCGCAGGGCAGGGTTTCGAGAGTGGCTCCGTCGCGTGCGCACAGTGCGTCCGAAGGATCCTCCCGGGCCGGTACCGCGGCCAACGTCAGGCCGGCGGCAGGCGCGGTCGGGAGATCTTTGTAGGAGTGCACGACGAGATCGACCCGGCCATCGGCCAGCGCGGACCGCACTGCCGTGACGAAGACACCGGTACCGCCGATGGCCGCAAGTGGTCCGGTGTTGACGTCACCCTCCGTCCTGACCCGGACGAGTTCGTACCCACTGCCTGCCTTCTGGGCCACCTGCCCGGCGATGGCGCCGGATTGGGCCAGGGCCAGCGCGCTGCCGCGCGTACCGACCAGCAGCACGCGCTGGGTCACCCGTTCACCACCGCTGTCTGTGGGTCAGGGTCCCGCGGGCCAGAGTTCTGCGGGGCTTGCTTCTGTGGGGCTGGGTTCTGCAGGCCTGCGCGGCCCGGACTCGTCCCGCGGATGCCCGAGGCCACCAGACGTGCCGGATCGACGGGTGCACCGTCGATCTCGACACCTGCCCAGTCGGCCGCGGAGTCGACGGCCGCGGTGGTCGGCTTCGTCGCGCGCGCGTTCACACAGCACCGCGACGCGCAGAAGTCCGGTCGGCGGCGGGCACCGGGCAACTCCGCGGTCGTCGCGACTGCCTCTGCCAGACGCTCCTGGACCAGGTCGGCCAGTTCGCCGACGAACCGTGGGTCCACCCCGGGCGTGCGGACCCTGGTGAAGAACAGGCCGTGTTCGGCGGCGGTTTCGGCGGCCTCGTTGTCCAGGTCCCAGACCACCTCGACGTGGTCGGACACGAAGCCGATGGGTACCACGATCACCCCTCGCGCGCCCTTGGCGGCGATATCGCCGATGACGTCGTTGATGTCGGGGTCGAGCCACGGAACTGACGCGGGTCCGGACCGTGACTGGTAGGCCAGTTGCCAGGTCGGTGCCGCACCGACCTCGGCCGCGACGGCGTCGATGACGGCCGCCGCCACGGCGAGATGCTGTGTGACGTAGGCACCTCCGGGACGATGATCGCCGAGTTCGGCTGACCCGGACGTGTCCGCCATCGTGCTGGGCACCGAGTGCGTGGTGAAGACGACCTGTACGTCGGAGACCTGCAGACCGGCAGCGGCGGCCCTGTGCACCGCTTCGATGGTCCCGTCGATGAACGGCTGCCGGAAACCGGGGCGGTCGAAATACGGGCGGACCTTGTCGATCCGTACCGCACCCACCAGAGCCGTTCCGGCCAAGGCCATTCCGAAGTCCTCGCGGTACTGCCGGCATGACGAGTACGAGGAGTACGCCGACGTCGCGACGCCCAGCAGCCGATCCAGCCCACCGTCATGTGCCTGGCCGATGACATCGGCGAGGTACGGCGCCCAATTGCGGTTGCCCCACAGCACCGGTAATCCGACCCCGCGCCGGGACAGCTCCGCCTCGAGCGCCGCTCGCAGGGCACGGTTCTGCTCGTTGATCGGCGACGCGCCGCCGAGAGCCTGGTAGTGGTGCGAGACCTCGACCAGCCGCTCCTCGGGGATACCACGGCCTCGGGTGACGTTGCGCAGGAACGGCATCACGTCGTCCGGTCCCTCCGGCCCGCCGAAACCCGCCAGCAGAACAGCATCGTAGCCATCGGCCGCTGCGCCCGGAGCTGCCGCCGGCCGGTTCGCGCCGTCAGCGCTCACGCGAGTACCTCGACCACGCCGGCCTCGTCCACCCGTCGGCCGGAGAAGAACGGAATCTCCTCGCGGACGTGCATTCTCGCGGCTGAGCTGCGCAGATGCCGCATCAGGTCGACGGTGTCGTGGAGTTCGTCCGCTTCCAGCGCGAGCAGCCACTCGTAGTCGCCCAGGGCGAAGGCGGCCACCGTGTTCGACAGCACCTGGTCGTAGGCGCGGCCCATCATGCCGTGCTCGACCAGCATGGCGCGACGTTCCTCGTCCGGAAGCAGGTACCACTCGTACGACCGGACGAAGGGATAGACGGTGGCCCAGTTCTTCGCCGCGGCACCGGCCAGGAAAGCGGGCACATGCCCCTTGTTGAATTCGGCCGGCCGATGCAGGCCCATGGCCGACCACGACGGGGTCAGGGTGCGGCCGGCAGCGGTCCGACGCAGCGATCGGCCGGCCGCCTGCAACGCCTGCGCCGTGGGCGCGTGCCACCAGACCATCAGGTCGGCGTCCGCGCGCATCGCCGAGACGTCGTAGAAGCCGCGGACGGTCACCTGCTGGTCGCCGATCTCGGCGACCAGGTCCACGAGTTCGGCGATCGCCTTGTCCCGCGGCGCATCGAGTTCACTGACCCGGCGGTACACCGCGAATCCGGTGTAGACGATCTGCGCGTTGATCTCCCGCGCAGTCGGGCGTGTCCGGGCGCCCGCAGGTGATGCCTTCTCGGTGGACGCCGGGGCGTCGGCCGGGGCGGAGGCGGGATGGTTGGGCTCGTTGGTCACCGTTCCATCCTCCCTCACCCGCGGCCGGGCTCCGGGGTCGCGGCGGCCGAAGGGAAGGCGATCATCGCCACAGCGCGCAGCGCATCCGATACCGCGGCGGCCTGCATCCGGGCATCGGCGACCACACCGGACAGCCCACTGCCCGCGACCGACGCTCCCACGACGTGAAGGCCGAGCGGTGACAGCCCGTTCCGCAGTGCAGTGACGGCTGCGGCGTGACCGGGCCGCGGCGCGGGGAGCGCCGATTCCCACCGGACGACCGTCGCATCGACCAGCGAGTCGACGTCGAGCGGGACACCCAGCAGCACGCCCGCGTCGCGCACCGCCAGCTGCGCGAGTTCGGCCTCGGCCGGGAGGTCGTCGCCGCGCCCGTAGGACAGCCTGAGCACATGCCGTCCGGGCCCGGCGGTTTCAGACAGCCACGGCCATTTGGCGGTGGCGTGGGTGAGCGCTTTGGCCGTGACACCGGTCGCGTGGGCGGATACCAGGACACCGGTGCCACGCGGCGCCCGGTCGAGCCGATGGTCATCGAGCACCAGGGTGCAGATCAGCACGGTGGTGATCGGTGTCTGCAGGACGGACACATCGCTGTCCGGCCTGGCCGCGCGGAGCAGAGCTGCCGCCGCGGGAGCCGGCACTGCCAGTACCACGGCCTTCGCGACAACCTGGGAGCCATCGGACAAGCTGGCGACCCATCCATCGGCGCCGGACTGCAGGGACCTCACGGCCGTCCCGGTGCGCAGGACCCCACCGGCCGCCCGGACGGCACCGGCCAGCACCGGCACCAGGGTGTGCAGGCCGCCGGACAGGGTGGCGACGGCGGAGCCGGAGCGCTCCCCACCGCCCCGCAATCGCCGGACTGCGGCGGACAGCGACCCCGCGTCCCGCAGCGCTGCATCCAGTCCGGGAGCCACGGTGCGAAGGTCGAGCCGGTAGGGATCTGCCGCGTAGACCCCACCGGCCACCGGTTCGACGAGTCGATCGGCGACCCGGCGTCCCATCCTGGTGCGGACCAGCGCTCCGAGCGTTGTTCCGGCCGGCGCCCCGGACCCCGACGGGAGCAGGGTATCGACGGCGCTGCGTGCCACGCCGGAAATCCCGATCACCCGGCGGACGTCGGCGGCCCACCACCGGCCGGGTATCCCGAGCAATCCGACCGCTGGCAGCGGTGCGGTGCCGGCACGATGACGCACCCAGGCGCCCACCGGATTCGGCAGCACGACGCGTTCGGCAAGGCCCAGTTCGCCGAGCAGGTCGGTGACGGCGGGCCGCGCGGTGGCGAAGGATTCGGCGCCGGCGTCCAGAGTGAGACCACCTACCCGATGGGCGGACAGCACCCCGCCCACTGTGTCGGAGGCCTCCACCAGTACCGGCCGGTGGCCGCTGTTGGCCAGATCGGTTGCCGTGACGAGCCCGGCGACGCCGCCGCCGACGACCAACACCTCCGCCCGTACGACACCGGGAACCACGGCGGATACAGCCGAGAGGTTCACGGCCGCAATGGTTCCGCTCGATCCAGGGGCTCTGGTTCCGGCGCGCTTTGCGCTGTGTCACGGCTGTGCACGAACTCGACCAACCGGGTCAGCACATCTGGGTTGGTGTCCGGTGGGACACCGTGACCCAGGTTCACCACATGCGCGGGGGCGGCCGACCCGCGCCGGATCACGTCGGCCGTTTGTTCCTGCAGGGCCGCCTGGCCGGCGAAGAGCAACGCCGGATCGATGTTGCCCTGCAACGGTGTCCGGCCGCTCAGTCGGGTGTTCGCGGTGTCCAGCGGCACGCGGTGATCGATACCCATCACATCCGCGCCGGCATCCCTCATGGCCACCAGCAGTTCGCCGGTACCGACACCGAAATGCACCCGCGGCACACCGAGATCTGCGACCCCGGACAGCACTGCCGCGGAATGAGGTGCGACGTAATGCTGATAATCAGGCAGCGACAGGGCACCGGCCCACGAGTCGAACAACTGCAACGCCGAGGCGCCCGCCAGCGCCTGCACCCGCAGGAACGCCGTCGTCACCACCGCGACCCACGCCATCAGCGCATGCCAGGTGGCCGGCTCACCGTGCATCAGGGCCTTGGTGCGCAGGTGTTCCCGGCTGGGCCCGCCCTCGACCAGGTACGACGCCAGCGTGAATGGGGCTCCGGCGAAGCCGATCAGCGGCGTCCGCCCCAGCCCGTCGACGGCGGCCGCGGCAGCTGCCGAGATAGCCTGCAGGGCAGCGGGTTCCAGGGCCGGTAGCGACCGGACATCCTGTGTCGTCCGGATCGGGTCGGCAACGACCGGACCGGTGCCGGGCACGATCTCCACGTCGATGCCCGCCAGTTTCAACGGAACGACGATGTCGCTGAACAAAATGGCGGCGTCAACGCCATGGCGGCGAACCGGCTGCAAGGTGATCTCGGCGGCGAGATCAGGTGTGAGGCAGGCCTCCAACATGCCGGTGTTGCCGCGTGCGGCCCGGTATTCCGGCAGTGACCGGCCGGCCTGCCGCATGAACCACACCGGACGCAGTGCCGTGCGTCGGCCGCGGTAGGCGGTGATCAGCGCGGAATCCGCGGTCCGTCCGTCCCGCAACGGATGCGAGGACGGCAGCAGCTCCTGCGCTGGCGGTGGATCCGGTACGGGCGATGGCGGCGTCAGGGTGCCGGGCGAGTCGGTGCTCGGCGCGACGGTGGGAGTCGTGACGTCACGGCCGGCCCGGGCATCGAGAGAGTGTGGCGGAGTCGCAGTCATGGTGACGTCCATGGTGTCATCCCCGCGGGCCGAGGTTCCCCTGTCGCTGACCCAGGGCGTCCCGTGCTCGCGCGATCCAGCTCACGTCGCAGTATTTCCGCAGCTCAGGGGCAGTGGGCGCGATCAGGTAAGGGTCGCCTTCATACCGGAATCCTTCGTCCCACCGATACTATTGACCCATGCTCATGGTTCTCGGCGCCAGCCACCACGACCTGGGGCTGACGCAGTTGGACCAGCTCACCGGCGGTTCGGAGACGCTCGGCCATGCCCTGGTGTCCTTGTGCCGACGCGAGGACTCTGCGGTGTCCGGCGTTGTGGTGGTCGCGACGTGCAATCGTCTCGAGATCTATCTGGACGCCGCTCGCTTCCATGACGCCATCGACGAGGTCACCGGCGCGGTCGCGCTGGCGTCCGGTGTCCCTGCCGACGAGGTCAGCACGCTGCTGAAGGTCAGGGTCGGCGCGCCTGTCGTTGCGCACCTTTTCACCGTGGCGTCGGGACTCGACTCGATGGTGGTCGGTGAAGCCGAGATCGGCGGTCAGGTCGCAAGGGCCCTGCGGGACGCACAGGCGGCCGGCACCGCGACGCCCGCCATCAACCTGCTGTTCCAACACGCCGCGCGCACGGCCAAGAAGGTCGCCACCGACACCGGAGTCGGCGCCGCCGGCCGGTCGATCGCCTCTGTCGCGCTCGACATCGCCTCCGGCACCGTTGCTCTCGATGGCGCCCGGGCGTTGGTGATCGGCACCGGTGCGTACGCCCGGGTGGTCGCCGCGGAGTTGCGTTCGCGGGGCTGCAGCGCCCTGTCGGTGTTCTCGCCCAGCGGCCGTGCGAGCGGGTTCGCCGATCGTCACCGCGCGGTGCCGGTCGAGCCGGGAAAGCTCGCAGATGCAGTGGCCGGGGTGGACATCGTCGTCACCTGCAGCGGCACCTCGGCCGAGACGTTGACGCCGGAAGTGCTCACCGCTGCGGTTGCGCGGCGGGAGACGCCCTTGCCGGTCATCGATCTCGCGCTGCACTCGGATGTCTCCGGCGCGGCACGCGCGGTCCCCGGGCTGCGGGTGATCGATCTCAACACCGTCTCCGAGCAGGTCGATCCGGCCCACCTCGCCGCCGTCGGCGCCGCCCACGACATCGTCATCGCGGGCGTGTCCGATTTCGAGGACCGGATGGCCGTTCGCAAACTCGATCCCGCGATCGTCGCGCTCCGCCAACACGTCTCGGTTGCGGTGGAGAAAGAAATGGCCAGGCTTCGAGCGAAGTACCCAGCCGATGTCGCGGCCGACGTCGAGCTCACACTGCATCGGCTGACCCAGGCGCTGCTGCACACACCGACCATGCGCGCGGGCGAGCTGGCCCGCACCGGTGACACCGCCGATTACCTGCAGGCGTTGCACACCTTGTTCGGCATCGATCTGACCGAAGAAGCCGGCGGGCACAGCGGATCGCTGCGGCTCAGCAGCTGATTCTGCGGTTCTGTTCACCTCAGTCTCGACGCGGTTCAGCAGCGCCGACGGCTCTCACCGCGACGCCGTGCTCGTGCCGGAGTGGGGTGCTCTTGCTGCAGGGTGAGCGCGGCGTGGGCGGCGGGCGTGAGCGTTGAGCGGCGGTCGTCCCGCTGCGAGGCGTCCGCCGCGGGTCCGGCGTCGTCAGCCGCCCGCGACGGCGGGGATGATGGACACCGTCGCACCGGCTGGTACCGGCGTCGCCAGTCCGTTCCCGAAACGCACGTCCTCCTCGTCCACATACAGGTTGACGAACCGGCGGATCTGACCGGTCTCGTCCAGGACCCGCGCACGAACGCCGGGATGATCGGCCTCCACGGCGCTGATCACTCCGGCAACCGTTGCAGCGGCCTGGATGCGCACGCTCACCGTGGACGCCCCGCCGGTGTAGGCGCGCAGGATGGTGGGGATGCGCACCTGGACCGGCACCGGCGCCCCCACGGCCGGGCCGCCGGTCTGTGGCGCAGTCATGCCAGCGCCGCCTCATCGAACGCCGACAGTGTCGGCGCGATGGTGGCGGTGGGTCCGACGGACCCGGCGATCGCGTCCAGGGTCTTGAGCCCGTCGCCGGTGTTGAAGATGACGGTTTCCGCATTGGGATCGAGTTGCCCGGTGGCCAGCAGCTTGCGCAGCACGGCGACGGTGACGCCGCCGGCGGTTTCGGCGAAGATGCCTTCGGTGCGGGCGAGAAGCTTGATGGCGTCGATCACCTCGTCGTCGCTGACATCCTCGACGGCCCCGCCGGTGCGACGGGTCACGTCCAGCACGTACGGCCCATCGGCGGGGTTACCGATGGCGAGGGACTTGGCGATGGTGTTGGGCCGCACGGGCTTCACGGTGTCGTCGCCGGATTTGAAAGCGGCGGACACCGGTGAGCAGCCGGTCGCCTGCGCCCCGAACACCTTGTAGGGCGTGGGGTTCACCAGCCCGAGCTCTCCGAGCTCGGTGAAACCCTTGTCCACCTTGACCAGTTGGGCACCCGAGGCCACCGGGATGACGACCTGCTCCGGAAGCCGCCAGCCGAGTTGCTCGGCGACCTCGTAGGCCAGCGTCTTGGAACCTTCGGCGTAGTAGGGCCTGACGTTGACGTTGACGAACGCCCAGTCCTCCTGCTCGGCTGCGATCTCACCGGCCAGCCGGTTGATGTCGTCGTAGTTGCCCTCTACCGCGACCAGGGTGCCACCGTAGGCCGCGGTGGTGAGGATCTTCTGCTGCTCCAGATTGCTCGGCACGAGCACGACCGAGCGGATGCCGGCCCTGGCCGCGGCGGCTGCGACGGCATTGGCCAGGTTCCCGGTGGACGGGCAGGCGAGGACGGTGAATCCGAGTTGACGGGCCGCGGCCAGCGCGACGGCGACCACCCGATCTTTGAAAGAGTGCGTCGGATTGCCTGAATCGTCCTTGACCCACAGGGTTTTCATCCCGAGTTCGCGGGCGAGGTTGTCGGCGCGGATCAGCTTGGTGCCGCCGGGGTTGATGTTTCGCGTCTGCGCGACGTCGGCCGGCACCGGCAGCAGCGGCGCGTACCGCCAGATGTTGTCCGGTCCGGCTTCGATCGCGTCCTTGAGTGCCCGGCCGCGGAGCGCGAAGTCGTAGGCGACCTCCAACGGTCCGAAGCACTCGGTACACGCATAGAACGGGCCGAGCGCGACACGCTCGCCGCATTCACGGCAGGAGAGCGCAACGGCGGGGCCGAGATCGACGCCGGGCGCGGCGACGTCGACTGTCGGAGCTGCGGTGGACACAGGGGTGGGCAGGACTGTGGTCATGGCGAGGCCTTTCCTCATCTTCCCCGCTGTCGCGGGACGGAAGTGGCACCTACTGACGATCGGCCTCGCTCCGGCGTTGTGCCGTCACGAGAAAGTGATCATCGTCAGTGGTTGCCGGGGCTTCGTCGGGCCGTATCCCTCTGCCCCTCTGGATGAGTGGGATGAAGTTGTCCGGTGATGGTAGCGCACCCGAGCGTCACCTCGGGCCCTCGTTTCGACCACCGGTGCCTTCAGTTCTGCCGACGACCGGTCAGCCGCCGACCGTCACGGTGGAAATCGTCACCGGCTGGACGGGGGCAGTCGCATTGCCCGAGCCGGTGATGCCCTGGGCGGCGATGCCCTGCAGCACGTCCAGACCTGAGGTGATGGTGCCGAAGACGGTGTAGTCCGGTGGCAGCCGTGAGTCCGCGTAGACCAGGAAGAACTGCGAGCCATTGGTGTCCGGTCCCGCGTTGGCCATCGCGACAGTGCCTGCTGGGTATTGCATCTCGGGGCGCGTCTCGTCGGGGAAGGTGTAACCGGGCCCGCCGCCGCCGGTCCCGGACGGGTCACCGCACTGCAGCACCGACAACGACGGTGAGGCAGTCAGCCGGTGGCAGGGCGTGCTGTCGAAGTAGCCGGACTGCGCCAGGTGCACAAAGCTGCCGACGGTGCACGGCGTTCCTGCCGTATCCAATTGCAGAACGACATCGCCGCCGGTCAGCGCGATCGTCGCGGAGGTGGTTCCGGTGGCAGGTTCGATGGCCGGTGGCAGGGAAACCTCTTTCGCCGCGGGGCGCTGACTCTCCAGGTAGTCGCAGATCGTGCTGCCCGGCGGCGCCGTCTGTGCGGCAGACTCTGCGGGCGCTGGCGACCCACAGCCGCTCACCACCAGCAGTGCCGCCGCTCCCGCTGCCACCAGGAGTGGCCGGCGGGGGTGATGCCGCGATGACGAGCTCGGCATGGCGTCCTCGAGTCGGGTAGTCGGGCCTTCGGCGGGTTGCCTGTCAAAACTACTGGCGAGACAGGTGGTGCCCGGTGCGGCGTGCAGGCGGATGCCGAACGACGGCCGCACCTTCGCGTCCGGAAGGGGACCGGCGCAGGTGGTCGGTGTGTCGGGTGTGGATGGCACGATGAGCGCCATGACGGCGGCCGGTACCTCACTTCGATCGGCCGGCAGATCAGCCCTGCCGACGCTGGTGCTCATCACCGGTGACGAAATGCTGCTGGTGGACCGGGCCATCTCCCGGGCCGCCACCGCTGCCAAGCGGTCCGACCCGGGTGTCGAACGGCGGGATGCCGATGCGGCCGGCCTCGGGTCCGGTCAATTCTGGGACCTGGTGTCGCCGAGCCTGTTCGCCGAGCCGCGGGTCGTGGCGATCAGAGGAGCGCAGGAGTCCGGCAAGGACCTGGCAGGTGCACTCATCGGGTATGTCGGGGACCCGGTTGACGGGGTCACTCTGCTGGTACATCACTCGGGGGGCGCGAGGAACAAGGCGATCGCGGACACCCTGACCAAGGCGGGCGCCACCGTCGTGGTCTGCAACAAGATCACCCGGCCGGCCGAGCGGATCGACTTCGTCCGGTCGGAGATCCGCAGGGCGGGCGGGACCACGACGCCGGACGCGGTTGCTGCGCTGGTCGACGCTGTGGGGTCGGACCTGCGCGAGCTCGCCTCCGCCGCGAGTCAGCTGGTGGCGGACACGGCAGGGATGGTGGACGAGAGCGCGGTGCACCGTTATCACCGGGGCCGCGCCGAGGTCAGTGGATTCACCGTCGCCGACTCGGTGATGGCCGGCGACCTGTCCGCCGCGCTGGAGTCGTTGCGCTGGGCCATGGTCGTGGGGGTGGCGCCGGTCCTGGTCGCCGACGCGTTGGCCGATGGAGTGCGGACCATCGCAAAGGTGTCAGGTGCCCGTGGCGGCAATTCATATGCGCTGGCCTCGCAGCTGGGAATGCCGGCCTGGAAGATCGACAAGGCAAGAGCAGCGGGTCGTGGCTGGAGCACCGATGGACTGGTGGTCGGGATGGCGGTGGTGGCCCAGCTCAACGCGGACGTGAAGGGCGCGGCTGTCGACGCGGAGTACGCGCTGGAGAAGGCGGTGCTCGATCTGGTCGCGGCCCGACAGGGCCGCTGAATCGGTCACGGCGCGATGGCGAGGAGCTGACCCGCTCTCTTGCGGGACTTGCCTGCGGCCGGCATCGCCGGGCCGCTACCGCACCATCATCCAACGGAGCGCCAAGATCTCCTTGAACGCCAAAATGCCGCCCGGCAGAGTGCCGGACGGCAGGTGGTGTGTGGCCGAACTAGATCTGGTTGACCAACTGCGCCAGGGCGGACTTGCGGTTCGCCGCCTGGTTGGCGTGGATGACACCCTTGGATGCGGCCTTGTCCAGGCTGCGCGAGGCGGCGACCAGCTCCACCTGAGCGGCAGACTTGTCACCGGACGCAGCGGCCTCGCGAACGCGGCGCACAGAGGTCTTCAACGCAGACTTGACCGACTTGTTGCGCAGGCGCGCAGCCTCGTTCGTACGAATGCGCTTGATCTGGGACTTGATATTGGCCACGCCGGATTGCCTTCGTTTCGTCGGGGGATTGATGCACATGATGCTTGTGCCGGACCGGCACACGCGACCTTCGAGATTACCAGCCGGTGCCGGTCAGCCCCAAATCCGGCGATCGACGCACCTCGTCGCGTCGGCCGGATCCGACTGTGCTCTCACGGGCAGCTGAACGCCGAGGGATCAGGTCGGCCGTCTGTCTCCAGGGCCTGCACCACCCAATTGATCACGCCGGGGTCGCCGCGCAGCGCCAGGTGATCCAGGCGACTGTCCGGACAACGATCCTGCACCAGCAGCGAAGTCACCCGGTCCGGTGGACCGACCGGCGACTGTGCCGACACCGGCGTCACGACGGTGTCGCGGGCACTGGAGATGACGGCGTACCGGACGTCACCGTCGAGGTCACCACCGGCGTCCAGCTCCTGCAGTAGCGGCGAACCGGTGGCCTGGTCCGCGCAGGCCGGGCACAGCGCCGGTGGTAGCGCCGTCAGCAACGGGGACGTGCTGCCGTGGAACGTCGGCGCGACGAGGACCGCCACCCCGACCTTGGGGGCCAGACCCTCGAGCCGCAGGGCGGTCCGAAGAACCAGACCGCCTTGCGAGTACCCGATGACGTCGACCTGGTCGGCGCCGGTGGTGGCGAGCACGTGGTCGACGAAGGCCGACACCGTCTTCGCCGAGCTGCGGACCGACCGGATGCCGCCCATCCCGTAATCCACGGTGAAGACGCAGCGACCGGACGCCTGGAGCGCGGGGGCGAGGGCGCCGAAATCACCCTGGGCCGTGGCCAGGGTGCCGTGCAGCAGCACCACCGGGCGGTACTCGGAGGTGCAGGACGGGTCGTTGACGCCGGGTAGTCCCACAGCAGCGAACGGTACCGGCGTCACCGGTGGGGCCAGGAAGGGCGACGGCGACGCAGATTCAGGCAGCCCGGACGTGGCCGTGGGCGGCACCGACGACGACGCCGTGTCCGGCGGGAACGACTGCGCCGGCCCGGTCGCATCGGTCTCCGGAGTGGTCGGCGCGCCGGGATCGACCGCGGCGCTGACGTCTGTCGGCGGCCCGGGATCTGTGGTTCCGGCGAGAGTCTGCGTACCCGGGTTGTCGATGCCCGGACCGTCGTCGGAGGTCGCCGGGGGCGGCGAGACGGGGACGGCCGAACCGGCGGTGGAACAGCCGGACAGCACGAGCAGCAGGGTGAGCAACGCCACCGTCAGCCGCAAGTGGGTCCGGGGGTCGCCGAGTGCACCAGCGGGGTTCGTCTGCATGTCCCCGTCACGCTAACCGCACGCGCCCTGCACCATGGGCTCATGCATCTTTTGCGCGTCCTGTCCGGCCGAGAGATCAACGTGGGAAAGGTGCGCCTGTTCCTGATCGCCCTCCTCGCCGGTTCCGGTGTCATGCACTTCGTCCGGCCGGGGCCGTTCGTGGCCATCGTTCCCCGGGCCCTGCCCCGGCCGAAGGAACTCGTCGCCATCAGCGGCGCCGCCGAGATCGCTTGTGCGGCAATGCTTGCGCACCCGGCGACCAGGCGGTGGGGCGGTCCGGTGACCGCGGCGCTGTTCGTCGGAGTGTTCCCGGCGAACATCTCGATGACCCTGCGGTCCGGACGGCGACCCTGGTGGTACCGGGCGGCGCTGGTCGCCAGGTTGCCGCTGCAGGTGCCGCTGGTGTTGTGGGCACTGCGGGTGGGGCGGTCAGCCTGACGATCAGCCCGGCGACCACATCGCGCTCTGCGCCGCCACGCGGTGCACGAAGGCCGGTGGGGCCAGTCCGGGTCTGGGACCACCGCCGTCGTCGAATCCCTCAGGCCCATCAGGGCCGTCGCCGTCCCAGCCCGATGGACCATCGGGGTCGTCACCGCCAGCGCCCAGCAGCGATCTGCTCAGCGACTGCGTCTCTGAGACGAATTCCTGCAACACGGCCCCGAGTGCCGCGTCGTCGACCACCGGTGGCTCGACCAACGGATCACCGTCCAGCGCGCGCAGGATCGCCCGGCGCATCAATTCCTTGATGGCCGAGGCTGTCGCCCCTTCGGTGGCGTCGATGAGAGGTTCGAGGTTCGCCGTCACCGTCGCCCCGCCCTGGTACAGCTCGGCGAGCCGCCGGCGACCGTCGGCGTCCGGCCGTGGGATCTCGACCGCCAGGTCGATCCGACCGGGTCGCTGCACCAGTGCCTCCTCCAGCATGGTCGCCCGGTTGGTGGTCAGCACGAAGGTCACGTCGGCGTCGGCGGCCACCCCGTCCATCGCGTCGAGCAGGCTGAACAGCAGCGGGTTGCCCATCGGCGAGAACGACCGGTCCTGCGCGATGAGGTCGACGTCCTCGACCACCACGACGCTGGGCGCGAGCCGCCTGGCCAGTGCCGCCGCCTGCTCGATGAACATCAAGCCGTGACCGGTGAGCACCAGCACCGTGCTCTGCGCCAGGCGGCCCATCAGGTAGCGCACGGTGTGGGTCTTCCCGGTGCCGGGCGGGCCGTGCAGCAGGACCCCGCGCTTGAGATGTATCCCGAGTTGCAGCAGCCGCTGCGCACGCTCTGCCGGTCCGGTGACGTGCTTTTCGATGGTCGGCAACACGTTCGGCGGGAGGATGACGTCCGACCCCGCAACCGAGGGCCGGGGCAGGAAGTTGACCATCTGGTTGCCTTGATGCTCGTTGACGGTGAACGACAGCACCTGCCCGCGCAGGATGTCGTGCTCGGTGACCAATTCCTGCAGGTGGGCGAGGAGGGCTGAGGCGATACCGCGGTCTGTGGCCATCAGCTCGACCGAGACCTGCGTCGGGCCCGTCATCTGCGTCTCGCGCATCACGAGCACGACGGGGTTCCCTGCGACGTCGGTGGTCCGCACCAGCCCGCTCGAGACGACGTCCTCGGTGGCCGTCGGGCTGATCGGCAGCAGGACGTAGTCAGCGCTGGTCAACCGGTCCGTAGCCGACGTCATCTGCAGCAGCGACGGCAGGTCGTTGTGCATCCGCATGGGGCCACCGGGTAGACCGATCCACTGCGCCTGTGGGGTCAGCGCAGCCAGGTGTGCGGTGACACCGCGGTGCAGCGACACGTGTTCCCAGGGCGCCCAATGATGGCTGACGATGGTCGCCTCTCGGGCGTCGACGCCGAGGTGCTCCGACAGCGCGGCCACCAGCGGCGACGGCGGGCCGGCCGGCAGCTGGACTCGTGCAGCATCGATCAGCTCGGCCAGACCCCTCGCCACGGCGAGCACCTCATCGCGACCCAGCGCCGCGGGCGGCTCAGCGGCGTTCACCGGCCGAGCACCTGGCCGGTCCTTGTGGACTCGTCGTAGGTGTAGACCTCGCGCCCGGCGATGAAGACGCGCAGCGCACGTTGCATGACATCGAGCGGATCACCGCTCCACAGCGCCACGTCTGCCTCCTTGCCGACCGCGAGCGATCCGATCCTGCTGTCCAGGCCCATCACCCGGGCCGGGTTGATCGTCAGTGCCCGCAGCGCGGTGTCCGGATCGAGACCTTCCTTGACGGCGAGCGTGGCCTGGTGGACCAGGAAGTGGATCGGCACGACCGGATGGTCGGTGATGATCGAGATCTCGATGCCGGCCGCGGCCAGCCTGCCCGGGTTCGCCAGCGACCGCTGCCGCAATTCCACCTTCGAGCGCGAGGTGAACAGGGGACCGATCAGCACTGGGATGTTCTTTGCGGCCAGGACGTCGGCGATCAGATGCGCCTCAGTGCCGTGGTCGATGACGAGGCGGTAGCCGAACTCGTCGGCGATGCGAACGGCAGTGGCGATGTCATCGGCGCGGTGGCAGTGCTGGCGCCACGGGATCGACCCACGCAGGACCTGGCCCAACGCCTCGGAGGTGAGGTTCCGCGCGGGTGGCTTGCCCTGCTCGGCGTGATCGAGCCTGTCGAGGTAGTTCTGTGCCTCGACGAAGGCCGCCCGGATCACCTGCGCGGTGCCGAGCCTGGTCGACGGTGTCTGCTTTTTCTCGCTGTAGACCCGCTTGGGGTTCTCGCCGAGCGCGGACTTCAGTCCGGACGGCGATCGGAGCACCATCTCGTCCACGGTCCGACCGTGGGTGTGGATCGCCACGGTCAGGCCGCCGATCGGGTTTCCGGAACCGGGATTGACGTTGACCGCCGTGACGCCACCGCTGAGCGCGTCGTCGAAGCCGGTCTCTGCGGGATTGATCGCGTCCAATGCGCGGACGGCGGCCGTCACCGGATCGGTCAGCTCGTTGGTGTCGTTGCCGGCCCACCCCTCGCCCTCCTCGTGCGCGCCCAGATGGGTGTGCGCATCGATGAAGCCGGGCAGCAACCACTTGCCGTCGGCCTCGATGACGGTGGCGTCAGCGGGGAGGGTGACTTCTTCTCCCATGGCGGCGATTCGCCCGCCGTGCAACAGCACGGTGCCGTCGAACGGGGCACCGTCGATGGGCACGACGTGGGCTCCGGTGATGGCGATCGCGGTGCCGGTGGAAGAAGTAAAGGGGGGGTGCGGCGACCCGGCGTCAGGCATGGCGCAACTCTGCCAGCCGGGCCGTGGGCCGGATGCGGCCGGGGCAGCGGACAACGGCCGTCGGCCCATCGTCAGGACTGTTTCAGCACCCTGTCCGTCGCGAGGTTGCGCTCGGCCCTTCTGGCGTCGAACCGTTGCCGCCAGCGCTGCGCCGGCCGTTCCACCACGAACCAGGACACGGCCGCGATCGCGATGGTGATCACGATCGTCGCCGCCCGCTGCGGCGTCGTCATGACCCGGTCCGGTCCGGCCAGCCAGACCGCGATCGGGTAGTTCCACAGGTACGCCGCGTACGAGATGGTGCCCAATGCCAGTGCCGGCCGCATCCATCGGTAGGGAAGGATCACCCAGGTCTCCAAGTGGAAGATCAGCACCACGGTGCAGAGTGCGATCAGCGGGCCACCCAGCAGGTACATGATCGGCTCGCCCTTGCTGTCGGGCAGGAAACACAGGCCCAGCAGGGTGACCAGGGCCAGGCTGGACAGTGCCGCCCGCGGCGCGCCGGCACCAGGCAGCACCTGCCGGATCCGATCCCGCCCGAGTCTGGCCAGGGCGCCGATCACGATCGCCAGCGCCCAGGAGAACGGCATCGTGTAGATCTCGACGATGTGCCCGGCCTTCCAGGACAACTCGAGCAGGAGCCCGGCGAGGGCACCGACCACCGCGATCACGGCCATCAACTTCATCCGCCGGAATCGCAGGCCGAGTGCCAGCAGGATCGGCCACACCAGATAGAACTGCTCCTCGGTCGCCAGCGTCCAGAGATGTCCGAGGGCGCCACCCTGCGGAAGATTCGGGATGTTGGCGGTGTAGGTCAGTCCGGTCAGCACGACACCGACCGAGTGCCCACGATCCACCCGCAGCGGGTTCCAGATGAAGGTGATGATCGAGAACACCGCGAGCAGGGCAAAGAGAGCCGGCAACAGGCGAGTGGCGCGGTGGAGGTAGAACCTGCCGTAGCGGATCCGCCCGTACGAGGTGAGGTCCTTCACCAGCAAGCCGGTGATGAGATAGCCGGACAGCGCGAAGAAGATGACCACGCCGACGATGCCGCCGCCGCCGAAATGAATGAGCTGGGAATGTCGGATCAGGACAAGGCCGATGGCGAGCCCACGAAGCAGATCGAGTCCCTGAATACGCCCTCGCGGCGGCAAGGGGGCATCTGCCTGAGCCGGGCTCTGCTGGGCCGGGCTCTGGTCAGCGTCACGCATTGTCGGTCGATCCACCGTTCAGTGGTATCACGTGACGCCGCGTCGACTCGACGAGTCGGCTGCTGATGTCGGGCAGTGATGTCGCCTCACATTCGTGTACTTCGGTCGATTCCCTTTCCCGCTGCGTCAGCCGATGGGAAACCGGTGATACGGCTTTCGTTGCGTGACGTCGGGCGCGGTCTCCGGTCGCGCGGCCTCGCCGGGCGGCACCGCGTGGGACGATGAGGTGACCGATTGCCTGCCCAGAAAGACTCTCGTGACCTCTGGAAGCCTTGCCTCGCGTGCCCACCGCACGTTCACCCCACCGGAGCTGATCCGGAATTTCTGCATCATTGCGCACATCGACCACGGCAAATCGACGCTGGCCGACCGGATGCTGCAGCTCACCGGGGTGGTCGAGGGCCGGGACATGCGCGCTCAGTACCTCGACCGGATGGACATCGAGCGCGAGCGCGGCATCACCATCAAATCGCAAGCAGTGCGGCTGCCGTGGGCGGCGCCGGGAATCGACGGCGTCCGGACCGACCATGTGTTGAACCTCATCGACACACCCGGTCACGTGGACTTCACCTACGAGGTGTCCCGGTCGCTCGCGGCGTGTGAGGGGGCCGTGCTGCTCGTCGACGCGGCGCAGGGGATCGAGGCGCAGACCTTGGCGAATCTGTACCTGGCGCTGGAGAACGATCTGCACGTCATCCCGGTGTTGAACAAGATCGACCTGCCGGCCGCGCAGCCGGAGCGCTACGCGGAGGAGATCGCGCACATCGTCGGCGGCTCGCCGGAGGACGTGCTGCAGGTCTCCGGCAAGACTGGTGCCGGCGTCAAGGAGCTGCTGGACAAGGTGGTCGCGGAGATACCGCATCCGGTGGGGGACCCCGATGCACCCGCGCGGGCCATGATCTTCGACTCGGTCTACGACATCTACCGCGGCGTGATCACCTATATCCGCGTCATCGACGGCAAGATCACCCCGCGCGAGCGGATCCAGATGATGTCCACCCGCGCGACCCACGAGTTGCTCGAGGTCGGCGTCATCTCCCCGGAGCCCATCCCCACCGTCGGCCTGGGCGTCGGCGAGGTCGGCTACCTGATCACCGGCGTCAAGGACGTCCGGCAGTCCAAGGTCGGTGACACCATCACCTCGGCGTCCAAGGGCGCCACCGTCCCGCTCGGCGGTTACCGCGAGCCGCGGCCGATGGTCTATTCCGGTCTGTACCCGCTGGACGGCTCGGAGTACCCGCTGCTGCGCGACGCGCTGGACAAGCTGCGGCTCAACGACGCCGCGCTGACGTACGAACCGGAGACCTCCGCGGCGCTCGGGTTCGGTTACCGCTGCGGCTATCTCGGGCTGCTGCACCTGGAGATCACCAGGGACCGGCTGGAGCGGGAATTCGGCCTGGACCTGATCTCCACCGCGCCGAACGTCGTCTACAACATCACCCTGGAAACCTCTGTGGACGGCTCGTATCTCACCGTCACGAATCCCTCGGACTGGCCGGCGGGCAAGATCTCGACCATCACCGAGCCGATCGTCAAGTGCACGATCATCACCCCGAGCGACTACATCGGGGCGATCATGGAGCTCTGCCAATCCCGGCGGGGAACGTTGGGCGGCATGGATTATCTGTCTGAAACTCGGGTCGAGCTGCGGTACACCCTGCCGCTCGGCGAGATCATCTTCGACTTCTTCGACGCGCTGAAGTCCCGCACCCGTGGTTATGCCTCACTTGACTACGAGGAGACCGGGATGCAGCCGGCCGATTTGGTCAAGGTCGACATCCTGCTGCAGGGCGAACCTGTCGATGCTTTCTCGGCGATCGTGCACCGCGATTCCGCCTACGGCTACGGCGTTTCCATGACCGCCAAGCTTCGCGAATTGATCCCGCGCCAGCAGTTCGAGGTGCCGATCCAGGCAGCGGTCGGCTCCCGGGTGATCGCCAGGGAGACCATCCGCGCGATGCGCAAGGATGTCCTCGCGAAATGCTACGGCGGTGACATCACCCGCAAGCGCAAGCTTCTGGAAAAGCAGAAGGAGGGCAAGAAGCGGATGAAGATGGTCGGCCGGGTCGAGGTTCCGCAGGAGGCGTTCATCGCCGCGCTGTCCAGTGAACCGGCCGGGTCGGCGGGCGGTCGGGACAAGAAGTAGTTCAGGTCCGCGCGGAACCGTCCACCGAGCGCGCTGCGTGTCCGGCGGTCCGGACCGCAGCGGCTGCGAGGGCGGTCACGTCCTGCCAGCGTCCCTCCGCCAGCAGGGCGGGATCGACCATCCAGCTGCCGCTGACGGCGGGAACGGCCGGGATCTGGAGATAGTCGTTCATGTTCTGTGCGGTGACTCCGCCAGAAGGCATGAACGACATGCCCGTGAACGGCCCCGTCAGGGCACGGATGGCGGCAGGGCCGCCGAGCAGTCCGGCCGGGAAGAACTTGACCTCGGTGAGGCCGAGACCAACCGCGGTCATCAGTTCGGAGGACGTCGCGACCCCGGGAAGCGCCGGGATGCCGAGGTCGTCGGCCCGGGCGACAACATCGACCGACAGGCCCGGGCTCACGACGAACGTCGCGCCGGCGTCGACGACCTGATCGACCTGGGTGGGGACGAGGACCGACCCGGCTCCCACCTGTAATGCGGGCAGCTCGGAGGCCAGCGTGCGGATGACCTCCATGCCCACGGGTGTTCGCAGGGTGATCTCGGCGACGTCGATCCCGCCGGCCAGCAGCGCTTCTCCCATCGGAACCGCGTGCGCGAGGTCACCGATGACGACCACCGGGACGATGCGACAACGGCTCAACAAGGACTGGTTGGGCATGGAAATTATCGTTCCACAAGGCGACGGGACCTCGGTCACTGTCGTCGGTTGCCGGAGATCTAGCTCGGGTCAGACCGCAGCACGGGCATCCGCAGGTGGGTCACGCGCTCACTCGGGATGCAGACCTCCGGGTCTCCCAGCGGAATGTCCTGAACCTGCATGCCGGGGAAGAAGGGGCGACCGCCGCCCATGACGACGGGCACGAGATCGATCGCCACGACATCGAGCAGTCCGAGTTCCAGGCATCGCGCGGCGATCGCGCCGGCGGTGACCGCCACAGTGCTGTCGCCGGCGATCTGCTGGGCGCGGGCAATGGCCGCGGCGACGCCGTCGGTGACGAACTCGAAGCGTGCGCCGGGGTGGCTGTTCACCCATTCCGTCGGAACGGTGTGGGTCACCACGACGACCGGCGCGTCCATCGTGTGACGGCCGCCCCACCCGTCGGTGACGTCGAAGAGTGTTCGACCGCAGACGATGACGCCCAGATCGGCGGTCCACGCCCGCCAGTATTCGGCGCTGGCCGGAGTCAGGTTGAACGTGATGTCCGGGGTGGCGGTGGGGACGACGACGTCACCGACCTGGTACCAGTCGAACAACTTCCCGATGGTGTTGTCGGCCTTGGCGATGTAGCCGTCCAACGACATCGAGGCCTGCGCGGCGACGGTTCCCATGGCGTCCTCCCTGCGGTCTTCGCGAACCGGTTTCGGCCCACGCAGGTTCCGACCGACACCGGCACGTGAAAATCATCGGCGGGGATGGGACCCGCCGGAGTGTGCCTCAGCGGGCGGTGGCGCCGTCCTTGGTCCGGCCGCGCCGCGCCGGACGAGATCGTCGTACACCGTGGGGTCGTCGGAGTCGAGCACGATGAACCCGCTTCCGGTCTCGCCGGACTGGTGCAGGGTGATGCCAGGGTTGTGCACGTCGCTGCCGTCAGGCAAAAAGAAGTGCGGGCTGCCCTGCACGCGGTCCCGGTACTCGAAGTACGTGTGCAGCATCGGTCCGCGGGCGCGGCCCTCGTCGAAGGCGTTCCGTAGCAGATCGATGTCGACGGCATCGCATTCGGCGCCGATATCGAGAATCTCGTGCCGCATGCTGATGCAGCGGCTGTCCCGCCAGAACGCGAGCCGCAACCCCATGTCCAGTTGTTCGGCAGCGGTCGACGATTGCGCCTTCGCCGCATGCACGGCCTCGTTGGCAGGCAGGCTCGTCACGGGGAACTCCGACGGGTCGGCCTGCCAGCCCTTGAAATCGAGTTCCTCCGCCAGCGCGCCGATGACCGGCTTCTCCAACTCGATCACCCTCGTGCTCAACGGCATTTGGTTGACGTCCTCGAGAAGGAACAGCTGCAGGTCCACGCTGAGTTGATGGTCCAGTCCCGCCGCCGCGCGCGCCTGATAGAGCCGGTGCAACGCGAGCGTGGCCCACCCGCACATGACGTCGCCGAACATGGTGATGGTCCCGGCTGCGACATCTGGTCCAGTCATGCGTGTCCTGTACCCGCGCGTTACGGATTCACGCCGCGCCATCGCGCGTACAGGAGTTGTGGGACGCGCGTCGAACAGCGTGGAATAGCTGATGGTTCAGCTGACAAGGGCCGGCATCTCGAAAGCGAAGTGCAGCACGGGGTGCAGGAGGGCCAACCCGGCCGCAGTCAGCACGACGCCCGTGTCGGGTTGCCCGCCGCCTGCGGCATGCCGATGCCACCAGCGGCGGCGCCGGGGGTAGCGCCGTCAGCGGCTCCTCGAGCGCCATTCGCCGGTCGCCTCGAGTCGTCGACGCTGCTCGGTCGCTGCGCCCAGATCATTGAGCGCACCGCGTCTCTCGAGGTTGTCGATTGCGCGTTGCCGGTGATCGACACGATTGTGGTCGTCATACTTGAACTTCGCATCGACTTGCAGCACCTCCAGCCGTAGACGCGGATTCCGGACAGCATCCGCCCGTACGGTGGCGCTTCGATCGCGACGGTGGCGTGGTGGCCCTCGGGCTGCATGTCGGCGAGTTGGGCTGTGAGGATGTCGACCTTTCCTTGTGGGTTGTCGACCAGGATCGGCCGGCATACGAATTGCACCGCCGCGTAATAGCTGGTGGGACGCCGTTCTCGTCCGGACCGCCGGCCTTTGCCCGCCAGTACGACGGGATGTAGGCATCGTCGCCCGCAACACCCAGTCGGACCTGAGCGGCCCCTTCCAGGTGCGGCCAGACTGGGTTCGGTCGTGCCAGGTGCAGGAGCAGTTCGACACCGGAGATGGTGAAGTGGGTGGGCACCATCAACGGTGCCTCAGCAGGGTCCACGTTGTTGACCACCAGCGTCCCGAACCGACCGGTGACCACGAGCCATTTCTGCCATTCCTCGGTGTCCAGCGCCGAGTCCTAGGGGTGGATGAGCATCAGGTTCTCTCTCCGGTGGAGTTTGTCGGGGTTGGAGCAGCCGTTGTGCGATGACGATGTCGCGGTTTCCGGCGGTCAGGTGGGTGAGCAGGTCATCGGCCGCTGCCCGGAGTGCCTCATCGGTCGTCGACTCGAGGGCGTCCAGGATGAACAGGGCCGTCGTGGTGTCCTCACGCAGTTGGGTGCGGCGTGCTTGCCGCCAATTCCACCGGCGGCAGGTGACGCCGGTGTCATCGCACCAGACGACCTCACCCCGCTCGGGATGCTCGATCACCGTCACGCCCCCGGCCACGGTGTCGAAAGGCTCGTCGCCGGTGGCTCGCAACAAACGAGGCGGACCGGCGTAACGGGTGAGATCCTCGCCGCCAAGCGGAATCTGCTGTATCACCGAGATCGCGTTGTAGAGATCGGTGAGCCGGTTGACGCGCGGCAGCCCGTCCGCGGCTCGACGCAGCAGCGCCTCGAGGCTGTTGCGGGTCCGTTGAGGTTTGGCACCGAACGCCCGATAGGCATCCCGCCAGGCGGCGACGGACGGGATCTGCTCGACGGGCCGATCGGTCAAGATCCGGCGCGCGCTGTTCTCCGCGGCCCGCAACAGCCTGTCGCTGGATTCGTCGCTCGGACCGGGGACGAGCCCGTCGACCGCGACCAGTCGGGCGCGGTAGTCCGGGCGCAGCGAGAACACCTCCGCGTCGACCAGTGCGCCGTCAAGAATTGCCAGGAGTGATGCCGATTCAGCCATGCGTGACCTCCGGCCGACGCCCCGGCGCCACCACCGGCTCGAACACAGCGAGGGAGAACCGGGCCGGTCGCGGGTGAGGGTTGACGTAGGCGTGAACCAGGTCGCCGGGGAATGCCACGGCGTCGCCCCCAGCCAGTGTCACTGTGCGGCCACCGATGTCGACGGTGATCGACCCCTGGAGAACGTGGACGAGCTCCCGTGTTCCGGGCGCATGCGCTTCACTGGAGTGGCGGTCATCGGGACCCAGTGTCCAGTCCCACAGCTCCATCACGTGTGGCGGTTCGGTCCCGGCCACCAGCACCCCGCGGCCACCCGCCTCGCTCGTCCACAGCACGGCCCCGTCGCCAGTGCGGGTGACCGTCACCGCAGCCCGCTCAGGCGGTTCCACCAGGGCAGGCAATCCGATGCCGAGGGCATCGCTGATCCTCAGCAGGGTGCCGACGCTCGGATTGGCGGACCCCTGCTCGACGTTGATGATCATGCGCCGGCTGATTCCGGCCGCCTCGGCGAGCTGATCGAGCGTCCACTGCCGAGCTTGCCGCTCCGACCGAATGCGGGCGCCGATGACCGTGGAAAGACCGGCCGTCTCCTCATCCATGCAGTGCAGCATAGTGCACTGTCAGTGCAACTGAGGATGAGGCCGGTCAGTGCCAATGCAGTTCAGGTCGACCCGGCCCGGGGCGTTTGTTCACGGCTCGTAGAGCTGGGTCAGTGCAACGACGGCGCCGTCCGTCACGGTGATCCGGTACGGGTGATACTCGCCCGTCGGCGTCGCTGCACGATCGGCCAGCGCCTGAAGGCCTTCACTCACCGGGGTTGTTCCCTGCAGTGTGGTGATCGCTGCATCCGGGCTGACCGAGACCACCCGCAGTTTCGGGTTCACGTTGCGGAAGTAGTAGATGCTGCACCAGCCATTGGTGCGGCTTTCGCTGGGCACGTTGTCGACAGTGCAGGCCTGCTCGGCGTCGGCTCCCGCGAACCAGTCCACCTTGTCAACGGTGATTTCCGACCTGATGGCGTCGACCGCGCGGATGAAGCCGTACACCTCGCCGCTGAGGTCGGTCGGCCGCAGGTCCGGCCCGTCGGGCACAGGGTCCTGTGAGGTCGGTACCTGCCCCTTGTCGATTTCTGTGCGGTCGATTCCTGTGGGGTCGGTTCTTGTGGCGTCCGTTGCTGCGCAGTCGGTTCCTGGCTCACGTCGTCTGAATTCTTCTGCGAAGTCGGTTGCTGCGAGCCGGGCCCGGAAGATGTCGAAACAGAGCTGGTCGGGTGCGTGGAACGCGGGGTCGCCTGAACCGAGTTGGGCGCCTCGGCCGAAGGCGAGGCAGATGCGGACAGAGCGGTTGGCGCACCGGGGATTCCGGTGCTCTGGGTGGTAGTGCTGCACCCGGACATCACAGCCAGGGGAACGATCGCGAGGATTGCCAGCAGCGAGGCACGACGGGTTGCGTTCATTTTTCTCGCCTCCATCAAGAAGGACGTCCCGCCCCGAAGGGCGTTCCGGGGGTCCCCCGTTTGAGCCTGGCGAATACTGGCTCCAGGAGCCGCAACTTTCAGTTCACCACTGCTCTGCAATAACCGGTAGTGCCGAAAGGCCTGTCCCGCAAAGACAATGGTGACAGCGGTGCCGCGGGAAACCTGGCCGGCGGGTGCTGGATTCGGGTACTGGATGCCGGCGCTCCCCATCATCGGGCCGGCAAGGTCCAGCTTCGGCCCGCCGTGCGCCGTGCATCCGTCGAGAGAGATCGACGTTGTCGGTGCCCAGAAGTATTCTGCTGCCATGACTGAGCTGCCGGCCTTTGACGGCCTGGCACTGATCAAGGCTCTCGATGCAGAGCGCGCCGCCCGACGGCTGGATTGGAATGGACTGGCAGAGGAGCTCTGGCGGCAATCCTCCGTGCTCAACACGCAACAGTCGAGTCCTGCGATGTGCCCGGGAGCCTTGGCCAGGACGGCGAAACGGGGAACGATGTCATGCCAATACGCCCTGACCCTGCTGCGATGGATCCATCGGCCGCCGGAGGACTTTCTGGCGGGGGCTGCGATCGACGTCGGGGACACCCGGCTGGTCGATGCCGGGGTGGACCGCCGGCTGCGCTGGGATCTGCCTCAGCTCTACGCAGCGCTTACGCAGCGTCGCCGCGAACGAAGGATGACGTGGGCCCAGCTTGCCGACGAGCTGATGTGCACGCCTGCGCGGTTGACCAATCTACGAACAGCACGCCTGGCTGACATGGGCCTCGCGATGCGCATCACGCAATGGCTCGGTCAACCGGCCGCCACCTTCGTACACGCCGTCGAATGGTGACGATCCCTCGAGGAGGGCGTCTGCAGAAATCGACGCCGCGCGCGGGTGAAATGTCCTCATCCCGTGACGGTGCTGTCCGTCGGTGACTCCCGTCGGGCCGGGCTCGCCGCCGAGAGGACCGGTGAGAGCGATGTCGTCGAACCACAGCACAGGCGCGGCGCGTGCGAGCGGCATCATCGACGCGCATGCCCAATTGCTGAACACGGCGCAGCTGAGCTATCGATGGATGGAACAGCACAGCGCGGCTCTCACATTCCTCCTGCCGAACTACTACGACATCGCTCGGGATTTCGCGCCCGCCGCTTATCGGGAGGCGGCGGCGTCGGCCGGGATCACCGGCGTTGTCGCCTGTGAATTCGGGGCAGCCGACCCTGTGACGGAGGTGCGATGGATTCAGCAGTGCCATGACGACTCAGGCACGCCCGACGCCTTCATCGCCGCGGTGGACCTGACCTCGACCGGGCTGGCCGACACGCTGGCGCGGTACGCGGACCTACCGGTCGTCCGCGCGGTCCGACAACCGTTGTACTGGTCGGACAATCCGCTCACCCGCCTCGGAGCCCGGCCGGATTTCCTGAGCGACCCTGCGTGGTTGCGCGGCTTTGAACGGGTTGCCGCCGCCGGCTTGGTGTGGGACCTGCTGGTCTATGCCGAGCAACTTCCGCAGGCGACACAACTGCTGGAGTCGTTCCCGGAGGTGACGATCGTGCTGGAGGGGGCCGGGTGGCCGTTGGACCGCAGCCCCGCAGGGTTCCAGCACTGGCGCGACCAACTCGCGGCCGTGAGCGCGTACCCGAACGTCTTCCTGAAGCTCCAGGGCATTGCGCTGATATTCGGCACCGAGGGCGAGGCGGTGATTCCCTGGCTTCGAGCTGCCGTCGACATCTTCGGAGCGGAGCGGTGCATGTTCGCAACGCATCTACCCGTCGATGGTCTGCTCTGGACCTGCGAGCAACTCCTGGACACGACGCGCCGAGCGCTGGCCGACCTCGATGCTGCTGCCCAGCAGAGTTACCTCGCCGGGACGGCGCAACGGGTCTACCTGTCGGGATCTTCCTGACCGCAAGCGGGGGCCTAGCCCCACCGCGGTCGGCGGGCTGGGCGGCGGGTGCGCAGTCGCGTAGGCGAACAAGATCGGTGCATGACAACAATGTTCGACTGGTCGACGCCCGACGCCCAGTACTCCCCACCGAGATTGCGCACGGCACCACCCCGTCGCGGCCTGCTCTCGCCGAGATCATGGGCCGAGCTCGTGTACGCGGTGATCGACCTTTTTCCCTCGATCGCGTTCTTCGTGCTGCCGGTGACCCTGCTGGCGCTGGGGCTCGGATTGGCCGTCATCTACATCGGGGTGCCGATACTCGCCGTGGCGCTTTTGGTCGCCCGCTTCGGCGGCCTCGTCCAGCGGACCATGGCACTGGCTCTGATGGATCTCCCCAGCGTGGCGCCAACTTGGCGGCGGCCCAGGCGTCCCGGACCGATCGGTGCGGTGGTCGCCGTGCTCGCCGACCCTGCCGGCTGGCGGGCTGTCGGGTACTTCGTCATCAAGCTGGTGCTGGCACCGGTCGCATTCGCCTTCGCCGTGGCGACCTACGCCGCCGGTCTAGGCGCGATCACCTACCCGCTCTGGCGGAACTACCTGCCGGAACAGATGGCATCGGACGGATCGCTGCACCGGGGAACCCAGTGGTGGCCGGACTTCTTCGTCGACAGCTGGTCCCGGGTGGCAGTTCTCGCACTGGTCGGTGCCGGCATGCTGTGGTGCGGACCGCGGGTGGTGGGGTTCTTCACGACCGTGGACCGGATGCTGATCATCAGCCTGCTGTCGGAGTCTTCAGGGGCGTCTTCAGGCGACCGCTGACGGGCAGGGAGGTGCCGGGGGCCAGAATGAAGCGTCAACTTTTCGTCGCCGCCCGAAGGACCAGACATGACACAGCCAGAGTTCTCCGCGGCGCACACCGCCCTGCTCGATCGAACGCCCGTTCCGGACGGCGCCGTGATCGGGACCGCCGATGTGGAGTACGAACTCGACGGCACCGCGCTGCGCGGTTATCTGGCCGTCGACGATGCCCGATCGGAGAGGCGTCCCGGCGTTCTGCTGGTGCACGACTGGGGTGGCGTGGGGGAGTACGTCCAGGTGCGCGCGCAGATGCTGGCCCGGCTCGGCTATGTCGCGTTGGCCGCCGACATCTTCGGCGCCGATGTCCGTCCGGGGCCGCAGGATGCGCCGCGGGTGGCGGGCGGCTACTACCGTGACCCGGCGTTGACTCGGGCCCGGGCGGCGGCCGGATTAGCGCAGCTGCGCTCGCATCCACTGGTCGACTCGTCCCGCATCGCCGCGATCGGGTACTGCTTCGGCGGCTGGGTTGCACTGGAACTGGCGCGCAGCGGCGCCGAACTGGCCGGTGTCGTGACGTTCCACGCCGCGCTGAGCGCGTCGGATCCCGCGGACGCGGCCAACATCAAGGGCAAGGTGCTGGTGCTGTCCGGGGCGTCGGATCCCGTGGTGCCGGACGAGCAGGTCCTGGCCTTCGAGAACGAGATGCGGGCCGCTCCAGACGTCGATTGGCAACTCGTTCGTTATGGGGGCGCCCTACACGCGTTCACCCAGCCGGAGGTGAACCTCCCCGACCATGGCGCCGCCTATCAACCCGCAGCCGAGCGCCGGTCCTGGACGGCGATGCTGGACTTCTTCGCGGAGATCTTCGGCTGACCGCCGCAGGGGAGAGATCCACCGCTCAAGCAGTCAGCACCAATTTGCCCGGTGTGCCGCTTTCCAGCAGTTCCAACGCCTCGCGGCCCTTTTCCAGCGGGAACGTCCGGTCGACGATCGGCCGGACTCCGGTCGCATCGCAGAACGCGATCAGCCGCCGGAACTCGTCGAGAGTGCCCATGGTGGAACCGATCACGGAGATCTGCAGGAAGAACAGCCTTTGCAGGTCAGCGGACGGGTCAGCGCCGGCGGTGGCACCGCAGCACACGATCACCCCGCCCGGGCGGACCGCGCGCATGGAATGAGACCAGGTCGTCTTGCCGACGGATTCGAAGACGCCGTCGACCCGTTCCGGCAGTCGGGCGCCCTGTTCGAACACCTGATGCGCGCCGAGATCGGCAGCCCTGGCGCGTCCTGCCTCGGACCGGGACGTGACCCACACCCGCATCCCGGCCGCCCTGGCCAACTGGATCAAGGCGGTGGAGACCCCGCCGCTGGCGCCCTGGACCAGGACCGTGGAACCCGCGGGCAGGCCGCTGCGGGTGACCAGCATCCGGTACGCCGTGAGGTAGGTGGTGCCCAGCGCCGCGCCCTGCTCGAAGCTCAAGGAATCGGGCAGTGCCAGCACATTCCGCTGCGGGACGGTGACGTACTCGGCGAAAGTGCCCTGATGCTTCTCGGTCAGCAGGGTGCGCCCGGGGTCCATGGTCTCGTCGCCGGAAAATCCAGGCGTACCGATGATCGGGTAGATCACGACACTGCGCCCGTCGTCGGTGGCCCCGGCACCGTCGCAGCCCAGGATCATCGGGAACTGTTCGGGCTTGATCCCGACCCCACGCAGCGTCCACAGGTCGTGCCGGTTCAGTGACGCGGCATGGACCCGCACACGCTCCCAGCCGTCAGGGACATCGGGTTGGGGGCGTTCACCGAACTGCGCACCCTGCAGTGGGTCGTCGGGATGGGGTTCGGAGGCGTAGACGGCCAGCATGGGCGACACGCTAGACGCAGCTCCCGCCTCGCCGCCTCTCGACTGCCCCGCACCGGACCTGCGGGGCAGTCGGGAGGTCGAGGATCAGCCCTGCGGCTGCACCAGGACTGCGACGCTGCGGCCCGGAACCGTGACCGTCCCGGCGCCGCCGTCGATGACCATTCCGTTCCGCAACACCTTGTCGGCACCGCGCGCCTGGATCGGGCTCAGCTGGAGCGCCCCCGCGTCGCCGACCAGCTGGGTCGACGGGTCGGGGGAGGCGTTGAACACCACCACGATGCGGTCGACTGCGGGATCGACGTCAGGGCCAACGGTGTCGTCGAGGACCATCGTGATGACGCCGGGCTGCTGATCCGGACCGCCCTGCAGGAAGGACACCTTCTGTCCGATCAGATCGGCAGACCCGAGCCTGAACAGCGGCGAGGAGAACCGAAGCGCCAGCAGCTCCTGCGCTGCCTTCGTGGCCGCTCCCATGGCGGCGGGTGTCGGTGCCAGCGCCGGGTCGGCGAGAAGCGGCTGCATGTAAGGCCATTTCGACTCGTTGTCCGCCTTGGGCGGCAGCCCGGAGCCGAAGGTGGTCTCCCGTCCGGTCCAGTCGATCCGGTTGAACCAGTCGCCGGAGTTGAAGCTGTTGCGGTCCAGGCTCTTCGACCGCAGCAGGTCGTTGCCGGCATGCCAGAGGACCGGCCCCTGGCTCAGCGCGGTGGTGGCCAGCGAAACGGTGTTCATCCGCACTCGGTCGGCCATCGTCGTTGCCGTCGGGAGCTTGAGCGTCAGGGCGTCGAAGAGCGTTTCGTTGTCGTGGGCGTCGACGTAGCTGATCACCTCCGACGGGTCGGCGGTGTACCCGGCGGGGGAGCCGTTGTAGTCGACATCCTTTCCGGTGACGGCCTTTCCGGTGGCGTCCACGAACGGGTAATCCGCCAGATTGCCGGTCAGACCGACCTTGATCAGATCCTGATAATGCAGCAACCTGGCTCGTTGCTCGGCCGCGGAACCATTGGCGGGGGAAGCGTTCGGATCGGTGGCCAGACCACTGCCGAAGCCCTGGATCCGGGGATCCTCATCGAACGGGCCGCCGCCGCGGACGGCGTCACGGAGCCGGTCGGAGAACGTGGCGATGCCTGTTCCGGCCATGTTCGCCTGGGTGGCCTGCACGAACCGGGCGTTGTCGGCCACCTCACCGAAGTTCCAGCCCTCGCCGTACAGGATGATCTTCTTCCCGTCCACGCCGTCCCGGCGGAGGGTGAGCTTGTCCAGTGCCGCCCTGACGTTCAACATGTTCTGCTTGCTGTGATGGCCCATCAGGTCGAACCGGAAGCCGTCGACCTTGTACTGCCTGGCCCAGGTGACCAGGGAGTCGATCATCAGCTTTTCCATCATCTTGTGTTCGGACGCCGTGTTCGCGCAGCAGGTGGACGTCTCCTGCTCACCGGTGGCCGACAGTCGCTGGTAGTAGCCGGGTACCACCCGGTCCAGCACCGAATTCGGATCCTGGCCGGAAGCGGCGGTGTGGTTGTAGACCACGTCCATCACCACCCGCAGCCCGGTGTTGTTGAGTCCGGCGACCATCTGCCGGAACTCCTTCGTCCGACCTGCACCGTCCGGGTTGGTCGCGTAGGAGCCCTCCGGGGTGGTGTAGTGCAGCGGGTCGTAACCCCAGTTGAAACCGTCCCTGTCGGCGACCGCGGAGACGCACTCCTGCTGCTGTTCGCTGTCCGGGGGCAGGGCAGGCAGGTCGCACGCCGGCTGCTGCTGGTCCGCTCGGTTTTCCTCGATGGTCGCGATGTCGAAGGCAGGCAGCAGGTGCACGGTGTTCAGCCCCGACTTCGCCAGCGCGGCAAGGTGCTTCATGCCCGCGCTGTTCCTGTTGGTGAAGGCGAGGTAGGTTCCGCGGTTGGCGGCAGGGACGGAAGCGTCGTTGATCGAGAAGTCCCGGATGTGCAGCTCGTAGATGGTGGAGTCCTCCTGCTGCGCCAGATCCGGTTTCGCCAGGGTCGACCAGCCCTTCGGCGTCAATGCGGGCGAGTTCAGGTCGGCTATGACGGACTTGGCGGAGTTGGTGGTCAGCGCGACGCTGTACGGGTCGGTGACGACGTTCGTCTCGACCCTGCCGGTCGAGGGCACATACACCTTCACCTCGTAGCGATAGGTGCCGTTCTGCCACTTCGAGCGTCCCCAGGCGGTCCAGATGCCGTCCCGGTCGCGACCCATCCTGATTCGCGTCTCTCCGGCCGCGCCGGGGGGATCCACCAGCAGGGTGACCGACTGTGCGGTCGGTGCCCACAGTGAGAAGACCGGCATGTTGAAGACCCACCACAGGCCGAGTTGGCGCGAGGTGGCGCCCCGGTAGAGATCGTCGAGCACACCGGGAATCTGCACTCCGGTGGCGTCCACCAGCCTGCCCAGCTCGTCGTATTGGGCAACCACCACTTGCCCGGTCAGGATCTGGCTGAGCAGCCTGCGATTTGCCGCGTCCTTCTCGGTCAGTCGAAGGGCGTTGTAGTCGGCAAGATGGGGCCATGCGGCCTTGACGTCGGCGGGCAAGCCGGCCGGGTCGAAGGTCAGCGGGATGGAGGAGCCGCCGGTGATCGATTCGGCGTCGATCGACAGGCCGCCTTCTGCGGCGTAGTGCAGCCGGAAGGACGATCCTTGTGCCGTGTTCCCGTCCAGTCCCAGATCCCAGGCCAGCAAGCCGGTTTGCAACCATTGGCCCTTGCGTGCGGCAAGGTCGGGTGTTGCGCCGGCCCGCCGGCTGGTGACCGTCAGCTGGTGCGTCGCGAGTTCGTAGCTGAAGCTCACGCGGTCACCCGCCGCGACGGTGAAGGGAATGGCGCTGCCGCCGAGAACGCCGCCCTGGCCGTAACTCTCGTCCCAGGAGAGGTTGTGCGCAGCACTCACCTGGTAGCTGCCGGCGGGGATGGCGGACGTCGAGTAGGTATAGGTGCCGTCCCCGTCAGGATCCTGCAGCCAGGAGATCAGGCAGTCGGGCTGGCCCTCGTCGGAGCCCGCATCGGCGGGGCAGCCGAGTGCATCCTGGAATGACCCGGCCGCGGTGACGATCGGGCCCTGCAGGTCGGTGGTGACCCAATGGGTGCGGTGGTCGTAATAGAACGTGACCTCGGCCCCTCCGTCAGGGACGGTCAAGCCGATGTTGCCGCCGTTGGGTGCGCCGCCGGCGCCGTAGTTCTCGTCCCAACTCTTGTTGATGGCAGCCTTGTAGGCCCACGAACCGGCGGGGAGCCGGAACGTCCCCTTCCAGATCTGGTCCGCGGGGTCGAGGGTCAGTCGAGTTTGGTCACACGCCGGCTGCCAGGCATCTGTGCACGTGAACGGGTCCTGATTCTGGAACGATCCGGCAACTGTGACGAATTCGGGCTGCTCCACCGGACCGCCACCGCCGCCGTCGCCGGCAGCCGGGGCGGCAGGGTCTCCGACCACGGCGTAGGTCGTCGCGTCGGACAGGTGACCGGCGTTGTCCTTCAGCACGGCGTGATACTCCACCAGGGTGCCCTTCGCGAGCGCGCTGACGTCCTGGAACACCCGATACGGAGCGTTGTCATCGGTGCCCAGCGGTGTCCATGCAGTGGTTCCGACGGGCCTCCATGCCATCGAGACCTGGTTGAAGCCGCCGGCGGGGACGGACACGCCGACCTCGGCGCGTCCGCCGACGACTCCGCCGGCTCCCGGAGTCCGGAAGTACACCGCCGGAGCGGACTTGGAGCGCTTGACCGGCGCGGCGGCCTTCCACACCGAGACCGACAGCGGCGGCACGGTGACGGTGACCCGGCCCTCTTTGTCGCTCCGCAGTGCCTGCTGACCCTGCGGCCAGACGCCGCGGAAGTTGCCTTTGGCGCTGAAGGTGTCGAAGGTCGCGGTGGCTGCCGCCGTCGAGTTGTTGGCCGCGACGACGTACTCGATCTGGTCCTTGGCGTCGATCCGGCTGAAGGCGTAGATGCCCGCCTTGTCCGAGGCGTACCGATGGATCTGGGCGCCGTCGGCCAGTGCCGGGTTGGCCTTCCGCAGTGCGGACAACTGCGCGATGTAGCGGTACAGCGGGTGTGTGGTGTCGAAGTTGTCGTCGGCAGTGGTCTTGTCCGTGCCGATCAGCGGGTCGTCGTTGTAGCTGGCGACGCGGCTGGGGAACATGTCCTGCCGGGCGTTCTGGTCGCCAGGGGATTCCAGGTCACCGACGAAGCCCTGCTCGTCGCCGTAGTAGACCACCGGTTGACCTCGGGTGAGATACATCAGCGAATGGGCGAGCTCGTCGCGCTGCAGCAATTGCGCGCGATCGCTCGACACCGCGGTCAGGAAATTGCCGATTCGGCCCATGTCGTGATTGCCGAGGAATGTCGGCGCTGAATAGACGTTGGAATCGGCGTCCGTGTAGTAGTCATCATTGGCGAAAAGGTCCCGCAAGCCGATGGTCGGCTTGCCCTGACCGAACGCGGTGGCCTGCGACTGGAATCCGAAGTCGAGCGTTGCCTGCAATTTGCCTTCGGTGGTGAACCGGGAGGTGTTTCTCGGGTCGGCGTCGTAGACCTCACCGAACATGAAGAACTTGTCCTTGCCGGCCTTCTTCGCCGCGTCCAGAACCTCGGGCGAGAACTTCTGCCAGAATCCGATGTTGACGTGCTTGACGGTGTCGATCCGGAATCCGTCGATGCCGAATTCGGCCCAGGTCTTGTAGATGTCGATCATGCCGTCGCGGACGGCCGGTTGTTCGGTGAACAGGTCGTCCAGGCCCACGAAGTCGCCATAGACATCGCCCTCGGTGCCGTCGAAGTTCGCGTTGCCACGGTTGTGGTAGTAGGTCGGATTGTTCAACCACGCGGGCTTCTTGACGTTCTCGTCACCCGGTGCGAGGACCGGGACGTAGGGGAACGATGTCTGGGCATCGAGTTCGGGAAAGTCGTTCCCGGTCGCGTAGGGGATGTCGTCGAACTCGTGACCGGCCGCATCCTTGTAGGGCCGGTCGGCCTTGGAGATGTAGTCGCTCGGCGTGCTGATGACGTCCGCCGTGTGATTGGTGATGATGTCGAAGAAGACCTTGAGGCCCTTGCCGTGGGCCTTGTCGACCAGTGTCTTGAGTTCCTCGTTCGTACCCAGGTGCGGGTCGATCTGGGTGAAGTCGGTGATCCAGTAGCCGTGGTAGCCGGCGCTGACGTCGTCACCGCTGCCCTGGACCGGCTTGTTCTTGAACGATGGCGTCATCCAGATCGAGGTGACGCCCAGACCCTTGAGGTAGTCGAGCTTGTCGGTGATCCCCTTCAGGTCCCCGCCGTGATAGAAGCCCTTCGCTGTCGGGTCCAGACCGGTGGTGAGCCGGTCGCCCGACAGACCGCCCGCGTCATTGCTCGGGTCGCCGTTGGAAAAACGATCGGCCATGACGAAGTAGAACTGCTCCCGAGTCAGGTCCCTGCGCAGACTCTGTCCGGCCAGCGCCGCGTTCTCCCGATCGGAGGTCGTGGGCAGGTCGATGGGCGTCAGCGACACCCGGTGCGACACCGGGTCGTATCCAAACTCCACAGCGGCAGGACCGGCCAGCGTCAACGGGATGTTGGCGCCGCCTGCGGCACCGTCCGCGCCGTAGCTCTCGTCCCAGCTGTCGTTGATGGCGACCTTGTACTCGTAACTCCCGGCCGGCAGCGCGAACGTGTGGTGGTAGGTCTGCGAGGCCGCGTCCAGTTGGAGATGTGTTGCTGCACAGGCTGGTTGCCAATCATCGGTGCAACCCAGGCTTTTCTGTAGGCTTCCTACGAGCGTCACTGAACCCGGCAGTTCTGGGGGTGGTTCAGCCTCCAGCGCGGCGGCGGGCGCGGCCGGGATGACCGACAGCAGCGAAGCAGCAAGGCTTCCTGCGGCGATCAGCGACAAGAACCGGCGGGGGCGTGCAGCGGGTCGCGGACGCGACATGGGCGTTCTCCAGGGTGGGGCCGGCGAGGCGCCCAGGAAATGGCCGGGCGCAGCCGGAACCCACGCTGGTCCCCGACCGAACTGCCTCCTGCGACGCTGCGCGCATGGCGTAGGTCACAACAGCGGGACCGTAAATGGTGTCGCGGAGATCGGGCAAGCCCGAACAAGCGCACGGAACGAGAAACACCCGATCGACTCGCTGTATTGTCATGTCACGCTTCGTGTGTGACTGATTGTCCGATTCTGGCGGTCACCATCCATGCCGCCGAATGGGTGTTGCATCGTGCGTGCTCCTGGGTGGCGGACAGGGCAACCTGGAGCATTCCCCGGATATCGAAGCTCTGAGATGCGAACCTACGGTGTCCCGCGCTGCTGTCCCGTGACGGACGGGAATTGAGGCACAGACGCGGCGATGCCGTCGCGGTAGGACCGATGAACCGGAGCCCAACCGAGCTCGGTGCGGGCTTTGGCATTGGAGACGGTCATGTCGACCCTGGTCATGAACAGGCCCGCATACGGTGCCACCGCGCGGAGGACTGCACCTGGCAACACGATCGGTTTCGGCGCCCGCAGCGCAGCGGCGACAGCTTCCACATAGTCGCGCCAGGTCACGGGAGTGTCATCGACGATGTTGTACGCGGTGTCGACGCCCCCGTTGCGCAACGCAGCGACGGTGGCGGCTGCAGCGTCGTCGTGATGAATCATTGCCAGTCGGCCGCCCGACGTCGGCACCGGCAACATTCGACGGCGGAGCAGTGAACCGGTTGCTGCCATGTCCCTGCCGTAGAAGAGCCCGTATCGCAGGGCGATCCCTTCGACTCCGGGGTCACCGAACACCTGGTCCTCGGCTGACCTCATCGCTGCGATCGTGGGCGCCGCCGGCCCGGCGATCGGTTCACCGAACGCGCTTGCCTCACTGATCACCGCGTCCCCGTGATCCCGGTAGCCGTACCCGAACACGATGGATTGCGTGACGAACCGGGTCGCGCCGACGTTTCGCGCTGCGTCCAGCAGGTTCGTCGTCCCCGTGCTGCGCAGCCGGTTTGTGCCCGCCATGTCGCGGTATCGGGCGGGCGGCTTCTTCAGCGCGGTCAGTTCATGGATCACCGTGTCGAACCGCATCCCGCGAAGCGCTTGCAGAAGGTCGTCGCGGCTCAGAACGTCTGCGCGGACCGCGTCAGCGCCGCACAGAACCAATTGTTCGGCCGCGACCGCGGACCGGGCGATGCCCGTGACCTGGTCACCGGCGGCCAGCAGACGGGTGACCACCGGAACGCCGATCGCGCCGGTGGCACCCGCGACGAGAACCTTCATTACTCCTCCGACTCGAGAACCGCTGCAGCACAGCGCACCACCATCGACAGGTACTCATCCGAGCTCACCGCAGCAGGATGTGTACCGAAAACATCTGTCATCAACCACAAGTGGCTCACTGCGCCGATGAGAACCGCCGCCAGTGCCCGAGCTTCTTCGTCGGTCATCGGCGCTGCGGCCCGGAGTTGAGCCGCCACGGTGGCATGAATCGGCCGGATCTCCCGGTCTGCAGTCATCTGCAGCAGATCGGGAAGATTTCGTAGATCGCGGATCAGGATGCGATTGAAATCCCGGTCGTGCTGAAGCCGGGCGAGGCCCGCTCGGGCCATCGCGTCCAGCCGGATTTTCAAGCCCGGCTCCGGCTCCGCCGGGGAGTCGGGTCGATCGTCGGGTTCGGCGAGTGGCGGCAATGTGGCGTCCGGGCCAACGATCGCGTCGAGTCCCTCGCGCAGAACCGCCTCCTTCGAACGGAAGTGTGCGTACATCCCACCGGCGCCCGGCGTGAGTCCCGCCGCCTCCTCGATCATCGCCACGGTGGTTGCGGCATAACCATGTTCTCCGAACAAGCGCATCGCCGCCGAAAGGATGCGATCGCGTCCAGAACCTGCCACGGTCGCCCCCTCAGTAAGTGGTTACTGACCACCATGCGACGAACGAGCGTTGGAGTCAAGAGGGCCGACGGGTGCGGCTCGGCCGGCGGAGAGAAACCCTGCACGCGTGATCGAGCACAGCTCTGCGCCGCGGTCGTTCTCGGTGGCGGCGACGGCGTCGATGTGCAGTTGTGGGAGCCCCCCACGGCGAGGTGGTGGCACAGTCCCGCGGTGCACTGCCCAGGCCGCCGGGAACTCGGGCTTATCTGTCGGCCGGGCTACCGGGTACCGACTGGTGGTGGCCGGTCCGGTCGTGGCATCGGCGGCGGACGCGGATGTCGAGCTCGGTGAAGTGGAACGGTTCTTCACCGACCATGACCTGTGGTCGGACCTGTGAGCGGTGGCCAACAGAGCGATGATCGGGTCGAGTTCCGGCACCGGTCCAGCTGTGGCTACCTGAGTTGCGTCGACGTGCCGCGCGGTGACGGCGCTTTTCCGGGACGGAACTGCACACAACTCCGGCGACGCGGTCCCTCCGACCGGCGAGGGCCGGTCGAGCCGTGAAGGAGCGTGGAATTGTCAGGAGACCCACCCGGCGGCCCGGCCGTAGGCTGGGCAGGTGCTCTGGCAGACCGTCCTGGACGTCATCGATGCCGTGGAGTCGTGGGTCGCAGGTCAGTCGTACTGGATCCAGGTCGTACTGCTGCTCGGGATCCTCGGGCCGCTGTGCTACCTGGCCGCCGGCTTCATCGACAGGATGGTGGAAGCGGTGCTCGCCTGGCACAGCCGGCGGGATCCGGTCGCGCGGTCCCGGCAGGCGTCGCCGCCGCAGGTCGCGACCCGAACAGGCGTCAGTGGGGCCGCCTCGACGCCGACGGCCGCCGAATGAGTCGCCGCCCGCTCCCGGTGCTCACCAGGCGCTGGATGTCGATCGCATTGGTCGCACTGATCGTTCTGGCGGTCCTGGTCGCGGTCACCCGCTGACAAGCTCTCCCACCCGAACCGTCAACAGGCGTACCTCAGCTGTTCCCGGCGGCCGTCCCTGGTGCACAGCCACGTCCGGTGGCCAGTGCGCCGTCGGTCACCCGGCAACCCATGTCGGAGAACGCTTCTCCGCGAACGAGACGGCACCCTCCCTGGCCTCGGCGGACGCGAATTGAGCGGCCGAGATCTTCAGCAGAGCCGCGTAACGCTCGTCGGAATCGTCGAAACCGGCCTGCAGCAACGCTTTGGTGCCGGCCAATGCCGTCGGGCCGCCGGCCAGCAGTGACGTCAGATACTTCTGGACGGCTGCGTCGATGTCCTTCTCGACAGCGTTGACCAACCCGATCCGCTGCGCATGGTTCGCGTCGAAAACCTCGCCGGTCAGCAACAACTCGCGCGCCGCGGTGAACTGGACCCGGTGCAGCACCGGCACCGTGATCACCGCCGGGATCAGGCCGATCCGTACCTCGGAGAAGGCGAAGGTCGCCGACGGCACCGTGACGACGATGTCCGCCGCGGCAAGGATCCCTATCCCGCCGGCCCGTGCAGGCCCGGCGACCCTGGCCAGGACAGGCTTGGGGCAGCGCGAGATGCGTTGCAGGATAGCGGGAAGCTCGCGAACACCTTGTCGCCCGGGCGCGGCGACCGCCTCCTCCTTCAGGTCCATCCCGGAGCAGAAAACAGGTCCGCGGTGGGTCAGCACCACCACACGGACGGCATCGTCCGCAGTGGCGGTGTCCAGTGCGGCCGACAACTGCGAGCGCACGGCTGACGAGAGGGCGTTGCGGTTGGCGGGCGAGTCCAGCGTGATGGTCGCGACGCCGCCGCTGACTTCCAGTCGCACCAGCTCGGGTGGCGGCGCGGGATCGCCGCCGACGGGTACCCGACTCACTCGATCCTGTGTCCCTCGACCGTGCACGGGGCGTCCTCCGGACTGGTTCAGAATGATGGGGTGCCCTCCACCCTGCCCGAAGGCGAACCCGTCCCCGCCGACGGGTCCCTTCCCGACCAGGCGTACCAGGGGACGGCGGACCGAACGCTGTCCTTCTATCTGCACGTTCCGTTCTGCGCCACCCGGTGCGGTTACTGCGACTTCAACACCTACACCGCCGGAGAGCTCGGGTCCGACGCGTCACCGCAGTCCTGGCTGACTGCCTGTCTGACCGAGATCGATGTGGCGGCGAAGGTTCTCGCGGCCCGCGGCGACCACCGTGCGGTGTCCACCGTCTTCGTCGGCGGCGGCACTCCGTCGCTGGTCGGCGCCGAGCCGCTCGCCGACCTGCTGGCCGCCATCGAGGAGCGCATCGGGTTGGCCGCCGGCGCCGAGGTCACCACCGAGGCCAACCCCGAATCCACGGACCCGGCGTTTCTGGCTGCGATCCGCGCTGCCGGGTTCAACCGGCTGTCCCTGGGCCTGCAGTCCACTTCACGCCGGGTATTGCAGATCCTGGATCGCACGCACACCGCCGGCCGGGCGATGGAGGTGGTGCGGTGGGCGCGTCAGGAAGGCTTCGGCCATGTGAACCTCGATCTGATCTACGGCACGCCGGGGGAGAGCGACGCCGAGTTCGCCGATTCGCTCGCCGCCGTCGTCGGCAGCGGGGTCGACCACGTGTCGGCCTACTCGTTGATCGTCGAGCCGGGAACCAGGATGGCCCGTCAGGTGCGGTCGGGTGCGCTTCCGATGCCGGACGAGGACGTGCTTGCCGACCGCTATCTGCAAGCGGACAGTGCCCTGACCGCAGCGGGTTTCCAGTGGTACGAGGTGTCGAACTGGGCCACCGCCGACGGTGCGCGCTGCCGGCACAACATCGCGTACTGGACCGGCGGTGACTGGTGGGGTGTTGGCCCCGGAGCGCACTCGCACGTCGGCGGGGTGCGGTGGTGGAACGTCAAACACCCCGCCGCCTACGCGGCAGCAATGGCAGCCGGCCGAAGTCCCGGACATGCCCGGGAGGTACTCGATGCCCAGACCCGGCGGCTCGAGGACGTCCTGCTCAGGTTGCGCCTGTCCGCGGGCCTGCCCACCGACCTGCTCACCGACTCCGGCCGCGCCGCCGCGCTGGATGCGGCCACAGACGGATTGCTGGACCGCGGGGCATTGGACGACGGACAGGCCGTGCTCACCGTGCAGGGACGACTGCTGGCCGATGGGCTGGCATTGCGGCTTGCGGACTGACGCATCCGGACCGACCGGCATCCGGTCGAGGGCCGGCGCCTATCCGCGGGGCTGGGCCAATGCGGCCGCAGCCGCGCCGGCGTTCACTGCGTCAAGGTTGTAGATCCGCACATGGATCACCGTGCGCTGCTGCAGTGCGGCCCGCAGGGCGCGGTGCAGGCCGTCTTCCAGATAGATCTCGCCGTGCCAGAGCACCGCGTGACCGAACAGGTCGCCGTAGAACGTCGAGTCCTCGTCCAGCAGCGCATCCAGGCGGAGTTCGCGTTTGGTCGTCACCAGCTCGTCCATCCGGATCTGCCGCGGGGGGATGCGGGCCCAATCACGCATCGACAACCCGTGGTCAGGGTAGGGCCGGCCCTCCCGTACGTCCTTGAAGATCATTCTCGGGCCCTTCGCCGGATCTGCCGGAGCCAAGGGTATCCGGAGCGGGCCCGACACCGGGCGCACAGCGTCACAGCACACACCGGCGTGGCGCCTGTGACCAGCCGCTGCGACGCCGATGGCCATTACACTTGGCAGGCGGGCTGTGCGAGTGCCAGCCACGCTCCGTGCGCCCGGTCGGGACCGCGGAGGCGTTCAGTTGCGCAAACGTCACCGCAGCTCGCTGCGGCTCTGTAGGGACCGGACACCCGGAGGTGATCATGACGGCGGACGACAGGCGGTTCGAAGTTCTCCGCGCGATCGTTTCCGACTACGTGGCGACGCGTGAGCCCGTCGGCTCCAAGTCGCTGGTGGATCGGCACCAGCTGGGGGTATCCCCGGCGACGATCCGCAACGACATGGCGGTGCTGGAGGACGAGGGGTACATCGCGCAGCCGCACACGTCGGCCGGTCGCATCCCCACCGACAAGGGGTACCGGCTGTTCGTCGATCGGCTCTCCCAGGTCAAGCCGATGTCCTCCGGCGAGCGCAAGGCCATCCAGTCGTTCCTGTCCGAGGCAGTGGATCTGGAGGACGTGCTGCGCCGATCGGTGCGGCTGCTGGCCCAGTTGACCCGCCAGGTCGCGGTCGTGCAGTACCCCAACCTGTCCCGCTCGCTCGTGCGGCACGTCGAGGCCGTTGCGCTCGACCGGCGGCGGCTGTTGCTGGTGGTCATCACCGACACCGGCCGGGTCGAGCAGCGACTGGTGGAACTCGACGACGACATCACCGACGAGGCGCTCGCCACTTTGCGGTCGCTGCTCGCCAGCCAGATCTCCGGACGCCGGCTCTCCGAGGCCGCGTCGGCGGTCGGTTCGCTCGCAGCGGACGCCGACCCTGCGGTGCGGTACGTCGTGGCGCCGTCGGTCAACGTGTTGCTGGACGCGCTGGTCGAACATCCCGAGGAACGCCTGGTGCTGTCCGGCACGTCGCATGCCACCGGCGCCTGGGCGGACCAGCCGGCCAGCCTGCACGGCGTGTTGGAGGCGCTGGATGAGCAGGTCACGCTGCTCAAGCTCCTCGCCGCGCTGGAATCCCCCGACGCCGTGATGGTGTCCATCGGCCGGGAGAACGCGGACGTGAACCTCTCGACCTCGGCGCTGGTCTCGGCGGGGTACGGCAGTGGAACCACCCTGATGGGTGGGCTGGCGGTGGTGGGTCCGACCCGGATGGACTACCCCGGAACGATGGCCGCCGTGAGAGCCGTCGCCCGCTATGTCGGGGAGATCGTCGCGGGGCGGTGAACCACCGGGAATTCACCCAGGGTCGGTCCGGGTTGAGCCAGGGGCCGGAAGGCAACACAGACCACAGAACATCGACGGCCGCGACGGCCGGAACGTAGGGCGTCATCCGCGCGGCGGATGATGGAGCGGTGCGGGCCGATGCCCGCGGGAAGGCAACTGGTGCAAAGCGTGGCACGGGACTATTACGGCCTGCTGGGCGTCGCCAAGGGCGCGTCGGCGGACGAGATCAAGCGGGCATACCGCAAGCTGGCGCGGGAGCTGCACCCCGACGTCAACCCGGATCCGGCCGCCCAGCAGAAATTCAAGGATGTCACCGCGGCCTACGAGGTGCTCTCCGACCCCGCCAAGCGGCAGGTGGTCGATCTCGGCGGCGACCCGCTCGGTAGCGGTGGCGGCCAGGGCCAGGGTGCGCCCGGTGGCATGGGCGACCCGTTCGGCGGGATGGGCCTGGGCGACATCATGGACGCCTTCTTCGGCGGCGGTGGTGGCGGTGCGCGATCCCGCGGGCCGCGGTCCAGGGTCCGGCAGGGCGACGACGCGCTGATCCCGATCGAGCTCACCCTCGAGGAGTGCGCGACCGGCGTCGCCAAGGATCTGGCGGTCGACACCGCCACGCTGTGCTCGGTCTGTCACGGGTCCGGCTGCGCCGAAGGCACCACGCCGACCACCTGCGACATGTGCAAGGGCTCCGGCGAGATCCAGCAGGTCCAGCGCTCGCTGCTCGGCCAGGTCGTCACCTCACGGCCGTGTCCGGTGTGCCGCGGCTTCGGCGAGGTGATCCCCGACCCGTGTCGGCAGTGTCAGGGTGAGGGTCGCGTCCGAGCGCGGCGCACCGTGCGGGCGAACATCCCGGCCGGTGTCGGCGACGGCATCCGGGTTCGGCTCGCCGGCCAGGGCGAGGTCGGTCCCGGCGGTGGTCCGCCCGGAGACCTGTACGTCGAGGTGCAGGAGCTGCAGCACGAACGCTTCAACCGCGACGGCATCGACCTGCACTGCACAGTCCACGTACCGATGACGGCTGCGTCGCTCGGCACCTCGATGGGCTTGCAGACCTTGCACGGTGTCGAGGACCTGGACATCAATCCGGGGACGCAATCCGGCACGGTGCTGACCCTTCGCGGGCAGGGCATGCCGAGGCTCCGCGGCACCGGCGTGGGCAACCTGCACGTGCACATCGAAGTCGTGACGCCGACCAAGGTCGACAGCAGGCAGGCAGAGTTGCTGCGCGAGCTCGCGACGCTGCGCGGTGAGGAGCAGCCGGAGCTGGCGGCGCGTGCGCACAACGGAGGCTTCTTCTCGCGGATCCGCGATTCGTTCGTCGGGAAGTGAGCGACCGGTTCCCACCGTCCTCGGGCGAGCCAGACCCTGATCCCTCCGGAGCCGGGGGAGGTTCGGCCGGATCCGGGCATCTGGCACTGCCGTTCTTCCTTGTCCCCGGACTCCCCGTCCCGGGTCCGTTCCGGCTGACCGGGCCAGAGGGACGCCATGCCGCGACGGTGCGCCGGCTGCGCGTCGGTGAGCAGCTGATGCTGACCGACGGACACGGGAACGGCGCGCCGGCAACGGTTCTCGAGGTCGGTCGTTCGGAGCTGACGGTCGACGTCGGGGCACCGCAGCACACCGCGGAGCCCGGCCTCCGGGTCACCCTGGTGCAAGCTCTGCCCAAGGGGGAGCGGGGTGAACTGGCGGTCGACCTGGCCACCGAAGCCGGCGTCGATCGGATCGTCCCCTGGGCAGCCCAGCGGTGCGTCGCCAGGTGGAAGACGCCGGAGCAACGCAGCAAGGGCACGGAGCGGTGGCGGGCGGCCGCACGGGAAGCGGCGAAGCAGTCCCGCCGGCCGCATGTGCCCGAGGTCGCCGATCTTGCGTCGACTGAGGACGTGGGCCGGCTGGTCGGGCGATCGGCCGCGGCGCTGGTCTTGCACGACGCCGCCGCGAGCTCACTGAGGGCCGCGCCGATCCCCGCCGAGGGCGACGTGGTACTGATTGTCGGGCCCGAAGGCGGCCTGACCGAGGAGGAACTGACGGTGTTCACCGCGGCCGGCGGCGTCCAGGTGCGGCTCGGGCCGCAAGTGCTGCGCACGTCGACCGCCGCGGCGGTCGCCCTCGGCGCACTCGGAGTGCTCACCGGCAGATGGACGTGACCGGCCACCCGATGATCGGGGAGGTCGACGGCGGATGAGGATCGACACCCACGAGTACGCCTACGGGCCGCATCCGAGCCAGACGATGCAGCTGTTCCTGCCGACCGGATCGCACCTGCCGGTCGCGGTCGTCATCCACGGCGGCTATTGGCGGGCGGCATACGGGCGGGAACTCGCGGAGCCGCTGGGCCGCGACCTGACCCGGTTCGGTGTCGCGGCGGCCGTCGTCGAGTACCGCAGGGTCGGTGAGGGCGGCGGTTGGCCGACCACCCTGGCCGACGTCGCCAGGGCCGTCGATTCCCTTGCCGGCCCCGGGCAGCAGATTGCCGAAGGCCGGCTGGTCCTGGACCGCGTGGCCGCCGTCGGACACTCCGCGGGTGGACATCTGGCGGCCTGGCTGGCGCACCGAGGGTCACTGCGGGCGGGCACCGCAGGATCCGTCGGACCGGGCGAGACGCATGTCCGGATCGTCGGTGCGGTGACCCAGGCGGGATTGCTCGACCTGGTGTCCGCGGCCGACGAACGGCTGGGCGACGGCGCCGTCATCGCGCTGATGGAGGGTGAGGCGCGCTCGTTGCCGCAGCGCTACCACCACGCCTCCCCGCTGGCCCAGGTCGGCGACGGCGCTCGCGTCGTCTGTGTGCACGGCGACGCAGACGACACCGTCCCGCTGAGCCAGTCCGAGCGGTACGTCGAGGCAGCACTGCGAGCCGGCGACCCGGCGCGGCTGATCGTGCTGCCGGGTATCGGACACTTCGAGCTCATCGACGACCGGCACCCGGCGTGGGCGGCGTGCCGCGATCAGGTGCTGCGGATGGTCTGAAGTTGCCGGGCCGGCGTCTCGGTGAGGGAAGGCGGGTTGACTGCCCGGGTCTGCAACGGCAGCACGGCCGACCGTGTGTGTGCCGTCCGCCCGGCTGTTGCCCCGATGTGCTCTGCCAGGAACTCGTCGAAGGTGATGCGGCCGTCGGATCGCTCAGGCGTGAGGTTGAGGCCGTCCTGGAAGGCGCGAGCCACCGCACCTCGCGGACGCACGGTGACCATCGCTCGGCGCATGCGTCTGGCCGACAGCCAGACACCGGCCAGATCCTGCATCGAACGGACCTCCGGCCCGCCCAGATCAGGCGCACGCCGGTCGGCCGGCGATCGGCACAGTTCGATCAGCCGGTCGGCGACGTCCCTGACGTCGATCGGCTGAAACCTGATGCCCGACAGAACGGGGACGACTGGGCTGCGCGACAAGGTCCGGACCAGCCCGCCGATCAGATCGTGGAACTGCGTCGCCCGCTGAATCGTCCATGGCAACCCCGAACCCATGACAAGTGCTTCTGCGCGTAGCTTCTCGCGGTAGTAGGGCAGCGGTATCCGGTCGATGCCGACGATCGACACGAACACCAGATGGGGGTCCCGGCCGGTCCGCCGGGCGGCCTCGAGAAGTGTTCGGGTCAGATCGCTGTCCCCGCGCGAGCTCGTCGCGGCGTGCACGATGACGTCCGCCTGGCGGACCGCCACGGTCACACCGGCCCCGGACCGCAGATCTCCCACGATCCGACCCGGACCCGATCGCCGACTCAACACCATGGGTTCTGTGCCTGCTGCTCGCAATCGGTCCACCAGGGCCCGCCCCAGGGTGCCGGTGCCGCCGGTGACCAACACGCTGGCGCTCATCTGCAGCCTTCCCTCAGAACGGCGAACTGCCGTGACGGCGTGCCGTCTGCGGCCGCCGGGCTGCCGCTGCACGGACACCATGGGTTTCGAGCCAGATCAGCCTGGCACGATGTCGGGTGCAAATATGGGACGAACCTCACGCCACGCCCGGATCGGTCACGGTGGAAGCCGATCTCTGCAGTTCCCTGAGCGGCCCGGTCAGGTACCGCTGCACGGTCGCACCGACGTTGGCCACGAGTTCGTCCGTCGGCAGGGAGGCCAGCGGCTCCACCGCCAGTAGGTACCGGCCGGTGATCACGCCGAGGATCTGTGTCATGAACAGCCCGGTTCGCAGTTCCACCTCGTCGGCCGGCAGATTCAGCTGCCCGATGACCGGACCGACGATGCGGGGTACCAGGAACTCGCGAAACATCTTCGCCCTGGTCGGATCCGCCAGAGCCGATCGCAGCGCCGCGGCCAGGCCGGCGCCGGCGGGCGACTCCCACACCCCCACCATCGTGCGGATCAGCCGTACGCCCAGACCGTCGACTCCCTGCTCGGCGATGCTCCGCAGCAGTTCAGGGAGATCGATGGGAACCTCCACCGTCGCCAGGAACAGCTTCTCCTTGGTACCGAAATAGTGGTGCACCAGGGCCGGGTCGACGCCCGCGGCGGACGCGATCCGCCGCACCGAGGCGCTCGAGAAACCGATATCGGCGAACGTCGACCGGGCCGCATCCAGGATCGCCCGCCGGGTGTCCGGATTCCCGGGACGGCGACCGGTCCGCGCCGGCGCGTCGGCACCGGTCGGGGGCGCGGTGGAACGAGCACCGCGACTGCGATCCTGGCCGGTGCGCCCCGCTGAACCGTCACCACCGCGCCGTCCCGGCGGGGGGAGCGGCGCGGTGGTGGGGCCTGAGGCCATCACGGTCCTCCGGTGGTCGGGTGATGCGGGTGCGGTCAGGGTGTACGCCGGCGCAGCGTGGCCGCTGCCAGCGTCAGGCCAAGGATCACACACCCGCCGATGACCACCAGATCGAGCCAGAAGGTGGACGTCGGTTCGACGTTCGCACCGACCTGCTGCAGTGCTTCCACCGCGTAGGTCAGCGGCAGGACGTCCGAGATCGCCTGTAGCCAACCGGCCATCTCATCGCGCGGCACGAACAGCCCGCACAGCAGGATCTGTGGGATCACCACGATCGGGAGCAGTTGCACCGCCTGGAATTCCGTCCGCGCGAAGGCCGAGCACAGCAGCCCGAGCCCGACGCCGAGCAGGGCCGTGAACACCGCCACCAGGACGACGAGTGCCGCGCTGCCCGCTGTGTGCATGCCGTAGAGCAGGTACGCGCAGGCCGTCGCGACGCAGCCCTGCACCGCAGCGGCGGCGCCGAACGCGACCCCGTACCCGAAGAGCAGGTCGCCCTTGCCGGTGCGGGTGGTCATCAGTCGCTCGAGTGTCCCGGAGGTCCGCTCCCGCAGCATGGCGATACTGGTGATCAGGAACATGATCACGAACGGGAAGATCCCGAGCATGATCAGCAGCACGTTGTCCAGCACCGGACCGGTGCCGTCGTACATCGCGTAGATCAGCCCCATCAACAGCACCGGTACGACGAGCAGCATGCCGATGGTCCGAGGATCATGCCGCAGTTGCTGCAGGATGCGGACGATCGAGGCGCCCAGCACATGCACGTTCATGATCCTGCCCCCTGTCGGATGAGCGTGAGGAACGCCTGGTCGAGGTCATCGGTGCCGGCCCGTTGCTTCACTGCTTCGGGTGTCTCGTCGGCCAGCAGGGCACCGTCCCTGATGAGGAGCAAACGGTCGCACCTGTTCGCCTCGTCCATCACGTGCGAGGACACCAGCAGGGTGGTCCCGTGGTCGGCGCGCTCCCGGAACGAGTCCCACAACTCCTCTCGCAGGACGGGGTCCTGACCCACGGTCGGTTCGTCCAGGACGAGGACCTCTGGGTCTCCTACGACCGCACAGGCCAAGGAGGCCCGTGATTGCTGCCCCCCGGACAGCGTCCCGACCAGTTGGTGCCGTGCCGCCTTCAGGCCCACTTGGTCGACCGCCGCCGACGCCGCAGCCGAGGAGGAGCCCGCCACGGAGGCGAAATACCGGGCGTTCTCCAGCACGGTGAGGTCCAAATAAACCGACGGAGCCTGCGTGAGGTAGCCGACCGTCGCCCGCAGGGCCGGTGAGCCCGCGGGCCGCCCCAGCACGGTGACCGTTCCTGACTTGATTTGCTGGACGCCGACGACGGCCCTGATCAGGGTGGTCTTTCCCGCGCCCGATGGACCGAGCAGGCCGGTGATCCGGCCGGCCGGAATGCGGCAGTTCAGGCCGTCGAGCACGGTATTCCGTCCTCGTACAACCGTCAGGTTCGTGACCGCGATGGCGTCGTCCACGACCGCTCCTTCGGATAGGAACTCATCAAATAATGAATTGTTGTGCCAACGGTATGCCGACCGCCGAAGGATGTCAACAGGCGATGAATTACGCGGTCGGCGGCGCGCCTTCGTCCGGCCTGGATAGGTTGTTCCGCATGCCCTATACGCGCGACGACTGTCTGTTCTGCAAGATCGTCACCGGCGACATCCCCGCTGACGAGGTGCATCGGGACGATCACGTGGTGGCCTTTCGTGACATCCATCCCCAGGCACCGGTGCATGTCCTGCTGGTGCCGACCAATCACTACGAGAACGTGCCCCAGGTAGCCGCAGAGGACCCGCACGCACTGGCTGCGCTGGTGCTGACCGCCCGGGCAGTGGCCGAGGCGGAGGGCATCGGCTCCGCCGGATACCGGTTGTTGTCGAACACCGGCGCAGGCGCCGGGCAGACGGTCTTCCATGCCCATCTGCACCTGTTGGGCGGCCGAAAGCTGGACGAGCGTTCCGGCTGAGCCGGAACCGGCTCGATCGCGTCACGAGTCGCTGCGGCGCGGCGGCGGAGTGAAATCGCTCCGGAACACGAACGAGGCAGGAATGTGCTGGCGGCTGCGGCGTTGCCCGACGGTAGAATCAACTCGGCGTACACCACAGACAACCAGTGAAAGCAGGCAGTGCACCAGGTGCCGGATTCCTCGTCGGCCGCAGCGCGGTCCGACCTTCCTCGCGGTGGCGACGCCACCGCAGCCTCCTCCAGCGACAAGCTGAACAGCGACAACCCGCTCGGTGCCGATCGCCGGAGCGCCGATGCCGACGGAGCCGGCGCTCGGCGTGGCACCTCGACGGGGGAGCACGCACCGGGTCAGCTGAGCGCCGCGAACCCGGTGCCAACCGCAGCGGAGCTGTCGGCGCGGACGCCTGAGCGTTCCATCGGCGAATCCACCCTCGTGGTGGCCGACGAGCGGCAGATGATGGGGCTGCTGGGTTCTCGGGATTCGCTGCTCAGGTTGCTGGAGGAGCATCTGTCGGCCGACATCCATGTCCGCGGAAACCGGGTGACCCTGCGCGGTAGCGCCGAGGATGTCGCTTTTGCCGAGCGCACGCTGCGAGAACTGCTGGCACTGCAGGAGTCCGGGTCGGTGATCACACCCGACGCGGTTCGCCGGACCATCGGGATGCTCGCCGATCCCGACGGCACAACCGATTCGCCGTCACAGGTGTTGGGTCTGAACATCATTTCCCGCCGCGGTCGCACCATCCGGCCCAAAACGCTCAACCAGAAGCGGTACGTCGACGGCATCGACCAGCACACCATCGTCTTCGGGATCGGCCCGGCCGGAACCGGCAAGACCTATCTGGCGATGGCCAAGGCCGTGCAGGCACTGCAGGCCAAGCAGGTCACGCGCATCATCCTGACCAGGCCCGCCGTCGAAGCCGGCGAGCGGCTCGGGTTCCTGCCCGGCACGTTGTCGGACAAGATCGATCCCTACCTGCGCCCGCTGTACGACGCACTGCACGACATGCTCGATCCGGAATCGATCCCGCGCCTGATGGCGGCCGGCACCATCGAGGTCGCCCCGCTCGCGTACATGCGCGGCCGCACCCTCAACGATGCGTTCATCATTCTCGACGAGGCGCAGAACACCACGCCGGAACAGATGAAGATGTTTCTGACCCGGCTCGGGTTCGGATCGAAGATCGTCGTCACCGGTGACGTCACCCAGGTCGACCTGCCCGGTGGGCAGCGGTCCGGCCTTCAGGTGGTGCGCGAGATCCTCGACGACGTCGACGATGTGCTGTTCTCGATGCTCACCTCATCCGACGTCGTGCGGCACCGGCTGGTCGGTCGGATCGTGGACGCATACGAGCGCTGGGACGCCGAGAACGCCTCCGCCGGGAACCCGCACCCGGCGGGTGATCGGCAGCAACGCCGCTTCGGGCCGGCGTCCGGTGGACACCATCGGGAGTCGGGTCGATGACCATCGAGGTCGCGAACGAGTCCGGCGTCGACGTCGACGAGATCGCGATCGTGGCGGTGGCCCGCTACGTGCTCGACCGGATGCGGATCAACGCGCTCGCCGAGTTGTCGATCCTGCTGGTGGACGTCGAAGCGATGACCGAACTGCATGTGAAGTGGATGGACGAACCCGGGCCGACCGATGTCATGAGCTTCCCCATGGACGAGTTGGACACCGCCAGGCGCCCCGATGAATCAGGTCCCGGCCCGGCGCTGCTCGGTGACGTGGTGCTGTGTCCCGCAGTGGCCCGGTCCCAGGCCGAGCAGGCCGGCCACTCGCTCGACGACGAACTGCACCTGTTGACGGTGCACGGTGTGCTGCACCTGCTCGGCTACGACCACGCCGAGCCCGCCGAGGAGCGCGAGATGTTCCGGCTGCAGAACGAATTGCTGGACACCTGGCGGGATCTGCGCAGCGCGTTGGCACGCAAGGAACGGCTTGCCGCGCTCGACGCCGCGGTCCTGGACACCGTCGGATTGGGTGAGCAGGCCGGACACCACGAACCCGGCGCCGAAGCTCACGGCCGGAGCTGACCCGGCGATGGACAGCATGGATGTGTTGTTGCTGGTGTTCGCCGTGGCGCTGATCCCGATCGCCGGCCTGCTCGCAGCGGCGGACGCGGCGATCACCACGGTGTCACCGGCCCGCGTCGAGGAACTGGAGCGGGAGGGCCGTCGCGGCGCCGCGTCACTGCGCCGGATCACCGACGACCGACCGCGGTACACCAATCTGCTCCTGCTGCTGCGGACTGCCGCGGAGATCACCGCGACGGTGATGGTGGCCAAGGTCGCACTCAGTCTGTTCGGCTTCCAATTGTGGGTGGGCATCGCGCTGGTGATCGTCGTCGTCGTCATCACCTACGTCGCGATCGGCGTGTTGCCCAGGACTCTCGGACGCCAGCATCCCTACAGTGTCGGGCTGGCGCTCGCCGGGCCGACCAGGGCGCTGGCCAAGGTGTTGTCCCCGGTGGCGTCGCTGCTGATCCTGATCGGCAACGCCATCACCCCGGGCCGGGGCTTTCGCGAAGGGCCGTTCTCCTCAGACATCGAGCTTCGCGAGCTGGTCGACATGGCAGGCAACAGCGGCGTTGTCGAGGAAACCGAACGCGAGATGCTGCAGAGTGTCTTCGATCTGGGAGACACGATCGTTCGCGAGGTGATGGTTCCACGCACCGAGGTGGTGTGGATCGAGCAGGACAAGACGCTGCGGCAGGCGCTGCATCTGGCGACCAGATCAGGCTTTTCGCGGATCCCGGTGGTCGGCGAGGACGTGGATGACGTCCTGGGGGTCGTGTACATCAAGGACCTCATCGCCCGGGCGATCTCGCTCGATCCCGGTGACCGCGGGCCCGTGCTGTCCGAGGTGATGCGCGCGCCCGTGTTCGTGCCTGAATCCAAGAACGTCGACGCCCTGTTGCGCGAAATGCAGCGTGACCGCACGCACTTCGCGATCGTGGTCGACGAATACGGCGGCACCGCAGGCATTGTGACCATCGAAGACCTGCTGGAGGAAATCGTCGGAGAGATCACCGACGAATACGACGCCGACACGCCGGCGCCCATCGAAGCGTTGCCGAACGAGCAGTATCGCGTTTCCGCACGATTGTCGGTGGAGGATCTGGGCGAGCTGTTCGACGTCGAACTGCCCGACGAGGACGTCGACACCGTCGGCGGTCTGCTGGCGCAATTGCTGGGCAGGGTCCCGCTGCCGGGATCGGAGGCCACGGTGAAAAACCTGCACCTGCTGGGCGAGCCCGGTGTCGACCGGCGGGGCCGGCCACGGGTGCAGACCTTGCTGGTTCGCAGGCTGACGGCGGAGGAAATCGGCCAGGAAGCCAAGGACGAAGCGACCCAGCGGGAGGCCGATCGCGCAGACCGCGCCGAACAGGCCGAGCGCGCCGAGCAGGCGGACCTGGCCGAGCGGCGGGAGAAGGCCGACAAGGCGGACGCCGACAAGCGGGTGAAGGCGCAGAAGGCGGACGCCGAAAAGCGGGCCGCAAAGGCAGAGAAGAGCAAGCAGGGACGGGCCGAGAAGCAGGCTGCCAAACAGGCCAAGAAGCTGGCCGAGGAAAAGGCCGACCTTGATGGCGGTCCTTTCCCGGCCGAGCACACAGCTCGGCTCGATGACAACGGTGTCGACAACAACGGTGTCGACAACAGCGGTGTCGACAACAACGGTGTCGACAACAAGGGGGTCGACGACAACGGTGTCGACAGCGCGGGCGTCGATGACCCGAGCAACGGCGCGGCACCCGCGGCCTCCCCGGTGCCCGTCGACGAGAAGGCAGTCCGCCGATGACGCCCGCCCTCTCCGGTGGCGGCGACGCCGGGTCCACAACTGACGGGGTCGCCGGCATGCTCCATCCGGAGGACGAGAAGCTGATCGTGCTGGCCAGGGGCGCACGCGCCCGCGCAGGCACGGCGGAGGGTGCCGCGGTCCGCGACCAGGACGGCCGCACCTACGCGGCTGCCGGCGTCGTACTGCGCTCGCTGCAGCTGACCGCGGCGCAGGCCGCGGTCGCGGCAGCGGTCGCCTCCGGCGCACAGGAACTGGAGGCGCTGGTGGTGGTCAGCGATGCGGCTGCAGTCGATCTTGCGTCGCTCGCTGCTGCCGCTGACATGGAGACCGCCGTGATCCTGCTCGCCGGTACCGACGGCACTGTCAGAACCCGGTCGGCCCGATGAGCACCGACAGCGATATGACCTGCGCTGCGTCGGGGCCGCATCGCGCGGGTTTCGCCTGCTTCGTCGGCCGGCCCAACGCCGGGAAGTCGACCCTGCTCAATGCCATGGTCGGCGAGAAGATCGCCATCACCTCGGACAAACCTCAGACCACCCGGCGCGCAGTGCGCGGCATCCTCACCCGGCCGGACGCGCAGCTCGTGATCGTCGACACCCCGGGCTTGCATCGCCCGCGGACCTTGCTGGGTGAGCGGTTGGGCGATCTCGTGCGCACGGTGTGGGCGGATGTCGACGTGGTGGGCTTTTGCATGCCCGCCGACGAGGCCGTCGGCCCGGGCGACCGCAGGATCGCCGCCGAACTGAAGGAGCAGGCCGCCGGGACGCCGATCGTCGGGATCGTGACGAAGACCGACCGGGTCCCCCGGCACCGCATCGCTGAGCAACTGGTGGCCGTTGCGGCCTTGTCCGACTTCGCCGAGATCGTGCCGGTGTCGGCCGTCGCCGGTGACCAGGTGGCCCTGCTGGCGGACCTGCTCATCGCGCGCCTGCCGGAAGGCGGCCGGTTGTACCCGGACGCCGAGGTCACCGACGAGCCGATCGACACCCGCATCGCCGAGCTGGTTCGGGAGGCGGCGCTGGACGGCGTTCGGGAGGAGTTGCCACATTCCCTGGCTGCCCTGGTCACCGAGATCGTGCCGCCCGAAGCGGGGTCGTCACAACCCACCCGGGTGTTCGTGACAATCTTCGTGGAGCGCGACTCACAAAAAGCGATCGTATTGGGACACAAGGGCTCCCGCCTTGCCGACGTCGGGAAACGATCCCGGCTCCAGATCGAGACGCTGCTCGGTACGAGGGTCTACCTGGACCTGCACATCGCGGTCGCCAAGGATTGGCAGCGGGATCCTCGGCAGCTGCGCAAGCTGGGCTTCGACCTGTAGAGCGCACGGTTTGCCAGCGGACGGCGCGCCGAGCCGTCACCGGGGGCAGGTCCTGAGGGCGGAGGCGGTCGATCAATCCGGCGCGACGTCATCCTCATCACACAAATCGGGCACTTCCGGACGCGTGTTATGTCATCATCTTTGCTATGGGGAGACATGCCAGGGGGGCGTCCCGTTCGCGCGCGCGGGTGATCACAGGTGCGCTCACAGCCATGGTCGTCGCGGTGATCGCAGTCGGCTCCTGGATCGGGTCTCGGGCAGACGCGGACCCGGACACCGGCATGGTCGACGCGTCGGCGGTCGTCGTGTCGTCGCTGGCCTGCACCGCCGGGTCGGGCAAGACCCTCGTCGATGTCATGACGCCGGTCGATTCGGCCACCGGTAGTGCCCCGGGGCGCGCCACGCTCGACGCCTGCGGTTATCAGGAAGGTCAGCAGCTGGCGGTGCGGTACCGCTCGGGTGAGCTGTCCACGGTGGCTCTCGCCGAGACCGGCGGAACGACCGCTCCGGGCTCGCTGCTGCCCCTCGGACTGGCAGTCGCCGGGCTGCTCGCGATCGCCGCCGCGCTCGCGGTCTACGTCGACGGTCGAGGGCGACCGGCGCGATACCGGCACGCGGCCACCGATCTCCGCGGACACTGGATGCAAGACGCGGAGGATGGCACCCCCGTTGATCCGGCTCCGGAGCACGCCGCCGCGGAAAGCGGCCGCTCCGTTGATGTTCCGGACAACTCCGCCCGCGGTCGGGCGGCGGCGCCGGCGCTCGCGGCTGTCGGAGATGACAACACGCACGCGGCAGCCGAGTCGGCCGAGGCGACCCCTCACGGCGGGAGCGGCTTGTGGACAGATCCGCAGTCGATGCAGTTCCCGGATCACAACGGGCACGGCCCCTTCACCGCAGCCCAGGCGCGTGCCACCGCGGCCACCGGTGACGAGGGCCTGCCCAGCCGACCCCATGCCGTCGCGGTGGGCCCGGAACGGCAGCACAGCGCCTTCCCGTGGTCACCGGACGACGCGGCGCGCAGTCGCGAGATGTCCAGTGTCGATCTGATCTTCCCGTACACCTCCACCCTGGCGGCCAGCCTGCAGGACGAGTTGTTCACCCATCGCGGCGTCTCCCACTGAGTCCTCCGCCGGTGTCCCATCGGGGCCTGCGGCGGACCGCGGTTATGGTGGGTCGCGTGCCCACCGCCGCCAGGCCCACTTCCCGCCCTTCCCGAACCACAAGTCGCATTCCACGCGCGGACTATCCCGTGCAGCGGTTCCGGCTGGACAACGGACTTCGCGTTGTCCTGGCACCGGACAAGGGTGCCGGCGTGGTCGGTGTCGCGGTGCACTATGACGTCGGCTTCCGTTCGGAACCGCAGGGCCGCACCGGGTTTGCGCACCTGTTCGAGCATCTGATGTTCCAGGGCAGCGAATCGCTGCCCAAGCTGGAACATTTCCGCCTCGTGCAGTCCTCCGGCGGAGTCTTCAACGGCTCCACGCACACCGACTACACCGATTACTTCGAAGTCGTGCCCGCCGGGGCTCTGGAACGCGGGCTGTTCCTCGAGGCCGACCGGATGCGGGCGCCCAAGATCACCGCCGAGAACCTGACGAACCAGGTCGATGTGGTCAGTGAGGAAATCAGGCTCAACGTCTTGAACCGACCCTACGGTGGATTCCCGTGGATTCAACTGCCGGCGATCATGTTCGACTCGTTCGCCAACTCGCACAACGGATATGGCGACTTCGTCGATCTCCAGGCAGCGACGGTCGAGGATTGCGCGGAATTCTTCGAGACCTACTACACCCCCGACAACGCAGTCCTGGCCGTCTGCGGTGATATGGACGTCGATGCCGCCACCGAGCTCATACACCGGCATTTTGCCGATGTTCCGTTCCGGTCGGCCCCAGTCCGGCCGTCCTTCGACGAGCCGTGGCCCACATCGGTCCGGGAGGAGGAGGTGATCGACCAGCACGCGCCGACCCCGGCGCTGGCCGTCGGCTGGCGCTTGCCCGATCCGGTCTCGGAACTGTCCGATTACCTGTCATTCGTCGTACTGGCCGGGATGCTCACCGAGGGCGAGTCATCCAGATTGCAGAGCGCTGTGGTGGCCAAAGCGTCGCTGGCCACAGACATCTGGGCGACCCCGGGATTGCTCGGTGGCCCGCTGGACTCGCGTGATCCGGATGTCTTCGTGCTGGGTGCGCTGCATCCCGCCGAGGTGCCGGCGGCAGCGGTCATCGACGCCAGCGCCGAGCAGATAGCGCTGCTCGCCGCGGAGGGTCCGGATGAGGCGGAGATGCAGCGCGCACGAGCGCGTTTCGCTTCTTCGCTCTACCGGGACAACGACAGCATCTCCAGTCGCACCCGGTCGCTGGGAACACTGGAGCTGCTGCACGGCCGAGCCGAGTTGCTCGGTGAGCTACCGGAAGTGCTCAACGCCGTCACCGCCGAGCAGGTCGCCGAGGCCGCCCGTTCGCTGGACCCCGGACGCTGCGCCGTGCTGCGCGTCGTGCCGGCAGGGGCACGCTGATGACCCGCCGCACGGCCGACGACATCGGCCGCACCGACACCGGACCGCGGCCCGTTCCGCCCATGACGCTGACCGGCCGGGTGCGGCCGCCGACGCTGCGGCGGGTGGAGCTGGACTCGGGCCTCACCGTCGTCGCCGCCCGCAAACCTCGCAGCCCGCTGGTCGAGGTCAGGCTCAGGGTTCCGTTCGCCGGCACCAACCGGGTGCACGCTGCCCGCGCCGAGATGCTGGCGTCCACCATGCTTCTGGGTACGGGTTCCAGGGACCGGGAGGAGGTGGACGCCGAATTGGCACTGGTGGGCGGCCATCTGGACGCCTCCGTGGACCCGCAACGGTTGATGATCACCGGATCGGTGCTGTCCACCGGACTTCCGGTGCTGTTGTCGGTCCTCGCCGACTGCTTGACCGATGCGGCGTACCGGCGCTCCGACGTGACGGGGGAGCGGGACCGGTTGGTCGAGCACCTCGCGATTGCGGCGACCCAGCCGTCCGCCGTCGCCCACCGATTCCTCCAGCAGCGCCGGTTCGGCGAGCATCCGGCGGCGTGGGACATGCCCGATCCCGAGCTCGTCGCAGCCGTCGCGCCCGCGGTGCTGCGCCGGCTTCACGAACGCAGCCTCGTGCCCGGTGGCTCGACGCTCGTGTTGGTCGGCGATCTCAGTCCGGCCAAGGCCGCCGACGTCGCGGCTGCCGCGCTCGCGGGATGGGCCGGGCAGGACGGTGCCGTCGCCCGGACCCTCAAGCCGCCGCCGGGCATCGTCGGCGGTGATCTGCTCGCGCACCATCGCGCGGGCGCGGTCCAGTCCCAGATCCGGCTCTCCGGTCCGGCGGTGCCGCGCAGCGACCCTGCCTACCCCGCCCACCAATTGGCGAATCTCGTCTACGGCGGTTACTTCTCCTCCCGGCTGGTGGAGAACATCCGTGAGGACAAGGGCTACACCTACAGTGCGCGGTCGTTGCTGGAGTTCTGGCCGCAGACCGCGGCGGTGTCCGTCGCTTTCGACACCACGACACCTTCCACGGCGCCCGCGCTGCTCGAGGCGAAATACGAACTGGGCCGGATCAGCCTGCTGCCACCGTCAGCCGACGAGGTCGAATCGGCCCGGAACTATGCCCTGGGGACATTGGCCACCTCGCTGGCGACGCAGGCCGGCTTCGCCTCCACGCTGTCGATGCTGGCCGGCGCGGGGCTCGACGAGAACTGGCTACGGGACCATCCTGCGGCGCTGTCGGCGGTGAGCGTCGACGAGGTCGCCGCGGCCGCGGCCGACATGCTGGCGCCGGCGAACTTCACCGGTGTCGTCGTCGGTGACATCGGTGTGCTGGAAACGCAGCTGCGCGGCCTGGGCGATGTGGACTTCGCGTGAGCGCACCGCACCAGGCCACTCCGGTGACGCCGTCGGCGTCCCCGGCAACCTTCCGGATCGACACGCCGCTGCTGTCCCGAGGCACCGCCGACCGGTCCGAAGATCTCCGCGATGCCGAGCGGATCGAGCGTGAATGGCCCAGGGCCAGGGTGCTCACGCTCGATTCGCGCGGTCGGGCGGCGATCGACACCGACGCGGGGCGGCTGCGCACCGTGGCCGCGCCGGCGGTGGCGCCGCATCCGCCTTCGGACGCAGTGCTGCTGGGTGCCGTCGGCGGGGTCGACCATTGGGCGGTGCGCGGTGACGTCGGCGCCGGCGGTGTGCTTCGCGAGTGGGGGGCGCTGCTGCCGGACGCCGACGCCGGTCTGTTGACCACGGCCACCGCACTGCTCACCTGGCACGCAGCAGGCGGGTTCTGCCCGACGTGCGGCGAGCCGAGCACGCCCACCACGGCCGGTTGGTCCCGCATCTGCCCCAACGGCCACCACGAGTTCCCCCGCACCGACGCGGCAGTCATCGTTCTCGTGCACGACGGTGAGGGCTCGATGGTCCTTGCCCGGCAACCGGTCTGGCCGGCCCGTCGGATGTCGGTGCTCGCCGGCTTCGTCGAGGCGGGAGAGTCACTGGAGGGCACCGTCGTGCGGGAGGTGCTGGAAGAGGTCGGGTTGCATGTCACCGACGTCGGCTATCTCGGCTCGCAGCCGTGGCCGTTCCCGCGGTCGCTGATGATCGGCTTCGAGGCGCGCGCGGAACCTGGCGCTCCGTTGCTGCCGCGCGACGGTGAAATCGAGGAGGCCAGGTGGTACCGCCGCGACGAGGTCAGGGCGGTCCTTGCAGCCGAGGCCGCTGACCCCGGCAGCACCGACAGGTGGCTTCGGGCGAGCGGTTCCGGTCCGTCAGCGGCCGATCCGGAGGTGATCCTGCCGGGCCAGGTGTCGATCGCCCGCCGGATGATCGAGGGCTGGGCCGGCTGACCGCGCGGGTCAGTGCCCCGTTGATCGCCGGCGGTGCAGAGGCGGCCGCCATCCACAGCGCGCGCCGGTCGAGCTGATCGGCCGTACAGGTGTGCGAAAATGTCGCGGTGCAACAGGACGTACTCGCCGGTCTCGACGACGGGCAACGGGCCGCGGTACTGGCCCCGCCCGGCCCTGTCTGTGTGCTGGCGGGGGCCGGAACTGGCAAGACGCGGACCATCACTCACCGGATCGCGCATCTGGTCGGCTCCGGCGCGCACGCATCCTCCGAGGTGCTGGCGGTCACCTTCACCACTCGCGCGGCCGGCGAGATGCGGGTGCGGTTGCGCTCGCTGGGGGTCGGCGGGGTCCAGGCCCGGACCTTCCACTCCGCCGCGCTCAAGCAGTTGCGATACTTCTGGCCCCGCTCGGTCGGCGGCACCCTGTGGCCGGTCCTGGAGCACAAACTGCGACTCGTGGCTGTCGCGTCCCGTCGGGTGAACGCAAGCACCGACGCCGCGACGCTGCGCGACCTGGCCGGAGAGATCGAGTGGTCCAAGGCATCTCTGGCCGGCCCGGGCGACTACCTGTCCGCTGTCGCGAAACATCAACGGGACACCCCGTTGCCGGCCGAGACGGTCGCCAAGGTGTTCGAGGTGTACGAGTCGGTGAAGCAGGACGCAGAACAACTCGACTTCGACGACCTGTTGCTGCACACCTGTGCGGTACTCGAGGACGACGAGGCCGTCGCCCGGGAGTTCCGTTCGCGCTACCGGTCTTTCGTCGTCGATGAGTATCAGGACGTGACGCCGCTGCAGCAGCGCACGCTGGATGCCTGGCTGGGCGGCCGGGACCAGCTGACCGTCGTCGGTGACGCCAACCAGACGATCTACTCCTTCGCCGGTGCGTCGCCGGGCTACCTGCTCGGGTTCGAACGGCGGTTCCCGCACGCCACCGTTGTCCGTCTGGAGCGTGATTACCGCTCGACGCCACAGGTGGTCTCGATGGCGAATCGCGTCATCGCCGGATCGAGCGGTATCGCCGCGAAGTACCGGTTGCGGCTCACCGCAGCGCTGCCCGACGGCCCCGACGTCACGTTCACCGAGCACCCCGACGAGCACACCGAGGGCAACGCGGTCGCGGCCGCCGCCGCCGCGCTGATCGAAGGCGGGATGCCGGCGTCCTCGATCGCCGTCCTCTACCGGATCAACGCGCAGTCCGAGGTCTACGAGGCCGCGTTGACCGAGCACAACGTGCCGTACCTGGTGCGCGGCGGGGAGCGATTCTTCGCCAGGGCCGAGGTGCGGCAGGCGATGGCCCTGCTGCGCAACGCCGCACGGACGATGGCGGGCTCGCCCTCGGTTCTTGCGAGCGAGGGTGCCGACGAGTCCGAGAACGACCAGGCGGTGCCGGAGCGGCCGGCGAACCTGGTGCCGACGGTGCGCGGACTGCTCGGCACCATCGGACTCAGTGACGATGCACCGCCGGCCGGAGCGCTGCGCGATCGCTGGGATTCGCTGACCGCGATCGTCACCGTTGCCGAGGAACTTGCTGATGCCATGCCCACCGCGAACCTGGTTGCGTTGGCCGCCGAGCTCGATCAGCGCGCCGAGGCGCAGCATGCGCCCACCGTGGAAGGGGTGACCCTGGCCTCTCTGCACGCGGCCAAGGGGTTGGAGTGGGACGCCGTGTTCCTGGTCGGCCTCACCGACGGCACGCTGCCCATCCAGCACGCGGAGACGCCGGAGGAGGTGGAGGAGGAGCGTCGGCTCTTCTACGTCGGAGTGACAAGGGCACGGACCAGACTGGCCGTGTCGTGGGCGCTGTCGCGCACCCAGGGCGGCCGGAAAACCCGCCGCCGCAGTCGTTTCCTCACCGGCATCGCCCCGGACGCGACCAACCCTGCCGGCGGTTCCCAGCGGACCAACGGTCCGGGACGCTGCCGGTTGTGCGGCGGCAGGCTGCTGACCCCGGCACAGGTGAAGGTGGGGCGGTGTGCGTCCTGCCCCTCTTCGGCCGATCCCGAACTGGTCGACGCGCTGCGGGTCTGGCGCAAGACCCGCTCCAGCGAGGCGTCGGTGCCCGCGTTCGTGGTGTTCTCCGACGCGACGCTGTTGGCCATCGCCGAGCGCAGGCCGACGGACAACGCGGCGTTATTGTCGATCCCCGGGATCGGGCGGGCAAAGCTCGATGCGTACGGCAAGGACGTCCTGGGCATCGTCAGCGCCACTCGCTGAGCGGCCTCGGTCGGGGTACACCGCAGGGCCGGTGAACACCTGGTCACCGCCGGACGGCCATAGCCCGGAAGCCGGCTGCGCAGGCGGGAACCGAAAATCGTTGTCGGCGAAAGTTCTTCGCCGGATGGCTTCCGGCGAGGCCTGGTCGGCGCCGCAGAACCGACTGTCAGAAGTTTTTCAACTTTCTCGGTTAATTCGGTTGCGCCCGCCTGCGGCGCCGCCCTAATGTCTTCAACGGTTGGTGCGTCACCAGGCGGCAGGTGAGCCATGGCGCGGCAGCAGTTGTGATCGAGTAGTGACCACTCACAGCGCGGCGGCAACAATGATCGCCGCGCAGGCACCCCGTATGGACGGGGACGCGGACGCAAGGGAGGTGCCGAATGTCCAATCTGGTGAACACCAGCGGTTGGCTCGGTGCCGGCGTCGTGTCTTCGATGCGGTTCGAGGCCTTTCCCACCGTGATGGCACGACCGCGCCAGGGGCACATCTTTGTCCTCGGCGACGCCGTCGCCACGCTGCGGTACGGAGTGCGGCACCTGGCTTGATCGCCAGGCATTCGCTCGCCTCCGGCCGCGGTTCGTCCACATTGACGAATCCGCGGCCGTTTCGTATCTGCTGCACCGTCACCGGACTCTGAACCCCATGCGGGACTGATCCAGCTTCTGTTCACCATCCATTCCTCTCACGGAGAAGGAACACCCGTGATGCAACTCCTCGAATTACCCGAGACCTCCTTCATCGACGACCTGCCCTGCCATACCGGTGACCCGGACCTGTTCTTCGCCGAACGGCCCGACGAGCTGGAGCGGGCGAAGGCGCTCTGCGTCGAATGCCCGATCCGGCAACAGTGCCTCGAAGCCGCGCTCGAACGAGCCGAACCCTGGGGCGTCTGGGGCGGTGAGATCTTCGACCACGGCGTTGTGATCGCCCGTAAGCGTCCACGAGGACGTCCCCGGAAGATCGCGGCATGACCCGCGTCCAGCCGAACGGCTGCCGCACATCGGTGATCGAGCGGCGTGATCCGCTCGGTCACCGGTCCGTTCGATCGGCCCCACAGCCGATCGAATTCACTGCTCGCCGACGGCGAGATGAACGAAACAACAACTCTCACAATGCTTCTGCGCGACCTCCGACGGTCACGCATCATCTCCGGAGGAATGACATGAGTTCCATGATCGAAGATCTGGCTCGCGACCGAATGCGCGAGATCCAGCGGGACAGCGAAAGGGCTCGTCAGGTTCGGCGCGCTCGTTCCTTCCGCAAGGCGGCCAGGCTGCACCGCTGACCGATACCGCTGACCGATACCGCTGACCGACCAACGCTGACCGACCAACGCTGACCGACCAACGCTGACCGACCACCGCTGACCCGAGCAGTGCTGACCCGAACAGTGCTGACCCGAACGCTGCCGAACGGTTGCCGCCACGATTGACTCCAACTCGACCCCCACGCACCGCGGCGCGTGGGGGTCGACGGCATCGGAAGGGTTATCGTCCCGGAATGCCTGACACCGCGGCGGCGAGTTGCTCGATGTGCGGAGCGGTTGCCGCTCCGCCGCCGATCACCTGGATGCGTGAGGTGGATCCCCGGCGGGGCGCGGTGTGGGTGTGCGACCGCTGCGCGCGGGAAAACCTCCGCGGCATCGAGTCACGGCTGGATCGCGAATGGTGGTGACGACGAGCGCAGTGCCGCCCGGTCAGTCGTCGCTGAATCCGGGAAGGTAACGCTCCACCATTCCCAGGAACGGTGCCCGGGCATCGAGCTGGCAGAGCACGCCGATGGACCCGAACGTCACCCGGTGGATGAGCAGATAGGACGGCGGCAGGTTCAGACGCCGCGCCATCTTCGATTCCTCGCTGGAGAAGTCCGACATGCGGGCGGCCTGCGCCTGCATCCAGCTGCGGGTGAAGTGGAAAGTGTCGTGCCGCAAGGGCTCGATGAAGGGAACGAGATACTCCATCAGGGCCTGCGGGTCGGGGTGGTAGTCGGCCGCGATGAAACCCTCCAGCCGCAGGGCCGCCAGCACACCGTCGGCGTCACCGTCGAGAGCCAGTCTGGTGACGCGGCCGATGATCGGCGGGGCGCCGTCGGGAAGCCTTGCCACAGAACCGAAGTCGATGACGGCGAGCCGGCCGTCCGGGGTCAGCATGTAGTTGCCGGGGTGCGGATCTGCGTGCAGCAGCCCGACGCGCTCCGGTGCCGCGAAATGCAGCTCCGTCAGCAACGACCCCGCCCGGTTGCGTTGCTCGGCGGTCCCGCCGGAAATGATCTTGCTGAGCGAGATGCCGTCCACCCATTCGGACACGATGACCTTCGGCGCGCTGGCGACGACCCTCGGCACCGCGAAATCCTCGTCACCGGCGTAGGCGGCGGCAAAGGCGCGCTGGCTGTCCGCCTCCTGCGAATAGTCCAGCTCCTCCAGGATCCGCTCGCGCAATTCGGCCAGCAACGGCCGGATCTGCAGACCGGGAATGACGACGCCGATCAGCGGCGACACCCGGAACAACTGGTCGAGATCCGCCCGTAGCGCGGCATCCGCACCCGGGTACTGCAGCTTGACCGCAACCTCCCGCCCGTCCTTCCAGATCGCCCGGTGGACCTGGCCGATACTGGCGGCCGCCGCCGCGCGGTCGTCGAATTGCTGGAAACGCGACGCCCAGCCGGTTCCGAACTGCTGCGCCATCAACCGATGCACGGTGGCCGGCGGCATCGGGGGTGCAGCATTCTGCAGCTTGGTCAACGCTTCGCGGTACGGCGCGGCGTACTCGTCGGGAATGGCGGCCTCGTAGACGCTCAGCGCCTGGCCGAACTTCATCGCTCCGCCCTTGAGCGTGCCCAGCACCTCGAACACCTGCTCGGCCGTTCGGCGCTGCAATTCGGAGGAGATCTCGTCCTTGTCCCGGCCGGCGAGTCGTTGCCCGAGACCGAGCGTGGCACGCCCGGCAGCCGACAACGGGAGGCTGGCCAACCGAGCGGTCCGGCTCAGGGCGCCTCTGGGGATGTCGGACACCGGACCATTGTGACAAAGACCTGGCCCGGGTGGGCGGCAATTGCCCGACGTCGGCCCGGGCAGGCTCTGGGCCAGCCTGACTTCACGAGTTGGCACCTCACCGATCCGAGACAGAATCCCGGTCCCCCAACAGTTTTGTGCGGCCGGCCGTCCGGTGTGTGGATGCTCCTGCCAGGATTTGTCGAGCCCTCCCGTCAGGGGTTCGGAGCCGCGCCGACGGCCGCCGGGATGACGCGGCATCCGCACTGCGGGTGCTGTAACCAGGTCCGGCGGCGTGGTGCCGTCGATCCGGTCTCCCATTCCAGCGTGCCGTCGACAGTTCGCGGTGGCTGTACCCCGTCGATGTGTTCCAGAAGCTCACCGACAGCCAGGCACACGGCGGCCGCGGCGAGTACGGCGGGAGTGCGGGCTGCAGCAGCCCCGAGTTGGCCGGCCACCGCCGGCCATTGCGGGTCGGCGTCGGTGCGGTGCCGGTGCACGCACACCAGGCAGGTGGATCGACCCGGCAGCACGAACGGCCCGATGACGACTCGGGCGGCACCGGTGGCGACCGCGAGATACGGGACCCGCGCGCGGCTGTACCCCGCGGCGAGACCAAGGTCGGGGACAGCGCCACCGATCAGCACGACGGCCGCGGGCTGCTGGTGGGCGGCAGGGGAGTGCAATCGGAGTGCGGGGAATCGGGACCGGAGTTCGGCCAACCGCCGCGTGGTGGCGTCCTCCGGGCCCCGACGGTTGGCTGCGGGCTCATGGGGGCCGGGCTCTTCGGGTGCCACGCCGCCGGGTGCCGGGTTGCCGGCCGCCGCGTTTTCGGGTACGGGGTTGCCGCTTGTTGCGCCGCCGGGTGCAGATGGGCCGGATCGCCACGGCATCGACCGGGATGCACTGTCGTGATGCAGGTGCCCGATGCCTGCGGCGGCCAGATGCGCTGTGATGGAAAGTGCGACTTCTCCCGGCCCTCGGACGACGACCAGTGCGTCGTCACGTGCCTGCAGGATGCGGGCCGCAGGCGCGTGTCCGTACCGATGGGTGAGCCCGGCACGCTCCTCGGACAGGTGGGCTCCGACAGTCATCGGCGGTCGTGACCTGTCGAGCCCGAGGACCGGCAACAGCATCCCGGCAGCCAGCAGTTGATCCAGGAGGCGGAGCCAGCCGGTGTCGTCCGGCAGCTCAAGGGAGTGCAGGATTTCGGCGACAGTCCGGCCGCCGTCCAGCCCGCCGAGAACTGCCGCTGCTCGGGCCGGTGCGTTGCGGACCACGACGGTGCGTGGCTGGTCGACACCGATCTGCACGCAGTCGCTGTCCCTCTCGATCACTTTCATGCCGAAGGGCAGTGCGTAGCGGCCATCGAGGTCGACGGCGGCCTGCGGGGCCGCTCGTGCGCTGCCCGCCGGCCACCTCGGTTGTTGTGATGCGCGTGCTTCGACTTGGCGATCTGTCACCGGTCTCACCCCGGCACAGGGTGCAACAGAGGCCATCGCGCAGCAGGAGTTGTCCACATCGGGCGCCCTGCTGGGAAACCTTCGGCGGAGCGGCCGGGCAAAGGCCTGCGCTCGCCCCCGGGTGGCGATCCGGATTGCCCTTCATTGATCGGACGCGCGTGCGAACGCCGAACGGCATCGGTTGAACCGCTACCTGACAGGTCGTTCTGCCGAAGGGGCGCCGCTGCCGGGGAACAGTTCATCGGCGACGTGTTGCCAGCGACCAGCCCATCGAGCCACGTGTCCGGAGCCGCGCCGCGGCGCGGTACACCCGACGGCTTCACATGAAGCCGGCCGAGCCGAGCGCCACGATGGACGCCCGTCCGGTGAACCGCTCACAGCCGGTCGTGAAGCCGGCGAAGAGCCGATTGAGAAGCCGGCGAAGAGTCGTCGGTCGAGAAGCGATCAGGCCTTGCCGAGAATCCGGTTCATCTTGGTGCCACAGACCGGACAGATGCCCTTGGCCATCCGCCGACCGTTGGTCTCCGCAACCTCACCCTCGAAGTCCCGCTTCTCCTTGCACTTCACGCAGTAACCGTTGTAGGTCTCGGCCATTGGCCTTCCTTTCATCGAGGAGCCCGGGTGCAAGCTGCACCGCGGACACCGGAGTTCACAGCCCGTAGCCAGCGATCCTTCGAACGGACCGGCGCTCACCGTACCCGCCGCTGAGCGTGGAAATCGGCATCCTGGCCTGTCCGGTCCGGTAAATGTCGTGCTGAGTGCTTCGTCCCTGCCAGTTGGCGACCGCGCTCGAGGGCGCCGTGGACAGTCGATCGGGTGCTGGCAAACTGACTCGATGGTCTACCTCGCCGCTTCCGATCGCTACGAATCCATGCCTTATCGACGGGTCGGCCGCAGCGGCCTCGAATTGCCCGCAGTATCCCTGGGGCTCTGGCAGAACTTCGGTGACGTGGACCCCTTGGACCGTCAACGGGCGGTCCTGCGGCGCGCGTTCGACCTGGGCGTCACGCATTTCGACCTCGCCAACAACTACGGCCCGCCGTACGGCTCCGCGGAGCTCAACTTCGGCCGGTTGATGGCGGAAGACTTCAGGCCCTACCGGGACGAGCTGGTGATCTCGACGAAGGCCGGCTACGACATGTGGCCGGGACCCTACGGCGACCGGGGTTCGCGCAAGTACTTGCTGGCGTCCCTGGACGCCTCGCTGCAGCGAATGGGACTTGACTACGTCGACATCTTCTATTCGCACCGCGCAGATCCGGAGACGCCACTCGAGGAGACCATGGGCGCTCTGCACACTGCGGTCGTGTCCGGTCGTGCGCTCTATGCGGGAATTTCGTCCTATTCACCGGAACGCACCGAGCGGGCCGCCGCGATCCTGAAGGAGATGGGCACTCCGCTGCTCATTCACCAACCGTCGTACTCGATGCTCAACCGCTGGATCGAGGACGGCCTGCTCGACACCCTCGGGACGCTCGGTGTGGGCTGTATCGCGTTCTCCCCGCTCGCGCAGGGCATGTTGACCGACCGCTACCTCAACGGGGTCCCGGCGGACTCCCGCGCCTCACGCGGGGGCTCGCTGTCCACCGATCTGCTGACCGACGAGGCACTCGAGCACATCAGGGCGCTCAACGACATCGCGAAGGGGCGCGGGCAATCCCTGGCCCAGCTGGCGCTTTCCTGGGCGCTGCGCGATGACCGGGTGACCTCCGTGTTGATCGGCGCGTCGTCGGTGGGGCAGCTCGAGAACAACGTCGCTGCGATCGACAACCTGTCATTCACCGCGGACGAGCTGTCGGTGATCGAAGGTCACGCGGTCGACACCGGAATCAACCTGTGGAGCCCGTCCAGCGCCGTCTGACCACCGCCACCTCGGAATTGATCATGGCCCCGCGCACGACACGCCGACGGAAGCACGCAGAGCGTCATGATCAACACCGGACGGGCCTGATTGTCGGCCCGAGCAGCCGGCGGTTCCGGAGCCGCTGCCGGTGGTGCGGCCGGACCCTCCGAGTGGGCGGACGCGGTGACTGCTCCACCGCTGCCGCGGGCGGTGATCGACGTCAATCTCGGGGGAGCGCTTCGCGTCACCCAGGCGGTCCTGCCGGGCGTGGTAAGCGCCGCCGCGTCAAGCCTGGTTTTCCTCGGCTCGGGTGCGCAACCCCGACGATCCGGCTCGGCACGTTGGTGACGGCATTGCCGCGCCTCGGGCCATCCTCGAGCGCATCGAGACAGGGACCGGACGCTTCCTCGGCGCCGCCCGCCCGTCAAACCGAGCGTGGTGGGGGCCCCTGATCGTCTGGTTCGTCACCGGATTCGCCGGGTGCTGACGCCGAAGGATCGGCCGACCCGGCGTCGGGGTCGTCGAGCAGTTCTGCCTCCAGATCGTCCAAGCCGGCCAGCAACGCGCTGAACTGCTTGTCCCGTTCGATGAATCCGGCCGGGTCGTCGAGATCGGCTGATGACGGCAGCAGGTCCGGATCGGCCCACAGCGCATCCCGGCCCTCGATGCCGCGGGATGCCGTGACGTCACGCCACAGGTCGGCCGCGACCCGCAATCGCCGCGGCCGCAACTCCAATCCGATCAGCGTGGCGAACGTCTGCTCCGCCGGCCCACCGGTCGCCCGGCGGCGGCGCAGGGTCTCCCGCAGCGCAGCCGCACCGGGCAGCCGGTTGCCGACCGCTTCGGCAACCACGGTGTCCACCCAGCCCTCGACCAGGGCGAGCAGTGTCTCGAGCTGCGCCATCGCAGCTTCCTGGCCAGGGGTGATCTTCGGCTCGAACATGCCTTGACCGAGCGCGGCCTCGATGCTGGAAGGGTCGGACGGATCCAGCGACGACGCGAGCTGCTCGACCGCGGAGAAGTCGACGGAGATGGCCTGGGCGTAGGAGGTGATCAGCGAGATGATCCGGTCCCGCAGCCACGGTGTCCCGGCGTAGAGCCGATGGTGAGCTGCTTCCCGCACCGCCAGGTACAAACGGACCTGGTCCTCGGGCAGGTCGAGCCCGGACCCGAACTCTGCGATGGACCGGGGCATCAGCGCGGCGGTGCCGTCTGGTCCGAGTGGCAACCCCACGTCGGTGGACGTCAGCACTTCGGGCGCCAGTTGCGCCAGTCCCTGTCCGATCTGCGAGCCGAACGCCATGCCTCCCATCGAACCCATCATCGCCAGCAGCGGGCCGGCCTGCGCCTTGGCCTGATCGGGCAGGCCGTCGATCCAGGCCTTCGACACCTGCTCGGCAATGGGGGAGCACAACTTCTCCCACATGGGCATGGTGGCGTCGATCCACTGCCGCGGTGTCCAAGCGGTGATGGTGCGTGCGCCGGCGGGCATCGCGGTCGCGCCGTCGAGCCACACTTCGGCCAGTTTGACGGCCTCGACGACCTTCGCCACGTCGACCGACGAGGCGGGGTGCGACGCGGGGAGCTGTGAGGTCGCGAGCTGCTTCGCGAGCTCGTAGTTGACCGGGCCGGTCTGAGTGCCGGAGGCTCCTGCCTGGGACATCATCTGGCCCAGCTGGGAGAGCATCGAGCCCAATTGGTTGAGGTCGAAACCGCCCGGCACCGGTCCTTGACCGCCCTTGCCCTCAGGGTCGTCGTCACCTGGAGGGGAGAAGCCGAACGGTAGATTCGTCATAGGGTCACGGTACTGAACATCGCCCCCCAGAGGCACTCCGGCGTGCGCTGATCGCCGTGGGCGAACGGGTTCACAGCAACCGCCCCGATCCTGCGGGCGGAATTCCCACGCCCGAACCGCCTACCCTCGGAAACCATGTCCTGGTTCTCACGTATGACGCTGCGCGCGCGCACCGTTCTGGTCGGGTCGTCGGTGACCGCGGTGCTGGTCGTCGCGGCCGCCGTCGTCCCCGTTCCTTACGTCGCCGTGGGGCCGGGCGTCACCTACAACACACTCGGATCGGTGGACGGCACCGAGGTCATCACCTTCAGCGGCCCGGACATCCCCGCGTCGGCCACCCGCGATCAGGGCGACGGGCACCTGAACATGACGACCGTCTCGATCACCGACCACATCGCGCTGTTCCAGGCCCTCGGGCTGTGGGCCACCGGTCGCTATGCGCTCGCGCCGCGGGAGGAGTACTACCCGCCGGACAAAACCATCGACGAGGTGAAACAACAGGACGCACGGGACTTCCGGGATTCCCAATCGGCGGCTGAGATCGCGTCGCTGCGATATCTGAAGTATCCCAACGTGACGTATGTCGGTGAGATCCCCGATGGCTCGCCGAGCGCCGGCGTATTGCAGCCGCAGGACCGGATCACGGCTGTGGACGGCGCTGAGGTGACCGACTTCCCCTCCCTGCAAACGGCTCTCAAGGGCACCACGCCCGGTCAGGTGGTGGCCGTGAAGGTGCTGCGCGATGACAAGGAGGTCACCGAGAAGCTGACCCTCGGCAGCAATCCCGAGGTCGGCAGCCAGGGGTTCCTGGGTATCGGTGCGGTGGAACGACCCACCGCCCCGTTCACCACGTCCATTGCGCTGGAACGGATCGGCGGCCCTTCGGCCGGCCTGATGTTCACTCTCGGGATCATCGACAAGCTGACCGACGAGGACCTGACCGGCGGCCGTTTCATCGCCGGCACCGGAACCATGGACCCGGATGGAAAGGTCGGCCCGATCGGCAGTGTGCTGCTCAAGCTGGTCACCGCGCGAGAGGCAGGTGCGACGGTCTTTCTGGTTCCTGCCGACAACTGCGCCGAGGCGGTGACGCAGGTGCCCGACGGCCTGGAGCTCGTGAAGGTCTCCACCGTCGACGATGCGATGGCGGCGCTCGAAACGCTCAAGGCCGGCGGTACGCCCGCCGGCTGCTGATTGATCGGCCGGCCGAACCGACAGGCCCGATCCGGTACGCGTGGCCTGCGCCTCAACCGCCTCGGGTCAGTCTTCGAACGTCAGGTGCAGCGTCGCCAACAGGTTGGGGGCCAGGTCGCCGCCGCGCAGCGGGGCGTCGTCGTGCTCGCCGCGCAACCGCATCAGGCACGCGCCGCCCTTGACCTCCCGCAGCACACCGGCCACCAGGCGGGCCTCGGCGCGGGCGGGATGACGGGCGGCGATCTCCGCGGCCTCGGCCGGGTCATCGGGTAGATCCACGCCGACCTCCGGGGGGAGCACGACGATCTCCTGCACCAGTACACAGCCCGCGACCTCCGCGGGCCACGAAATCTGCGCCAGTGCCTCGGACAACTCGCCGGCCGGCAGCGACTCCTGGGCAATGGGTGTGTACACGGCGGCGCCAAGAGAGGGAGCCAGATCGGGCTGCGCCGCACGGAGTTCCTCGGTGGCCACCAACGCGAACAGCTGGGCAGGAGCGTCCCAGCCGGCGGAGGCCGCGAACTCCTCCACCTCCGCAACGGCTACCGCAAGATCAGGGTCTTCCCACCAGTCCGGCGTGCTCACGTCGATGATCTTCGCACGGGCCTCACAGCGATCTCGCCCGCGCGAGTGCTGGAATGGCCTCCGCGGCAGACGTCAGCGGAGCGCCCCACAACAATCGCGTTGCGACCCCGAGCGCGCGCCGGGGAACCTCCCGGCGATGCCTACAGTTGAGGTGGCGGGGCCCCGGCTTGCACAGGGGTCCCAACGGGGCGCCGACATCGACACCACGTGCCCCCTGCAGTACAGCGAAGTCACGACCCCGAGGAGTTCACCCGTGGCCATGCGGCCCCCCGTTGGTTTGCCCACCATGTCCCGACGTGCCAAGCGGGTTCTCATCGCGCTGGTCAGTCTTGCGGTGCTGGCAATCCTGTGGTTCCAGTTCGTCGGCATCTATGTGGACTGGCTCTGGTACGGCGAGGTGGGCTACCGCGAGGTGTTCACCACGCAGGCCCTCAGCCGGATCATCCTGTTCTTCATCGCGGCCATCGTTGGCGGCGGACTGGTGTGGGGCTCCTTGTACGTCGCCTACCGGTCCCGACCGGTGTTCGTGCCGACGAACGAGATCGATCCGCTGGCCCCGTACCGCACCATCGTCAGCACCCGGCCGAAGCTGTTCCTGTTCGGCATCTCCGGCCTGGTGGCGCTGATCTGCGGGCTGTCAGCCCAGTCGAACTGGTCCACCGTGCAGTTGTGGCTCAACGGCGGGGACTTCGGCACCACCGATCCGCAGTTCGGCAACGACGTCGGCTTCTACGTCTTCACGCTGCCGATGATCGAGATGGTGCTCAGCTGGCTGTTCGTCATCATCGCCATCTGCTTCATCTGTGTCGCGGTGGTGCAGTACCTGTTCGGTGGCGTCCGGCTGAGCGGTCCGGGCCGCCGGATCACCCCCCAGGCCACCCTGCAACTGTCCCTGCTGGTCGCCGCCTTCGTACTGCTCAAGGCGGTCCAGTACTGGTACGACCGGTACGAGTTGCTGTTCTCCAATCGCGGCGGCACCTTCACCGGAGCGTCGTACACGGACATCAATGCGGTGTTGCCGGCCAAGCTCATCCTGATGCTGATCGCCGCGATCTGCGCGATCGGCTTCGTGGTCGGCGCCTTCACCCGCTCCATCAAGTTGCCGGCCATCGCGCTCGGCCTGCTGGTGCTCTCCAGCGTGCTGATCGGCGGCGTGTGGCCGCTGGTGCTGCAGCAGGTTGTCGTCAACCCGAACGGCATCAATCGGGAGCCCGAGTACATCGCGCGCAACATCGAGGCGACCAGAACCGCCTATCAGATCCGTGACGACCAGATCAACTACGTGGATTACCCTGCCGTCCTGGCAGGCGACCCGCGGGACATCATCAGCGACTCCGACACGCTGCCGAACGCTCGGCTGCTCGACCCCAATGTGCTGTCGCCGACCTTCACCCAGCAGCAACAACTCCGGAACTTCTACGGCTTCCCCGATCAGCTGGCCATGGACCGGTACACCGTCAACGGCAACACGCAGGACTATGTGGTCGCCGCCCGCGAGCTCAACGCCGAGGGACTGAACGACGCGCAGAAGAACTGGATCAACGAGCACATGGTGTTCACCCACGGCGACGGCTTCGTGGCCGCGCCCGCCAACAAGGTCAGCAACGGCTACCCCGATTACAAAGTCTCCGACATCGCCAGCATCGGCCAGGCGAACAACCCCATCCCGGTGCAGCAGCCGAGAACCTATTACGGCCAGCTGACCACCGACTATGCGATCGTCGGCGCGGCGGAGGGCGGGGTGGCCCGCGAGTACGACACCGAGACGACCCGCTACACCTACACCGGAAAGGGCGGCGTCCCGGTCGGGAACCTGTTCCAGCGTGCGGTTTTCGCCACCGAGTACGGGGAAGCCAACTTCCTGTTCTCCTCGGAGATCAATGCCGAGTCCAAGATCATGTACTACCGCGACCCGCTGACCCGGGTGCAGAAGGCGGCGCCGTTCCTCACGACCGACACCAAGGCCTACCCGGCCGTCGTGGACGGACGGATCGTCTGGATCGTGGACGCCTACACCACCGCGCAGAATTACCCCTACGCACAGAACGTCTCGTTGTCCGACGCCACGAACAATTCGCTGGCGGCCCGCAGTGGGACCGGCCAGGCCAACACGCAGGTCTCCTACATCCGGAACTCGGTCAAGGCCACCGTCGATGCCTACGACGGCACGGTGACGCTCTATGAGGTCAGGGCGGCCGACGGCAAGGCCGATCCGGTGCTGAAGGCATGGGAGGGTGTCTTCCCGGGCCTGGTGAAGCCTGCCGGTGACGTATCGCCCGATCTCCAGGCGCACTTCCGGTACCCGCAGGACCTGTTCGAGGTGCAGCGGTCGTTGCTGGTCCGTTACCACGTCGACGACCCGGTCGACTTCTTCCAGAGCTCCGGCTTCTGGCGGGTGCCGAACGACCCGACTGTCAGCGAGGCCATCCAGGCCCCGCAGCCGCCGTACTACCTGCAGGTCAAGCTGCCCGGCTCGGACAAGCCCGAGTTCGAGCTGACCAGCGTGCTGACCGGCTTCCAGCGGGAGTTCATGAGCGCGTACGTGTCGGCGTCCTCCGACCCGAACAACTACGGCAAGCTGACCGTCCTGCGACTACCCACGTCGACGCAGACGCCTGGCCCGACGCAGGTGCAGCAGCTGTTCCGCACCACCCAGGAGGTCAGCAGCCTGGTCACGCTCTCGACCCAGCAGGGTGGCGCGCGCGTCATCTTCGGCAACCTCCTGACGCTGCCCGTCAACGACGGCCTGCTCTACGTGGAGCCGTTCTACATCCAAGGACAGGCGTCGACGACCTCCTTCCCGCAGCTGAACCGGGTGCTGGTCTGGTACGCGGGACGGGTGGGCGTAGGCACCACCCTGGAGCAGGCGTTGACCCAGGCGGCGGAGACCGCACCGGTCGCGGCGCCGACGGACGGCACCGACCCGGGCGCAGCGCTGCCGACAACCCAGCCCCAGTCCGGGGCGACGTCACCGGGCACGACCGCCCAGCAGCCGCCACCGGTGGATCTGGCTGCGGCGGTCACCGCGATGGACAACGCAGCAAAGAACTTGGACACCGCCAAGGCCTCGGGTGATCTTGGCCAGATCGGTGCGGCAACACAGAAGCTCGAGGACGCCGTCAAGGCGTATCTCACTCTGGCCGACCAAGCCAACGCCGGCAACAACAGCGCCAGCCTCGCACCGCCGCCGTCGGGCAGCGGCGGGTAGGTTTGTGCCCGGACCACATCGGGGGGGAGCAGCTGTTCGCGGCTGTCGCTCTTGTCACATCGCCTGTGGCAGAACCGATTTGGTTGTGGTGACATCGGCTTGTTACAGTGATGTCACCACAACGACGCGGGGTGGAGCAGCTCGGTAGCTCGCTGGGCTCATAACCCAGAGGTCGCAGGTTCGAATCCTGCCCCCGCTACCACGTATTACAGACAGACGGCCCCCGGACTCAGTCCGGGGGCCGTTTGGCTCGTGTCCAGATTGTGACCGAACGCGGCCACGGGGCCAACGAGGGCTCGATGCAGGCGGGCTCGCGGTGAATCGGACTCCACCAGTCAGAAGCCTCACGATCCGTCGGCCGACCGGTGGCGCAAATCTGGAACGCGACGCTCTTGTTGGCGTGGTTGTCCGGCCGCTGACAATCCACCGGGATCGATTTCAGCAATGCTCAGGTGAGAATACGCATCGGCTTTTCGAGGATATGCAGGAACGTTCGCAGCCATTCCGCTGCCAGGCGCCCGTCAATGGCTCGGTGGTCGACGGAGAGAGTCACCCGAAGGATGGTGCCGATCTCCATCTGGTTGTCGACGACGATGGGCTGCTGCTTGGCCGCGCCGACCGCAAGGATGGCGGACTGCGGCGGGTTGATGATGGCGCCGAAGCTCTCGGTGCCGAACATGCCGAGATTCGTGACGGACAACGCTCCACCGGCGAGCTCCTCCTGCTTGAGTTTGCCGGCGTCGGCGCGCCGCACGAAGTCCTTGATCTGCGCGGAGATCGAACTCACCGTCGAGCCGTCAACGCTGCGCAGGGTCGGGGTGACCAGGCCGCGCTCCGACGCGACGGCCACGGAGATGTCGACCCGCTCGAACTGCCGCAGTGCCTCAGGCGTCCAGATCACGTTCATCTCGGGGATCAGGACGTGCGCCTGCGCCGCCGCTTTGACGATGAGGTCATTGACCGACAGCCTCGCCGGGCTGTCCTCATTGAGTTCGTTGCGCAGCGCCAGCAGATCGTCGACCTGAACGGATCCGTCGAGGTAGAAGTGCGGAACGGTCTGCTTGCTCTCGGTCAGCCGAGCAGCAACCAGCCGTCGCACCTTCGAGTGCGGCTGGTCGACGTAGCCGGCGGACGCGCTCGCCGACGCGCCGACCGCTGGGGCGGTGGACGCGGCCGGAGATGCGGCGGGGGCGACCGACGGAGCGGCCGGTGGGCTGGTCGCCGGGGTCTCGCGTTCAGCGATCGCGGCTTCCACATCGCTGCGCCTGACCCTGCCGCCGGGTCCGGAACCAGGGTGCAGCTCGCCGAGCGGGAGTCCGGCGTCTCGGGCGAGGCGGCGTGCCAGCGGACTGGAGAAAATCCGGGCGATGTCCTTCCCCGCTCCGTCCACCCCGTCAGTCGGCGGTCCGCCGCCCCCGGCCGGTTCGTCGCCCCCGGAGGGTTCGGCGCCCGCGGCCGGTCCCTTGTTCCCCGATGGTTCGGGCGGGCCCTCTGGTTCGGCCGGGCCCTCCGGTTCGGCCGGTTCGGCCACGCCTTCGGTGGCCGCAGCAGCGTCATCCACCCCGGCCGGCTCGCTGTCGGCGGTGGTTTCGGCCGGAGTCGACGGCTTCTCGATGCCCAGATCGTCGAGCAGCGCAGCGACGTCGCCGCCGGTCTCGTCCGGAGTACCGAGGAGGGCGATCGGATCGCCGGCGGCCACCTCGGCACCGGCGGTGACCAACAACTTGAGGATCACGCCGTCCGCTTCGGCATCCAGATCCACGGTGGCTTTGTCGGTCTCGATTTCGGCCAAGGTGTCCTGGGCTGTGTAGGTCGCGTTCTCGGTGACCGACCAGGAGGCCAGCACGGCCTTGGTGCCGCCGGCCGCGACCTCGGGCATGCGCAGCAGTTGAGCCATTGTCCTAGTCCTCCTACTTCGTGATGTCGGTGAGAGTCGCGACCACTTCGGCGTTCTGAGCGATGGCGGCCCGCTCCAGCACCTTGCTGATGCTCGGCGATGCCTCGCCGCCGGTGATCCGCTGAACCGGTTGGTCGAGCCAATCGAAGAAGCGCCGCTGTATTTCGTCTCCCAGCCAACTGCCGTAGGAGGTGCCCAGGGCACCCTGCTCGGCGATGACCACGTTGCCGGTCTTGCGGATGCTGGCGCCGATGGTGTCCCAGTCGATGCTGGCCCGGTCCAACCACCGCAGATCGATGACCTCGGCGTCGACCGTGCCGAGTTCATCGACGGCCTTCAGGACGTAGTGAGTCATGGCCAGGTAGGTCAGGACGGTGATCTGCGCGCCTTCGCGGCGCACTGCGGCCTTGCCGACCGGCAGGCAGTAGTCCAGGTCGTCGACCGGGGCCGGCCCGGTCGATTCGTACAGATCGACGTGTTCGAGCACGACCACGGGGTCCTGGCAGCGCAGCGCGCTGTTCATCAGACCGACGTAGTCGAAAGGCGTTGAGGGGGCGACGATCCGCCACCCGGCGGCGGTCGCGAATACTCCTGCGGGATCCATCGAGTGCTGGGAGCCGTAGCCGGTGCCCATCGCGATCTTGCTGCGCAGGACGAACGGGACCGGATCGTCACCTCCGAACATGTGCCGGGCCTTGCCGATCTGATTGAACAGTTGGTCGGCCGCGACCCACATGAAGTCCGCGTACATGAACTCGACGATCGGCCGGAATCGACCGTCCATGGCGATTCCACCACCCAGCCCGGTGAAGGCGTTCTCGGCGATCGGGGTGCCCAGGATGCGGTCCGGGAAACGCTCTTTCAAACCGCGGGTAGCGCCGTTGGTGCCGCCGTTGAGCCGGTGCACGTCCTCGCCCATCACCAGAACCCGCGGGTCGGTCTCCATCTGCCGGCCCAGCACCGCGGCAATTGCCTCGATGAATTTCCGCTCCTCGAGTTCGCCGGCGTAGTCGTCGATGTCGGCAAGCGGAGCATCGGCGAACTCCTCCAGGTCACCGCGAACGCCGACATCGACAAAGGTCGGGTCCGGCCATTCCCCAGCCTTGATACGGCGCTCGCCGGGTTTCCCATCCGTTAGGGGTTCGACCAGCACGTCACGAATTTCGGCCATCACCGCGGTGGCCTGCCCGGTGAACGCGTCGAGTTCGCTCTGGGTCAAGATCTCCCGCCGGAGCAGGTGGGCGACGACCTGGTTGATCGGATCACGCGCCCGCCATTGTTTCTCTTCCGCCTTGCTGCGGTAGCCGAACGCACTGCCCGGGAATGCGCCGTTCTGATGGAAGTACCGGTAGACGTCGGCCTCGACCACGGTGGGACCGTTGCCGGCCCTCATGTGAGCCAGTGCCTCCTGCATGGTGAGGTAGACGGCCAGCGGGTTCATCCCGTCGACCTTCCAACTGGCGATGCCGAATCCGGGGCCGCGAGCGGAAAGCCGTGCCTCGCCGGTGACCTCGTGGACGCTGGTGGAGACGGCGTACTGATTGTTCTCGATGAAGAAACAGACCGGTAGTTTCCAGGCTGCAGCCAAGTTGAAGGTTTCCAGGGTGGAGCCGATGTTGGCGGCGCCGTCACCGAAGTAGGTCACCGCGACCGCATCGGTACCGGCGTGCCGATGAGCCCAGGCGGATCCGGCGGCCAGCGGGACTCCTCCGCCGACGATCGCGTTCGTGCCGATCGCGCCGGCCTGCTTCCATTGCAGGTGCATGGAACCGCCCCGACCATGGCTGTAACCCCGCTGCAGGCCGCAGATCTCGGCCAGGCTGCGGACCAGCTCCGCCCGGACCTCGGTGCTGATCGGCTCGCGAGGGTCGATGCCCTTGGGTGCCAGGTGACCGAGCACCTTGGCCAGGAACTGGTGGTGGCCGCGGTGGGTACCGTTGACCGTGTCCTGGCTGGTCAAGCCGATCACCGAGCCGACGGCGCCGCCCTCCTGGCCGATGCTGGAGTGCGCAGGGCCGTGGATGAGGCCCGCAGTGGACAGTTCGAGGACGGTCTCCTCGAACGATCGGATCAGCACGAGCTGGCTGTAGATGGCCACCAACAGATCTCGGTCGGCGGCATCCCAGTCGGCGTCTGTCACGTCGAGTTCGACCCATGGTGCTCGTGGCGAAAGTGAATGTCGGGCAGTCATCAGAAATCCTTCGCGGTCGATTGTTCGGATGCCGCTGTGCGACGGTGAAAGAACGCTTTGCCGTGTGGGTAGGAGACGAGCTCGAACTGCATCCCCCATGGAGACAGGAAGTAGATCCAGCGCTGGCCTTCGTGGTGCCCCGAACTGACCACCGGCTCGCCCAGTACCGTCACCTCCGGGCGCCCCTGGAGGTAACTGACGGCGGCGTCGAGATCGCTGACGTAGAGCGCGACATGGTGTCCACCCAGATCGCTGTTGCGCGGCCAGTCGGTGCGTTGATCGGGTGCCGAATATTCGAAGACCTCGAAGACCGCCTGCGTACCGCAGCTGAAGAAGTAGATCTGGTCGATGGCGGCCCGCGGATGCACGTTGAGTGTCCGCGTCATCCAGTCGCCCTCCGGATCCGGATCAGCCTTCCCGCCGAGCTCGTACAGGAATGTGCAGCCGAGCACGTCGACGAAGAATTGCCGGGCCTGATCCAGATCCGGGACGGTGACACCGATGTGGTCCACTCCGGTCAAACCCGGCAGGCCGGGTGACGTCATTGCGGCGACCTCCTTGAGTGCGGGACAGGGCGGGGGAACCGTGGCCCCGGTTTCGGCCTTGCTGGACGTCTGCGCGGCAAAAGCCGCTTCGCGGCCGGCGGGAACCATCCAGCCGGGGGAGGTGGCAGCTGTCGAGCAGCAAAAGCGTTCATCGGTCGGCCGTGATCGTCGGTGAGATGTCTCCCGATGCTTCCGAGCACACCGAGGGCCATACCGGTCGAGATCGCTACAGGTCTACGGCGATGTACTGGGTTTCGAGGAATTCATAGATACCGGCAAAACCACCCTCCCGTCCGAGTCCGGACTCCTTCATGCCGCCGAAAGGGGCCGCCGGGTCCGAGGCCACGCCACGGTTCACCGCTACCATGCCCGATTCCAGCCGGCGTGCGACAGAAATACCCTCGGCCCGATCCTTGGCGAACACGTAGGAGATCAGACCGTATTCGGTGTCGTTGGCCATCGTGACCGCCTGCTCGGTGCTGTCCACCGCGACGATCGGCGCGACCGGGCCGAAGATCTCTTCGCGGGTCAGTGTCTGCCCGTGCTGCACTCCGCGCACGACGTAGGGCGCCAGGAATGCGCCGGTGTCGGGAGCGGTACCCGCCGCGGCGGGCAGCCCACCCTCATCCTCGGCTCGATCGATCAACGCCATGACTTTGTCCCGTTCCCGCTTGCTGACCAACGCGCCCAGGTCGTTGGCAGGGTCCATACCGGGACCGATCGACAGGCGGGCGAGAGCCTGCTCGAAGGCGTCACTGAACTCGGTGACCAGCGAGTCGTGGACATAGAAGCGGTTGGCAGCGGTGCACGCCGATCCTCCGTTGCGCATCTTCGCCACCATCGCGCCGGCAACCGCGGCTGCGACGTCGGCGCCCTCCAGGACCAGGAGCGGCGCATTTCCGCCCAGTTCCATGGACGACGGCAGTGCCCGCCGGGCGGTCTGCCCGAGCAGGATCTTTCCGACGGCAGTCGAACCGGTGAATGACAGCGTGCCGACTCGCCGGTCGGCCAGCAGTGCCTCGGACACCGGGCCGGGTTCCGAGGTCGGGATGACGTTGACCACGCCGGCGGGTGCTCCGGCGCGCCGCAGCACCTCGGCCACCCACAGCGCGGTGAGCGGAGTCTCGGCGGCCGGCTTCAGGATGGCGGTGCAGCCGGCGGCCAGCGCAGGGGCGAGCTTGCGGGTGGCCATCGCCGCCGGGAAGTTCCACGGCGTGATCATGTAGGCGACCCCCATCGGGCGGTGGTCGACCACGATTGTCTTGTCTCCGGCCGGGGCCATCCGGAAGTCACCGGGAACTCGGCACGCCTCCTCGCTGAACCAGCGGAAGAACTCCGCAGCGTAGGTGGCTTCGCCGCGGGCGTCGTTCCAGGCCTTGCCGTTCTCCATGACGATCAGCCGGGTGCAATCGTCGATTTCGGCGGTCATGATTTCGAACGCCTTGCGCAGGACTTCCGCCCGCATCCGGGGAGCCGCCGCCGCCCACGGTCCGGAGGCACTGTGGGCGGCGGTGACAGCATCGAGGGCGTCTGCGACGGTGGCGTCGGCGATGCTGGCCAGCGGCTGGTCGTTCGCGGGGTTGAACACGTCCAGCGTGCGGTCGGTGAAGCGCCACTGGCCATCGATGAGCAGCCCGGTGGGCACATCGGTGACGCCGGCGGGCAATGTCGCTGCGGTCATTGCATCACCATCCCGCCGTCGATCATCAGCAGTTGGCCCGTCATGTAATCGCTCTCCGAGCTGGCCAGGAAGGCCGCGGTGCCGACGACGTCCTCCGGGTAGGAGTACCGCTTCATCAGGATCATGTTCTCGGCCAGCGAGTCCATCGACTTCCCGGGCTGGTCGAATTTGCCGATGGCGACGAGGTCTTTGTCCAGCTGCTCCCACAACTCGGTGCGGACCACACCGGGGCCGTAGCCGTTGACCGTGATGTTGTGCTCGATCAGCGCCTTGGCCCCACCCTTGATCAGCGCCAGGACGGCGTGCTTGGAGGCGCCGTACACGACCACGTCGTCGAACACGTCACGGGACAGGATCGAACCCACGTTGATGATCTTGTAGGGATGGTCCTGCGGGCCTTGGGCTTTCATCTGTCGGGCAGCGGCCTGCATGCAGTTCAGGGTGCCCCAAGCGTTGACATCCATGATCCGCTGCCAGTTCTCGCGGGTGATGTCCAAGAAGAACAGCGGCTTGTTGATTCCGGCGTTGTTCAGCAGCACGTTGATGCTGCCGAACTCCTCAACGGTGTGGGCGACGGCAGCAGCCGCATCCTCCTCGCTGCTCACGTCGAGCTTGACGTAGGTCGCCGTGCCACCCTTGGCGTTGATCTCCTTGGCGACCTGGGCAACGCCCTCGGTGTTCACATCGCCCAAGCAGACCTTGGCGCCCTGCTCCGCGTAGTAGTGACCCACGGCGGCGCCCATTCCCTGGGCGGCACCGGTGATGAGGATGTTCTTACCGGCAAGTCGTGTGGTGTCCATCGAGGATCCCTTCGTGGCTGGGGGTTTCGTTGTCGATATTCGCGGTGGTTCAGTACGGGTTGGCGACGAACAGTTCATCGGCCGGGAACAGCGTGATCACCTTGGGTCCGCTCTGGGTGATCACGATCTCCTCCTCAATGCGAGCGGCGGACACGCCATCGGATGCCGGGCAATAGGTCTCCAGCGCGAAAACCATGCCGACCTGCAATTCCACCGGTTCCTTCAAGGAATTCAGCCGGGAGATGATCGGCCGCTCGTGCAGGCCCAGCCCCAGTCCGTGCGCGAACTGCAGGCCGAAGGCCTCCAATTCGCTGCCGAAGCCGATGTCCTGCGCCGTGGGCAGCAGGGCGGCGACCTCGTCGGTACCCACCCCGGACCGGATGCCCGCGATGCCGCGGTCCATCCATTCCCGGGCCTTGGTGTAGGCGTCACGCTGCGAAGGGGTCGCCTTGCCGACGGCGAACGTCCGGTAGTAACAGGTCCGATAGCCGTTGTAGGAATGGATGATGTCGAAGAACGCCTGGTCGCCGGGGCGGACCAACCGGTCGGTGAAGTTGTGCGGGTGCGGATTGCACCGCTCGCCGGAGATCGCGTTGACCGCCTCGACCTGGTCCGAGCCCATCTCGTAGAGCCGCTTGTTGGCCAAGGCGACGATCTGGTTCTCCCTGATGCCCGGCTTGAGGACCTCGACGATGTCCTGGTACACACCGTCGACCATGGCGGCTGCTTGGTTCAGCAGGACGATCTCGTCCTGCGACTTGATGCACCGGGCGTCCAGCATCGACTGCTGGGCGTCAACCACCCGCAGGCCCTGGCGCTGCATCTCGAAAAGGAACGGTGGCTCGACGATGTCGAGGCCGACGGGCAGATCTGCCAGCCCAGCGTCGACCAGCAGGGACTTGATCTCCTTGACCGCGGATTCCATCAGTCCCACCGTCGGCGCGACCGCCCCGCGGAAGCCCAGGAACCCGGGGCGGTAGTTCTCGTCCGGAACCCACTTCGAGTGCAGCTTGTGGTGTTTCACCGCGGAGCCGAAGTCCCACAGCACCGGGTCGCTGTCGCGGGTGAGCAGGGCGTACCGAATCATCTTGTCGCCCAACGCCCCGCCGATCCAGGTCGAGGTGGTGTAGCGGATGTTGTAGAAGTCGAAGAGCAGGAAGGCGCCGCATTCGCTGGCGTTCAGTGCATCCTTCGCCCGGTTGAGGCGGTACCGGCGCAGCCGGTCGAAGTCGACGCGGGCCTCGTAGTCAACACCCATGTGGCCGGGCGCGGACAGCGTGAGCTCACCGGGCGGGGCGAGCGTCTCCGCAGGGGGCATGGTGATCGTCACGTGATTCCTCCGAGTGAGTGTTCGGCGGGAGTGAGGTCGGCGGGAGTGAGATGTTGTGCGCCGAACCCGGCACCACCCCGCACCCGCGCGGGTTCGCGGACTGTCACCAGTTCGGTGCGACGGTCGGGTCGGCGGCATTGGCCGAGGTGACCTTGACCGACGGCATGAACTCATCGGAGGCCTGCTCACCGGAGAGCACCTTGTTGGCCAGGACGATCGCGTTCTGCCCGTCCCAGGCGGAGGACTGGAACACGGTCCCGTCCAGTTCACCGGACGCCACCAGCGGGTTGCCCAGTTTGGTGTTGCCGATCGAGGTGATGTACATCGGCTCCGGGTCGATGTTGCGCGACTTCAGTGCGGCGATCGCGCCGGCCACCATCGTGTCGTCCGCGGCGTAGATGCCCTGGACGTTGGATGCCCCGACCGATGTCAACATCTCCGAGGTGACGGTCTGTGATTCGTCCTTGTTCCAGTTGCCGGGCTGCGCAGCCAGTATCTTCACGTTCGGGCACGTGCTGCTGATCGTGTCCTTGAAGCCCTTGGCTCGGTTGATCGCGGTGGTGTTGCCGGTCAGGCCATCGATCTCCAGGATGTTGACCGGTTTGCCGGCCGCCAGTTCGCACATGATCTCGGCGGACGCGGCACCCTGGCCGACGGTGTCCGGACCGGAGTACCCGGCGGTCAGCGGCTTGTCGGTGTCGTTGACCGGTGAGTTGGTGACGGTCACCGGGATGTTCGCCGCCTTCGCCCGCTCCAGACAAGGACGCACGGCGTCCGCCACTGCCGGCCACAGGATGATCAGGTCCGGCCTTGCCGCGACAGCGACCTGGCAATCACTGGCCTGCCGGTCCGCGTCGTACTGGGAGTTGGTGATGGTGAGGTCGATGCCTTCCTTTTCGGCTTCCGATTGCATGGCCTTGAGGTACTCGGTGCCGTAGGGCTGGTCGGTGCCCTGCGGCAGCAGGGCGTAGACCTTCTTGCCGCCGGCACCGTCACCCGACTCCGAGGAGCCCGAGGAACAACCGGTGACGAGAGCGGCGCCTGCGACCAGAGCGACAGTTGCGGCGGAGATGCGTGTGATGCGCATTGATGTGGTCCTTTCGGTCGTCAGGACGACGAGGTGGAGGTGGGAGGGGTGAGATCGGGCTCGGATCCTCGGGCCCGGAGGCCGGCCAGGAACGTGCGGAAGGAAGCGCCCGCGGAGCGCAGGCTTGCCGGGTCGGTCATGACCGCCAGGAGCAGTACCGCGCCGATGAAGATTTGCTGGATGTCGACCTGAACCCCGGAGAGGGTCAGCCCGACCTCCAGGATGGCCAGCGCAGCGGCCCCGATCAGGGTGCCCAGGATGGTCCCTCGGCCGCCGGTGAGGGCGACGCCGCCGATGATGGCCGCGGCGATGCTCGAGAGCAGGATGGTCGAGCCTGACGTCGGATCGGCGGCGGTGCGCTCCATGGTGTCGATGACACCGGCCATCGCCGCGATGAACGCACACAGCATGAAGCCGGTGACCAGCCGACGGTTGACCGGGATACCTGCGTCCCTTGCCGCCTGCCGGTTCCCGCCGACGGCGTAGTTCTCTCGTCCGGCCGCAATCCTGGTCAGGAACAGCAGCAGCAGCACGAATACGACCGCGAAGAGCACGATCCGCGGAGTGATCGGACCCAGGAACGGCAAACCGAACCTGATCGCGGTTGAGATGTCCTGCTCCTGCAGGGGTATCGGTTGGGCATCTGACACGACGAGGGCCAGGCCGCTGAGTACGAAGAGCATGCCCAAGGTGGCGATGAACGAGTTGATGCCGACTTTTACGACGAAGAATGCGTTGACCGCGCCGATCACCAGGCCGGTGGCCAGGGCTGCCACGATGCCCAGGAACAGGGTCGGCATCTTCGCCATCACCACACCGGACAGCACGACCGTGCTGGCCACGCTCAGATCCAGCTCTCCCATGATGAGGACCACGGTCAGGCCGACGGCCACCAGGCCGATCAACGCCACTCTGCTCAGGGTGACACCGTAGGCCTGGAAGACCAGCGGCTCGGACACCAGCGCGACGAGGACGACGACCGCCAGCAGGATCGCGCCCCGCCACTCGGTGCGACGCTTGAGCGCCTTGATCCACCGATCCGGATTGGACTGTTGTTGCTGCTCGCCGAAAACGAGGTTCTGGGAGGTCATTTGCTCACCCGCCGGGCTAGCGCGTCCACCGACACGGCGAACACGATGAGGGAACCGATCACCACTTGCTGCCAGCCGTAGCTGAGGTTCTTCAGCACCAAGATGTTGGTCAGCACACTGACGAAGATCACGCCGAGCACGGTCCGAAGGACGCTGCCCCGGCCACCGAACACGCTCGTCCCACCGATGATGATGGCGGCCAGCGCACCGAATTCGAAGCCGTCGGACATCGTGGAAACGGCGGTGTTGGAGAACGCGGCGAGGACGAAACCGGCCACCGTCGCCGAGATCGATGTGATCAGGAAGGCGCCGAGTACCACCCGGGGGGTGGCGACACCGCTGAGCCGGGTGGCCTCCTTGTTCGAGCCGAACGACCGGATGACGAAGCCGAACGAGGTGCGGCTCAACACGAAACCGAGAATCGCCGCCATGACCACCAGCACCAGCGCCGAGATCGGCACCGGTCCTACCTTGACCCTGCCGATGGTGGCGATCAGCCCGTCCGAGGGACCGAAGAAGATGCTGCCACCGGACAACCAGCGCAACAGGCCGAGACCGATATAGGTCGTCGCCAACGTGACGATCACCGCGTTGGCCTTGAAATAGCCCACAGCCACCCCGTTGACCAGGGCGTACAGGCCGGCAACAAGGAACGCGGCCAGGACGGCCGGCACGATGCCGTAGCTGTTGCTGATGCCGATCAGGATCACCGCGGAGGTGGCCACCTGAGCGACGACCGAAAGGTCCAGGTAGTTGCCACTGATGACCACGAAGGTCATACCGACGGCGACGATGCCGATCGGCGCGGCCCTGTTGAAGACGTCACCGATGTTGGTCGAGGAGGCAAACCCGTCGACCAGGAACGCGGCAGCGAGGATCAGCACCACGGTGAACACGAAGATCCCGTTGGTGGCGATCCAGGTGACGACCCGGGTCGAAGTGGACACGGTCGGTTCGGCCTGCGGGGCCGCCGTGCTCTGTTGTGTGGGAATCGCTGATCGGGTCATGACGAATTCACCTCGCTACCTCCTGCGGCCAGAGTCATCACGGCACGTTCATCGGCTTCGTCGTGGGACAGGGTGCCGGCGATCCGGCCGTCACGGATGACGTGAATGACGTCGGAGAGATCGAGCAGCTCGGGCAGGTCCGAGCTGATGATGAGGACAGCGGTTCCATTGTCGGCGAGACCTCTGACCAGACGGTGAATCTCGGCCTTGGCGCCGACGTCGACGCCACGCGTCGGTTCGTCCAGGACGATCACCCGCGGCTTGCGGCCCAGCCATTTCGCCAGCACCACTTTCTGCTGGTTGCCGCCGCTGTAGTCGCCCGCATCACGCTTGACGTTCGGTGGACGCAGACCGACGGTATCGGCCAGCTCCTGGGCGAACACGCTCTGCCGCTTCGCGTTGAGAACGCCTGCCTTGGAAAGGAACCGCCGGTTGGGCAGCGCGATGTTGTCACTGACCGACATGGTCAGCGCGAGCCCGTCCGAACGCCGTTCCTCCGGGACATAGGCAACACCACTGTTGAATGCCGACTGGTACCCGCCCACCCGGCGGAACCGCCCGTCGACGTTCACCAGGACCTCACCCGAACTGCGCGGGTCGACCCCCAGGATCGCCCGCACCAGCTCGGTGCGACCGGCACCGACCAGCCCGCCCAGTCCGACGATCTCGCCGGCGCGGACCTGCAGGTCGACGCCGTGGACCTGCGGTGCGGTGACCCCGCGAGCAGACAGCATCAATTCGCCCGGATGGCTGGCCCGGTCGATTGTCAGGTCACGCTCGAGATCCCGGCCGACCATCTTGTTCACCAGTTCGTCCGGATTCGTGTCGGCGATCCGCGTGGTGTCGATCAGGCGGCCGTCGCGCAACACGGTGATCCGGTCGCAGATGCTGAAGATCTCGGGAAGCCGGTGCGAGATGTAGATGATCGCCAGGCCACCGTCCGCCAACCGACGCAGCATCTCGAGCAGATAGGACGTCTCGGCAGGCGTGAGTGTGGCGGTCGGCTCGTCCAGAATCAGCACCTTCGGCTTGCGAGCCACCGCCCGCGCGATCTCGATGAACTGCCGCAGCGACACCGACAGCCGGGCCACCGACTCGTGCAGATCGATCGACACACCGATCTCACGCAGTGCATCCCCGGCGTAGTCCAACATCTCCTTTCGCGAGATGAAGCCGCTCTTCGCAGGGAACGAACCGAGCATGATGTTCTCGGCGACGGTCATCTCGGGAACCAAGCTCAGTTCCTGGTGAACCAGCGATACACCCGCGTCCAGGGCCGCCCGCGAATCGCCGGTGACGTCCTGCCCGTTCACCAGGACGGTGCCCTCTTCCGGATTCAGCAGCCCGGCGAGAGTCCGCATCAACGTTGATTTACCGGCACCGTTCTCGCCGGCGATCGCGTAGATCTCGCCGGCCCGGATCGAGACACTCACGTCGTCAACCGCCACCGCGCCGCCAAAGCGTTTGGTGATCGACTTAGCCTCGATCACGGCTGGTTCCTCCCTTGCGGAGGACACATCGGTCATTTCGCGTTTCCTTCCAGATCGAAGGTGAACTCTTCGCCTGACTGTGATTGGCGTTACAGCGACTGTACACAAGGAGAGCACACTTGTGAACACTTCGACCGACTGAATGCGAAAATGTTCTGTGGCGGTTGCGACACTGTTCTTCGCAAGAGAACAGCAAGGTTACTGTTACCGGGCTGTTACAGATCAATGCTGGCCTGCGCCGCAAAATCGACATCTCAGACGAAAGGGTCTGGAAAGGCGCGGGACGCGGTGTCGATCAAATACAGTAAAAGCAGGCGAAACGGGCGAATCAGGCTAAGAGGGCGACACTACCCAAATGTTTCAAGGCACGTGAAAGACGCATTTGCAGAATGCGGAGGCCTACGGAAACAGCCACTATGTACGAGGACCAGGAGGACCACGGTCGCACGGTTACCGGGAATCTCCCCCGTGTGTGTGGAGGAAGGCGTTCGAATCCTGAAACTCCGACATCTGCTTGGCGAAGTCCGGCAAGTCGTGGATGAACCACACGGCCCTCACTTCCTCCGGTGTTTCGTTCCAGAAGCGGTGCGGGACAACCGAATTGAAGACAATTGAATCGCCAGCCGAGAGCGTGGTCATGTCGAAGCCGACCTGTACGGTCAGGGTCCCGCTCATCACGAGCCCGTACTCACGACTGGGATGTTGAATGAAGTCCTTCGGGTGGGTGGCGTTGGGCCCGGCCGGCGGATACACGACCTCGATGAACTCCGCTCCACTTTCCGGTCGAGCGGTGAGCCGCTCCCACCGGGTGCCGCCTGCCAGCGGGATCGCCGGGCGACCTGCCGCGCGCAGTACGGTGCCATTGGCGACCAGCGGATCTTCCGTTGGAGACTGCGACGGCGCGTCTGCCGATCGTCGAATGGTCGAACTATCGCGGCGGTCTTTGCCAGCTGCGACGTCAGGCGCGTCTCCGAACAGCGTGTCCATCGACAGACCGAGTTCACCGGCCACCTTGTACAGCGTCCGAACGCTGAACGACGCCAGACCTCGCTCGACCTGGGAGACATGACTCGGCGAGACCTCCGTCCTGCGAGCCAGTTCGCGTACGCTCAACCCAGCTTTCTCACGTGCGGCCCGGATCCGGTCGCCCACTCCGACGGCTTGAGCTGCGGATGGCTCGTTGACAGTCACGGCGGTATGTACCCCCCTGGTGAACGAGTCCGATCCGTCAGAAGCTTTCGTACTCTGGCACAGTACCCCGCCGCCTTGGGCTTTCAAGATCATACAACCGCGCGTTCACGGCCAGGTTAGCGCTTCGAACAAAGCTCATCCCTCGACAACGCGGTGTCCGAAGGCTTCCCGGGCCTCACCATTTCGGCATTCGCCTGGGGCCTGACGCCGGCATATTGCCTCCTCGAAACACAATGCGGCGCAGCCGGTCCGCTCACGCTCGGCCGATCCGCCCGCTGAACGCCACGACGATCACACCAGCCTGACCGGCAACTGGCGGACCGTCACGGCCCCGACGCCGCCGATCTGACGCTCTCGCACGTCGACTTGCCTCGCGGCGAGCATCGGTGACCGGCAGTCGGGCCGGAGGCGTACCACTCACTCAAGGCCCAGCCCACACCCATGCTGTCTCCCATCCGTTGGATGGAAGGTCGGAACTCGGCGCCTCGGGTGTCAAAGCTTGCCATGGTGACGCCGCGCGCGGCCAAGTCGTGAACAGTTCGATCGATGTCCTCAACAATGAAATTGAGGACCGGGGACCGTCGCCGGCATGTGGTCAGGCTTTGGACAGATCATGACCCAACGCTCACCTGAAAGCCTCAACCACCGCTCCCGCAACCACTTCTGGTCGCCGTTTCCAACACCACCACGCCGAGCGTGTCTGCGAAAAACCGCTTTGCCACGCTGATGTCGTCTGCCGACAAACTCGCGAAAAACTCAGTGGTCTCGAACGCAGCGTTCTCCGTTGCCAGCTGTTGATCGGCACCGACCGGCCACGCACCGAATGTCCAACGTGCACAATCGGTACAGGCCGGCGCGAGGTCCGCCGACCACGTCTACGATCGGTGACGCCGACAAGTGCCGACACCCAACACGGCTCGGCGTCGGTTCTGTGGGCGAATCGCGTGTTGGCTGCAGTGGATCATCGTTGTGATTTCCCGCTCCGCGTGCGCACGAAGTTGCGCAGCGCGACAGTAATACCGGTGAGACCAACGGCCACTGTTGCGGCCGGAACCATCAGTGTCGCCGCGATGAGGCGGGTTGTCAGGCCGATCTTCTGGGCGTGGCGTCGACCTGAGTCATGGGGGAGGGCCCTGGAGAAGCGCGATCCCATCGCTGCCAGCACGATTCGCGGCCTCAACAATGCGGTCGGCGCGTCAACCAGCCCGGTCACACGCAAGAACCCTGTCGCGACGACGATGTCCCGTGCTGCGGCCGACAGGACATGGGCCAGGTAGGCGTTCGCCGCACGCTGCATTGGCGACAGCCTTTCGGGTGGGCCGGGCAACGCCAGGTCGGCCGCCCTGGAGGTCACCCAAGCCGGACGTGAGGCGGCCGCCATCCGAGCCTGGGCATCACGCCGACCGGATCCACGGCGCAGGTGAGTTTGTAGCGCGCGAGCCTGCAGTGCCGCGACAGTCATGCCCTGCCCGTATACGGGGTCCTGACTGCAGGCGGCGTCGCCCACCACCAGCAGCCCGGCGGGTAGGGCCGCCCGTTCGTAAGGAGTCCGGGTTGCCTGCGGGAAGCGAAATGGAACCGGATCTGTCAGCTGTTCACCCTGCTCAAGCGCCCCGATCAGTTCGCGTCCACATGGCAGCGCAGCGACGAAACGGAGCAATCCGGGGATGTCCAGCGGTGGCCGGTCGTGCCCGAAACCTCCTACAGTCAGCAGCCACTCGTCGTTCTCCAGCCGGGCCAGAGCCGCTGTTCTCGGCGCTGGCCCGCTGGGTCCGCAGATGATGCCGATGTCACCATTGAGGACGTCGCGGTCGAGCAGGAAGCGACAGCTGGTGTAGCCCAGCGACACCGGAATCTTCTCCGGCGACCCGACCGGAACGCCAATGCCGCGCAACCAGGCCGGCAACCGGGATCCGCGGCCGGACGCATCGACAACCAGATCCGCTTCCATCACCTCCGCTGCGCTGCCTGGAGCCCGGTCGACCACCCGCAAACCTCGGACACGATGACCGTCACCGATCAAACCCACGGCGTCGCATCGGCCACGGACAGCCACCCGAGGAATCTGCAGGACCCGTCCGCTCACACTGCGTTCCAAGTGGGCGCGACTGGTGCTGATCACCCGCAGACCGCTGCGGCCGCGAGGTAGTCGTTGCCCACCGAAGATCAGTCGCAGATCGGCCAGCGCGTCGCCTTCGGGAGCGCCGCCGGCCAACAGTTCGGCGCGCAGTCCCGGCAGCAACTCCTCCATCACTTGTTGACCTCGGCTCAGCAGAGCGTGGGCATGCCGCCCTTGCGGCACGCCTTTCCGCGCTTGGCCGGGCCGTTCCGATGGCGCTGCGACGTCGTCCCGGTCGACCAGCGTCACCTGCTCATAGCTTTCCGCGAGCACTCGGGCCGTCAACAGACCGCCTATCCCGGCCCCGACCACGATCGCATGTTCCTTCTGTTCCACCATTTCGACCACCTCCAGGACGAGCCCACCGCAAGGTGGGGGCGGAAGGAAGGTCGGTTGACTGCTCACCTCTGCTCAGTTGTGCTCAGTCCGGGCACGCAGTGATGTGCGGCGAGCGGGGCGGCAGCCGATCTCGGCTCAGCCGTGCAGCTCCCGCTGCCAGCACCATTCGACAATCCGGTTCCGGCCCTGGGCAAGGTGGCGACGGTAGGTGCTGAAGGGCAGGCCGAGCTTGGCTGCGGCCGACTCCTGAGTGCCACCGGGGTGAAGGTAGGTGCTCTGGATCGCTCGCCACAGCGGGTCGTCACGGGGGTGGTCGCGAAGGGACCGCGCCGCATCCAGCAACAGGGCGGCCAGAACCGGACCGTCCGGCCGTCCGGGCGCGGCCCGATCCACCATCAGGCGGGTACGAAGCAGCGGGGAACGCTCCAGAAGGTCGGGTCGGTGCAGATCACCCAGCGCCCGACGCACCTCGGTAGCGAATTCGGTCTGGTCGGGGAGGTGGGGCGACGGTGCGACAGGCGCAGGGCGATGAAAGTCCTGAGCGAGGACCTGTTGCTCCCACGCCTCGATCATCGCGGCGATGGGGACGGCCCGGAAGTCGTGACAGAACAGACCGAACCGATGCCGATCCAGGGTGGTGTCGGAGCCGACCAGGCGGGGCAAACCCGCGAGCCTGAAGTAGTCGTCCCATCCCTCCGGTTCGGCCAAGGTCAGGAAATCGAGGGCCAGCCGAGGCATCTCCAGATAGCGCTGCAGAGTGACCACCGGGACGGCGTTGAGGGTCGGCGACGGATCTTGATAACACTCGCGGTCGATCACGAAACGGGTCTGGGTGATCACCTCGCCCGGCCGGATGGGGCCGGTGGCGCAGGCGTGCGCCCAAGCGGCAGCGGCAGGTGGGTCGACGGCGATCTGCTCGGGGCTCGCGGCTGTGAGGTCGAGAAGTCCGACGAAACCGCGCAACCGCCCATCGTGTCCGCGCAGCACCAGAAACCCGTCCGGTTGACTCCCTAACCAGCCACTGGCCAAGCGCGCCGCGTCGGCACCTTCGTGGCGGGCGACCAGTTCGACAATCTGGGCGTGGTCACTCGGCGCGGCCGGTTCCGGGCGATGCGTGCCCCATGACGCCCAATCCACCGGAGACAGCACACCGGGCAGGTTTCGGAAAATGAACTTGACGTCGAACATGGCCTGCTCGCGTCGACGCCGGTCCGACGATCCCGCGAGGGCGTGCACGTGCCCGCGTACCCGCCGGAACACTGCGCGGTATCCGTCCGGGTCCCGCCAGCGAAGGTCCAGGTCCAGGACATCGCGCACCAACTCATGCGGCTGCAGGCCCTCGGGGACGGCATCGACGAACGACAGGCCGTGCAGCCAGTTGAACAGGTCGGTCGCGTCCTCCACTCCCAGAGCCTCGCGCAGCAGAGGCTCGGTGGTCACCCGCGCCAGAGCGCACACCTGCAACGCTCGTCGCGGCAGCGGGCCGGGCACGGAGTCGACGAGCCGACGCAGCAGGGTGGTGACCACGTCGACGTCCAGGGCGGGCGGGTCCGCGCAAGACGCGTGCCGGCGCGCCAGGTCGGCAAGCAATCCGAGCGCGAGTGGATGCCCGTGCGCTGAACCGGCCAACCGCGCGCACTGAGCTTCCCGAACCCCTGCGCGGCGCAGTACCTCCCGAGATTCAGCTGGCGACAATCCGCGTAGCGCGACCGTTCGCAGCCGCTCTCTCCACACCGGGTCGTCCCACCAACTACTCGGCGGGAACCGTCCCGCTACGACTGCGATACCGTCGCCCGGCAAAGCCGCCACCAACTCGTCCCGGATCGAACCCTCCATCGGACCGGCACGCTCGTAGCCGTCCACGATCAGGACCACCCGACCCCGCACAGACGTCTGTTCAGCCCCGCGGGGAGCAGGAAGGAGTTCGGCGGTCCGGGACAACACCGACCGATCAGCAACCAACGCCGCGACGTCCACATCGATCACCCGCGCCGCGGCTTCGGCTGCTACAGCTGCCAGGCGATCGAGCAGGGCCGACTTCCCGATTCCGCCCGGGCCATGCAGGAACAGCACCGAGAACGGCGGATCGGGTGCCTGCAAGGCGGACATGAACAACTCGATCTCGGCGCTACGGCCCACGAAAAGAGCCCGTCGACGCTCGTTGAGGAGGTCACCGAGAGTTGGACCACCATCGGCCAATTGCATTCACCGATTCTAGGAACCTCTGCCACCGCACGCGAGCAAACCTTGCGTCATTGCAGATCAGCAAACCGGCGATTCCCCTGAACGGCGTCGGTCCAGCGCTCACGTTCGTCCGGGGGTGGTGCATGTCGTTCTAGGGCCTTCGTCGGTGAACGACCAATCCGGGTCCAGCCGTGCGGCGGCGAGGCCGACACTCTTGGTGTGACGTCATGTGGCTGTGCACATTGCATGCGGCCGTGATCGTTTCGCCGTCCGCTTCGACAATTCGAAACCGAATGCGATCCAGCGCGCTTCGACGCGGTGGCACAGCGTGCTCTCGGTTTGCGTCGGGCGCTGATCGCTCGAAATGGCCGACCGTGGGCTCGCTCGGGCGACGCGGGCCTTGCGTCAGGCGGGCTGAGTGGCTGCTAGCGGCGTGCGGAACAATGGGGACTACTCAGATCGGCTGCGGCTGAGAACGGTTCGATGCCGACCGTCGACGATGGTGTTGCGCAGCACGCCGAGCCGGTCGACCTCGACCTCGACCACGTCCCCTGGCTGCAGTAGCCACGGTGGAGTCCGGGCGTAGCCGACGCCGGACGGGGTGCCGGTGGCCAACAGGTCACCGGGCTCCACGGTGAAGGTCCGGGAGATCAGCGCCAGCGTGTCGCCGACCGTGTACACCATCTGGTCGGTTTTGCCGTCCTGGACGACGATGCCGTTGACCCGGGTCCGGACCTTGAGTCCACCGCGCAGGTCGCCGACCTCGGCGGCGGGCACCATCGGTCCCAGTGGACCGGAGTTGTCGCCGTTCTTCCCGAGAATCCATTGCGACGTCAGCTTCTGAGCGCGGCGGGAGGTCAGGTCGTTGAAGGTGGAGTACCCGATGACCGCCGCCAGCGCGTCCTCGGGGGTGGCGTCGATCAGCCGGGTGCCGACCCAGGCGACGACCTCGCCTTCCCAATCCAGGCCGTCCTCGTCGGCGGGGACGGGTACCTGCGCACCGTCAACGGTCAACGATTGCGTCCATCGGGCGAACAGTGTCGGGTACGGCGGCATCTCCTGATGCCGGTAACTGCCCTCGGCGACGTGCTCGACGTAGTTCAGTCCGATGCAGATGACTCGTGCCCCGGGCAGGACCGGCGGCACCAGTCGCACCGAGGAGGTGCTGATGGCGGCGGCGTTGGCGGGCCGGGACAGAAATCCATCCGGGTCGGTCCAGAACTGCCCGAGTTCGCCCAGCGGGTTCACGCTGTCCCCGTCGTCGGACAGTGACCCGACCTGCACCGGACCGGATTCGTACCGGTAGCCGATGATCCTCATGTCCGACCTCGTGCATCCGTTCGTCGCTGATCCGGTCGGGCTCGACCGGCGGAGGGAATGATCATGCAGCGCAGGTCGACTTGCCTATGGGGCCGGGTCAGGGGAGACGTAGTCGCCGAAGCTGGGGCCGGCGCGGCCGGCCCGCATCGGCACGCAAGCTTCAGGGACCGTCTGCAGGAACAGGACGCCACGCTCCTGCCAGAAGTCCAACACCCGATCCAGATGACGCATCGCGCCGTTCGGCAGGTCGTGCAGCACCATGGTGACCGGCGCCGTGGCGGCGGCATGCATGTCGATGGCTCGGTCGGGCCAGCCGTCGGGGTTCTCGTAGTCGCGGGGGACGGCGTTCCACAACACGACGGTGTGCGCGCCGTCCTGCAGATGTCGTGCGGCCGAGGCGTTGAGCAGGTGCGGTCCGAGTCGCCCACCTCCGCCGTTCGGGCGGAACAGTTTCTGCGGTTCCCTCAGCGGGCCGAGGAGTGCGTCGCACTCGGCGATCTCGTGAACGGCTTCGGTCCCGCTCCGTCGGCCCAGAGGCACGCCGTGGGTGAGCGTGTGGTTGCCGACCAGGTGGCCTTCCGCCCGTGCCCGGGCCGCGAGGTCGCGCCGCGCAGGATCCCGCAGCTTCTCGCCGATGGTGAAGAACGTGGTGAGAATGCCGCGCCGAGCGAGGGTTTCCAGCACGTACGGGGTGACATCGGGTTCGGGGCCGTTGTCGAAGGTCAGGTAGATCGGCTGTGTCACGGTCGCTGATTCCGGTCCCTCCACCACGTTCACCCCTCCGTTCCGCCGTGTCGGTGGGCAGCCCCGGTACGACGTCGGCTGGGCTGGATGGCAGTCGACGCTACTCCAACCTCGAAGGCCGCTCAGGCTCCGCGGCGGCCCGACGCAAGCGACCCGTCACACCAGGACACCGGCACCGCCTGCCGCACCGCCGCCGGATGATCGCCGGTTCGGCTGGCCCCGACGACCGTTCTGTTCGATGATCGCGAGCGAAACCATCGAGGGCAGCAGCAGACGAAGCATGGCCGGTCGCGGTACGAGGGAACGCGACGACGTCGGCGCCGCCGGCATGTTCGGCAGGCAAGAAAGGAATCCACATGACTTCGGTCGACCAACCCGTTCAGGCGACGTCGGATGACGTGGCCGCAGCGGCCGGTGTCGTCTTCCGCAACGGCCTGGTGCTGACCATGGACGACGCGCGCACCGTGATCGAGGGTGGCGACGTCCTGGTCCTCGGCACCGACATTGCCGCTGTCGGCATGAATCTGGACGTCCCGCAGGGCACAGCCGAGGTCGATGCCACGGGCGGGATCGTGATGCCCGGGATGATCGACACCCACCGGCACATGTGGCAGACCGCGATGCGTGGGTACGGCGCAGACTGGACGCTCACCCAGTACTTCGTCTGGAACTACCTCGAGCACGGCCGCAAGTTCCGGCCCCAGGACTACTACGGCGGGAACCTGCTCAGCGCCATCGACGCGGTGGACGCCGGCGTCACCACGTCGGTGGACTGGTCACACGGGCTGGCGACCGTCGACCACGCCGAGGCGGCCGTCGACGCCCTGGAGGAAGTCCCGGGCCGCTTCGTCTTCGGCTACGGCAACATTCACGCAGCCCCGTGGGAATGGTCGGGGATGCCGGAATTCCGCTCCTTCGTGGATCGGCGGATGCCGCGCTCGGAGATGCTCGGATTCCAGATGGCCTTCGACGTGACCGGCGACCCGCAATTCCAGGAGAAGGCCGCCTTCGAGGTAGCCCGCGAGCTCGGCGCCCCGGTCACCACCCACGCCGGGGTGTGGGGCGCGACCAACGACAACGGCATCCGGCTGATGCACGAGCACGGCTTCATGACGCCAGAGAACGTCTATGTGCACGCCGCCACGCTGAGCGACGACTCTTACCAGCGGATCGCCGCGACCGGCGGAATGGCATCGGTGTCCGCGGAGTCGGAAGCCAGCTGCGGGCAGGGGTACCCGTCGACGTGGGCGCTGCGCCGGCACGGCATCGGCATCTCGCTCTCGGTGGACACCAGTGTGTGGTGGAGCGCCGACGGATTCTCCGCCATGCGATCGACCCTGTCGGCGGACCGGGCGCGGGAACACCACGAGGCGCACAGCACCGGTGACACCGTCACTCACGTCGGCCTTCGCGCCGCCGACGTCGTCGAGTACGCAACCCGGGGCGGCGCACGCGCCCTCGGCCTCGACGCGATCATCGGCAGCCTCGAGCCCGGCAAGCGCGCCGACGTGGTGCTGATCAAGAACGACCGCTCGCCGGTGATGTTCCCGATACTCCAGCCGTACGGGCATGTTGTCTTCCAGGCACAACGCGGTGACGTCCACACCGTGCTGGTCAATGGCCGAGTGGTGAAATACGACGGCGAGCTCGTCGGCATCTCGTTGGAAAAGGCCCGCACCGCTGTCGGTGAAACGGTCGAGTACCTACGAGGAGAACTGGGTGATGCGGAGTGGCTGGCCGGAATGAATCCGGACATCCCGCCGTCCAAGGTGCTCGACAATCCCTACACGTACACGGATTACGCGGACAAGTCGACGCACTCACGCTGAGTTCGGCGCACGGGCAACCCGTGCAGCCATCCGTGGCATCCCTGTTCACGAGACCGACGGAGGTCGACATTGGCTGAAATAGCGGCCGTCATCGCGGCCACGCATCACCCCTTTTATTACAAGACCAGCCAGCTGCCACCGGACGAGCGTCCCCCGTTCGCCGACGAGTGGATCAGCAAGATGGCCACGTTCAGGCAAACCCTGACCCGGGCGAATCCCGATGTGCTGGTGATGATCGGCAGCGACCATTTTCATCAGCTCTGGTTGGACAACATGCCGCAGTTCCTGGTCGGCAAAGCGCCCTTTTTCGATGCCAATTGGTACAACGAGGAACGTGAATTCGGCCTTCCCCGCCTGACCTTGCGTGGTCAGGAGGACCTCGCCGCGCACATCCTGCGCAAGGGCTTGGACGCCGATTTCGATCTCGCCTTCAGCAACGAACTGCGGATCGACCACAGCGTCACCTGCCCGATCATCGCGTTGCGACCAGAGGCCGACCTGCCGATCGTGCCGATCTACACCAACATCTTTGCCCCGCCGTTGCCTCAGCCGCGACGGTTCGTCCAGCTCGGCAGGACCGTTCGTGAGCTGGTCGAGTCCTGGGACAGCGACCAGCGGGTGGCGATCATCGGCACCGGGCACCTGTCCCTGGAGCTGGGCGGTCCCCGCCAGTTCGGCGAGCACGGCCCCGATCCGCGCTTCGACCGCAAGGCCGTGGAATGGATCGGCAGCGGTGACATCGAAGGGTGTCTTGCCGAGGTCACCCTGGACAGCCTGCACGAGCCGGGGAACGCGACGCACGGCTTCATGGATTTCATGCTGATGATGGGCGTCGCCGGTGATGGTGTGAAAGCCGACTACATCGAGACCGTCGATCTTTTCCACACGATGGAGGCCTATTTCACCTGGTACCCGACGGGGGCTGTGAAGTGAGCAGGTACCTTCTGGACAAATTCCTCTACACCGTGGACCGCGACCCGGAACTGGTCGAGCGTTACCGGGTCGACCCGGCAGGCACCGTGAAATGGTGGGAGTCCGAGATGGCCGGGAAGTTGCTCAATTGCGTCGACGCGGAGAAGACCACCTGGCTGGCCTTCACCGACGCCGAGCGGCAGGCCCTGGCCGCGCACGACCACGTTTCGCTGTTCCAGATGGGCGCGCACCCATTTCTGACGCTGACGCTGTTCATCGCCATGTTCGAGCGCGACCACGGGCCACTCGAGTACCAGCGGGCCTACGGCCGGGCGCTGGACCACCTCACCAGGCCGTACCCCGACATCAGCACGTAGCCGGCCGCGGCCCACGTCGACGGGTGAGCCGGCGTCGAAGGGTCGGGCCGGTGTCAGTGGGAAGTGCCCGCAGCCCAACAGTTTCGGTCCACCAGGAATGAGGTGAGCATGCGCGCTGCCGTCCTGCACACGCTCGGGAAGCCGCCGAAATTGGGCGATCATCCGGACCCGGTCGAGGCCGATGGGCACAGCATCGTGCGGGTGACCGCGGCGCCGATCGTCCCGCTCGACCTGCTGTGCGCCTCTGGGACCTCCTACTTCGGACGCCCGGCCGTGCCCTACATCCCCGGAGTTCAAGGGGTCGGCGTCATCGAGACGTCGTCGACCTTGGGTCCCGGCACCCGGGTGTGGTTCGCCACGTCGGCCGGCATGGCACCGGGGAACGGCAGCCTCGCCGAGCGATGCCTTGTCGCCGACGACGATCTCGTCCCCGTGACAGCCGACCTGCCGGATGTCGCGATCGCCGCCCTGGGGCTGTCCGCCGTCGCCGGCTGGATGTCCCTGACCTGGCGGGGCCGGTTCCGCCGAGGTGACCGCGTGGTCGTGCTGGGCGCCGGTGGCGCGGTCGGGCAGATCGCCGTCGGCGCCGCGCGACTGCTCGGCGCCTCTCGGATCGTCGCCGTTTGTCGTCCCGGACCGTCCGAGGCCAGAGCGCGCGGCGCCGGCGCAGACGACGTCGTCGCTTCCGGTGACGACGTGGAACGACTGGCCCAGGCCATCACACGAGCCGCCGGCGGGGAGGTCGACGTCGTCATCGATCCCGTCTTCGGCAAGGCGGCCACCGCAGCGTCACGCACCCTCAGGGCGGGCGGCCGGCTCGTCAACCTCGGAGGCGCCTCCGGAGACACCGCCGAGTTCTCCTCGGCTGTGATCCGCGGGAAGAGCATCGAGATACTCGGCTATACGAACAACGCCTTGACGCCGGCCCAACGGGCCGATGCGCTGACGGCCATCCTGTCTCACGCGGCGGCTGGTGCGCTGGCCGTCGAGCACGTCGTCGAGCCGTTGGCGCATGTCGACGAAGCGTGGCGTCAGACCAAGAACGCTGCAGGGCAACGGCTCGTCGTCACACCCTGATCGGCGAGCCCGGTGCGCGAGCGGATTCGGGGACAGTCAGCGATCCCGCTCCTGCTCGATGGAATCGATCCCGACCGAAGTGGCGATCGCCAGCACTGGATCCATTTCGCTCACCTGGAGGGCGAAGGCGTCGGTGACGGAGACCCACCTCCTGGTGGTTGTCCCGACGTCCCGGCCGCCCTTCTCGAACGTGAACTCGTGATTGAAGATGTCTCCCCGGAGGTCGATGTCACCGTCCTCTGCGCCTTCGATTCGCCAGGATTCATGGACCGGCGCGAAATTTGCCTTCCGGATGACGACGTCGGCAAGGTCGGGCCGGGACAGCGTGAACTGCGGGTGCACATGCAGGGGTGGTCGTTGCAAGGTGGCCACTTCCGTTCCCGCGACGTCCAGCATGCTCCATCGCTGCGCGGGAAAACTCAGGTGTCCCTCGAAGTGATAGATCTGCCCGTCGGTGTCGTCATAGACCAGGTAGCCCTCGATGCCGGCCGGCTTGCGGCGCACCAGGTAGGCACCCGTGGGTAGTTGGGAGACGTCAGCGGCGGATTGGTGGTGGAACACACGACCTGCAGACTCGATGGATGCGGCCACGCGGCGGTGGACGAACTCACCCCAGCATTTCGGCACGCCGCGGCGATCGCGTTGCACGGCTGTGCCACCCGATCGTGGGCGGCGATGAAGTCTGACGGGTTGAACGGGTGCTTCGCATTGCTCGGAGCAATCGATCCGTGGACCGGTTCGGCACCTTGTTCAGTGCCGCCTACGGTGAGGGCGCTGCCTGCTCGCCCGAGCAACGGATGAATGGAGGGCGGCGTGCCCGATCTCGGTCACCCCCTGCGGTTCGGCATGTTCCTGCCCAGCCCGGCCGATCAGCCCTTCGGGATCATGGATTTGGCCCTGCTTGCCGAGCAGTGCGGACTCGACCTGATCGGCGTGCAGGACCACCCGTACAACCCTGACCTGCTCGACTGCTGGACGCTGTTGTCACATCTGGCCGGGGCGACCAGCACCATCGCGCTGTTCCCCGATGTTGCCTGCCTGCCGCTGCGGCCACCGGCCGTGCTGGCCAGATCTGTTGCGGGCCTGGATCTGTTGTCCGGCGGTCGCGTCGAACTGGGTCTGGGTGCCGGCTACTTCCTCGATCCGATCGCCGGCATGGGCGGTCCCGCGCTGACCCGCGGTGAGGCCGTGGACGCCCTCGAGGAGGCCATCGGCGTCATCCGAGCGATCTGGACGTCGTCCGGGAAGATCACGCTGAAGGGTCGCTTCCACCATCTGACGGGCGCCGCTCCCGGGCCGCGGCCGGCGCACGACATCGGTATCTGGGTCGGCGCATACGGCAAGCGGATGCTGTCCCTCACGGCACGACTGGCCGATGGGTGGGTTCCGTCGCAGGCGTACGCAGACCCGGCCCACACCGCCCGGCTGAACCAGCGGATCGACACTCTGGCAGTCGACGCCGGCCGGGCGAGCGCGGACATCCAGCGGATCTACAACATCAACGGCCGGTTCTCGCCGCACGGCAGCGGTTTCCTGGACGGCCCGGCGACGGTCTGGGCGGAGCAGCTGACCGAGCTGGCTGTGACGCAGGGTTTCTCGACGTTCGTACTCGGCGCCGGCGATGATCCGGCCACCGCGGTCAGTACTTTCGCGCAGGAGGTTGCACCGGACGTGCGGCAACGCGTGGCCGCTTACCGGAAGTCGGCAGAGCTTGCGCCCGCTGCGGTGGCCGACGTCGCGAACGACAACGGTTCGGACGCAGCGATGTCGGTCGGTGGTCGCCACGGTGGCAACTCCGCTGAGTCGGATCGGACGGCCGCAGCAGGGCCCGCGCCGGAGCGGGACGGGAACTGGGGGAATGCCGGCGGGTTGCCGGTGACCGATCGCCCGCGTTCGGCCCGACTCGATCCGTCCGCTTCCGGGCCGGTCGTCGGTCCCGACAACCACCGCAACCTCGTCGCCATTCACGACCACCTACGGTCGGAGCTGGAACAGATCGCTCGCGCCGTCGAGCAGGTCGCTGCCGGCGACCTGGCGCCCGGTGCGGCCCGGTCGTTGATCACCCGGATGACAATGCGGCAGAACCACTGGACGCTGGGGTCGTTCTGCGCCTCGTACTGCCGGATCGTCACGCTGCACCACAGCATCGAGGACGCTTACATGTTCACCGGTCTCGCCGCCGCCGCGCCGCCGCTGCAGCCGGTCCTCGACCGGTTGGAGGCCGAGCACCACGTGATCGCCGAGGTGCTCGACCGGTTCGATCGCGCGCTGGTCGATCTGGTCCGGGAACGCAGCGGCACCGAGGTGCCGATCGACAGTGGAACGGTGCAGATCGCCGCCCTGGCACGCGAACTCAGCGACGTGCTGCGATCACACCTGGCCTACGAGGAGGACGAACTCGCCGACGGGCTGGCGTTCCTGCCGGCCATCTGAGCAGGGGTCTGCGGCGGTCCTCCACGCTGACATCCGCGGTCTGCGATCATCGGTTGGCGATGCCGTCCAGGCGCAGCACCGTCGACTCGTCCTGGTGCGCTGCGCCTGTGCCGACGTGCTTGTCACTGATCGTCGGGCCGTTCCGGATCACGTGAACCAGCGCCATTGCATGCCCGCGGCCGAGGTCGTAGTCGTCCTTCAACCAGGTCACGATGTCGGCGGTCTTGGTGGCGCTACCGAAACCGCGATCGCGAGCCTCGTCGACGAGTTCCGCGGGGGTCTTGCCGGTCTTCTGCTCGACGTTGTCGAGGTAGGCCTGGAACGACATGGTTCTCTCCTTCTTGGGCGCGCTTCGCCGTCTTCATGGAGGACGCCGCGGGGGCCCGGCAATCATCGGTCACCCGTGGGGGACTTGCCGAATCGGCCACCGCCTGTGCCGTCAATGGGTCACGCCTTGTGCCCGATGAACCTTCGGAGGAACTGCAGCGCCGGGACTTTCGCCTCTTCAACGCACGGTCTCGCCCGGAGGATGCTGGTGTCGACGGGCCCACCGGCCCGTCAACCCCGCAAGCCTTGGGGGTGGTGACAGTGGGTACCACAGTTGTGACCGGGGTGGTCGCAGTGACAGTCCATGCTCCGCCTGCGGTGCTGCCGGGCGAAAGTTTCGACATTGTCGTTCGAGCGTCCGCCAAAGGTGGTCCGGTGGTTTCGGGTGCCGTCACGCTGATCAATCGGGTGACCTTCCGACACCGGCAGTTCAACGCATTCGGCGGTGCGTCGACCGCCACTGCCGACCGCGCCGAAGTGGTCGATGAACAGCACGTGCTGCCGGTGCGGCTGGATGATGGACCGTCGTCCATCGGTGCCATCACGATGCGCGTTCCGGTCGGCGCATTGCCGAGCGTGGCGGGCGATCTGGTGCAGATCAGCTGGCGGGTTGTCGTGCGCCTGCACGTCCTGGGTGAAGGCGATGCCGTTGCTTCCCAATCGGTCAGGGTGCTGTCGGCGGCTGCGGACGACGCTTTCGTCTCTGAGCAGCCGCCGCGGATGTTCGACCGGCGCACCGCCACGCTGAATTTCCCAGCCTTGTTCGATCGCCGATTGCGGCCGCATTCGATCCTGGCCGGCTGCCTCGACATCGTCCCGCTCAAAACATTGACGGGTCGGGCTGTCCGTGTCGAGTTGATTCTGCTCGAACAGATTCACCACGGCCCGTGGGTTGGGCGCGATGATCCCACCGTCATCCCACCGGGGCAGGGCATGGAAGCCGAGACAGCCGTGGCCACAGCGACGATCGCCACCGGTCTCCGGATGGAGCGGCATCGCCGTTCGTTCCCGTTTTCGCTCGCCGTCCCGGAGTTGTTGCCCGGCCCGTCTCTGGACACCCCGGAATTCAGCCTGAGGTGGCTGCTGCGCGGCGTGCTCGATCGGGCGCACCGTCCGGATCCGTTCGTGGAGATCGACCTGCATGCAGTGACCGCTACGGACTGACTCAGCCGGGCACGGCACCGGGCCTCATCAGGCTTCGACCTGCGGCAGCGGGCGGCGGTCGCAATTGAGGGTGGTTCGGTGGGCGAGGGAGAGGTGCTGCCATGCGAGGAACGACGGCGCGTTGGGTAGCGGGCTGGTCCGGTGCTGCGCTGATCGGGATGGTCAACGGGGTTGCGCGGGAGGCGGTGCTGGTCGGGCGCACCAGTGAGCTTCGTGCACATCAGATTTCGACGCTGACCTTGGTCACCGCGCTTTGCGCGTACACACACTGGTTGCAGCGCCGCGTACCCCTGCCGACGACCGGAACAGCGGTGGGCGTGGGAATCGGTTGGGCGGCCTTGACGGTGGGGTTCGAGTTCGCCCTGGGCCGATCCCGGGGACTGTCATTGGCCGAAGCAGCTGCCGACTACGACATCCGGCGCGGCCGACTGTGGCCGCTGGTGCTGCTCACCATGGCGGTTGCACCCGCAGTGTCGAGGCGGAGCATCCGCGCCGGCCGTCGGTCCCGGTGATCCGGATGTGTCGAACAGCCGGATGTTTCTTACGCTGAAAGGAGTAATTCGATGTCGAAACACAGCACGACGCAATGGTTCCTGGCCGCCTTGGTGGCGTTTGTCGCGGGCCTTGCGCTGGGGGCGATCGGCGCGATCGTCGCATTCACGAATGACGTCTTCATCATGAGCGGACCGGACGTCGTCGGGGTCGGGTGGACAACCGCGACGTGGATCGCCCTCGCATTCTGCATTGTCGCTGCCCTTGCGATGACCGGTGCTCTGGTGGCCGGGTTCGTCTCCTGGATCGGCGCCGTGGTGCACACCTCGCAGGCTGCCGACAAGACCTGGTTCATCATCCTGCTGATCACCGGCTTGGTCGGATTGGGGCTGCCCGCGATGCTTGCCTACGTCATCGCCGGCCCGGCCGATGCCCAACAGGCCCGACCGACCGACGCAGATAACCAGACGCAGGCCGGACCGGTTTCCGTCAGCTGAAGTCGACAACCGGGCCCGGCATCGCGACGGCGTTGTCGACGCGTCACCACCGGGCTCCGGAAGTCGGCGGGAGTGGCCGTGCGACGCCCAGCACCGGCTGTAGTCAACTACGACAACATGGCAGACCGGTCCGTGAGCTGTGCGCCGCGGCGCTGCTGCTCGAATGCGGTGCCCTCTACGGCGCGAACGCCGCGCGGCCAGGCGTCACGGCGCCAGGGGCACTGAGCTGACCGTCTTGAAGTCCTGCCGGTCCCAGTTGACCGCTACTGATTGTTTGAAAGGATACGCACGCGCCGAAAGCTCGCGACCGACTTTCACGAGATGACGGACAGCGTTCCTCCTGTAGTCGCTCCGCCGCAGGCTCGTGACTAGTTTCTCACTTGAAGGTGGTGATGATCTCGTCAATTGGTTCAAGGGTGAGGGTGATTGTCTGCGTATTACCGCGTGTCACATCACCACCGAGTTTGACCACCCAGAACTCCACGCCGGCGGATCCTTTGGCTTCCCACGTGACGCCGAGCTCAACGGTGCACTCCTTGATCTTGAGCAGGTCGGGCTGATGATCGTTCGCTGCTTCATATTGCGCTTGCCGGATCTCCGCGCCGAGTTGTACGAGAACGTCTTTGAGGCGGAGACCATCCGGGTGGGCGCTATTCTCGCCGTACACGTCTTTGTAAGACTGAATGCCTGGGCGTGTGCTGTAATCGGTGGACGCATAGCTTCCCTGCTCAACAGCTGACTGTTCGTTCTCGGCAGACACCATGACCAGTTCCCTTCCGATACGTTGATTGAACGTGGCCGGTCAACCGTATCTGCGTCAGTCGGCGGCCGCTCGCTGTCGGTCGGTCAACCCCCTGATCTCAAGGCTTCTCCGCACGTCATGCCTGACCGACGGGGAAGTAGCGGCTAGGGTTTCCCGTCGTGCGCCGCCCCCATGCTGGTGCCGATTCGCCGCAAACCGCTTGTGCACCAGCATTTTCGAGAGCTGTCCGGCTTGTCCAACTGGCGCATCCTGTAGCACGTGTGTCCGTGGATGCGAGGGCGCGCTGACTCGGCAGCGCGAGGCGCGTTCCTGTCAGATTGGAGAAGGTCGGCATCACCGGAACCACGCCAAATTTGATGCTCTAGAAGCCGGACGGCAACAAACGCCTCGAGCTGTTCGAAACCATCTATCCCACGCGACCGAGACAGAGCCCACCCAGCCCAACCAAAATCGGCATGCACGCCGTCGGCTTTCTCGGTCGACAACATCGACGCTGCTCTCGAGGTCGCAGCGAGGCCTTCTCCCGGCTGCAGACGATGACGATCGAGCAATATCGCACGCGGCGTGACGGTGCTCCGAATGAGCCCGAGACGGACAACATCCGACGCCATTGCGGCGCGGGTCAAGCGTCGTTTCGACGACGGTTCGTTGCTGCGCGCGGTTGCAGAGGGGCGCCCGTTCCAGCCGATCGAGATTCCCATGCCCGGCCCGAAGCCGTCACTGATCGGCGACGACATCGGCGCGGTCGGGACTGGGGGCACCTCCGCGAGATCGGCGCTCCGGGCGTCGACGAGGAAACCTTGGGTCAACAGATACGGCTGGAACAGGCGCGTTGATTGTTTTTGGGCGGGCAGCGACTTCACGTCGCGATGACGACGGGCCGTACACCATCGACCGACAATGTTTCGCCCGCTGAGTCCGCGTGAGCCGGTCTGGGCGGTGATGGCGTCAGTGGCTCAGCGTTGTTCCCGCAGGCCGGCGGCCGGCCGGGTCAGTTGCTTTCGGCCGACCGGCGCCAGCGGATGCCGGCCTCGATGAACTCGTCGATCTCGCCGTCGAACACCGCCGACGGGTTGCCGACCTCGAAGTTCGTGCGAAGGTCCTTGACCATCTGGTACGGATGCAGGACGTAGGAGCGCATCTGGTTGCCCCAGGAGTTGCCGGCGTCCTTGAGCGCGTCCATGGTGGCCTTCTCCTCCTCGCGGCGGCGGGAGAGGAGCTTGGCCTGCAGCACCGTCATCGCGGAGGCACGATTCTGGATCTGCGACCGTTCGTTCTGGCAGGACACCACGATGCCTGTCGGGATGTGGGTGATCCGAACGGCGGAGTCGGTGGTGTTGACCCCCTGCCCACCGGGCCCGGAGGAGCGGTAGACGTCGACCCGCAATTCCTTCTCGTCGATCTCGACGTGGTCGCTGGTCTCCACCACGGGGGTCACCTCCACTCCGGCGAACGAGGTCTGCCGGCGGCCCTGATTGTCGAACGGCGAGATGCGCACCAGCCGGTGGGTGCCCTGCTCGACCGAGAGGGTGCCGTAGGCGTAGGGCGCTTTCACCTGGAACGTCGCGGACTTGATGCCGGCCTCTTCGGCGTAGGAGGTGTCGTAGACCTCGGTGGCATAGCCGTGCCGCTCCGCCCAACGCAGGTACATCCGCATCAGCATTTCGGCGAAGTCGGCCGCGTCCACCCCGCCCGCCTCGGACCGGATGGTGACCAGGGCCTCGCGCTCGTCGTACTCGCCGGAGAGCAGGGTGCGGACCTCCTGCGCGTCGATCTCCTTCTTCAGCGAGATCAGTTCCTGCTGCGCCTCGACCAGGGTGTCGGCGTCCTCGTCGCCCAGTTCGAACAGCACCCCGAGGTCGTCCAGCCGTTGCCGCAGCTCCTCGATGTGCCGGATCTCGGACTGGGCGTGGGAGAGGCGGCTGGTGACGCGCTGCGCGTTCTCCTGGTCGTTCCACAGGTCGGGAGCGCTGGCGGCCTCGGACAGGTCGGCGATGCTGGCCCTGAGCTTCTCCACGTCCATGACCTTTTCGATGCTGGTCAGGGTGGTGTCAAGGGCCTTCACGGCGGCGGCGTCGTCGAGATTCACAAGGGGTCAGCCTACGCGGGATCGGCGGGTCGCCCGGCTCGCTCGCTGCTCGGCACCACTCGGAATGCCCGGTGTGGGGGGCGTAAGGGCGCCCCGACCTGGGACTTTCGGCCCTGCCAGTGGTCTTTGCGGGCGGCTTACCGTCGGGTATCGCAGGGGCTCATGGCGGAGCCCGTGCTCAAAGAGGAGAAGTCATGATCAATCGCGCTGGCAACGGAATTGTGGTCGGTATCGAGGGCACCGCGGTGAGTCAGGGTGCGCTCGAGTGGGCTGTCCGGGAGGCGGCTCTGCGGGGGACGGTCCTGACCGTCGTGCATGCGTGGGAATACATCCCGGCGCGGGACGCGGGGCGGATGACGGCCCGCGAGGAGAAGACGGCGTCGGATTGCATGCTCGACGCCGCGATCAACTCCGCGGTTCGTGCAGCGGGTGTCACGCCGGAGATCGTCACCCGCAGCGTCAAGGGTGCCCCGGCGAAGGTGCTGGTGGAGCAGTCCAAGCAGGCTGAACTGCTGGTCATCGGCCGCAACCACCGCAGCGGCGTCGTCGACATCCTGCGTCATTCGGTGTCGGCCGAGTGCGTGCGCCGCGCCGGCTGCCCCGTCGTCATCATCCCGACTGCACCGGTCGGCGTTCACGCTCCCAAGGTGGATGCCGCAGTCTGACGCCAAGACGGGCCCGACGCCCGCCGGCTCCCCTCCGGGGCCGGCGGGCGTTGTGCTGTCCGGGTGCTGCGCTCGAGATCTTGTTCTGGCGGTTCGGCTCAGGCGCTCGGGCCTACCAGCAGGCGAGACGTTCGCGCTGCAGCTGGTGGCCGCAGACGTCGAGGACGTGTGCCGGGGCCGCCGCCTGCGCGACCACCACCGGCGACGGGGTGGCGGGGCTCGGGCCATTGTTCGTTGTGATGGCGACGACCGAGAGCACAGCGGAAGCCCCCGCGACGACCAGAGCAAGCAGTGGGAGGTGACGCGAGGCACCCGTGGTTCGCGGGCCTGTCGGTGCGCTCTCGAGTGTTGCGGTGCTGCTCATCGGAGAACTCCCTTCGCCCGACCCGATGCCGGGTTCCAAGGAAACGATCTCCGTCCGAAGGGCGCGCGTCAGGACCTTTCGGCCACAACCGAAGTGCTTGCCCTCCGGGCGGCGGCGGCGGCTGCCGGCTGGCTCTGGCGCTCGGACTTCGCCGTCCGAATAGGTCCGTTTGCCCAGCTCGGAGCCCTACACTGCCTGGCACTGTGACTTCATGGCGCTGGGTCTGAGCTCAGCCGGCGCCTGGCGCGACTGCGGAGGACGGCGATGAACCGAAGCGGTGCGCGACGGGCTTCTCAGCATCGTTCACGGTGCGTTGTCCGTTGATCAACGACGTTGCACTGCTCATCAATCCGGCGGCCGGGGGTGGACGCGGCCGCCGGGTCGGAGCCGCGGCGGCCCGCTCACTCCACGACGCCGGTGTCGCCGTGCGTGAATGCGTCAGCTCCAGCGCCAATGATGCGGAACGGCTCGCGGGACGAGCCGTCACCGAGGGCTGCGGGGCCCTGGTGGTGTGCGGAGGTGACGGCGTCGTGCACCTGGCGCTGCAGGCGGTCGCCGGGACGGACACTGCGATGGGAGTGATCCCGGCCGGCTCGGGCAACGACTTCGCCCGCGCCGCCGGCATTCCGCTCGGCAACGTTCCGGCGGCGGTAGCCGCCGTCCTCGGCGGGCGTGCGATCTCGATGGACCTGGGCCGGGCGAACGACCGCTGGTTCGGGACGGTGCTGGCGTCCGGATTCGACTCCCGGGTGACGGACCGGATGAACTCGATGCACTGGCCGCGCGGCAAAGCCCGCTACCACGCCGCGATCATCGCTGAGTTGGCGGCGTTCCGGCCGTTGCCGTTCGTGCTGGAGATGAACGGTGCCCGGCACGAGTTCGAGGCGATGCTGGTGGCCGTCGGCAACGGATCCACTTACGGCGGTGGGATGCGGATCTGCCCCGCCGCCCGCACCGATGACGGTCTGTTCGACGTCACGGTGATCACCCGACTCAGCCGGGCCAAGCTGATCCGGTTGTTCCACCGGGTGTATCTCGGAAGCCATGTGCTGAGACCGGAGGTGCTCACGTTCCGGTGCGCTGAGCTGACGGTGTCGGCTCCAGAGGTTTCGGCCTATGCCGATGGCGAGTTCATCGCTCCGCTTCCGGTGAAATGCACAGTCAAACCGGCTGCGGTGCGGGTGCTGGTGCCCTGACAGCGTCGAGCAGTGCGGCGCTGCAGCGAAGTCCATGGTCACGGGTCCGCACAAAAGAGCACGAAATCAGCTCGAGCTCTGACCGGCCTCACCCTCCAGGCTGCTGAACCAGCACCGTGCGGAACTCACCGACGTCGAATGCGTCAGCGGAGGTCGCCGCCAGTGTCGTTGCGCCGCTGACCCCAGTGTTCGATTGCCAAACAACGTCCCAATTGGATGTCGCGGTGATCGGCCACTTACCGGCCCCGCCGGTCCGCTCTTTGGTCGACCGCCACCGGTACCGGTAGCCGCACGGTGGTTCGGACTTCCAGTCGTCCGTAGGAGTGGGCGCGGTTCCGGCGCCTTCGCAGGTGATCGCGGCAGGAGTTCCCGCTGAGAAGGTGTCGCCTTTGGTCGTCGGTTCACCGAGGTTCCATGTGACGGACTTCAGGGTGGCTGTTGCTGTCACGGACACGCCGCCCGCGGTCACGGTGGTTGCAAGCGTTCCAGGATTGTCAATCCACAGCCAGGTCCAAAGGTTAACCGCGACTTTGGCTGGGTCTGGACCGACACCTATGGTTGGATTCGGTATTGTCAGCTGGCCAATTGCTTGTTGTGCAAGAACAGCGGGATCGGGCGGCGGTGGAGCAATTGCTACAACCCCATTTGGGAAGAATTGAAGCACCACAGGACGCCCTTGGTTGTTCCCCGGAGCTCCCGGGCTGCCCGGCCCCAAGACGGCACAGCTCCGCCACTTGATGACACCGTCCTTGGAATTGTGCCCGTCCCCAAATTGGATCAGCTGCAGGGGGTGGGGCTTAGCCAAGTCGGTCCAGCCACACGCTTGGTCGCTCTGCACCTGTCCTAAGCCCGCGAGTGGGTCGGGCGGGGCTAGGCGCCGGAAAGTCAGTGGACGAAGGGTCAACGAGGACCGTCTCAATTGGTTGCGGTGAATCCACTGTCTGTCGCGGTGAGGATGACATGCCTGACCAATTCCATCAGTGGCGCCGTTTGCGTCGACGGTTACGGACGGAGCAGTGGGGCTAGCGAAGTTGCGCGCACTGAACAGTCAATGCGAGTGCCGCAACGTAACCGCGAATGAAACCGTGATCAGCATGGCACATTATCCAAATATTGGAGCTGTTGGACGCGCCAGATATCCATCGGCGCCGAGTCAGAAACCCGCCTGCAGACTATCGCGAGCCACACCAACAGAGCGCTTCTTGCCGCATCTTCACATATATAGACCCGTATGCACTTTGATCTTGACAGTCGCGCATGACTGCAAAGTCTGTCCATCGACGGGAGTCACCCAGTATGGGTTAGTCGTAACAGCTCCGTAGTAGTCCAAACCCTGGCGATCGAAGGTCGCGGCAGCCTCAAGAATGTCGGTCAAAATCGGATCTACTGCAACATCGGAAAGTACGTATTTGCGCTTATCTGAAGGCGTTTTGACGATATTGTAATACACCTGCCAGAACCGATCCACTGAGCTTCCACTGCGGCACGATCAGCTTGCTCGCTCGAGGGGCCGGCCGAGCGCGTAGAAGTCGAAGTGAACGGCTTCTGTGTTGAAGGCTTACTCGCCCGGGGCATTGCCGATGCTGCACTGGTAGAGGCGGTGTCCGAGGCACTGGTTCCTGGTGACGAATTGACTGCACCCGCGGAAAGAACTGCGGCGGACGGCTGAGCAACCGACGCACTGAGCGTGCTTCCGGCGTTTGTGCTGGGCGCAGAGATGTCCTCAGCCGTGCAGCCCGCAATCGTCAGCATGACGAGTCCGACGCAGTACATCAGCGCCCACCGCACGGCGATCTTCACGCCACCACCCCCTCGTCCCAGGGGCCAACGCCCGGGTTGCCGTCAGCCATTGACCCAGATGCGTTCTGCCGCAACACGGCTTGGCTCGTGGACGTCACGGTGCGGCTGAGCGTCGGCGTCCCGAAGAGCGCGCCGAAGGTGATCGGCGCTTCGTTGCTGCAGCGGGCCGACACTGTGGTCGCCCCGAGCGTCACCACAGCACCGACGTCCGGGCCGCGGACCGCCAAATAGCGATTTGCGGCCGCGATGGGATCTGCGAGACCTATTGATTCGGCAGTAGAACGCCGCGGGTCGACCGAGCCGGCGGCTGCCGCCGTTGCCCCGTCACACAACCTCTGTAGCCGTTGGCCGGCAAGGAACGCCGAGCCGGCTGCAGTGACGCCTGCGGTGAGCACCAGAAGACACACCATCATTCCGAGCACGAGCGGAGTCACGGAACCACGGTCGGTGGACCCGATGTCGGCAGCGGAGACAGAGTCCGCCGGGCTCGGCGAAGTCATTGGCCCTCCCGGAAGTCACCGACGTGCAGCGTGAAGACGCCGGTCACGGTGTTCTGGCTGCCGGTGACAACCGATGGCACTCCCGGGAAGGTGACCAGGGCGACGACGCAGACGTCATAAACGTCTCCGGGCCGCAGGCTCGGTGCCACCTGCGGCGCGGAGACGCAATCGCTACCGGTGGTAACGAAGCGAACTTGCATGCCGTCCGCAGGAACTCGCTGGTCCACCAGCGCCAACCGCGCGATCTCCTGCGCTCGGACGACCCCGGCCGCCGGTGTCGGTGCTGCGTCCATGACCCGACCGGCGTCACGTGCGCCTTGGGAGACCGCGAACGTCGCGGCTTGGATACGCATGACGGTCGCCAGGATGTAGACGGTCGGGATGAGCAGCAGGACTGCGAGGAAGACCACTTCGATCAGTGCACGCCCGCCATCCTGATCGCGGGCATCGGCAGAATGGCAACCGCTCACGTCACGGGCAGCGGTGTCGGGCACCGTGGCCGCAGGTAGCACTGGATCGACCGGCGGATCGCCGATAGAGAGCTTCGGGATTCCCCGGTCGACGATGGACATCATCCGAGCGACTCCTTGGCGGAGTGACCGGTGACCTCGATGGTCGGCAGCACGCCGTCGAGTAACGCAATGATCCCCGGGGCGTCCATACGGCAATCGACGCGGACCAACAAGCCCTGCACGCCGGAGGTGCAACTCAGTGTGGATCGTGTGGCTCCGGTGACGCCGCCACCGAGCGAGTTTGAAACCCGCTCAGTTGCAGCGATTCCGGTGTTGTCGTAGTTCGCGGCGATTCGTGCGGCGTCCGCAGCAGCCGACGTGAGAAGTGTTCTGGTGTAGGCCCACAGACCCACCGAGACCAGCGCCAGGAACAACATCAACAGCAGTACCAATACCAGCGCGAACTCTGCCACCGCAGACCCACGGTCGTCGCGACCACCCAAGAGACGGCACTGCGGACTGAGCGGTTCCTCTGCGACCCGATTCAGCCGGCGCCGGAAACGGACTGGAATGCGTTCTGCACTGCCGTCACCACCTGCTCGCGGAAGACCGCCAGCAGTGCGATGACCACGATCGCAGTCATGACCGTGATCATGACCCAGCCGGGCACGTCGCCACGATCGTTGCCCTCCTCCTCCTGGCGTTCGCCAACGGTGTAACTGTCGTTGAGCCTGAGGAGCACCCGCACCGTCATCATCGCCAACCATTCGTGTGCCTGTGCGAACCTGGTATTCATCGAAGCCTCCTGTGGGGTCCGCCCGCCATTGCGGGGCAGCACTGAGTCGTGGTCGAGGTGAAGTCGGAAAGTCCGACGCAATGCCCAGGTCCGCGCTTGTGGACGACCGCTTGAGAGTGGCGGTCACTGTGCCACCGCGGTGATGGCGAGAAGCCCTGGGTAGAGCGCGAACAGAATGGTGATCGGCAGGACCAGGAACACGACGGGCACCATCATCGCGATTTCCTTACGGCCACCGGACTCCAGCAGCTGCCGCTTGCCCAGCGCCCGGACGTCGGCAGCTTGCGCCCGCAGCACATCGGCCAACGGTGTCCCGCGTTCGATCGCGACCGCCATCCCATCCAGGAATCGAGCCAATGGCTCCAGTCGGGTCTTGTCTCGCAGGTGCGTGATAGAAGTGAGAAATGGTGTGCCGGAGCGTGTTTCGGCCAGGACACCACCAAGTTGCCGGACGAGCGGACCCTGAGCCAACCTGGTGATGCGGTCGATGGCGCTCATTGGTCCCTCGCCGGCGGTCACGGCCAGGGCCAGCATCTCCGCGATGACAGGGAACTCGGCGATGATCTCCGCGTCGCGCTTGCTCACCGCCTCGGTGAGCCACCAGTCACGCCCGAGTACGCCCGCGGCGCTACAGACAACGATCAACAGCACCAGGATGACCGGGTTGGATTGACCCAAGAGCACGGCGAGCAGTCCGACACCGCCACCCGCGAGAGCTCCGACGCATCCCCACAAGACCTGCTCGATCCGGAACTGGTCGACAGTGAGCGGTGAATCGAGCGCGGTCAGCCGGCGGTCCACCGACGCCCGTCCGCCGAGAACCCGGTCGATGATCCGAACGGCGTCCTTGACCAATGGAGCTGTCAGCCGGGTCAGGGCCGAGGCGGTGCCGCCGGGCTCCGATCCGGTCAACAGCCTGGACGGACGTGTTGCGTCGGTGAGGTAGGGCGCGATTCTGTCCGACATCGTCGGTCGACGCATCGGAGGTGAGGCCAGAATGGCCATCAGCAGGCCGGCCCCGGCGAGGCCACCGAGCAGAGCGCCGAGCAAGATCACGCTCACCGGAGCACCCTGCGGTCCTCGGGTAGCCGACCGATGCGGATCATCAGCCGGTAGGCGACCAGGGAAAGCGCAGCGCCGGCGGCGAGGATAACTGCGCCCGTTGGCGTGTCGTACGCCTGCAGAGTCTCTCGTTGGGTGGCGAGCAGAATGAGCACCAGCCAGGGCGCGGCCACCGCCATCCGCGCCGCATTGACCGACCAGGACTGCCGCGCGAGGAGCTCGGCCCTGGTCCGCGCGTCGTCCCGAAGGAAGCCGGACAGAGTCGACAGGAGCCGTCCGAGGTCGGTGCCGCCGACCTCGCGGGCAACGCGGAGCGATTCACAGACCCGGTCGCCGACCGGGTCGGCCAACGCGTCCTTGAGACGGTCGAGCGAAGTGTTGAATTTCCCGGTCGTCCGGTAGTCCGAACCGAACTGCTTGAAGGGGTCTCGGAGTTGCTCGGGTCCGCGGACACCGATCGCCGAGAGCGCTTCGGGGAGTGACAGGCCGGCGCGGACGCCCGAGGTCAGGTTGTCGACCACCTCCGGCCACAGTTCACGAAGGTCCGCCTGCCGCTTGTGTCGCAGGCGGCTGATGATCATCCGCGGCACGAAGGCCGCGAACGCGGCGAAGACTCCGGTGACGGTGACCGATTGGGTCAGCGCCAGGCCGAGGATCGCCACGATTGCTGCGGCGAACAGCTGCAACGCAATGACCTGTGCTGGTGTGACGCCAGGGAGCCCTGCCTGGATCAGGTGCTCCCGTGTCCGGTCTGACCGTGCGTGCGATCGCGGGCGCGGGGGGTGAGCAGCGATGCCGTGCCAGATCAGCAAGAGGCCGAGGCCGACCACCAAACCGAGAAATGCGCCCATGACGCGTCCCCTCCCGGGTCGGTCGCGTGATCGGCAGACACTAACTCATGAATGACCGCGACAATCAATTCTCACTAACAGTGATGTGGACAACTCTGGACGCGCCGTGGTCAGTGACAATAAGTGGTGGTCAACGCTCTGCCCGACCGGCCGGATGCGCCATAAGTGCTGTGCAGTCGAGGGTTCTCACGTCAGCGGTCGCCGACATCATCCGTCGGATTCGAAAGCGGAATGACGAATTGCGTCCAACAGAGTGAGAGAATTTCTGCGATTTAGGGGTGTGGCTTCGATACGAATCGCCGTTCTTGTGGCGCTCGACCTCTGAAACATGACAGTGATGATGCACGGGCATGAAAGCGCTGCGTGAATGATGCCAACGCAACATGTTTCGCCGCGAAACGCTGGACACCTCTCCGGTGCTCTCATTCCGGGTTCGCCTCGGGTGGAACAGGTGACGGGTGCGCCGCCGGTGGAGCGCACCACGAAAGTGCGCGAGAAGGTGTCGCCCCGCATGCTCACCCCTTGGTGTGGGGCGGCGGCGCAGACCCGACCGCGCATCTGCCGACGGCTTCGAGCGGTGGTGAAGCCCTGGTCGCCCCCGACCCTTGAACTGCCGCCCCTCACGCTTCCGCGCCCGAGGCAGAGGGCGTCACGGCGTGGGCGGCCCCGCGTCAATCCGCGTCCGATGCCGCTGAACGGCGTCCTCAGCCATCGACCAGTCCGACTCCACCCACCACGTCGCGCCGGCGTCGACCCACTCCCGGACCGCGGCGTCACCTGCGCTGCCGGGCTCGCTGGTGCCTTCCGCGACCACGTCGTATCCGTCCCAGGGCAGACCCGCGGCCTCGCGCAGCGGCCGGACCGCCCGGGCCACGTCCGCGAGGTCCGCCGGACCGAAAGGTGTCTCCGCCTCGAAGCCGACCTTGGTGGACAGCAGTCCGTCCCACCGCGCGGCTCGGCTCATCGACTTCCGAGACGGGTACGCACCGACCACCCACACCGGGACCCTGGGTTGCTGCACCGATCGGGGCGGGCCGAGGAAGTTCGTCGGCCTGATGTCGTAGTGCTTGCCGGAGAACGAGAACGGCTGCCCGCGCATCAAACCGTCGTAGACAGCGAGTCCCTCGTCCAACTTTTCCGCGCGGACCTTGCGGTCCTCTCCGGGCTCGAAGGCCAGCCATCCGTCATGAAGGGCGCCGAGGCCGACCGCGAGTTGCACGCGACCACCGGACAGAATGTCCAGGGTCGCCACCCGGCCGGCCAGCTCGTACGCCTTGACCCGGGGGAGCGGCGTCAGCATGGTGCCCAGCCGGATCCGTTCGGTTCGCATGGCCGCCGCGGTGAGCAGCACCCACGGGTCGGTCGACCAGAGCGCCTCCCAGGTGAAGATGGCGTCCCACCCGGCGTTCTCGGCTGCGACAGCCAGATCGACGAACTCCATCGGTGAAGCCTTGCTGATGACGATGCCACTGCGCAGTTGCGTCATGGACCCACTGTGTCACCGGGCACCGACACTGCGGCCGAACCGCCGGAGATGCTCAATCGGGTAGCACCGGCATCTCCATCGAACTGCGCCGGTGCAGCAGCACCGCCCGGGTCACCGATGAGGAGCCGAACTTTTCCCGCACCCCGTCCAGCGCGGCGTCCAGCGCGGCGCCGTTGTCGTCCTCGAACGGCAACTCCAGCTGCAGGGATTCGTTGTCCAGATTCGCCACGGCGATCCCGACCAGCGTCAGTCCCTGCTCCTGGATCATCGGCATAGCGATCCGCACCAGCGAGCGCACGGTGGCCAGGATCGTGGCGGTGTCCGCGGTCGCCCGACCGAGGGTCCGGGACCTGGTGACCCGGCTGAAGTCGTCGAAGCGGAGCCGCAGCACCACGGTGCGGCCGACCCGGTCGGCGTTACGCATCCGGCGGCTGACCCGGTCCACGAGACCGACCACCACGGCGTCGATGTCCGCCGGTTGGTGCCGGCTCCGCCGCCCCATCGCGTGCTGCGAGCCGATGGACCCCCGTCGGTGGCCGACGCGGACGCGACGAGGGTCCCTGTTGTGCGCGAGCGCGTGCAGGTGCCGTCCTGATCCCTGCCCGAGGATGGACACCAGCCCGGCCTCGCCGAGCCCGGCCACTTCGCCGACGGTGTAGATGCCGCGTTCGTGCAGCTTGGCCGTGCTCTTCGGACCGACGCCCCACAGCCGCTGCACCGGCAAGGGGTGCAGGAAGGCGAGTTCTTCCGCCGGTGGCACCACGAGCAGGCCGTCGGGTTTCGCCACACCGCTGGCGACCTTCGCCAGGAACTTCGTCCGGGCCACGCCGACGGTGATCGGCAGGCCCACGCAGTCCTTGACCTCCTGACGCAGCCGCGCCGCTATCTCCACCGGTTGCCCGGACACCCTGGCCAGCCCGCCGACGTCGAGGAAGGCCTCGTCGATGGACAGCCCCTCGACGAGGGGAGTGGTGCGCCGGAACACCTCGAACACGTCCTTCGAGGCACGCGAGTACGCGGCCATCCGCGGCTCGACCACGATCGCATCCGGGCACAACCCGCGCGCCCGCGCGCCGCCCATCGCGCCCGTGACGCCGCGCGCCTTCGCCTCGTAACTCGCCGCGAGCACGACCCCGCCGCCCACGATCACCGGTTTCCCGCGGAGCCGCGGATCGTCGCGCTGCTCGACGGAGGCGAAGAAGGAATCGAGGTCGGCGTGCAGGATCGTCGCCTCGGTACCCGACACCACCACGCCCACGAACACATGTTCGCATCAAAGGCGCTGAAATGCGAGCATCAGGGCGGGACAGTCACGGCGCGGGAGTAGATCAGCCGCGGCCGCCCCGGTAGGTTCCGACGCTCCAGGCGTTGCCCTCAGGATCGAGGAACGCGAACTCCGTGCTGCCGTAGTCGGTCTCCTTGACCGGTCGCAGCACGTCCCAGCCGGCTTCGTTCACTCGCGCGGCGATCGCGTCGACGTCGTCGGTGGACAGGTAGGCCGACGAGGTTCCTGGCGCGCCCGCCCGACCGGACCAGCGTTCCTCGGCCGGCTCGGAACCGAACATGATGCCGCCGCCGTCCGGCCAGGCCAGTTCGGCATGAGTGATCGGGCGATCCTCGCTGCGATAGACCTCGACCTCTTCGAAGCCGATCACGTCGACGAGGAAACGTAGGGCCGCCTCCCCGTCCCGGTAGGACAGGGTCGGCCACACACCTGGGTGAGTCCTGATGGAAGTTGTCATGGTTCAAGGATCACAACGTCGTGGGCGTCCGGTCTTGGAAAAAGCGGAACTGTTTCCGCTCATCCGGTCAGAGCCGGCAGTTCGGCCGCCAGCCACTGTCCAGGAGTACAGCCGGCGAACTGCCGCCACTCGGCAGTCAGGTGGGACTGGTCGACGTAGCCGCACGCGGCCGCGACATCCGAGAGCGAGAGCCGACCTGCCAGGAGCTGGGACTTCGATCGGTCGAAGCGGGTCAACCGCGCCAGGTCCTTGACACCGATACCGATCTCCGCCCGCATCATGGCGGTCAGGTGCCGGCGGGACCAACCGACGTCATCCGCGACCTGGCCGACGCGGATGGTGCCGCCGGACTCGGTGATCAGTTGCCAGGCGCGCCGGAGCTCGGGTGCGACCACCCCACGCTCGACGGCGGCCAGGCGACCGGTCAGCCAGCCGTTCACGCGTTCGACCGCCGTCGCCGACGGGACCGAACCCGCGAGCAGTTCTCCCAGGGCCGCACCGTCACGGCCGATCAGCTCACGCAGCTCGAGTACCTCGCGGTCCAGTTCCGCCGCCGGTACAGCGAACAGCGCCCGGCACGCGAACGGGTGCACCGCCAGCTGGATACCGCGCTGCACCAGTCTGTTCTGAAGGCCGCCAGGCGGCGGCAGCAGCACGGGGCTGGTGTGCAGGCCGCCCACCGGGATGCCGAAGTGCCCCACCGGACTATCCGCCGCGCGCCAGGGAATCTCGATGGGCAGCGGCCCGGACAACGAGATCACCAGCGTCAGGTACGGGCTGGGCAGCCCACGGTGCACGCCGGGCATCGGCGCCATCCGGTAGCCGATCATCGCCGGCACCGCCCGTGCGGCGATCGGCGGTCGCCGCAGCGACACCAAGTTCCCGCCGGAACCGTCCGCCGTCATGCACTCACCGTAGGACTGCAGAGCACGACGCTCAATGAAGGCGCCTTCATCGGATTGGAAGGGCGGGAGTAGGTTCCCACTTTCCGTCCACCGGCCCGCGGGCCCTGGAACCATCGGAGCCGCCTCGTGTCCGCGTCACCGCGCGCCCTTGTCCGCCGGCCGTCGTCCCGGCTCGCACAGGGCATGGTCACCCACATCGAACGGGTCGCGGTGGAGCCGGTGCTGGCCGAGGAACAGTGGCAGAACTATGTCGGCGCGATGAGCGACGCAGGCTGGCAGACGGTGCACGTCCCGGAGATAGACGAGAGCCCCGACGGGGTGTTCGTCGAGGACGCCGTGGTGATGATCGGTGACACCGCCGTTCTCACCCATCCCGGCGCCGAAGGCCGCAGACCCGAGGTGGCCGGTGCCGCAACGACTCTCACCGATCTCGGCTATACCGTGGAGCGGATCACCGGCGGCACGCTCGACGGTGGCGACGTGCTCAAGGTCGGCCGGACCGTGTACGTCGGACGGACGCAGCGGACGAGCGCCGGCGGCATCGCCAGCCTGCGCGCGATCTGCGCACGCCTCGGGTACACCGTCGTCGCCGTGCCTGTCACCAAGGTGCTGCACCTGAAGACGGCTGTGACGGCGTTGCCCGACGGCAGCATCGTCGGTTACCCACCCCTGGTGGACGACCCCGGATTCTGGCCGCACTTCCGGCCGATGCCCGAGGAGGGCGGGTCGCACGTCGTCGACCTGGGCGAGGGGCGGCTGCTGATGGCGGCGTCGGCGCCGCGGTCCGCCGAGCTGATCGCGGACCTCGGCTTCACGCCCGTCCAGGTGAACATCTCCGAGTTCGAGAAGCTCGAGGGCTGTGTCACCTGCCTGTCGGTCCGGCTCCGTCACGAGCCCGGCTCGCAGTGACCATCCGGTTCGCAATGACCAACGGCAGCGGCGATCCTCGCTCCGAGGACCACCCGAATCGGTCCGCCGATCTGCCTGGCCGAGTCGGACAGACGGGTGCAAGATCGACAGGGCAGCGTGACCACCCCACCCGTAGGTCGTCCGTACCACCCCTGATCCGGTTCCCATCAGCGTCGAGAGGACTCTCGTGAAGAAGATCATCAACGATCCCAACACCGTGACGACGGAGGCCCTGCAGGGCATGGCGGAAGCCCATGCCGACCTCATCACCGTGCAGCTCGACCCGGCGTTCATCGCGCGGGCCGATGCGCCGGTCGCCGGCAAGGTGGCGATCGTGTCCGGCGGCGGCAGCGGTCACGAGCCGCTGCACGGCGGATTCGTCGGCGAGGGCATGCTGGCCGCGGCCGTACCCGGCCCGGTGTTCACCTCGCCCACCCCGGACCAGGTCATCGCCGCCACCCAAGCCGTCAGCGGCGGGGCGGGCGTGCTGCTGATCGTCAAGAACTACACCGGTGACGTGCTGAACTTCGAGACCGCAGCCGAACTGGCCGAGGCCGAGGGCATCGAGGTCAAGTCCGTCGTCATCGCCGACGACGTCGCGGTCAAGGACTCCACGTGGACCGCCGGCCGGCGTGGTGTCGGTGGCACCGTGCTGGTCGAGAAGATCGCCGGCGCGTCGGCCGCCCGCGGCGACGACCTCGCGACCGTGACAGCCGTCGCGGAGCGGGTCAGCTCGCAGGTGCGGTCGATGGGCATGGCGCTCACCCCCTGTACGGTCCCGCACTCCGGTGAGCCGTCCTTCACCCTCGCCGATGACGAAATCGAAATGGGCGTCGGCATTCACGGCGAACCCGGCCGCGAGCGGATCAAACTGGTCTCCGCCGACGAGATCGTCTCCATCATGCTGTCCTCCATCGTCGACGACCTCCCGTTCGAATCCGGATCCAAGACCCTGCTGTTCGTCAACGGCATGGGGGGCACCCCGCAGATCGAGCTGTACCTCGCCTACCATTCGGCGCGGAAGTTCCTCGCCGAGCGGGGGATCGAGGTCAGCAGGTCATTGGTCGGCAACTACATCACTTCGCTGGAGATGCAAGGCATGTCGATCACCCTGCTGAAGTTGGACGACGAAATGACCGAACTCTGGGATGCGCCGGTGCACACCGCCGCGCTGCGATGGGGCGTGTGATCGATGAGTTGTGATGCTGCAGGGACAGTGGCGGCGATCCGAGCGGTCGCCGCCACGGTCTCCGAGCACCGGGTCGAACTGACCCACCTGGATCGGGACATCGGCGACGGCGACCACGGGGAGAACCTCGCCCGTGGGTTCACCGCGGTGTTGACCAAGCTCGACGGCGCCGAACCTGCCAACCCAGGTGCGGTGCTGAAGCTGGTTGCCACGACGCTGATCTCGACCGTCGGCGGAGCCGCTGGGCCGCTGTTCGGCACCGGCTTCCTGCGGGCCGCCACGTCGCTCGGCGACGCCGAGGAGATCGACGGCGACGCGCTCGTCACGGCGCTCACCGCCGCGCGTGACGGTGTGGTCGCCCGCGGCAAGGCCGAATCCGGGGACAAGACGATGGTCGACGCCCTCACGCCGGCGGTCAACGCCGCGAAAGAGGCTGCCGCCGGCGGTGCGTCCTTGGCGGCCGTGCTGTCCGCGGCCGCCGAAGCAGCGACCGCGGGTGCAGCGGCCACCGTGCCGATGCAGGCCCGGAAAGGCCGTGCGAGCTACCTCGGCGAACGCTCGATCGGTCATCAGGACCCCGGCGCCACCAGCACCGGGTACCTGCTGCAGGCGCTGGCCACCGCCGCCGCCGGCTGAGGCCGTACTTCCCCCCAGATATCACGCACGAAACGGAGAGCTACCACGTGACGGTCGGCCTGGTCCTGGTTTCGCACAGCAAGCAGTTGGCGCAGGGCCTGGCCGACGTCGCCGGTCAGATGGCGCCGTCGGTCACGATCGCCCCGGCCGGCGGTCAGGAGGACGGCTCGATCGGGACGTCGTTCGAATTGATCACCGCCGCCATCGAACAGGCCGACTCCGGCGACGGCGCGGTCCTGCTCTACGACTTGGGCAGCGGCTTCCTCACCGCCGAGACCGCCGTGGAGTTCCTCGACCCCGAACATGCGGAGCGGATCGTCATCGTGGACGCCCCGTTCGTCCTCGGCGCCGTTTCCGCTGCGATCGCCGCCAACGTGGGCGGGGACCTGCGGGCCGTCATCGCCGGCGCTCTCGACGCGCGCACCGCGAACGGCCCCGGCGGAGTGCGTTCGTTGGATTGAGCCGGTCGCCGTTGCACGGCGGTCACCATCGGATGAGGTGTGAAACCCGTCCTGCGCGGGTATCTCGATGTGACCGGCTGCTGACGCCCCGCCGGCCCGCGACGAAGGGAAACCCGATCATGACCTCCAGCCTGCCCTCCGGTGACGGAACTTCGACAGGCACCGGCCCCAGTTCGGCACTCGACGAGGACTCACTGCCCAGCACCGGCAACGAACCCGACACCTCGCGCACCGCAGCAGGGCAGGACCAGGCGTCCGCCGCGCCGGACACCTCGGTCGCCCCCGACACGGCGCCGGGTCCGGATGCCGATGCGGTCCCCGACGGAGCGGGCGATCCGGATACTGCCGGTGCCTCCATCGCAGCCGCGGGATCGCCGGCGGGTGAGAGCCCTGACGCAGACGATGCCGATCGCGGTGATGCCGACAGAGGTGACGTCGACCGCGGTGACACCGTTCCGCGGGCCACCGGGACCGACGACGCGTCGAGGGCCGGTGATTCGTCAGCAACGGCGAACACGGCGGCGGATCCCGCCGATGACGATGCCCCTGGCGACTCCGGGGCACCCGATGCTTCTGCCGCCGCGGCTCCGGCGGCACCGGATGCCCAGGGGCCGGACGACTCCGACACCTCCACCCCCGAAGGCGCCATCGAGGGCCTCGACCCGGTCGAGGCGCAGGACGATCTCAACCCGGGCGGGAAGCGTGCCGCCGCGGACAAGGTCGAACTGGACGGACCGGCGCTGGAGAATGACGAGATGCGTTCGGCGACTGCGGGTCTGCAGGCCAGCCAGGACGCGACCGCGGAGGCGAGGGAGTATGCAGCCGACGTCCGCAAGCAGACCCTGCCCGGGACGTCCCCGACGGGTCTGTGAGTCACCCGGATCAGCAGTGTGGAGTGGGCCGGCCGCCCGGCAGGACGGTGTCAGTGTCGTTCAACCAGCCAGCCAGCCGCCAGCTCCCGGGCGTCAGGTGGGCGGAAGTCGGATCCGACCTCACGCATCCACGGTTGCGGTGACGCCTGGGGTCACCCGGTTCTTCCCGGTTGCCACGGGAAATGTCAGCGTGAAGCAGGTGCCGACGCCGACCACACTGTCCACAGCGACGGACCCGCCTCTCGCCTCGGTGATCGCGCGCACGATGGCCAGTCCCAGGCCGCTTCCCGCGCGCTGACCCGCATTGCTACTCGTCTCGAACAGCTCGAAGACCAAGCCGAGTTCGTCCGCCGGAATGCCGTCGCCGGTGTCACGCACCTTCAGCACCAGTGATTTGCCCACCAAGGTCGCCTCGACGGAGATCTCGTCATCCGCCTTGGTGAACTTCACCGCATTTTCCAGGAGGCAGTCGAGCAACGCCTCCGTTCGCTCCGGATCCGCAGGGATGGATCCAACGGCGGTGTCGGTGATCCAGTTGCGGCCGGCGGTCACCGACCACCGGCGCACGACCGCGGCGATCAATGCGTCTACGTCCACCAACGACTGCGGGGAGGGTTGCACCACCCGAACAAGGGTCAGCAGGTTTGTCGCGAGGACGGAGGCCTTGTCGAGCTCGTCCACGACGATGTCGGCGTCCGACTTCGTCACCGGGTCGGCCGTCTGGTCAGCGATCAATTGCGCGAAACCGCGCGCGATGGTGAGGCGCGTCCGCACCTCATGGGATCCGAAGCGGGACGCGATCTCCCGTTGTGCAGTTTGCCGCCGCTCTTCGGCCTGCAGCTGCACCAGCCGGTCGTGCGCCGCCCACTGGCGATCGACGTGCCAGACGAGGAGCGCGAGAATGACACCCATCAGGACGATTTCGCTGCACTCGGACCAGCCGATCGCACCGGACTGAGCGTGCAGGACCAGCGGGATCCCGGTGACGACGGTGATGACACCGAACGCCCCCCGGGTCAGTGGCCGCGGCCACGGCCACAGTCCATACAACAGAGCGAAACTCGCCCAGATCAGGTGGTAGGGGATGGTCTCCTCGCCGACGAGCACGAAGACCAGCACGCAATTGACCGTGGCGAAGACGACCCAGCCAACGCCGATCGCAACCTTAGTGCGCGACAAGGCGGTACCCCACGTTTCGCACCGTCTCGATCTTGCCCCGGGTCAGCTTCCACCGAAGGCGCTTGACATACACGTCGATGACGTTGGTCCCCCCGTCGAAGGAGGTGCCCCAAACCTCCTTCATCAGTTCGGCACGCGAGCACACCGCCGGAGCCCGCTGCAGGAGATAGGACAGCAGGACGAACTCGCGCTGCGTCAGTTCCACCCGCTTGTCGCCGATGATCAACTCGCGACGTTCCAGATCCAGCTCGATCCCGGCACTCCGGATATGCGTTGTCCCCCAAGGGCCTTCCGCCGGCGCCTCCGCGACGCGGCGAATACGAGCCCGAACACGGGCCAGCAATTCCGCGTTGGCGAACGGTTTTGACAGGAAATCCACGGCCCCGCAGTCGAGAACTCCGACACGGGCGGCGATGTCGGTGACGGAGGACAACACCAAGACCCGACTGTCCGGTCTGATTGCCATCAGCTGTCGCAGGACCGCTTCGCCCCGCATGTCAGGCAGGATCAGATCGAGGATCATCAGATCAGGATCCGCACCTTGCGCCTCCCGCAGCCCCGCTGTTCCGGTTGCGGCGTGACGGACCGAGAAACCACCCGTGGTGAGCACGCGCGCGAGCAAGCGGGCGATGGACGGCTCGTCCTCGACGACAAGCACTGTGTTCGCCACTTCGCCCCCACATCCATCTCCGTGATCCCCGTCACGTTCTGTACCAGATGTCGGAAGCATAAGCCCGGCAAACGAGCATCGCTTCCACTCGTTCGGGTCAAACTGACGCCCGATGGGTGCAGCGGGTAGCGGTCGAGATGTCATCTCGCCGTGACAGATGACAATCCCGTCAGATTGGTTGACGCCGGCTGAAGTGGGCGCATCATCGTGGCCCGGTCGTTCCCTTTCAGGTCTTCGGTCGGCGGGCAACTTGCTCGGCCGTCGGCCGGCCCGGCGGCACTTCTGGCGCAATCAAGGACCCGCCGACCGACGGTGCGGCGGCCGTGGATGACAGTCCTTTCATCTTCGGATCTTTCGTCACTCCCATGCCGCACTCTTCACAGGATCCGCCGAATCAGGCGGACACATCGGCGTTCGAGGAGATGGCGTGAGCACAACTCCGGGTTTTCTGAAGCGTGCAGTTGCGATGGCTTCTGTCAGTGCGATGGTGGTTGCGCTGGCGGTGACAACGTCGTCGGTCACCTCCGTTGCGGCTGCTGCCGCCGATGCTCCGGGCAGCATCACGCTGCACGTGCAGAGCGCCCGAACCGTCAACCCCAAACCCGGCTTCGTTCATCAGGGCGATCCGGTCACCGAGTACCACTGGCTGATCAACGCGGACGACACCGGCGACCCGGGCACGCTCGCGCACCAGGGCACCGCCAGCTGCCTGCCCGCGAGGGCGGACGGCGGCAGCTCCGACCCCAACTACGCCGATTCATGCCCGTGGCCCTCGACCCGGCCGACCTCCGGTGCGGCGCCGATCATCGCCCAGGGGAACCAGGTGGATCTGAGCGATGCGACCGCGCTGGACAACCTGCCCGCGGGCAAGTACCTGATCTCGGTCACGGCCGGCAACTTCAAGATCGACGGCGCGCATTTCACCGTCACCGCGGGGGGATCCCAGAAGGTGACCGTCGAGATGAACCCGACGCCGCTGCCACTGACGACACTGCAGATCGAGGTCTTCAACGACAACGCACCGGTCGATGCCACCTATGAGGTCGATGCAGAGCAGGGGCTGGCGGGATTCACCGCGCACCTGAGCGACGTGCTCGGCGCTGTCAGCACCGATTACTACGGCAACGCGCTGTGCACCAAGTACTTGCACGTCGGCGGCGGCCAGGATGCGCCGATCGCCTTCGACGGTTCCAATAAGCCGATCGTGGACCCGACGTCGACCGGCCGCTGCGTCAGCGATGCCAGCGGTCTCATCAAGATCCCGAACATGGGGCCGAACCGGTTCGCCGCGACCATCACGCCGCCGGTGCCGACGGCTCTCCAGAACTTCCAATGGGTGCAGACCACCACCCTCGAGGGTGGCCACGACCACGACATCTGGAGCCAGGAGGGGGCAACGGGTTTCGACACCGAGCAGACCAAGGGCGCCGAACTCGTGCCGTCCGTGCAGTTCGGCTTCGTCAAGACGCAGGCCATCGCGGTGCCCCGTCGCAACCCGCCCACCGGTGAGATCAAGGGCGTCGCCATCGCCGGCCTGCCCTACATCGGCGGCCAGAACGGTCAGGTCGTCCCGGAGACCGGGTTCGCCGGCGCCAAGTCCGCCGGCCCGATCAAGCAGCCGTGGGTGGCACTGTCCGACCTGGGTGCCGGTGACGCGCAGATCTACGTCGGCCGCGGCGCCGTTGACGGCTCGTTCGACATCAAGAACGTGCCGGACGGCACCTACCAGCTCTCGCTCTGGGACGACGACCAGGACTACATCCTCTGGAGCTTCAACGTCGACGTCACCGACGGCCAGGTGACCAACGTCGGCAACAAGATGCTGGTCGGCTGGTTCACCCACATCCACGGCACCGTTTTCATCGATTCGAACGCCAACGGCAAGCAGGACCCGGGCGAGAAGGGCGTTCCCCAGTTCCCACTGACCGTCCGGGAACGCGACAACTCGCTGATGGACCAGGCGACCAACACCTCATCGACCCAGACCAACGGCAGCTACGACATCCGCGAGACCTACCCGCTGGGCAAGTGGCTCATCCTGGAGGCCTTCAACACCCGTTACCGGACAACGGGTATCACCTACAAGGGCGAGAACGAGACGAGCAGCACCACCCAGCTCGGCAGCCTGGTGGACCTGAACTTCCTGCCCATCATCGGCCTCGGTGGTGAGATCAACTGGGGTGTCCAGCCCTACGACGCCGGCACCAACGGCGGCATCGTCGGGACCGTCACCTACGACACCACCCGCAACGAGCTAGACCCGGCCGACGCCGCCACCGAGCCGTACCAGCCGGGCATCCCGGACGTGCCGGTGAACCTGTTCGTGCCCAAGCCCTGCACTGCCGCGCCGGCCGATCAGGCGAACCAATGCCGGCAGGGGCACGAGATCGTGCCGCTGCAGATAACGGATGCCAACGGGACGCTGGTCAATAACCCCGACCCGGATCGCGGCGCCTTCGTCAAGGGCCCAAAGGTGCAGGACTCCTACACGTCCGAGACCTGGGCGGCGCCGCGCGGCTGCACTGCACGGCAGTGGAATGGGGACCCGCTCACCGACCAGCAGGCGCTGCCGGAGTTCGGCACCGCGGCCAACCAGCTGTGCGTGGAGGCGCCGATGATGGGCGTCGCCGTGGGCGCCAGTGACAGCCCCGGTGGGTCGCAAACCGTCAACGGCAACTACGGTTTCGCCACCTCCAAGATCAACCTGTATGCACCGGGCAACGCCAGGAACCCGGCGCCGAACCATGACCTGCCGCTGTACGAAGACCTGGCCGCCAACGGCTACGACGAGCAGGACCTGCCGGCGATCGACTACATCGTCTCGGTCGACATCCCCAACGATCCGGTCGACGGCCGGCCGATGTACAAGGCGACCGCCGAGGAGGACGTCAACGTCTTCGACGGCGACACCTACCTGCCGCAGCAGAACTTCCCGACCGACCACCCCGGCCGCCGCGACCGACCCGCGCCGGTCCGCCCGATCCCACGCCGCTGCCGCCGTCACAACAGCCGCCGTCACAACAGCCGCCGTCACAGCAGGCCGGCATCATCTCCCCGTGCGTCGGCGCGCTGCACACCGTGCACGTCACCAACGAAGCCTTCAACGCCGGCGGTGGCAGCCCGTTCGAGAACATGGACCGTCCGTCCTGCACCGACAAGCTGGTGACCGTGCGGGCCGGTCAGGCGACGGCACCGAACTTCAACCTGTTCACCGATGTGCCGCTGCCCACCCACTTCTGGGGGCTGACGCTCAACGATCTCGGGTTGACGCTGGACAAGCGGAGCGTGAACTACGGTGAAGCGCAGGGGCTTCCGTTCGTACCGGTCGGCCTGTACGACTCGTTCGGACGGCTGGCCGACACTGTGCACACCGACTTCAACGGGCTCTACGAGGCGCTCGAGCCGTCGACCGACACGTTCAACTGCCCGGTACCGGCGGGTCCATGCCCGAACATGTACCGGTTCGTCGGCAACGATCCGGGCCAACCTGGCGCACTGAACCCGGACTACAACCCGCGGTTCCGCACCATCGCCACCAACTTCCAGGGCTGGCCGGGGCTGTACACGGTGACCGATGAGGCGCCGACCCAGGTGGCGTCCACCGCACTGGCACCGGACAGCACCGTGGCCAACCCCACCGTGTGCGACCTGGGGTCGAACGCACCCCAGCTGTTCGCGGTGAACCGGCCCTACGTCCGGCTCAGCACTCCATCCGACAACCGAATAGTCACGGTCAGCGGCGTGGGATTCGGTACCGCCAAGGGAACTCTCAAGCTCGGGCTCCACCGCCGTCCCGACCACCAGCTGGACCGACGGCACGATCATATTCACGGTCCCCTCGAATACCACTGCCGGCCCCGCCGCGCTCAGCATCACCAGATCCGACGGTCTGTCCAGCTACAACGGCCTGACCATCCGCGTGCTCAGCGCGGCCTCGTCATCGACCCCCGGCGCCCAACGAACCAACCCGTTGCTCGCCGAGGTCGGTCCGGGCAAGCAGTATGCGACCGTACAGGCAGCGCTGGAGGCGGCCAGGCCGACCAATGCGCGCCCGTACTGGCTGGTGGTGGTCTGGCCCAACGCGCAGACCGCGGACAATCCGCAGGGCGAGTACACCGAGAACCTGATCGTGCACCACCAGGTCGCGATCCAGGGCGTCGGCCCCGGCGGTTTCGACGCCGCGGGACAGTTTGTCCGCGGTTCCATCCTGGACGGCACCGGCTTCAACCCCGACTCCGCCAGTGGCACGGCGTGGATCACGTTGCTCAGCAGCCTGACCTACTCCGGCGACCCCGCGGTGCCGGACGCAGCGGTCGTCACCGTGCTGGACGACCCGAGGGGTCCGTCGATCAGCACCACCAGCTACCCGCTCACCATGGACGGGTTCACCATCACCGGCGGCGCCCAGTCGGACTTCCCGGCGAACATCAATGAGCTGACCGGCGGCATCAAGACCCCCTACGGGGCCGCGGGTGCGCTGATCACCCAGGGCGGCGGCGTGTACCTGCACAACAACGTGCGCGGCATGCAGCTCACGGACAACGTCATCCGTGGCAACGGCGGCTCCTACGGCGGCGCGGTCCGCCTCGGCACCCCGTACGTCGGAAGCAACCGCAACTACAACTTCACCCTGGCGCGCAACCAGATCCGCGACAACGGCGGCACCAACCTGGCCGGCGGTATCGGGCTGTTCACCGGCAGCGACGGCTACCAGATCACCGGGAATGCCATCTGCGGCAACCACTCCGCCGAGTACGGCGGCGCGATCTCGGCCTTCGGGTACAACGCGAACGGGGGCGGCACCAGCGGCGGCTCGATCACCAAGAACCGGATCTGGTTCAACTCCTCCTACGACGAGGGCGGCGGTGTGATGATCGCCGGCGAGCTGCCCGCCGATCCGACCAAGCTGTCGGAGGGATCAGGGGCGGTCACCATCGACGCCAACGTCATCCAGGCCAACCTGGCCAGTGACGACGGCGGTGGCATCCGGTTGCTGCAGGCCAGCGGCTCGCGCATCTCGCGGACCAACCCGGGAACGATCAGCATCACGAACAACACCGTCGCCAACAACGTCTCGGCGCACGAGGGTGGCGGCATCGCGATCGACGACGCGGCCTTCGTCAACGTCGTGAACAACACCGTTGCCAAGAATCTGACCACCGCGACGGCGGTGACCAGCAACGGCCAGCCGGCACCTGCCGGGTTGTCCACGGCCGCGAACAGCGACGCGCTGCAGGCCCGACTCCGCAGCGCGAACTTCCCAGGATCGGCGACGCTCGGCACCACGACGTTCAGCAAGCCGACCCTGTTCAACGACGTGTTCTGGGACAACCGGGCGGGCACCTTCGACGGCGGCTTCGTGTACGGCATCGGCGGGACCCTGCCGGACGGAACCGCCAACGACACCAACTACTGGGACATGGGTGTCGTGGACGTCCCGGGTGCAGTGCTGACGCCGACGAACTCGGTGCTGCAGGACGGGAACGGCGTGGCCGCAAGCAATAGCAAGGTGGGCATGGACCCGCTTTTCACCACGAACTACGACCTGACCGTCAACATTCTGGCGTCCCGCACGTACCCGGCATTCCGGCAATCCGTGATCGTCGCGGAGCTGCTGCCGCCGTCGCTGATGGGCGACTACCACCTCGGCAGCGCCTCATCGTCCGCCCGCGGCGCCGGTGCCGCTTCGACCACGGTGCGCTGGGCTACAACCGGGTCCAACCGGTGGAGCTACACGGTCGCTGCCCCGCCGGCCGACATCGACGGGCAGGTCCGGCCAACCGGCACCGGTAATAGCAGGCGCTGGGACGCCGGATCCGACCAGACCCCGTGAGTCGCCACCGCTGGAATCCGCCAGCACAACCCGTTCCCACCCCTGCACAGCTCACCACACGGAGTGCACGATGACCGACAACCCGCGACACGGATTGACCAGGCGCTCATTCTTCCTCGGCGGTGCCGGTGTAGTTGCCGGCACGCTGGTCGGCTCCGAGATGCTCACCGCTGGCGCGTTCGCCGCGCAACCCGCGGCCCTGGTGGCGCCGCCGGTGGTACAGGCGGCGCCGCGGCTGGCGGCGGCCGCGGCGCCGGTGCCGCACCCGAAGAAGACCATCCATCTGGTCGGGACGGACGGCTGGGTCGGGATGCCGAATGACGCGCCGCCGGACCCGCCGTTCTTCCCGGACCCGTTGGCGCCCAACCCGTTCAACACCTACGTGTTCGGGTTCCGGGACGTCACCGGGCTGACGGCCACCCAGGTGGCGGCGCAGCGCGGGAAGGCCCAGATCAGCGCGCCGATGATGTCGTTCGACGAGGAGGACGACGTCTACCTGACGCTGACCAACCTCGGGCCTGCTGCAACGGCCCGACCTGTTCGACGGACACACGTTGCACTGGCACGGTTTCGTCAACGCGATCCCGCTGTTCGACGGTGTGCCGGAGCTGTCGCTGGCCGTCCCGGTCGGCCGCGACCTGACCTACTTCTACCGTCCGCACGACGCCGGCACGTACATGTACCACTGTCACTTCGAGGACGTCGAGCACGTCCAGATGGGCATGACCGGAATGGTTTTCGTCCGGCCGAAACAGAACAAGATCTCTCTCCCGGGATTCCCGGCGGGCACTGCCAAGTACGCGTACAACGACGGCGACGGATCGACCCGGTACAACCGGGAGTTCGCGTTCATGGTCACCGAACTGTGGTCGGCCGCCCATTACCGGGACGCGCACATCCAGGTGAACGACTGGACCGATTTCGACCCGAGTTTCTGGCTGCTCAACGGCAGAGCCTACCCGGACACCATTGTGCAGAACGGGAATCCGTTGTCCACTGCCGCCGGACGGTTGCAGTACCAACCGATCTCGTCGCTCATCACCTGCAACGTTGGTGAACGGGTGCTGCTGCGGCTGTCGAACCTGGGCTACCAGAACCATTCCATGTCCGTGGACGGCATTGACCTGCAGATCATCGCCAAGGACGCCAGCCTGCTCAAGGGGACGCGACGGCACCACGAACTACATCACCACCAACACCGTGGACGTCGGGCCGGGCGAGAGCCGGGACGTCATCTTCACGGCGCCGGCAGCGACCGGAACCTACCTGCTCTACGACCGCAAGTACTCGTACCTGGAGAACGGCGGTGGCAAGGGCTACGGCGGCATGATGACCGAGATCCGGGTCGCCGCCGCAGGCCATTACCCCGCACAGACCGTTGCGAATCAGTGACCGGCGCCGAGGAGTCCGGAATGAAACCCCTTCGAACGACACACCGGCGGCTGCGTGCCGCCGTGCTGACCGGTTGCCTGGTGCTCGGATCATTGACGGTGCTCGCGACGGCCGCCTCCGCGGCGGAGCCGGTCGGTGCGGTCTGCGATACCGATGCGCAGCAGACGTTCTCGCTCGATGCGAAGGCGGGCTACATCTCCACCCCGGACGGCAACTCCATCTACATGTGGAGTTACGCGAGCAGCAAGCGCGGATTCCAGCTGCCCGGCCCGACGCTGTGCGTCACCTCGGGGCAGCCGGTGACGGTGGTGCTGCACAACACCCTCGATGAGCCGACATCCATCGTGTTTCCCGGTCAGAAGGGCGTGAAGGCCAACGGGAATCCCGCGCAACCGCAATTCGACACCGGCGGTTCGCTGACCTCGCTGGTGCAGTCCGCCCCGGCATCAGGCGGCTCTGTGACGTACACGTTCACCGCCGGCAGTCCGGGGACCTACCTGTACGAGAGCGGCAGCGACGTCGACAAGCAGGTGCAGATGGGCCTGTACGGCGCAATGATCGTTCGGCCCGCCGGTCATCCGACCCAGGTCAACGATCGCAGCGACTCAGCGTTCACGCCGGGCCAGGACTACGTCTTCCTGCTCTCGGAGATCGACCCGGACGTACACCTGGCGGTCGAGCGCGGTGAGCCGGTGGACCAGAACGCCTACACCGCACGGTACTTCCTGATCAACGGGCGGAGCATGCCGGACACCCTGGCGCCCAACAACGCCTCCTGGCTGCCGGCCCAGCCGTACTCGGCCTTCGTGCACATCAAGCCGTACGACGCCGCGAGCAACCCGCTGCCGGCGACCATCCGGTACCTCAACGCCGGGACCGTCAACTACCCGTTCCACCCGCACGGCAGCGACGAGCGGGTCATCGACCGGGACGGCCATCCGCTGCAGGGCCCGGCCGGACAGGACCTGTCCTACAACAAGTACGACCTCGATGTCGGCCCGGGGCAGACGCTCGATGTGCTGATGGATTGGCGTGATGTCGAGGGATGGAATGCGACGACCAACCCGATTCCGACGCAGATCCCGCAGATCAACGACCAGTTGCTGGTCGGCTCGGACACCTGGTTCTCGGAGAGCGGATACCTCGGCTCCACGAACCCGCTGCCGCCGACGATCACCTCGAACAACGAGTGCGGCGAGTATTACCACATCGCGCACAGCCATGCCCTGGAACAAGCCACCAACTACGGTGCATCCTTCGGAGGGATGATGACGGTCTTCCGCATCGATCCCCCCGCCGGCTGCCCAGCACAGTGAGGGCCGCAGCGATGACGCGATCACCCCATTCCCCGATGTCTGTCCGGCGGAGCAACCCGATCTCGTGGTCCGGGCTGCTGATCGCCACCGCAACGCTTTCGCTGGTCCTGGCTGCGATGCCGGGCCCCGCGAGCGCGGCTGCGCCGATCGCCCATGCCGGGCGATCGGCGTCAGCCGCAGTCCCGGTCTCGCGGGCCGCGGCGGTGCCGATGACCCGGGCCGCCGCTGCGGTGGCGGCCGCACCCGCCGGCAAACTGGCCGCGCAGGGCTGTTCCGGTGCAGCCGGCACCGCCAACTGCGACCTGTACGCGATGGCGGCGACCACTCCAATATTGGGCACACCCGTTCCGGTGTGGGGATTCTCGTCCACGGGCGCAGCCGGCTCGGCCACCGCGCCGGGGCCGCTGCTGGTGGTGCACGCCGGTGATGCGGTCACGCTGACCCTGCACAACCAGGTCCTCGGGGAGAACGTGTCGTTGGCGTTGCCGGGGCAGCTCGGCGTCAAGCACGACGGTGTCCCCGCGTCGGACGCCTCCGGTGACGACTTGTCGGGGGTCGCCACCGGAGGCACCCGTCATTACAGCTTCACCGCGTCCCGCCCGGGCACCTTCCTCTACGAGGCGGGGCATACATCGAATGGTGGCCGCCAGGTCGCCATGGGACTGGCCGGTGCTCTGGTGGTCCTACCCGCTGACGGGACCGCGTACGGCAACGCCTACAACGACGATGCCGTGCTGGTGATGAGCGAGATCGACCCGGCGCTGAACGCCAACCCCAATACCTTCGATATGCGCAACTTCGCGCCGAAGTACCGGATGTTCAACGGGAAGCCCTACCCAGCAGCCGATCCCATCAGTACGGATCAGGGACACAAGGTGCTGCTGCGGTACGTCAACGTCGGGGCGCAGACGCACGCCGTCACCGTCCTGGGCGGCGAGCAGGTGGAACTCGCGCAGGACGGCCATCCGATGGCGTACTCCAGCACCGTCGCCGCCGAGAGCATCGTTCCGGGCGCAACTCTCGACGCGGTCGTCACGATGCCCACCGGCCCGGAGTCGAAACTGGCCGTCTACGAACCTGCCATGCATCTGGACAACTCCGGCCAGCACACGGCGGACCCGCTGCAGATCGCGTTCGGCGGCATGCTGACCTTCCTCGACACGAACGCGCCGCCACCCAGCACGGATGACGTCGGCCCGGTGTCCAATCACATCACGCTGTCGCCGAACCCGTCGGACGCCAAGACGGACGTCACCGTCACGGCCGACATCAGTGACGCGACCACCGGTGGATCCGCGGTGTCCCAGGCGGAATTCGTGGTGGACGATGCCGTCACCACCGGTGTCGGCTTCGGCAGCCCGATGACCGGGACTTTCGGCGCCATCAGCGTGACGGGCGCGACGGGAAGATCCCGGCCATCGCTCCGGCTCCCTGCGACCCACCCGCGGGCTTGCAGTCGGTCGGACTGAATTGCCTGAGCGCCGGTAAGCACACCGTGTACGTCCGCGCCCAGGACGAACACGGCCAATGGGGCGTTGTCGGCTCGGCCATCCTGAACCTGCCCAAGACCGGCCCGCAGACCACCAACGGCACGGTCACCAGCACACCGGCCAACGGCGCTACCGACATCAGCATTTCGACCACCGGTGACGACAGCGCTGCCGGCGGAACGATCACCGCCGCCGAGTACTTCCTGGACACCGCCGGTGCGAACGGCACCGGGACGACCATGGTGCGCAACCGCACCGCGACGGTGGTATCAGAGGATGCGGTGGTGCCCGCGGCGACGGTGAAGGCGCTCGGCGAGGGGGAGCACCACATCCTGGTGCACAGCAAGGACTCCCTGGGCCTGTGGGGGCCGCCGCTCGATATCCCGTTGACCGTCGACCTCACCGGTCCGGCAGTCGACGCCGCCGCTGTCGGACCCAACCCGACGAACGGTGTGTTGACCGACCGGGGCAACCCCGGCTACCTGGTGGTGTCCGCCCAGATCACCGACAAGGACGCCGGTGGAGCCACCCAGAGCAATCTGACGGCGGCCGAGGCGTTCGTGAACCCGAAGTCCAACCCGGCCCCGGCCGGTGGCACCGGGCTGCAACTGCTGGCGGTGGACGGCAAGATCGATTCGCCCACCGAAGCGGTGTACGGGCTGATCCCGATCTCACAGATCAAGTCGCTGGCCGAGGGCATGCAGCACGTGTATGTCCGCGGTCGGGACGCCGCCGGCAACTGGGGCGACATGTTCGGCATCAACCTGCTGGTCGACAAGACGGCACCCGTGCTCACCGCTCCGCTGAGCGGGTCGCCGAACCCGACCGTCGGTGCGGCGGACCTCACCCTGAGCGCTGCGGTGACCGAGGCGAACGGGCTCGGCGCAGCAGAATTCTGGCTCGGCACCACCGATCCCGGTGTCGGCAAGGGCACCCGGATCTCGGTGAGCGTCGTGGACGGCAATGCCGCTGCCACCGTGCCACTGGCCGGCATCCCGGACGGTGCGCAACGGTTCAACCTGCGGGTGCAGGACACCGCCGGTAACTGGAGTGCGGCGTTGAACACGACGGTGACTGTCAGCCGGGCGAACACCATCTTCGCGAGCACCTTCGAGCCGGGCACCCCAGCGTGGAGCGGTTCGACGGGGAACGTGTCGACCACACTGGCGGCGGGGATGACGGTGCTGGAGTCCGGCAGCACGCTGGGGCTGCAGGCCACCCTGGCCGGCAGCAGAAACCAGCGAGCCAGCTACCGGACCGATGCCTCGCCCTTCGGGGAGAGCACCTATCACGCGCGGTTCGCGTTCAACCCGAACACTCTGACGTTGGGGACTGCGCAGAGCATCACCATTTTCGACGCCCGCACGGCGAACGCGTCGGTGTTCTCCGTGCAGTACAGGGTGAACGCAGGGCAGCCGCAGCTCCGCACCGTGATGTCACGGTCCGGCGCCGGAGCGTTGACCGGTGCCTGGGTCACGCTCCCCGCGGGTACCGCGCGCACCGTCCAGGTTGACTGGAAGTCGGGGCCGGCCAACGGTGCCACTGCGGGCTCGGTGGTGCTCAGAGTCAACGGGACGGTGGTGTCCACGCTGACCGGTAACACCAGCACGCTACGGGTGGAGAACGCTCTGCTCGGCATCACCGGCGGCTTCAGCGGCGGTCGAACCGGGGCGAGCGCCGGAACGGCGTACTTCGACAGTTTCCTGTCCACCCGTTACACCATGCCGTAGGGGAAGAAATGTCGACAACCACGGAAACCACCGGGCGATCCCGGACCTCTCGGCGGCTGATCGCGGTGCTCGTGCTGGCTGTGGTGGCGGTGCTCGGATTCGTCGGGTACCGCGCCACAGTGCAGAACGCGAGCGAGGCCGGCCCCAGTGCTTTTCCGCAGAACCCTGCGCTCGAACAGCAGTACGGGATCCGGTTCAACCGGGTCGCGGTCGTCGGAGACGGCGGGCTGATCACCCTGACCTATGTGGTGCTCGACAGCGAGAAGGCCAGCCGTTTCCAATCCGACGTGGCTCACCCACCGCAACTCGTCAGTGAGTCCAGACCACTGAGCACTCAACGAGTCTCGGTGATGAAGCAGGGACACACACTCCTGACGGGGCAGACCTACTACTTCGTGTACCAGAACACCCAGGCGGCGCTGCGGTCCGGTGAACTCGCCACCATCGTCGAGGGCGACGTGCAGCTGGCGCACGTGCCGGTGCTGTGATGGGGGGCATCCCGATCCGGCGTTTCTGGTGCCGGCTGGCAATCATCCCCATGTTCATGCTGGCACTGCTGGTGACATTCGCGCCGTCAGCCTCGGCGCATGCGTTCCTGCTGGACAGCAACCCCGCCGACGGCGCTTCGCTTGCCACGGCCCCCAGCGAGATCCGTTTGCAATTCAGCGAATCCGTGGCCGTGGACGCCATGCAGCTGGACCTCGTCAATGGGGCCGGGCAACATTTGGCCACCGGCCCGGTGCGGCTGGAAGACACTGCTGCGGATGCCGACCCGGAGGAACCGGTGGCGGTCGTGGTCGATCTACCGGTGCTCGTCCCGGATGCCTACCGGCTCAATTGGCGAACGTTGTCCAGCGACGACCTGCACGTCACCAACGGCGTCATCGTTTTCGGCGTCGGCCAGCAGGTCACCGCTTCCGGGTTACAGGAACCGCTGCCGGGCACCTTCGAGGTGATCCTTCGAGCGGTGATCTTCCTGTGCCTGTCGTTGGCGCTCGGTGGACTCCTTGCGTGCGTCCTGCTCCGCCGTTCCGCACCCGCCCTGGAGGTGAGTCGGGCGGCACGCCGGTGCGCCAGGCTCGCGGCCATCGGTGCACTATTCGGAGCGGTCAGTGTCACCGTCCTGGTCGGCGGCCAGATCATGAGCACGCTGCTCTCACCGCTGGCCGTGATCAACACCGCATTCTTGACCCATTTCGCCCTGCGCGCAGGCGGTTTCGTGATGCTCGCGATCGCTGCGGTGGTGCTCGGCAGAGCCCGCGGCGTTCCTGCCGGCGCGCGCTGGACGGTCGCCGTCGGCGCTGCCGCCGTCGGCATCGGAACCGCCCTGATGGGCCATCCCGCCGCAGCCGGCCGGGTCTCGGTGACCAGGGTGGTCGCCGACGGAACCCACCTGCTGGCGGCCGCCACCTGGGCGGGGGTGCTGTTTCTCGCGGTCTTCATTGCGCTGCCACTGGCCCGCCGCACCGGGCCGGCCGCCGTGCACTCCGCGCTCGTGGCCTTCGCTCCGCCGGCCCTGGTCTGTTTCGGCCTTCTGGTGGTGACCGGCTTCTACCTGGCCAGTTCCGCCGTGGTGTCGGTCGATGCTGCCATCGGCACCTTTTACGGGCGCTCGCTGCTGCTCAAGCTGACGCTGGTGGCCGGGCTGGCAGTGCTCGGCCTGATCAACCATCGCTTGCTGCGCGACGGCACCGGTCGAGTCCGTACCGGGCCTCTGGTCGCGGAAGGTGCCTTGCTCGCAAGCGTTCTGGTGTTGGCGGCAGTCCTCACCAGCAGCCAACCCGCGATGGAATCCGCGTTCGTCCGGACGAGCAGCGGGGATCAGGTGGACCTGCGTGACGGCATCGCGGGTGATCTCCAGGAAGCACTCACCGTTCGGCCCAACGTTCCGGGCGCGAACGTCGTTCTGGTCACCGCCGCCGACACCCGCCGCCCCTCGCCGGGACCCGTCCGCCGAGTGCTCGTCAGCATCGTGGGTCCTGCTTCTGTCGGGACGCCCGTCGTGGCCGAACGAGTGGACGTCGCCCAATGGTCCGCATCCACCGACATCCGGGAGGCCGGAGAGTTCGAGATCCAGGTGACAGTGCAGCGGGACGGCTTACCCGATGTCGTCTCCCGGTACCCGTGGCGACTCGCCGCGGCCGGCGGTGCGGCTGAGGCGACACCGTGGACGGCGCCAATCGCGGACGTTCTGGTCGCTGTTTCGCTGGTGGCACTGATCGTCATGGCCTTGCTGGGCGTCGGGTGGTCGGTCCGCCGATCACGCCGGCGTTCGAGCGGAGTCGATCCGGTCGAGCACGTCGACCGCGGTGAACTGGCGGGCTCAGGCTCCCGCCGCTGATCCCGCCACCAGGCCGGCTGAAGGTTGCGTTACGACCGTGCGGCGAGCAATTCCGGCAGGTCGATCCCGTGCTGCTGGAACCGGTCGGCGTGCGGCGGAAAGCCCTGTGCACGAACCAATGTCCCGTCGACGGAGGTGAAAACGTCTTCCGTTTCCACGACACCACCCTCGGCCCGGCCGGGCAGTGCCACGATTTCCCGGATCCGGCGGGAGCCGTCCGGCTGCACGCCGATCTGCACCACCAGGTCGATGCAAGCCGCAACGGTGGGCACCACGAACGAGTCGGTGACGTTCTCCCCGGCCAACAGCGGCAGCGTGCACAGTTTGACCACGGCCTCCCGGGCGGAATTGGCATGCACCGAACACATCCCCGGCAATCCGGAGTTCAAGGCGATGAGCAGGTCGAGCGATTCCTCCTGACGGACCTCGCCGACGATCATCCGACTCGGCCGCATCCGCAGCGCCTCCTTGACCAACCGGCGCAACCGGATCTCGCCGTGCCCTTCCAGGTTGGGCTGCCGGGTCTGCATCGCCACGACATCCGGCAGGTTTGGCCGGAGCTCGAAGACCTCCTCGCAGGTGATCACCCGCTCCTGCGCCGGAATGGAGTTGATCAAGGTATTGAGCAGCGTCGTCTTTCCGGCCTGTGTGCCGCCGGCCACGATGATGTTGAGCCCGGCAGTGACAGCGCCCTCCAGGAAGCGCGCGGCATGCGCGGTGATGGTGCCGAGCGACACCAGATCGTCCAAGCCGTTCGCCGCGACCACGAATTTGCGGATGTTCAGGCTGAGGTGGTCACGGGTGATGTCGGGGATGACGGCGTGCAGACGGCTGCCGTCCGGAAGCAGGGCGTCGACGAACGGAGAGGAAAGGTCCAGCCGGCGCCCAGAGGGTTTCAGCATGCGCTCCACCAGGTCCCGCACCTCGTCGGCGGACAGCACCACCGTGGTGAGCTCGGAACGGCCGTTGCGGGCGACGAACACCCGGCCGGGCTGGTTGATCCAGATTTCCTCGACTGCGGGATCGTCCAGGAACCGTTGCAGCGGACCGAACCCGGCGAGTGAGTCGAAGACGTGCCGGATAGCACCGGGCCGGTCGAGCAGCGGGGGCAGCGCCGACATCGGCACCCGTTCCTCGTAGTGCGCGATCACCTCGTCGATCAGCGAACGGGTGCCACGGTGATCGACGACCGGGTCGATACCGCGCCGACGGATGAGTTCCCGAACCTCGTCATGGATGTGCTCGGTGGCGGTCGCTGCGACCATCGGCGGCTCCCTGCAGTGGTCGGCGAACTGGGCGAGGACCCTGGATGCCGATCACCGTAACGGTGAAAGCGGTCGGTATCCGGTCTGTCCACACGCTTTGGACCCACCGTCGGCGAACGGGGCCGACCGCGATCCGACCGGCGTCGGGAGGGCGGCGGAGGTCGGCGCTGCGACGGGTCGGCCTCTCGTCAGGGTGATGCCCACGATCAACCCTGCGCGCTGCGCGGACCGGGCCTTGTCACAATCTCCTGATGACCATCCGGACCCTGCCGTCCAACGGCATCACACTTGCCTACGAGACCTTCGGCGAGGCCGACGCCGTTCCGGTGCTGCTGGTGATGGGTCTGGGCACCCAGATGCTGGCGTGGCATGACGGCTTCTGCGAGATGCTCGCCGCCCGCGGGCATTACGTCATCCGCTTCGACAACCGGGACATCGGCCTGTCCACGCACCTGAGTGACGACCCTCCGGGCAGGCCGGTCTCCGCGTTCGTGGGCCGTAAGCCCGGCTATCTCGTCCCCGACATGGCCGATGACGCAGCAGGTTTGATCGAACAGCTCGTTCCGGACGGGGTGCATGTCGTCGGCGTCTCGATGGGTGGCTGCATCAGCCAGACCCTGGCCATCCAGCGTCCTGACCTGGTCCGCAGCCTGACGTCCATGTCCTCCAGCACGGCGTCCCGGCGGGTGGGGCGGCCGCGACTGGACATCGCGGCAATGATGCTCCGGCGACGAGCCGCCACCTCTCGAGAGGAGGCCATCGCAGCGAGCATCGACACCTGGAAAAGGATCGGGTCACCCGGATTTCCGTTCGACAGCGAACGGGCCGCCCGGCTGGCCGGCGAGGCGTACGACCGGTGTTACGACCCGGCCGGGGTGTCCCGGCAGTTCGCCGCGATCCTCGGCACGCCGGATCGCACGGCGGCCCTGCGCCGGCTCGATGTGCCGACCGTCGTGCTGCACGGGGAGGCTGATCCGCTGATCACCGTCTCCGGCGGGCGCGCCACCGCCGCGGCGATCCCGGGCGCCGGATTGCGCACCTACCCTGGAATGGGTCACGACTTGCCCGATCCGTTGTGGCCCTCGTTCGTCGAGGAGATCTCGGCCGTCGCCGCCAAGGGCGAGCAGGTCCGCCAGTGACCACCAACGATGCAGCCGGCTCAGTTCCGTTGCAGCACAGGGAAACAGGCCGGGGCAACGACGAAACATCGCTGTACGCAAATGATCTCGCGCTTGCCCTTCAGCTGGCGGATGCGGCCGACGCCATCAGCCTGCCACGGTTCGGAGCGGCGGATCTCCGGGTCGAGGCCAAGCCCGACCTGACACCGGTGTCTGACGCGGACCTGGCGGTGGAGAAAGCGATCCGGGCGCTGTTGTCGCAGGAGCGGCCGGGTGACGCGGTGGTGGGGGAGGAATTCGGCGCAGGTGAGGAGCAGAGCAACGGCCGCCGGTGGGTGATCGACCCGATCGACGGCACCAAGAACTTCGTCCGCGGGGTGCCGGTGTGGGCCACCCTCATCGCGCTGCTCGACGGCGACGACATCGTTGTCGGTGCCGTCTCCGCGCCCGCGCTCGCCCGGCGTTGGTGGGCTGCGTCCGGCTCACCGGCGTGGACGCGGTTCGCCGATCGACCGCCACGGCAGTGTCGCGTCTCGGCGGTCCGGACCATCGCCGACGCGTCCCTGTCCTATTCGGATCTGGCGGAATGGCGCGGGTCCCGCCGGAGCCGCGGCTTCGAAGCCGTGATGAGCGAGTGCTGGCGGACCAGGGCGTACGGCGACTTCTACTCGTACATGCTGGTTGCGGAAGGTGCGGTCGACATTGCCGCCGAGCCCGAGTTGAGCCTGTGGGATGTCGCCGCACTTGTCCCGATCGTCACCTCCGCCGGTGGCCGGTTGACGTCAATCGAGGGTCAGCCATCCGGCGGCACTGCCAGCAGCGCCCTGGCCACCAATGGCCTGCTGCACGACGCCGTGCTGACTCGGCTGGGAGGGTGACGCACCACTCGGCGGCCGCCGAAGGTGCAGGTCAAGTGGTTCGAAACGTGTTCGTCGACGCCCATCCGATACCCCCGTGTGGCGCGGATGTCACGTAGGTATAACGGTGAAGCCTTTAGACTGCCTCGTTGTGATTCATTTGTCGCACGTATCCAAGTTGTACAAAGCCTCCACCAGGCCGGCCCTTGACGACGTCTCGATCGACGTCGACAAGGGCGAATTTGCGTTCGTCATCGGTCCGTCCGGATCGGGCAAGTCGACGTTCCTGCGGCTCCTGATCAGGGAGGACGTGCCGACAACGGGCACCATCGAGGTGGACGGTCAGGACCTCGTCCATCTGCGCCGCTCCAAGGTCGCCGCACACCGACGGCGCCTCGGCTGCGTGTTCCAGGACTTCCGGCTGCTCACCAACAAGACCGTCGAGCAGAACGTCGGGTTCGCGCTCGAGGTGATCGGGCGATCCAGGGCGTCGATCAAGCAAACGGTTCCAGAGGTACTGGAGATGGTCGGCCTGGACGGGAAGGCCAAGCGGTTGCCGCACGAACTCTCCGGCGGAGAGCAGCAGCGGGTGGCGATCGCCAGGGCGTTCGCCAACCGGCCGTTGCTGCTGCTGGCGGACGAGCCGACCGGCAACCTCGATCCGGACACCAGCGCGGACATCATGCTGCTGCTGGAGCGGATCAACCGCACCGGGACCACCGTGCTGATGGCGACGCACGACAACACGATCGTCGACTCCATGCGTCGACGGGTGATCGAACTGCAGCTCGGCAAGGTCGTTCGGGACGAGGCGCGGGGCGTGTACGGGGTGGGCCGGTAAGCATCACCGATCCATCCACTTGCAGGGCGGCCCACGAGAGGAACACATGCGCGCCGGATTTGTCGTCACCGAGGTCCTGAACGGATTTCGTCGCAACATCACCATGACCATCGCGATGGTGCTCACCACCGCGATCTCCCTCGGCCTGCTCGGCGGCGGGCTGATCATCGCCAGGATGACCGATCAGATGCGGGACATCTACGGCGACAAGGTCGAGGTGACCGTCTATCTGACCCCCGACCAGTCGGCCCAGGATCCGGACTGCCGCGAGTCCCCGTGCCAGGACATCAGCAAGCAGCTTCAGGCCAACACCGACGTGGAAAGCGTCGACTTCGAGAGCCAGGCGGCCGCCTTCGAGCGGTACAAGCAGCAGTTCGCCGGTCAGCCGGAGCTGCTGGAGATCGGCACCGCCTCCGCGTTGTCCGCCTCCTTCCACGTCAAGCTGTACGACCCGCAGCGGTACCGGGTGATCGCCGAAGAGTTCAGCGGTAGGCCCGGGGTGCAGTCCGTCGCGGACCAGAGCGCGTTCCTCGACAGGCTGTTCAGCCTGCTCAACGGCGTGCGGAACGCGACGATCATCGTCGCGCTGATCCAGGCGTTGGCGGCCCTGCTGTTGATCTCGAACATGGTGCAGATCGCCGCATACACCAGGCGCACCGAGACCGCGATCATGCGTCTGGTGGGCGCATCACGGTGGCGAACCCAACTGCCGTTCATGCTCGAGGCGGTGATCGCGGGCGTGGTCGGCGCCGCGCTGGCCATCGGCGGCCTGGTCGCGGCGAAGTTCCTGTTCGTCGACCAGGCGCTCGGCCCGGTGATCCGTTCCGGCATCCTGCCGGCCATCGACGCCGCGACGCTGGTGTGGGTCTCGCCGATCCTGCTCGCGATCGGAGCTGGGTTGGCAGCCGTGTCCGCATACGTGACGCTGCGGCTGTACGTCCGGCTGTAACCGTCCGCGGCAGACGCGTGCAGTAATCCTCTCGCGTCAGCAACTACCCTGGACTGCGCCATGGCAACCTCATCCGCCCGCGCGCACACCGCCTCCACCCGTCCGAGCCGCAGCAGCAACCGGCCGACGGGCCGGCAGGTCATCGCCAGTAACCGCAAGGCGCGGCACGACTACACCATCATGGACACCTTCGAGGCCGGGATCGCGCTGACCGGCACCGAGGTCAAGTCGCTGCGGGCGGGCCGGGCGTCACTGGTGGACGGCTTCGTCACCGTCACCGATGACGAGTTGTGGTTGCGAAACGTGCACATCGCCGAGTACGCCGAGGGCACCTGGACGAACCATGCACCGCGCCGGCAGCGCAAGCTGCTGATGCACCGGCTCGAGATCACCAAGATCGCCGCCAAATTGCGCGAAGGTGGTCTCGCCCTGGTCCCACTGTCGCTGTACTTCCTCGATGGCAAGGTCAAGGTCGAGCTCGGCCTGGCGCGCGGCAAGAAGGACTACGACAAGCGTCAGACGATGGCCAAGCGGGACGCCGCTCGCGAACTCGAGCGATATGCCGGGCGCAGGTCCAAGGGCATGTCGGACTGACACGAGGGCGGGATCGAGATGGCGATTTCCGGCGTTCCCGCGGCCCCGGAAGGTCGATTTTCGCCATCTGGATTGCCGGCACCGGGCGCTGGCCGGCGATCCGCGATGGCTGGGCGTGCAACCCCTGCCGCGTCACCGTCCGTCCTCAGCGCATGATTACCTTCGGGCGCGAAGCGGGACTTGTCGTGCTGGGAGCGCTGCTCGCCGGATGCGCGGTCAGCTCGATCGCCGGAACAGCGACCCCGGTGTCGGGCGGGACCGGGCCCTACCGGAGTAGTTGTTCGGTCGAGAACTCCGGTGTGCCGGTACCGGCAACGACACCGACGGGGAAGCCCCTGATCACCATCACGCAGGGCAGCAACTCCTGGATTGCGAACGAGCGCACACAGCCGTTCTCCATCGCGGTGTATGCGGATGGAACGGCAATCCGGAGCGAGGACCTGGGCCTGTCTTCGGAGGCCGTCGCCGCCTTGACGATCGGCAGCATCGACCCGTGCCGGCTGGCGGACGCACAGGCGGAGATCGTCGCGCTGGCGGCAACGGACATCGGTAACCCCGGGGTGACGGATCAGGGAACCACCAGGGTGACCATGCGCGGGTCCGGTGGCAACGTCGTGGTCGACGCCTACGCGCTGGGCGTCGATGACCAGTCGTTATCCGCACCTCAGCAGGCTGCTCGGCAGCGACTGACCGCCCTCATCGGGACCCTGCGTGACGCCATGACGAATACCGCCTCCTGGACACCGGATCGCCTGCGGGTCAGTACCTACGGCGAACCGGCGAACGACGCCGGAGCGGCTCGCTGGCCGTTGACCGTCGGCCTGCAGCAGGTCCTCGATCACGACAGGCACCGTTGCGGCGTGCTCAGCGGGACCGATGCCGACGCGGTCCTCACGGCGATCGGCAAGGGTGACGCCGTCGGCCCGTGGACCGATGGGCAACAGACGCTCGTGCTGGCGATCGGGCCGCTGGTGCCGGGTCAGCAGGGCTGCGCCAACTGAGCGCGCTGCCCCGACCGCAGATCCTTCGACGGTGTGCGCGAGCGGAACGCGCCACGCCGAGCCACGCATGCTCGCGGCGGCACGGGCCTGATGTGCGGTGTCACACCATGGCAGAGCCGTCGGTACATCGGGACGGACGAACTCTTGCTCGTGTTGCCTACGCCTCACTCGTGTTGGGGCGCGAGCAAGACATAGGTGACGCGAGTGAGGGGTTTCGTTCGGGACCCCCGGAGCTGCAGCTGGGCCCAGCCGAGCTTCCGACCCGGGCGCGCACCAACCGTCGGCCACAACATGCATGCCGTCTAGTAGGCACAACACGGGTGCCAGACGGTGACACAACACGCATGCCGACCGCCTGGCAGAACACGTATGATGGACAAGCTGTTCCTCCCCTCGGGGGTGATCGGTCTCGACAGCGTTAGTCGAGTGAGGTGAAGCGGGCCGAGGAAGGCAACGATGATCTCGTTAACCATCCGTTGCAAAAAATCAAGTGCCGACAACAGTCGCACTGACTTCGCCCTCGCCGCCTGAGCGAGTAAGGAGTCCGTCAGACCGGGGGTTCCTCCGCCCCGGATCCTGGCGCCAGCTAGGAGGATTACCGAAAGATCCGGTCGCGGGATCTTTCAGGGACAACAAACAGCGACTGGGCCTGTCGCACCAGCACGTCAGCATGACTGGTGGGGCCGAGTAGGGACATAGTTGACTGCGCCCGGAGAAGCCCTCACGAAGCAACGTTGGACGCGGGTTCAATTCCCGCCACCTCCACGAGCTCGTGGATGCAAGAAGAACGGCCCCGCCGAGAGGTGGGGCCGTTCTTCGTTCGGGGTCAACACGGCGGGGTCAACACGGCGGGGTCGACACGGCGGGGTCGACACGGCGGGGTCGACACGGCGAGATCAACACAGGCAGTCCTGACAGCGCTGCCGGAGAGGTGCAGAGACGTCGTCAGACGGGGTGATCCCGGTCCACCGACGCGGCCACCTGGACGCCTGAACCGGTGCTGCGGTCCGTCGCGGGTGAGCCATCCTTCGACTTGGCTGACTCAGTCTTCGGACCCACCTTGGACCGCGACTTAGACCGTTTGTCCGCGGTCCGCTTGGCCGTTTTCTCAGCCGCCTCCGGATCGTTCATCTCTTCGAGGTCGGTCCGCAATCGGTCGAGTTCGCCGCGCAGATAATCCCTGGTGGCGACCTCACCGATGGCGACCCGCAGAGCGGCGAGCTCCCTGGCCAGGAACTCGGTGTCGGCCTTGGTCTGGGCGGACCGGCTCCGATCCTCTTCGAGCGTGACGCGGTCCCGGTCATCCTGCCGGTTCTGCGCCAGCAGGATCAGCGGCGCCGCGTATGCGGCCTGCGTCGAGAACGCCAGGTTCAGCAGGATGAAGGGGTACGGATCCCAGCGGTAGCTGACGGCCACCAGGTTGATGGTGATCCAGGTCAGTACGAGCATCGTCTGCCAGAACAGGAACGTCCCGGTGCCCATGAAGCGGGCGAGGCTCTCAGAGAACCGGCCGAATGATTCCGGATCGATCTCGAAGCCGAACCGCCGGTCGCTGCGGGGTTGATCCAGCCGCCGCCGCGCTCGCGTCTCAGCCATGGGAGCCCCCCCGGGTCGCGGCTCCCTGGGGCAGCGCCGGCTCGGCGTCTTCCTGCCCGTCGTCCATGCCCTGGTCCCGCCAGTTGTCCGGCAGCAGGTGGTCGAGCACGTCATCCACCGTCACCGCACCGAGCAGGTGATCCTCGTCGTCGACGACGGGGGCGCAGACGAGGTTGTACGAGGCGAAGAAGCGGGTGACGTCGGTCAGCGCTGCGTCGGGTGACAACCGCGCCATCTCGGTGTCCAGCGCACCCGCCACCAGTTCGAACGGCGGCTCACGCAGCAGCCGCTGGGTGTGCACGCAGCCGAGGTAACGTCCCGTCGGGGTGGCCTGCGGCGACCGGCAGACGAACACCATCGACGCCAGCGCAGGGGTGAGGTCGGGGGAGCGGATCCGGGCGAGCGCCTCGGCGATCGTCGCGTCCGGGGTGAGGACGACCGGTTCCGGCGTCATCAGGCCGCCGGCGGATTCCGAGGAGTACTGCAGCAGCCGCCGCACCGGGGCCGATTCCTCCGGCTCCATCAGGCCCAGCAGCCGCTCCTGGATGCCGACGGGCAGTTCGGCGAGCAGGTCGGCGGCGTCATCGGGGTCCATCGCCTCCAGGACGTCAGCGGCGCGGGCCTCGTCCAGATGGGCCAGCAGCTCCTGTTGGTCGTCCTCGGACAGCTCCTGGATGACGTCCGCGAGCCGGTCGTCATCCATCGCGTCGGCCACCTCGTACCGCAGCGCAGGCGTCAGGTCACGGAGGATGCCGGCCGCATCGGCCGCCCGCAGGCCCTCGAACGACGCCAGCACCTGCGGTGCGCCGCGCACGGATCGCCCGGTCAGTGAAGCGGGGTCCATCCCGCGGACGTCACTCCAGCCGACGATCTGCACCGGTGCCCGCCGCACGATCCGGCGGGTCCGTTCGCGGACGGCGAGCCGGGACACCACCCAATCGCGACTTCGCGTCTTCTCCATCGCGACGTCCACGATGACCGCCGAGCTGGCCGTGGTTGCCAGCTGCACCCGGACGCCGATGAGCTGACCGATCAGCCGCAACTCGAGGGTGCGTTGCTCGAATCGGCGCAGGCTCACCGAACCGGTGGTCAACGCGATGGCCGCAGCTTCGACGCTGCTCACCCGCAGCATCGGGACGAAGATCGGTCGACGGGTCGGCAGGTCGACGACGAGGCCGAGTACCCGAGGCGGCTTGCGGTCCAACCGCAATGCCACCACGACGTCCCTGACCTTGCCGATCGACTCGCCGCCGGGACCGAACACGGGGAGTCCGGCCAGCTGCGCGACGAAAACTTTGGTGTTAGGTGGCACGAGGATCAGGTTAGGGCGCCGCGCGCCCCTGCGGATGCAGGCGACTCCAACACGGTTCGAAGGCGGCGCACACAGCAACCGAACAGTCTGACTGCGTAGGGTGGCGGGTTGTTCCAGCGCCCCGACTGTTTTCCAGCGCTCCGAAGTCGAAATCAGAGGTTCATCGATGCGCGTTCGCGCTTTGCTCGTTGCTGTCCCCCTCGTCGTACTGGCGGCCTGCTCGTCCGGTGCGGACTCCACTCCGACCAGCTCCACCACATCCGGATCGGCAGCCCCGACGCTCGGGCCCGCAGTTCCGCCGGCCACGGCGGTGGCCGCTGCGGTACCGGCCGCTCAACTGCCCACCGCCAGCGGCAAGTTCGGCGAGAAGCCCACGCTGACGTTCCCGGCGGGCAACCCGGTCCCCAGCCTGCAGCGCGTCATCCTGTCCGAGGGAACCGGCCCGAAGACGGTCGCCGGTGACTGGCTGGTGACGAACTACCTTGGCCAGGTGTGGGGCGGCGACGTCTTCGACAACTCCTACGACCGGGGCGCAACCTCGGTGTTCCAGATCGGCAAGCAGAAGGTCGTTCCGGGGTGGGACACGGCGCTGGTCGGCGTACCGGTCGGAAGCCGGGTGATGCTGAGCCTGCCGCCCGCCGACGGCTATGGATCGGCCGGCAACGAAAGTGCCGGGATCAAGGGCACCGACACACTGGTGTTCGTCGTCGACATCGTCGACGCGGTGCCCGCGAACGCCGGTGGTGAGAAGGACGCCAAGCCCGCACCGGCGCTGCCGAAGACCGGTCCGCAGGTCAGCGGTGCGCTGGGTGCGCAGGCCGAGGTGACGATACCGAGCGGAGCGCCCGAGCCGACGGCGCCGACCGTCACAGTGATCGCGACCGGCACGGGCAAGCCGATCGAGCTCGGCCAGGTTCTCGTGCAGTACACCGCCGTCACCTGGGCGGGGGAGTCGGCAGGAACGACGTGGCCGGGCACCGACCCGACGAAGAGCGGGGACGGTCCGCAGGAGCTGCCGGTGGCCACCGGCGGCCCGTTCGCCGGATTGGTCGGTGTGCCGATCGGCAGCCGGGTGCTCGTCCAGGTGCCGGGGCAGACCGACCCGCAGTCCGGCCAGGCGCAGCCCGCGATCGCCGCCGTTGTCGACGTCCTGCTGCAGACCGCGGTGACGCCGGCGGCCCCCGCTCCGTCCGGGGGTGCGGCTGCGAGCAGTGGCGCACCGGCCAGTGAGGCTGCGGTCAGCGGCGCTGCCACCAGCGAGCCTGCGGCCAGTGGGTCCGGTGCGAGCGCATCTCCGACGGGCTGAGCCCGGGACGACGGGACGATGAGCGACGTGAGCAATCCGCCGGGAACGACCAGAACGCGGGCCGTCATGGACGTTCTCGGCGTCCTCGCGCGGTTGGGTCTGGCGGCGGTCTTCCTGGTGTCCGGCTGGTTGAAGGCCGCCGATCACCGGGAGACAGTTGTCGCCGTGCGGGCCTACGACCTGCTCCCGGAGTCGATGGTGACCCTCGTCGCGGCGACGCTGCCGTATCTGGAGATTGCGGTCGGTGTGTTGCTGCTGTTCGGCCTGGCGACCCGACTGGCTGCGGTGCTGGCCGCGGTGCTGATGGTCGTCTTCATTGCCGCAGTGATCTCCGCCGCAGCCCGCGGCCTGTCGATCGACTGCGGCTGCTTCGGCGGCGGTGGAACAGTTGATGCTGGTCAGACCGCTTATGCGCCGGAGATCCTGCGCGATGTGGGCTTCTTGGTACTGGCCTTGTTCCTCATCTACCGGCCGGACACGCCGCTGTCCGTGGATCGTTGGGCACGGCTCCGATCGGCCCGAACGGCATAGTGGACGTGCGGTCGCCCCGGCGGTGGCCGGCAGAGAACCCGGATCAACCGGGTGAGCGAGAGGACGCGGCACGTGGCGCAGGACGACAGAAACAAGAAAAAGGGCAGCTCCGCCAACTCGGGCCGGCCGGGGTCGAACCAGAAGCGTCAGTCCGGAGCCCGGCAGTCCGTCGCGGCCGCCAGGCAATCGTCCGCGGGTCGTAACCGCACCCAGTTGATCATCGGCGGCATCGCGATCACGGTGATCGTGGCCATCATCGTCATCGGTTTGGTGCTCAACAAGAAGGAAAGTGCAGTCCAGGGCGAGGGCTACGGAGGCTCGACCCAGTCAGTTGCCACCGCGCAGAACGGCGTGGTGACGGTCAGCAAGTCCGGCAGCACTCCCGCCGTCACGATCGACCTCTACGAGGACGCGCTGTGCCCGATCTGCGCCGAGTTCGAGCGACAGTTCGGACAGCAGATCAATCAGGCCGTCGACGAGGGCAAACTCGCGGTGAACGTGCACATGCTGAACTTCCTGAACCAGCAGTCCTTCTCCAAGGACTACTCCACACGGGCGGCGGCCGCACTGCTGTGTGTCGCCGAGCAGGACGGCAGCACCCCAGGCGCATACCTGGCCTTCCACTCGGCACTGTTCGCCACCGGCACACAGCCGGAGGAGGGCGGAGCGTCCGACCTGACCAACCAGCAGCTCGCCGATCTCGCCACCAAGTCAGGTGCGCCCGCTGCGGCGGAGTGCATCACCTCGGGCAAGAACATCGATGCCGCGGTCGCCGCTGACACAGCTTCCCGGGAGAAGTTGAAGCAGGCCACCGGCGGTCAGGTTGCGACGCCGACCGTCGTGCACAACGGCGCTCCGGTCCAGCTGACGGTGGACTGGTTGAACAAGCTCTTGGCGCAGCCCTGACCCGCGCTGTCAGAGTGTCGCGCCGCGGAGCCCGCGAGCACGTCGGATTAGGTCGATGCGCGGGCACTTGATAGCCTTTGCCGGCAGCTTGGGGCTGTGGCGCAGCTGGTAGCGCACCACACTGGCAGTGTGGGGGTCAGGGGTTCGAGTCCCCTCAGCTCCACTTCCGAAAAGGCCTCTCACCTGGGAAAACATCCCGAAGTGAGAGGCCTTCTTCGTGTTGATCTTCGAATCCACACCATCTGCTGCGCAGAAGGCGTGTGCCCCGTGGGTGGAGGCCGCGGGAGTGACCCGCTCTCGGGTCACTCCCGCGCCGGGTGGTGCCGCGAGTGATCGCCACACTTCCGGCGGGTGTTCGCGAAGCTGGCGTCCGCAAAGGCCTTCGGGCAGCCGGGGTGATCGCACCACTTCACCCGGCGTCATCCGTCGAAGACGATCAGCAGGAGCAACGCGAGACGCGCGGCCGCCGAGTTCTGGATGCTGCCGCCGCGCAGGTCTTCCCACGCGTCGTGACCGCAACGGGCGTCGCTTGTGATGTCCGCCCACAGAAGCGCCATGGCGCGATCTGCGTCCCGGATCCGGGTATCGAGATAGGCACTCAGGTCGGCGCGGTAGCGCTCGATGGCGATGTCCGCGAGTGACGCGAGGCCGACGATCGTGCCGACCGACATCCGCAGTCCTCGGTCGCCCTGAGCGCGCCGCCGTGGACCGCTGTCCGGGTCGAGCATGGACCAGGACGGTAGGACCCGACCTGACGTCAGGGTCCAATGATTTGACCCTGACGTCACGTCATACCCAACGCTGGCTTTCATGGCGGAGACGATCCTGCGACCGACCGACGCTTCCTGCCGCGCGGCGGCTGGTCAGGTGATCGACGAGGACGACCATCCGGTCGTCCGGCGGCTCGCCGATGTGCTGCGCAGCCGGTCGAGGGGCCCGCGGGTGTTCGTCATCGACGACCGCGAGAACATCCAGCAGGCCGTGCGCTGCGGGATCCAACTGGACAGCCTGTACCTGACAGCGGGCACCGATTCCGCCGGGACGCACGACGACGACGTTGTTGCGCCGCCGGACGTCACGCGCCATGTCCTGTCCGCGCCGGTCACGCGGAAACTGTTCGGCGCGGACAAACTCGCTCGCACGTTCGCCCTGGCCCGCAGCCCGCGACCCGCCACCTTGGACGATCTCGCCCGGAGCGGGCACGACATCGTGGTGCTCGAGGGGGTTCGCCTTGTCGGCAACATCGGCGCGATCACCCGGTCAGCCTCCGCGCTGGGCGCTGCGGGCCTGGTGCTGATCGACAGCGGACTGACAACCGTTCTCGACCGGCGACTTGTGCGTTCGAGCCGCGCCCTGGTGTTCGCGATACCGGTCGTGTTGGCCGATCGACGCCAGTTCATCTCCTTCGCCCGGCGGCAGCACCTCGCGATCGCAACGCTGACCGCGGCCGCACCGCTGCCGCTGGAGGCCATCAGGGCTGTCCCGGATCGCCTTGCGATGGTCCTGGGCGGCGAACGGGGCGGTGTCTCCGCCGAGCTCGACGCACTCGCCCGACTGCGGTACGCGATCCGGATGACAACGAACGTCGAGTCGCTCAACGTGTCGGTCGCCGCGGGCATCGCCTTGTACGAGCATCGACGACGCTGACTCCGGAGCGAGCGGGCACCGATTGCGGTGGCACCGATTGCCGTAGCGAGGATTGCCGTAGCGAGGATTGCCGTGGCGAGCGGCATGTCGGTGAGAAATCGGCCGTTCCGGACCGGAAACGGGCCTCCGGTTCGCCGACATCCGACGATGTGAGATGCATCGGTAACGGTGCGGGAAAAACTGGGACCCGGGCGGCTTGTTCTACGCAACGTCGGACTAAGCTGCCAAGGGTCCGGGTCTGCTCCGGACATGTGCGCGCGCCCTAACTGCTGGAGGCCAATTTGACCGCCGTCGCTCCCCGCCCTGTGGTGACCCGGCCGTATCCGGTGCAGCGCGCTCCGCGCGGGGCGAAGTTCCTCAGTTACCTGCACACCACGGACCCGAAGGTCCTCGGTGTCATGTACATCACGACGTCGTTCGCGTGGTTCATGATCGGCGGCCTGATGGCCCTGTTCATGCGCGCCGAGCTGGCCCGTCCCGGCATGCAGTTCCTGTCGCCGGAGCAGTACAACCAGCTGTTCACCATGCACGGCACGATCATGCTGCTGTTCTATGCGACGGCGGTGGTCTTCGGCTTCGCCAACTTCGTGCTGCCGCTGCAGATCGGCGCGCCGGACGTTGCCTTCCCCCGGCTGAACGCACTGTCGTACTGGCTCTACTTCTTCGGTGCGCTGATCTCGACGTCCGGTTTCTTCACACCCAACGGAGCGGCCGCCTTCGGCTGGACGGCCTACCCACCGCTGTCGGGTGTCGAGAACTCGCCAGGTGTCGGCGGCAACCTCTGGATCATGGGCCTGGGCGTCTCCGGCCTGGGCACCATCCTCGGCGCCGTGAACATGATCACCACGGTGATCTGCATGCGCGCCCCCGGCATGACGATGTGGCGGCTGCCGATCTTCACCTGGGCCATCGTGGTGACCTCGGTGCTGATCTTGATCGCCTTCCCGATCCTGACGGCGGCGCTGTTCGGCCTGCTGTCCGACCGAACGTTCGGGTCACACGTGTTCGACCCGGCCAACGGCGGAGCCATCCTTTATCAGCATTTGTTCTGGTTCTTCGGGCATCCGGAGGTGTACATCATCGCCTTGCCCTTCTTCGGGATCATCTCCGAAGTGATCCCGGTGTTCTCCCGAAAACCTCTGTTCGGCTACCGGGGCATGGTGTACGCGCTGCTCGGCATCGCCGCGCTGTCGGTCGCGGTGTGGGCCCACCACATGTTCGCCACCGGCGCGGTGCTGCTGCCGTTCTTCAGCTTCATGACGTTCCTCATTGCTATCCCGACGGGTCTGAAGTTCTTCAACTGGATCGGCACGATGTGGAAGGGACAGGTCAGCTTCGAGACCCCGATGCTGTTCGCGGCCGGGTTCCTGGTGACGTTCCTGTTCGGTGGGCTGACCGGCGTCATCCTCGCCGCGCCGGCCCTGGACTTCCACGTCTCGGACTCGTACTTCGTGGTGGCGCACTTCCATTACGTGCTGTTCGGCACCATCGCGTTCGCGACCTACGCGGGCATCTATTTCTGGTTCCCGAAGATGACCGGCCGCTTCCTGGACGAACGGCTTGGCCGGCTGCACTTCTGGGCGACGTTCATCGGTTTCCACCTCACGTTCCTGATCCAGCACTGGCTGGGCAACATCGGCATGCCGCGTCGGTACCCGGACTACCTGCCCACCGATGGGTTCACCACCTTCAACACCATTTCGACCATCGGTGCGTTCATCCTCGGTGCCTCGACGCTGCCGTTCCTGTGGAACGTCATCCGCTCGTGGCGGTACGGCGAGATCACCACCGCCGACGACCCGTGGGGCTACGGCAACTCGCTGGAGTGGGCGACCAGCTCGCCGCCGCCGCGGCACAACTTCACCTCGCTGCCACGCATCCGTTCCGAGCGTCCGGCGTTCGAGCTTCACCACCCGTACATGGTCGATCGGATGAAGGTCGAGGCGCACCCGTCGCGCGGCTGGACGCCGCTCGCGGAAGCCGAAGCCAGCCCACACCTGAAGATCCCGACGGGTGGATCGGGTTCGTCCTCCGCGCCGTACGGGGAATGAACCCCGGTCGCCCTGGCCGGTCGGTACCTCTGGGGCGTCCGTGTCGTCAGTGCTGATCACCGTGACCGGGCCGGACCGGCCCGGTGTGACTGGAGTGCTCTTCACCGCACTGGCGACGCACCGGGTGGACGTTCTGGACATCGATCAGGCCGTCATCCGCGGGCAGTTGACGCTCGGAGTGCTGGTCGGAACCGCCGAGGACCCCGAGGGCCTGCAGGAAGACGTCGAGCAGGCGATGAGTGCCCTGGGCATGGGCGTCCGGGTCGCGATCGATCAACCAGGTAGCGATCAGCGGCGGTTTCCCACACACGCGGTCGTCGTGCTGGGTCGACCGTTGCAGGCACGGGCGATCGGTCAGCTGGCTCTGCGCTTCGGTCAACTGGGTGTCAACATCGAGGCGATCAAGCGGATCGCCGACTACCCGGTGACCGGGCTGGAGTTGTCGGTGCGAGCGCCGGACGACGAGGCGCTGCGATCGGCGGTCGGACAGATCGGCGTGGCCGCAGGGGTCGACATCGCCGTCGAGCGGGCGGGCATCTCCCGCCGGGCCAAGCGGTTGATCGTCTTCGACGTCGATTCGACGCTGATCACCGGCGAGGTGATCGAGATGCTCGCCGACCACACGGGAACCCGGGCGCAGGTCGAGACGATCACCGCCGCGGCGATGCGCGGTGAGCTGGACTTCGCCGAATCTCTCCGGGCCAGGGTCGCCATGCTGGAGGGTCTGGACGCCGCGGTTCTCGACCAGGTCGGCGCGTCCCTGATCTTGACGCCGGGGGCGCGCACCACCGTTCGGACGCTGAAGCGGCTGGGATATCGCTGTGGCATCGTGTCGGGCGGCTTCACTCAGGTGACCCGTCATCTGGTTGAGGACCTGGAGCTCGACTTCGCCGCGGCGAACACCCTCGAGGTGGTCGACGGCAGGCTGACCGGCCGGGTGGTCGGCGAGATCGTGGACCGAGCAGGGAAGGCGAGGGCGCTGGAGCGTTTCGCCGCCGAAACCGGTATCGCGCTGAACCAGACGGTTGCGGTGGGCGACGGGGCGAACGACATCGACATGCTGACCGCGGCCGGGCTCGGCATCGCGTTCAACGCCAAACCGGTGGTTGCCGGGTTTGCGGACACCACCCTGAACCAGCCGTTCCTGGACCCGGTGCTGTTCATCCTGGGGATCTCCCGGCAGGAAATCGAGGCCGCGGACGCCGCGGACGGCACCTGGCGCAGAGTCCCCCTTGACTGATCCGGAGAACGGCGGGCCCGCCGACCGTCCGGCCGAGACAGGTCAGCGGTACTCGGATCCGGCTACGCCGCTCGGCGTGGCTCTGGCCCCGTTGCGGGACCGCTACCTGCAGTGGCTCCAGCTCGATGCCGACGAGGTTCTGGCCGACCGCGACGAGGCCGCCCAGGACATCCGTGCCATGCAGATCGTCCTGCGGATGGAGCGCGCAGACCCGCCGTCCTGGCACCGGGCGCTGGCGGGTGCTGCAACGGCAGCCGCTGCCATTTGTCTGGACGTGCGCAGTCAACCCGGAGGGGAGTGGTACGACGCCATCCGCGACTACTGCCGCGGCCACATCCGAAAGGTGACCCGACGCGCGCGCGGTGCGCACTGGGCGGCGGCTCAAGAGCTCCCCGGCATCACCGTGGACATCGACGGAACACAGCTGAGGGCACTGGTGCCCGGTCTGGTCACGCAACTGGACCCGCGGATCAGCCGGTTGCAGGTCGGTGGCACCGATGTCGGTGTCGACGAGGCACTGCCCGAGCAGATCACCGCCACCGCGTTGACGGTGTGGCTCTCCCCGGAGGCTTCGATGACGCTCGGGAAGGCGATGGCACAGGCCGGGCACGCAGGCATGATCGCCGCGGCGCTGTTGTCGGACGATCAACCCGCCCTGCGCAGCTGGCGTGATGCCGGATCACCGGCTACGGCCCGTCAGGCGGCCGCCGGTACGTGGTCCCGGCTGACGTCCGAACTCACCGACGAAGCAACCGCTTGGCGGTCACAGCGCCTGCTCGCGGTGCGCGACGCCGGCTTCACCGAGGTGGCGCCGGGGACCGTCACAGTAATCGGCAAGGCCCCGAATTCGCACTGATCGGGGCGCATGCGCCCCATCCTGATGAAGTCTTCGGTACCGATCCGTTTTCGCCCGTGAATTCCGTTTCTGTCGTCTAGTTTCACTCATCTGTACCAGTGCCGAGGTCCTCGGCGACGGACCTCAAGATGGGGCGGGGCACAATGCGAAACACGTTTCGGTTACTTGCCGGCGTGACAGCTGTTCTCACGATGGGCACGGTGTTCGTCGGGGCTGCTGACGCGAACCCGACGCCATCGAGCGGTACAGACGTGACGTTCACCGTCCTGGACGGCAGTATCAACATCTCGACGCCCGAGTTCGCCGTTCTGGGCAGCCAGAACATGGGTCCGATCTCGGCTCCTCTGGGTCAGGTCGCGGTCACCGACACGCGGCGGAGCGCAGAGGGCACATGGACCGCGACGGTGGTCGCTTCCGACTTCGTCGGTGCCCAATCAATCATTCCGGCCGATGCGGCCCAGTATTGGTCCGGTCCGGCGACCGGGACGACCGGTGACGCCGTATTCACGCCGGGGCAGTTGACGGCGGTCGACGCAGTGACGTTGGGGAGTGCCGAGGAGACCGCATTTTCTGTCGCCGGCGCGACTGCGGTGAACGTGGCCAAGTGGGCGCCGACATTGGTCATCGTCATCCCGAATAGCGCCCTGGCGGATACCTACGACGGGACGATCACGCATTCCGTGGCCTGAGTACGTCGACGCCGGCTGTTCCTGGGCACGTCGAACGAGGATCAGCGATCTGATCACCGGTTCCGATGCCCTCATGCGGCCGTACCACTCAACGTGTCGGATTCGTCACCTACGGTCAGTTTTGGGCTACTGTGGTGATGTTCATGCGCGGGCATAGGGTGCCCATGACTTCAGAAGGGCAATCGATGCCTCGACGGTCCGTGATGTCCGGTGCCGTGGCGTTGATGGCACTCGCCACTGTGGTGGTGGGGTCGCAAACGGCCTACGCCGGCCCGATCGGCGCCGTCGATACGTCCGTCCTGTTCGTTGTCGGGCCCGAGCCGTTGACCATCAGCGTGGGGGATGGCAGCCCCGTCCAGCTGGGCCGCGCCGAAGCGGGCAACAGCACTACAGGGCAGATGGGCACCGTGACCGTGACGGGACCCGCATCCTGGGTCGCCAGCGTCGTTGCCACCGACTTCGTCACCGCCGACGAGAAGCCGCAGATCATCCCGGCACGGGCGATTTCCTACTGGTCGGGGCCCGTCGTCGAGGGCACCGGAAAGGCCGATTTCAAGCCTGGACAGGAAACCGCAGAGCAGGCTCAGCGCCTCGACCCGAGCGAGTTGCAGACGGCGTTCAGCTGCAGCGGCTCGGGCTCGACGCGTGTGACCTGGAACCCGACCCTGGTGGTCGACGTGCCGGGCGAAAGCCTTCCGGGCATCTACTCGGGAACGGTGACCCATTCGGTGGCCTGACGGCGCCCGGGTATGCCTGACCAGCCTGATCGCCGTTGCGTGGGTGATGATGGCGTCACCGGCCGTAGCGGCGGCACCCGATCCCTCTGCTGGCGCGACAGTCGGTTCGAGCTCCCCGACATCCGCTGCCCCCGCCACCCCCGCCGACGGCGGCTTCGGGATTCAACTGCTCGACGCGCCGCTCAGTGGGCGGGACGATCCGAGGGCGTCGCGGTACATCGTCGACCACGTCAAGCCCGGTGCGACCATCCAGCGACGGATCAAGGTGGTCAACAACTCCCCGAAACCGTTGTCGATCGACGTCTACCCCGGCGCTGCCTCCATCGAAGGCGAGCAGTTCCAGGTGGCGGCCAGGGACGTGAGCAACGACCTCACGGAGTGGATCTCGCTGGCAAAGAACACTCTCACGCTGCAGGCGGGCGGTGAGCAGGCGGTGATGACGACGATCCGCGTGCCGAAGGATGCGACCAGAGGCGAGCGCTACGGGGTGATCTGGGCGTCCACCACATCGGCAGCGGTGAGCGGCAACGTCACCCAGGTCCATCGGGTCGGCGTCCGGGTGTACCTCGACGTCGGTCCGGGTGGTGCACCGATCACTGCCTTCACCATCGGCGCTGTGACCGCCGGCCGGAGTGCGGAGGGATTGCCGTTCCTGGCGGTTGACGTGCGCAACACCGGTGAACGGGCCGTCGACATCAGCGGGTCGGCGATGTTGAGCGGCGGACCGGCGGGCCTTGGCGCTGGACCGTTCCCGGTCACCGAGGCACCCACCCTCGCTCCGGGCCAGGCCGGCGTGGTCACCATCGGATTTCCGGTGGAGATCCCGGCCGGGCCATGGACCGTCGATGTCCAACTGGGCAGCGGCAGGGTGAAGAACTCGGTCAGCGCCACCATCACCTTTCCCGCCCCCGGCCAGGTGATCGCCGCGAGCAGTTCGTCGAGCATGCCGTGGTGGCAGATTGCGGTCGCAGTGGTGGCAGGGCTGCTCATCCTGCTCGGCATCGTGGCGCTGGCGCTGCGCAGATCTTCCGCTCGTCGCGCCGCCTTCTGATCAGCGCCGCCTTCTGATCAGCGCCGCGTTCTGATCAGCGCCGCCTTCTGATCAGCGCCGCGTTCTGATCAGCGCCGCCTTCTGAGCAGCGCCGCCTTCCGACCACGGCAGCGCGAGCAGCCGGCCGCTGTTCGGGTGCCGATCAGCCCTGCTTCAGGGCGACACCAGCCAGCGCACCGCGTACGGATGCAGCCAGATGTTGCCATCCGGACCGGGCTCGAGGATGTTGTTGCTCAGCGCATCCCGCGCCGGTAGCAGACCGAGTTCGTCGAGCCGCCAGCCCGGGAACGGCCGCCAGTCGTCGGTGACATTGAACAGCTCGAGCAACGGTCCGAGCGGATGACGCCGGAGCACCGGGAAGATCCCCGGATCGGACAGCAGGGGCACCTCCGCGGCCACGGACGACTCCAGGTGCGGCAGCGACGCACGGACCTGCACCAGGTGCTTGATCCCGAGGTACACCCTGCCCTCGACGGTGTGCAGTTCGTGCCGCCGGTCGGCGCGGTCCCAATCCATCCGCGGCCGGTGCGCCCAGCGGTTGTCGTTCTCGTGCCCGGGTTCGTCCGCCCAATGCTGATCGTTGACCATTGCCAGTTCGTCGCCCATCCAGATCACCGGGATGCCGCCCCAGCCCATGATCACGGCGTGCGCCAGGAACAACCGGCCGACCACGGCGCCGATGTCGGTGTCGTTGGGCGCGTCCCGCCAGGACACCGCCTCCAGGCCCGCCAGGCTCGCGGCCGAACCACTGATCCGCCGATCACCCGTCTCGGGGTTCGCCTGGAACACCAAGCCGCGGGCCGGCGAACCGGGATGTGTCCCGGAGTAGTAGTCGGACAGGAACGAGCGGTGCCAGTAGCCGGTCAGGCCGACCGCGGCGGCGTCGGCATCGTCGATGGCCCACCCGATGTCGTCATGGCACCGGATGTAGGTCACCCAGGTCGTCGTGGCCGGAACCGGGGGAATGGCCCGCAGGGCGTGCGCGGCAAGAGTCGCGTCCCGGGAAGCCAGCATCGACCAGATCTGCACCATCAGGCTGTTGTGATAAGCGATGTCGCTGACCTTGCCGTGATGCGAGCCCTGACCCAGGTAGTGCACCAGGTCCTGCGGCGCAACGATCGCTTCGGCTTTGAAAAGCACTGCCGGGCAGGCTATCCGGGCAACGGCGCGCAAAGCCTGGGTGATCGCGTGCACCTCCGGCTGGTTCTGGCTGTTGGTGCCGGCCCGCTTCCACACGAAGGCGATGGCGTCGAGCCGAAGCACCTCGACGCCCGCATTGGCCAGGAACAGCACGATGTCGGTGTATTCGGCGAAGACGTCGGGGTTGGACCAGTTGACGTCCCACTGCCAGGAGTTGAACGTCGTCCAGACCCAGCCCTGCAGCTCTTCGGAAAAGGTGAAGCTGCCCGGCGCGAAGTCCGGGAAGACCTCGGGGAGGGTCGCCTCGTAGCGGTCGGGCTCTGTGCGGTCGGGGAAGACGTAGAAGTAGTCCCGGTAGTGCTGGTCACCCGCGATGGCGGCCTTTGCCCAGGCGTGCTCGTGCGCGACGTGGTTCAGTACCAGGTCCAGGACCAGGCTGATCCCGTTGCGGCGCAGGTCCGCTGCGAGTTTGCGCAGATCGTCCATGGTGCCGAGGTCGGCGCGGACGGTGCGATAGTCGGCCACCGCGTAACCGCCGTCGTTGTCCCCGTCCCGGGGTTGCAGCAAGGGCATGAGGTGCAGATAGCTGACACCCAGTTCGGCCAGGTAGTGCACCTTGTCGCTGATGCCGCGCAGGTTACCGGCGAATCGGTCGGCATAGGCGGCATACCCGAGCATCGACTCATCCTGGAACCAGGCCGGGTCCAGCGTTCGCTGCATGTCCAGGCGCGCCAGTTCCGGGTCCCGGTCGCGGAACGCTGCTGCGGCCGATCGGATGAGCCGGCGTTCGAGGTGATCGACCTGATCCGGCTGGTACACCATGGTCAGCCCGTCGTGCAGGTCGCTCCACCAGCGGTCCAGGCGCAGCGAGAACAGCTCGCGGGAATGCTCCGGATGGTCGGCAAGGACCCGATCGGCTTCGTGATGGATGTGCGCCGGGGCCGATTGCATGGCGCCGATTCTGCACCAGCGGCAGTGACGTCGAACACCCGCCTGCTGGGCCCCTGCAGACCGATCGGTGAGGTCGGCATGTGATGTGGCACGGGGCCGGCCACGGGGAACAGAGAAGTGGGAAGCTCGCCTCCGGCAGAGGGGGAGGATCGCATGACGGGGAGTGTGCGGCCGGGACGCGCGCGGGTGGAGAAGTTGCGCCGTCCCACCATGAACGACGTCGCCCGGGCCGCCGGGGTGAGCCTGAAATCGGTGTCCCGGGTGGTCAATGACGAGGTCGGCGCGTCGCCGCAGACCCGGCAGAAGGTGTTGGCGGCGGCGGCCGAGCTGGGGTACCGGCGCAACGACGCCGCGCACGCGTTACGCAGAGCCGACGGTCGCTCCGCGTCGATCGGACTGGTACTCGAGGACATCGCCAACCCGTTCGCGGCGGTACTGAACCGCTCGGTGGAGAAGGTCGCGGGCCGGGAGGGCAGCCTGGTGATGGCGGTCAGCAGCAACGCCGACCCCGACCGCGAGCAGCAATTGGTGAATCGGCTGCTGGCCAGGGCGGTCGACGCGCTGTTGATCATGCCCTCCGGTCGGGACCATGCCTACCTGGCGCCTGAGCTGGAACGGGGAATGCCGATCGTGTTCGTCGACCGCCCGCCGCGCCACCTCTCCTGTCCCACCGTTCGGGTCGCGAACAGCAGGGGTGCAGCGGACGCAACGGCACACCTGATCTCACACGGCCATCACCGGATCGCCTTTCTCGGTGACCGACCCGGCCTGTACACCGCGGACGAACGCCAGCGCGGCTATCACCGCGCACTGCACGCCGCCGGACTCGAGCCGGATCCCGATCTTCAGTGGCGCGGTCCGGCGGACGCCGAGGATGCACAGGCCGCCCTTGCCGGGATGTTCCGGATGGCCGACCCGCCGACGGCCGTCTTCGCCGCGAACAACTTGCTGTCGGTGGCAACCGTCACCGCCCTGCGCCGCCACCGCTTGGGCAGGAAGGTCGCCGTCGTCGGCTTCGACGACCTGCCGCTGGCCGGCGTGATCGACCCACCGCTGACGGTGATCGACCAGGATCCCGAGGCGCTCGGCCGGATCGCCGCCGGCGAGGTGTTCGGCTGGCTCGCCGGTGCGATTCCGACCCGGGACGTGGTGGTGCCGGTCCGATTGGTGCCCCGCGGATCAGGCGAGATCCGCGGACCGTTCAGCCCGCCTCGACGACAGTGACGCCGGCTGCTCGCATCTCGGCCATCGCCGCCTCCGTATCGCCTGGCCGGAGTTCGACGAACCGGGTCAAGGCGAGTGGGACAGTGACCCGGTAGCCCAGCCGGACGCCGTCGATGGCCGTGGACTTCACGCACCAGTCGCCGGCCAGCCCGACGACCGTGATGGCCATGATGCCGTTCTCGTCGAGGATCGCGGACAGCTCGGTCTCCCGGTTCTCGCCGGTCGGCAGGTGAAGGACGGAGAAGCCGCTGTAGCCGTCCTCGGGTCCGGAACCCTTGCGGACCACGGGCCCGTGCACCGGCACACCGGGTAGCAGGTCGGCGCCGTGCGAGTCGATGACGCAGTGCGACGGCCAGAGGCCGCCGTGCTGGGCGAAGTGCGGGGTCTGCTCGGGGTGCCAGTCCTGGGTGTAGACAACGAGCCCACCGGCGTCCCTGGTCGCGTGGATGGCGGCGATGATCGGGTCGACGATGTCTTCGGCGCCGTGGACGTAGAGCGAGCCGTCCGGGTGACCGAAGTCGTGCTGCATGTCGACCACGAGCAGCGCGTGATCGGGACCGGTCTGGACGCCGGCCGGTGCGACTTCCGCTGCAACAGAAGTACTGTGGTCGGTCATCGCGACCCTGCTGATGCCGTGGTGTCGATGGTCGTCGGGATCGCCGGATCGCCCGCCGACAGGGTCAACCCCTCCCAGGGCAGGCCGACCATCGAGGTCCGGAGATGCTCGCGGGAAGTCTGCAGGCTCGGCCGGTCGACAGATTCGCCGCTGCGCATGATCGGCACCGGCAGCAGCCGGTCGGTCGGTTGCAGGTGTGGATCGCCGCGGCCGACCAGGTGAACCACCTCCTCGGTGGCGGTGCCGCTGGACTTGTGGCGGCGGAAGGCGGACTTGTGACCGCCGCGAGAGGTCTTGTCGGTGCTCCGTTTCTCCACCGGGCGGCCCTGCACCTCGACCAGCTTGTAGATCATCCCTGCAGTCGGTGCCCCGGAGCCGGTGACCAGTGACGTGCCCACCCCGTAGACGTCGACCGGTTCCGACCGCAGCGCCGCGATCGCGTATTCGTCCAGGTCACCGGAGAGCACGATCTTGGTGTTGACCGCTCCCAGCGCGTCCAGTTGCCGGCGAGCCGCACGGGTCAGCACTCCCAGGTCACCCGAGTCGATGCGGACCGCACCGAGCTCCGGTCCGGCCACCTTGACGGCCGTCTCGATCCCCGCGGTGATGTCGTAGGTGTCGACCAACAGGGTGGTGCCGGCGCCCAGTGCGGCGACCTGCGCCGCGAATGCAGCTTCTTCGGAGTCGTGCAGGAGGGTGAAGGCGTGGGCCGCCGTCCCAGCGGTCGGGATGCCGTACCGCCGACCGGCCTCCAGGTTCGACGTCGTGGTGAACCCGGCCAGATAGGCTGCCCGGGCGGCGGCCACAGCAGCCTCTTCGTGGGTGCGCCGGGTGCCCATCTCGATCAGCGGCCGGTCGCCGGCGACCGAGGCCATCCGCGCCGCCGCGGAGGCGATGGCACAGTCGTGATTCAGGATCGACAGGACCAGCGTTTCGAGGATGACCGCGGACCCGAACGACCCCTGGATCGTCAGTACCGGTGAGTTGGGGAAGTACAGCTCGCCCTCCGGATAGCCGTCGACGTCACCGTCGAATCGGTACCGGGCGAGGTACCGCATCGTCGGTTCGTCCAGGAAAGGACGCACGGCGGCCAGCTCGCCCTCATCGAACCTGAAGCGCGCCAAAGCCTCCGCCACCCGGCCGATCCCGGCCACCACCCCGTACCGGCGGCCGGGTGGGAGCCGTCGGGCGAAGACCTCGAACACGCACGGGCGATCGGCCGTACCGCTGGCAATGGCCGCCTGCAGCATGGTGAGCTCGTAATGATCGGTGAACAGTGCGGTCGAGGCGTCCGTCATCTGGGTGAGCGTAGGCGCGCCAGGTCGGGTGGGTGTGGGGTGGTCGCCGGTCGAGGAGCCGCTGCGTCACCAGCCGCGCCGCGTGTGAGACATCCACGTGCTGATCGCGCCGCGCGGCTGATCCGACGCAGTCGCGATCTGTGCTGCTGCGATGTGTCATGCCTCATCGTGCCGATCCGAATTGTCCTGACCGAGCTGTCCTCATTCGATGCGGCGGTTTCCCGCGGGACCCGGTTGGTGCGAAAATGGGTCCGTGGTCGGCATCGAAGACGAACAGGTCCGTTGCTCTGGGGTGGAGCAGCGCGCGGCGCTGTCCGCGGTGACGTCATCGACCGGCCCCGTCCTCGCCTCACCCGGCCCTGTCCTCACCGCGCCCGCGCCCGCGCCGGAGAAGACCGAAGTCGTCGAGCCGGTCAACGCCGCCGACACGCCGTGGGTGACCATCGTCTGGAACGACCCGGTGAACCTGATGTCCTATGTGACGCTGGTGTTCCAGAAACTGCTCGGGCACCCCCGACCCAAGGCCGAAGCACTGATGTTGGACGTGCACCACAAGGGCCGGGCGACGGTGTCGGCCGGTCCGCGGGAGAAGATGGAGGCCGACGTCGCCAAGCTCCAAGGCGCCGGCCTGTGGGCAACCATGGCCAGGGACAGCTGACAGGTGCGCCCGTTCCACCGCAGGTTCGGCCGGTACAACGCCTGGCTCGAACCCGCCGAAGCCGCGCTCATCGCCGACCTCGTCGACCAGGTGCGCCAATTGCTGGCGGCCCGCCGCACCGAGACGCCGCCCGATCCGCTGGCCGCGCTCACCGGGATGACGGTCGGCCCGACGACCCGGCCGGTGGATCCCGCGGTGGCCAGGTTGCTGCCGGACTTCCACGCCGATGATGCCGAGCTGTCCGCCGGCCTGCGGGTGCTGCACGAGCCGGACCTGATTGCCGCGAAAGATGCTGCGGCCGTTGGCTTGTTGGACTCCCTGCCGCGGGGCGGGGGGCAGGTCCGGCTCGACGATGACGCCGCACAGAGCTGGATGACCGCGCTGAACGACGTCCGGCTCGCCCTGGGGGTGCGGCTCGAGATCACCGACGACGATGCGCTGCCGCCCGGGGTGCAGGACCCGGAAAGTCCGGAGGCGGCCATGTACCAGACCTACCGCTGGCTGTCCGCGGTGCAGGACTCGCTCGTCACCGCCATGCTCGGCTGAGCGTGTCCGGGTGGAGTCTGTCGGACCGCCTCCGGGTCGTCGAACCCGTCGGCAGTACGCCAGTGCCGAGCGCACTGAGGTGCCCAAGAGTGCCGGTGAGGGCCCGCCAGGATGGCGGCCCCACCAACGAGACCAACAGGCAAGGCCTGTGCGAGTCCTGCAACCACGCCAAGCAAGCGGCCGGCTGGCACTCCCGGATCCGACCGGGACGACGACGCGAGATGGAGACCACCACCCCTACCGGCCGCACCTGCCCATCCCGAGCCCCCGCAACCTGGCCAGCAGCACCTGCACTGGCCGGGACAGGCTCGACCTCGTGTTCGGGGGCCCCTCCGGTTCGCCGCCTGAGCGACGCAGGCGTCGGCGGCCGCGGCTAACGTCGGACCGATGGCAACCCTGCTGCCCGAGCTGCTCGTGACCGACCCGGCCGCGCTGCGGGCGTGGCTCGAAGAGCACCATGCGACGTCGCCTGGCGTGCGGCTGGTGCTGACCAAGAAGGGCGGATCGGACACCACGATCACGTGGGCGAGCGCGGTCGAGGAGCTGCTCTGCTTCGGCTGGATCGACGGCCAGGCCGGCAAGCGCGACGAGGACAGCTACACCGTGCGCATCACCCCGCGCCGCCCCAAGGGCGGCTGGTCCCAGCGAAACGTCGCGCTCGTGGAGACGCTCGAGGAGCAGGGCCGGATGACCGGCGCCGGACGCGCCGCGGTCCAGGCCGCGCGCGCCGACGGGCGGTGGGACGCGGCGTACGCCGGTCCGGCGACCCGCCGGGCGCCCGACGACCTGGTCGCGGCGATCGCGGCGGAGCCGGACGCGCAGGCGATGTTCGGCGTGCTCACGAGCGCCAACAGGTTCGCGCTGATCCATCGCGTCGAGAGCATGAAGCGCGCTGAGAGCCGGGCCCGCAAGATCACCGAGATGGTGGAGATGCTGGCGCGCGGCGAGACGCTCTACCCGCAGAAGGCGGGTCACCCCGGACGGGCAGGCCAGGGCGCCGACACCCGGCAGTAGGGCTACAAGGTCATCCTCGAACCCGGCGTTGAGCAAGCAGGCTCGAGCAGGGCGTTCCCAGGCTCGACGGGCGCCGACGGCCGACCGCGCACGGTCACGACGGATCGCACGCCCGATACGCTCGGGCACGTGTTACGCATCCCGGCCGAGATGGTCGACGCCATCGTCGCGCACGCCCGAGCCGACCATCCCGATGAAGCCTGCGGCGTCATCGCCGGACCGGAGGGCTCTGACACCCCCACCCGGCTGATCCCGATGACCAACGCCGAACGGTCGCCGACGTTCTACCGCTTCGACTCGACCGAGCAGTTGCGGCTGTACCGGGAGCTGGACGCGGCCGACGAGGAGGTGATCGTCGTCTATCACTCGCACACCGCCACCGAGGCCTATCCGAGTCGTACCGACATTTCCTATGCCGGCGAGCCGCAAGCCCACTACGTCCTGGTCTCCACCCGCGAGCCTCACACCGAGGAGTTCCGGTCGTACCGGATCGTCGACGGTGTTGTGACGGAGGAGACGGTGGAAATTGTTCCGTCGGGCGATGACGTTGCACCTTCTGTAGCGACCCGCTGACAGTGACTGCCTGTCCGGACCGGACGTGCGATCAGCGACAATGGCAGTTGACGGCAAGTACATCCCGACCCAGACGCGCGCCCTGCGGAGGTTGCGCGCCGCAGCATTGAGGAGAAGTTGATGAGCGTTTCGGTGTCCGTGCCGACCATCCTGCGACCGGTGACCAAGGGGGAGAAGACGGTCTCCGCCGAGGGTTCGACGCTCGCCGAGGTGATCACCGACCTGGACAGCCGCTACAGCGGGCTGGGTGACCGACTGATCAAGAACGGTTCGCTGCACCGGTTCGTCAACATCTACGTCAACGACGAGGACGTGCGGTTCACCGGCGGCCTGGACACCACCGTCGGCGAGGGTGACAACGTGACGATCCTGCCCGCCGTCGCCGGAGGCGACCGATCGGCCACCGTCGCCGGAGGCGACCGATCGGCACCGTCGCCGGTGGATCAGCAGTACTTGCCAGGGTCTGACCTTTTCGTGGCCCGATACAGCAGCCTGATCGACGCGGTCGGCGGTACGCCCCTGGTGGGTCTGCCGCGGTTGTCGCCGTCCCCGACAGTGCGGCTGTGGGCCAAGCTCGAGGATCGCAACCCGACCGGTTCGATCAAGGACCGGCCCGCACTCGCGATGGTGGCCAAGGCCGAGGCCGACGGGCTGCTCCGTCCCGGCTGCACCGTCATCGAGCCGACCAGCGGCAACACCGGCATCTCGCTGGCGATGGTGTGCCGGGTCAAGGGCTATCGGCTGATCTGCGTGATGCCCGAGAACACCTCGGAGGAACGACGTCTGCTGCTGCGGGCCTACGGAGCCCAGATCATCTCCTCACCCGCGGCGGGCGGGTCGAACGCCGCGGTGGCCATGGCGAAGGAACTGGCCGCCGACCACCCGGACTGGATCATGCTGTACCAGTACGGCAACCCGGAGAACGCCGCGTCGCACTATGCGACGACGGGTCCGGAAATCCTCGCCGACCTTCCGACGATCACCCATTTCGTCGCCGGCCTGGGCACCACCGGCACCTTGATGGGTGCCGGCCGTTTCCTGCGCGAGAAGGTTCCCGACATCGCCGTCGTCGCGGCCGAACCCCGGTACGGCGAGTTGGTCTACGGCCTGCGCAATCTCGACGAGGGCTTCGTCCCCGAGCTGTACGACGAATCGGTGCTGACGTCCCGGTTCTCGGTCGGACCCGACGACGCGGTGCGGCGCACCCGTGAGCTGCTCGAGGTCGAGGGCATCTTCGCCGGCATCTCGACGGGGGCGATCCTGCACGCGGCACTGGGCATCGCGGCCCGCGCCGTCCGTGACGGCGCGGAGGCGGACATCGCGTTCATCGTCTGCGACGGCGGCTGGAAGTACCTCTCGACCGGCGTGTACGAGGCCGGCGACGACGCGGATGCCGCGCACGGCCTGGAGGGCCAACTCTGGGCGTGACGGCTCGCATGCTTCGCGCCAGTGACCGTTGCGCGGGGACGGTGATCGGGCCACCCGTTCACTCCCGGCCGCTGCTGGGCCGGTGGTCCCACGGCGCCCGGCTCGGCACCCGCCGGTTCCCCCTGATTGGCTGCTCCGGGTTCACCCCGATACCGGACAGCGACGCCATCGGTAGCCTGAAAAACATGACCTCGCCGTCGTCATCGCAGCCGTTCGACCCGTCGCGCCCCTCCACACCGTCGGCGTACGTGCCGCCGGGTGGCTTCGGCGTCGCGCCAACGGGTTCCACGCCGCCGGCGCGGAAACGCGGCTCGGCGCTGCTGCCCGAGCGGGTCAAGCCCGCACTCATCACGATCGGCGTATTCGCCGCGTTGTTGATCATCGTGCAACTGGTCAACTGGTCGATGGGCTACCGGCTCACCACCTACGGCGTCCAGCCCCGGGAGTGGTCCGGCCTGTGGGGCGTACTGGCAGCGCCGCTGTTGCACGGTTCATGGGCGCATCTGTGGTCGAACCTCGTGCCGTTGGTGATCATGGGCGTGCTGATCATGCTCGGTGGGGTGCGTCAGTTCGTGGCGGTCACCGCGCTGGTCTGGCTGGTGTCCGGCCTGGGGGTCTGGCTGATTGCTCCCGCCGGCAGCGTCACCGTCGGCGCGTCCGGCATCGTGTTCGGCTGGCTGGCATTCCTGATCGCCCGCGGTATCTGGACCCGATCGTGGCAGCACATCCTGCTCGGGCTGGTGCTGCTCGCGGTGTACGGCAGCATCTTCTGGACCGGCATCGTCACCGTGGCGGCCGCCGACCTGACCGGGGTCGTGTCGGTGTCCTGGCAGGGCCACCTGTTCGGTGCGATCGGCGGCCTGCTCGCGGCGTTCCTGGTCGGAAAGGCGGACGGTCCCCGGCGCGCGGCCGCGCGGGCTGCCATCACATCGTGAGGTGCGACGGCGGAGCCGGATCGGCCGGTAACGTCGACCCGTGACCAACGGCAGCATCGGATCGCCGAACGACCAGCCGATCGGCATCTTCGACTCCGGCGTCGGCGGGCTGACCGTCGCCCGGGCGATCATCGACCAGCTGCCGGGGGAGCGTGTCCGGTACGTCGGTGACACCGCGAACGGTCCTTACGGCCCGCTGAGCATCGCCGAGGTCCGCCGGCACGCCCTCGCGGTCGGCGATCGGCTGGTGGACAGCGGCGTGAAAATGCTCGTGATCGCCTGCAACACGGCGTCCGCGGCCTGTCTGGCGGATGCGCGGGAGCGGTACGACGTGCCGGTGGTGGAAGTGATCCGGCCGGCCGTCCGTCGAGCTGTCGCCGCCACCCGCACCGGTGACGTCGGCGTGATCGGAACCTCGGCCACCATCGAATCCGGTGCCTACCAGGACGCCTTCGATGCCGCCCCCGGGGTTCGGGTGCACGCCGTGGCCTGCCCGTCCTTCGTCGACTTCGTCGAGCGGGGCATCACCTCGGGGCGGCAGGTGATCGGCCTTGCGCAGGCATATCTGGCACCGTTGCAGCGGACCGGCCTGGACACCCTGGTCCTGGGTTGCACGCATTACCCGCTACTCACCGGGGCGCTGTCGCTGGTGATGGGCGAGCAGGTGACGCTGGTGTCCAGCGCGGACGAGACGGCCAAGGACGTGTACCGGCGGCTCACCGAGCTCGACCTGCTGTCCCCGGGTGGCACGCCGACCGCGCCGCACGAGTTCCTCGCGACCGGTGACCCGGAACCGTTCGCCAGGCTGGGTCAGCGTTTCCTCGGACCGGAGATCAGCTCCGTTGCCGGATTGAGTGTTCCGGTCTGAGGTCGGCGCACGGCAACACGACCATGACGCGGTGCGCGGCACCGGGGCGCGACCGCGGGGCACTAACCTCGGAGAAATGACGCGAGCTGACGGCCGAGCCGACGACGAACTCCGGCAGGTGAGGTTCACCAGGGGCTTCCAGCAACACCCCGCGGGGTCCGTGCTGGTCGAGTTCGGTGGGACCAAGGTGCTGTGCGCCGCATCGGTCACCAACGGCGTTCCCCGCTGGCGCAAGGGGTCGGGATTGGGCTGGCTGACCGCGGAGTACGCCATGCTGCCGTCGGCGACCCACGAACGCAGCGACCGGGAGTCGGTCAAGGGCCGGGTCGGCGGTCGCACGCACGAGATCTCCCGGTTGATCGGTCGTTCCCTGCGGGCCTGTGTCGACCTGCGTGCGCTCGGCGAGAACACCATCGCGGTGGACTGTGACGTCCTGCAGGCCGATGGCGGCACCCGGACCGCGGCGATCACCGGCGCTTACGTGGCGCTCGCCGACGCGGTCGCCTATTTGCGAAAGCAGGGCAAACTCAACGACCCGCAGCCGCTGTCCTGCCAGATTGCCGCGATCTCGGTCGGGGTGGTGGGCGGCCGGGTCCGGCTGGACCTGCCGTACGAGGAGGACGCCAGGGCCGAGGTCGACATGAACGTCGTCGCGACGGAGGTCGGGACGTTGGTCGAGGTGCAGGGCACCGCCGAAGGCGCGACTTTCGCCAGGTCCACCCTGAACGCGATGATCGACTCGGCGCTGGCCGGCATCGAGCAGTTGACCGCGTTGCAGCGCACCGTTCTCGCCGAGCCGCTGGGTGCGCAGCCGCCCATGCTGCTGGGCGCGGCGAAGTCGGACGGCGAGCCCGGGCGGCCACACGCCGGGACGCCATGAGCCGGGTTCTGCTGGCGAGTCGCAACATCAAGAAACTCGCCGAGCTGCAACGGATTCTCGGCGATCGGGTGCGGGTGCTGGGGCTGGCCGATGTGCGGCAGTTCCCGGATGAACCGGAAACCGGTGCAACGTTCGAGGAGAACGCCGTCGCCAAGGCGGAACAGGCGTCCAGGGAAACCGGTGAGGTCAGCCTGGCCGACGACTCGGGACTGGCGGTCGACGCCCTGAACGGGATGCCCGGCGTCCTCTCCGCGCGCTGGTCGGGGCGGCACGGCGACGACGACGCGAACACCGCGCTGCTGTTGAATCAGCTCGCGGATGTGCCGGACGAACGCCGTGGCGGTGCCTTCATCTGTGCACTCGCGCTCGCCGTGCCGGGCGAGACGACACGAGTGGTGCGCGGAGTGTGGCGCGGCCGGATCGTCCGGGCGCCTGCCGGTACCAACGGGTTCGGGTACGACCCGGTGTTCGTCCCCGCCGAGAGCGACGATGCTGGCGACGGCCGGACCTCGGCGGAGCTGCGACCGGAGGAGAAAGACGTCCTCTCCCATCGCGGGAGAGCATTGACGGCAATGCTTCCCGAGCTCACAGCGACCCTGCAGCAACGCCCGTCCTGACCTCCGGACCGGGCTCGCCGCATCGCGGCGAGCGTTGAGCCCGGCTGCGCGTGATGCCTACCGGCGGGACGGCACTCCTCTGCGCCGCCCGGCCGCCCGGGCGATCACGGCCGCCCCGCTGGCGGCGGTCAGGATCAACCCGAGGACGAGCAACCACCCTGTGATGCCCCAGACCACCATCTCTGGACGCGCAAACATCCTGTCGATGGCGGTGGCGACCCGGTCCGCGCCGTCGTACCAGGCGATCGACCAGATCCCGGCCGCGGTCAGCCCCAGACCTGCGGGCAGTGTTGCCCACGGCGACCAGCCGTTGAGCAGCACGGCGGCGAAAATCAGCACCGCGCCGACGGAGGTCCAGACGATGTCCCACGGCGCCGGCCGGCCGCCGAGGTTGAGCATCACGTCGAAGATCCGGAAGCCGAACTCGCCGACCAGATACAGACCGCCGGCGACGAGCAGCGTCCCGACCGCAGCGCTGATCAGCCCGGCGACAGCCCGTGATTTCGTCTGCTTGCCGTTGACCGGCGGTGGCTCGGGGCCCAGTTCAGGCGCGGCCGGGATGTAGGTCGGGGTCGACTCGGCGTAGGACGGCGCCGAACCGTAGCTGTCCACCCCGGAGAGGGGGTAGCCCGGCGACGAGTCGGAGGGAAGCGGCTCGTACGGGCTCCCGGTCCAGCTGGACGGTGCGCGCGAGCCGGCCCTGTCGGCGGAGTCGGCGCTGAAGGCCCCGGCGCGGTACGGACTGTGCGGTGTGTCGTCCGAGAAGGATGTCGCCGGCTGGTATTCGGTGGACGGCGCGACAGTGGTGACTCCGCCGTTGGAGTTGCCGCTGCCGTCGCTGCGGTCCTCCGACGGCTTGGCGGTGTCCGGTCCCGTCATGGTCTCGCCCCTTTGTGTCACGACTCGCGCCTCCACCGGCATGGCCGAGGCGCTTCTATCGTGCGTCCGGAGAGACCGACATTCGGGTAGGAACGGGCCGCGTGTTGCCCATTCGGTCCATCGGCGCTATGGGATGAAGCGCTCGTCGAGCCGCCCGCAGCCGGAACGGCGTAACGGCGGAGCTGGACGGACAGTCGAGTTGAGTGGACTGACAACACCGAAAACGGTGTCGGGACAGCACGTTTTCCGGGCGCAACCCGCCCCACGCCCTGATATCGGTGAGCGGCGGACGGCGATCCGTTCGGCGAAGCCGCACATTGTTCCGATCGCGCCGGACGATGGTGGGGCCGGTGGGACTCGAACCCACACTGGCACGGACCTAAACCGTGTGCCTCTGCCAATTGGGCTACGGCCCCCCGCGCGACCGCCGTGCCTGTCGGCGGCCGGTCGGTGTCAGCTTGCCAGACCAAGTTCCTTGAGAACCCGCGCCACGTGCCCGGTGGCCCGGACGTTGCGCCACGCCTGTTGCAGCCGGCCGTCCGGCCCGATGACGAACGTGGACCGGATGACGCCGCGCACGGTGCGGCCGTACTGCTTCTTCTCCCCGTAGGCACCGTAGGCGGTCAGCACCGAGCGCTCGGTGTCGGACAGCAACGTGATGCTGAGGTTCTCCCTGTCCCGGAATGTCGCCAGCTTCTCCGGCTTGTCCGGGGAGATCCCGAGTACGGCGTAGCCGCCGCTCTCGGTCTGGCTCCGGGCAGTGGAGAAGTCGCACGCCTCGGTGGTGCAACCGGGCGTCATCGCCGCCGGGTAGAAGTAGACGATGACCGGCTTGCCGGCGAAGTCGGAGAGCGATACCGGGTTGCCGTCCGCGTCCGGCAGGGTGAAGCCCGGGGCGACGTCGCCCACGTCCAGGGGTGCATTGTCCATGCGGCTAGGGTAAGCACCCGCGGACCACGCACCAGCGGGGTTCGCGAATCTTGTGACCGAACGAACCACACAGCACGGGGAGGCGCCGTGACGCGCGACGCGGAAACCATCCAGGCCGAGATCGAACGGGCACGTGACTCGCTCGCCACCGCCGTGGATGAGCTGACCACCCGTGCGAATCCCAAGCGGGTGGTGGAGCAGGGCCGGGAGACCGTCACGGCAACGCTCGCCGACCCCAAGGTGAAGTACGCGCTGATCGCGGTGGGCGCGTTGTTCGCCCTGGTCGTCGTCCGCCGGCTCTTCCGCTGACTCCCGTCCGCACAGACCTGCTCATGGCGGCGCTCACCCGGCCCTGACGGTCCAGCTCACCGGGGTCTGACAGGGGTGCGGGTTACTCTGGGCGATGGCCGGATCGGATCGGCTGTCGTGGCGTAGGCGGACTCCGCGCCCGTGGAAACCTTGATGGGCGGTGAAGAACCATGCGCGCAGCACGCCGCAGGTCGGTGCTGACGGTGGTCCTGGCAATCCTGGCGCTGATGTCCGTGCTGAGTGGTTGCGGCCGCAACACACTCGCGGATGCGACGGTCACCTCGACGGCGAACGCCATTCCTGATGGCACCGGCGGTACGGGAGAGGGCACCGCGGCACCCACGGCGGACGGCACCCCCGGTTCGACCGCGGCGCCGAGCACCACAGCGATCCCGCCGGTCGCGACGGTCACCGCCACACCGGCGTTGAACTCCAAGGGAATCTCGCCCGCGCAACCGATCTCGGTCAAGGTCGACAAGGGCACCTTCGACGACGTCACGCTGACCAACCCGCAGGGCAAGATCGTCGACGGCGAGCTGTCCGCGGACGACACCACCTGGTCCAGCGGCGAAGTGCTCGGCTTCGGCAAGACCTACACGCTCAGCGGCAGCGCCACCGGCACCGACGGCAAGAAGGTCCCCGTCAAGGGCACCTTCACCACCGCCGGCACGGACACCCAGGTGCGCAACACGATCAACCCGGCCGACAACGCCATTGTCGGCGTCGCTGCCCCGATCAGCGTGACCTTCGGTGTCGAACCGCAGGACAAGGCGCTGATCCAGAAGAACGTCTCGATCACCACCGAACCCGAGGTGGAGGGTTCCTGGGGCTGGGTGCAGCACGACGACGGTCGCTGGTCGCTGGATTACCGCACCAAGGATTACTGGCCGGCGGACACCAAGGTGCACGTCGAGGCGAACATCTACGGTCTCAAGCTCGCTGACAATGCCTATGCGGCCTCCGACCTCACCACCGACTTCAGCATCGGGCGGAATCAGGTGGTGATCGCCGATGTCAATTCCCATGTGATGGTCGTCAAGCGCGACGGCAAGGCCGTGGCCAGCTACCCGGCCTCCTACGGCCGCGGCGAGGACACCGGTGATCCGAACCTGATCACCCGCTCCGGAACGCATGTGGTCAACGAGTTCTTCGAGACCAAGCTGATGAACAACCCCCGCTACGGCTATTCCAACCAGCCGGAGAAGTGGGCCGTCCGCATCAGCAACAACGGTGAATTCATCCATGCCAACCCGGCCAGCACGTCCGCGCAGGGGAACACCAACGTCACCCACGGGTGCGTGAACTTGTCGCTGGCCGACGCGGAGGCGTACTTCAAGTCGGCGATCTGGGGCGACCCGGTCGAGGTGAGCGGCACCTCGGTGGAGCTGGGTCCGGAGGACGGCGAGATCTTCATCTGGGCGATGCCGTACGACCAGTGGCAGACGATGTCGGCTCTGTAGACAGTGGGCGCGGCTTTGATCCTGGACGGGGCCGGGTGACGGCGGAGATCCGGCTCGTCGACACCACCGTCGTGGCCGGTGCGGGCCGCACCGGTCGTAACGCAGCCGCCGGCTCACAGGTCCTGCTGAACGCGGAGTTGGCTCTCTCCCCGGACACCGGCCTGATCACCTACCTCGGGCCGGTGCGAGGCCCGGTCGGTCCGACCGACATCGACGGAACCGACCGGCTCGTCGCGCCAGGGCTGATCAATGCCCACACCCATGCCGGGATGAGCCTGCTGCGCGGGCATCACGACGACGAGCCGCTCGAGCAGTGGCTGACCGCCGTTCGGGCCTTCGAGCTACGGATGAACCGCCACGACATCCGCGCGGGACTGCTGCTGTCGATGGCCGAGATGATCCGCTCCGGCACCGTCGGATTCGCCGACATGTACTTCTGGGACAGCGGTCTGCTGGCCGACGTGCACGCCGGGGGGCTGCGTCTGATGGCGTCGCCTGCGGTGTTCGGATACGACGCCGTCGGCTACCCTGCCGCGAGCCCGATGACCGGTCGCGAGGTGCTGGACGGCACACCGGCGCTGGCGGCCGAGTTCGCCGGTGCGGAGTTGATCACGGTCGGGTTCGGACCGCACGCGCCGTACAGCTGCGGCCCTGAACTGCTCGCGGATGTCGCGGGGCGCATGGCCGCCACCGGCTTGGGAGCCCACATCCACCTCTCGGAAACCGCGGCCGAGGTGCGCAGCAGCCTCGACGCCCACGGCTGCTCACCGATCACGCTGGCGGCTCGACTCGGACTGTTCGAGGGCCGGGTGCACGTCGCGCACGCCGTCCACCCCGAGGACGGAGACGCCGCACTGCTCGCCGGCCCTGGGGTGACGGTGTCCTACAACCCGGTCTCCAACCTCAAGCTCGGAGCGGGCATCGCCCCGGCAGCGTCGTACCTGGCGGCAGGCGTGCGGATGGGACTCGGCACCGATTCGATGGCCTCCAACAACACCGCCGACCTGTTCGAGGAGATCAAGTTCGGCGCCCTGCTGCAACGGGGGGCGCACCAGGATCCCGCCCGGTTGGCGGCCGCGGACACGGTCACGATGGCAACCCAGGGAGGCGCGGCGGCGTTCGGCGGCCGCCTCACCGGAACGCTGGCCGTCGGCCACCCGGCCGATGTGATCGTGCTGGACCTCGCGACCAGCGGAGCAATCCCGATGCCGGACCCGCTGTCGCATCTGGGTTATTCGGCCCGCGGTGGGGACGTCACCGACGTCTTCGTCGCAGGTAGGAGGTTGCTGGCGGACCGGCGGCTGACCACCCTGGACGAGCCGGCGATCCGGGCCGACGCGCTCGCGCGTGTCAGCCGGATCCGCACCGGGTTGGCCCTGCCGCGGCTCGCCGGATCCGGCTGACCGCCGCCGGAAAGGGCTGCTACAACGCCGGTTTCACCAGCGATGCGGCATGGTCGGGCACATACCGGAACTCCTCCCGGGGCGGGCGCTGGTAACTGATCGACTTGGGCCGATCGGGAATCGTCACCGGCTCGGGTGCGATGTTCTGGTAGGGAACCTCGGACAGGATGTGCGAGATGACGTTGATCCTGGAGCGTTTCTTGTCCTCGCTCTCCACCGTGTACCACGGTGCCTCGGCAATGTCGGTGTGGATGAACATCTCGTCCTTGGCACGCGAGTAGTCCTCCCACCGGCTGATGGACTGCACGTCCATCGGGGAGAGCTTCCAGCGGCGCATCGGATCGGTGAGCCGGGACTTGAAGCGTCGTTCCTGCTCGACGTCCGACACCGAGAACCAATACTTCAGCAGCAGCACGCCGTCCTCGACCAGCAGTCGCTCGAAGATCGGCGCCTGGTGCAGGAACCTGCGGTACTCGTCGCTGGTACAGAAGCCCATCACCCGCTCGACGCCGGCGCGGTTGTACCAGGACCGGTCCATCAGGACGATCTCGCCTGCGGCGGGCAGGTGCTCGATGTAGCGCTGGAAATACCACTGCCCACGTTGCCGTTCGGTCGGTGCCGGCAGCGCGACGATGCGCGCGTTGCGAGGGTTGAGGTACTCGTTGATCCGCTTGATCGCCGAGCCCTTGCCGGCCGCATCCCGTCCTTCGAAGATTGCGACGATACGGGTGCCCGACGCTTTCACCCACTGCTGCATGGTGACCAGTTCGGTCTGCAACCGGCGCAGTTCGGCCTCGTAATCCTTCTTCTTGATCTTGGGAAGCTTGGTGGGCGGATCGCCGTCCTTGGACTTGTCTGACATCGGTTGCTCCATCGGGTGGCAGCGCTGTGGCGGCCGGGCGGACCGCGGGGTCAGCTTGTCACGGGCAACGATCGGACGCAGCGAAAGGGGCGGAAAGAGGAAGAGTTGTTCCCCCGCTCACCCCATTCGGTGTCACGGCGGTGGCCGCACACTCGCGTGCCAACTCGGCAGGATCAGCCGCGCGAGGAGGTGCCCCCGTCCGTGCTGACCCGCGGGTACCGCGCCCAGAAGAAGCAATAGACACCGAAACAGATCAGGCCGAGCGCCATCAAGGTCAGCAGAATCGATCCGAACGGGGCACCGTTGACCGTGCGCAGCGCGTCGTCGAGGCCGCCGGCCTTCTCGGCGTCGTAGGTGATGGCCGCCCAGCCGAACAGACCGCCCACGATCGAGTAGGCGATTCCTTTGACGATGTAGCCGATCTGACCCAACCGGGTGACGCCCTGGCTGACGCCGCCGACCAGGTCCTCGGTGAACTTCTTCTTCACTCCACGAAGAATCAGTCGTACACCCAGCACGATGATCGCGATGCCGACAAGGACGACCAGGACCCTGCCGAAGGGCACCGACAGCAACTTCGCCGTCCAGCCTTCCTGCTTGTCGTTGCCCGAACTGGAACTGCCCAATGCGGTCCGGATCGCTGCCGCACCGACGACCGCGTAGGCGACCGCCTTACCTGCCGATCCGACACGCTTGCGCACCCTCTTCATGCCCTCGGGACGGTCCTCATGGCCCCAGATCGCTTCCACGATCTGCCAGATGGTCAACGCGAACAGTCCGATGGCAATGACCAAGAGCAGGACCGAGCCGAACGGCTTGCTGGCCAGCTCTGCCAGAGCGCCCTGCTGTGAGGCCTCTTCGCTGCTGCTGCCGAACAGGCCGCTCCAGGCGAGCTGCAATGCGATCCAGCCGATCAGGACATGCACGACGCCATAGGCGATCAAACCGACGGTCAGCAAAACCTGGAACGGTTTGCTCGTCATCGTCTGCTGGCTTGCGTCCTCCGCCGAGTCCGACAGCCGCTCACCGGCGTCAGCGGCGCGGGAGGCCGCGTTGCCTGCGGATCCACTGCTGCGGCCGGTCACGATTGTTCGTGCAGCGCATCGGGCTTGTGCACGGCCTCACGGCCGCTCTTGGCACTGCGCACGAGGTACTGCGGGTCGTCCTTGCTGGCCCGGACCGTGCGGCCCGCGGCCTCGGTGTCGGAAGTGATCTTCTTCTCGACCGTGCCGTGGGTGGTGGTGCCGTGCGTCTTCCACGAGACCTGGTCGCCCTCGCTGACGTCCTTGTCTGCCATGTCTTTCCTCCTGCAATGCCTCTGCGCTGTCATCTCGGGTGCGGACCGGTGCGTGCACGGCCGGCATTCGATACTGCGAGGCGCGGGTGCGACTGACACCCCACGCTGGATGTACCGACCGGTACCGGTCGTTCGGGACAGGGGTACCCCGTGCCGGATGCGGCGAATCACCGAGGCGGGCAGATCATCGGAAATCGCCGGTTGGCTGGACAAATCGCCGCCCCGATGATCACGCTGGCGAGATGTCCATCGAAATCGATCTGTCCTTTTGGCAATGGGTCGGCGCCATCGTCTTCATCATGGGTGTCGGCGTCGTCTCCGGCCGGATTCTCGGTGTCCGCCGGGGGTTCTTCCGAGCGACGGCCGCGGGGGTGATCGGCAGCCTCACCGGCCTCGTCGTCGCGGCCATCGTGCTGCAGAAGGACAAGAACGCCACGGGCGACGACATCGTGCCGGTGGCGTTCGGTTTTGCGTTGCTCGCCACCATGGTGGTCAGCGTGTCGCTGGAGGCGGTGCTGCGCCCCCGGCGGCGGCGCCGGAGGGGGTCGCTGCGTACCCGGGTGCGCGCTTTCTTCACGATCGGTGGCCGGTTGTTCGAGGTCTCCAGGATCGCGCGTCGGCACGGTTTGGCCGGACCCAGGTTGGCGTCCAAATCCGCGTTGTCCAGTCCGGAGGGTGGCCTGCGGATCCGGGGGTTCCTCGAGGACTGCGGGGGCATGTTCATCAAATTCGGTCAGATCGCTTCCACCAGAACGGATCTGTTGCCCGCACCGCTGATCGTCGAGCTCGCGGACCTGCAGTCCAACGTGAAGTTCGTTCCACTGGACCAGATCCAGGCCCGCATCCAGGATGAGTTGGGAGCACCCGTCGACGAGGTCTTCGGCGCCTTCTCCCACAAGCCCCTGGCGGCCGCCTCCATCGGTCAGACCCACACCGCAGAACTGCCCGACGGGCGGCGGGTGGTGGTCAAGGTGCGCCGCCCGGACATCGAGGTCGGGGTGGCGCGTGATTCGGCGGTGCTGCGGTGGGCGAGCCGCGCGGCGGTCCGCAGATCCGAGGCCGCTCGCTCGCTGGGTCTGGTGGCACTGGCCGATGAACTGGTGAAGTCGGTCGAGCAGGAACTCAGCTACGTCCACGAGGCCGCCAACGCCAGGGCGGTGGCGGCCGTGACCACCGGGTCCGGCGTCGAGGTCCCCGAGGTGATCACCGCGTTGAGTACCGAGGCCGTCCTGGTACTCCAACGCGTCGAGGGAACGTCGGTGGCCGATACCGCCGCGGTGGATGCGTGCGGCGTCGACCGTGCCGTCCTGGCCGACAAGCTGCTGGCGGCGTTCCTGTCGCAGGTGATGACGGCGGGGGTGTTCCATGCCGATCCCCACCCGGGAAACATTCTGATCGACGCCACCGGCACCTTGTGGCTGATCGACTTCGGTGCCGTCGGATTGGTCGACCCGGTCACAATGGACGCGCTGCAACTGCTGGCGGCCGGCATGGCCACCCGGCAACCGGCACTGCTGGCGCGGGCGTTGCGCACGCTCGCCGGATCCGGCGGGGACGCCATCCAGACGCAGGCCCTCGAAGCGGAATTGAGCCGGGTGCTGAGCGAGCAGCTCCATGCCGGCGGGTTCGATCCGCGGAGCCTGCAGGACATCATCTCGCTGATGGGACGACACGACATCCCGGTGCCGCCGACGTTGACGCTGCTCGCCCGGGCATTGGTGACCCTGGAGGGCACCCTTCGGGTGATCGACCCGAAGGTGGACCTGGCGACGGCTGCGACCGCCCATTTCGGCGCTTCGATGGAATTGTCCCCCGCCACCGCCCAGGACGCCGTGCAGCGGGAGTTGCTGCGTAGCCTGCCGTCCCTGCGCGCTCTTCCCGGGCTGACCGAAGACGTTGCGCTGCAACTTCGTTCCGGGCGGGTCAAGCTGCAGATCGATGCGTTCTCCGGCACCGCCGGGACGCATGTGACCCGCTGGCTCGATCAGGTGATGTTCACCGTGGTGGCCGGCGTCGGGCTGCTGGCGTCCGCCCTGTTGCTGGGCGGTGTAGCGCTCGCCCGGCCAGAGCAGGAAGTCGGCGGGTTGCTGGCCGTCGGCTACATCGGCCTGGTCATCTCGTCGGTCATGCTGATGCGGGTGGTCGCCCAGATCCTGCGCCGGGAAGGTGACACGCCCATCTAGCCCCCTCGGTCACGGTCAGCAGTCCGGTGGCCGGTCCGAGGGTTCGCGACGCCGACGGATCCGCGGCAGAACGGTCCGGCCGTTGACGAAGGCCGTCAACGGTGCCCACCGGTGCTGGGCATACTGCCCTGGTGGTCGACGAGAAGCCCGAATCCGCAACCATGGCGCGCACCGTGACATCTGACGATGTCGTAGCGGCCGAAGCCGTTCCCGCGGCGCCGGACCCACCGACCGGCGGCGCAGGCCGCCGACGGCAGACCGACATCTACGCCCGCGGAGTCTTCGGGGCCAGGCCCGCCATCCCGACCAGTTGGCAGGCCCTCGACCGGCTCGCGCGGCGCAGGCTGTCGGGCCGCGGCTACGGGTACATCGCCGGTGGTGCAGGTACCGAGCAGACGATGCGAGCGGATCTGGCCGCGTTCGAGCGCCGGCAGCTGGTGCCCCGGATGCTGCGCGGCGTCCAGCATCGGGACACCGGGGTCGAGCTGTTCGGCCGCCGGTTGCCGGCGCCGTTGCTGCTCGCTCCGATCGGTGCACTCGGCATCGTGCACGCCGACGCCGACGTCGCCGTCGCCAGGGCAGCAGCGGAACATGGTGTGCCGTACATCTTCTCCAACCAGGCGTCCCGCTCGATGGAGGACTGCGCCGCGGTGATGGGCCATGCGCCGCGCTGGTTCCAGCTGTACTGGTCGACGTCCGACGAGCTGGTCGGCAGTCTGCTGACGCGTGCTGAGGCAGCAGGGTGTGAAGCCATCGTCGTCACGGTGGATACGACCATGCTGGGCTGGCGTCCGCGAGATCTCGACAACGGCTACCTGCCGTTCGCGTTGGCCGACGGCATCGCGCAATACAGCACAGACCCCGTTTTCGCCGCGATGGTCGCGGGCCGGCCGGGTGCGTCCCCGTCCGCCCGTCCGCGAATGCGTGAGATCCCCGCGACGGCGAGGTCTCTCGTGCGGATGTCGCGAAACACCCCGGGTCCTGCGCTGCGCAACATCGGTATCGCGCGGGCATCTGTGCAGACCTTCCTCGAGACCTACTCGAGGCCGGCCCTGTCGTGGGACGACCTGCCGGCGCTGCGGGCGATGACGTCATTGCCCATCGTCCTCAAGGGCCTGCAGCGCGGTGACGACGCGCGCAGGGCCGTCGATGCCGGGGTCGACGGCATCATCGTGTCCACCCATGGCGGCCGTCAGGTCGACGGGGCACGGGGGGCACTGGACAGCCTGCCGGAAGTCGCGAATGCGGTCGGGGGAGCGGTTCCGGTGCTGATGGATTCCGGGATCCGCAGCGGGGCAGACATTCTCAAGGCGGTCGCGCTGGGCGCCACCGCTGTCTGTCTCGGCCGGCCGTACGCGCTCGCCCTTGGCCTGGGCGGTGCGGCCGGCGTCAGCGAGCTGCTGGCGAATGTCCTGGCCGAGTTCGACCTCACGCTCGGGTTGTGCGGCTATGCATCGGTGGCCGAGGTCGGTCCCGATGCAGTGGTCACCACGCCGCGCTGAGCTGCGCCGCGGCCGAGTTCCCGGGCCGCCGCGTCGATCTGCACCGGGTAGCCGGCGTGCAGAGCCGCGATCGTGGTCGGTGGGGTGATCACCGTCGCCGTCCCCGAGGACGGCCGCGGCGCGGCTGCGGTGTAACCGCCGTCCGTCCAGGTGATCACCCTGCCCGCGAGCACGAGCACCGGTATTCCGTCCTGCAACGCGAAGGTGCCGTCGGGTAGATCCGGCCAGGCAAGCTGGTGCAGCCGCCGGCGATGCGTTCGGCGATGCAGCCGTTCGGCGTGCAACAGCCGATCGAGCTCCTTGGCGGACCGTCCGACGGGCATCCTGTCGGCGACCGCTGTCGAGAACGCCCGGTACTCATCGCGCCGGCAGAGTGCGCAGGGCCGGTGGCCGGCCGCCATGGCGACCGCCTCGTCGTGGAAGAACAGCACCGTGAAGTGGCCGGGCTGCCATTGCGGCAACCGCCAATCCTTGTGTTGCAGGGCGCAGATGATCCACAGGTCGCTGCGGTGGAAACTGACGACGTCATGGCCGCGGTGCAGGATTCCGCGGTTTCCCAGCCAGCCGCCGCGCAATCCGGTGGCGATGATGTCGCCCATCGGGGTGACCCGATTGCGTTGCGGCCCCGTGGTCGTGCGTGGTGGGTCTGCCCGCTTCCCGAAAGGCAGTTCCGCTGCAGGCACGGCCGACACCGTCGCGCTCGGATCGAGCATCACTGCCGACCGGTCACGTCGGCGAGGAATCGACGCCATCTTCCGTAGACGCCGTAGTGTCCGGCACATGCCGGCCCGACCGCGCTGACCCGGTGCGGAACTGCGGCGGCGATCGCCAGTGCGTGCGGGGCGCCGCCGGAATGCCGTGCGACGACGAACGTCTCGATCTCCAAGGCGTCGACCACGGCGATCACGTCGCAAACCCGGTCGAGGATCCTTGCGCCGTTGAACCGTGACGAGCCGCCGCCCCCCGGTCTGTCGGCCGTGATCAGCTGCACCCCCGCGGCGGCGGTGACGGCGTCGTCCGGGTGTCGGCACAGCCGGGAATCGCCGGTTCCGTGCTGATAGAAGACCGGGACCCCGTCCGGAGCGCCGGAGACGTCGTACGTGATGTGCCGCCCGCCGGCACGCTCGAGAATGCGCACCTCCACCCCCGCTCGCTGTGGCGCCACTTCTTGTTGCCTCTGTCTGTCGCTTCGCTCCGCGAATTCCCCTGGCTCACCCTTCCAGCGCTCACGCGACGTGGCAACACCGTCACGGCCAGAGACCGGCGGTAATCTCCGATCTACCCGGATCGGGTGTTCGGTGCAGAATCGTTCGGATCTAGGCATCGATCAACATCGTCAGGAGTCCGATCACAGGCGCGCCATGAGGAGGCCTCGATGACTGATCTCCCCGATCCGGCGCCGTGACGCAGGATCGGCCCGCGCCGCCCGACCCCGGAGCCGGCACATCGGGCAGATTCGCCGGACTGCTCACCCTCGCCTTGACCGCGGCGATCGGCGGGTTGTTGCTCGGCTGGTTGACAGCAGGGTTCTTCTGGGCCATCAACGAGCTCATCTCGCTGCTGTGGGACGACCTGCCAGAGGCTCTCGGGATCGAGAGCCTCTGGTACACCGTGATTGTCTGCACCATCGGCGGCTTGCTGGTGGGACTGGGCCAGCGCTTCCTCGGAGACCACCCGGCACCGCTGGAGGAGTTGCTGTCCCATGACGAGGGCAGCAGGGGGTTCGACATCCGAGTGCTCCCGCGGGCATTGGTGCTGCTGGGGGTGTCGTTGGTGTTCGGCGGCGCGCTCGGTCCGGAACTCGGACTGGTCTTCCTGGGCGGGAGCATCGCCGTCGCTTTTGCCAGGGTGGTCAAGCGGGAGGCTTCCGGTGCCGGTCAGGACATCGCGATCGCCGCGGTGTTCACCGCGCTGTTCGCCTCACCGCTGGGCGGCGTTGCTACGGCGGTGGAGAAGCCGGACGGGCCTGTCGTCCCGCGGGCCGAACGCGTGCTGTTGGCGCTGATCAGCGGATTGGCAGCGCTCAAGGCGTTCACCATGGTGCCGACGCCTGGATTCGCGATCGCCGCTGCCTGGCCTCAGTACGACCCCGTCCGCGACGGGACGGACGCGTTGTGGGCGGTCCCGCTCGGCCTGATCGGTCTTGCCATCGGTCTGCTCTACCAACAGGTGCACGGCTGGTTCGGGCGACTGCGCACGTTGATCGGCAGGCCCGTGCTGCTGGCTGTCGGGGGTGGAGCGGTGCTCGGCGCGCTGGGCGCGTGGAACGGTTTGCTGCTGTTCTCCGGCGAGGAAGGCACCGAGCAGTTGGTGGAGACGATCGGAGCTCGGTCAGCGGCCGAACTGGCGCTGCTTGCCGTGATCAAGCTGGTCCTGGTGGCGCTGTTGCTCGGTGCCGGCTGGAAGGGTGGCCACTTCTATCCCATGCTGTTCGTCGCAGCGGCAGCCGCGCTCGCGGTGTCCCAGGTGGTGACCGCGGTGAATCCCGTGGTCGCCGTGGCCGCAGTCTCGGCAGGGATGTTGGTGGCGACGCTGCGGCGAGTCGCGGCGTCCGCGCTGCTGGTGCTGCTGGTGGTCCCGGTCAGCCTGCTGGGGGTGGCGGGCGTCGCCGCCCTGGTCGGGTTCCTGGTACTGCGGTTGGCGACGCGAAGCACTCCCGCAGCTGCGGGCGACGATCGCACAGACACCGCGCCGACAGGCACGCCGCCGACCGAGAACCGCCCGACAGGCACCCCGCCGACCGAGACCCGCCCGACAGGCACCCCGCCGACCGACCGATAACCCGCCGACGGGCACCGGACACTGAGCCGGCGCCTGCAGGTCTCCGAGGATCCAGGGACGCGTCTGCAGGGACTTCGGCCCGCTCATCGCCGCGCAGGCCCTGCGGGAGCGACAATCGGCGGCGCCGGAGTGCGCCGGCCGCCGGGCTTCCGGTCGAGTGGCCGCTCTCAGCGGCGGCTGCGTGGCCGGTGTGGGCGTGGCCGGTGTGGGCGCGGCCGGGGTGGGCGTGCCCGGTTGGTGTGGCAGGTCAGCCTCTCTTGCGACCCAGCAGCAGGTAGGCAGCGGGACCGACGGGTTGGATCAGCAGGGCGAGGCGCCAGACCCACTTGGGTCCGCGGATTTCGGAACTGTTGCGGGAGTGGATGTCACGCAGTGCGGTGGTGGTCAGCACGGCCTCCACGGCCGCGACCATCACGATGCCTGCGCGTGCGGGTGTGCTCAGTTCGGACCACGACCGTTTCGCCATCTGGCGAGCATAGGACCGGTGCCCCCGAGCCGGCGGCACGGGTCGGAGGTGCCCGGCGCGGGGGCACCGTCGACCGGGTCGGCGAGCGCGACGTGGCGGCGAGGGTGCGCCGATCCGGTTCCGCCGCAGTCTTGGGTGGTGCCGGCGGGGCCCTGGCGATCGAGCCCGTGGGTGAAGGACATGGCAGGTCGAGTCGGAGGCGGCCGGAGCGGAGCCATGGGAGGCTGGTGGTGCTCGGAGCGGCGCGGGCGGTAGCAGAATGTGCCGCATCCGTCATTCCGAATCCGGCGTGGCTTCACCGCGTTGCGTGGCCGCCCGCGGGACCATCGGTCGAGCAGACGAGACGAAGGGATGTGCGGCATGCGACGAGTCGTCGCGATCGCCAACGGCAAGGGCGGGGTCGGGAAGACAACGCTCACATCCGGGCTTGCCGGCCAGCTCGCCGCCGCTGGCCATCGGGTGCTCGTCGTCGACACCGATCCGCAGGGAAATCTCGGGCGAGACCTCGGCTACGGGGCACAGGATGGCAACAGCCTCGGGCTGGCCATCACCCACGGGTTGCCGCTGGAGGTCAGCCGCGGGGTGCGCGAGCGGCTCGACGTCGTGTCAGGTGGCCCCGCACTCTGGGATGTGGCTCCCGCCTTCACGTCTCGTGGTGCGCGCGGTGCGGCTCTGCCCGGACTCCGTCCCGCCCTGGACCGGGCCCGGCCGGAAGGCACCGACGCGGATTACGACCTCGTCCTGGTCGACACGCCGCCCGGCGAACCGATCCTGCAGGAACTGGTTTTCGCGGCGTCCGACTACCTGATCATCCCGACCAGGTCCGACGAAGCCAGCCTGGACGGTTTGGTCGTCGTCGCGCAGCGGTTCGCCGCCGCCAAGGCGTTGAACCCTGAGCTGACGTTGCTCGGCGTCGTGCTCTTCGGTGTGCGGGCAGGCAGCACGCGACTGATCGCCCGCGTGCGTGCGGCGCTGGAGGACACGCTCGGCGGCGCCGCTCCGGTCTTCGGCACCTCCATCCGGTACCTGGAGAGCGCGGCGGTCGACATGCGCAGTAGGGGCCTGTTGCCGCACGAACTGGAACAGATGCATCGCAAGGACACGTCGGTACGGATCACCCGGCTCCGCGATGGCGTCACCACCAACACCTCCGACAGCCTGCTGAGCCGAAATTCGTCAGCGGCCGGACTGGCCGCCGACTATGCCGCCCTGGCCGACGAGATGATGACCGCCATCTCCGGGCAGGGTCGTCCGGACCGGGCGGCGATGGCGGTATGACGGCCAACTCGCGCCCCAACCTCGGTGGGCTGTTCAGCGGCAGCACGCCGCCGGAACGGTCCAGCAGCATCGCGGCCGCTCTGGGCTCAGCGGGCACGGGCGATCAGGACGGGCCATCGAACCGGGCGCGGGCCAGGCCGTCATCCGCCGGTCAGGGCACCCGCTCGGCGTCATCCGCGCGGACCGGCGCGCCGCCGCTGGGTGCGCCCGTCCCGCCGATCGGAGCGGCCCCGACCTCAAAGACGGGCCTGCAGGGCCGTACCGCCGACCAATGGGCCGCGCTGCAATGGCTCGACCCGGTTCGGGTGCTCGGCTATTACTTCGACGTCGTCCAGACAGTGTTCGACGTCCAGCGCAGGCTGACCATGGGAGTGGCGACGGCCATCACCGCACCTGTGCGGCGCGCCGGCGTGTGGCGTTAGCTTCCGGCCGGACCAGGACATCTCCGGGGTAGGTCAGCGGCCATCGCCGAGAACCGTTGGGGCGGTGGATCCGTATCCACCGGCGGCGGTCGATCAACGCCTGTCGGTCACTGTGTCATGACGTCCGCGGCGCGGATGTCCGCCCTTGAAGCCCTCACCATGACACACCGTTCGAATCGTTCTCCTCGGCGGAGTGGGGGCCCGTCACGGCCGGCCGGCCTCCTGACCGGGTCTTGTTCGGGTACCTCGCCGGCTTTCACAGGTGACAGGTGCACGATGCGAGCGGGACGTCTCGGACCGAAAGGAGACTTCGATGGCCGACGTGGATCACCGTAGTGCGGGATCGAAGGGCGATTCCGCCCATCGGGAGCCCCGGATGCGGGCGTCCGACGCTGAGCGGCACGCGACCGTCATGGCACTGCAGGATGCGATGTCACGAGGGCTGCTGGCCCCCGATGAGGCCGGCGAACGGATGGGATCGGCGTTCGCAGCCGTGCATGTCGACGAGCTCCGCGCGCTGACCGATGACCTTCCTGCCGCTGACCCGGGCGATGTGCGGCCGCTCGGTTGGTCCGGACTGGCCACCATGGCCGTCGAACAGCTGCGATTCTCGTTGACCAATGGCGGTACCGGAAGGCTGGACCCGGCGCGGGTGGCTGCGCTGCTCCTGCTGATGATGCTGCTCGCCGCGGTCTTCGGCGTCGTCGTCGCAAGCCAGTTCGACGCCGGCTACCCACCCGGCCCTGGCGGGTACGGGCGGCACTGAGGTCGGGCAGGCTTCGAGCAGCGCGCTGTCGCCGCGATCGGACGGATACTCAGCTCGCCGTACGGCCGATGCGTCCGGCGCTGTCGGCGGGCAAGGACATCGAATTCGGTGAGCAGGGATTCGACCTCGGTCCTGGTGTGAAAGGTCATGTCGTCGTGATCTGAGCAACTGTCCCGGTCGCCGAACAATTGGCCGGCGAACAAGCCGCCGGCGTCGACCGCGGTGACCAATCGATCCCAGACGCCCAGCAAATCGGAAGGTGAGCAGAACGGCAGGCTGAATCCGGCATGAATCAACTGCGCAGACGGCAATTGCATGTCGGCGAAAGACCGGAGTTGCATTCGGAGCCCGGGCGGATCAACGGCCGCCCGCAGTCGGCGAAGTGCCTGCGGGTCGGAGTCGAGCGCCAGTACCGACCAACCGCGATCCAGCAGCGCCAAGGTGTCGATACCCGCGCCACAACCCAGATCGATGGCGGAACCCGGCTCCCGATCCAGCGTGGACTCCAGGGCCTCAATCAGCACAGGACGCGGTGCTCGGGCCGGCCGTCCAGGTGAAGTAACCGGCCTTACCTTCGCCTTCCACGGGGCCATCCTCCCAGCCGTCCGTGTCGCGCACAGCCTAGGGTCGTACGATTTCGTGCTTTGTGTCCGAAATAGTAGCCTCCATGATCACCGTCGTCACGATGTGTGATGTGGCACAACCCATCTGGACCCTTCCGCCGCTCGCACGGGCGACATAGGTTTGCGCGGCGCCGGATCCGGCGCGCCTCCGGCCGGCATCGGCCGGGTTCTGTCGTCCACACCATGGGCGTCACGACCGCCAACCCTGGGAGCACTCCTTCGATGAGCAGCGTCAGCCGCCGTACCTTTCTGACCGGAACCGCCGCGACCGCAGCGTCCATCCTCGCGGGCGTCGGATTCGTGGACACCGCCCATGCCGACAGCGAGGGTCGGGGAGCCAAGAACTCGGATTGCTTCCGGCTCACCGTGATGGGTACGACGGATCTGCACGGCAATGTCTTCAACTGGGACTATTTCAAGAGCGCCGAATACGAGGATTCGGCGCACAACGACATCGGGTTGGCGAAGGTGTCCACACTGGTCAAGGCCGTGCGCACCAGGGTCGGTCGCCGTAGCACGCTGCTGATCGACGCCGGTGACACCATTCAGGGAACGCCGCTCGCGTATTACTACGCCAAGATCCAGCCGATCGGCCGATCGGTCGTCCATCCCATGGCCGCCGCCATGAACGCCATGGACTATGACGCGGCGGCGCTGGGCAACCACGAGTTCAACTACGGCATCCCGCTGCTACGCACCTTCCAGCGTCAGTTGGACTTCCCCCTGCTGGGTGCCAACGCCTTGGACGCCGGTACTGGTCGACCGGCCTTCCCGCCGTTCACCGTCAAGACGGTTCGGCCCCCGCACGGGCGGCCGATCCGCGTCGCCATCCTCGGGCTGACCAATCCAGGGATCGCGATCTGGGACAAGGCGAACGTCGAGGGCAGGATGACGTTTCCGGGACTGGTGGAACAGGCGCAGAAATGGGTGCCCGTGCTCCGCCGCATCGCCGACGTCGTCATCGTTGCCGCACATTCCGGTGCGGATACCTCCTCTTCCTACGGGGATGCGCTGCCTTGGCCGGAGAACGCCGCAACCCTTGTGGCAGAACAGGTGCCGGGTATCGATGCCATCCTGGTCGGTCACGCGCATGTCGAGATCCCGCAGCGGATCGTGACCAACAAGCAGACCGGAAAGCCGGTGCTGCTCACCGAACCGCTGCGGTGGGGGATGAGGCTATCGGTGATCGACATCGATCTGACCCGCAGCCGGGGACAGTGGAAGGTCACGAGAGTCGGCTCCCAGGTGTTGAACTCGAACACCGTGGCGGAGGATCAGGCGATCGTCCGCCTGCTGCGGGCGGATCACCAGAAGGTCCTGGACTACGTCAACTCGGTGGTGGGCACCTCCGCCATCGCGATGTCGGCAGCCACCGCTCGCTACCAGGACACTGCCGCCATCGACTTCATCAACTATGTGCAGGCCGACGCGGTGGACAAGGCCCTGGACGGCACGCAATACGCGGACCTTCCGGTGCTGTCCATCGCGGCTCCGTTCAACCGCGAGGCCGCCATCCCGCAGGGCGATGTCAGCGTCCGAGATGTCGCCGGCCTCTACATCTACGACAACACACTGCAGGCCGTGGTCATGACCGGCGCCGACGTCAAGGAGTACCTCGAGTTCTCGGCGAGGTACTTCAAGCCGGTCAACGGCACCGGCCCGTTCTCGGCCGACGCGGTGACGAATGCGGTGACCGCGACCGCGCCGAACGGCACCCCGGACTACAACTACGACATCATGGGCGGGTTCACCGCGCCGTTGACCTACTCCATCGAGCTGGGTCAACCGGTGGGTTCCAGAATTGTCGATCTGGCTTATGACGGTGCGCCGATCGATGCCGCCGCATCGTTCGTCATCGCCATCAACAATTACCGCGCTTCCGGTGGCGGCAATTTCCCGCACACCGCTGGAAATCCGGCGGTGTACAACGCTCAGGTGGAGATCCGGCAACTCATCATCGACTGGGTGAGCACCAACAAGACGATCGACCCGACCCTGTTCCAGAGCGTCGATTGGGCGCTGACCTACAACGGGGCTCCGGTGGCCATCAGCGGGTGACAGCGCCGGGTCGGCGGAATCGTCTCTCGAAGGTTGCGCCGATCGGTGTTCAACCCGCTGAACGGCAACCACTTCACATCACGAATGCGGCGAGCCGGGCCAGGAAGTCCTTCCTGCCCGTCCTGTCCGTGCCGGCGCTGCTGCGTCAACCAGCGGCCCAGCCTCGACGTAGGTGAGCAATGCCACGCTGCGCGCGGGAATGATGACCGAAGCGCTGTCGAACGTGCAGGCGATCCCTCGCCGGCGGCCGCCGGGGGTCACGTCCAACGCAGACTGATCGAACTCAACGCGCGACGCCGCATCGCTACCGTCCGGGACGATACCTTTCCCGTCGCAATGGCCTCGATGGGTGGAGCGGTACTGGCGATCGGAACCGGGCTGATCCTGCTGACTGCCGTGCAACCGATGCAGCAGGGCTTGTTCGGCGTGGGTGACCTCCGCACCTGTTCAGCGAGACCATCAGGGCCAACATCGCTCTCGGGAACGCCCTGTCCGAGCTGAGGTCGAGGCGGCCATCGCCGCCGCGGTCTTCGACTGGAATCTGGCCGACATGCCCGACGGCGCAGACACCGTGCTCATGGTGTCCAATCGCCGGGAGGCATCGGCCAGGGCGGACACCGTCCTGCTGCTGGACAACGGCCGCACGGCGGCTGCCGGGCCGCTGGAGGATCTGCTGCGCGAATCGGTGGAGGTGCGCGGCATCTGGGCGTCCGGTCGCCCCCAGTGAGCACGATGGCGAACTCGGGCCGCAGCTCGCGATGATGTTGCAGCTCACCAGTTCCACTGGCTCCGACAGGCATGTCGGATCACTGTCCGAAATCGACCTCCTCTTCGAGGTTCTGTCCGATCGATCGTTCGATCCTGTCGATCAGCGCCATCCGTTGCCGCTGCGGGACTGCGGGCAGATGCGAGCGCAGTTGCCGGATCATGGCGTGCTGCTCCTGCTCGAGCGCGAGCGGGTAGGTCGTTGCGATCGTGTCGTAGAGCTCCCACTGGGTCGCGTCGTCGCCCGGACCATCCGGGTGGTGATGTGCGACCGACCGCCACCGCGTGAGCCGCTCGGCATTCACGACGACGTCGCCCCGCTCGTCGCGGACCGCCGGTCCCACCCGTGGAAGTTACTGTGGTCCCCGGCGTCCCAGGCCGCGCGCAGCCCCGGCGCGCTCAGGTCCCAGTCCGGCCGGACCTGGCTCGTCACCGCTCGAAGGTCGCGCCACAGGTCGTCGACCGAGGGTCGCCCCCAGAACCAGTAACCGTTGTACACCCTGTGAACGACCAGATCGGGCTTCAGGACCAGCGTGTGCGGAATCATCGGATCGTGCTCGGGATCGGTGTACTCGGCAATGTCGAGGTCCCGTTGGATGATTCGCCCGGGGTCCGACAGGAAGGTCCATGTTGCTCCGACCGATGCGCGAAATTCCTGCAAGGTGTGGTGATCGTCCGTCGAGATGGTGACCACCTGGGTGTAGGCAACGGCAATTTTCGGTTGCATCCCGGCCAGGTCGAGGTGCTGCTGGTGCTCCTTGGGGCAGTAGTGACCACGGGCGAGTGTCAGGATCATCGGATCGCGACCTTGTAACTCGCTCAGCCTGCGCACGGTGCCGTTGTGGTCCGGCAGGGCGTAGTCAGGGAGGGTGGCGCCCGGTGTGATGTCGGATCTCATGACTGCTGCCTTTCGATTTCTCGGATGCGTGCTGAGGCAAACCGGCTCGCTCAGTTGCCTTGTGGAATTCGACCTTTCGTCGAGTGGCCGTCCGCGAGCGGCAGCGGAACGGGCGGTTCCACGTCGTCGTAGATGCGCACCGCCGCCAGCAGGCCGTCGGCGGCTCGCTCGTGCACGGCGAGACCCGCTTGCGGCGGCAGATTGTGATTGCCCCAGCGGACGACGGTGTATTCGAGCGCGCATCGCAGCCCGTCGTCGGTGACCAGCCTGGGCTGCAGGCCGATACCACCGGCGCTCAGGTGGTTCTCGAAATACGCCCTGAGCGCGGCAGCGCCGCGGTGGATGGAATCGGGGCCGCTCGCTTCGCGGAGATATCCGTCCGGGGAGAAACTGCCCGCCGCGGCGCCCACGTCGCCGGTTCGGAGGGCGGCCTGAAAACGGCCGACCACATCAGGCGGGTGGGCGTCGCCGGTAGCCAGGATCGGTGGCCGCACATGGCGCCGTCCGTCCACCGGCCGCTGCGAGCAGTAGGTGCGGAACACGATCGACAGCGGGTCGTGGAGTTCGGCGACGACAGCGACGGGCCAGTCGGTTTCCCCGTCCGCCCCGTCGAGGTGCACGAGCAGCTCGACCACCGAACGCCCCTGCACCCGTGTGCGGGCCACTGTTGCGGTGCGGGCCTGGTGTTCCGCCAGCCAGAGCTGGTTCTGATGGACGAACCGACGGAGCTGGTGATGGTCGCGGATCTCGCCGGCTCGTGGATCGAGAACGACCACCTGCCCGGGCCACGCTGTTTCCAGGACATGGGCGTCGCCGTTGTTCAACGCACTGAAGTATTCGCCGACCGGGTCGGCAAGGCCCGCAGTGCGGGTCTGCCTGCGCGCAAGCTCGACGGCACTGTAGAACTCAGGGAACCAGGGCATGGTGCAGCTCCTTCGGTTGCTCCGAGACTTCGGACGAGGGACCGACTGACCGCCCGCCGCCCGCCCGCAGGAACGTCATTCGTTCGTTGGCCGTCGGCTCATGCCTCGACAAACTGCTGCCCACCGTCGATGTCGAACGTTGCGCCGGTCAGCGCGGTGTTGACCATGGTGTGCACGGCCAGTGCCGCGACGTCGGTGGGCTGCACGACACGACCGATGGGCAGCGTCTTGCGAAGCTGTTCGCGCCGGGCGTCGATGCCGTCACCGAGAAGGCTTTCGGACAAGGGAGTGTCGACGAAGCCCGCGGCAATCAGGTTGACCCGCACGGGTGCGACCTCCAGGGCCAGGGCTGCGGTGAACGGCGGCAGCGCCGCGGTGGCGGCCGAGGCGACGCCCAGGTCGCGGCTGATCCTCCTGCCGCCCGTGCCGCCCATCAGCAGCAGCGTCCCGCCGGCCCTCATCCTGCCGGTGGCCAACCGTGCCACCTCTAGCGCCAGCACGATGTGATCACTGACCGCCTGACGCACCTCTTCGCCGTCCATGTCGAGCAACGGCCCGTAGCGTGGACCACCGGCGGTGACCATGACATGGTCGATCGGATCAGGGAGATCCTCGAAGAACCGGCGAAGTGACGCCGGGTCGTTCGCGTCGAAAGCACTGCTGTTCTTGGCATCCACGTCCAGCGCAGCGCGTCGCAGGCGGGTGTCCTGGCGGCCGGTGAGGACCACTTCTGCGCCTTCCAGTCGCGCCCGACGAGCAGTTTCCAGTCCGATCCCGGAGCTACCGCCGATGACAACGACGGTCCGGCCACGCAATTCAGGTTCACGCGAACCGGCTGGGGCAGACGGTTGCCGGGCCGACTGGGCAGCTGATCGGGCAGGGGTTGCCGTGCTCATGTTTTCCTCCAATGAGAAATGGTGACCGGCATCCGGCCACCGAAGGTGTTGCGTCAGCCGGAGAGGCCTGCCATCTGGGCGTCCATCGGCCGTAGCGGTCGCGGCCGGTCGGCGATCGTCATCCGCAGTTCCTTGATCGCCGCGTTGTAGATCTCGGAGAAGCTCGGGAACGGCTGGATGGTGTCGTCCAGGACCTCCAGCGGAATGCGCGCGCGGATGGCGAGTGTGGCCTGCTGCAACCATTCACCGGCTTCCGGCCCGACCGCATATGCGCCGGTGAGTCGTTCACCGTCGCTGAGCACCGTCAGAAAGCCGGTGGACTCGGCGTAGGCGTGCGTGTACGTCGCCATCTTGGGGATACCCGAGATCGGTGTCGTGACAACGTAGGCCGCGTCGGCGGTGCCCACCGCGGCTGCCTGCGGATCGGTGTAGGTGACCCGCGGCACGGCCTCGTAGTTGGCCGCCTGCAAGTGGCCGGTGACCCTGCGACCGGCCTGCGAGAGACCGGAGATGTTGGCCGCGACCACGTCACCCTCGTACTCGCCGACGTGAGTGAGCGGCCAGATTCCGTTGACGTCACCGATCGCCCACAACCGTTCGCCGGCCCGCAGGTACTCGTCGACCCGGATGCCGCGGGGATCTGCTTCGACGCCGACCGTGTCCAGGCCGATCCCGTCGACGCGTGGGCGACGGCCGGTGGAGACGAGCAGTCGATCACCACGGACATCGGTGCCGCCCTCGAACTGCAGGACGTAGTCGTCGCCGTCCCGGCGGGCACCGATCGTGCGCTTGCCGAGCATCAGTTCGATGCCCTCGCGGCGCAGGGAGTCGCCGAGCGCGACACCCACCGCGGCCGGCTCGCGGGGCAGGATGCGGTCACCCCCGGCGATGAGCACGACCTGGCCGCCGAGTCGGCGGACCACCTGCGCGAGTTCGACACCGGCCGACCCGGCGCCCAGGACGAGCAGTCGACGGGGGACGGCCTTCAGCCCGGTGGCCTCCCGGGTACCCCATACTCCCTGAAGCTCGGAAAGCCCCGGGATGGCCGGCCGGATCGGGGTTGATCCGGTTGCCACGACGACATGGGAGGCGGTGTGCCGGACACCGTCGACCTCGACGACGCCAGTACCGGCCAGCCGGCCGTTCCCCCTGATCAGGTCGATCCCGTGATCGGCCAGCCACTGTTGTTGGCCCGCATCGGAGTAGTTGGACACCATGAAATCCCGCCAGGCCAACGTTGCTGCAACATCGATCTGCGTGATGGCGCCGACGTCCTGTGCCCCGTGGACGGCCTCGCCGGGACGCAGCAGCGATTTGGAGGGAATGCAGGCCCAGTAGGAGCACTCGCCGCCGACCAGTTCCCGCTCCACCACGGCCACCCGTGATCCCCGGCCGGCCAACGCTGCGGCACAGTGCTCGCCGGGGGCGCCGCCGCCCAGCACGATCACGTCGTAGTCGGGGAGTTCGCGGTGGTCGTCGGTCATGGTGTGCTCCTGTTCCGGCTGGATGAACGCCTGCCGGAACAGTGCGCCGACCAGTGCCCGATCGCACCAGTGGGCACCCGGGTCCAGTCCCTGGCCGTCGTCCGGCCCGGGTGTGCACCAGGGACTTCACGGGCGCGACCCGTCCACGCGAACGGTCACTGTGGTCACACCACAACGACCGATGGAGGACGTCATGAGCACGACGCAGGTGAGCACCGAACCGGCAACGCAGGAGACCGCCGCAGCACCGGTCCCACTCCGGCTGGAGGTGGTCACGCTGCCCGTCTCGGACGTCGACCGGGCGAAGAGTTTCTACCAGCGACTGGGATGGCGCCTGGATGCCGATATCTCGGCCGGTGAGGATTTCCGTGTCGTACAGTTCACGCCGCCCCAGTCGCAGGCGTCCATCCATTTCGGAGTCGGCCTGACCGCGGCGGAGCCAGGATCGGTGGCCCGGCTGTATCTCGCTGTGGACGACGTCGAAGCGGCTCGCGCGGACCTGCTGAGCCGTGGCGCCGAGGTCAGCGAGGTGTTCCACTACGACAGGCAACCGGGCCGCAGCGGGGAGTTCGATTCCCGGGTGGCGGGCCCGGACACGGCCAACGGCGGGTCGTACTCCAGCTACGCGTCGTTCGACGACCCGGACGGCAACGGCTGGTTGCTCCAGCAGATCACCGGCCGGCTTCCCGGCCGGGTATGGGAGGACTGAGATGGATCTTGCGGTGACGGACGTTGCGGCTCTTGCCGATCTGCTGCACGAGACAGCGGATCAACACGGCACTTTCGAGGCGATGACGCCACCGCACAACTGGTGGGACTGGTACGCGGCCTACCTGAACGCGCGTCAGACGGGAAGCGCACCTGATGGCGCCGTAGTGATCGCCGGCCGGTACATGGCCGAGGTCAAGCACATCGTCCCCACCGGGTGACGTTCACCGGATGGCGGACCGAAGCCCCAGCGACAGCGGCGGCTCCGGTCCCCTTTCCCGCACGGTCGTAGGGAGATCACCGTCGTAGGGAGATCAGGATGAGCAGCATCATCTCCGGCCACTCCGGAAACGGGGCGGCGCCGGCATCACGGTCGTGGAAGCACCTGCACATCGACCGCCGCAGCGCGGGCTACTGCCGGGTCAGGTTCGACCATCCGCCGATCAACACCATCACGGCGACAACGGTTGCGGAGTTGGCGGAGCTGGTCGGCCTCATCGAGTCCGATCCGGACCTGAAGGTGGTGGTCTTCGACAGTGTCAATCCGGACTTCTATCTCGCTCACTACGATCTCGAGCACGATCCCGGCAGGACGGCGGTCCTCCCGAATGGTCCGACCGGGATGCCGGCGTGGGTCGATGTTCTCGTGCGGCTGTCCCGTGCGCCGGTTGTCAGCGTCGCCGCGATCCGCGGTCGTGCCCGCGGCGCCGGTAGCGAGTTCGTGCTGGCCTGTGACCTCCGGTTCGCCTCCCGCGAGAACACCATTCTCGGCCAGTTCGAGGTCGGTATCGGCGTTGTCCCCGGTGGCGGCCCGATGGCAAGGCTGTCCCGGCTCGTCGGCCGCGGGCGGGCGCTGGAGATCCTCCTGCTGGCACAGGATCTCGATGGACCGATGGCCGAGCGGTACGGCTACGTCAACAGGCTGATCGCCGACGATCGGCTTGACGCGGAGATCGGTGAAATGGCAGCCAGGCTTCAACTCTTCGACCACGACGCCATCGCGCGGACAAAATCGCACGTCGACAGGGTGACGTTGCCCGACGACGACGAGCTGCCACCGGCGCTCGCTGATTTCCGTGAGCTCTTCGGCCGGCCGGCACAGCAGGCGCTGTGGGCAGAACTGGAGTCCGCCGGCCTCAACACCGACAGCGACCTCGAGCGACGTTTGGGTCGCCGGGTCGCCGAATTCGCGATCGATCGATGAGCCTCACGTGCGAACCATCTCCGACGCGGAGTCCGGGAGCGCAGCCGCCAACTCACGGCGCGAGCGGATACCGAGTTTGGTGAACACCTTTCGCAGGTGCCATTCGACCGTGCGCGGGCTGAGGAACAATCGCGTGCCGATCTCCGGGTTCGACAGGCCGTCCCGCGCGAGCTGCCCGATCTGCATCTCCTGGGTCGTCAGTTCATCTCGGCTGTCTGCCACTCGTTTCCGCACGGTCCCGCCGGTGGCCAACAACTCGATCCTGGCCCTTTCGGCGAACGCCGCACCACCCATCTCGGTGAACATCTGATGCGACTCCCGCAACTGTCCACGGGCGTCGGTGCGCCGTCCCTGCCGTCGCAGCCATTCCCCGTAGCTCAACCGCGCCCGGGCCAGATACCACCTCATCCGGGTCGGCAACAGCACGGTGATCGCCTGCCGATACAGCACTTCTGCGGTGTCACCCTCCGCCGCCAGGGCGCGGGAGCGAAGACCGGAACTCAACGCCCACGGCGTGCCGCTGGCCGCGGTCCGCTCCCAGAGGCGATCCGCCGCCTGCCGCGCGATATCACGCCGGGCGCATCTGGACGCGGCCTCGACCAGTTCATACAGCGCCCATGACGACACGACGATGTCGTCTGCGGCGCAGGCCCGCTCGGCTTCCTCCAACGCACGCGGGTAGTGACCCAGGCCGTTGTACAGGACGGCGAGATCGTAGGCGGCACCGGCGATGGCGACTCCTTCACCTCTGGTGTGCGCGCCGTGCGTCATCCTCTCCACCAGACCGAGGGCGGCGGCTTCCTGGCCACGCCAGGCGGCCAACCGCAGGGGAAACTCCGCCCTGACGTCCACGTCGAGTCCTTCTGCCTCGGTGAGCAACAGGGCCGCTGAGGACAGTTCGCCGGCCTGGGTGAGCGCGCCGGCCAGATAGTCCAGCGCGTAGGGAAGCAGCAGCAAGGTGCCTGTCGCACGGGCCAGCTCGACCTGACTCGACGCGAGCTCGCGCCACGCCTCGTCGTCCCACAGCTCCTCCGCGGCGATGTTGTACGCCAGGCACATCCGGTCCAACCGCCGTTCCTCCCGGCGGTAAGCACTGACCGCACTGGCGAGAGTGGGAGCGGCGGCGGCGCATCCGTCGATCAACCTGGTGGCGAAGCCTCGTAGCAGCAGTTGACCCGGCGGCAACGGTTCGGGCCCGTGGGGCGCGGACCGGGCTGCCATTGCCACGTCGGTTCTGTCGGCGGACGGGGCGAACCTGCTCGCGTACATCGCGGCGACCAGCGCTTCGAGGTGCGTCTGCCGGGCGAGTTCGGCGTCGAGCGGCTCCAGTCGCTGGGCAGCCCGCAGCAGCAGGCGCGGGGCGTCCCGGCCACGTCGCATGTCGAACGCGATCTGCGCTCGCATGCGTTGCACCTGGGCTCGTCCCAGTTTGTCGAGCGGGCCCGCCTCCGCGCTGGCGAGCAGCGATGCCGCGGCCTCGAAATCGCCGGTATCGAATTTCGCTTCGGCGGCGCTCAATGCCCGCACAGCCCGCTGAGCCGGGTCCGATGTGAACATCACCGCCCTCTCGAGAAACGCTGCTGCGGCCGCGATCCCACCCCGGCGCTGCGCCCCCGTTGCACACTCGATCAGCTCACCCGCGACCGACTCGTCCGGAGCCGTTGCGGCGTGCGCTCGGTGCCACGCCCGCCGGTCCGGGTCGGTGCGAGGGTCGGTGGCCGCCGCCAGCGCACCGTGGACGAGACGGCGATCAGCCGACCCGGAGGACCTGTAGACCGCCGACCTGACCAGCGGATGCCGGAATCGCACCCGCCCGGTGATCTCCAACAGCTGCCGCTGGGCGGCGACCTCTGCCGCGCCCCGATCGATACCGAGCGTCTGTGCCGCGCGCCACAGGATCGTTGCGTCCCCGACCGGGTCGGCGGCCGCGAGCAACAACAATTGCTGCGTGTCCGGCGGGAGGGCGTCGACCCTGCGCAGGTAGTGCTCCTCGATGCGAACGGGCAGGGCCGCCGCATCGGGAAGAGCGAAGCCGCCGGCCAGTTCCGCGACGCTCATGCCCCGCGGAAGCTCCAGCAATGCAAGGGGATTGCCCATCGTCTCCGCGATCAGCCGATCACGGACCCGCTCGTCGAGCCGGCCAGGAATGACCCTGGCCAACAGGGCCCGTGCGTCCTCGTCGTTCAGGCCATCCACGGGCAGGACCGGGAGGCCGGCCAACTCAGGGTTCAGGCTCGGTTCCCGCACCGCGAAGATCATCGCGACGGATTCCGCCACCAGGCGTCGGGCAACGAATCCGAGAACCTGCGCTGATGCGGCGTCGAGCCATTGCGCGTCATCGACGACGCACAGCAGGGGCTTCTCGGTTGCGACGTCGGACAACAGGCTGAGCGCCGCGAGCCCGACCAGGAATCGATCGGGCGGTTCGCCGGCGGTCAGTCCGAGGGCGACGCTCAACGCGGTGCGCTGGGGCTGCGGTAGCGCGCCGATTCGGTCGAGATGGGGAGCACACAGCTGATGCATGCCGGCGAACGGCAGCTCCATTTCTGCCTCGATACCGGCAATGTGAGCGACGCGATTGTCCGGACCCCGGCCGACGGCGTAGCGCAGCAGTGACGTCTTGCCGATGCCGGCCTCACCCCGGAGCACCAGCACGGCGCTGTGGCCCAGGCGCACATCGTCCAGCAGGCGGTCCAGCGTTTCCCGCTCGCTGAGCCGACCCACCATTCGCAGCGACCGGTTTGCTGCCATCGGTCCAGGAGCTTAGACCCGTGAAGAATCGGGCGAAAGGCTGATATCTCTCGACCTGGTACCACCTCTCCCACCCGCGACGGGCTGGGATGTATGGCGTCCGCTGAATGGCCACAGCTGCCGGCGAACCGAGAACACCCGTGCCCCGGACCAGGGTCACCCTGGTGCGACGGGACCGCGCCTGCAGCCAAGGTGAGGGTGACGATCAGGCCGGATCCGCCGAGGAGACCGATCATGGAGTACCTCGTCACGATGACGACGCGCGTCCCGGAGAACACCCTCTGACGACGTCGTCGAGAGCACCAAGCGGAGGGAGGCCGCCCGGTCGCGTGAGCTTGCCGAGAAGGGACATCTGCTTCGGCTCTGGGGGGCGCCGCTGCACCCGGGGCAGTGGCGGACTCGGCCTGTTCGCCGCCGTCGACGGTGACGAACTCGAGACTGTGCTGGCCTCGATGCCGCTGCGGAGATGGCGGACCGATCTGATCACGCCGCTGCTGCCGCATCCGAACGACCCTGCACGTGTCAAGCACCTGACGCCACTGTCGTTGGATGGACCACGCCTGGTGTCCGAGAATCGACCCCCGGAGGCACTCTCGTCCTGATCCTCGTGCTCCAGTCCTGACCTGCCGGTGCCATCACCGAGCTCCGTGCCCCCGGCCGTTGCCGCGGGCACCGATCTGAGCACCGGTGCCGGTGCAGAATGCCGCGTCCGTGCCGCCGTTCACCGCGTTGGTGAACGCGTCGAGGTGATGCCGGGAGCCGGTGAGCAGGTGGGTGAGCACCCGTTGCACGTCGGCGGCCGAGTTCCTGGCGAGAATGCCCTGTAGGTCGGCGATGTCAGTCTTCTCCAGCGCGACACCAACCGCGTATGCGTCTTGGACGGAGGTCAGACCCTGCGCCTTCCACTGGTCATACAGCTTCTGTACGTCGGCGTTGGCGTAGGTCCCTGCCGGTAGTCCGGCAGCAGGGTCGGCGATGCCGTAGCTGCTGAGCAGTCCGCCGATGGCATCGAAGTGCTGCTGTTCGCTGGCCGCGATCCGGGTGAAGACGGGCGCGTCATAGGTCCGTCCGAACAGCTCGTACAGTTCCCTGGCCATCCGCTCCTCGTCGCGGCTGAAGACAAGATCCGCGGTGCGGGTGTCGATGACACTCGCCGTCGCTGTGATCGCACCGGCCGACGGGATTTGTGTTGCTGCGATGGCGGTTCCGGCTAGTCCCGCACCGAGGACCAGGGCCATGCTCCCTGCCAGGAATGCCTTCTGAATGTTTCTCATCGTGCCGCCGCCTTTCATGTGGTCCGCCCCTTTCGGCGGATGACCCCAGTCAACGACCCGGAGATGAAGCCTCCACGACGGCGACCATGAAGACATCGTGAAAACCCGCGTCTTTCAGAAATCCTGGTCTTCCAGGTCGGTGGCGCCCATCCCGCGCCCGTCACCCCGCGGTCGCCGTTGACACGCTGCTCCGACGACAGCCTGCCGCCCGCGCCCCTCCCAAGGGGACCTGGCCGGGATCGCGGGACGCCGATTCACTTGACGACCTCGTCACATCCGGCTCGCAGGAGTCAATTCCGGCAGCGGCGGTGGCACGGTGCGCCTATAGTCCTCAGTGATACCCCCCGGGGTATCACCCCAGCGGGCACAGGTATCGGTTTTGAGCGCCGCGGCGGCCTCACCGTTTCTGAGTTCGTTCCAGAACAACACCTTGTGGAGGTTGTGAAATGACGTCGTTCTTCGCGTTCATGGCAAGCGTGGCCGGCCGGACCACGCGCATCGTCGCTGGTGTGGTGCTGATCGTCGGGGGGATTCTGCTGGGCGGCGGGTGGTGGGCGCTTGCGGTGGTGGGGCTGGTTCCGCTGTCCGCGGGCGTCCTGGATGTGTGCGTGTTCGCACCCCTGTTCAGCCGGCCTTTCACCGGTCGCCGGCTCCGCGCCGCCACGGCCGGCTCAGCGGCCGGCTGATCCCGATCCGAATTGTTCGCCGTCGCTCCGTAGCTCGCAGTGACGTGTTTCCCGTGGCGGTTCACGGCTGGTCCAGGAAAAACCGTTGACGGAACGAAAGCGGAGGCGTGATGAAAATCGTTGTGGTGGGCGGCGTTGCCGCGGGCATGTCGTGCGCGGCGCGGGCCAGGCGGCTCGATGAGTTCGCCGAGATCGTTGTGCTCGAGCGAGCAAACCATGTGTCGTTCGCCAACTGCGGTCTGCCGTATCACATCGGTGAGGTGATCAAGGATCGCGGCCGGTTGTTGCTGCAGACGCCGGAGAGCCTGCATGAATCGCTGGCCATCGACGTTCGCACAGCGGTCGAGGTCACCGGCATCGAACCCGGCAGCAAGACGGTGCGGATTCGGTATCTGAGCACCGGCGAGGAGTCTGTCGAGTCCTACGACTCGTTGGCCCTGTGCCCAGGGGCGTCGCCGGTGACGCCGCCGCTGCCGGGAGTCGACCACCCCGACATCCACGTGCTGCGCCGGATCGGCGACATGGACGTCATCAAGGCCGCGGTCGATGGCCGCGGCGCATCGGGCCGGCCGCCGATCACCCATGCCGTCGTCATCGGTGCCGGGTACATCGGTCTGGAGATGGCCGAGAACCTGCACCAGCGGGGTGTGCAGGTGGTTGTGGTCGAGATGGCCGAGCAGATCATTCCGCCGCTGGACCGCGAGTTGACCACCACGATGGAGAGCTACATCCGGGCCCACGGTGTCGAGTTGCAGTTGGGCACCCAGGCCGCTGCGTTCAGCCGGTCCCCGGGCGGCCGGCTGCGGGTGGAGTTGAAGAACGGTGAGTTCGTCGAGACCGACATGGTCGTGCTGGCGGCCGGAGTGCGTCCGAACACCGAGCTCGCGGTCGCGGCCGGCATCGAGATCGGTCCCCGGGGCGGCATCAAGGTCGACGCCCACATGCGGACCAGCATCCCGGACATCTACGCCGCCGGCGACGCCGTCGAGGTCGAGCATCTGGTGCTCCCGGGCTCGTGGCTGATCCCGCTGGCCGGCCCGGCGAACCGGCAGGGCAGGGTCGCCGCGGAAAACATCTGCGGCCGGGACACGGTGTTCGACCCGGTGCAGGGCACCTCGATCGTCAAGGTCTTCGACATGGTCGCCGGTGGCACAGGCGCCAACCAGCGGCAACTCGACGCGGCCGGCATCCCGTATGAACGGGTGCAGATCCACCCCTCCGGGCACGCCGGGTACTACCCGGGGACCGCCAAGATGCAGCTCAAGGTGCTGTTCGAACCGGTCACCGGCAAACTGCTCGGCGCCGGGATCGTCGGCTTCGACGGGGTCGACAAACGGCTCGACGTACTGGCGACCGCGCTGCGCGGCGGGATGACCGTGCACGACCTGGAGGGACTGGAACTGGCCTACGCGCCGCCGTTCGCAGCGGCGAAGGACCCGATCAACATGGCAGGGTTCGTCGCCTCCAACCTGCTGAAGAACGACCTGCAGCTGTGGTACCCCAGTGAGTACCCGGCGGCCACCGAAGGCGCCAGGATCATTGACGTCCGAGGCCCGCAGGAATACGCGATCTGGCATCTGCCCGGCGCGGAAAACGTCCCTCTACCCACCCTGCGTCACGCGCAACAGGGCTGGGACAAGAGCGGGCCGATCCGGCTGTACTGCGCGGTCGGCTTCCGCAGCTACCTGGCCTACCGCGCGTTGGCTCAACGCGGCTTCACCGACGTCAAGACGCTCTCCGGCGGGATGACAACCTTTCGCTCGTACCACGACGTCCCGACCCAGGAAAGCGTCGACACCGCCGAGCCCGTCGTCAACTACGGCGAGGACCTGACCGGTATCAACGCCGTGACCGGACCGGCCGCGGCCGGTCCGGTCACGGCCACCGGTGTTGCGCTGCACCCGCTCCACCGGATCGAGTAGGCCGCCAGCAACACCGGCCGGCGCATGCGCGAGAACGGCGAACATGCCCAGCAGATACGCCCTTGGCAGTAGAACAGCCGGGCCCTCCAAGGCACTGTTCATGGTCCTGAGCCGCGAGAACTCGCCGCTCCGTCAGCGCTGGGACCGGTATGACGCGACGTTGGTGGTCAGGCCAGGGTCAGGAACAGCTTCTCCATGGCCTTGGTGTCAAGCGTGTCCTGACCGTCGGATTCGATGAGGCATTGTTTGAGGCCTGCGGCGATGACGGCGAACCCTGCGCGGTGCAGGGCGTGACTGACGGCGGCCAGTTGGTTCACGATGTCATCGCAGTTCCGGCCTTCTTCGATCATCCGCAGCACGCCACCCAGTTGGCCCTGCGCGCGGCGCAGACGGTTCAGCACTGCCTCCATCGTCTCGGGCACGAGTTCGACCATTGCGGATCCTCCTTGTATCGGCGGCGCGGTGGAGGGGTCGGTCAGCATGTCGGTGGGGACGTTCGCAGTGCGCGCAGTGCGTCGGTCAGCCGGTCGCGGGCGTCGGTGGCCACCGCTTGCAGGCCGGGGTTTCCGCTGATGCTGACCATGATGTCGGGATCGAGGGTTTCCACCCGGGTGCGGTCGTCGTCCACCTGGCGAACCACGACGTTGCACGGCAGCAGGAGGCCGATCGACGGTTCCGCCTGCAACGCGGCATGCGCCAGCGGCGGCCGGCAGGCCCCGAGGATCACCTGCGGTGCGATGTCCACGCCCAGCTTCGCCTTCAGTGTGGCCCGCATGTCGATTTCCGTGAGGACACCGAATCCCTGTGCTGACAGCACCTCTCGAGTGGCGGTCAATGTCTGGTGGAACGGTCGTTCGATGGTGACCCCGATGGCGTAGCCGGCGTCGGTCAGCCTGCTGATGTCGGTCATGCCGATGCCGTCGTCGTGGCGGCGATCGTTGCGCGGACCTCGTCCATGTCGAGCTCCCGCACTGCGGTGATGACCTGTTCCAGTGCGTTCGCGGGCAACGCGCCCGGCTGGGAAAAGACCAGGATGCCGTCGCGGAAGGCCATCAGGGTGGGGATGGAACGGATGCCGGCCGCGGCGGCCAGGTGTTGTTCCGCCTCGGTGTCGACCTTGCCGAACACGACGTCCGGGTGCCTCGTCGAGGCTGCCTCGAAGGTCGGGGCGAACATCCGGCACGGCCCGCACCAGGATGCCCAGAAGTCCACCAGGACGATCCCGTCACCCGTCACTGCCTGCTCGAATGTGCCCTCGGTCAGTGCTGTTGTTGCCATTGTCAGTTCCGTCCTCTCGATGACTCCATGATACCCCCTGGGGTATTAACGGCAAGGCTATCCCGAATATTCCCCTCGATCCACGTTGCGCCGTCGGGTATCCCACGCGTGTGCGGGAAGACTGCGCGCGGGGTACCGTTGAGCTGAACAGATACCCCGCCGGGTATACGAGTCAGGAAGGGCGGTGCTTCGGTGATGCGCGAAGTGTCGATGTTGCAGTTCGCGAAGGCCCACGCGTCGGGAGCCGCGGTGATCGATGTGGGCGAGGTCGAGGAATACAACCGGGGTCACATTCCGGGTGCGTTGTCCCTCCCGTTGGGCGAGCTCTCGCGGGATCTGGCCGCCGCCCGCTGCCGGGTCGACCGCGATGCGCCGGTGTACGTGGTGTGCGCGGCCGGCAACCGCAGCCTGATCGCGACGGGGATGCTGGTGCACGCGGGTTATGAGGCCTATTCGGTCCTCGGCGGCACCAATGGGTGGGTCAAGACCGGGCGCGCTGTCGTGGGCGGTGACCGTGTCCGTTACTGACCCCAGCACAGCAATCGAGTTGACCGACCAGCCGACCGGCACCGGGTACCGGCCGTCCGGGGTCACGGTCCTGCCGATTGAGACACCGACGCTGGGGGATCGCAGCTACTTGGTCCACAACGGGCAAGTGGCGGTTGTGATCGACCCGCAGCGCGACATCGACCGGGTGCTCGACCTCGCGGCGCGAGTGGGTGTGCGGATCACCCACATCTTCGAAACCCACATCCACAACGACTATGTCACCGGAGGGCTGGCCCTTTCCGCAGTGACCGGTGCCGGGTACCACGTGAACGCGGACGACCCCGTGGCCTACGAGCGGATCGGGGTGCGGGACGGTGACGTCATCGACGTCAGCCCGGTGCTGCGCGTGCGGGTGCTGGCCACCCCCGGCCATACCTACACCCACCTGTCCTACGTGCTCGAGGAGCACGGTGTTGCTACCGCGGTGTTCTCGGGTGGGTCGTTACTGTTCGGTTCCACCGGACGCCCGGACCTGCTCGGACCCGATCACACCCATGATCTGGTCCATCACCAATACGCCTCGGCACAGCGACTGGCCGCGGAACTGCCCGACGAAACCCAAGTGATGCCCACCCACGGTTTCGGCAGCTTCTGCTCCGCAACCCAATCCGAGGCAACCGCCTCCACGATCGGGGCCGAGAAGACCAACAATCCGGTGCTCACCCAGGACGAAGAGCGTTACGTCGCAGACCTTCTCGCCGGTCTGGACGCTTTCCCGGCCTACTATGCGCACATGGGCCCGGCAAACACTCGCGGGCCGTCGGCGGCCGACCTGACCGCACCGCAGGCTGCCGACGTGCAGCAGCTGCGCCGCCGCCTCGAGGACGGTGAGTGGTTGATCGATCTGCGTACCCGCACCGCGTTCGCCGCCGGCCATGCCCCGGGCACGTTGAACTTCGGGCTCGACGGGTCGTTCGCCACCTACCTGGGCTGGCTGATCCCGTGGGGCACTCCAGTCACCCTGCTCGGCGAGACCGCCGAGCAGGTCGCCCAGGCACAACGGGAAATGGTGCGCATCGGCATCGACCGGCCCGAAGCCGCCGTCACCGGTGGCCCGCGGCAGTGGACCGACGGTCCGTTGCGCACTGTCGAGCGGGGCACCTTCGCCGACCTGGCCCACGTTCGGCACCACCGCCACGTCGCCGTCCTGGACGTGCGACGCAACCTGGAGTGGGCCGAATCGCACATCGACGGCGCCGTGCACATTCCGCTGCACGAGCTGCAGGGACGCGTCGACGAAGTCCCCGCCGGGGAGCTCTGGGTGCACTGTGCCGCCGGCTACCGGGCATCGATCGCGGCGTCGATCCTGCTCGCAGGTGGCCATCCGGTCATCGCCGTTGACGACGACTACGCCAACTCGGCTGCGGCCGGCCTGGCCATCACATCCGAACAGGAAGAAAGGACCGACCGATGAGTTTCCTGTCCGGTCTGTTCGGCCGTAAATACACCGCGATCGGCCCGGCCGAGGCCAAGGGCCGGGTCGAGGATGGTGCGGTGCTGCTCGACGTGCGGGAGGCCTCGGAATGGCGCGCCGGGCACGCGCCCAGGGCCCGGCACATCCCATTGGGCGAACTCGAGCGGCGCCGTAAGGAGCTCCCCGCCGGCCGCGAGATCATCACTGTGTGCCGGTCGGGAAATCGGTCCGCCCGTGCTGCGGGGATCCTGGCCGCCGACGGGCACGCGGTGTCCAATCTGTCCGGCGGGATGCGGGCTTGGTCGGCCGCCGGCCTCCCCGTCGTTGCCAAGGGCGGACGGCCCGGGTCCGTCACCTGATGGAACCGCTCGTCTCAGCGGTCGCACTGATGCGGTGTGACCGCGCCCCTCGAGAACCCTGCCAGGACCAGAGTTGTTGCGTCACAAGGTGGAAGCGTCGGAAGCCGTGTTGATCGTCGCTATTTCTGTCGGTTTGCTGATCGGGCTGAGCCTCGGCGCGCTCGGCGGCGGTGGGTCCATCCTGACCGTCCCGGCGCTGGTGTACCTGCTGGAAATGGACCCCCGCGCTGCGACGACCGGCTCCTTGATCATCGTCGGGGTCACGGCGGTGTTCGGGATGCTCGCCCACCGGCGAGACGGTCATGTCCGGGTACTTCAGGGCGTGTTGTTCGGGGTGCTCGGCGCCGCGGGAGCCGTTGTGGGGACAAGGCTGTCGATGTCAGTGCCCGCTGATGTGCTGCTCGCCGGCTTCTCCGTGCTGATGTTGGCGGTCGCGGCGGTGATGCTGACCCGGAGCAGCAGCCGAGTCCCTGCCGGGGGCGCTCCACAGGTTCCCGATTCCGTTCCGTTCGACGTGCCGATCATCGCTTTCACCCCCCGGTTCGTCTGCGCCTGCCCACGCGCCGCCAAGGTGCTGATCGCTGCCCTGGCGGTCGGGTTGATGACCGGGTTCTTCGGCGTCGGCGGCGGGTTCCTGGTGGTCCCGGCGCTCGTGCTGGTGCTGGACTTCCCGATGCCGGTCGCGGTCGGCACGTCCTTGCTGGTGATCGCCATCAACAGCGGGACCTCGCTGATCGCCCGCGCCGGGAACAGCATCGAGATCAACTGGACGGTCATAGGGCTGTTCACCGCAGCCGCGGTGATCGGCACCCTGCTCGGCGCCAGGATCACCACCCGCGCACGCCCCGAGACGTTGCGGATCGCGTTCGCTGCGCTGATCATCGCAGTCGGGTTTTACACCGCAGCACGCAGCATTCCCGCCCTGTTCGGCTGAGCTGGGTGATGCCACTCTGGGCGGCTCACCCATCACACAGGCACACCCGATTCCGGCGCAGCAGCACCATCCGCCGAGTCAGGCGTCGGGGCCCGGTTTGCGGGCGCGGACCACCGTGTCCAGTGCGGGACGGCCGTCACCGGTGACCGGGCGGGCGACGCGCTCCTTGCGTTCCAGCGTCGCCGAGCAATCGATCATGCCGAGGTCGGCAGCGACGTCCCGTTCGGTGTAGAGAACGTCCGGGTCCTGCGGGCCGCCGACACCATTGGCGAGGTTGTCGCTGTGGTGCGCGACGACCAGCAAGATCCCGTCGGGGGCCAGGCTGTTCCACGCCGACATGATTGCCTTCAGTCGCTCCGCCGGAGGAAGTTGCACGTACACCAACAGGGCCAGGTCGAACGGTGCCGACGCACGGAAGCGGGTGACGTCCTCGCACCGCCAGTCCACGGTCACGGGTGGATGGTGCCCGCGGGCAAGGGTTTCGGCCTTGGCCAACGCGGCCGCCGAGAAATCGACACCGGTGACCTGCCAGCCGAGCCCTGCCAGCCAGATGCTGTTGCGCCCCTCGCCGCAGGCCAGGTCCAGCGCCTTCCCCGGGCTGAGGCCGGACACCTCCTGCTCGACCCATCTGTTGGGCATGGCGCTCCACACCAGATCCGCTCCGCGGTAACGGGAATCCCAATCAGCGGCGGACATCGACGTCATCGTTCACCTCTTCCTGCTTCGAAAGCCCATATGCGGCGGGAACGTCGGACAACCACCGCAAGTGCTCGGTATCGCCGAGAAGTTCCAGGCGCCGCCACAGCACACTGGTGGGGATTGCCTGACTGACATGAGCGGCGCACGCGGCAGTCTGCTTCCTGCGGTCCACCGGCAACTCGATATCGATCTCGCAGGCCTGATGGCCGACGAACCCGGCGCCCATCTCATTGTTCAGCCGGCGTGCCACGGCGGCCGGCAAGGTCCAACCCAAGACCGGTAGACCCAGGCCGGCTCCGGCCAGCAGCGCCGCGGCGGTCGCGGCGGCATGATCGGGATGACCGGTCACCCCGCTCGGGTCGAACACAACCAGGCCCTCGGCGTTCACCGCTCGTGCCGCGTCGATCACTTCACCAGCCAGCGCGCTGCGACAAACCTGGCTCAAGCCTCCGTCGGGAAAGTCCCGTATGACGGCGCCGGTGACCCCCAATGTCCGCGCCGCAGCAACGAACTCCCTGCCGCGAACCGCTGCCAGGTCGCCGGCAGCCCCGTGCAGCGTGGATGCCTCGCCGCGAGTCAGGCACAGCACGGACACGGACGTGCCTGCCCGGTCAAAGGCATCCAGGATCGCGCCCAGACCAAAGGACTCGTCATCGGGGTGCGCCACCACCGCCAGCACGGATTTCCACACCGGCAACGGCGTCGGCACCGGTCGACGATCTCCATCCTCGCGCATCGCTCACCCCTCCCGCATCCATGGTGGCCTCACCGGAAAGACCCGCGCCAGAGTCTGAAGGCCTATACCCAGCGGGGTATCGATTTGATGCGCCCACTGCCTGCTCCGCCGTGCACCGCGTTTCGAGCGCGCGACCGATGGGAAACGCACCACGGTCTGCATGCCGGCGACCCGGCGCTGATCGCCGGGTGTGGCTGACTCCCACCTACGCAGCCTGCCGAGCCGACCTGAACCGGGGGGAGGCCCGATGACCAGGCACTTGATCCAGCACGCGCGCGCGCGGGTGGGGCAGCTCGGGATCGCCCGCGCCGGCCGGTGCCGTCCAGACTGTGAGCCCGACCCGGGCACGGGCTGGACCGGGGCACTGGGACGGTGGAGCCACACCCTCAACCCGTTCCCCGGCCGAGGCGCCTTGGTCGGACTTGTGGTCGTTGCGCTGGCGACGGCGACGGCCTACGGCCTGGCCCGACTCGTCCCGTCCCTCAACGCTTCCACCGTTGCAGTCGTGCTGGGCGCGCTGTTGGTCAACGTCGGGCTGCACCGTCCGGCGCTGCATGCCGGCACGCACTACGCGGCCCACCGCTTGCTCCGAATAGCGGTCGTCCTGCTCGGCCTGCAACTCGGGCTGCCGCAACTGCTCGGCATCGGAGTCGGTGGACTGGTCATCGTGATCGCGACGGTGACGATCACCTTCGCCGGCACCCGCTTGCTGGGCCGGTCGCTGGGTCTCTCGCGGGCCCGATCGCTGCTCATCGCGACAGGCTTTTCAATTTGCGGTGCATCGGCCATCGCGGCCATGCGCGAGGTTGCCGACGGCGACGACGAGGACACCGCAGTAGCCGTCGCGTTGGTCACCCTGTGCGGCAGCATCGCGATATTCCTGCTTCCGGCGCTGCGGGAACCGCTCGCGCTCGACCCGGCGGCGTTCGGCCGCTGGGTCGGTGCGAGCGTGCACGACGTCGGGCAGACCGTGGCCACCGCCCACCAGGTTCCCGGCTCGCTCACCGAAGCCGTCGTGGTGAAGCTGACCAGGGTCGTGCTGCTTGCTCCGCTGGTGGCCGGGGCCGCCTTCGCTGCCCGTCGGCGGGGCACCCCGGCCGCCTCTGGCGCGGCCGGCCCACGGCCCCCGCTCGTACCGCTGTTCGTGGCGGGTTTCCTGGCCGCCATCGCGCTGACCAGCAGCGGTGTGCTCCCCACCCCGATCGTCCAAGGCGCGACCACCGTTCAGGGCGTCCTGCTGACCGCCGCCCTCTTCGGGCTGGGCACCGGCATCCAGATCGGCAAGCTGATGCGCACGGGCGGCCGATCATTGCTGCTGGCCCTGACCTCGTGGTTGCTGGTTGCAGGTGTCGCGTACGCCGGCGTCCGACTCGTTGCCGGCTGACAGATCAGTGCCGCTGACCTTCTCAGGTGGTCGTGTACGCGGACGGGCGTGGTCGGCAGCACCCTCATTTCGCCCGCCGACCAGTGCTCCGGACTCGGGTCCTCCGCCGGAGGGCCGGGTGGTCGGATCGGGATTTGCTGCACCGGAAGGGATCTGCGGCATCGCGTTGATCGACGAGCCGGTCGGCATGGTTTCGGCGTTCACCGCCTGCGGTCACGGTGGGCTCCACTCCTGCACGGTGCAGGGCCGAACTCCCTTCACCGAATCTTCACGGACGCAGAGGTCGTCGCTTCATGCCCGGTCGGCATGCTCGGAGAAGGGAACGCATGGGTTCCCGAACGGGAAGGGACGCTGAGAGAAATGAAGCCGAACCCGAGGCGCGTGGGGTGGGTGCTCGCGGGTGTCGCGATCGCGGCGGTGCTGGTGGGCGGCGCGGGTGTTGCGGTGGCAACGACGGGCACGATGGGGGCGCCCTCGACCGTGTCGTCGGCCGACGCGCCCGACGGGCACATGTTCGGGACGGGCCATCGAAATGGGATGGGCGACATGGAGGGTGGGGCGTTCGGTGGGGACTCGCCGATGGACGCGGCGGCGTCGTCGTACCTCGGGCTGAGCCGGACCGATTTGCCGGCTCGACTGCAGAACGGTGAAACGCTCGCCGATGTGGCAGCGGCGCAAGGGAAGTCGGTGTCCGGGCTCGAGGACGCCATGGTCGCGGCGATGACGGCTGATCTTGACGCGAATACCACATTGACCGCGCAGGAGAAGGCGGCGGACGTCGCGCTGATGAGGAGCCATCTTCACGTGATGGTGAGCGCGAACGATTCCTCCGGTGATGGTGACGGGCCGATGGGTGCGGGGATGGGCGGGATGATGGGCCGGTAGCCGGTTGAGGCTTCTTCCTGGCGCTGGTCGGAGGAGTGACATGCGAAGGGTGTTGGTCGTCGACGACGAGCCGCATATCCGAACTGTCCTGCGCGGTTACCTGCGGGCGGATGGGTACGAGGTGACCGAGGCCGCAGACGGTGAGGCTGCGATGGTCGAGATGCGGGACAACCCGCCGGACCTGGTGCTGTTGGACGTGATGCTGCCGGGGATCGACGGGTTAGAGGTACTGCGGCGGCTCCGCAGCTTCAGCGATGCCTACGTCATTCTGGTCACGGCACGTGCAGAGGAGGTCGACAAACTCGTCGGCCTGGGCGTTGGAGCCGACGATTACGTGACCAAGCCGTTCAGCGCGCGGGAGGTCACTGCCAGGGTGAAGGCGGTGCTGCGCCGTGACCGGGGCGCTCATCCCGTGCAGGACGCCGCGTTGCAGTTCGACGGCCTGACGATCGACCTGGCGGGCCGCGAGGTGAAGACCAACGGAGCATCGGTAGCACTGTCCAGCCTGGAGTTCGACCTGCTCGCTGCGCTGGCCGGGGCGCCGGGGCGGGTGTTCTCGAGGGCACAACTGCTCGAGCGGGTGTGGGGGTACGACTTCTACGGTGACGAGCGGGTTGTCGATGTTCACATCCGCAGCCTGCGGTCACGGCTGGGTGACCCGGCGGCTGATCCGCGGCTGATCGCGACGGTGCGCGGCGCCGGCTACAAGTTCGTGGGCACCCCGGGATGAGGATGCGCCTGCCGTTGCGGCTGTTCCTGTCCTACGTGGCCGTGGTCGTCGTCGGAGCCGTCGTGGCGTACCTGACGGTGTTGCTGCTGGCCCCGGCCCTTTTCGATCATCAGGTCGGGATGATGAACGGCAACGGTATAGGCAACGGCAACGGCAACGGCATGCAGATGGGGTTGGGTGCCGCGGCGCAGTCCGGTGTACGCGATGCTTTCCGGTCCGCCCTCGAAACGGCCCTGCTGGTGGGTGTGGTGGGCAGTGTCGCCGCGGCCGTCGTTGTCGCGTGGTTGGTCACCCGGCGGCTGATGCGCCCGCTCGATGCGGTGCGCACGGCGACCAGGCAGATCGCGGCCGGCGGGTACGAGGTCAGTGTTCCAGTGCCGTCCGAGCCGGAGTTGGCGGCGCTGGCGACCGATGTCAACACCCTCGCAGCCGCGTTGGCCGACACCGAAACCCGGCGCACCCGACTGCTCGGTGACGTAGCGCACGAGATGCGGACGCCGCTGACATCGCTGGACGGGTACGTCGAGGGTTTGATCGACGGCGTGTTCCCCCCGACCACCGAGACGTTCGGCTCTCTCAGCGAAGAACTTCGCCGGTTGCACCGGCTCGCCAACGACCTGTCCAGTCTGTCCCGGGCCCAGGAGGAACGCCTGGATCTACACCCCGTCGATGCCGACCTGGCCGCTCTGGCCCGGGGCGCAGCGTCGCGGCTGGCCCCGCAGTTCCAGGACGCGCAGGTGAACCTTGTCGTCAACGCCGAGACGTCGGTGCCGGTGTGCGTCGATCCCGACCGCATCACCCAGGTGCTGACCAACCTGCTCGGCAACGCGCTGCTCGCAACACCCGCCGACGGGACCGTCACGGTCACCGCAGGTTGCACGTCCCGCGGCGCTGAGGTCGTGGTGGCCGATACCGGTGTGGGCTTGTCGGAGCAGGACGTCAGCAGGGTGTTCGAACGGTTCTACAGGGCGTCCGGTCAGCCGCGAAGGTCCGGGGGATCGGGGATCGGCCTGACGATCGCCAGGGGCTTGGCCCGTGGCCACCACGGGGATGTCACAGCAGCGTCAGCCGGTCCCGGGAGAGGGTCGAGCTTCACTGTGGTGCTGCCGTTGCGCGCGCACCACCCGTCGGGGACCGCCGAGCACGTCAGCAGCTGACCGCGGAAAACCGAGGCCTGCACGCAGACCCACCGCGGACCAATGAGGCGACGCTGCACCGCCATTGCCGGGCGAAGCCCACCGCCGGATCCCGATCAGCGGCTTCGATGCATCACCCGCGGTGTCGTCGATCCGCGGTGGCACGCACAGGTGTGACACCGCTACTATTTGCGTATGGATGCAAGTAGTGAGCCACGCGGTGGGCGGCTGCCGGCGGATCAGGTGGCCTTGGCCGTCGAGGTGTTCCGGATGCTCGCCGACGGCACCCGCATCCAGATCCTCTGGTCGCTGATCGACCGGGAACTGCCGGTGAACGAGATCGCCGCCACCATCGGCAAACCCGGGCCCTCGGTGTCTCAGCACCTGGCCAAGCTTCGGATGGCCCGGCTGGTCAGAACCCGCCGGGACGGCACGCAGATCTTCTACCAACTGGAGAACGACCACATCCGGGAGCTGATCGTGGACGCCGTGCACAACGCCGAACATGCCGGCCCCAGCATCCCCGCCCACCACCTGCGCGGCGCCGCAACCGCCGCCGTCGCCATTCACCCTGCCACGCCAACCACAACAGGAACCTGACGTGACCCCCATCCCGACGACCGACGGCCATGCCAACGAGGCCCAGCCGAAAGCCGCGGCCGGAGGCCACGATCACCCCCGTCCCTGGCCGCCGCGGCCACGCCTGAACCACCCCCGTCATGACGAAGCCCATCACTTCCCGGGCCACGGCCACGGCCACGGCCACGGCCACAGTCACGACCACGACCACGACCATGACCCCCCAAGGGGTTTGAAAGGTATTGTGCTGTCACTTTTTCGGCCGCACAGCCATGACAGCGCCGACTCGGTCGACTCCGAATTGGAAGGCAGCAGTCAAGGGATCCGTGCGGTCAAGATCAGCCTGGTCGCACTGGGGATCACCGCGATCCTGCAGCTGCTGGTTGTGATGGTCAGCGGATCGGTGGCCCTGCTCGCCGACACCGTCCACAACTTCTCCGACGCGCTGACCGCCGTGCCGTTGTGGATCGCGTTTGTGCTGTCACGGCGTGCCGCGTCTCGGCGTTACACCTACGGCTACGGACGCGCCGAAGACCTCGCCGGCCTGTTCATCGTCGCGATGATCGCCCTGTCCGCGGTCGTCGCCGGCTGGGAAGCGATCAACCGGCTGATCAACCCGGCACCCATCGAACACCTCGGCTGGGTCGCCGCCGCCGGGATCATCGGCTTCGCCGGGAACGAACTCGTTGCGCTGTACCGGATCCGGGTCGGCAAACGCATCGGGTCCGCCGCCCTGGTCGCCGACGGCCTGCACGCTCGCACCGACGGCCTCACCTCGCTGGCCGTGGTCATCGGTGCCGCCGGTGTCGCCCTCGGCTGGCCGGCGGCCGACCCGATCATCGGCCTGGTCATCACGGTGGCGATCCTGCTGGTGCTGCGCACCGCAGCCCGAGACGTGTTCCGCCGCCTGATGGACGGCGTCGACCCCACCATCACCGACACCGCGGAGCGGAGCTTGCTACACGCGACCGGTGTCGAAGGAATCCGGAACCTGCAGGTGAGGTGGCTCGGGCACACTCTGCACGTCGAGGCCGACCTCGAGGTGGACCCGAACCTGACGCTGGCCCAGGCGCACGAGGTCGCACACCGCGCCGAAGCGCTGCTACTCGGTCACCTCCGCCGAGTGAGCACCGTGACGATCCACACCAGTCCGGCGGGCGCCCACCCTGCACCCGTCTAGCGGGCTGAACCCGGCGCCGCCGGAGAACGCGACAGTGCTGTGTGTGCACGACAAGTCGCAGATCGCGTAGGTGATCACCCGAGTCCGGTTCAACTCTCGGAAAGCGATGCAGAGATGGCCCAGGCGCCCCGTCAGCGTGAACCACGCGGGCGGCCGCAACTGGGCCGACCCCCATTTTGTGCGCCATCAGGGACTCGAACCCCGAACCCGCTGATTAAGAGTCAGCTGCTCTGCCAATTGAGCTAATGGCGCATGGTCTGGCCTCGCGGCTGAACCGGCACTGACTGTACAGGCTCGCCCCCGTCGGACCACAAATCCGCAGATCGGGACGCTGCCAGCGGCAACGGTAAGGTGAGCGGGGACACTTCGGTCCGGCGACGTCGCCGCGACCCTCGCGCACGGGAGGCGGTGGTCGGCGTCGACGCGCACAGCGGGCCGCCGAACGCGCGGACCGTCCTGACGGCATCCGCCGCATCCGGTCCGTATTCGGCGTTGCCCAGCGGTGCCAATGCCCGGCGTCACCGCGGCGCACTGGAACGGGCCTACGACGCCTTCATCTCGACCGGATCGGTCGCTTCGCTTCGCCCGGTGGTGGCCGAGTCCTGGCAGCTTTCGCGAGCCAGTGGTGTCAGCCCGGACGGCGTGCTGCCGTCCGTCGAGATGGTGGACAGCGAGCTGGAGGAGTACCGGACGGCGCATCCGCTGGCGACCGTGATGCCGCTGATCCGGCGGTTGCTGATCGAAGAGGCGGAGGACGCCGGCGCCATCGTGGTCGTCGCGGACGCCGACGCCCGACTGCTCTGGGTCGAAGGTGACCCGGCCCTGCGTCGGCAAGCGGAACGGATGAACTGGGTCGCCGGCTCGCGCTGGGACGAGCGGTCCGCAGGCACCAACGCCCCGGCGGCGGCGATGCGGTTGGACCACGCCCTGCAGGTCTTCGCTCGGGAGCACTACGCCAGCAACGTCGCTGCCTGGTCCTGTACAGCCGCCCCGATCCACGATCCGATGACCGGCAGGGTGCTCGGCGCACTGGACATCACCGGTAGGGATGACGTCGTCGCGCCGGCCGTGCTGGGTTTGGTCCGTGCGGCGGTGGCCGCCGCCGAAACCGAATTGCGGTTGCGCGCGCTGAACCCACCGGCAGCCGACCCATCGCCGCGGCGACCGGTGCGCACGGTGGTGCCGGTGCCCGTCCCGAACGATGCGTCGAACCAGTCCGTGCTCGGGCTCCGGGTGCTCGGCAGGGACCGCGCCATGCTGACCTCCGTGGCAGCCGACATGACCACCGCCACCGAGCTTTCCGTCCGGCATTCGGAACTGCTGTTCCTGCTCGCACGGCGTCCGGACGGATACACCGCCGACCAGCTGGCGGTGGCGCTTCACGAACGCGACGTCCCGGCCGTCACGGTGCGGGCGGAACTGAGCCGGTTGCGTGCGCTGCTGCCGGGCGTCGGTCTGGCCGGCCGCCCGTACCGGATTGCGGGAACCCTGGAGACCGACGCCGATGCCGTGCGCGATGCGTTGGGCCGCGGCGACGTCGTGCGCGCCGTCGAGGCCTATCGGGGCCCGATCCTGCCGTCCTCCGACTCACCCGCTGTGCAGGCCGAACGTGACCTGCTGCATCGTGAGATCCGTTCTGCTGTCCTGCGTTGTGCCGATCCGGTGGCCGTGCTGGCCTTTGCGGACAGTGCCGGTGGCAGCGACGACCTGCTGGTCTGGCGTCATGCCGTAGAGGTCGCGGACCCGGCGGTCCGCCCGCTGCTGCGTGAGCAGCTTCGTCGCATCGACCTCTCTCTCCGAGGCTGAACGTCCCGGTCGATCGCGGTATCGAGCAGTCCGGCCGAGGCCGTGGGAAGTGATTTCGGTCGCAACGTTGGCGCAACGTTGCGGTACTTACTGTCGCCCCCACCAGGTCGGTTCGATCGGAATCGACCATCGACAAGGAGGTCGACTTGACCGTTTACGTGCCCCCGGGGCAGCCCGGCAGTGTGGTCAGCTACGAGTCGCGCTACGACAACTGGATCGGCGGCGAGCGGGTTGCCCCCGTCAAGGGCCAGTACTTCGAGAACGTTTCGCCGGTCAATGGTCAGGTCTTCTGCGAGGTCGCCCGCTCCACCAAGGAGGACGTGGAACTGGCGCTGGACGCGGCACACCAGGCCGCACCGGCGTGGGGGAAGACCGCCCCTGCCGAACGCGCGGTGATCCTCAACAAGATCGCCGACCGGATCGAGCAGAACCTCGAGAAGATCGCCGTGGCCGAGAGCTGGGACAACGGCAAGCCGGTCCGCGAGACGATCGGCGCCGACATCCCGCTTGCCATTGATCATTTCCGTTATTTCGCCGGCGTCATCCGGGCCCAGGAGGGCTCACTGTCGCAGATCGACGAGGACACCGTCGCTTACCACTTCTACGAGCCGCTGGGTGTTGTCGGGCAGATCATCCCCTGGAACTTCCCGATTCTGATGGCCGTCTGGAAGCTGGCTCCCGCGCTGGCCGCCGGCAATGCCATCGTGCTCAAGCCGGCCGAGCAGACCCCGGCCTCGATCATGCTGCTGATGGACATCATCGGCGACCTGCTGCCGCCGGGCGTGCTGAACATCGTCAACGGCTTCGGCGTGGAGTGCGGCAAGCCGCTCGCTTCGTCCAATCGGATCCGCAAGATCGCCTTCACCGGCGAGACCACCACCGGCCGGCTGATCATGCAGTACGCGTCGGAGAACCTGATCCCGGTGACCCTGGAGCTCGGCGGCAAATCCGCCAACGTGTTCTTCGCCGACGTGATGCGTGAGCAGGATGCCTTCTACGACAAGGCTCTCGAGGGCTTCAACCTCTTCGCCTTCAACCAGGGCGAGGTCTGCACCTGCCCGTCCCGTGCGCTGATCCAGTCCTCGATGTACTCGGACTTCATGTTCGACGCAGTGGCCCGGACCGAGAAGATGATCCAGGGCAACCCGATGGACACCAGCACCATGGTCGGCGCACAGGCCTCCAACGACCAGCTCGAGAAGATCTTGAGCTACATCGAGATCGGGAAGGCCGAGGGGGCCAAGGTGCTCACCGGCGGACACCGCGCCGAGATGTCCGGCGACCTGGCCGGCGGCTACTACGTCACCCCGACCATCTTCGAGGGCGACAACTCGATGCGGATCTTCCAAGAGGAGATCTTCGGACCGGTGTTGGCCGTGACACCGTTCGACGACGCGGCCGACGCGCTGAAGATCGCCAACGACACCCTGTACGGCTTGGGCGCGGGTCTTTGGACGCGCGACAACGCGACGGCCTACTCCGTGGGCCGGGGCATCGAGGCCGGCCGGGTCTGGACGAACTGCTACCACGCCTACCCGGCGCATGCCGCGTTCGGCGGCTACAAGCAGTCGGGCATCGGCCGGGAGAACCACAAGATGATGCTCGATCACTACCAGCAGACGAAGAACCTGCTGGTGTCCTACTCGCAGAACGCACTGGGATTCTTCTGATGCCGGCGGAGGCCGCGTCGGGGTCCCGGATCGCTCGGGTCGAGCTGTCCGGGAAGGCGGTCGCCCTGCTGGCAGAGCTCACAGAGCTGCACGGGCCGTTGATGTTCCACCAGTCCGGTGGGTGCTGCGACGGGTCGTCGCCGATGTGCTACCCGCAGGGCGAATTCAAGACCGGTGCCGTCGATGTCCTACTGGCTGAGTTGGATGCCGGTCTGCCGGAACCGATCCCGTTCTGGATGTCCGAGTCGCAGTTCGCGTACTGGAGTCACACCCACCTGACGGTGGATGTCGTCCCAGGACGAGGCGGCGGGTTCAGTGTGGAAAGCCCCACAGGGCAGCGGTTCCTCATCCGCTCGCGACTGTTCACCGACGAGGAGTCCGCGCAACTGGCCGAGGTGACACACGGCGGCTGAGTTTTACCTGTCGACCCGCCGCTACCGCGCAATCGAGTTGGCAAATTCCGACCTTCGTCGCCCCAGGAACAGCGGAAATCGCCAACTCGATGGTGGGACGTTGCCTCTACCGCCTCTCGGGGCACACGACCATCGCCGATCCACCGCCGCGGCGTGTCGTCTCGGCGGCCGCCTCGAACCGACCGCCCGGCAACAGCCGGATCGCGGTCGCGGCGCCGATCTCGGGCGTCGCCGACAGGGTGTGGCCCAGCGCGACCAATCCGGCGCCGTCCGGGCCGTTGATGATCGCAGGCTCCGCCTGACTGCCGGCACCGTTCCGGGACGACAGTCGCGGCGCCGCAATCGCATCCACCAGTGAAAGATCGCGATCCAAGTATCCCAGCAAGACCTGGGTGACCGTGGTGATGATCGTCGCGCCGCCGGGTGAGCCCAGCGCGAGCACCGGCCGGTGACCGTCCACCACGATGGTCGGGCTCATCGATGAACGCGGCCGCTTGCCCGGCCCCGGAAGGTTCGGGTCCGGGACCCCGGCGGTGGCCGGGACGAAGTTGAAATCGGTGAGTTCGTTGTTGAGCAGGAATCCGTAGCCCGGAACGGTGATGCCGGAACCGCCGGTCGACTCGATGGTGAGGGTGTACTCGGCGACGTTGCCCCAGCGGTCAGCGACCGTGAGGTTCGTGGTGCCGTGTTCCACGGTCTCGGCGTAGCCAGTCGATGGCGGGGGGGAGCAGTCCCGGTAGCTCCCGTCCGGTTGCCCGAACGGGATCGGCCGCGGGTGGGCACGGTCCGGATCGAACAACTGGCAGGCACGCTCGTCGGCGAAGCCCTGGGAGAGCAGTTGGCGCGTCGGCACTCTCGGCACGTCGCCGATCCAGCGGTTGCGGTCGGCGAAGGCGGTCGCGGTTGCCTCGGCGAACCGGTGCAGGTACTGCACCCGGCTGACGTCGGACAGTGCATCACCGGTTTGCTTGTCGTAAGCCTCGATCAGGTTCAGCGATTCGCCGACGGTGATGCCACCGGACGACGGCACGGGCATGCCGTAGACGGTCAGGCCGCGGTAGGTGCTCCGGGTCGGCTCGCGGAGCAGGGCGCGGTAGCGCCGGAGATCGTCCCGGGTGATCTGGCCCTGGTAGACGCTGACGCCCGAAGCGGTCCGCGGCCGCCGCGCCGCATCCACGACCGCGCGTCCGAGCCGGCCCTCGTACAGCGCGTCCACGCCCTCCAAGCGCAATGTCCGGTACGCCCTGGCCAGGTCGGGATTGCGGAAGGTACTGCCCACGGCCGGCACCGCGTTGCCCGGCAGGTATGTCCGTGCCGTCTCCGGGAACCGCCGGAAGCGGGTCTCGTTGTCGCGGGTCTGCTGGGCGAACGTCTCGTCGACGACGAAACCGCGCTCCGCCAGCCGTTCCGCCGGTCGGAGCAGATCCCGCAGCGACCGGGTGCCGAACTTCTGCGCCGCCTTCTCCCACAGCGCGGGCGTCCCCGGTACGCCGACCGACAAGCCCGAGTTCACCACCGAGGCGAAGTCCAACGGCGCGCCGGTGGAATCGGTGAAGGTGCCTTGGGTGAACGTCCTCGGCGCGGTCTCCCTGCCGTCGATCGTCTGCACCGTCCGTCGTTTCGCGTCGTAGTAGACGAGGAATCCGCCGCCTCCGATGCCCGCCGAATAGGGCTCGGTGACGCCGAGCGCCGCGGCCGTCGCGATGGCCGCGTCGGCCGCGTTGCCGCCGGCCGCGAGCACCTCGATGCCGACCCGACTCGCATCCGCGTCGACACTGGTGACGGCGCCGCCCTTTCCGGTCATCACCGGCACCTTCGGCAGCGCGGTCGCGGGGTGGTGGGTAACTGCAATCCCGTCGGCGAGCAGTCCGATGGGCGCGGGGCCGGCGTGGGCGACCTGTCCGGCCGTGCCGGCGACGAGGGCGGCCGTGACAAGTCCTGCCAGCGTCGCAGCCAGCGGGAACAACCGGGATGTGCGGCGGGCCATCCGTGACCTCCGTGAGCAGGGCTGCCGGCGCTCGAGTGACCGGTGTCACACGCCATTGAACGCGGAACGTTACTGCCGATAACCACGCCTGGTCCAGCTCCGCGATGAAAGGGTCCGATTCCTCCTGATATGCGGGTGATCGAGCTGCTCGGCGCTGATAATGTTCCTTCCCATGACATCTCGGGTTCTCACTCCGCACCTTCTCTGGTGGCGGACCGCCTGACGGCGTTCCGCGATGTCTCCGACCTCCGGCCGCCGCACGAGCGGCCGGGTCGGTCTCGACCAGCGCTCCCGCCCTGTGGGTTCGGCATCGGCGCAGCCGGCGGCTCGTACGGCAGCCCTTTTCACGGGAGCTGAAAATGACCACTGCAGCATCGACGATCATCTCCACCACATCACCGACGATCGGCGGGGGCCGCGCCGACGAGGTGGCCGCGGGACGTCCGGACGTCCATGCCGGCACCCGAGTCGTCACCGGCGACAGGCCCACCGGCCCACTGCATCTGGGGCACTACCTCGGCACCCTGGCCAACCGCGTGCGGCTGCAGGACCAGGGCGCCGACGTGACGGTGATCATCGCCGACTATCAGGTGATCACGGACCGGGACGCCCCGGGCCCGCTGGAACAACGGGTCCGTACTCTCGTCGCGGAGTACCTCGCCGCCGGCCTCGACCCTGAGCGCACGGTGATCTTCCCGCACTCCGCCGTACCCGCCCTGAATCAGCTGATGCTGCCGTTCCTGTCGTTGGTGACCGACGCGGAACTGCACCGCAATCCCACCGTGAAGGCGGAGTCGCTGGCCTCCCGGCGACCGCTCGGTGCGCTACTGCTGACCTACCCCGTGCATCAGGCGGCTGACATTCTCGGCCTCGACGGCGATCTGGTTCCGGTCGGCCGGGATCAATTGCCGCACCTGGAATTGTCCAGAATGATCGCGCGCCGGTTCAACGACCGGTACCGCACCACCTTCCGCGAACCGCAGCCGCTGCTGTCGAGCACCCCTTCGGTGCTCGGGACGGATGGCGCGAAGATGTCCAAGACCCGCGGGAACGCCATCCTGCTGGGCGACGACGAGGATGCCACCGCGGCCGCCATCAGGGCTGCGCGCACCGACAGCCGGCGGCGCATCACCTACGAACCGCACACCCGGCCGCAGGTCGCGAACCTGCTCTCGATCACGGCGGCACTCACCGGCACGAAGCCGGAAGAGGTCGCCGAGACGATCGGGGACGCCGGTGCTGCGGCACTCAAGTCGACGACGATCGAGGTGGTCAACGAGTCCCTGCGTGGGTTGCGGCGGCGGCGGCTGGAGCTGCTTGCCGACCCGGTCCACCTCGACGCGGTGCTGATCGACGGGACCGCACGCGCCGGCACGATCGCCGCCGCCATGCTGGATCGCGTTCGGGCGGCCATGGGCATGTCGTATTTCCGTGCTTTGTCGTCGGAGACGGCCTGTACCTGATGACTCTGCGCCGCGACTACTACGCGAGCCTGGGTGACGGCAGTAGGCAGGTGGGTGATCCGGCGAAATCCTCGCTGGTCACGTTTGCATTCGACTTCCCGTCCCGCGCCGAGGTGGACGCGTTCGTCGAAAGGGCCGAGGCTGCCGGTGCGAAACTCGGCGGAACCGATGACTACGGCTTCATGTAGCAACGGCAATTCGACGACCCGGACGGCAATCAATTCGCACCGTTCTGGATGGACCCGGAAGCCCCGTCAGCGGGGTGACGTCCGCTGACCGCGACGGCCTGGCCGCGGCGCTGGAGCTCGTCGGCCAGCGCTGGGCCCTGCTCGTCGTGCGCAGCCTTCTGGATGGAGCCAAGCGCTACGGCGGCCTTCAGCGAGAGCTCGGCGCACCGACGAACATCCTGGCCACCCGGCTACGGGAACTGCAGGCCGCCGGCATTCTGCGGCGGGTCCCGTTGGCGCACAACGTTATTGCCTACGCGCGGACCGAGCGCGGCGCCGCGCTCCGGGCGACGATAGAGGCTCTGGCTGCATGGGGCGAACAAGAGCGCCGATGAGAGTCAGCCGGCACCACCAGTGGGCCGGCGCCACCAGCACCCAGCTCGGATGGTGGTTCTGCCGTCAAGCACCGCCGCGTTCCACAGATCCTCGTGTTCGGCACTTCTCAGCGATGGGGCTGTCCTGCAGGTGTTCTCACCGGTCAGGGCAGGCGGCCGGCCGGGGCCCAGTTGTGATCGAAGGCGGGACAAGTTCTACAACCGAACAGTTTCCATGCCGCACCTGTTCGTCCGAAGACGACACCGGTGGCACGAGGTCAGTTCCCTGGGTGAGCGGTCGCGACGGCTGTCCCCCCATGTCGCGGCGGGTTGGCACCACAAAAGTGACCCCGCCGCCCCGCAGCTGTGATCTGCGACGACGTGTGCAGTGATCGGGCCGTGACCATCAGCGTCGAGCGCGGTTGCCCAAAGCCGGCCCGGAACGCATCGAGCCCCCGACCGGAGTCGGGGGCTCGATGAGACTGGGGTGAGCGACGGGGCTCGAACCCGCGACCACCGGCACCACAAGCCGGAGCTCTACCAGCTGAGCTACGCCCACCACGCCTACGCACTCCGACCAACCGGCCGGGCCGCACGCGGACCGAGGAAGTCTAACCGATGCTGCGCGACCAGCGGTCCCGACCCGAACTCGCTGAGGACAAGCGCTCCGACTCAGTACCGCCCGGAGACCTCGGTCGCGACCTCCTGGACCTGTTCGCTGCTCGGACCCGGCGCGGGAACGAATGCGGTGCCCCGGTAGTAGGCCAGTTCACGGATCGATTCGGTGATGTCCGTGAGCGCCCGGTGCGTCATCTGCTTGGCGGGCTGACCGAAGTAGACGCGCGGATACCACCGCCGGCAGAGCTCCTTGATGCTCGAGACGTCGATCATGCGGTAGTGCAGATGCTCGTCCAGCAAAGGCATGTCGCGGCTGATGAACCCTCGGTCGGTGGCGATGGAGTTGCCGGCCAGCGGGGCCGTCTTCGGTTCCGGAACATGCTGGCGGATGTACTCGAGCACCATCTGCTCGGCCTGGTCGAGCGTCACGGTGGACTCCCGGACCCGTTCGGTGAGACCCGACCGGGCGTGCATCTCCACCACGACCTCGGGCATGGCCGCCAGCTCGTCGTCGGTGGCGTGGATCACCACGTCGATGCCGTCGCCCAGGATGTTCAGGTCGCTGTCGGTGACCAGAGCCGCGATCTCGATCAGCTTGTCCGTCCGCAGACTCAAACCGGTCATCTCGCAGTCCACCCACACCAGTCGGTCGTTCACCCTTCGGACGATAGTCGTCACGGACGACACCGGTGCGCACCGTGCCCGGCCGGTCACGCCGTGGTGATCGATGACGGCAGCGCGTCGGTCGCGGCGGGGCGTCATGGTGGTTACGCTGCCCGCGATGCCCGATCCGGGGGGACACATGAGTGCACCGACATCACCGGACCCTGCCGGCGCCGCACACCGCATCGCCGACGGCTACCGAACGGCCGCTGATGCCGTTGTGCTCGGCTCGGTGGTGATCGACGGAACACCCGATCCGGAAGCGTTGGTGCAGATCCCGCTCTCGACGTTCAATCGGCACGGGCTCGTCGCCGGGGCGACCGGGACCGGAAAGACCAAGACGCTCCAGCTGATCGCGGAACAGCTGTCGGCGGCCGGCGTACCGGTCCTCATCCCGGACGTGAAGGGCGATCTCACCGGACTGTTCTCGGCCGGGGAGCCCGGAGGCCGGATCACCCAACGGGCGAAGGACACCGGTGACGATTGGACGGCGGCAGCGTTCCCGGTCGAGTTCCTGAGCCTGGCCGGGCAGGGAACCGCAGTTCCGATCCGCGCGGCCATCGACTCGTTCGGGCCGATCCTGCTGTCGAAGGTATTGGGCCTGAACGCGACTCAGGAATCCACTCTCGGGTTGATCTTCCATTGGGCAGACGCCAGGGCTCTGCCACTGCTGGATCTGAAGGATCTCCGGGCCGTGATCATGCATGTGACCAGCGACGAGGGGAAAGACGACCTCCGCGAACTCGGCGGGGTGTCGAAGGCCACCGCCGGTGTCATCCTGCGGGCGGTGACCAACCTCTTCGCCCAAGGTGGGGATCGGTTCTTCGGCGAACCGGAACTGGCCGTGACGGATCTTCTGCGGGTGGCCGAAGACGGCCGCGGGATCATCACGCTGTTCGAGGTGGCAGCGCTGCAGACCAACCCGGTCCTGTTCTCGACGTTCCTGATGTGGCTGCTCGCAGAGCTTTTCGAGGAGCTGCCGGAGGTCGGTGACCTTGACAAACCGAAATTGGTCTTCCTGTTCGACGAGGCGCATCTGCTGTTCGCCGATGCTTCCAAGGCCTTTCTCCAGGCAGTGCAGCAGACCGTCAAGTTGATCAGATCCAAGGGTGTCGGGGTCTTCTTCTGCACCCAACTGCCCACCGATGTTCCTGGACCCGTGCTGTCACAACTCGGCGCGCGTATCCAACACGCGCTGCGCGCGTTCACTCCTGACGACCAGAAGGCCCTGTCGGCGACTGTGAAGACCTATCCGGTGACGAAGGACTACGAACTCTCGTCGGCGCTGACCAGTCTCGGCACGGGGGAGGCGATCGTCACCGTCCTGTCGGAGAAGGGGGCACCGACGCCGGTCGCCTGGACGATGGTCCGAGCCCCACGGTCGTTGATGGCGCCGGCACCGGCCGAGGTGGTCAGTGCGGCCGTCGCCGCGTCGGCGCTGATGACCAGGTACGGGCAGGACGTCGACAGGCAGTCCGCATACGAGATGCTCATCGAGCGTTTGGCGCCGAGCCGTGCCCCTGCTCAGGAACCTGGGCCCGCTCCGGCTCCTGCGGCGCCGGCCGGTCGGACCGCGGCGCCAGAGCAAGGGCCGTCAATCGGGCCCGACGGCTGGCCGTCGCTGACCCCGGAGCCGTACAACCCCTACCTGGACGATTCGCCGCCGGTGCCGGCACCACCGTCGCAGCCGCGAACCGGCGGGCGGCGCACCCAGCCCAGGGTGGCGCCGTCCTCCGGGTTGGGTGACATGTTGGACAACCCGGCGGTGACCTCTTTCATGAAGTCGCTCGGCAGCTCACTCGGTGGCGCCATGGGTCGTTCGGTGTTCGGCACGCGCAAGCGGCGGCGCTGAGCCCGCCACGCGCCGCCGGCCGGACCGCTGACCGCCGGCCGGCGGCCCGGCCGGGCAGGCGAGGTCTGGAACGATCACCGTGGCGCGGTCGTTGTGTGCGTAGCCGGTCCCGTGCGGATCGACCGCGCGGCCGCCGTTCAAGCACACCCCGTCAGAAGGGAACGAACGTCCGTGGACACGCTCCTGTGGATCGTCATCATCGCGGCAATCGCCGTCGCCTTCCTCTGGTACCAGCGCCAGAAGGGCGTCAGCACGACCCGGTCGCTCGAGGACGCCCAGGCTGAGGCGCGGCGCTGGGTGGAGCGCCTCGGCGGCCAGGTGTACTCGTTGGATCCGCGGGACGATCCCGCGGCCCGGCAGGCGCTGTCCGACGCCGCCGAACGGTTCACTGCGGCCGGGTCACAGGTGGAGCAGGCCAAATCGGTGCAGCAGTATCGGCTGGCCCAGCAGACAGCCCATGAAGGTCTGTACTACGTGCGCGCCGCCAGGACGTCGCTCGGCCTGGATCCCGGTCCCGACCTGCCCGCCATCCCCGGGCAACGGCAGGCCGGCGCCGTCTCCGAGGATCGGGCGGTCACCGTCGAAGGTCATCAGTACGAGGCGTCGCCGCAGCCGAATGCCCGTACCCAGCACTACTACCCGGGCGGCATGGTCGCCGGTCGCCCGGTGCCGCGCGGCTGGTACTCCGAGCCGTGGTGGAAGCCCGCGCTGGTCGCCGGAGCGTGGGGCGTGGGCACCTACCTGGTGGCCTCCTCGCTGTTCACCGGGATGGCCGGCATCGGCTGGGGCGGCGGATACGAGGCCGGGTACGACGCAGGGCTCGCCGACGGCAGTGACGGTGGCAGTGACGGTGGCGGCGACGCCGGTGGGTATGACGGTGGTGGCGACTACGGGGGTGGTGGCGACTACGGCGGTGGAGATTTCGGTGGTGGCGGTGACTTCGGTGGTGGTGATTTCGGTGGTGATTTCGGAGGCTTCTAGGTCACCTGTCGAAGTGCCGTGTCGGGCCGATGGTGCGTCACCGATCGATCCTGGCGAAGATCACCACCAGGATTGATCGCGTTGACCACCACGAAGACGGTGTTGTGCAGCGCGCCGCCCCGTAGCCGATGTCCAGGAGCGGGTACGGGTACCAGTGCGACGACCTGGAGGTGTCACCAATCAGCCGAAGTAGCCGTCACCCATCAACCGAAGAACTGTCCAGCATCAACCGAATGCCAACGTCACCAACCAGCCGAAGTCATACACATCACAGCGCGCGCCCGGCAGGATTCGAACCTGCGACCTGAGGATTAGAAGTCCCCTGCTCTATCCAGCTGAGCTACGAGCGCCGATGGCGTCGTCGAGCCTAGCGAACCGGTGGCGGCCGCACGCGTCCCTCCCGCACCCCGGCAACCGGGCGGTTCGCGTCGCCGAGCTCACACGCCGCCGGGCTGTCGGCGAAGCGGCAGTATCGTGAAACGGTGCCTGATGTGACGTCGACCGACGCCGGAGACGCCCGTGGCGCCGCCGCCTCGGGCGCACCGCTGAAGCTGTCCGCCGGCCGATCCGATGGCCCTGCGTTGAAGGATGACCTCCCGGCCGACGAGACCGGTCAGCACCGTGATCCTTGGACCGTCACCGCCCTCGTGCTCGCTGCGGCTGTCATCGGCGCCTGCATCGCCGCGGGCATTGCCGCTGTGGTGCCTTCCCGCAGCGAGATTCCCGGGCTGCCGGCGGCGGGCACGGTCACCGAGTTGGCCTTGCCCGCGGTCAAGGCCGTCTTCGATCTCTCGGCCGCGCTGACCGTCGGGTGGCTGCTGGCGGCCGTATGGCTGGTGCCGCCGCAGCGATCCGGGCTTCTGGACGTCGGTGGTTACCGGTCGATCAGGGCCGCGTCCACCGCGGCCACCGTCTGGGCGGCCTCCGGCCTGGCGCTGGTCCCACTGACCCTGTCGGACGCCCTTGGCCGGCCGATCGACGAATCGATCTCGGCCGAGTGGGTGATCAGCGGGATCTCGCTGCTCGACAGCGTGCGCGCCGCTCTCATCGCTGCCGTCGTCGCCGCACTGATCGCTGTCCTGGCCAGGGTCGTCCTGCATCCCGGCTGGGCTGCCGCCCTGCTGTCACTCGCATTGGTCGCCATCCTGGCGCAGGCGAACACAGGGCACTCTGCCCAGTCGGGTGACCATGACGTCGCCGTGGACACCATGGTTTTTCATCTCGTCGGCATCAGCGTATGGGTCGGCGGTCTCGTCGCACTGGTGGGTCTGACCAGACAGAACATCGCGCATCTGTCCGTGGTTGCGAGCCGCTACTCCGCCCTGGCTCTGTGGGCGTTCGTCGCCGTGGCCCTGTCCGGACTCGGCAACGCGTGGGTGCGCTTCACCTACGTTCCCGACCTGTGGCGAACCGACTACGGCCGGCTGGTCCTGCTCAAGGCGGCTCTGCTGATCATGCTCGGGGTTGCCGGCTACCTTCACCGGCGGCGCACGCTGCCGGCCATCGCAAAGACCGGGGACCGACGCCCTCTGGTCCGTCTGGCGCTGGTCGAGGTCGCCGTCATGGCGGCCACCATCGGCGTCGCCTCGGCGTTGTCGCGGACCGCGTCGCCGCCGCCGTCGGGTGTGGTTCCGGGCGATGTGGAGATTGTCCTGGGCTTCGACCTGGACGGTCCGCCGACGTTCCTGAAGTTGCTGACCGATTGGCGCATCGACTGGGTGCTCGGCGTCGGTGTCGTCGTCGCCGCAGTGCTGTACGTCATCGGTGTGCTGCGTCTGCGCCGACGCAACATCCCGTGGCCGGCGGGCCGGACGATCGCCTGGCTGACCGGGTGCGCGATGGTGCTGGTGGCGACGTCTTCGGGGTTGCGACGGTACGCCGAGGCGCAATTCTCGATACACATGATGGCGCACATGCTGCTCGGGATGATCGCACCGATCCTGTTGGTGCTCGGCGGCTCGGTCACTCTCGCACTGAGGGTGCTGCCAGCGGCGGGTCGCAGGGATGTGCCGGGCCTGCGGGAGAGCATCGTCAGCGCGCTGCACAGCCGGGTCGCGCGGGTCGTCACCCACCCACTGTTCGTGTTCCCGCTGTTCGTGATCTCGTTCTACGCGTTGTACTTCACCTCGCTGTTCGAGGTCATGATCGGCTCACACCTCGGTCATCTGGTGATGAACCTGCACTTCCTGCTGGTCGGCTACCTGTACTACTGGGTGATCATCGGGGTCGACCCGTCACCACGGCAGGTGCAGCCCATGGTCAAGCTGGCCATGTTGCTGGGTGCTTTGCCGTTCCACGCCTTCTTCGGTCTGGCGCTGATGAACTCGCACAGCGCGATGGCGACCGACTACTTCTCATCCCTGGGGCTGCCATGGGTGACCGATCTGGTTGCCGATCAACGCCTGGGCGGCTCGATCGCCTGGGGCGCCACGGAAATCCCGATGATCATCGTGATGATCGCCTTGCTTTCCCAATGGGCGCGCAGCGATGAGCGGGAGGCGCGGCGCTCCGATCGGGTGGGGGACCGCAAGGCCGACGAGGAACTCGACGCCTACAACCGGATGCTGGCCGGGCTGGCCGACCGGGACGGGGTGCACTCGCCGGTTGCGGTGCACACCGGGGAGACGGTGCCGCCCGCCGCGACCGAGCCGGCGGCCGACGGCAGGCCGGCCAACGGCGGCAGTCCCTGACGTGCCGGCCGCCGAACGGGTCGTGATCAGGCCGGAGACGGCAACGGATCGCGACGCCGTGCAGCGGCTGATCACCTCGGCCTTCAATCGCGGTGATGCGCCGGTGGTCGAAGCGGTCCTGAACGAGCAGCTCCGCGCCGACCCGGCACGGCGACCGGAGCTGACCCTGGTTGCCGAGTCCGATGGCGTGATCGTTGGCCAGTTGACCGTCAGCAACGGCACGGTCCGAGAACGGGCCGAGGCGGGCCGGATCACGTCCGTGCCGGCGATCGGACCGGTGGCCGTGCTTCCCGGCCGCCAACGCGAAGGCATCGGCAGCGCAATGGTGCGGTACGTCATCGACCTCTCCCAGCGGGCGGGCGAATCGATGTTGGTGCTGCTCGGTTCGCCGGACTTCTACGGCCGGTTCGGATTCGTCGCGGCTTCGAGCCTCGGCATCCGGGCGCCGGAACCGGAGTGGGGACCTCACTTCCAGGTCAGGCCGTTACGCACCGACATCGCGCTGCCGAGCGGCCGATTCAGCTATTCGCCCCCGTTCGACCTGGTCTGAACCCCGGGTGTTCGCCGGTCGCCCGGCCGGCGATTCGGCGCTGTGTGCTGCGGCGATCGACTGACCGTCCGAATTCGTTCCCATGCCGCCTTTGCTGCACAAACGGGAACCGTTGCCGGCTGCGTCGCGGCTTGTCTTGCCACTGTGTCTTCAGCGCTCCACCGTTCGCGGGCGCCCGAGAAGACAAGCGCGACAGACAAGGGGAATGACCATGATCAGGGACGCCACAACGGTGACCATCGTCGGCCGTGCCGGCACCAACCCGCAGGTATCACTCGGATCAACCGGGGACCGGGTCAACTTCCGGGTGGTGTCGACCGACCGGCGGTTCGACAAGGCTGCCGGCGGATGGGTGGACGGGGACGAGAACTGGCTCACGGTGGTCTGCTGGCAAGGGCTTGCCAAAGCCGTCATGACGACCGTCCGTAAGGGAGATCCCATTGTCGTCATCGGCCGCATCACCACCCGACGCTTCGAGAAAAATGGCGTCACACAGTATTTCACCGATGTCAGGGCTGATCTCGTCGGTCTGGACACCGCCAGGCTGGGCTCCCGATTCACCCGCGCGGTCGGCGAGTCCAGCCTGTCCACGGACGGCTCCGCCTCGATCGAGGACGCCGTCACGGGCACTGCTGTGGAGCAGTCGGCCGAGGATTCGACCGAGGTCAGCCGGCGCGATGGGCAGGTGGAGGAACCCGCGCCGTGGGACCGGCCGGAGTCGCCGGTTGATGACCGCCAGGCCGCCGACCGTCAGGGCGTGCTCACACCGTCCGGATGACGGCGGTGGTTCTCGCGACGCTCAGGTCCCGCCGGCCCCGTTGAACGCATCGATGGCGGCCCGGTACAGGTCGGCGTCGATTTCGGCGCTGGCGTGGTGGCCGCCCGGGATGGCGACGAATCGGACGCTCAATCCGTTCCGTTGCGCCAGCTCAGAGAGGGTCGCCTGCACGCGGTCGACTCGTACCGTCCGGTCGTCGTCGGGCTCGACCGGATGGAAGTACACGATGCGGGTGCCCGGGCCGAGCGCTGCGGTGACCGGGCCGATGTCCATCCGGCGGATCACGCCGTACTGGTCTTTGACCAGTTGGGTGGAGATCCCAGGGCTGCCGATCTTGTCCCGCCACACCTGCCGGACCTTGAACTTCAGATCCCGCCAGCGGATGTCGACGAACGGCATCCTGCCGTGGGACCACTGTTGTTGTTGGGCAAGCACTTCGACAGTCATCCGGACCCCGGCGCCGCCGTCGGTGTCCAGCGCCTCGGTGAGGGAGGTGAGAACGTCGGCCTGCGTGCGACCTTCGTCACGCACGTCCTGCGGGCTCAGCGGTGAGCAGTCGAGGTAGATCACCCCGAGTCGAGCGGAGACCGCCGGCGGAGTCGACCCCCCGGAAGAGGTGGGGTCGGTGGATGCAGAGCGATCGGCGCCCGTGCCGACGCCGGCGGACGCCGCGCTGTCCTGCATCACCACCACCGATGCGAGGCGGCCCGCCTGCGCGCCGATGACGTCGTTGCGTTCGAGCAGCGGCGGATCCGGCGCCGGGACTGACCCGTCGGTGCCTGCGCCGATGCCGGTGGCCCCAGTGCCCGGGGTGCCGGTCCCACCAGTGCCCGGGGTGCCTGTCCCACCAGTGCCCGTCCCGGCAGCGCCGGTGGTGCCATCGGTGACGCCAGGCGAGTCGGCCTGCGTGTCGGCGCCGAGCGATCCCGCCAGGATGGCGGCGGCCGGCGTCCCGGTCCGGGTGGCGGCAACGGACGCGGCAAGCAATTCCTGCCGGTAGCCGTCGCGGATCTCCTGCACGTGCGCGGCGAGGTTGAGGACGACGTCACCGCCCATGCTGCTGCCGAAGAAGCTGACCTCCCGCGGCTGCAGACGGTTCATCAGTGCATCGAATTTGTCGATGAGGTCGCGGTCGTTGATGCCGCTGCCGTAGACCAGGCTGAACACCCTGGTGTGGCCGACCGTCAGCGACGGCATCAGCGCGGCCGCCGGACCGGTGCCGCTCTTGCGGTTCAGGCCCCCGGCCACGATCATGATCCGTCCGCCGGTGACATCCGGGTTCTGCGGCACCGGACCGACCTCGACGAACTGCGCGCCCTGCGTCGGCCAGATGAGTTGGTCGGCCAGCAACTGATCCGCCTTCAACAGCTCCCAGGAGCCGGACAGGGCGATGAGCAGCAGCACCAACGGGAACCACCACCGGCTGCGGTAGCCCGCGCGCCGGCGGGCACGGTCAGCGCGCAGGCCGAGGCGAAGGGGCGCGCTGCCGTATTCAAGGTCGGACACCGGGGGCATCGGCGTGAACGGCCCGGTGTGCCGCTCGTCGACCGACACTGAACTCCTTGACCATGTCTTTACTTTGTCCCCAGTCTGCCCCACCGGACTCCCCAGCCGGACGCGGCTGCGGGAGGACGCCCGCCACAGCGGCTCCACCACCCGTTCGAGTCCGGCAGACTGTAGGGCGGCGTCGAGTCGCCACCTCCGCGGTGCGCGGTCGAGTGGCGCGGACGAGGTGGCACCCCCACCGCAGCGTCCACCCGGCTCGAGCCACGGCGCCGCGCACACACGCAAGCTGTCGAGAGGATCCCCGTTGCCCGAGTTCATCTACACCATGAAGAAGGCCCGCAAGGCCGTTGGTGACAAGGTCATCCTCGATGACGTGACGATGTCGTTCTATCCGGGCGCCAAGATCGGCGTTGTCGGTCCCAACGGCGCCGGTAAATCCACGATCCTCAAGATCATGGCCGGGCTGGACACACCCAGCAACGGTGAAGCTTTTCTGACCCCCGGCTACACCGTCGGCATCCTCATGCAGGAGCCTGAGCTCGACGAGACCAAGACCGTGCTGGAGAACATCCAGCTCGCCTTCGGCGGCATCAACGCCAAGATGGCGCGCTACAACGAGGTCGCCGTGCTGGCTGAGACCGACTACGAGAACGAAGCGCTGATGGCGGAGATGGGCGACCTCATCGAGGAGCTCGACCACGCCGGCGCTTGGGACCTGGAGGCCAAGATCGACCAGGCTATGGATGCCCTGCGCTGCCCGCCGGGCGATTCACCGGTCGACATCCTCTCCGGTGGCGAGCGGCGCCGGGTGGCGCTGTGCCAGCTGCTGCTGTCCGCGCCCGACCTGCTGCTGCTCGATGAGCCGACCAACCACCTGGACGCCGAGTCGGTGCAGTGGCTCGAGCAGTTCCTGGCGTCGTACGCCGGCGCCGTGCTCGCCGTCACCCACGATCGGTACTTCCTGGACAACGTCGCGCAGTGGATCGCGGAAGTGGACAGGGGAAGGCTCATTCCGTACGAGGGCAACTACTCCACCTATCTGGAGAAGAAGGCCGAGCGGATGTCCATCGAGGGTCGTAAGGACGCCAAGCTCGCAAAGCGTCTCAAGGAGGAACTCGCCTGGGTTCGGTCGGGGGCCAAGGCCCGGCAGGCGAAGTCGAAGTCCCGGCTCGCCCGGTACGAGGAGATGGCAGCCGAGGCCGATCGCACCCGCAAGCTGGACTTCGAGGAGATCCAGATCCCGCCGGGGCCGCGGCTGGGCTCGATCGTCGTGGAGGTGCACGACCTGAAGAAGGGCTTCGACGAGCGGGTGCTGATCGACGACCTGTCGTTCACCTTGCCGCGCAACGGCATCGTGGGCGTCATCGGCCCCAACGGCGTCGGAAAGACAACCCTGTTCAAGACCATCGTCGGTCTCGAGGAGCCGGACGCAGGATCGGTGAAGATCGGTGAGACGGTGAAGCTGTCCTACGTCGACCAGAGCCGCTCCGGCCTCGACCCGGCCAAGAACGTCTGGCAGGTGGTTTCCGACGGGCTCGACTACATCAAGGTCGGGCACGTCGAGATGCCGTCGCGGGCGTACGTGTCGGCATTCGGCTTCAAGGGACCGGACCAGCAGAAGCCGTCCGGGGTGCTCTCCGGCGGCGAGCGGAACAGGCTCAATCTGGCTCTCACCCTCAAGGAGGGCGGCAACTTGATCCTGCTCGACGAGCCGACCAACGACTTGGATGTCGAGACGCTCGGTTCGCTGGAAGGCGCGCTCGAGCAATTCCCGGGCTGCGCAGTCGTGATCTCCCACGATCGCTGGTTCCTGGACCGGACGTGCACGCACATCCTGGCCTGGGAGGGGACCGACGATGACGAGTCGAAGTGGTACTTCTTCGAGGGCAACTTCTCCGACTACGAGAAGAACAAGGTGTCCCGCCTCGGCGTGGACGCCGCTCGCCCGCACCGGGTGACGCACCGCAAGCTGACCAGGGACTGAACGCTCGCCGGTCGCGTCGGGTACACCGGCGGTCGCGTGGATCACGCCGTCGGGGTACGGCGACCGGTCTTGCCCGCACAGTGGGAGCAATCGCTCACGGTGGGAGCGATGCAGTGGGACCAATCGCCCATCCCGCGGGATGCGCCAGTGAGGCCCTCCGGCAGGGCATAGGCTCGCTGCGGACCGGGCGCAGCGTCGCGCTCGATTTGGGGCGCGCCCGCGCCCGGACGTGGGAGGGCCAATGAAGATCCGGATCGACCGATGACTCAAACGGACACTCCCGGCCTGGCGCCGGATCTGGGGCTCACGGCGATGGCGGAATTCGACCCGGAGTCGGCGGTCGGCAGGGCCATCGCACTGCGCCCCGATCGGGCATCGATGATCGACGCCTATTTCCGGCACGTGCCGGTCGAGGACCAGCCAAAGTTCGCCCAGGATGTACTGGGCATCGTCGACGGTCACTGGCGCGTCGGTCAGCAGCGCCAACCCGGTGAGGTGAAGATCCGGGTGTTCAACCCGGCGTCGTCGGCCAGCGAGGGCACCGCCGGGTGGACCGACACCAGAACCGTGATCAACATCGTCACCGACGACATGCCGTCGTTGGTCGATTCGGTGATCGGTGCGCTGACCATGCAGGACGTCACGGTGCATCGCGTGCTGCATCCCATCCTGATCGGCAGACGAGCCGCCGACGGCTCCCTGCTCGAGGTCGCCGGTGAGTCGGGAAGGGCTGCGGAATCGGCGTCCACGTACCGCGAGTCGTGGATGCACGTCCTGATCGACCGGCTGTCCGATGCGCAGCGGGCGGAAACGATCGAGGACTGCCTGCGGCACGCGCTGGACGACGTGCGGGCGATCGTCGGTGACGGCGGTGCCCTCACCGGGGCGGCGGCCACGGCGGCTGCCGAACTGCGTGGCACGTTCTCACCCCGCTCGGCGCAGGAGGTGTCGGAGGCGGCCGACTTCCTGTACTGGCTGATCTCCGGGAACATGACGTTCCTGGGCTACTGCCGTTACGAGACGCAACCCGGTGCCGACGGTGCCGCCAAGGTCGCCGGTTCGGGTCTCGGCATACTGCGCGACGACGTCTCCGGTCCGATCGACGACCTCCCGGCGGCCGCGGCCGGCGGTGCGCCGGCGCACCTGTTGCTGACCCAGGCGTCGGAGGGCTCGGCCCTGACCAGGGACGTTCCGCCGTTCGAGGTCCGGGCGCGCATTCTCGGGCCGGACGGCTCGGTGGTCAGGGAGCACCGTTTCCTGGGGATCCTCACACCGCGCGCACTCAATGCCGAGATCACCGCGACGCCGGTGTTGCGGTTGACGGTGCAGCAGGTGTTGTCGACCCTCGGTGCCGCACCGGACACCTATACCGGCCAGCGCGCGATGGACCTGCTCGCGACCTACCCGCGGGCCGAACTGTTCTGGGCGGACACCGATCTGGTGGTCGACGTGGTCAGCAGCGTGCTGCAACTGGCCAGCCGTCGCCGGCTGCGCGCCTTCCTGCAACCGGATCCGTTCGGCCGGTTCGTGTCGGTGATGGTGTACCTGCCGCGTGACCGGTACACCACCGGCAGCCGGCTCGCGATGCAGCAGATCCTGACCGACGCCTTCCATGGAACGGGCCTCCGCTACACCGCAAGGGTCGGCGACTCGCTTCTCGCTGCAGTGCATTTCACCGTCCGAACCGATCCGGCGCACCCGGTGCGACCGGACGTCACGGCGCTGACGAAGGCGTTGCGGGGCACCATCCGCACGTGGGACGACCGCCTGGTGGCAGCGGTCGTCGGGGGCGGCGACGAGGATCTGGACACCGCCGGCGCGCTGTCCCGGTACGCAGAGGCGTTCGACGAGGGTTACAAGGAGGTCTACCGAGTCGAGGACGCGGTGGCCGATCTGCGGCTCATCGACCAGCTCGACGGGCCCGGCGATCTTGCGCTGACGATGATCCGCAGCGCGCCCGGTGCAGTCGGCGACTGGCGGCTCAAGCTGTACGTCACCGGCGGCGCGGTCACGCTCTCCCGGGCGTTGCCGGTGCTGCAGACCCTGGGTGCCGACGTGCTGGACGAACGGCCGTTCGAGGTCCGGCTCAACACCGGGAACACCGCCCGCATCTACGACTTCGGGTTGTCGTTCCCGCAGGACCACGTCTCCCGCGGCGCCGACGATCCAGAGCTGCGCAACAGACTGTCGGAGGCCTTCATCGCGGCCTGGCGAGGCGACAGCGAGGTCGACGGCTTCAATCAGCTGGTCCTGGCAGCCGGTCTCAACTGGCGCGAGGTGGCAATGCTGCGGGCCTACGCCCATTACCTCCGCCAGATCGGGACCCCCTACACACAGGGCTATGTCGAGCAGGTGCTGGACACGCATCCGCAGGTCGCGGCTGACCTTGCCCGGCTGTTTGCCGTGCAGTTCGATCCGGACCTGTTCATCGGTGCGCCGCAGGAACGGACCGCCGAGGCGGATCGCATCGCCGACGCCATCTCCGGCGCGCTGGACGAGGTGACCAGCCTGGATGCCGATCGGATCCTTCGCACCTTGATGATGGTGATCCGCGCGACATCGCGCACCAACGAGTACCGGCTGGACGACAGCGGTCACCGGCGCTCGTTCCTGTCCGTCAAACTCGACCCGCATCGCATCCCCGGTGTGCCCAAACCTGTTCCTGCGCACGAGATCTGGGTGTACTCGCCCAGGCTCGAAGGGGTACATCTGCGGTTCGGTGACGTGGCCAGGGGCGGTCTTCGCTGGTCCGATCGGCCGGAGGATTTCCGCACCGAGATCCTGGGGTTGGTCAAGGCGCAGGAGGTCAAGAACGCCGTCATCGTCCCGGTCGGCGCCAAGGGCGGCTTCGTCGTCAAGCGGCCGCCGGCGCTCACCGGCGAACCGCAGGCCGACCGCGAGCAGCAACTGGCCGAGGGCATCGCCTGCTACAAGATGTTCATCGCCGGCCTGCTGGACCTCACCGACAACCGTCAGGCCGAGCGGATCGTCCCGCCGGAGCGGGTCGTCCGCCGCGACGGTGACGACTCCTACCTCGTGGTCGCCGCGGACAAGGGCACCGCCACCTTCTCCGACATCGCGAACGGGGTCGCGCACGACTACGGCTTCTGGCTCGACGACGCCTTCGCCTCCGGCGGCAGTGTCGGCTACGACCACAAGGCCATGGGCATCACCGCACGGGGAGCCTGGGAATCGGTCAAACACCACTTCCGGGAACTCGGGATCAACACCCAGGCCGAGGATTTCAGCTGTGTCGGCGTCGGCGACATGTCCGGTGACGTGTTCGGCAACGGCATGCTGCTCAGCCAGCACATCCGGTTGGTCGCCGCGTTCGACCACCGGCACATCTTCATCGACCCGGACCCAGACGTCGCGGAATCGTTCGTCGAGCGCATGCGGCTGTTCGAACTGCCGCGATCATCCTGGACCGACTACGACGCGTCGCTGATCTCGGCGGGCGGCGGAGTGTTCCCGCGCACCGCCAAGTCCATAGCGATCACCGATCAGATGCGGGACGCGCTCGGTCTGGCGGAGGACGTCACCGCGCTCGCGCCGACGGAGTTGATCAGGGCCATCCTGCTGGCCCCGGTGGATCTGCTGTGGAACGGCGGCATCGGCACCTACATCAAGGCGTCCACGGAATCGAACGCGGACGTGGGGGACAAGGCGAACGATGCTGTCCGCGTCGACGGCGGTCAACTGCGGGCCAAGGTCGTCGGAGAGGGTGGCAACCTCGGCGTCACCCAGCTCGGGCGGATCGAGTTCGCCCGGGCGGGTGGGCGGATCAACACCGACGCGATCGACAATTCGGCCGGTGTCGACACCTCCGACCACGAGGTCAACATCAAGATCGCGCTGCAGTACCGGATGGAGCGCGGTGAGCTGGACGAGGCCGGGCGGCTGAGCCTGCTCAGTTCCATGACCGACGAGGTCGCCGACCTCGTGCTCGCCGACAACCGCGGTCAGAACAGGGTTCTCGGTGCTGCCCGGTTGCACGCGCCGGCCATGCTGTCCGTCCATGCGCGACTGCTCGATGCTCTCGTCGAATCCGGCGGGCTGGACCGGGCGCTGGAATTCTTGCCCAGCCATGCGCAGATCGCGGCCCGCATCTCGGCGGGTGAGGGTCTGGCCGGCCCGGAGCTGTCGGTGCTGCTGGCCTACGTCAAGTCGGGGTTGTCGGCCGCCATGCTGGCTAGTTCACTGCCGGACGATCCCGCCTATGCCCGCCGGCTCCCGGAGTACTTCCCGAGGAACATGCGGGACGGATCGCCGGGAGCGATGGAGGCCATCACCGCTCATCCGCTGGCCAGGGAGATCGTCACCACCGAGACGGTCAATGAAATGGTGAACAGGGCAGGGATCTCGTACGCCTTCCGGCTCGAGGAGGAGATGGCGGCCACTGCCGAGGACGCCATCCGGGCCTACACGATCGCCAGCGAGGTCTTCGACCTGCCCGCCGCGTGGGCGGCCATCGCGGCGCTGGACAACAAGGCGCCCGCCAAGACCCAGGACACCCTCAGGCTCCGCACCAGGCGGCTGCTGGACCGGGTGACCCGGTGGCTGCTCACCCGCCGCCCGCAACCGCTGGACGTTCAAGCGGAAATAGTCCGGTACGCGGGCCCGGTGGCGCAGCTGTCACCGGGGCTCCCGCAGTTGGTGTGCGGCGCCGACCGGGACAGCGTCGCAGCGGAGACCGCGGAACTCGTCGACATGGGCACCCCGTCCGAACTCGCCCTCACCGTGGCGTACTCGCTGCACACGTTCAGCCTGCTTGACGCCGTCGACGTCGCGGCGGTCACCGGACGGGACCTGCGGGAATGCGCCGACCTGCTGTATGCGCTGTCGGCGCATCTCGACTTCGACCGGTTGCTGTCCGCGGTCACCGACCTGGAACGCGGCGACCGGTGGCACGCGCTGGCCCGGCAGGCGCTACGCGACGATCTCTACCGCTCGCAGCGTTTGCTCACCGCGGACGTGCTGTCCACGACATCGCCTGACCAGGACGCGCAGCACAAGATCGCGCAGTGGGAGCAGGAGAACGCCTCGAGGCTCGCGCGTGCCCGGCGAACGCTGGCCGAGATCTCGACCGTCTCGGGCAGCGATCTGGCGGCGCTGTCCGTCGCCGCACGGGAGATCCGCTCGATGATTCGTTGAGCGTGGCGATGCGGTGTTCGGTTGGTCTGGCGCGAATCAGGAGTGTGGCGTGGCGCGACGGTATGTGACGCAGGTGCGGGTGCGGTGGTCGGATCTGGATGCCTTCCGGCACGTGAACAACGCCAAGACGGTCACGTTGCTCGAGGAGGCGCGGGTCGACTGGCTGTTCTCGGAAGCGGCCAAGCACGGCATCGACCGGCTGACCGAGGGCATCGTGGTCGCCCGTCTGGAGATCGACTACAAGCGGCCGATCGGCATGGAGGTGCCGGTCACCGTCTCGATGGGCCTGACGAAGCTCGGCCAGGCGTCCATGACGGTCGATTATGTGCTGAGCGTGGCCGGCGTGACTGCCGCCACGGCGTCATCGGTGCTGGTGCCCGTCGACCCCGTCACCTTCCGGCCCCGGCGGATCGACGACCGGGAACGCGCCTACCTGTTGCCGTTCCTGCATGACGCGGGTGTGCCCGTGCCCAACGGTGCGCAGCAATGACCCCTTCATCGCTTCCGGACGGATCGGGGCGAGCGGGTGCGCGGCTGACGCCCGCCGGCAGGGAGGATCGCGACGATGCCGCCGCCTTCGCCGGCCGGGTGGCGCGCTGGGATCCGTCCGGCCCGGTGCGGTTACGCGCCGACGCGGATGTCGTGCGGATGTGGGCGACCACGCCATTCGACGCGTTGGTGACCAGGGCGGTCCGCGGCACGCTCACGCCGGTGGACGTGACCGTGCATGCGGGCAATCTGCTGTCCGGGCTTGCGGTGGCGACCGCGGCGGACGTCGACCCCGGACCGGCGATCGATGCGGTGTGGCGCTCGCAGCTCCCGCCGCCCGGCGGTTGGGTGACCGTCGACGAGGTGCCGGCCTCCGTGCTGGCGGCGCTCGCCGAGGAGGGCGCCAGTACTGCGCGTGATCGTCCCGGTCCCGCTGGAGCGGCGTCCACCGCGCTGCTGGACACCGAGGTGCTCACCGTCTCTGGTGCCGGGATGCGGGTGGTGCTCACCCTGCGGTTGATCTTCGCGCTGGCCGGCATGGGCTTCGCGCCTGCGGTTCCGGACGAGGTGGTGCGGATCAGTGCCACCGATGCCTGGGCGCGGATCGATGCCAGGTACGGCGCCGTCGTCCGGCGCCGGCACTCACTGTTGCCGCTGCTCGTCTGAGTCGCCCGCTGGCGTTGGAACTGCAGCCGAGCGATCTCAGGTCAGTGAGTTGACCATGCTGTCGGCAGCCATTTCCAGATAGGCCCACAGCCGCTCACGATGCGACTCGTCCAACCCTGCGCCGTCGACGGCGGTCCGCATTGCCGACAGCCAGGCGTCGCGTTCCCGCAACCCGATGACGAAGGGCGCGTGCCGCATCCGTAGCCGCGGGTGACCTCTGAGTTCCGAGTACGTCCGCGGCCCGCCCCAGTACTGCTCGAGGAACATCCGCAGTCTCACCTCGGCGGCGGCCAGCTCCTCCTCGGGGTACAGCGGTCGCAGCACCGGATCCTGGGCGACAGTCGCGTAGAAGCGTTCGACGATCCCGGCGAACACCGGATGTCCGCCGATCTCGTCGTAGAACGTTGGGGGAGCGGTCACCGATGCATTGTCCCGCACCGGCTTGCCGAACCTGCACCGCCGGTGACGGTGGCGACCGGTCCGACGCTCGCAGCCGACCACGGCCGTTGCGTGTTGCCCCTTCGCCGGATCGGGTGGCGGTCACCCAAGGTCGCCCGGTGGTGGCGCCCCGGGCGGACGGAAATCCGCCGTCGGGTCCGCATCGAGCGCGGCGTCGAACGAGTTCTTGATCGCGCCGCGGACCGCGCGCAGGAACCGGTCCTGGTCACCCGCCCGAACCGTCGCGGACAGCGCGATGGTCACCGCGCCAGGAGCCATGGCAACGATGCCGAGCAGTGCTGGTTGCTCGACCACGGTGTCGGAGAAGTCCGGTGATGCTGCGACCGTCAGCGCTGCGGCCAGGGCGATGGCCCCGGCCCGGTCGGTATCGGCGTCATAGGGCAACGGGAGCCGGACGGTGACGACCGCCTCACCCTGGCTGGAGTTGCCGACCCTGAGGACTTCACCATTGCGGACGTGCCAGATGGTTCCGTCACCCGCACGGACGGTGGTCGTCCGCAAGGTGACGGCGATTACGGTTCCGGCCGCCGGCCCCAGATCGACGCTGTCGCCGACCCCGTACTGGTCTTCCAGCGTCATGAAGATCCCGGCCAGGAAATCTTTCACCAGGTTCTGCGCCCCGAACGCGAGGGCCACCCCGGCGATACCGGCCGACGCCAGCAGGGGAGCGATGTCGATGCCCAGTTCGGCGAGGATCAGCACCGCGGCGATCCCGACGATCAGAAATGAGCTGATCGACTTGAGCAGGGACGCGATCGCCCTGGTCCGCTGCGCTCGCCGTTCCACCGACAGCCCGGTGGAAAACGTCCGAACCGCGCCCGTGCGCAACGGTCTGAGCAGCGCCGGCGTCGATCCGTCGACGGTCATCCTGGTCAACCTGTTGATCGCGCGATAGACGAGGAACCGGACGATCAGCGCGGACAGCAGGATGAGCAGGATGTGCAGCCCCGCCGACACGATGGCATTGCCGTTGGCGGCCAGCACATCGATGCCGGTGTTCTGCCACATCCACTGGCAGACGGAACCCTCGTCGGCCGCGCAGTCGGGCTGGGCGATCTGCACGGTGGCTGGCGTTCCTTTGTTTCGATGCCCGGCGGGCAGCAATGGGTCGCTGCCAACCTAGCGACTTTCCGCGCCCGTCCTGGCCGGCAGTGCTCGTTCTCGCGGCGCGGGTGCTCGTTCTCACGCCGCGGGGCCTTCAATCGCAGTACCGGACACGACGGCACGACCTCCCGGCGCGCGTAGAACACGGGGTCGGGGCGGTGTGGTTATCCTTCTCACAGACATTTGCGGTGAGATTCCGGGATGGTTCGAAGCCGGCTGGTGTCGACGTCGCCCGGTCAAGTGGTGGGACACCGCAGGGACGGGATCTTCCGACGCGGGCAACGGCTCGCGGGAGGTGCGGATGGACGGTAGTGGTCGGGCGGCCCGTCGGCCTGCGCCGGCGCGACCGTTCGGAACCCCCATCCGCCGCGACAGCGAATCCAGGCCGGCCGTGACACTGGTCCGGGTGTTGTTGCTCAATGCCAGCCATGAACCGCTGGCGGTGGTGACCGGGCGCCGCGCTCTGGTACTGGTGGTGGCAGGGAAAGCCGAATGCGTGCTGGAAAGGTCCGGAGCACCGGTACTGCGGTCTCCGTCGCTGGCGGTCACCGTGCCCGCCGTCGTTCGGCTCCGCCGGTACGTTCGTGTGCCGTATCAGGCGCCACCCGCCGTCACCAGGGCGGGTGTCCTGCGCCGGGATGCCCGCCGGTGTGCCTACTGTCACGGCCGCGGCGAGACCATTGATCACGTGGTCCCGAAGAGCCGGGGTGGCACACATTCCTGGGAGAACTGTGTCGCCTGCTGCGTGCGGTGCAATGCCAAGAAGGCCGACCGCCTCCTCGAGGAACTGGGCTGGTCGATGTCCTTCGTTCCCGGGCCGCCGCGCCGGGGGGCTTTCGGTCGACTGTGGTCGACCGAGGATGCCGATCCTTGCTGGGAACCCTGGCTGGCCGTCGCCGCCTGAGGCTTGTACATACTACTGAGAACGTCAATTCCGATCCGTACCGATGGGATCACCGTCGGTACGGAGCGTCGCTCAACTGGGTGACGCGACGTCGCAGTTGCAGTATCAGCCGACGCGGCTTCCGCGGCCGACCCTGCTGCCACGGCCGACGCGGCTTCCGCGGCCGACCCTGCTACCACGGCCCACGCGGCTTCCGCGGCCGACCCTGCTACCACGGCCGACGATGGTTCCGTTGCTGCTGTTCATGGTGACTCCTCGGATAGCCCCTGCAGTGAGGGGAAGTTTTGGGGGGAATGACGATGGCTGAGAGCGATTCAGTTGACTGTGAAACTGTGTCCGAACTCTTTTGTCACTTGCTCTTGCGGATTGAAAAGCCTTGCGTCACAATAGTTCTGGAACCACCTGGCTTCCGTGACCCGCAATATCAATATAGGCAGTCGCACTGGGCCTCGACCTGAATGGCCCAACCGCGTTCTCACGCGCTGTGACTGCCGGCGGGTCAGTGTTGCGACAGGTGGGCATCACTCGTTGGCAAACGGGTGATCCAACCCATTTGGGCCGCCCCCATTAGGGGAAAGGTTCATCCCATCGCGCATTCCATCTGCTGAAACCGCTCCCATCTCGCCCCATTTTGCGTCCGAATCAGCCCCGAATGAGCGTCCCATCCGTTTGGTGCACGGGTTGTGTGACGTTGTCGTCAGAGGATCTGAGGGCATCTGATCGGGCGGGCGACCCCAACTCCCCGAACGTGAATCCGGTTCAGCGCGGTGCGCGCACGGGACCTGGGTCAGCTGTGGCAGTCTGTTAGCGGCTGGTAACGCACCGCGAGACCGGCCCGCTGCGGGTCGGACTGCGAAGCCGAGGAGGCGCGGAGTGCAGGTACCACCGGCCGCGGCGTCCGCAGGACTGCCCGGGTCCTTCCGGCGACTGCTGGTCGCTTGGGCCGGCTCGCTGAGCGGAGACGGCCTCCGGGTGATCGCCCTGCCGCTGCTCGCCGCGAGCATCGATCCGTCGGCCGGCGCCGTCGCGACCGTGGCAGTGGCCGCCACCTTGCCGTGGCTGCTCATCGCGATACCGGCGGGCGCGTTGGTCGATCGCCTCGATCCGGCCAGGGTGATGGCCACCGCGCACGTCGCCCGCGCCCTCGCGACGCTCGCGCTGACGGCGCTGATCGTGACAGGGTCGGTGTCGATCCTCGAGTTGGCTGTCTTCGGTTTCGTCATCACGTCGGCGGAGACGTTCGCCGACGGGTCCGCTCAGTCACTGGTCGTCCGGCTGGTGCCGTCCGCCCACCTGGAGCGGGCCAACGCCCGTTTCGTGACGGTGGAGACCATCGCGCTCGACATGGCGGGCCCCCTTGCTGCCGGTGTGCTCTTCCTGCTGAACCCGGCTCTGCCCTTCGCGGTTTCCGCTGCGTGCTTCCTGGTCGCCGCAGCGACGGTGGCCACCATCCGGGTGCCGCCCGAGAAGCCGCATGCCCCGCCAGGCGGGGCTGCCGATCAGGCCGTGAACGACGACACCGCCTCCCCGTCGCCGGGTCTGCACCCGATGGGAATGGACACCGCCTCGATGGACCGCGCAGGCATCGATCTCACCCCGATCTCGGGGCCCGACGGTACCGGTGCGGTGGTGCCGGGAAGTGGGGATGCGTTCCCCGACGATGGTGCCGGAGCGCGCCGCCGCCGCGACCCAGAGTCGGGGGCACTTTTTCAGATCAGAGAGGGATTGCGGCGGCTGGTGAGCGACCCGGTGCTCCGGGTGCTGGTCGTCACGGTCGCCATCATGGTGATCGCGAACGCCGCCACCGACGCAGTCCTGGTGCTCTACGGCACGCAGACCCTGAAGATGTCGGAGGCCACCTACCCGTTGCTGCTGGTCGCGTACTCGATCGGCACGCTGACCGCCGCCGCCCTGGTCGGGCGCAGCAACTCGCGACTGCGTGGCGGGCAGACCATGATGGTCGCTCTTTTCGGGATCAGCGCGACCATGATCGCGTTGGGCCTGTTCCCGGTCGTCGGGGTCGCGTTGGCCGCCTACGCCGTGATGGGGCTGGCCGGCGGAACGTGGAACGTGCTGTCGGCCACCCGCCGCCAGCGTCGAACGCCGCGGACCATGATCGCCCGTGTCTCCAGCGCCTTCCGGGTCGTCGCCTGGGGCGTCATACCGGTCGGTGCCGCGTTGGGCGGCGTGGTCGGCGAGCACTGGGGCATTCCGGCGGTATTCCTGATCGCAGGTGTGTTGATCCTCGTGCTGGGGCTGTTCGTGGTGCGCTCCTTCATCGCGCCCGAACCCGCAATCGAGGCGGCGGAAGAGCCGTCCGAGAACTGACACCCGCGCGGGTCGAGGCCGAAAAGAACCTCACGCCCGGTCAGCGCCGGGTTGCCGGGCCCGGACAAAGCCGGTCGGATACCGTGACCGTCGTGACCATCCTTCAGACGCTGACAGTGTTCGTCGGGATACCCGTGCTGATCTATGCCCTGATCGCCGTCCTGACTCTCATTCCGGGACGAGCCAAGGGCAAACCCGCGAAGTACCGGCCTGGCTCGCCGTGGGAGTATCCCGCCCAGTGGTGGGCCGGAGATCAGCCGGTGGTATCGGCAGGCGCCGCGGATGGTGCCCGGCGGAGGGGTGGTGGCGCTCGTGGCACATGGTGAGGGTGAGGACTTCTCGAGCTCCGACATCGAGGCGATGGGACCGCTCGCGGTCAAGTACTGGAACCCGCAGGTCGGACCGAGCGGTGGAGCGGAACAACCGCTCACCACGGTTCAGCTCGAGCTGCTGGACGATGTGATCCGCGAGGCGGAGCGGTTCACCGGTCTGAGGTTCTCCGCTTATCTGGGCGATCTCGGCGAGAACACCGAAGCATCCGCCCAGAGCCTGCTCGCCGGACTCGGTGCTGACGCGCCGGACGCGGTGCTGCTGGCCATCTCTCCCGGACAGCGGGTCGTCGAGGTTGCCACCGGTGGGGAGGCAGCACGACGGATCAGCGATAGGGCCGCCCGGCTGGCCGTCCTCGCCGTGGTCGCATCATGTGGCGACGGTGACATCCCGGGAGCGTTGATCACGGGCATCCGCATCCTCGCCGACCAGGCAGGAACCCTGCCCGAGCGTTCTACCTGGTAGCCGTCGGCGGTCACTCGCCGGCCGCGTCCGCCGCTCGGGCCCGGAGCGCGCGTTCGATTCCGGCGCGGCCCTCCGACACCAACCGGCGCAGGGCTGCGGGGTGTTCGCCCGCCGCCCAGGCTTCGGTCCGGTCCACGGTGCGCTGGTCAACGGCCCACCTCGGGTAGAGCCCGACGATCACCTTCTGTGCGACCTCGATCGACCGTCGGGACCAGACGTCGTCGATCACCTCGAAATAGCTCTCCACGAACGGCTGCAGCAAATGGGTCTGGGCCGGGTGATTGAACCCGGCGATCGCGGCGCTCTGCAATGCGTTGGCCATGCCGTCGTCGCTGACCAGTCGGTGCCAGACGGCAGCCTTGTTCTCTGTGGTCGGCAGCAGGGCACGCATCTGGGTCGCACTCCGTTCCCCCGACGCGGTGGAGTCGGCTGCGGCAGCGGCGTCGATCTCGGCCGGCCCTGCCACACCGTGCGCGACCAGCGCGCCCAGCAGCGTCCAGCCAAGATCGGTGTCGACGGTGAGGCCATCGAGCGGCGCCGAACCGTCCCGCCACCCCGCGATCTCGGACAGATGAGCCGACTCCAGTCTGACGCCCGCGAGCGCCTGCACCGCGGCCAGTTGGGTGTCGCTGGCCGGCGGCGCCGACACAGCTGCGGTGTGCAGGGCCTCGGCGACCGCGGGCCAACCCTCCGCCGCCGCCCATGCCGGCTCGGCATAGGACCCGACCGCTACCTGCAGTTGAGCGAAAACGCGCTGCAGGACCCCGATCTGATCCTCTGTCCGCATCCCTCGTACGGCAAGGGCGACGAAGTCCCTGGCCCGCATCAAGGCGTCTCGTGTCATTTCCCACACCGCGGACCACAGCAGGGTTCTCGGGAGCGATTCGGCGACGGCGGCGATTCCGTCGATGGCGCTGCGCAGAGAGGCCGGATCCAGCCTCGCCTTGCAATAGGTCAGATCGTCGTCGTTGAGCAGGACCAGTGAGCCCCGCTGCTTGCCGACCAGCCCGGGTACCGCTGTCCGTTCACCGATCACGTCCAGCTCGACCCGTTCGGTACGCCGGAGTGCGCCGGCCGCGTCGTGGTCGTAGACCCCGACTGCGAGTCGGTGCGGGCGCTGTTCACCCGCACCGGGTTCGGCACCGGATTGGAGGATCTCGAACCGGGTGATGATGCCGGCGTCATCGGTGTCGATGTCGGCGCTGATGGTGTTCAGTCCGGTGGTCTGCAGCCAGGAGCCGGCCCACGCGTGCAGGTCCCGGCCGGAGGTCTGCTCGAGCGCTGCGAGCAGATCCTCCAGGGTTGCGTTGCCGAAGGCATGGGCAGCGAAGTAGGCCCGCAGACCCGTGAGGAACTCCTCGAAGCCGACATAGGCCGCCAGTTGTTTGAGCACACTGGCGCCCTTGGCGTAGGTGATTCCGTCGAAATTGACCTCGACCGCTGCCAGATCGACCATGTCGGCGGCGATCGGATGGGTCGACGGGAGCTGGTCCTGGACGTAGGCCCAGGACTTCTCCACATTGGCGAAGGTGGTCCAGGCCGAGCTGTACTCGGTGGCCGAGACCTGCGCCACCACGGAGGCCCAGGTGGCGAACGACTCGTTGAGCCACAGGTCGTCCCACCAGCGCATGGTGACCAGGTCGCCGAACCACATGTGCGCCATCTCGTGCAGGATCGTCTCGCAGCGGCGTTCGTACAGGTACCGGGTGACCCTGGACCGGAAGACGTACTCCTCCCGGAAGGTCACCGCTCCGGCATTCTCCATCGCGCCCGCATTGAACTCGGGCACGAACAGCTGGTCGTACTTCCCGAACGGGTACCGCACGCCGAACGCCCGGTGGAAGAAGTCGAAACCCTGCTTGGTCTCGGTGAAAAGCCTGTCGGCATCGAGGTACTGGGCCAGCGTGGACCGGCAGTAGATCCCCAGGTCGATGCCATCGTGATGATCGCGGACGACGTGGTACGGCCCCGCGATCAGCGCGGTGACGTACGTGCTCATCGGTTCGGTGGTGGCGAAGCTGTGCGCGACCGCGCCACTGGGATCGGTCTCCGTACCGGTCCGGGTGCCGTTGGAGACGACCTGCCAATCCTGCGGGGCGGTGACCCGCACGGTGAACCGCGCCTTCAGGTCCGGCTGATCGAAGCAGGCGTACAGCCGCTTGGCATCGGCCGTCTCGAACTGGGAGTAGAGGTAGACCGCACCGTCGACCGGATCCACGAACCGGTGCAGACCCTCACCCGTGTTGGTGTACAGGCCGACCGCGTCGACGGTCAGGACGTTCTCCGCAGCCAGATCGTGCAGCGCCAATCCACCGGCAATGGTCCAGGAACCCACGTCCAGCGGGCGGCCGTTCAGGGTCGCCGATGCGATGCCTTCACCGACGAAGTCGACGAAGGTACTGGCGCCGGGTTCTGCGGTGAAGCTCACCGTGGACGTGGTGGCAAAGGTCTTCTCTCCTGGTGCGCCCGCTCCGTCGGTGACGTCGATGACAATGTCGTACGCCGAGGTGGACACGATCGCCGACCGTTCCGCAGCTGCGGCACGGGTCAGGTTCGGAGCCTGCGACATGCTGGTCCTTCCGTTCGGGGCCCTTGGCGGTGCCGCCATGGCGGATCGCGCTGGTGCTCGGGCCGACAGTGCTCGGGCCGACAGATCGAGCTGGCCAATCAAGCGAGCGACAGGAGTCTAGAGGCGCGCAGCCGTCGGAGGGGTCAGGCCTGCTGGGGAACAAGATCCCCCGAGCGCCGGTTGCGCACAGCAGGGGCCGCCCACGGGCGGCCTGGGGCGGTGGCCGTGTCCGCGCCCATTCTCGTACAGACATCTGAGTTAAGAGGAGTTGCATCGATGACGCAGAACGCAGGATCCACCATGTTCAGCGACCTTCCCTCGTCGTCCGGGTTCCCGGCGGGCGGCCAGGCCGCATCCGCAGGTCGTGATCGGGTGGACTTCTGGTTCGACCCGGCGTGCCCGTTCGCCTGGGTCACCTCCCGATGGGTGCTCGAGGCGGAGAAGGTCCGCAACATCGACGTCCGCTTCCACGTGATGAGCCTCGCCGTGCTCAACGAGAACCGCGCGATCAGCGAGAACTACAAGCAGCGGCTGGAGACCGCATGGGGTCCGGTCCGGGTCGCCATCGCCGCGGCGCGGGCGCACGGGGACGAGGTGCTGGCACCGCTCTACACCGCGATGGGCACCAAGATCCACAATGAGAAGATCGACGACCGAACGATTGTCATCCAGCAGGCGCTGGCCGAGGTCGGCCTGCCAGCCGGACTGGCGGCCGCCGCGACGAGCACCGATTACGACGAGGCGTTGCGTGCGAGCCACCACGCCGGGATGGACGCGGTCGGTGATGACGTCGGCACGCCCACCATCCACATCAACGGTTCGGCGTTCTTCGGGCCGGTCATCACCAGGATCCCGCGCGGCGAAGAGGCCGGAGAGTTGTGGGACGCCGCGGTCAAGCTGGCGTCGTTCCCGTACTTCTTCGAGATCAAGCGGACCAGGACCGAATCCCCGCAGTTCGACTGACCTGCCGAAGCCGCGGTGCGCGGCCGTGACGGCGTGTTCGGTGCCGCACGGCAGTGACGGCGCGGCTGTGCGCCGGGCGGTCCCTGCGGCGGTGCAGGTCGCTGCGCGGTTAGGGTGGTCGAGGTCCACCATCGGTTCGACCGAACCGCACCGGCGCAGCTCCGGCGACCCTCGACCGGCCGCCGAACCCACGCGGTGGATCCGGACCGACCGCCGGTTGCCAGCACGGAGGCAAGGATGACGTCCAACGGCAGCGAACCGTTCCTTGACCACCCCGGGGGGCCGGCAGTGTCACCGTCGGGCGTTCCGCTGCCGCCCGATCTGCGCGGCGGCCCGATCGTCGCCGGTGTGGACGATGCCACCGCGTGCGGTCGTCCGCTGCGGGCAGCGGTGTTCCTGTCCAGAGCCACCGGTCGGCCACTGCTGCTGGTGCACGTCAGGCGGCGGGCGATGCCGATGGTGGAGGGTTACGTCCCGCTGCCGGAGGAGACGGCCAACGACGAGGCCGAGGACGCCGTCGAGGCTGAGTTGGTCCGCGACCTGAACCAGTCCGGCGACCTGGTCGACGTCACCTGGGAATTGGTGTCAACCACCGGGGATGCGGGTGCTGAACTGGTGCGGATCGCCGAAGAGCGGGACGCGGCGTGCGTGGTGGTCGGCAAGCGGCACACCGGTTTCGCCGATTTCCTGCATCGGGTTGCCTCCGGCTCCGTATCCCGGGCGATCGTTGCCCGACAGAAGTTTCCGGTCCTGATCGTGCCCTGATCGGGCCGGTGCGAGACACTGACCCGCATGCGCGTCTACCTGGGTTCCGACCATGCCGGATATGAGCTGAAGCAGGCCGTCCTCGCCCATCTCACCGAGGCCGGACACGATGTCGTCGACGTCGGTCCGGCGCAATACACCGCTGGTGATGACTACCCGCCGTACTGCATCGAAACCGGCAGGCGCGTCGTCGCCGATCCCGGCTCGCTCGGAGTCGTCATCGGCGGCTCGGGGAACGGCGAGCAGATCTCGGCCAACAAGGTGGCAGGAATCCGTGCCGCCCTGGCCTGGAACCTGGAGACCGCGCAGCTGGCGCGTCAGCACAACAACGCCAATATCGTCTCGCTGGGCGCAAGGATGCACGACATCCCCACCGCGCTCACGTTTGTCGACGTATTCGTCGGGACCGACTTCTCGCACGATCCTCGGCACCAACGGCGGATCGACCTGATCAGTGCCTACGAGGCCGACCCCGGCCCGCAGGACCTGCCGGCCTGACCGGTGGCCCTTCCGCGCCGCGCAGGGCAGGGGTACGGGTGGGACCGGGAAACCGTCAATCGCGTCCGCACCCGCACGCGGACAGTTCATCCGCAGCATCGATGACGGGACGCAGTGAGCCCTTCGGGGACCTCCAGGTGACACCCGGCCTGACCGTGCCGGCACACCTGCTGGTCTGGAGGTTCTCCCGTTCGTCCGGTCCTGGCGGTCAAAGGGTGAACACCGCCGACTCGAGAGTCGAGTTGTCCGTTCATCTCCCGTCGCTGGTCGGCTGGCCCGATCAGCTGCGAAACGCCGCCCTCGATCGGCTGGCCGGGCGGCTGGTCGACGGGACGCTGACCGTCGCCGCTTCGGAGTACCGGCAGCAGATCAGGAACCGGGAGGCGGCCAGGGTGCGGATGGCCGCCTTACTGCGTGGCGGGGTGGCACCGGCGGGGCCGGCGCGCCGGCCTACGCGGCCGACCGCAGGTTCCAGGCGCCGAAGGCTCGACGCCAAACGCCGGCGATCGGAGATCAAGCAGAGCCGCCGTCCGGCCACCGACTGAAGGTGGCAGGCGGTCGCGGTCAGGAGCCGTCTGACGGGCGGCGGCGCTGCCGGTCAGTTCGCCGTCCGGCGGTCAACGCCGTCGGCGGCACGTAATGACGGCGAACCAGCGTGACCTCTGATTCCGCTGCAGCCAGATCGGCGGCTGTCGGCAGGGCCACCTCTCGAGCGCGCATCGCCGCAACGGGGGACACCTGACTCGATCGGGTCGTCACCAACGAGCGCAGCGACCGCTCAGCCGCTTCCTCCCGTGACGACCGTCCCGGTCGCCGATGCTCCCGGCTACCCGGAATGTGTGGCGCGGGGTTGGCTTCTGGCGGGCTGGCGGTGATCGGGTTGGCGGTGATCGGGTTGGCGTCCGTTCGGGGGTGCGCGGCGGGCGTGGACGCAACCGCATCGACGGGTGAACCGCCATGGTCGCGGTGACTGCCCGGCCCGTGGCCGGGACCGGGAACATGTGGCCCCGACGAGCCTGATCGGCGCTCGACATCCCGTGGATCGGTCACCGGAGCCGGCGCGGCCGCCGATGGCGGTGCGGTTCCGTCCGCGGGATCCGTGGCCATCAGTGCCGCCGCCCTGGGTCCCGACACCGCGGAGTCGGGCAGCGCGGAGTCGGGCAGCGCGGAGTCGGGCAGCGCGGAGTCGGGCAGCGCGGAGTGAGGCAGCGCGGAGTCCGTCGTCTGCGGGCGGGTCGTGGCAGTGCCTTCGGCTGCCGTGGTTGCGGCCGCGCGGACTCCCGCTCCGTCGGCACCGGCCGTTGCCGAGGGGGGCCCAGCCGCTCGACGAGCAGCGCGACGACGCCGGCGTGGCGGGGCCGGCTCCTGCTGCTCGCTCATCGGCTCAGCATGCCTCATCGGGAGCGCCGCGGCCGCGCCCGACGGGTGTCTAGAAGCCTTCCGGGCACCAGGGCGCGACCGCAGTCGACAACGCCGCCCCGACAGCCCCCAGCGCGGCGCGTTCTCCGTCGACCATTCCGGCGACCGCCAGCCTGCCGACCGAAGTGCCGCCGAGCAGGCAGGCTCCGAGATCGCGGATGTCCATCCGGATCTGTGCGGGTGCATCGGTACGGGTGGCCCGTCCGCCGTCGACATCGAGATCCAGCAGCCATGTCCCGTCGTTCCAGGGGCAGACCGGGTCGGTGAGCCGGACCGTGACGCTCGCCTGCGCGCTGTAGGTCCGCAGTTCGATGGCCCGATCGAGGTCGACGATGCGTAGCCAGACATGGTCGTGTTGCGACACTGTCACGCTGCGCGGGTCCAGAAGCAGGGTGGGCAGCGGGTCGTCGAGCCATCCGCGGTTGTAGGTGATCTCGCGGGCCAGGTCGAGGTCGAGCAGGAAGCGCCAGAGCGAGGCGAACGCACGCGGGTTCGCGGCGCAGATCTCATCGACCTGGACGGCGAAGTTCGGTCCACGGTCGTTCCAGTCGGGCTTGACCCGGTAGGCGACGAAGCCGTCGCTGTGCAGTCCGAATCTGAGGTTCGATCTGCCGCTGCGGAAGATTTCGTGATCGGAGAAGCGGATGCCCCAGATCCCGTCGTGGCGCCCCAGGTACCCCGCGCGCGTGGGCGCGATCCTCTCGTACAAAGCCCGGATCAGCGGTCGAGCCTGCTCCGCCGGCGCATCCACGACGTTGTCGACCTCGACGCCCGGCCGGAACGCCGCCCCATGGGCCACGTCGAAGCGGCATCGGTCGATCGCGCGTCCGTATCCGAAACGGCCGTACAGTCCCGCCTCGCTCGCGGTCAGGATCGCCACCGCCTCGCCGCCGCTGCGGTGCAACTCGTGCAACTGGTGGGTGATCAGCGATCGCAGCAGGCCGCGGCGCCGCCAGCCGGGCCGGACCCCGACCCAGGAGACGCCCGCTGCGGGGTGGACCGCAAGACCCGGGAAGGTCAGCGGTTTGGTCAGGATGCACCCCACCGCGACCAGTCGGTTGTCGGTGGCTGGGTCGCGGACACCCACGAAGCGGTCCAGCTCCAATTCCGGGACGATGACGTCGCGCAGGAAGTCCTCCGGCATGTCCTGGCCGAAGGCGATGCCGTCCAACTCGACGATGTCGGTCAGGTCGTCCGGGCCCAGTGCCCGAACCGACAGCGCCGACGGTCCGTCGGCGCCCGCTGCGTGCTCGAGTACCGGGTGCTCGGGCGTCACATCAGCATCCGCGGCCGCGGAGTGCACGCCAGTGGGCAGGGTGGACACGTGGGTGCGTGGGGTCACCCGACCACCCTGCCGTACGGACTTCGGCGTTGTCGCGGGATTTCCACCCGCGACGGGTGCTCAAGAACCTGCGGCCCCGGTCTCCGGTTGCCCGATCCGCGACAGCAGCGACACATATTCCGGATCGTTGATCCGGAATCGCTTGCCGCCCTTGATGCGTGCGAATTCGATCGCCCTGAGTTGATCACCGTTCTCTTCGTCGTGCCCGATCACACCGGGGACGCCGGCCAGCGCGGAATCGACGGCAAGGTCTGTCATCGTCTTGATCAGCATCAGGTCCGTCTCGTCCGCGGCGGCTGACCTGGCGAAGTACCCGGACTTCTGGACCAGCACCTTCTCGGCTCCCAGGCGCGCGGCGAACTGCTTGGCGAACCACTGACCGGGGTTGACCTGGTCGAGTTTGACGTGACCGAACGGATCCCGCGGCACGTCGGCTCCCGACTGCTCCAGTTCCGCGACGATGCTGTCCAGACCCGCCCCCTCGGACAGGAAGATCGTCACGTTGCCGACCGAGTCCATCACTGCCTTGAGGCGGTCGGATTCGGCCTCGAGGTCGAACGACGCCTCGGGAACGTAGACCCCGTGAATCGCCCAGGCCTCGCGGGACAGGCCGAACTCCGGGAGCCACTGCTGGGTGTTCAGCCAGCGATCGTAAGCGCCCGCGGTGGCGGCGGTCAGCCATCCGCAGTTCCGGCCCATCACCTCGTGAACGATGAGCATCCTCGAGTTGGAATTGTGTTCTGCCACGACATTCCGGGCGAAACGAGCACCCTCCTCGGCCGCCGTCCAGGCACCCAGGGATTGCTTGATCGGGATGATGTCGTTGTCGATGGTCTTGGGCAGGCCGACGACCGTCAGCTCGTAGTCGTGTTCGTGCAGGTAAGCGGCGAGGTCGGCGGCGGTCGTGTTGGTGTCGTCACCGCCGATGGTGTGCAGCACATCGATACCGTCAGCGGCGAGCCGTTCCGCGGCGACCTGCAGTGGGTCGGCGCCCTCGGCCACCAGGCCGCGCTTGACCAGGTCCTTGGTGTTGGTCAGCTTCACCCGCGAATTGCCCAATGGCGAACCGCCGAACTTCTGCAGCAGGCCGGCTCCTGCCCGGACCTGCGGGGTGACGGGCAGCAAGTCGCCGCGCAGCAGGCCCTGGTATCCGTGCCGGTAGCCGACGATCTCCACCTCGGGTGCCAGTTCGGTATAGCGCTCGATGAGGCAGCCGACGGCGGCGGACAGGCACGGCGCGAAACCTCCCGCGGTGAGCAGGGCAACCTTGCGCATCGTTGTGGAGCCTTTCTCGGGGCGACGGACCACGCCCGGCTGAGGAGGGCACCACAACCGGAGGTGGGCCGATCCGGCGTCCGGACGGCGGGGTCAGCGTAGCGGCGAAGCAGTGGCCGACGCTCGTTGCCGGGCACCGGTGGCCTCGGGCGCCGGGTCGCCCGCCGAGGTGTCACGGCGCCTGGGGTCGATGCCCGGCTCTGCGGTCGGTATGGACCGCGCCGGCCGAAGTGGCCGATCTGGGGCGCTGACCCGCGCGGCGACGTCCACGACCGGAACCCGTTGCGAGGCAACGCTGTGGTACCTGTCACTCCGCTTGATCTGCCATTCCACGGGATGGGCGCCGATGCCGGGTCTCCGGCGTCTGCGCAGGTCGCAGGGTGCGCCGGCGGAAGCGCCCGGCACCGGCAGAACTGCCACGGCGGCCATCGTGAAGTCGACCACGTTGCCATTACTGAATCGATGCAGCAGACTGGGGTCACCACCAGGACGGCAAGCATTGACGGTCTTGCCCGACTGCGTAGGTCCAAGGCACATCACGCGCGTTCGATGACGAGCGTCGGATCAGTTCCACGGGCACTGTCGCCCTTTCTCAGTGGCTGATCACCAGAGCCCCCGGCCACAACCGCCCGGGGAACCGCCCGAGCCGTCCCATATCTCTTCCTTTGGGGGAGTGACCCATGTCCCTAGCAAGAATCGACCCCGACGAACGGTTGCCATCGGCACCCGACACAGACACGAGGGAATCCGACGATCGCCGCCGCGGCGCCCGCGATTCACCCTCGCTGATGATGCTCGTGTTGATCGCGACGATCGGTGTCCTGCTCTACACGACCTTTCTGTTCGATTTCTCCAATCGGGGCAACTGGATCCCGTATCTGATCGTGCTGACGGCAGAAACCGTCATCATCTTCCAGGCCCTGCTGTCGCTGTGGACCATCCTGTCCAGCGGACACAATCCGCGCGGGTACCGGTTCCACAACGCGCAAACCCGCCTGTACGGCCCGCAACACAAGAACGTCGACCCCGCAGCAGATCTCACCCGGCTGCCGATGCACCTGCACGAGTCGCAGGTGTCCGTCGACGTCTACATCACCACCTACGGCGAGGATCTCGCCACCATCCGCCAGACGGCGCAGGCTGCCCTGGCCATGCACGGTCGGCACACGACCTACCTCCTCGATGACGGAAAGTCCGAGGACGTCAGGGCTTTGGCCGCAGAGATCGGCGCGGAGTACATCGTCCGCGAGGGGAATGCCGGTGCCAAGGCCGGCAACATCAACCATGCGCTCGGCGTCACGAACGGCGAATTCTTCGTCATCTTCGACGCCGACTTCGTGCCGGCTCCTGATTTCCTCTATCAGACGGTGCCGTTCTTTGCCGAGGCGAATGTCGCCTTCGTGCAGACCCCGCAGGCGTACGGCAACCTGCACAACCTGATCTCCCGCGGTGCGGGTTACATGCAGTCGGTGTTCTACCGGTTCATCCAGCCGGGCAAGAACCGCTTCAATGCCGCGTTCTGTGTCGGCACCAACGTCATCTTCCGGCGCACCGCGATCGAGCAGATCGGCGGCATGTACACCGACTCGAAGTCCGAGGATGTCTGGACGTCCCTGCGCCTGCACGAGTTCGGCTGGAAGTCGGTCTACATCTCCACCGTGCTCGCGATCGGCGACACTCCGGAGACGATCGAGGCCTACACCAAGCAGCAGTTGCGCTGGGCGACCGGCGGCTTCGAGATCCTGCTCAAGCGGAACCCGTTCTCCCGCAAGCTCAAGCTCACGCTCGACCAGCGGATGCAGTACTTCGGTACCGCGACGTTCTACATGGTCGGCATCGCACCGGGACTGTTGCTCCTGGTCCCGCCGCTGCAGATCTACTTCGGGCTCGCGCCGATCAACTCCGGCGTCAGCTTCGGCACCTGGTTGCTGTACTACCTCGGCTTCTACTTCATGCAGATCGTCGTCGCGCTGTACACCATCGGCTCGTTCCGCTGGGAAACGCTGATGCTGGCCACCGCGTCGTTCCCGATCTACGGGCGCGCCCTGGTCAACGCCATCTTCAAGAAGGATCAGAAATGGCACGTCACCGGCGCGGTCGGTCGCAAGGCGTCGCCGTTCAACTTCATCACGCACCAGCTGATGGCGTTCGTCTTCCTCGCCATCACCTCGGTGGTCGGCATCTGGCAGGCGTTGACGGTGAGCTCCTTCACCCTGGCGCTGCTCTGGAACCTGCTGAACACCTTCATCCTGGGTCTGTTCGTGGTGACCGCGCTGCGAGAGTCGCGCGGCAACCGGCGGGAGGCCAAAGGGCTTCCCCGCGAGTCGGCAAGGCGCACCGCCCGCAGGGCCGCGAAGGCCAACAAGGCGATGACGTCCGACCAGAACGCAGCACCGCACAGGCTTGTCGGCGGAACCGATATCCAGCTGCAGCGCGACCCGAACCCGACCCATGTCCCTGAGGCCGCCGCCCGGACAGCAGCATCGTCCGAGACCGCCGTGGCCCCCGTGTTCGAGCAGCGGCCCGCCGCTGACCGGACCCTTGCAAGTGTGGAGAGTGCAAAATGACCTGGCGCAAGCGAATCGGCCTTGCCATCGGCCTTCTGTCCGTCGTCGTCCTGGCCGCCGGCCTGACGATGATCGTCAACTACAACAGTGGAAAGGTCGACGGGAAGTCGGCTTCTCTGGTCGCCGAGGACTACCCCGTCGGCACCGACTACTCGGGAACCATCAGCAAGCAGTACGTCAAGGTCGGTGACCAGGTCGCAGCCGGACAGCCACTGTTCGAGGTGCAATCCCCCGGCCTCGAGCGAGATCTCGCCCAGGGGCTGGTCACGCCGGAGAACCTCACGCATGAGGTCAAGGACAACAACACCCTGGTGATCACCGCGACCAACGCCGGACAGGTCGAGGACATCGCTTACGCGTCCGGAGCTTTCGTGCCGTCGAACTCGACGATTGCGACGATCCAGCAAGCCGGGTCGATGTACGTCGAGGCCGACTTCCTGCTCAGTGCCAAGGATTACGCGCGGATCCCGAAGAACGCCGCGATCGACATCACGCTGCCGAACAACCAGTTGATCAAGGCCAAGGTCAGCCAGATCAACGTCAGCACCGAAAACGGTGAGGCGCGGACGGTCGTCAAGGCGCACAGTGACCAGCTCGCCGACGGGACCGGTCTCTTCGCGGTCGGCACGCCCGTCCAGGCCACGCTGCACCTCACCAACGACGGCGTGGTCACCGATGTCACCAACACTGTGACCGGGTGGTTCGGCTCCGCGGCCGCCTGACGGTCTGCCAGAACCCTCCCGCAGTGACCACGACACACATGTCGAAACGATGAGTGAGATGACTATCAACGAAACCGCCATTACTCCAGTCTCAGAACGAAAATCCCTGCGCAGAAGGCTTTCCAAGCCGCTGTTGCTGATCACCGGCGCGGCGCTGGTCGCGGGTTGTACCGCCACCGGCAGCACTGATGGGGATGGGGCGCCCTCCGGTTCATCGGGTGGGTCGTCGGCCGGGGCGATCACCGCCCCGGCCGCCCCGGCCGACATCGCGGCCGATCTGGCCGCCGTCACCCAGAAGAACGTCGCCAAGATCGCCCCGACCCGCCTTGCCGACGGCCTGGTGCCGCCGACCAACCGCTGGTTCTCCGGACTGGTCTTCGGCGACAAGCCGCAGCCGGTGTTCCCGATGCCGCTGTCGGCCGCTCTGACCGACGAAGGGTTCGGCCTCGGGCTGCCCGAGGTGACCGCCTCCGAGAAGACCATCATGGGCGGCGCCAACCCGCAGATCCAGGTGCCGCTGGGTGCCGAGAAGATGCAGGTGACCGCCTACGACACGCTGTCTGTCACGTCGACCTACAGCGACGCCGCCGGCAACGAGCTCGGGTCGGTGATCCTGGTTCAGGGCTCGCCGTTCGTCACTTACACGGCGGCTGCGGACCAGACCATCGCGTTGGAACCGGTTTTCAAGGCCGGATCGACTGATGGCGCGTACACCAGCACGGTGGCCGGGCATGAGTACGGGCTGGTCGTGGGCAACGGCGCTGCCGTGGACGACGGCGGCAAGGTGACCTTGAAGTCCGGATCGACCATGACCCTGTACGGCGCACCGGACGGTGCGGACGCTGCGTCCCTGGCGTCGCTGGCCGCCGACCCGGTCGTGAGCACCTCCGTCGATCATGCGATCGACAAAGACACCGCGAAGACCACACTGAACTACGTCACCGCCAATGGCGGGGACACGGTGATCTCCCCGATGGCAGGTCAGAGCGTCGACGGCGGCACAGCGGGCACCGGCAGCTACAGCAGCATCTACGGAAAGATGCCGCTCTACACCGGGAAGTCGGTCACCACGACGGCGCCGGTCACGCAGCCATCGAGCCAGCTGGACCTGTCCAGCCTGTCCGAGGAGGACAAGGCTGCGCTGGTCGAGCAGATCAAGACCGACGCCGCCGGAATCGACTTCGCCGCTTCGGCCACCGATACCTACTTCGGCGGCAAGATGCTCTACCGTGCCGCCAATCTCATGACACTGGCGGAGCAGATGGGCGTCGATGACGTGGCCGCCGGGTTGCGTAAGGGCATCGAAGGAGAGCTGAAGAAGTGGTTCGACCCCAAGGGTTGTGACACATCGGCCACCAAGTGCTTCGTCTATGACGACAAGATCAAATCGATGATCGGCCTCGAGGCGTCGTTCGGATCCGACGAGCTGAACGACCACCACTTCCACTACGGGTACATCCTGTACGCCGCTGCGGTCGTGGCGAAGAACGACCCGGCCCTCGCCGAGCAGTACGCGCCGGTGGCGGACCTTCTCGCCGCCGACATTGCCTCACCGCAGGGGACCGACAGTTTCCCGCAGTACAGGAACTTCGATCCCTACTCCGGACACGCGTGGGCGTCGGGCAGCAGCCCCTTCGCCGATGGCAACAACCAGGAGTCGAGCAGCGAGTCGGTCAACGCGTGGAACGCGCTCGCGCTGTGGGAGCAGGTCCGCGGCAACACGGACATGTACAACCAGGCCGTGTGGATGATGAGCACCGAGGCGAATTCGGCCAAGCTGTACTGGACCAATGGCGACTTCAGTGAGTTCCCCGCCTTCACCCACAAGATCGCGGCGCTCAACTGGGGCGGAAAGCGTGACTACGCCACCTGGTTCAGCCCGGAACCGGGCGCGATGCTCGGCATCCAGCTGATCCCGATGGGTTCGTACTCCGGCTATCTGGCCGGCGATGCCGACCGGATCAAGGCCAACCTGGCCGAGGCCGCGGCCGGCGGCTACGGCGCCCAGTTCGGCGAGTACATGGTGCAGTACCTGGCTCTTGCCGATCCCGCGGCGGCACGCGAGCAACTCGCGAACCTGCCCAAGGAGATCGACAACGGCACGACCAAGTCGTGGGTGATGGCGTTCGTCTTCAGCCGCCCGGCACCGTCGGCGCAATAAAACGTGCCGGACCGCCGCTTCGCGCGGCGGTCCGGTGAGGCACTCACCCCCCGGCTCCGGAACCGTCAAAGCGCCGGCCGGGAGGTGAGTGGGGGAGCCTCGGTCGCCCCGGTCTCTAGGGACAGGGCCGGGGCGACCGATGGTGCATTCCCCACGTCAGTATCTCCTGACGACCGTCCCGGGTCCGGCTGGTTCACCGATATGCCGGATCGGACGGAGCGTTTCAACTCCATCGAGTGACAACTCAGCCCGGACCGTGACAGCGGTCCGGGCTGAGCCGTTTCAGAGCCCAGGGCTCGAATGCATCAAACCGCCGTCGACGAACACTGATGTGCCGTTGATGTACGCCGCCCCGTCGCCGGCGAGAAAGACCACGACACTGGCGATCTCTTCCGGCTGGGCCATCCGGCCGAGCGGGATCGCGGCGTCCAGCGTCTTCATCTTGGCCGGGTCGGCCATGGTGGAGGTGTTGATCGGCGTTGCCACCGCTCCGGGCCCGACATTGACCAGCCGGATCCCGTGCGGGCCCAGTTCCTGACCCGCCGTGCGCGTCAGCATCCGGACGCCGCCCTTGGCCAGGCAGTAGGCGGTGTTGCCGGGCATCGGCCAGTCCTCGTGCACCGAGCTCATGTTGATGATGCAGCCGCCGCCGCCCTGTTTGATCATCTGCTGGGCGGCGATCTGAGTGCCGAAGAACGCGCTCTTCAAATTGACATCCAGCACGAAGTCGTACTGTTTCTCGGTGGTGTCCAGCACGCCGGTCCGGGTTTCCACCCCGGCGTTGTTGACCATGATGTCCAGCCGGCCGAAGCGCTTGACCGCGGCGTCGACCAGCAACTGCAGGTCGGCGATCTTGCTGACGTCGGCTTTGACGCCGATCACCTGGTCTTCACCCAGGGCCGCCAGCTGCTTCTCGAGCTCGTCGGTGGCCTCCGGGTGCGACACATAGTCGATGACGACACTTGCGCCCGCCGCGGCCAGTGCCAGAACGACGGCCTTGCCGATTCCGCTGTTACCGCCGGTGACAATGGCGACCTTGCCCTCGAGACTCATGTGAACTCCCGCTGTGAAAGGAATCGGCCTGTGCCGATTGTTCGGATGCTGGCGGTGACTGTGCTCCGGTGAGCTGCTGTGCTCTGGTGCAATGGTGTGCTGCGATTCACTTCTCGGGTGCTGACGACGTCAGGATCAGGTGTGCGACCAAAGCCGTCCAGCCGGTTTGGTGTTCGGCACCGAGTCCCATGCCGGTGTCGCCGTGGAAGTACTCGTGGAACGGGATGTTGTCCTTCCACCGGGGGTCGGTGGCCAGCAGGTCATACCAGCCGTGCACCGGGCGGCGCCCGTCCGGTCCGGGCAGGAAAATGGACACCAACCGACGGGAGATGTCGTCCGCAGCTGCTCCAAGGCTGCGGCGCTCCCCGGACCCGTTCGGGTACTCCACGGTGAGCTCGCCCGGGTCCGACGATTCGTAGGCGCGCATGGCCTCGACCAGCAGCGCGTTGAGCGGCATCCAGATCGGCCCTCGCCAGTTCGAATTCCCGCCGAAAAGGTACGAGGTCGACTCGGCCGGTTCGTAGTCGACGGATGCCAGCACTCCGCCGACCCTGATGCTGAACGGGTTCTCCCGATGCCACGCGGAAATCGCCCTGATGCCGTACTCGGAGAGAAGGCCTTTCTCGTCGAAAACGTTGTCCAGCACGCGGGTCACCTTCTCGGGAGGCACCATGGCGAGCAGTCGGTGCCGTCGCCCGTCGATCTCCCTGAGGTGGAACGAGGACAGGAATCCCGGATTGTTGGACAGGAACCACTCTGCCCTCGACCGGAAGTCCGGGATGTTCTCGACATCGGACCCGTCGTAGGACAGTGCGGCCAGCACCGGCACCAACCCCACCAGGGACTTCACCTTGATCGGGATGTCCGTGCCGTCGGTGAGGTGCAGGACGTCATAGAAGTAGGCATCCTGCTCGTCCCACAGCCCGGCGGTGTTGGCCGCATCCGCGATGGTGAGGAAGTGTTCGAAGAACTTCGTGGCCACGTCCTCGTACGCCCTGTCGACCGTGGCCAGTCGCAGCGCCATCGCCAGCAGATCCAGCGCATACATCCCCATCCAGGCCGTCGAGTCGGCCTGCTCGATGTAGCCGTCCGACGGCGGCAGGCTCGACCGGTCGAGGGGCGCGATGTTGTCCAGCCCCATGAAGCCGCCCTCGAAGAGGTTGTTGCCCCCGTGGTCCTTGTTGTCCACCCACCAGGTGAAGTTCATCAGCAGCTTGTGGAAAATTCGCGCAAGGAAGGTGTAATCGGTGCCGCCGTCCAGTTTGAACACCCGCAGAGCTGCCCAGGCGTGCACAGGCGGGTTGACGTCGGAGAAGTTCCACTCGTAGGCGGGGATTTGCCCATTCGGGTGCATGTACCACTCGCGCAACAGCAGGATGAGCTGGGCTTTCGCGAACTCCGGGTCGATGTGCGCCAGTGTCACGCAGTGGAAGGCGAGGTCCCAGGCCGCGAACCACGGGTATTCCCACGGATCGGGCATCAGGATGACCTCGTGGTTGTTCAGATGCAGCCACTCGCCGTTGCGGATCCCACCGCGGCCGGGCGGCGGCGCCGGCTGGCCGGGATCACCGGCAAGCCACCGCTTGACGTCGTAGTGATAGAACTGCTTGCCCCACAGCAGGCCGGCCAGCGCCTGCCGCGCGACGAGCGCCTCGTCCTCGGTGACATGGGCCGGCATCTTCGCCGAGTAGAAGGCGTCGGCCTCCGCCTTCCGGGCAGCCATGACCGTGTCGAATCCCGCCGTCAGGTCGATGGGCGCCGCGCTCGGTCCGGCCGGGTCCATGTCCAGCGCCGGGTGTGGGACCCCCACCAGACGCACCTTGATCACCGTCGAACCGCCGGGCGGCACGGTCACGGTGTAATGCAGCGCGGCCTTGGTGCCCTGGTGGTCCGGGTTCACCGAAGCAGCGCCCTGCACGACGTGGTCGTTGATGCCGTCCTTGGGGAACGGTGTCGTGTTCGCACCGCCGAACAGTCGCGCGTCGTTGGTCTCGTTCTCGCAGAACAACGCCTCGGGCGAGCCGTCCCCAACCATCACCAGGGGTCCCGATCGCGAATGGCTGCCGACGATCCGGTCACCGTCCAGTCGTAACGTCGGCTTGGGATGCTTGTCATACCCCCAGGACCAGGTGTTGCGGAACCACAGGGTGGGCAACACGTGCAGGGTGGCCTCGTCGGGGCCGGCGTTCTCGACCGTGATCCGCATCGCCAAATCCCGCGAAGCGGCCTTCGCGTAGTCGACAGTGATGACCCAATAACGGTTCTCATCGAAGGCGCCGGTGTCGACGAGTTCATACTCGGGGTCGAGTTTGCCGCGCCGGGCGTTCTCGCTGACCAGGTCACCATAGGGGAATTCTCGCTGCGGGTAGTGGTAGCGCCATGTGTTCCAGGAATGGGTCGGCGTGCCGTCCAGGTACCACCAGTATTCCTTGACGTCCTCGCCGTGGTTGCCCTGCGGGCCGGTCAGCCCGAACATCCGCTCTTTCAGGATCGGGTCCTGCCCGTTCCACAGCGCCAATGCGAGACACCAGTTCTGTGTCGCGTCGCAGAAGCCGGCCATGCCGTCCTCGTTCCAGCGATACACCCTGGATCGCGCGTGGTCGTGCGGGAAGAACGACCACGCGTCGCCGTCGGCGCTGTAGTCCTCCCGGACCGTGCCCCAAGCCCGCTCGGACAGGTACGGTCCCCAATCCCGCCACGGCTCGGACCCGTTGTCCGCCTGTGCCAGTCGCGCCGCTTCCGCTCCCGGCTGCGACGTGCCGGCGCGAGTGTGTGACCGGGGCGGTCGTGGGGTGTGAGGTCGGGCGGCGGAACTGGCCATTGTCACTTCTTCTCTCTGACGGCGAATGAACGGTGTCTCACCCTGTTGATGTCAATGCTATTGATATCGATGCTGTTGATGTCGATGCTGTTGATCTCAATGCCGAGGACCGGTCGGATGGTGCGCCGGCACCACAGACCCGGCCGCGAGGCCCGCCGGTGTCATGCCTCGATGGTGGGCCGATCGGTCCCGTCATCCGCCCACGCGATCCGGGTCGCGGTGCCGACAACCGCCATGTCCGCGGCCCGGTCGTGGTGGAAGTAGTCGTCGGCCCAATTGAGGAATGCATCGACCTTGCTGTGCGCACCGCTGAGCAGCAGCGCATGCAGACCCAGCCAGGCGGCAAAGGCGATGGGTCCCTCCACCTGGTGGCGGTGGGCGCCGATCTCGGCCACCGCAGCATTCCGGCCGATCATCGCCATGATCCCCTTGTCGCGGTAGCTGAACGGGGTGCTGGCATCACCGCTCGCCGCTGCCATCACGTTGTGGGCCAGCCATTTTCCGGATTGCTGGGCGACCGAGCCGAGCTGCGGCAATGCTTTTCCTGCGGATCCGGGAATGTTGGCGATGTCGCCGATGGCCCAGACGCCGGGGAAACCAGGCACCGACAGATCGGCGGCGACGTCGATGCGGCCACCCCGACCCTGGGGGAGACCTCCAGTGGCTGCCAGCGGAGCCGCGGATTCGCCACCGGCCCAGATCACCGTGCGGGTCTGCACTCCGGTGCCGTCGGACAGCGTCACGGAGTCGGCCTCGACGGCCGTGACCGCGACGCCGAGGGTGACCTGGACACCCAAGGCCGACAGCGTCCGCGATGCGTAGCGATGCGATCTGTCGTCGAAGGGAGCGAGCAGGGACCTGCCGTGGTCGACCAGGCGCACCACGGGATCGGCGGGAAGCAGTTGCTGCGCGCGGAGTGCGGCGAACAGCTCGGCGAGGGCGCCGGCCGTTTCCACCCCGGTCGGGCCACCGCCGACCACCACCACCGTCAGTGGCGTCGATCCGCCGGTCGAACGTGTCTGCCGCAGCTCATCACGCAGATGCCGTCGCAACCGTTCGGCGTCGACCACCGAGTAGAGCGGGAACGAGTGGTCGGCCGCTCCCGGTACACCGAAGAAGTTCGGCCGGGACCCGGCGGCAAGAACGAGATGGTCCGCCGCGACGGCTCCCTCGGCGGTCATCACACTGCGGGTGACAGGGTCCAGCCCTGTCACCTCCGTCTGGCTGACCGATACCGACCGCAGATCTCCGAACACAGCCTTCAACGGCCGGGCAACGTCTTCCGCCGGAACTTGGGCACTGGCCACCTGGTAGAGCAACGGCTGGAACTGTAGGTAGTCGTTGCGGTCCATCAGCACGACCTCGGCGCCCCGCCGGCCGAGTTCACCGGCGCAGGCGACCCCGGCCATGCCACCGCCTACGACGACGACCGTGGTCATCGGCCACCCCCTCCACGGGCTCGTGGGCGCGATGGTGCGCCCGTCCCGGTCGGAACCCTGCCCTGTCTCATCGCTGGGCTCATCGTCCTGTTCGGACGAAACGGTCGGTGCGGGTGGATAGCCGCGCGCGGCTGTGTCACGTGAGGTCCCAGAGCAACCGGTAGTACGCCGTGCGAGCCGGGTCCGGTTCGATGCCGTAAGCATCGAGCAGTGCGGACTCCCAGCCGGGACCGAAATTCCACTCTGTGCTCCAGGTCGCGATGGACAGGTCCGCCCACCTGTCTGCCACTCCCAAGCTTCCGAGGTCGACAAGACCGCAGCAGCAGCCGTTCTCATCGATCAAGGTGTTGGGTGCGCAGGCGTCTGCATGGCAGACGACCAGTCGGTCGACCGGCGGGGGATCGGCCAGAGCTGCAAGAGCCCCGTGCACGTCGAGGTGCCGGTGAACGGGGTGCCAGGCACCGGGATCCTGCAGACCGGCTGCGGAACGTGCTGCAGCCCTGGCGATCCGCTCCTGAACGGACCAGCTGAACGGGCACTGTTCGACGGGTAGCTCATCGTGCAGTCGGCGCAAACCTCGACCGATCGCGGTCACGGCCGCGCGCGGATCGCTTCGCCACCGCGGCGCGACGGCGTTCTCGCCGGCGATGGCTGTGCTGACGAACCAGCTCCCTTCCTCGTCCCGGCCGTGATCCACCACACGCGGTACGGCAATGCGGTCGCCGGCCCACCGGAGCCGCTCGATCTCCCGCTGGAGATCAGGTCCGTCCGCAGGGCTCCATTTGAAGAAATGGTGACCCGCGCCCGCCCCGACCTCGAACGTCACTCCGCCGTGCTCGTTGCGCCAGATCGCTTTCAGCGGCCGGTCACCCGCCCAGGAGCGGAGCGAGGAAGGGACGTCGATCGGCTCATCGGTCACACCCCAATTCACCAGCACCCGGTGACGATACCGAGTTCTCACCACACCGCGGGTCGCTGTCAACGAACTCTGGATGGCGAAGCGGTGAACAGTGCATCGCCGTGGTCGGTGAATGGCGCATCCGGGACGACCACCCGTTCGGGCACCCGGTCCACGGACGACGATGCCCTACATTTCGGCCATGACATTCTCCGTCAGGCCCGGCCGTCCTTATCCTCTGGGAGTCACATTCACCGACGACGGGGTCAATGTCGCGGTGTATTCCGCGGTCGCGGATGAGGTGCTGCTGTGCCTGTTCGACGCCGACGGCGAAGAGACACAGCTCCGACTGCCGGGCATGGATGCAGGGGTGTGGCACGGCTTCGTCCGGGGCGCCGGTCCCGGGCAACGCTACGGGTTCCGCGTCGTCGGTCCCTGGAACCCCGCAGCCGGGCAACGCTGCAACCCGGCGAAACTGTTGCTGGATCCGTATGCCCGGGCGAACACCGGCACGGTTGCGTTCGGTCCGGCCCTGGCCGGCAGTGCCGGACCCGGTGACCAGCATCCCAGCGGGCTGGACTCGGCGACCGCAATGCCGAAAAGCATGATGCTGCCGTTGCATCCGCCCATCGGTCCGGACGCGACCGGTGTGGTTCCTGCCGGTGAGGTCCGGCCCGGACGGCACCTCGCGGACACGGTGATCTACGAAGTCCACGTCAAAGGGTTCACCCAGCGACACCCGCAGGTGCCGCCTGAACTGCGTGGGACCTACGCCGGCCTCGCCCACCCGGCGGCGGTCGGCCACCTGAGCGATCTGGGCGTCACCGCTGTCGAATTGCTCCCCATTCAGCACAGCGTCCCGGAACCATTCCTCATCGACCGCGGATTGACGAACTACTGGGGTTACAACACGATCGGGTTCTTCGCCCCGCACGCCGCGTATTCGGCGTCCGCCCGCGCCGGCAGGCCCGGTGGCGAGGTGGCCGAATTCCGCGAAATGGTGCGCACCCTGCACGCTGCAGGCATCGAGGTGATTCTCGACGTCGTCTACAACCACACCGCAGAGGGTGGCGCCGACGGGCCGACCCTCAGCTTTCGCGGCCTGGACAATCAGGCGTACTACCGGATGGATCCCGGAAACAACTGGTCCTATGTGGACACCTCCGGGTGCGGCAACTCGTTGAACGTCGGAAATCCAGCGTGTCTGCGGTTGATCATGGACTCACTGCGGTACTGGGTCACGTCGATGGGCGTGGACGGGTTCCGCTTCGACCTGGCACCGACGCTGGCTCGGCAGGGCGGGGCTTTCAGCGGCGTGGCCGCTTTCTTCGATCTCGTCTGGCAGGACCCCGTGCTCGCCCAGGTGAAGCTCATCGCCGAGCCATGGGATGTCGGCCAGGGCGACAGCTACGACGTCGGTCGGTTTCCCGCGGGCTGGAGTGAGTGGAACGGCAAATTCCGGGACACCGTGCGTGACGTCTGGCGCAGCCACGACGGCCTGCTGCCGGACCTTGCGACCAGACTGACCGGATCACCGGACCTCTACACCAGGCATCGCCGCGGCCCTGACGCCTCGATCAACCTGGTGACGGTGCATGACGGCTTCACCGTGCTCGACCTGGTTTCCTACGACCGTAAGCACAACGAGGCGAACACCGAGAACAACAACGACGGCACCAATGACAACCGCTCGTGGAATTGCGGTGTCGAAGGCGCGACACAGGGCCCGGCAATCGTGGAACTTCGCGCGCGGCAACGAAGGGCGATTCTTTCCACGCTGCTGCTGGCCCGTGGTGTGCCTTTGCTGCTCGGCGGTGACGAGCTGGGACGGACCCAGCAGGGAAACAACAACGCGTACTGCCAGGACAACGAGATCGCCTGGTGGGATTGGTCGGCACCGGACCACGAACTGCAGGGTTTCGTCCGCTCGCTGATCTCCCTGCGCCACCGGCACCCGGCGCTGCGTCGCAGGACTTACCCGACGGGGCCGGACACGATTCGCTGGTATACCCCGGCGGGGGATCCGATGACGGCGGGGGACTGGGCGGACACCGAGGCCAAGAGCGTGGCCATGGTGCTCGACGGAAGCCTCGAGCCAGACCTCGACGACGATGGCAGAGAATTGCTGGACGATGATCTCGCCGTGCTGGTCAACGCGTGGTGGGAACCATTGACGTTCCGGCTGAGCTTCGGCGGGACCGGCGCGTTCGTCGTCGAGTCCGACAGCGCCGACCCCGAACGCCGGGGGTCGAGTGTCACCGGCGGCACGGTCGACGTGCCGGGTCGTTCAGTGGTCCTGCTGCGCCGGGCGTGACAGCTCGTCCGGCCGCGGTGCCGGGTCGCCGGCGATTGTCGGGCCGATCACCCTGCGCCGGAAGACGTAGTAGGTCCAGCCCTGGTACAGCAACACCAGAGGCAGCATGACTGCGGCGACGACCGTGATGACCTGGAGCGAGTAGCTGCCGGCCGCCGAGTTCGCGACGGTGAGCGAGTATTCCGCGGCCGTCGACGAGACGAGCACGTCCGGATACGACGCCGCGAACAGTGATGCCAGCACTCCACCGATCGTCGCGGCAGTGGCGGCGAAGGCGCGCCCCCCTGGCGCCGCTCCTGGTTCACCGGCAGCACCGGGCGCGGTTCGGAGCAGCAGCACGGCCCCGACGACGCTGCCGATCAGCGGTACGGCGAGCACGATGGTCGACCAGAGCGGTGGCCGGGCGAGCACATAGGTCCACATGACGAAGGCGACCACCAAGCCGGACAGCCCATCCTTGGTCAGCATCAGCCCTTGGACGATCCACGGTTGCCGGCCGCTCTCGGTCAGCAGCCAGCCGGCGGTGGCCATCACGAACGGCGCCGGCACCAGCCGGGCCGCCACCCGCAGGAATGCGGCAGATGTCTCGAATCTCTTGCGCCGCAACAACCACATGCCCCACAGGCCCACCAGGAGCAGTAGTGGCGGGATGTACGCCATCGCCCGCATCGACCAGTACTGGACGAAAACGTTCGGGACGTAGTAACCCTCCCCGAATTGCTGTGAATACTGGTCGTTCAATTCTGAGAGCCCCTGTACCTCGCCGTCCCAGGTTCCGGTGGCCAGCAGCGACAGCAGGTGCGGAATCTCGATGATCTTGATCGGCTGCTCGTCCTGGTTGTATCCGCCGATTTGGAAGACCGAGAAGGAACAGGGCTGACAGGTCTGCCAGTTCGCTTCCGCCGCCGCGATCTTCATCGGTTGGTAGTTCGTCTCGTTGATGCCGAGCCGGCCGCCGACCGAGAACTGCAGCAGGCAGGCGATCGTCATCACCCACAGCCCCAGTTTCGCGGTGCTGCGGAATGCGGCGACCTCGGATTGGTGAACACATCGGCAACGGAGGTCAGCTGCGCCCGGCCAGTAGCCGGGTCGAGTGCACAGCCGCGTGGATTCTGCATCCATGAATTGGCGGCGATGATGAAGGCCGCCGAAAGGCACGCCCCGACGGCGATGAGCCAGGCCGTCAGCAGGTGAACCCGACGGGGCAGGACATCCCGGCCGAACAGCCACAGACCCAAGAACGTCGCCTCGAGGAAGAATGCGCCCAACCCCTCCATGGCAAGCGGCGCCCCGAACACGTCACCGACAAATCTGGAGTACGCCGACCAATCCATCCCGAACTGGGAATTCCTGCACCAGTCCGGTGACCACCCCGACGCTGATGCTGATCAGCAAGAGTGAACCGAAGAAGCGGGTGAGGCGCCGGTCCCGGTCCTCGCCGGAGCGAAACCACCGGGTGTGCAACACGGCGACCAGCAGGGAAAGCCCCATCGTCACCGGGACGAAAAGGAAGTGGTAGATGCTGGTGGCGGCGAATCGGGTCCTGACGAGGTCCAGTTGGTCCATGTCCGGGCTCCGGATGCGTTCCACGCCGAGCGGCGCAGTGGTTCGGGACAGAAACCTGCACAACAGAAATTGTTGAGCGCCGTGATCGTTGCGCAGCGGTGCGGGCCCGGACATCGTCCTCATGGGATGACAGGCATCAGCCACGGTGCACCCACCGGCGACCGGTGGCCGCCATCGGCGAGCGTGGGTCGAGCACATGCTCGAGAAGGATCGGTCGGACAGCCGGAGAAAACGGAGCGGGCGACGAGAATCGAACTCGCATCATCAGTTTGGAAGACTGAGGCTTTACCACTAAGCTACGCCCGCCTTGCACCCGCCGTGGCCGATGCGACGTTGATGGTAACGCATTCCGCTACGCTCGCAGGGCCGCGCCGGGAGCCCCGAGGCGCGGCGCCGGGGTGTAGCGCAGCTTGGTAGCGCATCCGCTTTGGGAGCGGAAGGCCGCAGGTTCAAATCCTGTCACCCCGACAAACCCCTGCCCGGCCGGAACTGCCGGCCGGCTCCTACGGGCGGCGTGGTCGCCGGGCACACTGGCCTAGAATCGATGCGGCTCTGCCCGGCGGCGCCGCCGTCCTCCGGCGGCCGCTCGCTGCGGCAGGTCGCAGGACAGCCCGATGCCAGCCATCCCGATCCGGCAGGTTGCCGATGCAGCCTCGAAGAAGCCGGATCACGCCACCCGAGGAGTACCGCACGTGAAGAGCACCGTCGAACACCTGAACCCGACCAGGGTGAAGCTCACCGTCGAGGTTCCGTTCGATGAGCTCAAACCACACTTCGACAAGGCGTACGGCGCACTTGCCGGCCAGGTGCGCATCCCGGGCTTCCGTCCGGGCAAGGTGCCGGCCCGCATTCTCGACGCCCGCCTCGGGCGCGGCACCATCCTGTCCGAGGTGGTCAACGACGCCGTCCCCGCCAAGTACGGCGAGGCGGTGTCCGAGGCCAACCTGACCGTGTTGGGCCAGCCGGAGATCGAGGTCACCCGCATCGATGACGGCGATGCCCTCGCCTTCACCGCTGAGGTGGACGTGCGCCCCGAACTCACTCTGCCCTCGCTCGACGATGTCGCGGTCACCGTGGACGACGTCGAGGTGACCGAGGCCGACATCGACGAGCAGGTGGAGGCGCTGCGCGACCGGTTCGCCACCACCACCGCGGTGCAGCGCCCGGCCGCTGATGGTGACGCGGTGAGCATCGACCTGACGGCGAGCGTCGACGGCGAGGCACTGGAAGAGGCGACCACCGAGGGTCTGACGTACACCGTCGGCGCCGGCGACCTCATCGAGGGCATCGACGACGCCGTGACCGGCCTGTCGGCCGGCGAGAGCGCAACGTTCGCGACCGTGCTGGTGGCCGGTGGCTATGCCGGCCGCGACGCCGAGGTCACCGTCACGGTGCAGTCGGTGTCCGAGCGGGCGCTGCCGGACGTCGACGACGACTTCGCCCAGCTCGCCAGTGAGTTCGACACCGTCGAGGAGTTGCGGGCGGACCTGGCGGAGAAGATCCGCCGGGTGAAGAACCGCACGCAGGCCGCGGATGCTCGGGACAAGGTGCTGGAGTCGCTGCTCGATGCGACGGAGATCCCGACCCCGGAAGGGATCGTCGACGCGGAGTTCAAGTCGCGCGAGCACGATGCAGTGCACGCCTTCGACCATGACGAGGACGCCCTCAACGCCCACATCCAGCGCGAGGGCCAGACCAGGGACGAGTTCGACGCCGAATTGCGCGAGAGCGCGGTGAAGGCGGTCCAGGTGCAGTTGCTGCTCGACGCGCTGGCCGAGGACCAGCAGGTCGGTGTCAGCCAGGAGGAGTTCACCGAGCGGGTGCTGTACAACGCGCAGCGGCTGGGCATCGCGCCCGAGGAGTACTTCACCCGGCTGCAGGAAGGCAATCAGCTCGCGTCCGTGTTCGCCGAGGTCCGCCGTGGCAAGGCGCTGGCCGGTGCGGTGGAGAAGGCGACTGTCACCAACACCTCCGGTGAGGTCCTGGACGTCGCCGCACTCTTCGGTGTCGAGACCGTCACCGAGGAGGAGCAGCTCGCCGAGGCGCTGGCCGAGGCGCAGGCCGCGCAGGAAACAGGTCTGCCCGTGTCGGACCAGGTCGCTGCCGAGGTACTTGCGGACGAGATCGTGTCCGAAGTCGAAGCAGAGGTGGCGCAGGTGGCTGACGAGATCGAGAACGAGATCGAGAACGAGATCGAGAACGAGGAAGGCGCCGATGAGACACTTCTCGACGAGCTCGATGACGAAGCAGTGGCAGCGGAGGTCGTCGACGCCGAGATTCTCGACGTGGCCGACGCTGACGAGGTCGATGTGGTGGTTGTCGACGAGGACGTGACCGGGGAAGACGGGGCGACCCGCGCATCCGCCGGCTGACGACGCAACCCAGGCGCGAAGCGGACCGCCGCCTCCCGAGGCGGTGGCCCGCCCGTCCGGTGGCGATTCGTGCGGGCCGGTCGGTTCACGCCGTCAGCGAACAGGGCGGTGCCGCGCCATCGCCGGAGCCCGCCCAGTGGTTACTGTCGGATGAGATTGCCGCCGGGAGCCCGTGCTTCCGCCGGCCGAGTTCTGCTTCACCCCCACCGCCATCGTTGGTAGATGGCGGTCATCGAAGAGGAGTTGTCCGTGAGCCACCGTCACCCGCCCGCCGGCTCGAGGGCCCTTGAGGCCGTGCAGCGACTGGAGGCCATCGCCCCCGGTCTGAGTGCCCCGCTGATGCGCGGGACGCCGGGCATGTCGCTGTCGGACTCGGTGTCCGAGCGGCTGCTCCGCGAGCGGATCATCCTGCTCGGCTCGGAGGTGCGCGACACCAACGCCAACGAGATCACCTCGCAGCTGCTGTTGCTGGCGGCGGAGGATCCCGAGAAGGACATCACGCTGTACATCAACTCCCCGGGTGGCAGCGTCACGGCGGGGATGGCCATCTACGACACCATGATGTGGATCGAGCCGGACGTCGCCACCACGGCAATGGGGCTGGCCGCGTCGATGGGTCAGTTTCTGCTCACCGCCGGGGCCAAGGGCAAGCGAACCGCGCTGCCGCACACCCGGATCCTGATGCATCAGCCGAGTGCCGGCGTCGGTGGTACCGCTGCCGACATCGCGATCCAGGCCGACATGCTGACCAAGTCCAAGCGTGAGCTGACCGAGTTGCAGGCGTTGCACACCGGGCAGCCGATCGAGCGGATCGAGATCGACCAGGACCGCGACAGGTGGTTCACCGCTCAAGAAGCGCTGGAGTACGGCTTCATCGACAAGGTCGTGGCCCGTGCCGCCGACCCGTCGACCGACACCACGGCGACCAGTCCGTCTCTGAAGAAGTGACCGGTTGATGTCCGAGCAGGGAATTTCGAAGGGGACCACCGCCATGAGCGCCATCAATCCGAGCAGGACCGGGCAGCAGATGCCGCTGGGCGTCGCCCACGGCAATGCCCTCAACCTGCCGCAGAGCCGGTACATCCTGCCGTCTTTCGTGGAGCGCACGAGCTACGGGGTCAAGGAGTCCAACCCGTACAACAAGCTGTTCGAGGAGCGCATCATCTTCCTCGGCGTGCAGATCGACGACGCGTCCGCCAACGATGTGATGGCGCAGCTGCTGACGCTCGAGTCCACCGACCCCGACCGCGAGATCATCATGTACATCAACTCGCCCGGTGGTTCGTTCACCTCCATGACCGCCATCTACGACACGATGCAGTTCGTCCGGCCGCACATCCAGACCGTGTGTCTGGGACAGGCGGCGTCCGCCGCCGCCGTGCTGCTGGCAGCCGGCAGCCCCGGTCGCCGCCTCGCGCTGCCGAACTCCCGCATCCTGATCCACCAGCCCGCCACCGAAGGTGTCTACGGACAGGTGTCCGATCTGGAGATCCAGGCCAAGGAGATCGGCCGGATGCGTTCCGCGCTCGAAGAGATCCTGTCGCGGCACTCCAACAAGACCCCGGAAGAGGTCCGCAAGGACATCGACCGGGACAAGATCCTGACCGCCTCGGAGGCCAAGGACTACGGCCTGATCGACAACGTGCTGGAGTACCGCAAGCTCGACTGACGCCCGTCGTAGAGGTGGCCCAGATCGACGAGGCCGGTGGGTCGCGCCTGTGCAGACCCGCCGGCCTCGGTCGATCGTCCGGAAACCGGGTGCGTTCTGCGGGCATGTCGGTGAGGGAATGTGGAATTCCCGTACGCGTTCGCACACGGCCGGATAGTCTGGTCAGGCTCGGTCGTGCTCGACCAGGGGTGTCACCGAGCCGGACCAGTAGTGTCATCGCGGGTCCGGCCGATCCGGCCGTTCGCGTGGCCGTGTCCCGACCGCCAAACGGCGACTGGCGCAGGCGCAGCGGGTAACGTCAGCGGTCTCGGCAGGTTGTTCCGACAGCGGGTCCGGTGGGGTCCACAGCGCAAGGATCGAGAGGGCTCATGGCACGCATTGGTGATGGAGGGGATCTGCTGAAGTGCTCGTTCTGCGGAAAGAGCCAGAAGCAGGTGCGCAAGCTCATCGCCGGCCCAGGTGTGTACATCTGCGATGAATGCATCGATCTCTGCAACGAGATCATCGAGGAAGAGCTCGCGGAGACCAGTGAGGTCAAACTGGACGAGCTGCCCAAGCCCACGGCCATCCGGGAATACCTCGACCAGTACGTGATCGGTCAGGACGTGGCCAAGAAGGCACTGTCGGTGGCCGTCTACAACCACTACAAGCGGATCCAGGCCGGGCCCGACCGCGGCCCCGAGCCGGTCGAGCTGGCGAAGTCGAACATCCTGATGCTGGGCCCGACGGGCTGTGGCAAGACCTATCTCGCCCAGACCCTGGCCAAGATGCTGAACGTCCCGTTCGCGATCGCGGACGCCACTGCCCTCACCGAAGCCGGTTATGTCGGTGAGGATGTCGAGAACATCCTGCTCAAGCTGATCCAGGCCGCCGACTACGACGTGAAGCGCGCCGAGACCGGCATCGTCTACATCGACGAGGTCGACAAGATCGCCCGCAAGTCGGAGAACCCCTCCATCACCAGGGATGTCTCCGGCGAAGGAGTGCAACAGGCGCTGCTGAAGATCCTCGAGGGCACTCAGGCCTCGGTGCCGCCGCAAGGCGGTCGCAAGCACCCGCACCAGGAATTCATCCAGATCGACACCACGAACGTGCTGTTCATCGTCGCAGGCGCGTTCGCGGGCCTGGAGAAGATCGTCGGTGAGCGGGTCGGCAGGCGCGGCCTCGGCTTCGGTGCCGAGGTGCGCAGCAAGTTCGAGATCGACGGATCGGACGTCTTCTCCGATGTCATGCCGGAGGACCTGATCAAGTTCGGACTCATCCCCGAGTTCATCGGCCGGCTGCCGGTCGTCGCCTCCGTGACGAACCTGGACAAGGAGTCGCTGGTCAAGATTCTGACCGAGCCGCGGGATGCGCTGTCCAAGCAGTACCAGCGACTGTTCGACATGGACGGCGTCGTCCTGGAGTTCGAGCCGGACGCCCTGGATGCGATCGCCGACGAGGCGATTCTGCGGGGCACCGGTGCGCGCGGCTTGCGCGCGATCATGGAGGAAGTGTTGCTGCCGGCGATGTACGAGGTTCCCGGCCGCGACGATGTCGAGCGGGTCGTGGTGAACGCAGAGACCGTGCGGTCCAACGTCTATCCGACGATCGTCCCGCGGGCGCCCAAGCGCGCACCCCGCGAGAAGTCGGCCTGATCCTCCCTCGCCACCGCAACACGAGCGCCCGGCCGGCTGCCTGAACGGCTCGCGGACCCCTGAACACCGGCGACGCCGCACCCGCTCGACAGGAGTGCGTGCGGCGATGTGGCACCGCCAGTGGTCGTCAGCGTCCGCGCGAGGGTCGCCGGCTCAGCCGTTGCAGTTGGCCGTGAGCCACTGGTCGATGTTGTTCTGCGCCGCCGTGAACTCGCTGCTGTTGAAGACCTCGGCAGCGTCCGAGAGGCTCTTGCCGTTCGCCGCGGCGGCCGCGGCGGCCAGCACGCTGATGTCGGGCGCGATTTCCTCGGGCACGTTGGATCCGAGCTCGGCCAAAGACTTCTGTAGGTCACCGGCATTGAAACCTTCGGTGCCGCCGAACAGTGCCGGCAGCAGGGCAAGGCTGATGCTGGCGTACGCGCTGGCCACCTCCAGGCAGCCGGGCGCGAGGCCCGGGATGTCCAGGTTGGTCAGATTCGTCAGCTCGCTGAGATCGCTGGGCACGCTGAAGTCGGTCGGCAGGGTCAGATTCGTCGGCATCGTCAGATCGCTGGGCAGGCTCAACTCCGTCGGCAACTCGCTGAGCAGCGACGTCAGCTCGGTCTCATCGGTCAACGCGACCGTGGTCTGTGCCTCGGTCGAGGGCACGCTGCTGGCTTCGGTGCTACTGGCGACCGTGCCCGCGACCGCGGAGTTGGCCTGTGCCGAGCCGCTCACCGACGTGCCGCACGCGGCCACCGCCAGGATCGTCGCGCCGGCAAGGGCAAGGGCGGCGGTGAGGCTGGGACGGAATCTCATGGGCACTCCTGCTGACGAGCGGGGTGGGGAACCGACCGGCGGGCTCCGGGGTGGCAGCCGTGATGAGAGCTTTTCAGCGCGTCCTGATACTGCTCCCTGTCCGAATTGCCGAGGCTGACAGTAGACCATGTGGGTGACGAGCGGTTCGCTCGAAATCCGGTCACCGCGCCCTCAGACGGGGCGGCTCGGTAGAAATCGACCTTTCCTGACCGGTGAAGGTCGGAAATCACCGAGTCGATTCTCGCAGGCGCGCGGTCGGAGCGGTCAGGTGGATCCGTGCGACGAGCCCGCCACTCGGTGGCCACCCGAGTAGAGGTTGAAGCCCTTGCTCGAGGTGAACCCGATCAGCGTCAGACCCGTCTCCGTCGCCAACTGCACCGCGAGCGACGTGGGTGCGGACACTGCGATCAACATGCCGACGCCGGCCAGCACCGCCTTCTGTACCAACTCGAACGAGGCACGGGAGGACGTCAGGACCGCCCGGTCGGCGAGCGGCAGCTCGTCACCGACAATGGCCGCGCCGATGACCTTGTCCAGCGCGTTGTGCCGACCGACGTCCTCCCGGACGACGCCGACGGTGCCGTCAGATGACACCAGGGCGGCGGCATGCACCCCGCCCGTGCGGGCGAATGCCTGCTGCCGGGCGCGGAGCTGGTCCGGCAGTGCGGTGATGACGTCCGGATGCAGCACAGGACCGACAGGCGAGGGATAGCGGGTCGCCTTCTGCAACGCCTCGATGGACGCCGTTCCGCAGACGCCACATGCCGAGCTCGTCACGAACGCCCGTGGCTCGCTCACCCGCGCCGCGGCCGCTGGGTCGGCGAGGCTGACGTCCAGCACGTTGTAGGTGTTCTGCCCCGACTCGTCGACGCCGTCGCAGTACCGGATGGCCAGTACGTCCGCACGTCCGGCGATGATGCCCTCGGCATGCAGCAGTCCGTGCACCAGTTCGATGTCGGCGCCCGGCGTCCGCATGGTCGTCGACAGTGCCGTCCCGGCGATCCTGATCTCCAGCGGCTCTTCCCCGGCCACGACGTCGGGGCGCGAGACGAACGCGCCCTCGCGATAGCGGCGGACGGGGGTCCTGACGGTGACACGGCTCACTCGTCCACCTTGCCAGGAATCAGCGCCGGACCATCCGGATCTCGAGGATGCCGACCGAATCCGCGCGCTCCTCGCCGTCCGGAATGAAGTCGTGGTGGACGTAGAAGGCGCTCGCGCGGGGGTTGTCGCGGTAGACCCACAGCGAAGCCGGCCCATCACCGAGCGCGGCCTCCAGCAGGTCGTTGGCCAGCCCGGTGCCCTGGTGCGCCTCGCGCACGTAGATGGCGTACAGCTCGCGTTCGACCGGGGCGTCCTCGTCCTTGGTCGGCCCCGCAATTGCGATGCCGATCACCTCGCCGTCGAATTCACCGAGGAAGTGGTCTGCGACGCCCGACTCGATCTCCTTGCGGCGCCGGATGGCCATCCGTTCCACGTCGATGTTGTCGAAACGCTCGCTGCCCCACAGCTCCCCGTAGGCCTCGCGCCAGCACGCCAGATGGCACGCCGCAAACGCTTCGGCGTCCTCCGGCAGCGCGCGGCGGACAGTGGGTGTCGGGCTCATGCGACCACCTTTCGGCAGTGTTCAGCGAGGCCCGAGAAACGCCCGGTCCTGGCCTCGTTCTGAAAGGGACCGGTTCGTGTCCGATCAGGTTAGTGCACGCGCACTGCCGGATTTGCGGCACCGGGCGCCGTCGGTCAGGGTTCGGATGCAGGTGGCCCGCTGTTCACCACGAGGTCGGCCACCTGTGGCGGATTCGTAGTGTGACCAGGCTGCATCATCACACCGTGCGGCGTTGGGCCTGCCGTCCGGACGCTGGTGGCACGATGACGTGGTGCCCGTCTACCGCGACTCCGCTGTGGTGCTCAGGGTCACCAAGCTCGGTGAGGCGGACCGGATCGTCACGTTGCTGACCCGGCGGGAGGGCAAGGTGCGGGCGGTCGCCAAGGGCGTGCGACGCACCAGGAGCAAGTTCGGCGGCCGGCTGGAGCCGTTCAGCCACGTCGACCTGCAGTTGTATGCCGGACGCAATCTTGACATCGTCACGCAGGCCGTCACGCTCGATCCGTTCGGCTCGGTGTTGGCCGCCGACTATCCGAGGTACACCTGCGCCACAGCCATCGTCGAGACCGCGGAACGGATGACGTCCGAGGAGCGGGAGCCGGCGCTGCGCCTGTACCTGCTGGTGGTGTCGGCGCTGCGCGCGTTGTCCGAGACCGACCGTGATCCGTCCCTGGTCCTCGACGCCTTCCTGCTCAGGGCGATGGCGCTGGCCGGCTGGGCTCCGGCGCTCACCGAATGCGCCCGATGCGGCACTCCGGGGCCGCACGCCGCATTCCATGTCGCGTCCGGGGGCCTGCTGTGCCCGCTGTGCCGCGACGCCGGTTCGGTGGGTGCCGCCCGCCCCGCCCCCGCATCCATCGGTTTGATGGCTGCTCTTGCCGGTGGTGACTGGGCCGCGGCGGAGTCCGCCGGCCCGATCGCCCGCCGGGAGGCATCGGGGTTGGTCGCGGCCCTGCTGCAGTGGCATCTGGAACGAGCCCTGCGCTCTTTGGGGATGGTCGACCGGGGTGTCGTCGTCGACGATCGTCAGCCGATCGTCACCCTCCGGGCGGCAGAGTGATGACGCCGCCTCGCCGACCCGTCCCACACCCCAGTGGAGCCCGCCCGCCGGCCCTGCCCCCGTCGGCCGTCCCGGCGCACGTCGCGCTCGTGATGGACGGGAACGGGCGCTGGGCCAAGCAGCGCGGACTGCCCAGGACCGAGGGCCACAAGCGTGGTGAAGCAGCGCTCTTCGACGTCGTAGAGGGTTGCATCGAGATCGGCGTCACACACCTGAGCGCGTACGCGTTCTCCACCGAGAACTGGAAACGCTCGCCGGACGAGGTCCGCTTCCTGATGGGCTTCAACCGGGACGTCATTCGCCGTCGCCGTGACGACATGCACGCGCTCGGGGTCCGGGTGCGCTGGGCGGGGCGGCGGCCCCGACTCTGGCGGAGCGTGATCAACGAGTTGGAGTACGCCGAGCAACTCACCAGGGACAACCGCATCATGACGTTGACGATGTGCGTCAACTACGGCGGACGTGCGGAACTGGCGGACGCGGCAAAGGCGATCGCGATCGAGGCGGCGGCCGGACGGATCAACCCGGCGAAGGTGGACGAGCGGATGCTGGCGCGCTACCTGGACGAGCCGGACATGCCCGACGTCGATCTGTTCCTGCGGCCGTCCGGCGAGCAACGGACCAGCAACTTCCTGATCTGGCAGTCCGCGTACGCCGAGATGGTCTTCCAGGACACGCTGTTCCCCGATTTCGACCGGCGCGATCTGTGGCGGGCCTGCGAGGAGTACGCCTCCCGGCAGCGCCGTTTCGGTGGTGTCGTGGAATCCCAGCGCGTCACGACGGGGCAGGGGGGTCAGGGATGACGGTCAGGGACACCGGGGAAGCGGCGAAGCCGCGGCACAGCCTGCCGGACGCGCCGTCCGGATCAGCGCAGGACGCGGGCGGCGCATCGGAGCACGGTCGAGGGACTCAGGTCGGCCAGGACGGACCGCCGGCCACGTCGAAGCCGCGGTACCGGCCGGGCTCGCTGGAGATCTTCGGCGCTGTCCTGCTGCTCGCCATCGTCTTCCGTGGGCCGCTGGAGTCGCTGCTGGGACATCCTGTCCTGCAGAGCTGGTCGACGGTGTTCGTCGCCATCTGCGTGCAGGCAACACCCTTCCTGGTGCTCGGCGTGGTGGTGTCCGGCGCGATCGCCGCGTTCGTGCCGGCGTCGGCGTTCAGCCGGATCCTGCCGAGCAACGCGGCTTTGGCCGTACCGGTGGCCACGGTGTGTGGAGCGGCGTTGCCCGGATGCGAATGCGGTTCGGTGCCGATCTCCAACCGGTTGATCCAACGCGGCGTCGCACCGTCGGCGTCGCTGGCCTTCATGTTGTCCGCGCCTGCGGTCAACCCGATCGTGCTGATCGCCACCGCGGTGGCCTTCACCAGTGAACCGAGCATGGTGTGGGCCAGGCTGGTCGCCGGCCTGCTGACCGCCGTCATCGTCGGCTGGATCTGGGAGCGGATCGGCCGCCCGGAATGGATGCGCCCACGGGTTCCGGCATCGGTCGAGCGCGGCGAGGCCGGGTGGCGGGTGTTCCTGGCGACCATCCTCGGCGACTTCACCCAGGCCGCCGGGTTCCTGGTTCTCGGTGCGGCGGCGGCGGCGACGTTCAAGACCATCGTGCCGGCGCACATCATGGAGTCGATCGGCTCGTCCCTGTTGCTGTCGGTGCTGCTGATGGCCGGGCTGGCATTCATCCTGGCGCTGTGCTCGGAAGCCGACGCCTTTGTCGCCGCTGCCTTCTCCACGATCCCCGTCGTCGGCAAGCTGGTCTTCCTCACCGTCGGGCCCGCCGTCGACGTCAAGCTGTTCGCGATGCAGGCCGGCATCTTCGGACGCAGGTTCGCGGTGCGGTTCGCTCCGCTGACGTTCCTGGTCGCCGTGGTGGTCGGAACCTCGGTGGGGCTTGCGTTCTGGGGTTGGCAATGAGCGGGGGTCGGTCGGCGTGAACCGCGGCGGGATGAACAAGGAAACGCAGTCGATCGTTGTCACGCTGCTCGGCGGGCTGCTGGTGTCGATCACCCTGTCCGGGCGCTTCACCTCCTACGTCCGGCCGGGCTTCGCGCCGCTGCTGTTGATCGGCGGCGGGATCCTGGTCGTGGTCGGCGTCGTGTCGTTGATCCTGGCGATCCGCGAGGACATGAAGGCCGACCGCGCCCGCAGGCAAACCCTCGCCGCGATTCCCACCGGCGGGGCTCAGCACGAGACCCCGGTGGGCGTCACGCCCGTCGCGGACGCCGATCCCGCTGGGGCGGCGGGTTCTGCCCAGCCGGTGGACGGTGGGTCCGACGCGCACGGTCACGACCACACCGCTTCGAAGGCGCCCTGGCTGATCCTCGCGCCGGTGCTGGTCCTGCTGCTCGTCGCGCCGCCTGCCCTCGGTGCCGACGCCGTCGCACGCAATGCCAGCTCCCAGGCGCTGGCCGGGGTGGTGTCCGGCGGGTCCACCGGTGGCAAGGACGCCACCAGCGGGGGTGGATACAAGTTCAACGACGGCAGCGGGTCTGCGGCCGACTCCGCCGGCTCGAGGCGCACCATGCATTTTCCGGCCCTCGAAGGCCAGAACCCCGAACTGGGACTGAAGGACGTCATCCTGCGCGCGCTGTACGACGCGGACTACTCGGTGCGCGACCTCCCGGTCACCGTCACCGGTTTCATCGCCCCGGCGGGGGAGGGCTACGAGGACGGCTACACGATTGCCCGGATGGTGATCAGTTGCTGCGCCGCCGACGCGAACCCGATGCAGCTGCACGTGGCCGGGCAGGCGCCGTTCCCGGACAACACCTGGGTACAGGCCGTCGTGACGGTCGACGCGGATACCGCCACCTTGAACAACGGCTACGTGCCCACCGTCGCCGTCAGTTCGATGACCCCTGTGCCGCAGCCGGACGACCCGTACGAGCACTGATCTGCTCGGGCGGATCCGACTGCCGGATTTCGGTCAGGAGAGTTCCGCGGCCAGCGCTTGCGGCAGCGTGCGGTGGCTGAACTCGAACCCCGAGTCGTGCAGCTTGGTCGGCACGGCGCGCTGCCCGCCGAGGATTTCGGTGGCAAACTCCCCGAGCACGATCTTGAGCGCGATGCCCGGCACGATCCACGGGGCCGGACGGTGCAGGGCGCGTCCCAGCTCCTTGGTGAACTCGGCGTTCGTCACCGGGTACGGGCCGGTCAGGTTGACCGGGCCATGCACCGGCGCGGTCAGCAGGTGCACCATCGCGGCGATCTCGTCGGTCACCGAGATCCAGGGGAAGTACTGGCTTCCCGAGCCGAGCTTCCCACCGAGCATCAGCCGGGTGAGCAGGGTCAGCTTCGGCAGCAGCCCGCCGTCCTTGCCCAGGACCAGGCCGGTGCGCAGGCTGACCACCCGCACCCCACCGTCACGGGCCGCATCGGTGGCGCCCTCCCACTGCACGCAGGTCTTGGCCAGAAAAGTGTCACCGGCGGGGAAGTCCTCGGTGACGATCTCGTGGGCTCGTGGCCCGTAGTAGCCGACCCCCGAGGCGTTGACCAGTACCGGGACTTTGTGTCGCGCGGCGTTGGTGGCGAGCAGCCGGGTCGGATTCACCCGCGAGGAGATGATCAGCCGCTTGTACTCCTCGCTCCACCGCTTGTCGCCGACTCCGACGCCGCACAGGTTGACCACTGCGTCGGCACCGTCGAACACCGACTCATCGATCTTTCCGGTGTCGGGATTCCACAGGCTCTCACCGGGTCCGGCCGGTCCGGACCGGACCAGCCGGGTGACCTGGTGACCTGCGGCGGCGAGCGACGCGGTGAGTCGGGTCCCGAGAAACCCGCTCACCCCTGCGGCGACGATCTGCATGTGTTGGATTCCCCACGGTGCGGTGCGGTGGCGCCCGCGGGTCCGCGGGGCTCGGTCACTTGTCGGGTCGTGCCTGGCCAGTGGGTCGCCAGCTTAATCGGCGACGACAAAGGCCCCTGGTCAGCCCGGTCGAGCCGGACCGCAGGGGCCTTCGTCGTTCGCTCAGCGGATCCAATCAGGCCCTGGACTCATCCGCCCAGGACTCACCCGGATCAGAGTCCGAGGTCGCCCTCGAACTCACCACCCTCGATGCGGCGCTTGAGTGTCGCGAGGAACCGCGAGGCGTCGGCGCCGTCGATGTTGCGGTGGTCGTAGGACATCGCCAGATACATCATCGACCGGATTGCGATGACGTCGTTGCCGTCCGCATCCTGGATGACAGCCGGCCGCTTGACGATCGCGCCGGTACCCAGGATCGCCGACTGCGGCGGAACGAAGATCGGCGTGTCGAACAGGGCGCCGACCGAGCCGGTGTTGGTGATGGTGAACGTCCCGCCGAACAGCTCATCCGGACCGATCTTGTTGTCCCGGGTCCGCTTGGCCAGGTCCGCGATCTTGCGGGCGAGGCCGGCGATGTTGAGATCGTCGGCGGCCTTGATGACCGGGACGATCAACCCGCGGGGGGTGTCCACGGCGATGCCGAGGTTGACGCTGCCGTGGTAGGTCAGTTCCTTCAGGTCTTCGGAGATCGTCGAGTTGATCACCGGGTGAGCCTTGAGCCCTTCGAGGGCGGCTTTCACGAAGAAGGGCAGGAACGAGAGCCTGACTCCCTCACGAGATTCGAAGGCAGTCTTGGCCCGGGCCCGCACCGCAGCCACCCTGGTCACGTCGACCTCGATGACGGTCGTCAGCTGGGCCGCGGTGTCCAGGCCCAGCTTCATGTTCTTGGCAATTGACTGCCGGATGCGCGGCACCTTCTGCGTGGTGCCGATCAGCGCGCTGGCATCCGCGGAGGGCTTCGGAGCCCCGGAGGCAGCTGCGGCGGGGGCGCTCGAGGGTGCCGGAGCCTGCGGGGCGGGAGCGGCCGCTTCCGCGGCTGCGGCCTTCGCGGCATCGGCGGCCGCGACGACGTCCTCGCGCCGGATCCGACCGCCGACCCCGGTGCCCTTGACCGAGGCAAGGTCGACGCCCGCATCCGCGGCGAGCTTGCGGATCACCGGAGTGACGTAGGTGCCCTCAGGAACGGGTGCCGACGGGATGGCCTGCGCTGCAGCCTTGGGTGCCTCGGGCTTGGGGGCTTCGGCCTTGGGGGCTTCGGGCTTGGGGGCTTCGGCCTTGGGTGCCTCGGCCTTGGGGGCTTCGGGCTTCGGTGCAGGCGGTGCTTCTGCCTTGGGCTCTTCCTTCGGGGCCGGCTCGGGCTCCTTGGCCGCCGGCGCAGCACCGGCGTCCCCGATCACGCCCAGCTGCGCGCCCACCTCGATGGTCTCGTCCTCGCCGACCGTGATCTCCAGCAGCGTCCCGGCGACGGGAGAAGGGATCTCGGTGTCCACCTTGTCGGTCGAGACCTCCAGCAGCGGCTCGTCCAGCGCGACCTCGTCACCGACGGCCTTGAGCCAGCGGGTCACGGTGCCCTCGGTGACCGACTCGCCCATCTCCGGAAGCGTCACCGAGGTGCCTGATCCGGTCGAACCACCGGTGCCGGCGGTCGGCTTCTCGGCGGGTGTCTCGACATCCTCCGACGGCGTCTCCGCCGGGGTCTGCACGGCACCCGCAGGCTCGGCCTCGGGCTCAGGTTCGGGTGCGCCTTCGGCGTCCGGCGGGAGGTTGCCGCTGCCACCGGTCACTGCGCCACCGTCGACGGACGGTCCGGCGTCACCCGAGTCCCCGCCAGAGGCTCCCGACCCGTCACCGATGATCGCAAGATCGGCGCCCACCTCGGCGGTCTCGTCCTCGGCGATGAGGATCTTTTCCAGCACTCCGCCGTAGGGCGACGGGATCTCGGTGTCGACCTTGTCGGTCGAGACCTCGAGCAACGGCTCGTCGACCTCGACCTGGTCACCCTCGCTCTTGAGCCAACGGGTGACGGTGCCCTCGGTGACGCTCTCGCCGAGGGCCGGCATCTGGACGGAGTGGGACATGCGTTGCTCTCCTACCTCTGACCGTGAGTCGTGCTGGTCGTGTGCGGGTGGTCTGTTCCCGACAGGGTGGGTCCGACGCGCGGAACCTGCCCGACCGGTTGGTGCCGAACGGGATGAGCCGTCAGTCGTGCACGTGCAGCGGCTTGCCTGCCATCGCCAACATCGCCTCGCCCATCGCTTCGTACTGCGAGGGATGGCCGTGCACCATCGGTGCCACGTCCTCGGGGTAGGCCTCCCAGCCGACGATCAGCTGCGCTTCGCCGATCAGCTCACCGATGCGGGCGCCGACCATGTGGATGCCGACGATCGGGCCGTCCTTGGCCCTGATGACCTTGATTCCACCGGCGGTCTTGAGGATCTGGGACTTGCCGTTGCCGCCGAGATCGTAGACATAGCTCTCGATCTCGCCGTGGACTTCCTTGGCCTTGGCCTCGGTGAGCCCCACCGAGGCAATGTTGGGATCGCAGTAGGTGATCTTCGGGATCTTCTCGTCGGGAACGACGACGGGATTGAGGCCGGCGATCTCCTCGGCCACGAAGATGCCCTGCTGGAAGCCGCGATGAGCCAGTTGCAGGCCGGGCACGATGTCGCCGACCGCATAGACGTTCGGAAGGTTGGTGTGCAGCCGTTCGTCGGTGATGACGAAGCCGCGGTCCATCGTCACGCCGGCCTCCTCGAAGCCGCAACCAGCGGTGAACGGCCCGCGGCCGACAGCGACCAACAGCAGATCTGCCGTGAGCGTGGTGCCGTCCTCGAGGGTGACCGTGACGCCTGAGTCGTCCTGGGTGACGCCCTGGAACCGGACGCCGGTCTTGAAGGCGATCTTGCGCTTGCGGAACGCGCGCTCCAGCAGCTTGGCGGCCCAGGGATCCTCGAGCGGGACGAGAGTGGGCAGCGCCTCGACGACGGTGACCTCGGTGCCGAACGAAGCCCAGGTGGAGGCGAACTCGACGCCGATGACGCCGCCGCCCAGCACGATCGCCTTCTCCGGAATCCACTCCAGGCTCAGCGCCTGCGTCGAGGTGATGACACGTCCCTCGATCTCCAGGCCCGGCAACGTCCGGGAGTACGAACCGGTGGCCAGCACCACGTCCTTGCCGATGTAGGTGTCGTCACCGACGACGACCTTGTTCGGGCCGATGAAGGTGCCCGTCCCGTCGACCGTCTTGATGCCGCGCGACTTCACCAGGCCGGTCAGGCCCTTGTAGAGCCTGTTGATGATCCCGTCCTTGTACTTCAGCAGCGCAGGGACGTCGACGCCGTCGAAGGTGGTCTTGACGCCGATGGACAGGCCCTCGCGGGCTTCGTCGGCGACCTCTGCGGCGTGCAGCAACGTCTTGGCCGGCACGCAGCCCCAGTGCAAACAGGTTCCGCCGACCTTTTCCTTCTCGATCAGCACCACCGACGAACCCAACTCGGCGGCACGCAGTGCCGCTGCGTAGCCACCGGAACCTCCGCCCAGAACCACCAGGTCGACGTTGGTATCGGTCATCGGCGAGTACTCCCTCGAGATCAGTTGGAACAGTCATCACATCGGTAGGTCGAATCCGTCGGCCGGCACTGGCAGGTGCGACGCGGTGTCCATCTTGGCATCCCGGATGCCGGGGCGCCGTCCGGGTGCGAGGGAGTGCGGACGTCGCCGCATCCCAGGCCCGGCGCGCCGATCAGGGAGAATGGACACAACAGGCCGCACCGGCGCAATCCGGGCGGCGGTATCGACAGGAGTGGACGAATGGGCATGTTCTCGTGGCTGAAGCGTTCCAAGAAGCCACGAACCGAGGGCGACAGCGCGAAGCTGACCCGCTCCGAGGGCAAGGCGGTGGCGGTGGAACTCGGGCACTGGGCGGCGGCGCGGCGCGGTGTCGAAGTCTTCGTCGAGCCAAAGACCGCGGTCACCGAGACCAGCGTCGTGCTGGTCGCACACGACGGCGAGTTCACCCGTCGCCGCATCGCCTCACCGAAGGCCGCCCAGAAGTTTGCCCACGACAACGCGTTGCCGATCTACGACGCAACCCTGGTCGGATACCCGCAGCGGATGCGCGACTTCTCCCGCAAACAGACCATCCTGCTGCAGCGCATGGAGCAGGACTTCCTGGACGACTGAGCTCCGCAGGCCCGGCGGCAGGGATCGCTGGGCGTCGCAGACCCCCCAAGCAGTCTCAGCCCGCGATGTCGGTCAGCGCGGCCAGCAGCGTCCTGACAGGAACGCCGGTACCACCGGAACTCGTGTAGTCCCGCGGCTTCCCGTCGTTGAACGCCGGACCGGCGACGTCCAGGTGCGCCCAGTCGACCCCCTCGGCGACGAATTCGGAGAGGTAGTGGCCGGCGATCAGCATGCCGCCGCCGGGGTCGCCGGCGATGTTCTGCAGATCGGCCAGCGGCGAATCCAGGCCCTCGCGCAGGTGCGGCGGCAGTGGCATCGCCCAGCCGTCCTCACCGATCTGCCGGGCGAGCTCGGCGATCCGGTCGCGAAGCGACGGCGTGCCCATCACGCCCATGGTGCGTTTGCCGAGTGAGACGATCTGCGCGCCGGTCAGCGTCGAGGTCTCGATCAGGACGTCGGGTTCGTCCTCACAGGCTCTGACGATGGCATCGGCGAGCACCAGCCGTCCCTCGGCGTCGGTGTTCAGCACGTGCACCGTCTTGCCGGTGCCGGTGGACACACCATCGCTGTCGACACCGCCGTAATGCCGCAGCACGTCGCCGGGGCGGTAGGCCGAGCCCGACGGGAGGTTCTCGGCGAGCGCGGCATACGCGATGACGGTGACCGGCAGCTCCAATCGGGCCGCGGCGATCGCCGTTGCGACAACAGCTGCCGCGCCCGACATGTCGCTTGTCATCTGATCCATCTTGGCGGCCGGCTTGATCGAGATGCCGCCGGAGTCGAACGTGATGCCCTTGCCGACCAAGGCGACGGTGGCGCGCGAGTTCGCCGGGGTGTGGGCGAGCCGCACCAGCCGCGGTGGACGCGTCGAGCCCGATCCGACGCCGAGAATGCCGCCGTAGCCGGCCTTGGCCAGGGTCTGCTCGTCGAGCACCTCGACCTGCAGACCGGCGGCCGCGCCGGCCTCCGACGCCCGCTCGGCGAAGGCGGCGGGCGGCAGGTCGTTGGGCGCGGAGTTGACCAGATCCCGGGCGAACGCCACGGCCCCGGCCGTGATGACGGCACGGCTCAGCGCTGCCTCGGCCGCCGCGTCCGCCGCGTCGACGGCCAGCACGACGGACTCGACCGGAGCGGAACTGGGCTGCTTGTAACGGTCGAAGACGTACGCGCCCAGCAGGTGTCCTTCCGCAGCGGCGCGCAGGTCGATCGCGCCCAGGGTGGACACCACCGTGGAACGACCGGCCAGCGAGCGGGACGCGGCGCCTGCCGCCTGCCGCAGCCGTTCGGCAGCTGCACCGCCGCCGGAATCACCATCACCACCATCACCGTCCGGTGCATCACCGTCCGGTGCATCGCCCAGGCCGACGACCACGATCCGGTCCGCGGTGACCAATGAGTTGCCGGGGATGGTGGTGATGGACCCGGCCTTGCCGGTCGCGCCGGCGAGAGCGGCGGCTTCCACGGCGCCGGCCAGTTCGGGATCCGCGGCGACAGGACCGTCCGGGCCTGCGTAGGACGCGATCACAATCGCATCGGCAGGGGTGGTAGCGGGTGCGGCGGTGGAGAGTGACAGTTCGGTCATCGGTGTGTCGTGTCCTTCTGCTTCTGGTGGTTTTCGGACCTCGTCGCGGATCGGCAGCGTCGACCGTAGTCCGCGAGCCGGGCCGGCCGGTCGCAGGCTACGGTCGGGCTCATGTCCGACCTGGCAACCGGCGCCGCCGGTGACACCGATCCGTCCACCGGCAGGCAGCTGCTGCACTCCCCGCTGCATGAGGCCCATCTCGCCCTCGGCGCCACCATGGGTGCCTTCGGGGGCTGGGACATGCCGATCTCCTACGCCGGCGCCGGGGTCGTCGCCGAGCACACCGCGGTGCGCACCGCGGTCGGCATCTTCGACGTCTCGCACCTGGGCAAGGCGCTGGTCAGGGGGCCGGGTGCGGCTGCCTTCGTGAACGACTGCCTGACCGCCGACCTGAGCCGGATCGCCCCGGGCCAGGCGCAATACACGATGTGCTGCAACAACAATGGCGGCGTCATCGACGATCTGATCGCCTACCTCGTCTCGGACGACGAGGTATTCCTCATCCCGAACGCAGCCAACACCGCGCTGGTGGTCGCCGCGCTGGCCGCCGCGGCGCCGCCCGGCATCACCGTCACCAACCTGCACCGGGACTTCGGTGTGCTCGCCGTCCAGGGTCCCGCCGCCGCGGACGTGATGCAGGCCCTGGGGCTGCCGTTCGAACTGGATTACATGTCGTGGGTCGACGGCACCTTCGACGGCGGCCCAGTGCGGATCTGCCGCACCGGCTACACCGGTGAGCGGGGTTACGAACTGGTACCCGCATGGGACACGGCACCGGCCGTCTGGGACGCGCTGGTGCACGAGGCGGGGCTGCGCGGGGGGCGTCCGGCCGGCCTCGGCGCACGCGACACGCTGCGCACCGAGATGGGCTACGCCCTGCACGGCCAGGACCTGGGGACCGACATCACCCCGGTGCAGGCGCGTGTCGGTTGGGCGGTGGGCTGGCGCAAGCCCCGATTCTTCGGCAGGGACGCGCTGGTGGCCGAGAAGGAGCGGGGTCCGCGCCGTCAGTCATGGGGACTGCTGGCGCTGGATCGCGGGGTGCTGCGCAGTCATCTCGGGGTGCTGGACTCCGCCGGCGAGCGGATCGGCGAGACCACCTCGGGGACCTTCTCGCCGACCCTGGGGCAGGGGATCGGGCTGGCGCTGGTCGACACCGCGGCCGGCGTGCAGGAGGGCGACGAGATCGCGGTGGACGTCCGTGGCAGGAAGTTGCGGGTGCGGGTGACCAAGCCGCCGTTCGTGCCGGCGCACGTGCGCTGAGTCGCTTCGATCGCCGGGGCGGTCACGGCGCGAGCAACGGCATTGTTCGCGGTAGATGTCGGACAACTATCCCGGTTGGCCGAGGCACGGGTTTGCGATGGGTGGCTGGCTCGGAGCAGCGGAGCTCGTCGGCGTCGCGGGGCTGGTTCGGGTCCGGTCAGCCCCGTCGATCGCAAGGCCGTGGCGGTGGAGGCCCGGAGCACAACATCAGGCGTGGATTCACAGAAACCACCTTCCGCTTCATCGTTCACTCGGCGTTACCGTTGCACCATGGCGAAATACACGGTGAACTCAAGGGCTGTCGCGCATGCCGAAAAGTTGATCGATGCCCGCCAGTATGTGCTCGACAGCAACTGGGGCGATGTGCAACCGGACCCGGCGGCCGAGAACGCTTTTCTCCAGTCCCACTCGTGGGACGACTATTCGGCGTGGCACCTGGGATTGACCGGGGGCGCGAATGACGAAACGAAAGCGCGTTACGCGTTCGTTTACGGTGACCTGCGTCGGGTGCACCGCACGGGGCTGATCGCGTGTGTCTACCGCGCGTCGGAGTGGCGACACAAGGACATCGAACTCGCCGCCCACGATCTTCTGCAGCGCCTGGACAAACTGACAGGCTGACGCATGGACACGTGGTCCCAAGGGGCAATGTCCGGGTGAGTTCCGGTCCGCCCGCAGGGCGGGCGCGCGCCGAGTTCGGGCCGCAATTTCTCAAGCTGTGTCCAGGTCCTCCGGTGGTGCTGCGCCGGAGGGGCTTTCAGTCTTTCCCTGGCGCGCGGGAACGCCGATCGCGCGGGCGCGGCCACTCCAACCTCCTGTTTTGCGCATTACAGGAGGGAGGATCATCTATGGCCTCGACGAATCCTGACACGCAGGGCCTGACGGATCCTCGCCGTCGGCAATCAGTGAGCCAACAAGCGCGACCGAAGTGAGCGATATGGCTCGACCATCCACAGCGCTACCCGGCCGTGGGCCGCATCAGCAGCGCCCGAACGTCAAGATCCTGTTTGCGGTGGAAGCTCTCGGCACCGCACTGATCGATGTCCGGCAGGTCTGACGCTTCGTAGGTGGACAGCAGGATGACCCTTGTCGACGGCCGTTCGGCCAGGATGCGGCGGGTGGCTTCCGGTCCGTTCAGACCCGGTAGGCGTACGTCCATCAGGACGAGATCGGGGCGCAGTGCATGGGCCTGCACGACGGCGTCCTCGCCCGATTCGGCCTCGCCCACGAGAACCAGACCCTCCGTCGTGCGGATCAGCAACGCCGCCGCCCGCCGGAACTGGGGCTGGTCGTCGACCAACAGCACCGTGATGTCCGCGTGCGGCTCGCGGTCGGTCACTGCCGACCTTCCGCGAGGTACATCAAGGTGGCCTGGACGCGGGGGTGATTGGTCCGGTCCCCGCTGAGGCCAAGCTTGGCGAAGATCGCGTTGATGTGCTTCTCGACGGCGTGCTGGGTCAGGAACAACTCGGCGGCGATGGCCGCATTGGTGCGGCCCTGCGCGATGGCCGCCAACACCTCACGCTCTCGCGGGGTGAGCCGTCCGATGGACTGATCACCCGCGAGAGAGCGCCCACTGACGAGGGTTTCGACGACCTTCGGGTCGATGGCTGAGCCGCCGTCGGCCACCGCGTCGACCGCACCGACCAGCTCGTGCAGGTCGGCCACCCGCTCCTTCAACAGGTATCCGCGCCCGTGGGTGCCCTCCGCGAGCAGCGTCCGCACATAACTGGCCTCCGCGTACTGGCTGAGCAGGACCACCCCCATGTTCGGGTGATGCTTGCGGCAGTGGGAGGCGAGAACGATCCCCTCGTCGCGCCGGTGCGGTGGCATCCGGATGTCGGTGAGCACCACATCGGGGAGCAGTTCGTCGATCGCGGCCAGCGCCTCTCCGAGATCACCGCAGCTGGCGACGACGTCGATCGACGGGGTGCTGGCGAGCATGCCTCGGACGCCCTCCCGGACGAGGAAGTTGTCCTCCGCCAACACCACCCGCCGTTTCACCGTGCCACCCGTGCGGACTCGGTGCCGGCCGGGGTCACCGGCGACGGCAGCGGCAATGGCAGTCGGAGCCGTACGGTGCCAGGCCGGGGCGACCCCGGTGCATCCGGCTCGACGGTCAGCTGCCCGTCGAACGCCTCGACCCGGTCCCGGACGGACTGCAGCGCCGCGGCCCGGGCCACGCCGGTGTCCCTCTCGTCGTCGGCCGGCCCGGAGATGACGGCGTCGACGCACGTCCGCGAGACATTCACCGAGACAACAGGAGCCGGGTCGGACCGGCCCAGGGCGGCCAGCACGGTCACCAGGCTGAAGTACAGGCACGATTCGATGTCGCTGTTCCGGCGCAAGGCCGCGTCGTCACCGGTGAGCCGGAGATGCAGCGCGATGCCGGACCGTTGCTGCCAGCCTTCGAGCGACACCGCCAGTCCCGCGTCGGCGAGCCTGGGTGGGTAGATGCCGCGGGCCAGGGTGCGCAAGGACTCGAGCGCGTCGGCCACTGCGGAGAGAGCGAGTTCCCACCGCTGCGGCCGAGCCGCCTGCGCGTCCGGCCCTGCCGGCGCCGCAGCCGCATCCGCGCCTGCCGCAGGCGCATCCGCGCCATCCCGTTCTGCCGGCGCCGATTCGCCGTCGCCGGTGCCGGTGCGGACGTCGGTCTGCAGCAGCGCGTCCTTCACCAACGCATCGGCCCGATCGATGTGTGGCGTGACCCGCCGGTGCATCTCCCCGCGCAGCCTGGCGATCTCATCGCGCCGGGCTCGCACGATGCGGCTGTTGGACAGCTCCAGTTGGTCGTTCAGCACCTGGAGCTCGGTGGCCCGCATGCGCAGTTCGACCGTCAGCCGCACCGTGTCCAGGGCGACACCGGCGGGACGGGCAAGGTCGTCCAGCACCATCCGGTCCCGGTCCTTCTCCTGCGAGTCGGTCGGGTCCACCTCGATCTCGCCGACGTCGGTGCCGGCGTGCCGGACGCCGATCGTCAGCGGCGCCGACCCGTCGGTCACCGCCTGCGCCGGCCAGACCTGCGACCAGGGCTGTCCGTCGGAGAGCAGCACGCGCACCTCGGCGCGCGCGGAATGAGTGCTGCGGCCGGCGGTCTCGGCCAGGGCGGGAAGGATGTCGTCGACCGGCAGGGTGGTGGACATCCGCTGCAACAAGGCCCGACCGGCCTCGAACGCGCCGGCGCGCTCGCCGAACATCAACCGGTCCACGATCCTCTGCAGTCCGGTTCTGGTCAGCCAGAACACGGTCGCGACGATGGCGCCGGCCAGCAGAACGAGTCCCACCGGCATCCGGGTCGTACCGAGCACGTCGACGGCGAACACCTCCGCGGCAGCGAAGATCACCGCCGCGAGCATGAATCGCGCGGCGCCGATCAACACCGACTTCAGCAAGGGGGTACCGGACACCGTCATCGCGCCGCCACCGCTACCGTCGCCGGGGAACGTCGCGGCACCGCACCGCGAACCCGGGTGCCGCCGCCGGGCGCGGCGTCCACCGCAATCCACCCCTGGAGCAGCGACACCCGGTCCTGCAGGCCGGTGAGGCCACCGTCGGGATCCGTCGCCCGGGCCGCGTCCAGATCCGTCGCCCGGGCCGCGTCCAGACCCATTCCGTCGTCGGTGACCGCGAACACGATGTCGTCACCTGCCGTCCGCACCTGGATGTGAGCGGCGGAGGCGTGGGCGTACTTCACCACGTTCTGCAGGGCCTCGGAGCAACAGAAGTACACGGCCGCAACGGCTTCCGGTTCGACCTTGCTGCTCGACCCGTCGGAATCGGTGAGGTCGACGGTGAGCTGCACGGTCAGGCCGCCCCGCCGTGCGGTGGCCGCCGCCTGCTCGAGCGCGCCGGCCAGGCCGCCGTTGCGCAACGCGGCAGGTCCGCTGCCGCGGGCGATCTCGTCGAGTTCGGAGCGGCTGGTTTCCAGCTCCCGGCGCAGTTGCCGCAGCAGATTCGCGCGGGACCGCCGGCCGTCGGCGGTGTCCGGCTGTGCACCGGCCATCCGCAGACCCAGCATCACCGCGACCAGCGTCTGCTGCGCACCGTCGTGCAGGTCCCGCTCCACCCGGCGACGTTCCCGGTCCTGGGCTGCCACCAGCCGCCGGCGGGAGGCCGACAGGTCGGCCGCCCGGTCGGTGAGGGCGTCGATGTGCCCCGCGAGCTGACCGGCGAGCATCGCGTTGTGCAACAACAGTCCGGCATGCGCGGCCAGGTCCGCCAGCAGCGCGCGCTGCGCCGTCGGCAGTGTCTCGTTGCCGAGCAGGTGCACCACGAGCATCCCGAGTTGCTCCCCCCGGTAGGTCACCGGCCAGTGCCGTCCCGGCGTCAGGCTCGGTCCGGGCGGTGCGCCGGCTGGTTCGGCCGACGGCCGGGCGGCGCGCAACCTCCAGCCGGCCCCGTCCAGCTGCCACAGTTCGGCGCGGGTGGCCCTGGTCGTACGGACGGTGACCACGACCAGCTGGTCCAGCTCCGAGCTCGGCGTGGCCTGTTCGAGCCCGGCGATCAGCGCCTTCATCGCAGCGGCCGGGCCGAGGTCGGTCCCGAAGACCACCCGGTTCGCCCATCGCTCGGCCAGCGACCAGGCGGGCTGCAGCGCCACCGCCGCGGCGGCCAGCACCACCACGGTCCACCAGCCGGCGCCCCCGACCAGGACCCCGCCGGTGATCACCGCCGACAGGTAGATCACGCCCGAGGACAGGATGAGCAGTCCGTACACCAGCACCCGGCTCAGGATCCGGTCGATGTCGAACAGCCGGTACCGCAGGACACCGGCGAACAGTACGACCGGAACGATCGCGAAGACGGCCGGGAACAGGTCCTGCAGCCGCTCCGCTACCCGTGCCGCCACGTCACCGATGCCGCCGGCTGCCGCACTGTCCGCACCAACACCGCCGGCGGCTCGTTCGAGCACGGTTGCCAGACACCAGATCAGCGCCACTGTCAGGGCCGGCAGCAGAGCCGCGACGAGCAGCCGTGCACTTCTGCGGACCGGTCCGGGTGTGGCGTCATCGGAAATGCGCAGCACCTGTGAACCGACACCGGCGACCGGGATGGCGATGCCGAAGAAGACCGCGAAGAACTGCGGGTGCGCGAGGAAATTGCTCCACCAGCAGATCAGCGTCACCGACCCGGTGACCAGCACCGCCGCCACGGTCAGCGTCCGTGCCGAGACGGCGATCCGGCGGGGCAGCCGCCCGTCCGGGAACAGCACCACCGCCCACAGGTAGGCCACCCCGGACACGATGTGGAAGGTGAAGTGGATGACGGCGATCGGCCAGGGACTGCCGAACAGGTGAAAGGCCTCGTGACTGGGCAGGTTGAACGTCGCCGCGGTGCCCAGCAGGCCGAGCGCGAGCAACCGCGGCACCAGATCGTCGGGTCGACGGATGATCAGCAGGATTCCGAGTACCAGGTTCAGCAAGCTGAACCCGTACTGCAGCAACGTGTTCCCGCTCAGGCCGGTGATGGTCATCGTCGGATGCAGCAGCAGGGTCGCGGGCGTGGCGAGGAAGCCGCCGGTCGCCGCCAATCCGGACACCACGTCGCCGAGCGCGGGGACCGCGTCCACCAGGACGGGCAGCAGACCCACCGTGAGCCAGACCACCAGGCCTGCCGCGTAGGCGGTGAAGGCAAACCTGAACCAATGGCGGGAAAGCACCTGACGTGCCATGACCGCGAATTCTGGCAGGCTCCCACCCATTCCGGCGATCCGGCAATGGCCCTCGATGGTGCGACGGAACTCGTCCGCACCGCTGCCGGCATGTCGTCCGCCCTTCCGTGAGAGAGCCCGGGGCTCTCCCGACCCGGGCCGGCTGATGACGTTCGCCCAGCTCGTCACCCATCGTCGCGGCTGCGGCCGGCGGGCGCGGGGGTGCAGGCACCCCCTTTTCGATGCACCTGCGCGCACCCTCGGAAAGCGTGGCGGCTTTCGCGACCTTTGATGCACCAGCTCCGGCCACCAGGGCCGGAGCGCATCAGGGGGAGCGACCCGCGATGACCATCACCAGCACCACACCGACCAGCACCACACCGACCAGCACCACACCGACCAGCACCAGCAGCTGCCGCGGCGCCGGAGCGCTACGCCCTGCCGGGCCTGAACTGGCTGGCCGTCGATCTCACCGGCGTCGGCAGCGACGGGGTGAGCGGAACCCTGCACGTCGGGACGGTCACCGTGCCCGTGCAGGCAACCTCGGCCGCCAACGGGGTGTACCGGATCGAGGTCACCCCGACGGGGCTCACCTTGGACGCGCTGTCAGCTGCCGCGGACGCGTCCGGCGCGACAGATCCGCTCGCCGTGCTGCCCGCATCACTGGCGGCGTTCGTCGGCGGCCTGGGCGTCTGGAACCTCGGCGTGGACGTGGACACCACCGCGCGCAGCGTCACCGCAGCGGAGATCACCGTCGCCACCGATCGGTCGTGGCCGGTGATCCCCGGGCATTTCGAGGTCGGCGACCTGCACGTGACCCTGGTGTACACCCGTGGCGGGGATTCCCACACCGTCGAGGTCACCTGCGGCGGAACGGTTCTGGGCAGTGCGGCGGAGATCACCGTGCGGCGCACCGACGACGGCGACTTCGCGTTGAGGCTGCACGGGCCCGACGACGCCGACATCGCGGTGCCCGGACTCGCCGAACTGTCCGGCCTGGTCGGCGCCGGCGATCTTGCCGATTCGCTCCCCGCCGGGCTGTCCCGGCTGCCCGGCCTCGTGCTGTCCGACACCGAGATGATGCTGGGCGCCGCCGGTGTGCAGTCGGCCCGGTTGACCGTCCGGACACGATCGGCATGGCAGCTGCCGGATCCGATCGGCCTTTCCGTCGACGGGCCGGCGCTCACCATCGCGGTCGAGCACCCGGCCGACGACGGAACCCGCACGGTCGACATGTCGATCACCGGTGCCGCCACCTTCGCCGGTGCGGCGATCACCGTTTCCGGTGAGCGCAAGGACGCGCGGTGGACCCTGGCCGGCGCATTGCTGCCCGGTTCCTCGCTCACCGCAGCGTCCGTTGCCCGTACCTGCGGCGTCAGCCTGCCGGCACACCTACCGGAACTGGTCCTGTCCGGGTTCACCGTGACCGCCGATCTGGCCACCGGCGAGTTATCGGTCAGCGCGTCGTCGGACAGCTCGTGGACGGTCCCCGTTGGTCCCGACGGCATCGGTGTCGGGGCACTGTCGGTCGACTTCGCGCGGCACGCGGCGGACGCCCAGGGACGCACCGCCACCGGCGCCGTCTCCGGCGAGGTCCACCTCGGCGGCATGGTCGTGCCGGTGATGTTCGCGGTGCCGGGGGGGCTGCTGCTGACCGCGACGGCACCGACGTTCACTCCGTTCTCGATGTTGCAGGACCTGTGCGGCGCAGCGGCCCTCGGCTCGCTGTCGCTCCCGCCGGAGTTGCTGGCGATCACCCTGACCGATCTGGCCCTGACGATCGACGTCGAGCGTTCCGAGGTGTCCTTCGCCGCCACCGGGCCCGGGTTCAAGCGGGTTCAGGCCGTCGTCCGGAAGGCGACGTCGTGGGGCTTCGCCGTCGGCATCGAACTCGACGACGGCTACAAGTTCTCGTCGCTGTCACCTGCCTTGGGAGGTCTGGACGGCGTGCACCTGCCGGATGCGTTGATCGTGATCTCGACGTTCGACGACAGCGCCTTCACCTTCGACGAGCTGCAGCCGGTCGCCGGCACCGGGGTGGAACACGGGCTGATGGTCGACGGCCGGCTGGACCTGTCCGGCCTGGGGGCCGACAACTTCCTCGGCCAGAGCCATCTGGACGTCAAGGCGCACGTCGGAACCACGCTCAGTGAACTGTCGCTGGCCGCCGGGGTGGGCGACATCGTGATCACCGACGGTGTCGTGCTGACCGGCGCCGAGTTCGAGCTGGTGCCCGATCCGCAGAACGTGTCCATCTCCGTGTCCGGCGCCGTCGACGTCAGCATCGACGCCAGCCCGCTGCAATTCATCGGTGGGGTCCGCGTGGTGCCCAACGGCATCTCCTTCTTCGCCACCATGAAGGGCAGCTGGAAGGACCCGTTCGGTGTGAAAGGCGTTGCACTGACGAATGTCTCCCTGGAGATCGGTTCCGATTTCGAGGGTGTGCCGTCGGTCGGCATCACCGGTGGCCTGCAGATCGGTGCCTTCGACGGGCGGGCGGCGGTGTCGTTCAACTCCGAATTCCCCACCCAGAGCGTGCTGATCGTGGCCTTCAATCACCTGTCCCTGATGGACGTCATCGGCACCTTCTGCCCGCCGTCGGTGACGGCCGGGATTCCGTCCGACGTCGGCCGCACCCTTGCCGGGATCTCGCTGGACGACGTCGAGCTGTACGTCGTCCCACAGGACACCTCGATCGGCAAGATCAGCTACAGCCAGGGCCTGCGGGTCGGCGGCACCCTGCACGTCGTCGATTTCACCGCCGCCGCGATGGTGGAGATCGATCCGACGCAGGGCGTCGCGGTGGCCGGGTCGCTCAGCCCGGTCCACGTGGCGGACATCTTCGCGCTGACCGGTGACGGCACGGACGCCGGACCGAGCCTGGCCATCGACGTCCGGGCCACCGCGGCACCGAAGATCGCCATCACCGGAGAGGCCTCGCTGCTGGGCATCACCGCCGCAGCGCACGTCACGCTGTCCGACCAGGGCTTCGACCTGGGGTGCTCGGGCAAGGTGTTCGGTGCCTTCGACGCCGCCGTCACGGCCAGGGGGGCAAGCCTGCATTCCGCGGAGGGTTTCGCGGTGCACGCGCAGCTCTCGCAGAGCTTCCTGTCCGACCTGACCAGCCGGGCCGCCGCGGTGCTGCAGCAGGCCGGCGCGTCAGCGGCGGCGCAGATCGCCGCGGCGCAGCGGGACGTCGCCAGTGCGCAGGCAGACGTCGACCGGCTCACCACCCTGGCCGCCGGCGCCCGCGCCGACCTGCAGGCCAAGCAGGCAGACGCGCAGCGCCAGATCGCCGGTGCCCAGGCCCAGGTCACCGCCGCGCAGAACTCCTTGTCCGTGCTGGACGGCCAGATCGCCTCGACCCGATCCGAGATCCAGGCGGAGCGTGATGTGGCCGCACGGAAGATCCAGGACGCCCAGGCGAAGGTTGCCGCGGCGCAGGGGCCGGTGAACGACCTGAACGCGCAGATTGCCTCGCTGCAGTCCCAGATCAACCAGCTGAACTCGGACATCCGCTGGTGGAACGACTGGTACAACAATTCGGCCTGGTACCAGAAGTCCTACCGCTGGGCTCAGTTGTCGGGCGAGGTGGGCTGGCGCGGTACCAAGATCGCGGCGCTGACCACCGGTATCGGCACACTGCAGGGCTCCGTCGCCACGGCCAACGGCGTGCTGCAGTTGGCGGTGCAGACCCTGCACGCAGCTCAATCGGCCGCGGTGACGTACCCGATCGACCAGGACCCGAGGATTGTTGCGCTGCAGGCGAGCCGCGCAACAGGGGTGCTGGCCCTGCAAGCTGCGCAGGGAGTGCTGTTCACCACGCAGCAGGGAACGGCGGCGACGATCACCGCCGCCGGCCAGACCGTCACCTCGCTGGCGCAACAGGCGCAGTCCGCGACCACCGTCCTGCAGACCGCCAGCACCGCGCTGGGCGCCCTGCGGGAGGGCATCGGCGACGTGTCCGATGTGGCCGGTTACATCGCCCAGCACGGCCTCGGCGCCCTGCTGGACGTCCGATCCGCTTCGTTCGACGGCAGCATCAGCGCGACCACCGGCGGATCGGTGACGCTCGACGCGGGCGTGGTGTTCCAGGACTCGCCGCTGACGGTGCACATCGCCTACGACTTCCATGATCTGGTGGCCGGGGCGAAGGCGCTGGCGAAGGAGGTGCTGCCGAGCCTGCCGCTCTAGCCGCGTGCGCTGCGCCACCATCGGTCCGGACCCGCGGGGTCCGGACCGATGGTCGTTCCGGGGAGAGCGACTTGTCATGGCCGGACCAATGCTGGAAGCGAGACCTGTACCTGGTCGCCCGATCTGGAACCGCACCGGCGCCGCCAAGGGCCTGCCAACACACCCACCCGGTGACCGCCCCCAAGGATTCCGCTGGGCGCGGAGCCCGGTCGGTTCTGAGAGCTCTCTGAGACGCGGTGCGCAAGATGGCGAAGGAATGACAGCCGAGCGCCCTGGAAGGAAGGTGTCACATCAACATCCCGGAGTGGATTTCGTTGCCGAGTTCCGTCCCCGGCGTCGTCGTCCCGGAGCGACCGGCTCAATCCGACGACGCCACGGGCGGCAATTCGCGGCTGACCGCGGCGACCGGGCTGGTGATGGTGGCGCTGCTGGCGGTCGAGGCCGTCACCCTGCTGGGCGTCCGGCAGATGCTGACGGTGCATGTGGTCGTCGGAGCACTGCTGATCGGGACGGTGGTCCTCAAGTCTGGCAGCACGATCTATCGGTTCGTCAGGTATTACACCGGCGCGGCGGCTTACCGGAAGCATGGTCCGCCCGCCCAGCCATTGCGCCTCATCGGCCCGCTGATCATCGTGGCGACGCTCGGGGTGCTCGGCACCGGTGTCGCGTTGATCATCATCGGTCCGTCCGGTTCCGACCTGTTGCTGACCGCGCACAAAGCCAGCTTCTGGGTCTTCATCGGGCTGCTGGCGATCCACCTGCTCGGGCACTTGTGGCAGGCCGCTGTGCTGTCCTGGCACGAGGTGCGCGACTCCCTGCATGGGCCGCAGGCTCGGCAGCGCAGCTGGCGCTACGCCGCGATCCTCGTCGCGCTGGTGGTGGGTGTCGGTGCGGCCACGATGCTGGTCCCGTCGACCTCGCCGTGGACGGACCGGCCCGGGCACTCGGCTCGCGGGGACGCCCAGCCGTAGCCGGCGAGTCCCTGAATTCAACCGTGCAGAACCGGCACCACTCGATCATGGAAAGCGAGCACATGTTGGCCACCACGAACAGGTTTCGTAGTCCACTCGGCGCGCATCGCCTTCGGCGCCGGGCGCGCGGCATCACCATCTGGGTCGCGGGCTTGGCGGGAGTCGGTTCTGCGTTGCTGACCGTTGGCCTCGCAGAGGCGCACCACAGTTCGGCGTCTGCCGCGACGTCGGGAGCACCCCGCTCCGCGCCGGTGGGCGCCACGGCACCGGTGGGCGCCACGGCACCGGTGACTCCGTCACGGGCGACACCGCATACGACGGCCGCCCCAACATCAGCCCATCCGGTCCCGGCCGCTCCGACTGGGCAGAGAGCGCGGACAGCGCCGACACACCCCACGGCTGGGGCGCCCCCGGCAGTCAAGGCCGCACCCACGCCGGCCGCGCCACCGGCCACTGCGCCCACAGTGGCGCCCGCACCACGGACGGTCGCGCCGGCGCCTGCCGCTCCGCCCGCACCTGCGGCCCCATCGCTCTCCACGCCGACCTGGGTTCCGAGCCCCAACTGGGGCCCTCCGCAGGCCGCGTCAGGAGGTTCCTGATCACTCAGGAACTCAACCGAGCGCTGACAGCGGGCGCACAGCTTCGACCCGGAAGCTCGAGTCGGAACGCTCCAGCGGACCGGAAGGAAAGGCGGCACCACCGATGACGAACCCTCACACCGAGCAATCAACGGGCCTGGGCCTACGGCGCCGCGTCCGCGCTCTCACGTTGGGCGTGACCGGCGCAGCCGTGTTGGCAACAGTCGGCGTCACCGCGACCATGGCGTACGCGCAGTTCGAGAAGACATCCGACGGCAGTGCCACCGGTGTCGACGGCAATGCCGTCACCGGTGTCGACGGCAATGCCGTCACCGGTGTCGACGAAGCCGGCGATGCCGACGGGTGGGGCGGGTCATCCTCGTCCGCCGGATCGGCGACGTCCCCCTACGCCGGGCGGCTGGCCGCGCCCGTCCAGCCCCCGACCCTGACCGGCAATTTCGGTCACGCCGGCTCGGGCGGTTCCTGATGGCGGCCGACACCCTGCGGGCGGGACGGATCCGGTTGGACTTCGAGATCTGGTCCACCACCGCCTCGCTGGTGGTGACCGACCCCGATGCCCTCGACGTTGCCGCGGCCCTCTTGCGCGAGGTACTGCACCGGATCGAGGTCACGTGCAGCCGGTTCCGGGCGGACTCTGAGATCAATCAGGTCCTCCGGGAGCCCGGAAGCCCGGTCGAGCTGTCGGCGGATCTGAACGCCGCCATCACCCAGGCGTTGCGGGCGGCATCGGCGACCGGTTACCTGGTCGATCCGACAGTCGCAGCGGCGGTCATCGCGGCCGGCTACGACAGGGACATCGCCGCGGTTCTGGACCGGGCGGTGACGGCGACAGCACTGGACGCGGGGTCCGCGGTCACCTCCGCGGCCCCTGGTGCGTGGCGATTGCAGCACGACCCGGTCAAGGCCACTTTGACCATCCCAACCGGCGTGGGCATCGATCTCGGCGCGACGGCCAAAGCCTTCGCCGCCGACCGGGCGGCGAACCTGATCGCCGCCCGGGCCGGCGTCGGCGTGCTGGTCGCCCTCGGCGGCGACATCGCGACGGCCGGGCCGGCACCCGACGGCGGCTGGCGGATCTCGGTGGCCGACGATCACCGCGCACCGGCGACCGCGTACCAGACCGTGTCCATCACGGCAGGCGGACTGGCCACGTCATCGACGGCAACGCGCCGATGGGCCACCGCCACCGGGTGGAAACACCACATCATCGACCCGAGAACCGGAGCCAATCCGGAACCGCTGTGGCGCACCGTCTCCGTCGCCGCAGCCACCTGTGTCGACGCCAACGCCGCCGCCACCGCCGCGATCATTCTCGGCGACGAAGCACCGCAATGGCTTGCGGCCCAGCACCTTCCCGCGCTGCTCGTCGCAACCGACGGCGCGCTCACCACCGTGGCGGGCTGGCCGGCAGCCGAGGACGCAGGATGAACACCCAACTGCTGTGGTTCGCCAGCCGGGCAACCGGCGCGGTGTCGCTCGTGCTGTTCACGGCCGTGATGGTGCTCGGCATTCTCACCGCCGGCCGGGCGGAGCACAACGCTCTGCCCAGGGCCGGTGTGCAGCGCCTGCACCGCTCGTTGTCACTCGTGTCCGTCTTGTTCCTGGCCGTGCACATCGTCACGGCGATCGCCGACGGTTACGTCGACCTGAACTACTGGGACATCGTGCTGCCGTTCGGTGCCGGGTACGACCCGTTCTGGATCGGGCTGGCGACCGTCGCGGTCGACCTCACCATTGCGATCGGGATCACCAGCGCGCTGCGCCGGCGACTGCCGCTCCGGCTCTGGCGATGGGTCCACCTGTCCGCCTATGCGATGTGGCCGCTCGCCCTCCTGCACGGCTGGGGGGTCTCGGGCGGAGACGGCCGCAAGTTGTGGATGATCGCCCTCGACATCGTCTGTGTCGCCTCTGTTCTGGTGGCCGCCGGTTACCGCCTGCGGCCGGACCGGCACCCTGACACGGTCGCCCGCGCGTCCGCCGCAGCCGTCCACCCGCCGACCCGAACGGAAGCAGGCCGATGAGTAGCTCGACCACCCGGACGGCCGTGGGCAGGCATGCGATCACCGACAACCTGCCCATCGGCCCGGCGACCGCCGATCGGTTGTTGCCGGCCCGCGGCGGCAATTCCCTGGTCGATCACACCGGCCGGCTCGGGCCGCTGCCCCATCGGCCGGCCGCGGAACTGATTGCGATGCTGGCCGCAGCGCGACTGCTCGGCCGCGGCGGCGCAGGTTTCCCGACCGCGCGCAAGCTCAGCGCGGTGGCGGACGCCGTGACGAAGGTGCGGTTGCCCGCGGTCGTGGTGGCCAACTGCTGTGAGGGCGACCCGACGTCGGCGAAAGACGAGGTGCTGATCGACCGGGCACCGCACCTGGTGATCGACGGAGCGGTCGCCGCAGCCGCCGCGGTGGGCGCAGACCGGATCATCCTGGCCGTCCATCAGGGCTCCCCGGCTCAGCGGACGTTGCAGCTGGCACTGTCGGAACGCCCCTCCTGCGAGGTTCCCGCGGAGGTGGTGGCGATCCCCGCCCGCTACATCGCATCCGAAGCGACCGCGCTGGTGAGGTTTCTCAACACCGGCGATGCGAGACCGGCTGGGAGGCTGCCGATCTGGGAGAAGGGCGTCGGTGGTCGGCCCACCCTGGTCGACAACGCCGAGACTCTCGCTCAGCTGTCCCTGATCACGCGGTTCGGGCCGGGCTGGTTCGCCGCCATCGGATCACCCGCGGAACCGGGCACCACGCTGATCACCGTGGGGGGCGCGGTGCCGAGACCGGGCGTGCTCGAGGTGCCCATCGGCACACCGCTCGGTGTCGTGCTGGCGCGAGCGGGGTCCCCCTCCATGGGCTGGGCGCTGGTGGGCGGCCTGGCGGGCCGCTGGGTCAACCTGGCCCGCGCCGGGGCGGTGGGGTTCAGCACCGCGGAACTCGGCGCCGCCGGTGCCAGCCGCGGTGTCGGGTCCATCACTGTGCTGCCCCCCGGCGCGTGTGTCCTGATGGAAACGGTTCGGATCGTGGAGCACCAGGCGCTGGCCGGCGCGCGTCAATGCGGGCCGTGCATGTTCGGGTTGCCGGCGATTGCCGGGGACCTCGCGAGCCTGGCCGGCGGCGATCGCAGTGCGCTGATCCGGCTGCGCCGCCGGTTGCCGGTGGTCAACGGGCGCGGCGCCTGCGGTCATCCCGACGGGACGGTCGCGCTGGCGTCCAGCGCCCTCGGCTCGATCACCGCCGACGAGCCCGGACACCTGGACAAACACTTGCGCGGGCAGCGGTGCCCGAGATCCACCACAGTGCCGTTGACGGCCATGTCCACCGTCGCCGCTGCATCGGGCGGACGGCGGTCATGACGGCACAACGCTCCCTCAAGGTCGATCCGATCGCCTGCCGGGCCCACGGCCTGTGCGCCGACGAGTTGCCGGAGGCCATCACACTCGACGAGTGGGGCTATCCGATCCTGCCCAGTGGCCCGCTGCCGCGTGAGCTGGTGCGACGGGCGAAAGCCGCCGCTGCGGCCTGCCCGGTCCTTGCGTTGCGGGTGACCTCGAAGAAGTGACTCACCGCGCGCCCAGGTCGCCGGCGTGTCCAAGTCCTGTGGCCGATCCCGACAGTCCGCCGCGCCTCGCGGTGGCTCACCCCTTGAGTGGCCAACGGCACGAACCGATCCTGCTTGTCCCTCAGACCGGGCCCTGCATGCGTCGTACGAGACCGGCCCATCACAACCTTCACCACAGTCGGGTGTTGCGACGCTTCCTGGAATCCGCCCCGACAGGGCCGGGCCTCGACCTGCATGAAGACAATCAACCCTGACCAAGGTCCTCACCTGCCGCTGAGTGCCCGGTCCTGCCCGATGCGCGGATGGCTCGCAGCTGAGCGATCCACAGCGTGAAGCCGGTCGGTGCGCGAGAATGTGCAACTGCCACCCGGCTTCTGGAGTGCTCATGTTCCGCGGTGAGGATCCCGTTGGACACCCGAGAAGACCTCTCAGCAGCTGCCCCGGACCCGTAGTGTGGGTGCGACCGGAGCGGCGTCGGTCGCGGGCAGGGGTGTCGATGCAGGCTGTGATCCAGGACAGGTACGGCGGTCCGGGTGTCCTCCGGTTGGGCGAGCTCCCGGAGCCCGTCCCCGCTGCCGACGAGCTGCTGCTGCGGGTGCGTGCGGTTTCGCTGAACGGCTCGGACCGTGAAAATCTGGCGGGGCATCCGGCGTACGCACGGTGGGCCAACGGTTTGCGTCGGCCCAGGCACCCGGTGCCCGGATCCGACGTCGCAGGCGTGGTCGACGCGGTCGGCAGCGCGGTCACGGAGTACGCCGTGGGAGACGAGCTCTTCGGCGAGCTGGCTGGATACCGTGGCGGGCTGGCCGAGTTCGTCTGCACGCAACCCAAGCTGTTGGCCCGCAAGCCTCACGGGCTGTCGTTCGCGGAGGCCTCGACGCTCCCGCAGGCGGGCGGCATTGCCAGCAGGGCGACCGCGGATGTCCGGCCGGGGGATCGGGTTCTGGTCAACGGCGCGGCCGGCGCAGGCGGTGTGTTCGTCGTGGCACTGGCCAAGCACGCCGGTGCCACGGTGACGGCAGTCGATCGGGCCGAGAAAGCCGAGTTCCTGGCCGAGATCGGAGCCGACTGCACGATCGACTTCACCACCGAGGACTGGGCCGACCAGCGCGACAGCTTCGACCTGGTCGTGGATCTCGTGGCCAGCCGCTCGCCGTTCCGCGTGCACCGCGCCCTGCGGCGAGGCGGGCGGTATGCGATGGTGGGCGGCCTGGCCAGGATCCTGCTCGAGACCGCTGTCGCCGGGCCGTTGGTCGGTCGGGCCACCGGAAAGAAGGTCGGGGTGTTGGTCGTCCCACAGTCGCGAACAGGCCTCGAGGCGGTCATGGCCCTCGTTGCCCAGGGCGCCGTCACGCCGAGGATCGACGAGGTCTACCCACTTCGTGATGTCTCCGCAGCCTTCACCCGGCTCGCCGCGGGTGAGACTCTGGGCAAGCTCGTGATCGAGGTGTCCGAGGACTGACCGTCGCCGACAACACCGCGACGTCCCGCGGACGGACACCCGTGATCCGCTGCGCACCCAACTTCTGGACATTTGCTCATCGCTTGCGACCCGAGGCGAGGGCAACGCTTTCATCACGATGGACACCCAGCGCGCCGCCACCCTGCATTCTTGATTCGGCGGCGGCAGGCCTGGCGGCAGTGCGCATTTGTTTCGGGCGTTGGTCGCCCGGGTGCGGAAGCCCGCACCGAATGAGTTTCAGGCGCGGGGATGTCCTGTCCGGCGGGCCGTATCCGACGAGCAGCGCCCGGCCGTCGAGGGCGCGATGATCGACCAGCGCCAGATCGGTTGATGCGACTTCGGCGAATGCGGCCTCCGCGCCCCGACGGACCCGGCGAGTAGCGGGAAGACCGGGTGACGAGTCCGAACCGGTCAGGATCGGAGAAGCAACCGCGTCAGTCCGACACCTACTGTCGGGTCAGGCGTTGGGCAACGGGATACAGCGCCGACCCGGCATGAGGAGCATCGATGAAGACCATGACATGCAAGCAGCTCGGTGGACCGTGCGATCTCAGCTTCACCGCCGACTCGGGCGATGACATCATCAAAGCGCAAGACCAGCACCTGAAGGAGATTGTCGCCGCAGGCGACACGGAGCACGAAGGTGCTCTGAAGCTGATGAAGGGCCGTTGGAAGAATCCCATCGCTGGAATGGGCTGGTACCGGCAGGTGAAAAGGGATTTCAAGGCGCTGCCGGACAATTGACTGAACGTCCACGGCGCCGAATTCGGGTCCACACCGGCGTTACAGAAGGTTGTTGGCTGCCCCGACCGGGGGTGTTGATGTCGCGACGCGTGACCGGTCTGACTCAACGGTGGGGACGCGGGCGCGCCATTGGTGTCGCGAAAGCAGGACCATTGCCAGGAATCGACGCATCGCCATGTTCGCCCGAGCCGGGTGGTTGCCTTGACGGCTTCGACGGTCTGCCAGCCGTCGTTGGGCAGCCACTGTGAGGTTGGGGTCAGCACCGCACGTTGGTGTCGACCGAAGGAGTCGGAGCGCGTCAGTTCGACTCCTTCACCTCAATGACAGCGCGCATCAAGGCCATCGGTGGTCGCGGGGCGCGCCTGCTGGTCCGGGTTGGTGATGCCGACACCCTTCAGGCGTGAGTTCCGTCGTCACGTCGTGCCACGACAGGTCTCGACGGTTGAAAAGGTCGCCGCCACAACGCTCGGCGTACTTCTGCTCATGCTGGAACGACTGGATCCAATCGACACCGACGAGCAACCGACCCCGCGGTCGTGACCTCAGCCGGCACCTGATGAGGGCCCTCCGTGAAGGCGGGCCGTGGGCCGGGACTGATACCGCGGAGCAGGACCTGATCCTTGGCCGCCACACTGCCGATCACGCTGGTGGCCGGGTCGGGCGGCGCGATGGGGACGCCGCGGAGAGCGTCCCGCGCAGCCGTACTCGGCCTGCTCGGCGCGACCGCAGGACGAGCAGGAGAGTGGTCGCCAGGACAAGTGACCCAATGCATTCCACCACCAGCGTGGTGGTCACCAGCGTGAAGCTCAGCACTTCGTGAATGTCGAACAGTCCGACGGTCAGTGCGAGCACCAGCGCGAAGAGCGTGCCCGCCATGAAGATCAGACTCAGCGCGGTGGCCAGCGCCAGCGGTGCTCCGCGAGCATGACGACCGCGACTGCCAGCACCGAGGGCGCCAACGGCGTTGACGACGAACAGGGGCGCCGAGCAGGCCGTGCACGCCGTCGAAAAACCAGGTGGAGGTGGGTGGCGAGCACAGCGCACAATCGCCGACGAAAGCCATTCGGAGGAACCCGCCAACCCAATACTTGGACGTCCTACTAACAGCGCTAGGGTGGGGCCATGACGACCGCGTCCACCGCGCCGAACGCACCGTCGGGTGGGTTCCGGCGCGAGCTTCATCCCGCGCCGATCCCCGTCAGCCGGCGGGACGAGATCCACGCCGCACCGGGGTTCGGGCGTTACTTCACCGATCACATGGTGCTCATCGACTATGACGCCGGAGTCGGCTGGCACGACCCGCGGGTGGTGCCGTACGGGCCGTTGAGCCTGGATCCGGCGACGATGGTGCTGCACTACGCGCAGGAGATCTTCGAGGGCCTCAAGGTTTTCGCGCAGCCCGACGGATCCCTTGCTTCGTTTCGCCCCGAGGCCAATGCCACGCGACTGAACCGGTCGGCGGACCGCCTCGGCATTCCGCGGCTGCCGGAGGAGCTGTTCCTGCAGTCTCTTCGGGAACTGCTCGCCGTCGATGGTGCGTGGGTGCCGGTGGGCGGCGAGACCTCCCTCTACATCCGGCCTTTCATCATCGCCACCGAGGTGGGGCTCGGTGTCCGGCCGTCGTCGAGCTACACCTTCTGCGTCATCGCCTCGCCGGCCGGCGCCTATTTCCCGGGCGGGGTCAAGCCGGTCAGTGTCTGGTGGTCGACCGACTACGTGCGCGCCGCGCCCGGTGGCACCGGCGCTGCCAAGTTCGGTGGCAACTACGCCGCATCCCTGGCGGCTCAGGCCGAGGCCGCGGCGAAGGGCTGCGACCAGGTGGTCTGGCTGGACGCGGTGGAGCGCCGGTGGGTCGAGGAGATGGGCGGAATGAACCTGTTCTTCGTCTTCGGCTCGGGAACGTCCGCGGAGGTCGTCACCCCGGAGCTCACCGGGACACTGCTGCCGGGGGTGACCCGCGACTCGCTGCTGACCCTGTCCGGGGAGATGGGCCTCACCGCTACCGAACGCCGCGTCTCCACCGACGAGTGGGCGAAGAAGGCCGAATCCGGCGAGCTCACCGAGGTGTTCGCCTGCGGCACGGCCGCCGTCATCACCCCGGTCGGCTCCGTGCTGCACGCCGGCGGCGGGTTCGACATCAACGGTGGCCGGCCCGGCCCGATCAGCATGGAGTTGCGCCGGGAACTGACCGACCTGCAGTACGGCCGCAAGTCCGACACGCACGGCTGGATGACGCGGCTGAACTGAAGTCGGCCGAATGACCCGGCCGAACTGGGAACCGCGTCAGGGACGGTGAAATGTGGCCCGTCACAGCACGAGAGGCGGGTCCCGTCGGGACCCGCCTCTCGTTGCGTCGAACTCCTGCGGGCGGGCGGTGCCAGCCAGACCCGGGCGGCTGTGTCAGCCCCGGACGACCTTGCCGGCCTTCAGGCAGGACGTGCACACATTGAGCTTGCGCACGGTGCCGGGCGCCACCTGGGCGCGGACCGGCTGAATGTTCGGATCCCACCTGCGGTGCGTCCGACGGTGCGAGTGGGACACACTCATGCCGAAACCGGGACCCTTGCCACACACGTCACACACGGCAGCCACGCCGAACACCACCTGTCAAAGATTCTTTGCGACCGGCGGGAGCCGATCAGAGCAGTCGTCACAGGCCCGACGTGTGCCGGGCAACCACCCCAGGGTACTGATTCGCCGACGGGGGACCAAATTCATCGGCTGCCAGACCCCTGAAGTGCGCCAAGTGGCGCAGGCGCAGGGTCGGTAGCTCTGGGAGCGCCAGTTTCCCTGCTGGCCAGAGAGTCGATCCACTCGGGCAGACGCCCGTGCATTCCATCCGATGCGGAGCTTGGGATCCTTCGGTGCACCATGGTCGCCATGCAGTCCTTCGATGCTGACCTGGTGCAGCGCTGGCTCCGCCGCGTGCGCGCCGCACCGGACGAGGTGCTGCCGCAGTGGCGGGTTGTCCCGACCGATCAGGAAGCCGCCGCACTGCGCGCGGGTGCCGCCCGGCTGCAGTGGGCGCTGGATCAGTCGACCGTCGTCGTCGACGCGGCGCTGCTCGATGACGACGGCGGCGAGGCCGATGCGCGCTTCACCGAACTCCCGGCGCGGATGCTGCACCGGTACCTCGATGCGTTTGCGGCCGGTGTCGGGTCCACTCGACTCGCCTTCGCCGGCACCGGTGCTGATGACGACCCTGCGGACCGAGGCCGGAACCGCGACTTCGACGATGGCGGCGACGACGGCTCGGACAGGGATCCGCACGGAGGCGGCCGCACCGGCGACTTGCCTGACGTCGGTTCCCTGGCCTTGGCGGCAGGTCTCAATGCCGGTGCAGCAGCCCTGCACGGTGACATCATCTCGGCGGCGCAGCGTCCGGTGGAGCAATGGCGAGCGGGCGAGCCGACGGCCGCGGACTCGGCCAGGCTGGCCGGCTTCGCCGCCGCCGAACTCGTGGTGGACGGTGCTGGGCTGCACGAGATCGCTGCTGCCGCTGCCGCTGCCGCGATCAACGGTCCGCGGTCGGGCGCACCGCAGGACGGCCGCGAACTGACCGAGCACCGGATCCGCGGGTTGGTGGGCAGCCTGCTCGTGGCTCTCGAGGTGGAGACCCGCGAACCGGAACCCCCTGCGGAGCCGGCCGCCTGCGGTGCCGCGCCGGGGGAGAACCTCGGTCGCCAGTTCGACGCGGAGATCACCTTCACGATGGGCCTGGCCCCCAGCGAGATCGCCTCGCTGTCGGACGATCTGACGGGACTGGCCGCCGACCTCACCGTGTGGCCGAGCGGTCAGTGGCCCAAATTCCACATCCACAGCGATCGCCCGGGCGAGGTGCTCAGTCAGGTCTTCGCCTACGGCACTCCGTTCGACCTGCTGGTGACCTCCCGCGACTGAGTCGCGGCACAGGAGATCGTGGGTCGACAGCGGGACTGACGGTGCCAGCGGTCAAGATGGACCCGAGTGAAACGACCCGCGTCGGAGAGGCACCGTGGACAAGATCACCCTGAGCACGCCGCTCAAGACGGCCCTCGGGTCTCGGGCGGCCGGCCGGCTGGTGGACAAGCTGCAGTTGTTGACGGTCGGCGACCTGCTGCGCTACTACCCCCGCAAGTACGACCAGCGGGGCAAACTCACCGACCTCGGGTCACTGATCGTCGGGGAACGCGCGACGGTGTGGGCAAAGGTGGTGAAGGTGACCGAGCGCGACCTCGGGTACGCACGGGCCGGAAACCGGGGCAAGGGCCGCGGCGTCAAGCACATCACCAACGTCGTCATCGGTGACAGCTCACGGCAATTGACCTGCACCTTCTTCAACCAGTACCACTGGTCGAAGGTGCTGCGACCGGGGACGGACGCGATGTTCTCCGGCAAGGTCAGCACCTTCAACAGCACGCTGCAGCTGAGCTCGCCGTCGGTGGCGATCATCGACGACGGCACCGGGAGCAGGGACAACGCGATCGACATCGTCGAGTCGTTCGCCGGCGGCGTGATCCCGGTGTATCCGCTGGTCGAGGGTGTGACGCAGACACAGGTGCAGCACTGCGTCCGGGCGGCCCTTGACCTGCTGTCCGAGATCGACGACCCGGTCCCCGAGGTACTTCTCGCCGAACACCGGCTCGTCGATCTGCGTACGGCGCTGCAGGACATCCACCGACCCCGGGGCGAGAGCGAGCTGGAGGCGGCGAAGCAGCGGCTGCGGTACGACGAGGCCCTGTCGGTGCAACTGGTACTCGCCACGCGCCGGGCCGACGCCAGGAACTTCCCTGCAGAGCCGTGCCCGCGCTTGACGGGTGGCCTGCTGGACGTCTTCGAGGCAAATCTGCCGTTCACATTGACCGACGGGCAGCGAGCCGTCGGCGAGACCATTGCCCGCGACCTGGCCACGATCCACCCGATGAACCGGCTGCTGCAGGGCGAGGTCGGCTCCGGCAAGACCGTGGTGGCGTTGCGGGCGATGTTGCAGGTGATCGATTCCGGACGTCAGGCAGTGCTGCTTGCGCCGACCGAAGTGCTTGCCTCCCAGCATGTTCGCTCACTGCGCGACATCCTCGGACCGCTCGGCCGCGGTGGTGAGCTTGGCGCGCCGGCGGAGGCAACAGCGATCACCCTGCTGACCGGTTCACTGTCGGCCAAGATCCGCCGGAACGCGTTGCTGGCCATTGCCTCAGGTCAACCGGGGATCGCCGTCGGCACCCACGCGCTGCTCTCGGAGGGTGTGCAGTTTCCGAATCTCGGCCTCGTCGTCGTCGACGAGCAGCACCGGTTCGGGGTGGAACAGCGACACGCCCTGCGGACCAAACATCCCGATGGCAACCCGCCGCACGTCCTGGTGATGACGGCGACGCCGATCCCGCGCACCGTCGCGATGACGGTGTTCGGCGACCTGGACACGTCGACGCTGTCCGAGCTGCCCCGGGGGCGCTCGCCGATCGGGACCACAGTGGTACCGGCCGGTGAGCGTCCCGGCTGGGTCCAGCGCGCCTGGCAGCGGATCCGTGAGGAGGTCGACAAGGGCCACCAGGCGTACGTCGTGTGCCCGAAGATCGGTGACGACGACGAGCAGGCCGCGATGTTCGAGGACGGCAGCGTCATCGATGAGGGGGACGCCGACGGTGAGGACGACGAGCCGGGCAGCACCCGCCGGCCACCGCTGACCGTCACCCAGGTCGCCGCGATGCTGCAGGACGGGCCGCTGGTCGACCTGCGGATCGGCATCCTGCACGGCCGGCTGCCGCCGGGTGAGAAGGACGACGTGATGACCGCGTTCGCGGCAGGTCAGCTCGACGTGCTGGTCGCGACGACCGTCATCGAGGTCGGGGTCGACGTGCCCAACGCCACCATGATGGTGATCATGGACGCCGAACGGTTCGGCATGTCGCAGCTGCATCAACTGCGGGGCCGGGTGGGCCGCGGTTCCGCGCCCGGTATCTGCCTGCTGATCACCGAATCGCCACCGGGCACCGTCGGGCGCGCCAGGCTGGATGCGGTGGCCGCCACCACCGACGGTTTCCAACTGGCCGAGGCCGATCTCGAACTGCGTCGCGAGGGAAATGTCCTCGGCACCACGCAAGCCGGGAAATCGACGGCGCTCAAACAGCTCTCGCTGCAAAGGGATCGCGCTGTCATCGAGATGGCGCGCGCGGACTCGGTCGGACTTGTCGGCGACGACCCGGAGATGAAGCGCTGGCCCGGATTGGCCGACATGGTGTCGCTGGTGATCGCCTCGGAGAATCAGGGGTACCTCGACAAAGGGTGATCCGGTACCGGTACCCGGCGGCGGTGCGGTCGTCCTGCTGACGGTGGGCGCAGATGATCCCGGAATGATCATGAGCCGGTTCCTGTCCGGCCACCGGTCCGACCCGTCAACGGCCGCCCGGTCCCGCAGCTCACCGAGCGGGCGACAACGGCCCTCGCCTTCGCCTCGGGCGCGCCCGCGTCCCGCTCTGTAGGACGATCCGGCCAGGTTTTTCGCTTCGCCCGGCGGGCACGCTAGGTTCCCCACAGCGGGCCGTCCGCCCGGGGGCTCGCACCGTGAGGAACGAAAGTGGTGCGATGTTCTCCAAGATCCTGGTGGCCAACCGCGGCGAGATCGCCATCCGCGCGTTTCGCGCCGCCTACGAACTCGGCATCGCCACCGTTGCGGTGTTCCCGTACGAAGATCGCAACTCCCTGCACCGGCAGAAGTCGGACGAGGCGTACCAGATCGGCGAGCGCGGCCATCCGGTGCGCGCCTACCTCGATCCGGACGAGATCATCAGGGCAGCAATAGCTTCCGGCGCGGATGCGGTCTATCCGGGGTACGGGTTCCTGTCCGAGAACCCCGGACTGGCGCAGGCCTGCGTGGATGCGGGCATCACCTTCATCGGCCCCTCCGCCGCGGTGCTCGAGATGGCGGGCAACAAGGCGACGGCGATCGCCGCGGCCAGGGCAGCCGGCGTCCCGGTGCTGGAATCCTCGGCGCCTTCGGCGGACATCCCCACCCTGGTCGCGGCAGCCCAAACAGTCGGGTATCCCATCTTTGTCAAGGCCGTGGCCGGCGGCGGTGGTCGGGGGATGCGCCGGGTGGACGACCCGGAAGCACTGCCCGAGGCGCTGGCCGTCGCGATGCGCGAGGCGGAGTCGGCCTTCGGCGACCCCACGGTTTTTCTCGAGCGCGCCGTCATCGAACCCCGGCACATCGAGGTGCAGATCCTCGCCGACGGCAGGGCGGCCACCGGCCATCCCGACGGCACGATCCACCTGTACGAGCGCGACTGTTCCGTCCAGCGGCGCCACCAGAAGGTGATCGAAGTGGCTCCCGCGGTGGGCCTGGACCCGGCGCTGCGGGACGCGATCTGCGCAGACGCGGTGGCCTTCGCCCGGCACATCAAGTACGTCAACGCCGGCACCGTGGAATTCCTGCTCGACCAGCAGGGCCGCTACGTCTTCATCGAGATGAACCCGCGCATCCAGGTCGAGCACACCGTCACCGAGGAGATCACCGACGTCGACCTGGTCGCGTCGCAGATCCGGATCGCAGCGGGCGAGACACTCGAGGATCTGGGCCTGCGCCAGGAATCCATCCAGATCCGCGGCGCGGCTCTGCAATGCCGGATCACCACCGAGGACCCGGCGAACGGGTTCCGCCCGGACACCGGCAAGATCATCACCTACCGGTCGGCCGGCGGCGGGGGAGTCCGCGTCGACGGCGGCACCGTGCACTCCGGCGCCGAGGTCAGCCCGCACTTCGACTCGCTGCTGGTGAAGATGACCTGCCGCGGCCGGACCTGGTCGGAGGCGGTGTCGAGAGCGCGACGTGCGTTGGCGGAGTTCAGGGTCCGCGGTGTCGCCACGAACATCCCTTTCCTGCAAGCGGTTCTCGACGATCCGGATTTCGCGGCCGGCGGTGTGAGCACCAGCTTCATCCAGACCCATCCGCACCTGCTGACGGCGCGGAGCTCTGCGGACCGGGGAACCAGGTTGCTGAACTATCTCGCGGAGATGACGGTCAACCGGCCCTTCGGGGCGCGGCCGTCCGGGCTGATCGAACCCCACACCAAGCTGCCCGCCGTCGACTCCGCCGCGCCGGTTCCGAAGGGGTCGCGCCAACTGCTGGCCGAGCTAGGACCCGACGGATTCGCCCGCTGGCTGCGGGACAGTCCGGAGCTCAAGGTCACCGACACCACATTCCGCGACGCGCACCAATCGCTGCTGGCCACCCGGGTCCGTACCCGGGACCTGACGATGATCGGGCCGGCCACCGCCAGGCTGACACCGGAACTGCTGTCCATCGAGGCCTGGGGCGGCGCCACCTATGACGTGTCGTTGCGGTTCCTCGCCGAAGACCCGTGGGAGCGCCTCGCCGCGATGCGGGAGGCAATTCCGACCATCGCGCTGCAGATGCTGCTGCGTGGCCGCAACACCGTCGGGTACACGCCCTACCCCGAGGCGGTGACCGACGCCTTCGTCCACGAAGCGGCCAGAACCGGCATCGACATCTTCCGGATCTTCGACGCCCTCAACGACATCGACCAGATGCGGCCGGCCATCGACGCAGTGCGGGACACCGGCACCGCCGTCGCCGAGGTCGCGCTCTGCTACACCGGCGACCTGTCCGACCCCGCGGAGAAGCTCTACACGCTGGACTACTACCTTCGGCTCGCGGAGCAGATCGTCGAGTCGGGCGCTCACGTGCTTGCGATCAAGGACATGGCCGGCCTGCTGCGCGCACCGGCCGCCCGCACCCTGGTCACCGCACTGCGCGAGCGCTTCGACCTGCCACTGCACCTGCACACCCACGACACCGCCGGTGGTCAGCTCGCCACCTACCTGGTGGCCTCCGCAGCGGGAGTGGACGCGGTCGATGCGGCGAGCGCCCCGATGGCCGGCACCACCTCGCAGCCGCCGCTGTCTGCGTTGGTCGCCGCGACCGACTTCACCGACCGGCCAACCGGTCTGCGGCTGCGCGCGGTCGAGGACCTGGAGCCGTACTGGGAGGCGGTGCGTGCCCTCTACGCGCCGTTCGAGTCGGGGCTGCGCTCGCCGACGGGCCGGGTCTACCGGCACGAGATCCCCGGCGGCCAGCTGTCGAACCTGCGCCAGCAGGCCATCGCGCTGGGGCTCGGCGGCCGGTTCGAGGAGGTCGAGACGATGTACGCGGCGGCCGACGCGATGCTCGGCCACCTGGTCAAGGTCACCCCGTCGTCCAAGGTGGTCGGCGACCTGGCGCTGCACCTGGTCGGCGCGCGGGTGGACCCAGCAGACTTCGAGGCCGACCCCGGCCGGTTCGACATCCCGGACTCCGTCGTCGGTTTCCTGTCCGGCGAGCTCGGCGATCCGCCGGGCGGCTGGCCGGAACCGTTCCGCAGCAAGGCGCTGGCCGGCCGCACCTTCACCCCACCCGCCGCCGAACTCGGTGACGACGACGCGGCCGAGCTGGCCAGGACGCCCCGGCAGACCCTGAACAGGCTGCTGTTCCCCGGACCGGACAAGGAGTTCCGCCGGTCTCGCCAGCAGTTCGGTGACCTGTCGTTGTTGCCGACCGTCGACTACCTCTACGGCCTGCAGTCCGGCGCAGAGCACATGATCGAGCTGAAGTCGGGCGTCCAGTTGTACCTGGGCCTGGAGGCGGTCGGCGAGGCCGACGAGCGCGGCCTGCGCACCGTGGTGACCACCCTGAACGGCCAGTTGCGCCCGCTGCAGGTGCGGGACCGGAGCGTGAACGTCGACATCCCCGTCGCCGAGCGCGCCGACCCGTCCAATCCGTTCCATGTCGCGTCACCGTTCGCCGGGGTGGTCACGTTGGCCGTTGTCGAGGGAGACGAGGTCGCTGCCGGAGCCACCGTGGCGACGATCGAGGCCATGAAGATGGAGGCGTCCATCACCGCGCCGCGGGCCGGGCGGGTGCAGCGCACCGCCATCACCCCGGTGCAGCAGGTCGAGGGCGGCGACCTCGTGCTGGTGCTGACGGCAGAGGCCTGACCGGTGACCCGGGTCGTGGGCGGCGTCTGGGGTGGCCGCCGGTTGGTGACGCCGCCGGGGGAGGTGACCCGGCCCACGTCGGAGAAGGTGCGGGCGGCGCTTGCGAGCTCGCTCCACGCCACCGGCGGGCTGGTCGGTGCCAGGGTCCTGGACCTCTACGCCGGATCGGGCGCGCTGGGCATCGAGTTGGTGTCCCGCGGAGCGTCATCGGCGGTGTTCGTGGAACGCGACCGGGCGGCACTGGCCGCGCTCCGGCAGAACATCGAGGCACTCGGCGGGCACGGTCTGACGGTCCTGCCGGGTGACGTCCACGGCGTGGTGGGCTCCTCGGCCATTGTCGGGCCGTTCGATGTCGTCGTCGCCGACCCGCCGTACGACGTCGCCACCGACGAGTTGTTGGCCGTGTTCTCCGGCCTGCTCGGCAACGGGGCCCTTGCCGCCCACGCCGATCTGATCGTGGAACGCGGCCGCAAATCCGGAGAGCCGCAGTGGCCCGAGCCGCTGGAGGCCGTGCGCGCTCGCCGGTACGGGGACACGCTGCTCTGCTACGGTCGCGCGCCATGACTTCCCCGATGATCCGAGCCGTGTGTCCCGGCTCGTTCGACCCGCCCACCCTCGGGCATCTGGATGTCATCGGCCGGGCGGCCGGCCTGTTCGACTCGGTCACGGTCGCAGTGCTGGTCAACCCGGACAAGAAGGGGCTGTTCAGCGTCGACGAACGGCTTTCGCTGCTGCGGGCGACCACCGCCGAGTGGCCATCGGTGACGGTCGACGCGTTCGAGGGTCTGCTGGTCGATTACTGTGCCGTCCAACACATCTCGGCGATCGTCAAGGGTATCCGTGCGGTGTCGGACTTCGATTACGAACTGCAGATGGCGCAGATGAACAAAGGCCTCACCGGCGTCGACACGTTGTTCCTGCCGACCAGCCCCAGCTACTCCTTCGTGTCGTCGTCGCTGGTCAAGCAGGTTGCGGCGTACGGGGGCAACGTCGATCACCTGCTGCCCGCCGTCGTGTCCTCCGCACTGCGGGACAGGCTCGGCCGTTCCTGAGCCGGGCGTTGACCCCTCGGTGACCGGATGGTGCCCCGATGGAGTGGTGATCGTCTGCGGCGGCGGCGCCGGGCGTGTTGGCGGCCAAGCCGGTCGGCGGCTTGTCAGACTGAGGCTTCGCCGCCACGTCCCCGTCGCAGTGTCCAGAACGCGGCGCCAGCAGATCGGCGCCATGTCGGCGGCCGGGCAGGCGTTCACCGTAGGAGGTCCCATCCATGTACCGGGTTTTCGAGGCGCTCGACGAGCTGGTCACCATCGTCGAGGAAGCTCGGGGACTCCCGATGACGGCGTCCTGCGTCGTGCCGCGCGGTGATGTGCTCGAGTTGCTCGACGACGTGCGTGACGCGCTGCCCGGCGAGGTCGACGACGCGCAGGACGTGCTCGACCACCGCGATCAGATGATCAGTGAGGCCGGCGAGGCGGCCGCCAAGGCCGTTGCCGATGCCAAGGCGGAGGCGCATCGGTTGGTCAGTTCCGCGCAGGCCGAAGCGGAGGGCACGGTCAACGGCGCGCGGGCCGAGGCGGACCGGCTCGTCGGGGAGGCCACCGCACATGCCGAAGGGCTGGTCAACAGGGCTCGTGACGAGGCCGCGCGACTGTCCCAAGCAGCTTCGGACCAGCACGATTCACTCATCGCACGGGCTCGGGCAGAGGCGGAGCGGACCATCGCCGCCGGCCGCGCGGGATACGAGGCTTCGGTGGCCGACGGACGTGCGGAGCAGGCCCGGCTGGTCACGCAGACCGAGGTGGTGCAGGCGGCGTATGCCGAATCGGCCAGAATCCTGGACGCCGCGCACGCCGACGCCGACCGGATGCGCGCCGAGTGTGACACCTACGTCGACAGCACGCTGGGATCGCTGGAGGAGACGCTGACCAGCACGCTCCGGACGATCGGTCGTGGCCGGACGGCGCTGCGCACCGGCGGCGTCGCCGACTACCGGGACTGACTCCGCCTCCCGGGTCGCCGACTACCGGGACTGACTCCGCCTCCCGGGTCGCCGCCTCCCGGGTCGCCGCCTCCCGGGTCGACCGCCTCCCGGGTCGCCGCTGCCCCGCCGCCCGGGCCGCCGATCGCGGTGAATTGGAGCAGCCGGCGCCGTCCACTAGGATGGAAGGGTTGCCCTGGTAGGGGGTCGCTCCGTCCGGCCGGACCCGGGCAGAGCCGACACCGGCCATCCGTCCCGCACCGCCCGTCACCACTGAGAGATTCGTTGTCCATGTCAGCCCATTCACAACCGCAAGCCAATTCGCCCTGGGTCTTCGACACCAGGGCGTTGGGGCGACGGCCGGGCACGTTGCGCTCGGTGCGGATCGCCGCACCGGTGCAGGAGCCGATGGGCCTGGACGTGGTGGCCGTTCCTCCCGGCTCGGACGTCGATCTGGATCTGCGGTTCGAGGCCGTCGCTGAGGGTGTGCTGGTGTCGGGAACCGCCGCGGCCACGGCCGTCGGCCAGTGCGCCCGGTGCTTGATCGACCTGACCGAGCCGGTCATCGCCCGCATCCGCGAGCTGTATGCCTACCCCGATTCCGCGACCGCGGCCACCACCGAGGACGACGAGATCGCCCGCCTGGTGGACGACCTCGTGGACCTGGAACCGGTGGTGCACGACGAGGTCGTGCTCGCCCTGCCGATGGCCCCGCTGTGCCGGCCGGACTGTCCCGGCCTGTGCGTCGAGTGCGGTGAGCGTTTCGACGACCTCGAGCCGGGTCATTCGCATGAGATACTGGATCCTCGCTGGGCCGCTCTGCGGGACAAATTAGAGACCGAAACAACCGAAGCATCCGAGAGCGCGGACCGGCCATCTGCCGGATCTGCGGAATGACCCGGGCGAACAACACAGAAGGAGATCGATCGTGGCTGTCCCGAAGAGGAAGATGTCGCGGAGCAACACCCGCTCCCGCCGCTCGCAGTGGAAGACCAGCGTGCCCACCCTGGTGGTCTGCCCGAACCGGGCCTGCGGCGCCCTGACGCCTCCGCATCAGGCATGTCAGACGTGCGGCCAGTATCGCGGCCGCCAGGTCGTCGGGGTCTGACCCACGTGGGCGGGGGCTCGGCGTCAGGAACGAACAACACGCCTGACCCGGCCGCTGTCGCCGCTGCTCTCGGCGTCGAATTGCGGGACGACCTGGTGGTGCTCGCGCTGACCCACCGCTCGTTCGCGTACGAGAACGGTGGGCTGCCCACCAACGAGCGGCTGGAATTCCTCGGCGACAGCGTCCTCGGTGTCATCGTGACGGAGGCGTTGTACCGCACCCATCCGGATCTGCCCGAGGGCAAACTCGCCAAGCTGCGAGCCTCGGTGGTCAACATGCACGCGCTGGCGGGTGTGGGACGCCAGATGGGTTTGGGCGAGCAGTTGCGGCTCGGCCGCGGCGAGGAGCTGACCGGGGGGCGTGACAAGTCCTCGATCGTCGCCGACGCGGTCGAAGCCGTGATCGGCGCCGTCTATCTCCAGCACAGGCTGGAGATCACCCGCGGCGTCATCCACCGGTTGTTCGGCGACCTGCTCACGGCTGCACCGCAACTGGGTGCCGGGCTGGACTGGAAGACCTCGCTGCAGGAGCTGTCCGCCGGCCGTGGTCTCGGCGTTCCCGAGTACCGGGTGAGCGAGCAGGGTCCCGATCACGCCAAGGTCTTCGCCGCCACGGTGGTGCTGAACGGCACAACGCACGGTTCGGGGACCGGTCGGACGAAGAAGGAAGCCGAACAGGCCGCCGCTGCCGCCACCTACACCAGCCTGCAGACCGGTCCCGCAAATGGCGCCGGCAGCGCTCCGGAGACCGGATCGTCAACCATTCCCGCCCCCGTCGGGGCGCCGATGGACGTCAGCGCGGCGCTGGTCGACCCGCAGGTTGCCGATACCGGCGTCGATACCGGCGCTGAGCCGCGCCCGCAGGCCCGGCCGGTGAACGGTGATCGCCCAGATCCGTCAGCCGGCCCCGATCGCGCGGCCCCGAACGACTCACCTCCCTCCGGGTCCGGTGCCTGAGCTTCCCGAAGTCGAGTCGGTCCGCATCGGTCTTCTCCCGCACGTGTCCGGCCGCCGGATCTCTCACGTCCAGGTCTTCCACGACCGGGCGGTCCGCCGCCATCCCGGTGGGCCGGCTGACTTCCAGGCGGTGCTCGTCGGGCACCGGGTGGTCGACGTGTGCCGGCGCGGCAAGTACCTGTGGTGGGCGCTGGATGACGGCGATGCGGTCCTGGCCCATCTCGGGATGAGCGGGCAATTCCGGATCACCGACAATTCGGTGCAGGATCGGGCCGAACTCGGCACCGAGGTCCCCGTCCAGGTCACGATCGGCGAGGGGGGTCCGGCTGCGGGGGCCTCGCGCGTCCGGCATCCTCACCTTCGGATCAGGTTCGGCTTCGACGACGGCGGTCCCGACGTGGACTTCCTCGACCAGCGCACCTTCGGTGGAATGGCGTTCGCCCCCGGCGGTGCCCAGCTGCCGGACGCGGTGGCGCACATCGCCCGTGACCCGCTGGATCCGTTGTTCTCGCTGCCCGACACGGTGGCCGCGATCCGCCGGAAGCGGACCGAGATCAAACGCGCCCTGCTGGACCAGACGGTCGTCTCCGGAATCGGCAACATCTACGCCGACGAGGCGCTGTGGCGCGCGCGTGTGCACTATGCACGGCCGACGGCGGGCATGACCCGGCCGGTGGCGACGGCCGTGCTGACCGCCGCCACGGACGTCATGCGGGAGGCGCTGGTGGCCGGTGGGACATCTTTCGACGCCCTGTACGTGAACGTCAACGGCGAATCCGGGTACTTCGACCGGTCCCTCAACGCCTACGGGCAGCAGGACCGGCCCTGCCCGCGGTGCGGAACCCCGATCCGCCGGGACGCGTTCATGAACAGGTCGTCGTTCTACTGTCCGCGCTGCCAACCGCGTCCGCGGCGCCGCGCCGGGTCGGCCGCCTGAAGCGTGAGCGGGAAAACGGCGGCCGTATTGTCGGCTCCGTGCGACTTTCCGACGAACCACCGCCGATCGACCGCATTCCCGCGGTTCACCCAGTTGCCCGACCGGTCGACAGGGCGTTGCGGGTGCTGACGAAATCGGCCGACCACGGCGCGCTGTGGATCGGCGTCGGAGCGGTCGGCGCGTTGTCCGGCAAGCGCAGCCGGCGGGCCGCCATCCGCGGTTTGGCCACGCTGGGTGCGGCGAGCTTCGTGTCCAACTCCGTGGTCAAGCCGTTGATCGGCCGCCGGCGTCCCGACCGCGAACGCACATCGCTGGCCAGGCGGATCGGGCACCTGCCCTGGACCTCGTCGTTCCCGAGCGGGCACGCCGCGTCTGCAGCGGCCTTCGCCGCGGGCGCGACGATGGAACTCCCGGCGGCGGGTGTCGCCCTCGTGCCGCTGGCCGCGGCGGTGGCCTACTCCCGGGTGCACGTCGGCGTCCATTTCCGCTCCGACGTCTGGGCCGGGGCGGCGATCGGCGTGACGCTGGCCGTCATCGGGCGCCGTTGGTGGCCCGTGAAGCCGTGGGGCCCGGCGTTGATGGCCGCCGGGACGGTGCCCAGCCTGCCCAAGGGCAAAGGCTTGACGGTGATCGTCAACCAGAGTTCCGGCAGCAGTGACGGCGCGGCGGACTCCATCGCCGAGGCCCTGCCGGAGGCCGTCGTGTTGCACTGGGATCCGGAGACCGACCTGTCCGCGCTGATCGACGAGCGGGTCGACCACGACAGCCTGCAGGCGCTGGGTGTGGCGGGCGGGGACGGGACAGTCGCCACGGTGGCGCAGATCGCGCACGAACGGCGACTGCCGCTCGCCGTCTTCCCGGCGGGGACGCTCAATCACTTCGCCAAGGCGGTGGGTCTGGACACCGATTCCCACACCGTTGCCGCGGTCGAGGGTGGCGTGGGTGGCATGGTGGATCTGGCCTTCATCGACGGCGTCGGTTTCCTGAACACCGCCAGCATCGGCGGTTACCCGGAGATGGTTCGCAGGCGCGACCAGTACTCCCACCAGATGGGTAAATGGCCGGCCACCGCGTACGCGCTCATCCGCACGCTGAACCATGAGAAGCCGATCGACCTGGTGATCAACGGTCGCCGCATCCCCGTCTGGGTCGTGTTCGTCGGGAACGGCCGCTACATCCCGCGCGGTCTGGCGCCGTCCTGGCGCGAGCACCTGGCGAGCGGGGTGCTCGACGTGCAGTACCTGCGTGCCGACCGGCCGCTGTCCCGGACGCGCGCGGTCCTGTACTCGCTGATCGGCATCGTCGAGCGCACCCACGTGTACGGGTCCATGGAGGATCACAGCGTCCGGGTCCGTTCGCTGTCCGGGCCGAAGTCCAGTGCTCACGACGGCGAGATCAGCCCGCCGAGCGACGAGATCGAGCTGACCATCTCTGACCGCCGGCTGACCGTCTACCGGGCGATGTCCTGAATCCGCCGGCGAGCTGAGTTGCACCGGTCGACGCAAGCGCCGCGTGGGCGATCAGCCGGGCAGCACAGGATGCGGGAACTCCGTCGAGCGGTGCTGGAATTGGGCGATGGCGGGATTCTGCAGCACCCCGTCACGGATTTCGATGGCCCGGCGGATCGTGGGATTGGACTCCCACGCATCACTGCCGTCGAGTACCGGGGCGAGAAAGGGGATCAATGCCTCGCTGATCTCCCACGTCGCCGAATTCCACAGATATGACGGACTGTGGTCCACGCCGTAGTACAGGACATTGTCGCCGACGACGAACGTCGGGTCCTCGAACGTCGTCGGGCGCGCCCAGCTGAAACCCATTCCCTCGTCGCACGACACGTCGATCACCAAGGTGCCGGGCTTCACGTCCGGAAGGTCGTCACGGGTCAGGAACATCATCGGCGCAGTGGGGTTCTGCAGGACGCAGTTCACGATGATGTCGTGGTCGGCCAGGAATGCACTCAGCGGCACACTGCCGTCATCGGTGACGGCGCGGCTGACGTGGCCGGGGGTCTCGTCGTCGAAATGCACGATGCGCGCGGAATGGATGGGTGCGCCGACGGCGGCGACTGCACGGTGGGTGAGGACGTCGACGTCATAGACGTTCAGGGCGTTCAGGGCGCACACCGCTCCCCGCGCGGTGGCGCCGAAACCGATGACGACCGCGCGAAGCCGGGGTCCGTAGGCGCCCGTGGACCCGGCGAGTTGCATGGCATGCAGGACGGAGGAATACCCCGCCAGTTCGTTGTTCTTGTGGAACACGTGCAGGTTGTAGGTGCCGTCGCTGTTCCAGTGATTCATCGCCTCGAACGCGATCAACGTCAGCCGGCGATCAATGGCGGCCTGGGTCAATTCCCTGTCCTGGACGCAGTGCGGCCATCCCCAAAATGTCTGGCCGTCGCGCAATCCGGTGATGTCCGCCAACATGGGCTTGGGCTGGAGGATGACATCGCAATCGGCGATCAGTTCCTCTTTGCTCGCGAACCCGCCGACCCAATTCTTGAGCTGGTCGTCGGAGAGCCGGAAGTCATCTCCGTAACCGTGTTCGAGATAGATACGGTTGCGCAGGTCGACCGGAATGCGTTCGAGATGATGCGGGTGCAGTGGGTGCCGTCGCTCGTTCTCCTTCAACGAGCGAGCCATCACTCCGAGTGTCAGCGCAGCCATCAGGTGTCCTTCTGCAGTGGGCCTTTCGCTCCGGGACGATGGCTGCCACCCCACCGCGTGGAAAGAGCGCTTGCCCGGTGAGGCTACGCCGCACGCACCTGCAGTCGCCCGTCTCGCAGGACGATGAACCGGGAGGGCACCATGTCCGGTATGAGCGGCACACCCGAGCGATCCAACGAAGACCGCGCCACCGGCCCTGCGTCGGCAGAGCAGGAGCAGGCCGACGCCGTCCGGATGACGGCCTGGGTGCACGGGATGGTGCAGGGTGTCGGGTTCCGATGGTGGACGCGATCGGCCGCGCTCGAGCTCGGGCTGGTCGGCACGGCCTCGAACCTGGCTGACGGACGCGTCGAAGTGGTCGCCGAAGGTCCTCGTGCCGGATGCGAGCGGCTGCTCGAGCGGCTGCGCGGCCCGCGGGCGCCGGGAAGTGTCGACCAGGTGGTCGCCCGGTTCGCGCCGTCCCGTGGGGATCTGCGGGGCTTCCACGAGCGCTGAGCCTGCGTCATCGGCTTGGTGCACTCAGGTGAGATCTGTGCACAACATGCGGCGGAGAGCCGGGTTGTCGGTGGCGTCGGCTTAACTGTCCGGGTGCACAGGGGGCTGCGGCAGGACAACGCCAGGGCGAACCGGCCTTCCGTCGGTGATCACCCGACGCGCCGGCCCGGTGCTGCGGGGCCACGGTGACGCTGCACCTGCATCGGGCGGAGCGGGCCGACACCCTCGTCGTTGGGCTGGCCGACCTGCTCGCGGATCCACCTGCCGATGTGCTGGCGCAGGAGGTGGTCGCCGTCCCGGCACGTGGAGTGGAACGCTGGTTGACCCAACGGCTCTCGCACCGCCTGGGAGTCCGTCCCGGCCATGGTGACGGGATCTGCGCGGCGGTTCGGTTCCCGTCGCCGGCAGCGCTGATCGCGGAGGTGGTCGGTCGGTCGGACGACGACCCCTGGGCTCCCGACACCGCCGTCTGGCCGCTGCTCGAGGTGATCGACCGGTGCTCCGACGAGCCCTGGTGCCGCGCCCTCGCCGGCCACCTGGGGTACCCGGCGGACCCGTTGACCACCACGGGCGCAACGGTCGATCCATCGGCCGGCGACCCGGAGATGAGCCACCGCCGGACCCGCCGGTACGCGGTCAGCCGCAGGCTGGCCGGGCTGTTCGATGCGTACGCCACTCACCGCCCGGACATGCTGACGGCCTGGTCGCAGGGACGTGACCAGGACGGCTGGGGCAGGTCGGTGCCGACGGACATGGCCTGGCAGCCCGAACTCTGGCGACGGTTGCGCGAGCGGATCGACGCTCCCGACCCGGTGCTGCGGTTGACAGAGGTGATCACGAAGCTGCGCGCCGACCCGGCATCCGTCGACCTGCCGGAACGGATCTCGTTGTTCGGTCCCACCGCGTTGCCCGCCCGGCAGTTTCGCGTGTTGACCGCGCTGGCCGAACGGCGTGATGTGCACCTGTGGTTGCCGCATCCGTCGCCGGGGTTGTGGTCCGCGCTGTCGAAAGATGCCGCCACCGGGGACGCCGGCCGTCGGTCCGCCGGCGCTGTGCCCCGATCGCAGGACCCGGCGAGCACCCACGTCCGGCACCCCCTGCTGTCTTCCCTCGGCCGCGATGCCCGGGAGCTACAGGCCACGCTGTCCGCGGCGCCGCACACCGACACGCACCACGCCGCGCCGCGACCGGACCTGACACTGCTCGGCCGGCTGCAGGCGGACCTGCGGGACAACACCCGGCCGTCACCGGACCGGTTGCTGCTGGCGCCGGCGGACGACAGCGTCCAGGTGCACGCCTGCCACGGCCCGGCCCGGCAGGTGGATGTGCTGCGGGACGTCGTCGTGGGAGTGCTGGCGGCCGATCCGACCCTGCATCCCAGCGACATCCTGGTGATGTGCCCCGACATCGAGTCCTACGCGCCGCTCATCCAGGGTGCCTTCGGGCTGGACGAGGTGATCGGAGGCGGTCACCCGGCCCACGGTCTCTGGGTCCGGCTCGCGGACCGGGCACTGACCCAGACCAATCCGCTGCTGGCAACGGTGCAACGGCTGCTCGATCTCGCCGACGGCCGGGTGACGGCGTCCGAGGTGCTCGACCTGGCGGCCTGGACACCGGTTCGCCGGCGGTTCCGGTTCGACGACGACGAGTTGCAGCGATTGTCCGGATGGGCCGTCGACGCCGGGGCCAGGTGGGGCTTGGATGCCGAGCACCGCGCCGAGTTCGGTCTTCAGGGCTATCCGCAGAACACCTGGCGGGCGGCCCTGGACCGGGTGCTCCTCGGTGTGGCGATGGCGGACGAGGACAACAACCGGTTGGCCACCGCACTTCCGCTGGACGACGTCGGCAGCTCCGATGTGGATCTGGCCGGGCGTTTCGCCGAGTTGCTGGCCCGGCTCACCCGCGCACTGGACGCATTGACCGGTGAGCACACCGTCGCAGGGTGGATCGCCGCCCTGATGGCCGCGATCGACAGCCTGACCAGCGTCTCCGGAACGAACGATTGGCAGGGCGCCGAATTGCATCGCGAGCTCGGTGACGTCCAGCGCAAGGCCGAACTGGCGGGTGCTGCGACGGTCCGGCTGGGCAGGACCGACATCCGCTCCCTGCTCGCCGGGCGGTTGGGGGGCCGCCCGACCAGGGCCAACTTCCGCACCGGCACGCTCACCGTGTGCACGATGGTTCCGATGCGCTCGGTGCCGCACCGGGTGGTGTGCCTCCTCGGTCTCGACGACGGCGTCTTCCCCCGCACCGCCCGGGAGGACGGTGACGACCTGCTGGCCCGCGAACCTGCCGTCGGCGAGCGCGACCCTCGCTCGGAGGACCGTCAGCTGATGCTGGACGCGATCCTGGCCGCCACCGACAAGCTGGTGATCACCTACACCGGTGCGGACGAGCGAACCGGGCTGCGCCGGCCGCCGGCCGTACCCGTCGGTGAGTTGCTGGACACCCTGGACGAAACGGCAGCAACGACCACCGGTTGCCCGGTCCGCCGGCAGGTGGAGATCCGCCATCCGTTGCAGCCCTTCGACGCCCGCACCGTGCTGCCGGGGAAACTCGGGCGCCCCGGGCCGTTCACGTTCGACCCGGCGGCCCTGCGCGGGGCTGAGGCGGCCGCGCGGCCGCGGGTTCCGGTGCCACCCTTCCTGCCGTCCCCGCTGCCCGCACCGCCGCGGACCGACATCGACCTGGACGACCTGATCCGACTGCTGACCCACCCCGCGAAGGGGTTCCTGCGGCAGCGACTGGACATCGGTCTGCGGTTCGAGGAGGACGATCCCTCCGATGCGCTGCCCGTCGAACTCGACGCCCTGCAGACCTGGGGCGTCGGTGACCGGTTGCTCAGGGACCGGCTCGCGGGGATCAGCGAAGAGGACTGCCGGCAGGCGGAATGGCGACGCGGGGTGCTGCCGCCCGGACCGCTCGGCATGCGGACATTGGACGGTGTGCTGCAGGACCTGCGGCCGTTGGTCGACCGGACGGCGGCTCTGCGGGCGGCCCCACGGCGGAGCGTCGACGTCACGGTCGATCTCGCCGACGGCCGGCAGGTCCGCGGCACCGTCGGCGCCCTGCACGACACGGTGCTGATCACCGTCTCGTTCAGCCGGCTGGGCGCCGCCGCGCGGCTGAGGGCGTGGATCACCGTCGTTGCATTGACCGCATCCGATGCAGGCAGTCCCTGGGGCGCAGCAACTGTCGGTCGCGGTATTCGTGCGCAGCCGCAGTGCGCGACGCTCACGCCGCTCGCTCCGGCGACGGCAAAGGAGGTGTTGGAGGACCTTGTCCGGCTCTACGACGGGGGCCTCCGCGAACCTCTGCCGTTGCCGGTCAAGACGGCGGCCGCCTACGCGGAGACACGCTTCGGTGGCGCAGACCCGAACGACGCGCACGCCCGGGCCCGGGAGAAATGGGCCAGTGGGAAGTTCCCGGGGGAGGACGAGGATGCGGCCCACGCCCTGGTGTGGGGACGCCGGGCCCCGTTCGAGTCGCTGCTGACGCCGACGACGGCCGCTGACGACGGTGACGGTGCAGACCGGCGGTCTCCGGCGGCGACCTGGGGAGCGCCGAGCGGGACGGCCACCGACGGCGAGCCCGACCGGTTCGCCGCGCTGGCCACCCGGCTGTGGTTCCCGCTGCTCGACCACGAGCAGAAGGGCCCGCTGTGACCGCCACCGGTCCCACAGTGTCCGCCGGTGCGGTCGGCGCCTTCGACTTCTGCGGCCCGCTGCCGGAAGGCACGACAGTCCTCGAGGCCAGCGCCGGAACCGGAAAGACCCACGCCATCGGCGCTCTCGTCACGCGGTACGTCGCCGAGGGGATCGCGACGCTCGACCAGTTGTTGGTCATCACCTTCGGCCGGGCCGCCAGTCAGGAATTGCGGGAGCGGGTCCGCGGCCATCTGGTCAACGCCGAACGGGTCCTCGCGCACCCCGAGGCGGCCAGGACGGGGGCTGACCGGATCCACGCGCTGCTGGCCGACGCCCCTGATGACGAGGTCGCGCGCAGGCGGGAGCGGTTACGCACCGGACTCGCCGGGTTCGACGCCGCGACCATCGTCACCACCCACCAGTTCTGCCAGTACGTGCTGACCGGGTTGGGCATCGCTGGCGACGGTGACACCGATGTCGAACTCGTCGAAACTCTCGACGACCTGATCGTCGAAGTGGTCGACGACCTGTACGTCCGGGCGTTCGCGGTCGGCGGTGCCGCCGACCCGATCTTCGACCGCGACACCGCCCTGGCGCTCGCCCGCCGGGTGGTGAACGACCCGCAGGCAGTTCTCGAACCCGGGCGGGAGCCCGCCGGCAGTGCGGCTGCCCGCCGGGTGCGGTTCGGGCGGGCCGTCCGGCAGGAGGTCGATCGGCGCAAGCGCCGCCGCCGCATCCTCGGGTACGACGACCTCTTGAGCCGGTTGGCCGACGCACTCCAGGCACCTGACGCACCGGCCAGGGAGCGGATGCGCGCCCGCTGGTCGATCGTGCTGGTCGACGAGTTCCAGGACACCGACCCCGTCCAATGGCAGATCCTGGACCGGGCCTTCGGCGGGCGGGCCACCATCGTGCTGGTCGGCGACCCCAAGCAGTCGATCTACGCCTTCCGCGGCGGCGACATCGACACCTACCTGACCGCGGCGCGCACCGCCGTCACCCGGGAGACGCTGACCCGGAACTGGCGCACCGACGCACCGCTGGTGGACAGCCTGCAGAAGCTGCTCGGCGGTTTGGCGCTGGGTAACCCGGAGATCCTGGTACGACCGGTGACGGCCGAACACCAGGTCTCGCGGTTGTTCGACGGGCCATCGGGCTCGCCGCTGCGGCTACGAATCCTGCGCCGCGACGATTTCGGCTTCGGCCGGAACTCCAAGATCCCGATCGACCGGGTCAGGGCGTTCGTGGCGCGGGATCTGACGGCAGATGTCGCCGAATTGCTTTCCTCCGGAGCCACTTTCGACGAAGAACCGATCGGGGCCGGCCACGTCGCGGTCATCGTCAGCACCCATGTCCAGGCAAATCTCATCCAGGAACACCTCTCCGCTGCCGGTATCCCGGCCGTCGTCTCCGGCAATGTCAGCGTCTTCCACACCGCAGCCGGTGACGACTGGCAAGTGTTGCTCGAGGCAATCGAGCAACCGCACCGGTCGGGTCGGGTGCGGGCGGCCGCACTCACCCCTTTCGTCGGGCGGACGGCGACGGAGTTGGCCGTCGGCGGCGACGCACTGACCGACGAGCTGAGCGCGTTGTTCAGCCGCTGGGCGACCGTCTTCACGGCCCGCGGGGTGGCGGCACTGCTCGAGGTGGCCGGCGGCGAGTACGGCATGACGGCAAGAATGCTCGGCCGGGTCGACGGAGAGCGCCGGCTCACCGATCTGCGGCATGTCGGGCAGGCTCTGCACGCAGCCGCGCTCGACGGCGGCCTCGGCCTGTCCGCGCTGACCGACTGGTTGCGGCGCAGGCGGACCGATACCAGGGCGGAGATCACCACCGACCGGGTTCGACGTCTGGAGACCGACGCCGCTGCAACACAAGTCGTCACCCTCCACGCCAGCAAGGGTCTGCAGTACCCGGTGGTGTACCTGCCGTTCGCTTTCGACCGACACGTCCACACGCCCGACACCCTGCTGCTGCACGAGCAGGGACGCCGGGTGCTGGACATCGGCGGCGCGGGAACCGACGGGCGGGAGGAGCGGGAATCGCAATCGCTCGCCGAAGAGGCCGGTGAGGCGCTGCGCCACCTGTACGTGGGATTGACCCGCGCGCAGTCCCAGGTCGTCACCTGGTGGGCGCCGACGTTCAACACGCCCGGCTCCGGATTGCACCGCGTCCTGTTCGGTCCGCGGGACCCCGATGGTGCGGTGCCCGACGTCGTACAGGTGCCGCTCGATGACGTTGCGGCACGGCAACTACGGTCACTGGAGCAGGCGGGTGCGTTGGCCGTCGAGAAGGCCGCCGTCGCGGTCCTGCGGGCCCCCGCCGGTCCGCCGGCAGCTGCGGAGAAGTTCGAGGTCGGCGTTCTGCAGCGCGATCTGGACGGTGGGTGGCGGCGGGTTTCCTACTCGTCGCTGTCCGCGGCCGGTTCGTCGGGTGAACACCCACCGCTGCCGGCCGGGACCGGGTCGCTGAGCGGGGATCCGGGTGTCGGCAGCGAGCCGGAGCAGGCGGATCGCCGGGACGAGGCGATCCCGGTGATCCGCAGTTCGTCGGGGAGCGCGGTGATCGAGGGCTCAGCTGGGGACGGCACCGCCGGTGGGCAGCGGGCCGGTGAAAAGGCGGCCGCTGACGAGACGGCGCTGCGGGCGGTGCGGTCGCCGATGTCGGACCTGCCGGCGGGCACCACCTTCGGCACGCTGGTGCACGCCGTCCTGGAGACCACCGATCCGCAGGCAGCCGATCTGCCCGCTGAGCTCGTGGCCCGGTCCGCCGAGCAGATTGCCCGGCGCGGAGCGCCTTTCACCGCCGAGCAACTCGGGCAGGCGCTGCTGCCGGTCCTGCACACCCCGCTCGGTCCGCTTGCCGACGGCCTGAGCCTGTCCGGCATCCCCACCGGCGACCGGTTGCCGGAGATGGACTTCGAGATCCCACTGGCCGGCGGCGATGCATCGTTCGACACGGTGTTGCTCGGCGCCCTGGCCCCGGTGATCCGGCGTCATCTGGGCACTGCTGACCCGCTGGCCGGGTACGCCGACCGGTTGGCGTCGCCGACGTTCGCGACGCAGCCGCTGCGCGGGTACCTCACCGGCAGCTTGGACGCGGTGTTCCGGCTACCGGGGCCGCGCTATCTGGTGGCCGACTACAAGACCAACTGGCTCGGCGCCCCGAATGCGGGCACCCCGGAGGTCGGCTCCGTGACGGAGGTGCAGGACGGTGGACTGTCGGCGTGGCACTACCGGCCCGCGGCGATGGAAGCGGTGATGGCGGGGTCGGACTATCCGTTGCAGGCATTGCTGTATTGCGTTGCGCTGCACCGCTTCCTGCGATGGCGGCAGCCCGGGTACGACCCCGCCGCGCACCTCGGCGGGGTGCTGTACCTGTTCGTCCGCGGGATGGCGGGACCGTCGACGCCGCTGGTCGACGGTGTGCCGTGCGGCGTGTTCGGCTGGCGGCCGCCGCCCGCATTGATCACCGATTTGTCCGATCTGCTGGACCAGGGGTGGGGTACGGAACCGCCGCGGTTGCTGTCGACACCAGCACACCCGTCGACTTCCGTTGCGGCGCAACGCAGCCGTCGGGAGTCACCGTGACGGCGGCGCCGGACGTCGGGTGGTCGACCGCCGATCCGGCAGAGGGGCGAACCGACGATCCGTTCGATGTCAGGATCGCGCTCGACGCCGTTGGGCTGCTGGGCGCTTTCAACACGGCCGGTGTGCTGACCGCCGCAGACGTCCATGTCGCGACCCGGCTGGGTGAGCTCGGCGGCGAAGCCGACCAGGCCGTGCTGCTGGCCGTGGCCCTCGCGGTGCGCGGGGTCCGAAGTGGTTCCGTGTGCGTCGATCTCGATCTGTTGCGCCAGCAATGGACGGCACTGGAACCGACACTTCCATGGCCGGAATCGGTGGGCTGGTCGACCGCGGTCGAGCAGAGCCCGCTGGTGGGCCAGGGTCGGCCGCTGCGTTTCGAGTACGGCCTGCTGTACCTGGATCGGTACCGGCGGCAGGAGGAGCAGGTCCGGCGTGACCTGTTGGCCCGGGATTCGCAGCCGCCCCCTGCGATCGACCGCAGCGCCCTGGCGCTGGGCCTCGACCGGCTCTTCCCAGGCACGGACGCCGAACAGCAACGGGCGGCCGCCCTCGCCGCCGCGACCCAGTGGACCACCGTGCTGGGCGGCGGCCCGGGCACCGGGAAGACGACCACCGTCGCCAGGTTGATCTCCCTGCTGATGACCCAGCCGGGGCCGCCACTCCGGGTGGCGATGGCCGCGCCGACGGGGAAGGCCGCCGCCCGGCTGCAGGCGGCTGTCCAGCACGAGGCGACCACGTTCCAGGCGCAGGACCGTCACGATCTGCCGACGCTGACCGCGTCGACCCTGCACCGGTTGCTCGGCTGGCTGCCGGGACGCGGGACCAGGTTCCGGCACAACCGCGACAACCGTTTGCCCTTCGACCTTGTCGTGGTGGACGAGACTTCGATGGTGTCGCTGACCATGATGGCCAGACTGCTGGAGGCGGTGCGTCCCGATGCCAGATTGCTGTTGGTCGGTGATCCCGATCAACTGGCATCGGTGGAGGCAGGGGCGGTGCTGGCCGACCTGGTGGCCGGGCTGACGGCGCGCGACGACTCCGCTGCCGGCCCGGCCACGACCGGCGCAGCTCGCCGGTCGGTCGTGCTGCTGCGCAAGACATGGCGGTTCGGCGGCGACATCGCCGACCTGGCTGCCGCCGTCCGGGACGGCAATGCCGATGCCGCTGCGGAGGTGCTCGGCCGGGGAGGGGAGTCGGTGCGACTGGTGCCGACCGATGAGCCGGGGATCCGGCGGGATGTCCTTGATGCGGCGACGGCCGTCCGGGCGGCGGCGATCGCCGGGGACGCGCGAACCGCCTTGCAGCGGCTGGACACCCACCGGTTGCTCTGCGCGCACCGCTCGGGCCCACGCGGCGTGCAGGAGTGGACGAGGCGGATCGAGGATTGGCTCGCCGATGTCGACCAGGAGGTTGCCGAGGGCGAGTGGTACGCGGGTCGGCCCGTGTTGATCACCGCGAACGACTACGCGCTGGGCCTGTTCAACGGCGACACCGGTGTCGCGGTCCGCGATTCCGTTGATGGGCTCAGGGTGATGTTCGGGGGCGAGCGCGAGATGACGGGATACGCACCGCGTCGGTTGGCGGACGTGCAGACCGTGCATGCAATGACCGTGCACCGCAGCCAGGGCAGCCAGTTCCACGGGGTGACATTCGTTCTGCCCGAGGTGGACTCGCCTCTGTCCACCCGGGAGCTGCTCTACACGGCGTTGACCAGGGCCGAGGCCACCGTGCGCCTGGTAGGCAGTGAAGCGGAGGTCCGCGCGGCGATCTCCCGGCCGGCCGCCAGGGCCAGCGGACTGCGCTTGAGATTGACCGAACGGGGCGCCGCATCCGCTGATCGTCAGTGACGCGGGCGCACCTGCCGGATCCCCCGTCACCGCACCGTCAGCGGCAGTAGGCAGCTCAGTGACCCGGACGGAGGGAGCTCCGTGTGTGACTTTCTCAGTGCAGGGTCGGGCGGTAGACCAGTTCCTGCGTATTTCCGTCGAGGATTGTGCTCTGCAGAAGTTCGAGGTCGAAGTCGGCCGCGCCGGCAAAGATGGGGCTGGTTCCCGTCCGCCCCGAGATCACGGGGAAGATCGTCACCTGGAGGCGGTCGACCAGGCCGGCCGCCATCAAGGCCCGGTTGAGCGAGAGGCTGGCCTGGGAGCGCACCGGCACATCGGATTCCAACTTGAGTCGGGTGACGATGTCGACGGCGTCGCCCCGCACGATGGTCGCGTCCGGCCAGCCCAGCGTGTCCTGCAGCGTCGAGGAGACCACGATGGCCGGCATGCGCATCGTTCGGACGTTCCATTCATGCCGAGTGAACGGGTCATCGCCGGCGACCATGATCTCAGCGTTCTCGCGAAAAGTGGTGGCCCCGAACACCATGCGCTGCTCCGTGTCGAACAGTGCTGCGCGATGCGCGAGCAACTCGGGGCCGTGCTTACCCCAGTAGCCACCCCAGTCGCCGCCGGCGCCGTAGGAGCCGTAACCGTCGAGCGTGGCGAAGACGTCCCAGGTGTAGACAGCGGTCATGACATTCCCTTCCTTTCACGTTTCGTCGGCATTCCCTACACCGCAAGCATTGCCGTGACGACCTCCTCGACGGAGGCGTCCGGGATCGCGGTCGCGGCGTTGTCGAGCAACAGCAGTCGGGCATGTGGGATCTCGCGCGCGAGCGCTTCGCCATTGCCGACCGGGAAGAATGGGTCGTTGCGACCGTGAATGACCAGCGCGGGAATGGTCAGTTCGGGCAGGCGCTCACGCCAACGGGGCTCGCAGTTCACTGTGGAGAACACGAGGCCCAACTGGTTGGCCATCTGGACCGCGGGTTCGGTGCTCGGTGTGCGGTCGAAGGTGCGCAGCGCCTTCGCCCGGGCAGCGTCCGGGTCGTCACCGAGGATCTCCGCACCCGCGGCGGCGAACTCAGCGACGGCAGCCCGGTCGGCCCAGTCGGGCATCGGACGCGCGAACAGTCGGCCCATCGTCGTCGGGTCGTGATCGGGCAGATCGTCGTCGACCGGGCCCGGCGCGACCGGTCGGGTCCCGAACAGGGTGAGCGCCGAAAACGCCTGCTGATAGTCCAGCGCGGCGACCTGGGCGACCATCCCACCCACGCCGATGCCGGCCAGATGTGCCGGTCGGCTGTCGAGTTCGCTCGCGAGTGCTGCGGCGTCGGCGGCGAGATCGCGGAGCGTGTATGCCGGGTTCTCCGGGTCGACGGTCGTGGATGCGCCACTGTCTCGCAGGTCGTAGCGCACGACGTGACGCCCACCGCGGGCGAGCGCCTGGCAGAGGGCATCGGGCCAGGACAGCATCGTGGTGCCGCCGGCGAGCAGTACGACTTGTCCTGCCCGATCACCGAAGTGCTCGACGCCGAGCCTGGTGCCGTCGCGCGTGGTGAACGAGTCGATTGTCGATGGCATCGTCTCTCCTGAAGTGGTGGAACGGCGCTCGCTGTGCACAGCGCCAGTTCCGAGATGGACCAGCCGGGAGCCACCGACTCATCGTTGTCCAGGAGCCATCCCGCCCTGGGTGCTTCGGGCTTGGGGGCATTCGCCGGTGTCACCGCCGCAGCGCCGTTGCCCAGTGGGCCAGAATGGCGCCATGCTCGCTGTTCATGTGCACGTGCACGTCCAACCCGACCGCATCGGTGACTTCCTCGCAGCAAGCGTCACGAACGCCACGGCGTCCCTGAACGAGGACGGGGTACTGCGGTTCGACGTCCTGCAGGACCAGGCCGACCCGAGTCACATCGTGCTGAACGAGGTCTACACCGGACCCGACGCCGCCGCCGCTCACAAGCAGACCGCCCACTACGCGGCATGGCGCGACGCGGTCGCCGACCTGATGGCGGTGCCGCGAGAGTCGACGAAGTTCGAGACACTGTTCCCTGACGCTGCCCGGGCGTGGGGCGTCCCGTGGTGAGCCGAGCGAGCTTCGAGTTCGCCACCGTTCCCCGCATCGTCGTTGGACCGGGTACGTCCGGAAACGTGCCGGCGATGACAGTCCGGCTGGGTACCCGGGTCCTGGTCTGCACGGGCCGCCGCCCGGAGCGGCACCAGAAGTTGCTCGACGCGCTTTCCTTGCCATTCACGGTCGTGCCGGTGTCCGGCGAGCCGACCGTCGATGTCGCCCGGTCGGCGGCGGCCGTCGCGGCCGATTTCCGTGCGAACGTGGTCCTCGCGGTCGGCGGCGGAAGTGTGCTCGACCTCGGCAAGGCGGCGGCGATATTGCTGGCCAACGGCGGGGACCCGCTGGACCATCTCGAGGTGATCGGCAAGGGGCGACCGTTCGGCAAGCCGGCGCTGCCGATGATCGCGGTGCCGACGACGTCGGGGACGGGCTCGGAGGTGACAGCGAATGCGGTGCTCGCATCGCCGGAGCACTCGGTCAAGGCGAGCCTGCGGGACCCGAGCATGCTGCCCGCTATCGCTGTGGTCGATGCGGACCTGACCGTCGACTGTCCGCCCGCGGTGACGGCCGCGAGCGGATTGGACGCTCTCACGCAGTGTCTCGAGCCGTACGTGTCGCCGCTCGCGACGCCGCTCACCGACGGGCTGGCTTTGCAGGGACTGCGGCGGGCGGCGTCGGGCCTCCGCCTTGCGTACGCCGACGGTGAGGATCGAGCCGCCCGCGCCGACATGGCCGTCTGCAGCCTGGTCAGCGGAATGGCGTTGGCCAACGCCAAACTCGGTGCGGTGCACGGATTCGCCGGCGTACTGGGCGGGATCACCCCGGCACCCCACGGAGCGATCTGCGCAGCCCTGCTGGCGCCGGTGATCGAGGCGAATGTCGCAGCCTTGCAGCGCTTGGACACCGACGCCGCCCAGGATGCGCTGGAGAAGTACCGGGAAGCGGCGGTGGCTCTCACCGGGCGGGATGACGCCTGGGTGGCGGACGGCGTCGACTGGATCCGCGAAACGGTCGACCAGCTCTCCATTCCGGGTCTCGCCGGGCTGGGGATCGACGTCGACACCACTGCTGCGGACATCGTCGCGGCGGCGAAGGCGTCGAGCAGCATCAAGGGCAACCCGGTGACGCTGTCCGACGAGGAGCTACACGGGGTGTTGGAAGCCGCACGGTAGCCGTTGGCGGCACGGCGAGGTCGTGATCGGCCCTCATCACAGGCGGTCGGTTCGGCATCGCCGACACCGCGCTCCGCGACTCGGGTCCCGGCCTCCCCAGCTCTCGCCGCCGGGGCCGGTAGCGTCACACGGACGCTGACGCTGCTGTCGTGGCGCACCGGGGATGCCGCCGGGGCGCCGCGCCGATGACAAGGGGGACCCGGCCACCGTGCATCTGAAGTCCCTCACCATGAAGGGTTTCAAGTCCTTCGCGTCCGCGACCACACTGCGTTTCGAGCCCGGGATCACGGCCGTTGTCGGGCCCAACGGTTCGGGCAAGTCCAACGTCGTCGACGCCATCGCGTGGGTGCTCGGCGAGCAGGGCGCCAAGGCGCTGCGCGGCGGGAAGATGGAAGACGTCATCTTCGCCGGCACGGCAGATCGCCCACCGCTCGGCCGCGCGGAGGTCACCCTCACCATCGACAACTCCGACGGCGCCCTGCCGATCGACTACGCCGAGGTGTCCATCACCCGTCGGATGTTCCGCGACGGCGTGGGGGAGTACGAGATCAACGGCTCGTCCTGCCGTTTGTTGGACATCCAGGAGCTGCTGTCGGACTCCGGCATCGGCCGCGAGATGCACGTCATCGTCGGTCAGGGTCAGCTGGACGCGGTGCTGTCCGCCCGTCCAGAGGACAGGCGGGCGTTCGTCGAAGAGGCCGCCGGTGTGCTCAAGCACCGCAAGCGTCGCGAGAAGACGGTCCGCAAGCTCGACGCGATGCAGGCCAATCTCAACAGATTGACGGATCTGACGGGCGAGATCCGCCGCCAGTTGGGCCCGCTGGGCCGGCAGGCAGCCATCGCCCGGCGCGCCGCCGGTGTCCAGGCCGACCTCCGCGACGCGAAGATGCGTTTGCTGGCAGACGATCTCGCGCGGATCGCCGCGAAGATCGAGCAGGAGGCGATCGACGAGCAGGCCGCGATCGACCACCGCGCCCGCGTCCACCAGGCCCTGGTTGAGGCCACGGCCGACCAGGACGCCGCGGAAGCCAGGCTGCGGGAGGCGACCCCGGCCCTGCAGCAGGCGCAGGACACCTGGTTCGCGCTGTCGGCGCTGGCCGAGCGGATGCGCGGCACCATCGCGTTGGCCGGCGAACGCGCACGGAACCTGTCCGCGCCGGCACGGGATGCCGGCACCGGCAGAGACCCCGATGAGCTCGACGCTGCAGCGGCCCGCGCCGAGGCCGAACAGGCGGTGCTGCAGGAAACGGTCGAGGCCGCCGCCGAGGAGCTGGAACGGGCGAGCTCCGAACGGGCCGAGTGCGAGGCCGCACTGCGGACCGCCGACGACGAGGTCGTCGCCGCCAACCGGTTGATCGCCGACCGGCGGGAGGGTCTTGCCCGGCTGGCAGGCCAGGTACACGCCGCCCGCTCACGCCTGGCCGCCGGCGATGACGAGGTCACCAGGCTCGCAGCGGCGGTCACCGAGGCGCGCCAGCGGGCCGAGGCGGCGGAGCGGGCGTTCCACCAGGCGCAGGACGCGGTTGGTGATCTGGACTCGTCCGAGGTCGGGCTCGACGAGGCCCACGAGCAGGCAGTCGCGGCAGCGGAGGTCGCGGCGGCGAGGACAGCGGAGCTCGCCGATGCCCTTCGAACGGCTCAGACGGAGGCGTCAACGCTCAGCGCACGGGTTGATGCGCTGTCCATGGGTATCGACCGTCGGGACGGCACCGCCGCCCTGATGACCGCCGGTCAGGCTTTGCCCGGGGTCATCGGTGCTGTGTCGGACGCGTTGAACGTGACCGCGGGCTACGAGACCGCGGTCGCGGCGGCTCTCGGCCCGGTTGCCGACGCGGTCGCGGTGGGAACGCTGAGCGACGCGGTGACGGCGCTGACGTATCTGCGTGGTCAGGACGCCGGTCGGGCCGGTTTGTTGGTCCAGGGGGAGCGAACCAGACCCGACCGGCGCGGCTGGCCGGACCTCCCGCCGGGTGCACGATGGGCCGCCGACCTGCTCACCGCCCCGAAGGCGCTCGAACCGGCCCTGGAACGGTGGCTGGACCGGGTCGCCGTCGTCGACGACTTGCCCTCGGCCGTCCGTCTTGTCGAGCTGATCCCGGACGTCACAGCGGTCACCGTGGACGGTGACCTGATCGGTCCGGAATGGGCGGTGGGCGGCAGTACCGATCGTCAGTCACTGCTGGAGATCACCGCTTCCCGGGACCGCACGGCGGACGAGCTGACGGCAACACAGTCCCGAATCGGCGAGATCACCGCGGCACTGGCGGGCGCCGGTGCCGACCTGGAACAACGCCGGCAGGAGCAGGCGAGAACCCTGACCGCGCTGCATCATTCCGACGCGAAGATGTCCGCGGTGTCCGAGGAGCTGGCCCGGTTCGGTGCTGCCGCGCGCTCGGCGGCGGCGGAAGCCGAGCGACTGGAGCGGCAGCGCGCCGCTGCGGAGGCGGCCCGCGAGCAACATCGATCCACGGTCTCAGATCTCGAGGACCGGCTGTTCGCCGTCGAGGCCGAGGAGGCGCCGCGCGAGGTCGACCCCGCGGTCCGTGACGCGCTCGCCGAGCGGACTGCGCTCGCCCGTCAGCGTGAGGTGGAGGCGCGCCTGGTGCAGCGCACCGCCGAGGAACGTGCGCGGGCCGGTGCGGGTACCGCCGAGGCGCTGCGCCGGTCCGCGAGACAGGAGCGGCAACACCGGCAACGACTGGCCGAGGCGGAGGCTCGCCGCGGAGTGAGTTCCGCGGTCGCGATGCGTGTCGTCGAGTTGGGCCGACGGGTTGCTGTGCGGTTGGAGGCGTCGCTGGCCGATGCCGCGGCCGAGCGCGACCGCGCGATGACGGCCCGCTCCACCGCCGAGGCGCAACTGGCGGCGGCTCGTGTTCGGGCCACCGAGTTGCAGGGGCAGTGGGAGAAGCTGACCGACGCGGTGCACTCCACCGAAGTCGTTCGGGCACAACAGAATCAGCAACTCCAGCAGTTGGCCGAGCGGTCGCTGGAGGAGTTCGCTGTCCCCGCCGACGAGTTGGTGGCCGCGTACGGGCCGCAGGTGCCGGTTCCGCCGACGCCGGAGGAGATGGCCGAGTACCGGGCCGCCAAGGACAAGGGAGACGACGTCAGTGCTCCGCCGGCAATGCCGTACGACCGGCCGTCCCAGGAGCGCCGGCTCAAGCGGGCCGAACGGGATCTCACGGCGTTGGGAAAGGTCAACCCGTTGGCATTGGAGGAATTCGCCGCACTGGAGGAGCGGCACAAGTTCCTCGCCACCCAGCTCGAGGACCTCAAGGCGACTCGCAAGGATCTGCTGTCCGTGATCAAGGAGGTCGACGAGAAGATCCTCGAGCTCTTCGCCTCCGCCTACCACGACGTGGCCCGGGAGTTCGGTGCCGTCTTCGCCACGCTGTTCCCCGGCGGCGACGGCGAACTGGTCCTCACCGACCCGTCGGACATGCTCGCCACCGGCATCGAGGTCAATGCGCGACCGCCCGGAAAGAAGGTGAAGCGGCTGTCGTTGCTGTCCGGCGGTGAGCGCTCGCTGACCGCAGTTGCCTTGCTGGTGGCCATCTTTCGCGCCAGGCCCAGCCCTTTCTACATCATGGACGAGGTCGAGGCCGCCCTCGACGAGGTCAACCTGACCCGGTTGGTGGGATTGATGACGGAGCTGCGCGAATCGTCCCAGCTGATCGTCATCACGCACCAGAAATTCACCATGGAATCCGCCGACGCGTTGTACGGCGTCTCGATGCGCGGCGACGGCATCACCCAGGTGATCAGTCAGCGGATCCGCGAGCGCCCGGAATCGCCGACGGCGCGTCGTGAGGCCGTGTCGGTCGGAACGTGATGAGGCGCAAGGCATCTCTCGATGTGGAACCCCGAGCAGCCTGCAGAAGCCACCACCTTTCTGACGTGGCGGCGATCGGCGGTTGTGATGCCCGTCACACTCCACTCGTGGATGTCCGTGGCGGGTCGTGCCGTGCTCCTGAGCTTCGTCCGGCGACGTGCCGGATGCGCGCAGCGCTGACCGGGTGGGGTCGGTATCGGTGACGGCGCAGACAGTGTCGCCCACCCGGGCGGCCCGAACCGAAGGTGTCCCCGTGAACGTGCGCAACGGCATCGCCGCCGCCGCCCTGCTGTCCCTCACCGTCCTGACCGTCGGCTGCGCGACGCAGACCGCCGGCACGGCCTCGGTGGGCAAGGTAGCCGTCACTGGTTCCAACACGGCCGTGACGACCACTGCTTCGTCCTCGACAGACCCGTCGACGTCAACACCTTCGAGCACCGCCGCCTCGACCGGCGTCGAGCCGACGACGGATACTTCCGACGACACCAGCTCGTCGGTCGAGGAGCCCGCGACCGACACCCCGGATCCCGACACCGGTAGCGGCGTAGAACCCGTCGAGCTCGACGCGACAACCGAGGTCTGGCTGGAGACCAGCTGCACGGACATCGGCACGCTGATCGCGACCCTGTTCGCCCTCCCGACCGTTGATCAGACCGCGCCGGTGGAGGAGTTCAGAGCCGCGTACCGCGATTACTACGCCTCGCTGGCCGACACGCTGCTGGAAATGACGGGAAGGCTCTCCGAGCTGGACGCGCCGCAGATCGACAACGGACAGGCATTGCACGACGGGTACCTGCAGTACCTGATCAAGCTGGCCGACATCGCGGGCAGCGGGTCCATCGCCATTGACGAAGCACCGGCCGACCCGCAGGCCATTGCCGACATCGTGGAGCACATCCAGTTCGACACCGAACGTCTCGGCGAGAGTGATCTCGGGCTGTCCGACTTCAAGGGTGAGCAACTCCAGGCGCTGATGGCTCAGGTGCCCGCCTGCGCGGACCTGGTCGGCACCTGACCGCGGACCTGGTCGGTACCTGACCGGGGCCAGGATGCTCAGCCCACAACGGTGAGCCGCTGCTTCACCGTGCCGACGTTGCCGGCCGCATCCGTCGCCGAGGCAGCGACGGTGTGCGCGCCTGCCTTGATACGGGGTGAGGTCACCGACCAGGTCCGCGTCGCCGACACCACAGCATCGAGCGCAGTCGCGTCCACGACGATCTTCATCTTGCTGCCGGCGGGCACGTTGACCCGGCCGGTGATCGTCGGGGTGGCCGACTTGGTCGAGACCGCCGAACCCCCGTCGATCACGATGGAGGGGGCGATCGTGTCGACGGTCAGGTTCTGCCAGGCGGTGCGCACGTTACCGACTGCGTCCCGAACGGTCGCCTTGGCCGAGTACGTCGTGGACGTGAGCGAGCTGGGCGTCACCGTCCAGATCCCCGCTGCTGTCACCTTTCCGGTGAGCGTCTGTCCGGCGACGGTCACGGTGACCTGGGTCCCGGCGGGAGCGTCGGTGGTACCGCTGATCGTGGGGGTCGGGTTGTTCGTGAGCCGGGCCGCTCCGCCGTCGATCGACAACACCGGGATCACGGTGATGCGCTGCTTCTGCGTGCCGACGTTGCCGGCTGCGTCGGTGGCGGAGACGACAACGGTGTGCGCGCCGGCCTTGAGAGCGGGTGACGTCACCGACCAGGTCCGGGTAGCCGACACGACCACCTCGCGGGCGACGTCATCGAGAACGACCTTGATCTTGCTGCCGGCCGGCACATCGATCCGCCCGCTGATCGTCGCAGTATTGGACTGGGTGGAGATCGCGGAACCGCCGTTGATGACGATCGCCGGGGCGATGGTGTCGACAGTGAGGGTCTGGGACGACGTCACCTTGACGCCGTTGACAGCCGAGACGACAGCGGTGATGCGGTGCGCGCCATGGGTCAGGGTCGTCGGGACGACACTCCAGGCACCGGTGGCAGCGATGGTGGCGGTCAGGGTCTGCCCGTCGACGGTGACAGTCGCGGTGCGGCCGGCGACCGCAGTGGACGTTCCGCTGACGGGCGGCCTCGGCTGGTTGGTCAGGGCCGTCGTGCCGCCGCTGATCGTGATGCTCGGCGCAACGGCGATCGTCATCTTCTGGGCCGCCGTGCCGATGTTGCCTGCCTGGTCGGTCGTCGTGGCGGTGATCGGGACGGTGCCGTTGTCGAGCGGAGCCGGCGTGAGGGACCATGTCCCATCGGCGAGCACTTTGGCGGCCAGGACCTGATCGGAGATCTTGACGTTCACGATGCTCCCCTCGGGCGCATCCGTCCTGCCGGTCACCATTGGCGTGGCCGAGGTGGACGACGCGCTCGGGCCACCGGCGATCGCGATCACCGGGGCGATGGTGTCGACGGTCAGGATTTGGGTGGCGGTGCCGGTGTTGCCTGCGGCATCGGTGGCCGACACCGACACCGTGGTCTTGCCCTCCGCCAGAGCGCCGGGAGTGACACTCCAGGTGCCATCGGCAGCCACCGTGGCGGACAGCTTCTGCGAGCCGAGGAGAACGGTCATCGTCGAGCCGGCGTCGGCATCCGTCGTGCCCGAGACCATGGGAGTGACCGTTGCGGTGTAGGCACTGGCACCACCGGTGATCGTGATCGCCGGTGGGGTGGTGTCGCTCCGCGTGACGGTGGACGCGGACACATTGCCGATCAGGTGTGTGCCGACGGTCGAACCGGACGCGGCGGTGAAGCCGAACTGGTAGCTCTCCGGCGCGGCGTCGGTCATCTTGTACTGCAGCACCTGTTTAGGTTCGGTGTCGGCGGACAATGCTGCGTACACGGTGACGGTCGGGTAGCGATCGGGAGAGACCGTGACCCGGAACGTGCGGGCCATTGCGGTGGTCACGGTGCCCGGGTCGGTGACAGTGACGTGCAGATTCTGTGTCGCGGTCGGCAGGCTGGAGGCCGTCAGGAAGCAGTAGCCGGACTTGCCCGAACCCGGTCCGCGCAGAACGACCGAGTTGGGTTTCGGCGTCGCCGACTGCCCGGTCGTGCATCCGCTTCCGTGACCGTCGCCCGAGGCCGCGAAGTTGCCATGCACGTCCAGCCCGACACCCAGGTACGCCCCCGCGATGCCGTTCGGGGCGGGCGGCTGGTTGGTGTTCTGCGCGTAGCCCAGCGAGCTACCCAGCCCGCCCGGCGAGGTGACGGTGGCGGCGCCGTCCGCGATGAAAAAGGTCACCCCGTCGCCGCCGTACTTGGCGGTGCCGTACTGCCATTGGTCGAAGGTGACCTCGAGGCCGAGAGCCGATGCCGACGCCGCGGTGTACACCGCACCACCCTTGCGGTAGCCGGTGGAGTCGGTCAGCTGCAGGTACCCGGTGGCGGCCTTCGCGGAAGGCGATCCGACGCGGAGGGCGCAGACCCCCGGCGAAGAGGAGACCGACGGCGCCACGGTCGCTCCGGTCAAGCAGGCGTCACCGAGCGCACGCCACGCAGCGTCTTTCACGGTGGAGCCGCCGAACGACTCGACGACAACTGCCGAGCCGGTCGCGCTGACAGTTTCTGCCGAAGCCGGGGAAGCGACGGTGACGGTCGCACCGAGCGCAACCAGCGCCGGCGCCAGCACACACAGGATGGCGCGGGTGACGGTGGACCGGCCGCGCTCGGTGGCCATTGAGGTGGAAGGCACGTTGTTCCCCTTGCATCGCCTGGTGTTGGGAGTCAGTTGGCGCACCGACAGGTGCACGACAAGGCGGAACGCTAGGTGCGGCACATGGTGCTGCCGCTCAGCGATACATCAATGCTTGGTCAAGTTCGGCGTTGGTGGCCGCGCCCAGGCCGGCCGGGTCCGCTGTCGTGCGGTGCCGGGGGATGACGTCAGAGGTCCACCGTGGACCGCGGACTCACCGGTGTTGGCAGCGACGACGTGAGGTCACACCAGCAGCTTCGGGTGGTAGGGACCGCTGCAGAGTTCGGGCAGACGAGTTCCCAGCCTGTCCCAAGCGACCCTTGCAGGCACCTTCTTCCGTGACATCTTTGCGGCGATCTTCCCCGTGACATGCGCCGTGGCAGGTGACGTGCCGCTCCAACGTGCGAACGTCGGAACCTCCGGCAGGGAGGAAACCGGACCTGTGACGCTCTTGTCCGCGCCTCCGGGAACGCCGACCAGCAGGCTCAGAACGCCGGCACCGGGCGCGACGACGTCGACCCACGGGGTTTGCGGGCTGAAATCGGCGGTGTCCCAGCCAGAGGCCCCTCCGACCGGGACAACGGCTCCGACCGCGACGACGTCATCGAGGGCAGCGGGCCAGGCCGGCGCTCTGCTCAGGTCCAGCGGGTGCCTCGGGTTGCGGCCTCCGTCGGCGACGTTACCGGCGGCCGCGACCACCACCGTGCGCGGATCCAATCTGTCGATGGCGGCCGCCAGAGCGAGCGGCGGGTCACCGTTGGCGGTGTAACAGCTGAACGACAGGTTGAGGATGTCGATGTCGCTGGAGCGGAACGAGGCGATCGCGTTGGCCGCATTCCAGGCGGTTGTCCACCCCTCGTCGCCGAGGACGCCGACAACGTCGATCTCCGCTCCCGGGGCGTGCTGCAGGATGATTCCGAGCATGGCGGCGCAATGTGAGGAGCGCACGTACCGTTTCGAGTCGGCTCCGAACGAAACAGGTTGCGGTTGCACACGTGCGCCCTCGAGCCAGGGGTGGGGATGCAAAGTGGTGTCGACGATGCCAACACGTACGCCGTCACCCTTCAGCGATCGACGGGCGCCCCGTTCGGTGAAGAGCTCGAGGTCGATGAAGGCGCCGGGGTCGAGATGGTCGCGGTCCGGGACAGTGACAGGATCGAGGCTGCTGATGATCGGGGCGCCATCCGTTCCGGTGACGTGACCCACCATTCGGTTGCGCCCCATGGTGGGAATCCAGCCGGCCCATTGCTGCGAAAGGGTCTCCTTGACCGCCGAAAGGACCATTCCCACCGGGTCGTCGTCTTTCACCACAATGCCGCCGATGCGGTCGGCGTATGCCTTCGCCCGTCTCTCGACTTTTCCGTCGATGGCGAAGTTTTCCGTCAACCGCAGCCTGGTCAGACCGAGCCATGAGCTGCGTTCGGAGTACGGGTCCTCGAGACCCAATGTGAGGAGCGTCGCGCGCACCAGATCGGCATGCGGTGTCGCGACCAGGAGTTCGCGCCTCTCACTGTCGAAATACTCGTCGGGCGGTTGTGCCGGATCTCGCTCGCCCGCTCGAGTCATGCGGGAGATCGTAATGACTTCACGAGCGCGGAACCATAGCTGAGCGAGCCCGAATGCATTGTTGATCGATGGGGCATCATCATGCGGGTGAGCGTTTCGGAGGTGACGGTCGAATCGTTGGAATCGGCTGCTCGCGAAGCCCTGGAATTGGTTGGCTCGGATCCCGCAGGCGCCTGGAAGATGGCGACGGAGATCGGCGCCGTCGCCACACCGGCGCGGCGGTGGCGAGCGGCGTGCATCGCCGCTCACGCGGTCGGGTTGGCCGCGAAACAGCTGGGGGATCTGGAAACGTCGGCATCGTCCTTGCGCGCCGCCCTGCGTTGCGGGCTGCGGGCGCGTGACGCGGTGCTGGTGGCGGAGGCGCGAGCCAGTCAGGCGGGCACCCTTCTGCTGCAGGGTCACACCGCGCGGGCGCTGAGGGAGGTCACGGCCGCGTCGTCGGACCTGCGCGGAGTGCCGGCCGCCAAGGTGCTCACGCAGAAGGCCGTCATCCTCCAGATCCTCGGCCGGGACGAAGAAGCGCTGGCCGCGCTGCGCCTGGCGCTGCCGATCCTGCGGAAAGCGGGAGAGGCGGACTGGGCGACCCGCGCACTGTCCAACCGGAGTCTGATCCACATCGGCCGTCGCTCTTTCGCCCTGGCACAGGCGGATCTGATTGCTGCGCAACGATTGTGCCATGACCACGGCCTGTCCACCTGGGCCGCTCACATCGAGCAGAACCTGGGCTGGCTCGCCTCCAACCGTGGCCAGATGGTCGAGGCACTCGAGCATTACGGTCATGCGGAGGAGCAATATCGCGCCATGGGTGTCCAGCGGGGCAACCTGCTCGAGGCCCGCGCTCGGCTGCTGCTGTCCGTTCGACTGGTCGGGGAGGCCCGAACGGCCGCAGAGGCGGCGGTCGCCGTTCATCGCGAGCAGCGCGCGCACACCCAACTCGTCGACGCCCAACTCCTGCTCTCGACAGTGGCTCTCGTGCAGGGAGATTTGGATACCGCTGGACTGGCCGCCCGGCAGGCTGTTCGTGGGTTCCGCCACCTTGACCGACCCGCCGGTGTCGCCTTGGCCAGGTATGCGCAGCTGCAAGCCGCCGTGGCCGGCGATCCCGCGTCGGTCACGACAGCTCGGGCCCGCAGATGCGCGGAGCAGTTGGCGCAGTACGGCTGGTCGGTGCCGTCGTTGGAGGCGCAGATCTTCGCGGGTCTGCTGGCCCTGTCCAGAGGGCGGCGGTCTGCAGCTCGCCGTGACCTGACCCAGGCGAGCCGCGCCCGTTTCACCGGACCTGCCGATGTGCGGGCGCGCGCCTGGTTTGCCGAGGCGTCGCTGCGCAAAGCCGACGGCCGGCGGTCGGCTGCGAAGCGGGCCATCGACGCCGGCCTCCGCATCGTCGAACAGCATCAGGCGACGCTGGGTGCCACCGAACTCCGGGCGCACGTGTCCCTTCAGCGCGGTGCACTGGCCACTGCCGGTTTACGAATGGCGCTGGAGGACGGCAATCCGAGAAAGGTCCTGTCCTTCGTCGAACGGGGACGGGCGAGCGCCCTCGCGCTGCGCCCGCCGATCCCGGCGGAAGACGAGGTTCTCGCAGCGGATCTCGCCGACCTGCGCACCACGATGATGGAAATCGAAACTCGACGGAGCACGGGTCGGTCGGCTGCGGGATACGTGCAGCGCCAGGTCCGCCTGGAGCGCCGTATCGCCGACCGGTTCCGGCAGTTCCCCGCCGGTCTGAAAGGGCACCCACGCCCCAGGAAGATCGACGAACTGATCGCACTTCTCGGACCGGTCGCCCTGGTGGAGTACGTCGAACTCGACGAGATGTTCTTCGCGGTGACGGTCGTGGACGGCACAGTCAGGTTGACCCGGCTCGGATCCACCGCTCGCGTCGGTGAGCAGGTGAAACACCTCTCGTTCGCGCTGCGTCGGTTGGCCCGCGGTCGGGCGACTCTCATGGCCACCCGGGCCGCCGAGCAGGCGCTCGCTCATGTGCGCGGAGAGTTGGAGGCGCTGTTGTTCGCACCTCTCGAGAAGGTCCTCGGAGACCGGCCGTTGGTGGTGAGCCCGTCCAGGTCGCTGCAGGCGGTGCCCTGGTCGGTGCTGCCGGCTTGTGCCGGCCGCGCGACCACGATCGCGCCATCCGCTCGAATGTGGATGTCTGCGACCGAACGCCCCTGTGCACCTGACGGTGTCACGGTGGTGGCGGCCGGCCCGGATCTGGCGGGCGCCCCCGTGGAGGCCGAGGAAGTCGCCGCGATCCACCCCGGATCGGTTCTGCTGCTGGGTGCCGCTGCCGAAGTCGGAGCGCTGAAGTCGGCGATGGACGGAGCGCGCCTGGTGCATATCGCCGCACACGGTCAGCTCCGCTCCGACAACCCGTTCTTCTCCTCGTTGCTGATGATCGACGGTCCGCTGACGGTGTACGAATTGCAGCGATTGACCGACCCGCCGCACCACGTTGTTCTCGCTGCCTGTCAGGCAGCTGCGCCCAAAGTGGTCGGCCGTGACGAGGTCCTCGGGCTGGCAACTGCGCTGCTGGCACAAGGGACGGCGTCACTGGTTGCCCCGCTGGTGACGGTTCTGGATGAGGCAATCGTTTCGCTGATGGTCGGCTACCACCGGCTGCTCCGTGCCGGCCGGTCACCGGCAGCCGCGCTCGCCGAGGCCCAGGCCGGTGCCGGTGGTGTCGAGAAATGGGCCGCGGCGGGTTTCCTGTGTTCGGGGGCGGGTCATCAGCCGATGAAGTTCGGCCATTCAGTCGGCGCGTGAACAACCACTTCCACACACCTCGACCGGTCATCGGGCCGCCCACCCGGGTGTGGCCGTTGCCCTGACGTCGCGACAACGGGCGACCACGGTCACCATCGTCAGGATGCGGACAGACTGCAGATCGCGCGCGGGTCCTGTGCCAGACTGTTGTCACCACAAAGGGATCGACCATTCCGGTGCTGTGTGGGTGCCACGACGCCCCATGCGAAACGGGACCGAATTTCGATGAGCGTGTATCACCCGCGATGGACCGGCATCGGCGTGATACCGGGCAAGGACGTCCGGGCGTGCGGTCGGAACCGGGGAAGTGCAGGTGCGATGGACGATCAATCCGAGGATCTGACCGAACTCGTGGCCGCTGCCTGCGGAGGCGACACCGTGGCGTGGGACGTCCTGGTCAGTCGGTTCATGCCATTGGTCCTGTCCGTGATCCGGCGGTACCGACTTTCCGGAAGGGACGCCGAGGACGTCAGCCAGACAGTGTGGCTTCGGCTCGTCGAGCATCTCGACTCCCTTCGCGAGCCGAAGGCATTGCCTGGTTGGTTGACGGTCACCACCAAGAACGAGGCGCTGCGCACGTTGCGCAGCCGGTCCGCCGTGACACCCGTCGATCCGACCGATGTCAAGGCGAACGTTCGTCTGGAGGGTCGTCACGACACCAAAGAGGTGGACGCGGAGTTGTTGCGCGCGGAGCGGCGTACCGCTGTGCTGGACGGTCTGGCCGAGATGACGGAGCCCCAGCGGGATTTCCTGCGGATGCTCGTGGCGGATCCGCCGATTTCCTATCTGGAGATCAGCCGTCGGACCGGGATGCCCATCGGCAGCATCGGCCCGACAAGGGCCCGGTGCCTGGCGAAGTTGCGGTCGACAGCCCCGTTGCGCGCCCTGAATGACATGGAATACGCGAACTCGGCAGGAGGTGGATCGAGTTGACGGCACCGGATTGGGCGCATGACGATGATGCGCTCGAAGCGATCGTCAAGGATGCGCTGGCTGATGCGGACACACCCACCATCCCGGAGGCGCAGAAGGAACGGATGTTGCGCGCTGCGAGGGCCGCCTATGTGTGGCGGACGGTGGACGAGGAACTCGAGCGCCTCTCGTTGACACCGGAAACAGTCCTCGAGGAAAGTGTGCGGGCCCCGGACAGTGCCCAAGTCATGGAATTCCGTGGTGACAACCTCACACTCGAACTCGAGCTTTCCGCGACTTCCATCGTCGGGCAGCTCTACCCGACCCACTCCGGTGGGACCGTCACGTTCACGCCGGCTGCCGGCTCACCGGTGGTGGTCAGCTCCGATGACATGGGTTGCTTCACCATCAGCCGCCCCGTTCGAGGTCCGTTCCGGTTGAGGTGTGACATCGCCGATTCAAGTGTTGTGACCGACTGGATCACCTGACCGGACCGCGACACCAGATTGCCCGCAACAGATTTCGCGCGCCGGATACCGGCGCGCGATCCACCGCGCGCTTGCGCCTGGGCGCAGGTGAGGCCATCCGGGTGATGGACATTCGGGCAGGTATTTCCGCCGGCGCAGGGAGATCGCAGGAAGGAGGCCACGAAAGGTGACCGTTTCCCGTCGTCCGAGATGAGGTCCACGAAATGGCGAGTAGTCCCCAGGACAGCGCTCCCAGCCACCGCCCGCGCCGGCTGATCGTCGTCTCGGTGGCCATGCTGACGGCGTCCCTGGCCGTACTGGGCTTCGGGACGCAGATCCCGGTGGCCGCCGCGGAAGGCTGCGCGACATCGTGCACCGGAGGCGGTGAATCACCGCCCGTTCCAGACACCGTGACGCAGACCGTGACCGAAACGGTGGCCGCCGACCCCGCAACGGTGACGGTCACGGAGAGCGGTGAACCGGAGACGGTGACCGTGACGGAGCAGGGTGATCCGACCACGGTGACGGAACTGGTGACGGTGACGGAGAAGGGGGAGCCGGAGACCGTGCCGACCACGGTGACCGTGCCGACCACGGTGACGGTGCCGACCACGGTGACTGTGCCGACCACCGTGACGGTGCCGACGACCGTGACGGTCCCGACCACGGTGACGGGCTCGGATCCACCGGTGACCGTGCCGACCACGGTGACCGATTCCACCGCCGTGACCCTGTCGCCCAGCACCCTGACCAGGACTGTGTCGCCGACGGACCAGGGCCTCGAAGTCGACTTCCTGGATGCGCTGCGCCGGGTCGACAACACGCCAGGGGTGACGGCAACGGTTCGCACCGTCGAGACGGACGTCGAGAATGTGCGGCAGACGGAACAGGTGGTCACGACCGTCGACGTCACCCGTTACAACGCGGCGACCGTCAATCCAATGACCGGCCAGACGCCCGCCGTCATCGCCAACGCTTCGACGGTCAGCCCCGGCGGGGCGGTCAGCCTGTCCGGCGGTGGCTACACGCCTGGCGAATCGATCACATTGACCCTGCATTCGGCGCCGGTGTTGCTGAAGACCGTCGAGGCGGACAGCAATGGCCGATTCGATACCTCGGTGACCATCCCCACCGGTACGCCGCTCGGCCAGCACACCATTGCCGTTGTCGGTGTGACCTGCCGCGTGCAGACATCTGTGCCGTTGACCGTCGTCGCCGCCCCGGACGTCGCGCAGCCGGCTGCGTTCGGCGGAGCAACGACCGACATCAACGGCAGGACGTTGAGTTACACCGGCGTCGACACGACTGCCGCAGGGACCGCATCGGCGGTGTTGATGGGCACAGGGCTGCTTCTGCTGCTCGTCACCCGCCGGCGTACCGGCCGCCGCCCGGGCCAGCACCGCGGCTGAGCGAAACTCCGGGCGCTGCCGAACCGATGCTCACCAGCGGCATCGACTGCTGACGGCACGCTACTTTTGGGCGTTCCAGCGAGCAGAGGAGAGTTCCGTGGGCAAGGTGGTCATGTACGGCTCCGTGTCGGTGGACGGCTTTGTCGCAGACGAGAACGACCAGCCCGGACCGTTGTTCGACTGGTTGTCCAGCGGCGCCGTCCCGTTGGACGACAGCGGCGCGCTGAAGGTGTCGCAGGGCTCATATGACTACATCCGGCCCTACTGGGACCAGATCGGGGTGACCGTCGTCGGCCGCCATGTGTTCGACATGACCGACGGCTGGGACGGGACGCCCCCGAGCGGGATCGACCACGTGGTCGTCGTGACGCACCGGCCGGCACCCGAGGGCTGGGACCCTCAGGCGCCGTTCCATTTCCTCGACGGGGTCGAGGCAGCGGTGGCCAAGGCGCAAAAGCTTGCGGGCGAACGGATTGTCGAGGTCGCTGCCGGCGACGTCGGTGGTCAGGTGATGGCCGCAGGACTGATCGACGAGGTCCGTATGGACATCGTGCCGGTGGTGTTCGGGTCCGGCAAACGCTATTTCGGCGCGGTTCGGGCGCAACACCTGTTGTCGGACCCCGAGCTCGTCATCCAGGGCAATCGGGTGCTTCACCTGCGCTTTCAAGTGCGCCGTTCGACCGATGTGAAGCCGCCGTCAGCAACCACCGCCGGCTGACAGCGGCTCAGGTGGAACAACCGGGCAGCTGCAGGACGAACGTTCGCTCTGCCACCGCCAGTGCACCCAGGTCCGCCGGTCGGTGCTGTGCGGCCACAGTTTCGTTGAGCTGCTGCGCGGCGATCGCCAGATCCGATGACGTCTGCGGTGACAGCGCCCTCAACCTTTCAGCTGCTGCCCGCAGTGAGCCGGACAGTTCGCGCAGACCCTGGACGGTTGCGGCCGTGTCCATGTTGCCCCTGGCCACCGGTCCCGACCCGTAACTCTCCAGGGCTGCGGCCGTCGACGCGGCGATGTCTGCGCGCTGCGCGAAGGATTCGACAAAGGCCGCCTGGGCGGCGCTCAGGCTGCGGTAGCTCTGCCCGGCCCGAAGATCATGCTGCTGGAGTTCTTCGCCGCCGGTACACAGGGTCTGGAACCACCGCAGGGTGAGTTGATCGAAGGTACCGGGAGCCATTGGCAGGGGCGAGCCGGGAATCCCGACAGTGGTTGTGGGAGCGGTGGTCTCGGCACCTGTGGAAACCGGAGTCGTCGTCGCTGCCGGAGTCGGGATCCCTGAGCCGGTGGCCGGGATCCCTGAGCCGGTGGCCGGGGCCCGACGCTGTTCGGCAGCGCGACCGGTCGAGGACGTTGCGCCGCTGCCAGGCGGTTGTGTGGTCGACGCGGCTGCGCTGACCCCGACCGGATCGGGTTTTTGTGCCTCCGCGGTTCCGGTGAACAGTTGGCTGCCGACGATGACGCCGCCGACCAGCAGGGCGGTGGAACCACCGACCACTGCGAGCCGGAGCAACCGGCGTGGTGCTCGACGGCGTGCACCTGCTGGCGCACCGTCCGGCCCGTGAACCTGCCGTCCGGTGGATGCCCATCGCCCGAAAAGAGCCGCGCCCAAGGCCACTTCGTGTTTGGGGTGGGTGTTGCGGGCGACCGTCGTCCGGAAGCTCGCGCTGAGTTTCTCCGTCACCAGGGGAATGCGTGAGGATCCACCGACCAGAACAAAGCTGGCCAGCTCAGAGGCCTCCAGTCCCGCTTTTCTCAATTCGCGACGGGTCAATTCGATGGTCCTGTCGAGATCATCCTCGATGATGGCCTCGAATTCGTGCCGATTGAGCCGGACGTTCGTCGTCCAGCCGTTCAGGCTCAGCGGGATCACCGTGTCGACGTCGACCGACAGAGCCTCCTTGGCCAGCACGCAGTCGCGCTGGAATCGGAACACACCGGGGTCGTCGGGATCGACAGTGGCGAACAGCGAGGAATTGTCGTCGACGATCTTTCCGATGATTGCCTTGTCGAAGTTGATCCCGCCGAGTTGCGGATCACCGTCCGGGCGCCCGATGATGTCGAAGCCGTCGGGTGTTTTCTCGAGCAGGCAGACGTCGAATGTTCCGCCGCCGAAATCGTAGAGGCAGATGCGGTCGCCCACCGCCACCCGGTTCTTCGCGGCATAGTTCAGGGCCGCGGCAACCGGCTCGGTGCACGTCAGGACCCGCGGCAGCCCAGCGTCCCGGGCGGCTTCGCGCAGCAGGTCCACCTTGAACTCGGACCAGGACGCCGGGTGGGTCAGTGTGACGCGGGTCGGTGGTTCACCTCGACGCTCGACGGTCTGGTCGCGGATCCACCGAACCATCTCGGCCATGAAGCGTTGCGGCGGATAGCTGTTCCCGGCGACCATCATGGCAACGGGGTCGCCCAGGCGGCGCTTGAACTCCCTGGCGACATGGGTGGGATCGCTCATCGCCAGGTGCTCGGCCCGGTCGCCCACGACCATGCAGTCGACGTCGCGGACGAAGACGACCGACGGTATCTGCAACGCCCGGTTGCCCAGGCCCACCATCGAAGGCATCGACTCGTCATCGTCCAGCGTTGCCGCCGCCGAGAACGTCGTTCCCACATCAATCCCGAGGGAGTAAGCCACCGTTGCCTCCAAGTCCCGTGCTGACATCCACACGGATCCTGCAGTTCTCGGAAAGAGACATCGAAGCGAGTGTTTTCTGTACCGGGCCGGCAATCTGGTGTGCACTGCCGGCCGGGCCGACCATCAGTGCCACGGCTGGCGAGACGGCGGATTCCGGCACGGCGTTGCATTCATCGTTGGGTACCCGCGGCCGGCGGTGATGGCGGCGGCGCGGCAGTTCCAACCCCGTCGAGTGGGGCGAGACCGATGCATTCCCTGTCAGCGGTGCCGATTGAGCCGATGAGCATCGGCCGGCCGTGATACGTCCTGGGCAACCCGATCACTTGTTGACTGGTTGTTGAGGACGACCCCGGGCGGTGTTGAGCGCATTCCGCTGTGCCCGAAAGGGCGTTGAGCCGCTGTTGAGCGTGCCCCTTCATGATGCCTCTTGAGGCATTGAGCCCGGGACAGCAGCGGCTCCGCCGGGGCCAGCCGTACGCCGTTGGGGGCGGCGCGATGTATCGGATCAATGCCCGGACAACTCATTGCAGCAGGGGACAACTCGCTGGGGCGGTACGACCGATGGCTTGTGATGCCGCGGCGCACTGCCGGAACTTTCGACGGAGGCTTGAATGCACAGTCCTGTGGCCACGTATGTCTATGCCAGTGACCCGATCTCGCAAGCGGGGGTGATTGCCCAACTGCGGCAGCGGCCCGAGATCAAGGTCGTCGACGCCGAACATCTGGGCGAGGCGGTGGTGGCCGTGGTCGTGGCGGACGTTCTCACCGACGAGGTGTTGCGGGTACTGCGGGCGCTTCAGCGCGGGTCGGTGCCGCGCACGGTGCTGGTTGCCCGGGTCATCGACGACTCCACCCTGGTGGCTGCGGCGGAGGTCGGCGTGGGGGGCCTGCTCCGCCGCGGCGACACCACACCGGACTCGCTGGCCCGCGCGCTGCTGCGGGTGGCGGCGGGCGAGGGAGAGGTGCCGCCGGACCTGCTCGGGCGGTTGCTGGGCCAGGTCGGCCGGCTACAGCGTCAGGTCCTCTCACCGAGAGGGCTCGCGTTCTCCGGGCTTTCGGATCGGGAAGCCGAAGTCCTCAAACTCGTCGCGAGCGGTCACGACACTGCTGAGATCGCGGGCAGGCTGTCCTACAGCCAACGCACCGTGAAGAACATCCTGCACGACGTCACCACCCGGTTGCAGCTGCGGAATCGTTCCCATGCGGTGGCCTACGCGGTCCGCGAAGGGCTGATCTGACGCTCGTCACAGGTTCCCGGCGCCGGCCAGGATGCCTTCCAGCGTCCGCGTCGCACCGCGCGCGGCCACCTGGACGTTGCGGGACGACAGCGGGTGCTCGGCCAGCCGCTGCCAGCGGGAGAGCGCCTCCAGTGCAGCCGTCGTGATGTCCTGGGCCGACGGATTCTCCGCCAACGAGAGCCGGTTGGCCGCATCGTGTCCCGACCCGCCGAGCAGCCGGTCCAGCTCTTCGACGTGCCGCTCGGGGACCTGCAGCGCCCCGGTGCGCAGCCGGTCCAGCAGCCGCACTTCTTCGAAAGCATGGGCGCTGGAGGTGATCTGCTCGGCGGTGGCGCGCAGTCCGTCGGGGTCCGAGCAGCCACCGGCCCGGAGGATGGACTCCAGCGCGGTCAAGGCGGAGTGTGCTTTGAGGATCTTGCTGCGTTCGGTGAACTGCCGGGTCAGCACCGCTCGCAGGCGCTCCAGCCCGCTGCGCCGGGACAGCTCGGCCGAGAGATCGGTGGCCGTGCCGACTTCACCGTTGCGGATCAGCTCGACCGCCAGCCGTACACCGAACAGCCCCAGCCTGGACAGCAGGTGTTGCCGTTCCAACTCCGTGACCTGCACTCCGGAGGTCCGGGTACCGAACCGGTCGGCGGTGAGCAGCAACGGGTCCACCTCCTCGCGGGGGCCGGCGGCGAGCGTCGCCAGAGCCCGGTACTCCGGCTCCCGCAGGCTCACCGCGGCATGGCCCAGCAGGCCGGCGACCGGAACGATGACCGGGCACAGCGCGCGTAACCGCGGTTCGGACTGGTACCGCTGCCCGACCCGCTCGGCGACCTCGAGCGCGTCGAGTCGGCACGAGCCGATCTCGTCGGACCGGGACAGCACACCGACGGCGTTCATCGGGGTGCCGTGCGCGAGTTCGTCGTCGTGAAATGCCTCGAGGAAGCGGACGTCGCTGGGGTGGGTGTGCCGGAGCAGGTACAGCACCGCGTCGACCACCGGTGGCCGATCATCCTCAGGGGTGAGCACCCGGAGCGTTCGCGCGGACAGGTCGGTGGAGATGGATGCGATGCCGGGGGTGTCGATGAGGGTCATTTGACGAAGCCGGCTGCTGGGCCAGGCAACCTCGAGGTGATCGATGTCCTCGGCATCGCGGCCTCCGAGATCCACCTCCAGGGCGCCGGTCTCCCTGTTGAAGTACGCGTGCTCGGGGTCGCCGCTGCGCGGGTGCAGCAGCACGGTGGGCTGATCGCCCTGCCGGTACCAGGTGACGATGCGGGTGCATTCACCGGCATCGGTCGGGGCCAGCTCCTCGCCGACGAGCGCGTTGAGCAAGGTGGATTTGCCGGCCTTGATCTTTCCGGCGATGGCAATCCGTAACGGACCGGTCAGGCGGTTGGACAGTTCCTGCAGGTGCGCCTGGGCCTCTGGGCCGGTTGCCTGAGCAGTGGCCGCAGCGAGCAGGGCGGCAACGGACGTGGTGAGCGGATCATTCACGCTGCACCGCCCGTTCCTCGCGCCCCGCCGGTCGGGACTGTCCCGCCGGTCCCGACGGGAGAGCCGGCGCAGGCACCAGTGCGGCAACCTGCGCGTCGACCTGACGCACCTGGGCAGCCTCCGAACTCAACTGTGACACCCGGGCCGCGCGTTCGGGGCCGGACATGGCCATCGCCTGCTGCGCGGCGCCGAGGGCGCGGCTGGAAGACCGGTGCAGCGACAGGGCCCGCATCTGGAAGTCGTCCCGCAGCAGCCGCTGGGTGCGGCGCAACGCGTCTCGGCTCTCCTTGTTCATGACGAAGCCGACTTCCTCGACGTAGCGTCGGGCCGCCATCTTCGCCTGTTGCCGGCGATGTGCGATCTGCCGCTTCTTCTCGTCGCGGATGATCTTCTGGCCGATTCCGGCGGCGAGCACCACCGACAACGGCGCGGCGATGATCGCACTGATACCCAGCAGGCTGCCGGCAACGCCGAACAGCGCCATCGGCACGAACATCGCCGATCGGGTGGCCAACATCATCGGGCCGAAGCGGCCACCCGGCGCCGAAAGGCTTTCCACCGCAGCGAGATTCACTCCCGACACATCCGCGGGCACGGCATGCGCGTCCAGCACGACCGGGCCGCCGGCGTCCAGGTTGAACCGCTCGCTGACCTCGTTGGCGAGTTCAGAGGTGCGCTCGGCGAGCGTGTCGTAATTGGCCACAGCAGCAGCGACGACGTGCCGGCGGAGCCACACCTCGATGTCGGCCCAGGCGTTCTTGGGGTCTCCCGCGTCGATGATGCCCTCGACGTCGCGCAACACCGTGCGCAGCCGGCCCTGAAGGTCGTGCTCGACGTCCGCCACCAGGTCCTGGACGCCATCGGACAGAACCTGCTGCCAGGTGGCGGTCGGTGAGATCAGCCCGGCCGTCCGGTGCTGCGCGGACGTCAGTTCCGCGACCACCTCGCCGGCCCGCGCCGGTTCGGTGAGGACCGAGCTCTCCGCTGCGATCTGCCGACCGATCTGACCCGCCACGAAGTCGACGTCGCGCGCTGCGGCCGCGGCGGCCTGGGCATTGGCCGCCCGGATGATGCCGCGACCGAGGAATTCCACGAGCTCCGCGTAACCCGATTCCTCGAGCAGGGACGGGTCGCGCCTGGCACCCAATCTCAGAAAAGACGACACCGGCAATACCGGGATGTCCAGACCAGCGGTGGCCAAGTGCTTCTCGTTGATCGCAGCGATGCGCCGCCATTCCGGGTACAGGTCCGTCTTGGTGACCACACAGGCTGCCCGGGGGCAGCGCTGCAGTGCCTGCCGCAGGAAGGTCATCTCCGGTTCGGTCAGCTCCTGCGAGGCGTCGGTGACGAACAGAATGCCGTCGGCGAGATCAAGAGCCCCGAGAGTGATGATGCCGTGGGCGGAATCGAGGCCGCCCACGCCCGGAGTGTCGACCAGGCACAAGCCCGCCCTGAGAAATCGACGCGGCAACCGCACCTCCACCGAGCGCAGCCCACGGCGATTTCCCGGGTTGCCGGTCTCGGAAACCCATTCGGCCACCGATTCCAGCGGCAAGGGCTCGGTGACAGGCTCGCCATCCTCGCCGGATGCCTCGAAATATGCTGTTGCACCAGCCGTCTCACCGTATCTGACAAGGGTCGGGACGACGGTGACCTCATCGGCGTCGACCGGACAGACAGCTGTTTGCAGCAGGGCATTCACCAGGGTTGATTTTCCACGTTTGAACTCACCCACGACGGCCACACTGATGGACCGTTGATCGAGCTTCGCCCTTGCCCCGTCCAAGGTTCGTGCCAGGTCCTCGCGCTCCTTGTGCAGGGCCAGTCGGCGTCCCTCGTCCAAGCCGGCCAACGCCTGGTCGACCAGGCGCCGTTCGCGCTCGAAGTCGTCAGGCAGCTGCTGACCCGGTGCCGTGCTCGCGGTGCGGGTCCGTCCGGGACGAAAGGCGGGTGCAGTTGTCGGCCGAGGAACACCCGCCAGCGGCCCGGTGCGTGCCGGAGCGGCCGGCGGGGCAGCGACCGTCGGGGCGGCGACCGTCGGGGCGGCAGGTGCGGGAAGGATCGGCTGCGGGAGCGTCGGCGGCGGGAGCGTCGGTGGTTCCGGGGTCGACGCTGCCGACGCAGCGGCGATCGCTGGAGCGGCCGGCAGGGGACCGGCCGGTTCAGGCGGGACCGAGGGCGCGGTGGGCGCCGAGGGTGCCGCACCATGACGTGCATCGGGCGGCGGCGACCGCTGTTCGTCCGGCGCCGACGCGGCCGCGGCCTTCTCGTCGGCCCATTCCAGGAAGAAATTGCAGGACACGCAGAAGACAGCGTCGTCTTCGTTACGCACTCCACAACTGGAACAAGCCTTCACGGTTCGCGTCCTGGTATAGCAAGTGTGCACAGCGGGGTCTGTGCGCCATGATTCAGTATGACCATTGTCGGTGGCGAATCCCTTTGTCCTTGGGTTACTCGTCCGCGGTCGTGGGGGAGGAACCGGTGAGCGAGACGATCTGCCCCGACTGCGGGGAACGCAATGTCGGGCGGGTCGAATTCTGCGGGGCCTGCGGCGCATTCCTGGCATGGGACGGGCCCGCCGAGGGAACCGTCCAGCCGTCGCGCGCGCCGGGCCCGGCCGCCGCCTCCGGGCTTCCCGCCGGCGCAGCTCCGCCCACCTCCCCGGCGCCGGCAACACGGCCGCCCGTCGGCAGGCCGACGGCTCCGACGCCCACAGTCCCGCCTTCCGCGACGGGAGGCCATCCAGCACAGCAGTTCTCGGCTTCCGCGGCGAACGGCGCCGGATCCATGCCGGCGTCGGCGCCACCGGTGCCGGTTCCTGCGTCCGGGCCGCCGCCTGCGCCGCCCGACGCGGCGTGCCCCCGATGCGGCGTCGAAAACAATGCGGCGCTGCGTTTCTGCCGCAAATGCGGGCTCGCTTTGCAGGGGCCGACCCTGCAGCAGGGTCCCGGCCCAAGCCGCACGGCGCCGACCGAGAAGGTCTCGTGGTGGCACCGGATCTTCGGTGGTGGCCAGAGCAACACCAGGCGGGCGGCGCGGGCGGCCTACCGACACAGCCTTCCGCTGCGGTACCGGGCGCTGCGCTGGGTGATGGCGCTGGCCGGGGTTGCCGCCGTGGTGGGGTTGCTCACCGTGTTGGGCCGCAATCCGGTGGGCTGGGTGACGGATCGGATCGAGGACCTGCGAGGAGATCTCGTACAGGTGTCCGGCTTGACGGCATACGGCGAGCCCGCCGCCACCCAGCCGGCTTCCGCGACCACTGCGCCCGGTGGCGTGGCCGGGTCGACCGACCCCGTGCCGGCCGGTGGTGCCGGCTCCGCCCCGGACGCCACCTCGGGCGGTGCGCAAACCATGGCCGGTGCGACTCCCGACGCGGCATCACAGGCCAACGCCGGAGATCTGCTCGACAACCGCGCCGACACCGCTTGGACGACAACCTGGTCTGCCGACGTCCAGCGCGTCGCTGCACAGGCCGCCTGCGTGTCACCGCTGACGCCGAGCGGCGTGGGTGCGCCGGGATCTGTGGTTCTTCTACCGCCGCAGCCGGTCGCGGTCCGGCAGCTGACGATTGCCGCGGGACTTCCGAAGGATGACAGCCGCCGGGTGCGGCAGTGGCGGCCGAAGACGATCCAACTCGCCTACGCCGACGGCCATTGCCAGCAACTCGTGCTCGCCGATGTCGATGGACTGCAACAGATCCCGGTCGACCCGGTGGAGAGCTCCAAGATCCGGCTCTCGGTTGTCGACGCCTATGCGCCGCTGTCCGATCAGCCGTTGGACGAATTGGCGATCACCGACGTCAGGCTTTTCCAGCGTCCCTGACGTCAGCCGCCGGGGCTGGGTTGCGTGGGGATGCAGAAGGCGCCGACCGACGGGCTGGTGGTGCATCTCGCCCGTGCCTGTTGCTCGGTCGGGAACGGGCCGACGTAGACGAGGTACGAGTCGAGCGGCGCGGTGCCGGCGATGCGCAGTTGCGGATAGTCGGCGGTCCGCAGGACCGACGCCGCGACGCCCGCGGCGGCCAATTGCGCCCGCTGCGCCTCCGCGCGGTTCGCCGCTTCGGCGTCGGCCGCCGGAACCGAGAAGATGACGTCGATGAAGTCCGTCGGCGCGAACACCACGGCGCCGGCACCGCTGGTCACAACGGTGCCGGACGGTGCGGTCCCGCCGCCAGGTGCGCTGGCAGGGGCGCCGCTGGTGACCGCCCCGCTGCCTGCCTCACCGCCGCCCGGAGCGGACGGCGGCGCACCGGGTGCGGAGGCACCACCGGCACCGGGTGCACCGGGAATGGGAACCCCACCGGGCCCGGCAGACACCGGAAAACTGGGCGGCGCGGACGATTCCACCGGTGCGGAGCTGACCGGGGCGGGCGGGGATGCCGCGGTTGGGCTGGGCGACGGCGAAGCCGATGCCGGTGGAGCCACGGCCGTCGTCGCGCACTGTTGCGGAGACAACCCACTGGCCTGATCCCCCCGCACGGCCTGCAACTGGAAGCAGTACGCGGTCTGCGGTTCCAGCTTGTCGACGACGAACGCGTCCAGCTGACCGTCGACCGCGGTGACGTTGGTGGTGCTGCCCTCGGGGGTCAGCTGGTTCACCCGGTACGTCTGGATGTTCGGCTGCGCCTGCCAGCCCAGCTGGATGGACGTCGCGTCCTTGGCCTGGGCCGTCAACTCGGGTGTCCGTGGTGGCCCCTGTTCAAGACCGGCGACCTGCTGATCGGAACCGCGGGTGACCAGGAACGCGACGAGCCCGGCAATCAGCGCAATGGTGACGATGGCGACGGTGACGGTGAGCTTGGACAGGATCGGCCGCTGCACGAACGCGCCGTCAAGGGTGGCTCGCCGCGGGTTGGGGATCATCGACGGCGGGCCGGTCTGCACCTCGGGAGGGTCGGGCTCGCCGACGACCTGGAACGGCAGTCGGAGCTGGGCGCCCCGCAGGAACGGCGACAGGGTCCGGACGCTGAGCCTCGCGTGCCCGGTGACCCCCAGCGGAAGGTCCAGCACCTCGGGACCGATCAGGAACGCCAGCTTCTGGTCCTGGTCGGCCGCCGTGAGCTTGAGTTGCACCGGGGCGTTGCCCCAATTGGTGATCTCGAGGAAGTGCTTGCCCCGCCACCGACCGGACGAGGTCACCGGGGTGATCTTGGCCTGCAGTCCGAACACCCGGCCTATTTCCAGGTCACCCTCGGCGACCGCGGACGTCTCGGGATTCACCACCGATTCCGCACGCACGGCGAACGGGAACGTGCCGCTCTGGGTGGCGCTGCCGGCGGGCGGGGAGAACACGACGACCGCGGTTGCCTCCTGCTCGGGGTAGACCTGCACCTCCGGCGGAGTGATCTCGGCCCAGTCGGCGACGCCCTCGCCGAGCACCTGCAGGGTGAAACCTTCGACGATCGTGCCCAGATTGCGCACCGTGATCATGGTTCGGCCCTGCCCACCGGGTTCCACGGTGAGTTGCGGAGTTTCCAGACTGACGATCGGGTCGGTCATCGCACGCTCCCCATATCGGGTCAGGGTGGGGTCGGAACGGGTGCCGGCCTCGGACACGGCCGATTGGCCACGCGTCCGCCGCGCTGCCGCCTGGGCGAAAAGTACGCGATTCGTCCCGTCCGCGCCGGTCGTTTCGACCCTTGGATCCGGGTCGGATGCGGGTGGGCGGGGGCACGGTGCCCTTTCGGGCAGCGGACTCTGCCCTGCAGTTTGACCTGCGCCCGGTGGTCCACCGGCCGCCCGATCGGCACAGTCATCACCATGATCCCGGAGGTCGACAATGCGCTGCGCGCGCTGATCGAGCGCGAGGCGACCGATGGCACCGAGGTCGAGGTGATGTTCGAGGCGCCGACCAAGGACTGGGCGAGCAGGCGGAACGTGCCCACCATCGACGTCTACCTGTACGACATCCGCGAAGACCTGCGCCGCAGGGAGCGTGGGCTGATCAACGAGTACGACGGCACCGACCGGGTCACCTCCCGGCGACTCCCACCACGGCACTTCAAGTTGTCCTACCTGGTCACCGCATGGACCCAACGGCCGGAGGACGAACACCGGTTGCTGTCCGCGCTGCTGTCCTGCTTCCTGCGGCACGACGCCATCCCGCCCGAGTTCATCACCGGCCCGCTGTCCGAGATGGGCCTGCCCGTGCCGGTGACGGTGGCGCTCCCGCCGCCCGAGGACCGGTCGTTCGCCGACGTGTGGTCCGCTCTCGGCGGTGAACTCAAGCCGTCGCTGGACGTCGTGGTCAGTGCCCCGACGGACACCGGCCAGCAGTACGCCGCCGGGCCGCCGGTCACCTCACCCGGGCGGATCTCGCTGGGCGGCATCGGCGCATGGCCGCCGTCCGAGAACGCCCAGGCGCGCGATCGCAAGGACCGGCCAGACGGTTCCGATGGGGGCGATGGCACCGATCCGCCGGGGTCGATATCGGCCGGGCCGGGTCGGCAGTCTGTTGCGCGCGCGGATCGCTCCGGTGTCGGTTCGTCGGTCGGCGGATCGGCGGCGCAGCGCGCGGCAGCCCTGGCCGTCGCGGGTGGGGCAACGATGGTCCGCGGGATGTCCTGGCGTGAGCTCGCCGGAACGTCGACGGCCGGGCCGGCAGAGGGGTCCGAACCGGACTTGGTAGCCCCCGATGGGTCTGAAGGGGAGCGACCGGCGAAGAAGCCGGGGGCGCGACGCCGGCGTCGGCCAGGAATCAGCCAGCAGTGAGCGATGCCGGCCTGCGTCACCTGCTGGGCAGGGTCGGTCTTGTCGAGGACCGGATCCGTGCGCTCGTCCTACACCGGCGCGCCGACGACCCGGCCCCCGACGACCCGTTCCGCGGGCTGTATTTGACCGAGGAAGTGGTCGACCAACTGCTGGCGCCGCCGGCGGCAGTGCCGGATGCGGACAAGGTCGCACGGTTACGGGTCGGGGACGACGCGAATGCCGCCGAAGCGGCGGGTGCGACGATCCGGTTGCGGCGGTTGGCCACCGATGCCGGGCTCAGCGAACTCGACGTGGAGATTCTGGTGATCGCGCTGGTACCGGACCTGGACAGCCGGTTCGAGCGGTTGTACGGATACCTCAACGACGACGTCACCCGCCGCCGCGCCACTGTGGGTTTGGCATTGTCACTCGCCGACGCGCCGGCGGCGTCGTCGGCCGCGCGTGCCCGGTTGCTGCCCGGCGCGCCGCTGGTCGATCGCGCGTTGGTGCTCGTCGACGATGTGGACCGGCCGTTCCTGACGCGCGCCCTCCGGGTTCCGGACCGCGTCACCGCCCATCTGCTCGGTGATGACGGCACCGATCCGGCGCTGGTCGGGTTGTTGCACGACCCGGTGCCCATGGACGGCGAGCGGTCCACCGCCCTGGCGCGTGCGCTGTCCGCGGGGCAGCAGTTGATCTATGTGCGGGAGAGTGGCGTCGGGATCGGGCCCTCGTTGGCGGCATCGGCGTTGCGTACGCTCGGGCGCCCGGTCATCGGCGTCGATCTGACCCGCTTGGCGGCGCGGCGGAACGTGCAGGACGCCATCACCGTTCTCGGGCGGGAGGCACTGCTGCGGGGAGCCGGAGTGGTGGCCGGGCCGGTGGAGGCGCTGTCCGGTACCGGACCGGATGCGCTGCGGATGCTCGCCGACCTGTCGGTGGCGGTGATCATCGTCGGCACGGTCACCTGGGACCCGAATTGGACGGACGGTGTTCCGCTGGTCCTGGACGCGCCCACGCTGACACCGACCGAGCGGGTTGATCTGTGGGTCCGTGCACTGGGCGGCAAGGTCGGCGCTCCTGCAGATCCAGGGTCCGTGGGTGTCAACGGCGCCGGCACACACCGGCGCGCCTGCGAGTGCGACCACGCTGCAGGTTCCGGGCGAGGACGACATCGATCCCGCCCTCATACCAATGCATTTCGTGCTCGGGCCGGGTCAGGTCGCCCGGGCGGTGCGGGCAGCGGCGGCCAACGCCCTGCTGGGTACCGGCCCGATGAGCGCCGAGGACCTGCGCCGTGGGGCGCGGGCGCAGAACGCCGCGGGCCTCGAACGCCTGGCTCGGCGGATCGAGCCGGCAGTCGGATGGGACGACATCGTCCTACCGGAGGCAGCCCGGAGCCAACTGCGCGATCTGGCCGCCCGCGCGCGCAACCGTGACCGGGTGCTGATCGAGTGGCAGATGCGCAAGGGCGGCGGCCGTGGGCGCGGCGTCACGGCCCTGTTCGCCGGCGATTCAGGGACCGGCAAGACGATGTCCGCGGAGGTGATCGCGGGCGAACTCGGGTTGGATCTGTACACCGTCAACCTGGCGACCGTGGTCGACAAGTACGTCGGGGAGACCGAGAAGAACCTGGAACGGATCTTCACCGAGGCCGGCGGGGTGAACGCCGTGCTGCTCTTCGACGAGGCGGATGCCATTTTCGGTAAACGCAGTGAGGTCCGCGACGCGCACGATCGGTACGCCAACATCGAGAGCGCCTACCTGTTGCAGCGAATGGAAACCTTCGACGGGCTGGCCATTCTCGCCACGAACCTGAAGTCGAACATCGACGAGGCGTTCACCCGCAGGCTCGACATGATCATCGATTTCCCGCCGCCCGACGAGCGGTCGAGGCTGGCCATCTGGCAGCAGTGCCTCAAGCCGCCGGTCCCGTGCGGGGCCGATCTCGACCTGCCGTTCTGTGCCAATGCATTCACCCTCTCCGGGGGAAACATCCGCTCCGCGGCCACGACGGCCGGCTACCTGGCGGCCGGTCGGGATGGCGTCATCGGGATGGCCGAGTTGATCACTGCGGTCCAGCAGGAATATCGCAAGCTCGGGCGATTGGTGGTCGAGCGGGAATTCGGTCCCTATTTCAGCAAACCGACGACGACTGCGCCGCGGCGATGACGGCCGGCATCCCCGGCGCTCTGATCGGCCGCTCGGCGCAGAGGCGCGGCCGCGGGCGTTGCAGCGGAATTCCGCCCCCTTTGTGCAGGTGTGCGTCATGATTTGCCGATGCGAGTCGCTCCCTGCCGTCGTGAACGGCGGGTCTTCGCCGGAGTGGCCCGCAGCACAGCACCGGGAGGGGCGTATGGACGACAACATCTGCGAACAGTGCGGCACCCGCAACGAACCGGGCGCGCAATTCTGCATGGAATGTCAGGCGTTCCTGCCCTGGTACGACACCCAGGAAACGGACCTCGGGACTATGGCGTCGGGCGGGGTGTCCGGCTCCGCGGTCGTTGCTGACGGTACCGGCGCGAATGTGAGCTCAGGTCCCAACACTGTTGCCACAGTTGATGATTCGCCCCGAGCGACGGTTGGCGTCGCCGAGTCCGCCGCGCCCGAAGCAGTCGGTGCCGACGCGCGGCCGCCGGACCGGACGGCCGGTCCGACCCCCGCCGCGGCAAGAGCTGAGCCGCCAGCGGCCGATCGCATCCGGGTCGTCGTGGAGCCGGCCGCTGTCGAGCTCGCTCCCGGCGGCGATGACGGCGGGGTCGGTGTCACGGTGTACAACCTGTCGGAGATCGTCGACGGGTATCTCATCTCGATCGGTGACGCGCCGGATTGGCTGACGTCCTCGAGCGCCGAGATCCGTTTGCTCCCCAACGGCGAGGAGAGCGCCCGGCTCAGCGTGCGTATCGCAGCGGGCACCCTGGTGCCGGCCGGCCGTGTCCCGGTCCAGGTCCGCGTGCAATCCGTGGCCGACCCCGGGATCGTCATCGACAATTCCCTCGACCTCATCGTGCTCGGCATCCGGACCCCCGTGGTGCTTCTGGCGCAGCCGAGCGTGGTCCGGATCAAGGACACCGACGCCGGTCGCTTCCAGCTCACCGTCGACAACAGCAGCGGCAACGAACCCCGGTCGATCACGCTGAGCGGTCGCGATCCCGAGTCGGTGGTGCGGTTCTTCTTCTCGCCGGGCACCGTCACCGTTCCTCCCGGTGGGTCGACGCAGGTGGCCGTGCGCATCGAGGGCCCGGTACCGGAGGCCGGCTCGACCGCGACCAGGCAGCTGACCGTGCGGGCTACCGCCGGCCCCGACGCCGTCGACTCGGACCCGGTCGAGACAGCCGTCACGCTGCTGCACACCGCGTCCGCGGCTGTCCCGATGGTGCTGCGTGTCGAGCCGAGCCTGCTGCGGGTTCGCGACGCCGGCGTCGGCCAACTCGACATCACGATCGACAACCGGGGCGGCACCCGGGTCCGCCGGGTGTTCCTCGGCGGCCGGGATCCCGAACGCCTGGTGCATTTCTCGTTCGCACCGCCGTCGATCGACGTGCTCCCCGGTGAGGTCGGCCGGGCCAGGGCGCGGGTCGAGGCCCCGATGCCCGCGGCCGGTCAGGAGGCCAGCAGGTCGTTGACCTTGATCGCCAGTTCGGACGGACTGCCCGACCTCGAAGTGGCAGCCACCTTCATCCAGTCGACATCGGCTGCGCCGGTCGACGTCCCGCTCGCCATCCGGTTGGACCCCAGCGTCGTACGGGTGCGGGACACCGTGGTGGGCCAGCTGGAAGCGGTCATCGACAACCGCGGCGGCCACCGCGTTCGGCGAGTGTTTCTGTCGGGGCGCGATCCGGAGCGGTTGGTGCGCTTCAGTTTTTCGCCGCCGTCCTTGGATGTGCTCCCCGGTGACGTCGGGCGGGCCAGGGTCCGGATGGAGGCGCCGTTGCCGGATCCCGGCCAAGAGGCGACCAGGCAGGTCACCGTGATCGCGGCCGATGGATCGAAGGAGATCGAGGCGTCCGGGACGTTCGTGCAGTACACCTCGCCCGCGCCGGTGGAGACACCCGTGGCGTTGAAGCTGGAACCCAGCCTGATCCGGGTGCGCGACACGCCAGGCGCAGCCTTCCAGGTCGTCATCGACAACCGCCGTGGAATCCGACCGCGGCGCATGGTGCTGAGCGGGACCGACCCCGAGCGAGCCATCCGATTCCAGTTCTGGCCCCCCGTGGTCGATGTCGACCGGGGGCAGATCGCCCGGGCGCAGGCGCAATTGGACGCCTATCCGCCGGAGCCGGGGCATGACCTCACCCGCCAGTTCTCGGTGTCCGCGTCGGACAGCGCCGTGCAGGCAGCAGGGCAGGAGGTCGAGGCGGACGGCACCTTCATCCAGTCGACGTCACCACCGCCGCCGGACGAACCGATGACGCTGCGGCTGGACCCGAGTGTTGTTCGGGTCCGCAACTCCGGTGGCGGCTCGCTGACTGCGGTGGCCGACAATCGCGGCGGGTCCAGACCGCGGCGGGTCCAGTTCACCGGGTACGACCCGGAGCGGGTTGTTCGGTTCTCCTTCGATCCACCGGTGGTCGAGCTGGCACCCGGACAGGCCGCCGGTGTGCTGGTGCGGATGTCGGCGCCCCGCCCGGAAGGCGGCGAACAGCTGACGCGACCGTTCACGGTGGTTGCCTCCGACGGTGGCCGGGATGTCGAGGCCGGCGGCAGCCTGGTCCAGGAGTCGACGGACTGGCGGCCGACGTTGCGGGTGCTGCTGACCCTGCTGGGTGCAGCGATGATGATCATCGGCAGCTTCCTGGTGTGGAATGCGGGCGCCTTTCTCGACATCCCGGCCGAGCTGGGCGCGCAGGTCGCACCGAACATCACCGGCATCGAATGGAGCCTGCCCGCGCTGGACGTCGCCTCGGACACCGTGGCGCCCGACGTTTCCTTCATCGATCTGCCCAACGCGATCGACCCGATCGTCTCTGCGGGTGCCGTCATCATCGGATTGGCCGCGCTGGCGGTTCTCGGTCTGACCGGGTCCTCCGGAAGGCTGACCCGGCTCGCCGCGCTGGTGGCCGCCCTTGGCCTGGCGGCTTTCGCGGTCGCAGTAGCGCTGCAGCCAGGCACCGGCCGACCCTCCATCGGGCTGTTCGTGGTCTTTGCCGGTTGTGCGGTCGCGTTCGTCGGAGGACTGTTCGCCAAGCCGCGGCGGTCGTGAGGCTGCCCGATCGGGCAGCCGTCACGTCCCCTCCGGTCGGCCGGTTTCCCCTGTCGGGAGCGAACGCAAGGTGGGACCCTTCAAGGGTCGAGCATGCGGAACTGCTGCACGGAGGGAACGCGCCATGCACACCCATGATCATGAATCAGAGGACTCGCTGCGCCCGAAGGCCGCGCGGCTGGACAATCGTCCGCCGTCGCACGTGCTGCGGGCCGGAGCTGCCGGACGCAGCGACGTACTCGACGGCGCGGGCATTCTCGATCTGCAACGCGCCGTGGGCAACAGCGGCGTCGGGGCGATGCTGGAAGAGGAACGTTCCCCGGTGCACGACGTCGTCAACTCCGGGGGCGGCAGTCCACTCCCCACCGACGTCCGCGCAGAGATGCAGGGCCGGCTGGGTCACGACTTCAGTGATGTGCGCGTCCACAACGACTCTCGCGCGCACGAATCCGCGCAGGCGGTCAACGCCCACGCGTACACGGTCGGGTCGAACGTGGTCTTCCAGCGCGACAAGTACGACCCGTCATCCGCCGAGGGCAAGACGATGCTCGCCCACGAGTTGACCCACGTCGTGCAACAGCGCAGCGGCCCCGTCGACGGCACCACCGCCGGCGGGGGGATCAAGGTGAGCGACCCGGGCGACCGCTTCGAGCGGGAGGCCGCCGCGAACGCCGAACGCGTGATGTCAGCGCCCGCCCCTGCCGCTGCGACCCAGGCCGCGGCTGGACCGACTTCTGCTGCCGTGCAACGGCACGAAGCCGAGGAGGAAACCGCGCAGGGATCCTTCGTCCAGCGTGCGGAGACACCCGAAGAAGAAGAGGAACCGGTGCAGGGCGCCTTCGTGCAGCGTGCGGAAGCGCCGGAGGAGGAAGAGGAAATGGCCGGCTGATCAGGGTCGGACCGGCAGCCTCTGGAGCACCGGACGTCCTCAGCCGGAGTTGCCGCCGAAGAACGCGTTCGCCCGTGGCGAGTACAGGATCAGCAGGATGATGAGGCCGACGACGGCTGTGCCGATGGCTGAGTTCCGGGTCCCGCTGTCGTCCGTACGGAAGATCGTGAAGACGGCGAAGACGATCTGCAGGAACGACCCCCGGTACGCAGATCTTCCTAGCTCCAGGGCCCGACGAGGCGCTCCACGCGCCCGGACCGTCGCCGTGGATCTACGGTCGAGTGGTGCGGTTGCCAGGGCGGTACTGGCACCGGTTGCTGTTACTCATGATCGAGTGCGGAGGGACGTCGGCGGCGGACCTGCTCGACCGGTGGTCCGGCTCCGCTGATCCGGATGATCCCGGCGAGCACCTGCCGAATGTGGAGGAGGTTGCGACCGTTCGGACCGCGTTACAAACGGTCGCCGCCCGGCTGAGGGCGGGCGGAGTGATCACCGATGACGAGCTCGAAGCGCTCGGCCCTTTTACTCGCGCTGACATGGCGGGGATGGCCGGTGCCGTCATGCTGGTGATCGAAGATTCGGTGGCACGTAACGCCCCATTCGCGGCTTGGCCGGAGTAGAGCGCAGCTATCAGATGAATCGGCGTCGGATCCCTACGTGCCTGGCTTGAGTGAGACATCCGCAAGGCCCTGGGTGCAACGCTGTAGGGCGTGACGGGAGACAAGCCAGTGAGTAGCAGTGTGCAGCACGCGGTGGACGCACAGGAGCTGACGGATCCGGCGCCGAAGCCGGTTCGGCGGTCGTTCACTACCGAGTACCGGCATCGGGTGGTCGCCGAGTACGAGGCGGCGCCGCACGGTGAGAAGTCCGGTGTCCTGCGCCGGGAAGGCCCCGAACGATCCGTTCGGCCTTGCGTCCGAGTGTCACACCGAAAACTCAGAGTGCTACACTGGTTGGGTGCCCACCACCAGGCCCCGCCACTACGTCACGGAAACTGATGACTTGGCAGCCGCTCTCGACGCGGCGGCGCTGCGGTGGCCCGGGCTGTCCCGCGGGCAACTGTTGGTTCGGCTGGCCATTTCGGCAGGCGAGACCGAAAGGGCGGCGCAGCAGGAACGTCGTGATCGTCGGCTGGCGGCCTTGGACCAGATCAATGCCGGAGCCTTCGAGGATCTCTACCCGCCCGACTATCTCGAGCGGCTGCGCGAGGACTGGCCGGAGTGATCGTCCTCGACGCGAGTGTCCTCATCGCTTCGCTGGTCCCGCAGGACATCCACCACGCCGCGGGTGAGGCTTTGTTCCGCACCACCACACAGGGCCTGCTGGTGAACACGGTGACCTTGGCGGAGATACTGGTGTCGCCGATCAGGGCTGGACGGGTGGACGAGGTACTCGCCACGCTCACCGACCTCGGCGTACGGGAGGCCGAGTTCCCGCCGGACGCTGCTCGGACGCTGGCTGGACTCCGCGTGGATACCGGACAGAAGATGCCGGATTGCTGCGTGCTGCTGACCGCCCTGGAGCGGCGAGCGTCGATTGCGTCGTTCGACGATCGACTGCTGTTGGCGGCGGCGAAGCTGGGACTCCCGATCGAAAACCCCGCCGTGTACTGATCCGGACCGTCTGCCGTAACGACCTCTGCCCGAGGTCATCGCCGCCGCGATAGGACGGCCGGCTTCCCGGTGATTCCTGCCCTGCGCCGACCGGTGCCCGTTCGGGCACCAAACCCTGCCCCCGGCACCGTCCGTCCGACCATCCCGCTCGCCTCTCCAACAGCGCACGATCACTTCAATCTCAGGTGGTCTACCAAGGAGGCAGCATGCCGACCTACCTCTCTCCCGGCGTCTACGTCGAAGAGGTCGATTCCGGATCACGTCCCATCGAAGGGGTCGGGACAGCCGTTGCCGCCTTCGTCGGGCTGGCCGAGGACGGCCCCTTCAATGCACCGACGCTGGTGCCCAACTGGACGGAGTTCGTCCGGAACTTCGGCGGCTTCGTCGAGGGCTCCTACCTCGCCCAGTCCGTCTATGCCTACTTCCAGAACGGCGGCGGCAACTGCTACGTCGTCCGGATCGGACAGGAGGGTGGCGGAAACGGCGGTGGTCGCGGCCGGCAGGCCATCACCGCGGGTCCGCAGGGAATGCTCGGTAGCTACCGTGTCGTTGCGCTCGACGCGGGCGCACCTGAAGGCTCCATCAGCGTGGACATCTACGGCGTTGAGGGTGAGGCGCCGGAGGGCACCTTCAAATTGGTTGTCCGGCAGGGTGAGGTCGTCGAGGAGTACGACCGGCTCAACACCGGACGGGGTAAGGCGAATGTCGCGACGGCGGTCAACGCCGCGTCGAAGCTGATCAAGATCGAGGAAACCGCCACCGGGGCGTCGGTGGAGGCACCGTCCATCGGTTCGAACATCGCGCTGAACTCTCCACCGCCGCCGGCGGCTGTCCCGTCGCCACGACTGTCCGGTGACGACTACGTGGGCGACGTCGCAGAGCGCACCGGATTCTCCGGGCTGGAGGCCGTGGACGAGATCACCATGGTCTGCGTACCGGACCTGATGAGCGCGTACCAGCAGGGCGCCATCGACCAGGAGACTGTCAAAGCGGTGCAGCTGGCGATGATCGCGCACTGCGAGCTGATGGGCGACCGGATCGCCATTCTCGACCCGCCGCCCGGCCTCAATGCCCAGCAGATCAAGGAATGGCGCGTCGACAAGGCCGGCTACGACTCGAAATACGCCGCGTTGTACTGGCCCTGGGTGAAGGCCGCAGACCCGGCCACGGGCAAGAACATCCACATGCCGCCGTCGGGATTTGTGGCCGGTATCTGGGGACGCAACGACGACACCCGCGGCGTGCACAAGGCTCCCGCCAACGAAGTTGTCCGGGGAGCCATCTCGCTCGAAGTGCAGATCACCAAGAACGAGCACGATCTGTTGAACCCGGTGGGCATCAATTGCCTGCGCACGTTCCCGGGCCGGGGGATCCGGGTCTGGGGTGCGCGGACCCTGTCCTCTGACCCCGCATGGAAGTACCTGAACGTCCGCCGGCTGTTCAACTACCTCGAGGAATCGATCCTCAACGGCACCAACTGGGTGGTCTTCGAGCCGAACGACGACGCACTGTGGGCGAAGGTGCGCCGGACCATCAGCGCGTTCCTGGTCAACGAATGGCGCAAGGGCGCGTTGTTCGGCCTCACACCTGATGAGGCCTTCTACGTCAAGTGCGACCGGGAAACCAACCCGGCGGAGGGCATCGACGCCGGCCAGGTGCTCTGTCAGATCGGCGTCGCACCGGTGAAGCCGGCCGAGTTCGTGATCTTCCAGCTGTCCCAGTTCTCCGGCGGGACCAGTCTCGTCGCCGAATGATCTCGCCCGACAGCGGTCCGCGGGCCCACCGCACGCGGACCGGTCGGGCACCCGGTAACACACCACCGCATCACCTCAGACAGCAGCATCACTCCACCAGAAAGGGAGCTCGACGATGGCTCTGCCAGATCTCGACAGCTCGGTCGGCCATTCCTTCGGACTCGAGGTCGACGGAATCACCATCAAATCCATCACGGAGGTGTCGGGCCTGAAGATGGAGCAGGACGTCATCGAGTTGAAGCAGAACGGCCCCGACGGCAAGTACATGATCAAGAAGCTGCCTGGTCGCTGGAAGGCAGGCGAGGTGACCCTGACCAGGCCGCTGACCGCCGATCAGAGTTTCGAGAAATGGGTCAAGGACTCGCAGTTCGGCAAGATGTCCGACGTCCGCAAGGGCGGCGCCGTGGTGGTGTACGACTACGAGGGCAACGCGGTGAAGCGGTACAAGCTGACCGCTGCGTGGCCGAAGAGCCTGGAGATCGGCTCCTTGAAGGCAGGCGACACCAGCGTGCTGACCGAGAAGCTGGTCATCACCTACGAGCGGCTCGAGGTCGAATAATGCGCCGCAGTTCCGCTGCGGTGGCGGCTCTGGAGGCGGTGCAATCCGCCGACGGGGGCCAGAGCGGTCAACCGGCGTCGCGCCCGCCCGAGCAAGGTCTGCGGACCGAGTTCAGCTTCCTGCTGCCGCGGGGTTACGTCGACGGGGCTGGAACGGTGCACCGCGACGGGGTCATGCGGTTGGCCACCGCGAGAGATGAGCTGGTCCCGCTGCGGGACGACCGGGTCCGGGAGAACCCGGCCTACCTGACGGTGGTGCTGCTGGGCCGGGTGGTCACCAGGATCGGCAGCATCGACGATGTGCACGCCGGCATCATCGAGAACCTCTTCGCCTCCGACCTTGCCTTCCTGCAGGACCTTTACCGGCGGATCAATCAAGAGGGCCACACCAGGGCGGCCGTCACCTGCCCCAACTGCGAGCACGACTTCGCCATCGACGTCGCTGGTGGGCGCCTGGGGGAATAGCGACGTACGCGCCCGACCGGATCTACGAGGAGGTCGCGTACATCGCGTTCCATTTCCATTGGGCGATGGACGATCTGCTGGATCTCGAGCATCACGAGCGGCAGCGGTTCGCCAACGAGATCGGACGCATCAACACCAGGATCGAACGAGGGAGGTGACCGGTGGCGCGTTGGTGGAGCCGGGCCGGTGCGGATCCCACTCCGCCGCAACCCGACCGGCCCGCAGCTGACCAACGCCCGTTCGGGGCCGCGTCGGGGGTGGTTCAACGCGCCGCCTGGCGTGATGCAGCGCCGTTGAAGCCGACAGTCACCCCAGCAGCGCCGGTGGCGCCGCTGGACACCTTCACCCAGTCCCTTGCCACCGCCCAGAACCCCAGCTTCCTGCGCCCTTTGGATCACGTCGTGGATCCGGCCGGCCCCAGCGGATCGGTGACTGGCCTCACGAGTCCCGTTGTGCCGCACACCGTTGCTGCCGGACCGGAACTGCCGGTGGTGAGCAGAGCGCAGGCGGTGCCGGGGGTGGTGCAACGCCTGCTCTCACCGTGGATCCGGTCCGGTGACCGCACTGACCCGGCGGTGCCACCTCGGCCGGCTGCATCCGTCGATGGCGACGATGTCGAGCCGACATCATCAATGCCTCTCGAACCGACGCCGGCGTCCTCTCCGCCGGACGCGCCCGCCGTCCCATGGCAGGTCGCCCGGAGTTCCGCACAGGCACCGCCGGCGATCAGCGTGCAGCAGTTGGCCGCGGAGCCCACTGCCCGGATCACCGACCGGCAGCTGGACCTGCCTCCGCAGCGGCGGCCCGTGACAGCTGCGGCACCGCAGGCTATCTCGCTGACCACGGCACCGTCGCAGTCGACAGCGACACCGCGTCCGGCGGTGTCCTTCGGCGAGAGTGATCTGGTGGTGGCACGATCGGCGGACCCGGCACGCCCGGCAGGTCCGCGGCCAGCTGACGATGCGAACCCGGAACCTGCGGCGGACGGCGCCTCGCCGGCGCACGCGCCGTTGTTGGGGGCGCCTGCGACAGAGCCGCCCGACTCTGTCGACGGCGCCGCTGCCGCACCTCACGCCGAGGTCGATGTGTCCACCTCGGAACCGGTGATCCCACCTCCAACGTCCCACCTCTCAGCGGATGTCAGCACTGCGTTGCCGGCCGTGCAGCGGATGGGCAGCGACCTGCCTGCCACACGCCCGCTGGGGCTGGGCCCGCCGCTGGCGTCCGGACCGGAGCGGAGCGCCGACGCGTCGTCGACTCAGCAACGCCCTGTCCTCCCACTTCCCGGTGCCACCGGTGTGCAGCGGAGCCCGGATCCAGTGAGCGGCAGTTCGGCGTCGAGCCAATCACCGGCTTCACCGATTCCGGCTTCGCCGACACCGACAGCACCCACGGCAGCCGGCACGCCCATCGTGATGCGGGACGTGGCGTCGGCCGCGCCGCGGCAGGGTCTGGGTGCCCCGTTGACCTCGGCGGCACCGATGATCGACCGGCGCAGCGATGCCGACGGACCGGCCGCCCAACAGCGCAGTTCGGAATCCATTTCGCTGCAGAGCACGTCAATGCTGCCGGTGGCTCCAGCCCTCCGCGCGCCGATCAGCTCCGGCAGCTCCGCTTCGGCCACGCCGCCCTCGGACGCGCCGAGCTCAACGACCACGGTGCCGAGCCTCTTGCCAGCCGCGCCTGTCGGCTCAGCACCTGACGGCCCCGTCGCAGAGCCGGAGACCACGCCGACGCTGGGTGCCGGTTCTGCTGATGCAGGCACGATCAATGACGACGTTCCCGGTTCTTGGTCGGCGGCAGGTTCACCGGCCGAGGTGCAGCGGCAGGATGCGGCGCCGCTTCCGAAGGTGGCGTCAGCCGAGCCGCTGTTGCCGTCCCCGGTACAGAGGGCAACCGCGCAAGACCGGCCGACACCGCCGGTGGCCGGGCCAATGGAGAACGGGAACGACTACTCCGCACCTCATCTCGGCCTCACCCGAGTTGATCAGGTCGCACAGCGAACGCTGGCACAAGGCGACGCCAATGTCCCGACCGCATCTGCCCCGCTGCTCGGCACTCCACTGCCGGTGTTGGCCGACGATCGGCCGTCACCGGTTGACGGCGCCACGAGCCCCGGGATCGCGCAGCGGTCTGCTGGGCCTGGCCCTGCAGCCCAGCCGACATCATCGCCGACACCTGTTGTGGCGCAGCGGAGCGCGGTGACCGCACCGGCGGCCGTCACGGCCGGGCCAATGCCTACCCGGTCGCGTTCGAGTTCTCCCGACACGGCATTCACCGCTCGAGAAATGTCCTTCGACCGGATGTTCGCACCTGGCGCGGCCGCGGTGGCCAGCGGCGCCGCCTACGACGACGGGAACGGGTCCGTCGTCTTCCGTGCACCCGTCGCCGACCCCGTCGCGGCTCCGGCGATCGACGCAGCACCGGCGGTGCAGCGTTTCGGATTGCCAAGTGCGTCATCCCTGCTGGGCAGTGCCAGGTCGGCCGCCGGTGGCTACGCCGACACGGCGACAGGTTTCGTGGACAAGGCACGGGAGAGCGCCGCCGGGTACGCCCAGACCGGTGCCGGTTACGTCGACGCCGCGAAGCAGGCGGGCGGTGGTTATCTCGACTCGGCGCGGAATGCGGCCGACGGCTACGCGGAAACGGCACGCAATCTTGCCGGCGCCGGCGCGAACTCGGCGCGCAGCGCCGTCGGTGACGTCGTCGACACGGCTCGTTCGGCGGCCGGCGGAGCAGTCGACGAGGCGACGTCCCTTGCCCACGGTGCGGCCGACGCGGCATCCGGGGCTGTCCACGATGCCGGTGCAGAGGCCACCGGTGCCGCGGGAGAGGCCGCGTCGGCGGCGGCCGGGCTCGCCGGTGGAGCAGCAGGCGCGGTGGCCGGTGCGGCCGGGGCTGCAGCGGGTGCGCTGCCGACAGACCTGGACGAACTCGCCAGGCGGCTGTTCGACCCGCTGAACGCCCGGCTCAAGTCGGCGCTCTGGCTGGACCGGGAGAGGGCGGGCATGGTCACCGACCTGCGGCGCTGACGTCCCTGGTGCCGGCACACCCTGACGGCAAGACCCCGAGCATCTACCGAATTGCAGGATCAAGTGAAGGGAAATCCGCATGGATGACAAGGATCCCGCTGTCAGCGTCTGCTTCAAGGTGAAGATCGACGAGTTCCCGCTGGGCTTGTTCAGCAGTTGCGAGGGTCTGGGCATCGAGATCGTCATGGAGCAGCGGGAAGAGGGCGGCAACAATGCGATGGTCTGGCAGCTGCCGACCCGCATGAAGTACACCAACGTCAAGTTGACCCGGCCGATCGGCGAGGACAGCGCCAAATTGACCGCCTGGTTCGCCGGGATGATGAACGGCGTCAAGCCGACCACCATGGTGATCTCGGCGATGACGGTGGACAAGACCGTCGTTGCCGAATGGTCGTTGAACGGAGTGATCCCGGTGCGCTGGACAGGACCGAGCCTGAACTTCGACACACCGAAGGTGGCCACCGAGACCCTCGAGATCGCACATCACGGCATTCTTCCGAACGGACCGAAATGAGCTCGCCGATGCTGGGTGGCGGCGGTGGAACGCTGACGCCCCCATCGCCATCCGGCGACACCGGCCGCCAGCAGGTGGAACGCGCGTCGTTGAAGATGTACGAATCCTCGCCGGCCACAGGCGGGCGCAAGCTCGACGCCGAAATCGGGTCCATCGACTTCCAGTTCAACCCGAAGGAAGTCACCATCGCCAAGACCGTCAAATGGGACAGCAAACCCGCGACCGGATCGAAGAAGGCCGGACCCCCGGAATTCAAGGGGCCGGAGCCCGGCAAACTGACGTTGGAGATGTTCTTCGACGCCACCGCCAAACACGATGGCAGCGTCGTGGAGGCGGTGGAGAAACTGTTCTCCTGCTGCGTCGCCACCGACAAGACACATGCCAACGACAAGCCGATGCCTCCGTTGGTGGTCTTCAAATGGGGAGCCATCACGAGTTTCCCGGCCTACGTGACGTCGGTCAGCGCCAAGTACACACTGTTCTCAGCCGCCGGTGTGCCGATCCGCGCAATCTGCACGGTCGCATTGCAGGAAATGCCGGGAGAGAAAGGCAAACAGAATCCCACGTCGGGCGCGCTGGCCACCCGCAGCATCCACAAGATCGTCGTCGGAGAAACGCTGGCCTCGGTGGCATACGGCGAGTACGGCGACCCCACCCTGTGGCGGGAGTTGGCGGCCTTCAACCGGATCGACGATCCGATGCGAATCGCGCTCGGCACTCCTATCCTCCTGCCGAGCGCTGCCGAGCTCACCGAGCCGGTGTTCTGACGTGGCGCCGACCAGTTCCACCTTCCTGGTGGAGATCGAAGGATCCCCGCTCCCGGCCGACGCCAAGGCCCTGCTGGTCTCCGCGCACGTCGACGACAGCCTGCTGCTACCGGACACCTTCGTGCTGCGGTTCCGTGACACCGGGCACATCGTCATCCCCAAGTCCGGCGCGAAGATCGGTTCCAAGGTCAAGGTCTCGGTCGCCACCGACGCCGGTCCCGCTCCGCTACCGCTCGTCCAGGGTGAGGTGACGGCCCTCGAAGCGGAATTCGACAGCACGGGGACTTACACCATCATCCGCGGCTTCGACCAGGCGCACCGGTTGTTCCGCGGGCGCCGCACCGAGACCTATACCCAGTGCACCGCATCGGACGTCGCCACCAAGATCGCACAACGAGCCGGCCTGACCATCGGCAGGATCGAATCCACCAGCACGGTGTTCGATCACCTGTCGCAGGGCGGCGTGACCGATTGGGAATTCCTGAACGCCCTGGCGCGCCAGATCGGCTACGAGGTAGTCGTCAAAGACGGCAAGTTCGACTTCCGCTCCCCGCAGAAGGCGGCGACCGCGCCGGAGGGTGGGAAGGCCGAGGAGTCGAATCCGCTGGTGCTGCGCCTCGGCACCGACCTGCTGCGCTTCCGGTCCTTGATCACCGCTGCCGAACAGGTGAAGGAGGTGCAGGCCCGAGGGTGGGACCTGGCGCAGAAGAAGGCCTTCGTTGCGACGTCGCCGGCCAAGACCACCAGCGCGGTGCTGCCCACCATCGCCCCCACGGACCTCGCGAAGACGTTCGGCGACCCCGTCTACGTCGCCAGTGACACCGCCTATCGCACGCAGGCGGAAGTGGACGGCGCTGCCGCCGCCATTGCCGAACAGATCGCCGGAGCCTTCGCCGAGTTCGAAGGGGTGGCGCGCGGAAACCCGAAGCTGTGCGCCGGTGCGGCGATCGCCATCGACAACATCGGCGCCCCGTTCGACGGCAAGTTCACGATCACCACCTCCCATCACCGCTACGAGCCGACAACGGGCTACACCACCGCGTTCTCGGTCACCGGCAGGCAGGAGCGGAGCCTGTACGGGCTGACCTCGGGCGGCGGCGGGCTGCGCAACGGTCAGGGGCCGGTGATCGCGCAGATCAGTGACGCCAACGACCCCACCCACCAGGCGCGGGTGAAGCTGACCTTCCCCTGGCTCTCGGACACCTACGTCTCTGACTGGGCGCGCACCGTGCAGCCAGGCGCCGGGAAGGACCGCGGCGCGATGGTGCTGCCCGAGGTCGGTGACGAGGTGCTGGTGGTCTTCGAGCAGGGCGACATCCGGCGCCCGTACGTGCTCGGCGGTCTGTACAACGGCGTCGACACCCCGCCGGACGGGAATCCCGACCTGATCGACGGCAGCTCGGGCGCGGTCAATCGGCGGTCCATGGTGTCGCGACGTGGCCACCGGATCGATCTGCTCGACGAGGACGGCCGAACCGAGGGCATCACGCTGTCCACCACCGGCGACAAACTGCAGCTCAAGATGGACCACGTCGACACCAAGATCACCGTGCACAGCGACGGGAAGATCCTGATCGAGGGAAAGGGCGGGGTCGTCATCGACTCCGCCAGTGCCAAGCTCGAACTCAAGGGCGGCGAGGTCTCGATCGCGGCAACCAGCGGCGTGAAGATCGACGGCGGCGGTGGTGCCGTGGATGTCACCACCAACGGGCCGTTGTCGCTGAAGGGATCGACCGCCAAGCTCGAGGGCAGCGCATCCACCGATGTCAAGGCGAGCGGGATGCTCACCGTGCAGGGCAGTCTCGTCAAGATCAACTGAACATCCGTTGCGCTGCAACGGCAAGAGCGAAGAGGTGAACGTGATGCCCCCAGCCGCGCGGGTCGGTGACCCCACCGGGCACCCCGGTGTGATCGGCCCACCGGGTGTGCCGACGGTTCTGATCGCCGGGATGCCGGCGGCGACCGTCGGGACCCCGCACATCTGTTCCTTTCCGCCACCGGCAGTACATCCCCCCACCGCGATCGCGCCGCCGGGATGCCCGACCGTGCTGATCGGCGGGATGCCGGCCGCTCGGATGGGCGACATGTCGATGTGCGGTGCGCCGATCGTCGTCGGTGCACCGACCGTCCTGATCGGCGGGTGAGCATCATGTCCGGAGTCGACTTCGTCGGCGCAGGTTGGGCTTTCCCGCTGGCGACGGACGCCACCGGCGGGGTCGCACTGGTGGTTCGCGAGCGCGAGATCGAGGAGGCGATCCGGATCATCCTTGCCACCGCGCCGGGAGAGCGGCCGATGCGACCGGAGTTCGGATGCCGGGTCCACGATCACGTCTTCGCCCCGATCAACGCCGCCACCGCAGGGGCGATCGCACACGACGTCCGGTATGCCTTGGAGCAGTGGGAGCCGAGAATCGACGTGCAGGACGTGCTGGTCAGCTTCGCCGCGGCCGAGGCGGGCACGCTCTACATCGACATCCACTACTCGATCCGGGGTGTCAACGATCCGCGCAATCTGGTCTTCCCGTTCTACGTGATCCCGGAGGAGCCGCGTGCGGCCTCCGCCGTCACTGCCGTCACCCCGCTCGAACTTGCCATCGCCGAACGGAGTGGTTGATCATGGTTTTGCCTGCCCCCAACCTCGATGACCGCAATTTCCAGGATCTGGTCGACGACGCCAAAAGACTCGTGCAGCAAAGATGCCCGGAGTGGACCGACCACAATGTGTCCGACCCCGGGGTCACGTTGATCGAGGCATTTGCACAGATGGTCGACCAATTGATCTACCGGTTGAACCGGGTGCCGGACCGGAACTACATCAAGTTCCTGGAATTGATCGGTGTCGAATTGCGGCCACCGGCGGCCGCTCGCGGCAAGGTGACATTCTGGCTCTCGGCACCGCAGCCGCAGACCGTCGTCGTCCGCTCCGAGACCGAGGTCGCCACTCCTCGAACGGATGTCGAGGACCCGGTGGTTTTCTCGACGATCAAGGACCTCGATATCGTGCCGTGTTCCTTCGCCAGGGCGGGCGCCATGGCGGCCGGCGGGGAGGTGGTCGACCACAGCACCGCGTTGCGTGCGGGCGGCGAGTTCGAGTGTTTCCAACGATCCCCGCAACCCGGGGACGCTCTGCTGATCGGCCTGTCCAATGCGGTTCCGTCCTGCGCGGTGGTGCTCCGGATGGATTGCCGGGTCAGGGGTGTCGGCGTCCGACCGGATTGGCCACCACTGATCTGGGAGGCGTGGACCGGGACCGGTTGGACGGCCTGCGACCTGGAGAAGGACGACACCGGCGGGATGAACAAGGCCGGTGACGTGATCCTGCACGTGCCGGAGAATCACGAGACCTCCATCCTGGCAAGGAATCGGGCCGGCTGGTTGCGCTGCCGGTTGCTCGTTCCCGAGGACGGTCAGCCCACCTATACGGCGTCGCCAAGGATTCTCGGGATCAGCGCGTTCACCATCGGCGGGACGGCCCGGATGGTCCACGCCGAGGTGATCCGCAACGAGGACATCGGGGTGTCCGACGGCACCCCGGCGCAGCGGTTCCTGCTGCAGCGCAGACCGGTGGTGCCGTGGGAGGAGCCGGGTGTCCTGCAGGTCGTGGACGAGACGGGAGTCACCGACTGGATGCCGGTGGAGCATTTCGCCGAGTCGAGTTCGGACAACACGGTCTTCCATGTCGATGCCTTCGCCGGTGAGGTGCAGTTCGGTCCCGCCGTCCGGCAGGGCGACGGGTCGCTGCGCCAGTACGGCGCCACCCCGCCCAAGGGGGCCCATCTGCGGCTGACGGTGTACCGCACCGGCGGCGGCGTCCGGGGGAATGTCGCGACCGGCCAGATCCGCGTTCTGAAGACGAGCGTTCCCTACGTCGCCAGGGTGGAGAATCGCACAGCGGCGGTCGGCGGGGCCAGGGCGGAGGACATCGAGGACGCCAAGCTTCGTGGTCCACTCGTGCTGCGCTCCAGGGGTCGTGCCGTCACGGCGGAGGACTTCGTCGAGCTCACCAAGCAGGTGGCACCGGAGATCGCCCGGGTGCACTGCATCGGCGTCGACGGCGGTGGAGTGCGGGTTCTCCTCGTGCCGTATGTCGCCGGCGACGAAGTCGGCCGGATTCGGCGCGAGGACCTCGTTCCGCTGCCGGAATCGCTGACCAGGATCAGCGCGTACCTCGACGAGCGGCGCCTGGTCGGGACACGGATGGTGATCGAACCGCCGGAGTACCAGTGGTTGACGGCGGTGATCAGCGTCCGTGCGAGGCCGCGTTACCGCGCCGAGGACGTCCGCAAGGAAGTGCTGTCCGCGGTGTACCGGCTGTTCGACCCGCTCGTCGGCGGCCCCGAGGGCACCGGGTGGCCGCTCGGCCGTTCGGTCCAGGCGCACGAGGTGAACGCTGCACTTGCCCGTATCCCCGGCGTCGACATGGCCGAAGAGGTCAGCGTGCAACTGTTTCCGGCCGATCCGGCGACCGGCAGGCGGGGATCTGCGGTGCAGCGACTGCCGCTGGCGCCGACGGCGTTGGTGTTCTCCTACGAGCATCAGGTGAGGGTGCGGCCATGAGCGTGCAGGCTGGCGGCGCGCCGTGAGAGGACTTGTGCCCGGCCTGTCGACCCCACACCCGCTCGGCGTGACGTTGCCGTCGCTCTACCAGCAGGACGTGTTCGCCCAGCAGGTGTGCACAGGGCTGGACGAGGTGCTCGCGCCGGTCATCGCCACCCTCGACTCGCTGCCCGCCTACCTGGACCCGGCAACTGCGCCGGACGACATGCTCGGTTGGTTGGCCGGATGGATGGGAATCGTGCTCGACGGCCACCAGAGTGCGGAGCGTCAGCGGGAACTGGTTCAGGTCGGTGTCGAACTGCTGCAGTGGCGGGGGACCGCTCGGGGCGTCCGATCGGCGGTCCGGGCGCTGTTCGAGACCGCGCCGGAGATCCTCGAGTCCGGGGGCGCGGCCTGGTCGGTCGACGCCGGTTCGAGCCTGCCCGGGTCAGAGCACGGCGAACTGCTGGTGCGGTTGCAGGTCGCAGAACCGGAGACGTTCGACGTGCGTCGCCTCGAGGCCCTGGTGGCGATGATCAAACCGGCGCACGTGCCGCACCGCGTGGAGGTCACCGGCGCCGCATGACCGATCGGCTGCCGGAGATGGGGCAGGCTGAACCCCATGGAACACCCTGCCCTGTTCGACGGCCACGGACTCTTCACGCTGCGTGACCACCCCGCCGAACGTCGTACGCCGGCCACGTCGGTTGCCGCACGTGGTGTGTCACCCGACGAAGGCACCGCACGGCCGGCCCGAGCGGCCGGTGGATCACCTGCGCCGGACGGTCACCGGCCGGTGCTGATGGCGACCGACGGCTCCTGCCTGCGCAATCCCGGAGGGGCCACCGGATGGGCCTACGTGCGCAGCGACGGCGTCTGGGCTTCAGCCGGCTGCCCGGAAGGAACCAACCAAATCGGCGAACTGCAAGCGGTGGTGCTGGCGCTGTCGCATCACCCCGACGTTGCCGTGGAAATCCAGTGCGATTCCTCCTACGCCATCGGTTGCGCCACCACCTGGAAGAAGGGTTGGCAACGCAACAACTACGTCAACAGCCAGCGCAAGACGGTGTCCAATCTGGAGATCATCCGCGACCTGCACCGGCTCATCGACGCCCGGACGGCACCGCTGACCTTCACCAAGGTCAAGGGTCATGACCTGTCCAACCGCTGGCCGTTGAACACAGCGGTCGACGTCGTCTGCGGTGAGGCGGCTCTCGCGACCCTGGAGTCCCGCGGGCCCGTCAGCAGCAGCGGCGTCATGGAGATCGACTGGGTGGTGCGTGCCACCCGGGTCAAGCCGGGCACCACCCCCCGGCGCGGCTGACCGGCAGGTCCAAAGCCTGCCCAGACGCACGGTCACCCTCGCCGTTCCAGGCGTGGGACCAGACGCCCGGCTGCACTCCGAAGTTCGAGCACTTCGCGGCCCGACCGGCCACTAGTGCGTTGTGATCGGATCCGTGTCCACCTGTTGCGCGGGCCGAGATCCCTCCTGCCCGCTGAGGTACTTCACTGCCGCGTTCAGGCAGGCGGCAATCGGCACCGCCAGCAGCGCACCGGCGATGCCGGCGATGATCACCCCGGCGGTGATGGACAACGCGACCGCAAGAGGATGAACGTGAACTGCCCGGCCCATCAGCACTGGTTGCAGCACGTGGGCCTCCAGCTGCTGCACAGCGACCACGATGATCAGCACGATCAGTGCCTTCACCCAGCCGAGCGTGACCAGCGCGACGAGCACCGCCACCACCCCGCTGAGGAACGCCCCGATGATCGGGATGAACGCCGCGAGGAAGATGAACGCGGTCAGCGGCAGGGCCAGCGGCACGCCGAGGATCACCAGACCGAGCCCGATCCCGATGGCATCGACGAAGGCCACCAGCACGGTGGCCCGGACGTACCCGCCGAGCGTCGCCCAGGCGCGATCAGCGGCGCCATGGATGCGCGGACGGGCGCGGCGCGGGGCCAACCCGACCAGCCAGTCCCAGATCTTCTTCCCGTCCCGCAGGAAGAAGAACAGGATGAACATGACGAGCACCAGACCGGTCACCACCCGCCCGACCGAGGTTGCGGTGCTGACCGCGCCCGAGGTGACGGCCTCCCGGTTGTCCACCACAGCCTGCTTGATGGACGTCACCACCGAATCGATCTGATCCTGCGACACCTTGAAAGGCCCGGTGACGAGCCAGCTCTGCACCTGGTCCAGTCCGGCCGCCGTCCGGTCCGCGAGTTCGGCGGAGCCGGCGGCGAACTGCTCGATGACCAGCGTGATCACTCCTGCAACGACCAGCAGTCCACCGACAAAGACAACGGTGGAGGACAGGCCGGGTTTCCAGCCGCGGGCGATCAGGAAGCGTTTCGCAGGGTTGAGCAACGCGCAGAGCAACAGCGCCACCGTCACCGGGATGGCGATCTCGGACAGATAGCTCAACGCGTAGAAGATGACCGCGAGCGCTGCCACCACCACGACAAATCGCCACGACCACGCAGCGGCAATCCGCATGCCGGGCGTCACGGTGTCGTCCTCGACAGCAGGGGCGTCGGTGAGCGGGGGGTGGTGGGCGTGGGTGCCGGGAGCGTCGGTCGCCGTGTTTGTGGTCGCCGCGTTTGTGGTGGCAGTGCTGAGTGCGGATGAGCGGAGGGTGCCGGGGCGTCCGGCGTCCGGTTCGCTCGACGACGGGGAAGCACTGCTGGTGGGCGCCGACCCGTCACCGGGCACCACCCCAGGGCGTCCTGTCGGCGTCCTGCCCACCGGTCCATCGGTAGATCTCGTCATCCTCGAACTCCTCAACGTGACGCTGCTCGGCCCAGCACACGGCCGTTGGCATGTCACCAGCCGACTGGTCATTGACGTTCGGGCGCCGGCTCGCAAACGCGAGTACGCCACCCGATCGATTCCTGACGCAGGGTTACCCGTTCCCGGCATTCCAACCATTTCCGTCGCCGACTGTGACCTTCGGCTCGCTCAGGCGACAAGTCTGTAGCCGACTGGCGAGTGGGGTGGACCTGCCGCGCCCTGCGCAGGTCGGAATCGCGCCGGCAGTCCGCGCAACTCCTGTGGCGCCGGCTGACCGGACCCCGGGTTGCGGGGATGGCTCTTGGGTCAAGACCCGGACGACTCAGCCGGTGACCAAGTCGAGTTCGGCCTGCACCCGGGCGTGATCGCGGCGGGCGAGGGCGGCCGCGCTGTTGTCGCCGGATTCCTCGTGCAACTCGATCAGCAGGTGCCAGCCGAGGTCCTGGTACGGGTCGAGCTGCACCGACCTGCGTGCGGCGGCCAGAGCCTGCCCGGCGTGTCCGAGGGTGCGGCAGTCCTGGGCGAGGGCAGCGGCTGCTGCGGCCGCTGCCAGCCGCAGCCGCTCCCGCTCTGCCACGACGTGGTCGGCCGGTCCGTCCTCGGGCAGGACGTCACCGCGGTAATGGGCCAAGGCCGCCGTTCGGACCTGCATCGCTTCATCGGCGTCGCCGCGCGCGGCGGCGGCGTTACCTTGCTGCACGGCAGTTTCGAAGGCCTGCACATCGATGACGCTCCCCGGCGGCGGCGCGAGCCGATAGGCGTCGCCCTGCCTGGCCAACACGTCCGAACCGCGCAGCCCCGCGTGTTCCAGCATCTGCCGCACGCTGGACATGGCCACCTGCAACCGGCGGGTGCCGACGGCCAGATCGGTACCCGGCCACAACGCATCCACCAGGTACTCACGGTGAACGTCGCGGTGCGGGCTCAGGCAGAGCAGCCGCAGCAACGCCCGAGCGCGCGGCCGGAGTACTGCCAGATTGACGGGCCGGCCGTCGACCTCGATGTCGAAGCCGCCGAAGCAGCTGATCCGCAGGACCGGGGTGCGGGGATCATCGGCTGCGGGCGTTCCGGCGGTCGCCATTCGGTCTGTCCCCGTGGCGTCAGGTGGTGCCGCCCCGTTCAGCGCTGAATCAGTGGGCGCCTTGTCAGTGAGGGTCGTAGTGGGCACTGCGTCGGTCGACGTCTCGCGCGTCCGTCCGGCGTCGGTGGGCGCCGCAGCAGGCTGCACTGTGTCGATGTGCCCCCCGTCGGCTCGGCCTTCGTCGGTGAGTGCTGTCCCGCCGGTGCTCACGTCCGCACGATCGCCGGCCGCGGTGAACCGGAACCCCAGCACGGCCTGCCCGATGCGGCGGATCGCCAGCATGTCGGCCGCGGTCCCGCTGAAGGCCGCTGTGACGTGCGGTGATGATCCTGACAGGACGCCGGGGATCTGCGGCCGCCCTTGCGCGGCAAGCATTGTCGGCACCGTCTGAGATCCTGCGGAGTCGGGGCGGCCGGATGCGACGACGGTCAGGGCCAACGCGGCCGGGCCGGACAACCGAGCAGCATGTGCCCGCCGGGCGACCTCGGCGGCGAAGCTCTGCCCTCGCGTCGAACCCGCCGCCACCATGGCCACGGCCTGCAGGGCTTCGGCCCATGACGCCAGAACCGGAGCATCGAGGTCGCGGAAACGCTGTGCCGCGTCGCCGAATTCACTGTCACCGACGTCGACGCCGGCAATCCGGCCACCAATGGCGGTGGCCAGCCGCAGCAGTGCCGCACCCCAATCGTCACCGGTGCGATCGCACTCGGCCAGCAGGTCCAGGCACGAGCGCATCCGCCAGGGCGCCGATCCGAGAGCAAGCAGGACTGCATCCTCCAGGCCGCGGGCCAGCCGGGCGACCCAGGGCAGTCCCACCAGTTCCGCCTCCAGCGCGATCCGTCCCAGTTGCCCGGACCGGTCGTCGTCGCCGGAGGCAACGATGTCCAGCACAGCACCGGCCAGCTGCGCGATCAGCCGGTGGGCGCTGTCTGCCGTTGGTTCGTCCTGGACAGAACCGAGATGCTCCGTCGCAGCTGCGAAATCACCACTCACCAGGGCGGCCAGTCCTTGTCCCAGTCGCTCGGCCGTGGTGGGCGCCGACCGCCCGAGCGTCTGACTCGGCAGATCTCTGCTCGGCGTGGCGAGCGCCCTGGACGCCTGCGCGGTGGCCGCGCGAAGCTGTACCGACCAATGGTCGGCCTCAGGGCCCCACCGTGGGCCGCCTCCGCGCCCCTTGACCCACAAGGCCGCCACCGCGCGCTCTCGCCGGCAGATGTCGCGGAAATCTGGCTCGTCCAGAAGGTTCTCGGCTCGCCGGAAGGCCTCCACGGCCGCGGTCAACGATCCCTCCCGCACCCGGCGGCGGGCTTCGGCCAGCGACAACCAGGGATCGTGCTCGACGACGGACGCCGGCAACAACAGGTCCGCCCCGGCTGCCGGGTCACCGCCGGTCGCGCTGCGGACCTGGAGCAGGCGGGCGACGGCCCCCCAGTCCTCGGCGCGGGCGTGGGCGTGAACGGCTCCCCGGTCGTCACCGATGGATTCGAGCAGGGCACCGCTGCGGCTGTACCACTGGCGGGCTCCGGCAGCGCCGTATTCCTGCACCAGAGCCCATTCGAGATGGGTGCGGAGCACCTGGTGGTATCGGAACGTCTCGCCGTCGTCCTCGGATGAGGTGAACAGCTGTTGCTGTTCCAGCTCATCGAGAACCTTTCGGCTGCCGGTGGTCTCGAGAAGTGCGTCACACAGTTCACCGGTCAGTGAGCCCAGCGTGCACGTCCGCAGCAGGAACTGCCGTCGATCCTCGGGCAACTCCGCGAGCACATTGCGGGCCAGGTAGGAACGCACCAGCTTCGACCGTCCGCCGAGATCGTCGACGGCGCGTTGGCGGTCGACCGCGCTGCGGCCGGCGGTCGCCAGGTGGAACAATTGCAGCCCCGCCGCCCAACCTCCGGTTCGCCTGGTCAGGGCCGCAGCGGATTCCGGGGACAGCGGTTCGCGAAAGACCGCCTGGAAAAGCTCTTCGACCTCCCACGACCGGAAGCGCAGGTCCTCACTGGAGATCTCCTGGAGCAGGCCGGACACCCGCAGGCGGGGGATGTTGATCTCCGGTTGCCGGCGGGAGCCGACCAGCACCCGAAGCCCGTGCGGTCGTAATTCGATGAACTGTTCCAATGCGCGCTCGGCGCGGGACCCGGCGACCTCGTGCAGGTCGTCCAGCACGAGCAAGGCGGACGCTCCCGGCCGGGCCTCCAATGCCTCGAGCAGATCGCTCATGGTCGTTGCCGCACGGCCGATCTCGAGCGCTTCGTCCAGCGCGCGACCCAGGTGTGCCACCAGCGAAGGCTCGGCGGCGTCGTCTGCGGTCACCCGGTACCAGGCCACCGGCCCGCTGGTGGCGGCTGCGACTGCGGCCAGCAGGGTCGTTTTCCCCGACCCGGGCGGCGCCACGACGAGGTGCAGCCTGCTGCGGGTGTCGTTCAGCAGTCGGTCCTCCAGCCGGCGGCGGGACAGGCCAGCCACCTCCGGCTTGCGGAGTTTCTCGGTCAGCACGACCGGCGCGCCCGTCATCGTCATCGCTAGTGGACGTCCAGCCCGGTGGCGGCGTCGAGGTGGCTGCCGCCGGGGTCGGTCGCGTCCAGGTCCGGGTCCAACGGTGTCCCGAGAGGGTGCCCATTGGTCGCGCCGGCGGAATTCCCGAGCGGGTTGGTCCCGTACTGAACCTCCATGCCGTCGGTGAACCCGTCCAGATCGGTGTCCATCCGCAGCGCGTCGCTTCCGAGGCTTGCCTCGAAACCGTCTGTCAGACCGTCCATGTCGGTATCTGCGACGGTGGGGTTGGTGCCGATCATCGCTTCGAACTGATTGGTCAGACCGTCGTTGTCGGCGTCCATCGTCGGATCGCTGATGTCCATGCCCGGGTCGATCTGAAAATTCGGCCCGCCGGTCGCATGCGCGGTCGGGTCCAGTGCGTTGGTCGCCGACAGCGGTGAATGCACAGCGGCCGGGTCGATGGCGGATTGACCGTTGGCACCGGTAACCGGAGTTGTCGTCGCGGACGTCGGGACCGCCGTGGCCGCGGGGTCGGTTGCCGACGGCGCCGGGACGAAGGGAGCGGTGCTCGACTGGTTGCCGGTGACCGGGGGCGCTCCTGGCGACGTGCCCATGGCGGGCGTGACACCTGTTGCGGCCGTCTGCATGCCCGGCAGCACTGCGGCGTACTGGAATCGGGATCCGACGTCCATGGCGGTGACGCCCTGGATGTCGTCGGCTTCGACGGTCATGCCGTTGCCCTGGCTGATGGCGACGTGTGCGACCGCCGGTCGCTCCCCGCCTGCCGTCGGTTCGCTGGAGAAGCTGAAGAGCAGAGCACCGGGGGTGTGGGTCGCCTGGTCCACCGGTATCAGCAGGCCCTTGGCCTTCAGGTCCAGGTATTGGGCAGCCGATCCGTCGGGGATCTCGAGACCGGCTTGATGGGCCGCCCACTGGGTGAGTTCGGACCGGTCGAAGCTGCTCGGGTTGGGATCGTTGAGGTCTGCCTCTGCGCCGAACTGGTAGTGGTCGCCGCGCTGGGACAACGCCGCCTGCACGAAGTGCTGGGCCGCCTCGTTCGGGTCTGCAATGGCGGCTGCGGTCGGCACCGCTGTTGCGGCGGTGGGGAACCCGGGAGCGGGCTGGGAGAACATCGACGGGTCGGCTTCCCGGATGTGTTGCTCGACGCCGTCGACGTACTGCCGGATGGACGGGTTGTGGTTGTAGTCGTACCCGGGGACCTTGTTCCAGTCGCTCTTGGGCCCTTCTTGCCCGTCCTCGCCGGCGAAGTGTGAGGCGATCACCCGTTCCCAGTCGCCGAGACGTTCGTAGGCGGCCTGGGTGTCGGCACGCATCTTCGCGTCCTGCACCTCCGGCGGCGCGTCACCGGCATGGGCGTAACCACCGTAGTTGTCCCACGTCCCATCGATGTACTGATAGGCCCCGGATGCGGTGCTGGTCGGGTTGTCGGCGTGGTAGTCGCCGTGCGACTCCTGCACCTTGATGCCGTAGATGACCATGTCCTGCGTCAGCCCGCTGGCATCTGGCGTTCCGCCCATTGCGGGAACCGTTGCAGCGCTTGGTATCGCCATCGCGGCCGGGGTGTTGGCGTCACCGTAATCGACGCCTGGGAGCAGCGCGGCATACTCGAAACGGCCGCCGATGTTGTCGTCGGTGATGACGCCGACTTCCTCGCTCTGTGCCTCCACCGTCCGGCCGTCACCCAGGCTCAGCGCGACGTGGGCCTCGTCCGGGCGCCCGCCGCCCTCGGTCGGCTCGCTGGAGAAGTGGAACACCAGCGCACCGGGAGTGTGCTCGGCCTGATCGATGGGGATGAGCATGCCCTTCGATTTCAGGTCGAGGTACTGCTCGAACGAACTTCCCGGGATGTCCGCACCTGCCTGGTGGGCGGCCCACTTGGTCAGCTCCGCACAGTCCCAGGTCTGCGGGTCCGGGTCGTTGACGTCGACCTCGGCGCCGAAGACGTATTGATCACCGACCTGGGCCAGCGCCGCTTCGAGCATGTGCTGGACGTTGCCGCTGCCACCGACATGCCCCTGCACGGGAGCGGTCGGTGCAGGGGCAATCGGTGCGGTAACGACGGGCGCCGCGACCGGGATCGGGGCGGGCCCGGTTCCGGCATCCATGACGGTCGGGTCAGTCCCGAACTGGACCTCCATGCCGTCGGTCAGGCCGTCGTGGTCGGTGTCCAGTTGAGTGGGGGAGCTGCCGAGGGTGACCTCGAGATTATCCGCGAGGCCGTCCAGGTCGGTGTCGGCGACGGTGGGATTGCTACCGATCTGCATCTCGTACGGATCGGTGAGCCCGTCGTGGTCGGTGTCCAGAACCCCGGTCCGCACATTGACCGCATGCTCGCCGAGTCCGGAGACGCCGCCGATGCCGGGGATCGTCCCGGCGTCGCTGCCCGCCGCGATCTCGGCGGCGTCGGAGATCCCGTCGTGGTCGGTGTCGGCGGCCAGTGGGTCGGTGTGGCTGCGCAATGCCTCGTAACCGTCGGTCAACCCGTCGGCGTCGGAATCCGCGGCGAGCGGGTTCGTACCGGCCAGCTTCTCGAAGTCGTCGGTCAGCCCGTCGCCGTCGGTGTCGACCGCCGTCAGCGGGGCGCCCTGGTCGATGCCGGTGTAGCCATTGTTACCCGTTGCCGTCGGGGTTCCGTTGGGCGCGTTGGGGTTTGGCATGGGAAGGGTGCCGACAGGTGGCTGCGGCGCGGTCATTCCGGGCACCACGCAATCACGGCTGCGAGCAGCCGGTCAGCGCACGAAACGGGCATGTCCGGTCCGATCAACAAGGTGCCACCGCATCACGAGGCGAATCCAGGGTACAACCGAAGAGCGGACAAATACCCCGGTGATACACGGGCCACCGGATCGTGGACGCCGGTCACGCTCGGTGGAAGGGCGAGACCTCCGCGGTGATGCTCAGCTCGCCCAGGGTCCGATCGCAGCGCTCCATGCCCGGATCCTGCGTTCGGTGATCAGGCATTTCTCGCGGAAAGGATCCGCGTCAAGGATGGTCCCGACCGCCGCGGCACTGTCGGCGCGCAACAGCAACAGAGCGCCGGCAGGCGCATCGGTGTAGGCGCCGGCCGCCAACAGGGTGCCCTCGTCGAGCAGGCCGCGCAGGAAAGCCTGGTGGGCCGGACGGTGCTCGGTCAGCCTGTCCGGTTCTTCGGCGTAGCCGTACTCAACGGCGAAGTACGCCATGTCTGTTCACCGCTCCTTCCTCGGGTCTTGTTCGGTGCCGGAAGCCTACGCACACCCCGTCGGTGTCCGGCAGGTCCCCGGATTCCCGGTTGGCGCCGGCGGCCACGATGGAGTTTTGCGGACCTCGAATGGCTGTTTTCTCACGCTTGCCGAGCGGGCCGGCTACGTTCGCAGGCGTCGTCGCCGCCAGGCTCGCGGTGGAGTCCTGATGCCTCACATTGCCGCTGGAACACCCCTGACGTCCCTTGTGGGATGACGAATGGTCGCCTGCCGAAGGCTCCGCTGTGGTTTCGCTCGATGCGTCGCGTCCCGACGACCGGGCGTACTCTGCCCGCAGGCGATCGACCGGTCCCGCTTGAGGACATTCGAGTGAAACGTCACCACCCCCGAAATCGCCGCCGGCAAGGTTTTGCTTCCCGAACGGTCTACACCTCACGGCTTTCTCATCGTTCGGATGGTCGGGCAACTGCAACGACCTGGGAATGACGAGTCTTCCGGGCGACAGAGTGGGACGCTACCAAGGAGGCAAGCACCATGAAGCCGGATCAAGCAGCCACAGATGCGTCGCTGGCCGTCAGTACCCGTTTGCCGCATCTTCCACCGCCTGGCGTCGACGGTCTCGAACAGGTCGACATCAAAAGACTTTCGCTCGCGCAACTGGCTCAGGCTCTGGCCCCTGACCGCGTCGAGCAGTTACGTCTGACCGCTGAGCGGGCTCGCCGCCTGCTCGACGGTCGCATCGTGTGGAACATCAACTCCACCGCGAGCGGTGGGGGCGTGGCCGAGATGCTGCAGACCCTGCTGGCCTACGGGCGCGGCGCCGGGGTGGACACCCGCTGGTTGGTGATCCACGGCGATCAGGAGTTCTTCGCCATCACGAAACGACTACACAACCGGTTGCACGGTGCAGCCGGGGACGGCGGTCCGCTGGGCGAACACGAACACAACCATTACCGGCAGGTACAACAGGCCAACCTGGAGCTCATGAAACAGGTGATTCGGCCCGACGACATCGTGCTGCTCCACGACCCGCAAACCGCCGGCATGGTCGACGGGCTCCGCGCAGTCGGGGCGATCGTCATCTGGCGTTGCCACGTCGGTCGTGATGAGCTCAACGAGCGAGCGCGGGACGGTTGGCAGTTCCTGCGCAGGTACACCGAGCACGCCGACGCATTCATCTTTTCCCGCCAGGCGTACGCACCGACGTGGGCGGACACTGACCGCCTCTGGGTGATACCCCCTTCGATCGATCCTTTCTCGGCCAAGAACAGGGACCTGGCACCGGACGAGGTCACCACGATCCTTGTCCGTGCCGGGCTGTTGACCGGCGATGACGACGGTCGCGAACTCGGGTTCACCCGCCGGGACGGCAGTCGAGGCATGGTCCGTTCGCACAGCGGCCTGCTGGGTTCGGACCTACTACCCTCGGTGTCCGACCGACTCGTCATCCAGGTCAGTCGCTGGGACCGGCTCAAGGACATGACAGGTGTGCTCACCGGCTTCAGCATGCGACCTACCCCGAAGGACGTGCATCTGATGCTCGTCGGTCCGGACATCTCCGCGGTGACCGATGACCCGGAAGGCGCCATCGTGCTGCGGGACTGCCAGGCGATGAGGGAGCAACTGGCGCCCGAGGTCAGGGCGCGCGTGCACCTGGTCAGTCTGCCCATGGACGATGGGGACGAGAACGCGATCATGGTCAACGCGCTGCAACGACACGCGGCAATCGTGGTCCAGAAGAGCCTGGTCGAAGGCTTCGGCCTGACCGTGACCGAGGCTTTGTGGAAGGGCCGGCCGATGATCGCCTCCGCAGTCGGCGGTATTCAGGACCAGATCAGCCACGGTCGCGACGGACTGCTGATCGACAACCCCTCAGACCTGGACGCGTTTGCGAACGCCCTGCACGTCCTGCTCGACAACCCCCGGCTCGCCGCTCGCCTCGGCACCGCCGGACAGGAAAGGGTGACAGCGGAGTACCTCGGCGACCGGCATCTCACCCAGTATGTCGACCTCTTCGCCACGTTGCTGCAGTGACCGACGCGCACCTGGACGAAAGGTCACCACACCGGTGCAGCTGCCCGAACTCGGGATGTCCTGGCCCGGGAGGCTGTCCATCATCCCGGCGATAGGACCGTTCGGCGGCGAGCGTCGAGGGGCCGCATCGCGCGAAACGGCGGCTGACAGCGGGCAGCGTCTGTGACGCTGGCCCGCTCAACCGCCGTTTCGGCGAGATGTCGGTGACAGGCGGAACTCTCGCCGGGTCAGATGTCGTAGTACAGGTCGAACTCGTACGGGTGCGGGCGGAGCCGGATCGCGTCGATCTCGTCGCGCTTCAGCTTGATCCACATGTCGATCAGGTCAGGCGTGAAAACACCGCCCTCCAGCAGGTAGTCGTGATCCTGCTCCAGCCGGTCGATGACGGCGGCCAGTGAACCCGGAACCTGCGGGATGTTGGCGGCCTCGTCCGGCGGCAGTTCGTAGAGGTCCTTGTCGACCGGTGCCGGCGGCTCGATCTTGTTCTTGATGCCGTCGAGGCCGGCCATCATCATCGCGGCGAAGGCGAGGTACGGGTTCGCCGACGGGTCCGGGCAGCGGAACTCCAGGCGCTTGGCCTTGGCATTGGTGCCGGTCAGCGGGATACGGATACACGCGGAGCGGTTCCGGGCCGAGTACACCAGGTTGACCGGCGCCTCGTAGCCGGGGACCAGCCGGTGGTAGGAGTTGATCGTCGGGTTCGTGAACGCCAGCAGCGACGGCGCGTGGTGCAACAGACCGCCGATGTAGTACCGCGCAGTGTCCGACAGGCCGCCATACCCAGCCTCGTCATAGAACAACGGCTTGCCGTCGGCCCACAGCGACTGGTGCGCATGCATTCCCGAGCCGTTGTCGCCGAACAGCGGCTTCGGCATGAAGGTGACGGTCTTGTTCTGCGCCCAAGCCGTGTTCTTGATGATGTATTTGAACAGCATGACCTCGTCCGCCGAGGCCAGCAGGGTGTTGAACTTGTAGTTGATCTCCGCTTGCCCGCCACCGACCTCGTGGTGGCCGCGCTCGATGTCGAATCCCATGCTGATCAGGTTCGCGGTCATGTCCTCGCGAAGATCAGCGTGGTGGTCGTACGGCGGGACGGGGAAGTAGCCGCCCTTGGTCCGGACCTTGTACCCCAGGTTGGGCTGCTCGTCGCGGCCGGTATTCCACCAGCCTTCTTCGGAGTCCACCTTGTAGAACGAGCCTGTCATACCGGTCTCGAACTGCACGTTGTCGAAGATGTAGAACTCGGCTTCTGCGCCGAAGAAGCAGGTGTCGGCAATGCCGGTGCTGGCCAGGTACTCCTCGGCCTTGCGGGCGACGTTGCGCGGGTCACGCGAGTACGGCTGCAGCGTCAGCGGGTCGTGCACGAAGAAGTTGCAGGTCAGCGTCTTGCGCTTCCGAAAAGGATCGACGCGGGCCGTCGTCGCATCGGGGAGCAGCGTCATGTCCGACTCGTGGATCGACTGGAAGCCCTTGATCGACGAGCCGTCGAAGGCCATACCCCCTGCCAGCGAGTCGACCGAGACACTGGATGCCGGGACGGTGAGATGGTTCATGACGCCGAGCAGGTCACAGAACCGGATGTCGAAGACCTCGACATCGTTGTCCGCGATGTAGGCGACTAGCTCTTCTGAAGTGGAGAACACGCACGCGCTCCTTGTGCTGGTCGGGTGACAACCGTGGTGGCAGGGACGGTACAACGGTGGCCGGGAGGCCTCCGCACGAGTGACGCTGGTGTGGCACGTGGACGGCCGACTCCGGCCGGACACCCGGCGCCGGCCGCACGACGTTCACCGCTGGTGCCGTTGTGCACGTGTCGTCCGATTCAGGCTGTCCGGCACGCGTGGGCCACGGTAGGCAAACCGTGTTGCCCGCCCGTCTCGGAGTTGTTTCGCGCCGGTTAATGGGGTGCGACGGTCACCCGCTGGGATCCGCGCAACAGTGCACCGGGTCACCCTGATGCAGCACAGGCGGGAACCGTGCGTGTACGAAGGGCCGCGCGGCACGGTCTCTACCCTGGCAAGCATGGTGACGGCAGAAGGTCCCGCAGAGCGGTCCTACCCGGGAAAGTCGTTGGGGCTGCCCAGCGCCGGAGTCGGCGCGGTCGCATCCATGGGGCGCCGTTCCGCGGCCTTTGTGATCGACATCCTGATCTCGGCGCTGGCGGCCTGGGCGATCACCGCTCCTGACCCGCCACAGAACACCAGCCTGTTCGTGTGGGCGGCGATGACAGTTGTCACCGTCGGCCTGTTCGGCATCACGCCGGGGCAGGCCGCCGTCGGGATACGGGTGGTGCCGATGAGCGGCGGATCGTTCGTCGGCCTCTGGGCGATCCCGCGGACGCTACTGATCTTCGTCATCGTGCCGCCGCTGTTGCAGGACCAGAACGGCCGGGGCCTGCACGACCGGCTCTGTCGGACGATCGTGCTGCGCCTTCGCTGAGCGCCTGCGTGCCGATGTGCGATCGGCTCGCCGCTCAGCACACGATCATCGCTTTGCCGCACGGAGTCGTCGCCCGGTGCCTGCCAGCGCGAGACAGCCCGGATGAGCGCCGTTCAGCGACGGCGCATGGCGCGCTGTACGTTGCGCTGCTTGACGCCGGCCGGCATCGGGCCCTTCGGCAGCCCCGCCTGCGCGGTGCGGGCCGACAACGCCGTCAGTCTGTTGTCGAGGTCGACGACGGCCCCTGCGGGAATGTTGCGAGGCAGCTTCATCAGGTACTGGTTCAGCTTGCGCAGCGGGGTCTGGCCCTCTTCGTTGCCGACGATGACGTCGTAGATCGGGGTGTCGCCGACCACCCTCGCGATCCGCTTCTTCTCCTGAGCGAGCAACGGCTTGACCCGATGCGGTGCGCCCTCGCCGACCAGGATGATGCCCGGACGGCCGACCACTCTGTGAACGGCGTCCATGTGCGAGGTGCCGGCCACCGCTGGGGTGATCCGCCACTTCCCGCGAAGATTGTTCTGCAGCGACCACGCCGCGGCGCCCGGAGTGCCCTCCGCCTGCTTGTAGACGCTGCTCTGCACCCGGCGCGAGAAAATGATCATGGCGAGGAGTGCGCCCAGCAGGATCCCCAGCGGCAGGACCATCCACCACGGCAGAAACCACATGAGCGCCAGCGTGAGCAGCGCAGCGGTACCGACGAGCGCGCCGATCATGTAGGGCAGCAGCCGCTTGTCCTGCTTGCGCTGCATCTGGAAGGCCTGCCAGATCTGGCTGCGCCGCTCCTTGGCGGCGACCTTTTTCGCTGCCTTGGCCGCCTTCTTTGCTTCCCGGTCGTCGGTCTTGGAGGAAGCGCCTGCGTTGGCGGCAGTCTTAGCCATGACACCGAGGATAGTGCCAGTGGGCTGATGAGGTGGACGGTGCAGCGACGCCGTCCACTGTCGGCGGAGGCCGTCCAGGATGGCCAGCACCAGCTGTCGCGAAATCGACCTTGGGTCGGGTGCAATCGGCTGGGCTCAACTGGAACAGCCGGTCACTGGCCCGTTGCTTCGTTCGTCACGGCCCCGAACGGACGCTGCCCCGGTCCGAACGGTCGGGGATGACCGTGCACACCGGGGCAGCCCTGCCGAATTCCGGGCCGGCGGGGACTCAGCCCTTCGCGCTCAGAGATTCCTGCCGTGCCGCTCGTGCCTCGGCGCCCTGCCGGTACAACGTTCCGGCCCGGTACGACGAGCGGACCAGCGGTCCGGACATGACACCTGCGAAGCCGACGGCGCGGGCCTCGTCGGCCAACTCCACGAATTCCTGCGGCTTGACCCAGCGCTCGATCGGGTGGTGCCGCGGCGTCGGCCGCAGGTACTGCGTGATCGTCACGAGGTCGCATCCCGCGCTGTGCATATCGACCAGCGCTTGAGTGATCTCAGCGCGAGTTTCTCCCATTCCCAGGATCAGATTCGACTTGGTGACCATGCCCGCGGCCCTGCCCTGGGCGATCACGTCCAGCGACTTCTCGTAGGTGAAGGCCGGCCTGATCCGCCGGAAGATCCGGGGCACCGTCTCCAAGTTGTGCGCGAAGACCTCCGGTGCCGCGTCGAACACCTGACCCAGCAGATCAGGCTTGCCGGAGAAGTCGGGCGTCAGGATCTCGACTCCCGTCTCCGGCGCGGCCGCGTGCACCTGTCGGACGGTCTCGGCGTACAGCCACGCACCTTCGTCCGGCAGGTCATCGCGGGTGACGCCGGTGATCGTCGCGTACCGCAGGTTCATCGCCCGGATGGATTCCGCGACCCGTCGCGGCTCGTCCCGGTCGAGCTCACCTGGCTTACCGGTGTCGATGAGGCAGAAGTCGCAGCGACGCGTGCACTGATCACCGCCGATGAGGAAGGTTGCTTCCCGGTCCTCCCAACATTCGTAGATGTTGGGGCAACCGGCTTCCTGGCACACCGTGTGCAGTCCCTCGGTTTTCACCAGGGACTGCAGCTTCTGGAACTCCGGCCCGGTCCGCAGCTTGGTCTTGATCCAGTCTGGCTTCTTCTCGATCGGCACTGCAGCGTTGCGAACTTCCAGCCGGAGCAACTTGCGACCCTCGGGGGCCAGGGTCATGTGGCCTCGCCTGCCTTCTTTGTCGCTGCCTCGTCGGCCTTCTGCGCGGCGACGGACAGATCGTCGTCAGCGAGTCCAGCATTCTCAGCGGCCGCGTCGGCCAGATCCGGCGCGAAGTCCGCCGCGCCGGCCTTTTCGGTGGATGTGCCGGTGGCAGCTGCAAGATCGCCGCCGGCGGATGGGAGGTCGTCGGTCACGATGATGGTGGCGGCTCCGACGCCGTCGGACGAGGTTTCCTTGACGCCTTTGGCCGAGTCGGCCGCGTCGGCAGCTTTGTCCTTGGCCCGATCGGCCGTGGTCTTGGCCTTGTCCGTCACCGCATCAGCAGCGTCCTGCGCATGGCCGGCGGCGTCCTTCGCAGAGTCAGCGGCGTCACCAGTCTTGTCCTTGACCTGACCGGCGAGATCCTTGGCGGCTTCAGCGGCGTCGGAGGCCTTGTCCTTGACAGTGTCGGCGGCGTCGGAGGCCTTGTCCTTCAGTCCATCGACGGCGTCCGATACCTTGCCGGCCGCGGCGGCCGAACCGTCGCCGGCCGGGCGACTCGGTGGGGCGTATGTCGGTGCCGGGTGGTTGTCGGGGATGGGAGTTCCACCGGCCCGGAGCTTGCGGTAGGCATAGGCACCACCGGCAGCCACCACAGTGATCAGCAGCAGGCGCCGAACCGGATGCCTTTTCTTTCCCTCGGCCTTCCGGCCTGCTTTCTTGCTGGTGGACTCGGCATTCTTCGCAGCCTTGTCGGCCACCGCGGTCGCCTTGTGGGCGGCGTCAGCTGCCTGCGCAGCAACGGTGGCGACCCCCTGGGCCAACGATGCCTGTGCCTTTTCGGTCAGCGCGGCAGCGGCCAGGCCGGCCCTGTGCTCGGTCGCTTTGGCGCTCTTGGAGGCCTGAACCGACGCGCGATGAGCCGCCTTGCGAGCGCGGCGGCCGAGTTGTTTCGCCGATACCTCCAGTGAGTCGGTTGCCTTCTCGACGTGTGGCCGGGCGGCGGTTGCGGCTTCACCGGCCAGTGCGGCGGCGCGCGAGGTGGCCTTCTCGACGTGTGGCCGGGCGGCGGTTGCGGCCTCGCCGGCCAGTGCGGCGGCGCGCGAGGTGGCCTTCTCGACGTGTGGCCGGGCGGCGGTTGCGGCTTCGCCGGCGAGCGCGGCAGCCTTGACCGCTGCGTCGCTGGTGGCATCGCTGAAACGGTCGACCACCTTTTCAGCGATCTCCGACGCCTTGACGGCCAGGTCGTGTGCAGTCGTTCGATGCTCGGTGGGCGTGCTCATTGGTACTCCTCATCAGTCGCCTGACAGTGCGGGCATTGCCACGGCTCTTTCGGGTTTCGATAGGGCGGTTCCCCGGCGCCGCAGTGGCCACACCCACATCGGGACGGATCATTGTTTCACCCTCGCCGGACACTGTTGCACCCTCGTCCGACACTGCTGCTGGACGCACTGTCGGCGCGGGCGCTGACGCAGGTCAGCGTGGCTGCGCCAGCGCTGGGTGCAGATGCCAATCCACGCCGGGCGTCGGAGCTATCACCTGTTCCCGCGGCTGTGAAGCGCTCACTGCCAGTTCACCTGACAGGCCTTGCCGGAGCCGGTCGGTGACCGGATCGAGGGCATCGTCAACCGTGATGCTTCGACCCAATTCGAGTGTGAGACTGGTGACGCCGGCGTCGGTGATGCCGCACGGGACGATCCGGTCGAAGCCGGCAAGATCCGGATCGCAATTCAGGGCGAAGCCGTGCATGGTGACGCCGCGGGCGATGCGAACGCCGATCGCCGCCACCTTCCGCTCCGGCTTGCCGCCGCCGGACGGGAGCCAGACGCCACTACGGCCGGCGACCCTACCGGCCTGCAGACCCAGGTCGGCACACGCCGCGATCAGCACCTCTTCCAGCAGCCGGACGTAACCCACCACGTCCACCGGTTCGGCCAGTTTCACGATCGGATAGCCGACCAGCTGGCCTGGGCCGTGCCAGGTGATACGACCGCCGCGGTCCACCTCGACAACCGGGGTGCCATCGGTGGGCCTGTCCTCGGGTTGCGTCCGTTTGCCGGCCGTGTAGACGGCCGGATGCTCGAGCAGCAACACGGTGTCCGGGCCGGCGCCTTGTGCTCTGGCGGTTGCCAGATCCCGCTGCCGGTCCCAGGCGGTCAGGTAATCAACCAGTCCCGCGCGCTCGAAACGGAGCGGAACGCTGTGGTCACGCATGGGGACGACGCTACGCCCGGACGGAAATAGCCGGCGGACGGCCTGCTCGCTCACGATTCGACTGGAGCCTGTGGACAACTCGGTGGGGCTCGACCCGCCAACGCCTATGGTCCGCGCCATGACGGTGCGCATCGGTGGCTACACCGCCCTCGAGCGCCCGGACGGCGGGCACCGGGCCACCGGTGCCGCGTTGTGGCGAGGTGAGGACGACGCGGGAGACCCGGTTGGTCTGCTGATGCTGCCGATCAGCAACGCCGAGAAGGTGCGGCGCGTGGTCGATGCCGCCGCCGGCGTCGCTCATCCGCACCTGCTGCCGGTGACGGACGTCATCACCGATGACGATCGGATCGCGGTGGTTTCCGGATGGCCGCGCGGTGGGAGATTGCTGGAACTGATCCGACGTCGCGGCCCGCTCAACGCCGGTCAAGCACTGACTGTGCTGGTTCCGCTGGCCAGTGCGCTTGCAGCGGTGCATCGGGCCGGGGTCCGGCACGCAGGTGTTGGCGCTGGTGCGGTCTTCTTCGATGAGCACGGCCGGCCGTATTTGACTGCCGTGGCCATCAGCACTCTGATCAGTGACGTCAGCGGCGGGCTGCCCGGCGACAGCTGGGATGTGGCGCCGGAGGTGGTGCGCGGTGAGCGCCTCCAGCATGCGGCGATCACACCTGCGGCCGACGTCTTCTCCCTGGGATCCGTCGCGCTGTATTGCCTCACAGGGTCATCCGCCTGGCCTGCGGACGATCCGGCCGACGTCCTCATCCAGTCGACAGCCGGGGTGTGGCCGGAGCCTCCGGAAGGGGCCGGTCCGCCGGCCCTGTTGCAGCTGATTCGAAGGATGCTGCTCGATGATCCGGCCGCCCGACCCGTTGCCGCCGATCTGGTGGGAATGCTGGCGGCCATCGGTGCGCCGTCACCGGTGCCGTTCGGCCCAGGATCGGTGCCAGCAGCGTCAACGCCGACCCGGTGGGGCGGTTGGGCGGACCGGCCCGGAACGAGAGTCGGCGATCCATCCGGCACATCGACAACAGAACCTGTCGGCGCCTGCACAGCAATCGCCACTCAGGGTCGGCACGGCGTTCGGCGGCCGCCTGCGCAGTCGCGATTCCGCGCGATGTTCACCGCGTCGGCAGTTCAAGCCGGTCCTCTCCGTGCGCTGCTCGGTGGTTCGCCGACGGACCCGTCTCCGTTGGCGCGCGCCGGGATCGCGGTCTTGACGGTGACGCTGGTCATGGTGGTTGCAGTTCAGGTGTGGGTGTGGTCGACCGGCTCCGAGGACGCCAGCGCGGCGGCAGGCAGCGGCGTTGCCGCCGAGGACACCGGTGTGGCAATCCCGACCGCCATGCCTGCCGACACCTCGGCGTCGACCGATACCGCCGTGCCGGTGGACACCACCGTGCAGGCCAGTACTTTCGCATCGCAGACCTCCGCCGGCCGGCCCGGATCTGCCCAGGAGGCGGATTGGCGGGCTGTGGTCACTGCGCTCGACGAAGGGCGCGGCAGGGCCTTGTCGACCGGAGATCCCGCCCTGCTCGATGAGGTCTATGTCTCCGGCTCCGCCGCGGCGGAGGCGGACGAAGCGCTGATCCGATCATTGGCACGGCGTGGATGGCGGATCGGCGGCGCAGTGCATCGCATCGATGATGTGACGGTGGTGCGCGGCGGCGGCGCTGCCGAGCCCGCTCGCGCGCCTGAGGTGTACCGCGGCGCGCAGACTGCGGGCGCCGCGTCGAACGGTGGGACGTCTGCGGTCCGGGTCGTCGTACGCGGAAGTCTGCCGGCGTATCCGGTGTTGGACGCGGACGGTCATCAGATCGCGCTCACCGCGGCCCGTTCCGTCGAAAGGCGCATTTTTTCTCTCGTCTTGACCGACGTCGGGTACCGAATCAGCGCGGTGGACCTCGGCTGACAGTGGCGCGCGGGCGTGCGGCTGCGTTCGATTTACCAGCGCCGTTGTGCGCGTTGCTCCCGGGGACTGTCGGACCTCGCTCCTACCGTGACCCCATGCGCTTGATCCACACCTCCGACTGGCACCTCGGTCGGACCTTCCACGGTCGGTCGTTGCTGGCCGATCAGGAGCTGGTGCTCGGCGCACTCGCGGATCTCGCGGCCGACCACCGGGCCGATGTCGTCGTCATCTCGGGGGATCTGTACGACCGAGCCGTTCCCGCGCCGGAGGCGGTGCAATGCGCGACCCGCATCCTCGCCCGGATCCGCGCGGCGGGCAGTGCCATCGTGCTCATCTCCGGCAATCACGACTCGGCGCCCAGGCTCGGCGCTTTCGCTGATTTCCTCGCCGTTGGCGGGCTTCACCTGCGGACCGCGGTACGCGAGGCGGGCAGTCCGGTGCTGCTGCATGACGAGCACGGACCCGTTGCGCTGTATGCGATTCCCTATCTGGAACCCGATCTGGCCCGTGCAGTGTGGGACCTGCCGGCGCGGGTCGGGCACCAGCAGGTGATGCAGGCGGCGCTCGCGCAGGTGCGCGCCGACCTCGCGTCCCGCCCGCCGGGAACCCGGAGCGTCGTGCTGGCACATGCGTTTGTCGTCGGTGGCGCCGCGTCGGGTTCCGAACGGTCGATCGCCGTCGGCGGCGTCGAATCGGTGACTGCCGACCTTTTCGAGGGGTTCGACTATGTCGCACTCGGTCATCTGCATCGTGCGCAGGTGATCGACAACAGGGTCCGCTATTCGGGATCGCCATTGCCGTATGCCTTTTCAGAGGCGGGCCAGCGAAAAGGCGTGTGGCTGGTGGATTTGGCGATCGATGGGACCGTCGAGGTCGAGCGGCTCGATCTCCCGGAGGTTCGCCGACTCGCGACGATCGCCGGAACTCTCGACCAGGTCCTCGTTGGACACGCCGATCTCGTGGACGCCTATCTCTCGGTAGAACTCACCGACCTGGTCCGCCCGATGGAACCGATGCGCCGGCTGCGTGAACGCTTCCCGCACGTGCTGGTGGCGCAATGGACCCCGGCCCGACCACCAGGTCCGTCGCCGACGCGAACAGGGACCGGACTGCCCGGGGACGGAGCCCTGCTGACGGATTTCGTGACCGCGGCACGCGGCACCCCACCGACCGCCGCCGAGCGGGAGCTGCTCGAGCGCTCGCTGCTCGCCGAAAGACTGACGGAGCGCGTCTGATGAGGCCGATCCGATGAGGTTGCACCGGCTGGAACTGACCGGGTTCGGGCCGTTCGCCGACACCCAGGTGGTGGATTTCGACGCCCTCGGCGCCGACGGTTTGTTCCTCGTGCAGGGCGACACCGGTGCAGGAAAGACGACCCTGCTGGATGCGGTCGCGTTCGCCCTGTTCGGCAGGGTGCCGGGTCCACGGAACGAGGCGCGACGTCTGCGCTGCGATCGCGCGCCGCGCGAGGTCGTGACGCAGGTCGTGCTGGAAGCCACCCTCGGCGGCGTGCGCCTGGAGATCGTCCGGCGGCCCGAGTACGAACGTCCGAAGACCCGCGGCGCCGGGACGACCCTGCAACGCGGGAAGGTGTCGCTGCGGTGGATCGGTGCCGGCCCGAACGGCCGCCCGGTGGAGGGGCTGAGCCGCGCCGATGAGATCGGTGACGCGATCATCGACCTGCTCGGGATGTCGGCCGATCAGTTCTTCCAGGTGGTCCTGCTGCCACAGGGCGACTTCGCCCGCTTCCTGCGGGCGGATACCACCGAGCGGGCCAACCTGCTGGAGCGGCTGTTCGACACCGGCCGCTTCGGAAGGGTCGAAGACTGGTTCGCGACGGCCCGACGGGAGGCCGGTGCGGCACTGCGCGAGTGTGATGAGGAGGTCCGGCACCGGGTGGCCAGGGTGGCGGAATCCGCCGGCCGGGAGGCGGACGGCGACCAGGTCGGGTGGTTGGCCGATGTCCGGGATCACCTCGCGGACGCCGCGGAACTCGCCGTGCTGGAGGCATCGGACACGCGCACGGAGCGCCGCCGTCGGGCGCAGGAGCTCGAGGCGGCAAAGGCGACGGCGGAACTGGTCAACCGGCGACGACGTCTGGAAGAACGCAGCGAACATCTGGAGCGACGCCGGCCGGAGGTGGAACGCAGTCGCGCGCTGTTGGCCAAGGCCGCCGCAGCGGCTCCCGTGATTGCTGCCTTGGCCGCTGCCCGAACGGCCGCTCGCACGTCCGCCGCCGCCGACCGCGACAAGACCGTTGCAGATGCTGCGCTGGATGCGATCAACGCGGCCGCCAGGCCCTCGGATGTCAGGGAACTCGGTCTGCTGGCAGACGATCCGGTGGCCGTCCATGCCGCCGCGGCGTCGGACCGTGAGCTGGCCGGGCGGCTGACCGGGGTGATCGCCGAGGCGGCCGAACAGGAGCGGGAGCTGGCCGCCCTTGCCGTCGCTCGCGCACGTCATCACCGGGACGAGGTCGTGGCGGTGGACGTCGAGCAGCGTCTCGCGGGCCTGCCCGCAAAGATCACCGAGCTGGACCGGCGAGTGGCCGCAGCCCGGTCCGCGCGTGACCTGCTGCCGTCAGCGACCGAGAAATTGGCTGCGGCCGAGCGGGTCCTGGCGGCCGCGGTCTCGGTCGTCGAGCTGGAGCTCGAACTGAAGACGGCGACGCAGGCGGCCAGTGCCGCGACCGACGTCCACCAGGCCGCCGTCGACGCTCGACAGGCCCTGGTCCAGCAGCGGATCGCAGGAATCGCCACCGAGTTGGCAGCGTCACTGGCGTCCGGGGAACCATGCCCGGTGTGCGGCTCCTGCCGGCATCCGTCACCCGCACCGCACGGCTCCCCGGTGGTCCGACCGGAGCAACTCCAGGTGGCGCAGCAGGCGGAAACCGATACCGGCGCCGCACGCGACAGAGCCACGCGACGGAGGTGGGACCTCTCGGCCGCCCTGGCTGCTGCTCAACAGGCCGCAGCGGGCGACGATGTCGCACGCGCCCGGGTGCGACTGGCGGAGTGCACCGAGCAGCACCGCCGGCTCACCGCGGTGGCGCGCAACCATGAGGCCCTGGTCGGCCTGCGGGAAGCGGCCGGCAAAGCGCAGTTCGAGCACGGACTGCGGCGCGAAGACCTTTCGGCTGTTCTGGCCGCGGGTGCGAAGGAGATCAGCGACCTGCGCCAGCGCACCGAGAAGCGTGCCGCCCGGCTGCAGAAGGCAAGGTCGGGTCATGAATCGGTGCCGGTCAGGCGGGCCTGGCTGATCAGGCGCGCCGAGGCCTGCGACGCGGTGGTGGCCGCGTCGGCGCGGCTGTCGTCCGCGGCAGCCGCGGCGGCCGAGGCGGAACGTGCACTCTCCGACGCTGTCGCGGACGCCGGGTTCGATTCTGTCGCCGAGGCCGTCACGGTGGCCGGCCTCGACGTCGGCGAACTGGGTCGTCGGGTGCGGGCGGCAGATGACGAGGAAGCCGCGGTCCGCGACCAGTTGACCGACCCTGCGCTGGCGAACGTGAGCGCGGAGGTGGTTGTCGATCTCGAGCAGGTCACGGCCCTGACTGCCGAAGCCTCGCAGCGCGCCGAGCATGCGTTGGCCGCCGCGCACGCCGCGATCGCCAGGCGGGACCAGACGGCGTCCGCTGCCCGCCGGCTCACCGACGCCGTCCGAGCCCGGGAACCGGTGGCCCGGCGGGACGCCGAAGTGTCTGCGCTGACCGACGTCATGCTGGGCCGTGGTCAGAACGCGCTCGGGATGTCGTTGCGGACCTATGTGCTCGCCGAACGGCTCCGGCAGGTGGCCGTGAGTGCCGGGCAGCGCCTGGACAAGATGTCGGCCGGGAGATACACGTTCGTCCACTCCACCGAACGTGAGTCCCGCGGCCGCGCGGGCGGTCTCGGCCTGGACATCCTCGACGGCTGGTCCGGGCTCGTCCGCCCGGCCAAAACCCTGTCCGGCGGCGAGTCGTTCCTGGCCTCGCTTGCGCTGGCATTGGGCCTTGCCGATGTGGTCGCAGCGGAATCCGGTGGTCGGGTGCTGGACACGCTGTTCGTCGACGAGGGGTTCGGCAGCCTGGATCCGGACGCCCTGGATCTTGTGATGAGCACGCTGGATGAGTTACGGGCCGGTGGGCGCGTGGTCGGCGTGGTGTCCCACGTCGACGAGTTGCGCCAACGCATCCCCAGCCAGGTGAAGGTGACCAGAACTCCGCAGGGATCCCGACTTGCCGTGAGCGCACGATGATTGCCGGGGCGATGGTTGCAAGGCAGGGCAGGATGTTCCGATGACGCGCAGCCGCTCAGCGGGCGAAGCATGTTCTTGATGATCGCTCATTTCGACCTCCCTCCAGGGGAGGAGCCCGGGGGAGCGCTGGCGAAGGCGGAAGAACCGGTTCGACTGCTGGCCGAGCAGCCCGATACGAGGTGGGTCCGGTGGGGGCGTTCCACCGAGGACGCGGGTCGGCTCGTGCTGGTTGCCGAATTCGACACAGCGGCTGCCTACCGCCGGGCGCAGTCGCCGCTACCGGTGCGGGCCGTGTTGATCCCCTGGCTGTCCGGCGCTCAGGTGCAGACCTCCGGTGCTTTCGAGGTGCTGTCGGCAGCTGACGGTGGGCGGTTCTGGGAGCCGGACGTCACCGTGCCCGAACCGGGACGCTGAAGGACGGTCCCCAGTCGTCTCCCGGGCGCACCCGGCAATGCCGGGTTCAGAGCGCGCCGGCAGACACAGTGGTCAGAGCGGCGCCTGTCAGTCATTAGGCTCGACGGTCGTTGACCGACCCCTCGGAATCCACCGGTGGGGGACATCGCCCGCCGCCATCGTGCCGCGGGCCGCAGCACAGGAGTCGCACCATGGCCGATCGCATCGACGCCGTCGTCTCACTCGCCAAGCGACGGGGATTCGTCTTCCCCAGCGGTGAGATCTACGGCGGTACGAGGTCGGCGTGGGATTACGGCCCACTGGGCGTTGAACTGAAGGACAACATCAAGCGGCAGTGGTGGAACGCGATGGTGCGGTCCCGCGATGACATCGTCGGGCTCGATTCCTCGGTGATCCTGCCGCGCCAGGTGTGGGTCGCCTCCGGGCACGTCGCCGCGTTCGTCGACCCGCTGGTGGAGTGCCTGGTCTGCCACCACCGCTTCCGCGCTGACCACCTCGAAGAGGAGTACGCCGAGAAGAAGGGCCGCCAGCCGGAGAACGGGATGGCCGACATCGTCTGCTCGAATTGTGGAACGCGCGGTCAGTGGACCGAGCCGAAGGAATTCAACGGTCTCCTGAAGACATTTCTCGGCCCCGTCGAGGACGAGTCCGGTCTGCACTATCTGCGCCCGGAGACGGCCCAGGGGATCTTCGTCAACTACAACAACGTCGCGGCCTCATCGCGCAAGAAGCCGCCGTTCGGTATCGGCCAGATCGGCAAGTCCTTCCGGAACGAGATCACGCCGGGCAACTTCATCTTCCGCACCCGCGAATTCGAGCAGATGGAGATGGAGTTCTTCGTCAAGCCGGGCACCGACGAAGAGTGGCACCAGTACTGGATCGACACCAGAACCGCATGGTACGTCGACCTGGGAATCGACAGGGACAATCTCCGGCAATTCGAGCATCCGAAGGAAAAGTTGTCGCACTATTCCAAGCGGACCGTCGACATCGAATACCGATTCAAGTTCCAGGGCAGCGAATGGGGTGAGCTGGAAGGTATCGCCAACCGGACGGACTTCGACCTCAAGACCCATTCGCAGCATTCTGGCGTCGACCTGTCGTACTTCGACCAGGAGTCCGGCGAGCGTTGGACACCCTATGTCGTGGAGCCGGCGGCAGGTGTCGGGCGGCCGATGATGGCGTTCCTGCTGGAGGCCTACGCCGAGGATGAGGCGCCCAACACCAAGGGCGGTGTGGACAAGCGCACGGTGCTGCGGTTGGACGCGAGGCTGGCGCCGGTGAAGGCTGCCGTGCTGCCGCTGTCCCGGCACGCCGATCTCTCGCCGGTCGCCCGGGACCTCGCCGCACAACTGCGCAAGACGTGGAACGTCGACTTCGACGACGCTGGGCAGATCGGCCGCCGCTACCGGCGGCAGGACGAGATCGGTACGCCGTACTGCCTGACGGTGGACTTCGACACCGCCACCGACCAATCGGTGACCATTCGGGACCGGGACTCGATGACGCAGGAAAGGGTTGCGCTGGATCAGGTTCAGGCCTACCTGGCGTCGCGGCTGGTCGGCTGCTGAACCGGCGACGCCGACCGTGCGGCGCAGTGCTGGCGGGGCGGGTTGACACGTCGGGCGTCCTCGGCGCCGACTGGGCGCGAGCCGGCCGTCAGTTCCCGAGGTTGCCGGGGTAGCGGTACTGCTGCGGGGGCACCGTCGTGCCGCGGAACCAGGCGTCCATGAACGGCGTGACGTCCCGTCCGGCCAGTTCGTTGACCTTCTCCTCCAGGTCCTCGAACGTTGCGTTCTTGCCGCCGTAGGTCCGCGGCCATTCGCGTAGCAGCTGGAAGAAGGCGTCGTCACCGATCTCGTTGCGCAACGCGTGCAGGGCGAGTTGGCCGCGGTCGTACACCCTGGTGAATTCGTTTCCGGCGCCCATGTCGACAAGTGGCGAGGTCCAGAAATCGGGAACCTGTTCCAGCTGCTGCATTGCTTGTTTCCACTGTTCGTCCAGGTCAGCCCCTTGGGTGTCGGCACTCCACAGCCACTGGGCGTACGAGGCGAAACATTCGTTCAGGCAGATGTCCGACCACCGCTGGACGGCGACATCGTCGCCGTACCATTGGTGCGCCAATTCGTGCACGACGGTTTCGAGATCGACTCCCCTCGAATACACCGGCCGGGTCGCCGTTTCCAGTGCATAACCCAGACGCTCGCCCGTGAACATCCCACCGGCCGCGTCGAAAGGATAGGGTCCGAAATACTTGGACAGGAAGTCGATGATGCGGCCGGTTTGATCGGCAAGAGCGCGGGCATCCGGCCCGGCATTGCGCGCAATGGCGGAGACCACCGGCTTGCCGTCGGACATCTGCCCCTTCTCGACGGTGAAATCGTCGATATAGATGGTCGTCAGGTAACTGGCAACCGGCTGGTTCAGGGTCCAGCGGAAGACGGCGTCCCCGGCCGGCGGGTCCGGAAGCCCCTTCGTCTCCTGCACTCCGTTGGACATCACCTGCCAGTTGTCCGGGACGGTCGCGGTCACCGAGAACGTCGCGGTGTCGGCGGGGTGCTCGTTCACCGGATACCAGGTCGATGCGCCGGTCGGCTCACCGGCTGCCAGGGCGCCACCGGATGCCGTGCGGTACCAGCCGCCGTCTCCCAACCCCGCCGTTCCGCCGGAGACCAGCCCCGGCCGACCGCCATAGGTGACCACCACGGACAGGTCGGATTTCGCCGGGAGCAACTCGGACGGCGTGATGACGAGCTCTGCGTCCTGCTGACGGAACGTCGCCGCGGCGTCGTTCACCAAGACCTTGGAGACCTCGAGTGAGGGTTGCAGGTCCAGGTTGAACTGGGTCAGACCCTCGTCGGACAGCACCGTTCCGGCCAGCGTCGCGGTGGACTGCAGGTCATTCGTCGGCGGGTCGTAGCTCAGATCCAGGTCGTAGGAGTCGATCTGGTAGCCCCCGTTGCCGCTGGTCGGGTAGTACGGATCACCGATCCCCGGGTCACCGATCGTCCCGACGGCGCCGTCCGGCTCGCCGCGGGTCGACGACGGCCCGGTGGTCGACGGGCCGGTCCGAGCTGACGTCGACGGACCGCTCGGCGAGGTCGACGCGGTGAGCGGCGCACTGCCGGTCGGTGAGCCGGTGGAAGGCGCGGTCGCCTCCGGCGAGCTGACCGCGGCGGTGTTCCCGCCCCCCGGACCCGGTCCCGCGGTGCCAGGTGCTGCAGTTCCGGCGATCGTCGACGAGCAGCCGGCGGAGACTGCGACGGTCAGTACGAGTCCAGCAAGCCGGATGCGGTTGGTTCGCCCCATGTCGGCACCGTACAAGCCGGGGCGTCAGCAGCGGGTGAGCACCGCGCCACCGAACGACAACCCGTGGTGACCACGGGACGGACCTCGAGAAGCCCGAGGCGCATCACCCCATCAGGACGGGCGCCCGCAGACAACCGGACACCCGCCTGGGCTGCTGGCATGATCAGCACAGGCGTCGCCTCGGCGGCCGAGAAGGAACATCCGCGTGCGTCGAGGTGGTGGGGGACGGGTTGCCGACGGGAGCGCCGAACACCCGCGCCGGACGGCGGCCATGATGAGCGCCAGGTATGACGGCATCGACCTGGAGCGCCTGGTCGTCGAACCCGCGAAGACTGCGGGTCTGCCGGAATCGGCCGGCGTGGGCGGCCGTAGTCCCTTCGCCCGGGACCGTGCCCGGGTTCTCCATTCCGGGTCGTTCCGGCGGTTGGCCGGCAAGACCCAGGTGGTGGCACCGGATGACGACGCGGTGCCACGCACCCGCCTCACGCACTCGTTGGAGGTGGCGCAGATCGCCCGGGAGATCGGTGAACAACTCGGTTGTGACGCAGACCTTGTCGACCTGGCCGGGTTGGCGCACGACATCGGTCACCCCCCGTTCGGCCACAACGGCGAGGCCGCCCTGGACGCGGTCGGTGCGAGCACGGGCGGGTTCGAGGCCAACGCGCAGAACCTTCGGCTGCTCACCAGGCTGGAACCGAAGATCATCACCGAGGACGGTCGCCCGGCAGGGCTGAACCTCACCAGGGCGTCGCTGGACGCGGTGATCAAGTACCCATGGCGACGACCCGCCCGTGGCGGCAAGTTCGGTGTCTACGCCGATGACGCCGCGGTCCTGGATTGGGTGCGCAACGGCCGGCCCGACGACGGTCGGTGCTGCCTGGAGGCGCAGGTGATGGATTGGGCCGATGACGTCGCGTATTGCGTCCACGACGTCGAGGACGGCGTCAGCGCGGGCCGTATCGACCTGGCCAGGCTCGACGATGGCGATGAACGATTGCTCGTCGGCCATGCCGCGCAGGCATTCTCGGACCACACGCCCGACACGCTTGCAGCGGTGCTCGGCGCGCTGCTCGATCTGCCGGCGGTCAGCGCCGCGGTCGGTCACCCGCCCGGCCCGGTCGCCGATGCCGCGGTGAAGCGGATGACCAGCGAGCTGACCGGACGGCTCGCAACCGGTGCGATCGCCGCCACGCGCGCCGCGATGGGACCGGAGCCGCTGCACCGGTATGACGCCGATCTGCACGTGCCTGCGGTGCTCCGCGCGGAGGTCGCGGTGCTCAAGGCCATCGCCCGCCGCTACGTGATGGCCGATCCGGAGCGGCTCGCGATCCAGCACCGTGAGCAGGAGGTGCTGGTCGAGCTGGTGGAGCTGACGGTCGCAACGGGATCTGCGGCACTGGATCCGATGTTCTCCGGTGCCTTCGAGCGAGCCGCCGGGGATGCCGAGCGGATGCGGGTGGTGCTCGATCAGGTCTCGCTGCTCACCGACGCGCAGGCGGTGAGTCGTCATGCCCGGCTGGTCAACAGGACACGCACCGGCCGCGGCACCCCCCGCTGACGACGCAGTCGCCGCTTGTTTTCACCCTTTCGCGAAATCAGTGGTGGCGCCCGCACGAACGGGCAACGCTGAACGCCATGGGAATGCAGAACCTCCAACGTTCCGCGGTAGGGCGGTGGGTGGCCGTGCTGGCGGCCGCCGGGTCACTGCTGTGGGTAGGGCGGAAGGCTCGGGCCGCCACGGCGACTGCACACGGTCGTGGCCGCGGTCCCGACGACGGAGGTGGCCTGGCCGGCGTGCGTGAGCCCCGTCGACCGGTACCACCGACGCTGGTTGACGCCGGACGCCCGGAACCCGACTGAGGTGCATCGGCCGCCGACGGCCCGGCCGATGATGGGGCGGCCGATCCGCCGTCCGCGTGCACAGCCGGCGGGTCCGGCCCGGCTGCCGACATAGACTCCGTGCGTGGCGGGGCGGATATCGGATGCGGACAAGGAACGGGTCCGTGACGCCAGTCGCATCGAGCAGGTGGTGGGGGAGTACGTCGCCCTGCGCAATGCGGGGGGCGGCAACGTCAAGGGCCTGTGCCCGTTCCATGACGAGAAGACCCCGTCGTTCCAGGTCAGCCCGGCCCGCGGTTACTACCACTGCTTCGGGTGTGGTCAGGGCGGCGACGTGTTCACGTTCCTGCAGGAGATCGAGCACCTGACGTTCGTCGAGGCGGTGCAGCGGCTTGCCGAGCGGTTCAACATCCCGCTGACGATGACCGAAGGCGGCACGTCGACCCGCTCCGAACGAGGAACGCGGCCGCGGTTGCTGGCGGCGAACAAGGCCGCAGCGGAGTTCTACGCCGCGCAGCTGCACACGCCGGGAGCCGAGACTGCCAGGGCTTTCTTGGCCGAACGCGGATTCGATCTCGCCACGGCGGCCCATTTCGGTTGCGGTTACGCCCCCGAAGGTTGGGACGCGCTCGTCAAAGCTCTGACCGCGTCGGGGTTCTCGCTTGAAGAGCTTTACAAGGCCGGACTGGCGCGTCAGGGTCAGCGAGGCCCGATCGACCAGTTCCACCGGCGCCTACTGTGGGCAATCCGCGACAACTCCGGCGACGTCGTCGGTTTCGGCGCGCGTCGGCTCTTCGATGACGACCGGCTCGAGGCGAAGTACATCAACACCTCGGAAACGATGCTCTACAAGAAATCTCAGGTGCTGTTCGGGCTCGACCTGGCCAAGCGGGAGATCTCCCGGCAGCGCCGGGTGATCGTTGTCGAGGGCTATACCGACGTCATGGCCATGCATCTCGCCGGGGTGACCACCGCGGTGGCCTCCTGTGGCACCGCATTCGGCGAGGAGCACATCAGCGTGCTGCGCAGGTATCTGCTCGATTCAGACGTCATCAGGGGTGAGGTGGTGTACACCTTCGACGGCGATGCGGCCGGGCAGAAGGCCGCCCTCAAGGCTTTCGACTCGGATCAGCGCTTCGCGGCGAACACTTACATCGCTGTGGCACCGGCCGGAATGGACCCGTGTGAACTGCGTCAGGCGAAGGGTGACGAGGCGGTGCGCGCGCTGGTCGAGCACCGGACGCCGCTGTTCGATTTTGCGGTGCAGAGCACCCTCGCGCAGTACGACCTCGATACGGCGGAGGGCCGGGTGGCGGCCACCGCCGCCGCCGTACCGCTGGTCGCGCGGATCAAGGAGTCGACACTGCGCGACGAGTACATCCGCCGGCTCGCAGGTCTTCTCGGATCCGACCTGGCGCCGATTCGTCAGCGGGTCAAGGAGTACGACGCCGCAGCGGCGCGCGCCGCGCGGCAGCGACCGACACCCCATCGGGATCACCGGGAGTCCGATCGCAACCACCTGCCTCGCGCCGATACCACGCAGCCGCGTTCCGTCGCCGTCCGTCCCCCCGGTCCAGTAACGGGCCACGGTGCTGCCCAGGGTGAGCGGCAGTCCGCGGCGCACGGCAGGGCATCGTCGTCCGGCCAGCGAAACGGCAGCAATCCGACCGGGCAGCCCGACGGCCGGTCCGCGCGGACCGATCTCGACCTCGTCGAACCGCCCGACCCGGAGTTGGAGCCGCCGACAGAGCACGGCGATCACCGCGGAACTGATGCCTCGCCGGACATTCGTCGACCGGACCCGTCCGATCGGACCCTGATGCTCGAACGGCAGGCCCTTCAACTCGCCCTGCAACGACCGGATCTCGTGGTGGACGGTTATCCGCAGGTGCGGGAGGAGGCGTTCACCAACGCCGCCTACGCGGCCGTGCACCAGGCGATCGCTGCGGCAGGCGGCCCGCCTGGTGATGGATCGACGGCGGCCTGGGTCGATGTGGTGGCCGAGGGTCTGCCGTCGGGGGTTCTTCGATCACTGGTCACCGAGCTGGCTGTCCAGCCGCCGCCGGTTCCGCCACTGTCGGTCAACGCCCGCTACGCCGGCGCAATCATCGCAGGGATGGCGGAAAGAGTTGCGGCCGTTCAGGAACGCGAGTTCCGGTCGGCGTTACAGCGTGCCGAGGCGGTCGGAGATCGGGAGCGGGCGAGGACCTTGCAGGCCGACCTGGCGGCCGTTGCGCAGTACCGGCGAGCTCTGTCGGACCGAGCGCGAGGTGACGCGTGATGGCGATCCGCTGGCCATGGCGGCGCGTTGTCCTTCCACCGCCGCTGCGGGCAGCTCTGCGCGAGGACGAGCACATCCAGGCCGTGGCCGACCTCACCGACGGAACACTCCTTGCTGCAAGCCGTTTCGGGTTGTGGCACATCGACGGTGACGACGTGTCGGTCACCGGTTGGGAATCCATCGCCAAGGCCCGGCTCACCGGGTCGGTGCTGTCGATCATCCCGACCCAGCTGGTTGGTGGTTTGTTCGACAGCACAGTGGTTCTCGCCGATGACATCACCCGTGAGTACCTTCTCGCCGGCCGCAGTTCACTGACCGACGAGGTGCACAACCGGGTGCGCCGGTCGGTGGTGGCCAGCGGTCACTTCGATTCCCCCGGCGGTGGGGGCTGGGTGGTGCTGCGCCGGGTGCCCGGCCGTGACGGGCTCGTCACGCAGGTGCGACTCGATCCCGGCGCCGACCCGGCAGCCTTCGGGTTCGCCGACGCCGTCGCGGAGCTGGCATCGGAGCTGGCCGGCGGCCCGACCCCGAGCTGACCTGCCCCGACGGCGCCACGTCGGCAGCACGTGGGTGACCGTCAGGATCGCGAGAGATCATCTCGGGCTACTCTTTTCCCGTGACCCAGGACGCCGACCCACCGTTCGATCCCGGAAGATTGCGGGCTTCGGACGCGGACCGCGAAGCTGTCGCGCGGGTGCTGCAGACGGCGATGGCCGAAGGTCGGCTCACGGTGGCGGAGTTGCAGGAGCGATTGGACACCGTGTACGCCTCCAAGACCCTGAGCGAACTGGAACCGGTGACCTGGGACCTGCCAGGGCACGCGGACCTGGTGCCGCGGGCGCCGACGGTCCCGCAATCGAAGCCCAACCTGACGAAATCCGCTGTGCCGGCATCGTCCGTGCCGTCGCCGGTCGGGGGGGTCCCGACGTCGTCGGTCGCCATCGGGATCCTGTCCGGCGCGAGCCGTAACGGCAATTGGGTGGTTCCCACCCAGTTCACTGCGCTCGCCATCATGGGCGGCATCGATCTGGACCTGACCGAGGCCCGGTTCGCCGAGAGAGACGTCACCATCACGGCTGTGGCGATCATGGGTGGGGTCGACATCGTGGTGCCGGAGGGGTTGACGGTGATCGTCAACGGCGCAGGCATCATGGGAGCGTTCGAGGACAACGCCCGGGTGACCGGGCCCGCTGACGCACCGGTCGTCAGGATCAACGGGGTCGCGCTGATGGGCGGCGTCGATGTTCACCGGCCGAAGAAGCGCCGCGGTCAGATGGAGAAGTAGCCCGCGGTACCACGACGGTCAGCGGCCGTCCTTGGAGAAGGCCCGAGACACCTTCGCCTGAACGAACCCGGCCGTGCCCTGCACCGCCGGATGGTCGGCGACCTTGGCGCTCCACCGCTGGATCTGCTCGTAGCGCTCCCTGCCCGCACGGGATCCCAGGACGTAACCGATGGCGATCCCGATCACAAGACGAATCATCGCCTCAACCTCCTTCGTCGCGCCCGCCATCCGGACACGTCGGGACAGTCTTCCCTACTCACGGCGTGTCCTGGCAGTCAGGTCTGATTGCGATCTGAGCCTGCCGTCCGATTCGCGCAGCACGGACTCGTGTCGAAAGAGCGGGCGGGCACAACGGATTCTGATCGCGACGGGATCTGGGCTATTCTGGTCCAGCGCTGCCGCCATCGGCACCGCCGGTCCTCCGTAGCTCAATTGGCAGAGCATCCGACTGTTAATCGGACGGTTACTGGTTCGAGTCCAGTCGGGGGAGCAAAGGCCCAGGTCAGAGGGCCAGTACATACCTTCCGGGCTCTGGTGCGGTTCAAACGGCACAGAAAAGCTCCTCGTCCCGTCCGCCGATGTCTGTCCCGCTTGCCCGGGCCAACTCGATAGTCGGAGCCAGGCGGGACCCGGAGCAAGGGTGTCGCGGCATCAGCCGTGAGATGAAGGCGGTGCGTGCCCGTCGGCAGAGCCGGGCTCACGCCAGCAGATCCCGGACCGCCTGAGTCGGCGGCGAGCGTCCTGCGCCGGTCTGTCGCACTCTCGCGCGGTCGGACAGGGGGCTATCAAGAGCCGATGCGGGCCGGGCGGCGCGCCCATGGCTTGACGAAACGCACCCGAGTATCTGCACCGCCGGGATCTGCTGGCCGCCCGATAGGTGCGCCCGAGACCATGGCCGCCGGGGTGGTACCACGTTGTCAGTGCGGTGTGTCAGTGCGGTGGAGGGTAACTGCGGGTGGGGCGACCGGCCGGGTTGGTTGGTGCCGTTTCCCGTGCGGTTGTTCGCAGTCCGGGTCGGCTGCGACGCTGCCGCCGGATGAGGTGAACGTGTCGGCGTGGTCGACCTGCAGTGTCGTGTGCTCGATCCGGTAACCGGTCAGCAGCTTCTCCAGGTCGCGGCGGACGGCGTGGCAGTCGCCGGTGGGGTCGACCAGGACGTGCGCGGACAGCGCGGGCATCCCGGAGGTGACGTCCCAGATGTGCAGGTCGTGAACCTCGGCGACGCCTGGCCGGGCCGCCATCGCCGGGCCGATCAGGTCGGGGTCGAGACCCTCGGGGGCGCCCTCGAGGAAGATCCGCCCGGATTCCTTCACCAACCCGTACCCGGCCTTGATCATCAGTCCGGCCACGACCAGCGCGGCGAGGGAGTCGGCGCGGGCGAACCCGGTGAACACCACGACCAGACCGGCGATCGCGGTGGCGATGAACGCGTACAGGTCGTTGAGGATGTGCTGAAACGCGCCCTCGACGTTCAGGCTGGTCCGGTTGGCCTTGCTGATCAGCCAGGCGGCGGCGATGTTCACCGCGATACCGACGATGGCCGTGACGAACACCAGCAGGCCCTGCACCTCGGGTGGTTCGAACAGCCGGCGGATCGCCTCGTAGATGAACCACGCCGCGAGCAGCAGCAGAGTGAGCCCGTTGGCCTGCGCGGACAGGATCTCGGCCCGTTTGAACCCGTACGTCCACCGGCCCTTCGCGGGGCGGGCCGCGAGGTTGATCGCCCACAACGCCAGGGCAATGGACGCGGCGTCGGTGAGCATGTGCCCGGCGTCGGAGATCAACGCCAACGACCCGGCGATGATCCCGACGATGACCTCGGCGACCATGAACGCCACGATCAACGCCAGCGCCCCGGTCAGGAACCGCTTGTCGGCGTCCGGGTTCACCCCGTGCGAATGCCCGTCCCCACGACCGTGCGCGGGCGCCTCGCTCGCGGCCTGCCCGTCATCGGCGGCGGCGTGCAGGCGCCCACCGCCGGTGTCCGCGACTTCTTCCGGGTCGGTGTCCTCGTACCGGTCGTTCTTGGTCATCGTGGTTCCGTAGTTCCCCGTCCGGGGGTGCAGCACCCATCAGTGCAGCTGTCCGCCGAGGCCGCCGCGGGATCGGCCTCGGCATCGGTGGCTGGGCGCGCACCCAATGGCGTCGGGGCGCAGCAGGTGTCGCCGCGCCAGGCCTCGCGGCCCTCGCGGACGGCGACGGCGGCGATGACCAGGGCGGCGATCGGGTCGGCCCATGACCACCCGAACAGGCTGTTCAACCCGAGGCCGACGAGCAGCACCGCGGACAGGTACGTGCACAGCAGGGTCTGCTTGGAGTCGGCGACCGCGGACCGGGAGCCGAGTTCCCGGCCGGCCCGGCGCTGCCCGTAGGACAGGAACGGCATGATGGCCAGGCTCAGCGCCGCCAGGATCAGCCCGACCGGGGACGGCGCCGCCTCCCCGGCCCCGAACAGGGCTCGCACCGCGTCGACGGTGATGTACGCGGCGAGGGCGAAGAAGGAGAACGCGATGATCCGCAGCGCGGTCTTCTCCCTGGCCTCGGGGTCCCGCCCGGCGAACTGCCACGCCACAGCGACCGCGGACCCGACCTCGATCACCGAATCCAACCCGAACCCGATCAACGCGGTAGAGGAGGCGATACTGCCCGCGGTGATCGCCACCACGGCCTCGATGACGTTGTAGGTGATCGTCGCCGCGACGAACCAGCGGATCCGCCGGGACAGCACCGCCCGGCGATCCCCGCCGGCCCGGGCGCCAGGCACGGTCACGCCGGCCAGGTCGGCGGCCATCAACGCACACCCGCCGGCACGGTCGACGTCCCGGCAGTACCGCTCGTCGACGGCGAGGACCACACCGAGCAGGTCGGTCAGGGCGTGCCGCAACCGGTCATCGGCCAGCTCGTACCGCACCCGCCGGCCCTGCGGTACGGCGACCACCAGGCCGCAACCGCGCAGGCAGGTCAGGTGGTTCGACAGGCTTTGCCGGGACACCCCGAGCAACTCGGCAAGGTCCGCCGGGTAGGCAGGGGCGTCCCGCAACGCGAGCAGCACCCGGGACCGGGTCGGGTCCGACAACGCCGACCCGAACCGTGCAAGCACCTCGCCATGACTGACCCACCCGTCGACCGCGTTTTCCACGCGCCGAACAGTACACCGCCTGTTGTATTCAACGGGCGGTGAATCCAGGGTTCAATGGGGGCATGGAGAACGGGGGGACTTCGTCGGTTGGGCTTGCGCCGAACCCGGCCCCCGGCATGCCATCGACACTGCGACGGGTCCTTTTCGGAGGGGTGCCGGTCCGCTGGGTGCTGCTGCTAGCGGTGTTGGCGGGGGTGTTCGGGCTGCATGTCCTCACCGTGGAGCACGGGGACCACGGCGACCTGCCCTCCTCCGCCATCCTGATCGGCCCATCCGAATCCGGACCTACTGCTCAGGTTGACGCCATGCCGCCCGGCGGCGGCACACGCGCATACGGTCACGATGCGCCGGCACTTCCGGCCGACACCGGGCACGGGGGGCTCACCGGCTGCGTGTTGTTCCTTGCAGTTGCCGCAGCGGCCGCGGTGCTGCTGGCCAACGCCCTTCGCCGGCGCGGCGACCCGACACCGACTCGAGGCATGTTGCTCGCCGGCGGCCCGCAGAGACCGGTACCAGGGGTGCCGCGTCTGGTGTTGTGCACGCTCAGGGTCTAGCCGGTCTTCGCCGCTGACCCGACCCTTATCCCGGTCGGTTCGCGCGGTAGCTGCCTGCCCTCGTGCCCAACTTTCGTCTATCCCGGAGTTGCTGTGAAAACCCGACTGCCTTTTCTTGTCCTTCTCACTGTCGCCGCACTGGCGACCGCTTCCTGCACGTCCGCACCGTCCACCGACCAGGCCGAGGTCTCTGGGATCGGATCGGCCGGTCCGGCCGCACCATCCCCGACCGGATCACCGACCGGGGCGCCCTCGACGACGATCTCAGTGCCCCAGACGCCCTCGTCGACCGCGAAGCCGGTCAGCACCGCCGTCATCACCGCCGTCCCGGGGAACGCCGCGAAAGGGGTGTCGGTGCTCGACCCGGTGGTGGTGAAGACCGCCGGCGGCACCCTGCAGAAGGTGACCGTGACCAACCCGGAAGGCAAACAGGTCATCGGGAAGCTGTCCGCGGACGGCACCAGGTGGACCTCCGGGGAAGTGCTCGGGTACGGGCGCACCTACCGGATCCAGGCAACCGCCCGGGACACCGCCGGGCTGCCCACCATCACCTCATCGTCGTTCACCACCGTGGAACCCGCCGGGATGATCTTCCCGTCCTTTGAACCGGCCCCCGATCAGGGACAGGTCGGTGTCGGGCAACCCATCGCGGTGATCTTCGACCAGCCACCTGCCGACAAGGCCGCCGCCGAACGGGCCCTGCGGGTGACGACCGCGCCGAAACAGGTCGGCCGCTGGTACTGGGTGGACGACCGCACCGTGCACTACCGCGGCAAGGACTACTGGAAGGCCGGCACGAAGATCACCGTGGACGCCAAGGTCTACGGGGTTGACCTGGGCGGCGGGATGTACGGGGAAACCGACCGCACCATGAACCTGACCATCGGGTCTGCGAAGATCGCCACCGTCGACGACGCCACCAAGCAGATGACCGTGAGCATCGACGGCAAGGTCGTGCGTCAGTACCCGGTCAGCATGGGACGCGACGAATCCGTCACCGTCGACGGGCAGGTGATCTCCTTCGTCACGCCAAGTGGCATCTACGTCGCGCAGGAGAAATACCCCGTCAAGCAGATGAACTCGGCCTCCTACGGGCTGCCCACCGACTCCTCGCTCGGCTACGACTCCGCCATCCCCCTCGCCGTGCGGCTGTCGAGCTCCGGGATCTTCGCGCACTCCGCACCATGGTCGGTCGAGGATCAGGGCGTCCGGAACGTCTCCCACGGGTGTATCAACATGCCCCCGGACCAAGCGCAATGGTTCTATGACACCTTCGGCTTCGGCGACATCGTCCAGGTCAAGGGCACCAGCACCCAGTTGGCCCCGGACGACGGGTACGGCGACTGGAACATCCCCTGGAACGAATGGGTCAAAGGCAGCGCCCTGACGTGACATCCGATACCGCCACTCTGACCGTAAACGCCGACCCGCCGGCCGCGGCAGAACCAGCGGCGGCGGCCAGCGTGAGTTCCGAGACCGGCTGCCCAGGTTCACCTTCCGGAATCCGCTGATGCCTCTCACTCCGGCGCCGGGAGCCGACCGGAACGCCCGATCGGCGAACGGTGCGCTCCCCCCGATCGGTCACCGGCCTATGGGCAAAGCCTTCCGTTTTCGCCGTCGTCGTCTTCCTCACGATGCTCGTCTCCAGCTTCGTGGCGTTCTTCGTCAGCCAGGCCCTGCTCAGCGGCCACGGACAGGACGCGTCTGTCCGACCCCTAGGTGCTCCGATCCGTCCTCGGAGCCGCCTTGTACGTCACCGTCGCCGGCGTGACCGCCCTCGCCCTCGGCGCCCTGCTACAGGAACACCGCGGCGGCGATCACCACCTTCGTCGCGGTGTTCTTCGTCATCCCGCCGCTGACGCTGCTGCTGCCGTCGACGCTGACCGAACGCTTCGTGCGATACCTGCCCTCCAACGCCGGCTCGACGCTGTTCGGCGGCGCCACCGTGGGCCACCCACTCGCGCCGTGGACCGGATTCGCCGCGATGTGCAGCTACGCGGTGGTACTGCTCGGCATCTCCGCCTGGCGACTCCGCCGGGCCGACGCGTGAACGTGTGCGCAGCACACACCGGCCGGTGCAGGTCCGCCGACGTGACCATGAAGTCCAGTGGCACAGACCATCCTGCGGGTGAACAGGCAGTGATCACATTTCCCTGACGGAATGACCCCCGTGTTTGGTGACGTCGCAGTGCGGAAACCGGGTCGGTATGTCCGGAATCGTTGGCTTGGCGAGCATGGCCGCGGTGGCCCTGATCGGCGTTGTCGGCCTGATCCTCGTCAGCAGGGCGCTGGCCGGAGACTCACCCCTGGCTTCGGACAAGCGGCCGTTTCTGTCCGGCCACGATCCGGATCAGCATGCGCTGTCCCGGTTCCACGTCCGCTGGTATCCGTTGACGCTGCTGTTCCTGGCGTTCGACGTCGAGATGCTGTTCATGTACCCGTGGGCCGTGGTGGTGGCCCGGGTCGGCGGCAGCGCGGTCGTCGAGATGTTCGTCTTTCTCGGGCTGCTGATGGTGGGGGTGCTGTGGGCGTGGCGTGAGGGCGCGCTGCGGTGGGTGTGAGCTCCCGGCCCGGCTGGTTTGCCCGAACCGCCGTCGCAGGCGCGCATGTGCTGATCGTCGAGGTGCCGGGATGGGCGCTGACCAGAATCGCCGTCGAGCGGGCCGTCACCAGCCGCGGCTGGCGGCCGGCGTTGACGCCGGCCGACGCCGACCTGCTGGTGGTGTGCGGGGACCCGGGTGAGCCCTGGCGTCCGGTGATCGATCGGCTCTGGGCGCAGATGCCCGGGCCCCGCGCGCTGGTGCGCGCTGCGGGCCCGGAGCAGGTTGCCGAGGCCCTGGAATTCGCAGCGGCGACATTGCTGCGCGGAGGGGACGAGAACTGGAGCGGGGACACAACCGACGCCCGCGGTGTGCACGGCGACGACGACCATGCCGGTTCGCGCGCCAGCCATGGTGGCGACAGCCACGACAGCCACGAAGATGGCGACCGCAACGCCCACGGCGGCGGTCACGACGACGAAGGTCACGAACACCACCACCGCTCCGACCACGACGCGTCCAACCACGATGGGTCCGACCACGACGGGTCCGACCACGACGGGTCCGACCATGACGCGTCCGACCACGATGGGTCCGACCACGACGGGTCCGACCACGACGGGTCCGGTGGTGAAGAGATGCACGGCGACATGGACTCCGACATGGGGGACATGGACATGGGGGACACGGACATGGGCGACATGGACATGCCGATGCCGGGCGGTATTCCGTTGGCCGGTGGCGACGAGGATCGGGACGGCCTGGAGATGGACGTGCTTTCCGTGCCGTTGGGGCCCGTCCTGCCGGCGTGGCCGGCCGGGCTCGTGCTGCGGTGCGTGCTGCACGGTGACGTCATCGCCCGCGTGGAGACGAGCTGGTTGCCGGGGGCGGATCCGCCGCCCGGTCCGCCGGTCGATGGGCGGGTCCGTGCTGCTCTGGACTGCGACGGGGTGGCCCGGCTGCTGATTCTGGCCGGGAGCGACCGCGCCGCACGCGGATTTCGCGACGTCCGGGATGCGCTGCTCGACGGCGCACCGCTCGAGGCTTGCTCGGCGGCGGCCGCGTCTTGGGCGGTGCGGGTGCGACGCTCCAGGACGCTGCGCTGGTCGATGCGCGGCCTCGGCGGGATCGACCAGTCGGAACTCGACGAGCGGGGGCTGCCCGATGTCTTGGTCGGCGACGTACACGACCGGCTGTTGGCCCGGGCGACCGGCATCGCGAATCGGCTGACGTCCGGGAGTGATGGCGCACCAGCGAATGTCGGTGCACTGGCGGGTGGGGCGGTCGACGTCATCCCGGCCCTCGTCACGGGACTGGATCTCGGGGCGGCGCGGCTGGTGGTCGCTTCCGTCGACCCGGACATCGCCGCGCTCCAGCGACGGGGGGCAGCCCGTGGGTGAGCTGACGGTGGTGGTGTCGACGGTCCTGGTCGCGGCCGGTGTCGTTGTGCTGGCCACCTTCACCGCCGCGCTCGATGCCGCGCTCGACCCGGCCGGCCGGCCGCCGGCAGCCGGCCCGGCACCCCGCAGGTGGGCGGCGGCGCTGCGGCTCCCGGTGGTGGAGTCCGCCCGACTGCTGCGCCAACGCCGCCGCACCACCGTCGCTGCGGATCGGCTGCTGTGGCGGGTCGGCGTACTGGGGCTGCCGGTGCTCGCTTTACTGATGGCCGCGCTGGTCCCGCTCGGGCCGGGCACCGTCGCGGATTCGTCGGTGGGCATCGTCTGGTTCAACGCGCTCGATGTGACGGTGTGGGCCCTGGTGTGGATGGCCGGGTGGGGACCGAACAGCGTGTACCCGTTGGTCGGCGGCTACCGGTTCCTGGCGCAGGCACTGGCGTACGAGTTGCCGTTGATGTTCGCGCTGACCGCGCCGGCGGTCGCCGCCGGCAGCCTCCGGCTGACCGATGTGGTTGGGGCGCAGCACAGTCTGTGGTTCGCGGTGTGGATGCCGGCCGCGTTCGCGGTGTTCTGCGTGTCCGTCGCCGGCTTCTCGGTGTGGGGGCCGCTGCGTCATCCGGCCGGCGTGGACATCGCCGGCGGAGTGTTCGCCGAACTGTCCGGGGTCGATCGACTGCTGATGCTGGCCGGCCGGTATGCACTGTTCACAGCCGGCGCGGCGATCGGGGTCACGTTGTTCCTCGGTGGCGGGTCCGGGCCGCTGCTCCCCGAGTGGGCGTGGGTGGCGGTCAAAACAGCCGCGCTGTGCGCTGTGCTGATCCTGCTGGGACGCCGACTGCCGACGCTGCGGGCGGATCGGTTCGTCGAGGTCGGGTGGTTGGTGCTGCTGCCGATCACCCTGCTGCAGGTCCTTGTGGTGTCGGTCGTCTCGGTCGGACAGGCGGGCGGGTGATGAGCATCGGGCTGGCGGGGACGGTGGCGTTCTGGGTGTTGGCGCTGGTTGCGGTGGTGTCCGGTGCCCTGGTGTTCAAGGTCGATTCGATGGCCCGCGCCACCTATGCGCTCGCGGCGTCGTTCGTCGCGGTCGGCCTGCAGGTGCTGCTGTTGGGCTTGTCCTACATCGGCGTGATCACCGTGCTGATGATGATCATGGAGATGGCGATCATGGCCGTGTACATGATCATGTACATGGGGATGAACCCCGCACTGATGCCGATGAACATGGTGCACGGCAAGCGAACCGCCGCGGTCACGTCCGGCGCGGTGTTCGTGGCGCTGACGGCCGGCATCCTGCTGGCGCCGTGGCCGGGTCGCAGCGGCGATCCCGACCTGGACCCGACGGCGGCCCTGGGCGAGGCGCTGATGGGTTCCAAGATGCTGGTGATGATCATCGTCAGCGCCGTGCTGCTGGCCACGATCATCGCCGCCCTGGTGCTGGCGCTGCCCCGCGGTCGGTACGACCGGTTCGGCAGCGACCTGCGACGCAGACCGCCGACCGATCCGCAGCCGGGAGGGGTCGGCCGATGACGCTGCAGCTGGTGCTGATCGTGGCCGCCGCGTTGTTCTGCGTGGGTCTGTACGGGGCGCTGTCCCAGCAGGTCGTGGTGATGGTGATGATGGGTCTGGAATTGATGATCAACGGCGTCATCCTGGCCGCCGTCGGGTTCTACTGGTTCGTCTCGCCCACCCCCACCGCGCAGGTGGTGCTCCTGGTGGTGATTGCCGCGATGACGGTGGAGATGGCGATGGGGTTCGCCGTCGCGACCCTGTTGCACCGGTCGAGGAACTCGGACATGACCGACATGGCAACGGATCTGAGCGGATGATGGCGCTCCTGCTATGGATTCTGATCGTGCTGCCGGCCGTGGTCGGTGGTGTGTTGTGCGTTGGTGGCCGGCGCACGGATCGGGTCGCCAGGACTCTTGGAGTCGGCACATCAGCGGTGACGTCGGTGCTGGCCGTGGTGGCAGCGCTGCAGCGGCCGGCGGTGGCCGTGCCGTTCCTGGCGGGCGCCGACTTCGGGTTGCGGGTCGACGGCTTGGCCGCGGTCGTGCTGCCGACGGTCGCGCTGGTCGCCCTGCTGGTGCTGGTCTTCGCGGCGGCCGAGCGGGGCGGCGACGTGCCGACCGCCCCGTCCCGATTCTTCGGGTTGATGCTGCTGTTCCTTGCGGCGGTGCTCATCACCACGACCGCGGACACGCTGCCCGCGCTCCTGCTGGCCTGGGAGATCATGGGCGCAACCTCCTATGCGCTGATCGGGTTCCGCTGGCAGGATCCCGACCGGGTCGCGGGCGGCGCGACGGCGCTACTCACCACCAGGGCCGCCGACCTCGGCCTGTACCTGGCCGCCGGGGCGGCGCTGACCGGTGGGTCCGACCTGACGCTGAGCGGGCTCGCCGGGCTGCCGGCGCCCTGGCGGGACGTCGTGGCCGGCGGCATTCTGGTGGCCGCGTTGGGAAAGGCGGCGCAGCTGCCGTTCTCGTTCTGGTTGTCCCGGGCAATGCTCGGCCCCAGCCCGGTCAGCGCACTGCTGCACTCCGCCGCCATGGTCGCGATGGGCGGCTACCTGCTGCTGCGGGTTGCGCCGCTGTTGGCCGCGACCGGGTGGGCGGCGACGGTCGCGGCCTGGATGGGCGCGCTCACGGCATTGCTGCTGGGAGCGGTGGCCATCGCGCAACGGGACCTCAAGCAGCTCCTGGCTGCGTCCACCTCGGCGCAGCTCGGGTTCGTCGTGCTGGCGGCGGGGGTGGCCGGTACCGCGGGCGGGACAACACATCTCGTCGCGCATGCGGCGACCAAGGCGCTGCTGTTCCTGGCTGCCGGTGCCTGGCTGACGGCGCTGGGCACCAAGCAGCTCGACGGGCTGCGCGGAGCGGCCCGTCGCTGGCCGGTCGTCGGAATCAGCGCCACCATAGGACTTCTCGCGCTGGCCGGGGTCCCACCACTGTCGCTGTGGGCGACGAAGGACGAGATCCTGGCCGCCGTGCGTGAAAGCTCCACGGCGCTCGCGGTGATCACCCTGGTCGCGGCGGCGCTGTCCGCGGGATATGCGGGGAAGGTGCTCGTGGTGCTGTGGGCGCGGCCCAGCCCGGATCACCCCGCCGCAGACATCGGGAACCACTTCGACACCGAGGAACCGGGGACGCGGTCGGTCCCATCGTTCGCGCAGTCTGCGCTGATCCCACTGGCCGTGGGTGCCGCGGTCCTCGGGGCGCTCGCTCTGCCGCCGCTGTCCACCGAGATCGCCACCGTGCTCGGGGTTTCCGGCGAACCGGAGTCGACGCCGGTCGAGCTGATCTCGTCCGGCGTGCTGGCGGTGCTGGTGCTGGCGGCGGTGTACCGGTGGGGAACGCCCGCGCCGCGGTGGGCGGCGGAGTGGTTGCACCTGGAGCGGATTGTCGGCGCGGTGGTCGTGGCACCGGTGCTGTCGCTCGCCGCAGCCCTGGCACGTTTCGACGACGCCGTCGTCGACCGGACGGCGACCGGGGCGGCGTCGCTGCCGATGAGGGCGGGTGGCCGGATGGCACGCTTCGACGACACCGGGCTGGACCGAACCGTTCGCCGTTCCGCGGATCGGACGATGTGGCTGGCCAGGCGGGCCGATGATGTCGACTCGGGCGGGATCGACGCCGGGGTGCGCGGCGTCGCCGTGGCCGTGGTGAGGTCCGCCCGGCAGGCGAAGCGGCCACAGACGGGGCAGCTGTATCAGTACTACGTCCAGGTCATCGTGCTGCTGCTGTTCGCGGCCCTGTTGCTGATCGTGGTGATCTGATCGTGCTGACCGTTCTGATCTTCTCACCGCTGCTCGCGGCCGCCGTACTGGCGGTCCTCAAGGTCCCCGACCGCGCGGCGAAGGTCGGTTGGCTGGCGGTCAGCGTCGTGGAACTGGTCCTGCTGCTGGTGATCTGGATCGGTTACCGGACGCCGCCGCCGGGTGGGATGGCGTTGGCGCAGCAGGTGCCGTGGATCCCCGGGGTGGCCAGCAGCTACTCGGTCGGCGTGGACGGGCTGTCGCTGCCGCTGATCGCGCTGACGGTGGTGGTGTTCGCCGCCTGCGCCGTCTTCGCCTGGCGCGACCGGCACCGGCCGCGGGCTCAGGCGGCGCTGTTCTGCTTCCTGGAATCGATGTGCCTTGGGGTGTTCGCCGCCCAGGACCTGGTGCTGTTCTTCGTGTTCTTCGACCTGACGATCGTCGGGATGTACTTCGTCATCCTCGGCTGGGGGCACGGTCACGCCGCCCGCTCCGCACTGAAGTTCTTCCTCTACACCTTCCTCGGTTCGTTGGTGCTGCTGCTCGGCTTCATCGGTTTGTACGTCGCGGCGGATCCGCACACCTTCGACATGGTGGAGCTGACCCGGCAGGCGCCGCTGCAGGGCAGTGGCTGGGTCGGCGGCGTGGTGCTGGCGGCCGTCGTCATCGGGCTCGCCATCAAGACCCCGACGGTGCCGTTCCACACCTGGCTGCCGCCCGCGCACACCGACGCGCCTGCGATCGGGTCGGCGGTGCTGGCCGGAGTGATGCTCAAGCTGGGAACCTACGGGTTCGTCCGCATCGCGATGCCGATGCTGCCGGAGGCCTGGCAGGCGTGGTCGTGGGTGATCATCGCGGTCGGGATTGTGTCGGTGCTGTACGGGGCCCTCGTCGCGCTCGCTCAGACCAACGTGAAACGCATGATCGCCTACACCTCGGTGAACCACATGGGGTACGTGATCCTCGCCGTCGGCGCCGCCGGAGTCGTGACCGGCAACGCCACGTCGCGTCAGGTCGCCGTGACCGGTGCGGTGACGCAGATGGTGAGCCACGGCTTGATCACCGCGGCGCTGTTCCTGCTGGCCGGGGTGCTGCACGATCGCCGCGGCAGCTATGAGCTCGAGGATTACGGGGGTCTCGCCGAGCCGGCGCCCCGCTTCGCCGGCTTCTTCGCGGTCGCGGCTTTCGCCTCGCTCGGAATCCCGGCGTTCAGCGGGTTCATCGCCGAATTCCAGATCTTCACCGGCAGCATCGGCGCGGCCGCCGTGACAGCGTTGGCGTTACCCGGAATCCTGATCGTCGCCGCCCTGTTCCTGCGCGCCCTGCAGCAGTTGCTCACCGGCGACGTCCGCGGCAAGTCCCACGGATTCGGTGACCTACGAACCTCGGAAACCCTTGCCGTGGCGCCCCTTCTGCTGCTGTCGCTGATCATCGGGGTGTTGCCGCGGTTCCTGCTGGACGTCATCGAACCGGCCGCCCGGGCCGTCGTCGATCTGGTCAGCCGATAGATGTCCGAAACGGAATCGATGTCCGGGCAACTGGCCCCACTGCTGCCGGAGATCCTGCTGCTGCTGGGGGCGGTCGCCGCGTTGCTCGCCGGGTCGTTCCTGCCGCGCGAGCGGCAGTGGGTCGCCCGCATCATCGCCGTCACCGCCCTGGTGGCGGCGGGCGTCGCGACCGGTGTCGGGCTGGCCGGCTCCGACAGCGCCGTGTTCGACGGAACGTTCGCGGTCGACGTGTCCACCGGCGTCGCCAGGGCCATCGTGATCGGCGCAACGCTGCTGGTGATTTCCCTGGGCACCGAGGAGCTTTCCGGGCAGACCCGGGAGAGCGAAACGTACGCATTGCTCCTTTTGGGCGCACTCGGCGCCATCGTGGTCGCCGGTGCCGATGACCTGCTCGTGCTCGCGGTGGGTTTTCTGCTGGCGAGTATTCCGCTGTACGCGCTGGTCGGGATGTCCCGGACCACCGCGGGTGCCGAAGCCGCGATGAAGACGTACCTGCTGGGTGCGCTGCTCGGCATCCTGTTGCTGGCCGGTGTCACCCTGCTGAGCGCCGTCGCCGGAAGCAGCCGGTACGTCGACATGGCCGGCGGGCTGGGCCGGGTGGCCGGTGGACTCGTTGCGGTCGGCGGCGTGCTGGTCGTCGGTGGGCTGATGTTCAAGGCCGGCGGTGTGCCGGGCCACTTCTGGGTTCCCGACGCCGCACAGGGCGCCGGCGGCACGGCGGCCGCCTTTGTCACCACGGTGCCCAAGATCGGCGCGCTGGTCGCCGTCTACCGGATCGTCGACGCGCTCCCCGACGACACCCGGCTGCGCCTGCTCATCACGGTGATCGCCGCGCTCAGCATGACGTTGGGAAACCTCGCCGCGTTCTTCCAGCAGGACCCGCGCCGGCTGCTGGGCTGGTCGACGGTCAGCCAGGTCGGGTACCTGCTGGTGCCCGTGGCCGCGGCCGGGCGCAGCGAACTCGCGCTGCCGTCGCTGCTCGTCTACCTGGCCGGGTACGCGGTCAGCAACGTCACCGCGTTCGCGGTCACGACGGCGCTGCCCGGGCACCGGTCGCTGGCCGACTATCGCGGCCTCGCCGCCGCGCGCCCGTGGCTGGCGGCGTCGTTGCTCGTCAGCCTGCTGAGCCTGGTCGGAACCCCGCCCACCGCCGTGTTTCTCGGCAAGTTGACGACGTTCACCGCCGGTTGGGACGGTGGGCTGCAATGGCTGGTACTGGTGGCGGTGCTGAACTCGGTGGCCAGCCTTTTCTATTACCTGCGATGGATCATCCCGACCGTCCAGCGGGTGTCCGGGAAGGCAACGAGTCACGCGCACACTGCGGGGCCGTGGGCCGCCGGCACCGCCATTCTCGGCGCAGCGCTCGTCCTGGTGATCGGGATCGGCGCCGGACTGGTGCTGGGTGCGGCGTAGACCGCCGGAGGCACAGCTGTTCAGCGCCCGGCACGAGCGCGCAGTGCCAGGGCAACCACCGGGATGTCGGCCCCCCCGGCTCACCTCATGGCCCAGTGTGTTTTCGACGACCGGCCACAGCCGCGCAGGTTGCCTGGAGCCGCCCCGACCGATTGTCGATGCTGATCCAATACTGACCCGCCTGCGCTGAGGCGGATTTTGATCAACGTCGCACCATCGGCGGTTCCGGTCAGACTTGAACGGCCCTGGGCGTGATCCGGATATTCCGGGGCGTCCGATTCTGGCCGCTCGTGCGGCTCCGGTGCCTGCCATGCGCCGATATCGCGGGGGAGTTGGTCATGTATGACTGGCGCGACCCAGATCGCCTTCTACACGCCGCCTATGCATCGTTCAGCGTCTCCAAAACCGCTGCTCCGGATGTGATATGCGAGGACCGATCGAAATACCGATCGCTCGTCATCGATGGACGCCGGTGACCGAGCTGGTCAGACGCTTCCAATGCCATCAAACCCGCCTTCGACATCAGTGTGGCCACTGTTCGGCGTAGTGAATGGCTGGTCATCCAATCGTATCCAGCGAGGCAGTCTCGCGCGGTCACCGGGTGGTGTCCGTGAGTCGCTCCGAGCCGAAGGACCCCGTGGAAGGCGTTCGGTACGAGACCGGCGCGGTCCAGCAGGTCGCGGGGCGCCTCGTCCCCGGCGCCGATGCAGTCGTGGCTGCGCTGCCGCCGCGCGGAGACATGTCCGGGCGGCTCGTCGAGGCCTACCGCGGCCTCGCGCAGCAAGCGGCACAGGCGGGCGCTCGATACATCCAGGTGGGCGGGTTCAGCTCGCTGCGCCCAGCGCCGGGGGCGCCCCGCTTCGTCGAGGGGACATTCCCGAGCAGTTCCGCGGCGAGGCTGTGGAAGGGGAGGGGACCCGTGTCATGCTCGCCGAGGAGGCGCCCCAGGGCCTGGACTGGGTCTTCGTCAGCCCGGCCGGCCGATACGGAGCATGGGCGGCGGGCGAGCGGACCGGCAGCTTCCGGGTCGGCGGGGACGTCGCGCTGTTCGACGCCGAGGGCGGCTCGAACAGTTCCGGCCCGGACTTTGCATCGGCGATCGTCGACGAGATCGACCGCCCGACCCATCACCGCGCGCACATCGGTGTTGCGTACTGAGCGAGGACACCTCGACCGCTCGCCGTGCTTCAAGAGCGGGCTCCGTGGCACGGTGCTGAGGCCGCCCAGTCGGCGCGGACCGTTGCCCCGAAGCTCATGGGCTCGTGCGGTCGCTCGCGTCGATCACAGCGATTCATTCGTACGCCGAATGGGTAACCTGGGTGTCATGCGGGTCATCGACCACGCCCTTGTGACGGCGACGGATGGCGAAACGTCATCGGTGACGCTCGCCGTCACCGTTCCGTGGCTGCGCGGTCAGCCGGTCTACCACGTCTTCCATCGCGCCGACGGCGTGCTGACCTTTCACCGGTCGTACACCCGGGCCGACGTCATCGGCTGGCCGAACCAACGGCGCCCCGGCCGGTACCGGCATCCCCAGCCCGCCGCCGCCGCCGTCGAGGACTTCCGCGTCACGGTCGACGGCCTCAGGTCCGCGGCGGCTGCCGACAGTGCCGGCCCATCCGACGCTGCCCGTCCATACGCAGCCGACCCCGTGGCGCGCCACGGGGCATGTCGCGTGCCGCCCGACGCCGTCGAGGAGTCAGATCCTCCGCCGGAGAGGCCGGCCAAACGCAGCCGCGGCACCAGCGTCGCCTGACTGCCGCCGACCGGACGGTAGGGTTTCCGGCGGGGCGGTAGCTCAGCCGGTCAGAGCAGCGGACTCATAATCCGTCAGGTCGTGGGTTCGAGCCCCACTCGCCCCACGAAAAGCCTTGTGAGACGCGATGTCTGCTGCTCCGGGTTCACCGTTTCATTATCGGGCGACTCTCCATAAAATCCTAGTGTGGACCGTGCCCAGTGTCCGTGCCAGGCGGTAAGGGCGGTGCTGCCGGGTGGGCCTGCGAGTTGGTCGGTCATGACGGCGCTGGTCCCGGCGCGCCCGAGGCCGGCCGATTCGATCCCTGTACGTGCGGGCTCGGGCGGCGTTGTGCGGCAGTTGGTGCTGCTGACCGGTGACATCGCCGAAGCCGAGGACGTGATCCAGGAGGCCTTCGAACATGCGTGGCTGTGTTGGTCGACGCTGCGGGATATCGGGTCGCCGGTGGCGGCGGGTGCGGAACTCGTCGGTGGCCCGAGAGCGCCGCGGGCCGGGACCTCCCGGTACGTATGGGCGCTGATCAGGTCGCGCTACAGGCGTTGGCACCGACGCAGCGAGCGCGACTGTGTGGCATCACCTGGCCGCCCTTCCGGTGGCTCAGGTCGCGGCGGAGACCGGTGCCAGCGTGGGGGCGGTTAAGCAGCACCTGTTCCGGGGGCGGGCGGCCCTGTCGAGATTGCTTGGTGAGGATGGCTCGCGGCCTGCACGCAGCGACTTCAGCGCTCGCATCACCTCGGTATTCACTACTAACCGCGGGGCGTTCGGCCTCGTCCGTTCGGCGCCGAACCTGAGGGTGCATCGACCTCGACCGATGCCAGCAGCATGGCGAGCTCCTGGTCGATGTACTGATCCAGAGTGAGCCAGTCACTCAGGTTCCAGTGCTTTAGGGCCCAACCGTGGGCGGTGAGGAGCATGTTGTGGGCTACCAGGCGAGGGTCGATGTCGAGGAACACGCCAGCAGCGACGCCGTCCCGGTAGACCTCGCGGAGGGGTTCCGCGGTCTCCACCTCGAGTGCCATGATTTGTGAGAGTCCTTCGCCTGACAGTGTTTTGCTTTCGCGATAGGTCAGGTTGACGGCCGCGCGTTTTGCGTCGACGACCAGGCAGCATGTCCGGAACGCGGTCTTCAGGCGTTCGACGGGGTCCTTGCCTGCCGCGGCCAGCGCCTTGGGGATCTCGTCGCGGAAGTCCTCGAGGATGTCGACGACCACGCCGCGGAGCAGGTCGTCCTTGTTCCCGAAGTACTGATAGATCAGCCCGACACTGACTCGTGCCTCGTCCGCGACGGACTGCATGGACATGGCATGGAAGCCGTACCGCTGCATCAGTGTGGTTGCCGCGGCGAGGATCTGCCGACGCCTACGGCGGACCCGCTCGTCCACCCGGGCCACCCGGTTGGCCTGTTTGCCGTTCGCAGGCATCGCCGCCTCAGCCACTCTCGCCACCCCCTGTGTGTCACGTTCGGAATGAACGACGGTTCATAGTAGCGGCCCAGCCAGCGCGAACACGTTGCGACCAAGACAGAGTGCGGTCCGGAAAGTTCGGCGAAGGTGTTGACGCCGGGCGAGCCAACCCCTAACCTCAAAATATCGAATGAAGGATCATTCAAAAATCCCGCTTGATCGGGCACAACGAAGTGGAGACGCGAGCATGTCGCAGACGTTCGAGGACATCCGGTACGAGATCGATGGACCGGTCGGGGTCATCACGATCAATCGGCCGCATCGGTACAACGCCTTCCGGGGCCGCACGGTGGAGGAGCTGATCAAGGCCTTCCGGCTGGCGTGGGCGGACAGGTCCGTGCAGGCGGTGATCCTGACCGGCGAGGGTGAGAAGGCGTTCTGCACCGGCGGCGACGTCAAGCAGCGCGCGGAGACCGGGGACTACGGGCCCACCGAGAGCGGGATGTTCGAGATCGGGAACCTGCACAAACTGATCCGGGACATCCCCAAGCCGGTGATCGCGGCCGTCAACGGCATCGCCGTCGGCGGTGGGCACGTCCTGCACGTGCTGTGCGACCTGAGCATCGCCTCCGAGACCGCCCGGTTCGGGCAGGCCGGCCCCAAGGTCGGATCGTTCGACGCCGGGTTCGGCTCCGCGTACCTGGCCAGGGTCGTCGGGGAGAAGCGGGCACGGGAGATCTGGTACCTGTGCCGCCTGTACGACGCGCAGACCGCAGAGCGCTGGGGTCTGGTCAACGCTGTCGTACCCGCCGAGAAGCTCTTGGACGAGGCGAAGAGCTGGGCGCGGGAGATCGCCGAAAAGAGCCCCACCGCGCTGCGTTTCCTCAAGCAGTCGTTCAACGCGGACACCGATCACCAGGCCGGTCTGAGCAACCTGGCGATGTCCGCGCTGGATCTGTTCACCGCATCGCCGGAGGGGCTGGAGGGCGCCGCGGCCTTCGCCGAGAAGCGCCCGGCCGACTTCGCCCAGCACGTCAACTGGCACTGAGCAGCGACAACGACCTGAGAGACGAGAAGACGATGGAGTTTTCGCTCACCGCCGAGCAGCAGACCTTGGTGGATTCGGCCCGCCAGTACGCCCGCGATCGGCTGGCGCCGGGGTATCAGGAACGGGAGAAGGCCGCACGGATCGAGGAGGAGGTCCGGCTGGAGATGGGGGCGAAGGGTTTCCTCGCACCCGAGATCTCCGGGGAGCTCGGCGGGCAGGGCGTGTCCCGGCTGACCTCCGGCTTGTTGCTGGAACAGATCTCCACCGGCGACTTCAACGTCGGCTATCTCCAGGTGGTCGGCTCTCTGGTCGGCCAAATCCTCGCGCAGAACGCCCGGCCCGAGATCGCCGCGCAGTGGGTTCCGCAGATCACCAGCGGGAAGGGCATCGTCGGGATCGGCCTGTCCGAACCGCACGCCGGCTCCGACGCGGGTAATCCGCGCTTGCGAGCCGATCAGGACGGCAGCGACTGGGTCATCACCGGCGCCAAGTCCATGTCGCTGCTGGGCCCCGCTAACGGCGCGGTCGTCTTTGCCCGCACCAGCGACGAAGGGCGCGGTCGCGGCATCACCGCCTTCGTGGTCGACCTGAACCAGCCCGGCGTCACCAAGGAGCCCTACTCCGACATGGGCACCAAGGCTGTCGCCCGTGGCGCCGCCCACTTCGACCACGTCCGGGTGCCGGCCGAAAACGTGCTCGGCGAGATAGGCAAGGGTTTCTCGCAGGTCATGCAGGGCTTCGACTTCAGCCGGGCCCTGATCGGTCTGCAATGCGTGGGCACGGCGCAGCAGACCGTCGACGAAACCTGGGAGTACGTGTCCCAGCGGGAAGCCTTCGACCGGCCGATCAGCAAGAACCAGGGTGTCGCATTCCCACTCGCCGAGGCCGAAACCGTCCTCACTGCAGCACGTTTGCTGTGTTATCAGACCCTGTGGCTCAAGGACGCCGGGCTACCGCACACTGCGGAGGCGGCGATGTGCAAGTGGTGGGCTCCGAAGACCGCCTATGACGTCATCAACACCTGCCTGCTGCTGCACGGCCAATACGGGTACCGGACCGAGAAGCCGATCGAGCAGCGCCTGCGGGACGTGCTCGGCCTCCAGATCGGTGATGGCACCGCCCAGATCATGAAGTTGATCATCTCCCGGCAGAAGCTGGGCCGGGCCCTCGCGCCCTGACGCGACCCCTTCAATCCCTGGCTGGCGCATGCCGCGCCGCTGATGCCCCCGGCCGGTCACGCCGACCGGACCGGGGGCCGCAACTCACGAACCACCAAGACAACCAATCAGATCCGACACGCGGATCATTCCGACATCGCAGTGCTGACAGAGGAGTCACCCCATGGGCAAGCTTGAGAACAAGGTCGCGATCGTGACCGGCGCCGGCCGAGGTATCGGCCGTGGTATCGCCGAGAAACTGGCCGCCGAGGGCGCCACGGTCGTGGTCACCGACATCGATCAGCAGTCGGCAGAGACCACGGCGAAGGAACTCGGCGGCGGCGCGATCGGCCTGCGGGTCGATGTGACCAGCCGGGAATCGGTGGCCGACATGGTCTCCGCTGTGACCGAGAAGCTCGGTCGGATCGACGTTCTGGTCAACAACGCCGGCTGGGACAAGGTGGGGCCGTTCGTGGACAGTGATGAGGCCGACTGGGACCGGGTGATCGCGATCAACCTCTACGGGGTGCTGAACACCTCCAAGGCCGTGCTGCCGATCATGGCTGCCCAGGGCCACGGGCATGTGGTCAACCTCGGTTCCGACGCCGGCCGGGTGGGATCGTCCGGTGAGGCCGTGTACTCGGCGGCGAAGGGCGGGGTCATTGCGTTCACCAAGGCGGTTGCCCGGGAGATGGCCCGTAATCAGGTCAACGTCAACTGCATCTGCCCCGGCCCCACGGACACGCCGCTGTTCGCCTCCATCGGCGGGGACAACCCGAAGCTGCGGGAGGCGTTGACCAAGGCGATCCCGTTCCGGCGGCTCGCCGACCCGTCCGACCTCGCCAACGCCGTGGCGTTCTTCGCCTCCGATGAAGCCGCGTACATCACCGGCCAGACCGTCAGCGTCAGCGGCGGTCTCACGATGAGCTGAGACGAGACAGCGAACATGTCCTTCGAAACGATCCTCACCGACGAGATCATCGACGACTACACCAAGGCAGGCTTCTGGCAGAACAAGATCATCACCGACTTCCTCGACGAGGTCGTCGCCCGCACCCCCGACAAGACGGCTGCGATCGACCCGCGCCGGCAGGTCACCTTTCGTGAGTTGCAGGCCGAGACCGACCGCTGCGCGCTGGGTCTGCTCGAGCTGGGGGTGGAACCGGGTGATGTGGTGTCGTTCCAGCTGCCGAACTGGATCGAGTTCCTGGTCCTGCATTTCGCGGCGACCCGGATCGGCGCTGTCAGCAACCCGCTGATCCCGATCTACCGGGACCGTGAGGTCGGCTTCATGGTCGGGTTCGCCCATGCCAAGGTCCTGGTCGTGGCGCGGGAGTTCCGCAACTTCGACTACCCGGCCATGGTGGAACGGCTGCGGCCGACCTGGCCGGCCCTGCAGCACGTGTTCGTTGTCGACGGCCAACCCGGCGATGCGAATCCGTCGTGGGAATCGTTCATGGCCACACCGTGGGAGCAACGCCGTGACCCGGCCGAGCTCGCCGCGGTGCGGCCGGACCCGAACGACGTGACGTTGTTGATGTTCACCTCCGGTACCACCGGCGAACCCAAGGGTGTCATGCACACCCACAACACCCTCGTGGCGGCCAACCAGCCGCTCCCCGAGCGGCTCGGCGTGGGCGGCGACAGCGTCATCCACATGGCATCCACGTTCGCGCACCTCACCGGCATGCTCTACGGAGTGCGCCTACCCACCCAGGTGGGGGCGACCGCGATCTACCAGGACGTGTGGAACAACGAGCGGTTCGTCGAACTCATCGAGAAGCACAGCATCACCTACACCTCGGCCGCAACACCGTTCCTGCATGACACCCTCAACGCCCCGAACATCGACTCTCGCGACGTGTCCTCACTGGTTCGGTTCTGCTGCATGGGCGCCCCTATCCCCCCGGCCATCGTCCGGCAGGCCAAGCAGCGGTGGCCGGAGATGGCGGTACTGGGCGGTTGGGGGCAGACCGAGAACGGCCTAGTTACGCTCGGCATCCCCGGCGACCCCGAGGAGAAGGTCGTCGACCGCGACGGCTACCCCTGGCCCGGGATGCAGATCCGGGTCGTCGACGAGCTCGACACCGTCCTGCCGCCCGACACCGACGGTCGACTGCAGGTGACCGGGCCGTTCCTGTTCGCCGGCTACGCCAAACGAATGGAGATGACCCGGGAACTGTTCCACGGCAGATGGTTCGACACCGGCGACATCGCCCGGATCGACTCCGACGGGTACCTGAAGATCTCCGGTCGCACCAAGGACGTCATCATCCGCGGTGGGGAGAACATCCCGGTCGCCTATGTTGAAAACGCGCTGTACGAAAACCCGAAGATCGCCTCCGTCGCGGTGATCGGGATCCCGGACCCCCGGTTGCAGGAACGGGCCTGCGCCTGTGTCGTCCTCAAGCCCGGTGTCGGTGAGTTCACCTTCGAGGAAATGAAGGCATTCCTGGCCGACAAGGGCCTGGCCCGGCAGTACTGGCCGGAAAGCCTTCACGTGATGACCGAATTCCCGTCCACCGCCAGCGGAAAAATCCAGAAATACCGGCTCCGCGAAGCAATCACCGGTGCCTCATGACCACGTCGACCACCCATCAGGCGTTCCTGGTGGACGGTCTGCGAACCCCTTTCGGCCGCTACGGCGGCGGCCTGGCCACCGTCCGCCCGGACGACCTCGCCGCCCACGTGCTCCGCGAACTCGCCGCCCGGTTGCCGTCGGTGGACTGGGACCAGTTGGATGACGTGCTGATCGGCTGCGCGAATCAGGCGGGTGAGGACAACCGCAACGTCGCCCGGATGGCAACATTGCTGTCCGGTCTGCCTGTGACGGCGCCGGGGGGCACGGTGAACCGGCTCTGCGGGTCGAGCCTGGACGCGATTGCCATGGCATCCAGGGCGGTCCGCTCCGGTGACGCCGACCTGGTCCTGGCCGGCGGGGTGGAAAGCATGAGCCGCGCCCCGTTCGTGATTCCCAAGGCCGCGTCCGCCTTCTCGCGGGCAACCGAGATCCATGACACCACCATCGGTTGGCGGTTCGTCAACCCGGTGATGCGGGAGAAGTACGGCACCGACTCGATGCCGGAGACCGCGGACAACGTGGCGGCGGAGTTCGGCATCGCCCGGGAGGACCAGGACGCGTTCGCCCTGCGCTCGCAGGAACGTACGGCCAAGGCGGTCGGATCAGGTCGGCTGGCCAGAGAGATCGCACCGGTGATCATTCCGCAGCTGCGGGGCGAGCCGGTGGTCGTCGACACCGACGAGCACCCGCGGGTGACGTCGCTGGAGGCGCTGGCCAAGCTTCGGCCGATCAACCCGGGCGGCACCGTCACCGCGGGCACCTCATCAGGCGTCAACGACGGCGCGGGCGCCGTTCTGATCGCCTCAGACTCGGCGGTTCAGAAGTACAACCTGACCCCGCTGGCCCGGGTGACATCCGCCGCGGTGGCCGGCGTTCCGCCCCGGATCATGGGCATCGGACCGGTACCCGCTACCCAGAAACTGCTGTCCCGCAACGGGTTGACCGCTGATCAGCTGGAGGTGGTGGAGCTGAACGAGGCGTTCGCCGCACAAGCCCTCGGCGTGCTGCGGCAGCTCGGCGTGCCGGATGACGCCGAGTACGTCAATCCCAACGGCGGGGCCATCGCCCTCGGGCACCCGCTCGGGGCCAGCGGCGCCCGGATCGCCCTGTCCGCCGCCATCGAATTGCACGACCGCGGTGTGCGCCGCGCCCTGGCGACCATGTGCATCGGCGTCGGGCAGGGCATTTCCGTCCTTCTCGAATCCGCCTGACCCTGACCATCTGAAACAGACCTGGAGAAGACCATGACCACCACCGAGTCGATCGCCGGGGACGTCACCGTCGATGACGTCACCAGCCCCGTCGGCGTCTACGCCGGCGCGGTCACCGCGGCGCCCACCCCGATCAGCGACCGGGCCCGCGACTACCTGAACCTCGACTCGCTGTTCAGCGCCGACGAGCTGGCGCAGCGGGACAAGGTCCGCGCCTTCGTCGACGCCCGGATCCGGCCGAACATCGCCCGCTGGTATGAGGACGCGCACTTCCCGCGGGAGATCGCCACCGAGTTCGGCGATCTCGGCCTACTCGGGATGCACCTGAAGGGCTACGGCTGCCCGGGCCGAAGCGCCGTGGAGTACGGCCTGACCGCCCTGGAACTGGAAGCCGGTGATTCCGGCCTGCGGACCTTCGTGTCGGTGCAGGGGTCCTTGGCGATGAGCGCCATCCACAAGCACGGCTCGGAGGAGCAGAAGCAGCAGTGGCTGCCGGGGATGGCCAAGGGTGAGCTGATCGGCTGCTTCGGTCTGACCGAACCGACCGCCGGCAGCGACCCCGGCGGCATGACGACCTACGCCCGTCGGGACGGCTCGGACTGGGTGCTCAACGGTGCCAAGAGGTGGATCGGCCTGGCCTCCATCGCCCGGGTCGCGGTGATCTGGGCGCAGACCGACGGCGGGATCAGGGGTTTCGTCGTCCCGACGAGTACCCCGGGCTTTACCGCCACCCCGATCGAGCCCAAGCTGTCGATGCGCGCATCCATCCAGTGCGACATCACCCTGGATCAGGTGCGCCTGCCTGCTGATGCGGTGCTGCCGAACGTGGTCGGATTGAAGGGCCCGTTCGCGTGCCTGAACGAGGCGCGGTACGGGATCATCTGGGGCGCGATGGGCGCCGCCCGGGATTCCTTTGAGACGGTGCTGCGGTACAGCCAGCAGCGCAACCAGTTCGACAAGCCGCTCGCCGGTTACCAGCTGACACAGCGCAAGCTCGCCGACATGGTGCTGGAAATCCAGAAGGGGATCCTCGTTGCCCTGCAGACGGGTCGGCTGAAGGACGCGGGAACGCTGCACCCGCAGCAGATCTCGTTCGGCAAGCTGAACAACGTTCGGGAGGCGATCGAGATTTGCCGGGAAGCACGGGCCATGCTCGGCGGCAACGGCATCACCTTGGACTACTCCCCGCTGCGGCACGCCAACAACTTGGAAAGTGTGCGCACCTACGAAGGCACCGATGAGGTCCACACACTGATCATGGGACAGGCCATTACCGGCCTGGCTGCGTTCCGGTGAGTCGGCCATGACAACGACGGAAAGCGCCCCCACACGGGTCGACCACGAAACGCTGTACACCGAGGTGTCCGGCGGTGTCGCGCTGATCACCATCAATCGACCGGAGGTCCGCAACGCGGTCAACCGGCAGGTGCAACTGGACATCCGCACGGCACTCGACCGGTTCCGCAACGACGATACGGTCGCGGTGGTGGTCTTCACCGGTGCCGGGGAGAAGGCCTTCGTCGCCGGCGCCGACATCGCGCAGGTCCGCACCTACACCCTGCACACTGCCCTGACCTCTGATCTGCAGCGCCTCTATGACGACGTCGAGGCCTACGAGAAGCCGACCATCGCCGCCGTCAACGGGTTCGCCCTCGGCGGTGGGTGCGAGCTCGCAATGGCCTGCGACATTCGGATCGCCTCCGACACAGCACGCTTCGGCCTGCCGGAGACCAACCTGTCGGTACTACCGGCGGCCGGCGGCACCCAGCGCCTGGCCAGGCTCGTGGGTACCGGCCGGGCCATCGAGATGATCCTCACCGGCCGGCTGGTGCAGGCCGCCGAGGCCGAGCGGATCGGGCTCGTCACCTCCGTCGTTCCCGGCTCCGAACTGCTGGAAAAGGCCCGGGAGATCGCCGGGCAGATCATCGCCAAGGGCCCGCTCGCCGTGCGGCTGGCCAAGCTGGTGATCCGCTCCGGGATGGACGCCGACCAACGCACCGGCCTCGTCGTCGAACGGCTCGCCCAGGCCCTCCTGTACACGACCGACGACAAGAACGAGGGCGCCGACGCGTTCCTGGCCAAACGCCCACCCGTCTTCAGGGGGCGATGACAATGAGCGAAATCAACAATGTCGTCGTCGTCGGCGCGGGCGCGATGGGCTCGCAGATCGGCATGATCTGCGCCCTCGCCGGTCTGGATGCCACGGTCACCGACATCGCCGAGCCGGCCCTCAACAAGGCGGAAACCGAGCTGCGGCAGCGCCTGTCCCGGGACGTCGACAAGGGGCGGCGCAGTCAACAGCACATCGATGACGCCTTCGGCCGGCTGTCCTTCAGTACCGACCTGACCACCGCTGCGTCCACGGCGGACTACGTCATCGAGGCCGCCGTCGAAAAGCTGGACATCAAGCGGGAATTGTTCGCCGACCTCGACCGGGTCGCGCCGCCGCACGCCATCCTGGCCACGAACTCGTCCAGCATCGTGTCCTCCCGGATCGCCGACGCGACCAGCCGTCCCGACCGGGTCTGCAACCTGCACTTCTTCAACCCGGCATTGATCATGAAATGCGTCGAGGTGGTCCGCGGACCGCAGACCTCCGATGCCACCGTCGAGATCTCGGTGGAGCTGGCCAAGCGCCTGGACAAAACGCCGGTCGTGCTGGAGCGGGAGATCCCCGGTTTCATCGCCAACCGGATCCTCGGCGCGGTCCGGGACGAGGCCATCTACCTGCTGGAGAACGGCATCGCCTCCGTGCACGACATCGACACCGCCTGCCGCACCGCACTCGGCTACCCGATGGGCCCGTTCGAGCTCATGGACCTGACCGGCATCGACATCGGCTACCTCACCAAGAAGGACCGGTACGCCGAATCCGGTGACCCGAAAGACCAACCCAGCAAGAGCGTCTCCGCCCTCGTCGAGCGCGGCGAACTGGGGCGTAAGACCGGCAGTGGTTGGTACGACTACGACGAGAGCGGGACCAAGACACCGCGACCGACAGAACAGGTGAGAACGTCATGACCATTGATGCAACGGCCTCGCCCGTTCCGGCGCCGCCGGGTTCGCCACAGCCGCTGGACCTGACCGCCGGCCTGACCACGCCGCGGGGCACCGACTACTACCTGCTGGCCGAGCTGCTGACCGACGAGGAGCGGGAGATCCGCGACCGGGTCAGGAACTTCGTCGACACCGAGGTACTGCCGATCATCAACGACTACTGGGAACGCGCGCAGTTCCCGTTCGAACTGGTCCCGAAGATCGCTCAGCTGGGCGTCGTCGGCGGCGCGATCACCGGGTACGGCTGCCCCGCCCTGTCCCGCCTCGCGGCAGGAATGGTGACCCTGGAACTGTCCCGCGGGGACGGCAGCGTGAACACCTTCCTCGGGGTGCAGAACGGCCTGGCCATGGGTTCGATCAACATGCTCGGGTCCGAGGAGCAGAAGCAACGCTGGCTACCCGCGATGGCCCGGCTGGACAAGGTCGGGGCGTTCGCGCTGACCGAACCCGGCCACGGGTCGGATTCGGTCGGCCTGGAAACCACCGCCCGCCGGGACGGCGACCACTGGGTGCTCAACGGCGCCAAGCGGTGGATCGGGAACGGCAACATCGCCCATGTGGTGATCGTCTGGGCCCGGGACGTCGCCGACGGCAAGGTGAAGGGCTTCGTCGTCGAAAAGTCTGAGGTGGCACTGGAGGCAACCACCGGTTACCCGGAGGGGTACTCCGCTGAACTGATCACCGGCAAGATCGGCAAGCGCGCCATCTGGCAACCGGACATCACCCTGAACAACGTCCGGGTGCCGGCCGAGAACAAACTGGCCGAGGCCAACTCCTTCCGGGACGTCAGCCGGGTGCTGACCGCGACCCGCGGCGGAGCCTCCTGGGAAGCGGCCGGGCACGCCGTCGCCGCGTACGAGGCCGCCCTGACCTACGCCGGGCAGCGGGAGCAGTTCGGCAAACCTATCGCCGGATACCAGCTGGTGCAGAACAAGCTGGCAAACATGCTCGCCGAGGTCACCACCATCCAGCTGCTGTGCTTCCGGATGGCGCAACTGCAGGAACAAGGCAAGCTCACCGGGCCGATGGCCTCGCTGGCCAAGATGTACACCGCGCAGAAAGCGCGTGCGATCTGCATGGAGGCACGGGACATCCTGGGCGGCAATGGGTTGCTGCTCGATTACCACGTTGCCAGGCACATGACCGATATGGAGGTCGTGCACACCTACGAGGGCACCGACAGCATCCAATCCCTCATCATCGGCCGGGACGTCACCGGCCTGTCCGCGTTCGCCTGACATGACGGCGACGATGCGCGCGCTCCGCGCCCACGACCTGTCCGGCCCACCCGGATTGTGGGTCGACGACACCTCAATCCCCGGGCGGCCCGGTCAGGCCGCGGTGCGGATCGACGTGCACGCCGCCGGGATCGGGTTCGTCGACACCCTCGTCACCCGTGGGAAGTACCAGGTGCGGCAGGAGCCGCCGTTCATCCCGGGCATGGAGGTAGCCGGGCTGGTGGAATCGGCGCCGCCGGGGTCCGGGTTCGCCGTCGGGCAGCGGGTCTACGCCTCCGTGCCGGTCGGCGGTTGCGCGGAGACGGTCTGGGCGCAGGAGCACCTGGTCGCTCCGTTGCCCGACTCCTTGAGCGCCGCGCAGGGTGCGGCGCTGGTGGTCAACGATCACACCGCGCATGTCGCCCTGGTTCGCCGCGCCGGCCTTCGCCCCGGCGAGTCGGTTCTGGTGCACGGCGCGGCCGGCGGTCTCGGCTCGGCGGCGGTACGTGTAGCGGCGGCGCTCGGCGCCCGGGTCATCGCGGTGGGAAGCACCCCGCAGCGTCGGGCGGCGGCGACAGCGGCCGGAGCGCACCAGGTCTACGAACCGGACGTATGGCTGGACACGGTCAGGGCGGAAGGCGGCGCGGACATCATCGTCGACCCGATCGGCGGTGACGTGTTCGACGCATCGCTGCGGGCGCTGGCCCCGGAGGGCCGGCTGCTCACCCTCGGCTACGTCTCCGGCCGCATCCCGTCGGCCCCCGTGAACCGGTTGCTGCTGCGCAACTGCGATATCCGCGGAGTGAACTGGGGCGGCATGATCGCCGCGCACCCGGAGCTGTTCCGATCCACCGGGGACGATCTGGCAAACCTGCTGGACAAGGGAATGCCCCCACCCACCACCGTCGAATACGACCTCGCCGACGCGCAAGCCGCGTTCACGGCGCTCGAGCAACGCAGCGTCATCGGCAAAACGGTGCTGATCATTCGCAAATCCAATGCGACAGCGGCATGAACAGCTCAGCCGGCAACGCCCAGAACCCGACGATTCCGAATCTTCCTGCCATCGAACGAGAAAGCCGAGATCCACCATGAGCGGAGTGACGACGACGACGCACCATCGGGTGCTGATGTCCGATGTGGACCTCGTCCAGGTCAATTACACCCGGATGTACCTGTGGATGGACCACGGATTCACCCAACTGCTGCAGGACCTTGAACACCCACTCTCAACGCTGCTGCAGCAGGGATGGGCGACACCGGTCGTCGACTCACATTGCAATCACCTCCGGCCGGTGACATTTGAAGACGAGTTCGACCTGGTGACCCGGGTCATCGAGGTGGGTCGCAGCAGCTTCGTCGTGGGCCACGACTTCATCGACACCACAGGTCTTTTCGCGACGGGTGAATGCCGCCATGTGTGGATAAGAACCCACCCACAACACACGGCCGTCGAGGTCCCGGACTGGCTTCGGCAGTCCCTGGTCCCACGCCAGACAGCAAACAGCAACGGCAAACCGGCATCGCCCAACAGAAATTCACCTGCCGGTGCCACTCACCCGCCCCTGTCGACCAACACAGCGGTCAGCACGATCCCATGACCGACCTTGCCGACCGCCTCCGGTTCGTGCTCAAACGAAACCTCCTTCCCGGCTGACCCTTGGGAACTGAGCGCGCGAGCCGAGTATTACGGCGCGGACGCCAGAGCACTTCTTGAGCTGCACCAATCGGAACAACGCAGCTACGCCAGCCTCACCGAGATCACCGACACCATCATCCGTTCCCAACCCACGCCCGTCCAGCGCCTTCGCTCCGGCGGCGCGTCTCAAAAGGAGAGACCCGAAATGACTTTCACCTAGACGCAGGATCAGGACACCCGACGGAAACGGACGGTGGTGTGGGCCGTTGCCCTGGTCACCACCGGCATGGTCTTCGATGGTTAAGACCTCGTTGCCTATGGCGCGGTGGTGCCCATCTTCCTGAAGGACCCCAGCCAGCTCGGGGAGGTCACACCCGCGCGGTCGCGGGAACGCTGGGCAGCTATGCCCTGCTGGGAATGGTGTTCGGTGCCCTGCTGGCCGGCGCGTTCGGCGACATCATTGGTCGCCGCCGGGTCATGCTCACCGCGTAAGCCTGGTTTTCCGTCGTCATGACCGTGACCGCGTTCATGACCACCACCACCACGTTCGGCATCTTCCCAGTTCGTCACCGGCCTTCCTTGCCATCGTCCTGCTGGATTCCATCGGGCGGCGCGGTTTGTTCCTGATCGGGGCGCTGCCGCTGGTCACCCTGTTGCCGTTGGCATTCTGGAAGTTGCCGGAGTCGGTGTCGTGGCTGGTCGCCAAGGGCCAGCTCGACAAGGCCCGAGCGGTGTCCGAGCGAACCGGTTGGCCCATTGCCGGACACCGTTCCGCAGCAGGAGGCGAAGGCCGAAAAGGTGGGGTTCGCAGGACTGTTCAGCCGCGGTTTCTGCTTCGCGACGGTGGTCACCGGATTGGTGGGCGCCCTCGCCCAGGTTCTGAACTATTTCCTCAACACGTGGTTGCCGGTGCTGATGGAACAGGCCGGGTTCAACGCGAAGGGCTCACTGGCGTTCCTGCTGGTGCTGAGGGCGGCGCGATCGTGGGTGCCCTAATGGCGGTGCGAGAGAAGTTCGACATCGTCGGTATGGCGGTACTGGCCCCGGTAACCGCGGTCGGTGGAGGTGTTATTCGGGACCTCCTCATCGGCTACGTCCCACCCGCGGCATGACTGATCCCTGGTCACTGCTGCTTCCACTCGGCGCCGCAGTTCTCACCTTTTTCTTTCACCCTCGGGTGGCCGGGATGGGACGCACGGTGCAACTTTTCGACGCGGTCGGGCTCGGTTTCTTCTGTGCCACAGCGACCACCAAGGCGGCCACCGCCGGCATCCCACTCATGGCGGCGGTCCTCCTCGGCGCCATCACCGGGGTCGGTGGCAGCATCCTGCCAGACGTCCTGGCTGGGCAGACCCCATCCGTGCGCAGCACGGACTCGGTGCTGTACGCCATTCCCGCCGGCGCAGGTTCCGTGATGGTGCGGTGGCCTACTCAAACGGTCAGGGCAATACCGCGATCCAGGCTGTAGCTATTGCGGCCGTCGGGCATTTGTGGATTCCGACTACTCGCGCTGGAGTTTTAAGTGGCACGCAACGGTCGTGACCAGCCCACGGGCCTAAGGGTCGATGAGCCGAACTGACCGCCGTCACCTGCAGTGCCGCGGTGGCTGCGAGACAACAGATCTACCTCGGCCCGCGTGCTCACCACAGCAGCAGGATGTCACGGCCGCATGTGGTTGCTCTCACAGTTTGTTGTTGCTACAACCATGATATAGTTGTAGCAACAACCAATCGAGCCAGTGGGCTCACGACAACGGGAGCAGAAAATGACGAGTGTGACGATCTTCGGGTCCGGCAACATGGGTACCGCCATCGACGGCGTGCTGAGCGCCGGGGGAGCGAAAGTCGAGCACATCGGTTCCGCCGACACGAACGCAACCGTCTCCGGCGACATCGTCATCCTGGCCGTGCCGTACCCGGCACTCGCCGACATCGTCGCCGCGTACGGGCCGCAGCTCGCGGGGAAGACCGTCGTCGACATTACCAACCCCCTGAACTTCGAAACCTTCGACTCGTTGACGGTTCCCGCGGACAGCTCCGCGGCCGCTGAACTCGCGGCCGCGTTGCCGTCCTCGAAGGTGCTCAAGGCGTTCAACACCACCTTCGCCGCCACCCTGGGCGCCAAGACGGTCGGCCCGAACAAGACCACCGTGCTGATCGCCGGTGATGACACCGACGCCAAGGCAGCTCTGGCGGCGGCGATCTCAGTCGGCGGGGTCGACGCGGTCGATGCCGGGAACCTGAGCCGCGGGCGTGAACTGGAAGCCATCGGGTTCCTGCAGCTGACCCTGGCGGTCAACGAGAAGGTCGGCTGGACCGGCGGTTTCGGCATCGTCCGCTAAACCTCTGCGTCAACTCTCCGGCTTCGACCTCTGCAAAGGAATGACGATGACCAACATCTTTCTGGATGAGACCGCCCCGGCCGTAGCGGCTGACCTGCTGGCTGCGGACACATCGATGGGCGCCGTGACGCTGCTGGTCGCCGATCTTGACCTGATGACGGCCTATTACCGGGACGCGGTGACCCTGACCCTGCTCGCGCAGGGGGACGGGCGCAGCATCCTGGGCCGGGGGACAACGCCGATCGTCATCCTGGAGCACACGCCGGCGCTGAAACATGCCGGACCGCGGGAGGCCGGACTCTTCCACACGGCGATCCTGTTTCCCACCCGGACCGAGCTCGCGGAGGCCGTCTACGCGGTCGCGTCGCGGCATCCCGGGTCGTTCACCGGTAGCGCCGATCACCTGGTGAGTCAGGCGTTTTACTTCAACGACCCTGAGGGCAACGGCGTGGAGCTGTACTGGGATCGGGACCGGACGGCGTGGAGCTGGACCCACGGTCGGGTCGAGATGGCCACCCTGACGCTGGACCCGAACGCCTTCCTGCGGAAGTTCAAGTCCGCTGAGCCGTTAGACATCACTGGTCCGGCATCTGTCGGGCATGTTCACCTCAGCGTGGGTGACGTGGCGACTGCACGCGAGTTCTACGTCAACCGGCTTGGATTCCAGACCACCGCGGAACTCGGCTCGTCGGCGCTGTTCGTCAGCGCCGGCGGGTACCACCACCACATGGCGATGAACACCTGGAACAGCCGCGGCGCGGGCAAACGCAGGCTCGTGCTCGGGCTCGGTTTGGTGCGGATCGAGGTCCCGACCGACGACGACCTGTACGCCCTGGGCGACAGGCTGCACCACTATGGTCTGGCCCGGCGGGACGACGGGCGGGTCCTGGGGTTCGATGATCCGTGGCTCAATCGCGTCGAGGTCACCAGCAGGGCCGGCGAATAGCCGTGGCCGTCGAACCCCGGTGGCTCTCCCCGGCAGAGCGGCAAGCCTGGCTGGGACTGATCGGCGTTGTCGAGTTGTTGCCTGGCGCGCTGGATGCCCAGCTGCAGCGCGACGCCGGGGTCAGCCACTTCGAATACATGGTCCTGGCCATGCTGTCCGAAGCACCCGAGCGCACCCTGCGGATGACAGCACTCGCAGCGCAAACGCACTCGACCCTGCCAAGGCTCTCCCACGTCGTGACCCGACTGGTGAACCGGGGGTTCGTCGAGCGCATCCCGTGCCCGCAGGACAAACGCGCAACGAACGCCCACCTCACCGATGCCGGTTGGGAACACATCCGGGCGTCGGCACCCGGCCACGTCGCGGCCGCCCGCTCATTGGTGATCGATTCGTTGTCGGCAGCGCAGATCGAACAGTTGCGTAAAATCTCGGCAAGCATTCTGGCCCGACTCGATCCGGCGGATCGCTTCACTCCAACATCCGACGTTTCAACGCAGCCTGCTCGTTGAGCGTGGATCTGACCGGGTAGCACATCAACGCACGTCAATAAGGGCGTTCGCAGATTTGTTGGTGAGAGACCGATCGCAGCGCCGCTAAAGCCTGTCCTTATCGGTTTCGGCGCAGGACGGTGCCGGAAACGTCGTCGCGAGACCGTGCGCGGTCGTGACTTGAACGACTGGGGCCAGACCACCCAAGGCAATCGGCGAACACGCCACCGCCTTGAAGAAAACGATGAGATCAAAGGAGGACCAAAATGAGGCGTCACGTGAAAACGATTGCCGCACCGAATGGGTCGGACACAGCTTTCACCCTCGCCGTCGTACTCGGCCTGTTCGGCGTCCTGGCCGGTATCGCGTCGACCGGTTGGGCCGCGACATCAACACTGCTCATCCTGGCGGTCGTCGCCGGCATCGGCGGCCTTGTCATCCGCAACGCCACCGGCCCGCCGCGGAAGCCCGGTGAATACGCCCCCCCGAAGGCGCAGGTAGCCGAGCTTGTAGGGCCGCAAGGCGCTGCCGGTTCCTCGCGGTCAACTCCTGGATTCAATGTGAATCAATTCTACCGGTACCCGATGAACCGAGTAGCCGCGATCTTCGACGACCTCGCAGAAGTCACGGCGGTATTGCCCGAGCTGGAACAGGCGGGGTTCGACCTGAATGGTCTGAATGCGCTCAGCGGGCGGCAAGGAGTCCGCCTACTCGACCTTGAGGGCGCTGGTCAAGGCCTGTGGGCGCGCGCGCTGCGTGCGCTGCAGCGCGGCGGGGGATTCGAAGGAGAAACACTGAAAATCCACGATTCGGCCCTGAGAAGCGATCAGGCCATCGTCTTTGTCCCGGTGCGAAACGACGGCGAGGAGCAAAACGCCGCCAGAATTCTCCACCGGTGCGGAGGCCGCTCCATCTTCAGGTTCAACCGCTGGACCATCGATCCGCTACCCGGAATCCAACTCGGCGCAAGACCCATCGCCGCGTACATCGAGGCCGGTCGCAGGGTCAAGACGAATGCAGGTACCCGGTGATCCAACCAGTAGACGGTCGGTCCGTCCGGCGGCTCCGATCTGGCAGTGATCTGCGCCTGGGCGAACGAGAATGGCATCCCTGTCCCGGCGCGGTGGCACACCGGGATGTCGACAACATGGAGCAGGTTGTCCGCGCTTCGGCGGTTCCCGGTCCGCCTGTGCACCGTTCAGGTCGACCGGCTCTCCGTCCGTTTGACTGATCACCCTGCGCATATCCGTCCACCGAAAGGTGTTGTGATCAAAGGATGTTCGCGACGGTTGAGGGTCCGGTGTTTTCGCGGGTTTGGTAGATGTCGAGGGTGACTGATGGTCGGGCGTGGCCGAGTTGGTCGGCGATTTGGCGGGGGGTGTAGCCGTGTTTGTCGAGTTCGGTGGCGACCATTTTGCGGAAGGATCGTCCGCTGATGCCGGTGTGCCCGAGTCGGTCCAGCTCGGTTCGGATTTGGCCGGTGATGTTGCTGGTCCAGTAAGGGGTTTCGACGCGGTCGGTGTTGCGTCGTCGGGTGGCGGGGAAGACGAGCTGGCTGTCGGGTTTGGCCTGGGCTCGGCGGGTGCGGAGCATCTCGGTGACGGCGGGTGGGAGGACCAGGCGGCGGACACCGGCGCGGGTTTTGGTGTGGGGTTGGCGTTGGCCGACGCCATTGATGGTGGCGTTGATCAGCACGGTCGCCGGCCGGGTGTCGAGGTCGAGTTGGTCCCAGGTGAGGGCGGTGGCTTCGCTGGTGCGGCAGCCGGTGCCGGCGATGAAGTGCAGCAGGTCGGGCAGGTCGGTGCGGCGGGTGCGGTCGTCGGCGCGGAGGTCGGTGATGATCTGGTCGGCCTGGGTTTTGGTGATGCCGATGGTGCCGCGCCCGCTGGGCGGTGTGGCGCCGCGGTCGATGCGTTGGGACAGCAGCGCGAAGGTACCGGGCAGGGTGGGGGAGTTGGCGCCGTTGGCGACGGCGTAGGCGAGAGCCTGGCGGAGGATGCCGCGGCAGGTCTTGGCGACGGCCGGGGTGAGCGAGGCGAGATACAGGGTGACCAGCCGCGGGGTGAGCTTCTCGAGGCGGATCTGGCCGAGGGTGGTGGCGCCGATCCGGCGGGCCTTGATGCTGCGGGTGATGGCGTGCTGGTAGCGCACGATGGTGCCGGCGGAGCGGGTGCGGGTGGTGGTCGGGTCGGTGATCCATTGGTCCAGGACGTGGCCAAGGGTGCTGCGGTCGGTGAAGGCCAGGGTGTGACCGGTTTCCTGGGCGATGGCGTCGGCGAGCAGGTCGTGCTGCGGTCCGCGGAGCTTGGTGGCGAGTTCGGTGACGGCGTCTTCCCGGGTGGCGCCGCGGGCCTGGATGCGGCGGCGACCTTGGTCGGTGTTGACGTAGGTTTCCGCGGTCCAGTAGGAGGTGGGCAGCCGTTTACTGTCCGCCTTCTGACCGGCCGTGGTGGTGGTGCGCCGTCGACGTGGTTGTCCGGTGGTCTTGTCGATGACCCAGGCGCGGGCGGTGACCCGGCCGTGCTCACCGGCCTCCAGCGGTCGGCCGGCCCCGCCCAGGTCGGGCCGCCGGTACCTCCGTGCTCGCCACTTGACTCTCCGTTTAGTCCGTGAACTGGGATGATCGGAGACGATCCATGATGAGCGATATGGCCTCTGATCTGCGGTAAGAGTATCAGCAGGAATCAGTGCGTGGCAGTTGTTGAGCCCGTAATCCGAAACCGTCAGGTCGTGGGTTCGAGCCCCACTCGCCCCACTGTTTGCGCAGCCCAGCGCGCTGCACCTTCGAATTAAGTATTCGAGTCGAAAACTCGCCACAAATACGATTTTGCGCTCACGCCCCGGACCTGGTCGCCGTCGAACGCGGCATCCACGGCGATGACGACGGTTCATTCCGCCCACCAAGTAGACCCTGGTGACCGGCGGTGTGGCCGGGCAAAGGAACGATCCGTACGACGACCAGGGACCGTCCGGCTTCTCGACCGTGCTGACCTCCCGGGTCCGATTCGACGGTCATCGCTCGTGTGTCGCCCGGATGCCGGCCCAGGCCATCCGGCGCGAAGGAAACGTCCGCCCGCCGAACAGCCGCAGATTGCCGGTGTGGTCGGAGTTGAACCGGGAATTGCGGGCCTTGGTCAACGGCGTATACCCGGCAGGCCGATTGACCAGATCAGCTTGGCGCGAGTAACAGTCCGGTTGGGTCGGTCATTGTGGCGACCCTCAGTCATCCATCTCCTCCCACACCGCCTGCTCGTCGTGTTCCTCCCAGTCGGTGTCCGGGAGCGCAATGGCCCAACTCGTCCATGTCCCCGCCGGGTGAGCAGGTGCAGTCCTGACTCTGGCCCGGACGACCATGCCTGGCGTCAGCGTCACAGGCGATCTCAGCGGCGCTGTCGTCATCCCCCAGTGTGTCGGTTGATCACCAGGCCCCACGGAGAGCGAGATGCCGGGCGCGAGTTCGGCGCTGAACCACAGTGCGAGGGCGTTGGCTGACCCGTGTTTGTGGACCGGCAGCAGCGTTTCTGTCTCCTGAGGCGCGATCGCCTGCTCGCGCGAGATGAGGTCCGCGTGGGTCGTCCATAGCGGACTCGGCCGTGAACGCAGGTCGTCCATGGCGAGGTGACGGAACGTGCCCGAATAGTGGATCTCGTTGACCGTTTTCTCGGCCAGTTCATCAAGGTTGAGTCCGTACGGGTCGGCCCGCAGGAAACTCGCCATGTCGTCGAGGTAGCGGTCGTGCACGAGAGCAACGCGGGCCGTGACGGTGCGGGGAATCATGATTCCGCCCGGCTTGAGCCAGCGGTCACGCGCGGCGATGACGGGGGCGAGCATGCCCTCATCGATTCCGAATCCTCCGAGCCATTCGGAAACGATCACGTCGACGCGTTCGGGCGGCTCGATGTCCAGGACGTCGCCCTGGAACACGGTGATCGTCTCGTCAAAGCCGTTCGCAGCGGCCAATTGTTGTGCGAGCACTGCGACCGTTGTTTGTTCGACCGCGTAGACACGGGCTGCGCCGGCCCGAGCCGCGAACATGCTGAGGATGCCGCTTCCAGCCCCGACGTCGAGAACGACGTCGCCCGGCCGGACCACAGCGTCGATCGCTCGTCGGAACGCATCGGTGCGAACCCGGTCGCGAATCATCGTTCGGTGTACCTCGAACTCGGCGTACATCGGATCCGGTGATTGCTTGATCGGTGTCCGCACGAGGTCAATGTAAGTCGACCCTTTGGTTGGCGGTTCATCCTTGCGGGATGAGGGCAGTCGGCCGGATCCGGAGCACGGTGCAGGTCTCATCGAGATCGTTGCGTTGCGCGGACAGGAAGGGTTCATCATGGGATTCAGGCGACGGACCAGACGACGGGCACTCGTTGCCGGAGCGATGATCGCTCACCACCGAGACAACAGGTACGCCGACGATCAGGCGCAGGAGGAAGCGCCTGCCGAAGAGGAGCAGGCGCCGGAGCAGGCGCAGTATGCGCCGCCGGCGGCCGACCCGGCGGACCAGATCGAACACCTCGCTCAGTTGCACACGTCGGGTGTGCTGACTGATGAGGAGTTCGCGACGGCAAAGGCCAAGGTGCTCGCCTCGTGACCGCTCGCTTGATTGCCAGAACACCGGAGGACTACCGATGAGCGAGTCACGTAAGGACCTGCTGCTGAGGGCGATCCAGGCGGAGGTCGGGAGCGCGTCATTCGATCCGAACCTGTTCACCGACGATGTCGTCGGTTGGTCGCCCATCGCATCGGTATCCGGGTTGCCAGATCTGACAGACCTTGCCGCGGACCGTGACACCGCTTTCTCCAATGTCGTCGTCATGTTCCGGGGACTCGACGAGGTGGGCAACAAGGCAGTCGCTGAATGGCTGATCGAAGCCGATCACACGGGACCATTGGATCTGGGTGACGGTGCCGTGGCGGACGCAACAGGACGACGCATTCGAATGGCCGGCGTCACCTTGGCCGACTTCCGCGGCGACAAGATCCGCTCATTTCGCACCTACTTCGACGACATGTCACTGATCGAACAGGTTATCGACGTCTGATGAGGGGTCGCAGTGGAGTTCCTGGTGGAGGACCAGCCGAATCCGGTTGATCTCGAAGTTCTAGAAATGCAGATACGCCGTGAGGCGTCCGCTGCCCTCGCGCTCGGAGACGAAGTCGACCTGGCGATCTTCGTGCGCGAGGGCGGCGAGGTCGTCGCCGGAATCAGTGGATGGACCTGGGGTGACTGCTGTGAGATGCAGAACCTCTGGGTCGCAGCGCGTCTGCGTGGACAAGGCCTCGCCACCCGGCTGATCGCTGCGGCGGAAGCCGAGGCAGCGGCCCGCGGTTGCTCCCAGACGGTGCATTTCACCTACGCATTCCAGGCTCGGGCCCTGTACGAGCAGGTTGGCTACGAGCTAGTAGGTCGAGTCGAGAACTTCCCCGCAGGAACCGACGTTCTTTGGTACCGCAAGGATCTCTGACGTCCTGGAGATCCAGCGAATCCATCGCGTCACGAGGGACTGGTCGCCCCAGGCCACGTGGCACCCACGGTGGAGAACGCCTCCAACAGGCAAGAGGGCGCTCCGGCGGCACCATCGAAATGTGCCGGCGGCAGGTTCAAGGGCTCGGTGGCGACCCCAAGGTGAGGCCATCCACCGACCCACGGAGTCGCCGCACCTTGCGGGTATGGACGCAAATAGCGTGCCACGAGCTGGCCCGCTTGCGTTATCAGGCGCCGGATTGCGTGCACGGTGTACAGGGCGGCGACCTCGGCACTCGGACTACGGCGGCCGTGACTTCTTTCGATGAGCGACAGCGCCGGGCTGCCGCCGAGCACGACAATGCTTTGCTGTCCACCAAACCACCGGAGGCCATCATGACAACTGCTGTGACACGGCTTCTTTGGCCCGCCGTTCCACATTCGAGCCGTCAGGTGACATCAGCTCGGCATGGCACCCGTGACACCCCAGGCACCCGGCAGCCGCCGGTTGCCGTCCCGACGCAAACCAGGCCCGCCAGAGTCGATCCGGGTGATCTGGATCCGCGGAGCGCGTCGCTGCCGGGTACGGGATGATCACTTGATGGGCGTGATTAGTCGGATTCTTCCAGATTCGCAGCGTCGGACTCTCGATGAGTTGACCGATGATTTGTACCTGTCCGCGGGAGATACCGCAGCCAAGCGGTCTGCGTTCTGGACGATGCTCACCCTGTCGGCAGTCATTGCCTGCGCTGGGGTCTTGTCAGATTCGACCGCGACCGTGATCGGCGCGATGATCATAGCGCCGCTATCGACACCAATCATGGGAATGGCGTTGGGAATTGCGAAACGCGAGATGCGTTCGGTGGGGCGTTCAGGGCGCTATGTGCTTGGTGGGGTGGTCCTGGTCGTCTCGATCGGGGTGGTGTTCGCGTTCGTCGTACCGAGCACGTTTGATCTGCTGGGCGACAGTCAGATCAGTAGCCGCACGTCCCCGGCTCTGACGGATCTCATTGCCGCCGTCGCGACCGGTTTCGCCGGTGCGGTGGCGTTGGCCCGCCGAGACGTGGCGGCTGTACTGCCGGGGGTGGCGATCGCGATCTCGTTGGTTCCGCCGTTGGCGGTCGTTGGCGTTTGCCTTGGTCAGGGGGCGGTTGCGCTGGCGCTGGGCGCGTTGACGTTGTTCCTGTCAAACCTGATCGCTCTGGTGCTGGCGGGCACTCTCGTCTTTACCGTGATCGGTGCCGGCGAGCAGGTTGGTCTCGTGGGTCACCAGCGGCGCAGGGCGACCCTTTTGGTCGGTATCGTGCTCGTGGTTGTGTGTATCCCGCTGATTGCGAATACGGTCGGTACCTACGCGCTCAGCTTGTTGACCGCCCGCGCGCAGACCGTGGCCCAGGAGTGGATCGCCACCATCCCAGGCGCGCAGGTCGAGTCAGTTGCTTTCGTATCCACGGACCTGCACATCAGTGTGCAGACACCCAATGGGCAACTACCGCCAACAAAGGATCTGATGGCTGCACTGGATGAGCAACTCCCCAGCGGAATTACCGTCATCGTTGACGGCTCACTCGGGTCGAGCATGACCGCCGGCGAAACATCCTGACCTGGGCCTGGTCATGGCCGCCGGTCAGCCGAGCAAGTTGAGAGAGCCGACCATGACGAAAGCACCCAGCGACAGCCATCAGAACGCCGGCCGCGAGGAAAGCTGCGGCGACTCCATCGCGCGGCGCCGGTCGGACCACCCGCCGAAGAATCAGGCAAGTGCGGCCCCGCCGCGCAGAAAGCGATGCCGCGTCACGGATTTGGTGAGCCTCTTGTGCTCCTGCACGAGTGTTTCCTCGCTGGCCCAGGCCCTGCGTTGCCCGTCACGAGAGTGTCGTGATCACCGGACCTCCGCGCGTTGCGCGGGCGCATCGGGTGATCGATTGGCGCGATGATGGGTCTCCGGTACAGGCCGCCGCCGTCCCAGAGCGCCGGCGCGCGGGCGGCCTGTACCGGACGCCTGCCTCAGGCCTCGGCCGCGGCTGCCTGCAGTGCGGCTTCGTCCACCACGTCGTGGGCCGAGGTGGCGCCGCCGAGTCCGGTCAGAGTCTGCTGGATGAACGCTCCCTGGCTGACCGGTGCGAGGACGCCGACTGCCGCCTTGCCGGCACTGAGGTCGGCAGCGATCCGGCTCTTGTCCCCATCGCTGAGTTTCAAACCCTTGTGGTGCATGGACCCGCCGACGGCGCCGCCTGCCATTCCGATTCCGCCGCCGACGACGGCACTGGCGACACCGACGCCGAGGAAGTACGGGCCGAGGACGAGCAAAGCGGCGCCGACGCCGACACCGGCGGCGACGCTGGTGGCGCCGACCTTGTCGGTGACAACCTTGCCGGTCCCGTCGAGGACCAGCACCCCGATGGCATCGCCGTCGGCAGCTTTGGAGCTCTTCAACGACGCGGCGGCGGCGTCCGCTGCGGCCTGGCCCGCGAAGAAGGAGAGAATCAGTTGCTTGTCTGACATGTGGTGCTCCTGTCGTTGGATTCTGTGCGTGGACCGCACCGGAATGACGTTCCTCCGCCGCCCGGACCTGGACATCATGCAGAACGGATTACCTGGACAATTCCTATTCACGGCTGAGGCAGCATGAAGCCAGTATCTGGCTTCAATGATGACGGAATAGGGAAGGCAATCCCTCAAAGGCTAGACACGGGGGACGTTTTTCACCTGGCCGGCACCGGTACCCGGCGGCTCGGCGAACGGCCCGAGTGCCTTTTCGGGCTCATCCGCCGAGGCGAGTTCTATTCCTGCGGGATCAAGGTCAGGGTCCCAGGTGTCCGGTGCGTAGGGCCTGATCGCCTCGGGCGTAAAAACCCAGGGGATGCGCTCGGTCTTCACGGCGAGCCACCAACCGTCCTTGTACATGCTCCGGTTGCCGACGGTCTCGAAGTATTGCTGAGTGCGATGTTCCGCGGCGGCCGTGTCGGTCAGTGACCTCGTGAGCGAGATCCTGTGCATAGGCTCCAGATCGATGCCGTCGACCGTCGTCGGCTCTGGGATACCCGCAAGCGCCGGGATTGTCGGTGCCACGTCGATAAGGTGGGTGAACTGCGAGCGGAGACACCCTTGTCCCGGACCCCGGTGGGCCAGTGAACGATGAGTGGATTGCGGGTGCCGCCCAAATGCGAGCCGACCTGCTTGCTCCGTTGGAACGGGGTGTTTCCTGCCCAGGCCCGAGCGGCCGAATAGTGCGGGTCCATCATTGGCGCGCCGCGCTGGTCGAGCCCGCCGTACCGCTCGGAAAGTTGCAGTTGCATTTCATCCGCGAGCGGGAGGCCGTTTTGAACGACCCGGTGATCGTGCCTTCCATGCTGGCGCCGTTGTCACCCCAGATCCACATGATCACTGTCTTGTCGAGCTCGCCCAACCCGTCGATCGTGTCGATTACACGGCCCACATTGTGGTCGGCATTCTCCGAAAAGCCGGCGCAGACGTGCATCTGACGCGCGTAGAACCGTTTCAGGTCTTCAGGCAGGCTGTCCCAGGCAGGGAATGCCTGGTCGCATACCGTGAGGTCGGCATCCGCCGGGACGACGCCGAGCTGTTTCTGCCGGGCGAAGGTCTCTTCCAGGAGCTTGTCCCAGCCCTGGTCGAACTTCCCCTTGTCTTTGTCAGCCGAATCACTGGACACGTGGTGCGGGGAATGGCTGCATCCGGTGGAGAAGTATGCGAAGAAGGGTTTGTGCGCGTCCGGGCGCGCACTCCGTGCAGCCATTCGATGGTCTTGCCAGCCATGGCATTCGGGAAGTAGTACGGGTTGTCCTTGTCGTAATACTCGGCCGGAGTGCCGATGATCTTCTGGTTCTCGGCCAGGCACGGGTCCCATTGGCTCGCACCGCCACCGGGGAAACCGTAGAAGTAGTCAAAGCCCCACCCGTTGGGCCAACGGTCGAACTGGCCCGCGGGACCCTACTGGCCGTTCGGTGTCAGATGCCACTATCCGATAGCTGGTGTGCTGTAGCTGTTGTCACGCGGAATTCTAGGAAGCGGGGCGCAATCCCGGGGGAGTGTGGCGCAGTAGCCGGGGAAGCCGCCGGCGAACTCGCCGACCGATCGGAAACCCATCACCGCCCGCAAGGACAGCCGGCCCCGCGGGCCCGAAGCAGAAACTCCCAAGGGACGCTCCCGGACGAGCCGGGCAGCTGAAGACTGCTTCCTAGAAGAGAAACCCAGGACAAGATCAACTAGCCGACTTCCAGGATCAGCGCGGTGGATCCGGGCTGAGATCGAGGCGCCGAATGCAGCGGAAGCCGATGTGGCAGGTGGCGGTGTCCACCGCTTGCGGTGATCGGGCGGCCGGTCGGTAGCGCAGACAGTACTCGGGTGCGCACAGGTGCGAGCCGCCTTTGAGGACCCGCCGCGGGATCGTCGAACCGGGTTCGGCGCTGCCGATCGGGTTGGAGGTGCGCGGATTGACAGGGGTGCAGCAGGATTGCGTTTCGGTGTCGTGGGTGGGGTGGTAGTAGTCCGTCGTCCATTCCCAGACGTTGCCGGTCATGTCGTAAAGGCCGAACCCGTTGCGGGGGAAGGAGCCGACCGCCGACGTGCCGATCCATCCGTTGGCGCCTCGGTTGTCGTGCGGGAAGTGGCCCTGCCAGGTGTTGGCCATGAGAACGCCGCCCGGCCGCAGTTCATCGCCCCAGGTGTAGGTGCTCTGGTGCAGTCCTGCTCGTGCGGCGTACTCCCATTCGGCCTCGGTGGGCAGGTCTTTGCCGGCCCACCTCGCGTAGGCGGAGGCGTCGTCGAAGCTGACCTGCACCACCGGGTGGTCGGCCTTTCCGTGCAGCGTCGACCCGGGACCGGCGGGCTGCGACCAGCATGCACCCGGCACCCACCGCCACCACTGGGAGAAGTCCCGAAGGTCCACCGGCCCCGGCGTAGGGGTGAACACCAGCGCCCCTGGCGCGAGGTCGGACGCGGGCATGTCCGGGTAGGCGGTGGGGTCCAGCGGGCGTTGGGCGACGGTGAGATAACCGGTGGCGGCGACGAACTCCCCGAATTCGGTGTTCGTGACCGGGTAGCGATCGATCATGAACGCGTCGACCCGCACCCGGTGCACCGGTGATTCGTCGGCGTAGAAGTCCGCGGCGCCCATCGCGAACTCCCCGCCCGGCAGCAGCACCGAGCGGGTGTCCGATACCTGGGTCATTGCCGGGCCAGGTGTATCCGCAGCTCGGCCTCCGGGTCCTCGATGAGTTCCCCGCTGACGTCGATCGTGACGTGTTCAATGTGACCGGTGAACCGGGACGGGCTCGGGTAGTCCGGCGTCACCGGTGATCCCGGGTTGGATCCGCAGGTGAGGGCACCGGGGTTGAAGGCGAATGGTGTGGTGGTCGGTGCCTCCGCGGCTCCGACCATGGCGCCGTCGACGTACAGCTGCAGCCGCCCGGGCGCCCCTTTCCCGACAGCCAGGTCGGGTTTGCCCGTCGGTTCGAACTCGAACCGCAACGAGTGTTTCCCGGTCGGCAGCGGCGATTCGGACTCGACGCCGTACAGGCCGCGGCCCACGTAGTTGTGCACGTACCGGAGCTTGCCGTCCTTGACGAACAGTGAGTAGCCGCCGGCGGCGGTGCCCTGGCAGAGCAACACACCCTCTGCTCCGCCGTCGGGGATGTCGACCTCGGCGGTGATGCTGTGCGGCCGGTTGAGCACCCGCGGTCCGGCGAAGAACGGGATGGACTGGGTGTCGGGGTAGTAGCGGTAACGCGCCCGCTGCGGTGCCACCAGGGGTTTCTCGGCGACCATCCTGGCCAGACCGCTGCCGTCGATGGGCAGCACTCCGTACTTTCCGGCTTCCACATACCAGGTGCCGATCAGCGCGATCAGCTTGTCCCGATGCTGGTCGGCGACGTTGTCGTTCTCGGCAAAGTCGGCGGCGACGTGGTACAGCTCCCAGCCTTTCGCGTCCAGCTCGGATAGCTTGTCCGCGCTGATCGGCTGGCCGAACCCGACACCCGCCTCGGCGAACGACGGTCCCGGCCACGGGCAGACCGCGCGCCAGCCGTTGTGGTAGATGGCGCGATGACCCAGCATCTCGAAATACTGCGTGCTGCGGTTGCTGTCGGCCGCCGGGTCGTCGAGGGTGTGCGCGAAGCTCACACCGTGGAATGGTGCCTGCGTCACCCCGCGGATGGTCTTGGGTGGCGTGATGCCGAGCAGGTCCAGGATGGTCGGCACCATGTCGACGATGTGCGCGTACTGCTGGCGGACATCGCCCCTCGTGGTGATGCCGTTGGGCCAGCTGACCAGGAACGGGTCGCTGACACCGCCGCGGTAGGTTTCCCTCTTCCACCGGCGGAACGGCGTGTTGCCCGCCCAGGTCCAGCCCCACGGATAGTGGTTGAAATGCTTGGGTCCGCCGATCTCGTCGATGACCTTGATGCTGTCCTCGAGTGGTTCGGGTGCGTTGTTGAAGAACTGCGCCTCGTTGGTGGTTCCGGTGGGGCCGCCCTCGGCGCTGGCCCCGTTGTCAGAGATCACCATGATCAGGGTGTTGTCGAGTTTGCCCAAGGTGCGCAGGAAGTCGAGCAGCCTGCCGAGGTGGTGGTCGGTGTGGCTGAGGAACCCGGCGAAGACCTCCATCATCCGACTGGACAGTCGTTTGGCCTCGGGGGACAACGAATCCCATTCGGGGACATCAGGGTCGTGCCGGGACAGCACGGCGTCGGCCGGGGTGATGCCGAGTTCCTGCTGCCGGCGGAAGGTGATTTCCCTGTAGGCATCCCAACCGTCGTCGAACTTTCCCGCGTATTTGTCGATCCATTCCGCCGGTGCGTGGTGCGGGGCGTGGGTGGCGCCGAAGCACAGGTGCAGGTAAAACGGCTTGTCGGGGTCGACCTGCTGGGCGTCGGCGATGAAGCCGATCGAGCGGTCGATGAGATCCTCGGTGAGGTGGTATCCCTCCTCCGGGGTTCTGGGTGGCTCGACCTGGTGGTTGTCGTACACCAGCTCCGGGTACCACTGGCTGGTGTCACCCCCCAGGAAACCGTAGAACCGCTGGAACCCGCGGCCCAGCGGCCAGCGGTCGTACGGTCCGACCGCGGTTTCCTCGCTGCTCGGCGTGAGGTGCCACTTGCCGACCATGTAGGTGTTGTAACCGTTTTCCAGCAGGATTTCGGAGAGGAACCCGTTCTCCATCGGCGTCACACCGTCGTATCCGGGGAAACCGGATGCGAGTTCGGTGATCGCTGCCATTCCGTTGGCGTGGTGGTTGCGGCCGGTGATGATGCATGACCGGCTCGGCGAGCACAACGCGGTGGTGTGCATGTTGTTGTACCGGAGACCATCTGCGGCGATCGCGTCGAACGTGGGGGTCTCGATCGGGCTGCCGTAGCACCCCAGCTGACCGAACCCGGTGTCATCCAAGACGATCGTCACCACGTTCGGCGCGTTCTTCGTTGCCCTGACCTGAGCGGGCCAGGCCGGGGACGACTCGTCCGTCGTCCGCCCGATCACACCTGGAAAGGCCTCTCCCGCCGGGTACTCCCTGATCGCCATCGCTTCTCCGTATCGGGTGGTGGACCACTGCCTTGTGGCCCTGGGTATTCGAAGCGCACTTGTCCACAATTCGCTGCACGAGGCTACGTCCGGGCGTGAAGGGTACGCACCCCTCGAAAAGGATGAGGTCGCTCGTCAGAAGTCTTCAATGCCGTCGACCGCACTGTTCCGACCGTCGCGGACGGCGACGTCCGCGGGCGTTCGTGATCACGTGGTCGGGGTTGGCGTCGCGGACCCGGCGGACGATCAACCGGGCGGTAACCTGATCGGTTCTACGACGGGAAGTGAAGGCGGTGAAACCGATCTCGGCGATCTCGGCGTCGGACACCCACCGCTGGAGTTCTTCGTCGAACACCGCCTTCGGGTAGCGGATCGTGGTCCGCCCGTCGTTGGGGATTGAGTCGATCGCCGCCGCAGGGCGAGTTGTTTCCAATGTGGCGGTACCACGCGGTGTTCACCGACTCACCCGCCCGATGCTGACCGCGGAGGCCGATTACCGGCGGCACGCGATCTTCGAACAGGTCATCGCCGACCTGAGCAATGGGCCGCTCATGCACCTGCCGTCCGTGTCGTTCGCGGCGAACCCCGCGTGGCTGGTGCTGGCCGCGACGGCGTTCAACCTCACCGGCGCGGTCGGTGTGCTCGCCGGCCGGATCCACGCCAAAGCCGTCACGGCGACCATCCGGAACCAGCTCATCACCGTCGCCGCCCGGGTCACCCGATCCGCCCGCCGAGCCACCCTGCGATCACCCACCCGGTGGCCCTGGGCCAACGACTGGCAGAAACTGTTTACCGCCGCGATCGGCCCACCACCAACGACCTGAACCCTCGACCACCAGCCCCCGCGGGCCTGAACCAGAATCACCTCACTGGACGAATCCGGACCAGCCGGGAAATACCTGCTGTCTCAGCTCTCGCCGCCCGCGATCAAGATCAACTACGCAATGCCGACATCAACGGCGGTGGATCCAGGCTAGGGGCGTCACCGCGCGGGCTCAGGAATTGCCGGGGATCGGCGGGAGCCTATGGCGGCATACGCCCACCGGCCTCATCCCGCAAGGATGACCGTCCGCCCGAGATCAAGCGGGCCGGCAGCAACGGAAACCGAGGTGGCTGGTCGTGCTACGCACGGCGTGCCCCTGACGGGCGGCCGGCCGGTACCGGTGACAGTAGGAGGGCGCGCACAAGTGGGAGCCGCCTTTGGTCACCCGTCGATCCCCTTCGGTGAGACCGGTCGCCGGGGCACAACACGATGGTGCGGAGCCGGTCGCTGTGTGACGGTCCGTCCACGGGGAGCTCGTCCATTCCCACACATTGCCTACGACGTCGAACATCCCGAAACCGTTGGGCGGGAATTTCTTCACCGGTGACGTGCGTCGGAACCCGTGTGGCTGGTAGTTCTCGAACGGGAACCGCCCATGCCAGGTGTTCGCCATGACCTTGCCACCGGGCATGAACTCAGCGCCCCACGGGTAAGTGGCACGATCAAGACCGCCGCGAGCGGCGTGCTCCCACTCCACCTCGGTCGGCAACACCTTTCCTGCCCACGCGGCGTAGGCGAGGGCATCTTCGAAGCCGACGTGGACGACGGGATGCAGTTCGCGGCCGTGCAGGGTGCTGTCCGGTCCCTCGGGATGACGCCAGCTCGCGCCGGGCGCCCAGGCCCACCACCGCGTCCAGTCGGTCAACGGCACAGGACCTTCGGTGCCGACGAACAGCTGGGAGCCCGGGACGAGATCGGCCGGGGATGCGCCCGGGAAATCAGCCGGATCGGGTGCCTGCTCGGCGATTGTGACGTGACCGGTGTCGCTGACGAAGCGCCGGAACTGCGCGTTGGTCACAGGGTGTTCGTCGAACCACAAATCTGACGCAACGGCATGGCGCAGCGGTCGTTCCTCCGGATAGAAATCGACGCTGCCCATGACGAAATGGCCGCCCCGCACCAGAACCATGCCTTTCTGCGGTACCACGTTGATTTCCCTTCCCACTTCGTCGGCAAGACCCGCTGAACGGTGCCACTGCAACCGAAACATGTCCTCACACGATTTGGGTGTCACCCGCGCTGCCGCACCTTCCGGTGCCGTCACAGCATCTCATCGCGCCAACCGGGTCGGCGGACGCCGGCGCAGGTCAAGGGCCACTGCCCGGTCCCAGCCATCCCACACGTTCCGGGTGATCCCGTCACCCCACTGCGGTGGGACGGTCACTGCACGGAAAGTATTCGTCGGCGGTCGGCGGCCTGTGCTCAGGGCGGATTGAAGTGATCACCCTACTGCCTGCCTCCGGACCGAATTGCCTGGACGCGAACAACCCAGAATCGGCGGTTCCCTTTCTACCAGAGGTCCATGGAACGCGGGCCCGGAAGGAGCTTTGGTGCCGGAGTACGAGATCCAGGTGGCGGGCCGGATCGGGCCCGTAGCGGCGTCCGACCTGCCCGGATTCAGCTTCGTCGCGATACACACGGCGACCACCCTGGTCGGCACCGTGTCTTGCCGGGACGACCTCAAGGCAGTCATCGATCTGTTGACTGCGCGCGGGTTTGCACCGATCGACGTCCGAATCAACGCACATGCCGACGCGCAGCAATCGATTCGATTGGGGTAATGGCTCTTGCCATCACGGCCACGGTGCTTCCCTCTTTCGACAGGAGTTGAATGGACGTGACATTCAAGGTGGTTCGGCATCCCAGCGTTGCCGACCGTCGCGCACGAGGCGCCGACGCGCGGATCCAGACCCCGCCCGAATTGCACACCGGCCGGGAACCTGCCGGTGATCGGCCGGACCCGGTCTCTCAACTGGAGGAGCAGAACGCCACCGGGGAACCGGACCTGGTGCCGGTCCGGCACGGCCTGATGATGGCCTCTCCCTTCACGTTCTACCGCGGCGCCGCGAAGATCATGGCCACCGATCTCGCAGGAACACCTACCGCGGGTCTCACCACACAGCTCTGTGGGGACGCGCACCTGTCCAACTTCGGTGTCTTCGCCTCCCCGAGCGCGATCTGTTGTTCGACCTGAACGATTTCGACGAGACGCTGCCCGGACCGTTCGAGTACGACGTGCAACGCATGGCCGCCAGCTTCACCATCGCCGCCCGCAACAATGGCCTGACCACGAAAGAAGCCACTTCGGCCACGCTGAAGTCGGTGCGCGCCTATCGGGAAGCGATGGCCTGGTTCGCCCAGATGGGCGTGATGGAACTGTGGTACACCCACATGTCCGCCGCCGACATCGAGGCCGGGTTGAACAAGCTCTCCCAGCGCTCGCCGACCAGAACGAAATGGACTACCAGGCGTTCGTGGCCGCCGTGGGCGGCGGCCGGATCGAGGCGACCGAGGGTGGTGTCTGGAACTCACATTTAATTTGTCACAACAGTTTCAGGCCGCGGGCCCGGTCGACGGCATCCCGCCGGGAGGCGACACCGAGTTTGCGGTAGATGGATCGCTGATGAGTCTTGACGGTGTTCACGGAAATGAACAGGTCGGTCGCGATATCCGGGGCTCTGAACATCGTGGGCAGATAAGCGAGCACCGCGAGTTCTCGTTCCGTCAGTTCTTCTACGGGTGGTGGCGCAGTGTCTGCGGGTTCCGCGTCGGTTTCCGCAGCCGTCAGTTCGCGGGTGAAATCCCGGTGTCGGGCAACGATATGACGATGGCGAGCAATCAACACAGCGGCCGATGGTCCAGCGGCCCGAAAAGGCCTGACCAGACTGATCGGCTCGGCGAGGTCGATCGCCTCGGTGATCGACGCCATCGCGGCCGTGTCCCGGTGCATCCGGTCGGCCGCCACCGCGGCCAGGATCTTCGATTCGACGGCCACTGCCCGGTACGGCCTAGCCGACTCCGCCATCGTATCGAGCAGGTCCAGAGTCTCCGCAGGCTGATTCAGCTGGAGGTGGGCCTTGGCGCGAACGACACCCTCCAATGCGTCTGCGAAGCCCAATGATTCATGGGTGCCGCCGAGGCCATCGATTGCCGCGCAGGGGTCCCCGGCGCTCAGGCTGGCGTCAGCAAGAGCCGCCGCGCACCACCTGTCGAGCAGCAGCGGGAGATCCGATGCCTGCTTCACGACCGCCCCGAGCCGATCTACTGCCAGCCGAGTCAAAGCATCGTCCGCCTGGGCGACTGCAATCTCGACGGCGGTGATCGCGAGGATCAACTGACAAGCCGGATCTGAGCCGCCGTCATTCACGGCCAGGCCCGCGTCGACCTCTTTCGTCGCTGCGGCGAGTTGGTTCCACCCGAGATTCGTCATCGCCAGGACCGCATATAGTGGCAGGGCTTGCGGTTCGGAACCCCAGCCGCGTCGCTCGGCAAGGTCGCGTGCACCCGTTGCCCGTCGGTACGCCTCTGGCAGCCGTCCATAGATCACGTCAAGAAGTGCGAGATGAGCCTGCACACTCAGGCCGGTCAGGCCGAGGCCCAGCCGGCGACTTTGGGTCTCCGCCGCGTGCAGCTCGGCTTCGGCGCGGTCCAGATCCCCGGACCAGAGGTAGCCGACGGCAGCGTTGGTGGCGGCGAGGACCCGGTAATGCTCCACGGCCGGCAGCTCCCGACGGGGCACATGATCCAGCAGCTCCAGCAGGCGAGCCGCAGTCTGCGGGGTGGTTGACGGATCTCGTGTGCGGGAATACGCCAGCCGAAGCAGCCCGATCATCACCTCGTACCCGTGCCGGTCGCCAACGGAGACCTCTGCGAGCAGGTCGGCAGCATCGTTGGCGGCCCAAATCATCGTCTCGTAGTCATGCCGTTGGAAGTGGCGGGCCGCTGCGGCCAGCAATGTGCTGGTGGTGGGTTTCACCTCAGACTGGGCCGCTGCGGGCCCGAGTGCGGACTCCAACGCCGGCCCGCTGGCGGTGAGCAGCAGCGGCAATGCAAGCCCTGTCAACAGCCGACCGACCTGGTCCCACTGCTCGGCGGCGCTGGCATGGCGGATGGCGGGAATCGGCTGGCCTTGCTCCGCGAACCACTGCGAGGCCCGCACGTGGAGCTCGCCCAGGGTGTCAGGTCGTTCCAGCAGGATTCTGTGTCGCAGTATTTCCCGCAGCAACGGGTGAACCGTGAACCAGACATTCTCACCGGCCAGTGCAACGACCAAAGCGTTCTGCGTGACGAGACGTTCCAAGATCAGCTGGCCGTCACCACGTCCAGTGACGGCGTTCGCCAAACCCGCACAGAGGCGATCCGCCACGCTGGTTTCGAGCAGGAACTGCCTCTCGTCCTTGGGTAATTGGTCGATGACTTCCTCGATCAGGTACTCGGTCACCATGCGTTCATTTCCGGTGAACCGGGCGAAGTCACTGCCGAAATCGCTGTGCTCGGCACACATCACAGCCATCCGCAGGCCCGCAGCCCAACCCTGAGTACGGTCGAGCAGCAGATCCAGCGGCTTCACGGCTATTTCGATGCCATTGCGCCGGAGCAACTCGGCGGCCTCGGCCGCGGTGAAAGCCAGATCATTTGCCCGGATGTCGGTCAAATCCCCACTCACACGCAGCCGGTTCAGGCGTAGCGGCGGGTCTGCGCGGGCGGCGAGTACGACACGCAGCTGAGGCGGTTGATGATTCAGCAGCTGCCCGAACGATTCCAGCACTCGATGGTCACTGACGTGCTGGAAGTCGTCCAAGATGATGGTGACCACGCCCTGCAATTCGGCGATGCCGGCTCGGATCTGTTGCGCCTCGGCCGCACCGAACCCGGCAGCAGGCATCACCTCGCGCAGGGCGCTGTCGGGCGGAAGTGCATCGGCGATTCGGAGCGCACCCAGGACGTCCGACCAGAAACCACGCAGGTCGTTGTCCGTCTCATCCAGGGTGAGCCAGACGACCACGCCGGGAGCCAAGCCACGCCGCACCCACGACGCCAGGGCCAGAGTCTTCCCGTAGCCCGGTCCCGCATTGACCAGGGTCACTGAGTGCCTGGCCGCATCCGTGAGGAGATCATCCAGACGTGCACGCTGGACGAGACCAGCTGGAACCGCCGGCGCCGACGCACGCAACCGGAGAAGACTGTACGACGGGTCCTGTGCTGGTGAACTGATGTGCGCCACCCCCAAGTGCATCGGCCCCCACGGCGACGGCACTGTTCCGATGACCGCGAACAGTTACCGCGAGGTTGCGGAAAGTTGTCAAACAGCTCAAAAGAACCAAATGCGACACAGCCTAGGGCGATGTTGCCAGCTCCAGCTGCACTGGGCAACCTGCCGAGCCGCACGCCAGTGGCTTGATTCGACGATTGCCGGTGGTCCTGGCCGGCGCACACCGGCGTCCGCAGGCGGATGGTGAAACGCCATTCGTGCTGCAAGAGCTGCGGGACATCGCACACTCATCCGTTCTGGATGAGGCGTCGAACATTGAAAGCGGCTGTGATCTGAGGGATACAACAGGCGCGTTCTGCACACGATCAAACCCTGCGTGCCGTTCTGTTCGTGAGTTATCACCGGCCATGGCGTCAATGACAATTCAAACACCGACCACCAACTTCCTGGAGGAACAACAAATGGCAACCAACGACGTGGACACACGGCGAACACGACCAAGCGGGGCGGCGATCGGGCTCACCATCACCGCGTCCCTGATCTTGATCATGTCCGGAACCTTCGGCATCATCGAGGGCATCGTTGGCCTGATCAACAATGAGTTCTACGTGGTCACGCAGAAATGGGCGTTCCAGTTCGACACCACGACCTGGGGCTGGATTCACATCATTGTTGGCCTCGTCGCCCTCGGTGCGGGTGTCGGCTTGCTGGCGGGACAGGTCTGGGCACGGACTGTTGCGGTGATCGTGGCCCTTGTCAGCATCGTGGCCAACTTCCTCTGGCTGCCCTACTACCCGTGGTGGGCCGCGCTCGTCATCATCTTCGACATGTTCGTGATCTGGGCAGTGACAGCACATGGCCGGGACTTGAGTAACGCATAGCTGAGTCCGCTGTTCGTGCGACTTGCCCGTTCACTGAACCGGGCACGAAAGCAAGGTGAAGGGTTGCCATGCCGCGACGCCGACGGCGCCTCGAGAGCCTGTCGCCGCTCCAATTGCGCAGATATAAGGCTCTGCTCCTTACCAGGTCGGCGTTGGTAGGCGCGCTACTGTTCGCGGCTTACTACTTACTCCCGTTGGACCAACCGGAAAATGTCGGACTCCTGTTCCTCATCGGGGGACTGGTGCTCATCGGTGCGGTGATCGCATGGCAGGTCTACGCAATCCTGAACTCGCCGTTCCCGAGGGTGCGCGGACTTCAGACCCTCATCACCGGAATCCCTCTACTGCTCGTGGTGTTCGCCGCGGTCTTCTATCTCACGGGACTGGCAGAGCCGTCCAGTTTCAGCGAACCAATGGACAAGATCGGCGCGATGTATTTCACCGTCACCGTCTTCTCCACTGTCGGGTTCGGCGACATCAGCGCCGAAACTGATGTAGCTCGACTCCTGGTGACCATCCAGATGCTGTTCGACCTGGTGATAATCGGGCTCGCCGCCAAGGTGATCCTCGGAGCAGTGACCGTCGGTCTGCAAAAGCGAACAGCTGAACAGCACGGCCCGGCGAGCGTCGAACATCGGCAGGCGCTGGCCCCCGAGTGAACTTCCGGAATCATCGCTGTGACTCTGAGGATCCCACATGCGCCCATCCCAGCGGCGTCCCGGCCGCAGGGACCGATCACATTGAGCGGAGACAGATGACCACCATGGAATTCGAGATCCGGGTATCCGGTCTGGTGCCGGCCGACGTCCTTGAAGAGCTCCGGGACGTCAGGGTCGCCGCCGAGCCCGTCGGCACTGTCGAATCTGTCGACACCGTCCTGCGGGGGCCGGTCCGCGACCAGGCGGAACTTGTCGGCATCATCAACCGCCTGCAGGATTGGGGGATCGAACTGCGCGCGGTTCGACAGCTCGCACCAGGCGAGGCCGCCTCACCGCGCGAGGAACCCACGTTTGGTTCACCGCTCGCGACATGACCTGGGAGGCCGAGAACGTCACGACGCCAGTCTCATCGACAGCGCAGATCGAAACGTGCCCTGGCGGCGCTCACCGCGGCGTCGCCCCCACCCTGCTCGCCGCCCCCGGGATCCTCCTCACCGCCACTGACCTCGCACCTCCTCACTGGCCAACCAGGAGGGGAATGGCAGCAAAGGGGCGCATGCCGGACTTGCATCAACAACGACCAGGCAGAGTGCCGCGCATTACCGAGTGGGGTAAGAGTGATCCGCCTCATCCACGTGCTTCAGACCAATTCGAACGCCATCTGACTCGCCGCTTGATTCGCCATCTAGTCCCTGAGAGTGGATGAAGGTCGCTGACTCGGACTGAGGCTGCTGCTGCGCGATAGACCTCTGACCTGTAAGGACGAGACTCATTGGCCTTCACCAAAGGCCACCCGGCATCCTCCGAACGGGATGCGACTCGCAAACCGTCAGGTCGTGGGGTTCGAGCCCCACTCGCCCCACCACGCACGCTCACGCGGCCTTCTCAGCGCGGCTCGGCCGTCCCGACCAGGACCCACTGACCCGACGAGTCCTGATTGCCGTCCGCGGATTCCTGGGTGATCGTCATCGTTCCGAAGTCCTTCGGCGACACGCCTGCCCACAACGTCACGTCGGTGCCCTCATTGAAGGTGCCGATCGGCACCAGGACGCCGTCGGCGTTGCGAAGCCACGCCTGGTAGAACTTTCCGCTGTCCAGCCGGGGGAGTCCGGTTGCCTGCAGCTTGATCTCCCAGCCCGAGTCGGTGCGCACCATGTCGGCGGTACCGCTCGCTCCCGGGGCGAGGTCGGTGGCTGCCAGCGCGACGTCGAACCGGGGTTGCGAGGACGTGTTCTGCAGCAGTAGCACCGCTGAGAAGGTCACCGCCACGACGGCCACCGCTGCGGCGACGAAGAAGGCCGGGCGGCGCCACACTGCCTTCTGCGCGGCACCCTCGCTCTTTCTCGCCCGCGCTGCCGCCAGATCGGGCGGCGCACCCGAGGCCGATGTGCGGCTGTCGGCGGGTGCCGCCGTGCCGGTCGCCTCCTGCCGTGACGAGAGCTCCGCAGCCTCGGCGCCGATCATGGCGACGATCGAATCCTCCAGCGGGGCAGGCGGTTCGGCCCACAGCGATGGCTCCGCCAGGAGCGCCCGGAGGTCATCCAGCTCGGCCTCATCGGCAGCGGCGATATCGCTGGCACCAACGGTATCGCCCATCAGAAAGTGCACGCGGGCACGGTCGGCGACACTGTCGGCATGCGCGCCGTCATCGCTGCGGTGCTGTCCGTTACCGGGAGCCATTCGTGTCACCTCCGTTCGCATCGTAATTCGCTCTCAGTGCGGGCCGGTGTCGATCAGCGGCCCGGTACCGGGGCCGCCCGGGTCAATCAAAGCCCTCCCGCAGATGACCCAATAGTGCGGCGAGTTTCTTGTGCGCACGGTAGGACCGGGATTTCACCGTGCCCAACGCCAGGTTGAGCCGCTCGGCGACCGCGGTTTGCGTCATCCCTTCGAGGTGCAGTAGCTGAACGATCACTCGTTCTTCCTCGGGTAATTGGTCCAGCGCCTGGCGAACCTGCCAAGCGTCGTAGGTCCGCTCGATCGCAACAGGCTGTTCGACCAAGGCGGGATGCGCGAGCGGCACGTCCTCCAGCGCCGATGTCGTTTCCCGGAATTCGTGCCGATGGACGTCGATCGCCGTGCGCCGGGCAATCGTGGCCAACCACGGTGCAAGGTCCCGGCCCGGATCGACGGTTCCCGCCGATCGCCATGCCTTGAGAAACGTTTGCTGCGCGGCTTCTTCCGCAAGTTGCGGTGAACTCAGTTGGTTGCGGCACACCGCATACACCAGCCGGCCGAACTCGCGATAGATCGCACGTACTCCGTCCGACTCGCCGGCGCGGAACCGCCGCAACTCGTCGTCGGTGAGCACGCCGATAACGGTAGTTCAGCACGCAAATGCGATTTGTGGCATTCGCGTGCCACTCGCCCCGTTCGCGAAGTGTCCTCATGACGAGAAGTACGCAAGCAGCAGCGCAAACGGTTCGCACCGTCTCGTCAACTGTTTTTAGACGGCGCGGCCGGCCGACTCGGCCCGGCATCCGGCCGCCGGACCCACTCCGCGCCGTGGTCCCACTCCGAGAACCGTTCCGGCAGGGCGTGTGGGCAAAGGATCACCATCGCGATTTCTGGGAAAGCTCTGGTGTGCGGCAGATGGTGCCGGCCGCGAAGATCCGGCCACTCTTGCTGACCCACACCCTGACCCGCCGCACCCTGCGCTGTCCGCGACGACGTGGGAAGACCGCGTTCGTGTCCCCGTTGCACCTGGTGGACCTCTCGGACCAAGCGGGCCACGACGATGTCTCCCGGGCCGTGCTGGAGGCACTCGCACTCCCCGAGGGACCCGGCGAGCAGCCCGTGGAGACCGTCACAGGGTCTCTGCGGCGGCGGCAGACCCTGCTGGTCCTCGACAACTGCGAGCACGTCGTCGAGAGCGCCGCTGCGACCTGTCAGGCTCTCGTCGAGCACTGCCCGGGCGTCCGGGTATTGACCACCTCCCGGGAGCCGCTGGCGATCGGCGCCGAGCAACTCGTCCCGCTGCCGCCGCTGGACCCCGCAGGAGCCGGCACCGAGCTGTTCGCGCAGCGTGCCCTCGCCCTCGACCCTGACTTCGACCTCGCCGACTGGCGGGAGGAGGTGACGGAGATCTGCCGTCGCCTCGACGGGGTTCCGCTGGCCATCGAGCTCGCCGCCGCACGCTCTCGCACACTCATTCCGCCGCAGCTGCTCGACCGGCTCCAGGACCGGCTGCGGCTCCTGGTCGGCGGCCGGCGGGACCGGGTGGAACGGCACCGCACCCTGCGAGCGACCCTGGACCGGTCCTACAACCTGCTCACCCCCGCCGAGCGAGCCGTGTTCAGCCGGCTCTCCACGTTCAGTGGCCGTTCGACCTCGACGCAGCGGAGCGCGTCGCCGCGGGCGAGGACCTCGACGCGGTCGACGTCGACGACCTCGTGGGCTGCCTCGTTGACCGGTCACTGCTCACCGTGGAAACCGGACGCCGCACCGAGCGGCGATACCGAATGCTGGAAAATCCTCCGCCAGTACGCCACCGAGACTCTCGCTCGGCGATGCCGAGAAGGCACAGCGTCGCCACGCGGACTGGTGCATACGGGAGATCCGGCAGGTTCACCGGTTGCTCACCGGACCACGGGAGGTCGCCGGCGTCGACCGGCTGGAAACACTCTGGCCCGAGCTGCGGACGGCGGTCGCGCGAGCCCTCGTCTCTGGTCAGCTCCGTCAGGTGGTGGACCTCATCGAACCCGTCGCCGTCGAGGTCCTTCTCCGCAGCCGGCAGGAAATCGGCACCTGGGCCGAACGCGACTTGTCCAAGAACACCCGGAGCCGGACAGTCCGCTCGTGCGACACGGAAGGGCCTTCGCCCACGAGGACTGGGAAGCGCTCCTGCACCTCGTCCCCGAGGCGATGGCCGAACGTCGCCGGCGCGGACAACCGTTCCTTGCCGAACTGATGGAGACCGACATCCTGGCCCGGACCGCCCTGCCCGTCACCCGTCATCGTCGACGACCCGTCCGCGGCCGAACACATGGCGCAACTGCTGCGTGCACTGGTCGCAGAGTCGCATGAAAGCTGCGGACGTGGTTGCGCGCGTACCTGAGGAAGCATCCGAGGTGGGTACCGCCGCCCGTACCATGACGCCCTTGGCGACGGCTGGACCATGAAACATCAGAAGCTGCAACGCCTCTGGCGGGCAGAGGGCCCAAGGCGGCCTGATTCCGGGACTGTCGAATCACAGCACGCGACGGGCCATCGGTCGGTCGGTGCGATCAACCTCGGCCACGGTGCGCTGTGCCGGCAAACCGACGGGCCCCATGGCCTTCAGCGGCAGCGGGGCCAGCGGCCCGCTGCGGTCCTCCGGAAAAGTCTGCAGGACGGGCAGTTCGCAGAAGATGCAGCTCATCCGCCCTCGCCGGCCCACCCCGTAACGGTCGGCAACGTGGAAGTTCGTGCAGCGGAACCGCGGCCGCCGCAACCAACGCTCCGGAACTCCGCCCGTCAACGGCTCGCCCTCGGCATGAGCAAGCTCGGACAACTGCGTGCGAAGTGCGCGTTCTTCTGCCGTCGTTCGTGGCATGGCAGGACTTTACGACGCAATGGCCGAAGCCGGCACCGGCGATGCAGTGAACCCCGACCCCGGACGTGAGAGCGGGGATGTCGATTCGACAGCATCGAGGGTCGGAACCGGGAAGAAGCCGCCGGGAGGGTCACTGGCGTCGCGGTCCCTACACTGACGGTGACCGGTGGGGGCACGTCCTACCGGGCCGGGACCGAGAGGTGGTGTGTCGCCGATGACCGCCGAGCCGGGACCGCGGACGGATTTGTTCGCGCCGAGTCTGGTGGAGGCGACCACCCGCAGGCTTCGGGACGAGATCCTCAGCGGTGCCTTGGAACCTGGTACCCGATTGATCGAGGAGCAGATCTGCCAACGTTTCTCGATCAGCCGGGCGCCGCTGCGTGAGTCGTTGCGGTTGCTCGTCCAGCAGGGCCTGGTCGAGCATCTGCCGCGACGGGGTGCTCGGGTCACGGTCTGGTCCGACGAAGACATCCGGCAGTTGTTCGAGATCCGCGCAGTGCTGGAGCGACACGCCATCGTGACGGCATTGCCGCTGCTCAGCCCGCCCGGCGGCGGTGACCCCCTTGCCGGGGTCCGGGAGTGCTTGGAGCAGATGAGGTCTGCGGAGCATTCAGCCGATGAATTGGCCCGGGACGACGCGCACCGGGCCTTCCATGCGGCGGTCGTCGCGCTGGCCGGCCATCGCCAATTGGACCTGGCGATGGAGCCGATCCTGGTGAAGTTGCAGCGGCCGATGGCGGTCAACCTTCGACGGGAGGCATCTCTCGTCGGTCCGGGGGCGGGGCTGCGCAGGCACGAGGCCCTGCTGGACGCCCTGGAGACGAATGATCCCGATGTCGTGCTGGAGGCGCTGTACGAGCACGGCGGCCAGCGCTACCTGCAGTATCGCCACGAAGCGGCTGGTGCGGTCACCAGCTGAGCCGGCCCCCAAACCGTCATTCTGATGCGTAGTCCAGTGTTAACACGGCAGTTCCATCGCCGATACACCGATTGTCGACAATCGACCAATGCGCAGCCAGGTCGAGCCCGGACCGACAGCCGGATCCCACGGTCCGACGCTGGGGCCATCCGTCGCGGCACTGTGCCGCGCCTACCGGTCGGGAGAAACGACTCCGTCGATCGAGGTCGAACGCGTCCTGAACCGGATCGCCGAACGAGGCGATGACGGGACCTGGATCAGCGTGGTCGATCGGGCTGATCTGCTGATCCGGGCGAAGGAACTCGAGGCCCATCCCGACCCGACATCCCTGCCGCTGTACGGCATCCCGTTCGGTGTCAAGGACAGCATCGACGTCCGCGGGGCGCCGACGACGCTGGCCTGTCCGCAATACGGGTACGTACCGGACAGCACGGCCCCGGCGGTGGCGCGCCTGGTCGAGGCCGGCGGAATTTTCGTCGGCAAGACCAATCTCGACCAGTTCGCGACCGGCCTGAACGGCACACGAACGCCGTACTCACTGCCGCGCAGCGTATTCGGCGGCGATCTCATCTCCGGGGGCTCCAGTTCCGGCTCCGCGCTGGCGGTGGCCGGTGGCGCCGTCCCGTTCGCCGTCGCCACCGACACGGCGGGCTCCGGTCGGGTACCGCCGGCGCTCAACGGCATCGCCGGATTCAAACCCAGCCGTGGGTTGATCAGCACCGTGGGGCTCGTGCCGGCTTGCCGTTCACTGGACTGCGTCAGCCTCATTGCGCAGGACGTCGCCGATCTGTCAACGATTCTCGACGTGATCGCGGGTATCGATCGGCGGGACCCATACACCCGCGAGCGGTGGCGAGAGGCGGTGACAGCCGACGATGTGCGGATCGGTCTTCCCGACCCGGCCGAACTCGAGTTCTTCGGTGACACCGCCATGCAGCAAGCCCATCTCGCCGCCCGATCGCGGCTGCGGGACCGGTTCCCGCGAGTGGAGAAGGCGCCGTTCGCGCCATTTCTCGCCGCCGGTGAACTGCTCTATCAAGGCCCCTGGGTCGCCGAACGGTTGGCAGAGTTCGGCGACTTCCTCGATGCTCATCCGGACGCTGTCCTTCCGGTCATCCGCACGATCTTGCAGGGCGGTGCACGATATTCCGCCGTCGACGTCTTCGCTGCCGAGCACCGTCTGGGGGAGCTGAAGGCCCAGGTGGCCGCTCTGTGGGACGGTATGGATGTGCTCGTGTTGCCCGCGCTGGGCACCACGTTCACGGTGGAGCAGGTTCTCGCGGACCCGATTCGCACGAACACCGTGCTCGGTCACTACACGCACTTCGGCAATCTGCTGGATCTCAGTGCGGCCGTGGTGCCGGCCGGAACCACCACCGATGGCAGACCGGTGGCGCTGATGGTGCTCGGGCCGGCGCTCGCCGACGACCGGGTGCTGGCGGTGGCCGCGGCGATGGCCGGTTGCGAGATCCCGGCCGCGTTGGGCACGCCAATCCCGACGCCGTCCGACAGGGTCACCCTGGCCGACACCTCCATCGATCGTTCGGATGTCGGCGATACAACCCGCTGCACGCTGGTCGTCGTCGGGCACCACCTCGCAGGAGAACCCCGTAATGCCGACCTCGTCCGGCGCGGCGGGGTGCTGCTGTCCGTCACCACCACCGCCGCCCGATATCGGTTGATCAGGATCGGCTCGGCAGCACCCGTCCCCGCACTGGTTGCCGTTTCGCACGGCGGGGCCGCGATCGAGGTCGAGACCTGGAGCGTGCCCGCGGCGGCCTGCGTCGCGATCCTTGCCGGCTCATCCACATCCGTGTGCCTGGGTCGTGTCGTCCTCGCAGACGGCAGTACAGAGCTCGGCTTCGTCGGCGACGCAGCAGCGATGGCGACGGTCGAGATCACCGACATCACCGAGTTCGGCGGCTGGCGAAGCTATCTGGCCGCCGGCTCACCCGCGGGCTGAAGATCCCGCGAGCGCAACGGCGCGCTCTTGCCGCAGTCACCGTTGTTTCTCCCGACCGCCTGGAGTGCTCATGCCACCTGCCCCCGGAACCGAACCGACAGTTCCCGGCACCTCGCCGGACCACCCGACGTCTTTCGTGGACGCCACCGCAACCCCGCTCGTGCAGGCGTCACCAGCGCCCTTCCCGCTGCCACCGGGAAAGGTGGCGCTGTTGATCATCGACATGCAGCGGGACTTCCTGCTCCCCGGCGGCTTCGGGGAGACGCTCGGCAACGACGTTTCCTTGCTGCAGCAGGTGGTGCCTCCACTGGCGCGGGTGTTGCGCGCCGTGCGCGAGGCGGGGCTGCCGGTGATCCACACCAGAGAGGGCCACCTGCCCGATCTTTCCGACTGCCCGCCGGCCAAGCTGCGCCGTGGCAAGCCTTCTCAGCGCATCGGCGACCAGGGTCCGCACGGTCGCATCCTCGTTCGCGGCGAGTACGGCCACGACATCATCGACGAACTGGCGCCGATCGCGGGTGAGATCGTCATCGACAAGCCCGGCAAGGGTGCGTTCTACGCCACCGAGCTCGAGTCCGTCCTGCGCACAGCAGGGATCACCCACCTGCTGGTGACCGGCGTGACCACCGAAGTGTGCGTGCACACGACGGTTCGTGAGGCCAACGACCGCGGCTATGACGCACTCGTGCTGGCCGATTGCGTCGGCTCCTACTTCCCGGAGTTCCAGCGTGTCGCGCTCGCCATGGTGTCTGCGCAGGGCGGGATCTTCGGCTGGGTGGCCGATTCCGCCGCGCTGCTGGACGCGCTTCCCCAACCGGCGCTGGCCGGCTGACACCCATCGGTCCATCACCGTTCACAAGCAGGGAGCACACGAAAGATGAACCTGACCGGCTTTCGATCCTCGCCCTCACCGGAGAGCGCCGCCCTCAAGATTCCCTACTGGACGAAGGGCGAGACCAACGCATTCTTCGGCCTCGGGTTCAACATCCTGGTCAACGTCCTGACCCTGACGTCACTGCTGATCTTTGTCGTGCAACTGCCGGCCGGCGACGTTCTGGGGACCGTGCTGCCGGCGCTGGGCATCGCGATGCTGGCCGGCAACGTGTACTACACATTCCTCGCCCGCCGGCTCGCCCGCCGCGAGAACCGCACCGACGTCACGGCTCTGCCCTACGGGCCGAGCGTTCCGCACATGTTCATCGTGGTCTTCGTCATCATGTTGCCGATCTTCCTGACCACGGGCGACCCGGTCCGGGCGTGGGAGGCGGGCCTGGCCTGGGCGTTCGTGATCGGTGTCATCGTGCTGATCGGCGCCTTCATCGGTCCCTTCATCCGCAAGATCACACCGCGCGCAGCGATGCTCGGGACGCTGGCCGGCATCTCGCTGACATTCATCTCGATGCGCCCCGCCGCGCAGATCTGGGACGCGGCGTGGATCGGCCTGCCGGTGCTCGGCATCATCCTGGTCGGGTTCTTCACCAACATCCGGTTGCCCGGTGGCATCCCGGTGGGTCTGGCTGCGCTGCTGGTCGGCACCGCGATCGGCTGGATCGGCGGGTACATGTCGGTGCCCGACGTGCAGGCCGCTGTCAGCGACATCGCATTCGCCATACCGACTCTGCACTTCGATCTGCTGTTCAACGGGCTCGGCAATCTCGCTCCGCTGCTGGCGACGGCGATCCCGCTCGGCGTCTACAACTTCGCTGAGGCCATGAGCAATGTCGAGAGTGCGGCCGCCGCAGGCGATTCCTACAATCTGCGCAGTGTCCTGCTGGCCGACGGCAGTGGGGCGATCATCGGTGCGGCGCTGGGCTCGCCGTTCCCGCCGGCGGTGTACATCGGTCACCCGGGATGGAAGGCAGCGGGCGGGCGCGGCAGTTACTCGATGGCCAGCGGGGTGCTGATCGCGGTGCTGTGCTTCCTCGGTCTGTTCGGCGTGCTGAATGCGGTGCTGCCCATCCCGGCCATCGTGCCGATCCTGCTCTACATCGGACTGCTGATCGGTGCCCAGGCGTTCCAGTCCGTCCCGCGGATCCAGGCAGCCGCGGTGGTGGCTGCCATCCTGCCCAACCTTGCGTCGTGGGGCACCGGCCTGATCGACAATGCCCTCGCCGCAGCCGGAACCACCGCCGCGGAAGTCGGTGACGGCGCATTGACCGACGCCGGACTGGTCTACAACGGCCTGAAGATCCTGGGCGAAGGTGCGGTGCTGGCGGGGATGGTCCTCGGCTCGATCGTCGCGTTCATCCTGATGCACAGGTTCTGCTCAGCCGCGATCGCCGCGGGGGTCGGGGCGGTGCTGAGTTGGATCGGACTGATCCACGCCGGCCAGGTGGAATGGGCGGCGCGGCCGGAGGTGGCGCTCGGCTACGCGATGCTCGCCCTCGTCCTGGCCGGTTTTGCCTTCCACCGACGGAACGAACCGACGCCGGTTGTCCACGACGATGTCGCGCTGGAGGCCTGACGGACAGATCATCGATCGAGGGGTTCGACCAGACGCCGCCTCCAGCATCGGGGAGGTGGCTGCTGGTCGTGGCACCACGATGCCTTCGCCGGTCGATGGGTAGGCTCGGCCGGGTGCCGACCATTCGTCATCCACTTGCCGATCCCACCCACCCCGGGCGGTTTCCAGCCCTCGCCGCCGCGCGTGCGGCGGCGGACGGTCCAGATGGTGGCGTTGATCCGAACGGGTCCGTGGAGCAGGTGGTGCTGGTCGATGACGAAGGTATGCCGATCGGTGTCGCCGACAAGGCGACCGTGCACGGTCCGACGACGCCTCGCCACCTGGCGTTTTCCTGCTACGGGTTCGACTCGAAGGGTCGGCTCCTGGTGACGCAGCGGGCGGCCGGCAAACGGACCTTCCCGCTGGTCTGGACGAACACCTGCTGCGGACACCCCGGCCCGGGCGAGAGCCCTGCCGCGGCCGCCGCCCGCCGGCTCAGTTTCGAGCTGGGTCTGAAGGTGCGTCAGATGCGAATGGTGTTGCCCAACTTCAGTTATCGGGCTTCCGACGGACAGGTCGAGGAGAACGAACTCTGCCCGGTACTGGTCTGCGTCATCGACGGTGAGCCCACTCCCGCGCCGGACGAGGTGGAGGCGACCGCGTGGTGGAGCTGGGACGAGTTCCTCGCGGCGGCGGCTGATCCGGACAGTGGTCTGTCGCCGTGGGCGCGTCTGCAGGCGCCGTTGCTCGACCAGGCGCTGTTCCCCGAGCGCTGAACGGGCGCGCGCGTTCGCGGCGCCGCCGTCGATGATGTCTGCCGTCGCAAGCCGGCGCCGGCCACGTGCACCGACGGGGCAGATCAGCCGGCGAGCTCCACGAGCTTGGTCACTGTGTTCCAATTCCTGACCGTCACCGGCGTGCCCAGTGCCTTGTCCCAGTTCAGCTTGGTGAACGCGGACTTGCTGATGCCATTGGGGCACCACAGATAGAGGTGATCTTCGATCAGCCGGGCGAGGTCGGGCGCGGAGCCGGCGTCATCGCCGAGTTCGACGACCTGCTTCACCTTCGACATTTCGGGGCGCCTGGCAAGAAATCCGAGGAAGTGTTTGGAACCGTCATGGGCGACGGCGCCGTAAGGATCCGCTTCCATGGCTGCCACAACCTGCTGTCGGCTCCGCACGATCACCTGGGCGTTGACGCCCAGTCCGGCCAGGACGTCGGACACCGCTGCCGAGACCGCCGATGGTGAAGCGGTGGAACCAAAGACCGCGTTGCCACTGTTCAGCAGCGTCCGGACATCCTCGTAGCCGATGTGCTCCAACGCTTTCCGCAGATCCGCCATCGCAACCCGGTTGCCGGTACCGACATTGATCCCGCGGATCAGCGCGATGTGTGTTGTCATGCGCGCGCGAGAGTCGGAGTTGCCGCGACCGGAACGAGGGTGACCACCTCGCGGTGCGCCCGGCATTCCAGCGGCCCGACGGCCACGTCGGCCGAGATCCGCCGCAGCGCTTGCAATACCGGCGCGATGTGCGGCTGATCCGCTGTGCCGGAACGGATCTGCGCACCGATTCGACGGACAGGACTGACACCTGCAACGGGTCGCAGCACGATCGGTTCGTTCACGAAGTCCGGCTGGGCGAGCCGTGGAATCAGTCCGACGCCGTGCCCGGCCGCGATCAGCCCGACGACACCGATGAATTCGTCGGCGTAGTGGCGTGCACGGGGAACGAACCCCGCGCGTTCGCAGGCGTCCCTGGTCAATTGCCAGCACGGCACCCCCGGTTGGGCCAGAATCCAGTCCGCGTCGGCCAGCTCGGCCAACTCGATCTCCTCGCGGTCCGCCAGCGGATGATCGAAAGCCAACGCCACGTCCATGACGTCGTCGAGCAGATGTTCCGAGTGGATCCGTTTGTCATGCTCGCCGGGCAGCAGGTCGGTGGTGGCCAGCGTCATGGAGACGTCGACCGTCCTGGCCAGCAGCGCGTCGATGGCGGTCTCGGGCTCGACCTCGCGGATCTCGACCCGCAACCGGGTGTGGGTGGAGATCTCGGAGATCAGCGGGACGGCGATGGCCTTGACCGCGGAACTGAAACTGCCCACTCGGACCGTGCCGGCGTCGCCGCGCCGGAACGCCGCCAAATCGGATTCGGCGTGTTCCAGGTGGGTGAAGATCTGATGCGCGTGGCTCAACAGCAACGTCGCCGCCTCGCTCAGACGGACGCGCCTGCCGTCGGGCTCGAGCATCGGCGTGCCCGCTTCCTTCGACAGCGCGGCAAGCTGTTGCGATACCGCGGAGGGCGTCAGATGCACGGCGGCGGCGGTGGCCGTGATGGTTCCGCACCGGTCCAGTTCGCGCAGGATCTCGAGCTTACGGACGTCAATCATGCAGGCCAGCTTACGCTTCTGCGGAAAAAAGAACAGATGGACGTGAGGATGGAATCGCAGGATCGTCATGGGTATGACTCTCTTCGTGGTTCTCCTGGTCCTGTTCGCGCTCGCCCTCGCCGGTCCACTGTTCGGGGCCGACACCCGGGCCGCCGGCGGCTGGTCGGCCACCGATGCGGACCGCCCGCTGTGGGCGGACGCCGGCCGGCGCGCGCACTGAGTCCCGACGACGGCGGGGGCCGCTCCCGCCGCGACACCGCGACCGAGAACCGGTCGGGTTGCTGCGGGCCGTCATCGACGGGGGTCGATGGCTGCGAGGTCTCGATCGATGGCCCTGGCGGCGGCGCGCGCGTCCACGTTGATCTGTAGCAACAACCCCTTCAGGGAGTTGACCAGACCGACGAACCGCAGCCCTGGCGCCGATGGAGCGCAGGTGCCGCCGTGCACGAACGGATGTCCATCGCCGTCCAGGACACCGAGGTGCCCGACCAGTGGCCGCAATCCGGTCCGGTAGCCGGTGGCGGCGATGACGACGTCCGGCTTCAGGCGGATTCCGTCGGCGAGGATCGCCTGTTCACCGTCGAACGCCTGGACGGCGGCCACCGGTGTCACCCGGCCGGCGCGCAGCTGCTCGACAAGCCCGACGTCGATGGTGGGAACCGTTCCGGTGGCCCTCGCCTGGGCGATCAGGCCGGCGCTGGGTGCCGGCATCCCGAACGCCGTCAGGTCTCCGATGAACCTGCGTTCCACCCAGCGGTTCGCCGGATCCACCAGACCGGCAGGGGCTCTGTCCTGGACGACGCCCAACAGCGTGGTCGGCAACGGACCTACGGTGCGGGGGATGACATGCGGGGGAGTGCGGACGGCAAGCCAGACCCGTGCACCGCCCTCCGCAAGATCAGCCGCGATCTCGGCCCCGCTGTTGCCGGCGCCGACGACGAGCACGGCCCGGCGACGAAAGCGATCGGGGTGACGGTAAAGGTTGGCGTGGAGGACATCACCGGGGAATGAGTCCAGCCCCGGCCAGTTCGGCATCCACGGTTCACAGGTGCCGCCGGTGGCCAGCACCACATGCCGGACCAGAAGTCGTTCCGCCCCGGTGTTCACCGTCCACAGGTCCCCGTCCGGCTCCAGTCGTTTGACCATCGTCTGGAAACGGGGCCGGATGCCGTGATGTTCGGCGTAGGCCTGCAGGTACTGCGCCATGTCGTCGCGGGCCACCCATCGGCCGAATCGCCGCGGTATCCGCATCCCGGGCAGTGCCGACTGCACTCGTGGGGTGTGCAGGCGCAGGCGGTCGTACCGCACCCGCCATGAATCGCCGACCGCGGAATCCCGGTCGACGACGAGTGGTTCGATGCCACGGCGCCGCAGGCATGCCGCGACAGCGAGTCCGGCCGGACCCGCACCGATCACCAGTACCTGGGTGTCCAATGCATCTCTCCGCGGTCGGATTCGGGTGCGGGGCCCTGCGACGACGTACCGACCCGCGCACACCATCGCACGTAGGAGTCAGGGCCGAAACCGCATCCTGCGGCCGTTGCTCGCCGAACCCACGGCTGACTCGAGCCGCAGGGGAAGCAACCGGTAGAGCGCCGGAGCGTCGCCCGGCTGTACTGCGACCCGGTAAGAGTTCACCGATTCGCCGACGGCGTGGCGCCGGTCATGTGTGCCCGGCGTTGTGTAATTGTCCGCGGTGCTGGCGCTGCGGCGTTCCCACAGTGCACAATGTCCCCAGCAGTACCTTCATGGTCCGCGCTGTCCGCGCTGCCATTCGCAGTCGCATCCCACGTTGGGGAAGAACGTTGGAGTGCGAGCGGAGGTGGACGGTCATGACACGTGGTGTGGTTTTTGTGCACTCGGCACCCGCGGCGATCTGCCCGCACGTCGAGTGGGCGATTTCCGGGGTGACCGGTGGTCGCGTATCGCTGTCATGGACGGCGCAGCCTGCGGCTCCCGGCTGTCTCCGTGCCGATGCCAGCTGGTCGGGTAAGCCCGGCACCGGTGGTCGGCTGGCGAAGGCACTCAAGGCGTGGCCGATGATCCGTTTCGAGGTCACCGAGGAAGCCAGTCCCGGCGTGGACGGTGAACGCATCTGTCATGTGCCCGGACGCGGAGTCTGGCGCGCAGCGATCTCGGCGAACGGTGACGTGGTCGTCGGCGAAGACCAACTGCGAGCGCTGCTCGCATCCGCTCCGAACCTCGAGGCGGTCCGCCACGGCCTTGGTGACGTCCTGGGGGCACACATCGACGCGGAACTCGAACCGTTCCGCCGGGCGGGTGAAGGCACCGCCGTGACCTGGCTGCATCAGGTGGGCTGATCGCGGTCGTTCACCGGCACGATCGGCTCCGTCGGCGCTGAACAAGACCTCCGGTCTGCCCCGCCGTCTCAGTGCGCGCTTGCCGTTCCACCGTGGTCTGTCCTTCAATGCCACGGGAGCGCCGAGTGGGCCGGCGGCGGTCGCTCCGGTTCGGCTGCGTCGCCGCCGCGGGCCTTGGTTGCCGCTCGTCGTTGGCGGGCTCGCCGCCGGACACCGTGGGCTTCGCCACGCCCGGACCATCCCGGGCAACCGTTGGTTCCCGCAGGCGTCGACTCTCCGGACCACTGACACAACGCGGTGATGGGAAACGACGGTATGCGGCTGACCGGCCGGCGACTCACGCTGCTCTTGGCGACCCTTCTGGTCGTACTCATCGCGGGTGGCGCCACGGCGGCCTGGGCCTTCGGACGGTCGGATGAGCGCGCGCCGGTGGCCATGGCCGAATACCGGCAGGGTCCCTCGGAGAACTCGACGGTGACCCTGTCCGGTCGGGCCGCGGCTCACGCGAGGGCCGCAGAGGTCCGGCGGGCGTTGCAGGACTATTTCGACGCAATCAACGAGCACGACTTCGAATCCTGGCGTCGCGCTGTCGCAGCGGACCAGGCGGCGCCGCAGACCCGCGAACGGTGGCAGGCCGACTACGTGAGCACCGTCGATTCCAACATCGCCGTGATGACGGTGACCGACGGCCCGCTGCGGGCTCGTACCATGTTCACCTCCCAACAGGACGCCGCGCTGGCACCACCGTCATTGCCTGAGCCCTGCATCAACTGGGACGTGACGTACCTGCTGGGTGACCAGGATGGGCGCCTGGTGATCACCGGGACCTACCCGTCCGCCGATTCGATGAAGGCTTGCCAGTGACTCGTACCCGCCGCCTCGGGCGGATTCTGCTGCCGATGGCGATGGTCGGGGCGGTCCTCGCCGGTTGCGGGAGCGAACCGTCGCAGGCTTCCGGCGCCGGGTCGCTGTCGGCGGCGAGTGCCACATCGGTGACGGCAACGGGCGCGTCCGGCGCGCCGTCTCGGGCACCTTCACCAGCTGCATCGGAATCAGCGCAGGCCCGGCCTCCGGCGTCGGCACCGGCGTCTGTCCCGTCGTCTTCCCGGGCCGGTCGGCCGCCGACCTCCGCTCCGCCGACTTCGAACGTCGGCCCCTCGGCCGTGTCCCGCGCCCCCGCCACCTCACCGCCGGCCGCAACTTCCGGGGCCGTCGACACCGCCGCGGAGCTGCCGCCCGGAGGCTTGGTCACGCCCGCCGACCTGCAGAAGGCGCGTGCCGCCGTGGCGGCGATGAGCGTGGCCGACCGTGCGGGCACCGTCATCATGGTCAGCTCGGCCGACGCCGTGGACAGCGAACTGGTGTCGGAAGTGCATCTGGGCGGCGTCATCCTGATGGGCTCCGACGGTTCCATCGACGGCACCGCCAACGGCACACCGAACCAGGTGGCCGCAGTCACCGGCGCCTTGCAGAAGCAGGTTCCGCAGAGCCAGGCCGGTGCCCCGCTGCTGATCGCGACCGACCAGGAGTACGGCCTGGTCACCAGGCTGGTGAACGGCTTCACCGACTTCCCGGGTGCGGCCGAGCTCTCCGAGATCGGCGACACCGAAGCTGCCGCGAAGGCGACTCAGGCCGTGACGGCCGCCGCGGGTCAAGAACTGCGTGCGGTCGGGATCAACGTCAACTTCGCCCCGGACGCGGATGTACTGCCCGAATCGGGGAGCTCCGGGGTCGCCGACCGGACGTTCGGATCCGATCCGCAGCGGTCGGGCACCTTGGTGGCGGCCGCGGTCCGCGGCTACCAGAGCGCCGGGCTCGCAGCCACCGTGAAGCACTTTCCCGGTATCGGCAGGCTGGCGACCGATACCCACAAGGCTCTTCCGTCACTCGACGTGAGCTGCAAGGAGTGGAACGCGGTGGATGCGGTGCCGCTGCGCGCCGGCGTCGACGCGGGTGCCGCATTGGTGATGACCGGGCACATCGAACTGCCCGCAGTCGGCGCGAGCTCGCGATCGTCCGCGTTGAGTCCGGAAATCGTCACCGACCTGCTCAAGGGCAGCGGGAAAGGCGGCTGTTCCGGCGCCGACTTCAAGGGCGTGACGGTGTCGGACTCGTTCGAGATGGCGCCGGTGGTCGACAATTACGGCCCGGGTGAGGCCGCTTGGCGAGGGCTCGCCGCCGGTCAGGATCTGATCCTCATGCCGACCGACCCCAGGGCCGCTGCCGCCGGAATCGTCGGCGCAGTGCGGGACGGATCGCTGGGCGAGGATCGGCTGACCGCTGCCGCCACCGCGGTATACGCGTTGCGGCTTGCGCTCGACCGGTCACCGCGGCCGCCGCTGGACGTTGTCGGCTCGGACGCCCATCAGGAGATCGCCCAGGACGCCCGCAACAACTGAGTCCCGCCAGGTGGCCCTGAATCCAGCGCGACCGGTATCGGCACGCCGTCCCCAGGCCGCACCACCTCAAGGGCGCAGAACCCAGCGCAGGGCTGCTAGGGCATCGGCACTGCCTGACCCGCCCGGTAGGGCACCACCCGCACGGCCCCGTCCGGGTCCGCGACCTCTACCCGCCACACAGACCCTCGACCGCGCACGGTTGCGGCACCGTCCTGGAACACCAGAACGGTGTCCTCGTCGATGCCCGCGCCGACCAGCGCGGGGTTGCGGCGGACCGCTTCGATCAACCGAGGCAGGGTTCCCCACTGCGCGCAGTGCACGTCGATGGCGAACGGTGACAGGCCGAGGCCGGCAGCAAGGCTGATCTCAGCGAGGTCTTCGGACGCGTCCTCGGAACAGATCGGCACGTCGTCGGACAGCCAACCGCCGACCACCGCACGGCCCGCGGCGATGGCCGACCCGGCGGAGAAACCCGCGTACGGGCGATTGCCCTCCCGGAGCCATTCCGCCAGCTCCGCAGCCGCGGGTGCCAACGCGGCGGCGTAGGCGGGTGTCAGCCCACCGCAGACCAGCAGACCGTCCGCACCGAGTAGCGAGGTCACATCGAACCGGCCGCCGAGTTCGATGAGCAGCGGCAGCGGCCGGCACGGCGCGACCGCGGCCAGCGCCGCGTCCCAGCGGGCGAACTGCTCAACACCGTCACCCTCGTCCAGGACCACACAGGCGATGATCGGCTCGCTGCGCCCTGCCGACGCCGCCAACGCCTGCGCCTGCGCCAGGAACGGTCCGTACACCGTGGTCGCGGCGTCGGCATTCCAGCCGCCGCCGATCAGATGCACGCCGCTCATGGCGCGCTTCCGCCCATGATCACCGCCGCTGCGCTCCTCTCGTTCACCTCACAAGGGGATGTTGCCGTGCGCCCCGCGTCCGGCGGGTGCCGATGCCAAGGCCTCGGCGACCCGGCGGCGGGTCTGCTCCGGAGTGATGACCTCGTCGACCACACCCAATTCGATCGCCCGGGCGACACCGCCCGCGACCCGGGCGTGCTCGGCGGCGAGGGTCGCATGCAGTGCCTCGCGCTCGTCGTCAGGGGCCGCAGCCAGCTTGCGCCGGTGCAGGATGCCGACCGCCGCCTTGGCGCCCATCACCGCGATCTCCGCGTCGGGCCAGGCAAAAACGGCGGTGGCGCCCAGTGATTTGGAGTTCATCGCGACGTAGGCGCCGCCGTAGGCCTTGCGCGTCACCAGCGTCACCCGCGGCACCACTGCCTCGGCGAATGCGTGCAGCAGCTTGGCGCCGCGGCGCACGACGCCGTCCCATTCCTGGCCGACCCCCGGCAGGTAGCCCGGCACGTCGACGATCACCAGCAGCGGAATGCCGAAGGCGTCACACATCCGGACGAACCGGGAGGCCTTCTCCGCGGATTGGGAATCCAGGCACCCGCCCAGCCGCAACGGGTTGTTGGCGACGACACCGACGGACCGGCCACCGAGCCGGCCCAGGCCGATGACGATGTTCGGTGCCCACTTCGCCTGCAGCTCCTCCATCGGCTCGTCCAGGATGGCGTCGATCACCGGCTTGACGTTGTACGCCCGCGCCCGGTGCTCCGGCAGCAGGGCGCCCAGGTTCGGGTCGTCGGTCATCCCGGAGACGCCGGAGATGCCGGGCCGGGAGAACAGCGACGCCACCCGGCGCGCGCGGACGAATGCGTCCGGCTCCGAGTCGGCGACGATGTGCACGACACCGGACTTGCGGCCGTGCGCCGACGGGCCGCCGAGGGCCTCCATGTCGACCTGTTCTCCGGTCACCGATTTCACCACCTCCGGCCCGGTGACGAAGACCCGGCCGTCCGGCGCCATGATGACGACGTCGGTCAGGGCCGGCCCGTACGCCGCGCCGCCGGCCGCCGGGCCGAGTACCACGGAGATCTGTGGAACCTTCCCGGAGGCCCGCACCATCGCGGCGAAGACCTGCCCGACCCCGTCCAGCGCCAGCACGCCCTCGGCCAGTCGGGCACCGCCCGAGTGCCACAGGCCGATCACCGGGATCCGTTCGCGGACCGCCGTTTCGATCGCCTCGACGATGTGCCGGCAGCCCTCATGACCCATCGCGCCGCCCATCCGGGTGGCGTCCGTGCAGTAGGCGATGACCTTGGAGCCGTCGATGCGGCCCCGGACGGCCCAGACCCCCGATGTGTCGGTCGCGTGCAGCCCGCTGAGCGAGTCCTCGTCCAGCAGCGCGGCGAGCCGGACCTCGGGCTCCCGCGGATCGATGACCCTCGGCCCGGTCCTTGCCGGTGCAGCGGCTTGCTTGACCGCGGCCGCGACACTCTGCGCCCCGGACGTGACGCTCGACGGATCAACAACAGTTGTCACGGTCAGTACTCCTGACGCGCACCAGGGCGCTTTCAACGGATGCCTCCCCGGATGCGGGGACGCCGTCAAGCCAGCTCGAACTGCGTCCCCACGGATCCGGGATCAGGTATTCGCCCACGGCGCACCGATGCGCCGAGGCGGCGAGTGCCCTTCGCTCCCCAGCGGCGCGGGCACTGGGTCCGCTGGGACCCACCGATTCACGAGTCGCCGGTGAACACCAGCGCCACGTTGTGACCGCCGAAGCCGAAGGAGTCGTTCAGCGCAGCGGTCAAGGTGACCTCGCGATTCTCGGTCGCGATGTCGATCTTGATCTCGGGATCAAGCTTGTTGAGATTCCGGGTGCCCGGAACGACACCCTCTTTGATGGCCAGGACGGTGGCGATGCCTTCGACGGCCCCGGCGGCACCGAGCATATGGCCGGTCATCGACTTGGTTGCGGTGACGACGGCATGGTCACCGATCGCGCGGAGGATCGTGTTCGACTCCGCCAGGTCGCCGACCGGGGTGGACGTGGCATGCGCGTTGACGTGCCCGACATCGGCGGGCGTGAGGTCGGCCGAGCGCAACGCCTTGGCGATGGCGCGAGCCGAACCCTCGCCGGCCGGTTCGGGGGCAGTGATGTGGTGGGCGTCGTTGGACATCCCGATCCCGGCGAGTCGGCCGTAGATCTTGGCTCCGCGGGCCCTGGCATGATCGGCTCGCTCGAGCACCATGATGCCCGCGCCCTCGCCGAGGACGAATCCGTCCCGCTCCACGTCGAACGGCCTCGACGCGCCCAGGGGGTCGTGATTGCGGGTGCTCATGGCCCGCATCTGCGCAAATCCGGCGAGCGGCAGCGGGTGGATACACGCTTCGGCGCCACCGGCGATGGCGATGTCGAGTTCACCGGACTTGATCATCCGGTATGCCCAGGCGATCCCCTCGGCGCCGGATGCGCAGGCGGACACCGGTGCGTGCACCCCGCCGCGGGCCTTGGCCCACAGGCCGACAGCCGCCGCCGGACCGTTGGGCATCAGCATCGGGATGGTCAGGACGGCGACCTTGCGGATGCCGGTCTGTTCCAGGATGTCGTCCTGGCCGAGCAGGGTGAGCGCGCCACCGATCCCGGTGCCGATGACGACGCCGAGCCGCTCAGGGTCCAGTTCGGGTGCACCCGCGTCGGCCCAGGCCTCGCGGGCGGCGACCAGGGCGACCTGCTGGCACCGGTCCAACCGACGTGCCTCGACCCGGGGGATCACCTCGAGGGGGTCGACGGCGAGCGGTGCGTAGATCCGGACGGGCAGTTCGTACTTCTCCGCCCACGGCTCCAGCAATGGCTTGACACCGATCGTCCCGTCCAGCAGTGCCTGCCAGGTTTCCGGGGCGGTGCCACCGATCGGAGTCGTTGCGCCGATCCCGGTGACCAGGACGTCGTGGTCAGAACTCATCTCGGGAGCCTCATCGTCGTTGCTCGCCTTTCTCCATGTGTTTCGCTCCGCTGCACGGTGGTCGGGCGGTGGCGGGAAGGGTCCGTGCGGATGGCACTCGCCCTTTCCCGCGTCACGCCAGGCCGCCGTGGCGGGCTGGAATCGCTCAGGCCTTGTTGGCCGCGATGTAGGAGACGGCGTCTCCCACGGTCTTCAGGTTGGCCAATTCGTCGTCCGGGATCTTGACCCCGAACTTGTCCTCGGCCTGCACAGCGATCTCGACCATCGAAAGCGAATCGATGTCCAGGTCGTCGGTGAACGACTTCTCGGCGGTGACGTCGGCGGCGCTGACGCCGGCGACCTCTTCGACGATCTCGCCCAGGCCGGCGATGATGTCCTCGTTGCTCACGATGGTTCCTTTCGGTGGTGATGGCCGGTCCCCGGAATCGGGGCGGCTCGGGTTTCCGCGCGAATTCTGCCGTATTGGATCGGCCGTCAGGGCCAGGGTCGGGCACACACGCGGAATGCAGGTCAGGGTGAGGCGCGACACCCCGGTTGCGTTCCACCGGGTCGTGCGCCGACGGCGGAAACCATTGCGGCGCTTGCCTTGTTCGTCATGGGCACCGGAACACCTGACTGGCGTATGTCAGTCCGGCCCCGAAAGCGACCGACAACACCAGCTGGCCGGAGGAAACCTCGCCGGCCGCGCGCATGCGGTCCAATGCGATCGGGATGGACGCCGACGACGTATTGCCCGTGGTGACGATGTCACGGCCGACCGTGATGTCGGGGCGTGCGCCGGCGGCGATGATCTTCTTTGCGACGGCGTCGATGATGCGCAGGTTCGCCTGGTGGGTGACCAGGACGTCGATGTCGGAGAGCGCGACGCCGGCGGCCTCGGCAGCCCGGATGGCGACCGGAGCGATGGCTGTCGTGGCCCACCGGAAAACCGTCTGGCCCTCCTGGATGAAGTGACCGTTGCGGCCTTCCACCCGAATGGCATCGATGTTGGTCTCGTCGCTGCCCCAGATCACCGGGCCGATTTCGGGTTCGTCGGCGGCACTGACCACCGCGGCGCCCGCACCGTCGGCGAAGATGATCGCCGTCGCCCGGTCGGTCGGGTCGGTCCAGTCGGTGAGCCGTTCCGAGCCGACCACCAGCACGTTCCGGGAGGCCCCGACCCGCACCGCCTGATCCGCCGCGGCGATGCCGTAACAGAATCCGGCACAGGCCGCGTTGAGGTCGAAGGTGCCCGGTGCGTGGATTCCGAGCGCGCCCGCGATCTGGGTGGCCGCGTGCGGAACCGGTGAGACGACGCTGCACGTCGCGACGATGACGGTGTCGATGTCATTGGGCTGGAGGCCGGCCTCGGCCAGCGCCTTCGCCCCGGCCCGCGCGCCCATGGACACCACGGAGTCGTCCACTCCGCCGAACCGGCGCTCTGCGATACCCACCCGAGAGCGGATCCACTCGTCGTTGGTGTCCATCACCTCGGACATCTCGGCGTTGGTGACCACCCGATCCGGCCGGAAGTGACCGAGCCCGGTGATCCGCGAACCCGGCGCACCGGCGCGGACACTGATCCGCGGGCGGTCGGCGGGAACCGGCGATGCCGCCGAGGCCGTCACAGTCGTGCTCCGGCATGCTCGCCGATGAACGTCATCGCGCTCTCCAGGTCTGCCGGGCTCTTCAGAGCCATGGTCGCCACACCCTTCAAGTCACGCTTGACCAGGCCGACCAGCGCACCCGCCGGAGGAAGCTCGAGAACTCCGGTGACGCCCATGGAGCGCATCGTCTGCATGCACGAGTCCCAACGGACGGGTTTGGTCACCTGTGCGCCGAGCAGGGTCAGGTAGGCCGATCCCGATGCGATCACGGAGCCGTCGGAGTTGGTCAACAGGGGATGCACCGGGTCGTCGGGCGTCAGCTCGGCGAGTCGGGCCTCCAGCGCGGCCTCGGCGCCGGCCATGTAGGAGGTGTGGAACGCGCCGGCGACGGGAAGCGGGATGACGCGGACTCCGCTGGGCGGGTTCGCCGCCAACTCCGCCAGCGCGGGCAGCGCTCCGGCCGCGACGATCTGGCCGCCGCCGTTGACGTTGGCCCCGACCAGGTCCAGCTCGTGCAGTGCGGCGAGTACGTCGTCGACCGTGCCACCCATGACGGCAGACATCCCGGTCGGGGTGAGCGCGCAGGCGGCACCCATCGCGGCGCCCCGGACGGCTGCGACGTCGACGGCGTCCAATGGTGAGAGCACCCCGGCCAGCGCGGCGGCCGCCAATTCGCCCACCGAGTGACCGGCGATGACCGCGCCGGGTGGCAGCGGGAGCGTGCCCGCGGCCAGCAGGGCCGTCGCGACCACGAGCGGCTGGGTGACCGCCGTGTCCTTGATCTCGTCCGCTCCGGCTGTGGTGCCCAACCGGATCAGGTCCAGGTCGGCGCGTTCGGACATCCCGGCAGCGGCCTGCCGGACACCGTCCAGATCGAGCCAACTGCTGAGCATTCCCGGTTTCTGAGATCCCTGTCCGGGAGCGACGATGGCCAGCACCGCTTTACTCAAACACGATCCCGGCCGGGCCGGTGGTGCCGGACTGCACCAAGTCGGCCGCGCCGTTTTGTGGGAAGCCTCCAGTGATGGGCGCGGAAGTAGCCAAAAGGCTGGTCCCAGCGGTCCGTTTCGACCGGTTCGGCTGGACGGGTGAGCATCGGTGAGCGCGGGTGACCCATCGCTCCACCCGTCAGGGCGCTTGCGCCAGCCGTCCGAGGATCACCGCGACCTGAATGATCAGGAGATCCCGCGGGTCCCAGGGGTCCCGTCCGGTCAGGTCGGCGATGCGGTGCAGCCGATAGCGCACGGTGTTCGGATGCACGAACAGGTTTCGTGCGGTCGGCTCCAGGGCGCCGCCGGTTCCCAGGTAGGCCTCGATGGTCTGCAGCAGGGGAGCCGGAGCGGACGCGAGCGGTGCATAGACAGCCGCCAGCAGGCGGGCGGCCGCACGCTGATCCCCGCCGAGGACTCTTTCGGCGAGGAGGTCGTCGGCATCGATGGTGCGCGGCGCGCCGTTCCAGGCCGCAGCCACGTCGAGGCCGGACAGGGCATCCGCCGCTGATGCGACGGCGTCACGGAGCCCGTCGCCGGGGCGTCCGCGGACCACCGGACCGTCACCGAACAGCGCCTCGATCTCCAGGCCGGGTGGCTCGCTGCCGGCCAGGATCATCACCAGCCGGTCGCCGTGCACCCCGGACATCACCGCGCGCCCCACCTTCGACGCCCATTCCGTGACGGCGGCGACGACATCGGCACGGTCGCCGGGTGGGGCTGCCCCCGCGATCACCAGGGTGTCCGCGGTCGTGTCCCAATCGAGAGCCGCCGCACGGGAGGCCAGTGCACCGAAATCCTCACCGCGGACGACGCCATCCACCACGGCGGCCTCCACCCGTGCATCCCAGGCTCCCCGCGTCTCGGCTGCGGCGGCGTAGACCGACGCAGCCGCGAATGCGACCTCCCGGCTGTACCGGAGCAGCGAGTCGCGCAGCGCGATGGTTTCCGCGGCGTCGGAGGCGAGGGAGGGGAGGTCCTCCTCGGCGACCATGATCGCGATCCGGACCAGTTCGACGGTGCGCCGCAGCGACACCGCTCGCACCAGGTCCCGAGGCGCCGAGCCGAACACCTCCCCGGTGATCCGGTACTCGGTGCCGGGGGAGCGGGCCCATACCACGTAGCCGGAGATCCCCGCCTGGGCCACCAATGTCACCCAGGAACGCTGTTCGGCCGGCAGCGACCGGAACCAGGGCAACCGTTCGTCCATCAGGGCCACGGAACGAGTGGCCAGGCTCCCGCCGGCGCGTTCCACCCTCTCCAGGGTCTCTTCACTGACGCCGGGCGCCCACGAGGAGTTCGCGGCCAGCGACGATGTCGCGGCGCGAAGGACGGATGCCGGGGTCGGTCCGGCGATGCGCGCGGGATCCCTGGTCGGGATCGCGTCCTGACTCGTCAGCGCGACATCGCTGAGTCTGACCGTGCCGTCGGGGAGCAATGTGTTGCCGCCGTCCGGGCCCGCGTGCCGGGTGGTCGGCCCTGGGTGTCCGGCTGCGGCGCCGCTCGCACGCTTGCCCGCCATGGGCACAGCCTTTCATCCGGCGGCCCGGCTCGGGAGGCGCACGTACGCGCCGTTGTCCGAGCGTGCATGGTTGTCCGCTGGTGCTCGAGTGTTCGCTCATGCACTGGGTGTTCGCTCGTGCACGGGTGTTCGCTCGTGCACGGGTGTTCGCTCGTGCACGCGGTCTTGTCGCCGGATAGCAACAGGGGCCGGCACCGTGGTGCGGTGCCGGCCCCTGTCAGTTGCTGCAGATCGGAATCAGGCTGCGCTGACGCCGGTGGCCTGCGGGCCCTTCGGGGACTGCTCGACATCGAAGTTGACCCGCTGACCCTCCTCGAGTGACTTGTAACCGGTTCCGCTGATCGCGGAGTAATGGACGAAGACGTCGCCAGAGCCATCGTCCGGGGAGATGAAGCCGTAGCCCTTCTCCGCGTTGAACCACTTCACAGTTCCCTGCGCCATGCCTGCTCTCCTCGAGCGTTGTCCGCGGATCGGCTCCGCGGGGTGGAACACCCCGGCCGCTTCTCTGACCGGGGGGAAGTGCTTTACCCCGTGCGATGCCTCGGGGACATCAGGAGAAGAGCAACAACGACTGCACAGTACCGCCTTGCCTTTGCCCTCGCCAGCAGACCCGAGGGAATGGAAACCGCGAATTCAGCTCGCTTATCTAGCAATCTCCATTTGTCGCGATTGATCAGGATTCGCCGCCGGCGTTGCCCGACTGGCCGGCCCTGACGTCATGCAATTGATACTTTTCCGCGGCCTCGGCCGCGGCGCCCTTGCGGTACTCGCCGCGGCGTTCCAGTGCGGACAGGGTTGCCACCACCATCGATGGGCCGTCGATGAGGAAGTATCGCCGAGCCGCCGCCCTGGTGTCGGAGAATCCGAAACCGTCGGCACCGAGCGCGGTGTAGTCACCCGGAACCCAGGGCGCGATCATGTTCTGCACCGCCCGCTGCCAGTCGCTGGACGCGATGACCGGACCGGGTTCACCGCTGAGCGCCTGGGTGACGTAGGGCGTCCCCGAGTCGACACCGGGGTCGAGGACCCTGGCCCGCTCGATGGTTTCGGCGTCCCGGCGCAGTTCGCTCCAGCTGGTGACCGACCAGACGTCCGCTGCCACATTCCAATCGGTGGCAAGCAGATGCTGTGCCTCCAGCGCCCACCGCACGCCAACTCCGGAGGCGAGCAGCTGCGCTCGTGCCTTGCCCTCGGTGTCGGAGGCGGGGGACAGCTTGTACATACCGCGCAGCAGACCCTCGACGTCGAGGCCATCGGGCTCGGCGGGCTGGACGTACGGCTCGTTGTACAGGGTGAGGTAGTACAGGATGTTCTCGCCGTTCGGGAACTCCTCCGTCCCGGCATACATGCGCCGCAGACCGTCCTTGACGATGTGCCCGATCTCGTAGCCGTATGCCGGGTCGTAGGAAACGACGTGCGGCATGGTCGATGCCAGCAGGTGCGAATGCCCGTCCGCGTGCTGGAGACCTTCGCCGGTCAGGGTGGTTCGACCCGCGGTCGCGCCGAGCACGAATCCGCGCCCCATCTGGTCGCCCAAGGCCCACAGGCCGTCGCCGGTGCGCTGGAACCCGAACATCGAGTAGAAGATGTACATCGGGATCATCGGCTCGCCGTGGGTGGCATAACTGGTCGCCACGGCGGTCAAGGTGGCGACCGACCCCGCCTCGTCGATCCCCTCGTGCAGGATGACGCCTTCCTCGGATTCCTTGTACGCCAACATGAGATTGGCATCGACAGCGGTGTACAGCTGCCCTGACGGGTTGTAGATCTTCTGCGTCGGGAAGAACGAGTCCATGCCGAAGGTGCGTGCCTCGTCCGGGATGATCGGCACGACGCGCTTGCCGATCTCGGGATCCTTGAACAGGTCTCGCACCAGCCGAACGAAAGCCATTGTGGTGGCGACGTTCTGCTTGCCCGATCCGCGACGCAGCACCTCGAAGATCTTGTCGTCCGGCACCGGCAACTTCTTCGGCACCACCCGGCGTTCGGGTACGTAACCGCCGAGGCGGGCACGGCGGTCCTTGAGGTACTTGATCTCCTCGGTCTCCGGACCGGGGTTGTAGTACGGCGGGCGGTACAGATCCTTGTCCAGTTCCGCATCGGTGATCGGGATGCGCAGGCTGTCCCTGAATTCCTTCAGGTTCTGCATGGTCATCTTCTTCATCTGATGAGTTGCGTTGCGGCCCTGGAAGGACGGCCCGAGGCCGAATCCCTTGATGGTCTTCGCCAGCACGACGGTCGGCTGTCCCTTGTGCTGGGTCGCCGCCTTGTAGGCCGCGTACACCTTGCGGTAGTCGTGCCCACCACGGCGCAGGCGCCAGATCTCCTCGTCCGTCATGTTCGCGGCGAGCGCCTTCGTCCGCGGATCGCGCCCGAAGAAGTGGTCCCTGATGTAGTCGGCGCTGTTGGCCCGGTACGTCTGGTAGTCACCGTCGGCGGTGGTGTTCATCAGGTTGACCAGGGCACCCTCGCGATCCGCCTGCAGCAGCGGATCCCACTCCCGGCCCCAGATCGCCTTGATGACATTCCATCCGGCACCGCGGAAGAAGGATTCCAATTCCTGAATGATTTTTCCGTTACCGCGGACGGGTCCGTCGAGCCGCTGCAGGTTGCAGTTGATGACGAAAGTCAGGTTGTCCAGGCCGTCGATGGCCGCAACGTGCACCAGCCCGCGCGATTCCACCTCGTCGAGTTCACCGTCGCCGAGGAAAGCCCACACATGCTGGTCGGAGGTGTCCTTGATGCCACGGTGATGCAGGTAGCGGTTGAATCGCGCCTGCTGAATGGCGTTCATCGGGCCCAGGCCCATCGACACCGTCGGGAATTCCCAGAAGTTGGGCATCAATCGCGGGTGTGGGTAGGACGGGATGCCGCCGCCGGGGTGCGACTTCTCCTGGCGGAAGCCGTTCAGGTCGTGCTCGGACAACCTGCCCTCGAGGAAGGCCCGGGCATACATGCCGGGGGACGCGTGACCTTGGAAGAAGACCTGGTCGCCGCCACCGGGATGGTCCTTGCCGCGCCAGAAGTGGTTGTAGCCGACCTCGTACAGGCTGGCGGACGAAGCGTAGGTGGAGATGTGTCCGCCCACGCCGATGTCGGGACGCTGTGCGCGGTGCACCATGATCGCGGCGTTCCACCGGATCCAGCCGCGGTACCGGCGCTCGATCTCCTCGTCACCGGGGAAGAACGGCTCCGCCTCCGTTGGGATCGTGTTGATGTAGTCCGTCGTGGTCAGCGCGGGCAACGCGATGTGCTGTTCCTTCGCCCTGGCCAGCAGTCGCAGCATCAGGTAGCGGGCGCGCTGCTGGCCGCCCGCTTCCAGCATGGAATCGAAGGAGGCCAACCATTCGTCGGTTTCCTCCGGGTCCAGGTCGTGCAGCTGAGCGGCGAAACCGTCCTTGATCAGGCTCATCCGACGTGCAGACTGGTCATTCACTGACGCTGTCAAGGCAACTCCTCGCGAGGTTGGGCGGATGGTCCGCAGTTCGGACCTGCAGGCTCCGGGATTGGCGTACCCCTGGCCGGCCCGGTCAAGCCCTGCCATCCTGCCCCATATCCACGCGCCCTCGCACGGCGGACCGGCGGGCCGCGAGTGCATCTTGCCGCTGCCGGGCGATGGGGTCAGGTGAATGGGTCAAACGGCGCCCCGATGCCGCGCCGGGAGCTCCAACCGTGCCGGTGGACCGACTCCGGCGGTGCCGCTGTACAGGAATGGCGCGGGCCCGAATAAGGTATGCGGCCAGGGACAAGAGGCCTGTCCCCAAAGGTCGGTTCGGCAACCTCGAAGGGGAGCGATACAGGTGAGTGACGTCGCAGGGCACGCGGAGACAATCGCGTCCCGGCTCGGCCTGGCGGCCGGGAACACGGTGGGGGAGGCGGGGTACGACGACGACGTCGACCACGACCTGCGTGACGCCATAGCCGACCTGATCGGGTCCGAGTTGCTCGACGACGACGCCGATGAGGTGCTCGACGCCGTCCTGCTCTGGTGGCGTGAGGGTGACGGGGACCTGACCGATGCCCTGGTGGACGCGATCCCGCTCTTGGCCGATGACGGCGTGATCTGGTTGCTGACCCCGAAGACGGGGCGTGACGGATACGTTGAGCCGAGCGAGATCTCAGAGGCCACCATGACCGCGGGACTGTCCCAGACCACCAGCGTCGCCGGTGGACAGGAATGGATGATCGCCAGATTGGCTCGGCCCAAATCGGGAAAGGTACGTCGCTGATGGCTCTAGCAGTAGGAACGGCAGCTCCAGATTTCACCGTGCGTGACTCGAACAAGACGCCGGTCACACTCTCGTCGTTCCGCGGCAAACAGGCTGTGCTGCTGGTCTTCTACCCATTCGCCTTCTCGGTCACCTGCACCGGTGAGCTCTGCGATCTGCGTGATGATCTGTCCTCGTTCCAGAACGAGGACGTCCAGGTGTTGGCCATCTCGACCGACACGTCGCAGTCGCTGAAGGCGTGGGCGGCTCAGCAGCGCTACACGTTTCCGCTGTTGAGCGACTTCTGGCCGCACGGCGACGTTGCCAAGGCCTACGACGTGTTCTTCGAGCCGGCCGGTTTCGCCCTGCGTGGAACTTTCCTGATCGACGTGGACGGGATCATCCGGTTCTCCGAGTCGAACAGTCCCGGAGAGCCGCGGGATCAGGGCGCATGGAAGCGCGCCGTCGCCGCGTTGTCAGCGCATGCCGGCTGAGGTCTGTTTCGTCGGGGATTCATCGGGTGCAGCCGGACACCCGGTTCTGCCGCCCGCCCACTCCTCATCTGCGCAATGACATACTTCCCGTGACGACCCTTTCGGGCGTCACGGACGGATTGGGCGGCACCAGGGTGTGCCGGTTCGTCCGACAAGGGCGCGTAGCTCAGCGGGAGAGCACCCGGTTTACACCCGGGCGGTCGGCGGTTCGAAACCGTCCGCGCCCACGCCGCAGTCTTGCCATCGCCGGGGCCATGGCGCCCGAGCAGTTTCCCTTCGGGCGGTTCTGCTCACGGACCCGTCTTGTCGCCGCCGTTCGTGCGGGCGCCGGCAACACGTCGTCGATGTTGCGTTCGCCGCCGGGCGAGGGCCCTGCCCAGTGGCTCCCCGGCGCGAAAGATGAGCGGCCCGGTGATCGCGAGGATCAGGACGTACGTCGCCGCCAGCGCCGCGAAACCGGGCGCGATCATCCCTGATGCGGTGGCCAGTCCGGCGATGACGATGTTGAACTCTCCCCGCGAGACGATGGCGGTCCCTGCGCGGATCTGCCCGGCGACGGCGACTCCGGCGCGGCGGGATGCCCACATGCCGGTACCGACCTTGGTCAGCGCAGTGACAGCGGCGAGGGCAAGGGCGGGTAGCAGCATTTCGGGAATCTCAGAAGGATCGGTTTCCAAGCCGAAGAAGACGAAGAAAACGGCAGCGAACAGATCTCGAAGAGGCGTGAGTACTTCCCGCGCTCCTTCGGCAACGCGGCCGGACAGCGCGATGCCGACCAGGAACGCCCCAACGGCTTCGGATACCTGGAGTTCATGCGCGAAACCCGCCACCAGCAGTGCCAACCCGAATGCAATGAGCAGCAGCACCTCCTTGTTGTCGGAGTAGACAAAGCGACCCAAGACCGTTCCGAATCGAAGCGCAATGACGAAAGCGATGCTGATCGCGACCAGGGCGATGGCCACCGACGTCGCTCCGGCCATGAGGCTGACTCCTGCGAGCATCGCCGTCAGGACCGGGAGGTACAGCGCCATGGACAGATCTTCGAGGACCAGGATCGATAGCACGACGGGTGTTTCGCGGTTCCCGAGTCGTCCCAGGTCCGTGAGCAGCTTCGCGGTGATGCCCGAACTGGTCACGTAGGTCACGCCGGCCATGGCGAGCACGGCCGGGGCCGGCCAGTCCAAAATAAGGCCCACCACCGCCCCGGGAAGAGCATTCGCGATCAGGTCCACAATTCCGCCGGACGTGTGCTGGCGCAGATTGGTCGTCAGTTCGCTGGCGGAGTATTCGAGGCCCAGGAGCAACAGAAGCAGGATGACGCCTATTTGTGCCCCGATTTCAATGAAGTCGTCGCTGGCATCGAGCGGGATCAGGCCGCCGTGGCCGAACGCGAGTCCTGCCAACAGGTACAGCGGAATGGGGGACATGCCGATTCGGCCGGCAAGCCGTCCCAGCACGCCCAGACCCAGGACGACCGCGCCCAATTCGATGAGCAACAGCCCCATCTCCACTGGCCGCTCCGTTCTGCTTCGTCAGCAGCGGAGCGACTCCACGAGCTTGGCCGAGCGACTCACACTGCTCGTCCGAGGCTATTCGTTGATGATCTGGTTCAGCGCATCGACAGCTTGTGCAGTGCCCACCACGACCAGCGTGTCCCCGCCGTGCAGTTCGGTTTCCGGACCCGGCGACGGGACGATCTCCTTGTCGCGCATGAGTGCAACGATCGATGCACCCGTCCTGGTTCGAGCCTTCGTCGCGCCGAGGGTCAGCTCGTCGTACCGGGAGCCGTGCGGGATCCGGATCTTACCGGTGGACAGGCTGCTGATCTGTTCGCTCAATGAGGCCAGGCGTTGAACGATCCGGCCGCTTCCCAGGACCTGGGCGAGGGCGTCTGCTTCTGCGGCGCTCATCTGTACGACGGAACTGCATGAATCGGGGTCGTCTCTGCTGAAGACCAGCAGGTCCCGGTCACCATCCCGGTGACTCACGATGCCAATTCGCCTACCGGCATCGGTGATGAAGTCGTAGCGCATCCCGATTCCCGGCAGCTTGGTTTCGGTGATCTCCACGTCGTCGTCAAACATGATCCTGACCCTCCTGCGCCGGTCCGCCCCTGTTCACCAACTGCAGGTGCTGCGGCGCTCGACGGGTACTTCAGCAACGAACGCGCACAGAGTAGTCCAGCGATGTGCGCTCCAGGCAGAGCAGTCCACGAGCGCTCCAGGCAGAGCAGTCCACGAGCGCTCCAGGCAGAGCGCTCCACGATGAGGTGTGCAGGATCGGCAGTTCGAGAAGAGCGGCCCCAAGCCGCGTCACAGGCCCGCGATCGCGAGTCGGCACTGCAGCATCGGGCGGCCGAGGATACGCCGCCGGCCATTGGTGCCGGGGAGGTATCGAAGGGCCGCCGATCTGGTTGCGGTGCAGTGCCCGCGGCTCCTTAGGACAGCGTTCATCACGACAGACGGTGACGTTGGGTGCGACCCTCAGAATGGTGGGTTGCTGTCATCCTGCGGCCCCATTCCGGCGCGGGCCTCGCGAAGCCTGCGCTGGACGATTTCCAGAGCGGTCGGCTCAGCCTGTGACTGCCGGAAGCTGTTCGCAATGACGTCTCTGATGAAGGCAGCGTCCGGCGGTTTGCTCGAAGCGGGCTGTTCCTTGACGGCGCGGTCGCGTTTCCCTCCGAGCAGCCCGGCCCGCTGGGCGGATCTGATCCGGCCCAGGACCCGCTCACGGAACGCCCGGCGCTGAGCCAGGTGGATCTCGACCGCCGAGGGTGTGGGTTGTTCGCGGGTGAGGGGTCGTCCGCACTGGGCGAGGTGTTCGACATCCGCGGCGCCGAGGGTCAGGCGCGGTCCGTCGGTCCGGGTCAGCAACTCGTCAGGCAACGTGAGTTCGGTGGGTGCGTCGGTGTATCGGTGCCCGGTGGGACTGCTCCACATCATGCTGCCGTCGCTTCCACGCCGGGCCGACCAGTCGGAGTGATGCTTGAGCAGATGGTGGCGACGACAGTGTGGATCCAGGTTGCACGGACACGTCGGCCCGCCGTTCTGCGGCGACTGGTGGTCGTAGGCGGTTCGATGATCGAGGTCGCAACGCCACGCCGGCTGCCGACACGACGGGAAGCGACACGTTGCCGCGAGGGTCGTCACGACGTCGCGCTGTTTCTGACTGGGGCGGTAGCCGAATCGGCCGCTGGCGTGCTGGGGCGTGCCCGTGTGCGGATCGATGACGGCGATGCTGACGCTGGCGGCGGCGGCCGCAACCGCCGTCGCCAATTCCGCGGTGATCGCGCCGTAGCCCTCGAGGTGAGCCGGGAGCTGATCGAGGGCCATGAGGGTGGACAGCGACATCGTCACGGTCAGGTGCGGTCGGCGACCCTGTCGGGTGAGTTGTTGCGCGGGGGCCGGTCCAGCATTCGATGTGCGGGCTGTCCCGTTGTGCTCTGCGGGGTCGGCACAGTCGGTCGGCCCGGACGGATCGGAGGCGAGCGGCGCCACCGTTGGATTTCCGACATCATCTGGTGCGGTGGGGACGTGTGGGGGGTCGAACCCGTGTTCCTCGGCTGGCGGCGCTTCCCTCTCCGTGGGCTGTCGACCGTCGGCGGTTTCGCCCTCACCGGTGCGTTCGGCGCTGACGTCTCTATCTCGATGAGCAACGACGGTGGCGGCCGGCAGCAGGCCGCGGAGGTCAAGGTGGCCATCGGTGAGAAGCTGCGTCGCGACATCTGTGAGGGCGTCGGCCCGCCGTTCTGCAACAGAGCGGTCATCACCGCTGCCGGCTGTCGAAGCCGCGATCAGATCGATCAGAGTGAAGACGGAGACTGCACCCTCAGCCGGGAGAACGGCTTTGATCAGACTCATCTGATCCTTGATCGGCCGATGAGTGACTTCCCTTTCGCGTTTGGCCTTCTCGATACGCTTTCGTGTCGTATCCGGGTCTGCGATCAGCACGGCCCGTTCGATCAGCGGGCGTAGGCGCCCCGCGGTGCGACCCGGAACAAGGGTCAGCACCCGCTTCTCGACCTCCAGGCACAACTCGTATTCCAGTGTGCTGGTGCACTCGGCGATCAACGCTGCCCGGCTCCGGTCAACCTCTCCGTCGGTCAACGCACGATGGGTCTGCGGGAGACGGTCGTGAAGATCGACAGCGGACTCCACACGGTGTCGGGCGGTGACCGGAGCAATGTCGAGTGACGCGGCCAACTCGGCTGCCGCCATTGCGTGGGAGTGCTCGGTGACGATGGCGCTCAGGACGTTCGTATTGACCTGCCCGTCCGACTCACGTGCGAGTCCACCGACGTCTACGGTCGCCTGCACCAGCCGGCTGATGTCACCAGACCTGCCAGGTCGCGCGAATTCGCTCAGGAGTGTCACCTGCAGTCCGGCAACGTGTGAAAGAAGGCGTTCGCAGCACTTCAGCGCGTCCACCAACTGCGCTGGTGCCATGCACTGTGGGGCAGTTCCCTCGACGGCGGCCAAGGTCGTCCAGTCCGGCGTACCGGCCGACAGCGCTGACCAGGCAGCGGCGGTGGTGGCGTCACCAGTTGTGAGCGGTGGCATTCCGTGCCCTCCGATATCGAACGTGTGTACTAATCGTATCGCAGGGCTGGGCTTTTGACAACGGCAGACTTCTCACGAGTTCACGCTGCGGCCAGCCGCGACGGCTTCTCCGCGGGCGCCGCGACGGTCGCTGAACAGGAGCACCGTCCTGCATGCGTCGGAGCAGTCACGATCCGGGCTCGTGACGACCACGCCCCGACGAGATGAGCGCGAGGGCTGCAGGACTCGCCTTCGGTGACCGACTGACCCGCCGACACCGGTTGCTGCAGCGGCGGTTCCAAGGGCCCGAGTGGCCGCCGAACATCCCGGCCGCTCAGCACGGTGGGCGTCTGGCCACACCCGTCGGTCAACGACCGCGAACAGATCAGAAAAGCCGCTTCCCATGAACCTGGAAAGCGGCTTGACCTGCGATGACGCCCGTGCCCCCGGCAGGATTCGAACCTGCGCACCCGCCTCCGGAGGGCGGTGCTCTATCCCCTGAGCTACGGGGGCGCGAGGCAAAACTCTACCGCACGGAGCCCGGTGGTCAGGACGACGGATCAGTTCCACTGGCCGTTGTCCGGTCCCGACCCTACGGTGATCCACACAGTCACCGGCTGGCGGATCATCGATGCGGGGGTGCCCTGTGGATGCGACCTACCCCATCTGCCGTGCGTGCGGGGTTCAGTACGAGGCGGACCACCCGCTGCTGCACTGCCCGATCTGTGAGGACGATCGGCAGTACATACCCCCGGCGGGACAGCTCTGGACGACTCAGCGGCAACTGCGCGACGAGGGCCATCGCTGCATCGTGAGACCGGAGATCCGCGGGCTGACGGGCGTCGGCACCGAACCGCAATTCGCGATCGGTCAGCGGGCGTTGCTCGTGCCCGGGAGCGAGGGAAACCTGCTGTGGGACTGCGTGACCTACCTCGATGACGACGCCGTCGCGGCTGTGAAGGCGTCCGGCGGAATCAGTGCCATCGCCATCTCACATCCGCACTACTACGGCGCGATGATCCAGTGGAGCGAGGCCTTCGACGACGCGCCGATCTACGTCCATGCGCGAGACCGTCAGTGGGTGCAGCGCCGCGGTCCTGTCCACTTCTGGGAGGGCAGTTCCATCCAGGTGTTGCCCGGGCGGACGCTGCTCCGGGCAGGCATCCATTTCGCCGGGGGCACCATTCTGCATTGGTCCGAGGGCCCCACCGGGAACGGTGCCCTGTGTACCGGTGACATCCTGCAGGTGGTCGCGGACCGCCGTTGGCTGAGCTTCATGTACAGCTACCCGAACTACATCCCGGAGCATCCCGACACGGTCCGGCGGGCGGTGCAACTGGTGGACCCGTTGCCGTTCGACACCATCTACGGCGCCTGGTGGGGAAAAGTTGTCACCGAGGACGCCAAAGGTGCCGTCATCCGCTCGGCGCAGCGCTATCTGCAGCACCTGGGACTCGTCCTCTGAACCGCTTCGGACGAACCCCTTGCGAGCAGGAGGCACGAGACGGCGGCCCCTCCGCCAGGACCTGCCGGTGCCGCGCTCCCCGGTCCGGGGGCGCAGATCAGCCGGTCGGGGCGGGTAGCGGCGCAGCTCCGCGCTCGGCGAGCATCTGTGTCATCACGGTGATCTCGGCTGCCTGCGACTGCGCCATCTTGCCGGCGAAGTTCCGCACCACAGGGTTGGTGGCGTGTTCGGCTGCGTATTGCATCATCGGTGCGCCGCCTTGGTGGTGACGGATCATCAACTGCAGGAAGTAGATGTCGGCTTCCTCGCCCTTGAGGTTCCGCAGCTTCTGGATCTCGGCGTTGGTCGCCATTCCGGGCATCACCGCAGCCGACGAGCCGGCATCCACGGCAGCGGTCATTGCGCCGGAACCCATTGCGCTGGAACTCATTGCATCAGAACCCATGCCGGTAGACCCCACGGCAGCAGAACCCATGTCACCGTGCGACATCGACCCGCCCATCCAGCCCATGTACGTGCCGTCGCCGAATTCGGGCAGGTCCCACAGTGACAACCAGCCTTGCATCTGACCGATCTGATCGGTCTGCGTGTAGCCGATGTCGTAGGCCATCACCGAGATCTCCTGGTCGTCGGTGTTCTGCTCCGCGTAGTGCGCCATGAGCACGCCCTGATCGTGGTGCACGATCATGTCGCGAGCGAAACCCGCGTCCACCGACCCGCTGTCAGGCGTGGCGGGGCTCGCGTTGCCCAGTTTGCCGCTCAGCGCCAGGCCGAGTGTGGCGCCCACCAGCAGGAGCACGACCGCCGATGCAGCGATGAGAGCAACGAGCGTTCCGCGGGAGAACCGTGTCTGACGCTGAGGTGTCGTCGTGACCGAGCCGGCATCTTCGCCGTCGGCTCCGGTCGGCGCCGGCGTGCCGACGGCCGGCGCAGACCCGGGATCGCTGTCGGTCGGCTGTGCCTTCGGGCCCTGCGGATCGGTCCGCCCCGAGGACATCAGCCCGACGACCCAGCAGTCGATGGCGTCGGTACAGGCGCGGCAGTCGATGCGGGCCCCCCGGAAGATGCGGTGGGGGCTTCGGCGTTGCTCACCGGTGCGGTTGCGGTGGCGTCAACGGATTCGTCGCTGACAGCAACGGACATCTCGGTGGTGGCGGCCGTCCCGCCGACACCGCTCATCGGAATGGCATCGGCGCCGGGCGGTGCGGGATCGAACGCCGGCGGGTTGGCCACGTCGAAGCTGGGCTGCTGGCACGTCGCACCGGTCTCCGGGTACACCCACCGGTTCTGCCGGAGCGCGGTGATGAACTGCTGCACCCGCGGGTCGGACGCCGAGTCGAGCTTGAGCTGGTGAGCCCAGGCCTGCAGTGAGATCGTGCTGTCCAGGCCGGGGTAGGGCGACAACGACATGAACGGCTGGTTCTCCACCAGGCCCTGCAGTGTCGTCAGGTCCGCCGATGAGATCTTGTCCGGGTTGTAGGCGATCCACACTGCCCCGTGCTCGAGCGTGTGCACCATGTTCTCGTTGCGCACGGCCTGCGGGTAGACGATCCCGTTGCAGTTCGCCCACGTGCCGTCGTGTGGACCGCCGACGGGCGGGAATCGGTTGTACGCGACGCGCTGATCAGCGGTGATGTGGACCGCTGCCTTGTAGTCGATGTAGGTGGCGGGCACATCCGCCGTCGCCGGCGTGCTCGCCCCGATGTAGATGCCTTCGATGCCGGTCGAGGGATCGCGGTTCTCCTCGGACGGAGTCCAGGGCGCGAGAGCGTCCTGTTGCTGCTCGTTCGACCGTGTCTGGTTCAGCACCACGACGAAGATGCCCACAGCGAGCGCCAGCACGACGGCGACCGCTCCGATGGTCACCCACGGCGGACCCCCGCTCTTGCTGACGACGGGAGCCGGTTTCCGGCTCTTCTTGGCGTTACTGCCGCTGGCCATCATGAAGAAACAAACCTCGTTCGATCGCTGAATGTCGACTGCCGGCGCGGCCCCCTCGCCGTGCGCGCGTCCGTCGTGGACGGTGCGGAGTCTACGGGTCCGGATCGTGGCGTCCGTGTGAACGGACGCTGTCCGGGGACCGATGGTCATTCGTCCTGCGACCGCCTTCCTAGAATGACCGGGTGAATCCCGCGCAATTGGCCGATGCGATCCGCGATGCCCTGGCGGCGGCGGTGGCCGCAGGTGAGCTGGCCGTCGACGTCCCGGACGAGGTGCCGCTGGATCGGCCCCGATCCCGCGAGCACGGCGACTACGCCAGCCCGGTTGCGTTGAAGCTCGGCAAGGCGGTGGGCCGCCCGCCGCGGGAGATCGCCGAGGTCCTCCGCCGGCACCTGACCGGGACGCCCGGGATCGCCGACGTCCAGGTCGCCGGTCCGGGGTTCGTCAACATCACGCTGGAGACCGCCGCCGCGGGGGCGCTCGTCGGGGCGATCGTCGCGGCCGGTGAGACCTACGGGAACGGCGCGGCGCTGGCTGGTAGGCACGTCAATCTGGAATTCGTCTCGGCCAACCCAACCGGGCCGATCCACATCGGTGGCGCACGTTGGGCAGCGGTCGGCGACGCGCTGGGTCGGATCCTGAGCACGCAGGGCGCAACCGTGGTCCGGGAGTACTACTTCAACGACGCCGGCGCGCAGATCGAGCGCTTCGCCCGGTCACTGCTCGCCGCGGCGCGCGGCCTGCCGGCACCCGAGGACGGGTACGGCGGCGACTACATCGGCGAGATTGCCGAGCGGGTGACCACCGCGCATCCCGATGCGCCCAGCCTTCCGGACGACGAAGCCGTCGCGCTCTACCAGCGCGAGGGTGTCGACCTGATGTTCGACGAGATCAAGGCCACGCTGCACGAGTTCCGGACCGATTTCGACGTCTACTTCCACGAGGATTCGCTGCACCGGTCCGGCGCCGTCACCGCCGTCGTCGACCGGTTGAAGAACTCGGGGCATCTGACCTTGTCCGACGGTGCCTGGTGGCTCGGCTCGACCGCATACGGGGACGACAAGGACCGGGTGGTCATCAAGTCCGACGGCCAACCTGCCTACATCGCCGGTGATCTCGCGTACTTCCTGGACAAGCGTTCGCGCGGTTTCGACCTGTGCATCTACATGCTCGGCGCGGATCATCACGGCTACATCGCGCGGTTGAAGGCGGCCGCCGCCGCGCTGGGTGACGATCCGGACGTCGTCGAGGTACTGATCGGTCAGATGGTGAACCTGGTCCGCGACGGGCTGCCGTTGCGGATGAGCAAGCGGGCCGGCACCGTGATCACCCTCGACGACCTGATCGACGCGCTCGGTGTCGACGCCGCACGGTTCGCGTTGATCCGCTACTCCGTCGACACCACACTGGATCTCGACCTGGACCTGTGGACAAGGCAGACCAGCGACAACCCGGTGTTCTACGTGCAGTACGCCCATGCCCGGCTTGCGTCGCTGGCCCGTAACGCCGCCGATCTCGGCATCGAACTGGGCGAGACCTACGACCCCGCGCTGCTCGACACGCCCCGCGAATCCGAACTGATCGCGTTGCTTGCCGCCTACCCGGGGGTGCTGGCGACGGCAGCGGAACTGCGTGAACCGCATCGCGTCTCCCGGTACCTCGAGGACCTGGCGTCGGGTTACCACAAGTTCTACGACGCGGTTCGCGTCCTGCCGATGGGAGACGAGAAGCCCACCGCAGCAACAGTTGCCCGGCTCTGGCTCTGTGCGGCGACGCGTCAGGTGCTGGCGAACGGGCTCGCCGTGCTGGGCGTCGACGCCCCGGAGCGGATGTGAGGGCGCACCCGGCCGGACCCCGCTCCGGCGAGCTGCACACCGATCGGCCGGCAGAGGGCGCGCCGGCCGACCTCAACAAGCTGGACCCCGCGGTGTGGCCGCGGGGCGCCGAGCGCCTCGACGACGGCGCGTTGAGCCTGGCAGGCGCCGACGTCAGGTCGCTCAGCGAGCGCTTCGGCACCCCGCTGATGGTGATCGACGAGTCCGACTTCCGCAGCCGGTGCCAGGACTTCTCCAACGCATTCGGCGGCGCCAACAGCGTGCACTACGCGGGCAAGGCCTTCTTGTGCACCGAGATCGTGCACTGGCTCGACGACGAGGGCCTCGCGCTGGATGTGTGCAGCTCCGGCGAACTCCGTCTGGCGTTGCGAGCCGGCTTTCCGCCGCGAAGGATCGCGCTGCACGGCTCCAACAAGTCGATGGGCGAGCTGACGACCGCCGTCGAGGAGGGCATCGGCGCCATCGTCATCGACTCGTTCGACGAGATCGCCCGGCTCGCAGGGCTTGCCGAGCACCGGCAGGAGAAGATCCCGGTGATGATCCGGGTGACCGTCGGCGTCGAGGCGCACACGCACGAGTTCATCGCCACCGCCCACGAGGATCAGAAGTTCGGTTTCTCGCTGGCCGGCGGGGACGCTGCGGAGGCCGTCCGCCGGGTCGTCGCCGTGGACGGACTGCGCCTGGTGGGGTTGCACTCACACATCGGATCGCAGATCTTCGACCCGTCCGGGTTCGAGGTAGCCGCGCACCGGGTGGTCGCGCTGCTGCGGCAGATCATCGAGGACCATCCGCAACTTGCGGAGACCATCGTCGCGCTCGATCTCGGGGGCGGACTCGGCATCGCCTACACCTCTGCGGACGACCCGCCCGCGCCCGACCTGATGGCGAAGTCGCTGCTGGAGATCGTCACCCGGGAATGTCAGATCGCCGGACTGGCGGTGCCCTCGGTGGTCGTCGAGCCCGGGCGCGCCATTGCCGGTCCCGGCACCGTGACGGTGTATGAGGTCGGCACGATCAAGGACGTCCGGCTGGACGGCGGATTGACCCGCCGTTACGTCTCCGTCGACGGCGGGATGAGCGACAACATCAGGACTGCGCTGTATGACGCCGACTACACCGTCTCGCTGGCGTCGCGGTCGTCGGATGCGCACGCCGTGTTGTCCCGGGTGGTCGGCAAGCACTGCGAGAGCGGCGACATCGTGGTCCGCGATTGCTACCTGCCGGCCGACCTCGCGGTCGGCGATCTGCTTGCGGTCGCCGCAACCGGCGCATATTGCTATTCAATGTCCAGCAACTACAACCGGGTACCGCGCCCGGCGGTGGTCGCCGTGACCGATGCAGAACCTCGGGTGCTGCTGCGGCGCGAGACCGACGACGACCTGATGCTCCTGGAGACCCGGTGACCACACCTGCCAGCCCCGACCCGGCCGGCTCCGATCCGCTGGAGCCCAACGGGACGCCAGCCGGGACGCCGGCGAAACAGCCGTCACTGGTACCCGGCGTCGTGCTGCTCGTGCTCGCCGGCGTCCTGATCGTCGTGACGCTGCTCAAACCCGATCTGCCGCAATGGCTGACCGTCACGATCGCCGGCCTGGCCATCGTGGTCGTCGTCGCCCTGTTGGTGTACGCGTTCAAGGTGTTCCGGGACGTCACCCGCCCCGGCGGCTCCAGGTGAGCGCCGGTCGCGCGGTCCGGGTGGGTGTGCTGGGCTCCGGTGTCGTCGGCTCACAGGTCGTCCGGCTGATCGGCGAGCAGTCCGACGAACTGGCTGCCAGGGTGGGTGCCCCGATCGAGTTGGTCGCGGTGGCCGTCCGGCGGCCCGCCCGGCATCCGGAGGTGCCCGCCGACGTGCTGACCACCGATGCCGGGGGTGTGGTGGCCAGGGACGACATCGACGTCGTGGTCGAGGTGATGGGGGGCATCGAGCCCGCCAAGGGGCTGCTGCTCACGGCGCTGCGTCGCGGAGCCGGGGTGGTGACGGCCAACAAGGCGCTGCTCGCCGAGCACGGTCCGGAGCTGTACCGGGCGGCCGACGCGGCGGGCGCGGATCTGTACTTCGAAGCCGCCGTCGCAGGTGCCATCCCGCTGATCCGCCCTTTGCGGGAATCGCTTGCAGGAGACCGCATCTCGCGGATCATGGGGATCGTCAACGGCACCACGAACTACATCCTGTCGGCGATGACGGAGACCGGGCTGGGCTACCACGAGGCCCTGGCCGAGGCCACCAGGCTCGGCTACGCCGAGGCCGACCCGACCGCCGACGTGGACGGGTTCGACGCCGCCGCGAAGGCAGCGATCCTGGCATCCATCGGCTTCCACACCCGGGTCGGTGCCGCCGACGTGCACCGCGAGGGCATCGCCGACGTCTCTGCCGCGGACATCGCGGCCGCCCGGCAGATCGGTTGCACCGTCAAGCTTCTGGCCATCTGCGAGCGGGTTCCTTCGGTTGCCGGATCGACCGCTCCGGGTGTCGACGGACGCGCCGGAGGCGAAGGTGTGTCGGCCCGTGTGCACCCGGTGATGCTGCCGCAGAGCCATCCACTGGCCGGTGTGGACGGCGCCTTCAACGCGGTCTACGTCGAGGCGGAGGCCGCCGGCCGGCTGATGTTCTACGGCCCCGGCGCGGGCGGCGCGCCGACCGCCTCCGCCGTTCTCGGCGACCTGGTTGCGGTGGCGCGCAACAGGATTGCCGGCGGGCGCGGGCCGCGGGAGTCCGCCTATGCCGCGCTGCCGATCCAGCCGATGGGGCGGGTGCTCAGCCGTTACCACATCAGCCTGGACGTCGACGACAAGGCCGGTGTGCTGGCCGCAGTCGCGATGGCCTTCGCCGATGCCGGCATCTCCATCTCGACCGTGCGTCAGGAGGGCCGCGGCGACGACGCGACGCTCGTCGTCGTCACGCACAGCGCCCCGGACGCGGCGCTGGCCGGGACCGTCGACAAGCTGGCGCAGCTCGATTCCGTCCGCAGGGTCACCTCGGTGATGAGGGTGATGGGAGACTTGCGGTGAATCCGGCAGTCGGGTTCGTCAACTCCGTGTGATCGCCGGGCCCGGAGAGAGCGCAGCGCATACCCGGCGCCGCCAGAGACGATGGGATGTGCCGCTGTGACCGCGACCGCCGCGCAGGTGGGTTGGCCCGGGCTGATCGCCGCCTACGCCGATCGGGTGGCCGTCCCGCCCGGCGCCCGGGTCGTCACGCTGCTCGAGGGTGGGACACCGCTGCTGCACGCACAGGCGCTGTCCGACCGGCTGGGTGCGACGGTGTACCTGAAGGTCGAAGGTGCCAACCCGACAGGGTCTTTCAAGGACCGCGGCATGACGGTTGCGGTCACCTACGCGCTCGCGCTGGGTGCGAAGGCCGTCATCTGCGCGTCGACGGGCAACACCTCCGCCTCCGCGGCCGCCTACGCGGCCAGGGCCGGCCTGACCTGCGCAGTGTTGGTCCCGCAGGGCAAGATCGCGGCCGGGAAACTCGCGCAGGCCGTCGCGTACGGCGCAAAGATCCTGCAGGTCGACGGCAACTTCGATGACTGCCTGGAACTGGCCCGCAAGACCGCCGCGTCGCAGGAGGACATTGCACTGGTCAACTCGGTCAACCCCGTGCGCATCGAGGGCCAGAAGACCGCGGCCTTCGAGATCTGCGACACGCTCGGCCGCGCACCCGACATCCACTTTCTGCCGGTCGGTAACGCAGGGAACATCACCGCCTACTGGAAGGGCTACCGCGAGTATTTCGATGACGGTGTCATCGACGCCCTCCCGCGAATGTTCGGGTTCCAGGCTGCCGGCGCCGCCCCGTTGGTGCTGGGGCATCCGGTACTGCATCCCGACACCATCGCCACCGCCATCCGGATCGGTGCCCCCGCATCGTGGACCAGCGCCATCGAAGCGCGCGACGCCTCGCACGGGCTCATCGACTCCGTCACCGACGAACAGATTCTCGAGGCCTACCGGCTACTGGCCGCCACCGAGGGTGTGTTCGTCGAGCCTGCGTCCGCCGCGTCCGTCGCCGGGCTGTTGGCGACCGCGGCCGACGGCCGGCTGCCGGCCGGTGCGCTCGTCGTCTGCACCGTCACCGGGAACGGCCTGAAGGATCCGGACACCGCGATGACGTTCATGACCGAGCCGGTGGTGCTGCCGGTCGCCGCCGAGGCCGTGACCGAGGCACTGGGACTGGCTGGATGAGGGCCGCACGGTCGGCGCAGAAGATGGCCCCCGACAACGCAACCGCGGACGACGCCGGTGCCCAGAGCGCGCCGACGGGCGTCGGGATCGGGGCCGAAGAGGACGAACCGGCTCACCGATCGGTGACGGTCCGGGTACCGGCGACATCGGCGAACCTTGGGCCCGGATTCGACAGCTTCGGACTGGCCCTGGCCCGCTACGACCAGGTGACCGCATCGACCCGCGACGCCGGGCTGGAGATCGAGGTGGAGGGCATCGGTGCCGGCGAGGTACCGCTCACCCACGAACATCTCGTGGTGCGCGCGATCGCAAGGGCGTTCGAGGCGACCGGGACCCCGCTGCCCGGCCTGCACCTGCGGTGCGTGAACTGCATCCCGCACGGCGGCGGGCTCGGTTCGTCGGCCGCGGCGATCGTTGCCGGCCTCCTCGCCGGTCGTGAACTGATCGGTGGGAACCGTGGCGGATCGGGGCGACCGCGGTTGACCGACGACGACGTGTTCGCGCTGGCCACCGAGATGGAGGGTCACCCTGACAACGTCGCGCCGGCCCTCTTCGGCGGCTTCACCCTGGCTTACACCGGTCGGGACGGACGACCCGTCGCGGTCCGGCCGGCGGTGCACCCCGACATCAGGGTCATCGTCTTCAACTCGCACACCGCGAGTTCCACCCGCCAGGCGAGATTGTTGCTCCCAGCGACCGTCCCGCACACCGATGCCAGTGCGAATGCCGCCGCGGCCGGGCTGTTGGTGCACGCCATGACGTCGGATCCGTCATACCTGCTGCCGGCCACCGTCGACCGGCTGCACCAGCCGTACCGAGCGGCTGCCATGCCGGAGTCGGCCAGGCTGGTGGCCGAATTGCGAGCAGCCGGCATTGCGGCGGTGGTCTCGGGTGCCGGACCGTCGGTCATCGCGCTGGTCGCTCGGCCCATCTCTCCGGCCGACTGGCAGCGCCCTGGGTTCGACGTCGCGGAGGTCGACGTGTGCACCGGCGGCGCCTCGGTGCTGTGATGATCACGTCGTAGATGGCTGTATTGGCCAGGCCGGGGCCGATGGGTCCGCGACACGCTCGCCGACAGTTGCCGGTCGCGTTGATATGCGGTTACTGTGGAAGGCGATCACCGGCTGTGCCCGCTGCGACGTACGGTCTGCGAGCCGGAAATCGACGGTGGGGGACTGAAAAAGTCTCTTGCCGCTCCCACTCTGAAGGACTCCTCTCGCCGGAACGTACCCCGGAGGCGCCGGAACGGTTCATGGACGGCTATCCAGCCGCGTCATGGGACCAGGCCACGCCAGCGATTGAAGACAAGGTGATCACCGATTCCGCCGCGCCCATCCTGGGCGCGCAACGGCAGCCACCGCACCTGCGGTGAGCTCAATCTCCGGCCGCGCACAAGACGGCTGGACAGGAAGGATCTTCGTGACTGAAACCACGGAGTCGCTCGACAATGCCGCCACCACCGCCCCCGCAAAGGGTCGGGCTCGCAAGGGTGAGGGGCTGTCGGGCATGGTGCTGACGGATCTGAAGGCCCTCGCCGGCCAGTTGGGCATCCGCGGTACCTCCGGCATGCGCAAGGGCGATCTGGTCGCGGCGATCGCCGCCCGCCAGAACGGCGCCGGCGCTGCCTCGGGTGCCGCCGCCGGCGGCGCTCCCAGCAAGACAGACCGTCGTGACGGCTCGGCACCCGCGAACGGCCACGCAGCCGACCCGACGCTGCCGCTCGGCGACGTCGCCGGTCACGGCCGCGAGAGCAACGGCACCGCCGACTCACGCCAGGACACCCGGCCCGAGCGCGTCGACGCGCAGGTGGATCAGCGCGGCGGCGACGCACGCACCGACGCCCCGGACCAGTCCGCCTCCCGGGAGGCCAACCGCGCCGACGACGCCGGTGGTGATGACGCCGACCGTGCGCAGCAAACCGACGACCGTCAATCCGGTGCGCGCCAGCCGGCGGAGCGTGGTGCCAACGAATCCGGTGACTCGGACGACGGTCAGCGCGGCAACCGCCGCAATCGCCGCAACCGGCGGGACGGGCGCGACAACGCCCCCCGGGACAACGGCACCCGGGACAACGCCCCCCGCGACAACCAGGACAACGGCTCCAACGGTGGCGGCTCCAACGGCGGCGACAACAACGGCAGTGGCAACAACGGCAGTGGCAACAACGGCAGTGGCGGCGTTGCGGTCGACCAGCGCAATGCCCAGCCGCGTGAGCAGGGCCGGGACAGCCAGAACCGGGACAGCCAGGGCCGGGACAACCAGAACCGGGACAGCCAGAACCGGGACAGCCAGAACCGGGACAACCAGGGCCGGGACAACCAGGGCCGGGACAACCAGAACCGGGACAACCAGAACCGGGACAACCGGCAGGGTCGGCAGAACGCCGACAACCGCCGGGACGACGACGACGAGGGTGACGGCCGTGGCCGTCGCGGTCGCCGGTACCGCGACCGCAACCGCCGCAACACGCGAGATCGATTCGCTCCCGACGGTCCCGCCGAGCCAGAGGTGCGTGACGACGACGTCCTGGTTCCCGTCGCCGGCATCCTGGATGTCCTGGATTCCTACGCCTTCATCCGCACGTCCGGGTATTTGACCGGTCCGAACGACGTCTACGTCTCCCTGTCACAGGTGCGGAAGAACGGCCTGCGGCGCGGCGATGCCGTGACCGGCGCTGTGCGTGCGCAGCGTGAGGGTGAGGCCCAGCGGCAGAAGTTCAACGCGCTGGTGCGGTTGGACACCGTCAACGGACTGGAGCCCGAGCAGGCGAAGAACCGTCCCGAGTTCACCAAGCTCACGCCGCTCTACCCCAATGACCGGTTGCGTCTGGAGACCGAGGCGCATCTGCTGACGACCCGCGTCATCGACCTCGTGATGCCGGTCGGCAAGGGGCAACGCGCGCTGATCGTGTCGCCGCCGAAGGCCGGCAAGACGATGGTCATGCAGGCGATCGCGAACGCCATCACCACGAACAACCCCGAATGCCACCTGATGGTGGTGCTGGTGGACGAGCGGCCTGAAGAGGTCACCGACATGCAGCGCTCGGTGAAGGGCGAGGTCATCGCATCGACGTTCGATCGGCCGCCGTCAGATCACACCCTGGTCGCCGAGCTCGCCATCGAGCGGGCGAAGCGGCTGGTCGAGATGGGCCGGGACGTCGTCGTCCTGCTCGACTCGATCACTCGGCTAGGGCGTGCCTACAACCTGGCCGCTCCGGCGTCGGGCCGAATCCTGTCCGGTGGCGTCGATTCCACTGCGCTGTTCCCGCCCAAGCGCTTCCTCGGTGCGGCGCGCAACATCGAGAACGGTGGCTCTCTCACCATTTTCGCCTCCGCTCTGGTGGAAACGGGGTCGGCCGGTGACACGGTGATCTTCGAGGAGTTCAAGGGCACCGGCAACGCCGAACTGAAGTTGGACCGGCGGCTCGCGGACAAGCGGATCTTCCCGGCAATCGACGTCGACCAGTCGTCGACCCGCAAGGAAGATCTGCTGTTGTCCCCGGACGAGTTGGCGATCGTCGTGAAGCTCCGTCGGGTGCTCGCTGCGCTGGATACGCAGCAGGCGCTGGAACTCGTGCTCGATCGTCTCCGCAAGACCCGGAGCAATGTCGAGTTTCTGATGCAGGTCGCCAAGAACACACCAGGCAGCGATTGACAGGCATACCCGCCCGGGCGCACCGGCGGGCGGATGGCCCGTTCCCGACGCCGGGAAAGTACGGTATGTCGTGTGACGCCATTGGACGTGCTCGGCTCTTCGAAGTACATGCAGCTGACCACCTTCCGTAAGGACGGCACGCCGGTCCCGACGCCGGTGTGGGTCGCGCGGAGCGGTCATGAGCTGCGCGTGTGGTCCGCAGCGGGCGCCGGGAAGGTCAAGCGCATCAGGCGCAGCGGTGCCGTGCAGGTGGCACCGTGCACGACACGGGGTAAGCCGATGGGCGTTCCGATCGATGCCACGGCACGGTTGCTCCCGGAAGAGGACGTCGCCGGGGTGCTCGATGCCCTGGTCCAGAAGTACGGGCTCTTCGGTCGGCTCGCCACCTGGCGGGACAGGCGCGGCGGTCGCAAGGGGGCGGCGATCGCGATCACCCTGCAGGGCTGAGTGGGCCACGGGAAGGCTGACCCCGCGCCGCCGGCAATCGTGGCTGCCGTCCGGGTGAAGGCCGGTGGAATGGTGCGCCGATGCGGCGCGGAATACCTGGGTGACCAGCACCGTTTGGCTAAGTGACCGACCTATCTGGCACACTGGTCGGTCGAGCCCGGCCCCGGTTCACGCCCCCGCCACCCGTCGCGGACGACCCGGAGCCCCACGCAAGGCTCTACCGAAAGAGGACATGCAATGAAGACCGGCATTCATCCCGCGTACGTCACCACCGAGGTCACCTGTGGTTGCGGGAACACCTTCACCACCCGCAGCACCGAGGGCAGCGGCAAGATCAACGTCGAGGTCTGCTCGAACTGCCACCCGTTCTACACGGGCAAGCAGAAGATCCTGGACACCGGCGGCCGGGTCGCGCGCTTCGAGGCGCGGTACGGCAAGCGCAGCCGCTAGCGCATCAACGGCGCCCGCTGGACCCGACGGTCCGCGGGCGCCGTTTGCTGTTCCGGGATGCTCGCTTTTGCGGCGCACAGCTGTGCGATCTGCGTTGATCATGCCGCTCAGCACGCGACACACCGGCGACAGGCCCGAGACAGCGTGCTGAGCCCATGATCAACCCCGGATCAGTCGGCGCCGCGACGGTACACAGCGCGTCACCCGACCCCAGACGAGCAGGAGGGACCTGACCAATGACGTCCGACGCCTCCGCTGACGTCCCCCGTGCCTCCGTTGAGCAACTGCTCGCCGAGCATCAGGACCTGCAGGACCAACTGAACGATCCAGGCGTGCATGCCGATCAGGCGGTCGCCCGCCGGTTGGGCAGGCGCTACGCCGAACTGACCCCGATCGTGACGACGTCCAACCAGCTCGAGCAGGCCAGGGGCGATCTGCAGGCAGCGCGCGAGCTGACTGCCGAGGACCCGAGTTTCGCCGACGAAGCCGATGCCGTCGCGCAACGGGTCGCCGATCTCGAGACCCGGCTGGGCGAACAGCTCACCCCGCGTGACCCCGACGACAGCAAGGACGTGCTGATCGAGGTCAAGGCGGGGGAGGGCGGCGAAGAGTCGGCCCTGTTCGCCGGCGACCTGCTCCGGATGTACCTGCGCTACGCGGAGCGGCGCGGCTGGAAGACCGAAGTCCTGGCCGCGACCGAATCCGACCTGGGCGGCTACAAGGACGCCACTGTCGCGATCAAGGCGCCCGCGGCGTCGGCCGACGGTGTCTGGGCAAGGCTGAAGTTCGAGGGCGGCGTGCACCGTGTGCAGCGGGTGCCCGTCACCGAGTCGCAAGGCCGCATCCACACCTCCGCCGCAGGAGTGCTCGTCGCGCCCGAAGCGGAGGATGTCGACGTCACCGTCGATCCCAACGACCTGCGGATCGATGTGTTCCGCTCGTCGGGCCCGGGAGGCCAGTCGGTGAACACCACCGATTCCGCGGTGCGGATCACCCACCTGCCGACCGGCATCGTCGTGTCCTGCCAGAACGAGAAGTCCCAGCTGCAGAACAAGGAACAGGCACTGCGCATCCTGCGCGCCCGGCTGCTCGCTGCTGCCAGGGCGACCGCTGACGCTGCCGCCGCCGATGCGCGCCGCTCTCAGGTGCGGACCGTCGACCGCTCGGAACGTGTTCGTACGTACAACTTCCCGGAGAACCGGATCGCCGATCACCGCGTCGGTTACAAGGCCTACAACCTGGACGCCGTTCTCGACGGCGACCTGGATGCGGTCCTCGATGCCCTCGCCCAGGCCGACCGGACCGAGCGGCTCGCGGCCGGCAGCGCCGGGCGGGCATGAGCCGGCAGTCCCTGCGGTCCGCGGTGCTCGCCGCCGCCGCAACCCTGGAGCAGGCTGGCGTGCCCAGCCCGAGCGTCGACGCCGAAGAACTGGCTGCCCACCTGCTCGGTGTCTCCAGGACCCGCCTCGGGCTGACGCCGCTCGTTGAATCCTCCTGGGTGCAGGACTATCAGGCGCTGGTCGCACGGCGGGCGGAGCGGATCCCGTTGCAGCACCTCGTCGGATCGGTGCCCTTCGGCAGGGCCCGGATCGCCGTCGGCCCAGGCGTTTTCGTGCCGCGCCCGGAAACCGAGTACCTGCTCGAGTGGGCATTGCAGGCGATCGCGGACCGGCCGTCGCCCATGGTCGTGGACCTGTGCACCGGCAGCTGCGCCATCGCATTGGCGATTTCTGCCGCCCGCCCCGATGCCCGGGTGGTCGCCGTCGAGCGTTCGCAGACGGCCTTGTCCTGGGCACGTCGAAACGTCGTCACCCATGTCGGCGCCGGCGGATCACCCGTCGAGCTGCGCGGCGGCGACATTTTGGACCAGCGCCTGCTGACCGACCTGGACGGCGCTGCCGATCTGGTCACGGCCAATCCTCCGTACGTCCCGGACGGCACGCCGGTCGAACCGGAGGTGGGCGAACACGACCCGGCAGAGGCGGTGTTCGGCGGCCCTGACGGTCTCGCGCTGATCAGGCCCCTGATTTCGGTGGCAGCGAGCCTGCTGAAGATCGACGGCGTGTTGGCGATCGAGCACGACGACACGCAAGGGGAGTCCGTGCCGGATCTGCTGCGGCTGCGGCGCGTGCTGACGGACGTGGTCGATCACGCCGACCTGGCGGGGCGTCCGCGGTTCGTCACCGCCACCAGGGTGCGGATGGAACTGCCGGCAGCCCGGGCTGGAACACTGCGTTCGTGACGACGTTCGATTGCGCCGACCCGGTCGCCCGGCGCGCGGGACTCGAGGCTGCCGCGCACGCTGCCAGGACCGGAAATTTGGTCGTGATGCCCACCGACACCGTGTACGGGATCGGAGCCGACGCCTTCAACGCCGCGGCCGTCCGGGCGCTGCTGGCCGCGAAGGGCAGGGGCCCCGACATGCCAGTGCCCGTCCTGGTCGGCTCCTGGACGACGATCGACGGCCTGGTGATGGCGGTGCCGCCGGTCGCGCGGACGCTCATCGAGGCCTTCTGGCCCGGCGGGCTCTCGCTGGTGGTGGAACACGCGCCGAGCCTGAGCTGGGACCTCGGGGATGCCAGGGGCACGGTGATGCTCAGGATGCCGCTGCATCCGGTTGCCATCGATCTGCTCCGGCTGGTCGGGCCGATGGCGGTATCCAGCGCGAACCGCAGCGGAAGTCCGCCCGCCACTACTGCCGCCGACGCCGAAGCCCAACTCGGAGAGGATGTCTCGGTCTATTTGGAGGCCGGGCCGTCGCCGATCGGGATCGCCTCGACAGTGGTCGATCTGACCTCTGAGACACCTCGGGTGCTGCGTACCGGAGCCGTGAGCATCGACCGGATCCGCGACGTGATCGGCGACATCGAGGTTCTCGAGCAGTAGCCGGTGCACCGGTCCCGGTCCACAAGTCAGTGCGACCGCGGACCTCTGGCAACCGGTCAACCTCGCCCAGAAACGGCCGAAGGCCCGATCTGAACGACGGCGTGTCGCGATCGGGCCTACGGGCAGCTCCCGGCATGGGGCTCAGTTCTGATTCGTACCCCCCGGGCGGGAGGATTGGGTCCGGGCGTCGGACCCCACCGTCTGGGACGAATCGGAGCTACAGAAAGGGGACGGCCGGGCTCGTCGATGGTTGCGCGGTTTCGGCCAGTTGTTTTCGCCGGCAGTCAACTCGGGCTGCCCACGGCCGGTTGCAGGCGGTCAGTCCCGTACCGCGATCAGCCGCCCGATCGGTGGATCGGACGAGCCGTCCGGGCGCGCCGACTACCCTGGTCGGGTGACGGACTACGTGATCCCGGGGCGCGAGTACGCGCTGGTGTTCGGGACAGCCGTCGTCGTCACCTTCCTGCTGACCGGCCTGGTCCGGCTGGCGGCGGTCAAGCTGGGCGCCGTCACCCCGATCCGTGAGCGCGACGTGCATTCGTTGCCGATCCCGCGAATGGGCGGGGTCGCGGTGTATGCCGGCTTCGCCGCGGCGGTGCTGATGGCGCTGCAGTTGCCGGCGGTGGGCAGCGCCTTCGTGTCGTCATCGGAAGTGGTGGGGATCCTTGCGGCGGGCGGGCTGATCTGCTTCGTGGGCGTGCTGGACGACCGATTCGATCTCGATGCCGTCGCGAAACTCGCCGGACAGATCCTGGCCGCGGGAGTGCTGGTGCTGTTCGGCGTGCAGTGGCAGGTGCTGTGGCTGCCGGGCAGCGGGCCGACCGGCGGCAGCCTTGTCAGCCTGGACCAGACGCAGGGCATCGTTCTGACCGTGCTGCTGACGGTGGTGCTGACGAACGCGATGAACTTCATCGACGGTCTCGACGGGCTGCTGGGCGGCGTTGCGGCGATCTCCGCGTTCGCGTTGTTCATCTTCTCGGTGCGCCAGTTGGCGCTCAGCGGTGACGACAGCTCCGCATCCCAGCCACCGCTGATCGCGGCCGCGCTGCTGGGGGCGTGCATCGGGTTCCTGCCGCACAATTTCTCGCCCGCCCGGATCTTCATGGGCGATTCCGGCGCCATGTTCATCGGCCTGGCGATGGCCGGCGCAACGGTCAGTGCTGGGGGCAAGCTGGACCCGTCGACGTTCGGTCCGCGTTCCACCATCGCGCTGCTGGCACCGCTGATCGTCGCGCTGGCGGTCGTCTTCATCCCAGTGCTGGACTTCCTGATGGCGGTCATCCGGCGCACGAAGGAGGGCCGGCACCCGTTCAGCGCCGACAAGCAGCATCTGCATCACCGGATGCTCGCGATCGGGCACACCCACAGGCAGGCCGTGCTGATCTTCTACTACTGGGCGTTCGTCCTGGCCGGCGGCGCGGTGTCGTTGGTCTTCGTCAGCTGGGAGGTGGCCATCGTGCCGGTTTCCGTGCTGGTGGCGATCGGTCTGGCATTCTCGGCGTGGCCGAAGATGCGGGCAAGGCGACTGGCCCGGCTTCGCGACAGCGCGGCGTCGGCGGCCACGTCATGAGTTCTCGGTCGGGAGCTGTCCCGGACGGCGACAGCACGGCGGCTTCCCGGCGCGAACCTGTCGACCTGTCGTCCCAGGCGCGGGCCGCCGAGAAGATCGCCGATCGGAGCCGCTCCGAGGGCATCTGGTCGCTGGCGCACCTGCGGTTGTGCTGGGTTGTGCTGGTGGCCGGCGCCGCAGCGCTGGCCGTAGCGGCCGGTGTGATCGACGGGCTCGGTGCCGTTCTCGGTGTCGTGCTCGGCACCGCCATCGTCGGCGCCTTCTTCACCTTCTCCGCCGTGGTGATCGCCTGGGTCGGCAAGACGAACCCGAAAACCGTGATGGTGGCGGCACTGTTCGCCTATGTCATCAAGATCCTGGTGCTGGCGATCGTGCTGATGACCATGCCGATCGACGGGCTGGTGAACGTCCGTTGGATGGCCGGTGCGATCGGTCTGGGACTGTTCCTGTGGCTCGGCGCCCACATGCGGTATGTCTGGACATTGAAGCTCTACTACGTCGATCCTGGATGAGCGCGATCAATTGCCGGTGCTCGTCACTCCGGTGCCCGCCACCTGCGAAAACCCCTCGGCCGCAGCCCTTTCGTGACCCCGGACACGCGTGCGAGATCACCCTGGGTGGGTGCGGCAGTGCCTCTGGGCAACTGATAGTGTCCGGGGCGCCATGAAGATGCGTGCCGTAGCCCGGCCCCCCTCCAGGGGAGCCGACCAAGGCTGGGCGGTCCTGTCCACCATGATCTCCGGATTGGTGGTGTTCGGCGGCATCGGTTGGCTGCTGGACGGTTGGCTGGACTCCCACCTCTGGACGCCTGTCGGCCTGGTCATCGGGATGGCCCTCGGTATCTACGCCGTGGTCATGCGATTCGGCCGGCCAGAGGCCATCGAGGTCACCCCGGCGTCGGCCGAGAAGGCCGACATGGCAACAGCATTGCGCGCGGCGAAAGCCGCCAACAGGCAGAAGGCGTTCACCAGGGCGCGAGCAGTGGCAGCACAGATGACCGCATCTTCACCCGCCGATGGGCAACCTTCGGCCGGCCCCCGAAGGGAGACCGAGTGTCCGTGAGCGTGAGCATGCTCTCGCTGGGCCTGCTGGCGGCCGAGGACGACGGCTCGTTCGTCGCGCCGTCCGTCGAGCACTCCTTCTTCTTCGACAAGATCGGTGACGGCACCGTCATCGCTTCGGTCAAGGCGATGGTGTTGCTGATCCTCGGCACCCTGGTCGTGATGGCCTTCTTCGTGGCCGCCTCCCGCAAGACCTCGATGCTGCCCGGCAAGCTGCAGTTCGCCGGCGAGGGGCTGTACTCCTTCGTCCGCAACGGCGTCGCCATCGAGATCCTCGGTGGTCGGAACGGCCGGAAATGGGCCGGATTCCTGGCCACCCTCTTCTCCTTCATCCTGATCCAGAACCTCTGGGGCATCGTTCCTGTCGCGCAGCTGCCGGTGACCTCGCACTTCGCGATACCGGTTCTGCTGGCAGTCATGGTCTGGTTCATCTACATGATCGTCGGAATCCAGAAGCACGGCTTCTTCGGCTTCTTCAAGCTGATGTGTTACATCCCGGGCATCCCGGTCGCCATGCACCTGCTGCTGATCCCGATCGAGTTCCTGTCGAACATCATCCTGCGGCCGTTCACGCTGGCCATCCGGTTGTTCGCCAACATGTTCGCCGGCCACATGCTCATCACGATCGCCGCGGTGGGGACGCTGTACCTCTGGGAATCCGGCACCCCGCTGAACTACGTTCTCGGTCTGCTGCCGTTCATCGGGAGCCTCGGCCTGGTGTTCTTCGAGCTGCTGATCGCGTCTCTGCAGGCCTATGTGTTCGTACTGTTGACCGCCATCTACCTGGAGTCCTCGCTGGCCGACTCACACTGAGCCGGACATCGGAGATCTCTGCACCAAGGATTTTGCATCACCCGCTGTGAAGTACCGCCCGCTTTCAGTTCTGCAGTCCACGTTTCGATCCGCACCATCTGGCCCGCACCGGCGAGGTCAGCGATTGACCACCAGGATCCGCACCGGATCTCGTGAAAGGGAGAAGCAACCCCATGTCTGACCTGACGCAGCTCGCGGAAGTCACCGGCAACGTCGGCACCCTCGGGTACGGCCTTTCCGCGATCGGGCCCGGTATCGGTGTCGGTATCGTCTGGGCCGCCTACATCACGTCAACGGCGCGTCAGCCGGAGTCGGCAGGCCTGACCCGGACCTACGCGTTCCTGGGCTTCGCCGTGTCCGAGGCGCTGGCACTGCTGGGCTTCGTGGTCCCGTTCATCCTGACCTGATCCGCGCCCGATAGCTCAGAGTCCCAATAGCGCAGAGTTGAGGACCGAATGATCTCCAACATCGCGGCCGAGGAGGCCACCAACCCGATCGGCCTGCCCTGGGGCGAGGTCGTCATCGCGGCGATCGCCTTCGCGCTGCTGCTGTTCGTCCTGGGCAAGTTCGTCTGGCCCCAGTTCGAGACGGCGTTCGCCGCTCGGACCAAGGCCATCGAGGGGGGCATCGCCAAGGCCGAAGAGGCCCAGAACGAGGCGAAGGCCGCGCTCGACCGGTACAACCAGCAGCTGGCCGGTGCCCGCGAGGAAGCCGCCAAGATTCGCGAGGACGCCCGCGCCCAGGCGCAGTCCATCCGCGACGACATGCTCGCGCAGGCGCACGCCGAGACCGAGCGGATCGCGGCTGCCGGCCGCGCCCAGCTGGAGGCTCAGCGCGCGCAGATCGTCGCGGAACTGCGTTCGGACCTCGGCCGGGTCTCGGTCGAGCTTGCCAGCAAGGTCGTCGGTGAATCGCTGCAGGACGATGAGCGTCAGGCCCGGACGGTCGAGCGTTTCCTGGCCGACCTGGAACGCTGATGCAACACATCGCCAGTCGCGAGTCGCTGATCGCCACGAACGCGCACGTCCTGACAGTGGCCGAACAGCTCGACTCGAATGCGCTGAAGGATCTTGGTACCCAGCTCGATCAGGTCTCCGACCTGCTGCTCAACGAGGTTCCGCTGCGCCGGACGCTGTCCGAGGGCACCGTGAGCCCGGACCAACGTGCCGGGATCGCCACCCAGCTGCTGTCGGGCAAGGTCGGTGATCCTGCGCTGTCCGTTGTCGATTTCGCCGTGCGGCAGAATTGGTCGTCCTCGCGCGACCTGCAGGATGCGCTGCGCCGGGTGAGCCGGACGGCGATGTTCCTGCAGGTGGAGCGCACCGGCGAATTGGACGACGTCGAGGACCAGCTGTTCCGGTTCTCGCGCATCGTCGACGCCTCGCCGGAGTTGTCCGTCATTCTCGACGACCCGACGGCCGACCCGAACTCCCGGTCCCGGCTCGTCGATCGGCTGCTGGCCGGTCGGTCCCATCCGCTGGTCACCGAGCTGGTGGACGCGCTCGCTCGGGACACCGCCGGCCGGTCGTTCACCTTCGGCGTGCGCGAGCTGGTCGATCAGGCGGCCCAGCGGCGGCAGAAGGTGGTCGCATTCGTCAAGGCGGCCGTACCGTTGACGCAGGAGCAGTCGTCACGGCTGAAGCGCTCGCTGAACCGGATCTACGGTCGTGAGGTCTCCGTCCACCTGGAGGTCGTGCCCCAGTTGATGGGCGGGATCCGGGTGCAGGTCGGTGACGAGGTGATCGACGGCAGCGTCGAGTCACAGCTGGAGTCGTTGCGCCGCAGGATGTCCGGCTGATCGTGCCGGCGTGACGATCGGCCGGTGAGAGCCCCGGCAGCAGAGAACTGATGCAGGACGCGCGAAACATAAGAGCCTTGATGACACAGAACGGGAACGCGATGACCGAGTTGACGATCTCCTCCGACGAGATCCGCTCCGCGATCGAAAGCTACGTCTCCGAGTACTCGCCCGAGGTGACCCGGGAGGAGGTCGGCATCGTCGCCGAAACCGGTGACGGTATCGCCACCGTCGAGGGTTTGCCCTCGGCGATGGCGAACGAGCTGCTCCAGTTCCCCGGCGGCGTGCTCGGCGTGGCACTGAACCTGGACGTCCGCTCGATCGGTGCCGTCATCCTCGGTGACGCGAACACCATCGAGGAGGGCCAGCAGGTCACCCGCACCGGCGAGGTGCTCTCGGTACCGGTCGGTGACGCTTTCCTCGGCCGGGTGGTGAACCCGCTGGCGCAGCCGATCGACGGGCTCGGCGAGATCGAGTCGAACGAGACCCGCGCGCTCGAGCTTCAGGCGGCGTCCGTGGTCGAGCGTCAGGGGGTCAAGGAGCCGCTGCAGACCGGCATCAAGGCGATCGACTCGATGACGCCGATCGGCCGCGGCCAGCGTCAGTTGATCATCGGCGACCGCAAGACCGGCAAAACCGCCGTCTGCGTCGACACGATCATCAACCAGAAGCAGAACTGGGAGACCGGCGACCCGCAGCAACAGGTGCGCTGCATCTACGTCGCGATCGGCCAGAAGGGCACCACCATCGCCGGTGTCCGGCAGTCCCTCGAGGACGCCGGCGCTCTGGCCTACACGACCATCGTCGCGGCCCCGGCGTCGGATTCGGCCGGCTTCAAGTGGCTCGCGCCGTACACCGGTTCCGCGATCGGCCAGCACTGGATGTACCAGGGCAAGCACGTCCTGATCATCTTCGACGACCTGTCCAAGCAGGCCGAGGCGTACCGTGCGATCTCCCTGTTGCTCCGCCGCCCGCCGGGCCGCGAGGCCTACCCCGGTGACGTGTTCTACCTGCACTCCCGCCTGCTCGAGCGTTGCGCAAAGCTGTCCGACGAGCTCGGCGGCGGATCGATGACGGGGCTGCCGCTGATCGAGACCAAGGCCGGTGACGTCTCGGCGTACATCCCGACCAACGTCATCTCCATCACCGACGGCCAGTGCTTCCTCGAGGGTGACCTGTTCAACTCCGGCGTCCGGCCGGCCGTCAACGTCGGCATCTCGGTCTCCCGGGTCGGCGGCGCCGCGCAGGTCAAGGCCATGCGCAAGGTGTCCGGCACGCTGCGTCTTGACCTGTCGGCCTACCGCGAGCTCGAGGCCTTTGCCGCCTTCGGCTCCGACCTCGACGACGTCTCCAAGCGGGCGCTGGCCCGTGGTTCCCGATTGGTGGAGCTGCTCAAGCAGCCGCAGTTCAGCCCGTACCCGGTGGAGGAGCAGGTCGTCGCGATCTGGGCCGGCACGCGCGGACACATGGATCGGGTGCCGGTGCCCGACATCCGGCGCTTCGAGACAGAGTTCCTGCAGTACCTGCGGCACGCCCAGGGGAGCCCGCTGGAAACCATCCGCACCTCGAAGGATCTTTCCGAGGACAGCGAGAACGCCCTGTTGGCAGCGCTGGCCGAGTTCTCCGACACCTTCACCACGTCCGAGGGCCAGATCCTCGGACGCCAGCCGGAAGCCCGTCCGATGGACGAGTCAGAGGTCGGCCAGGAGAAGGTCCAGGTCCAGGTCCGGCGCCCGCCGGCCAAGAAGTGACCGGAGCCGACCCCATGTTCCGTCCGATGGTCCGAACCGTCCTCGCCGGAGGTGAATGATGGCCGCCCAGGTCAGGGTGCTGCGGCAGCGCGTGAAGTCGGTGCGCTCCACGCAGAAGATCACCAAGGCGCAGGAGATGATCGCCACCTCGCGCATCGCGAAAGCGCAGGCCAAGGTCGCAGCAGCGGCCCCGTACTCGGCGCAGATCACCGATGTGCTGACCGCTCTCGCATCTGCGTCGACCCTGGACCATCCGTTGCTCAACGAGCGGGATGAGCCAAAGCGGGCCGGCATCCTGTTGATCACGGCCGATCGCGGTCTGTGCGGCGCCTACAACTCCGCGGTGATCAAGGCCGCGGAGGAGCTGGGTGCCCTGCTCCGGTCGCAGGGCAAGGAGCCGGTCAACTTCGTCATCGGGCGAAAGGGCCTGGGGTATCTCACCTTCCGGCAGCGGCCGATCGCCGAGTCGTGGACCGGGTTCTCGGAACGGCCGACCTATGCCGACGCCGAACGGGCCACCGAGGCGCTGCTGCCCGCGTTCATCGCGGGGTCGACCGGGACGACCCCGGATGGGGAAGCCGGAATCGATGAGATCCACCTGGTGTCAACGCATTTCGTGTCGATGATCACCCAGCGGCCGCAGGCGAGGCGGATGGCGCCGATGGAGATCGAGTACGTGGAGAGCGAGTCGACGGACACGCTGCTGCCGTCGTACGAGTTCGAGCCTTCTTCGGACCGATTGCTCGACGAGATGCTGCCCAAGTACCTCAAGACCCGGATCTACGCGGCCCTGCTGGATGCGGCGGCCAGCGAGTCCGCGGCCCGGCGCGCGGCCTGCAAGGCGGCAACTGACAACGCCAACGACATCATCCGCAACCTGTCCCGCCAGGCCAACCAGGCCCGGCAGGCGCAGATCACCCAAGAACTCACCGAGATCGTCGGCGGCGCCGACGCTCTCGCCGCCGCCGGGAACGAAGAGGACTGATATCAATGACGATCACTCAAGACGCACCGCAGAGCAGCTCGACGGCCGGCTCCGGAAGGGTCGTGCGCGTCATCGGCCCCGTCGTGGACATCGAATTCCCGCGCGGCGGCGTACCACCGCTGTTCAACGCGCTGCACGTCGAGGTGACCGGCGCCGGTGACGCGCACACCCTCACCCTCGAGGTCGCGCTGCACCTCGGCGACGACATCGTTCGCAGCATCTCGATGCAGCCGACCGATGGTCTGGTTCGCGGTGCGCCGGTGACCGATACCGGTGCGCCCATCTCGGTGCCGGTCGGTGACGCCGTCAAGGGCCATGTGTTCAACGCCCTCGGCCGCTGCCTGGACGCGCCCGGCACCGGCGAGGACGCCGAGCACTGGCCGATCTACCGCAAGCCGCCGGCCTTCGACCAGCTGGAGGGCCGCACCTCGCAGCTCGTCACGGGCATCAAGGTCATCGATCTGCTGACCCCGTACGTGCAGGGCGGAAAGATCGGCCTGTTCGGTGGTGCAGGCGTCGGCAAGACCGTGCTCATCCAGGAGATGATCACCCGGGTCGCCAAGAACTTCGGTGGTACCTCGGTGTTTGCCGGGGTGGGGGAGCGCACCCGCGAGGGCAACGACCTCTTCACGGAGATGACCGAGTCCGGCGTCATCAACGACACCGCCCTGGTGTTCGGCCAGATGGACGAGCCGCCCGGCACCCGGATGCGGGTCGCGCTGTCCGCTCTCACGATGGCGGAGTACTTCCGCGATGTGCAGAACCAGGACGTGCTGCTGTTCATCGACAACATCTTCCGGTTCACCCAGGCCGGCTCGGAGGTGTCGACGCTGCTCGGCCGGATGCCGTCCGCGGTGGGGTACCAGCCGACCCTCGCCGACGAGATGGGCGAGCTGCAGGAGCGGATCACCTCCACCCGGGGCCGGTCCATCACCTCGCTGCAGGCGATCTACGTGCCCGCCGACGACTACACCGACCCGGCCCCGGCGACAACGTTCGCGCACCTGGACGCCACCACCGAGCTCGACCGCGGCATCACCGAGAAGGGCATCTACCCTGCGGTGAACCCGCTGTCGTCGACCTCCCGGATCCTGGATCCGCAGTTCGTCGGTGAGGAGCACTATCGGGTCGCGCAGGAGGTCATCCGGATCCTGCAGAAGTACAAGGAATTGCAGGACATCATCGCCATCCTCGGCATGGACGAGCTCGGCGAGGAGGACAAGCTCCTCGTGGGGCGCGCCCGGCGGATGGAGCGCTACCTGGGGCAGAACTTCTTCGTGGCCAAGCAGTTCACCGGTATGGAGGGTTCTTACGTCGAGATGGATCACACCATCGAGTCGTTCGATGCCATTGCGAAGGGTGAGTACGACAACATCCCGGAGCAGGCCTTCCTCAATGTCGGAGGCATCGACGACGTGCTGGCGAAGGCGAAGACGCTGTAACGCAAGCGCTTTGGCCGGGCGTGCGGTGAGGCGCCCGTCCGGCGCGCTGCTGCTGCGGGTGGATTGGCCGGTCGCCGCATCGGGGGATCGGTGCAGTCGACCGAAGGCACTTGGCGACAGCAGGGTTAGAATCGTTCCGATTGCCGTACCGCCCGCAACGACCGTGGGTCAGACTGCAGGTGTTGTTCGCAAAGTCTCATCGAGTAGAGGGCGGAGCTGTTGTCGTGGCCGAGATCCAGGTGAATCTGGTTGCCGTGGAGCGCGAGCTCTGGAGCGGTAACGCACAGATGGTGGTCGCCAGGACGGTCGACGGCGACATCGGAGTGATGGCCGGGCATTCGCCGCTGCTGGCGCAACTGCGCGAGGGCTTCGCCGCCAGGATCATCGAGCCGAACGGCAACGTTCTGGGTGTCGCGGTGCACGGTGGCTTCTTGTCGGTCACCAAGGACGGCGTATCGATTCTCGCCGAGGATGCCCAGCTGTCCGACGAGATCGATGTCACCAGGGCGCGTGCCGCATACGAGGCAGCCAAAGCGGTCGGTGGCGATTCAGCGGAAGCCGAGAACGAGCTGCGACGCGCCCGCGCGCAACTGCTCGCCACCGGCAACGACATCTGAGTTCGCAGCGGATCCCGGTCGGCGCGCCATGGACATCGTGTGGCTCGGCGAGATCGTGGGGTTGGTCGCTGTTCTCGTGGTGGTGCTGGCCATCGTCGTGATCGCTGTCCGGCGGTCCGCACTCACCAGGTCCGGCGCCATCGACATCTGTTGGCGCCGCGACCTACGACCGGACGGCCGCGGGTGGGTGCTGGGTCAGGGTCGCTTCCGGGACAACGAGTGCCTGCTGTACCGCTCGTTCTCGCCGCTGCCCGGAGTCGCCTCCAAGTTGTACCGAGATGCACTCAAGCTGGGTGACCGGCGGGCGCCCGTCGGAACCGAGCCCGATCTGTTGCCCGTCGATGCGGTGATCGTGCGATGCAGGCACGGCGACGAACAGATCGAACTCGCGCTCAGCGAGGAAGCGCTGACCGGGCTGCGCTCCTGGCTGGAGTCGATGCCGCCCGCCACCCGATCGGTCGGGCTGTTCCATCGGGGGATGCGCAAGAACTAGCAGGGACCTTGCTCAGCACGTGTTCCCGGTGGCCTGTGGCGACGTCTTCGTCCGGAGCCGGGTCGTGCAGGCCGCGTTCAGCTGCGATCGCCGCCGGGGATCCACATGACGTCGCCGTCGGGATTCGCCACCCGGGCCAGAATGAACAGCAGATCCGAGAGCCGGTTGAGGTAGGTCGGCGCCAGCGGGTTGCTGTGCTCCGGATCCACCTGCCGCAGCGCCCAGGCGCTGCGCTCCGCGCGCCGGGCAACCGTTCGGGCCTGGTGCAGCAGGGCCGCGGCCGGTGTGCCGCCCGGAAGGATGAACGAGGTCAGCTCGGCCAAGTCGGCGTTGAAACGGTCGCAATCGGCCTCCAACCGGTCGATGTACTCCTGCGTCACCCGCAGCGGCGGGTAGGCCGGATCGGGCACGACCGGCGTGGCGAGATCAGCGCCCAGGTCGAACAATTCGTTCTGCACCCGGCGTATCACCAGGCCGACCTCGGGAGCCGGTGCGCCGAGCGCCATCACCAGCCCCAGGGTCGCATTGGTTTCGTCACAGTCGGCGTAGGCCACCAGCCGGGGATCGGTTTTGTACACCCGGCTGAAGTCGGCCAGGCCGGTCGTGCCGTCGTCACCGGTGCGCGTGTAGATCCGGGTGAGGTGGACGGCCATGCGCCCCACCCTACGGCTCGATCGCGCGCCCACCCGACTCGGTCACCGTGCCGCACCGGCTCACCGACCGGGAGACCGCCCGCCGCCGGGAAGCGGGCAACGAGCCACTCGCGGCCGGTTAGAGTTCCCTGCGTGGAACGGTTCCTGGTCACCGGCGGTGCGCGGCTTTTGGGCAGCGTCCGGGTGGCCGGGGCGAAGAACAGCGTGCTCAAGCTGATGGCCGCTGCTTTGCTGGCCGAAGGCAGGACCGTCATCTCCAACTGCCCGGAAATTCTCGACGTTCCGTTGATGGCCGATGTGCTGCGGGGCCTCGGCGCCGAGGTCGAACTGGCCGGCGACACCGTCACCATCACGACGCCCGCCGAACTGTCCTCGCAGGCGGATTTCGCCGCCGTGGGACGGCTCCGGGCGTCGGTGTGCGTGCTGGGCCCGCTGATGGGTCGGTGCCGGCAGGCTCGTGTCGCGTTGCCCGGCGGCGATGCGATCGGATCGCGGCCGCTGGACATGCATCAGTCGGGGCTGCGGGCCATGGGCGCCACGATGAACATCGAGCACGGCAGCGTCGTCGGATACGCCGACCGATTGCGCGGTGCAAGCATCGGTCTGGACTTCCCCAGTGTCGGTGCGACCGAGAACATCCTGATGGCAGCCGTTCTCGCCGATGGGACCACCGTCATCGACAACGCCGCGAGGGAGCCGGAGATCATCGACCTGGCCGAGTTGCTGGGACAGATGGGCGCCCAGATCGACGGTGCGGGGACGGCCACCATCAGCATCGAAGGGGTGGACCGGCTGCATCCCACCACCCACCGCACGGTCGGTGACCGGGTGGTGGCGGGCACCTGGGCCTATGCGGCGGCCATCACCCGCGGCGCGGTACGAATTGACGGCGTGAAGCCGGCGTTCCTCACGGCGCCGCTGGAGCGGCTCGCCCGGGCCGGCGGGGAGATCGACTATGAAGCGGACGCGGTGACCGTCACGATGGTCGAGAGGCCACGGGCGGTGGATTTCATCACGATGCCGTACCCCGGTTTCCCGACCGACCTGCAGCCGATGGCGCTGGCCCTCGCGGCGGTGGCCGACGGGCATTCCCTCATCACCGAGAACGTTTTCGAGGCGAGGTTCCGCTTCGTCGACGAGCTGATCCGGATGGGCGCAGACGCGCGCACCGACGGCCATCACGCGTCGCTGCGGGGCCGGGAGCAGCTGTCCAGCGCGCCGGTGTGGGCCACCGACATCCGGGCCGGCGCCGGTCTGGTGCTCGCCGGACTGGCCGCCGAAGGCGTGACGGAGGTGCACGAGGTCATGCACATCGACCGCGGCTACCCGCATTTCGTCGAGGATCTGCAGCAGTTGGGCGGCAAGATCGAGCGGGTGGACGCAGACAGCGGCGGCTGACGGTCCTCCCGACCGCTCGCCCCGTCTCGACGGCGGCGGTCGGAGCACGTCCGCGTCACCGATTAGGGTGTCCGGGTGCGTCTCGTGGTGGCCCGGTGTTCCGTGGACTATGTCGGCCGGTTGACCGCTCATCTGCCCTTGGCGACCAGGGTTCTGATGATGAAGGCCGACCAGTCCGTCCTGGTGCACTCCGACGGTGGCTCCTACAAGCCGTTGAACTGGATGTCGCCACCGTGCTGGACCACCGAGACGCCCGCGGCCGACGGCGAAAGCGCCACCTGGACGGTGCAGAACAAGGCCGGTGAGAAGCTCGTCATCACGGTGGAAGAGGTGCTGCACGACTCGAGCCACGAGCTGGGAGTCGATCCTGGGCTGGTCAAGGACGGCGTCGAGGCGCACCTGCAGATGCTGCTGGCCGAGCACGTCGCCACCCTGGGCGACGGGTGGTCGCTGGTCCGCCGGGAATTCCCCACCCCGATCGGGCCGGTCGACCTGATGTGTCGCGACGCCATCGGCAGGAGCGTGGCCGTTGAGATCAAGCGCCGCGGTGACATCGACGGCGTCGAGCAATTGACCCGCTACCTGGAGCTGCTCAACCGCGATCCGATGCTCGCTCCGGTGGCCGGGGTGTTCGCCGCCCAGCAGATCAAGCCTCAGGCCAGGACGCTGGCCGTCGACCGCGGCATCCGGTGTGTGACATTGGACTACGACCAGCTCAAGGGGCTGGTCTCCGACGAGTTCACCCTGTTCTGACCCGCCCTCCGCTGCTGTGGGTGCTGTTCACCGACGGCGCACCCCGGGCGGCCGGATCCGCGCTGTTGCTGCACTAGCCTGGGGCGAGCCGGTGCGGGTGTGTGCCGTGCCAACAGGTCTCGATACAACTCGAGCGACAACGCAATGGAGGTCTGGCGTGGACGTCAAGATCGGTGTGACGGACACCGGGCGCGAACTGGTGCTCAGCTCGACGTCGAATCCCGACGAGATCGAGGCGCAGATCAACGAATCGCTGAAGAACCCGCTCGGGACGCTGGTCCTGGTGGACGAGAAGGGCCGCAGGGTCATCGTCCCGTCATCCCGGATCGGATACGTCGAGATCGCACCTGCCGATGGCCGTCGGGTCGGATTCAGCGCCTGAAATCACGAAGTAGCTCGCGGCTCGCGTCGGATCGGGCACCGGTTGTCCGGTTCGGGCGGTGCTCGTCGCCTGGAAGTCTGCACGACTCCGCCGCAGCGCGGTGGCTCCAGCGCTCAGTGCTCCTGACGTGGGAATCGCGAGATGCCGCGCCACATGAGCGTCGACAGCAACTCGATCGCTTCGGCTCGTGACACGTGCGGCGACTGCTGCAGCCAGTAGCGTGCGCTCACCTGCGACAGCCCGACCATGCCCGACGCCAGCAGCCGAGCCCGCTCGACGTCCACCCCGGTGTCGGTGGTGATGGTGTCGGTGATCGCCGAGATGCAGTCGTCGGTCGCCCGCTCGACGATCCGTTCCACTTCGGCCTGCCCACGCAGGTCGGACTCGAAGATCAGTCGGTAGGCCTGGTCGTTGTCCGCGACGAAGGTGAAGTAGGCGGCCACTGCGTTGTCCACTCGCTCGTGGTTGTCGGTGGACGCGGTCAGTGCGGCGCGGACCAGGCGCACCATCTCGTCGGCCGACTCGCCCAGCAGGTCGACATACAGCTCGAGCTTCGACGGAAAATGCTGGTAAAGGACAGGTTTGCTGACGCCGGCGGTGACCGCGATGTCGTCCATCGCCGCTGCGTGATATCCCTGCGTCACGAAGACCGTCTTTGCGGCCGCCATGAGCTGGGCTCGCCGCGCCGACCTGGACAACCGCGGGGTCGCCCGGGTGGTGGCATCGGTCATGCTTGTCCCTTCTCGAGCTGCGGAGCGTCACCACCCTACGCGGGCGGAAGCGGCCCGACCTGCCGTGATGACCGCGGCGACCCACCGCTGCGCACCCACCGAGGCGACACCCGGTGTGCCGGCCGGGGTGGCCGACCGCTGACGCCGAGCGTTGCGGTGGGTCGATACGAGGGGCCTTGTCAGTCAGCGACCGGGCTTGATCGGGACGTCGGCGTAGTGCCCGACGACGACCGCCGCCACCGCCTGCAGCGAGGCGCCGCCGAGGTAGTTGCTCTGCTGGTGGTGGCCGGCGAGGTCGACGACCTCGTTCGTGATCAGTGAATCCAACCTGCCGAGCGCACCCGTGACGGGGCCCAGCTGCACGTCGACGTCCGGCTCGTTGCTCCCGACGTCGACCACCTGGGCGCCGAACGACTTCGCCGCCGGGTCGGGTCCGAACGGTGCTGCGCGCGGCGGGAACTTCAGCGCAGCACCGGCGAACGCGGCCAGCAGGTCCGTCTCCGGAAGCGTCACCGGGTCCTGCTCGAACGACGTCACGAAGGTGTGGTCCGGGGACACCGATCGGTAGTCCTCGGCGCTGCCGACCTGCCGACCTGCGCCCGGGGAACCCAGCATCACGAGGTCGTCGATCCGCCTGCCGCCGGCGGCAGCCGCGGACACCGTGGTCGATCCCATCGAGAAGCCGACGGCGATCCATCTGGCGCTGGCGGGGGCGATGGCACCGAAGGCGGCGAGGTCGCGGTTCAGCGCCGCGCCGCCGGTTCGCGCACTGTCGTCGTCCGTTGCCGCCGCCGCATTACCAATGGCGACCGCCGGCGTGACCGGGACGCCGCTGACCGAGCTGAACGGGATGTCGTACCCGTACCAGGCAATCACCGAGGTGGCGTCGTCCGGGGCCTGCCGCTGTGATTCCTGCAGAAGTGCAGTGGCATCGGAGATGCCGTCGGCCATCTCCACCGGCGCGTTGCCGATGCCCGGCACCACGATCGCGACGTTGTCCGCTGCCGAGAGATCCCCGATCCCGATCGCCGCGCGTCCCTGACTTGCCGAATTCGCCGACTCGTAGACCAGAAGGTGCGCCTCCTGACCGTTCTCTCGGGCCCGGGCCAGTGCGCCGGTCACCCCGAGAGCCATCAGCGCTGTCGAGACGTCGGTCGACCTCAGGTCGGCACTCAGCCGGTCTGCATTGGCCTCGTCCACACCCTGCAATGCGGACGCCTTGGACGTCGGCGAGTGCGGAGGTCCGGTGGATCGGGCGCCCGACGAGAGGCCGCCGGGGCCGACGTGGGCACCGGCAGCCGGCCGGGCCGGCATCAGCTGTTGGGCGGGTTGCCCGGGGTCACTGCGGAGGGCAGTCGCCAGGTCGTGCAGCGCGGCGTCGTTGCGATGACGGCAGTCGGACAACTCGTCGCACGCCATCGAGAGCAGGGCGTTCACCGCGGGCAGAGCGGCGTTCGACGCGGCCCAGGCCAGCAGGTCCTCACCCGCAGGCCATCCCATCCGGCGGAGTGCGCCTTCGGTTCCGGCCACTCGCCCCTGCGCCAGCAGCCGCGACTGGCGCAGGATCGCGCTCGTCGCATCGACGGCGTCGATTTGATCGCGAATGATCCGCTCGCTCGCCCGGACCGCCTCCCACTGGCGCATCACCGCCACCCTCGGTGCCGGGCTCGACCAGCCTGCCGCCAGCGCGCCGAGGGCGCCACCGAGCCGGTCGACACCGGCCGACAGCGCCCGGGCTACGTCATCCGCCACGGCGAACCACCGCAGCAGCGCGTCCACCTCGACACCGGTCAGCTCCTGCTCGAGCTCGACGGGGTCCGGCAGCCCCATACCTGCGCAGGCGAGGGTGATCGCCCCGGCCGCCGGCACCCACGCCGGTGACACCGCGCCCGTCGATGGCCCGGGTGAGGACTCACCTCGCGCGATCCGTGACGTGATCACCGCGGTGGGCCTCCCGCCGCCGACTCGGCGATCTCGAAGGACGTTGCCGCATTCCTCACCCGTGCCGCCGTCTGGGCCGACGCCCCGGCGAACAAGGCGGCCGCCTCCACGGCTTGCAGCACGCGGCGCGAAGCAGCTGCGACGACCTCCCTGGCGACGGCCGATCCGCCTAGACTCTGGTCGGTCAGCGGGCAACCCTCCCGCCGCCCGGTGCCCCGGGCAAAGAGCGTGGATGCGTCATCCAACGAGCTCGCTGCCGCACGAAGAGCGCCGGTGTCGACGACCAAAGTTTCCGTCATGTGAGAACTCCTTCGCCGGGCACCGGGCGCCGCGCGTTCCGCCGACACCGCGGGCGCATTGCCGGCGTGTCCGCTGAGGCGAGGCGCCGGCCGGCTGCGTCGACTGTGGCCGACCTCGCACACGCCGGCGTCCGGCGGGCGCCGGGTTGGGGACGGATGCACGCATGGGGACAACGTCGCGGTTGGTGTCGCCGCTCCCGGGCACCATGGAGCCATGACCGCTACCCGACCTCGCACACGCCGGCGTGCGGCGGGCGCCGGGTTGGGGACGGATGCAGGCATGGGGACAACGTCGCGGTTGGTGTCGCCGCTCCCGGGCACCATGGAGCCATGACCGCTACCCGACCTTGGTCCGCGCAGGGGCCAGCTGCCAGGGATCACCTCGCGGCGTGGTCGACCGTTCCACTGGCCGACATCCCGCTCGGACCGATCCCTCCGCTGGCGGCCCCGGGACCACCGGGCTGGACCGAGTTGATCGAAGGACGGGGGGTCTACCTGCGACGGCAGCACGGTCCGGCCGATGCCGTGCCGGTCTGGTTCGTGCACGGTCTGGGCGGCGCTTCGACGGACTGGACCCGCGTCGGTGGCGCGCTGTCCACAACGGCCTGCGGCTATTCGCTGGATCTGCCAGGCAGCGGGCGGTCCGACCCGCCGCCGGGTGCTCGTTACTCACCTCGTGTCGACGCCCGGATCACTGCGGCCGCGATCGAGCAGGTCGTTGCCGGACCGGTGCACCTTGTCGGCAACTCCTACGGGGGAGTGGTAGCCACCCTGCTCGCCGCTGATCGACCGGACCTGGTCAGCACACTGACGCTCATCTCGCCCGCGGTCCCGGACCTGCGGCTGACCAAGGACCGCGGTGCCGATGCGCGATTGGGCCTGCTGTTGCTGCCGGGGGCAGCCGGATTTGCCGAGGACCGGTTGGGTTCCATCCCGCCGCTGGAACGCGCGCGCGGTCTTGGCGACATCTGCTTCGGTGATCCCGAGGCGATCACCGAGGCCGACTACCTGGCGTTGGCGCAGGAGCAGATGTGGCGGGCGTCGCTGCCGTGGTCCCAGGCCTCGACGATCGGATCGCTGCGCGGCCTGATGACCAGCTACCTGCGGAAAGGGAGGTCGTCCTTCGCCGCTGCTGCCGCTCGAGTGAGAGCGCCGACCCTGGTGATCTGGGGGACCCGGGACCGACTGGTCGATGTCCGGCTGGCACCGCGCACGGTCGCCGCCTTTGCTGACGCCGAACTGCTGGTGCTCGCCGGCTGCGGCCACGTCCCGCAGATGGAACAGCCACTGTCCACAGCACAGGCCATCGCCGGGCACTGGACGCGCGCAGTCGAGCGGCCCGTCGACCCCGACGTGCAGGTCCCGACCGATCGCCGGGGACTTGCCGCCGGTGTAGAGCGCGCCCTGTCCGAGCCGTCAGACTTCTATGGCAGCCTCTCAGGGTGACTTCGTTGCCGCCGGACCCTCGGCACTCCGGATCGTGGGGGCAGGGGGACGATGAACGGTGGCGACCCCGTCGATCGCAGACGGGTAGGCGACCGAGTGGTGAAAAGCCTCTGGACACCTCATCGCTCTGGGACGAGTCCGGTTCCCCGTCCATCGAGGCCGGCCGCCGGCCCGTGAACCCGCCGACCGTGCGCCGATCGCGGGCAGGTGAAGACCGCGACCGGACGGGCACGCCCGGATCACCTGCTCGACCGGCCGCGACCGAAGCGGGCTCACGGCGGAGCTATTCCCGTCAGGTGGGCGACGAGGCCCATCGCGACGGGCAGGCGCGCTACGAGCGCCCGTCCGATGTGTCCCGACCGGTCGCCGTGCATCGGGGCGAAGACGTTGCGGACCGCGATGGGCGTCCGCCGCGATGGCGAACCGACCATCTGTCGGGTCGGTCCGGTGCAGGCGGCGCTGCGGGCGCGCGTGCCGCGGCGCGCAGTTCCGTTGGTGGGGTTGGCACCGGAGACGTCGGCGTTCCCGGCGCGCGCCGGTCCGACGCGCGCTCCACCGGAGAAGCGACCTCCACGGGATCGTCGTCGAGCAGGTCGCGGTCGACCAGGTCGGGGTCCGCCGGGTCGTCCGCCACCAGATCTTCTTCAGGCAGGTCGACGGCCACCAGATCGGCCGCCACCGGTTCCAGATCCGGTCGATCGACGTCCCGTCGGCGATCGGTCTCCTCGCCGCCCCGCAGGGGTGTCAGGTGGCGGATCGTCATGATCCCGGTGCTGGTGGTCCTGACCCTGGTGGTGATCTTCCAATCCATCGGTTCACCTTCGGCCGACCTCAACACCGCCTCCGCGGCCACCGACCTGCCCGCCGTGGGGCCGGCTGTGTCGTCGGCCGGTACGGGGTTCGGAACCGGCGCAGGCGCCACCGATCCGTCATCGTCGACGACCGGCCTCTCCCTCGAGGAATCCGGTCAGGCGGTTGCGCCGGTCCCGGCGGTGAGCAGTAGTGCAGCCGGTGATGCCCCCACTGCGGCGTCCGCGGAGCCCACACCCCCCGGGGCCGTTCCGGACCTGACGATCAAGGACGCCAACGGCCACCCGGCCGCCGGGATCGCCGCAGGTGCACTGCCCGCCGGTGCGCGTTTCGTCACATCCGGTGCAGGTTCCTGGCACGTCGTCCGGGGCACGACGCCGGTGATGGGCAATGGTCCACAGCGGTTCACCTACACGGTCGAGACGGAGGACGGCCTGCAGGATGCGAAGGCCGACAAGGCCTTCGCGGCCGCCGTCGACGCAACGCTGGCCGACCGGCGATCGTGGATCGGCGGCAAGCAGTTCTCTCTGCAGCGGATCGACAAGGGCGAGCCGGATTTCCGTGTGTCGCTGACCAGCCAGATGACGGTACGCGCCGGCTGCGGCTTCGACATCCCTTTGGAGGCATCCTGTTTCAATGGATCGGCGGGCCGGGTCTTCATCAATGACGCGCGATGGGTGCGTGGTGCGATGTCCTTCGACGGCGACCTGGATGCTTACCGCTCCTACGCCATCAATCACGAGGTCGGCCACGCGCTGGGTATGCGTCATCAGCCCTGTCCTGCCTCGGGGGCGCCGGCTCCGGTGATGATGCAGCAGTCCTGGAGCGTGTCGAACGACGACCTGAACGTTCTCGACCCCGGCACGATCCCCAAGGACGGAAAGGTGTGCAAGCCCAACGCCTACCCGTTCCCGACCGCGGCTGCGCCGGTGGATCCGTCGAGCGACCCGTCTGCGGCGGCCGGCTGAACCCTCGGGAAGAACTACGGGTCGGGGACCGTTGTCGATTGCGGCAGACTGTGCCCGTGCCGAAGGAGACTCCTGTGTCATTGCCCCCGCTGGTCGAACCGGCCGCTTCGTTGACCAAGGCCGAGGTCGAGCGCTACTCGCGCCACCTGATCATTCCCGACGTGGGGATGACCGGGCAGAAACGCATGAAGAACGCCAAGGTGCTGGTGGTCGGCGCGGGCGGTCTCGGCTCGCCAGCCCTGCTCTATCTGGCGGCTGCCGGAGTCGGCACGTTGGGAATCCTGGACTTCGACACCGTCGACGAGTCCAACCTGCAACGCCAGGTGATCCATGGTCAGTCCGACATCGGCAAGTCCAAGGCTGTCTCCGCGGCGGAGTCCATCGCCGAGATCAATCCGTACGTGAAGGTGAATCTCCACACCGAACGACTTGACTCCGGCAACGCCCTGGAGATCTTCGAGCCCTATGACCTGATCCTCGACGGCACGGACAACTTCGCGACGCGGTACCTGGTCAACGACGCGTGTGTCCTGCTGGGCAAGCCCTACGTATGGGGTTCGATCTATCGCTTCGAAGGCCAGGCCAGCCTGTTCTGGGCCGAGTACGGTCCCCAGTACCGCGACCTCTACCCGGAGCCGCCACCGCCAGGGATGGTTCCGTCCTGCGCCGAGGGCGGTGTACTCGGGGTGTTGTGCGCCTCCATCGGTTCGATCATGGTCACCGAGGCGATCAAGTTGATCACCGGCATCGGTGAGACACTGCTCGGCCGGTTGATGGTCTACGACGCGCTCGAGATGACCTACCGCACCGTCAAGATCCGCCGCGATCCGGCGGGCGAGCCGATCACCGGTCTGATCGACTACGACGCGTTCTGCGGAACCATTTCCGACGACGCGGCTGCCGCCGCCAGCGGTCACACCATCTCCGCCCGCGACCTCAAGGCGAAGATCGACGCCGGTGAGGATTTCCTGCTGGTCGACGTCCGCGAGCAGAACGAGTACGAGATCGTCTCCATCCCGGGATCGGTGCTCATTCCCAAGGGCGACATCCTGTCCGGTGAGGCGCTCTCCTCGCTACCGATGGACAAGCCGCTGGTGCTGCACTGCAAGTCCGGCGCACGGTCGGCCGAAGCGCTCTCGGTTCTGCACAAAGCGGGGTTCTCGGATGCGGTTCACGTTGGTGGCGGAGTGCTTGCATGGGTGAAGCAGGTCGATCCCAGCCTCCCGTCCTACTGATCCTGGCGTCCTGCGCTCATCGCTGAACGCGACTTGCTGCAACTGCCGGCGGATGCCGCAGCGGCTCGCAGCGACACCGTTGCGGGTCCGCTGATGGGCGCACCCGGCGCGGTAGCGTCCAGGGGTGACCGACGCACCAGGACCGCCCGCGCGGGACGGGCAGCCCGGATCGGTCTTCGACGGCGGAAGTGCCATGGCCGCGTCGGTGCTCAGGATCCCCCCGCCGGAACACGTCTTGCGCGCATTCGGCGCCGCGCCCGAACCGCCCGAGCTCCTCGAGGGTGGCCAACACCGCAGCTGGCGCAGCGGTGGCATCGTGCTCAAACCGGTGGACGAGCCCGCTGAGGCATCGTGGCTGGCCAACCTCGTCGAGCAGTTGGCAGTCAGTGACCTGCGCCTGGCCCGACCGGTCCGCTCCTCGGACGGCCGGTGGGTGGTCTCTGGGTGGTCCGCGCATCGTTTCGTCTCCGGCAGCCCTGCGCCGCGGCACGAGGAGATCCTGCAGGTCTGCGTCCGCCTGCACGATGCGCTCGCCGAGGTGCCGGAACCGAAGTTCCTGCGCGAACGAAGCGGGCTCTACAGCTGGGCGGACCGGCTTTCGTGGGGAGAGATCGAGGACGACCCACCCACCGGGTCGCGCCACGGCGCCAGGCTGTTCGATGCGCTCGCCCAGGGGCGCCGCGGGGTGCAGAGCCAGAGCCAGGTGGTGCATGGCGACCTCCACGGCAACGTTCTGTTCGCCGGGTCCGCGCCCCCCGCGGTCATCGATCTGACCCCTTACTGGCGGCCGGTGGGCTGGGCTGCCGGAGTCGTGGTCGTGGACGCGATCGGGTGGGGAGGAGCGCCGGTCGAGTTGATCACCGAGTGGGACCGCTGGCCGGACTGGCGTCAATTGCTGCGTCGTGCGTTGCTCTTCAGGATGGCGGTCAGCCTGGCAGATCCGCGTACGCCGCCGAGTGATCTGGTCACGATGCTGTCCACCGCAGAGCGGATCGAGCGATTCCTCGACTGAGGGGTCTGACCCCGTGACGGGCCTTACCCGCACGACGGTGCCGAAGCCCGGTCGCCGGCCCGGCACTGCATTGATCACAGGTAGCGGCTTGCTGGTGTCAGCATCTCGTCGAGCACTTCGGGGCGGAGGCCGGCGGACATGATGTCCACAAGGGTCAGCGCCAACGGATGCTCCGGCTCCACGGCGAGGCAGCGGTCGACCGCTACCTGGGCGAGCGCGCCGTCTCCGTGCCGATACGCGACAGCGGCCAGGATGGAACACAGTGGCGCTGCCACCGGGTCCGGCGTCCAGGTTGCGCACGCGATCAGCATCGGCAACCACGAACCGTCGAGATCACCGAACCCCTCTGCGAGGACCGCTTCGCGAACCGCCGGTTCCACCAGCACAGCGGCGACCGCTGTGCCGACCGGCATCGGCACCGTTCCGGTGGCTGCCACCTGACGGCAAGCCGTGTCCAGCAGCTCAGCCAGCGCCGGCCGAACACCGCGCCGATGGGACGCCGAAGATCTCCGCAGGGCAATCACCCGGCTCCCGGGACCGAGGCCGGATCCAGGGAGCCGTCCTGCGGCAGCCTCGGTGATGCCGCCCTCGGCGGCGCGCAGTTTCGCACCGGTGGGTCCGGCGATGGAGCGTCGGAGCGCATCGCGGTCCGGCAGCACCGAGCGCCCGGACAGGGCCCCGGCGGCCTGCAGAGCACACACCACGGGATCGTCCGAGCCGGGCATCGGAATTCCGGGATGGTTGCGCTCCATGGCCGGGTTGAGTGCGGGCCGTGCGCGGCCACCCCTGACGATCATTGCGTCCATCACGTCGACGCCTGAACGCGCCAGCTCACCCAGCAGGTCGTCGAGCAGAGGCGGCCGCCTGGTGCCTTTGAGATAGCAGACGACGGCAACTTCGTCCGCGTGCGCCAGCGCGTGGCGCGCCATCTGCGTCGCCATCGCACGGTCGTGCCCCTGCGGGAGGTCGACCCTGGCCACGGGGCCGACCCGCCGCCGCCCTCCCGACAGGCACAACAACACCAGGCTGTTGGTCGGGTGGAAGCCGAGCAGCGGCGGCACGGCGGCCAGCAGCCCAGCCGGCCCGCTGATCCGTATCGGGGCGACGTCATCGGTGGTAGTCATGCGGACACCGTGCTCGCCGAGGTCCCGCCACGTTGGTGGCCTCGGTGTTTTGTGGACATCTCGGCGGGTGGGCGCTATCCCGAGGGGCAAGTGGCCGCCGGGCGCCGGGCCGTCCGACCGGTGTGCTTGTCGCTGGGCGCGGCTGACGGCTCTCGAACCAGCAGGGTGACGCACGACCGCCAAAGTGCGTTGATCAGCGAGGGCGAACAGGACCGCAGTCAGGGTCGACTGCGAAACATCTTCAGATCCACCCGGCCGTTGTCCACCTGCACACCCTCCGCGCGCAGGCGTTGCAGCTGCTCGGTCGCCAGATGCGGCGCCGGCGTCCCGTCTGCCCGTAGCACGCGATGCCAAGGCGTCTGCTCGTCCGACAGTTGAGCCAGGACGAAGCCGGCGAGTCTGGGCGAGGCGGAGCCGGCCGCTGCCGCAACGTCACCGTAGGTCGCGACCCGACCGGCGGGAATCCGGGCAACCGCGTCGAGCATCCGGTGCGCCAGTGCCATGTCCATGGTCAGCAGTAAACAGGCCGGAGCCGCTGCGGGAGGTCAGGTTTCGAGTCCGTCGGTGTGGTTGGCCCACGCTGTCGGTGCCTCGTGATGGGATCTGCCCATGACGCAAGCGACCGCCACTGCGGGCCTGTTCCGCCTCCACCGCTCCGGTGGTGGTCCGGCGGTGCAGCCGACAGCAGAGCAGTTGGCGGTCATCCACAACGGCCTTCAGCGGCTCAAGGTGCTTGCCGGGCCGGGGACCGGCAAATCCGCGACTCTGGTCGAATCCGTCGCGGAGCGGCTGGCGCAGCGTGGTGTGTCCCCGGAATCGGTTCTGGTACTCACCTTCTCGCGGCGTGCGGCGACGGAACTGGCCAGCAGGATCACCCGCAGACTGGGGATCACGACCCGAGAGCCGATCGTGCGCACTCTGCACAGCTATGCGTACTCCCTGTTGCGCGCTCGTGCGATGCGATCCGGTGAGCCGGAACCCCGGCTGCTCGCGGCGGGGGAGTCGGATCAGATGGTGCGAGAGCTGCTCGCCGGTCAGCGCGAGAGCGGTCGTGGTAACTGGCCGCCCGCGGTCAGCGCGGCGCTGACCTCGCCCGCCTTTGCTGCTGAACTCCGGGAGTTGATGCTGCGCACCGCCGAGCGCGGGATCACGCCATCGCGACTGGCCGAACTGGGCCGTCGTCGCCGCCGCCCCGAATGGCAGGCCGCGGCGATGTTCGCCCGGGAGTACCAGGACGTCTCGGATCTGCGGCAGGGAAGTAGCGGACTGGGTGCTGCGCTCGATCAGGCCGAACTGACACGCGCAGCTCTGGGGTTGTTGGCGCAGGACGCCGTGCTCGCCGCGGAGCAGTCACGGATTCGGCGGATCTTCGTCGACGAGTTCCAGGACGTCGATCCTTCGCAGGCCGCTCTGATCCAGGCGCTCGCCTCCGGCGCCGATGAATTGGTGGTCTTCGGTGATCCCGATCAATCGATCTACGGCTTTCGTGGGTCCGATCCCGCGGCCCTGCGCGATCTGGACGTCGATGACACCGTGATGCTGACCGGTTCGCGCAGGATGTCGGCGGAGGTCCTGGCGGCGAGCAGGCGGGTGGCCCGGATGTTGCCCGGTGTCTCGACGCATCGACAGCTGATAGCCGTCGGAGCCGCCGAGCCTGCCCCGGACCGGGCTCAGGGGGCGAGCACGACGAATGCCGCTGTGGGCACGATGGACGCTGCCTCCGGCACGATGGACGCTGCCTCCGGCACGATGGACGCTGCCTCCGGCACGATGGACGCCGCCGCCGGCGTGGTTGACGCCGCCGCCGGCCACGTTGGCTCGGAATCTGCGCGCAACGGTCGGGTGATCGTCCGGACAATGCCCACCGCAGCGACGGAAGCGGCGTACGTGGCCGACGAACTGCGGCGCGCGCACCTTCAATCGGGGGTTCGCTGGTCGGACATGGCAGTTCTCGTGCGTTCACCGGTGGCTGCGTTGCCTGCGTTGCGTCGGGCATTCGCCGCGGCCGGTGTCCCGCTGACCACCTCGCGCCAGGACGAGCAGCTCACCGCCGATCCGGTGGTCGCGGCGCTGCTGACGGTGCTGCAGTGCGGACGGCAGCCGTCTTCCTTGACCGGGCAGGTGGCGCTGGATCTGCTTGCGTCGCCGGCAGGCGGGACGGACAGCCAGTCGTTGCGTCGGCTTCGGCGCATGATCCGGGCTGAGCAGCCCGATGGTGGCCCGACACCCGACCTGCTCGCGGCGGTACTGGCCGGTGCGCCACTGCCCGATCGGGTTCCGGAGGAATTCCAGCGGCCGGTGCGCAGGGTGCGGGCAATGCTGGACGCCGCCCGTATGGGCGCCGCCGATGCAGCGGCGGAGCAGAGCCTGTGGAAGGTCTGGCAGGCATCCGAGCTGGAGGAACAACTCGTATCGGCGTCGTTACGCGGCGGTCGCGCCGGGCAGCGAGCCGATCAGACGCTCGACGGTGTGATGTCCCTGTTCTCGATGGCAGCCGACCAGGCGGACAGGACCCCGTTGGCGGGTGTCGAGGCGTTCCTCGACATGGTCACAGGACAGCGCATACCCGGCGATCCGACAGCCCGTGGCGCCCGCTCGGGCGATGCAGTGTCCGTGTTGTCCGCGCACGCCGCCAAGGGGCTCGAGTGGGACGTCGTCGCGCTGGCGGGTGTTGCCGAGGGCAGCTGGCCGGTGCTGCGTCCGCGGGTCAGTCTGCTGGGCACCAGCGAGGTCTTCGATGCCGCGGCCGGCCTCCCGTCGTCGATGCCGACCACGGCAGCGCTTCTCCAGGAGGAGCGGCGGTTGTTCTACGTTGCCGTGACCCGGGCGCGGCACACCGTCATCGCGACATCCGTCGCCGATCAGGACACCGTTCCATCCCGATTCCTGTTCGAGCTCGCCGGTGCCGAAGAGGAATTGCCCGCCGGCTGGCCTGCAGCAGCCGACGGAGGGCAGCGGCGAGGGTTGCACCTGACGGATCTGATCGCGGAGTTGCGCTCGGTGGTCACCGATCCGTCGGTCCCCGAACAGACGGCCCATTCGGCGGCAGTCCAACTCGCCCGGTTGGCGGCCGCTGGTGTGGTCGGCGCCGATCCGAGGGACTGGTACGGCTTGGCAGCGCGTTCCACCGACGAACCAGCGATCCCGGCGGGCAGTCCGGTCACCGTCTCGCCATCAGCCGTGGACAGTCTGTCCACCTGCGCCCTCCGAGGGGTCCTGGAACGGCGGGGCGCACGCGGGGCGACGAGCCAACAACAGATTGAGGGCATCGTTGTTCACGCCCTCGTCGACGGCCTCGCGAAGGGCGTCAGCCGCGCGGTCCTCGAGGACGAAATGGAGGGTTTCCTGCGGCAGCAGCATCATCTGCCACCGTGGCTGGTGGCAAGGACGAGGCGGGCGTTGGAATCCATGCTGACCGCCGCTCAGTCCTGGGTTGCTGCCCTCCCGGCCGGGCGCACCATGGTGGCATCCGAACTGCGGCTGTCTGTACCCGTGCCGCCGTCCGACATCAGGTCGGACTCGGCCGCCGGCGAGGCCGCACGGCCGGTCCGGTTGGAGGGGCGCGCCGACCGGCTCGACCGGACAGCCGACGGTTCCTTGATCGTGGTCGACTTCAAGACCGGCGCCACCGTTCCGTCCAAGGCGAAGGTGCTGGAGAACACGCAGCTCGCCGTTTACCAATTGGCCCTCGATCTCGGCGCGAGTGCCGGCCTGGGCCCACGCGCGAGCGGAGCGCAGGCAGACGAGCCGCCGCTCGACCCGGAAGAAGAGGAGATGCTCGGGACACCCGTGGTGCGGCCGGAACCAGCTCGGCCCGCGGACCGAACCCGGGCAGACCGGACCACCCGCGCCGCCGTTCAGACCTCCGAGGACCGGACCCGTGCGGGCCGGGACCGCCTCGACCCGGGTGGCCGTGAACCCGGGTATGCCGCCACGGACAGTGCCGACACGGACAGTGCCGACACGGACAGTGCCGACACGGACAGTGCCGACACGGACAGTGCCGACACGGACAGTGCCGACACGGACGGCGCCGACACGGACGGCGTCGACACGGGAAGCGCTGGGCGCGGCCGCTCCGGCGGCGCCGAACTGGTGTATCTACGCACCGGTAGTCCGCAGATCCGGCAGCAGCCGGCACTCACCGCCGAACAGTTGTCCCAGTGGCGGCGCATCGTGCGCGGCTCCGCCGAGCAACTCGCGTTGAGCATCAGTACCGCGCAGGAGAATCGTTACTGCGAAAGGTGTCCCGTTCGCTCCAGCTGCCCGCTCCAGCCGGAAGGCCGGCAGGTGACGCGATGATCACGGCAACCGAACTGGCATCGGAACTCGGGCTGGCCCGACCCACCGCGGAACAGATCGCCGTCATCGAGTCACCGTTGATTCCCGGGCTGGTCGTTGCCGGCGCAGGTTCCGGAAAGACCGAGACGATGGCCGCCCGGGTCGTGTACCTCGTCGCCACCGGACAGGTGCGACCGGAACAGATCCTCGGACTCACCTTCACCCGCAAGGCCGCAGCCGCCCTCGGCCAGCGGATCCGGCGGCGGCTCCGGTTGCTCAGCCAGTCGAAGGTTGTCCCAGCCGGGATCGCCGACACGTTGTCGGGTGATCCAGAAGTGGCCACCTATCACTCTTTCGGTGGCCGACTGATCGCCGATTTCGGGGCGCTCGCCGGGGTCGAACCTGGCGCCAAGGTTCTGACCACGACCGGGTCATGGCAGTTGGCCCGCCGAGTGGTCAGTCGTTGGGACGGTGATCTCCGTACCGATCTCGGTCCGGACCAGGTGACGGAACGGCTCCTCGCCGTCTCCGGGGCGCTGGCGGATCACCTCACCGACGCCCCAGCGCTGGCAGCCGAGCTGGACGAGCTGCTGCTGGTGCTCCGTTCTGCACCGCCGGCCGCGCGCCAGCGCAGTCCGTTGCACAGTGGCCTCGCCGACCACGTCAAACGCCTGCAGGACAGGCAGTGGATCCTGCCGCTCACTGCGGCCTTCGCCGACGCCAAACGGGAACGGGGGGTCATCGACTTCTCCGACCAGATGCAAGTCGCGGCCGCCCTCGTAGAGCAGCACCCGCGGGTCGGTGCGGCGCTGCGCGATCGTTACCGGGTCGTCCTGCTCGACGAGTATCAGGACACCGGACATGCGCAACGCGTCATCCTGCGCAGCGCGTTCGGAGCCGGGGCCCCGGACGTCGATCCCGGGCATCCGGTCATGGCGGTGGGTGATCCGGTGCAGTCCATCTACTCATGGCGCGGTGCCTCTGCATCGAATCTGCCGCGGTTCGTGACCGACTTCCCGACCGCGTCGGGAGAACCCGCCCCGATCAGCTCGCTGCTCACGAGCTTTCGCAACCCGGCTGGGGTGCTGGCGTTGGCCAACGAGGTCTCGGGTTCCATCCGGACGGGCCCGTCAGCCCGGATCGAAGTGGGTGAACTGCGACCCGCTGACGACGCAGCGGCCGGCGACGTTCGCTACGGACTGTTCGAGACCGTGGCCGACGAGGACCAGTGGTTGGCTCGCAACATCGCTGATCTCTGGCGCAGCTGGATGGACGGGCCGTCCTCGACCGCACCCACCACCGCCGTCCTGGTACGCCGGCGCAGTGACATGGCAGCGACCGCCGAGGCTCTGCGGGCGGCGGGGCTACCCGTCGAGGTGGTGGGTCTGGGTGGCTTGCTGGACGAGCCGGAGATCGTCGACCTCGTTGCCACCCTGAGGGTGCTGGTCGATCCGACCGCGGGCGCGGCCGCGATCAGACTCTTGACCGGCGCCCGTTGGCAGCTGGGCGCGGCCGATCTGGAGGCGCTCGCGCAGCGAGCGAGGGCGCTCGCACGTCCCACGACGCCTGCACCCGGCCCGACGCCGGCGCCCGCTCCCACCTCGGCGTCCGGATCGCAGGCCGTCCGTGACGCCGTCGGTCAGGCCATCGCGGGCGAGGACATCGACGCCTGGACGCTGATCGACGCAGTCGCCGACCTGGGCCCCGCATCGCAGTATTCACCACAAGGCTACGAACGGCTGACCAGGTTCGGCGCGCACCTTCGCCGGCTCAGGAGCCGCATGGGTCAGCCGTTGCCCGATCTGATCGCCGATCTCGAGCGCGTCACCGGCCTTGATGTGGAAGCGCGATTGGCCACCGGCACCGGCCGTGTCCATCTGGACGCGTTCGCCGACGTCGTGGCCGAGGTAGCCGCCACCGGCGCCGGGCCCGGCGAACTGCTGGACTATTTGGACACCGCGGCAGAGCGCGAGGACGGATTGACGCCGGGCGAAGTCGCCACCGTCGCTGGTCGGGTCCAGGTACTGACCGTCCATGCCGCAAAGGGTCTGGAATGGCAGGTCGTGGCCGTCCCACATCTCACGGACGGAGTCTTTCCGATCACCAGGGGCAGCACCTGGCTCGGTGACGCCGCGCAGCTTCCGCCCAGCCTGCGCGGCGACCGGGATGAGCTGCCCGAACTGTCCCTGCCCGCGGGCGCCGACCAGAAGGACCTTGCCGACGCGCTCGCTGCCCATGCTGCCCACTTCGGCGCGCTCCGGCTGCTGGAAGAACGCCGGTTGCTGTACGTCGCGTTGACCAGGGCCGAACGGACGCTGCTGTTGTCCGGCCACCACTGGGGTGCCACCACGAGCAAGCCGGCCGGACCGAGCGAGTTTCTCCTCGAGGCCGCTGAACTTCTCGGTGGCTCGGCCCGGGCGGAAGAATGGGCGCCTGCACCTGACGCGACGCAGCCGAACCCGCTGACCGCGCAGCCTCGGACGGCGCAGTGGCCGGTGGACCCGCTCGGTCGCCGACGGGTCGCTGTCCGCGCGGGCGCCGACCGGGTCCTTGCCGCGATGAAAGACCTCGAAGCGCAGACGGTGTCGACCGCGCCGGTTGCAGAGCCGGCTGCCCTGGATTCCGCCGCGGCAGATTCTTCGGTTGCTCAGGATCCTGCCGACCCGTTCGGCTGGGCGTCCGAGGTGACCACGTTGCTCGCGGAGCGGGCTGCTGCGCAACGCGGGCAGCAGCAGGTTGAACTCCCCGGCACCCTGTCCGTGTCGGCATTGGTGGAACTGGCCGACGACCCGCAGGCGCTGGCCAGACGTTTGCGCCGTCCGGTGCCGCTCGAGCCGGCTCCCGCGATGCGCCGGGGGACCGCGTTCCACCAATGGCTCGAGCGTTTCTTCCGCGGTGAGGCGCTGCTGGACGTACGCGACCTTCCTGGGGCCGGTGACAGGTGGGCTGGTGACGACGCGGAGTTCGAGGAGCTGCGCAGGCAGTTCCTTGCCTCGCCGTGGGCGAACAAGGTTCCCGAAGAGATCGAGGTGCCGTTCGCGACCCGGATCGCGGGGATCGGAATCCGTGGCCGCATCGATGCCGTCTTCGCCGATCCGGACGGAGGTCTCACCGTCGTCGACTGGAAAACCGGCCGCCCACCGCCCGCCGCGAAGCGCCTGGCGGCAGCCGTTCAGCTCGCTTGCTATCGATTGGCCATCGCCGAACTCGCGAACATTCCGTTGTCCTCGGTCCGCGCGGCCTTCCATTACGTTCCGACCGGAACGACCCTCGCACCCGTCGACCTGTTGGACGCCGCCGGCATCGAACGCATGGTGCAGGACGCCACGACGGCAGCACCGACGCCGGACCCGGGCACCGGCACCCCGATCCTGGCGGGCACCTGAGCACGCGTTTGTAGGCTGAGGCGTGCTCAACGGCAGTGATCGTTCACCGAAGGTCGTGCTCCGCGGCCGAGCTCTGCCCACCGATCGGCCCGCCGTCATGGCGATCATCAATCGGACACCGGATTCGTTTTTCGACGCGGGCGCGACCTTCACCGAGTCGGCGGCGATGCGTGCCGTCCATGCCGCGGTGCGGGACGGTGCGGACCTCGTGGATATCGGCGGGGTGAAGGCTGGAGTGGGCCGGGAGGTCGACGTCGACGAAGAGATACAACGGGTGGTGCCGTTCATCGGGCAGGTCCGATCTGCATTCCCGAACCTCGTCATCAGCGTCGACACCTGGCGGTCCGAAGTCGCGACCGAGGCCTGCTTGGCCGGCGCGGACCTGATCAACGACACGTGGGCCGGAGCCGATCCGGCCCTTGTCGGGGTGGCCGCCCGATTTGGCGCCGGGATGGTGTGTTCGCACACCGGTGGAGCCGCTCCGCGGACGAATCCGTTCCGCGCCAGTTATCCCGACGTCGTCGCGTCGGTCATCGAGGAAACCACCGCGGCAGCGCGACGCATGGTGGCCGCCGGGGTGCCTCGGGAAGGCATCCTGATCGACCCCACCCACGATTTCGGGAAGAACACCTGGCATGGACTGGAATTGGTCCATCGAACCCATGAACTGGTGGCCACCGGATGGCCGGTCCTGATGGCACTGTCCAACAAGGACTTCATCGGCGAGACCCTCGATCTGCCGGTGGACGAACGATTGGAAGGCACCCTTGCCGCCACCGCGATCGCCGCCTGGCAGGGGGCGGCCGTCTTCCGGGCGCATCAGGTGCGACCGACCCTGCGGGTCGTTCAGATGGCCGCCGCGGTTCGAGGCAGCCGCGCCCCGGTCGCACCCAGGCGCGGGCTGGTGTGAGCCGGCCCGCGGTGTCGATCCTTGTCACCGGATTGTTGTCGTTCGCCACCCGGCCCGCCGCTGACAGTGTTCTGTCGGTCGGCCGTGGCACGATCAGAACGTGACCACAGTCCTGCAGTACCTGGTGATCGCCGCGGTGATCGGCCTGGTGGTGTTCGCGATCGCCGTTGTCGTCTTCGGGCGTGGGGAGCAGCTGGCGCCGCTGTCACCCAGGACGTCTCCGACCGAATTGCCGGATGAGGAGATGACTGCCGAGGACATCAGGAAGGTGCGCTTCCCGATGGCGCTGCGCGGCTATCGGATGAGCGATGTCGACTGGGCCCTCGAGCGGATGGCGGAAGAAGTGGACAGGCTCCGGGCGAAAATCACCCGGCTGTCGGACCACGCTGCCGATGGCGCCACTGAAGTCGAGGCACCGATCGAGGACGGTGATCCGGTGGACGACGCAGTTGCGCCGGGATCCGAGATCGACTCGGGGGTGCGGACATGACAGTGCGCGTCACGGCTTCGGTCGACCTCAGGGCGAAGCCCGAGGACGCCTTCGCGGCGATGGCGGACGTCCGCGCCCAGGAGAAGTGGATCTTCGCCACCACCATGTATGCAGTCCAGAGCGTGACGTCCCCGCCGCAGGTGGGCGCCCGCATCGCTGCCTTCACCGGCTTGTGGAGCATCGGCTTCCTGGACACCATGACCGTCACCGAGTACGACCCGCCTCGCCGTTGGGTGATGGACAAGGACGGCGCCTTGCTCAACGGCGTCGGCATCATGCAGGTCGACCCGATACCCGGTGGTTGCCGGGCAAGTTGGACGAACGAGCTCGAATTGCCGTTCGGGCTTCTGGGCCGCCTCGGTTGGCCGGTCGCCAGACCACTGGCCCGCATGGCGCTCACCGCGGCATTGCGGCGGATGGGCAAGCTGCTCGAGCAGGGCGTGCTGCCGCTGGCACCCGCGCCGGAACCCGAGCCGCGTCGTTCTCGGCGCCCCGACGAGATTCTGCCGGCCTGACAGTGGAGGGCGCGGCGTCGATGGACGACGATCCCGCGGAGGGTGCTGCTGCCGTGCAGGCAACGCTGCCCGACTCGGTTCGCCGCGGCGACGACGGGCGACTGCGGTGTTGGTGGGGGACGAGTGCGCCGGAGTATGTCCAGTACCACGACTTCGAGTGGGGCCGTCCGTTGCGCGGCGACGACGCGCTGTTCGAACGGTTGTGCCTGGAGGCATTCCAGTCCGGGCTGAGCTGGCTGACGATCCTGCGCAAGAGGCCCGCTTTCCGGCAGGCGTTCGGCGGCTTTTCGATCGATACCGTGGCCGCGTTCGGTCTTGCGGACATCGATCGGTTGCTGGCTGACGCCTCGATCGTCCGCAATCGGGCCAAGATCGAGGCTGCCATCCACAACGCCCGGATAGCGGCCGGACTGTCGCCAGGTCTCGACGAGTTGCTGTGGTCGTTCGCGCCACCGGATGCGCCCGCCCGCCCCGTTGCGCTCGCCGACTACCGGGCGGTCACGGCGGAGTCCACGGCGATGGCAAAGGACCTCAAGCGGCGAGGGTTCAAGTTCGTCGGCCCGACCACCGCTTACGCGTTGATGCAGGCGACCGGAATGGTCGACGACCACGTGACCTTGTGCTGGCGGGCGGAGGCGGGTGCGGACGCCGAACAGGCTTGGTGAATCGGGCGGCGGGCTGACGGGCCAGTTGAACCTGATCTCGCTCGAGGGACCGACCACCCCACGTGGGTGACCCCGACACCCGTCGGGGAAAGCTGAGCTCGAGCACCGCTTCGACTAGCGGGTTGCTGACACTCCGCGCTTTCCCCGAGGGCGCAACTGCTCGGCCGGTTTGGCCGACGACGGTGTCGACCGGGTGGTCTGCGAAGCCGGCGCAGCCTTGGCCCCGGTCGCGGGAATGCGGTCGCCACCGGAGTCGGCCTCGGGCTCATCTTCGGCGCTGTCCTGATGGTCAGCAGCCTGGCCCGTCGACGCCTGGGTGGTCGCGGCGTCGGTGATCGCGCTGTCGTCGGCGGCGGAACGAGCGTCCCCCGCCGCGTGGTCGTCGGCGGGCAGCGCGGGTTCCGTTGCCGTGGCAGGTGATCGCTGAGCATCGGATGCATTGATCACCGCGACTCCGGACTCGAGATCGATCCGGAGATCACCGTCCTTGGCGTTGCCCTCTTCCTCGCGGCGCGCCGCTTTGGCCTGCCGTTCCTCGAGTTCGTGGCGCATGCCGGGGTTGAAAAGCGCGCCCAGTTCACCCATTGGTCCCACAGCGCAAGGCTACGGCACCTCGGCATTGCAGGCGGTTCTGTGCGTTGCTCCCTGCCGGGCGGTCGCTCTCCACGTCACCACGCAAACGCGTTCGGATCTCTCTGGGTCACGACCCAGCGGGAGCGGCAGCCGGGGTTGCCGGGTCGGGAAACCGACGGCGTCTACTGCCCGGAGAACGTCGGTGCCCGCTTCTCGACAAACGCCGTGATGGCCTCGTGATGGTCGGGGGAGGCAAAGCATTCGCGCTGCGCGCGATCCTCGAAGGCCAGGGTGGACTCCAGATCCGACTGCGCCCCGTGCAGCAGCGATGCCTTGATCCAACCGAAGGCCGTGGTCGGACCCGCGGCCATTCGATGTGCCAGCAACTGCACCGTCGGCACCAACTCCTCGTCCGCTGTGACCTCGTCGACCATGCCGATCCGCAGCGCCTCGTCCGCGTCGACGCGCTCGCCGAGCAGCATCATCCGGGAGGCACGGCCGGCACCGATCAACCGAGGCAGCACGAATGAGGCTCCGGTGTCGGCCGACAGCGCAACGCCGGCGAAGGCCATCGAGAACGATGCGGACGCCGCGGCGATCCGCAGGTCACAGGCGAACGCCAATCCCGCGCCGGCACCCGCCGCGGGCCCGTTGACGGCGGCGATGACCGGCTTGGCCATCCCGGTCACCGCACGCACCAGGGGGTTGTAGAACTCCGCAACCGTGGTGCCGACCCGAGGATCAGCGGCGGCGACCAACGCGAGGTGCTCTTTGAGATCCTGGCCCGCGCAGAAGGCGGGTCCTGCCCCGGTCAACACGACAGTTCGCACCGTCGGATCCGTGGCAGCGGCATCGAGCGCGGCCAGCAGCGCGCTCTTGAGTTCGAGGTTGAAGGAGTTGAACGCCTTCGGGCGGTTCAAGGTGATCGTCCGAACCCCGTCGGCGTCCTGCAGCAGAAGGGGTGCGTCGTTCGGGGTGGGTTGGGGCGTCGTCATCGGCGGCCTTCCTGGGTGGGCGATGCCTGCCGCCCGCTCGGCGGCACTTGATGATGCAGGGCTGGGGTGAGCGCCCGCGCGCCGCCGGCGGAGTACCGCCGGCGGCGTGGACACCGCACAAGCATCGCCGATCCGGGTGGTGGTCGGCGCAATCGTCGTCCCGCGTTGCACCTGGTGACGAAGTAGGGGCCGTCATGGGGGAGAATGGAGCGTCCGCGGTGACCCGCGGCAATAACGACGGACGGGAACCGCCGTCCGACTGACAGATGCAGCTGAGTTCTGGAGGGAGTCGCACATGGCGGCCATGAAGCCCCGTACCGGGGATGGTCCTCTCGAAGTGACCAAGGAGGGCCGCGGGATCGTCATGCGTGTTCCGTTGGAGGGCGGTGGGCGGTTGGTCGTCGAGATCTCCGCCGATGAAGCCTCCGCGCTGGGTGACGCTCTGAAGGCCGTCGTCGTCAAGTAGTCGCCGACATCGGCGCAGATCCCTCGGGATCACACCGATCTTGACGTTCGACCCGATGTCGCCCGGGGCCCCGATGCCTTCACGGATCGGGCCCCGGGCGTTGTCGTGTCCGGACGTACCTTCAGCGGTGGGTCACCGTTGGGTCCGAACAGTCGACGGAACAATCCGACCCGAGCTCGGATTTCACCGCACAGGTGGAGCCAGGTCAGCTGCCCGCCTTTCCCCACCCGGCCAGCACCGATCTGTACAGATCGACCGTCTGCTCTGCGATCGCGGTCCAGGAGAACTCGTCGACGGCGCGGTTGCGGCCGGCGACGCCGTACAGCTGGGCGCGCCGCGGATCGCGCACCAGATCGTTGACGGCGGTGGCCAGGTCGCGCTCGAAGCCGGCGGTGTCAGTGCTGTCGTAGTGCACGAGCAGCCCGGTCTCGCCGTTGTTGACGACCTCCGGGATGCCTCCCACATCGCTGGCCACCACTGCTGCCCCGCAGGCCATCGCCTCCAGGTTCACGATGCCGAGCGGCTCATACACCGACGGACAGACGAAAACGGTTGAGGCGGAAAGGATCTGCTTCACTTCGGGCAAGGTCAGCATGCCGTCGAACCAGAAGACTCCTGGCCGTGCGGCCTGCAGTTCGGCAATAGCAGCGGCGGTCTCGGCGGCGATCTCCGGGGTGTCCGGGGCGCCGGCGCACAGCACCAGCTGCACGTCGGGGTCGAAATGGTGGGTGGCCGCCACCAGGTGTCCGACACCCTTCTGCCGGGTGATCCGTCCGACGAAGGACGCGATCGGCTTGTCCAGATCGACACCCTTGTCGCTCAGTACGGAGCGCTCATCGGTCTGCTGGTAGATCTCGGTGTCGATGCCGTTGCGGATGACGTGCACTTTCTCCGGGTCGAGCGCCGGGTAGCTCTCCAGGATTCCGCCCTTCATTCCGGTCGACACCGAGATGATTGCCGCGGCGCCCTCGTACGCCGTCTTCTCCGCCCACGACGACAAGCGGTAGCCGCCGCCGAGTTGTTCGGCCTTCCAGGGCCGGTGCGGCTCCAGCGAGTGCGCGGTGATGACGTGCGGGATGCCGTGCAGCAGCGACCCGATGTGGCCGGCCATGTTGGCGTACCAGGTGTGCGAGTGCAGCAGCTCGACGTTGCCGGTCGCCGCCACCATCGACAGGTCCACCGACAGCGTGGTCAAGGCGGGATTGGCACCGGCGAGATCCAGTGCGGGGCGGTGCCCTTTGGCGCCCGGACGGTCATCGCCGAAGGCGTGCACGTCGACATCGACCAATTTGCGAAGTTCTCGGGCGAGGTACTCGACGTGGACACCTGCCCCTCCGTAGACGTCGGGCGGGAACTCACGGGTCAGGATGGCGGTATGCACGTCGGCAATCTATCCAGACCTCCGCGGGCCCGCAGGCCGGAGTCCGGAAACTGCCGGCGCGGACGCTGATGACGCGCTGACCGACCCCCGGGTGCGGACCGCAAATGGCGGAAGTAGGGTCTGCGCCATGGCCAAGCCCAAGGTTCTCGGCATCGTGTTGGCAGGCGGCGAAGGAAAACGGTTGTGGCCGTTGACGGCTGACCGTGCGAAACCCGCGGTTCCCTTCGGGGGCAATTTCAGACTGATCGATTTCGTGCTGTCCAACATGGTCAACGCGGGATTCCTCAAGATCTGTGTGCTCACCCAGTACAAATCCCACTCGCTGGACCGCCACATCACCACCACGTGGCGAATGAGCCAGATGATCGGCAACTACGTCACCCCGGTGCCTGCCCAACAGCGGCTCGGACCGCGTTGGTATACCGGCAGCGCCGATGCCATCCTGCAGTCGCTCAACCTGGTCTACGACGAAAGCCCCGATTACCTCGTCGTTTTCGGTGCGGACCACGTCTACCGGATGGACCCGTCGCAGATGGTCACCGACCACATCGCGACCGGCGCCGACGCCACGGTGGCCGGTATCCGGGTGCCGCGGCACGAGGCGACGGCCTTCGGCGTGATCAAGACGGCGTCGGACGGCATCCGCATCGAGGAGTTCCTGGAGAAGCCGGCCGACCCGCCCTCGGTGCCGGACGACCCGGATGTCGCATATGCCTCAATGGGAAATTATGTCTTCACCACCGATGCGCTGATCGAGGCGCTGCGGATCGACGCTGCCGACGAGTCCTCGATTCACGACATGGGCGGCAACATCATCCCGATGTTCGTCAACCGCGGCACCGCGCATGTCTACGACTTCGCGCGCAACGATGTCCCGGGCGCCACTGACCGGGACCGCGGCTACTGGCGCGACGTCGGCACCCTGGACGCCTACATGGACGCCCACATGGATTTGGTCTCCGTGCACCCGATCTTCAACCTGTACAACCGCGAGTGGCCGATCCTCAGTTTCCCGGCCACCCTGCCGCCGGCGAAGTTCGTCGAGAACGGCACCGCACAGGACTCGATGATCGGTTCGGGCACGATCATCTCGGGCGCGACAGTGACCGGATCGGTCGTCGGAGACGATGTCCGCATCGGCACCGGCGCGGTCGTCCAGGGCTCGGTGATCATGGCCGGGGTGCGGATCGGACGCAACGCGGTGGTCCGCAACAGCATCCTGGACAAGAACGTTGTGGTGCCGGACGGCGCCACCGTCGGCATCGACGCGGCGCTGGACAGCGACCTCTACTCGGTCAGCCCCGGCGGAATCACCGTGGTCGGCAAGGGTGTGACGATCGGGAAGGGCATGGCCTGACGCACCGCAACCCACCAAAAGCTGCACGCCCAACGCCGGCCGGCGAGCGTCTCAGGCGCGTTGCCGGTCAGGGCGTCGGGTGCGCGAACCGGGCCGGACACCCTGCGCTGACGTAGCCGGCGTCATACTCGAAGTGCCAGACCTCGTTGTCGTAGATCCGGCACCAGCCCAGCGCGCCCGCGGTGCTCTCCAGCCAGGTGTAGGCGGCGTACGGCTGCACGTCCACCGCCAACCCGAGGACGTGCGCGGACTTCGCCGGTGGCAGGACGTACTGCGCAGCCATCTCCGGTCCGTACTGCTGCACATAGTCGTCATAGGTCTGTTGTTGCTGTTCCCTGCTGCGTTTCCCGTCGGCCAGGCACATGTTCACTCCCGCGGCCTTGGCCAGCGCATCGGTTGCCCGCCACGCTGCCGCTGCATCCGCCCGCATGCCTGTCGGCTGCTCGTCGGCGTACTGCTCGTTGTCCTTGCACCGCGGGCCACCGTCATCGCCGGGTAAGTCAGGGTCCGCTGCGGCCGAATCGGCTGCCGCTGCCGCTGCAGCCACGCCGGCCACCATGTCAGGCGTCAGCGCTTTCCCGTTCGCCGACCCGGTGGCTGCTGACGACGACTCGGGCGGTGAGCCGTTCCCCGCCGCCGCCGCCGAAGACGAAGCGCGCGCCGAGGCCGCTGCGTCGGCGGCGGCCTGCGCAGCCGATGAGCGGGAGGCGGCGGCCGATGACGCCGCTGCAGCCGCCGCGGCTGCCGCGGCTGCCGACGAGGAAGCTGCCGCCGAGGACGACGCCGCTGCCGCCGAGGAAGAGGACGCCGCCATCACCGAGGACGCCGCCGCCTCCTGGGCCGCCCGATCGCCGGAATCGCCGCAGCCGGACAGCCCGGCGGTGAGCGCAATGGACAACGCCACGCTCGTCATGACCAGGGCGCCACGGCCGGTCCGCGACGAAGGCCGCCGGCTGACGGGCCGCCTCTTGGCAAGAGTTCGCCCGGCGGGAGTTGGCGTGGCGGGAGTTGGCGTGGCGGGAGTTGGCGTGGCGGGAGTTGGCGTGGCAGGAGTTGGCGTGGCGGGAGTTGGCGTGGCTGGAATTGGCATGGCAGGCGTTGGCGCGGCGGGAGTTGGCGTGGCAGGAATTGGCATGGCAGGCGTTGGCGTCGTCAACTCCGCTTGACCGCTGCAAGAAGTCCGTCGCCCAGCGGGATCATCACGGCAGCCAGGCTCTCGTCGTCACGGACGAGTCGCCCGGCCTCGCGCACCGCCACGGTCTCGTCGTCGCGCTGCGTCGGGTCGGCCACCCTGTCACCGGCCAGGGCGCCGTCGACGACCAGGATCCCGCCGGGCCGCAGCAGCCGAAGAGCTTCGGCAACGTACTGCGGGTACTCGGTGCGCGCCCCGTCGACGAAGACCAGGTCGTAGGCGCCGTCTGTCAAGCGAGGCAGGACGTCCAGCGCACGCCCGTTGATCAGCCGCGTCCGGGTCGGTCCGACCCCGGCCTCGCTGAACGCCTTCTTCGCCGCGCGATGGTGCTCGGCCTCGACATCGATCGAGGTGAGGATGCCGTCGGCGGACATCCCGCGCAGCAGATGCAACCCGCTGACGCCGGCACCCGTGCCGATCTCGACCACCGATCGCGCAGCCAGGGCCGCCGCCAGGAAGGTCAGTGCCGCGGCACCACCGGAACCGATCGGGAGGCACCCCAGGTCGGCGGCCCGCGCGCGGGCGGCGAGCACCACGTCGCTCTCCGGCACGAAGAACTCGGCGTAGGACCGGCTGGTGGTCACCGGAAACCTCCTGGGGTAGCGGCATTGCGGGCGAGGGATGCGAATGCACGGCCGACGGTTCATGCAGAACGGCTGGGCTGGGCGCAGCGAGGAACGTTATCGCGAGCCGCGCGTCCCCGTCGCACGGACCGCACGCACCCGGCAACCGGCACATGCCTGCGCGGCACACCTGCACACAGTGCACCGGCAGGTCCGTACCGATGCCCACCCGGGGCGAACCTACCCGGCGGCGGCATCGTGATCGATCAGGCGCACCGCATCCGTTGGGACGGGCCGTCGAGTATCCACACCGGGGAGGTGTTCACGCCGGCCGAGCGCACGCGGACATCGGTTGGTCAGCCCGCTCACACGTCGCTCACACCGGCCCCAGGAACAATCACTGCACCGCGGTCGTTCGACCGTGCAGACCCGGAGGTGGTTTCGCTGTCCAGCTTGCCCGTTCCGATCGGCCGATCCTCGGCCGGTGACGACGCGTCGACGGACCCCGCGCACGATGCGGTGGCCGACCCGGCGACGTCCGGATGGACGCCGCCCGCTTGGGAAGACATCGTCCGCGATCACGGTGACCGGGTGTACCGACTGGCCTACAGGTTGTCGGGTAACGCGCATGACGCGGAAGACATCACCCAGGAGACGTTCATCCGGGTTTTCCGCTCGTTGGACAACTACCGGCCCGGCTCCTTCGAGGGTTGGCTGCACCGGATCACCACCAACGTGTTCCTCGACCTGGTCCGTCGCCGCCAGCGCATCCGAATGGAGGCGCTCCCCGAGGAGACGGACCGCATCGCCGGTCGGGAGCCGTCACCTGAGCAGGCCTACAGCGACGCGAACCTCGATCCGGACCTTCAGGCCGCGCTCGACGACCTGCTGCCGGAGTTCCGCGCAGCCGTGGTGTTGTGCGACGTCGAGGGTTTGAGCTATGAGGAGATCGGAGCGACACTCGGCGTCAAACTGGGTACGGTCCGATCCCGGATTCACCGGGGACGGTTGGCCCTGCGGTCCGGACTAGAGCGGCGCCGGGCCGAACGACGAGACCTCAACGATTCCGGGGCGGTGCGATGACAGCCGGGTTCGCCGATCACCTCAATCTCGATGCCATCGTGGCCTTTGCCGACGGCGAGATGCCGTTGGTGGCATATCAGCGTGCCGCCGCGCACATAGCTCGTTGTCCCGAATGTGAGTGCGAGGTCAGTCAGCAGGTGGCGGCCCGCTCCTGCCTGCGAGCGGCGGCCGCTCCGCCGATGCCGCCGAGCCTGCTCGACAGCCTGAAGTCCATCCCGGTCGCCGTGCCGGCAGCTCGCCCCGTCGACGGCGTCACCATCGACCCGGTGTCTGGCCGCGTCGTCCGTTCCGGCCAGGACCTCCGTACGGAACCGCACCGCATCCGCCGCCTGCGTTTTCTCGGCGCCGGCGCGCTCGTTGCGGGATTGGCCGTCGGTGCTCTTGTCGTCGGAACCGAAAAGGCCGACGAGGTACGCCCGGTGAAGGACCACCTCGTCAGCGGAGTGTCCACACCCTTCGTCGTGCCGGTGGAACTGCACCAGCCGTAGGCCGTCGAGCGAATCAGCGGCTGCGGCTTGCCACCGATCCTCGCCTGAGAGATCGGGAGCCGGGTACGGCCTCCCGTAACCTTGCCGTGTCGGTGTGCTCACCGCGGCGGGCGTGATCGCCACGGGGTGCACGGCAAGCCTGGTCAGAGTCTGTGGAGGGGGAGTGCAGGACGTGAGCACCCCACACCTCCCCGATCCGACAGCCGAACCCCGCAACGGTGAATCCCAGAACGGCGAAAACCGGGCGGAGGTTGGGCGTGCCGACCGCACGCAGCCTGCGGATGGGCGGAACGATCGGCCGCACGGCGACCGGCCCGTGGACGTTGCTCCGCCCGAGCACCGTGTCCCCGTGACGGCCGGCGTCGGTGATGTCCGCGGCAACATCATCGGGGCGGGCGTTCCGGTGTCGGGCAGCGCGTCTGCCGGCGCAACAACTTCGGGCATCGGCTCACGCAACGGTCGCCCGAAGCTGGATCCCAGGCCCCTGTGGCGGCCTCCTGTCGACCCACTCCAGGCCGGGGCGTTCGGCCGCCCGGGTGGCGTCGGCGGCTCCTTCGCACCACGTCGCGCCGGCGGTCCGCTCCCGGTTGGTGCTCCGCCGGTTCCCGAGCATCTGCAGGACGCGTTCGGCCGCCCGCCGGGCACGACGAGCAGCCTGCCCCGGCCGCCGGACGCAATGTCGGAACAGCTCGACGAAAGCCCTGCCGATCCCTGGTCCGACCCGACTTCGGGAGCGCGGCTCGGGCCACCCGCCGAGCAGGCGGAGAAGACGGCGCCGGCCGATCCCGTTCCGGCGGAGCGGTTCTCTCTGCGCCAGGCCTTGTTCGAACGGCGTCTGCGACCGTCATCGCTGATCGGGCTGCTCGTTTCCGCACTGCTGATCGGTGGGGTCGGTGCCGCGATCGGGGTCTTTGCTGCGAATCGTCTCCCGGCCGCCGTCACGGATCCGCAGTTCCAACTCGCCACGGTCGCGCCGTCGGTCACCCGCGAGCCCGGTTCGGTGGCCGACGTCGCCGCCAGGGTGCTGCCCTCCGTGGTGTCCCTCGAGATCCGTACCGGCGACACCGGCGAGACGGGATCCGGGGTGGTCATCGACGGCAGCGGTTACATCCTCACCAACAACCACGTCATCTCGACAGCCGCGACCGATCCGTCCGCCGAACTCACGGTGATCTTCAATGACGGCAAGCAGAGTCGCGTTCCGGGCATCATCGTCGGCCGTGACCCGCTGACGGACCTGGCCGTTCTCAAGGCCGACATCAGCGGGGCAACGGTTGCTCAGCTGGGAGACTCGGCCGCGCTCGCGGTGGGCGACCCAGTGATCGCCATCGGCTCGCCGCTCGGGCTGGCCGGCACCGTCACCACCGGCATCGTGTCGGCGAAGGACCGGCCGGTCCGACTGCAGGGAGGCGGTTCGGACACCGACGCCGTCATCGACGCCGTCCAGACCGACGCCGCGGTGAACCCGGGCAACTCCGGCGGTCCGCTGGTCGATTCCTCTGGGGCGGTGGTGGGTATCAACACCGCGATCCGAACGTTGGGTGGCGACTCCAGCGGCTCCATCGGGTTGGGCTTCGCCATCCCGATCACCATGGCGAAATCCGTTGCCGAGCAGATCATCAAGTCCGGAACGGTGCAGCACTCGACCATCGGCGTCAACGCCCGGTCGGCTACCGACGGGGTCACCGACGGCGCGCAGGTGCAGAACGTCCAGCAGGGCGGGCCGGCTGCCGCCGCCGGGATCGCCGAGGGTGACGTCATCATCAAGGTCGGTGATCGCGCTGTCGGCAACGCCGACGAGCTGGTGGTGGCGGTCCGGGAGAATGCCGTCGGCGCAACGGTTCCCGTCGTCCTCATGCGCGGAGGCCGGCAGATGACGGTGAACGTCACGCTCGCCGCCCAGTAGCGGCACGGCGCCGCCGAACGGCCAACCACAGCGCTCACCCGCAGGTGTGGGGCGACCGCGGGGTTATTCTGATGCCGTCGGTACGACACGGGAGGAGGCCGGCACATGTTCGGCCTGTCCTGGGGTCAGATTGCCATCATCGTGCTCGTGGGAGTGTTCGTCCTCGGCCCCGAACGGATCCCCACCGCGGTGTCCTGGGTGATGACGACGCTGCGCAAGGTCCGCACGATGGCGGCCGGCGCCCAGGCGGAGCTGCGGCGCGAGATCGGGCCGGAGCTGGACGAGCTGCGCCGCCAGGTGGCAGACCTGCAGTCGCTCAAGGAGATCCAGGATCTCCGGGATCTGCGTGACCTGCACCCGAAGCGGTTGATCGGCAAGAACATCCTGGGCGACGAGTTCTCCGGCGGCATCACCGGTTTCCTGGGGTTGAACGGGCACGGGCCCGATTCGCCCGACGTGCCGGCAGCCGGCGCGGATGCGCCGTCGGCCGGATACGCCGATGGGTCCCTCGAGCCCGGCACGGCCACCGGCGCGATGAACGGGGGGGTGCCACCGCACCTGCCGCCGTCCATGACGAAGTCGCTGGGCGCACCCAAGCTTGTCGGCGGCGCCACCGGGCCCGCTCCGATCAAGACCCTGGCCGACGGTGAGCGACCACCGTTCGACCCCGACGGGACCTGACCGGGACCGCTGATTCGGCCGGCTGCGCGTGGGCGCTGTGTCAACGACGCGTGGGCGCTGTGTCAACGGCGCGTGGGCGCGATTCCCAGCGACACACCGGCCAGCGGCCGCTGCCGCGCGGCCAAAGCGGCGGCGACTCCGTTGAGCGCCTCGGTGGCCGGACTGGAGCCTGCGGCCATGACCAGCGGCACCCCGGCGTCGCCTGCGGTCCGCAGCTCCACTTCCAGCGGGATCTGACCGAGCAGCGGCACAGTGGTCCCGGTCAGCCGGCTCAGCGACGCTGCGACCTGCTCGCCGCCGCCGGAACCGAACAGTTCCAGCAGGGAGCCGTCGGGCAGCGTCATCGCCGACATGTTCTCCACCACCCCCGCGATGCGCTGCCGGGTCTGCGTGACGATGGCGCCTGCCCGCTCGGCCACCTCGGATGCAGCCGTTTGCGGGGTGGTGACGACGAGGATCTCCGCGGTCGGGATCAGCTGGGCGGTCGAGATCGCGATGTCACCGGTGCCTGGCGGTAGGTCCAGCAGCAGGACGTCCAGATCGCCCCAGAAGACATCCGCGAGGAACTGTTGCAAGGCCCGGTGCAACATCGGTCCGCGCCACACCACCGGCACGTTGCCGTCCACGAACATCCCGACGCTGATCACCTTGATGCCGTGCGCGATCGGCGGCAGGATCATCTCCCCGACGCGGGTCGGCCGCGCTGTCACGCCGAGCATTCGGGGGATCGAGAATCCGTACACGTCGGCGTCCAGCACACCCACCGCCAGGCCCTTGGCGGACAATGCCGCGGCCAGGTTCACCGTCACCGTGGACTTGCCGACGCCGCCCTTCCCGGAGGCCACCGCGTACACCCTGGTGCGGGACTCGGGTCGGGCGAACGGGATCTCCGTGGTTGCGCCGCCGCGGAGGTTGTCCCGCAGTGCGGTGCGCTGCTCGTCGGTCATGACACCCAGCTGCAGCTGCAGATCGGTCACGCCCGGCACGGCCCGTACGGCACTGGTGACGTCGGAGGTGAGCGTCTCCCGCAACGGGCACGCCGCGATGGTCAGCAACACAGTGAGTCGGACGACGCCTTCCGGAGTCACCGTCAGCTCGCCCACCATGCCGAGTTCGGTGATGGGCCGCCGGATCTCGGGGTCCTTGACTGCGGCGAGTGCGGTGCGAACGTCATCGGCGGTGACAGCCATGGTTCCTTCTGGGGTGCGCGGAGGTCGGGTAAGCGGGTTCCAGGCTAGTCGCGTCCGCAGCGGGCCGCCGCAACGGCGGTGCGCGCGAGGGGTTCGGGTCAGAAGCGCCCGCCGTGACCGCTCTCCCATGGCTTGCACACGTGAATGTGTCAGCATGCAAGACAAAAGGAGGTGGTCTGTCGTGACCTCGCCCATCGGATTCCGTGGAACCACATCAGTACCCAATTTGCCTACTCCGCCGACGGGGTTCGCGGTCGCCGCCTACCCGACGTATGCCAGCGCGCAGGCTGCCGTCGAGCACCTGATCAAACAGGATTTCTCCATCCAGGACGTCACCATCGTCGGCTCCGACCTGCAGTTGGTCGAACGGGTCACCGGCCGGTTGACGGCGGGCAAGCTGGCGGCTGCCGGGGCGGCGTCGGGTGCCTGGGTCGGCCTGTTCGTGGGCCTGTTGATGTTCGTCTTCTCGCCGGTGCAGGGTGGCATCCTGCTGCTGATCCTGGCCTCGATCGCGATCGGCGCCGTGTTCGGCGCCGTCATGGGATATCTGGGTTACTCGGTCGCGAAGGGCAGACGGGACTTCACTTCGGCGTCGCAGGTCGTCGCCCGGCGCTACGACGTCTTGTGTCAGCCCAGGACCGCCGAGCAGGCAAGGGACATCCTGTCCCGGATGGAGCTCGGCCGCCGAGGTTGATCGGGCGGCGATCAACACAGCGGTGCTCACCCCAGGGTGCTCAACACAGCGGTGCTCACCTCAGGGTGCTCAACACAGCGGTGCTCACCCCAGGGTGCTCAACACAGCGGTGCTCACCCCAGCGGTGCTCAACCCAGGGTGCTCACCCCAGCGGTGCTCACCCCAGCAGTGATCAACAGGCGGGGATGCACGACGAAAATCCCGGCTGACCCCACAGAAACGGCCCGCTCCGGAGCAATCCGGGCGGGCCGTTTCTCATGCGTGTGGACGGACGGTCAGGCCAGCGCCTTGGCCTTCAGCTTGTCGAACTCCGCCTGGTTGATCGTGCCGTTGTCCAGCAGCGCCTTCGCGTCGGAGATGTGCTCCGCCGGCGACTTGCCGCCGCCACCACCGGTGGCCGCGACGTGCTTGATGTAGGCGTCGGTCTCGCTACGCGCTTCCTTCACTGCGGCCATCTGCCGCTCCGACATGCCACGACCGCGGGCGATGATGTACACCAGGGCCGTCAAATAGGGCACGAAGATCAGGAAGATGATCCAGAGCGCCTTGAACCAGCCGCTGAGTTCCCGGTCCCTGAACAGGTCGGTCAGGATGTAGAAGAGCACGAACAAGTAGGCGACGAAGACGAAGCTCCAGATCACCACCCAGATGACGCTCCAGAAGTTTTCCATCGGTTCTTTCCTCCAGCTCGTGGTCGAGTCGATCGACCGTTGCAGTGTGCGGGTCGCAGATGCGACAGGGGGCTCAGACCGGACGTCCCGGTCGATCCGCCAAGATGGTGACACAACGAACCGGGCGTCAAGGACACATCGTTCGCGTCCTGAGCCACATTTGGGTCACAAATCGCGGAACGTCCGGTCATCCGGGCCAAGTTCATCCGAATCGGATGAGTGGTGGCGCACTACAGCCAGCCGCGGCGACGCAGCAGCATGAACAACAGCACACAGATGCCGAAGATGAGGCCGATGGCCATCGGGTAGCCGTACGTCCAACTGAGCTCGGGCATGTGCTCGAAGTTCATCCCGTAGATGCCCGCGATGGCGGTGGGAACCAGGGCGATCGCCGCCCACGCCGAGATCTTCCGCATGTCCTCGTTCTGCCGGGTCGTCACCTCGGCAAGTGCCGCGCTGACCAGTGTGGTCAGCATTTCGTCGAAGTTCCCGACCCGTTCGGTGACCACCGAGAGGTGGTCCTCGACGTCACGGAAGTACTCGCGAATCTCGGCCGGCACCAGTTGGTGTGGGGTCCCGGAGAGGGCTCGAAGCGCCGGCGTCAACGGTGTGACCGCGCGCCGCAAGCCCAGGATCTCCCGCTTCAGCAGGTAGATCTGCTCGATGTCGACCGACTTCTCCGTGGTGAAGATGGAGATCTCCATCTCGTCGATGTCGTCCTCGACGTCTTCGACCACCGAGACGTATTCGTCGATGATGCGGTCGGCGATGGCGTGCATGACCGCCGCCGGGCCGATCGCCAGCTGTTCGGGGTCGGACTCCAGTCCGGCCCGGACGCCGGTCAGCTGAGAGTGCGCGCCGTGCCGGACGGTGATGATGAAGTCCGCGCCGAGGAACACCATGATCTCGCCGTTCTGCACGATCTCGACCGCGCGCCCGGCCGTGTGGTCGACGTAACAGACGGTCTTCAGAACCAGGAACAGCGAATGCTCGTAGCGGTCCATTTTCGGCCGCTGGTACGCCTGCACGGCGTCCTCGACGGCCAGTTCGTGCAGGCCGAACGTTTCCGCGACCAGGGTCATGTCGTCGGTGTCGGGTTCGTGCAGACCGATCCAGACGAAGCCGTTGCCCTGCGCGCGGACCCTGGTGATCGCTTCGATCGGATCGGAGCAACCGGGTGCGCGCTGGCCGTCGAAGTAGGCCGCGCAGTCGACGATCGACTCGGCGTGCACCAGGTGCTGGAGGTTCGGTTCAGGAGGCGGCGGCCCGGCCGGCTTGGTGTGGGGAGTGGGGCGAACGATCCTCATCCGGCTCTTGCGGGCGGTCGGTGTGAACGACGGCAGCGAAGGCAACGACGGCAGTACGGGCACGGTGAACACCTCCGTTCCTCGAATCTGGGCAGGCTGCCAGCCCCCGACCGAGGCATCTGCACAGGTCACGGTACTCGCGGGAGCACCGGGATGGCGTGATGAACGGTTCGCCTGTCGCCTGCAGCACAGGCGGTGACGCGTTCGTCGGCTCATCGCCGGCCGCCCGCCGGCGGCGAGCCGCGGAGAGCCGCAGCGCTCGGTGCGGGCAGGATGGGGCTCGATGCTCATCGACCTGCACGCGCACTCCACCGCCTCCGATGGCACGGACTCCCCGGCCCAGTTGATGCGGTCAGCCGCAGCGGCCGGGCTGGATGTCGTCGGCATCACCGACCACGACACCACCGCGGGCTGGGAGCCGGCGTTGGACGCGCGACCGGAGAAGCTGACGGTCGTCCGCGGCGCCGAGTTCTCCACCGTCGCGCATGTCGCCGGCCGGCCGGTCAGCGTCCATCTCCTCGGGTACCTGTTCGACCCTGCGGCGCCGGCGGTGGTCGCCGAGCAGGCGCGCCTACGCAAGGAGCGCCTGAATCGCGGGATGGCCATCGTGCGCAAGATGGTCGATGCCGGTCTGCCGATCACCGCCGAGCAGGTGTTGGCCATTGCCGACGGAGCACCGATCGGGCGGCCGCACATCGGTCAGGCGCTGGTGGCGGCCGGCGTGGTGGTGTCCGTGGACGAAGCCTTCGCGACCTACCTTGCCGGTAACGGCCGGTTCTACGTGCGAAAAGCCGACACCGATCTGCCGACGGCGGTTCGGATGATCACCGGGGCAGGCGGTGTCTCGGTGATTGCTCATCCCAGGGGCCGTGGTGAGCACCGCGCGCTCACGCCGGAGTACCTGGAGATGCTGGCCGGCCAGGGCCTCGGCGGGCTGGAGGTCGACCACCCCGATCACTCGCTTGGCAACCGCGCCGAACTGGCGTCGATCGCCCGCGACCTGGACCTGCTCACCACGGGATCGTCCGACTATCACGGTACGAACAAGGTGCTGCGCCTGGGTCAGGAGACCACCGAGGGAACCACCCTCGCCGCATTGGTGGCGCGGACCAACGGCGTCACGGAGCCGGTGGGTCCGGCCACCGCCTGGTTGTGAACGCCGCCGTGGACAGATCTACTGCGCACGAAGCCATTCCCGCAGCAGCGGAAGCATGACCTGCAGCAGGCCGTCGGGGTTCTCGACCGCAGGGGAGTGCGCGGCGTGCTCGACGATCGTCAATTCGGTACCGAGCCGTTCGGCCATCTCGCGCTGATCAGCCAGCGGCCATGCGTCGTCATCCCGGCCCGCGATCACCGCGACCGGTGTCCCGGACGCTGCAAGAGCCACCCTCAGCTCGTGCACCCGGTCCGGCTCCGTCAGCAACGCGTTGCCCATGCCGAGCAAACCCGCCTCGGATGAGGCAAGGAAACGGCGGCGCAGCAGCTCCGCGAGGTCGGGCGGCACCTCCCTGCGGGCCGCTCGCCCGACGGCGACGGTGTTGTCGTAGACGACGGCCTTGCCGTGTTGCCGCATGATGGGCTCGCCGGCGACCAGCGAGTCGTAGCGATCGCCGCCGGTGAACGCTGCCGGCCCGGAGCACAGCAGGATCAGGCCGGCGACCGGCGCGCCGGCCAGAACTGTTCCGCGCGCCACCAGGCCGCCGTAGGAGTGGCCCAGCAGCACGACCGGCCCGATTGACGCAAGGTCACGCACGAGACCGCCGCAGACCTCACCGAGCTGCAGCGGCCCGTACGCCGACTCCACGTCCGTCCCGGCCGATTCGAACTGACCAGGCAGATCGATCGCCACGGCCTGAAAACCGCTGCGGGCCAACGGATCGAGCAGCGGTAGGAAGTCCTCCTTCGAGCCGGTGTAGCCCGGGAGGAGCAACACCGAACCGGCGGCGGACCCGTCAGCCCGATCAGCGGGATCCGGCTCCGAGATCAACGCAGCCAGCGGCCCCGCAGGGCTCTGCAGGGTGCGGTGGGAAGCTCCGGTCGCCGTCAACTGTTCCCGATGGGTCGGCGGACCCTGCTCCCGGTGGGCCGGGCCGGTCATCGGGCGGTCAACCCGACCACCCGGTCACCGCGGGTCTCGATGATCATCGAGCCGACGGCGCTGGCATCCACCCGGCCGGTGAAACCGGCCCGGTCGACGGGAACGGTGTTCGGCACGATGCCGGGATTGCCGTTCGCCGCGACGAACACCGCCAGTCCCTGCTTCACCGGCATCAGCAGATCGTCACCGATGACGGCCGGCAGACCGAGCGCACCCGCTTTGGTCCACGCCAGTGAGAGGTCCTTGACGGACACCGTTTCGGTGGACGGCGGCGCGGCCGACGCAGTCGACGTGCCGGCCAGGAATCCGACGGTCGGTGGTTCGGCATCCGTCACCGACGACGCGGTGCTGGTCGGTGTCACCTCCACCTGCACGGTGTCGCTGGAGACGCCGAGAAGTCGATCACCGACGAGCGAGTAGCGCGAGGTGCCGTCCCGCACCGCCGGGGTCGGGGACGTGTGGCCGTCCGGTGTCAGGGCGTCGGCGGCGACGATGGACTGCGCCGGGACGTCCACCGGGGTCCGGGAGGTCTCGGTGCCCTTCTCGTCGTAGACCACGACCGCGGGCTCGGGGGCGGACACCAGCACCGCCACCCGATCGGCGGTGATCCCGACGATTCTTGCCGCCGGCGCGCCGGTGTCGATGTTCGCCCGCGGGTCGTGCTTGAAGACGTCCTGGTCGTCGGGCTTGTCGGGAGCGGAGTCCGGCGTCGACCAGTTGATGACCACCCGGGCGTTCGGGCCCTGCTCGTCACAGTGCTCGACGGTCGCGAACTGCACATCGGCCAGCGCGATGTCGGTGAAGATGCACCCGGTGTGCCGGGCGTTGGGCTTCGGCGGTGACGGGAGGTCGCCGTACTGGATGGTGCGCACCAGGTCGTCACGCCACAGTTCGATCAAGGTCGGGCCCAACCAGCCGGCGTACGGGCCGCCGAAAGCCAGCGATCCCCGCCGCTGGTTGGGGCTGGTCCGGTAGTAGTGCCGCTCCCCGGTGACGGGGTCGAGCAGCATCTGCTGCGAGCAGTAGCCGTTCTTCTCGGACACCACCATGATCCCGCGGACCTTGCCCCGGGTGTCCGCGCCCGGCGCGTCGGTGTCGCCGGAGCCGACCGCACACAGCGGTTCGTCACGCCCGTAGGACCAGCGCACCCCGCCGGTGACGGCGTCATGGCCGGTCACCGTGGTCACATCGGCGGTGACCACCGTCCCGTACGGCGAGGCCACTGCGCCGAGCGCCGGATCGGTCGGCAGCGACCACGACTCTCGCAGCGACGACGGCACGTCCGTCGCCGAACCGGGCGCTGTGCCGTCCGGGGCGGTCACCGAGATGGTGGCCCGCGCGTCGCTCGTCAGGTACACCACGACGGCAACGGCGATGACCGCGACGGCGATGGCAGCCGCGACGATCCGGTCAACCGTCTTGCGTCGGGCGGCGCTGAGAGTCACCGCGCGAGCCTACGCAAACACCCTGCGATGGCGATGTGTCCTGGGTCGGCAGTGTCAGCCGGCGCTGGGCGACTCGGTGACCGTTGCGCCGGCCGCAGACGACGCACCACGGGTCCGCCGCCGCGATCTGCGCCGCCGTGCCGGTGCGCCGCCGTCAACTGCCCCGTCGGTCTGCGCAGTCTGCACCTCGACGCCGGCGACAGCGTCGACCGCCTTGGCGGTGGGGGAGTCTGCGGTACCCGAGCGTCCGCCGCGGGTCCGGCTGCGGCTGCGGCCGCCGGTGCTCTCGCCGTTACCGCTCGAGTGACCGCCGCCGTGACCACCATGACCGCTGCCATGACCGCGCCCGGACGCCGGTGCGGCCGCCCGCCGGCGCTTGCCGCCTGTCTCGCCCAGGTCCTCCACGACCTCTGCACCGAGCCCGGCCCGCACCCGCTGCCCGGACGGCAGCCGGCCCGAGACGCCCTCAGGGATGTCGAGGTCGTCGTAGAGGTGCTTGGAGGTCGAGTAGGTCTCCGCCGGGTCGGCGAAGTCCAGCCCCAGCGACTCGTTGATCAGCTTCCATCGCGGGACGTCGTCCCAGTCGATGAACGACACCGCGATGCCGGTCTTGCCGGCCCGGCCGGTGCGGCCGATCCGGTGGATGTAGGTCTTGTCCTCTTCCGGGCACTGGTAGTTGATGACGTGGGTGACGTCCTCGACATCGATGCCGCGGGCCGCCACATCGGTCGCCACCAGCACGTCGACCTTGCCGGACCTGAAGGCGCGCAGCGCCTGCTCGCGCGCCCCTTGTCCGAGGTCACCGTGGACCGCGGCCGCAGCGAAACCGCGTTCGGTCAGTTCGTCGGCGACCTTGGCGGCCGTCCGCTTGGTACGGGTGAAGACCATCGTCAGACCGCGGTCGCGGGCCTGCAGCACGCGGGCGAGCATCTCCACCTTGTCCAGGGCGTGTGCCCGGTAGACGTACTGCTTGGTGAGGGTATGGGTCGCACCCTCGGCGGCGAGTTCTGCCCTGATGTGCGTCGGCTGCGACATGAAGGTGCGGGCCAGCGTGAGGATCGGTCCCGGCATGGTCGCGGAGAACAGCATGGTCTGCTTGACGTCCGGCACCATCGCCAGCACGCGCTCCATGTCGGGCAGGAAGCCCAGGTCGAGCATCTCGTCGGCCTCGTCGAGCACCAGCACCTTGATGCCGCCGAGGACCAGGTGGCCACCGTTCGCCAGATCCAGGAGTCGCCCGGGAGTGCCAACCACCAGATCGACGCCCGCGTGCAGCGCCGCGATCTGCGGCTCGTAGGCACGCCCGCCGTAGACGGACGTGACTGACAGCCCGAGGTACTTGCCGACCTGGTGCAGGTCGCGGGTGACCTGCACACACAGTTCGCGGGTGGGCACCATCACCAATGCCCGCGGCGCGCGGCCGGCCGGCAGCTTGCCGTCGGCATCGGCGACCATCGCCTCGTCCAGCGCGAGTCGCTGCAGCAGTGGAACGCCGAAACCGAGCGTCTTGCCCATCCCGGTGCGGGCCTGACCGATGAGGTCATGGCCGCCCAGCGCGATGGGCAGGGTGAGTGCCTGGATGGCGAAGGTGCGCTCGATCCCGACCGCGGCCAGTGCGGCGACGATGCGCGGGTCGGTGCCCAATTCACCGAAGGTCGGCGCCTCGGGTTCCACCGGGGCGGTGGCGGCGAGCGGGTGGGTCAGGGCCGCGTCCTCGGGGTCGATGGCGGCGTCGGCGACCACCCCGTCGGGATCCTCGGAGACGGGCTGGATCCCGGACGTCGGGTTCTTCTCGCCCGGATCCTGGTCGGCCGGGTCACCGGCCACCGCCTCGGGAACAGAAGCATCAGGTACAGAAGTCATCGTGGGTAAAGCCTTCCTCGCGTCCGCGCGCGTTCACGCAGCAGGCGGAGGGATGGTGTCGGACCTCTGCCATACGGGGTCCCGCTCCGGCCGTCGAGATTCCGGGCCGACCGGCGGGACGACGCGCGCACAGTGCGGCGGCGCAATCGTCGCACCGCCTATCAGGGATGATCTTACCTGCCGGTGCACCTCTTTCGGGCCGCTCACGGATCGAGCGCGCCCCGCGGGCCGGTAGCGCGAGCCGACGGGGTGCGTGAGCTTTAGGCTCGGGGTCGATATCGAAGGTTTCCTCCTTCGAGTGCAGCCGGGGCACCGTCCGATGACGGATTCCCTCTCGGCGTCGAGGACGGAGTTGCGGGATGACCGGAGCGCAGCAGGCAGCGCCGAACGGACTGCCGCAGGACGCGCGCACCCGGCCGATGCCGCCTGAGCAGGCCGTCATCGATCTGCTGGGAGTCCTTGCCTACGGCGAACTGTCGGCGTTCGACCGGATGGCGGCGGACGCGCGGTGGGCGCCGACCCTGACCGGCCGCGTCGCATTGTCGAAGATGGCGACGGCGGAGATGGGTCACTTCAATGCCCTGGCGCGCCACCTGGAATCGAAATCCGTGGCGGTCGAAGAGGCGATGAAGCCGTTCGTGGCGCCTTTCGATGCCTTCCACGATTCGACCGCGCCGCATTCCTGGCTCGAGTCGCTGGTCAAGGCGCACGTCGGCGACGGCCTGGCCGCCGACTTCTACCGGGAGATTGCCGAATGGCTCGATCCGGTCACCCGTGATCTCGTCTTCGAGGTGCTCGGCGATTCGGGTCATTCCGCTTTCGCGGTGCGGGAGGTGCGCAAGGCGTGCCAGGCCGATCCCCGACTCACCGGCCCGCTCGCACTCTGGGGGCGGCGGTTGCTCGGCGAGGCCATCACCCAGGCCCAGTATGTCGTCGCGGATCGCGACACCCTGGCGGAGCTGATCGTCACCGGCTCCGGCGATCTGGCCGGGATCGCCGCGCTGTTCCGCCGATTGCAGCAGGGTCACACGGAGCGGATGAAGTCGCTCGGACTGGCCTGAGCGTCCCGGTGACCGACGCAGCCGATCCGACGTTCGTCAAGAGCCGAGCCGACGCACCGGCCGGCTTCTTCCAGTGGGAGGCGGCGGGGCTGTCCTGGCTCGGTGAGGGCGTTACTGCCGGCGGTGTCGAGGTGGTCGGCGTGCGCGAGGTCAGTGCCGATCGGGGTGCGCCCCGGATCGTGCTGAACCGGCTCGAGCAGGTGCCGGCGAGCCGTCAGGCGGCCGAGGACTTCGGCCGGGCACTCGCCCGCACGCACGCGTGCGGGGCAGCTGATTTCGGTGCCGGACCGCCCGGCTGGACGGGGATCGGCTACATCGGGAGGCAGGAGCTCGCGCTGCAGCCGTTTCCGCGCTGGGGGGAATTCTACGGTCAGCTCCGGTTGCTGCCGTTCGCGCAGGCTGCTCTCCGGGTGGGCAACCTGAGCCGGGCCACCCTGGACGCCGTGGAGCGACTCTGCGTTCGCCTCGCCGACGGTGAATTCGACGACGACCGTCCCGCGGCGCGGATCCACGGCGACCTCTGGGGCGGGAATGTGCTCTACACCCGCGGCGGTGCGGTGCTCATCGACCCGGCCGCGCACGGGGGCCACGGGATGACGGACGTGGCGATGCTCGCGCTGTTCGGTACCGAGCATCTGGATCGGGTGCTGTCCGCCTACGCGGAGGCTGCTGGGTTGCCGCGCGACTGGCGGGCCCGCATTGCCCTGCACCAGTTGCACCCGGTGCTGGTGCACGCCGCGTCCCACGGGCCTTCCTACGGGCGGCACGCAGCGGAACTGTTGTCGCAGTACGCCTGAGCTGCGCCGATCGACCGGGAACTCCGGCGTGCCGAGGTCGGCCCATGGGGTCGGTTCTGCGACGGCGAACCGGACAGGCCAGGATGGGATTGCTCCGGCCGCGCCGATCGAGTGAATCCTTCTGAAGGGGTTTGGGTTCCCTGTTCTCCGGAGACGAGACAGCACAGAGCATCCCCGGGTGGCTGTGACGGCGTCCGCAAGTGCACATCGACGTAGATGGAGGAATCAGCCGAATGTTCTCGCGCATAGCTGTGATCAACAGGGGCGAGCCCGCGGTGCGTTTGATCCGCGCTGTCCGTGAGCTGAACTCCGAGTTCGGGTACGGCATCAAGGTCATCGCGCTGCACACCGAGGCGGAGCGCCATGCGCTGTTCGTCCGGCTGGCCGATGAGGGTGTGTTGCTGCGGGACAAGGGAGATCAGGGCAGCGCCTACCTTGACCACGCCGAGCTCGAACGGGCGATGATCGCGGGCAAGGTCGATGCCTGCTGGCCCGGATGGGGATTCGTGTCCGAGGACGCCGGATTCGTCGAGCTGTGCGATCGGATCGGTGTGACCTTCATCGGTCCGCCCGCCGCTGCGATGCGCAAGCTGGGCGACAAGGTGCAGGCCAAATACCTCGCGGAGGCCACCGGAGTTCCGGTCGCCCCCTGGAGCGGTGGGCCGGTGGAGGACATGGCCTCCGCGCTCGAGCACGCCACGCAAATCGGGTACCCGATGATCCTCAAGGCGCGCAGCGGCGGCGGCGGCCGAGGCATCCGGATGGTGTTCGACCCCAGCGAGCTGGAGGAGGCCATCGAGCGCACCCAGTCGGAGGCGTTGAAGGCATTCAACGACCAGGTGATCTTCATGGAGAAGCTGGTCGTCGGCGGGCGCCACATCGAGGTGCAGGTCATCGCGGACAATTACGGCAACGCCTGGGCGCCCGGCATCCGGGACTGTTCCATCCAGCGTCGCAACCAGAAGTTGATCGAAGAGTCCGGCTCGCCCGTGTTGACCGCGGAGCAGGACGCCGAATTGCGCCGGGGTGCGGTGGCCTTGGTGAAGGAGGCCGGTTACCGGGGCGCGGGCACGGTGGAGTTCCTGTACCAACCGGAGGAGAAGATGTTCGCCTTCCTGGAGGTGAACACCCGGTTGCAGGTGGAGCATCCGATCACCGAGGAGTCCACCGGGCTGGATCTGGTGAAGCTGCAGATCCTGTGCGCCGATGGGCATCGGCTGGAGGGTGACCCGCCGCCGAATTACGGCTACGCGATCGAGGCCCGGCTCAATGCCGAGGACGCTGACAACGGGTTCGCCCCGTCACCGGGCAAGGTGGAGCTGCTCACGCTCCCCACCGGGCCGGGCATCCGGGTGGACACCGGCATCGCCACCGGCGACGCCATCTCGCCGGACTACGACTCGATGGTCGCGAAGATCATCGCCTGGGGACGTGACCGCGCCGAGGCGATGGCCCGGCTGCGGGTTGCGTTGCGGGAGACGACCGTGGTGGTGAAGGGCGGAACGACGACCAAGGCGTTCCTGCTGGAGCTGCTCGACCGTCCCGAGGTCATCGACGGCACCGCCGACACCGGCTGGCTGGACCGGGTCGGGCTCACCGATGAGGCACGGGTGGCCGCCCATGCGGACGCCGCTCTGCTCTACGTCGGGGTCGACGTGTACGAGCAGGAGGAGGCGCTGGAGCGGGAGAACTTCTACGTTTCGGCGCGTGGCGGGCGACCGCGTGCCAGCCACGTCGTCGGCCGTGAGGTGGAGCTCGGCTACCTGGGCCAGACCTACAGCTTGAACGTCGCGCACATCAGTCCGCGCCGGTACCGGATCGAGATCGACGGCAAGGAGGTCGTCGAGGTCGAGCTGGAGCGGATGTCGAAGTACGAGAGCCGGCTGACCGTCGGTGACCGCCGTCATCACGTCGTCGCGTCCACCACTCCGGCCGGGTACCTCGTCGAGGTCGACAGCGTGAGCCACCGGGTCAGCCGGGATGAGGGCGGGATCGTCCGCTCGCCCGCTCCGGCGGTCGTCGTCGCTGTGCGGGCGGCTGCGGGTGCCGACGTCGAGGCGGGTGACACCGTGATGATTCTCGAGAGCATGAAGATGGAGACCGCGGTACGCGCCCCGTACGCCGGCCGGGTGCGAGAAATCCTGGTGGGCGTCAACTCTCAGGTCGACGGCGGCGGTGCGCTGCTGCGGATCGACCGGATCGACGATGACGCGGCGGCCAGCACCACTCCGGCGGTCGAGTTCTCCGACCTCTCCGAGGCGCCGGCCCCAGATCCGTACGACGAGTCCCTGGCCACGCTGGCGGGAATGCGGGCGTTGATCATGGGCTACGACGTCACCGCCGCGCGTGGCCGGAAGTTGATCGTCGACTACGACCGTGCCCGGGACCAGACCACGCTGGAGGACCCGGAACTGTTGCGGGCCTCGCTCGGGGTGCTGGCCACGTTCGCCGATGTCTGCGAGCTCTCGCGGAACCGGCCGGCCGGTGAGGACAGGGCCAGTGACGAGCGGGTGCACAGCCCTCGCGAGTACTTCCACGCCTACCTGCACTCGCTCGACGTCGAGCGCGAGGGCCTGCCGGAAGCGTTCCGCAGCAGGCTGTCTGCCGTCCTGGCGCACTACGGCGTCACCGACCTAGAACCCGGAACGGCATTGCGGGAGGCGGTGTTCCGGATCTTCCTCGCCCAGGAGCGCGCGGCCGATCAGTTGCCGATCGTCACCCGGCTGCTGGAGCGGTGGAGGAACACCGTCCAGGGCTTCAACGAGCAGACCCGGCTGGCGATCGGTGAGGTGGTCGAGCGGCTGGTGGTGGCCACCCGGCTGCGGTTCCCGGTCGTGGGTGACCTGGCCAGGAGCATCCGGTACGAGGCCTACGAGCGGCCGCTGATCGAGGACGCCCGGTCCAAGGTGTACGAGTACGTCCGGGCGCACCGCACGGCGCTGGGTGGTGATCCGAGTCCGCAGGAGTACGCGGAACGGATCGAGGCTCTGGTGTCCAGCCCCGAGCCGCTGGTGAGGTTGATGGCGGAGGAGCTCACCTCCCACGGGCCGGGTGCACAGGCCATGCTCGAGGCGATGACGCGCCGCTACTACCGGGTCCGTCAGCCCCGAAACGTCACAGCATTTGCCGAGGACGGCCGTTCCTACGTCACCGGCGACTTCGAGCTGAGCGGTCAACAGTTGTATCTGATCGCAACCATCGCCCAGCACGACGACTTCGGGGACGCCCTGCAGGCATTGGACGCGAAGGCCGCGTCAGCGCCTGATCGCAGGAATGTCGTCACCGATATCTACCTGTCCTGGACGGATTCGCCCACGGACCCAAACGAGGTGTCGGCCAGCCTTCGCGACGAGCTCGATCGCTGTGCGACGCTCGCCGGGGGTCGGCGGGTGACGGTGACCGTGTGCAGGGCGAGTGAGCCAACGGTGCAGCAGTTCACCTTCCGGCCGACCGGCGACGGGCTGGCCGAGGAGAAGATCATCCGCGACATGCACCCGCTGACCGGTCAGCGGCTGGACCTGTGGCGGCTGAAGAACTTCACCGGTACCCGGATGCCGGCACCGGAGGGTGCCTACCTGTTCCACCTCGTCGCGCCCGACAACCCGGCCGACGAAAGGCTTGTCGCGCTCGCCGAGCTGCGCGACGTGGCGCCCCGACGCGACGCCGACGGCCGGGTCATGGCCTTCCCGGCGGCGGAGCGTGTGCTCGCTGCCTGCCTGGAGAGCATCCGTCGGGTGCAGGCGCAGCGCGACGGGCGCAACCGACTGGACAACAACAGGGTGTTCCTGCACGTCTGGCCGACGATCGAGATCCCGCTGTCGGACTTGGAAGGCTTCGCGCAGCTCAGCGCTCCGCTCACCCTCGGGACGGGCCTGTCCGAGATCACCGTGTTGGCACGGCTGCGGGAATCGGACAGCTCGCTGCGGGATGTGGCGTTGCGGTTCATCTACCAGGCCGGCGCGGGCGTGACCGTCACGGTGACCGATCCGCCGACCGAACCCCTTGCGCCGCTGGACGAGTACACCCAGAAGGTGCGTCGGGCCGCTGTCCGGGGAACCGCGTACCCGTACGAGATCGTGCCGATGCTGACCGGCCCCGATGGGTCGTTCACCGAGTACGACCTCGACGACGGTGGAGCGTTGGTGCCGGTGGAGCGGCCGCCAGGGCAGAACAGCGCGGGCGTCGTTGCCGGTGTGGTGACGACCCCGACGTCGCGTTACCCGGAGGGCATCACCCGCGTCGCCTTGTTCGGCGACCCCACCAAGGGGTTGGGGACGGTCGCCGTGCGAGAGTGCGAGATCATCGTCGGCGCCGTCGATCTCGCAGAACAACTGGGTGTTCCGGTGGAGTGGTTCACGCTGTCCTCGGGCGCCAAGATCGCAATGGACAGCGGCACGGAGAACATGGACGGCGTCGCCAAGGCGCTCCGCCGGTTGATCACCTTCACCCAGAACGGGGGTGAGGTCAACGTCATCGTCGCCGGTATCAACGTCGGCGCCCAGCCGTACTGGAACGCCGAGGCAACGATGCTGATGCACAACAAGGGCATCCTGGTGATGACGCCGGACAGCGCGATGGTGCTGACCGGGAAGATGTCGCTGGACTACTCCGGCGGCGTGTCGGCAGAGGACAACTTCGGCCTCGGCGGGTACGACCGGGTGATGGGCCCGAACGGCGAGGCCCAGTACTGGGCACCGAATCTCAGTGCCGCCACCGAGATCCTCTTCGCCCACTACGATCACGCGTACGTGGCCCCGGGGGAGCGTTTCCCGCGGAAGGCGGAGACGACCGACCCGCTGGATCGGGATGTGCGGGAGTTCCCGCACGTGCACCCCGACAGCCCCTTCACGACTGTCGGAGACATCTTCTCGGCCGAGACGAACAAGGACCGCAAGAAGCCGTTCGACATCCGGACGGTCATCAACGCGGTCGCCGACCAGGACCATGCCACGCTGGAACGCTGGGCCGGGATGGCGGACGCCGACACGTCCGTCGTGGTCGACGCCCACCTGGGTGGGCATCCGGTCGTGATCGTCGGTATCGAGTCACGCAACATCCCGCGGCGAGGTGTGCTGCCGACCGACGGGCCCGACCAGTTCACCTCCGGCACGCTGTTCCCGAAGTCGTCGAAGAAGACGGCCCGGGCCATCAACGCGGCATCGGGGAGCAGGCCCCTGGTGGTGCTGGCGAACCTGTCCGGCTTCGACGGGTCGCCGGAGTCCCTTCGCAATACCCAGTTGGAATTCGGAGCCGAGATCGGACGGGCCATCGTCAACTTCGACGGCCCGATCGTGTTCTGCGTGGTGTCCAGGTATCACGGCGGAGCGTTCGTCGTGTTCTCCGGTGCGTTGAACGACAACATGGAGGTCATCGCCGTCGAGGGTTCGTTCGCCTCGGTGATCGGTGGTGCACCGGCCGCCGCGGTGGTGTTCACCAGGGACGTCAACACGCGGACCGCGAACGACCAGCGGATCAAGGAGATGGAGGCCCGGATCGGCGAGGCCACGGAGGACGCGGAACGCAGCCAGCTGCGGGTCGAACTCAATGATCTGCGGGCGCAGGTGCGGTCGGAGAAACTGGGTGAGGTGGCTGCTGAGTTCGAGCAGATCCACAACATCGAGCGGGCCAGGGAGGTCGGGTCGGTGCACACGATCATTCCTGCCGTCGAGCTGCGGCCGTACCTGATCCAGGCGGTGGAGCGCGGGATGGATCGAGCAGGCGGGAAGGTGACCGTCGAAAGCTGATCGCACGGCTGGTGTGCTTCCCGAGAGCTGTGACGGTGGTGCGGTGATGGCCACGGTGCTGCGATGCGCGAGGGCGGTGTCTGCACGAGCGGTGCCTGTGGCGTGACGGCTACCGGGATGCGTACTGAGCCACGGTGCCGCGATGCGCGAGGGCGGTGCCGACACGGCGGTGGCTGTGACGTGACGGATATCCGGGATGCGTACTGAGCCACGGTGCCGCGATGCACCAGGGCGGTGCCGACACGGCGGTGCCTGTGACGAGACGGCTACCGGGATGCGTACTGAGCCACGGTGTCGCGATGCGCGAGGGCGGTGCCTGCACGAGCGGTGCCCGCGGACCCGCAGTCCGGTCATGCTTGCGGGGCGACGGTGCTGGACGGAGCAACAGGCGAGCCTGCGGGGGTGTGGTCTTCTTCGGAAGCCATGCCCCCGGTGAATCTTCGACGCAGTGCATTCGGCCACCAGCTGGTTCGGAGCCTCAGCGCTGAAATGGATCAGAACGGCGGTGAATCTTCGCCGCTTTGCTGGCTGGTGTCGCCCGACTCGCGATAGCGCAGGGATGGGCTGTCCGTGCCTGAGTCGATGCCCCAGACGGAAGGATCGGGTACGTATTCCATCGGAGTCGGGCGAAGGTGCTGTCGGAGCAGGGCATCGGCAATGAACGCCTGGATGCCGCCTGTCGCCGCTTCAATCGTCGATGGGCCGTTGGGGCTGCCGCTGGTCTGTATCTTGTCGTCGTTCTCGTTCAGGTTTCCCGTCGCCGTCGCTATCGCTATCGCCGTCGCCGTCGCTGTGGCCCGGGTTGTTGACCTTGCTGCCAGTGACGCCGCCGTCGCGGTGACGATGGTGGTCGCCTGGCGACCGTCGAGGTGTTCGGCGACAGCACTCGCCGGGTTGGTGATCCACATCTTCGGCGTGAGGACTTGTTGTTGCGCTCGCTCATAGCCGTGCCCGGTGGGACTGGTCCACGTGATGACGAAGTCGGCAGGGTCCATGGCGACGTGCCAGTCGGAATGATGCTTGAAAAGGTGGTGCCGCCGGCAGAGGGGCGCTGTGTTGCCGGCGGTGGTGGGGCCGCCGCTGTCCGGGTGATGGTGGTCGAAGGATTCACGGTGGTCAATGTCGCAGCGCCAGCTGGGTTGTCGGCATGAAGGGAACTGGCAGGTGCTGAGCAGGGCGGTGATCTGGTCGCGCAGTTCCTGACGGGGCCGGTAGGTGAGTGCGCCGGCGTGGGTGGCGGTGCCGGTGTTGGGGTCGGCGGTCAAGGTGCTGATGGTGGCGGCGGACGCGGCGATGCTGCGCGCAATGCCGGCGGGGATAGCGCCGTATCCGGCGAGCCTTGCGGGTAGGTCGTTGAGCCCGGCGAGGGTTTCGACGCCGATCACCACGGACAAGTGTGGTCGGCGTCCCTGCCGAGTCAGGGACCGGCGGTCCCGGAGGGCCTGGTCGGTGGGTGCCGAGGCTGGGCCCGGCCTTGGTAGCGCCTGCTGACCCGGAGCACCGTCGCTGGCTGCACCGACGGTTGGTCGCGCCTGCAGGCCGGTGCCGGTGTCGGTGTCGGTGTCGGTGTGATCTTCCTTGTCTTCGGATTCTGTCCAGCTGACGTCACCAGGAGCGAACACGTCGAGGTCGCTCTGCGGGTCGCCGGCTGAACCACCGATCTGGCAACGGGCTTCGGTGCTGTCGATGCCGTCTGCGTTGTTGGTGTTGGCTTCGTCATTGTCGGGCGTGCTGCGGTCGCCCGTTTTTGGTCGTGACGATCGGGGAGAGGGGCTCGAGTGGTCGGGCAGCGGTGCGCCGAGGTAACCGGTGAGGTCCAGGTGTCCGTGGGTGAGCAGTTGTTCGGCGACATCGACCAGGGCGTCGGCGCGGCGGGCGGCGATGCCCCGAAGGTCGTCGGGGGCGCCTGCAGTAGCGGTGGCGAGCAGGTCGCTGAGCTGGAAGATCTTCACCGCACCGTCGGCCGGCAGCGTCGCACGGAGGCAAGCCATCGCGTCGGGCAAGGCATTCAGCACCAGGGCGCGGCGGGCGGCGGCGTGGTCGTGTCGTTCCCGGGCACCGTCGGGGTCGACTGTGATCACCGCTTCCCCGGTCAGATCGCGCAGCTCGCCATTGGACAGCGACCCGGCCCGGCGAAGCACCAGATCTTGCACGGCGGTGGTGTGTTCGGGGCTCAGCGGTGCGCAGTGTTCGGCGATGATCATCGCCTTGCCTCGGTCGAGTACACCGGTTTCCATTGCTGTCAGCGTGGGCGCCAGCACCGTCGTCATGTCTTGTGCGCTGCGGACGCGGATGCCGGCGGTGATGGGTGAAATACGCAGCGCCGCGGCGATCTCCCCGGCCGCCAGCGACACCGCTGCTTCGGGGACGAAAAGCGCGGTGTGGATGTCGTCATCGCCTGGGATGCAGCTCTTGCGACCAAGCCGATTCGCTAGCCGGGTCGGATCACCGGCGATGAAGGGCACCGCCAACGCAGCCTGTAGCCGCATCTGCACCCCGGCGAGCAACGACAGCGCTTTCTCCGCCGCCGCGATGGCATCCACCAGGGCCGCCCCGGTCAACCCGACCGGATCCACGTCGAGCAGCGCGGTCACCGATTCCACCGACGCCGCACCGTCCGCGATGCCTGCCCACGGATTGTGTGTGGTCGGACAGCCAGCCACTGGGTCGTTGTCCATGTCACCCACCCTCTGCTGCTCGCTTGCCGGACTCGAACATACGTTCGATTCTAGCATACCGGCAGGGGATACGAACGAATCCGTCAGGAAGAACGCGTTCGGCCATCCAGCGTGAGTGACCTGACGTGCCGGCCGTTCCTGTCCGGCTCGGCTGGGCCCGACTCGGCTCGGTTCGGTTCGGCTCGGCTCGGCTCGCGAAGCGGGCAAGGCGCTGGCCGCTTGACCGTCCCTGCGTCGACGGGGGGAGGCGGGCAAGGCGCTGGCCGTCCCTGCGTCGACCGGGCGAAGCGGGCAAGGCGCTGACCGCTTGACCGCCCTGCGTCGACGGTGGGAGGCGGGCAAGGCGCTGGCCGTCCCTGCGTCGACCGGGCGAAGCGGGCAAGGAGCTGACCGTTCCTTGCGTCGACGGCGCGAAGCGGGCAAGGCGCTGGCCGCCTGACCGTCCCTGCGTCGACGGCGCGAAGGCCGAAAGGCGGGCAGCCACCCGGGCTGCCCGCCTTTCGCGAACATCTCTCGACAGATCTGGCGGATGGACGAGCCGACAGCGCACTGTCCGCGTCCACCAGCTCAGAGCGCCAGGAGCACCTCCGCGTCGACGAGCTTCTCCACAGCAGCCCTCGCCGATGCGGCATCCTCGGCGTCACGCGCGGCGGCAGCCATGGCCTCGCACGAGGCAAGGTCCGTGCGCGACAACGCGAATCGAACCGCGGGCACACCGGCCGGTGCCATCGACAGACTGCTGATGCCGAGTCCGACGAGCACCAGGGCGAGCAGTGGATCGCGGGCCGCCTCACCGCAGACCCCGACAGGCTTGTTGGCGGCCTTACCGGCCTCACCGGTGGCGGCGATCAGATCCAGGACGGCGGGCTGCCACGGATCGAGGAGCTCGGCGAGCTCCCCGGCCATCCGGTCGGTCGCCATGGCGTACTGCGTGAGGTCGTTGGTGCCGATGCTGGCGAAGTCGACCAGCTTCATCATGTGGCGTGCACGCAGCGCCGCAGCAGGCACCTCGACCATCATCCCGGCGACCGGCAGCCCGTGCGCCCGGACCTTGTCGGTGAAGGCCTTCGCCTCGTGCACGGTGGAAATCATCGGCGCCATCACCCAGACCTTGGCCCCGGTCGCCTTGGCGGCCTGCGCGATGGCCTCCAGCTGGTCGTCGAGCAATTGCGGGAACCGGCGGTCCATCCGGTACCCGCGGACACCGAGGGCCGGGTTCTCCTCCTCTTCGCTCGGCGCGAAGGCCAGCGGCTTGTCGGCGCCCGCATCCAGCGTCCGGATGACCACCTTCCGGTCGCCGAACGCGGTGAACACCTTGGTGTAGGCCTTCAGCTGGTCCTGAACCGTAGGCGCCGTGGCGGAGTCGAGGAACAGAACCTCGGTGCGGAACAGTCCGACCCCCTCGACGTCCTCCTTTGCGGCGCGCTCGGCGTCCTCGACGGCACCGATGTTGGCCAGCAACTGGACGGCCACCCCGTCCGACGTCCGGCCGGCACCGCCGGTGGCCGTCTTCAGCGCGGCACGGGCCTTGCGGCGGGCGATGATGGCTTCACGGAGTTCGTCATCCGGATCGATGACGACCGAACCGGTGGCAGCGTCGATGGCGATGGTGGCGTCGTCCGGCAGTTGCAGTGCGCCGGGGACCCGGACCAGACAGGGCAGATCGAGCTGAGCGGCGATGATGGCCGTGTGGCTGGTCGGCCCGCCCAGTTCGGTCACGATGCCGACGACGTGATTGAGGTCCAGCGTCGCGGTGTCCGCGGGCGCGAGGTCGGCGGCCACGATCACGGTTGGCTTCGAGAGCTCCGGCAGGCCGGGCTCGGGCAGGCCCAGAACGTTGGCCACGATGCGATCGCGGACGTCCCGCAGGTCGGTGACCCGCTCGGCGAGGTACGGCCCGCTGGCCTCGAGGATCTTGCAGAACCCTTCCACTGCTTCGTCGACCGCCGTTGCCGGACCGGTGCCCTGCTCGATGCGGCGCTTCACGTCGGCGAACAGGCCCGGGTCCTGCGCCATCAACGACGTGGCTTCCAGTACCGCGGCTGTCGCGGCCTGGGCGGCCGCCGCGCGAGCGCGCAGGCTGTTCGCGACGTAGTCGAAGGAGGCCTTGACGAGCGACTCCGCGCTCCCCACATCAGTGGCAGAGGGCTCGTCGGACGGTGGTCGGGCCGCCGGCGCGAGTTTGACCACCGACCCGACGGCAGAGCCGCGGCCGACTCCGATGCCGGTCAAGTCGGGCGCGGCTGATGAGCCGGCCGATGCGCTGGTGCCGGTTCCGGTGCCGCCGGTCGTCGTGGTGCTGGTCATGGACGGTCAACTCCAATGTCGATACAGGGCGGATGGATACAGGGCGGATGGATACAGGGGGATTGGTACAGCGGGGGATTGGTACAGCGGGGGATTGATGCAGCGGGACGGGAGTGGGGATACCGGCCGGCGCACGGTGCGACATGGGTGACGAGACGCCATGTGGCACTGGATTGTTGCGCCGGCCGGTACGTGGTTGCCGGCGCCAGGCGGCCGCGCGCACGGCCGAGTGAGTCGGGGCCGAGCGACGCGGGCTGACACGGGCCGGGTGGACGTCAGGCTGCGTCGTGGTCGACCTTGAGGAGCTCGACCAGCTTGTCAAGAGCGTCATCTGCACCGTCGCCCTCGGCGCTCAGGGTGACTTCCTCCTGGCTGCCGACGCCCAGCCCCATCACCATCAGGATGCTCCTGGCGTCCACCGGATCACCGCCGGACTTGGCGATGGTGACCGGCAACCCGGTGGCGGTGACGGCCTGCACGAACAGCGACGCGGGCCTGGCGTGCAGGCCGACGCGGGAAGCTACCTTGACGGTACGGCTGGGCATCAGAACTCCTTGTTCTCCCGGCCGATGACCGGGTGGGAAAGCAGACGGGTGGGACGGCGGACGGGGATCGGTGCGGCTGTCGAACTCGGGTAGGACCCGGCGGCCGCGGCCGGAACTGCGTCAGACATCGTTGCAGTCCCGGCCGCGGCACACGCGGCTGCCCCCGTCAGGCGGCGACACCCTCGCGGATGTCTTCGTCATGAGCCAGTGCTTCGGTGTTCTTCTTGTCCAGGCTCATCAGGGCGATGACGATGCCGGCCGTGACCACCGTGCCGATGACGATGGCGATCACGTACAGCACCGGGCTGCTGACCAGCGGGAGAACGAAGATCCCACCGTGCGGCGCACGCAGTTCGTTGCCGAAGCCCATGACCAGGGCGCCGGTGACGGCGGACCCGATCATCGTGGACGGGATGACGCGCAGCGGGTGCGCGGCGGCGAACGGGATGGCGCCCTCGGTGATGAAGGAGGCACCGAGCAACCAGCAGGCCAGGCCGTTGTCGCGCTCGGCTTCGGTCCACAGCCTCTTGCGAACCGCGGTGGCCAGCGCCATGCCGAGCGGCGGTGTCATGCCGGCGGCCATCACGGCAGCCATGATGACCAGCGCGGTGCCACCGGTGGAGTTGGTGATGGCGGTGGTCAGGCCGGCCGCGGCGAACGTGTAGGCCACTTTGTTGACCGGGCCACCGAGGTCGAAGCCCATCATCAGGCCGAGCACGATGCCCAGCACGATGGCGGTCGATCCGCCCAGACCGGTCAGCCAGTCGGTCAGCCAGGTGGTGGCCGACGCGATCGGCTTGCCGACGATGTAGATCATGAACAGGCCGACCACGATGGTCGAGACCAGCGGGATCACCACGACCGGCATGACGCCCCGGACGCCCTTGGGCACCCGCAGCCGGGTCAGTGCGTAGGCGATGCCACCGGCGGCGAAGCCGGAGACCAAGCCGCCAAGGAAGCCGGCGCCGAGGACACCTGCCAGCAGGCCACCGACGATGCCGGGCACCAGGCCGGGACGGTCGGCGATGGCGAAGGCGATGTAGCCGGACAGGATCGGCACCAGCATGAAGAAGGCGACCTTGCCGAGCACGAACAGCACACCGGCGAATCCCGCCTGCTGCAGGATCAGGTCGAAGCTGCCACCGGTCGGGAAGGCGACGGGCAGGGTGCCGGCGGTGTCGACAAAGGTGACGCCGTCGACGGTTCCGCCGTACAGCTTGCTGACGACCTCGTCGCCGCCGAACAGGAAGCCCAGCGCGATCAGAATGCCGCCCGCGGCGACGAACGGGATCATGTATGACACGCCGGTCATCAACCACTGCCGGACGCGGGTGCCCACACCCACGTTGCGGGTGGCCGAGCTGCTCGACGAGGCGGCTGCGGGGCTGGCAGCCGGTGTGGCAACGCCACCCTTGGGGGCGTTTTCCACCGCGGCGACGGCCGCGGCGAGCACGCCGGGCCCGTCATGCACGGCCTTCTTGACGCCGACGTCGATGAACGGTTTGCCGGCGAACCGGCTCTTGCCTTTCACTTCGAGGTCGGCGGCATAGATGACGCCGTCCGCCGCAGCGATGACATCGTCCGGCAGCGGCACGGTGCCGGCCGATCCCTGGGTTTCGACCTGGACGTCGTGGCCTGCGGCCTTACCGGCCTGCTCGAGATTCTCGGCAGCCATGTAGGTGTGTGCGATGCCCGTTGGGCATGACGTGACGGCGACGAACTTCACTGCCCTCCCACCTCTCCTTGCACGTAGGAAGCCACCGACGCGGCGTCGGGGGCATCGATGATCGTCTGGCGGAACGCGGGGCGCACCAGCCGGCGGGCCAGCGCCGCCAGGATGGTCAGGTGCTCGGAGCCGCCACCGGCGGGAGCGGCGATCAGGAACACCAGGGTGGCCGGACCGTCCGGAGCGCCGAAGTCGACGCCGGCGGGCACCCGGGCCAGGCCGAGCGACGGCGCGGTGACGTGCTCGGACCGGGCGTGCGGAAGGCCAATGCCGCCCGGCATGCCGGTGGCCATCTGGGCCTCGCGGGCGGCGACGTCTGCGAGGAACCCGTCGAGATCGGTCACCCTGCCTGCTGCCTGCAGCTTCTCGGCGAGTTGCCGGGTGGCATCGGCCTTGTCCTTGGCGACCAGGTCGAGAACAACCAGATCTTCGGTGATGAGGTCTGTCATGCGACGTCCTTCACTGCTTGGAGGGGATCGGGATCGGCGACGACGCGGACCGCGCCGGCGCAGGCTTGCGTTTCTTGCGGGCCGGGAACGGTGCTGCCGGGCAGCAGGCACGCCGCCCTGCCCCAGGCAACGGCTCCGGCGAGTCGCTCGGCGGGGGTGCCCACCGTGTGCAGATAGCCGGACAGGGTGCTGTCACCGGCACCGACGGTGCTTCTGGGCACCAGCGGCGGACCGCCCGCCCACCACGACCCATCGGCCGTGATCAGCAGCGCGCCGTGTCCGCCGAGGCTGACCAGCAGGTCCCTGCAGCCGCGCTCCCGGAGCTGCCGGGCTGCGTCGACCAGATCGCCGACGGTGACCAGAGGGGTGTCGATCAGCTCCTGGAGTTCTTCCAGGTTGGGCTTCACGACGGTGGCGCCGGCGTCGATGGCGGCGGCGAGAGCGGGTCCGGAGGTGTCAATCGCCACCGGGACTCCCTGCGCGACAGCGGCTTTCGTCACTCGAGCGTAGAAGTCGTCGGGCGCACCGGCGGGCAGGCTGCCGGCTGCGACCAGCCAGGTCGGCCGCTCGGCCAATTCCTTCTCCACCGTCTCCAGCAGCGCCGTCACCTCCTTTGTGGAGAGGGTCGCACCGGGCTCGTTCAATTTGGTGGTCGTGCCATCGGCCTCGACGACCGCGATGTTCGTCCGGATCGCGCCGGAAATCGGTACCGCGATGGTCGAGACATGTTGCGGGGTGAGCAGTCCGATCATTCGCTGGGCGTCGTCACCGGCCGGCAGGATCGCGGTCGTGTGGTGCCCGTGCTTGGCCAGGGCGCGTGCGACGTTGACTCCCTTGCCGCCGGCTTCCACGAGCGCATGGCTGGTGCGCTGCACCTCGCCCCGGACGAGCTCGTCGACCTCGACCGTGTGGTCCAGGCTGGGATTCGGGGTGACGGTGACGACCGTGCCCGCCTGTGCGGACCCGATTGTCCCGCCGGGGCTTGGATCTCGGGAGGGATCCGTCATGCGCGGATCACCTCCGGTCCCGCATCTTCGATTTCTCGTGCCATCTCTTCGTCCACTTCGGTGTCGGTGATGATCGTGTCGATGTCGGCAATGTCGGCCACGTGAGCGAACTCGTCGCGGCCGAACTTGCTGTGGTCCGCCAGCACGACCGTGCGGCGGGCGGAGCGGATGAGGGCACGTTTGACGGCGGCCTCGGCGAGATCAGGTGTGCTCAGGCCGCGGGCAGGGCTGATCCCGTTGGTGCCGACGAACGCGACATCGGCGATGACGCCGGCGAGGTCCCGTTCGGCCCAACTTCCGACGGCGGCGAGGGTGCCGGGGCGGACCTGGCCGCCGACCAGGTGCAAGGTGAGGTTGCTGCGCTCGGCCAGCAGGGCGGCAATCGGCAGGGCGTGCGTGACCACGATGAGGTGCCTTTCCGGGGGCAGCATCTCGGCGAACCGCACGGTGGTGGTGCCGGCATCGACGATGATGGATCCACTGTCCGGGAGCTGCTCGAGCGCTGCCTTGGCGATCCTCTCCTTTTCGGCCGCGTTGAGATCGAATCGTTGGTTGACGGGCAACTCCATGCTGAGCCGCTCGACCGGGATGGCGCCGCCGTGGACTCTGCGCAGGACGCCGCGGCGCTCGAGCCCGGTCAGATCGCGTCGGATCGTTTCGGCAGTGACGTCGAACAGCTCGGCCAGGGTGTTGACCTCGACACGTCCGTCCGAGCGGGCGCGGCCGAGGATGGCCTGCTGCCGTTCGGGTGCGTACATGTCGACTCCGTTGTCTGGGGCATGGCGATCAGTGGGGCTTGAGCTGGTCGTGCAACCTGCGATGAAACATTTCTGCGCACACATCGGGCGGAAGCCTGCCGACCTGGAACTGCCTGTCAGCAGCCATTGACCGTGCATCCATCCCTGCGTATCCGGTTTCGACGTCTTGAATCGTTGTCCTCGGTGCTAATACCTGCGACTCGACGTTGTGGCCGTGCACACAGTTATAGGGCTCTTGGCGATCGATGTCAACACATTCAGAAACATTCGGAAGCATTCAGGCGGTCTACCGTGTGGATTTGTGTGGGAGTTGCCGGGTTTGGGCGCAATCGTGATGCACGCGAGATGGCGTCGAGTCCCACCTGTGGCCTGACTGGATCGTCAACACACTGCGCCGGTATTGCCGATCTGTCTGGTACGTCGCATATATCCCGTGCGACGGCCTGCGGTGTCACCGCAACGTCCTGCTGCGTCACGGGACGTGCTGCGGTGTCACTGGTCCGGTGCGACTCGGTGACGGCCGCGCCGACGAGCCGGGACGCCGCGCGGACCGTGGAACACTGGACCGGCTATGGCAACCACCCTCCCGCTCGTCTTCACCGCTCCGCGCCGCGGTATGCCGCCGGTGCATTTCGCCGACCTCGATGTCGCCGGCCGCCGCGACGCTGTCCGCGAAGCCGGCCAGCCGGCCTTCCGGGCGTCGCAGCTGGCGCACCACTACTTCGCGGGCCTGACCCGCGATCCGGACGAGATGACGGACCTGCCGGTGCAGGGACGGACGGAGTTCGTGGATCGGCTGCTGCCGAATCTGCTGACCGAGGTTCGCTCTCTGGCCTGCGACGACGGGGATACCCGTAAGACGCTGTGGCGGGCGCACGACGGGACGCTCATCGAGTCGGTGCTCATGCGCTATCCCGGGCGGATCACCTTGTGTGTCTCGAGCCAGGCGGGGTGCGGCATGGCCTGCCCGTTCTGCGCCACCGGGCAGGGTGGCCTGCAGCGCAATTTGTCGACCGCCGAGATCGTTGAACAGGTCCGCCTGGCTGCCCGGGCGGCACGAGACGGTGCCCTCGGCGAGCCCGGGAGACTGTCCAACGTCGTGTTCATGGGGATGGGGGAGCCGCTCGCCAATTACAAGCGGGTGCTTGCGGCTGTTCGGATGATCACCGCGCCGGCGCCCGACGGCCTCGGCATCTCGGCGCGTTCGGTGACGGTCTCCACCGTGGGGCTGGTGCCGGCGATCGAGAAGCTGACCGCCGAGAACCTGCAGGTCCGGCTGGCGGTGTCACTGCACACGCCCGATGACGAACTACGGGACACGTTGGTCCCGGTCAACGACCGCTGGAAGGTGGACGAGGTGTTGCGGGCCGCCCGCGCCTACGCCGACACCACCGGCCGACGGGTATCGATCGAGTACGCGCTGATCCGCGACATCAACGACCAGCCGTGGCGCGCCGACCGACTCGGTGAACTGCTCCGCCAACACCTCGGCCAGTTGGTGCACGTCAATCTCATCCCGCTGAACCCGACTCCGGGTTCGCTGTGGGACGCCTCGCCGAAGCCGGTGCAGGACGAGTTCGTGCGGCGGGTGCGCGCCCAGGGGGTCGCGTGCACGGTCAGGGACACCAGGGGTCAGGAAATCGCCGCTGCCTGCGGTCAGCTGGCGGCAGCAGAACAGTAACCGCCGCCGCCCGGCGTGCGGAGCGTCGGTGGTTCGTGCTCGTGGTGCGGGGTAGGCGTTGTGGCGACAGAGAGCATTCGGTGCCGTTGACAGAACACCGGTTGGTGCAGGTGATGGTCGCGACGGCGAACGTCGGCGAGGTGGGCCACTTCGTCCACATCGGCTGACGTGGCAACTGAGGGCCGCACGGACCGCCGGAGCGGGTCGGTCAGGGGCGGCGGGCGCGTTCCTTGCGGATGTTGATCTCACGCCAGACGAGCCAGATCGCCATGAGTGTGCCGAGCACGGCCAGCCACCAGTTCTCGACGTTGGACTCCTGGTTGCCGAAGATCATCAGGAACAGGCCTGCGCACCCCAGCCACAACAGGAACCTGGAGCCGCGCGGCGCCATCTGGCTCCAGCTGCCGTGCCAGCCCCACTCCTCGCTGGGCGCGTCCGGGTTGTAGCTCACGAGCTCGCCGGTCTGCAGGCGGGCGACTTCGGTGCCCTGCTGCTGCTCGTCGTCGCCCGCGGCGGAACGGTGCTCGAGTGACGTGCCGGCCACGGGTCCTCCCGGATCAGGGTGTGCGGTTCGGTGCTGTTCGGTTCGGTGCTGCCGTGCGGCAACCGCGCGGCGATCGCTCCGATGGCATCTTCGCATGGCGGCGGGATTCCGGGTCGGCCGGGCGGCATGCCCCCGGAGAGCGGAGCCGGGTGCGCGGACGCCGCCGTGGCCGGTGCCTGACGGGGCGGACGGGCGTTTCGCCTCCACCGCCTGGCCGGAAACCAGCGGTGCGCCGATTCGATGTTCCACGGCACTGCGGGGCCAGGTGCGACCGGGGGCGTCGGCCGTTCTGGCGCTACAACGTTCCGCCGGCAACACTCCGACGCGCCAGGCACTTCCTCGCGCGCTGACGGTCCAGCGGGATCGGGCCGAGCTCGACCGGGCGTACCGCGACGAGGTCAACGCCGGGGAATGGGCAGAAGCGGCGATACGACTCAACGGCTTCAACAATGCCGACATCACCGCCCGGCTGAAGGAGCTCTCCTCCGACAGGCGCGCCGCGACGCCATCGCGCCGCCGGCGGTGGAGAAGGACGGCCGGCACACGCACGGCGCCACCGGCGAGGCCCTGATCCTCCGCGATGCCACCTGGGAGTTGCCTGGTGAGCCGCTCCGCAGCAAATCCGGGGGGCGTGCGGCAACGGCGGATGACCCCCAGGCGGTCAGGTCCCGGCGCGGCGGGACAGTGTGATGGCCGCGGAGACCGACCGCTCGCCGTCGGTGGTGGTCGCCTTCAGGTCGAGATGTCCGGCGGTCACGTCGACCCAACCGGTCAACGTCGATCCAGCTGCGAGAATCCGCGGAGCCCGGACGGTGCTGCTGTTGTCGCACGGTTGCAGGTCGGTCTCGTTGTCCACGAGCAGGTTCGGAGGCAGCACGCCGTCGATCGGCTGATCGTCGATCAGCACGCCGAACAGTTCTGTCCTGCCTGCGCCCTTGGGTGCGGCGGATGTTCCGGTTGCCAGCCACCACGTCCGGCGAACGGCGCCGTCGGGGCCTGTGGCGGCCGAGTACACCGACAACCCGGGCACGCCGGCCGGTGTGATGCCCAGCGTCAACGACAACGGGTTCGCGTCACCGATCGGTCCCGAGCCTGCAGCCGGGATCTGCAGCGCGAGATCCGCTTCACGCGTGTACGAGGAGGTTCCGCCGGCCTTCGCGCAGCGGCCGAGGACCGTGATCGTCAGTTCCGCGGTACCCGTCCACGCAGCTGGCAGTGGTAGCGCGGAACCGGGTAGCACGGTTGCGGTCGATGGCATCAGCAATGACGACGATGGTTGCGGCGTTCCCGAGTCCGGAGACCCTGGTGCCGCCGGGCTGCCGTCGGTCGTGCGCACGGTCGGCCGGGAGGGTGAGCTTCCGGTCCCTGCAGAAGCCGAAGTCGGGTCGGTCGATGCTGTCCCGGCCGACGCGCCGCCTGCCGCGCTCTCGGAGACCGGGGGAGCGGAGGACGACGCCGGCGTGCCGCCGGTCACCTGGATCAAGCTCCACACCACGGCGATCGAGCAGACCAGCGCCACCACCATGATCACCGTCACCCAGCGGGTGCTGAGGATCCTGCGGGGCGGCATCACGCCAGTATGTCCGCCGGGCGTGTTCGAGCGGTGTTTCTGCTCACCGCGCACCCGGACCGGCCCTGGTTGTCGGGGCGGTGGAGCAGGATGGACGGCGTGACGTCAGCTTCCTCGGACCCAGCCTCGAGCACGCCGTCGCCGGATCTGACGACCGGCGGCCGGCGCCGGGTCATCGTGCTCGGCTCCACCGGGTCGATCGGCACCCAGGCGCTGGAGGTGATGGCGCACCACCCGGAGATGTTCGAGGTCGTCGGGCTCGCGGCCGGGGGAGGCCAACCCGAACTGCTGGCCGGACAGGCCGCTGCGCATCCCGGCGCGACTGTCGCCGTCGCGGCCTGGCCCGACGGTGGGCCTCGGCCGGAGCTCACCGGTCCGCGAGCCGCCACCGAACTGGTGGAGTCCGTGGAGGCGGACGTGGTCCTGAACGGCATCACCGGTTCCATCGGCCTCGAGCCGACGTTGGCCGCGTTGCGCGCTGGTCGCGTGCTCGCCCTGGCAAACAAGGAGTCGCTGGTCGCCGGTGGGCCGCTGGTGCTGGACGCCGCCGCCCCGGGTCAGCTGGTTCCCGTCGACTCCGAGCACAGCGCGCTGGCCCAGTGCTTGCGGGGTGGGGCGCCGTCGGAAGTCGCCAAGCTGGTCGTGACGGCGTCGGGCGGACCGTTCCGCGGCCGCAGCTCAGCCGAGATGTCGACCGTCACGGCCGAACAGGCGCTGGCCCACCCCACCTGGTCGATGGGTCCGGTCGTCACGATCAACTCCGCGACCCTGGTCAACAAGGGTCTGGAGGTGATCGAGGCGCACCTTCTGTTCGGCATCCCGTACGACCGCATCGAGGTCGTGGTGCACCCCCAGTCGGTGATCCATTCGATGGTGACCTTCGTCGACGGGTCGACCCTGGCCCAGGCAAGCCCGCCGGACATGAAACTGCCGATTGGCCTTGCGCTCGCGTGGCCGCACCGGCTGGACGGGGCGGCGGCGGCGTGCGACTTCTCCCGTGCTGCGTCCTGGACGTTCGAGCCAGTCGATCGCGCGGCCTTCCCGGCCCTGGACATCGCCATCGCCGCCGGTCGCGCCGGCGGTACCGTGCCCGCCGCGTTCAACGCAGCCAACGAGGAGGCCGTGGCCGCCTTCCGTGAGGGTCACCTGGGGTTCACAGGCATCTCCGATGTGCTGGCGCGCATCCTGGACGAGGCCGATCACGCCAGGAGCAACCCACGGGATGTCGATGACGTCTGGGCCACGGAGGACTGGGCCCGCGCGCGGGCCCGGGAGATCGTCAGGGCACTCGGCGCAGATCCGGTCCCGAAAATCAGGATGGGGGCGGCGCACTGATGTGGACCGTGATCGGGATCATACTGTTCGTCCTGGCGCTGCTGTTCTCGATCGCCTGGCACGAACTCGGCCACCTCACCTTCGCCAAGCTGTTCAACGTCCGGACCAGCCAATACATGATCGGGTTCGGTCGGACGCTGTGGTCCAAGCAGGTCGGGGAGACCGAATACGGGATCAAAGCTGTGCCGCTGGGCGGCTATATACGAATGATCGGCATGGTGCCGCCCGGACCTGACGGCCGGCAGAAGATCTCCACCACGGCCATGGGCGCGGCCGGGCTGGTTCGCAACATCGTCGAGGACACCAGGGCAGGCGATCGTTCCCAGGTGACCGCCGCCGACGACGGCCGGCAGTTCTACCAGTTGCACCCGGCCAAGCGGATCGTCGTGATGGCCGCCGGGCCGTTCATGAACCTCATCCTGGCCGTCGGAATCTTCAGCATCCTGCTCGTGGGCATCGGGGTGCCGACGCAGAGCACGACGGTTGCCACGGTCAGCGAGTGCGTCATTCCCGCCGCCGCGGCCGGTACGGGACAGCGGAGCCAGTGCGCGCCGTCCGACCCGCAGACGCCGGCCGCGCTGGCCGGCCTTCGGCCCGGCGACACGATCGTCGGCTTCGACGGCACGGCAGTCACCGATTGGGATCAGTTGACCGGCCTCATCCGGGCGGCCGCCGGCCGAACGGTGCAACTGGAGTACCTCCGTGACGGTCAACAGGTCACGGTGGCCGTACCGATCGTGCAGACCGAGCGCCCGGTGGTCGACGAGGCGGGTGTGCAGACAGGCGTCGCACCGGCCGGATTCCTTGGAATCTCCGTGACCGCGCCGTACGAACCGCAGTCGATCGGCGCGGCGATCACCCGTACCGGTGACTTCATCGGTGCTGCCGCAAAGGCGGTGGTGGCCATACCGGCGCGGATCCCGGTTCTGTGGACGTCCATCTTCAGCAACGAGGCGCGGCCCCTGGACTCGCCGGTCGGCATCGTCGGCGCAGGTCGGATCGGCGGCGAGATCCTGGAGAGCGACCGCACCACCACCACCGACAAATGGGTGCTGTTCCTCAATCTCGTCGCAGGCTTCAACATGAGCCTGTTCCTGCTGAACATGCTGCCGCTGCTGCCCTTGGACGGCGGGCACATTCTCGGCGCGATGATCGAGTGGGTCCGCCGGGGGTGGGCCAAGGCCCGGAACAAGGCAGACCCTGGCCCGTTCGACGTGGCGAAGTTGATGCCGGTCGCTTACGTGGTGGCATTGTTGTTCATCGGGCTGACCGCCCTGACGCTGATCGCCGACATCGTCAACCCTGTGAAGCTGTTCAACTGATCCTTCCCGGCTGGACGCTTCCACCGGCCACACTGCACCTGCCCTTCCCGAGAAAGCCGCCTGATGTCTGTCACCAATCCGTCCGGAGCACCGTCCACCGCCACCGGTTCCACGACGATCGGGCCCACGCCAATCGGTCTGGGCCTGCCGAGCATGCCGGCCGACCGGGTGGTCCCGGTCCTCGCGCCTCGCCGCCGGACCAGGCAACTGAACGTGGGCGGCGTGGGAGTTGGTAGCGAGTCGCCGGTATCGGTGCAGTCGATGACGACCACCGTCACTGCCGACATCAATGCGACGCTGCAGCAGATCGCCGAGCTGACCGCATCCGGCTGCCAGATCGTCCGGGTCGCCGTTCCCACGAACGACGACGCCGAGGCACTGGCCGTCATCGCCAAGAAGTCGCAGCTGCCGGTGATCGCCGACATCCATTTCCAGCCGAAGTACGTGTTCGCCGCCATCGACGCCGGATGTGCCGCGGTGCGCGTGAACCCCGGCAACATCAAGGCCTTCGACGACAAGGTCGGCGAGATCGCCCGCGCCGCCAAGGACGCAGGCACTCCGATCCGGATCGGCGTCAACGCCGGCTCGCTGGACAAGCGGTTGCTGGCCAAGTACGGCAAGGCCACCCCGGAGGCACTGGTCGAATCCGCGTTGTGGGAATGCTCGCTGTTCGAGGAGCATGATTTCCGCGACATCAAGATCTCCGTCAAGCACAACGACCCGGTGATCATGGTCAGGGCGTACGAACTGCTGGCCGAGAAGTGTGACTACCCCTTGCATCTCGGCGTCACGGAGGCCGGCCCGGCCTTCCAGGGGACGATCAAGTCGGCCGTCGCATTCGGGGCGCTGCTGTCCCGGGGCATCGGCGACACGATCCGGGTGTCGCTGTCCGCGCCACCCGTCGAGGAGGTCAAGGTCGGACTGCAGATCCTCGAGTCGCTGAACCTGCGCGAACGGGGACTCGAGATCGTTTCCTGCCCCTCCTGCGGTCGGGCGCAGGTGGATGTCTACACCCTCGCCGAGCAGGTGACCGCCGGTCTGGAGGGGCTCGACGTCCCGCTGCGGGTGGCGGTCATGGGCTGCGTGGTGAACGGTCCCGGCGAGGCCCGCGAGGCCGATCTCGGTGTCGCGTCCGGCAACGGCAAAGGGCAGATCTTCGTCAAGGGCGAGGTGATCAAGACCGTGCCCGAGTCGCAGATCGTCGAGACGCTGATCGAGGAGGCCATGCGGCTCGCGGATCTGATGCGCGACGCCGGTGTGGTCAGCGGCGAGCCTTCGGTCAGCCTCGCCTGATTGCTCCGGCCATGCGAATTCCCCACTGACGTCAACGGGTTCCCGCCCCGCGGGCCGCCTTCATGGCATTGTGTGCGTCAAGTCCCCGCCGACCCTGTGAAGGCACCACGTGATCCTGCATCCCGGGTCCGCCCGGCCGGCCATCGGAACCGCCGGTCCCGCTGCCGGCTCCTGTGTCCGGGGCGGGCTCGGCTCGGCATGCTGACCGCCAGTTTCGCCAGGGTGCTCGGCCCATCGCACACCGGTCAGGTGTCCAGGGTGCTCGCGGCGGACCCGATCACGACCTGCATGGTCGCCGCACGTTTCGAGCAGGTCGGGATGAACGAGGCTGCCATGGGCGGGCAGTTCTGGGGCGTCGGCGGCGGCCGTGACGGACTGCTGTTCGCCGGGGCATCCATGGTGCCGCTGTCCGGTGACGCCTCTTCGATGAGATCCTTCGCGCAGATCGCCGCCCGCCGCGGACGCAAGTGCGCCACCATTCTCGGACAGGCCGACCTCGTCAAGCAGCTGTGGGAACGGCTCGAGCCGCGCTGGGGACCGGCTCGGGATGTACGGCCGGATCAACCATTGTTGACGTGTGCCACCGATCCATTCGGGCCGGTCGACCCCCACGTCAGGTTGGTCAGACCGGACGAGCTGGAAACGTACTTCCCGTCAGCGGTGGCGATGTTCAGCGAGGAGGTCGGCGTCGATCCGCGGGCCGGTGACGAAGGGCGTGCATACCGCGCGCGGATCGCCGAGCTGATCGGTTCCGGCCGGGCCTACGCCCGGTTCGATGGCCAGACCGTGATGTTCAAGGCCGAGATCGGTTCACTGTCCAACACTGTCGCGCTCATCCAAGGTGTCTGGGTGCACCCGCAACTGCGTGGACGGGGACTGGCCGGGCCGGCGATGGCGGCAGTGGTCCGGTCGATTCAACATGACCTGGGCCGGATTCCGAGTCTGTACGTCAATGCCTACAACGCCCCCGCCCGGCGGACCTACAGCCGGATCGGCTTCGAGCAGGTGGGCACCTTCGCGTCAGTGTTGTTCTAGCTCGCCGGGTCCCCGGCGTTCGCTGAGTCCACGCGGTCGCCGGTGTCGTTGTCGGTGGTGATCGTTGTCGGTGGTGTCGTTGTCGGTGGTGATCGCTGGCGGTGGTGATGCTGGCGGTGGTGACGCTGGCGGTGGTGACGCTGTCGGGCGGGGCCGGGTCGGCTTCGACGCGCTCCACCAGCACTCGGCCCCCGGGGTGCATCAGCGAGACGATCAGCGAGATGAAGAGCGCAATGGCCATGCCGATCAGCACGGCGCGGGTGGCGATCGCGAAGTCTGCTCCGACCGCGGCGCCGATCTGTTGCGCGACGTCCGCCGGCATCCCGGCCGGCGCGGACGAATCGACCCCACCGTTCCCGGCCGCGGCGGTGGCCGCCAGCGTGGCGGCTTGATCGGCGGGCACACCGAAGCCCTCGAAGGTGGTGGTCAGTCGGTCGCGCAAGACGTTGCCGAGGACGGTGCCCAGCACGGCGAGTCCGAGTGCGGAACCGTAGTTCCGTACCGTCTGGGTGATTCCGGTGACCTCCCCGTACGAAGCGTTGATGGAGCGATTGGTGGCATCGGTGCTGGCTGGTCCCAGCAGCAGGCCGATGCCCGCTCCGGCCAGGACGATGCACCACCACTGCGCTCCCAGGCTCAGATCCGTCAGCTTCCAGGCCCAGAGCAGGAACCCCGCCGTGCCCAGTGCGCTGCCGGCGACGATGGCGGGTTTGGCCCCGCGCTGATCGAGGATTCGACCGCCGATCTGAGCGGCCGGAGCGAAACCCGCGAAGAGCACCAGGAGGTAGAGCCCGGCGTTGTTCGCGTCATAGCCGAGCGAGACCTGCGAGTAGACGCTGGCGAAGAAGAACACCGGCACGAAGGCGACCATCGAGAAGAACAGCACCGCGTTGTCCACCACGAAGGCGCGGTCGCCGAAGATCCTGATCTTGATCAATGGTTGTGGAGCGCGCAGTTCGAACAGCACGAAGACCACCAGCACGGCCAGGCCGCCGATGATGCACAGCCAGGTCAGCGGACTTCCCCAGCCCCAGGTCGCCGCCTGCTCGAAGCCCAACACCGACAGCGCCATACCGGCCGCGATCAGCGCCGCGCCGCCCCAATCGATCCGTTCGCGACGGGGGCTGGACCGGATGCCGGCCATCACGGTGAACACGACGGCCACGATCGCCACCGGGATGTTGATCCAGAAGATCGCCCGCCAGGTCCATTGGGTCAGGTAGCCCCCGGCGATCGGGCCGATCGCCGTCAGTCCACCGGAGATGCCGAAGAAGATCGCCAGTGCCTTTCCGCGCTCACCCAGCGGGAAGGCGGCCACCACCACCGCCAGCGCGGCGGGGATCATCGCGGCCGCGGACAGTCCCTGGATGATGCGGAAGAAGACGATCCAGGCCTCGGCGAACGAGCCCTTGGGTGTGGCGCCGCAGAGCGCCGATGCACCGGCGAAGCCGACGATGCCGGCCAGCACCACGCGCTTCGACCCGAGCACGTCGGCCAATCGGCCGCCGAGCGCGAAACCGGCTGCAAGGGCGAGGATGTAACCGTTGATCACCCACTGCACGCCGCTGCGGGACAGGTCCAGTTCTTCGGCGATGTTCGGGCTGGCGATCGCGACGATCGTCTGGTCGATGAAGGTCATCGCCACCGCGAACAGCATGGCGGTGAGCGCCATGGTCTTGGACCGGGCGGTGGTGTGCTGACCGGTGGGAGCAGCTGCTCCGGCACCGGTTGAGTCGGTCGTCATGGCGCTCCCTGATGGTTTTCGCGTGCGAAGCCGTCGAACGAGGCAGCCGGATCGGCGTGATCCTTCCAAAGCTCTGTGAGTCGATGATCACACTGCGTGCAGAAAGCACGTGTCAACCACGCCGTCGGGCGCAGATCACGGGTCGCCGGGGATCGTCATCGCGGAAAGGCGCTCTGCGCCGTATGTCCCGGACAGGAATCCGTGCAGCGCTGGGGATACTGGCAGGCATGAAGCGTGAGGGCAGCCGGCCGTGAGAGAGCGCGCGAGCCGGGCCATCGCGCTGATGGCGGCGTTGCTGGCCCTGTCGGCGTGCACAGGGAATACGGCGCCGGACGCGACACCTGGCCCCGAGGCACGGCTCTCGGCGTTCGTCGCCGCCTGGCAGGATCTCGACGCGACAAAGGCCGCCGATCTCACATCGGACCCCGCCGCGGCCACACTGTTCCTCGACGAGGTGGCGTCCAATCTGGACCCTCGGTCGCTGGAGATCGTCGTTGGAACGACCGAGCGCCCGCAGCCGGATGCGGCGACCACCCCCGTCACCTACACCTGGAAGTTCGCGGACGACGAGATCTGGTCCTACCCGGCCACCTGGTCCTGGCAACGGGATTCAGGCGGCGACTGGTCGCTGGATTGGGCACCGACCGTGGTGCACCCTGATCTGAGTGAGCGTCAGACGTTGTCGGTCCGGCGGACGGAGGCGCAGCCCGGCGTCCTGGTCGATCGCAACAACGTGCAGGTGGCGGCGCCCGTGAGGGTGTACTCCGTGGTGATGAAGGCGGCTGGACCGGCGGTCGCGCCGACGGCGGCCGCTCTCGCGCCGGTACTGGCCGGGATCGACAAGTCCGTGACAGCGGAGGCGATCGTCGCCGGGGCCGGGGTCGCCGTTGCGGAGGCCACCGCACCACCGGCCGACGGATCCTCGTCGTCAGCGCCGAGCGCTGCGCCGACATCGGCGTCCGTGAAACCGAAGGACGTCACGTACACGGTGATCAACCTGCGGGAACGCGACTACCGCAAGCTGAAGCCCCAACTGGACCGCATTGCCGGGCTGAGCTTCCCCTCGGAGGTCAGGGACCTGCCCCCCACCAGGGACTTCGCCAAGGCGGTCCTGCCGGAAGCGACTGCCGTGGCCACCCCGAAGCTGACCGGCACCCAGGGCTGGAAGGTCATCATCGTCGACACCACCGGAGGTGCCCTCGAGACGCTGGCCGACCATCCCGCGGTCCCGGGCAGCCGGGTGGTCCTCACCCTCGACGGGACCTTGCAGCAGAGCGCCGAGAAGGTTCTCGCGCCGTTGGCCAAGCCCGCGGCAATGGTGGTGATGCAGCCGTCCACGGGCGAAATCCTGGCCGTTGCGCAGAACACCGCCGCGAACGTGCAGGGCAACATCGCACTCACAGGTCAGTACCCGCCCGGTTCGACGTTCAAGGTGGTGACAGCCACCGCAGGCCTGGAGAGCGGGATCATCAAACCCGGGAAGGAGGTGGCCTGTCCCGGCACTTTCACCATCGACGGGCGGGAGATCCGCAACTCCCATGACTTCGACCTCGGCACCGTCGATTCGACCCTGGCCTTTGCGAAGTCCTGCAACACCACATTCGCGTCGGTGGCGACGCAACTGCCCGCCGATGCGCTCACCGTCGCTGCGTCCTCTTACGGGATCGGTTTGGACTTCGTGATGCCCGGGGCGACCACCCTCACCGGCAAGGTGCCACCGGCGCCGTCGCAGGTGCAGCGCGCCGAGAACGGGTTCGGGCAGGGTCAGGTGTTGATGACGCCGTTCTCCGCGGCCCTGATGGCGGCCACCGCAGCGAACGGCACGATGCCGATGCCCACCCTGATCCGCGGCACCACCACCACGGTCGACAAGGCGCCCCCGCAACGACCGGCTGAGGTTCAGCAGGCCATCAGGACCTACCTGCAGGCCGTGGTGCAGGGAGGCACTGGCAGCGTGCTGGAGCGTTATGGCGATGTGCACGCGAAGACTGGCACCGCGGAATTCAGCGCCGAGGACGGCAGCATCCACGCCCATGCGTGGATCATCGGGTACCGCGGTGATCTGGCGTTCGCGGTCATGATCGTCGGCGGCGAGTCGTCGGTGCTGGCCACCCAGCTGTGCGCGCAATTCCTCGACACCCTGCCGTCCTGAGCCGGCCCCGACCGGTCACCTTCCCGGACTGGACTCGCATGCGGACGGGTCCGAGCCCGACCGATGCGCCTGCCGCCAACAACCGGCACGGTCGAGCACGGCCCTGGCGGTGGAGGCGCCAGAGTGCGCCGTCGGGTCGACGCCGGCTGCCCGGTGCAGAGCCGAGGTGGCCGTCTGGATGCGCACCGAGGACCTCAGCTGCGACGTGAGCGGCGATGTCGTCACGGCAAATGCAGCAACTGCCAGCGCCGCTGCCAGTGTCAGCGCCGCAAGAGCCCGGCGCACCGCGCCGAACTGTGGCAGCCGCAGTCGGGTGGCCGGCAAGGGGCTGAAGGTCATGGTGCTCATCGGTGGTCCTTGTCCGATCGATCACGTCCAACGGTGACGTGCGATGAAAGGGAGCAGGGAGGCCGATCGCTGATACCTGGCCGGTGAGACCCGGTGCTGATGTCTCGGTGCTGATGTGCCGGTGCTGATGTGTCGGTGCTGATGTGTCGGTGCTGATGTGTCGGTGCTGATGTGTCGGTGCTGACGTCTCGTAGGCTCGGGACATGTTGCGCACCACCCTGACCCCAGGCCGGCCGACTCCGATCCGGACCGTGCCGGCTGCGATCCGCAGGCCCGAGTACGTCGGCAAAGATCGGCCCGCCCGCTCCACTGACCCCTGGGTGCAGCCGCCGGAGATCATCGAGAAGATGCGGGTGGCGAGCCGTATCGCCGCCCGGGCGATGGCCGAAGGCGCTGCCGTCATCGCGCCGGGTGTGACGACGGACGAAATCGACCGGGTGGTCCACGAGTACATCTGTGACCACGGCGCCTATCCGTCGACCTTGGGGTACAGGCACTTCCCGAAGTCATGCTGTACGTCGCTGAACGAGGTGATCTGTCACGGCATCCCGGATTCGACGGTGATCCAGGACGGTGACATCGTCAACATCGACGTCACCGCCTACATCGACGGCGTGCACGGCGACACCAACGCCACCTATCTCGCAGGCGCGGTGTCCGAGGAGAACCGGTTGCTGGTCGAGCGCACCGAGGAGTGCCTGCGCCGTGCCATCAAGGCCGTCGCACCGGGCCGCCGGTTGAACGTCATCGGACGCGTCATCGAGTCCTATGCCAAGCGTTTCGGCTACGGCGTCGTCCGCGATTACACCGGTCACGGCATCGGCCGGACCTTCCACTCCGGGCTGGTGATCCTGCATTACGACGACCCCAGCACGACCACCGTCCTGGAAAGGGGCATGACCTTCACCATCGAGCCGATGATCACCCTTGGTGGGATCGACTGGGAACTCTGGGATGACGGGTGGACGGTGACCACCAAGGACAAATCATGGACGGCACAGTTCGAGCACACGCTCGTGGTCACGGAGACCGGAGCAGAAATCCTCACCGTGCCCTGACGCGTCATTCCATCCTCTTGTCGAAGTCGAGGATTGATTCACCAGGTTCTCGAGGTGATCAGTTCGCCCTTCCAGATCACCCGACCCGCGGCTCCTGCCAAACAGCGTCGGCCGGCACCGGCCGGCGTCACTGCTCGTCGAGCGAGCCCACCGCGGTCGTTGTACCGTTTGGTACATGCTGATCAGCTCCAGTCGCTTCATCGCCGCACCGCCGGAGCGGGTCTTCGACGTGCTCGTCGATGTCGAGCGCTGGCCGGAGTGGACCGCGAGTGTCACTTCGGTGCAGCGCCCCGAACCGGGCCCGCTGACAGTCGGATCGAAGGCCAAGGTCAAGCAACCCAAACTGCCTCACGCGGTGTGGCAGGTGACCGAGATGCACGAACACGATTTCAGCTGGATCTCCCGGCAGCCGGGAGTGGTCACCACAGGCAGGCATCACGTCGAGCCCGACGGGGAGGGCTCGAAGGTCACCCTGCAGATCGAGCACGCCGGTCCGCTCAGCGGCGTTGTGGGTGCACTGACCAAGGGTCTGACATTGCGCTATCTGGAGATGGAAGGCGATGGGCTGCAGCGCCTCTGCCAGAAATGACGGACGGCACCGGCGGCCGTCGCCGGTCGCGGACGGTGCTGTTGGAAGGCGCAGTCGCGCTGGCCGCCCGCGGTGGAATCAGCCATTTCAGCCTTCGCCGCATCGCTGCCGAACTGGGCACCAGTCACCGCATGCTGATCTACCACTTCGGATCCCGGGATGGCCTCGTAGCGGCCGTTGTCGGGGTCGTGGAGGCGCAACAGCGCAAGGCACTCCACACCCTGCTGGCCGATGGTGACCTCCCTCCACAGGAGCAGGCGGCGCGGTTCTGGACCCGGGTGGTGGAGGCTGCCGGCACGTTCGGGCCGTTGTTCTTCGAACTCACCGGGCAGGCCCTGCAGGGCCGACCACACACCAGGGGACTGTTGGACGGCCTGATCGACTCGTGGCTGCCGCCGCTGGCGGCCCTGTACGAGCGCCAGGGCATCAGCCCCGAGGCGGCGCCCGTTCACGCACGCCTCGGCCTGGCCGCCGCCCGCGGTCTGCTCTTGGATCTCCTTGCCACCGGGGACCGCGCAGCCGTCCAGCAGGCCAGCGACCTCCTCGGCACAATGGTGCTGAACGCTGCCGCCGACCAATCCGCCGGGCGTCGAAGCCAGGCAGATGCCGCCGTTCGGCCACCGGGGGTGCAGTGACGGCCTCCACGCCGATTTCGGCACACTGGCCGACATGAGCACTGTCCCAGCGGCCGGTTCCTGCTCGGCGGCGAGACGTCCGTCAACCGCATGGGGTACGGCGCGATGCGGCTGTCGGGACCGAACATCAAGGGGCCGCCCCGCGACCGCGCCGAAGCCGTCGCAGTGCTCCGGCGCGCGGTCGAGTTGGGGAGTCAACCACATCGACACCAGCGACTATCACGGGCCGTTCACGGTCAACGAGCTCATCAGGGAGGCGCTGCATCCTTACCCGGATGACTTGGTTCTGGTCACCAAGGTGGGTGCGCGTCGGACTCCGGACGGCGCCTGGTGACCGGCCGTCTCGCGGGACGAACTGATCTCCGCGGTTCACGACAGCCTGAACCGGCTCGGCGTCGAACGAATCGGTGCGGTCAACCTGCGGATGGCCGACGCCGAAGGTGGTCAGCTCGTCGACGGATCGCCGGCCGAGCAGTTCGAGCCAGCCCGCTGCGCAACGACGTGGTCACCGATGTCGCGCGGGAGGCCGGAGTGTCGGCGATGCAGGTGGCACTGGCGTGGTTGCTGGCTCGCTCACCCGCCATCCTGGCCATCCCGGGACCTCATGGAAGGCCCACCAGGAGAACCTGGCGGCCGCGGCGTTGTCGCTGACGACTGATCGGCTCGCGCGCCTCGACCAGCTCGCGACGCCCCGGTGACGGCTCGACAGCCGGCTTTCCACGGTAGTTCGCACCGGTAGTTTGCGCCGCTGACCAGGCACGATGCGTCATCGGAGGGTTTCGGCCGCGCCGGATCGGGGTAACCGCCTCGGAACACCGCACGCCCGGGCCGACAGAAGCGGGGACCCCCGATGTCCGATGACGATGCCTCACCCCCGAGTGCCGCACCGGCACCGCCTGCCGATGGCGATCCGGACGCCGTGGCCGGACGAGATGTGGTCGCGATGCCGCCGCCCGGAGGTTGGTCTTGCGCAACGGTGTTGGTGGCCGAACGCGACCCGGTACTGGCAGAGGATCTCGCCGACATCTTCACCCGGGCCGGCTTCTGCGTCATTGGTCACGCCGGCAGTGAAGAGCACGCGATGCGACTTGCGTCGGCACTCCGGCCGGATCTGGTGGTCCTGGATGTCGCTGTGCCGGGTGTGCACGGACTGACTGCGGCCGGTCCGATCTGCGAGCTGCAGATCCCCGTCATCCTGTTGATGACCCCCTCGGAGGCCGGGTTGGTGCACGAGGCGGTGGCCGCGGGAGCGATGGCCTGGCTGGTGAAACCGATTGTGCCGCCTTCCCTGGTGGCGACAGCGCACATGGTCCTGGCCCGCCATGCGGAGTTGACGACGCTGCGGAGGTCGGCCTCGGAGATACGCACCCGGATCGAGGAGCACAAGCTCATCGAGCGGGCCACGGGCCTGCTGATGGCCCGGCACACTGTCGCCGAGTCGGTCGCTGACGAGTGGATGCGACAGACGGCGCAGGACACCGGCAGTTCGATTGCGCGGGTGGCGGCCGCCGTTGTCGACGAATATCGCAGCGCACCACCGGCCGCCGCGCCCACCACGGACGGCTCCACGGCACACCGATGGGCGACACCCGCCGAGCCGGCGACCGGCGCGGACAGGCAGGGCTGGTCGCGCCGACGCAGGTCCCGCGGTGCCCTGCAGGGCGGCTGAATCGGTTGCGGCGCGCGAGATGCAGTACCAGTGAGGACGGTATCGCGCTGCACCCCGTCCGCGCGCCGGCCCGTCAGGATCGGCGGTTACGGCGGTGATGCCGACTGCTCGCGGCGCTTCCGCGTTGCGTAGGCGCGCTGCATCTTGACGTGATTACCGCAGCCCGCCATGGAGCACCAACGACGGACCTGGTTGCGCGAGGCATCGAAGAACGCCCACCTGCAGGTGCTTCTCGCGCACACCTTCAGCCTCGGCCAGCTTCCGTCCTCCCGACTTCGTCGGACTGCGTCCAATAGTTCGGCCACAGCAACCGCGAGCATGCCTTCCGTCGTGCTGGTGAGGCGGTAGTCGTCCTCGCCGAACCTGAGTCGCACGGGCAGGCGGTCCAGCGTTTGGTTCATCGCAGCGACCGCGGCCGGATCTGCTGCATGTCCTGCGTGCGAGAGCAGGACCGCCCGGAAGCCTTCCCGGACCTGGATGGCGGCGGCCAGGTCGGCCTCGGTCAGCGTGCCGTCAGACATCCCGATCTTTTGCTCCCTGAGCCATTCCCGCAGCGCCGCAGGCGTTGTCAGCAGCTCGGCATCCACCTGCGGCTCACGCGTGTTCACGAAATCCCGCACCAATCGGGCTGCCGCCGGGACCCGCTCGTCACCGCTCATCACCATGGCCTCCTCGCGATACGCCGCCGAACGTACTCCAGCGTAAGCCCTTGACTGGTGTACCAACCGGTGCCACGCTCGACGCACCAACCAAGTGGGTTTGATGGTGTGAAGGAGTAAGCACATGGTGTGGACACAGCAGACAGACACCCGTGCGAGGCCGCCGTTGAAGGCCGAGGATGGCCGGGACTCCGTCGGCCAGTCAGTGACGAAGGCGCGGAGTAGGGCAAGCGAATGACCGCAGCGAAGGACCATGAGCCGGGTCGACGGCGTGACATGGGGCGGCGCCGAACCGCAGCGCCGCGTGCGTTCCGCTCAACCGGATCGGGCGCGCTGCTCCGCGCCGTGGCCTGGGCCAAGCTGCTGAACGGTTGACCCGCACATCCGGCCGGCGTGATGACGACCGGCGACGTCGGGGCAACGCTCACCGTGCGTTCGGCTCGGAGGAAAGTGCAGCCTCACCCGTTTCCTGGCGAGTCGAATCTTCCCTTGCGGCGGTGCCGTCCAGTAGCGTGCGAATCCCGGCGGAGCGACGTCGGACGACGTCATATCCATGAGGGTGCAAGGGATTTGCGCTCGGCGCGGCCGGTGGTCGGTGGAAAGGGGAGTCCGCGCGGCGACGTCGGAACTCCTGCAGGCCGCTGACTCGCCGGAGCAGAGCGCATCCCGAGACGATCTGCCGAAGCGGCCCCTGCGGACCATGTTCAGACCGCTTCGGCGGCCGATGAGACGAGGTCGATGTCGAAATGCTGACGCATGCGGCGGTGGCACGGTGGCACGGCTGTGCGGTATTGAGATCGGCCGAACAGGCTTGGGAGGCGCTGTCCGACTTCGTCGAAGAGGGCCTTCGCGGCAACCAGCAGATCGTGCTCGCCGGCCTGCGGCTCGATCAGCAGGACGCCCTGCTTCGCAGGCTCTCGGAGAACGACGTGCAGACCGACACTCCGTCAAGCGACGGACGGCTCACGCTGATGGCGGAAGACATCTCGCGCCAGTTCCTGAGCCTGCCGCCGAAGGAACTCACCCGGGCGGTCGCCGACCAGATCGAGCAAGCCGTCTCGAGCGGGTGTGCCGGCGTCCGACTCGGCGGGATCTACCCCGACATCGGCATCGGCCCCTACGAATCCGTGCTGGACGAGCTGGTGAGGTCCGCGCCGTTGGACGTGCTCTGCGGGTACGACCGCACCAGGCTCACCTTCGACGAGGTGGACACAATCCGCGGCATGCACATGGGTGAGGTCTCAGATACGGCGGAGTACGACGACGGGATCCTCCGGATCACCCGCCCACGTGCGGGGTGGGTGCGGCTGGCGGGCAGGTGGGAGCGTCCCAACCACGACGCCGCCTTCGCGGTCGTTTCCGATGCCGCCGCCGCCGGATTTCGCAACGTCGACACCTCCTCCCTGCGGTACGTCGATCCGGTCTGCCTGCACGCGTTGTTGACCGGGATCGGCGGCGGGCTGCGGCTGCAGCGCCCCAATCACCTCGTGCAACGTCTCGCCGGTTTGCTCGCCCACAAGCCGATCGGCCAACCGTCCACCGGTTCCGCCCGACAGCCATCGACGGTCGGCTCGGACGAGCCGGGTGAGGACTCCGACCGCTGACGCCGACCTGATGCACGCGGTGATGTGATGATGTGCTGATGGTCCCGCAACCGTCGCCCGGTGATCATCATGGGCGAGGCGGCCGGTGACGCGAACCTCGCCGATCAGGGCGCGGGCGGGCCGGTCGAGATCGATTTCCGCCTGCTCGGCCCGCTGGAAGTGGTCGTTGACGGTCAGCCGCAACCCATGCCCGGGGGCAAACCCAAGGCCGTACTGGCAGTCCTGTTGATCAATCGGAACCGGCTGGTGCCGTCCGCGGCCATCGCCGACGCCGTGTGGGACGGTGACCCGCCACCCACCTTCACGGCGATCCTGCAGGTGTACATCTCCACACTGCGACGTTCGCTTCGCGCTCTGGGCATCGACACCGCGGCCGTGGTGACCACTCAGGCACCCGGGTATCGCTTGCTGATCGCCGACGATTGCGTGGATTACGGCAGGTTCTCGCGCAGGGTTGCTGCTGGGAGCGAATTGCTGCGCGCCCACCGCTATCCGCAGGCTGCCCGAGCCCTGGCCGCGGCGCTGGCGGAATGGACCGGCGATGCGCTGGCGGACCTGCGTGGTCTCCGGTTCGCCGACGCCTTCGCCGCCGCTGTCGAACAGGAGCGGCTCGACGCCGTCCAGGCGCGGATCGACGCCGATCTGGCGCGCGGGCTGGACTCCGCCGTCGTGGGCGAACTGAGTGCGTTGACCGATCAGCATCCACTGCGGGAACCCTTCTGGATCCAGCTGATCACGGCGCTGTACCGGCTGGGCCGGCAAGCGGACGCGTTGGATGCCTCCCGCCGCATCCGCGAGCTGCTCGGCGAGGAGCTGGGCATCGACCCCAGCCCGGCGCTGAAGGACCTGGAACGCAAGATCCTGCGCCAGGAGCCCGTGGATCCGCCGTCCGGAGCGGCATCGCCGGGGATGCTGCAGACGGTCAGCGACACTGCGATGGTGCTGAGTGCGGGACGGCTGGTGCTGCCCAGCGGCGAGGAGTATCCGGTGCCGTCGCGGGGCCTGCGCATCGGCCGGATGGACGACAACGACCTTGTCATCGAGAACAGCAAGGTGAGCAGGTACCACGCCGTCGTCGCCCCCATGGGCAACGGGTTTGCCGTCAACGACCTGCGGTCCACCAACGGGATCACCGTCGGCGAGCACCGGGTACTGGACAGTCACGTCCTGCGGGACGGCGACGTCATCGTGATCGGCGGGTTGGACATGGTGTTCCGGCTGGGTGAGTGACGGGCATCCAGGATTGACAATCTCGGGCGAGTCGCGCACCTCGGCAACGTTGCTTTCAGTGGGTCTTAGGAGGGTTTTCAGGGGCAGGGCGCACCTTTTGTCCCAGCAGCCCGGAAACCCTGAGATCCCTGGAGGACACCATGAACACCGCCCCCGCCGCCCGCCCGTCGACCACCAGCAGCCACTCCGTCTCCGTCACCCCGCCGCGCCGCCGGGTCACCCTGGTGCAGCGCCTGGCCGGCATCCTGGTCGCCACCGCTGCGATGCTCATCGGCTTTGCCGTCGCCGGTTCAGCAAGCTCGGCGCATGCCGACACCGTTTCCGGCGCAGCGACTTTCAGTTCCGAGGTCGAGTGCGGCGGTGACCAGCTGTTCTTCACGGTCAACTCCGATCAGGACTACGGCAGCTATGCACAGGTGTGGGTCTACGACCCCGCGACCGAGGAGTGGGTCACCGACGAAGCCTGGGTGGAGGCCGATGCCTACGCCACCTTCACCATCGCCGACCTGACATTCGAACCCGGCTACTACATGGTCTACGTCGCGTACGCGCAGTGGAACGGTGCGGATTACGACTATTCCGGCGAGTACATCGACACCTACCGGCAGTACTACGATCTCGAGTCCCACGAATCGTCCGACTACTGCTACATGGGCAACGACCTGTCGCTGGACAGCTGACGCGAGTCAGCTGACGGCGATTTCCACCGCACATCCCCGGTCGGCAGCCCGCCGGCCGGGGATGTTCTGTGCGTGAACTGATCTTGCCGTCAGGCCGCGCCCGGTACCGCGTGCGGCGGGTACGCCAAAGCGGCGCCGGTGACCGAGATCGCGACCACCGATCCGGTCGTCATCCGTTCGGCACCCAGCAGACGACAGGTGACGCTGGTGCCGGGGGTGACCGCGTCACCGGGCAGCTCCGCCGTCACCACACAGTCATGACCGAAGTACTCGACGGAGGACACCACTGCTCGGACACCGTGCACCTCGCTGCCCGGGCGGGTGCTGATCTGCAACTGTTCGGGGCGCAGCATCAACAGGGCAGGACCGTCGAACTGTCGGGCACCGGCCGGATACCGCACCGGCAGATCCCCGAGCGGACCATGAGCCGCCGACCCGTCGACGACGCCCGGCACCGTGCAGGTGTCACCGATGAACTCGGCGGTCGGCAGGTCGATCGGTTCGTCGTAGACCTCCCGCGGTTCACCGACCTGGGCCAGCATGCCCGAACGCATCACGGCGATCTGATCGGCGAACGACAGCGCCTCTGCCTGGTCGTGCGTCACCAGCACGGCTGTGACGTCGGCGGCCGCCAGCGCGGCGGCGACCAGGGACCTGGTCTCGGTGCGCAGCGAAGCATCGAGTGCCGAGAACGGCTCGTCGAGCAACACCAGTTGCGGTTCAGGTGCCAACGTGCGGGCGAGTGCGACGCGTTGCTGCTGCCCGCCCGACAGTTCGTGCGGAAATCGCTTGGCCACCGCCCTCTCCAAGCTGACCAGCTCCAGCAGCCGGTCCAGTCGAACGGCGTCCCGACGTTGCCGGCGGGGGAGCCCGAACGCGATGTTCTCGGCGACGGACAGGTGTGGGAACAGAGCGCCTTCCTGGGCGAGGTAGCCCAGCCGCCGCCGCTCCGGTGGCACGTGTCCGGTCGGTCCGCTGACCAGCTGACCCGCAATCCTGATGACGCCGGCATCAGGGCGCAGGAAGCCGGCGACCAGCCGGAGCAGTGTTGTCTTTCCGCATCCGGACGGTCCCAGGATGGCCGTGATTCCGCCGTCAGGGACCTGCAGCGTCACGCCTTTCAGCACGGCAGCCGGCCCGAACGCCTTGTGCACGGCCTGCACGCTCAACGCGGGCGCCGGCGGCGGGACGGTGCCTGACGAAGGAGCGCTCATCGTCCACGGACCCTACGCGACTGCAGCAGCAGCAGATACGTCACCGGCGCCGAGATGATGATCATCATGGCGGCATAGGGCGCGGCATCGACATAGTCGATGCCGCTGGCCAGACTCCAGAAGCGGGTGGCCAGCGTCGACGTCCCGATCGGCGAGAGGAGCAGCGTGGCGGTCAGTTCGGTCGCTCCGGCGATGAACACCAGCGCCGCCGCCGAGAAGATCCCCGGTGCCGCGAGCGGCAGCACCACCCTGCGCAACGTCTGCAACGGCCCGACACCGAGCGCCCTGGACGCCTCCTCGAGTTCGGGCGGGGCCTGCAGCAGCGCCGCCCGGAGTGTCACCATCGCCCGGGGCAGGAACAGCAGGGCGTACGCGGCGATCAGCGTCAGGACGCTCTGATAGATGGGGCGGGCGAACCGGATCGTGACGGTGATCAGTGCGAGCGCGACGACGATCGACGGCAGGGCGCCGGACACGTACGTCAGCCGTTCCATCAGCACCGTTGCCCGAGTGCGGTACCGCACTGCCAGATAGGCGACCGGGAAGCCCAGCACCACGGTGACCACTGCGCCGGCGCCGGCGAGCGTGATCGTCGTCAGCGAGGTGGCCAGCGCATCGGCCCACGACGAACTCCCACGGCCGAGCCAGTACGCGACGCTCGACAGCGGCACCCCAAGGGCCGCGCCGATCAGCGCGGCCAGGAAGGCCAGCGCCGGAAATCGAACGGCGCCCAAACGCGGCCTTTCGGCGGCGCGGGCCACCCCGGCGCCGACCCTGGCCTGCCGGCCCGAGCCCGCCAGGCCCCACTCCGCGGTCACCAGCAGCAGACAGCAGACCACCAGCACGACGGCCAGCATGTTCGCCGCGGTGCTCGCGAAACTGGAGGAGTACTGGTCGTAGATCGCGGTGGTGAAGGTGGCGAACCGCAGCATGCCGAATGCGCCGAATTCGGACAGGCAGTGCAGCCCGACCAGGAGCGCGCCGCCCATCATGGCCGGTCGGAGTTGCGGCAGCACGACCCGGGCGAAGACGGCGGCCGGTCGCAGCCCCAACGTGCGCGCCTGCTCCTCCCATGCCGGGTCCAGTCCCCGCAATGACGCGGCGACCGGCAGGTACACGAACGGGAAGTAGGCCAGCGTCATGATCAACGTGGCGCCGAAGAGCCCGTCGATGCCGGGAAACACCGACACCCATCCGTAGCTGGTGACGAATGCCGGGATGGCCAGCGGCGCCACCAGCAACGCACCCCAGACGCGGGCGCCCGGCACCTGCAGACGCTCGACGAGGTACGCCGCGGCGGTGCCGATGACGACCGTCGCGGTGCAGGAGAGCAGCACGAGCAGTCCGGTGTTGACCAGTAGATCGCCCACCCGCGGGCGGAAGATCAACTTTCGCACGGTGTCCAGGCCGGCTGTCGCCGTCGAGACGGCGATGAAACCCAGCGGCACCAGGCAGAGCGCGGTGACCGCAACGGCCATCACGACCAGCACGGCCGGCGGCATCGGTCGGCGTGCCGGATGGAGCCTGGCCGCTGTGGGTGCCGCTGTGGGTGCCGCTGTGGGTGCCGCTGCGGTCGGCGGGAGATCCCCGACGGGGGTCGTGGCCCCCCCAGCGCCGGGTACGGCAACGACCCGACCCGCCGGCTCCGCACCGGACGCGATCGGGTCGTCCCGAACGATGTCGCTCAGATCAGACCTGCCTGGGTCATCAGGTCCGTGACCTCCGGGCCGTTCAGGCCGGCCGGGTCGACGGTGGGTGGCTGCAACTCGCCGAGCGGCTTCAATGCCGGATTCGCCGCGACGTCGCTGCCGATCGGGTACTCGTACACCGTATCGGCCACGATCTGCTGGCCCTTCTTTCCTGTGACGAATTTCAAGAACTGCTGCGCCTGTGCCTGCTTGGTGCTGGAGGAGAGCACGCCGCCACCCGAGACGCTGACGAAGGCGCCGGGGTCGCCGTCGGTCCAATACAGCAGCTTGGTCTTGTCACTGTTCTCGCCGGTGCCGGCCTGGTCCCCGTACCAGTAGTAGTGGTAGATCACGCCCGCCGGGATCTCGCCCGCATTGACCGCCTTCATCACGGTTCCGTTGCCGCGGTAGGCCTTTGCGCCGCTCTGCATGGCATCGAGCCAGGCGGACGTGGCATCGGCGCCCTTGAGCTGGAGGATTGCGCTGACGATCGCCTGGAAGTCGGCGCCGCTGGGGGAAGCGGCCCAGCGGCCCGCCCAAGCTGGGTCCTGCAGGTCCATGATCGAGGACGGCAGTTCCGATGCCGGCAGCAGATCGGGGTTGTAGACGAACACCGTGGAGCGGGCGGCGATGCCGACCCAGTTGCCGGTCGACGGATTGAACTTGGCCGGCACCTGCGCGGCGGTGGCGCCGTCGACCGGCGCGAACATGCCGGCCTTCTCGACGATGTTCATGCCCGGTGAGTTCTCGGTGAGGAAGACGTCAGCCGGTGACCCCGAACCCTCGGCGACCAACTGGTTCGCCAGTTCATTGTCGCTGCCGTTGCGCATCTCGACGGCGATACCGGTTTCCTTGGTGAACTCCTCGGCCCAGGCCTGCGTCAGGTTCTCGTGCTGGGCGTTGTAGACGACGATGCCGCCGCCGCCGGTCCCGACGGCTTCTTCGCCCCCTTCGTCGGCTGCTGCGCCCTGGCCCGCCGATGACGACGCCGCGGAACCGGCGGCGGATGCTGCACTGGTGGAGCCGGACCCGGTCCCGGAGCTGCATGCGCTCAGGACGGCGAGCACCGCCGCGGCGAACGCCGCGAATCGGAGCGGGCGGGAACGATGGGTCACGAGCATCTCCTGGAACGGGTCGGCTGGTCGGAGCAGCGACCGGATCGCCGCTGCGAGGTAAGGCTTACCTACTATTGCATGGCGCGACCATGGCGTTGTCGACCCCACCGCGCACCAGTGGCCCAGGACACCTGCGCGACGACGCTGGTCCACCCCCCGCGGCGCCTGCCGGCCGATGAGATCGTGACGCGCTCAGCCGGTCGGTCGCGGCAGCGCGAGCAGCGCGTTCTCGACGACCTCGGGCAGCGCCGGGTGGATCCAGTACTGCCCGCGGGCCACGTCATGCGCGCGCTGGCCGAAGGACATGGCCTGGATCAGCGGCTGGATGACGGTCGCCGCCTCGGGCCCGATCACGTGCGCTCCCAGCAGCAGCCCGGTCGCGGGATCGGCGATCACTTTCACGAACCCGACGGTGTCCTCGCGTGCCCACCCGGCGGCCGTGCCCCCGTAGTCGCGGCGTCCGACGACGTGCGGCACGTTCCGTCGCTGGGCCTGCTCCTCGGTGAGCCCGACCGACGCGATCTGCGGTTCTGTGAAGACGGCCGCGGGCACGAACCGGTGATCTGTCCGCACCCGCTCGTCCGGATGCATCAGGTTGTGCCGCACCACCCGTGCCTCGTGGTTGGCCACGTGCTTGAGCGCATACGGGGAGCTGATGTCGCCCAAGGCGTAGATGCCGGGCACCACGGTTTCCTGGTACTGGTCGACCACCACCAGGTGTCGGGCGTTAGTGGTGACGCCGGTTGCCTCGAGGTTGAGCAGGTCTGTGTTGGGCCGGCGACCAGTGGCCAGCAGCAGCACCTCGGCCTCGACAGTTGCTTCTCCGTACGGCCCTTCGGTGAAGACCGTGACGCCGTTCCCGCCGGCGGTGGCCGGCTTGATCCCGCAGACATCGGTGTCACGCCGCAGGTCGTAACGACGCTGGGCGTAGCCGGAGTAGGCGTCCGCGACGTCGACGTCGTGATGTCGGAGCAGCCGCGATCCGCGGACCAGCTGGGTGACCTCGGTGCCGAAGGACGCGAAGACGTGCGCGAATTCCGCTGCGATGTAACCGCCGCCCACGATCACCAGACGCCGCGGCAGGGCTTCGATCCGCATGATCGTGTCCGAAGTGTGCACAACCCCGCGGCCGACCGCGTCCTCGTCCAGGCCCGGGATGTCGGGAATCACCGGCCGCCCGCCGGCAGCCAACACGAACCTGTCCGCGGTGAGCTCCACCGATCCGCCGTCATGCAGATCCACGGTCATGGCCTTGTGACCGGTGAATCGTCCGTGACCGGACAGCACGCGCAGGTTCGGCCATCGAGGGCCCTCGCGGAAGCTGCGGCCGTCGGCGGAGTGCCGGTCGATCCTGGAGAAGATCCGGTCCCGGATGGCCGGCCAGTCGACGGCATCGACGGTGGCATCGACGCCGAGCGGACCGGCGTTGCGGGCTGCCTCGGCAACGTCGGCCGGGTAGATGTACATCTTCGTCGGGATGCATCCGACGTTCAGGCATGTGCCACCGAACGGGCCGGCCTCGACGATGGCGACCGACAGGTGCTGGTACTCCTTGCCGACGATCATGTTGCCGGAACCGGCGCCGACGATCACCAGGTCGAAATGAGCCATTGCACAAGGCTAACCCGCTGCCGCCGGCGAGCAGCCGTGACGCGGGCGCAGCCGCCGGCGGCGGTCCGTGCCCCCAGCGGCTCGGCTCAGTGCGAGAACACCGGGGCGATGACGGCCCGCGCGAGGGTGTGGAACGCCAGGTTGAAGGCGACCACGGTCGCGCTGGCCTGCGCATCGACGCCCAGGGCGGCGACGTCCACCGCGTGCACCACGAAGTAATAGCGGTGCACCTGGTCACCCTGCGGCGGCGCCGGCCCGTCGTATCCGAGGGTGCCGAAGTCGGTGGCGACATGGAACGCACCCGCAGGGACGGCGTCCGCCGTGTTCCCTGCGCCGGTGGCGAGTGCGGTCACCTCGGCCGGGATGTCGACCAGCGTCCAGTGCCAGAAGCCCGACGGGGTCGGCGCGTCCGGGTCGAAACAGCTGACGACGAACGACCGGGTGCCATCCGGGAACCCGGACCAGGACAGTGCAGGGGACACGTTGTCGCCACCGGGATCCCCGGGTCCGTAGACGAATCGACGGTCGATCTGGCGTCCGTCGCTGACGTCGGTACTGGTGACCTCGAACGAGTCGACCGCGGGTAGCAGCGTGTAGGGATCCGGCGCGACGGGACGGTCCAGGCTCACGGTGGTCCTTTCCAGGCGACGTTCGGGCGTCACGAAGGCTACCGGCCGGGGCTGGATCGACGCCTGCCGACCCGGCCCCGGGCGCCGTTGCTCACGGCGTGGCGAGCCCACCCAGGTGCAGCGCCAAGGTCTCCGGATCTGCGGCCAGCACCCCTCGCCGGGCGAAGAAGTCGGCGATGTTCCGGCAGTCACGGCGCAGGAAGTCCTCGCCCCGGGGGTTCGCGACCAGATCGACCACCTGTGGGAGATCGATGACGACGCAACCCGTATCGGCCACCAGCACGTTGTACGGCGACAGATCACCATGGGTCAGACCCGACTCGGCCAGAACCTCCAGTGTGGCGACCAGGTCGTGCCATAGTTCGCTGAATTCCGATGCGGTGCCACCGAAGGCCGCCAGTCGCGGGGCGGCGGTGCCGTCGGGCTCTCCGATGAATTCCATCATCACCTCCGACCCGATCAACTGCACCGGGTAGGGAACCCGCGCACCCGCTTTCCACAACCTGGTCAGTGCGGTGAATTCGGCGGTCGCCCATTGACCGGCGAGCAATTCTTTGCCGAAGGACGTCCGGGCCGCCATCGCTCGGGTTTCCCGAGATCGGCGAACCCGCCGGCCCTCGAGATAGCCGGCGTCCCGGTGGAACATCCGGTGCTCGGCGCTGCGGAACGTCTTCACCGCCAGCAGGCATCCCGGCCCACCGGGCAGGGAGCGATCCAGCAGGCCGACGTCGGCTTCCTTCCCGGATTTCAGGACGCCCAACGGCGTGTCCAGCGCCGACAGCGAGGTGACCAGCCAATCGGGCACCGGATCCGGCCCTCGAGTCGCGACGTCGTAACTCGAGTAGGCGGCATCCTTGCCGGGTGTCCACCGCGGGTTGTCCGGTGGGGTGCCGCCGGTGACGCCGGCTTTGCCGGTGTCGAGATTGCTGTCAGGAACGCTGTCGAGATCAGTGTCCGGGTCGAGCATGTCGACCTCGACGAGGGTCCGCCCGGACTTTCCCTGGCGCACCACTCGCGGGCCGCTGTCGGGCTCGGGGCGGCGGCGTCTGCGGGCGGCAGTCGCGCCGAAATTGTCGTGCAGGTCGTCGTAGTTGTCGTCGTAGTCATCGCCGAGACCGTCCTCGGCGTGATTGATGCGGATGCGTGGCACTTCGGGTCTCCTGAGGAAAGGAGCACCCGGACCGTGCCGTCGAACGATCAGACGGGTTCCGGGTGCTGGATGACGGCTGGCCGGCAATTGCCCAGCACAACGACATTCGTCATGACGCACCCCTTTCCTGGTCCTGAATTGCTGATGGTCATCGAGACCCGCACAGGAACCGCGCGGTCGACGATTCAGCACCGAGCATGGCGCCCGCAGTCACCGTTCGGCAACTGAATTACCGGCCGGCTGAGGGGTCGGCCGTGCGGGGTCGGCTGTCACAGTCTGATGGTCAACCGCGTGTGTTCACGCGGCCGCCGTCATCCAGAGATGGTTCAGGCCTTCGACTTCGGCACGGTGATCAGGATGGCGTCGCCCTGGCCGCTGCCGCGGTGGCGGCAAGGGCGCGGCGGCTCTCGCGGTGGCCGCGGCGGCCAGCTGATGGCAGCGGGCGGAGTAGGCGTCCTGATCGACCCCGGCTGATCGGGTCCCGGTCGTGGACGTCCTCGGTGAAGATGAGCCCGGCAGCATGTGCGGCGCTCGGGTCATCGATTCCATGCCGCCGGCGACGGCGATCTTGATGTCACCTGCGCGAATCATCTGGTCGGCGATGACGATCGCGTTCATGCCGGACAGACAGACCTTGTTGATGGGTGACGGCCTGCACGGACATCGGGATGCCACCGGCGACGGCGGCCGGACGTGCGGGGATCTGCCCCACGCCCGCCTGAAGCACTTCGCCCATGATCACGTATTCGACATCCTCCGCAGGGACGCCGGCGCGCTCGAGCGCACCCTTGATCGCGATGCCTCCGAGTTCTGTCGCCTCGAGCGATGACAGACCGCCGTCGAAGCGGCCGATCGGGGTCCGTGCCCCGGCGACGATCACGGTAGGTGATCGACACCGATATGCAGCTACAGCTGCGCAGCGCCAACCTGGCGAGCTTTCCAGACCAGGTCAATTTCATGCGGCTCAAAACTACGGGCCGGCTCACCAGCGCACATGATGCCGCAGCCAGGGTGCTGGCATACCTCCAGCGAGACGATTTCGGCAGCCAGCCCGTGGTTGATGTGCGCAGCTGAGCGGCAAGCGTTTTCTGCCGCTGCTGGTTCGAGCATCGCGGCTGATACGGATAGAACAGCTGCAACCCCTGCAGTTAGCTTCCCAGTGCGCTCAGTACAACACCGCACAAGCACCGAGCAAACTCACAGCCGCTCGAAAATCACCGCAATGCCCTGACCGCCGCCGATGCACATGGTGGCCAGCGCATATTTGCCGCCGACGCGCTCCAACTCGTGCAACGCTTTTGTCGCGATGAAAGCGCCTGAGCAGCCGATGGGGTGACCTAGCGCGATGGCGCCACCATTCACGTTGGTCTTGGCCGGATCCAGGCCAAGTGCCCTGCTGACGGCAATCGCCTGCGCAGCAAAGGCTTCATTGGCTTCGATCACATCCATCTGATCAAGCGTCAGACCAGCTTTCTTGAGCGCCAGTTTGGTCGCCGTGATCGGGCCTTCGCCCATGATGTCATTGGGTACACCGGTCACCGCATAAGACACGAGGCGGGCCATTGGTTCTTTGCCGGCCTTGTCTGCCACATCGGCGGAAGCCAGCACGAAGAAGGCCGCACCGTCGTTGATGCCCGAGGCGTTGCCGGCGGTTACTGTTCCATCCTTCTTGAACGCCGGCTTCATCTTGGCCAGGGTCTCCATGGTGGTGTTGCCCTTGACGTGCTCGTCGGTGTCAAAAACCACGTCACCCTTGCGGGTTGACTGGACGATCGGGACGATTTGTGACTTGAAACGGCCTTCGGCGATGGCGACTGAGGCGCGACGCTGCGACTCGCAAGCCAGGGCATCTTGCTCTTCGCGCGAGATGTTCCACTTGGTGGCGAGGTTTTCAGCCGTGATGCCCATGTGACCCGCACCAAACGGGTCAGTGAGGATGGCCACCATCAGGTCGATGGATTTGGTGTCGCCCATGCGTGCACCTGAACGCATGGCTGGCAGCGTGTAGGCACCGCGCGACATGACTTCAACGCCGCCGCCGATGCTGTAGTCAAAATCACCCAGCATGATGTTCTGAGCTGCGGTCACGATGCCTTGCAGACCTGAGGAGCAAAGACGGCTGACCTGCATGGCAATAGAGTCCATCGGCATGCCAGCCTGAATGGATGCCACGCGCGACACGTAGGCATAACGCCCGTCTGTCGGGACGCAGGTGCCCACCACAGCATTGCCAATCAAACCGGCATCAACGTCTGAGAGGGCGATCGCCTCTTTCATCACCATTCCGGCAAGTTCCGGAGGCTCCATGTTGGACAGTGCACCGCCAAAAGTACCAATGGCAGAACGCACTGCGCTCAGAACGACGACATCCTTACTCATGGGAAATCTCCTCATTTGAATTGCAATACCGGGCTGGAAAGCTAAAATCGACAGTATTCAAAGGCCTCCCGCATGTTTTCCATGCCTCCAAACACGCCGCAAACTTGATCGGTGGCCGCGTCCGGTCGACGGGCGCGATTCAGCCTGCTGCCGAAGAGCCGGCGGGAGATAGGGGCAAAGGGCCCGTGGGTCCGGGTCCGTGTGGCCCGAGAACGCCCACCCGGAGTGCTTCCTCCAGCAGGCTAGCTGTGACGGACTTAACGGGCTCCGGCGAGCAGGGTGACGGTCATCACACGCTCGATCCAGACAAAAAGGCGGATAGCGCTGCTCAGAACGAGCTGCCGAGGAACCGCAGCTCTGCCAACGGCTCTGTCGTCGGCGCCCGTCCCGGTGTCGCCCGTCCCTGACCGCCTGCAGCTGTGTTGATTCGGCGTGCCGCCCGGCTTGTCGGGCGTGCCGCTGTGTTGGTCGGGCGTGACGGCTGGCTTGTCGGGCGTGACGGCTGGTGCGGCGTCAGTTGCGGCTCTGCGCTGCCGTCAGTTCATCGGCCGCGCGCTGGAAGCCCGAGCGGAGGCGCTGCGCCGTCGCCGGCTCCATCGGATCGGGATACCTCGACAGCCGCAGGGTGGTGCCCTGGACCCGGGCGGCGTCGCCGGAGGTGTGCCGGATGCGTTGCGCGGGGAACTGTGCCGTTGACGAGCCGAGGTCCGCACGTGCTGCCCGGCGAGTGGTCCGGATGCTCGGCGATCCCTCGGGGAGCGTGGGCGCCTGCCCCCGCGTCGGCCGGCGATGCGGCCCCCAGTGGTCGGTCAGCGGGAGGACGGGCATCCGCCGGGTGGCCGGGTCGAGTGCGAGCTCGCCTTCGCACAGGTGCGGCGATCCGGAGGTCAGCGGCGCACACCGGGCGATCACCGACGCGGCCACCTGGTTGGACTGCACCACCGTCAGGTCCAGGGCGTGCAGCCACCGCGCCAATGCGCACGGTCCGCAGACCAGCACGTCGTCATTCCGGCGCAGCGTCGTGGTTCCGCCCGGCGTGCTGATGACGGCGACGCCGTCGGCCACCGTGATATCGCCTGCAGTCAGCTCGACGATCGTGTCCGGTCGGAGGTCGGCCACCTGCGACAGCACCAGCAGCGCACGGTCTCTACGCTCGGTCCAGCCACTGGACGGTCCGTGGGACGGCAGCGCCCGCAGTGTCGCCTCCACGTCAGCCACTGTGGCCGGCCTGCCTCCCGAAGCGCGCTCGGCTGCCGATGCCCGGGTGTGTCGAAGCCCTGTTGTCGTCCGTGGACGTTGGTCGGATTCGGTCGATGCCATCGAGGCCCCCATCGTCACAACGCTGATCGCTCGTCACGGTCCAGTCCGCACGTAGCGCGTGTTAGCAGGTTAGCTGACCCGCAGCTAACAGCACGCACCGACACTCGCCGACTGACTCGACTTCATCGTCAGAACCAGATGCCACAACGACGAACCGACGGACCGACGGACCGGCTTGCCGGCTGGCCGGGAGGTGGGAAGCGGCCGGAGTGGGACAACGCCGGCCGGTCACCACGCAGGATGGACGACCACTCGGCCGGTGATCGTCCGCGGGGTGATCCGCACCCAGTGGCTGCGTTCGGCCATGTCGGCCCACGGCCAGACACCGAGCAGGGACAGCCGGGCAATCTCGCCGCGGGCTTCCACGGTTCTCGCGATACCCCGGACCACGACACTCCAACCGGCTCGCCGATCGGCGTCGATCCCGTCGGCCTCGAATGCGACGGCGGTTTCCTGCTCGGCGATCAGCAATTTCGATCCGGGTGCGGTGCGGAAGACCACTGCACTGCCATCCATCCCATGGCTGACCGGCAGGATCATCGGCTCGCCTCCGTCGAAGAAAGCCAGCCGGCCCACCCTGGCGGTCCGCAACCGGTCGACGCACTCCTCGACGGTGAGCACCCCGAGGCCCGATCGATCCAACTGCCGTGACGATGGCATCGCTGCCTTCCCTTCCGGCGTCAGTGCCGCCGCTGGTATCGACGGGTCGGTACTCAAGGGATGGGTGACCCTCCCGCTGATCACACTCTGCGGCTGTTCGCGGTGGAACTGCCAGGGTCGAACGACCCGTGCAGGTCACGCACCACCGTGACGACCCGTGTTGATCCGGGACGAGATCCAAGGAGTTAAATGTCTCGTCTGCGCACGGCGACCTGGCTACCGTTCGACCGTGACCACGACATTGACCGAGCGGGCGTTGACCACCGACGACGCTGCAGCGGTCGCTGGGATTCTCGCGGCAATGGAACGCGCCGAGCCGGCCGATGAGCTGTACTCGGAGGCTGACGTCCGCGAGCAGCTGCAGTCGCCGTCGGTGCATCTGCAGGAGGCGAGCGTAGGGCTGTGGGCCGGCAAGCAGCTGGTCGCGTTCGGACTGCCGGCGGTCAGCTCCAAGGTGCCCATCTGGAAGGTGGCGTTGATCGGTGGCGTGCTGCCCGAGTTCACCGGGCAGGGCATCGGCCGCCGGATCATCGACGGGCTCGAGACGATGGCTGTGCGCGACCGGGATCGGGAGGCACCCGGCCGGCCGGCGGAGCTCAAGGTCTATGCGCACGACAACCGTCGTCGCACAGCACAGCTGCTGACAGCCGCCGGGTACGAGACGTGGCGGTACTTCTTCCGGATGCGCCGCGAGCTTGACGGCGAGCTGCCACCGGTCGCGGTTCCGGCCGATGTGCGGATCCGCCGTTACCGGGATTGCGATGACGAGCCGCTGCGGCTGGTGTCCAACGAATCGTTCGCCGACCACTGGGGGTCCAGCCCGCTGGAACCGGCTCTGTGGAGGGCGCAGTTCGCCGAGTCCGTGGCTGCCCGTCGGGCCCAGTCCTGGGTCGCGGTGGAGGTCGGGGGAGCCGACAGCGACCACCTTGGCCACCAGGATGGGGAGGGCGACCACGATGGGGATGGCGGTGGGAACCCCGCAGAAGCCGGTGACATCGTGGGCTTCGTGCTCTGTGAGGAGTACGACGGCGACACCGAGCTCCGCGGTTTCCGCTCCGGCTACCTGGGACGCATCGGCACGCTACGGCGGGCTCGTGGCCGCGGCGTCGCCACCGCGCTCATCGCCACCACCCTGGAGGGTATGGCGGCCGACGGGTACCGGTGCGCCGAGCTGGACGTCGACGCCGAGTCGCCCACCGGAGCCGGCAGGATCTACCAGCGCCTGGGCTTTCGGACCTTCGCCAGGAGCGAGTTGTACGGAAAGCACTTCTGACCCGGCAGGTCGCGCGCATCGGCGTGCCGCCCCGGTGCGGCGCATTAGGCTGACCGGCGCTGCTGCCGGCGGCCACCGCCGTTCCCCGCCCGAATCGGGAGCGGACACGGTGACTGCAACAACCGAGTTCCAGGGAGTACCGCGGTGATCACACGCATGTCCACGCTGTTCCTTCGCACGCTGCGTGAGGACCCTGCGGACGCCGAGGTACCGAGCCACCGGCTACTGGTCCGCGCCGGCTACATCCGGCGGGCCGCGCCCGGCATCTACAGCTGGCTGCCGCTCGGGTACCGCGTCCTGCGCAACGTGGAGCGGATCGTCCGCGAGGAGATGGACGCGATCGGTGCGCAGGAAGTGCACTTCCCCGCGCTGCTGCCACGCGAACCGTACGAGACCACCGGGCGCTGGAAGGAGTACGGCGACAACCTCTTCCGGCTCAAGGACCGCAAGGGCGGGGACTACCTGCTCGGCCCCACACACGAGGAGATGTTCACCCTCCTGGTGAAGGACATCTGCTCCTCCTACAAGGGTCTGCCGCTGGCGCTCTACCAGATCCAGACCAAGTACCGGGACGAGGCCAGGCCGCGTGCGGGGATCCTGCGCGGTCGCGAATTCGTGATGAAGGACTCGTACTCCTTCGACCTGGACGACGCCGGGCTGGCGGCCTCCTACCAGCGGCATCGGGACGCCTACATCCGGATCTTCGACCGGCTGGGCCTGCGCTACGTGATCGTGGCGGCGATGTCCGGTGCGATGGGTGGGTCCGCGTCCGAAGAGTTCCTCGCGGACTCCGAGGTGGGCGAGGACACCTACGTCCGGTGCACCAACTGCGATTACGCCGCCAATGTCGAGGCGGTGCAGGTACCCCCGGCGCCGCCCGTGGACGCATCGGGCCTGGGGCCGGCGCAGGTCGAGGACACCCCCGACACCCCGACCATCGACACCCTGGTCGCGTTGCTGAACGAGCGCTTCCCGCGGTCGGACCGGGCCTGGCAGGCCGGCGACACGCTGAAGAACGTGCTGGTTCTGCTGCGGCATCCCGACGGCAGCACCGAACCGCTGGCGATCGGCCTGCCTGGTGACCGGGAGGTGGATCCGAAAAGGCTCGAGGCGCAGGTCGCCCCGGCCGAGGTCGAGGCCTTCACCGAGGAGCACTTCGCGGCGAACCGCGCTCTGGTGAAGGGCTACATCGGGCCGGACGTGCTGGGCACCGAACGCGCCTCGCGGATCCGTTATCTGCTCGATCCACGGGTCGCGGAGGGCAGCGCCTGGGTGACCGGCGCGGACGCGGCCGGCCGACATGTACTGGGACTTGTTGCGGGCCGGGATTTCTCGGCCGACGGCACGATCCAGGCCGCCGAGGTGCTGGACGGTGATCTGTGCCCGGTGTGCGGCCACACCCTGGTGACTGCCCGCGGTATCGAGATGGGCCACATCTTCCAGCTGGGCCGCAAGTACGCCGATGCACTGGAACTCAAGGTGCTCGACGTCAACGGCAAGCTGGTCACCGTGACGATGGGGTCCTACGGAATCGGGGTGTCCAGGGCAGTGGCCGCGGTCGCCGAGAACTCCCACGACGACCGGGGCCTGATCTGGCCGCGCGAGTTGTCACCGGCCGATGTGCATGTCGTGATCGCCGGTAAGGGCGCCGAGATGGCCGAAGCCGGTGAGGATCTCGCCCGGGCGCTCGATGGTGTCGGGATTGACGTCATGCTGGACGATCGCAACGCCTCGGTGGGGGTGAAGCTGACCGACGCCGAACTGCTCGGCGTGCCGACCATCGTGGTCGTCGGTCGCGGTGTGGCCTCGGGTGTCGTCGAACTCCGGGACAGGGCCACCGGCGACAAGCGGGAGATCTCGCTGGCCGAGGTCGCCGGTGAGGTGGTGACGGTGGTCCGGACCGGACATCTACGGAACCAACAGGCCTGATCGGGCGCCGTTCGCCTCGGCGCCCTTCGGGCCCGGTCGGAGACACTCGGTGCCGGCCGAACAACCTTGACGGGGCTCAGGCCATACCGGGGAACGGCACCGTCGTCGGATTGACCTTGGCGACCTGCTTCCACATCGCCAATCTCACGGCCGCGTCCGACAGGCCGGCAAGGGCGAACCCGCGCAACTCCGGATCGTCCGTCGACCCGATCACCACCCGCCAACCGGCAGCGGCGTCCGTCTCGATGTCCATCGCCAACTTCAGTGCCGACGCCGCATCCTTGAGGTCGACCGATACCTGGTATGCCGCAGCGGGTTCCGGAGGGGTTGCACCGCCCTGGATCAGCCGGGCGGTCGTCGAGTCGCGCCGCAGGAGGTGACCGGAGCGGGCCTCGGCGATCATCGCCGCCTGGTCCCTGGCGTAGGCGGCGACGAGCCCGTAGGCCCAGACAGCTGCCTGCTCGGCGGTGAGCGCCGATTGCAGCGCCTTCACCGCATCGGGGCTCAATGGACCGGGAGGTGGCGCGCTGGGCGCCTGGCTCACCGGCGCGCTGGACGCGGCGGCCGATGGGTCCGCGGAGGTTCCATCTGCGGTGGCGTCCGCACTGTCCGGAGTCGGTGCGGGGCTGGTCACGCGAGCACCGCCCGGTGACTGGCCAGGGAGGCGGCGATCGATCCGTAGAGCGCCGCCCGGTAGCGGGAAGCCGCGGAAAGGGCATCGGTGAACTGCACCTGTGCGGTCGCGGCATCACCGCGGACGGCCGAGATGATCTCCTCCGGGTTCTCCGGGAGGGTGACCGCGCCGGTCGTCGGCGCCGCTGCGCTGCTGCCGGAAGCGCCCGCTCCGGACGGGCTCACCCGTGCGAGCTCCTTTTCCAACGCGGTGAGCTGCGCCTGCCGGTCGTCGCGCAGCGGCTTCAACCTCGCGGCGTCCGCCTTGTCGGCGGCGATGGCGGCGTTCAATCGGATCAGGTGCAGCCTGGTCGTCGCGATCAGCCCGTTGATCGGGTCGAGCGCACCCGGGTTCAGCTGGACGGTCGACGGTTCGGGGTCACCGGAGGAGAAGTAGCTGCAGGCCGAGAGCGCCGCCGTCGCGGCAACGGCGCCGACACCTGCGAGCAAAGAGCGCCGCGAGATCGGTGCGCCGGGGGCAGTGAACACCCGCCCATCATGACAGTTGGGCCGGCCTGGACCCGAACCGCAACGCGACCAGCGGCACTCGCAGTCCATCCCGGCACCGGTGCTGGGCCGGCATGTGACCCTCCGCACCACCGTGGGGTTTGCGCTCGATCCTGCGCATCGACGGCCACTTCCGGGACGCGAAGCCCGATAGGCTTCCGGACTGGTCCCCGGGATGAACGGGTGGACCGTGAAGAGATCAGATCGGATCTACAACTCGACACCGCGGGCCGCTCGGCCGCCGATGGCGGACAGGAGGAGGCAACGATGGGAACCGGCGACGACAGTCGGCTTCGTGAGGTGGTCACCGAGGTGGTGACCGGCGCCGGTTACGACCTGGAAGACCTCGCCGTGCGATCGGCGGGACGTCGCAGGGTCGTCAAGGTCGTCATCGACGGCGATGACGGTGTGACGCTGGACGTCGCGGCCGACGTCAGCAGGGCCATCTCGGCCAGGCTGGACGACGCCGGCGATGCCGACCCGACCGGTTCGGCCCCGTACACCCTGGAAGTGACCAGCCCCGGGGTTGGTCGCCCGCTGACGCTGCCGCGGCACTTCCGCCGGGCGCGCACCCGGCTGGTCGCACTGGTGACGACAGACGGCAAGGAGCTGACCGGTCATGTGCTCGGCGCCGATGACGAATCGGTGACGCTGGTGTTGTCCGACCGTCGCGGAGTCACCCAGCGGCAGTTTCCGATCGGTGACATCTCAAGGGCCAGGGTCGAAGTCGAGTTCAGTGCGCCGTCCGCGGCGGTGCTCGACCTGCTCGGCGTCCGACCGCCGGTGACGCCGGAGGACGACGAGGCGCTGGATGAGGACCCGCTGGATGACGACCCGCTCGACGAGGAGGCGCTCGACACCGACGCCGCGAACGAACAGAACGGCGACGCCGATGACGCCGAAGAAGTGCAGGACGCCGACGGTGATGGCGCCGTCAGCAGGAAGAAAGCGGGACGATGAACGTCGACATTGCGGCGCTGCGTGCCGTGGAGAAGGAGAAAGGCATCGAGCTCGGCTCCCTCATCGAGACCCTGGAGTCGGCACTGCTCACCGCGTACCGCCACACCGAAGGGCACGCACCGCACGCCCGGGTGGAGATCGATCGCAAGACCGGTGCGATCACGGTCTGGGCGCAGGAGACGGCGGAGACCAGCGAATCGGCTCACGAGGTGGTGCGAGAATGGGACGACACGCCGGAGGATTTCGGTCGTATTGCGGCGACCACCGCGCGCCAGGTCATCCTGCAGCGGCTGCGTGACGTCGACAACGAGCGAACATTCGGCGATTTCGCCGGCCGCGAGCACGATCTCATTACCGGCACGGTGTCGGCGGACGCGAAGGTCAACGCCAGGGGCGTCGTGGTCGTCAGCCTCGGCGACGTCGAGGGCATCATCCCGGCTGCCGAGCAGTCGCCGGGCGAGACCTACACCCACGGTCAACGCCTTCGCTGCTACGTCGTCTCGGTTTCCAGAGGCCCCCGCGGACCCCAGATCACGCTGTCGCGCACCCATCCGAACCTGGTCCGCAAGCTCTTCGCCCTGGAGGTTCCTGAGATCGCGGACGGATCGGTGGAGATCACGGCGGTGGCCAGAGAGGCCGGCCACCGATCCAAGATCGCAGTCCGGCCGACGGTCGCGGGCGTCAACGCCAAGGGCGCCTGCATCGGACCGATGGGTTCACGCGTACGTGCAGTGATGAGCGAACTGGGCGGCGAGAAGATCGACATCATCGACCACGACGACGACCCGGCCACCTTCGTCGGCAACGCGCTGTCGCCGGCGCGGGCGCTGTCGGTCACCGTGGTCGACGCTGCGGCCCGGGCTGCACGGGTGGTCGTCCCCGACTTCCAGCTCTCCCTGGCTATCGGCAAGGAAGGGCAGAACGCCCGTCTCGCCGCGCGTCTGACCGGCTGGCGGATCGACATCCGCAGTGACGCAGCCGCACCGGTCACCGCACCGACGGGCGAGGGCAGCTGACCGCACCAGCTGACCACACCGGGAATTACGGGTGCGCAAAACTCCGGCACGAGCGCGTCGGCCATTCGATCACAGAGGCGGTAGACTTCCATGTCGGCTCGTTCATCGAGTCCGAATGCCGGTCGCAGCGACCGTCCACCCCACGGTGGCACTTCCGCTGAGACCGCAGAATCCGCCGGGCCCCAGGGTCCGTTGCGGACCTGCATCGGTTGCCGGAGCCGGGAGCGGTCGACAGAATTACTGCGAGTCGTGGTCGTGGACGGGGCGGTTGTTCCCGATCTTCGGCGCCGCCTCCCCGGTCGGGGAGCGTGGTTGCATTCGTCCACAGAATGCCTCGATGCGGCAGAGCGCCGTCGAGCGTTCGGTCGGGCCCTGAGGGTCTCCGGACAGCTCGACACCACCACGATCCGGGTGCACCTGGAAGCACAGGAGCCCGCCGGATCCGATCGGCCGGGGACTCACCCTCGCCGATCGCCGAGCCGCCTGAAGAACAAGAAAGCAGGTCGACCCAACGTGAGCACGCCGTGAAGCAGCAATGAGCAGCAACCGGCACATCTAGAGGGCGCGCGGGCAGTTACGACCGGCCGCCACCCTCATCCCTAAGGAGAGCAGTGGCAGGCAAGGCCCGCGTACACGAGCTTGCGAAAGAGCTCGGCAAGACCAGCAAAGAGATCATGGCGAAGCTCACCGACATGGGTGAGTTCGTCAAGTCGCCGTCCTCGACCATCGAGGCACCCGTCGTCCGCAAATTGCGAGACGCCTTCCCGGCGGCCGCGGTGAAGACCGCACCGACCAACGGATCGGCCCCGCAGACCACACCCGCCCCTACCCCGAGCAACGGCAGCGCGCGTCCCGGTGGCGCCGCGCCCAAGCCCGCCGCAGCGGCACCGAAACCTGCGGCTCCGGCCCGTCCGGCCGCGGCCGCCCCCGCACCCGCTCCGGCCCCCGTCGCCCCCCAGCCTGCTGCGCCGGCAGCACCCGCCCCGGTCACCGGTTCCGCCGGACCTGGCTTTCAGGCCGCACCGCCTGCTCCCGCGGCACCGGCACCGGCAGCAGCGGCATCCGCCGCACCGCCGGTCACCAGTCCCGCACCGCAGCGGCCGGCCGCCGCGGCCGCGCGTGACGGTGGTTCGGCACCGACGACGCCGCGTCCCGATGGCACCGCAGCCGCATCGCGGCCCGCGCGCCCGGCCGGCGGTGTGCCCGGCGCACCCCGTCCGCCGCGCATGGGCAACAACCCGTTCGGCATGCAGCAACCGCGTAACGCACCGCCACGCCCCGGCGGCGTTCCCGGTGCGCCGCGGCCGCCCGCAGGTCGCCCCGGTGGCGCTCCGGGCACCGGTGCACCCGGCACCCGCCCCGGTCCCGGTGGCGTGCGTCCCGGCACCCCAGGTGGTGGTCCGCGTCCCGGCACCCCGGGCGGACGTCCGGCACCCGGTGGTGCACGTCCCGGTGGAGCACCCGGTGGCGGCGGCGGTTACCGCGGCCCCGGCGGTCCCGGCGGTGCACCCGCCGGCGGCGGCTACCGCGGTGGTCCCGGCGGTTCGACCGGTGGTCCCGGTGGCGGCGGAGCTCGTCCCGGTGGCGGCGGTCGCGGCCGTGGTGGAGCTGCCGGCGCCTTCGGGCGTCAGGGCGGACCGGCCCGCAAGGGTCGCAAGTCCAAGAAGCAGCGCCGTCAGGAATTCGACAACATGCAGGCGCCGTCGATCGGTGGCGTTGCGTTGCCCCGTGGCAACGGCAGCGTCGTCCGGCTGGCCAGGGGTTCCTCGCTCGCCGACTTCGCCGACAAGATCGATGCCAACCCGGCCTCGATGGTGCAGGCGCTGTTCCATCTCGGCGAGATGGTGACAGCGACCCAGTCGGTGTCCGACGACATCCTCGAGCTCCTGGGCTCGGAGATGGGCTACGAGGTACAGATCGTCTCCCCAGACGACGAGGACCGCGAGCTGCTGGACTCCTTCGACCTGTCCTACGGCGAGAACGAGGGCGACGAGAGCGATCTCGAGGTCCGGCCGCCGGTCGTCACCGTCATGGGTCACGTCGACCACGGCAAGACCAAGCTGCTCGACGCCATCCGTAACACCCACGTGGTGGACAAGGAAGCGGGCGGGATCACCCAGCACATCGGCGCGTATCAGGTGGCCACCCACCTGAACGATCAGGAGCGGCTGATCACCTTCATCGACACGCCCGGTCACGAGGCGTTCACTGCCATGCGTGCCCGTGGTTCGCAGTCCACGGACATCGTGGTGCTGGTGGTCGCGGCCGACGACGGCGTGATGCCGCAGACGGTCGAGGCGATCAACCACGCCAAGGCCGCGGACGTGCCCATCGTGGTGGCGATCAACAAGATCGACAAGGAAGGCGCCAACCCGGACAAGATCCGGCAGCAGCTGACCGAGTACGGACTGATCGCCGAGGAGTACGGCGGCGACACGATGTTCGTGGAGATCTCCGCGAAGGCGATGCTCAACATCGACGGGCTGCTGGAGGCCGTCCTGCTGACCGCCGACGCTGCTCTCGACCTTCGGGCGAACCCGGACATGAACGCCGAGGGTGTGGCCATCGAGGCACACCTGGACCGTGGCCGCGGCGCCGTCGCGACCGTCCTGGTCCAGCGCGGCACGTTGCACGTCGGCGACTCGATCGTCGCGGGTAATGCCTACGGCCGTGTGCGCGCAATGCTCGGCGACCACGGCGAGCAGGTGTCGCAGGCGACTCCGTCCCGTCCGGTGCAGGTACTCGGGTTCACCTCGGTGCCCGGCGCCGGCGACTCGTTCATGGTCGTCGAAGAGGACCGTGTCGCCAGGCAGATCGCCGAGCGCCGTCAGGCTCGTGCCCGCAAGGCGCAGATCGGCAACCGCAGGCGGATCTCGCTGGAGGACCTGGGCGCAGCCCTGGCCGAGCGCAAGATCGAGCAGCTCACGCTGATCATCAAGGGCGACAACTCCGGCACCGTCGAGGCGCTGGAGGACTCGTTGCTCAAGCTGGACGTCGGCAACGAGGTGGACCTCCGTGTCGTGCATCGCGGCGTCGGTGGCATCACCCAGGACGACATCAACCTGGCGGCGACGACTCAGGCCATCGTCATCGGCTTCAACGTGAAGCCGGTGCGGGGCGTGCAGGAACTCGCCGACCGCGAGGGCGTCGACATCCGGTACTACACCGTGATCTACCAGGCCATCGACGAGGTCGAGAACGCCCTCAAGGGCCTGCTCAAGCCGGAGTTCGAGGAGGTGCAGACCGGAACCGCAGAGGTGCGGGAGATCTTCCGGTCCTCCAAGTTCGGCAACATCGCGGGATGCATCGTGCGGTCCGGAGAGATCCGCCGCAACGCCAGGGCGCGGTTGCTGCGAGGTGGGGTGGTCATCAATGACAACCTGCAGATCGATTCGCTGCGCCGGTTCAAGGACGATGCGACCGAGGTCCGCGAGGGCTTCGAGTGCGGTATCGGTCTCGGCTCCTGGAACAACATCGAGGTCGAGGACACGATCGAGACCTACGAGACGCGGGAGAAGCCGCGCGCGTAGTGGAGGTGCGGGGCGGGTCGTCGTAGCCGGCGGCCCGACCCTGTCCCGGCCATGTGTGCCTTTGTCCCACGCTCCCGATGTCGACCTACGGTGTTGATCATGGCAAAACTCACGCTGTTCTCGGCGTGTCGAGGCCGCATTCTGCGAGTTTCGTCATGATCAACAGCGAGGTGGGGGACACCTGGGTGGGGGTGCTCGAGTGTGACGTGCTGCTCGGCGCGGTGGATTCGCTCAAGCTCAAGCGGGCCGTCATCCGGCCGGTGATCGCCCGGCTACGACGGCTCGACGTCGCGGTCGCCGAGACCGGGGACACCGACCGGCATCGCCGGGCGCTGATCGCCGTCGCTACCGTGGCGGGCGAGCTCGCGCACGTGCAGCGCGTGCTGGACGCCTGCGAGCGACTGGTGGCCGGCGAGGTGGAGTTCGAACTGCTCTCGACCCGTCGACGGATGTTCGGCACGCACGACGAATGACGCCGCGTCGTCCATGCGGGAGCATGGATGCCGGCGTGGAAGGGCCGGTCGCGGGACCGCACCCTTGCAGTGACGGACGCCCTATCGGGCGCATCAGCACGGAAGGACGTGAACAACAGCCATGGCCGATTCCGCCAGGGCCCGCCGGTTGGCCAAGCGCATCGTGGCCATCGTCGCCACCGAACTGCAGCATCAGGTGAAGGATCCGCGACTGGCGATGGTGACCATCACCGCCGCCACCGTCACGCCGGATCTGCGTGAGGCGACGGTCTTCTACACGGTCTACGGGGACGACGACGACGTCCAGGGCACCACCATGGCGTTGGCCAGCGCCACCGGCGTGTTGCGGTCGGCGGTGGGTGCGCAGACCGGGATCAAGTTCACCCCGACGCTGGTGTTCAAGCTCGACGCCGTCCCGGAGAACGCATACCGGATCAATGAACTGCTCGCCGCAGCCCGATCGGCCGACGCCGAGGTGGCCGAGCGGGCGGCCGGCGCCAGTTACGCCGGTGATCCCGATCCGTACCGAGTGCCCCGATCCGCCGAGGAGGCGGAAGAAGATGACCTGGACGACGAAGAGAACGGCCGCCATCCCGACGATCGTGTGGCCGACTCGGATCTCACCGGCAACGTTGTCGCTGATGGCAGCGCCGCAGTGCCGTCCAGCGCGCCGGGCCGCACTTCAGAGGTTGCGGACGACACCGCCGCCCCGGTGACGCCCGGCGATCAACGAGTACGGTGAGCGGGCGCCGTTGATCGCGATCGAACCGGTCCGTGGCGCTGCTCACTGTGTGTTCCCGGAGCCCGACCACCATGGACGCGGTGGTGGATCGGTGACACCATCGCCAGCAACACCGCCCGGTACCGCCGGGAAGCGCTACCGGGAGGTGAGATGACGGACATTCGTGCCACCCGGTCGCGCACCGCTCGCGGCAACCGCACCCGCCGGCAGGCGCCCGTGATGCCGGCGCCGGTGCACGATGTCGTCGCCGGCGGACCCGCGGTCGGCACCAACACCGACACCGACACCGACCTCGACACGGCCGTGGAACTGCTGCTGCGGGCCCGCGACGTCGTGCTGCTCGCCCACATCCAGCCGGACGCCGATGCCCTCGGCAGCGCGCTCGCGCTGGCCACCGGGTTGTCCCGGCGCGGTATACCGGTGGCGGTGTCCTTTGCCGAACCCGCCGGTGTCCCCGAATCCCTCCAAGGTCTGCCCGGGACCCACCTGATCGTGCCTCCCGCGGAACTGCCGGAGCATCCGGATCTGCTGGTCAGCCTGGACGTCGGATCGGCCGAGCGCCTCGGATCGCTGGAGCGGCTGTTGGCGACCTGCCGGCAGAGCCTGGTCATCGATCACCATGCGTCGAACACCCGGTTCGGGCAGTTCCATCTCGTCGACGCGGCGGCGCAGGCGACCGTCATCCTGGTCGCTCGCATCCTGGACCGGATGAACGTGGTCATCGACCGGCCGATCGCGGAGAACCTGTATGCGGGTCTGGCCACCGACACCCACCACTTCAGGCATGCCGATGCCGACGCGCACCTGCTCGCGGCGAGGTTGATCGACGCCGGTGTCCGGCCGCCCGAGCTGATGCATGCGATCAGCGATTCGCACCCCTTCGGGTGGCTCACCATGCTGGCGAAGGTGCTGGGCGCGGCAGTGCTGGAGCGTGAGGCGGCGCGCGGGCAGGGGCTGGTGTACACGGTCATCGACCTCGAATCCCGGCGCGGCATGCGGTCCGAGGAGCTCGACTCGGTCATCGACATCATGCGGACGGCCCAGGGGGCCGGTGTGGCCGCGGTGCTCAAGCAGACCGAGAAAGACCTCTGGCAGGTGTCCCTTCGTTCCCAGGGCCCGGTGAACGTTGCCACGGTGGCGGAGTCGCTGGGCGGCGGCGGGCACGTGCGGGCCGCCGGGTTCACCCACCACGGGGATCCGATGCGCGCCGTCAATGCCCTGCGCGCGGTGCTCGACGCCTGACCGACCGCAGTCGTTACTCTGTCTCACTATCGTGAGATCAGCCACTCGAGCTCGCTCAGCCTTGGGTTCCGCCGGTGGCTCGGCAAGGATAGATACATCATGGATGCACACCGACAACCCTGTGAGAGCCATCCGTCCGCCGCCGACCGGGTGTACCACCACGTCAGGATCGGCATACTCCATCGCCGTTACGCCGACCACGACCTGCTCGCCGAGGGCGACATCGCCGCCGAGACAGGCGTTTCCCGCACCCCCGTGCGGGAGGCGTTGCTGCGCCTGGAAGCCGAGGGGATGGTGCGGCTGATGCCGAAGCGGGGCGCGCTCGTGTTGCCGGTGACCGCCCAGGAGTGGCGGGACCTGGTCGCGACCCGGCTGGTGGTCGAAACGCACTGCACCGCAGCCGCAATCGCATCCGGGCGCGGGGCTGACGTGGCGCTCGACCTCGCGGAGCCGCTGGCAGAGCTGCGGGCCGCGACTGCCGTTGGCGATCTTGCCCGGTACACCGCCGCGGACCGAGACTTCCACGCCCGCGTCGTGGCCGCGGACGGCAACGCGATCCTGACCAAGCTCTACGCGAGCCTGCGGGACCGGCAGCTGCGGATGGGCGCGGCGAACCTGCTGGCGGCCGATGGCCGGCCGGACCCGGTGCGGATGGCGATGACGATCGAAGACCACGAGGCGATCGCGGCTGCCATCGGCGCCGAGAACCTCGACCTGGCCCGGCGACTGACCCTGGAACATCTCGGCCACGCTGACCGGGTGTTGCGCGGAGTGAGCCCATGACATCACCGGCGATCATCTTGAGCCGGGCCCGTGGAGCGTCGTGGTGGGTGTGGGCCGCGGGTGCCGGCGTGTACTTCCTCGCGGTCTTCCACCGCAGCACGCTGGGTGTTGCCGGTCCGCAGGCCGTGCAGCGACTGGATCTGTCCGCTGCCCAGCTGAGCTCCTTCGTGATGCTGCAACTTGGCGTGTACGCGGCGATGCAGGTACCCACCGGCGTGCTGGTCGACCGGTTCGGCCCGCGACGGATGCTGCTCGCGGCCACCTTCACCATGGGCACCGCCCAGCTGCTGTTCTCCCAGGTGCACAGCTACCCGCTCGCTCTGTTGGCTCGCGGGCTGCTGGGCTGTGGAGATGCGATGACGTACGTCTCGGTACTGCGACTGGTTGCCGGGTGGTTCCCCGGTCGCCGCTACCCGGTGATGGTGACGTTCACCGGCCTGGTGGGGATGACCGGCAACGTCATCGCCACCGTTCCGCTCACGTTCATGCTGGCGGGCTTCGGCTGGAGTACCACCTTCGCCATCGCCGGGTCCCTGTCGTTGGCCTACGCACTGTTGTTGCTACGACCCGGAATTGCCGCGCCGTTCCGCCAGGTGGACCGCACCGATGGTGTCCCCGGTGGGCGCCGAGTGCTCAAGGACGTCGCCGGCGCCTGGCGGCTGCCGGCCGGTCGACTCGCGTTCTGGGTCCACCTGTCGACGATGGCCGGACCGACGGCGTTCGCGGTGCTGTGGGGCTTCCCCTACCTCACCCAGGCGCTGGGCTACCCGCCCGCGACCGCGTCGTCATTGTTGCTGATCATGGTGGTCGGCGGCCTGCTCGCGAATCTGGTCATCGGCCCGCTGCTCGGGCGGCGGCCGGTGATCCGCGGGCCGCTCGCGGTCGGCGTCGCGCTGTCTTGCCTGATCGGTTGGTTGACGCTGATCCTCTGGCCCGGCGGCATCCCGCCGTTCGGGGTCGTGCTGGCCGTTGTCGCGATGTTCTCGGTCGGCGGTCCGGCCAGTGCAGTCGGCTTCCTGCTCGCCCGGGACTACAACCCGCTGCACCGGATGTCGACGGCGACCGGGTTGGTCAACATCGGCGGCTTCTTCGGGTCGGTGGCGATGGTGTTCGCCGTTGGCCAGATCCTCGACTGGGTGGAACCGAACGTCAGCGCCCATTCGGTGGACGCGTTCCGGCTGGCCTTTGTCGCGATCGCGGTGGTGACAGCCTTCGGCATCTTCCGAGTCGTCACCTGGCTGCTGCGGACCAGGGCCGGTGTGCTCCAAGCGGCGGCCCGCGGCGAGGACGTGCCGATAGACCTGGTCGCCCACCGGTGGGATCTTGTCGACATGGCGCCCGGCACCGCCCCTGGCGAGCGGAGGACGCAGTGACGCCGTCGCCGCCGACCGCGCGGGCGAACGACGATCGACCGCCGCCGCAGCTCCCGCCCGGAGGCGGCCTGCTGCTGGTGGACAAGCCGTCGGGTTGCACATCCCACGATGTCGTCGGGCGGCTCCGACACGTCCTGCGCACCCGACGAATCGGCCATGCAGGAACCCTCGACCCGATGGCCACCGGACTGCTGGTGCTGGCGGTGGAACGCTCGACGAAGCTGCTCGGGCATCTTGCGCTCACCGACAAGACCTATCTGGCGACCATCCGGCTGGGTGAGCGGACCGACACCGATGACGCCGACGGTCATGTCGTCGCGTCGGTGCAGGCGGCTCGTCTCTCTGACGCCGAGATTCTCGCCGGTGTCGCGGCTCTCACCGGACCACTGATGCAGATCCCCAGTTCGGTCTCGGCGATCAAGGTGCAGGGTCGCCGCGCGTACGACCTGATCCGAGCCGGCGAGACCGTCGAGCTGGCTGCGCGGTCGGTGACGATCAGCCGGTTCGACGTGGTCCCTCCGGTGCGGAGGTCCGGTGCGGTCATCGACCTTGACGTCGAGGTGCAGTGCACCACTGGAACCTATGTTCGTTCGCTGGCAAGGGATCTCGGCCAGGCTCTTGGCGTCGGGGGGCACCTGACCCGGCTCCGCCGGACCACCGTCGGGCCGTTCGACGTTGCCGGCGCCGTAGACGTCTTCGGTGCGGGTGACGGCGCGGTTGGTGATCACGGTGCTGTTCCTGACGCTGCGGTTGGTGAGGCTGCGGTTGGTGGAGCTTCCAATCCGGAAACCGAGCAGAGGGCAGCCACGATGGAAACGGTGCGGCGCCGGTCGGTGCCCCGACCACCGGTCACCGCGGAATTCGCGGATGCGATTGCCGCACAGGTCATCCCGGCCGCGGATGCCGTCAGGTTGGCGTTTCCCGCCCGCACCGTCGATGACCGATCGGCGGCCGACCTGCAGCACGGGCGGGTGATTGCGGGGGCCGGTCTCGCCGGGACGTACGGCGCCTTCGACAGCGCCGGAGATCTCGTCGCACTCGTCACGGAGTCCGGTGGGTCCGCCAGGTCGGTACTGGGCTGGCGCACCGCCGGCTGAGGCGGAGCGATGCGCCGCCTGGAACTCGAGCGGGCTTGACGGAGGGCGACGGGCAACGGCGTCAAGGGACTTGCAGGGGGTGTGCTCCCTGCAAGTCGGCGTCGTACAGATTCACTGCGGCGGTGGTGGCGGCCAGTGCCGCAGCATCGTTCTCGGCAGTGTCGCAGACCGTGTCGGTGCCCAGCGGGCACCAGCGATGCGGGGGATCGGCATCCTGCAGCGACGCCACCCAGGCGAGATCGCTGGTCGTCCAGGTGCCATCGGCGTCGCGGCTGAAGGTGATCCGGACGAGGAGCCCGCGGTGGGTGCCCTCGACCGGTGTCTGCTGGGCGGCGATGTTGTTGCCCAACCCGTAGATCGCCCACTTGCCGTTGATCTTCTGCAGCGGTTGCACGACGTGCGCGTGATGTCCGTACATCAGGTCCACGTCGTCGCCGGCGAGCAGTGTGCGGGCCGCCTCCTGCTGCTCCGCGTCGGGTTCGGTCTCGTACTCCGTGCCGGCGTGCATGGCGACCAGCACCAGGTCGGCGCCGGCGGCGCGGGCGGCAGCGGCCTCGGCCAGGATGGCGTCGGTGTCCAGCATGCTGACCTGCCACGGTTGTTCAGCCGGCCCGGTGTTCAGTCCGTAGGTGACCGAGATCAGTGCCACCTTGGCGGTCTTCGTCATCACGATGGTCGGAGTTGCCGCGTCCGTCGCGCTCCGGTACGAACCGTCATGGGCGAGGCCGGATGCGTCCAAGTCGTCAAGGGTGCGCTCCAGACCGGCGCTGCCCTGGTCGAGAGTGTGGTTGCTGGCGGTGCTACAGGCGTCGTATCCCGTCGCGGTCAACGCGGGCAACACCTGCGGCGGCACGGAGAACTCCGGATAGCCGATGAAGGGGCCGTCCGCGGCGGCCAGCGGCGTCTCCAGGTGACAGATCCCGAGGTCTGCGCCGCTGATGTAAGGGGCCTGCGCGGACAGCATCGGCTGGAAGTCCAGACCATTTCCACGTGCGGAATCCGCACGGGCCTGCTCGACCAGCGGCGGATGCAACAGGACGTCACCGGTGACCGCGATCGACACGCACCGGACCCCTGGACAGGGGGCGGTTGTTGAAGCAGGAGATGCGCTGGACGGGTTGTTCAGGGCCGAGACGGTTCGGGTGGGGGACGCGAGAACCGAAGCGGCGTCGGCGCTTTGGATGTCCGATTCGGCCGATGTCGGTGTCGACGTTGTTGTCGACGGTGTTGTCGACGTTGATGCGGACGTCGATGCCGATGCCGATGTCACCGCCGCGACGGAAGTGCTCGAGCCGGTCGCCTGCGACTGCGGTGCTGCCGGGGTGGAGCAAGCCGCAAACACCGCCAAGGACGCGGTCAGCACTGCAAGTCGAGCGCGGCCGGGCCGCTGCGTGCTCACCTGCCGACTCCGTCGTCCGCCACAGCAGCATTGTGGGTGAAACCGCCGGCTGCTCGCTGCCTCTGTCATCCGGATGACGCAGTCAACCGAATCTTGCCGTCCCGGCCACTGCGCCCTTTGCCAACGCGCGCGACGCCGGCCACTGCAACGCGGCCCGACCGCGGGTGACCCGTGCGTCGTGGGACGCTGGACGGGAACGATCAAGCCACCGAGGAGGACAACGGCGTGGAACGCTGGCGCGGCATCGACGAGATCCCTGCGAGTTGGGGTCGCTGCGTGCTGACCATCGGAGTGTTCGACGGTGTGCACCGCGGCCATCAGGCCCTGATCCGGGAAGCGGTTGCCGCCGGTAGCGGCCCTGGGGCTGCCGACGGTGTTGATCACGTTCGACCCGCACCCGGCCGAAGTGGTCCGGCCCGGAAGCCATCCCGCGTTGTTGACCACGCTCCGCCGGCGCGCCGAACTGGTGGCGGAACTCGGCGTCGACGCCTTACTGGTGTTGCCGTTCACCGTTGCGCTGTCCCAGGTCAGCGCCGAGGAATTCGTGCACGACGTGATGGTCGACAGGTTGCATGCGGCGGGCGTGGTGGTGGGGGAGAACTTCCGCTTCGGCCACCGCGGCGCAGGCTCGGTCGCCCTGCTCCGCGAGTTGGGGCCGCGGTTCGGTTTCACCGTCAGGGGGATCGGGTTGGTGACCGAGCCCGACGCCGTCACGGTCACCTCCACCTACGTCCGCTCGTGCGTGGCCGCGGGGGACGTCACGGCGGCGGCCGAGGCGCTCGGCCGGCCGCACCGCGTCGAGGGCTTCGTCGTGCACGGGGACGGCCGCGGTGGAAGTGAACTCGGCTATCCCACCGCCAATCTCGACACGGTGACACACGCGGCCATCCCCGCTGACGGCATCTACGCCGGTTGGTTCGTCCTCGGTACCCGGCGATCGCCGGCGGCCATCTCGATCGGCACCAACCCGACCTTTTCCGGCCGGGTGCGGACGGTGGAGGCGTTCGTGATCGACGAGGGCGGCAACTTCTACGGCCGCCGTGTCGCCTTCGACTTCGTGGAGCGGTTGCGCGACACCGTGCGCTACGAGTCGGTGGAGGCACTGATCGCCCAGATCGATGACGATGTCGCGCGCACCACGGCGGTGCTGAAGGGGTCCGGCTGATCGGTCTCAGGCCGCTGATCCGCTTCCCGCGCAGACCCCCGAGGAAGCCGCGAGAAGGCAGGCCCGGCTGCAGGAGGTCGAGTCGAAACTCGAGCCGATCCCGTTCGACGCGGCGGCCGCACGCAGTTACGGACTCATGGTGGCGGCGATGATCCAGATTGGGCGCCGACCACGCAGCCGATTCGCGGATCTGCTGATCGCTGCCTCGGCGCACGCGAACGGGCTCACCCTCTACACCCGCAACGTCGATGAGTTCCGTGGACTGGGCGAGCTGGTGACGATCATCGAGATCTGACCGAAGCCGATCACCGTCCGTGCCGGCGCGCGGCGTACCCTGCGGTTCGCCGGTGCGGACAACGACTCGGGCGCAGGAACTCGAAGGAGCAGCCAGGTGGATGAACAGCAGATCCTGTCGCAGATCAGCTCGCTGGTCGATCAGGAGCACCTTCTGCGGACACAACTGCGGGACGGCGACGTGTCGGCCAACGAGGAACGCGACCGGCTGGCGCAGTTGGAGGGCGCTCTGGACCAGTGCTGGGACCTGTTGCGGCAGCGGCGGGCGAAGCGGGAGTTCGGCGAGAACCCCGATGACGCGCAGGCCCGGCCCGTCGATGAGGTCGAGCGCTATTTGCAGTGATCTTCCGCCATCATCGGCAGCCCGGCCCGAGAACTGGCTGACTCAGTCGGCCAGCGCGTCCGCAGTGTGAGGCACGGGATGTTGCCCGACGGGATGCCCGTCGACCGGACGGGAAGCGGCGGGGTCGAGAGTCGCTGCCGGCACCGTCGTTTCAAGCACTGTCGTTTCAAGCACTGTCGTTTCAAGCACCGTCGTTTCAGGTGCGGCCGTTTCTCGCCTGGAGGTGTCTGCGGGGCGGGGGGCTGGCGCAGGGCTGGTTCGGTCGGGAACCGGAACACTGTGCAGCGCATAACGCTGCTCGGCGCACAGTTCCGCGAGAGCCTGCATGATGCTGCCCCTGATGACCTTAGGGAAGCTGAAGTAGCCGTGCGGCATGCCCACGTACTCGGTGAGCCGAACCGGTGTGCCGGCCGCCTGCAACGCGCGGGCGTACCGGATTCCGTCGTCACGCAGCGGGTCGTACTCCGCCACCTGGATCAGCGCGGGCGGAAGCCCGGACAGGTCCGCGGCGAGGATCGGGGACGCCATCGGGTCGTTGGCATCGCCGTCCGGGCCGAGGTAGTGATCGCGGAACCCGACCATGCTGGCCGAGGAAAGGATCGGCCAGTCGGCCCGGGCGGGGTTGCTGGGGTCGAAGTCCTCGGGCGTGCGTAGATCGGTGGCCGGGTACATCAGCGCCTGATGGGAGATCCTCGGTCCGCCGCGGTCACGCATCAACTGGCTGACCACCGCCGCCAGGTTGCCGCCGGCGCTGTCGCCCATCACACCGATCCTGGAGGCGTCCACGCGCAGCTCTGTGGCGTGTCCGGCCACCCAGTGCACCGCCGCCACACTGTCGAGCACTGCCGTCGGGAACCGGTGGGTCGGCGCGAGCCGATAATCGACCGACACCACCACGGCGCCGACGCCCAGGCACACCTGGCTGCAGAGCCAGTCCGACTGGTCAAGTGCACCGAGAGTCCAACCCCCACCGTGAAAGTGGATGATCACCGGTCCGCCGTCGGGCTGCTCGTCGGCGCGGTAGATCCGCACCGGTACGGTCTCGCCGTCCTGCTCGATCACCTGGTTCTCTGTCTGGACTCCCTTGGCCACCCGGCCGGTGACGCCGCCCGCCAGCTTGCCGTGGCCGGCGAGCCGTTCCTGCGCCCGGACGATCTGTTCCGGTGTCATGGTGGCGACCGATCCGCCCGGTGCGTGCGCCAGGATCCATGCCAGTGACCGCACCCGCCAGCCCAGTTTCGCCATCGTCACACATCCCTACCGGTCGGTAACTTACGGCTCCATCTTGCCAGCACCGGACCACCATGGCAGCACTTGCGCCGCCGGAGAGCGATCAGGTCGCTGGACGGGTCGTGTGAGGGGTACATGGCCCTCGTCGGATACCTACGCCAGCGGAGGACTCATCGTGCCCATCTTCGAGAACGTCGTCGCATCCATCGAGCACGCCGATGTCCTGGACCGACCCGCGGACGGGCTGGCTGCGGGCTTGGACACGGTGCTCAAGCCTGGTGTCAGAAAGGTGCTCAGTGGAGCGTGGCTCGGACATCCGGTACATCCCTTGCTGGTGACCGTCCCGATCGGTGCCTGGGTTTCGAGCACCGTGCTGGACTTCACCACAGGCAACGAAGTCGCCGCCCGTCGGCTGGTCGGGTTCGGCCTGCTGGGTGCGGCAGGTGCCGCGGTGACCGGCGCCTCGGACTGGCGGGCGACGGTGGGACGTGCCCGCCGGGTCGGAATCGTGCACATGCTCTTCAATTCGGTAGCGCTGACGCTCTACACCGCGTCGTGGCGGGCACGGGCCGGCGGGCGGCAGCGGCGCGGCGTGATCCTGGCCCTGATCGGCGCCCTGCTCCTCAGCGGAGGCGGGTACCTGGGCGGGCATCTGAGCTACGCACTGGGCGCCAACGTCGATGCCGGCGCCGCCGAGGCCGACGATCTGGCGGAGACCCTGCTGGTCAGCTGACGCCGCACCGGGGGTACTGACCGATCGCGACGGCCATCGGTGCAACGGTCCTCGTCGCGGTGCAACGTGCGCGGCGGTTGGCCGGTGCCGGCGCAGGTTGGTCGGATGCTCGCGGCGGGTGCGGGTTGCTCGTGTTGCAGCCCGAGTGACGCGTGTTGGCGCGGAGTCAGGGGCGAGGCGCCCGCCGTTGCAGCCGCATCCTGTCGGAGCTGTCGGCTGCCGCGACGTTGCAACCCCGCTGCAACTGTTGTGTTCCCGACGCCCAACGACCACCGTTCTGCCGGTCGGGCACGCAGGCGAGTGCACCCGGTGGCCCATCAGTCGAAGGGACTCGCGGATGCGCCTTCACCTGCAGTCCGCGTACAGGCGATGACCGCAACGTCGAGGTCAGGAGGTGACAGATGGCGGCAACTGCGCTGGGCGCAATGGACTCGACCCGGGGCAAGCTGCGAACCCGGGCGACATCGGTGGCCAGCGTCTGCAATCGGGGCGAAGATCGAGCGGTGCGAGTCGACGGGGCATCGCCCGGGTCCGACCGGTCCTTCGAGGCTGCGGTCCCCGCCGGCGAGGACCCCGTTCGGTACGCCCATCTGCTCGGCAGGATCCGCGATGCCGCGCTGGCCGGTGAACGGTCGCCGGCCGCGGCCCGGCCGCTGGTCGGTGACTCCTGGCGGCGGGCGCGGCTAGGCGACTTGGACCGGGCAGTGCCGAATGGGACGGCGCCGATCTGACCTGTCCCTCAAAGCCGTCTTGTCCGCTCGCCGCTGCCACCTCACGCTCACCGACCGCGGGCAGGAGGTCGACGCCCGCGACATCGCCGACGAGCACCTGCACCGCGTGCAGCTTGGCGATCGGACGTCTGCCAGGAACCTCTCGGGCAGGTCCGCAGTGGTTTCGTAGCGACCACGCGCTTCGGTCAGGACATCACGGAGAAGGTGCCCTGCCGTCTTTTTGAAGCCGTCCTGGTAGGCCTGCCACAACGGGTGCCCCGGCGCGAAGACTTCCGCGTAAGTCGTGATCTTCATGCGTCCTTCCATCAGTTCCGACGCTCCCGTCGACAATGTTGACCCGCCCCTCCTCGGTTCAAGAACCTCAACCGGGAGCACTGCCTCGCCCTGCTACGCCGGCTCCGGCGGATCGTGCGGGTCGGCGCTAGATGCGAAACACACGTTGCGCCCAATCGGGTGCGGAGACCAGGAACGCGCCGGCGACGGTTCCGGGGATCAACAGCAGAGCGGTGTAACCGATTTGCCGCCGGGTGCGCTCACCGAGCAACACGATCACGATGACACCGACGATCGCAGCACCCATGGGTAGATCCTCATCCCAGGTGGCGTACCAGCGGTAGGCGTCTGCCAGGAGCAGACCCATCAGCAGCGCCGACGCAGCGGCGGGCCCCCATCCCGGTCGGCCGATGCGGGATGCGATGAGCCCGAGGACGGCGCCGCCGAGCACCCCGAGTGCACCCCAGAAGAGGAGTTCGATCGGTTGCACGCGGTACGGGAAACCGGGGCCCGGGTAGAGGATGTCGTAGTAGATCTGCTTGCCGTAGAAGAACGTGACCACGCTGATCAGTACAGCGCCGCCGCCGCGGATGGCTCCACGAAGCAGGGTCTGCCGGGCACTGACCAGTGCGACGAGCAGGATCCAGACTCCGAAGGTGTGCGCGAACGGCCGAAGGATCGTGTCGCCGTAGTACGCGAATGCCCCGAAGGCGCCGGCCGCGACCGCGGCCAGCGCGGCAACTCCATCGCCCCAGGTGAGCCGGCCACGCCGGCGGCCGGTCGTGGATGTGGTCATGATGGAACCCCCGTGCTGTCGGTGACTACTTGGTGGGAATTTCGCCGATGGTGTCGACGACGGCGGTGCTGACGGCGGTGTAGCTGAAGGTGGTGCCGTCGGGTGCGCCTTCGTAGTCGCCGGTCAGGACTTCGCGTTCGCCGATGAAGGCCCCGGTGGTGGGATCGATGATGATGTCCTGCCGGAATTGGCCGTCGTCGATCCCGATCGCGGTGCCGACCCGGCCGTCGAGGTTGACGGCCTGGTCGACGAGGTCGACGCCGTCCAGGCGGGTGAGGGTTTGGTACAGCGCCGCCCGTAGGTCGGCCGGGACTAGACCTGATCGCAGTGCGTCGGCTGCGTACACCAGAAGCTCAGCGTTGCCCCTCCCGTTGTCGGGTGCGTCGGCCTGGAGCCTTGCGTACAGCTGGGCCGGGTCCCGAGGGAGGCTGGCGAGGAAAGACGGGGTGGGGTCCTGCCACGACCCGGAACGTGGGCAGGGCCCGGGCTGGTAAAAGTTCCCGCAAGGTGCTGTGGCGTGGAGGCTGACGCCGGTGTCCATCGGGTCGGTGGAGGTGCCGTCCTCGCGGGCCTCTTCTTCGGTGCCTTTGATCCAGACCCGGTTACCGGTCGGGCGGCGGTCGATCATCCAGTTCTGGGTGGGGTCATCCGGGTTGGCCGGAACCCATACCTGACTGAGGGTCTCGTCCTGGAAGATGTTGTAGCCGCTGAATACGGTGTTCCAGGCGTGGGTCTGGATGTACCGGTACTGACCGGCCCTCACAGGTTCATCGGTCGCGCCGAGGCTGGCGACCGCGGCCTGATTCAACGCGCTGATCGCGGCCGCCGAGTTGACCTGCCTGTTCTGCTTGGTGATGAAGGACGGAACGAGCAGCCCGATGGCGACCAGGACCGCAGCGATACTGGCCGCCAGCGCAACCCGGATCCACCGCCGCCTCGCATGACGGCTCCCTGCCTCCTGTGCTGGCGCCTCAGAAGCCGCTAATTCCTCGCCCGTAAAAGTCATCCAGGCGGCTGTGACGGCACCCGGGAGCTGGTCACCACTCGCTGCGGCCAGCACTTTGGCCCTCGCGGCGGCGAGGACGACCGTGGAATCGGCCAAGTCGGAGTGCAGGCTGCGGAGTGCGTCGTCCAACTCGTCGTCACTCCAAAGGCGGGTGATCTCGTCATGGTCAGTCATGAGTGCTCCCGGTCGTCTCGCCGGATCTGCTGGTTGAGCTAGGTTCGGGTGTCTCGTGGGCCCGGAGCTGCCGACGAACCCGGTGCAGCCTGGACCGCACCGTTCCCACCGGGATGCCAAGCGCCTGCGCCACTTCGATGCTGTCCAGACCGGCCCACGCTGTCAGCAGCAGCACATCCCGGTCCTCCTGGGTCAAGGCGGCGATCCCCGACGCCAACCTGGCCATCCGCGCCTGGGCGTCTACCTGGCCGGGCACCGCGTCAGCCGGATCAGATCCGCTCCGGGTCAGTGCAGCGGCCGACTTCGCGGTCGCCGCCAGCCCACGGAGTTCCTGCCGGAAATGCCGGCGCAGCAGGTTGGTCGCTATCCCGTACAACCATGCCCGCGGGTCCGCCTTGGCCGGGTCGTACCCGTCCCGACCGGCCAGCCCGGCCAGGAAGGTCTCCGCGACCAGGTCGTCAGCGACCGCGCCGACCCGACGGCTCAGATACCGGTGCAAACCGGGAGCATGGCTATCGAACAACACCGCAAAAACGGTGGCGGGATCACCAGAGCGGACATCGGCCGATGCAGCCGCGTCCGCTCCGCCCGGTTCCAGCACCGCTTCCATAACTTTGTATTGCCCGAACCTGGACGCCGCGTTCACGGCGCCGGTGACCAAGATCTTCTAGTACTTCGATCCAGCGCCGGGATGAACCCCTTGCGCGACCGGAGAGCGGCAGAGCAGCAGGGTCAAAGGATGGAAGTGACTACCGGTACCAGAGTGAAGCTGTCACGTGACTCGTGTACGCGTTACAACGTCTCATAACTGCCGCGAGCACTCGGACACGAGTTACGGACACATGCAACACGAACCATCCTTTGCTTGTCTGTGTCCCGGATGCCGTTACCGGCAACGTGACGGTTTGCTCGAGTCGTGGGTGAGTCCACAGGTTCGCTGACGGTCGTGGCTACGACTGCGGTTGAGCCACTGACTTGGAACGGATGGCCGTCTAGCCCTGGATACCCGGGAAGAACTCGCCTAGGTCGCTGATCTCGCCGTCGGGCCGCGCCAGGCCGTGATCGTTCGGTTGATGTAGGTCTCGACGGTGCCGGTGACGTCGGTGGAGGGGTCGAGCAGCCATTGCAGGCCGATTCCGTCGAGGACGGCGGTCACCAGACGCACCTCCTGGTCGATGGCCGCCGGGGTGAGCGCGGCGATTTCGCGGGAGTCGATGGCTTCTCGCAAGTGAGTGGCGAGGGTGGCGAGGTTGTTGGCGTAGCGCTGCTGGATGAACTCGTGGGCTGGATGGCTGGGACTGGTGGCCTCGGCGGCGATGGTGGAGAACAGCTCGAGCAGACCCCGTTTCGCCAGGTGAGCGCCCATCACCTCGGGCAGGCGGCGGAAGTAGTCCAGCCCGGTCACGTCAGTGAGGCGAGCCTCGACGGTGCGCCGGTCCCAGTCCTGCAAGACGGCCATCAGCAGCCCCTCCTTACTGCCGAAGTGCTGAAGCAGGGAGGCGGCTGAGACACCGATGCGGTCGGCGATGGTGCGGACGGATCCGCCGGCATAGCCGTACTCGGCAAAAACGGCGGTTGCGGCGTCGATGATCTGCTCGCGCCGGCGGAGACCGGTGCGGTAGGGCCCACGGCTGCCAACAGTCGAGCCGGCATTCGCCATCAACCGATGTCTCCGATCCCCAGGGTTGACCAAACCTTATCACCCGTTTACATTTGAGATGTTAAACGAGCGTTCATAGTTGGTGTCTGTCTAGTTCGCGAGGAGAGCGCATGTCGCAGAAGCAGGTCTGGTTCATCACCGGTGCGGGGCGGGGGATGGGAGTCCACTTCACCAGGGCCGCGCTCGCCGCGGGGCATGCCGTGGTTGCCACCGGTCGACGTCCGGAGACCGTCCGGGAAGCGGTCGGGGATGCTGACGATTTGCTGGTCGTGCGGCTGGATGTCACCGTCCCGGCTGAGGCCGAGGCGGCCGTCGACGCGGCGGTGGAGCGGTTCGGCCGCATCGATGTGCTGGTCAACAATGCCGCGAACTTCTACGGCGGCTACTTCGAGGAGCTGACCCCCGGGCAGATCGACGACCAGCTTGCCACCGGCCTGGTAGGACCGATGAACGTCACCCGGGCGGTATTGCCGGTCATGCGCCGGCAGCGGTCGGGGCACATCCTCTCGATTTCCTCCGGGGCGGGGCTGGTCGGGTTCGAGTTCAATTCCGCCTACTCCGCGGCGAAGTTCGGGATGGAGGGCTGGATGGAGGCCCTGCAGTCCGAGGTTGAGCCGTTCGGCATCAACACCACGATCGTCAACCCGGGTTTCTTCCGCACCGATCTGCTGACCCCGGACTCGGCCAGCTACGCGACTTCGTCGATCGCCGACTACGCGGACCGGCACGCCGAACGCGTGCAGTGGTACCAGGACATGAACGGCCATCAGGAAGGCGACCCCGCCAAGCTCGCCGAGGCCCTGCTCACCATCGCCAGCCTGGAGCAGCCACCGCGCCGGTTCATCGCCCTGGCATCGATCCTCGAGCTCGCCGAGCACAAGGCCCTGACCCTGCAGGCGCAGGCCGACGCCTTCCGGGACCTGTCCAGCTCCCTTACCTAGGACACACTCCCAAGACCTCGCCTGAACCGCGCCAACACGAGCCACTGATAAATCCGAGCTACGACTTCACCGGCCAGGTCCCCCTGTTCAACGGTGCCAGCTCCGGCATGGGCCTGGCCACCGGCCGCCGTTCGCCGAAGCCGGCGCTGCCGTGGTGCTGGCCGACATCAATAAGGCCGCCCTCACGTCAGTCACCAACGAGCTGACAGCCGCCGGGCACGGGGGTGCTCCCGGTGGCGTGGCCGAATGTGCCCTGTTCAATCGCGACGGACTTGCCGCTCCGCTGACCCGCTTCGGATCGATCACGCCGGGCCGGTCGACCAGGGCTGACCGGCCCGGCGTGTTGAGGCAGACCCGGGTTCAGGCGGCGAGAGTCGCGGTGTCGATCACGAAGCGGTAGCGGACGTCGGAGGCCAGCACCCGCTGGTAGGCCTCGTTGATCCGGTCCGCGGAGATGACTTCGACGTCGGCACCGATCTTGTGCTCGGCGCAGAAGTTCAGCATCTCCTGGGTGATGGGAATGCCACCGATCATCGAGCCGGTCAGCGACTTGTGCCCGGACAGCAATCCACCGGCGACGGTCTTCGGGCTCGGCCCGACCCCGACGTTGCTCATCGCCCCGTGCAGGTCGAGCAGGCCGAGGTAGGCGTTGCAGTCCAGGTCGGCGCTGACGGTGTTGATGATGATGTCGAAGGTGCCGGCCAGGGTGTCGAACGTGGCGGGGTCGGAGGTCGCGTAGTAGTGGTCGGCACCGAGGCGCAGGCCGTCTTCCAGCTTCTTCAACGATTGGGAGAGCACGGTGACCTCCGCGCCCATGGCGTGGGCGATCTTGACGGCCATGTGCCCCAGTCCGCCCAGGCCGACGACGGCGACCTTCCTGCCGGGGCCGGCGCCCCAGTACTTGAGGGGGTTGTAGGTGGTCACTCCCGCACACAGCAGCGGCGCGGCCTCCTTGGCGTCGATGCCTTCCGGCACCGACAGCACGAAGCCGGCGTCGACGACTATTCGGGTGGCGTATCCGCCTTGGGTGATGGTGCCGTCCCGGTCGGGGGCGCCGTAGGTGAAGACCGCACCGTTGAGGCAGAACTGCTGCTCGCCGCGCAGGCAGTTGGTGCATTCGCCGCAGGAGTTGACCATGCAGCCGACGCCGACGCGGTCACCGACCTGGTGGGTTGTGACGCCCGGGCCGACCTGGGCGACGTGGCCGAAGATCTCGTGCCCGGGGGTCAGGGGGTAGGCCTGCGGGCCCCAGTCACCGTTGACGGTGTGGATGTCGGAGTGGCAGATGCCGGCGTACTCGATGTCGATGAGGACGTCGTTGGCGCCGACGTCGCGGCGCTCGATGGTGGTGGGAATCAGCGGCTCGCCGGCTCCGGGGGCGGCGTAGGCGGGGGTGGTGCTGCTCATGAACGTTCTCCTGAGGGTGTTGTTCGTGTGGTTGTTCTGCTGATGGTCTGGTGGTGTACCCGGGTCGTCTCGACCCGAAGCTTCAGCACTTCATCCTCATACGTTCCTCGGCGTGCGTTCTGCTTGAGGACTTGTCCTTCTGTTCCGGCGCTTCGTGGGGCGCAGTGGAGTGCTACTGCGCGGACGGACTCCCGGTGACCAGCACGCGGTCCGCTCGGACGGGGGGTGCCAGTGCGCCGGTGGCCAGGATGGCGAAGCCGACGAGAACGGGCACGACGATGAGTGCGTGCTGGATGCTGCCCGTCGACGCCAGCAGGCCGATCAGCGGTGGGCCGCCCAGGAACGCGAGCTGGCCGATGCCGGAGACCACGCTGACCCGGAAGGCGGCGAGGCGGGGGTCGTCCGCGGCCGCGCTGAGTCCCACCGGATATCCCAGGCAGGCGCCCAGTCCCCAGAGCACAACACCGGCGAAGGCCAGGCCCGGCCAAGGGCTCAAGACGAACAGCAGCATGCCGATCACAGCAACTATGGCCAGGACACGGATCGTGGTCACTCGGCCATACAGGTCGAGCCGCTTGGGGCCGGCCCACCGCCCGAGGGTCATCGCCGTGAGGAAAGCCGCGTACCCGAGCGAGGCGACTGCGGCGGAAGTGTCATGGTCGTCGACCAGTGCGACCGCGATCCAGTCGTTGCCGGCGCCTTCGGCGAACGCGAAGGCCAGGACCACCACCCCGATGAGCAGCGTCCGCCGGTCCAGCTTCCGGCGCTGGCCGCCGCTTCGTGCCCGTTGCCCGGCGGGTTCGGCGGCAGGGTCGGCGGCGGGGTGGGTGTCGTCGGGCAGGAACGCCCGGGCCGCGACGAGCAGGGCCACCGCCACCAAGACGGCGACGGCGGTCAGCTGCGCGGTCACCGGGACCCCGATCGCGATCAGCGCGGCACCCAGAAGTGCACCGCTCACCGTTCCGATGCTGTAGCCGGCGTGGAACCGCGGCATGATCGCCCGGCCGGCGCTGCGCTCCACGGCCGCGGCCTGGACGTTCATCCCCACGTTCGACGCGGCCAGCCCGAACCCCATCACGAACAACCCGACGACGACCGGCGCGGTCCCGGCGTGGTAGCCCACCCCGATCATCAACACCGCACCGGCGGTCACCACTGCCATCACCGAGACCACCCCGCGGGTGCCGAACCGGCGGATCAGGACCGCGGCGGCGGGCAGCGCCAGCAGCGACCCGACGGCCAGTGCCAGCAGCACGATCCCGAGACCCGCTGCGCTGAGCTGCAACTCGCCGCGGATCTGTGGCAGGCGGCTCACCCAACTGGCGAACACGACACCGGTACCGACGAACGCCACCGCAGTGCCTCGTCGAGCCGCGGTCAGACGCGCCGACGCCGCGTTCGACGGGTCAGCCGTCGCGGCGTCCTCGGATCGGACCGACTCAATCATCCGCTCTTCCTCATCAAGTAGATGGCAGCCTCGATGGCTTACCGGGTCAGACGGCCGGGCGCAGGGCCAGGAACCGCAGCGACTGCCGGGCCGGGGTGCGGCGGGTGGTTCGCCGGGCGGGGGGCGTGGTCGTCGGGCCGTCGAGGCGGGCGGAGGCCAGCAGGTTCCGTTGGGCGTGGTCGGCCAGGATCAGGGCGGTGGGGGTGAACAACATGGTGACTTCTCCTTGGTGTTGGGGGTGGCGGTACTTGGTATACCGGTACACTAGCGACACGGGGTTTACCGGTCAACCAAGAGTCGTGTTCAATGCGTGTGACGTGCGCCATCAGCGGTGCCGGGCAGCGAAGGGAGCCAACTCACGATGACCCGGGTGACACTGCAGACGATCGCTGACGCCGTGGGGGTCAGTCGGATGACGGTGTCCAACGCCTACTCCCGTCCAGCCAAGCTCTCACCGGAACTGCGGGCCCGGATCCTCGCTGTCGCAGACGATCTCGGCTATGTCGGCCCGGATCCGGCGGCCCGCGCACTGGCCAGGGGCGCGACCGGCGTGGTCGGGGTGCTGTTCAGCACGATGATGCGCAACGTGTTCGCGGAGGAGGTGACCACGGCATTCCTGGGGTCGGTCGCGGACGGCTTGGTCGGGTCGGGTTTGTCCCTGGCCCTGCTGACGACCGATGACGCTGGTGAGTGGATCCCGGCCCGGGATGTGCCGATGGACGCCACGTTGGTGTTCACGTGGCAGTCCGACGCGCCGGCGATGGGCTGGCTACGCAAACGTGGTCTGCCGTTGGTCCTGGTGGACCAGGAACCCATCCCGGGGGTCGCCGCGGTCAACGTCGACGACCACGAGGGCGCCCGACTGGCCGCAGATCACCTGCTGGCACTGGGGCATCGGCGGATCGGGATCGTCTCGGTCGCGATGGCGGAGCCTTACGGATTGCAAGAACCAGGCAACGCTCCCGAACTTTCCGTCCCGGAGTCCTTCATCACCCGGCAACGCATGCGCGGCTGGCTCGGCGCCCTCGCCAGCGCCGGCGTCACCCCCCTGGTGATCAAACAGCCGAAGGCGCCGTACCGGCCGGAGATCGACGGGTACACCGCGCTGACGATGCTGCTGGACGCCGACCCGGACATCACCGGCGTGTTGTGTTTCTCCGACCGGTTCGCCGCCGGCGTGCTCGCCGCCGCCCTGGATCGGGGGCTCGCAGTACCGGGCGACCTGTCGATCATCGGCTTCGACGACGCTCCGGTCGCGTCCAACTCCCGGCCCCCGCTGACCACGGTGCGGCAAGACCTCACCGGGAAAGGTCATGCCGCCGCTCAGGGGCTCATCGCCGCCATCCGCGCCAACGCAGCCAAAAAGACCAGGTCAGCGCCCCAACCGCCGGACGGGGCAGAGCATGTGGTGTTGCCCGTCGAACTCGTCGTCCGGGAAAGCACCGGGCCGTCGACAGCCAGCACTCCGAGCAGGTCGAAAGGTCGAACCCGGAAGACTCGTGCCACATCGCCGCGCCGGGATGCTCACAACGAATAGGCCGCGTGGCGACCCTGGGGCCGGCCAGATCCGTCGAGCCCTGCAGCCAGCGCCGGCCTAGCGAAAAGGCTGGCCCGGAAACGGAAGGCGACCTTGGAGTGCTCGAAACCCTGGCGGCCGTCACGGATTTTTTCGACACCCACTTCAATGTCTTCACACCCTGATTCCGCCCGGCGGAGACCGGACAGGGAGTTTCCACGGCATGTCTGCGCGAATGTGCAGGCTGTGACTGATGTGGTGCAGATCCACCTTCGTTGCAGCAGTGGCAATGTCAAGTAACTCGTATACGCGTTACTTTGTAACGTAACCTCCAATCTCATTCGTACACGGGTTGCTTTACATCAGCCTGGCGTTGTAACGAATCCAATCCTTTGCTTGCCGTGTCTCATAACCCGTGTACGAATGCGGCAGGGAGGCAGTTATGGACACGAGTCATGAAACACAGTCGGCGCGTGTCGGCGGCCCCCGCGACGGCTGTTCGGTCAGTCGGTTGGGCAGAGGGTGCAGCCGTAAACGATGCGGGTCGTTGCCGGGTCGTGTCCGCGTAGGTGCTCCAGCGAGATCCGCACCTGTCCGGACCGGGCGACGTCGATCAGCGACGCATCGGTCAATCCGGCGTGGCTATCTGGCGTCGGACTGACGAGAGATTGTTGTTCGAGCCCGTCTGACTGCTGAAGACGCGGTTGCTGCCCTGGCCCGATCAATCCCGTTCAGCCGGACTCCCGTTCGAGGTGCAGCCGGACCATGGGTATCTCCAATCGGTCGTCACCGGTAAGTCTCGTGATCGACCGGCTGAGGTGCTTCCAGAGCTTTGGATGCTCGGCCGCATACCGTGCTAGAAGCGATGAGCTCGCTGACGCGTCGAGAAGCTCGGCCGTAGCAGGGACGCGGTTTCGGAATCCGATCGACACCAGACAGGAAGGATCGGCCTTCAGGTTCTGGTACCACTGGGAAGCGGTCCCGAACCCGGACGCGATCAGCACAGTGTCGGGGTCCTCGCGGTCTACGGCCTCCACCACGACGAATCGTTCGGCACCGCTCACGCGGCCCCGGTGCAACAGCAGAAGCATACGGCCCGCGAAGAGGAAGCCCAGGTGCGCTTTGAACAGGGCTATAGGGGCTCGGGCCGCCCAACGCGTGCCGAGGAACTTCGCGCCAACATCCACGCCTCGAACCCACTTTCGACGATCCTGACCAGGTGCCGGCTGATGCACCGGCGCCGACAGGCGGCGAGCCAGCACCGGCTGCCCTGGACCGGCCAGCTCCCCGATGGCACTCGCCCGACCGGTGATCGCCATCAGCATGGCTTCTGCCGGTCCGGTGATCTCTGGTCCCGAGCCATGACTCCAGGCCAGATCGGTCGGCGCCAGACGCACGCCGCGGGCGAGGCGCCATCCCGGCAACTCAGGGCTGCGAAGACAGGCGCCAAGCACCCACTGCAGCCGTTCGGTCGGGATCTGGCGTGGCATACCAAGCGGTCGGCGGATGTCTTGATGATGGATGGTCACGTCAAGCAGGGCGAGCCGGCCCCCAAAGGTCGTAGCCAGCCCCTGTGGCCGTAGATGGGCCCGCAGCCTGTGAAGAAGCTGTTCAGTACTCAATGATGCGAGTTCGTCAACGCCAACCTGGTTGATGTGGACGAACCGAGCACGGATGGCGCGGCGAAACATGACAAGCGAACTGACGCCATCGAAGCTCATCACATGAGCGACTACGTCTCGTACGCGCCAACCATCACAAAGCGACGGCACCTCCCACTGCTGGGCCGTCAGCGTCGCCAGGAAATCGGCAAGGTCGGTCCGCTCGGCAGTGGCCATGTCGAGACCATTCACGGCATCACTCCTAAAGCAGGTCGCTCGCCGGAAAGCAACATACCGCTGACAAAACCTATGCTCCAGAAATGACACCGCTCAGGGCAGACCGGTCCACGGTGGCCGCAGAGAATCCCGATCCTGGTGCCCGTGCAACGGTGTTTTGAGAGTGCCACGTCAGACTCCAACCAGTGCCCCCGGAAGAGGGTCCCGTTGTGGGACCCGCTCGTGACAGCGTCGCGAGCGAACTCCGTGACAACTTCGCGGAGCTTCACAGCGTGCACCGGAGAAGGCCTGGTTGGCCTTGGTCGCGCCAGGATTCGTGGTGTCTGAGTTGGCCACCGCATGATCCGTTGTTGGTGGATGTTATGCGGTGATGGCTGCCGCTGATAGGACCTCCTCTGTGGTGGGTTCGGCGTCGCCGTTGATAACGGTGAGCCGTGATTGGCGCGGGATGTCCAGGCCGATGTAGCGGCGCATCTCGGTCCATTCGTCGTGTTGTTCGGCCAGCACCGCACCGAAAAGGCGAATCAGGCTGTTGCGGTCGGGCGAGATCCCGACAACGTCGACCGCCGTTGGGTGCATCCGATCGGTGACATCCCGCTGGACCAGGCGGCTCTCATCGAGCCGCTGTCCGTCGGCTACCACGCCTTCGTCGGCAGCGGGGCGAAGTCGGGTGACATCGCCCTGATCGGTGGCGCCGGGCCCATCGGCCTGCTCACCGCCGCCATCCTCAAGGCGCACGGCCTGACGGTGATCATCAGCGAGCCGAGTTCGCTGCGCCGGCAGAAGGCGATCGATACCAAAGTCGCCGATCACGCCCTGGACCCGACGGTGGTCGACGTCGCCGCTGAGGTCCGCCGGCTCAGTGGCGGATCGGGCGCGGATGTCGGCTTCGAGTGCAGCTCGGTGAACGTCGTGCTCGACACGCTGTTCGACGCGATCCGGCCCGGCGGCGTCATCGTCGTCATCGCCATCTGGGGTCACCCGGCGCAGTTGGACCTGCAGAAGCTGGTGCTCAAGGAGGTCGACCTGCGCGGAACCATCGCCTACATGGGCAACCATCCCGACGTCATCGCGCTGGTCCAAGCAGGCAAAGTCGACCTGCAGCCATTCATCACCGGCAAGATCGGTCTCGATGACCTGGTCGACAAGGGTTTCGACACGCTGATCAACCGGAACGACACGGCGGTCAAGATCCTGGTGTCACCGTCGGGGCGCGGGCTCACGGTCGGCTGACGCTGCCGGCGGAGCGGGGCGATCATCCGTTGTCGATCGGCATCCGTCCCCGAACCGTTCGGAGGCAACCAGAATGGTCGGGTCGCCGCTCCGGGCGTGCTCGCGCAGCGCGCCCTCGCTGAGCTTGATCACGTGCTCGTCGCCGTGCTCGATCGCCTGCGGCGCAAGACTGGTCAGCACGGCTGCGGGATCGATCGGCTCGCTGTGGGTCTCGGCCTCCGACGCGGGGACGGCGAAGGCGGCAACGATTGCGCCGACGACCTGCCAGGTGGCGGCCACACTGGGCATCCCCCATCGCTGCGGCAACGGGGGAAGGACCATCCGCACGGGGGCGGGGGCGCGGGCAGCGAGGGATGCGCCGAACCGGCGTCCGGGATCCGTGCATCGACTGGCTCACCGCCTCCCGGGTAGCGGAAGGCATTGCGGTGCAAAGAATCATCGCTCGGGAGGGGCCAAGGTGACTTATTACGTCGACAAATACCAATCGCTCCGTCTGCCCGGTTTGCGGGCAAAGTAACACTCACGCCGCAATTCTGAGAGAACTCTGAGAAATTGTCGGGCAATCCATTGATTCGATCCGCTGTCCGGGGACAGGATGCTCACTCTCACGTCAATCGTGGTGACGGTCCGCCATGAGCGGTGGATCGGTCCGTGCTGTCACAGAAAGGTCGTCGATGACCGTTCTTCGTTCACCGTCGCGGGTCTCCCGCCGCACCAGGCGGGGTATCGCGACGCTGATCGCCGCTGCGCTGCTCGTCCCTCTCGCGCCTGCCGCCACCGCGCTGGCTGCTTCCTCGCCGGCCAGCTCTTCGCCGGCCGCCGCAGCGCTGACCACCCAGCTGGGTAGGCCGGGCGCCAATCCCGCGTACCTCAATCCCAGACTTCCGGTGCAGCAGCGGGTTCGCGACCTGCTCGGCCGGATGACGTTGGCGGAGAAGGTCGGCCAGATGACGCAGGCCGAACGTGCCGACGTCACCGCCGACTCGACGCTGCTGACGGACAGCGGGCTGGGTTCCGTGCTGTCCGGCGGCGGGTCCGTTCCGACGCCGAACACCCCGGAAGCCTGGGCCGACATGGTGGACGGCTTCCAGCGCCAGGCCTTGCGCACCCGGCTGCACATCCCGATGATCTACGGCATCGATGCCGTGCACGGCCACGGAAACGTCTACGGCGCAACGATCTTCCCGCACAATATCGGGCTCGGGGCGACGCGGGACCCGAGGTTGGTGGAGCGGGTCGAGGCCATCACCGCCGAGGAGGTCCGGGCCACCGGCATCCCCTGGGACTTCGCGCCGTGCGTGTGCGTCACCAGGGACGCCCGCTGGGGCCGGAGCTACGAGAGCTTCGGCGAGGACCCGGCTCTGGTGGCGCTGCTCGGTACGGCGGCGATCGTCGGACTGCAGGGCAGGGGCCAGCGCGATCTCGACGAGAACGACCACGTCCTGGCGACCGTCAAACACTTCGCCGGCGACGGTGACACCGAGTACGGCACCGGCAGCGGCGATTACCCGATCGATCAGGGCGTCACTGTCACGAACCGGCAGGACTTCAACCGGATCAACCTGACGCCGTACTGGCCGACGGTTCGGTTGGCCAGGGCAGGGAGCGCGATGCCGTCCTTCTCCAGCGTCGACTGGACCGAGGATGGCGTCGGCAACCCGATCAAGATGCACCAGAACAAAGACCTGATCACCGGTGTGCTCAAGGGCAAGCTCGGGCTCGACGGGTTCGTCATCAGCGACTGGCGGGGTATTCACCAGATCCCCGGCGACTGGCCCACCCAGGTCCGGCTGGGCGTCAACGCGGGCATCGACATGTTCATGGAGCCGGCCGCTGCCGGTGAGCCGAACTCGGCACCGCAGTTCATCCAGACGTTGATCGACGAGGTGAACGCCGGTCGGGTGTCCATGACCCGGATCAACGACGCGGTGTCCCGGATCCTGACCAAGAAGTTCCAGCTGGGTCTGTTCGAGCACCCGTTCGCCGACCGCAGCCATCTCGACGAGGTCGGGTCGGCGCAGCACCGCGCCGTCGCCCGGCAGGCGGTCGCGGAGTCGCAGGTGCTGCTGAAGAACTCGCACGACGCGCTGCCGCTCAAGAAGAACGCCAAGATCTACGTCGCCGGCCGCAACGCCGACGACATCGGCAATCAGGCCGGTGGCTGGACGCTGACCTGGCAGGGTTTCCCGGAGCAGAACGCAGGCGGTGTCCCGCAGCAGCCAGGGACCAGCATCCTCGACGGGATCCGGCAGGTCGCTCCCAAGGCGCGGGTGACCTACAGCGCGGACGGCACCGCTCCGACCAACGGTGCCGACGTGGCGGTGGTCGCCGTGGGTGAGACGCCGTATGCCGAGGGCTTCGGGGACGTGGGTGGTCCTGAGTGGGGCTACGACCCGGCCGACGCCAACACCGCGCGGGAAGAGAAGTCGCTCGAGCTGCAACCTGGCGATCGCGCCACGGTCGACCGGGTGTGCGCACAAGTGAAGACCTGCGTGGTCCTGGTCGTCTCCGGCCGGCCCCAGATCATCACCGACCTGCTGCCCGACATCGATGCTCTCGTCGCGTCCTGGCTTCCCGGAACCGAAGGCGCCGGGGTCGCCGACGTACTGTTCGGCAAGCGCGGGTTCAGCGGCAAACTGTCCGTCAGTTGGCCGCGGACCGCGGACCAGGAACCGATCAACGTCGGGGACCGGAACTACCACCCGCTGTACCGCTACGGCTACGGGTTGTCGACACGACCCTCGCGCTGATCTGATCGGTCCGGGTCGATGCGGCCACCCGCGCTTGAGCGGGTGGCCGCATCTGCGCTGGTAGACTCATCTGTTGGGTCCGGCTGCAGTCCGTGGCGGCCGGTACCGTCATCCCCCCGGCAGATACCGTTCGGAGCGGGACGTGCACGTGACAGACACACCGAGGAGCACGACCTGTGGCGTTGACCACTGAGCAGAAGAAAGAAATCCTGAGCGAGTACGGCCTGCACGAGACCGACACCGGCTCGGCCGAGGCGCAGGTCGCCATGCTGAGCAAGCGGATCGCCGACCTCACCGCTCACCTCAAGGAACACAAGCACGACCACCACACCCGGCGCGGCCTGCTCGGCCTCGTCGGCAAGCGTCGCCGGCTGCTGCGGTACCTGCAGACCGTCGACATCAACCGCTACCGCTCACTCATCGAGCGGCTCGGCCTGCGCCGATAAGCCACGCCGCGCCGGGGGAGTGTTCGCTCGTTCCCCCGGTGCGCGCCGGCACTTCGGCGCCCGCCATCTCGACTGCACCGCCCGGCCGCGCCGCGGCCGACAACTGAACAACACCCCGCCACCCGACCCGACCCGCATCGCCATCGTGAAAGAACTGAACTCGCGGCGACCATCACGGCCGGTCCTCGGTAGTGGCCACCGGAACGCTCGTAGCGCGCGCCCGCGCACGGCGTTCCGGCGGCTTCGATCGAAGGCCGGCACGCCGAAGGCTCAGCGCCGTTCGCCGATGCGCACCGGGACGTCGTGGCTCCATCCAGCCGGATCGGCTGGGACAAGAGGAGACACATGTCAGACCCCACCGCCTTCAGCGCGTCAGCCGTCATCGACAACGGCGCGTTCGGCACCCGCACCATCCGCTTCGAGACCGGCAGGCTTGCCCAGCAGGCCGCCGGATCCGTCGCGGCGTTCCTCGACGAGGACACCATGCTGCTGAGCGCAACCACCGCCGGCAAGCACCCCAAGGAGCAGTTCGACTTCTTCCCCCTGACGATCGACGTCGAGGAGCGGATGTACGCCGCGGGCCGCATCCCAGGCTCGTTCTTCCGTCGTGAGGGCCGTCCTTCGGAGGACGCCATCCTGACCTGCCGGCTGATCGACCGGCCGCTGCGGCCGACGTTCAAGGCGGGCCTGCGCAACGAGGTCCAGGTCGTCATCACCGTGATGGCGCTCAACCCGGACGAGCTGTACGACGTGCTCGCCATCAACGCCGCTTCGGCGTCCACCCAGATCTCCGGCCTGCCGTTCTCCGGCCCGGTCGCCGGCGTGCGCGTTGCCCTGATTGACGGTCAGTGGGTCGCGTTCCCGACCCACACTCAGCTGGAGAAGGCCGTGTTCGACATGGTCGTCGCCGGCCGCGTCGCCGGTGACGATGTCGCCATCATGATGGTCGAGGCAGAAGCAACCTCCAACACGATCGAGCTGATCGCGGGCGGCGCCACCGCGCCGACCGAGGAGGTCGTCGCCGAGGGCCTCGAGGCCGCGAAGCCGTTCCTGAAGGTGCTGTGCGAGGCGCAGTCCGAGCTGGCCACCAAGGCCGCCAAGCCGGTCGCCGACTTCCCGGTGTTCCCGCCCTACCAGGACGATGTCCTGGAGGCCGTCACCGCCGCCGCCGAGTCCGCGGGTCTGGCGCAGGCGCTGACCATCCCGGGCAAGCACGACCGCGACGACCGCACCGACGAGATCAAGGCCGCCGTCTACGAGCAGCTCGGCGAGCAGTTCGCCGGCCGCAGCTCGGAGATCGGCAACGCGTTCCGCTCGGTCACCAAGAAGCTGGTCCGCCAGCGCGTCCTCAAGGACAAGGTCCGCATCGACGGCCGCGGGCTGACCGACATCCGCACCCTCGGCGCCGAGGTCGGTTACCTGCCTCGCGTGCACGGCAGCGCCCTGTTCGAGCGCGGCGAGACCCAGATCCTGGGCGTCACCACGCTGAACATGCTCCGCATGGAGCAGCAGCTGGACACGCTGTCCCCGGAGAACCGCAAGCGCTACATGCACAACTACAACTTCCCGCCCTACTCCACCGGTGAGACCGGTCGCGTCGGTAGCCCCAAGCGCCGGGAGATCGGCCATGGAGCGCTCGCCGAGCGCGCCCTGGTCCCGGTGCTGCCGAGCCGCGAGGAGTTCCCATACGCCATCCGTCAGGTCTCCGAAGCGCTGGGCTCCAACGGTTCCACCTCGATGGGTTCGGTCTGCGCCTCGACGCTGAGCCTGCTCAATGCCGGGGTGCCGCTGAAGGCGCCGGTCGCCGGCATCGCGATGGGTTTGGTCTCGGACACCGTCACCGCCGAGGACGGAACGTCGTCCGTGCAGTACGTCGCGCTGACCGACATCCTGGGCGCCGAAGATGCTTTCGGTGACATGGACTTCAAGGTCGCCGGTACCAAGACCTTCGTCACCGCCCTGCAGCTGGACACCAAGCTCGACGGGATCCCGTCCGAGGTCCTGCGCGGCGCGCTCGTCCAGGCCCGCGACGCCCGGTTCACCATCCTGGAGGTGATGAACGAGGCGATCGACGAGCCCGATCCGATGAGCCAGTTCGCGCCGCGCATCACCACCATCAAGGTGCCCGTGGACAAGATCGGCGAGGTGATCGGGCCGAAGGGCAAGATGATCAACTCGATCACCGAGCAGACCGGCTCGGACATCGCGATCGAGGACGACGGCACGATCTTCGTGTCCGGGCCCGACGGCATCGCCGTGCAGGCCGCGATCGACATCATCAACTCGATCGCCAACCCGCAGCTGCCCAAGGTCGGCGAGCGGTTCCTCGGGACCGTCGTCAAGACCACCGCCTTCGGCGCGTTCGTCTCGCTGCTGCCGGGCCGTGACGGCCTGGTGCACATCTCCAAGCTGGGCAGCGGCAAGCGGATCGCCAAGGTCGAGGACGTGGTCAACGTCGGCGACAAGCTGCAGGTAGAGATCGCCGAGATCGACGCCCGCGGCAAGATCAGCCTGGTGCCGGTGCAGGCCGGCGCCGACGACACTGCAGCGGCCGGGGCCAACGGCTCCGCCGACGCCGTCGCCGCGCAGGTCTGACCGGGTGGCTGCGCGCACCAAGCCGGCCCGGGTGGCCGCGCGAACGCGGCTCGCACCTTCCGCCGCGCGAACGGGGCTCGCACCTTCCGCCGCGCGAACGCGGACGCGCGTCCTGGAACGCGGGGTCGACGGGTCGACGGTGACGCTCTCGGAACTGCCCGGCGGTCTGCGGGTGGTCACCGAGAGCGTCCCCGGTGCGCGCAGCGCCTCGGTCGGCGTCTGGGTGGGCGTGGGGTCCGTCGACGAGACGCCGCGCCTGGCCGGCGCCTCGCACTACCTCGAGCACCTGTTGTTCAAGGGCACCAAGTACCGCTCCGGGTATGACATCGCCGACGCCGTCGACGCGGTCGGCGGCGAACTCAACGCGTTCACCTCGCACGAGTACACCTGTTACTACGCGCGGATTCTCGCCGAGGAGGCACGCCTCGCGGTCGGGTTGGTCTGCGAAGTCGTGCTGGACGCCACCATCGCGGCGGCGGACGTGGACACCGAGCGGATGGTGATCCTCGAGGAGATCGCCATGCGTGACGACGATCCCGAGGACACCCTCGCCGATCTCTTCGCCGGCGCAGTGTTCGCCGGGCACCCGGTCGCCGCACCGGTCATCGGGACCGTTGACACCATTACCGCGATGAGCCGCACTCAGGTGGCCGGCTACTACCGCCGGCGGTACAGCCCCGACAAGATGGTCGTTGCCGTCGCGGGCGGGGTGGACCACTCCGTCGTCGTTCGGTGGGTCAAAGAGGCTTTCCGCGAGCGATTGTCAGGGGATCAGGCGCCCACTGCGCCGGCCGCGTTCCGCACCGGGAGCGGCCGTACCGCGCCGCTGCGCAACACCGTGGTGGAAGAGCGGGACACCGAGCAGGCGCACCTGTGCGTCGGGGTTCCGTCCGGACACCGCAACGACCCGGAGCGCACCACGCTGTCGGTGCTGTCCGCCGCGCTCGGCGGCGGGATGAGTTCGCGGCTGTTCCGCACCATCCGGGAGGAGCGCGGTCTGGCCTACTCCTGTTACTCGGCGACCTCGGCGTACGCCGACGTCGGTTCGTTCTCGGTGTACGCCGGTTGCCAACCCGACCACCTCGGCCAGGTGTCCAAACTGATCGGTCAGGAACTGGCGCTGGTGGCGGAGTCGGGATTGCCGACCGCGGAACTCACCAGGGTCAAGGGCCAGCTCACCGGTTCGCTGGTCCTGTCGCTGGAGGACACCGAATCCCGGATGAGTCGAATCGGGAAGACAGTGCTGGTGCGCAAGGACTTCCGGACGATCGAGGACGAGCTGGCGGCCATCGCCGCGGTCACCGCCGAGGACGTCGGCGCGCTCGCCAAGCGGTTGCTGAGCCGCCCGCTCTCGGCTGCGGTGGTCGGCCCGTACGCTGCACCCGATGATCTCCCCCCAGAACTGCATGACCTGGTGAACTGACCCAACTCCTGAGCTGACCAACCTTCGGGTCGCATCCGCCGGCCTCACCATCCGGTTCCTCACGATCCGGCCGACCGGGAAAGCGACCCGGAGCCCACTGATGACAACATCAGGCGAGAAGCTCCGCGCGAGGACACAACGTATCGAAACGAGGCGGCACGATGACGCAGACGCTGAGGGTGGCCCGATGACGGAGGAGTTGCTCCGGGTCGGTGTGATCGGCGCGCGGGGCCGGATGGGGCAGGCGACATGTGAGGCGGTCGTCGAAGCCGAGGACATGGATCTGGTGGCGGCCGTCGATGCGAGGGACTGGCTGTTCTCCCTCGCCGACGCCGACACCCAGGTCGTGGTCGATTTCACCCACCCCGACGGCGTGATGGACCACATCCGGTTCTGTATCGACCACGACATCCACGCCGTCGTCGGTACCTCGGGCTTCACCGACGAGCGGCTCGAGACGATCACCCAGTGGCTGACCTCGAAGCCGGACATCGGCGTGATGGTGGTGCCGAATTTCGCCATCGGAGCGGTGTTGACGGCGCGGTTCGCCCGCGAAGCGGCCCGGTTCTTCGAATCGGCCGAGGTGATCGAACTCCACCACACAGGCAAGGTCGACGCGCCGTCCGGCACGGCCGTGGCCACCGCCAAGGCGATCTCGGCCGTGCGCAAGGATGCCGGGCTCGGTGACGTGCCCGACGCCACCACCCATGAGATCGATGGGGCTCGCGGTGCACACATCGACGGCATTCATGTGCACTCGGTACGGCTGCCCGGCTTGGTCGCGCACCAGGAAGTGATCCTCGGCAGCGGCGGGGAGACGCTCACCATTCGTCATGACTCCTTGCACCGGTCGTCCTTCATGCCCGGTGTGCTCACCGCCGTCCGTGCCGTGTCGGATCGACCGGGCCTGACCCTGGGGCTCGAGCAATTGCTCGGACTGGACTGACGCTGCCGATGGTTGGTCACCTCGCCGTGCCCTGGGCAGCTGATCGTGAAGGGTTGTGCTGCTGTGGGGGACAGGATGCTCGACACTGACGTGGTTGTAGAAGGTGAGGTGCCGGAGCGGACCGGGGTGGGCGCCGATCCGCACCCTGACGGTCGCGCTCCCGCAGGTTCCGGGCGATGAACGCGGGTGTGCGGATCCGCATCGTGGTCGGTGTCCTCGTCGCCGTGCTGCTGGTGTACTTCTGGCTGCTGGCCGGCCGCGCGATCGCGCTGATCACCTCCGGTTCCGGGGCCGGGGTGGCGCTGGGCATCGGAGTGCTGATCCTCCCGATCATCGGCGTGATCCTGGTCTTCTACGAACTGCGGTTCGGGCTGCAGACGCAGCGGCTGGCCCGTCGCCTGGCTGCCGACAACTTGCTGCCGGACGACTCCGATCTGCCCCGGCGGCCGTCCGGCCGGGTCGACCGCGACGCCGCGGACGCCAGGTTCATCGAGATCAGGGACGAGGTCGAGGCCGCTCCGCAGGACTGGCGGGGCTGGTACCGACTGGCCCACGCCTACGACATCGCCGGCGACCGCAAACGAGCCCGCGCCACCATGCGACATGCCATCGCGTTGGCCGGTGGTTCGACCGAGGACGCGCCCGACGGCTGAGCGCCGACCCGGCTCGCTGATCACTGCCTTTGTTCGGGTGATGGTGTGTCCAGTGGCAGCCGCTCGGTTCTGCGTCCCTTAGACAGCGACCAGGTCGACAGTGCCGGAGAACCGGATCTCGAAAATCGGTTCCGCACCGGTGTCCAATTCGCGGCGGAGACCGTCGTCCGACCAGCCCGCCGAACGCAGGAACGCGGCCGTGGCGCGGTCGGTCTGCGGCACCCACCAGGTTGCGTTCACCGCGCGGAGACGGCGCAACTCGCTGGCCGCAGCGGCGAGCAGACGTCCGCCGTGCCCGCGCCGCCCCCAGCGCGGAATCACGTACAACACCTCTATCTCGCCGACCGGCGCCAAAAGGTTGGCATCGTCAACGTCCGCGGACACCGCCGCGAAACCGACCGGATCCGCGCCCTCGAAGGCCAGCAGAACGGGGCCGCCCTGCCGCAGCCGAACGTCCCACGACGCGGCATGAGCCACCGGGTCGGCCATCACCACGGCGGCCGGCAACAGGTCGGCAAAGGCCTGCTGCCAGACCTGGATCTGCAGGGTCGCAATGGTTCCGGCGTCGGCTGCGGTGGCCCTGCGCACGGTGCTCTCCGCCATCACACCCCCGCCTTGTTCGCCGTGACCAGGTGCATCGACCGTCCCCTCGACCGCTGGGTCGACTGCCGTGACCGGCGGGTCGATCGAGGGCGAGCCACATCGGCCGCACCATGGTGCGGCACTGTCGGGCCGCGGTGGCAGCATGCCACGGATGAGCGCGACCATGTCCCGGTACGCCCCCCGTCCGCCGGCTGCAGAGTTGTCCGAGGGTCAGGCGCGGCGGATCGCGATCGCCGCCCAGCAGCTGGCGTCGCCGCTGCCACCGGTCGATCCCGGCGCCGGCGCGCCGCGGCCGATCAACCGCGGCCATCTCACCCGGTTGCTGCGGTCCATCGGGCTGCTGCAGATCGATTCGGTCAATGTGCTCGCCCGTGCCCACCTGCTACCCATCTTCAGCCGGCTCGGGCCATACCCCTACTCCCTGCTCGAAGGAGCGGCGTGGCCGTCGCGGAGCTCCCAGCGGCTGCTGATCGAGTCGTGGGCGCATGTTGCGTCGCTGGTCCCGGTCGAGGTGGTCCCACTGCTGCGGTGGCGACAGGAGGCCTGGGCGGCCCGGCCGTCACCCAGGATCGACACGATCAACCGCGCTCATCCCGGCTTCCTGGACGCCGTCCTGGCCGTCCTGGACGAGCATGGACCCAGCTCGGCCGGTGACATCGAGCGCACCTTGGAGGCGCCGGGCCGCGGCACCTCGGGGTGGTGGGAGTGGTCGGTGACCAAGACCGCCTGCGAGTACCTTTTCCTGACCGGTGCCGTCGGGGTGGCGTATCGGCGCGGCTTCGAACGCTGCTACGACCGCATTGAGCGGGTGCTGCCGGCGGCGGTCAACGCGGCCCCGACCCCGCCCATCGACGAGGCCAAGCGTGCGCTGACCGCGCTCGCGGCCCGGTCGCACGGCATCGGCACGGTCGCCGACATCGCCGACTACTACCGGCTCGGCATCGCCGACACCAAAACCGCGCTGGCGCAACTCGAGGAGTCCGGTGAGGTGCTGCCCGTGCGGGTGCGCGGCTGGAAAGAGCCCGGATACCTGCACCGTGACACCAGGGTGCCGCGGAAGGTGACCGGTGCGGCACTGCTCTGCCCGTTCGACCCGTTGGTCTGGGAACGCGCCAGGACCGAGCGCCTCTTCGGCTTCCATTACCGCATCGAGATCTACACGCCCGAGCCGCAGCGGCGGTTCGGGTACTACGTGTTCCCGCTGCTGGTCGGGGAGCGACTGGTCGGCCGGTTCGATCTGAAGGCCGATCGCGCCAGGGCGCAACTGCTGGTGCAGGCCTCCTGGGTGCAGGACGCTGCCGATCCCGCCGACGCCGCCGATGCGGCGGCCGTCGAGCTCGCCCGGATGGCGAATTGGCTGGGTCTGCCGGAGATCGTGGTGATGCCCAGGGGGAACCTGTGGCGGACGCTGGCGGCGCGGGCAGGCATGGTCGTCGGTAACCTTCCGGCGTGACAACTCTGCCGGCCTCCGTTGCGGCCGGCCACCCCTCCACAGCGACGGTCGGCCGGGACATCCTGGCGGCCGGCGGATCCGCCGCCGATGCCGTTGCCGCGATGATCCTTGCGGGCTGCGTCGCTGAGACGCTGTTCACCGGCCTGGGCGGCGGCGGCTTCGCCACCGTCTATGACGCACACCTCGGCCAGGTGCATTGCCTGGACTTCTTCGTCGCAGTCCCGGGCCTGGACGGAACCGTTGCGGCGCCCGCACGAGACATCCGGGTGGCCTTCGGTGACGTCGAGGTGCCGTATGCGGTCGGCGGCCCGAGCGTGGCCGTCCCGGGCACGCCGCGCGGTGTGGCGGCATTGCACGATGCGTTCGGGCGGTTGGCCTGGTCGGAGATCGTCCGTCCGGCAAGGCAGCTGGCGACGCTGGGTACGCCGTTCCCGTTGGCGCATGCGCAGTTGCTGCCCGATGTGGCGGCCGCGATGGTGCTCGGCGACGGCGTGGCCGTGTACTCCCGGCCCGACGGGAACGGTGGCCGCCGGATGCTGGGCGGCGGGGAGACGCTGCACCACGAGGGACTCGCCGACACGCTCGACGATTACCTGAACTTCGGGCCCGAGGCGCTGACCACCGGGCGGCGGGGCCGGGAGTTCGTCGCTGCGGTCAGGGCGGACGGCGGTGCCCTGTCCGAGGACGACATGTCGCAGTATCACGTGCGGGAGCTGACCGCATTGCACGTGCCGTTCGGTCACGGCGTGATCAACGTGCGTGACGACGACCTCGACTCCTTCGGTGCAACGGCGGCACTGGTCAATGCCTCGCTGCACAACCGGAGCCCCGCCGATCGGGCCCGCACCCTGGTGCGAGCGCTGCGAGCGCCGGCGGTGCGTTCCGAGACCACCACCGTCGTCGCCGTCGATGACTACGGCAATGCGTGTGCCGCAACACATTCGCTGGGTCTCGGCTCCGGGATCTGGTCGGCCGGGGTGCACGGCAACTCGATGATGGGTGAGGGGGAGCTGCTGCGTGCCGAGCTGCGGCCGGGGGAGCGGATGCCGTCGATGATGGTTCCGATGGTCGTGACCGATCCGGTCGGCGGCCTGCTGTTCACCGGTGGCGCCGCCGGCGGCGGACGGATCCGCTCCGCCCTGTTGCAGGTGCTCACCAGGATCGTCGTCGACGGTCACGCGGCGGCGGAGGCCGTTGCCGCGCCGCGGATGTCGGTCACTCCGAACGCCGTTCACCTGGAGCCCGGATTTCCTGCGGATGTCATCGAGGCGCTCGAGCGGGACGGCGAGACGGTGGTGCAGTGGCCGGAACAGCGGCCCTACTTCGGCGGGGTCGCGGTGGTCGCAACCGACGGACCGGCCGCGGATCCGCGGCGCGGTGGGCTGGCGCTGCGACTGGCGCCGTGAACGCTCACGGCGCCGTGACGAACCGGCGCCGTGGGCGTTCTGGTGTCGTGGACTTTTTCGTGTCGTGAGCGCTCTGGTGCAGCGACGAGGGCGGCGCCCCACCGAAGCAATCGGCGAGGCGCCCCGGTCCCGCGGAGGTCGTGGGTCAGACGGCAGCGGCCCTGCGCACCCGGATGTCGCCGGAGGTGGTCTTCACCGAGAGATCCAGCAGCGGTGATTCCTGGTCCTCGTCCTCGGCCGGTCCGGCGTCGCTCACCGGCAAGTCCGTGTCCGTGCGGCCGGACACCGTGCTGAAGTCCACCGCTGCCAACGAGCCGGCATGGATGCCGATCTCCACATCGCCCGACACCGACACCAGCTCCACCCGGCCCCTGGTCACGTCCAGCACGCGAAGCTCGCCAGAAACCGTGCGAGCCTTGACATCTGCGCCGGCTACGTCCAGTTGCACGTCACCGGAGGTCGAGTGGGCGACGGCGTCGCCGGAGACGTGCCGCACCTCGATGTCGCCGGAGGCGCTGCGCAGGTCACAACTCGTGGTGGACCGGAGGGCGATGTCACCGCTGGCCGTCTGGACCACCGACGGGCCGTAGACGTCGTCGACGCGAACCTCGCCGGAGGCGGTCCTGACCTCCAGTCGCTCGGCCGGACCGGTCACGGCGACGTCCGCGGATTGGCTCTGGATGCGAATGCCGGAGTGCCGCGGCGCGGTGACGTGCACCGTGAAAGAGGTCTTCCAGCCGTTGCGAGCCGGGTCGGTGTCGACGATCAGGGTTGCGTGCTGATCGTCCGCCGTCGGGCGCAGGTCCACCCGCACCCGCTCCACGGGGTCTTCGGCGAAGTCGGGGCCCGCGTCGGCCGGGGAGCCGAAGCCCGGGCGTTCTCCGGCGGACGACCTGCGATCGCCGACGAACTGCGACTTGGCGGTGCGGATCAGATCGTCCAGGAAACTGAGCGGATGGGAGGTGCTCGCCACGATGTCGACCGTCGTCGAGGCGACATCCGCGAGGTCCACACGGATCTCACCGGAGGCGTTGCGGATCTCGACGGTGATCGGGTACGGGGTCTGGAAGGTGTGCATGAGTCAGGTCCTCTGCTGTGCGGGCGGCCGGCCGGTGGTCGAGCCGACGGAAGGAAGGGAGGAAGGGCGGGAGAGAACTGCGGCAGCGATCACGCGGAGAGCACCATCACGCGGAGAGCACCATCACGCGGAGAGCGCCATCACCCGGAGAGCGCCGTCACGGTGCGGTCCTGTGGTCAGCCGCGGATGAAGCCGGTGACGTTGCGGCGGCCGTGACCGCCCGGGCCAGGGCCCTTCGATCCCTTGCCGGGGACCGCGGATCGCACCGAGTCCGACACAGCCCGGGAGATGTAGGTGTTGAGCGAGACTCCCTGCTCCGAGGCGGCGCGTTCGGCCTGCGACTTGAGCTCGTTGAACAGCCGGACCGTCGTCCGGGACAGCTCGCCGCCGGCGTCCTGCACGGCGTGCCGGAGATCATCGGCGGACGCGTCCTCACCGTCGGCATCGGAGCCGGTGTTGCGGCCGTCGTCGGTGCGCTTGGTGAAGTAGGACTCGTCGTCCCGGGGCGACGTCGAGGGGTCCTCGGCGTGCCGGGTCACCGCGACCCGAACGTCCCGCCCGTCGAGCCGCAATTCGACAGTGGTGTCCTGCAGTGCGCCGGTCACTTCGGCGGCCAGGTCGGAGAGGGCATTCATGATCGCGAGCCGGGCGGCCGGCTCGATTGCTCCGGCCAGCAACGCGGCCGCCTGACGCGCATTCTCATCCCCGATCGACGCTGCGGACAGCAGATCGTCGCGGAGGTTCTGCAGGTATCTGGTGAGGTCCATGACGCCACTATGACACCACGGTGACGTCATTTCAAGACTTTTGACGTCATGCCTAAACTCTTCGACATGACCGCGCCGCCGACCGACACCCCGAGCCATTTCGTCGAGCTCTTGCGGGAGCAGGTGAGGCACGAGTTCAACGCCAGCCAGCAGTACATCGCCATCGCGGTGTGGTACGACGCCCACGATCTCCCGCAGCTGGCCGGCCACTTCTACCGGCAGGCGACCGAAGAGCGCCATCACGCCATGATGATCGTGCAGTGGATGCTCGACCGCGATCTGCCGATCGCGATCCCCGGGGTGGACGAGGTGAAGGGCGACTTCCTGGCGATCGTCGAGCCCATCGCGCTGGCGCTGGAGCAGGAGCGCACCGTCACCGAACAGATCAAGGCCCTGTTCTCCACGGCGCGGCAGGAGAGCGACTTCCTCGGCGAACAGTTCATGTTGTGGTTCCTCAAGGAGCAGGTCGAGGAGGTCGCATCGATGACGACGCTGCTGAACGTCGCCCAACGAGCCGGCAACGACTGGTTCGATGTCGAGACCTACCTCGCACGTGAGGATGTCGGTGACTCCGGGCACGACTCCGGTGCACCCGCTGCGGCAGGGGGTGGGCTCTGAGCTCCGTCGGTCGGTTCGGGGTCCGGCTGATCGCCCGGACCGAGTTCCTGCCCCCGGAAGACGTTGCCTGGGACACCGACGCCGAGGGCGGTCAGGCACTCGCCGAGTTCGCCGGCCGAGCCTGCTACCAGTCCTGGTCCAAGCCGGTCCCGGCAACCGCGACCAATGCCGGATATCTCGATCACATCCTGCAGGTTGGCCACCTCTCGGTGCTCGAGCACAGCAGCGCGACGTTCTACATCACCGGCATCTCCCGCTCGGTCACTCACGAGCTGATCCGGCACCGGCACTTCTCCTACTCCCAACTGTCGCAACGGTTCTCACCGCCCGGCGGGCCGGAGATGGTGGAGCCGGAGGTGATCGCGAACGACCCTGAACTGCACCGCGTCTTCACCGATGCGGCGGCACACTCGGCCCGCGCGTACACAGAATTGCTCTCCGCCCTCGAGGAGCGGGCAGCCGGCGCACCGGACGGCACGCTGGCCCGCAAGCAGGCCCGGCAGGCTGCGCGGGCGGTGCTGCCCAACGCGGCGACGACGGCCATCGTGGTGACCGGAAACTACCGCGCATGGCGTCATTTCATCGGTATGCGTGCCACGGAGGCCGCGGACGTCGACATCAGGGCGTTGGCCATCGCGCTGCTGCTGGAGCTGAAGGCGCTGGCGCCGAACGTGTTTGCCGACTTCCGGGTCAGCACGCTGCCCGATGGGACGGCGGTTGCGGCGTCACCGCTGGTCGGTGAAGGGTGAGCACCGAGCGGGAAAAAAAGCGCGCCGCGCAACGGGCAAACCCCGGCTGAGGACGGCCGGAGCGTCGGCCTCCGGATCGCTCACTCCGCAGACGCACGCCTTGCTCGTGATGCAACCTGAGCAAGGCGTGCTAGCGCGGAGTCCGTGCGACGGTGCCCGGCGCAGATGCCTGCGGTGAACCCCGGCAAGAGCGGTGCGCCCCGGCGCGCCCCCCACTCACCGCTTCTTGACCGAGGCCACCACGAACGGCGAGCCCTGCTGGCAGGTTGTCATCAGGTCCTGCTGGAACTCACCGGTGACGACGACCTCGGTCCCCACCGGTGTGGTGGCCGCGTCCAGACCGATCAGATTGGCCACCACCGCGCCGCCGGCATCGGTCAGCACCAGGCAACCCGATTCGACGCCGGCCTCCACCGTGCCGGTCAGTTCGGACTTGCCGCCGATGTGGCCGGACCCGGGCCCCACCGGTGCGCCGGTCGGCAGCGGGACCTTCCGGGGCGGGATGGTCGGTGCGCTGAGATCGGTCCCGCCACCGGGTTTGGGGGTGCCGGACGAGGGGTCGCTCGAGTTGGAGGTGCCGGACGTGGACACAGCGGACGATGCCCCCGTGGAACCCGTCGCTGGTGCGGACGCCGTCGCTGGTGCGGACGCCGGCGCCGAGGCTGAGATCGAGGAAGGGGTCGTTGTGCTGCCCGGTGAGCTGGAACCGCAGGCGGCGGTGGCCAGAATGACGACAGCCGCCATCGCCGTCCCGGCCACCGGCCACGATCCCGTCCGCTGCCGCTGCGCCATTCTCGTTCTCCCGTCGGTCATCTGTCTGCTTCGGTCGGGCCAGGTTCGTTCGATGCAGTGCGGGCGTTGTGCCCGGTCGCCAGACGTTCTCACGGGGCCGGGTGGTTGCACGGTCGGATCGTTGGGACCGAACCTGTGGGAAATCCGCCCGCCGGTCTGCACGTACGGTGGCTGGCATGAGCCTTGCACGGTCCGAACGAGCAGCACTGGCCGACCTCTTCGCCGAACTCGGTCCCGACCAACCCACCCTCTGCGAGGGCTGGGATACCCGAGACCTGTTGACGCATTTGATCATCAGGGAGCGCCGGCCTGATGCTGCGCTGGGCACCGCGGTCACGCCGCTGGCCGGGTGGACGCAGAAGGTTGCCGCGGGCTATGCCGATCGACCCTGGACCGAGCTGATCGAGGATTACCGGGGCGGGCCGCAGAAGTGGAACCCGATGAGCTGGGACCGGGTCGACGAGGTCGCCAACGGCGGCGAGATGTTCATCCATCACGAGGACGCTCGGCGGGGTCAGCCCGGCTGGGTGCCGAGAACGTTCGACGAGGACACCACGGCAGCGCTCCTGGGCATGCTGGACTCCAAGCTGTCGCGATTGGCCGTCCGTAAGTCGCCCGTCGGTGTCGTGGCGGAGGTCCCAGGGGGGCGGACCATCGAGCTGAAATCGGGTGAGCCGGCCGTCACGATCAATGGTGAACCGGGCGAGATCGTGCTGTGGCTGTCCGGGCGGTCCGCCTGTCGGGTCGAGTTGAAGGGCGAGCCGGACGCGGTGGACGCACTGACCGCGGTGCAGCGCGGAGTCTGAACCACTGGATCACCACGTCCGCGGCAGCTGGGCCGATCGTGCACCTTTTGACCGGCAACGCCGGGTCGTGGCCGGACGGGTCGGCCCGGGCCGGTAGGTTTCTCAGATATGACGACGCTCATCGCCGGTCCCGCGGGCCGGGAAGGTCGACCGTTCGGAACCGTTCTGGTGGCCATGGTGACGCCGTTCACCGCCACCGGGGAACTGGACGTCACGGCAGCCGGCCTGCTGGCCGAACGTCTGGTGGCCGAGGGCAATGACGGGATCGTCGTCAACGGCACCACCGGTGAATCCCCCACGACGACCGATGCCGAGAAGGAACTGGTCATCAGGGCCGTCGTCGACGCCGTCGGAGACCGCGCGACGGTGCTCAGCGGCGTCGGGACCTACGACACCGCGCATTCCGTACGCCTGGCGAAGGCGGCCGAGAAGGCCGGTGCGCACGGAGCTCTCGTTGTCACGCCCTACTATTCGCGGCCACAGCAGGAAGGCCTGCTCGCGCATTTCGCTGCCATCGCGGACGCCTCGGACCTGCCCGTCATGCTGTACGACATCCCGCCCCGATCGGTGGTCGCGATCGCCCCGGACACCCTGCTCCGGCTTGCCGAACACCCGCGGATCACCGCCGTCAAGGACGCCAAGGGCGATCTGCTCGCCGGCTCGGAGGTCATGGCCGGGTCCGACCTGGCCTACTACTCCGGCGACGACCCGCTGACCCTGCCGTGGATGAGCGTCGGCGCCGTCGGCATCGTCAGCATCATCTCCCACGTCGTCGGACCGCACGTGCGGGCGATGGTCGATGCCGCAGAGGCCGACGACTACGTCACCGCCCGCCGGCTGCACCGTGAACTTCTCCCGGCACACCGCGCGATGGGCCGTTGCGGCGGCGGCGCCGGGCTCGTCTTCGCCAAGGCGGCGCTGCGCCTGCGCGGGTTCGGCGTCGGTGACCCCCGGTTGCCGCAGATCCCCGCCACTCACCGACAGACCGAGCAGATCGCCAGGGACCTGGACGAGATCGGTCCCCTGCACCACGAAGAGATCGGCCCCGCCGTATGACGCCACCCAGCAGCTCTGCTGCCGCTGTACCGCCCGCACCCAAGCTCAGCCCACCGCCCCGCCTGGCCCGCGGGGCGCTGCGGGTGGTCGCGCTCGGGGGCATCAGCGAGATCGGGCGGAACATGACCGTGTACGAGTACGACGGTCGGCTGCTCGTCGTCGACTGCGGAGTGCTCTTCCCGGAGGACGGTCAGCCAGGTGTCGACCTGATCCTGCCCGATCTGCGGTTGGTGGAGGACAGGGTCGACGACATCGAGGCGGTGGTCATCACCCATGGCCACGAGGACCACATCGGCGCGCTGCCCTGGTTGTTGCGGCTGCGCAAGGACCTTCCGGTCATCGGAACCCGGTTCTCCCTCGCACTGATCGCCGCGAAGTCGCGCGAGCACCGGATCACCCCCCAACTCGAGGTGGTGGCCGAAGGTGACCGGCGCGCGGTGGGTCCGTTCGACCTGCAGTTCTACGCCGTGAACCATTCCATTCCCGATGCGCTGGCCGTGGGCATCCGCACCCCTGCGGGCACGGTGCTGCACACCGGGGACATCAAGCTGGACCAGTTGCCGCTCGACGGCCGGCTCACCGACCTGAGCGGGTTCTCCAAGTTGGGTGACGAGGGCGTCGACCTGTTCATGGTCGATTCGACGAACGCGGAGGTGCCCGGCTTCGTGGCGCCCGAGCGGGAGATCGGCCCGGTGCTGGACAACTACATCTCCAAGGCGACCCAGCGGGTGATCGTGGCGTCGTTCGCCTCGCACGTGCACCGGGTGCAGCAGATGATCGATTCGGCCTACCGGAACAATCGCAAGATCGCCTTCGTCGGCCGCTCGATGGTGCGGAACATGCAGATCGCACAGGATCTCGGGCTTTTGACGGTGCCCGACGGTCTGGTCAGGTCGCTGGACAAGGTGCTGGATCTGCCGCCCGACCAGGTGCTGCTGATCTCCACCGGTTCCCAGGGTGAGCCGCTGTCGGCGCTGTCCCGGATGTCCCGCGGGGAGCACCGCCAGGTGAACCTGCGGTCCGGTGACACGGTGATCCTCGCGTCGTCGATGATCCCCGGCAACGAGACCAGCGTGTTCACCGTGATCAACGAGCTCGCCAAGGTGGGTGTCACCGTGGTGCATCAGGGTGTGGCGAAGGTCCACGTGTCCGGGCACGCCTCGGCGGGGGAGTTGTTGTTCCTCTACAACGCGGTGCGGCCGCGGAACGTGATCCCGGTGCACGGGGAATGGCGACACCTGCGCGCCCAGGCCCGGATCGCCATCTCGACCGGGGTGCCCGCCGAGCATGTGGTGCAGGCGCCGAACGGGACGGTGGTCGACCTCATCAACGGCCGGGCAAAGATCAGCGGCCACATCGAGGTCGGGATGGTCTACGTCGACGGCAACGCCGTGGGTGACGTCGGTGAGGACACACTGTCCGACCGGCTCATCCTCGGTGAGGGCGGCTTCATCTCGATCACCGTCGCGATCGACGCGCACACCGGCCGCGCCGTGGCGTCACCGACCCTGTCCGGCCGCGGATTCTCCGCCGACCCCAAGGCGTTGGATGCGGTCGTCCCGCTGGTCGAGGCCGAGCTCGCGCGGATGGAGGCCGACGGCGTCACCGATCCGCACCGGGTCGCCCAGTCGGTCCGCCGGATCGTCGGTCGCTGGGTGGGCGACACCTACCGGCGCCGACCGATGATCGTGCCGACCGTGCTGGCGGTGTGACGACCGTGCGACTGGTCTATCACTGCAGCCTGGCCAGTGACTGGGAGGACGCCCAGCGGTCCGGGACGTACCGGATCTCGTCACGCGGACGCACCCTGCAGCAAGAGGGTTTCATCCACGCCAGTTACGCCGAGCAGGTCTCAGGCGTGCTGCAACGGCACTACACCGACGAACCGGATCAGTTGCTGCTGCTGACAGTCGATCCGGATCGGGTGGGTTGCTCCGTCGTCGCCGAGAACCTCAGTGGCGGTGAGGATTTGTTCCCGCACATCTACGGACCGATCCCGCTCGATGCCGTGGTCGCGATCACCCCGCTGGTACGCAGGGACGACGGCTGGCACTGGATCCCGACCGTGTCGCGGTAGACCGGCCCTACCCGGGCCAGCGCCCGCAGTGCAGCACACCGTGAGCGGCGCTCGACCGGTTCCGATCAGCCGGCCGCGGCGCCGATCAGGCCGAATACACCGTTTCCCGCTCGGCACTGTCTCCGCCAGCCGGTGCGGGGTCGTTCGCACGGCGTCCCAGACGGTTCCACGGCCCGTGGATGCCGTCTTTTTCCGGTTGCGGTTGCAGGACGTTGCCGCTGTGCGGATCCAGCGGCCGCCGGGACAGGCCGCCGATTCTCATCAATGGCGTGACCAGCGCATCGAAAACCGTTGGCAGCGCCCGGAAACCGAGCACCACCACGGTGTTGGCCACGCCGACCCCGCGATCCCGACGCGGCTTGGACAGGCACTTGACGACCGCTCTGGCAACCTTCTCCGGCGGATCGATGGGCGGCGGCGGGCGCCCCTCCCAGCCGGCGTAGTTCGCTGCCTGGAGGTACGCCGGCGTGTTCACGCTGCCGGGGGAGACGACGCTGACCTCGATGCCGGGGCTCCGCCGGGCCTCGATCTGCAGGATCCGCGCCAGACCGTGTACGCCCCACTTGCTGGTCACATACGGACTCATGAAGGGCACGGCGATCTTGCCGAGCAGTGAGCCCATCAACACCAGGTGGCCGCCGCTCTGCCGACGGAAGTGCCGCAGTGACGTGCGCGCGACATTCGCCGTACCCAGCAGGTTGGTCACGACGACCCGGTCGAACACCTCGGCGGGGACGTCCTCGAAACGCCCGTAGCCCACCGCCGCAGCAGAATTGATCACCGCATCTACGCGTCCGAACCGGTCGACCGCTGCGTCGAACGCCCGGTCGACCTCGCTCTGGCTTCCGACATCGGCGGTGACCACGAGCGTCTCGGCCCCGCGGTCGTGGCAATCGGCCTCCACCGCGAGCAGGCTTTCGGTCGCACGCGCGACGAGCACCAGGTGGTAGCCCTGGACCGCCAAGGCGAGCGCCGTCGCCCGGCCGATTCCGCTCGATGCCCCCGTGACAACGGCGACCCGCGGAACGCTGTCCGCCATGGTGCCCTCCAGCTTGGTCGAGCACCGGCCTTTCCGATGCTGAATTGATCTTCGTGTCGGTTGTCTACTGCCGCGAACACCACCACGGATGCGGCCCGCCCGGTTTCGGCGGATACCTCCGGTTGCCTGGCACAGATGCCCGGAGTCATTGCGGCCGAAACGTTTCCGGCAAGACAACGTGGGTACTGCGGAACTGTCTCGATCACTGTTCTGCCGGCCGGTGGTGGCACCCGGCGATGGCCGCGGGTGCGACCGCGTGGTGCAGCGGGACGCGGTCGGTGGAGCAGCACGCACGACAACGCAGTGCAACGACGGCATCAGGCCAGGACGAGCACCAGAAGGCACGAGACGACGACCAGCACCGAACAGGCACAAGACGACGAAGCGAGGAGCGGCGAATGAGGGCATTGACGTGGCAGGGTAAGCGGGACGTCCAGGTGAGCGAAGTTCCCGATCCGGTTCTTCAAGAATCGACGGACGCAATCGTGCGGATCACGTCCACCGCGATCTGTGGTTCGGACCTGCACCTGTATGAGGTGCTGGGGCCGTATCTGGCCAAGGGCGACATCCTGGGTCACGAGCCGATGGGCATCGTGGAGGAGGTCGGCGCCGACGTCACCCACATCGCGCCGGGTGACCGGGTGGTGGTCCCGTTCAACGTCTCCTGCGGCAGCTGTTTCATGTGCTCCACCGGCCTGCAATCGCAGTGTGAGACCACCCAGGTCCGGGAGCAGAAAAAGGGCGCGGCGCTGCTCGGGTACACCTCGCTGTACGGCTCGGTGCCCGGCGGTCAGGCGGAGTATCTGCGGGTGCCACAGGCGCATTACGGACCGATCAAGGTCAGCCCGGAGGGTCCCGACGAGCGCTACCTGTTCCTGTCCGACATCATCCCGACGGCATGGCAGGCAGTGGCGTACGCCGATGTGCCGGCAGGCGGCACGCTTGCGGTGTTCGGACTCGGCCCGGTGGGCCAGTTCTCGTCCCGGATCGGCCGTCAGCTCGGTAGCCGGGTGATCGGCATCGAACCGCTGGCGGAGCGGCGCGCGATGGCCGAGCGGCACGGCATCCAGACCCTCGATCCTTCGCAGATCGACGACCTGCCGGGCGCCCTGCAGGACCTGACCGGCGGTCGGGGGCCGGATTCGGTGATCGACGCGGTGGGGATGGAGGCGCACGGGACGGTGGGCGCAACGGCCGGCAAGCTGGCGCAGAGCGCCGTCGGAATCCTGCCGGATCCGGTCGCCCAGAAGCTGATCGAGACGGCGGGTGTCGACCGGTTGACGGCGCTGCATGACGCGATCCAGGTGGTCCGCCGGGGTGGCACCGTGTCGATCAGCGGGGTCTACGGCGGCGCCGCCGACCCGATGCCGATGATGGACCTGTTCGACAAGCAGATCCAACTGCGGATGGGTCAGTGCAACGTCCGGCGCTGGATCGACGACATCGCGCCGCTCGTCGAGGATCCCGCGGATCCGCTGGGCACCCTGGACCTCACCACCCATGCGGTGCCGCTCGATCAGGCGCCCGAGGCGTACAAGGCGTTCCAGCAGAAGTCCGACGGCTGCATCAAGGTCGTCCTGAAGCCGTGATCACGGGTGTGGTCCGGCCGGGCATCACCGGCCGGACCACATCACCGTTCCGGTCGTTGGTGCATCGGGTGGGGTGGGGCGACAATGGCCGCCATGGGTGAACCCGACCCGACAGACGAAGCGGAAGCAGGCGATGCGGGGGAACATGTCCGCGGTGCCGGCGCTGCTTCGGATTGGGAGCGCTCGGTGCCCGATGTAGATGGTGAGCCCGCCATCGCCGACACTCTCTATGCCGCAACGGAAGAGCTCGAGCACGCCGCCCCGGAACTGCGGGCCCGCACGGATTCCATCGCCGAGGTGATCGGACCCCTGGTCTACGACACCGATCCGGCGGCCCTGTCGGTCGGCGACCCGGACCCGGCTGCCATGCTCCCGGACGCAGATGCTTCCCGGCTGGCCGGGCTGCTGACCGATACGGCGGCTCAGGCCAACGAGCTGGCGGAGGTGTTGCAGGACGCCGCTGACCAGGCCGACGGGCTGGCAGCTGTGCTGACCGACGAACACACGGCATCGGATCCAGTACAGGCATCGGATGCAGTGGAATTGCACATCAAGGAGCACCGACAAGGACGCTGAAGGTCCGCGTCGAGTCAGCCGGGACGGGAGCGCATGCACGAGAAACCAGGCGATGTAGATCGAGTCGGCGGCGGCATCTCGTCCTTCTTGGAAAAGGCCAGAGCGGGATTGACCCGACTGACACCCGAGCAGGCCTTGCAGGCGGCGGTCAGGGGCGCGCTGCTGATCGATACCCGGACCGATCCGCAGCGGCGGCAGCAGGGCGAGCTTCCGGTCGGCATCGTCATCGACCGGACGGTGCTGGAGTGGAGGCTCGACCCCGGCAGCCCGGATCGCATCCCTGAGGCCGTGGGCCACGACATCGAAGTCATCGTCGTCTGCCGCCAGGGGTACAGCTCGAGTCTTGCCGCAGCGAGTCTGCGTTCCATCGGCCTCTGGCGGGCAACGGACATGATCGGCGGCGTCGAGGCATGGCTGGCCGCGGGACTGCCGGTGACACCGGGGCCCGCGGACGTCAGGTACTGAACAGCCATCTCGCCGGCACCGGGTCGGTGCGAGGTCAACCTGCGGGACCGCAGACGACAGGTCCCCGGCGCGGTCAGGGCAGGGACACCTGGGCGGCGGGAGTGCCGTTCGGTGTCTGTTGGTCAGACCTCGCCGGATCCTGCACAGGCAGTGCGCCGGGATGCTTGCGCGCATATTTTTGCCGTAGCCGGCGGGGCAGACGCGGCGGGTAGTACTCGAGCAGTGCGTTGTTGAACTGGGCGCCGATGATGATCGCCATCGACGCAAAGTAGTAGAAGAGCAGGAAGGTGATCGGTGTGGCCAGTGCGCCGTAGGTCAGCCCGTGGCTGTAGACGTAGGACAGGTACAGGCGCAACCCGGTGCTGGCCACCAGGAAGACCGCGGCAGCGAGAAATGCTCCGGGCAGCCCACGTTTCCAGGTATGCCGGCGCTTGGGTGCCACCTTGTACAGGGTGGTCAGCAGCAGGATCAAACCGATCGCAAGGCCGGGGTAATAGACCCATCCGAGAATGGTGCTCACCGTCGGCCGCAGAGCCGACGGGAAGACGCCGGGCAGGTACCCGGGACCGATCGCGAGCAGCGGTACGACGAGGATACCGGCGGTCAATGCGCCCACGTACAGGCCGAGAGCGAAGAACCGTTCCACTGCGGGATGGCGGTGTTCGTGCTGGCCGTACGCGATCGTGATGGACTCGACGAACGCCGACATCGCCGACGACCCTGCCCAAAGGCTGATCACCAAACCGACCGAGACGACGTCGGCGCGACCGTTGTTCAAGATGACATCGACGGTGTTGCCGACGAGATTGTCTGCGACCTCCTGGTTGAAGACCGTGTGCAGGAAGACGGTGATCTGTTGCCGGATATCGGTCATCGTCCCGGGACCGATCCAGTTCGCGACGTAGCCGACCAGGCCGAGCAGCGCCAGCAGGAGCGGAGCGGTCGACAGCGCGCACCAGAATGCCGCCTGAGAGCTCATCCCGAACAGCGAATCGCCCCACGCCTTGCTCAGGGTGCGCAGGGCGACCTTCCGCCACCGCTGGCGGACACGACCACCGGCCGTCGGCACCGGCCCCCGACCGGCGAGATGCCATGGCATCGTGTCGGTGATGGCGGGTGTCGAGCCGGTCCGAGTGGCGGGTGCCTCGTCCTGCCGGACGTCGGATCCATGGTCATCCACCGGTTCCGGCGGGTCGGTGCCCGTCTCGACGTCGCTTTTCGCGTCACCGGCCGGACGGTCGATGCCCTGCGGGTCGGTCTCCGGCCCCGTTGCGTCGACCGCATCGTCGTCGGCCGGCCCCGTGACGTCCGCCGTCCGCAGGTTCTTCTCGGGCTGTGACACCTGACATCCCCCCTTGCGAACGTGAGATCCTGTGATGCTGCACCAGTCCGGGAGCCAACCGCAGCGCCCCGCTGCCGGCCTGCGCGGCGGCTGCGAGTCCGTCGCGGAAAGGGTTCCCACCGGAGCCGGTTTCATGCCGGGCTCCCGGAGCGGGTCATCTCTGCCTGCGAACCGGCTGTTTGCGCGGTCCAGGTCGGTACGGTGCAGCCCAGGCGAGCAATGGGGGAGCCGTGACGGGGCTGACGCGCGGGATGCGGAGCCGGCGTGCGCTGATGCTGTCGATCATTGCCGGCATCGCCGTGCTGGCGGTGTTCGCCGTCAGCACGCGGAATGCGGCGCCGGACGAAGCCGCCGGCGGATCCGGTGAAGTCGCCTCCGCGGCCGCACCGCCTTTCGCCGTCGACACCACCGACAGCAAGGGTCAACTGGACACGCTCACCGTGCTGGCCGAGCGGCCGGACGTGCCGGGCTATCAGCGCGGATGCGCTGCCGGGCAACGGTGCTCGTTCGGTCCGGCGTGGACCGATGATTCCGCTGCACCGGATGGTCACAACGGCTGTGGCACCCGCAACGACGTCCTGCGCGAGCAACTGACGGGCGTGGTTCTCGCGGACGGCTCCCGGTGCGCCGTGGTGGCCGGCACCCTGCAGGACCCCTATACGGGAAACACGATCGCGTTTCGCAAGGCGGATGCGGCCGCGGTGCAGATCGACCATGTGTATGCGCTCGCCAGAGCTTTCGACATGGGGGCTGCCAGGTGGACCCAGCAGCAGCGAACGGCATTTGCCAACGACACCGAACTGGAACTGCTTGCCGTCGACGGAGCGGTCAACCAAGCGAAGGGTGACGCCGGCCCCGCGGAGTGGATGCCCCCGGACCCGGTCGGTGCCTGCGGCTACGTGCAGCGGTACATTGCGATCGCCGCGCGGTACCGGTTGGCGATCACCGCTGCCGAACACGGCAGCATGGCGAACATCCTGACTGGATGCGGTTGACCCGGCGCAAGACAGCCGGTCAGGGCACGGGCTGGCTCTCGAACGCCGCCAGGGCACCCACCAGCGTGGCGAGGGCGACGAAACCCAGTCCGAGTGCGACCTTGGCCCCGCGTCGGCCGAACACCGATTGCCAGGCGCGGTACCGGTCCGTCTCCCTGCGGAACCGTCGCCAGTGCAGCAGCATCCAGCCGATCAGCGTGAGAATGACCGCGAGGCTGAGGAAGACAACCACAATGGTGGCGGTACGCACGATGTCCCCTTTCGCGTGCTCGGTGCCAGTCGGTCCTGCGTGATCGGTGCCAGGGTTGCGGCGCAGGGGATGTCGGGCCGTGCACCGATTCTCACGATAGGCCCGTCCAGACCGCAGAGCTGCCAGAGCGTTGCTTGCCACAGCTCGCTGTGGGAACTTCCCTGGCGGTCCGGCGTGCCGACACCGACCTGGTCGCGGACGAGGGCGCCGGCATGGTCCTGTCGATGGAAACCGCCGCCGGCGGCGCCATCACGGTCGGGGACCTGCGGTGACGAGCCGCCACATGCCGGGCGATTCGCGCGGCCGACGAGGGCCCGGCCGTTTAAGGTGCGGTTGCCGGCATTGCACTTCGCGCGTCAGGGGAGGTCATGAATCTCGAGAAGGTCATCTTCGGCTTCTTCGTACTCCTCGCCGCCACGCTGAACTTCGGATTCTTCATCGGCGATATCGCCATTCCCGAGTTGCACAACGAGTACGAGTTGTTCGCGGCTCTGGTGGTCAGCCTGATCGCGACCGTCCTGAAGTTCGGTGACCGCACGCAGATCGGTGCAGTGCACCTGGCGACCAGCCTGGTCGCTGACCTGCAGTTGATCGCGGCCGCGCTGGCGTGGGGTTACGCCGCGAACATCTCAGCGGCGGGGGTGGATGCGCACGCCATGTCGAGCGTTGTCTCGTTGTCCGGCGGGGCATTGTTGGCCAATCTCGTTTCGGTGGTCCTGCTGGTCGTCGAAACCGTCTCATTCCACCGCCGGTGACAGGCACCCGGGTGTTGCCCATCGGGTCGGCGGGGGCGCACATTCGGCCATGAGCAACGTCCTGCTGGTTTTCTGGAAACAGCTCTTCGGCGATGAGGAAGAGGACCGTCCACGGATCCCGTGGCGCGCCCGGATCGGATCGGGCGAGCAGGCGTCGCAGACGATCTTCGTCATCCTGCGGCGGATGCGGGCGCCGCTCATCACGTTGATCGTGATCTTCGCCGTCACCGTGTTGGGCCTGGTGCTGATCCCCGGTGAGGACCCATCGGGCGCGCCGTTCCACATGAGCTTCTTCGACGCGTTCTATTTCATGAGTTACACGGCCTCCACGATCGGTTTCGGGGAGCTGCCGTACCCCTTCACCGACAACCAACGCATGTTCGTCACCATTTCCATCTACCTCACGGTGATCGGCTGGGCGTACGCGATCGGGTCGCTGCTGACGCTCATCCAGGATCGTGCCTTTCGCAGCGCGCTGGCCCTGCAACGATTCCGCCGGAAGGTGCGCAGGCTCCGCGAGCCGTTTATGTTGTTCGCCGGGTACGGGCAGACCGGTGAATTGCTGGGTCGCTCCTTCGACAAGTTGGGTCAGCAATTCGTCGTCATCGATCAGTCGCCGGACCGGATAGATTCGCTCGATCTGGTGGCCTACCGCGCCGACGTTCCGGGCCTGACCGGTGATGTCCGCAATCCGCATCACCTGGCGATCGCGGGTCTGGACCACCCCTTCTGCTCGGGCGTACTGGCACTGACCAACGACGACGAGGTCAATCTGGCCGTGACGATGAGCGTCGCGCTGCTCCGGCCCGGCCTGCCGGTGATCGCGCGCACCGTTTCACCCTCGGTCGAGTTCCGGATGCGCGCATTCGGCACGCCGTCGGTGGTCAATCCGTTCGATCGCTTCGGTGACCACCTGAGGCTGGCACTGAACTCGCCTGCGTCCTACCAGCTGCTGACCTGGCTGGAGAGCGGACCGGGCGCGGAACGGCCGCGGCGGGGCCGCCCACCGACGCAGGGCCGATGGGTCGTCTGCGGGTTCGGCCGATTCGGTCGTGAGCTGACGGCGGATCTGCGGGCGGAGGGACTGGAGGTGACCGTCATCGAGCCGGCCGCGGTGGCCGACCCGGATCCGTCGATGGTCGTCGGAGACGGATCTGAGCCGAGCGTGATGGCGAAGGCGGACCTGGACACCGCGGTGGGGTTCGTCGCCGGAACCGACAACGACACGACCAACCTGTCGTTGCTCGCCGCGGCCCGGCGGGTCAAGCCCGACCTGTTCATGGCCGCCCGGCAGAATTCCCAGACCAGTGCGCCATTGTTCGCTGCGATGGAGGTCGATTCCCTTCTGGTGCCGACCGAGGTTGTCGCGCACGAGATGTACGCCCAGCTCAGCACGCCCATGCTGTGGAAGTTCCTGCAGGAGATGCCGGCGCGCGGTGACGAATGGGCCAGCGCACTGCTGAACCGCATCACCCAGCATTGCGGCAGGCATCTGCAGGAATTGTGGAAGGTCCAGCTCAAGACCGCGGAGGCGCCCGCGGTCCGCGAGTGGCTGCAGGGGTCGGACTCCCGGTTGGGTGATCTGATGAGAAGCCCTGACGATCGGGAAAGCGGGTTGGCCATCGTGCCGCTGCTGTTGCAGCGCGGCGAGCGTTCAGAGTTGACACCGGACAACGACTTCCAGCTCGAGGCCGGTGACGAGATCCTGTTCGCCGGCCGATCAGCAGAGCGGCGCCTGCTGGAGACCACATTGTCCGACGACTCGACCAGCGAGTATGTGCTGCACGGACGCCGTATCGCGTCCAGCTGGGTCTGGCGCCGGATCAGCGGAGATCGCGGCCCCCACAGTCGGGACGACGCCCCGGTGCGGTGAGGTGGTGATCACGGCCGCGGCGGCGGCACGCCGAACAGATGCGCGATGCGCTTCCGGCCGAGATGATCCTCCGAGGGGAGCGTGCTCCGCGTCGCGTCGCGGATCAGCAGCGGGGTGAGCTGGGTATTGGTGCCCCGATGGGTGACCTGCCGGACCCGGTGGGTCAGTGTCGACGGACCGATGCCGTTGCGCTCGGCGACCTCGGCGACCGGCGCGGCAGGTCGACCGAGCAGGCCCGCCCAGTCCAAGACAGATTCGGGTCGGCCCGGCCGGGACCGTCCGAATGTTCGCCAAATCAGGTTGGTCGCCGCTTCGGCGGCAGTCTGTCCGGCCACCGGCGACCCGGTTCGCGCGGCGAGGTGGGTCGGTTGTGGCGGCAACCGAGTCGCGAGGCTGCGAGCGAATCCCTGCACCGCATCGTTCGGCCGCCGCAGGGACAGTCCCAGACCGGAAGTCAGCAGCCAAGACAGACTTTCCGGGTCCACCTCGCGCAAAGAGGCCGCGTCGACGACCCTTCGACCCGAGTGCGCCATCTCGGTCAGCAGGGAAAGCACAAGCTTCCTGTTGCCGGGATGGATCCTTCCCGACAGGCGCACCGATTGCGGCGACATCGCCGTCAGCCGAAGGTCCCCGTCGTCGAACAGCGCCACCGAGGTGACCACGCGATCATGTGAACGGCGCGCCTGGGCCAGGACATCTGCGGGGGCACGGGCGTCGTACAGGCACATTGCCCTGGCGAACCGGCGGCCGACCAGCTCTTGCAGCGTGGCTTCGTGCGGGCTCTGTTGAGAGCCGATCACAAGGCCGCCGAACCGGATGCCGGCGTAACCGTCGCGTACCGCAGCCTCGGCCTGGCGGGTGAGCCGGCTGGCCACCTGCGTCATCGGCATCGCGTAGAAGGCCCGGGTTCTCGACTGGTCGAGGACCACCAGAATGCCCTCCCGCAGGGTTGCAGCCGGGTCGGCGCCGTCCTCGCGCAGCCTCGTCAGCAGTGCCGGTCGCTGCAGGTCGGTGACCCCGGCGAGCACCACTCGCTCGCCGGCACGCAGTCCTGCCCGGACGAAGCCGGAGGAGACTTCCAGCGCGTGCTCGGCACCGACGACGAACGCACAGGAGTGCCGGGCACCGCCCGACACGGGGTCGTCGGGCTGGGCGTCGTCGTGCAGGACGTCGGCGGGCTCACCGACGGGCTCATCGGACAACGTCCTCACCCGCCATCGCCGTGAGCGGTTCTGCACGCGCGCAGCGGGTTTCGGTTGTCCCGGATTCGAGCGCGCGATCCGCCGTCCCGCGCCGCGTGATGATGTCGGTGGCGACCATCAGCGACGGGCAGCTGCACATGAGGACTCCCATCGTGGGCGCTTCCATGATCACGGCGCGCCCGCTTCAGCATCCGCCAGCACCGGGCAACCGTCCACCAGAAGTGGACAACCACCGTTGGTGGCCGAGTGGACGTAGCCGTATTCCGGCTGTCGAAAGAACCGGTCGGCGACGATCCCAGGCAGCTCGATCGAACGACGGCGTCCGGACCAGCCGCCCGACAGGTGCCGGGTAGGGAACGATATGGCGTTGTGAACCCAGGACGCGCGGAACGGTCTGCTCAGTTGTTCGGCCTGCTGGCAATGATCGTCCATCGGACCTCCCAGGACGCGACGGCGATCCTGCGGCGGGAAGGATTGAACCCGGCTCAGTTCCAGCTGCTGCTCGCGGTCAAGAACCGGCCCGGAGCGACGCAGCGGGAACTCGGCGACCAGTTCGGCGTGACCGGCGGGAACGTATCGATGTTGGTCTCCAAACTCGCCGCTGCGGGGTGGCTCCGCCGTGAGCCCAAGGGTGCCGCCTTTCTGATCTCGCTGACCGGCGCGGGCGAAACGCTGGTCGCCCGGCTGGAACCGGAACAGCGCGCCTTCATGGCGCAGCGATTCGCCGGACTCGCCGATGGCGAGGTCGACGACATGGTGAGACTGGCGCAGCAGGCTTTGGAGGGCTTGCCACGGCAATCGTAAGCGCTTAACATCGAGCCATGTTCAGCGCTGAAGTATCTTCGACAGGCGATGGCCGGTTCCTCCGTCGCAGAGTTCTCATCGCCACGGTGGTCGCCGTCGTTGCGGTCGCAGCATGTTTCCTGATCGCCGACGCGGCCGCTGCGGAGCTCTCGGTGCGTCTCGGCGACGCCGCACCGGTTCCGGTTCCGCTCGGCGCCGCCCTGTTCGCCACTGCTGTTGCCGGGTTCGGCGCCTGGCTTCTCTCGCTCCTTGCGCGTCGCACCTCGCGGCCTCGGCGAACCTTCCTGCTGGCCACCCTGGTCGGGCTGCTGGTGACAGCGATCCCGCCATTGCAGGCGGCCGTGAACGCCGAGACCGCCATCTGGTTACTGGCGTTGCACGCTGTTGCGGCGCTCGTGCTGATCCCGTCGGTGACCACCGCACTGCCGGCCGTCGGGCCCGCCCCGCGGAAACGGGAGAAGTCGGCCGGTCCGCCGCTACCGATCGGACGCCGCGCTACCGAAGGTCACCGATGACCTCCGCCGGACGGCCCCGCGGCGGCAATGTCGCTCCCCGCGGCGTCCGACGCACGTGGCAGACGTTGTCGGGCAACCGTTCCCGGCAGGTCGTCGGCTGCGCCGCCGCAGCCGCCCAGATTCTGCTGCCGACCTTGCTGGGTCCGCGGTTCACCGAGGACGAGCAGCCGCCCAACGTCATCCAGCCCGCTCCGTACACCTTCGGTGTCTGGTTGCCGATCTTTGCCGCGTCCGCGGGGTACGCAGGCCGACAAGCCAGCCCGGCCGCGGGTCAGAGCGACGTGGCGCGAAGGATCGGCTGGCCCCTGGCCGCGGCATTCGCCAGCACGGGAGTGTGGGCGCCCCTGGTCAGGACGGGCAAATACTGGTCTGCGCAAACAGCTCTGGCAGCAATCGCGGCGTTCGCCGAACTGGCGCGGCGACGCCTCGCGGAGAGCGCCCCCGAGATTGGCGACCGGGCCTTCGTCATCACCAGCAGGGTGACCGCCGGCATGTTGTCGGCGTGGGGGCTCAGTGCGGCAGGCGTCAATCTGGCCGCCATGCTCGTCGCCAAGGGACTGGTGCCGGCCGGGCGCGCGTCGACGAAAGCCGGCGTCGGACTGCTGGTCGGCCTCGGCGCGGCGGGTGCGGCCGGAAGGGCCGCCACTGTCGATGCGGATCCAACGGTCAGCAAGATTTACGCCGCCACGTTGCTGTGGGGGCTGACCGGGGTCGCCGTCGGGCAGCGCAAGAAGTCACCGCCGGCTGCGATCGCGGCTGTGGCCGCGATGGTGCCGGTGGCACTCGCCGCGACCCCGCGCGCACGACGTCCGCTGGCATAGCGGCGCTCTCGTGCTCGGCGTGACGGGCGAGTGCAGTACCGCGCACCGATCCGCCCGTTGCACCTGTTACGACGTGACGCCGTCCACTCTCGTCGGGACGTCACGATCTCCGGGTACCCGGGCACTGAGGTGACCGATGAGGGCGACGACGAGCACGATCACCGCGGACATCGCGACACCGGCTCCAAGGTGCAGGGAGAGGGCGAGTGCACCGCCGACAGCGCCTGCGCTGATCAGGGCCAGAGCCGCGATCCGGCGGACCCACGGTTGCGCGAGCCTCGCGCCGAGCGGGGAATCGGCGGCCAATCCGGTGATCAGTGAGGTGACCACCACGGTCGTGATGTCCTTGACCGCGAGGTGCCGAGCCGTGGCGGCCTGGATGCCCATCGCGATCGCCAGGACCGCGGTGATGATCAACTGTGCCCGGCGCTCCGGATCATTGCCGACCACGAACAGCGCCGTTGCGATGGAGCTCATCAACACGCCGACAGTGGCGAAAAGGATTGTCATCCGCAGGGTCCAGCCGCTGTCCACCCGCCTCAGCACCCGTCCACCGATGGCGGCGCCGATCATGAAACTGAACAGGGCGATGGCCGGCCCTGCAATGGGGAGATCCTCCGCACCGGCCAGGCCCATCCCCAGGATGACGACGTTGCCGGTCATGTTCCCGGTGAAGACGCGGTCCAGTCCGAGGTAACCGACGGCGTCGATGACCCCGGTGGAAAAGGTCAGCGCGAGCATCAACCCGACATGGATGCGGCTGGGGCTCAGGTCGGCCCAGCGTCGTGCAGGCATGGCGTCCTCCCGATGGGTGCTTCCGCCCCGGAGTGCTTCGTCGGGGTGATCGCGCACATCGTAGGGCCGGCAACCGGCCACCTTGTCCGGTGGCGGTGATGCCCGGCGGCCGCCGATCGCTGGGCTGCTCTAGAAGCCCTGCGCCAGGCGGTAGTACGCCTGGTTCCAGCGGATCTCGTTGGAGAACGATCGGGTGGTGGTGTCGGCATCGATCACCAGCAGCTCCACCCCGACCATCGAGGCCAGATCCTGAACCTCCTCGGTGCTGACTGCTGTGGACAACACGGTGTGGTGCGGGCCGCCTGCGGTCAGCCAGGCCTGCGTGGAGATCCGGAAGTTCGGTCGCGGGCTCCACACTGCACGTGCGACCGGCAGCTTGGGCAACTCGAAGTCGGGCGCCACGACGTCGATCTCGTTGAGCACCAGGCGGAAGCGGTCGCCCAGATCACTGATGCCGACGACGATGCCTGCTCCAGGTTCGGCATCGAAGACCAGGCGGACGGGGTCGTCACGGTTGCCGATTCCGAGCGGGTGGATCTCGCAACTCGGCTGACCGGCGGCGATCGTGGGGCAGACCTCCAGCATGTGCGCGCCGAGAATGCGCTCCTCACCGGGGATCAGGTGGTAGGTGTAGTCCTCCATGAACGAGGTGCCGCCGGATCGACCGTGATCCATGGACTTGATCGTGGCGAGCAACAACGACGTCTTCCAGTCACCTTCGCCGCCGAAGCCGTAGCCGTCGGCCATGAGTCGCTGCACCGCCAAACCGGGCAACTGACGCAGGCCACCGAGGTCCTCGAAGTTGGTGGTGAAGGCGCCGAACCGTCCGTCTTCGAGAAAGGTCCGAAGTCCGATTTCGATCCGCGCGGCATAGCGAAGGGACTCACGTTGCGGCCCGCCCTCTCGCAATGGCGGCGCGATCAGGTACTCCTGCTCGTAGGTCGCGACGAGATCGTCCACGTTCGCGGCCTCAACCTGTTCGACAACCTCGACCAGGTCGTTGATCCCGTAGGCGTTGACCGAGACCCCGAATCGGCGCTGGGCTTCCACCTTGTCGCCCTCGGTGACCGCGACGTCCCGCATGTTGTCGCCGAATCGGGCCAACCGCAGTGAACGGAGGGTGGCCGCTCCGCGAGTGGCTCTGACCCAGGCTCCGACGGCGGCGAGCGTCGGATGGTGATTGACGTGACCGGCAACCGTCTTCCGGCTCACGCCGAGGCGTGTCTGGATGTACCCGAACTCGCGATCCCCGTGCGCTGCTTGGTTGAGATTCATGAAGTCCATGTCGATCTCGGACCACGGGAGCGCCTCATTTGCCTGTGTGTGCAGGTGCAGCAAAGGCTTTCGCAGTGCCTCTAGACCTGCGATCCACATCTTGGCGGGCGAGAAGGTGTGCATCCAACAGATGACGCCGAGGCAGGCGTCATCTGAATTCGCGTCCAGCATGATCCGGCGGATGCCGTCGGATGAGGTCAGGACCGGCTTCCAGATCACCTCGGCGCCGGTTTCCTTGCTCGCGTCGAGTGCACCGGCGATCTGCCGGGAGTGTGCAGCGACCTGGTCCACCACGTCGGGGCCGTAGAGGCCCTGACTTCCGGTCAGGAACCAGATCTGCCGCCCGGCAGCGGCAGGGGCGCGGTTGTCACGATTCATGCGGGCCGTCCTCGATCGAGAAGCTTCTGTCCATAGGCGTTCTGGTAGCGGTCGTAGAGGGCGTCGATGTCGCTCGCGGCCAGCGGCTGTGGTTCGCCGAGCTGACGTGCGACCGTCACTGCCCGGGCCACTTCCTCACACATGGCGGCCGCCTTCACGGCCGCCCGCGCATTCGGGCCGATGGTGAAAGGGCCATGATTGGCCATCAGAACGGCGGGTGAGCGGCTGTGCCGCAACGTGTCGACGATTCCCCGGCCGATGGAGTCGTCACCGATCATGGCGAACGGCCCGACCGGGATGGCGCCGCCGAACTCGTCGGCCATCATCGTCAGCACGCAGGGGATGGGCTCACGGCGAGCCGCGAAGGCTGTCGCATACGTGGAGTGGGTGTGCACCACGCCGCCGACCCGGTCGAGATGGGCGTAGACGTATCCGGCGGCGGCACTGTCCGACGACGGGGCGTCGTCACCCTGGACGACCTGTCCGTCGAAGTCGGTCACCACCATGTTGTCCGGCGAGAGGTACCGATAATCCACGCCGGATGGCTTCACCACCAGGAGGTCGGCACCCGGCACGCGTGCGGAGACATTGCCGGCCGTCCAGACCACCAATCCCCAACGGATCAGTTCGGCATGAAGGTCGCAGACCTCGACCCTCAGACGTCGAATGTGCTGCTGGGTTTCCGGGCTCAGCCTCATGCCGGAGCATCGCTTTCCACCGGGGCGGAAGAGAAGGCTTCACGACGGATGTTCTTGAGCGTGTGCATGACGGTGTTCCCGCCGCGACCGAAGTAGTCGTGCAGCCGCCGGTACTCCGCGTACAGCCTGTCGTACAGCGCGAGGTTCGACGGGATCGGGGTGTAGACGCCGCTGATCCGGTGGCCCATCACGGCCGCCGCGGCCGGGACGTCCGGATAGGCGCCGGCGGCCACCGCTGCGTGGATCGCCGAACCGAGCGCCGGTCCCTGTTCGGAGGAGGCGACGGACAGCGGAAGTCCGGTCACATCGGCGTAGATCTGCATCAGGAGGGGATTGCGGGCCAGGCCGCCGGCCACCACGAACTCGTTGACATCGACACCCGCTGCGATGAAGTTCTCCACGATCAGCCGGGCGCCGAACGCCGTTGCCTCCAGCAGCGCGCGGTAGACGTCCTCCGGTTTCGTGCTCAGTGTCAGCCCCACAATGAGGCCGGACAGCTCGTGATCGACCAGCACGGAGCGGTTTCCGCTCTGCCAGTCAAGGGCCAGCAAGCCGTGCTGGCCGACGTGCTGTTGTGCGGCCAGCGCAGTGAGGTGTTCATGGACGGACATTCCCGAGGCGCGGGCAGCCTCGACATAGCTGCCGGGTACCTGCTCCTGCACGAACCAGCCGAAGATGTCGCCGACGCCGCTCTGACCTGCCTCGTAACCCCAGTAGCCGGCGGTGATGCCGCCGTCGACGGCCCCGCACATGCCGGGCACCTCACGCAGTTCCGTGCTGTTGACCACGTGGCAGGTCGACGTGCCCATGACGGCGACGAGCTGGCCGGGCGCGATGGCGTCGGCCGCCGGGGCGCACACGTGGGCGTCGACATTTCCCACGGCCACGGCAATGCCCTCGGGTAGTCCGGTCCAGGCCGCCGCCTGCGCCGTGAGCCGGCCGGCCATCGTGCCGAGCTGTCCGATCGGTGCCCGCAGCTTCCCGTCGACGAAATCGCCGAAATCGGGGTTGAGTGCGGTGAGGAAACTCTTGTCCGGATATTCGTCGTCCTGCAGGATTCCCTTATAGCCTGCGCTGCAGGCGTTCCGGACGTACTCGCCGCACAACTGCCAGACGATCCAGTCGGCTGCCTCGACCCAGTGATCCATCCGGTCGTAGATTTTTCGGTCGCCCTCCAGGAGCTCCAGACCTTTCGCGAATTCCCATTCCGAGGAGATCAGCCCGCCATACCGGGGCAGCCAGTCTTCGCCGCGCCGCGCCGCGAGCTCATTGATCCTGTCGGCCTGTGGTTGCGCGGCGTGGTGACGCCACAACTTGACATAGGCGTGCGGTCGCTGTGCGAACTCCGCGAGTTCGCACAGCGGCACGCCGTCCGCTGTCGTCGGGACCATGGTGCACGCGGTGAAGTCGGTGCCGATCCCGATCACCTGCTCTGGATTCGCACCGGCGGCGGCAACCGCCCGGGGGACGGCATGCCGCAAGACGTCGACGTAGTCCGACGGCACCTGCAAGGCCCATTCCGGCGGCAGCCGTTGTGTACTGCCCGGCACGACGTCGGTCAGCACAGCGTTCGGATAGTCGAAGACGGCTGATCCGAGCTCGGCGCCGTCATCGACCCGCACGACCACTGCGCGGCCGGCCAGGGTTCCGTAGTCGACACCAACGACGAGAACGTCGGTGGCCGCACAGGGCCGAAAGGATCGAGTCATCGTTGATGGGCACGAGGTGTGCCCTTTCCTTTCTCGTTGCGCTGGACAGCCTACGCAGTAACAGGTCTCGTGTTGCAGCACCACGTGCGCCGCACTCGGCGGAAGGAGCGGTGCGATGCCGACGGCGATCGGCAGTTCCACGTGACCGCCAGCGTATGTTAGCGCTCACAGTTTGGAAAGGAAAGGCACGCACCGAGCCCCGCCGCCCAGCGGGTCGGCATCGATCGGGTTAACTCGGGCGTCACCGGCAGTGAGCTCGCGGGCCATGGCGCTCACCGGGTGAGCGATCACCGGGAGGCATCGAAGTCCGATCGGATCTCCCGCCCCTGCGGACGGTGATGAGGGAGCCCATTGACGCGGAGCGTCGGGAGATTTGTTCCTTCGTAGCGCAATTGTGACCACGAACCCTTGACGGCGGGCTGTGTGAGCGTTAACACTATGGCCGCGGGTCAGTCCCAGCTCCCGCCCTTGACCTGAGGAACCGAGATCGAGAGTCGGCCCATGACGGCCCGGATGCCCTGCGGCAGTGCAGCTGCCGCTCGGTCAACTCGGAGCCGGTGCGGGTGCGGCGGTCAGACTGCTTGCGGCGGACAGCGCGTCACAGGGTCGACGGATCGACAGTCCCCGGGCAGGGTCATCCAACGTTGGAGGAATCCGTGGTCACCAAGAAGTTGACTGTGTTCGCCGCGGCTGCGGTCGCCGCCCTGGCTCTGGCGGCCTGCGGGAGCAACGCGAGCACCGCGTCATCGAGCACGAGCAGCGCCGGCCCGGCGGCGAGCGCGAGCTCCGACGCCGTCAGTGCCTCCGCCTCCGCGGCGAGCAGCCCGGCCGACGCTACCGGCAGTGGCTCAGCTGCCCCGTCCGGCGGTGAGCTCCCGCCGGTGGATCCGGCTGTCCTTGACGGCGCGGTGATCGGTTTTGCCCAGGTCGGCTCCGAGAGTGGCTGGCGCAGCGCCAATACCGATTCCATCAAGGCTGCCGCTGAAGCCAACAAGGTGGACCTGCAGTTCACCTCGGCGGAAGGTGACCAGGCAAAGCAGATCTCGTCCATCAAGACCTTCATCACCCAGGGCGTGGATTTGATCGCCTTTTCCCCGGTCGTCGAGACCGGATGGGACGCGGTGCTGAAAGAGGCCCAGGCGGCGGGTATCCCGGTCGTGCTGACCGACCGCGCGGTGGACTCGGACCCGAGCCTGTACAAGACCTTCATCGGATCCGACTTCATCAAGGAGGGTGAGAAGGCCGCCACCTGGGCGAAGAAGGAGTTCGCCGACGCGGACAAGGTCAACATGGTGGTGCTGGAGGGCACGACGGGTTCAGCGCCCGCAAATGACCGCGCCACCGGCTGGGAGAACGTCCTGGGCTCCGACCCGAAGTTCAACACCCTCGCGTCCCAGACCGGCGATTTCACCCGGGATGGTGGCAAGAAGGTCATGGAAGGCTTCCTGGCGACCTACCCGAACATCGATCTGGTCTATGCGCACAACGACGACATGGGACTCGGTGCGATCGAGGCGATCGAAGCGGCCGGCAAGGTGCCCGGCAAGGACATCAAGATCGTCACCGTCGATGCGGTGAAGGCCGGCATGGAAGCCCTGACCGCCGGCAAGATCAATTTCATCGTCGAGTGCTCGCCGTTGCTGGGTGACCAGTTGATGCAGGCCTCGAGTGCGGTGCTCGCCGGCACCGAGATCCCGACGCGCATCATCACGGTCGAGGGCAGCTTCGACCAGCAGCAGGCGACCGAGGCGCTGCCCACCAGGAAGTACTGATCTGCTGCGCAACTGATCGTCGGTGCTGGGACGCTCGATTCCGGAGTTCACCGGATTCGAGCGTCCCACTGCCGTTCACCCGATGTCATCGGAGTTGACATGAAGCCGACAGGACCTGGCATGCCGACCGACCCGCCCGCCGCCGAGGGCACGGCCCCGGTGGTGGAGATGTCCGGCATCACGATCGAGTTCCCCGGCGTCAAGGCACTGAGCGAGGTGTCGCTACGTTTGTTCCCCGGTGAGGTGCACTCGCTGATGGGCGAGAACGGCGCCGGAAAGTCAACCCTGATCAAGGCCCTGACCGGCGTCTATGCCATCGATGCCGGCACCATCAGCGTCCACGGATCGATGGTCTCGTTCGATGGGCCGGCCCAGGCACAGACTGCCGGTATCGCCACCGTCTACCAGGAAGTCAATCTGGTCACCAACCTGACGGTCGCGGAGAACATCATGCTCGGCCGGGAGCCGCGCAGGCTGGGAATGATCGACTGGCGACGAATGCGCAGGCACGCAGCGAAGGTGCTCGCCGACCTCAACCTCGACATCGATCCGGGTTCGCTGTTGAGCGGCCATTCCATCGCCATCCAGCAATTGGTGGCGATCGGCCGGGCCGTCGATGTCAACGCCGACGTCCTGGTGCTGGACGAGCCGACCTCATCATTGGACGTCCGCGAGGTCGCCGAACTGATGGAGGTCATCCGCCGGGTTCGGGACCGCGGAGTCGCAATTCTCTTCGTCTCGCATTTCCTTGACCAGGTCTATTCCATTTCCGACCGCATCACCGTTCTCCGGAACGGGGAGCTGGTGGGGGAGTATCTGTGTCGCGAACTCCCGCGCCTGCAGTTGGTCTCCAAGATGATCGGCACGGATCTGGCGGCGCTGGAGGCGCTGGAGGAGGGGACCAGGCGCGAAGCCACCGAGCGCAGGGAGGGCGGCGCGTTCCTGGTGGCCAATGGCCTGGGGCGCAAGAGAAGTATCGAACCGTACGACCTGGAGGTACATCCGGGTGAGGTGCTCGGATTGGCGGGGCTGCTCGGCTCAGGACGGACGGAACTGGTCCGCCTGCTGTACGGCGCGGACCGCAGCGACTCGGGCACGACAACCGTGGCCGGTGACGAGATCAAGCTGCGCAGTCCGCGGTCGGCGCTGAATCGCAAAATCGCGTTCGCCTCCGAGAACCGCCGAGCCGAGGGCCTCATCGGTGATCTGACGGTGCGGGCCAACATCGTGCTCGCCATGCAGGCCGAGCGCGGCTGGACCAGGGCGATCCCCCGCCGGCAGCAGGACGAGATGGCCAGGCGCTACATCAAGGCCCTGGACATCCGACCTACCGACCCCGAGACGCTCGCGCGCAATCTGTCCGGCGGCAACCAGCAGAAGTTGCTGCTGGCCAGATGGCTGCTCACCGAACCCGAACTGCTCATCCTGGACGAGCCCACCCGCGGTATCGATGTCGGCGCCAAGGCGCAGATCCAGAAACTTGTTGCCGGTCTCTCCGACAAGGGCATGGCCGTCATCTTCATCTCGGCCGAACTGGAAGAGGTTCTTCGCTTGTCGCACCGCATCGGCATTCTGCGGGACCGTCGCAAGGTCGCCGAAATAGTGAACGCGCAGGGAACGACGGTGGAGGACATCATGGGGATCATCGCGGCCGAGGCGGTGCAGCCGGCATGAAGCGCATCACCGGTAGCCGCCTGCTCTGGCCGGGGCTGGTGCTGATCGCACTGCTCATCGCCAACGTGCTCTGGAATCACTCCTTCTTCACGATCACCGCTCGCGACGGAAATCTGTACGGCGCCCCGATCGACATCCTGCGTCGCGCGGCACCCATCGTTCTCGTCGCACTGGGCATGACGCTGGTCATCGCGACCCGGGGAATCGATCTGTCGGTCGGTGCCGTCGCAGCCATCTCCGGGTCATGGGCGTCGATGTACATCCTGTCGTCGGCGGACCGCGCCTCGGTGACGGTGGTGCTGACCGCTGTTGGCGTCGCTTTGCTGATGGCGCTGATCGCCGGAGCGTGGAACGGTTTCCTGGTCTCGGTTCTCGGCATACAACCGATCGTCGCCACCCTGGTGCTGATGGTGGCCGGGCGCGGGCTCGCACAGATCATCACCAGCGAGAAGATCTTGTACCCGGACAATTCTCCGGCCTATAAGTTGATCGGTGGCGGATATCTGCTGGCGGTGCCGTTCTCGATCCTGATCGCCGGTGGCATCTTCGCGCTGACAGCGCTGCTGACCCGCAAGACGGCACTGGGCACGCTCATCGAGTCGGTCGGTGTCAACCCGGAGGCCAGCCGGCTCGCCGGTGTTCGTGCCCGGCCGATCATCTTCTTGGTCTACGTGTTCAGTGGCTTCTGTGCCGGCCTGGCCGGTCTGATGCTGACCTCCAATTCGACGTCCGCGGACCCGAACTCGATCGGCCTGTTCATCGAGCTGGACGCGATCCTCGCTGTGGTCATCGGCGGCACATCACTCGCCGGCGGGAGATTCTCGCTGGCGGGGACGCTGATCGGTGCATTCATCATCGAGACGATGGACGCCTTCGTCGTGATCGCCATCTCGGCCCGCAGCACGGATGTGTTCAAGGCATGCGTGGTCATCGGAGTCTGCCTGCTGCAATCGTCGCGGGTGCGGGCCTGGCTGCTGAACGTGCTGCGGTGGGGTCGCCCGTCGAGCCGCCGCCGCGGCGGGGCCGCGCCGCCCCCGCCGGCCGGCGGTGTGGAATCACCCCGGCCCACGACATCGGCCGGTACGGCAGGATCCTCCGCCTCGATGTCCGCGGGGAGCCGGCCATGACGAGCACCACAACGGCCAGGGCGTCGCGACCGAAGGTGTTGAGCCGGCTCGGCCAACGCTACGAGCAGTACACGCAAATAGGCGTGACCATTGTCCTGTTGATCATCATGTTGGTCGTCGGCAGTCTGCTGTACCCGAATTTCACCTCCGGCCAGGCCATATTCGATCTGGTCGGCAAGAACGTGTTCCTGATTCCGCTGGCCATCGGGATGACCTTCGTGATCCTCAGCGGCGGCATCGATCTCTCCGTCGGCGCCGTGATGGCGCTCGGGTCGGTCATCGCCGCAACGCTGCTGCAGGCCGGTTGGTCCGCCGTGCTGGTCGTTCCCATCGTCCTGCTGGCGGCGTCAACCCTGGGTCTGGTGGTCGGCATCATGATCAGCCGCTTCGAGATCCAGCCGTTCATCGCCACGCTGGCCGCGATGTTCCTGGCCCGGGGTCTGTGCCTGGTGATCACGGATCGGTCGATCTCCATCGACAACGGTTTCTTCCAGAGCATGAACCTGACCCACATCAACCTGTGGGAGCAGCAGACCGTCAACCTGCGCGGCCGGGTCCGGGTGACGGACGTCTATACGAGTCCGTCCGTCCTGGTCGCACTGGGCGTGCTGGTGGTCGCCTTCGTCATACTGCACTACAGCCGGTTCGGGCGGACGGTCTATGCGGTCGGCGGCAACGAGGCCTCATCACGGTTGATGGGGCTGCGGGTCGACCGCACCAAGATCAGCGTGTACGTGATCAGCGGATTCTGCTCCGGGATCGCCGGCCTGCTGTTCGCCTTCTACACGGCATCGGGAGACCCGGTGGCCGGAATCGGATATGAACTGAACGCCATTGCAGCGGTCGTCATCGGCGGCACGTTGTTGTCCGGCGGCTCGGGCTACGTCCTGGGTTCCATGCTCGGCGTCCTGGTGTTGGCTACCATCTACGCCTACAAGGAATTCGACGGCGACCTGAACACCGGGTGGACACGGGTGATGATCGGTGTCCTGGTGTTGTTCTTCGTCGTGCTGCAGCAACTCATCACCCGCCGTCGACGATGAGCGATGGTGCACGAAGGTGGCAGCGTCCCGGCGGACGGTAGGGGCGTTGGAGTGAGGACGAAGATGGTCAGTCAGCAGCCGGACCGGCCGCCCGGCATGTATGACGTCGCCCGGTTGGCAGGAGTGAGTCACCAGACGGTGAGCCGGGTGATCAACTCCCATCCGAACGTCCGCGAGGAAACCCGACAGCGGGTGCACGAGGCGATCCTCGCCCTCGGGTATCGCCCCAATGTCGCTGCGCGCGCCCTGGTCACCCGACGGTCCAACACCATCGGTGTGATCACCAGCGTCTCGCCGTTGTGGGGTCCGAGCAGCACGTTGATCGGCGTCGAGCGGGCCGCCCGTGACGCCGAGTTCTACCTCAGCGTTGCTGCACTGCGCAGTATCGAACCGGCCGGCGTCAAGGAGGTTCTCGGCGACCTGGTCGATCAGGGCGTCGAAGGCATCGTGGTGATTGCGCCGGAAGCGGCCGTCGAACACGTCTCAGCACGGTTCGTCACACCGCTGCCGGTCGTGATGGTCGCGGCGGGCGCAGAACCCGCCGACGGCGTCCGCATCACGTCCATCGACCAGGAGTACGGCGCCCGGCTGGCGACCCGCCACCTGCTCGAACTCGGCCATCACACAGTCGGGCACATTGCCGGCCCCAGTGGGTGGTTCGATGCGATCGAACGTATCCGGGGGTGGCGCGGCGAACTCGCCGATCACGGGATCAGGCCTGGGCCACAGCTGACAGGTGACTGGACGGCGGCCAGTGGGCACCGGGCCGGCCGTCAGCTGTTGCGCCGCAAGAACATGCCATCGGCCGTGTTCGTGGCCAACGACCTGATGGCCGTGGGTGTGCTGCGCGCAATGCACGACGCGGGAGTGCGGGTACCGCAGGACATCTCGATCGTCGGCTTCGATGACATGCCAGGGGCCGGACACTTCATCCCGGGGTTGACCACCGTGCGACAGGACCTCGATCGCCTCGGCCGGCAGTGCATCGCGATTCTGCTCGCCGAGCTCAATGGTTCGGCGGGGCGATTCAACCCGCTGGAACCGGCCCTGGTGGTGCGGGAGAGCGCCGCGCCGTTTCGCTGCTGACGCGCGCGGTCGACGCCCTCACCACCAGCCGCGTCGGGAGCACCATCGGCGCACCGGCACGTGAGCGGGCGCCCCTGATGATGGCAAGCAGGTTGTGGACCGCTGTGCCGCCCAGGGCGTGCAGCGGCGCAGCGATGGTGGTCAACCGGGGGGTGATCAGGTCGGCGGCGAAGATGTTGTCGAAGCCGATGATGCTGACCTCGCCGGGAACGGCCACCCGACGGGCGGTGAGTCCGCGGATGATGCCGATCGCAAGCTGATCGTTGTATGCCAGGATCGCCGACGGCGGCCGTCGCCCGAGATCGGCCGCCGCATTTTCACCGCCCGCCACATTCGGCGCGTACGGTCCCACCCGCCGGCTCTGTAGCCCGAGGTCCGCGGCGGCCTCCCGCAGCGAGCGCCACCGGATGCCGTCGGCCCAGGATGCCTCCGGGCCGGACACGTAGGTGACGCGCCGGTGGCCAAGGGCCGCGAGGTGCTCGGCCGCCCGGCGCGTGCCCTGCGCATTGTCGGTGACCAGGCTGGGTACATCGGCGACCGCCCGGTTCAGCACCATCAGCGGGCGTTGTTTCGCGGTCATCCGGATGGCGGAGTCGGACATGCGGCTGCTGGCCAGCACGATGCCTTCCACGGTCGGCAGCGCGCGCTCCAGCGCCTCCCGCTCCAGGACGTCGGATTCCTGGGCATCGGCCAGCAGCATGGTGTATCCGGCCTCGGCAGCGGCCGCCTGCGCCCCACGGATGATCTCGAAATAGAACGGGTTGGTGATGTCCGAGATGATCACCGCGATCATCGATGTGCGTCCGGTCGGCAGCGCCCGCGCCAACGGGTTGGTGCGGTAGCCGAGCGTCACGGCAGCGGCCCGGATCTTTTCCGCGGTCGCGGCATTCACTCGTCCCGGGCGGGAGAAGGCCCTGGATACCGTGGATGCCGCTACCCCGGCGACCCGCGCCACGTCGTAGATCGTCGGCGGGCGGACCGGCGGGAAAGGCGGTTGCTCGGTCACGGGCACGTCCTCGTGGCGACGGTGTTCGGCACCAGTAGACGACGGAATGGAACATGGGGCAACCGCTTGCCGGTGCCTCCGGACGCGAGGTCTAATGCAGCAGCGCGGGCGTCCGCGCGGGATGTGAAAGTGAAGAGCTGACAGGTGATGATCGCGAAGACGGCAGTGCACGATGTCGGGGCCGAGCCGGGCCGGGCCGTCGATGACGCGGTCAACAGGATTGCCGGCCGGCTGGTTGATGTCCGGCGGCTGGGCGTTGCATTTTCCGGCGGCGTCGACTCCTCGGTGCTGTTGGCGCTGGCGGTGCGTGTGCTGGGCGCCGACCGGGTGGTGGCCATACTCGGTGTCTCACCGAGCCTGGCGTCGGACGAACGGCTTGCCGCTCATCGTGTTGCGGCGGCCATCGGGGTGACGCTGATCGAGGTGCAGACGCGCGAGGGTGATCGACAGGAGTACCGGGTCAACGGGCCCGACAGGTGCTTCCACTGCAAGGATGAGCTGTTCACCCGGATCTCGGACGAGGTCGCAGGGGCTCACGATCTGGATGCCGTGGCCTACGGCGAGAACGCCGATGACGCTGTTCGTCCGGACCGACCCGGCGCGCAGGCAGCGACGGCGCACCGGGTGCTGCGCCCACTGGTGGACGCAGGACTGGACAAGGTCGCCATCCGCCGCATCGCGCGCGCGCTCGCGCTGCCCTGCGCCGACAAGCCGGCGGCACCGTGTCTTGCCTCCCGGATCCCGCACTTCCAGGACGTCACACCCGAGAAGCTCCGCCAGGTCGAAGCCGTGGAATCCGCGCTGCACCGGCTGGGATTCGCTGACCTCCGGGTGCGGCACCACGGCGATGTGGCCCGCATCGAACTGACCCAGGCCGATCTCGTCAGCGCTGTCAGCGACCCGCTGCGGACACAGGTCAGGGATGCGGTGTTGGCGGCCGGTTTCCGTTTCGCCGCAGTGGATCTCGCCGGGGTACAGTCCGGCGCGTTCACCCTGCCGCTGGTCCGGGTCGGCCGACAGCATGAGAACCATTGCGATGGTTGACGATCCCGATCCCACGGAACTGGCCGCCTTCGCCGAACTCGACCACGATCGGCTGCGCCGCCGAGGATATCCGGAAGCCGTCTACTGCCAAGGGAAGACACCGGATCAGGTGCGGCTGATCGCCGCCACTGTCCGCAGCCGGCCGGGCGTCACGCTCTTCACCCGGGCCGACCCCGAACATGCCGCCGCCGTCCGCGTGGAATTGCCGGACGCCGTGTACGACAGTGGCGCGGCGCTGCTGGCCTGGCCGCCGGAACGGCCCGCACCCTCCGGTGGCCCGGTGGTGGTCGTCTGCGCCGGCACGTCCGACCTCCCGGTGGCGCGGGAAGCGTTTCTCACCGCCGGGTATCTCGGTCGAACAACGCAGATGATCGTCGACGTCGGGGTGGCAGGTCTGCACCGCATCCTCGGCCACCTCGACCTGCTACGGAAGGCCAGGGTGATCGTGGTGGCCGCCGGGATGGACGGTGCATTGCCCAGTGTCGTGGCCGGGCTGGTGTCGGCGCCGGTGATCGCGCTGCCGACCTCCGTCGGGTACGGCGCGTCGTTCGGGGGAGTGGCGGCTCTCTTGGCGATGCTGAACTCCTGTGCCCCGGGGGTTTCCGTGGTGAACATCGACAACGGCTACGGCGCAGGTCATCTGGCCGCGCAGATTGCTGCGCCGATGGACGCGCCGCCGGGCGACACGCGGCCATGAACAAAACCGCTTTTGGAGGGAATTGCGGCGGGAAGAGGCGCAGTGCACAAATGACAGTCTTGGATGCACGATGAAAGACGTCGTCGGGACAGGCTTGCAGGTCTGGGTGGACGCTTCGGCAGGTGTGGCCGGTGACATGCTGCTCGGCGCTCTGCTCGACGCAGGCGCCGATCTGGACCGGGTCAGCGCGACCATCGACAAGGTGATCCCCGGCGCCGTCCGGCTGACCCTGGATCAGGTCACCAGGGCAGGGCTCCGCGCCGCCAAGCTGGACGTGCACGTGCTCCTACCGGACCCGCCGCGCCGGACGTGGCGGACCATCCGGGACATGCTGGATGCGGCCGCGATTCCTTCTCAGGTCAGGGAGCACGCGACGACAGTGTTCGACCTGCTCGCGGCCGCAGAGGCCCACGTGCACGGAATCGCTGCGCAGGACATCCATTTCCACGAGGTGGGCGCGCTTGATTCCATCGCGGATGTGGTGGGGGTGTGTGCCGCACTGCACGACCTCGGCGTGGCCCGGCTGACCGCCGGCGAGGTGGCGGTCGGCTCCGGCCGGGTCATCTCGGCCCACGGTGACATCCCGGTACCCGTCCCCGCGGTCATCGAGCTCTCACGCCGCTGGCGGGTGCGGTCCGGCGGTGTCGGGGAGCTGGCCACCCCGACCGGCATGGCGCTGATCACCGGCCTCGCCGCCACATGCACTGAGTTGCCGGCGATGTCGGTGCGGGGGATCGGCGTGGGGGCCGGCAGCCGGGACACCGTCGGAAATCCCAATGTGGTCAGGGTTGTCCTCGGCGAGGCGGCCGTCACCCACCCGCCAGGCGACGGGGAGAGGGTCATGGTCCTGGAGGCGAATGTCGACGACCTCGACCCGCGGCTCTGGCCCGGCGTGCTGACAGCGTTGCTGCAGGCCGGCGCGGCGGACGCCTGGCTCACGCCGATCGTGATGAAGAAGGGCCGTCCCGCGCACACCCTGTCGGTGCTGGCTCGACCGGCTGAGGTGGCGGCACTGCGCGAGGTGATCTTTCGCAGCACCAGCACGCTCGGCGTCCGGCTGAGTGAAGGACGAAGATTCGCGCTGCCGCGGGCCTATGCCGCCGTGAACACCTCCGATGGGACGATTGCGATCAAGATCGCGCATCAGGACGGCCTCATCGTTCGGGCTACGCCCGAATTCGAAGATGTGGCCGCCGTGGCCGTGGCCGCATCGAAACCACAGAGCGTTGTTCTTCAGGATGCCGCGGCCGCCGCATGGGCGGCCGGCCTCACACCCGGGAGACCCGTTCCGGACGACGCGGCGCCTTCACCGGACGGCGCGCCGCTCAAGCGGTCCCGGTAACAACGTTCGAGGGGCGAGCAGGTGATGTTGCCGGCGGTACCGCTGGTCGTCGTGCGGCTCGATCCCTGTCGTCTTTGAGCTCGAATGGGCAGTGTGCCCGACGGTCATCGGCGGTGGGCCCGGCACCCCGACTGTGCGGGAGAAGCTGGAATTGGAGCGTTGGCACGGCGGAAGTCGCTGCACCAACAACTTTCGCCAGCGATACGCCGATGCCGCCGTGGTCTCCCACGACGGCATCGGCGTCAGGCCGGGTTTCAGATTCCCGGCGGGATCGGGACGGTGGCGATGTTCTGCTGTTCCAGGAACTTCTGCTTGCGCGCATCGTTCTCGGCGACGATGTCACGGTATTTCTTCTCGGTCAGCGGGTAGGCGATGAAGGCCAGCATTGCCAGGACAGCCGCGGCGGCCGGCACCAGTCCGATGGAGGCCTTGATCGCTGTGATTGCGCTGTCGGGCTGAACTTCCCCGGCCGCCAGCTTCGTGACGTAACCGCCGATGGCCAACGCGAAGGCGCCGAGCGCGCCGCCGATGGACTGGGTGATCTTGCGAGTGAAGGAGAAGATCGCGTAGGTCGCGCCTTCGGTGCGCTGCCCGGTCTTCCACTCGCCGTACTCGACGGTGTCGGCCTCGAGGGCGAACATCAAGGTGTTGATCAGCTGCACACCGAAGCCCTTGACCGCGACGCAGAGCAGGGCCAGGAACGGCAGGCCGGCCGGGACGAAGAACAGTGCGATACCGCCGGCGACGGTGAACAGCCCGCAGTACTGATACAGGTTCTTCTTGCCGAACCGTGCCACCAGGGCTGGGACGAACGGCGCGACCGCGAATTGCACGGCCACCGTCACCAGGGTCATCCAAATGATGTACTTGGCATCGCCCAGCACGTAGATGGCGTAGAACGCGGTGGCACCGCCGACCGCGAACAGTCCGATCAAGTAGAAGAAGCTCGACGCGCAGAGAATGCCCAACGGCTTGTTGCTCTTGAGCGTCTTGAACGTGTCCCTGATGCCGACCCGCGGTTCGATGCGGACGACAACTTCCTTGCACCACAGGAATGTCAGGAAATACAACACGAATCCGAGCGCGACGAACGCCAGCGTGGTCGTCAGGAAAACGGTCTGCAGCTGATCTGCCCGCGCCTCGGCGGACAGCCCGGTGTTCGTCGCGATGCTCTGGATCTGAGGGGCGATGATGAACGTCAGCAACAGGCCGCCGAGGCCGGCGCCCAGACCGCGCGCGACCGCCAACTTCGCCCGCTCGCGGGAGACCTGGGTCATCGCAGTCGCCAGGGAGCCGTAAGGGACATTGACCATCGAATAGATCAGACCGAGCACCGCGTAGGTCAGATAGGCGTACATGAGCTGTGCGCCGCCGTCCCAGCCCTTCGGGACATAAAAGGTCAGCACGCTCATCACCAGCAGGGGAATCGAGCCGAAGAGGATGAATGGCCGGAACTTGCCCCACCGGGTCATCGTGCGGTCGATCATCCGCCCGGCGAACAGATCGGCGAAGGCGTCCCACAGTCGCACGACGAGGAACATCGTCCCGATTGCGGCGGCCGGTAGACCCACGACGTCGGTGTAGTACAGCAGCAGGAACGTCGTACTCAGGCTGAACGCGAGATTGTTGGCGAAGTCCCCGGCGCCGTACCCGATGACGGATCGGATACCCAGTTTCCGTTTCGCGACTTCGGTACTGCGGATCGGTGCTTCCATGGTTGTTGTCATCTTCCACCTCTGTGGGGGTCCGCATTGCGCGTCTGCCGCGCCGGTGAAAGAAGAATGAACTCGCAATCACGCTTCGAGCAATCGGTTGCCATCTGTTGCCTTGCACTGCCGACTCGATGCCCGGTGGCCGCTGACGACCCAGTGGTGATGCGAAAAAGTGTCGCCGTCAGCCGTATCCGGCGGGTCATCGCAGCCGGTACAGCACCTCGCCGGCCTGCGGCAGCACCAGCGTCTCGGGATCTGCCGTCAGGGCATCGATATCCACCGAGGTCGGGTCCAGGTAGTCCAGGTTCGCGCCGCGCGTGACGTCTTCCGGTATCCCGGTGGCCAAGGTGACGGTGACCCGGCCGTGTTCCCCGTTGACCTCATCCCATGTGCCGGCCCCGAACAAATGCGTCGAATGAGCGAGATCACCCCAGTGGTAGCCGGAGAATCGATCCCACTGCTTGAGAAAATAGTCCCGGCAGTGGTAGCCGATCTCCTGGATCACCGGGTGCATCACCGAAATCTGGGTGATGTGCGGGGCGTACAGGATCACCTGCCCGCCGTCCGACACGACCGGCTCAACCTTGTAAAAACCCTTTGCGCCGGTCCACATATCGTCGTACTTGGTCGGGATGATCGACAGCACCCGCCGCACGGGAGCGTCGAGGTAGCGCACATGGGTGTGTGCCGAGACCTCCGCGCAGGCGGCCCACGCCGCCTCCGGTGCGCCGAACGATGCGGCGTGCAGGGCGCTGGATCCGGATTGCGCCACCAGGCACAGGGCAAACCGGGGGCCTGGGATCATCGAAGCGGCCTCGTTGATCAGTGCCCGTACGGGGGTGATCCCACGGGTGCCGATGATGTCGGCGCTGGTGATCAATGCACCGAGCCAGTGGGAGAAGTCGATGACTTCCTGTCCCGCGACGCCGGGGAAGAAGTACTTGTTCCCGCCGGAGAATCCGACGACCTCATGGGGGAACACCGGCCCCACGACCAGAGAGATGTCGTGGTCGACAACCGCCCGGTTGAGGACGACCTCGACCGGCTGGTGAAACCGTCCGTCGGACAATTCGGCGACCCGGTCGGCCCCGATACTGCCGAGGGAGGTGAAGGTCTCCGGTTTCCACCATTCGTGGTTGATCACCGTCATGCCCGGATAGGTCTGCTCGAGCCCGGCATCGGCGTAACCCGCGTGCTTGGCCAGTTGTTCCTCGCCCATCGCGGCGTGGGTGCCCAGCGCGACCAGCACCGTCACCGTCGAGGCCCTGCCATGAAGGGCCCGGTGCACCGCTGACAGCAACAGCGGCAACGGGCAACTGCGGGTGCCGTCGGGCACGATCACGCAGACGCTGCGGCCGTCGAAGTCCTCGGCCGCGAGCGATCGCGCAACGAAATCACTGATGGCCTCGTCGGACAGGACGTGATCGGGGCCACCGATCCGGGTGGCAGCGCGGGCGAGCTCGGCGACGACGTCAAGGGTGTCGGTCATGGGTTGCACCCTGCCCCGGCCAGCAGAGATGGGCAAGCAGAGATGGGCAAGCAGAGACGGGTCACAAGGGAGGGTGAAAGAAGGACGGTCAATGAAGAGGTGGTCGAGAAGAAACGGGCGACAAGGGACGGTCAAGGAAGAGACGGTCGAGAAGAGCGGGGCAACAGATGGCAACCGATTGCTCGCTTCGCTGTTCGACGGGAACAGTGAGGCCATGCCAGTCGAAGCCGCGCCGTCGAACCCACACCCCGTCCGATTGCACTCAGCTCGGTTGAGCCCTGACAGGTTGCTTCCCGCGGACCCTGGCGTCCGACGGGTCGCTGCGGGGCTGTACGACGCAGTGCGTGATCGACCGATCATTTCGCCGCACGGGCATGTGGATCCCCGGGTGCTCCTGGAGAACCGCCCCTTCGCGGACCCCACCAGCCTGCTGCTGCAACCCGACCACTACGTGACGAGGCTGTTGCACGCCAACGGCATCGCACTGGCTGACCTCGGTGTCGGGCAGGGCCCGTTGCCGGAGCAGCAGGCGCGGGCGGTATGGCGCTTGCTGTGCGAGAACTGGCGGGTGTTTCGCGGGACTCCGGTCCGGTACTGGTTCGACAGCCAACTCGGGGAGATCTTCGACATCGAGGAGCGGCCCAGCGCCGAGAACGCCGACGAGATCTATGACCGGATCAGCGCGAAGCTGACCGAGGATGCCTTCCGGCCGCGGGCCTTGCTGGCCCGGTTCGGTATCGAAATCCTGGCCACCACCGACGATCCGGCCGATGGCCTCGAGGCCCATCGGGCGATTGCCGACGAACCTGCATTCCCGACCCGGGTCATCCCGACATTTCGGCCGGACCGCTACCTGGAACCGGCCGGTGACGGGTGGATCGATGCGGTGAAACGCCTGGGCGCAGCGGCCCAGGTCGACGTCGGTGAGTACGCCGGGTACATCGAGGCATTGGAGGATCGCCGGCGCTTCTTCATCTCCAGGGGTGCCACTTCCGCCGATCACAGCCACGTCGATGCGGGCGCGGAACCCCTGGACCCTGCTGAGGCTCGGGGAATCTACCACCGGGCGATGAACGGCCGGGTGAGCGCCGAGGAGGGGGTCGCGTTCCGCCGGCACATGATGATCGAGATGGCCCGGATGTCCTGTGACGACGGCCTTGTCATGACGCTGCACCCGGGCGCGTACCGCAACCATCACCCGTCGACCTTCTCCAGGTTCGGACCGGACACCGGGCACGACATCCCGGTGAGCGTCGAGTTCACCAGGGCGCTGCAGCCGCTGCTCGAGCGTTTCGGCACTCACCCCGACCTGCATCTTGTGCTGTTCACCCTCGACGCCGACGTGTTCAGCCGGGAGATCGCCCCGCTGGCCGGCTTCTACCCGGCGGTGTACGCGGGAGCGCCGTGGTGGTTCCTCGACAACCCCTCGGCAATCAGGTCTTTCCAGCAGTCTGTCAGCGAGATCGCCGGCTTCAGCAAGCTTTCCGGATTCATCGACGACACGCGCGCGTTCTGTTCGATACCGGCCCGACACGACATGTCCCGGCGGCTCGACGCCGGCTTCCTGGCCGGCCTGGTTGCCGAGCAACGGCTGGAGGAGGACGAGGCCTTGGACACGCTCGTCGACCTGGTCAGCGATCAACCCCGAAAGGTGTTCAAGCTGTGAGTATCTCCATCGATGGGCAGGTGTCCGCCGGCCGCGGTCCGACCGCGTCGGCCCGCCCGCTCACCCGTGCCTCCGGCGACGGCCGGCCGGTAGCCCCGGTGCGGATCGTCCACCTCGGCCTGGGCAACTTCTTCCGTGCCCATCAGGCCTGGTACACCGACACGGCTTCGGACAGCCAGGACTGGGGAATCGCCGCCTTCACCGGCCGGTCCGCCCGCCTGGCGGACGCACTCACGTCCCAGGACGGCCTGTACACACTCATCACCCGCAGCGCCGGCGAAGACACAGCTCGGGTGCTGTCCAGCGTGTCCAGGACCCACCCGGGCCCGGACACCCCGGCGTGGCTGGACCATCTCGCGAACCCACAGGTCCGCATCGTGACGCTGACAGTCACCGAGGCCGGGTACGTCCGGGGTCCGGACGGCGGGTTGGACCGTGACCGACCCGAGGTCCGCAACGACATCGAGTCGCTTCGTCGTGATCCGAGTGCAGCCGTCAGCACCACTCCGGCGCGACTGGTCGCCGGGCTCGCGGCGCGGCGCGCGGCGGAAGCCGGACCACTGGCCGTTGTCTCGTGTGACAACCTGCCCGACAACGGCGCCGCGGTGGCTCGGGTCGTCAGCGAGTTCGCGGCTCTGCTCGATCCCGAGCTGGTGTCGTGGATCGGTGTGAACGTCTCCTTCGTGACGACGATGGTGGACCGCATCACCCCTGCGACCACGGACGACGACCTCGCTGTTGTCGTCACCCTGACCGGGAAGACCGATACCGCACCGGTGGTCACCGAGCCCTACACCGAGTGGGTACTGTCCGGGGACTTCCCGGGTGGGCGGCCCGCCTGGCAGGACTCGGGCGCCCGTTTCGTCGACGACATCGCGCCTTTCGAGGAGCGCAAGCTGTGGCTGCTCAACGGTGGCCATGCGTTGTTGGCCTACGCCGGCAGCGCGCGCGGTCATCAGACCATCGCCGAAGCGGTCTCGGATCCGGTGTGCCGCGACTGGCTGCTGCAGTGGTGGGCGACCGCGTCGGCTCACCTCACCCTGCCGCCGCAGGAGATCGCTGCCTACTGTGACGCGCTGTTGGAGCGCTTCGCCAACCCCAGGATCCGACACCTCCTCGCCCAGATTGCCGCGGACGGATCGCAGAAGATTCCGGTCCGGATCCTGCCGACCATTCGCCGCGAACGGAGCGCCGGACGAATGCCGGTCGCTGCACTGCGGGTCGTCGCGGCGTGGATCAACCACCTCCGCGGCGCCGGGGTGCCGGTGAAAGACGCTGCCGCGCAACAAGTGATCGGTCTCGCCTCCGGGCCGCTCGAAGGTGCGGTCGTCGCGATGCTGGACTTCTTGGATCCGGGTGTCGGCGCCGATGCCGATGTGGCGGCCGCCGTCATCGCCCTCTGCGGCGAGCTGACCGCGGGTGCGGCCGAAGGCTGACCTGCTCGCCGCCACGGCTACCGCACCGCGTGCAAAACGTGACCGAGAGCGGCCGGCCGGCAGTCTGACATTCGGCGAGTGGCGGCCATGTCTTCGGCTGCCAGCTCAACGCCTTCATCACCTCAGTCGGATGGTGCGGGCCAGAAACCATCATGCGAACATCTCATTGCGACGGCGTGGGTCGCTGAGAACTCGGCGTGCGCGCACAGTCGACGACGATGAGGAGGATGTTGATGAGCCAGGCGACACCGGGGTTCAACCACCGGATACCTGCTGAGATCATGACGCCGGATTCGGTGGACACCCGGATCGGGCGACTGGAATTCTTCGACGGGTTCCCCACCACGGCTACCACGCGGACTGTCTACGACAACCTCGACTTCCTGCGCGGGGTAGAGGTTTTCCTCAACTTCATCCCGATGGCGTCGTTGGAGGGCGTCCGCCGCGGCCTGACCGGATTCGGCGCAACAGCACCGAACAAGGTGGTGATCTTCGACGGGTTGATGGATTCCAACCCGCTGTTCCTCACCGGGAACACCGACACCGTCTACGCCTTGGCCGTGTTCGACCTTGCCGCCGACGGTCCCACGGTCGTCGAGGTGCCACCGCGCTGCGGCCCGGGCACCGTCAACGACGCTTTCTTCCGGTTCGTCATCGACATGGGCGCCCCGGGGCCGGACCGCGGGCAGGGCGGCAAGTACCTCATCGTGCCCGCCGACTACGACGGTGAAATCCCCGATGGCTACTTCGTCGCCCGGTCACCGAGTTCGGTGAACGTGCTCGTGCTCCGGGGCCTGCTCGTCGACGGAAAACCCGACGCCGCGACCGAGAACTTCCAAGAAGGTCTCAAGATCTACCCGCTGACCCGGGCCAGCAGCGCGCCCCCGATGGAGTTTCTGAGCGGGTCGGGTGAGTCGTTCAACACCATCCACGCCAACGACTTCACCTTTTACACCGAAGTCGCCGAAGTCATCGAACGCGAACCGGTGGACATCCTCGACCTGGAGCTGCGCGGACTGGCAGCGGCGATCGGCATCCGTAAGGACCGGCCCTTCACACCGGACCCCAGGATGACCGACATCCTGAACGACGCGGCCGCCGTGGGCAACGCCACCGCGAGGGCGGTGGCCTTCCAGCCCCGCAGCCCCGAGGCGTACCTGTACCCGAACAGCGCCTGGACGGTCGGTTTCATCGGCGGCGACTACCAATGGCTCGACGACGGCGGAATCGGCGGCCGGAACCTCGATGCGCGTACCCGGTTCTTCTACATGGCGACCGTCAACACTCCGGCGATGGCACTGAAGATGGTCGGTCTCGGGTCGCAGTACGCCCTGCTGACCGTGGACAGCAACGGCGACTACCTCGATGGCGGGAAGAACTACCGGCTGCGCATCCCAGCCGACGTCCCGGCCAAGGACTTCTGGTCCATGGTCGTCTACGACCCCCAAACCCGGTCCGAACTCCAGACGTCACAGCCCTACCCCAGTAAGAACAGCCGTCGCGATGCCTTACAGGGCAACCCGGACGGATCGATCGACCTGTACTTCGGCCCCGCCTGTCCCGACGGCCACGAAACCAATTGGACTCAAACGATCCAGGGCAAGGGCTGGTTTCCCGTGCTGCGCCTCTACGGCCCCCTCGAGCCCTGGTTCGACAAGACCTGGCGACCCGGCGAACTCGAACTCGTCGACTGACCCGTCAAGAGAACCTCGGCTGGCAGGCGCCGAGAAAGAAACCTGCAGTGACGAAAACCGGCCAGGTCAGGGCGTCGGCGGCGCTGTCACAGCCCTCCGACGCCCTTGCCGATCAGCACGACTCCGATGACCAGCATCAACACGGCCATCACAGTGGCGTTGTTGTCCTGCAGCCACGCCTTCATCACGTCCAGCGGGCGGCGCATCCGCTCCCGCGAGACCAGGTAGGCGATGACCGGCACGGCCACGGTGGACGCCGCGATGACCGTGAACACTGCGACAGCGACGATGTCACCGCCGGTGGACAAGCCCGCGGCGCCGATCGCCACGCCGGCCGCGATCGCCATCAGCAGGTTCTTCGGATTCACCGCCGATAGCAGGAACCCCAGACCCAGGGCCTTGCCGAAGGTCAAGGAGTCGATCGCAGACATCCATTTCGGCGTGCCGTGACCGGCGTGCCGGCCCCGGAACTGCCGCACGCCGACCGCCAGCAGGAGCGTGCCAAGAATGATCTTGGTCCAGCCCGCCCATGTCGGAGGCTCGTCACCCGTGCTGGCCGTGCCGGCCAGGGCAGTGAAAAGGCCGGTGGCCACGACGATCCCGAGTACCCACCCGATCAGAAATCCGCTGCTGGTGCTACCCGCCCGGACCGAGAACAACATCAGGATCGCAGCGATGATCGGGATCGGTGAGATCGCCACCCCCAACGCCAACGGGAGGATGTCACCGATCACAGCGTTCATCCCGCGTCTCCCCCCGGCCGGCGACACCTGCACGCGAGCACCACCATATCTGCGAAGCGCGGATGGCACGTCGGTGACGTTTCACGCGCGACCTGGCGGAACAACTTCCTCGTCGGCACCGGCGAGGTCAACGGCCCAACTGGTCCCGCCGAAGTGGTGTCATCCCGAGCAACGCCGTGCGGAAGTCTGCACTGCGCGGTCCCCTGTCACAGGCCCTTGTTCTGCCAGCGCCGCCGCAACGCGAAGGCGGCGGCCTTGGGCTGGCGGTCACGGGTGAAGACACCCTTCTTGTTCCCGCCGACGCGCATGATCCCGGAGGTCGTCGCGAAGTCGGCGAAATTCCACACCTGCTCACCGACAACGGCTTCGATCCGGTCGAAGACCCGGTGGTTCATGTCCAGGTACTCCACCTGGTATTCCTCTGTCCACGGGCTGGGAGTGAGCGAATGCATGCCGGGGTAGGTGTCTGCGCCGTACTCGGTGATGATGATCGGTTTGCCCTCGGTGGCCCAGGCCCGGAGTTCTTCCTCCCAGGCGATCTCGGCCGCTCCCAGGTCGCCGGTGTTGACGTACCAGCCGTAGTAGCGATTGAGCATCAGCACATCGCCGAACCGGGAGACCCGGCACTTGCCGTGCGGAGCGAGCATCACATTGACGAAGCCGACCGGCCGGCTCGGGTCGAGCCTCTTGGCCAGGTCGAACAGCGGCTCGAAGTATGCTTCCGCCTCTTCGGTGTCCGACTCCGGCTCGTTCGCAATGGACCACAACACGACGCTGGGATGGTTCTTGTCGCGGGTGATGAGTTCGCGGATGGCCTGCGCATGAACCTGTTGCGTCGCGCCGTTGATCGTTTTCTCCGAGAAGGTCTGATAACCCTGGGATCCGAAGATCCCGCCGCCGAGGCCCATGTTCAGCCCGACGGCCGCCGCTTCGTCGATGAGCACGATGCCCTGCCGGTCCGCATAGTCCAGGACGTCCTCGGCGTACGGATAGTGCGAGGTACGGAATGAATTGGCGCCGACCCACTTCAGCAATTCGAAATCATGGACCAGGTAGGCGTCGTTGTGGCCCTTGCCGATCACCGAGATGTCCTCATGCTTGCCGAAACCGGTGAAGTAGAAGGGCTCGCCGTTGATCAGGAAGCGGGTGCCGTCGACCGCGACCGTGCGGACCCCGACGCTCTGGTGGTAGCTGTCGACCACCTTGTCGGCTGCGTCGACGAGTTGCACTTCGAGGTCGTACAGATAGCCGTAGCCGGGAGCCCACTTGTGCACGTTGGGAACGTGCAGCGATGCCTCGGTCCCCGATCCGGTGGCGACCGTGCGGCCGTCGGCGTCGCGGAGAACTGCCCGGGTGAGCAGAGCCTCGGCGTTGTCGGCGCTGCAACGATAGTCAACGGTGCCCGTGCCCAGTTCCAGACCGGTGACGACGGTGACGTCAGTGAGATGGGCGCGGTCGGTGGTGGACAGCCAGACCGAGCGATGGAGCCCGGCGTAGTTGAAGAAGTCGTGGAAGTAGCGCTGCCGCGGACCGTCCGGGGTCTCCTCGATGACACCAGGCGGGATCGACTGGAAGCTCAGCGTGTTGTTCACGACAACCGTGATCCGGGTCTGGTTTCCGGCAGACACATGGTCGGTGATGTCGAATTCGAAGGGCGTGTAACCGCCTTCATGGCCACCGACCTCGACGTCGTCGACCCACACCGTCGCGCGATGGGTTGCGGATTCGAAGTGCAGTACGACGCGTTGGCCGTCCCAGCCCCGCGGCACGCGAACCGTGGTCTGATACCAGATGTCGCCGAAGTAGTCACGTACGGCTGCATCGGCGGCGATGTCGTTGAAGCTGGCCGGAACCGGCATCGGCCGCGACTGCGGCAACGGCTCCGCGAACCAACACTGCTGACGGCCGACCGCCGCGGGATCAAGTCGGAATTCCCAGATCCCGTTCAGGCTCTTGCGTTCCCGGACGGCATTGTCTTGTGGGCGAAGCATGCGATGGCTCCATTCTCGGTGGTCGGCGGGACCGGCTGATGGTGGGCAATGCTCCGCCCCGCCGCTGTGAGCAGTCAGGTCACCTGCACGATGGCTGAGAAACAGGGCGTTCTCGCGGCCCGGACGACCGTGGTGCCGTCGTCCGCGATGCCACCGAGAGCCTGGTGGTGCAGGTACCCGTTGATCATCCGGCCCGTCGCCCCGCGTGGGCAATCGGTTGCCGTTTGTTGCCCGGGAATCGAATTGGAGCAGTTGTTCCCGACGTTGCCGCTCAACGCGGCCCGCTCACTTCCTGCCCCTCGACATCACCCGCTGACACCGCCCTGTCCGGGCGCCGGCGAGGACCGCTGAGCCGAGCGCGTCGATCGGGTCGATGCAGGACCAGGGCAACGAGCAGCAGCGCGGCATGAAAGACCTGTCCGGCGTAGGGCGTGATGTTGGTCAACGACAGGCCGTTGTCGATCACGGAGATCATCAACAGGGCCAACAGGGTTCCGATCACCGAACCGCGGCCGCCGGCGAGCCGACCGCCGCCGAGCAACACCGAGGTCACCACCGTGAGCTCGACCCCGATGGCAGCGGTCGGCAGGCCGGTACCGAGCTGAGAAGTCCTGATCAACCCGACAAGCGTTGCCGCCAGCGCGGACCCGATGAACAGTGCGACGATCCAGCGCCGTTCGGGGCGACCGTCAAGGCGTTCATCGACCGGCAGCAGGCCGATGTCCCGGCTGCGCCTCCCGACGGGAGAGTGGGACAAGACAGCTGCGATGGCGACGGCCCCGGCGAAGATGAGCGTCGGCAGCGCCAGACCGAGCACCGGTCGGGTGTTGCCCAGCGAGCGGAAACCGGCCACCGTGATGGCCAGTCCGCTGGGCACGAAGTACGCCAGTCCGCGCAGCAGGGCCATCGAGGCAAACGTTGCCGCGACGCTCGGTACGCCGCCTGCCGTCACGAGCAACCCGTTCACGACTCCGATCAGCAGACCGGAGCCCGCCGCGACCAGCACTGCCGTCGCGAGTCCGAAATCCGGAGCCGTCGCCGCCAGAACGATGCCGACAAGCGCGGCGGTCGCCCCGACTGACAGGTCGACCTGGCCGCTCATGATCAGAAAGGTTGCCGGCATCGCGAGAATTCCGGCCAGGGCAAGCTCGTTCAGGAGGTAGAACAGGTTGTCCACAGACAGGAAGTAAGGAATCGACAGCGAGAACACGACCAGGGCTGCGACTGTCGTGACCACCAGGACGATCCGGGTCATCGAGGTCCGGCGGCGCAGGGGATCGACAGGCGTGCTCACTGCCCCGGACAATCACTGAGGTCGTAGAACTGGCCGAGGGAATCGGCAGTGAGGAAGGCCGTCTCGACATACATGTTGCGGTGGATCTCCTGTCCGTGGAGGGCATCGAGCAGTGCGGGTACGGCTACCTCGCCGTAACGGTCGGGGAACAGGGCTGCATCGCCGATCCACCTGCGGTTCCCGACGATCTCGCATCGCGCCCGCTGGTCGGCACCGATGGCCGCCACCGTGATGTGGTCGGCTCGACCGGTCGGCAAGGCCGCGACGGCGGCCAGTGCAGCACCGTCATCGACCGCCGCCACCATCACTTCGGTCTCGTCCGGGACGCCGTTCAGCGCGTTCGTGAAGGCGCCGTACACACGGTCCGCAGGTGCCGCGTCGATCACGACCGCGTCGGCCAGCATCTCCGGGCACCGGCTTGCGATGCCGGCGCGGATGCCGTCAGTTCGCTGCTCGCTGGAGGTGTTGGCACTGTTGGCCACGATGATCAGTGCGTCGTCTGCGCAGGACGGTAGGAGTTCTGCTGACCGGCCCAACTGCGCCCCCGTCAGAAACCCGGCCCGTCGATCATCAGCGCCGACCTGGGCGGTCTGGCAGCTCACGGTGCCGGCGACCACGATCAGTGGCACGTCAGGGGGACCGGCGTCACACAGTGGCCCACCGAGAGTCCCGGGCTGCACGACGATCCACGCGTCGACCTGCTGGGTGGCAAGCCGACGGGCGCAGTCCAGGGTGAGCGTGTCGTCGGCCCCAGGGTCACAGCTGATGAGTTCGGCACCGGCGAGTGCGAGTTGAGCGGTGATCGATTCGGTCACGGCCTTGCTGAACGGGTCGGATCCGGACGCCGCCACCAGGCCGACCCGGGTTCCAACGGCAATTCCCGGCACTGCTGTGCGGAACGGGGCCACCGATCCTGCCGCCGGAACACTGGACAGCGTGCTGCCGACCGATGACACCACCGGCGAGGTGGGCGGCTCGGTCGTGGTCGCAGGGGCGGAACTGGTTGGTCCGGTCGCCGGCGCTGCCGTGGCGGAGGTGGTGGCAGGTTCGGAAGGTCCGGGGCTACCCGAGGAGCAACCGACCAGGCAGCCGACCAGGACCACCAGCCCCAGTGGCCCCAGCCACCGGCGATCCGGCCGGCCGCGGCTGCCGTGACCGGCCGTACCCGGTGGCGACCAGTGGAAAAAGTACATTGGCGACACTGACAAACTGTCCCTGCCCAGGTGGCGGTGTACGAGGTGGGTTCACTCAACCAGAAATCGGGGTATGACATGCGCGCCGGTCGTAGGTCGCGATGGGCCGCACTGCTGCTGGCCGGCGGAATCCTCGTCGGCTGCGGTGGTGCGCAGGTCCCGTCGGACCAGCCGGCCGTCGATGCTCTGGTCAGCTTCTACGACTTACGCAGCGGTGTCTGGCCGACCACCGGATGGTGGAACAGCGCGAACGCGCTGAACGCGCTGACCGATTACATGATCGTTTCGGGCGACAATCGCTACCTCTGGGTGGTGGAGAACACCTTCACCAAGAAGCGCAACGCCGCGCTCGGCAACTTCATCAATGACTTCACCGATGACACCGGCTGGTGGGCCCTGGCCTGGATCAGCGCGTACGACCTCACCGGCGACGCGCGCTACCTGCAAACCGCCCAGCGCGGCATCGACTACATGTGGAGCACCCACGACGACACCTGTGGTGGCGGCATCTGGTGGACGGTCCGCCGTGGGTACAAGAACGCCATCTCCAACGAACTCTTCGTCCAGGCGGCGGCAGAACTCGCGGTGCGGCTGGGTGACGGTGGTTCGGTGTATCTGCAGCGCGCAACGGCGGTGTGGGACTGGTTCGAGACGTCCGGGATGATCAACGACGAGCTGTTGGTCAACGACGGGTTGTACGCCGCCACCTGCCGTAACAACGGGGACACCACATGGACCTACAACCAGGGCGTGTTGCTCGGCGGCCTCGTCGCCCTGTTCCAGGCGACCGGTGACGACGAGTACCTGATCCGCGCCCGACAATTGGCCGATGCCTCCACCACCTCGGAGGAACTGCATGTCGACGGCGTGCTCACCGAACCGTGCGAGAAGACCCGGTGCGACGTGAACGGCCCGAGCTTCAAAGGCATCTACGTGCGGAACATCGGAAAGCTGAATCGAGCGCTGGACGATCACCCCTACAGCGACTACCTGGCTGAGCAGGCGTCCACCGCCTACGACCACAACCGCACGCCGGACAACCGGTACGGACTGCGCTGGGCCGGACCGATCCAGGATGTCAGCGCAGCCACCCAGCAGAGCGCGGTGGACCTCCTGGTCGCCGCACAACCGATCGCCGATCCGCCCGAAACATCCGCCGTCCGGGCGGGTTGAACGCATGCTCAGGTGTCTGCATCGTGGATGCGCGATGACGCCCCCGGCCGGTTTCCATCGCTCGCATTCCCGGCTCGTCGGCACACCGACATCGCAGACCGGTGGCAATGTGCAGGCCGTTCAGGGCAATGTTGAAGCATGAAGGTCATCGATCTTGCGGTCCAGGATTCGCCGGGGTCGGGCCAGTCCGCCACTCGGGTGTTGCTGGTGGAAGACGACGAGCGCATCCGACTTGCTCTGGGGCTTGCCTTGGAAGACATGGGTTTCGCGGTGTTCGATGCCGCGTCGGGCGAATCGGCGCTCGAACGGCTGGAGGCGGCATCGGTCGATGTCGTCCTGCTCGACCTGATGTTGCCCGGTGTCGACGGGTTGACGGTCTGCCGCGTGCTGCGGTCCAGGGGCGATCTGCCGATCATCATCATCACCGCGCGATCGGACACTGCCGATGTCATCGAAGGGTTGGAGGCCGGCGCCGACGACTACATGACCAAACCCTTGGTCGCCAGCGAACTCGCCGCCCGGATCAGGGCTCTTTTGCGCCGTCGCCGCCCCGTGGGTGACGTCGCCGGCGGCTCCCGGGTACAGCTGGGTGATCTGGAGGTATGGCTGACCGATGGTGTGGTCCGCCGCGGCGGCGCGGACGTCCACCTGACGCGAACGGAGTTCCGTCTGCTGGCTGAACTCGTGTCTGCCGGTGGGCGGGTGGTGACCCGCGAGGAACTGCTGCAGCGCGTCTGGGGATACGACTACTTCGGCGACACCCGTCTTCTCGATGTTCACGTGCGCCGGCTTCGGCGCAAGATCGAGGTCGATCCCGATTCGCCCTCCGTGCTGACCACCATCCGGGGAGTCGGATACCGCTGCTCGGCGCCGCCCCGATGAGGCGCCTCGAGTCATGGTGAAAGGGCATCGACGGATCCGGCTGTCGTTGAGATGGCGTGTCGCCATCGCCTTCGGCCTCGCTTCGGTCGCGGTGGCCAGCCTCATCGGGGTCGCGACGTGGAAGCTTGCGACCACGTACATGCTCGAGCAGCGCAGACAAAGCACGACGCTGCAGGCAAGCGTCAACGCTCGGCTGGTCGATGCGTCGCTGCGATCCGGGTCCGGCAGCCTCGAGGAGTTGCTCAGCGGCCTGGTCGTGGATCCCGGGTCCTCGGTGCTGGTGGCCCGACCGGACGGTCTGCTGGCCAGCGGAAGGGCGGTCGACACCGAGGACCTGCCCGCGGTCTTGCTCTCGCCGGGTCCGGGCGAGCCGGTATGGCTCGCCACCGACATCCAGGGCATCCCCGTGCTGGCCATCTCGCTCCAGGGTGGATCGCCGGACACCGTCTTCATCCAGCTGTTCCCCCTGGCGGAGTTGCAGAGGACGCAGCGGTTCCTCTTCGTGGTGCTCGTCGCCGGCGCAGTGGCCAGCGGACTGCTGGGAGTGGGCCTGGGTTGGTGGACCGGTAAGCGGGCTCTCCGACCGCTGACCGAACTGACGGCCTCCGCCGCCCGGTTCGCTTCGGGCGACCTGCAGGTCCGGCTCCCGGATCAGGGCGACCCGGACCTCGACCCGTTGGCGTCGACGTTCAATGCGACGGTGGAAGCACTCGAGCGGCGGGTCCGACTGGACGCCCGGTTCGCCGGCGACATCAGCCACGAGCTCCGCTCGCCACTGACCACCATGGTCAATGCGATCGAGATCCTTCGTCACCGACAGACCGCCATGCCGGCGCCGGCAAGCCGAGCGGTGGATCTGCTCGGCGGCGAGGTCGGGAGATTCCAGAAGATGTTGCTCGACCTGCTGGAGATCTCCCGTGCCGATCAGGACGTCGACGAGCGGGCGATGGAGTCGATCGACGTGGCTGTTCTGGTGGCGAAGGTCACCGAGACGACACTGTCCATGCCGCCGGTCGTCGAGAAGCAACCGCCGGCTGTTTACGCCGATCGCCGACGCCTGGTGCGCGTCGTGGCGAACCTGTTGGACAACGCGGCGCGGCATGGCGGAGGAGTCGTCCAGGTGACGGTGACCGAGCGGGACGGCATGGCGCGCGTCGAGGTCGACGACAGTGGGCCTGGTGTGCCCGTCGAGCTGCGAACCCAGATCTTCGAGCGTTTCGCCCGTGGACGGCATGCCGGCGAGCGGGGTGACGAGAGCGGTAGCGGTCTCGGCCTCGCACTGGTCGCACGCCACGTCCGGCTGCACTGCGGTTCGGTTTGGGTGCAGGACCGTCCGGGCGGCGGCGCGCGGTTCGTTGTCGAGCTACCGGCAGCAGCTTCCAGCTCCGATCGGGCCGTGGCGACCGCACTCGACCGATCAGCCGGTGCTGGGCCCTAAGGGATCGGGTACGGCCGTCGGGAGCACCGCAGTGACCGGGTAGCAGTAGGTCTCGCCCATCTGGTCGACCAGGATCAGCTCGTCGGCCCGCCGCCGTAGCTCCGTGACGGTGTGCGGCTCGGCTCGTTCCTCCGGACACCACAGATCGCCCGGGGACAGGTGTCCCGCACAATGGCTCGTGCGCGTGAAACCACCGTTCGCGGTGTTGGCAACGCAGTGATCCATGACTTCGGCGGCATTGGCGAGAGTGAGACTCACGAGATTCCTCCGCGGTGCAGCTGACGGGATTCTGATCCGAGCACGCTGCGGCGCGCGCAACCTGCTCCTTGTCACTGCGCTGATGATCACACCCTTCGGTGACAGTTCTCGGCCCCTGGCACCCGTGCTGAGCGTGAAATGTCGCGTGAATAGCTCCCTTTTTCCCGTTGCAGGTTTGTCGATCATGCCGCCGCTGCAGGACGGATACGGGTCCATGTCGCTGTGCACCGGCCCTGTGTGCCCTGCGGGTGTGACACCGGTGAGCGGGGCCCGAATTGTTGACGCACGCTGCCGGTACGTCGCTGACCTGCGACAACCATGCATTTTCCACCGGCCAGGCTGACCGTGGCGCTGCGCGTGCATCATCGCGACCGGTACAGCTGGTGCTCCTGGACCGTTCGCGGAGAACTCCGCCGGCCCCTGTCAGTTGTCCTTTGCCGATGGCGTCGGCACAGGAGAATGCGATGTCTGTCGTCCGACGCAATCGTCAGCTGTTCGCAAGGTTGCCGGCGAGGTGGTCCGCACCCACGGGTGGGCGGCGCCGTCGACAGTCGATGGATGGTGCGGACCCAGGGTGACCGTTCGGTGGGTCAGCGACTGTTCCGCGCCTTACCGCGTCCGATGAAACCGACCACCAGGCCGGCAAGCAAGAAGATCACCGCCAGGATGAACAGCCATTTCAAGGCAGTGAAGATCAAGCCACCCAGGCCGAGAAGAATTGCGATGATGATCAATACAGCTGCTACCACCATGAGGGTCCCCTTGTCACGTCATCGTCCATTTCGCATACCGCAGCGCGGTTCCCGATCATGTCCGGCGCCAAACATGACGCAGCGGCGGGGTTCGGCGCGTGCGGTCAGCAGGTGGGCGGCGGCAAAGACCGTCCGGCGTCCGGCCGACCGGTCGGCGGCCGACAAAGAGCCGGCCCAGTGGCGCACATCGCTGCGGGCTTGGCACAGGATGGTCTGATGGAAAGCAACCGTGGGTTGCCAGGTGCGGCGCGATCACGACTGGATCTGGATGATCCGGCGTGGTTCGGCGCTGTGATGGGCACGGGGGCGACTGCGACGGTCGCCTCGTTGCACCCCGGCCGGATTCCCGCCCTTGCGACCTTCGCCGATGTCACGGCACAGGTCCTGCTGCTGGGCAGCATCGTCGCGTTCGTCGGGCTGTTCGGGCGGTTCATCGTCCGCGGGCTTGGTCGGCGCGTGTCCAGCGGCCTTCGATCCCCACGCACCGGAGCGGCATACGCGACCATTCCCGGTGCGGTGAACGTCCTGGCGATCGCCTCGGTGAACGTGTGGACCGGCTCGATGGGCAGCAGCGTCGGCTGGTGGGTGTTGGTGGTGATGGCGGGTGTCGGGACGCTGTCCGGTTTGTGGCTGACCGTCGTGTTCTTCGTCAACGCCTTCGAGCACGAAAAGGTCACTGTGGAAGACATCTCCGGGATCTGGTTCATCCCGGAGACCGTGGTGCTGCTGGGCTCGCTGCTGTTCGGGTTGCTCGCGGTCATCGGCCCCGCGGCGGCGCAGCGCAGTCTCGGCGTGATCAGCGTCGGCCTACTCGGTGCCGGCGGTCTGCTGTTCGGCGTGACTGCGGTGATCTTCGTCAATCGGCTGGTGTTGCATGCGGGCCTGCATCGCACCGGCACCGCGTCGATGTGGATCATGCTCAGTCCGCTGGCGGTCACGTCGTTGGCGTTGCAGTCCGTTGCCGGTGGGGATCTGATGCTCGCCGGTTCCTCACCGCAGGGCGTCACCGAGGCAGCAACCTTCGCCGGCGGCGTGCTGTGGGGTTTCGCGCTGTGGTGGCTGGCCGCAGCGATCGTGGTCACCCGGCACGCCGGCCGCGGGGCACTGACCAGAACGTCCTCCGATTGGGGCTTCGTCTTTCCCTCCGCCGCGATGGTGATCGCAACGCTCACGCTGGCCCGCCGGTGGGAGTCGGCGCTCGTGGAGACGCTCGGACTATTGCTCGGCGCCGCGTTGGCGCTGGTGTGGGTCGGCGTGCTCGCCGCTGTCGTCATGGACGTACGCCGTGGACGTCGCCCACCGACCCGATAGAGCGAGAGGGCATCGCTGCATCCACGTTCCATCATCGGAGGCCGACCAGCGCGAGGCGGGGTGGCGCTCGGCCGGCGCTACCCCAGCCGGTCATGGCGGCGAAGCACCAGAAGAGCACACACAGCACGCTGGTCAGGAATCCGGCGGTGACGGTGAACCGCAACCCGATCCGACCGGGTAGCCGCTCGGCCCGCGCAACCTGCCATCGACAGGGGCGAAAACGACGCGTCCCAGGTGAACCGGCACCGGTAGCCACCTGTGGTCGTTGGTGTGGTCCGGACCGGTTGAGCGCTGAAAGTCGTTGACACCATCCAGCTCTGTCCCTACCGCAACCCGAGGATGCCAGTTCACTCGTGCCCCCATGTCGCTGAAGGCCTCCGTTCGGGGGGCCGGCATCGGCATGCTGAGACTGGGCTCAATGCCACGCGCGAGCCGGAATGACTGTCACTGTCGGCTGATCGGGCAAACTCGGCTGCGGCACGTTCCGGGCCGCTCGTACTCGGTCACAACCGGTCCGCCGGTGACGATTGTTCGGCCCTCACCCCTCACGAGTGCCGCTGCAGCGCCTTCCGGAGCCCGGTAAATGGTCACATGGCGTGTACCCGGCGGGGACCGGACTCAGGAACGCCAACGGCATTCCACCACCGCGGGTCATCGCGGTCCAGATGTTCACCTGGTGACACCACTCGGGAGCTCACAGAGCACACGGCTTCATGTCGGGCCGGCGGAGCTATCGGCATGTGCGGCACGCCCCGTCAGCTCGAGCTGACGCTCTGCAGCCGCTGCTGCGCACAGCGGTGCAGCAATTCGGGAAACGCCCCGGGCGGGACCTGTCCGTCAAGATCGCGCCGTACTGACAGGACGACGCGTCGCACCGCAGCGATCGACACCGTGCCGAAGAGCTCGACAAGCAGGCTCACCTCTTTCTCGACCGCGCTATCGCGCACTGAAATGTTGTGTTCATCAACGACCTGCACAGCGCCTCCCCTGCTGCGTCCGCTTCGATGGTGCCAGCAAGGTCACCGCGTCGACCTGACGGTTTCCTGACAAACGGGCAATTCGTCCGCCGGCGTCGTGGTGTCCGCCAACCAGCCGTGCTCGTGCGCGACCGGCGTCCGGCTGGTGTCCTGCGTTGGCCGCCGCGGGGCATCAGGTCCAGGAGAAAGGTGCTGATCCTCTGCCCGGTCGATGGCCGCGCCCGGTTCAGTACCGGGTCAGGGTTTGCTGAACCCGCACCGCCAAGCTGGTCAGATGTCTTCGTTCGGCGTGGTCGAAATCCTGGCCGGCAGCCGTCGCGCTGAGCCGTTCGAGTTGCTCTGCGATGGCCGGGCGCCGGTCGGCATGCACGGTCGTCCAGGCCACTTCGTCGAGCAGGCGATACAGCCGATCCAAAACCTCCGGGTCCGCGGCACCGTACCGGCGAGGTTGGCCGACGGCAAGCTCCAGGAGGCCGTCGAATGCTGGCCGGTGCAGGACGACCCTGACAGTGTCGTGATCGTCGTGGAGCAGTCGCGGGCCGAGGTCCCGATCCGCGAGTTCGCACAGCAGGGCAGAGGAATGGCCCAGAGCGTGAATGGCCGTCGTCGGGTCGTTGATCCCGGGCGAGAGGGCTTTGACGGCGACGTCAGTCAGTTGCCGTAGCCCGAATGCGACGTCCTGGGCGGCGGTCCGTTCGTTGCCGGTGCTGACCGCCTTTCCGACCTTGTCGCGGAGCCGGCTCAGGGAGTCTTTGTCGAATGCCGCCCCCGAAGTGGTCCAGGCGACGCCGATCGGAGTGCCCGAGACCAGTGAACTCCCGGGCGGACGATCGATCACCAACACCGCATCGGCGTCCACGGCCGCCGACAGAAGCGCCTTCTCGTCAACGCCGACCAGGAAACCCGAGGACGCCGCTGGAACGGTAGGTGCCGCGTTCGGCGGTTCAGGAGGTACTTGGCGGCTGCCGGAATCGTCGTTCCCGTTCAGGACGCGCCGGACGGTATCCGAGGCGTCCTCGTGAACGTTGACCAGCATCGTTTCGACGCGGATCTCCGTGGCCAGGTGTGCCAGGAAGAAGACGAGGCCGAGCACGCTGGCGATGGTCAGCAGGTACGCCAGGGTGACCGACATCTGCGGCACGAATTGGTCTTGGCTGTCGCCCGCGGTGCGAACGGTCCGTAGGACGGTGAGCGAGTAGGTGAAGGTTCCCAGGAACAGCGCCAGGGTGGCCTGGACGAACCGATCGCTGCTGAAGGTACGCAGCAACCGCGGGGAGAATTGACTACTGGCGAGCTGCAGCGTCACCACAGTCAGCGAGAACGTCAGTGATGTGGCGGTGATCAGCGACCCGGCGATCGCCTCGAGGACCGCGCGGGCGGCATCAGCGCCACCGCCGAACAGGTAGCCGGTGACGGTGGGGGAGAGATCGCCATCGATCTGGTCGTCCAGCTGGGGCAGAAAAACGCCGGCGATGGCCGCGAGCACGACGCCCAGGGTGGGAAGCGGCCAGAGCTGGGTACGAAAGCGCTCGCGGAGACTGCTGCGGGTACCGCTGTCGCGTACGGAACTCACCTGCGGCGCTCTCTCTCCACTTGCCGCAGACGTCAGGCCGCCGGCGTTCACATCATGGACGAAGCCGCCGGCACCCAGCGGGTGACTCCTACGGCATCATGCCCGGCGGTGGGACTGCCGGTACCGACGATGTTGCCAGTCAGAGGGAACTGAAACGCCGAAACCGGTAGAAGTCGGTGCCGGGACGCTCCGGCGGCACGGGCAGATGGCAATCCACAGGCGTCGGATGCATCTCACGGTGGTCGACGGACGCCGTACGGATGCTCGGATCCCTATCGTGCCGAGATCGGTTGTGCCGATTGCCCGTCGCCGTACCGATCATGAATAGCGGACCGACAGGGACACGCCGGCCTGACCTGGACGGCCCGCTACGCTCCGGTGGGCGCGCAGTACCCACCCGCGCGCCAAGCGGTCCCAGGCGACCAACGCACCGGCTCGATACTTCGTCGCGCAGCATGCGCAGGTGTCCGGCCGCGACGCCGGAACCGGATCGTTCATGACGTCATCTCCCCAGCCGGAGATGACGACGACCGATTGCGCGATGCCCAGGTGGCCGCGATGACGCTTCTGTTGACGATGAGCCTCATGCAAGCATCTTCGTTGGCAGTGGCCGGACCCCACCTGACGACTGCCTGACGATGTCGTTCGATGGCCGCTCGCCACGACCCGCCACGGTGCGGGGTCGACATCCCGGCCCGCGATGCTCGAATGCTCGAATGCTCGGGGTGTCACGGTCAAGCCGAGCGTGTCCGGCGGCGCAGATCGGGAACAGTTCATCACACGACGAAAGGGAGCAACGCATGTTCTACGACGGGTGGATGGGGCCGTTGCGGGTTGTCGTGGTGGGCGTCGCGGCCTACGCCAGTCTCATCGCCCTGCTGCGAATCTCGGGCAAACGGACCCTTTCCAAGCTCAATGCTTTCGACTTCTTGGTGACGGTCGCACTCGGATCGACGCTTGCCACGGTCCTGCTGTCCTCCGATGTCGCTCTCGCCGAAGGACTCACCGCGTTCGTGTTGCTCATCGGGCTGCAGTATGCGGTCGCATGGGGTTCGGTGCGGAGCAGGCAGCTGGAACGACTGGTCAAATCCGAACCGACCTTGGTCTATCGAGATGGGTACCTGCGAGCGGCGATGCGACGGGAACGGGTGACCGTGGACGAACTACGGCAAGCAGCCCGAAGTCAGGGACACGCAGATCTCGGGGAGGTGAGTGCGATCGTGATGGAGACCGATGGCACCCTCAGCATCCTGGTCGACACACCGACCACGTTGACGGTGAGCTTCGACGACGGACATGGCCAGCCTCCGGGACACACGAGCTGACGGCGTCCGTGCCGACCGGAGCGTGGCCCCGGTCGGCCGTCACCAGATCCAAGCTGCTCCGGTGACGCGGCTACAGCCGCGGTCGGTCCGAGGAAGAGGATGGACACATGGAAGCTGTCGCACTGTTGGGGCTCCTGGTGCTGGGTGTGGTGGTGCTGACCCCGGTCTCCGACCGGATCGGTGTCCCGCAGCCGGTGGTGCTGACCATCTACGGGCTGGTGCTGGGAATCGTGCCCTTCGTCCCTGCCCCCGAACTCAACCCAGGGCTCGTGCTGCCACTGGTGCTGCCGCCGCTGTTGTTCGCCGCTACCCAGAATTCCTCCGTCCAGGAACTCCGGGCCGCTGCCCGACCGATTCTCGGGCTCGCCGTGGGGCTGACGTTGGTGACCGCTGCCGCGGTCGCCGTGGTCGGTCATGCCCTGGGATTGCCCTGGGCGGTCGCGGCCGTACTGGGTGCGGTGGTCTCGCCGCCGGACCCTGTTGCGGCCACCGCGGTCGCGAGCCGACTTCACCTTCCATCGAGGCTCGTCACGCTCCTCGAAGGAGAAGGTCAGTTCAACGATGCAACGGCACTGGTGCTCTACCAACTGTCGGTGATGGCCGTGGTCGCCGGCGGCGTCACCATCGCGGAGGTCGGGCTCGGACTGGTGATCGCCGTGGCAGGTGGCGTGCTGATCGGGTTCGCCGGGGGTTGGGTGACCCGCCGAGCACTGCGGCTGCTGCACGATGCGGCGACGGAGACGACAGTCACCTTGGCGGTTCCCTTCGGCCTGTACCTGGCGGCCGACGAAGTAGGAGCGTCCGGCGTGCTGGCGGTGTTGGTGGCGGGCCTGTATCTCCGCGCAACGCTGACCAGGGAAGTGACCTCTGCCGGGTGGTTGCTCGGTCGCTCCGTGTGGCGGTACGTGGAATTCGCCGTCAGCGGGGTCTTGTTCGCGTTTCTCGGGGTGGAGCTGACCAGCGTGTTCGGAAGCACCCAGTTGCTCGATGATGCTCCGACCCTGATGGTCGCCGCAGCGGTGATCGCGGTGCTGATCTTGCTCCGCAGTGGCGCCATGTTCGGGGCGTGGCTGATTGCGGGCCGGCGTGCGCATCGCGCCGGGTCCGCAGTTCCCTATACCTGGCAGGAATCGGGGGTGGCGTCCTGGGCAGGGATGCGCGGTGTGGTCACTGTGGCCACCGCCTTGGCCCTTCCGGTGACGGTCGCGGGCGGCGGCTCCTTCCCGGCTCGCGAGGAGGTCGTCCTTGTCTCTCTGCTGGTGGTTCTGGTGACTCTGGTGGTGCAGGGTCTGACCTTGGCGCCGCTCATCCGGCGGCTCGGTGTTGCCATCGATGCCGACGCGCAGGCCGATACCCGGCGATTGCACCGGGTGGTCGCGCAGGCCGGCTTGGACCACCTGCGTCGGCTCGACGACCTTGACCCCGAGGTCCGGTCAGCCGTCATCGAGCAATACGAGAGCCGGTTGCGGTACCGACGTCAGGTCGAGGGTCTGGTGGACGGCGACATCGGCGGCGATGAAGCGGGGCCGCAGTTGCGCAATCTCCTGGCAGAGGCGACAGAGGCCGAGAGAGAGGCGGTGCTGCAGGCCCGTCGCACCGGCGAGGTCAGCACGGCTGTGGCGGACGAAGTGATGTTCGACATCGAAGCTCGGGCGTTGCGCTACGACTCTTGACGACGGTCGGCAGCTGACCGCACTGGGACAGCCGGGCGCTCACATCAGGACCATTGCGTTCGACGCGCGGCTCCGGAGTGCGGCGCGGGGCCATCGTGTCCTCATCGGTCTCCGCAAGCCTTGTGTGCACGCAAGCATTACGAGTAAGCCTGTGTTGGTGAACGGCGCGCCCCGGGCCCCAGTGGCTTCGGGTGAACCACAGCGTTCGGCGAGGTGGGCATGGACAGACCGATCGAAGCGACGGGGCTGACGAAGAGCTTTGGTCGCTTTCGAGGTATCGAGGATGTCACGTTCTCCGTGAATCCAGGCGAGGTTTTCGGGTTTCTGGGTCCGAACGGAGCCGGCAAGTCGACGACAATCCGGCTGTTACTGGGTCTCTACCGTCCGACTGCAGGGCACGTGTCGGTACTGGACGCCGATCCCACCACTGATCCCGCCGCGGTGCACAGGGCCGTGGGGTACCTGCCCGGAGAACTCACGCTGTTCCCGCGGCTGACCGGCCGCCAGCATCTGGAATGGATGGCTCGCGGCCGTGGCCTCACCGACGTCGTGCTCCGCGACCAGTTGGCCGAGCGCTTTGCCGCTGAACTGGATCGGCCGGTCCGCACGCTGTCCAAGGGCAACCGTCAGAAGATCGGCATCATCCTGGCGTTCTTCCACCGCCCACCCCTGCTGATCCTGGATGAACCCACCTCGGGCCTGGACCCGTTGCTGCAGGACGAATTCGATCAGCTGCTGCGTGAGACAGTCGCGGACGGGAGAACGGTGTTCCTCTCATCGCATGAACTCGATGAGGTGCAGAAGGCGGCCGACCGGATCGCCATCATCAAGGACGGTCGGCTGGTCCTGGTGGACACCGTCGAGGGATTGCGCGGCAGTGCGCCGCGAATCGTCGAATTCCAGTTCGACAGGCTTGTCGAGAAGAGCGTGTTCGCCGGACTTGCCGGCGTGCAACTGATCTCCAGTGACGACAGCCGGGTGCGATTGGCGGTCACCGGCACGCTCGGACCACTGCTGCGTGTTGCAGCGAACCTGGACCCGATTGCCATGACCGCGCGCCCGCCGGATCTGGACGAATTGTTCCTGCGCTACTACCGACCGAACACCGTTGCACCCGGAGGTCGGGAGCGATGAATTACACGGTTGCGCTCCTCGACCTGCGTGTGCGCCGACGTGCCATTCTGGGATACACCGTCGGACTGGGTGCTTACACGTTGGCGATCGTGGCGCTGTACCCGTCGTTCGAGAACGACGTTGGCCTGGACAACCTCGTCGACTCCAGCAGCACCCTGATGGCCGCGTTCGGCGTCACCGGATCGTTGACCTCGCCGTCTGGTTGGCTCAATGCGAACCTGATCAACAACTTCCTCCCGCTGATCATGATCGTCCTCACCATTGGCTACGGCGCATGGTGTGTGGCGGGACAGGACGAGGACGGCACGCTGTCCCTGACCGCCACCTTGCCGATCAGTCGCGGCCGATTGGTGGTGGACAAGTCGTTGGCTCTGGTGGCGCAGGCCGTTCCGGCCATTCTGGTGACCTACCTGTGCATCCTCGGCGGCAGGGCCTTCGACCTTTCCATCGACGGGGGAGCGCTGGTCGGTACCTGTGCAGGATTGCTGCTGTTGGCGGTCGACTTCGGTGCACTGGCCTTGTTGCTGGGTGCTCTGACCGGCAGCCGTGGGCTTGCCCTGGGCGTGTCTTCCGTCGTCGCAGCCGCCTCCTATCTGATCAGCTCATTGGCGCCGGTGATCGATTGGCTGAATCCCTTGCGAGTGCTGTCCCCGTTCTATTGGGCGCTGGGAAACGACCCGCTCGATGGGGGGTTGCCGATCGGTTCGGCGCTCGCCCTGTGTGTCGCCGCCGGAGTGCTGCTCGGAACCGCTGGGATCGCCCTGCATCGGCTCGACGTGCATTGACCTCGCCGCCTGCGCCGCAGGGTGCACCGGCGCGCGGCCCTTTCCCGTCGGGTCGGAACCGCGCCGGAGCAGTCGCGATGTCAGCCGGTCGGCTGGCCGCTGGAGACCGGGGGTTCTGCCGACAAGGAGGGTTGTGCCGACAATGAGCCTGCGGCAGTGGCTTCCATGCCCGGCATGCCGCTGGGCAGCGTGGCGGTGATGTTGCAGGCGTCGACGTTGTCGGTCAGCTGAGCCTGCAGAGGTTGCAGGCTTCGGACGATCTCGTCGAGCCGGCCGGCGTTGAGGTCGCGGGCAGCTTGCGCGATGTCGTTGATCGCGCCATACGCCTCCTGGGCGCCGGTGACCGCGTCCAGGCACGCCTGATTGACGGTGACCTGGCCCGATGCGCCGCCGCTGGACGTCGATTCGGAGCTGGCGGCGGATGTCGTCGTCGCCGTCGTTGTCTGCTGCGCAGCCGTGTTCCGGCTGTCCGGCGAGCCTTCACTGAGCAGCCCGACGATCACCGCGCCGACCGCGAGGCCGGCAACGAACGCGACACCGGCCAGCCACCAGGCCGATGAGCGAAAGGATCGTCGCGGGCTGTTGGGCGGGGCTGCCATGGGTATCCAATCCGGTGCGTTCGGCGTCGGGGCGAACGGATCTTGTCCTGGTCACGAGTGTGATCGTCGAAACCGCTGCGGGTCAACGCCGGTCCGCGCTCCCGCCGCCCTCATGCATTGCAACGATTGCGCAACAGCCGGTGTTTGACCCCTGACGGTGATGCGGGTTCGGTTGCGGTCGTCGAAGGTGGGTACTTTGCAGCTGTGTCCGATCGTCCGGTCTGTGAAACACAGGGAGCGATGTGCAGTCGGTCAGTCCTGCGCGTGCGGGTGGTCGGGGGCTGAAGGCCGCGGTCGGCCGGCTCGGGCGTGCCTACCTTGCCGCTGTGGTGACCGGGCGCTGGTTCATCATCGGCGGGTGGGTGGTGGTGACCGTCCTGTTGTCTGCGGCACTGCCGACGGAGGCCGGCGAGAGCAGTGGAAGCTTCGGAGACCTGCTGCCACCGGACAGCGCGGCAGTGCGTGTTCAGGATCGATCATTGGAGCAGTTCGCGGTACCGGTGTTGTCGGAAACCTCTGTCGTCGTGCACGACCCCGCCGGGCTCGATCCGCTGACCAGGGCCGACGTCGTGTTGTGGGCGTTGGCTCACGTGCAGGCGTCGGAGCAGGGACTGGTGCCCGACGAGAGAAACCAGATCGTTGCGGCCATTCCCATTCCGACTGCCACCCCCCAGACGGCGGTGACGTATCTGTACTTCTCGGGCGGAACCCTGCTGTCGCCTGCAGTAGAACTTGCCGAGGGCTACGCCGCTCATTTCCACAACCAGCCATCGACTCAGACGTTCGTGACCGGGATCACTCCGGCCCAGCTACGGCAGGGTCATTACCTGCTGGAACGATTGCATCTCTTCGAGCTGGCCACCCTCGGGATGATCGCCATCGTGGTGGGAATCGCGCTGCGCTCCTTCGTCGCTCCCGTCGCTGTGCTGACCGTTGCAGGCTTCGGCTACCTGGTAGCGGTCCGGCTGCTGGGTGTGTTGTCCGCGTCGTTGGGTGTCGGCCTCCCGGACCAACTGCGACCCTTGCTGGCGGCACTGCTGATCGGAGTGGTCACCGATTACTGCGTGCTGTTCTTCTTCGGATTCCGCGATCAACTCAAGCGCGGATTACCGCGGCTGGAAGCGGCGCGGCACGCGGTTGCCGTCGAATCCCCGATCATCGCCGTGGCCGGTCTCACGGTGGCGGCGGGCACGGCCGCTCTGGTGGCGGCGAATTTCTCTCTCTTCAAGGCGTTCGGCCCGGCCATGGCTCTCACGGTCCTGGTCGGCGTGGTGGTGTCGTTGACCTTGGTGCCCGCGCTGATGGCGATCCTGGGTCACCGCTTGTTCCTGCCGTGGAAAGAGCAGGAGCGGCCGGCGGTTCAGCGGCCGAGGACCGCGCGACGGACCAGCAGGTTCATCAAGATCGTCGCCACCCGGCGTGGCGCTCTGGCGGCAACGGGGATCGTCGTCGGACTATTGCTGCTGGCGGCCGCGCCCCTGGCACACATGCGGCTCGACATGTCCTTCACATCCGGCTTACCTGCCGACGACCCGGTCCAGCGCGGCGCGGACGTGCTCGACGGCTCCGCCATCCGGGGAGTCACGGCTCCGACCGAGATCATTGTCGAAGGCAAAGACCTGATCCGCCAACGGGAGTCGCTGGATCGAATGCAGAACGCCATCGCTGCCGAGCCCGGCGTGGCGACGGTGCTGGGACCGGCGCAGAACCCGCTGCCGGATCCTTACGGGATCGTCTTCTCGCGAGATGGCAACACCGCTCGGTTCGTGGTGATCCTTGACAGTGATCCGCTCGCGGCTCCTGCGATCGGTCATCTCCAGCGGCTCGAGAGTCGTCTCGACGCACTGGCACGGGATTCCGGCCTGCGCGATGTGGATGTGGCTGTCACCGGGCAGACAGCGATTGCCGCGGAACTGGCGGCCATCACCAGGGACAATCTGTGGATCACCCTGCTCGCCGCGCTGGCTGTGGAGCTGGTCATCCTGATCATCTATCTGCGTGCGGTCGCTGCCCCGGTGGTGCTGCTTGCCTCCAGCGTGTTGGGAGTCGGCGCGGCACTCGGCCTGACGGTTCTGGTCTTCCAGGGTGTGCGAGGCGATCCGGGGCTGACCTTCTATGCCCCGTTCGCGACCGCGGTTCTGCTGCTCGCCCTCGGTTCGGACTACAACGTCTTCACTGTCGGGTCGATCTGGCACCAGGCTTCTCGGTACCCGTTGAGCACTGCCATTGCCCGCGCGATGCCGGCCACCAACCGGGCGGTCGGCACCGCCGGTGTGATCTTGGCCGCCACCTTCGCCATGGTGGCGATCATTTCGCTGGAGACCTTCCGGCAAATCGCCTTCACGATGACCGTCGGGCTGTTGATCGACACCTTCATGATCAGGCCTGTGTTGACACCGGCCCTGCTGACGTTGCTCGGGCCGGCCGCCGGATGGCCGAGCAAGCGGATCCGGACGTCGCCGGTCCCGCACAGTCAACTCCACGAGGAAGCAGCATCCGCCGCACGCCGGCCGACGTCCGCGCTACGTGCGGTCGACGGCGACCTGGATGCACCCGAGCCGGCCGACGCGGTCCTCCCATGATTGGTGGCGAGCGAATGAAAAGCGGTCCAGTGACCTCCGCACCAAACCGATCGGAGGCTGTGGTCGAGCGTGATCGGCCCCGTTCGAACAAACCCGGCCGACGTCGCCGATTCATACTGCCGCTGACCGTCGCACTGGTCATGGTGACCTTGCTGTGGGGCCTGGACTGGGTAGCGCGTGTCAGTGCGCAAGGCCTATTGGCGCGCAGCATCCAAACGGAGACCGGAACCAACGGCACTCCCACGGTGAAGGTCAACGGACTGCTCTTCTTGCCGCAGGTCATCAGGGGGCGCTACGACAGTGTGCAGATCGGCCTCGTCGACCTGACGACCGGACCGTTGCGGGTGGCGAGCCTGAACGCTGAACTGCGCGGAGTTCACCTGCCTTTCCATGACGTATTGGTCGGCAGTGCCAACGACATCCTCATCGACAGCGCGGGGGAGCAGGCGCTGATCACGTATGCCGATCTGAACGCGTACCTGGAATCCACCGGACGATCTGTTCGCGTCGAAGCCGCAGCAGAGGGCAATGTCCGCTTGACGGCGACGCTGGAACTGCTGGGTCAGTCCATCACCGCATCCGCGGATGCCGAGATCTCGGCGGCCGACGGTGCGGTCGCCATCAGGCCCACCCGGCTGAACACCGAGACCGATCTCGACGCTTCGAGTGAGGCGCTACTCGGGCGGCGGCTGACGGTCGTCGTGCCGATGGACCCCCTACCGTTCGGTCAGCAGGTCACCGACATTCGAACGGTCGACGCGGGCTTCATCGTCACCGCGGGTGGCACCGACGTGACCATCCCCAACGGACCAGTCGCGGCACCGGCGGGGTAGCCGCCAATCCGCTTATTGCGCAATTGATCTCGACGGTGCAATCCATCGTCGGACGCAGGTATCGAAACGATCACGTTCGCTGACAGCATGTTTGCGTTCTCGGACCGCGGAGACTGAGCAGAGGACAGGATCGAACATTGCGCGAGAAGGGTGAAATCATGATGTTGACCGGTGTCCTGCTAGCAGTCGCCGTCCTGCTGGTGTTCGCACTCAGACATCACCGGCGGGCGCGCAGCCGGCTCGCGATGGCCATCGCGATGGCGGCGCTGGTGGCGGCGTCCGGTTGCACGGGGAACGACAGTACGTCGGCAGCGAGTTCGGATCTCTCCTCTGCGGCCGGTGACGCGATGTCCGCCGCTGACACTGCCGGCTCCGGCTTGCAGTCCGCGGAATCTGCGATGGCCTCGGACAGCGCGATGGCGACCGACAGCTCGCCCGCGGCCGCTTCGTCGGCAGCGGCCGGCGGTTCGGAGTCGGCGTCGACCGCTTCGGGCACCTACCCGCCGGATCAGGCACAACTGTGTCAGGCTCGGGATCAATTGCGGACATCCATCGGTCAGCTCACCGATCCTTCATTGCTGACCCAGGGAGCGTCGGCCATCGGTGCCGCCGTCGACCGAACCCAGAATGACCTCGACGCAGTGGTGACTGCCGCGCAACCGGAGTTGAAACCACAGCTCGACGCGGTGCAGGCCTCGCTCGAGCAACTCAGGACGGCGGTCGGTAACGTCGGGTCCGGCGACGTCACAGAGAATCTGCGGAACGTCGCATCTGCTGCGGCAAAGGTGGGATCCTCATCCACTGAGCTGCTCTCCGAGTTGAACAAGATCTGCGGCGAGTAGCACTGGGCGAACAGCCACGCGGAGGGGCTGGCGACGCCTTGCGATATGCAGGAGCCGTTGCACGCAGGCAGTTGTCAGCCCGCTCCGCCGCTGTGCCGGTCGACCGCTTCATCCGCAGTGGTCCATCCCGCCGCCCACAACTGGTGGTTCGACGGTTCGCCGGCGGCGGCGGCGAATTCGGACAGGACCCCAGCGAGGTGTTGCCTTCCGGCTGCCGGCATCCGCTGCACAATCTCAGCGATCGCTGCGGACCGACGATGCATGACCCTGTCGACCAACCGCTGACCCTTTCGGGTCAGCGTCAGGGCGAGATGGCGCCGGTCGGCGGGGTTGTCCTTCCTGTCGACGAACCCCAGGCTGACCAGGCGGTCAACGGTTCTGGTGGCGTTGGACGGGTGAACTTTCATCGCCTCCGCGAGCGCGGTCAAGTGGATCGGACTGCGACTGGTGATGATGACCAGGGCTCGCCACTGGTTCATCGACAAGGTTTCCTGCGCCTCGGCCAAGGACTCTGCAGCCACGCCCACCAGCGCCCGCGACGCGTCCATCACCGCCTCGACCTGCTCGTCGAGCAAGCGTTGCTCCCGTACCGCCTTCGACTCACGCACCATGGCGCTGAGCATGAGTGAAACATTGCAGACGCGCAAGCATCGGCAACCGTGTCGTCTGCAACGGCTTCAGTGGCAACATCGGCCGTGTGTTCAGCCGATGGGGCGCCGATCGGCGCTTGCGTCCAGTCGTTCCCGCTGAGGTAGCACGGTGTAGCGCGGATCGCGCGAAGAGGCCTGCCCTGCCTCGAAAATGGCGAAACGTGCGCATGCGGAGCCACCCATCAACGCGAGCCCAGCGACGGCTGCAGCTCGACGGCTCCGTCCTCCGCGCACGATCGTCAGCAACAGTCCGCCCGCTGACAGTGCCTTGGCGGCTTTGTTCAGGGCCCCTGCTCGTCCTGAATGGATCGTCTCGGCATTGATGCCCATTGATCGCGTCCGGGCCTGCTCGGCCAGCAGCTCCACCAACGCCCCGCCCACCGCCAGACGACGCGCCGGACCGGCGTCCCGCAGGTTCGCCCCGACCATGCCAAGGCCGCCCGATGCGGCAGCGGCGGACCCGACGAAGACGAAGGGCAGCTTCTGAAAGCCCTCATGCCACGCCGGGGTCGCGGTGTCCGAGATCAAGGTCGCGGTGTAGGCCGCGATGGCCGGAGCCGTCAGACAGGCTGCGAGATTCGCCGGCCGGGCGATCACGTTCAGCGCCTTCGACAGACCGCGGAACCTTGACGGCAGCAGGCCCGTCAGCTCCGCCGCACCCGCCACGCCGGCAAGCGGTCCGAATGCGGTCAGGAGCCAAGTTCCGACGGACATGGGCGAGGTCGGTTTGGCTACCCGGAGCATGTTGATGAAGCGTCCGGGTCGGCCGAGGTCGTCAATCAATGCCCCTGCGCTGAGCGTGATGGCGACCAAACCGCCAACTCGTCCGGTGCGCCGGAGGGTGGTTCTACCAGTGAGGTCGCCACCGGCACCCAGCATGGTCGATCCGGCCGCGAGTCCGCCCAGGAACAGGTAGGCGGGTATGTCGTTGGTCCAGGGAGCCGCTTTGACGACCGGTCGGCCGTAGTACGACGTGAACTCCGCGTCGGGCACCATCGGCACCTCTCCGCGACGTCCACGGCGCGGGCGGGCGGGCGTTTCAGGGTCGTTCGATTGTTCTGGGATTCCACCGGTATCACCGGACGATGTCGTCATGGCCGGCGTCCCACAAACGAGGCGATCAATCCCAGGGCAAAGACTCCAGCAGCCATCGCGGCCTTTCGCCACATATCCGGCAGGTCCCTGGTCGTGACGACCGGGTCGGGTGGAAGTCCGTAGACCTCCGGTTCGTCAAGTAGCAGAAAGAATGCACCGGCCCCACCGACTCCGTCGGACTGGTCGGCCCCGTACAAACGCGCTTCGGTCACTCCCGCGGATACAAGTTCGGCACGGCGCTGTTCGGCCCGTTCACGCAGCTCATCGACGTCACCGAACTGGATGGATTCGGTGGGGCACGCCTGGGCGCAGGCCGGGGTCTTGTCGGCTTGGAGACGGTCGTAACACAGTGTGCACTTCTGAGCGAGACCGTGATTCTTGACGTCCGGTTCACCGATCCGCCGGTCGATGACTCCAAAAGGACAAGCGGGAACGCAATATCCACAACCATTGCAGATGTCCTCCTGGACGACGACGGTCCCGAACTCGGTGCGAAAGAGCGCGCCGGTCGGGCAAACGTCCAGGCAGGCAGCGTGTGTGCAGTGCTTGCACACATCAGAGGACATCAGCCAGCGGAAATCAGTCCTGCTCTCGGTTCCGGACGCCGCCCCGGGAAGTGACATCGTCGGCATGCCCAGGTCGACCTTCGACGAGTCGGTTCCCAGTGCGGACCGCTCACCCTGCAGCGCCGTGTCGCTCAGCCGGTTGACGGCGCCCGCGTCCGGGGACCGGAGAATCCCCGGCTCCTGATGGCCCAACGGACGTGACTGTTCCACGAAGGCGACGTGTCGCCATGTGCTCGCGCCGAGGGAGCCGGTGTTGTCGTACGAGGAGCCGAGCAGTTGCAGACCGTCTTCCGGGACGGCATTCCACTCCTTGCAGGCCACTTCACACGCCTTGCACCCGATACAGACCGAGGTGTCCGTAAAGAACCCTTTCCGCGCCGGCGCATCAGGCCATCCAGATACGCCGGCGGCCGGCCCGCCATGCTCCAGGAACTCGTTCATCACGAATGCTCCATTTTTCCGAATATGCGACGCAATGATTGCACTGAACCGAGCATTGCAGGGTGCTCATCTACTGTGGACTTCAACGTGTGCGTGTGCAACAGTTACGAGAAACCGCATCCTTGTTGACGGGGCCTTCGAAGGAGGTCGACCGTTGCGACCTGGTAGGTGATCGATGAAGCCGGCGCGGCAGTTCCTGGCGTGGCCCGTGGTGCGGCAAGCGATGGGTGCCGACCGTCTGGGTCGAGGCTCCGCTGTCGCATCCGCCGCCACCTCGCGGTACGTCGCGAGGACAGAGACCGCTGATCGGGTCGTGGGATCGATCTGTCCGTACTGCGCCGTCGGTTGCGCGCAGAAGGTGTACGTCAAGGACGAGCAGATCGTCCAGATCGAGGGTGACCCGGACTCTCCCGTCTCGCGAGGGCGCCTGTGTCCCAAAGGCTCTGCCAGCAAGCAACTGGTGACGTCGTCCGCCCGTGAGTTCCAGGTCAAGTACCGGGCGCCGCATGCAACCCAGTGGACGGACCTGTCCTTGGACGCCGCCATGGACATGATCGCCGACCGGGTGATCAAGACCCGACGGGACACCTGGCAGTGGAAGGTCGATGGCAAGCGGGTCCGACGGACGATGGGGATCGCCAGTCTCGGGGGTGCCACACTCGACAACGAAGAGAATTACCTGATGAAGAAGCTGTATACCGCAATGGGTGCGGTTCAGGTGGAAAATCAGGCGCGCATTTGACACTCGTCCACCGTTCCCAGTTTGGGGACTTCCTTCGGTCGTGGCGGGGCGACGACGTTTCAACAGGACCTGCAGAACGCTGACTGCATCATCATCGAAGGCTCCAACATGGCCGAGTGCCATCCGGTCGGCTTTCAGTGGGTGATGGAGGCGAAGGCCCGTGGAGCCAAAATCATCCACGTCGACCCGAGGTTCACCCGTACCTCGGCAGTCTCCGACCTGCACGTGCCCATCAGGGCCGGCACGGACATCGCCTTCCTCGGCGGCCTGATCAACCATGTTCTCAGCGGGGGTCACGAATTCCGCGACTATGTCGTGGCGTACACCAACGCCGCCACCATCGTCTCGGAAGACTTCCGTGACACCGAGGATCTCGACGGATTGTTCTCCGGCTTCGATCAGGATTCGGGCAAGTACTCGCCCAAATCGTGGCAGTACGAGGGAACGGAGGTCGCTTCAGCCGCCGGTCAGCGTGATCAGCAGTATCAAAGCCGAACTGACGCCGGAGGCGAGGATTCCGCGCGCGGGCACTCGCACGGTAGCGGTGGCCCTTCCATTTCGGGCACACCGGTCAACGACCCCGCTCTGCAGCATCCCCGTTGCGTGTTCCAGATCTTGAAGAGGCACTTCTCTCGATATACGCCCGATGTGGTCGAACAGATCTGCGGTATTCCGCAGGACCTGTTCGACCAGGTCGCTGACGCCATCGTTCAGAATTCCGGGCGGGACCGGACGACGGCCATCGCCTATGCCGTCGGCTGGACCCACCACACGGTTGGCGTTCAATACATCAGGACTGCGGCCATTCTGCAATCACTGCTCGGTAATATAGGTCGCCCTGGCGGAGGAATTCTGGCGCTCCGCGGCCATGCCAGCATCCAAGGGTCGACCGATATACCTACGTTGTTCAACATTCTGCCGGGGTATATTCCGATGCCGCACGCGCATCGGGAAGAGACACTGCACGACTTCATCTCCGCAGACGCCGGCAAGAAGGGCTTCTGGGGAAATATGGATGCTTACACAGTCAGCCTGCTGAAGGCTTGGTGGGGGGATGCGGCGACGGCCGAAAATGACTACTGCTTCGACTATCTCCCCAAGTTGACCGGTGATCACGGCACATACGGCACTGTCATGCGGCAGGTGGACGAGGGTGGCGGCGGCTATTTCGTGGTCGGCGAGAACCCCGCCGTCGGGTCGGCAAATGCCAAATTGCAGCGCCTGGGTATGGCGAATCTGGACTGGCTTGTGGTCCGCGACATGGTGATGATCGAATCGGCGACCTGGTGGAAGGATGGGCCGGAGATTCAGACCGGTGAAATGAGGACCGAGGACATCGGCACCGAGGTCTTTTTCCTGCCGGCTGCGGCGCACACGGAGAAGAACGGCAGTTTTACCAATACGCAACGTATGTTGCAGTGGCACCACCAGGCGGTCGAGCCGGCCGGGGACGCGCGCAGCGAGCTGTGGTTTTACTACCACCTCGGCCGGATCATCCGCGAGAAGCTCGAGGGGTCCACCGATCCGCGTGACCGGCCATTGCTGGACCTCACCTGGGAGTATCCGACCGAGGGATCGACCGCCGAGCCAAATGCAGAAGCTGTGCTGGCGGAAATCAACGGAAGGGATGCGGGCGGCAAACCGCTGTCGGCCTACACGGAGCTCAAGGCGGACGGATCGACCTCCTCCGGCTGCTGGATCTACTGCGGCGTCTACAAGGACGGGGTCAACCAATGTGCCCGACGCAAACCGGGATCGGAGCAGAGCTGGGTGGCGCCCGAATGGGCGTGGGCGTGGCCGGCGAACAGGCGCCTTCTGTACAACCGGGCGTCTGCGGATCCCAGCGGCCGGCCCTGGAGCGACCGCAAGGCGTACGTCTGGTGGGATGAGAATGACGGGAAATGGACCGGGCACGACGTACCGGACTTCGAGGTCCACAAGAACCCTGACTATCGGCCGCCCGAAGGTGCCACGGCGCAGGACGCTCTCGCCGGGGACGATCCTTTCATCATGCAGGCCGACGGGAAGGCATGGCTGTACGTTCCGTCGGGACTCAACGATGGTCCGCTGCCGGCACACTACGAGCCGCAGGAATCACCGTTCGACAACCTCCTCTACAGTCAGCGTGCGAATCCGGCGAGGCGGCAGTTCCCGCGCAAGGACAACATGTACAACCCGGCGGGATCGGACCACGGGTCGAGCGTCTTTCCGTTCGTGTTCACCACCTACCGGTTGACCGAGCACCACACGGCCGGCGGGATGAGCCGCTGGCTGCCATACCTGGCCGAGTTGCAACCGAGCATGTTTTGCGAGATCAGTCCCGAGTTGGCCCGTGAGCGCGGTCTGACCCACCTGGGCTGGGCCACGATCGTCACCGCCCGTACCGCCATCGAGGCCCGCGTGCTTGTCACGGAGCGGATGACGCCGTTGAGGGTGCAGGGGCGGGTTGTGCATCAGGTGGGGATTCCGTACCACTGGGGTCCAAACGGTCTCAGCACCGGTGATGCGGCGAACGAACTGGTTTCCGTCGCCTTGGATCCGAACGTCCATATCCAGGAAACAAAGGCGGCATCCTGCGATATCCGGCCGGGGCGGCGGCCTCGGGGTCCGGCATTGCTGCGGTATGTGGAGAAATACCGACGAGACGCCGGCCTGGGACAGTCGTGAGATGCAATGGCGCCCATGGGCAGAGGTCGCGTCGGTCATGAAATACCAGGCCCATCGTGGAGTTCGATTGAGATGGACCATCTCCGGGCACTGTCCTGGTGTCCAGGAGGGAGTCACGAATGACCACATCGCACCGTCAGAGCACGGGCGACGCTCTGAGGAACGTCACTGAGGCAGTGTCCGGTCTGGTCCGCGAGGAGGTACGTCGCGGCGAGGCGGAGATGAAGGAGAAGGTACGGCTCGGCTCGCGGGGAGCCGTGCTGATCGGGACCGCAGGGGTGCTCGGTGCTGCAGCCGTCGGCACGTCGACCGTCGTGCTGGTGAGGCTGCTCGACCGTGTGCTGCCGCCACGGGTGTCAGCGATAGCGGCGACGTTGATGCTCGGTGGCGCCGCCGCCGGTTGCGGTTGGCTCGGATTTCAGGAGCTGAAACCGGCGCTGCCATTGCTGCCGACGGAGACCATCGACGACCTGAAGGACGGACTCGATACGGCTCGAGCAAGCGAGTCCTGATCCGCCGCCAAAGGCCGACCGCTGATCGCCGTCAATGGCACATCTGAGGGCAACAACTTTTTCTGAGACCGTGAGGAGACGAAGTGGCAACCGAGCAACGCGACGTGATCGAGGTTCTGATGCACGACCATCGTGAAGTCGAATCGATGTTCCAGGAACTCGAATCACTGCGGGGCGCGACAACCGACTCGGACCGCCGCCGCCGCAAGGACCTCGTAGAGCAGGCCACCATCGAACTCGTGCGCCATTCCGTCGCCGAGGAGGCCGAGGTGTACCCGGCGGTGAAGGACAAGGTCAGCGCTGAGGAGGCCGAGCGGGCGAAGCAGGAGCACGCCGAGGCGGAAGAGACGATGAAGCGGCTCGAGAAGCTGCAGCCCGATGACCCGTCCTTCGATGCTGAGCTTGCGACGCTGATGCGCGAAATCCGGGAGCATGTCGCCGAAGAGGAAGGCGAGATGTTTCCGCACATGCGAGAGGTGTTCAGCCAGGAGGAACTTCGAGAACTGGGCGGCAAGGTAGAGGCGGTCAAGAAGATCGCCCCGACCAGGCCGCACCCGTCTGCTCCGGACGAGCCCCCGGGCGACAAGATGCTCGGTCCGGTGGTCGGACTCTTCGACCGGATGCGTGACGCGGTATCCAACAGAGGCACAAAGAGCTGAGGCTCAGGGTCTCTCGCGTCGGGGTGACCGCCACGACCCCACGACCGCCGCTGGGTCAGTACAGGCGGTCGTACGCCAGGCTGGTGACGCGGCGCACCATGGCGCCGGTGATGCCTGTCCGCACCAGTGCCGCACGCGCGGCGTTTGCTCCCGGCGCGCCGTGAACGCCGCCACCCGGGTGAGCCGATGATCCGGCCAGGAACAGTCGGTCCACCGGGGTGGCAGCACCACCGAGCCCGGGCAGCGGCCGGAAGATCAGTTGCTGGTGGAGTTGAGCGGTGCCCCCGTTGATCGCTCCGTGCACGAGGTTCGGGTTCGAATCTTGCAGGTCCGAGGGCGCCTGTACCAATCTCCCGACGATGAGGTTCCGGAATCCAGGTGCGTGCCGCTCGATGGTCGCCTCGACCGTGTCGACGTGCCGGTCGATCTCGGACGCAGTCATGTGCAAGCCGATGGGGAGATGCGTGTACGCCCAGGCTGATTCGGTTCCCGCCGGCGACCTGTCGGGGTCGGCGGTGGTCATCTGCCCGAACAGGATGAAGGGCTGCCGCGGGACCCGCTGACAGGCGAGGTCGCCGGCATAGTCGGTGAGGCCGTTGAGGTCCACTCCGAGGTGAACGGTGCCCGCCCCCCAAGCGTGCGGATTGCTCCACGGAACCTTGCCGGACAGTGCCCAGTCCAGCTTCAGGGTGGGTGTGTCCCATTCGAAGTGATCGAGGTCGGTGCCCATCCGAGCGGGAAGACGACTCAGTCCGACCAGATCCCGGTAGAGGATCGGAGCCGCGACGTCGGCGAGCACGGCTCCGCGGGCCCGGATCAGCTCACCGCCGTGCAGCCGAACACCGAGCGCCGTGTTGTTCCCGATGACGACCTGCTCCACCGGGGCACTGGTGCGGACTGTCCCACCGCGTTCGCGCAGCCGTCGAGTCAATGCCTCGGCGAGACTTCCCGAACCTCCGGCGGGAACGGGAAACCCGTGGGTCTGGCCAACCATGGCGAGCAGCCAGCCGTAGACGGCACTTCCGGCGCTGTCCGGACTGAGGTCGGCATGGCCGGCATTCCCCGCTATCAGCATGCGCGCCCCGTCACCGGTGAACCACTCCTGCGTAAAACGTCGAACCGGCATGACAGCCATTCGGGCGAGTCTCGCTGTCCCGGCAACTCCGAGCGTGCGGGCGAGCTTTCCGGCTCCTGCCATCGGCGGGAAGGGTGTGAAAAGGGCGTCGATGACGTGCGCTTCGATGGGCTCCCACTGCTGAACGAGCTCATGCCAGCGGTCCGCGTCGGTCGCGGAGAATTGGCCCACGGACGCCGCGGTCGACTCAACGTCTCGGGACAGCACGGCGCACCGATCGTCCGGGAACACATGAGCCAGGACGGCAGGCGCGTGCCGCCACTGCAGGCCGTGTGCCTCCAGATCCAGCGCCGCCAAGACGGGAGACGCCGCCGCCAAGGGGTAGAAGGCGCTGAAAAGGTCGGACACGAACTGAGGTGCGGTGACCTCGGCCGACCGGATCGCACCTCCGATGAAAGGTGTGGCCTCGCAGACCACGACGTCCCAACCAGCGTCCTGCAGGATGTTGGCCGCCACCAACCCGTTGTGACCGGCACCGATGATGACGGCATCCGGCGCCTCATCACTGTGGGAATGGATCATTGCTGGCCTTTCGTGTCGGCAACCTCCTACCGCCGACCCTCTGCCATCAACGCGAGGCGTAGCAGCGACTCGGTATTGCGCAGAGCGAGCAACTTCTGCCGAACGAAACCGGGCAACAGGCGCGCCCGTCCGCTTTCAGCGGTCTCCATCAAGCTGACATCGGTCCCACTGCTGCTCTCGACAAGGCGGATGTCGACGGTGGTCTCGCCCATGGGCCATGCGCGGGCTCGCAGGACAAGTCGCTGGTTCGGCGCCGCCTCCAGGACCTCGCTGTGGTCGTCGATCAGGATGGGCCAGATGCCGACGGAATGATGAATCCGGCTGCCCTGCTGCGGCCATGACGAGTCCACGTCCCTGATGGCGACTGCGCCGACGACCCATTGCGAGTAGAGCCAGCCGTCGGAAAGCGTCTTCCAGACGACATCCGCTGGTGCGTTCACGGCGCAGTTCACGACAGCGTGGCCGCGTTGGCTGCTCGTCCAGATTCGGCGTTCTTCCTTTGTTACCGGCATCTCGCATGTTCCTTCCTCTTGGCGCGGTGGCTTCTCGATCCGCGTCGTGCTCGCGCGCCGACGGCAGCGACCGCTGCACCCACTGCTGCCATGCCCGTCACCGCCGCGAGCCGGGCGCTGCGTCCTGGTGGGTGTGGTCTGGTCGCCCAGCGCCGCTCCGGAGGTTGCGACGCATCATGTCGCTGAGCGCTGAGTCCGGCGCGAATCACCTCCGCCAGGTGCATTCCCTCCCGGCCGTTGCCGGCGAGTTCGTGGATCTGAGTGCGGCAGCTGAAACCATCGGCCATCACGACCGTCTCGTCGGCGGCCGCACGGACTGCGGGCAGCAGCACCCGCTCGGCGCACTTCTGGCTGACGTCCAGATGTCCGGGCTGGAATCCGAAATTGCCGGCCAACCCGCAACATCCGGAGTCCAGATGTTCCGGCGTCATCCCCATGTCGCGAAGGATGGCCATGTCCGAGTCATTTCCCAGGACGGCGTGTTGATGACAATGCACCTGGATGATCGCATGCCGATCCCAGTGCGGGGCAGTCCAACCCGGAGTGTGGTCGTGCAGGAGTTCGGCCAGTGTGACCACCTGCTGGGCGACGACGGACACGTCATCCGCGTCCGGCAGCAATTCCTTCATGTCCGAGCGGAACACGGCCGTGCAACTGGGCTCGAGGCCGACGATGAAGCCGCCGGCTCGAGCGTGCTCGGCGAGGGTCGCGACCGTGCGGCGGAGCACGCCCTTCGCGATGCCCAGCTGACCGGTCGAGATCCAGGTGAGTCCGCAGCACAGCGGCTGCGCCGGCATGGTGACCCGCCAGCCGGCGGACTCCAACACTTCGACGGCCGCACGGCCGATGTCGGGATGCATGTTGTTGGTGAAGGTATCGGGCCACAGCATCACGGTGCCGCGGTGGCCTGTTCCCTGCCGATCGCGTTGCTTGAACCATGCCTGCAGCGATTGTTCTGCGAACAGCGGGACCTCACGGTCCTCGACACCGGCAACCCAGGTTGCCACCCGATGCAGACCATGGGTATGTGTCATCAGATTGACCAACGTGCCCAGGCGCAAACGGGAGATCAGGCCGGCCACCACGGGTAGGAACCCCATCGCGTAGTCGGATCGCGGGCGCAGTCGGCCCTTCCAGAAGTGGGCGAGGAATTCCGCTTTGTAGGTCGCCATGTCGACGTCGACCGGACAATCCTTCTTGCACCCTTTGCAGGCAAGGCACATGTCCAGTGCGTCGAAGACGTTGCGAGAGCGCCATCCCTGCGTGATCGGCCCGTCGCCGTGGCCATTGAGCATTTCGAACAGCAGACGAGCCCGTCCCCGAGTCGCGTGTTCCTCTTCATGGAGTACCTGAAAGGACGGACACATCACGGTGCCGCCGTCGGTGGTGTGCTGACGACACTTGCCGACGCCGACGCAGCGAGTGGCGGCCTTCACGAAGGAGCCGCCGTCGTTGGGATACGCGAAGTGCAGTGTGCTGTCCTGCTGTGGCCACCACGTCGCACCAAGGCGCAAATTGCTGTCGAAGGGGTACGGATCGACGACCTTGCCAGGGTTCATCAGGTTGTCCGGGTCAAAGATGGCCTTGAGGTGCCCGAAGGCCCGCATCAGGTCCGGCCCGAACATCTTCGGCAGCAGTTCACCCCGCTGCTGGCCGTCACCGTGCTCACCCGACAGGCTTCCGCCGTAGGACGTCACCAGGTCTGCGGCGTCCTCGAGAAAGCGGCGGTACTGGGCGATTCCCTCCTCGTGCCGCAAATCGAACGGGATGCGGGTGTGCACACAGCCCTGTCCGAAGTGCCCGTACAAACTCGCCTGGGTGTACCCGTACTCGCGGTACAGATCCTGCAGATCGCGCAGGTAATCGCCGAGCCGCTCGGGGGCAACGGCTGAATCCTCCCAACCCGGCCAGGTGTCCGGCTTGTCCGGGACGTGCGCAGTGGCGCCCAGTCCGGATTCGCGAACCGTCCACAATTCCCGCTCGCGGGCAGGGTCGTCGAAGAAGGCATGCGTCGGCGCGGCGTCGGTGTTCCGCAGGTCGTCGATGAGCCGGTGTGCGGCGGCGTCCGCCGCCTCCTGGGTGTCCCCGCCGAATTGCACCATCAACCAGCCTGACCCGGAGGGCAACAGATCCAACGCCGCGGAATTCATGTGCTTGTTGCGCTCGAACCCGATCAGCTTGTCATCGAGTCCCTCCAATGCGATCGGGTCGTGCGGAAGGATTGCCGGAACGGCGTCCGCGGCCTCGGCCACCGATGGGTATCCCAGCACCACCAGAGAGCGATGCGGCACAACAGGGACCAGGCTGAGCTCGGCGTGCAGGACTGTGACCAGGGTGGACTCACTGCCGACGAGTGCGGCGGCAACGTTGAAATCCCTTTCCGGCAGCAGCGAGTCCAGGTTGTATCCGGACACCCGCCGCGGGATGTGGGGGTATCCCGTCCGGATCTGGCCGAGGAAGGTGTCCCGCAATTCCCGGAGCTGACGATAGACATCCCCTCGGCGGCCACCCTGTGCGACGATTGCCGCGTATTCATCGTCGGACGTCGGTCCGCACCAGAACCGGGTACCGTCGTGCAACAGCACCTCCAGCCGGGCGATGTTGTCCACGACCTTGCCGGTGCGCTGTGCGGTCGCACCGCAGGAATTGTTACCGATCATTCCGCCGAGCGTGCAGTTGTAATGTGTCGCCGGCTCGGGACCGTACCGCAATCCCGACGGCGCCAACTTCTCGTTGAGCACGTCCAAGACGATGCCCGGCTCGACGACGCAGGTCCTCGCCGCGGTGTCGACGGTCAGCAGTTGATCGCAGTACTTCGACCAATCGATCACGACCGCGGTGTTGCAGCATTCACCCGCAAGGCTGGTGCCGCCGCCACGGGACAGCACCGGCGCATGCAGCTCTCGGCACGCCGCGATGGCCTGGACAGCCGCTTCGACGGTGTGCGGGACGACGACGCCGATGGGTACCTGCCGGAAGTTGGAAGCGTCGGTGGAGTAGGCACCGAGTGTTCCCGCGTCGAAACGGACTTCGCCGTCGACGGTGTCACGGAGCCGCCGCTCCAACCCCGACGTGTCGATGTCCCGAGGTGTCCGGGACGGGCGGGCCGTCGGGGTCGGCAGAGCTTGGGTCATCGCCGACCTCCGCCGATGGGGTCGGCTGTCATCCCTGGTCCTTCCTACCCGGCAGGAATTCTTGGGCCTTCTGTTTCGTGCCCTGCTTGATGAAGCCCCAGCGATTCTCGTCGCCACCGATGATGGCCTCGGCTGTGGACTTGACCTGCTCGAAGCTCGCGTGAGGTGGGATGGGCGGTACGTCGGGATCGCAGCGCACGTCCAGCACAGCCGGCCTGTTCGCAGCCAGGGCCGAGTCCCAGGCCGTCCCGAGATCGTCCGGCGAATCGACGTTGATACCCATCAAACCGATCGCGCGGGCGAATGCCCCATAGTCGACGTCCGGAAGGGTCTGCGACTTGGCGAACTTCGGCGAACCGCTCATGGCCCGCATCTCCCAGGTCACCTGGTTGAGGTCATTGTTGTGCAGAACCGCAACCACCAACCGCGGATCTGACCATTGCCGCCAGTAGTGTGCGATGGTGATCAGCTCGGCCATGCCGTTCATCTGCATGGCGCCGTCACCGGTCATGGCGATGGCCGGCCGTCCAGGATGTGCCCACTTTGCTCCGATGGCGTAGGGCACGGCGGGGCCCATGGTCGCCAGCGTCCCGGACAATGATCCGCGGATGTCACTGTGGAACCGCAGGTGCCGGGCATACCAGTTCGCTGAGCTGCCGGAGTCCGACGCGACGATCGCGTTGCCCGGCAGTCGGTGCGACAACTCCCAGAAGATGCGCATCGGGTTGACCGGGTCGGCGTCCGTCATCGCCTGGCGTTCGACGATCTCCCACCATCGGGAGACGTTCTCCTCGACCTTTTCCCGCCACGTCCGGTCGGCTTTCCGCTCGAGCAGCGGCAGCAGATCCTGCAGAGCCGTCCTGGCGTCGGCCACGAGATTGACCTCGTAGGGATAGCGCATGCCGATGAATTTGCCGTCGATGTCGATCTGGATTGCTCTGGCCTGATCGAGTTCCGGCATGAACTGTGTGTAGGGAAAGTTCGATCCGATTGTCAGCAGGGTGTCGCAGCCCATCATCAGATCCCAGCTGGCCTTGGTTCCCAACAGTCCGATCGATCCGGTCACCCACGGCAGCGTGTCGGGAAGGACGTCCTTGCCCAGCAACGCCTTTGCAGCTCCCGCGCCCAGAACGTCGGCCAGCTCGGTGATCTCCGTGAGGCATCCTCGAGCGCCCTGCCCGACGAGCAGCGCCACCTTCTGTCCGGCATTGAGGATGTCGGCGGCTTGCCGGACTCCAGCAGGGTCTGGATGCACCGTCGGCCAATTGGTTCCGAGGCTCGACGGAACCTGCTTGAACGCATGCTCGGGCGGCTCGTAGGGCAGGGTGAAGACGTCCGACGGGAAGATGATGCAGGTGGGTGTCCGTTCGGCCTGTGCAACCCTGATCGCCCGGTCGATCAGATTCGGGATCTGCTGGGGAACGGTGCACATGTGGACGTACTCGCCGCAGACGTCCTTGAACAGCGAGAGCAGATCGACCTCTTGTTGATAGGCTCCACCCATCGCGGTGCGCTCGGTTTGTCCCACGATCGCAACGACCGGCACGTGGTCGAGCTTCGCGTCGTACAGGCCGTTCAACAGATGGATTGCTCCGGGGCCGCTGGTCGCCGCGCACACCCCGACCCGGCCGGAGAACTTGGCGAATCCCACCGCTTCGAACGCGGCCATTTCTTCGTGTCGTGCCTGAACGAATTGCGGGTCGTCGCCTGCCCGCCCCCAAGCCGCGAGTAAGCCGTTGATGCCATCACCGGGATACCCGAACACCTGCTTGACGCCCCATTCGCGGAGCCTAGTGAGGACGATGTCCCCGACTGTGTCGGCCATGGTGCACTCCTCGGTGTCGTTTGCCTCTGTATGGACTGTGCGTGATCACGCTCAGAATTCAGCCATTTTGTTCGACAACTTTTCCATCGGCTCCCAGTCGTGGTGGGGGTGCGCCTCCTTCCGCATCCGCTCGCTCATGTAGGGGTGGTGCAACTCGAAAGCCGGGCGCTCCGACCTGATCCGCGGTAGAGAATCGAAGTTGTGGCGCGGTGGCGGGGAACTGGTCGCCCATTCCAAGGAGTTTCCGTAACCCCACGGATCATCGGCAGTGGTGACCTCACCGTATCGGTAGGACCGGATGACATTCCAGATGAAGGGCAATGTCGACGCGCCGAGAATGAAGGCGCCGATGGTCGATATCGTCTGCAACAGGGTGAAGCCGTCCGTGGGTAGATAATCGGGGTAGCGCCGTGGCATCCCGATGTTGCCCAACCAGTGCTGCACAAGGAACGTCGTGTGGAAGCCGACGAAGGTGGTCCAGAAGTGAAGCCGTCCGAGCCGTTCGTCCATGAATCGGCCGGTCACCTTCGGGAACCAGAAATAGATGCCGGCGTAGGTCGCGAAGACAATGGTGCCGAAGAGCACGTAATGGAAGTGGGCGACGACGAAGTAGCTGTCGTGGACGTGGAAGTCGAGTGACGGGGCGGCAAGGATGACGCCGGTCAGTCCACCGAAGAGAAAGGTCACCAGAAAACCGCAGGAGAAGAGCATGGGCGTCTCGAACGAAAGCTGACCGCGCCACATCGTCCCGATCCAGTTGAAGAACTTCAGTCCGGTTGGTATGGCGATCATGAAACTCAGGAGACTGAAGAACGGCAGCAGGACTGCCCCGGTCGCGAACATGTGGTGCGCCCAGACGGCTGCGGAGAGCACAGTGATGCCCATGGTCGCGAATACCATTCCGCGGTAGCCGAATACCGGTTTACGCGAGAACACCGGAATGATGTCGGTGATGATGCCGAAGAAGGGCAGTGCCACGATGTAGACCTCAGGGTGCCCGAAGAACCAGAACAGGTGCTGCCACAAGACGGCCCCGCCGCTGGCGGGATCGAACACGTGCGCGCCGAGATGCCGGTCGGCTTCCAGTCCCAGCAAGGCCGCGGTGAGGACTGGGAACGCAAGGAGAACAAGCACCATCGTCGCCAGGATGTTCCAGGTGAATATCGGCAAGCGCCACATGATCATGCCCGGCGCCCGGAGGCAGATGATGGTCGTCACCATGTTCACCGCGGCCAGGATTGTTCCCATACCCGACAACACCAGACCCATGATCCACAAGTCGCCGCCGACGTCCGGACTGTTCTGGATCCGGGACAGCGGGGTGTACCCGGTCCAGCCGAACGCGGCCGCCCCACCGGGCGTCGCGAATCCCGATATCGCGATGAGCGCCCCGAACAGGAAGAACCAGTAGGACAGTGCATTGAGTCTCGGGAAGGCGACATCGGGCGCCCCGATCTGCAGCGGCACGATGTAGTTGGCGAAGGCGAACACGACGGGGGTGGCATAGAACAGCAGCATGATCGTGCCGTGCATGGTGAACAGCTGGTTGTACTGCTCGGAGGTGAGCAATTGGAGACCGGGGCGCGCGAGCTCTGCCCGCATCACCATCGCCATCAGGCCGGCCACCATGAAGAAGGTGAAGGTCGTGACCAGGTACATCAGACCGATCACCTTGGGATCGGTCGTTCGGATCAATCTCAGCAGGGCCACACCCATCGGAAACCGCTGCCGAGGGTAGGCGCGGCGCGGCGCGACCTCTGCTGTTGCCGTGCTCGTCACGTTCCCTCCCCGTGGACAGGCCTTCGACAGTTGTCTTACCCCGTGCGCGGAATGCGAAACACGCATGGCGAGAGTGCGGTCCTTGCGGTGACGCAAGCAGTGCGCATCACGTCCAACTGGGGGTTGCCCGGACGGTCGGCTGCGAGTGGATGCCGAGCGGGCCAACCGGTTTGACGTCCGGCGCTGGCCGAGGGGCAAAGAGTGCAGATCGCGTTTGACGGCTGGTGACCCGGGGCATTGCCAGGGGGTACGGACGGACGACAAGCCGGGAGTGACGGAGCGAGGTGATTCTCGTTCGAAGCGACAAAGCCTGGGCTGCAGGCGCACAGCCGGGCAGCAGACAGGGCCGACGGCTTCACCGTGCGCTGCGCCGACTCCGCAGAACCGTCCTGGGCGTGGTGTCCGGCGCGTTGATGGCAATCGGGTACATCGCGGTGCTCGGGATCGTCGGCGACAACCACGCCCAGGGTCACGACGTGCCGGTCGCCGCGATCGATCAGGGGCGACGGCTCTACGAGACCTCGTGCATCACCTGCCACGGCGAGAACCTGCAGGGCGTGGCGAGCCGTGGTCCTGCTCTCGTCGGCGTCGGCCAGGCAGCGGTGTACTTCCAGGTGTCGACGGGGCGGATGCCCGCTGCGGCCAACGGTGCCCAACCCAAGCGGAAGGACCCGGTCTTCACCGGCGAGCAGATCGACGCACTCGCCGCGTACATCCAGGCGAACGGCGGCGGACCGGTGATACCGGACGGTGACCTTCAGGACCGGGAGAACATCGCCCGTGGCGGTGACCTCTTCCGGCTGAACTGCGCGTCCTGTCACAACTTCACCGGCGAGGGGGGCGCACTGTCCAATGGCTGGTACGCGCCGACCCTGGACCCATCGACGGACCGGCAGATCTACGGCGCCATGCTGACCGGCCCGCAGAACATGCCGACGTTCAGCGAGGACCTGCTGACTCCGCGAGAGAAGGGCGCCATCATCGCCTACATCCAGAGCTACAAGTCCACCATCGACCCCGGCGGCTACCCGGCCGGGGGGTATGGACCCATCGCCGAGGGTCTGATCGCCTTCCTGGTGGGAATGGGCGCAATCGTCGCGTCCGTGTTGTGGCTGGGGTCTCGCGCATGAGTGGGCAGCCGGTCCCGGGTGAGTCCGAGCGTGCCGGGATGACCCGCGATCAGCTGACCGAGCTGGGAACGGAGCTCGACTCGGTCGAACTCGTCGAGTACGGCGAGCGGTACATCCCCGGTTCGCCGGCAGACCGCAGGGCCGGTCGCCGCACGGGATTGTGGTTCGCCCTCTCCGGACTGATGGCCGTCGCGTTCGCCGCGGTGTTCATCTTCTGGCCCCAGGGCTACCGCCCGCCGTGGTCGGACAGCCAGTGGGTGTACGCGCTGTACACGCCCCTGATCGGTACCACCATGGGGATCGGGGTGTTGGCATTCGGTATCGGGATGGTTCTGCTCGAGAAGCGGATCGTGCCGCACGAGGTGGCGGTACAGCAGCGGCACGGCGGACCGTCCGACCCGGTTGACCGCGAGACGGTTGCCGCCGAGGTCATCGACGCCGGCCGCAAGTCCGGTGTGCAGCGCCGTCGCGTTCTGGCGGGCGCGTTTCTCGGTGCCGGGGCCGGGCTGGGTCTGATGGCCGCGCTTCCCATCCTCGGCGGCTTCATCAAGAACCCGTGGGCGGACGGAGCCGATGCGCCGCTCCTGGTCACCCCATGGGCCCCGTTGCCCGACGGCACCAAGGTTCCCCTGGTGGACGAAAACGGTCGCCCGGTGCGGCCGACGGACCTCAGCCCGGCGTCGATGATGACCGTCTTTCCCGGCGTGCCCGGCGGCCGGGAGGCTGCCGACGCACCGGTGATGCTGTTCCGGCTACGTCCGACCGATGTCGTCCAGATCCGCTCCGGGCAACAGGGTTTCAACGTCGGTGACTATTACGCCTACTCCAAGCTGTGCACCCACGTCGGGTGCCCGGTATCGCTGTACGAACAGGAGGCCGGGAAGCTGTTGTGCCCGTGCCACCAGTCGCAGTTCGATGTCAATGCCGGAGCCATCCCGGTCTTCGGGCCGGCAACCCGGCCACTTCCCCAGCTACCGATCGAACTCGACGAGGAGGGGTACTTCGTCGCCTCCAGGGACTTCATCGAACCTGTCGGCCCAGGATTTTGGCTCTACGACAGTGCTCCAACCGGGAAGTTGGAGCCGAAGGAGGGCAGCCGATGATACGTCGGTCTCGATCAGGTGAAGGGACGAAGGTTTCGGCGGCAGCGCGCAAGGTGCTCACTGCCGCCGATGAGCGGTACCACCCCGCCCGTCCGCTGCGGACGTCATTGAACAAGGTCTTCCCCAGTCACTGGTCGTTCATGTTGGGCGAAGCCGCGCTCTACTCGTTCGTCGTGCTGCTGCTGTCCGGTGTGTATCTGAGCCTGTTCTTCGATGCCTCGATGGCGGAAATGGTCTACGACGGGGCGTACGAGAAACTTCGCGGACTGAAGGCGTCGGTCGCCTACATCTCGACGATCGACATCTCCTTCGAGTACCGCGGCGGACTACTGATCAGGCAGATCCATCACTGGGCGGCACTGGTCTTCTTGTTTTCCATCATGTTCCACATGATGCGCATCTTCTTCACCGGCGCATTCCGCAAGCCGCGTGAAATGAACTGGATTGTGGGAGTGCTGCTGCTGGTGCTGGCGATGGCGGAGGGCTTTCTCGGTTACTCGCTGCCCGACGACCTGCTCTCCGGGACCGGGCTGCGAGCCGTCAGCGCCTTCATCCTGTCGATTCCGGTTGTCGGGACCTGGATGCACTGGGCGGTCTTCGGCGGGGAATACCTGGGGGAGGAGATCATTCCGCGCTTCTACTCGCTGCACATCCTGATCGTGCCCGGGATCATCCTTGCCCTGGTATCGCTCCACCTGGCCATGGTGTGGTTCCAGAAGCACACCCAGTTCCCGGCTCCCGGGGCCACCGAACGGAATGTCATCGGCGTCCGAGTGATGCCGTCGTTCGCAGTGAAATCACTCGGCTTCTTCGCGATGGTTTTCGGGACCCTGGCACTCATGGGTGGCCTGTTCCAGATCAACCCGGTGTGGAATTACGGCCCCTACGATCCGGCGAAAGTGTCAGCAGGAGCGCAGCCGGACTTCTACATGGGCTTCCTGGACGGGATGGTGCGGATCTGGCCGCCCTGGGCGATCCGGCATCTGTTCGGGCACTACATGGTGCCGGCGGTGTTCTTCCCATCGGTGCTCGCGGCGGGAGTTCTGACCATCCTGGTGATGTCGTACCCGTGGATCGAGCGCCATTTCACCAAGGACGACGCCGACCACAATCTTCTGCAGCGACCGCGGGATGTTCCGGTGCGCACCTCGCTGGGAGCAGCGTTCATCAGCTTCTACATCGTCAACCTGATCAATGGTGGCAACGACATTTTTGCGCTCAAGCTGAACATCTCGTTGAACGCGATGGTCTGGATCGGCCGGGTCGGGACGATCATCGTTCCGGTCGTGGTCTACATCCTGACCTACCGGCTGTGTGTCGGCGCGCAGCATGGCGACCGCAGCGTGCTGGAACACGGGATCGAGACCGGGTTGGTGCGGCGGTTGCCCAACGGGAAGTTCACCGAACAACATCAGCCGCTCGTTCCGGGAGAGGACGGTGAATCGCCGCCGCTGCAGTATCAGGGCACTCCGGTGCCCAAGCGCCCCAATCAGTTGGGTGCGGCGGGAACTGCAACCCCGGGGTTTCTCTGGCCCAGGGACGCCTCAGGGCATGTGGCGTATGAGGACCCCGCCGAGGCTCTTGCCGAAACCAAGAGGGAGGCCGACATCGCCGATGGGCGGTGACATTCCGGCAACCGAGAGGTTCTGATATGGAAGGCAATCTGCTGGTCGTCGGCCTGGCCGTGCTGGCGTTCGGCGTCTTTGCCGGTCGGCTTCGCGGAACGCCGATCACCATGCCGATGGTGTTCACCGCTGCCGGTCTGCTGTTCGGATCGGTGCTCGGGGTCCTCGAACTGGAGGCTGACCGCTCCGTGGTCAGCGGTCTGGCAGAGGCTTCCCTGGTCGTCGTGCTGTTCACCGATGCCTCCCGCATGCAGCTGAGAACGGTGATCCGCGAGCACGGACTCGCGCTGCGGCTGTTGCTGATCGGAATGCCCTTGGCAATCGTGGTGGGCGCGGCGGCAGGGTGGATGTTGTTCCCGGGCCTGTCGGTGGCGGCGGTGGCGCTGACCGCGGCGGTCCTTGCGCCGACCGACGCCGCATTGGGGCAGGCCTTCGTCGCCGACACCACGGTGCCGGCCCGGATCCGGCAGACACTCAACGTCGAAAGCGGTCTGAATGACGGTTTGGCAGTTCCGTTCATCACGGTCCTGATCGACATCGCCAGGCATGAAGCCGATTCCGCGGTGAGCTACGTGAAACTGTTCTTGGCCCTCGTCGGCATCGGCGTCGGTATCGGGATCCTGGTCGGGTGGCTGGGCGGCACCGTGTTGAGCTGGGCGGCTCGACGGCAGTGGACCACGGACGCGACCCAGCGGCTGGCGACGATGTCATTGGCGGCGATCGCCTTCGCGGGCAGTGAGATTCTCGGCGGCAATGGATTCGTCGCGGTCTTCACCGCCGGATTGGTGGTGGGCACGACGGCGAAGTCGCTCTTGCCGCACACGACTGAGTTTGCCGAGGCCGAGGGTCAGTTGCTGACGTTGCTCACGTTCCTGGTCTTCGGCGCCATCATGGTCTACGACCTGCTGGCCGACTTCGACTGGAAGGTGGTGGTCTACGCGCTGCTGAGCCTGCTGGTGGTGCGGCCCATCGCGGTCGCCTTGTCCTTGATCGGCACGCATTTGAAGATGCCGACCGTCGGATTCTTGGCGTGGGCCGGCCCACGCGGGCTCGCGTCCATCGTCTATGCCGTCCTGATCCTGGACACCGCCGGCATTCCCGGGGGGGACGAGATCTTCCGCATTGCCGGGTGGACGATCCTGCTCAGCATCTACCTGCACGGCATCACCGCGGCACCCATCAGCGCGCGCTACGGCGCGTTCATGCAGGCAGGCCGCCGCAAGGCTCCGGAGGAACATGCCGGCGTCACCGCTCTTCCCCTCCGTTTGTCCGCCTCGCGGTCGGGCGTGGACGCGGAGACTTCGGGGTCTGCCGGTGATGGTGCCGGTCGCGCCCGCAACCGGCGGCGGAAATGAGCCGGCGACCGGGCTCCGCCGCGGCGGCAATCGGCGCCGCGGCGCTGCGGAACCGGTGGTTCACACGGGCGCCGATCTGGGTATTCCGGGCCGGCCTCGGTTTCCTGTTCGGCTCCCGACTGTTGATGGTGCAACACATCGGGCGGGTGTCGGGCAAGCGCCGCTACGTCGTCCTGGAGGTCGTAGGACAACACCGGGTGGACACTTATCTGGTCGTCTCCGGCTTCGGCACGAAGGCACAGTGGTTCCGGAACTTGGAGGCCAATCCGTCCGCCGAGGTGTGGGTGGGTGGTCGCCGGGCCGTGCCGGCCATGGCGCACCGCGTGACCGATGACGACGCCGACGTCGCGCTGGCGTCGTACATCGGGCAGCACCCCGCGGGATGGGCGCGGCTGCGGCCAGTCGTCGAGCAAACACTCGGGCGACCGATCAACCAGGGTTCAGACATCCCGATGATGGCCTTGGAGCTCGGCGGACGCCGACGACCCTGAGCCGGGACACCCCAGTTGTCTACGCGCCCTGACGCCGCTGCGGTGACTCCGCGGTGTCTGCTGACGGCGGTCGCCGCCGCCCACCGCTTCGGCGATTCCGCGCTCGACGCGCCGTCGACGGACGTGCGTCCAAGTGCCCGCACAATCCACCGCAGGTAGTAGAACAGGCTCGCGACGGAGTTCAGCACCGCCACCAGCAGTCGGGCCCGGGCCTACGCCTCCGGTTGCTTCTGCGCCACGTACCTGCTCGGATCCTTGTCCACCCCATCGATTCCACCGGCGTGCTGTGATTCGTAGTTGACGAATTGGACAGCGATGTCGTGGCGAAGTCGAAGATCGGCATGTCGTCGGAAGTCGGCGAGGTCGTCCCGTTCCTCTTCTGCCATGTGGTCCCCGTTTGCGGTGCGGACAGCGCGGATTCCGTCCCACCACTTTTGGGAGCCGATCGGGTGACCGTCTGTCTCGGCGATGGCATCGCGGATTTCGTTGTGATCCTTGATCGCGTCGGTTGTCTCGTCCCCCGGGCCCTGGTCCTTCTCCGGGCCGGCGCCTATCCGTAGGAGCTGTGGGTAGAAGTACAACTCCTCTGCCTCGGCGTGGACTTCGAGAAGGACCTTCAGTCGCTCCCACACCGCCGAGAGCGTTGCGGGGTCGCCGGGATAGAGGTCGTCGAGCAGTGCGAACATCCGGCGCTGCTCCTGGTGTTGGTCGAGGATCATGTCGGTGATGTCCATGGCGTTACCCTTTCGGTCGAAGACGGAAGTCCGGCCACACGGGCGTCAGGCCGGCCGAGCAGGCGAGGCCGGCGGCAGCAGGACGCTGTCCGGTGGGTCGAGACGGGCCGTGGCTTCCAGGTGCAGAGCGTGCACGAATGCCTGAGGCAGGTTGCCTCGCATCTGGAACTCCGTGGCGTCATATTCCTCGGAATACACCTGCGGCGGCCCGCAACAGCTCCGGGTGCGCTCGTACCAGGCTGCTGCTTCGACCTGGTGGTGCTGTTGGTTCAGCGCGAGGCTGAGCAGGAACCCGCAGAACGTGAAAGCGCCCTCGGCGTCGGCGAGGGGGCGCTGGTCGTGCCTGAAACGGTAGGCGTAACCGTTGACAGTCAACTCATGTTGGTAGGCCTCCAGTGTCGCCAGTGTCCTGGGGTCGTCAGCGGGTATTGCGCCGCGCAACGCGGGAAGCAGCAGTGCGGCATCCAGCCCCGCGTCGCCGGGTGAACGTTGCCATCTGCCACTGGAATGCAGTGAGCTGGACGAGGTCTCGGCAGTGATCTTGTCGGCGAGCGCCAACCAGTTCGCCGCGGCGCCCTGTGGTGGGACCTGTTCGGCCAGCGCACGCAGACCAGCGGCGCAGATGAGTCTGCTGTGCGTCCACCGTTGGTTGTCGATTTCCCAGATCCCTGCATCGGGCTCGGTCCAGCGATTGGCGATCGCGTCCGCGGCGATGACCGCAGCCCGCCAGGAATCGGTGGTCATCTGGTCCCGCTGCGCGGCGGCGGAGAACAGCAACAGGCTTTCACCGAAGATGTCGAGCTGGAACTGTCGGTTGACCCAATTGCCGACGCGGTTGTGACCACCTGGGTATCCCGGCAGGTCGACGCTGTGCTGATCGGGTACCCGGCCGGCGAGACTGGTGTATGCCGGTGTCATCCGCTCGCCATCGGCCAGCAGTCGCTCGCCGACGAATCGCACGGCGGACTCGAGCAGGGGATGGTCACCGGCGGCGGCGACCGCCTGCCCGGCGTAGCACTGATCGCGGATCCAGACATATCGATAGTCGTAGTTTCGGCCCGCCTCGGCCCGCTCGGGCAGGCTCGTGGTGGCGGCCGCCACCATGCCGCCGCTGCGGCTGGTCAAACCGCGCATCACCGCATACGACCGCTGGGCGTCCTGCGGCGTATGGCAGTTGGACAGGTCGGGAACGGCGTCCGACCAACCTTTCTCGGTGGCAGACCAACTGTCGGCCGCTGTCGGTGGGCTGTCCGGCAGGCTTTGATCGCTGATTTCCAGGATGAGGTCCCGGTGCTCGCCGACGGGCACGGTCATGTCCATGACCAGACCGTCGGCAGTTCGGGTGTGGCGCCGGTGCGCGCGGGCCGCGCCGGACCACCGCAGATTCAGTGGACCGGTCCGGGCCGTCCAGATGCCGGCGTCCCGGTGCTCATCGCTCATCGAATCCTTGTCGAACCTAGCGCGGGGGTCGAGCACGACCTGCACACGTGCGTCGGCGTCAATGGCGGAGATCCGGCGAAGGACGACCACGCGGTGCGGATCGCCCGGAAAAGCGAGCGCCTCCCTGCTCTCGATGATTCCACCGTGGGTGACCCACCTGCTGTGCCAGATCAGCGTTCCCGCTTCGTAGTACCCGCCCCACACGTAGGGCTCCACCGGGGTGATCGCGTAGCAGGAACGACCACCGAGCAGCGCACTGAAGACCGCATCGTCATGCCACAGCGGTGCACACATCCAGACGATGTTGCCGTGTGGGCCGATCAGCGCTCCTCGCTCACCGTCCGCCAGCAAGGCGTACTGCCGCAACGTTTGTGGCAGGAAACGTGCCGCTGCGGCGGCCGGCCGCGGTGCCTCTGGAGTCATTGCCCACCTCGCAGCAGGACCGCCGTACCGGCCGCCGCCGAAGCGGCAGCCAGTACTCCGCTGACTGCTGCTGAGCGCCGATATCTCGGTAGCAGGACGACTGCTGCCGCCATGGTGGCGGCGTGGGTGACATCGACAAGGCTGCCGATTCCGACGACCGCGCGGGTCGGGTGCGCCGCGACAGCGATGCCCTGCAGCATCTGGCGTGATCCGAGGATCCGCACGACCGTCGTGGCCGGCGCCACTCCGTCGCGGCCCGCCGCCCACCGGCTCGTCAGCGAGGGCATTGCAGTCATGGCCGCCCCGATCAGCGCCGTCACGACAGCCCACAACCGGGCACCGCTTGCTGACGGCGGTCTCATGTTCGACGCAGCAAGGATGTCGCCACGGCGCCGGCGGCGAGAACGGCGGTTCCGGTCGCCGCCAGCAGTCCGTGATGGTGTGACGCCCACAGTTGGGGGTCCTTGCTGCGCGAGCGGTCATCGAAAACGCCGTGCGCGCCGAAGTCCTTGCCGCCGCTGCCGTCGGCAGGCTCCCAGAGGTTGACCGGCGAGTCAGGGTCCTGCGGTTGGTCGGTCTGCTGCCCCTTGATCCCGGTTCGTGCCAGGTACCGGTCGAGCAGCCCAGGGGCAACCGCATTGGCGGCCAGGGTCAGTGCGGTGCTGGTCCCCACCCAGTACTCGCGCCGCCGCGGGTGATCCGCCGCGAACAACACCGCCCTGGCGGCGAGTTCCGGCTGGTAGATCGGCGGCACGGGTTGCGCATGGTGCGGCAGCCGGGTCAGCAGCCAGGAGAACTGCGGCGTATTGACCGCCGGCATCTGCACCATCGTGACCGAGATGCCGGACTTGTCGTGCAGCAGTTCGCATCGGAGTGCTTCGTTGAACCCCTGGATGGCGTGTTTGGCTCCGCAGTAGGCCGTTTGCAGCGGGATTCCGCGGTACGCCAACGCCGAGCCGACCTGCACGACCGTGCCCCGGTTGCGGGGCTTCATCCGCCGCAGTGCGGCCATCGTTCCGTAGACATACCCGAGGTAGCTCACTTCGGTCACCCTGCGAAACTCTTCCGGCCGGATATCGGTGAACCTGGCGAAAACCGAGCTGAACGCGACGTTCACCCAAACATCGATCGGGCCGAGTTCGCGTTCGACTCGATCGGCGGCGTCGTCCACCTGCTGGGGGTCTGCCATGTCGGTGGGCACCACCAGCGCTGTGCCGCCGGCCTTCTCCACGTCGTCGGCCGCGCCGGTCAGTCCCTCCTCGCCGCGTGCGAGCAACGCAACACGTGCCCTCCTGGCGCCGAAGGCGGCGGCGACCGCGCGTCCGATCCCGCCGCTCGCTCCGGTCACGACGATTGTCTGGCGCTCCATCGGATGTCTCCCCTTCTGCCGGCGAAAGCTGATCGTTCACGCACTACATGGTGCAGTTCCCCGGCCGCGCGGAAAGATGCGGTCGACCTACCGTCAATGTGTACGACGTATCTCGAACCTGATGCAAGTCTTGCACTGACGCAATCATTGCGACTGCCAACCGGCGACTCCGTCGTCCCGGCTCGCTCGGCACAACGACTGGAGACGCGAGTCGGTACTCGGTACTGCGACGCTTTCCCGGTTCGGGAACGAGATGTGCAGCGCGGTTGATGGGTGCCGCGGGTGGGTAACTCCGTCCTGTCGTGGGATGACGCCGTGCGTCGGAAATCATTTGCACCGGGCTTGGGCACCAGTCGCGTACCCGACGAGGCGGCGGCGCGGTCCCTCGGAAACGGAGGATGGACACATGCTGCCGAAACCGCCGCTCGCCGCGGGCGATGTGTGGCCGCCGGGACGGGCGTTGGCCAACGGATGGCGGCGTGCCCGGAGGGCAACGATGTTGCGGCGGCCGTTGACATGACCGGTTGGCCAACGGCGATCGAGAAGATCACCCCCGCCGTCTACCGGTTCCCGACCGAACGGCCGGAAGCAGACGGGACGCTGAGCTGGGACGCCACCACGGCGGTCACCGCCACGGTGAGCACGGGATCCGCGGCCGGACTGGGGTGGAGCTACAGCACAGCCGCCGCCGCCCAGATCATCACCGACCACCTGACACCGGCCATCTCCGGTCACGATCCGCTGGACATCCCCGGGTGCTGGTCGGCCATGCATCGGGCCTGCCGGAACCTCGGCACCCGCGGCATTGTCATGCAGGCCATCAGTGCCATCGACATCGCACTGTGGGACCACAAGGCGAAAGTCTTCGACGTCCCGCTCGCAGCACTCCTCGGTTCGGCCCGGGTGACCGTCCCGGTGTACGGGTCCGGCGGTTTCACCAGCCTCACCGACGACGAACTCGGAGCTCAGGTCAAGCAATGGGCGGACGCCGGATGCCGCTCGATGAAGATCAAGATCGGCCAATCGTGGGGCACGGACATCCCGCGGGATCTTGCCCGTGTCACGGTCCTGCGGGACTTGGCCGGGCCGGGCGTGGAGCTGATGGTGGATGCCAATGGTGCCTACACCGTCGGCCAGGCCCGGCGGGTCGGGGCCGCTCTGGACGAGATGGCGGTGTGCTGGTTCGAAGAGCCTGTCTCCAGTGACGACCTCGCCGGTCTGAACACCGTCCGCGCTGCAGTGCGGTGCGACGTCGCTGCCGGTGAATATGCGTCCGACATCTTCGTGGCCGCCGCCCTGTGCCCGGTCGTGGACTGTTTGCAGCTGGACGTCACACGCTGTGGCGGCTACACCGGTTTCCTGCGCGCTGCAGCCGTTGCGGCAGCACACAATGTGCAAGTGTCCGGCCACTGCGCTCCGGCCCTGCACGCGCCCGTCGCAGCAGCCGTGCCGAACCTTCGACACGTCGAGTGGTTCATCGATCACGCGCGCCTGGAGCCGCTGTTGGTCGACGGTGCGCCGCTGGTGCAGGGCGGCGCTCTCGTCGTCCAGGACACGCGCGCAGGCCATGGGATGACGCTGAGCAGACGGGCCGACCCGTACCGGGTCGATCTCGAGCAAGCAGCGGGTTGCTGACGATTGTCGCGACGCGTCAACTCGCTATTCGAACTCGCTGAACCTCTCGATGTCGCGCAGCGTTCCGGAGACGATGATGATGTCGTCTTTCTGCAGAACGGTGTCGGGAGTCGCATAGGTGAATTCGCGGCCCCGGTGTTTGACCGCGACGACCGTCACACCATGGTGTGTGCGGATCGGGGTCTTCCGCAGTTGTCGGCCGATGACCATCGACGGAGGCGAGGTCTTCGTCATGGCGAAGTCCTCGTCGAACTCGATGTAGTCCATCATCCTGCCGCCGACCAGGTGGGCGACACGCTGACCCATGTCGTGTTCGGGACGGACGACGTGATGGACGCCCAGTTGCGTCAGGATGCGGGCGTGGGCGGCACTCATGGCCTTGGCCCAGATGGTCGGCACCCCCATCTGCAGGACAAGTGAGGCGGTGAGGATGCTGGCTTCGACATCGTTTCCGATGGCGATCACGACTCGATCGAATTCGTGGACGGACAGCTGTCGCAGCGCCATCTCGTCCGTGGAGTCCGCGACGACGACGTGCGTCAATTGACCGGCCAGCTCCTGGACGATCTTGTCCCGCCCGTCGATGCCGAGGACTTCGATGTCTTGTTCCATCAGTTCCAGTGCGAGCGAGGAACCGAAGCGCCCCATCCCGATCACCACGACTCCATTGCCGGTGCTGCCACTGTCCCTAGCCAACGATGGGCCTGCCTTCCGGATGCTCGTACCGGCGTCGACTCTCGCGCAGGGCCAGAGCGGAGACAAGCGTGACAGGGCCCAATCTACCGACGAACATCAATCCCACCAGCAGTAGCTGGCCCGCTGTCGACAGGAAGGGAGTGATTCCTGTGGTCAGCCCTACGGTGGCGAACGCCGATACCGATTCGAACAGGATCTGATCCGTGCTGAGTTTGGTCACCTCGGCCAGGATGATCGTCGCGGAGACGACGGCAGCGACGGACAACAGCGCGACCGTCAACGCCTGGCGCTGGGCGCGACCGTCGATTCGCCGTTCGAAAACGGTGGTGGCTGCCTCACCGCGCACCTCTGACCAGATCACGAAGAACAGCAGCGCAAATGTCGTGACCTTGATGCCCCCGGCAGTTCCGGCGGACCCGCCCCCGATGAACATGAACACATCCATACCCAGCCATGTGCTTTCCTTCATGTGCGCGATGTCGACGCTGTTGAAGCCCGCCGTTCGGAGCGCGACGGCCTGGAAAAATCCGGCCAGCAGGCGGGCCGGCTCCGCGAGCGGGCCAAGGGTCCGCGGGTTGGACCACTCCGTGGCCGTGACAAAGGCCGTCGACAGAAACAACAGTATGCCTGTCACCGACAGAGTGATCTTGGTGTGGACACTCCACCGGCCGGGACGGCGGAATTGTCGCCGCAGTTCCAGGATCACCGGGAACCCGACGCCGCCGATGATGACCGCCAGGGCGATCGGCAGGCAGATCCATGGGTCGCTCACGAAGCCCATGAGGTTGTCCGAATACAACGCGAACCCGGCATTGTTGAACGCCGAAACAGCGTGGAAGACCCCTAGATAGATCGCCCGCGGAAAGGATTCACCGTAGGCGACCATGAACCGCGACGTGAGAATGAGTGCGACGGCACTTTCCATCACCAGGCTCACCACGGCAACGCCGATCAGCACGCTCCGCACGTCGCCGATACCGACGCTGCGTGTCTCGGCAGCCGCCGTCAAGCGGGTTCGCAAACCCATCCGGCGGACCACGATCAGCGCCAACAACGACCCCAGTGTCGCGATGCCGAAGCCGCCGACCTGAATCAGCACGAGGATCACGGCCTGGCCGAAGCCGGACCAGTAAGTGGGGGTGTCCACCACTGTGAGCCCGGTGACGCAAACGGCACTGGTCGAGGTGAACAGCGCCTCGACGAACCCCGCACCACCGGGTCCGGACCTGGCTATCGGCAACAGCAACAACGACGTCCCGACCGCGACCGCACCCGCGAATCCGGCGACGACGACCTGTGCCGGATGCCGAAAACGCAAGCGGGACGGCCGTCTCCGACCGGCAGTGTTCCCACCTGTCGATTGCAGCACGGGCTGACGATAGCCACTTTCGGTCTCGCAGGGGTATCGGGCGCTCCTGCGACCCGGAGAGCGGCGGGCTCAGCGTCGGACGGAACGATTGCGCAGACCCAACGCCCCTGACCGCTGACGGTCAGCGCGGACGCGGTGCGGCTGATCAGCGAATCCACGAGCCCTGATGAAGAACGCCCTGCACCTGCAGATGGTCATCAAGCACGACCATGTCGGCCGCAGTGCCCACGGTGATGTCTGCCGGCGGTAGGCCGAGTGCCTGCGCGGGATTGACCGACGACTGCCGGACAGCCTCGAGGAGCGCTTCACCGCTGCCCAGACCGCTGTTCTCGACAGCGAATCGGAAGACCTGATCCATCGTCGCGGTGCTGCCGGCGATGGTGTCCGTTCCGGCAATCCTGGCCACTCCACCGACCACGTCAACCGCGAGAGATCCGAGGTGGTACGGGCCATCTGCCATGCCGGCCGCGGCCATGGCGTCTGTCACCAGTGCCACCCGCTCCGACCCCACACTCCGGCTCACATCCCGGTACAGAGCCGGGTGCAGGTGTACCCCGTCGGCGATCAGTTCCACCGTGACACGAGGATCCTCCACCAGGGCCAGAACCGGGCCGGGTTCGCGGTGATGGACCGGCCGCATGGCGTTGAACAGATGGGTCGCGACGGTGGCGCCCGCATCGATCGCCGCAACCGCCTGCGCGTAGGTCGCGTCGGTGTGCCCGATCGCGGCGACCGCACCGGCACCCACGATTCGCCGGATCGCCTCGGGGCCACCGGTCCGCTCCGGCGCGAGGGTGACCATCCGGACTGTTCCATCGCCCGCCCCCAGGATGCTGTCCAACTCGGCTGGGTCCGGATCGCGCAGCGCGGAGAGCTCATGCGCTCCACAACGTTTCGCTGCCAGCCACGGTCCCTCCAGATGCACGCCGGCCACCGCACCCGAACGAACCTGTTCGGCCATCGCGCGGACCTGCGCCAGCAGGCGAGCAGGTGGCGCGGTGACCAGGGACGCGATCATCGTCGTGGTGCCGTGCCTGCGGTGCAGCTCGACAGCCGCCGTGGTGGTTGTCTCGATGTCGGACAGATCGGTCGTCGGGAACATTCCACCGCCGCCGCCGTGCACGTGGATGTCGACGAATCCCGGGACGACGGTCACCGGACCCAAGACATGATCGGCAGGTCGGGGCGGGTCACCTGCGCCGACCGCCTGGATGACGCCGTCTCTCACCTCGATCCAGCCAGGATGCAGCAACTCCCCGCCGGCGGCGACGGTGTCGGCGGTGATCAACATGCTGGTGTCCTTCTGATGTGGGTTGTCAGGATGCGAACGGCGCAGCCACTGCCGGCGGGTTCAGATGCCCTGCCAGGCAGGCTTCGCGCGGTAGGTCTCCCGGTAGTAGTCGGCCAGCTGGAGTCGGCCGGCCGCCGCACCGTCGAGGAGCACCGTCGTGTGCGGATGGTGCTGCAGGATGGTGGCCGGCCACAGGGCACTCACCGCACCCTCGACGAGGTGGTGCACCGCCTCGGCCTTGCCCGCGCCGGTCGCCACCAGCACCACGTGTCGAGCCGCCATGATGGTCGCCAGTCCCTGGGTCAGGCAGTGGGTGGGCACGGCGTCCAGGTCTGCGTCGAAGAACCTGGCGTTGTCGATACGGGTCTGCTGAGCAAGTGTCTTGATCCGGGTCCGCGATGCCAGCGACGAACCGGGCTCGTTGAATCCGATGTGCCCGTCTGTGCCGATGCCGAGGATCTGCAGGTCCACGCCGCCCGAACCGGCGATCGCCGCCTCGTACGCCGCGCAGGCGGCCGGGATGTCGTCAGCCGAACCGTCGGGCCCCTGGACGGCACCCGGCGCGAAGTCGACCCGCGAGACGAACTCCCGGTCGATCACATTGCGGTAGGACTCGGGATGGTCGACCGGTAGCCCCACGTATTCGTCCAGCGTGAAACCGGACGCCTGTGCGAAGGAAACGCTGCCGGCGGCACAACGGGTGGCCAACGCGTCATAGATCGTCAGTGGTGACGAGCCTGTGGCCAGGCCGAGCACGGCATTCGCTTTGCGCCGCAACATTTTTCCGATGGCGTCAGCGGCGAGGGAACCAATTTCCTCGGCGTCGCGCAGGATCACGATTTCCATGGGTTTCCTTCTTGGTGACAGGCCTTCGGAAAGGCACAGGTTGCGTGCCGGTGCGGGGGAGGTTGCGGCGCCGCGGGACGACCGGATCCCGCGGCACCGCCGTGCTCAGTTGGTCACGGTGAGGAAGTCCTGGGTGGATTGCACCGGACCGCCGGCGCTCACCGCGTCGTCCAGGGTGATGTCCTCGGGCTTCTTGTCCATCACGACCACCGGGACGATCGGGTTCCGCCCGGCCGCCACGACGGACGGCACGTCGTAGGTGATGACGGGCTGGCCGGCTTCGACCGTGTCACCCTTCGATACCAGGGCGGTGAATCCCTCGCCCTTGAGCTGGACGGTGTCCAGGCCCAGATGCACCAGTACGCCGACGTTGTCCACACTGACGATGATGTAGGCGTGGGGCAGCATTTGCAGCACGGTGCCGCTGATCGGCGCCAGCGCCTCGATGACCTCATGCGGCGGATCGATGGCCGCGCCGTGACCGACGATTCCCTGAGCGAACGTCGGGTCCGGCACCTGGGCCATCTGCACGGCCCGTCCGCGAACCGGCGCGAGGACGATGGTGGTGCCGCCCTTTCGGACGGAGCCGGCTGATTCGGGCCGGTCCGAAGTGTCTGCTGAGACATCTGCCGGAACACCTGCCGCGACGTCTGCCGGATCGGGCGCGGGGCCATCGAGGGCGTCGTTGATGTCGCTCTTGAGAGCCTCTGCCTGCGTACCGAAGATCGCTTGGACGTTGTTGCCCACTTCCATCACCCCCGCCGCACCGAGTGCCTTCAACCTGGTCTTGTCGACGAGATCCCGGTCAGCGACCTCCATGCGCAGCCGGGTGATGCAGGCGTCGACGTTGACCAGGTTGTCCCGGCCACCGAATGCGGCAATCAGCTGTTCGGCCTTCGAGTCGGCGAGCGGTTTGGTGGCGAGCGCGACCCCACCGCCCGACGGCGTGGAACCGCCCGACAGCGCGGCCGATCCGGAGGTGTCGGTGAGGTTGGCCGCCTGCTCGGCCTCGAACTCTTCCTCGGGCTCGCGGCCCGGAGTTCGCATGTTCCAGCGGATGATGACCCAGCGGAACAGGAAGAAGTACACCAGGAAGAAGGCCACACCCATGAGGATCAACAATGGGATGTTCTTCGCCGCGGGCGCGGTGCCGTAGAGCAGGAGATCGATCAGACCCGCGGAGAACGAGAACCCGAGATGGATGTCGAGTTGGTAGGCGATCGCCAACGAGAGCCCGGTGAGCAGGGCGTGCACCACGTACAGGGGGAAAGCCACGAACATGAACGCGAATTCCAGCGGCTCGGTCACGCCGGTGAGGAAGGCTGTGAGCCCGGCGGCCGACAGGATGCCGATGGCCAGCTTCTTCTGCCGCGGTTTCGCCACCAGGATCATCGCCAGCGCGGCCGCGGGCAGTCCGAACATCAGGATCGGGTAGAAACCGGAGGTCAGAAGTCCCGCGCTGGGGTCTCCGGCCGCGAATCGGGTCAGTTCGCCGGTGGCCAAGGCGCCGGCCGGTGTCGTGTAGTCGCCGTAGATGAACCAAATGTAGGTGTTCAGGATGTGGTGCAGGCCGAGCGGGATCAGCATCCGGTTGGCGAAACCATAGGTGAAGGCGCCGAAAGCCCCTGAGCCGCCGATGAAGTGGCCGACCGAGGTCAGGCCTGCATCGAAGATGGGGTAGAAGTAGCTGAGCGCGAAGCCCATGACCAGGCACGCGACCGAAACGACGATGGGTACGAACCGGCGGCCGCCGAAGAACCCGAGATAGGGCGGCAGCTTGATGGTGTGGTAGCGGTCGAACAACAATGCGGTCACCAGGCCGACGGCGATGCCCGCGAACACGCTGTAGTTGATCTCGGCCTGCGCGCCGGTTTGATCCAGCACGCCGTCGAGAACGATCGGCGACATGGTCTTGAAGACGGCCTCCACCACCAGGTATCCGGCGGCCGCGGCGAGAGCTGTTGAGCCGTCCGCCTTCTTGGCGAACCCGATGGCCACACCGATCGCGAACAGCAGCGGCAGGTGGGCGAAGATGGCGCCGCCGGCAGCGCTCATCGCCTGGAAGAACGGGCCGATCACCGGCACCGTGATCTTGCCCAGCAGATCGGGCTGACCGAGCCGCAGCAGGATGCCGGCGGCAGGCAGGAGAGCGATCGGCAGCATCAGGCTCTTGCCCAGGCGCTGCAACTGCGCGAAGCCGGGGATCCTCAGCCCGGTTTTCTTTTTCTTGTCGACCACGGCGGCTTTCCTGTCCTCGGCCTGGCCGACATCGGCTTTGCTCATCTCCGACTTACCTCCGCTTTCGTGACCCCGACGAGTCCAACCGCGATCGGGAGATCCTGGATGTGGGTCCCGCGGCCGCTCCGGCCGGGGATGTGAAGTGTGTGGATTGGTATAGACCAACGCGAGTAGATTGGCATAGACCAATGCGGCGGTCAAGGACCAGAAGAGTGTGGCGTGGGTCACGATGCGTGATGCCACAGCTCTGTCCCTCGCCTTGATTGGTCTATGCCAATGCGGCTAAGGTCGCGGGTAGGGGCGTGTCCGGCACGAGGGGAGTCAGGCAGGTGAGGGTTCCGAAGTACTACCAGGTCAAGAGCGAGATCCTCGCCCTGATCGCTGATCTCGCCCCCGGCTCGGCCGTGCCGACGGAACGCGAGTTGGCCGAGCGGTACCGGACCTCGCGGACGACTGTGCGTCAGGCAATCGCCGAGCTGGTCGTGCAGGGCCGCCTCGAACGAACCCAAGGGCGAGGAACCTTCGTCGCGCATCCAAAGCTGATGCAGGTGCGGCAGTTGACCTCGTTCTCCAACGATCTGCAGGCACAAGGCCAGCGGCCCGGGAGCGTGCCGATTCGGATCAGCGAAGAGCCTGCCGATGCGGACGTCAGCGTGCACCTCGAGGTCGCGCCCGGAACGCCGATCCACCGGGTGGAGCGACTCCGGACAGCCGCCAATGAGACCATCGCGCACGAGATCGCCCATCTGGCAGGGCCTCTGCCCGATCTCGCCGACGAACTCGCGCTGCGTGGGTCGCTCTACGTCACCCTCGACGAGGCCTTCGGAATCAGGCTCGCCTCCGTGGAGGACATCGTGGAGACCGCGCTGGCCGATCCCGTCGAGGCGGATCTGCTGGGCGTCGAAACCGGGCTGCCCATCCTGCTCGTGCACCGCACCGGGCGGGATGCGAGCGGCCGGTGCGTGGAGTGGACCCGCTCGGTCTTCCGCGGTGACCGCTTCCGGTTCGTCGCTCGGCACCAGGTGCGCGACGAGGTTGCCGACGAGATTTCTGCCTGACAGGCGGGGCACGCGCACGTAGCGTGCCTGGGCGCACACCGTCGGTTACGCTTCGCCGTGAGTCTGCCGAACGATCGTGTCCGGGATGCTTCCCGTGGGCGGGGGCGCCACGCATGAGCCGTCGTGGGCACGGGTGATGGGAAGTCCGGCGGTGACGGACCGGGGGGATGAAGGTGGGCAGGTCTGGGGTTGTCGGCTGGACCGCACTGTCTGTCGCGATGGTCGTAGGGCTCGGTTTCGCGATCACGTCGACCACGGCGCCGCAGGCCGCGTCGGTGCCTGGCGGAACTGACAGCTCGGCGATGGCGGTGCCCGCGTGGTGGACACCATCGCAGCCTGCGGTGACCGTCCCGCCGTTCACCCCTCGAACATCGCCGACCAGCGCCGGAACCGCGGCACCCATCGCGCCGGTTCGGGCGTCGTCCGCACCGGCGCGGACTTCTTCGGTGCCGACTTCTGTTGTCTCTACTTCTGCTGTGCCGACCTCTGCTGTGCCGATTCCGCTGCTGTGCCGACTTCCGCTGTGCCGACTTCCGCTGTGCCGACTTCTTCAGAGCGGACGCCCGCGTCACCGTCATCGAACCGTCCCGCAGGCCTGGCATTGCCTGCCCTATCGCCACCGTTCGAGAAAGTGCTGGGGTATCACGGTTCCGGGCGCGTGGTGTATCTGACCTTTGACGACGGTCCAGGTCCGCAGACCGGGGCGATCCTGGACATCCTCGCAGGAGCCGGGATCAAGGCCACTTTTTGCCAGGTCGGCAATCGCATCGCAGACTTCCCGGACATCGAACAGCGCATCATTTCCGACGGGCACACCTTGTGCAATCACAGCTGGTCTCACCCGGATGGGCTTTCGGCTGCGCCGGCCGACGTGATCAACACCGAAATCCGAGGGCCTCAGACAGTGTTCTCGTCCCTCGGCGTGCAGGTGCATTACTTCCGCTCGCCCGGGGGCGATTTCGGAACCAAGCGGACCACCTTGAGACAGGTGTGCCAGCTGAACCGGGTTGTCCCGCTGGGCTGGTCGGTGGATTCGCAGGACTGGCGCAAACCCGGAGTCGCGGCGATCGTCAGGAATGTACTCAGCACCGTGGCACCTGGTTCCGTCGTCCTGATGCACGATGCCGGCGGCGCTGATCGTGACCAGACGATCGCGGCCCTGCCCGGCGTCATCTCCGGGCTGCAGGAGGCCGGCTACACCCTTGCAAACCTGCCGAGCGGGGGACCCGGCTGACGCACCGTCGAGACCGTTCGGCTCGTCGGCCGATCCCGGGAGCAGGCGGTGCCCGCGGATACTCGAAGTTTCCGGCGTCACTGCGTCACGCCGCGGAGATGCTGCGCAGCAATTCCGACGAGATGGTCGAGGTCGCCGGAAATGGAGACGAAGGTGAAGCCCTCGGCAAGGCGCCGCCGAGCGGTATCGCCGTCGAAGGTGTGGATGCCGACCGCGATCCCGGCCGCTGCCGCTGCATCGCGAATCCGCTGCAATGCGGCGTCGAAATCGTCGTCCACCGCTGCATCTGTCGGTGTCCTGCCGCCGATTGCCAGTCGCAGGTCCGAGGGCCCGACGTACACCCCGTCCAGCCCCGGAACGCTGCAGATTTCTTCGACACTCTCCAACCCGGAGGCGGTTTCGATCATCGCGAGCACCACCACAGCCGCGTCCGCGTCCGCCGGCGCCCGACCCACTCGCAGCGAAGCGCGCGTCGGACCGAAGGAACGGATTCCGCCCGGTGGGTACCTGGCAGCGGCGACCGCCCGCTGGGCGTCGGCCGCGGTATCGACGAGAGGGACGATCACCCCGCCCGCCCCGGCATCCAGGGCCCGGCCGATCGGGGTCGGGTTGTTGGCCTCGACGCGGACAAGACCAACCGACCTGCCACCGGCGTCGACGGACAGCAGTCCGTTCAGGATCCCGGAATGGCCGAGTAGTCCGTGCTGACCGTCCAGCACCACGTAGTCGTAGCCGAGTCTCCCGATTTGTTCGGTGGCGGCAGGAGCATCAAGAACCACCCAGTAGCCGACCGCGCGCCGGCGGTTCCGTATCTTGGTGGCGAACCCGGCGAAGACTTCATCGGTCACAGCGGCGTGCTCCTTCTCGGTGTCCGCTCGGTCGGGCGCTCGGCGGCCCTGAATGTGCTGCGCGGGAACTGCAGCGGGCGGGTGCGCAGGGTCCGCCGGCGCTGGACGGGAACAATCCTCTGTCCGGTAGCGGTCTTCAGCTCGGCTCGGATTCCTGGAGCAGTTTCCACAGCGCCGTCGTGGTGTTCCAGCTCCGGATCGTCATCGACCGGTACGCCGGTGTTCCGACGATCCTGCTGAGGCGACTGCGGGTGCGTTCCGCGCTGAGGCGTTGGGAGTAGATGACACCGGCACCCGGCCATACCTGGTCCACGCCCTCCCGTGGGTCGAAAACGGCCATGGCATCGGCCGGTTCGATCCCCATCAGGAAAATGGCATCGGAGTGGTATTTGTCCGGTTGCTCACCGAAGCCCGCCGGTTTCTTCTCGATGACTGTGCGGAATCGCTCCCGGTCGAGGACGACGACTTGGATGGTCGGGTCGTCGAGGTCGAACTCAGAGGAGATCAGGCGCTCGACTCGGGCTTTGACCTTCTGTGCGGGCACATCTGATTGCAGCAGGACATTGCCACTGGCGATGTAGGTCCGGACGCCCGCAAAGCCCGCATCAGCAAGCGATGTCCGCAGCACGGCCATCGGCAGCTTGTTCTTGCCGCCGACATTGACGCCCCTGATCAGGACGAGGTAGCTCCGGATCGCCGCCGTTCGGGCGTGCGGCTGCGGGTGCTTCACCATGGTGTCAGTCCGGTCGGCATGGCGGACAGTGTTGCAGCACGCCCCGACAGTGCTGCCCGTCAGTTGTCGGCCGGACAACGGCGCCTTCAGCGGTCGTCAGCGGATGACGCAGAGGCGCGCACCCGGGCGGCCTGACGGACCAGATGATCCCGCTCGGCAACGTTGGTCGCCCGGTGCGCCGCCTCGGCGTAGGAGGTACCGGCGGCAGCAGAGTTCCCGCTCAACTCGTACAGGTATCCCCGGACGGCGTGCCAGCGGTGTCGGTCGCCGAGAACCTCGCGCAGTCGATCGGTCTCCCGCAGCCCGGCCGCGGGCCCGAGCACGTGGCCCACGGCCACCGACCGGCCGAGGACGGCGGCGGGATCCTGATGCACCGGGTCATCGGTGAGTGCCACGAGGTCGTCGTACCAAGCAAGGATCTGCAGCCAGTCGGTCTGTGCCGAGTTCGCCGCGTCATCGTGCAGGGCGGCGATGGCGGCCTCGATCTGGTAGCGGCCGGGGCGTCCGATGGCCAGGGCCGTTTGCAGAATGCGCACCCCGTCCGCGATCTCACCGGTGTTCCACCGGCTCCTGTCCTGCCTGTCCAGGGGTACGAGTCCGCCGTGCGCGTCCCGTCGGGCCGGCAACCGCGCATGGTTGAGCAGCATCAGGGCGAGCAACCCCCGCGTCTCCGGCTCATCGGTCGCCAGCGTGAGTTGACGGGCCAACCGAATTGCTTCCCGGGCCAGGTCCACCCGACCCGCGTGCCCGGCGCTGTAGATCAGGTACAGAACGCGCAGCACGACGGCGAGGTCGCCCGGTTGATTCATCTCGCGCCCCCGCACGGTGCGCTTGGCGCGACTGATCCGTTGTGCCATGGTCGCCTCCGGGACATAGAAGGCATCGGCGATCTCCCGGGTCGTCAGGCCGCCCACCGCCCGCAGGGTCAGCGCCACCTGTGAGGCCGGCGCGAGAGCAGGGTGGCAGCAACAGAACAACAGGAACAAGGTGTCGTCCCCGCTCTCGGGCGAAACCGGTTCCGGCGGGCGCGGGAGGTCCTCACGCCGGCGGCGTGCCGCTTCACTCCGGCGGGCATCGATCAGGCGCCGGGTCGCAACAGCGAACAGCCACGCGCGCGGGTTCTGCGGTCGCTGTTCGGGCCACAGCCGCAACGCTTCGATGAGCGCCTCCTGCAGGGCGTCTTCGGCGGCGTCAAAATTCTCGCCACGACGCACCAGGCCCGCGAGGACCCGTGGGACGAGAGCGCGCAACTCACCCTCGTCCAGCGGGTTGGCCGGCACCTCTCCGATGCCGGGATGATCCGCGGCGTCCGGAGAGCCGGTCACCCGATCAGCCGTCCGACACCGGCGCCGTCATGACCTCACGGACGTCGATCCACTCGTAGAGCGGTTCACCGCCGGGCCCCGGCTCGGAGGACACATACGCAGCGAGTTCGACTGCACGCGCGTGGGATTCGACGTCGATCATGTACCAGCCGGCGACCAGGTCGCTGGTCTCGGGGTGGGGCCCGTCGGTGATCACCGGTGCTGCGTCGGGGCCGCCGTAACGCACCCAGGTCTGGGCGGGCGTCAGGGCCTGGGCATCGACGAACTCACCGCTCTTCTCGAGCAATTCGCCGACGTGGCCCAGGAACGCCATGTGCGCCTCGACATCCTCCGGCGCCCACTGATCCATCGGCGGGACCTGACGGTAGTTCTCCGGCCCACCGCGGTAGTGCTTGAGCAACAGGTATTTCGGCATGCTGGTCTCCTTCGGGTCCGGCCGCGCCGTTCGCGGCCTGCACAGCGTGAGCGGAGCCGAGCCCGGCTTCTCGACACGGACGACGAGGCGACTTCGGACAAACTTGTCCGGGCGAGCCTTGCAGAGATCGACCTGGTCCGACAGCGGTCCGGGAGTGCGCCCGGACTTCCGGGCGCCGAACGGCGTCAGCTGCTCTCGGCCGAGTCGCGTCCGGCCTCGGTGGTCTTCTCCCGCTGGTGGGACGGCCCGCCGGTCGCCGACAGGTTGCGCGCGGTGTTGATCAGCGGGACATGACTGAAGGCCTGCGGGAAGTTGCCCACCAGGCGACCCGCCGCGGGGTCGTATTCCTCGGACAGCAATCCGACATCGTTGCGCAACCCCAGCAGGCGCTCGAACATCTCTTCGGCGTCCCGATGCCGACCCATCAGCGAATAGTTGTCCGCGAGCCAGAACGTGCACGCAAGGAAGGCGCCCTCGCCGGGAGGCAGGCCGTCCGTTCCTGTCCGGCGATCCTGGGTGTAGCGCTGGACGAACCCGTCCACCAGCAGCTCTTTCTCGATGGCGGCGACGGTGCCGATCATTCGGTCGTCGTCGATCGGCAGGAATCCGACCAGCGGAACCATGAGCAGCGCCGCGTCCAGTTCGGTGGAGCCGTAGAACTGCGTGAAGGTCCGCCGGTCGGCGTCGTATCCGTGCTCCAGGATGTCTGCGGCGATGTCCTCCCGCAGGCTGCGCCACTCATCGAGCGGGCCGTCCAGGCCGAATTTCTCGACGCTGCGGACGGCTCGGTCGGCCGCCACCCAGGCCATCAGTTTCGAATGGGTGAAGTGTCGCGATCCGCCGCGGACCTCCCAGATTCCCTCGTCGGGCTCACGCCAGCGGTCAGCCACGATCTTCATCAGCGCCTTCTGCAGCGCCCAAGTACTGGCTCCACCGCTGAGGCCGGTGACCCTCGCCTGGTACAGCGCGTCCATCACCTCGCCGTACACGTCCAGCTGGAACTGATCGACCGCGTCGTTGCCGATCCGCACCGGATTGCCGTCGTAGCCGGGCAACCAGTCCGCGATGTATTCCGGTAGCCGCCGCTCGCCGGCCACCCCGTACATGATCTGGACCTTCGCCGGGTTGCCGGCGATCGCCCGCAGCAACCAGCGTCGCCAGTCCAGGGCCTCACCCTCGAAGCCGGCGTACATCAGCGCCTGAAGGGTGATCGTCGCGTCTCGCAACCAGCAGAAGCGGTAGTCCCAATTGCGGACGCCGCCGAGCTTCTCCGGCAGCGAGGTTGTTGGCGCCGCGACAATTCCGCCGCTGGGCGCATAGGTGAGCGCCTTCAGCGTGATCAGCGATCTGATCACGGCATCACGCCAACGGCCGTCGTAGGTGCAATGGGCCAGCCAGCCTGCCCAGTATTCCCGGGTGTCGTGCAGCGCATGATCGGCATGAATCGGTGCGGGCGGCCCGGCATGCGACTCGCGCCATGTCAGCACGAACGGCACCCGGTCGCCGGGTTCCACCAGGAACTCGGCAACGGTTGCCAGATCCTCGCCGCGGGTCTCGACCGGCGTTCGCAACCAACAGGAGTCGGGTCCGGCGACCGCCGCGAGCGCGCCGTCCTCGCGACGCACCCATGGCACCACCTGGCCGTAGTCGAAACGGAAGCGCAGGTGCATCCGCATCTTCACCCGGCCGGAGACCCCCTCGACGATCCGGACCACGTCCGGCGCCTCCCCGCGGGGTGGCATGAAGTCGATCAACCGGACCGTTCCCTCAGCGGTGTGGAACTCGGTCTCCAGGATGAGGTTCTCGCCCTGGTAGCGCCGCCGGGTCTCGGTCACCGGACCGGCCGGGGCAATCAGCCAGCGCCCGTGCTGTTCGGTACCGAGCAGGGCCGCGAAGACCGCGCCGCTGTCGAAACGGGGAAAGCACAGCCAGTCGATGGAACCGTCGCGACAGACCAACGCCGCCGTCTGGGTGTCGCCGAGCAGCGCGTAGTCCGCGATGAGGCCAGCCATCAGGACCGGCCCGGCTGATCGACCGGTCCATCGGCGCCCTGCTCGGACCGCGGGTGCTGCGGATCCCGGCTCTCCACGTCCGTGGCGGTGCCGACGGTGGTGGAATCCTCGTCGTGCATGGCCGTCACCCGGCCGACGTCACCGCTGAGGTGCTCGTAGCGCTCCGGATCAGCACCGGCGAAGTCACCGCCGCTGTAGGCGCCGTCCCCGCGGAGAGCTGCCGCCTCGGCTTCATCTCCGCGCTCGGTGAAAGCGCCGGGTTCGGTCGTCGACATGCAGGCCTACCTTTCGGCTGTGCCGCCCCACCGCAGCGGCCGGAATCCGTTCACCGGCCCGACTGTGCCCCGGGCGGCGTGCACCGAAACCGGGCGGTCGCGTCGGCCGGTGTGGCAGATGTGGTTGGTGGGACGGAACAGATAGCGTGCTCGCATGGCCGGAAAGACGTCCGCTCCACCCCCGCGCGCCAACTCCCGGTCGGGAGGGCGTGCAGATCCGCGTACCGCAGGTTCCGGCGGTCGGGCCCCGGCCCGTGGCCCGGCGAAATCGACCGGACAGCAGCGAGGGTCCACGGCGGCCTCGTCTCGAACCGGATCCCGCAAGGGTTCGAGCACCAGCGCGCGCGCGGCTACTCCGCCCTACGAACCCTCCCCGCTGGTCACGGCGGTCAAGGGCATCGGGCGCGGGCTGAAACGCTTGTGGCTCGTCGCAGCGCGCTGGCTCGGTGGCGCGGTCCGGGCGATCGGACGAGGTGCCGCCGCCACCAAGGACATCGACCCGGTCCATCGGCGCGACGGCATCGCCTTCGGGCTCATCGCGCTGGCCCTGGTGTGTGCGATCGGCACGTGGTTGCAGGCCGCCGGACCCGTCGGCGGCCTGGCCGACGACGCCGTCCGGGTGTGGATCGGTGCATTGGCCGTGCTCTTCCCGATCGCCCTGGTGGTGGTCGCCGTCGTCCTGATGCGGACAGAGCCGGATCCGGAACATCGGAGCAGGCGTGTCGCCGGAACCGCCGCCGTGACGGTGGCGATCGCAGCGACCCTGCACGTCGTCCACGTCAACGGGCTGCCGCCTGGCGCGGAGGATTCCGTCGGTCAGCGGATGAGCGCCGGCGGGACCCTGGGCTGGCTGGTGGGCCAGCCGCTGTTCATCGGCGTCACCGCGATACCTGCGATCCTGCTGCTGGTGCTGTTGGGCGGGTTCGGGGTTCTGCTGATCTCCGGTGTGCCACTGGTCGAGGTGCCGAATCGGCTGCGGGACCGCTGGGATCAGCTGCGCAGCGGCCGCTCCGCGGACGACGACGCAGCCGCCGATGACTATCGCAACGGGGGCGGAGTGCAGCTGGACCCCGACGCGGACCTGGCGACCACGAGGCTCCGGCGTCCCGCCAGGCGCCGGCAGGCCGCCAACGCCGATGGCAGCGATGCAGACCTGGCGTCGGTCGATCCGGGCGCGCCGACCGCCCCGCTGAACACCGCGGGCACAGCACCTTCCGCTCGCCCCAGCCGGCCGCGGGTCGTCCGCCCGGCCCTGCCCGATCCGGACGCCGACACCCACGTCACCGAACCCACCCAGCTCCGGCTGGACCAGATGAACAGGGACGGCCGGGGGGATGCCTACCGGCTGCCGCCCGCCGAGCTACTGAAACTCGGCGCCCCACCCAAGGTCCGGTCCGCCGCCAACGACGAGATGATCGAGCGGATCACCGGGGTTCTCGAGCAGTTCAACGTCGATGCGGCCGTCACAGGTTTCACCCGCGGACCGACCGTGACCCGCTACGAGGTGGAGCTGGGACCGGGGGTGAAGGTCGAGAAGATCACCGCCTTGACCCGCAACATCGCCTACGCGGTCGCCACCGACAATGTCCGGTTGCTCGCCCCCATCCCCGGCAAGTCGGCCGTCGGTATCGAGGTGCCGAACTCCGACCGCGAGATGGTCCGACTCGGGGACGTTCTCGCCGCGCCGAGCGCACGGGTCGATCACCACCCGCTGGTCATCGGTCTGGGCAAGGACGTCGAAGGCGGCTTCGTCACCGCCAACCTCGCCAAGACCCCGCATTTGCTGGTCGCCGGCGCGACCGGGTCGGGCAAGTCCAGCTTCGTCAACTCGATGCTGGTCTCGCTGCTGCAACGGGCGTCGCCGGCCGAGGTCAGGATGATCCTGGTCGACCCGAAGATGGTGGAACTGACGCCGTACGAGGGCATTCCGCATCTGATCACGCCGATCATCACCCAGCCGAAGAAGGCGGCGGCGGCGCTCGCCTGGCTCGTCGAGGAGATGGAACAGCGGTACCAGGACATGCTCGCGCACGGCGTCCGGCACGTGGACGACTTCAACAAGAAGGTGCTGAACGGGGAGATCGTCACCCCGCCCGGCTCCGAACGGGTGTACCGGCCGTATCCGTACATCCTCGGGATCATCGACGAACTGGCCGATCTCATGATGACCGCGCCCCGCGACGTCGAGGACGCGATCGTCCGGATCACCCAGAAGGCGCGGGCCGCCGGCATCCACCTGGTGCTCGCCACCCAGCGGCCATCGGTCGACGTGGTCACCGGGCTGATCAAGACCAACGTCCCGTCCAGGCTGGCGTTCGCCACGTCCTCGCTGACCGACTCGCGGGTCATCCTGGATCAGCCCGGGGCGGAGAAGCTGATCGGCATGGGGGACGGGCTGTACCTGCCGATGGGTCAGTCGCGGCCGATCCGGATCCAGGGTGCCTACGTCAGCGACGCTGAGATCCACGCCGTCGTCGAGTACGCCAAGTCGCAGGCCGCACCGGACTACAACGAGGGCGTGACAGCGGCGAAGGCCGACGCCGCAAAGGATGTCGATCCGGATATCGGGAACGACCTCGACCTGCTGATCGAGGCGATCAATCTGGTGGTCACCTCGCAGCTCGGCTCGACGTCGATGCTGCAGCGCAAGCTCCGGGTCGGGTTCGCCAAGGCCGGTCGGCTGATGGACCTGATGGAAACCCGCGGCATCGTCGGGCCGTCGGAGGGCTCGAAGGCCCGCGAGGTGCTGATCCGGCCGGACGAGCTCGACGAGGTCCTGATGACGCTGACCGGCGCGAGCGCACCGGTCCCCGACGAGATCTGAGCGGGCCCGGCCGCAGACAGGACAACGCCCGTGGTGACGCAACAACGTCCGTGGTCACTGAACAACCTCCGCAGAGGTTGTCCGGTGCACACGGACGTTGTTGCGATGCGCTGACCGGTCGGCGCCGAACCGGCCAACAGGGCTCAGATCAGCCCGAGACCCTTGACGGCGTCACGCTCCTCGACCAACTCCGCCACCGACGCGTCGATCTTGCCGCGCGAGTAGTCGTCGATGTCCAGGCCCTGGACGATCTCCCAGGATCCGTTCTTCGACGTCGCGGGGAATCCGGAGATCAGGCCCGCCGGGACGCCGTAGGAGCCGTCGGAGACGATCCCGGCGCTCACCCAGTCGTCGGCCGGCGTGCCGAGGACCCACGAATGGACGTGGTCGATGGCGGCGTTGGCCGCCGAGGCCGCCGAGGAGGCGCCGCGGGCCTCGATGATGGCCGCCCCGCGCTTGGCCACCGTGGGGATGAAGGTGTCGCGTAGCCAGGCGCTCTCCACCTGATCGGCGACCGGCTTGCCGTTCACCTCGGCGTGGAACAGGTCCGGGTACTGGCTGGCCGAGTGATTGCCCCAGATGGTCATGTGCCGGATCTCGGTGACGCCGACGCCCAGCTTCTTGGCGACCTGGGTCAGCGCCCGGTTGTGGTCCAGCCGCATCATCGCGCTGAACCGCTCGGGCGGAACATCCGGCGCGTGGGTCTGCGCGATCAGCGCGTTGGTGTTGGCCGGGTTCCCGACCACCAGCACCCGGACATCGTCGGCGGCAACGGCGTTGATCGCCTCGCCCTGTGGCTTGAAGATGCCGCCGTTGGCCTGCAACAGGTCTGCGCGCTCCATACCCGGGCCGCGCGGACGGGCGCCCACCAGCAGCGCCACCGAGGTGCCTTCGAAGGCCTTGCGCGGGTCGTCCGAGATGTCGATACCGGCCAGCAGCGGGAACGCGCAGTCGTCCAGTTCCATCGCCGTGCCCTCGGCGGACTTCAGCGCCGGGGTGATCTCCAGGAGGTTCAACTTGACCGGGGTGTCTGGCCCGAGCATGGCACCGGACGCGATGCGGAACAGCAGCGCGTACCCGATCTGACCTGCGGCCCCCGTGACCGTGACAGTGACCGGTTGCTTGCTCATGCGATCTCCTCCTTGAGATGGTGTGCTGCGTGCCCGTTGGCTCGCCGGCACAGGGTCCCGCGCCATGTGCGGGACCAATCGGTGTCAGGGTCAGTGACAGCCTCTCCGCCGGACTCTATCCAGCGGCCGTTGACGCCGATGGAACGGGCCCATCGGTTGTGGCGAGCGTCTCAAGCCGGCGCGGACGACCGGGTGGCGGGCTGGTCGAGCGCGTGCGGAGCCACTCAGGACACCGGCGACCGGGAGATGCCGGCGGGCAGGCGTGACGCGGACTGACGGTCCAGCAGCCACAGCGTCCGCGCGCGACCGACGGCGCCGGCGGCTGGTACAGCGACCTCCCCGGCACCGCCGAGTGCCAGAGCGACCGCGCCGGCCTTGCTGGCGGCCGCGGTGATGATCCACACCTCGCCGGCCTGACGGATCGTCGGCAGCGTCAACGAGATCCGGGTCGGCGGCGGTTTGGGGCAGTTGCGGACCGCAACCACCGGCCGGGTGTCGTACACGGCAGGGGACTCCGGAAAGATCGACGCGACGTGCCCCTCGTCGCCCATGCCGAGCATGATCACGTCGAGACCCTCACGCGCATCGAGGATGTCGGCGTACGCGGCAGCTGCGGCGTCGACGTCGTCGCCGAACGCTCCGTCCGACGCTGCCATGGCGTGCACCCGTGCTGTGTCCACCGGTACATGGTCGAGCAACGCCTGCCGCGCCTGCAGCTCGTTCCGTTCCGGATCGGCGGCTGGCACGAAACGCTCGTCGCCCCAGAAGATTTCCACCCTCGACCAGTCGACGGCATCCCTTGCCGGTGAGGCCGTGATGTGCGCGAGCACGCCGGTGCCGACACCGCCGCCGGTCAGGGCGATCGCGGGAATCCTTCCGCTGGACTGGATGTCGACGAGCCGTGTTACCAGACGGGCAGCGGTCGTCGCCGCGAGCATGTCGGCGTTGCCGTGGATGACGACCTCGGGTGTCATGCGGAGCCGGCCTTCCGGGAGGTCGTGCGCCTGCGGCTGGGCGCGGTCGAGCCGGCCGGGCGGGGTCGACGCGCACCCGCGCGTGCCTCGTCCGCACCGTCACCTGGGGTCGCTGCCGCCGATGCCTTCGGCGAGGAACTCGTCGTTGCAGCCCCCTTCGACGTGCGCCGTCGAGCGGTGCCGTTCCCGCCTGCAGTCGTGCCGCCCGCACCGTTTCGGGCTGCACCGTTGCGCGCTGCACCCTGTGCGGCTGTGCGGGTGCGGGACCCGCGCTTGGTTGCGACGCCGTTCCCGGCAGCACCATCGCCGGCCGCGGTGGCTCCGGTGCCCGGGCCCGACAATGTTCCGTCGTCGGTGCCGCCCGGCGCATCGTCCCGGGCTTCCGATGCCGCGGCGGCGCTGCGCGCCACGGCCGCCCGGCCGCGCGGCATCTTCTCGCCCGAGATGGCCTTGGCCGGCACCTGCCCGGTGGGTTCGGTCTTGCTGTTTGCCCTCTTCGCGGTGCGACTTCTCGCCGATTGCTCGGCCGGTTTGGTGTTGGCGTTCTTCGCGACCAGCGCCATGCCCTTGCTGAGGACCTCGGCGTACACGTCGTCGGCATCGAGTCGGCGGAGTTCCTCCGACAGGCAATCGCGCAACCCGCGGCGGGGGAGCGCGACCCGCCGTTCGGGTTGGCCGGCGACCGTCAACTCAGCGGTGATGGTCTGCGGCCGGACGAGGCTGATGTCACCGACCTTCCGGCTCAGCACCACCGAGTGCAGGCCGGGGCCGGACTTGGCGGGGGACTTGATCCGCTTGACCGGCACCTTGAGGGCCAGCGCCAGCCAGGCGGCCAGCAGGTCCGCGGAGGGCGAATCGGGTGAACCGGCGACGGTCGCGGCGGTCACCTTGTCGTGCGGCGGCTGATCGAGGGTGGACGCCAGCAGCCCGCGCCAGCGGGTCAATCGGGTCCAGGCCAGATCGGTGTCGCCGGGCCGGTACGAGTCACGACGCCTGGCCAGTTGCGCGACCGGGCGTTTCGACGCTGCAGCGTCGGTGATCCGGCGCTGCGCGAGCTGACCGATCGGGTCCTCGGCCGGCACCTCGGGTGCCTCGTCGGGCCACCACGCGACCACCGGTGCGTCGGCCAGCAGCAGGGGCACCACGACCGACGCGCCGTGGTCGACCAGCGGCCCGTACAGGCGCAGCACGACGACCTCGCTGGCGCCCGCGTCACCACCCACCCGGATTTGTGCGTCCAGCCGGGGAGATGCGCGTCGCGATCCTTTGGCCAGCACGATGACGCGGCAAGGATGTTCGAAAGAAGCCGCGTTCGCGGCGGCAATGGGGTCTTCCGTGGATGCCTCGTCGGTGACGATGACCAGCGTCAGCACCCTGCCGAGGGCGACCGAGCCACCCTTCTCGCGCATGTCGACGAGCGCCTTGTTGATCTTGGACGAGTTCGTGGTCGGTAGGTCGACAATCACCGGTTGCTCCCCAGATATGTTGCGGCGCCGCGCGCTCGAGCCTCTGCATCGCTGCCGGCACGGTGCGTCCGCCGACCGCCCCTTGCCGCCAGGGCCGCCGCCGGGGTCACCGTCATGGTCGCCGCCACGCTCTGCCGTCCCTGGCCATCATCGCATCGGCACTCGACGGTCCCCACGACCCGGATTCGTACTGTTCCGGCTGACCGGCGGCGCGTGCCCAGTGCTTCTCGATCGGATCGAGGATCTTCCAGGACAACTCGACCTCCTCGTCCTGCGGGAACAGTGACGGCTCGCCGAGCAACACGTCCAGGATCAGTCGCTCGTAGGCCTCAGGGGAGGCCTCGGTGAAAGACTGACCGTAGGAGAAGTCCATCGACACATCGCGCACCTCCATGGCCGGCCCGGGCACCTTGGAGCCGAACCGGATGGTCACACCCTCATCCGGCTGCACGCGGATCACGAGCATGTTCGAGCCGAGTTCTTCGGTGTCGTTGTGCGAGAAGGGTAGGTGCGGGGCTCGTTTGAAGACGACCGCGATCTCGGAGACACGCTTGCCCATGCGTTTGCCGGTGCGCAGGTAGAACGGCACCCCGGCCCAGCGCCGGGTTTCCACGAGAAGCTTGACCGCGGCGTAGGTCTCGGTGGTCGAGTCCCTGGAGATGCCCTCCTCCTCGAGGTAGCCACGGACCCGGCTGCCGCCCTGCCAACCGCCGGCGTACTGACCTCGTGCGGTCCCGGTGGACAGGTCCTTGGGGAGCTGGACGGCGGAGAGCACCTTCACCTTCTCCCGTCGCAGGTCCTTCGGATCGAAGGCGACCGGTTCCTCCATGGCCGTCAGCGCCATCAGCTGCAGCAGGTGATTCTGGATGACGTCCCGGGCGGCACCGATGCCGTCGTAGTAACCGGCCCGCCCGCCGACCCCGATGTCCTCGGCCTGGGTGATCTGCACATGGTCGACGTAGTTGTTGTTCCAGATCGGTTCGTACAGCTGGTTGGCAAAGCGCAACGCCAAAAGGTTCTGCACCGTCTCCTTGCCCAGATAGTGATCGATCCGGAACACGCTGTCGGACGGGAAGACGTCGTTGACCAGGGAGTTGAGCTGTACCGCCGATTTCAGGTCGTGCCCGAACGGCTTCTCGATGACCACCCGGCGCCATTCCTCGCCCTTGGGTTCGCACAATCCGGACCGCTTGAGCTGCTGCAGAACGACCGGGAAGGCACTCGGCGGAATGGAGAAATAGAAGGCGTGGTTGCCGCCGGTCCCCCGGATGCGGTCGAGGTCGTCGAGGGTCTGTGCCAAGGTGTCGAACGCGCCGTCATCGTCGAACGCGCCCTGGACGAACCGGAATCCCTCGGCCAGGTGCCGCCAGACCTCCTCGGAGAACGGGGTTCTGGCGTACTCGCGCACCGCGTCGTGCACGACCTTCCGGAAATCCTCGTTCTCCCAGTCGCGGCGCGCGAATCCGACCAATGCGAAACCCGGAGGTAGTAGCCCGCGGTTCGCCAGGTCGTAGATGGCCGGCATGAGCTTCTTGCGGGACAGGTCGCCGGTCACACCGAAGATCACGATCCCGGACGGTCCGGCGATCCGTGGAAGCCGCTTGTCCCGCGGATCCCGCAGGGGGTTCAACGCCAAAGATGCCATGGGATCCGTCGGTGTCCTTTCGATGGGTACCCGGGCCGGCCGCACCTGCTTCGAGGTGGGATGCGGCCGGCCCGGGGGAGCGCGACGCCGTCCGGGCGGTCAGTCCTTCGAGTGCTTGGCGAGTTCCTCGCTGACCGAATCGAGCAGTTCGCCCCAGGCCTGCTCGAACTTGTCCACGCCCTCTTTCTCGAGCACCTCGAACACGTCGGGCAGGTCGATGCCGACCGCCTCGAGCGCGCTGAACGTCGCCGATGCGGCGCCGTAGGTGCCGGCGATCGTGTCCCCGCGGATGACGCCGTGATCGGCGACCGCGTCGATCGTCTTCTCCGGCGCGGTGTTGACCGTGCCGGGGGCGACCAGCTCGACGACGTAACGGGTGTCGTCGTAGGCCGGGTCCTTGACGCCGGTCGAGGCCCACAGCGGGCGCTGCTTGGTCGCGCCCGCTGCCTGCAGGGCTTCCCAGCGCGGGCCGGTGAACGTCTGCTCGAAGGCCTGGTAGGCGAGCCGGGCGTTCGCGATGGCCGCCTCACCCAGGAGCGAAGACGCCTCCGGGCTGCCGATCGCCTTCAGTCGCTTGTCGACCTCGGAGTCAACCCTGGAGACGAAGAACGAGGCCACGGAATGGATCTGGGTCAAATCGTGGCCGTTGGACCGGGCCTGCTCCAGGCCGGTGAGGTAGGCGTCCATCACTGCGGCGTACCGCTCGAGGGAGAAGATCAGCGTCACGTTCACGCTGATGCCTTCGGCGGTGACGGCGGTGATGGCCGGCAGGCCGGCGAGCGTGGCCGGGATCTTGATCAGCACGTTGGGCCGGTCGACGATCTTCGCCAGCTCCTGCGCCTGCGCGACGGTGCCCTCGGTGTCGTGGGCGAGCCGCGGGTCGACCTCGATCGACACCCGGCCGTCGACGTGGTTCGAGGCCTCGAACGTGGCCGTGAACAGGTCGCAGGCATCGCGGACGTCGTCGGTGGTCACCTCGCGCACGACGTCGTCCACGCCGGCCCCGCGTGCGGCCAGCTCGTCGAGCTGCTTCTGGTAGGAGGCGCCATCCTTGAGCGCCGCCTGGAAGATCGACGGGTTGGTCGTCACGCCGACGATGTGCTTGTCGGCGATCAGCTCCTTGAGGTTGCCCGACTGCAGGCGCTGGCGGGACAGGTCGTCCAGCCAGAGCGACACGCCCGCGGCGGAGAGATCGGCCAAAGGATTGCTCGTGCTCTCGGGAGTGGTCATCGTCATCTGTTCCTTTTCACTGTCTGTACCGAGTTGCGTCTTCGAGGGTGCTCAGAGGTGTTGCGCTGCCTGGGTTCCGCAACGCGCGGGACGGGCAACCGTGGTGATGGTCAGCTCAGTTCGGCGCGGTTCGGTCCGGCCCGGACGTGTCCGTACCGGCGTGCGCGAGGAGGTCGGGGCTCGATTCGGTGCTCGGCCCGGACCCGCCGGAGGCCGCAGCCAGCGCGTCCTTTGCGTTGGCGACGGCGGCCTCGGAGGTGATCCCGAATTCCTTGAAGAGCGTCTTGAAGTCGGCCGAGGCGCCGTAGTGCTCCAGCGACACCGGGCGGCCGTGTGCACCGAGCCAGCGCCACCACGGCTGCGCGATGCCGGCCTCGATGGACACCCGTGCGGTGACAGCTGCCGGCAGCACCGACTCGATGTAACTGCTGTCCTGCGTCTGGAACCAGTCCAGGCACGGCATCGACACGACGCGGGTACCGATGCCCTGATCCTGCAACACCTTTCGGGCCTCGACCGCGATCTGCAGCTCGGAGCCGGTGGCAATCAGGATGACCTGCAGGTCACCTGCGGCGTCGGCGAGGATGTAACCGCCCTTCGCGACGCCTTCGGCCTTGGTGCCCTCCAGCACCGGGACCGCCTGCCGGGTCAAACAGATGCCCACCGGACCGGAGAACCAGTCGTGCTGGCGCTCGAGGATGGCCTTCCAGGCATACGAGGTCTCATTGGCATCGCCCGGCCGGACGATGGACAGCCCTGGGATTGCACGGAGCGCCGCGAGGTGCTCGACCGGCTGGTGGGTCGGACCGTCCTCGCCCAATCCGATGGAGTCGTGTGTCCAGACGTAGGTCGCGGGTGCGCCCATCACGGCGGCCAGCCGCACCGCACCGCGCATGTAGTCGGAGAAGGTCAGGAAGGTGCCGCCGTAGGGCCGGGTCGGGCCGTGCATGACGATCCCGGTCAGGATCGCGCCCATGGCGTGCTCGCGGATCCCGAAGTGCAGCGTCCGGCCATAGGGTTCCGCGTTCCAATGTTCGGTCTTGGCCACGACCGGTCCGAACGACGGCTCGCCGGACATCGTGGTGTTGTTGGACTCCGCGAGATCGGCCGAACCACCCCACAATTCGGGGAGCACCGGGGCCAGTGCATTGAGCACCTTGCCTGACGCGGCCCGGGTGGCCACGCCCTTGGGGTCCGGGTCCCAGGACGGCAGCACGTCCGCCCAGCCGTCCGGCAGGTCCCGCGCCGTCATCCGGTCGAACAACCCCTTGCGCTCGGGGTTGGCATCGGCCCAGGCGTCGAACTGCTGCTGCCAGGCGGCCTTCGCCGCCTCGCCCCGGTCGATGGCCTGCCGGGTGTGCTTGATGACGACGTCATCGACCTCGAAGGTCGCATCCGGGTCGAACCCGAGGATCTTCTTGACCGCGGCAACCTCATCGTCACCGAGCGCCGCGCCGTGTGCCTTGCCGGTGTTCATCAGGTTCGGTGCCGGGTAGCCGATGATGGTGCGGAGCTGGATGAACGACGGCCTGTCCGTGACGGCCTTCGCCTTCTCGATCGCATCCAGGATGCCGACCACGTTCTCGCCGCCCTCGACGGTCTGCACATGCCAGCCGTAGGCCGCGTAGCGAGCCGGGACGTCCTCATCGAAGGCGATGTTGGTGTCGTCCTCGATGGAGATCTCGTTGTGGTCGTAGAAGACGATGAGGTTTCCCAGCTGCTGGCGACCGGCGATCGATGACGCCTCGGAGGTGACGCCCTCCTCGAGATCACCGTCGGAACACACCACGTAGATGAAGTGATCGAACACCGACTCGCCCCAGGCCGGGTCCGGGTCGAACAGTCCGCGCTCGCGCCGGGCGGCCATCGCCATCCCGACCGCCGACGACAGGCCCTGACCGAGCGGCCCGGTGGTGATCTCCACACCCTTGGTGTGGTGGTACTCCGGGTGCCCCGGCGTCAGCGAACCCCATGTCCGCAACGCCTTGAGGTCGTCCAGCTCCAGGCCGAACCCGGCGAGGTAGAGCTGGATGTACAGGGTGAGGCTGGAGTGCCCGCAGGACAGCACGAATCTGTCCCGACCCACCCAGTGCGGGTCCGCGGGGTCGTGACGCATCACCCGCTGGAACAGCGTGTAGGCCAGCGGTGCCAGGCTCATCGCGGTACCCGGGTGACCGTTTCCGACCTTCTGCACCGCGTCGGCGGCGAGCACCCTGGCGGTATCCACCGCGCGAGCGTCGACGTCCGACCAATCGTCGGGAACATGCGGCGCGGTCAGTGTCGGGATATCGGCAGTAGCGGCTGACATGGTCACGAGCGGGCGACCTCCTGGGGCGGGCGATCGCCCAGCACACGCGGGCGATCGCGAAACGTGTCTGAATGGTGCGGAACAGCGGCTCGCGGGTGAGCAGCAGCACGTCAACAGTAGTACGGACAGGGTTACCGCCCGATGCCGGACCAAACGCTGTCGGTGAGCTCGATGCCGCGTCACGGGCGTTCGGTCGCGAGCTGCGCCATAGGGCCCATGGGTGGCGCAGCGCTCAAATGTCGCAGCGATCACCGGGGTGGTCGCGCAGCACACCGCCGCGGCAACTTAGGATGGCGTCTGGTTGCCGGTGAACGTGCCGGATGACCGCGCTCCTGCCTTCTCAGCAGTCCGATGGCTCTCACCGGAAAACCGGCACGTCGTCGTCGGTTTCGGCGGACCAACGGGTGAGCGCCGCGACAGCTGATCGAAGAGGAGTTTCGTGGAGGTCGTCTCGCGGTCGGAGCCCGCACGGCAGGGGAAGTCGGGCCCGCTGGTTCCGGCGACTGCTGCTGGGCGCACCGACGCCCCTGCGGCCGGATTCGCCGCCCGGATCGGTGCGTACGTCGCACTGACCAAACCGCGGATCATCGAACTGCTGCTGATCACCACGATTCCGGCGATGTTCGCCGCGCAGCGCGGCGTCCCGCCGCTCACCCTGGTCGTGGCAACGCTGGTCGGTGGGTCCCTGGCTGCGGGAAGTGCCAATGCGCTGAACTGCGTCGTCGATGCCGACATCGATGCGGTGATGCGGCGGACCAGGACGCGGCCGCTGGCCCGGCACGCGGTCTCCACCAGAGCCGCGCTGGTGTTCGGCATCGTTCTGGGTGTGCTCGCGGCGGTCGAATTGTGGCTGACCACGACCTGGCAGGCCGCTGTGCTGGCTGTCGTCGCCATCCTGTTCTACGTCTTCGTGTATTCGCTGTGGCTCAAGCGCCGGACCTCGCAGAACATCGTCTGGGGCGGGCTCGCCGGATGCATGCCGGTGATCATCGGGTGGTCGGCGGTGACCGGCACGATCGGCTGGCCGGCGTGGGTGTTCTTCGGAGTGATCTTTTTCTGGACACCGCCGCACACCTGGGCGCTCGCGATGCGGTACCGCGAGGACTACGCCGCGGCCGGGGTGCCGATGTTGCCGGTCGTCGCGCCGGAACGTGAGGTGGTCCGGCAGATCGTCATCTACAGCTGGGCGATGGTGGCCTGCTCGATGCTGCTGATCCCGGCGTCATCGTGGATCTACGCCGCGGTCGCCGCGCCGGTGGGTCTGTGGTTCCTGGCGACGGCGCACCTGCTCCACCAACGGGTGCTGCGCGGGTCCACGGCGAAACCGATGACACTGTTCCATTTCTCGAACCTGTATCTGACGGCAGTCTCGGTCGCGTGGGCAGTCGATTCGGTGGTGGGACTGCCCGTGCTGGGCTGGCCCTGGTGAGCACGCCGTCTCATGACGCTGACACTCCGGCACGCTCCGAACCCGAGCTGACGGCGGCTGACGAGGCAAAGGTCAATGAGCTGCGCCGCTTCGTGGCCGGGCACGGCGGTCCGGGGACCGCGGTGATCAGCTACATCGGCCGGGTCGGCGCGCGGATCGTGGTCGTTGCCGGTGACGGCGCCTTCGGTGATGCCGTGGTTTCCGGCATCGAAGCGGGCGTCCGGGTGTGTGAGCGCGCCGGGATCCCGGTCGCAGAGGGATGGGACCGAGAGCTGTCGGCCGCGATTGCGCCGAGTGCAGCCGACCGGCGCCGGATGGCCGGCACCGGCCGCTGAGCCTGGCATTGTCGGTGTCATCCGTTGATGGTGGCGGCGGCGTTGACGGTGACGGATGACCAGCGGGCACAGAGCCGGCGCGGATCGCGGGCTCATCGGTGTTGCGCACCGCCAGGTGGTGCAGGCGAAGGCGTTGTCGTGGTGCCGACGCCACCGATGCCCTTCTCGGCGGGCGGCGGACGGGTGCCGAACGAGAAGATCGATCGTCAAGGGCCGCGGCCGGAAGTCCGCGCGGCCGGCGGACACGGTGCAGCGGGTCGTTGAACCGACGTTGACCGGGCAGTCCCCGAGCGGTGCGCCGCATTGGACCAACCGGACCCTGGCCGCGCAGGTCGCGGTCAGCAACGACACCGTTCCGCAGATCCGGGCAGACCACGAGCTCAAGCCCTGGAAGGTGGACGTCTTCAAGCCAGCTGCGGAGATGCGCGCCGGAGATCGGTCAGTGAAGCGATCCCTTGTATGCGTGATGCTGCTGACGTCATCTCCCAAGGACGCCGGCGGCCGGGTTGGAGTCCTGCCGGGGGTCGCCGTTCACGACCGAATGCAGACGCAACCGTTGGGGATCACCGACTTCATCGGCCGAGAGGAGCCATGGGTCCAGAGGGTTGAACGTCTCACAGCATTTTCCCTTGGACCATTGTCCGCCGGACTGGGTGAGCCGATCATTGCGTTCGGAGACATCGTTGGAGACCGTGTACCCGGCCACGTAACTCAACGCATTGTCGGGGGTTGGGAGGTATCGGACCCGTCTCCCGATGATCACCGCCAACTCCACCTCCCAATCGACCTTGTCGGCGCCGGGGGGCAGGTGTACGTCGTCGTAGGGTCGACTTCGGAACCTCAATGCTGATAGGGCCGTTCGCGCGGGATGTCCGGATTCAATTCGACACCGAAGCCGGGCGTCTCGGGGACGACCAGGCGTCCGTTGACGGGAACTGGCTCCCCCAGCAGTTGCGGGGCGAACATCGGGACGATCTTTTCCGCGGTCTCGTCCATCATCAAGAATTCGGCGAATGGGCTGTTGGTCCTGCTCAATACGAAATGGTAGGAGTACACGGACGAGCCGTGCGGAACTACCATGACGCCGTGTGCATCCGCCATCGCGGAAATCTTCAACAATTCTGTGATGCCGCCGCACCACCCGACGTCGGGTTGGATGATGTCGGCCGCCTGCATCTCAAGCAGGTGCCGAAACCCCCAGCGGGTAGCCTCGTGCTCACCCGTGGTGACCAGCATCGTCGGCGGGACCTGCCGTTTCAGCCGAGCGTAACCCCAGTAGTCGTCGGGCAGCAGGGCCTCCTCGATCCATTTGAGGCCGAACTCCGACGCCCTGTGCGCCAGTCGGGTTGCATACTCGACGTCCAGCGACATCCAGCAGTCCAACATGAGCCAGAAATCGTCACCGACCCTTTCCCGCATATCCGCGATCATCGCGATGTTCTGGCCGAGTCCCTCTTCCCCTTCGGCGGGTCCGTGGTGCAACGGCATCTTCCCGCCGATGAACCCGAGTTCGCGCGCCCTGTCAGGCCGGGCACCGGTGGCATACATCACCAGCTCATCGCGGACGGCGCCGCCGAGCAATGCGTACACCGGTTCATCCCGAAGCTTGCCGAGCAGGTCGTACAGGGCCAGGTCGACACCGCTGATGGCATTGAGCACCACGCCCCGGCGACCGTAGAAGATGGTGGATCTGTACATCTGGTCCCACATCTTCTCGGTGTCGATCACCCGCTGACCTTCTAACAACCTGGCGAGATGACGCTCCACGATGAATGCGCCGATCTCGCCGGCGGTGGTGACCGAGAATCCGACGGTGCCATCGTCCGACTCGATCTCGACGATCAGGGTGCCCAGGACGTTGATGCCGAAGCTCTGCCGGGACTGCCGATACTCGGGGTAGACGGCCATCGGCGTGGCTATGTGATCGTCGATCCAGTGGCCGCCCGCCCGGTCATGATAGTCGGCTCCGCCGCCGCGCACGGTGTACGCCCGAACCTGGCTGATGGTCGGCTGACCAGCCATGGTGGTCCCCTCCGCCTCAGCGATCGAACCGGACGAGGACCTTGCCGGCCGTGCCGTCGGCCGTCGCCAGGCCCGCGAAGGCGTCGTTGGCCTCCTCGGCCGAGACTTCCCGGCTGATCAGCTCGCCCAACGCCGATGGCGCCGTGGCGACCCAGTCCGCGGCATCGCGGAAATCTTGCGCAGAGTAGGTGAAACTTCCTACCAAGCAACGCTCTTCGGTGCTGATCCGGTACGCGTCGAGGGTCAGTGACGTGGAGCCCATTCCGACCAGACAGACCGAACCGCCTAATCCGGTCGAATTCAGCGCATCGCTCATCGTCGCGGTGATCCCGACGGCGTCGATGGCGATATCGGCCGAATCCCCGAACGCCCCGCGAACCTGTTCGGCGACAGGCCCCGCTGCCGGATCGAGCGAGGAGGCTCCAACCCGTTCACACAGCCGCCGCCGACCCTCATCGACCTCGCTGACCAGAATGTCAGTGACACCTTCCATCAACAGCGCCAGCACGACTGACTGCCCGATCGGCCCGCCCCCGACCACCAGTGCCTTCTGGCCCTTCTGCGCGTGGATCCGCCGGACCGCGTGCACGGCGACGGCGAGCGGTTCGATCAGCGCGCCGTAGGTGACCGGCAAGTCGTCTGGTAGTCGAACGACGTTCCGCGCCGGCACAACGACGAAATCGGCGAATGCGGCGGGGACGTCGGGTGCCACCCCGATCACCGTCTTGTTCGGGCTGTGTTGCTCACGACCCGAATAGCTCTCGCCGTCCTCGGCGGGCACCACGACGGGGTTGAAAGTAACCAGGTCGTCTTTCCCAAGATCACCGATATCCGTCTCAGGCCCGAATGCGGCGATCCGGCCGACCGATTCGTGACCCATAATTTGGCCCGGTACCCGACGACCGTTTTCGCCGGTGAAGCCGTGCACGTCGGATCCGCAGATCCCGGTGGCGGCGACCGCGATGAGCACTTCTCCTCGTCCGGGAACAGGCGTGTCCCGTTCCTCGATGGCGATCCTGCCAAATTCTTTCAGGACCAGTGCGCGCATGCAATCACCCTGCCTTCGGTGGAAATGCCATTCGAGTACCCGTCGCTGGCGGCGTTGAGCTTGTTCTGCGCCGAAAACGCTGATGGGTAACGACCAGCGCGGTCGACGTTCCGCTTCCGCGGCAGTCATGGAAACTGAAGTATGCCCGTCGTCGTCCTGTGCGACATTTCGGATCCCCAGGCGCTCCGAGCCCAACTGTCCTACAACCGTTGCGTTGTCGCAAGCAGGGGCGTCGGGGTCGGGATGTCGAGCCCGCCGCCGAGCCGAAACAACCACCGCTCAACCGCTTCAGCCCCGCTGACGTGTGCCACCGCCGCAGGCTGATTGGTTCCAAGGTCCGCAGGACTACCCGTGCATTGAACCGACGCTCGTTCGCAGGTCATGGAAGATGGAGTGATTAGCAGCGCTCGGCATGGGTATTCAGGTGTGGGAACGGTCCGCTCAGAGAGGCTGCGGTCATGACTCATCTGTGTCGCGCATCGATGCCGTCGCGCGAGCGCCATCGTCACAAGGTCCGCACGGGGCCAGGGTGCCCTATTCACGGCGGTTTGCGCTCGCACTGGGGTTTTGGACGGTCAAGGTGGCACTGGGCGTCTTGTTGTTCTCACGCGCTACTGAGTTCGATGGTGGGTTGCTCCCGGTATGTGGGCGATTCGCATCCTGCTCGACATTTGCTACGCAAACGGTGTTTCGGCGCGCGTACCGGATGGTTCTCGGCGTCGCCGGGTTTTTGTCCGCGCCGAACAGGACGTGGACGGAGCCGAACGGTGACAAGCAGGCGGTAGTAGTGAGACGGAAACCAACGTTTTCTTGAACGGGACCCGCCGTGGTGCGGGGGAATGGGTGAAAACATGACTCTCTTGGTCAACGACCCTGCCGACTTCGCGGACGAGGCGCTCGCCGGGTTGGTCGCGGCGAACAGTCGGCACATCCGTTCCGTGCACGGGGGTGTCGTCCGGGCGACCCAGACCGAGGAAGGCCAGGTTGCGGTCGTCATCGGCGGCGGCACCGGTCACTACCCGGCATTCGCCGGTTGGGTCGGCCCCGGACTGGCGCACGGAGCCGCCTGCGGAAACATTTTCGCGTCGCCGTCCGCTTCGCAGGTGTACTCGGTGATGCGGACGGCGCACCGCGGGGGCGGTGTGCTGGTCTCGTTCGGGAATTATGCCGGTGATGTCCTGCACTTCGGTCAGGCCGCCGACCGGTTGCGGGCCGACGGCGTCGACGTCCGCGTCCTGACCGTCACCGACGACATCGCCTCCGGCTCAGCGGATGCCACCTCCGAACGTCGCGGCATCGCCGGCGACCTGACGGTGTTCAAGGTGGCCGGTGCGGCGGCAGAGCAGGGGATGAGCCTGGACGAGGTCGAGCGGGTGGCGGTCCGCGCCAACGGACGCACCCGTTCGATGGGGGTGGCCTTCGGCGGCTGCACCTTGCCCGGCGCGGATGATCCGCTGTTCACCGTCCCGGATGGGCAGATGAGCCTGGGACTGGGCATTCACGGCGAACCGGGTATCGCCGACGTCCCGTTGAGCAGCGCCGACGACGTTGCGGAACTGCTGGTGGAGAAGGTGCTCGCCGAGGACCCCGGCGACAGTCGTCGCATCGCAGTCCTTTTCAACGGCCTGGGTACCGTGAAATACGAAGAGCTGTTCGTCGGATACCGCAAGGTCGCCGAATTGCTCGACGCCCGCGGGTACACGGTGGTGGACCCCGAGGTGGGCGAGCAGTGCACGAGCCTGGACATGGCGGGGTTGTCGCTGACCGTGATGTGGCTGGACGACGAGTTGGAGCGGCTCTGGACCGCCCCGTGCGACACCCCCGCGTACCGCAAGGGTGTCATGGCCGAACGCGAGCGGGTGTCGGAGGAAGATCAAGACGACGTTGACCTCTCGGCGGTACCGGAGAGCATGCCGGAGTCGCGTGCCCTCGCCGGGCGGATCGCCGCCGCCTTCGCCGACGTGCACCGGGTGCTGACCGAGAACGAGGAATACCTGGGCAGGATCGACGCCGTTGCCGGCGACGGCGACCACGGTATCGGGATGGTCCGTGGCGCGCGCGCCGCGCACGAGTCGGCCGAGGATTCCGTGGAAGCGGGCGCCGGTGCCCGGACACTGGTGCAGCGGGCCGCTGATGCCTGGGCCGAGCGGTCCGGCGGCACCTCCGGCGCGCTGTGGGGTGCGGCCATCACCGCGATCGCCCGCTCGCTGGACGACGAGCAGGTCCCGGATCCCGACGGGGTGGTCACCGCGGTGCGGGATGCGGTGGACGCCATCGTCGACCTCGGTGGGGCGGAGGTCGGCGACAAGACCATGGTCGACGCCGCTGTCCCGTTCCGGGATGCCATGGCCGACTCGTCGGCGGAGCCGATGCCGCAGGCCTGGGCACGGGCCGTGCGTGCCGCCGACGAGGCGGCACAGGCCACGGCAGAGATTTCGGCCAGGCGCGGCAGAGCCAAGACGCACGCCGACAAGAGCATCGGCACCCCGGATCCGGGGGCCGTCTCCTTCGTGCAGATCGTCACAACGCTGAGCGCCCATGTGGAACAGATCCGGGGAGAAAGGGGCACGTCATGAGCAGAACGTGGAGGGTCGTCGTCGGATCCGACGACGCCGGCTTGACCTACAAGGAGCAACTCAAGAAGGACCTGGAATCAGACCCACGGGTCAGCGAGGTCATCGACGTCGGAGTCAGCCCCGACGAGAACACCGCGTATCCGCATGTGGCCGTGGAGGCGGCCCGGCGGATCGCCGACGGGCGCGCCGACCGTGCGTTGTTGGTGTGCGGTACAGGTCTGGGGGTGGCGATCAGCGCGAACAAGGTCAAGGGCGTGCGCGCCGTCACCGCCCACGACAGCTACTCGGTCGAACGGGCCGTGCTGAGCAACAACGCACAGGTGCTGTGCATGGGGCAGCGGGTGGTCGGCATCGAGCTGGCCCGCCGCCTGGCGGGCGAGTGGCTCGACTACGAATTCGATTCGTCGTCGGCCTCGGCCGAGAAGGTCGGCGCCATCACCGGTTACGAACACTGACCGCAAACCCATGGAGGAGACCACCATGCCGAACGGGAAGATCGAGAAAGTCGCCGTCGTCGGGGCCGGTTACATGGGTGGCGGAATCGCCCAGGTGCTGGCCATGGCCGGGGTGGACGTCACCATCGCCGATGCCAACGCCGAGAGCACCGAGCGGGCGCACCGGCGCCTGCTGGAGGAGAGCCGCGACTTCGAGCAACGCGGGCTGTTCCCGCCAGGGGCAGCCGACAAGCTGGGCGAACACCTGCACATGTCGGGCGACGTCGAGAGCGCGGTGCGGGGGGTCGGCCTGGTGGAGGAGGCGGTTCCGGAGACCCCGCAGGCCAAAGCCGCTGTGCTGCAGCGTATCGAGAGCGCCTGCGATCCGGAGACGATCATCGCCAGCAACACCTCGACGCTGCCGATCGGCGAGCTCGCGAAGAATCTGAACAATTCTTCACGTTTTCTCGGCGTCCACTTCTCGAACCCGGCGCCCTTCATCCCCGGTGTGGAGTTGATCAGTCACTCCGGGACCGACGAGAACTGTATCCGCCAGGTGGAGGAGCTGGTGGCCCGCACCGGCAAGCTCACCGCCCGGGTCAATGACAAGGCCGGCTTCGTCCTCAATCGACTCCAGTACGTCCTGCTGAAGGAGGCGATCAATCTGGTGGAGGAGGGGGTGGCGACGGCCGAGGACATCGACGTCGTCGTACGGACCACCTTCGGATACCGGTTGCCGTTCTTCGGACCGTTCGCGATCGCCGACATGGCCGGGTTGGACGTGTACCGGGACTGCTTCACCACATTGGAACGGCACTACGGCGAACGGCTCGCTCCGCCGGAGATGCTCACCAGCCTCGTCGAGCAGGGCCACTACGGCGTGAAAAAGGACGGCGGCTTCGTCACCGATGCCAAGGACCCGAGCGATCTGATCGCCTACCGGAACACCGCCTACGCGCGCCTGGGTCAACTTCTTGCCGACCTCGGACCCGCACCGCTGTGACCTCTGCTGCCGGACCTCGCGCCAGCGGGGAGTCGGTCAGCTCGCCCACGACCACACCAAGGAGTGACCAGCCATGACGTACACCGCCGACACGTGGCCCATCGCCTGCGCGATGCTCCCGTTCGGGAGCAACGACTCCCACGGCAACCCCATCCAGGACGCCAGCGCCGACGAGTGGGCGGCGCAGCTGCGGCTGGTACGCCGTCTCGGCTTCACTGAGCTCGACCCGACCGACACCTGGGTCCGGGTCGCTGATCTGGCGCCGGAACGGCTCAAGGAATTCAAGGAGGTGCTGGCCGACTCGGGCCTGAGCATTCCCGCGATCTCGACCTCCCGGCGCAGCGTGATGGACCCGGAGCGGGGCAAGGAGTACTTGGAGTACAGCCACCGGCTGCTCGACGTCGCCGCCGACCTCGAGGTGCCGTTGGTCAGCTTCGGCTTCTTCCAGGACCTGCGGCCGGAACAACAACGAGCCCTGTGGTTCTGGCTCGTCGACGGATACAAGGACTCCGACGACCCCGACGCCCGTGCCAGGGCGGCGTCACTGATCCGGGAACTGGCCGAGCATGCGGCGCAGAACGGGCAGCAGATCTCCCTGGAGATGTACGAGGACACCTACGTGGGGACCTGCGACAGTGCGGTCCGGTTCCTGGAAGAGGTCGGCCACGACGCGTGCGGCCTCAACCCGGATCTGGGCAACCTGGTCCGGTTGCACCGCCCCCTCGAACCCATCCAGTCGATGCTCGACAAGGTGTTGCCGCACGCCAACTTCTGGCACGCGAAGAACTACCTGCGCGACGAGGACCCGGCCACCGGGTCGATCACCACGTTCCCCTTGCCGCTGGAACTGGGCGTGATCAACTACCGGTCCGCCATCACCCAGGCGCTCGACCTCGGTTTCAGTGGACCGTTCACCGTCGAGCACTACGGCACCGACAGCCTCGGCGTGTGTGCACGGAATCGGGACTACATCCGCGCTGTGCTGTCGACTTTGATCGACTGAGCTCGCCATGCCGGCTCCTGCCTCCACACTCGTCGCGGTCAGCCTGAAGGCTTACCTGTCCGCGAAGCAGACCCGCCACTGGGTGGGCGAGGTCGCCGATCTCGTCGAGCGCCGGCGGCTGCCGGAGTGGATGGAGGTCGCGGTCCTGCCCTCCTTCCCGCTCCTGGAGTACACGGCCGCCGCGCTGGCCCACACGCTGGTGCGTTGGGGCGCACAGGACGTCGCCGCCTCCGCCGACGGTGCGCAGACCGGCGAGGTCACCGGCGAGCTGCTGGCCGAACTGGGCTGCCGGTACGTCGAAGTCGGTCACGCCGAGCGGCGACGCCTGTTCGGCGAAGAGCGCCAAACCCTCGCCGACAAGACATGTCGCGTCGTCGAGGCCGGACTGGTGCCGATCTACTGCACGGGAGAACAGGCTCGAGGCGGGACCGACGAGTCGATCCGGGCGTGCGTCGCAGATCTCGACGTCGCACTGACCGCAGCCATGGACGCCGCGGAAGACCCGCATCTGGTCATCGCCTACGAGCCGGTGTGGGCCATCGGAGCCGAACAGCCGGCGCCGCCGGAGCACGTCGCAGCGGTGTGCGCGGCGCTGCGTGACGCGGCCCGCGCCCGGGTACCTGCCACCCGGGTCATCTACGGCGGCAGCGCCGGTCCGGGCACCTGGACCGCGCTGGACGGCAGTACCGATGGTTTGTTCCTCGGCCGATTTGCGCACGACCCGACCGCCCTGGCGACGGTCCTGGACGAGGTCCTCGGCCGTTCGCCGGCCCCCGCAACCGCATCATCCACACCGAAGGAGCAGCCATGAGCGTTACTTCCCTGCCTGCTGACAAGACCGCCGTGGTGACCGGTGCCGGCGGACCCGCCGGCATCGGCCGATCTGTCGCACACACGCTGGCCGAGCAGGGGTGGAGTCTTGCCCTGATCGATATCAACGAGCAGGGCCTGACCGCAGTCGAATCCGAACTGCACGATGCCGGACACAAGAAGGTGCTCGCCGTACCGACCGACATCTCCTCGCCGGACTCGGTGGACGCGGCCTTCTCCCGGATCGACGAGGAACTGCCGCCGGTGGTCGGGTTGGTGAACCTCGCGGGTATCGCCTGCCCGATCGCGCTGCACGAGTGCAGCCCGCAGGAATTCGATCGGGTGATGGCGGTCAACGTCACCGGCTCGTACCTCATGCTGAAGGCCGCGGCCGCACGGATGATCCCGCAGCAGGCGGGACGAATCGTCAACACCTCATCGATCACCGCCTTCGATGGCGGGGGCACCTTCTCCAAGGGTGTCTACGCCACGGCGAAGGCCGCCGTCATCGGCATGTCCCGCGGTGGCGCACGGGAACTCGGCCCGTACGGCATCACGGTCAACGTCATCGCCCCCGGCCCGATCGACACCGAGATCATGGGCGGCAAGCTCACCGACGAGCGCAAGACGTCGATGTCCGCCGGCATCCCCCTCGGCCGCGTCGGGCGACCCGACGAGATCGCCGCCACCGTCGCGTTTCTGCTCTCCGACGGTGCGGGCTATCTCAACGGCTCCACGATCCAGGTCGACGGCGGCAAGCACATGCACTGAACCGCCACGGCCCCGCGGGGGCGTGCGCCAGCCCAGCCATTCCGATCGCTCACCCAGCCCCACATCCCGTGGTCGACGGCAAGACCCGCAGTCGATCCTCACCCGAACCAGGAGGCCGACGATGTCCACCCCTGCCGAGCAATCTGACGCTGGCAGCCGATTCCAGCTGACCGAACTGGCCACCAAGCACGTCTTCCGGCGACTGGTGCCGTTCCTGCTCTTGATGTATGTCATTGCGTTCCTCGACCGCAGCAACGTGGCCTTCGCCAAGCAGGAATGGGAGATCAACTTCGGGATCAGCGCCGCCGCATATGCTTTCGGTGCCGGCCTGTTCTTCGCCGGCTACGCCCTGTTCGAGATCCCGAGCAACATCCTGCTGCACAAAGTCGGCGCCAGGTGGTGGATGGCCAGAATCATGGTCACCTGGGGCATCGTCGCGACGGCCTTCATGTTCGTCCAGGGCGAGGTCAGCTACTACATCCTGCGCGTCCTGCTGGGCATCACCGAGGCCGGATTCTTCCCCGGCGTCATCCTGTACCTGACCTATTGGGTACCGGCGCGTCACCTCAGCCGGGCCAGGGGCTACTTCTACATGGGCATCGCGCTGGCCGGCATCATCGGCAACCCGCTGTCCGGGTCATTGCTGGAACTCAACGGCGTCTTCGGTCTCCGCGGCACCCAGTGGATGTTCCTCGTCGAGGGTGTCGTGGCCATCGTCGTCGGTGTCTGGGCCTTCTTCTTCCTGACCGACCGCCCGGAGCAGGCCACCTGGATGGACCCCGACCAGCGCGACGCCCTCGCGGCAACCATTGCCGCCGAGAACACCGCGAAGGCCGAAGGGCACGGGCCGGGCACCGTCTGGCGGGCGCTGGGCAACTGGCGGGTGTGGTATTTCGCGCTGGTCTACTTCTGCATCCAGATAGCTGTCTACGGAATGACGTTCTTCCTTCCCACTCAGGTCACCGCCATCACCGGCCAGACGCTGGGCTTCAGCGCTTCGGTCGTGACCGCCATCCCGTGGGTGTTCGGCCTGGCGTCGGTTGCCTTCTTCCCCGGCCTCGCCGACCGGACCCGCAAGCATCGCTCGATCGGCGTCGGGCTGCTGCTGGCCACGGCGGTCGGTATCTGGGTGTCCGGGGCGTTCAGCGCCAGCCCGGTCATCGCCATCGCCGGATTGTCGCTGGCAGCAATAGGTTTCGTCGGAATGCAGCCGATCTTCTGGACACTGCCGACCGAGTACATGACCGGGTTCGCGGCGGCGGCCGGGATCGGCCTGATCAACTCGCTCGGCAACCTCGGCGGCTTCCTCGCGCCGAACATGCGCGACTACTTCAACGAGACCGTCGGCGGCAACGCAGGTCTGTACTCGCTGGCCATCGGTGCGCTGATCGGTGCGATCCTGTTCGGCTGCACGGCGTTGTTCAAGAAGGCGAACGAGATCGAGGCCGGACACCTCGATGAGGTGGACATGAGCGCCGGCCGGCGCTGATGACCCACGCCCGTGGGCGGCAGCCTCCGCCCACGGGTGTTCGGTCACCATCCACCGCCACCGACCCGACGAGCCTGGAGTTGACGTGAGCGTCTCCCTGGATGAACTGCTCGGTGACATCCCGACCGGACCGGCAGTGACGGCGGACGAGGTCGCACGCGCGACAACCGCCGCCGGCCGGATCTTGATCGTGCTGGACGACGACCCGACCGGCACGCAGTCCGTTGCCGACCTGCCGGTGCTGATGAACTGGTCACCCGCGTCGTTGGAATGGGCGCTGCGCCAGGGCAGCCCCGCGGTGTACGTCATGACGAATTCCCGCAGCCTCGCGCCGCCCGAGGCCGAAGAGCGGAACCGGGAGATCGCCCGCAACGCATTCGCGGCGTCCGACTCGATGGGTGTCGGCGTCGACTTCGTCTCCCGCTCGGACTCCACGCTGCGGGGACATTTCCCACTCGAGACCGACGTCCTGGGCGAGGAGATCCTGCGCCACACCGGTCGCAGCGTGGACGGCGTCGTGATCGTGCCCGCGTTCGGCGAGGCCGGCCGGATCACCGTCGACTCCATCCACTACGCGGGCGCCGACGGCGCCTATACCCCCGTCGGTGCAACCGAATTCGCCAGGGACGCCACCTTCGGCTACGAGTCCTCCGACCTGCGGGACTGGGTGCAGGAAAAGACCGCCGGCCGGGTCCCGGCCGACACGGTGGCACGGATCGACCTGGCCACCCTGCGGTTCGACCCGGCGGGCACCCTCGAGGTACTCCGCGGCTTGAAAGATGCGCGCCCCGTTGTGGTCGACATCGTCGAGGAAAACGACCTGCGCCTGTTGGCCGTCGCGATTCACGACGCGCAACGCGCCGGCTCACGGCTGCTCTACCGGGTCGGCCCGCCGTTCGTGCGCGCCGTCATCGGGCAGGAGACCCACCCGCCGCTCGACGCCGCCGACATCGCGGCCATCCGGTCCGGCGGCCTGGCCGAGCACGCGGTCGGTGGGCTGATCGTGGTCGGTTCGCATGTAGCGCAGACCACCCGCCAGCTCGGCACGCTCACCGCCACAAGAACTCTGCCGGTGCTCGACATCGACGTCCCGACCGTGCTCGGACCCCAGGGTCAGGCACATTTGAAGGAGGTGATCGAGCAGGCCGTCGAGGCACTCCCGCAAGGGAACGTCGTCGTCCGGACCAGCCGGACCCTGGTGACCGGCAGCGATGCCGACCGGTCGTTGGCGGTGGCCCGCGAGGTGTCCACCGCGGTGGTCGATGTCGTCCGGGGCATCCTCGACGCCTATCCGCCACGCTTCGTCGTCGCCAAGGGCGGCATCACGTCCTCGGACGTCGCCGCCCGCGGACTGCGGATAGAACGCGCCATCGTGCGTGGACCGATGCTGCCCGGGATCGTTTCGCTGTGGGAGCCGGTCGACGGGCCTGCCAGGGGTATCCCGTACATCGTCTTTGCCGGAAACGTCGGCGACGGGTCATCTCTCGCCGAGGTCGTCGACAAGCTCTCGACTCCGAGTCCGTCGCCGTGATGCCGGGCCGTCTACCGCCGCCGCAAGATCGACCAGCGTTGACCACGCCCAGCCACGCGCCGTGCACAAGGAGCCCCGGATGATGCCAACCCTCGCCGTACTCGGACTCGGCGCGATGGGTCTGCCGATGGCCCAACACTTGTCGAAGACATTTCCCGTTCGGGCCTACGACGTCGACCCCGACCGGTGCGCCGCCGCGGCCGCGTTCTGCCGGACGGAAGCAGCCGCGGCCGACGCGGCAACCGGCTGCAGTGTGATCCTGGTGGCCGTCCGCAATCAGGAGCAGCTCGAGGACCTGCTGTGGGGCAGCAACGGCATCGTCCGAGTTCTGCACAAGGGCGACACCATCGTTCTCACCTCGACCGTCGGAGTGGACGCGGTCCGCGATGTCGCAGCACGGTTGGGGGAACCGGGCCTCAACCTCGTCGACGCCCCGGTGTCCGGCGGACCGGTCCGCGCCGGCGACGGCACCCTGCTGGTCACCGTGGGGGCCGACGACGCCGCCTACGAATCCGCCCTCCCGGTGCTTCAGGCGATGTCCGGAACCCTGCGGCGGGTCGGGGCCAGGCCCGGCGACGGGCAGGCGATGAAGACGGTCAACCAGTTGCTGTGCGGGGTGCACATCGCCGCTGCGGCCGAAGCACTCGCGCTGGCAGCCGCGCTCGGACTGGACACGGCGGAGGCGCTGGAGGTGCTGGCGGCGGGCGCAGCGGCGTCGTTCATGCTCAGCGACCGGGGTCCGCGGATGCTGCAGGCCTACGACGGGAACGACGCGGAGGTCCGCAGCCGCCTGGACATCTTCGTCAAGGACATGGGGATCGTCACCACAGCCTGCCGCGAGGCACACGTCGCCGCACCGGTCACCGCTGCCGCGCAACAGGTCTACCTGCTGGGCGAAGCGCACGGGCTCGCCGCCCGGGACGACTCCACCGTCATCAAGGTGCTCGCACCGAACCCGCCGAAGGTATGACACTCGACAACACCGAGAAGGAAATGCCGTGACCGACATCAAGGCGGGCAACGCCCGGCCGGGCGAGCTGCACGAGAGCCACGCGGACCAACCGACCGTCACCCTCAACGACGGCGCCGTGATTCCCCAGCTGGGATACGGGGTCTGGCAGGTTCCGGACGCCACCGCGGAGACGGTCGTCGGCCTGGCCCTGCAGGCCGGGTTCCGGCACATCGACACCGCCAGCATCTACGGCAACGAACGGGGCGTCGGACGGGCCCTCGCCTCGCCCGCGATTGCCGCCGGAGACGGGCGGCTCCGCGACGAAACCGTCGTCGCGACCAAGTTGTGGAACGCCGACCAGGGGTATGAGTCGACCCTCGCGGCTGCCGAGACGTCCCGACGGGCGCTGGGTGTCGATGTCATCGACCTCTATCTCATCCACTGGGCCATGCCCGCCCGCGGGCGGTACCTGGACACCTGGCGGGCATTCATCGAGCTCCGCGAACGTGGCACGGTGCGATCCATCGGGGTCAGCAATTTCCCGGTGGACCAACTCGACGAGATCATCACCGTCACCGGAGTCACCCCCGCGGTGCACCAGGTCGAGTTGCACCCGTACTTCAACCAACAGCAATTGCGTGACTTCAATGCGGATCGTGGCATCCGGACGGAATCCTGGTCACCGCTGGGTCAAGGTGGCGATGAACTGGCCGATCCGGTGATCGCCGGTATCGCGGCGGCGCACGGTGCGACCGCCGCGCAGGTCATCATCGCCTGGCAGCTGGCGCTGGGCAACGTCGTCATTCCGAAGTCAGTTACTCCCAACCGCATCGTCGAGAATTTTGCCGCCCACCGACTGCGTCTCAGTGAGGACGACGTTGCTTCCATCACTGCGCTGGAACGGGGAGGGCGGCTCGGTGCGGATCCGGCGCAGGCGAATCACCTCGTTCCACCGCGCCGGGATTGACGTCCCAGGGGCGCGGCGGTGCCGAGCATGACCGGATGTGGCGACCGCGAAGGTCCGGTTGCAGGTCACCGGGATCAACCCGCCGACGATCCGGGCCTAGGTTCGGCAGTCGGCGGCGAGGGAGCAGCTGGTCGCTTACGCGTCCGATGGTTCGGCTGTCACGCCCGTGACGATCAAGGTGTCGAACTTCTCCGGCCGCCCCGTCACAAACTGACCGACACGGCAGACGGCTTCGCGGTGCGCGGCGGATCGGATACTGCGGTGCCGCGGGTCCTGGTGGCCATCGCGACGTTGGCGGCCGCCGCCACGAGGAGAGTCGCGCCCAGCACGTGGGCGACGACGAGCGCTTCCGGAACGCCGGTGGCGTACTGCACCAGGCCGATCAGCCCCTGGCCGGCGGTCACCGCGATCAGCACCCAGACCCGGACCATCAACCGGCGCGGGGCCCGCACGGCGAGGTAGCCGACGGACATCGCGACCAGCAGGCCGAGGTAGGCGAACATCAGGTCGGCGTGCACCTGGGCCAGGGCGCGCACGGGCAGATCCAGCCGCGGGGTACTCGCGTCGCCGCCGTGTGGGCCCGCTGCCGTCACCAGCGTTCCGGCCACGCACAACGCACCGAGGACGACGACCGTCACCCAGGTCAGCACCTGGAGCGGCCGGGCCACGACCGGCACCGGCGGGTCGTCGGTCTCGCCGATCCGGACCAGCACCACGATCGCCACGAACAGCAGCACCAATGAGACCAGCATGTGCGGAGCCACCGTCCACCAGGCCAACCCGGTGAGCACCGTGATCCCGCCCCATACCGCTTGGAAGACGACACCCAACGGCAGGACCGCGGCCAGCCACACCAGGTGCGGACGGCGCGGGTGTACTCGCCACAACACCAGGAATGTGCCGAGGGAGGCGATCAGCACGACGCCGGTGAGCGTGCGGTTGCCGAACTCGATGGCCTGGTGCACCGCGGACAGACCGGACCGGCTGATCGGCACGACTGAGCCAGGGTGGCATTCGGGCCAGGTCGGGCAGCCCAACCCGGAACCGGTGACGCGCACCGTTGCGCCGGTCACCGCGATCCCGCCGTTGGACAGCACCGCGGCCCACGCGAAGATGCGCTGCAGTCGCAGTGAGGGCGAACGTCGCCACCACGGCAGATCTGCGGTGCGTGCGGTGTCCCGCGGTGTGGTGGTCAGTGCCATGGTTCGATCAGTGCCCCTGTTGCTCGTCGCCGGCGATCGTCCCGCCCTGCGGCTCCCTCGTCCTCGGAGTCCGCGAGGTCGGGGTTTGTCGCGGTGCCAGTTCGAATCTTCAGTTCCATGCTCAGCGGCATGAAGAGTCCGGACCGTCGGCTCTCATTGCCACTTGAACCACCGTACGGTGGCGCCCCACCCGACGGCGATCCACGCCGACAGGATCACCATCGACAGCAACGGCGGGGCGGAGCCGTCCTGCAGTACCGCGCGCAGAGCCTGGGACATCGCACCGGCGGGTGTCAGTTCGCCGATGGTCCGCAGTGCGGCGGGCGCCTGGTCCAGCGGCACGATGATGCCGCCCACCATGACGAACACCAGCCAGACGAGGTTAGCGGCGGCGAGGACGGCCTCGGCGCGGAGGGTGCCGCCCAGCACCAGCGCGAGCCCGATGAAGGCCGCCGTACCGAACAGCAGGACGGCGAGCACCCATAGCGGATTGCCGACGGGCCGCCACCCGAGCAACAACCCGGTCACACCGAGCACGACACACTGGCCGGTGATCACCATCAGCGTGGCCATGCACTTGCCGGCGATCAGCTGTGCGCGGCCGACGCCGGCCGCGGCCAGCCTTTTGAGTACGCCGTACCGCCGGTCGAAGCCGGTGGTGATGGCCTGCGAGGTGAACGCCGACGACATCACGGCCAGGACCAGCACGCCCGGGACGACGGCATCGACCCGCGGCTCCGGCAGGGTGACGACGGTGATCAGCGTCCCGCCGATCAGCGCGGCCATCGGGATGATCAGCGCCAGCAGCAGTTGCTCTCCGTTGCGGACCGTCAGTCGTAGTTCCAGACCGGCCGTGGCCCCGATCCGGCGCCGCGCGGGCGCCGGAGCCGGGTCGGGCGCGAACGTGCCACGGGGGAATTGATCGGACCAGACCGTGGGCGGGGTCGTCATGTGCGGATCCTCTTGCCGGTCAGTTCCAGATAGACGTCGTCGAGCGTGCGGCGGCCCACCTGGACGTCCCCGGGCATCACGCCCATCTGCGCGCAGAACGAGGTCACCGTGGCCACCGTGGCCGGCACGATGTCACCCTCAACCAGATACCGACCCGGCGTGCTCTCCAGCACCGTGTAGCCGTCCGGCAGGGCGGATCGCAGCAGCTCGATGTCGAGCCCGGAGGTAGCGGCGAAACGGAGCTGACCGTGCGCGTCGCGGGTCAGTTCGGCAGGCGGCCCGTCGGCGACCACCCTGCCGTGGTCGATGATCACCACCCGGTTCGCGAGCAGTTCCGCCTCGTCGAGCAGGTGGGTGGTCAGCAGGATCGTCACGCCGTCCGCGCGTGCGGCCCTCAGCAGGTCCCACACCAGGTGCCTGGCCTGCGGGTCCATGCCGGCCGTCGGCTCGTCCAGGAACAGCAATTCGGGACGGCCGACCAGGGCCATGGCCAGGCTCAGCCGCTGCACCTGACCGCCGGACAACCGGCGGACCGGCGTCCGTGCGACCTCTTCCAGGCCGAGAGTTCCCAGCAACCAACCGGTGTCGAGTGGTCGGGCGGCGCACCGGGCGATGACATCGAGCATTTCACCGGCCCGGGCGGCCGCATGCGATCCGCCCGCCTGCAGCATGACGCCGATCCGAGGGCGCAGCGCAGCGCTCTGCCGCCATGGGTCGAGACCGAGCACGCGGACCGATCCGTCGTCCGGCCGGGCGAACCCCGTGCAGACATCAAGGGTGCTGGTCTTGCCGGCGCCGTTCGGACCGAGCAGCGCGACCAACGATCCGCGCGGGACGGTGAATGACAGCCCGTCGACCGCACGCCTCGGACCGAACGTCCGGACGAGTCCGTCCACGGCGATGGCATCGGCATCCGACGGAGTTGGGGCCCTGCCCGTCGCGGGGTCGGCGGCCGACAGTCCTGCGGCAGATTGCGCTGCACCCTGCGGACGCGGGTCTGACGGGTGGCTCACAACCGCCGAGGATATGCGGGCGCCGCGGCGCTGCCGCTGCCACCGACTGTGTCCTTGCTATCAGCGGTGCTGTGAGCGGTGCTGTGAGCGGTGCTGTGAGCGGTGCTGTCAGGGGTGCTCTCGGCGGGCATGTCGGAACCGCCGGCGGTGGTGCTGGCGGCCGAGTCCTCGGGCGGTTCGTGGCCGCTGATGACGGGGTCAGGGTGGCCGTCCGGGGCAGCACCCGCCGACGGCGTCACGTCGGACCGGAACCTCTCCGGCCGCGGCTTGCTGCTCGGCAGGCCCGAGCGCCGGAGTGCCACCAGAACGCCGCCGACCACGACGCCCGCAACGGCGACCGCCTGCACAATCACGTAGGCCGGGATCGTCGCACCGTTCGGCATGATCGTCACCGAGAACAACACGGTCAGCCAGATCGTCACCGTCCGATAGCGCGGGTCATCCGTCGCGGCCGCCAGGGGTAGCGCTGCCCACAGCAGGTACCAGGGCTGGATGACGGGGGACAGCAACACGAACGCGCCCATCGCCATGCCCAGACCCAGAACGGGATTGATCCGGCGCTGCCAGCACTGCCACATGATCGCCAGCGCGATCAGCGAACCGATCAGGGTGCCGACCGGTTGCATGACGTCCAGTGCCGCCTGGGTGTGGTCGCCCAGCCCCAGCAGCAGGCCGATCTGGCCGGCGCCGACCCCGAGCGTCGTCGATGCGGACAGGAATGAGCGCACCGATCCCGGCGCCGCCAACGCCGCCAGCCACCCGGTGCCGACGCCGGCGATCCAGGTGTAGACGGCAAAGGTGACGGCGGCGATCGCCCCGACCTGTAGACCGCAACGGAGCAGATCCCGCCATCGGCCACCAGCGCGCAGCGCCAGCATGATCACCAGGAACGCCAGGGCCATCGCGGCGGTGGCCTTGATCCCCACACCCAACGTGATCAGCACGACGCCGCCGATCAGGGACCGCTGCCAGGCAATCACCATCCCGGCGAGCATGGCGCCCAGCATGAGCGCTTCGTTGTGCCCGCCGCCGATCAGATGGAACAGCACCAGCGGGTTGAGCGCGCCGAGCCACAGCGCGGCAACCGGGTCGAACCCGCAGATCCGGGCCAGGCGGGGCAGCGCCCAGACGATCATCGCCACGCCGACCAGTTCGACCACCCGCTGCAACAGCACGCCGACGACGATGTTGTCGCCGGCGACCCGCACCACCCCTTGGGCGATGAGCAGGAAGATCGGCCCGTACGGGCTCGGGGTGTGCTGCCAGCGCACATCCACTTGATGCGCGTAGGGGTCGGCGTCGCCGAGGGTGTCGTACGGACCGGCGTCATACGGGTTGAAGTGGTTGTCCATCATCGACCCGACGGCGAGGTAGGAGTAGACGTCGCGAGAGAACAGCGGCGGCGTCACCATCAGTGGTACCGCCCACATCGCGACCGTGTGACTGAGTTGACTGCGGGAGAGCCGTCGTACCCTCCCGGGGGCGGCCAGCCGCCCGATCAGGGCCCAGCTCAACACGATCAGCCCGATGCCTGCATAGGAGCATGCGAGCGCAGCCGGCCCGATCCGGGACAGCAGACCGATCACCCGCAGGCCGTCCACCGGGTTCGGGATCGGGGTGGCGGCCCCGTACGACGAACCGGTGCCGAGCACCAGCAGCAAGGCGCCGACGGTGCCCCATCGCCGCAGCCGGCTCAGCTGGGAGCGTTCGGCAGCATCGAGAGGTTCGGCGCTGACGGGCGGGGTCGCATCCAGCGGAGGGGAGAATCGACGGAGTCGGGCGCCGACGCTCGGCTCACCCATCACCGGCCTCCCGTCCCGACGAAGCGGCCGGCCGCCCGAGGCGGCGAACCGATCGGTCCTTTCGGGTGAGTCTAGGCAGCGCCCCCGACAGCGCGGGCCGGTCCCGGCCCGGCCGGGGATGACGATCGCCGAGTCATCCGGGGCCGCCGCCGGCGCCACGTGGGCGGCCCCACACCGCCGGTCGGAGGTGACCTTTGATCTTCGCCCGGAAATAAGCAACACTGGTGTTGTGAAAACATCCACCGTCGCTGAGCGCCCGGACGGAGCCCCCATCGGCCCGCCCGTCGGCACCGGCGTCGGTGCGGCGGAACGCACGGAAGGACGCACCCGGACGGCGGTCGTCGACCTGCTACTCGCGGACGGGCCGCTCACCGCCGTGGATCTGGCGCAGCAACTGGGGATATCGACCGCTGCGGTCCGGCGTCACCTGGACCAGCTGATCGCCGAAGGCGCGGTCAGTTCTCGCGAAGCGCCGGCCCTTCGCCAGCGTGGTCGGGGTCGGCCGGCCCGCTCGTACCTGCTGACCGACATCGGTCGTTCCCGCCTGCCGCACGCTTACGACGAACTCGCCGTGCAGGCGCTGGACTATCTCGCCGAGGCAATCGGCCCGGCCGCCGTCGAGGACTTCGCCCGCCGAAGGGCCGAGGCCGTCGTTGCGCCCTACCGCGCTGAGCTTGCCGCGGAGCCCGATGTCGCCGGTCGTGCGGCGGTGCTGTCCAAGGCGCTGACCAATGCTGGCTTCTCGGCGTCGCTACACCAGGTGGGCGTCGGACAGCAGCTCTGCCAGCACCATTGCCCGGTCGGCCATGTGGCACGGAAGTACCCGCAGCTCTGCGAGGAAGAGATGGCTGTCTTCACTCGCGAACTGGGTACCTACGCGCAGCGTCTGGCCACCATCGCCCGCGGCGACGCGGTCTGCACGACGTTCATCCCGATCAGCGCCATGGCACCGGTCGCGCCGCCAACCGAGCAGCCCGCGCAACCGGCCGGTGCCGACCATTGACCGCCCTCCTGCTCCCACCCCGCGTCGATGTTCTCCGCCGTTCCGATCGGTCCGGCAGCGTCCCCGACAGCTCGACCATCTCGACCCGTCCGAACTGCAGTGACTCAACGGAAGGACCTCGTTCATGACGACCACTCAGGACCAGACGCCCGCAACGGGCGTCGATTCCCCGATCGATACAGCCCTTGCTCCGGTGGCAGCGGCAGTGCTCGCGCCGCCGGCACCTGCCGAGCTCAGCCAGACCCGGATCGAGCAGGCCGCGACCATCGACTCCCTGGGTCGGTACGCCTTCGGCTGGTCGGACAGCGACGTCGCCGGGGCCTCGGCCAAGCGGGGTCTGAACGAGGACGTCGTCCGGGACATCTCGGCCAAGAAGAGCGAGCCGGAATGGATGCTCGAGCGACGGCTCAAGGCGCTCAAGCTGTTCGAGCGCCAGCCGATGCCGACCTGGGGCGCCGACCTGTCGGGCATCCACTTCGACACCATCAAGTACTTCGTCCGGTCGACCGAGAAGCAGGCCGCCACCTGGGACGATCTGCCCGACGACATCAAGACCACCTACGACAAGCTGGGCATCCCGGAGGCCGAGAAGCAGCGCCTGGTCGGCGGTGTCGCGGCGCAGTACGAGTCCGAGGTCGTCTACCACCAGATCCAGGAAGACCTCGAGCGGCAGGGCGTCATCTTCCTGGACACCGACTCGGGTCTGCGCGAGCACCCGGAGATCTTCGAGAAGTACTTCGGCTCCGTCATCCCGTCCGGCGACAACAAGTTCTCGGCGCTGAACACCGCGGTGTGGTCGGGCGGCTCGTTCGTCTACGTCCCGCCGGGGGTGCACGTCGACATCCCGCTGCAGGCCTATTTCCGGATCAACACCGAGAACATGGGCCAGTTCGAGCGCACGCTGATCATCGTTGACGAGGGTGCCTACGTGCACTACGTCGAGGGCTGCACCGCGCCGATCTACAAGTCGGACTCCCTGCACTCCGCGGTCGTCGAGATCATCGTGAAGAAGGGTGGCCGGTGCCGTTACACCACCATCCAGAACTGGTCGAACAACGTCTACAACCTGGTCACCAAGCGGGCCAAGGCCGAGGCCGGCGCGACGATGGAGTGGGTAGACGGCAACATCGGCTCCAAGGTCACCATGAAGTACCCGTCGGTCTGGCTGATGGGCGAGCACGCCAAGGGTGAGGTGCTCTCCATCGCCTTCGCCGGCGAGGGACAGCACCAGGACACCGGCGCCAAGATGCTGCACCTGGCGCCGCACACCTCATCCAACATCATCTCCAAGTCGGTGTCCCGTGGCGGCGGCCGTACCTCCTACCGCGGGCTCGTGCAGGTCAACCCGGGCAACCACCACAGCCGCTCGACGGTGAAGTGCGATGCCCTGCTGGTGGACAACATCTCCCGCACCGACACCTATCCCTACGTCGACGTCCGCGAGGACGACGTCTCGATGGGTCACGAGGCCACGGTCTCGAAGATCAGCGAGGACCAGCTGTTCTATCTGATGAGCCGCGGGCTGACCGAGGACGAGGCGATGGCGATGATCGTCCGCGGCTTTGTCGAGCCCATCGCGCGCGAGCTGCCGATGGAGTACGCGCTGGAGCTGAACCGGCTGATCGAGCTGCAGATGGAAGGAGCGGTGGGCTGACCGTGAGCAGCGCACCGACCCTGTCCGACGCCGGACAGGGTGTCCTGGCCGACAACGAAGATGGAACGACGACTGACGTGACTGCTGTAGCAACCGAAACCCCGCACGGCCTGGCCGCGCACTCCCACATCGGCGGCCGGACCGTCGGGGTCAAGTCGCACCTGCACGGTGTCGGCTCGGCCGACCTGGCCGACCACCCGGTGCCGTCCGGCCGCGAGGAGAACTGGCGGTTCACCCCGCTGCGCCGACTCCGCGGGCTCGAGGTGGACCTCCCGTTCGACGGCGTGATGACCGATGAGCATCTCGACGTGAGGGTCCCCGACGGAGTCTCGGTCAGCCGGGTCTCCGGCGCCGAAGCCGTTGCGCTGAAAGGCATCGCGGGCCAATTTCCGACGGACCGGCCATCGGCACGGGCCTGGAACGCGAGCACGACGGTGCTGCTGGTCGACATCCCTGCGCGGGCCGAGTTGACCGAGCCGGTCATCCTGACCTTCGTCGGCGCGTCGGCGGCCAAGGTGTCCTCCGGGCACGTCGTCATCCGGGTGGGTGCGCAGGCCGTGGCCCAGGTCGTGATGGTGCACGAGGGCAGCACCACGCTGGCGGACAACGTCGAGATCGTCGTCGGAGACGGCGCGAAGCTGCAGTTCGCCTCGCTCGAGGAGTGGGCGTCTGACTCGGTGCACCTGTCCCACCACCACATCAAGGTCGGCCGGGACGCGACCGTCCAGCACACCGCGCTCACCTTCGGCGGTGACCTCGTCCGCGTCGTCGGCACGGTGTCCTACGACGGTCCCGGTGGGGACGCGCAGTTGACCGGCCTGTACTTCGCCGACGCCGGGCAGCATCTGGAGCACCGGCTGTTCGTGGATCACTCGCAGCCGCACTGCACCTCGCGGGCCCTGTACAAGGGCGCACTGCAGGGACAGAAGGCGCACACCGTCTGGATCGGCGATGTGCTCATCCGCAAGGCGGCCGTGGGCACCGACACCTACGAGATGAACCGCAACCTGATCCTCACCGAGGGTGCGCGCGCCGATTCCGTGCCCAACCTGGAGATCGAGACCGGCGAGATCGTCGGGGCCGGGCATGCCAGCGCCACGGGACGTTTCGACGACGAGCAGTTGTTCTACCTTTTGTCGCGCGGAATCCCACCCGAGGTGGCCAAGCGTCTGGTGGTGCGCGGCTTCTTCGGAGAGGTGTTGCTGCGCATCGGTATCCCGGTCGTCCGGGAGCGCGCGGCGCAGATCATCGAGCGGGAACTGGCGATCGCCGGCATCTGACCAACGCTCAGGGGGCTGCCGCCACCCGAGTGCGCCAGAAATGCTTGAAGCAAAGACCACAGCAAGAGCTTGAAGGCAAAGCTCAAAGACCAGGGTCAAGACCCATTGGAGTAGCAAGCACATGGCAACACTGGACATCAGCGACCTGCACGTCTCCGTGGTCACCGACGAGGGACCGATCGAGATCCTGCGCGGCGTCGACCTGCGCGTTGACTCGAACGAGACGCACGCGATCATGGGCCCCAACGGATCCGGCAAGTCCACGCTGGCGTACTCGCTGGCCGGGCACCCGAAGTACCAGGTGACCCGCGGCTCGGTGACACTGGACGGTGCGGACATCCTCGCCATGACGGTCGACGAGCGGGCCCGAGCGGGCCTCTTCCTGGCCATGCAGTACCCGGTCGAGGTGCCTGGCGTCTCGACGTCGAACTTCCTGCGGACCGCCGCCACCGCTGTCCGCGGCGAGGCACCGCCGGTCCGGAAGTGGGTCAAGGAAGTCAAGACGGCCATGAAGGACCTGGAGATCGACACCGACTTCGCCGAGCGCTCGGTGAACGAGGGGTTCTCCGGTGGCGAGAAGAAGCGTCACGAGATCCTGCAGCTGTCGCTGCTGAAGCCGAAGATCGCCGTGTTGGACGAGACCGACTCCGGGCTGGACGTCGACGCCCTGCGCATCGTGGCCGAGGGCGTCAACCGGTACAAGTCGATCGGGGCCGAGGGCGACGGGGTCGGCATCATCCTGATCACCCACTACACCCGGATCCTGCGCTACATCCAGCCCGACAGGGTGCACGTGTTCGCCGGCGGCCGGGTGGTCGAATCCGGCGGTCCGGAGCTGGCCGACGAACTGGAGACCAACGGGTACGTGCGGTTCACCGGGGTGCCGGCGGCAGCGGTCTGACCGGACCCGGCGCCCGGAACGAGCGGGATCTGGATCGGCGAAACGAGAAGCAGTGTGATGGGACGGATATGACGGATCAGTTGGAGCGCGGCACAGTGCGCACCGGTCCCGAGGCGGGTGACGTGCCCGGCGAGACCGTTGTTCCCGACGGCGAACTGACCGCTGCCCGCTCCGGCCCGCTGGGACACCGGTTGGGCGCGGTGGACATCGAACGGATCCGCGCCGACTTCCCGATCCTGCAGCGCACCGTTCGCGACGGGAAGCCGTTGGTGTATCTGGATTCCGGTGCCACCTCGCAGCGGCCCATCCCGGTGATCGACGCCGAGCAGGAGTACGTCACCGGTCACAATGCGGCCGTGCACCGCGGTGCACACCAGCTGGCCGAGGAGGCGACCGACTTCTACGAGTCGGCGCGGAACCGGATCGCGGCCTTCGTCGGTGTCGGCAATGCGGACGAGATCGTCTTCACCAAGAACGCCACCGAGGCGATCAACCTGGTCGCCTATGCGTTCGGCAACGCCACGTTCTCCGCCGACCCGGCGGCCGCCAGGTTCACGCTGCGACCAGGTGACGAGATCGTGGTCACCGAGATGGAGCATCACGCGAACCTGGTCCCTTGGCAGGAGTTGTGCCGGCGTACCGGTGCGACCCTGCGGTGGTTCCCGGTGACCGACGACTTCCGTCTCGATCTGACCGATCTCGACGAGCTGATCAACCCCCGGACGAGGATCGTCGCCTTCACCCATCAGTCCAACGTCCTGGGCACCATCAACCCGGTCGACGTCCTGGTCGCTGCGGCACAGCGCGTCGGCGCCCTCACCGTCCTCGATGCGTGCCAATCGATTCCTCATCAGGTGGTCGACCTGTCCGCGCTCGGCGTCGATTTCGCCGCCTTCTCCGGTCACAAGATGCTCGGCCCGAGCGGCGTCGGCGTGCTGTACGGGCGCTACGACCTGCTCGCGGCCATGCCACCGTTCCTGACCGGCGGTTCGATGATCGAGCAGGTCTTCATCGATCACTCCACATACGCGGCACCGCCGGCCCGGTTCGAGGCCGGCGTACCGATGACCTCACAGGCGGTCGGGCTGGGCGCGGCGGTGGACTACCTCGGTGACGTCGGGATGGACGTCGTCGCCGGGCACGAGGCAACCCTCACCGGACATGCGCTGCAGGAGTTGTCGTCGGTGCCCGGTGTCCGGCTGATCGGCCCGTCCACGACGGTGAACCGGGGCGGCGCGGTGTCCTTCGTCGTCGACGGGGTGCACGCGCACGATGTCGGCCAGATCCTGGACGACGCCGGTGTGCAGGTGCGGGTGGGCCATCATTGCGCCTGGCCGCTGCACCGGCGTTTCGGTCTCGCGGCCAGCGTTCGGGCTTCGTTCGCGCTGTACAACACCGTCGACGAGGTGGACGCCCTGGTGGCCGGAGTACGGGACGCGCAGCGATTCTTCGGGGTGGGATGAACCGTGCACATGGAAAAGCTCTATCAGGAAATCATTCTCGACCACTACCGGTCCCCGCACCATTTCGGGCTGCGGGACCCGTTCGATACCGAGGTGCACCACGTCAACCCGACGTGCGGTGACGAGGTGACACTGCGGGTGCGCCTGGATCCGGCGGAGGCAGGTCCGGTTGCCGGTGAGTCAGGTGCCCGCTCGTCCGGCGCCGCGTCAGCGGTCACCGACGGCGTTCTGGTCGGCGACATCTCCTACGACGCCATGGGTTGCTCCATCTCGCAGGCGTCGACGTCGGTGCTCACCGATCTGGCGATCGGCCGCCCGCTCGGCGAGGTGCTCGCCACGCTGGACGAATTCACCAGGATGGTGACCAGTCGCGGCACCGTCGAGGGTGATGAGGACATTCTGGGTGACGGGATCGCGTTCGCCGGTGTCGCAAAGTACCCGGCGCGGGTCAAGTGCGCCCTGCTCGGCTGGATGGCCTTCAAGGACGCTGCGGTCCAGAGTCTGGAAAGTGCCGCAGCCGCTGATGAAACATCTGACGCCACAACAACGTCCGCCGACCAGGCGGCATCGCCGGTCGACGATCAGGAAAGGGCTCTGCAGTCATGACCGATACCTTCGCCACTCAGCAGGGCGAGCAGCACCGAACCGGCCGGAGTGCGGCCGATCTCGACGCCGCCGCCCCGGGAGCAGTTGCCGGCTCGGCTGATGCCGCGGCATCTGGTGCAGACGCAGCGGTCTCGCCGACCGAGGACCCCCAACTCATCGAGGACATCGAAGAGGCACTCAAGGACGTCGTCGACCCCGAACTCGGGATCAACATCGTCGACCTCGGTCTGGTGTACGACCTGCACGTTGACGACGAGAACGTCGCGACCATCGACATGACGCTGACCAGCGCCGCGTGCCCGCTGACCGAGATGATCGAAGAGCAGGTTGCGGCAGCGCTTGTCGGCGGCGAAGGCGGTCTGGTCGACGACTTCCGGATCAACTGGGTGTGGTTGCCGCCGTGGGGACCGGAGAAGATCACCGACGACGGTCGCGAGCAGATGCGGGCGCTCGGCTTCAACATCTGAGCAATCGGAGATCTGGGCAGGTCGCTGTCGGATCGCTTGGACACCCGACACCGTCAGCCCGCACCGGGCGGCTTGTTCGATGACATCATCTCCAACAGCAACGGTGCAGCACGGTGACCATTGACGGCACGGGAGCGGCCTGTGAGAGCCGCGGTTGCGAACCGTCGACCGAGATCGGCACCGCCGTGGCGATCATCGGACGGGAACCGAACTTGGTAGCCGAACCCTTGCCGTCGGAGAACCTATTCACCGCGCCCTGCAGTTGATCGCATATCGACGGCAGCTACTGCCACTCGCCGGCGAACCTGAGCCCGACGACTCCGGCGACCATCAAGGCCGGGCGGGCAATCCGGATGACGGTCACCGCTCGTCGTACAGGATGATCCCCAATGCCAGGGTGCCGACGGCCCGAGTCCCTCCGGGCCGCGGAGGCGGTACCGATCGGCAGTCGAATCGAGGGTGCCTTCGGGCCGCGACAACCTCGCGTTCGCGGACCGGTGGACGGCAGCCGACCACCGGCGAAGTGACCGGAAATCTGCACGAATCGGGCTGTTGGGACAACTCGACCGCCTATGTTCAGTCGATGCCCGCCAACAGCGCACCGCCGCATCCCCCGGGTTCGCGTCATCGCAGGCCCCGTCGCCGGGCGGATCGGCCGCGGACGCGGATGTTCCTGCTGGGAGTGATCGTCGCGGCGCTGACGGCCGGTTGTACGGCAACAGGGGAGGGCGTCGGCGCGACCAACTCCGCAAGCCCCCCCGCGAGCACCGCCACATCCGGGGCGCCCGCCCAGCCGGCCGGCGGGCCGGCGTCGCCGACACCACTGGTTTCGGCCCCGGTTTCGGATCGTTCGCCGGCGTCATTCCCAGCGTCTGCGACGGGGTCGGTCGATCCCGCTGAAGCAGCGGCCGTTCTCGGCGTCGTGCGTGACGGGATGACGACCGGGCACCTGCGGTCGGTCATCGTGCGGGTGACGCGCAACGGTGAGAACGTCGTGACCGCGGCCCTGGGCGAGTCGATGACGGGCGTTCCCGCAACGGTGGACATGCACTTCCGCAACGGTGCCGTCGCCATCTCCTACGTCGCGACGGCGCTCCTGCAGTTGGTCGACGACGGCACCGTGTCGCTGGAGGAAAGGGTGTCCACCTGGCTGCCCGATCTGCCGCACTCCGGCGAAGTCACGTTGGGCCAACTCGCACAGATGACCAGCGGCTATCACGACTACGTGCAGCAACCCGCTTTCATCGACGCACTGCAAGCCGACCCGTACCGGCAGTGGACACCGCAGCAACTGCTCACCTTTGTGGCCGCCGAGCCGCTGTTCTACCGGCCCGGGACGAACTGGAACTACTCGCACACGAATTACGTCATCCTGGGTCTGGCATTGGAGAAGATCACCGGTCAGCCGGTGAACGAGTTGCTCCAGGACAAGATCCTCGGTCCGCTGAAGCTGGACAACACCGTGGATCCGGGCACGCCTGCCATCGAAGAACCGGTCCTGCACGCGTTCACCGCTGAGCGCCGCGGGTTCTTCGACATCGCTGCGAAGGCGCCGTTCTACGAGGAGTCCACGTTCTGGAATCCCTCGTGGACCATCACGCGCGGCGCCATCCAGACCACCAACATCTACGACATGACGGCAACCGCAGTCGCGGTGGGGGAGGGGACCTTGCTCAGCGAGAAGTCGCATGACGCGCAGGTTTCCACCGGCTTGCGCGGATTCGGAGCCCCGTTGGAGGGGTGCGCCACCTGCTTCCAGCAGTCCGAGGGGTACAGCTACGGCATCGGTGTGGTGACCTCCGGCAACTGGACCCTGCAGAATCCGATGTTCAGCGGTGCTGCCGCGGCAGAGGGATATCTGCCGTCACAGAAGCTGGCTGTCGCAGTCGCCGTCACGTTCGCTCCCGAGGCCTTCGACAGCGAAGGCAACTACAGCAACGAGGCCGACGCGTTGTGGCGGCGAATCGGTGCCCGCATCGCACCGGACGATCCGCCGCCGATCAAGAACTGATGCGGTCTGCTCACCCGCGACCGGCGCAGCGGCCAGGGGCGGCCGGATGTCCGCCCGCTGACGGCGCCGGTGACGCCTGATCAGAAGTCCGGCCGCTGTGCGATGCGTTCCGCCTCGTCCGAATCCCAGGCTGGGTCACCGTCCTCGAGTTCCCGGGCGGTCCGGTCCGCCGGGATGTCCGGAGCGGGATCGGAACGCCGGGGCGATTCCCCGGCGGCGTCGCCGGGGGAAGCCTTCAGCACGGCCAGCAGTTCGTCCCCGACAGCCACTCCCAGTCCCGTGCAGGCATCCCACCCCGGTCCGGCCGAGTAGGCACCGTTGTTGCCGGAGGTGATGTCACGGAAGCCGGCCAACCCGGTGGTGGCGCCGGAACGGTAGAGCGCCGGCTGCAGGAATCCGGGTGAGGTGCCCATGGCTTGGGCGAATCTGGCGACCAGGCCCGCCCACAGTGGTGACACGGCACTGGTGCCGCCGATCACCGTGTCAGATCCGTTGACCCGTACGCGATAGCCGGTTTGCGGGTCTGCATTGCCGGCAATGTCGGGGACACCGCGACCGGGGTTGGCGCCGATGGCCGGAACACCCGCCGTCGATTGCCACATCGGTTGCGGGAAAATGACACTCACGCCGCCACCGGTCGCACTGGTTCGGCGACCGTTGTTCCACACCACCTCGGCGAAGATCTCACCGGTTGCCGGATCACCGTCCAGCCTGGTGCCGCCGCAGGCCAGGGCCCACGGGCTCGACGCGGGGAAATCGACGTGCGGCGAGCCGTCGGTGGCGCCGTCCGAGCTACCGTTGTCCCCCGCCGCCGCGGTGACGGTGATACCCAGTGCAGCGGCGTCCTGCATGGCATCACTGAAGGCGGTGCGGGCCTGGGGGGTCCAGCCGTCCTCGCGCTGCCCCCAGCTGATGCTGATCGCCACCGGTCGCGGGGCCGCGTGGGTCGCCTGGCTGAGCGCATCGAGGAACCCGTCGTCGGTGTTCGGCGCGAAGTACACCTCGATCGGTGACCCCGGTGCGACCGCGCCCACCACTTCGATGTCCAGCATGACTTCACCGTCCGCGCCCGTGGCGTCGCCCGGGCTGTTGGCTGCGCCGTCCACCCCGACAGCGGTCACCCGCGGCGAAGGGATGCCCAGCCCGGCGAAGTACACGTCCAGATCCTCCTGCCGGTACCCACCGCCCAGCTCCAGGATGGCGACGTGCTGTCCCGAGCCGTCGGTCCCGTCCGGGAACCGGTACAGCCGCGCCACTTCGGCGGGGGTATAGCTCGTGCTGACCGCAGCGGCGGGCGCGACGGCGAGCCGGGGACGCGCGGCCGGCCGGTCGTCCAGACCCAGCACCGCGGTGACGACTCCGCTGATCGGTGCCGGCACGCTGAGTTCGCCCGTTCGTTGCCGGAAGGTCAGCCTGCCGTCGTCCTCCGTCGGGACGCTGACCAGTTCCAGCGACGTGCCGAAAATGGATCCGAGCAACTCGGCTGACCCGGCCACCCGTACGCGTCTCGACGCTTCGTGAACGTCCACCACTCTCGCCCCGAGATCGTTCAAGGTCCGGGTCACCAGCGCGACGTCAGCGGGGTCGGCACCGAGTGGAACATCCTGCGGCCCAACGTCCGCCCGGTCGGAAAGTGCGGCGCGACGGCGCAATACGAGGGTTGCCTCGATCGGGTCGTGAAAGGTCGCAGAGCGCGGAGCCGGCCGCGCTCCCGGAACGGGCGACCGGTCACTGCCGGCGAGGGGGAGGAGCCCGGAACGCGAAGCGGGGTCGTCGGATGTCGTCATGGGGATGGTCTACACCGCAGCGCCGACAGCGGCTGGGTCAGCAGTGCGCCGGGAAGGTTCATCGGACACCTGACAGATCGGTCGTCATCGCAGCCGTCGGCCCCTATGGCGGACAAGACTCCGCCCCACCATTGCGCCGGCCAAGCGCCGTCCGGGAGCCGTGGGCACCGACGCCGCCGTGCTCAGTGCACCGCGGACGTGCGATCCCACGCACCGGCCGCCGAGGCTGCGCGGGCGAAATCGGCGAAATCCCGCGCGGGACGACCCAATGCGCGTTCGACGCCGTCACCGATGACGGCATTGCGACCGTCCAGCACCTCGGTGAACAGGTACCCCATCAGATCGGTCACCTCCCGTGGAACACCGGCGTCGGCCATCGCCGCGAGGTAGGCGGCACGCGGAACACTGACCGTGGTGACCAGAAGCCGCGAAACTCCGGCGCCGACCGCGGCTCGGGCGAAGGCTCCCACGGTGTCCGCGGCACCGGTCACTGCCAGGTCGGGGTGGTAGCACAGATAGGCGGAGTCGACGCCGTCGAGCACCGCCGGCCAGCCCGCTGGGTGCTGCCAGTCGAATGGGGGGCTTCCGCTCCGGGAGCCCACCCGCGTGGCGGCCCCGCGCCCGGCCAACCGTTTCATCACCCGGCGACCGGTGCGACCCGTGCCACCGAGCACGAGGGTCGTAGCGCTGGAGTTCATCTTCGTGGAATTGCTCTCGCTGGTCATGACGACCATTCCAACGGCGGCCGGCGAGACGATCCATGGCTCACACTCTCGGAACCATGCGTGTGCGTCTACTTTACGGTGATGGACTCAGTGGTCGGCTTGCTCGACGGGCCCCGGGCCAGAGGCGCGTTCGTGTTGCGTTCGGTGCTCCAGCCGCCGTGGTCGCTGCGCATCCAGGACGAGGCCCCGCTGACGGTTGTGGCGATGGCCGCGGGGTCGGCTCACATCGAGCCGGATTCCGCGCCCGCGGCAACCCTGCAACGCGGTGACGTCGCGGTGTTGCGGGGCCCGGACGGGTACACGATCTCCAGCGAGCGCGGCGTTCCACCGCAGGCCGTCATCCATCCCGGCCAACGGTGCACCACGATCGACGGCCGCGAACTGGTGGACATCGCCGGCCTCGGGGTGCGGACGTGGGGCAACGACCCGGCCGGCCAGGTGGTGATGATCACCGGGACCTACACCGGCCAACACGAGATCGGCCGGCACCTGTTTGCCGCGTTGCCCCCACTGGTGTCCCTCCGGGCCGCCGACCGGGACCAGTCGCTGATCGCGCTGGTCGAACGCGAAGCCACCATCGATCGGCCCGGCCAGGAAGCCGTGCTCGACCGGCTCGTTGACCTGCTGCTGGTTGCCGCCCTGCGCGAGTGGCTCGCCGACCATCGATCCAGTCGGCCGGGCTGGTACCGGGCGACCACGGATCCGGTTGTCGGACGCGCAATACGGCTGATGCAGAATGCGCCCGCCCGGCCCTGGACCGTGGCCTCGCTTGCTGCGGCAACCGGAACGTCCCGGGCAATGTTCGCCCGACGTTTCGTGGAAGCGTCCGGTGAGCCGCCGATGACGTTCCTGACCGGTTGGCGATTGGATCTCGCCGCGGATCTGTTGCTGGACAGCGACGCAACGCTGGCCACCGTCGCGAGGCAGGTCGGTTACAGCAGTCCGTACGCGCTCAGTGCTGCATTCAAACGGGTCCGTGGGATGAGCCCACAACAGCACCGGATCTCGCGGCGGGCCTGACGCACGACCGGCATCCGGCCGGACGCTCGGTGAACGGGAGCTCACCCCTTTCGGCAGCACCGTGTTCGTGGCCTGCGAGCGGATGGTCACCGTCCCAACACCGACTGCGGCCCGGCGTGGAAGCGATGCCACCGAACGGCTTGAGTTGCGATCACAGCTTCACCAGACCATCAGCAATCTGTTACTTTCTGACTACTGCCTGTCATAAATGGCGAGTCTTCCCATCGCCGCCGAGTGCCCGGGGCAGCCCCTTGAAAGGACCCTGATGCGCTCTCGACCCACTGTCCTCGCCGCCCTTGCAGGACTCACCCTGAGCGCGGCGGGGGTAGGCCTTGCGGTGACCGGGTCGGCCGCTGCTGCGCCGGTACCCAGAACGACGGCAGCGGCCGCGCCGGCCTGGACAACAGTTTTCCGCGACGACTTCTCCGGATCGGGGCTACCGGACCCTGCGAAATGGCTGCTGACACTGGGGACGTCGTATCCCGGTGGGCCGGCGGCCTTCGGGACCGGTGAGATCGAAACGCTGACGAACGACCAGCGAAATGTGCAGGTGCGCAACGGCGCGCTCTACATCACCCCACAGCGAGATGCTGCCGGCGCATGGACCTCGGCAAGGGTCGAGACCGCAAGGTCCGATCTCAAGCCGCCGGACAACGGCGTGATGAGAGTCGAGAGCCGTTTGCAGATGCCCAATGTCACCGGCGCGGCCGCGAAGGGGTACTGGCCGGCCTTCTGGATGCTGGGCGGTCCCTACCGGGCCGATCGGTGGTCGTGGCCGGCGATCGGCGAATTCGACATCATGGAGAACGTGCAGGGACTCAACTGGACCTACAACGTCCTGCACTGCGGGACCTGGGGCGGCCCCTGCAACGAACCAGAAGGAATCAACAACGGCGTGAACAACGCCGGGACACCGTGCCTGGTGACCACTTGCCAGGCAGGATTCCACACCTACGGCCTGGAATGGGACCGCACCGGCCCTGCCGATCAACTGCGGTGGTACCTGGATGGAACCCTGACGTTCACCGTCAACGAGAATCAGGTGCCCGCGCAGACCTGGGCGTCGCTGTCCGAACACGCCGGCTACTTCATCATCCTGAACGTCGCGATCGGTGGTGCCTTCCCCAACAAGCTCGGCGGTGGCCCCACCGCCGCGACCACGCCGGGCGTGCCGATGATCGTGGACTACGTCGACGTCAAGTACGCCGCAGGCACCGGCCCGACGAGCACGGTTCCCACCGCGCCGTCCGGCACCACCACTCCCACGACCAACCAGACTCCGACGACCCCGACCGGGTCCACCAGCACCGGGTCCACCAGCAGCAACCCCATACCCAGCACACCGGTCACCGGCGCGCCCAGCGACCTGCGGGTCGGCGGCACGACCGCGAGCACCATCACGCTCAACTGGGACGGTCCTGCGGGAGCCACGTATGAGGTCCTGCGATCAGATCAGCGGATCGCCACCGTGACCGGAAACCGTTTCACCGACATCGGTCTGCTGCCGAACACGCCGTACCTGTACTCGGTCCGGGGTGCCGGCGTGACGACACCGGTGATCACCGTGCGGATCGGCCTGACGTCTCCGACGACGAGTCCGAGCACGACGGTGCCCACGACACCGGCTCCGACAACGGCAGTGTCCACATCGACACCGCCGCCGACCACACCTTCCCCGAACGCGGCGGTTCCGACCAACCTGCGGGTCACCGGCACCACGGGCTCGACCGTCACTCTCGGCTGGGACGGTGCAGCGACGTCCTACGACGTGCTGCGGTCCGGGATCAAGATCGCCACGGTGACATCCCGTACCTTCACCGACGTCGGCCTGTTCCCGAACACCCCGTATCTGTACTCGGTGCGCTCGGCCGGCGGGACGACACCCGTGCTGACGGCGGTGATCCGCTGAGCGGGAAGCCGCCCCGATCGGTGCTGTGCCGATGTTCGGCCTTCCGATGTGCGCGGTGTTGATGCGCGCAGCTCCGATGTGCGCAGCGCCGAGCGGCTTCCGCTGCCTAAGGTGTCTGGTGTGAGCGGGAACCGCGCTGTCGGGTACGGCCCGGAGGTGGCCGTGCGACCCATGCACCGGCCATGACCTCGTCGCGCCGGGTGCACCGGATCCTGGCCGAGTTGATGGTGGCTGCATCCCCCGATCCGCGCGAGGCCACAGTCGCGACACCGCTGCCCGCGACAACGCTGCCCGCGACAACGCTGCCCGCGACAACGCTGCCCGCGCTGCTGTGCGCCGGTTGCCTCCGGGATCTGCCCGTGACCGGGGTGGCGATCACGCTGCGGGGCGCGGCCGGTCTGGACCGCCTGGTGGCCGCGACCGACGGCCCGGCCGCTGCCGCGCAGGAGTTGCAGTTCCAGCTCGGTGAGGGACCGGGTATCGATGCTCTCCGGCGTGCGGAGCCGGTGTTGTGCGACGATCTGGCCGGATCGTGGCCGAACTGGTCGGCCTTCGCCGCGGCCGCAGCCGACGCGGGAGTCGCTGCGATGTTCGCCTTCCCGTTGCAGGCGGACGGGATCCGGCTGGGTGTCATGAGCCTGTACCGGGAGACTTCCGGCCGGCTCGACGACGAAACGCTGACCGAGGCGATTGCCTACGCACAGGCGGCGACGGCGGTTCTGCTGCACCTGCAGGCCCTGGCAGAGCCGATGTCGGGTCTGCACCCCGATCTGACCGGCGTCATCGCGGATCGCGCCGCCGTCGATCGCGCCACCGGGATGGTCGCGGCGCAGGCCGACGTCACGCCGGCGGATGCGCTGATGTTGTTGCGCGCCAGGGCCTACAGCCACGGGGTGACCCTGTCGGCGATGTCCAGGGACGTCCTCGAGCGGCGAGTCATGTTCGGCAGCGGCGTCAGCAGCGCGATTGCCGGCGGCTCGCAGAGCACTGCCGACACCGCCAACGGCACGGGGGCGCGGTGAAGGCCGGTAGAGCTCTCCGGTGCCCACCGACCGCGCACCACGGCGTCGCTCTGGCGAGAACGTCCGACCGGTAGATTCCGCTCATGGATCCGCGCCTGGCTCGCCGTTTCACCCAGACAGGCAACGCGGATGTGGCCGACGCGGTCGCTGTCGAGCAGGCCGGTGACGGCTCGCCAGACCCTCGGACGGCCGGGGTCGCGACGGAGATGTCGGCGGCCACCGAGGCTCAGTTCAGGGTCGATTTGGAACGGATCAGGTTCTCTCCTTACTTTTCGCGGCTGGCGGCCGTCACCCAGGTCATCTCACAGGGCGCCTCGGGTCAGGTCGTGCACAACAGGCTGACCCACACCATCAAGGTGACCGCGGTGGCCAGGGCGATTGCCACGGCCTTGCGAGCCGGTCCGGATGCCGGCCTCGCCGACGAGCTGGGCGGATGTGATCCGGTCGTCGTGCAGGCGGCTGCCAGCGCGCACGATCTCGGCCACCCGCCGTTCGGGCACCTCGGCGAGCGGATCCTGGACCGGATCGCCCGGTCCCGCTTCGGGCTGGCGGACGGCTTCGAGGGCAACGCGCAGACCTTCCGGATCCTGACCGAACTGGACGTGCACGGCAGCGAAGGGCAGGGGCTCAACCTGACGGCGGCGGTCCGCGCGGGTGTCCTCAAGTACCCGTGGGGCAGGATGCATTTTCCGACCCCGCACCCGAGCGACGCGGTCGCCATGCCGACCCCCCCGCGCGGCGGCGGACCGGGTTGGGAAGGCCGTGGTTCGGCCAAGTTCTCCGCGTACGCCCCTGACATTCCCGAGATGCGAGCGGTGCTGGCCGCCTACCCGCGGATCGGCCCGCTCCGTCAGACGGTGGAGTGCAGCGTCATGGACATCGCTGACGACATCGCTTACTCCTTGCATGATCTCGATGATTTCCATCGGGCCGGTGTCCTGCAGCACGCCTCCGTCGCCGCAGAGTTCCGGACCTGGATCCGGCGGCGTGCCGAGTTCGCCAGAGGGCAGACCGGCGGGTTCGTCCCGCGCGCCGCCGGATCGGAACGTCAGCCGGGCCACGCCCTGGAATACCTCCGCCGCCGACTCAAGGCCAGAGACAGCTGGATCTTTGATGATGACGCCTTCGGAGTCGCCGTCGGCAGAGTCGCAACGGACCTGGTGGACGGCCTGCTGGCGGTGCCGTTCGACTCCTCGCTCGCCGCGGAGCGGGCGATCAACACCTTCACCGGTAGCTGGATCGAGCACCTCCAGGCGTCGGTCGATGTCATCCCGGACCCACCGATCCGGGCGGGTCACGTTGTGCTCGGCCGGCAGGCGTGGCATGAGGTGGCGGTGTTGAAGTTCGTCCATCAGCGGTTCGTCCTCGACCGGCCGGACCTGGCGATGTTCCAACGGGGACAGGCCGAGGCGTTGAGCTCTCTGGTCGGCAACCTGGAATCCTGGCTCTCCGACCCGGTTGACGCCGGGCGTGCCCCGCGGCGGCTGCTCGACCTGGTCGACCTGGCGACGACGGGCTACCGCACGCTCGCCCGCCGCGAGCCGGAACTGCTGGTCGGTCCGACCGGCGAGGCAGCGTCGTCTCCGGAGGATGTCGTCCGGCTCGGCAGGGGGCGCGGGATCATCGACTACGTCGCATCTCTGACCGACGACCGGGCGGCAGCCTCTGCCAGGACGCTGGCCGGCCTGACCGGTCAACTATGGGACGCGGGGTCAGGATTGTGAACGGCGGAACGGTGCGGGAGCGGCCGTGACGCGGCGTCGCAACGCCGCGGGCGGGGGAGTGGTGGTCGAGATCCCGCCGGACCGGTTGGTGGGTTGGGTGAACCGGTTCGCCGGCCGGAATGCCGGCCTGCTGCAGGTCCGCACCGATGGCGAGACGGTGACCGTCGACGCCGGCGAGGGTTCGACTGCGGTGATGGCGGTGCCTTTCGGTCCGATGGCCGTCGCCGGGCAGGAACCGATCGAAGCCTTGTTGCAGCATCTGAGCGGGCTGGGCGCCCTGGGAATCCTGCTGGTGCGCGGCGGCGCTCACTCGGTGGGAGTGGCCAAGGGCGGCACCGTTCTCAGTTCGTCGACCGATCGCGCCTACCTGCAGGGCCGGACGGCCGCGGGTGGCTGGTCACAGCAGCGTTTCGCCCGGCGCCGCGGCAACCAACGCACCGCGTCCTACGACAGCGCCGCCGCGACCGCCGCGAAAGTGTTGTTGCCGGTGGCGTCGACGCTGTCCGGACTCGTCGTTGGCGGTGACCGGCGCGGCGTGGCGGACGTGCTCGGCGACGGCCGGTTGGCGCGGCTGGCCGGGCTCCCGGTGCGCTCGTTCCCGGACATCGCCGAACCCCGCCGCGCCGTCCTCGACGACGTCGCCGCGCGGGCACTGTCGGTCGAGATCACCGTGAAAGCACCGGCTGCGCAACAGCAGTCCTCTGGCTCGCAACAATGGGACGAGAACCGGGGAGCGTCCGCCGGCGGCGCATCACCGCATCCCACACCACCCCACCGACCGGATCAGCAGGAACATGGAGCGCGCCAGTGAGCCGACCCACCGCCCGTCCCGCAGCAGCAGCGACAACCACGGCGAGCACCACCGCCGCAGCGATCACGGCCCGCATCGCCGGCGAACTGTCGGCAGCGCCATGGCAGGTCCAGGCGGCGGTCGATCTGCTCGACGGTGGCGCCACGGTCCCGTTCGTCGCCCGGTACCGCAAGGAGGTCACCGGCTCCCTCGATGACGCGCAACTGCGAAACCTGACCGAACGCCTGGACTACCTGCGCGACCTGGAGGACCGGCGCGCTGCAGTCACCGAGGCGATCACCGCCCGGGGGAAGATGACGGCCGCGCTCGCCGCCCGCATCGCCGGTGCCGAGACAAAGGCGCGGCTGGAGGACATCTACCTGCCGTTCAAGGTCAAACGTCGTACCAGGGCTCAGATCGCGCGTGAAGCGGGCCTGGAGCCGTTGGCCGACCAGCTGTTGCGGGATCCGACCCGCGAACCGGATTCTGCCGCCCGGCCTTTCGTCTCGGCGGAGAGAGGAGTCCCGGATGTGGCAGCCGCACTGGCCGGCGCCCGGTCGATCCTCGCTGAACGCTTCGGAGAGGACGCCGACCTCCTGGGGGAGCTGCGGACCCTGTTGTGGCAACGGGGTGCGATGACCTCCGGGCTGCGCGTCGGGGGCGCCGAGGTGAAGGATGCCGCGAAGTTCACCGACTACTTTTCGTTCAGCGAGCCGCTGAAAAGACTGCCGTCACATCGGATTCTGGCGCTCTACCGCGGCGAGGCCGCAGGGGTGCTGACGCTCAATGTGGAAGCCGATCCCGGACGCGATGAGCGAGCGGACCACACGATGTCCGATTTCGAGCACCGCATCTCCCAACGATTCGCGGTGGTGGACCGCGGCCGGCCGGGTGACGCCTGGCTGCTGGATGCGGTGCGGTGGGCGTGGCGCACCCGGATCCTGCCTTCGCTGGCGGTGGACGTCAGGACTCGGCTGCGGCAGTCGGCCGAACGCGACGCCGCCGCCGTCTTCGCCGCCAACCTCAAGGACCTGCTGTTGGCCGCCCCGGCCGGGAGCCGCACCATCCTCGGCCTCGACCCCGGCTTCCGTACCGGCGTCAAGGTTGCCGTCGTCGACCGGACCGGCAAGGCGGTCGCCACCGACACCATCTACCCTCATCAGCCGGCCAATCGGTGGGAGCAGGCGCTCACGACGCTGCACGGTCTGGTCAAGGCGCACGCCGTCGAGCTGGTGGCCATCGGCAACGGCACCGCATCCAGGGAGACCGACCGGCTGGCCAAGGAGCTCACCGCCCGGTGTCCCGGGCTCAAGACGATCGTGGTGTCCGAGGCCGGCGCGTCGGTGTATTCGGCGTCGGAATATGCAAGCCGTGAACTGCCGGGCATGGACGTGTCCCTGCGGGGCGCGGTATCGATCGCACGCCGGCTGCAGGACCCGCTGGCCGAGCTGGTGAAGATCGATCCGAAGGCGATCGGCGTCGGTCAATATCAGCACGACATCTCCGAGTCGGTGCTGGCAACCTCGCTCGATGCGGTCGTCGAGGACTGTGTGAACGCGGTCGGCGTCGAGGTCAACACGGCATCCGTGCCGTTGCTCTCCCGCGTGTCGGGGATCTCGACGACGCTCGCCGAGAACATCGTTGTGCACCGGGATACCAACGGGCCCTTTCGGTCTCGCCGCGGACTCAAACAGGTGCCGCGGCTCGGTGCGAAGGCCTACGAGCAGTGCGCCGGGTTCCTCCGGATCGCCGACGGTGACGATCCGCTCGACGCCTCCAGCGTTCACCCGGAGGCATATTCGGTGGTGCGAAGGATCCTGGGCAGGACAGGTGGAACCGTGCACGAGCTGATCGGGAACACCGCCACACTGCGCCAGTTGCCGCCGGCGGCCTTCGTCGACGACACCTTCGGCCTGCCGACGGTGACCGACATCCTGGCCGAACTGGAGAAACCCGGCCGTGACCCGCGGCCGGCGTTCGTCACAGCCACCTTCGCCGAGGGCGTGGAGAAGATCGCCGACCTTCGCGTCGGGATGGTGTTGCAGGGCGTCGTGACCAACGTGGCGGCGTTCGGTGCCTTCGTCGACGTCGGCGTGCACCAGGACGGGCTGGTGCACGTGTCGGCGATGTCCAGGACCTTCGTCAGCGACCCCCGTCAGGTGGTGACCTCGGGTCAGGTCGTCACTGTCAAGGTGATGGAGATCGACGAGGCGCGCAAGAGGATCTCACTGTCGCTGCGGCTCGACGACGAACCAGGGACATCGGCCGGGCGGCCGGTCCGCGGCCCTGCCGTTCGGACCGACCGGGGCCAGGACGCCAGGGGCCAGGTCGGCCGGCCGCAACCCCGGACCCAACCTGAACGAGCTGGCTCCTCCAAGGACCGCGAAGCCCGCGTTCCCCGGGCACCCGCACCCGGCGGAGCGATGGCCGACGCGCTCAAACGGGCCGGCCTGGGCGGCTGACCGCGCGCCGGAACCGCCGTTGATCACGCAGCTCAGTTCGCGACACGCCGGGATTCCGGAAGGACACGCCGCACACGCTGTGCTGAGCCGCAGGATCGACGCCGGCGGCAGCGAACGGGATATCGGCTGGTCGGCGCCGGGTAGAATCAGAACACGTGATCACTGCCACCGGTCTGGAACTCCGGGCCGGGACGCGAATCCTGCTGTCCGATACGTCCCTTCGCCTGCATCACGGTGACCGGGTCGGACTCGTCGGGCGCAATGGTGCCGGCAAGACGACGACCCTGCGGGTGCTGGCCGGCGAGGGCACCCCGCACGGTGGGAACGTCACCAGGACCCTGCCGATCGGGTACCTGCCGCAGGATCCGCGCGAGGGCGACATCACCGTCACCGCAAAGGACAGGGTGCTGTCCGCGCGCGGGCTCGATGTCCTGGTGGCACAGCTGGAGAAGGTCCAGATCCAGATGGCGGAGCTGACCGATCCACGAGAGCTGGAGGCGGCCACCCAGCGATACGGCCGGATCGAGGAGCAGTTCTCGAATCTGGGCGGATACGCGGCGGAATCCGAGGCCGCGCGGATCTGCTCCAATTTGGGCCTTCCCGACCGGGTGCTGACACAGACCATGAGCACGCTGTCCGGCGGGCAGCGGCGGCGCGTCGAACTGGCCAGGATCCTGTTCGGCGCCAAGGCCGAGGACGGCTCGTCGACGGGCATGATGCTGCTGCTGGACGAACCGACGAACCACCTGGACGCCGATTCCATCGTCTGGCTCCGCGACTACCTGAAGAATTTCTCCGGCGGCGTGGTGATCATCTCCCACGACGTCGACCTGCTGGCGGCGGTGGTCAACAAGGTCTGGTTCCTCGACGCCGTCCGCGGTGAACTCGACGTCTACAACATGACCTGGCAGCGCTACCTCGAGGCCCGTTCGACGGACGAGCAACGGCGCCGGCGCGAGCGCGCCAACGCCGAGAAGAAGGCGTCCGTGCTGATGACGCAGGCCGCCAAACTCGGCGCGAAGGCCACCAAGGCCGCTGCCGCCCACCAGATGGTCCGGCGCGCCGAGAAGCTGATGGCCGGGCTCGATGACGTCCGGGTGGCCGATCGGGTCGCCAAGATCAGATTCCCGCAGCCTGCCGCCTGCGGCCGGACGCCGCTCACCGCGGCCAATCTGTCCAAGTCCTACGGGTCGCTGGAGATCTTCACCGGCGTCGACCTGGCGATCGACCGCGGTAGTCGGGTGGTCGTCCTCGGCCTCAACGGTGCCGGCAAGACGACGCTGCTGAAACTGCTCGGTGGGCAGGAGAGGCCGGACACCGGCGAGGTGCAGGCCGGGCACGGGCTTCGGCTCGGCTACTACGCGCAAGAGCACGAGACCATCGACCCAGAGGCCTCGGTGTGGGAGAACACTCGGCACGCGGCGCCCGACGCCGGTGCTCAGGAGCTGCGAAACCTGTTGGGTTCGTTCATGTTCACCGGCGAGCAACTCGACCAGAAGGCCGGCACGCTGTCCGGCGGCGAGAAGACAAGGCTGGCCCTGGCGGGCCTGGTTTCGTCAGCGGCCAACGTGCTGCTGCTGGACGAACCGACCAACAATCTCGACCCGGCCAGCCGTGAGCAGGTGCTCGACGCCCTTCGCCGGTACGCCGGCGCGGTCGTCCTGGTCACCCATGACCCTGGCGCCGTGACGGCCCTGCAGCCGGAGCGGGTCATCCTGCTGCCCGACGGCACCGAGGATCATTGGTCTGCCGACTACCTGGACCTCGTCGAGCTCGCCTGAGCGTCCGCGACGAGCGGCAGCGCCCGCGACAGCACGCGGCTGCGCCCCGCAACAGGACTCGCCTGCGCACCGGTGTCCAGTGGCTCCACCGCCCCCGGTGGCGCACCCGTCGGTTCTGTTCGATCATGGACCGCAGTCCGGGAATCCCGCGATCGTTCTTCAGGCATCCGACTAAGGGGTGGCACCGTGGCCACAGATACCAAAACCGCATCACGCACGACGAAGTCGGTCACGATCAAGAAGGGCGCCCGGATCACCGGCGCCGCCCGGGACAAACTCGCCGCCGACCTTCGCAAGAAGTACGAGAAGGGCCAGAGTATCCGCGCGCTCGCCGAGGGCACCGGTCGCTCCTACGGGTTCGTCCATCGACTGCTGCTGGATGCCGAGGTGCCGCTGCGGGGCCGTGGTGGTGCCACCCGCACCAAGAAGAAGTGACGAAGGCGGCGGACGCCGGCATCGACGACGATCTGCTGCGGCGCGGGCACGTCGCCGTGCGGTTCGACGGACCCGTGGTGACGGTGTCGCTGAATCGCCCGGAGGCACGTAACGCCCAGCTGCCCGAGACCTGGGAAGCATTGGCGCACATCGGCTCGCGGCTCGACGACCGCACCAGGGTGGTGCTCGTTTGCGGCGAGGGCCGGTCGTTCTCGGCCGGCCTGGACCGCTCCGCGTTCTCCACCGACAGTGGTTCGCTGCTGGGCCGGCTCGCCGGGGCACCACCGACCGTCGTGGACGAGACCATCGCCGGCTACCAGCGCGGTTTCAGCTGGCTTGCCGATCCCCGTTTCATTTCCATCGCCGCGGTCTGCGGGCATGCGGTCGGTGCCGGTTTCCAGCTCGCGCTCGCCTGCGACCTGATCGTCGTCGCTGACGACGCCCAATTCCGGATGGCCGAGGTGAGCCTCGGGCTGGTGCCCGACCTCGGCGGCACGGCGCGGCTCAGCCGGCTCGTCGGGTACCAACGGGCACTGGAGATCTGTGCCACCGGCCGCCACGTCCACGCCGACGAGGCGGTGCGGATCGGTCTCGCGCTGGTCAGCGTCCCGCTGGCCGAGCTGGACGACGCCGTCGCCGACCTCGCGGCCGCCGTGGTCGAGTCTCCGGCGCCCGCAGTCCGATCGATCAAGGAACTGCTCGGCTCGGCGCAGCACGCGGGTCCAGAGGAGCAACTGGCTGCGGAGCGCGCGGCGCAGGGGCCGCTGCTGGCGCTGCTCGCCCGATCGGCGGGATCGTCCTGACGGCGCGTTCCGGGCGCCCGCTCACCGTCGGACCGCGCCGGCGTCGCAGACAGGGGCCGACGTGATGACCGCCTATCGCAGTGCCCAGTGGTACGCCGGCAACGACCGCAACGCCTACATCCATCGCGCCTGGATGCGCCGCGGTCTACCCGCCCATGCCTTCGACGGACGCCCACACATCGCGATCGCCAATACCGCATCGGATCTGACGCCGTGCAATGCGCACCTGGACGAGGTCGCACAGAGCGTCAAACAGGGTGTGTACGAGGCCGGCGGGATCCCGCTGAACCTGCCGGTGGTGTCCCTCGGTGAGACGCAGGTGCGGCCGACCGCGATGCTCTGGCGCAACATGGCCGCGATGGCGATCGAGGAGATGTTGCGCGCCAACCCGATCGACGGGGTCGTGCTGCTCGGTGGGTGCGACAAGACCATCCCCGCACTGCTGATGGCGGCGGCGTCGGTCGATCTGCCGGCCGTCGTCATCCCCGGCGGGCCGATGCTCACCGGCACATTCCGTGGGGTCGCGCTCGGTTGTGGCACCGACGTGTGGCGGCTGTCCGAGGAGGTACGGGCGGGCACCCTGTCGGAGCCGGAGTTCCTGCGGTCCGAGTCGTCCATGATCCGTAGCCGTGGGCACTGCAACACGATGGGGACCGCCTCCACCATGGCGGTCGTGGCCGAGGCGTTGGGCATGACGATGCCGGGTATCGCCGGCACCCCGGCGGCGGACAGCCGGCTGCTGGAGAGTGCGCACCACACCGGGCGGCTCTGCGTCGAACTGGCCGAGCAGGACCGGCGGCCGAGCAGGATCCTGTCCCGGGGAGCGTTTCTCAACGCGATCGTCGCCCTCGCCGCAGTGGGTGGGTCGACCAACGCTGTCGTGCACCTGCTGGCGATCGCGGGTCGGGTGGGGGTGCGACTGACCCTCGAGGATTTCGACGCAACGGGCTCGGAGGTTCCCCTGCTGGTGGATCTGCAGCCCGCCGGCCGGTTCCTGATGGAGGACCTGCACAGGGCCGGAGGGCTCACCGCGGTGCTGCGGGAGGTCCGCGACCTGCTGGACCCGGCAGCCGTCACCGTCACCGGCCGGCCACTGGTCGAGCATCTCGGTGATGCCCGGATCTGGGATCGCGAAGTGATCAGGGAACGTTCCGCGCCGCTCCAGGGGCATGCCGGGATCGCTGTGCTACGCGGCAGTCTCGCGCCCAACGGCGCGGTGATCAAACCGTCGGCCGCGTCGCCGGCGCTGCTCCGGCATCGCGGCCCGGCGGTGGTGTTCGACTCGGTGGAGGATCTGCACGCCCGGATCGATGACCCGGACCTCGACGTCGATGCCGATTCGGTCCTGGTTCTGCGGGGGTGCGGGCCGCGCGGTTATCCCGGCATGCCCGAGGTCGCCAACATGCCGCTGCCGAGCAAGCTGCTGCGCCGCGGCGTTCGGGACATGGTGCGGGTCTGTGATGGCCGGATGAGTGGGACGGCCTACGGAACCGTCGTGCTGCATGTTTCGCCGGAGGCCGCCGCCGGGGGACCGTTGGGCGTCGTGCGGACCGGTGACATGATCGTGCTGGACGTCGAGAATCGGCGCCTGGACATCGATGTGCCGCACGCGGAGCTGTCGCTGCGGGCTCCGGCGCCCGCGGCGGTCAAGGCCTTCGCGGCGCCGAGTCGAGGTTGGGAGAAGCTCTACGTGGACACTGTCGGGCAGGCCGAGACCGGGGCCGACCTCGATTTTCTGGTCGGCTCCAGCGGGGACCGGGTGGCGCGTGAATCGCACTGAACCCATGGGGCCTGCTCGACGCAGCGCTCATACTCGTTGCGGTGCAGCGGATTTGGCTCCGATGAGAAAGGGCGTCTCATGCTCCTGATGCGGCTGGGGCCGGTCGCCGGGGAGCGGCCGGTGGTGCGGGTCGACGACGATCATTACGTCGATGTCTCCACCGAGGTCGGCGATTTCGATGAAGCCTTCTTCGCCGGCGGCGACGGCGCGTTGGCGGCCCTGCGGCAGCTCGTCGGTGAGCGGGTGCAATCCGGTGACGTGCGCGCTTTTGCGGGCGAACGGATAGGCTCGCCCTTCGCCCGGCCCCACCAGATCTTGTGCATCGGGCTGAACTACCGCGATCACGCCGCCGAGACGGGGCAGCCGGTTCCGGTGGAGCCGATCCTGTTCACGAAGTCACCGAACACGCTGGTCGGCCCGAACGACGACGTTCGCACGCCGCGTGGGTCCACCAAGCTCGACTGGGAGGTCGAACTCGGCATCGTGATGGGTCGCCGGACCAGTTACACCGCCGACGAGGTCGAGGCTGAATCCGCGATCGCCGGTTATGTGCTGGTCAACGATGTCAGCGAACGGGCATTCCAGATCGAGCGCTCAGGGCAGTGGAGCAAGGGCAAATCCGCGGAGACGTTCAACCCGGCCGGGCCATGGATGGCCACCCGGGACGAGATCGACGACGTGTTGGATCTTCCGATGTCATTGCACGTCAACGGGATTCGCCGGCAGTCGGGTTCGACGTCGACGATGGTCTTCTCGCCCGCGGCGATCGTGCACTATCTGTCGCAGTTCCTCGTCCTGGAACCGGGCGATCTGATCAACACCGGGACGCCTCCGGGGGTGGGGCTCGGCATGACGCCGCCGGTGTGGCTGCAACCGGGGGACGTCATGGAATTGGCCATCGACGGATTGGGGCGGCAACGGCAGACGGTTGTTGCGCCCCGGTGAGAGCGGGACAGCACCGGCCGCACGGACGCACGGCATGAAGGCCTTCATCGTCACCGGGCCGGGGAGGTCCACCGTGACCGAGGTCGCCCCGCCGCAGGCGAGCTCTGGTCAGGTGGTCGTCGACGTCTCGCGGGTCGGCGTCTGCGGCACCGACGCCGAGTTCTTCAGCGGTGAGATGGCCTACCTGCATCAGGGTCATGCGTCCTACCCGCTGCGGCTCGGGCACGAATGGTGCGGCTCGGTCAGTGCCGTCGGCCCCGATGTGGACCCGAGCTGGCTGGACACCCGGGTGACCGGTGACACCATGCTCGGCTGCGGGCGGTGCCACCGGTGCCTGACCGGCCGGCAACACGTCTGCGAGGACCGTTTCGAGATCGGAATCCGGGGTGGGTTTCCCGGTGCGCTGGCCGAGCAGTTGGCCGTACCGGTCACCGCGCTGCACCGGTTGCCCGACGAGATCGATGACACCGCAGGCGCCCTGATCGAACCTGGGGGCAACGCACTGCGGGCGGTGCGTGCCGCCGCCCTCTCGCCGGGTGACCGTCTGCTGATTCTCGGTCCCGGCACGATCGGACTGTTGGCGGCCCAGATCGCCGGGGCCCGTGGCGCGCAGGTGCACATGTTGGGGCTGCCCGGACCCGGCCTCGAGTTCGCCCGCGCGCTGGGCCTGTCCGTGTTCACTGCCGGCGAGCTCCCGACCCTGCCATGGGACGCCGTGCTGGACGCAACGCACTCCGCAGCCATGCCGGCGTTCGCCCTGGAGCACGTCGAGCCCGGCAAACGCGTGGTCTACATCGGGTTGTCCGGGACGCCGAGCGAGATCGACACCCGCACCATGGTGATCAAGGACGTCACGGCAGTCGGAATCCTCAGCGCCTCGGGCGGTTTGGAGGGCGCCATCGCGGACTACGCCGCCGGCACCGTCGATCCGCGGCCACTCGTGGCGGCCACCGTCGGGCTGGACCGGGTGGGGGATGTGCTCGGTGGTTGGCGGCCGCCCGGTGCGGGTGCAGGTCCGAAGATCCACGTCGACCCGCGTCGTTGACCGCGGGACCGCACCGGAAAGGCTGCAGCATGGACGATTTCAGTGGGTTGACCGCAGTGGTGACCGGCGGTGCCAGTGGCATCGGGGCGGCCACCGCGGTGATGCTGACGGGCCGCGGCGCCACGGTGGCCGTGCTGGATCGGAACATCGACGGGTCACCGGACGCGGTGGCGATGGCGGTCGCCTGCGATGTCACCGACGACGGCGCCGTCCGAGCCGCCATCGACTCAGTGGTCCGAAGGCTCGGTGGCATCGACATCGTCGTCAACAACGCAGGTATCGGCGCGGTCGGCGACATCGCTGCCAACGATGACGCCGAATGGCACCGTGTGCTCGACGTCAACGTCGTCGGTATCGCACGGGTCAGCCGGGCCGCGCTGCCCCACCTGAAGAGGTCGGAGCAGGCATCCGTTGTCAACACCTGTTCGGTGGTGGCGACCACCGGCGTCGTCCAGCGCGCCCTGTATGCCGCGAGCAAGGGTGCAGTTGCCTCGCTCACTCTTGCGATGGCCGCCGACCATGTCCGGGAGGGCATCAGGGTCAACGCCGTCACCCCCGGCACCGCCGACACGCCCTGGGTGAAGAGGCTTCTCGACCAGGCGGACGACGCCGAGGTGGCGGCTGCGGCGTTGCGGGCGCGGCAACCGATGGGCCGCCTGGTCAGCGCGGTCGAGGTCGCCGGCGCCATCTGCTATCTCGCCGGCCCGGCCTCGGCGTCCACCACCGGCACGCTGCTGGCGGTCGACGGCGGGATGTCCGGGCTGCGGGTGGTCTGATCCGCCATGGCATGGCATGGCATGGCGTGGCTGGCTGGCGTGGCGTGGCGTGGGCGTACGGGCGAGGCTCAGCGGCCGTGGAACGGTGACGGAACCGCCGGCCACGGTGGCATCGGAGTCGGTTGCAGCGGCGGCGGTGGGTGCTCCGGTGGGCGCGGTGGCCAAGATGCGGGCACCGCGGCGGCCGGCGGTGGCATGGTTGGTGCGCGTCCCGGTGGCACTGCCTCGGCAGAGGTCGGCAGGATCGTCGGCGCCCTCGACGCAGGTTGGCTGACCACCTGAGCGGTGCGCTCGGGTTCGTCCACCTCGTCCTCGACGCTGATCCCGAAATCACCGGCAATACCGGCCAGTCCGGACGCATACCCCTGACCGACGGCACGGAACTTCCACCCACCGCCACGCCGGTACAGCTCACCGAGCAGGAAGGCGGTTTCGGTGGTCGCATCGGTGATCTCGAAGCGGACGAGTTCAGCGGCGCTGCCGTCGATCAGGATCAACGCCAGCGCCGGCACATCGGCCACCGTGCCACCCTGCACGGACGCGGAAATGACGACGGAGTCGATCGCCGGTTCGACGAGAGCCAGTTCGACCCGGATGACGTCCGTCATCGCTGTGGCGCCACCGGACTTGCCTTCGTGCAGCACTGCTGCCGATGCATGCCGCGGCTGGTTGTAGAACACGAAGTCCCCGTCGTCGCGCACCCGACCCTGCTGCGTCAGCAGCAACGCCGACACATCGACATCGGGTGTACCGGCGGTCGACGTCCAGGTCAGCACCGCTCTCACCGACGACGCGGTCACCGGCGTGTTGGCGCCCTTGGTCATGGAAACCATGTGCGCCATCTTGACAGGTTCGCTCAATCCGGATGGTGAACGATGTTGAAGACGTTGCCGTCCGGGGCGCGCACCAGGAAGCGGCGCACTCCCCACGGTTCGGTGGTCAGCGGGTGGACGATCTCGTAACCGAGAGCTTGTGCTTCCCGGTACGCACTCTCGACGTCGGCGGTGAACACCGAGGCAACCGAGTCCACGGGCGAGGTGGCATCCCGGGTGACGAGCTGCACGTTCGCCCGGCCGTCCGGAGCGGTGTACCGGGCGACCCAACCCATGTTGAATTCCTCTGTGCTGAGCCCGAGGAAGTCCGCGTAGAAACTCTTGGCGCCCTCGATATCCGGAACATTCAGATTGGCAATCACCCGTCGTGCGCGCATTCTCCGTCCTTCCCGTCGAGGGATCTGCAGATCATTGCCCGCGAGCGCGGGTGTGTCCATGCCCAGTCCTCGCGCGTTGCAGCGACAGGCGTGATGGCTGCACGGCACCGCGCCGCGAGTTTCCCTGCGGCACCAGGCACACTCGTGCTGTGGCCGGTCAGCGGAGGGCGGAGATGTTCGTCGCCGAGGCGGACGACCTCCGCTCGGTCCCGGCGATCGGTGACGAGCGCACCATGCTGCTGGCGATGCTGCAGGCCCAGCGGGAAACTCTCCGGCTGAAGTGTGCCGGGCTCGACGTCGAACTGTCCGCACGCTCGGTGGCGCCGTCCACGCTGTCCCTGCTCGGCATCGTGCGTCACCTGGCGGACGTGGAACGCCGCTGGTTCCGTCGGGATCTGGCCGGACATGATGTGGCTGAACGGTTCTCGTCGGTCGCCGAACCGGACGGTGACTTCGACGGGGCGTCGGCCGACCCGGAACTGGTAGAACAGGCCCGCCGCGCCTGGGCCGAGGAAACGGCGTTCACCGATGACTTCGTCGCCAGGGCGCCGGATCTCGAGATCACCGGGCACGATGCCTGGCGCGGAACCGTGTCGCTGCGTTGGATACTGCTGCACATGATCGAGGAGTACGCCCGGCACAACGGCCACGCCGACCTGCTCAGAGAACGGATCGACGGTGCCATTGGGCTCTGACCGCTCACCGGCGCTCCGCGGGCCGGCGTCTGCCGACAGGTCGGCGACAGGTGGCCATCGGCCCCGACCGTGGAGAGCACCACTCAGGGGCCGCCGCGCCAGTGCTCGATGCGGTTGTGATCGGGGGTGAAGCCGTTGTTGACGCCCCAGAGCACCGCCTGGGTCCGGCTACCGACACTGATCTTTCGGTAGATGGCCCGGATGTAGGACTTGACCGTGTTCGGGCTCAGGAACGTCAGGGCGGCAACCTCTGCGTTGCTCTTGCCCTGGGTGATCAAGGCAAGAATCTCCGCCTCACGGTCGGTGAGTCCTTCACCGCGCCCGGGCCAGTTGAGGCTGCTGATGCTTTTCGCCCGTGGAGGTTGCTCGCTCACCACCACCTCGCCCGCGTGCACCGCTTCGAGCGCGGCGACCAGTTCGCGCGCCGGAAGCGTCTTGGAGAGGTAGCCGTGGACTCCCTGCTTCCGCGCGGTGTTGACCAGATCGGGGTGGAAGTTCCAGGTGTAGACGACCACCTTCCGTGCGCGCGGATTCTTCACCAGCACGCGGATGTCCTCGTGGTCGGACTCCGGTTGTGCGAACGAGTCGTACAGCACGATGTCGACGACATCCTCGACCGGTTCGTTGGTGTCGATCTCGGCGATCACCACCCGGTCCCGATACGGGTACAGCATCTCCGCCACTCCGAGCAGGACCACGTCGTAGTCGTCCACCAGTGCAACGGTGATGGGTTCGGACGACTGTGTCGTGCTGCCAGACGGCTGTGTCATGACATCAACATTAACCTCCCTAGGGGTGTGCCGCACCCGCCCTAGGGGTGCCACAGTCGGTGAGGTCGAGGGATCTCATCCCCACGACTTCCGGCGCCATCGGGGCTCGGAGATCAGTGAAAGGAAGGCACACCATGCTTGGTCTGATCGTGAGCATCATCGTCATCGGCCTCATCGCCGGAGCGCTCGCCCGGCTCGTCGTCCCCGGTCGGCAGGACATGTCGATCGCGATGACGATCCTGCTGGGAATCGTCGGATCATTCGTCGGCGGTTTCCTCGGCTACCTGTTGTTCCACAAGGACGCGCAGGACGGCTTCCTGCAGCCGGCCGGCATCATCGGCGCCTTCATCGGCGCGGTGATCGTGCTTCTGATCTGGACCACGGTCGGAAAGGGACGCACGGTCCGTCGCTGATCCGGTGACGCCCGAACATTGCCGGCAGTCCCGCGGCCCGGTGGGATACCACCGGGCGCAGGTCGCCGGTCTCTCCGGGACCGGCGACGGTCTCTGGTCCGCAGGGGTGGTCAGAGGCTGTCGCCGGTTCGTCCCGCTGCCGAATTGGCTGTGCCGGCGGACGTGCCGGTGCCTGCTTCATCTGCGGCACTGATCCGTGCCGGCCCGGCACCTTGACAGCGCGAGCATTCGAGCGTGGGAGCGGCCAGACTGGACCGGTGAACGTGCGAGGGACCATGGTGGCTTGGTCCGTGGCAGAACCCGGCCCTATCGGTCGGCACCGGCTGGTTCAGGTGCAGCGGCCCATCCCGGAGCCGGGGGAGCGGGAATTGCTGATCGAAGTCGCCGCGTGTGGCGTATGCCGGACGGACCTGCACGTCGCGGAGGGCGACCTTCCGGTTCATCGTCCGGGAGTGACGCCGGGCCACGAGGTGGTGGGTGTGGTGGCCGCCACGGGTCCGGCCGTGAGGTCCTTCGCCGTCGGTGACCGCGCCGGGGTGGCCTGGCTCCGGCACACCTGTGGTCGGTGCCGGTTCTGCACGCGCGGCGCCGAGAACCTGTGCGCCGGGTCGAGATACACCGGATGGGACGCCGACGGCGGTTATGCGCCGTATGTGGTGGTGGATGCCGAGTACGCCTATCGGCTCCCTGCCGGCTACGACGATCAGACGCTGGCACCGCTGCTGTGCGCGGGGATCATCGGCTATCGGGCGTTGAGTCGCAGTGGGCTGCAGCCCGGTGGCCGGCTCGGCATCTACGGCTTCGGTGGTAGCGCCCACCTCACCGCTCAGGTCGCGATCGCGGAATACGCCGCGCGCGTGCACGTGCTCACCCGGTCCGCCGAGGCGCGTCGCCTCGCCGTGGATCTCGGCGTCGAATCCGTTGCCGGGGCGTATGACTCGCCGCCCGAGCCGCTGGATGCGGCGATCATCTTCGCGCCCGTCGGGGATCTCGTACCAGTGGCGCTACGGGCGCTTGACCGTGGTGGCGTCGTTGCGGTGGCGGGCATTCACCTCAGTGACGTCCCCGCGCTTCATTACGAAACCGAGTTGTTTTACGAGAAAGAACTGCGCAGCGTCACGTCGAACACCCGTCAGGACGGCCGCGACTTCCTGGAGCTGGCCGGGCGGCACCGGTTGACCGTGACGACGCAGCCCTACCCGCTGAAGGCAGCGAACCGTGCGCTCGGTGATCTGGCCACCGACCGGGTCACCGGTGCGGCCGTGCTGATCAACGAAGGGTGACAGCGCCACTGGCTGTGGCCGCGCAACCGATCCATCCGGCGGGCGATCTGGCCCCGGGTCGGGACACGTTGACCATCAGGTAGCTGACGAGGCGGATGCGGAAATCCCGGCGCTTGTTCCACTCGCGGATCGCTTGCTCCCGAAGGTGATCGTCTTCCGTGGGCTTCCAGTCGATGGTGATGCCGACACCCTCGCGGGTGAACGCCGACGGCGGCACCTGAGCGTCGACACCCGCAGTCGGGTAACGACTCTCGGTCTCCCGGATTTGGCAGCATCCGCGGCGGTCGAAGGTCCCTACCCGGTGGGATGGCACAGCGCTCACGGCCGCTCGGCCGCTGCGGACGGACACCCGGTGACCTCCAGAATCCGGCTGAGCCGCTGGACGTACGCCAGCGCACCGCCGGCCCGTGACAGCCGCAGCGCGGGGTGATCATCCGCTCGGTTCGGGCGAGGGTGCAGCCGTGAACGATGCGGGTCGTTGCCGGATCGTGTCCGCGTAGGTGCTCGAGAGATATCCGCACCTGCCCGGACCGGGCGACGTCGATCAGTGACGCATCAGTTGATCCGGCGGCAATCTCGCGTCGGACGTCTGCCAGAAACCTGTCCGGCAGGTCCGCCGTCGTTTCGTAGGCGACCACTCGTTTCGGTCAGGACATCACGGACAGGGTGCCCTGGCGTCTTTTTGAAGCCGTCCTGGGATCGTCGGTTCAAGAACGTCAACCGCCCGGCCTCGCCCCCGCGGCGCTAGATGCGAAACACACGTTGTGCCCAATCGGGTGCGGAGACCAGGAACGCGCCGGCGACGGTTCCGGGGATCAACAGCAGAGCGGTGTAACCGATTTGCCGCCGGGTGCGCTCACCGAGCAACACGATCACGATGACACCGACGATCGCAGCACCCATGGGTAGATCCTCATCCCAGGTGGCGTACCAGCGGTAGGCGTCTGCCAGGAGCAGACCCATCAGCAGCGCCGACGCAGCGGCGGGCCCCCATCCCGGTCGGCCGATGCGGGATGCGATGAGCCCGAGGACGGCGCCGCCGAGCACCCCGAGTGCACCCCAGAAGAGGAGTTCGATCGGTTGCACGCGGTACGGGAAACCGGGGCCCGGGTAGAGGATGTCGTAGTAGATCTGCTTGCCGTAGAAGAACGTGACCACGCTGATCAGTACAGCGCCGCCGCCGCGGATGGCTCCACGAAGCAGGGTCTGCCGGGCACTGACCAGTGCGACGAGCAGGATCCAGACTCCGAAGGTGTGCGCGAACGGCCGAAGGATCGTGTCGCCGTAGTACGCGAATGCCCCGAAGGCGCCGGCCGCGACCGCGGCCAGCGCGGCAACTCCATCGCCCCAGGTGAGCCGGCCACGCCGGCGGCCGGTCGTGGATGTGGTCATGATGGAACCCCCGTGCTGTCGGTGACTACTTGGTGGGAATTTCGCCGATGGTGTCGACGACGGCGGTGCTGACGGCGGTGTAGCTGAAGGTGGTGCCGTCGGGTGCGCCTTCGTAGTCGCCGGTCAGGACTTCGCGTTCGCCGATGAAGGCCCCGGTGGTGGGATCGATGATGATGTCCTGCCGGAATTGGCCGTCGTCGATCCCGATCGCGGTGCCGACCCGGCCGTCGAGGTTGACGGCCTGGTCGACGAGGTCGACGCCGTCCAGGCGGGTGAGGGTTTGATACAGCGCGGCCCGTAGGTCGGCCGGGACTAGACCTGATCGCAGTGCGTCGGCTGCGTACACCAGAAGCTCAGCGTTGCCCCTCCCGTTGTCGGGTGCGTCGGCCTGGAGCCTTGCGTACAGCTGGGCCGGGTCCCGAGGGAGGCTGGCGAGGAAAGACGGGGTGGGGTCCTGCCACGACCCGGAACGTGGGCAGGGCCCGGGCTGGTAGAAGTTCCCGCAAGGTGCTGTGGCGTGGAGGCTGACGCCGGTGTCCATCGGGTCGGTGGAGGTGCCGTCCTCGCGGGCCTCTTCTTCGGTGCCTTTGATCCAGACCCGGTTACCGGTCGGGTCGCGGTCCATCATCCAGTTCTGGGTGGGGTCATCCGGGTTGGCCGGAACCCATACCTGACTGAGGGTCTCGTCCTGGAAGATGTTGTAGCCGCTGAATACGGTGTTCCAGGCGTGGGTCTGGATGTACCGGTACTGACCGGCCCCAACGGGTTCATCGGTCGCCCCGAGGGCAGCCGCGGCCGCCAGGTTCAACACCCCAATGGCCTCCGCGGTGTTCACCGGCCTGGCCTGGTGGGTGCCACTGCGGTCAGTAGTGAAGAACGACGGAATCAGTAGCCCAATAGTCACCAGGACCGCGGCAATACCGGCGGCGAGCACTACCCGGACCCACCGCCGCCGGCGCCCTCGTGCGGGGGCATCATCCCCAGCTGGAGAGGCATTGTCGGCAGGCGTTGTCGAGGCGGCAACGATGGCGCCGTTGACGGGGTCGCCGCTCGCGGCCGCCAACACCTTGACTCTCGCGGCCGCCAGGGCGCCGGAGGAGTCTCGTGGTTCGGCGTGCAGGCTGCGGAGTGCTTTGTCGAGTTCCTCATCGCTCCACAGGCGGGTGATCTCGTCGTGATCAGACATTGGTACTCCCGGTGTTCTCGCCGGATCGGTCACTGAGATCGGCGTGAATCGATTCGTGGGCGCGGAGTTGCCGGCGGACCCGGTGCAGGCGAGACCGCACGGTGCCCACCGGAATCCCCAACGCTTGGGCAACCTCAGTGCTGTCCAGGCCGGCCCACGCGGTCAGCAGAAGCACATCCCGGTCGTCCTGGGTCAAGGCGGCGATGCCCGACGCCAACCTGGCGATCCGCGCCTGGGCGTCCACCTGACCGGCCACGGCGTCAGCCGGATCAGATTCACTCCGGGTCAATGCGGCGGCCGCCTTCGCGGTCGCCGCCAGCCCGCGGAGTTCCTGTCGGAAATGCCGACGCAGCAGGTTCGTCGCGATCCCGTACAGCCAGGCCCGCGGGTCCGCCTTCGCCGGGTCGTACCCGTCGCGACCGGCCAGGCCGGCGAGGAAGGTCTCCGCCACCAGGTCATCCGCGACCGGCCCGACCCGACGGCTCAGATACCGGTGCAAACCGGGAGCGTGGGTATCGAACAACACGGCAAAAACGGTTGCGGGATCACCAGAGCCGACATCGGCCGATGCAGCCGCGTCCGCTCCGCCTGGTTCCAGCACCGCTTCCATATCCTTGTATTGCCCGAAGCCAGACGCCGCGTTCACGGCCCCGCTGACCAAGATCCTTCTTGCCCCTCGATCTACCGCTGCGCGGGACAGTGAACGACGAGCGCGGCAGAGCCTGAGGATCGAGTGACTTGCACTACCAGAGTGAAGCTGTCACGTGCCTCGTGTACGCGCTACAACGTCTCATATCTGCTCGCAAGCATCCGGACACGAGTCACGGAGACTTGTCTCGTGAACCGCCCTTTGCTTGCCTAGGTCCGCATGCCGTGTACGAATGCTCTGAGAGGGGTCATTTCTACGGGTTATGAGACAACTTCGTGTTCATCGAGTGTTGGATCGCGGTCCCGTGGTTCCGCCGGACCTGGGTGCGATCGATCCCTCGAATGGCCATGACGGGGATCCGCAGGCGCGTTTGCTGGCCATGTTCGGTCGTACCCGGCCCATCGACCCACTCGTCGTCGTGCGCCGGTTCGGGGTGGCCTTCGACGCCGGCGATCTCGGCGCGGTCATGTCGATGACCACCGACTGCGTCGTCGAATCGACAGCGCCGACGGAAAGCGCCCCCGAGAGCAATTTGCGGTCGGGGCCGCGTTCGAGGAGTTCTTCCCGGGATCGGTTGGTGCGCAATTCGTCACCGAGTCGATGTTGGCGTGCGGCGACTGCGTGCTTGCGCAATGGCGGTGCGACTGGTCGGGTGAGAACCCCGGGCAGGTCCGCGGGATCGACGTGCTGACCGTTCGGGACGGCCTGGTCGCCGAGAAATTCTCGTATGTGAAGGGATAGACCTCTGTGCTCGGACCCTCGACCGTGAATGGCGTCCACCAATAGTCCGGCGAACGACGAGCCACACATTTAGCCTGCTTCCCATTCCTTCGTCGATTTGTCGCGGCCATTTCCGATGAGCCTGGCGGCCCGGCGTGTGGTCGTGATGCCGTCACCGCACAACGGGAAACGTCATGGGCGCCGGGCAGGCAAGTTGTTACCGGCCACCGCCGACCACAGAATAAGCCCGGCACCAATGACGGCCGTCACTGTCCCCATGGAGATCGGTTCATGGATGGCGGCGGCCCCGCCGAGCATCAGGACCACACCCAAGGTGAACATCAACCAGCACATTCGTCGGAGCCGTTCATGTCGACGGATCACGGCGTCAAGGTCCAACCGTGCGACGAACCACGGATCCTCGACGGTGGTCAACGCCTCGATCTCGCGCAAGCGGTCGTGCTCGTCATCGAGCAAGGAACTCACCACGCCTCCTGCGGCCGACAGAGCCGCGTTGCACCGTCCCGGCGACTTGAGGGTGCACGACTCAAGCAAACGGGCGGTGAACACGCGGCCAAGGAACGCGTTCACCTGGGTCGGGTATCTTGCCTCGCCATGGCACTCATCCGGTTTCTCGACGGGAAACAGCGCGGTAGGACAACAACAGTGGACGACGCGGCCATCAGAGGTGAAGGCCTGTACCGGTTCAAAAAGCGGGACCTCACCAAGAAGGGTGGGCGAAACTATTACTTGAAAGAGGTCAGCAAGAAACATTGGGCGGATAAGAAGATCCCGGAATGGACAGCCGCACTCGATGACGACCGAGTTGACTGACCCGACCAGGAACAGTTTCAGATATTGCTGTCGCGGATGAAGTATGGAGCCGGCGCTCGCTGTCCGGCGGTCACTGCATCGCTGCGGCGCCGTTCGTGAGCAGAGCGTTTCCCGGGTTGTCAGCGGTTGAGCAGGTGCCGAAGGATGGATGCCCGGGCAAATCTGCGGAACCCGCCGGTGGTCGGATGCCGCCAATCGATGACCGCCATGGCCAGACCGAGTTCGGCGGCACGCTGAGCTGCCATTTCCTCGGCGGCGGTGTCGTACCCGACGCGATCGGCCAGTGCTGTTGCCATCGGCAGGTAGGACTCGAAAACAGCGTCTTCCAGGTCGGCGATGTGCTCGTGGCTTTGTTCGGCGCGTGCAGTGGACAAGGCCTCCCACAGCCTGTCGGCCGCGACGGAGTCGGCGTAATGGTGATCGATCGGTCGCACCAAGGATGAACCCACCGCTCCAGCCTGGTCGGTTGAGCGGAACGGCACGTGAACCCGACGCGACCAGCACGCAACAGTTGGTAGCCACCTTGAGGATTGCGCGTCGCCGGCCCAGGTTTGCGTGCGTTCCGCCTACGCTCCGCGGCGCAGCTGCTCGCGAGTGGAACCACCCGGCGCCCGCAGGTGGGTACCGTCGTCCCGGCTCGGCGGCCCGAATGGACCGACAGCCTCGGTGGGCTGGTGAGCGCCCGCAGGGTCTCCCGGTGCCGTACTCGGGCCCCCGCTGCCGCCGACCTCAGCTTCGCCGGTATCGAGATCGATCTCCAAGCCATCGACCCTGTCCACCAGATGGGATGCGATGGCGTCGAGGGTGATGATCCCGACCAGCCGACCGTCGTCCACGACGGGAAGGAAGGAGACGCGCTGGCGCAGGATCGCTTCGATGACGGGCGAGCCCGCGTGGTCCTCCGGACGGGCCACCGGACACGGTGCCGTGATGAGCGAACCCGCTGTCATCGTCGCCGGATCGCCGCCGGCAGCCACGCACCGATCGATGATGTCCGCACGGGTGATCATGCCGACGAAGGCGCTGTCGTCACCGTGGACGAGCACCGCGTCCGTGCCGTGTGCCCGGAGTTTGCGCGCCGCGCTCATCAGAGAATCAGTCGCATGCGTGGACGGGGTGGCCGATCCCATCAGCGACCTGACCGTTGCGGTCATGACCCCCACCGGTGTCCAACAGACGCGCGGGGCGAAGTACACGGGGTCGGCACCATTTGAGCACTCCAGTTTCGCCGCGGACGGACCAATGTGAGACGGACGGCTGCTGGATCGCCTCACGCCGTCGAGATGAAGTCCTGGCAGCGCTGGCAGGACCCGATGATGGTAAGGAGAGCTCACCAGGCCGCCCCAGGGTCGAAGGTCCCGTGGTGCGGCGTGGGCCGACGAAGTGTGCCGGGGGCCCTGCCACAGGCGAAGCGGCGGTCAGAGCCGCCGCCGTAGGGATAGCCGCAGCGCGCCGCCTACAGCCGGCGGGACAGTTGTTGTGCCAGCACCGCGGTGATCTGCAGCGGCCCTGACGTTCCCGCGACGCCGTCAAGGATCCGCTGATCGACCGGCGCCGCGAAGCTCGCCCGGGCCGCGCCAGAGCCGCCGGCGACCAGGCGTTGCGCGACTGTGACCCCGAATTGGATTTCTGTCCCGGCAATTTCGCGGCGGTCCACACTGATCTGACCGCGGTTGCCGTTCGCGAACAGCACCCCGGTGCGGGCCGCCGGGCGGGTTGCTCCGTTGTGAACCGGTCGATTCGGAACAACCGGTGTCGCAGCGCGGTGGTTATCGATTCCGACACAAGGCCTCCGCCGGTCGGCGGCGACCGATCGCGACCGCGGGCTCGGTCTCTGGTACTGCCCGCCGCTCTGCTTTTGGCGATGCGGCGACCCGTGCGGTGGCGGGCCCTGCGGGTGCGACCCCATGCGCCTTGCGGGCGGGGGTCATCCCGCTCGGAGGAGGACGCTACGGATGAATCGGACTTACGCTCGCCGCAGCAACCGCCGCACGCCGCGGCATCACCGCACTCGAAGAGGTTCCGATGCAGTTCACCGACGCCATGGAACACATCGCGCGCACATTCGAGGTGGTGGGGGCCATCGTCCTGGTCCTCGGGTTCGTCTGGACGGCTTTCCTGGGCATCTCGGTGTGGCGGCGGACCCGGGACGGCCACAGCGCCTACAACACCCTCCGTCGGTCGATCGGCGCGGTACTGCTGTTGGGCCTCGAGGTACTGGTCGCCGCGGACCTGGTGCAGACCGTCGCCGTCGAGCCGACCCTGGAAAGCGTCACGGTGCTCGGGATCATCGTGCTCATCCGGACCGTGCTCAGCTTCTCGCTGGAGATCGAGATCGAAGGGATGCCGCCGTGGCGGCGAGCCGCGATGACCGGTGCCTCACGGATGGCCGAGGCGACGAAGTGGGCGCGGCGGCAGGGGCCCGACGGTCCCGGCTGACAGTCGTCACCGTCCTCGGCCGCACGGAGGCTGTCCATCGGTGAAGCCCTGACCGATGGGAGCCCGGTCGGAGTTGCGGCACCGACCCGCCGGCGCACAGTGGACGTCATGGGCGACAAGCGCGCGGTCAGCGCGGCCGGAGCAGAACCGAGCCACTGGACCCTCGGGGAGGCCGGACATCCCGCGGTCATGCTGATCGGCGGGGTGAACCCGTCGATGAACGGATGGGACCAACAGTTCTGCGACCGGCTGGCCGCGGGCGGCAGGTTCGTCATCCGATACGACATCCCGGACACCGGCCGCCCGACTCGCGCTCGCGCGGCCGAGCCCGGAGCCGCCGTGCCCGCCCGGGTCGCTGATGTCGTGGAAATTCTGGACGCCCTCGGCCGCGTCGCCGCGCACGTCGTCGGCGGGCCGACGAGCGTTGAAACCGCCGTCGGCCTGACGTTGCAGCATCCGGACCGCGTCCAGACCCTGACCCTGTTCGCCGGCCGCGCGAGTGCAGTTGGTCCGGACGGACCGACCGGTGCGCGGAACTCCGCGCTGGTGGAGGGCGGTGCTTCATGGCGCGACAGGCTCGGCGAGATCACCGTCCCCACCCTGATCGTCAGCGCCGGCGGGGATCGAGGTGCTCCGACGCGACCCGGTGCGGAACTTGCCGCTGAGATCGGTCCAGCCCGTCTTTTCACCGTCCCAGCACTGGAACAGGATGTTGCGCGACAAGTCTGGGACGTCCTCGTGCCCGCCGTTCTGCGACTGACCTCGCCGAGTTGGCAGACCCGGGCCGATGTGCTGGCCGAGCGCGCTATCGCGGCTGACGATCCCACCGGTTGGTTCGATCAGTTGTACGGCGCCGCCACCCGCGGCGCCGTCTCGATGCCGTGGGATAGGGAATCGCCCCAGCCGCAACTGGCCGAATGGTTGGATCGGGCCGGACAGCGCGATGCCGCCGGCGAAGCCATGGGCGCCGGAGAGGCTGACGGCCGTCGTGCGGTGGTGGTCGGCTGCGGCCTCGGAGCGGACCCGGAATTCCTGTCCCAACTCGGTTACCGGACCACCGCCTTCGACATCTCACCGACGGCGATCTCGATCGCCCGGTCCCGGCATCCGGCGTCGTCGGTGGCCTACTCCGTCCAGGACCTGTTCGACCTGCCCGTGCGGTGGTCGGGGTCCTTCGGCCTCGTGGTCGAGATCTACACGGTGCAGGCGCTCCCGCTGTCGTTGCGCCGACAGGCGATTGCCGCGGTTGCGAATCTGGTGTCGCCGGGTGGTACGGCAGTGGTGATCCAGGCGGCGCGTGAGGACGAAGACACGAACCCCGGGGGCCCGCCGTGGCCGTTGACCCGCGCGGAGCTGGAGCTCTTCGCCGGGGAAGGCCTGGCAGCGGTGCGGATCGAGCGGTTGGTGGACGCCGACGGTGCAACCCGCTGGCGCGCGGAGTTCACCCGTCCACGGCGAGGCTGACCACTCAGGGACGGCACGACCGATCAGCGCACCGGCTCCGCCTCCGGGATGGCGCAATCCCCGTCGCCGCCGGGCGTCCCCAAGCCGCAGTCAGCTGCGCCGGACCGAGGCCTCCACCAGGTCCAGCACACCGCCGAGGCGATCGGCGGGTAGCCCGGCGGCGAGATGCGCGACCAGGCCCTCCAACACCAGCTCGAGATAGGCCGCGATCTGGTCGATGTCCGCGTCGGCGCGAAGCATCCCGGCGTCCTGCTGGCGGTGTAGCCGGGCGCGAACAGCCTGCTCGAGGGCGCGGATCCGAGGAGACCACACCCGGTGGAAGGACGGGTCGGTACGGAGCCGCCGGGACAACTCCAGCTGCGTGCCGAGCCGGCCGGCGTCCGGCGAGGCGACCATCTCGCGCATCACCTGCACCAGGCCGTCCTGTGCGACGGTCACCAGCATCGCGTCGGCGTCCTCGACAGCGAGAGCCAGGAACAGGGCGTCCTTGTCGGGGAAGTGGTGGAAGATCGCGCCGCGGCTCAGACCGATTTCCTCTTCCAGGACCCGGACGGTCGCGCCCTCATAACCGTGCCGGGCGAAGCAGGCGCGTGCACCGTCCAGGATCTGCCGGCGGCGCGCCTGCAGGTGATCAGCGCTGACCTTGGGCATCAGCGCCGATCTCCCTTCGACCATGCAGACCTGCATGCGTGCACCGCGAGCAGCGAACAAATGAGAAAGGGTCAGCCGCGGGAGCCGAGCAGGCTGCGCAGCACGTACTGCATGATGCCGCCGTTGCGGTAGTAGTCCGCCTCGCCGGGGGTGTCGATCCGGACCACGGCGTCGAACTCGACGACATCGCCGGACGGCTTGGTGGCCTTCACCTTCACGGTCCGGGGGGTGCGGCCCTCGTTCAGCTCGGTGATGCCCGAGATCTCGAAGGTCTCGTCACCGTCGAGCCGCAGCGTCTTGATGGTCTCGCCTTCCGGGAACTGCAGTGGGATGACGCCCATGCCGATCAGATTCGAACGGTGGATGCGCTCGAACGACTCGGTGATGACGGCGCGGACACCCAGCAGTGCGGTGCCTTTCGCGGCCCAGTCCCGCGATGATCCCGAGCCGTACTCCTTGCCACCCAACACGACCAGCGGAATACCCTGCTCCGCATAGTTCTGCGCAGCGTCGTAGATGAACGCCTGCGGCGCATCGGGCTGGGTGAAGTCGCGGGTGTAGCCGCCCTGCACCCCGCCAGATTCCAAGGTGTCGAGCAGCTGGTTGCGCAGCCGGATGTTGGCGAAGGTGCCGCGGATCATCACCTCGTGGTTGCCCCGCCGGGAGCCGTACGAGTTGAAGTCCTTGCGCTCGATGCCGTGCTCGGAGAGGTATTGGGCTGCCGGAGTGCCGGCCTTGATCGCCCCGGCGGGCGAGATGTGGTCGGTGGTCACCGAATCACCCAGTTTGGCCAGCACACGGGCTCCGGTGATGTCGGTGACCGGTTCCGGCTGCGCGGGCATGCCGTCGAAGTACGGGGGCTTGCGGACGTAGGTGGACTGGGGGTCCCATTCGAAGGTCTTGCCCTGCGGGGTCGGCAGCGACTTCCACCGCTCGCCACCGTCGAAAACGTCCGCGTAGCTGGAGGAGAACATCTCCTTGTTGATGGAGGAGGCCATCACCTCCTGGATCTCCGGCAGCTTCGGCCAGATGTCGGCCAGGTAGACCTCGGTGCCGTCGGTGTCGGTGCCCAGTGGCTGGGTCTCGAAGTCGAAATCCATGGTGCCGGCGAGGGCGTAGGCGATGACCAGCGGGGGAGAGGCCAGGTAATTCATCTTCACGTCCGGGTTGATCCGGCCCTCGAAGTTGCGGTTGCCCGACAGCACCGACACGACGGTCAGGTCGGCATCGTTGACGGCGGCGGAGATCTCGTCGGGCAGCGGACCGGAGTTGCCGATGCACGTCGTGCAGCCGTAGCCGACCAGGTTGTAGCCCAGCTTCTCCAGATACGGCCAGAGGCCTGCCTTGTTGTAGTAGTCGGTGACGACCTGCGAGCCGGGCGCCATCGTCGTCTTCACCCAGGGCTTCACCGTCAGGCCGCGGTTGACTGCGTTCCGGGCGAGCAGGGCCGCGCCGAGCATCACCGACGGGTTCGAGGTGTTGGTGCAGGAGGTGATCGCCGCGATCACCACCGCGCCGTGGTCCAGCTCGAAATCCCCGTACTCCGCGGTGGACACCTTCGTCGGTTTGGACGGCCGTCCGCTGGCGCCGTCGGCTGCCGAATGCAACGCGGCCACGACGGCGGGGTTGGCGTCCTCGTCGGCGTATCTCGCACTCGTCGAGGGGGAATCACTGGCCGGGAAGGACTCCTCGACGGCCTCGTCGAGCTTCGTCTCCGGTGTCGCGTCGCCGTTGACGACGTAGTCGTGCACTGCCTTTCGGAAGGACGCCTTGGCATCGGACAGTTCGATCCGGTCCTGTGGGCGCTTCGGGCCGGCGATCGACGGGACGACCGTCGACAGGTCGAGCTCGAGGTACTCGGAGTAGACGGGTTCGTGGTCGGGGTCGTGCCACAGGCCCTGGGCCTTCGCGTAGGCCTCCACCAGGGCGACCTGCTCGGCGGGACGTCCGGTGAGTTGCAGGTACTTCACTGTCTCTTCGTCGATCGGGAAGATCGCCGCGGTGGAACCGAATTCCGGGCTCATGTTGCCGATCGTCGCCCGATTGGCCAGTGGGACTGCGCCGACCCCGGCGCCGTAGAACTCCACGAACTTGCCGACAACGCCGTGCTGGCGGAGTATCTCGGTGATCGTCAGCACCACGTCGGTCGCGGTGGTGCCTGCCGGGATCTCGCCGGTCAGCTTGAAGCCGACGACGCGCGGGATCAGCATCGACACCGGCTGCCCGAGCATCGCGGCCTCCGCTTCGATGCCGCCGACGCCCCAGCCGAGCACACCGATGCCGTTGACCATCGTGGTGTGCGAATCGGTGCCCACACAGCTGTCGGGGTAAGCGATTCCGTCGCGCTGCATGACGACCCGGGCGAGATACTCGATGTTGACCTGGTGGACGATGCCGGTGCCCGGCGGGACGACCTTGAACTCGTCGAAGGCGGTCTGTCCCCACCGCAGGAACTGATAGCGCTCGAAGTTGCGCTCGTACTCCAGCGCGACATTGCGCTCGAAAGCATCCGCGCGGCCGAACACATCAGCGATGACGGAATGGTCGATCACCATCTCCGCCGGGGCCAGCGGGTTGATCTTGTCCGGGTCGCCGCCGAGGTCGGCCATCGCCTCCCGCATGGTGGCGAGGTCGACAACGCACGGCACACCGGTGAAGTCCTGCATGATCACCCGGGCCGGAGTGAACTGGATCTCGACGTTGGGGTCCGCGGTCGGATCCCAGTTCGCCAGTGACCGGATGTGGTCGGCGGTGATGTTCGCGCCGTCCTCCGTGCGAACCAGGTTCTCCAGCAGCACCTTGAGCGAAAACGGCAGGTTGTGCGCGTTCTCGAGCCCCTTGACCCCGGCGATCTTGTAGATCTGGTAGCTGTTCTCACCCACGGTGAGGGTGTCCTGTGCGGCGAAGCTGTCCTTGCTGGCGGCAGGCACGGGGTTCTCCTTGCTCCTGGTGGCGGCAGTCCCCCTGGCGGCGGTGCTCGGGGAACGTCGGGCCATTGTCCCGTGCGCCCCTTGCACAGGCTCCTTCGACCCCGGAATGGCTGCGGTGCAACGGCTCGGAGGTAAACAGTACGCTTGTCCTGTTAGCAGTGCAAACGCGGCGGGAGGACAACATCGGCCCCGGACGCGAGGCGTCCGGGGCCGATGTGGGGAAGGTCCTCGTCCGCCCGAAGGCTGGAATCGGGACCGAGTTGCGGCGGCCGGCCCAAGTCGCGCGGCCGCCCGGTCAGCTGGGTCAGTTGCGCGCCAGGTTGATCAGGTAGTCGACGTCGCCCGGCTCGAGGCCCTTGAGCAGCGAGAGGAAGATGTCGGAGAACGACCGGACCGGACTGACGTACCACTGGCCGTCGACCTGAACGGTGACCACGCCGAGTCCGATGACCTGCTTGAACTCGCGCTTGATGACGTCCAGCAGCTGCGGGTCCAGGTCGCCCGAGCCGAGCGAATCGGCGAGGTAGGTGTCGATGGTCGATTCGTCGAGGGTCACGGCCGGCTGGTCGGGGACCGTGAGCGTGACCGAATTCGCGGCCGCGTCCCGGGTCAGGGTGACGGTCTGGCCGTCCGCGGTGAGCGTCAGCGAGGCGAGCGAGACCTTGGTTCCACCGGTGACCTCGGACGTCGTCCACTTGACATCGTCGACCTTCACCCCCAGATCGGTGACGTCCGAGCTCAGGCTTCCCGCGTCGCCCTGCTGGATCAGCAGCTTGCCGTAGTCGTGCAGCACGGCCATCTCCTGTGGCGACATCACGCCGATGACGCCTTCCAGGTTGCCGGCCGTCGCCTGCTTGATCAGCGCGTCGACTGCGGCCTCGGGCGTGTCCGAACCGACCGGCGCGATCCGGTCCGCGGCCGTCGGGTTGGCCAGGCCGGCTTCGTGAACGGCGTTGTCGGCGATTGTGTAGAAGAGGCTGACGTACCACTGGTCGCCCCGCTGGACGGTGGCGATGCGGAACGGCTTGCCGTCGTTCTTGGCCACTTCGTCGGCGATGTTGATGGTCTGCGACTGCGGTTGGGCCTGATCGATGGTGCTGCCGAACGCGTCCTTGATCTTGTCGCTGAGTGGGATGTTCTTCGGATCGCTGGAGATGGTGACCGTTCCGCCGGTGAGCTTCACGATCTGCAGATCGGGATTGATGGTTTCGGTGGCCGGATCCACTGTCACGTTCGACACGGTGATGTCGGTTCCGGTCATGGTGTCCGCGGACGCAGCCGGGCTGAGGATCTCCAGCCGCTTGAGCTCGGTGATCACGTCACTGTTCAGGTCTGTGAACAGTGACGCCTCTGCGGGGTCCAGTTGGTCAGCCAGACCGATGGGATCGGAGTTGGACAGCGTCTTGAACAGACCGGTCACCGAGTCCTGCGGTGTGGTGGATCCGCTGGCAGTCGAGTTGTTGGTGTCGCGGATGGCGAAGAAGTACACCGCCGCGGCGGCCACCAGCGCGACCACGACGGCGATCGCGGTGATCAGCACCGGGGTGCGGCTCTTTCCCGTCGGCGTCGGCTCGGACGGAGTCGACCACGGCGCGCCCGGACCGCCGGGTCCGCCTGGCCCTCCCGGACCAGGTGGGCCGACAGGGCCGAACTGCTGGGTGGGCGAGGGCTGTTGCCACCCCTGCGGACCGGTGGGGTGCCCCGGTTGCGGCTGCTGCCAGGGTTGGGACGGCGCCGGTCCGTTCGGCCGGCCGGTGGCCGGTTGACCCGCGGCCGGCTGTTGCCAGCCCTGGGGGCCGGTCGGCTGTCCTTGCCACGGCCCGCCGGGCGGTGGCACGGGGTGGCTGCCCGGAACGGGTCCACCGGGCTGGCCGCCCGCGGGCCACGCCTGCTGCGGCCCGTCCGGGGCGGGGCGACCATAGGGCCCTTGCTCGCTCATCTGTCTGTCGTTCCCTTCGAGGAAGATGAACCCGCCGTTCGGGATTACCGGGCGGCGGAGTGGCTTGATCGGCGTGACACCGGCGGGCAGTCGCGGATTCGGGCCCCGACCGCCGCTCGGGATCGCCAGCATTCAGGAGCGCTGTCGGTCCCGTTACGGACGTCGACCGTGGACGGCGCTGATGTGATCTACGTCTCAGTCACTGGCTCAACCCCCCGTGGCAATCATGACGGAAGATCACCATCTGGTCGAGTCTTTCTGCCGCCGAATGGGTGAACGTTGCCGAGCAGCAGTCCCAGGCCGCCACCGAGCAGCAGCAGGGATCCGGACGCCATGATCGACGGTCCGATCGGATCGAGCCTGACAGTCAGGCCGACCTTTCCGGCGGCGACCCAGAGAATGCCGAACGACACCGCACCAGCTCCCAGGGCAACGAGCACGCACAGCGCACCGGCCAGCCGCCAGCGCCGGAGCAGTCCAGCGATGACCGGCGTCATCGACAGCACGCCGAACAGCGGCCACGCACTGACCAGGGCACCGAGCAATCCTTCATCGCCGAATCCGAGACGCTCCGCCACTCCGATGACGGCGTAACTCGATCGGCGGACGCTGCCCGAGATGACCCACGGCAGAAACGATCCACTGATCACGAGCACCAGCCCCGAACCCGCCAGCAGGCACCACAGCACTCCGAGTCGGCGATTCCTCATGGCTGCGAGCACGACGGGGAAACCGTCATCCGTCCGTTCGTGGTCGACCGTGACGCTGCGCGGTGGTCGACCCTCTGACCTACCCCGGTGCGTGTAGCGGGCGCCCACTTGAGTGAAATATTGCCCGGTATGTCCATTTTGTCCTTATTGGGACGGCTGGGTTTATCGTGACCACTGGCCAATAGCGGGACCAAAGTGGCATGGTTCAGCTGGCGTGTCGCCTTGACAGCTTCCGTCGCGTTGTTTGTGCGGTTTTGACCGACTGTCCGTGGTGATCCGCGGAGGAGGAGTCACGAGTGCCCGTCAACGTCCGACCACGCCCAGCACAGCACCCGGCAGCGTCCGGTGGCCGGAGGACACGCGTGCGGGCCGGCTCTTGGCTCGGCGCGGTGATCGCGACCTTCATCGCGAGCGCCCTGCTCGTCGGGACGGCGGTGCCCGCCGCGGCAGTACCGCCTCCGCCGGACAACCCGTCGGACCAGCAGATCCAGGACAGCCAGGATCAGGCGGCCGCATCGGCGACCGAGGTCGGACGGCTTGCCGGCCTGGTCAGCAAGACCGAGGGCGACATCGAGCGCCTGAAGAACGACATGGAACTCAAGGCCGAGCTCGCCAACAAGGCGGCCGTGGACCTGCAGGTGGCGCAGTCCGACGCCGCCTCCGCAAAGTCGGCGGCCACCAAGGCACAGGCCGACGCCGACGCGGCCGCGCAGGCGGTGACGGCGGCACAGCAGAAGGCTGCCGCATTTGCCGCTGCGTCGTTCCGGCAGGGCTCCGTGCTGGGATCAGTGAGTGCGTTCGTCGGCACGACCAGCGCCGGTGACCTCCTGCAGCGCCAGGAGCTCCTCGGGCAGATGTCCGAGTCGCAGCTCAACGTCATCGGCAACCTCGAGGCAACCCGGACCCACCAGGCGAACCTGGATTCAGCCGCTCGGGCGGCCCTGGACGCGGCGAAGGCAGCGCAGGCGAAGGCAGACGCTGCCAAGGTGGCCGCCGACGCCGCCCAGCAACAGGCACAGGATTCGTTGCAGGCGGGTCAGCAGCAGCTTGCCGCTCTACAGACACAACGCGATCAGCAGCAGGCAGCCTACGGCGCGGCCCTCCAGACGGTCGCCGGTCTGCAGAACCAGCGTCAGCAGTACAACCAGTGGCTCGCCGAGAAGAAGGCAGAGGAAGAGGCCGCGCGCAAGGCGGCCGCGGAGGCAACCCGACTGGCCGCCGAGCAGGCGGCCAGGGAGGCGGCCGCCGAAGCTGCGCGGCAGGCGGCTGCTGCCCAGGCCGCGGCTCGGCAGGCTGCGGCCGACCAGGCGGCCAGAGCGGCGGCGGCGGCCCGCCAGGCGGCAGAAGCCGAAGCGGCGGCCGAACGGGCCTCTGCGGAGCGGGAAGCACGCAATCAAGCCGCACGAGCGGCGCAGGAGGCACAGGCCGCTCAGGCGAACGCGCCCTACTACTCCAGCTGTGACGCTGCGCGGGCCGACGGGCGCGGACCGATCTCCCGCGGGGAACCCGGGTACCGCTCTGCGCTGGACCCGAACAACAACGGCATCGCGTGCGAGGGGACGGCCGCGGCAGCGGCCCCTGCTCCCGCGGCGCCGGCACCGGCACCGGCACCGGCACCGGCACCGGCACCGTCGAATGACGGGACCTACTATTCCAACTGCGATGACGCGCGCGCGGCGGGCGCCGCCCCGATCTCTCGCGGTGAACCGGGCTACCGCTCTGCACTGGATCCCAACGGCAACGGCATCGCCTGCGAAGGAACGGCCGCAGTCGCGGTCGTCGACTCGCAGCCGTCGCCGAGCTACGACCCCGGTCCCAGTGCCGGCTCCGGTTCCGGAATGGGCCAGACCGTGGTCAACGCCGCCATGGCCTACCTGGGGACGACCTACGCCTGGGGCGGCGGTGACTCCTCGGGTCCGAGCCTCGGCATCCGCGACGGCGGCGTGGCCGACAGCTATGGCGACTTCATGAAGGTCGGGTTCGACTGTTCGGGCCTGGCCCTGTACTCCTGGGCGCAGGTGGGCGTCTACCTGCCGCACTACTCGGGCTACCAGTACTCGGGTCAACCCAAGGTGTCGCAGGGCGATCTCCAGCCGGGCGACCTGGTCTTCTATGCCTACAACACCTCCGACCCGGGCACCATCCACCACGTGGCGATCTACATCGGCAACGACCAGATGATCGAGGCGCCGAATTCGGGTTCCTACGTGCGGATCTCGCCGATGCGATGGGACGGCTTCATCGGGGCGTCCCGACCCGGCGGGTGACCGACGACCCGATCGAGCCCATGCTCGACCGAGTGACGGATGCACCGACCGACGAGTCGGCACTCGGCCAGCAGCAGATCCGGACCGAAGACACTGCTGCGGCTGGCGGGACCGGGTCACGCGGCGTCCCGTCGGCAGCGGTCATCCTCGCCGGTGGTCGCGGCAGCCGGCTGGGCGGCCGGGACAAGCCGGGTCTGCTGGTGGCCGGCAGGACGCTGCTGCAGGTCGCAGTGGACGCGGTCGGGAAGGGACCGATCGTCGTCGTCGGGCCGCCTCGCGCACTGCCGTCCGGCGTCAGGTCCGTCCAGGAGAACCCGCCCGGCGCGGGACCGGCAGCTGCCGTCGCGACCGGTCTGGCCGCTCTGCCCGAGCTCGATCAGGACGCCCTCGTCGGGGTCCTGGCGGCGGACCTGCCGGGCGTCAGCACCGACACGATCTCGCGACTGTGTGCGGCTGTCGTCCCCGCGGCCCACGGTGCCCTGCTCGTCGACCCGGCCGGCCGGCGGCAGTACCTGACCGGCGTGTGGCGGCTGTCGTCCCTGGCCGCCGCGGTCGATGCCCGCCCGGACTGGTCGGGTCGGTCCCTTCGCGAACTGCTGGCACCTCTGGTTGCCCTGGAGGTCGCTGGAACCGAGACGGAGACAGCCGATGTCGACACGGAGGACGACTGGGCACGCTGGCGCTCGGCGCCCGGGTGAGCTGCCGCCCGGCGCGAGAGCCGATCACCGACGGAGTGGTTCACGGCGGGCGATCCCGTCCCGCTCGGGCCGAGGAACACCCGGCAGATCCGGTGACCGTGAACAATGGGCCGGGGGACACGACAGACCCCGGCCGGGCCGCTCGGGTGGGATTCTCATGTTGCCCTGCTTCGGTGTACCGCAGCCGTGGCCGGGGTTCGCCCGGGCGCGGCCGCAGACCGCCGGACCGATGGGTGCGGGGCGCGGTACAGATGTATCCAGGACGAGCAGAACGAGCGGCCACGGCCGACGCGAGGAGGACTTGGTGAGCTCAGAGGTGCGCAGTGGGGGAGCCGCGGTCGGAAGCCCGGCTCACCGACCGCCGGTGCAGCACACCCCGGCAAGCGACGCCGCACTCCTGGAACGCACCGTCTTCGAGGTGAAACGGGTGATCGTCGGCCAGGATCGGCTGGTCGAACGGATGCTGGTCGGGTTGCTGGCCAGAGGTCACCTGCTCATCGAAGGCGTGCCCGGAGTGGCCAAGACGTTGGCGGTGGAGACCTTCGCCCGAGTCGTCGGGGGCACCTTCTCCCGGATCCAGTTCACCCCTGACCTGGTGCCGTCCGACCTGCTGGGCACCCGCATCTACCGGGTCGGTCGCGAGCAGTTCGACATCGAACTCGGACCCGTGGTGGCGAACTTCGTGCTGACGGACGAGATCAACCGGGCCCCGGCCAAGGTGCAGTCCGCGCTGCTCGAGGTGATGGCAGAGCGGCATGTGTCCATCGGTGGCAAGACCTTCCCGATGCCGGACCCGTTCCTGGTGATGGCGACGCAGAACCCGATCGAGAACGAGGGCGTGTACCCGCTCCCGGAGGCCCAGCGGGACCGCTTCCTGTTCAAGCTGCTGGTCGGGTACCCCGAACCCGACGAGGAACGGGAGATCGTCTACCGGATGGGCGTCGTTCCGCCGGTGGCCAACCAGGTGCTGCCGATCGAAGAACTGGCCAGGTTGCAGCAGGTCGCCTCGAACGTTTTCGTTCACCACGCCCTGGTCGACTACGTCGTGCGCCTGGTCTTCGCCAGCAGGACCCCCGCCGAACACGGTTTGACCGAGGTGGCGGGCTGGCTCTCCTACGGCGCGTCACCGCGTGCCTCGCTCGGCATCATCGCCGCGGCGCGCGCACTGGCCCTCGTGCGTGGGCGTGATTTCGTCGTGCCACAGGACGTGATCGACGTCGCGGCCGACGTGCTGAGGCATCGACTGGTGCTGTCCTACGACGCGCTCGCCGACGGAGTTCCGGTCGAGGTCATCTTGAGCCGGCTGCTGCAGGCCATCCCGCTGCCCCAGGTCAGTCCGTACACCCACCCAGGGGCCGCCTGATGGCGCAGACCCCTTCCGGGTCCCAGCACACCCATCCCGGAGCGCCCAGCACCGCTGACCCGGCTCGACTGGACGCGGCTCTGGCGACGCTGGAACTGACTGTCCGGCGTCGCCTCGACGGGCTGCTGCAGGGCAACCATCTCGGGCTGGTACCGGGGCCGGGGACGGAACCGGGAGACGCCCGGCCCTATCACCCCGGTGACGACGTCCGGCGGATGGACTGGTCGGTGACGGCCAGGACGACCGAGCCGCACATCCGCCAGACGGTGGCCGACCGCGAGCTCGAAACCTGGTTGGTGGCAGACCTTTCGGCGTCGCTGGACTTCGGTACCACCGGGTGCGAGAAGCGCGACCTGGTGGTGGCCGCCGCGGCCGCCGTCGGTCATCTCACCCGCGGCGGCGGCAACCGGATCGGCGCCGTCGTGGCCACGGGTGACGGTGTCAGCAGGATTCCGGCCCGCGGTGGCCGGCCGTACCTGCAGCACCTGCTGCGCGAACTGGCTTCCACACCGCGTTCGGGGCCGGGCGGGCGCGGCGATCTGGCAGCGGCCCTGGAGCAACTTCGCCGACCGCCGCGCCGGCGCGGGCTGGCGGTGGTGATGTCCGACTTCATCGGGCCGATGACGTGGGAGCGGCCGCTGCGTGCGCTGTCCGCACGGCACGACCTGCTCGCGGTCGAAGTGCTCGACCCCCGCGATGTCGAACTGCCGGCCGTCGGGCTTGTCACCCTGATGGACCCGGAAAGCGGTCGGACGAAGGAGGTCTCGACCACCCCTGAGTTGTGCAAGGCCTTTGCCCGGGCGGCGCAGGAGCATCGGGATCGGGTTGCGGTGGCGCTGCGCCGGGCGGGTGCGGCACATCTGGTGCTGCGGACCGACCGGGATTGGGTTGCCGACGTCATGCGCTTCGTGATGTCCCGCAAGCGTGGCTGGACCGGTGCCGCGACGGCACCTGCGGGTCCGGCGGGCGCCCGGGCCGGGGAGGCCTGGTGAACTTCGCCCAGCCCTGGTGGTTCGCCGCAGGACTTCTCGTGCTGGCCCTGGGGATCGGATACCTCATCGCACAGCGCAGGACCCGGCGGCACACCCTGAGGTTCGCGAACCTCGAGCTGCTGGACAAGGTCGCGCCGCGCCGGCCCGGCCGGTGGCGGCACCTGCCGACAGCACTGGTGCTGGTGGGTCTGGTGCTGCTGACCGTCGCGCTGGCCGGGCCGACCGCCGATACCAAGGAGCCGCGGAACCGCGCCACCGTCATGCTCGCCATCGACGTCTCGCTGTCGATGGAAGCCACCGACGTCGCTCCGAACCGGCTGGCCGCGGCGCAGGAAGCCGCAACACAATTCGTCGACGACCTGACCCCGGGTGTGAACCTGGGCATCGTGTCGTTCGCGGGGATCGCCACCGTGCTGGTCAGCCCCACCACCGACCGGGCTGCGGCGAAGCAGGCCATAGCCGGCCTGACGCTGGACGAACGCACCGCCACCGGCGAGGCCATCATCTCGAGCCTGCAGACCATTCAGCTGTTCTCCAAGTCGCTGCCGGGCCCGGCGGACGGCAGTGACCCCGGACCGCCGCCCGCCCGCATCGTGCTGATGACCGACGGCAAGCGCACCGTCGGTCGCACCGAGCAAGACGCCGCTCAGCGGGCGGCGGACGCCAAGGTGCCCGTCTCGGTGATCGCCTTCGGCACCGACAACGGGTCGATCACCGTCAATGACGAGACGATCCCGGTCCCGCTCGACACCGAGGCGATGCAGCAGATTGCGCAGATCTCCGCAGGCGATTTCCACACCGCCGCCACCACCGACGAACTGAAGTCGGTCTATGCGCAGTTGGGCGAGCAGATCGGATACGAGATCAAGCAGCGTGACATCTCACGACCGTGGATGATCGCCGGCACCGCGCTGGTACTGCTCGGGTCCGCGGCGGCGCTCGCGTTGACCAGCCGCATCCCCTGATCGGAGTCGTTGGGCGGCGCACTCCTCGCGGCCTTGTTGCTGGCGTCATCGGTCGAACCGTTTCCTGGCAGATGACGCCCACGCGGCCGCCTTCGGTCGGGCAACCGTTGGACAAATCGTTCGGCGGCCGGTGGTTCCCTGCCTACCCGGGCCGTCCGCTGCGGATAGGGTCGTTCCGCATCGGCAGCCCGGTGTGCCGGTCGGCCGGGCGGACAAGGGTGTCAATCCTGTGTCGTTCGGTGCCGGTCCGATCGAGGCAGTCGCACCGCAACCCAGTCGCACGGCAATCCAGTAGCACAGCAATCCAGAAGCACGGCAATCCAGAAGCACAGCAATCCACAAGCACAGCAATCCAGTCGCAGGACGACCCAGACGCAGGATGACCCGGAGGCAGAGACGTGACCGTGCCAGCGCAGGCCGGATCAGGACGATCGGTGCTGGTCACCGGCGGGAACCGGGGCATCGGGCTGTCCATCGCCCGCTCGCTGGCCGCCGCCGGACACCGGGTGACGGTGACCCACCGATCCGGCGAACCCCCGCAGGGCCTGGCCGGCGTGATCTGCGACGTGACGGACGCGGCCGCTGTGGACGCTGCCTTCACCCAGGTGGAACAGAGCCAGGGACCCGTGGAGGTGCTGGTGGCAAACGCCGGCATCACCGACGACACCCTGCTGCTGCGGATGGGCGAGGACGCGTTCAGCTCGGTGATCGATGCCAATCTCACCGGCTCGTACCGGGTGGCCAAGCGGGCCGCCGGCGGGATGCTCCGCAAACGCTGGGGACGGATGGTCTTCATCTCCTCCGTCGTGGGGCTCTCCGGCGGCGCGGGCCAGGCCAACTACGCCTCCTCCAAAGCCGGCCTGGTCGGGCTCGCCCGGTCGATCGCCCGCGAGCTCGGGTCGCGCAACATCACCGCCAACGTCATCGCCCCCGGCTTCGTGGACACCGACATGACCCGCTCGTTGCCCGAGGCGCGGCGGGCCGAGATCATCGCGCAGGTGCCGCTGCGCCGCTATGCCGAACCTGATGAGATCGCCGCCGCAGTGGCGTTTCTGGCCTCCGACGGTGCCGCGTACATCACCGGCGCCGTCATCCCGGTCGACGGCGGTCTCGGCATGGGGCATTGACAGCGAGCCTGCGCCCCGTTACCCGACAGCACCGGAACCCCAGCGCACCGCCACCCGCCCACAGCACCATTCCCATCCAGGACAGGACCAGCACATGACCGACCAGCTCGGCACCGGACTGCTCGCCGGCAAGAACCTGCTCATCACCGGCGTCATCACCGAGGCATCGATGGCCTTCCACACCGCGCGGCTCGCGCAGCAGCAGGGCGCCAACGTGGTGCTGACCGGCTACGGCCGGTTGTCGCTGGTGGAGCGGATCGCCAAGCGGCTGCCCGAAGCGGCGCCGGTGGTCGAACTCGACGTCACCGACAAGGCTCAGCTGGACAGCCTGGCCGATCGGGTGGGCGAATTCGCACCCCGGCTGGACGGGGTGTTGCACTCCATCGGCTTCGCCCCCGCCACCGCGCTGGGCGGCGACTTCCTGAACTGCCCGTGGGAGGACGTCGCCACCACGGTGCACACCTCGGCCTATTCGCTCAAGTCGCTGTCGGTGGCGGCGTTGCCGTTGATGACCTCGGGCGGCAGCATCGTCGGGCTGGACTTCGACGCCAGGCAGGCCTGGCCCGCCTACGACTGGATGGGCGTGGCCAAGGCCGCGCTGGAGTCGGTGACGCGTTACCTGGCCAGGGATCTCGGCCCGCGCGGGATCAGGGTGAATCTGGTCTGCGCCGGTCCGATCAAGACCATGGCGGCCAAGTCGATCCCCGGGTTCACCGACCTGGAGAACGGCTGGTCAGGGCGCGCGCCGCTGGGCTGGGACACCTCGGATCCGACTCCGGTGGCCAGGGCAGCGGTGGCGCTGCTGTCCGACCTGTTCCCCGCCACCAGCGGATCGATGGTGATGGTCGACGGTGGTTTCCACGCCCTCGGCTTCGGCACCGCGGAGATCCAGCAGGCGCACGGTTGACACCTGCCGGGACGTGTCCTGAGCCATCGCCGGCAGCGCTGACGCAGAGTGCGCGCCCGCAGGGTAGATCCCGGCGCATCCAGTGCCGGCGGCTTCAGGAGGAGCGGCGGGACCGGCCACTGGAACGGGTCCGCTCGGCGTGCACCGCGGTGGCTTTCGGCTGGCTCAGCGCCGACACCGCAGCGCCGACCGCCGCACGGCGGCTCTCCCTGATCGCGATCGCCAGCGGCCGCAGCACGTCATCGACGGCTGCCATCTCGTAACTGGTCACCGCCGCGGTGTCCTGGCTGCTGGCGACCGCCAGCAGAGCGTGCAGTGAGATCGACGTCGCGAGCAGGGCCGACGCGGCCGGGGGAGTACCGGGCGGGCAGGTCACCGCCTCCTCCAGCATGACCAGCCGCACCTGCTCCCGCGCCGTGTCCGATCCGCGGGCCACATCCAACGCGGTGAGCGAACGGGTGGCGCGTTGCACCGCTGCGTCGAGCATCTCGTGCGCCTGCCCCAGACCCGGTGCGGGATGTCGGGTGGAGCAGCCGAACACCCGCCACTGACCGTCGGTGGGCACCAGCGCGAGATCGTTGCCGGTCATCACCACGACAGCACCGGTATCCAGGCCGGCCACCGTGAGCTCGCCACCGAGCGGCAGTCCGCGCATGTCTCCGGGGTAGGGCAGCAACAACTGCGGCAGGCCACCGGCACGCAACAGCGGAAGCAGGCTCGCCGATCCGGCACTCGGAGAACCGGGACCGGGCAACCCGGTGGCGTCGCTGATGTCGGCCGTGGCCGCGCGCACACCGGCGCGGTGGCCGGAGTCGTCGATGGCCGTGAGCACATCGTCGGCGCTGGCGCCGCCCTGCCACGCCGCAGCCCACAGGGCGAGCGTGGTGGCGGCGCGCAGGGTGCCGGGTGAAGACATGTGGGCCACCGTACGTCACACCACCGTCGGTGGCGGTGTCGTCCACACAGCTGTACGCCGATCGTGAACGGAAGGGTTCGACGGCACCGGTTCATCCCGGGCGCTTGCGTGGGCGTGGTTCCGACGGACGTCGGCATCGGACGCGTAAAGTGCTGCGGCGTGCCCATTTCCGGACAGCAGCCGACCCGGTACACCGACAGCTACGGCCCTGACGTGCTGGCAGTCGGCCGCACGGCCAAGCAGATACCGGAGATCGCCGCGACGGCCGGGGTGGTGGCGGAGGATCCGCTGTCCGGCTTCTGTGGCGCTGTCGTCGCCTGCACGTCGACCGCGGTGACACTCGAGGACCGGGGAGGTCGACGCAGGCTCTTTCCGTTGGAACGCGGCGCATTCCTGGTCGACGGGCAACAGGTCACGCTGGTGCGGCCGGTGGTCGAGGCCGGGCCGGTCCATTCCGCTTCCGGGTCCAGGATGGTGACCGGCGCGCGGGCGAGAGTGGCGCGGGCAGCACGAATCTGGGTCGAGGGCATCCACGACGCGGCGCTGGTGGAGCGGGTCTGGGGTCACGACCTGCGAGTGGAAGGCATTGTCGTCGAACCGATCGACGGCTTGGACAACCTGCCTGCGGAAGTGGCGTCCTTCCAGCCGGGAGCGGGCCGCCGGCTTGGAGTGCTGGTCGATCACCTTGTGCCGAACTCGAAGGAAAGCCGAATCGCCGCAGGCGTTCTCGCCGAGCACGGCAGCGCGGTGCTGATCACCGGTCATCCCTATGTCGACATCTGGCAGGCGGTCCGGCCGGCGGCAGTCGGCATCTCCGGGTGGCCGCAGGTACCCAGGGGAGTGGACTGGAAGACCGGCGTGTGCGCCGCCCTGGGGATGCCCGACACCCGCTTGATGTGGGGCCGGGTCAACGGCGCCGTCCGGAGCTACCGGGATCTGGATACTCCCCTGATCACTGCGGTCGAGCAGCTCATCGACTTCGTGGCCGCCGAGTAACGCCCCGCGCGATCGCGGCTCGGCCGTCTGCCCGACCCGACGTGCAGGGTCAGCAACACCGCGCGCCGGGATGGCGATCCATCTCCGCGTACCGGTCACGCCAGTACTGTTTCTCGCTGGGCACCACCTCGCCCGGATGGTGCACGGCGAGGTGGGCGACATAACGGCGGTAGGCGTTGTCTCCCATCACAGAGGAGAACCACCAGCGGACACCGCCCGTTGCCGTACGGACGGCATCCCGCCACGTGTCTCGGCCCTCCGGTAAGGGCACCGGCTCGAGCTCAGGAACCGGTTCAGGAACCGGTTCAGCCATGACCCGCATGCGAGCGCGCCGGGGTGCGGCCGGCCGCCGCCCATTCCGCGGCCACTTCCTTCTCGGCCGGCGTCATCACAAATCCACTGGGCGCGAACAGGTGTGACGGCTCGTCGGGTTCCTCGGTCGTCGGCAGCCCACCCACCCGGATGGACTTGATACACACGAAGATGGCGGCGATGACGACGATGATCACCAAGCCGGCGAACAAGATGGACAGTGTCCCCTGGATCATGGTGTTGCGGATGACGGCATCGATCGCCGCCGGGCTGGTGGCCGTGCCGAAAGACTCCCTGCCGGTTTCCTGCGCCTGCACAAATGCGTTGTGCTGGGCGAAGTATCCGATGGCGGGGACCGAGGAGAAGATCTTCTGATACGACGCGGTCAGCGTGACCACCAGATCCCATACCAACGGCACCCCCGGGATCCAGGCCCACTTGTAGGCCTTCTTCTTGATCAGCACGGTGAACACCACGGTCAGTGCTATCGCCGCGAGCAGTTGGTTCGCGATGCCGAACAGTGGGAAGAGGGTGTTGATCCCGCCCAGCGGATCGGTCACACCCATCAGCAGGATCGCACCCCAGGCGAGCACCACCAGCAGCGAACAGGTCCAGGCCCCGATCCGCCAGGACGGATCCCGGAACTTGCGAGCGCCGGGGATGTTGCCGATCGAATCCGAGAGCATGAAACGGGCGACCCGAGTACCGGCGTCCACGGTGGTCAGGATGAACAGGGCCTCGAACATGATCGCGAAGTGGTACCAGAACGCCTTGAGGCCGGCTCCGCCGACGACCTCACTGAGTACTTCGGACATCCCGAAGGCCAGGGTGGGGGCACCGCCGGTGCGGGAGATGATCGACGCCTCGCCGACATCTGACGCGGCCTGGGTGAAGTATTCCGGCGTGACAGCCGGGCTGGAGAGCCCGAGTCCGTTGACGTAGGCGGCCGCGGTTTCCGGGGTTCCGCCGGTCAGGCCGGCGGGTGCGTTGAGCGCGAAGTACAGGTGCTGATCGACGATGACCGCGGTGACCAGCGCCATGATCGCGACGAACGACTCGGTGAGCATGCCGCCGTAACCGATGATGCGGGTCTGGCTCTCCTTCTCGATCATCTTGGGCGTCGTTCCCGAGCAGATCAGCGCATGGAACCCGGACAGGGCGCCGCAGGCGATCGTGATGAACAAGAACGGGAACAGCGATCCGGCAAACGCCGGTCCGTTGCCCTCGCTGGCGAATGGGGTCACCGCCGGCATCTGCACGACGGGTCGCGCGATCAGGATGCCGATGGCCAGCAGCACGATCGTGCCGACCTTCATGAACGTGGACAGGTAATCCCGCGGCGCCAGCAACAGCCATACCGGCAGCACGGATGCCGCGAAGCCGTACACCACGATGCCCCAGGCGATGGTGACCTTTCCGAGGGTGAACCAGCTCTGGCCCCAGTCGGTTTCCGCCACCCAGCCACCGGAGATGATGGCCAGCAACAGCAGTGCCACGCCGATCAGCGACACCTCGGACACCCGACCGGGCCGCAGGTAGCGCAGGTAGACACCCATGAACAGGGCGATCGGGATGGTCATCAGCAGCGAGAAGACGCCCCAGGGGCTCTCGGCGAGCGCGTTGACCACCACCAGGGCCAGCACGGCGATGAGGATGATCATGATGACGAACACGCCGACCATGGCAGCGATGCCGCCGACCCGGCCGAGTTCGTCCCGGGCCATCTGGCCGAGGCTCCGGCCGCGGCGACGGGTGGACAGCCACAGCACCAGGTAGTCCTGGACACCGCCGGCCAGCACGACCCCGATGATGATCCACAGCGTGCCTGGCAGATAACCCATCTGGGCCGCCAGTACCGGACCGACCAGCGGTCCAGCGCCCGCGATCGCGGCGAAATGGTGGCCGAACAGCACCCTCCGGTCGGTCGGATCGAAATCCTTTCCGTTCGAGTACTTCTCGGCCGGCGTCGCGCGCTCGTCCCTGGGTTTGACCACCTTGTACTCGATGAGGCGGGCATAGAACCTGAACGCGATGATGTAGGTGCAGACGGCCGCGAAGACGAACCAGACCGAGTTCACCTGCTCGCCGCGGATGACGGCGATCATCACCCAGGCGAACGCGCCGAGCAGCGCGATCACCAGGTAGGTCACCCGGGCGGTCGGGGTGAGCGGCATTCGCCTGCGCACCGCCACCGGGGGTTCGTCGGGATCGGTGCGGATCAGATCGGTGTCTGTCGTCATGGGTCCACTTCCCGCTCGAGGTGCCGGTGATCTTGCGGGTATACCCGATTGGCTCACCGCAGCAAGAAATTGCCGGTTCATGCGTTGTGCCCTATTCGCGGCGCAAATCCGGCTGCATGATTCCCGACGATCCGGGTGCCGAAACATCTTTCTCTGTGGGGCAACCCGAATCAGTAGCGCAAATTTCACGCACACCTTCGCATGCTTCGACAGTCCACGCAGATCGCATGGAACAAAGGGACAGTTTGAGCAAGAAAGAGACGGATTGGGCGTATCGCGTCCTTCGGGCGGAATTCGAGACGGGGTGTCGCGCCATCCCGTCCCGCCCCGGCCGCCTTCGTCCCACTGGCGGGCGTGCCGCACTGGCATGATGAAGATATGTCCGGATGGATTTGGTTCAGCGGAGCAGTGCTGCTCTCCATCGCCGAGGTGCTCGGCGCGGAGTTCGTGCTGCTGATGCTGGGTGGCGGCGCGCTGGTCACGGCGGGCTTCGCCGCGTTCTTCCCAGACCTGTTGTGGGCGCAGCTGCTCGTTTTCGCCCTGTCCTCGGTTGCGCTGGTTCTCGGTTTGCGTCCGGTGCTGCTGCGCAAGTACTACCAGCCCTCGAAGATCCGTTCGGGGATCGAAGCCATCATCGGGTCGAAGGGCACCGTCGTGTCGACGGTCGACGCCGACGGCGGACAGGTCAAGATCGGTGGCGAGGTGTGGTCGGCCGTCAATCTCGAGGGTCACCGTGCACTACCGCCCGGCACCACCGTCACCATCGTCGAGGTCCGCGGCGCAACCGCGGTCGTTATGTGGGGGCCATAAACACATGGATCCAGTTCTGATCGTTGCCATCGTCGTCGCCGTGCTCGTCGTGGTGACGCTCATCCGATCGGTCAAGGTGATCCCGCAGGCGCAAGCCGCGGTCATCGAGCGCCTCGGCCGGTTCAACAAGGCCAGCGGCGCCGGCTTGGTGTGGCTGGTGCCGTTCATCGACCGGATCAGGGCGCGTATCGATCTGCGCGAGCAGGTGGTGTCGTTCCCGCCCCAGCCGGTCATCACCGAGGACAACCTGACGGTGTCCATCGACACCGTCGTCTACTTTCAGGTCACCGACCCACGGGCGGCGGTCTACGAGATCGCCAACTACATCGTCGCAGTCGAACAGCTGACCACGACCACGCTGCGAAACGTCGTCGGCGGGATGAATCTCGAGCAGACGCTGACCAGCCGTGACTCCATCAACGGCCAACTGCGCGGGGTGCTCGACGAAGCCACCGGCAAGTGGGGCATCAGGGTGGCCCGGGTGGAGCTCAAGGCGATCGATCCGCCGCCCTCGATCCAGGAGGCGATGGAGAAGCAGATGCGCGCCGACCGTGACAAGCGCGCGATGATCTTGAACTCCGAGGGCCTGCGCGAGTCGTCGATCAAGACCGCTGAGGGTCAGAAGCAGGCAGCGGTGCTCACCGCCGAGGGTGCCAAGCAGTCGTCGATCCTGGCCGCAGAGGGCGAGCGCCAGTCCCGCATCCTGCGGGCCCAGGGCGAGCGGGCCGCCAGGTACCTGCAGGCACAGGGCCAGGCCAAGGCCATCGAGAAGGTGTTCGCCGCCGTCAAGGCCGGCAAGCCGACGCCGGAACTGCTGGCGTATCAATACCTCCAGACGCTTCCGCAGATGGCGCAGGGTGACGCCAACAAGGTGTGGATGATCCCGAGCGACTTTTCCAAGTCACTCGAGGGTTTCGCCAGGATGCTCGGTACCAAGGGCGACGACGGGGTGTTCCGCTACGAGCCGCCGGCCGACGATCCCGCGGACGCAGCACGCTCCCGCGCGGGCGACATCGACGACGATGTGGCGGACTGGTTCGAGGGGACGTCCGCGCAGGAGGTCGCCGAGGCGGTCCGGGCAGTCGAGCGTGAGGCGGCCGTGACCATCGAGGAGCAGGACGCCGCGCGGCTCGCCGCGAACCGGGACCGGGCCGAACTGGCCGGAGCACAGGAGCATCCGGCGATGCTGCCCGGGCGGCAGCAGGCACAACAGCCACAACTCGGTGGCTATCAGTCCGGGGGATACCCGACGCAGGGCTATCCGGGACGGGACACCCCCCCAGGATCGCCTGCCGGGTACCAACAAGGTCCCGGCCAGCAGCGACGGCCCGACATGCCGCCGCCGGGATATCCGCAGGGTCCGCCCCCGCCGCAGCCGCAGCAGGGCCAGCCGCCGTACCGCAAGCCCGACGACCCCCGTCCGGACCAGGGCTGAGCTCAGGGCTCCGTGGAGCCGCAGGACCCGTTGATCGACCTCCCCTCGCCGCTCGCCGTCGTCGGCCGCGGTCGGCTGGGTACAGCGATCGTCCGGGCCTTGCGCGACGCCGGGCATCCGGTGTCCGGTCCGCACGGGCGTGGCTATCGTGGTGCGGGCGACACGGTGGTGCTGCTCTGTGTTCCCGATGGCGCCATCACCGCGGCCGCTGCCCTGATCGACCCGCCGGTGCTGGTCGGCCACTGCTCCGGAGCCTCGAATCTGGGCGTCCTCGGCGACCGGGAGGGCTTCAGCGTGCACCCGTTGATGACGGTCACGCAGCAGGGTGCCGAGCTGACCGGTGTGTGGGCGGCGGTGGCCGGGTCGTCGCCGAGGGCCGCGCAGGTGGCCACTGCGATGGCGACCTCGGTCGGCCTGCATCCGGTCGTCGTTGCCGACGACGATCGGGTTGCCTACCACGCCGCTGCCGCGTTCGCGTCCAATTTCCTCGTGACGTTGGAAGAGGGTGCGGCGCACCTGATGGCAACGGCAGGGTTGGGCCGGGAGGCGCTGGTTCCGCTGGCCGCGGCTGCCTTGCAGAACTGGGGGCGAACCGGCCCGGCTGCGCTGACCGGACCGGTGGCCCGCGGTGACCACGGAACGGTGGAGCGGCACCGCGCGGTGATCGCCGAGCGTGCACCGGAACTGTCGGCACTGTTCGACGCCCTGGTGACCGAGACGCAACGGATGGCCGATCGTGCAACCGCCGCCCGGCCGACCCAGACCGAGGAGTGACCGAGCGCGAAGCACGTCGACCGGCCCGGTGACCGAGAAGGAAGACGTGGACCGGCGGCATCGCTGCCCTCGGATGAGGACGCGACCGACCGGTAGAGTCCCGCCGGATGGAGATCGTCCGAACGGTGCGTGAGCTGCGAGCCGCCTTGCGTCCCTTCCGTGATCGCCCGGACCTGCCCTACGGCGGCTCGGTCGCGCTGGTGCCCACGATGGGCGCACTCCACGAAGGCCACCTGGCTCTGTGCCGCATGGCGCGGGCGGCGAACGACGTCGTGGTGATGTCGATCTTCGTCAATCCGACCCAGTTCAACGATGCTGCCGACCTCGCCGCCTATCCCCGTGACGAGGCGGCCGACGCCGCGATGGCCGCCGACGCCGGCGTCGACATCGTCTTCGCGCCGGCGACCGCAGAGGTGTACCCACCCGGATTCACCGCCACCGTCGAACTGCACGGACCGATCGTCGAAGCGCTGGAGGGTGCACACCGCGGCGTCGGCCATTTCCGTGGCGTCACGACCGTCGTCAGCAAGCTGCTCAACATGGCCCGGCCCACTCGCGCCTATTTCGGGCAGAAGGATGCACAGCAGGCCAGGGTGCTCAGGGCCATGGTCACCGACCTCGACATCGACACCACGATCGTCACCGTGCCGACAGTGCGCGAGCCGGATGGATTGGCGATGTCCAGCCGCAACCGCCGGCTGTCGGAGGCGGACCGTGTCCGGGCCGCGGCCGTTCCCGCGGCTTTGTGGGCGGCCCAGGCGCTGGCCGCTTCGGGTGAGAGAAGCCCGCAGGCGATCATCGGAGCCGTCGTCGACCACTGTGCGAAGGCGGGTCTGACACCTGAATACGTCGCCCTGGTCGACGCCGATACCTTCCTCCCGGTTCGCACACTCACCGACGAGCCCGCGCTGCTGGCCATCGCGGTCGTCGTCGGCGGCGGCACCCGGCTGATCGACAATCTCCTGCTCGCGGCACCGGTCTCGACGAAGTAGACGGCATTCGCCTGGCCGACCGGAACCGGCACATCCGGACCGGTGATGAGCAGCATTCGACGCGCCGATCCGATTTACCAGGGCCGCCGGGGTGGAGTCCGTCACAACCGCGCCCGCCCGGCTCGACGCGTGCTCGCGCAACGAGCATGATCGCTGTTCAAGAAGGCCGTCCGGCCCGCAGAGCAGCACAGACGTCCAACCCCATCTGCGGTCGGCGGCCGATGTTCGTTGATGACCGCCACGGCGCTGTGGGCTCCTGACCGGGGCTCTGCAGCCGTCCCGGGTCCGCGCCGCGCATGGCACAGCGGAAGCAAAGGAGCAGCCGATGTCCACCCGTCCAACTCCGCCGACCGTCCGGCGCCCGGTGAGCATTCCTTCGCTGCACGAGATGAAGCGCGATGGGCTGCCGATCGTGATGGTCACCGCCTACGACTATCCGAGCGCTCGCGCTGCCGAGGCTGCGGACGTCGACATGGTGCTGGTCGGCGATTCCGGTGCGATGACCGTACTGGGCCACCCGAGCACGGTAGCGGTGACCACCGACGAGCTGCTGGTCTTGGCCAAGGCGGTGCGGCGCGGCGTGCAGCACGCGCTGATGGTCGCCGATCTTCCCTTCGGCTCGTACGAGGTCAGTGACGAGCAGGCCATCGCGACCGCCGTTCGCTTCGTCAAGGAGGCCGGCGCCGACGCGGTCAAGCTGGAACGTGGTGACCAGAGCGCGGTCAGCCGGGCACGGGCCATCGTCGGGGCCGGCATTCCGGTCGTCGGCCATGTCGGATTGACGCCGCAGTCGGCGACCTCGCTCGGCGGCTACCGGGCCCAAGGCCGCACGGCGGAGTCCGCGATGCGGATCACCCGCGGAGCACTGGGTCTGCAGGACGCTGGCTGCTTCTGCATCGTGTTCGAGGCCGTGCCCACCGCGGTGACGGCGGACATCATGCCGCGCATGACGGTGCCGGTGATCGGCATCGGCGCCGGACCGGCCACCGATGGCCAGGTGTTGGTGTTCCATGACCTGCTGGGCATCCGGGACGGCGCGGGGGCGAAGTTCGTCCGCCGGTACGCGGATCTGCAGGACGCGATGAATGAAGGGGTCGCGCGGTACGCCGAAGACGTCCGTAGCGGGTCGTTCCCGGGCGTCGAGCACGGCTACGGCATCGACCAGACCGAACTCGCCCGGTTCCGCGCGCTGCAGAATGGGCTGCCGGGTGGCGCCGTCACCACCAGCCCGCTGATCCGGCCCGCTCAGATCGGATGACCGATCGGCCCGGCCCGCACAACAGTCTCACCGATGTGGCCGGGCTCGCCGTCGGGCACCACACCGTCACAACTGCAGGATTCCTCACCGGTACGACAGTGGTGCTCGGACCCACCGGCGGGATGGTGGCCGGCGTCGATGTACGCGGCGGCGGTCCGGCCACCCACGAAACCGATCTGCTGAATCCGGCCGCTGCCGTCGAGCGGGTGCACGCCGTCGTGCTCAGCGGCGGGAGCGCGTTCGGCCTGGTGACCTGTGCCGGCGTGCTCAACGGACTGGCCGAGCGTGGCATCGGCCTGTCGGTGGCTCCCGATCCCGCGGCGGTCGTCCCGTTGGTCCCCGGGGCGGCCCTGTTCGACCTCGGTCGCGGCGGCGATTTTGCTTCGCGTCCGACAGCGGACTTCGGCACCGCAGCGCTGAAGGATGCCCTTGCCGATCGGGACAAGCCGGGTCCGGTGGCGCTGGGCGCCGTCGGCGCGGGCACCGGTGCGGTGATCGCAAACCTGAAGGGCGGCATCGGCAGTGCCTCGGTCATCCTCGAGTCGGGCATCACCGTGGCCGCTCTGGTGGCGGTCAACGCGGCTGGTTCACCCCTGGACCCCCGCAGCGGAGAGTTGCTGGGGGCCCGACTGCTGTTACCGCAGGACGGCGACGCACCTCGACCCGGCACCGCCGCCCGCGATGCGCTGCTCGTGGCGACTGCGCCCAGACCCATTGCCATCGCATTCGGTCGGGACGGTGCCGCCGGTGCGGACGACGCCGCAGCGATCAAGAACACCACCCTGGCCGTGGTCGCCACGGATGCCACGCTGACGAAAGCGCAGTGCACCAAGATGTCTCAGGTCGCGCAGGACGGTCTCGCCCGCGCGATCAACCCCGTGCACACGATGTTCGACGGGGACACGGTCTTCGGATTGGCGACAGGGACTGGACCCGCGCCCGATCCGATCGGTTTGTTCGGCATCGTTGCTGCCGCCGCCGATGTGGTCAGCAGGGCCATCGTTCGCGCGGTACTGGCCGCTCCCACCACGACCACCGACGCGGGCAGCTGGCCGTCGTTGCTCGACGTGATCGCCGGTAGCCTGCCGGAATGATGTCCGGTTCGCCCGCAACCCCCAGCAGGTGGGCGCGTGGCGGACGTGGTTGGTTGACCACCGCTCGTTGGATCGCGGGAATCGGCTGGCTGCTCTGGATTGCGATGCAGGTGATCGCGAAAGATCCCTTTCCGCCCAAGATCTCGCTGTCGCAGTACGGACTGGGTGGGGCTGGTTTCGTCTTCACGCTGTGGGCCATCGGGCTCGGGGTGGTGCCGCTGTTGCTGCTGCGATACCGGCCTGTGGAGGGGCCCGCTCTGCCGGTGGCGTGGGTTGCCTTTATCGGCGCGCTGCTCACCGGACTGGTCAGGACCGACGAGGGCGGCCTGCAGCTGTCGTTGGCCGCCAAGGTGCACCAGGTCGTGGCTGTGGTCGCTCTGGTGATGTTGCCGCTGGCCGTGCTGTTCGCGATGATGACGGCGGATCGCCGGTGGTGGCGGTTGTCCGTAGGGATCTCCTTCACCACCGCCGGGGTCGGTGTGCTGGTGTTGCTGTCCGCGGCCGGGTTCGACACCGCCGGCCTCGGCGCCCCCGCATCCTGGGCGCTGTGGGAGGGCACGCTGGGCGTGCTGGAGATGCTGCTGGTCAGCGTGTATGCGGCCGCGGTGACGACCGTCGGTCGGCGGGTGGCTCGTCACGAGTCAGTTCCGCCGGTACAGTCGGCGGGCTAGTGAGCACTACGACCGTTTAAGCACCGGCGCTTTCGGACACCTACCCAGCGGCTCGCTCCTGTCCGCCCGCAATGCGCTGCCGATGACCCCGACGGTCGGGGCGACCGGTCCAGCACGCGTTCAACCCGAGGAACTGATGATGACCAGCCCATCGAACAACCCTGTTGGCACGTCGACTGCTCGTCGGCGCCCGCACGTCGTCATCATCGGCGGCGGTTTCGGCGGGTTGACCACCATCAAGGCTCTGGCGAAGTCGGACGTCGACATCACGCTGATCGACCGGCACACCTACAACGCCTTCCAGCCGTTGCTGTACCAGGTGGCCACCGCCGGGCTCAATCCGGGCGACGTGACGTTCTTCCTGCGGGCCACCAGGATGCGGCAGAAGAACGTCAGCTTCCGCCAGGGCGAGGTCACCGGCGTCGACACGGAGCAGCAGCTGATCACGTTCCACGACGGCGGAACGATGGAGTACGACTACCTGGTCATCGCCACCGGCGCCACCACGAACTACTTCGGCACGAAGGGCGCGGAGGAGAACTCCAGGGCCATCTATACCCGCAAGCAGGCTCTCAAGTTGCGGGACGAGATCTTCACCAACCTCGAGCATGCGGCCGCATCGAACACGGGTCGGGACCTGGCCATCGTCGTCGTGGGCGCCGGCCCGACCGGCGTCGAGATGGCAGGCGCGCTGGCCGAATTGCGCAACGACGCGATGGCATCGATTTATCCGGAGCTCGATCCCAGGCGGACGCACATCGTGCTGGTCGAGATGGCCGACAAGGTGCTGGCACCGTTCGCCCCGTCGCTGCGGGAGTTCGCCGCGAAGGCGCTACGCGAGCGAGGTGTCGAGCTGCGGCTGAACACCTCGGTCCAGGAGGTTCGCCCGGACGGTGTGGTCCTCGGCGGCGGGGAGTTCCTCGAGGCCGGCGTCGTCATCTGGGCGACCGGCGTCGCGGTGCCCAAGGTGGTTGGCTCCTGGGGCCTTCCGCAAGGACGCGGCGGCCGCATCGAGGTCGAGTCGGACCTGCGGGTCAAGGGCTTCAACAACATCTTCGCGATCGGCGACGTCGCTCTGCTGCCCGATCCACTGCCACAACTCGCACAGCCGGCGCTGCAAGGCGGCAAGCATGCAGGCAAGCAGATCGCCGCGCTGGTCACGGGACGACCGACCCACCCGTTCCACTACCACGACAAGGGAACGATGGCGACGGTCGGCCGGCGCGCGGCCATCGCCGACGTCGCCCTGGCCAAGGGCAAGTCCATCCGGTTGACCGGCACCCTCGCCTGGCTCGCCTGGCTGTTCGTGCACATCGTGATGCTGCTCGGTAACCGCAACCGGCTCGCCACGCTGGTCAACCTGTCGACGAAGTACTTGGCGCCCTCGCGCCGGACCAACCCGATCGTCGGAGACGTCCCGGTGTTCGAGCACCAGATCCCCGAGTACGAAGGCTGACCGAATCGCCGTGTGGATCCGGCGGTGGGGACGCCGGATCGCCGCCGGATCCCACGCGGTCGCGGCGGGCGCTGCCGTGCTGCAGGCTTTCCTGACGGGACGGCCACCGGCCCGGCGGAGCAAGGTCGGACGGGCAGAGAAGGGGGTGGTGTGGACGTGACCGCGGTGGATTGGTTGACGCCCGATGAGTCGCGGGCCTGGCGTGCCCTGCAGCGGTTGCACACACCGCTGGCGGCGGCGCTCAACCGGCAGCTGCTGCGCGACTCCGCGCTCTCCAGCGCCGATTACGAGGTGCTCGTCGTGCTGTCGGAGACCCCTGAGGGTGTGCTCCGGGCCGGCGAGCTTGGCCGGGCGACCGGCTGGGAGAAGAGCAGGCTCTCCCACCATCTCAAGCGGATGGAGGCCAGGGGACTGGTCGAACGCCGCGACTGCGTGACCGATGGCCGGGGGTTGATGGTCGCCGTCACCGAGGTCGGCCGGACGGCGATCGCGGAGGCGGCCCCAGGTCATGTCGCGGCGGTCCGCGAGTACGTCATCGACGTTCTGACGCGCGAGCAGCTGCGGGTGCTGGCAGAGATCGGCGAGGCAGTCGGTGCGCGACTGACGGCCGAGAACTGCCGGGCTGCCGCCGAGGGTTGCACAGGCGACAGCGAGGGCCTGGCCGCGATTCGTGACGCGGGCGATGAGGTCGATGAGGTCGATGGTTGTGCAGCTGCCGACGATGACGTCGCGCGGACGGCCGTCAAGACAGTGCCCACAGTCGAGCGCCTCCCGGCTCGATGACCGATTCTGACCCGACGAACGGAGGGCCCGGTACGGGTGGATCCGTGGAGCGCCCGGTCGAGCCCGAGGCCATCGAAGAGACGTCCGAGCAACGTGGCACCGCGCCGGAGGCGAAGCCGGCAGGCGACGGGTCGTCACCAGGAGACCGAGCCGGCCTCGGCATCGCTCGACAACGCGGCCGGAGCATTGATCTGGTCAAGTCTCAACCTGCACTTGACGGTGATACTGAGTCCCTGGAGTCATCGGTCGAGCCGGTCTCCCGCACGCGGCGGGTGCTGGCGGCAGGCGCCACGGCGCGCGACCGCGGTCTGCAGCAGCTCGTTGCGCTGCTCGTGCCGCTGATCCGCGCCACCCGGTATCCGACGCTCGCGGTGGTCCTCATCGCGGCGGTGCCGGCACTTGCCGCCGTGGTGATCTCGCAATTGCGCCGGGGGCCCGACGATCCGTTCTGGCTGTTGCTGGGCGGTATCGGATTGGTGCTGTCCGGATGGTTGGCCCTTCGCCGCCGGCAGTTGCTCGCGGTGGCGAAGGACCCGGCCGCCCTGACCGATGCCCTGGCCGGCGTCATCACCGGGCGGGAGATGTGGGACCAGTTGGTGCGCAACGCCTCTGCCGGCAAGATCGGCGCCAGGGTGGTCCGCCGCTCGCGCCCTCTACGCATCCTCGGAGGGCTCTGGCGAGGGGTGCAGATGACCGGCGTGCTCGCCCAGATCACCGACCGGCCCGAGCTGCAACCGCTGTTGCCGGGCCGGTTGCGCGGGATCTGGTTCCTGGGTATCGCCTGCCTCGTCTCGGGTGTGGTGCTGACGGCGGCCGTGCTGGTCGAGGTCCTGCTCTACCTGCTCGGTGCGTGAGCGCCGGGTGCCGGGGAACTTTGGGCGGGTCAACGCGGCGACTACGGTTGACCGGAGCGGGCGGCACCAGATGGTCGTCCGCACCGATGGACGAGCGATGGCCGTGAGGGCGAACAGCGGAACGCCAAGACGGCGTCACAGGAGGCATAGATGAGCCAGATCGACGAAACACAACCAGGGTCCGACGTCGACGACCGCTCGACCGACCACGACGTGATCAGTGAGGGTGACGCCGGCAGCGGTCAAGACGACTGGCTGGACACGGGTTACAACCCGCCGGACCGTGAACCGCGGGTGCACGTGCCAACTGAGGACGAGGAAGAGCGCGGTGAGAGCCTGGACACCCTTCTCTCGGCCGAGGAGCCGGAGGTCTGGGTCGAGGACGAGAACAACTTGTTCGACGAGTCCGGCAACGAGGTCGGCGGTGATCGCTCCGGCCGCCTGGTCGATGCCGGGTCGGACGGCATCGCCGATACCGAGTCGGACCTCGTCGCCGAGGATGTCGGTATCGACGGAGCAGCCGCCAGCAGTGAAGAGGCGGCCATGCACGTCATCGACGAGTACGACCAGCGCTGACCCTGCCCGTGGCGACAAGGCAAGGTCGCCGTTCCTGCCCGGGGGACAGGGCCCTGAGGTGATCCGTCGTCCCGGACCGATGGCGGGCTGACGCTGCGGACAGGCTGGCACATGCTGTGGCCGAGCCGCCGGCACTGGGGCTGATTCGTGCGTTTTCGGCTGACGCCCGGGCTCTGACGGCTGCGTTGGCTCGTCCAGGGACCGAGCCATGGATATGGCGGCACAGTGCCCTCGCAGCTGACCGCTGAGCCATGTCTTGGTGACTGGCCCTTGCGCTCACAGGCGTGTCTGCCGGCTTCGGCGCGGCGACGAAGCAGACCTCGCGCCGCCGTTTTGACCAAAGGCGTGACCTGGCACGGCATGTCACGCAAGCGACCGATTCTTGTCCGGTTCATCGCGCACACCCGGCCACAGTCACGGATCGCGGCGGACAGGCCCTCGCCCGCCTCGCTGTCAGCCTTCCTCCGCTTCCGGCTGAAAATCGTTGCGATCGGTCTGCCTGGCCAGTACTTTCGGCGGTACACGAGGAAGGAGGTGGTCCCACGTTGAAGACGTTCAGGACACGTGAGGTGGCTGGCCGCTAGGCCGCCGCTCCCCGTCGGACCAGATCCGGTTCTCCGAACGAATCGGATACCGCGCCCACCACCGATTCCGCCTCGAGCGGCGACATCGATGTCAGGGACGGCGGTCTGGCACAACCGGACAGTCACCCGACCCCCGGGCGGCCGACAATTGTCCAGTCGGCCCTGCTGAGCACATCAGCAGAGCAGCCCGGGGGTTGTCCGTGCCCACGGCAGCCGCCCGATCAGAGCCCGTGCTCGACCGGCACCGCCCCCCGCTTGGCCGCGTCCACCAGCGCGCTGTGATCGGCCTCGGTCTGGTCGGCGTACAAGCGGGCAAACGCAGCCATCGCCAAGTCGACCTTGTCCGATTTGCCCATGTAGCCGGCGATCATCGACGCGCCGCTCGTCCGGGCATGGCCCTTGGCCAGCAGGTGCCCGACGATGCCCGCGTAGTCGGCCAGCGCGGAACCGTCGATCGAGTCCAACGCGACGCTGCCCTTCATGTTGCGGAACTGCCGAACGTAGTACTGCCGGCCGTCGGCGCTGGTCCAGCCCAGCAGGGGATCGCTGACCGTCTGCAACGCCTGCTGGTACTCCACCACCCGCTGGCCCTGGTGCGCGTGCCACGCCGATTCACCGTGCACGTACTTGGCCAGTACAGACCGCCGCGCCTGTTTGAGCTGCAGGAACACCACGTCATCCGGGCTGCTTCCCTCCAACAGCGCCACATAGGCCCGCAGCCCGACGCTGCCCACCCCGACGACCTTGTGCGCGATGTCGACGATGGTGTAGCCGCCGAGCGCGCGGCGCCAGTGCGGCGCCAAGGTGTCCAGGTAGCTGTCCAGAGCCTGCGCGAGCATGTCGGCATCCGCCGGACTGACCCTCGTGATCAGCGGCGGCTCCTCCACGATGTGCCGGCGGCCGTGGTCTTCCCGGGTGAAGCGGGGCAGTGCGCGGTCACTGGTCCTGGTCCTGGCCTGCCGGGCTGCTCGCTTGATCTCGGCGCGCAACGACCGGTGCGAGGTCGTGTCCCGCAACTCGTCGACGTCGACCCGTTGGTAGGACCTGGCCAGCAGCGGCATCTCGGACAGCTCGCGCACCTCGGTGCGGTAGGCGGCGACGCACTGCACGACCGCCGACTCGAGGTCGTCCTCGGTGGCACCGTTCTGCCGCCCGGCCACCCAGATGCTCGCGACCAGGCGCCGCAGGTCCCATTCCCAGCCGCCCGGGTGGGCCTCGTCGAAGTCGTTGAGGTCGATGACCAGATCGCGCTCGGGCGAGGCGTAGAAGCCGAAGTTGCCCAGATGTGAGTCACCGCAGATCACCGGGGTGATGCCGGTGGACGGAAGCCCGGCGACATCCTCGGCCATCACGACCGCGGTTCCGCGCAGGAATCCGTAGGGAGTCGCCGTCATCCGGCCGACCCGCAGCGGGATGAGCCAGTCCAGCCGTCCCTCGTGCGATTCGTTGATCAACTGCACCGGGTCGGGGCGATCGGCGGGCGGCGACCATTCACCCAACGAGCGGCGGGGCACCTTGCCGCGCAACGCTTTCCCCATCCGGTGTCGGTCCGAACGGGCCGTGGGACGACGCCGCAGCGACGCGAACGCCTGACTGTCGGCGGACGCCAGGACGACGTGGGAATGCGCTGACGCAACCGGATCGGCCATGCATAGCTCCTTCAGTGCAGCAGCGGGATCCGGGTGTGACGAGCCGCAACAGCCTGCAGCAACACCGACTCAACTGCAGCGATGCCATCGGGCCTTGCTTCCGGACGCGCTTACGCTAGCGCGTCGAGCTGAAGAGGTCGCGCGCCTCCGCCGGGGGCCTCCTGCGATCCCGCAGCCAACGTCGAACCCGCGGCCACCTGCCAACACGATGCACAGCACTCTCGGGACTCGCGTCGGGAGCCTTGATCGTCTGGACGGCCGGCGACGATCCCACATCGCTGTCACGGCAGAGGGTATCGGCGTCAGCGAATCGCTCGGTCGGTACGAGAGGGATGATCACAGCGGCGTGTCGTCGGCCTCCATGGGGTCACCGGGCAGGCTGGGCGCGCGAACTCCGGGCGGCAGGTGACCATGCCGCTGCTGGTACGCCTCGAGATAGGCCGCGACGGCCGTCGGCAGGGTGGGGAAGATCCGGTGATTGCCCACGCTGTCCACCAGCCCGGCCTGGACGAGATCGTCGCGCAGGTCCTGCTTGACCCTGGCCATCGCGAAAGTCATTCCCCGGTCGTTGATCTCGGTACGCAATTGCTCCAGTGCGTCCGCGGCGGTGATGTCGATCTCGACGTTGGCTTCGGCGTTCAGCACGAACCACTCCACCGGGGCCGGCTCGTGCAGTTGACCGTGGATGTCCACCGACTCGCCGGCCAGTTCGATGGCACCCAATGCCCGGCGACGGAAGTTCTCGGCGTTGGCGAAGCAGAGCGGGGCGTCATAGCGGTACACGACCAGTCCCGGGACCTGACGGGCTCCGGGGTAGTCGTCGACGTCGTGCATGCCGGCCATCTTCGGCACGTAGCCGAGGATGCCGTCGTGCGGCCGGGCGACCCTGCGCAGCAGATCCAGGATGGACAGCGCCACCGCCGCCAGCACCCCGTACAGGACGCCCAGGGCGAGGACGGAGACCGTCGTGAGGGCGGCGAGGAGCAGTTCACTGCGCCGGAACTTGGCGATCCGTCGAATCTCCTTGACGTCGATCAGCGTGACCGCGGCGAAGATCACCAGTGCGCCGAGCGCGGCACTGGGGAACTGCGCCAGCAATGGGCCGGCCACCACCAGGGTGAGGATGACCAGCCCCAGCATCACCAGCGAGTACAGCTGGGTCTTGCTGCCGACGGCCGCGCCCAGCGCGGTCCGGCTGCCGCTGCAGCTGACCGGGAAACCCTGAGAGAAGGATGCGACGACGTTGCCGGCGCCCAGCGCCGTCCATTCCTGGTTGGCGTCCACCTGCTGGCCGCCGGCCCGGGCGGCGAAGACCCGGCCGGTGAGCACGATGTCGGTGTAGCCGACGAAGGCGATGCCCAGGGCGGGAACGAGCAGCATCCCGAGGTCGGTCAGGCTTGGCACCGAAGGGGTCGGCAGGCCGACGGGCACGCTGCCGACGACCTTGATGCCGCGGTCCTGCAGTGCGAGCACCCACACCACGACCGCTGACAGCGCCACGGTGATCAACGGCCCGGGCAGTCGCGGCGCGAACCGCTTGAGCGCGAACAGCATCACCACCAGGATCGTGCTCATGACCACGGTGGGCCAGTGGATGCCGCTGATCCCCTCCATGAAGGTCTCGATCTGCGGGATGAACTCGTCGCCGGTCACCTTGACGCCGCTGATCTTTCCCAGCTGGCTGGACATCATGATCACCGCGACACCGGCCATATATCCCACCAGCACGGGCTTGGACAACAGGTCGGCGAGGAAGCCCAGTCGCGCCAGTCGAGCCAGGAAGCACAACCCGGCGACGGCGAGCGCGAGCGTGGCCGCCAGCGTTGCGTACCGCGCGGGGTCTCCTGCCGCGATGGGCATCAGCACCACGGCCGTCATCAGCGCAGTCGTGGACTCCGGACCGATGGACAACTGCCGCGATGTCCCCAGGACTGTGTAGACGGCCAGCGGGCCGACGATGCACCACAGGCCGGTGACCGGCGGCAGGCCGGCGAGCTCTGCATAGGCCATCACCTGCGGGATGAGGTACGCCGCGACGGTGAAACCGGCCAGGATGTCACCGCGCAGCCAGCTGCGCTGATAGCCGCGGAACTGGGCGAGCCCGGGAAGCAGCCGGATGACGGTGGAGCGTTCGGCGATGGCCATCAGAGCACTGATCTCGAGAGAGCTGTGCCCGCGCCGCTCGGTGCGGCCGATGACAGGGCCGGTGATCCTGGACCGACGAGCCGGCCGACGGCTGACCCACTGGGGGCGCTGATCCACCTGGAGAGCGCGGCAGGGAAACCGTGACCGGTGGTGTGACCGAGTCGGCTTCGACCGGATCGATCGCGGGTGGTGCTCCCCCGATCGGGTGAAATTCGGCAAATTCTGCCGGTCCCGGAACGGCCGACCACGCGCACCCGCTGCACCCCAAGCAATCTGCGGAAACACTGCTTTTCGTCGGCCATGAGTGATCGTTACCATTCCGTTATGTCGTTATTCCGGGCCTGGACTTCACAGATGGCGTCCGTATGGTCTGGATCGGCCGGTGTATCGCACCGGTTCCTACCACGAAAACCTCCGGGACTCGCGCCGAGTGCTGTCCCTGACCCCGGAGACCCACGAACAGAAAGGCTTGGACAGCAGCGGGGAAACCAACGTTTCCGGGAACCACGTTCCCTTGGGGTTAATCCGAGCCCATCGAGTGATCAGTCGATCTCATCGATCGGACCGGACGGGCGATCCCCTGCACACATCCGTCGTTCTTCGGTGGATGCGTCGCGCCCGAACCCGACAGCTCACCTCGCAGGCGCAGCTAGGGGAAAGAAACATGAACCGTCGTCTCACCGGACGCCACCGCAAGACCTCGACCGCCCGGGTGTTCGCCCTGCGCGGCGCCACCATCGGCGTCATCGCCGGCGGTGCAGCACTCGCCCTCGCGGCCCCGGCCTCGGCCGCCCCCGAGTCGACCTGGGATGCAGTTGCCCAGTGCGAGAGCACCAACAACTGGTCGATCAACACCGGAAACGGTTACTACGGCGGCCTGCAGTTCTCCCAGTCCACCTGGGACGCCTACGGCGGCCAGGACTACGCGTCGCGGGCGGATCTCGCCAGCCGCGAGCAGCAGATCGCCGTCGCCGAGAAGACCCTCGCCGGCCAGGGCTGGGGAGCCTGGGCCTGCGCCTACGCCGGTGGCCAGGAGGCCCCGGGTGGCAACTCGGGTGCCGGAAGCGCGCCGGCCAGCAACGACACCCAGCAGGCCGCGGACCGCAGCACCCGCGCGCCGATGGATTCCAGCAGCAGCGATGCCAACTCGAGCGATGCCAACTCGAGCGATTCCAACTGGAGCGATTCCAACTCGAGCGATTCCAGCTCGAGCGATTCCAACTGGAGCGATTCCAACTCGAGCGATTCCAGCTCGAACGACTCGAGCTACAGCAACGATTCGAGCAGCAGCGACGCCGGCTACAGCGAGCCGGCCGCTGCCCCGGCCAGCGCGGCCGACGGCACCTACACCGTGCAGTCCGGCGACACGCTGTTCAAGATCGCGTCGGCCAACGGCATCGCCGGTGGCTGGGAGGCCCTGTACGCGGCCAACTCGGACATCATCTCCAACGCCGACCTGATCTACCCGGGCCAGGTTCTGCGCCTCGGCTGAGCAGTTCCCGCATCGTCCTGACGATGCAGCGCAGCCGTGCAGCAACATGCACTTGGGCAACACAACAGAGCACTTCGGCAACACAGCAGCACGGCGATGCAGCAGAGATACAGCAACAGAGCACTACAGCAACAGAGCACTACAGCAAGACGGCAGGACAGCAGTACGTAGAGGCGCCGACCGCACCAGTGGTCGGCGCCTTCTGCGTTCGCTGGTCAAGGTCCGCGCGCCGTCCGTGAGCGAGTGCGGCCATCCGGCCTGTTGGTCGGGAGCACGCCCGGCGGGCGCTGCCCTCGGACGCGCGTTGTCCCGACTCGAATCGAACTCCCGGGTCCGGCACACAGATGCGGCTACCATCCCGTCCATGACGACCGGTACGGAGCCGACACCGTGTGCGGGTACCGGCCGACCACGACGGGTGCCTTCTCGACGGGTACCTGCTCGACGGGCGCGGCGCGGGCACGCGGTACTGCGCTGCGGCGTCGCACTGCTCGCCATAGCCGTGCTCGCACTGGGTGCAGGGTGCACATCATCCAGCGGAACCGCCACCGCAACCGCCGTCACCCCCGCCGCAGCGACCCTGCTGGCCGATTCCGCCACCGCCATGTCGGCGGTCACCAGCGCCAGTTTCGAACTGACGGTCACCGGCGACCTCCCGGCCGTCCCGGTGCAGCAGGCGACCGGTCAGCTCACCGCGACCGGTGACGCCAAGGGGTCGGCCACCATCAGCCAACTGGGCCAACTGGTCGAGGTGGAGTTCGTCCTGATCGGCGGAGAGCTGTATCTCAAGGGTGCGACCGGAGGGTTCACCAAGGTGCCGTCGGCACTGGCCGGTGCCCTGTACGACCCGTCGGTGATCCTGAACCCCGACAAGGGTGTCGCCGCCGCGCTGTCCGCCGCGCAGGGCGCGACCGTGACCGGCACCGATGGTGAGGCGTGGTTGGTGTCCGCGACCGTGCCTGCTGCGGTCGCCGGCGGCCTGATCCCCGGCATCACCACTGATGTCGCCGCGGTTTTCACCATTGCGATGGCCGGCAAGCAGTTGACGGCGGCGACGCTGACGTTGAGCGGTGCCGACGGGCAACCGGCCACCGTGACGGTCACGCTCTCCGACTTCAACGAGCCGGTTTCGATCAGCCCGCCGGGGTGAGAGGAAGCCGCAGGCTCGCCATCGGCGCTGCGGGTGCCGCGGTGCTACTGGCCGCGCTGGATGCCTACGTCGTCGTCGGTGTGCTGACCGACATGGTGCGGGACCTGGGGATACCGGTCAACCGGCTCGAGCGGGCAACACCGATCATCACCGGATTCCTGCTCGGGTATGTCGCGGGCATGCCGTTGCTCGGACAGATCTCGGACCGGATCGGGCGACGCCCGGTACTGCAAGGCTGCCTGCTGGCCTTCGCGATCGGCTCCACCGTGACGGCCGCCGCCGAACAGGTGCCACTGCTGGTTGCCGGCCGCCTGCTGCAGGGGCTGGCCGGTGGTGCGCTGCTGCCGATCTCGATGGCCCTGGTCGCCGACCTGTGGACCGACCGGAAGCGGTCCACCGCCCTGGGCTTCGTCGGTGCGGCACAGGAGCTCGGCAGCGTTTTGGGCACGCTGTACGGCGTCGGCATCGCCGCTCTCGCCGGCGCGTGGAGCGTCACCGCCCAGCTGCAGCCGGAGAGCTGGCGCTGGATCTTCTGGATCAACCTGCCGTTGACGGCCGCGGCGATGCTCGTGGTCCAGCTGACCGTTCCGACCGGGACCCGCTCGCCTGACCGGTCACCGCCCGGCATCGATGTCGTCGGCGGTGTGCTGCTCGCGTTGGCGCTGGCCCTGCTGGTGCTGGGGTTGTACAACCCGGATCCGTCACGAAGTGTGTTGCCTCCGTGGGGCCCGGCGGTCATCGCTGCTGCGGTGGTCGTGCTGGTGGGGTTCGTGGTGTGGGAACGTCGCGCGAAGGTCCGGCTGCTCGACCCCGAAGGGGTCGCCATGGGCCGGTTCATGGCCACGCTGGGGGTCAGTGCGGCGGCCGGTGCGGCATTGCTGGTGACGCTGGTCAACGTCGAACTGTTCGGCCGGACCGTGCTGGAACTCGATTCCTCCGGATCGGTCCTGCTGCTGGTCAGGTTTCTCCTGCTGCTGCCCGTCGGCGCGGTCCTCGGCGGTGTGCTGACCGCCAGGCTGGGCGAGCGGGCAGTTGCAACGACGGGACTTGCGCTGGCGGCCGCCGGCTATCTGCTGATGTCCAGATGGCCCGCCGACGTCCTGGCGGCCGTGCATCCCCTTGGACTTCCCGTCGCCGACACCGACCTGGCCATTGCCGGTCTCGGTCTGGGCCTGGTGATCGCACCTGTCTCGACGGCCGTGTTGCGGTTGGTGCCGGCCGGTGCGCACGGCGTTGCATCGGCGGCCGTCGTCGTCGCCAGGATGACCGGCATGTTGGTCGGCGTCGCGGCGCTGTCCGGGTGGGGGTTGTACCGCTTCGGGGTGCTGACCGCGACGCTCAGCACGCCGCTGCCCGTCGGTGTCACGCAGGAGCAATTTGCCGCTCAGATCGCCGAGTACAACCGAGCGGTCTCGGCAGCCCTGCTCACCGAGTACCGGGAGATCTTCGCCCTGACCGCGGTCATATGCCTTGTCGGCGCCGGGCTTTCGCTCTTGTTGCCGACCCGCCGGCGGGTGTCTCAGCCTGGATGAGCCGGCTCCCTAGGAACGCCTCCAGCACCGCGGCGAACCGGTCCGGCTCGTCGAGGTGCGGGAAGTGCCCGGACCTGTCGAAGATCTCCACCATTGCTGACGGCAGTGCGGCCCGTGCCGTCTGCAGGTGGGACGACGGGACAATCCGGTCGCGCGCGCCCCACACCAGCAGGCTCGGCACAGAAGCCAGCCGCGGCAACCGGTTCTGCGCAGAGACCGTCTGTCCGAACAGGTCGATGACGGACCTGCTGGTGGCCAGGAAGGCTGACCGGGTGGGGGCGTCCGCAAGGGTGGACAGGTTGCGCCAGGCCTCGTCCGAGCTGGGACTGATCGGCGGCAGCCCCAGCTTGCCCCAGTAGTTCAACGCGGTGTCGCCGACATCTCTCAGCCACCTGGAGGCGATCAGCGGCAGCACCAGTTCGCTGCCCGGCAACGTTGCGATCCGGAGCAGCGGGTTCAATTCCTTGCCGAGGCCGCCGCTGCTGACCAGCACGAGCGCGTCCACCCGGTCCGGGAACAGGTAGGCGAACTGCAGCGAGATGCCGCCGCCGAGTGAGTGTCCGACCACGATCGCCCGGGGGATGCCCAGTTCGTCCATCAGGTCGCGCAGCGTCGCAGCGTGCGAGCTCAACGAGTAATCACCCGCGGGCTTGTCGGAATCGCCGTGGCCGAACAGGTCCGGTGCCAGGACGCGACGGTGACCCGCCGTGCGTTGGATTTGTGCGGACCAGGTTCGCGATGAGCTCATCAATCCGTGGACGAACAGCACGGGCGGCAGATCGGACTGGCCCGGAGCCGCCGGCAGGTCGGTGTAGGCCAGCCGGTGGCCGTGCAGGACAACCTCGTACCGACCATCGGGCGGCGGTGCGGCGGTCGGGTCTGCGGGCGCCGACGACGGCAGGGGTGCGGGATATGGCACGGTCGGCCGCCTGGTTACTCGTCGGTAACTTCCGGACAGGAGCAGCGTACGCGGCACCAGTGGGGTGTGCCGGACACCGTCTTGCGTCGGGGTCAGCGGCCGAGCGTCACCTGCTCGGCGATCCGGGTGAGTTTGTCGGGGTTGCGCACCGTGTAGATGCCGGAGATCAGAGCGTTCTCCACGCGCACCGACACGACCCCTTCGACGTTCCCGTCCAGGCGCAGCAGCAGGGCCGGCCAGTAGTTGAGATCTATCGGTTCCAAGGTCATCGCATCGCCCACGGTCGCCATGCCGGCGATGAGCAGGCGGGACACCTTGTCGATCCCGACGACGGGTCGCGGCAGCGCTCTCCGGATCCCGCCACCGTCGCCCAGGGCGACCACATCCGGGGCGAGGACGTCGGCCAGCGCCTGGATGTCACCGGTCACCAGGGCGCGCTTGAACGCCTCGACGGCTTGCCGGGCCTCGGCGCGGGAAACCCCACCACGAGGTCGGCGTTCGGCCACCCGAGCGCGCGCCCGGTGCGCGATCTGGCGCACGGCAGTTTCGGATTTGCCGACCGCCCGCGCCACCTCTTGATATCCCAGGTCGAAGACCTCCCGCAGAACGAAGACCGCACGCTCGGTCGGCGTCAGCGTCTCGAGTACCAACAGCATCGCCGTGGACAAGCTGTCGGCAAGCTCGACGTCGTCAGCCGCGTCTCCTGCCGTCAACAACGGCTCCGGCAACCACGGCCCGATGTAATCCTCGCGGCGCCTGGCCACCGTTCGCAGCTGGTCGAGCGCCTTGCGCGTCACCATCCGGACCAGGAACGCCCTCGCGTCGCGCACCGCGGCGTGGTCCACGTCCTTCCATTTCAGCCACGTCTCCTGCACCACGTCCTCGGCATCGACCGCCGAACCCAGCATTTCGTAGGCCACCGTGAACAGCAGCCGGCGATGGGTGAGGAAGGGGTCGGTCATCGACATCAGGGTCGGCGCCGTACTGAGATGTCGTCGAGCGGTGCCAGTCCGCAACTGGCGGCGTAGTGCTCCGAACTGATGCCGAGGGCGATGTTGGACCGCGCGCTCGCGTTCATGAAGGCAACCTTGGCCGTCAGCTCCACCAGTGCGGGAGCCCCGAGATCCTCGAGCAGTGCGGCCGACATGTCGTCGGTGACCGTCGGCGTGCTCTGGCACATTGCCTCTGCGTACTCCATCACCCGTCGTTCCGCCGGTGTGAACACGCTCGACTCGCGCCACCGCGGAACCTCGCGCGCCTTGACTTGGTCCAAGCCGCGGTGGTGAGCCAGGAAGTAGTTGAGGTCCAGGCAGAAGCTGCACCCGATCTGGGCTGCAGCGGCCATGCTCGCGAAGCAGGAGAGGTTCCTGTCGAGCCGGTCCCATTTTTCCGTGCGACGCCCGAACTTCATCATGTCCTTGAAGACGCGCGGGTTCTGCCAGGACACCTCGACTCCCGCCGGCACGCCGCCGAACATCTTGCGCATCGCCGACTTGAGGAGCCTTGCGTAGATCCCCGTCATCTCGGCACGGGGGACTCGAGTGTGGTTCGTGGCTTGCTTGCCGATGGTCGTCATGTACATGCAGACGCGGCCGGACGGCGTTCTGTGACAGGTCGGCCTCGATGCGGCCCGGGGCTGCCGGCGGCATGAAATCTGGTGGGCACATTTCGTGACTAGGCTCAGCGTTTCCGGACGGGCCGTCCGGAACGGCCGGGGACGGAGAACAACACTGATGGGTTCCAGGCAGGTCAGCATCGGCTGCGATTTCGCGTATGACGCTCAGGTGGACACACCGGCGGTGTTCCAGGTGACACCGCTGGGTGTGGACGGGGTCGCGATCTCCGGCGAGGAGTGGATCAGCACCCCCAACCAGGACTGGCACGAATATCGGGACCTGTACGGGAACCGTTGCCAGCGGCTGATCCTGCCGGCCGGTGAGTCCCGGATCTCCTATCGCGCGCTGGCCACGGTGCCCGACGCGACGGAGGACGCGGACTTCGAGGCGCCGGAACTGCTGCCGCACGATCTTCCCGACGACGTGCTGGTCTACCTGATGCCCAGCCGGTACTGCCTGCCCGACATGCTGGGCACCGAGGCGTGGGCGCGGTTCAGCGCCGTGCCGCCGGGGTATGGCCGGGTGCAGGCGATCTGCCAGCACGTGAACGATCACCTCAAGTTCGCGTACGGGAGCAGTTCGGCGACATCGACGGCGGTGGACGTCAATGCGTCGGGCTTCGGCGTCTGCCGGGACTTCACCCACCTGGCCATCACGTTCTGCCGCGCGATGAACATCCCGGCGCGGTACGTGTTCGGCTACCTGCCCGACATGGACGTGCCGGCCGATCCGTCACCGATGGACTTCGCCGCCTGGATGGAGGTATGGCTCGGTGACCGGTGGTGGACGTTCGACCCGCGGAACAACATGCGGCGCAAGGGCCGGATCCTGATCGGCCGCGGACGCGATGCGTCCGACGTGGCGATGGTGACCTCGTTCGGCGGCCCGACGCTGCAGTCGATGACGGTGACCGCGCAGGAGGCGGTGGCAGAGCATCCGGTGGCCCAGTCGTCGGTGGCCCAGTCGTCGGTGGCGGCGTCGTCAAGAGCTGAGTGAACGGGTGCGTGATCGAGCGGTGCCCCGGTGAGCGCCGCGTGAGTGGATAGCCGCGTCGTCGATGGCGGTGGGACCAATGCCGGGTTGCGCACTCGGCGGGGATGCGGTGGGCCGGGGGGCAGCGGGCTTGGGCAACAATGACGTCATGCCCATCAGTTCGGAGTCGGCGGGCCGTCCGCCGTCAGGTCAGCGGGGGCGGGACCGCGACGATGCCGGGCGCGCCCGCAACGCACGTCCGCGGGACGCATTGGGTCGGCCATTGCCGTACGGGTCGCCGGACATCGCCCGTCAGCCGGAAGGTGTGGTGCGTACCCCCGCGCAGACCCTGGCGGAGGCGCAACGCCTGCTGGATCAGCGGCTCCCGTTCCATGCGCACGAGGTGTTCGAGGATGCATGGAAGTCCTCCACCGGCGCAGCGGACCGCGCGCTGTGGAAGGGGATGGCCCAGTGGGCGGTGGGTCTGACCCACCTGGCGCGCGGCAACCGACGGGGAGCGGTGACCCTGCTGACCAGGGGCCGTGACGCGATCGCGATGTTCGACGGAGATCCGCATGGCGTCCACATCGATCGGCTGGTCGGCTGGGCGTCGGCGCTCATCGACGAGCTGGAGTCGGCGGAGTCCGATGCGGATGTCCGCTGGGTCGTGCCCGCGTTGACCCGGTGACAGGCGGCCTGCCCCGCGAGGTGTCAGCGGTGCTTGAACCAGATCGGTGCCACCCGGAGCCAATCCCGGTCCCACTCGGCGCTGCGGCGGCGATCGAACTTGTTGGCGCTGAGCTTGAGCACGCCCGCCAGCAGCAACGCCCAGAAGATCATCATGCCCAGCGCGACCAGCAGTCCGTCGACGACCGCGCCACTCGTGCTGTGCGGCGCATCTGTCAACGCCCCCGAGCGATCGGTCCAGATCTGCACCCTGGTGCCCACGACAGACCCTGCCTCGGCGGGGACCTGACCGTAGCGGGCGGTGCCATCGGTCGCCGCCCATTGCGCCGGGACCGCGGTGGTTCCCAGCACCGGCACGCCGGAGGCGGTGAACACCATCGCCGGCGCAGCCTTGGTGAGGACGGCGGTCGTCGCGAACCGGTCGTGGGACTGCGCCCGTGCCCTGTCCAGCCCGTCAGCGGACGCCAGGTAGCCGGTGACCGCGGCGACCGGCAGCAACAGAGTCCACAGGGTGATCAGCACCCTTCGCAGGCAGGCGTGCCACCGGTCGACGTCACGGGCGAGCGGGTTACCCCAGACCGCGGTCAACCAGTTGCGCTTCGCGAGCATGCGTGTGACCCCCGCGCCGTCACCAGAGTCGTTGGTGCGCATCAAGTCTCCTGTCGGGCTGCGTCGGTCGGTCGAAGGAGCTGTTGCGAGATGTGCTGTCAGTCCAGGCTGGCGGGCCGGACGACCACGACGGGGCACACTGCGTGACTGATCAGGGATTGACTGGTGGAGCCGAGTACCATCCCCGCGAATCCACCGCGGCCGCGGCTGCCGACGACCAGCAGTTGCGCGGTTCGTGCCAGCGACAACAGCACTGCGGTGGCTTTGCCGTGCAATACCTGTTGCCGGACAACGACATCCGGGTACTTGTCGTGCCAGGGCGCCAGCTCGTCGGCCAGCCGTAGCCGTTCCGCGCGATCCATCGACGGAAGATCCAAAATTCCCTCCTCGGAGGGCCTGGGGTGATTCCAGGTGTGCACGGCGACGAGTTCGGCACCGCGAACGGCTGCCTGTTCGAACGCGAAGCGGATGGCGACCTCGTTCGTCGAGGATCCGTCGACGCCGACCATGACGGCGCCGTCGTGCGGCCAGCCGGGTCCTTCGGTGGGGATGACAGCGACCGGTGCGGTGCCGTGGGCCGCGACGGCCATGGCGACCGACCCCAGCAGAACCCCGGCCATCCGGCCGTTCCCCCGGGATCCGACGACGGTCAAGCGTGCCCTGGCAGACTCCCGGCGCAAAGCGAGGACCGCGTCGCCCTGGATCAGTCGGGTGTCCACGGCGAGGTTCGGATGCTGTGCCCGGATTTCTTCCGCGACGGCGGTCAACATCTGATCCCCCTCGGCGCGCATGATGTGACCCAGGTCGTCGGGGGCCATCGAGTAGCCCGCGTATCCGGCCACCGGCAGCGAATAGGCGTACACCAGCCGCAGTGCTGCGCCCCGGAGATCGGCCTCGAAGGCGGCCCAGCGGGCTGCCATCGCAGCATGTGCGGACCCGTCCAGTCCGACCACCACCAACTCGGCGCGCGGACGCCCGATGTCGTCGGCCGGCACGGAGGTGATCTCCACCGGTGCCGGTGTGACTGCATGAACCGGCGGCGGTGCCACCCAACCGTCCCAAGCACTGTCGCGCAACGACTCGTGTTGGGCAGTCCCGAGATAGCGTTTGAGGGCCGCGTCGTGCCTGGACAGCGGTGTGGTCGCATGCACCACCGCGTTCTTCGCGTCGCGGGTCGCTCGGTGACTTTCGTGGTCGCTCATGGTTTCCCTTCGCCGATCCGGGTGGACGGCACGCACCGCACAAGCGGTGCCGAACCCAACTTTTCACCGGTGGGAATGCGGCGGACAGGGCCGAAAGACCCGCAAACGGACACCCGGCACTCTGATCAGAGTGCGCCGGGAACCACGGGCGGCGCAGGTGCCGAAGGGCCCGGGAGGTCGGGACCTCCGCTCGCTGCGACCGCCCGTCCGTCCGACCTACCGTCAGCAGCGGGGGACGACGTCGTCTGCCACAGGACAGGAGCGCTCACCATGCGGGTCCGGGACATCATGACCAAGTCCGTCCTCACCGTCCAGCCGGCGGTGACGGTCGCCAAGGCGGCAGAGTTGTTGGCCTACAGAGGGTTCAGTGCGATGCCGGTAGTCGACGAGAACGGCGACCTGCTCGGCATCGTCAGCGAGGCCGATCTGATCAGGAACAGATTCCCGGCGGGTGGGGTGGAGGCGAAGGCGCGGCCCGCGCGGACGGTGGGCGAGGTGATGACCAGTCCGGTGAAAGGCGTCGGTCACGATGACGACGTGTCGGTTCTCGCGGCTGCGATGCTGGAAGACAAGCGCCGGTGCGTTCCGATCGTCGACGGCAGCCGGCTGGTCGGTGTCGTCACCAGGCGCGACATGCTGCGGATGTTGTCCCGGTCCGACGCGGAGATCGCGACCGATGTCCGGCGTCATCTCCAGGTGCTCGGCGGCCAGGCCCGCTGGTCGGTGCACTGCGTCGACGGCGTGGTGACCGTGAGGGATCAGTTCGACGAGGCCTCCGACCGCACCGTCGCACAGGTCCTGGCCGAGGCGGTGCCCGGCGTCCTGCGAGCCACGGTGCTCGCAAGGGATCCAGCGGCCGCCGGGAACTGAGGCGGTCTGCGCCCTGCCCGGCCTGGTACGCGGGCGCCATCCCTACGATGACGTCCGTGGACATCCTGTTCTGGGTCGTTGTGATCGTGGCGGCCGCGTTGATCGCGCTGCTGATCGTCAGCAGGTCGGCAGCACGCTCCCGCATCGACCCGACCGAGGTCACCATCGATCCGGCGGTCGCCACCGAGGTGCGCAGCCTGTACGCGCGCGACAGGAAAGTCGAGGCCATCAAGGTCCTGCGGGCCGCGACCGGACTGGGACTGGCCGACGCGGTGCGGATCGGCGACAAGTTGGCCGCGAGCCGCAAACCGCCGCGTGCAGCCGGCGCCGCGTCGCCGGCTTCGACGACGTCCGCGCCGGACGTTCCCAATGCAATCAACTCGGGTGCAATCGACTCAGGTGCAGTCGGACCAGGCGATCAGCAGAAGATCCGGGCTCTGGTGGCCGACGACAGGAAGATCGATGCCATCAGGATGGTCCGTGAGCTGACGGGAATGGGGCTGAAAGAAGCCAAGCGCTACGTGGAGTCCCTCTGACACCCTGGTGGAGTCGGTGCGCCCGCCGACGGCGTGATCGGTCCCAATCGGACACCTGCCGGTGCAGGCGGAACTCGCCGCCCCGATGATGGGCCGGTGAATACTCTGCTGGCCGGCATCACTGCCCGGCGTCTGAAGACCGATCGGCTGACCGTCAACCTGCTGGAGATCGACGGCCGGGTCGGCGTCCCGGTCCTGTTCGTGCATGGCAATGTCTCATCCAGCCTGTTCTGGCAACCCCTGATGCTCTCGCTACCGGAGCGCTTCCGTCCGATCGCGGTCGACCTTCGCGGATTTGGCGACACCGATCCCGCGCCGATCGACGCGACCCGCGGCGTCCGCGACTTCTCCGACGACATCGCAGCCGTGGTCGGCGCTCTCGACCTCGCACCGGTTCATGTCGTCGGCTGGAGCATGGGTGGTGGCGTGGTGCTGCAGTACCTGGCTGACTCGCCCGCGGACCTGGCGTCGGTGACCCTGGTCAACCCGGTGTCGCCGTTCGGTTTCGGCGGCACCACCGGGGTGGAAGGGCGGTTGGCCGACCCGCCCGGTGTGGGGTCCGGTGGCGGGTGCGCCAATCCCGCATTCGTCGCCAAGCTCGAGGCGGGCGACCGGACGTCGGAGTCACCGCTGTCGCCCCGGCAGGTACTGCTGTCCCAGTACGTGAAGCCGCCGTTCGTTCCCGAGCACCTGGACATCTTTGTCGAATCGATGCTGTCGACCCGGATCGGCGACGATCACTACCCGGGTGATTCAGTGCTCACCCAGGCCTGGCCGGGAATGACGGCCGGGACGCGTGGCGTGCTCAACACCATTGCGCCCAACCATTTCCGGATCGAAAGCCTGACCGGACCCGGTCCGAAGCCGCCGATTCTGTGGGTCCGCGGCGATGCCGACGTCATCGTCTCCGACACCTCGCTCTACGACTTCGCCCACCTCGGATCACTCGGCGTGGTTCCCGGGTGGCCGGGAGCGCAGGACTGGTCGGCGCAGCCGATGGTGTCCCAGACCCGAGCGGTGCTCGACGGGTACGCCGCGGCCGGTGGCTCCTACCGTGAGGTGGTGATCGCCGACACCGGGCACTCACCGTTCCTGGAGAGGCCGGCGGAATTCGGCGCGGCCTTCGTGGCGGCACTGGACGGTGCCGCCGGCTGACCCCGGACGTGACCGGACGGCGGCGCTGGTCCGGCGACCCACGCCAGCACCTGCGTCGCCGACGCCGACCCGGGTCCTCGGGCCGGACGAGTCGATCAGGCGGGCCGCTGTTGCGGGGCGTTGCGCGCCGTCATCTCCGGATCGGTGATCACGACATCACCGAGCACATCGTCGATGCGCCGCAGGACGTCCGCCGGAAGGCGGACGCCCGCGGCCTTGACGTTCTCGTGAACCTGCTCGGGGCGCGAGGCCCCGACGATGGCCGCCGCGACGTTGTCGTTGCTGAGCACCCACGCCACCGCCAGCTGCGCCATCGTCAGCTCGGCCTCCTCGGCGATCGGGCGGAGCCCGGCAACGGCCGAGAGCAGGTCGTCCCGCAGGAAGCGCTTGATCATGTTCGCGCCGCCCTTGTCGTCAGTTGCCCGCGATCCCGCCGGAAGTTCGGCGCCCGGCCGGTACTTGCCGGTCAGCACGCCCTGGGCGATCGGCGAGAAGACGATCTGCGAGAGTCCCAACTCGGCCGACGTCGGCACGACCTCCTCCTCGATCACCCGCCAGAGCATCGAGTACTGCGGCTGGTTGCTCACCAGTTGGATGCCGAGCTCGGATGCGAAAGAGGCACCGGCCCTGATCTGCCCGGCCGTCCATTCACTGACCCCGATGTAGAGCGCCTTGCCCTGGCGGACGATGTCCGCGAACGCCTGCATCGTCTCCTCGAGCGGCGTCTCGGTATCGAATCGGTGCGCCTGGTAGAGGTCGACGTAATCGGTCTGCAGCCGACGGAGCGAGGCGTTGACCGACTCGGTGATGTGCTTGCGGGAGAGGCCCACATCGTTGTGCCCGCGCGGCCCGGTGGGCCAATACACCTTGGTGAAGATCTCCAGCGACTCGCGGCGCTCGCCCTTGAGCGCGTCACCGAGTACGGACTCGGCGGCGCCGTTGGCGTAGACATCGGCGGTGTCGAAGCTGGAGATGCCGGCATCCAGGGCGGCGCGCACACATTGTGTGGCGACATCGTTCTCGACCTGGGAGCCATGAGTGAGCCAGTTGCCGTAGGTGATGGCGGAAATCTTCAGGCCGGACCGGCCGAGGTGGCGGAATTCCATCCGCCCACCGTAGGTGCTGGCAACCGTCCTCCTTGTCCACGCTGGGCCGGTCGGGTGACCCCGCGCCCCGTTCGGAGCCTTTTCGAAGCGAGCGGATCAGGGTTTGCTGGGACCTCACCTCACGGCATCATGTTCGTTACAGAGGCGTGCGTCACACTTCTCCCGACAAGCGCTCGATGTCCGCATCGGCCAGGATGCCTCCAGGAGGTAGACAAATGGACGATTACGAGAAGGTATTCCGGGCCAGTGTCGATGATCCGGAATCGTTCTGGCTCGACGCAGCCGCCGCCATCGACTGGAAGGTGAAACCGACCACCGCTCTGGATTCCAGCAAGCCACCGTTCTACCGCTGGTTCCCGGACGGGGAGCTCAACGTTTCCTACAACGCGCTGGACCGCCACGTCGACGGCGGACGCGGCGACCAGGCGGCGCTGATCTACGACAGCCCCGTCACGGGCACCACCAAGACCTACAGCTACCGCGAGTTGCGCGACGAGGTCGCACTTTTCGCCGGTGTGCTGGCCGGTCTGGGTGTCGTCAAGGGTGATCGTGTGGTGATCTACCTGCCGATGGTGCCGCAGGCGGCGATCGCCATGCTGGCGTGCGCCCGACTCGGCGCGGTGCACTCGGTTGTGTTCGGCGGTTTCGCACCGAAGGAACTCGCGATCCGCATCGACGACGCAGAGCCCAGGGTCATCGTCTCCGCATCCTGCGGCATCGAGGGCAAGCGGGTGATCGAGTACAAGCCGTTGCTGGAAAAGGCGATCGAACTCGCCACCCACAAGCCGGAATCGTGCGTCATCCTGCAGCGGCCGCAGGCGACCGCTGTGCTGGGACCGAGCGATGTCGACTGGGCAGAGGCAGTCAAGACCGCGACCCCCGCCGAACCGGTGACGGTCAAGTCGACCGACCCGCTGTACATCCTCTACACCTCCGGTACGACCGGAAAGCCAAAGGGCGTCGTCCGCGACGGCGGCGGCTACGCCGTGGCGCTGGCCTGGACGATGCCGAACGTCTACGACATCGGGCCCGGCGAGGTCATGTTCACCGCGTCCGACGTCGGCTGGGTCGTCGGCCACTCGTACATCGTCTACGCCCCGCTGCTGGTAGGGGCCACGACGATCCTGTACGAGGGCAAGCCAGTCGGAACGCCCGACGCCGGCCAGTTCTGGCGGGTGGTGGCCGATTACAAGGCGAAGAGCATGTTCACCGCGCCGACCGCCTTCCGTGCCATCAAGAAGGAAGACCCGAAGGGCGCCCTGCTCGCCGACTACGATGTCTCCGGCTTGAAGTACCTGTTCCTGGCGGGGGAGCGACTGGATCCCGAGACCTACCACTGGGCCTGTGACCTGCTGCAGATCCCGGTCATCGATCACTGGTGGCAGACCGAGACCGGCTGGCCCATCGTGGCCAATCCCGCCGGGATCGAATTGCTGCCGATCAAGCCAGGATCGCCGACGAAGGCGCTGCCGGGCTGGGACGTGCGGGTGCTGGACACCTTCGGCAAGCCCGTTCCGCCGGCCGAGGACGGTGCCATCGTCATCAAGCTGCCGCTGCCACCCGGCTCGCTGCCGACGCTGTGGAACGACGATGAGCGCTTCGTCAATTCCTACATGTCGGTGTACGAGGGCTTCTACCTGACCGGTGACGGCGGGCGGGTGGACGAAGACGGGTACGTCTTCGTGATGGGACGGACCGACGACGTGATCAACGTTGCCGGACACCGGCTCTCGACGGGCAGCATGGAGGAGGTGCTGGCAGGTCACCCGGACGTCGCGGAGTGCGCCGTGATCGGTGTCGCCGATCAGCTCAAGGGTCAGATCCCACGCGGCCTCGTGGTGCTGAAGTCAGGTGTTGTCCGTGACCCGGTCGAACTGCAGGCAGAACTCGTCGGCATGGTTCGTGCGCAGATCGGCGCGGTGGCGGCGCTCAAGGACGTCGCGGTGGTTCCCGCCCTGCCCAAGACCCGGTCCGGCAAGATCTTGCGGAAGACGATGCGGGGCATTGCGGACGGGGCGAACGAACCGGTGCCGTCGACCATCGACGACGCCAGTGTCCTGGACACGCTGCGGCCGATCCTGCGTCGTAGCTGACCGGCCGTCGACTCACGACCGGGTGCTCAGCCGAGCACCCGGTCGTTGCCGGACACCGGACCGGACGGCGCGCCGTGACGTCCCGTGCCGTCGTCCTTCCTCGACGTGGCCGGTGCGTTCAGCACCCGGTCCACGAAGGCCGACGCCCTGCGATGGAGGGAAGAGAGTCGCTGCGGCACGTCAAGGCCCGGGTCCGGAGCAACTGCAGCGGTGGCCTTGAGCATCCTGGCGTAGCCAGAGCAGGCAAGGTCGGCACAGATATAGGTTCCGACCGTGTTGCCGTTGCGCCCGGCGTCACCGCCGCGACGGGCGACGAACAGGGCCACGTTCCCGCCGGTGTGCGTGGACCGGCACAAGGTGCACATCATCGATTTGCGGGACGCTCCCTCCGGCGCGCGCAGCACCAGCCCGACCAATCGGTCGCCCATCCACAGCACCAGATAGCCGCGCTGAGGGGCCTTCGGGTCACGCCAACCGAGATACTCCAACGCTGAGAAGTCAGCGTCGGCAAGGCCTGCAGGCAGGTTGATGCGCTGTGCCTCGCCCTTGCTGCAGTTTGCCATCGCCTGACGAATGGCCTTCGGGTCTGCGGGTTTCATGGCACGCCTCGTTCACATCCCAGCAGCCTGGGCATCATCCTGTGGCGGCATCCTGGTGGGACGGCCGAGCGCGGGGTTGCGCCGGAGCGTGACAGTACAAGGCGGCAGAGCGCAGCCGCCAACAGGTTTCGGCGCAGTTCAGCCTTCGACGACAGTGCCCGGACGAGAGCGACGACGCGCGACCGCACGCTCTTCGTCCAGCGCCTTGTCCAGGGTCATCATGTTGATCGCCCGGTCCAGCACGGCGACGGTGTTGTCGTCCCCCTTCTCGACACTGGACAACCGCATCTCGAACAGGATGTTGGACGGTGATGTCGCATTTTCGGCTGCCAGTCGCAGTGCGTCCAGGTACACCTGAGAGATGAGCCCGGCCTGGTTCACTGCGACAGCGGCCGGGTCATAGCGTGTCGAGCCGTGGTTGATCTGCATGACCCTGCCTCTCGTTTCGCTGAGGGTAAGGCGAACAGGCGCGAAGTAAGGGCGTTTTGCGCTGGTTTAACCGTTTCGTTACACGAAAGACTTGTATGACCCGTTGTATTGCCCTCGGTTTGCTCGCAAACCGGACGCAACAGTTGGTTGCCGGTCTCGGATGTGCGCGCTGGGCCGGTTGAAACCGGCGGCGCGGACGCGCTCTTCCTCCCGTGGTTCGCGGGAGGAGACCTCGCGTTGCAGTCGCGCGGCGAGGAACTCATCATGGGTCCACGACTCCGCCTGGGCACGTTCGGCCGGCCGGTCGACCACCCGGCGCAGGACACTGGCGGATCGGCAACCACACGTCGACCGGCCCGAAATTGATGAAGGCGTTGCAGGTCTGCCCAGACGCAGACCTACCCGCCGTGTGCCGCGTCCGGTGGCGGCAATCCTGCACGCATCGGCCTCGGCGCTCGACGAGGAGTCGGCCGGCTCGACGCCGGGCGTACGGGACCGGCGCATTCATCGCTCACATCGACTGGTCTGTGACCGACGTTGCGCAGGCGGAAGCCGTCGAGCGGATCAAGTCGGCGGAAGCGCTCACACCGCAGGTGGGGCGGTCGCTGAGAGATCGTCACGCACCTGTCAGGTCATTGCCATGCTGTTGCCGCCACACTGGGTTGGAAGGCTTCGTCGGGATTATTCCTTGCGAATCGTCAATCTCCTGTGGTTCGCAAAGATTGAGAGCAATTGCCAATCTTGATCAGCTGTAGACAATGGGGTGACCAAGCTTGTTGAGGCTCGCCGCTCGCTTCCCGCCGAGTTTGTCAAAGGATTCTCGGCGGCTGTCCACGGCAATCTGCCGGGACAGTGCCAGTGGTGCGCTGAAGAGCGGTTGTGCCGCCTCCGCCCCGGTCATCGTCGGGGCAGATGTGCTCGCCGGTGCATGGCGTCAGCCGGCTGCGGCCTCGGCAGCCTGAGATGATGTGTCCGGCAGGTCCTCTCGCCCGGGTGGGCTTGGTTTCGATCGGAAGGCGTGACAACGAAGCGCTCAGTGTTGGTGGGGACGAGGGATGAGAGCCTCAGATTGCGGGCCGGTTGCCGGCCTTCCCGCAGGGGCATACGCGGAGGCGATGCGGCGGGCAGCGACGCGGAGCTCGGCGGCCGAATCGTTGGCGGCAGTGGTCGACATGGCAGTGAACAGCGGGACGTGCGATGCGGCCTCGATAACGTTGGGCACCGGGCGGTCGGTGGAGTCGGTCGCCGCTTCCAGTGAGCTGATTTCCCGAGCGGACCAGCTGCAACACGAACTGGGTGAGGGACCGTGCCTGGACGCGGTCCGGACCGACGCGGTCTTCGTTGTCCCAGATCTTGCCGCGGACAGCCGGTGGCCGAGGTGGGCTCCCGCCGCGGCCACCGGCTGGGCGTCGGCGGCTCGGTGTCGGTGCACCTGCTCACCGACACCGCCTCGGGGTCGTTGAACCTTTACTCGATGCACCCGCGGCCCCACGGGTAGCAGCTGACCGCTATCGGTGTGCTGCCTGACTGGGCTGCGGATGATCCCGACGATGTGCCGGCACCGTGGGAATGCCACTGATCCCAGCGCGAGTCAGAGCCGGGGTTGACGGTCCCCATCGCCGTGTGATCACGGCTTGAGCGTCGTGCACTATCGCTTCCGGACCGGTTCACCGCCTGTCGAGGCGAAACAAGACAAGCACGCGGCATGACCCGGCTACGGACTCTGCTGTGGATCCGTTGCCGGCGGTCCCGTCGGTCACGGCGCGGGCTGCAATGTGAAGTACGCGACCTGGGGTGGCGCGTTGATCCGGATGGGCACCACGCTGAAGCCGATGCCGCAGGTGACGAACATCCGGTTGCCGTCCTCCCCGTAGCCCTCGGGGGCCCATCCGTCGGCGACGACCTTCTCCTCGCTGTTCAGCGCCAGGTATGACCAGTCGGGAGTGCCGGGGAGGGCCACCTGGCCGCAGTGGGTGTGCCCAGCGACGGTGAGCGGGGCACTGCCCGCCGGAAGCTGGTCGAACACGGTCGGGTTGTGCATGAGCACCACCCGGGGAGCGCCGTCGGGTACGTCGGCCAGCGCGGCATCCACGTCGACCAGATTCGGCACCTCTGGGCCGATCCCGACGACGTACAACTGCTTGGCCGGATCATCGCCACTTCCGAGAGCCGGGACGGCCGCGTTGCGCAGAACGGTGACTCCCGCGTCTTCCAGCGCCGTGGTGAGCTCGGCGGCTCCGTCCGCCTCGTAGTCATGGTTGCCCATCACCGCGTAGGTCGGAATGCCGGACGCCAGCAGCGGGTCGAGCAGGTCGAGGAGCGTGTCGGTCTGGGTCTGGATGCCCGGGTCGGAGCTGTACACGAAGTCGCCTCCGAGCAGCACGATGTCCGGTTTGGCATCAACTGTTGCCTGCACGGCACGTTCGACCATGCCGTGGTTGGCAAACCACATGCCGAGCTGGAAATCGGACAGGACTGCGACCTCGGTGCCTGCGAGATCGTCGGGCAACCGCGGCAGGGTCACCTCGGCGTGCGCCTCATCGAGGATCAACCGGGGCTCGATCAGTACGCCGTACACCAGCAGGAGAACCAGGAAGCCCGCGATCGCCAGGCCGATGCGCTTGAGCCAGCGGGTCATCGTGTGCTCCGTTCGTCGGAATCGGCTCGGATCCTGGCCAGGAGTTGTTCCAGTGCCGAGTTCACCGTGTCCGGGTGGGTGAGGTTCACCATGTGCCCTGCGCCGTTCACCAGGACGAGCGTGGCCAGATCACCGATCTCCTCGGCCAGCCGTTCTGCCGAGCGGGCCGGAATGGTGGCGTCGTCGGTGCCGGCGAGGACGAGCACGGGAACGGCACGCAGAACGTCGACGGCGTGCCGCTGGTCATATCGGGCCAGGCCGGTCAGGTAGGCCGACAGGACACCGGCCGGAATGGCGGCCGACATCCTCAACACGGCCCTGACCGCAGATCGAGGCGGGTCCCCGGCGAACAGCCGGCGGCCCACCAGCCGCTTTGTCCAGTTGGCCCGAACCGGCCGGAGCATCCCGATCAGCGGTGCCGCGAGCCAGATCAGCCACGCTCCGGCGGTGAACAGAGCCATTCTCACCCGCGGTGGGCCGGCCGTGGACCCGACCTCGGGAAGCGGTGCAGCGCGGGTCGAGAGCAGGGCCACTCCGGCGATCCTGGTACCGAAGAGCTCCGGCCTTTGACCGGCGAGTGCCAGCACGGCCATACCACCCATCGAGTGCCCGGCGAGAACGACGGGACCGTCCCCGGTCAACTCGTCGACGAGTTGCCCCAGGTCGCGACCCAGCCGGTCCACGGTGGCCGACCGGGGCCCCGCCCAGCCACTGGAGCCGTGCCCCCGCTGGTCGTAGCGGATCAGCCGGGCGCATCCGCCGAGCGCCGACCACTGCGGGCCGAACATCGTGGCTCTCGCGCCGAATCCGTGGGAGAGCACGACCGTCACCGGCGCGTCGGACGATCCTGCGGTCTCCACGTGCAGATGTACCCCATCGTCGGTCCGGAAGGCCGGCGGTGACCCCTTCACCCGATCGGCCAGCGCCCGCGCCCGTGCCCGACGCGCCGCCATCCCGGCCACCAGGACCGCGCCGGTGACCGCGACAGCCGGGAGACGGCGGACGCTCATCGGGACCTCACCTCCAGTGCTTTCGCAGGCGGGGTGTCGTTCGAGGAGTAGCGGCGGGACGGTGCGAGCAGCAGGTACGCGCAGGTGGCCACCCAAACCCCGCCGAGCAGGAAACCGGCCAGGACATCCGTCGGGTGATGGGCCGCAACGTAGATCCGGGAGACGCCGATCAACGGGGCGAGGAGCAGCGGCAGCGCCAGGACCGTCCATCGCCACCGGCTCCGAGTATGGGTCAGGACCACAGCGGCGATGGCTCCGTACAACGCGACCGACGCGGCAGCGTGACCGGACGGCCAGCTCGCCGCGACGGGAAGCTCACCGGTGAGGTCCGGCACTCGGGGACGGAGCCGGCCGACGGCCTGGGCGCTGAGCAGGTACAGCAGCACCTCACCGACCAGGGTGATCAGGACGAAGAGGACGGGACGCCATGATCGTGTGACCGCCAACGCCAGCACGGCCACCGACAGTCCCACGGAGATCACCGTCCAGGTTCCGGACAGCATGCCGACGGTCTGCATGACCGTGGTCAGATCGCTGGTGCGGAGCTGGACGAACCACCGCACCACTTGGCGGTCGAACTGGCCCAGCCAGGTGGTGCCCAGCACATTGGTGACCAGCAGACCCAGCGCACTGATCCCGGCCAGCAGTGCCGCCGCCGCGGTCAGCAGCCGCCCGATTGTTGCCCGGCCCTGAGGTAGCACGGGCTCGGGGGATGAGGCCGGCTGGATCGCCCGTTCCGGCTCGAGGTGCAGGGGGTCGAGGGGCTCGTCGGGGTCCACTCCCCGGTCGTCCTGCCAGATCTGAAATGCCGCGACGGTGACGGCAAGCCATCCTGCACCCAGCGCCCACCCGGCGAGCACATCGGAGACGAAGTGGACGCCGAGCGCGAGCCTGGTGAGGGCGACGGCCACCACGACCACCGCCGTGCCGGCGATCAACCACGGACGCGCTCCACGGCTGACGCCAGGTAGCGCCAGCAGCAACAGCATGCCGAAGGTCACCAGCGCGGTCGTCGCGTGTCCACTGGGAAAGCTGGCATTGGAGGGCGTGTCGACCACCGGCGAGGCGACCACCGGCCGCGCGCGGTCGACGATCGCTTTGGTGACCGGCACCAGCACCGACAGACCGATTCCCGTTGTCGCCACGAACACTGCCAACCGGCGGCGGCGTCTGACGATCAGGAACAGGGTGGCCAGACTGAACAGCAGTACCGCCGTTTCGGTCCCCCCAAGGGTGGTCAGCGCCGTCAGCACGCCGACCGCTACCGGTGACTGGCTCACGACGGCATTCAGATCGGCGGCAACATCCCCGTCCAGCACCGCCAGTGGCGCCCAGGCGTTTTGCATGAGCAGCCAGAGCAACAAGAACGGAGCAGCACCGAGTACCACGGCCATCCAGCCGACGATGGCCCGGGTCTCGAACCGTCGGAAGCCGACGGTGCTGTGCACATTGTCGGCGCGATCGCCGGAACGCAGAACTGGTTGCATCGGGGAGTGACTCCCTGGTGACTGATTGTTCCCGAACTGACAATGCTGTGTTTCCAACAGTCAGTTTCCGCAGCGGAACATCGGACTTGTGTACCTGACATGACCGATGCAGATCCCGCTTCGCACTTCTCCGGGTAAATCTTACGCGGTGCTCGGTTCGATCGATCCGGTGTGCCTTTGACGACGAATTCCCCGGCGTATTCCCCGGTCCGGACTCTCCGATCCGGTCATCAGCGCTCCGACCGCACATTTGCCCGACTGGCGCGTCGGTTCGTGTCGCCGCGCGGTCACGTATCGATGATATGAATTGTTGTGAGTCATGCAGGCGCGTCCGGTTTGTCACGTTGAACCGCGACGGACACATTGCGCCCTGACCGCGACAGAATGGCAGCCATAGTCGATCCCAACCGGCAGAGCGGCGATCGACCTCGGCCCCGTTTGCCAGATGGTGCGTCGCGGCGAGCCGGCAGCTGATGTCACGCCTGCAGCTGTGGTGGCCGCGGCGGATGAGGTCCGCGAAAGTGCTTCCCGCCAGGCAATGTCGCGACGATGTGCTCGGGTGCCTTGTCCGCAAAAGTGCCGTCTGTTCCTGGTGGGCAGCTGCCACCTGTGTTGATTGTGTCGACCCGCCGCCCCCACACATCGGAGAGCAGGCCGTTGACGGGATTTGCCTGCGCTGCAACCCTTGCGACCCAACAATGATTGCGGTTGGATATGAAACGCCCATCCAGGTGGGCCGTCACGTACCGGCCCGGGTCATGTTGCCGGGTGTGATGCCCGCCGCGAACGTTGGTTCACACGGCGGAGAACGAGGATGCCGCCTTCGGGCAAGGGAGTCTGCACATGGTCAACCCGTCCGGTGAGCAGCACATCGTGCAGTTCGGTCGGCAACGCGCCGTGGTGGTCGAGGTCGGCGGCGGCATCCGAGCCTTCACCGACGGTGACAGGGCAGTGCTACAGGATTATCCGGTGACGGCCATGTGTGACGGCGCGCATGGCGCTCCACTGATTCCTTGGCCGAATCGGCTCGGCGACGGTCGGTATCAGTTCTTCGGGGCCGACCATCAACTGCCGTTGACGGAGCCGGCCAAGCACACTGCAATCCACGGCCTCCTCCGATGGCGTTCGTGGCGGGCGGTGCGGAAGGAGCCGGATCGGGTCGTCATGGGCATCCGGTTGCACCCCGTGCCGGGGTATCCGTTCGCTCTGGATGTCGAGGTGTCCTATCAGCTCGATGCGGCGGGTTTGACCGTTCGAACCACGGCGACCAACGTGGGTGATGCCGCCTGTCCGTTTGCCTGCGGTCAGCATCCCTATCTGTCACCGGGGCACGGCTTGATCGACGGATGCGAGTTGGAACTACCGGCCCGGACCCGCATCGTGACCGATCCGGAGCGGCAACTTCCCACCGGCTGCGAGCAAGTGGGCGGCACGGCGTTCGATTGGCGTCGCCAGCGCGCAGTGGGACAAGCGCGTCTCGACGACGGCTTCACCGATCTGGAGCGCGACAGCGACGGCCGGGCATGGGTGACTCTGCACCGCCCTGACGGCTGCCTGGTGCAGGTTTGGATGGACGACGCGTATCCCATCGTCGAGCTGTTCACCGGCGACACGCTGACAGCCGATCGCCGTCGGCGCGGTCTGGGTGTGGAGCCCATGTCGGCGCCACCGAACGCATTCCGCAGTGGTGAGCTGGTCCACACGCTGCGGCCGGGAGAGTCGTGGTCCGCCGAGTGGGGGGCTCGCCTGCGAGCCGCATGATGATCAGATCGCACCATCGGCCGACAGCGATGGCGCTCGGTGGCGCCTGGCCGACCTGGGTCATGGCCGTGCTGTGACACACCAGAGGCAGTTCGTCGGTTCGCTCAGGTGAAGTACAGCACCTGCGCACTCGGCAGCACGGCGGCCAGTTCGCTACTGAACCACGACTTCAACTCGGCCATCACGGGCGCGGGATACACGAACTTCACCGCGCCGAACTTGCCCCGCTTCTGCCGCCGCAGATCTTCGGCCATTTCCAGATGCGTTCTGGGGTACCACCCGAGCAGGACATCCCGGCTCCGGCGGGTGAACCGATGAGTGATCAGCTCCACCGTCAGGTCGACATCCGGGACTGCCGCGAGTTCGGCGTGAACGGCTCGCAGGAGGGCGCCGTATTCCTCCTGCCAGCCGTCCACCGGCATGATGGGCGCAATCGTGAGACCGACCGGGTATCCCGAGAGCGCCAGCCGGCGCAGCGCGAGCAGGCGGCGCTGCATCGACGCCGTGCCGCCTTCGAACCGGTCACCCACCGATGCGGCATTGACCGACATCCGGATCCGGGTCCGCCCGCGGTGGTCGAGGCCCAGCAATGGCTCGACGTCATCGAACTTGGTGGTGGCCCGCAACTGCACCGGCCCGGCCCAATCGTGTCGCCCGAAGTGAGTGACAGCCGCACTCAGCGAGCCCGTGACGGCCTCGATGCCGAGCGGATCGGTGTAGCAGGACGCCTCGAAGGTGGTGCCCTCCGCATCCCGCGCCCGAGATCCGGTCGTCACCGTGCTGGCGCCGACATGGGAGTCGAGACCGCCCAGGATCTCGTCGATGTTCGCGTAGGCCCTGATCACCGGGGGGCCTGTCAACGAGCCGGCGAGATAGCAGTACTGGCAGTGCGCCGGGCAACCCTCGGCCAGGTCGAAACGCCAATCCGCACTGGGCGGGATCGGCTGCAGCCGGAGCTTCGACGGCGGCGCCACGACGACCGCCATCGTCGACTTGGCCCGCCCGTATCGGTCACGGGGATTGTCCCCGGCGACAGCGGGCGGCCGGTCCGCGGTGAGCAAGGTGATGTCGGAGACACCCGCCGCCTCGCAGCGCTGCACGATGTCCCGGCCATGCGGTCGTTCGTAGGCCGACCTGGTCACCAGGACGTGTTGGGGCCTCCACCTGCGCGGGCCGGTGCCGCCGGCACCGGGCTGCGCGGTTGGCACGGTGGCGGGCGTCGAACTTGTTGCCATCACGACTGTTCCAACGTCCGTCATCCGGTGGTTAGTCCGGCTCACTGATGCCGTTCGGGTGGTCACCGGGTGAAGACGCTCACCACCAACGGCGTGTCCGCGGCGACCGGTCTGCCTGCGGGAATCGACTGCGTCGCCACCCGGCCGGACCGCCCGCGGGGTGCGGGCGCCCGGACGGCGTCCTGCGACCGACCTGAGAGACCGGGCATCACCATCAGCGCGTTGTTCGAGACCGTGACGGCGACCGTCGAACCGGGACGGACCTGGGATTGCGCGGACGCATTCTGAGCGATGATCTTGCCCTTGTCGGCATCCGAAGAGGCCTTGAGCTGCTGGGCGTACAAGAGCTTCACCGCAGCCAGCCGTGCGCGCGCCTGGCTTGTTGTCGAACCTACGAGGTCCGGCACGACGACAACCGTGACCCCGCGCCCGATCTCGATGGAGACAACGGTGTTGCGGTCGACCTGTGTCAGCGAGGACGGCCGCTGGTCCACCACCTTGCCTTTCGAGGGGTCGCTCGACTCGACCCGGCTGGCGACGCCGAGGGTGAGCCCACGTTCGCGAAGGATTTCGGCTGCCTGCTGGGGGTGCGCCCCGACAGGTCAGGAACGGCCACCAGTGGAGGCGGCGGGGCGGCGGTCAGCACAGCGCCGGTGACCTGCGCAGCACCGAAGAGGGCACATGCACAGGCTGCGGCGAGCACCCACCGCCCCCAGCGGGTCGGGCGCGGAAGATCGGTGGAATCTGACTCCGGTGAATCCGCCACGCCGGCCACCAGGTCCGGTGGCTGCAGCAGGAGTGGTTGCAGCAGCGGTGGTGCCGGGACGGTTGCCGCCGCCAGTCGCCTTGGACGTCCGAGTCCGCGGTTGCTCCAGGACGTCGGTACCGCCGGCTCCATCCGTGTTCGTGCTCCCGCCGACCGCGGGCAACGATCTGCCGGCTCATCGCGGCTCGCACGGCGATGCGCATCTCGGTGGCGGTCTGATAGCGATCCAAGGGTGTGATCCGGGTGGCCTTCCGCACGATGTCGACGAGCTCGGCAGGGACCTGCGCAGCTCCTGACAACCCTGCAGTGATTGCGGAGAGGTGTTGTGTGGCCAGCGCCGCGGGGGAGTCGGCATCGAACAGCGGTCGCCCGGTGAGCATCTGCCAGAGCAGGCAGCCGCAGCCGTACACGTCGGATCGGCCATCCAGCGGTGCGCCGATCAGTTGTTCGGGCGAGGCGCACTGTAGGGCCGGGATCTGCGGCGGTCCACCGGCACCCGCACCGAAGTCCATCACTTTGGGTACACCGCTGCCGTCCAGCATGACGGTCGCGGCGGAGAGTCCGCGGTGCACCACCCCGTGTCGGTGCGCAAACTCCAGAGCCTCCAGAATTCCCACCGTGACCTCCAGGGCTCGCGGTGCCGGATGCCTGCCCTCGTGGGCGAGGACTGCTTGCAATGTGTCCCCGTCGACGTACTCCAGGACGATGTACGGGACGGGTCGTGCGTCGTCGGCGCCGTCCCCCGCGTCCTGGTTGCGGTCGTGCCGGGTTCGGTCGTGCGGGGTGTGGTCGTGGTCGATCCGGCTCTGCTGGACGCGGGTGTCATTCCCGGCGTCGTATTCGCCGGTGTCATAGATGCCCACGATGCCCGGATGGTCCAGGGCACAGGCGTTGTCGGCCTCACGGCGGAATCGCGTCACCGCTGTTCGGTCGGCCGACATCGTGGTTCGCAGAACCTTGATGGCGACCTTGCGGCACAGCCGCGAGTGGCCGGCTCCGTCGGTTCCCGTTGGTAGGGACCGTGTAGCGGCCACTGTCCGCCGGGAGCTCGCGCGACGCAACAGCAGTTGTCAGGTGTCAGGCCGAGGTGTCCGCGCCACCACGACCGGACAACCGCTGCGGTGCAACAGGCTCTGCCCGGTCGCCCCGAGGAACGGTCCGCTGTTCACCCCGCGGCCGGTGTCACCGATCACCAGCAGGTCCGTCCGCCGGGAGAAGTCGAGCAGCGTGGCGGTGGGTGAGCCGAAGAGCACGATCGGGGTGACAGGTACGCCTGGGTATCGGATCTGCCATGGCGCCAGCTGGTGCGCCATCACAGCTCGCCCCTCCGCGTCCTGGCCACCATGGCCACCGGGATCCGTGCCGGCCGACGGCATCGTGTCCCCCACCAACTGGTAGGGGAAGGCGCCGTCGATGGACGCGTCATGCCTGACGTGTAGCACCAGCAGGCGCACGTTGCGGCGCTGCGCCGCTGCGAACGCGACGTCCAACCCTGCCTTTGGCACCGCGATGCCGTCCATCGCGACCGCCACCGGACGGCGCGCCGATGAGGCGTGCTCCGGACGGACGACCACCACCGGACTGCGGCTGGTCGACGCCACGAAGAAGGCCACCGACCCCAGCGGAGCGCCGGGCGCCCGGCCCGCGCCCCAGGAACCCACCACTGTGAGCAGCGCGTCGTCCGCGATGTCCACCAGAGATGCGGCGGCCGGCGGATCGGTCAATACGGCGGTGATCGGAACCGACGGATGCCGTTCGACCAAACCTGCGACAGCGTCATCGAGCAACGCCCGGCCGCGGGTTTTTCCCTTGCTGTGATCCCGCCCGACCGAATACACCAGGCGGAGCCCGGCTCCACAGCCTTCGGCTTCGACCGCAGCCCATTCCGCAGCGTGCCGCGAGCACTCCGACCCATCGAACCCGGCGATGAGATGTTCGGCGCCAGTGGCGGTTCGGCGGTCGTCTGGTCTCACGGCCGGCGGCGCTCAGGAGGTGGGCGAGCCATCCGGTGATCCGCCCAACCGGATCACCGATTGCGGCCACAGGCCACCGCCGATCGCGTCCCGCATCCTCATCCGCTCCTCGACGCCGGACAGCGGTGACGGCAGGACGTCGGTGTGCACATCGGCAGCCACCGCGGTCAGCAGCACCCGCTCGAGTGCCTGCCCGGCCTGTAGACGAGCTGTCGGGAGGTCCCGGAGCGAGCCGACCACCGCCGTGATGCCCGAGCGCAGATCCGGCAACGTAGGGGAGCGGTGCGCGCCCCACAGCGCAATGACCTGCTCCTCGCTCAACGTCGCCAACCAAGCCTGCTCGATCTTCGCGGACTGCCGGAGGCGGGTCATCGTTGCCGCCGGCACTCCGCTTCGGGTGACAGCATGTTGCAACTGGTCCCGCACCAGCGGGATGGCTTCCAGCAGAGCCAGATCCTCCGGGGCAGGCACACCCTGGCCCTGGGGTTGGACGACCGCGATCAGGTCAGGCTGCTCGCTGTCGGGCAGGAGATGGACCGTCGCATGCACCCCGAGGGCGCGTACCGCCACCCGCAGATCGAGGATCACCCGGCCGCATTGGATCAGTAGTTCCCTGCCTTCCGCGCCCGCCGCCGGGCGGGCGCCAGTCGTGTGCCCGGCCGCCGCGGGGGATCGCAGTTCGAAACCCCGGCTACTGCATTCCACGGTCCATTCGACATCGTGCTGATGGAGATGGACGACCGAGTCGAGGACGAAGCGGACCTCGTCACTTGCAAGGCTGCCGACCGAAGCCTCGATGGAGTACACCGGAACACCCTCCGTTCGCGTGACCGGACTTACGTGCGGCCCCCCGCCTGTCGCCCGGTCCTACTCGGCCTCACTGTCCACCTCAGGCGCATTCGGTCAGTAGGGCCGAATGACCCGGCATGGCGCTGAAAGTGCCCGATGTTCGGTGCGGCGCAGGTCGCGGCCGGTGTGCCACAGTGAGCCAGTGAGCGACGGAGCCGCTGTGGTGAGCCGGGTGGATGCCTTGCTCGACGCTGTGATGGCCGTGTCGTCCGGGCTCGACCTGGATGTCACCCTGCGCAGCATCGTGGACGCGGCTATGCAGTTGGTCGACGCGCGGTACGGCGCATTGGGGGTGGTCGATGACGACGGCGCGCTGACCCGGTTCGTGGTCGCCGGCATCGACGAGGAAACCAAGAACTTGATCGGCGCGACCCCCACCGGGCAAGGCCTGCTGGGCACCGTCATCCGTAACGGCCATCCCATCCGTCTCGACGACCTCAGCACGCACCGGGCGGCTGTGGGGATGCCGCCACACCACCCACCGATGAAGACCTTTCTCGGTGTCCCGGTACGCGGCCGGCGGGCCATCGTCGGGCGGCTCTATCTGACCGACAAGAACAACGGCCGGTCGTTCACCGCCGAGGACGAGGCGTTGGTGATGTCACTGGCGGCGGCCGCGGGTGTGGCCATCGACAACTCGACCTTGTACGAAGACGCGCGAGGGCGGCAACGCTGGCTGGAGGCGACGGCCGACGTGACGGCCGTGCTCCTCGCAGGCAGCGAGACCAGTGACGCTCTGCACCTCATCGCGAGCCGGGCCCACGACATGACCGGAGCCGATCTGACGCTGATCCTGCTACCGGCGGCGAGGGCGGTGCCGGACGACCATGCCGACGGCATCGATCCCGAAGAGCTTCAGATCGTCGTGGCCGTCGGGGAGGCCGCAGATGCTTTCTCCGGTCGGCGCGTCCCGGTGCGCGGGACGACATCCGGTGCGGTGTACGGAGATCACGTCCCACGCAACGTCCACCATCTCGCGGGGAGGTTGGAGGAGGCGACCGGGGTGAGACTGGGGCCTGCCCTCGTGCTGCCCCTCGGCTCCGACGACGGACCGGGCGGGGTGCTGCTCGCCGTCCGCAGGGACGGCGCGGCGCCGTTCAACGACACCGAGCTGCAGGTGGTGTCCTCCTTCGCCGATCAGGCGGCGCTGGCACTACAGCGCGCAGATGTGCAGACGTCCCGGCGTGAGCTCCAGGCGCTGACCGAGCGGGACCGCATCGCCACCGATCTGCACGACCACGTCATCCAGCGTCTGTTCGCGGTGGCAATGGCGATGGAGGGCACGCAGCGTCGGGTCGATGCACCGCAGATCGCGGCCCGGCTGGCCGACCACGTCGACCAGTTGCACCGGACGATCCTGCAGATTCGCAGTGCGATCTTCGACCTGCGCCACGAACCCGCGCCGGTTCCGCCGCTGCGCACAACACTTGCGGAGCTCGTTCTCTCGATCACCGCGGGCCACCAGGCGACGGTCACGGTCACCATGGCCGGACCGGTCGATGCCGTACCGGCGGACGTCGCTGCGCAGGCGGAGGCGGCGCTGCGCACGGGCCTGTCCGACGCGATCGGCGAACCGGGTCTGACTTCCCTCACCGTCACCATCGCCGCCGCCGACACCCTCGATGTGAGCATCTCGACCGAGTCCGGCGGGCGCGTGCGCGCGGATGGGGTACGGCTGCGGTGGTCGAGCCCGCTGCCGTGAGGAGTGGGTCTTCTGGGGCGATACGGTCACGGACGTGTTCGTCCTGTTACCACCCTCGGAAACCAAGGCCACCGGTGGCAACGGCCCACCGCTCGATCTGGAGCAGTTGCGATTTCCGGAGTTGACCGGACCGCGGACGATGGTCATCGAGTCGCTGACAGCGCTGTGCATCGACGTCGAGCGAGCCCGGCGGGCACTGTCGGTGGGTCCGGGAAAAGACGCTGAGATCGCCGCGACCGCAGGACTGCGGGCGGGGCCGACGCTGCCTGCGCTGCAGCGTTACACCGGTGTGCTCTACGAGGCGTTGGATGTCGCTCATCTGCCCAGCTCGGCGCTGGCACGGGCAGCGGACCGGCTGCTCGTCACGTCTGCACTGTTCGGCGTCATCGGCGCCGCCGACCGGGTGCCCGCATACCGGTATTCGGCGGGTTCCACCATCCCTGGGTTTCCCCGGCCCGCCGCCTTCTGGCGTCCGTACCTGACCGGCCATCTGACTGCGCTGGAGAGGCCGGTACTCGACCTGCGATCCGGCGCCTACACGGGTTTCGCGCGGCTCCCCGGCGCCGTCACCGTGCGGGTGCTGTCCGAGGACTCAGCAGGTCGACGAAGCATCGTCAGCCACACCAACAAGGCCGCGAAGGGCCGCCTCGCCCGCGCATTGGTGATCACCCGGGCTGAACTCACGGGGATCACGGCGGTCATCAGGGTGGCCGCTCGCGCGGGACTACGGGTTGAACGGACGGGCGAGCGCTCCCTGGACATCATCAGCCCGGCACGACGCCCCGGCTGACGCCGGGTCCACGCCGATGTGGTGTGGGCCGCAGCTATCAGCTCAGGGCCGGCGGGTCGAGGCCGCGAATCGAAGGTCCGTGCTGGCCAGGCAAGGGCGCCGGTACCTGGTCGCCCACGGTTGGTCGCCATGCCCGACAGGCAGCCAGCCCTCTGCCATCAGCTCCGCATTGAGGTTCAGCAGGCTTCGGGTCATGCCGGGTGCCCACTTCTCCTCCGGCGGGATGTCGGCCAGGAAGCCGCGCGGTGCCGGGAAGGTGTCACCGGGGATCCGGTACAGCGGCCACCGGGGATCGGCGCTCTTGGCAACGCCGACGAACCGGTAATAGCCGTTGCCGTCCTGAGCGCCCAGCGTCGCCAGGATGCTGGATATCCACGACTCGCCACCGGAATCCTCCAGGGCGATCTCGGCGGTGTCCTGGCTGCTGTCCAGATCGAACCACTGCTGCTCGCTGTCGTCCCACCACCGTCGGTGGTCGGCGGAATAGTGCCCGCGACCGCGTTCGGGCTGCACGTGTGACTTTCTGATCTTGGGTGTCATCGTCCCATCAACTCCTCGGGACGAGGTTAGGGTTTGCGATCTCGTTGATCACAGAGGCGAAGGTCCCTGGCGCAGACGGGTGGGTCCACGCCGATCGCCCATCGCGACATCACTGCGCCGGTCCGGTCGGGCGCGCCACCGAGGCGGTTGGCTCCGTGGTCGGATTCGACGGTGAGACCGATTGCGAAACCGGCTCTGTCTCTGACGTTCTCACGCCCCGCAGCAACTCCGACAGCATCGCGGGGGACACCGGCAGTGATCCGGAATCCAGCACGTCGACGGCCACATCCCGTAGCTTCCGGTTGGTGCGCTGGCTGCACCGGACCAGCAGTTGGAAGGCCGAAGCCGAGTTCAACCGGTGGCTGCTGATCAGCAGGCCCATCGCCGTTCCGATCACCCGATTGCTGTCCAGAGCCGTGCGGAGGTCGTTGATCCGGCCGCGCGCCTGATCGACGGCGTCCTCGCGCATCGCGTTGAGCCGGTAGTGCACCCGGACCCGCGCGAGCAACTCCTGCGACGAGAACGGCTTGGTGATGTAGTCGTCCGCCCCGTGGGTCAGACCCTCGACGGCGGCGTCCGTTCCGGCCCGGGCTGTGAGCAGGAGGATCGGCACCCGGCCGGTGCGCTCCGCCGCCCGGAGCGTTGTCAGCAGGTCGAGCCCGCTGCGCCCCGGCAGCATGATGTCGGTGAGCACGATGTCGGGCGCGGATGGGGACGCTGCATCGTCAAGGGCCGCATCGACGGCCGCCTCGGCATCGCCGACCGCGTGCACGTCCCAACCATCGGACACCAGGGCCTGGGTGAGGTAGGCACGGAGATCGGCGTCGTCCTCCACCAGCAAAATCCGTGGTCGCTGCCCGCCGCCGTCCGCGGTGGCCCGGTCCGCGGTGGCCACAGTTGGAGCGTCCGAGAGCGGACTGCCCGCCCTGTCGTCCACGGGTTGATCGACGGAGCCGGTCGGGTCCGGAACCAGTTGCTGCGTGGTCGGGACGGTGATGGTGAAGACGCTGCCCCGGCGAGGGGTGCTGGTCAGTGCGATCTGCCCGTCCAGTGCCTTCACCAGATCCGCCACCAGCGACAGACCGATTCCGGCGCCGCCGGTGTCGCCCGACGCGGCGCGGTGAAAGCGGTCGAAGATGAGATCCTGCTCGTCGCTGCTGATACCGACTCCGGTGTCGGCGACGCTGAGCTTGGCCGAATTGGCCGGGCCGGGACGCACGCGCACCGAGATACCCCCGGAAGGCGTGTATTTCACCGCGTTGGACAGCAGGTTGTTGACGATCGTCGACCACATCGAGCGGTCTATGTCCGCCAGAACCGGCGCCGCACCGGTATCAACGGTGAAGCTGAGCCCGGACCGCTCGGCCGTGGAACGGAACATGCTCGCGATGTCCGCGGTCAGCACGCACAGGTCTGTCTGCTGCAGCACCGGAACCATCACGTCACCGGGTTGGTGGGAGAAGTCGAACAGTGCGTCGACCATGCGTTCCAGTCGCTGCGCTGCCCTGACCGCGGCCTGCACCGTTTCCCGATCGGCGGCGTCCAGGCGGCCCGGGTCGGCGTTCAGCACGTCCTGCAGGGGCGCCAGCAGCAACGTCAGTGGCGTGCGCAGCTCGTGGCTGACGTTCTGGAAGAACTCGGTCTTGGCCCGGTCGAGGTCGGCAAGTGTTCGCGCCCTTGACCTTTCCGTGTGATAGGCATAGGCGTCGGCCAGCGCCACAACCAGTTGGCGGGCAATGAGTTGGAAGAACTCGCGGTACACGGTGTCGAGCGGGCGGTAAGGATTCACCCCGAGCAGCAGCACCCCGATGGGCCGCACTTCTCCGGCGAGCACCAGCGGCAGTGCCACGGCCTGGTCCGGCACCAGCGGGCCCAGCGGTCCGGGCAGAACGGCATGTCCCGCGCGGTCCCGCAGGCCCGTCATGATCTGTGGACGTGCGTCGTCCAAGGCCGCGCCCACGAGCCAGCGCCCCTCCTGGTCGGGCACGGTGACTCCGGGCACGCCGGCATCGGAAAGGCCGTAGGCCGCGACCAGCCGGAGCGCAGGCGCCTCCCACAACCCTTCGTTCGGGTCGGCGCCCGATGCTTCCGCCCGCAGGAACACCGCGGCGAACGGCACGCTTTCGCGTCCGCGCCCGAGGACATCGACGGCGGCACTGCAGGTCTGCTCAGGGGTTGCGCCCCTGGTTGCGGAAAGCCCACCGATGGCCTGTGCGATGCCGAGCCGTCGTTGGTGGAGGATATGTCCGGTCGTCTCGGAGGCGACAGTGAACATCCCCACCACCGAACCGTCGAGATCGCGCAACGGGCTGTGCGAGAAGGTGAAGTAGCACTCCTCCGGAAAACCGTTGCGCTCCAGCACGAACTGCATGTCGTCGCGGCGAATCGACACGCCCCCTCGAATGACGCCGTCGATCATCGGCCCGCTGACGCTCCAGACCTCCGGCGACCACACCTGTCTCGCCGGTTTGCCGAGCGCATCTGGATGGAGTTGGAGACCGAGCAACGGGATGTAGGCGTCGTTGTAGAGCAGAACGACGTCCGGACCCCAGGAAACAACCATCGGGAATGAAGAATCCAGGCACAGGCCGACAACGACCTTCAGCAGTGGGGACCAGCCCGTGACCGGTCCCAACGGGGTGGCCGACCAGTCCGTCTCCCGGTACCGAGCCGGCATCTCGCCAGGACCGGCGAAGGCGGACAAATCAGGACGCTCCGGACCGGTCACCGCACCAGACTACGAGGTCACCGAACTGCGGGAGCAGATCGGCAGGGCAGGGGCTGGCATGTCTGTGTGGGACGAACGCAGCGGCGGTTCGTCGAGTGGCCAACGGGACCATCGTCCTTCCGGGCCTGGGTCCGACGCCTCTGCTTGTCGACCGAGAAGTCAGCGCAGAGTCGGGGCAGGAAACCACAAGCTTCGGCCGCAAATGACCGAGGTGGCGATGTCCCGCGTGCGGGAACGTCGCGGACGGAAGGAGCACCCCATGATGGCCTACGGCCCGTCGTCGCACGGAGGATCGGTTGCGGCGACAGTGCTTCCGTCCGACCCGGTACGGATGATCATGCGATCACCGGTGGCGACCGCGGACACCGGTGTGACCCTGCGTGAGGCGGCCGAGCAGCTGGCTTCCGACGAGATCGGGGCGCTGTTGGTCATCGGTGAGGGCGCGCTGGGAATGCTGTCCGAGCGAGACCTCATCGCTGCCGTCGCGGGCGGCGGTGATCTGGATCAGATCCAGGCAGGCGACGCGCTCAATCCGGAGGTGGTGTGGGGTGATCCGCAGATGCCGATCGACCGTGCAGGCCGGCTGATGCTCGACAGCGGAATCCGTCACCTGCCGATCGGCGACGGACGGCTGGCCGTGGGAATGATCTCCATGCGTGATGTGCTCGCCGTTCTGGTCGGCGGCTGATCGCACCCCGAGTAATTCTTACGCGCAGGAATTCTTGCGCGCAGGAATTCAAGGGCCGGATCTTCGAGGAAGGAACTCGACAACAGCCAAGCCTGCAGTCGAGTTGCCGCGGCGCCGTCCGAGGGATGCCCAGGATGGTGCCGCAGTGCTGTGCCGGTGGAATTGGCGTACCTGCCGCGGCGGAGCTGATCGGCGTCAGCGCGGGCTGATCTGCCGAGTGCAGGATGCTCAGAGCGCACGATGTTCGAAACGCACGATGTTCGAAACGCACGATGTTCGAAACGCACCATGTTCGAACGCACCATGTTCAGACGTGACGCCAGGACCGCCGGCCCGGAGGTCGGCGGTCCTGGCGTCTGTGGGTACTGGGGGCTGCCGGCGTCGTCGCGACCCGGTTCAGAAGTCGACGTGCCGTGCGCTGCCGCGCAACTCGGTCATGTGATAGGTCCGGAGCTGGCCGCGGTTGATGCCGTTCGGACGCGTCCGGTGCATGGTGATCAGCCCCATGGTGGCCACCGTCTGCGGGCCCTCTGACACGTCCACCGTCGGGATCACGAGGGTGAAGGACGTGTGTCCGATGTCCTTGGTGTTCATCGTGGTGACCGTGGCCAGATCGCCCAGCGACGTGCTCTCCAGGTAGATCTGGTCACCGGAGAAATCCATTGCGTGGTGCGAATCCTGGTATTGCAGATGGGGTTCGCCGTCGATGCCGCTGAGGGCGAGCCTGATCAGCAGGTTTCCGCCGTTGAGCACGAACTGGTTCGGATCCTGCACCCTCGTCGGGGCGACTTGGGAATGTGTCATGGCCGGCTCCAATCCGTGGGCATCGTGTGTCGGGGAGTCCACCGGTGGATGGTCGAATGCCATCGGTCCGCTTGGGCCACAACTGGTGGTCACCTTCATGCCACTCAACGCGATGCCGGGGCACTGCAACAGGGTCCTTCGACCCGCTGCTCCGGGGCCGTCGGGTCCCGGACCGGCTCTGCCGTCAGAAGCGCTGCCCGCGGCTCAGCCGTCCCTGGACCATGAAGACGGTGGCGCCCACCGCCGTGACGGTGACGCCGGCGACGAGTGCTCCGGTCGGAACGCTCGCGCCGAGCAGCAGGCAGCCGGCGAGCCCCAGGACGACAACGAGTTTGACCGACCGACCGACGCCCGGCAGTGTCCATGGCGGATGGCGATGGCGATGGCGATGGCGTAGTACAACGGCACGCCGAACGAGGAGAAACCGATCGCACCACGCAGGTCCAGAGTTGCGGCGAGCACGGCAACCAGCGCTCCGACGGTCAATTCGGCGGCCAGCGGCACGCCGCGCCGTTGCACGGTGGACAGTCGGCGCGGTAGGTGTCTGTCCCTGGCCATGGCCAGCACGGTCCTCGACACTCCCAGCACGAGGGCGAGCAACTGACGACAGCGTCACCGACACCCGGACGCCGGAGCAGAGTGGGAGCCCGTTCACCCGGTTCGGGCACGGCCCCGTCGTCATCGGGCACAGATACTTCTTACGGCACCTGGTCGCCCGGCGGCTCAGCGCAGCGTTCCCGTCCCGGCGGATACGGTTCGGTGGTCTTCCGGCCTCTCGGTCGGTCGCCCGGTCTGGGCCTCCTGTGCGATCGACCAGGACAGCAGCAGCCCCCGACCTGCCCGAAGACAGATGGGGGCTGCTGATCAGCGCTGTGCCGTGGATCGAGTGTGCCGGCGCCCGCTGGCAGGCCCGTGGTTTCCCGGCGCCGCGACGCAACACCACCTGCTGGCTGTCGTGTCACGAGTTCGGGTTGTCCACGGATCTTCGAGTGCACCCCGCTCACGGCCGTGAACTGAGAATTTCGTTCCGTGCTCTGTCGTGCGCACCACCCTTCCGCCCCCGTGGGCCGCTGATCATGTCGCTTCCTGTGGTGTGGTCATTCCTGTGGTGTGGTCACCGGTTGGACAGACTCACTGCTGCGGAGGCGATCTCGTCCGTTGCCAGACCTGACACCTGCTTGTGTGGGTGGATCCCAAAAGGGCGTCGGCGGCTTCCCGGCCGTGACTCCGCTCAGTGTTGCGAAAGGGTGGTCTGTCGGTGCCGACTGCGAAGGTGCGCCGGGGCGGACTTCGCAACTCCGATGGCTCGCTTCGGGCTGCTCCGAACTCGGCTTCCAGCCACTCCTCGTCCTGGAGGATCAACGTCAAGAATTCGACGTCGACAACGGAACTGAGCGCTGTTCCGGCGTTCGCGCAATCGAGCATCTCGTCACCTCCCGCACCGTTGCTCGCGATCGAACCGACGTGTACTGGTGGATGTGCGATCGTTTCTACCAACGTCGTCGTTCGATGTCAAGAGCGAGATACCAAGCGAGCAGCGGTGTTTCGTTTCGAGCTGAAACGCGATGTGAGACGGGGCGCGTGAGGGTCGAGCCGCCGGGATACAGGCGGCTTCGACATGGCCGGCTGCAAGAAGGGGTATGACGATGAGGGTGACAGTCCTGGGCACGGGGATCATGGGTGCCGGCGTGGCCGGTTCGCTGCAGCGCAGCGGCCACCGGGTGACCGTGTGGAACCGGGACCTCGGCAAGGCCGAGGGCCTGACGGGTCGGGGGGAGCCGGCAGACGGTGCCACCGTCGCTGCGAGCCCCGCGGCCGCCGTGACGGAGGCCGAAGTCGTGCTGACCGTGCTGCACGACGACGACGCGGTGATCGAGGTGATGGCGCAGGCCGGACCGGCGATGCCCGGCGGCGCGATCTGGGCGCAATTGAGCACGATCGGACTGGCGGGCACGCAGCGGGCCGCTGCCCTCGCCGCAGAGCACGGCTTGCAGCTCGTCGAGGCGCTGATGTTGGGCACCAGACAACCCGCCGAGAAGGGGCAGTTGACACTGCTGGTCGCCGGCGAACCGGAGCTGTTGGGTCGCCTGCGACCAGTGTTCGATGCGATCAGCGTCAAGGTGATCGATGCCGGTCCCGAGCTCGGTCGGGCCTCCGCACTCAAACTCGCGGCGAACGCGTGGGTGCAGTCGGTGACCGCCCTCGTCGCGCAATCGCTGGCGCTCACCGCGCATCTCGGTCTGGACCCCCAACTGTTCCTCGACGCGATCGAGGGTGGCGCCACCGACACTCCTTATGCCCACGTCAAGGGTGCTGCGATGCTGGCCGGTTCGTACGAACCGTCCTTCACCATCGATGGGGTGCTCAAGGATCTGGGGCTGATCCGCGGGGCTGCCCAGCAGGTCGGAATGCCGGACGAGGTGCTGCGTGAGGTCGAGTCGAAGTACGCCGCTGCTGCCGAATCCGGGCACGGCGGTGACGACATGGCAGCGGTGTACGTCGCGTTCGCCGGTACCGATCGTCCGGCGGACGAGGAGGCACTCACGCGGGACCGATGAGCCGAAGATCAGCCGAGCCCGGCCGCCCACCGGCAGATCTGCTCGGGGCAGGTCAGCTGTCGGCGGTGTGGACCGTCTTTTCCAGCCGGACTGTCGCCAGCCGGATCGCCATCTCGGGCAGGGCCTGCAGGCAGATGGAGCCGAGCAGATCCTGAACAGCCTTGGACGCGCACTGGGCAACCGCAGCCGCAGGCAGTACACCGAAGAACGTCCGCTGGAGCTCCTCCACGATGGCCGTGATCGTGGGTGACAGGTCGGAGCGGACGACCGTGCTTTCAGGAGTCGCCGGGATGTTCCGTTCGGCGGTGGCGACCTGCGGTGAAGCCGTAGGCGGGGCTACCGCCGGGAACGAGATCTCTCTCGTTGTCATACTGTCCAGCGTCCCCCGGTCGATGCTTCGCCGACAGGGGCGAAGGTCCTCACCAGGGTGATCGGCCCGTCACGCGTCGACCACCACCGCGCTCGTCGGTGTCGAACAGCACAGCAGCACATTGTCGTGAGCCGGCGCCGCCAACGGGGCAGGGTCGTAGAAGATCGTCCCGCTGATCAATCCTGTCTCGCAGGTGTGACAGACGCCGGTACGGCAGGACCACTGCGTCGGCACGTCACAGGCCTCAGCAAGCTCGAGGATGCTGGAAAGATCGGTCGGCCATGGCACGGTCAGGCCGGTCCGGGCGAAGGTGACGTCCGGGCCGGTGCCGCGAACGCCGACCGGTAGATGCGGCGCAACGGCAGCCGTGGCCGCAATCCCGGGTGTCAGAGACGCTCCTGCGCCGAAGGCTTCGCTGTGGATCCGGCTGTCGGCGATACCGAGCTCGGTCAAGGCGTCGGTGATGGCCGGCAAGAATCCGGCAGGCCCGCAGACGAAGGCCTCGGCGTCGGACGGGACCCGGAGCTCGCGCAGGACCGCAGCGCCGATCCGACCCGCCCGGCTGTAGTCGATGCCGACCCGGTCGGCCGGATCCGGCGCGCTGTAGACGATCTCCGCCGTGGCGTCGGTCAATCCGCCCATCAGCGCACCGGCTTCAGCAGCGAAGGCATCATCCCGTCCGTTCCGCGCCCCGTGCGCCCACCACAGCGGGCGGGACGGCTGATGTCTGGCCACCGCATGCAGCATCGCCAGCAGCGGTGTCACGCCGATCCCGCCGGACACCAGAACCAGCGGGCCATCGCCGTCCGTGAGCACGAATGTCCCTCGCGGCGCAGCAAGATCCAGCAAATCACCGACCCGGACGCTTCGATGGATCAGCTCGCCGGCGGCGCCGCCGGGATGGCGTTTGACGCTGATTCGATAGGTCGGCTCGTCGACCGCCCCCGACAGCGAGTAGCTGCGCAGCAGCGCTGCCCCCGGTCGACCGGTGCTGGTCGACCGCTCGGTCACCCGGACAGTGATGAATTGGCCGGGGAGCGGTTTCGGCAACGGCGAGCCGTCCGTCGATCCGAGCTGCAAGGACAGCACCGACTCGCTTTCCCGGCGGGTTTGCAGCACCCGGACCGGCCGGAAGCCCGGCCAGGCGACGGGTGGCGCGGCAGCAGCTTCGGTCAAGCCGGGGTTCCCGGCGGCTCCGGCGGGCCGCTCGGTGATCGCCCGGAACGAGCCCTGCCATCCCGGGCTGAGTTGTGGAATCCGCAAAGCTTTCGCCAGGGCGCCACTGTCAGGGTTCGGAAGGTACAGCAGCCCGTCGACTCGGGCGACGTTCATCCGCTCCGGTCCGTCGGTCAGCTTCACGATCTCATCGCCGGCCTGAACCCAACCCTCCTGCAGGACGCGCAGGTAGAAACCCGGCCTGCGGTGGCTGACCAACAACGACGGCAGGCGTGGCTCGTCGAGCCGTAGGCCAACTCGGTAACAGGTGACCCGCGGCTGGCTGACCTCGAACACCGCATCACCGATGCGGTAGTTGTCACCGATGCACACGTCGGCATCGGCCAATCCGTCCACGGTGAAGTTTTCGCCGAAGTCGCCGTACCGCAGGTCGTCTCGCCCAAGGTGGGAGCGCCAGTGGTCGTAGGACTGCTGTTGATACACGAGCACCGCACGGTGTGGGCCACCGTGGCCGCCGAGGTCACCCTGCCCGTCACCGTCGATGTTCAGCGTCCGCACCCGCTGTGGACCCGGCACGGGGCGCTTCCAGATACCGGTGTGCACCGTCCTGCCCTGCCACGCGACATCCTTCGGAAGTCCGACGTTGACCGACAGCAGTCGTCCGACCGTTCCGACCGTTCCGTGCAGTGATGTCATGATTCCTCCGGCGCACAAACTACGCCGGACACGACCCGCTGACGCGGCGGTTCGCCGGCGTGATGCCTGGGTACACCCGCGACATGACCACTTCGCGCAGTGATGACAGCCAGGACTCCACCGAACGGGTCGAAGAGTTCACCGAGACCTACGAATCCTCTCCGCTGACCGAACCGGAGGATGCATTCGACAAGAAGGCCAAGGGTATCGGCGCCCACGGTGACACCCCGCCAGGGGATGAGAACGACGGTGTACCCGCCACCGCGCAGGTCCCGCCGAAACCGAACCTGTAAAGGACCGGTTCTCGGGCGCCCGATCGGAAAGTGCCGGCGCGAATTCGGCTCGGTCACTATCCGGTCAGGCGGGGCAAAGTGGACAAATGCCCCCCGACCGATTCGGTGAAATGCCGCCTGAACGGAGAAAGGACGACCCGGCCGCGCCACAGGTCTTGCCCGGGCCGTTCTCAAGGTGCATTGTCAATCCGCGCGCCGCTTCGTTACGCCGTTGTCCTGGAAAGGCAGCCATGTTCACCAAGGGAAAAACAATTGTCGGCGGTGCTGTGGCGCTGCTCGTGCTGACCGTTCCCACCGGCGCTGCCGTTGCCGGGACGACGTCGGCGGCCCAGGCAACGTCGGGATGGCCTTCGCACGGGCACTCCGGTCCCACGGTGGTCGGTGACTACCGGCACCTCGTGGTGATCTACGAGGAGAACCACAGCTTTGACAACCTGTACGGGACGTGGGGTCGGGTCGGCGGGCAGCGTGTCGAGGGCATTGCCGATGCGCCACAACTGCACACCACCCAGGTTGCTCAGAACGGCGACGCCTACGGCTGTCTGCTGCAGGACGACGTCAACCTGACATCCCCGACGCCGCTGGCGAAGACCTGCCAGGACAATGCGCACGGCGTGCCCGCGAGCGCCTTCACCAACGATCCGTTCAAGATCGACGACTACATCCGTCCGCAGGACACGACATGTCCCGAGCCGGGCGGGGAATACCAGCCCAACGGGGTGCCGAAGGGCAGCGGCGAACCAGGTGGATGCACCAGGGACATCGTGCACAGGTTTTATCAGGAGCAATATCAGCTCAATGGCGGCTTGCAGAACAGGTACGTCACCGGTAGCGATGCCGTCGGGCTCACCATGGGTGTGTACAAGACGCAGAATCTGCCTATCTACCGCTACCTGCACGGCCGGAATGCACCGAATTACGTCATTGCAGATCGATTCTTCCAGGCGGCGTTCGGTGGTTCCTTCCTCAACCACCAGTACCTGGTGTCGGCGCGCGCGCCGATTGATACCGCGGCGAAGACGACCGACGACGCGCTGCATTCCGTGGTCGACGAGAACGGCTTCCCGACTACGTACCCGCTGTACAAACCGACCGACGCGGCGGTCAAAGATCAGCCGTTGACCCAGGCGTGCGGCCCAGCCGCCAACCCGGCACTCGCCTGCGGCGACTATGCGGTCAACACCATGCAGCCGTCCAACCCGCCGTTCGGCAATGGTCCCAAGCTGCCGCTCATCGATGACAAGAAGTTCCCGAACATCGGCGACCGGCTCAGCGCCAAGGGAGTCAGCTGGAACTGGTATTCCGGCGGATGGGACGACGCTGCGGCGGGGCATCCTGGCCCCCTGTTCCAGTATCACCACCAGCCCCTGAACTATTGGGCCGACTACGGTCCCGGCAAGCCAGGACGGTCACACCTTCAGGACGAGACGAAGTTCATCGAGGCGGCCAAGAAGGGCAAACTGCCGACGGTCAGCTTCGTCAAGCCGTACGGGGCCGAGAACGAACATCCCGGTTATGCCAGCGAACCGGACGGCAGCGATCACCTGGTGCAGCTGCTCGAGACGATCATGTCCGGACCCCAGGCGAACGACACGCTGGTGGTCGTGACCTACGACGAGTTCGGCGGTCAGTGGGATCACGTCTCCCCACCCGGGCTCGGAACATCAGGTGTCAGCGATGAATTCGGCCCGGGAACCAGGATTCCGGCACTCGTGCTGAGCAAGTCGTTCCGCCGGTCCGGAGTGGACCACCACGTCTACGACACCACATCCATCCTGGCCACGATCGAACACGGCCTGCACGTGGCCCCGCTGTCCTCGCGGGACGCGGCGGTGGCGGACCTCTCCGCTGCGGTCAGGATCGGTCGCGCCCACCACTGATGTGCCCCTGGCGCACTCTGCAGACGATCTCGGCTATTCGTTCGGGACGAGCGGACTGGCCGGCCGTGAGTAGCCGGCCATGAGCGGATGACCAGGGCTGTTGCTGTTCGTCCGGTAGCCGTAGGGTTGCACGGTCTCGCCCCGGCGCCGGGGTCGAGAGGGTCTCTCAGCGGGCGAATCCGGAGACTCGAGCGCGACCCACCGGGCCCGCACGGACGGACCGAGCAGGAGCGCGCCTGATGACCAAGTACGTCTATGACTTCACCGAGGGCGATCGGGACCAGAAGGACCTGCTCGGCGGCAAGGGCGCGAATCTGGCCGAGATGACCAAGCTGGGTCTGCCCGTCCCGCCGGGCTTCACGATCACCACCGAGGCGTGCCGGCAGTACCTGTCGCTGGGCGCGGAGCCGGGTGAACTGAGGGTGCAGGTCACCATGGCCCTGCGGTTGCTCGAGGACGGGATCGGCCGGCGGCTGGGGGACCGGCACGACCCGCTGTTGGTGAGTGTGCGTTCCGGGGCGAAGTTCTCAATGCCCGGGATGATGGAGACGGTGCTCAACATCGGTTTGAACGACGCGAGCGTGAAGGGCCTCGCGGAGGAATCCGGTGACGAGCGTTTCGCGTGGGATTCCTACCGACGCTTGCTGCAGATGTTCGGCAAGACGGTGCTGGAGATGCCGGGCGAGGTCTTCTCCGACGCGCTGGAGAAGATGAAGCGGGATCAGGGCGTCACCACCGACGTCGAATTGGGCGTCGAGCCACTGAAGGCTTTGGTCGATGATTTCAAGCAGGCCATCAAGGAGCATTCCGGAGCCGATTTCCCGCAGCACCCCAGGGAACAGCTCGATGCCGCGATCGAGGCGGTCTTCAATTCCTGGAACACCGACCGCGCCCGGCTGTACCGGCGTCGGGAGCGGATCCCGCAGGATCTCGGCACCGCCGTCAACATCTGCACGATGGTCTTCGGCAATCTGGGCGAGACCAGCGGCACCGGCGTCGCTTTCACCAGGGACCCTGCGTCAGGCAAGCCGGGCGCCTACGGCGACTACCTGGCGAATGCGCAGGGTGAGGATGTGGTGGCGGGCATCCGGAACACCCTGTCACTGGACGATCTGGCACAGATGGACCCGGCGTCGCACCGGCAGTTGACCAAGGTGATGCGCAGGCTGGAGACCCACTACCGGGACCTGTGCGACATCGAATTCACCATCGAACGCGGCAAACTGTGGATGCTGCAGACGCGCGTCGGGAAAAGGACCGCCGCGGCTGCGTTCCGGATCGCCGCGCAGCTGGTCGACGAACAATTGATCACGCTGGACGAGGCGCTGTCCCGAGTGAGCGGCGCGCAACTGGCCCAGTTGATGTTCCCGCAATTCGACCGGTCGGTGGACCGCACCCTGCTGACCCGCGGAATGGCGGCGTCGCCAGGGGCGGCCGTCGGCCGGGTCGTGTTCGACTCGCCCACCGCAACCATCTGGGCGGCGCGGGGTGAGCGGGTCGTGCTGGTCCGCAAGGAGACCAACCCGGACGATCTCGAAGGCATGATCGCGGCCACCGGAATCCTCACCGCACGCGGCGGCAAGACCTCGCATGCCGCGGTCGTCGCCCGCGGCATGGGCAAGACCTGCGTGTGCGGCGCCGAGGAGATCGATGTCGATGCCGAGGCCAAGACCGTCCGGGTCGGGTCGGTCGTGATCGGTGAGGGCGATCCGATCAGCATCGACGGATCCACCGGCGAGGTCTACCTCGGGGAGATGCCGGTGGTTCCATCGCCGGTGGAAACCTACATCGAGGAAGGCATCGACGCTGCCACCAGCGATGTCGGCGACGAGACGGCGGACCTGGTGCGGGCGGTCGATCGGTTGCTCCGGCACGCCGACACCCGCCGCCGGCTGGACGTTCGGGCCAACGCCGACACCGCCGAGGACGCGGTTCGCGCGCGCAAGCTCGGCGCTCAGGGCATCGGGCTGTGCCGGACGGAACACATGTTCCTCGGCGAGCGGCGCGGACTGATCGAGGCGGTCATCCTGGCCGATGGTCAACAGGAGCGGGACACGGCGCTGCAGGCGTTGTTGCCGTTGCAGCGTCAGGACTTCACCGATCTGCTGACCGCGATGGACGGGCTGCCGGTGACCATTCGGTTGCTCGACCCGCCGCTGCACGAGTTCCTGCCCGATCGCACCGAACTCGCAGTCAAGGTGGGGGTGGCCCGCGCGCTGGGGCAGCCCGACCCGGCGGACGAGAAGCTGCTCGCAGCAGTCGAGCGGCTGCATGAATCCAACCCGATGCTCGGTCTTCGCGGCGTCCGGCTGGGACTGTTGACCCCTGGCCTCTTCGCGCTGCAGGTGCGGGCGATCACCGAGGCCGCCTGCGCGCTGATCGCCCAGGGCCGGAACCCCAAGGTAGAGATCATGGTCCCGCTGGTCGGTTCGGTGATGGAGCTCTACCTGGTCCGCGACGAGACCGATGGCATCATCAACGAAGTCGCTTCCAGCACCGGCACCGATGTGACGTTCCCGATCGGCACCATGATCGAACTGCCGCGGGCATCGCTGACGGCATACCGGATCGCCGACGCTGCGGACTTCTTCTCCTTCGGCACCAACGACCTCACCCAGACCACCTGGGGCTTCTCCCGTGACGACGTGGAGGCCACCCTGTTCGCGTCGTACCTGGAAAAGGGCATCTTCACCGTGTCGCCGTTCGAGAGCATCGACGCTGACGGTGTCGGCCGGCTGGTCAGGATCGCGGCGGAGGAAGGCCGCAGGGCCAAACCCGGCATCAAACTAGGAGTTTGCGGCGAGCACGGCGGCGACCCCGAGTCCATCCACTTCTTCCACCAGGTCGGCCTGGACTACGTGTCCTGCTCGCCCTACCGGGTGCCGGTCGCCCGCCTGGAGGCGGGCCGGGCCGCGGTGAGCTGACACCGGCGCGCGGGAGGCGGGTGCCTCAGGTGCCGATCGAAATGTCACGGTGCCGATCCAGGCGGCACCGACGGGATCGTCCGCTCGAGGAATCCGCGCCGGGCCATCTCGTACGGAGCCAGCGCCTCGACGAGAAATGACGCTGCGGCGTCGACGATGTCGGCGAGCTCCTCGGTCGTCGCGGAGCCGGCGAGGAGCTGCCCGAACACCGTGTGGTGGGTGCGTATCAGGTCCAGCAGGCTGATGCCGTCTGCGAGCGCGTCGCGACCCAACTCATATGCCTTGTGCCGGTTGTCCTCGTCGCGATGACGCAGGAACGCAAGGAACGCAGGGGTGTAATTCCTGGCGAGCCGATCCAGCGGGCTGGTCACGCGGCCGCTCCGGTGAGTTCTCGGTGGACGGTCATCGCGGCATTTCGGTGGCGGGCAATCGCGGAAGACGCCCGCCACCGACGATGTCGTCCAGCGTCGCGAGACCCTCGTCCAGGTCCAGCGCCGTCCGCAACGAGCCGAGATTCATGCCGAGCTGCACCATGGCGAAGGCGATCTCCGGATGGATCCCCACGATGACGGTCACCGCACCGCGCAACCCTGCCATCTCGGCGATGTTGCGCAGCGTCCGGGTGGCGAACGAGTCGAGCACGTCGAGCGCTGCGACGTCGATGATGATGCCCCTGGATCTGTCCCGTCCGACCTGCTCGATGAGGTCGCCCTGGAAGCGGACCAGCTGGCTGTCGTCCAGGGCGGTGTGGATCGAAGCGATCAGGTAATTGCGCTGTCGCAGGATGGAGACCAGCGGTGGTTGCACGGCCCCGGCGGCCCTATCGTTCGGCATCGTCCGACCGGATCACCTTGAAGCCGAGAATCCTCTCGGCCTCTTCGATGCCGCCCTGAAGGTCGCCGACGGTGATGATCTTGGAAAGGTCGACGCCGATGGTGACCAGGGTCTGTGCGATCTCCGCCGACAGGCCGGTGACGATGACGCCTGCCCCCATCAGCCGAGACGCGTCCACCGTCTGCACCAGGTGGTTGGCCACCGTCTGGTCGATGTCGGGGACACCGGTGATGTCCACGACGACGACCTTGGCCCGGTGGGTTCGGATGCCTCGCAGCAGCTGCTCGGTGACCTGCCTGGCCCGCTGGGTGTCCAGTATTCCGATGATCGGCAGGATGAGCAGCCGTTCCCGGACCTGCAGCACAGGCGTGGACAGCTCTCGGATGGCGTCCTGCTGCTGCCGGATGACCCGCTCCCGCTCCTGCACGAAGCTGACGGCCACCGTGTTCGCGATCCGGTTGGCCGCCGGTTCATAGGCATCGAGAATCCTGTTCAGCAGCGGGAAGTCGCTGTGGTACTTCTCGAACAGCGAACGGGCCAGCACGTCCCGCAGCAGCAGCACGATGCCGAGCACCTCGTTGGTCTCGACACCCCGCGGGATGATCCGCTCCGACAGGTCGGTGGCGTAATGCTGCAACGCCTCGACGCTGCCCGTCTCGAGCACCTCGACGTAGTTGTCGTACACCGAGGTGGCCTCGGTGAAGATCTCCTGGTGGGTCATCGCCGAGAGCAGCTGTGCGTCGGTGATCCGTTCCGCCCATTGCTGACGCAGCTGCGTCCGCGATTCCCGCAAGTGCGCGACGAGTTCGGGCAGCAGGTCGTCCCCGGAGGCCTGTTCGTTGTCCTTGGCTGAGTTGGTCATCGCTGTGCTCCCTGGTCCGCTCTGCGATCAATGCCGCGCTGGAAGAAGATGGTCCGCTGTTGGGTGGCTGTCATCGCCATTTCGCCATGGTCACGGTCGTGCCCTTGCCGACCTCGGACACGATGTCGAAGTCATCCATCAATCGGCGTGCTCCCGGGAGTCCCAGCCCGAGGCCCTGGTAGGTGCTGACGCCGTCACGCAGGGCGTCGCGGACGTCACTGATGCCCGGTCCCGCATCGCGGGCGACCACCCGCACCCCGCTGCGCCCCTGCTCGTCGACCAAGCTGATCACGACCTCACCCCTTTCGGTGAACTTCACGATGTTGCGGGCGATCTCCGAAATCGCGGTCGCGATAACGGTCAACTCAGTTGCCGAGAAGCCGGCTCTGGCGGCGATCTCGCGTCCGCGCTGGCGCGCACGGACGACATCTGCGTCGACCGCGACCAGTACCCGTGCCTCGTCCTCGTTCTCCCGTTGCGGCCGCCGTTCGAACAGTTCTGCACTCAACGTCAGGCACTCGTCACAGGAAAGCAGGTGGCCGGCCGCGTCCAGTTCGCGCTGCCTGCGGCGGTCACCGGCCGACAGCGCGAACAGCACCGGACGGCACCGATCGGTATGCAATTCGATCCTCTTGTCCGCCAGGAGGTATTCCACGCGCAGTTTCGCTCGCGTCCGGTTGAGCTGGGCGGCGATGGCGCCGGGACTGGAGCCCCGATCGGCGGCCAGCTTCGCTGTTGCCGTGCCGTGTAGTTCGTGGGCCACCAACACATCCCGCTCTGCCGGAGCCAATCGGGACAACGCCTTGCCGATGACGGAGATCTCTTCACGACGGAAAACTGCGTCGTCGGGCGGAGTGTCGTCGGCGTCGGCACCATTGGCCAGCAGGTGCGCCTTGCGCCGTGCACGGTCCTCGCCCTGCCCGGCCGCGATCACCAGATTTCGGCCGATGGCGACGGCGTACGGGACCAGTGCATCGGGTTCCAGGCGCTCGCGTGCGACCATCATCCTGGCGAGCGTCTCCTGAACCAGGTCGTCGACGATCTGATGGTCCCGAACACGGGCGGCGATGACCCGCCGCACGATCGGGATCAGGTCCAGCATGGCGTGCTGGGACTCGTCCCGATCGTTCATCTGCCGATCGTTGCCGGAGGCGCGGCCGTCCGGGGCTGCGTCGGCAAGCATGTTGATCCTGCGCGGCGAGCCGACGCGCCTGCTGTCCGTGGATTCGGTGCGCACTGGGAACGGTTCCCGCACGCGTCTCCCTCCTCGCCATTGCCCGCGCAACGACCGGCAATGCCCCGAATGCTAGCCCGGACACCGGCACCCGCCGACGACGGCCGAGGTACCGGGGCGCGGCTCGTCGAGCCCGGCCGAAGGGGAGAATTCCGGGAACTCTCAGAATCGGATCATCACGACAATCCTGCATCCTCCGATCGTCGGTTCGACCCATCGATCTCACGATGGAGTGCCTCATTTCCACCCTCTCGATCATTCGGATCGGCCGGTGCGAATCTTCTTGGCGGTCGGCTTGTCCGTTTCTCCCCGCTCTGGTCGGTGATGACCGCTCTCGTGCAGACGTTCTCACCGTTTCAAGAGTGGTCGGAGCGGTCCGTATGACGTCAGCAGATCACCGCTCGTCCCCGCGTCATGTGATGGGCACCGCACGCTCTTACCCGAAGACAAGGGCATTTCGGGGTGGTCGTCACACGCAGACCTGATCCGTCCCGCGGTACACCTGCACCACCGAGCTGAAAGGAGCCGGGCGTGAGATACGGACCCCGACCGGAACCGTGCGATGACGGCGTGACCTCCAACGTGCGGTACCTGAACAGGCTCGCGTCCCCGCCCGTCGTCCGAGGTGCGCGAGCCGGTCGAACGCAGACAGACGGCCGCTCTGTCAGCGGCGATCCGGAACGCAACACCGACAGACGGGCCGAAACCGTGCGTGCGGCCGTGTCGGCGCCGACCCCGGACGAGGCGCTGCGGTCCATCATCGACATGGCAATGGACGCGAGTCCGTGGGACGCGGCCGGCCTGGTGACCCTCGACGTCCGCGGAGACGCGCACAGCCCGATGGCATCTTCACCGACGGTGGGACGTCTCGACAGCTTGCAGGGAGCGCTGAATCAGGGGCCGGCGATGGACAGCCTGCGCGAGGGCGGGCGGCGCGCTGTCGTCAGCGAGAACCTGACAACCGATGCCCGGTGGCCGCGATGGCGCCCGGCAGCGGCCGCAGCCGGAGTGGTCACCGTCATCTCGCTGCGCCTGTTCACCGATGACACCCACGGAGCGCTCAACCTCTATTGGAACCGGCGGCACGTCGTGGCCGACGGCGAACTGGCCGAGGCCGACGCTGTCGCGGCCCAGGCCTCGGTCGTGCTCGCCTACGCCGTTTCCGAGCAGACCCTGCGGGAGAAGGTCGACCGGCACAACGCACTGGGACAGGCGCAGGGAATCCTGATGCAGCGCTTCGGTGTGTCGGCTTCAGGCGCGCGGGCTGTCCTGCGCAGTTACGCCGAGCACCAGGACATCGATGTGGCCGAGCTCGCGCGGCGCATCGCCAGTCTTCGCTCGCCGATACCGAGCAACGGTCCGGCCGCGCGAGGCCCGGCGACCGCCGCACGGCCCTTCCCATCTGTCTTCGAACGAGAGGCGTGACGAGATGAGCTTTCTAGCGAACGAACCGGTTGGTTCCGGCCAGCTGTACCAGGTGACAGACGTCGACGGCCGAACCCCCTCCAGCCTCGGCAACTTCACCGGGGACGTCTGCCTGACCTTGATCAGGAATGGCCGTGCAGTGCAGATGCTCGGCTCCGGGTGCGCTGTCGCCGATGACGGTGTGCGCTTCCATCAGAAGGATCCGGGGCCAGACGGCAAGGACATCAGGGTGTGGACCATCACCCAATGCGGCGACGGCGGCTTCCTTGCCGCGCCTCTTGCCGCGTTCTGATGTCGTCGGCGGGACCGGCGGTCCGACCACCGAGCCGGCACGCAGCACACGGGGGGACGTCGACGGCGTCGCCTGCCGGGATGTGACGCGTGGGGTGCTCGATGTCGGCGCATCCCTCGCGCCGTAGGGCAGCGATACCCACTGGCCAAATGCACTCGAGAAGAGAAGGACATCAATGGGCGAGAGAAGCAATCAGATCAACGAAGACGGCGATGTGATGACCGACAGTCCGTTCATCGTCCAGGAAGCCGCCGGCCGGCCGCCCACCGGCCTGGATGACGTCGTGGGTGCCACCACGCTCACTGTCACCAAGGACACCCTGCAATACCACCTTGTCGGAACGGGGGCGCGAGTTGATGACGTCGTCGAGTTCCATCAGAAGGAAATCGGTTCGGCCACCGAAGACTTCCTCGTCTGGTCGATCTCCGAGACGGCGCAGGGAGATCTGATCGCCCGGCCGCCGCTGATCGGCTGAAGGCCAGGGAGCCTCCCACGGAGCGGAGCAGCGCGGGCCGGATGCCGGCTCAGCCGGGCACATCCCAGAAATCGAGCCAGGACACCGTGGCGAACAAAGTCAGAAAGCCGACGTACCCGACCGCGACGACGGCTGCACCGGAAACGCTCACCCGGACGCCCGCGCCGTCCACCGGGTCCAGCCACCGACGGAACCACCGGGTGACCAGCGGCATCAGGAACCAGGTCATCGCTGCGACGCTGACAATCTGGCTGAGCCACATGGCCAACCACGGTTCCGCACCCGCCGCGCTGAGGACCGGGCCCAAGAATCGGGACAGCGTCATCACGGTCGGGTACAGCACCAGCAGCACCAGCATCGCCGTCTTCCAGTCTGGGGTGACCCGGGTAGCGCCGTCCTGCACCCGCAGGATCGACCCGAACGGCGTGCTGTGGGTGACCACAGAGAACTCCGCGTTGAGGCCCGACCTCAACGCCGGCAATGCTTCTCGTCGCTCCTCGGAGTCCATCCATGACTGCAGCTGCTGGTCTGTCCGATACCGCACGACCGAGATCCAGTTGCAGCCCGTGCCGCCGGCCGGGCCGAGCAGGCAGGCGCCTTCGAACCCTGGGAACCGCGCGCCGAGTGCGACCAGCGATTCCTGGGTGTGCAGGAATGCCTGCACCTGGCCGTCTGCCACGCTGTGATCGAACACCACGACCCCCGTCGGTGGTGACATGCCAACTGCCACCAGGATGTCCGAGCACGCCGTGAAGATGCCGCGACATCGACCGTCGGCCATGGCATCGCGGCGTCCGGCACTGTCGAGCCAGGCGTGCAGAGATGCCTGGTCGGTGAAGGTGACAGCGTGCGCAGGAGCAAGAGGATTTCTCTGGCAGGCAGCCTCACGCGTCGACACGAACCCCGGTGCACCGGCCGCGACTTCAGCGACGGCTGTGGTCCACCGGCCGAACTCCTCCACGTTCGGAACAACATGGAACACCGTGATCGCGGTCGCTGTCCCGGTCATCGTCGCAACTCCCTGCCGTCCGTCAGTTGTCGTCGATCCGGCGGCCTCGGACGTAGACCTGCGAGATCGCCTGCTCGCGCATGGCCATCAACAAAGCGAACAGCGTTTGGTCGCGGCTGCCGACGTGATCGTCCGAGCGTGACCCGTGTTCCATGGCGGCCTGCAGGGGCGGCCAGCGACGTGGGTCCACCGCTACCAGATCGGCCTCTTTCCCGACGTCGAAATTCCCGATCCGGTCTTCCATATCCAGCGCCCGGGCGCCACCGACTGTTCCGAGGAACAACATCTCGCCTGGGTGCAACGAAACCCCGCCATCGCCGGCCTCGGAGATATGGACCTTGAAACAATCGGCGAGGACCTGCGGAATCAGCCATTCGTCACCGGCCCCGAAGTCGGTTCCGACCGACAGTGTCACGCCCGAGGCGACCGTCCGTTTCCACGGCATCGTGCCGGATCCCAAGAATTGCTGGGACACCGGGCAATGCGCAATAGACGAGCCCACAGCCGCCATCCGGGCCAGTTCGACGTCCTGACAGTGAACGGCATGGGCCAGAATTGATCTGCGTCCGAGCAGAGATGCGCCGCCGATCTGCGAGCCGGGCAGGAACTTTCCGTCATAGGTGTCCAGATACGAGTCCACCTGATAGGTGGACTTGGTCATGGGTATCTCACCGGTGCCCGGACGGTTGTTCTCGTTGAGATGAGTGTGGAAATACACACCCTCGTCGCGCACCGAATCGTACAGCTCTCCCAGGTTACGCAAAGTGTGTGGAGTGACCGCGAGGGAGAACCGGGGAACGATCGCGACGTGCAACAGTGCCGTCCGAACATCGCCCGTGTCGGCGCCATGCCACGTCTGGATCTCCTTGCGCGACAGTGAGATCGCCTCGTCCTCCCCGGTGATCAGCGCCGAGGCCGAAGCTGGACCTGTCGTCTGGATTCCCCGGCCGGAAACGATGCGCAGTCCCCGGCGCTGGGTTTCGGAGAAGAGAGCGTCCTGGGCGTGCGGGAATGCCGATCCGAAGACCATTGCAGCGGTGGTTCCTGCGGCGATCCGACGACGACAGAACTCCGCGGCGGCCAGCGCTGCAAAATCCGGATCTCCGAAGCGGGATTCTGCAGGAAAAATGCAATGGTTCAACCATTCGAGCAGCTGTCCGCCTCCGTAGGCGTCTCCGCTGTAGGTCTGTGGGAAATGAACATGTGTGTCGACGAATCCGGGCAGCAGGTATCCGGGGCGGTGGTCGGAAACGGCATCAGTCGCAAACTGCTGGGGCAGGTCCGGATAGGGTCCGCAGTACGCTATGAGACCCGCGTCATCGACGGCGATTGCCCCGTCGGCAATCGATACCAGGGCCGCCGCGCTGTCGGTGATCGACGGTGCACCCGAAATATGGAAAACATGCCCTCTGTGCACAGTCACATACCGAGCCAAGCATAATCAGCACGCCGGCGTCGAGCCAGCCACGCGGGCATGCGCGGGTCGGTAGATTTCGAGCCGATCGGGTGCGTTTCGGCTGCAGGGAGTGATCGCCCCGTTCGTCGCGTCCGGGCCGCGCCGTGGTCCCACGACTTCCTTCACCCAATTGTGACCGCCGGATCGACCGGCGCACTTTATCCTGACCGCTGGGCTGGAGATCTGCGGTGAGTCGGGTCGCCGCAGTCACAGCCTCGGCACGGGGGAGACATGACATCTGCGGCCTGGGGGTCGGCGACCGGCGACGGTCGCAGCGGTGAACAGGTGATCGCCGGCGCCGCGGCGAGCGAGAACACGACCCTGTCGCTGGTCCGGCCCGGCGCTGCGGGACGAATCGAGCTCGGTCGCGTTGCCACGGGTGTTCGGCACCTGCTCGGCTCGGCCGAACCAGCACGGGTGTTCAGCCAACTGGCATCGATCTGCGTGCCCGGCGTGGCCGACTCGTGCGTCATAGAGTTGTCGGAGCGCGGCGGTCACCGTTACCGCATCCGTCAGCCCGCAGACGACCGTCCGGCCGGCGGGACGGTAACGGTGTCGGTCCCCGGCGACGGGTCACGGCCGGTGCACGCGGTCGCGACTGTCAGCCCGCGGACCGTGACCGTGCAGTTCGCCTCGCCGGACGAGGGATGCCAGTCGTACATCGGGCTGCTCTCGTGCCGATGGAAGGATGGCTACCAGCCCTGCGAGGCCGACGCAGCCCTGCTCGCGCTGCTGGTGGATCACGCCACGGCGCTGGTCGAGCGCGAACGGTTGAGCGTGCGGGTGGCCGATCTGCAGGACGCGGCGGGGCACGAGATCACGCTTCCCACCCACCAGCGAATCGCCGCTGCAGTAGGCATCCTGATGTCGCTGCACCATCTGAGCGCGGCACAGGCAGCGGATCTGTTGACCAGGGCGAGTCAGCACACCAGACAGACCATCACCGGAGTGGCGGATACGGTACTGCGCACCGGTTCCATGCCCGAACATGCGCACCATCCGACCGTAGCGGAGTCCCGGCGCACAGACACGGCGCCCCAGCCGCTCAGGACATCGAGTGATTGACCGGTAACGGCCGGTCCGGTTCCGCATCGAACTCCCGGTCGTTCAGACCCCTTGCGTACCAGGGCAATGCCGCCCACAACGTGGCCAGCAGAAGCGCGGCACCTCCGGCTGCCGCCAGTCCCACCGTCCGACCCGCCACCACATCGAAGATCAACAGCACCACACCGGTGATGGCGACAGCCAACAGCGCCACGCCGGTGACGGCGAGCCGGTGCGTCATCGCCACCATCACATGACGGGCGTGCCGCCGGAACAGGATGCGGTGCAGGCTGACCGGCGCGATGAGGAATCCGATGGAGCTGACCGCGAGCCCAACCGTGCTCAGGTAGACGACCTCCTGAAAGGTGCTCAGCTCGGCGAACCGGTTCTGGAACGGCAACGTCAGCAAGAATCCGGTGAGCAGCTGAACGCCCGTTTGCAGAACGCGCAGTTCCTGCAACAGGTCGGCCCAGTTGCGGTCCAGGCGTTGCATCGCCGTCTCGTCCCGCTCCTGCAGGTTCCACTCGTGATCGTGTAATTCGGCGGTGCTCATTGCTCATCTCTTTCCGTGATCGCCTTGCGGTCCGGGGGCCGGACGTCGCCCTTGCGGACAGAGCTGGGCTCCGCGACGTGGGCCATCGCTTCCGACGTGGCGGCGAGCGACACGGTCCATCGCCGGACCAGGCGTTTCAGTGGCGACGACGCTTGTCTGTGTCGACGACGAAGAAGAGGTACCCAACGGCCGGACAGCACAAACGCGGCGGGCCGCCCACGGACGTTCATGCTGCGGCGATGACCGGTCCACCCGAACCTTTGTTGGGAAGATCGGAGACATTTCGCAACGGAACACCGTCCGCAGCCCACGGAGGGAATCGAGATGCTCGGACTCATCATCAGCCTGCTGGTGACCGGCCTGATCGCCGGTGCAATTGCCCGACTGGTTGTTCCCGGAAAACAGGACCTGTCCGTCCTCGGCACGATCGTGCTGGGGGTCGTCGGATCGTTCGTCGGCGGGTGAGGTGACCCGCACTGACGTCAGGCCATGGGTCGTGGTGTGCGAAGTCCGGGTCCACACCACGATGGCTCGGGAGAACCCTCGCCAAGGAAGACGTCTCGCGGTATGCGGGGTGCTCAGCACCGGCAGGTCACGGTCGAGGCCGCGGTGTGCCCGTCGGTCCCAGTGATCCCGGGCAGGTGCGAGAGCAGGATGCCGTCGCGCTCCGGCAGCTCCGCCGTGGTCATTGCAGGCTCGGTCAGCCTCCCGGACGTCAATGCGGAGCCGAGGTAGGTCCTGCGACATCACTTGTTCGAAGAACGAGGCAGGGGCTTGACCGTCGTCGGGGGAGCCACAGGCCGACGGGATCGAACCTCGACATTTTCACCCGGCTGGGCGTACGGCCAGGCCATGCAGGGGAGATTGACGGCCCGATGCATCCGAATCGAAAGCGACGCCCGTATGGCAGGTGAATGCGCCGTTTCGCCCTCCTACTGGTTGCCGTTCTGCCACCCCGGGGGGTGGCCCTACGTCGACAGGGATGTGACCTGTTTGATGACTCGAGTTCTCACGGCTGCAGCAGGTCCGTCGACCAGGTCGGTGGTGATCTTCGATGACCGCCCGGCGGTCGGACCCGCGTTCGGCGCCCAACTGCAGGGGTCGGGCAACCGCCCGGACGTGGTCCAGGTCGTACTCGATGGTGCTGCCCTGTTGGCTGTGCTCATCCGCTCGACGTCGGCCGACCACGCCGCAGCGCCGGACCTGGTGTTCGTCGGCGTCCACCGGGCGTCGGCTTCGGGCATCGATGCCGTCCGGCTGGTGCGCAGCATTTCTGCCGCGACTCCGGTACTCGCCTTCGGTGCCACCGCCGACGCCCATGTGCTGGCTGCGGCCGTGCAGGCGGGTGCCAGTGGCGTCCTGCTGTGGGACCTGGCGAAGCGGCGGGAGCAGGGGCCCGAGGGCGCGGGCCTGCCCCGTCGCTGGTACCCGGCAGGTGGTCCCCGGCAGTCGCTGACCGCGCAGGAGAACCGCGTTCTGCGGGAGATCAGCGAGGGCAGGTCCAATGGTGAGATCGGCCGGCTGCTGCTGCTCTCCCAGGACAGCGTGAAGAACACCGCGCACCGCATGTTCGGCAAACTGGGTGCACGGGACCGGGCGCATGCCGTGGCGATCGCTTACCGCGACGGCCTGTTGAGCTGATCGCCCGCGACGGTCGGCGGAAGGCTCGACTCAACCAGCCCCCAGGTCGTGGCGGCCACGCACCCAGATCAGCCCTTCTCGACCGTCTGCGGGACGACCACGACCGGTGTCGCGCTACGGGCGATCAACGCCTGACTGGTGGAGCCCAGCACCATCTCGGTCAGCCGATGATGGCCCCGACTGCCGACGACGACCAACTGTGCGCTGCCGGACCAGCGGAGCAGGGCAGGTGCCGGGCGTTCGTCCACGACAACGAATTCCACCTGAACGTCGGAATGTTCGGCACGCCCACGCGTCAGCCAATCCTCGAGTTGCCCGTGTTGTCGCTGCGCGGGTGATGCCGGGCCACCTGCAGGCTGCCGATCGTGTGTCGATCCCTCGCCGGCCGGGATATGACGGCACCACAGTGCAATCAGCGTCGTCCCCCTGGCCGCCGCTGTCCGCAGCGCGAAGGACAGTGCCGCCCGGCTGCCCGCGGAGCCGTCCAGCCCGACGACCACCGGACCGGCGGGGTTGCCACCGCCTGCCCGGATAACCGCGACCGGTACCGGGTTCGCATGCGCCAGATGGCGGGCGACCGATCCCAGCGCCTGACCAACCCCGTTCCGGCTGTGTGCCCCCACGACCGTCACTGCTGCACTCGCGGATATCCGAGCGAGCACTTTGGCGGGGTCGCCGTACAGCATCCGGGTACTGATCGGAAGGTCGGGGTATCCGCGTCGCAGCTCTGACTCGGTGTCGGCGAGCACCGCACAGCCTGCGGCGCGCAGATCATCGACCACGTTGGGCGGGTATGGGTTGTAGGGCGAGTACCCCATCGGCGGCAGCATGTAGGTGTACACCAGGAGCAACGTTGCGCCACGCCGGTCCGCCTCGGCCGCTGCCCACCCGGCAGCTTCCCGAGCACAGCTGGATCCTTCGACACCCGCAACGATCACGTCGGCAGTGGAGGCGCCACCCGCCGGGCGCTCGGGAAACCGCCGCGGCGCCTGCGGGGCCTCGTCCGTCAGGTACGTCGTCGCCGCAAGGTACTTCTGCAGGGCGATCTCGTGCTGAGATCCCGACGTCAGTCGCGTCGCCACCGCTTTCCTGGCCTCCGCGGTGGCTCTGCGGGACTCGAAGGTGGTCATCTGCTACCTCCCCGGTTCGTCGGAAGTCGACCGTCAACCCAGGGTGTCGTCCCGCTCCGGCCGGCCGACAGAGGACAAGGACCTGTTTCGCCGGCTGTCGCGGCGACACCGGCTGTGGCGAGCGCCCAATGCCCTCGCATCGGCGCAGGTAGGGTCGGCTCCGTGCCACCGGAACTGTGGGACGTGGTCATCGTCGGAGCGGGGCCGGCCGGGTCGGCCGCAGCCGCCGCAGCTCTCACGTCGCATCCAGCCGCCCGGGTCCTGCTACTGGACCGGCGACCGTTCCCGCGCGACAAGCCGTGTGGTGACGGGATCGCCGCGGAATCCTTCGATGTGCTGAGCCAATGGGGATTCGATCTGGATGCCGTGTTGCGCGGGTACCCGCCGATCGACCGGCTGCGGCTGACGGCGCCCGGCGGCGCTGTCGTGGACCGACGGATGGCGCGCCCTGTCCGCACCATCCCACGGCAGGTGTTCGATGGCCGGCTGGTGGCCGATGTGGTCGCCCGCGGTGCCTCGCTGCGCCACCATCAGGTGCGCACCGTCGAGCAGGACGCCGATGGCGTGCTCGTGGACGGCCGATTGCGAGCCCGGGTGCTGATCGGCGCGGACGGTGCGGAGTCCGGTGTCCGCCGGATGACGGGCGCCGCGGCCGCTTCAGGGTCGACGCGACCGCAGGTCGCACTGGCGATCCGCGGGTACGGTACGGAGCTTCCGGGCCAGGAGCGCACCCAATGGATCACGATGGGCGGGCGGCATTGGCCGGCGTACGCGTGGAGCTTCCCCATTGGCGACGGCACTGCAAATGTCGGCTACGGCGAATTGCTGGACCGCGGGCCGTTGACAAAAAGTGCCATGCTGCAGCGAATGTCGGAGTTGCTGCCGGGTCTCGATCGTCCGACGCAACTGCGGGCGCACCGGTTACCGCTGTCGCCGGGCCGGCCGCACATCCCGGACGGCCGCATCCTGCTGGCCGGTGATGCACTGTCGCTGATCAACCCGCTCAGCGGCGAGGGGATCTTCTACGCCCTCCGGTCGGGCGGATTGGCCGGAGAGGCCGCAGCCGCCGGCGGCGGCGCCGGCGGCTGGTACCGGCGGCAGATCGCGCGGACTCTCGGGTCGCACCTACGCTCGACCGACCTCGCTGCGCGCCTCGTCCGGGCTCCACGGTTCATCGATGGCGGGATCCGGGCCGCCGGCCTGCGACAGCGCGTGTTCGACGACCTGGTCACTCTCGCGCTGGGCGACGGGCGGCTGAGTCCGCGCCTGCTCGCCGGGGTGATCTGCAATTCCCTTCCCCGCGGCTCCATTCGCTGATTCATCGACAGGCGTGGTTCTGCGGGCAATTGCTGCTGCCCGGTTCCGCTGTTGTCCGATCGGCGATTTCCCGGGTGCCGACGAGCTTGTCGAACAGCACCGCTGCAGAGGGGTGCTTGCACTGCGACACGACTGAGAACAAGGAGATGCCGCGGCATTGAGCACCATTCCGCGATCGCTGCGCGACATCGGGTTGACGGCCTGGTTCGCCCCACGCTGGCCCATGCAGCAGCGCTCCGTCAGGCGTCCAGCAGGCCGGCAGCGACACCGACCGGGGAGCGGTCGCCAACGAAGGTTGGGACCGGTGGACGCCGGTGAACGCCGCGGAGGGCCACCACTGCTCGACGGGTTACGACGGCGGGTTGTCGGCTGACGGCGGCTCGACTGCCGAAGGGCGGCGCCACCGCGAATCGGGGCGCCGCCCTCCGGCAGTCCTTTGTGACAGTGATTGCGCTGCCGACATTGTTCATCAGTTGCCGACGACAGCATCGTGCGAAGTCGGCCACGGCGTGAAGTTCGGACGCCCAGCCTGAAAGGACTGGCGGCCCGACCGGCTGTCTTCTCAACCGATCGAGCCTGGGCAGTCCGAGCCGGGACCTGGGCGCCCGCGAATCGATCCTGCCGTACCGTGCTGTTTCCCTTTCCTACGCCGGCGAACCAGCGCGCAAGGGCCGTGTCAGCCGGCGGCGACGAACAAATTCCTTGCCAGAACGCCGATGTCGGCCTGGTCGGCGAAGAACCCGTCGATGCCGGTGTGCAGATAGGCATCGATCTCGGCCAGAATCCGGCCGTAGGCGTTCGGATCGTTGCCAGTCTGGAAGTCCTTCGGCAGGAACTGGTTTTCCGCCCGGAACGTGTACGGATGGACGAGCAGTCCGGCACGGTGGGCGTCTCGCACCAGGGTGGTCGGACTGCCCAGCTCACCGTCCGATGTCCGCGGAATGATCTGGATCTTGTCCGGGCCGATGCCGTCGACGAAGCGGGAGAGCGAACGCAGGCCCGCAGGCGATGTCAGCTCCGCGTACGTCTTTCCATACGGTTTGCCCACCTGGTCGAAAGGACTGCCGGTGGCTGATGTCAGCAGGACCAATCGCACCCGGACACCGAACTTGACACGGAGATCCTGCAGGTTCCCGGGTTCGAAGGACTGGATGAAAACCGGCGCACGCCGATTGTCCAGGCCCGCTTGGCGCAGTGCCGTCACCAGTGGGCGCTCCAACGGCAGGTGGATCGACCGGAAGTAGGTGGGATGCTTCGTCTCCGGGTAAACACCGATCTGACGGTGCAACTCGCTGCTGAGTCTTTTGCGCAGAGCCAGCACTTCGGTGAAGGTCGGTATCTGGAACAGCCCGTCATAAATGGTGTTCTCCTGACGAACCTGCGGCAGTCTTTCCTTGGCCCGCAGAGTCTTGATTTCGGCAAGGGTGAAGTCTTCGGTGAACCAACCGGTTGTCGCTGACCCGTCCACCACCTTGGTGGTCTTCCGGTCCGCGAACTCAGGATGGTCAGCAACGTCCGTGGTTCCGCCGATCTCGTTCTCGTGACGGGCGATCAGGACATGGTCCTTGGTGGACACCAGGTCAGGCTCGATGAAGTCGGCGCCCATTCTGGCGGCCAACTCGTAACTGGCCAGTGTGTGCTCGGGACGGTAGCCGGCCGCGCCCCGGTGGCCGATCACGAGCGGGACAGCTGTGTGCGGGCCGTTCGCCGCGACGGACCGAACCCTCGGCGCTTCGACGGCGCCCAACGTGGGAGATGCCCCGACTCCGGCGATCACGGTGACGGCCATCAGGAGCGTCATTGCCTGACGCGCAACAGTTTTCATGGCCGAAGGGTAGCCATGACCGGTTGCCGGCGGGCAGCGGGAAGATGTCCGGACGACCTATGCCAGGCAAAACGCCCGGATGGCCCCCGTGGTCTGCACTGTCGGTGACCAGAACCCGGTGATGCCTGTGTCACCAGCATCAACCGACGAGCTGGTGGGCTACCACTGCGACCGTCGCGGTGTCACCGCGACCAGACATCCATCGGGAACGGGACCATGTCGATGCGTGTCCCGGTTCTGGAACAGTTGGGACACCCTGCCGACGGCGACCCGGTGCACGCCGTCGAGGACACGGCCGCAATGGCCGACGCCGCAGATGACGATTCCGGTGTGCCTGGCGGGTTGGGCGACACGCCGAACACAGCAGCTGATTCCCCGGAGTTCATCGAACCTGCCGGTCCCCTGACGAAGCGAAGGCATGCCGCGGCGGGGCCACCGCCCGGTTCCTGCCGGCGATTCCCGGGCCGACCGATTGGCATATCAGTTTCGCCCACCCTCGCCCATCACGCCTCGCCCATCACGCCTCGCCCATCACGCCTCGCCCATCACCAGGCCTTCGATGGTGTGCTTCTGCGTGATCGGCTGCAGGACATCGACAACGGGACACTTCAGGTGGTTCCGGACAGCTTCGGGCAGCGTTGCCCAATAGCCCTTGGTGACCGCGAGGTCGTGATGCCCGGCATTCCCGGCTCCGGGCGCATCGACGCCCACCACGAGGACAGGGCGGGTCTTCCGCGAGTGATTGATCGTCCCACGGTGAATTGTCAGTGCCGATCGGACGGACATGTCGCCCATTTTCGGATACTTGCGAACAGCTCGCTCCTCGTACCGCTGGTACGCGCTCTTCGGCGGGAACATCTCGTGGTCGAACTCGTCACCGCGGTCCCACTGGGTACCCGGGGCGATCTCGAACGGCCCCATGTCCTGCTCTGTGTCGACTCCGGTGAGGTTGAAAGCAAGGGACGTCAGGCGACCTTCCTCGGCGGTCTCGCGCGGCATCGGGAAATCCCGGTGCCACGGCTGGTTCATCGCGCCGGGACCGGGAACATCGAAGCCCACCTCGACGATCTCGTACTCGGGGCCGAGAATCGTCTCGCAGACTGCTCGGAACCAGGGGTGAGCGGCGATGTCGACGAATCCGGTCAGTGCTTCGGGATGGATTTCCACGTAGTAGCGGTTAGGGCCACGACCGACCGCGCCCCCTTCGCGCCCGCGTGCCTCGACGAATGCCGCGTCCATGTCCTCGCGCATCTGCTGCGCCCATTCCCGGCTGAACGCGCCCTTCAGCGCGGTGATCCCGTCACCGTAAAGGGCGTGCCGGATCTGTTCGCGGTCGATCTGACCCATGTCGATTCTCTGCGCCGATCCGTCGATGCTCATGATGGAACTCCTTTTCCAATGCTGAGTGGTCGCGATTGTTCCGGGTCGTGTTGCAAACGGGTGCTTCCGACGCGCTGCCACGAACGGCGAGTGCTGCGAAAGGCTTTCTTGCCACAGCGCCGTACCGTCAGCCGGCGGTGATGAGAGGCGGTGCTGTCAGACGGCGGTGCTGTCAACCGCCGAGATGATCCACTCCGCTTCATGGTGCTCACCCGGCGCCAGGATCACCAGGTCCGTGCCGGAATTGAACGCATTCGGCGGACAGGACATCGGCTCCACGGCCAGGCCGCTGCGGTTGAATTCCGGCTCCGGTCGGTCTGCGGTGTGAACCTGCACCCACGGCGCCCATCGGCCGAACGAGAGGCGAACGCCGTCCCCGGCCGGTTGCGTCACGTCGATCACCGTCCTGCCGTTGCGGTCCCGACCGAGATCGGTGAAGGCGTGGTCGATTTCGCGGTGACCGATCAGCGTCGGCTTCCGGAAGTCGGTGCCCACTTCGGCAACGTCGGCGGTGCGGGTGGGGACCAGTCGGTCGTCCACCTCCAGTCGGAGGTCCGCAGGCATCTGTAGTGTCCAGTCGTCGACGGTGCCAGCACCTGCAACGAGATACGGATGCGGGCAACAGCCGTACGGTGCCGGTACGGTCCCGGTGTTCACCGCCGTCAGGGCGGCGGTCAAACCGCCCGCGCCGAGTTCGAAGGTGATGGACAGGCGCAGCGGGAACGGATATCCGTCCTGGGGCACCAGATCGTGCTGCAGCGTGATCCGATCGTCGGCGAGATCGGTGACGGTGAAGCGGATCCACTGGACCAACCCGTGCAGCGCGTGGCCACGGTCCACCTCGTTGATCGCCAGCTGGAAGTCCTGTCCTGCGAAGGTGTACCGACCGTCTTCGATGCGGTTCGGCCACGGCGCGACGGTGACGCCCCGGTAGAGCGGTCGAACGCTGCCGCCGGGGTAGGGGGCGATCAGATCTCGGCCGCCGTAGCGCAATGCACGCAGCGTCGCGCCGACCTCGTCGACATGGGCGCTGTAGCGGCCGTTCCGGAGGTGGTGATCACCGGGGAACGCCAGTTCCTCGGTGCCGCCGCCCAGCTCCTGCGCGGTCACCGTCCCGTCACTTCCGCCGGCGCGGCCTCGGTCTCCGCTTCACCCCAGTTGGCTTTGTGGATCGCGTCATCGACGTCACCGTGCGCCGCTGCCAACGCGCGCTCCATGTCGACCCGCTCCGCGCCGAGATTGCGGGACGGTGCCGAGATCACCCGCCGCAACTTCGCCGGATCGATCTTCGGCCGTCGGTCGGCGGTCAGCAGCCCGTTCGATTCCTGCTCGGTGTCCGCCAGTTGCGTGTAGCAGAACCCGGCGATGTCAGGGCTGTCCAGCAGCGCGCCGATCATGCCGGTCAGCCGGTTGAAAAGCTCCTCAGAATTGGGGACAGCTGCGTAGCCGAACCATTTCTCGTCCGCGTCCGGGGCGTAACTGAGGCCGCCGAACTCGGTGATCATCACCGGCTGACCGCGACGGACCGGCTCACCGAGGAGGAGTTGATGGCGGGTTGCACCCATACTGCGCAATGATGCGTCAAGAGCGTCATTGGTGCCATACCGCTCGAAGAGATCGGCTCCGGTGGTGGCGTAGTCGTGCACGGACCAGATGTCGCTCTCGGTGTGTTGCCAGCCGTCGTTCGAGATGACCGGCCGGCTCCCGTCCAGGGCATGGGTGAGGTGATACAGCGCGGATGCGTAATTCTGTTGCTGCGCGCTGTCGCCGATGTCCTGTACACCCCAGCTCTCGTTGAGAGGGACCCACGTCACCACACAGGGATGGCTCCGGTCCCGGCGCACTGCCGCCATCCACTCGCTGACAAGCCTCTCCACCGCCAGCACTCCGTATTCGTAGGCGTTGGCCATCTCGCCCCACACCAGCAGGCCGAGAACATCGCACCAGTAGAGAAATCGGGGATCCTCCAGCTTCTGATGCACCCGCACGCCGTTGAAACCGAAATCCTTGATCAACTCCACCTCCCGGCGGAGGGCGTCGGCACTGGGCGCAGCGAGCAGCGACTCGGGCCAGTACCCCTGGTTGAGCACCATCCGCGGGAAGTACGGTTCACCGTTCAGGAGGAAGTGGCCCATGCCGATTCCCGCTGACCGCAGGCCGAAGTAGCTTCGGACCCTGTCGAGGTCCTCGCGGCTGTTGCTGATCAGAGTCACGACGGCTTTGATGAGATGCGGCCGCTCGGGGGACCACAGCAGTCGACTGCGGTCCTGCCCTTGACTGAGCGCACCGATCACCAGCTCGATGGTTGCCCGATCACCGACCATGCGTGAGGTCTGCTCGGCGAGCACCTCCTCCTCGAGGAGCAAGGTCACCCGCACCGACACCGGGTGGGCCGGGAGTGCGCTGAGCTCCATGTCGAGCCGGACACGGCCAGCCTCCGGCTGCGGAAGCCAGGCCAGGTCGCTGATGTGCACCTCGGGAACGGGTTCCAGCCAGACCGGTTGCCAAATGCCGGTGGTGCGGTGATACCAGATCTTGTGCGGGGTTTGCTGCCAGTCCTGTTTCCCGCGGGGCTGGCTCGCGTCGGCCGGCCGGTCCTCTGCCCTGACGATGACGGTGTGTCGCTCGGCGGCGCCGTTGACCGTGTTCTCCGGCCGCCGGCTCAGTGCGCCGGTGATGTCCGCAGCGAATGGGGTGTTGCCGCCTTCGTGCGTTGCCACGAGCGACCCGTTCACCCAGACCGCGGCGCGGTAGTCCACCGCCCCGAAATGCAGCACCACCCGTTCGCCGTCAGGCACCGTGAAAGTCCGGCGGTACCAGACCACCGGGTGGTGTGTGGTGTCGTGAACACCTGACAGGGCGGACTCGGGCGGGAACGGAACAACAATGACCCGGTCGAATGGATGCTCGCCTGTGAACCACCCCTGGTTCAGGCCCTGATCATCGTCGTCGTAGGCGAATTCCCATTCGCCACACAGGTCGGTCCACTGGTCCCTGACCAGCTGTGGTCGTGGATAGGAACTGTCGATGAAATCGGTGATGGAGTGCACGAATGCCTTTCACGTTCGGGGCATGCTGACGGGCGCGGTTCGGCGATGCCGACGGCCGGCTGTTCCGTCGGCTGCCGGCCGATGAATCGAGCCGGCGGATCAGCCGCCGGCGGAGATGTCCGGACGCTTCTGTGGTTTCGCATCGGGGCCATCCACCGTTGGACCCTGCGCTGTCCACTGGATCGGGTCGAGCCAGACCTGCCGGCCGGGTCGCGCAGAACCGATCGCGTCCGGCGGCCAGGCGTGGTACATGATCCAGGTTTGCCCACCGACCGTGAGCACGAACGCGTGCCCCGGTCCGGCGGCGCTGTCGGTCGACGCGAGAACCGGTGCCGGGGCGTCCTTGCACGGTCCCAGCGGGGCGGAGCAGGTTGCGTACCCTTCGGCGTACTGGTCCGAACCGTAATCGTTGGCCGCATAGAACAGGTAGTAGGAGCCGTCGTGCGCCACCATTTCCGGCGCCTCGACGAGATTGCCCTGCCACGACTGGGTGTTGCCCAGCAGCGCCACGGGTTTGCCGGTCAGCTTCTCTGCAGCCGCATCCATCTTCTGGCCGTACAACCGCACCGGCAAGCCACAGCAATTGCCGTCGTTCTTCCAGTACAGGTAGACCGCTCCGTCGGGCGCTCGCAGTGGGCTCGGGTCGATGGAGCCACCCTGGTCCTGTTGGCACACCAGAGCAGTGGCCGAAGTGTCGGTGAAAGGTCCGGCAGGATCCTTTCCCACCGCGCGTCCGATGCATTGCTTTCCGGACGCGGTATCGGCTGCGGTGTAGAACATGACGTATTGCCCGCTGACCTCGAGGACCTCGGGAGCCCACGTCATTCCCGCTCGGGCCCAGCGCCCGAGCGTCGGCAGCGGATCGGGCTGCGCTCGCCAGTCGACCAGATCGTTCGACGTCCGCAGCTGAATGTTCGCGCCATTGCCCTGAGTTCCGTACAGATAAAAGGTGTCTCCGACGGCCAGCACGCTGGGATCGGGAAAATCCTGAGCGACCACCGGGTTCTGGAACTGATCCGCTGCCACGGCCGTTGCCGACGATGCCGTCCCTGGGAGTGATGCCTCGGGTGAGGACGCACCGGACGAGGCGGCGGCGGGCGAGGATGCGACAGCACCGGGTGCGGCCGTGTCCGCACCGCACGCGGCCGTCGAACCCAGCAGAACTGGCGCGGCGAGAACCGCCAGAACGCGACCGATCCACCGACCGCTCACCCGGTCAGACCGCTGCGAGCGACGCTGGAGACGATCTGCTTCTGGGCGGCGATGAAGAGGATCAGCGCCGGTACGGATGCGATGACCGCCCCGGCCATGATCAGCGGATAGTTCGTCGTCGCGGCGCCCTGCAGAGTGGAGAGGCCGGCCGGCAGGGTCAGTTGGCTGGAGCTGAACAGCACGTACACGGGCCACAGGAAATCGTTCCAGTTGGTGAGGAAGGAGAGCACTGCCAGGGTGGCCAGTGCGGGCCTGGCCAGCGGCAGGATGACCCTGTAGAAGATCGTCCACTGGTTGGCACCGTCGATCTCGGCGGCTTCTTCGAGTTCCTTCGGTAGTCCGCTGAAGAATTGATACAGGAAGAAGACCCCGAATGCGCCGCCGGCGCTGGGAACGATGATCGCCCAGAGGGTGTCCAGCCAACCGAGCTGGTAGACGATCAGGAAGTTCGGGATCAGGAAGACGAAACCCGGCAGGAAGATCGTTCCGACCACCAGGCCGAAGATCGGACCACGCCCGAAGAAACTCATCCTTGCCAACGCGTAAGCAGCCATGGCATCGACCGCGACCACGAGGGCGGCGTTCGCCAGGCCGGCGACGAGGCTGTTGAGGAACCATCGCAGCACCGGGGTGACGGAGTCCAGCGACAGCAGTTGCGCATACGAGGACGTGTCGATTTCCGGCGGAATCCATGTCAGCGGCAAACTTGTCGCCGCCTGCGGAGTCTTCAATGAGGTCGACAGCATCCAGAACAGCGGCGCGATGAAGATGACGGACAGCAGGATCAGGGTCAGCCAGAACAAGATCCTGCGGGCAAGCCAGCCGGCCGGCCTCTTCGCCTTGGCCACCTCGGGCCCTTGGGTCTGTGCCTCCACGGCAGAGGTTGCCATCATCCCTCCGAGTTGGTACGGAAGAGCCGGAAATTCAGGATCGAGATCCCGATCAGGATCAGCGCGACGATGTACGACATGGCCGCGGCGATGCCCTGGCGGTATTCACCGAGGCCGACCTGCGCGATGTACATCAGGGCGGTCCTGGTCTGGTTTGCCGGCGCACCCTGAGTGACCAGATAGGCCTGACCGAACATGTTGGCGGAAGCCAAGATGGTCACCGTCAGCACGAACAACAACACCGGCCGAAGCCCCGGAAGGGTGATGAATATGAACTGCTGCCAGGTGGTGGCTCCGTCCATCCTGCCCGCCTCGTACAGCGTTGCGGGGATGTCCTGCAGACCGGCCAGGTAGATGATCGCGTTGAACCCGAGGGTCCACCACACCGTCATGGCCACGAGCGAGATCCATGCCCAGGGCAGCTGTGTCGTCCAGGGAATGGCCGAATCCAACCCCAATTTGCCGAGGTAGAAGTTGACCATCCCGATGTTCGGATCGAGCAGGAACCGGAACAGCACGCCGACCACGGCCACACCCAGCACGTAGGGCGCGAAGTAGATCGCCCTGAACAGTGTCCTGCCGGGGAAGACCTGATTGAGCAGCAACGCAATACCCAGTGGGCAGACCACCAGGAATGGCACACTGATCACGGTGAAGATCAGCGTTGCCTTCATGCTGTCCCAGAAGTTCTCAGCGTCGCGGCTCCCGGGCGTGAAGAGGTCTATGTAGTTCTGGAATCCGACGAAGGGCTGCCGGGGGAGAGTGAAGCTGTAGTTGTGCAGGCTGATGTAGAAACCGTAGATGGCCGGGATCAGCACAAATCCCAGAAAGATCACTGCGAACGGAGCCAGGAACAGGTAAGGCGTGACAGCCCAGCCGCGCCGGCGGGCCTTGGCCTTACCGCTCTTGCTGGTGACGACGTCGCTTTCCGGTGGCGGATTCACAGCCGGCTGGGTATTTCCTGTCGGCTGCGCCGGACTGGAGATACTCACGGCGATCAGCCGAACTTGGCTTTGTTGTCCGCCAGGATGCCGTTGGCCGACTGGGCGGCGTCATTCAGCGCGCTCGCCGGGTCCTTGCTGCCGAGGACGGCCGCGTTGACTGCGTCGTAGACCTTTGCCAGGGCATCACCGATGCCGGCGACGGCCGGCGGGAAGACCACGGCGGGAGCCTCGGCAGCAAACGGCTGGAGTACGGTCATCGCCTTGAATTCCGGGCTCTCGATACCCTTCTTGGTCGCCGGGATCTTGGCGCTCTTCGCCCACTCTGCATCGTGCTGGACGAACCAATTGATGAAGTAGCGGCTTGCGTTCGTCACGTTCGCGTCCGCGGCGCTGTTGACCGGCAGAACGAACTGGTGGGAATTGCCCCAGACTCCGGCCTTGTCGCCGATCACGGGCAACGCTGCGGCACCGATCTTCGGCTTCGGCAGCTGCGTGGCATCGTTGACCTGCCAGATGCCGTTCCAGTTGAAGGCGTTCTGGGAATTCTTCAACGCGATGTAGTCGGCGTCCTGGGCGACGTTCGCCGGGCTGTAGCCATTCTTGATCAAGTCAGTCATCCAGGTCAGTGCCTTGACGCCCGCATCGGAATTCCAGGCCGCCTCGGTGACGTCCGCGTTGAAAAGTTCGCCGCCGTACTGCCACAGCAGTGACTCGAACTGGAATCCGCCGGTGAACTGGAACGGTGTCACCCAGCTGCCCTGGATGCCGATGCCCTTGAGCTTGTCCAATGCGTTCATGTATTCGTCATTGGTGGTCGGCGGCTTGTCTGGATCGAGCCCCGCCTTCTCGAACAGGTCCTTGTTGTAGTAAAGACCCAGATTGTGCACGTCGATCGGAATCCCGTATCGGACGTCGTTCACGACGCCGCCGTTCCACACCGCCGCTTCGTAGGCGGCTTGGTCCAGCTTGAGGGCATCCGCGATGTCGCTGATGGGCTGGATGACATTCTGTGCCGCGAACGTCGCAATCTCATCGATGTGCATGACGGCGATGTTCGGGCCGTTGCCGGTGCGGACCGCAGCGGGCAGCTTCTTGAAGAAGTCCGCCCACTGGTAGACGTTCATGTTGACCTTGATCTTCGGGTTCTCCGCGTTGAACTGGTCAACCATCTTCTGTGCCTGCTCGCCGTCGGCACCGGTCCAGCCATTCCAGAACGCCACCGTGACGTTCGGGCCGTCATACGCGGTGCCGCCGCCGCCGGTGGTCTGCGCCGCACCGCCTCCGGCACCGGGTGGAGTGGCTCCTCCACCGCAGGCTGCGAGCGCTACACCGCCCGCCAGAGCACCGGTGACACCGAAGAAGCGGCGGCGCGACAACGGGCTGGAAAGAGCAGACATGTTTTACCTTTCAGAGGCATGGAACGTTGGTCCGCAGCCGACCGAGAAGATCATGCGAGCGAACGGAGATGAGTGGCCAGGCAACAAGCCTGGACGGGAAGCGAGTCGCCGGAAGAGGTAGCCGATGCAACCCGCCGGCCGAGTATCGAGATCGTCATCGCCGTCCCTCTTCGTTGAGCGACCTTATTGGTACAACGTTAGACTAGTGCTGTCAACAACCTCGTTTGAACAGATTTCGAGGCGCTGCTGCACCCACAGCGGATCACCATCCCGGAGGATGAGCGGATGACCACCAAATTCCGCGACACTCCCGAACCGCAGCGACCAGCGCGGATCAAGGACGTCGCAGCGCTCGCGGGGGTGTCCTGGAAGACTGTTTCCAATGTTGTTCACGACAAACCGAATGTCGGGCAGGAGACCCGCGAACGTGTCCGGGCCGTTATCGAGCAGCTCGGTTACCAGCCGGATCCGGCCGGCCGCCAGCTGCGTCGCGGCCGCAGCGACACCGTCACGCTGGTCGTGCCCGAGATCGGTTCGCCGTACTTCGCCGCGCTCGCCCACGCGATGATCGAAGCCGCCCGGGGGCACGGGCTGGCGGTGTGTATCGAGGAGACCGATGGGGACCCCAAGATCGAGCGGCAGGTTGCAGGAAGCCTGCGGATGCGAACCTTCGACGGCGTCATCTTCTCGCCGATCAGCGCGGATCTCGCATCGATGCAATTCCTGCAGCGCAGAATTCCCACCGTCTTCCTGGGTGAGTACATCGCCGGTTCCGACGTCGACCACCTGACCTATGACAGCGTCTCGTCGGTCCGGGAGGCCACGCGGCACCTCATCGAAACCGGCCGCCGGCGGATCGCGTTCCTCGGCGCACAACATCACCGGCGGAACCGGACGGCAGATCTCCGACTGCAGGGCTACAGGGAGGCGCTGGAGGACGCGGGTATCGGGTTCTCGACAGATCTGGTGATTCCGGCGCCCAGCTACCAGCGAGAGCCGGGAGCCGCCGGCACCCGGAAGTTCCTGCGGCGGGGGGTGCCGTTCGAGGCGATGGTCTGCGGCAATGACCTGCTGGCGATGGGGGCACTGTTCGCCTTGCGGCAGTGCGGTCTTCGGGTGCCCGATGATGTCGCCGTGGTCGGATGGGACGACATCCCGGACGGCCGGTACTCCAACCCCACGCTGACGACGGTCTCGCCGAATATCGAACAGCTCGCCGACATGACCGTGCGCGCGCTCGTCCGGCGGATGGACAACCCGTCATCGCCTGTCGAGGAACACGTGCCGGGACACCGGTTGATCATCCGGGAGTCCACGGCCACACCATGACGGGCGGCCAACGGCAAAAGTGCTGAGGGCACAGGCGAGTCGCAACGACGCAGCGGGCTGAAGCGCTCCACAGCTCGTGCCGCAGGCGACCTCGACCACCTTCGTTCGAACATCGGCCGGGTGATCACGGACCAACATCGGGCGTCGCCGGATGACGTGGGAGGTCGGGGTATGGGCGACCACCGGGAATCGGACCGTGGGTTCCGCGCCGTTCAGGACGTCCGGCTGCTCACCACCGAGGAGTCGTCGATCTTCACTGTGCCGCCGTCCTTGACCAGCGTGTAGACCGTTCGTTCGGTGGCCACCCGGCCGTCCTTGAAGTAGTAGGTGATGGTCGCCTCGGCGGTATCCGGTGGGCTGCCAGTCACGTCAGCGGCGGTGACCCGGTCGATGCCGGACCAGAACGACTCGTAGTAGTCCCGGTTTTCGGCGATGCCGTTCTGGAAGTGCGCCGTGAGCCTGGACCAGCCCTCATCGGTATTGGTGGGCATCACGGCGTAGTAGTCGGTGATCGCCGCCGTCAGTTGAGCGGCGGTGGGCGGCCCGTTCTGTTCCGCCTGTCCGTCGTTTCCTCCACCGTCAGCCGTACCAGCGCCACCACCGCCGGCGCCGCCACCGGCCTGTGCCGGTGCGCTGGTGCGGGATGTGGTTGTCACCGAAGTGGTGGCAGCGGAGGACTTCTCGCCCCCGGCCGAGGATGTGGTGCTCGACGGCTGCCGCGTCGTCCGCTCGGAGGTCGCCTTGGCCGACAGGGACGGCGAGGTGGTTGCCGGAGCGGGGGCGGGAGCCGCCTCATTCGATGCCTGCCCGGCAGCGGACGGCGGCGGTGCCGCAGGTCCGGATGCGCCGCTCGCGGCCGAGGGGGCGGACATCGCGGTCCGATCGGCTGCGGCATTGCCATCGCTGCTGGACCGGGTGGCGAGATAGCCCACGACCGTGATGAGCGCAACGAGCGCGGCCATGGCGCCGGCGACCAGCAGGACACCTCGCCGACGGTGCGGTCGGCCCGCGGTCGTGGGCGGCGGAGGCGTGGGCGGCGCAGGGATCAGCGGTGACCCGTCCGGAGAGGTTCTGCGGCTGTGAGGCCAAGGAGCGGACGAGGAGTCATCAGCGGGCGCGGGGTCGGCCGCACGGGAAATCGGCACCGGCGCGGCGATCGTCGGCGTCGGTCCCGCAGCGCTGTGGGCGTCGGGCCTGCTGCGCTGGGCCGGCGGAGCCGCGTCCTCTCGGACGGTCAGCGCGAAGGTGGATCTGTCAGGGGTGTCGGACGGGTTCCGGTTCTGGCCCAGCCGCGCGTTCAGGATTGCGCCGACCTCCGTCATAGCCGGACGCGCGAGCGGATCGGTGGACAGCATCCGGGTCACCAGTGGCGTCAGCGGTCCGGTTTGCTGGGGCGGCAGCATCCTCCCGGACGCGACCCGGTGCAATACGGCCATCGGATTCGGGTCCGTGCCGAACGGCGGGTACCCCTCCAGCGCCGCATACAACGTCGCGCCGAGGGAGAACACGTCAGCCGGGAAGCCCGAATCCTCACCACGCGCCACCTCGGGCGCCAGGAAGGCAGGTGTTCCGGTGAGCACACCGGTGGAGGTCAGGGTGACATCGCCGACGGCATGGGAGATGCCGAAGTCGGTCAGCTTGGCCGACCCGTCCTCGGCGATCAGCACATTTCCGGGCTTGACGTCGCGGTGGACGACGCCAACCCGATGGGCGGTGGCCAGCGCCGAGGCCAACTCGGCACCGATTCTGGTGGCGAATGCGATGCCGACGGGACCGTTCTCCCGGATCAGCGTGCTCAGGCTCTTCGACGGGACGTACTGCATGATCAGGCACGGGTGCCGGTCGTCCTCGACGACGTCGTAGAGCGTGACAGCGTTCGGGTGATGCAGGCGGGCGGTGATGCGGGCCTCGCGGATGATCCGCATCCGGGCGGTGTCGGCGTCCTCGAGGCTCAGTCCCGGTTGGGTGAGCAGTTGCTTGACGGCGACCGGGCGCTCGAGGAGTTCGTCCCACGCGCGCCACACCGATCCCATCCCGCCGACGGCGAGCTGGTCGACCAGCCGGTAGCGCCCCGCGATCACCGTGCCGACGTCGGCCACTCTCACCTCCGGTCTGCTCTGCTGCGACCTGTGTCGGGCTACGCCGCTCGGGTCTGGTCGGCGACCAGTGCGCGCGCAGCAGGCACCCCCGCCGCTCGGCGCCGGGCCAGATGCTCATTACCCAGCCGTCCGGTGACTGACGCAGGTCCGCATGGGGAACCGCACTGCTGTTGCGCGCCCGGCCCGCACGAGCACGGGGATTCGCGACCGCCGCGGCCGGTGTCCTACCCTGACGCATGCTCCGCAGACCGTCCGGCCGGCCCGTCCGCTCCCGAACACCCGTTCTGGTGGGTGTGCTCGCGGCTCTGCTGGTGGTGTCGGGATGCAGCTCAGACCCCGCGGGATCGCCGTCGCAGAGCCAGTCGCAGGATCAGCAGTCGTCCGCGGAGCAGAAACCGGTCAAGATCGGCGGATCCGTGGTCAGCACGGCGGGTTCGGTGAACGAGGCCCCCGTCGTCGTGCCGGCGCCCATCGGGGCCGAGATGGCGGCGCTGGGAGCCACCGGGGTCGGAGTCGAATGGGTGGGCGTCGCAGGCGACGGCACCATCAAGACCCAGCCCGTCGATCTCGCCGCCGACCCGACGGCGGCGGTGACGGCGCTCACCGAGCAGATGAACGCCCTGCAGGCCAGTTCGCCGGGACGTTCCACCCTGGCCGGTCTGAATGCGATTTCGTCACCGAAAGGGAGTCCGGTCTGGGTGTTCTCACCGTTGCTGGACACCGAGGCCCCGGTCGATTTCGCTCAGCTGGCGTTTGATGAGTCCCCGCCGACGGTGGTCAAGGCGGTGAAACAGGCGAAGGAGGTTCCGGACCTCAAGGGCCGGGACGTGACGTTCGTCGTGACCCCGGTCGCCGGAGACCAGAAGGAGCTGTCGAAGCTGCAGGTCGGCTACCTGCGGGCGATCTGGGAGGGTCTGGCCACCGCGGGAGGGGCAGCGAAGGTGACCTTTTTCGACGGTACCGGCACCGGTTCCGGCACCGGCACCGTCCCACCGATACCGGTCCCGGACCCGAACGACTCCATCAACTCACAGCAGACGGGCGCTGTCCGCACCTGCACCTTGCCCTCGCCCGCCCTGTTCCTTCCGGACCAGGCCGCCCTGATCGACAAGGCGGCGACGCTGAAGGCGCTGGGGGACTGCGTCGGGAAGCTGGAGCCGAACACCCGGATCACCGTCGAGGGCCACACGGCCGGAACGCCCGGCGGTGACGAGGCTTTCGCCAAGGACCTGTCGACGCGCAGGGCGACCGAAGTGGCAGCCCTGTTGCGGGAGTTGAAGGTTCCCGCGAAGAACATCGCCGAGGTGGTCGGTTACGGCAGCACCAAGCCGATCGCCCAGCCGGCGACGGATCCCGGAAACCGCGCCGTCGTGGTGACTTTCAGCTCGGAAGGCTGAGCCGGGCACCGCCGGGCCGGCCGATCGAGCGTGTCGGGCCTGCGCCCGTCGTCCTCAGTCCACCAGGGTGAGTGATGCCCGCACGATCGATTCCGCGTCCAGCCCGTGATGCCGGTACACGTCGGCCAGGTCGCCACTCTGGCCGAAACGGGTGACTCCCAGATGTTTGGCCGGAACCCGGTTGACGCCGGCCAGGAAGGCAAGCGTGTGTGGGTGCCCATCGAGGACGGTGACCATCGGGCGGGCACGTTCGGTCGGCAGCACCGAATCCAGGATCCAACTGGATCCGTCGCCCACTCCGCTGCGAGCCTGTACCGCGCGGAACAGCTGACCTGCACTGGTCACGACCAGGACGTCCGCCCCGAACCCGAGCGAGGTGAGCTGCTCCGCTGCGGCCAGGACTTCCGGGATCAACGCGCCCATGCCGACCAGGGTGATCACGGGTCGGTCGGCCCGGCGCAGCAGATACCCACCGGCCACCGTCCTTCGGCGGCGGGTCTCTCTGGCGGCGGGCTGAGTCGGCACCTCTGCCAGCTGCTGGTCGATCGGCCGGGTGGACAGCCGCAGGTACGCCGATGACCCGTCGGGCCGGCCGAGCGCGGCGATCGCAGCCAGCAGGCACCATTCGGTGTCCTGTGCGAAGGCGGGTTCCCAGGTGACGCAGCCCGGTTGCTCCAGCCCCAACGACGGGGTGGTGATCGACTGATGCGCACCACCTTCCGCGGCAAGGGTGACGCCGGACGGGGTGCCGACCAGGATGGACTGCCCGCCGGCGTAGATGCCGAAGGACCATGGCTCGAGGGCTCTTTGCACGAACGGGTCGTACACCACGCCGATCGGGAACAGCGGCTCTTGCCAGCGGCTCCAGGTTGCGCCGAGCTCGCTGATCAGTCCGACCAGGTTGAGTTCGGCGATGCCCAGCTCGATGTGCTGGCCTTTCGGGTGTTCCCGCCAGTGCAAAATAGTCTCGACGTCGTCGGTGAACCAGTCCTTGCGGTCGTCGAACGACCAGACGCCGACCTTGTTCACCCATCCCCCGAGGTTCGTGCTCGAGCTGACGTCGGGAGTGACGGTGACGATGCGTGCGCCGACGTCCGGCTCTGCGCGGATGAGGTCCAGCAGGCTCCGACCGAGCGCGGCCTGTGTCGTGGTGCTTCCCGTCCGGTTTCGCCCGAGGTCGGTGGGGACGTCGACCGCAGCGGCGGTGGACCTGGGTTCACGGCGCAGCCGGTCTGCAGCCGCCGCGCACAGGCGTCCGGCCGGGGATGACGGAGGAAATCGTTGCCAGGGGTCCGCCAGCTCAGCGCCAACGGTCGATGCCAACTGCTGCATCTGGGATTCGGTGAGCAGTGCTGAATGATTCTGCGGATGACCCTCGGTGGCGAGCCGGTGACCCTTCAGCGTGTAAGCGATGACCACGGTCGGACGGGTGTCGTCGATGCGATCGAAAGCATCCAGCAGGGCGACGATGTCGTGTCCGCCGAGATTGCGCAGCGCGCGCATCAGGTCGGCGTCATCGATGTCTTTCAGCAGCGCGGAGATGTCGGCCGAGCCGGAGCCGTTGCCCGGCAGGAGCTCGCGGAGTCGCTCGGGCGAATGGCGCAGCAACCGTTGGTATTCGGCGTTCGTCATCTGATCGATGCGGCGGCGCAGGGCCGCTCCACCGGGCCGTTCGAACAGTGCGTCGAGCAGTCGGCCGTATTTCACGGTGATCACCTGCCAGCCCGCGGCGGCGAACATGCCGTCCAGTCGCTGCACGCCCATGGTCGGCACGATGCGGTCCAGCGATTGCCGGTTCAGGTCCACCACCCAGACCACTTCACCCAGCTCGCGCACCATCGGGTCGAGGACGGCCTCCCAGACGGCGCCCTCGTCCAGTTCCGCGTCACCCACCAGTGAGTACTGCCGACCGGTCCCGGCGCTGCCGAAGTGGCTGCCCACGTACCGGCGGGCCAGCGCTCCCCACAGCGGCGCAGTGGCGCCGATCCCCACGGATCCTGTCGAGTAGTCAGCGGGCACAGGGTCTTTCGCGCGGCTGGGGTAACTCTGAAGACCGCCGAACTGCCGGAGCGTGGTCAGTGCCGACGCATCGAGTTGACCGAGCAGGAACTCCAGTGCGTGCAGCACGGGGGACGCGTGCGGCTTCACCGAGACCCGGTCGCCGGCCCGAAGGTCCCGCATCCACAGCGTCGTCATGATCGTGGTGATGGACGCGCTGCTGGCCTGGTGCCCACCGACCTTGACCCCGGATCTGTTGGGACGCAAACGATTGGCGTGATCGACGATTGCTGTGGAGAGCCATAGCACCCGATCCTCGATCTCGCCGAGGGTCGCCAGGGTGTGTTCGTCGAGGGCGTCGGCCGGGCGGCGAGCGGAAGGTGCTGTGACTGCCCTGTCGTTCGCCGGTTCCTCGCCGGCCGGATGGTCGGCGGGTCCGCCGGGCTGAGTCATGCGCTCGCTCCTTCTGCCGTTCGGTGAGCTCAGGTGACCACGGCCGCAGCGCCGGCGGCAACTCGTGTCGATGCGTTCAGCCGACCGGCTTGAGCCCTTCGGCCCATTCCCCGCGGCGCAGCACCGCTTGCGGCAGGTGCTCCCGGTCGAGCACCACCAGGTCGGCAAGCTTTCCCACGGCAAGGGATCCGACATCGGAAAGGCCGACGGCCGCGGCCGCCGCCGTCGAACACTGCTGCACCGCCTGCAGCAGTGCGGCGTCTGCATCGGAAGCGCTGTGCTGCAGCGCGAAGCGGAACAGCGCGTCCATTGTCGCGGTGCCGCCGGCGAGAGTGTCGGTGCCCGCCAGGGTGGCGATCCCGAGCCGCACGTCGACATCCATGTCGCCGAGTCGATGACGACCGTCGGGCATTCCGGCGGCTTCGGTGGAGTCGGTGACCAGGGCCAACGCGCCGACCCCGGCCACCGCTGCCAGCCGGTACAGCGACGGGTGCACGTGGATTCCGTCGCCGATCAGCTCGACGGTCACCCGCTCGTCCTCGAGCAGCGCGACGATCGGACCCGGATTGCGGTGATGCACCGGGCGCATGGCGTTGAACAGGTGGGTGCCGACGGTGACGCCCGCGGAAATCGCCCGGACCGTCGTGTTGTAGGAGGCATCGGTGTGCCCGACCGCGGCCACCACGCCCTCAGCAGTGATCCGACCGATGGCGTCGAGTGAACCCGGCCGCTCGGGCGCAAGTGTGATCATCCGGATGGTGCCCCGCCCGGCCGACAGCAACTCATTCAATTCCCCGGTCGACGGATCTCGCAGCAGGCCGGCCCGATGTGCGCCTGCACGACGGGCACTGAGCCAAGGCCCTTCGAGATGGATCCCGGCGAGGGTCCCGGACTCGACCAACCCGACCAGATTGTCCAACTGCCTGGCCAGGATCTCCGTGGTGTCGGTCACCAGGCTGGCGAGCATGGTGGTGGTGCCGTGACGGCGGTGGAACCGGACCGCGGACTCCGCCCTCTGCACCCAGCCGCCGAACCCGCCGCCACCGCCCCCGTGCACATGTATGTCGACGAACCCGGGGACGACAGTCCGGTCGTCGAAGCTGAGATCGGCCGAGCGTGGCGGTCTTCCACCGCCGATCCCGGTGATGCGGTCAGCGGTGATCTCGAGCCAACCGGGTCGGTGCACCCCGCTGTCGGCGACCACGGTGCCGGCTTGCAGGAGCATGTTCACCGTTGCCAACTCCTCCTGGTCGGGCCGCGCACACGCGGCCGCTGGGCGCTGTGGGGCAATCTTGATCCAAGCTGCCCCCCGGGCGCCTGTCGACGGCGTGTGTGCCATCCGGTGAGCCACCTGCCTCCGCCGTCGAGCGGTGGTCCGGGCGGGCGTCCTCACACCGGCCGGGGACTCCTGGACAGCGTGGCTCCGGGCGACGGCGGCGCACGGAACGGCTGTGCGGATATCGTGGTCGGCGCCACTGCATTGTGGCCGCTGAGTGCGTCCGTCCGTCCGTCCTATTCCGGTGGTGAATGATTTCGTTGGATCCGGCCGGCTCGTCCGTTTTCGACGGGGCCGGCGAGATGAAGGCACTGTGCCGATCGACCAACTGGTCTGCCACGCCGTTGGGGCCGGTCGAGTCTTGGTCGGCCGATCTGCGCTCGACACTGCGGCTGGCGCTGAATTCCGCCTCGGCGATCTCGCTGCACTGGGGACCGGAGCTCACCGTCCTGTACAACGACGCGTTCATCCCGCTGATGGGGAAGGGAAAGCATCAGGACGCCCTGGGCAGAACCACCAAGCAAGTGTGGGCGGAGGGTTGGGACGAGGTCATCGGACCCCTGATGCATCAGGTGATGTCCGAGGGCAGCCCTATCGGTCGTCAGAACCTTCCGCTGGTGCTGGAACGCAACGGTTTTCCCGAAGAGTGCTATTTCACCTTCTCCTACAACCCCATTCTGGGTGACGACGGCGCGGTGGTCGGCGTCTGCAACATCAGCACCGAGACGACCCGCCAGGTGATCAGCGAACGCAGGCTCCGGCTCGTGCGGGACCTGGGTGGCGTCTCGGCAACGAGGGCGGGCAGCACCGTCAACACCTGCCGGGCGATGCTGGATGTGCTTGCCGGCACCCGTCACAGCGTGCCGTTCGCCGCGATCCTCCTCCGCGAGGAGCGGGATGACCAGGTGCAGTTCGTCGGGTCCTACGGGCTGCGCAGCGCATCCTGGGCTCCGGGCACCGGGTTGACGGACAGTGCACCCGCGGCAGCGGAAATCGCCGTCGCACTGGAAACCGGCACGGCCCAGATCGTCAGCGGCCTGCGGGAGCAACTCGGCGGCCAGCTCACGGCCGGCCCGATCGGACCGCTGCTGCCCGACAAGGGCGTGGTGTTGCCGTTGGTCGGTGCACCGGGGACCCGGCCCATCGGGGCGATGGTGCTGGGGCTCAACCCGTATCGCCCCGTGGATGAGGAGTACCGGGCGTTCCTCGCGCTGGTCGGGCTCCAGGTTGGCGGCTCCCTGTCGGACGTCAAGGCGTATGAGAGCGAGCGGCGGCAGGTCCGTGTTCTGGCGGAACTGGACCTGGTCAAGATGCAGTTCTTCCAGAACGTCAGTCACGAACTTCGCACACCGCTGACATTGCTGCTCTCTCCGCTGCAGGATCTGGTGACGCTCGACGGGGGACTCGGGCCGGAGCAGAGCGAGCGCGTGGAGGCGGCCTTGCGTGCGGCCCAGCGGTTACGCCGGATGGTCGATGCCTTGCTGGATTTCGCTCAAGCGGAAGCCAATGCTCTCGAGACACAACGAGAGACGGTCGATCTGGCGAAGGCAACCGCCGACATCGCCAGCATGTTCCGGTCGACCGCGGAACACACCGGCCTGAGCCTGGAGGTCTCCCTCCCGACGGACCCCGTGATGGCATCGGTGGACAGCACGATGTGGGCCACGATCGTCACCAATCTGGTTGCCAACGCGGTGAAGTTCACCCGCAGCGGCACCATCACGGTCAACCTGCGGGCCGACGTGGACACGGTCGTGCTGACTGTGACCGACACCGGTGTCGGAATCAGCGCAGAGGAACAACCGAAGGTCTTCGAGCGTTTCTATCGGGCGCACCCCAGTGGTCTGATCGAAGGTGCCGGCATCGGACTGGCATTGGTGTCCGATCTGGTGGACGCTCACCACGGACATATCGCGTTGGACAGCGCGCCCGGCATCGGAAGCACCTTCACCATCACCATCCCGCGCGGAGATCCGATCGCCGTGACAGACGACGGTTCGCCGGCCACCGAGACGTCCGCGCAGGATGATGGTCTACAGGACAGCGCGTTCGGCGTCGGAGCCACCGACGGCCGGCCGGCTGCACCGGATCCGGCGATGCCCACGCTTCTGCTGGTCGAGGACGACCCGGATCTGCGCCTCTACCTCGCACGCCTGCTGGCGGCGGACGGCTGGCTCGTCCGCCCCGTCGGTGATGCGGAAAGTGCGATCGCCCTGATCAGCGGCGCCGGCGCGGAACCCATTGACTTTCTGCTGACCGATGTGATGCTGCCGGGCATCGACGGCCTGCAACTGGTCACCCGTACCCGTTCGGCCCCGGGCCCGACTGCCAGGGTGCCGATCATCGTGCTGACCGCACGCGGGGGAGGGGGTGCGGCGGCGGAAGGTTTGTCGGCGGGTGCCGACGACTACGTCGTCAAACCGTTCGAGTCCAAGGAATTGCTGGCAAGGGTCAGGACGGCACACGAGCTGCACCGGCTGCGTGAGCGGGAGATCGACATGGCGCAGAACAAGGCGGGGCAGCTGCGCAGCGCCCTGGACAGCAACCGATCCATCGGGACCGCCACCGGGATCCTGATGGTCACCCACCGGCTGACCGCCGCACAGGCATTCGCCCTGTTGACCAGGGCCAGTCAGGACAGCAACAGGAAGCTGCGAGACGTCGCGGCAGCGGTGGTCAGTGACGGGTGGTTGCCGTTCCGGCCCACCGAGGTCGACCACATGCTGCAGCGGCTGAAATCCTGAGAGCCTGTCACTCGCCCAACCACCAGTTCCGCTCTCCGTCGGGGATGTCCTCGTCGTCGACGATGGTGTCGACCAGGTGTGCCGCGATGGCGTCCAGCGTGATCAACCCGACCAGCTGGCCGTCCTCGACCACCGGGAGCATCGGAACCGGTTGGGCGAGCAGGAGGTCGAGGACCGTGGAACCTGCGTCGTCGTCGGGATGGACAACAGGTCCCGGAGACATCACCAACGAACCAGCGGCAGTGGTACGCGGATCCTGTCCGTCGGCCACGCATCGGTCGATGATGTCCTTGGCGGTCAGCATCCCGACGAATTCGCCGAGCGCTCCACGCACCGGCACGGCGGCGGTGGCATGCGCCCGGAGCCGACGGGCGGCGGTGACCACGGACTCCTCGTGATGCACCGACGGCGACGGCGGACCCATCAGCTCCCGCACGGTGGTCGTCATCGAGCCTCTCTGACCTGAAGTGACTCGTCCTGCACCGCCATCATCCATCCCTGCCGGCGGCGTGCGTCACCGGTGTACCCACTATCGGTGACGGAAACGCGCCTGACGGCACAGTGGGTGATGGGACCTGCGCGGCAACGGCGGGTGGCGAACCGCCCCGGGGTGCTGGGCCTGCGGGTTCTCGATCCTCGCTGCGGGGTCAGGTCCCCGGCTCGCGTGACTCGAGCAGCAGGGTCACCAGGCGCTCGACCAATCCAGCGGGAATCGGCTGCGCGTAGCGGAACTTCGCGGTGCTCTTGCCGGATCGGAACGGAGCGATGTCCTGCTCGAAGGCCGCGTCGCCGTCCGGCACGGGATACAGCGAAAGATGGTGCTTCCAACCCGCGAAATGGACCAGCGACCGGCCGCCGACGGTGACGGTCGGCATGTCGTAAGCCATCGTCTCGCCCGCTCCGGGAACGACCGACCGAACTCTCTCCCGGACGTCCTGCAGGACAGTTTGCACCGGCTCCGGGAAGCGTTCGATGTAGTCGTCGACGGCGTTCCGGTCGTTCACGTCTCCTCCGTCCGCCGGCGAAGTGGCGGGGTCGGCCACTGCGCCATCACAGCAGGTCTTCATCCGGCCGGCCACCGCGCGGATCGAACCGATCGACGAGCGGCCGCAATCACCGCCACCGGACGCAGCCCCGAGCTTCGAAGTGATGGGGCAGGTTCCGAACCCGGCCGCCCGCGAGTCGATGGACCGCAGCAGGGTGGCCACTCGGCTGGCTGCGAGGCTGACCCGCCCGGCGGGCACCGAAACGTTTGTTGCGGAAGGTGGAATCGCTGACGTCACCGTGCGCCTTGACCGGGTCCGCGGCGCGGCCAGCGCAGTGGGCATCGTGCAGGCGCCGATCTGGCTCTGCGGCGGCAAGAAGGCAATTCTGCAAGGGCCTGGAACCAGCTCCGGGGTAGTGCTGCACCTCAACCGCGCAGCCCACTGGCGGCTGCTGGGATTCAGCATCACCGACGGTCAGAAGGGCTTGCTGGCCCACGGCGTCACGGCCAGTGTGTTCCAGGATCTCGATGTCTCCCAGATCGGCGACGAGGCGGTGCATCTGCGCGCCGGCAGCAGCGACAACGTGGTTCGTGGGTTGACCATCACCGGGACCGGCCTGCGTACGGAGAATTCGGGGAAGGTATCTACGTGGGCAGCGCAGCCGGCAATTGGTGTCGGATATCGCGATGCGAACCCGATCGCAGTGATCGCAACGTGCTCGTCGGCAACACGAGCACCGACACCACCGTCGAATCGGTCGACATCAAGGAGGGGACATCCGGAGGTCTGTTGCGTGACAACGTATTCGACGGCTCAGGACTCCGACGGGCTGCAGACTCATGGGTGGACGTCAAGGGCAACAACTGGCTCATCCAGAACAACCGCGGCACCTTTGCTGCCGTCAGTGGCTTCCAGGTGCACGCGGTGAAATCTGGTTGGGGGAACGGCAACGTCTTCGCCGACAACGTTGCGGACGTTCGGGGCTCCGGCTACGGGTTCGAGCTGCGGCCCGTCTCCGACAACGTGGTGACCTGCACGAATGTCGTGACCGCCGCGGCGCAGGGGTTTTCCAACGCGACCTGTCGCTGACCGGTTGGCCACCCAGCAGGTTCTCGCGCTCAAGGTCACCGTCACGGTAGAACATCACCGGGGTCGTCCGCCGGCGACCGCTACGGCGGCCCGTGGTCGTCAGCAACATGACACGGGCCCTGTGCATGTCCTCCGGGTCACGCCCGTCGCGGAACGCCGCAATGACGCCGTTGTTCACCTCGCGCATGTCCATGTTGGGTGCATACCACTCACTGATGCTGCGGTTCATGGGCCGTGCGGGGGATCCTGGTGTCAGAGCTGACGGACTGTGCCGACCGACTGTGACGACGGGTTGTGCGGACCGACTGTGCCGTCCGACTGTGCCGACCGACTGGGTGGACACCGCCCGGCGCAAAGGGAGAGGACCGAATAATGACCAGCGACCAGAGAGTGCCCGAGACGAGGGGTGTCGCGATCGACGTCCTGACCACGGTGGACCTCGCCGGAGAGATACCGGGGATGGAAGGCCGTCAACTGCGGATGCGGATGGTCACCATGCAGCCCGGCGGAGTCTTCGGTCCGATGCACAATCATGTCGGCAGGCCCGGCACCGTCTACGTGCTGCAGGGCACGATCACCGATCATCGCAACGGTCGGATCACCGAGTACGGGCCGGGACCGGGGTGGCCCGAGGACCGGAACACCACCCATTGGCTGGAGAATCGCGGCGCCGTGCCGGCCGTGGAGATCTCCGTGGATATCGTCGCGGGAGCCTGAAGAGTAAAAGGCCTACCGACCAGGACGGCGAAGGTCCCGATCCAGCAAGGCGATGAGCCACGACACGACCGAGCGCCCGATGACCACCGCGGAGAAGGGGAAGTAGCAGAACATGGTGCTGTGACCTCAGCGCGAGTGCCGATGGCCCCGCTCCCGACTTCCGATCGGGGCGAGTTGTCGGCCGTTGTGCCGACTAGCCGCCCACTTCAAGCTGTGGGTGGTGCACTCCCGACTGCCCGGAGACGATGACGGAGTGAACGCTCGCCAGTGTGTCGGTGATCGCCGAGTCGTGCTGGTCACGGGAATGTCCGGGTCGGGCAAGTCCGCCGCACTTACGCAGCTCGCTCGCCGCGGCCATGCAGTGGTGGACACCGATGACCCGGGTTGGATCATCCGGAGTCGAGCGGGTGGTGGGTCCGAGCCGATGTGGGACGTGGACCGCATCGCGTCCCGCATCGATCGTCACCGCTTCGATCGGCACCGCATCGGCTCGCTGTTCCTTGCCGGGTGCGTGGCCAACCAGGGGGAGATGTACGAGCGATTCGATGCCATCGTCCTGCTCAGCGCTCCCATCGAGGTGCTACTCGCACGAGTTGCGGCCCGCGCCAACCCGTTTGGGTCGGCGGCGCAGCACCGAGCGCAGATCGCCGCTGATCACGAACAGTTCGAGCCCGTGCTACCCGCCGGCGCCAGCCACGAGGTCGTCACGACCGCTCCGATCGCTGAGGTGGTCCTTGACCTGGAACGGATTGCGGCGTCCTGCAAAGTCGACAAGTGAACCGGTGCGGTGGCACATGTGTACCTGATCGCGGCCTGGTCGTGGATGGCTGATCGCCGAAGTCCCCGCTCTGGCATCGCCATCAGGCAGCGGTGGTCTGCTGCGGAGGCACCCTGTGCCGGACTCGTTCGTGGTAATAGGCGGCCAGGATCGCCGCAGAGGCCCGGGACGTCCCACCGTGGTCGTCGGCGCAGTAATGTTCGCCGAGCGCGCTGTACTCGGCAGCGATCGCCCTGGCCAATTCCCTGGTCGGAGTCTTGATTCCGGCAAGGCGCTCGACGTCGTCGAACGAGGAGTTGTTCCACGCACACAGTTCCCAGATGCGGTCAGTGTGCCGCTCCACGATGTAGGTGTTGACCGCATCATCGGCGGCCGTCCGTGTGCTTGCGACGCCTGGCCGCCAGTGCAGCGACTCGGCAGGCTCCGCGAACGGAGGGATCTGCGGCGGGAAATCCTTTTCGATGCGGTCGAGCACCGCAGCACGTGCGGCCTCCGATGCCGTCTGATCATCATCAGCGGATGCCGCGGTGACGCCTTCCTGCTGATCGGCCCGGTTCAGCAGATCGGCGGCGATGGCGGCGAGCTCTGCCGAACTCATCGGGTGAGCGGAGATCCGGTTTGTCTGCGCTCCGTCCACGGCCACGACGATGTCAGCGCTCCTGCCATTGACGGCACCACCCCGAGGACCCAACCGGAATCGGGGCGCGGGCGCCCCACCGGTGGTGGTGTCGTTCTGGGCCGGGCTCGCATCAGAACCGCGCTCTTCATGGTTCCGGGGTTCATTGTCGGGGCTGGGAAGCAATGATGTGTTCATCGCTGTGACCTGCGCCGTCTGGTACCGCAATCCACCCTGAGGTCGGGTGCGTCAAGGACGCTGTACCGGCCGTCGCCGAAAACACGCCCGGTCGGACTGAGGCCGGTCGGATGGAAGTGTTCATCCGGTGGGCACGGAGATTGGTGGTGCACACCTTGGGCTTACACCCTCACCGCCGCCGGCGGGCCAATCAGCGGCGCGCCGTGTCTCAATTCACGAGAAGGATTCATCGGCTTCCACGATGTCGACAGCTTTCTTCGGCCGCTGGTTCGTGCGACGCAGCCGTTCGAGGCTGGCGCAGACCCCGGGCGGACTGCGGACTTGGGTGTTCGACGCCCGCGAAAGTGGCCCAAGCGCGTCCGGTGCAACAGTCGGTGCATCCCACTGTTTGCCGGGTAACCAAGCTCGGCCTGTGGTTTCCCAGCGGGCGGCTTGATGACGTTCGATGATTTCCTCGACCCGGAACTCGAGCCTGCAAACCCTCTCCCCACAACATCTGTCATCAATGACGACCGGGTGGGAACTTTCCGCCGTCGGTCCACCAACCCCGCGGGGTCGACGTCAGGTCCGAGCACCGGCCGAATTTCGTCGCGCCCGGACATCGATGGCAGGCTGGACCGATGGGACGTGGGCCGGACGTGCTGGTGGTCGGGGCAGGGATGGCCGGGTTGGTCTGCGCGACAGAGTTGGTGGCGCGCGGGCTGGAGGTACGGGTCCTGGAACGAGCCGAGCATGTCGGCGGCCGCATCCGGACCGACTCGATCGACGGGTTCCGGTGCGACGCCGGCTTCCAGCTGCTCAACCCGGCGTACCCCCAGATCAAGCGCCTGGTCGACGTTGACGCACTCGGACTGCAACAGTTCGAGGCAGGTGTCCGCGTCGACCTGGGTGAGCGCTCGGTGGTGTTGGCCGACCCGCGTCGGGCGCCCCGCCTGCTGCCCGCGACGCTGCGCAGCGGACTGGTCGACCTTCGTGACATCGTGGGCTTGACGCGGTGGGCTGCCGGCTCCGTGCTCGCACCGCAGCGAAGCCTCCGCAGGGCCGACCGGTCATTGTCGGCATCCTGGGACGCGGCCGGCGTCAGCGGCAGATTGCGCCGGCACGTCCTCGAACCGTTCCTCTCAGGCGTCCTGGCCGACGACCCGGCTCAGGCGTCGGGCAACTACGTCCGCCTGCTCATCCGGTCCTTCCTGCTCGGCACACCGGGTCTGCCACGAGACGGGATGCAGGCCCTGCCCGAACAAGTCGCCTGCCGACTGCACACCCCGGTCGAACCCGGAATCGAGGTAGTCGGGGTCGGTCCAGGTCCGGCTGTGCGCACCGGCGAAGGAACCGCGCATGCCCGGGTGGTGGTCATCGCCACAGACCTGCCGTCCGCCGTTGCGATGAACCTCACCCCAGCGCGCATCACCGGAAGCCTGACCACCTGGTGGTTTTCCACTCCAAGCGATGAGGCGGTGACCGGCCTTCCGAACGACCGGCTGCTGTGCGTCGACGGACGCCGTGGTCCGGTCGCCAACACTGCAGTGGTGTCTGCGGCCGCGCCCAGCTATGCGCCGCCCGGCCGGGGCCTGGTCCAGCTGACGGCGCTGACCACAGAAGGTGTCACCGATCGGGTAGCTCGGTCCGAGGCCGGCCGCCTCTGGCGGACCTCGGCAGCGGACTGGGATCTCCTTGTCCGACATGACATCTCACACGCCTTACCGGTGACGCGGCCGCCACTTGAGGTGCGCCGTGACGTCGACCTTGGTGACGGGATCTTTCTGTGCGGTGACCACCAAGACACACCCTCGATCCAGGGCGCGATGGCATCCGGCCACCGCACGGCCGTCGCGGTGAGCCGACTCCTCGGCGTCACCCGAGGCGGAGTGGTCGGGTCACAGGAGACGTAAGTCCTACAACATAGGGCACTTCGCTTCTATCAGCGGTGCGGGCTGCTCATGGAGCGCGTTGTCCAGGATGCCTTCACTCCCGCTAGCGCCACCCCTAGCCTGTCGAGATCGACGGCATCCCGCTCCGTGACCCGGTCTCGTTCGGCATCGATCTGTGACCGTCACTCCCATTGCAACGGCCGCTCCATAGGGGATCGCACCGATGTCGTCATTCTCGCCTCATCTCCCAGCGAAGGACTTTCAGTCGGTAGCGGCCATCAATGGGCGGCCACGATTCGGGGAAAGTTCATGAACATTCGCATCGACATGAGCATCAGCGGAGAAGGGGGCAGATCATGAACAAGACAAGGGCGTTGTCCCTTGACGACAGCATCAGCGACATCGATCGTCCTGGGCGTGGGAGTGGCGGCCCAACCCGCTTCCGCGGTCGGCCCTTCACCGGCAGCGTCGGCCAGCACCGTTGCAACCGAGGCCAGCCCGTTCACCGCGGCCCCCGTCAGCGGCACCTTGGCCGACGGGACCGGGGCGGTCACCGGCGTCCCGAACATCACCAAGTTGGATGTCATGAAAGACGGTCGCACCCGCACCCTCCACGCCATCGGGATGTTCACCGGTGAGATCACCGATGCTGCCGGGAACGTCCTGTCCTCCGGTCGCGACGAGATAGCAATACGGGTCGACATCAGCCAATCAGGAGCGAGAACAAGCGCTGAACGGTTGTAAAAGGGGAGTGCGTGGTCGAGTAGGTCGACCGCACGTGAGGTCATGTCGCGGCGCTGATCGATTTTCCTTCGGATCCAATCCGAGATCCGCACGGCGGGGCAGAACAAGCTGACATCGGTGAGGCCCAAATGAGCGATCAACCTCGTTGGGCGTCAGTGGCACCACGGATCTCGTGCGCGTCGATCCGGTCGTCAGTTTGCAGTGCCAGCACTGATGTGCTCCGTCTGCCGTATTCGTAGCGTCCCATTGACCAGCAGATCCGACGACAGGAGTAACGATGATCGGGATCACCTTGGCACGGGGGGTCGTCGCGGCCATTTTCGGAATTGGGCTTTGTGCCTGCACCGTGCCGACCACACCACCGGCAACAACAGTTCCCATCACGGCGCCCGAGGCGGTCAGCCGATCGGCGATGACAGACGGACGGGCCGTATCGGTCGTCGTGCAATCCACGGTCAGCGTTGCTCAGGCAACCCGCTGAGGAACTCGCCGGCAAGTACCTGCCGCCCACCGCCTGCTATTCCGTGGGCTGACCGACCGTCCCCGACCCGCGACGGGTTGCCGCTGGACAGCGTCAACCGGTCCTTCACCGCGCCAGGCCGAACCTGCTATGGCTGGCCGACATCACTTACATCAAAACGCAATCCGGGTGGGTGTACGCCGCTTTCGGGTTGGACATGTTCTCCCGCCGGGTCGTCGGCTGCAGGTCTCCAGGTCACTGCACACCCGGCTGACGTTGGACGCTCTTGACATGGCGTTGTGGGCACGTCACCGCGACGACGCTGAACTGTCCGCGCTGGTCCACCACAGCGACAGGGCGTGCAATATCGAGCAATTCGCTACACCGATCGACTCGACGATGCCGGCGTGGTCGCCTCTGTCGGGTCAAAGGGCGACAGCTACGACAACGCCGTCGCCGAAGCATTCAACTCGCTGTTCAAGTCAGAACTCATCCGCAACAAAGGCCCGTGGGCCGGGATCACCGACGTCGACGCCTGATGCACGGCTGGATTGGTGCTGGGCAGCACGAGCTGTGACGACGAGTGGATGGTGTGATGATGCTCGTCCCGACCGTTGCGTATCGCAATCCCATGATCGCGGGCGGCTGGGATCGTGGTCGTCTTTGGTGATGACGAGCCTGACCCGGTGTCCAGCCGCAGACCCGGGCCGGTCAGGTCGCTCGGTGCCGGACGACGGCGACCGGGACTTCGGCGTGGGCCAGCAGTCCGCGGCCGGTGCTCCCGAGTCCCGTGCCGGCATCCGAGGCGCCGACGCCGGTGGCTCCGACCACCAGCAGCGACGCACCCTGCTCCGCTGCCACCTCCAGCAGAACCCGCGCGGGATGCCCACGACGCACGGCGGGGGTCAGCGTCACACCTGGATAGCGCTCAGCGTGACCGGCGAGCGCCGACGTCAGTTCGGCAAGCTGTTCGCTGTCGGCCTGTTCGTCGACGTGCAGATGAAAGGTGCGGCGGAAGCCGTGCACCGGGCTGTCGTCCCACGAGTGAACGGCAAACAGCGGAACCTGCCTGGTCTCCGCCGCCTCGAAAGCGAAATCGATGGCAGAAGCGGATTCCGGTGAGCCGTCGAGACCCAGCACGATCGGGCCGGTCCCGGGAACGGACGAGGCGTCCCCACGCAGGATCACGATCGGACCCTTGTTCTGCTCGGCCGTGTAGACGGAGACCGAACCGATCAGGGATTCCAGCGCTTGGTGCCTGGCCTGACTGGCGATCACCGTCAGCGCGGCCAGGCCGGTGATCTCCAGCAGTGCGGTGGCCGCGGGCTCGTGCTCGGCGACGGTGCTGATCGTGACCGCCGGATACTCCCGGTGGACGGCCTCCGTTGCGCCGGCCAGCAAAGTATCCGCGTCGATCTCTGCCTCCTCGTACGGGACGGAACCGGGGAGGGCACTGTTCTTCGATCCATAGGCGTAGAGCACATACGCGTACAGCAGGACCAACCGCGCGCCGCGCCGGTGCGCCTCGGCGGCGGCCCACAACGCCGCCGCCGTCGAGGTCTGCGAGCCGTCGATCCCGACGACCACGTCGGTCCTCCTGATGCCGTGCATGCCATTCGCCCCCTGGCCGTTCCATCCGCACCGGCTGCGGACCTCCGACGGGAACCCTACCGACCGGTGCGACTGGCCTGGTTGATTTGTCCGGGCAGGCGCCGCTGGCACTCATTCGATGCGTCGCGACAGTCCTGCTCGCGAACTTGCAGACCCGCCGAGCGACTGAATTCCCCTCACCGCCGGCTGACGCCGGCGGTGGTCACGGTGGTTTTCCGATGCCGTCGCCAGCCGCATGACGAGTTCGTCGAAGGTGGTGTCCGGACCCGACCCGGGCCGTGCTCGAGCCGGGGAGGTCAGGGTGGCTGGGCGGTCGTCCAATGTCCGAGGGTGGCGATCAAGGTTTCGATGAGGGAATCGTTGATGGGGACATGTTCGATGGTGCTGCGGTAGTAGAGCGGACCGATGGTGATGGCAGCGGCCGACCTGCTGTCGACGTCGAGGATCAGCTCGCCGCCGGCCTGAGCTTCGTCGAGCCCGGCAGCCAGTCGGTCGGTGAGGACCTGCGCAAACTGGGCGCGCCGAGCGTCCATGGCCGGATCCCACAGGGCTGCGTTGGCAAGGGTGGTGGCAACGGCGCGGACGTCGTGCAGTTCCAGCTCTCGCGCCAGGGCGGTCAGTTCCGCGCGGATCCACTCCCTGATCGGGGCGGAGGGGGTCGCGAAGAACGGCATCGGCACCGTGGCCATCGCTTCAGCGAGCAGCAGGTCGCTGTGGGGCCAGTGCCGGTACACGGTGGCCCGCCCCACTCCGGCCAGCTCGGCCACCTGCATGTGGGTGACTGCGCTGGGCCCATGCAGGAGGAGCAACTCGCGGGCGGCGTGAACAATCGCTTCTCGGCTCCGGAGGAACCTCGGGTCGCTGGTCGTCGTCACCCCGGAAGTCTATGAGACACATTGACTCGGTGAGCATCGTGAGCGATGCTTGGCAACTATGAGACAAACTGTATCGCAAATGAGAGTTGCGGTTCTCGGTGCCACCGGAGCGACGGGACGCCACGTCGTCGCCACCGCGTTGGCGCGCGGCCACGCTGTGATCGCAATGGTGCGTCGTCGGCAAGCAATTGATTCCGCTCCCGGCCTGCGGCAATTGATGTGGACCGACCTGAACGACCCGTCGCCCCTGGTCGATGCGTTCCATGGGGTCGATGTGGTGATCAGTGCGCTTGGGGGCGCTGCGAAAGGCCCTACATCGGTCTGCACGGACGGAATTCGCTCCGCGATCACCGCCATGACGCAGCTTGGTGTGGCCCGTTTGATCGCGGTGAGCGCCTATGGCGTTGCCGACACGCACGACAGATCGTTGTTCTCCCTGGCCGTGTGGGCAGGGGTCGGCGACAAGATGCGGGACAAGGAAACGATGGAGCAGCTGATCGTCCGATCCGCGCTGGATTGGACCATCGTGCGGCCGCCGTTGCTCACGAACCGCCCCGAGATCCGGCACTACGTAACAGGTGTCGACCTCCCTATCAGGTTGTGGAGTTCGGCCGGCCGGATCGACCTGGCAGCCTTTCTCGTCGGTGAGGCCGAGGACCCGCAATTCGAGCGCGGATACCCCCGGATCGCCCGGTGAACCCGCCAGGTCTGGAAGGCCAGATCGCGGTCGTGACGGGGGCCACTGGAGGGATGGGCCAGGTCATCGCCGTCGAGCTCGCCAGGCGCGGCGCTCAGGTGGTGACCGTGTCCCGCTCGACCCAGCGCGTCCACACTCTCCGTCGGCGCATCACCCAAGCTGTCGGGGTCGACCGGCTCGAGGTCATCGTCGGCGACCTGTCCCGTCGTACCGACCTCCTGGCCGCCGCCCGGTCCATCGTTGACCTACACCCCGAGGTCCATCTCCTGGTCAACAACGCGGGCGCGCACTTTTCAGAACACCGCCTTTCCGCCGACGGGGTGGAGATGCACATCGCTGTGGACTACCTCGCCGCATACGGGCTCACCACCCTGCTGGACGGGGCATTGCGCCGCGGGCAGGCGCGTGTCGTCAACGTCGCCTCTGACACCTTGAACGACACTCGGCAGATCAAGCTGGCACGCCGCCCCCGCCCCGCGACTCTGGACCTCACCGGCGTCACCGACGTCCGACAACTCAACCCCCAGGCCGGGTTCCGGCCCTTCCAGGCCTACGCGACGGCGAAACTGATGACTGTCACAGCCGGCTACGACCTCGCCCACCGGTTCGCACCCGACGGGGTCACCGTCAACTCCCTGCACCCTGGAATCGTGGCCACCGCCATCATCGACGACCTGATGCCAAAAGCACTGCGCCCCTTCAGTTCATTGATCCGGCGATCCATGCTCAGCCCCGAGGATGGCGCCGACGTCGCGATCCGCTTGGCCACCGATCCGACCCTGGCCGGCACCACCGGCCGCTACTTCAACCGCGATCGAGAAGCTGCCACACCCGCCGTCTCCCACGACCGCGCAACTCGGGCCCACCTACGCCGCCTCAGCGACACCTACCTGGCGCCGTCGACCGACCAGCTCGAACACCGTTGAGTCCGGACCGTCGCCAGTCGCCGGCACGGAGTCGACAGCGCTGACGCACGGCGCCGCGCGCCGGCGTCCCGGAGTGCGGCGGCGATTGCCGACAGGGTCGTCGGCTCGCTCCAGCAGCGCACGGGGCGGCGCGTCACCGGTCGCCACAGCGTCACTCATCACGTCATGATCACCGACGGGGTGAGCCGACGGGACGGAGATCGGTCCGAAAAATTCGGGTTCGCGTTGGGGTGGACCCCCAATGAATTCCCGCCCGCAGACGTCCAGCATCAGGGGATGAACGTTGAGCAGATCCATGTCTGCATCGATGTCCACCGCGACGGCGACGCGATCACCGGCACCGTCACTCCGGGGGACGGCGCGGCCCGGACGTTCTCCGGGCGGCTCGGCCTGTTCAGCGCCATCGACGACGTCATCGAGGGCATCGGGCCACGGGGCGCACAAGAAGGAACGGAAGATGTTGATGCGTAGAACGTCTCGCGCGATTGCGGTGAGTGCAGCGGTGCTGTGCCTGGCGGCGTGCACGGGTGACCCCGGCTCCGACAGCTCCACCCCGGCAACCGTTTCGGCCGCCGTGGCAACATCATCCGCGCCCACCGGCAGCGGCACATCTTCCGGTAGCGGCACAACCTCCGCCAGCGGGGCCGCGACGGATCCCACGCAGGCCCGCGGGACGCTGACGGCGGTTCCCGGACTGGACCAATCGGCACTCGATGTGATGAATCAGCCGCAATACGCGCTCGGCCAGTGGGCGATCTCGGTCCGCGACATGGACACCGGCGAGCAGATCGTCGCACTGAACGCTGACACCCTGTTCGAGCCGGCGTCGGTGACCAAGACGTACAGCACCGGTGCGGCATGGCTGGAATTCGGTCCGGAGTCGACCGTGACCACACCGGTGAAACGCAGGGGGAACGTCGCGGGGGGTGCCCTGAACGGCGACCTGATCCTGGTCGGCAAGGGCGACATCACGATGGGCGGCCGGACCAAGGCCGACGGTACCGTCGACTTCACCAACCTCGATCACAATGACGCCAACGGCATCCCCGGTGCCACCCTCACCACCGAGGATCCGCTGACCGGTTTGAACGACCTGGCCGCCCAGGTGAAGGCCGCCGGCATCAACAGCGTGTCCGGGGATGTGTTGGTGGACGACCGATTGTGGCAGCCGCACACCCTCGTCGGCGGCGCTGTTTCGCCGATCCTCATCAACCAGAACGTCATCGACTTCACCACGACGCCCGGGGCTCCGGGCGAGCAGGCGACAGCCGTGATGAGTCCGGTGGTCGCGCCGTGGCAGGTCGTCAGCAAGGTCAAAACCGTCGAGGCCGGCGGCAAGACTGCCATCACACCCACGTCCACGGACCAGAAAACAGTGGTGCTCACCGGCACCATCGCCGCGGACAGCGCACCGGTGGTCAACGTCTGGGCGTTCAAGGACCCGGCAACCTACGCCCGGACAGCATTCATCGAGGCGCTCGGCCGGGCGGGGGTCGACGTCACGGCGGATCCGGTCGCCACCAACGCGGCCGACGCCCTGCCTGCAAAGGCCGATGTCGACTCACTGACCTCCGTGGCCGAACTGGTCTCGTTGCCACTGGGGCAGGAGGTCACCTACATCAACAAGATCAGCTTCAACGTCGGCGGCGAGACGATGATCTGCCGGTTGGCGGTGGCTGCCGGCAGCGACGACTGCGCAGCGGGACTGCCGAAGGCTCAGCAGATATGGAAGTCAGCCGGGCTGGACACCAATGCGGTCGCTCTCGTCGACGGGTCCGGACTGACCGGCAATCTCGTCACCGCGAACAGCCAGGTTCAGCTCGAGACGATCATGTCGAAGCGCCCGGACGCTCAGGCCTGGCGGGACACGTTGCCGATCCTGGGGGTGGACGGCTCGCTCGCGCTGGTGCAGGCGGACGGACCGGCAAAGGGCAAGGTTTCCGGTAAGACCGGCACCCTGCTCGCGGGGGACGGATTCAACGGCCGTTACCGACTGCCGGTGAAGGCGCTGGGCGGTTATATCGACACCGAGGGTGGACGGCACTTCGCGTTTGCCGTCATCTCGACGAACAGCCTGTACCCGGACCTCAACGGGATCTTCGAGGCCAATGACGACGTCGGCAAAGTTGTCGCCGCGATCCAGCAGTCCTACTGACCCGACCGACCTTCCTGACATACCTGATGAGCCTCGGAGAGCAATGAAGACAAGCAGCTACCAGAGCCTGTTGGCCGTGGTCCTCGCGGCCGGGCTGGTGCTCGTGGGGTGCACCAGTTCCGCCGAGACGGCCTCGCCGGCGGGGTCCTCGCCGGCCCAGTCGCCCGCGACCGGACAGCCGGCAGCGCCCGAGAACAGCCCTGCGGCCACGAATCTCGACCGCGCCCTGGCCGAGCTGGTAGCCATGCCCGGCGGTCCGCCGGGGGTCATCGCCGTGGTGCAGGTCGGCGACGACCGGACCATCCACACGGCCGGCGTCGCGGACCTGAAAACCACGACGGCACCGGAAATCGGCGATCACATGCGGATCGCCTCGGCAGCCAAGGCTTTCAGCGGCGCGACCGCTTTGTCGCTGGTCGACAAGGGGGTTCTCGCACTGGACGACACGATCGGCAAGTGGCTCCCCGAGATGCCGAAGGCGTGGGCGAAAGTGACCCTGCGTCAGTTGCTCAGCCACACCAGCGGTTTGCCCGACTTCACCAAGACCCCGGCGTTCGGTGAGGCTGTCGGAGCCTCGCTGGAGGACCCGCTGCCGCCCGATCAGCTGCTGACCTTCGTCTACGACGAACCGATGATGTTCCCGCCGGGCACCCAGTACGTCTACGACAACTCCGACAACATCGCCGTCGGGCTGATGATCCAAGCAGCCGTCAAGAAGCCGTACGCCGAGGTGTTGAAGGAGCAGGTCCTAGACCCGCTCGGTCTGGACAACACGTCGCTGCCGGTGGGGATAGAGATGCCGGAGCCGGTCCTGCACGGCTACGACCTGGAGCCACCGAAGCCGCCGGAGGACGTCACCGGTCTGGTCGCCGCCGGGTGGTCGTGGGCGTCCGGCGGGATCGTCTCCACCCCAGAGGACATGAACGACTTCATCCGCGGCTACGTCGGCGGCAAGCTGTTCGGGCCGGAAACCCAGGCCCAGCAAACGGCTCTGTTCATCCCGGGCGGTGAATCCGGGCCGCCCGGGCCCGGCATCAACTCGGCGAGCCTCGCGCTGTTCCGCTACGAGACGCCGTGCGGCCTGGTGTACGGGCATACCGGAAATACCCCCGGATACACCCAGTTCGCCGTTGCCAGCCCGGACGGCACGAGATCAGCGACGATGGCGATGACGCTGGCCCGCAACCTCGACGGGAAACCGCCGGAACTCCAGGTGTTGCACGCCCTCCAGCAGGCCGAAGCCGCCGCGGTCTGCTTGGCGCTCGGCGACGCCTAGCGATGGCGGATGCGATCGGCAGGTCCGGACGCCAGACTGGCGCTTGTGCTGATCCGCCCCGTCGACACCGATGACGTGACCGCCTTGGTCCGGCTGTTCGCGGAGTGGGGTCATCCGCTGTCCGGAGCGGACGTCCTGGCCGTTGTGGCCGAGTGGAGCTCGACCGCCCGCAGTGTGGTGCTCGTCGCCGAGATCGGCGGCGAGATCGCCGGCATGGCAGCGGTCTCGGCCGGTCCGCGCTTCGCCGCGCCGGGCCGCCAGGCACACCTTGCCGGTCTCGCCGTCACCGCTGACCATCGCCGTCGCGGGGTGGGTACCTCGCTGTTGAAGGCCGCCGAGGGCTACGGGTACGCGTGGAACTGCGATCGCCTGGAACTCACGTCGTCCCGATCGCGGCAGGAGGCACACGACTTCTACCGCCGCCACGGGTACGAGGAGACCTCAGAGCATCACGCCCGGTACGTGCGCCGGCTCGATCAAGGTTCACCGTCGCCGACGTCCGGCCAGCTCCCTCAGGCAGGTCTCGACATGGGATGAAGCATTGGTAAGTCGAGGAGTTCGGCGATGCGTTGGCGGCTCAGGTGATCCTCTGTGGGCAGTGACGAACGTGTCACATCCCAGAGCACCAGCGGGGTGAGCGGTGTCAGCGCGCCACGGCTCCTCACTTCGCGCACGCGGTTGAGCAGCGTGACTCGGCTGATGTGGTGGGCGGCGGCGACGTCGATCACCGTCCCGGCGGGCCGTCCCAGCAACCCGGCCCAGTCCAGAACGGATTGGGCGCGGCTCGGCCGGCTGTCCCCGAACACCCGCCACGTCAGGTTCGCCGCGACCGCTGACCCGGTCCCGCCCCGTACCGGTGTCCCGGGACGGCAACTGGTATCGAACGCGTTCGCGCTCTCGCTGCCCTCCGGCCTCGGCAAGGCCCGTGTCGGCGCCACGCCGGTGCATCCCGGTCAGCAGTGTGTCCGTGTGTCGCTGATCGCTGCCTATGACGATGACCCGCTCGCGGGCGGCCAGACCATCGGTCACGAACGATGATGCGACCCTCAGTGCCTCTACGGTGCCATCCACAACTGCGTACGAGTGTTCCCCGGCCCGCGATTTCCTGACTTTGTTCACGACGCCCCAATGCGCCAAATGCGCCCCCAAAACGACAGGAAATCCGTGTGGGTAGTACCCAACGGACCACCTGTTGAACCACGTTAGCGATGGTAAGAGGCGGCCGGTGAACCGCAGGTGAAGCCGAGGACGGGAGGAGAAACCTCATACACGCCGGCGTCATACGTCGCCGTATGGTGAGAACGCCACAGGCGCCGGATGAGCCGCGATGGGATCATTCGGCGAGTTCCAGCGCCGAGGAGTTCTTGCGCATCCTCGCCGGACACACCGATCTCGTGTCGAGACACGGACCGTTCTACGCCCGACGGCTGATGTTCAAACGGCAGAAAAGAACGCCGCGATCGGTTCGCCGGGTGACGTCATGTCCTCCGGCCGCTGGCAGAACCTCGCCGGACAGCGTCGCCGCCGGCGTGCTCGGCGAACCGGAGAGCCTGGCCCGACCGGCTATCACAGCGCCGTCCTGACCACCTTGCGTCCGGGAGCAATCGCGAGGGCTCAATCGATTGTCGTTTGTGCGCATCGGCGCGATGAGTGGGCGCGGTCGGTGTCGGAGCCGGTCAACCGCTGGTGGGATCCGAGTTGGGAACGGCGAACATCGGTGCCTCGAAGTGGGTCAAGGCGGGTGGCTCGAGCAGGTACGCCTCGTCCTGGGGGTACAGGACCATCGCGGTGATGTCCTCACCGGTGAAGGCTCTGATGTGGGACTCGCTGTCCCAGAGACTGAATGCGACGACCTCCGTGCGCGGACTCGAATCTGTGGCCCCGGTGAGCTGATCGAGGTCACGAGTCAGGATGCAAGCGAGCCGGCATCCAGCGGTGCGCTGGTACTCGGCGACTCCTGTGTGCTGCACATAGGCGACGTATTCGTCGCGGTCTGCGCGAGCGACCACTCCACTCCATCGGCGGGCGATCACGCTCCGGCTCCAGCGTTCGGCAACCCATCCACGCGGCGCCACCGTCGAAGAAGTTGCCGTCGCCGCTTGCTCGTCGTCATCGTCATGCTGGGTGGATCTGGTGATGCCTGCAGAATCGTCGGTGGGCAGGCTTTTGGTGCCAGCGCGGTCAGTGGGTACAGGAGCCACCATCACCCGCGCCGGCGCGCCTGGCGCCTACCCGGGCTGGCCGCCGGCCAGTTGAGCGGTCTGGCCGTGCTGCGGGCCAGACCATGGCTGAGGCCGGCGGAGCTCGTCCGCGCGGTGCTGATGGCCGGCAGAGCGTGCGCACCGTGGTGGATCAGCTGGAGAAAGCGGCATGGTGCCCGCTCGCGGGGGGCAGCGGCGTACCTGTCCCGACCGAGACATCGGCGGTCGGTAGAGAGGTATCGGCCAATGCGACGGCGACGGTGCGAGATCTGAATCCCCGGACCCGCCATGTCCTCGGAGATGCGCTGGCACCGTTCGTGCACGGGTTGCAGCCTCTGACGAAGCACCTCCGCGAGCTCCCACCGACCAGTTCCGACTGACCGTGCGCTCGCGTGCTTCCAGGCTTCTGCCGGAACGCCCCTTCGCCGAGTGCACCTGATTCGGGAGTTCCGCGTTGCTCGCGCCTGACACTTGGCGGGGTGCTGTTGTGTTCACCTTTCTCGCGTATCTTCCCGCGCCATGGCACTGATCCGTTTCCTCGACGGCAAACAGCGGGGCAAGACAACCAGCGTGGACGACACCGCCATCAAGGGCGAGGGCCGGTACCGGTTCAAGAAGCGGGACCTCACCAAGAAGGGCGGCAGGGCCTACTACCTCAAGGAGGTGAACAAGAAACGCTGGGCCGACAAGAAAGTCCCTGAGTGGACAGCTGCACTCGACGACGACCGCGCCGATTGAAGTTGAACCGAACTCAGCCCGGGCCACGGCCGGCTCCGATCTGCGCATACCAGGTCGAGAGTTGGGCGCGGCGATGAGCACGATGAGCCCTACCGTCGGTACAGCAGCGACGGCCGACTGTCGCCAGCCTGGTCGGTGATAACGCGAAGATTGACGGGGACGCGTTGCTTAGCCGAGCATGTGAGGCAGCCGCAATTCTTCGTTTCCGCGGTGCGAGTATTGCGGGGCGGCTGGACCTGAGGGGCTCAGTTGAGCCGCACTGCGCCGGGGTGGCCCCCGGACTGTCGCGCTCTGCTCTGGTTGTGGCTCCTGGCTCCGTCGAATACGGCGACGGTGATCGGTCGTGGGTGGAACGGTACGGGTGCGACGACGCCCCGCTCACCACTCCGCGAAGGAACCGTCGGGGTGTCGCCAAGTGGGATTCCGCCAGGTATGCGGATCACTGTCCGAGCGTCGCACAGCATCCTCATCAATTTCGATCCCGAGGCCGGGCCCGTTGGGTCGCTCGATGTGTCCGTCGACGAACGTGAGAACTGTGGGGTCGACGAGGTAGTCGAGCAGTTCGTTGCCACGGTTGTAGTGCACGCCCAGCGACTGCTCCTGGATGAGGAGATTGGGGGTGGCGAAATCGACTTGCAGGCATGCGGCGAGGGCGATGGGCCCGAGGGGACAGTGCGGGGCCAAAGCGACATCGAATGTCTCGGCCATGGCAGCAATGCGGCGTACCTCGGAGATACCGCCGGCGTGTGCGACATCAGGTTGCACAACGGCGATTCCGCTCTGCAGCACGGGGAGCACGTCCCATCGGGAGAAGAGCCGTTCCCCGGTGGCGACGGGGATGGACGTACCTGCGACGATCCGCCCCAGGGTTGTCGCGGCGTTACCGGGAAGCACAGGCTCCTCCACGAACAGAGGGTGCAAGGGCTCGAGTCGCTCGAGGAGTCGGCGGGCCATCGGCGCCGAGACCCGGCCGTGGAAGTCGATGGCGAAATCGCGCTGGGGACCGAGGGTCTCGCGTGCAGCGGTGGCCCGCTCGAGAACGCCGGCAGTGTCGGCCGCGGTACCTATGTGTCCGATCCGCCCGGTACCGTTCATCTTGACCGCCGTGAGGCCTGCATCGATCTGGTGCTGCACAGCCGTGGCCACGCCGTCCGGATCGTCACCGCCGACCCAGCCGTACACCCGAACACGATCGCGCACCGGACCGCCGAGCAGGCGGTGGATCGGTGCGTTCAGGGCCTTTCCGGTGATGTCCCACAACGCCTGATCGACGCCTGCGACTGCGGAGGAGAGCACCGGACCCCCGCGGTAGAAGCCGCTTTTGGTCAGGCGCTGCCAGTGGTCCTCGATGCGCATCGGATCTGTGCCGAGAAGCTTGTCCCTGAAAATGTCGATGGCGCTGCGGACGACTTCACCGAATCCCTCCAGGCCCGCCTCACCCCAACCGAAGATGCCCGAGTCTGTTGAGATTTTGACGAAGAGCCAGCGGGGCCGGACGAGGAAGGTCTCTACATCGGTGATGATCACGGGCTTCTCCTGTCAGCGTCGGCGGGATCGTCGCAGCTTTGCCTCGGGCGCCAGGCCCACGGGTCGGATGCAGAGCCGGAGGGTGGGTTGGTTGTTGACCGTACGCCCGCCAGCATCGTATGCTTGATTAATACGATAAGTGGAGGATTACATGACCGAAGGCGCTCTCGATGGTGTGCGAGTGATTGATGCGACCCAGATGCTCGCCGGTCCGCTGGCCGCGACACGGCTCGGCGATCTCGGCGCCGACGTGATCAAGGTGGAACCACCTGTCGTGGGGGAATTCAATCGCACGCACGGCTTCGAGGACGTCAAGGTCCACGGCGAGATGTCGACGTTTCTTGCGGTCAACCGGAACAAGCGCAGCCTCGCGGTGGATCTCAAGTCTGCTGAGGGGCTCGGCGTGCTGCGAAGGTTGGTGGCCAGCGCGGACATCTTCGTACAGAACTTCCGGCACGGCACCGCGGACCGGCTCGGCGTCGGCTACGAGCAACTACGACAGGTCAATCCCGCCCTGGTCTACTGCTCCATCAGCGGTTATGGAAGTGACGGGCCCTATCGTGACCGGCCGGGCCAGGATCTCGTCGTCCAGGGGTACAGCGGCTCGATGTTCTCGGTCGGGCGGGACGTCGACCCACCCACCCCCGGAGCACTATGGGCGGCGGATGTGATGACCGGCTATCAGGCGGTCATCGGCATTTTGGCCGCGCTGGAGTCCCGGCGGCGCAGCGGCGCAGGTCAGCATGTGGAGGTTGACATGTTCTCTGTGGTTCTGGATGCCCAGCTGCAGGAGATCGTCACCTACCTCAACAGCGGTACAGAACCAAGGCGCAGCGCCGAGCCGAGCGCCCACGCGTCCATTCCGGCTCCGTACGGTGTTTACCGCACCCGTGACGGCTGGCTGACCCTGGCGATGACCCACCTTCCGAGGCTGGGTGCGGTGCTCGACGACGACTACCTGCGCGGCCTCACCGCGTACAACGACGGGTCGCTGCACCGCGACGAGGTCTACGCGCGGATTCGCGACGCCTTCCTCGGCAGAACCACGGCAGAGTGGATCGAGCTGTGTGACCTGCACGGCGTCTGGGCCGGTCCAGTGCATGATTACGCCGCACTGGCGAAGGACCCGCACGTGCTGGCCACCGGGATGTTCGTCGAGCAGCCGCACCGGGACGGTGCAGCTGTCGCCACCGTGCGGGTCCCCATCCGGATGTCCGGCACCCCTCCGACGATCAGGCGCGGGGCGCCGGCGCTCGGGCATGACTCGCGGGAGATCCTCGGCGAGTTGAACTACTCCGCCGATGACATTGTGGAACTGGTCCGCTCGGGGGCGATCGGTGTCGACGTGTCCCTCAATGCTGTGGGACCGTCATGATGCCCCACCCGCTGGCCACCCAGACCGAATGGGGCACGCCGTGACAGACATCCTTCCGGGCGACATCCGTTTAACAAAGACAGATTTCGTCGCCACCGTGACCATCGACCGGCCGCGCAAGCTGAACACCATGACGGTGGACATGGACCGCCAGATGAATGAACTGGTGTTCGCGATCAACCAGGACCCGGAGATCCGGGCGGTTGTGCTGACCGGCGCAGGAGACCGGGCGTTCAGCGCCGGCAGCGACATCAACGATCTGGGCGAGTACGGGAGCAACTGGGAGTACCGCAACCGTTTCGACGCCCGCAAGGATTACGCCCGTGCGGTGTGGTTGATCCGCAAACCCGTAGTGGCCGCCATCCGCGGCTATTGCGTCGGTGGTGGCCTGGAGATGGCCTGCGCCAGTGACATCCGCATCGCCTCAACCGATTCCTCGTTCGGCGCCGGCGAGATCCGCTGGGGTTGGCACGGCGGCTCCGGTGCAACCCAATTGCTCACCCACGCCATCGGTCCGGGGAATGCGGCCAGGCTGCTGCTGACCGGCGATCGGGTCGACGCGGCGGAGGCGCTGCGGATGGGGCTGCTGCAGCGGGTCGTCCCGGCTGCCGACGTCCTCGGCACCGCGCAGGATCTCGCTGCCACGATTGCCGCGCTGTCGCCGATCGCCATCGAGCGGACGAAGAACATGGTCCGAGTGGCGCAGAATGTCCCGCTCGACCAGGGTTTGCTGATCGAGAACGACTCGTTCGCGTACTGCATGCTCACCGAAGACGCCGCGGAGGGCCGGCAGGCGTTCGCCGAAGGTCGGCCACCAGTTTTCCGGGGGAAGTGACATGGAGGTCGCTGACGGAATTCATCGCATCGACACCACCCTGGGTCCACGAATCTCGAGCACCTATGTCGTTGTCGGCACACGCGCTGCCGTCCTCTTCGACGTCGGCGTCGACGGGACACCGCATCAGGTGATCGGCCCATACCTGGACGGAGTCGGCCTACCCCGGAGTCTTGTGAGCTTCACGGTGATCAGCCACTGCGACGTCGACCATTTCGGTGGTCTCGCCGATGCCAGGGCGACGTTCCCCGGATCCCGGGTGCTCTCACACGAGGCTGATCGGGCGGCCATCACGGACTACCCCACGTACCTGCGGCAACGAGCGCGAGAGTTCCTGCAGCCTTGGGGCTTCGACGAACACGCTGAGGTTCTGGCGTGGACGCGCGAGGTCACGAGAGAAGGTCCGGTCGACCTCGGTGTGCGCGGTGGGGAAATGATCGATCTCGGCGACCGGCCGGTGCAGATCCTGCACGTCGCCGGCCACACCCGGGGGCATTTGGCCCTGCACGACCTGTCGACCGGTGCCTTGCTGGTTTCCGATGCCGTCCTCGGCGCAGCGGTGCGTAACGCCGACGGAACCGGTGCGTTCCCGCCCACCTACCGGTATGTCGATGATTACCTCAGCACCATCGAACGACTGCGGTCGCTGCGTGCGCCGTTGCTGCTGACCGCGCACTACCCGACCGTCTCGGGTGACGGCGTGTCCGGCTTCCTCGACGAGAGCGCTTCGTTCGCGGCGCGGTTGGATGATCGCGTCAAGGAAGCGGTGAGCCGCCATCCGGACGGGGTGGGTCTGCATGAACTGCTGGAAGAACTGAACGACGGGTCGGAGGACTGGCCCGTGCATGGGACCTCCACCGCCCTCGCCTTTCCCGTTGTCGGGCACCTGGAAAGGTTCATCGCCGCCGGAACGATGACCCTGGTGCGCGCTGCGGACAGCGACCGGGCACTGATCCGGACGCACCGATGAACAGCCTCGTTGCCGCGCAGGCGGCCCCACGCACGACCGCGGTGGTCGCCGAGTCCCTACTGCAATTGCCCTACGAAACCTGGAATTTCGGTGATTCAGTCGCCTTCGACGCCATGCTCCGCGCGGCCGATACCCTGGGCGACCCCCGGTTCGCTGCGTTCGCCCACGGCTGGGCCCGGTCATGGGCGACCAGGGCGAGGCCGTACCGGCGGCTGGACTGCACCGCGCCGGGACATGCCATGGTCCGGATGGCGGTCGACTTCCACGACCAGGTGTTGCTGGACGCACTCGTCGGGTTGGCCGACTATCTGCTCACCCGGCCGACAATCGGGGGAGTGTTCGCCACCTGGGAGAGCAGTCCGCTGATGAAGCCCTACGGTCCAGCCACCCTGACCGAACGTGAGGTGGCTCTGCTCGCCCATCCGCCCGCGGGGGTGTTCCTGGACTGCCTGCATTTCGACCCGCCGTTCTTCACCGCACTGGGAGTGGCAACCGGCAACGAGAGCTATGTGTCCACCGGGATCGCTCAGGCCGTGGGTTACGTGGACTTGCTGCAGAATCGGACGGGCCTTTTCGATCATTTCGTTCTGGACGGCGTGGACGGTGCATTCGGGCCTGGGTGGGGCCGCGGCCAGGGCTGGGCGTTGCTCGGCCTGCTCGATGTGCTCGATGCCCTCCGAGCGGCCGGTAAGACCCAGGCCGCGGGTGACAAGCCCGGCCGGGAGACCTCCGTGCTGTCGACGGCCACCCGTGATCTCATCACTGCAATGGTGCAGTTGCAACGTCCCGACGGTCACTGGCCCGCCGTGGTGAGCGTGCCTGGTTCCGGTGATGAGTTCTCCACCGCCGCCTTCATGGCGACCGGAATGGCTCGCGCGGCCGCGGCCGGGATCGTTCCCCTGGCGGAGATCGCCAGCTGCGTGACAAGGGCCAGGGCGGCGGTCGCGGCGGGGATCGGGCCGGATGGCACGCTGTCCAGCGTTTCGGCCGCAGTGATGGCCTGCACGGAACCAACCCACTACCAGCACGTTCCGCGCGGCTTCCGGGTGCCATGGGGCCAGGGACCAGCTCTTCTGGCACTGACCGAGGCCACTGATGGCTGAGCCCGGCGCGGCATACCCGGCGCTTGCCGCCCGAGTCGCCGTGGTGACGGGCGCCGGCCGGGGGATCGGGGCGGCGACGGCCATTCACCTGGCCACTCTGGGAGCCCGAGTGGCGGTGACCGACATCGACGGCGCAGCGGCCGAACGGACCGCCGCGCACATTGCCGACGCCGGCGGCGATGCCTTCGGCGCGGCCCTCGATGTGGCATCCGGTACCTCCTGGGAGGCGTTGGCGACAGATCTCGCTCGTCGTGATCTCATCCCAGACACGCTGGTGCACAACGCCTATGCCTTGACCTACGCTGGTCTGCACGAGCAGACCGACGGGCAGTGGGACCGGCAGCTGGCGGTCAACCTGGGCGCGGTGCACCGGTCGATAAGGACGCTGTGGTCGGCAATGAGCACCAGCCTGGACCGACGAGGTCAACCTGCATGCTTGATTCTCGTGTCGTCCGTTCACGCGATCGCGAGCCTGCCTGGATATCCGGCCTATGCGGCCGCGAAGGCCGGCATGCTCGGGCTGACCCGCCAGCTCGCCGTCGAATACGGCGATCGCCTTCGGGTCAACGCGGTGCTCCCTGGACCCATCCGGACCGCCGCGTTCAATGGCGTCGACGAGGAGGCAATGGAGACCACCAGGCAGCAGACGGCGCTCAAACGGATCGGCGATCCGGCCGAGGTGGCCCAAGTGATCGGGTTCCTGGTGTCGGACGCCGCGTCGTTCGTCACAGGCGCCAGCATCGTCGTGGACGGTGGATGGTCCGCAGGCCGGTCGGGGCGATGACAGTGCCGAAGCTCAGATGTCCTGCGTCCGGTTTGTCCGTCCCCTCCGTCACCGGTGCGGACCAAGCGCCTATGGTGTCGCGATGGTGACCTTCTCGCGGCGGGGTTTGCACGGTCGGGTCGTCGACGACCTCGGCACCCGCATCGTCAGTGAGCAGATCCCGTCCGGCGCGATCATCGACGTGGAGGCGCTCGCCCAGGAGCTCAGCGTATCGAGGACGGTCGTCAGGGAGGCTGTGAAGGTGCTGACGGCAAAGGGTCTGGTCGATGCACGCCCGCGGATCGGAACGTATGTGCTGACCCGGCGCGACTGGAATCTGCTGGACGCCGACATCATGCGCTGGCGCCAGTCCAACAGCGACGACGGGCGATTGATGCATGAACTGGAAGAGGTTCGACAGATGTTTGAACCCGCCGGTGCACGGCTCGCCGCCGAGCGGGGCACCGCGGAGCAGATCGAGGCGATCCGGGCCGGCATGACCTTGCTGGACCAGTCGGTGGACGGCTCCCTGGACGAACAGATCGCAGCCGACATCCTCTTTCACCGCAGCGTTCTGGAAGCGTCCAACAACGAATTGGTGGCTCGTTTCGAGGTCTTGCTCGAGCCGGCGATGCGAGCCAGAGACGCCCTGACGCTGCCGCACGACCACGACAAGTCCTTTCTCAAACTGCACAGGCAGGTGTTGGATTGCATCGCCGCCCGCGATCCCGACGGTGCGGCCGCCGCCATGACGCATCTACTCACCTCGGCCGCCGCCGACACCGCCCAGACGTTGCTCGCTGGGCCGAGGAAAACCCGTGGCGGCGGCCGCAAGTCGCGGGCGACCGCCACCGGCTGACCGCGCCTTCGCCAGCCAATGACGCGGTCCACCCTTGGCCACGTCGGTCGCAGAACCGACGCCGACGGCAATGGGCCGGTGAGGCCTGCGCCGCAGGAACTCTCACGTCAGCGAGCGGCAGCGACGGCGAGCCACGACACTCGCGCCGATGGCACCGGATGCTGCTTCCCCGAACTGAGTGACCAACGGAAATCGGCTTCATCCAGGCCGAGAAGTCTTGTGCAGGCTGTAGGTCAATGATATTACTATATTACCAATGTCGGATCATCCGTAACCGGATGGGCCGAACCCCGAAGGAGGTTCATGACCGGTTCAACGAAGACCCAGGTTCGCGTGTGCCTAGGACTGGCGGCGGCCGCGGCTCTCGTCCTGTCCGCTTGCTCGTCAGGGCAGACCAGTACCGCATCCAGCAGTGCCGCCGCCCCGGCCGCATCCGCATCGACCAGCGCTGGGGGCGCCAGCGCCGGCTCGTCGAACTCAGCGGCCGCAGGTGGTTCGTCGGCGGCTGGATCACAGTCAGCGGCACCCGCCGCCGGTCCGGTGCGGATCGCCTATCTGCAAAAGCAGGGTGATCAGCAGTATTTCGTCGACCAGGCCAACGGCGCCAAGGCCAAGGCCGGCGAGCTCGGAGCCGACATCACCGTCGTGAACCTCGGCGACGACGCCAACAAGGCGATCAGCGAGCTGGATACCGTGCTGGCTCAGGGATACAACGCCATCGCGATTGTCGTTCCCGATCAGAAGATCGGCCCACAGGTCATCGAGAAGGCGAAGGCGGCCGGGGTCGCACTCGTCGCCTCGGACGACATCATCAAGGACAGCTCCGGTGCCGCGGCACCGTTCGTCGGCTTCGACGGTGCGGCCATGGGCGAGAAGGTCGGTACCGAGGCAGGCACGTTATTCAAGAACGCCGGCTGGAATCCTGCCGAAACGGCGATCCTGCGGGTCTCGAAAGAGGATCTGTCGGTCTGCGAGGATCGCGTCGACGCGGCCACGGCCGCCTTTGTCAAGGCCGCAGGCACCGACCAGGTCAAAGTTCTCAAGGTCGGCACCGATGCATCGGTGATCGATTCGCAGAACAAGTCGGCCGCCATCATCACCGCCAATCCGGATGTCAAGAACTGGGTCGTCTACGGCTGCAATGATGAATCGGAGACCGGGGCCGTCACAGCGCTGGCCAACGCCGGCTTCGGTGCCGACAATGTCATCGGGGTTGGTCTCGGCGCGTATCTGACGTGCAAGGACTGGGTGGCCGGTTCCCCGACCGGCAACAAGGCTGCTCTGTTCATCAGCGGCACCGAGGTTGGTCAGTCGGCGGTCCAGGTGCTCTTTGATTCGGTGTCTCAAGGACAACCGCTGCCGCCGACCACGATCGCCAAGACCGTGATGGTCAATCCCGAGAACTTCAAGCAGGAAGGCGTCGTCTGCACCTAGCCGCTCTTCTGGCAGCGGCGGAACGAGGAGCCGATGCCCGCACCGCTGACCGGTGGTGCGGGCTTCGACTGCGACAGCACACCAGCGGCCAGACCGGACCGTCCGACGAAGAGAACACGGAAGAGGAGAGAACGTGCAAGCAGTCCCGGACCCGCCGGCTGCCGCCTCCCGGCCACCGGTCCGGCTGGCCGTCCAACAGGTCAGCAAGAACTTCAGCGGCGTGCGAGCCCTCGACGGAGTGAATGTCAATTTCCGGGCCGGGCACGTCACCGCCCTGCTGGGCGAGAACGGCGCCGGAAAATCCACTCTCCTCAAGATCATCGCCGGCGCCTATCAACCCGACTCCGGATCGATCAGTGTCGACGACACACCCGTGAGCCTGGCCAACCCTCACAGCGCCCGGGCGCTCGGCATCAAGGTGATCGCCCAGGAGCCGGAGATTCTCAAGGACGTCACTGTTGCCGAGAACATCTTCGTCGGGTCGCTCGCGTCCCCTCGCGGACTGTTCAGCCGCCGAGCAGTGATTGCGCAGGCCGATCGGCTGCTGGCCGAACTGGGCTTCTCCGCTGTGCTCTCGTCGGCCGCGCTCGGCGCCGATCTGTCGCCGGCGCAACGCCAGCTGGTGGAAATATGCCGCGGCCTGGCCACCCATCCGCAGATCGTCGCCTTCGACGAACCGACCTCCTCCCTGACCGGCGGTGAAGTACGAGCGCTTTTCAGGGTGATCTCCGCGTTGCGCGACCGCGGCACCGCGATCATCTACGTGTCGCACCGCATGCAGGAGATCTTCGATGTCGCCGACTCCGTTGCGGTCCTGCGAGACGGACGCCTCGTCGGCGTCCGGGAGATCGGCAGTACCAGCGAGGATGAACTGGTTCGGATGATGGTGGGGCGAGACCTGTCGGGGTTGTTCCGCAGGGAACGCCGCGCCACCGACCAGGTCGTCTTGGAAGTCACGCACCTGACCAATGAGCACGTCACAGACATCAGCCTGAAGGTTCACGCCGGTGAGGTCGTCGCGATTTCGGGGCTGATCGGCGCGGGCAGATCTGAACTCGCCCGGACGATCGTCGGAGACCTGCCTCATCAGTCCGGTGAGATCTTCGTCGCGGGAAGGCGTCTGCGGCTCCGCACTCCAGCAGACGCGGTCAGCGCAGGCATCGGACTGGTCCCGGAGGAGCGCAAGGCGCAGGCCTTGTTGCTGGCCCGCACGGTGCGGGACAACACCTCGCTCACCGTGCTGCGGCGCCTGAGCCGCTTCAGGGTGGTGAACCGCCGGGCCGAGAAAGAGCTGGTCCAGAAACAAGTCACCCGGATGCGGGTCCGCACCCCGTCCATCGAGCAGGAGGTCAGCAAACTGTCTGGTGGGAACCAGCAGAAAGTGGTGTTGGCCCGATGGCTGGCGAGGCGGCCGGCGGTCCTGATCCTGGACGAGCCGACCAGGGGAATCGACGTCGGCGCCAAAGCCGAGATCTACAGCATCATCGATGAACTGGCCCAGGACGGCATGGCCATCCTGGTCATCTCGTCGGAGTTGCCCGAGGTTCTCGGTCTGGCCGATCGCATCCTCACCATGCAGGCCGGCCGGTTGACCGGCGAGCTGAGCGCAGCCGAGGCGACCGAGGAGCGGGTGCTGTCACTCGTGCTGCCCCGGCAGGGACCTACCGCTTCGAACCCAGACGCAAACATCAACACCGACGTCCACCCGGTTGGAGACTCCGATGACTGACACCAAAGCGGGAGCGTCGGCACCTGACACCGCCACCATCGCGCGCCGGCCGAGCGCCTTGAGGCGGGTTCTGACCTCCATCGGCGTGCAGAATCTCAGCCTCGCCCTCGGCCTGCTGGTCCTGATCGCGGTGATCGGCGCGAAGGACCCCAATTTCCTGCGATGGTCGAATATCATTGCCATTGGGACCACGATCAGCGTCTTCGGTGTTTTGGCCATCGTGGAGACATTGGTGATCCTGCTCGGTGGCCTGGACATTTCGGTCGGCTCCGTGGCCGGCCTGACCTCAGTGACCTCGGCGATGGTCTTCACCTCGCTCGACAGCGCCGGAATCGGCATCGCGGCAGCCCTTGCCGTTGGGGTGATGTGCGGGCTGGTCAATGGCTGCATCATCATCTTCGGCCGGGTCAATGCCGTGATCGCCACACTGGCCACGCTGGCCGCGTTCAAGGGACTTGCTCAATTGCTGTCCGACGGCCGGGCGCAGGGCTACACCGGTGCGGATCCGGTCTTCATCTTCCTGGCCAGGGGCGCCATCGCCGGCGTCCCGATCCTGATCTGGATCTTCATCGTGGTCGCGCTGCTCACCCACCTGGTGCTGCGCTACACCGACATCGGTCGGAACGTGTACGCCGTCGGCGGCAATGATGTCGCGTCGCGGCTCGCTGGTATCAACATCAACCGTTACATCATCGTGGTGTACGCGGTTGTCGGTCTTGGCGCGGGTCTGGCGGGGATCCTGCTCACGGCAAGAACGGGGTCAGGCCAACCCATCTCCGGCAGTGAGGGACTTGAGCTCGAGGCGATCACGGCGGCGGCACTGGGCGGTGCGGCGTTGCAGGGGGGCAAAGGCACCATCGCGGGCACGGTTCTGGCCGTCCTGCTGCTGGGCGTCCTGGACAACGGGCTGACGGTGCTGGGAGTGAATCCGTTCTGGCAGAACGTGGCGAAGGGTGCCCTGTTGGTCACCGCCATCGTGATCCAGCAACGCAGGGGCGGCGACCGAGCCGTCGGGTTGCCGCGCTGATGGTGGCATTGATCGACCGGCCTGACACCGACTTTGACGTCGTGACCTTCGGCGAGGTGATGGCGGTGTTCTTGGCCGACGACAGCTTGCCACTGGCCGCCGCGAACAGGTTCCGCCGCACCATGGCCGGCGCGGAGGCAAATGTTGCTGTCGGCCTGACGCGGCTAGGGCATCGCGTGGGATTTGCAACCAGATTTGGCGATGACCCGCTCGGGTGTTCCATCGCCGCCACTCTGCGTGGCGAAGGCATTCGGCTCACCGCCGCGACCGACCCGGTCCGCGGCACCGGCATCCTCGTCCGGGACGTGGACGGCGGTCGGGGGCGGACCGACGTCGCTTACGGCAGGGCGGGTTCTGCGGCGTCGGTCTTCGGAGACACCGACATCCCCTTCGCGGCTTGGACATCGGCTGCTGTCCTGCACCTGACCGGCATCACCGCGGTGTTGTCCGACCGTAGTGGCCTGGCGGTTGTCTCTGCGGCACAGAGGTTCCGCGATCAGGGAACGGTGATCTGCGTCGATCCGAACCTCCGCCGCCGGTTGGGCTCGGCGGAATTGTTCGCAGAACGGCTTGCCCCGCTGCGCGGTGGGATCGACATCGCCGTGGGTGACGCTGAAGAGTTGTGCCTGCTGGCCGGTGCCGACGTGCTCGCCGATGCCGAGGACCGGCTATTGGGCGATGGCGCGCGCTTGGTCGTGATCAAGAAGGGGGCTGAGGGTGCGGAGGCCACCGACGGCCGCAGCCGCTGGGAGCAGCCGTCGATGGCCCGCACAGTGGTGGACCCGGTCGGTGCGGGTGATGCGCTCGTCGCGGGCCTGCTATCCGGTCTGCTCGACGGCGAGGACGTGCCGACGTCACTGCGCCGGGCAGCTGTAGTCGCCGCTTCTTGCATCGCCGTCCATGGTGACATCGATGGCCTGCCTTACCGCCGGCACCTCAACTCAGACAGCGAGGTGGATCGATGAGCGTCATGGAGCAACTTCGCCGGCAGCGGGTGGTTGGCATCGTTCGCACCTCGACCGCAGAGGCTGCTCTCGTTGCTGCGCGGGGGCTGGTGACTTCCGGTCTTCGATGCGTCGAGGTCTCGCTCGTCACGCCAGGTGCCATCGACGTCATCGCACAATTGAACGCTGAACCAGGTCTTCCCGGCGACGCGTTCGTCGGCGCCGGGACGGTGCTGACAGCACGCGAAGTAGCCGACGTACGGTCCGCTGGCGCCGAATTCGTGGTGGCACCCAACCTCGAACCGGATGTGGTACGCGCCTGCGGATCGGCCGAGATTCCCGTCATTCCGGGGGTTCTCACGCCCAGCGAGGCGTTGCGGGCGATGTCGCTGGGGGCCGCGGCGGTGAAGTTGTTCCCGGCGTCCCTGTGGACGCCGTCCGCGATGGCCGATGTGCTCGCGGCGTTGCCCGCGCTCGAGTTCGTCCCGACCGGCGGCATCGAGCTGCATCAGGCACCGGAATGGGTCAAGGCCGGTGCGATGGCGGTGGGGATGGGTTCGGCGCTCACCCGCGGCGGTCCCGAGGTTGCCCAGCAGACCTGCCGCGAACTACTCGACGCCCTCCGTGCGGCGCGATGATCGAGTCCGGCTGGATGCGCCATCCAACCGAGACAACCTGGCTCGGACTGCCGGCGCAGAGCTACACAACTGACCAGATCACCGTTGTCGTGGTGCCCGAACGCGGTGGGAAAATCGTCTCGCTGCTCGATAGCCGGCACCGCGAATGGTTGGCACAACCCGCAGCGGATATCGACATCGGTGATCTGGGGGGAACTTTCACCGATGGCGACATGTGCGGTTGGGACGAATGCGCGCCCACCATAGTCGCCTGCGACGTCGACGGTGTAGCACTGCCCGATCATGGCGAACTGTGGTCGCGTTCGTGGTCCGAGACCGACGGGACACTTCACGTGAGTTGCCCTTCCTACGGCTACACCTTCAGCCGCAGCGCCGCAGTGCGCGACACCACCCTCCGGCTGCGGTACCGGGTGGTCGCGGGATCACGGCGCGTCCCGATGCTCTGGGCGGCGCACCCCCAGTTCCAAGCCTTTCCCGGAACAACGGTCTCGGTCAGCGAACACGCCGGGCACGCGTGGAATGTGCTGGCCGACCCCGCCCAACGCACTCAGATCTCGCCGGACCTGTTGAGAATGGACACCGTTCAGGCCGGCTCAGCCCGGAAGTTCTACCTCGATCCCGGCCTTCGCACCAACCGGGTGGACCTGCTCCATGCCGACGGTTCACGACTGCAGATGCACTGGTCCGAGGAGGTCCCCTATGTCGGTGTCTGGTTCGACCGAGGCAGGTACGCGCCACACGATGTCATCGCCATCGAACCTTGCACCGGCTTCTATGACTCGTGCCGGACGGCTCTGTCCCGAAACGCCCTCACCATGATCAAGCCACGTGACATCCTCGAGTGGACCGTCTCCGTCACCGTAGGGTGACGGTGTCCGGCTCCCGAATCCTCAAGGAGATTCACCCACCCAAGAAATACAGCACCCACAACCATGGCCGCCACCATCAACGGGCGTGGTTCTCCACACGGCGATTGTGAGCCAGGACGGCTCGTGCCCCAGGG
>CAWCVW010000009.1:0-605411 GCA_963798965.1 uncultured Actinomycetota bacterium
GGAACAGCGCTTCCGCGCCGTGTTCTACAGCAGCCCGGTCGCCATGGGCATCACCGATGAGCACGGCCGCTGGGTGGACACCAACACTGCGTTGGAACGGTTGCTCGGCACCGGAACGGGTGAGCTGCTCGGCGCGCTCGGGCGCGACTTCGTCCACCCTGCGGATCGTCCGGTGGTCGATGCGGCCCGCGGGCGGCCGGCGGACCCGGACAGCGAGCTGGTCGGGATGGAAGTGCGCTTCATCCGACGGGACGGACAGACCAGGTGGGCCTGGTTCAGCCTGACGGCCGCACCCGGGTTGGGCGGGGAGAAGTGGATGCTCGGCATCTCCAAGGACATCACCGACCGAAAGGAAGCAGAGATCGCGGTACGCGAGTCGAAGGAGGATCTTGCGGCGGTCGCGGCGGTGGCGCGATGCGTCCAGTCCGGCGAAGACCCCCGCCCGCTGATCGTCGAATCGGTCCAGCGACTGGCCGGCGCCGACAGCGTCGTGCTGACCGAGCCGTTGGACGGGGACAACCTGGTGGTCACCGCCGCCGCCGGTCAAGATCTGGTCGGCGTCCGGGTGCCGCTGCGGGACGTGTCGATGACAGCCCAGGTGTGGCGCACCGGTGAGCGGGTGTTCCTGTCGGACGTGAAGGGCAATTCCACGGTCAACCGCGCGTTGCTGAAGACCAACAACGCCGCGAGCTCACTCTGGCAGCCGGTCATCGTCCGCGGGAACGTTCAGGCCGTCATAGGAGTCGGCTGGCGGCACCGGATCGAGGATCCCGGCGACCGCGCAATCCGGGTCGTCCAGGTGATCGCGGATGAGGCCGGCGGGTCTTTGCAGGCGTCACGGCTGCACCGCGAATTGCAGCTGCTGGCCACCACGGACCCACTCACCGGATCGCTCAACCGGCGCGCGTGGGACCGCGAACTCCAACGACTGACCGAATTGGCGCAGCTGACAGGTGAACCGCTCGCGGTGGCCGTGCTCGACCTCGATCACTTCAAGAACTACAACGATCGGCACGGCCACACCGCCGGCGACCTGCGGCTGGCGGAGTTCGCCGCCGCCGCGCGATCCTGTCTACGGCGGCAGGACATCTTCGCCCGGTGGGGCGGCGAGGAATTCGTGATGGCGCTGCCCGGCTGTCCGCCTTCTCGGGCCCGTTCCATTCTCGATCGGATCCGGCGCAGCGCGCCGATGGGGGTGACCTGCTCGATCGGCCACACGACGTGGATTCCGGGCGAAGGACTCGGCGTCTGCATCGGCCGGGCCGACTCCGCGCTGTACGCGGCCAAGGGACGCGGTCGGAACCGCCTCGTCACGGCTTGAGGCAGTCGTTGATCACCGGCTCCGGCCGAGCCGGTGCAGCAGTTCCGCGGCCTGCCGGCGGCCGCTCACCCCCAGTTTGTCCAGGACATGTGCGACGTAGTTCTTCACGGTGTTCTCCGCCAACGACATGCGTTCACCGATCTGCCGGTTGGTCAGACCCTCGGCAATCAGCGTCAGCACGGTTCGTTCCCGAGGAGTCAGCGCAGCCAGCTTTCCCGACGGTTCGGCGTCGGCGCGCAATCGGCCGATCAGCGCCTCGACAGTCCGGCTGTCGGCCAGGGTGCGGCCTGCCCCGACGGTCCGCACCGCCGTCACGAGTTCGGTCCCGGTGATGTCCTTCACCGCATAGCCGCTGGCGCCGGCCAGGATCGCGGTCAACATGGCCTGTTCGTCGTTCAGGGCGGTCAGCATCAGGCACCGCAGGTCCGGCATCCGATCCCGTAGCTCGCGGCACAACTCGATGCCGTTGCCGTCCGGCAAATGGATGTCGAGAACGGCCACATCCGGTGCCGCGCGGGGAATCGCGGCCAGCGCCTGGGCCACCGAGGGAGCCTGGCCGATGACCGTCAGATCACCCGCCTCGCCCAGCAGGTCGGCAACGCCCTTGCGGACCAGTTCGTGGTCGTCCACCAGGAAGACCCGCACCGTGGGTGCCGGCTGATCGGTCGTGAACTCCGGTGAGGCGCCGTGCGGTCGTCCGCGCTCCGACCGTCCTCGGCCTGAAGCGGCGGTCGTGGTGCCGGCGGTCGTGGTGGTGCCGGTGTCCCCGGTTGCGGCCACCGGTGAGCGGTGCTCGGCGAACGACGCGTCCAGTGCGGCGATGAACTGGGCGCACGACCGGTAACGGTCCGCCGGTTCCTTCGCCATCGCTCGGGCGAGCACCCGATCGGCGGCGCGCAGATCGGGCCGGTGCGCCGAGAGCGCGACCGGCTGTTCGTTGACCTGCGCCCAGAGCAGTGCGGCCTGGTCCTCACGGACGAAAGGCGGTGCGCCGGTGAGACACTCGTAGGCCACGCAGGCCAGCGCGTACAGGTCGGTGCGTGCGTCGATTCGCCGGCCGGTGATCTGCTCGGGCGCCATGTAACTGACCGTTCCGATCACCGTGCCGATGGAGGTCAGCCCGGTGCGCGCCGTGGCGATCCGGCTGACCCCGAAATCGGTCAGGTAGACGTGCACCGGGCCGTCGGTGTCCGGCTGGGCGTTGAGCAGGATATTGGAAGGCTTGACGTCCCGGTGCACCAGTCCGCCTGCATGCGCCAGGTCCAGTGCAGCGGCGACGGGCGCGAGTAGGTCCACCGTTCCGGCGGCACCGAGTGGTCCACGTCTGTCGATCCAGTCGTCAAGGGTGCCACCCTGCACCCAGCGCATGGCGATGTACAGCAGATCGCCCGCTTCACCGGCGTCGTAGATCGGCACGATGTGCGGGTGGTCGATCGCAGCGGCGAACCGCGCCTCCCGCAGGAAGCGCTCACGCAGCTCGGCGGACGAGCCCGGATCGGTGTCCAAGATCTTGAGTGCGACCTGCCGGTCGAGCCGACGGTCCCTCGCCCGGTAGACCACCGACATGCCACCGCGGGCGATCACACCCTCGACGCGGTACGGGCCGACGTCGGCACCGACCCGGACAGTGCGAGCGCCGGTTTCAGCACGGTCGGGGTCGGTCGGACCGGTCACCTTGGCACCCCACCGCCGTCGCTGGACCCCGAGAACGCCGCACCACTGCGTACACCACTGTGGCGCCGCGAGGCCGGTCCCCATCGCACCGGATCACCACGCTCACCCCGCGTTCATCGGACGATACCGCTCAGTGCCCACCTATCATGAACCGATTGCCGACCGACCCGAGGAGGACGCCGGTGACCGACCAACTGCGCAGGGTGCATGCGTTGCTCCGAGCAGGCAATGTGCCGTGCACCCTGAGCAGCCCGCCCGGCGATCGGGACGGCCGCGGGACGGTGTTGCTGGCCGGGACGCCCAATCCCGGACCGTGGGAGGTTCAGCTGCGCGAATCCGGCGGCCGGCTGGTGTTGATCAACGAACGGGAAGCGGTGTCGATCCCCCCCGGAGCCGGCGATTCCGCCATCGCCGATGCGGTCAAACTGCGAGTGGTGCAAGCGTGGGCCGAACAGGGCGACCCGCAGGCCATCGCGGTGCTGCGCGCCCTCACCGGCGCGTCAGGTTCAGGTCGGCGACCATCGGCGGCTCACGGATATCACGGCAGATCCGCGGATTTCGGCGTCCGCACCGTTACCGTCGAGTTCGCCGATCCACTGCAACTCGCCGGCGACCTGTTCGCAGCGGCCGCGCGGATCGGCTGGGAGATGGCCAAGGGCCGGGTGCCCGGTTACGCCGCCGCCCTCGCACTGTTCAACCCATGGCTGAGCTACCAGCGGGCGTCCATCAGACGCTGACCTGTCCGGCGTCGACCGCTCCATGGGGTCGGCCGTCAGGGACGCGCCACGCGGTCAGCTCCACCTCGACGAGCATCGCCGGATCGATGAGGCCCACCACCACCACCATCGTCGCCGCTGGGCGCAAGAGCCCGAAGACTTCCCGATGGGCCAGTCCCACCGCATCGGCATGCGCCCGATCCGTGATGGACATCCGCACGGCGACAACGTCTTCGGCGTCCATACCGACCCCCTGGAGGGCCTCCAGTGCCGTGCGCAGCGCGATGCCGGTCTGACCTCCGGGGTCACCGACGCACTGCACGACCCCGTCGGTGATCGACGTGCAGCCGGCGGTCATCGACAGCGGACCGATCCTGACGACCCGGGAGTAGCCGTACCGTTCCTCGTAGGGCCCGCCACTCCCCCGGCGCAAGGAACCCGACCGCCCCGGCAACGAACCCGGCTGCAGCCCCGGCTGCTCAACCATCAGCGCCGGCGACCGCCGCCAGGGCCTCTGGGAGCGTGAAAGCGCCGGCGTACAGGGCCTTTCCCACGATTGTTCCCTCGACACCCAGCGGTGCCAGACCTGCCAGGGCAACCAGATCGTCGAGGGAGGAGACGCCGCCGGACGCCACCACCGGCGCCGGGGTCCCAGCACAGACCTGCCGCAGCAGATCCAGGTTCGGGCCACGCAGGGTGCCGTCCTTGGTGACATCGGTGACGACGTAACGCGCACAGCCCTGGGCGTCCAACCGGGCCAACGCCTCCCAGAGATCACCGCCGTCTTCGGTCCAGCCACGCGCCGCAAGGGTCGTGCCCCGCACGTCGAGGCCGACGGCGATCCGGTCGCCGTAGCGGGCGATCACGGACGCACACCACTGCGGGTCCTCCAACGCCGCGGTGCCGATGTTGACCCTGGCGCATCCGGTGGCGAGGGCGGCCGCCAGCGAGGCGTCATCCCTGATCCCGCCCGACATCTCGACCTTGACATCGAGCGCGCCCACCACGGAGGCGAGCAGGTCCGCGTTGGATCCCCGGCCGAACGCGGCATCCAGATCGACCAGGTGGATCCACTCCGCGCCGTCGGCCTGCCAGGCCAGCGCTGCGGCCAACGGGGGCCCGTAGCCGGTTTCGCTGCCGGCCCTGCCCTGGACCAGCCGGACCGCCTGACCATCGGCGACGTCCACGGCGGGGAGAAGTTCGAATGTCACGGCTGACCACCCTACGGTGAGGAGCGTAGGGGTTCGACCGGCAGACACCACAGGGCCTGCGCGTCCCGGCCGATCCGGGCCACCACCAGGGTCGCCGCCGTGGTGGTCGGCCCGGTCAGCGCCGGGCGGAGTCGCTTGCGCAGCTCGTCGGGTACCACCGGCGTCCCCCGCTGTTTGATCTCCAGCGTGCCGACCAGGTCGCGCCGGGCCCAACCAGCGATCGTGCGTTCGCGGTAGGGCGCCATATCGCGCACCCGGAAAGATCGAATCCCTTGCGGCGCAGAAGGTCCGAACAGGTACGCCAGATGCGGGTCGAGCAAGCGAAGACCGTGCCTGGCGGCGTACTGCCGGACCAGGTGGGAGCGGACAACAGCCGCGTCAGGGTCGATCAGCAGGTCGCCCTCCCGCACCACGCCCACCTCGACCTCGTCCGGCTCAGCACTGGTCACCTCGAATCCGTCGATCCCCGCCCGGGACGACAACACGGTGGCACGCCGCCCCACCATGGCCAGTTCCGGCGGCCAGAGAACGGCCTCCCGTGCGCCACCGTCCAGCGATACGATCTCGACCTCACCCGGGCGAGCCAGTGCGTCGTAGTCGATGCCGGGAGGCAGCCGAAGCACGGGCGGGCGATCGGCGTACACCGCATCGATAGCGGTCACCGACGGCACCGTCGACGCCGAGGTGATCCGCCGTCCACCGTCGCGGCGAGCCGGATCGGCATATCCCAGCAGGCCGGTGGACACCCTGGTCAGCGCGTCGGCGACCACCAGGTCCGCCTGCAGACCCGCGGCGGCCAGATTGTGCCTGGCCATCGAGACCCGGACCTCGTCGAGGTCGGAACCCACCGGTCTGCCCGGCCCTGCGTCGGCGGCCAGCGCGGCGAGATCCGCACCGATGGAGCAGGTCAGGTCGTGCACGCGCACATCGGCCAGCCTGCGTGCGCGGTGCTGCGCCACCGCGTGGGGGGTGGCCTGTTGCAGCGCCTCGTCGGTGAGTAGCCAGAGCCTGGCAGACGCACCGAGCTTCGGCACCGCTGCGCGGCGCAGCCGGACGGTCTCTGCCACGGCGCTCGCCCGGTTCCCCAGCCCGGCACGCAGCCGGGTCAGGTCACCGAGCAGGCTGGCGTCCGAGAGCGTCAGCCGGTCGGCCTCCGACAAAGCCTGTGCACCAGCAGGACTGGCCAGGAACCGGACATCATCGGCGGTGAATCGGTAGGCCACGGCGCTGTGGTGCTCCTGGGCTGTAGGGGCTGCAAGGCACTGCTCGGCGAACGCGAGGTCAGCGACCGACGAAGGTCGCCTTTCCGGGTCCGTGCTCCAGGAACGACGACATCCCGGTCCGCTGGTCCTGCGTGGCGAACAATTCGGCGAACCGCCGGTTCTCCTGCTCCAAACCTAGGGCCAACGGCTCGTCGAGGCCGTCGTCGATCACCCGTTTCGCAGCGGCCAGCGCCAGACTGGCTCCGGACGCCAGCCGGGTGGCGAAGGCCATCGCCTCGGCCAGCACCTGATCGGCCGGGACGCTCCTGCTGGCCAGCCCGATGCGGACGGCCTCGGCACCGTCCACCGCACGCCCGGTGTAGATCAGTTCTTTGGCCGTGGTGACGCCCACCAGCCGTGGCAACCGCTGCGTGCCACCGGCCCCGGGGATCACGCCCAGGGTGATCTCCGGTAGACCGAGCCGGGCATCCTCGGCCACGAAACGGAAATCCGCGGCCAACGCCAGCTCGCACCCACCGCCGAGTGCGAAGCCGGTCACCGCCGCGACGACGGGCTGCGGCAACCGCGCCACCGAGGTGACCGCCTCGTTGAGACTGCTGATCAGCACGGCGATCTGGCTGGGGTTGAGGTCGGACATCTCCCTGATGTCGGCGCCGGCCGCGAAGGCGCGCTCGCCGCCGTAGAGCACCACGGCCCTGATCGACCGGTCCTGTGCGAGCCGACCGGTGATCTCGGTCAACTGCCGGTGCATCTCACCGTTGATCGCGTTGACCGGTGGCCGGTCCAGCCGGATCACACCGACCGCATCCTCGATCTCCAACCGGACGAGCGTCGTCATGGGCAGCCTTCCTGTCGCCTTGTCCTGTCGCCTTTCACTGACGCCTTTACTGACGCCTTTCCGGACCTGGGTCCCCTTCGCTGGTCGTGCTGCACCGGCGTCACCCGGCGAAGGCGAAGAACCGGCCGTTCCTGTTCTCCAGGGTCAGCGTCATCCCGAACGTGTCCGACAGCGCTTCCGCCGTCAGGGTCTGCTCCGTGGGACCGGCCGCCACGACGCGCCCGCCCCGCAGCAGCAGCACATGACTGAAGGCAGCGGGGATCTCCTCGACATGATGGGTCACCAGCACCGTCGTCGGCGCGAACGGATCGACGGCCAGGATGGACAGGCGGGCCAGCAGGTCTTCCCGTCCGGCGAGGTCCAGACCGGCCGCGGGTTCGTCCAGCAGCAGCAGTTCCGGGTCAGCCATCAAGGCGCGGGCGGCGAGCGCGCGCTTGCGCTCGCCCTCGGACAGCGTGCCGAACATCCGGTCCGCCAGCGCGGCAATCCCCATGGCCCCCAGCAGATCGCGGGCCCGGGCGAAGTCCAGCTCGTCGTACTGCTCGCGCCACCGCCCGATCACCCCGTACCCGGCCGACACCACCACGTCCAGCACGGTTTCCATCGGCTGGACGCGACCCGCCAGTGCCGCCGACGAGACTCCGATCCGCGGTCGGATCTCGGTGACGTCGACCGCACCCAGGCGTTCCCCCAGGATGTGCACCCGGCCGGACGTCGGGAACATCTGCGCCGACGCGATCTGCAGCAGGGTCGTCTTGCCCGCGCCGTTGGGTCCGAGAATCACCCAGCGCTCGTCGACGTCGACGTTCCAGTGCACGGCGTCCAGCAGCACCGCCGCGCCGCGCCGCACCGTCACCTCCGCCAGGTGCAACACCGAATCGGGTCCGGGCAGGATCGACGCGCGGGGCGCAGGAGCTGGTCTCGTCACGGGCGCCATTGTGTCCCACGCCGCCACCACCTCGGCGAACCCACCCCATGCCCGCGCCGGTGGTCGGCACATCCCCGGGGCGCCCCAGGAGAGGACGGGGCTGCCCAGATCAGCCACAATCGGCGGATGTCGCGCCCCTCACCGCCGTTCTCGAAACAGGCACTTTCGCAGCAGCCGGTCTCGAGCCCGCCCGTTTCGAGCCCGCCCGTTTCGAGCCCGCCCTTCTCGGACTTCGAGGACGGCCGGGGCAGCGCAGCGCCCCTGACTCCCGTGCATCAGCGCAAACACGGCGACCCCGGGCGGCCGGGCCAGATCGACACCCACGCCGAGCCGCGCGTGGGATCGTCACCCCACCCCGGTCTGCCCTACCCGCTGGGCGCGACACCGTACGACGGTGGGACCAACTTCGCCGTGGTCGCCGACGGCGTCCCCGGTGTCACCGACGTCCTGCTCAGCCTGATCGGTGAGGACGGCAGCGAGCAGTTGCTGCCGATGCGGGAACGCACCTACGGGATCTGGCACACCTTCGTGCCCGACATCGGACCGGGCCAGCGCTACGGCTTCCGAGTTCCCGCGCGCGATGCATCCAAGATCCTGCTCGATCCCTACGCGCGCCAGGTCACGACGACCGAGTACGACCTGGCGGCGGCCAGCACCACCGGGGTCGACACCCTCGGGAAGGTGCCGCTCGGGGTCGTCGTCGGCGCCGAGGGCACCCGGTCCCGGTCGCACCGCCCGTTCGTCCCGTGGGAGCAAACCGTCATCTATGAGGCCCATGTCGCCGGCCTGACCAAGCTCCACCCGGAGGTGCCATCGGAGCTGCGCGGCACCTACCTCGGCGTGGTCCATCCGGCCGTCATCGCGCACCTGCAGAGCCTGTCGGTGACGACGCTGGAATTGCTCCCGGTGCACGCCAGCGCCACCGAACCGGGCCTGCTCGCCAGCGGCCGGCAGAACTACTGGGGCTATTCGACACTCGGCTTCTTCGCACCCGACCCCGCCTACGCCACGGCACCCGGCAGGGAGGTCGTCGAGTTCGTCACCATGGTCGACGCGCTGCACGAGGCCGGGATCGAACTCGTCCTCGACGTCGTCTACAACCACACCTGCGAGGGTGGCGCGGCCATGAACGCGGACCTGTCGTGGGGCGGCCTGTCGCCGCAGAACTACTACCTGCCGGGCGGACGGGACATCACCGGCACCGGCAACACGCTGAACACCGGCAAACTGGCCGTGATCCGGATGGTCACCGACTCGCTGCGGTACTGGGCCGACGAAATGGGCGTCGACGGCTTCCGCTTCGACCTCGCGTCGGTGCTGGCCCGCCCGGGCGGCGGCCAGTTCGACCGCAATGCGGCCCTGCCCAACGCCATTGCCTCCGACCCGGTGCTCCGCACCCGCAAGCTCATCGCCGAACCGTGGGACGCAACCGGTGAGGGCTACGCGGTCGGTGGTTTCGGCCCGAACTGGGCGGAATGGAACGACCGGTTCCGCGACACCGTGCGCGAGTTCTGGCGCGGCGGTCACGGGATCCGCGACCTGGGCTATCGGCTCTGCGGATCGTCGGACCTGTACGCGGCGAACCGGCGACCGTGGGCGTCGATCAACTTCATCACCGCCCACGACGGCTTCACCCTGCGAGACATGGTTTCCTACAGCCACAAACACAACGAGGCCAACGGAGAGCACAACCGCGACGGCACGGACAACAACCGCTCGGCCAATCACGGAGCCGAGGGCGACACCGACGACCCGGTGGTCACAGCGGTCCGCGCGCGGCAGGCCCGCAACCTCGCGGCGACCTTGCTGCTGTCCACAGGCACCCCCATGATCACCATGGGGGACGAGATGTGGCGGACGCAGCTGGGCAACAACAATGCCTACTGCCAGGACAACCCGATCAGCTGGGTCGACTGGACACCCCTCCTCACACCGGACACAGCGCTACCGGGCACAGCGGTTCGGGACACGGCCCGCGACATGCTGGGCTTCTTCCAGCGGACCCTGGACATCCGCTGCAGCGCTCCGGCGCTGCACCAGGCCGAGTTCTTCGACGGCCGGGCTCCGGACGGCGGCGACCACCATCCGGACCTGGTCTGGTTCCATCCGCGTGGCGTGCCGATGACGGGGCACGACTGGTTCGACGGCTCGCTGAGCACGATGGTGATGTGGATCAACGGCCGCGACGTCCGCGGCCACACCACTGGCGGGGAGCCGCTGACGGATGATTCTTGGCTGCTCGTCCTGCACGCCGGAGCCGACCCGCTGACCGTGACATTGCCCGGAAGCCCCTACGGCACCAGGTACTACCCCGTCCTCGACACCGGTACGGGCACCGGCGAGCCGGTCGATCCGGTGCCGTTGCCGGGCGGGCACGAGACGGTGATCCCTGGCCGGACCGTCTGGTTGCTCCGCGCGGACAGATCCCCGCTGGACCCTGCCGGCCTCACGGACGGCGCGGCGGCGGCCGACGGGCAGGTCGCCCACCGACTGCTGGGTCTCTGACCCTCGCACGCGTAACAGGGGCCTTCGGCCGTGGCGCAGTGAGCGGCGGGCGCGAAGGATGGTCGGGTACCGGGATGGAGGGAACGCTCATGTCCGGCGCGCGATCCGTTGTCACCGACGGCGGTGCGAACTGGCCTGGCGGCCGGTCACGCCCGGGTCGCCGTCCCCGCTGCCGCCGCGGTCGTGTCCTACGCTGCCGGGCTGGCCGCGGCCTGGTACGGGACGACCCTCCTGTTGGGCCCGCTGCCGGCCGGCCCGATGCTCGCCGGGTTGGTTTGCGAGTCGTCGTATCTGGTCTTCGTGGTCTGCGTGGTGGCGGCCGCCTCGTCGGTCGCCCGGAACACGCTGGCCACCGTCGGGATCGGGCTCGGGGCGCTGATCATCCTGTCGCTGGCCGGAACCCTCGATGTGTTGCACGACTGGTTGCCGACCACGCTCGCCGGAGCTCCGGTCGCATTGTTGGGGACGGGCACGCTCGTGGACTTTCTCCCGGCCATCGGCGTCACTGTCGTGACGTGCGTCGCCCTGGTGATGACGGCCGTTCACCGGCTGCAACAACGCGAGATCTGACGAATCTGCTGGTTCACCAGATCGGTTGACCCACGGGCGGTCTCGGACGGCTGCAGGACGCCTCACGGTCATCGCCGCAGCCACCGGTGGAGGCCGGTGTCACCAGTGCGGGTGCGACGCCGGCAGGGGGTCGAAAGGCCCTAACGGTTCGCGACGCAAAGAGTCAGGCTGGGGTCAGCAGCAGCCATGACTGCGCCGGTCGAGCTGTCGGCGCTGCCGGCCGCAACCCGGCGCGACCCGCGCCCACGGCGGCCGGACTGCATGAGAAAGGGGCTCCCGATGACCACCTACGACACCCGAGTCGCACCCCGACACCGTCACGCGGACCGCACTCCCGTCCTGCGGCAACGGGCCGGTTTCCAGCCGACGGCCGTCACCACGGGGGTTGCCGGCACGGGACCGCTGGTCGTGGCGGGGGTCGACGGCTCCGCATGCGCCCGGCACGCCGCACGCTGGGCCGCCGAAGAGGCCGATCGCCGGCACGGGCGGCTGCTGCTCGTCCACGCCTACGCACTGCCGGCCGCAGGCTATTCCGGCTACAACCCGTTCCCGGGAGACCTGCTCGCGACCCTGGAGCAAGAAGCTCACGACACGCTGAACTCGCTCACGGCTGAGTTGCAACAGGCCTACCCTGCGGTGTCCATCGGCACGTTCGTCACCTACGGCGACGCCGTCACGGTGCTCCGATGCGCCGCCACGCGCGCAGAACTGGCGGTGGTCGGCGGCCATCGGACGAACCGGATCGCAATGGCACTCGGGTCGGTTGCCGGCAGGTTCGCCGCCGGCAGTCACGTACCGGTCGCCGTCGTGCACTCGAGCGACATCCCGCAGGCCGGACCCGTTGTCGTGGGAATCGATGGTTCACCGGCCGGTGAGCCGGCCATCGGCTTCGCATTCCAGGAGGCCGACCTGCGCGGGACGTCATTGGTGGCGGTTCACACCTGGACCAGCCCGGTCGCTCTTGCGCCGGTGCCGGACTACTCGGCCACCGTCATCGTCGAGGAATCCATCGAACAGTCCGAACGCGCTCTGCTCTCGCAGCGACTCGCCGGCTGGTCGGACAAGTACCCCGACGTGCCCGTCGAACAGGTCCTCGTCCGCGATGTGCCGGCCAAGGCGATCCTGCACCACTCGGCCGCCGCCCAGTTGGTCGTGGTGGGCACCAGGTGGCACGCTGCACTGTCCGCACTGCTGATGGGTTCCACCAGCCAGGCACTGATCACGCACAGCACGGCCCCGGTCGTGGTCGTCGGGACCTGAGGTGACGAGTCGGCCGACGGTCGACTCGGGACTTTGGGCCCTGGCGGGCCCAGACCACCGCCCGCATGCTGGGCGGGATGTGCCGTCGATGTCGACCCGAGACCCTCGAGGATCCCCCATGACAGCAACCGACCCGGGCGAGCGATCCACCCTGGAGCGTCTGGACCGTCCGGAATGCCTCCGCCTGCTCAACACAGGCCTCATCGGCAGGGTCGTTTACACCTACGATGCGATGCCGGCTGCACAGCCCGTGAATTACGCGGTCGACGACCACGAGATCATCTTTCGGACCGACGGCGGGGACAAGCTGAAGGCAGCGGTCAACAATGCAGTCGTCGGATTCGAGGTCGACGAATTCGACTCGGCCGCGCAGACCGGCTGGAGCGTCCTCGCCGTCGGTCAGGCTTACCACATCATCGACCGAGAACGGCTCGCGGCACTGGAATCTCGCTTACCGGCGCCCTGGGCCACCGGTCGATCCACGTACACGATCGCGGTGCCGCTGACGAAGCTGACCGGCCGGCGCCTCATGGCGCAACACAGCAACTCCGACTGATCGACCCTGCCATTGCGTCCACGTTGTGCCGGTCCGTACGACAACTCCCTCGGAAACTTTCTCGAGCAACCATTTTCTTCACCCGGTAGGCGGTAGATAGCTGCCTGCCGTCGATGTTGACTGGTGTCATAGAAGATCCGGGGAACGGACCTGCCGCGGTACGACGAAGTTCGGACGGGGGCGCATGATGTTGTCACTCATCAAGGTCGTTCGTACCAGCATTCGCCGAGTCGTCGGCGACCTCTACGAATCATTCGGTCCCGGGCAACAAGGTTATCGGCACTGATCCGGATCCGGCAGCGAGGCGATGTCCCCTGGGCACACACGTTTGCGGTCTGGACCGTTCCTGCCTACCCTTGCCAGGGGTTCAACAGGCAGCCTGGTCGCTGAGCCGTGTCCACCCGAGGCCGCGACAGTGGCGGGATGCGACCGGCGGGACCTTCGATGCACCTGGCCCACAGCGACGCCGATGCCTTGGATTTTGCCTGTCGGCTGTCCGTCGCGGCGCTGCCGGACTTCCGTTGGGCGGGCGTGAGTCTCACCGGCACCGTTGAACCCTTCACCGCCGCTGCCAGCGATCCACGCGCCTGCACTGTGCAGCAGGCGCAATACGACCTCGGTGACGGACCGTGCCTTCGCGCGGTGCGGCATGACCGGACAATCACCTTGCGGATCGACGAGATCGCCGTCAGGTGGCCGGATCTGGCCCGTGCGGCAAAAAGTGCGGGGATCGGTTCCACGGTGGCCGTCCCGCTGCACACCCGTGACGCGGTGCTGGGCTCACTCAACCTGTACGGCAGTTATCCGGCATACGGCTTCACCGTGCCGCCCGCGACGCTCGCGTTGCTGACGTCCTATTTCGAGCGCGTTCTCGCCAGCGACGGCACCGAACTGAAACGACTCAGCGGTTCACAGCTGCGCCGGGCTATGGGGCACCGGGAGATCGTGGAGCAGGCAAGAGGGGTCCTGATGGCGACCAGCGGTCTGGATCGGCGGGAAGCGGGCGACCGCCTACAGCAACTTGCCGAGCGCGGTCGCTGCAGCCTGGTGGCGGCCGCCCGGTCGGTCCTCCGCCGGCACCAGATTCAGACGGGTCGGTCCGACACTCGAGGCGCGCGGCAGGCCCCCTGAGGTCAGTTCCGCCTGTGAGGTCAGTTCCGCCTGTGAGGTCAGTTCCGCCTGTGAGGTCAGTTCCGCCCGTGAGGTGATTTCAGCCGATCGGCATGTCCGCATGTTCGCAGATTCGCCTGCAGAGCCGTCCCAGCACACCAATCCCGATGGTGAGCAAGATGGCGTCTGGGAGAGCCTTGCGAGACTCCTGCCGCACGGAGGCCGGAACCGGTGGCCGGCCGGCGACACCACCAGCGCCGATCGCCCGTGGCACACGCATCTGAAGCCGAGTGCGGGAGAGGATGGCCCGGCCGGCATGGGTCGTCAGCCGGTCGGGCCTGATGACCGAACACCCTGGGAAAGCCCGGTCACCGAGTTCTCAATGCCCGGTTGTCACCGTTTCAATCCTGTTTGCATCTTTCTCGTACAAATTCTCCGGGCCGCAGCCCACCTAGGGGTGTGCCGCCGGCCCACGCGAACTGGTTCACTCCGACTCGTGTCGATCACCATCGCTCAACTGCCCGACTCCTTGTCGCGGGAGTCACCGCCGATGGCGGATCCCACCGTCGATGCACCGGTCAGGATCGCCATCGCGGTTGACGCCGACGTGGTCGCTGCGCGTCGAACGGTCCGCAGCATGGCCGCCGCGGTGCAGTTCACCGCGACCGAGCTGACGGTGATCGCGACCGCCGTTTCCGAGATCGCCCGCAACATCGTGTCCTTCGCGCAGGGCGGGGAAATGGAGATCCGCTGTGTCCACGAATCGACGCGCACCGGAATCATCGTCGTCGCTCGCGACGCCGGCCCGGGCATCAGCGATCTGGCCGCGGCCCTGCGGGACGGTGTGAGTACCGGCCACGGGCTGGGGCTGGGGCTGCCCGGCGCCCGCAGGTTGATGGATGAGTTCCAGGTCGCCTCCGCCCCAGGATCGGGAACCACGGTGTCGATGACCAAGTGGCGCGGACGCTGAGGGTTTCAGCCGCTGTTTCAGGCGGTGGTCACCAGGCCCAGCTCGGCCGGCGAGGCCAGCAGCTGGTGTCGGGGCAGCACCCGCACCGTGTAACCGACGGGTCCGGACAGCGTCAACGGCAGCTGCACCTCGTAGCGGTAGCCGGTCTCGACCGTCCCGACGTCGGCGGGCGCCTGGACGAAGTCCATGTCCACCGTTGCGATGTCGTGCAGCTGCTCGTTGATGTCGACCCGGCCGGTCACCGCCTGCACCTGGACATCTTCCGGGGTCAACCCACCGAGGTCCACGTGCGCCCGCAAGGTCATGACGTTGCCCAATGACGGCTCGGTACCGATCCCGGAGGTGTCGACATTGATCACCCGCACCGACGGCCAGGCGGCACGGACCTGGTCCTTCCAGGCGGCCAGTCCCTTGGCCACGGTCAGGTCGGACGTGACGGCACGGGAGAACACCGAGGCCGGTCCGTAGTATCCGTTGACGTAGTCGCGGACCATTCTGGTGGCCTGGACCCGCGGGCCGAGGTAGGCCAGCGTGTGCCGGACGGTGTCCACCCAACCCTCCGGGCGGCCAGTGTCGTTGCGCCGGTAGAACAGTGGTGCCACTCGCTTCTCGACCAGGTCGTACAGCGCGGCGGCCTCCAGGTCGTCCCGGCGGCTGTCGTCGCCGACACCGTCCGCGGTCGGGATGGTCCAACCGTCATGGCCGTCGTAGAGCTCGTCCCACCAGCCGTCGGAGATCGACAGGTTCAGCCCACCGTTGAGCGCGGCCTTCATCCCTGATGTCCCGGAGGCCTCCTGAGGGCGGATCGGGTTGTTCAACCAGACGTCCGCGCCCGCACACAGCACCGATGCCATGCTCATGTCGTAGTCGGGCAGGAAGACGATGCGGTGCCGGATGGTGGGGTCGTCGGTGAACCTGACCATTTCCTGCATGTACCGCTTACCGCCGTCGTCGGCCGGATGGGCCTTTCCGGCGATGACGATCTGCACCGGGCGTTCCGGGTCGAGCAGGATCGCCCGCAACCTGGCCGGATCGCGCAACATCAGCGTCAACCTCTTGTAGGTCGACACGCGGCGGGCGAAGCCGATGGTCAGGATGTCCGGGTCGAGGATCGTCTCGGTCCAGCCCAACTCGGCCACGGTCGCGCCGCGCTGGAGATGCGAGGAGCGCACCGTTGCCCTGGCCATCGTCACCAGCCGGTCACGGAGCTTGTTCCGCAGGTCCCACAAACGCTCGCCGGACACGGCATCGGGCGCCGGCCATTCCGACGCCGACGCCAGGTCCTGCCAATCGGCCATGTCCCCGGCCACGTCGTACATCTCGCGGGCAGCCCACGTCGGGAGGTGGACGCCGTTGGTCACCGAGCCGATCGGCACCTCGTCCGCCTCGAAGCCCGGGTACAGCGGCGCGAACATGTTCCGCGACACCGTGCCGTGCAACTTGGCGACACCGTTCGCGCGCTGGGCCAGCCGAAGCCCCATGTGCGCCATGTTGAATCGGCTCCGATCATCCTCGGAACCCAGGGCCAACACCTCGTCGACCACCAGTCCGGGCACCAACCGGGACATCCCGTCGGCCCCGGCATCGAGGTAATGACGGACCAGATCGATCGGGAAGCGGTCGATGCCGGCGGGAACCGGTGTGTGCGTGGTGAAGACGGTCCCCGCCCGCACCGCGGAGAGCGCCTCGGAGAACGACAGCCCGTCCTCGGTGATCAGGGACCTGATCCGCTCGAGTCCGAGGAAGCCCGCGTGACCCTCGTTCATGTGGAAGACCTCGGGCATCGGGTGCCCGGTCACCGCCGCGTAGGCGCGGACGGCCCGCACCCCGCCGATGCCGAGCAGGATCTCCTGCTTGATCCGATGGTCCTGATCCCCGCCGTACAGCTTGTCGGTGGTGCCCCGCAGCGAGTCGTCGTTCATCTCATTGTCGGCGTCCAGCAGCAGCAGCGGCACCCTGCCGACCTGCGCGCACCAGATCCGCGCTGTCAGCCGGCGGCCGCCTGGCATCGGGACGCTGATGGACAGGTGCTCTCCGTCGGCGTCCAGCACGCGTTCGATCGGCAGGCCCTGCGGGTCGTGTGCGGGGTAGTGCTCCTGTTGCCAACCGTCCGCGGACAGGGACTGCCAGAAGTAGCCGTACCGGTACAGCAGGCCGACACCGATGATCGGCACGCCCAGATCGGATGCGGACTTGAGATGGTCGCCGGCAAGGATGCCCAGCCCGCCGGAGTAGTTGGGCAGCACCTCGGTGACGCCGAATTCCATCGAGAAGTAGGCAATCGCGGCCGGTAGCGACTCACCGATGGTGACCTGATGCTGGTACCACCTCGGGTCCTGCAGATAGTGATCCAGGTCCGCTGCCAGCCCGTGCATACGTGCCAGGAACGACTCGTCCCGGGCCAGCTCGTCCAGCCGGGAGACCGACACGGCGCCCAGCAGCTTCAACGGGTCGCCCTCGAACCGCTTCCAGAGACGGCCATCGATGTCGGCGAACAGATCCTGACTCGCCGGGTGCCATGACCATCGCAAGTTGCGGATCAGCGCGCCGAGGGGGTGCAGCTGAGGCGGCAGCTGCGGCCGGACGGTGAAACGACGGAGAGCCTTCACGGGAGGAATTTAGCCCCTCGCCATGGTGATCTCCTACTCGCCGACGCGCGGCACACGGGTGCGTTACCGCCCGTTCACGAGGCCTTTCACGGCCGAGCACATCTCACCCGTCCGGGCCCGAGGCGGAGGTTTGTTCCCTGTCGCGGCGGGGTTCAAACATGGTCGGCGAGGGCCTGGCTCCACCGGTACCTTGAGCCGGTGGCCGGCCGACTCGCACCATGCGACTGCTCGGCCGTCCGGACCCGGACGCATCGGCGCGTCGGTCCACGTTCCCCCGGCGCGCCCGGATTCCGAGCGCAACCGCCCGGGCCGGCCGAGGCCGGTATTTTTCAGCGGCCTCCCGATGGGAACCGTGCCCTAGGAGCCATCCGAGTGCGGGCAGTGCCGTTGCGGTCGGGAGCCGCCGTGCCCGCGCACGGGTGGTGGCCGCCGGTGGTGCACACGATGACAGCAGAAAGGTGAGCATGTCTCCAACAGACGGGCTGAGTGCGGTCCGGGAACCCGTTGCCGGCCAGTACGGTTCGGCACGGCCCATTGCCGGTGGCGAGAACGACCGCGAGTGGTACAAACGGGCCGTCTTCTACGAAGTGCTGGTCCGCGCATTCGCCGATTCGAACGGTGACGGGACCGGTGATCTGCGCGGCTTGATCGACAAACTCGACTACCTCGCCTGGCTCGGCGTCGACTGCCTGTGGTTGCCGCCGTTCTTCGACTCGCCCTTGCGCGACGGCGGTTACGACATCTCCGACTACCGCAACGTTCTCCCGGAATTCGGTAATGTCGAGGACTTCGTCGCATTGCTCGACGCCGCGCACGAGCGTGGTATCAGGGTGATCACCGACCTGGTCATGAACCACACCTCCGACGCGCACCATTGGTTCCAGGAATCACGCCGGCACCCCGACGGTCCATACGGTGACTACTACGTCTGGCGTGACGACGACACCGGTTACCCCGACGCGCGCATCATCTTCGTCGACACCGAGCCCAGCAACTGGACGTTCGATCCTGTTCGCAAGCAATACTTCTGGCATCGGTTCTTCTCACACCAGCCGGACCTGAACTTCGAGAACCCCGCCGTCGGGGACGAGATGATCGACATTCTCCGGTTCTGGATGGATCTGGGACTCGACGGGTTCCGGTTGGACGCTGTGCCCTATCTCTTCGAGGAGGAGGGCACCAACGGCGAGAACCTGCCGAAGACGCACGAGTTCCTCAAGCGCTGCCGCAAGGTGATCGACACCGAATACCCCAACGCAATCCTGTTGGCCGAAGCCAATCAGTGGCCCGCGGACGTCGTGGATTACTTCGGGGATCCAGCCGTCGGCGGCGACGAATGCCATATGTGTTTCCACTTCCCTTTGATGCCGCGCATCTTCATGGCCGCTCGCCGCGAATCAAGGTTCCCGATCTCGGAAATCCTCGCGCAGACCCCGGCAATCCCGGAGTCCGGGCAGTGGGGCATCTTCCTGCGCAACCACGACGAGCTCACCCTCGAGATGGTCAGCGACGAGGACCGCGACTACATGTGGAACGAGTACGCCAAGGATCCGCGGATGAAGGCCAACATCGGCATCCGCCGTCGCCTGGCCACGCTGCTGGATAACGACACCAACCAGCAGGAACTGTTCACCGCGATGCTGCTCAGCCTGCCAGGGTCACCGGTGCTGTACTACGGCGACGAGATCGGGATGGGCGACAACATCTGGCTCGGCGACCGCGACGGCGTGCGTACGCCGATGCAATGGTCCCCGGACCGCAACGCGGGCTTCTCCCGCTGTGATCCCGCGCGGCTGTACCTCCCGGCGATCATGGACCCGATCTACGGGTTCCAGACGGTCAACGTCGAAGCCCAGATGAACTCGACCGCCTCGCTGTTGCACTGGACCCGACGGATGATCGAGATCCGCAAGCGCTACGCGGCTTTCGCCGTCGGCCAGTTCACCGATCTCGGCGGGTCCAATCCGTCCGTGCTGTCGTACACGCTGCATTTCGACGGCGACTCCGGCGGCCTCTCCGACACTGCGCACACAGTGCTGTGTGTGAACAATCTGTCCCGTTTCCCGCAACCGGTCGAACTCGATCTGCGCGATCACGACGGCGCCGTTCCGATCGAGCTCACCGGGCACACGCCGTTTCCCAGGATCGGTCAGCTCCCGTACCTGCTGACCCTGCCCGGACACGGCTTCTACTGGCTGGACATCACCGGCCGACCGGAGGACATGTGACCACCCGGCCCGTCGGCGTCGCCGACCACAACCTCGTCCCGTTGCTGGTGGAGTACCTGCCGCAGCAACGCTGGTTCTCCGCCAAGGGCCAGCAACTCGACATTGCCGCAGTCGACGTCGTCTCCCGGACACCGGTCGCCCGGGACTTCAACGGCGTGGACGTCGAACAACTCCTGTTCACGGTGCGGACCGGATCGGGACTGCACCGATACCAACTGTGGTTGGGCTGGACCGATGTGCTGGCCGATCACCTCACCTACGCCAGCATCGGAACAGTGGAGGGCCGCACCGGGTTCGATGCGCTGGCCGACACCCGGGTGTCGACGCTGCTGCTCGCGACGATCGGCGAGAACCGCGATCTCGGCAACGGCGTGCAGGGCCGACGCGAGCCGGACGCGGTCTTCGACACCAGCGCTGTAGGCCGCGTCATCGGCGCCGAACAGTCGAACACCTCGCTGATCTACGGCCAGTTCGGCATTCTCAAGATGTTCCGCAGGATCGAGCCCGGCCCCAATCCGGATGCCGAGATCCACCGGGCCCTGCACGCTGTCGGGTCGACACACATCGCGACACCGCTGGGGGAGATCGTCGGGCCGGTCGACGGCGAGGAGACAACCCTTGGTCTGCTCACCGAGTTCTTCGCCAACAGTGCGGAGGGCTGGGCAATGGCAACCTCCAGCGTCCGTGACCTGATGAGCGAGGGCGACCTGCGGGCCGACGAGGTGGGCGGTGACTTCGCGGCAGAGTCGGAGCGGCTCGGTGATGCCGTCGCAGCGGTGCACCGCGATCTCGCCACGGCCTTCGGCACCCAATCGGCGCCACCGGACGAGCTGGCCCGCATTCTTGACCGGATGCGCGCCGACGCCAACGCCGCCGCCGACCTCGTGCCGTCGCTCGCGCCGCATCGCGAACGGATCATGCAGGCCTTCGGCCGGGCCGAGCACGACGGCGGCATCACCCTGCAGCGCATCCACGGTGATCTGCATCTGGGGCAGGTACTGCGGACATTGCACGGTTGGAGCCTGATCGACTTCGAGGGTGAGCCGGCCAAGCCGCTGGAGTACCGCAGGGCGATGCACAGTCCGCTCAAGGACATCGCCGGCATGCTGCGAAGTTTCGATTACGCGGCCCGCGGGCTGGTGGTGAACCCGCACTCCGACGCGCAACACAAGTACCGGGCCGCGGAATGGGCGGAGCGCAACCGTGAGGCGTTCTGTGACGGTTACGCAGCGGCCGCCGGAAGCGACCCACGCCAGGCCGGTAACCTGCTTCGAGCCTTCGAGCTGGACAAAGCAATTTATGAAGTCGTCTACGAACACGGACACCGGCCGCTGTGGGAGACCATCCCACTGCAGGCCGTCGTCGCCCTCATCAACACCGGAGGTTCCTCTTGACCACCAACACGCCGGATCCGTCGTCAGGCAGCGAGACGGCCGCCACCGCCGGGAACACCACCGAGGGGGCCGCGGCCGCGCCCGCCAAGTCCACGAGGGCTCGCAAGCCGGCAGCCCCCAAGGCGGCCGCTGCACCGAAGTCCACCTCGAAGCCTGCTGCCGCCAAGACAGCCGCTTCCAAGACTGCTGCCGCCAAGGACGCCGCGCCGAAGGCCTCGACGCGGAAGCCGGCCGCGGCCGGCAGCGGTGCCGATGACGCAGCGGCCAAGCCGGCTCCCCGCCGGCGGGCGGCTGCCAAGCCCAAGGCAGCGACCACCGCGCCTCCTCCGGCCGAACCGACGGCGGGAGCCGCCGGTTCGACCGGCACCCCGGTCGCCGGCGGCAACGTCGCCACCCCGCTGGCGCCGGACACCCCCGCGCAGGTGCCCTCGGTCGCGTCCGCACCCGCCGCTCCGGCCGGTCCGGAGCCCGCGCAGGGCCCGAGCAACGACGACTTCGAGAAGCTGATCGGCGGCGACACCCACAACCCGCACGGCATTCTCGGCGCGCACCCGCAGGGTGACGGCACCACCGTCGTGCGCACCCTGCGCCACCACGCCAAGAACGTCACCCTGCTGCAGGAGGGCGAGGAGGTTCCGTTCGAGAGCACCTACGGCGGCGTCTTCACCGCCGTCATCGACGGTCCGGTGGGCGACTACCGGGTGCGAGTCGATTACGGCCCGGGCGCCGTCTACGAGGTTGACGACCCCTACCGCTGGTTGCCCACGCTCGGTGAGATGGACCTTTATCTGATCGGTGAGGGCCGGCACGAGAACCTGTGGGACGTGCTCGGTGCGCACGTCCGCACCTACGACACCCCGGGCGGCGCCGTTTCCGGGACCTCGTTCGCGGTGTGGGCGCCCAGCGCCAGGGGCGTCCGGGTCACCGGGGATTTCGATCACTGGTCGGGCGCCGGCACGCCGATGCGCTCGCTGGGATCGTCCGGTGTATGGGAGCTGTTCGTGCCCGGTGTCGGCGAGGGCACCAGGTACAAGTTCCAGATCCTCGGTCAGGACGGCGTCTGGCGGGAGAAGGCCGACCCGATGGCATTCGCCGCCGAGATCCCGCCGGCCACCGCGTCGATGGTCACCACGGCGAGCCACGAGTGGAACGACGCGGAGTGGATGCAGACCCGGGCGCAGACCGACCAGCTCAACGGTCCGCTGTCCATCTACGAGATCCACGCCGGATCCTGGCGGGAAGGTCTGAACTACCGCCAACTGGCCGAGGCCCTGATCGAGGAACTCGCCGACACCGGCTTCACCCACGTGGAGTTCCTGCCCCTCGCCGGGCACCCGTTCGCCCCGTCCTGGGGCTACCAGGTGACGTCGTACTACGCGCCGGATTCGCGATTCGGCTCGCCCGACGATCTCCGCTACCTGATCGACAGGCTGCACCAGGCCGGTATCGGCGTGATCATGGACTGGGTTCCGGCGCACTTCCCCAAGGACGAGTGGGCGCTGGGCCGTTTCGATGGCACCGCGCTGTATGAGCACGCCGATCCGCGCCGCGGTGAACAGCCGGACTGGGGCACGTTCGTGTTCGACTTCGGCCGCCGCGAGGTGCGCAACTTCCTGGTCGCCAACGCCCTGTACTGGCTGGAGCAGTACCACATCGACGGCCTCCGGGTGGATGCGGTCGCATCGATGCTGTATCTGGACTACTCCCGCGAGGACGGCCAGTGGCTGCCGAACATCTATGGCGGCAACGAGAACCTCGATGCGGTCGCCTTCCTGCAGGAGACCAACGCCACGGTCGGCAAGCGTGTGCCGGGTGTGCTGATGATCGCCGAGGAATCCACCGCATGGCCGGGCGTCACCCGTCCGACCCACCTCGGCGGGCTCGGGTTCCACCTGAAGTGGAACATGGGCTGGATGCACGACAGCCTCGGCTACGTCTCTCGGGATCCGATCTACCGGTCGTGGCACCACAACGAGATGACCTTCTCGCTGATGTACGCCTTCTCCGAGCAGTTCGTGCTTCCGATCTCGCACGACGAAGTGGTGCACGGCAAGGGTTCCCTGTGGTCCAAGATCCCGGGTGACGAATGGCAGAAGGCTGCGACCCTGCGGACGTTCCTCGCGCACCAGTGGGCGCATCCGGGCAAGCAGTTGCTGTTCATGGGTCAGGAATTGGGCAACCCGTGGGAGTGGAACGAGGCCATCCAGTTGCCCTGGCAGCTGAAGGACTACCCGTTGCACAACGGCATCCGTTCGCTGGTCGGTGATCTCAACAGGGTCTACAAATCCAGTCCGGCGCTGTACTCGCAGGATTTCAGCCCTTCGGGATTCACCTGGATCGACGCCAACGACCGCGAGGGCAATGTGCTGGCCTACTTGCGGTGGGGTTCGGACGGGTCCGTCGTGGCCTGCATCCTGAACTTCTCGCCGAGCCCGCACAGCGGTTACCGCATCGGGCTGCCCTTCGGCGGCGTCTGGCGGGAAGCGGTGAACACCGACTCGGAGCTGTACGGCGGGTCAGGTGCGGGCAACATGGGTGCCGTCGTCGCCTCCGACCATCCGTCGCACGGGCAGCCGGCGTCGGCGACGATCACCGTTCCCCCGCTGGGCGCGCTGTGGCTGGTGCCGGAATCGGGTCAGTAGTCTCGATGCGATGAAGCGCGTGGCCCGCTGACCGGGCAGGACCAGGGACGCCGATCCGACCGGATCGGCGTCCCTGTCTCGTCCGAAGACGGCTCGTCCGGTGCAGAAGCGCCGGACGGCGGGTATTCCCACGGCAGGTTCGCGCACAGCGGGTCCGAGCCCGGTGGACCCGGGCACAGCGGGTCCGAGTCCGGTCGCTCGGTGAACACCAGCGGGTCCATGCGCGGCGGTCAAGCCCGCTGGGTGCCGTGGCTGGCGATCGCGATGGGCATCGCTCTCATCGCCGCAGCGTTGGTCTCACTCCGGGCGGCGAGCCGACCGGTGGGCCAGGCGGTGTCCGCCGAGCGGGTGGATCTCGCCCCCCCAGGGGCCACGGTCCGTGCCGCAAACTCCTTCGGGCCGGACGTCGGTGAGCCACCCACGCTGGCCAGTTCGGCCGACGGCGATCGGACCGTGGGCGCAGTGCTGGCCGATCTCGAGGACTACTGGTCCGCCGAGCTCGGTGCAGATGGTGGCCCAGGCTTTGCCGCACCGTCCGGCGGCTACGTCTCGATGGATTCCACCGCTGCCACGGGATCGGCGCTGTGCATCGGTGAACCCTCACAGGTTGCCGGAAACACGTTCTACTGTCCGCAGGGTGATGGCATCGTCTTCGATTCCGCTTCTCTGGTACCGGTTCTGCTGGGCCGGTACGGCACGGCGGGATTGGCGGCGTCCTTCGCGCACGAGTTCGGACATGCGGTCCAGGCCCGGATCGGTCCGACACAACAGGAGCGGCAACGGGATCCGGAACGGTATCCGTCGATCCTGATCGAGGCGCAGGCGGACTGTGACGCAGGTGCGTTTCTCGCGTCGGCGTCCTCCGGACAGACGCAACGACTGCATCTCCCAGCAGCGTCGTTGCTGCGCGCGGTGGCCCCACTGCTCGACTTTCGCGACCCTGCAACGCTGTCGCCGACATCGTCGACCGCTCATGGCCTTGGCCTTGACCGATTGTCGTTCGTGCTGAAGGGTTTTCGGGGCGGGTCGGCGGCCTGCCCGGCGATGACGGCTGACGACCTGAGTGTCACGCTCGGCCGATCCGGCGTGACCACCAGCCCGCCGTCCACGCTGCCGCGTTATCCGTCGAACCGTGCTGCCGAGGCTGCGGCGGCCGCATCGGTGACCGACTTCGCCGACCAGTTGAGTCCCGCCGTGACGATCCGCGCACCGGTTGCCGACCAGGCCGACCGCCGGGCCGCGGCGCCGCTCGGCCAGTTCGCCTCCGGTGCGGCGGTCGCCCTGGACGCGGGCCGGCAGATCACCGGATCATCGGCCGGCGCGGCCTGCTTCACCGGAGCCTGGACCGCCTCGGCGTTCGGCAGGGCCGGGGTCGACGAGCTGGGCTCATGGCCGACGGACGCGGACGAGGCGATGGACCTGGTCCGCACCCGCCCCGGCGCGCAGTTCGACGACCTGGCGGCTTTCGCCGACGGCTTCCACCAGGGCTACGGCGCCTGTCCCTGACCCCAGGTCCGGGTGCCCCCAGCGCGCTGTTGATCATGACGAAACTCGCACCTCGACCGGCGAGTCCTGCGGCGTGTCCGTTGGTACTGCCATGATCAACAGCAAAAGTCGCTCGCGCGCGCCAGGTCAGTAGAGGGCGGCCGCCAGCGCCCGGCGGGCCTTGATCACCGCGGGGTCGTCCGGCGGGAAGAGCGAGAACAGCTCCACGAGGTGCTCCCGGGCTGCGGCTCGCTCGTCACCGGCGGTCCGCCGGACGGTGTCGACCAACCGGCCGAAAGCGCCTTCGATGTCACCGTCGGCGAGCTGCACGTCGGCCGCGTTCCGCTGGGCCTGCACGTCGTCGGGCGAGGCATCAGCGGTGGCGACCGTGTCCGGCGGCAACTTCTCCACCCGGGCCAGCAGGCCGGTTTGCGCGAGCGCTGCCTTGGCCTCCGCGTTGGCCGGCTCCGCGGCGAGGATCTGTTGGTACGCGAGTTCTGCCGCTTCGTAGTCACCGGCCGCGAGCGCCTCCTCGGCGGCCACGAAGCGGGGATCCTCGGGCTCCGGTTCGACAGCTTCCGGCGCCGTGCCGGCGCGGTCCTCGGCCTCCCGGATCCCGGGAAGCTGGTCCCGCAGAGCGTCGAGGAGGGAATCGATCCACTGCCGGACCTGCGGCTCCGGCAGTGCCTGGTTGAAGGCATCGACCGGTTGCCCCTTGGCCAGCGCGACAACCATCGGGATGGACTGCACGCCGAACGCCTGCGCGATCCTGGGATTCGCGTCGACGTCCACCTTGGCCAGGATCCAGGCCCCGCCGGCTGCCGCGGCCAACCGTTCGAGGATCGGCGAGAGCTGCTTGCACGGCTCACACCACGTTGCCCAGAGATCGACCACCACCGGGACCTGGGCGGATGCCTGCAGGACGGTGCCGAAGCTCGCCTCGTCGACGTCGAGGACGAACGGTGACCGCGGGCCCTGCTCGTGGCCACCGCCGTTGGTCGCCTCACCGGCGGCACCCGCGGCGGGTGCGGCGGCGCGGTTCTTCAGTGCTGACAGATCGATGGCGCCGGCGAAGGCAGCCGGCATCACGGCAGCCTGCTGGCGGGGGTCCGGACGGCTCATGGCTCCATCTTCACACGAGGCCGGAGGCGGACGTGACGTGCTCGCGGGCGGCCCGGTCGACGGTCTGACCGACGCCGCCGCGCATCACCGTCGAAGGGGCGGCTCTCCGGGACCGCAGCCGGTGGTCCGCACCGCGGTCGTCTCATCGCTGTCCCGCACGGAACCCGACAGTTGCTACAGCAACGGACATCTCGACCGCAGGCAATGTCTCGTTTTGATAACGAAGAGGGTGACGCTGGGTGTTACTTACATCACTCGAAGGTAGCGTCCCCCCGGCCCGGAAGATCTCCGGCTGTACCGCGGTCGTCGCCGCGAGTGTCCTGTTGTGGAGGCTTTGTGCAAAAGAGAGCAGCGTTGGTGACGTCGTTGATAGCGGCGACCATGATCGTGCCGGTGTCCGCCGCCACGGCGGCCGTGGACGATGTCAACACCACCAGGCTCACCAAAGCGGTGACGGTCAACGGCATCCTGAAACACGAGCGGGCGCTGCAAAGGATTGCCAACGCCAATGGCGGCAACCGGGCGGCCGGTACCCCCGGATATGCCGCCTCGGTCGACTATGTCAAGGGCCAGCTGGTTCGGGCGGGCTACGACGTGAAGGTGCAGAAGTTCGAGTTCCCGTCGTTCGTCGAGGTCGGCCCGGCCACCCTGTCGCAGGTCAGCCCGACACCTACGGACTACACCGCCGCCACCCTCGAGTACTCGGGCAACGGGCAAGTCACCGGGCGGATCGTTCCCACCAACGACGTCCAGATACCGCCGCCGGCGACCCCAGGTTCGACGTCCGGGTGCGAGGCATCGGATTTCGCGCCGGCATCGACGACCGAACCGGAGATTGCCCTCATCCAGCGCGGCACCTGCACGTTCGCGATCAAGGTGGCCAATGCCGAGGCCGCCGGCTACGACGGCGTCGTGGTGTTCAACGAGGGGCAGCCGGGCCGGACCGACGTGCTGGAAAATGTGACCCTCGGCTCTGACCCTGAAGTCGACATCCCGGTGGTAGGAGTGAGTTTCGCCGACGGGGCGGCACTGTACGCGGCGGCAATGACCGGCCCGGTCACCGTCGACCTGAAGACCGACACTCGCATCGACACGGTCAAGACCTCCAACGTCCTCGCTGATTCGCGTGCCGGCAACCCGGACAAGGTGGTGGTCGTGGGTGCGCACCTCGACTCGGTGGCGGCGGGCCCGGGCATCAACGACAACGGGAGCGGCACCGCGACCATCCTCGAGACGGCTGTCCAGATGTCGCGCCTGGGCATCCAGCCCCGGCAGAAGCTGCGGTTTGCATTCTGGGGCGGGGAGGAGGCGGGACTGCAGGGGTCGACGCACTACGTGACCAGCCTCGGCAACCGCCAACTGGGAACCATCTATGCCAACCTGAACTTCGACATGCTCGGCTCGCCCAACTACGTCCGTTTCGTCTACGACGGCGATGGATCCGGCGACAGCGGCACCCCCGATTCCGAGGCCGGAGGACCCCCCGGTTCGGCGCAGATCGAGGACATCTTCAACAACTACTTCGCCGACCACGGCCTGGAAACCGAGCCCACGGACTTTGACGGACGCTCCGACTACGGTCCCTTCATTGCAGCCGGGATCCCGGCCGGCGGACTGTTCAGCGGTGCCGAGGGGATCAAGACCGAAGCGGAAGCTGTGATCTACGGCGGCACCGCGGGGATCGCCTACGACCGCTGCTACCACCAGGCGTGCGACACCATCAACAACCTGAGCACCAAGGCCTTGGCCGAGCTCGGTGACGCCGCCGCACATGCCGTGATGACGTTGGCCCGCACCAAGTCCGGGTTGTTCGAGGACGGCAGCCGGATGGCGAACCGGACGGCGGCCGCCCCCCAGCAGCGGACGCTCGACTACAGCGGCAACAGCCTGCAACGCTGACGGCGAGCGGGTCGGGCCACACCTGACCGAACCACCACCCAAGGACGGCCCGGCGGGACATTGTCCCGCCGGGCCGTCGACATCTCTGCTGGCTCGCCTCGGCAGTCGGCCGTCTCGCGTTCAGCCCTGCCGGGTCAGATCCGCGCCGGCTCGGTGTAGGTGCCCCATACGGCCCGCAGCGCATCGCAGATCTCGCCCAGCGTCGCCTCCGCGCGAGCGGCCGCCAACATGGCCGGCACGATGTTGTCGGTTCCGCGGGCGACAGTGGTCAGCTCGTCGATGCAGGCGCGGACCGCGCCGGCGTCGCGTCCTGCGCGACGCCGCGCGAGCACTGCGTTCTGCTCGGTCTCCACATCGCCGGAGATCCGAAGGATCTCGAGATCCTCGCCGATCCCACCGACCAGCGAGTTGACCCCGACCACCCTCTTCTCGCCCTTCTCCACGGCCAGTGTGTAGGCGAAGGCGGCATCGGCGATCTCGCCGGTGAAGTAGCCGTCCTCGATGCCGCGCAGGATGCCGCTCGTCATCTTTCCGACAGGGTGGTGTCCGGACGGGACCGCAAGTGCAGCCAGGTCGGCGATACGGGCGAAGATCTGCTCCGCCTCGGCCTCCATCCGGTCGGTCAGCGCCTCCACATACCAACTGCCACCGAGCGGATCGGCGACGTTGATGACGCCGGTCTCCTCCATCAGCACCTGCTGAGTGCGCAGGGCGATCTGTGCCGACTTCTCGCTGGGCAACGCCAGGACCTCGTCAAGGGCGTTGGTGTGCAGGGAGTTGGTACCGCCCAGCACCGCGGCCAGCGCCTCGACAGCGGTGCGGGTGACGTTGTTGTCCGGCTGTTGTGCGGTCAGCGACACACCCGCCGTTTGGGTGTGGAACCGGAGCCATTGCGCCCGCGGATCCGTGGCGCCGTAGACATCGCGCATCCAGCGGGCCCAGATCCGTCTGGCCGCACGGAATTTCGCGATCTCCTCGAAGAAGTCGATGTGCGCGTCGAAGAAGAAGCTGAGCCCGGGCGCGAAGCGGTTGATGTCGATTCCCCGGGACAAACCGAGTTCAACATAACCGAATCCGTCGGCCAGCGTGTACGCAAGTTCCTGCGCCGCAGTCGATCCCGCTTCCCGGATGTGATATCCCGACACCGACAGCGGCTTGTAGTCGGGCATGGCGTCCGTGCAGAACTCCATCAGGTCGCCGATCAGCCGCAGGTGCGGTTCCGGCGGGAAGATCCATTCCTTCTGCGCGATGTATTCCTTGAAGATGTCGGTCTGGAGCGTCCCGTTGAGATTCCTGATGCCGGCATCGCCGGCACCCTGACGCTCGGCCGCGACCAGGTACATGCAGAACACCGGTACAGCCGGCCCGGAGATCGTCATCGAGGTGGTGACCTGCTGGAGATCGATGCCGTCGAAGAGGGTCTCCATATCCTCGGCCGAATCGATGGCGACGCCGCAATGGCCGACCTCGCCCAGTGCCCGGGGATCGTCCGAGTCGCGGCCCATCAGGGTCGGCATGTCGAAGGCGACGCTCAGCCCGTGGCCGCCCTCGGCGAGGATCATCTTGTACCGCTCGTTGGTGTCCTGAGCGTTGCCGAACCCCGCGAATTGCCGGATCGTCCACGGCTTTCCGCGATAGCCGGTCGCGTGCAGCCCCCTGGTGAACGGGAACTCCCCCGGCCAACCGATCCGCTCGAAATCCGCGACCACGTCATCGGGACCGGGTCCGTACACCGGATCGACCACCGTCCCGGAGAGCGTGGTGTAGTCGATGTCCCGAACCTTGCCGGCGGCCCGGGCAGCGTCGAAGCGTAGCTCCCAACGCTTCCTGCCACCGGTGATCTGGGCCTTGGTCGCTGCGTCGTCGGGCATCGGTGCCACCTCTTCCGGGTCCGGGGTCTCCGGTCCGGACAGGATATCGGGTTCTTGTGGGTCTCCAACAGTCGGACGTCCGACTAATCGTGCGAGAAGGGCCACACCTCCGGGGCGAACGGCGCGGGGCACCCTTGCTACGGTGCACGAATGAGTCCGAACGTCGCGGCCCCGGCATTGCCGTTCGACCCGATCGCGCGTGCCGCCCAGACGTGGCAGGACCGGATCGGACCGGCCACCGCGATGTCGGCGGTCACCAACATCATGCGGGTGCAGCAGATCCTGCAGGCGAGCGTGGACGAGCGACTCAAGCCGCACGGACTGTCCTTCGCGCGGTATGAGGCCCTGGTGCTGCTGTCGTTCTCGCAGCGCGGGTCGCTGCCCATGCGCCTGATGGGAGAGCGCCTGCAGTTGCACCCCACCTCGATCACCAACATCGTCGATCGCCTGGAATCGGATGGACTGGCCCGTCGCCTCCCGCACCCGAGCGACCGGCGGACCACCCTGGTGGAACTGACCGACGCCGGACGAGAACGGTTGACCAGCGCCACAGCGGCCGTCACCGCCGCCGACTTCGGCTTCGTGGGGCTGGACGACAACGAACTGGGGCTGCTGTCGGTACTGCTGACGAAGGTGCGCAAGGCAGCAGGAGACTTCGCCTGAAACCTGGGTGCTGCGACCGGGCGGGGATGCCCCGACCGACTCGCTGATTCAGGCGGTATCCCAGCGGAAAACCCTTGTCGCGATCGCGGTGATCGCAACGGCGAACCCGAGCAGGATGACGATCGGCAGGAGCGCGGCGGACGGTCCCTCCCCGCGCACCATGACGTCTTTCATCCCCTCCACCAGGTACCCCATGGGCAGCACCTTCGACACCGTGAGCATCCATTGTGGGGCAGCATCGAGCGGGATGAAGGCGCCGGACAGGAACGCCATCGGCAGGATGATGAGATTCGCCAGGCCGCTGCCGCCCTCGGCGGTCTTCGCCACCGCACCGACCAGTAGCCCGACCGCCAGGAAGGCCAGGGTGCCGGCGATCACCAGCGGCACTGCCATGTACCAGGATCCGCTGAGCTGCAGGCCCAGGAACGGCAGCATCGAGATCCCGACGAACAGCACCAGTTGGCAGACGGCGACCGCGATGGACACCGAGACCCTCGAACTCACCACCATCGACGTCGAGACCGGAGCCAGCCGCAGCCGGCGGAGCAGCTTCTTCTCGCGCCAGGTGATCAACGTCAGGGCCGCCCCGAACACCGCCCCGACAGCGATCCCGTAGCCGATCATTCCCGGAGCGATGTACTGGATCGGCTGCAGGGACTCGTCCTCGACCTGACCGGTTTGCAGCGAGTACGTCGGCGGCGAGCCGGACACGACGACGTTGGCCTGGTCGACGAAGCCGGCGAAGATGCCCTGGACCGACCCGGCGATGGCCGGCTGAGCCGCGGAGACGTCGAGCCGCAGGATGTCGCCGTCCTGTGTCAATGCCGCGGCGGCGTCGCCCTTCTGCACCTGTTCGAGCGCGGCATCCATCGTGGAGCCGGGCACCAATTCGACGGCACTGTCGAGGGCGGCTCTGGCTTCGGCGGGCAGCTGGTCGATCAGCGGCACCGACCCGACCTCGACCACGATCGGTCTGGCCGCCTCGCCACCGGAGAAGATGGTGCCGAAGATGATGATGAAGAAGAGCGGGAACAGGATCGCGAAGAACAGGCTGACCTTGTCCCGGTAAAAACCTTTGAGCATGGCGCTGGACAGGCTCGAGAACGCCCTCATATCCGGTACTCCCGCCCGGTGAGCTCCAGGAACACGTCCTCGAGCGTCGCGCCGCGCACCTGCAGTCCGGTCAGCGCGTCGGCCTCCGCCAACGCCGCCAGCACCGGAGCGGGCCGGCGGGTCTGCATCGTGGTGAAGGCTTGATCCCCGCTGGCTTGGTCGACGCCGTCGATTGCCCTGGCGGCCTCCACGGACACCGCGCCGGTCTCCACCGAGATCAGGACCGGGGCATCGAGGTCGCGCACGAGGTCGCCGGGCGTTCCCATCTTCAAGATCTTGCCGTTGTCCATGATCGCGACCCGGTCGCACAACTCCTCGGCCTCGTCCATCGAGTGGGTGGTGAGCACCACGGTCTTGCCCTGTTCGTTGATGGCCCGCAACACCTCCCACAAGTTGCGCTTCGCCTGCGGGTCCAACGGTCCGGTGGGTTCGTCGAGGAAGACCATCTCCGGGTCGTGGATGAGCGCGCAGGCGATCGACAGCCGTTGCGCCTGACCACCGGACAACTTCTCGGCCGGCGTGCCGGCTTTGTCGGTGAGTGCCACCAGCTCGAGCATCTCGTCGACCTTCCGGTCCGGCACGCCGTACAGCGCGGCGAAGGTCTCGAGTTGCTCCCTGGTGGTGAGGCGCTCGAAGAAGGCCGTTGCCTGCAGCTGGACGCCCAGTCTCTGCAGCAGTGCGGGGTTTCGCGGCCACACCGGCTCACCCAGAACCGTGACGGTGCCGGCATCGGCCTCCCGAAGGCCCTCGATGATCTCCAGCAGCGTCGTCTTGCCTGCGCCGTTCGGTCCCAGGATCCCGAAGAACTCGCCGTACCCGACCTTCAGTGAGACGTCGTCGACCGCGGTGAGCGATCCATAGCGTTTCACGACGTTGCTCACGACGATGGTGTCCGTCATGCCTTTCACGCTAGCCCTGCAAAGAATCAGACCCGTTGGTGGCCAACCAGTCCAGCACGGTGGCTGCAGCGTGGTGGTGATCACTGTCACCGGCAACGACCACGGCTGCGGCCGCCGTGAGCTGTTCGACCCCCGACGCCGATGCCAGGACGGCGTTGACCCGCTCGAGAACCACGGCGTGAACGGCCATCTCAGCGCGCTGCAGCCGTCGGGCGACCGCTTCGCCACTGGCCAGCAAACTCTCGCGGTGTTCCTCGACGGCGGTCAACAGCTCGTCGATGCCGGTACCGGCCGACGCGGTCGTCGACAGCACCGGTGTCCGCCACCGGCCCGGGCCGGCAACGCCCGAGCGGCCCAGCGCCACCATCCCCTTGAGATCGCGGACCGTCGCCGTCGCGCCCGCATGGTCGGACTTGTTCACCACGAGGATGTCCGCGATCTCGAGGATCCCGGCCTTGGCGGCCTGGATGCCGTCACCCATCCCTGGCGCGAGGACCACCATCACCGTGTCGGCAAGCCGCATCACCGCGATCTCGTTCTGTCCGACGCCGACGGTCTCGACGATGACCTCGTCGAACCCGATGCAGGAGAACAGGTCCGCTGCCGCGGGCGCTGCCGCGGAGAGCCCGCCCAGTTCACCCCTGCTGGACATCGATCGGATGTAGACGCCGCTGTCGGTGCCGTGTTCGGCCATCCGCACCCGGTCCCCGAGCAACGCGCCGCCGCTGAAGGGGCTCGAGGGGTCCACAGCGAGGACGGCGACACGACGGCCCAGAGCCCGGTAGGACGAGATGAGAGCGGTCGTCAGCGTCGATTTCCCGACGCCCGGCGGCCCGGTGATCCCGGTGATGACGCCCGTGCGGCGACGACCACTCAGTGCGTGAGCGACCTCCGCGGCTCGTTGGCCGCCGGCCTCGATCCGGCTCAGCAGCCGCGCGACGGCCCGGACGGATCCCCGATCGGCCGCTTCCAGCAGTTCATCGGTGGTCGGCACCGAAGACACCCGGGCAGCGGCAACCATGCGAGGAAACTTAACCCACACCGGGTTTACGGTGAGCCCATGAGCGCTCAGCAGACCACCGCGAGAGGGACCACACCGGCTGCGGCCTTGCCCGTCACCGCGATCGATCACGTCGGCATTGCGGTACCGGACCTGGACGCGGCGATCGCGTTCCACACCACCGTGCTCGGTGGCACCCTGACCCATCAGGAGCGGAACGAGGAGCAGGGAGTCGAGGAGGCCATGATCGCGTTCGGCGACGGCGCCCAGGTGCAGTTGCTGGCGCCGCTCACCCCGGACTCGACCATCGGCAAGTTCATCGAGCGCAACGGCCCCGGCCTGCAGCAGCTGGCGTACCGCGTCACCGATGTGCGGCAGGCTGCAGCAGCCGCCCGCGCCGCGGGCGTCCGGACGCTGTACGACGAGCCGCGAAGGGGAACGGCCGGCTCCTCGATCAACTTCCTGCACCCCAAGGACACCGGCGGCGTCCTGGTGGAGCTCGTCGAACCGCCGACCGGGCAGACCGCACACTGAGCTGGTGTTGTTGCGCTGAGTCTGCCGCGCAGAGTGGGACGATAGAGCCATGAGCTCCAACGAGTGGTTGCCCGCCCAGATCCCTTTTGACCTCGTCCGGCGTGGGTTCGCACCAGACCAGGTGACGGCTCATCTCGAGCGTCTGGAATACGACCTGCGGATCGCCACCGCCAACGGCGACGCCACGAATCAACGGCTCTCGGAGGTGACCGCACAGCTGCAGGTGGCTCACCACGAGGTCGACCAGCTCCGATCACAGCTCGACAACCTCGCCAAGGAACCGGTTTCCATGACCGGCCTGTCCAACCGCATGCAGCGAATGATCAGGCTGGCCGAGGAGGAGGCCGCGGAGATCAGGGCGCGGGCGAATGCCGACGCCGAGAAGGTCACTGCAAGTGCGGCGGCAGTCACCGCCGCCACGGCGGCCGAGCGCGACCGGTTCGACGCCGAACGGGAGCGCACTCGACGCCAGCTGGCCGACCAGGTTCGCGACATGCTGTCCGAGGCGAGCACCGAGGCGGAGAACACCAGGGCGACCGCGACCGCAGAATCGCAGGCGACGATCGCAGCGGCCACCGCGGAGGCCGAGAGACTGGTGCTCACGGCCACCGAGGAGTCCCGGGCAACGCTGACCGCTGCCCGCGAGGAAGCGACGTCGACGTTGGCGGCCGCCCGCAACGAGGCGACCGCGACCCTCACCGCCGCGCGGAACGAGGCCACCGCAACGCTGACGTCGGCACGCGCCGAGGCGACCGCGACCCTCACCGCGGCACGGGACGAAGCCGAGCACACCGTCACCTCGGCGCGCGAGGAAGCAGAAGCGCTCACCGCAGCCGCCACCGCAGAGCGGGAACGACTCGACGCCGAGGGCCTGGCCAGGCGCACCGCGATCGAAGAGGACTTCGAGATCGCCATCAGCTCCCGGCGGGCAGAGGCGCACCAGCGGCTCACCGAGCGCGAGGAGATCTCGGTCGCCGACGCCAAGCAGCGGGTCGCGGATGCCACCACCGAGGCGGAGTCCAGGATCAGCGAGGCGACAGCGCAAGCGGCCGAACTCGTTCGACGTGCAGCCGCCGAATCACACCAGCGGGTCGCCGAGGCCGATGCCGCCTTCCAGCAGCTCAGTTCACTGCGTGGTTCCGTGCTGGATCAGCTCGCTTCATCTACGTGATCACCTGCAACAGGTCGATCAGCTCGCCGCCACCGCACCGACCCTGCTCGACCGGCCGGACGGTGAATCCGGACGCCCGGTGGCCGCCGACTTCCCGGTGGACCCCGCCGACCGACCGACCGACCTGCCCAAGGGCTACGGAAAGCGCCGGGGGCCGTGGGACGACGTCACCGTCGAGTCACGACGGGCGGAACCGCGTGGCGGTGAGCCGAGCACGGCCGACGACACGTCGGCCGGGCAGGACGCGGGTGGAGCTGGCGACGATCCCGCCCTGCAGGCACTGGCGGAGCACTTCGACTCAGGTTCTGACGTCCCGGCCGATGTCTCCGAGTCCGACACCGACACGTTCCCCCGCGTCGACGAGTCAGCCGGCGAAGACGCAGCGGTGCCGACACAGCAGCGAAAGGGCATGCGGGCGTTCGCCGAACGCGCCATGGGCGGTCACTGACCCAGCCCGGACTGTCAGGACGACTCCGGCAGCAACACCGCGGCCCGGCCACGTACGCGTGGCCGGGCCGCAGTGTCACCGGCACTTGGATACTCGGGAACCCGACCTATACCCGGTCGCCGGCCGACACGATGGCGAAGATCTCCGGAGCGCTGTCGAGATACCGGTCGGCCGTCATCCGCGCCGAGATCACCAGCGCGACGGCCCCCACCACCGGGCCGAGCACCAGCGCGACCCAACCCCACACGGGGCTGACCAGTGCGGCCAGGACGGCAGCCACCACAGCAGGCAGGGCCACCACGATCGCGCCGCCGAAAACCCCGAGGCTCGCGGCGGTCGTCCTACCCTTCTGACCCGGAACGCTGGAGGCGAACAGCGATTTGCGACTCTGCGGCATCGCGTACGGCACAGCGGCGGACAGGTAGCTCGCGGCAGCCAACCCACCCAGCAGTGCACCCCAGCACACTCCGAGCGCGGCGGGAACGTTGCCGTAGTCGCTGTGGACGATCGCCTGCACCGCCACCCCCACCAGGACGATGACGATGCCGGGGAAGAGCACCGTCAGTGCGTGCCCCAGCACCTCGCCCCGAGCCTTGGTGCGGTCGGTGATCGTCTGCAGGTGCAGCCAGAGTCCGGAACCCTCGACGCCGTACTGGTTACCGGCCTGCGACCCGCACAGCACCGCGCCAAGGGCGACCGCGAACACGGCGCCTGATCCGCGGACCACCAGGAATGGCCAGACCAGCGTCAGCACCATCAGCATCAACCACGGCATCCGCCGCATCGGGTCCCGCCAGGCCAGCCTCCGGTCGCGACCGGCGACCACCTGCATGGTTCCCGCGACTCCGACACCGACCGCGGTGTCCTCCGAGCCGTGACCGGCGGGCGACGAGCCCGCGGTCGTGGACGGCACCGTCGTCAGGCTGTTCCGCAGGGCGACCGACCACCACCACCAGGCGAGCGCCAGCCCCCCGAGCGCGATCAGCCCCGAGATAGCAGCCCGTCCCCAGGAGCCGTCGGCCAGCTGTCCGGGCAACGCCGCCAGCGCTCCCGGCGGGGTCCACTGCAACACCGACGCCGTGCGCTGCACGCCGCTCTGCAGCGCCGAACCGTCACTGCCGGGGTTGTTCAGAATGGCCACGAATCCGAGATAGAGCACGAAGATGCCGAGCCCCACGGCCATCCCGAGATCGCGCCCACGACGGCTGGACATCAACGCGGACATGGCCGTGGACGCCGCCCTGGACAACACCACGCACAGCAACAGTTGGACCGCGGCACAGACCAGTGCGACCGGGAGCACGGCCAGCGGTACGCCGATCCCGATGGCAGCCCCCAGCAGGACGATGACATTGCCTGCCGGGAACCAGCCGATCAGCGCGGTGACCAGTAACCCCCGCTGCAACGTCTGCAAGCGGATCGGCAGCAATGCGAACCGCGCCGGGTCGACGGTCTCGTCGACGCCGAACGCCACCAACGGGGTCATCACCCAGGCCACCAACTGCACGGTGAAGACAGTGACGATGATGTCGTCGTTGTACTCGGGGACCGCGCGCAAGGCGGCGAGGCCGAGCGCGGCGAATCCCAGAAGAACTACGACCACCACCAGCAGTACGACCATGCCGACCTTGGTGGCACCCTTGCTGGCGCGGATCCGGCTGGTCATCAGCCGCCACTTCAGGCCGGCGAAGATCCCAACCATGACAGCCCACCCTCCTGCACGTCGGAGGCGCCGATCAGATGCATGAACGCGTCGTCCAGGCTCGCCGCAGACCCGCGAACGGCTGCCAATTCCCCGGCGGCGATGATCCGTCCCTTGGCCATCACCGCGACATGCGAGCACAAGCCCTCGACGAGCTCCATCACATGGGAGGAGAAGATGACGGTCCCGCCGCTGCGGGTGTACCGCGCCAGCACGCTGCGAATGATCCTGGCGGACACCGGGTCCACCGCTTCCAATGGTTCGTCGAGCAGCAGCACAGCAGGCGAGTGCAGCAGTGCCGCCGCCAAGGTGATCTTCTTCCGCATGCCGGTGGAGTAGTCCGCGACCAAGGTGTTGCCGGCGTCGGCGAGGTCGAGCACCGTGATGAGCTCGGACGCCCTGCCGCGCACGACGTCGGCGGGCATTCCACGCAGCCGGCCGAGGTAGCTCAGCAGCTCCGGCCCGGAGAGCCGTTCGAACAGCCGCAGCCCGTCCGGCAGCACACCCATCCTTGCCTTCGCAGCGGCCGGATCGGCCCAGACATCGACACCGGCGACCACGACTCGGCCGGCATCCGGGCGCAGCAGTCCGGTGACCATCGACAGGGTGGTGGTCTTGCCCGCGCCGTTCGGGCCGACGAGCCCGAAGAAGGATCCGGCCGGCACATCGAGATCGACATGATCGACGGCGACATGGGGCCCGAAGGCCTTGGTGAGGCCGCGCAGTGCAATGGCCTCTCCGGCGACCGATCGGACCAGATCGTCGGCGCCGGGATAGCGCGGCAGAGGTGTTGAAGATAGCGGGTTGTCGTTGCTCATCGTGATCGTTGCCCCATGTGACCACCCTGCCACATGGGCCTGACATCAATGAGTGCCCGTCGATCAGCCGGCACGCTGACGGTGCGCTGCGGGACCCGACAGCTCAGAAGTGCCGGCCGAGCCACCCGGTCAGAGCGGTGGCGAAGCCTTGGGGATCCTCGGCAGGGCTCAGATGCCCGACCTCGGGGAGCTGCACGAGTTCCGCCCCGTTCACTGCGGTCGCCATCTCCCTGGCGACCTCGGGCGGTGTGACGCTGTCGGTTTCGCCCACCACGACCAACACCGGGAGCCCCGCACCGGCCAGCTCAGCTGTCGAGTCCGGCCGGGCCGCCATTGCCCGCTGGGCCCACGCAACGGTTTCGGCCGGCACCGCGTCGGCCATCTCCGCCAGGGAGTTCCGCACCGGTTCGGCGGCGCCCTTTCCGATCAACGGCCCGACCGCATCAAGACCGGAGGCGATCTCACCGCGGTCGGCACGCTCGGCGGTGATCCGCCGGCGGTCGAGCGCACCCTGGTCGTCGGCGCCGCTTCTGGTGTCCGCGAGCACCAGACCGGCCACCCGTTGCGGAGCCCGGCGCAACACGGCGAGCGCCACGTACCCGCCCATCGAGACGCCGCCGAGGATCGCTCGGTCGATGCCCTGGTCGTCCAGCGCGGCGAGCACGTCGCGGGCCAGGACGTCCAGGTCCGGTTCCGGCGGCGGGTCGCCCAGGGCCGGTCCGCCTCCGAATCCGCGCAGATCCGGTGTGAGGACGTCGACATGCTCGGCGATCAGCGGCCGGACGGGATCGAACATCCGGGCGTCGAGGGGAAAGGCATGCAGCAGAACCAGGGGTGGCGTCACGCAGCAGATAGTGCCACTGCACCGGCAGGAACAAACAATGCCAGCAGCGCCCAGGTGACGACCGCCGACGGGAGCAGCGAATCCATCCGGTCCATCACGCCGCCGTGACCGGGCAGCAGGTTGCCCATGTCCTTGACCCCGAGGTCGCGCTTGATCAACGATTCGGTGAGGTCACCGGCGGTGGCCACCACCGCCACCGCGGCGCCGGCGACGACGCCCTGCCACCATTGCCCGTCGAGCAGCAGCCACAGGCACAGTGCGCCGCCGACCATGGCGGCGAAGCCCGATCCGGCGAAACCCTCCCACGACTTCTTCGGAGAGATGCTGGGCGCCATCGGATGTCGACCGAACAGCACACCCGCCGCATACCCGCCGGTGTCCGAACAGACGACCATGATCATGAAGGTGATGATCCGGGCGGCGCCGTCCGGTGCGGCCAGCATCAGCGTCGCGAACGAGGCGAAAAGACCGAGATACACCACGACGAAGATCGAAACGGCGAGGTCGGTGACGAAACCCTTGGCCCCGCCGGGGAATCGCCAGATCATGCAGGCCAACGCGGTGAACGCCAGTCCGGCGGCCTGCGCGTTCTGCCCGTACGGCCAGGCAAGCGCCACCGTGGCCGCCGAACCCACGACCATCGGGATCCAACTGATCGTGATCCCGCGCGATCGCGCGAGGGTTCCGCGCAGTTCCCAGATCGATGCCGCGACGGCCGCCACGATGATGACCACGAAGCTCTGCCGATAGATCAGCAGGCTGCCGATGCAGAGCGCGCCGAGTGCGAGACCGACCCCGATGGCGCGCGGGAGATCCCGTCCGGCGCGGGATGCGGTCCCGGTGCGTCCTGTCCGATCGGTGGTCTGCTCGGGGGGCCGATCGGGAGCCGGGTCGGTGGCCGCGGAGTCCCCTGCAGCCACCGGCCCGTCCGGCGGCTCACCGGGTCTGGGGGCATCCATCAGACTTCGAGCAGCTCGGCTTCCTTGTGCTTGACCAGTTCATCGACCTGGCTGACGTACTGATCGGTGAGCGACTGCAATTCCTTCTCCGCGCGGGTGACGTCGTCCTCGCCGACCTCGCCGTCCTTGGACAGCTTGTCCAGGGTGTCCTTCGCCTTCCGGCGGATGTTGCGGATCGAGACCTTCGCTTCCTCACCCTTGGACCGTGCGGTCTTGCCCAGCTCACGCCGGCGCTGCTCGGTCAACTGTGGGAAGACCACCCGGATGACGATGCCGTCGGTACCGGGGTTCACTCCCAGGTCGGAGTCGCGGATCGCCTTCTCGATGGCGTGCAGCTGGTTGGCGTCGTACGGCTTGATGACCGCCATCCTGGCTTCGGGGATGTTGATGGTGGCCATCTGGGTCAGCGGCGTCGGTGCACCGTAGTAGTCGAGCACGACGCGTCCGAACATGTTGGGGTTGGCCCGGCCGGTCCGCAGCGTCGCGAGATCGTCCTTCGCGACAGACACGGCCTTTTCCATCTTCTCCTCGGCATCGAAGAGCGTCTCGTCGATCATGTTCTGCGCCTTTCCGATTCCACTCTGGGCGGCGTGTACACCAGGGTGCCGATCACGGCCCCACGAACAGCTTTGCCGATGTTGCCGTTGGTCAGCAGGTTGAACACGATGATGGGCATGTCGTTGTCCATGCACAGGCTGAACGCCGTCGCATCGGCCACCCGCAGCCCGCGCTCGAGCACCTCGCGGTGGGTGATCTCGCTGAACATCTTCGCGTCCGGGACGCGGCGCGGATCGGCGTCGTAGACACCGTCGACGGCCTTGGCCATCAGCACGACGTCGGCACCGATCTCCAGCGCGCGCTGGGCGGCTGTCGTGTCGGTCGAGAAATAGGGCATCCCGACGCCGGCGCCGAAGATGACGACGCGGCCCTTCTCCAGGTGCCGGACGGCTCGCCGCGGGATGTAGGGCTCGGCGACCTGGCCCATGGTGATAGCTGTCTGGACGCGGGTGTCGATGTGGTGCTCGCGCTCCAAAAAGTCCTGCAGCGCAAGGCAGTTCATCACGGTGCCGAGCATGCCCATGTAGTCGGCTCTGGCCCGGTCCATGCCACGCTCGTGCAGTTCGGCGCCGCGGAAGAAGTTCCCGCCACCGATGACGACGGCAACCTGCACACCGTCGGCCGCGACCTCGGCGATCTGGTCCGCCACGGTGGAGACGACATCCGGATCGACGCCGACCTCTCCCCCGCCGAACATCTCGCCGCCGAGCTTGAGGACGACCCGACGAAACGGGCGTCGTGGGTTCTCCTGTGCCATGCCGCTCCCGCCGTCGGTCACCACAGAATTTCGAAGTTGTCACGCCTGAGGTCCGGTGACCGGAAAGTACCGGCGCTCCTCACGACCCTAGAGCCACACGCCCCTCACACCGCGGCGGGCGGGCGCCGCCGCGCCGCGGTGTGAGGCTGAGCGTGTGAGTGCTGCGCACGACAGATCAGGCAGTGCCGACCTCGAACCGGCTGAACGCGGTGACGGTCACGCCGGCGTCGGCCAGCAGCGCACCGACCGTCTTCTTCGAATCCAGCACCGAGGACTGCTCGGTGAGCACGGTCTCCTTGAAGAAGCCGTTCACCCGACCCTCGACGATGCGCGACAGCGCGCCCTCGGGCTTGCCCTCCTCGCGGGCGGTCGCCTCGGCGATCCGCTTCTCGGATTCGACGACGTCGGCCGGGATCTCGTCCCGGGTGACGTAGCGGGCCTTGAGCGACGCGATCTGCATCGCGGCGCCGCGGGCGGCCTCCGTCGCCGTACCGGCATCGCCGCTGTACTGGACCAACACGCCGATCGAAGGCGGCAGGTCGGCGGACCGCTTGTGCAGGTACACGGTGGTCGGGCCGTCGTACTTGACAACCCGCCGTAGCTCCAGTTTCTCCCCCAACTTCACGGATGCGGCGTTGATCGCGTCGGCAACGGTGCCGCTGCCCAGCGGGGCGGCCAGCACCTGATCGACACCGACGCCGGCATCGAGTTGCGCGGCGACGTTCACGACGCTGTCCGCGAGCTGCTGGAACTCGGCGTTCTTGGCGACGAAGTCCGTCTCGCTGTCCAGCTCGATGAGCGCACCCCCGGCCGCGGCCACCAGGCCCTCGGCAGTTGTCCGCTCGGCCCGCTTGCCGATGTCCTTCGCACCCTTGATGCGCAGGAACTCGACGGCCTTGTCGAAGTCGCCACCGGACTCGTCCAGAGCCCGCTTGCAGTCCATCATCCCGGCGCCGGTCAGTTCCCGGAGCCGCTTGACGTCGGCAGCACTGATATTCGCCATGGTCGGCGGTATTCCTTGTCTACTCGGAAGAGATCAGGTGGCCACCCGCTTCCGGGTGCACCCGTTGGACGGCCCCACCAGTCGGAACGGCGGAGCAGCACGTCAGCTGTTGACGCTGGCCTGCTCGTTCGGGACGATCGCCTCGACACCGGCGTCGGCGTCGGCCTCAACCTGGATGACGGCCTCCGCACCGGACTCGCGCTCGCCGATGACCTGGCCGCGGGCCTCCTCGACCGGATCGCCGGCAGGCTCGGACGCAGCGGCGGCAGGCTCGGACCCAGCGGCGGCAGGCTCGGACCCAGCGGCGGCAGGCTCGGACCCAGCGGCGGCAGGCTCGGACGCAGCGGCGGCGGCAGGTGCCGTCTCGGCACCGGATGCCAGCAGCTCGCGCTCCCACTCGGCCAGCGGCTCCTCGCCGGCGGCCACCGCGGCGCCACCGGAACGGGCGATCAGGCCGGCGGCGACGGCTTCGGCGATCACCTTGGTGAGCAGCGCGGCGGACCGGATGGCGTCGTCGTTACCCGGAACCGGGTAGTCGACCTCATCGGGATCACAGTTGGTGTCCAGCACCGCGACGACCGGGATGTTCAGCTTGCGCGCCTCGCCGACGGCGATGTGCTCCTTCTTGGTGTCCACGATCCAGACGGCCGACGGGACCTTGGCCATGTCGCGGATGCCGCCGAGGGTCTTGGCCAGCTTGTCCTTCTCGCGGGTCAGCAGCAGCACCTCTTTCTTGGTGCGGCCCTCGAACTCGCCGGAGGTCTCCATCGCCTCGAGGTCCTTGAGGCGCTGCAGGCGCTTGTGCACGGTCTGGAAGTTGGTCAGCATGCCGCCGAGCCAGCGCTGGTTGACATACGGCATGGAGACGCGGGTCGCCTGCTCGGCGATCGCCTCCTGTGCCTGGCGCTTGGTGCCGATGAACAGCACGGTGCCGCCGTGGGCGACGGTCTCGCGGATGAACTCGTAGGCCCGGTCCACGTACTGCAGCGTCTGCTGCAGGTCGATGATGTAGATGCCGTTGCGCTCGGTGAAGATGAATCGCTTCATCTTCGGGTTCCAGCGCCTGGTCTGGTGTCCGAAGTGGACACCTGCGTCCAGCATCTGACGCATGGTGACGACAGCCATTGCGGCGCGTCCTCTCGGTGCGGGCGCCCGCCGGCCCTCTCGGCCTGAAACGGACGCGGTCTCGGTTGTCGCCGAAGGTCGGTTGACCGTCGGCCCTGACGCCTTCCGGGCGCACCACCCTCGCGGGACCAACGGTGCACCTCGGGCCGGTGAGCGATCCACCTACAGCAACAAGGCGTGCGAAGTCAGCCCGCTTGCACGGGCTGCCAAGCAAGGATAGCCGATCCGGCCCTGTCGACATGACCGGCGCGGGGACGGACCTGGTCGATCAGCGACCCGCGAGTTGTCCACAATCCGCCGATGAACCGGCGCGCGCGGTGATCTGGCGACCACGCTGAACCGATGATGCCACCAGCAGCGCGATCCGGGTGGCTGCTGTTCGTCGCGGTGATGATCCCGCTGCTACTGGCCTCCTCTTCACCGACGGGCGCCGACCCGTTCGTCACGTCCCAGCCGCCCCCGCCAAAGGGTTCGGCGGGGTCGGTCGCGGCGGCGGCGGCGGGGACGGGCTACGTCCTGCCGGTCGCACCGCCACCGTTGGTCCTGACGCCGTTCACCGCCCCGCCGAGCCGCTACGGGGCAGGGCATCGCGGCGTCGATCTGGCCGCGGTGGTGGGATCCCCGGTGTTGACCGCGGGCGACGGCTACGTGGTCTTCGCTGGGGCGGTCGCAGGTCGCGGGGTGGTGTCGGTGGAGCACACCGGCGGGTTGCGCACCACCTACGAACCGGTGAGCGCGGGGGTTCGGGCGGGTGAGCGGGTGCTGGCCGGCGAGCCGATCGGGACGGTGCAGGCCGGGCACCCCGCGTGCGCGCCCGCCGTCTGCCTGCACTGGGGCGCGCGGCTCCCGGACCGTGTGTACCTCGATCCGATGACGCTGCTGGGACCGTGGCGCGTCCGGCTGCTGCCCTGGGACGGCCGCTGACGGCCACCGAATGGTGACACTCAACGACCGGTCGCCGCAGCGCTCGCCGGCACGGCAGTCTGCGCGCCACATCACGCTCAGTGCCGCCATCGACGGAGTTCTTAGAAAATTTGTTTGAAAGCCATTCTTTTTGGGCCGTCCGTGGGTTACCGTGCCTACTGACCGTCATCGCGGATGTTCAAACGGGTGTTTTCGCGCCGATCGGCGCAACGGATGGACCGCCGCTTCTCATCGTCCGGGGGGCCCGCAAGTGGAGGTGCAGGCCGCCGTCGCAGGATCTGAGGCGTCTCCGACCGCGGTCGACACCCTCACCGCCTTCGTGATTTCCGATGCCGGTGATCCGCTCCGGAAACTCGTCGGATCACCCGCCGCCGCAGGGCTTGTCATCGTCGGTGTGGCGTCGTCGGGCACCGCCGCATCCCTGCTCCGTCCACACCGGGCCGCTGATATGTGCCTGGTCATCGCACCGCTGCTGGCCGGGTTGGTCGCGACGGTCAGGCGGCTCTCCCGCGAGGGAGTGGCCGATCACATCGTCGTGCTGGCGCACGACGGCGACGGTGTCGACGATCTGCTGGTCCCCGCACTGGCCGCCGGCGCCGACGGTTGGCTCAGCGCCGACCTCACGCCTGCAGAGCTCGGCCGTTCGCTGCGGTCGGTGGTGAGCGGTGATCCGGCCGTGTCCGCGCAACAGGTCAGCCGGTTGATCTCGGCGCTCCGCGTCCTCAGCCGGCGGGAGATCACTCTGGAGGACGGGACGACGGCCGGCCTGACGACCCGCGAGCAGCAGATCCTGGCGGAACTGGCCGGAGGGACACCGACCAAGGTGATCGCCCGTCGGTTGGCGGTCAGCGAGGGGACGGTCCGCTGGCACTCGGCGCGGCTGCTCAAGAAGCTGAACGTGACCTCGCGGGAGGAACTGGCTGTGGTGATGGCCAGGACTGACATGCCGACCCCGCCGGTTCCAACGCCTGCGGTGCAGGAGTCGACCCCGCGGATGAGCAACATCCAGCGGGTGTCCGTACCCGGTCTCGAATGGCGACGGCTCGCCCCGGGTGAGCTCCGGATCGTTCGGCTGGTGGCCGAGGGCATGACCAACAGGGAGATCGCAGCGAGCCTGTTCCTGTCCAAACACACCGTGGACTCGCACCTGAAAAGTGCTTTTGCCAAATTGAACATCCGCTCCCGGGTTGAGCTGACAAGGCTCCTGCTCACCAACGAGCCCGAGGTCCGTACCGGCTGAGCCGGCCACGACACGGCCGCCTTCATCGACTGCCGGCGGGAGTGCTGCTGTCCGGCGTCTCACGGGCCGATCGAATGCCGAACCGTTGCCTGAGCCTCAGCCACGGCGGAAAGCGACGACGGACACCGACCACTTCCATTCATGCCGACAGCGCAACACCGGCCGCCCGGTTTCCGGGACGGCCGGCGTTGCGCTGTTCACGCTCCGGCTGCCCCCGACACCGGGCGGCCGGGACCCTGTCTCATCCGATCGGGATGATCTCGATCGCGCTGATCTTCGCGTTCTCGATCCGGCGGATGAAGTCGATGGTGAGTTGGCCGTCCGCGACCGTCACCGGGAACTGCCGGACGATCGCCCGGTCGATACCGCCCGCCTGGGCGAACACGTCGAAGCTGGACAGGACCGTCGTGTTCTCCAGTCGGACGTCGAAGGTCCGGGTGTTGGGAGCGGTCTTGTTCAGTTCGGCGAAGTGCAGGCGCACCTGGTAGGTCCCGTTGGGTACGGGCACCTGGAAGCCGAACGCCCGCGCCCCAACGGCCACCGCGTTGGAGCCGGTGGCGCCACCTGTCCACTCCGACCGGAACAGCGTGTTGTTCGTGCCGGCCGGAAGCCCGCTGATGGTGTCGTTCTCCGAGTAAGCGAATCCGCCGCTGACCCAACCACTGCACGCTGTGATGGCCGTGCACGCCGTCCAACCGGTCCCGCTGACTGTCTGTGCGGTACCACCGGTGTTGATCCGGATGGTGGGCCGCGCCGCCGCCGGCCTGGTGGCATTCACCGTCGAGGACTTCGCGGACTCATTGCCCGAGATGTCCGTCGCCGTCACCTGGTAGTACGACGTCACGCCCTGCGGCGCCGTGGTGTCGGCGTAGGTCGTGCCGGTCAGCAGCGCGGCGTTCACCTTCGTGAACGTCCCCGTCGCCGAACCCGACCGATACACGTTGTACCCGGCCAGATCCGTCGCCGTGCTGGCCGACCAGCCCACCGTGACGCCGGCCGTCGACGCAGTGGCCGTCACCCCGGTCACCGCAGCCGGTGCGGTGGTGTCCGCCGGGATGATCTCGATGGCGGACACCTTGGCCTGGTTGACCGTAGCCGCGAAGGCGATGTCGACCCGGCCGTCGGTGATCGTCGACCGATAACTGCGGACGATCGCCGTCATCGGAGCGGCAACAGCGTTCATGTCGAAGTTGGCCAGTTCCACTGCGCCGCCCTCGATGTTGGCGCTGAAGACCCGCCTGCCGGTACCACCGGCACCGCCACCGTTTGCACCCCAATAGATCTCGGCGAAGTGCAGCCGCACATCGTAGGTCCCGTCGGCGACCGGGATCGAGTAGCTGAACGAGGTGTTGCTCCGCTCGGACTGGAACAGCACGTCGTTCGTCGTCCCGGCGATCGGCACCGCGTTGACGTAGGACTTGCCACCGGTGAACGACTGGTCGGCCGCCCACTGCACACCGCCCACCGTCACCGCCGGACCACCGGCGTTGATCCGCACCGTCGTCGCCGACGTGGGCGGCTCCGGCCTGGTGGCATTCACCGTCGCAGACCGGACGGACTCGTTACCCGCCTGATCGACCGCTGTCACCTGGTAGAACGACGCCACCCCGACCGGCGCCGTGGTATCGGCGTAGGTCGTGCCGGTCAGCACCGCGGCGTTCACCTTCGTGAACGTCCCCGTCGCCGAACCCGACCGATACACGTTGTACCCGGCCAGATCCGTCGCCGTGCTGGCCGACCAGCCCACCGTGACGCCGGCCGTCGACGCAGTGGCCGTCACCCCGGTCACCGCAGCCGGTGCGGTGGTGTCCGCCGGGATGATCTCGATGGCGGACACCTTGGCCTGGTTGACCGTAGCCGCGAAGGCGATGTCGACCCGGCCGTCGGTGATCGTCGACCGGTAACTGCGGACGATCGCCGTCATCGGAGCGGCAACAGCGTTCATGTCGAAGTTGGCCAGTTCCACTGCGCCGCCCTCGATGTTGGCGCTGAAGACCCGCCTGCCGGTACCACCGGCACCGCCACCGTTTGCACCCCAATAGATCTCGGCGAAGTGCAGCCGCACATCGTAGGTCCCGTCGGCGACCGGGATCGAGTAGCTGAACGAGGTGTTGCTCCGCTCGGACTGGAACAGCACGTCGTTCGTCGTCCCGGCGATCGGCACCGCGTTGACGTAGGACTTGCCACCGGTGAACGACTGGTCGGCCGCCCACTGCACACCGCCCACCGTCACCGCCGGACCACCGGCGTTGATCCGCACCGTCGTCGCCGACGTGGGCGGCTCCGGCCTGGTGGCATTCACCGTCGCAGACCGGACGGACTCGTTACCCACCTGATCGACCGCTGTCACCTGGTAGAACGACGCCACCCCGACCGGCGCCGTGGTATCGGCGTAGGTCGTGCCGGTCAGCACCGCGGCGTTCACCTTCGTGAACGTCCCCGTCGCCGAACCCGACCGATACACGTTGTACCCGCCCAGATCCGTCGCCGTGCTGGCCGACCAGCCCACCGTGACGCCGGCCGTCGACGCAGTGGCCGTCACCCCGGTCACCGCATCCGGAGCAGTGGTGTCGGGCCGGACGGCATTCACCGTGGCAGACCGGACGGACTCATTACCCGCCTGATCGACCGCGGTGACCTGGTAGAACGACGCCACCCCGACCGGCGCCGTGGTATCGGCGTAGGTCGTGCCGATCAGCACCGCGGCGTTCACCTTCGTGAACGTCCCCGTCGCCGAACCGGACCGGTACACGTTGTAGCCGGCCAGGTCGGACTCCGTGCGTGCCGTCCATCCGAGGTTGATGCCGGTGGCCACACCGGTGGCGCTGACCCCGGTCACCGCCGCGGGTGCGGTGGTGTCCGGGCGCAGGGCGTTCACCGTCGAGGACTTCGCGGACTCATTGCCCGAGATGTCCGTCGCCGTCACCTGGTAGTACGACGTGACGCCCTGCGGCGCCGTGGTGTCGGCGTAGGTCGTGCCGGTCAGCACCGCGGCGTTCACCTTCGTGAACGTCCCCGTCGCCGAACCCGACCGATACACGTTGTACCCGGCCAGATCCGTCGCCGTGCTGGCCGACCAGCCCACCGTGACGCCGGCCGTCGACGCAGTGGCCGTCACCCCGGTCACCGCATCCGGAGCAGTGGTGTCGGGCCGGACGGCATTCACCGTGGCAGACCGGACGGACTCATTACCCGCCTGATCGACCGCGGTGACCTGGTAGAACGACGCCACCCCGACCGGCGCCGTGGTATCGGCGTAGGTCGTGCCGATCAGCACCGCGGCGTTCACCTTCGTGAACGTCCCCGTCGCCGAACCGGACCGGTACACGTTGTAGCCGGCCAGGTCGGACTCCGTGCGTGCCGTCCATCCGAGGTTGATGCCGGTGGCCACACCAGTGGCGCTGACCCCGGTCACCGCCGCGGGTGCGGTGGTGTCCGGGCGCAGGGCGTTCACCGTCGAGGACTTCGCGGACTCATTGCCCGAGATGTCCGTCGCCGTCACCTGGTAGTAGGACGTCACGCCCTGCGGCGCCGTGGTGTCGGCGTAGGTCGTGCCGGTCAATAGCGCGGCGTTCACCTTCGTGAACGTCCCCGTCGCCGAACCCGACCGATACACGTTGTACCCGGCCAGATCCGTCGCCGTGCTGGCCGACCACCCGAGGTTGACACCGGTGGCCACACCGGCCGCCGTCACTCCGGTCACCGCTGCCGGGGCAGTGGTGTCCACCGGCACGATCTCGATCGCGGAGATCTTCGCGTTCTCGATCCGCCGGATGAAGTCGATCGTCATGACGCCGTCGGTCACGGTCACCGGGAACTGCCGCACGATCGCGCGGTCGATGCCGCCGGCGGCCGTCCAGATGTCGAAGTTCGAGAGCACCGTGGTGTTCTCCAACCGGACGTCGAAGGTCCTGGTGTTGGCGGCCGACTTGTTCAGTTCCGCGAAGTGCAGGCGGACCTGGTAGTTGCCGTTGAGCACCGGGACGGCGAACCCGAAGGCCCTCGAGCCGGTCGCGGCGGTACCCGTCCACTCGGACTGGAAGATCGTGTTGTTCAGCCCGGCCGGGATGCCGGTGATCGTGTCCGTCTCGGAGTACGGGTTACCGCCGGACACCCATCCGCTGCACGTGGTGACAGTTGCGCAGGCCGACCAAGCGGTGTTGCCGACCGTCTGTGCCGCGCCGCCGGTGTTGATCCGGATCGGTTGCTGCACTGGCGGTGCCGGCGTGGTGGCCGTCACGGTGGTGGAGGGCGGGGAGACGTTCTCCGACGAGTCCACAGCGGTGACGCGGTAGGCGTATGTCGTGTTCGGCGCCGCCGAGTTGTCGGTGTACGCGGACGTGGCGACCGGTGTGGCGTTCAACTTGCTGAACGGACCCGCCTCGGTGGCTGCGCGGTAGACGTCGTACCCGATCAGGTCCGCCTCGGCGTTGTCCGTCCAGTCCAGGGCCACTCCGGCCTGGCTGGCCGTTGCCGCAAGCCCGGCGGGCGCTGCCGGCGCGGTCGTGTCCACCGGGCAGTTGCCCTGGCACAGGACCTCGATGGCGGCGATGGACGGGTAGTCCACCGATGCCCGCAGAGTGAGGTTGACCGCTCCCCCGACCACCGTGACGTTGTCGATGGGCAACACCGTTGCAGTGTTCACATCGCCTGCAGCGGCGAAGATGTCGAAGCCCTGGCGAACTGTCGCGCCTTCGACGTCGATGGAGAACACCCGTTTGCCGACAGCGTTGTTACCGGCTGCCCGTTCGGCGAAGTGCAGCCGCAGGTCCACCTTTGTCGCTCCCCTGGATGGCAGGGAGTAACTCAGCACGCGCTGGTCCTGGGCGACGTTGCCAACGTTGCCCCGGTAGGTCCGGTAGAGGACGTCATCCTCGGTGCCGGCGATTTCCAGCGGGGTGGTGTTCGTTCCTTCAGCGACCGCCGTGGCCGGGGTGTACCGGCCGGTGTCCGGCGTCCAGATGTTGCCGAGCACGTCGGTGTAGTTGCCGGTACCCGCAACGTCCAGGCGGTACAGCGCTTCCCGGGCGGGGGCGGGGGCGGTGATGTTGCCGGCGCTGATCGCGAACGAGTCGAAGGTGGCGACGAACTGCGCACCGCCCTTGTGCGAGACCAGGATCCCGGCCTGTGCCTGCTGGCCGAAGAACTTCCCGACCGCGGTCGTAGGCAGCGTCAACGCCGTCGGCAGCACGGTCCAGGTGCCGTCGTTGACCCGGTACGCGGCAGTGATCGTGCCGGTGGACGGATCACCGATGAGTGCCAGGTCGAGCGAGGTGACCGCCGACGCGGCGGGAACCGCCACCGTCGACCCGACCGTGACACCGGCGCCGTTCTGCTCGCCGTAGAACTCGATGCTCGGGACACCGTTCTTGTTGATGACGGCGACCTTCGCGTAGTTGTCCTGGTCGGGTCCGAACTGGACGGCCTCTTGCTCGCTACCGGCGTCCAGCATGGCCACGGACCCGAGCACCCGGCCGCTGACAGTGAACCGGCCGCCCGATGCATCGAAGGGCAATCGCAGCCCATTCACCAGGGTGTTGTCGGCGGCGCCGTTGGTACCGGCCGTCGCCGTGCCGCTGCTGGTCACCGCAAGGGTCCCCGGGGCAGCGGTGTTCACGTCGAGCAGCGCCTTGTCGTAGGAGTTGGCGCCGGTCGTCAGATCCAGCTTGTTGGGTTGGGTGGAGCGGAAGCCGGTTGTCTGGTCGTCCTTGTCGAGCAGCGTTCCCGGGTAGGTGGTGTCGAAGTCGAGCTTGAGGGCAGCAGCCCCGGGAAGCAGCCCGGGCGTGGCCGGGTCGGTGGCCAACTCCGGCTTGATGTTGCTGACCAGGTACACGTTGTCGTTGTAGTCGTAGTTGATGCCGGAGTAATCCATCGATACCAGGTAGGTGTTCGGGATGACCGCGCCACTGCGATCACGAGCCACCCAGGCGCGGACATGGTGTCCGCACGGTCCGGTGCATCCGTTGGTGACGTCGGCGGTTTGGTTGTTCTTGGTGGGGTCGCTCCATTCACCGTCGATGTTGAAGCCGAACGCCGTCGTGGGGCTGAACGTACCGGCCGCGAAATCGGACGTCGGGTTGCTCTTGTGCGGGAGTATCGACTGACCTTCTGCGCCCTGGTGGGTGAAAACCGTGGTCGTCTGCAGAGACGTTTTCGCGTGCCAGCGGAACGTCGCGGTGTTGCCCTGGGTGTGGAAGGCCGCCAACTGGCGGACCGCAACCGGGGTCGCGGCGTTGGCCCGCAGCCAGTACGGACTCAGAACCTCGTCGCCGGTGGCGTGTACGAGACCGTTCTCGTTCAACGGAACACCGTTGGCGGCGATCGTCGTGCCGTAGCCGAAGAGCTTGGCGAGCTCGGCGATGCCGGGTTCCTGGCCGCCTTCGGACACGCTCTGCCAGAAGCCGGAGAGCTGAACCGGCAGGCTCGGCTCGTCGGCGTCGTCCGAGTTGACGGTCAGGGTTCCCGACCACAGCCCCGCGCTGGTGCCGTTGCTGGTGGCGGTGAAGCGCACCGGCACCTGCAGGACGCCGTTGACGGCGATCAGCGCCGGCAGCGTCTGGTTGTTGACCAGGGCGAACGGTCCGGTCACGGCCAGTCCGGTGACGTTGAGCGGCTCGGTTCCCGTGTTGCGGATGAGCAGCGTGGAGACGTCGTGAACGATGTTGGCCGGGAAGAACGGACCTGTCACGGGGTCACATGCCGCGGCGTCGCGGCAGGTGGTCCCGGTCTGCGGGCTTTGGATCCGGTTCATCACGAGGCGGTCCGCGAACGGCACACCGTCGTTGTTCTCCAGCGTGATCTCGGCGGTGCTGGCACCGGCCGCGACGATCGAGAAGTTGGTGACCGCGCTGGTGGCGAGGTTGCCGGCAACGTCGAGCGCCCGCGCCTGGATGGTGTGGGCCCCGAGCGCCGTGACCTCGACGGGCTCGGTGTACGGCGTGAAGGCTCCGCCATCGAGCTTGTACGAGCTGCCGGCCACGCCGCTGCCGGCGTCGCTGGCGACGACCGCAACGGTGGCCTTGTTCTTGAAGACGTTCGGGCCGGACTGCAGTCCCGTCACAGAGGCGAGCACGGTGGGCGGGGTGGTGTCAACGGTCGCGCCGGGGCGGTCGATGTCGACGTACTGCAGCTTGGTGTTGGCGCCACCGATGGCGTCGATCGTCAACCGGCCGTCGGTCACGGTCACCGTCGCCGATCCGGTGGTCGAGGGGTTGGCGGTGGTGGGCACGACGTTGTTGATCGCGGTCTGGCCCTCGACCTGCACCCGGTAGGTGGAGTCGACGAAGCTGGGGTCGCCTGCGCCGACGGTGACCACATAGGTGCCGTTCGGGACGACGTACTCCCATGCTCCCGGTCCCGTCGGCGACTGTGCAGCGGTGGGCTGCATCAGGATCAGGGTCCGGAGCTTGGCCTCGGTGACGCCCGCCCTGTCCCGGGTCTGGGCCGTCATGTCGAGCGGCGTGCTGGTGCCTGGAATGACCCAACCGAAGCCCGTTGCCGTCGAGAAGGCCGCGCCGGTGTCGGCGGTGTAACCCGCTGCCACGGTGGAGGTGGCGGGCTGGAAGTCGATCCGGGCGACCGGCGAGGTTGTTCCGCCGGCTGCCGGTCGGGCATTGCTGATCTCGAACACGTAGTCCTGGTAGTCACCGTTCTGGGCGTCCTCGAATGCGACCAGGTAGGTGTTGGGAATCACCACACCCAACCGATTCTTGGCCGGGTAGGTACGGGCACCGTGCGGGATGTTCGTGTTGATGCCGTCCTGCGTGTAGGTGTTGCGACCGAACGAGATCGACTTCACGTAGACGCCGAACGACTGGTTGCCCGGGTCGAAGCTGTTGCCGCCGCCCGCCACGATCGCCGGGTTCAGGGTCTGCTCCTGGTTCAGCGCGATGGTGGCCACCTCGTTGAGGATCGGGTCGCCCGCGGGATTGGTGTACCAGCCGAAGGGCAGCAACTCATCCGGGGAGTACCGCGCCACCGGCTTGATCGTGACGGCGCCGGTGCCGGCCTTGACGAACAGCGGGGCGCTGACCTCGTCGCCGATCGGTGCGGGGTTCGTGCCGAGGATCAAGCCGGTGCCACCGACGTCGATGTTCCGGCCGAGGGTATCGACAACGGCCTTCAGCGGGGGTTCGTTGTTTCCCTGCTCACCGGTCGTCGCCAATCCGAACAGCCCGATGTCGTAGGTGGAGGCGTTGGGGTCGTCGGAGATGACCCGCAGAGCTGCCGCCTGATACCCGGTCACGCTCGACGTCGCCGGGTTGAATGTCACCGAGATGGTTGCCGTACCCCCGACTGCCAGCGTCTGTGGGGTGGCGGAAACGGTGAACGAAGCCGCGTTGGTCCCGGTCGCCGTCATCGACGAGATGACCAGCGGCGACGTACCGGAGTTGGTCAGGGTGACCGTCTTCGCCGCCGTGGTGCTGCCCTTGACGGTGCTGAAGACCAGTTCTGTCGGGCTGGCGGACAGCTTTCCGGCGCCGCTGGTGACAGCCGGCTTGACGTTGCGAACGATGATCGCCGCATCCTGGAAGTCCACCGGGGTCAGGACGTCCTCCGGCGCCACGATGTAGGCGTTCGGCTCGACGCTGCCGTCTGCGTTCTTCAGTGGGTAGACCCGGACCTTGTGCGGGTTGGTGGGATCCCACAGATTCAGCGCATTTTCGCTGCTGGAGATGCGGTCGGTTAACCCGTGCCAGGTGAAGTCGAAGCCGAACGCCGCGTCCAGGTCGTAGTCGCCGGTGCCGATCGGGGTGACGACGGGCAGCACTGTCTGGTTGGAGGAGTTGGGGCCGGTGAACAGACCTGTCCTGTTGGTCGGGTCTGTCGAGGGATGGACTCCGACGGTGACGACGTTGGGGTTCGCCGTCGGACCCGCCGGGCCGAACAGGGACAGCGCTTCCACGCTGACCACCCGGTCGAACGAAGCCTTGGTGAAGGACTCGATCTTGACTTCGTCGCCGATCAGCGCGCTACCGGCGGGCATGTCGTTGTTGGTCTTGTCGGGGTCGCCGACGTCCACCGGGATCTGCAGGGTGTCCAGGATCCACTGCAGGGATGGCTCGTTCGAGCCGCCGAGCCCATCGGTGCCCAGGCCGCGCAAGGTTGTGGAAGTTGTTGGTGTGACGGGGCTGTCAGTGGTCAGTTGGAGCGCGGCTCCGAACGGACCGGCGACCGCGGGGTTGAACGTGATGGGGAAGGACACCGACTGGCCTGCGGCCACCGTGGTGGGCAGCGAGGGGCCACCGGCACGGGCGAACAGGGCGGAGTTGGCGCCGGTCAGCGTTGCGGCGCTGATGGTCAGCGGAGCCGCTCCGGTGTTCTTGACGATCACGTTCTGAGCAGCGCTGGCGGCGCCGCCCTTGACGTCGGTGAAGACAAGCCGACTCGTCGGTTCCGCCTTGCCGGACCCACCACCGCCCTGCGGCTTGAGCAGCTTGATACCCGTGGTCGCGGGATTGTCGGTCAGCTCGGTGACGTAGAGGTTGCCGGTGCCGATGTCCTGGGCGATGTCCAGCGGCTGCTTGAAGCCGGTGAAGCCGGTGATCCCGGTCGTCGCCGCCGACAGGCTGCCGTCGCCGTTCACGGTGAACGACACGACCTCCTGGTTGGCGCTGTACCGGACGACGATCAGCTTCCCGGTCAACGCCCCGCCGAATGCGGTGGTGTTGCGGTACTCGATGGTGCCGTTGGCCGAGGCGTGCAGGCCGGCGTCGTTGACCCCGGCGAGGTCGTAGTTGGGATCGGCCTGCTGGCCGGCCGGATAGGCGTTCACCTTGAACAGCGGATTTCCCGTGTAGCCGTTGGGGTTTCCGGCGTTGAGGACGTACTCGCAGCGCATCGGGTTCGGGTGGCCGTAGTACCGCCCCTTGCTGATCCGGAATACGTAGTCGGTTTCGGCCTGCTGGTTGTTGGCGATGCCGGGTGCCGACGGGGTGGTCGCCGGCGCATCGGCCCGGTTCGCGCAGGACGCCGGCAGGGTGGCCGGAGTTGCCGGCGTGGCGCCGCCCGCGGCGGATCCATTCGTCCCGGTGTAGAGCCGGCCGTTGCTGTGCCAGATCAGGTCGAAGGCGTTACGAACGCCCGTGGCGTACAGCGTCAGCGGAGCGTCCGGCGCATACGGGTTGTAGGTCCCGGTGTGCGCCGCGACCCCTCCGCGCGCCGGTGCGTTCACATCCGGGGTGGCGACATCGACTGGCAGGGTCGCCGGGAGCTTCGCCGGATCCAATTCCAGAACGGCGGCGCTCAACAGGTGCTCGGCGCGCTTCCAGGTGCCGTCGGTGGCGCCCATGGCGTTCATCGAACCCTGCGTGATGTACAGCTTGCCGTCATGGATCGCGATCGAATTGGTCTCGTGATCCTTGATCGATCGCGGCAGGTTCACCACGATCTCCTGGTAGTTCTCCAGGTCGGGGCCGGTCAGCTTGGCGATCGAACCTGTGACGTCAGGGACGTCGGAGCCGAGGTAGGCGTAATTGTCGGTGATCCACAGGATCGGATTGGTCGGGGTGGAGGCCGGGTCGAATGTCAGACCGATGACGGTGCGGTTGGGCGCACCTTCCCAGCCCTTCGCGGTGGCGTGGGTGCGAACCGTGTTGATGACCTGCTCGCCCGACAACGTGCCGTCGGCGTTGATGTTCCACCGGTAGATCTGGCCGTAGATGCTGCCGGCGTAGAGCTTGCCGTCCGGTCCCACGACGACGGAGGTGTAGGACTTGCCCTTCGACGCGCCGCTGTCGCTGGGATCGAAGGCCACGTTCGACGTTCCACCGCCGATGCCGGCGGAGGTGGTGAAGACGGACGAGAACGGCAGGAAGGCCCGGCCGCTCCTGTCCTTCACATCGGCGGTGATCTCGAAGCGGTACAGCGTCTCCGGATCGAGCGCCGCACTGGCCTGGAAGGCGACCGTGTCACTTCCACCGCTCGTGACGCCGGTGCCGGCAACGGCCTGGCCGGTCAGCACCTTGGTCAGCTTGACGTGCCCGTTGCCCAGGGTGGCTTCATCGACGGCGCCGTTGTCCGCGTTGAGTTGGTTGTCCGCGGTGACGGAGGAGTTGGTGACCACGGCGGTGGCCAGGTTGGCCGGGTTGACCGCCGAGCTGTACGGCCGGCCCGCGAGATCCAAGCTGTCGATGTCGACATAGGCGATCTTGGTGTTGGTGCCGCTGAGCGGGCTGATGGTCAGCCGACCGTCGCTGACAACCACGAACCGGGTGACCGTCGCGAACTTGTTCGTGCTGGTCGGGACGAAGGAGGCGATGGAGTTCTGGTTCTCCACGTTGATCCAGTTGCTGCTGTCGACTGCGGTTGCTGCGTCACCGACAGCCACTGTGACGGTGTAGGCGCCGTTGGGGACGGCCATCTCCCACTTGCCGGGGGTCGTCGTGCCGCCGTTGGTCGTTGCCGCGAGCTGCATGTGCATGAAGGTGGCGAGCCGAAGGTCGGGCTGATTCGCCGACGTCGTGTTGCCCGGGCCGACGACGTTGCGGTTGCGGCCGTTGCCGACCATGTCCAGCGGGGTGTTGGAGGTCAGACCCATCCAGCCGTAGGTGTTGCCGGTGCCTTGGTTCGCGCTGGTGCGCGGGCCGAAGGCCTGGCCCCAGTCGGCGATGTAGTTGGCCGCCGGAGTTGATGCGGCGTCCTGGAAGTCGATCCGGGCGCTGATCGCCGCCGGCGCCGCGTCGGTCGGCGTCAGCGAGGCCGGGGTGGAAGCCGCTGACTCGTTGCCGGATTGGTCGACCGCGGTGACGGCGTAGTGATAGGTGGTCCCGTTGGTCAACTGGTCGTTGTTGAAGTTGGTGACCGCGACCAGACCGGTGTTCTGGCGTGCGGCCTGGGTGGTCGGTACCGGCAGCGCGGTGGACCGGTAGATGTTGTAGCCGGCCACGTCGGTGTCGGCGGGCGCACTCCAGGTCAGGGTCACGGTGCTGTTGCCGGCCGTGCCGGTCAGCCCGGCGGGCGCTGCGGGCGGCGTGGTATCCGGGGTGACGGGTCCGGCGCTGGTGATCTCGGCGTAGTGCAGTTTGGTGTTGGTGCCGCCGACGGCGTCGATGGTCAACTTGCCGTCGATGACATCGACGGTGACCGTGCCGGTCTTGTCCTCGGCAGCGGCGGTGGCCTGGAACCGGTCGATTGCGGTGACGCCCTCCACCCGAACTGTGTGCTGGCTGTCGTAACACGGGGCGGCGCACCCTGTCTTCGCAGCGCCGGGCTGATCACCGACAGCGACCGTGACGGTGTATCGGCCGTTGGGAACGCCGTACTCCCAGGCTCCAGGTGTGAGTGATCCGTTGGTCGTGCTGGGTGCGGGGACGATGTCCCCGTACTGCATGTGGATCAGTCGCTGGTTCAGATCGGTGACCCCGGTTCGGGTGCGAAGCCGGGTGTTGAGCGTCAGGTCCAACGGCGTCGCGGGGTTCTGCCCGAGCGAGTCCTGTCGCACCCAACCCCAGCCGCGCGTCGTGGAGTAAGCGGCACCGGTTTCCTTGGTATATCCGGTGATCGCCGGGGCGGTGTCCGGCTGGAACGCGAACTTGACGCTGACACCGGCTGCCGGGACATCAGCGGAGACCGTGGCCGAGGGCACCGACTCGTTGGCGGCGGTGTCGGAGGCGGTGACCACGTAGTAGGAGGTCGTGCCGGCAGGCGGGGCCGTGTCGGTGAAGGTGAGATCGGTCAGCAAACCCGCGGTGAGCTTGACCCTGCCCCCGGTGGGCGTGGCCGAGCGGTAGACCGTGTAGCCGGCGAGATCGGTTGCGGCACTGGCTGCCCAGCTCAGTGCGACAACACCGTCCTGCACAGTCGCGGTCACGCCGTCGACGACCGCCGGTGCGGTGGTGTCGGGGGTGGGCGTCGGCGTCGCGCTGACGGTCGCCGAGGCCGCCGACTTGTTGAGCAACTGGTCATAGCTCACGATCGCGTAGTAATACGTGGTGCCGGCGTCGCGGTCACTGTCGATGAAGGTGCGCCCGGCCGACTGCAAGATCGCGGCGATCAGATTGTTGTCGTCGGTCACGTCGACGGTCGGCGAGAGGGAACGGAAGATCTGGTATCCACGCAGGTCGGGTTCGGTGTTGGCGTTCCAGCGCAGTGTCACGCTCTGCACGCCGGCCGTCGCGGTCACGCCACTGGGCACGGCCGGGGGCGTGGTGTCGGCCGGGGTGGCATTGACCTCGTTGGAGATCTCCGACTCGTTGCCGGCCACGTCCAGCGCGGTGATGACATAGAAGTACTTGCTGCCGTTGACGGCGGTGGAGTCGACGAAGGTGGTGGTGACGCCGACCGTGGTGCCCACCGGAGTGCCGAGCTCACCGGCTGTCGCGGACCGATACACCCGGTATCCGGCGAGGTCGGCGTCGGCATTGGCGGTCCAACTCAAGGTGACCTTCGCGTCGCCCGCTGCCGCGGTCAGTCCGGCAGGAGCGGCGGGCGGAGTGAGATCGGGAGCGATCGTGGGAGTGGCGCTCTTCTCCTCGGACGGCTCTGATTCGTTGCCGTTGCCGTCGACGGCGGTGACGACATAGAAGTAGTCGGTGTCGTTGAGCACCGGTGAGTCGGTGTACTCCAGGACGTCGCCGGCTTCGATGGGATTGGTCAAGGCCACCGGGCTGGACTCGGAGCGGTAGATGCGGTACGCGGTGACATCGCTGTCGGTGGGCGGTGTCCAGCGCAGCGACACGGTGGCGTCGCCGGGGACGGCCAGCAGGTTGGTGGGGGCGGCGGGCGCGGTGGAGTCGGCCGGGGTGGCGTCGACAACGGTCGATGCCGGCGACTCGTTGCCGGCGGCGTCGACTGCGGTGACGACGTAGGACACCTTGGCGCCGTTGGTCAGACCCGTGTGCACATAGGTGGTCTCGGCCTGCGGGGTGGCTGTGAGCTTGGTTGCTGCACTGACCGTCACGGTGTCGCCGGCAGCGCCGTAGACGTTGTATCCGGTCACGTCGCTGTCGGTGGCGGCGGTCCAGGTGACGGTGTTCTTGCCGTCACCGGCGTCGGCGGTCACGCCGGTCGGGGCGGCCGGCGCCGTCACATCGACGCTGTCGATGTCCAGGTAGTTGATCTTGGTGTTGGTGCCGTCGGTGGGATCGACGGTCAGCCGTCCGTCTGTCACCGGGACGGTGACGGTGGCGGTCTTGAACTCGGTCGCCGCCGTGCCCTGGAATGCGTCGATCGCGGTGACGCCCTCGACGACGAGCGTGTGCACGCTGTCGTAGGAGGTTGCGCCCGGTTGATCGCCGGCGCTGACCGTCACCTTGTACGTGCCGTCGGGCACGGCCACTTCGTACGAACCCGAAGCCTTGATACCGGTGAACGCTCCGGGAATGTCGTCGGCCTGCATGTGCATGAGGCCGCGCTGGCGGAGATCGACGTTGACACCCGGCCGGACCGCACGTAGCCGGCCGTTGCCGACCAGGGTGAGCGGAGTGTGCGTCCCCTGCGCGACCCAGCCGCGGCCCGCGGTGTTGGTCCAGGCCTGCCCGTAGTCCTTGGTGAAGGGTGCGGAGACCGCGGTGGGCAGATCGACGAAGTTGATCTGCAGCGGCAGGGTGGCAAGGGTTGGCGACGCCTTGTCCGGCGTTGCGGTGACACTGTCGGAGGCCTCGCTCTTCTGGTCGGCGTCGTCGATCGCGACCACCGCATAGCGATAAGTGGTGTTGTTGGCGGCGGTGGCGTCGGTGAAGGTCGAGTCGGTCTTGGCGATCAGCGCGCTGTTCAGCGGCGTGCCGGCCGTGTCGACCGTGGCTCCGGTGCTGCGATAGACGTTGTAACCCTTGAGGTCCGAATCGGTGTTGTCTGCCCAGTCAAGGGTGACCGACCCGTCCCCCGCGGTGGCTGTCAGTCCCGTCGGCTTCGCCGGCGGCTGGTCCGGGTTGGACGCCGCGACGGTGACGTAGTCGATCTTGGTGTTGATGCCGCCGATGGCGTCGACGGTGAGAAAGCCGTCGGCGACGGTGACGGTCTTGGTGGCGACCAGGAACCGCGCGGCGCCAGTGGGAGTCCCCGTGATGGCGAAGTCGTCGACGGCATTGACGCCCTCGACGTTGATCCGATGGGTGGTCGGGTCGCTACCGGGGGTGGCGTCACCGACCGCCAGTTCGACGTCGTAGCTGCCGTTGGGCACGGCGAGCTGCCAGGCGCCTGCCTCAGGAATGTTGGCGAAGCCGGCGACGGTGTTGCCCTGCATGTGCATCGGGCTGTTCAGCGGATCCGAGGACCCTCCGACCCGTGAGCGCCCGTTTCCGACCAAACTCACCGGCGTTGCGGTGCCCGGCTTGACCCAGCCGTATCCGCGCACGTTGGCGTAGTTCTGCCCGTAATCGCGGGTGAACCCGGCCGGGGTCACGCTGGTCGGGGTCACTCCCGGCGTCTCGGCGAAGTCGAACTTGGCCGGCAATGCAGGCTGAGTGGGGGACGCGTCGTCGATCATCGCGCCGACGACGTCGGCTCCGCCGGTGGCCGCGGTGGCGACCGCGTAGTAGTAGACGGTGCCCTTCTCGGCGGTGCCGTCGCTGTAGGCCGAGTCCGTGGTGGTGGCCAATGGTGCGCCGGCCGTGGAAACCGGCAGGTTCGTCGAACGCCACACCCGGTAGCCGGTTGCCCCGGCGGTATCGGACCAGTCGAGGTCGATCGCGCTGGTGCCCGGGACCGCGGCCAGGTCGGCCACCGAGGCCGAATCGATGGTGACGAAGGCGAGTTTGGTGTTCGATCCGCCGATCGCGTCGATGGTGAGCTTGCCGTCGGTCACGGTCGCCCAGGCGGTGCTCACTTTGAGCCGGTTCGTGGTGGTTGTTGCGGCGACGCAGCTGGCCGTGGTTGCGGCCGGGTACTCGTCGATCGCACGCACGCCCTCGACATTGATGACGTGCGTTTCCGGATCGTTGCCCTTGGCCGGGTCACCGACACCGACAGTCACCTGGTAGCGGCCGTTGGCCAGGCGGTATTCCCAGGCTCCCTTCGTCGCGTCGTTCGTCGTGGACGTGGGGGGCGCCTGCATGTGGATGAACGTCCGCTGCGGTGCCGGTAGGTTCGTGCAGGCGTTCCGGTCCCGGGTGTTGATCGGGAGGCCGTAGGGCACATGGGTTCCGGCCAGGCTGTCCTCTCGAACCCAGCCGAAGCCGGCCGTCTCGTCGTAGGCGGCGCCGGTGTCCTTGGTGTAGCCCGAGGGCACTGCCGAGGCGTTCGGTTGGAAGTTGATCTTGGCGCTGAGCGAAGGGGTCGGCTCCGCAGCGACCACCGGCGGGGCGCCCACCACGGCGAGCGGAATCGCGATGAGCAGAGACAACAGCAGGACCGAGACCCTGCTGACGACGCTGGAGCGATGAAGATCGGTGCCGACGGCTTTCGCCACGAAGTCCCCCACGGGTTCGAACAAGCGTGTGCACGCAGAAAAGATGTGCGTGCCTACAGTCGGGCCTGTGAATCCTCTGTGGCTTCCCTGACAAAGGGGGTATTTGCGTTGGTTACGACCAACGCTTCCGTAACCGGCATCGACCTCTCAGACGAGCGAGAATCGCCCACAGAGCGCGCGTCGGTTCAACGGTCTCCATGCTGGACATCGCCTGCGGGACAATGAATACGGCTCCCGAGATGTGGCCGTCACGCCACCGCTGGACTCGTGCCGAACTTCATGTTCCCGCATAGACACACCCGTTGAGGTTTCGCAGCGCGGATTCGGGAGCGGCCGGGGCCCCTGATCGGTCAAGGCCTCGACGTTGTGGTCCTCGCGATGGACTTCAAGCGCGTGGGTGCGCCTGCCGGTACACCGCGCTGAGCCTTTCGGCGGACACGTGCGTGTACAGCTGCGTGGTCGCCAGGCTCGCGTGCCCCAGCATTTCCTGCACGGTGCGCAGGTCCGCGCCGCCTTCCAGCAGGTGGGTCGCGGCGCTGTGCCGCAATCCGTGCGGCGCCATCTCCGGTGCGCCGGCGACGGCCGCGCTGCGGGCATGGACCACTGTCCGAACAGCGCGTTGGTCGATCCGGCGCCCACGTCGGCCCAGGAATACCGCATTCGCGGATTCGTTGCCCCGCAGTCGATCTCGCCCCGAGCCCAGCCACGCATCGAGGGCTCGGTCGGCGGGGACACCGAACGGCACGGTCCGTTCCTTCTCCCCCTTTCCGAGCACCCGGATGACCCGCCGCTGCCGATCGACGTCTTGGGTGTCCAGTCCGGTGAGTTCCGCGACCCGGATGCCGCACCCGTACAACAGCTCGAGCATTGCCTGATCGCGCAGCGCGAGGGCGATACGGATTGCCTCGTCGCCGGCATGGTCACCGGCTCCTCCGTGGGAATTGTCGGCCGCCGGGCGGCCGACGACCGGGCCGTCCAGCATCGCCGCGGCCTGGTCCACGCGCAGCACCGACGGCAGGGTCTTGTCCGGCCGCGGCGAGGCGAGTCGGCCGGCCACATCGGCGGGAATCAGACCTGTGCGATGCGCCCACGCGCTGAACGATTTCGCGGCGGCCGCTCTTCTGGCCAGCGATGATCTTGCTGACCCGGTGCTGCGTTGCCGCGCCAGCCAGCTGCGAAGCACTGCCAGCGTCAGCTGGTCGAGATGCGGTTCCGCGCCGCCCGTCATCCGGCGCAGGTGATCCAGCAGCGCCAGCACGTCGGATGTGTAGGCCCGCACCGTGGCAGGTGAGAGGCCGCGCTCCGCCGCGAGGTGGCGCCGGTAACGCTCGACGGTGTCCATCAGGACCGGGTCACCGCGAGGCGGGTCACCCGCGGGCCCGTCACCGCCGGGGGTATCCACCGCGGGACCGGCGGCACCACCGGTTGGCCCTCCGTCAAGGCTCACCGCACGACCGTGCGCTCTGAGCAGACGGCGGTCAAGGCAGCGCGCCGAGCGTTCGATCACTGATCAGGCCGGCGGTTCCATCAGGTCGGTGAGGTAGTCCGCCATCCCGCCGGTGACCCGGCCGGTCAGTCTGCCGCTGGTCAGTACCGGGCTTGCCGCGGTGCTGACGATGTGACCGCCGAGTGACCGGACAGCGGTGGCCAACAGGACGTCCTCATCGACACCGGTTTCCGGGAAGCCTCCTGCACGGCCGTACATGTCGGCTCGGATACCCAGGTTCGCGCCGTGCACATGAGGATGCCCGTCGGTCAGCTCGTGGCGCAGCCGCCAGGCCGCCAGCAAGCCACCAGCCAGCTCGTCCGGGTCCGGCCGCACCGTACCGAGCACCATGTCCACGCCGGACCGGGCGTGCTGCAGCATCATGCACAGCCAGTCCGGTGGGACGGCAGAATCGGCGTCGGTCGTGCAGATCCAGATGCGGCCGCTGTCGACCGGGTTCGTCGTGAGCAACCGATCGACGCCGCGACGCCGAGCAGTGCCCACCGATCCTGACCGGGTGACGACGGTGTCGGTGCCCGGCCAGCTCCGAGCGATCTCCAGGGTCCGGTCGTTGCTGGCGTCGACGACCACGATCAGGTGAACACGGACCCCTCTGGCGCAGCGCCGGACTTCGTCGATGGCTGTCGTCATCGCGGCGAGGCAACGCGGTAGCAGTCGCTGTTCGTTGCGTGCGGGGATGATCACCCCGAGGTTGTCCAGCTCGGCGCGGGCGTTCACGACACGAGCCCTTCGGCACGCGCCACCGATCGGGCCGGCTGCCGCACCAGGATGTCGAGCAGGAAGTCCTCCTCGACATGTTCCACCAGCACGGCCAGTCCCGACTCACGGCGCACCGTGGCGTGCACCTGGTCACCGGACATCGGGTAGTCCCGGACCGGGTGTCGCCAATGGCAGACGGCGAGCACGCCGTCGTCGCTCAACGACGACACGGCTGAGCTGATCATCATCGACAGGTCCGACGGGGAGCAGTAGTAGCCGATCTCGGAGAACACGATGAGGTCGAACGAGCCTGGCGGCCATTCCCGCGGCACCGTCATCGGGCGGACGTGGACGTTCCCGACGCCGGCCAGTCGCCGTTGTGCGTGCCGCAACGGCGCGGGCGAGATGTCCACGGCGAGAACGTGATCGCAGCGCGTGGCGAGCTCTGCCGTGAGCACGCCGACCGAACACCCCGGCTCGAACGCCGACCGGAACCGACGTCGCGGCAGGCTGCCGAGGGTCAGCGCCCGCTTACGCTCCTCGTACCAGCGGTCTTCGAAGCCCCACGGGTCGGCGGACTCGCCGTAGAAGTCGTCGAAGAAGCCACGATCGAGCGAGGACCGCCCGTGGTCGACGAACAGTTCCACCGGGCGACGGAAATGAGCCAGGAACTCCTCGTGCACCACTGCCTCGTCGCCGGCCTGGTCCGACAGCGGTCTGAGCTGGCTGACGTGATGGGACAGCGCGGTTTCCTTCGCCAATCGTGACTCGTCGGAAAGCGTCGCGGCTGTGAACATGTCTGCGGTCAGCGTGCCGTCACCTGGCGTTGCCCAGTGCCAGGCCCACACCGGGTACTCCAGCAGCGCAGACCCGGCGCTGCGCGCGACGATCGCCGCGGCCGCGGCCGCAGCCGCGTGGTCGGGATGACGATCCCCGCGCCAGGGCGCAACGATCAGCGTTGCTGCCGCATCGTCACCGACCAGGGAGGCCAACTCGGCCACGACCGCATCGACGGACTCTGCCACTTCGCCGTCGGGAACGGCGAGCTGACGCACCACCGCGTCGGGCGCGAGTACGGAGATCGCACGACGAACCTCCGCCCGGCGAACGACGGCGAGAGCCGCCGGGGAGTGCGTCGGCGAATCGGGATGCGACCGTTCACCCGCCGAGATCACCAGCACCGCAACGGCGATGCCCATACCCGCGGCCTCTGCCATCAGGCCGCCGGCGCCCAGAGTCTCGTCGTCGGGATGGGCCGCCACCACCACCAGCCGTCGCACCGACCCCAGTTCGAGCTGCTCGACGCCGGCCCACAGCGATTCCGCCGACCATGCCGATTCACCGGTGCCCGGGTCGCGATGATCGAATGCGCCGTTGAGCCCGGCAGCCGGCTCCTCCTGCGCAGAGCGGTGTCCGGTCACCTACGGCCACTCGTCCAGCCGCAGGACCTGGGCACCCAGCGCCGCGTCGTCACGTTCGGCATGGTGCTGTCGCAGGTACAGCTCCAGGTCGGCCACCCGGCGGGCGTGTGACAATTCCATCGCCAGTGGTGCGGGTCCCAGGGCATGCCCGACCCGGCGGAGCACATCCTCTGCGACATCGGCCACCACCGTTCGGACCCGAGCCGCCAGCAAGGGACCGGCGGACCCGGCTGCCCGCCCCGCGTCCACGTCGGCGGCGGCCGCGGTCAGCAGCGTCCGCGCTGCGCTCAGTCCGGCATCGATCGCACCCAGGTGCATCAGCGCGATCTGATCGGGTTCCCGCGCACCGGCGGCCGCCCGCAGCCGCCGCGCCACGGCGACAGCACCGCCGTACCAACACGCGGCGACACCCATCCCACCCCAGGCAAAGCCCGCCCGATCGAGATACCAGCCGTCGGGGCCGACCGGCATCGCCGGGCAATCCACCAGCCGCACCACTCCCGACGGCACGTCCGCCAAGCCTCTGGCCACCCACGACGTCTCGCCGGTGTGAACGCCCGGATGGGTCAACTCCACGGCGAACAACCTGCGCGAACCGCCGGCTGTGTGGGCGGTGATCAAGGCATGCGTCAGCCGGCCGGCCAGCGAACCCCACGGCTTACTCCCGGTCAACAGCCAGCGATCGCCGTCCGGCCGTGCCTGCAGATGGTGACCGCCGCCTTCTGCAGCGAAGACGCCCCACGTGCTTCCCGCGGGCACGTCGAAGGCGCACCCGGCGGCAGCGCTCGTATCCATGGCAAGCTCCGCCAAGATGGCGAGAGCATCGGTGTGCGCCTCCACCACCCGCGCCGCCGTGAGGTCGCCGGCCGCCACGGCCGACAATGCCCGCCATCGTGCCGCCGTCGCCCCGGCACCCGGCGCTGGTAGCCATCGGCCGATCTCGACGGCGAGATCGAGGGCCAGGGCTGCGCGACCGTTCACCGCAGCGGCGACGGCCTCGACATCGACGTCCGCCAAGGCGCCGCCGACCTGCGGACGTTGCCGCGGTGCATCCGTCGTCACTGCGGCACCTCTCCCTGTGTCGGTCGGTGTGTCGATCGGTCGGTTGGTGTGGGTCACTCTGCAGGACGACGGGCCGGCGTATCGGTCGGCCGCGCTGAGTGGATTCGGCTCAGTCGGTCCGCGACGGAAGAACGGCACATCCGGCAGCCGGTTTCCGGACCCAAACTACCTGCGGGATTGGCCGGCCCGTCCGTGCGCCCGCTTTGATCAGGGATGTCCGGCTCGGTGGGAATGGGTGGTGCGTCAACCGCTGTCGCGCGTTCCGGCGTCCTCTTTCGGATGAACGATCGGGCACCGAATGCCTTCAGCCCCGATCATTCGTGCCCACCTTTCACCACCGCACGCAGATGATGCCGCGGGACCATCGCGGCGGCAGGATTTTGCTACGCACAGCGACCGAACGTCCCGCAGGCCGACCTCACTGCGGATTTTGTCCTGCAAGATGCTGCCAGTCCGGTCCCGGCGTAGCGAAGCGAGTTGCGTGATGAGCGTTGTGCCGCGGAACTCACTTGCCGGCCCGCTCGCCAGCAGCGTCGCCGCTGCCATCCTGGTGATCGCCGTCGCCGGCTGCGGATCCGGCACCAGGTCGGACAACTCTTCATCGCCCCCATCGAGCTCGGTGCCCGGCTCCCCCCACCCGCGATCGTTCGGAACGGAGCTGGCGGCCCCGATGGACTCCTGGCGGGCGTCGTTCCAGTCCGGGCCGATGTCCTTCACGATTCCCGGGGCAGTGGTCGGCGCATCGCTCGGTGACCAGACGATGCAACTGGCCGCCAGCGGAGACGCCGTTCTGGGCAGTCGACCGATGGCGGCCGACGACGCGTTTCACATCGGCAGCATGACGAAGCTGTTCACCGCCGCCCTGATCATGCAGCTGGACCAGGAGAAGAAGCTGTCTGTCGACGACACGATCGACATCTGGTTTCCCACCGCTCCGAACGCCATGAAGATCACCGTCAAGATGCTGCTGGAGCATGAGAGCGGGCTGTACGAGCTCGACTTTGCCTTGGTCGGCAAGGTGACCGAACAGCAACTGGTCGACGAGGTCTTCTCCCGGAAGCCGATCTCCGAGCCCGGAACCCAGTACGTCTATCTGAACGCGGGTTACATCATCCTGGGGCGGATCGCAGAGATGGCTGCCGGACAGTCGTACGGGGAGCTCATCAGGACCCGCTTCGTCGAGCCGCTGGGCCTGCGGAACACCTACCTCGACGGCGACGGCGACGGGCTCGAAGCGTTGACCGGATACGACCTTTCCTGCACCGGAGCCACCGGAAGCGATTGCCTGGGCAAGCCCTCGACGCCCCGAGCCGTCACCTCATCGCCCCAGTGGAAGGGCGCCTGGTCCGCGGGCGGGATGGTGAGCACGGTCAGCGATCAGGTGACGTGGCTACGCGCCCTGGTGGCCGGCGACGTCGTCGACGCAGCGCATCGGGCCCTGATGCAGGATCTCACGCCGCTGTCCTCCGAGTACTACAGCGCGGCCTACGGGAAAGCCGGCATCACGCCGGTGCAGCTCGGCGAGGGCGCCGGTCTTGCGACCTGGATGGTGCCGGGAGTCGGCCGCTGCATGGGTCACGCGGGTTCCATCCCGGGCTCGAACGGCATCGCCGCGTTTTGCCCTGACCGCAACCTGTCGATCGCGATCCTCAGCAATTCGAACCCGGCCGGAGTCACCCCCGGCTACCCAGGCCTGGTCGAACTCACCCCGGTCGCACTGCGCGCGGTGGGCGGCGGCTGACGTCCGCGCCGCGGCCACGAACGACACCTGCGACTCTCCTCATCGCCAGGGAAAACACTTCGCACATCAGGCGATCAAGCGGCCAGTGCCTTCGCCTTGATGTGATCGAACTCCGCCTGGGTGATCGTGCCGTTGTCGAGCAGACCCTTCGCCGAAACGATCTGGTCGGTGGCATTCGGGGAGGAAGAACCGGCCACCGACTTGATGTATTCGGTCTGCGCCCGTTGCATGTCGTGAACCTGCTCGAGTTGCCGTTCGTGCATGCCCTTTCCGCGGACGATCAAATACACCAGGATTCCGAGCCACGGAACGAGGATGACGAACAGCACCCAGATGGTCTTCGCTCCGCCACCCATGTCCTTGCTCCGGAAGATGTCACCGAAGATCCAGAACAGGCACATGAACCAGGCGAAGAACAGGAACAGCTCGAAGAGCGCGAGCAGGAACGATCCGTTGTCGTTGAACATCGGCAGCCTTTCCCAGGCAAGGAATTTCCGCGGGGCCGCGGGCGGTCTCGAGCAGACTTCGGGCGAACTATGCCACTTCGGACTCCGAACCCGGGCCGACTCGCCGTTGAACCTGCGATCAGCGCGGCAACGGTCACCGTCACACTCTCGTCAGGGCCATTCGGCTTGTCCGATTTGCCCGTTGGGTGAACACTTCAGCGGGACGCCGCAGTCGGCGGACCTGCCTCGCACCCGACGGCCGCGGCAACTCGTTGCGGCGCAGGAGCAGTCGCAATGATGACGAGGGGACATGGCGATGCAGGACGGTGCACCGGACTTCAGCGGACTCAGCGCGCTGTTCATCAACACCACGCTGACCCGGTCGCCCGGCGCCAGCCACACCCAGCTGCTGATCGACGTCAGCGCAGGCATCATGGCGCGTCAAGGCGTCGCGGTCGACCAATTCCGATCGGTCGATCACCAGATCGCCACCGGCGTCTATCCCGATATGCGCAGCCGCGGGTGGGACACCGACGAGTGGCCCGACCTTTTCCCTCGGGTCCTGGCCGCTGACATCCTGGTGATCGGTGGGCCGATCTGGCTGGGCGACAACAGCAGCGAGACCAAGAAGATCATCGAGCGGCTGTATGCGCACTCGTCCGAACTGAATGACAAAGGACAGTGGCTCTATTACGGCCGGGCGGGCGGTTGCCTGATCACCGGCAACGAGGACGGCATCAAACATTGCACCTCCAACGTGCTCTACAGCTTGCAACACATCGGTTACAGCATTCCCCCGCAGGCCGACGCGGGATGGATCGGTGAGGCGGGTCCGGGGCCGAGTTACGGCGACGAAATGCAGGACGGCACCCGGGCGGGGCTCGACAACGACTTCACCAACCGCAACACCACATTCATGACCTGGAACTTGATGCACCTGGCCCTGCTGTTGAAGAACGCCGGAGGATTTCCGGCGTACGGCAATCAGCGCCGGCAGTGGGATGCCGGTACGCGTTTCGACTTCGTCAACCCTGAGTACCGCTCGTAGCGAGCCCGCTGGCAGGCTCGTCGCCATGAGCATCAGTGCAGTCGCGGTGTTGTCCGACGTCCACGCCGTCCTGCCCGCTCTCGAGGCTGTGCTGGCGGAACCGGACGTTCGCGCGGCCGACAGGATCGTGCTGACCGGTGACATCGCGGCCGGGCCACAGCCCGTCGAGGTCCTGGACCTTCTCGTGTCGCTGGGCGAGCGGGTGGTGTGGGTCAGGGGAAATGCCGATCGCGAACTGGTCGCCCTCGCCCACGGCGGTACCACCACCATCCCCGACCCTGTCGCTCCGTGGGCCGCGACCCAGCTGCGATCGGATCACATCTCGCTGCTGGCCTCGCTCCCCTATCCTGTGCGGCTACCGATCGAGGGCTTCGGCGTCGTGCTGTTCTGCCATGGCAGCCCCCGCGACGACGACGAGGTGGTCCTGGTCGACACCAGGCTGGAGCGATGGGCGGAGGTCCTGGAAGGGCTGGAACCCGCGATCACCACGATCGTCTGTGGACACACGCACATGCCGTTCGTTCGACTGGCACACCGACGGCTGGTGGTCAATCCGGGCAGCGTCGGCATGCCCTACGGCCGGGCCGGCGCGCACTGGGCGTTGTTGCGCGACGGTGCGGTTCAGCTCCGCCGTACTGATTTCGACCTCGACGCGGCGGTTGCCGCCATCACGGCCGGATCCGGCTATCCCGACGCCGCCGCGTTCGCCGATTACTTCGTCAGATCACGCGCATCCGATGCCGACGCACTGACGGCCTTCGCGCCGCGCGATGGACGCAGCTGAGAGTGACCGCTGGTTCAGCCACCGATCTGAAGGGAACTGTGCCTCGACAGGGTGACCGGTGAGACGGGTTCGCCCTGTGCAGCTCAACCCTCACATCAGCACATCGTCGACTGCATTCTCAAGGAGTAACCATGGCACTGTTCCGCAGACTGTCCGCCCTCGGCGGCGTCGTCGCTTTCGCCCGCAGCCCGCAGGGCCGGCAGCTGATCCAGAAGGCCAAGGAGATGGCTTCCGACCCGGCCAACCGCGCCAAGGCCAATGATCTGTTGTCCAAGGTGCGGGCACCGAAGGGCCGTACCTCCTGATCCGTACCTCCTGATCAGTTGCCCTGTCGTGACGCCCGCCCCGCCATCGCGCGCGGCGGGCGTCGTCGTCTCAACCGGACCCAGCAGGCCTGCGCACAGCAGGCAATGACCCGGTGGTGACCACCGTCTCGGCGAGAGCCTGCAGGTCGATGTGGCTGCGATCGCTGATCCGGATCAACAAGTCCATAGCCTGCGCATGGTCGACGTGGTGTAGCGCCATCACCACCCCCACCGCAGAGGCGATCCTGCGGTTGCGGGACAAGACGCCCTGCAACGCCTGGGCGCTGCCGATGCGGCGATGGCCGCGTTCGCTGAACCGCTCACGCTGTACCAATGCGATCGCATGATCGACCATCAACTGCACCAGTGACGCATCAGCGGGCGTCGGCGCGTAACTGTCGGTCCAGATGCACGTCACGACGCCGCTGAACCCGGGCTCCTCCTGCACAGGCGCCGCGGCCGGAATCGTGACCGTGACCGAGTCGGACGTCAGCACTGCCGATTCATCCGACTCCCCCGGTGCCTGCGGGTTCTTCCGAAGCGCCGTCAGCTCCGTTGCGGGGCGGCGGATGCGGTACCCCCGCGCGTTCTCGACGAGGTCGATGACCACCTCGTCGCAGACAGCGGGTACGCAGACGGCCGCGAAATGGCTGAACACCATGGCCGGCTCGCGGGACGGCTCGATGTGCCGCAGCCCGGCCACGGCATGGACGACGTCGATCCGGCCGAAATCCGCGTGCCGCGGCTCCGACGGTGACGAAATCTGCTCCGCGTTGGGAACCGTCGGGAACTGGTCCAGTTCTTCGGAGCGCTGCTCGACATCAGGCGGTGGCGGTTTCACGGTCGTCACGACGCGGGCTCCCAGCAGGCAGATCGAGGCTGACGTGCGCAGGCGCGCCTCGATCTCGCGAAGGGCTGCATATTTGAACCCAACCGCCACTATATCGACAGACCAGCGCGGTCACCAGCGGTGCGGCGGCGATTACTCAGGGTGGAGATCGTCCCGATGCGGCGGCTGCGATTGGGGACCTTCGACCAGGGCAAGGGCTACGTCCAGCACAGAACGCCCGAGCACGACCGCCTCCGTCTGCAATGCCTCTCGCGCCTGCTCCGCGCCGATCCCGTCGCGCGCCATCACGACGCCGACGGCCTGGTTGGTCAGGTATCTGGCTCGCAACTGATCCTGAAGTCGCCGCGCATCGGTCTCCCCGGGTTGCGTCGATGAGTAATCGGTCAGCCCGCGGTCGAGATACTCCGTCAGCACCGCGACGACGTCGGTATCGGCATCGGGCAGTTCGTCGGGCTGCGCGCTGTACAGGTTCAGGCAGCCAACAGTCGTGTCGCCCGCGTGCAGCGGTTCTGCATGAAATGATCGAACGCCTGCCTCCACCACGGCCCGGGCCAGAATGGGCCACCGCCGGTTCACCTCGTCGCTGGTCATCCGGACGACCGAGCCGGTGGCGATGGCCTGCAGGCAAGGACCGTCACCCTGCCCGTACTGCCCTTCGTCCACGACCAGCACGCGGTCGTCGGTGTGTGCGACGGTGAACGCCGGACCGGAGAACTTGGCGGTCACCCCCGCCCACTGCACACCGGACAACAACTGCACGGCTTGACGCGAACTTCGTCGCATGAGGTCGATGAGGCTGTCCTCGTCGTAGACCCGGCGGTGCAGTTCGTCCATCATGCTGCCGATTTCGTCCGGCCGGGCCGACAGCGCTCGGGTCAACGCGGGTGACAGTCCACCTTGCCGGCCCTGACGATAGGGCGATGATTCGTCGAACGGCGCGGATCCTGGGTCGCTGATCATGACTGCCCTTCGCCGATCGTGCAGCACAAGGTGTGCGCGGAAATGGTCGGCGGCCGCAGAATCGTGCGGTTCCGGCCGGTTCGGCTCGACAGGCTCCTTGAGCCTACGACCCCTGTCTCCTCCGGCCGGACCTGGACGGGAGCGACAGGGTTGGCGAGGTCCGTTCCGGGCTGCCCATCCGCGGGCAGGTTGAGGGCGAATCGGCCGCGCACGCGCCGAGCATCAGCAGGTTGAAGACCTCACGATGCCGATGGCCCGGGCGCACTGCGCGCTCCCCGTTGCAGGGGCGCATCCGGGCCGCTGACGCGGGGACCATGTCGATGATCGCGCACGGGTACTGCAGGCATGTGCAGGCGCCAATAAAGTTGCCGGGTGGCTGGCTCGGCGGGGCAAATCTTCACACGCCGATCTGAGCGGTCAGTCACTTCAGCACAGCAGGCGGCTGACCGGCATCGGCGCAGCCGGCACCGGCGCAAAGGATCCGGAAAGGCCTGTGCTGGTCGGACAGTCCGGCTGCGCAGACGCCTGGGAGCGGTGAGCCGCCTGTGACCCGCTCGCAGCCGTCAGGCGGTCGGGGTGGTGACCTCCAAGGTGGAGGGCGCGGGTGTGCCGACGATGATCACCTCGTCCTCGACGTAGCTGGGCACCGCTGGTTCCTGGCGCTTCCGGTTCTTCGGCAGGAGGCCGGACAGTGCGGCCTGCGCCTTGGCCTGCACCGCGCCCGCGGCTCCTTGGACGGCCGGGTGGTCGACGACCTTGGAGCTGAGTCGGGCGATCTGCTCGTAACGCTCCCGGCCCGCCTTCGAGCCGGCCACATATCCCAGCACAAAGCCCAATCCGATACGAAACATCTGCTGACCTCCATGACTTCGCGCTTCTCGACGCGGTTGACCCAGGCTGTGTGCCCGTCCGGGAACGGAGCAAACCACTTCTCGCCCGCTCGCGCACGCCTGCAGCGAGCCCTAAAACCGCCGGACAGTCGTGACCGTCAGTCGTGACCGTCAGCGCGATGCGGGGACTGGTCAGCGGTGGAGTTGGAGAAAGGAGCGCAAACCGATCCGCCGCAGGATGACCCGTTCCACGCCGCCGGCGGCCCGCATCGCCGCTTCCGACCCCACCAGCTCCGGCCGGTCCACGTGGTACTCCCGTCCCGCCCAGCGGATGCCGCATCCGCCGGCCACCAGCACATTGCGGACCCAGTTCGTTCCGGGACCCCAGGGCAGTCCGATGATGAAGGCCTGCGGTGTCACCAGGACAGCAACAGGGATGGCGTACTCCCGGCCGGTGCGACGGCCGTGATGGCGCACCACCGCCCAGAGTGGGAACCACCGCCGGCCGGCAAGCCGGCGTGCCAGCGGCGTGGTCAGCTTGACCAGGGCGGGAGGCGGCCTTCGTGCGTCGACAGGTTCGGATGTCATGGGTCCTCCAGACGGTGTGTGCCGGCGGGCGGCGGAGTTGACACCGATGTGTTGTCACATCGGCGTCAACAGGGGGGTCACAAGGGTGGCGTGGCAGCGATGCCTGCGGGTGCTGACCTCCCAATGACGTCGGGCGACGAGCTCGCGGAGATGACCCCACAACGACACTCGCGGAGATGACCCCGCAACGACAAAGGATGTGACAGTGACCGACGACTCCCTGCTGCTCGATGCTTTTGAACAGCAGCGGCCCCGCCTCCGCGCGGTGGCCTACCGGCTGCTGGGTTCGACGACCGACGCGGAGGACGCCGTCCAGGAAGCGTGGATCCGGCTCGAACGCAGCGACATGGACTCCGTGGACAACCTCAACGGCTGGCTGACCACGGTGGTGGCGCGGATCAGCCTCAACATGTTGCGCAGCAGGCAGCACCGCCACGAGTCGTCTTTGGACGTGCATTACCCAGATCTGGTCATCGGGCCCGCAGATGGACCCGATCCGGAGCGGGCGGCGGTGCTCGGGGACGCGGTGGGGCTGGCGTTGCTCGTCGTGCTGGAGACACTGTCGCCGGCCGAGAGATTGGCATTCGTGATGCACGACGTGTTCGGCGTGCCGTTCCAGGACATCGCCACCACGCTCGACACCACCTCAGTCGCTGCCCGCCAACTGGCCAGTCGAGCGCGGCGCCGGGTGCAGAATTCGGCGCCGCGCCCGGATGGGAGCGCGGGCGCCCAACGAGCGGTTGTCGATGCGTTCTACCTCGCGGGCCGCACCGGTGACTTCACCACCCTGATGGCCCTGCTGCACCCGGACGTGGTCCTGCGGGTGGACTCCGGGGTTCCGGGCGCGCCGACCTCAGTCGTCCGGGGCTCGGCCGCGGTCGGAGCGCGGGCCAGGATGTTCGCCGGAACCTCTCGTACCGTTCGGCCGGTGTCGGTGAACGGGTCTCCGGGAGTCCTCGTGTTCGTCGGTGAGCGAATGGTTGCCGTCATGGCCTTCACCGTTGCCGACGGACAGATTCTGGTGATGGATGTGCTCAGCGACCCGCGGCGGCTGGAGACCCTCGATCTCAGCAAAGTGGCCGGCGTCCCCGAATGACCCCGGCGCACCAGCCGCAGCCCAATGGCCAACCGGTGCGGCTGAGCCTTCACACCTTGGTGCACGAGATGCACCCGTTCGAGAGCTGTCACCCATTCGCTCGGTGTTCCTACACTGACCGTAACGTTCAAGGGGGACAGACGATGATGGCTCAGATCCCGTTGCCGGTGGTAGCCACGCACGACATCTGCAGGGGAACAACAGTTCTGGTCCGCACAGGCACACCCGGCGAGATCACCGGCGTCAGCCGGGCCACCCCCTCCCATTACACGGTGAGGTTCTGGCCGGCGGGCGCGGGCGGTGAGGTTGTCACCCTGGAGTACCTGACGCGGACGGACCTTCGCGAGGCGTGACAGCCTGCCGGGCCGCCGCGCACGGGCGCACCGGTGCCGGGTGAGATCCGCTTCGCCGGATCGGCGACGTCCGGTTAGCGTCTGGTACATGTCGACCCGCCCACGCCGGACACCTCACCGCGTCCGCCACAGATGAGCGTGACCATCGCGCCCGACTCGGACACGGCCGTCGCCGGGATCGCCGACGGCGCAACGATCCTCATCGGCGGGTTCGGCGCCGCAGGCCAACCCGTCGAGCTGATCGACGCCCTGCGCCGCTCCGGTACGCGCGATCTCACGGTGGTCAGCAACAACGCCGGCAACGGTGACGGCGGGCTGGCCGCTCTGCTCGCCTCCGGAGCCGTCCGCAAGATCATCTGCTCATTTCCGCGGCAGAGCGACTCTTGGGTGTTCGACCGGCTGTACCGGGCAGGCGAGATCGAACTCGAGCTGGTGCCGCAGGGAAATCTGGCCGAACGCATGCGGGCCGCAGGCGCGGGAATCGGCGCCTTCTTCTCCCCTACCGGTGTCGGTACACCGCTGGCCGAGGGCAAGGAGCAGCGATCCATCAACGGACGTGACTACATTTTGGAATACCCGATCGCCGGCGACATCGCCCTGATCAAGGCTCGCCGCGGCGACACCGCGGGAAATCTCGTCTACCGGAAGACCGCGCGCAACTTCGGACCGGTGATGGCGACCGCGGCTGCGGTGACCATCGCCCAGGTGGACGACATCGTGCCGGCGGGTGGTATCGATCCGGAAACTGTCGTGACTCCAGGCATTTTCGTCACCACGCTGGTGGCATGCGTCCAGGCGCCGCAGCCTGCGGCCCCGGGGGTGGCCGGATGACCGCCGAGCACCTGACGACGTCCGCGCTGACCCGGGTCGAGATCGCGCGACTGGTCGCCGCCGACATCCCACCCGGGTCATATGTCAATCTCGGCATCGGTCAACCCACCATGGTGGCCGACCACTTGCCGCCGGAAGCCGGCATCACCCTGCACACCGAGAACGGCATGTTGGGAATGGGTCCCGCGGCACACGGCGATCAGGTCGATCCCGATCTGATCAATGCAGGCAAAATCCCGGTCACCGAAGCGGCTGGGGCGTCGTACTTCCACCATGCCGATTCGTTTGGCATGATGCGCGGCGGCCATCTGGACGTGTGCGTGCTGGGAGCGTTCCAGGTGTCCATCCGCGGCGACCTGGCGAACTGGCACACCGGCGAGGCCGACGCGATCCCGGCTGTCGGCGGCGCGATGGATCTGGCCATCGGCGCGAAGGACGTCTACGTCATCATGTCGCTGTTCGCCAGGGACGGCGCGCCGAAGCTGGTGCAGCAGTGCAGCTATCCGCTGACGGGGTTGAATTGCGTGACCCGCGTCTACACCGAGCATGCGGTCCTCCTGCTGCCCGGAAACGGCACCGTCACGGTCCGGGACACGTTCGGCGTCAGCGTCGAGGAACTACGGCGGAGGCTCGGAATCGACCTCGATCGGTGATGGTTGCGGGCACCGACCCGGTCAGACGAGCACCGGCAACAACCGCGGCCCGCGCAGCGTGGTGCCCGGACGCATGATCACCGGCCCGGCCAGCCGTAGCCGCGGAAATCGAACCGCGAGAGCCCGGAAAGCTGCAGTCAATTCCAGCCTGGCCAGGGCCGCTCCCAGGCAGTAATGAATTCCTCCGGAGAAGGAAAGATGTTCGGCGGCATTGGACCGGCCGATGTCGAAACGGCCCGGATCCGAAAAGGCCGCCGGGTCACGATTCGCAGCCGCCAACATCAGCAGGATCCACTGGCCGGGCGGGACCGTCATTCCGCCCAGCTCCACCGGCCCGGAGGGCGACAACAAAACCCGTGCGGTCTGCTGGACCGGCGGGTCGTATCGCAGGACCTCCTCGACGACGGCGCCGGCCCGGTCAGGATTTCCCACCAGCAACTCCCACTGGTCGCGGTTCTCCAGCAGCGCCCGCATTCCGTTGCCGATCGCATTGACAGTCGTCTCGAAACCAGCCAGCAGCAACAACCCGACAAGCCCGCTGAGCTCGGTCGCGGTGATCTGCTCCCCCTGTTGGGCGACCAGCACCGACGTCAGATCGTCACCGGGATCCTGCGCCGCCCGGGTCAACAGGGCATCGAAAGTGGCGTGCATCTGCCGGTCCGCCACGAACAATTGGGCTGCGTGCCACAACGAGGAAACGCCGTCAAGGGCCGATGCGGCGATCGCGCCGAACCACCGGAGTCGGTCGGGATCATCTGACAGACCGAGCATCTCGGTGATCACCGCGATTGGGAGCGGCGATGCGAAAGCCGTCATCACATCAAAGCTGCCGCGCCCCGCGACCTGGTCCAGCAGGTGGTCGATGGTGGACTCGACCAGGGTTTCGTATCCCGCCATCCGGCGCGGCGTGAAGGCCGGCGCTGCGAGCCGCCGCAGACGCGTGTGGTCGGGCGGGTTGAGTCCGAGCAGGGACAGATCCAGCATGTCCTCACCGGGCCTGGGGGCGGCGGGGTCGGTGACACCGAACGCGCGACTCCGCAACACGCGCTGGCAGACCTCGTAGCTGGTCGTGCTGAGATTGCCGAGCCGGGTCGGCAGCATCGGCCCCTGCGCGCGCATCTGCTCGTACACCGCGTGCGGGTCGGCCCGTCCAACGGGAAGCTGCAACCTGCTCAACAGATCACCGCGAAGCAGCCCGTGATAGAGCAACTGCGCTCTGGCGGTGTAGATCCCGACCGCGAACCGGCCGACGCCGAGCGCCTGACTGCCGATTCGCTGCACATTCGTTGTCATGACGCATTATCACCGATGCGCCGTCGGGCCGGATCTCGATGGCCGGTCAACGTTGCGTGGCAACCTCTCTGCCGCAGGTGGGTCCCTGTGTCACGCAGCGCGGCGGCGGGCGGTGATCTCGTCGACGAGCTGAGCGACGGCGTCGCCGACCGATCGCCGCGCCGAGTCGATCAGGACACGGTCCCTGGTCCACGGCTCGTATTCGCGTTCCATCACCTGCGTCCAGCTCGGCTTGACCAGGCCCGGCACGTCAGAGGCGCGTGCCGACACCCTCCGGCGATGCTCCTCGGGATCGGTGTGCGCCACCGCGTAGCCGGCCGGCCCCACCGGATGGTCGAGCAGCGACCAATCGACCATGGCCCGCTCGATCCGGTCCACCCGGATGTACGGCGTCTTGGCGCGACGGGCGAGCGCCGCGGCGATGGTCGACTTGCCGCTCGCGGGCAGGCCGCCGATGACCACGAGAATTGGTGCCATGCTGGGGATTGTGCCAGCGGTCGTGACCTTCGATGTGGCTGGTGGATCGAGTGCCTGCAGTTGTTCTCAGAGGCAGATGACACCGCTGACGAGATCGGTTCGGCCAACGTCACCGCCCGGATCGCCCGGGAGTTGATGCGGCTGTGTCTTTTGTTGCACCGGATTCACCCGCCTCACACGAAGTGGGTCGCGAAAGCGTTCCTGACACTTCCGGATTGCGCCGACATCGCAACCCATCTCACCCATGCGCAACACGCGACGACCTGGTCGGCACGGGAGCACGAGTTGTCCATGGCCCAATTCGAGGACGGATTCACCGGTGTTCGGCAGCGTCGACAATGGGTGGACAGCACCGAGATCCTGTCGGAACCCAACGCCGACGCCGAGTCGTCGCGACCGCCCTCGGGCTGTCCGATGACGCCGGCCGCAGCAGGTAGAAGGAACCCGCGAAGGACCCCAGGCAGTTCTTACCGAATCAGGAACGGGTCGCCGGCGGGGTAAGAGCGGTGGACAGGACGACACCAAGCCCACGTACATCCGCCGATCTCCAGGAGGAGACGCATGAGACTCGTTGCCAGATCGACCATCCTCGCCGCGCTCGCAGCCGCAGCCCTCGCGATTTTTGCGGGACCGGCCGCCGCGTCCGGCGACCACGACGCCGGCGCCGGACGCGGCGACGCAGTGTTCGTGCAGACCGACAATCTCAGCGGCAACTCGATTGTCGCCTATCATCGGGGGAAGGACGGAGCACTGACGGAGGTTGGCAGCTACCCCACCGGCGGGCTCGGTGGGGCTCTGGCAGGCGCGGTCGTGGACAACACCGCCTCCCAGGGGGCACTGGCATACGACCGCGAACAGCGACTGCTGTACGCGACCAATCCCGGCAGCGACACGATCACCGTCTTCGACGTCCGGGGGGACACGCTGTCCAGACGTCAGGTCATCGACTCCGGTGGATCGTTTCCGGTGAGCATCGCGCTGCACCGCAATCTGGTGTACGTCCTCAATGCGCGCGATGGTGGCTCGGTGCAGGGATTCACTCGGGCCGGCAGAGATCTTCGGCCACGAGCCGACTGGAATCGTCCGCTGGGGCTCGATCCCTCGCTGACGCCCGAGTTCACGCACACCCCCGGCCAGGTCGCCTTCACACCTGACGGATCCCAGTTGGTGGTCACCACCAAGGCCAACGGCAACAACATCCTGGTGTTCGGTATCAAGGGTCAGGGCCGGCCGTCGACGACACCCACGGTGAACTCCGACCCGGGACGGGTACCGTTCGCGGTCGACTTCGACAAGCGCGGGCGGTTGGCCGTTGCCGAGGCAGGAACGAACTCGGTGGCACTGTACGAGATCAACCGGGACGGCACGCTCGAGCTGGTGAGCAGGGCTGCGACGGGACAAGCTGCGACGTGCTGGATCGTCGAGACCGACGGCAAGCTGTATGTCTCCAACGCAGGCAGCGCAAGCCTTTCCGGCTACCTGGTCGGTCGCACGGGACAACTGCAGTCATTGGGCAACACCGGCACGGATCCGGGAACGATCGATGCGGCCGTGACGCGTGACGGCCGTTTGCTGTACGTCCAGACCGGTCGTAACGGCATTGTCGACGGCTTCCGGATCAACCGTGACGGTTCGCTGACCGGCATCGGTTCGGTCACGGTGCCCAACAGCGTCGCCGGCGAAGGCATTGTCGCCACCTGACCCATCGTGCTCCCGCGGTGCCCGCAGACCTGAGGAACTCGATGGCCTGCGGGCACCGTCGCGTCCTACCGGGCTGCGATCGCGCCGAGCAGTGCGCGGAAGTCGTCACCGCACGGTCCGCAGGCGCGCAGGTGCTCGACCACCCCGGGATGGCCTCGGGTGGCCGCGGCACCGGCGGCAACCAACTCGGCGTACAGGTGCAGGACCTCAAGGGCCCGGCCACATCCGACGTCGCGCGGGTCGGTCCGCAGGAACCGATCCAGCGCCAGCCGGTTTCCGGTCGGGGTCGCGCCCCGCGCCTGTTCTCCCGCCCCGGCGGATGGCACCTCACGGTCGAGGAAACCGCCGGCAACCAGATGCGCCCGGAGCTTGCGGCGCGCGTCAAACATGATCTTGTAGACGGCATTGCGATTCGTGCCGTATTGCGCCACCACCGCGTCCAACGGCACACCGCACAGCGCGACCGCACTGAAGATCCCCCGCTGACGGTCGGTGAGGACCTGCTCGACACCTGCGCGTACTGCGTCCAGCAGCTCGGTGCCTTCGGCAGCAGCACCCGGCCCGCTCGCGAAAGGGGCCGGGAGATCCTCCCAATCCGGTTCGCCGGAACCACCGGTGTCACGCCAAAAATGCCGGCCCAGCTTCGACGACGCCTCGAAGACGGCGAAGCTGTACGCCCAGGTGGTGAAGCGGCTCTCCCCGCGGAACGACCCGATCCGGGCGCACACCGCCATGGTCGCGTCGGCCGCCGCCTGATGAGCAAGATCATCGACCTCGGGACCGAACAACCGGAACCGCGCGCTGCGCCGCTGGACCTCGGCGGTGCTCACACGCAACAGGAGTTCGTGCAGGCGCGTCATCGTGGCCTCGCGCTCCGGCCCGGTCGAGGTCAGGCCGCGCACCCAGGACTGCGACTCCGGATCCATCGGCTGCGTCGTGATGGCGGATGACATCACCGGGTCGGAGGTCACCATCCGATTGATACTACGGAGGCGAACCACCCCACCGCCGGCCGCCGGCCGCCGAATGCACTGTGCTGCAGCATGTTCATGCTGCACCTCGACCTGATCGCTACCCGGCAGTTCAGGCGGAGTTCACATGCCTGTCGCCTCCGCGTCGCCGGCGGGGAGCAGGGTCGACGCGCTGCCCATGGTCACCTGGAGGAGAAATGCCACTCAATCGTCGTCAGATGCTCGGTACCACGGCGCTCACCGGAGCCGCGATGCTGACAGCATCGACGGGATTCAACGCGACCGCCGCCGCCGAGACCCCTTCGTCGACAACGGCGTTCGGGGGTGCGACCGGGTCGGGGAGGTCCAATGCCTTGTTCCCACCGTTGCAGTCACAACCAGGGGACATGCTTGCCCTGCCCGCAGGGTTCGACTACCAGGTGGTCTCCGTATCGGGTGAGACCGAGGTGCACGACGGCAACGGCACGGTGGTCGGCAAGACCCCGGAGCGACCGGACGGCACCGTATCGGTTCGCAGCGGCCGGAACCTGCGGCTGATCCAGAATCACGAGGCCGGCCCCGGAGCGCAGCACCCCGTGCCACTGGTTCCCGGGACCGTTTACGACCCCGGCGTGCTGGGGGGCGGCTGCACGGTGATCGAAACCACGCGTGACGGCAGGCGGCTGTCCGAGTGGGTGGGTTTGTCGGGCACCTACAGCAATTGCGCGGGCGGACCGACGCCGTGGGGCAGCTGGTTGACGTGCGAGGAAACCGAGGCGAAGGCCGGCACCGGCACCCTGGAGAAGGACCACGGATATGTCTTCGAGGTCTTCGCCGACGGGCCGCGGAAGCAGTCACCGCTGCCGATCGCCGCGTGGGGGCGTGCACCGCATGAAGCGGTCGTCGTCGAGCCGAGCCGGCGGCGGGTGTATCTCACCGAGGACGCGAGCAAACCGACCGGACTGCTGTACCGGTGGACCGCCCCCGACGGCTACCACCTCAAGCCGTACATCGCCCACTCCCTGACGCCGGATGCAGGACGCCTGGAGGCGCTCGCGGTGCTGACTGCGGACGGCAGTGTGCTGCCCGACCTCGCCTACGTCACCGCGGCACAGATCGGTCGACCCTTCGTCACGACCTGGGTCCAGGTCCCGGATAGGCACGCCACCACGATGCCGTTGCGCAAGCAGTTCGACAGCGGGGTCGTCACCCATTCCAAGAAGCTGGAAGGAGCATGGGGTGACCGTTCCGGCCTGTATTTTGTGGCCAGTTTCGCCTTCACACCGGGGGACCTGCCCGCGGACGCGACGCCGCACGACGGCCAGCTCTGGTACTACCGCTACGCGGACCGGACGCTGACCCTGGTGGCCTATTTCCCGTACAACGCCCTGCTGCACACCGAAACCCCCGGCTGGGAAGCGGGCCTCGGCCTGAGCCTCGACCTCGCTTTCGACGGGCCGGACGGCTGCCACGTCTCGCCCTACGGCAGTCTCATCCTGAGCGAGGACGGCAACACTGCCAACCACCTGCTCAGTTGGAGCCGGCAGACGGGGGCTCAGGCGATCGCACGAAATCTGATCGTGCAAGAGGTCAACGACGCCGGTGGCAACATCTACAGCGAGATGACAGGGCCCAATTTCTCCCCCGATGGCTCGGTGCTCTTCGGCAACGTCCAAGAGCCGGGCCATGTGTTCGCCATCCGTGGTCCGTGGAAGCGGTACCTCGGCTGAGAATTCAGCGCCCATCGCAGATCACACGTCCCCGAGGCGGCGGCTCGATCGCGCCTCGTAACCAGGGTGCCACCCCGGTGCGGTCGGTCCGGCGAGGCTATCTACTACGGCACGACTCACGTGCCGGGATGGCCGAGGAAGCAGGACCGAACAGCACGGGTGGCCTCGAGGGGTGGTCACCGTTCGCGGTCAGCCACCTTCGAGGCCGCCGCCGATCACGGTCGGGCCGGGTTGTGCTTGTCGTGCGCGCTCCTTCAGGACCGCAGCCAATTCGCCACGGGACCGGAGCCCGAGTCGCCGGTAGATATTGCTGAGATGGAATTCGACCGTCTTCTGGCTCAGGAACAGCGAGCCGGCCGCCTCGCGGTTGGTCGCGCCACCGGCGACGACCACCGCGACCTGGAGTTCCTGAGGTGTGAGCAGGTCGCTGACGTGGGAGACCGGACGGGGAGCCCGGCCGCCAAGAGCAGAGATCTCGTGCGCGGCCCGCTGGGCCCACCCCCCAGCACCCAGATTGTTGAATGTCGTCCACGCCTCGGACAGATGTGCGCGCGCGTCCCGGCGCCGCCGGTGGCGGCGCAGTCGCTCCCCGAAGCACAGCTGGGTCCGGGCCAGCTCGAACGGTCGGAGATTGGAGCCATCATGCAGTTGAACCGACCTCTCGAACGCGGCCTCCCACGATGCGTCGCTCGCGACCATGGCCTCACAGCGCGCCAGCACGGCGTGGTCGAACGAGGTCGCGGCCGGGTGTACGGCCTGCCGGATGAGCTGCATCGTCGCCGACGTGTATTTCTCCGTGCCGCAGCGCATCTCGGCTTCGACAAGTTCGGCGGCCCACTGCAGATGGCCCAATTCGAAGACGCCGAACCGCTCGGACAACGCACCGCACCGCCGCAGCGGCTCGATGGCCGCGGCGGGATCACCGCGGCTCAGTTCCAGCAATCCCAGGGCGCTCCAACCCTGTGCTTCGATGAAGCTCGCCCCCATCGCCGCCGAATCACCGATCACTGAGAGCGCATCGGCTCGTGCCCGTTCCAACCCACGTGCCGCGTCGATGTGCGCCTTCATCACCAGTGCGTTCGGACGCACGTGGGCCTGTGCGGTGTCCTCGGCCAGGCTGACCGCCTCACACGCCAGCGCGTACCCGTGGTCCCAGTCACCGATGCGGTAGGCCGTTGTGGCCGACATCGCCAGCGCGAACGGAAGGACTCCGAGAGCGCCGCGCTCCCGTGCAACGCCTATTGCCCGATGCAGTAATGGGAGCGCTTCGTCGAAACGATTCACCAAGACGTAAGCGGTGGCGAGATAGACGGCCAGCTGCAGCAACTCCGATCCCGGGTCGGGGTGCTCGAAGACAGGTCGACACCTGTCGAGAAGGGCGCGCGCATCGTCGCCGGCACCACTCATTGCCATCGCGGTTCCGACGATCAGATCGGCGAGCGCTTCGGTGGCGGGGTCGTTCTGGATGGAAGCGATCAGCTGCCCTGCGGCAGCAGCCCGATGCATCTCGCCGGCGAGAACGGCGGAGAATGCCGAGTCCACCGCCATCTGCACGGCAAGCCCCGGGTCGGTGCCGACGATCCGTGATGCCTCTCGGAACAACACATCGGCGGCACCGGGTGGGTCACCGCCGGCGGCCTGCAGCCGACCGCGGACATGCTCCATCTGAGCCCGCTGGAGATCGGTCTCAATGGGCCGGGAATCGAGCTCATCGAGCAGCTTGCGGCTCTCGGCCGGCAACCCCGCGGCCAAACCCGAGCGGGCAGCGGCAAGCAGTCGCCGGGCTCGGTTCTCAGCGGTTTCGCTGAGGTCGGCCGCTCGCCGATACGTCAAGCACGCTGCCGCGTCACCGGTGCGGGCGGTGGCAAGGGTGCCCAACTGTTCCAACAGTTCGGCAACGGTCTCGTCGGGACCCAGGGCCGCGTCCGCGAGATGCCACACCAGCGCTTCCGCGTCCGATGGAAGCGACGACGTCCGCAGTCCGTGTGCGCACGCCAGATGGGCGGCCCGCCGTGCACCGGCTGACGCCGCATCGATCACCGCAGACCGCACGAGCGGATGACGCACCCGCATCACCGATGTCCCTAGAGTCAACAGTCCTGCATCCTCGGACACCTGAAGGGCCGGAAGCGACAACTCGGCGAAGGCCAGAGCCGCTGCCACGACAGGGATCTCGCTGCCGTCGAGCATCGTCGCGATGACCAGTGCCTGCCGTTCGGCGGCCGACATCGTCTCCACGGATCGGCCGTAGGCAGCCCTGAGGACCAACCCGACGGGCGCCGACTCGTCGCGAAGTGCCCGCAGCGCCAACTCCGCCGTCGGCAGATAGGCGGGCACATCCAGCAATGCCAGTGGATTGCCACCGGTAGACCGGACGAGCCATTCCAGGACGTCGGAAGTCAGTGTCATCCCGCGTTGCGCGATCAACGCAGCAGCGGCGGAGGGGTCGAGACCGGCGAGGTCGATGACCGGCAGACCGGTCCACAGCGGCGCCAGGTCGCTCTCCGACCGCGCGGCCAGGATGATCCCGACAGCATCGTGAGCAAGCCTGCGCTGGGCGAACAACAAGGCTTTGAGGGATTCGTTGTCCAGCCATTGACAGTCGTCCACCAGTGCCAGGACGGGCCGCGCCGCTGACGCCGCGGACAGCAACGACAACGTGCCCGAATAGACCGGGAACGCGTCGGGCCCGATCGCGGGCTCGACGGGTGCGCTCAATGCCAGCGCCGCTTGCACGGCCGCGGCCTGTACCGGGCGAAGAGCGGGGAGCAGGTCGACGATCGGGGCAACCAACTGTGAAAGCGCCGCGTACGGAAGTCCCGTCTCCACCGGTGAGCCGGTCGCCCACAGCACCTGGCAGCCGGTCGCCTTCTCCGCGGCGAACTGCAGCAGCGTGGTCTTGCCGATCCCGGCCGGCCCGCTCAGGACGAGCGACCCCCCACTGCCGGAGCGAGCCTGCGCAACGAACACCTCGAGGCGTTGACACGCTTCGACCCGCCCGAAGATCACCCCGTCAGCCTAGAAGCTCACAGATGTGGTTGCTCTGCGGCAGCGGCGGCCTTTGCGGGGAGGTGGATCCGAGTGCGATCAACGGGAGATCGCACCCGAGGGGACGGCTGGCGCCACGATGACAGTGCCGTTGCCCACAGCAGCAGGAGTTGAATACGTTGGCCCTGGGTCGAACGTGCGGCTTACAGTTCCGTATGGGCGGGCGGGTTCTCGGGCTCTGTGTGGTGTTCATCGCCGTGCTGGCGGCGATCATCGTTCCGCTGCGTGCCGGCCAGAGAATTGCCGGCACCCCCGCCGCCCACGCGTTCCCACCGCCGCCAGAGGTGGGCGACTGCGTGCAAGCCGTCGCCGGGGATCTCGAGGCACCGGGCCTGTCGCTGACCGACGTCGTTCCGTGCGCGCAGCCGCATGTCGGGCAGATCGTCACGATCACCGACGCGTCACGCAACAGCACCGGCGCCGGGCGCACCCGGGTGCCGCGACCGAACCTTGCAGCCTGCGCGACGACCGCCTACGCCTTTCTCGGGGTTCATCCGGTGGACGCAACCGGCGAGCGATCTCCCGTCCTCGGGCCCTGGTGGCCCGCGTTCGCCGTTTCCTTCCACACGCTGCGCCCGGCGCTCTTTGACACTGCGCCTCTGGCGTCATCGATCATCGATACCGGAACGATGTTGCCGCCTGCGGCCCCGGCCTGGCAGGCGTGCGTGATGACCGGCTCGCACGGACCGCTGAGCGGGGAAGCGGCTCAGTTGTTCGCGGGATCGCCGTTACCCAACCCGGCGGCGCTGTGCATTCCCGCGAGCACTGTGGCGCTGCATGTGTCGGTCTCCTGTGTCCGACCACATCCGGCCGAGATCCTGGGCTGGCGGGTCGCCGACGCGGCCATCGATCCGGTGGAGGTTTTCGGCCCGTCCTGCGCGACGCTGGCCCGCCGGATCACCGGAATGACGGACCCGACGGCGGACGGGGCCCTGCGGGTCGGCGTCATCCCGGTGTCCAGCCCGGACGGCGAAGTGCGCGAGGGATGGGGACCTGGGCACAGCGGACCGTACCGCGCGGCCTGCACGATCGGCACCGTGTCGACAAGGTTGCTGGCGGGGTCCGTCACCGGTCTCGGCGGTCAGCCGGTTCCGTGGGCATAGCCGCCCGCGACACCTCGCGACGGCGGCGATGGCGCCGTCGCGAATTCTGTCAGGACTGCAGGAAGTCCAGCAGATCGGCGTTGATGGTGTCCGCCTGGGTCGTCGGCATGCCGTGCGGGAAATCGGCATAGGTCTTCAATGTGCCGTTCTGCAGGAGTGCGGCAGACAACGGTCCGGAATCTGCGTACGGAACGATCTGATCGTCCTCGCTGTGCATCACCAGCACCGGCACGGTGATCTTCTTCAGATCCTCGGTGAAATCGGTCTGCGAGAAGGCAACAATGCCGTCGTAATGCGCCTTCGCACCACCCATCATCCCCTGCCTCCACCAATTCTCGATGATGGCCTCCGAGGATTCCACGCCCGGCCTGTTGAACCCGTAGAACGGTCCCGATGGCAACGCCCGATAGAATTCGGACCGGTTTGCGGCCAGTTGCGCCTGCAGATCGTCGAAAACGCTCTTCGGCAGGCCGCCTGGGTTGGCTTCGGTCTGCACCATCAACGGTGGCACGGCACTGATCAGCGCCGCCTTGGCGACGCGTTCTTCACCGTGCCGGGCGATGTAGTGCACCACCTCGCCGCCGCCGGTGGAATGCCCAACGTGCACGGCGTCGCGAAGGTCGAGGTGCGCTGTCAGCGCTGCGAGATCGTCGGCATAGTGATCCATGTCGTGGCCGCCACCGGTCTGTGTCGACCGGCCGTGGCCCCGCCGATCGTGTGCGATCACCCGATAGCCGTGGCCCAGGAAGAACAGCAGCTGGGCGTCCCAGTCGTCGGCGGAAAGCGGCCAACCGTGGCTGAAAACGATCGGCTGCCCGGTCCCCCAGTCCTTGTAGAAGATTTCCGTGCCGTCGCTGGTGGTGATGGTGCCCATGGGCAGCCTCCTTGTGAGGAAAGGGCGCACCGCGCGTCCTCGAGCGCGCAGCATACGTCGGTCGGTTTACGACGGAACGACCGGATCCAGAGCTCGCAGCAATGCCCGATTTGCCCATTCCCGCACCATCAAGGCTCAGTCCGCGATTGTTCTGACGGCCAATTCGGCGGCGTCGTAACCGGCAGGGACCTCCCCACGCAGGGCTACGCTCGCCGCGATGCGGCCCTGCGCATCCGATGCCATCGCCGAGTATCCGTTGCAGCCCATCGCCACCACCACACCATCTCCCAATGGCCCGAGGTAGGGACGGCGGCCGAGCAGGGCAGAGGCGTCGGTGAAGGAACCCGTCGCGACGACCACTTTCCCGGCGCGGTGTACTTCACCGGAGGCGGTGGTCACCTCGGTGATCCCACGCTCGCGGCGCAGTGCCGTGACCACGTCCCGGAACACCGTCCCGCCTGCCTGCTCGGCAGCTCGTAGTTGCGCAGACACGACGGCTCTGGGGTTCAGGCTGCCCGCCGGACCGGACTCGAACAGTCCGACGACGCCATCCGGAACGCACATCTGCGGAGCAATGGCTGCGGCTGCCGCTGCCCCGTCGATCATCCGATGCTGCAGACCGAACTGCGCTGCGATGCCCGGAGCCTCCCGCAGGTAGCTGTCCCGGTGGTGGGCCAGGTAGAGGCAGCCGACGGGGTCGTGCACGGTCATACCGGTGAGACGCTCGAGCTCCGGCCAAGCCGCGGCGGACTCGACACTCAGCCGGGTCCACAGCTCATCGAATCCGATCAGTCGCTGCACCCGGCCCTGGTCGTAGTGACTGGCGAAAACAGCTGCTGACTGTGCGTTCTCGGGTTCTGCCGGTCCGACGACCGCAACGTCGGCGCCCACTCCGGCAAGGTGCCGCGCCGCGGCAGACCCGACCAGCCCCGCACCGATGACGATGACGTCCCAGCTCATGACCGGGGCGTTGCGGTATCACTTTCTCGGACCACGGTGCGATGGTAAAGCGAGGTCCGGAGGGATGTCCGCTCCGCCAACCGTGACGACCTCTTCCTCGCCATCGGTGCGCGGCAGAGGGCCGAGGAGTAACGAATTCAGACATCAGTATAGGTTTCCGTCATGCCGACCGTGGGACGTGAACACCGCGACCCTCATGACGGGTGACGCCGATCATGGACGATTCCTCACGTTCGTGGATCCACGGGTTGAGTTCATCGGGTCGTGATCACGAACGATGTGTGTCTGCTCTGCACGAGGTTCTGCTGCGGGTCGCTCGTTACGAGGTTTCCCGGCGAGCAGGGTCACTGCGACTCAGCGGTCCGGAACTGGACGACCTCGCACAGCAGGCCTGCGATGACGCATTGATGGCGATCAGATCGAAGTTCCGCAGCTTCCGGGGGGACAGCAAGTTCACCACGTGGGCGTACAAGTTCGTGATGTTCGAGGTCTCCACGAAGATCGGTCGACACTTCTGGCAGCATCGCCATACCGCAATGGACGCCGACGGCTGGGAGCGAATGCCCGATCTGATCGCTGCAGCTCCCGACCAGAGCACGGAGAACCGCGAGATGTTCGCGGCGCTCGCCCGAGCGATCCAACAGGACCTCACACCGTTGCAGCACCGAGTGTTCGTGGCTGTCGCGCTGAACGAGGTGCCGATGGACGCTGTTGCGAGGGAACTGGGAGCCAACCGCAATTCGGTCTACAAGGTGTTGTTCGACGCGCGGCGTAAACTTCGCAACAGCTTGCAAGCCGCCGGGTACGAACGCCCGATACAGCCATCTGGATCAGCCGCATGAGGACTCCACGAGATATCGAAGCGCTGTTGTCCGAAAGCACCGTCGATTCGGGCTGCGCAGCAGGCTTCGACGTCCTCCACTCCTTTGTCGAGGAGGAACTGACGGGCAAAGACCCGACCGGTTCACAGCCGGGCTTGGCGGCGCACCTGCGCAGCTGCCCGGCGTGCCGGCAGGACTATCTGGGCCTGCGAGATGCCGTGACCCGCTTCGGTCAGGCCGAACCGTTTCCTTCGTGATCGGTGACAGATCAGGAGATCTCGCATGTGGGTTCGCATCGATGAAATTGCGTTCGCTGTCGCGCGAGCCGAGGACGTCATCACCCATGCGCGGAACAACGCGGTCGCAGCGCACGACGGTGTGAGCTTCCTGGGCTTCCGTCTGCTGGTCGACCGGCCCCATGGCCGCGCCTTGCACGTGTCCTACTGGAACGACCCCGGTGAGGCCGCCGTCGACCAGTCCGGTTCGATGACAAACCCCTCACCCGGTGCCGAGACGACCCTGCTGCGATCGAACCTGTACGAGATGGCGATCGACGCGGTTCAGTAGTGCCGGAACGCTGAATGCCGGGTACCCGCACCGCCCGACGACGTGGTCAGGGAAATCTCTTCTCCCGAGGAGGTAAGACGGGGCCGCTGTTCGACGCCCAATCTCCGTCAGTCACGTCAACGATCGTGCCGAGCAGAGCCGCTGCGGTCGACAATCACGGAGGTCAGCATGACGACGTTCCATACCGCCAGGGTCCAAGGACTCGACGTCTTCTACCGCGAGGCCGGTGACCCCACTCATCCGAAGCTGTTGCTGCTCGGGGGGTTTCCCGCATCGTCGCACCAGTTCCGAAACCTCATCCCGGCACTGGCGGACCGTTTCCACGTTCTCTCACCGGATTACCCGGGGTTCGGCAACACAGACATGCCCGATCCCGCCACCTGGGATTACACCTTCGACCACCTCGCGGCAATCCTGGATGGCCTGCTCGAAGAAGTGGGATTCACCGGGCCGATGGGCATCTACATGCAGGACTACGGCGGCCCGATCGGCAACCGGCTGATCGCAGCCCATCCGGAATGGTTGCAATGGCAGGTCATCCAGAATGCCAACACCTACGAGGAGGGGTTCACGGCGGCATGGGACGGTATCCGGCACGCCTTGTGGATCGACAGGAGTGCCGCGACCGAGTCGCCGCTGGAGGCCTTCCTGGAGCCGGAGACGGTCAAAGCGATCTACACCACCGGGCATCCGGACTTGACCAAGATCAGCCCGGACAACTGGAACACCGACCTGTTCTTCCTGTCCCGGCGTCATGCGCACCGGGTCCAGTTGGATCTGTTCTACGACTACCGCACCAATGCGGCGATGTACCCGGCCTGGCAACAGGCTCTTCGTGAGCGTCAGCCCTTGACCCTGATCTTCTGGGGACAGGGTGACATCTTCTTCACGCCCGCGGGGGGCGAGGCGTACTTGCGCGATCTGCCGGACGCCGAGCTGGTGCGGCTGGAATCCGGACACTTCGCCGTCGAGGACCACCTTCAGCAAATTGCGGACGGCATCGCGCTCTTCTACGACACTCGTGTCGGGCCCGCTGTTCACGCGGTCGCTCGGCAGCCGATCACCTGACGGACAGGCCACTGCTCGCGCCAGCCGGCAGCCAGGAGATGAGTGTGGACAACGTTCGAGTTCAGCAACTGTGGCGGTACCCGGTGAAGTCGCTGCGCGGTGAGGCGCTACAGGTTGGGTGCCTCACCGCGGACGGTGTGGAAGGTGATCGGGTGGTGCACGTCTCCGGTCCGCGGGGGCCGTTGACAGGCCGCACCCGGCCCGGATTGCTGACGGTCAGCGCCGCCACCGGGTCCGACGGGTCTCCGCTTGTCGACGGCCACCCTTGGAACTCACTGCACGCCCGCACCGTGATCGAGCGCCGGGCCGGCGACGGCGCCCGATTGCTCGCCGATACCAGCCCGGGTCGGTTCGACATCCTGAACCTGCTGGTGGCAACCGAGGGTGCACTCGTGCAATTCGGCGGTGACATTCGCCGGTTGCGGCCGAATCTCGTGCTCTCAGGCATTCCAGCGGAACTGGAAACGGAGCTCCCAGGGCAGGCATTCCGAATTGGGGAGGCCCTGATCGGAGTGCATCAGCGGCGACAGCGTTGCGTTGTCACCTCGATCGACCCGGACACCGGTGACCAGGATCTAGATGTCTTCCGACGCATCCGTCGTGTCTTCGGCGGCTACCTCGGTCTCGATTGCTGGGTGATCGAACCCGGAACCGTTCATCTCGACGACCGGGTGCAGATCGTCCAGGCACCGAGCCGGCCCGCCCACGTCGGTGGGTGGATCGTCGGCGCGCCATACCCCTACCGCGAGTGACCGACTGTCGCGAAGCATCCGCAGCGCGGGCACTTTCACCCGGCGGCGGCAGCCCACCGACGGTCCGAGGCCCGTTGTCGGGCGGAGGTCAATCAGGAAACGGCCGCCCGCGCCATGTCGGTGACCCTGCTCTCCACTGCCGGTGTCCATTTGACAATCGCCAATGACACCGGCCACGCATCACCATCGTCGAGCATTGCAGCGTCCTGGAATTCCAGGGTCGAGTAGCGAAGGTTGAATTTGCCCGAGTTCTTGAACGCGACGACGACCTTCCCATCGGCATTCGCATAAGCAGGCATGCCGTACCAGGTTTTCGGCGAGAGCCCCGGGGCGGCGGATGTGACGGTGACGTGGACCCGTTCGGCCAGCGCGCGATCCTCGGGTGTCATCGCCTCGATGGCGTCCAGCGCGGCTTGCAAGCCGTCGGCCTTCTTGGCGCCCTGCCTTCCCTCCGCGCGTAGCTCGGCCGCCCGGGCCTTCATGGCGTCGCGCTCATGGGCGCTGAATCCGGCCGACGTTGGTCCTGCCGCCTTCGTGGTCATCGACGATCTCCGTTCGCTTCCTGCCGGGTCGAAGTGCCCTGGCGCTCGGCAAAGGCTAATGGGGCCAGGGGCAATTCGACTTCTTCGATTCTGATCGATCAGTGGGGCCTGCCGGATCGCATGGGCAGATTTGCCGGAGCTGGGCGGCAGTCAGCGGCCCAGCGGGACCCGGACGGTGATCGACAACCCACCTTCCTCGGCGGGCGCGGCGACGACGGTGCCACCGAGGCGCTCGACAAGACTTCGGGCCAGTGGCAGCCCCAGGCCCGCGCCGGTCGGCCGGCGTCCGCGGTACCGCTGGTGCAGCACTCCCTGGTCGAAGGCGACCGGGTAGTCCTCCGGTTGGAGGCCCGGTCCCCCGTCCCGTACCTGCAGCACGGCCCAGCGACCGTCGACGCCGACGTGCAGCACCACCGGATCCCCTGCTCCGAGCAGTCGGACCGCGTTCTCGGTCAGGCCGTCGAGCACCTGCCTGATCCGCCGGGCGTCAGTCACCACCCAGACCGGTCCCGAGGGAAGTTGCTGCACCAGCCGCGCACCGCGGGCATCGCAGCGTACCTGCCACACCGGCGCCATCTCCCTCACCAGCGCGGTGAGGTCGGTCGGAGCAAGGTCCAGATGGAAGCTGTCCGCTCCCAGCCGGGCAAGATCCAGCAGGTCGGAAACCAGCCGCTCCAGCCTGGCCGCTTCGCCGAGGATATTACGGCCCACGTCTGCCTGCTCCTGTGCGGCGACCATCTCGTCGGCCAGCGCCTGCGCCTGGCCGCTGATCCCGGCCAGCGGTGTCCGCAGTTCGTGAGACACCGAGGTCAGGAACTGCCGCTGTCGGGACTCACTGTGCTGCAGTGCATTTGCCAACTCATTCATTGCAACCGACATCTCTGCCACCTCCCGCGGCCCGTCCACCGGCGCGCGGACATCACGAGCACCGCGGCCCATGGCCCGAGCCAGTTCTGCAGTGCGGCGCAGTGGCGCGGACACCAGCCTGGCGACCAGGAAGCCGACCAACAGCGCGGCGACCAGGCCGCCCGAGATCGCCCACAGCAGGCGCCGTTCCAGAGCTTGCCGGGTGGCCGCTGCCACATCCGCAGGCGCGACCAAGGCGAACCCGCCGGTGGCCGATGACCGGGCCTCGACCAGTTGCAACCGGCCCCCGGCCATCACCGAATCGGAAATGGACCTGCCGTCGACCGCGCCGTGGGCGCCTGCCCGGTCCGCCGCCCGTTTTGCCGTCCGACTCGCGGCGCTGAACCCGCCATCGCGATCAATGGCGATGACGGTGATGCCCTGTGCGGACAGGGCCGCTGTGATTGCCGACAGCGTGTTCGCGTCAGATCCGGGATCGCCGGCCAACTGAGCTGCGATGACATCGGCCCGATCGGACAGCGCCTGCGTGGCGACGTCGACAAGCGTGCGCCGCACCGCCAACCATCCGACCGCACTCGCGATGACCGCGACCAGCACGGCCACCGCAACCACCAGCAGGGTGATTCGTACAGCCAGGCTGGTGCGAGCTTGTGGGGGCCGGCCGCTCATCTCGCGTCGACCGAATAGCCGACACCTCGGACGGTCCGGATCGGGCTGGCGTCACCGAGTTTGGCGCGCAACGCGGCGACATGGACGTCAACCGTGCGGGCCCCGGCAGAGGAGGAATAACCCCACACCGAGCTCAGCAGAGCCGATCGCTCGAACACCCTCCCCGGTTGCCGAGCGAGGAACAGCAGCAGGTCGAATTCTGTTGCGGTGAGCGCGATCTGCTGGGGCGGCAGGTTCGGTGTGTCCCGCGTGTCGTTGTCCTCCCCACGGGCATTGTCGAAGCCGACCTGATGAACGGATCGATCGACCCAGACTCGTCGCTCACCGGGATCGATCCGGACTCGACCCGCCCGCAGGACCGGAGCGGACACCATCGCCTGGCCGGCGGTCCTTCGCAGCACGGCCCGCAGCCGAGCAACCAACTCGCGCGGGTTGAACGGCTTCACCAGGTAGTCGTCGCCGCCCATTTCGAGTCCGAGGATGCGGTCGACGTCCTCGTCCCGGGCGGTGACGAACAGCACGGGCGTCCAGTCCCCCGCCGCCCGCAGTTGCCGGCACAGGTCGACCCCATCCATGTCGGGCAGACCGATGTCAAGCACGACGGCCACAGGTCTGTCGCTCCGGATCGCCGCCAGCCCTGCACCGCCGGTTCTGCACAGCTGAACGCTGAAACCTGCGGCAGCCAGATACCGGCGCACAACGTCCGCGATGACCGTCTCGTCTTCGATGACGACCACGAGACCGCGCGCCGGGCCGCCAGGCGTTCGCGGCCCGTCAGCCGCGAACCCCCGTTCGTTCGGTGGTGTCATGACTCCAGCCTCGACCACATGATGCACGCCGTTCGGCATCACGCGCCGGGACGTCGGTCAACTGCAACTCGCCTTGATGACTGCTGCCAGGTCCGCCTCCACCTTCTTCAGCGGGTCCACCAGCGCAGAACGCAGAGCGGCCTTGTCCGTGTACAGCTGCGCTCGCGCCTCATTGCCCGAGGTGGTCGCTTCCGCGGCCTTGGCGGTCAGCCAGGCGATCGACCCCCTGGTCTGTGCGTCGCCCTGCAGCCGGGAGAGCGTGGCCTGGCGTCGATCATCTCGTTTCTTGAGCCGGTCACAGGTTGCCGTCGACGACGGCGCTGTCGAAGGAGCCAGCGACGCCGTATGGCCGGCGACGACTCCCTGACCACCGGTCGCTGCCGCCGCCGGCACCGCGATCGCTATCGCACTCGCCACCGCGGCGACGCCGACGCCTGCTGTGACGCTGGCCCACAACGCTTTTCGGGTCATCGTTCGGACTCCTCCAGTTCCGTTGTGCCGACCGTCGGGCATCTACCCACCGGCTCGCGTTGTCAGCTTGGACGCCGTCATTTCGGAGTCTGTCCGCGTCATGTTCGGATTCGGTGAAGTTCCTCGATCTGCCACGAGGCGCTTGGGTGACCATCGACCATGCGAGCGTCCAAGGTGATGGTGGTGAAGTACGGCGCGAGCGCGACAAATGGTCGTGCCGATCCCGGCAGTCGGCCTGGACGTCGTGCAGCGACAGCACCGGCGGGCTCGGTCCCGGCGGAGCGGAATGCGATGTTCCGTCCGTTGGCGGTTCCGTCCCGTTGGCAGTTCCGTCCCGTTGGCAGCGAGGCTCTCCGACCTTGTTGCACCCCGCCCTCCTCGCCGCGCGAGCATTGTCTCGCTCACCCGGTCTCAGCTGGGGTGGCGGGTGTCGTTGACCTCGGGCTGTTCGGCGCGGGTTGACGTTTCGCCGGGTGGCGTCGTAGCCCGGGCCAGAAGTGTCTGTCCGGTCCAGGTGAACCACACGATCAGACCGACGCCGAACAGTGCTGTCGACATTTCTGCGATCGCAGGAATCACAGTGGCCAGACCGGCCAGGCCGATGGGAAGGCCGAGCAATGCCAAGAACCGCGGAAGGGTCCGATTCCGTAGCCCGGCGAGGCAGGTGATCAGAAGCCACAGTGCGCCGACGAGTTCGATTCCGCCGCCCAGCGCGTCCTGGACGGTGGAGACGGCGTGCCAGGACGCCACGGCGCCGGGACGATCGATGGACGCCAGATCGGTGACGGAACGTTGGCCGACCAAGGCGATCATGCCGCTGGCGAGCAGCAACCCGGACCAGATGAGCCCGAAGACCGTGCCGGTCGACACCCACGTCTGCCGGGCCGGTCGGAGCCTTTCGTGCAACGCCAGGACGACGAGCGGAAGGGCGGCACCACCGATGAGGTACAGCACGAGGTACCACGCATAAAGGGCCAGTGGCCATTCGGTCACGAATTCAAGTGAGGCGCTGGGGTCGGTCAATGCACCGGTGAATCCCAGCGGTAGAAGCACGAAGACCATGGTGAGGAAGCCGATGACGTACGTGCCGGCCACGACATGGGCTGCGATGCCGCCGACGCGTGATCGTGCGGGCGGATTGTCAAGTTCGTGGCGGCCGGCTGTTGTGCCGGAGGTGAGTTGCGGTTCCATGATCCCCCTCGTTGATTCCCTCATCGGGATCGTCGGTGTCTATCGGTGTGTCGATCGGGAGGCGATTGCGGTCGGCTCGCAGCTGATGTCGGCGGCCGGCTCGGACCGGGTGGCAGTTCACCGCCCTGCTCGGGCGAGAAGCCAGATGGTCAGCCAGATCAGGAGTCGGGGCTGACCGTGATGACGCTCTTGCCCCGGATCTGCCCGGCTTCCAGGTCCATCAGCGCCTGAGGCACGTCGGCCAGCAGATAGCTGCTGCTGACGGCCGGTGCCAGGCCGTCGTCCAGGGCTTGACGGAGGCGTTGCAGGCGCTGCGGGGTCGGTGAGGAGATGAAGGTTCTCAACCGTTGCTTCGACCACGGCGATCTGGCGATTGCTCTGAGTTGACGACCGATGCCGCCGGTCCACCGGCCGCCGCCCTCTCCGCCGACGATGACCAGAGTCCCATCGGGCGTCAGGGTCTTGCGGAGTTTGGTGAGCCTCGTCCGTCCGCCGGTGTCGATGATCACCTCGTACCGAGTCGATCCGTCGCACGGATCGGTGCGGCTGTAGTCGATGACGTGGCGGGCACCGAGGGATCGCACCACGTCGTGCTTGGCCGCGCTGGCCACCCCGATGACGTCCGCGCCGGTGTGGGACGCGAGTTGAACGCAGAAGCTGCCGACGCCGCCCGAGGCCCCGAGCACCAGCACCCGCTGTCCGCGAGTCACTCGGCCGATATCGTGCACGGCCTGCATGGCCGTCAGCCCGGAGGTGGGAGCCGCGGCGGCCTGCACGAAGGACAGCCGGCCGGGCTTGCGCACGAGCCGGTCGGCGCGTGCACAGGCGTACTGGGCGAAGGTTCCCGATGCAACCCCGAGAACCTCATCGCCCACGTCGAGCGCCGTGACGTCGTGACCGACCGCGACCACCGTTCCGGCGAGATCCATGCCCAGGATCGGTTGGCGGGGCCGCCGCATGCCGAAACCGGTCAGCCGCATGAGGTACGGCAGGCCGGTCAGGACATGCCAAACCCCGCGATCCAGACCCGCGGCCTTCACCCGGACCAGCACCTGGTTGTCAGTGGGCGTCGGCACCGGGAACTGACAGACCTGGACATCGGTCGCGGGTCCGTACCGGTTGCGGGCGGCGGCTCGCATCCGAGCCGGGATCTCACCGGCCGCAGGGCCGGAGGAATCGTCCGCGTTCCGGACCACGGCACGGGGCGCGTCCCTACCGCCCTGACCGATGGTGACCATGGAATACCTCCACACGCTGGTCGGGTTCGAATCCGTCGCGGAACGCATCGGCTTGACCGATCATCGATTGCCGCGTACTTCATGGGGCAGAGATCGATGCAGAGATCTACCGTCAGTTCTGCACTCAATCCTGCGAGCCGGTTCCGCTACGACAAGCCTTGTGCCTGGGGACCATCGCCACCAATGGGTGTTAACAACCAAATTGCGCTTTTCTCGCCTTATGAGTCCTACCGCCCGCATGATGGATGGGTGTCGGACACCATTGCGCGAAGGACTCGAACGTGTCATCCGACAGCCACGTCACTGCCCGCCACCACTGGTCAGGGTGCACACACCGGATTCCGGGCAGGGCCAGTCCGTCGCTCGGAGAGGGGAGTTTCGATGACGGTGACGCGGCCTGCGCCCACGCCCGTTCTGCGTTTGAGGCTGCGATGGGCCGACGCCCGTGGCTGGTCGCTCTACTTGCAAGTGGTCGCGGTCAACACGTCAATCCTGTTGAGCGCTGCCTTGCTCCTGGTGTTGTCTCCCGTCACGGTGTCCTTTCCGGTGGCCGCGGAGCAAGGCATCTTCCTCGGCGTAGGTGTGGTCGTGATCGCGGTGGCGAACGCGGCCTTGCTCCGACCGAGCTTTCAAGGGCTGGCCGGACTGGTCCGCCAAATGGAAACATTCGATCTCCTGATGACCGGCGAGCGGTTGCCGGCGCGGGGAGGTCGGGAAACCCGGGCCCTCATCGTCGGCTACAACACGATGCTCGACAGGTTGGAGACAGAACGGCGCGCGAGCACACGGCGATCCACGTCCGTCTTGGAAGGTGAGCGCCGCCGAATCGGCCAAGAGCTTCACGACGAAATCGGTCAGCGGTTGACCGGCATCCTGTTGCAGCTCAGCAGCCTCGGCGACGGCATCCCCGATCAGACGCACCCGCGGCTGCATCGCATCAGAAACGAAGTGCGAGCGACGTTGGACGAGGTGGGCACCCTGGCCTGGCAACTCCGCCCAGGCATCCTCGATGACCTGGGGCTGCGACGCGCGCTGGAAGCGCTGTGCAACTCCCTGCAGGCGCACTCACCGAGCCGCATTGTGCTGAACCAGTCGACGGACATGTCATCGATGCCTGCGGAGCTGGAACTCGCCCTCTACCGGGTGGCGCAGGAGGCGTTGACCAATGCCGTCCGACACGGGCAGGCGAGGACGATCGTGCTCACCTTGTCCGGCGACCCACAGCTGCTGACCTTGCATGTCGCCGATGACGGTAGCGGCATCGGCCCAGGAACCGAGGAAGGAGCGGGCATCCGCGGAATGCGGGAGCGCGCACTGCTCATCGGGGGCCACATCAGCGTCAAATCGCGACCCGGACACGGTGTGACCGTGCACCTCGAGCTCAGCGCCGCCGAGCAGGGGTGTGAACGATGACCCGCGTTCCCGCCCAGATCATGATCGCCGACGATCACTCGGTCGTCCGTGAAGGACTGAAGGCTGTGTTGAATCGCAACCCAGACCTGCAGGTAGCAGCCGAGGCCGTCGACGGCGTTCAAGCCGTCGAGCTCACATCCAACGACATCGATCTGGCAATTCTCGACGTCGCGATGCCGCGAATGACCGGGTTGCAGGCAGCCCGAGAACTCCACCATCGACATCCGGCATTGTCGATCCTCATGCTCTCGATGTACGACCGCGAGCAGTACTTCTTCGAAGCCATCTCCTGCGGCGCGGCCGGCTACGTCCTCAAACGGCAGGCCGATCAGGACATCGTGGACGCCTGCCGGGCCGCTCTGCGAGGGGAGTCATTCATCTACCCCGCAGCCATGACCTCCTTGATGCGCACCTACCTCGACCGCCTCGCCCGCGGGGAGCGGCCCGGCCGAGGACCGCTCACGCCCCGGGAAGCCGACGTCGCCAAACTGATCGCGGAAGGCCAGACCGCGCAGGAGATCGCGTCCTGCCTCATCATCAGCCCCAAGACAGTCGAACGCCATCGCGCCAACATCCTCGAGAAGCTCGACCTGCGCGACCGCGTCGACCTCACCAGATACGCCATCCGGGTAGGACTCGTCGAGCCCTGAACGCCAAGGCGACCGCGCCCCCGGCAGTCGAGTCCACCAGTGGTCGCCATCCCCCTGCTCGCGTGAATGAATCGTCAGTTGATTGGAAGGGTCTCCCAGGGCGTCGCACTGCAATGCTGGGGAAGTGATGCATATCGCGATGTGAATACTGACCCAAGCCACAATGGCTGCGAATTGATGGGGATTCTTGTTCTTGCAATGCTCCTCTCAGGAGGTAACGATACCGAATCACCACACACCGGGGACAGCCCGCCGGAAGGTGCGGTCAGCCCTGATGGGCGTGGAAAGGGAAAGCGCAACGCATTGTCCGTGAAAAGCACACAAGTTCGGGAGACGATCATTCGGTGTGGAGAATTCTGACGATCCTCGTACTTGCCTTCGGTTCCGTCGTGCCGACGGAGAACGTGCCGGACGGATCGATCGAATATTTCATCGACAGCGAAATGCCGGCTTCTGGCGTCCCAGGCATTGCCTATGCCACCGTGGCCGACGGAGACGTCACATCGGTCGGTGCGCGCGGCGTCACCACGCTCGACGGCGACGCGAAGGTCACACCGGACACCCCTTTCCTGACCGGCTCGATCTCCAAGAGCTTCACGGCACTTTCCATCATGCAGTTGGTCGAGGCAGGCCGCATCAACCTGGACGACGAACTCTCCCAGCATCTTGACGCGTTCTCGGGCCGGCCCGCTGGTGCCATCACAATCCGTCAGCTCCTCAGCCATACAAGCGGCTTCTCCACACTGCAGGGAAACACCTCACACTCGGACATCACCGGTGGGAGCGACGAGCTTGAGCGGCGCGTCGATCAGCTGGCAGATGTCACTCCCGCCAATGCGCCCGATGTGACGTGGGAGTACTCGAACACCAACTACGAGATCCTCGGCCGCGTGGTCGAGGTCGTGAGCGGGCAGGATTTCCAGGCCTACGTTGCCGGGAACATCCTCGAGCCGGTCGGTATGAAGGACAGCTTCGTCGCCGATGGCGAGATTCATGAATCCATGGCAACCGGGCACAGACCATGGTTCGGTACCAAACAGCCGCTGCCCGAGAACAGGACGCACCGTGGAACGGCACCGCAAGGAGGGATCGTCGCGAGCGCCCGGGATCTTGCGCGTTACCTCAATATCATGATGAATGGCCGGGACGACGTGCTCAGCGCAGAAGGAAAAACCCTCATGATGCGCCCTGCCAGCGCAGCATCGCCCTTCTACGGGCTGGGCTGGTTCATTGACCCGGACAATGGGACGGTGTGGCACTCAGGGGCGAGCCCCGGGTATGAGTCGCTCGCGACGATGGTCCCCGCCGAGAGGAAAGGAGTCGTCGTTCTGGTCAACGGGGGAAGCGGAATGGGCTTCGGCGAGACGGCCCCGCTCCGCAACGGCATCACCGCTACGGCGTTGGGCCTCGACCACGACGGCGAGGAGTCCGGTCTGATGCAGAAGGCACTGTTCCTCTCACTGGTTCTCCTGCCGATCGTCTATCTGCTCAGCATGGGCTGGGCCTGGCGGCACCGTGTCGAGATTCGCTCCAAGTCGGGCGGTGTCGGTCTGTTCAGCCTCTGGTTCCCGTTGCTGACCACGCTGACGGCAGCCTGGGTCGTCCTGGACTTGGTGCCGACTCTGATCGGCTCACCGCTGGGAAACATCAGCTTGTTCCAGCCTGATCTCGGGTTGGCGCTCAAGGCCACCGCCGTGACAGGTGTGCTGTGGGCCGTGTTCAGACTCGGGGTGGCCTACACCGGCAGAACTGGGCAAACGCATTGAGGGGATCGAAGCCAGGCGGTGACGGTGGTCGGGGGCTTGACAGCCGAGCAGGAAGGCCACGGAGTCGAGGTCTTCGCAACCATCGACCACGGTTCAGGCGCCCGTGCGCTCGGACTGGCATCAGCCGATGAGGTCCCTCTGACTCTTCATGACCCCGCCGTTGCCACGACTTTGCGCCGGCGCGACACGCACGTCGGTAGCGATCTGCCGCTGCGGATGCTGGTGATGTCCGAGGACGGAAGGAGCGAGGTCGCCCACCGGGATCCGGTTGCCTTCGGGCCACGAAATTTGCTCGGCGGCAGGCAGACACCGTGATCGACTCAGCTCGCTGCTCGACCAGCTGGTCGCCGGCTCGGCCACCGACGCGACCACAGGCTGGGCGCTCACCCTCAGTGCCCTCGCCTCCCGGTGAGTCACACTCCCAGACCGACGATCGCTCTTCCGTTTGTCGCCACCTCACGCTGCGAGATGATGACGGCGCGCCCGTTCATTCCCGACGTGGATGCGCCTACTTGTCCTCCCCACAGAACGCCGAGCGCACTTGACCATATTTGCGCGATGACGGGTAAATGGAGAGTGAACAGGAGTGGAATGACAACCGAATTGGGAGCCGGCGCCCGTATCACCACACTCTGTCCATGGGCGAAAGGCTCTGCCACATGCGGTCAACGACCGAAGTCGGCGTCAGGTATCCGTCATACCGCGCGAACGATCGAATCACCCATGTCGGGTGGTTCGGAACCACACCGGATCCCGCAGGCTTGCGGTGGCGGCGGTGTTCTAGTCGTCGAGAGCCCGCAATCGGATTGCCCACACCGTGCGCGCAAGACGAGCAACCATCGGAGACGCGGGTAGGACTCCGAGCGTTCACGGACAGGGAGCGGCGTGATGACAAGGACGTTGAGTTCACCCTTTCCGCCTATCGCTGAGTACGCGTTCCTGTCGAATTGCCACACCGGGGCCTTGGTGGCCCCGGATGGGTCGGTGGACTGGTTGTGTGTGCCGAGTTTCGACAGCCCGAGCGCTTTCGGCAATCTGTTGGATCGTGGCGCTGGATACTTCAGGTTCGCGCCGTACGGGATCAACGTGCCAACGCACCGACACTACGAGCCCGGAACGAACGTGTTGGTGACGACCTGGCACACCTCCGGCGGGTGGGTGGAGATCCGCGACGCGCTGACCATGGCGCCCCGAACCGGCGTGCTGGACGACACCACGCCGCATACGAGGCCACCTGCCGACTATGACGCTGAGCATGCTCTGGTGCGCACCGCGACATGTCTGACGGGATCGGTCGAGGTGGAGCTGGTGTGCGAGCCGGCTTTTGATTACGGCCGCACCCCAGCGACATGGACGGTGCCCGGCGGGGACGCACACACCGTGGACGCCGCCGGAGCGGGGCAGGCACTGCGGTTGCGGTCCGACTTGGCGTTGGGCGTGGAGGGCAGCTCTGTCCGAGGACGGCACGTCCTCCGGGAGGGAGACCGGGCGTTCTGCGCCCTGTCGTGGTCCACCGGCATGCAGGGGCCCACCGACAGCGAGGATGCTGCCCGCCGTTTGGTGACAACTGTGAAGTTCTGGCGGCAATGGCTGGCGAGGGCCCGTATCCCGGACCACCGGTTGCGCTGGAACCTGGAACGTTCCGCATTGACCATCAAGGGACTGACCTACATGCCGACCGGTGCGACGGTCGCCGCGTTGACCACGTCCCTTCCCGAAACGCCAGGCGGGGAGCGGAACTGGGACTACCGGTACACCTGGATGCGGGACAGCACCTTCACCCTGCAGGCGTTGCACTTGCTGAACCTTGATTGGGAAGCCGACGAATTCATGCAGTTCGTTGCTGACGTCGAACCCAATGAGGACGGCTCTCTGCAGATCATGTACGGCATCGACGGCCGCCGCGACCTGACCGAAAGTACCCGCGACGAGCTGTCCGGATACGAAGGGGCCCGGCCGGTCCGACTCGGAAACGGGGCCTTCGAGCAGCGCCAGAACGACGTCTTCGGCGCCGTGCTGGACTCGGTGCTGCTGCATACCCGACGAAGCGACCGCCTGCCGCGCAGGCTCTGGCCACTGGTCAAGGCCCAGGCCGAGTGCGCGATCCAGGTGTGGCGGGACCCCGACCAGGGCATCTGGGAGGCCCGCGGGAAACCCCAGCACTACGTGTCCTCGAAGCTGATGTGCTGGGTGGCGATGGACCGGGCGGCCGAGCTGGCAGGCATCCGCGGGGAACCAGACCTGCAAACGAGCTGGGGCGCAGTGGCCGACGAGATCAAGGCCGACATCCTCGAGAAGGGGCTGACCACTGAAGGTGTCCTGCGTCAGCACTACGACACAGATTCACTTGACGCGTCCACGCTGCTGGCTGCGATCTTCGGGTTCCTCCCTGGCACCGACACGCGACTGCATGCCAGTGTGATGGCGATCGCCGACAAGCTGACCGAAAACGATTTCGTATTGCGGTACCGGACCACCGAAACCGATGACGGGCTGACCGGGAAGGAAGGAACCTTCCTGATCTGCTCGTTCTGGTTGGTGTCCGCCCTGGCCATCATCGGCGAATCGAAGAAGGCCACGGACATGCTGGAACGACTATTGAAAGTCGCCTCCCCGTTGGGCTTGTACGCCGAAGAATTCGACGTCGGACCGGCGCGTCATCTCGGCAACTTCCCGCAGGCGTTCTCACATCTCGCGCTGATCGAGGCGGCCGGGCGCATCATCCTGGCCGAGCGGATCGAGGAGATGTCGCTGTGAACAAGTATCTTTCGCACGGCAATGAGCAGCTGCGCAGAGGGCGCGTGATCACCGCGGCGCACTTGGTCGTCTCGTTCCTTCCACATTGAGGAGTCGCCGTCATGGACCAGTTGGACCTCGCACGGATCCAATTTGCCACGACGAGTATCTATCATTTCTTCTTCGTGCCGGTGACGATGGGCCTCGCCATCATGGTGGCGATTCTGCATACCCGCTGGCATCGATCGGGTGATCCGGAACTGCGCCGGTTGACCCGGTTCTTCGGGTCGCTGATGCTGATCAGCATCGCGGTGGGCGTGGTCACCGGGTTGGTGCAGGAGTTCCAGTTCGGATTGGATTGGTCACAGTATTCCCGTTTCGTCGGCGACGTGTTCGGGGCGCCGCTGGCGATGGAGGGGTTGGCGGCGTTCTTCCTGGAGTCGACGTTCCTCGGGTTGTGGCTGTTCGGGTGGAACATCCTGCCGAAACGGGTGCACCTGTTCACGGCGTGGATGATCCCGGTGGGCGCGTGCCTGTCGGCGCTGTTCATCATCGCCGCGAATTCCTGGATGCAGAACCCGCGGGGGTACACCATCGACCCGGCGACGGGCCGGGCGCAGTTGACCTCGATCGCCGACGTGTTCAGCAACCCGGTGTTCCTGTGGGGCTACGTGCACGTGCTGATGGTCGCCCTGATCTTCGGCGGAGCGGTGATGCTCGCGGTGTCCGCGTGGCACTTGCGTCGGGGGCACCAACCGGAGCTGTTCCGCGGCACCGCGAAGCTCGGGCTGCTGGTGCTTGCGGTGGCGTCGGTCCTGCAGTTCCCGATCGGGGGCCGGCTGGGCATCAACGAGACGACCTATCAGCCGATGAAGATCGCCGCCGCGGAGGCGAACTGGGACACGTGCCAGCCGTGTTCGTTCTCGGTGTTCCAGATCGGTGGGTACAACCAGGACGAGACCCCGACCAAGATCATCGAAATTCCGCACTTGTTGTCGTTGCTGGCCACCGGTACCTGGGACGGCGAGGTGCAGGGTCTGGGCCCGTTGAACACCCAGTACAACCAGCAGTTCGGGCCCGGTTATTACGTGCCGAACGTGTTCATCCAGTACTGGTCGATGCGCGCGATGGCCTACCTGGCCCTGCTCGGGTTGGTGATCGGGCTGTGGGGCGCTTTCCTGTTGTGGCGAAAGAAGTTCGACTCGTCGGCCAAGTTCTTCCTCCGGGTCTGCACCTGGTCGATCCTGGCACCGTTCATCATGGCGACGGCCGGCTGGTTGCTGACCGAGAGCGGCCGCCAGCCCTGGATCGTGCAGGGGCTGATGCTCACCAAGGACGGGCTGTCCGGCTCGGGAACCGCAACCGAGGTCGCCATCAGCCTTGGCATCGTGATCGTCCTGTACACGACGCTGGGCGTGATCGCGGTGGTGCTGATGGCCAGGTACGCCCACCGAGGCATCCCGGACGAGCCCCCGCCACCCACCACCGATGACGACATCGACCGGAGCGGCCCGTCGCTGGCCGCCCTGACCTACTGAGGCGGCGGACATGAACCTTCCCGATGTGTGGTTCGTGGTCATTGCCTTCTTCTGGACGGGCTTTTTCGTCCTGGAGGGTTTCGATTTCGGTGTCGGCGCATTGCACACCGTCGTCGGGCGCACCGACACCGAACGCAGGGTCGCGATCAACACCATCGGCCCGTTCTGGGACGGCAACGAGGTGTGGCTCGTCGTGGCCGGCGCTGCGATGTTCGCCACCTTCCCACCCTGGTATGCCAGCTGGTTCTCCGCCCTGTACCTGGCGTTGTGGCTGGTGCTCGCGGCGTTGATCGTCCGCGGGGTGTCCTTCGAGTTCCGCGGCAAACGCGACTCGAGGCGGTGGCGTTCGACGTGGTCGGTCACCCTGACGGTGGGATCGGTGCTGGCGCCGTTCCTCTTCGGTGTCGGCCTGGGTGATCTGCTCGCCGGGTTGCCGATCGACGCGGCCGGCAACTTCACCGGGTCGTACCTGGACGTACTCAGTCCGTACGGCCTGTTCGTCGGGCTCACCATGCTCACGCTGTGCCTTTTCCACGGTGCGACGTTCCTCGGTATCCGCAGCACCGGAGCCGTTCTACGTCGGGCGGTAGGGGTCAAACGCCGGTTGGCGATTCCGGCCGTCATTCTCGTTCTCGGGTTCGTCGTATGGACCTACCTGCTGGCCAGGCCCGGTCCGGTCGGCGCCATCGCGTTGGCGATCCCGGTGCTGGCTGTGCTGCTCGCCGCGGGAGCGGCGTACTCGACACCAGGTTCGGGGCGGGCGTTCGCGGCCACCGCGGTCGCCGTCGGCGGCAGCATCGCGGCCATCTTCGCCAACCTGTACCCGGCTTTGCTGATCTCCACCACCGACGCGGCGAACACGCTGACGGTGCAGAACTCGGCATCGAGCCCTTACTCGCTGCAGATCACCACGATCGTTGCGGCGGTGTTCGTGCCGTTGGTCCTGGCGTACCAGGGTTGGACGTACTGGGTCTTCCGGGCACGCGTGGTCGGACCACCGGATCGCGCCACCACGCCGTCATCCAGCGCCACCACCGGCTCCTGACTCACCGACTCCGGTGAGCCATGCATTCAACCAAATCTGTCGACAGTAATTTTTTGAGGAGATGCGATGCCGAAAGCTGTGGTCATCGGCGGTGGTATGGCCGGGGTCGCCTGTGCGCAGGAACTGGGCACACACCACCTGGACGTCACGCTCATCGACAAGAACAATTACCTGCAATTCCAGCCGCTGCTCTACCAGGTCGCCAGTTCACAGCTTCCCGCCGAGGACATCGCCCGGCCCTTGAAGGTGGTCTTTGCCGACCACCCATCGGTGACCGTTCTACAAGACGACGTCACGGCCATCGATTTCGCCGCCCGCGAGGTGTCGACGGCGGACGGCAGCGTGATCGCCGCCGACTATCTCGTCCTCGCCGCCGGAGCCCAACCCAACTTCTTCGGCGTCCCGGGCGCCGGCGAGCATTCCTTTCCCTTGTATTCGGTGTCCGACGCCGAACGACTACGACTGCACCTGCACGAGCAGTTACGAGTGCACTGCGATCCGGACCCGGCGCCGGGCCCGTTGAACGTTGTCATCGTCGGCGGCGGCCCCACCGGCGTCGAAACCGCCGGCGCCATCGCCGAACTTCTCACTGCCCTGCGGGAGGCCAACACGCTCGGCGACAACGCCGAGGTGCACCTGGTCGACCACGGCCACGCCCTGCTCAACCCGTTCTCCGACAAGTCACACCAGTACGCGTTGCGCCGGCTGACCGACAACGGGGTGGCCGTGAAATTCGGTGTCGCCGTGACCGAGGTGCGCCCGGAAACCGTGCTGTTGTCGGACGGCACCGAGATTCCCAGTCGCACCGTCATCTGGGGCGGAGGCGAAGCGGCAGCGGCGATCTCGGCATCGACCGGGGCGACACCAGGTCGCGGCGGGCGGATCGACACCGCGCCGGATCTGTCCGTGCCCGGCTTCCCAGGCGTCTACGCAGTGGGCGATGTCGCCAACATTCCAGGCCCCGACGGCCGCGCCCTGCCCCAGCTCGGGTCGGTCGCCCAACAATCCGGTCGGTGGGCCGCACGCAACATCTGGGCCACCATCGAAGGCAAATCGACCAAACCGTTCCACTACCACGACAAAGGCATCATGGCGATGATCGGCCGTAACGCAGCGGTCGCCGAAGTCGGCGCGCACCGGCACCAAGTGGAAGGGCCCATCGCGTTCGCCGCCTGGCTCGGCCTGCACGCCATCCTGCTCAGCGGCACACACAGCCGTGTCGACGCCTTCCTCAACTGGGCCGAAGACTACTTCCACCACGCCCGGCCCGCCGACCTCGAACTGAGCGGTAGCACCCCCGGCCGGATCGCCTGGGCCGACACCACAGCCGACCGACCGGCCATCGTGTCGGTCACAGCCGCTGACCCGAAGTAGTCCACACCGATCGACAATTTCACCGTATTGGAGGCATTTGTGACACAGCACCGCCAAGCCGAGAGTTACGACGTCATCATCATCGGTTCCGGTGCCGGGGGTGGAACGCTTGCGCACCGGCTCGCACCGTCCGGAAAGAGAGTCCTCATCCTCGAGCGTGGTGACTGGCTACCCCGGGAGGTGGAGAACTGGGATGCCACAGCGGTCTTCGTCGACAACAAGTACGTCTCGAAGGACACCTGGTTCGACAAGGACGGCAAGAGCTTCCAACCCCAGATTCACTACAACGTCGGCGGCGCCACCAAGCTCTACGGCGCCGCGTTGTACAGGTTGCGCGAGAGAGACTTCGGGGAGTTGAAGCACTTCGACGGCATCTCGCCGGCGTGGCCGGTGTCCTACCAGGATTTCGAGCCCTACTACACCCAGGCGGAGCAGCTGTATCAGGTCCACGGCTCACGCGGGGAAGATTCCGAAGAGCCGCCCTTCAGCGCACCGTACCCGTTCCCGCCAGTCAGCAACGAACCCCGCATCCAGCAGCTCTTCGACGATCTGACCAGGATCGGATTGCATCCCTTCCATGCTCCGTGCGGAATCCTGCTCAACGAACTCGACCCGGCTTACAGCCGCTGTATCCGGTGCGCGACGTGCGACGGCTTCCCTTGCCTGATTCACGCCAAGTCCGACGCCGAGGTCATCGCGGTCAGGCCTGCACTTGAACGACCGAACGTCACGCTGTTGCGCAACTCGTGCGTCACTCGGCTTGACACCGATGACACCGGCTGGCGCGTGTCCAGTGTGTCGGCGATGGTCGACGGGCAGGAGCAGCGGTTCAGCGCCGACATCGTGGTCGTGTCCGCCGGTGCGGCGAACTCCGCGAAACTCCTGCTGATGAGCGCCAACGACAAGCACCCCAACGGCTTGGGCAACGGCTCCGACCAAGTCGGCCGGAACTACGTCTTCCACAACAGCCTGGCATTCCTGGCGGTATCGACCGAGGAAAACTCCACCAAGTTCCAGAAGACACTGGCAGTCAACGACTTCTATTTCGGGGACGACGATTTCCCGTATCCGATGGGAAATGTGCAGATGGTCGGGAAGAGTTCAGCACCGATGTACCGGGGCGAGAAGCCCCTGGAGACACTTCTCGCCCCGACCTTCGCCCTGGGCGATGTCGCCAAGCACGCGGTCGACTTCTGGTTGTCCACCGAGGATCTGCCGCTGCCGGACAACCGGGTCACGGTCGGCGCGGATGGGAACATCGTGCTGTCCTACACCCCGAACAACACCCGGCCCTTGGACGAGCTGTACCACCGGGTGAAGAAGAACCTGAATCACCTCGGGATGAACCCTCACCACCTGATTCCGCGAAACGCCTACATGAAGAACGAGATCCCGATTGCCGGCGTCGCACATCAGGCGGGCACCGTTCGATTCGGCACCGATCCGGCCAGCTCGGTCCTGGACGTCAACTGCAAGGCTCATGAACTGGACAACCTGTACGTCGTCGATACCAGCTTCTTCCCGAGCATCGGTGCAGTGAACCCGTCACTGACCGCGCAGGCCAACGCGCTTCGCGTCGGCGATCACCTGATAGAGCGACTCGGCTGACTCAGTGCGCGGGCGAGCCGCGCGCCCCGAGGGGGTCACCCCACTTCACCCCGGTGGTTCAGGGCTCTCAGCATGATCTCCAGCAGTGCGCCACCACGGTGCCAAGCATCACCAAAGGTTTGTCAGTAAAAACACTCTCGGCCGACATCAGGAGTAAGTATGAGCCTCAACGGCAAGGTCGCCATCGTCACCGGCGGGAACAGTGGCATCGGAAAGGCAGTCGTCCTCGAACTAGCAGCGCAAGGGGCGAGCGTCGTCATCGACTACGTCTCCCATCCGGAAGCGACCGAATCACTGGAGAAGCAATTGGCCGCCCTCGGCGAAGATCAGGTGATCGGGGTGGAGGCCGACGTCAGCAAGGTCGCAGACCTGCAGACCCTGGTGGACACCGCAGTGAAACGGTTCGGGCGACTGGACATCATGGTCAACAACGCGGGAGTCGAGACCCGTACCAACACGCTGGACACCTCCGAAGCGCAATACGACTTCGTGATGAACGTCAACCTGAAAAGCGCATTCTTCGGAACTCAGATCGCGGCCAAACAGATGATCGCGCAGGGTGACGGAGGCAGCATCATCAACATGAGCTCCGTCCATGAGGACTGGCCGATGCCCGGCAACACCGCCTACTGCCTGTCCAAAGGAGGCGTTCGAATGCTGACCCGCACAGCGGGCCAGGAACTCGGCCCCAAGGGCATCCGGATCGTCAACGTCGGACCAGGCGCTGTCGCCACACCTATCAACACCGCAACGATGAACGACCCTGCTGCGATGAAGGTCCTGGATGCGGCGATCCCTCTCGGCAGGATGGCACAACCAGAGGAGATCGCCAGCGTGGTGGCTTTTCTCGCCGGAGACGGCGGCAGTTACATCAACGGAACGTCCATCTTCGTCGATGGCGGCCTCATGCATTCGAGCCCAGGACTGTGACCCCTCGCGACACGCGCTCCCGGCTCTCTGGTCGACGTCGGCCGGGCGACGCGGGCGACGCGGCTCTGCAGTGCACTTTCCCGGACGGCACCTGCCGGCGAGAGCAATGAACAACTCATCGATCATCGCGAGTGGACCGCAAGTCGGTATCGTGGTCGCTTCCGCGACAGTCCCCGGTACTTTTTCCCCATCGTTGTCCGAGCGAACGTGGCTGGACCAGGGGATCATCACTGGCCTTTCGAGTGTGACGCAATACATCGCTTCGGTTCTCACTCAGGACGGAATCGAGATCGGCGCGACGGTGCTGGCCCGGATGCTCCCCTTCCCGGCGACCTGGCCGATTCAACAGCGCAGGCGGGCGGCCAGATTGCTCGTCGACATGGCGGCCGTTCCGATCGGCTTCGGCGTGGCGGCGGCAGTGAGGTTCCGCGACGACGACACCCAGCTGCGGGCGTTGGTCCGCCAGGCGGCGCTGCGTCTGGGGGTCACCGGAGCGGGTGCAACTGCACTGATGGGAGCACGAACCGCAGCGGGCTTCCTCGACGACCGCGTGGGAGCCCAGGGGCGGCTCGCACGGCTCCCGTTGGGTGTACCCGCAGGGTTGCTGATCGCCGCGGTGATCGAAGGTGTGCGGCAGAGCGGGTCCGCTCCCGCGCACCGGACCGACCCAGCTGCAGTGAATCCCCTGGCCGGGTTGGCCGCGGCCACCGGGATCGTCGCCGCTCTTGCCGGCGGCGCCACCGCCGAAAACTGGATCGCCCACCTGCTCGGCGGGGCGGGCGCCCGCTCACTGCCCGGTTCCGAGGACTTCTGGCGGCGGGCAAGCCATCTCGGCATCGTCACGGCCCTCGGGGTGAGCACCCACCAGGTGTGGGCACACGCCATGCGGAACATCGAAGCAAGTACAACGCGGTTCGAGAAGACGACCGATGAATCGACGGCCGGCGTGTGGACCAGCCCGATGATCAGCGGTGACCCGGCCAGCCTGGTTCGGTGGGACACACTCGGGCGCGAGGGGCGCCGCCATGCCATCGCGTATGTCCGGCCCGAGCCGCTGACCGATCGGCCCGCAGAATTCGGCGGGAAGACACGCCCTGACCTGTCGATCAGGACGGTGATGCAGGAGGAACCCAGGGCCACCCCGATACAGGTGTTCGTCGGGTTGGACAGCGCACCCACAAAGACGGACCGGGTGCAGTTGGCGCTGGACGAAATGGATCGCACGGACGCGTGGTCCCGTTCTGTGCTGATGCTCGTCTCTCCCACCGGCACCGGGTACGTCAACTATGTCGCGACCGCATGTGTGCAGTACCTGACCCGCGGGGACGTTGCCACCGTGACATTGCAGTACTCCAAACGACCCTCGCCGCTCTCGCTGGGAAAGGTCCAGGGTGGTCGAGAGCAGAACCGGCTGTTGTGGTTACGCATTCTGGAACGTGTCCGCGGCATGAGACCGGAGGACCGGCCCAAAGTGGTGTTGTTCGGCGAGTCCCTCGGTGCGCTCACCAGTCAGGACGTCCTCGTCGGATGGGGCACCGTCGGTCCGCGAGCGCTGGGCATCGATCGAGCCCTGTGGGTGGGCACACCGCAGACCAGCGCTTGGATGCACGAGGTGACCGGTCCCCCACGACCCGACGTCAACAAAAGCCTGGTCGCGATGGTCAACGACTACGAGCAGTTCTGCGCACTCGGCGGCGATCGGAAGGAGCAGGTCCGCTACGTACTGCTGAGCCACGACAACGATGGGGTCACCAAGTTCGGGCCGGACCTGATCAACCGCCGGCCGGCCTGGCTCGGGCCCCACCGACCCCAAACGCAGCAAGTGCCCGGTCGCTCCCCACGGGGTATCCCTGCGCACCTTCGCTGGCGCCTGGTCACCACCTTCTACCAGTCGTTGATCGACATGAAGAACGCGCAGATTCCCGGGGCCTACCGTGCGTGGGCCCACGACTACCGACCCGACCTTCCCGACTTCCTCCGTGACGTCTTCGACCTTGAATGCTCCAGCGACCAACTCGGCCGGATCAAAACTGCGTGTGAACAACGAGAAGCCTTCCGGACCGGCATATTCCAGTAAGGCCCGGACCGTTGGCTTTCCCGCCGACGGATGCCCACTGACTGTTGGTGGGTCGCCGGTCCGATTGAGCCGGTTCGGATTCCTTCCCGGATCCTTCGCTCATGGTGATGCGACCCAGCCGCGTCCCCGTCACCACCAGCAGACAGGCGTCTGCACCTGACAGCGTGCAGGCAGCCCTGGCGTGGCCACTACCCGGTGGGTGACCATCGACCATGCGCATCGTTGTCATCGGTGATCACTGTCCCGTCCTGCCAGGCGTGAGCGTCGGGGTGCAGCGTGGGAAAGAAGTGGAGCAGGAGTTCCCCGCCGACGGCTCGGTCCTCACCTGGGTGCTGGACGCCCGGAGGGTGGGCGCAGACATTCGCGGCCGGTACGTGCATGGCCGCCCTGGGAACCGTTTTCTGTACCTGTCCTGGCAAAGACATCGCGAAGGCATGTTCCGCCGTGCCAAGTTAATGCTCAACGCCGTCACTGAGGCGGACCTGGAAGAGGCGGACCAGCACGGCCTCACAGCTCGACTGTCTCTTCTCATGCCCGACGGCACCCCTGTGTGCGCCGCCGTTTCCCCGCCACGAATTCGCTGGTCGACACCCAGAGAATGAGGCTCATTGAACAAAGCAACACCACCACGGCCGGCGATTTCTCCGGCAACGCGTCTCCGGAAATGGCTGACCCAATCGCGTCGAGAACCTTGTCGGGTGGCCCTTTTGTTGTGCCGCCCGCATGCAAGCAGCCCGCCCCGACTGGAAGACGCCCGCGCGATCCGAGCGGATACCCAGTGCCAAGAGTTCATCAGCCCAAACCGGCCGATCTCCGCGCTCCGTCCGGTCGCCGGTGCTGAGCGAATTTCCGGTGTGATAGCGCCGCGGACGCTGTCGTGGTGACTGCCGCCGCGGCGGGTTCCACCGCCTCGCTGGCACAACGGCGTCTACGACCCTCCCCGGGAGCTGATCGGCGCGCTGCCGGGGGTCACGCTCACGGAGATGCCGCGGCACGGCAACCTCTCGTTCTGCTGCCGCGCCGGTGGCGCCAGGGTGCATGGAGGAGAAGCTCGGCACCAGGATCAACGGCAACCGCACCGAGGAGGCGGTGGGCACCGGTGCCGACCAGATCGCCGTCGCCTGCCCGTTCTGCCGGGTGATGCTGTCCGACGCCCTGACGTCCCAGCAGGCCGCCGGCTCCACACCCGAGAGCGTCGAGGTCGTGACGCCGGGCAGATGCTGCTGGCCGCCGTCCGGCGTGGAACCCCCGCCTGACCCCGCCTCCCCCACCCCTTGCGTGCCGGAAAAATCTTGAAGAAGATCCAGGCCTGGCTGTCGATCCGGCGGCAGGGTGTTCGTCGTCGCTAATGACGGAGCCGGACAGGCCGGCCCGCAACCCAATACAGGAGACAGCCCCATGGCCAAGTACGCAATCCTCATCTACGAAGACCAGGCGCGCTACGCGACCATGTCGCCCGAGGCGTGGGGCGCGCTGGTCGACGCGCACAGCACGTTCGTCAAGCAGGTCTTCGAGCTCGGTGGGTCCCTGACGGGCGGGGAGGCGCTCGCGTCCGCGACGACGGCCACCACGGTCAAGGGTGCCGGCACGGTGACGGACGGCCCGTTCGTCGAGACCAAGGAGGCCTTGGGCGGCTTCTACGTCGTCGAGGCGCGCGACCTCGACCACGCCGTCGAGATGGCCAAGGCGTGCCCGGCCCCCTTCGGCGGCGTCGAGGTTCGCCCGGTCGTGGATCCGACGACCAATCCGTTCTGATCGCTCCCAGCGACGAGCCGACCGCGTCCGCCATGCAGGCCGACGCGGTCGCTGCCGCGCTGGCGCAGGCCCACCGCTCCGAGTGGGCCTTCGTGCTGTCCGCCACGGTGCGCGTCGCGGGCGACCTGGACGTCGCGGAGGAGTGCGCGCAGGAGGCCTACGTCAGCGCGCTGCAGGCCTGGACCCGGGACGGCGTCCCGGAGCGGCCCGGCGCGTGGCTGACCACGGCGGCGCGGAACAAGGCGCTGGACCGGTTGCGTCGCGAGGTCACGCTCCGGCGCAAGCTCCCGCTGCTCGTGGAGCCGGCGACCGTCCATCCGCACGATCCGGCCGACCTGAACCTGCCCGACGCCGCGGTGCCGGACGACCGGCTCCGGCTGGTGTTCACCTGCTGCCACCCCACCCTCGCCCCCGAGGCCCGCGTCGCCCTCACCCTGCGCCTGGTCTGCGGCGTTCCCACGCCCGACGTCGCCCGAGCCTTCCTGGTGTCCGAGCCGACGATGGCGGCACGGATCACCCGGGCCAAGAAGAAGATCTCCCAAGCGCGGATTCCCTACCGGGTTCCGGGCCGGGCGGAGCTGCCCGAGCGCCTGGACAGCGTGCTCACCGCCGTCCACCTGCTCTTCAGCACCGGCCACACGGCCGGCGAGGGGGACGCGCTCGTCCGTGATGAGCTCTGCGACCGGGCCCTGCACCTCGCGCGCACCCTCGCCGCGCTGCTCCCCGACCAGGCCGAGACCCACGGCCTGCTGGGCCTGCTGCTCCTCACCGACGCGCGCCGGGCCACCCGGACCGACGAGCGGGGCCGGCTGCTCCTGCTCGCCGACCAGGACCGGACGCGCTGGGACCAGCGCGCGATTCTGGAGGGGCTCACGGTGACGGCCGGGGCGCTGGCGTCCGGCCCACCGGGGCGGTTCACCCTGCAGGCGGCGATCGCCGGCGTGCACGCGATGGCGCCGTCCCTGGAGCAGACCGACTGGCCGCGCGTCGTGCACCTCTACGACCGGCTGCTGGCGGTGTGGAACACCCCGGTGGTCGCGCTCAACCGGGCCGCCGCCGTGGCGTTCGCCGACGGTCCGGCCGCCGCCCTGCCGCTCCTCGACGAACTGGCGACCGATCCCCGGCTCGCCGACTACCCCTACCTTCCCGCCACCCGCGCCGACCTGCTGCGCCGCCTCGGCGACGCCGCCGGCGCGGCTCGGTCCTACCGGCGCGCGATGGAGCTCACGGCGAACGCCGCGGAGCGCGCCTTCCTGGAGCAGCGGCTGGCCGAGGTCAGCCGCGCCGCCGGCGCCGAGCCCGCGCCCGGCTGAGGACGGCGGGGGGTATTTGACGCGGCAGCCGGCTTCGGCGGCGGCGGTGCCGAGCCCGATGAGCAGGTGGGTCTTGCCGGTGCCGGAGTCCCCGATCAGGCACATCGGCTGCCCGGACCGCACCCAGGCGGCGGAGCCGAGGCGGTGGATGGAAGAGGACACGGTCCGGACTGGTCATTCGAGAATCCTGCCCGGCGACGGTGAACAGTACGTCGTCAGCCCCGCCGGGCTCTCGCTCTGTCCATGGTCCTCATGCTGCCCAACGGTCTACCTGACGCTCATCGCTGGGGAATCGAAGCCTCCCGGTCAGGACCGCGCCGTGGCAGTTGACCGCGTCAGGGTCTCCAGTTCACCGAGCACGTCGGATGTGAGGGTGGCGAGCGACCGCTCCTCGCCGTCGCGTATCCATTGGGCGAAGGCAATCCCGAACACGGTGGCGGCGGACTCAGCGGCCAGCGTGGCGGCTGGTTCAGCGATTCCCCGGCTACGTAGCTTTTCGGCGACTGCGGTGGCAACACCAGAGATTTTGTGTCTTTCCCTCTCCTGCAGCGGGGGGTTCTGGTCGATCACGGACTGTCGCAGGCGGGAGTACGGTCGGCGCTCGTCCGGAAAGAATGCCGCCGCCGACCGCAATGCGGAATCGACGATCTCCAGCGGTGATGCAACCGGTGGCGCGGCATCGACGCCGTTCAGGAACGCCTGCAGAAAATGCTCCTGACCGTAGAAAAACACCTCGCGCTTGTCACTGAAGTGCCGGAAGAACGTGCGCTCGGTGAGGCCTACGGCCTGAGCGATCTCCGCTGTCGTCGTCTGCTCGAATCCGCGGGTCGCAAACAGTTCGAGGGCAGCGGCCTGCAGGCGTTCGCGCGCGCCCGGTTCCCATCGCCCCATTCGCCCAGTCTAACCGTGAGGCGATGGTGATGACAGCGACTGACATGTGAGTGTAGGTTGATGTCTGTGGCTGACATCAACCACCGCAGTGGCCCGGAACTCATCGATGGCGCTGCTGCGTCGACGGACCAAGGAGAATGACATGCGAGTTTTTGTGACCGGCGCGTCCGGATGGATCGGCTCGGCAGCCGTCTCGGAACTACTTGCGGCTGGACACGAGGTCACCGGTCTCGCGCGGTCCGACGCGTCAGCCGCGACTCTGCGGGAGAAGGGTGTCCAGGTTCGCAGGGGTGACCTCGACCACCTCTCGAGTATCCGGGCCGGAGCCGACAATGCCGACGCCGTATTGCATCTGGCGAATAAGCACGACTTCACTCGTGCCGCGGTATCCAACGCGGCCGAACGAGCCGCCGTGCAGACCATCGGTGACACGCTGGTCGGCAGCGACCGCCCATTTCTGTTCGCCTCAGGGGTTGCCGCCATTACCCCGGGCAGGCCGGTCACCGAGGCCGACCCCTCCCCGTTCCACGGGCCGGAATCTCCCCGTGGCGGCGCGGAGAACCTCGCGTTCGAATTCGCCGACCGCGGCGTTCGTGTCGTGAGCCTGCGGTTCGCACCCACCGTGCACGGCACGGGCGACCATGGATTCATCTCCGTCATTGCCGCCATTGCCCGCCAGCGCGGCGTCTCCGGGTACCCGGCGGAGGGGACCAATCGCTGGGCCGCGGTGCACCGCTCCGATGCCGCTCGGTTGATCGCCCTCGGGTTGGCGAAGGCGGCGTCGGAGGACTTGGGGGGCGGGCTCCGGCTCCACGCGGTCGCCGAGACCGGCATCCCAACCTTGCGGATTGCGGAAGCGATCGGCCGTGCGTTCGACCTGCCCGTCGCCTCCATCGACGCCAGTGACGTACCGGACCACTTCGGCTGGATCGGCACCTTCTTCGGCATGGAAATGTCGGGGGAAAGCGCTGCGACACAGGCCCTACTCAATTGGGAGCCGGCTGGCCCGACACTCATCAAGGACCTGGACGCAGGTGCGTATTCGCTGCAAACGAAGGTCAGCGGCTAGGGTCCCGCGCCGGTGATTCGTTGCATAAGTCGTCCGATTGAGGTGAGGATTTGTTCGGCGGTCTTGGTCCAGATGAACGGCTTGGGGTCACTGTTCCAGGCCTTCACCCAGGCGCGGATGTCGGCCTCGAGTGCTTGAACGGATCGGTGGTCCCCGCGGTGGATGAGTTGATCGGTGATGTGAGCGGACCATCGTTCGACCTGGTTGATCCAGCTGGAATATGTGGGGGTGAAATGCATATGGAACCGGGGATGGTCGGTGAGCCATTTGCGGATGGCCGGTGTCTTGTGAGTGCCGTAGTTGTCGCACACGAGATGAATGTCGAGATCAGCGGGGACCTCGTTCTCGATCTTGATCAGGAACTTGCGGAACTCGATGGTGCGGTGCCGTCGGTGCAGGCTGGAAATCACCGTTCCGTCGGCGGTGTTGAACGCCGCGAACAGGCTGGTGGTGCCGTGCCGGACGTAGTCATGGGTGCGTTTCTCCGGCATGCCGGGCATCATCGGGAACGCCGGTTGCGACCTTGCCAGGGCTTGGACCTGGGATTTCTCGTCCACGCAGAGCACGACAGCTGCCTCCGGGGGATTCAGGTACAGCCCGACGACGTCGTAGACCTTCTCCACGAACATCGGGTCGTTGGACAGCTTGAAACCGTCGGTCCGGTGCGGTTTGAGCTCGAACGCGTGCCAGATCCGGCCGATCGTCGACGGCGAGAGACCGGATTTCTTGGCCATCGATGTGCGGGACCAGTGGGTGGCGTTCTCCGGGGTGGATTCCAACGTGTCGACCACAATTCTTTCCACCTGATCGGCGGTCACCGACGGCACCCGGCCCGGGCGGGGGTCGTCGGCGAGCCCATCCAATCGCAATTCAAGAAACCGCGCGCGCCATTTCCCGACCGTCTGCTGTGTGACGCCTTCCCGGGCAGCGACTTCCTTGTTCGGCAAACCCTCCGCGCAGCCGAGCACGATCCTTGACCGCAACGCCAGCGCCTGCGACGACTTCCGCCGGCTCGCCCACCGCTCGAGCTGCTCGCGTTCCTCAGAAGACAACTCCAGTAACGCCTTTGGGCGACCAGTTCGAGGCATACCCCGATCCTACCACTTATTAAGCGTTTCAACGGCGCGCCACACTAGCCGGTCACGTCCGGGAACGAGTGTTGGACATCCTTCGGGCCGGTGCACGGCCTGCCGGAAGCAATTCTTGCCGGGCTTGGTGTTCAGGGCGTGCGCGACGGCCTCGAGTTCGTCGGCGGACCACCGGGACACTCGGCTGGAAGACCCCAGCCGAAGCCTTCGACGAGCATCTACGCTTGCTCCAACAAGCCGGTGTTGCATCGACTGGTTGAACCTGGAGAGTTCCTGTACTCCAACAAGGGCGTCACCTGTTTAGGCGACTCCGGTGGCGGAACCTGCTGGGCGCCACGAATATCGTCCTGCACGACCTGAGCCGGGCCGCGACGGTCAGGTGGCGGCGCCGTGTCCGCGGCGGACCCGGATCGGGTCCCGCACACGGACGGTATCGGTGTCCGGCCGGCGTCGGGCGGCCGCACACCCGCCCGTGCGACCCAAGACCGGACCATTCCCCGTGCCCGGGGTCAGCGCGCCCCGCGCAGTGGTCCGCCCCGGGTGCCTACCGCCTCGGGCGTGTCCGATTTTCGGGATCCCGAGAACTGCCCCGGAGTCTGCCCTTTCGCGCCACCTTTGGGCGGGATTTTCGACGGATACTGACGGGATGCACGAGTTGGCGGATGACCCCGTCCGCTCGCCCGATGGCCGTCGAACGATCCGCGGGGCTGTCGTCCCCCCGGTCGCCGCGGCCGCAACGGTCGGTCACACCCACCGCCGGCTGATCGGCCTGCAGGGCATGGTCGGCAACCGCGCGACGGCGGCCTTCATCCAGCGGAGCACTCCGGTCGTGGCGAGGGTGGCAGGGGCGACCGCAATCGTGCACGAGCAACGCGGACTGACCGCCAGCCCCACCGAAACAACCGCTCTCGTGGAGAGGTTGATCGGCGAGTGGGGCTGGCAGAAGACCAGCGCCTGGGCATACCGGTTCCTCAACGCCGAGCCGCTCGCCGACATGAAATACGGCGGCGACGCCGCGCTCATCAAACAATGCCGCGACACACTCCGCGGCGAGATCACCAGCCGCCAACAAAGAGTGCAATGGCTGACCGGTCACACCACGGGTGATCTCAACCTGGCACCGGCCAAGGACGGAGCGTTCGACGCCGAAGCCGACAAGGCCACACTGGACGTGCTGGATCAGAGCGAAATCAAGCTCCGTGCCGAGGCCACCCGTTACGGCCTCAAAGTTGAGGGCTGGGTGTTCAAGGATTACTCCATGGCCAGCGGGCCGCTGCAGCAGGGCATCCTTGACAACGCCAAAGACCTCGCCACCAAACGCAACTTCGCCGACATCCAGGGCAAGGCGTTCACCGACGCAAAGCGGCAATTCGACCAGTTCCCCCGGGACGCCGCTGAGCCACCCGACACCTCATGGGTTCTGGCGGCGGCCGAAACTGCCCGCCGGCCGTGGATGGACGCCGAGAAGGCCTACCGGGAAGCCTGCAACAAGGCGCAGACCAGCTACCCCATTCTTGCCGCCTACACCTACGGCGACGACGCCGCGGAGAAACTCGGATCGCTCGCGAAGCAGAGTCCCACGGACATGGCCGAGTCGCTCTACAAGACAATCGACGAACGCCTGAAGAACATCAAGAAGGTGCGCGAGGAAATCCTCGAACCGGGCGGGCGGTACAACCCCTGGAAACACCCCACCATTGTCAGCCGCACGAAACCCCGACTCGCGCTGGAACCCTGGGAAAGCAAGGTCGTGGACGAACGGGCCATCGCGGCGGCCAAGGGCTCCGACGACGCCATGACGTGGGCGGTCATCGCCATTGGCCTCGGACTGCTCAGCGCCATTCCCACGGGCGGATCCGGACTGGTCGCTGGCGTCGCCGCCGGCGCAGCGGTGCTCGGCGCCGCCTACAGCCTGAACACCCTGTACGAGCACTACAAGGACTACAGCCTGTCCAGTGCAGAGAACCTGTCCACCCTCGACCAGGCCGAGGCGATCTCCCAGGACGAACCCAGCCTGATATGGCTGGCCTGGGACCTACTGGACCTAGGGCTCAACCTGGTCGGCGCGGCATCGGCGTTCAAGGCTCTCCGGGGGGCCATGGCCGCCGCCGAAAAGGGCGGCCTTGCAGCACTTCCGGAGCTGATCAAGGCGACCGACCGAGCCGGCTTGGGCATCACCGCCCGCAGCCGGGTCGTCGGCACCGTGCTGGCCCACTCCGGCCGATCTCTCGAAGACATGCTCAAGGCCATCCACGAGGGCCTGGCCGCCGCGAAACCCGCCCCCGGGAAGGAAGCCCTCCTCGAAGCGATCAAGGGTGCCGCGGAGAAACTCTCGCACCGCCAGATCGCCCGCATCGGTGGAACCGCCACCCGCGGACAGGTCAACGGCATTGTCAAGGCACTCAACGAGAGCGGCAAACCCATTGCCGGAAACGTCCGTGACGTGGCACTGTCCCTGGTCAAGGAGTTCAACGCCGGAGGCGGAACGACCTCCGGCCTCTACATCGAAGCCTACGACCTCATCATCCTGCGCGAGGGTGAGAACCTGGTCAGCGCGCTCACCCACGAAATCGCGCATCACGCGCAGAACATGGAGGGCCAACTCGCCGCGCTCGGCACCCTGCGCAGCGAATTCCAGGCCTACCACATGGAACGAGAAATTCTCCGGATGCTGCCCGAGACCACAGTGCTCAGTTTCGACCAGCAACTTCTCCGCATGTCCAGCGATGAGGCCATTGTCAACCGCATCATGGCTGACCCGCACTACGCCTCCCTCATCGCCCAAGAAGAGGCAGCAGCAAATCCGGGCACCAAGCTTCTGGACTCCACCAACGACGCCGCCGTCATCGAGAACTGGTTCCTCAAAGGATCCGCAGCCAAGTGATCTCTGCGATCACACCGCAACGGTGACCGGCTTCACGGCTCCTGCCCGCTGATCCACAACCGCCGATGAGTAGACCGCTCTACCCGCCAGCCCGTGAACGTGAACCTGGTGACTGAGCAATCGCCAGGTCTCTGGCACGGCCCACGCCGTCCCCGCACACGTCCCCGGCACGCCGCCCGCTTCGCGACATCGGTGAGATGCAAGCGTTGCCCCCACCTGCGGAGCGGCCGCCGCCGGCGGCTCCGCGCGCGACGTGTGGTCGGCGCGGCCGCCGAACCGTGCCTGTCGATCCGCACGGTGAGCCCCGGCAGGCGGCACCCGGCGGCACCGACCCGAACACGGCCTCCGTCGAAATCGCCCACACGCCGGGTGGACCGCGTCGCCGCGGATCGCGGCTGCGGTGGCCCGGCACGCCGCCGGTTCCGACGCGCCCGACCAAGTAGTCGTCGGCGACGACGTCGGAGGGGTCCGTTTCGCCGGTGCCAGTGCCGCTTTCGCCCGTGACACCTACGTGGAACACCGGCCAGGCGCGCTCGCCGCGGGCTTCCTGGCGCGGACCTGCACGGGGCGCCCGATCACACCCGCCAAGTTGAGGCCGTGCGGTTCGCTACGGTCGACATCATGATCCGGGACCAAGGGGTGGAGACACTTCGCTGTCATCACCGAGAGGACGTCTTCGACGCCGTCGTGACAAAGGCCAACTGGCCGACGGGCCCAGGGGTTCGAATGGGACCCGACGAGGACTTGTTGATTGCCGGCGGCCAGGTCCGGGCGGAGTTGCGACTAGCCGGGTTCCGGCTGTCAGTCGCCGGAACGGTAACCGGATTCGAGCCGGGAGCCCTCATAGAAGCGGCCGGCAGTCAAGGCGGCATTTTCGCGACGATGAAGGTGCGGTTCGCCGACAACGCCGACCACCCGAATCGTCGCGGTCCAGTGGAAACGGCAGTGACTTGGCAGTTCGAGGCGCGGTTACCGAGAAGGTTGGCAATGCTCGAGTTGCCAGCCGCGGCCGCTGTCAAAGCTGCGATCCCACTCCTGAGGGCCAAATTCATCGCCAACATTATCCAGTATCTGGACGATTCAGAACCGGCGGAAAGCGGACCGCCGCGCGCACGGACACCAGAGGACCGCGTCCCCGGATCAGCGAACAAAGGTGAGCCAGCGCAGGCAACAGCTGGGGATGGTCACGGCGAATCCGCCGAGCCCTGCGCGCCGCCAACTTCGCACTAGGGCGAGCCACAATCGCGCAGCCTTGATGGACCGATCAAAGGATTTCCGGCAAACCTTGATGAAATGTTTGAGGGATACTGAGAGGGGCATCGATCTAAGAGGCGCATCATCACGTGAAGACAACGAGAAGCCTCCACTGGTTGGCCCGATCAACCACCGCAATCTTTGAGGTCGATAACCGTGTGAGGCCGGGTCACAGCCGCGCACGTCTCGGGCATGGAGTACGCAGCGATCGACAACCGCTGGGCGGAGCACGGCATCGACGCCGCCCACACCCGAGAGTGGCTGCCCCACGGCTTCGACGCCGACGCGGCCGCCCGGCGCATTCACCATCAGGTCGCTTCGGTCGACGCCCGGGTGGCGAGCCGGCCGTGGTGGGGCCGCGGTTCCCCGCTTCGATGGTTGAGAAGTGGCGTCCTGCGGGGGTGTCGGTCACGCCGCCGAACCAATGGGTCGACGCCACATCCCCACTGAGTGTTCAGTTCAGGCAAGCGCGGCAAGCCATGAATTGAGAATGGTGGGCGCGTCGGGTCCCATTTCGGCGATCAATCTTTCTTGTGCGCTGCGCCACGCGTCGTCGGCTTCAGCCAGCTTGGCCGTCCCCGCCGGTGTGATCTCGATGGCCAGAACGCGGCCGGTGGGCGACGTGTCGGTGCTTGCCGCCCAGCCTCGTTCGATCAGAATCCCCAGGTTCCTGCTCATCGTCGACCGTTCGACAGCCAGCAGCTCGGCGATGACAGTGGGTTTGACCGGTCCGGCGCACGCGGTGAGAGTCGAGAGCGCCTCCAGTTGTTGCAGTGACAACCCGACGGATCTGAGCCGCCGTTCGAACTCTCGCGTTACCAGGCGGTGCAGTCGGCCGACCCGCACACCGACGCACCCATCCGTCATGTCCCGGGTCAACCGCTGAGCAACGCCCGAATCAGATTCTTGTTGCATCTGCAACACCTTACCTGCATAGTGAACCTACACCACTTGGTGTACCTACACCTTTGAAGGGTTGACCATGTCGAGTCTGGATGTCCTGATCGCACGCAATCGCCACTTCGCCACTCACCGCTTCCCCGGGGCGCTGGAACTACGGCCACGGCTGCGGGCCACCGTCATCGGTTGCCTGGACCCGCGGGTCGACCCGGCTCAGGTGCTCGGCCTGGAACTGGGCGACGTCCCGGTGATCCGCAATGTCGGCGGGCGCGTCACTCCGGCGGTTCTGGAGATCCTGGATCTGCTGGCACTGGGATTCCCGGAACAGCTCGGACCCGTCACCGAGGACGAGAAGGGTGATCTCATCGTGCTGCACCACAACCAATGTGGCATCACCCGCATGCAGGGCCATCCCGAACAGTTGGCTGCGTCGTTCGGGATCGACGTCGCCGAGCTGCCCGAAAAATCGGTCGGCGATCCGCACAGGTCGCTCGCGGTCGACGTCGAGGTCCTGCGGCGCCACCCGGGGATCAACGACAGCTACCGCGTCACCGGCATGTACTACGACGTATCCACCGGCCGAGTGCAGCTTGTCGTTCCGGCCGCGGTCCGCGCATGAAACCGACTGTCGTGGTGACCGGGGCGACCGGATCCACAGGGTCACAGGTGGTGGCCCAGCTGCGTCGACACGACTGGCCGGTGCGGGCCCTGGTCCGGAGAATCGACGACCGAGCGGAACGGCTTCGCGCCCTCGGCGCGGACATCCACATCGTCGACCTGTTCGACCAGGGGCAGCTCGCCACAGCGCTCCGCGGCACCCAGCGTGCCTATTTTTGCCCACCCACGCATCCGCACATGCTCGACAGTGCAACGAGCTTCGCGTTCGCGGCCAAGGACGCCGGATTGGAAGCCATCGTGGTCCTCAGCCAATGGCTGGCCAGCGCCAATCACCCTTCGATCCTGACCCGCCACCACTACCAGGCCGACCGAATGTTCGCCGTCATGCCCGGCATCGCCCACATGACAGTGAATCCGGGCTACTTCGCCGACAATTACCTGCAGATGGTAGGTTTCGCCGCGCAACTCGGGGTGCTGCCCAACCCCATGGGCACCAGCCGGAACGCACCCCCATCGAACGCCGACATCGCGGCTGTGGCGGTCGCAGGACTGCTGGACCCCGCGGCGCACAACGGCCGTACCTATCGACCGACCGGGCCGGCCCTGCTCGACGCTGGCGACATGGCAGGGGTACTGGCGCGAGTCCTGGCACGACCCGTTCGGCCGATGCCCATGCCGGAATACCTGTTCGCAAAGGCCATGCGCGCGTTCGGTTACGACGCTTTCATGACCGCTCAGAACCGGACCTACGTGGCCGAGCACCACCGAGGAACCTTCGCTCACGGAGGACCGACGGACCACGTCGAACAGGTCACCGGCCGGCCCGCGGAAACCTTCGAGGCGACCAGCCGCCGCTACACCGAACAAGCAGTCGCTCACCGTAACGCTGCACAACTCACTCACATCCTGGCCACACTCGCCCGGACCGCTGTGACCCCCGCCGGCAGTCAGCAGAGGATCGAACGGCAGCAAGGACACCCGACGCCCGTCACAGCCCGGTTTTCCATCGATGATCCCGAATGGCTCGCCACCCACCCCGGCTCCGCGAACGACGGAACCGGATCGGGCCGCACCTGTGCGCGTACTTCGCGGCGAAATGGACCCGACGACCGGGTCCCAGCTCGACGCACCGCAACTTGAATCGGTGCCGTCGTCTCCCACCAGGTGGCGTCTCGCCCGTCGTCGTCGACATTCTCGCGCTCCCAGCCGGTATGCCGCTACGCCGTGCCTGCAGCACGAGCCCCAGGGTGCCGCACTGCTGACGGTGTACCCGGAACGTGGCACCGGCGCGGTCGCCGTCGGCTCTCGGTCCGGACTGCTTTCAGCGGTGCGCCCGCCGCCGATTTCACCGTCGCCCTGTGTCGTCAACCGGCGGAGAACGCCGCAGCCAGCCTCACCAAGGGTGTGCCAGGCTCATCGCCGAAGGAGTGCTGCGGCAGCGGTCCTTCGAGACGAAGGACGGCGAGAAGTTCGAGACGAAGGACGGCGAGAAGCGCACCGTGGTCGAATTGGACGTCGTCGAGATCGGCGCCCCGCTACGCTACGGGACGGTCCGGATTGACCGAGCCAGCGCCGACGGCAACGGTACGAGGCGCGCCGACACCGACTCGGTTGCGACGATCTCCGCATCTCGTCCCAGCGCGCGCAGCCTCTGCCGCTGGCGACGGTCACGTCTGACTCAGGGACGCTCAACGGTCGGGCCAACCGAGCAGCATGTTCGGCCAGCGGCCCCCCTTGCGACCAGTCAAGCAGTCCGCGGATATCCGACGAACGTCGCTCTCCGGCATCGCCTCAGACCGCGCCCGGCATCAACGGCTTGTCGCACCACCACCTGCCCGTTCACCCCGGTGCGTTGGCTGCAGTTGTGCCAGGGGCAGGTCTATCGCGTCGCCGACCCCATTTGACGCTTGGACCGATGCCAGGTAATCGACGTGCGCTTCGAATGCGGCGACCGCGGTATCGGGATCCTGCGCCCGGATCGCCTCGTAGATCGACTCATGTTGCTGCCACACCGGTGTCTTCTCCAGCTTGCCGAGCAGCAGGGTGTTCGTCCGGGGTCTGACGAGATGCACGGCAGTCATCGCGAGTTCAATGATGCCGTTCTTCGCCGCCACTGCAATGGCGGTGTGGAACTCGACGTCCGCGGCGAGCCATGCCGCAATCTCCATCGACTCATCCGCCCGTACACGATCTATGGGTGCCCGAATTGCGGCGAGATCATCCGCGGTGCGGTTGTGAGCGGCGAGTCTGACGCACTCGCGCTCCAGCAGTCGGCGTGCATGGTCGACCTCACCCACGGAAAGCTCCCCGGCCCGCAGCCTGAGCACGATGAAGTCGCCGATCTGTCCCGCTACGGTCTCCGCACCCGGCACGACAACGAAGGTTCCGCCGGCGGCGCCGCGGATCGAGTTGATCAGGTTGTTCGCCGCGACCAGCCGGAGTGCTTCGCGAACCGTGCCCCGACTCACGCCGTAGTCCTGCGCCAGTTGCCACTCCGGCGGCAAGCGGTCACCTGGGTTCCACACCCCCGAGGCGATTGCCTCACGTAGCTGATCCGCGATCTGCGCGGCAGCTCCCTTGGTGGTCAGCGCCTGCGGAACGAACGTCGGTGTGGCGGCCATGGCTGTTCCCTCCCTTTCGTTGCACAAACCGTAACAGGACATATCAGAAGATAATCCTTCAAAGGCTTGACCTTTGAAGGCCCCACTCATACCGTTCGTGTTAGCGGGCACCGACTTGGCGCCCAGTCCGCCCACACAACCCCTTCCGGGACATCGAGGAGAACGATGGATATCAATGGCCGTGAACTGCAGAAGGCAACCATCGCGGAGATCCAGTCATCGCTGTTCACTGGTCAGGTGACGGTCCGTGAGATCGTCGATGAGTACCTGCGTCGGATAGAAGCTCTAGACCAACAAGGTCCCGCTCTCAATGCCATGGTGACCATCAACTCCAGCGCTCAAGACCAGGCTGACGAGATGGACGAGGCGTACCGCCGGTCGGCACGCCCCGTCGGCCCGCTGCACGGCATCCCGATCGTCATCAAGGACTGCCTGGAAACCGCCGACATGCCGACATCGTTCGGGTCTGAGATCTTCGCGGAGTACCGACCCGGTAAAGACGCCACCGTCGTCACCAGGCTCCGCGACGCCGGCGCCATCATCCTCGGAAAGACAACGCTTCCGGACTGGGCTACGTCCTGGTTCAGCTACTCCTCGCGCACCGGATTGACCAAGAACCCTTACGACCTGATGCGAGACCCGGGCGGATCCAGCAGCGGCACAGGAGCCGCAGTCGCCTCCGGATACGCCACCGCAGGTCTGGGCACTGACTGTGGAGGCTCAGTGCGCCTGCCGTCCTCGTTCTGCGGCTTGGTCGGTGTGCGGTCAACCCCCGGACTGATCAGCCGCTCCGGCTGCAACCCCCTGGTCAGCGTCCAAGACACCATCGGCCCGATGACTCACACGGTCGAGGACGCCGCCCGCCTGTTCTCGGTCATGGTTGGTTTCGACGACACCGACCCCCTCACCTACGCCTACTCCGTCTCGCGGGCACCAGTGTCCTACCTCGGCGTCCTAGTGCCCGACGCCCTCAAGGGTCTTCGGATAGGCGTTTTACGCAGCGCCTTCGGCTCGGACGAGGACCCGAACGCTTCGCCGGTCAATCAGGTCATCGACAAGGCATTAGGCGAATTGACCGCCGGCGGGGCAGAACTCGTTGACGTGGCGGTCGACGACCTCACCGACTGGATCGGACGTACGTCGATGTACACCATCAAGTCCAAGTACGACATCGACAAGTGGCTCGCCGGCAAGCCCGACGCACCGGCGCACTCCGTCCACGAGATCATCCAGTCGCGGCGGTACCACCCCAAGCTGGATCTCCTCGAGGCGCTGGCGGCGGGACCGGACGACCCGCTCAACGATATGGACTTCTACAAGGCGTACACGGCTCACGAAGATTTCATGAAGCTCATCGTCAACTTGATGGAAACCAACAAACTCAGCGCACTCGTGTATCCCACGTGCCAGGTTATTCCGCCGACCCGGGAAGACACTGACTCCGGACTGTGGAACACCCTGAACTTCCCGACCAACACGGTCATCAGCTCACAAACCTGGATGCCCGCGATCACCGTCCCAGCCGGCCTGACAGACACCGGACTGCCGGTCGGCCTGGAAATCCTTGCGCGTCCATACGACGAATCCACCATGTTCCAAGTCGCCTACGGGTTCGAACAGGTCCGGGGACATCAGAACCAGCCATCAAACGCGCTGGTCGCCGACCGGTAGGCGACTTCTCATGATTGGAACCCGAACTATCGATATCAACTGCGACATCGGCGAGGGTTACGGCCGATGGCGAATGCCCCATGACAATGCTCTCATGGGCGTGGTGACATCCGTAAACATCGCCGCGGGCTTTCACGCTGGAGACCCGGCCATCATCAGGTCCACCGTCAGCACCGCAATTGCAAATGACCTCAACCTCGGCGTCCACGTCGCCCTGCCGGACCTTCTCGGGTTCGGCCGTCGTGAAATGGCCGTGACACCAACCGAGATACACGACTATTGCACCTACCAGATCGGCGCGGTCGCCGCGTTCATCCGCGCTGCAGGCGGGACCCTGACCCACGTCAAACCGCATGGCGCGCTCTACGCCATGGCGTCGCGGGACGGGGCAGTTGCCGAGGCGATTGCGGTCGCCACCGCCGAATTCCAACCGGGCCTACGCCTGCTTCTGCTCGACGCGAAATGTGGTTCCGCTGTCGAGAAACACGGTGTGGAGCTTGTTACCGAAGGCTTCCCCGAGCTGCAGTACGCCGACGACGGAACCCTGATCCTGGAACGCGAGAAAACGGAATGGGAGCCGTCAGAGGTGGCCGCAAGGGCCGTCGACATGGTCATCAACGGCGTCGTCAAGGCACAATCCGGACGATCCCTGAACGTGGATGTGCGAACTATCTGCATACACAGCGATGCCCCGAATGCCATCGACGTCGCCGAACGAGTTGTCAGCACCTTGCAGGGCAACAACGTTCAAATATCCAAATTCCTCGGCTCCAGTGCGTAACAAGAGGGACGCCCTCTGCCTGACCATTGTTCCAGCAGGACGACACGATGGGCGTCGGGCGACGAAGCCGCGCCAGGCCGGTAACAGCTCAGACGGGCTACTTTCGCGTTCGCACGCGGACCGATACCGGTGCAACTGGGCGTAGAAGTCGGTTCTGATCAGCGGGACGAAGTGGATCGGCGTGCCGACCCAAGATGCCTCCAGGATGTACCGGCGGACGTTGATGCTGCCGAGGTGGATCGCGACGTGGCCGGGGCACCCGACGATGTCACCGGGTCGGCCATGTTCCCACGGGACGGGCACTCCATCGGCGCGTTGCTCGCCGGAATTCCCGGGGATGCTGTACCCGGCCCGGCCGAGGACGTATGCGGCGAGTCCCGAGCAGTCGAAGCCGATCGCGGTTCCGCAGGAATTGTCATCGCCGCCGCCGCGGGTGCAGCCGTTGTCGGCGCCGGCACCAGCCCTGACGCGCGGCGCACCCTCACCGAGTCCTCCGGCAACAAACTCGACGAACTGCTCGCCGCCGAGAACTGGTGGTCCCCCGCCCGGCACACCCTGAGCTGGCGGCAGATCGTTTCCGGGCACCGGTCCGTGGTGATCAACGCCGGCGCTGCCGGCAACGGCCGGCAGCTGAACGGCCGGCTCGGCCCGGGCGGCAGCTGAACGGCCGGCTCGGCCCGGGCGGCCGCGGAACGCCCGGGCGGCCGCGGGAGACACGGGAGGGGTGAGGCACACGAAGTCCCCCGAACGACGAGAACACCTACGACGCCTGCATCTGGGACCGGACCCGAATCTGCCTACGAGGAATTCGAGCGAGCGCCCTCAGATTCGCCGCGCACTCCGGTTGGTCTTTCCCGGGATCAACTGTTGACCGAGATATAGATTTCGACTTCTTCTGAGGCCAACGGACGGCAAATGTCGGTGTTCCCGACTGCCCGCCAACCTCGGTCCCCGACCACGCACCCATCATCAGGACTGTCCGCAACGTGGGTGACAAGCATTCCCACCGCCCCGAGAAGCTGGCCTGGACAACGAGCCGACTGGCGGGGTCCGGGCCAAAACGCCCCCTCAGGTGATGGCTCTTGACCCCAGTGGCGGCCTAATGTCGAATTCGTTGTGGGCCTGAACATCGGCACACCACCGGCGCGACCGAGTAAGGCTTGCAAGCCTTGTCAAGGGAGGAGATCCGCTGTGACAAAAGACCGGGAAGGTGTCGTCCCCATGATCTCGTACCGCGATGGCCCGGCAGCCCTCGACTGGCTGACAGTTGCTTTCGGCTTCCGTGAGGTGGCCCGCTGGCTCGACGACGGCGGCGTTCTCGCGCACGGTGAGATGATCGCCGGTCAGGGGCGCATCATGCTGGCTACGCCGAGCCGAGACTACGAAGGACCGCTGCAGCATCGCTCACACTGTCACCAAGCCGCCGCTCTGGCCAGGGTTCCTTGGGTGCTCGACGGAGTCTTGGTCTACGTCGACGATGTCCCTGGCCACTTCGATCGCGCTAAGGAAGCTGGAGCGACCATGCTTTCGGGTATTGAATCCGGCCCGGACGGGAGCCAACTGTACCGGGCAGAGGATCTCGAAGGACACCGATGGATGTTCATGCAGACGGGAGCCTGACCGCCTCCGTCTTGTTCCACGGCACCGCACCGCGGATCGCACATGTCCCGGGGCATGCCTCCTGCAACCAGCATCATCGCGGTTCGTTTCCGACGTCGACCGGTACGACCAGACACTGCCGCGGCGGGGCTAAGCGGGCTTCTCGGGTTGCGCGGTCGTGTGGCCGTTGCTCAGGGCGCGTGCCATCGCTCGGACTCCGACGGGGACCGGCTCACCCCATTTATCGGCTGTCTCGACCAGCATGCGGGCGGCTTCGGCCTGAGCGCGACTGATCGTGATGGTCTTCGGTGACTGGGTCATCAGCCCGCCCCCATCCCAGGGTCGATGTCGAACCTGTCACCCTCATTGTAGGTCGTGAGCCCCGGGTTGAGCCGGTCGATCCAGAAGGCGACGATCTTGCGTTGCACGTCCTTGTCGCGCCTACCCGGATTGTCCACGGCGCTGCGCAGCATGTTCTCACCAAGCCGGCGGGTCTCGGGATCGGCGCTGAGCACCATGCCGATCATCATGTGGAACTCCCGCAGCTCCGCATCACGCCTGTTGTTGCGTTGGGCGACCGTGTTACTCCACGTCACTCCTGCCGCCGTGACGACCCCGGTGATGACGCTGGGCACCAGAATGACCCACCAATTCACATCCACCGCCGCACCCTGCTCACCGGACAGTGCCAGCCGGTTAACGGATTTCGCCTTCCTAGGGATCTGCACACTTGGGTATCATCCGGGTTCGACGTCCGCGGCCCGCACCCAGTAGTACTCCGCAGGTGCCCCGACCGCGACCATCACATGAGTACCGCCGGCGTACCGGACCGACCGTCCCGGCACCCGGACCTCGGTGCCGTCGAGCTGCACCAACCGGACCGTCACCTGCGCTGGGTCACCGCCCGGCCGCACCGGGATGACCGGCGGTCGCTCCACGTTCATGTACTCAGCCACGAGGCGGAGCCTACCGAACATACGTTCGACGGGCGACCTTTCGCTCGAGTGCGAACTGGGCTCCACCGTGACCGCCAAGGGCCGGGGTCCGCCGGTACGGTTCGCAAAATGCGTAGCGGTGTGCCGCTGCCCGGGCTCACCGTGGAACAGGTGGTTTCCCAGTTGACGCATCAGGTGCTGCGGCCGATGCCGCCGGGAGATGGTCGCCATTCTCATCGCCGCTGGGCACTCCGTGAACTCGGCCAACTGCCTGCTCAGTTCAGCACACCCCTCATCATCCGCATCCGACGCGACCGCTATCGGGGAGTCAAGACCGGCACACATAATTGATCGGTCGTAGCTTCATCATTCGAACGCCGACCGTGAGCGGTGGCTTCCGCGCCGTATCGTTCGGACATGGGTTCGCACGGGACAGACGGCCCCGCGGCGCGCGGTCCGTCCCGAGGCGGGGTTGCACCGCATCTGGTGCCGGCATGGCAGGCCGGCCAGGTGACCGGTGCCGTGGTGGTGGTGGACGTCCTGCGCGCGTTCACCACGGCGGCGTACGCGTTCGCGGCGGGCGCGCAGCGGATTTGGCTCGTCAGTTCGGTTGCGGAGGCGCTGGCGGTCAAGGCAGCAAGGCCCGGCACATTAGCGATGGGGTCGGAATGGGGACGGCGCGTATCCGGGTTTGACTTCTCGAATTCGCCGGTCGAAGTCGCCGGCGCGGACCTCGTCGACTGCGACATCGTGCAGCGCACCTCGGCCGGTACCCGTGGGGTGGTGGAAGCAACCGGGGCCACTCGCCGCTGGTGCGCCAGCCTGGTCTGCGCCTCGGCCACCGCGGCTGCGGTGAATGCCAGTGGTCTGGGCGAACCGAGTTATGTGATCACGGGTTGGTTCGACAACGATCACCCCGGCGAGGACGACGTCCAGACCGCGCGGTTGATCGAGAGGGCCCGCCGCGGCCAGCCCCTGTCCGCCGAGCGGACCGCCAGAGCCGTCCTGGGCAGTGCCCAGGCGGACGTTACCCGGGCACTAGGGATGGGGAACGCCGACCCGCGTGACGTCGAAATGGCGACCCGCGTCGATGCTTTCGACTTCGCGATGGAGGCAGAGTGGACTACCACCGGACTGCTCCTCCAGATGCGTCGGTGACCAATGGCGCCGCAGCGAGGGCGGCTGCTGACGGGAGGGAAACATCCTCCGGCGGCGCGGCATGTCGCAAGACCGTATTGCGTCCCGCGTCGTGCGAGCAGATGATGATCAGCGGGGCGAACCCTCCATTGCCAATAGGTCGACCCGGTCCGGACGCAGCTCATTGCCTGAGATTCTTGGACCAAGTGCAGCCGGGCGCTATCAGCGCCGATACCCGAGCGGCAGAAACAGTCGCTCCGACCTCGCGACCTGTCGGCGGGGCACCGCACACTGCCGTTCTCGGCGGCGGAGGCCATCACCGCCATCACCTGTTCCCAGGTGGCGGCGTCGCCGCGGGTTTGGGCGAGCGCGGATGACGGAACCGAGCAGGGCGAAGAGCTTGTCGGGGCGTGAGCCGTGCCATCCGACGATGCCCTGGTCCTCGAGCACCGCCTCGGCGTCATACGGGTCGGCGGGCGCGAGCCAGGTCGGGTAGGACCGGGCGGCGCCCTCTCCGACGCAGCCCTTCACCACGAGGTAGCGGGCCTCGTCGTCGCCGTCGTGCAGGTGCATCAGCCGGTTCGCGATCGGCGGCGGTAGCTCCCACCGGTCCACCGCGACCGCCGGCGGTTCGCCGCCGCCACCAGTGCGGCGGTGGCGGGCAGCCGCAACTCCCCCACCTCGCGCTCCTGGAAGATCCGCAACATCGCCTTGGACAACGACGGCGCCGACGTGGTCAGCTCATCGAAGCTGATCAGTGCGCGGTTCGCATCGGACGGCGCGGCGGGCGAACGCCGACGGGCTGGAGCGCACCTCCCCGTCCACCTCGACCGGCAGGCCCAGGAAGTCGCTGGCCACCCGGATCGCACCCACCACGGTCTCGGTGTGGAAACCCACGCCCTCGCGTAGGCACTGTGTTTCGCGGTCTTGCCGACCCCGGGGTGCTCACCCCACACCACGGTCGGCACGTTTCCGCGGGCACCGGCGGCGAACACCCGCATCGTCGGGCTGGGCGGTAACTGGTTGCCATGCCATCGATTCGGTCGGCCAAGAGATTGCACCGAACGCCATCTTGAGGCTCGACGCGATAGGGGTCTTGGGTGAGTCAGGGCAGCAATGTCGGCTTCGGGCTTGCTGCTGGACCTCCCACCGCGTGAACAAGTGCATCGGGGATCCAGAGAATCAGTTGCACGAGGACTGTGATCGCAACGACCGGCGCGAGCAAGGGGACAACCACGACGCCGATCGCCGGGAGAGCGCGGTCCCCAGGCTTCATTGCGAGCAGTGAGCCCAGCAGTAGGCCGCACAGACCTCCTGCAATCCAGGTCAGAATTCCGCTCGTTTCCCTGATCATCCACCACTCTGACTCAATCCACGGGAGCGAGGCCCAACCGGCAACCACGATTGCACAGAGCGCGACGACGACGACACCGGCGGCCACGCGACCGCCTGTCGGTTCACCCCAGGTGCTTATTCGTGCAGCTATGAGCAGCAGCGCGATTCCGAGCAGGAAGTACCAGATGGGCGGCCAAACCGCCCAAGTGGGTAATTTCAATTGCTGAAATGGGACCAACCTGGCCACAAGTTGAGTCAAGCCGACCGCTGCACACCAGCCACTGACGATCGTCAGGATGAGGATGACGAATCTGCCGAAATGGAACTTCACGTACCGCGCGAGCGAAACTCCCGCCCACAGCAGCCGAGAGCGGAACATCGGCACTCGGTTGTCATTCAACGAGTCATCGCGCAACGCTAGCAGGAAAATACTGTCTGCGTCATCGCGCGCCTTTACCTTCTTCTTTCCTTCCAGCTTCTTCAGGTCCTCACACAGTTGGTCATGGACCAACGCTGCCGGGAGTTGTCGGCCGTAACTCGCGATCAATCCCCAAATGAAGCCAGGTACGGAAGCGAAATCTGTAACTCCGTCCTTACTGGCGGACGAAGGGTCTGGCAGCGCTGCGACGTTCACCACACGCGCCGGTTGGTCTGCACGGGCGCGGGCATGATACGAAAATGGAGTCGTCAGCTGGAACTCAGTAGGGCTGTACAGCCGGAATCCTATTCTGCGGATGCCCGGCTCCGCTGAGCCGTTCGGCCATTCGAATGTCATTCGACCAGTATCCGGCCGAACGCAATGGTGTGCCAGCCGAAAAGCCCATACCAACTGTTCTTCATCCGTTCTAACGGTCCGACGAATTACGGGTTGCCGGGCCGGCAGGCGAAGGCAGCGGCGCGTTCGCTGAGCGGCGGGGATGTCGCCCGATGACGACAGATTTCTCAACATGTTTCGTCGACACCGACGGTGACCGCCCAGTCGGGTACCCGCTCGACAGCCGCGGTGGCGTCATTCCCGACGAGGCACACCACAAGCGGTACGGCGTGTTTCGCCTCCGGCCAGAGTGGCTCACCGTCGGTGAAGACGACGACCGCGGACGGCCACGGTTTCAGCTCAATCGCAGCTTGGATGCCGACGCGGATGTCGGTGCCGCCGCGACGGTGGACACGGGCCAGTCCCGCGGCGCCGGTGTAGTGGACGATCCCTCCGGCGCCACGGATTCCGCCGCAAATCCGTCGGGACGGCGCATCGCGCAACCGGAGGGCCGGCGACCCGCGCCGGTTCGATGGGGCAATTCGCCTTCCGCCGGGAGCTCAAGGATCACGGGCGCTCCCATACATCGCCGGCGACCACGGTTGTTCCTCGACAGCAGCAAGTGATGGTGCAGCACGGATGGGTGGAGTCCGTTCGATTCGGGGTGACGGCATCGCGCGCCGGGGGTGTCGCGTGAGCGGTCTGATGTTGACTCGCCCAATGGATCCTGTGGCGACACCGACCGCGACCACCGATTTCGATGAGGCCACGAGGGACAGCATCGCTGGCGCCCTGTGGCAGCGATGCTTCGACGCCGACAAGGTGCCACCGGAAGTGGCGGAGATCCTCAATGGGCCGAAGAACACACCGCAATCACACGGTGCGAGGATGCGGCGTTACCTCACCTATCTGCTGGACCATCCGTTGTCGCACACCCCGGATATGTCGGCGACCTACGAGCGGCTGATGCCGGAATGCGACTCACTGTCCCCGCAACAGGCCTACATCTGGCAGACGTCGCTTCTCGGGCCGCCGTCCACCGTCGGATACGACCAGGTGCCGGCGCCGGCGGACCTGCAGTTCCCTCGCGATCACCTCCCGAAGGTGCGCAGCCAGGTGGGATGGCACTTTTTCGTCGGGAGCTGCTGGGACACCGAGGGAAGGGAGTATGGCGCGGAGTTGATGTTCTTCCAAACAGCGCTCTTTCCTCCGGACTTCGCTGCCGGACTCGGCCTGACAGACAACGAGAATCAGATCGTAGAACTGCAACTCGCCATCAGCGAGCGGGGCGGCCGCCATTACCAGGCCGAGCCCGTGGTGCTCGCCGGAACCAGTGGGCTGGTGACGGTCGAGCAGAACCCGTTCGTGTACCGCCTCGGCCGAAACATCATCCAGTGCCATAGTTCTGACGGCCTGTTCCCGGTGACGATCAAGGGCTGGGGCATCGACCGGGGCAGCGAATCTGGTGTGGAACTGGCCCTGGATCTGACCTTCAGCTCGGGCAAAGAGACACTTTTGCAAGGCGAAGACGGTTGCATGCCTTCCATTGACGGCATTGGTTCGCTGTATTATTCCATCCCAAACCTTGTGCTCGACCCGACCTGCAGCAGTCTGACGCTCGACAACAGGACGGTCCAACTTGAACGGGGTACCTTCTGGTTTGACCACCAATGGGGCTACCTATCGGGGGCTCCGCGCAGCAAGGTCATGCGTGCGGCGACGTACTCGAAGGATCCGGAGCCGGCCGGGTGGGATTGGTTCATGGCGCACCTCACCGAAGACCGGCAGATCACGGTGTTCTGCCCGCATCGCAACGCCATGAGCGCGTTCTACCAGCAGACTGGACCGACGCCGCCATCGACCATGACCGTCGGCGTCAAGGGAACGTATATGGCGGCGAACCGGAGCACCACGATCGTCGAGGGCACGTTGGAGGTCAGAGACTGGATCAAGGCCGACCACTCGCCCAATCCCGATCGCTACTTCGTCACGAACACCTGGTATCCGAATTCCTGGCATTTCTCGCTCGATGACAACGTTCCCAGCGACATCCGCTCCTTCCTGATGACACCGATCGTCGATGCCGCACAATCAGGTTTCTTCGCCAATGGCGCGCAGTACGCCGAGGGCGCGGTGGTGATCACGGCGCCGGACGGCTCCGATCTCGGCCGCGGGTTCGCGGAGTCCGTGTCCTACGCGGACACTCGCCACACCACGTTCGCCCTCGGCGGTCTGTCTCCTGCCGACGAAAACAACGGATCGTTGGCCAGCCGTACGACACCGAAGACGCTCGCCGTTCTCAACATGGCCTACGTGCTGATCCATCAGAAACAGCTGCAGGAGATCGGCGCCGAATCAGCCGGAATGCAGTTTTTCGCGGCGGCACCCCTCACGACTGCCGGTTGAGCGACCGGCCGTGTCCCACCGTGGGTGGGCTCGGTGCCTGAGATCGTGGGTTCCGGTGGGCCGCACCAAACAGGCTGGGACAGAGCGACCTTCACCCGGGGCTCGTCGAGCCCGGCGTCACCGGAGTTGTCGCCGACGGGCCGGTGGTGGACCCGGAGGGTGAAACCATGTCGTGGTCCGCGCCGTCGCCGCCACGGCGAGCGGGCCGGCCGGCCAGGACGCCCACCGGGCTGTTGGTGCTGGACGAGGCCTATCGGGTGACGTTCGCCGACGTGCCCTCGGCGTCGGCGAAGGCGGAGTCAGTCGGCACTTGGACGCCAACGACCGGCTCGGCCCGGCCAGTGTCGCCGCGATCTCGCCGCTGTACGACTTCCCGATCCCCGGTGCCGCGCGGCCGTGAAGTCGACGGCATCACCGTCTGCGCAGCGGACAGCCTGCAGGGCGGCCAGTGGGCCGCCCCCGTCGCGCTTGCCCCGTTCACCGGGACCGACGGCCTCCCCGCACACGCCGCCTCACCGGGACGGCTGTGCGTGATGGTGTCGCGGCACTACAGCTCCTGACCTGGCTGCACGAGGGGCTTGGCGTGAGGCACCTCGTTCAGCCTGCGGCGGCACGAATGAGGCGGTCCCGGATTCACGGCAGGTGCGCGAGGCACAGACGGCCTGACCGACAACCTCCCGGATGCCCAGCATCATCCGGTCACGACACCAGTCGCCATTGTGCGTCAGTGCCGAATCGAAGAATCGTGTGGCGCTGGCGCCGTACCAGGCCTCGATGAATGCTCTCGGCCGCGACCAGGTCGGGTCGCCGACGCCCGCCGAGCCATTCGTGTGCTACGGCTGGGCAAGCGGGGAGACGAGCGCCTGCATTGTGGGCTGCATCAGCGGCATGAACCTGCGACCGAGGATGGCAGCCCAGATCCGTGCACCGGAACCGAGAAATTGCACGCGATGTTCGGCCTGGTCGTCGGTGAGGGTGCGGGTCAGTGCCATCCGGGAGCGAAGCGGCAGGTCAACCTCCCATTGCACGCGGTGCCGGGGTTGCACCAGGACGACAGTGAATCGCGATCGTCTCCCGTCCAGACCGGTGATGACGCCGGTCGCACCAGCCTCGAAAGAGCCATCCAAGTCAGCGGACCGAAGCCCTTTGTCCCAGCGCCCCCAGGTCTCCGGGGTGGTCCACCGTCGCCAGACCTCGTCGCGATCGGGGACCGCAACTCGAGCCGAGAAATCGATGCGGGTGCCGTGAGTCGTCAATCTGTCGCTCCAATCGGATAAATGAACCGTGTTCAGATTACCCAATGTCCCACACTGGGAGCAACGAAAGGACGATCGTGGGACGCCGCGCAGTCACATCGCAGGAAGACCTCGCCAGCAGCGCATTGGCGGTGGTGCGTCGCAGTGGCACCGCGGGCGTCAGTAGTAGAGCGATCGCAGCCGAGGCCGGCGTTGCGGTGGGGACCGTGTACCGCCACGTACCCGATCTTCGATCGTTGCTCGTTCGGGTAGCCGAAACCGTGCAAGCCGGGTTCGTGGACGATCTACGGGCCGCCGCCCCCGACGACGAGCCACTCGTACCGGCCATCCCCGCGGTTGCCGCGGCCCTGGCGAGCAGAGCACGGACGGAGCCCCGGTTGACCGAGTTGCTGGCGCTACCCGTCCTGACCGACACGGTGACGGACGGTGCGGCGATCCGGAAGTGGATCAGTGCTCGCATCAGCCGAGCCATGCTCGCCGGCGAAATCATCGTCGCCGACCCTGCGCTGGTCGCAGCAGCATCCTTCGGTCTCGTGCGCGGTGTCCTCGCTCACGCATTGCAAACGGACGCTGACTGGCCGGCAGTCACCGCCGTGCTGGCCGCAGGGCTCACCGGGCTCATCGCCGCACAGCCTTCAGCTGCGAATTAGCTCTGTCGTTCAACCGGGATCGCTGCCATCTCGTTGGTCGTCACGGCGAGACGAGCACTCGACCCCTCTGTTCAGCCCGCTGCGGAGGTTCCCGCAGCTTCGCACCGGCGGCCTTGTGGGGCCAGGATCTCCGGCGTGCGCGCGGATAGTCGGTGATGCGGTTGTGTCCTGTCATCAAGGGCAAGCCGCCTGCCAGCAGACGGACCCCGGACAGGGATGTGCTTCACGAGCCTGGGCTGTGTCAAGGATCCTGGACAAAATTCGGTCGTGGTCAGTCCGCGGCGGCAGTGGGCGACCCCGTACTCGGTGAGGGCTTCGAACGCGGTGCGGTAGCCGAGGGTTGAGTGAAGACGGCGGCGGTAGTAAACACCTCGATGCATTCCGCGACAGCGAATCTCGCCCGGGCCAGCGACGTGCCCGCCGTCGTTGCGGATTCGTCTTCCATTTCCTTCCCGCGGGCGCGCTCCACAGGACTCAAATGGGTTCGGTTCCGGATTGTCTGCCCACCAGTCGGGGACCCAGTTGCCGAGCGTCCCGCCATTGATCCCCAGATCCCGGGCAACTTCGGCGCCGGGACCTACCAGTATTCAGCATCATCTACGCGGCCTCGGCCTTGGACTGCGGACTGAAGTTCCGCCGCTGCTCGGGCATGAACAGATCCTCTCAGAAGGGGACCTCTGTCCGAGATCCTTGGTACACCCCAGCCCGAAGCTCACCCGAAAACCACCGCCACCGGGAATCCCTCCCAGCATCACCTTGCATAGCCACCGCCCCGCACCGGGACGCCACTAAGCCATACAAGCCGATTCGCACCGGTGAAGAATCGAGTTCTTTCGCTCCCCTCTGGACGCACAGAGTCCGGTCCTAACTGATGACAACGGTCCTGGTCACCTGGCCGTTGTTCTCCCAGTACGTGCGTCTGCTGGCCAGGTAGGGATCCGCTGGAGCCGGCTGAATGTCGCCGTGATCTCCGAACGCCCGGGACTTGATCTTGTAGGTGCCGGCGTCCGGTCGCCCCCAATCCAACGTCCAGAAACTCCACGAGAACTTCTTGTTGCCTTGGACTCGCATGCGGCGAATCTTGGCCCGCTTCCACGGACCGTCGTCGATTTGAACTTCGACTCCGTCGACCTCTGCCCCCCATGCTGCGCCTTCGACGGTATGCCAGGCGCCGCGCCTGACGACTCTGGCCGGCGCCGACTTCAGCCGGGTGTGGCCAACAGTCGTGAAACTCCAGACCGTCTTGCCGGCAACGAGTTCTTCACGGATCGTGACGTAGTCGCGCGCCATGAATCGGCCACTGTACCGACCATCCCGCACCTCGATCCGGGTGAGCCATTTGACATTCGCGACTCCGTACCAGCCGGGTGCAATCAATCGAACCGGATACCCGTGCAGCACCGGCAGCGGCTCGCCATTCATCTCATAACACAAGATGTTCTCCGGATGCATGGCATCTGCCAGACTCATGCTCCGGGCAAATTGTTCGGTGATCGACAGGTCAAGGTTGGGGAAGCCATCGCCCTCCGCGGTACCGGTCGCTCCGCCGGAAAGTATGCCGGAGTCGTCCCTGATGGTCACCGCCCCTTCGTCAGCTCCCCAGAAGACGACCTCGACGCCATCGTGCTGGGGCGCCGCCCGCCGGAGTACCGCAGCCAGCGACGTTCCCGCCCAGCGCGCGTTGCCGACACCACTGATGAAGAAGGGGAGACCGTTGTTTCCCGAACACTCCAGGGTGAAGTCAACCTGCTGGCGCGGCCGACACTTCAGGTCGGCCAGGTTGATCGACTGCGGGTGCTCAACCAGACCATCGACAGTCAGCACGTAGGAGTTCGGCTGCAGCGTCGGCAGGTTGTAGTGCTTCACCGTGAAGAACTCATCATTCGGGGTATGCCAGGAGCTGAGCTCCTCCCAGGACAGTGGCTCTGTGACATTCTCCGATAGCGGCGCCGGAATTGGATCGGGTTGATCGAGCCAATCGAGGACGGTTTCCGGTTCCTTGACAACAGTCTGGGCCTGCGCCAGATGAGGGCCATTTGCGACAGCCATGCCGGTGAGGCCGACGACCGCGCCGGCCTTCAAGGCAGTCCTTCGAGACAGTTCATGTCGGTGCATTTGCCCACCCCGCCCAGGTGTTTTGTCAGTTGACATTTCCACGCAATGCTGACTGTGCAGCGCTACGCCGATGGAACGCTTGTGTAAGTGGTCGTATTCATACTCCCGGGTTGTCGGCTTGTCGAGATGTCTAGCCTTCCGTCTGGAAAAGAATTGCTCGTTACCTGACGGCGATCACCTCAGTGAGCCACCCGGGTCGAGGTGGCGACGGCATCCAGTGCGGTGATGGTTTCGCTTTCATGAGGATTACCGGTGTCGGGGGTTCGGCAACGCAGGCACTGATCCGCACATTACGGGTGTTACCATGGTGATACCGGAAACTGAAATGTGGAATCCCTGGCGATACTGCGGTTCCGGCTATTTTCCGTCGTCGTCATTTGAGTGTCCCTCGCCGGAAGAGGCGTTATCACATGGCTTGGGCGTCGAGCTGCTTGCCGTTGCGCTTGTGGCCAGCTGCAGAGCCGGCCCCGTCCGGCCCAGCCAACCGTCGCGAATCAGAGCAATAAAGCCGACACGCAGGACTGACTGATCACCAGCCAGTCAATGAGCACTCGGTCAGTAGAGACGGCCACCAATGTGACCCGGTGAACCCACCGCTCTCTACGTCTTATCGCAGATCGCTATGGCTGGATACAGCCAAATAGGTCATACCCGTTGGCTCGTTTCGGCCATGGCGTTGGGTTGGCATCGCCGCTCGGCCAGCGGTGCACCGGACTCGACCATGACCACCTGACCAGGCTTGGGACTCGCCCAGGGGAAGATCTCCGCTGGACGGCGCACCCCAACGCGAGGTCCCGCTCGGGCACAGGTGTTCGAACTGGTGCAGTGACATCTGCAGAGGATCGGAAACTCCGTGAAAGCCCACGTGGTGCCGTCGGGCGGGATAGGCCGGTGGTGTGTCTCGCCGCTGGTCGGATGACTCGTGCGACGTCATCGACGGACAGCCACAGGTACTGCAGGCTGCGGTGGTGACCAGGTCTCGAATCCGTTCAGGACGCTGGTGGCCGTCCAGTGCACCGCGCGGGGGCCAGCACTTCTCGGATCCGTCGGGGCAGACGAGACGCGCAATCATATGGATCGCACCCCGGTGAAGGGCCACCGCTGGCAGGCCTGCGGCGCAGCACTGACTTCGACGCATGGCCAAGCGCCGCACAAGCTCAGGTCGGTCAGGGAACTGTGGGATGACCGTGCCGAGCTCATCAGGCGCGAACAAGGCGGAACTTCCCACGCTGGGGTAATCGGCGCGCGGTGGGCTTCTGGCGGCATTTCTTGGGGTTTGGAAAACCACCACTAGTCGGAGTTGGTGGACCCCAGCTCGTCGAGGTGCGTGGTCAGGCGCTGTAAGCCGTGTACGAAGGGTGCCAAATCCTCTCCGAGGACTTGCTGGGTCCAGGAGTTCAGATCTCGCACCGTCACTGCGGCATTGGCCAGTACCTCGCTGCCGACCGCCGATATCTCGGTCGGCACGGGCACGCCCCTGCCGCGCCGCCGGCGTTCGTGGACCAGACCGGCACTTTCCAGCTGATCCACGAGGGCGCCCATGCTCTGCGGGGTCATCATCACCGCGCGGGCCAACTCCGCCGGCGTTACCCCCGGTCTGGCCCGCAGCACGGCCAACACGCTGAACTGACCGGCGGTGAGCCCGTACGGGCGCAAGGCCTCGCTGAAGCGCCGCCGCAACCTGTCCGCAACTCGGATCAGGCAGTACTCCACGAACGACTCCGGGTCCACCGCTTCGTCATCCACGTGACAAGGGTATCAGCTGACTGATACAAAGAAACAGCCGCCTGTTTCTCTCGATCGGGAGCCCGTCATGACTCTCTCTGCCGCCATCGCCCTCCTCCGCCGAACCCGCCGGCTGACCATCGCGGTCGTCGTTCTGCTGTCGATGCAGCTGTTCGGCAATCTGTACGAGGAGTTGGTTACCAACGTTCACACCTACGCGGACCCGCAGCCCGGGAGCGTCGGTGCACTCGAGCCGGGAAGTCCGCTGTTCTTCTACCTGCCGTGGGTGCCCATCGGTCTCGTCCTCGCCGTCGTGCTCGTCGTGCAATTGCACCGGCAACCACTCCGGTACGCCGCCCGTCGCGGCCGCTGGGCCCTGGCTTCCCTCGCCGCGGCGTTCGCCGCGAAGCAGTACCTCATCATCGAGGTCAACCCGCAGTTTCGCCGCGACGACGTCACAACCGATCACATCCGCAGCCTTGCGATCCAATGGGGCATCATCAACGGCGTTGCCGTCATTACGGTGGCGCTGGCACTGGTTCTGCTCACATCATGGCGAGCACGGCTACTCGACGGCGCCGACCTCCCGCCGGCGTTGGCAGCCCCAAAAGGAGCCATCGCCACCCAGTACCCGGCGAGCTGACGAACTTGACCCCTGAGCAGCCTTCGGGGCAGGTGACGGCCGCGCTGACGGCGGCCTGCGACGCGGCGAGATGCACGGCGCTCGTTGTGTTTGCAATGCCGAACCGGTCGGCGTCACCCAGGGTGCAGGTCAGTGAGCCGCCGCCAGCCGCATACCTCGGCAGCGCCGGCGGTGAGCTCCGACCGCTTGGGCCGTGTCCGGTACGCGGCCACAACTCCCAGCACTTTTCGTCCACCAGACATTTCACCATCGCGATCCGCACCCGCCTGCGCTCCTCCGTAGTGTCCGCCCGTCGCATGTGGAGAGTTGTCACGGATGTCGAGTGGGTGGGATCGGCTCCGCTCAACAGACGCAGGGCCGTGGGAGGCAAACTCGTCGCCCCCGGGTTTCCGTCCCCAGCTCGGATCAGGTCGCCACGCTGCTTCACGACCCGCGGATCGCCGTCACCATCGACGACTACCCGCCCCCGTGCTGCCTACTGGTCCGGGAATCGCCACGCTCCGCCAGGAAGACGGCGTCCCCGACGAATACCTGGAGGCATCGTTCCGGACAATTCCGGAAGATCAGCACGCCGCGTTTGAGGAGCAGGTGCGCGCGCTCTACGACTCGATGGTGCGTGTCGAGGTCGTCCCGACCTGGCTGCGGCTCAACCACTTCCAACGCACGGCACCCCGGGCGGTCGAACGCCTACTTCAGGCCAAGCGGCCCTGAGACTCAGTCGCGGCCGCGCCGGAACAGCTTGTCGCCGAGCCACACCAGTGGGTCGTACTTGCGGTCTGCGACGCGCTCCTTCATCGGGATGATGGCGTTGTCGGTGATCTTGATGTGCTCGGGGCAGACCTCTGTACAGCATTTCGTGATGTTGCACATCCCGATACCCTGCTCGGCCTGTGCGAATTCCCGACGATCGGATCGGGCATCCAACGGGTGCATGTCGAGCTCGGCAGCCCTGATGAAGAAGCGGGGTCCGGCAAACGCCTTCTTGTTCTCCTCGTGGTCACGTACCACGTGGCAGACGTTCTGGCACAGGAAACATTCGATGCACTTGCGGAACTCCTGCGAGCGTTCCACATCCACCTGCGCCATGCGGTACTCGCCAGGTGCGAGACCCTCTGGAGGGGTGAAAGACGGAAGCTGACGCGCCTTCTGATAGTTGAACGAGACGTCTGTGACCAGATCGCGGATCACCGGGAACGCTCGCATTGGGGTCACGCTGATGACCTCGTCATCACCGAAGATCGACATCCGGGTCATGCACAGAAGTCTCGGCCGACCGTTGACCTCGGCGCTGCACGACCCACATTTCCCGGCCTTACAGTTCCACCGCACGGCCAGGTCGCCAGCCTGTGTCGCCTGCAGGCGGTGAATGATGTCGAGGACGACCTCGCCATCGTTGACCTCGACGGTGAAGTCCTGCAGCTCACCGCCGTCGGCGTCACCGCGCCACACCCGGAACTTCGCGTCACGACTCACGCGCTGCCTCCCAGTGCCGGTGGGATTCCCGGCGAAGTTTCGTTGACCGGCAACCCGTCCGGCAGGTCTGCCGGCAGCTCCTCGGCAGTCAGGTACTTCTGCAATTCCGACCGTTCGAACAACGCGAGCAGATCAGGGCGAATGGGCGCGATGGGCTTCTCAGTGACAGAGATTCCATCGCCCTGAACCGCGCAGACCAGCAGCTTGCGGCGCCATTCGGCGCTCATCTCCGGATAGTCGTCCCGGGTGTGACCGCCCCGGCTCTCGCGCCGCTCAAGGGCCGAGCGCGCGACACACTCGCTGACCATGACCATGTTGATCAGGTCCAGTGCGAGGTGCCAGCCCGGGTTGAACTGCCGGTGTCCCTCCACCGATACGGCGGCAACCCGGGGCTTGAGTGCGTCAATTCCGTCGAGCGCCCGCTGCACTTCTTCCTCCTTGCGGATGATGCCGACCAGGTCGTTCATCAGCTGCTGAAGTTCGCGGTGCAGGGTGTAGGGGTTTTCACCGGCGCCGTGGGCGGGTGGCTGAAACGGTGCAAGCGCCCGCCCTGCGGCCTCGCGCACGGCGCCCTCCCCCGCCTGTGGCGCGGCGCCGTTGAGGGACCTCACGTAAGCGGCGGCACCCAGCCCGGCTCGGCGCCCGAACACCAGCAGGTCGGACAGCGAGTTGCCACCCAGCCGGTTGCTGCCGTGCATCCCGCCCGACACCTCACCGGCCGCGAAGAGCCCCGGTACCCGGGCGGCGGCGGCGGTGTCAGGATCGACCTCGACGCCACCCATCACGTAGTGGCAGGTCGGTCCTACCTCCATCGGTTGCTTGGTGATGTCCACATCGGCCAGTTCGGTGAACTGGTGGTGCATCGAGGGGAGCTTCCTGATGATGACGTCAGCCGGCAGCCGGCTGGATACGTCCAGGAACACGCCGCCGTGCTCGGTCCCGCGGCCCTCCTTGACCTCGGAATTGATGGCCCGGGCCACCTCGTCGCGGGGAAGCAGCTCCGGCGGACGCCGGTTGTTCTCCGGGTCCTCGTACCACCGGTCACCCTCCTCCTCGGATTCGGCGTACTTCGACCTGAAGATGTCGGGGACGTAGTTGAACATGAAACGCTTGTTCTCGGAATTTCGCAGAACACCGCCGTCGCCCCGCACCGATTCGGTGACCAGGATGCCTTTCACCGATGGTGGCCAGATCATCCCGGTCGGATGGAACTGCACGAACTCCATGTTGACCAGCGCCGACCCTGCGCGTAACGCGAGGGCGTGCCCGTCACCCGTGTACTCCCACGAGTTGCTGGTGACCTTGAAGGACTTGCCGATGCCCCCCGTCGCCAGGATGACCGCCGGGGCGCGGAAGACGATGAAGGTGCCCGTCTCGCGTCGATAGCCGAAAGCTCCTGCCACCGCTCCTGAATCGTCGGTCAACAACTCGGTGATCGTCACTTCCGCGAACACCCGCAGGCCCGCGTCATCGTCACCGATGCCGCGTCCTGGGGTACCCGCCGCCTCATCCGCGCTGGAGTCCTCGTCCTGCCGCAGCGAGACGATCTTCTGCTGGAGAGTCCGGATCAATTCGAGGCCCGTGCGGTCACCGACATGCGCGAGGCGTGGGTACTCGTGGCCGCCGAAATTGCGTTGGCTGATCCGCCCGTCCGGTGTCCGGTCGAACAGGGCGCCGTAGGTCTCCAGCTCCCAGACCCGGTCCGGTGCTTCCATCGCATGCAGTTCGGCCATCCGCGGGTGATTCAGAAACTTACCTCCGCGCATGGTGTCGCGGAAATGCACCTGCCAGCTGTCCTTGGAATTCACGTTGCCCATTGATGCCGCAATGCCGCCCTCGGCCATCACCGTGTGCGCCTTGCCGAACAGCGACTTGCAGACGATCGCGGTCCGCATTCCGGCTTCGCGAGCGGCAATCGCCGCCCGAAGCCCGGCGCCGCCCGCTCCGACGATGACGACGTCGTACCGGTGCTCCTCGTAGTCGCTCATGCTGGGGAACGGGTCACGGGTGGCATCTCCTGGGTGTGGTGACGGCGCGGGATGGGTGCCGGCTACGGGAAGTCAACGCAGTGAGGGAGGTCAGAAGAATCGAGGATCGCTGATGGTGCCGGTGGCAAGCGCGAAGATGTAGAGGTCGGTCACCAGCAGCGACGCCAGCGATGCCCAGGCGAGCGGCATGTGCCGACCGTTCAACTTCGAGATCTCCTGCCAAGCCCTGTATCTGATGGGATGACGGGAGAAGTGTTTGAGCTTTCCGCCGATGATGTGCCGACAGGAGTGGCAGGACAGGGTGTACAGCCAGATCAGCGCCACGTTGACCAGCATGATGACCGTGCCGAGCCCCATGTGGCCCCAGTTGCCCTGCGGATCACGGAACGCCAGCACCACGTCGAAGGTCAGGATCACGCCGAACAGCATCGCGAGGTACCAGAAATAGCGATGCACGTTCTGGAAGACGAGCGGGAAGCGGGTCTCACCGGTGTAGCGCCTGTGGGGTTCGGCGACCGCGCAGGCAGGCGGAGAGAACCAGAACGTGCGGTAGTAGGCCTTGCGGTAGTAGTAGCAGGTGAGCCGGAAACCCAGGGGAAAGATCAAGATGATCAGTGCTGGTGAAAGGGGCCACGAGGAAATCGGCTGCCCGAAATCACTCGTATCCGGCACGCATCCGGTCGTCAGGCACGGCGAATAGAAAGGGGTCAGGTAGGGAGCCGAGTAGTAATAGTCATTCTGGAATGCGCGGAAGGTTGCGTACACCGTGAACAACAGGAGTGCCACGGCGGTGGCCCCCGGCGCAAGCCACCAGTTGTCCGATCGCAGGGTCTTGGTAGCAAGCCGAGCCCGGCCCGGTGTGTTGACCCCGCTCAACGGTTGTGCCCGTAACCGCCAACGCCTTCCTGATCAGAATCTGCCCACATCGTGGGGTCGTACGGCTCGTCGCTGAGCTCGTACACGTTCGGGTTCTGACCCTTGATTTTGGCAGGGAGATCCGGCGTGCGCAGCACCTCCGCGTCGGCGGCATCGAGCTGCAACCGCTCGAGGTCGTTGCACAGCCTGGCCACCACGGGTGGTTTCCCGTGGATGTGGCTCAGTACGGAAACAGCGGTTTTCAACTCCTCGATCGATCGCTGCAAGGCGAGGAGAGCGGAATCGGTCATCAGACCTCCCGGAGGCGAACAGGTGCCCGCAGCAAGAAGCGGGCTCTGCACGAGCGTCAACCGAACCCTAACGCTGACCGGACCCGATGTCAGTACCAGCCGGGAGTCCGTCGGTGCGCGTTCGACGCCGGCAGGACGGCTGGTGGCCGTCCTTACGCTGGCCGCCATGCACACAGCAATGCGCGTTCTGGCGTCGTCGCTGACCAGCACATGGCAGCCGAATCGCTCGCCCAGCTGACGCCCTACGGGAAACGCGTCCCACCCTGGCATCAGCGGGGGCCGCACAGGGGTGCCGGTCGAGTGACCGACCGGCCCGGGTACCCCGATCGCCACGGTCCGGACCATCGCCGGGTGGCGGGTGGCCACCGCCAGCAGATGCCTCCAGCTCTGCTCCAGCAACGCAAGAATGTCTTCTGGGCCGCCGGGACAAATGAACCAGCAAACCTCTCTTGGGCCAGTAACCGTTGACCAAGATCGGCGACCGCAAGCCGGGCACTGTGCACACCGACATCGGCAACCAACCCGCCGACCCGGCGCCGATCTTGGTGGGGGATCAATCAACTCCGCCCCACTCCGGCGGCGCGCCGCAAGAGGTGGTCACGCTGACCGGTGTTTGTGCTGCACCCGGCTGCTTTCTTCCATGCCGCGACCGCAGCGCACGGGTCACCGGAACGTTCCAGAAGATCGGCGTGCGCTGCGTGCAGGGGCGGATAACCAGCCAACCGGGGATCGGTGAGGGCGGAACGAATGATCGACAGGCCGGCGTGTGCACCCGTAGCGCGGCCGACTGCCACCGCGCGGTTGACGTCGACCACGACTGAGGGTGCCAGTCTGGCGAGGGCACCGTACAAATCAGCAATGCGCTGCCAATCCACCTGCTCACTCGAGGCAGCGGTGCAATGCAGCAACGCTATCGCGGCCTGCAGCTGGTAGTTCCCAGGTGCAGTTCGCCCCGTGGTGCCGAGGAGACGCTTGGCTTGTTCGATGGCGTCGACGTCCCATCTCGAGCGGTCCTGCCGGTCATACGAAACGGGTGCCGCCCGCTCGTCCAGCCGGGCGTCCACCCGCGAATGTTGCAACAGGAGCAGCGCGAGCAGGCCGGCGGCCTCCGCGTCATCCGGGGTGAGCCGGTGCAATTGCCCGGCGAGCCAAATGGCCTCGTCGCACAGCTCGCGACGCACCGATGGCCCTTCTTCACCCGCTAGGTATCCCTCGGTGAAGATGAGGTAGATGACGGTGTGAACCTCGGGCATCCTTTCGGCCAACCGGGTCCGATCCGGCAGCTCGAAGTTGATCCGAGCATCCCGGATCTTCGCGCGGGCACGGACAAGGCGTTTGGTCATGGTGGATTCCGGCACAAGGAAACGGGAGGCGATTTGCCGGTCCGTCATCCCTGCCACGTGCCGGAGGGTGAGCGCCACCTTGGCCTCTGTGGACAGCGCGGGATGGCAGCAGGTCAAAATGAGCGACAGCACATCGTCGCGCAGGTCAGGGTCGACCGGTTCGTCGTCCGTTCCGTGTGGCAGCGCAACGGTCTGCTCGTCTACTTGATCGGCACCGAGCTGCGGCGCCATCGGAAGGTGATCTCGGCGCAGTGCGTCGACCGCCTTCCGCCAGGCAATGGTGGTCAACCACGCCCCAGGTCGATCGGGGACGCCGTGTACCGGCCATCGGGCGGCGGCGGCCGCAAATGCCTCCTGAACGGCGTCCTCCGCCATTTCCAGATCACCCAGGCGACGGGCGACCGTAGCCAGCACAGCCATGCGTTCGGTATTCCAAGCTGCGTGCAGTGCCCGCTGCGCCGCCTGTGACGGTGCGTTCTGCACCGTCACGGCGAGCCCGGCGCACGGCCGCCGGCCATCACCGTTTCCGGGTCGGAACCAGGTTGCAGTGGGCGGACCTCAATCGTGCCGGTACGGGCGTTCGGTGCTTTCGCAGCCCAATCCAACGCAACGTCGAGATGCGGTACGTCCAGGACGTAGTAACCGATGAGGTGCTCCTTGGTGTCGGCGAAGGGACCATCTATCAGCAACCGCCTGCCGTGCCGCACCTGGACGGACGTCGCCGCGTCCGGGCTGTGCAGCGCATGCCCGGCAACGAGCACACCCGCCGCGTGCAAAGCACTGGTGTAGGCGACCCAGTCGGTGATCACCCCGTCATCCACGCCGTCCCCGGGTCGGGTGTTCCTGTCGTCCCAGCCGTCGGGGGCGTTGGCCAGCAACAGCAGATACTTCATCGGTCCTCCGATTCATCGCCACATCAGTGCGCTTTCATCGCCGCGCAGTCCCATCACCTCTACGACGTGTCAGAGATGCCGCACAGGACAGCTGCAGGGAACCAATCTGCGGAACACCAGAACTTCTTTCCCGGATGTGTCCTGCGGACGCCATGCTGCGCCGTCGTCTGTGTGGGACGTCGTTCGTCGCTCCCGTCACCACAGCCTCGGAAGGTCGATGTGAAGATCATTCGTCAAACCACGTTCGGTGGCCCGGATGTCCTGCGACTGCAGGACGCCCCGACTCCTGCGCCCGGCCCCGGAGAAATCCTTATCCGCGTCGAGTCCGCTGCAGTCAATTTCGCGGACATCATGCGGCGACGCAACGACCCCTACCCGTTCCCGACCAACCTTCCCTTCACCCCCGGCGGCGAGGTCGCCGGGACCGTCGAGGCTCTCGGCGACGGAGTCGGCGGCCCCGTTGTCGGCACCCCGGTCTTCGCGTTGGTCGGCGACGATGGCTCCAACGGGTACGCCCAATACGCCTTGAGCAGCGCCCAACAGGTGATCCCGATCCCGGCCGGGTTGAGCGTGGACCAAGCCGCCGGCGTCGTCGTTGCCGGCGCGACGGCCATGCTCACCTTGACCGACGCGGGCCAACTGCAGGCCGGGGAGACCGTTCTGATCCAGGGCGCGGGTGGGGGCGTCGGTGGGTACGCCGTCCAGATCGCCAAGCTGCTCGGAGCCAACGTCATCGCCGTGGCCAGCAACCCTGCTCGCCGTGACGCGGCGCTCGCCGCGGGCGCAGATCACGTCGTGGACTACACCAGATGGGGTTGGCCCCAACGTGTCCGTGAACTGACGGCAGGTGCAGGCGTCGAACTCATTCTCGAGATCAGCGGCGGGCGAACGTTCACCGAGTCGCTCGAGGTGCTGGCGCCGTTCGGCCGAGTGGTCGTTGCAGGAATGGCCAGCGGGGAGCCCCTGAGCCTCGACGACGAAACCGTCCGGCGGTTCTTCTACACCCCCGCATTGGGTCAGACCCTGCGCGCGTTCAACGTTGGTCTGTACTTCGGGTTGCGACCCCAGGTGGCCATGCATGCGTTGCAGACACTCATTGACCACATCTCGGCCGGGCAGGTCAAGGTGAACGTCGGCCACGTCCTACCGCTCAGTCAGGCCGCCGAAGCGCATCGGCTCATGGAGACCCGCTCCACTGTTGGCAAAGTCGTGCTCAAGCCGTGGGCCTGACGCACAACCGCCGGCGGGACGACCACCTTGAGGCGTTCGAGCCGTCCACGTATCTACCTTGCCAAGCCGACGCACGTCCCTGCGAAGAACGCTCAGGTATCGCGCTCCTGGATCAATACGCAGCCAGAGTTGCGAGAACGGATCGAGCAACTGCGCCGGGCCGCGCCAGCGCGGCCACCCCGCTCCGTCGCAGCCAGCCGGGCGAGACTTGACTCGCTCAAGCACCGCCTACACCTGGCCCACCAGCGCATCGGTCAACCACAGACGAGAACCAGCAGCTACGGCGAGAGGTCGAGCTCCTGCACGGGGCAACTCCGGGACCGCAGGCAGGCATGAAGCCGCCCGTCAAAGACAGTTGTCCACGCGGAGATGCCCAGGCAGCACGGCCCATCGGCGGCGGACGGGTCAGTTGCACGAGGAGCGCAGTCCGGGTGGTCGGCCATGTGTCAGCGCAGGCACCGTCACCGCTGTTACGAGCAACCCGATGGTGCCGGCGACAATGAACGTCACCCGCGGGTCGGTCCACTCCAGCAACGCGGCGCCCAACAGATAGGAACAGGCCGCGGCGACACCGACCGCCCCGTAAACCGTACCGAAAACTCTTCCTGTCAACGCGGCAGGTACGGCGCGTTGCAGCAACGTGTTGACGCCGACATCCATTGCGCTGAGCCCGACACCCCGGAACAGCTGGATGGTGAAGGCGGCAGTGACCGCCCACGCGACACCGGTCAGGAGATTCCCCGCACTGCTGAGCGCACTACCAACAAGAAACAAAGTGATCATTGACAGCTTTGCTGATCCGCGAATCAACAGAATGTATCCGAGGAGAAGACCAATACCTGCGGCGGCGTAGAGCATGGCAATGGTCGATGGTCCGGCTCCTAGAGAGTCTCTGGTCAGGAAAACAAGCGCCACATCATCAATGCCGTTGGCGGCAACCACCCCGACAAAACCCAGAGCCAACGCGCGGATCCACGGCGCCCCGGCGATGAAGACCAACCCGGCTCGGGTGTCGACCAGAAGAGATGACCTTGCCTCCTTCACCGGTTCCACCGGAATCGCACGCAGACCCAGCAACAACCCAGCCGCAACCAGAAACGTTGCCACGTCCACCAGAAGTACCCCTCGGATACCCATCGCTGGAAGTAGGGCCGCCGCGGCCAACGGCCCGACCGCTTCCATGCCGTTGGCGCCGAATCCCAATACCGAATTCGCTCGTTCCAAATGCCGGTCCACCACCAGCAGCGGCACCGCAGTCCGCGATGCCGGCTGCAGCACCTGAAAAGCAAGCGCCCGAATCGCAACGAAGGCCAACAACACAGGAAGCGGTGGGAGGGTCAACGCGATGATAAGGACAGCAGCGCCCTGGATCAATTCGCTGCCCAACAGTAGAAGGCGACGATCGAAACGGTCGGCCAACGCTCCGGCCAGCGGTCCCAACAGCGACGGAGCGAAGTCGCCCACCAGCAGCAACGCCGCCACGGAGAACGCAGCCCCGGCGGAGTCGGCGACGAACAACGTCAGCGCCACCAATCCCAGGGAATCACCGAACGAGGACACCATTCGTGAAGCCCACAACCGACGAAATGCACTGTTGCTGCGCAGTCGCTGCTCCGGCGGGTCGGTATGACCAGGGCGCTGCGGCCCTGTTCTGCTCACTGCACCCTCCTCCTCACACATCAGAATCCGCAGCGCTGTGCCGCAGAGCGTCGACAGAACCGCGAACGTCATGCCCAAGCGATCAATCGCGTTCGCTGACTGACCGCCGACGTCGTTCGAGTCATCCACGAGTTGGTACGAGGAAGATCTCGAATCGGTTCTGCCGAACCGGTGCGCCCCGCATGGCCCCACTCGTCGGGACACACGGATTGCTCACTTCCCCCGGACAACCAGTAGCACCGGCCGGCCCCAGCCACCATCGGATTCTTTTTTGCCGTCTGCCGCTGCGACAACGCGCATCGCCCACGTGAGTGCACAGCCAGCGAGGCACGCAATGGACGGCGCGACGGCCGACCCAGCGTCCAGGAGCGATGCGTCAGTTGCGTACCGGGGTGACCCGCCGCCAGAGCGTGCCCTCCTTCAGGGTCAGGCCGTGGATCTCCAGCACGGCCAGAGACCCCAGGACGTCGGTGGCCGGTAGCCCTGATTCGACCACAAGTGCCTCGACGGTGGCGGCCTCGAAGGTGGGGAGTGAGTCGTAGACGCGGGCGGTGATCAGGTCGAGGCCGTCGGTGGGGTGCGTCGGGTCGGCACCCGGAACCGCTGAAGGGGCGGTTCGGCCCGATTCGGCGCCGGCGCGACCGAGGGCGGTCAGGACGTCACCGGCGCCGGTGACGAGCTGGGCGAATCGGTCAGCCAGCAACAGATGACACCCCACCGACATCGCGGAGGTCACCGGACCTGGGACTGCCATCACCACGCGGCCCAACTGCTCGGCCGCCGCCGCGGTACTCAACGTCCCGGACCGGCGTCCGGCCTCGACCACCACGGTCCCGACGCCGAACGCGGCGATCAGACGGTTCCGCACCAGAAACCGGTGGCGGGCCGGTGTGGTGCCAGGTGGATACTCACTGATCACCGACCCGGTCTTGGCAATCTCGTCCAGTAAGGCGGCATTCGCCACCGGGTAGGCCCGGTCGATCCCGCACGCCAACACCGCCACCGTCACCGGCGCTCCCACCGGTCCGGCGCCGGCCAGCCCTGCCCGCTCGGCCTGCAAGGCCGCGCGATGCGCGGCGGTGTCAATTCCGAACGCCGCACCCGACACCACCGACATCCCGCGGGCGGCAAGCTCGTACGCCATCTCGCCGGTCACTCGTTGCCCATAGGCGCTGCTCGCCCGCGATCCCACAATGGTGACCCCGACTCCGGGCAGGCCGGTCAGCGGGCGACCGCGCAGATACAACGCGAATGGCGGACCGGCGCCGCGGACCCCGCGAGCCAGCGCGGCCGAGAATCCCACCATCGCCTCGGCCGGCCATTCCGGGTCACCGGCACCGATCACCCGACCACCGGCCCGGGCGACCATCACCAGATCCCGCTCCGCCCGCAAGATCGACTCCGTTGTCGACGAATTGGTCGTCCGTGCCGCAGTTGCCGACAGCACTGCGCGCGGCGCCCGCCGCGCCAACACCGCAGCCCACGCCGCAACCGGACCGACCTTGCAGATGAAAGCGGACACCACCGCGCTGGGCGGTTCGCACACCCGCAGCAAACCCGCCAAGGCGACCGCAGTCTCGTTGTCGTTCATGCGTTCTCACCGCACCGCAGCGCCAGAGCTGTCGCCACGTCCGCCGCCGACGGATGGTCGCGACCGCCGATGTCCGCCCCGGTCAACGCCAACCGCAACACCCGGTCATATCCCCGCCCGGTCAACCGTCCGGACCGCACCGCCCGGTCCAGCAGTTCCGCCTCTATCCGGCCGGGCCGCCACGAACGGCGCACCACCGCCCCGGGAACCTGCGACGAGCACCGCCACGGAGTGCCACGCCATCGCCGCGCCGAACGATCACGCGCGAGCAGCACCCGATCACGCACATCCGCACTCGACTCACCCGGCGGCGCAGCCGATGTCAACACCGACGGGTCCAAAGCGGCGACATCGACCCGGATGTCCACCCGATCCAGCAACGGCCCCGACAATCGGCTCAGGTACCGCCGACGCACTCCCGCCGGACAACTGCAATCGACATCCCGTGCCGCCGCGCACGGACACGGATTCGCCGCCACGATCAACTGGAACCGCGCCGGGTACCGCACCACGCCCGACGCCCGCGCCAGCAACACCCCACCGGACTCCATCGGCTGCCGCAACGCGTCCAACACCGTCGGCCTGAACTCCGGCGCCTCGTCGAGGAAGAGCACGCCCCAATGCGCGAGGCTGACGCTGCCGGGCCGGATGTGGGCCGAACCACCGCCGACCACGGCCGCCAGGGATGCCGAGTGATGCGGGTCGACAAACGGTGGCCGGGTGATCAGGGGGATCTCGTCGTCCAACATGCCTGCAACCGAATGAACCGCCGTCACCTCCAGCGCCTGCTCCGCGTCGAGCGCGGGCAGCACCCCGGGAAGCCGATTGGCCAACATGGTCTTCCCGGCACCGGGCGGCCCGATCATCGCGAGGTGGTGACCGCCAGCAGCCGCGAATTCCAGGGCCAGTCGCGCCTCCGGTTGACCGAGCACATCCGCCAGGTCCGGACCGGTGCCGGTGTTGATCGCAGGAGCCGGTATGCCGGCGACCAACCGGTGCACCTCGCCGGTCAAGCTGGCCACCAGGTCGGCAAGTGAAGCGACACCCCACACCGACATTCCCGTTGCCAATGCCGCCTCTGCCAGATTGCCGATCGGCACGATGGCGCGCTCACGCCCCGCGGCTCGCGCCGCCAGTAACGCCGGTAGCACACCCCGCACCGGCCGAACCTGACCGTTCAGGCTCAACTCACCGATCAACACGGTCTCACCTGCTGCCGTCGGCACCACGCCCGCAGCGGCGAGAACCGCGACAGCCAGTGCAATGTCGTAACCGGCGCCACGCTTCGGCAGGGCGGCCGGTGAGAGCGCCAAGGTGATCCGCCGATCCGGCCACCGCTGACCTGAGTTCACCACCGCCGCCCGGATCCGGTCCCGCGCCTGCGTCACCGCCGCGTCCCCCATCCCGATCACCGTCGTTCCCGGCAACCCCGCAGCCAGGTCCGCCTCCACCGCAATGAGATGCCCCGCAATCCCGTTCAACGCGACCGCCCACGTCCGCGCCAACGTCACGACAACGCCGCCGGCCCACCAGTGACACCCATTCCGTTCATGACCGACAGCATCACCACCGGCACACCACGACCGGGTCAGCCGACGACAAATGTGCACAGAACGAAGGATGTGGATAAGTCAGTGCGCCCCGACACGAGCCGTCCGTGCCCGGTCAGGAAAACTGAGAGACCTCCGACCCCACTCTCACCCTGAGTCCTGCGGAAATCCACCGCGCCGCCTCGCGACCGCTCGCAAGCACAGTTCCCGGGCAAGCGTCCGGTCGCGTACCGGTGCTCGGCCTCGACATCGAACGGAACCGGGGTCACCGAGAACTCGTCCCGCAACCGCCGGTCACGCAAGGCATGGATCGGGCAGCCTCCGCTGGTTGGCAGCCGATGGTGCCGTCCGGACAGCCGGCCGGGACCAATTCATCGTCGGTTGCGCCGCACCGCCGGGCGGCCCGACTGTTTCACATCTCTTTTCGGCGCCGTCCCGTCACTGCTTGGAGTTCGCACGACCGTGGTGAGGTCCGCCGCTTGACCTACATTGCGCAGATCCCGGAAGAGACGCTGCGCCCAATGGCCAACCGCACCGATCTTCACTCGCGCACCGTGGCCGGACAAAAGATGCGGCCGGCCCTGGACAGGATGAAGGTGTGGTTGCAGACCAACAACGCCGGAACCAATCCTGATCTTCAGCGCCCTCCTGATCGGCAAGAGGATCGAGGGCCCGACCAATTGATCCAGGCCCACCACCTCCGATGACAAGGGCAGACGCATGGACACGCTGCAACTCACAGATGGCCGAATCCTGAGCTACGACACCTACGGCGACCCGCACGGATGGCCGGTGCTGTTCAACCATGGGTTCTCGGACTCCCGGCTGATCCGCAACCCCGACGGCGCCCTCACGGCAAGACTGGGGGTGCGCATGATCGTCGCCGATCAACCAGGAGTCGGCGGGTCAACACCACTCAAGGACCGCCGGATGGTCGACTGGGGTGCCGACATGGAGCAGCTGGTCGATGCACTGGCCATCGAAGAATTTACCGTCGCCGGTCATTCCGGTGGCGGTCCTCACGCGCTGGCCGTCGCTCATCGTCTACCCGATCGTGCGCCGAAAGTCGTTCTCGCGTCACCGGTATCCCCGCTGTCCGAGAAGGGCAGCGCCAGGATGCTGATCAACAAGGACCTGAAGCTGATCGCCAAACTGCACCATCTGCGCCGGCTCATCCTCATCGCGTCCAATTCCGCGGCCAAGAAGGCCCTGAAGGATATGCCCAGGTTCGTGGAAGCGACCGCCGATGACGACCCATCCGACGCGAACACATTCCTCGGCGACCCGGAGCAACGGGAGATGTTCGAAGCGTCCTTCACCGCCGGCATGCAACAGGGCGGCGAGGGGATTTACGAAATGACCATGGCCCTGTGGGACTGGGGCTTCGAACCCGAAGACATCACCCAACCTGTAGTCCTGTTCTACGGCGACGCCGACGACATCATCGACCCCGGAATGCCGCTGCACCTTGCCGAGCGACTCCCACACTGCACCACTCACGTCTGGCCGGGTGCTGGTCACTACGGCTTCGTCGACCGCGACCGATGGATTCAATTCCTGACGGCGGCGGCGGGCTGCGAGGGATTCGGGTAGCCGCGGGTGGCGCTGGATCGGATCGGCCGTCGATCACGAGATGGCGATCGTCTTGTCGCCCTCGGGCGGTGGTCCGCCACACCCTCGGCCGGACGGTTGGATCGTCGCCGCGGCGCGGGTAGCCCATCCAGGTGGCCCGCAGTTCGCTGGCTGAGGCTGTGGGTCACCGGGCAAGATTTGGAAAGAACCGGGCATGGGGAAGCATCGACCGCTCCCGGCACAGCCACAGCTCAGCCGCGCGCCGAAGCGGTGCGGGGACCTTGAGGCCTCAACCGGTCGGGGAATGTTTCCTGCAGTCGGACAGGACGGCGTCGGCCAGCTTGCCTTGTCCCTGCGCCGTCGGGTGGAAGATGCCGTCCGGCTGCAGGATGACGTCACCACCCGCGGCGTCCAGCGACACAGGGACGAACGCCACCCTTGGAAAGATTCGCGCCTCCGCGGCAAGCGCGTGGTTCAACTCTGCCAGACGCGCTCGGTACCAGGAGATCTCGTCCGGCATCAAGCCGAATACCGGGCCGGCCAGCGGCCCCATCGGATCGTAGTATCCGGTCAGTGCCGTGTGACGGACGCGCAACCGGAACACGATCGTCGACAACGACACAGCCAGTCGGGCACCTGCCTTGGTCAACATCAACCGGAACGCCGCCGTATTGGCTGCGGTGGCGCAGTCGATCGTCGGATTGATGCATTGTTCGATCCAGTAGGACCATCGCACGTCGTTGGCCAGGATTGTGATCGTGGCCAGTGATATCCGGGGCAGGTCTCGGGCCTGCCTCAGTTGGGCGGGAACGACTGACTGATCGGTGGGCTGCGGTCCGTTGAGGCCGGCGGGGACGGTGGCGCCAGAGCAGGCCAGGTTGACCGTCGTCAGTCCCAGTTGATGTCCGACCTGTGCGGGGTAGGCCTCGTCGGTGCGCTGACACTGACGCGCGTATGGCGAGTCCGACAACTCCGTGTCGGCACGGAATCCCGCGGCAACAGAATCACCGAAACCGACGACAAGACCGTCATGGGGATGGCCTGCGGCGTTCGCGGGGCCGGCGAGCACCGTCGCCGTCATGGCGAGCGAGAGAATCACAACAATGAACCGCATCACCAAGCGGCTGTTACCTGTGGTCATGAGTCCCTCGAATCAGAGCGCTGATGCTGCGCAGATGGATCCGGTTCACTTGCGTGGCGGCGAAAGCGCTCCCCCACTGGCCGTTTCATCGAGCGCGGTTCTGCCGGCGAACGCTATCGGAGACGCGGGCAGATCACTGCGTCCAGACGGGTGATCGCGCAGGTTCTTCGGATTTGTCGACGAAATGGCCGAGTGCACGAATCAGCCGAGCGCAAGCTCACCCCTCCGGGGTGCCCGTGCCTGGGTGACCAACCGTTGATCGGCGCCGATCGGTACGGATTCTTCGTGACGACCAATGAGTTCCCCATCGACGTGGCCGGCTTCAACGGGGCACAGATGTACGCCTTCCGCGGCCAACGGCACCGAGTATGCGCTTTCTGCCTTGGATTTCACCGCGAAGCTCGACAACAGGATCGCTGCATGGGCGTTCACCAACACGCAGAGCCTCACGACGAGCAATCCGCAGGTGCACCTGGCCAACACGGTCATTTCCAGTGAGACCTACGGTCAACCACCGAAGGTGCGGCAGAAGTCTGGGCCCTACCCACAGGGACAAAGCCTCAAGGACAAGCTGAACCTGCTCGACTCCAACGACGACCGAATGCAGCAGGTCCTCTACAGCGGCGGCAAGCTGTGGAGCGGCCTGAACACGGTCGTGAAGACCGACAATGGCCCTACCACAACAGGCATCGCGTACTTCGTCGTGACACCATCCGCGTCGACGACCGCGGTCACCGCAATTATCGCGAAACAGGGCTACGTGGCCGTCAACCGCAACTCGGTGATGTACCCGTCGATCGGGGTCACGCCCGGCGGCACCAGGGCGGCGATGGTCTTCACGCTCGCCGGCCCCGGCTACTACCCCTCGACGGCCTACCTCGGCCTGACGTCCGGCGGAAACATCAACGGGCCCGTCACCGTGTACGGCCGCGGCGCGAAACCTGCGGACGGGTTCACCGGCTACCCGCAGTACGGCGGCACTGGGATCGAACGCTGGGGCGATTACTCAGCGGCCACCGCCGGGCCGGACGGCAAGATCTGGGTGGCCGCCGAGTACATCCCCGGCACCTTCGGTTACCCGCAGTACCTGGCGAACTGGGGCACCGCGATCGGTACGGTTTAGTCTGCGGCGGGCCGGGTAAATCGGCGGATGAAGGGAGGGGCCATGCATCACGGCAGCGTCTCGCCGGGCGGCGACATTCCGCGTCCCTCCGTGCGCAAGAAGTTGAGCGAGTCGACCCTGCTGGGCTGGCCGGTGCTCCGTCAGCTCGTCGGCAAGGACTCGACCGGACGCGGAGCCGCGGTCACCTCGGCCCGCACCCAGGCACTGAAGCCCCGCACCACCACGGCCGACAGGGTCGTGCAGAGCGTGTGCCCGTACTGCGCCGTCGGTTGCGGGCAGCGGGTGTTCGTGAAGGACGAAAAAGTCGTCCAGATCGAGGGTGACCCGGACTCCCCCGTCTCGCGAGGACGTCTGTGCCCGAAAGGTGCTGCCAGCGAGCAACTCGTCAACAGCCCGAAGCGGCAGACCGCGATGCTGTACCGGCGTCCGTACGGCACCGAATGGGAACCGTTGGATCTCGAGACCGCGACCGACATGATCGCCGACCGGATGGTCGACACCCGGGCCAGGACGTGGCAAGACGCGGATGAGCAGGGTCGCAAGCTGAACCGCACCCTGGGGATCGCCGGTCTCGGCGGCGCCACGTTGGACAATGAAGAGAACTACCTGATCAAGAAGCTGTTCACCGCCGTCGGCGCCGTCCAGATCGAGAACCAGGCCCGAATTTGACACAGCGCCACCGTCCCCAGTTTGGGGGCTTCGTTCGGGCGTGGCGGAGCCACGAGCTTCCTGCAGGATCTGCAGAATTCCGACTGCATCGTCATCCAGGGCTCCAACATGGCCGAGTGCCACCCCGTCGGTTTCCAGTGGGTGATGGCGGCAAAGGAACGCGGCGCGACGATCATCCACGTCGACCCCCGGTTCACCCGGACGTCCGCGGTGGCGGACTTGCACGTACCGCTGCGCGCGGGAAGCGATATCGCCTTCCTCGGCGGGATCGTCAACTACATCCTGTCCACCGGGAGCTACTTCCACGACTACGTTCTCGCTTACACCAACGCCTCGGTGATCCTGCGCGAAGACTTCCAGGACGTCGACGACCTCGACGGGGTGTTCTCCGGTTACGACCCCGAGACCGGTACCTATGACACCGCCAGCTGGGGCTACGAAGGTGTCCATCCGGACCCCTCTGCGAGCGCCGGCGAAGAGGAGAGGCTCCGCAATTCGGCAGATGGGAACGGCTCGGGCGGTCGGGACGCCGGGTCCGAAGCGGAAGTCGCGGACGGTGGTCGGGACAGCGGTGCCGACCGGAGCGAGACCGGTGACCGTCAGGAGAGTGACCATTCTCGCAAGCAGCGTGGCGCCGGTCATGAACTGGGCGGCCACGGCGCCAACATGAGCATGCAGGACATCGAACGCGACATGACACTGCAACACCCGCGGTGCGTCTTCCAGGTACTGAAGCGGCACTACGCCCGCTACACCCCCGAGATGGTGCAGGAGATCTGCGGGGTGCCGCCGGAGCAATTCCGGAAGGTCTGCGAGGCGGTGACGCGCAACAGTGGGCGCGAGCGGACCACTGCCTGGGTTTACTCGGTGGGCTGGACGCACCACACGGTCGGCATCCAGTACATCCGCGGGTCGGCCATCATCCAGTTGCTCCTGGGGAACATGGGCCGTCCCGGCGGCGGGATCCTGGCATTGCGCGGGCACGCCAGCATCCAGGGATCGACGGACATCCCGACGCTGTTCAATTTGCTGCCCGGGTACCTGCCGATGCCGATGGCCGACACCCATGAGAATTTACGGGATTATCTGGCGACCATTGCCTCGCCCGATCAGAAAGGCTTTTGGACGGCCGCCGACGCCTACACCACGAGCCTGCTGAAGGCGTATTGGGGTGACGCCGCCACGGCCGAGAACGATTTCGCCTTCGATTACCTGCCGAAGCTGACCGGCGACCACGGGACGTACCAGACCGTGATGGACATGCTGGAGGACAAGGTCGAAGGTTACTTCGTGATCGGGCAGAACCCGGCCGTCGGGTCCGCGCACGGGAAGATGCAGCGAATGGGCATGTCGCACCTGAAGTGGCTGGTGGTCAGGGATCTCAACCTCATCGAATCGGCGACGTTCTGGAAGGACGGACCCGAGATCGAGACCGGCGAGCTCAAGACGGAGCAGATCGGTACGGAGGTGTTCTTCTTCCCGGCGGCCTCGCACGTCGAGAAGGCAGGAACCTTCACCCAGACGCATCGAATGCTGCAATGGCGGCGCAAGGCCGTCGAGCCGCCGGGCGACTGCCAGAGCGAATTGCAGTTCTTCTATACCCTGGGCCGCAAGATCCGCGAGCGGCTGGCGAGTTCGACGTCACCGCGGGACCGGCCGATCCTGGATCTGACCTGGGATTACCCGGAAGACGAGCACGGCGAGCCCTCCGGCGACGCGGTGCTGCGGGAGATCAACGGCTATCACCTGTCCGGTGAGAAGGCCGGCCAGCTGCTCAGCTCGTACACCGAGATGAAGGCCGATGGTTCCACCTCGGGCGGATGCTGGATCTACACCGGTGTGTATGCCGGCGGAGTGAACCAGGCCGACCGCCGCAAGCCCGGCAAGGACCAGAATTGGGTCGCCGGGGAATGGGGCTGGGCGTGGCCGGCGAACCGTCGCACGCTGTACAACCGCGCCTCCGCGGACCCGGAGGGTCGCCCGTGGAGCGAGCGGAAGGCCTACGTCTGGTGGGACGCGGAGGCCGGCAAATGGACCGGGCACGACGTTCCCGACTTCGTCGCGGACAAGGATCCGGGGTACCGGCCGCCACCGGGGGCCAGCGGTCCTGACGGGCTCGCCGGTGATGACCCTTTCATCATGCAGGCAGACGGCAAGGGTTGGCTCTACGCACCGACCGGCCTGATGGACGGGCCGCTGCCGGCGCATTACGAACCGCAGGAATCCCCGGTCGTCAACCCGCTCTACCGACAACAGTCGAACCCGACCCGACAGGTGTTCCGCCGCAAGGACAATCTGCAGAACCCGTCCGCGGACGAGAAGGGCGGCGACATCTTCCCGTACGTGTTCACCACCTACCGGCTCACCGAACACCACACGGCCGGTGGGATGAGCCGCTGGCTGCCGTACCTGTCGGAACTGCAGCCCGAGTTCTTCTGCGAGATCTCCCCCGAGCTCGCCGCCGAACGTCGTCTCGAGCACCTGGGCTGGGCGACGATCGTCACGGCACGGACAGCGATCGAAGCCCGCGTCCTGGTGACGGACCGGGTGGTGCCGCTGCGGGTCGGCGACAAGATCATTCACCAGGTGGGGCTGCCCTACCACTGGGGTGTCGGCAACAACGCCCTTGTCTCCGGCGACGCCGCCAATGACCTGTTCGGTGTCACTCTCGACCCGAATGTACACATCCAGGAGTCGAAGGTCGCTTCCTGCGACATCCAGCCCGGACGGCGCCCGAAGGGCCCCGCGCTGCTGGAATACGTCGCCGAGTACCGACGTCGCGCAGGGATCACCATCTTCACCGGAAACGAGGTGCGCTCCGGAGATCCGGGGTCCGGCGGTGCGGCCGCGCTGATGCGAGAATCTCTACCCGAGGGCAAATCGACGGGAGACACGGCGTGAGCTCACTTCTCGGTCCGAAGGATCCCGCCGAAGGCACCGGTTGGGAGGATCCACCGCCGCGCAAGGGCTTCTTCACCGACACCTCGGTGTGCATCGGATGCAAAGCGTGCGAGGTGGCGTGCAAGGAGTGGAACGCCGTCCCGGAGGACGGGCTCAACTTTCTCGGCTCGTCGTATGACAACACCGGTGCGCTCGGCGCCAGCACGTGGCGGCATGTGGCGTTCATCGAACAACCCAGGCGGCTGGGGCAACAGGACATCAACCTGCCGCTCTACCCGGTGGGGCCATCTGCTTCGAACGCAGCCAACCTGGCCGCGGACCAGGCGCTGGACGGTGACCGCAGCAAACTCGGCACCGACACGGCGGCGGTCGACCTGGGCATGCCGGGCTTCGACCTGCCCGGAGCGACAGCGGACGCCGCATCGCGGACGGATTTCCGGTGGCTGATGTCGTCGGACGTGTGCAAGCACTGCACGCACGCCGCATGCCTGGACGTCTGCCCGACGGGCTCGCTGTTCCGCACCGAGTTCGGCACCGTCGTGGTGCAGGACGAGATCTGCAACGGTTGCGGGTATTGCGTCCCGGCGTGCCCGTACGGCGTCATCGACCGGCGTATCGGCGACAAGAACACGAAAAACGTTGGCATCGCACAGAAGTGCACGTTGTGCTACGACCGTATCGGCGAGGGCCAGACGCCCGCCTGTGCCCAGGCGTGCCCCACAGAATCCATCCAGTTCGGCGACGTCGACGAACTGCGCGAGCGGGCGGCGGCACGGCTGGCCACCCTGCACGAGAACGGTGTGCCGGAGGCGCGCCTCTACGGCGAGAATCCTGACGACGGGGTGGGCGGCGCCGGCGCCTTCTTCCTGCTGCTGGACGAGCCCGAGGTGTACGGGTTACCTCCGGATCCGGTGGTGACGACACTGCACATCAAGGAGATGTGGCACATGGCGGTGGGTGCCGCGGCCACCCTACTGGTGGGCTCGGCGTTGACGTTCTTCCGCCGTCCACAGCTCGAACGGCGCAACCGCGTCGGGAGGCGGCGGTGACGACGCCGATGGCGTCGCCGAGGGGCCGGGGCGGTCACGGTTCCGGCAAGCGCCGCGGACGAGGCGAGGAGCCGGTTGTCCCGGACGCGCAGTTCACCTCGTACTACGGGCGGCCCATCCTGAAGCCCTCGCCCTGGGAGGCGGACATTCCCGCCTATCTGTTCATGGGTGGTGTCGCCGCCGGTTCGTCGCTGTTGGCCGCCGGGGCGGAACTGACCGGCCGCGCGTCGCTGCGGCGGACCGGGCGGCTCGGCGCGGTGGTCGCGATCACCGGCAGCCTGATCGCCCTCGTCCACGACCTCGGCCGCCCGGCCCGGTTCGTCAACATGCTGCGCGTGGCCAAACGCACCTCCCCGATGTCCGTGGGTACCTGGATCCTGACGTTGTACGGTCCGTTCGCCGGGCTGGCCGCGGTCACCGAGTTCCGTCGACTCGTCCCTCGGCGGTTCACCCGGATCACCGCGCTGCTCGACTTTGCCGACCGTCCCATCGGGCTGATCGCCGCAGTCACCGCGCCGCCGGTTGCTTCTTACACAGCGGTGCTGCTCGCCGGCACCGCCACCCCGACCTGGCACGAGGCGCGTCGCCAATTGCCGTTCGTCTTTGTCGGCTCGGCGGCCGCCGCCGCCGGTGGTCTCGGGATGATCGGCGCGACAGTTGCCGATGCAGGGCCGGCCCGACGGCTCGCCGCAGGTGGGGTTGCACTGGAAATGGCTGCGGCGCAACGGATGGAGGCGCGGCTCGGAATCGTCGCCGAGCCGCTGCGCACGGGCAAGGCCGGGCGCTTGATGAAGGTCGCCAGGGTGCTCACCGGCGTCGGCGGGGTCGGCGCACTGTTCGCCGGACGGAGCCGGGCCCTTTCGGTGCTCTCCGGTGCGGCCCTGATGGCCGGTTCCGCGTGCACCCGTTTCGGCATCTTCGAAGCGGGTCAGGAATCCGCACGGGACCCGAAGTACACCGTCGTCCCGCAGCGGGAACGACTGGCGCGCAACGAGAAGAGTTCTACCGCACCTCGATGACGACGGCGTCGCCGGTCCGGCGAGCAACCGTGTGACCGATCACCGGGGCGCCGGGCACCTCACCCACGACGAGCAGTCCACCACTGGTCTGTGCGTCCGCCAACAGCAGCAGTTCCATCTCGTCGACCGATGACGACAGGTGCGGCCGCACCCAGTCGAGATTCCGCCGGGTGCCGCCGCTGATGTACCCAGCGGCGGCCGCCTCACGAGCGCCGTCCAGGTACGGCACGGCCGTTGAATCCAGCACCGCGCCGATGCCCGAGGCCCGCATCATCTTGTAGAGGTGACCCAGGAGCCCGAACCCGGTGACGTCGGTCGCCGCCCGCACGCCCGCTGAAACCGCTGCTCTGCTTGCGGTGTCGTTCAGCTCCACCATGCAGGCCACCGCGTGCGGGAAGTTCTCGCCGGTTGCCTTGTGACGGTTGTTGAGCACGCCGACGCCGAGCGGCTTGGTCAGGCTGATCGGCAGCCCCGGGTCGGCGGCGTCGTTGCGCAGCAACCTGTCCGGATCGGCGAACCCCGTCACGGCCATCCCGTACTTGGGTTCCGGGTCGTCGATGCTGTGCCCACCGCCGACCACACAGCCGGCGGCCTGCGCGACATCCAGTCCGCCACGCAGCACCTCGCGCAGCAGATCGGACGGCAGCACGTCCCGCGGCCAGCCGACGAGGTTCACCGCAACGGTCGGGTGGCCGCCCATGGCGTAGACATCGGACAAGGCGTTGGCAGCGGCGATCCGCCCCCAGTCGTAGGCGTCATCGACCACCGGCGTGAAGAAGTCGGCGGTCGTGATCACCGCAAGGCCGGCGGCGATCTGCACCACGGCTGCGTCATCACCGTTCTCCAGGCCGACCACGACGTTGTCCGAGGGCTGGGCGACCAATCCTGAGACGATCGCCTCCAACTCCCCCGGCGGGATCTTGCAGGCGCAGCCACCGCCGTGCGCGAACTGGGTCAGCCGGTACGGCACGTCGGTGAGCGCAGTCATGATCGCAGGGTAGCCACGACGGTCGAAGAGCAAACCCTCCGCTGCCGTCTGGCCGGAGATGGCGCTCGGCTACCGTGACGCTCGGAGGCGTACAGGCGCCTGGTGGCCCTCCCGGTCTTCAAAACCGGTGAAGTCGAGCATCTCGGCTTGGCGGGTTCGATTCCCGTCCGCCTCCGCCAGTGCTCAGCCCGGGTGGTAGAACGGCCGGGTGACGGTTGACCCGCGGCGGCTGGTACCGCGCACCGACGCGGTGCTCTCCGACCCCAGGCTGGTGGCCGCCGCTGTCCGTCTCGGCCCCGGTATCGTCCGCGGCGCCGTCCGGGACGCACAACAGCGGGCCAGGAACGGTGCCATCGGCTCCGATGCGGTCGCCGACGCCGCAGTCGATGCTTTGCCGGACTCCTGCACCGGGCTGACGCCGGTGCTGAACGCGACAGGCGTTGTGCTGCACACCAATCTTGGTCGGGCCTCACTGTCCGCCGCAGCCATCGATGCGATCCTGGTAGCGGCGGGATACGTCGATGTCGAATTCGACCTGGCCGGTGGCCGGCGCGCCACCCGGGGCCGGGGCACGCTGGACGCGCTGCTGGCGGCGGTGCCCGGGGCCGAGGCCGCGTTGGCGGTCAACAACGGTGCGGGTGCGTTGGTGCTGGCCACCACGGCACTGGCCGGTGGCCGCGAGGTGCTGATCAGCCGCGGTGAGATGGTGGAGATCGGCGCCGGTTTCCGACTGGCGGACCTGATCACTTCGACCGGTGTCGGTATTCGCGAGGTCGGGTCGACGAACCGGACCGAGCTCGCCGATTACCGTCGAGCCGTCGGCGAGGACACCGCGGCGATTGTGAAGATCCATCCCAGTAATTTCCGGGTGACCGGCTTCACCTCCTCGGTACCGGTCGCCGCACTGGCAGGACTGGGTGTGCCGGTGATCGCCGACATCGGCAGCGGACTGCTCCAGCCCGACCCGTTGCTCCTGGATGAGCCGGACGTGCGGACGGCGCTGCGGGACGGTGCCGCAGTGGTCACCTGCAGCGGTGACAAGCTGCTCGGTGGGCCGCAGGTGGGCTTGGCGCTGGGCACTGCGTCCGTCGTCGAGTCGATGCGCAGGCATCCGTTGGCGCGGGCCTTCCGGCTCGACAAGCTGAGTCTCGCCGCCCTCGAGGCGACCCTGCGCGGGCCGAACCCGCCGGCCTTCCGCTACTTGCACGCGGACCCAGGTCGGCTGCGGCTGCGCTGCGAAAACATTGCCGCTGACCTGGGTTTCGAGGTCGTCGCCAGCGACGGAGCGGTCGGCGGCGGTGCCGCCCCGGGGATCTCGCTGCCGGGCTGGGCAATTGCTCTGCCGATCGCGCTGGCGGCACCGTTGCGGCTGGGCCGGCCGTCGGTGGTCGGCCGGGTGGAGCGGAGCAGGCTGCTGATCGACCTGCGGTGTGTGCCCGAGGACGACGACCCCGCGGTCCGCAAGGCGATCGTCGCCGCGCTGGCCGGCCGGGACGGCTGACCCGGCATGCATGTGCTGGCCACCGCCGGTCATGTCGACCACGGCAAGTCCACCCTGGTCCGGGCGCTGACCTCGATGGAGCCCGATCGCTGGGCGGAGGAACGTCGCCGCGGCATGACGATCGACCTCGGGTATGCCTGGACCACGCTGCCCTCCGGCCGGACCGTGGCCTTCGTCGACGTGCCCGGCCACCAGCGCTTCATCGGGAACATGCTGGCCGGACTGGGGCCGGCGCCCGCAGTGATGATGGTCGTCGCCGCTGACGAGGGCTGGCGCGAGCAGAGCGCCGAACATCTCGCCGCGGCCGACGCCCTCGGCATCTCCCGCGGCCTGTTGGTGATCACCCGCTCCGACCTCGCCGATCCGGCCGCTGCCCTCACGCAGTCCCGAGAACAGCTGCGCCACAGCAGTCTGAGCGGCGCCGAAGCGGTCACCGTGTCAGGTGTGACGGGGATGGGACTGGATGCCCTGCGGGCAGCCCTGGATCGCTTGATCACCCGCCAACCGCCGCCGGTCACGACCGGCCGTGTCCGGCTGTGGGTCGACCGGTGTTTCACCATCCGCGGCTCGGGCACCGTGGTCACCGGCACCCTCGAGGCCGGCACGCTGCGCGCCGGTGAGGAATTGAAGGTGGCCGGACGCACGGTCGGCATCCGCGGTTTGCAGAGCCTCGGCCGTTCCGCGGACGCCGTCGCAGGGGTGGCCAGGGTCGCGGCCAATCTCCGCGGGCTGGCCCGCGACCAGGTCGGCAGGGGCGATGCGCTGCTCACCCCGGACGCCTGGCGACCGGTGTCCGTCTTCGACGCCTGCACCGCCCGCACCGGCGAAGACTTCGCCGACCTGCCGACCGAACTCGTGTTGTATGTCGGCACGGCCGCGGTGCCGGTGCGGATCCGTCCGCTCGGTGCCGGCACGGCGCGCCTCACGCTGAGCCGGCCGCTCCCCCTGCAGACCGGTGACCGCGCGATCCTGTCCGACCGCAGCCGCCATCACCTGCCGCGCGGCGTCGTGGTGCTCGACCCGGATCCGCTGCCGCTGCGCCGGCGCGGTGCGGCAGCGGCCAGGGCCGCACAGCTCGCCGATCTGCGCGGTGTTCCCACGGTCGCGGATCACCTCCGATGGCGTGGCACGGTCCGCGACGCCGACCTCGCTGCGTGGGCCGTGCACGGTGATCCGTCACCGGACACGGTCCGGGCCGGGGGATGGCTGATCGACGCGCGTCATTGGGAACGATGCGGCGCGGCGCTGACCGCAGCGGTCCGGGCTCGGGTCGGCTCATCGCCGAACGACCCGTTCCTGGCCGTCGAGGCGGCCGCCGCTGCAGCCGGTGTCCCCGATCCGACGCTCATCGGTCCGTTGGCGCGTGCAAGCCAACTCACGCTGACCGGCCGGGGGGTGGGTCTCCCGGGTCGGGTCGCGTCTCTCGGCGCGGCGGAAGGAGCCGTCAAGGAGATCGAATTCGCCTTGCAGCAAAGGCCTTTCGACGCACCCGAACGGGCGGAGTTGGAACGCCTGCGGCTCGGCAACCGCGAACTCGCCACCGCGGCTGCCTTGGGCCGGGTGCTCCGCCTGCAACCGGACATCATCGTGCTGCCCGATGCCCCGGCCAGGGCGATGCGCGTGCTGTCCGAGCTGGAGCAGCCGTTCACCACAAGCCAGGCCCGGCGCGCCCTGGAAAGCACACGCCGCGTCGTCATCCCACTGCTGGAACACCTCGACGGGCGCGGCTGGACCGAGCGGCTGGACACCGACCACCGGCGGGTCGTTCAGTCGACGTCCACGAACAGTGCCCGGTGATCGGACAGCGGGTGCTGGACAAGGCCGACCGTTTCGACGTGCTCGGCCTGCACATCCGTCAGGGAACAACTGGACTGGGCCGCCATCCGCGCAGACACGGCCGACAGCAGTGACGCCGGAAGGCCCCGGGGCGATGCCCCGGGGCCTTCCGTGCTCTGGAGTACGTGCTTACTCCGTCGCCGCCCGACCCGCTTCCAGCCGGGCAACCGGCACCCGGAACGGCGAGCAGGACACGTAGTCCAAGCCGGCACCGTGGAAGAAGTGGATCGACTCCGGGTCGCCGCCGTGCTCACCGCAGACACCCAGCTTGATCCCCGGCTTCACCTTGCGTCCCTGCTCGACCGCCATCTTGACCAGCTTGCCGACGCCGTTGGCGTCGATGGTCTCGAACGGCGACACCGTGAAGATGCCCTTGTCCATGTACTCGACGAACATCGTCGCCTCGACGTCATCGCGGGAGAAGCCCCACGTGGTCTGGGTGAGGTCGTTGGTGCCGAAGGAGAAGAAGTCGGCACTGGCGGCGATGTGATCGGCGGTCAGCGCCGCCCGTGGCAGTTCGATCATCGTCCCGATCGGGATGGTGAGCGTGACCCCCGCCTCCGAGGTGAGCTTCTTGATCAGCGCCTCGGCCTCGTCCCGGACGATGTCGAGTTCGCGGACGGAACCGACCAGCGGGACCATGATCTCCACCTTGGGATCCTTACCCGCCTTCTTCTGCGCGATGGCAGCTTCGGTGATGGCGCGGATCTGCAGGGCCGGCAGACCCGGGGTGAGCAGGCCGAGCCGAACGCCGCGAAGGCCCAGCATCGGGTTGGCCTCGTGCAGCCTGTTGACGGCGGCCAGCAGCCTGGTGTCGGCGTCGACCTTCGGCCCCTTGTCACCGTGATCGGTTTCCAGCGCCACCCGGACGGAGAGCTCCGTCAGGTCGGGCAGGAACTCGTGCAACGGCGGGTCGAGCAGCCGGATGGTGACCGGCAGTCCGTCCATCGCGTCCAGGATCTCGATGAAGTCCTGGCGCTGCAATGGCAGCAGCGCTTCCAGCGCCTTTTCGCGATTCTCGAGATCCGTTGCCAGAATCAGCGTCTCGATCAACTCGCGGCGTTCGCCAAGGAACATGTGCTCGGTGCGGCACAGGCCGATGCCGGTGGCACCCAGCTTGCGGGCGCGGATCGCGTCCTCGGGGGTGTCGGCGTTGGCCCGGACACCGAGCCGGCGAACGGCGTCAGCATGGGTGAGCAATCGGTCGACCGCGTTGACCAGCGCCGAGGTCTCCTCGTCTGCGCCGGCGACCGAGGAGATGCCCTCCTCGATGTAGCGTTCCACCGGTGACGGCACGACAGGCATTGCGCCGACGTAGATCTCGCCGGTCGAGCCGTCGATGCTGACCTGGTCGCCCTCCTTGATCACGGTCTTGCCGACGGTGATCGTCTTGGTGGTGACGTCGATGTCGAGCTCTTCCGCACCGCAGACACAGGTCTTGCCCATGCCGCGCGCGACGACCGCGGCGTGTGAGGTCTTGCCACCACGCGCGGTGAGGATGCCGTTGGCCGCGATCATCCCACCCAGGTCGTCGGGGTTGGTCTCCCTGCGCACCAGCAGCACCTGCTCGCCGCGACCGGCCCACGCCACCGCGCTGGCAGAGTCGAAGACGACCCGGCCGACGGCCGCGCCCGGTGAGGCAGCCATGCCGCGGGTGAGCAGCGTGCGCTTGGCCTTGCGGTCGAACTGCGGGAACATCAGCAGCGCGAGTTGCGCACCGGTGACCCGTTGCAGTGCCTCGTCCATGGTGATCAGGTGCTCGTCGACCAGGGTGCTGGCGATCCGGAAGGCGGCTGCGGGTGTCCGTTTGCCGACCCTGGTCTGCAGCATCCACAGCTTGCCGCGTTCCACGGTGAATTCCACGTCGCACAGATCGCGGTAGTGCGTCTCCAACCGGCGCATGCACGTCATCAGATCGGCATGCGACTTGGGGTCGATCCGCTCGAGATCTTCCAGGCTCAGGGTGTTCCGGATGCCGGAAACGACGTCCTCGCCCTGCGCGTTCTCCAGATAGTCGCCGTACTCACCGGTCTTGCCGGTGGCCGGGTCGCGGGTGAAGGCGACACCGGTGCCGCTGGTGGCGCCCCAGTTGCCGAAGACCATGGTGCAGACGTTCACGGCGGTGCCCAGGTCCTGTGGGATGCGCTCGCGGCGGCGGTACAGGCGCGCGCGGTCGGTGTTCCACGAGTTGAAGACGGCGGTGATCGAGTGATCCAGCTGCTCGCGCGGATCCTGTGGGAAATCCTTGCCGGAGAAAGCTTTGATCTCGCTCTTGTACAGCGTGACAAGGCCCTTGAGCCCGTCGACACTGAGATCGACGTCGCTGGTGACGCCCTGCGTGGTCTTGGCCTTGTCCAACGCGTCGGCAAAGGTGTCGCCGTTCATGTCGAGCACGGTCTTGCCGTACATCATCAGCAGCCGGCGGTAGGAGTCCCAGGCAAACCGCTCGTCGTTGCTCTCCTCGGCGAGGCCCTTGACGCTCTCGTCATTGAGCCCGATGTTGAGGACCGTCTCCATCATGCCGGGCATCGAGAACTTGGCGCCGGACCGGACGCTCACCAGCAGGGGGTTGTGCCTGCCGCCGAGCCGCCGGCCGACGACGTCCTCGAGGTGGCGCAGGGCCATGGTGACCTGCACGCGGAGCTTGCCCGGCTCCTGACCAAGTGCCAGGTACTCCCGGCAGGCCTCGGTGGTGATGGTGAATCCGGGAGGAACAGGCAGGCCCAGGCGGGTCATCTCGGCCAGGTTCGCTCCCTTGCCGCCGAGCAGATCCTTTTGATCCTTATTTCCTTGGGTGAAGTCGTAGACGTACTGGGTCATCTTCCTTTGGCTCCTTTGCCGGTGGGCGGGCGAGTTTTTCTCTGGGCACAACCCGAGCTCCACGCCGCGGACTCACTTGCAGAATGGCGTAGCGCCGACATCCACAGGCAGGGTCCTTAGTCCCCAAGGACCGGGCAGAAAGAAGATGCAGGACCAAGGTCCCGGAAGGACGGACCGAAGGATCCTTACTGGCGCGAATGACTCGACGGTCCAATGGTCGCGGTGACGGAATTCACGTCGTTTCTCACGCCGAGAGCCGCCCTCGTCGCCGGTCGGGGAAGACAGCGCCTCCGCAGGTCCCCAGCCCCATCAGCGATCGACGCCCGGTCGCGGGGCTGGGGGGCACGGATCGGCCCGTCGGCCGCGTCTGTGGTAAAGGTGCCCGATCAGAATGCCTCCGGCCGGTGCTCGACCGTCGGCTCCTGTCCCGGTCGCCACAGCACACCAACGACATCGAACCGCATCCTGGGATAGCCCCGTATGTGCGGTTGCGCCAACCACAGCAGGCCGAGCCGGCGGATCTTGCGCCGCTTGCCCTGGGTCACCGCATCGAACGGCGACCCGTATCCCTCGCCACTGCGGGTCTTCACCTCGCAGAAGATGACGACAGGGTCGCGCTGTGCGGGGTCGGTCGCGACGATGTCGAGCTCGCCCTCCGAGCAACGCCAGTTCCGGTCCAGCACGACCAGGCCCGCGCGCTCCAGCATCGCGACCGCAACGGCTTCCCCGCGGCGCCCGAGTTCGTCCTTCGCGGCCATCGGTCCACTGTGCGGCCTGCAGCAGCGCTGCGACCGGCGACGGGCGTGATTGTGGACAACTCGCCGATCAGCCTGCCAGCAGCCATCTCTCGAACGACGGGTTGCACAGGCACGCCGGCGAACGTTTCTCCCGGATCAGGTCGACTGCATCCCGTGCGGGCATCCCGCCGAGAACCAGCGCACGGCCGACCACCAGGCTCGACCGGTTCAGCCCGGCCTGGCAGTGCACCAGGGTCGGGCCGTCCTGCCGGCAGCTGTTGACCCAGCCGGCGATGGCATCGACCTGAGCGAACCCCTGTTCCACGCTGTCGTACATCCGGACCTCGAGCCGGCTCCCCAGATCGTGGTCGACGGTGTACTTCTCCCACGGATACAACGACACCAGATGGCGGATGAACCGGGGCAGTACGAGATCGTCCTGGCAACCACCGAGCCAGAGATCCGGTGCGATCTCGCTGATGAACGGCACGTCGAACGGCAACAGGCCGTGCGCGGAAACGCCGACCAGTCGCCGGCGTTGCGGGTCGACCGCGAGATCGATGCGGGTGGGGTCGATCTCGCCGGGCTCGGCCGTCATGCCAGGAACTCCCGTAAGCCCGTCAACAGCCTGTCGACATCTGTCAGGTCGGTGTACGGAGCGACCCCGATGCGCAATCCCCCGCCGTCGCCGAGGCCCAGGTGCCGCGAAGCCTCCAGGGCGTAGAACGAACCGGCCGGTGCGTACACACCGAGCATCGCGAGGAACTCGTAGGCCTTGATCGATTCCCGGTCCTCGAACGTGACCAGCAAGGTCGGAGTCCGCTGCGCCGCCCTGGAGTGCTGGACCACGCCCGGAAGCGCGGTGAGGCCGTCTTCCAGCATGCGACGGACCCCGTCCTCGTGCTCCTGCACCGCTGCCATCCCGGCCAGTACCCGTTGCCGCCGGTCCGGACGTGGCTCCTTCGCCGACTCCGGCGCCAGCGCGGCGAGAAAGTCGACGGCTGATGTGGTTCCGGCCAGCAGTTCGTAGGGCAGGGTGCCCATCTCGAACCGCTCCGGGACGAGGTTGCTCGACGGCAGCAGCTTCTCGGGCCGTAGTCGCTCCAGCAGATCCGGCCGGGCGGCGAGCACGCCGCAGTGCGGACCGAGGAACTTGTACGGCGAGCAGACGTAGAAATCTGCGCCCAGCGCCTGCACGTCGACCGGTTCGTGGGCGGTGAAGTGCACGCCGTCGACGTAACACAGTGCGCCGACATCATGCGCGAGCGCGGCGATGTCGGCGACGGCGGGCTTGGTGCCGATCAGATTCGACGCCGCCGTCACCGCGACCAGCCGGGTGCGGGCCGAGATCACCTCGGCGAGGGTGCCGACCGGCAGTTCACCGGTGATCGGATCGAAGTCCGCCCACCGCACCGTGGCGCCGGCGGACTCTGCGGCGATGATCCAGGGACGGATGTTGGCGTCGTGATCGAGCCTGGACACGACGACCTCGTCACCCGGCCGCCACTGCGCGGCCAAGGTCCGCGCCATGTCGAAGGTCAGCTGCGTCATGCTGCGGCCGAACACGACGCCACGCGGGTCTGCCCCGAGCAGGTCAGCCATCGCGAGACGGGCATCGACGACGACGCTGTCCGCGAGCCTTTCGGCAGGGGTGACGATGCCCCGGTTGGACAGTCCTGCGGTCAGTGTCGAGGCGATCGCACCGGCCACCGACGTCGGAACCTGCGAACCACCCGGACCGTCGAAGTGCGCGGCTCCGCGCGCGAGCGCAGGAAACTGCGCGCGCACGGCGGCGACGTCATAGGCTGCGCCCGTCATCCGAACGGATTGTCTTCCGGCAGACGCAATTCAGGCTTGTCCAGCTCCTCGACATTGACGTCCTTGAACGTCACCACTCGCACGTTCTTCACGAAACGTGCCGGCCGGTACATGTCCCACACCCACGCATCGGACATCCGGAGCTCGAAATACATGTCGCCGTCCGGGTTTCGCACCTGCAGATCCACCGCGTTGCACAGGTAGAACCTGCGCTCGGTCTCCACCACGTAGGAGAACTGCCCGACGATGTCCCGGTACTCCCGGTAGAGCTGCAGCTCCATCTCGGTCTCGTACTGCTCGAGGTCCTCTGCGCTCATCGCGACCGCCCCTGCCCGCATCTGTGTTCGTCGGCTGAATGGAAGCCGCTGTCCCGGCAGTTCATCATCCTCCCGCCGTCGCCGCGTCCGCGGTCGGCTCGCCTGCCGTCGGCTCCCAGAACAACCCCGGTTCCTCACCAGGCAGTCGCCAGCTGCGTCGGTGCACCGGGGACGGTCCGTGCGCCCGGAGCGCCGTCAAATGCTCCGGCGTGCCGTAGCCCTTGTTGATCGCGAACCCGTACACCGGGTGCCGCGGCGAGAGCTCGGTCAGCAATCGGTCCCGCTCGGTCTTGGCCAGCACGCTCGCCCCGGCCACCGCGGCGCAGGTCAGATCGGCCTTGATCCGGACGTGCACCACCGGCTCCAGGGGTCTGCGGGGGGCTCGGCGAGCTCGAACAGCGGCGGGTCGTCACAGGGTTCGGCGATGAGCCTTGGCGTGCTGAGGTAGTTGTGGTTGCCGTCCAGGAGCACGGCGTCCACCGGTCCTGAAAGCGCCGCCAATGCCCGTCGACCCGCGGTTCGCAGCGCCTCGATGATGCCGACCGTGTCGATCTCGGCGGGGCTGGCATGACCGACCGCGTACTCGGTGACCCAGCGCCGCACCGGCCGGACCAACTTGTCCCGTGCGGCGGGTGTGAGCAACTTGGAATCGGCGAGCCCGGGCGGCACCCGGCCGATCGCCGGTGTGATCACCACGACCCCGACGGTCACCGGTCCGGCGAGTGCGCCCCGTCCGACCTCGTCCATCGCCGCCAGCCTCCCGATGCCGCCGCGGAACAATTCCTTCTCGTAGCGCAGCGACGGTCGCCTACCGGTCGGCTTGCGCGGCGGCGCCGTCGCCCTGGCAGCGCGCGTATCGACCCGGGCGGTCATCAGTTGTCCGGGTTGCCCGGATCGATGTCGGGATTTCCGATGGTGCCCCAGCGCGATGGCGGCATGACGATGAAGATCGCCTTGCCGATGACGTTGTCGACCGGGATCGGGCCCTGACACTTCGCCGCGCTGTCCGGCGGGAAACCCTGGCAGCCGTAAGAAGAATCGGCCGAGTTGGACCGGTGATCGCCCATCACCCACAACTGCCCATCGGGAACCGTCACCGGACCGAAACACCGTTGGGACAGCGCCGGTCTGGTGGTGCAGTCCAGCTGGCCCGGGATGAATTCGATCGGCTGATAGATGTAGGGCTCGTCCAGTGATCGCCCGTCCACCGTGACGTTCCCCGCGGCGTCACAGCACTGCACGGTTTGGCCGCCGACGGCGATGACGCGCTTGACGTAGTCCTTCTCGTTCGGCGGCGCTATGCCGACGACGGATCCGAGTGACTGCAGCGCCTGCCCGAACCAGCTGCTCGGTCCGGCGATGGTGGTCTCCGGAGCCCACGTTGCAGGCCCGGCGAAAACCACGACGTCGCCCTGCTGCGGATCCCGGAAGTCATAGACCACCTTGTTCGCCAGGATGCGGTCGCCGCCGCTGCTGACGCCGTGCAGCGTCTGTTCCATGGAGCCCGACGGCACGTAGTACACCTTGGCGACGAAGGTCTGGATCAGGAAGGTCAACCCGAAGGCGATCACGATCAGGATCGGCAGCTCGACCCAGAAGGGACGCTTCTTCGCCGGCTTCCGTTGCGGGATCGCCTGCTCGGTGCTGTCGTCGGTCGGTTCTGACGCGACGGGCTCGTGTTCGTTCTCGCTCATCGAGGTCAGGCTACGGTCCGCCGGGTGAGCGGACCGTGACCTGGATCAGCGACTCTGCCGCTTTTCCTTGATCTTGGCGGCCTTGCCGCGCAGATCGCGCAGGTAGTACAGCTTCGCGCGGCGGACGTCACCGCGGGTCACCAGCTCGATCCGGTCCAGGTTCGGGGAGTGCACCGGGAAGGTCCGCTCGACGCCGACTCCGAAGCTGATCTTGCGAACGGTGAAGGTCTCGCGGATGCCACCGCCCTGGCGGCGGATGACATGCCCGGCGAAGACCTGAATCCGGGAGCGGGTGCCCTCGATGACCTTCACGTGCACCTTGACCGTGTCACCGGGACGGAAGTCCGGGATGTCGGACCGCAGGGATGCGGCGTCGAGCGCGTCAAGGGTGTTCATGGTGAGGTCCTCTTCGATGTCAGCTAACGATGTCGGCACAGTCGCGCGTCAGGGCGCGCAGCGACGGCTGCCGCGAAATGGCAACCTGTCCATTGTGCCAGACGGGGTGGGCGATCAGGAAACCGGCGGCCGCAGGTCCGGTCGGTTCTCCCTGGTGCGGCGCAGTGATTCGGCCCTGCGGTGGGCGGCCACCGCGCCGTGATCACCGCTGGTCAGCACCGGCGGCACGGCAAGACCCCGGTACACCGGCGGCCGGGTGTAACTGGGCGCTTCCAGCAGATCGGTCAGCTCGCCGGAGAAGGAGTCATCACCTGCGGAACCGGGGTTGCCGAGCACCCCCGGCAACAGCCGGGCGACCGCCTCGATCATCACCATCGCGGCCACCTCGCCGCCGGCCAGCACGTAGTCACCGATCGAAAGTTCGAGCACCGGCATCCGCTGGGCCGCGTCGGTGATCACCCGCTGGTCGATGCCCTCGTATCGCCCGCAGGCGAACACCAGATGCTCCGCACCCGCAAGCTCCGCCGCCGTCGACTGGGTGAATCGCCGCCCGGCGGGGGTCGGCACGATCAGCATCGGCCGGGTCTGCGGGGTCGCGACGTCGTCCAGCGCCCGTCCCCAGACGTCGGCCTTCATCACCATCCCGGGTCCGCCACCGTACGGCGAATCGTCGACGGTGCGGTGCCGATCGGTCGTCCAGTCGCGCAGATCGTGTACCTGTAGGGAGATGACGCCGTCGTCGATCGCCCTGCCCAGCAACGATTCCCGCAACGGTTCCAGGTAGCGCGGGAAGATCGTGACGACGCTGATCAGCATCAGGGAAACATGCCGTCCGGCGGCTCGACGACCAGTGAGCCCGCCTCCAGATCGACCACCGGGACGATCGCCGAGACGAAAGGCACCAGCTCCTCCGACCCGTCGGGGCGGTTCACCACCAGCACCGGTGACGCCGGCGGGTGCATCACCTCTGCGACCGTGCCGAGCACCGTGCCGGACCGATCCAGGACCGACAGGCCGATCAGCTGGTGGTCGTAGAACTCGTCCGGGTCGTCCGGCACCGGCAACGTGGCGCTGTCCAGCGTCAGCAGTGTGCCCCGCAACGTCTCCGCGGCGTCCCGGTCGGTGATGCCATCGAACCCGATCACCAGGACCGGCCCCGAGCGGCGCATTCCGGTGACCGTCAACGGGCCACGCGAACCCGGGTCGGTGCCCAGGACGGCCCCGGCGGCGAACCTGCCGTCGGGGTCGTCGGTGGTGACCTGGACGGTGACCTCACCGCGCAGTCCGTGTGGCCGGCCGATCCGGCCGACGACGACGTCCACGGCTGGACCGGTCAGCGGTCGGTGTCGACGACGTCGACCCTGATGCCCCGGCCGCCGACCGCGGACATCACGGTCCGCAGCGCGGTGGCGGTGCGGCCGGCCCGGCCGATCACCTTGCCGAGGTCGTCAGGGTGCACGCGGATCTGCAGGGTGCGGCCGCGGCGGCCCGTCATCAGCTCGACGGTGACGTCGTCGGAATTGTCGACGATGCCCCGGACAAGGTGCTCCAGGGCGTCCTCGAGCACGCTCACGACGCGTCGGCGCTCTCGGCCGGTGCGGCTTCGGGTGCTGCGTCGGCGGCCGCGTCGGTGGCCGGCGCGGTGCGCTTGCGCTTCGGAGTGGTCGCGGACGAGCCCTCGTCGGTGCCGATGGACGCCATCGCCGCGTCGTACAGCGCGCGCTTGTCGACCTTCGGCTCAGCGACACGCAGGGTGCCCTCGGCACCCGGCAGGCCCTTGAACTTCTGCCAGTCGCCGGTCACCTTGAGCAGCGCCTGGACGGATTCGGTCGGCTGGGCGCCGACGCCGAGCCAGTACTGCACCCGGTCGGAGTCGACCTGGATGACGCTGGGGTCGGCCTTCGGGTGGTACAGCCCGATGTTCTCGATCGCCCGGCCGCTGCGGCGGGTGCGGGCGTCGGCGACGACGATGCGGTAGAACGGCTCGCGAATCTTGCCGAAACGGGCGAGCTTGATCTTGACAGCCACGGTGGTGGAGTACTCCTTGCAGGTTACGAATGGGCGGGCGTCGTGGTCCCGCGTGGGGCAGCGGGTCCGGACGCACCAATGGCGGCCGCGCCCGGAGAGAGGGGCCGGACGGCAGCCGTAACCGAGCCATTCTGTCACACCCGCACAGTCACAACCGCCAAGGGCGAACGACCCTCCCGGCTCGCACGACATAGGACGGTGCGTGCAGCACGTCGAGGTCCTCGCCCGGATCCACCGGGTAAATCGTGAGGTCCGCCGAGCCGCCGATGTCGTAGATCGGCAGCCGCAACCAGTGCCGGGCGCTGTGCGAGGTCGCATACAGCGCCTGCCGGGCGCCGAGCAGCTCTCCCATCGCCTGTACCTCGTCGGCCACCCGGCCGTGCTGAACGAATCCGCCGGCGTCGGTGCCGGCGTGAACCGCGATGCCGGCCTCGACTGCGGAGCGGATGGTGTCCGCATTGCGCGCGTGCAGCTCGCGCATGTGCTTGGCGTAGGCGGGGTACTTGCCGGCGGCATCGGCGAAGGACGGAAAGTTGGCGATGTTGATCAGTGTCGGGACCAGGTGCACACCCTGCTGCGCGGCCAGCGCGATGGTGTCGTCGGTCAGCCCGGTGCCGTGCTCGATGCAGTCCACCCCGGCGGCGAGAAGGCCGGGCAGCGCGTCCTCGCCGAACACGTGAGTGGTGACCCGGGCACCGCCGGCGTGGGCGACCGCGACGGCTTCGGCCAGCACGTCGTCGGGCCACAGCGGCGCAAGATCGCCGACGGAGCGATCGATCCAGTCCCCCACGATCTTGATCCACTGCCCGCTGCCGTAGACCAGTTGGCGGCCGACCTCGGCCGGCAGGTCGGCCGGGTCCTCGAGGTCGACGCCCAGTTCGCGGATGTACCGGCGCGCTTTCGCGATGTGCCGACCCGCGCGGATCAGCACCGGGAGGTCGTCCCGGTCGACGAGCGAGTGGGTGTCCAGCGGAGAACCGCAGTCCCGCAACGCGAGTGCACCGGCATCCAGGTTGGTCCTGGCCTGCTCCTCCGCCTCGTCCAGGGTCGCCGCGCCCTCCGGCGAGTAGCCGACATGGCAGTGCGCGTCGACGAATCCGGGCAGCACGTACCCGCTGATCTCGATCGCATCGCCGATCGGGCCGTCGACGAACCGACCGTCCACCGCCCAGAGATCGAGGTGATCACCGGTCGCCGGGTCGACGCCGGTCACGTGCAGGCCCGTCATCTCACTTCTTCGGGAACTTGAGCTGCGATGGATCGAAGCCGGGCGGCAGTTGGTCGAGGCCGAAACCGCCGGGCGCGGCTCCCGGAGCGCCCATTCCCGGCACCCCGCCCATCCCCGGCGGCAGCGCGCCCATCCCGGGGAAGCCGCCCGGCATGCCCTTGACCTTGGGCTGCGTCGGACCGCGACCGGTGGACCGCTTGCCGGCCTTGCCCTTGCGACCCTTGGCCGCCTTGCGGTTCGACGGCCGACCGCCGGGCAGCCCGAAGCGTCCCGCCATCGACGACATCATCTTGCGGGCCTCGAAGAACCGGTCGACCAGCGCGTTGACCTGGGCGACGGTGGATCCGGAGCCCTTCGCGATGCGCTGCCGGCGAGAGGCGTTGATGATCTTGGGCTCGGCCCGTTCGGCGGGCGTCATGGACTGGATGATGGCTGCGGTGCGGTCGATGTCGCGGTCGTCGACGTTCGCCAGCGCCTCCTTCATCTGGCCGGCGCCCGGCAGCATCCCGAGCAGCCCGCCGATGGGACCCATCTTGCGGATCATCATCATCTGCTGCAGGAAGTCCTCGAGGGTGAAGTCGTTGCCCGCCATCTTGGCGGCCATCTCCTCGGCCTGTTCGGCCTCGAAGTGCTGCTCGGCCTGCTCGATCAGGGTGAGGATGTCGCCCATTCCCAGGATGCGGGAGGCCATCCGGTCCGGGTGGAAGGTGTCGAAGTCGGCCAGCTTCTCGCCGGTGGAGGCGAACATGATCGGCCTGCCGGTGACCTGCCGGACGGACAGCGCCGCACCGCCGCGGGCGTCACCGTCGAGCTTGGTCAGCACCACTCCGGTGAAGCCGACGCCGTCCCGGAACGCCTCGGCGGTGGCGACCGCGTCCTGACCGATCATGGCGTCCACGACGAACAGGATCTCGTTGGGCTGCACCGCATCCCGGATGTCGACGGCCTGCTGCATCATCTCGGCGTCCACACCGAGCCGGCCGGCCGTGTCGACGATGACGATGTCGTGCAACCGGACCCGGGCGTGGTCGATGCCGCTGCGGGCCACCGCCACCGGATCACCCACGCCGCTGCCCGGCTCGGGCGCCCAGACCGGCACCCCCGCCTGCTGACCGACGATCTGCAACTGCTGCACGGCGTTCGGCCGCTGCAGGTCGGAGGCGATCAGTAGCGGCGTGTGACCCTGGCCCTTGAGCCATAGCGCGAGCTTGCCGGCCAGCGTCGTCTTCCCGGCGCCCTGCAGGCCCGCCAGCATGATCACTGTCGGCGGGTTCTTGGCGAAGGTCAGGCGGCGGGTCTCGCCGCCGAGGATGCCGATCAGCTCCTCGTTGACGATCTTGATGACCTGCTGGGCAGGGTTGAGCGCGGCGGACACCTCAGCGGCGTTCGCCCGTTCCTTGATCCGGGCGATGAAGGAGCGGACCACGGGCAGGGCGACGTCGGCCTCGAGCAGCGCGATGCGGATCTCGCGGCAGGTGGCGTCGATGTCGGCTGGGGTCAGCCGGCCCTTGCCACGCAAATTCGAGAAGACTGTGGAGAGCCGGTCGGAGAGGGTTTCGAACACGGTGACGAGGCTAGCGGACCAGCGCGTCGCAGACCGCTGCGGCGACTTCCCTGGCCGCCGCCGGCGAGAGCCGGCCGCCGTCGGCGCCCTGCAGGTAGAACACGTCGACGACCTCGGCGCCCATGGTGTGCACCCGTGCCGAGACGACACTGACCGCGAGCGTCGTCAACGCCGAGGAAACCGCGTAGAGCAACCCGGGCACGTCGTGGGCGCGAACCTCCAGCACCGCATGGCTTTCCGAGGCGCCGTCCACCACCAGTACTTCCGGTGGCGCGGCAGGACCGCGGTTGGCCGGGGCCGCCCGCTTTGCCAACCGGGCGCCGACGTCCAGCGTGCCGTCCAGTGCCCGCACCAGATCGGCCTTCAGGGTCGCCGCCTCGGGCGCGTTGCCGAACTGGGAGGCGACGGTCCAGGTCTGCAAACCTGTGCCGTCGATGGTGCGAACGGCGGCGATCCGGACGGTCAGCCGGTGCAGCGTCAGTACGCCCGCGGCCGCGGCGAGCAGTCCGGGCCGGTCGGGGGCGGCGACACTGATCCGCAGCGCACCCGGTATCTGTTCGATGACGATGCCGAGCTTCCCCGCATCGACCAGCTCCTGCTCCACGGCCGTGATCGGCGGCGGCGCGGCGGGCTTTTGACCGGCAAGGGCACGGCGGACGACGTCGACCAGGTGCTTGATCTGCCCGGCGCGCCAGGTCGTCCACGCATTCGGCCCCGCCGCCCGCGCGTCGGCCTCCGTCAGCGCTGCCAGCAGCTCGAGGGTCGGCAGGTCACCGACCGCGTCGATGATCATGGAGATGGTCGCCGGGTCGTCCGGGTCGCGGCGGGCGACGGTATCCCCGAGCAACAGGTGGTGGCGGATCAATCGCGAGATCACCGCGATGTCGTCCGGCGCGACCCCCATTCGGCGCAGCCATCCGACCGAGATCTCGGCGCCGGCCACGGAATGGTCGGGGTAGTCGTCACCGTGCCCCTTGCCGACGTCGTGCAGGATCGCGGCCAGCAGCAACAGGTCCGGACGGGCCACCTTGCGGACCAGACCCGCTGCGACGACGGCGGTTTCCATGAGGTGCCGGTCCACCGTGAACCGGTGGATGGGATCGCGTTGGGGCTTGGACCGTAGCCGTTCCCAACCCGGCAGCATGGCCGCGATCAAACCCGCTTGGTCAAGGTCCTCCCAGGCGCCGATCATCGGTGCGCCCGATCCCAGCAGTTCCAGGAACGCCTCCAGCGCGCGTGGCGGCCACGGGTCGGGCAGCGGCGGGCACGACCTGGCCAGGCGCAGCACGGTTGCCGGCGACACCGGCAGTCCGGCCTGCGCGGCGGCGGCCGCGGCCCTGACCACCAGGGTGGGGTCGGCGGCCGGGTTGGCGGCGCGGGCCAGCACCGCCTCACCGTCCTGCTCGACGATGCCGTCGGCCAGCGGCGTCCGTTCCGGCCGGCGGACCAGCCGGCCACCGACGTCGGTGATCACGCCCTGCGGCCGGCTCAGCGCCCGCGCGACCCGGTGCCAGGTCAGGTCACTGGCGTGGTCGACGGTCCTGGCGATGCCGGCCACGTGCCGCAGCAGGACGTCGCGGTCGTCCAGTCCCAGGACCTCGGCGACGGCATCCTGGTCCTGCGGCTGCAGCCGGTCGGTCGGCCGGCCGGTGAGTGTGTGCATGACGTCACGGACGTCGAGCAGGGCGGAGCGGGCCTCCTCCAGACCCTGATGCGGGCAGTCCGCCACCCAGGATGCGGCGACGGCGCGCATGACGACCAGATCGCGCAGCCCACCGCGTGACTCCTTGAGGTCCGGCGTGGTGGCGAAGGCCAACTCGCCCGCACGCTCGGCTCGTTCCATGCAGGACAGCCGTAGCGCTTCGAGCCGGTTCGGTGCGTCGGAGCGCCAGTCGGCCAGCACCCGGCGGTGCAGGGTGACGGCCAGTTCCGGGTCCCCGGCAATGTGTCGAAGGTCCAGCATGCCGAGCATCGCCGGGAGGTCGTTGCGGGCGATCTGCCGTGCGCCGCCGACCGAACGAACCGAATGATCCAGCCGGATCTTCGAGTCCCAGATGGGATACCAGAGCCGCTCGGCGAGCATCCCGGCGTAGGACGCCGGTGTCTCGGTGGAATGCAGCAGCACCAGGTCCAGGTCGGAGAACGGGGACAGCTCCCCCCGGCCGAAACCACCGACCGCGACCAGGGCCACCCCGCCGACGTTGACGCCGGCCTCCTGGGCCAGCTCCGCGAGCCATCCGTCGGTCAACCGAGCAAGGGCCCGCCGCCGGGCCGGACCGGGTACTCCGGTCCGGCCCAGCAGCTGGGCCCTGAGCTCAGCGAAACCGCCCGCCGTCCCCACAGGCGAATTCGCCATGTTCCTAGAGCGCTTCCTGACCGCGCTCGCCGGTGCGTACCCGCACCACCGTTTCCACCGGGACGGACCACACTTTGCCGTCACCGATCTTCCCGGTGCGCGCTGCCCTGACGATGACATCGACGACGTCATCGCCGTCCTCGTCGTCGACCAGGATCTCCAGGCGCACCTTCGGCAGCAGCTCAACGGTGTATTCAGCGCCCCGGTAGACCTCGGTGTGACCGCGCTGGCGGCCGTATCCCGAGGATTCCGACACCGTCATGCCCTGCACACCGAAGGCCAGCAATGCTGCCCGTACCTCATCCAACTTGAACGGCTTGATGACCGCGGTGACAAGCTTCATGCCTTGACCTCCTGCTGACGGGTCTGGCTGGTCAGGACGCCGGACATGCCGCCGCTGCCCGACGCCGGCTCGATGTCGTACGCGCTCTCGCCGTGGGTCGTCACGTCGACGCCCTCGGTCTCGTGCTCGTCCGGAATCCGCCAGCCCATGGTGTATTTCAGCGCCAGGCCGATGATCAGGGTGAGTACGCCGGACGCGACGACGGCGATCAGCGCAACGATGGTCTGGGTGGCGAGCTGAGTGGCCCCGCCGCCGTAGAACAGACCGTCGAGAGCACCGTCCGGAGCCCAGGTGGACGTCGTCGCCACGCCGTCCGCGTCACGCGGGACGTTGGCGAAGAACCCGATCAGGATCGTGCCGACCAGACCGCCCACCAGGTGGACGCCGACCACGTCGAGCGAGTCGTCATAACCGAAGCGGTACTTCAGTCCGACGGCCAGCGCGCACAGCACACCGGCGATGAGGCCGATGAACATCGCACCGACCACGTCGACCGCGGCAGCGGCCGGGGTGATGGCGACCAGGCCGGCGACGACACCGGATGCGGCGCCGAGGCTGGTGGCGTGGTGGTCGCGGATCCGCTCCACGATCAGCCAGCCGAGTGCGGCGACACAGGTCGCGGTCAACGTGTTGACCCACGCCTGGCCCGCAGTGCCGTCAGCGGCGAACTCCGAGCCGGCGTTGAAGCCGAACCAGCCGAACCAGAGCAGAGCAGCGCCGAGCATCACGAACGGCAGGTTGTGCGGCTTCATCGGGTCCTTGGCGAAGCCCTTCCGCTTGCCCACGATCAGCGCCAGCACGAGGCCCGCCATACCTGCGTTGATGTGCACGACCGTGCCACCCGCGAAGTCGATCGGGGTGGACAGCCACTCGGCGATCTTGCCGCCGCCGGACAGGAAGCCGCCGCCCCAGACCGCGTGCGCGATCGGGCCGTAGACGATCGTCACCCACAGCCCAGAGAAGACCAGCCAGGTGCCGAATCGCGCGCGATCGGCGATGGCGCCGCTGATCAGGGCGACCGTGATGATCGCGAAGGTGGCCTGGTATCCGACGGCCACCATCGCGGGCACACCCGACGCCGCCATCAGGCTGCTCTCGTCGGTCAGACCCTTGAGTGCGAAGTACTCGAACGGGTTTCCGATCAGGCCGCCGAGGGCTGGCTCGCCGAACGTCTCCGAGTACCCCCAGAGCATCCAGATCGGCCCGACGATTGCCAGGGCGCCGAAGCTCATCATCATCATGTTGAGGACGGACTTCGACCGAGTCATACCGCCGTAGAAGAACGCCAGCGCCGGGGTCATGAGGAGCACCAGTGAGGCAGCGGCGAGCATCCAGGCAGTGTTGCCGGTGTCCAAGGTGAACGGTTCCATCAAGCCTCCAGGCTCTAGGAGAGGTGATCAGGCCGGCCGCGCGCAGGGCGGCACGCGGCTGACCAGGTGACCCCAGAAGATTCGCCTGGGAGTATTTCCATCGGCACTCAGCGACGTTTCGCGGCTGTGAACTCGGACGCGAATGTGTTGCCAGGACGTTTCGTTTCTGTCGATAACGTGTGACACACCGCTACGCGCAGTGAAACTCCACTCAGTCACCGAGTAGGGCGTCGACGAACGCGCCCGGTTCGAACGGCGCCAGGTCGTCGGCGCCCTCACCCAGACCCACCAGTTTGACCGGGACATTGAGGGTGCGTTGCACCGCAACGACAATGCCGCCCTTGGCGGTGCCGTCCAGCTTGGTCAGCACAATCCCGGTGATGTCCACCACGTCGGCGAAAACGGTCGCCTGCACAAGTCCGTTCTGCCCCGTGGTCGCGTCGAGAACGAGCAGGATCTCGTCCACTTCGGCCTGTTTCTCGATGACCCGCTTGATCTTTCCGAGCTCGTCCATCAGGCCGCTCTTGGTGTGCAGCCGGCCGGCGGTGTCGATCAGCACGGCGTCCGCACCGTCGGTCACGCCGCGCTTGACCGCGTCGAAGGCGACCGATGCCGGGTCGGTGCCGGCATCGGCCCTGACGACCACCGCGCCGGCCCGCTCACCCCAGGTGGACAGCTGCTCGGCTGCGGCCGCCCGGAACGTGTCGGCGGCGCCGAGCACCACATGGCGGCCGTCGGCGACCAGCACACGCGCGAGCTTGCCGGTGGTGGTGGTCTTGCCCGTGCCGTTCACGCCCACGATCAGCAGCACAGACGGGCGGCCGTCGTGCGGCAATGCCCTGACGGAGCGGTCCATGCTCGGATCCACCGCGTCGATCAGCACCCGGCGCAACAGGGCGCGGGCGCTCGCCGCGTCGGTGACGCCAAGCGCGGCCACCTCCGTGCGCAGCCGCTGGGTGATCTCCGCGGCCGCGCCGGCGCCCAGGTCCGCCATCAGCAAGGTGTCCTCGACGTCCACCCAGGAGTCCTCGTCGAGCGTGCCAGCGCCGAGCAGGCCCAGCAGCGATCGGCCGAACGCGTTCTGGCTGCGCGAGAGTCTGCCGCGCAGCCGGTTGAGCCGGCCCGCGGTGGGTTCGATCTCGTCGAGCTGCTCCGGTTCGGGTTCCGGTTCCGGTTCCGGTTCCGGTTCCGGTTCCGGTTCGACCACCTGCGGTGCGGGTTCCGGGGGCGCCTCAGGCAGGGCAACGTCGACGATCGTCCGGGTCGGCGAGTCCCTCGGGATCGCTGCGTCGTCACCGACACCGGGCTGGCCGTCGGTCTCGGTGCGCTCAGGTTGCGATGTGGGCGGCGGCTCGGCGATTGGTTCGGCGGTCGGGGTCGGCTCGGCGGTCGGGGTCGGCTCGGGCTCTTCGACCGGCACAACCGGGAAGGGCCGGGTGGGCGGCGGCGCCAGCGGCTTGGTCACCACGGTCGGCGGTGTGGTCGGCGTCGTCGGCTGCGGTGCGGCGGGCCGGGGCGGGGTGGCCGTCCCCGCTCCCCCGCCGCCGGAGGAGAACGAGATCGACCCCCCGGCCTTGTAGCCGCCCTTCGGCGGTGGCCCATCGGTCACCGAGGGGCGCGGAGCCGCGTCCCGCAACGAGACGCGGCGGCGGCGCGCGAGGACAGTGCCGACCGCGAGCGCGATGGCGGCCACGACGGCAACAGCTATGACGATCCAGATCCAGATTGGCACCTGGCAATCCTGTCAGATCAGCCGCTGTCGAAAACCCGATCGACGACCTTCCGGGCGCGCCGGGTGGCCCGGCGGTAGTCGTCCACGAACTCGCCGGGGTCGCCGCCCGCCGGGTAACCGAGCGCTCGGGCGACGGCCGCGAGCTCCTTGCCCTGACGTGGAATCTGGTCCTCCGGCTTACCTCGGACGAGCATCAACGCGTTGCGGGTCCTGGACGCCTCGAGCCAGCCGTTCCTCAGGTTCGTGGCGTCACCATTGCTGATCAGGCCGGCCGCCGCGGCGGCGTCGATGGCCGGCAGGGTGGCCGGCGTTCTGAGTTCGGGGACGTCGTGGGCATGCTGCAGTTGCAGAAGCTGGACGGTCCACTCCACGTCGGCGAGTCCGCCCCGGCCGAGTTTCGTGTGCGTCGTGGGGTCGGCGCCGCGGGGCAGCCGTTCGGCGTCCACCCTGGCCTTGATGCGCCTGATTTCCACGACATCCCGCCGGGACAGCCCACCCACCGGATACCGGAAGGCATCTGCCGCCTCGATGAATGCGCGACCGAGGTCGGGGTCGCCCCCGACGGGCCGGGCACGGACCAGCGCCTGGCGTTCCCACGGTGCGGCCACCTTGGCCCAGTACCCGCGGTAGGACTCCAACGACCTGACCAGCGGGCCGTTCTTGCCCTCCGGGCGAAGGTTCGCGTCGATCTCCAACGGCGGGTCCGGCGTCGGCCGGCCGAGCAGTCGGATCATCAGATCGGCTGCCGCTGCCGCGTCGGCCCTTGCGGCCTGGTCGTCCTCGCCGGGCAGCGTGTCCATGACGAAGATCACGTCAGCGTCGGAGGAATAGCCGAGTTCCGCACCGCCCAGCCGGCCCATCCCGATGACGGCGAGCCGCGCCCGGAAGCCACCGCGTTCCGTGGTCACCTGCTTCACCGCGGCGTCGTACGCCACCCCCATGCTGCTCTCGGCAACGCTGGTCAGGCCGCGGGCGATGTTGGTCACCGAGATCAACCCGAGCAGATCACCGCAGGCGAGCCGGAGCATCTCGTGCCGTCGCGCGAAGCGAGCCGCGTCGACGGCGTCCCGCGCGGTGGCTGCCCGCCCGCATCGCGCGACGAGCGCCGCTGACACGGTTTCCGGCTCCGGTGCCAGCAGAGCTGCGTCGTCGGCCAGGAGCCGCAGGACGTCGGGCGCCCTGGTCAGCAGGTTGGCGATCAGACGTGAGCCACCGAGCAAGGTGGCCAACCGCTCGGCGACCGAGCCCTCGTCGCGCAGCAGCCGCAGGTACCACGGCGTGTCGGCCAGCGCCTCGGACACCTGCCGGTAGGACAGCAGGCCGCCGTCCGGGTCCGGACTGGACGAGAAGTAGTCCAGCAGCACCGGCAACAGGGTGCGTTGGATGGCGGCGCGCCGGCTGACGCCCAGGGTCAGTGCGGCCAGGTGCCGCATCGCAGCCTCCGGCGCGGTGAACCCGAGGGCAGCGAGCCGCGCGCTGGCCGCCTGCGGTGAGAGCCGGGTCTCGTCTTCGCCGACCGCCGCAATGGCGTGCAGAAGCGGCCGGTAGAAAAGCTTCTCGTGCAGTCGCCGAACGGTGCCGGCGTGCCGGGCCCGCTCTGTGATGAACACTTCCGCGGCGCTGGAGGCGCCGGATGCGGTGTACCCGTCCGACCGAGCCAGCCACTCCATGTCGCCGCGGTCCTCGGGCAGCAGATGGGTGCGTCGCAGTCGCTGCAGTTGCAGCCGGTGCTCGGCCCGACGGAGAAAGGTGTAGGCGGCGGCCATCTCGGCGCCGTCCGTGCGCCCGACGTAGCCGCCCCTGATCAGTGAGCGCAGCCCCATCAAAGTACCGGGCAGGCGCAGCCCGGGGTCGGTCCGGCCGTGCACCAGTTGCAGCAGTTGGACGGCGAACTCGACGTCACGCAGGCCGCCCGCACCCAGTTTCAGCTCGCGGTCGCGGTGACCGGCAGGGATGTTCTCCTCCACCCGACGGCGCATGGCCTGCACGTCGTCGACGAACGATTCCCGGCCGGCCGCCGACCAGACACCAGGAGAGGTGATGTCGATGAACTGCTGTCCCAGTTCGGGGTCACCCGCGGCAGGCCGGGCCTTGAGCAGCGCTTGGAACTCCCAGGTGTGCGCCCAGCGCTGGTAATACTGCGCCAGCGATGCGGGGGTCCGGACCAGTGCGCCGGCCTTCCCCTCCGGTCGCAGTGCCGCATCCACTTCCCAGGCTGCCGACCCGCAGATCCGCATCACGCCTGCCGCCAGGGTGCTGGCTGTCGCCAGCATCGCGGTGTCGTCGCCGGAGTCCTGCGGGTCCGGGTGGTCGGCGGCGAAGATGACGTCGACGTCGGAGAGGTAATTGAGCTCCTTCGCGCCGCACTTGCCCATCGCGATGACTGCCAGCCGCGCGGGGGCGGCGCCGGCAGCAAGTTCGGCCGCAGCAACAGCGAGCCCGGTCTGCAAAGTGATGTCGGCGAGCTCGGTGAGCGCCTGACACACGGCCGGCAGAGCCGTTGTCGGTAGGGAAGTCTCGACCGCCGGCGCAAGGTCGTGCGCGGCGACGATCAGCAGTTGTGATCGGTAAGCGCGTCGCAGCGCCGCGATCGCTTTGCCGCCCGTGATGCTCGCCCGGGCACCCTCGGTTCCGGTGCAGCGCGGCCCGTCGGGATCCAGTCCCACGGCCGCTGCCAGGATCACGCGGACACTGCGGGGGTCCAGCAGCGATTCCGCGGAGGCCTCGGGAAGCAGCGCCCGCCAGTCGTCCGGCCAGGCGGCGAGGTGTTCGGACAACACGGTCGATGCGCCGAGAAGGGCGATCAACCGACCGCGGAACCGTGGCTTTTCCCGGAGCGCGACCCGCAGGTCCTCGCTGTCGTCCGCCGCTTCGATCAGCCTGGCCAGCCCGTGAACGGCGAGTTCCGGCCGGCCGGCCCGGGACAGGGCGACGAGAACATCTTCGCTGCCCGCGATCATGCCCGACGGGCCGAACAGACCGATGACACCGAGGTCGGCCCTGACCCGATCGGTGTCGGGCAAACCGAAACGGGCGGGTGTTCTGGTCGCGGGCCTGGTCATCGGGCTGTGGTCGTCATCAGTCCGGTGCCACGACCGGCAACAATGTGCGGGCCGGTCGCTGTCGTTCACGCGTCAGGTTCACGAAGCGGTGGGCGAAGTCCCGCCACACTTCTTCCATCGCTGCCTCGGCGGCATCGAGCGCGGGGCCGAGACGTCCGGTGAGCGGGACGTTCTCGCTGCGCGCCCAATCCCTGATGACTTCCGCGGGCGCCTCGATGTGGAACTGGAGGCCCCATGCGGCCTCCCCCTGCCGCCAGGCCTGGTTCGGGTAACCCATGGATGAGAGCAACAGCACCGACCCCGGGGGAAGGGCCGGGACGACGTCATGGTGATAGTGCATGACGTCCGGTGTCATGGGCAGATCGGCGAACAGCGGGTCCGACATCGCGGCATCCCGCTTGGCCGCCAGGTACGCGCCGATTTCCGCCCCGCCTGCTCCTTTTTCGACTCCTGCGCCGCCGGCCGCGGCAAGCAACTGACCGCCCAGACAGATTCCGAGAGTTGGAGTACTTCTGCGGATCGCCTGCGACAGGAGGGCTCTGGTCGCCGGCAGCCACGGCGCGCGGTCGTCATCCCGCGCCCCCATCTCGCCGCCGAGACTGATCACGGCGTCGAAACCATCCAGGCTCTCGGGGATCTCGTCGCCGAGATGGGGTCGGCAGACGATCAGCTCGGCGCCCGTCTCGGCGAGCCAGTCGCCCAGCCGCAGCAACGGGTCCGATGGGTCGTGCTCGATGACCAGGATCTTCGTCATGGCGCGTCCTTCAGTTCGACGATCACCGGCGCGTGGTCAGAGGGCAGTTTGCCCTTGCGTTCGTCCCGGTCGATGACCGCGCCGGCCACCCGCGCCGCCAGCGCCGGACTTGCCAGCGCGAAGTCGATGCGCATGCCGCGTCGCTTCTGGAACGCGAGCCTGGTGTAGTCCCAATAGGTGTAGACGCCGGGGCCGGGGTGGTGCGGCCGGACGACGTCGTTGAACCCGGCATCCACGATGTTGGCGAACGCCTGCCGTTCCGGTGGGGTGACGTGGGTAGAGCCGACGTAATAGTCGACGCTCCAGATGTCGTCGTCGGTGGGTGCGATGTTGAAATCACCGCACAACGCGATCTGCGCGTCCGGTTCTGCGGCAAGGGCTTTTGCGCCGTAGTCGTGCAGGGCCCCGAGCCAGGCGAGTTTGTAGTCGTAATGCGGGTCACCGATCGCCCTGCCGTTGGGCACGTAGAGGCTCCATACGCGGATCCCGCCGCACAGCACGCCGATCGCCCTGGCCTCGGCGACGGCGGGATCACCGAACGCGGGTGCACCGGGCACGCCGATCTGGATGTCGTCGATTCCGATTCTGGACAGCACAGCGACGCCGTTCCACTGGTTGGTGCCGTGGTGCGCAACCCGGTATCCGAGTTCCTCGATCCGGGCGAAGGGGAATTTCTCGTCGGGGACCTTGGTCTCCTGGATCGCGACGATGTCGACGTCACTGCGGGCCAGCCAGGCGGTGAGCCTGTCGATCCGGGCCCGGACCGAGTTGATGTTCCAGGTGGCGAGACGCATCAGTTCACCCCAACACCGGCGCGGTGGGCGGCGCCGGGACGAAGAACGCCACCGTCCAGTCCGGGCGGGTTTCGCCGTCGATCCTGGCCCTCCACAACAGGACCTGCCCGGATGGCAGCGGCAGCCCGGTGTTGAAGTACAGCACCACGTGCGACCGGGTGGGTAGCGCCCTTCTCGGCACACCGCTGCCACGAAAGTTGGGCTCTTCGATCTGCAGGGTCTGGCCGAACCGCATCATCCTGGTGCCAGGACCATCGGCAGCCTGATCGAGTTCGACCGGGCTGCCGTTCTCCCGTTCCAGGACGACCTCGAAGGCGTACTGCTCGTTGAACAGTTGCGGAGGGAACGTCAGGCTGACGACGAGCGCGAAGGCAGCGGAGGTTCCGGTGGCGTGATCGCGCCCGATCAGCTGCAGTCCGCCGCCGACCATCTGGAGTTTGCCGAGCTGGTCCGCAACAGCGAAGTCGGCCAGTATCAACGACACCGACGCCTGTTCGAACACCTCGCTCATGGGCACGATCGTGCCAGACTTGAGTCATCGGAAGTCCCGGGAGGGCGTCGTCGCCACCAGGTCGACCGCAGCGATCCGGTCGGCGACGATCGAGATCGACCCGCCGGCACGTTCGACCACCCCGCGGATGACCAGCGACGGTGCACCACGGGCGACCCGTCGATACCGGGACCAGAGCCCGATCGAGCAGATGACGTTGACCATCCCGGACTCGTCCTCGAGGTTGATGAAGATGACCCCCGACGCCGTCGCCGGCCGTTGCCGATGGGTGACCACCCCGGCGACCAGCACCCTGGTGCCGTGCTCCACCGAGTGCAGCTCCACCGCCGTTCGCACTCCCCACCCGGCCAGGGTGTCCCGGGAGAACTCGGTGGGATAGCTCTCCGGTGAGATCCCGGTGGCCCAGATGTCGGCGATGGTCAATTCGATGTCGCTCATCCCTGGAAGCACCGGGGCGTCCAGGCCGACGGTGCTGCCCGGCAGCGTCCCGGCGATCGGCCCGGCTGCCGCCCCCGCCGCCCACAGTGCGCGCCGCCTGTCCTTCCCGGCTCGGGCCCGCATCCCGGTGAGCACGTCGAGGGCGCCTGCGGTCGCCAATGCCTCGGCCTGCGGGGTGGTCAGGGTGACGGCGCGGGTGAGCTCGTCGAGCGTGGTGTACCCGGTCGCGGGGCGCCGGTCGATGATCTGCTGTGCAACCTCGGTTCCGATGGTCCTGATGCCGGCCAGGCCGAGCCGGACCGCCGGCGCGTCGTCGGGACCCGGCTCGAGATCGGCGTGTACAGCGGAAGAATTGACCTCCGGGCGGCGCACTGTCACCCCGTGCCGGCGGGCGTCGGCGACCAGGGACTGCGGTGAGTAGAAGCCCATCGGCTGGGCGCGCAGCAGGGCGGCACAGAACGCGGCCGGGTGGTGCAGCTTGAGCCAGGACGAGTAGAACACCAGCGCCGCGAAGGACAGCGCGTGCGATTCGGCGAACCCGAAATTCGCGAACGCCAGCAGCCGCTCGTAGATCCGGTCGGCAGCATCCCCGGTGAGACCGTGCAGGGTACGCATCCCGTCGTACAACCGGCCTTTGAGTTTCTCCATCTTCTCGCTGGAACGCTTGGCGCCCATCGCTCTTCGGAGTTGATCCGCACCACCCGCGTCGAACCCGGCGACGTCGACCGCGAGTTGCATGAGTTGTTCCTGGAACAACGGGATGCCAAGGGTCTTCTCCAGGGACCGCTTCATCACCGGGTGGTCGTAGACCACCGGTTCCTCACCGTTGCGGCGGCGGATGTAGGGGTGCACGGAGCCGCCCTGGATGGGGCCGGGGCGGATCAACGCCACCTCCACCACGAGGTCGTAGAAGGTGCGGGGCTTGAGCCTGGGCAGCGTCGCCATCTGCGCACGCGACTCGACCTGGAACACCCCGACCGAGTCGGCGCGGCGCAACATCTCGTACACCGCGGGCTCTTCCAGATCGAGGCGAGCGAAGTCGACGTCGATGCCCTCGTGTTCGCGCACCAGATCGACCGCGTAATGCAGGGCAGAGAGCATACCGAGGCCCAGCAGATCGAATTTCACCAGACCCATGGCGGCGCAATCGTCCTTGTCCCATTGCAGAACCGACCGATTCTCCATTCGCCCCCATTCCACCGGGCACACCTGGGCAACCGGGCGATCGCAGATCACCATTCCACCGGAATGGATGCCGAGGTGCCGGGGAAAATCCTGGATCTGCGCGGCGAGGGCCAGCACATCCGACGGAATGGGATGCTCGATGGTGCCGCCGCCCGCCTGTGCTTCCTTGATCTGCGCCGCCAGCGGGGTCCAGCCGTCGAGCTGTTTGGAGTACGCGTCCTGTTGACCAGGTGAATGACCCAGCGCCTTGGCCATGTCCCGCACAGCCATTCGCGGACGGAAGGTGTTGACGTTGGCCACTTGTGCGGCGTAGTCGCGACCGTACTGCTGGTAGACGTATTGGATGACCTCTTCCCTGCGGTCGGACTCGATGTCGATGTCGATGTCCGGAGGACCGTCCCGCTCCGGGGCGAGGAACCGTTCGAACAACAATTGGTATCGAACCGCATCGACGGCTGTGATGCCCAGCGCGTAACACACCGCAGAATTTGCGGCCGACCCGCGGCCCTGACAGAAGATGTCGGCCCGTCGGCAGAAATCGACGATGTCATGGACGATCAGGAAGTAACCGGGGAAGTTGAGGTCCGCGATGATCCTCAATTCTTTCTCGATTTGTTCATAGGCGTCGGGCCGCTGCTCCGGTGTGCCGTACCGGTGTGCGGCACCGGCGAGGGCGAGTTGCCGCAGATGTGAATTCTCGTCATGCCCTGGCGGGACGTCGTAGGGCGGCAGTTGGGGCGCCACCAGGTGCAGATCAAACGAGCATTCCTCGCCGATTGCCGCGGCGGTGGGCACGGCCGTCGGGTACCGGGCGAACAACGCTGCCATCTCTGCGCCGGATCGCAGATGAGCCCCAGGGCCAGGCGGGAGGAAGGGGTCCGCCTCGTCCAGGCTCCGGCGCCCGCGGACGGCGGCCATCGCCGCCGCCACTCTGCTCGATTGCGGCGCCGCATAATGTGCACCGGTGGTCGCGACGACCGGCAGACCGAGTTCGGCGGCGAGGTCGGCAAGTGCGTCATTGTCCTCGTCGTCGGTCGGCATCAGCTGGGTCGTCAACTCCACCAGGACGTTGGTGCGCCCGAAACGGTCCATCAGGTGACGGATCTCGGCGCGCGCAGCGGCCGGACCGTGTCTGGCCAGCGCCCGTCGCACCCTGCCTTTGCGGCACCCGGTGAGGATCAGCCAGTGATCCTGCGATGCTTCGGCGAGCGCATCGAGATCGTAGACAGGGCGACCCTTCTCACCGCCGTTCAACTGTGCACGGCTGATCTGGGCGGACAGCCGGTTGTACCCTTCCTGACCGCGTGCCAGAACCAGCAGATGATCCCCGACGGGGTCTGCGATACCCATCTGCGGTTCGGGAAGGCCGAATGACAATTCCGCGCCGTAGAGCGTGCGCAGCGGGGTGTCCGCCGCCGCTTCGGCGAATCGGACGATGCCGTAGAGCCCGTCATGGTCGGTGATGGCGAGGGCGTCCAAGCCCAACCGGAGCGCTTCGGCCACCAACAGTTCGGGGGTGGAGGCGCCGTCGAGGAAGCTGAACGCTGAGTGGCAGTGCAGTTCTGCATAGGGCACACGGGTGGCGAGATCCATCGGGACGGCGGCTTCCACCGTCGGCCGCTGTCTCCGCTGCGAGCTGGGGTATTCGATCGGCGCGGCGTATTCCATCGGGTCGGGGTCGGGGTCCGGCCGGTCGTGACCCAGCGGTCGGAGCGGCCCGACTGGCCCACGGCCGGGCCGTGGCGGCCTGCCTGACAGCGCCCGTTCCAGCTCGCTCCACGGGACGACGGGGTTGGACCAGCCCATCAGTCGTACACCCCTTCGATGTTCCAGCCGTCGGGTGTCGACCGTGCGAGCAGCGCCGTTCCACCGTCGGTGACGAGTTGGACGCGTGCCCCGGCCGGGCGCTGGGTCGTCGACCACCAGCGTTCGTCGAGCAGCCAGGGGCCGGCCCACGCCTGGATGCGATGGGGAGCATCGTCCACCAGCCAGGCGGGAGATCCGGTGAGCAGACCACGGCCGGTGAGTTGCACCGGTCGCCCGGTGTCATCCAGGACGGTGACCTGCTGCGAGTCTCGCAGGATCCTGGCCGGTGACGGCGCGGGCAGCGATCCCGGCCACGGATCGGAAGGGTTTCTGGCGCCGACCTTTTCATCTCCCCAGGGCACCAGCGTGACGCGATCAGCGGGACTGCGACCACCTGAGGGAACAGGGGCCAGCACCGATTCGGGACCGAGCAGGCCCTGTACCCGGGCGAAGGCCCACCCGGCGCGCTGGTCGTCCTGCCCGTCGGAACCCCAGAGCCCGTACTGAACGCGACCGGCGTCGAGCGCCTCGATCGGCTCGAGCGTCAGCCGAGTGATGGCGCCTGGACCGTCGGCTGCGGTCACCCCTGGAACGGCGCCGGTACGACCGGCGGTGAGCCAGCCGTCGAGTTGCCAGCGCAACCGGTCCGCAGTGGCGGCTGCGGTCAGTGGCGCCGCGCAGCGCCAGATCCTGGTGAGTGTGGCCTCCCGTTCGGTGACGGCGGTGATGGCCAACCTCGTGCAGGCCAGGCCGGCATCCGCGAGCCTGGCGTGGAACCGCTCGGCCAGTGCGCGCGCCGCGAAAGCCGCGGTGTCGACGCGTTCCAGCGGCGGATCGCAGACCTGCTCCACTGTGAGCTCCTGCGGCAGTTGCCGCCGGGAGACTCCCCGCTCACCCAGCCCCCGGGCGAGCCGGTGGGCCTGCACACCGTCGGCACCGAACCGGGTGGCGACCTTTCCTTCCGGCAGTGCGGCGAAGGCACCGGCGGTGGTGATACCCAGGCGGATGAGCAGGTCGGTCAGTGCCGCACGCTCCGGTGGGCTGATGGCCGGATCACGCGCGAGTTCGGTGATGGGTAATGGGGCACAAAAGTCGGCGGAGCCGCCAGGCGGAACGATGGTCGCGCGGTGTGCCGCCAGCACCGCGACGGACAGGACGTCGGCGATCCCGACCGAACATTCGATGTCGAGCGACTCGACTACATCGACAATGCGCTCCGCAGCGGCGATCTCACTGCCGAAGTACCGTCGCGGCCCTCGCGCGGGGCAGGCAACGACACCGGACCGCAGGATCTCCACGGCGGGTGCGATGAATTCGACGGCAGCGGCCACCGGCTCGAAAAGACGGCCGTCGCGATCGTGATCGACCTGGGCGATCAACAGGTCTGGGCACCGTGATTGGGCATCCCGCCGACGCTGACCAACGGTGATCCCTTCCGCTCGCGCCGCGGTGGTGCAGGCCTGCACACGGTTGGCGTGGAACACCGCGACCGGGTCGCTCGCCGGTCGCCCGGCCTGCCTCGCCGCCGCGACGGCCGGCCAGTCGGGGCACCAGACGACCAGGGTGCGGGCGCGCTCGCCAGGGTCGGCGTTCATGGGGTGTTGGCGGCTTGGCAGAAGACGCTGACGGAGTCGGTGAGGTGGAACGGTTCACCGCGCCAGCCGGGTCGGATCCTGGCCGGGTCGGCTGGTTCCCCGGTCAACGGCACGGGGTTGGGGGGCAGCTGTGGGCTGGCCGGGATGAGCGCCCCGGCCGGGGTGTGGAACACGAACCCGGCACCGGTGTCGCGGTCGATGCCGACCCCGTCCTCGTGCACGGCCATGTGATGCGCCCGGCACAACAAGATCAGGTTGTCCAGATCGGTCGGCCCGCCGTGTAACCAGTGCACGATGTGATGCGCTTCCAAATGCAGCCGGCGATGACACCCCGGGAACCGACACCCCCCATCCCGGATCCGCAACGCCCGCCGCAACGCCGCAGAGATCTTGCGGGTCTTACGACCCAACCGCAGCTGCTCACCCGGCACCGCGGAATCCATCAACGCCACCAACGCCGCGTCACAGGCAATCCGCTGCGCGGTCGACCGGTCCACCCCCGGCCCGTGCTCCACCCGGCACACCCCCACCGGGTCATCCGACACCCCCGACAACACCGCCGCATCAGCGTGCAACACCAACAAATGCCGGTCATCACCCGAGGAATCCACCACCCCCGCCGCCAACGCCCCGTACGCCACCCCCATCAACGCATCGGCCTCCCACCCACCCCCCGCGTCCACCGGCGGAGAAACCGCTGGGCCGGTGACCCCCGACCCAGGCTCGGAAACCCCGGGCGGCGGGGTGTCCGCGGGTGGGGCGTCCGCGGGCGGGGTGTCGGCGGGTGGGGTGTGGGTGGCGGCCTGGGTCAACGCAGCGACCAGCACCGCGCCCTCGTCCGCGGGTAACCGGGCGGTCAACACCAGCATCCCGTCCTCATCGAAGAACCACCGCGCCCGCCGCCGACGCTGCTGACCCCGCCCCACCCCATCGGCCTTGCGGTACCCACGCACCAACCGCTCCAACTGCGCCGCGGTATGCACCAACGCCTGCTCCAGCAACACCGCCTCCGGCACCCGGTCGGCGACCCTGGTCACCGCCCGCACCTTGGAATAGGACAACCGGCCCCCGACGAACGCCGCCTCCAACACCGGCAACCCGGCCAACACCGACGCCACCCGCACGTACTCACGGGCCGCGCCCGGCGCCACCGAACACGCCCACGCCAACCAATGCGCACACGACTTCACCCCCACCTGTGCCCACCCCTTCCGCCGATCGAACTCGGCCACCAACCGCAACCACCGCCCCGTCGACGCCGCCAAAGAACCCGCCAGAGAACAGATCTCCACCTCCAAATCCACCAACGACACCACCCCCGGCGGATCCACCGACACCACCGGGGCGGCCGACCCCGACCCAACCGACCCCGACCCAACCGACCCCGACCCAACCGACCCCGACCCGGACCGGCCCCGCCTCGGCGCGCTCTGCCACATCAACGACAGATCCTCACCCCCGTCGGCACCGGCATCATCGCCCCAATCCGGACCGTCACCGGTCACGTGGAAGTCCACTGCCATCACCCCGTCCACCCATCACTCGAACATGTGTTCGACACTAGACCCGGGCACCGACACCCACCACCAACACCGAACTCCTCAAGCCCGAAACCGCACCGACCCGCTGCTACGGCGAAGGGTCCTCAGGCGCCGGGGGCGGCGGCAAAGACGTTTCCGCGGAAACGCCGGCTGTGGCAGAAGCGGATCAGCCTTGCCAGGCGTACAGGTCGCGCAGCAGGCTGATCTCCGCGCCGTGGTGGATGATCTCGCGGCTGATGTGCAGCACCAACGCAGCCATCGGGTCCTGCTCGAAGCCGTGCTCCCCGCAGGGTCGCTGCAACGCCTCGGCGTCCAATGACCGCACGCCGGCAATCCAGTCCGCGTACTGGGCATCGAGACGAGCGAGGGCAGCGGCTGCCGTGGAGGGGTAGTCGAAGGAGTCGTACTCAACCGCTGGGCCGCCGAAGTGCTTGGCCAGCCGAGATCCGAAGACACCGACCATCAGATGCCCCATCCGCCAGGCAATCGTGGTGACCGGTGACGGTGACGGTTCGGGGATGGTGAAGTCGATGATGAAATCGCCAGATCCGGCCGCGACCTCTGCCACTCCCTGACCTCGGGGGCGCACGCTCCACATGCCCGGAACAGGCTCCCAGAAGTACTCCTGATCGGTGAGCCCATCCCATCGAGGACGCAGGTGGTTCTCCCAGTGCCAGCTCAGTTGCTTGTCGAGTTCCTCGGTCCAGTTCATCGCACCCTCCTGTCGTTCGGGTATCTCGCTTGTCAGGGTCATCCCACTTCGGCGACCGGCTCGTAGCTACCCGGTTCCACACGAGCGGCCACCGGCGCGGGGGCGGCGGCGATCTCGACGCTCGTTCGCCCGGCCCGCAAGAGCAACACCGTCTGTTGCGTTCGGGCGGCCGCCGCACCGCGTCCGCCGACCTCCACCACCAGTTCACGGTCCCGGAGCCGGCCATGACCTTGACCCAGACCACCCCAGCTGACCCATCGCGCGGTGAGAACCAGATCAGCACCGGGCCACGGGCCCAACACGAGCAGCACGGCGCCACGTTGACGGAGCCGGCCGGTGAGCACCCGCTGCCGGGAAGGGCTGGGCCGGACGGCGGACGGAAGCGCGACGGCGATCATGTCGACGCCATCCACCAGAATCGACAACACCTGCAGCACATCAGGTCCGGGCTCGGGAATGACAACCACGCGATCCAGATCGACACCGAATTCGGCCGCTGCGGCCAAACCGACACCGGGCATTCCCACCAACGCCGACCAGCCGTCGGGTGGGCCGGACAGCAACGTGAACAGCAGGCTCGTCGCGCCGTGCCCACGCACACTGACCACAGATCCCGGCACCAGCCCGCCGCGCGGCAGCACAGCCGCCAGCGGCGGCACGACCGGGACCACCTTCACGGTCTCCGGGGGGGAGCCCGGGGTGACCGTGCCCATGCGATGACGCAGCTCTTGGAGCACCTGAGCGCGATCATCGAACATGCGTTCGAGACTAGGTTGCGAACTACAGCGTGGCAACTACAGCGTGGCAACCCATCGGCGCAGTACCTCGGCGCCGGCGTCACCGGACTTCTCCGGGTGGAACTGCGTCGCCGAGAGTGGACCGTTCTCCACTGCTGCGACGAACCGGTCACCACCGTGCTCAGCCCAGGTCACCACCGGAGGCACGAACCGGCCGCTGACCTCGAGTTCCCAACGCCGCACCGCATAGGAGTGCACGAAGTAATACCGGGTCGCGGGGTCGAGCCCCTCGAACAGCACGGAGCCGTCGCCGGGCTGAACGGTGTTCCAGCCCATGTGCGGCACGATCGAGGCCTGCAACCGCTCGACGGTGCCGGGCCACTCCCCCACGCCGTCGGTCTCGACCCCGTGCTCGACGCCACGGTCGAACAGGACCTGCATGCCCACGCAGATCCCCAGCACCGGGCGGCCACCCGCGACCCGCCGGTCGATGATCCGCTGCCCGCGCACTGCGGACAGCCCCGTCATGCACGCCTCGTAGGCGCCGACACCGGGGACAACCAGGCCGTCGGCATTCAACGCGGCGGCGAAATCATCGGTGACGATCACATCGGCCCCGGTTCGGCGCAGGGCACGCTCAGCGGACGCCAGATTCCCGGACCCGTAGTCCAGCACGACAACGCCGCTCATCGCTGCCTCATGCCTCCCCGATCAACCACAAGATCCCGCCGACGATGCAACCGGCTGCAAACACGCCCAACACCACCGCCGCTGGCACCGACTTCTTCCGCAGCGACAGCACCCCGCCGATCAGAAACCCACCGACCGCAAGTAACAGGATCGGCAGGAACTGGCTCACAGCACACCCTTGGTCGACGGGATGCCCTGCACGCGGGGGTCCGGCTCCACCGCCTGTCGCAGTGCCCTGGCGATCGCCTTGTACTGCGCCTCACAGATGTGGTGCGGGTCGCGCCCGTAGAGAACCCGCACGTGCAGCGCGATCCGCGCATGGAAGGCGAACGAGTCGAAGACGTGCCGGTTCAGCACGACCGGGTAGTTGTTCCCGACCGTGAAGCCCAGCACCGCGTCCGGTTCACCGGTGTGCACCGAGAACGGCCGCCCCGACACGTCCACCGCGGCATGCGCCAGCGTCTCGTCCATCGGGATGAAGGCGTCGCCGAACCGTCGGATACCGGCCTTGTCACCGAGCGCCTGCCCGATCGCCTGGCCCAGCACGATTGCGGTGTCCTCGACGGTGTGGTGCGCGTCGATGTCAACGTCACCGACCGAGCGGACCGTCAGGTCGAAGCTCCCGTGCACCCCGAATGCGGTCAGCATGTGGTCGTAGAACCGCACCCCCGTCGCGATCTCGACCTGACCGGTGCCGTCCAGGTCCAGATCGACCATGACCGACGACTCGCTGGTGACCCGCTCGATCCGGGCATGGCGCTGCATCAGGAAGGCTCCTTGCGAGGGGCGGACAACCGGGCACTCACGTTCAGCAGGGCGTCGTTCTCGTCATCGGTTCCGATGGTTACCCGCAGATACCCGGGAATCGCCATGTCCCGCAACAGCACTCCGGCATCGAGGTACTGCCGCCAGACCGACGCCGCATCGTGGAACCGGCCGAACAACAGGAAATTCGCATCCGAATCCACGACATCGAAACCGAAGTCGACGAGCTCCGAGGCCACTCGACCTCGCTCGGCAACGAGATGCGTCACCGATGCCAGGGTGTCGTCGGCATGGCGCAACGCTGCGGACGCGGCCGCCTGGGTCAATGTCGAGAGGTGATAGGGCAGGCGCACCAGCAACAGTGCCTCGATGACGGCCGGCGCCGCTGCGAGGTAGCCGAGCCGCCCACCGGCGAAGGCAAACGCCTTGGACATGGTCCGGACGACCACCAACTTCGCCGGGAACTCCTCGAGCAGGCCGATGGCGCTCGGTCGATCCGAGAACTCGGCATACGCCTCGTCCACCACCACCACGCCCGGCGCAGCCTCCACCAGATCCCGGATGTCCTGCACTGGCAGGGATCCGCCGGTCGGGTTGTTCGGGCTGGTGATGAACAGCACGTCGGGTGAGTGCTCGGAGATCATCGCGGACGCAGCGGGAACATCGACGGTGAAGTCGTCCCGGCGCGGGCAGGACAACCAGGTGGTGCGGGTGCCGGAGGCGATGATCGGGTGCATGGAGTACGACGGTTCGAAGCCCAGCGCACTGCGACCCGGTCCGGCGAAGGCCTGCAGCAATTGCAACAGAATCTCGTTGGAACCGTTGGCAGCCCAGACGTTGTCGCCCGACAAAGGAACTCCGGTGGACCGGGACAGATAGTGCGCCAACTGCTCCCGCAGTGCGACCGCGTCCCGATCGGGGTAGCGGTTCAGATGGGCCGCCACCGAGGCAACCGATGCCGCAAGGTCGGCAACCAGCGCATCCGACGGCGGGTACGGGTTCTCGTTGGTGTTGATCCGCACAGGTACGTCCAGCTGCGGCGCGCCGTAGGGCGAACGCCCGACCAGGTCCGCGCGCAGCGGCAAGTCGGCGAGCGTCACCGCATGCCCGATCACCAGGGACCGATCATGAGCCGGGGAACCGGGCAGAGACAGCCTCACCGTGGGCAGGCAGATCTTCGGCGGTGGACAACGCCAGCACGTGCGGGGCGACGGCCGCGAGCGCCTCGCGGGAGTAGTCGATCACCTGCATCTGGCGCAGGAATGTCATCGCACTCAGGCCCGCGGCGAACCGCGCCGAGCCGCCGGTGGGCAGGACGTGATTGGAGCCGGCGCAGTAGTCACCGAGTGACACCGGCGAGTAGGCGCCGACGAACACCGCGCCGGCGTTGCTGATCCGACCGGCAACCGTTGCCGCGTCGCGGGTCTGGATTTCCAGGTGCTCGGCCGCGTAGGCATCTGCCACGGTGATCGCGTCGTCGATGCAGGACACCAGGACCGTGCCGGATTGCCGACCGGACAACGCCTCCCGGACCCGCTCGTGGTGCTTGGTCAGCGGAACCCGCTGCGCCAGCAGCTCATCGACGGCATCCGCCAGCGACGCAGAAGTGGTGATCAGCACGGATGCGGCCACCGGATCGTGCTCCGCCTGTGAGATGAGGTCCGCGACAACGTGTATCGGATCCGCGGAATCGTCCGCGACAACGGCGATCTCGGTCGGACCTGCCTCAGAATCGATTGCCACCGTGCCGCGGAGCAGTCGTTTCGCCGCTGTCACATAAACATTTCCGGGGCCGGTGATGACGTCGACAGGGTCCACCACGGTGCCGTCCACGTCGACCGCGCCGAGCGCCAGCAGAGCGATCCCCTGGGCACCACCGGCGGCATACACCTCGTCCACGCCGAGCAGCGCACAGGCGGCGAGCACATTGGGATCGGGCCAGCCGTCGTTGTCCCGCTGCGGCGGTGAGGTGACCGCGATCGCGCGCACACCGGCGACCTGTGCGGGCACGACGTTCATCACGACGCTCGACGGGTACAGCGCCAGTCCGCCGGGGACGTAGAGGCCGACCCGGTGCACCGGGACCCAGCGCTGGGTGACGGTCCCGCCGGGGGCGATCGACGTGACGCGCTCGACCGGCAACTGTGCGGCGTGCCCTACCCGGGCGCGGGCGATGGCCTCGGTCAACGCGTCCCGCACCGCCGGAGTGACGGCGTCCAGCGATGCCGCCAGGACCGACCCGGGGACCCGCAGGGAGGCCGGACGAACGCCGTCGAAGCGCTCGCCTGCATCGAGCACCGCGGCGGCTCCGCGCTGCCGGACGTCCTGGATCAGTGGCTGCACGCTCGATGCAGCGGCACCGATGTTGACCGCCGCCCGCGGCAGCACGGCACGCAGGTCGCCGAGTCCGGAGCGAAGGTCGATCCGCTGCAGCATGCGTTCAGGGTAAGGGTTGGGCCGTCAGGTCCAGACCCAGGTCGAGCGCCGGTGCGGAGTGCGTCAGCGCGCCGACGGCGAGGTAGTCCACACCGGTCGCGGCGACCTCGGCGGCGCGGTCGAGGGTCAGCCCACCGGAGGCCTCGAGCAGCACCCGGCGACCGGCCGCGCGCGCCACCGACACCGCAGCAGCGGTATCGGCGGTCGAGAAATTGTCCAGCAGAACCAGTTCCGCCCCTGCCGCGATGGCTTCGTCGAGCTGGTCAAGTGTGTCGACCTCGACCTCGAGTGTCACCAGGGCGTTCCGGGCGCGGACCGCCGCGATGGCCGCCCGCACCGAGCCGGCGGCAGCAACGTGGTTGTCCTTGATGAGAGCAGCGTCACCCAGGCTCATCCGGTGATTCACCCCGCCGCCGCAGCGCACCGCGTACTTCTCCAGCAGGCGTAGGCCGGGCAACGTCTTGCGGGTGTCCCGGATGCGTGCACCGGTGCCTGCCACGGCGTCGACCCAGGCCCGCGTCGCGGTGGCGATGCCGGACAGGTGGGTGAGCAGGTTCAGCGCCGTCCGCTCCGCCGTCAGGATCCCGGCGGTCGGGCCGGCGATCACCAGCGCGGGCCGGCCAGGCTCCAGCAGGCCCCCCTCGGGGACCACTTGCTCGAACTCGGCGGTGAACGACACCGTCTCGAAGACCGCCATCGCCACCGGACCACCGGCGAACACCCCGGCGGACCGGGGCACCACGTTGCCGATGCTGAGCTGCTGCGCCGGGACGGTGGACTCGGTCGTCACGTCCGGACCGTCCCGCAGGTCCTCGGCCAGCGCACGGTCGATCACCGCGGACACGGCGTGCACGTCCAGCCCGGCCAGCATCAGGGCACGATGGGTCTGCTCGGTCAGGCCCATGCGACGGCCGGTTTCAGGTCGGCGACCGAGGTCGAGACGGCGCCATCGACGTGCCGCACCAGGATGGAGGACTGCCAGGTCGGGGAACGCTCGGCATGGTCGTTGCGGACGTGGCAGCCGCGCGATTCGGCGCGCAGTTCGGCCGCGGCCAACAGGGCCGACGCGGCGCAGGCCAGGTTCGCCGTCTCCACCGACCCACGGTCCACGACAGGCGCAGGCACGGAGCCCAGACCGGACACGGTGGACTGAGCGGCGAGCAGGCCGACCAGGTCCCTGCCGATGCCGGCCGAGCGACTCATGGTGCCCTGCAATTCAATTCGCCCATCGGGATCGGCAGCCGGGATGGGCGTCAGAATGAGTTCCGCCGGCCGGCCGCGGGCCAGCAGCACATCGGTGCCGATGGCGGCAGCGGATCGCTCCCCCATCACCAGGCCTTCGAGCAGCGAATTGGAGGCCAGCCGGTTCGCGCCGTGCAGGCCGGTGCGGGCGACCTCCCCCACCGCGAACAGGCCGGGCACCGTGGTGCGGCCGTCGAGGTCGGTCAGCACGCCGCCGCAGTGGTAGTGCGCGGCCGGTGCGACCGGGATCGGCTGACTGGACGGGTCTACGCCGGCCAGCGCGCAGGCGGCTGACACGGTCGGGAAGCGGCGCGCGAACACGTCCGGCGCTATCCCGGTCGCGTCGAGATAGACATGGTCGGTGATTCCGCCCGGAGCGAGCGACATCCGCCGGGAGATGGCCAGCGACACCACATCCCGGGGTGCCAGGTCGGCCAGCGGGTGCACACCGCGCATGACGGAATGGCCGGCGCCGTCGATCAGGACGGCGCCCTCACCGCGGACCGCCTCGGTGATCAGCGGCCGGTGGCCGAGGTCGCCGGGGCCTGTCCACAGCACGGTCGGGTGGAACTGGAAGAACTCGGTATCGGCGAGCACGGCACCGGCGCGCAGCGCCATGGCCAGCCCGTCGCCGGTCGCCACGCCGGGATTGGTGGTGGCCGCGTACAGGTGCCCGGCACCGCCGGTGGCGAGGACAACGGCGTCGCTGCGGATCAACCCGACGGTGCCGTCCGGGGCGAGGACGGAGAGACCGCGGGCCCGCCCGGAACCGTCCAGGACGACGTCGAGCGCCTGGTGCCCGGACAGCACCGACGGCAGCCCACGCACAGCGAGCAGAGCGCGCTCGATCTCGGCGCCGGTGGCGTCACCGCCGGCGTGGATGACCCGGTTCGCCGAGTGTCCACCCTCTCGGGTGCGCAGCAGTCCGTCCGGGCCGGCGTCGAACTGCGCGCCGCGCTCGATCAGCCGCTGCACCGCGGCCGGTCCCTCGGTGAGGATCAACTCGACCGCCGCCGGATCCGACAGCCCGGCACCCGCGGTCAGGGTGTCGTCGATGTGCTGCTCGATGGAATCGCCGGGGTCCCGTTCGTCGCGGACGACGGCGACGCCACCCTGGGCCCACTGGGTGCTGGCCTCCTCGGGCCGGCCCTTGGTGATCAGCAGCACCGACATGCCCGACGACGCGGTCGTCAACGCTGCGGTCAGCCCGGCCACTCCGGTTCCGACGACGACCACGTCGGCGCAGGCCTCCCAGGCCGGCAGCAGCGCCCCGGCCGCCGCACTGAGCGCGGTCACTCTCCGCCGCCGCTCTGCCCGATGGCGATCATCCGTTCCACCGCGCCCCGCGCGCGGGCCGCGATGTCCGGATCGACGACGACCTCATCGCGCATCTCCCGCAACGACACGAGCAGCTTCGCGGGGGTGATCATCTTCATGTACTTGCAGGAGGCGCGCTCGTTGACGGCCCGGAAGTCGACGCCGGGTGCGGCCTTGCGCAGCTGGTGGATCATCCCGATCTCGGTGGCCACCAACACCTGTCGGGACTTGCTGACCAGCGCTGCGTCGACCATCTGGCCGGTAGAAAGGATCTTCACCCGGTCGGCGGGGACCGCCCCGGCGGTCGCCAGATACAGCGCGCTGGTGGCGCAGCCGCACTCGGGGTGGATGTACAGGTCGGCGTCAGGATGTGCCTTTGCCTGTGCGGTGAGCTGCCCACCGTTGATGCCGGCGTGCACGTGGCACTCGCCGCCCCAGACCTGGATGTTGTCCCGGCCGAGGATGCGACGCACATGGGCGCCGAGGAACTGGTCAGGACCGAAGAGCACGGGGGTGTCGGCGGGGATCGACCGAACGACCTCGACCGCATTGGACGAGGTGCAGCAGATGTCGGTCTCGGCCTTCACCTCGGCGGTGGTGTTGACGTACGACACGACCACCGCACCCGGGTTGTCCGCCTTCCAGGCCCGCAGCTGATCGGCGGTCAGCGAGTCGGCGAGCGAGCACCCGGCATTGGCGTCCGGGATCAGCACCGTCTTGTCCGGCGACAGGATCTTGGCTGTCTCGGCCATGAAGTGCACCCCGCAGAACACGATCGTCGACTCAGGGGCGGTGGCGGCGATCCGCGACAGCGCGAGCGAGTCGCCGACGTGGTGCGCGACGTCCTGGATCTCTGGGACCTGATAGTTGTGCGCGAGGATCACGGCGTCGCGCCGTTCGGCCAGCTCACGGACCTCGCGGGCCCAGGCGGCGAGATCGCCGGGCGCGTCAGCCAGTGTCGGTGCGGTCATGGGGGCCCTCCTGGGGCGAAGTCGAGGTTTTCGACTTATGATCGATAACGTGACCGATAATAGCAGCTCTGCGGTGGAAGTACTGGCCGCGGTTTTCACCGTCCGGCCGGACCGGGTCGGGCGGCCGTCCTTGCAGGTGTTGCTGTGGCAACGCGCGAAGGACCCTGACGCGGGTCGCTGGGCGTTGCCCGGAGGTCTCGTGCTGGACGCCGAGGATGTCGACGCCTCGGCATCTCGCCAGCTCGCCGAGAAGGTGGATCTGGACCGGGTATCGCACCTGGAGCAGATCGGGGTGTTCTCCGACCCACGTCGGGTGCCGGCCGCGCGAGTGATGGCGACCGGCTTCCTCGGGCTCGTGCCGTTGGGCGCCGATCCGCACCTGCCGGGCGACACCCGGTGGCATCCGGTGCAGGACCTGCCACCGACCGCGTTGGATCATGGGCTGATCGTCGACCGTGCCTACCGGCGGCTGCAGGCGAAGCTGTCCTACACCAACATCGGCTTCGCGCTGGCCCCGGCCGAGTTCACCATCGCCGAGCTGCGCAGGGTGTACGCGACCGCCTTGGAACACGACGTGGATCCGACGAACCTGCAACGGATCCTCACCCGGCGCGGCATGCTGGAGCCGACCGGGACGACGGCACCACCTGGTCCGACCGGCGGTCGCCCCGCGGCGATGTACCGGTTCACCATCAAGGAGCTGCGGGTGACCGATCCCTTCGCCGCCTTCCGGCCTCCCGTCTGACACCGTTCTGCCTGACATCCAGGTCCGGGTTCCCGTTCCAGGCCACCAGGAACGTATAGACCGCTGCGGCCGCGGCCGGTTGCGCGAGCACCACAAGGATGGTCCCGGTGTCCGGCGGGGCGCTGACGATGACATCCGCCGGGCCGGCGCCGACTGTGGCCGGGTCGGTGCCGGGCGCGACGAGAAGGCCGACACCGTAAGCGGTCAGCGCGCCGAGCAGGGAGCCGGCGACGAGCGCCAGCAACCCCTGCCAGCCGCGGGTGGCGCGGAACTGCCACAGTCCGACGGCCAACAGGATGCCGATCACCATCCCGGACAGCGCAAATACAGCGACATCGACGAAGTGGTACGTCGACGTCGTCGGGAGAGCACCGTAACGACCGTCGGCGAGCACCTTGTACGGGATGCCCGGCGCCAGGAACGCCCACAGCAGACCCTGTGCAACCCCGACCAGCAGGCACACCCCGAGGATCGTCGCCGTCACGGTCAGGGCACGCTTCATGTCAGACAGTCTGCGCCCAGCAGTGCCTTGAGGTCGCCCATCAGCGCCGAGGTCGGTGTCACCCGCAGCCCGTCGTCGAGCTTCAGCGTGGTGGCGTTGCTGCCGTTGAGCAGCTTGAGATGCACCGCGGTGGTGCCGGGGTGGGCCTGCAGCACGTCCCGCAGGCGGTCCACCACCGGCGGGGTGCACCGGGCTGCGTTGATGCTGACCTGCACCGGTCCCTTGCCCGCCGTGGTGGACAGGTCCGGCACGACGACCTGCTGGGCGTGCAGGGACAACCGGTCGTCGGATCGCGCAACACGTCCCTTGACCAGGACGATCGCGTCCTCGGCGAGCAGCAGCGAGCAGTCCAGGTAGACCTTGGGGAAGAACGCCACCTCGACGCCGCCGGCCAGATCCTCCAGCGTCGCCGACGCCCAGGGATCACCCTTCTTGGTGAGCCGGCGCTGCAGCCCGGTAAGGATGCCGCCGACCGTGACCACCCCCCGGTCCGGCACGGTGCCGTCCAGGATGTCGGGGATGGACGCGTCGGACTGAGCGGAAAGGATGTGCTCGACGCCGGACAGCGGATGCCCGGACACGTACAGCCCCAGCATCTCCCGCTCGAAACCGAGGCGCAGCTTGGTGTCCCATTCGGTGTCCGGGACGCTACCGCGGAACGAGCCGCCCTTGTCCTCCTGGCTCATCTCGCCGAACAGGTCGAACTGGCCGATGGCCTCCGCCTTCTTCAGGCCGAGTACCTCGTCGATCGCCCGGGCGTGCTCCATCAGCAGGCCCTTGCGGGGATGGTTCAGGGTATCGAAGGCACCGGCCTTGATCAGCGATTCGACGACCTTCTTGTTGCAGGCAACCTGGTCGACCTTCTCCAGGAAGTCGTAGAAGTCGGTGTACTGGCCCTTGTCCCGGCGACTGGCGACGATGGAGGCCACCACGCCGGTGCCGACGTTGCGCACTGCGGACAGACCGAACCTGATGTCGGTGCCGACGGGCGCGAAGTCCCGCACCGAAGTGTTGACGTCCGGCGGCAGCACGGTGATGCCCATCGACCGGCACTCGGCCAGGTAGATCGCCATCTTGTCCTTGTCGTCGCCGACGCTGGTGAGCAGGGCGGCCATGTACTCGGCCGGATAGTTCGCCTTGAGGTACGCGGTCCAGTAGGAGATCAGGCCGTAGGCGGCGGAGTGCGCCTTGTTGAACGCGTAATCGGAGAACGGCAGCAGGATGTCCCACAGCGTCTTCACCGCCGCTGGTGAGTACCCCCGTTCGGCCATACCCGAGGAGAACTTCTCGAACTGGGCGTCCAGCTCCGATTTCTTCTTCTTCCCCATCGCGCGGCGCAGCAGGTCGGCGGCGCCGAGCGAGTAGCCCGCGACGTGCTGGGCGATCGCCATGACCTGTTCCTGGTAGACGATCAGGCCGTAGGTGTCGCCGAGGATCTCCGAGAGCGCGTCCGCGAGTTCGGGGTGGATGGGGATGACGGGCTTGCGCTTGTTCTTGCGGTCCGCGTACTCGTTGTGCGAGTTGGCGCCCATCGGGCCGGGCCGGTACAGCGCGCCGACCGCGGAGATGTCCTCGAAATTGTCCGGCCGCATGGACCGCAGCAATGCGCGCATCGGACCGCCGTCCAGCTGGAACACCCCGAGCGTGTCGCCGCGGGCGAGCAGTTCGAAGGTCTTCTTCTCGTCCAGGGGCAGGTCCTCCAGGACCACCGTCTCGCCGCGGTTGGCCTTGATGTTGATCAGCGCGTCGTCCAGGACCGTGAGGTTGCGCAACCCCAGGAAGTCCATCTTGATCAACCCGAGCTTCTCGCAGGTCGGGTAGTCGAACTGGGTGATGATCGCGCCGTCCTGCTCCCGTTTCATGATCGGGATCAGGTCCAGCAGCGGTTCCGACGACATGATGACGCCGGCCGCGTGCACGCCCCATTGCCGCTTGAGACCCTCGAGCCCGCGGGCGGTCTCGACGACCTTCTTGACGTCGGGGTCGGTCTCGGCGAGGGTGCGGAACTCGGCGCCCTCGTTGTACCGCGGGTCGGACGGGGAGAACATCTTGTCCAGCGAGACGTCCTTGCCCATCACCGGGGGCGGCATCACCTTGGTGATCCGGTCGCCGACCGAGAACGGCATGCCGAGAACCCGGGCGGAGTCCTTGACCGCCTGCTTGGCCTTGATGGTGCCGTAGGTGACGATCTGCGCCACTCGGTCGTCGCCGTACTTCTCGGTGACGTAGCGGATGACGTCACCGCGCCGGCGTTCGTCGAAGTCCACGTCGAAGTCGGGCATGGAGACACGGTCGGGGTTGAGGAAGCGCTCGAAGATCAGCCCGTGCTGCAGCGGGTTCAGGTCGGTGATCCGCATGGCGTAGGCGACCATCGACCCCGCGCCGGAGCCGCGGCCGGGGCCGACCCTGATCCCGTTGTTCTTGGCCCAGTTGATGAAGTCGGCCACCACCAGGAAGTAGCCGGGGAAGTTCATCTGGGTGATGACGCCGACCTCGAAGTCGGCCTGTTTCTGGACCTCGGGCGGGATCCCCTCCGGGAACCGGGCGGTCAGCCCGCGTGCGACCTCCTTGACGAACCAGGTCTGCTCGGTCTCCCCCGCCGGCACCTGGAACCGCGGCATGTAGGAGGCGGACTCGTCGAAGGTGACCGAGCATCGCTCGGCGATCAGCAACGTGTTGTCGCAGGCCTCCCGCAGCTGGTACTTGCCGTCCCACAGTGCGCGCATTTCGGCCGGCGATTTCAGGTAGAAGTCGCGGGCGTCGAACTTGAAGCGGTTCGGGTCGTCCAGCGTCTTGCCGGACTGCACGCACAGCAACGCCTCGTGCGCGTCGGCATCGGCGGCGTCGGTGTAGTGCAGATCGTTGGTCGCGACCATCGGCAGCTGCAGGTCGCGCGCCAGCCGGAGCAGCCCGTCGCGCACCCTGGTCTCGATGCCGAGGCCGTGGTCCATCAGCTCCAGGAAGTAGTTCTCGGTGCCGAAGATGTCGCGGAACTCGGCAGCGGCGGCGCGGGCCTTGGCGTAGTCCCCGATCCGCAGCCACGTCTGCACCTCTCCGGACGGGCAGCCCGTGGTGGCGATCAGTCCGGCGGAGTACTGGGACAGCAGCTCCCGATCGGCGCGCGGTTTGTAGAAGAAGCCCTCCAGCGAGGCCTTGGATGCCAGCCGGAACAGGTTGTGCATCCCCGCCGTCGACTCCGACAGCAAGGTGATGTGGGTGTAGGCACCGGCGCCGGAGACGTCGTCCTCGCCGCCGTCCGCCCACCGGACCCGGGTGCGCTCGAAGCGGGACGTGCCCGGGGTGAGATAGGCCTCCATCCCGATGATCGGGTTCACCCCGGCCGCCCTGGCCTGGCGATAGAAATCGTGCGCTCCGAAGACGTTGCCGTGATCGGTCATCGCCAGCGCAGGCATGCCCATCTCGGCCGTGCGCTCGAAGAGCCCACCCAGCCGGGCGGCACCGTCGAGCATCGAGTACTCGGTATGCACGTGCAGGTGAACGAACGAGTCAGTAGTGGACACCGAGCCCCTTCCACATAGGCGACTCGTTTGTATCACTGAATCCCGACAGTGCCGGGCGCGTCCGTCCCCGCGAGTCAGCGCCCGCCGCTGCAGTACCGCTCGGAGTACAGCTGCACATCGTGCCGCTCCGGTGCGAACTCGCTGATCAGTTGCTGCACATGCAACTTCACGTGCTGTGCGTCGGCGTTCGTCTCACCGACGAGGTGCTCGGCCAGCCGGTCCAGCTCGTGCAGAGCTACCGTCGGAGCGAGCTTCTGGTGCCGCGCGGCGTCCTCCACCGTGCTGATCCACCGCTCATAATTCTGGTTCACCGTGATCTCCTCGAGTGGCCGGACAGTCGTCTTCGGGCCTGACGACGCTGTCGAGCTCACTGTCCATGCTGGTTGAGCGTGCATGGACCATCAAGGGACCAAGGGCCCGTTATGCCTTGTAGCGCTTGCGGCCGATCAGGAATCCGGCGATCAGGCCGCCGACCGCCGCGATGGTCAACGCGACCCACAACGCGAGCGTGGTGGTGAAGAACACGAAAGAGACGTCGACCTGGTCGCGGTTGATCGCGATGAAGATGACGACCAGTGCAGCGACGATCAATCCGCCGATCGCCCGGCCGCTGATGCCGCTCTTCTTCGCCGGCGCCGCACTGCCCGGGTACTCACTCATCTACTGATACCGCCTCACCGAAACGATGTGGACCGGCTCGCTCTCCGGGCCGAGCCAGCTCCAGTTGTGCTGCGACCAGTGCCACGTCGCACCTGTCACCAGATCATGTGCTTCGAACGAATCATCCCATCCGAGTCCGATGTCCGGCATGTTGAGGTGGAACCAGCTCTCCTGACTGTGGTGCGGGTCCAGGTTGGCCACCACGATGATCGTGTCGTCGTGCGGGTGACCGCTCTCACCGACCACGGTGCGACTCTTGGAGAAGACCATGACCTTGGAGTTCTCGGCGTTGTGGAACCGCAGGTTCCGGAGCCAGTGCAGGGCGGGATGCTCGCGGCGGATGCGGTTGATCAGGCTCAGATACGGCGCGATGGACTGCCCGGCCTTGGGGCCGTACTCGTCGTAGTCCTCCCAGTGCCGGTCCTTGAACTCGTACTTCTCGTTGTCGAGCTGTTCCTGCACGCCCGGTCGCGGTTCACTCTCCATCAGCTCGTACCCGGCGTAGATGCCGTATGTGGGAACGAGTGTCGCGGCAAGGGCGGCCCGCAGTTTCCAGGCCGCGCGGCCGCCGGTCTGCATGTAGGGGGTCAGGATGTCGTGGGTGGTCGGCCAGAAGCTCGGGCGCATGTAGTGCGCCGAGTCCCGGGCCAGCTCGTGGCAGTAATCCTCGAGCTCCCACTTCTCGTTGCGCCAGGCGTAGTAGGTGTACGACTGCTGGAAACCGACCTTGCCCAGGCCGTGCATCATCGCCGGCCTGGTGAAGGCCTCGGCCAGCCAGATGACCTCGGGATGGTCCAGGGCGACGTCGCCGATCAGCCATTCCCAGAACTCGACCGGCTTGGTGTGCGGGTTGTCGACGCGGAAGATCTTGACGCCGTGGTCGATCCAGACCTGGACCACCCGGCGCACTTCGGCGTAGATCCCCTTCGGGTCGTTGTCGAAGTTCAGCGGGTAGATGTCCTGGTACTTCTTCGGCGGGTTCTCCGCGTAGGCGATGGTGCCGTCGTTGCGGGTGGTGAACCACTCCGGATGACTGGTGACCCAGGGGTGGTCAGGTGCGCACTGCAACGCCAGGTCGAGCGCGACCTCCAGCCCGAGCTCGCCGGCCCGGGCGACGAAATAGTCGAAGTCCTCGAAGGTGCCGAGCTCGGGTTGGATGGCATCGTGCCCGCCGTCGGCCGACCCGATCGCATACGGCGAGCCCGGATCGTGCTCACCGACCACCAGGGTGTTGTTGGGGCCCTTGCGGTTGATGGTGCCGATCGGGTGGATCGGAGTGAGATAGATGACGTCGAAGCCCATGCCGGCGACAGCGCCGAGCCGTTCCGCAGCGGTCCGCAGGGTGCCGCTGCGCCACAGCCCGGTGGTCTCGTCAAACCTGGCGCCCTCGGAGCGCGGGAAGAACTCGTACCAGGCTCCGTACAGCGCCCGCTCGCGCTCCACCAGCCAGGGGTAGTCGGGGCTCGCGGTCACGTAGTCCCGCAGCGGCCGGGCGGCCAGTTCCCGCTCCACCCACGGCGAGGTTCCGGCCCCGAGCCGGTTGCCGGGCGAGTGATCCTGATTGCGGAGCTTGCCGACGGCGTCCAGCAGCGGAGCCTGCTGCTCGGGGGTGCGCTGCACCTCGGCCACCGCCCGCTCAAGGACCCGCGCGCCCTCTTCGAGCATCATCTCGGTGTCAACGTCGGCCGCGACCTTGATCGCCGCGTCGTGGTGCCACGTGCCGTACGGGTCGGACCAGCCCTCCACCCGAAATGTCCAGCGGCCGGTGGTCGGCGCGCTGATGGTCGCGGTCCAGTGGTCCAGACCCGGATTGACGCACACCATCGGAACTTCGGTCACTGCGCCCGCCGGGTCGGTGAGCACCACGGTGGCGTTCACCGCGTCGTGGCCCTCCCGGTACACCGTGGCGTTGACCTCGAACTCCTCGCCGACCACTGACTTGGACGGCCGGTTGCCGCAGTCGACGATCGGGAAGACATCGGCGACAGGGATCCGTCCGAGCTTGCGCACGCCGGCGGTGGGCGGGATGCGCTCGGGCACGGCCGCCTTCTTCGCGGGCGCCCGCCGGGCCGGTGCCTTGCGGGTCGTGGTGGCTGCTGGCTTCTTCGGAGTCGCTGAGGTCACGCGCAAACGGTACCGACCCGCCGGTGCGCCGCTGCGCCCGCCTCAGCCGCGCCGCAGCGCCCGGTACCGACGGATCAGCTCGTTCGTCGAGCTGTCGTGGGTGAGTTCGGGCTCTTCGCCCGATTGCAGCTCGGGGATGACCCGCTGGGCCAGTTGCTTGCCCAGCTCGACACCCCACTGGTCGAAGGAGCCGATGGACCAGATCGCGCCCTGGGTGAAGACGCTGTGCTCGTACAGGGCGACGAGCTGGCCCAGGACGAACGGCGTCAGGCGTTCGACGAGGAACGTCGACGACGGATGGTTGCCTTCGAAGACCTTGAACGGCACGAGGTTCTCGGGCGTGCCCTCGGCCCGCACCTGGTCGGCTGTCTTTCCGAACGCGAGTGCCTCACCCTGCGCGAAGACGTTGGAGGTCAGGTAGTCGTGGTGGTCGCCGAGCGGGTTGAGCGAGTGCGCGAACGCGATGAAATCCACCGGGATGGTCAGCGTGCCCTGGTGGATGAGTTGGTAGAAGGAATGCTGGCCGTTGGTGCCGGGCTCGCCCCAGTAGACCGGGCAGGTGCTGTAGTCCACCCGGGTGCCGTCAAGAGCGACGGACTTCCCGTTGGACTCCATGGTCAGCTGCTGCAGGTACGCCGGAAAGCGGTTCAGGTACTGGTCATACGGCAGCACGGCCTGCGTCTGGGCGCCGAAGAAGTCGGTGTACCAGAACGTCAGCAGCCCCATCAGCACCGGCAGGTTCCGCTCGAGCGGCGCGGTGCGGAAGTGCTCGTCGACGGCGTGCGAGCCGGCGAGCAGCTGATCGAAGTTGTCCGGCCCGATCGCGATCATCGTGGACAGCCCGATCGCGGACTCCATCGAATAGCGGCCGCCCACCCAGTTCCAGAAGCCGAACATGTTCGCGGTGTCGATCCCGAACGCCGACACCGCATCGGCGTTCGTGGAAACGGCGACGAAATGCTTTGCAACAGCTGACTCGTCGCCGAGTGCGGCCAGCACCCAGTCCCGGGCGGACCCGGCGTTGGTCATCGTCTCCAGCGTGGTGAACGTCTTCGACGAGATGATGAACAACGTCTGCGCCGGATCGAGATCATGCGTCTTCTCCGCGAAGTCGGTGCCGTCGACATTGGAGACGAAGCGGAAATCCAGGTCCCGTTGCGAGTAGTGCCGCAGCGCCTCGTAGGCCATCACCGGCCCGAGGTCGGAGCCGCCGATCCCGATGTTGACCACGGTGCGGATCCGCTTGCCGGTGTGACCCTTCCACTCACCCGAGCGGATCCGGTCGGCGAAGGCCCGCATCCGGCCGAGCACCTCGTGCACGTCCGGAACCACGTCGTGCCCATCGGTTTCGATCACCTCGCCGGCCGGTGCCCGAAGCGCCACATGCAGCACCGCCCGGTCCTCGGTGATGTTGATGTGCTCGCCGCCGAACATCTTTTCCCGCAGCTCGACCACACCGGATTCGCGGGCCAGATCGACCAGCAGGTCAATGGTCTCGGCGGTGACGCGGTGCTTGGAGTAATCCAGGTAGATGCCGTCCGCCTCCAGCGACAGTGCCCTGCCCCGGTCGGGGTCCGCGTCGAACAGGTCCTTGATGGTGCGGTCCCGAGCGGCCTGGAAATGCTGCTCGAGGGCCCGGTAGGCGGCGCGCTGGCGCAGAGGGGTGGCGACGGTGACAGTCATGGCTGGCAACCTACCGCCGGGTGGTACCGACGTCCTCGGAGCCCCGGTGATCAACCGTGTCCGCGCAACTACAGGTCCAGGTGGAGGCGCAGAGCGTTGTCGACCTCGGTCATGATCGAGGCTCGGAGTTGACCGAGCGCCGGCCCCAGGCGCTCGTATGCCACCGATCGAACCTGCTCGGCCTGCGCTTTCGAATCCGTGCGAAGCCCCCCGGCCTCGGCAGGGACGAAGACCTGGAAGGGAAAGATCCGCATGATGTTCGTGGTGAGCGGTACGACGGTCACAACACCCTGACCGAAGCGCTCAGCGGCCGCGTTTGCCCGGTCGTTGCTGACGACGACGGCGGGGCGCCGCTTGTTGGCCTCGCTGCCCTTGACGGGATCGAGATCCACCACGCGCACCTCACCGCGGCGCATCAGGCGAGTCCGTCAGCGGCGGCGGTTTCCCATGCTTCACGGTCCCCTGAGCTGTCCCAGTCCTCCCACGCGGCCAGGTAGTCCTCCTCGAGTCCGGAGGTTCGAAGAAGCCGGATGGCCTGATGAATGGCCGCCGACCGGGTCAGCCCCCGTTCGCGGGCGTGCTCGTCCAGCACGGCCACGTCCTCTTCGGGCAAGCTGATACTCAATTTCATACCGCAATGCTACCGCGGTAGTACCAGTTCATGTCTCAAGGCGACAGCACCTGGAGCGCATGCGCCAGGTCGGCGGGGTACGGGCTGGTGAACTCCACCCAGCGACCGTCCTCGGGGTGGGCGAACGCCAACGAGCGGGCGTGCAGCCACTGCCGGGTCAGCCCGAGCCGCTCGGCCAGAGTCGGGTCCGCGCCGTAGGTGCGGTCACCGACGCACGGGTGCCGCATGGCAGCGAAATGGACCCGGATCTGATGGGTGCGTCCGGTTTCCAGATGGATCTGCAGCAGGCTGGCCGCAGGGAACGCCTCCAGCGTCTCGTAGTGCGTGATGCTGTCGCGGCCGCCCGCGACCACGGCGAACTTCCAGTCCGAGGACGGATGACGGCCGATCGGCGCGTCGATCGTGCCGGTGCTGGGGTCCGGATGGCCCTGGACCACCGCGTGGTAGATCTTCTCGACCGTCCGGTCACGGAACGCGTCCTTGAGCACCGAGTAGGCGCGTTCGCTCAGGGCCACCACCATCACCCCGGTGGTGCCGACGTCGAGCCGGTGCACGATCCCGCGGCGTTCCTCGGCCCCCGACGTGCTGGTCTGGATCCCCAGGCCGGCGAGCGCACCGAGCACCGTCGGACCCGTCCAGCCCGGGCTCGGGTGCGCGGCGACGCCGACCGGCTTGTCCACCACCGCGATGTCGGCGTCCCGGTACAGGATCGTCAGACCGTCCACGGTCTGCGCGACCACCGTCGGCCGCCGCTCGGGCTCGGGCAGGGTGATCTCCAGCCAGCTGTCCGACGTCAGCCGCAGCGATCTGATCGCGGCCGCGCCGTCGACCAGCACGTCGCCGGCGTCGATCATCGTCGCCACGCTGGTGCGGCTCATCCCCAGCAGCTTTGCCAGGCCGGCGTCGACCCGCATGCCGGCGAGCCCATCGGGCACCGGAAGCCGCCGGACCTCAGGCACTTTCGGTCTTCTTCGTGCGGGTGCCGTCGAAATCGATACCCAGCAACGCGGTGACGACGAGGCTGATCCCGCCGATGGTGATGGCCGAATCGGCGACGTTGAAAACCGGGAAGTACTCGGCGTTCGGTCCGAAGACCGAGACGAAGTCCACGACGTGGCCCTGCAGGAAACCGGGGGCCCGGAAGATCCGGTCGATCAGGTTCCCGATCGCGCCGCCGAGCACCAGGCCCAGCGACACGGCCCAGGGCGTGGACCGCAACCGCGGTGCCATCCGGATGATCACCACCACCACCCCGATCGCGACCAGGGCGAGCAACCACGTCATCCCGGTGGCCAGCGAGAAGGCCGCACCGGAGTTGCGGATCAGTGACAGGTAGACCAGTCCGCCGAGCACCCTGACCGGTTGATCCGGCTTGACGGTGGCCACGATGATGATCTTGCTGATCAGGTCCAGCACGATGACCGTGGTCGCGATGGTCGCCAGCAGGCCGACCTTGCGCGGTGCGGGCGTGGACTGTGTCACCCGTCCATTGTCCCTGCATTGCCGCGTTCACCGAACCAGCCGGCCAGCGCGCCGGCGCGTCCGACCGCACGCAAACGCCGCTCTGTGGCCGCTCTCACCCTCTCCGGGGCGACGATCAGCAACTGATCACCCGACTGCAGCCGCTGCGTGGGCGTCACCGGTACCGGTTCGCCGTCGCGGAGCAGCAGCCCGATGGTCGACGGCGCGGGCAGTCGCAGCTGCGAGACGTACACGCCGTGCATCCGTGAGTCGACCGGGATCGTCACCTGGAGAACGTGGGCGTTCATCTCGTCGAGCGGCGCGGCTTCGAGCTGGATCTCCAGCGCCTGACCACCCTGGATGACACCGAGGCGGCGGGCCATCCACGGCAGGCTGGTGCCCTGCAGCAGCGTGAAGATCACCACCACGACCACGATGACGTCGAGCAACTGGGTGGCCGATGGCACGCTGTTCATCAGCGGGATGGTCGCCAGCACGATGGGGACGGCTCCCCGCAGACCGGACCACGACAGGAACGCCTGATCACGCCACGGCACCCGAAAGGGGGTGGCGGCGGCCAGCACCGAGAGCGGCCGGGCGACCAGCAGCAGGATGAGTCCGATGACGATGCCGGGCAGCAGGGCCGCCGGCAGCCGGCTGGGCTCGACGTACAGGCCGAGCATCACGAACAGGCCGATCTGCGCGAGCCAGCCCAGGCCCTCGGCGAACGACAGCGTCGAGGCCCGGTGCGGAAGGCTGGAATTTCCCAGGATGACCGCCGCGACATAGGTGGCCAGGAACCCGGACGCGTGCGCGACGGTGCCCAACGCGTAGGCGCCGCCGATCAGGGCGATCGTCGCCAGCGGGTACAGGCCGGCCGCGGGCAGCGCCTCTCGCCGCAGCAACCAGGCGCCGGCAAAGCCGATCGCGGCGCCGACGAGCGCACCGGCCAGGAGCTCGTAAACGACCAGCAGCGGGTCGACCCAGGTGATCTCGGCGCTGCTGGCCAGCAGCACGACGGCGAGTACCACGGGTGCGTCGTTGAGTCCGGATTCGAGCTCCAGCGCCGCGGACAGCCGGGGCTTGACACCCACCCCCCGGAGCACGGAGAACACCGCGGCGGCATCCGTGCTGGACAGCACCGCACCCCACAACAGCGAAGTACGCCAATCGAACCCGAGCAGCAGGTGAACCCCGACGCCGGCGACCACGATCGACACCAGAACCGACACGGTGGCCAGCGAGACTCCCAGACCCAATGCGGGCCGGACGTTCTGCCATCGGGTGGTGAGGCCCCCCTCGGCGAGGATGAACACCAGCGCGACGAACCCCAACTGCTCGGTGAGCAGCGCGTTGTCCAGGTCGATGATCCCGAACTGGTCGACGCCCAGCACCATCCCGATGCCGAGGTAGAGCAGCAGCGACGGCATGCCGAGCCGGCTCGAGAGCCGTACGGCCACCACGGCGAGCAAAAGAACGAGCGAGGCGATACCGAAGGCGCCTTCGGGTGTGTCCAGCTCCAGGTTCATCTGTTCAGCGACGCAGGACGGGCGTCATACCGAGTGCGCCCAGGACCTCGATGGTCGCCTTCGAGCGGTTGAAGGTGTAGAAGTGCAGGCACGGCGCCCCGGCGGCGAGGAGTTCCTCGCTCATCCTGATGGCGTGCGCCATCCCAACAGCCCGACCGGCTGCGGGATCGTCCTGCACCTGCCGGAGTTCCTCGGCGAGATCCGCCGGGATCCGTTGCCCGGACAGCTCGTTGATCCTCATCAGCCGTGCGTAGGACGTGATCGGCATGATCCCGGGCAGCAGCGGAACTTCGGCCCCGGCCGCAACCATCCGGTCGCGCAACCGGCAGTAATCGTCCGCCGAGAACAACATCTGGGTGATCGCGAAGTCGGCTCCGGCGTTGATCTTCGCGACCAGGAACGCCGTGTCGGACTCCAGGTCCGCAGAGCGGGGATGTTTGTCCGGGTAGGCAGCGACGCCGACGGAGAAGTCGCCCAGGGATCGGGTCAGCCGGACGAGTTCGCTGGTGTACTGCAGGCCCTGCGGGTGAGCCACCCACTCCCCCAACGCATCTCCCGGTGGATCTCCCCGCAGCGCCAGGATGTTTCGCACCCCGACGGCAGCGTAGGAGCCGATCACCTGTCGCAGTTCCGCCACCGAGTGCCCGACGGCGGTGAGGTGCGCGACCGGGACGAGCGTGGTCTCCTCTGCGATGCGCTGGGTGACCCTGATGGTGCGCTGTCGGTTGGAGCCGCCTGCGCCGTAGGTGACCGAGACGAACGCCGGCCGCAGCTGTTCGAGCCTGCGCACCGCCGTCCACAGCACGGCCTCGTCCGCGTCCGTGCGCGGCGGCATGAACTCCACGGAGAAGTGGGGTCCCGGCGCGGCGAGTTTCTCGCGGACGGTCGGCATGTTGCGGAGCCTATCCGGGCAGACTGTCGGGGTGAACCAGGATCGGTTACAGAAAGTGCTGACCAGCGAACTCGAGCGCCGTCGAGGTGAGGTGCTCGCCGTCGACACCCGACTGGCACCGAGCATGGCGCGGCTGACCGGGTTCGTGATGGAGGGCGGGAAGCGGTTGCGCCCGGAGTTCCTGTGGTGCGGCTGGTCGGCGGGCGGCGGGCGGCCTGACGACCGTGGAACAGACGCCGTGGTCACGGTGGGCGCCGCGCTCGAGTTCATCCAGGCCTGCGCGCTGATCCACGACGACATCATCGATCGGTCCGAGCGCCGACGCGGCGGCCCGTCGATGCACCGGGCGGTCGCCAAAGCCCATGCGGATGACGGATTGGCCGGCGACAGCGAACATTTCGGTGTCTCGGCGGCGCTGCTGCTGGGTGACATGGCGTTGGCCTGGGCCGACGACCTGTTCACCGCCGGCGCCCACTCGTTGAACGCCGTCGGGCGCGCGCTGCCGATCTGGCGCGCGATGCGCACGGAGGTGCTCGCCGGACAGCTGCTCGACCTGCTGGTGACCGCATCGACGAGCAGCGATCCGGTGCTGCAGGCCTCGGACGCGATGCAGGTCAACAGATTCAAGACAGCCGCCTACACCGTCGAGCGCCCACTGCAGCTGGGTGCGGTGCTGGCCGGCGCCGACGAGCAGGTCCTGAAGGCTCTGCGCCGTTATGGCGCGGACATCGGCATCGCGTTCCAGTTGCGGGACGACCTGCTCGGCGTCTTCGGCGACCCGGCGATCACCGGCAAACCCGCGGGCGACGATCTGTTGGAGGGCAAGCGGACGCTGCTGCTGGCCCTGGCGCGATCGGAACTGGCGGGTAGGCCGTTGCTGACCGAGCTGGATTCCGGCATCGGTTCGGCGGAGGCAGACCCCGGACGGCTCGCGGCCATCATCGGTACGACCGGCGCGGTACGGCAGATCGAGAACCGGATCACCACCCTGGTGGAATCCGGACTGGCCGCGATCTCCGGCATCGACGACGGTGCGAGGGACCGGCTGACCGCACTCGCGCACGCCGCGACCGCGCGGCGCTCGTGAGTCAGAACCCGGAGACCTGAGCTCGGCGGTGAACCTCCCGGCCGCGGTTCTCGCGCAGCGCCTGGATCGGCGTGCCGGGCAGCGAATCGTCCGCGGTGTAAAGCCAGTTGATGATCTCCTCGTCCTTGTAGCCGCCGTCGGTCAGCAGGGTGATGGTGGCGGGCAGTCCCTTGACGACGAACCCGTCCTGGACGAACTCGGCGGGAACACGCAGGACGCCCTGTACCCGGACTGCCAGCAACTGGCGCTCGCGGATGAGCTGGTGGACCTTGGTGACCACCAGGCCAAGATGCTCGGCGATCTCCGGGACGGGCACATACGTAGGTGAGGTCGGCACGCCTGACAGCGTGCCATCCCACGCGCTGTGGGCGGCACTGCGACGGGCCGGTCCGAAGTACTCCGGACGAAGGAGACCGTCAAACTAGAATCACGTGTTGTGCATCCCTCCACCGTCCTGTTGAGCGGCACCGTGCTCGAGGGCCGGTACCGGGTCGGGGCGCTGATCGCTCGCGGCGGGATGTCCATGGTCTACCGGGGGGTCGACACCAGGCTGGACCGCGCCGTCGCCATCAAGGTGATGAGTCCGCAGTACGTCTCGGACAGCGCGTTCCTCACCCGCTTCGAGCGTGAGGCGAGGCTTGCCGCCTCGCTGGGCCACCCTGGGGTGGTCGCCGTTTACGACCAGGGCCGTGACGGGGACCTGGTGTACCTGGTGATGGAGCTGGTCGACGGGGGGACGCTGCGGGACCTGTTGCGGGAGCGACGGTCGTTGTCGGTGCCGGTCACCCTCTCGGTGCTCGAACCGCTGCTCGCGGCGCTCGGCGCCGCCCACGCCGCCGGACTGGTCCACCGGGACGTCAAACCCGAGAACGTCCTGATCTCGGCGCGCGGTGAGGTCAAGATCGCCGACTTCGGGCTGGTCAGGGCGGTCACCTCGCAGACCATGGCGACCGGTGACGTCATCCTCGGCACGGTCGCCTACCTCTCACCCGAGCAGGTCGCGACCGGGGCGTCCGACGCCCGGTCCGACGTCTACGCGACCGGCATCATGGCGTACGAGATGCTGACCGGTGAACCGCCTTTCGCCGGGGAGTCGCCGATGTCGGTGGCATACCGGCACGTCCATTCCGACGTCCCGAATCCGGCGTCACGGGCCATCGGCACACCGGAGGCGCTGGACGAGTTGATCGTCGCGGCGACCCGGCGGGATCCGGCGGCGCGGCCCCGCGACGCATCGGCCTTCCTCGCGGCCCTCGTCGGTGTGCGGTCCCAGTTGGGGTTGCGCAGGGTGCCGGTCCCGGTGCCGCACCGGCGGCCGGCGATGGTCGCATCGCCCGCGCCCGCCCCGGCAGCTGTTCAGGCCGGCACCGCGCCGCGGTCGATGACCGATGCCCCGGTGCCCGCCGGCTCGACGACTGTGCCCCCCGGTGGCACCAGGGTGTTTCCGGCCGGCCCACCGCTGGTCACGTCGTCGGCTCCGGCCGACACGGGCTCGCCCACCCGCACCCAACCCGCACCCCGCGGGACAAGTCCTGCGGCGCGCCGCCGCCGGCGCTGGCTCATCGCCATCCTGATCATCGTGTTACTCGGGGTCAGCGCCGCCGCGGGAGGGTGGTGGCTGGGTGGGCGATGGGCCGCCGCGCCTGCCGCCGTTGGTCTGACCCAGGCGCAGGCAGAGGCAATGGTCCGTGACGCCGGCTTGGTCCCCCGGGTGAGCACCGGCCATCAGGACACCGTCCCGCGGGGCGTCGTCGCCAGCTCGGATCCGACACCGGGAACCAGGGTGCTGCGCGGTTCGGAGGTGGACCTGCTGGTGTCCAGCGGCCGGCCGCAGGTGCCGAAGATCCCTGCGGGCACCACGACCGACGCCGCGAAGGCAGCCCTGGTCGCCGCGGACCTCGCCGCCGTGGTTGGCACCTCACCGGCGTTCGACGAAGCTGTCCCGGCCGGCAAGGTCTTGCGGACGACGCCGGTGGCCGGGACGCCGCTGCCGGTCGGCGGCGCCGTCATCCTGGTGCTCTCCGCCGGTCCCGCACCGCTGAAGGTCCCGGATGTGGCCGGCAAGTCCGCCGAGGACGCCGAGAACAAGTTGGTGGTCGCAGGGTTCACGGTAGGGCCGCGGCAGCGCATCTTCGATCCGGAGGCCGAGCCCGGTGCGGTGCTCGGGTCGACGCCGGCCGCGGGCACCACTGCCTCCAAAGGCAGTGCGGTGTCGCTGCGGGTCGCTGACGCGCTGACCGTGCCAGACGTCCGCGGCGTTGCCACGGACGACGCGGTGGCGACCATGGAGCGGGCCGGCTTCACCGTCACCGTCGGCGACCCGGCCTTCGACGCCGACATCGACGCCGGCGACATCCTGCGCACCGACCCCGGACCCGGGACACGCGTCGACCCCAACAACGCGAAGGTGTTCCTGGTGCCCTCCAACGCGGTGAGCGTCCCGGACGTCACCGGAGGCACGGTGGCGCAGGCGACGGACAAGCTTTCAGCCCTTGGTCTCTCGGCGAGTGTCACCGCCCTGTTCGGTGCCGACGACGCCACGGTCTGGGATCAGAGTCCCGGCGCAGGCGGCCGGGTCGAACCGGGCGGCACGGTCGGCATTTCAGCGTTCCCCTGAAAGCTCAGCCGCGCAGCATCTCCGCGACCAGGAACGCCAGCTCCAACGACTGCTGGGTGTTCAGCCGGGGGTCGCAGGCGGTCTCGTAACGGCCGGCCAGATCGGCATCGGAGATCTCCTGCGCACCGCCCAGGCACTCGGTGACGTCCTCGCCGGTCAGCTCCACGTGGATGCCACCCGGGTGCGTCCCGAGCTCGTGATGCACCTCGAAGAATCCCTGCACCTCGTCCACGATGCGGTCGAAATGCCTTGTCTTGTAACCGGTTGACGCCTCGTGGGTGTTGCCGTGCATCGGGTCGCACTGCCAGATCACCTGATGTCCGGAGGCCTGCACCTTCTCGATGATCGGCGGCAGCACGTCACGGACGGCGCCGTTCCCCATCCTCGAGATCAGCGTCAGCCGCCCCGCTTCGTTCCGCGGGTCGAGCTGCTCGACGTACTCGACGGCTTGCTCGGGTGTGGTGCTGGGCCCGATCTTGAGGCCGATCGGATTGGACAGCAGCTTGGCGAACGCGATGTGGGCGCCCTCCAAGTGCCTGGTGCGCTCCCCTACCCAGAGGAAGTGACCGGACAGGTCGTACAGCCGAGGTTCGTCGTGGCGGGTGTCCAGCCGCAACATGGCGCGCTCGTAGTCCAGCAGCAACGCCTCGTGCGAGGCGAAGATGTCGACCTGGTGCAGCGAATGTGAGTCGACGCCGCACGCGGACATGAACCGCATCGCGCGGTCGATCTCGCCGGCAACGCGCTCGTACCGCTCTCCCGCGCGGGAGGTCAGCACGAACTCCTGGTTCCACTCGTGCACCCGGGCGAGGTCGCCCATGCCGGTGCTGGTCACGGCGCGCACCAGATTCATCGCCGCCGATGAGTTCGCGTAGGCGCGCACCATCCTGGACGGGTCGGCGACTCTGGCCTCCGGGGTGGTCGCCAGCGAGTTGATGATGTCGCCGCGGTAGGACGGAAGCCCCAGTGAGTCGATCTCGGACGAGCGCGGTTTGGCGTACTGACCGGCGATCCGGGCCACCTTCACCACCGGCATCGATGCGCCGTAGGTCAGCACCACGGCCATTTGCAACAGTGTCCGGATGTTGCCGCGGATGTGCGGCTCGGTGTTGTCCACATAGGTCTCGGCACAATCGCCGCCCTGCAGCAGGAAGGCTTCACCGCGGGCGACCGCGGCGAGCTGACCGGCCAGGTTGTCCACCTCGGCCGGCACCGTCACCGGCGGTACCGCTTCCAGCACGGCCCGCACGGCCAGCACCTGGTCGGGGTCGGGCCACACCGGTTGCTGCGCCGCGGGCCGCGCAAGGGCCTCGTCCAGCCGGCTGCGCAGGTCGTCCGGGAGCGGCGGCAGACTCGGCAGGATGTCGGCCGGGATGTCGATCGTCCAGTTCACGCGCACCAGCCTAGGCCGTCGATCCGGCCGCTCCGGCCGGGCGCCTCAGGCGCTGAAACGCCGCGACTCGAGCACGTTCTGCGCCACCCGCCACCGGGCATACCCCAACCGGGCATCGGCCAGCGCGTCGTGCCTGTCCGTGCCGGGTGCGGGGATCGGCGGCGATCCGGCGGCCTCCCAGTGCTGGCGGATCTCGCGGGTCAGCCGGGGCACGTCCCGGGGAAGGTCCGGCATCGCCCCCCACAACTGGGCGAGAACGACGTGGTCGTAGGCCGCGAGCCAGGCCCACAGCTCGATCGGCCGGCCGGGTGCCGACAGAAAGGCATAGAGATCGTCGCGGATGGCTGCGCGGGACCGCCACGCCCGGTCCGCGGGTGGGGGCAGCTTGTCCAGCACATGACGTCGTACCCACGGATTGGCCTTGGCCGGGTCGAACTCCGTCGAAACCGCGTAGAACTCCCTGCCGTCCTCGGCCACCACGCCGATCGACACCAGATCTATCGTCCGGCCGTCCTCGAGGAACTCGCAGTCGTAGAAGTACCTGGAGACCAAGCGGGTCAGCCCGCCTTGGTGCCCGGGAGCCGGGTCACCGTTCCAGGGCCTCTGCCCTCGGTGGTGATACCGGTGCGGCCGGCCGGCCCGCCCGCCTCGGCCGCAGCGGCATCGGCCTTCACCTTGGCCGCGTACATGTCGGCGTACTCCTGGCCGCCCAGCTCCATCAACCGGTACATGATCTCGTCGGTCATCGACCGCTCGACGAACCGGTCGCCGGCCATCCCCTCGTAGCGGGAGAAGTCCAGCGGCCGGCCGACGATCATCGTGATCCGCCGCGGCCGCCACATCTTGGAGCCGATGGGGTTGACCTTGTCGGTGCCGATCATGACCAGTGGGATGACCGGGACATTGGCCTCCAGCGCCATCCGGGCGACACCGGTCTTGCCCTTGTACAGCCGGCCGTCCGGCGAGCGGGTGCCTTCCGGGTAGATGCCCAGGATATGGCCCTCCTTCAGCAGCCGGACTCCCGTATCGAGCGCGGCCCGGGCAGCCGAGGCACCACTGCGGTCGACCGGCACCTGACCCATCCCGCTGAAGAACCACTTCTTGAACGCGCCCTTGAGGCCCTTCTCGGTGAAGTACTCGGCCTTGGCCAGATACGTCACGCGGCGCTTCATGTGCAGCGGGGTGAAGAAGGAATCGGCGACCGACACGTGATTGCCGGCCAGGATGGCCGCGCCGCGCTCGGGAATGTACTGCGCCCCGATGACCTTGCAAGGGAAGAACAGTCGCAACCACGGCCCTAGCAGCACGTACTTCATCAGTTTGTAGAGCACGCGGGAAAGCCCCTTAGCTTGCCGGTCGAGATGTGCGATAACCGTACGCCGCCGCGCAACCCGGCGCCCCCACCGCCACGCGTGCGACCATGGAACGCAACGGCACCGACAGCCCGGGAGCACAGATGACCGACCTTCCCCCCGCCAGGGGGCGAACAGCATTTCGTCACGACGGCAATGACGTCGGCGTGCTGCTGATCCACGGGTTCACCGGCGCGCCCGGATCGATGTTGCCGTGGGCGGATCACCTCGCTGCGGAAGGCTATACCGTCCGGCTTCCGCTGCTGCCGGGCCACGGCACCCGGTGGCAGGACGCCAACCGGACGACCTTCGACGACTGGCTGGCTGCGGTCACCGGTGAGCTGCGCGAGCTCAGCGACAGGTGCCGGGCGGTCGTGGTGTGCGGACTGTCCATGGGCGGCACCCTGACGCTGCGGCTGGCGGAGCTCTACCCGGACGCGATGGCTGGGATCGTGCTGGTGAACCCGTCTGTGCTGACGCTCCGGCGGGAGGCGCGGCTGCTCCCGGCGCTGCAGCGGGTTCTGCCGAGCTTTCCGCCGATCGCCGGCGACATCGCCAAGCCTGGGGTTGTCGAGGAGGGCTACGACCGGCTCCCGGTCAAGGCGATGTACTCGCTGTGGAAGGCCTGGCCGATCGTCCGGGCCGACCTCGCCGAGGTGACGGCACCGGTGCTGCTGCTGCACTCGCGGGTGGACCACACCGTCGAGCCGGTGAACTCGGAGATCGTTCGCGACGGGCTGCGCTCCACCGAGGTGTCCGAGATCGTGCTGGAGCGCAGTTATCACGTCGCCACACTGGACTACGACGCCGAGTTGATCTTCAGCTCGTCCGTCGAGTTCATCGAGAAAGTCACCGCGAGTCTGCCGTGACGAGTTTCTCGGAAGAGGACGACGGGTCCTCGCAACAGGACGGCCGGCGACACGACGACGAACGCCCCGACAGCGTGCCGGCCGATGTCGTGCCGGCGGACGTCGTACCGGCCGATGTGGTGCCGGCGGAGATCGGTCCCGCTGACGACCACGGGCGCGCCTGGCGCAGCCATCCGTCGGACGCGGACGTGGATGCGGCATTCCTGCAGATCGTCTCCGGCATCATGGTCGACGGCGGGCAACAGCGCCATCCCTCCGGCGGCGGGGCTACCCGTATCGATGACACCGACGAGGAACGCCCGCACGAGACGGGCGCCGAGCGGGCCCGCCGTCGGGAACTGCGTCGGTTGGAGCGCGCCGCCGAGGTTGCGGCCTTCGCCGCCCGCGAGGCCGAGGTCGAGGCCGAAAGAGAAGCCGACGACGCGCATTTCGAACCGCCCGAGCCGCCGCCGTTGCCACGCCCCAAGGGCCGGACAATCGGCGCGACACTGATGATCCTCGCCGGCATCGTATTGCTCGCCAGGCCTAGCCTTTTGGCCGTCGAGGTCGATCTCACGTTGGTACTGGCGGTGGGGTTGATCCTGGGCGGCGCCGTGCTGCTGTTGACCGGTATCTGGCGACGGCACGCGGGTCGCGATGAGGACGACGGCGCAGTCGTCTGACCGACCGGTTCAGACCCCGGCAGCCAACAACGCCGCGCCGATGATGCCGGCCCGGTCGCCGAACCGGGCGAGTTCCACCCTCGGCACCGGTCGGTGACCTGCACCCGTGATGGAACCGGCGAACTCGGACACCGCCAGCGGCAGGAACATCCCGGCCGCGCTGGCCACACCTCCGCCGATGACGATCAACTCCGGGTCGAGGACGTCGGTGACCAGCGCGAGACCGACCGCCAGCCAATGACCGAGGTCGTCCATCGCGGCCAGCGCAGCCGGATCGCCCTCGGTGGCGGCGACGGCGACCATGGTGCCGGTGAGCGCCGCCGGATCGTTCCCGCTCAGCTGACGCAGCACCGGCGCATCCCCGCCCGCCATGAACTGCCGGGCGGTTTCCGCCAGCGCAGTACCGGAGCAGTAACGCTCCCAGCATCCACGCTTGCCGCACGGGCACGGGCGGCCATCGGGCAGCACCGTCAGGTGACCGAGCTCCGGCGCGACACCGTGGGCGCCACGGTAGATCTCGCCGTCGATGATCAAGCCGGCACCGATACCGGTGCCGAGCGCGATGAGCAGCGCGTTGGACGCGCCCGCGGAAGCGCCGCGGCGGTATTCCGCCCAGGCGGCGGAATTGACGTCGTGGTCCATCACCACCGGCAACTGCACCCTGGCTGAGATTCGCTCCGGCACGTCCGCGTCCCGCCAGGCCAGGTGCGGCGCGAACATCACCTTGCGCCGATCGCGGCTGATGAACCCGGCCACCGCCAAGCCGACGGCCGAAACCTCGTGCGTCGCAGCGAGTTTGCTGATCAGGGTGACCAGGCGGTCCTCAGTCTCGCGCTCGGTGGGTGGGGTCACATCCCGCAACGACGCATGGATTTCACCGGCGGAGTCGATGACCGCGGCACGAACCGACGTGCCGCCGATGTCGATCCCGATGGCGGCCGGGGCACCGGCGCTCCTCACCAGCGGCCGCCGTTCACAGGATGTCGATGTGCTCGAGGCCCCCGCGGCGGCTCGCGGGCGGTTCTTGGCGACCGGCGGACGACGGCTGGCTGCGAGCGTCGTCGGGAGCCTCGGCCGGATCGCCGATCAGCGACCGGAGCGTCCGGACGATCATCAGCGCGCCGTCGACGAGGCGCGCAGTCGCCTCCGGCCGTTCGCCGCGCAGCACCGCCATGAACCGGCACAGCGGGCACGCGGTACACGACCCACCTGGTACCGCGCCGCATTCCGGACATCGGTCCTGCGTCGCAGAACCGGCTGCGCCGTCCTGGGTGCCACCGTCGTCATCAGGTTTCATCGACGTCAGGCGGTCGGCGACCACATCGAGCAGCAGCGCGGCTTCCTTGGCGAGCGGCCCCACCGCGGGCTGCTCGGGAGGTGTCTCGGTCATCCGGCACCGACCAGTGTCGCCGCCGCCAGACCTGTCGGCCACTGGTCCGGGTCGGCGGCGAAATCGATGATCAGCCTGCCGTTGTCGAACCTCGCGCCTTCGGTGCTGCAGCGCTGCAACATCGACGGCAGCGCGATACGCCGGCGCAGGTCACCAACGGTCAGCACCAGATCGGTGCCCGAACGGGACAGCGAGATGTCCCCGCGTTCGGCCAGCGGCAGCGGCAACGAGAGCTGATACCAGCCGTCGGAACCACCCACCTCGATGCCGATCGGTGACGCGCCGCCCGCCAGCGGGTCGATGTCGGAAAACATCTCCCGAGACATCTCCGAGAGTCGTCGCAGCCCGATCGGTTCCACCGGGCTCTGCGGTACCTGCCGGATAAGTAGGCCCGCGAACGATTCTCGGACCTGCATCATCGCTTCCTGCTGACCCTCCCGCTGACGCCGCAGGAAGTCCCCACCGACCCCCGTGGGCAGCAACCGGTTCACCGTCACTGCCTCTACCCGGAAACCGTGCAGTGACAGGGCCGTGAACAGCCGTCGCGCCTCCGCGACGACGACCCGTTCCGGCGTCAGCACCAGCCGCACCCCGGTCACCGCAGGATCGGCGAGCAGCGCGCGGGCCGCCATCAGCTCCGCGAGCAGGTCGCCCACTGCATCCCGCACGGTCGCGTTCGGTACGCCGCCGGGCGACCCGGTCAGCGATGCCGCAATCGTCCGGAGCACGCGTTGCGGCGCGCCGAGCAAACGCTGAACGTAGAAGCCGATGGTCTCGGGCAGGGCGAGTAGCCGCAGGGTTTCGCCGGTCGGTGCGCAGTCCACGACAATGACGTCGAAGTCACCGGATTCGGCCAGGCGGCGCAGTTCGAGCAGAGCGACGATCTCCTCCGCACCGGGGATGACGGTCAGTTCTTCCGCCTGCACCTCGGCCATCCCGCGCGCGGCCAGCACGCCCACCAGATAGCCGCGGATGTGCGACCAACTCTGCTCGAACCTGCCGCGGGTATCGACCTGGGCGGCCCACAGCCCGGTCACCCCGGGCACCGGGGTGGGATCGCCGTACACCGGCACCGCGAGCACGTCGGCGATGGAATGCGCCGGGTCGGTCGACAACAGCAGCGTGCGCGCGCCGCCGGCGGCGCAGGCCACCGCCGTCAACGCAGAAATCGTCGTCTTGCCGACGCCGCCCTTGCCCGTGTGCAGGGCGATTCTCATCCGGCCTCGACCCGCTTGCGCAGCTCCTTGAGAGCGGTGTCGAGGATGACCTTCTCCGCCTTGCGACGCAGCACGCCGATCATCGGCACCGTCAGGTCGACGGCCAGCGTGTAGGTCACCTCAGTACCTTTCGGGGTCCGCTTGAGTACATACGAGCCCTGCTGGGCGCGCTGCAGCTGGCCGGACACCAGAGTCCACGACACCGACATGCCGTCCTCCGGCCACTTGTACGCGAGCTCGTAGGTGTCCTTCAGCAACCCGGCATCCATGCTGAACCGCACCTGATGGGCCCGCCGGCCGTCACCGGGATCGGTGATCTCCACGGACTTCACGGCGCCCGTCCATTTCGGGTACGCGGCGAAATCTGCGATCACATCCATGATCGCCTCGGGTTCGGCAGCCATCAACAGCGACTGCGATGAGGGGTTGGCCATGGATGGAAGGCTACCCAGGTCGGTGACCGATGTCCGACTGCCTGCCGATGATCACGTCGCCGACCGTCGGGGCTCAGATCACCGGGCTCTGGACCCGGTCACCGCAGCCGCCGCAGGTCGACCTCGAACGGCACCGGGAAGCGTTGGAAATGACCCACGTTCACGCACTCGGTGAAGCCGTGGCGAAGCCTGCGGGCGATCGGCTGGTGCACATGCCCGAAGAGCGCGAGCGGCGGCCGATGCTCACCGATCGACTCCAGCAGGCCGGGCCCGTACATCTCCAGCCGGCCCGGGATGACGTCGTAACGCAGCAGCGCAATCTGCGGGGGTACGTGAGAACACAACAGGTCGACCGGGCCGACCGCCTTGACCGCGGCGCTGAAATCATCGGCGGAACGGATCAGCGGCTGCCACACCGAACCCGGTGGACGCAGCGGCACACCGGGTCGGGTCGATCCCCCGGCGACGAAACCCATTCTGCGGCCACCGATGTCGACGGTGGTGGCGTCGAGGTAGGGAAGCTCTGCACCCGCGACATCGTTCCAGACCTCGGCGACGTCGACATTGCCCAGAGTCAGCAGGGTGTCGGGTCCGACGGCATCGAGTACCTCGCGGTACCGCGTCGCCACCACGTCGGTCAGGGTGCCGAGCGGGTCCTCGACGCCCTCCCACAGACTGTGGTTGTAGGCACGCAGCGCCGGGAAATCGCCGGCCAGCCGCAACGCGATGAACGGCCGGACGCGGTCCGCACCGAAGATCCGGCCGATGATGCCCGCCGACGGATCGTGGTAGTCCACGTAGTCCAGCAGGTCGCCGAGCACCACGAGCCGTTCGACACGGCGGGCGACGTCGGCGAGGCCGGCAATGTTGCCGTGGATGTCGGAGACGAACGAGAGCCGCACGGAGCGCCAGAGTAGGCGGCGTGCGATCGAGCGGTGCCGGCGGTCGCTGTCAGGGCTGGTTTTTCGGCGGCCGGGTTCTCACCGGTTGACCTTGTGACCGGTGGGGTTCGGGCCGGCAGCGGCCAGCGGTACGACCTTGATCGGCACACCCGGCATGGAGGCGTGCAGCACCTTGCCGTCACCGACGTACATGCCGACGTGCGAGACCGGCGAGTAGAAGGTGACCAGGTCGCCGGGCTGCAATTGGTCCAGCGGGATCTCGGGCAGCGCGTCCGCCTGGGCCGCGCTGTTGCGCGGAATGTCGACGCCGGCCTGGTGCCAGGCCCACATCATCAGGCTGGAGCAGTCGAAGCTGTCCGGTCCCTCGGCAGCCCAGACATAGGGCAGGCCCTGCCGGCTCAATGCTGCCTCGACGGCGATACCGGCTCGCGTGTCGGGGGCGTGCCGGGCCGCCCAGGCGGCGAACTCGGGTCCGGTCTGCACCGGCGCGACATCGTCTGCCAGGCCACTGCGGTCCCGCTGCGCTGCCTGCTCCGCCTGCCGGGTCTGCGCGGCGGCATCGGAGTTCGCAGACTCGGCGCCGGCCACGGCCGCCGAGATGTCGGCGGTGGACAGCTTGGCGTAGGCGAGCTGGTAGCCCGCGATCTCGGCGTCGAGCTTCTTCTTTCCGGTGTCGAGCGCGGCACGCGCAGCCTGCGCGTCGGCGGTTGCCTTGTCGGCGGCCTTCTTCGCGTTCTCGGCGTGCGTCTGAGCGGCCTGGGCGGTGGCCCTGGCGGCGTCGGCCACCGAACGGGCGGCGAGCGCGCCGGTCAGCGTCTCCTGCTGGTCGGAGGCAACCTGGCTGAGCGAACTGGCCTGGTCGAGGTAGTCCTCCGGCGAGGCCGCGGTCAGCAGCACCGACAGATCGGTGAGCCGCGCGCCTTGGAAGCTCGCGTTGGCGAAGGCGTCGACCTTGACCTGGTAGGACGCGACAACAGCGTCCGCGGCAGCGACCTTCTTCTGCTCTGCGGTGGTCTTGGCGGTGGCGGCCTTGACCGATCCGGCGGCGTCGGCGGCCTTCTTCTTCGCTGCCGTCACGGCGCCTTCTGCAGCCAGCACCTGCTCGTTGTAGGCCTCGGACCTGCGGGCGGCGGCGAGCCAGGCCTGCTTGGCCTCTTCCGCGGTCGCCGGCGCAGCTGCCGGGGCTGCGGTCGCCGGCTGAGCCATCGCCGGCACCGTCCCGGCGAGCCCCAACAACAGCGTCGAGAGCAGGATCGCGCTGCCTGCGCGGATCGAGCGCAAGGGGTACCTACTGGCGTGCGTCACGGAAAGGTGGGCCTTTCTTCCTTCGCCGCCGACCGGGTTAGCTGACGGATTCGGGCCAGGAAGTAGCCCTACAACCCCGGCGCGCCGGATGAGGCGGCGTCGAGGGTCGATTCACCCCAGACAAACGGTGGGTCCCCGGTTCGACGCTTCGCGAAGGCACAACCCTCTATGCAGACGCATCGACTAGGCGGTGACCGAGGGGGCGCCCGTATGGCGATCCGCTTCCAAGGTCACGATCAGGTTACGACCACTCAGCGTGCTGAGCAATGCTCAGTGCACCGGTCGGTTCCCCGAACGGCCTGGTGAACACGTAGTTGAGCACGAAACAATCACCGCGTGTGACGAGGTTCACCCGTCAGCCGGACAGCAGGGAGGCCAACCGATCGGCCGATCTGTCCCAGTTCCACTCGCTGCTGACCCATGCCCGGCCGTTGGCGCCCCACCGTGCGGCGCGGCTCCGATCGGTGAGCAGTGACCGGGTTGCGTCGGCCACCGCCATCACATCCCTACCGTCCACCACCAGCCCGGTGCGGCCCTGCTGCACGGTCTCCGGCGCCCCGCCGGACGCACCCGCGACGACCGGCAGGCCGCTTGCCGCTGCCTCGAGGAACACCAGGCCCAGCCCCTCGACATCCAGGCCGGAGCCCCGCGTACGGCAAGGCATCGCAAAGACATCACCCGCGCTGTAGTGACCTGGCAATTCGGCCCACGGCACGTTTCCGGCGAAGATCACCCGGTCGGTCAGCGCCAGTGCGCGGGTCAGCTCCTCCAGCCGATTGCGGTCCGGCCCATCCCCCACGATCAGTAACCGCAGGTCGGGCAACCCTGCCAGCAACGCCGGGACTGAACGGATCAGTGTGTCGTGTCCCTTGCGCGCCACCAGGCGAGAGACGGTCAGCAGCAGCGGTGCGTCACCGATGCCATACCGATCCCGCACCGACCGGCGTGCAACGGGATCGGGTCGAAAGGTGTCGACACGGACGCCCGGCGGTAGGTACTCCAGCGCCGCGCACGGACCCAACGCGCCGGAGATCCGGCGCCGCGCATATCTGCTGACGAACGTCAGAACATCGTTGACCCGGCCGATCCGGCGAAGCAATTGGCGGGCACCGGGCAGCATCGACCAGCCCACCTCGTGCCCGTGGGTGCTGGCAACGGTGCGGGCCACGCCCTCGGCACGCAGTGCCGGGCTCATCAGCGACAACGGCGCGGCGGCGCCGTACCAGACCGCCCCGATGCGGTGCTCCCGGACGAGTTCGACCGCTCGCCGGCGAACCTCACCGGCCGGCAGCATCAGCGGTCCGGGATGGCGATAGACCCGGAACCCCTGCGCCGCATCGAATTCCGCCGCGCCACAGAAGTCAGGGGCGTACACCACCAGGTCCCGGGCAGGCAGCCGTTCGGCCAGTGACTGCACGTAGGACTGGATGCCACCCGCGCGCGGCGGGAAATCGTTGGTCACCAGCAGCGTTCGCCGCACGACAGGGAGGGTAGCCGGATCCGGCGGTGAGACGAGCCGGCTGTTCCGCCCGCCCCCGGCGGGCGGAACAGCACGACAGCGCCGAACCGGATGTCAGCCGGTGACGCGGTGACCGGTCGGGTTCGGGCCAGCCCCGGTCACCGAGGTGATGTACACCGGGCGGCTCTCGGTGGAGGCGTGGATGACCTGACCGTTACCGATGTACAGGGCGACGTGGCTGACCGGTGAGTAGTACGTCACCAGGTCACCCGGCTGCAGGGCGTCCAGCGACACCTCCGGCAGGCCGGCCTGCTCGCTCGAGGTCCGCGGGATGGTGACACCCGCCTGTGCCCAGGCCCACGACGTCAGGCCCGAGCAGTCGAAGGCATCCGGGCCGGCAGCGCCGTAGACGTACGGCGAGCCCTCCTTGGACAGTGCTGCGGCGACGGCGGTGGCTGCGGCGGAACTCCCGGCCGGCGCGGCCGGGGCCTGCTCGACCGGAGCCTGCGAGGACTCCGGCGACGGTGCAGGGGCCTCCGCCGCCGGCGCGGGCTGCTCCTGCGTCGCCAGCGGAGTGCGGTCGGAGCGATCTGCGGCGATCAGAGCCGGCTCGGGTGCCTGCGCTGCAGCCTCTTGCGCTGCTGCTTGCTGTGCCGCCTGCTGTGCAGCGGCGGCTTCTGCCGCTGCCTGCTCGTTCGCGCGACGCTCGGCTTCGGCGGCCGCCTGACGCTCCTGCTCGGACAGCGACTCATACAGGGCGCGGTAACGAGCGGCCTCTGCGTCGAGCGTCGCCTTGCGAGCGGTGACGTCCTCGGTTGCCTTCTCGGCGGTGACCTCGGCGGCGTCGGCATCGGCCTTGGCCTTCTCCGCAGCGGCCCGACTGGCTTCGGCGTCGGTCTGGGCCTGAGCCGCGTTCTTGCGAGCGGCCTGTGCAGCATCCAGCGTCGCCTGGGTGTCGGCAGCGACCCGGTCAAGTGAGGTGACCTGGTCGAGGAAGTCGTCGGCCGAGCCGGCCGTGAGCAGTGCCGACATCTCACCGAGCCGGGCGCCGCGGAAGCTGGCGTTCGCGAAGGCATCGACCTTGCCGCGGTAACTCTCGGCGGTGCGGGCGGCCAGGGCTGCGTCATCCTTCGCCTTGGCGGCAGCGGCGGTGGAGGCCTTGACCCGGCCGGCGGCCGCCGCAACCGCAGCGGTGGCTTTCTTCCGCGCCTCTTGGGCGAGAAGGACCTGCTCGTTGAGCGCACCGGCGCGTTGGGAGCTGTCCAGGTAGGCCTGCTGGGCCTGGTCAGAGGTCGTCGGGGTGTCGGGGTCGGCCATGGCCGAACCCGTCCACATCAGGCCGAGACTCAGGGTGGCGACGGTGCCGAGAACTACTCCCCTCGTCCGCCACCGGGATGTCCGCACCGCGGCAGAACGAGAGCACACTTCACTGGTCGCCAAGGCAGGCGTACCTTCCTCATCGCCGCCTACCGAGTTAGCTGACGGATTCGGGCCAGGAAGTAGCCCTACCCCGGGACGGTGCCGGCGCGCGGCACCACCTCCGGGGATTCACCCCACAACGCACTTGGTTCCCCGGTTCGACGAAACGTCTTCGAGAAGACCGCTGTCGATTCGGCGGTGACCCCGCGAACCACCCGAATGGTGGACCGTTCAAGGTCTCGGACAGGTTACGAGAAGGACACGGCTGAGTCCAGCACCGGTGAGAAAGTCATGTGGATCCTGTTGGCGAGCGGCCCGAAAACCTTTGATGGACAACGTCTGACCTCGACAGACTCCGTTGACTGTCGGTTCGCACACACTGGGTTGCTACAAAGAGACGGTCATCACACTTCGTGATGAAACGGCACGTTCACTCAACCGACGGCACGATCGGGGCCGGGTCTGCGCGGCCGCACGTGATCGGCACTGATGAACGTCGGGACCATCCGTAGCGGTGGAACGAGGCCGGAATCGGCGAGCACACCCAATGCCGCTCGCTCCGTCTCATCCCACTCCACGCCCTCCGGAGTGGAGCCCAGCAGCACGGTCATCACGCAACCGCTGCAGGCCGGTCCCTTGACCGCACAGGTATCGCAATCGATGTGCATGACGTCGTTCCTTCCGGTCTCACCCTCAACGGGGTGTTCGTCTCCAGGACCGTAGGTCGGCACACCGACAGTGACTTTTCAGGCGTGCTTTTCAGGCGGGCATTTTTGGGCGGAGCCCTCAGGCGGCCCTGTTCCGGCGGCCCTGTTCCGGCGGCCCTGTTCCGGCGGCCCTGTTGCGGCGCAGCGAGGCCTCTCAGGCCAGCACGCCGAGCAGGGCGATCGACGCAGCGGTACGGGCACCGTCCGCGGCCGCCCGTTCGGCGACCTCGCGGTCGGAGGTCACCACGACCACGACCCTGCCCACCGGTTCGGCCCTCACCAGGTCGTTGATGACCTGGTCTGCGAGCACACCGGCCGGGGAGAACAGCACGCGCACCCCCCTGGCCGGCGGCCTGGCGGTGGCGACCGCGGCGCCGTCGAAGACGACGGTGACGTCGGCAGAGGTCCGGGCGGCCAGCGCAGCCAGCCCGCGGACGAGCCGATCCCGCTGGTCGGACAGGGTCAACTCGCCGAACCCGGTCTTGGTGACGTTGTAACCATCGACGATGAGGTGAGCGCCGGGTAGCCCGGCCCAGGCCGTGAGCCGGGAAGGATCGGAGGTGCGCTCGACGTCGGTCGGGAGCCTCGGCAAGCCGGCGGCGACGACGTCGGCCGGTGCGGGACCCCCGCCCTGCAGATCCCATTCCCGCCGCAGCCCCGATGCCGCACCCTCCAGCGCGCCCAGCAGCAGTTCGAGCCGTCGATCGGAGGCGGCGCGACGTTCTCCGGTGGATCGACGCTGCCGCTCCACCACTTTTGCCGCCGCGTCGGCCCTGGCGGTGGCCGCTTCCGAACGCTGGCGGTAGGTCTCCGCCTCGGCCAGCGCGCTGTCCCGTTCCGCCACCGCGCGCTCGATGTCGGCGACGGCGCTTCGCTGGGCGTGATGAAGCTCCTGCTGCAGCTCACGGATGCGCCCACCCTGTTCGCGCAGCCGCAGGCGTAGCCGCTCCACCTCACCCGCTCCGTGTTCGGGTCCGGACGACGACCGCTGCGCCGCGAGCTCGGCGGTGGCCCGCTCGAGCCGGGCGGTCAGCGCCGAGACCTGGCGCTCCAGTATCGAAATCCGATTGCGGGCGTCGGTTTCCGATGCACGGGCGATCACCGCGGCGATCAGTTGAGCTTCTTCGGGCAACCTGAGCAGGTATGCCCTCGCGGCCGCCGTCACCGGGTCGTTGTCGACAGGCGTGTTGTCGACAGGCGTGTTGTCGACAGGCGTGTCGTCGGCAGGCGTGTTGTCGGTCAGCGGCGGGCCGGCGTCGGCGGCCGCCCGCTCGGCGACCAGGCTCCGGAAAGCGCCGTCCGACTGGATGGCTTGCGCCAGAGCCGTCGCGCCGGTCCTTGCCCGCTTGCCGGGCGCGAAGCGGGCGACTCTGCTCAGCGACGCCGGGATCGAGGTCGGTGACGCCGCACCAACAGCATCGGCGGCCCATTGCACGATCCGCTGACGAACGGCATCCGGCAGCTCGCCGATGGGACGGATCGGCCGGAGCCCGTCCTGCCCGTCGGTCTTGTCGCCGGTCGTGGTCACGCGGCCATCCTGACAGCACCGCGACGAAGTCCGGCGGCGCGCCGACATGGCACTGTCGTACTGGCGTTCTACGGTTCGCCACATGTCACTGCTGCTGGACTCGCGACCACTGGGGGCGAACCCTGCCGGTGGTGGCCAGCCCGCGGGGTTCGACCGCTCGGCGGTGGCTGAACCCATTGTCCGGCCAGCGGTTTCGACGCAACGAAGCTTCGACGAACTCGGTGAGCCGCTGCGTGAGGTCACCTTCGTGGTGGTCGACCTGGAAACCACAGGTGGTTCTGCACACACCGAGGCGATCACCGAGATCGGTGCAGTCAAGGTGCGCGGCGGCGAGGTGCTGGGCGAGTTCGCCACCCTGGTCGACCCGGGACGATCCATCCCACCGCAGATCACCATCCTGACCGGGATCACCGACGCCATGGTCTACGACGCACCGCCGATCGGCGCGGTGCTGCCGGCATTCCTCGAGTTCATCCGCGGCTCGGTGCTGGTCGCGCACAACGCCGGCTTCGACGTCGGTTTCCTCAAGGCAGCGTGCGCCCGGATGAACCTCCCCTGGCCCGGCCCCGCGGTGGTCGACACGGTCCGACTGGCCCGCAAGGTGCTCACCCGGGTCGAGGCGCCGAGCGTCCGGCTGTCGGCGCTCGCGCAACTGCTCGGTGCGCAGGTGGCCCCCGACCATCGCGCACTGACCGACGCCAGGGCGACGGTCGACGTGCTGCACGCATTGTTCGAGCGGCTGGGTTCCCTTGGCGTGCACAGTCTTTCCGAGCTCCAAGACGCCGGCCGCGACGTCGCACCCGAGCGGCGGCGCAAGCGGCGGCTGGCCGATTCGCTGCCTTCCGCGCCGGGGGTCTATCTGTTCCGTGGACCCGGCGACGAGGTGCTCTACGTCGGGACGTCGGGCAATCTGCATCAGCGGGTCCGGTCGTACTTCTCGGCGGCCGAGACGCGGAGCCGGATCAAACACATGGTCACCCTGGCCGAGCGGGTGGACCACGTCGAGTGCGCCCATTCGCTGGAGGCGCACATCCGCGAGCAGCGGTTGATCGCGATTCATCAACCGCCGTACAACAGGCGATCCCGCAAACCGGGCGGTGGCTGCTGGGTGACGCTCACCGACGAGGCCTTTCCGCGGTTGAGCATCGTGCGCGCCCCGCCCGACCGGTCGGTGACGTGCCTGGGGCCCTTTGTCTCCCGGCAGGCGGCACAGGCCGCGGTCGAGGCACTGCAGGACGCCGTTCCGATCCGTCGCTGCACCGCCCGGATCCGGCGGACGAACCCTGACGGCAGCCCGTGCGTGCTCGCCGAGCTGGGTCGGTGCGGCGCCCCGTGCACGGGCGCCGAGGACGTCGCCGGGTACGCCGAACACATCACCCGGATCGTCTCGCTCGTCGACGGTGCGAGCGACGAGGTGCTGCGGGTACTGCACCGCCGGCTGATCGAACTGTCCACCGCCGGCCGCTTCGACCAGGCTGCCTGGGCCCGCGACCGGTTGTCGGCGCTGGCGGCCGCGGTCGATCGCCGTCAACGGTTGGCAGCGTTGGCCGGTATCGAGGAGATCGTCGCGGCGCGCCCGGACGATCACGGTGGGTGGGATCTCACCGTGATGCGTCACGGCCGGCTGGCGTCGGCCGGCCGAGCCCGTCGCGGGATCGACCCGATGCCGGTGGTCGAGTTGTTGGTCGCCTCGGCCGAGACGGTGTTGCCCGGGCCGGGCGCCTTGTTCGCGGCGTCCGCCGAGGAGACCACCACCTTGCTGAGGTGGTTGGAGCGGCCGGGCGCGCGCCTGGTCAGGGTGACGCAGGCGTGGGCGAGTCCGGCGGCGGCCGCCGGCAGGTGGCGACCGTTCATGAAGGCAGCCGACGTGGCCCGCGGCACCGACCCCTCATCGGGACGGTTGGCATAGCATCTCCTGCGCCGGCGGAACAGATGCCTGCTCCGACGATCGGCCAACGTTCCAGAGAGGTTGCGCCATGGTGACGGCGATAGTGCTGATCGATGTGGAGGCCGACCGGATTCCCGAGGCGGCCCAGGAGATCGCGGACCTGCCCGGCGTCGAACAGGTCTACTCCTGCGCCGGTGACGTCGACCTGGTCGCCATCGTCCGGGTCGCCGACCACGAGGCCATCGCTGATCTGGTCCCGGGTCATGTATCCAAGGTGGAGGGCGTGCTTCGCACGGTGACCCACATCGCGTTCCGCGAGTACTCGCAGCGCGATACCGATGACGCCTTCTCGATCGGCATGCAGAGCTGACCGACGCCTGGGCCGGAGTCAGCCGTGTGCCGACAGCTCGGCGCCCAGTGCCACCCAGCGCGAGAGCACCTCGGCGGCTGCACCACTGTCCAGTGCAGCGCCGGCACGCCTCGCGCCTTCGGCCAGGTCGGCCGTCAGGTCGCCGGTGAATCCGGTGTGGGCGGCCAGGCCCGCCGCCGCATTGAGGACGACCGCGTCCCGCACCGGTCCTTTCGCACCGTCGAACAACGCGCGCGCCGCGGCGACGTTCTGCGCGACCTCCCCGCCGCGCAGATCCCTCGGATCACTGCGGGTGATCCCGATCTCCAGCGGGTCAACGGTCAGTCGGCGAACCGCTCCACCGGTGACCTGCCACACGGTCGACGTTGTCGTGGTGGTCAACTCGTCGAGCCCGTCGTCGCCGCGGAACAGCAGGACATCCGAGCCGCGCCCGGCCAGCACGTCCGCCATCACCGGGGCCATCCGGAGGTTGCCGCACCCGATCGCTCCCGCTGCAGGCTGCGCCGGATTGGTCAGCGGACCCAGGAAGTTGAAGACGGTGGGGATCCCGAGTTCGCGGCGCGGGGCGCCGGCGTGCCGGAACGAGGGGTGGTACACCGGCGCGAAGCAGAATCCGATGCCGACCTCGGAGACGGTTCGGGCGACCGCATCTGCCGGCAACGAGATGGCGACACCCAGACCCTCCAACAGGTCGGCTGCGCCGCACTTGCTCGACGCGGCGCGGTTGCCGTGCTTGACCACCGGCGCACCGGCACCGGCCATCACCACCGCAGCCATCGTCGAGATGTTGACGGTGTTCGCGCGGTCGCCGCCGGTGCCGACGATGTCCACCGACCGAACGGGGATCTGCACGCGCACGGCGTGCGACAACATGCTGTCGACGAGCCCGGTCACCTCCGCGGCTGTCTCACCCTTGGCACGCAGCGCCACGGCGAAGCCGGCCAACTGGGCGGGTGTCGCCTCCCCGGCCATCACCCGGTCCATCACCCAGCCGGTGTCTGCACCATCGAGGTGCTCGCCGTCGAGCAGGCTGCTCAGAACCGCCGGCCAGGACCTGCCGACCGTCACCGCGGCCGGGTGTCGGTGACCGCGGGGATCAACCCGCCGGCCCGCCGGCGAAGCAGCCCGGCGATGCAGTCGGCGGCCGTCACCGGGTCGAGCGGGTGCACGAGGATCTCGTCGGCCCCGGCCCAGGTGGCGAGCCAGCGGTCGTCCGCCCGGCGGACGACCACGACCACCGGCGGCACCATGTCCGCCTCCAGGTGAATCTGCCGGCTGACACCGATTCCCCCGGTCGGTTGCGCCTCGCCGTCCAGGATCAGGATGTCCGCCTGCCTGGCTTGGGTGGCCATCATGACCTCGTACACAGCGGAGCACTCGAGATAGTCGACGCGACCGACGTCCGCCGCAGGTCGCCGACCGATCGCGGTCATGATCCGCTCCCTGACCTCGGGGCGGTGGCTGTAGACCAGAAGGACCGGGTTGCTCACTCCGGTGATGCTAGTGCCCCACAGCGGGAGGTTCGCTGCGCGACCCGATTTCGACAAGTTGTCGAACCGTCGCACCGCACTGACCAGCGGCAATCGGCTGTCGTCGCCGCCGGCGACCCGCCCGGGACGAACCCGCAGGCGCATGATCACCGGCGGCAGTCCATAATCCACGTGTGACGACTGCGACCAGCCCATCTGGGGCCCCAGCGATCAGCTCCAGGATCCACACCCTGAACCGGCCGAACATGGTCAGTGTCGGCGTGATCGTGTGGCTGTCCAGCGAGCTGATGTTCTTTGCCGGACTGTTCGGCATCTACTTCACGGTCCGTGCGCAGGATGCCGGCGAATGGCCGCCACCGCCCGCGGAGCTGAACGTTCCCTACGCGCTGGTGTTCACCATCATCCTGGTGGCCAGCTCGTTCACCTGTCAGTTCGGCGTGTTCGCGGCCGAGCGTGGTGACGTGTTCTCCCTGCGCCGCTGGTATCTGCTCACCCTTTTACTCGGCACGATCTTCGTGCTCGGGCAGGCCAACGAGTACCGCATCATGGTCACCCAGCACGAGACCTCGCTGTCGTCGTCGCCGTTCGGCACCGTGTTCTTCCTGACCACCGGGTTCCACGGCCTGCACGTCATCGGCGGCCTACTCGCCTTCGTTCTGCTCATCTGGCGGACCAAGATCTCGAAGTTCACTCCGGCCCAGGCCACCAGTGCCATCGTCGTCTCGTACTACTGGCACTTCGTCGACGTCGTGTGGATCGGTCTGTTCGCAACGATCTACATCATTCAGTGAGAGCTCTTCGCATCCGCCGCCGGAACTTCTACAGTAGTTAGAAGTACGGCCGACCGGCATTCCCGCGGGGCATGCCCACAGTCAGTACCGGTAGCACCAGCAGACCGCACGTCCCGCATCCGCCAGCCGCAGCAACCGAGCACGAGGTGTCAGAAAGTATGTCGGTCCACGACACACCGCCAAGGGGCGGTCGATCCAGGGTGATGCGCCGCTCCAAAGCGGTGCGCCGGATCACCGGTGCCCTTGCACTGCTGTTCGCCCTCACGACGGTGGCATTCGCCTACAGCGCCTTCACGGCCGGCAGCAACGAGGCCGTTGCCTCCGACGTGGACGCCGCGCTCGCCGCAGAAGGCAAGTCGATCTACCAGAACTCCTGCATCAGCTGCCACGGTGCGAACCTGCAGGGTGTGGTCGGTCGCGGGCCGTCACTGGTCGGTGTCGGACAGGCGTCGGTGTACTTCCAGGTCTCCACCGGCCGGATGCCGGCGGCGATCAACGGAGCACAGATCCAGCGCAAGGAGCCGGTCTACGACGCCCAGCAGACCGATGCGCTCGCCGCCTACATCCAGCAGAACGGCGGCGGCCCGGTCATCCCGGACGGCAACCTGCGGGCCCCGGAACAGATCTCCCGGGGCGGCGAGCTCTTCCGGCTCAACTGCGCCTCGTGCCACAACTTCACCGGTCAGGGCGGCGCACTCTCGCAGGGCAAGTACGCCCCGAACCTCGACCCGGCCACCGACAAGCAGATCTACGGCGCCATGCTCAGCGGTCCGCAGAACATGCCGGTGTTCGGCGACGGACAGCTGACGCCGGACGAGAAGAAGGCGATCATCACCTACATCCAGAACAACAAGGCAACGATCGATCCGGGCGGCTATGTGGCCGGCGGCTTCGGCCCAGCCCCGGAGGGCCTGATCGCATTCCTGGTCGGCATGGGCGCCATCGTCGCGGCCACGTTGTGGATGGGATCGAAGGCATGAGCGGCAACCCGAACCTGCAGATCCCCGACGCTGCGGAACGCGCGAACATGTCGCGCGAGGAGCTCAGCAATCTGGGCATGGCGCTGGACGGCGTCGAACTCGCCGAATACGGCGAGCGCTACGTTCCCGGGTCACCGGCCGAGAAGCGGGCAGAGCGCCACGTCGCGATGTGGTTCCTGCTCGCCGCACTGTTCGCGGTCATCTTCGTCGTGGCGTTCATCTGGTGGCCCAGCGAATGGGTTCCGGCCGACTCCGACGGACAACTGGCGTACGCGCTCTACAACCCGATCATCGGCGCCACGCTCGGGCTGACAGTCCTCTGCTTCGGGGTGGGCGTCGTCTCGCTCGCCAAGAAAGTTCTGCCCCACGAGGTGGCCATTCAACAGCGGCACCAGGGAATGTCGGACGAGGTTGATCGGCAGACTCTGGCCGCGCAGGTGCTGGACACCGGCGACAAGGCCGGCGTCAAGCGCCGCGGTGTGCTCAAGGGGTCGCTGGCGCTGGCCGGCGGCGCCCTTGGGGTCGCCGCGGTGGTCCCGATCCTGGGCGGCTTCATCAAGAACCCGTGGGCCGACGGGCCCGATTCCCCGCTGTGGGTCACCCCATGGGCTCCGCTGGCCGACGGCACGAAGATCCGGATGGTGCAGATCGACGGCACCCCGGTCCGCCCCGAGGACCTGGAGGCAGGGTCCATGACGACGGTGTTCCCAGGCGTTCCGGGCGGTGCGAAGGCTGCCGATGCCGCCGTCATGCTGTTCCGGCTCCGTTCGGACTCGGTGGTCCGGATCCGCGACGGACAACAGGGTTTCCAGTTCGGCGACTATTACGCCTACTCCAAGATCTGCACGCACGTAGGCTGCCCGGTATCGCTCTACGAACAGCAGACCGGCCGGGTGCTGTGCCCGTGCCACCAATCGCAGTTCAACGTCTACGAAGGAATGTTCCCGGTCTTCGGACCGGCGGCCCGGCCGTTGCCGCAGCTGCCGATCGAGCTGGACAACGAGGGCTACTTCGTGGCATCGCGTGATTTCGTCGAAGCAGTCGGTCCCGGTTTCTGGGAAAACGGCAAGTTCCCCGCGTGGTATTCCGAACCCAAGGAGGCAAGCGGATGAGCCGCCTCACCACCACCACCAAGGCGTCAGCCGGCCCGTCCGTCGCGCAGAAGGCGCTGGACGGCGCCGACATCCGCTACCACGGTGCCCGCCCGCTCCGGACCGCACTGAACAAGGTCTTCCCGAGCCACTGGTCGTTCATGCTGGGCGAAGCGGCGCTGTACTCGTTCATCGTCGTGTTGCTGTCGGGCGTCTACCTGTCGCTGTTCTTCGACCCGTCGATGTCCGAGACCGTCTATCAGGGCGTGTACGAAAAGCTGCGCGGCGTGCCGATGTCGATGGCATACGCCTCCAGCCTGGACATCTCGTTCGAGGTTCGCGGTGGCCTGCTCATGCGGCAGATCCACCACTGGGCAGCCCTGCTGTTCATCTTCGCGATGTTGATCCACATGATGCGGATCTTCTTCACTGGCGCCTTCCGCAAGCCCCGTGAGGCCAACTGGGTGATCGGCGTACTGCTGCTGGTGCTGGGCATGGCCGAGGGCTTCCTCGGTTACTCGCTGCCCGACGACCTGCTGTCCGGCACCGGCCTACGGGCAGTCAGCGCGTTCATCTTGTCCATCCCGGTGATCGGCACCTGGACGCACTGGGCGGTCTTCGGCGGTGACTATCCGGGCGAGATCATCATCCCCCGCTTCTACTCGCTGCACATCGTGCTGCTCCCCGGGATCATCCTGGCGTTGATCGGTGTCCACGTCGCTCTGGTGTGGTTCCAGAAGCACACCCAGTTTCCTGCGCCGAAGGCCACCGAGAACAACGTCATCGGGTTGCGGGTGCTGCCTTCCTTCGCTGCCAAGGGTGGCGGGTTCTTCGCAGTCGTCTTCGGCCTCATCGTCATGATGGGCGGGCTGTTCCAGATCAACCCGGTGTGGAACCTCGGTCCGTACAACCCCTCACAGGTGTCGGCCGGCGTTCAGCCCGACTTCTATATGGGTTTCCTGGACGGCATGGTCCGAGTATGGCCGGACTGGGAAGTGAGAAACATCTTCGGGCACTACATGATTCCGTCGGTGTTCTTCCCGTCGATCCTGGCGGCGACGGTGTTGCTGATCATCGTCATGATGTATCCCTGGATAGAGAAGGCGTTCACCAAGGACAACGCGATGCACAATTTGCTGCAGCGTCCCCGCGACGTCCCGGTGCGGACGGGCCTCGGTGCTGCGTTCATGGCCTTCTACATCGTGAACCTGATCAACGGCGCGAACGACTTGTTCGCATTCAAGCTGGACATCTCGCTGAACGTGATGACCTGGGTCGGCCGGATCGGTTCGATCGTCTTCCCGGTGATCGCGTACATCGTTGCGTACCGGCTGTGCCTGGGCCTGCAGCACTCGGATCGCGCCGTGCTGGAGCACGGCATCGAGACCGGGGTCATCAAGCGGCTGCCGAGCGGCGAGTTCATCGAGGTGCATCAGCCACTGGGTCCGGTGGACGACCACGGTCACCCCATTCCTCTTGCCTACCAGGGTGCTTCGGTGCCGAAGCGGATGAACCAGCTGGGCTCCGCCGGCGTCGCCGTGCCCGGTCTGCTCAGACCGACCGATCAGACCGGTCACATTCCCTACGACGACGAACTGCACCCGGTGCCCGAGATCGAGGCGGCCACCAAGCACTGAGCCGGTCGCCGATTGCGGTTTTACCACTGCCCCCGCCACGGATTCCGTGGCGGGGGCAGTGTTCGTCTGCCGGGAAACATCGCATGTCCCGTCGAGCCGTTCCTTGACAACGGCCCACTGCGGCGCAGAATTGAGCACCGCGCCGAACGACCTCTTTCGACCAGCACGGCAATAGACCTGGCTGACGCATGCCCTCAGTCGCTTTGCCTACCTGACAGGGAGATCAGATCCCACATAGCGATGACGACGGGCAATGACGACGGGGACCCTTGCGTCGAACACGACGCTGTTCGCCCATCGCCTGATCCACAAGGCTCGATGCCCGGTGGTCGTCATGCCACGGTCCATCTCGGGCCAGGTCGACATGGGCGGGGTGGCGGCCGGTCAAAGGTGCAGACCAGCTGACTGTCCGCAGGCTCACCGGACAGGCGGCAACCGCCGCCCGGGATCATCCGTTCGGCGGTTGGTTGCTCTGCCGTGCTTGCTGCGGTCGGATCAGTGGTGGGCCGGCCGCCGGTGGTACTCGAAGACCAGGCCGCAGATGGAGAACAGCAGGAACCCGATCCCGATGACCATCAGCCACACCAGGAAGTAAGCGGTCGCGAAGGCCACCAGCGCCGCCGACAGCGCGCACGCGAACGGCCAGTAGGAGCCCGGCGAGAAGAACCCGACATCGCCTGCTCCGTCGGACACCTCGGCATCGTCGTTGTCCTCCGGACGAGGCTCTTCCAGACGCCTGGAGACGAAGCGCAGGAAGGTTCCGACGATCAGGGTCAGGCCGGCCGTCAGGAATAGCGCAGTGATCCCGACCGGCTCATTGGGTGCGAGGAACTTGTACACGATCGCTGCCAGCAGGAAGAAGCCGGTGAGCGCGAGGAAGATCCAGGTCTCGACCTGCATGCCGCGCTTTGCTGCCTGCGGCGTTTCCGGCAGCGTCTCCTGGTCCTGGTTGCTGTGCGGGGCCATCAGCTTCCTCCTCCGCTCGCGGAACCGACAGGCTCGGTCGCACCCTTTTCGATCCGGTTCGGATTCAACGGATAGGTCGTCGTTGCCAACGGCGCGCACAGCTCGCCGCAGGAGGGATCGGCCCTGCCGACCTCGCGCAGCGCATCTGCTGCCGAATAGGCCTGCCCGGTGGCCGGATTCTCCTTCTGACGCTGGTCGAGGTAAGCGTTGTAGATGTTCTCCGGTACCGCGCGGACCTCGAACTGCATGGCGCTGTGGTAGGTGCCGCACAACTCCGCGCATCGCCCGACGAAGGCGCCGGTGGTCTGGATGGTGTTCTGGAAGACGTTGTTGGACTGGTTCTGCTCGGGGTAGGGGAACACGTCCCGCTTCATCAGGAAGGCGATCGTCCAGAACGAATGGATGACGTCCTTGGACCGCAGGTGGTACTCGATCAGCTTGTTGACCGGGACGACCAGGATCGGGATCTCCTCGCTCGTGCCGATCGTGTGCACCTCACCACCGCCGGGAACGGTGGTGCCCGGGTAACCGAAGTCCCAGTTCCACTTGAAGGCGGTCACATCGACGACGACATCGGGATTGGGCTGCGTCTCGATCACCTTGTTCTCGGTGACGACGGTGAAGTAGAACAGCACACCGACCATCAGGAACGGCACCGCGGTGTACACCAGCTCCAAGGGCAGGTTCTCCTTGGTCTGCTTCGGGTACAGCGGACCGTTCTTGCGCTTGCGGTAGACGATGAACGCCCAGAACATCAGGCCCCAGACGACAGCACCGATCAGCAGTGCCGCGGTGAACGCGGCCGACCAGAACTCGCGCATGCTGTGCGCTTCCGGGGTGATGCCGTCGGGCCAGCCGTAGTTGGGCAGATCGGCGACGGAACAGCCGCTGACCAACACCAACGCAAGGCCGAGCAATCCGGCGAACGCCAGCCGCCGATTCGCGCGAGACCGTGTCACGTGCGCCCTTTCTCTCGCCTGCGTACCGCGACGTCGACGGGCAGGCCCCGACGACCGCGGCACCTGTCCCCGATACTCCCGAAGATTACCTCCACACAGCAAGATCGATGCGGTCGGGGCCCGGCAATTTCTACACAACGTCGACGAAGCCTGACCAGCGTCGCCGGGTCGGCTCGTTGGGCGGGTCGGTGGACCGGCGGCGCGGCGGCAACGGTGATACTGGGTCGGCGGTCGACCCGATGCGTGGGCGCCGGGTTCGGCAGTAGTCGGGCAGCACCGACGGCGATGAGGATGGTGGCACCGGGTGTGCGGATTGATGGGCTTCGTGTCGGCGACGGGACGGGCGGCGGAGCGGGTCGACGCCATTGCGGCGGGCATGGTGTGCGCTCGTCATCGAGGACCCGACGAGGCGGGCACCTGGGACGACGGCGACGTGGTCTTCGGCTTCAACCGGCTCTCCATCATCGACATCGAGCACTCCCATCAGCCGCTGCGCTGGGGGCCTCCGGACTCACCCGACCGCTACGCACTGGTCTTCAACGGTGAGATCTACAACTATCTCGAGCTGCGGGCGGAGCTGACCGAGAGTTTCGGTACGCACTTCCGCACCGAGGGCGACGGCGAGGCGATCGTCGCCGCCTACCACCACTGGGGGCCGGACGCGGTCGCCCGACTGCGCGGCATGTTCGCCTTTCTGATCTGGGACACCGAAGAGCGGGTGCTGTTCGGCGCCCGTGACCCGTTCGGTATCAAACCGCTGTTCGTCGCGCAGACTCCGGACGGTGTCGGGTTCGCCTCCGAGGCCAAGAGCCTGCGCGAGCTGACCGGGCACGCCAGCGTGAATGTGCCGGCGCTGCAGCACTATCTGGTGCTGCAGTACGTCCCGGAGCCGGCCACCATGGACCCGGCCATCCGCAAGATCGAGTCCGGCACCCATCTCACCGTGCGACCCGGCCGGCCGATGGTCACGAAGAGGTACTTCCACCCCGTGTTCGCCGGCCGTCCGGCCATCTCGGACGCAGCGCGATCGGAGCTGTATCAGCGGATCGCCGCAGTCATGGACGACTCGGTCGCCAAACACATGCGCGCCGACGTCACGGTGGGCGCGTTCCTGTCCGGTGGCATCGACTCCACCGCGATCGCTGCCCTGGCCAAGCGGTACAACCCCGACCTGATGACGTTCACCACGGGCTTCGAACGGGAGGGGTTCTCCGAGGTCGACGTCGCCGCGGAATCGGCAGCGGCGATCGGTGTTCGACACGTCATCCGGACGGTGTCCGAGCAGGAGCTGACCGAGACGCTGCCGTTGATCATCTGGTATCTCGACGACCCGGTGGCCGACCCCGCGCTGGTGCCGCTGTACTTCGTCGCGAACGAGGCCCGCAAGCACGTCAAGGTGGTGCTGTCCGGAGAGGGCGCGGACGAGCTGTTCGGCGGCTACAACATCTATCGGGAACCGATCAGCCTGCGCGGGCTCACCGGCATGCCGGATCCGATGCGTAAGGGCCTGGCCGCCGTGGGACGCGCACTGCCGCAAGGGTTTCGCGGACAGGACATGCTCCGACGCGGGTCCCTCGACCTCGAGGACCGCTATTACGGCAACGCCCGGATCTTCCGCGAGGAACAACTGGCCGGACTGCTCAAGACCTACGATCCGCAGCGGTCCTTCCGCGACATCACCGACCAGGTGTATGCCCTCACCCGCGACAACGACCCGATCGCCCGGATGCAGCACGTCGACCTGTTCACCTGGCTCCGCGGCGACATCCTGGTCAAGGCCGACAAGATGACGATGGCAAACTCCCTGGAACTGCGGGTGCCGTTCCTGGACAAAGAGGTCTTCGACGTCGCAAGCACCGTGCCGGCCGACCAGAAGGTCACCAAACAGACCACCAAACTCGCTCTGCGCAGGGCGATGGAACTTGTCGTGCCGCCACACGTGCTGCACCGACGCAAGCTCGGTTTTCCCGTCCCGATCCGGCATTTCCTGGCCGGAGACTCCTACGAATGGGCACGCAACATCATCACCTCCGCGCACACCGAGGAGTACCTGGACCCGGCGGCCGTGCTGGCGATGCTTGACGCACACCGGGCGGGCGAGGCCGACCATTCCCGCCGGATCTGGACCATTCTGGTGTTTCAGCTCTGGCACGAGATCTTCGTGACCGGGTCGATCACTCCGGTGGTGCCCGAACCCGCCTACCCGGTGCGGCTGTAGCGCGGACCTCGGCAGTCTGCGACGTTGCCGCCCGCGTTACCAGCCGACGGCGTGGGTGATCTCCGCTGAGGCGTCGGCTCCATAGGCGCCGGCCAGCCGGACCGCGGCGACTGCCGCGTCCAGCTGGTACTCCTGGGTGCCGACGGTTTCCAGCGTCAGGGTGGCCATCAACGATCCGAGCTGGGCGGACCGCTCCAGCGAGAGCCCTCTCGCCGTGCCCGCGAGGAACCCGGCCCGGAAGGCGTCGCCGACCCCGGTGGGGTCCGTCTTGGTGACCTCCGGCAGTGCTTGCACGGTGAGCTTGCTCCCGTCGGCCGCGACGATGTCGACACCCTTCGACCCCAGTGTTGTCACCCGGTACCCGATGACCTCGCCGATCTTCTCGACGGTCCACCCGGTCTTGGAACACAACAGCCCGAGTTCGTAATCGTTGGTGAACAGGATGTCGGCGCCGGTGACCAGGGAGGCGACATCCGGGCCGTCCATCCTGGCCAGCTGCTGCGAGGGGTCGGCGGCGAACCGGTACCCACGCTGCCGGCACTCCTCCGAGTGCCGCACCATCGCCTCCGGGTCATCGGCGGCGATCACCACGAGGTCGAGACCCCCATAGGCACGGGCGATCGGCTCCAGCTCGATCTCCCTCGCCCTGGCCATGGCACCGGCGTAGAAGGACGCGATCTGGTTCATGTCGTCATCGGTGGTGCAGACGAAACGCGCCGTCTGGACGTCATCGCACAGGTGCACCTTCGAACAGTCGACACCGTGCCGGGTGAGCCAGCTCTGGTAGTCGGCGAAGTCCACGCCTGCGGCGCCGACGAGCACCGGGTGCAGGCCCAGCTTCGCCATCCCGAAGCAGATGTTCGGTGCCACTCCCCCGCGCCGCACCACGAGGTCGTCGACCAGGAACGAGAGCGAAACCCGGTGCAACTGGTCTGGCAGCAGGGACTCGGAGAACCGGCCCGGGAAGTGCATCAGATGGTCGGTGGCAATGGAACCGGAGACGGCGATCGGCATGTGAGGCTCTCTTCGCTGACGTTGCGGGGCCGCAGGGAACCCTACCGTTCCGACGTGTGCTCCCCCGACATCACGAAACCCCCGGTTGTTCACCGGGGGTTTCGTTGATGATCAAGCATGACGGCGCGAGTGCACCCACGCGGGTCGATCAGTGGAAGGAGTCACCACAGGCGCAGGAGTTCTGGGCGTTCGGGTTGTCGATGGTGAAACCCTGCTTCTCGATGGTGTCGACGAAATCGATGACGGCGCCGTCCAGGTAGGGCTTGGACATCCGGTCCACCGCGAGCCCGATGCCGTTGAAGGTGACCAGGGCGTCGCCGTCCAGGCTCCTGTCGTCGAAGAACAGCTCGTAACGAAGGCCGGAGCATCCGCCCGGCTGCACTGCGATCCGGAGCACCATCTCGCCGGTTCCATCCCGCTCCAGCAGGGCCTTGGCCTTCGCCGCGGCTGTGTCCGACAGCGTCACGCCGTGCGCCGGTGCCTGGACGTCGGTGGTGGCTGCGGTGTCAGCAACGCTCATCTGCAACTCCCTCTATCGAAAAGCGGTTGGGCCTGGGCCGGGACCGCTGGTGGTGTCGAACGGATACAGGCGCGCTGCCATCTCGGCGCCGACGACGCGTCTCCACGTCGATGATGCCACGTCCCGGCCGATCCGAGCAGTACCCAGGTGCGCCCGAACCGCACGTCCTGTCATAACTGGCGTCCGTGCGGCTCTATTCCGATCGCCAATCCGATCGCCGACTGCAGTCCTGGAGGGATTGCGAATTTCCTCTAGGCTGCCGGTGTGAGTTTCCTGCGCCGCAAACCCGCCGACAGTGCCGACCCGACCGCGGCGCCGGCCCCGGTCGAAGAGGTCGCGCCGACCGTCGGGAAGGGCAGGCCGACGCCCAAGCGCCGGGAGGCGGAAGGTCGCCGCGGCCCGGTCGCACCGCCGCCGAAGACGCAGCGGGAGGCGATCAAGCGCTCCAAGGTGCAGAGCAAGACACTGACCAAGGACGAGAAGCGAGCGCTGGCCAGGGTCAACCGCGAACGCATGATGAGCGGCGACGACCGATACCTGCTGGCCAGGGACCGCGGGAAGGTACGGGCGTATGTCCGGGACCTGGTCGACAGCCGCCGCAACGTCGCCGGAATCCTGCTGCCGATCGCTGTGCTGTCCTTCGTCATCCTGCTGATCCCGGTTCCCCTGCTGCAGACCTACGGACCGTTGTTGCTGCTCGTGGCCATCGCGGCCGGAGTCATCGACTCGGTCATCTTCGGCCGGCAGATGTCACGCAAGGTCCGCAAGAAGTTCCCGAACGGGGACGACTCGGGGCTGTCCACCAAGGGCTCCTCGCTGGGCTTCTACGCCTTCAACCGAGCGTGCCTGATCCGCCGCTGGCGTGTGCCGCGCGCCCGGGTGGGTCCGGGCGACGTGGTCGACTAAGCGCCCGTGAACGACGATCTGCAGCGCGCCGCCGCAGCGAACGCGGCCGCGGTGGTCAAGCGGTTCTTCGGGCCGGACGGCCGGTTGACCACTCTGCCCGCGAAACAGTCGCGCCAGTTGGCGGTGTACGACCTGATCGCCCAACGCTTTGTCCCGGGGGTGCGGTACACCGAGCTCGAGGTGAACCGCGAGCTGATGGCGATCTATGACGATTACGTCACACTGCGCCGCGGTTTGATCGATTTCGGGCTGATGGACCGGGCCAACGGCCAGTACTGGCGCAGCGGGGGCACGGTGCCGATCGGGGTGCCGATCGGGGTGCCGATCGGGGTGCCCATCGGCGTGACCGAGCCGGCACCGGGCCCGTCGACGCCCCGGGCGCCGTCCTCGGCCCGCGGAGCCGCGCGGCGCGAGGCGATCCTCACCGCCGCGGCACAACTGTTTGCCGAAAGCGGCTACGCGGCGGTCGGAATGGACGACATCGGCGCTGCCGCCGGCGTCACCGGGCCGGCCATCTACCGGCACTTTGGTGCGAAGGCGTCCGTCCTGACGGCCGTCTTCGGCCGGGTGATCGACGCCGTGACGACAGAGCCCGACGGGCACGTCGGAGCTGAGGCGGGCCAGCGCCCGGCCGAGCTGCTCCGGGCGCTCGTCCACACCTACGCGGTGGCTGTCGCCGGTCGCCGGCGCCTGATGGCCGTCTTCATTCGCGAGGTACACCATTTGCCGGCCGAGGACCGTGAGCTGCTGGTGGCCCGGCAGCGGGCGCTCGTCCGTCGGTGGTGCACCGTGCTCGGTGAGGTGCACCCGGAGTGGGACCGCGAGCGGGTGCGGACGGCCGTGCACGGCGCCTTCGGCATGCTGAACTCGGTGGGGACGTTCAGCTCTCCGCTGTCGGATCAGGAGCTGGCTTGCCAGGTCGGTGCACTCGCGATCACCGCGCTCGAGACATAGCCGAAATGGTTGCGGTCGCACCCAGTCGATCCAAGGAGGCCAGGCCCCGTTCGCGACAATCGTCGTCGGCCGAGCCGGCCAGTTCGACGGCTTGCTCGTAGACATCACCGAGCCTTCCCCAGGCCGCAGCGGCGGCCGCCCTGTCACCGCGGAGGGACGGCGCCCAAGGTCCAGGCGCATCGGTCACCGGGTCGATCTCGAACCCTGCGCGCCGCAGATAGCCACTGAGTTCACCCAGTACGGCGCTGTTGCCGCCGGCAGCGGCCGACGCGAGCGTGCTGGTCACCAGCGCGGGCACCGACGACAGCGTTCCTGTCAGCCAGCCGACCTCGATCAACGCTGCAGCCAATGGCCCGGCGACGCCACTGTCCGTCTCGACGATGGGCTGGTCCATTGCCTTCGCCAGCACCTCGAGGCTCTCGACATCGCCGCGGCGTGCCAGCAGCCTGGCCAGCATGCTGCTCGCGAAGAGTGCCATCACACCCGGGCTACCCCGGCTGGCAGCCAACTCTCGCAGGATCACGATGGCGCGATCCCAGTCCCCCGTGCTGCCCGACACCGCGGCGGACGTCAGCCGTAGCCGATACTCGCCCGCGGCGAATTCGGTGTCGGCGGCGAGCCGAAGACCGGCCGAGACCAGTCGATTCGCCTCGGCCGACCGGCCCGCACGGTAGGCGCTGCCCGCAGCATTGACGTAGCAGCGGACGCGGGTCTCGGCTTGCGTTGCGGCCTCGCTGAGTTCCAGGGCGCGGTCGAGATCGTCGGAACCGCCGGGGTCACCCAAGGCCAATCGGGCGCTGCCCAGATAGCACATGGCTTGGGCACGCAGGTCGTCCCGATCGATCCGCTCGCACAGCGTCAAGGCACGGCGGGCGTGTTCAAGGGCCTCGGTACTGGGCTGCGACACGATTCCCACCGTGACCAGATTGCTGTGGGTACGCGCCAATTCGCTGAGCGCCACGGCGAGTCGGGCGTCATCGGTGACAGTGCCGGAAGTCTCCAGCACCTCGACGGCCCGGCCGGCCGCCCGCCGTGCAGTTGTCGGACCGCGGGCGAAAAGTGCGATCCTCGACAGCACCACCAGCGCGTCCGAAACAAGCACGGGGACCTGCGCGGTCTCGGCTGCTGCAACCGCCGAATCGGCGACCAGCATCGCGGTCTCGTATTCGTTGACGACGTACAGCGAGTAGGCCCGTCGAGTCAGCAGCCCAGCCCTTGTTGCGGCATCGAGCCGGTCGGCGAAGCGCAACACGACCCGCAACGTCTCGGCAGCTTGCCGGTGTGCCCCGGCACGCTCCGCGGCGGCCGCCGCCACCGGGCCGAATCGGAGGACGACCTCGATCCGTGCGGCGGCCACTGCATGGTGCACAACGCGCGCCGGTTCGGCGTCCGGGCAGCCCAGCAGTGCATCGAGCACCACCCGGTTGGCCTGCACCACTTCTCCCACCGTCAGAGAAGTCAGGACCGCGCGCCTGGCCAGCTCGTGCCGAAAGGCGACATGCTGGGCCTCACCGTTGACGACCCGCGAGCGTTCCGCCTCGAGAACGACATCGGGGTCACCGTCGGCGATCGACTCGGCAAGCCAACGCTCGGCGCGCGACGGCACGACGGCGAGTCGCTGCACGAACCGGCGGACAGGTGCGGGTAGTCGTCCAACCCGGGCCAGAACTGCGTCCCGAACTGTTGCCGGCACCTCGCCGTCCGGCGCCTCCAGTATCTCGGTGACAAAGAAGGGATTACCCGAGGTCACTCGGTGGATGGCAATGGCGTCCACGGGCGTCACCCCGGCAAGGCGTCGGACCGCCGCAACGCTGAGTGGCTTGAGCTCGATGCGCCGGAGCGACGGCCCGTTGAGGCCGCCGAGGATGCGCCGCAGTGGGTGCGTGAGGTCGACCTCTTCATCTCGGAACGTGAGAAGGAACATGCAGGCAACGCCATCCACGCGCCTGGACAGGTAGCGGATCGCGTCCAAAGTGACGTCGTCGGCCCAGTGCACGTCTTCGAGAAGAAGCACGGTCGGCGCGGCGGCCAGCGAGCGCAGCAGTGCGCCGAAGATGTCAACGGGCCTCGGATCGACGGCAAGTAGCGGTCCGAGTTCCGGCAGCGCGTCGACCATATCCCGCAACGGCGAGAGGCTGACCGGGGCCAGTAGGTCATCGCAGCCGCCGACCGCGGTCACGAACCGGTCGTCGACCGAGTCGAGGAACGCTCGCACGAGGGAGGACTTGCCGCTGCCGGCCTCACCGGTGACGGTGACCACCATCCCTGCCCCGGTGCGAAGCACCGACGCAGCCGTCCGGGAGAGCAGATCCCACTCATCTCCTCGTTCGAGCAGTGTCGGACCGGGCATCCGTCGGTCCGTCGCGGGGTGAGCGACCGGGGTGACGGCGGACTCCGTGGCCACGATCTGCCGGCGCAGCTCGATCGCCTCGCGGCTGGGAGGGACACCGAGTTCGATTGCGACGACTCGTTCGAGTTCTCGAAACTGGCGAAGGGCGGCTGTTCGGTCTCCCGCGCTGACGGCGTTCCGCAGCAGCTCGATGTGGGCCCTTTCGTCCGCGGGTTCGATCTCCAGCACGTCGTTCCACCGATGAGCGGAGCGCAGCAGCCGCAGGAATTGCAGACGAAGGCGACGACGTGGTTCGTCGGACCAGGATTCGTCGAGATCGTCAGGCAGCAGGTCGCCCTGATATCGATCGATTGCGTTCGAGACCAGGTCCGCCGACTCCGGACCTCCTTTCAGGGCGGCAGCGGCTGCGCGTTCGAACTCCGTGACGTCGGTGACCAGAAGGTGGTCCGGAAACAGCGAGACGGTCTGTCCGCGGAGAACAATCGCGCCCGGAGTCCCCAACGCGTGCCTGGCGTAATGCGCGGCTTTGTGCAGGCGCGGCAGGGCAGCATCGAAATCCACATTCGGCCAGAGCCGATCCATTACTTGATCTCGAGGCAACCTCGCCCTGGGCGTGAGCGCAAGGATCTTGACAAGTGAAGCTGCGTCCCGCCTGCGCCAGAGCGACGGGGGCAGGGGCCTGCCGTCGATGCTCACCGTGAAGCCGGCCATCACACAGATGGTGACCTTCACGTACGGAACATTATCGCCAGATGATCGCCGCGGCCTGAAATGCAGGCGCGATTCCGGCCCGTCGGCCCGTCATCCGTCGGCGACGCATTCCAGGTGGGCGAAGGTCGCCAGCGATTCGAACCCCAACCCTTGGTAGACCGCGTTCGCCGGCGGATAGTCGACGTCGGCGAAGAGAGTGACATCCGCGGCGCCCAGTGCATGCGCCGAGTGCACGGCTGCAGCGGTCACCGCCGCCCCGTAGCCCCGGCGCCGGTGCTCGAGCGGCGTGTACACCGGCGCGATGCGGACCACACCATGACGCACCGCGGAATGTCCGGCCAAGGCGACCGGCAGCCCGTCGACGCACCACAGCAACGACACCTGACCCCGTTCCGCGTTGGCCAGCACCATCGTCCGGTCTGGCGGGGGCAATCCTCGGGACACCCCGGTCTCGTGGCCGAACTCGTCCAACCAACGGCCCAGCAGATCCAACTCGGCTTCGTCGGTCAGCACCGCCGCACGCGGCGAACCGGCCACGCCGGACGGTTCGATCAGCGACGTCAACCGGTAGAACTGGGTCGACATCCGGACGTGGCAGTCGATGCCGGTGTGCCCGGTCCATGCGTCCGCCAGGGCCAGCACGGTCGATGTCCTGCCGCTGAAACCCGTGACGGGTTCCGCGCCGTCCGCCAGCGCCAGGACAAGCCCGTCGAGCACGTCGCCGGCGTGATCCAGTGCCGGATCGAGCACCACCAGCACCGGATGCCCCGAGGTCCGCAACGCGGCCAGAGCAATGTCAGCGTCCACCGACACCCCCAGCATCAACGGCGCGCCACCGGCGTAGGGATGCACCAGGTGCCCGGCGAGCACGTGCGCGACCATGGTTGCGCCCACCGGGTCGCGTCGGATCAGGGGCTCGATCGCGGCCCCGAACAGTTCCGGGTCGGACCAACGCTGGACGGTGAGCACGGCGCGACCGGGGTCAGAGCGACAGGTACCGCTTGAGTTCTTGCGGGGTGACCTGCCGCCGGTAGGCCTCCCATTCTGCGCGCTTGTTCCGCAGGAAGAAGTCGAACACGTGCTCCCCCAACGCCTCTGCCACCAGTTCGGATCCCTCCATCACCGACAACGCCGATTCCAGCGATGTCGGGAGTTTCTGGTAACCCATGGCCCGCCGCTCCACCTCGGACAGCGACCACACGTTGTCCTCGGCCGGTGCCGGCAGCTCGTACTTCTCGCGAATGCCCTTCAGGCCGGCGGCGATCACCACCGTGTACATCAGGTACGGGTTGCAGGCCGAGTCCGGCAGCCGGAACTCCAGGCGCTGGCTCGAAGCCTTCCCGGGCGAGTAGTTCGGCACCCGGACCAGCGCCGAGCGATTGGCGGTGCCCCATGACGCAGTGGTCGGAGCCTCGTCACCGACCACCAAGCGCTTGTAGGAATTCACCCACTGGCATGAGACGGCGGTGATCTCCGGCGCGTGTTTGATCACTCCGGCCAGGAAGGCCTTGCCCGTGGCGGACAGCTGATACTCGTCGTCCGGGCTGTGGAAGGCGTTCGTCTCCCCGTCGAACAGCGAAAAATGGGTGTGCATCGCCGATCCCGGATGGTGCACAAGCGGCTTGGGCATGAACGAAGCCCGTACGCCGTGGGTCAGTGCCACCTCTTTCACGACATAGCGAAAGGACATGATGTTGTCCGCCATGGTCAGTGCATCGGCGTAGCGCAGGTCGATCTCCTGCTGGCCAGGGGCGCCCTCGTGGTGCGAGAACTCGACCGAGATGCCCATTGCCTCGAGCGTTTCGATCGCGCTGCGCCGGAAGTGCGGGGCGGCGTCATGAGAGGCCTGATCGAAAAAGCCACCCCGGTCGGCGGGCTCGGGCGGGGTGCCGTCATCGGGCAGGTTCTTGAACAGGAAGAACTCGATCTCGGGGTGCACGTAGCAGGTGAATCCCATCGACGCCGCCTCGCCCATGGCCCGCCGCAGAACGTGTCGCGGGTCGGCCCAGGACGGCGAGCCGTCCGGCATCGTGATGTCGCAGAACATCCGCGCCGAGTACACCCGACCGCCCTCTGCCTCCCACGGCAGGACCTGGAAGGTCGACGGGTCCGGCCGGGCGACCATGTCGGATTCGAAGACGCGCGCGAAGCCTTCGATCGCCGATCCGTCGAAGCCGATGCCCTCACTGAACGCGCCTTCCAGTTCCGCCGGGGCGACCGCGACCGACTTCAGGATCCCGAGCACATCGGTGAACCACAGACGAACGAAGCGAATGTCGCGTTCCTCGAGGGTGCGCAGGACGAACTGCTGCTGACGGTCCATGGCACCACCATAGAAGTGCCCTGTTACCCGGGGGTTGCCGCACCCGTGAATCAGCGTCAGCGGTGGCCGGTGACGTACCGTGGCTGGATGCCCAGAACCGCCCCGGCGACCTCTGCTGCCCGAACGGCGGTCACCCCGCACGGACCCATCGTCACCGCAGACCATGTCGAGTTCAGCTTCGCCGACGAGAACCGGCAACTCGACGGTGTCCGACTCGAGGTCGACTGGGTTGTCGATGACGTCGATCCGGAGTTCAGCTGGTCGGCAGGTGCCTGGCGCCTGCGGATTCCCCGGCCGGATGCGTGGCGCCTGGAGTACCAGCTGACGACCCGGGTGGCTGAAAACTACACCTGGACGTGCGACCCATCGAACCCGCTGCGGGTGCCGAATCCGTTCGGCGAGAAGAGCGAGATCCGGTTCCCGGAGTACCGCCAGCCCAATTGGCTGCTGACCCGGCCAACTGGTCCGTTACGTGCGATCAGCACACCGAAAAGCAAACTGCAGCAACAGGTTCCGGTCAAGCTGTGGTCGCCGCCCGGGCTGGCCGCCGATACCGCAGCGCCGTTGCTGCTCGCGAACGACGGCAGCGACATGGCCGACCGGGGGTCGCTGCTGTCCTGGGCCACCGCCATGTCGCGGGAGCTGCCGATCAGGGTCGGCCTGCTCGACCCGCCGAACGGTTTGCGTGATCAGTGGTACGCCGCCGATCCTGACTACGCCGACCACGTTGCCGACGTGGTGATCCCCGCGCTCACCAAGCAGGTGCTGACCGGTCCGGTGGTCGGTCTGGGCGCCAGCCTGGGCGCGCTGTCCATGCTCACCATCCAGCGCAGACACCCTGGCTCCATCACCGCACTGGCCCTGCAATCCGGGTCGTTCTTCACCCGCGCACTGGACGGTCAGGAGAGTCACTTCCCGCACTTCGAGCAGATCTGCGCTGCGGTGGAGCGGGTGGAGGCGGGTCCGGAACCGTCATCGGCAGGCACCCCGCGGCCCGTTCCGGTGCTGATCACCTGCGGCAGCATCGAGGAGAACCTGGGCAACAACCGCGCGATGGCCACCGCGCTGCGGCGTCAGGGCCACCCGGTCACCCTGCGGGTCGTGCCGGACGCGCACACCATGATCGGCTGGCGGGACGCCTGGTTCCCGGCGCTGGACGAGCTGATCGGCTCGCTGCAACGCCACCCGCAGCGACCGACGAGGACCACACCGCGATGACCCGGACCGAATACCACCGCATCGACGCGCCGTCACTGGGCGGATCGGCCGAGATCGCCGTGCACGGCCACTGGGGTCGGCCGGTGATCTGGTTCCCGTCCGAGGCCGGCGAACCGTGGGACTTCGAGGCCAACGGCATGCTCGAGGCCGTCCGCCCGGCCATCGACGAGGGCCGGATCACGGTGTTCTGCCTGCCGTCCTTCGACAACTCGTCGTGGTCGGCATCGTGGATGCCACTGACCGACCGCGCCCGCAACCACCGTCGGTACGAGGACTGGCTGGTCTGGCACGTCGTACCTTTCATCCGCGACAAGTGTGGTGGCCGTGACGACATCGCCACTGCCGGTCCGTCGATGGGCGCCTTCCATGCGGTTCTGTTCGCGCTACGCCATCCACATGTCTTCGGCCGCGCGGTCGCCTTCTCCGGCAACTACAACCCGTGGGCGTGGCGTGGCTGGGGCCCGGCGGACGACGAGACCTATTACGCCAGCCCGCTGCAGTTCTTGCCCGGCGCGCACGGCGGCCATCTGGACTATCTCCGGTCAAGGCTTGCGCTGACTTTGGTGGTGGGCAGTGGCATGTGGGAGGACACCACCGGCGCCAACGCCTCCACCCGCGAGCTGGCCGGGGTGCTGGCGGCCAAGGGCATTCCACACGAACTGTTCGTCTGGGGCCACGAGTGGCCCCACGATTGGGCCAGTTGGCGGGCGCAGGCATCCATCTATCTGCCGCAAGTCGGCTGAGGCGGCGATCCCTCCAGCCGCGTGCGCGCCGAGCCGGCCACCATCGAGGCTCGAACAATTCCCGACGTGATTTCATGGGGAACGCTCGGTGTTGTCATCGTGCCCGGTTGGGCCCGTTGTGGTTCTTGGCCAACTCCGACCGGCCATCCCGTCAGGTCAAACACTCCCGGTCGGCGAAACGATATCGATGAGGTCTCGTTTCGGACTCCCATTGGATTCGAGGGATTCGCGACACAGCCACCGGGCGAATACGGACATCGCCAAGATCCGAGCTTGTCCAGGGATCACCCGCAGCGGTTCATCGACCTACCGTGATGCGCAATGTTTGCAGTTGCGCGACGAAGCGAAAGCCGCTGCACGCCAGGGATGAAGTCCGCAGTCACGACGCATCACTCCCGGCCGGCCAGAGCGATCCACTGGGACGACCGGGCATCACCGCTGTGGCGTTTCGCCGCTGCGCTGATCGGGCGAACTTTGGCTGAAGCTTGGCGGCTACGGGAAACCAGGAATAAAGTTGGTCCGTTCTCAGGCGATTGGGGCGTTGCCGGGCGACCGGTAACTCACTGTTGACCGTTTTTGGGCCTTCTTGGCAAGCGCATTTTCCGTCGAGCCGATGGAAATCGGCGAACCCCAAGGATGTGGCCATGCCGAGCGAAAAGCCATCGTTGAGTTCCACGCCGGAGCAGGCGTCTTCTCGGTCGGACATACTCGATCGGGGTTTCCTGGCCAGCAAGCGCTGGACCAAACTGGTCCCCATCGCCTTTGTCACCTATTCGCTCGCCTACCTCGACCGGTCGAACTTCTCGATCGCCGTCGCCGGTGGCATGGAATCCGAACTCGACTTGAGCGCTTCACTGTCGGCGCTGATCGGGGCAAGCTTCTTTCTTGGCTACTTCCTGTTCCAAATTCCGGGTGCAATCTACGCTGAGCGCAGAAGCGCTGTTCGGCTCGTGTTCTGGTCGCTGGTTGCCTGGGGTGTCCTTGCGTCCACGCAAGGATTGCTCACTTCATCAACAGCACTGATCGCGGTCCGATTCGCGATCGGTGTGGTGGAGGCGGCCGTCCTGCCTGCCATGGTGATCCTGCTCGCCAACTGGTTCACCAGCAAGGAACGCGGGCGCGCGAACACCTTCTTGATCCTGGGTAATCCCATCACCGTGATGTGGTTGTCGGCGGTGTCCGGCTACATCATCGAGCTGTCGAGCTGGCGCTGGATGTTCATCCTCGAGGGCGTTCCGGCACTCGTGTGGGCCTTCATCTTCCGGTACGTCATGAGGGACAGGCCCCGCGACGCGACATGGTTGGGGGAGGCTGAGGCCGAGGCCGTCGAATCAGCCATCGCCGAAGAGCAGGCGAATATCAAGCCGGCCGGTGGCTACCTCAAGGCGCTCAGTTCCGGAAACGTCGTCCTGCTGTCCGTTCAATACTTCCTGTGGAGTCTGGGCGTCTACGGTTTCGTGTTCTGGCTGCCCTCGATCGTGTCCGCAGGCTCGGAGTCAGGCATCGGACTGACGGGCTTGATCTCAGCCATACCGTACGCTCTCGCAGCCATTCTCATGTTGGTCAATTCCCGCGCATCCGACAGGGCCGGCAACCGTGCCAATTACGTGTGGCCGTGGTTGGCCCTCGGTGCGGTCGCGTTCTACGGGTCGTACCTGATCGGACCGGACAACTTCTGGTGGTCATTCCTGCTGCTGGCGGTGGCCGGTGCTGCCATGTATGCGCCTTACGGGCCATACTTCGCCTATATCCCGGAGTTCCTGCCCCGGCAGGCCGCCGCAGCGTCGATCGCCTTGATCAATTCCTTCGGAGCGCTGGGTGGTTTCGCAGGTGCGTACCTGATCGGATGGCTGAACGGCAGCACGGGATCCACCGATACCTCATTCCTTCTGATGGCCGCGTGCCTTGGGGTGTCCGCAGCGCTCATGCCGGTCGTCGCCCGAATCAACAACAGCCGCCTGCTCAGCGCTCCGGCGGGTGCCTGATGCTGTTGGCCCGCATCCGGGTGACCACAGGCGCTCAGCGGGGAATGGTCACCTACGCCGAGGTGGGCAGGTCGGCCGATGGCGCCATCGACTATGCACCGGTGCGCAATCCCTTCGCGTCGGACTCGGCTGGGCAGACGGTGAGCGGGGTTGTGCCCGCCACAGAGGCGGACCTGTTGGCGCCGTGCCAACCCAAGCTGGTACTGGGCATGGCGCACAACACCGGATACTCCGACCGGCTGATTCCCCCGCAGGCATTTCACAAATCGCCGCATTCGGTGATCGGCCCCGGGCAGGAGATCGAACTGCAATCGGATCAGCTCCGCGTCGAGGGCGAGGCAGAGCTGGCAGTCGTGATCGGCCGTAGCGCCAAGAACCTCACCCGCGAAAGTGCGTTGACCGCCGTCTACGGGTACACCTGCGCCAACGACGTCACGGATCGGATTGCACAGGCGTCGGACAGCCTGTGGACGGAGGCCAAGAGCCGAGACACTTTCACCCCCCTCGGCCCGTGGATCCGCACTGACCTCGATCCCACCGATGTACCGGTGAAGCTCAGCGATGCTGCACATGAAGGCACTGCGGCAAGCACAAAGGGACTCGCTCGCAGCGTTGCGGAGCTCTTGGTGTACCTGAGCTCCGTCATGACACTGCAGCCGGGCGATGTGATCCTGTCCGGAGCACCCGGGCGCAGCCTGACGTTGACTCCCGGCGACGTCAGCACGGTTTGGGTCTCCGGCATCGGTGAGCTGACCAACCCCGTCACCGAGCGCCGAAACTGTGGGGTCGAAGCAGAAACGTCCGCAGCGCCACCGCCTGCAGCTCCCGCGGCGGTTGCAGCGTCGAAGTCACCGCTGCGATGAACAGCGGACGCCCGGCACCGGAAGTCCTCACCTTCGGTGAGGCAATGGCCATGTTCGTTGCCGACACCCCGGGTTCGCTTGACGAGGTCGAGCACTACAGCCGCTCACTCGCCGGAGCTGAGACCAACGTCGCCACCGGCCTGGCGCGCCTTGGCCACAGCACGGGCTGGATCGGCCGGGTAGGAGACGACCCCTTCGGCCGGTTCATCCACACGGCACTGTCCGGCACCGGGATCGACACCGCACACGTGAGCATCGATCCAGAAGCACCTACCGGATTCCAGATCAAGTCACACGCCGGCGGTGGTGATCCCGAAGTCGTCTATTTCCGAAAGAACTCCGCAGGATCGCGACTGTCGTGGGATCCCGCACTTCAGGGGTACATCAGTGGCGCCCGTCATGTTCATGTGACAGGCATACCGTTGGCCCTCTCACCGACGAGCCGTGAGTTCGCCTTTCGAGCGGTGCAGGTGGCCCGGGACCACGGTGCCACGGTTTCTTTCGACCCCAACCTTCGCCCCACCCTCTGGTCGTCGAACCAGGAGATGATCGACGTGATCCATGCCATGGTGCGGCTCGCCGACATCGTGCTGCCGGGGGCGAGCGAGGGGCGGGTGCTCCTGGGAACGACAGATGCGCTGGTGGTGGGCCACACCTATCTCGACATGGGCGCATCCGCGGTCATCGTCAAGGACGGCGTTCACGGCGCCACCGTGATCACTCGGACCGAAACGGTCCACCGCGATGTGTTCGCGGTGCGGGTGGTCGACACCGTCGGAGCCGGAGACGGTTTCGCTGCCGGATACGTCAGCGCCACCCTCGACGGGTTGAGCGTCCGGGAGTGCCTGCGTCGGGCGTCTGCGGTGGGGGCCATGGCAACCACGAGTCCGGGTGACCGGGACGGTCTGCCGACCCGCCTGGAACTGACCACCTTCCTCCGGGACCACTCCAAGGGACGCCGTCGCGCGGGCGGTCATCCGGCAGGCGTCGGATGAAGGCGCACCGACCCGGCACAGCAACGCTGCAGATAGCCCTTGACCGGATTCCCCTGGATCGCGCCGAGGCCATCACCGATCAGGTCCGCGGGTCTGCCGACTGGATTGAAGTGGGCACTTCGCTGATCAAGCGCTACGGGATGGCGGGAGTCGTCCGCATCGTTGCGGCTGCGGGCGACACACCGGTGCTCGCCGACATGAAGACCGTCGACGATGCTCGCACCGAGATGACCATGGCGGCCGATTCGGGAGCGGCATCGGCCACTGTTCTCGGTCTCTCGACACCTCAGACACTGACTCTCGCGGTGCGGGTCGCCGACGAACTCGGGATCGAATTGATGCTCGACCTGATGGCCCTGGACGTCACCGGCACATCGAGAGTTGCGGCCGCAATGCCGGCGTCAGTGGTGCTTGCCGCGCACGTGCCGAAAGACGCACAGGCGGCCGGGATGGAGGCTGCAGCCCTGCTCGGTCCATGGGCAACCGGACGCCGGCTTGCACTGGCCGGCGGTCTGGGGATCGCACACGTTCCGGCAGTGGCGCAATGGGGGGATGTCCGGCTGATCGTAGGGTCGGCGGTGACGGCCGCGACCGACCCCGCAGCCGCGGCTCAGGAGCTCCGAGCGGCGATCGAGTCGGCGAACCGGGACGGCGACCGGGCAGGAGCGAATTCCATGACTGCGAGGAAACCATGACGCGGCAATCTGGCGACGAACTGGACACCGTCCTGGCCGAGATCGGGCACGTCGTCGACAAGATCGACCCTACGGCTCTGGACACCATGGCGTCATCGCTGGTGGTTGCCGAACGGGTCTTCGTCGCAGGCGAAGGCCGATCGGGCTTCATGGCCAAAGCTTTCGCCATGCGGCTCATGCATCTGGGTCTACCGGTGTTCGTGATCGGCGAAACGACCACTCCTGCACTCAGCGACGACGACACCCTGGTCGCAGTTTCCGGATCCGGCACAACCGGCGGCACGGTCCGCGTCGCCGAGCAGGCAACCCGCCTCGGCGCCACCCTGTGGGCGGTCACCACCGATCCGGACTCACCGCTGGGCAGGATGGCCGACCGGAAGCTGGTCATCCCAGCTGCCACGAAACACCGGCGGGTCGATGAGACGCCCACCATTCAACCGTTGTCGAGCTTGTTCGACCAGGCCGCTCACCTTTGTCTCGACGTGGTCTGCCTGAGGATTGCCGACGCTCGCGGTGTCGACAACGGTCTGGCAGCTCGCGCGCACGCCAACATCGAATAGCTCCGATCCGATGCCCGCGGATGTCGATTGCGGTGGACGACCGTGATCAGCTCGCCGGCAACGCGTCAGGCGTGCGCCCAGGCGCAGGCCGAATACCACGTTTCGTCCGTGCCGGTTGTCGAGTAGCCCATCAGGCGCCATTTCTCATCGCCCGAGTACTTGCTGTTCTCGGGGGGCAACAGCAGCCAGGCCGCCACGGCGGTGTCCCCGATCGGGGGCGCGTCGTCGCTGGGCGCGAGCCTGAGATCCGCCGGTGGTGAGTGTCCGCCGTCGGTGCCGATGGCATGTGGGCAGATCCCGCCGTACCCCTTGTCCGGCGACAATTCGGCGAGCCAACCGTCACGAACTCCGACCGTCCGGGTGATGGCGATCGGCGGCTGGTCGGCACAGGACGCGAGGTCGCCTTCGGTCCGGTGCTCGGTGACGGTGAATCCGCGGGCGGCCGCCTTCACCGAATCCACCACGTCCCCGCAGCGAAAGGTGCGGGCAAAGGGATCGTCGATCTGTACGGCCTTGCCCGCCGCTTTGTCCCACCGAACGATGTACCAGAGTGACTCGAACCCGTTTCCGTCCATGACCTGGATCTCGACGGCAGCATCGGTGAATCCGTCACCGTCGGCGTCGGAGTAGACCGTGTCGGCCAGGGTGGTGGTGCGGCCGAACTCGTCGGTGTCGGTGCCGTCGTGCAGGGTGACTGTCCGTCCGCCGGCCACCTTGAACGACCAGGATCGGAAATCTGTCAGCTGGATCGCCCGCTGTGCGGATGCTGAAGAGGACGATCGGGACGGGCGATCTGCCGGATCGGACCTGCTCGGCTTTGGTGAACTGGCAGCAGCCGCCGTGGCGGCGGGCGGTGGCGACGACGAGGGTAAGGGGCGATCGCTCGACGGCGATTGTGCTTCGACCGATCCGACCTCACTGGATGAGACTGCCGCACTGGTTGAGACTGCCGCACTGGTTGAGACTGCCGCACTGGATGAGACTGCCGCACTGGATGAGACGGCCGCGCCGGACGATGACCGATCCGTGGTCGCCGGAGAGCCGGATTCGGCTGCTGAGCAGGAAGCCGCCAGACACACAGCCATGGCGGCACCCAGAAGTCTGAAACGTCGCGGCCCTGACGTTCGTACAGTCGATGCATTGCGCATCCGCCCACCCCCTCGGGCCCCAACCTAAGCCACTGGTGTGAGGACGACGACCCAGGCCGTCGGGCGCCCCCGACGTTGCCGCCCAGGATCCGTCCGGCAAAGATCACACCCATGACCGCGCCGCGACGAGACTCCGCCACCCATCTGATCGGGCTGCTGCTCGGTACCGAGAAGGACTGGCCCATCGCCTTCGAAACCCTCACCCGCCGGCTCGATCCTGTGACCCATCAAGGCAAACCGCATCAGATCTCCACCGAACGGCTCACCATCGAACCGTTCGACCTGCGGGCGCCGGTCCGCCATGACGTCGTCATCGACCGTCTGGCCTGGTGGTACTACCACCCGCGGGAGTGGCTGAAGAAGGCGGCGCTGGTCAACGACACGTATCTGATCAACAATCCGTTCACCTTCCAGGCCATGGAAAAGCATTCGGCCTACTGCGCCATGATGCGCCTGGGTTTCGATATTCCGCAGACCGTACTGGTGCCGTACAAGAATCCGGTCGACCACGAGAAATGGGCCTACACCGCCGAGAGTTACAACCTGCCCTTCGATCTCGACGAGGTCGCGTCCCGGGTCGGCTTCCCGCTGTACATGAAGCCGTTCGACGGCGGCGCGTGGCGCGGCGTCTCCCGGGTCGACGACACCGCCGCGTTGCACCGCGCGTATGACGAATCCGGTCAGATGCTGATGCATCTGCAGGCGGCATCGGAGTACGACTCCTTCGCCCGCTCACTGACCATCGGGCCGGAAACAAAGATCATGCGTTTCAGGCCCGAACTACCCATGCACCACCGGTACGAGGTCTCGCACAATTTCCTGCCGGCGGAGGCGGGAATGGAGATCCTGACCCTGTCGCGCACCATCAATGCGTTTTTCCGATGGGAATTCAATTCCTGCGAGTCGTTGGTGAGCGGGACCAGCGTCAAGCCGATCGACTACGCCAACGCCTGCCCGGACATCGCGATCACCTCGCTGCACTACTACTTCCCCTGGGCCATCACCCAACTCGTGTCCTGGTCGGTGTTCTGCGCGGTGACCGGCCGAAAGCCTCAGGTGGACACCAACACCCGCGCCTGGTTCGACGTCGCCGACGATCCGGAGCTGAGCTGGTCGGACAAACTGGGCCGGTACGCGCTGATGGCCGATCAGTACTTCGAGGCCGATGTCTACCGGGAATTCTGCTCGACCGCGCTCGCGTCGCTGCCGGACATCGTCTACGACTGGATCAGCTCGGCCGACTTCGACCAGCTGCTGGTGAGCACGGTCAAGGCCACCTACCCCCCGCACGAGCAGGACGAGTTCCTGGCTCACTTCCGCGGGCTGTTGGGGCTGTGGGTGAGCGACCAGAGGTAGCCGGCGGCGGCGGTGGACACGCTGAATTGTGCCGCCGGATCACGAGCACTTCGCGCCCTCCTCTGGCAGCGCCAGGGTGGTGAGGTACGCCGTGCCGATGTCGTCGACGCACGTGTTGCCCAAGCCGAGATAAGCGGTGTGATTGGTGCCCTCGACGGTCAGCAGCGCGGCGCCCAACTCCTTGGCCAGGTTCACGCCGGCCTGGTACGGGGTGGCCGGATCCTTGGTGGTGGAGATGACCAGCACCCTGGGCAGACCCGTGACGTCGATCTGGGTCGGCTCCGGTGTCGGCGGCACCGGCCAGTAGTCACAGGAATCCTTGATGGCTCGGGGCGGATCTCCGGAATCGGCGAACGGTGCCGCAGCAGCTGCTTTCTCGGCCAGCTGCTGCGCGGCATCCGCCGGCACGGAACGAGATCCGTCGATGCAGCCGATCGCCAGGAAAGCGTCCAATGTGTTGCTGTAGGTGCCGTCTGCGGCGCGGCCGTCGTAAGAGTCGGCGAGCGCCATCATTCCCGTGCCGTCCCCGTTCGACAGGTCGGTGAGCGCAGTCGACAACGGCTCCCACAGGCTCTCCGAATACAGCGCCTGACCCGTCCCGGTGTTGGCGTCACCGAAGCTCAGCACCCGTCCGTCCGGCAGCTTGACGGGGTTGTCCAGCAGCGGCCGCACCAGCCGCTGGTAGTTGGCCGTCGCCTGCGCCGGATCGTTGCCGAGCGCGCACTGCGCCTGCTGCGCGCACCACGCGCCGAAGTCGTCGAACGCCTTCTGGAATCCCTCACTCTGACCGATCGCCTCCTGCACGGCGTCGGCGTTCGGATCGATGGCACCGTCCAGGATCATTGCCCGCACATTGCCCGGGAACTGCCGGCCGTAGGAGGTCCCGATGCTGGTGCCGTAGGACCAACCGAGGTAGGTGAGCTTGTCGTCGCCGACCGCCGCCCGCAGGACGTCCAGATCCTTGGCCACGTTGCTGGTGCCGACGTTGGCCAGGAAAGCCTGACCGTCGATCCCTTCATCCCTGCCCGAGAGCGCCGCGCACCCTTGGGCGATTCTCTCGTTTTCCGCATTGGCGGCATCCACCTCCGCCTGCGTGCGGGTGCGAACGGTGAACTCTCGGGCGGCGTCCCGCTCGGCGTCGGTCTGGCAGCGGATCGCCGGGCTCGAGGAGCCGACGCCACGCGGGTCGAAGCCGACGATGTCGAACTTCTTGTTGAGCTCAGCGGTCACGCCGTACGCGGCGAGCTGGCCGGCGGTGTCCACCCCTGATACACCGGGGCCGCCCGGGTTGATGATCACCGAGCCGATCCGCGCGCCCTGGTCGGTCGCGGGCTTGCGCAACACCTTCAGGCTGATCGTCGGACCGCCCGGATCGTCGTAGCTCAACGGGACGGTGAGATCGGCACACTGCAGCGATGCGGAGCGGTAGAACTTGTTCTCGTCCGATGTCGCGAGATCTGCGCACGAGCCCCAGTCGAGTTGTTGCCCGTAGAACTTCTCCAGACCCGCCGGCACCGCTGCCGGGGTGCCTGCCGAGGTGGGCGGCGTGGCGGTCGCGTCGGCGGTTCCGGGCCGGCCGGTCGTCGCGGTCCCGGCCACCGAACTCGAGCACGCGGCGAGCGTCACCGCCAACAAGAGGGCGCCGGCAGCGATCAGGGACTGTGGACGGCGTTTGCGACGGAGGGTGCTGGACACCGCTCGATTCTGCCATCGGCGCCTGCAGCGGACGGGGACGAAGATCGGGACCAGCTTGCCCGCGCCGTTGCAGCCGGGACTAGTGGAGCTCGGGAGCCAGCCGATCGGGTGACACCTGCACCGATGGAACCCTCGCCCGCGACTCGTGCCACGACAGTGCGGTCACCGCCCCCACCACCAGCGCCGCGCCCAGCCATTGCCCGGCCCGCAGATGCGCGTCCAGGAACGCCACGCCCACCACCGCGGCGGTCAGCGGGAAGGCGAGCTCGGCCAGAGTTGCCCTCGACGCCGCCGTCCGCCGTAGACCGACGTAGTACAGCCAGATCGCGAGAAGTCCTGGCACCAGGGCGATACCGACCACCGAGACGGTGCTGGCCACGTCGGGGACCCAGAGGGCCGAACCCGTCGCCAGCACGATGACCAACGCCGCCGGCAGCCCGAAAGCGAAGCGCAGCGTGGTCAGCTCCACCGCGGTCAGCCTGGTCGCAACCAATCGTCCGAGCACCGTACCGGCGGCCCACAACGTCGCCGCGCCCAGCGCCAGCAGGACAACGGCAACCTGGTCGACGCCGATGTCGAGCGGATCGGGAAACGCCAGCAGCCAGGCACCGATCAACGCCGGCACGGCGAAGAAGGCGAAAGACGGCCGTAGCCGCTCGTGCAGCAGCAGCGCGGCGCCGGCGATGGCGATGACCGGCTGGAACTTCTGGATGACGGCCGGCGTCACCGGGTCACCGAAGCGGAACGACAAGGTGAACAGCGTCGTCGCGACGGCGGAGGCTCCGGCGCCGATCCCCACGACCGCGAGCCTGCCGCCGGTGTCCAGCAATCGGAAGGCCCGGATCGCGCGAGGCAGGAACGGCAGCAGGACCAGGACCAGGACGGCGTGCTCGGCAAAGACGATGGTCGGCGCGGCCACTTCCCGTGCCAGCGGAACCCTGAGCAGAGCGTCGGTGCCCCACAGGGCGGCGGCCAGGGCCACCACCCAGGTGAGGTCGCGGATTCGTGGCTGCGCGCGGTCGGTCTTCGAGGTCACCTGACCGTCAGCGCGATCAGCGATCGCGCCATTCCCGATCCTCGGCGTTCTTGCGTTCCTCGCGTTCCCTGATGATCTCCAGCGCGTTCGCCGCTTCCTCACGGGTGGGGAACGGGCCGAGCAGTTCCTTGCCCTTGCTCTTGCCCTCCGGTTCGACCTCACCGGTGGTGATGTTGTAGTAGAAGGCCGTCGACCGGCCGATCTCGTCTCCCATGCCACGCAGCCTGCCACCCGCCCTGACCGACAGCGCGGTCACCCCACCGGCTGTACGACGAAGCGGTGGGCGGACGGATCCGCCGACAGCAGCCGCACCCTGATCACAGAACCCTCGGACAGACCGGCGGGTGAACAGTGCGCACGCACGGGCGGCTCGTGCAGGATGACGACGGCCCGGTCGCGCTCCCGTTCGATCTGCAGCACGGTCGCCGTGAACTCCTCGCCCTCCCGACCGTGCAGCACGAACGCGGACACCGCCCCGGAACAGGCCTTCGCCAGCTCGGCGGCCTTCCGATCCGCAGCGGCCATTGCCTTCGGCAGGTCCGCCAACGCGTCCCTGACCCAGGCCGGCGCTGCGGCGCCCGCGTGTACGGCCAGGCAGATCTCTGTGGCGTAGCGGTCGGCCAGCCGCCGCAGCGGGGCGGTGACGTGTGCGTAGGGCGCACCGACACCACCATGTTCGGACCGCTCGGGTGGCGCCCCGTCGAACGCCGTGTAGCCCGCACCGCGGAGTAACCGCACCGCGTCCTCGAGGAATGCCGCGTCCCTGGGCCGCGATCCGTCCAGCTGCCCGATGACGTCCCCCGGCGGGACATCATCGGGCCACGGGATGCCGAGGGCGGCCGTGGCTTTGCGCAGGGCTGTGATCTGGCGGCCGTCGGGCGCGGGCAGGGTGCGCAGCAGGCCGATACCGGCGGCGAGCATCATCGACGCCGCGCACATTCCGGTGAGCAGGCTGATCTCGGCGTTGTACTGCTCCACCGGCAGCACCGCCCGCAATTCCAGTGTCCAGTGGCCGTCGGTCCCCCGCACGATCTCCGCATCCGGGATGTCCAGGCTGATCGCGTGGCGTTCACGGGAGCGTTCGCGGCGCAACCGCCCGATCTCGGGCAGCAGGGCGATCGAGGGGTGAAGTGTCCCGGCGTCCGCGTCCGTCTGCACGGCCGGGTAGCTCAACTGCGCCACCGATCTCACCACAGCCCGGCGGACGTCGACCTCTGTCGGCTCACCGCGCACGTCCAGCCGAATGGTCCACAGCACGGCCGGCCGGTGCTGCCCCGGCAACAGGCTGGCGGCGCCTTCCGACAACTCCAGAGGATGCAGGGGCGTGCTCCGGTCGGGGCTGTACAGGGTCGCTCCGCGACGCCAAGACTCCGCAGCGACCGCACCTGCGGCCGGCACGAAGGACGCGACGTCGGCGATCGCGTAGTGCACCAGGTAACCCTGTCCGTCCCTGGCCAGGTGCACCGCCTGGTCGAGATCCTTGGAACCGACCGGATCGACGGTCACGAACGGTACGTCGATCGGATCATCCGGAGGCAACTGCTGGGCGACTCTCACCGCTTCGGCCACTGCGTCGGACGGGTAGGTATCGGGTATCGACAGTTCCGCACGGATCGCGTCGAAGTCGATGGCGGCGGGCGGCACAGCCGTGCGGACGGGCATTACCCCAGGCTAAGAGAAAGGTGCCCCAGGATGGCGTTGATGCGGTGCGACTTCTTTTCCGACACGCTGGCGATGGGTGTGTCGATGACGGTGATCCTGCCGCAGCGCACGACCGCCCAGATCGGCATGACCGGCGTCGAGCGGCCCGGCGATCCGCCGGTGCTCTACTTGTTGCACGGCCTGAGCGACGACGACACCACATGGGCCAGACGTACCTCTATCGAGCGGTACGTCGCTCCGCTCGGCCTTGCGGTGGTGATGCCGCAGGTACATCGAAGCTTCTATGCCAACGAGCAACACGGCCTGCCGTACTGGGCGTTTCTGACCGAAGAGCTCCCGGCCTTGGTCGGGGACTTCTTCCGCGTGTCGCAGCGCCGCGAGGACACCTTCGTCGCGGGCTTGTCGATGGGCGGATACGGCGCGATGAAGTGGGCCCTGCGGCGGCCGGGAACGTTTGCGGCCGCCGCCAGCCTGTCCGGAGCGCTCGATGTTGCAGGGCTGCAGTTCCGCGCCGACCTGCGATCCGATGTCGACGATCGCGTGTTCGGCAACCGCTCGGTCACCGGCACGCGGGACGACCTGTTCGCTGTGCTCGACACTGTCGACGCTGCGTCCGCGCCGATGCTGTCGGTGCACTGCGGAACTGACGACCCTCTGATCGAGTCGAACCGGCGCTTCGCAAAGACATTGTCCGACAGTGGGATCCGTAGTGAAACCACCTTCGGCCCCGGCGCCCACGACTGGGCGTACTGGGACGCGCAGATCCAAGCCGTTCTGGATTGGCTTCCTCTGGACCGAAAGCAGGGACGGCCCGGCTGATGGGCCGGCCCGTCCCCTTTTCAGGCCGCGACCTGCAGTGACAACCAGCCTCGATCGGTCAACCTCGGCTGCCCGATCGGCTGCAACTGCACGAGCCCCTTGATGACCAGAGCGCGCAGCGACCAGATGACGTCATGGCCATCCAGCAGGTGCGGCTCCAAGGTCCCCAACACCAGTCCCCGCTCGATCCGTTCCTCCGCAACAGCCTGCAGAACCTCGGCCTGCCGGGCGCTCAGCGGGCGATTCACAGCTGTCATTCTTGGACTTCCGCTCATGGTGAGCCTCCTTTGTGATGCCCGTTCAGTACCCCATTATTCACCCTCGAAACGGGTGTGGGGCACAGAAACGGACGAAACCTGGAATCTTTCTCCGAATCCTGCTCGCAGCACTGCCCAAGAAGGGGGAACAGAGCACTCATGCGCATCGTCATCGTGGGAGCCAGCGGCAACGTAGGAACCGCTGTTCTGCGCCTTTTGCGGGCCCGCCACACCCCTCCCGAGGTGGTCGCGGTCAGCCGCCGGACCCCTGCGCCGCAGCCGCCCTATGACCTCGCACACTGGCACCGGATCGATGTTTCGATGCCCGGCGTGTCGGACCGTTTGACGCCCGTTTTCACCGGCGCCGATGCGGTGCTCAACCTGGCTTGGGGATTCCAGCCGACCCGGGACCCCGCCCAATTGGAGCGGGTGGGTGTCGGCGGTCTGACCGCGGTCGTGGAGGCGGTCGCCAGGGCCGGCGTCGGGCAGCTCGTCCACATGTCCTCGGTCGGCGCCTACCAGCGGGCCGAGCCAGGTCGCCGGGTGGACGAGAGCTGGCCCACGGACGGGGTGCCGTCGTCGGTGTACAGCCGGCACAAGGCCGCGGCCGAACGGGTGCTCGACGAGTTCGCGGCGGGGCGTCCCGGAGGCAGCGGGGTGATCACCAGATTCAGGCCCGGAATCGTCGTGCAGCGGGCTGCCGGCAGCGCCCTGCTGCGCTACGGCGTCCCGGGTTACCTGCCCGCGCGGATGATCACAGCCCTGCCGTTGTTGCCGCTGGACCGGAGCTTCACGGTGCCGCTGGTTCACGCCGACGACCTTGCGGCCGCAGTCGTCGCCTCCATCGAGCAGCGAGTGAGCGGCGCGTTCAACATCGCGGCCGAGCCGCCGATCACCCGGGATGAACTCGCGGCGGCGCTCGGCGCGCAACCGGTCCAGCTGCCGGCAGCGGCCCTGCGGGCGATGGTGGCCGCGAGCTGGCGCGCGCGGCTGCAGCGAATCGATGCGGGGTGGATCGATCTGGCCTTCGCGGTGCCGCTGCTCGACACCGGCCGAGCCCGCACGCTGCTCGACTGGGAGCCGAAGATCGATGCTGTCACCGCGCTGGCGGAGGCGGTCGCGGGGATGCGCGATGCGGCAAGCACCGCAAGCCCGGTGCTCCGCCGGCGGACACCTTGGGGTCAATTCACCGAACTGGTGCACAACGGGCCCATCACCCGGCGCCGGCTGTCCTGACGGCGCCGGTGGCGGTGCCCGTTCGATGTCGCGATGCGCTGGGCCCATCGCCCTTTGCTACAGGCTGACGCGCTCGTTCTCGCCACCGTCGTACGGCTCGCCGGTCACCTTCGCCTTGACGAAACTGAGCACAGACGCGACCCGGCCACCCGGCGTGTCCCAGAACTCGGCGCTCTCGGCCGACACCTTGATCAGGACGACACTCGGATCCCGTGGCCCCTGTGGCATCCATGCCTGCACCCAGGTGTTCCACAGCCGCTCGGCCTTCGCCGGGTCGTCCACCACCGCGGCCGTACCGTTGAGCGAGATCCAGGTGTCGTTCGACGTCAAGGTGACGCCGACCCTGGGATCGGCAGTGATGTGGGCGACCTTGCGCGAATCCCGTTCGGCGAAGAACCAGAGGTCTCCGTCGAATTCGACTTCCTGCTGCGCCATCGGTCGGCTGATCACATCACCGGCGGGATCGACAGTGGTGAACATCGCGATACGGATGTCCTTCGCGAGCTCGGCAACCTTTGCTACCGGCGACTTCTCGTCAGACACGTTGCTTCCCTTCAGTTGTGGTTGGTCGAAATGTCCAGCGATCGGGCAGATCCAGCGGAACGCCGATCATCGCTGGTGGTGTGGCGGATCCGGCCTGTGGTCCCGTCAACAGCATGCCACCGTCGACAGGCCATGAAGCGCCCGTCACGCAACTCGCCGATGGCGATACGAGAAATGCTACGACGGAGGCGATCTCACGGGCCTGCGGATAGTCGTCCGGCTGCCTGGTCATCGGGGTGGTGATCTCACCGGGTGCGTCACAATTGGCGGCGACCCGGTGAGCGGCCAGTTCGAGTGCGACGGTTCTCATCAAACCGGTGTCGGTGGTGTCGAGTCCGGCGAACTCCGCGCGGCAGCCGTACTCGCGCTGTTCGGCGGCCGTCTTCTCCGCTCCGTCGGAGTCGGTGTGCCAGGTGACCTCGACGTCCATGCCCGCCGCCGCCGCCAGCGCATCGGCGATGGCGCGGCCGACACCGGAATCGGCGCCCGTGACCATCGCGTCTTTGGGATCAAAGGACATGATCGGGATATTCCCTGCACCGCCAAGGGTCAACCGTGCGCAACGTCCGCTCGTGGCGTAAGGCCGCTGCAAAGAATTTTCAGTTGATCATCTGTACTGTCGACCGTCCCGGCCCAGGTCGGCGCACGGGCCGAGGATGCAGTCGTGCCGGATCGGTCGATCAGCAGGTCAGCGAAGACCGGAAGGAGATGGCATGGCCATCGGACACGTGGTCGCCGGCGAAGCGGCGGCACGGCAACTCACGGTGGCCGGTCAGGAATTCCGGGTCGACATCCGACGGGGTGACCCGACCAGGGTGCCGGTGCTGATGTTCAACGGCATCGGTGCAGGCCTGGAACTGCTCCAGCCGTTGGTCGATGCACTGGATCCCGACCTGGAGGTCATCCGCATCGACACCCCGGGTGTCGGTGATTCCCCTGCCGCGTTCCGTCCCTATGGCTTCGCCGAACTGGCCTGGATGGTCAGCGATCTGCTGAACCAGCTCGGCTACCGGCAGGTGGACCTGCTGGGCTTCTCCTGGGGTGGTGCGCTCGCGCAGCAGTTCGCGCTCCAGTACGCCGCCCGATGCCGGCGGATCGTCCTGCTGAGCGCCAGCACGGGCGCTCTGTCCGTGCCCGGCGACCTGCGCGTGCTGATCGGGCTGATGATTCCGCCCGAGGTCCAGCTCCCGGGTGTGTCGTTGAGCCCGGACACGTTGTTCCGCAGCACCGGGCGGCACCGCCGTTCCGACGTGCGAACGCTGATCAACGCGCTGCAGGGCGACGGCACGGGTCGCGGCTATGTCCACCAACTCGCGGCACTGGGCGTATGGACGAGTCTGCCGTTCCTCCCGCTGATCTCCCAGCCGGTGCTGGTGATGAGCGGTGATGACGATCCGATTGTCCCGGTGGCGAACGCACGGCTGATGGCGCGCCTGTTGCCCCACTCCACGCTCGACATCTTCCCGGGCGGACACCTGGAGCTGGTCAGCGCCGCCGACAAGCTCGGCTGGACGATCTCTCGGTTCCTGGATTCCTCGACCCCGGCATGAGCGGTGGCCGCCGGGCGTCCGATATCGGTCGGTTGGCGACTACATGGGCCAGCCCGACGGGCCGGTGGAGCCGGCCGGGTACTCCTCGAGCGGCACTTCACCTTCCCGCCAGGCCTGCAGTACCGGGTCGACGATCCGCCAGCACTCCTCCGCGGTGTCGGCCCGTACGGACAGCGTGGGGTCCTGGTCGAAGAGGGCCGCCAGGACTTCCCCATAGGCGGGTAACCGACCGCCATTGAAATCGGCGGCCAACTCGATCCGGTCCAGCTCGAACGGATCGGCAGGCCCGTTGATGTTCAGGTCCAGGGCCATCCGGTCGGGCCCCATCGAGATGCGCAACCGGGTCGGGAGTTCCTTGCCGTAGAGACCCGGGAGCAACCATGGCACCTGTTTGAAGGTGATGACGATCTCCTTGCGGGAGGCGGCCACCGCCTTACCGGAGCGCAACCGGAACGGCACCCCCGCCCATCGCCAGTTGTTGATCTCCAGCGTCACCTCGGCGAGCGTTTCGGTGTTCCGCTTCGGGTCGACCCCCTGCTCCTGGAGGTAGGCGGGGAGTGTGCGTCCGTCGATATTCCCGGCGGTGTATCGCGCACGCCTGCTGGACGACGACGGGTCGTCACGCCAGATCCGGCAGGCACGCAACGCGTCGGCCTTGCGATCACGCAGATCGGCGGCGCGAAGGCTGGCCGGCGGATCCATCGCGACCAGTGCCAGTACCTGCAACAGGTGCGACTGGATCATGTCGACCAGTGCGCCCGCACCGTCGTAATAGCGCGCCCGGTTCTCCAGTCCGAGCGCCTCGTCGAACACGATGTCCACCTTTTCGATGTGCTCCGCGCTCCACATGAACTCGAACAGCCGGTTGCTGAATCGCAATCCGAGCAGGTTCAGGACAGTCGACTTCCCCAGGAAGTGGTCGACCCGGTGGATCTGGTCCTCCGGGACCAGTTCGGCGATCAGCTCGTTCAACGCGGCGGCGCCCGCTTCGTCGGTGCCGAAGGGTTTCTCCAGGACGAGTGCGGTCGCCGGCGGCAGTGGCAGCGTCGACAGCGCCTTGCAAGCCAGCACGGTGACCGGCGGTGGTAGCGCGAAGTAGATGGCCGGCGCTCCGTCACAGCTGTCCAGCAGCCGCTGAAGATCCGCCGGCTTTGTCACGTCGGCAGCCGAATAGCTTGTGCGCGACAGGATGTCGTCGATGCGCGGACCTTCTGCCCGGACGGTCGCGAATGATTGACTGATCCGTTCCCTCCACGTAGCGTCGTCCCACTGTTCCGAGCCGGCACCGACCACCAGCAGCCTGTCTGGTCCTTGGTCACCGGCCATCAGTTGTCCGAGCGCGGGCAACAGCAACCGTGCGGCCAGGTCGCCGCTCGCACCGAGCACCAGCAGGGACCTCGGTGATTCGGTCATGATCGCCTTTCGAGCCAAAGGGACGGGCAGTGGTCCGAGGACGGCTGTGTCTTCATGCGGCGGCCTTTCCACGACGGTCTGTCAACGACGGCGAACCAGCGTCTCGAGCCGATCGATCAGAGCTTCGAGTGATTCTTCGAACTCGTCGGCACTGCGGTCCTGGGACAGTTCGTTCTGCATCGCCTGGAGCAAGGGATAGCCGGTCAGGTCGGCGCCGTCGGATGTGCCGGGATCGTGCTGTTCCACCGGGCCGATGTCGGCACCGTGCGCCGATACCTCGAGCAACAGATGGCCCAGCAGGAAACTCGAGAAGGAACGATAGGTGGCCACCGCGTCGGTGTCGGAGAATCCGCAGTTCTTCAAGGTCTCGAGGAAGGATTCCATCCAGCGCAGACTTCGCAGTGGCGGGCGCACCCATGGGGCCGCCGGTGGCCTGGTTGCGATCAGCGGGAAGACCTGCGGATGCGCCAAGGCGATACGGCGCACACCGTGCGCAAGGCGCTGCAGGTACTCCTGCCATTGCGGGTGCGACAGGTGCACGTCGGGATCCCCGTAGAGCTCGTCGATGACCGTCTCGACGATCCCGTCCAGCAGTGCCTCGCGGCCGGGGATGTAGTGATAGAGCGCCATGCCCTCCACACCAAGGTGAGCGCCGAGGCGGCGCATCGTCAGGTACCGCAGGCCGTGCTCGTCGATCATGCCGATCGCGGCAGCCAGAATCCGCCCGCGATCGAGGCCCCGGCGGCCCGATCCCGGCTCAGCTGACGACACGACGGCCGCTGCGCCACCGCGTGCGTCCGGCGCGTCCGAATCAGTTGCAGTGGGCTTCATCTCGCCTCCGGTGATGCCTGGTCAGCTCTGCGTGGTAGGCCGGTTCCAGTCCGGAACGCCGTCACCGAGCGTCCCGGTCGAGACCAGCTGCTGCGCGAGCGTGGCAACCTTGACGTTTCTCTGCTGTGAATGGCGGCGCAACAGCGCAAAGGCCTGATCCGGCTTCAGGCCGTAACGCTCCATCAGCACACCCTGTGCTTGGCCGATCAGCGTACGGCCGTCGATTGCCCGCCAGAGATTGTGCTGCATCCTTGCATGCGCCACCACGACGGACACATGAGCACCGGCAACATCGGCCCGCCGCAGGTCATCCTGCTGCCAAGCACGCCGACGAAGTCGGTAGAAAGTGACTACTCCGAGCAAACTGTCGGTGAACAGCGGTACGGCGACCGTCGAGGAGATACCGAGTTGCGCCGCGGCGGATTGCCAACGGGGCCACCTTGGATCGCCGGCCACATCTTCGACGGCGAGCAGGGCCCGTGCCGCAACCGCTTCGCAACTCGGCCCCTCCCCGAGATCGTGCTGATGCGCCTGTGCGCTGTCCGCCAACGTATCCGAGCTCGCTGCGGTGTCGATCCTGCCGCGGGCTCCCAGAATGGATATGGCAGCCGAGTCCCACGGACCGGCATTTACGACGGCAGACACCATCAGTTCCAGGCCATCCGACGGGCGCCGAGCAGCAAGCGCAACGCGCATCGATTCGGCGATGGTCCCGATCGGCGCACGACCGCATGGACCGCTGCTCGGCTGACCGTCGACCATGTGCTCCCCGCTCCGATTGTCGCGCTCACCATCTTACAACGTAAAATAGTGAGCGCCACGAGTCGGTTCCGGGGCGGGTCAGCCTTTCACGTCTCCGCGCTCGGGATCCACATCCAGTTTGTCGGCCAATCCGTCTTCCCCGAGCTGCGGGCCGGCCAGCTCCTCGGAATCACGATCGGGACCGGCCGGTGCGGACCCGCCGCCCGGGGTCTGATGCCCGAGCGGCTGGTCCTCACCGCCGTCGCCCCGATGCTTCATCGTGCAACCGCCGACGTCGTCGTGATGTGGCAGCGGGGCTCCATGCCCTTGAGGCCTTTCATGTTTCAGACGTCGCGGGTTCCCCGGCCGGAGTCGATCCCATCGGCGTCGTCGTCGACCTCGATCTGCTCCTTGCGGACAGTACCGCTCACGGTCTCCTGCTCGGTGACCGTCTCGGTGCCGAGCCGCACCCGCTCGACCGCCACGGCCTCGGTATCCACGACCGGACGCTCGGCGTGCAGGACGACCTCGTGCTCCTCCTCGGTGATGTCGCCGCCGGACAGGGCCGCACCGCGGTTGGCCTCGGTGATCGGCTCGCGCTCGACCCGGACCTCCTCGCGGGTCACCGGGACCTGCACGGACTGCTGCTCGGTGACCACGAACTTGCGCAACCGTGCGCGTCCGGCGGCGACCTGCTCGGTACCCACCCGGAGCTGCTCCTCGGAGCGCGTCATCGTGTCATCGGTGTTCGGCCCGGAGGTGTCATAGCTCTCGCCTCGGTTGCGATCGCCGACATTCAGGTCGTCGGTACGGCTGACGTCGAGGTCGTCCCTGCGTACATCGTCCCTGCCTGCGTTCACGTCATCGGTACCGCCTGCGGCGCCGGTCTGGCTGTACCCGGCGCCGAGGTAGCGGTCGTAGTACGAGTACAGCGACTCCTGCTCGTCGACATCCAGGTGAGAAGCATCGGCGACATCAGGCGCGTCCTTGACGACGTCCTTGTCGAACGGCAACACCAGCTCATCACCGTCGAAGCTCGCACCGGCGAGCGGAGCGAAGTGTTCTTTGGTGCCGAAAAGTCCGGTGTTCACGGTGATCCAGTCGGGCTGACCGGTCTCGTCATTGAGGTAGACCTGTCCGATGGAGCCGATCTTGTTGCCCTGCTGGTCGACTGCGTTGCGGCCGATGTAGGCCTCGGGTCCTGCTGCGTTCGTCATGAGTTCTCCTCTTCTTCGGTTCGTTACCGCATCGGCGACGTTGCCGTGCGCGGGAAAGCGACATGCGTTGTGCCCTAGAAGATGTTCCTCAACTTGCCGCCCAGTTGACCGAGCAGCTGCTGCGGATCGATACCGAACTTGGACAACAGGTCGGCGTGCTGGTCGGTGTCAACCTGGTCCGGCAGTTCGGACGAAGCCTTGTCGGCCTGGTCGCTCTGTCCGCGGTCGCGGAGGAACTGCAGGATCTGGTCCTTGCTGATGTTCACGCGTTCTCCTCTCGGGTCGCGTCACGAACGATGGCCTGCCGGCCCCGTCTCGTGGTGCCGTGCCTACATTGCCCTCGACTTTTGCGTTGTAAACCGCACACCCTGAATTCTTGGGTTTCGGGCTTCCGCAGCGGCGACGACCGCGAGGTCGGACGAGCACTCCCGACAGCCACCCGAAACGGGCCTCGGCATGTGCGGTACCCACGCGGCCCGGAAGCAAACGTCATCGACCCCGAACACCATGCCGCTCAGCGTGTTTACGCTGCAAAGCCGCGGGTACAGCGGAGGGACACAGCTGCCGGCCGAAAGGTTGTCACGGCAACCACAAGGAGATATCGATGAGCCATCCAATTGAGCCACATGGGCGCGGGGACAGTTCCCAGGCGGCCGATCGATCATCAGTTTCGACCGGTCACCCCAGTGGCCGACAGGACAGCGCGGCCCAGGAAGACGGTACCGGGGATCCAACGATCAATCTGCGTGGTGGCGCCGCGGACCGCGCGACCGCCCGAGATCGCGCCGAATTCGACCAGGACTTCGACGACCAGTCCCGGCTGCGGGAGAAGACCGTGCCGGGATCGGTGGACAGGACCTCCCGGGATGCCGGCATCCCCCCGCAGAGCCGCGTGGCCGGCGTCCCCGCGGAGCACGAACGCACCGTGCGGACCCAACCCTCCGGGCCCGAGCGGACAGTGCCGTCCGCCGGCCCGGCGAGCGGTGCGGATCCGGCGCTGGCGACATCGCGGTATCAGGTCGCGGATCAGTACTCCCTGGACGACGACCCGACCGAACGAGCGATGCCGACGACCATCCCGCCGGACCGGCAGACGGTGGCGGCCAGGGAGAAGGAACGCTTCGGCGGGATGTCGTTCGGGTCCGGCTTCTTCGGCTGGCTGACCGCGACCGGCATGGCGGTGTTGCTGATCACGCTGGTCGCGGCCGCCGGTGTGGCCCTGGGGATCGCGTCCGACAACCCGGTCGGCCAAGTGGTGCAGGACTCGCAGACCGACAGCGGCACAGCACAAACCGTCGGCCTGGTCGGAGGCATCCTGCTGCTGGTCATCCTTTTCGTGGCTTACTTCTGCGGCGGGTATGTCGCGGGACGGATGGCCCGGTTCAGCGGCGCCAAGCAGGGCCTGGCCGTCTGGCTGTGGGCCTTGATCACAACGGCGATCATCGCGGCCATCGCGGCCGTCGCTGGATCCCAGTACAACGTGCTCGCCCAGCTGAATCTGCCGAGAATCCCGGTTGATGAAGGCAGTGTCACCACCGCCGGCATCATCGCGATCGGCGCCGCCATCCTGGTCGCCTTGATCGGTGCGCTACTCGGCGGAGTGGCCGGCACCCGGTTTCATCGGAAGGTGGACGCAGTCGGCTTCTTCGAAGACGAGCCTTTGCTGTAAGGACAATCTCCTGCGGTGCATCGGCCGGACTCATGCCGGGTCGGCCGCCACGACCACGTTCTCCTCGTAACTTCCGGTCGCCTGGTCGAACTCGCCGCCGCAGGTGATCAGCACCAACCTGGGACGACCGCCGAGGGGGAACAATTCGGCGGGCAGGCCGTCCGCCTTGGAATAGAAATGGCGGCCGGTCACCCGGTAAGAAGCCGCGACCCCGTCGGTGGTCTGCACGGTGACCGCACTGCCCGCCCGGTACCTCGGCCAGCCGAGGACATCACCACCGAGCAGTTCGAGCGGATCCAGTGAAAACTGACCTCTCCGCGATGTTCTGCTTGCGCAAGATGGCGATCCTGCACGAGCGGCCGGGCTCGTCGATCATCAACACCGCTTCCATCCGGGCCACCAGCTCGAGCCCCGAGCATTGCCAGGTCACCGCAGATCTGGCGAGGGACCGAAACGTTGGTCATGCGCCCGCGTCCCGGCGTTCACGGACCGGCATCGCCGCACGTCCGCGGGCGTGCGGTGGCCTGTCGGTCACAGATCGGTCCCGGCCAACCGGCTAAACTTCACGTTCAGAGTGCATCCGGACCCGCCCCGGAGTCGGTAGACGGCCTATGGGGTATCTCGAGACGGGATCAACGGTGGACAGCCTGATCGGGATGTTGTGGAACGATGATCGGTGCGATGACGGGACGCTGCCGCGGACTGCCTGGGTCGACCAGCAGGCGCCGCTGGGCGCAGCCCGGCGTCACCGGCGCGCTCGGCGGCCGGTGACCCAGGAGGCGAGATGACGGCTGTCTCGAGTGCGCCGGCATCCTCCGGCACCGAACCGAACAGCTCATCGACCGATCGCGGGTCGGCAGCGGCCGCAGTGACCTTGCTGCGTTCCACGTCCGTGGAGAAGTCACTGCTGAGCACCTTGGACGCGTTGCCGGAGCCGTTGCGGACCGGCTGCCATCGGGTGGTCGACGCCGGCGGTAAGCGCCTGCGGCCGGACCTCGTGCTCCGCTGCGCCGACATCGGTCCAACCGGGTCGGCCGGAGCCGTCGGGGCAGCTGTTGCGGTCGAATTGCTGCACAGTGCCTCACTCGTGCACGACGACCTACTGGACGACTCGGAGACCCGCCGCGGAGTGCGTGCGGTGCATCGGCACGAGGGCGCTTCCACGGCCGTCATCGCGGGCGACGCCATGATCGCATTGAGTTGGCGGGCCATCGCCCGCGAGGGACCCGACGCTGTCGATGATCTCGGCGCGGCGCTGTCGGAGATGTGCCGTGGACAGGCGCTCGAGGAGTCGTTGCGGTTCGACGCGACCGCATCGGCAGACGATGTGTTGAAGGTCGCCGAACTGAAGACCGGCGCGCTGCTGAAGGCGGCCTGCCGGATCGGCGCCCGGTCGGGTGGTTGCTCTCCGGACCAGGTCGAGGCGCTCGGCCAGTTCGGCTCCGACTTCGGTGTGGCCCTGCAACTGATCGATGACGTGCTGGATCTGGTCGCCGATCAGGCGGCCCTGGGCAAGCCCATCGGCGCAGACTTCCGGGTCGGCACCGTCACCATGCCCACTGTCTACTCACTGGAGCGGACCTGCGACGCAACAAGTGCCCGGCTGACGTCACTGCTGCGGGCCGACCTGCCCGATGAGGCGCTGCAGGAGGCGTGGGAGCTCGTCGTCGACTCCGGCTCCGTCGGCCGAACCGTCCAGCTGGCTCGTGATCTCGCGGTTCGCGCCGCCCGCGCCGCCGCCGGCGCGGGCGCCCCACCGGAGTTGATCGGGATGCCCGAACGGTACGTGCGCCGGCAGATCGACACCAAGGTTGCGCCGGCTCACCGCGGCCTGCTGCCGCGTGACCGGCGCGACTGGGAGAACGAGCGGGTTGGCTGATCGCCGGACAGCGCGCCCGGGACTGGTGACCGCAGGCGAGGGTGCGCTCGGATTCGCTCTCGATCAACTCGTTCGCCGGAATCTGCGCGGGATCTGGGTACGCGGCGAGCTTCCCGCCGGTGCCGCCGTCTGGACCGCCAATCACCACAGCTGGTGGGATTTCTTTGCCGCAGCAGGGGCACTGCGCGCGCGTGGTCAGCGCGACGTGGCGGTGCTGGTCGACGCGGCCACGATGCAGCGCCCCGGAGTGCTTCGGATGGCCGGCGTCGTGCTGACCACCGAATTGCGCTCAGCGCTGGAGAAGCTGGCCGCCGGCGCGGTGATGGTGGTCTTCCCGGAGGGTGCGTTGCGCCCAGCGGGGCCGATGGGACCGTCTCGACCGGGCGCACGTTGGCTGGCGGACAAGGGCGGTGTGCCCCTGCTGGCGGTCGCCACCAGAGTCGTGCTGCGCGGCAATCAGGCCCCCGAGGCCTACTTGGACGTCAGCCAGGAACTCCGGCCCGGGGACGACCCGCACGAAGTCCTCAGCACCGCGCTGAGCGGACTGGACGCCCAACTGGCCGACGCGGATCCGATGCTGCCACTGCCGGGATTTCGTCGGGTGGTGCGCGGCGTTCGCAGTTGGAACGAGCGCTTCGGCGGCGCCATGGTCAGGTCATGAATCGGTTGCCCGTCCTGCTGTCCCGTCTGGTCGTTGCCTTCGTCGGCGCCAAATTGATGGTGGTGCTGGCGAACCTCTGGTGGTTCCCGGTGCTGGGCAGATCCCGTGCGCCCGGGCGGGCGTCAGCGTCGGACACCGGTCCGAAGGGGGCGGAACCGCGCAATCCGGAACGGGACGCGACCGGCATCACGCTGTTGCTGCCCATGCGCAACGAGGCCGGTCGACTGCCGGCAACGCTGCCGCGGCTGCTGAACTCGGGAGCATCGCGATTGTTGTTCCTCGACGACGAATCGACCGACGGCAGCACCGATCTGGTACGGCGAGCAGCCGCAGCACTGCCGCAGACGCCGCGAACACCCACCGTGGACGTGATCGAAGGCCGCTCGCGGCCCGACGGATGGGCCGGCAAGACCTGGGCGTGCGCGCAACTGGCGGACGCCGCTCTCGGGACAGCGCCGAATGGTGGCCACGAATCCGACCTGCTGGTGTTCTGCGATGTCGACGTCGAACTGGCACCGGGCGGTCTGGCCGCTGTGATCACCGAGATGCGACGTCAACAGTCGGACGTGTTCTCCATCTTTCCCGGTCAGCGCACCGTCAGCTGGGGAGAGCGACTGCTGACCCCGCTGATCGACGACGTACTGCTCTGCTTCCTGCCGTTCGGCCTGCTCGGTGCCCGGGCGCGCTCTGCGCAGCGGGCAGCGACCGCGTGTGGTGCACTGCTCGCCTTCCGCCGGGACGCATACCTGCGGATCGGCGGGTTCGCCGCCGTCCGCGGTGAGCTGGTGGAGGATGTGGCCATGGCCCGGCTCTCCCGTCGTCACGGACTGCGACTCGGGCTCGCCCTGGGCGGGGATCAGTTGCAGGTCCGGATGTACGACGGCTACCGCGCAGTCATCGGCGGGCTGGGACGAGGACTCACATCGACCGCCGGCGGCCACCGCTCGTTGGTCGTTGCCGGCTACCTGTGGCACGTGCTCGCCTACACGGTGCCGGCCACCATGGCGCACCGGTCATGGTGGTGGCGTGCCGCTGCACTCATGGCCGTCGCCGAGAGGGCCCTCGTCGAGCTCAAGACCGGCGGCCGGGACTGGCCGGCGGCGGCCGCGGTGGCCGCCTCGCCGGTGGCCGCGCTACCGGTCGTCCTGCGGGCACTACGCCGCGAGCAGCGGTGGCGGGGGCGCATCTACCGATGAGCGTCCCACTGTCGATGAGTGTCCAACCGTGAGCACCGTGCAAGCACCCCTGCAGCTGCCGGCGCCGGCAACCCGGCCGCCGTTCGGCCACCTGTCCCGCTGGACGGCCAACGGGCTGGAATTGCTCGAGGAAGGAGCCCGGCTCGGTCCGGTCTTCGGACTGCGGCTGTGGCGTCCGGCGATCGTCGGCCACTCCCCCGATTGGAACCGTTTCGTGCTGGGCGATCTGGCCCGCTTCCGCAGCCGGGGCAGCCTGAGCCAGCTGTCGCCGTACCTGTCGGCCGGTCTGGTGGCCACTGACGCGCCGGAGCACCGCGGCCGCCGGGCACTGGTCAACCCCTCGTTCCACCGCAAGGAGGTGACCAGGCGATTCGCCGAGCAGTTCGCCGAGGTGGCGCAGCGCCGTCGGCCGGCCGGGCCGTTCGACGCGGTGACCTGGTCGTCCGATCTCGTCCGCGAGATGATCATGACCGCTTTCCTCGGACCCGATTTTCCCGAGGCCGTGCTGCGCTCATATGTCGCGCCGTTGGACGGGCCGATGCCACAACCGCTGCTGCGCAGGCCCATTCGCGTCCGACGAATGGAGCGTGCGTTGCGCGCGGCGTTCGCCGATCCCGATCCGTCGACGCTGTCGCCGCTGTTCGCGCAACTGCCGGGTGGCGTCGAAGAAGCCAGGGTCGCAGTGGCCGCCGCCTACGACACCACCGCCCACGCCCTGGCCTTTGCATTGTGGGAGCTGGCCGCGCGGCCGGACCTGAACATGCCGGAGGCTGCCGCCGACGTCGTGCACGAGGCGTTGCGGTTGTATCCGTCGGGGTGGATCGGGAGCCGGGTGGCCACCGAGGACTGCGAGTTCCAGGGCTACCACATCCCAGCCGGGCGCCTCGTGCTGTACAGCCCCTACCTGACGCACCGCAGTCCCGCACTCTGGCCGGACCCGCTCACCTTCCGGCCCGAACGTTTCAGTGACCCACTGCCGGCCTGGGGGTACATCCCCTTCGCGGCCGGCGAACGCACCTGCCTGGGCGGGCCGCTGGCCACCGCGATGCTGCGTGCCGCCGTCACGGCCTTCGCGGGTTCCTCGTTGACCAGGATCGATCAGCAGGCCGGTGTCCGCGGCGGTCTGACCCTGACGCCACAGAAGCCGTTGATGTTGCGATGCAGCACCTGACCTATCTGGCGGTGATGGCGGCCTGCCTGATCGGCACGCTGCCGCTCGAATACGCCTACAACGCACGGGTGTACCGCCGCTTCGCCCGCGCGGTGCGGGCCATCGCACCCGTCGCGGCCGTCTTCCTCATCTGGGACTATTTCGCCATCCAGGCGGGCTGGTGGTGGTTCGACCCGGCCTACATCACCGGCGTTTTCGTCGGGGCGCTGCCGATCGAGGAGATCACCTTCTTCGTGGCGATCCCGATCTGCGCCATCCTCACCCTGGAAGCCGTTCGGCATCTCAAGCCGCACTGGGCGCAGCCGTGGAGCCGCCTTCGGTCGGCCCGGTCCGCGTCCTCGGTTCCGGCGCCTCGGGCCGCCCCCTCGGATCAGCTGCCGGCGGATCAGGCTCCCCCGCATCAACGAGGGGCGGTGGAGGAGCCGTGACACCGGGCGTCTATACCTGGGCGTCGCTGACGGCGATCGTCGCCGCGGTGATCGTCGACCTGTTCGTGCTGCGCACCGGACTGCTTCGCACGCCGCTGTTCTGGGCCAGCTACGGGATCGTGCTGTTTTTCCAGTTCATCGTCAACGGCATTCTGACGGGCCTGAACATCGTCCAGTACAGCCCCGATGTGATCCTGGGCATCCGGGTCTTCTACGCGCCGCTGGAGGACATCGGCTTCGGGTTCGGGCTGGTGACGCTCGTGCTCAGCTGCTGGGTGTGGCTCGGACGCCGCGCTCGGGATCCGGACCTGTCGGTTCGGAACGGCGGAGCCGGCGCCTGACCCCGTTGGCCGCACCGGTGGCCAGTGTCTGCGTCGCGATCCGAGCACGTCGACCGCGGGACACCCGGATCCTGGGTCCGAAGACCTGGTAGTCGGCCTGCTCGACCGCGGTCAGGATGTCGCCGTACAACTGATAGGCGACCTGTACGCACCCACGGGCGCCAGGAGCCAGCATCGCGATGCCCGGTTCGGCGCGGCGGTAGATGCCACGGGTGCGCTCGATCTCGTGCGCGAGCAGTGCGCGGACGGGGTCGTCGACCACGCCCCGTTCGAGGTGGGCGCGGTCGACGCCGAATCTGCGCAGCGACTCCATCGGCAGGTAGATCCGGCCCAGCCGCAGGTCCTCGCCGACGTCGCGGATGAAGTTGCTGAGCTGAAAGGCGATGCCGAGATCCGCCGCGTACGGTTCCGCCTGCTCCCGCGGGACGACGGTGCCGAGGATGGGCAGCACCATCAGGCCGATCACGGCTGCACTCCCCCACACATAGGTGTCCAGGTCCTCGTGCGTCTGGTAACTGGTGACGGTGAGGTCCATCCGCATCGACGTCAGGAAGTCCTCGAACAGCTGCGGGCTCAGCTCGTACCGGCGGGCGGTGTCCAACGCGGCCCGCACCGACGGCTCCGTCGCGGACTCCGGGTGCCGGAACTGCGTGATGAGCGCCTGCAGGCCGGCCTTCTTCGCCTCCACGGTCACGCCCGGGGTGAAGTCGTCGACGATGTCGTCGGCCGTCCTGGCGAAGCCGTACAACGCGTGGATCGCCGGTCGCCGCACTGCGGGCAGGAACCTGGTGGCCAGGAAGTACGTGCGGCCGTGCTCCTTGGCCAGCGCCCGGCAGTGCAGATAGTCCGCACGCAGAACGGGCTCGGTGATGCCCGCCGCGTCGAGGGCTGCCTCCGGGCTCACGCCCCATCACCGGTCATGCGCAAACCCTATCGGGCACAACGCCAGGATTCAGGCACCCACCCGGTCGCGGCCGGTGACCCGCTCGGCGGCGAGCCGACCGGACACCAGCACCATCGGCACCCCCACGCCGGGTTGGGTGTTGGCACCGCAGAAAACCAGGTTCTCGATGTGCCGATCCAGCGTCGGCTGTCGCAGCGGGCCGGTCTGCGGCACGTGATGGCTCGCCGAGAACGGTGCTCCGGCAGCGATGCCCATGTTCAGCCAGTCCTCCGGCGTGACCATGCGCTCCACCTCGATCGCGTCCCCGAAGCCGGTCAGTCCGCGGGACTCCATGGCCCGGATCATCTCGTCCCGGTAGCGCGGGCCCCGGGTGGCCCAGTCGATGTTCCGGCCGCTGACCGTGTTCGGCGTCGGAAACAACACGTAATAGGTCTGCTTGCCGTCCGGCGCCAGGCTCGGGTCCGTCGAGGTGGGATTGCTGACCAGAAACGACGGATCCGACATCACCTCACCGCGATGGATGATCTCGTCGAACGTCCGATCCCAGGACGACCCGAAATCGATGGTGTGGTGCCCGAGCTGGTCGTATTTCGCGCTCGACCCGGCATGGAGCAGCACACAGGACGGCGAATAGTTCAGCTTCTTGACCCGGCGCGGGGTGTGCTCGGGTGCCAGCAGGTGCCGGTACGCCATCGGCAGGTCGGCGTTGACCACCACCACATCGGCGGGGATCCGCTCGCCGTCGGCTGTGACCACACCGCTGGCCCGGCCACCGGACACATCGATTCTGGCGACCTCGGTGTCGTACCGGATCTTCACCCCGTGATCGGTGGCCGCCGCGGCGAGCGCCACCGGTAGCGCGTGCATGCCGCCGCGTGGCAGGAACACCCCGCGGACGCAGTCCATGTAGGCGATCACCGCATAGATGCCGAGCGCCTCCTGCGGAGCCAACCCGGCGTACATCGCCTGGAAGGAGAAGATCCGCTTGAGCCGCTCGTCCTGGACGTAGCGGCCGACCAATGACGGCAGCTTGCGGACGGCGCCCATGGTCAGCAGCCGGATCGCGTCGGTACCGATGACATCGGTGACGCTGTCCAGGTTCCGGTCGATGAAGGTCGGCATCTCGACGTCATAGAGGCGACCGAGGTAGGCGACCAGCCGCTGGTAGCCGTCCGCGTCGGTCTGCCCGCACGTCCGTGCGATCTCCTGCGTCATTGCGGCCGCGTCGGTGTGCACGTCGATGACAGATCCGTCGGGGAATCGGGCGCGATAAGCGGGGTCGATCTGGATCAGTTCGAGCCGTTCGGCAAGCTTCTCCCCCACGCAGGCCAGCGCGTCGTCGATCAGCTCCGGCATGGTGAGAACCGTTGGGCCGGTGTCGAAGCGGTAGCCGTCGATCTCCAGTCGCCCGGCCCGGCCCCCGGGCACGGACGCCTTCTCCAGGATGGTGACCTGACGGCCGGCTCCGGCGAGCCGCAGAGCGGCGGAGAGCCCACCCAGGCCCGCGCCGATGATGACGACGGAGTCGGTACGACCCGGAACAGTGCGCATGGTTTCCGGTGTACACGACAAAACGCCGCCGGCAGCGTCACCACCCTGTCATCAAGGTCACGGATCGGGCGCGATCTGTGTGGTCCGTAGGGCGGCGGGAACTCATCAGGTGTCCACGCTCAGCAATGAAAAGGATGTGGACACAACAGTTCCCGTGTCCGCCGGCCGCCGGCCAACCCGTCCGGCGGCCGGCGGCACCTGCCGTGAACGAAAGGAGTTCTCATGACCGACTCGTCCTACACCGGTAACGCCGCCGGCGCCCGTCGCCGGCACCCCGTGCAGATTACGGCCGCCGTCGTCGGCGTCGTCTTCCTCATCGTGGGTATCGCCGGATTCATCCCGGGCATCACCACGAACTACGACCAGTTGACCTGGGCCGGCCACGATTCAGACGCACTGCTGCTGGGACTGTTCCAGGTGTCGGTCCTGCACAACGTGGTGCACCTGCTGTTCGGCATCGCCGGCATCGCCGCCGGAGCCAGCTTCAACGCAGCACGCAGCTACCTGATCGTCGGGGGCTTCATCTACCTCGCGCTGTTCCTCTACGGGCTGTTTGTCGACGAGAATGGGTCCGGCAACTTCGTTCCCGTGAACAACGCGGACAATTGGCTGCACCTCGTGCTGGGGATCGGGATGATCGCCCTGGGCGCCGTTCTCGGACGCCGCCCGGCGACCGTGCGCAGCGCCGGCGCCGTTCGCTGACCGACCGGCTGGTCGAACACGGCTGGTCGAACACGGCTGGTCGAACACAGTTCGGTTCGGTCGAATATGGCCAGGGCCCGGTCCCTGCTCGTTCAGTCGAGCGGGGACCGGGCGCTCTGCGCTTCGGCTCTAGGCCGCGAGAGCACGCTGTAGCTTCTGGGTGATGATCCGCAGGGTCCGGGACACCTGCATCTGACTCACCCCGAGCTCGGCACCGATCTTGGACTGTGACCAGCCGTTCTCGAAACGCATGCGGACGATGGACCTCTCGGTCGGCGTGAGAGTGGTCAGCAGACGCTCGGTGGTCAGCCTGTCCTCGGCCCTGCCCAATGCCTGGTCCTCGGAGCCGAAGCTGTCGGCGATGGTCGAATCGGCACCGTGCGACTCGTCGGTCGACCGCGGGTGGCACAGCAGGGTCGATGCCCTTGCCTCGGCGATGGCATCCATGGAAGCGCCGGTGATCTGGGCGATTTCGCTCTCGGTCGGGTACCGCCCGTACCGCTCCCAGTACTGCTCCCGCACCTGCTCGATGGCGGCTCGGAGCTCGGAGACGCGACGCGGCGGCCGGACCAGGGCCAGCTGATCACGGAAGTACCGCTTGATCTCCCCGACGATGGTGGGCACCGCGAACTGCAGGAAGTCCTCGCTGCGTCCCGGTACCCACCTGTTCACGGCCTTCACGAGCCCCAGACAGGCCAGCTGCCGCAGATCCGATCTGTCGACGCCGCGCCCGCTGTAGCGAGCGGCGAGCGACCACGCCACCGGCAGGTAGGTCACCACGACGGTCCGCCGGCGCTGCAGCCGTTCGATATCGTCATCGCAAACGGACGCGCCGTCGAGCAGCTCGCGCATCTGACGTGCGACATCGTCGGACGGCGCGGACGCAAATCGATGCGACTGACTGTTGCGCTGGACGGGGATGCGAGACGCCGGCGCAGCCGCGGCGCTGTTCGCGGTTCCCATCGGATCGGTCCCCATCGCATCGGTGGATGACGGCGGGACGGCCGTCGACGCGGGCGGATCTGCGACCGGGGTGACGGATATTTGGTCGAGCACGGGAGACTCCTGTAGTTCCAGGGTGCATCCGGCGCCTTGTTCGGACCAGATATTGATCACAACAGACCAGCCCGGGATTTTCAACCCCTGTCGCACATTTGCGATCGTCCGAGCCTGCTCGCCCGATCAGGTCACCCGTCTCACCGCATGTCCGGATGCGCTGGTCACCAAGGCCGCCGCCAAGTCGTACAACTTGACGTTGCGGTCCATCGAGAGCTTGCGCAGCATCGCGAACGCGTCGTCCTGCGTGCACTTCTGTTGCGCCATGATGATGCCCTTGGCCTGATCGATGACACTGTGCGACTCGACCGCCTTCTCCAGGTGCCCCGCGCGGTCGCGGTGAGCGAGTGCGGTTTCGGCGAGGCTGAGCGCCCCGGTGACATGCCTGGCCAGCGCATTCCCCAGCGCTACCCCGGCGGCGCTGAAGGCATCCGGCCGGCGGGAATAGACATTGAGCGCCCCGACCAGGTAGTTCTCCACCGGCAGCGGCAAGGACACCGAGCTGCCAAGCCCCAGGTGCTGGGCCTCCGCGACGTACTTCGGCCAGCGGGTTTCGGCGCTGACGTCGGTGATCTGCAGGGTCGCATCGCTGCGCCCGGCCTCCAGACAAGGCCCGTAACCGTGTTCGTACTGTGCCTCGTCCAATTTGAGCGCGAGCGGGCCGGTGGAGGCGACCGTGGCGGCTCTTTCGTCACGGATCAGCGTGATCGAGCAGTTGTCGGCGCCCGGGATCCGTTGCTGCACGAACTGCACCACCTCGTCGAGAATGGTGGACATGTCGGTGTTTGCCGACACCAGTCCGATCAGCTCTGCGATGGCACCGGTCGGATCGATCGGATCGACGGTCGTCGGCATGTCTTACCTCCCTTGGGCGGCGCGGCAGGTTGCCCGGTGACGCTTGCCGAATGCGTGTTCCCCTGCGCGGGCATTCCACACGCGCCTGCCTGCATTCCCGCCAAACGGCCCATGGGTGCCCCGGCCGGTGCCCGACCGCAGGATGGACCTGCGACGAAGCCGCACTCAACTTGCCGGGTTGATCCACCGTTTCCGTCCGCAGCCCGGGCTGCGGCACGGTCATCGACGTCTGAACCCGTTGCAGGTGGCTACTTGTCGAGCACAAGTGATCTTCGGCAGAACCGGTCGCGACCAGCAGGCCACACATCACGGCGAACCGTCCCGTCGGCCCAGATCTGAAGTGAGGAGAACGATGTTCTTTCATCGACAGGAATTGCAGCACAAAGCGTCCCCCGACCGACCCGATGCGGTCTACGCCCGAAAACTCCAGGAAGTGCTGGGCGGGCAATACGGTGAGATCACCGTTGCGATGCAATACGGATTCCAGTCCTGGAACGCGCACATCCCAGGCAAATACCGTGATCTGCTCTTCGGGATCGGCGCCGAGGAGTTCGGTCATGTCGAGATGCTCGCGACGATGATCGCCCAGCTGCTGGAGAAGGCGCCGCTGGGTATCACCGACGAGGCCGTGCAAAATGACCCGACGGTGGCGGCGGTGGTCGGCGGAACTGACATCCAACATGCCATCGTGGCCGGTGCGGGCGCACGCCCGGTGGACAGCATGGGAAATCCGTGGACCGCCGGATACATCACCGCGAGCGGGAACCTGCTGGCGGATTTCACCGCGAACGCCAACGCCGAGATGCAGGGCCGCCTTCAGGTTTCCCGGCTGTACCGCATGACCGATGACAAGGGCGTTCGCGACCTGCTCTCGTTCCTGCTGGCCAGGGACACCATGCACCAGAACCAGTGGATGGCGGCGGCCCTGGAGCTGCAGGAGGAAGGTTTGGAGGGGCTGCCGGTGCCGAGCAACTTTCCGCTGTCCAAGGAGGCGCGCGAGTCGTCGTACCAGTACATCAACTTCTCCAACGGCGCCGACGCCGACAAGGGCAGCTGGGCAAAGGGACCCGCCCCGGATGGCAAGGGCGAGTTCAGCTATCTCGCCGAGCCCCCGGCCGGCGTGCCGATGCCGCCGCCCCCGCATCCAGATGTCCGGTTCTACGGCACCACCGAGGTGCCGAACGCCGTCGAAAAGGTCGCCGGACGTCTTCAGGACACGCTGAAAAGGGAGTAAGTGACCACCTGTCGGGGAACTGCAACCGCGGACGGCGTACCACTGCGCCGTCCGCGGTCGCATGTCAGGCCTCGACAGCCGGAGCGGGGGTTCGAGATGAACAGTCGGCTCCGCGCTCCCAGCCGAGAGGTCGATGCGCCGGCGAACGCTGTGTGGGAAGTGCTGTCCGGCGGGTGGTCCTCTGCGGCCGCTCCTGACCGTCCCCCCCACCCCGCCACACCGATCTTCGGTCGACACCACCGAAGACGTTGTCGCCGGTGCCGCACCTGTGGTGCCGCACGTGTGGTGCCGCGGACGCTGCGAGAACTGTTGATCGCCCCCGGAACACGGGGGCGCTGCGCCGGGCCGCCCAGATCCCCCAAGGCCAGGCCCGATGGGGCGGGAATGCCAACCGTCTGTTCCGACCACCGGAGTCCGTCGTGACCGCCCAAGAGGGTGCCCACCGCCGGGCGGGGGAAAGGGCCGTCAACTGCCTCGAACCCGTCCCTGAACGACAGGAGTGAGATGTCATCCCACGAAGGCTCTCTGCGCGATGACCGGTCTACCCAGGACCCGCCGAACGAGCCGAAAGCCGAAGCACCGCAGGATCACTCGCGCCAGCAGAAGGGTCGGCGATGGACGTTGGTCTGGGCCGGTCTGGCATTCGTGTTCGTGATCGTCGCCGGATTCGTCATCACCATCGTTGCCGGCCGCGTCCCGGAGGATCGACCACGGGATGTCGCGCCCGCGACCGAGACCTCGTCCATCCTCGGACCGCCCGGGGACAACCGGAACAACAACGAGCAGAACAACGGCTGACCCTGGCGACCTGTGTCACACCCCCCCTCGGCTGGTTCACGTCGGGCGACGCAGGGAATCACCTGCTCGAAACAACTGTGCCGGACAACGACGAAGGAACGACAATGGCTCCGCCAACGCCGACGAGAGCGGGCATGCCCGTGCCACACCCACGGGGGCCGCTCAGCGAGCAGATCCTGCACGGCATGACCGGCCGCGGCGGCAATCTGACCGACACCCTGGCGTTGGCGAAGACGGTGGCGCCGAACGGGGTTCTGCTCGACGACGACGTCCAGATCAGTCTCGCCGCCCTCTACGAATTGCATTACCGGGGTCTGCGGGGCGTTTCGGACCGTTGGGAATGGGACCCGGACCTGCTCGCGGTGCGCGGTGTCCTCGAGGAACGCTTCGAGACCGAGATCCGCGACCGGACAGCCGTTCCCGGCCTCCCCACCGATGCGGATATCGCCGCCACCCTTTTCTCGTTGACGGCGCCGCAGCCCGGACCGAGCCTGTCGAAGTACATGGCCCACCGAGCCACACTCGAGCAGTTCCGTGAATTCCTGGTACACCGCTCGATCTACCACCTCAAGGAGGCCGACCCGCACACCTGGGCAATTCCGCGGCTCGCCGGCGCTGCGAAGGCGGCAATGGTGGAGGTGCAGTCCGATGAATACGGCGGTGGACGAGCGGAACGTATGCACGCCAGCCTGTTCGCGCGGACCATGCGGGCGCTGGGGCTCGACGACCGCTATGGGTGCTACATCGACCGGGTACCGGCCGCGGTGTTGGCCGGCGTCAACGCGATGTCCATGTTCGGGTTGCATCGACGGATGCTGGGCGCGATCGTCGGTCACCTGGCTGCCTTCGAGATGACCTCGTCACTGCCCAATCGCTGGTACGGCAACGGCTTGCGGCGTCTCGGGTACGACTCGGACGCCACCCTGTTCTTCGACGAGCATGTCGAAGCGGATGCGGTCCACGAACAGATCGCCGGGCACGACCTGGCCGGCGGTCTTGCGCGCGCCGAACCGGACCTCACGCACGACATCCTGTTCGGCGCCGCCGCCGGGATGATGCTCGATGACCTGGCGGCCGATCACCTGCGCTCCTGCTGGGAGCGCGGGATCAGTTCGCTGCTTCCCGAATCAGCGGTCACCGAACTGCAGTGACGACGACACATCGCCGGCTGCCGCTGGAGTACGTCGTCTGCTTGAGATGGTCGGGTGACGAGGACTTCTCGGAGTTCACCGGCTCTCTCGAGCAGCTGTCCCGGATCGTCGACGTCACTGTCGTGGACGGGTCTGTGTACCCCGCCTTCGGTCGACATGCCGCCGCGTGGAACCGCTTCGCCCGACACCAGCCTGTCGGGCAGTGGCCGGGCCGGAACCGGAAGGTCGCACGGGTCGTCACCGGAGTGCTGGCCGCGGAGATCGTACGACCGCAGAACGTGTGTCGGCCGCTTGCGTGGCACGCGCGCTGGGACACCGCGGGCATCCTGCTCAACCGGGCGTTCGGCTCGGACTACCCGGGCACGCTCGGAGCCCGGCGCAGCACCTTCGTCGCGGTCGGCGGGTACGACGGCGATGTGGTGTTCGGGAACCTGCAATTGATCGCGACGATCACCGCAGCCGGTGGACGTGAGGACCGGGCCCACCGCGATTTCGCCCAGCCCGCTCGGCTGGCGGCGGCGTCATGAGAGAGCGCGACACCGATGCCGACGACACCGGTGCCGACAACACCGGTGCCGACGATGGCGAGCCGAGCTCACTCGTCACCGACGGCAGCCACGGCAACAGCCGGGCGATCACCGCCGGCGCTACCGGGGGCGGTGACGCGCTCATCACCGTTTGCCCGGACGGGCCGCTGCTGGTGAGGGGCGATGTCCGGATCGTCGATGCCACCGGCGCCGTCATTCCTGCGAACCGTCCGACGATCGCGCTGTGCCGATGTGGCAAGTCACCCATCGCTCCGTTGTGCGACGGCACCCACAAGCTGCTGCGCTCACGCCAGGCGCCGCGCTGATTCGCTGCGCGGTCCCGCACCCTCGACTGTCGCTGCTGCAGGGAAGATTCGGCCGCAGAAGGCCCTTGTTCCCTGCACAGCCGTCACTCAGCGAGCGCTGACCCGGATGGAACCTGCCACCGCTGACCGGTACCGGCAAGGAAAGCCGTGGCGACGTGCAGGCGGTCGGCGGGGCCGCCGGCACGCCCGGGGCCGCCATCCTCGCGGGTCTGTCTGCCCTGCGGGTCGGCGCCGGGCAGATCAGCCTCGCAGGACGTCGGCTGTCACATCTGTGACGCCGGTCGCACGACCGTCGAGCTGCTCACCACCCACTTGAACAGCACCGACATGAGCGGCACTCCATGATCGGCACCCCATGATCGGCACCCCATGATCGGCACCCCATGATTGCCCCCATGATGAGCATCGGCACGCTCACTCGGCGAGGGCATCGCGCTCTGCCAGGTGTTCGGTGACCGGCACACCTGGGACCTGCAGATGGTCGTCGGCGTTGAACATCTCGACCGTCCACAACCCGGTCCCCGCCGGCCGTACCAACCGGGTCACCGAGGCGTTGCGGACAGACACGGAGCGCGCGACTGCCAGCAGGTCCGCTTCGCGCATGCCCTCGCAGACGTACCGGAAGATCAGGATCATCGCGTCATGGCAGACGAGCAGCACCCTGTCCGGCACGTCCGGCCGCTCGAGATCGAGCAGGACCGATCGCACGCGCAGGGCCATATCGGCCCACGACTCCCCGCCGGGAGGCCGGTAGTAGAACTTCCCGAGCCACCTGCGTCGCGCCGCTTCGGCAGGGAAGCGTTCGTCCACCCCACGGCGCGTCAGCAGGTCCAGGATGCCGAGTTCCCGGTCCCGCAATCGTTCGTCGACCCGCACCGGCCGGTCCAGACCGGCCGCCCGTAGCGCGACCTCCGCGGTCTGCACAGCCCGGGTGTACGGCGAACACCACACCGCCTGCGGAAGCTGATCCTGCGGCAACTCCCGCAGGTATTCACCCAGCGCCGCAGCCTGCTGCTCACCGGTCGGACTGAGCGGTACATCCGCGTCGCGCATACCCACGGGAATCACCTCGGCACCGGTGACATCCGCCTCGGACGCCGCAATGTTGCCCAGGCTCTCGCCGTGACGGACCAGCCACAACTCCGTCGCTCCCATGGTGATCGACGCTATAAGACGGCGCCGAGAGCCGATGAACCGACTCCGGCGCAAGGCAATTCGCCCCGACCGGGCTGCGGGCCGGACTCCCGGTCCACCGCTGTGTCCGCTTCTCGACGAAGTCGCTTTGGACCGGTCCGACCGGCTCGGCGCGACACCCGTTGCACCTCGGCATCACCCGGCGAGGTCGTTTCGTGGACACTTCTCATGGGGCGTCCACCGTGAAACCTGGGATGGGCTGGACGCTCAAGGCTCGGCCGGTTGAAAACACAGCCGGTCGAGCCGACTCCGTGACGGTCCCGCCGGCAGCTCCGGCCGCCGCAACCGTGTGAGCGACGATGACCCCTGGCGAGCGATGAGGAGACGGCCGTGCCTGGTCTGGGCAACGAGTACAGCGAACAGGACGCCGTTCCGGCGGCCGAGGTGCCAGTGGAGGCGGTTGCGACCCGTGCCGACCTGCTCCCGGAGGAGACGACCGTCGGAAGCGACGATCCGCTGGGCCAGGCCGAGGCGATTCTGCGGGAGTCGGAGGCGCGGGTCGAGGATCCGGACGCAGGCATCTGACCCGTCGGATGTGTGCCACCGGCCGATCACCGTTAGCGACGCCGTTGGGGGGAACATATGTGACAAGGGCGAAGGCGAGAGCCTTTGCGCCGCAGCATGCGATCGAACAACGGGGACGGAAGGTGCACACCATGAACCGATATCCGCGAGCGCGGCCGGGGACTGACGGTCGGACGGCGCCGCGGCGGTGGTGCATCCGGGAAGCCGGGGCATGGCCGAGGCCTGCAGCGTCGGCGGAGTCCGCGCGTCGTGTCTGACCTGGCCGCACGACGGCACATCGCCGGACCGACGACGGTGGTCGATGCGACGTTGCGTGACCAGGAACTGCCGACCCGGGGCGCCGCCGGAGCCGTCCACGCCGGTGACGCGCTCGACGGCCGGTACCAGCTCGATGAGCTGATCGGGCTCGGCGGCACGGCGGGCGTCTATCGCGGCACGGACACGCTGCTCGACCGCACCGTCGCGGTCAAGGTCTTCCACAGCCACCTTGCGGACCTGGCGATGGTGGCCAGGCAACGGCAGGAGATGCAGATCGTCGCCGGGCTGCGTCACCCGAATCTGGTCCTGCTCCACGACGCCCGCAGCCGTGCCCACGCACCCTCCTACCTGGTGCTGGAGTTCGTGGACGGCCCCACCCTTGCCCGGCGCGTCGAACAGGGGCCGCTCGACCCGCAGGAGGTCGCCGGCATCGGTATCGGTATCGCAGGCGCGCTGGAAGCCGTGCACGCCAACGGTTTGGTGCATCGCGACGTCAAACCCGGCAACATCCTGCTCGGCGCCGACGGTGAGCCGAAGCTCAGCGACTTCGGGATAGCCCGGGTGGTGACGGCGGAGCGGGTCACCAATTCCGCCGATGTGGTCGGCACCGCTCCGTACATGAGCCCGGAACAGGCACGCGGCAACCAGGTGGGCCCGGCCTCGGACATCTACGCCCTCGGACTGGTTCTGTTGGAGGCGTTGACCGGCCGCCGCGAATTCCCGGGCGCGCCCGTCGAGGCCGCGGTCGCCAGACTGCTCCGGGATCCGGTGATCCCGGACACCCTTCCCTCCGGCTGGCCTTCCCTGCTGCGGCGGATGACCGTGGCCCGGCCCGATGACCGACCACCGGCGGCGGTCGTCGCTGCACAGCTCAGCACGCTGCGCGACGGCAGCATCCCGATCGGGAACTCGCCCGCGGGCGGCCGCGGGCGCCGGATGTCCCGGCCCCGACTGCTGGCCGGCAGTGGTCTTGCCGCCGTGCTCGCCGTTGCCGTCACCTTCGGTGTGTTGTCGGCGCAGGACGACGACGCGCCGGGTGCTGTCCCTGACCCCGGTCCCAGCCGTGCGCCTGCCACGGAACCATCAGTCGCAGGCACACCCGTCGCGCGGCAACCGCCGGCGCAGAGCGGACCGACCGCGGCCTCCGCCACCACGGTGCAGCAGGTCGACCGGCAACGAGGTGCCGCCAGCGACAGGTCGGCGGCGGCTGCAGGCAGTGTGACAACGCCGGCGAGCGCGCAGGCAAATGGCGCGCAGGCAGGGACGTCCGCGCCTCGTCCGGTCGCGGTGACCCCAGCCCAGGCGCCCACCGCGCAGGCAAATGGCGCGCAGGCAGGGACGTCCGCGCCTCGTCCGGTCGCGGTGACCCCAGCCCAGGCGCCCACCGCGCAGCCCCCCGCCCCGCAGCCCCCCGCCGCGCAGCCGCCGAACCGAAAGGGCGCCGCCAAGGATGCGGACAACGGCAACGGGTCCCGCAACGGGTCCGGCAACGGGTCCGGCAAGGGCACCGGCAACGGGTCCGGCAAGGGCCACGGCGTGGCCGGAGGCGACCAAGGCAAGGCCGACAAGACCAAGGGGGCAGCCAAGGACAAACCGGCCAAGGGTCGCTGAGGTCGCCGATGCCGGGTCAGTCCTGCAATTCGATGACCACGTCACCGTCGCGAGACCTACGGTGTGTCGTGCCGAACGACCCGAGCAAGGCCAGCGCGCGCTCGTTTCCACCGGCGATCTGGGTGTGGATACGCCGTGCCGGACGGGGGCGGTGGGCGGCGAGCAGATCCGCGAGGGCCCGCCCCAGACCCGAGCCCTGGTAGTCGTCGGCCACGGTGATCGCCACATCCAGGCTGTCGCGATCATCGGGATACCGCAGGATTCTGCCGACCCCGACGATCCTCGGCGGGCGATCGGCGTCCGCCCCACCGGGTCCCGAGCCTTCGGACGAGTGCTCGCTGGCGGGCACGAACGCTGCGAACGCCACATGGTCGACGCCGTCCACACCGTCCACGAGCCAGTGCAGGGCTGCGGCGTTCAGCTTTCGTGGCGGCGCCCCGAACCGCCATCGCGCAGACTGCTCGGACAACCTCGAGAAGGCGTCGGCCACCGCGGGCGAGTCACCGTGCCGCAGCGCCCGCAGATGCACTGTCCTGCCGTCACGCAAGGTGATCTCGCTGTCGACTGCCCTCACCCTTCTTCGTGCCCGGACCGAGCGACCGGCGGTGAGAAGATCATGACGGCTGGCGGCGCCCCTGTCGCGTCAGCTCCCGGTCTCTCCGACCTTGATCAGCATGTCGTCGATCATGGTGCGACGGAACGGCAGCGCTCCGGTCTCCACCACGGCGGCGGCAACCTCACGCAATTTGTTGTTCGTCTGCTGACTGGAGCGCACCAGCAAGGCGAAACCCTGCTTGGCGGTCAGCTGATAGGTGGCCATCAGGATGCCGACAGCCGTGCCGATCAGCCGGTTGCTCTCCAGCGCACTGCGGATCTGCCTGGCCCGGTCCTCGGCCTCGTCGACGGCGCTCTCCCGGAGCTGGTGCAGCTCGTGATTCGAGCGCACCCGTGCCAGCAGTTCCCGCGACGAGAACGGCTTGGTGATGTAGTCGTCGGCGCCCGCGGCGAGCCCTTCGCCGGCCGCATCCGCGCCGCCCCGCGCCGTCAGGATGACGATCGGCACGCGTGACGTGGGCGCGGTCCCCCGCAGGTCTGTCACCAACGCCAGACCGCTTCGGCCCGGCAGCATCAGGTCGGTCAGCACGACGTCGAAGGGCCCGGCCCCGGCCGCCGCCGCCAGGCCGCTCTCGGCATCTGCGACCGCCTCCACCGCCCAGCCGTCCTTGGTGAGCAGCCTGGTCAGGAAGCCTCGCAGGTCGGCGTCGTCCTCCACGATCAGCACTTTGGGCTTGCCGCTCAGGTTCCCCTCAGGGTCCGCTTCCTGGGCCGGCAGGCCGTGCGCCGAGAAAGATGAAGACACCGATTCCATCGGCAGGGTCACGGTGAAGGTGCTACCCGAACCCGGTTCGCTGACGACCTCGACGGTCCCGGAGAGAGCGCGCACGAGGTCGGAAACGATGGCCAGACCCAGGCCGGCACCCTCGCCCAGGTCGGCGCCGGACCCGCGATAGGACCGTTCGAAGACGTGGCCGATCTGATCGGGCGGGATGCCGACACCGGTGTCGGTCACCGTCAGAATCGCCTGCTCCTGATCAGCTCCGCCCGGCTCGGTGGTCAACGAGATGCCGATCCGGCCGGTGGAGGTGTACTTGATCGCGTTGGACAGCAAATTTGTCACGATGGTCGACCACATTGCACGGTCCACCAGAGCGGTGACCGGAGTCACTGGCACCATCACGTCGAAAGCCAGACCGGCGTGCTGGGCGGTCGACCGGAACATGCTGGCCACCTCTGTGGTGGCGCCGGCAAGGTCGATCGGCTCCCGGCTCGGCAGGATCGGCGGCGCCTCGGCCCCGGAGATGTCCAGCAGGGCATCGACCATCCGGTGCAGCCGTTCGGCAGCTCGGACAGCCGCCTGGAGGTCGGCGTGTTCGTCGGAGGCCCCGGTCGAGGCATCGAGCAGGTCCCGCAGTGGCGCCAGCAACAGGGTGAGCGGGGTGCGCAGCTCATGGCTGACGTTCTGGAAGAACCCCATCTTCGCGCGGTCCAGGTCGGCCAGGACCTGTGCCCGGTTGCGCTCGTACTCGTAGGCGACCGTGTCGGTGAGCGCGACGCGGATCTGCCGGCCGACGAGTTCGAAGAACGCCCGGTACTCCTCGTCGAGCGCCCGATAGGGGTTGACACCCAGCACGAGGGCTCCGATCGGATGCGGCCGGCCACTCACCGTCAGCGGCAGCACCACGGCGGCATCGGGGGTGAGCGAGCCGAGCGGGCCGGGCAGCAGGGCCGCCGGGAGTCGTTCTCGAAGACCGATCAGCTCCTCGGCCTTGCCGAGGGTGATCACCCTGTCCAGGATCCCCGCCGGGTCGTCCGACAGCTCCGTGAGGCCACGCACACATGCGTCCGCTGCCAGCCCGAAGGAGGCAACCTTCACCGGGCTTCCGCCGCTGTCCTGCTCGAGGAACGCGACGGCGAAGGGCACACTCTCCCTGGTCTTCTCGATGACCTCCAGGGCGGCGACGCAGGTGTCCGCGGTGGTGCCGTGCTCGGTCACGGACAGCAGCCCCAGCTCGCGGACCATCCGCATCCGGCGTTCGTTCAGGATCTTCCCGGTGATCTCGCTGGTCACCGTGAGCATGCCCACGATGCTGCCGTCGACTTCGGTGATCGGGCTCTGCGAGTAGGTGAAATAGCACTCCTCGGGGTAACCGTTGCGGTAAAGGATGCTCTGCCGGTCGTCGGCGCGGACGGTCTGCCCCTCGAGCACCACCTGCTCGACCTGAGGACGGACCAGTTCCCATTGCTCGGGCCAGGTGTTCCTGAACGGCACGCCCAGCGCGTGTGGATGTTTGTTGCCGAGCAAGGCCACGAAAGCGTCGTTGTAGATCGCCGCCAGATCCGGACCCCAATTGACCATGATCGGAAAGGCGGAGCGGAGCATCATCCGCACCGTGCCGCGCAGCAGCGGCGACCAGGAGGCAACGGGACCGAGCGGAGTGGCGTCCCAGTTCAGCGACCGGGCGATCCGGCGGACGTCACCGGGGCCATCGAACATAGTTTCCACGTGGGACCGCATGAAGCCACCGCCCATCAGCTCGTGTCACCCTAAGGACTTCCTCGCACCGCCGATCGAGTGGGCGCGCTACCCCTTCAGACGGCGCGCAGCGATGTATCGCCATGTCTGATCTTGCCCCTTTTTCGACCATTGGTCCACCTGCGGGGCCGGTGCAGGCAGCTCAGAACCAGCCGGTGCGGACCGGATCAGCGTCCCGCAGCGGGCGGCTGGCCGTAGCCCAGTTCGGCGGCCGTCTGCCGGGCGCCGTCATCGACCGGGATCGCGACGACAGCTGTTCCGTAGGCGCAGATCTCGGTCCAGGTGTCACCGATGTCAGAGGTGTCGAAGCGCATGCAGATGATGGCGTTGGCACCTCTGCCCTTGGCTGCGTCGAACAACCGTGTCATGGCCTCGTTACGGCTCTCCGTCAGCTGTTTGGTCATGCCCTGGAGCTCACCGCCGAACATCGACTTGAAGCCGGCGCCCATCTGCGCGAAGGCGTTGCGCGAACGCACCGTGAGTCCGAAGACCTCCCCGCAGACCCGCTGGATCTGCCATCCGGGCAATTCATTGGTGGTGACGCTGAGCATGGCCACTCCTTGGTCGCATCGGGGCGCGCCGCTGCGACACGCTCGTTGGCAGTCTGTTCGATGAGGCGCGAATTCCGACGCGGCTCACCGCACATGTCGACCGATCGGGTGCAGAGCACCCTCACCGAATCCAGAACCGCTTACGCAGGAGGCACCGGTTCGGTCTGCTCCGCCGCACCATCCGCGGTCGGCGGCGAATCCGGCCGAACACTCCGGCCGCTGGTTGAGGTCGTCGATTCCGTCGGCGGCACAATCGTTGTCGACCGCATAGCAGCGACCGCTGCCGGTGCGCCATCGGGTGAGACGGATGCGAGCTGGGGTGTCGTGCTGTTCGCGGCAACCGGCGAGACGTTCGGCGCGGGCGCAACGACCGTCTGTACCACCACCGTCGGCGCCGGCATTTCGACAGCTGCCGGGATGGGTCCGTCGACGGCCGCACGCAGCAGTGCCAAACGCGCGGTGAGCACCGCGATCAGTTCCATGTCGCTGGCCTCGGCCAGCGGGCGCAGCGCGGCGGTGGGTGCAGGCGGCGGCCCGGTCTTCTCCGGTTCGGGGTGGGCAGCGACGAAGTCCGCGAGCTTGGCCTGACCCGCTCGCAGCCGGGCGCGCTTGCCCTTCTCGAAATCCCTGAGCGTCTTGACGTGCACGCCGAGGATGTCGGCGAGTTGTTGCTGGGTCAGCCCGGCACGGTTCCGCGCTGCCTTGACTTCGCCGGGTTCCAACATGCACGGGATCGTAATGCGATCAATGCCTGCCTCGACGCATCGCGAAGATCCGGCGCGTTCGCGGGTGGATGAGCCGGCCTGTAAGCCGGGTCCTGTTCCCGGGCGCCTTCCGGCGATCCCGTTCGGCGACCATCCATCTCGGCGTACCGTCACCGGCACGCTCATGCGGTCAACCCGCAGGCTCGGGCGGGCCACCCTCGAACACCTGCGCACCGGAGCCCCTTGCGGGACAACGGCTTTTCGACCTTGCTCCGGGTGGGGTTTACCGAGCCGTCCCGGTCACCCGGGACGCTGGTGGTCTCTTACACCACCGTTTCACCCTGACCGGCCGTCCGGGGACGACCGGCGGTCTGTTTTCTGTGGCACTGTCCCGCGGCTCGCGCCGGGTTGCCGTTAGCAACCACCCTGCCCTGTGGAGCCCGGACTTTCCTCGACGGGCGTGCTGTCACCAGCAAGTCCGACGCGGCCGCCCGGCCGACTCATCCGCCGATGATCTTACGGCCGCTGTTCGCGGCTGACGTACCGTCTGCCGTCATGGAAACCGGCGTCCGGCGTCATCTCCACCGACGGTGACCCCGCCGGAGGCGACGGCGATCGGGCTCGTGCTGCTGTTGGCCGTACTCGCATTCGCCATCGTGCGACCCCGGGGGCTTTCCGAAGCCGTTGCCGCCGTGCCGGCCGCTGCCATCGCGCTGGGCATCGGGCTGATCACGCCCGCGGCCGCAGCGGACAGCGTCCGCTCACTCGGGCCGACAATCGGCTTTCTCGCGGCAGTCCTGGTCATCGCGTACCTGGTGGAGGTGGACGGCGTCTTTCGCTGGCTCGGCGCCGTGCTGGCGGATCGCAGCCGGGGCGATCCACAACGGTTGCTGGCGCTGGTGTTCGTGGCTGCTTCGATCACCACAGCCGTGCTGAGCCTTGACGCCACGGTGGTACTGCTGACACCGGTGATCCTGACGACGGTGCGCGGACTCCGGGTCCGCGGAGCACCGCATGTGTACGCCACGGCACATCTGTCCAACAGCGCCTCACTGCTGCTGCCGGTGTCCAACCTGACCAATCTGCTGGCCTTCCACGCCTCCGGGCTGACGTTCCTCGGATTCGCGGCTTTGATGGCGGGTCCATGGCTGGTCTGTATCGCGGTCGAGTACGTGGTGTTCCGGATGTCCTTCCGCCGCGAGCTGCGGCAACCCGCCGGTGCGGCCGGGCCGGCGACGAAAGCCGTCGCGGTGCCGGTGACGTCGTTGGTGATCCTGGCCGGCATCCTGCTGGCGTTGGCGGTAGCGCCGGCGTTCGGGATCGAGTCCTGGGTGGTCGCAGCGGCAGGCGCCGTAGTGCTCGCCGGGCGAGCGCTCCGACGGCGACAGACCAGTGTCCGGAGCGTCGTTGCGCAGACCAATCCACCGTTCCTGGTGTTCGTGGCGGCGCTGGCGGTCGTGGTCGACGCCGCGACGGGACACGGCCTGCAGGAGCAGCTGTCGGCCCTGCTACCCACCGGCACGTCGCTGCCGGCGCTGCTCGCGCTGGCCGCGATCTCCGCCGTGCTGGCCAACCTGATCAACAACCTGCCGGCCACCCTGGTCCTTCTCGCCGCGTTGGGCGTGGGCCCGGCTGCCGGCGCGGTGCTGGCGGTTCTGATCGGGGTGAATGTCGGTCCCAACCTGACCTATACCGGGTCGCTGGCCACGTTGCTGTGGCGGCGGGTGCTGCATGCCAAGGGTCACCGTCCCTCTCTGCGGCGATTCACGGTGCTGGGGCTGCTCACGGTTCCGGCATGTCTGGCGCTGGGGACGGCGGCGCTGTGGGTGGCACTGTCGATCTGACGGCCGGCGATCCGGCGGCCGCGATGGCGGCCAGCACCTCTTCGTCGGAGGTCTGGGAGAAATCGTCGTACCCCTGGTGGACCGCGGAGAAATGATCGGGGGTCAACGCGCACACCACCTCGTCGACCCGGTCTCCCCAGCCGGATGCCATCCCGGCAGGCCCGACCGGAACGGCCACCACCACTCGGGACGGCCGCTGCAGACGGACCGCCGCGACCGCCGCCCGCATACTCGCGCCGGTCGCGAAGCCGTCGTCCACGATGATGGCCACCCGCCCCGCGGGTGACAGCGAAGGGTGGCTGCCCCGGTAGCCGGCGACCCGCCGTCGCAGCTCGAGCACTTCGCTGCGGTAAACGGCATCGAATTGCTCCGGGCTCACCGAAAGGCGCTGCAGGACATCCGGGTTGGTCACGATCTCGACCTCTGAGCCGACGTCGGCGATGGCGCCCATGGCCAACTCGGGACGGCCGGGTGCGCCGAGCTTCCGCACGACCAGCACCTCGAGCGGGGCGCCGAGCGCGGTGGCCACCTCCGCCGCTACCGGGACACCGCCGCGGGGCAGGGCGAGCACCACCAGATCGGTGCGCCCCGCATATCCGATCAGCAGTGACGCGAGCGCCCGGCCCGCTTCGACGCGATTCGCGAAGCGGCGTGATGGAGATCGCCCGGTCACACCTTCAGTGAAGTACCGGCTTCGCCGACCGGCAAACTGACGGTGTCACCCGACCAGGTGACCGGTCTCGTTGACCGCCCACACCATCACAGCGCCGGAGGATTGCACGGTGAAGCCGGACAACGAACCGGTGTCGATCCGCAGCCGGTAGGCGACCCCGGAATCGGCGCCCAGCGCGAAGGCGAGGAGCATCTTCGCCGGCGCCGCGTGGGTGACGAGCACCACGGTGGTGCCCCGCCGGCTGTCGATCGCGTCTCCGACGACCGGCGTCACCCGCTCGCGGATGTCGGTGAAGGACTCGCCGCCGGGCGGGGTCGCGTCCGGGTCGGAACGCCAGGCCGCGAACTCCTGCGGCCACTGTTGCGCGATCTGATCGGCCCGGAAGCCCGTCCACACCCCGAGGAGTCCGTCGATCAACCGCTCGTCCACCGACACAGAAGCGCCGACCTCGTCGGCGATGGCCTGCGCGGTGCTGGTACAGCGCAGCAGTGGCGAGGTCAATACCTGGGTGGGCCCGAGCGCACTGATCCGCTTCGCGACCGCCGTCGCTTGTCCGCGACCGCGATCGGTGAGCGGGACATCCTCCCGCCCGGCGAACCGGAAATCCGCACCCCAGGTCGTCTGACCATGCCGCACCACGACGAAACGCGTTGCGCCGTCGAGCAGGTCGGACGGAAAGGTGACCGCCGGGGCAATCGCCGCAGGGTCGGGCGCCTCGTCGCGGGGGCGCGCACGGTCGTTGTGCGCGGTCGGCCCGGCGCCGCTGTCGCCAGGACCGATGGTGCCGGGGCCACTGCTGTCGGGGCCACTGCTGTCGGGGCCACTGCTGTCGGGGCCACTGCTGCCGGAACCGTTGCCGCCGGCGTGTGCCGCCTCGTCCATCGCCTGGTTCGCCAGCCGATCGGCGTGCGCATTCTGCGCCCGAGGGACCCATTCGTACTCGACACGATCAAAGGACGCAGCCAGCTCAGCAGCCGCCGCCGCCAGCGATCGGAGCTCGGCGTTCTTTATTTTCCACCGGCCGGACATCTGCTCGACGGCCAGCTTCGAGTCGAGCCTGGCGGTGACGACGGACGCTCCGAGATCGCGGGCTGCTTGCAGGCCGGCGATCAATCCGGAGTACTCGGCGACGTTGTTGGTGCAGACCCCGAGCGCGGCAGAACGCTCGGCCAGCACGGTACCGTCCAGGTCCAGCACCACGGCGCCGTAGCCCGCCGGTCCGGGATTGCCGCGCGACCCGCCATCGGCGTGCACGATCACGGCCCCGCCGGACGGGCCGTCCCAGCCGCGCGACGGGCTCACGAACGGATCAGGACGGCGCCGCATTCACTGCAACGCACCACGTCCTCGACGCCGGCAGCCCAGATGGCGGCCAGCGCGCTGCGGTCCAGATCCATCCGGCACGCCTGGCAGCGCGATCCGTTGAGCTGCGCCGCGGCCACCTGGCCGCGAGCCCGGATCTGCTCGTACAGGGCAATGAGTTCCGCCGGCATGCCCTCGACCAGCCCCTTGCGCTCGGCGGCCGATCGCCGTAGTTCGTCGTCAATGTCGGCGAAGGCGTCGTCGCGTCGCCGTTCGGCTTCGGCCAGCTCTGCGGCGACCGCTGCCAGCTCACGTTCCGTCTCGGCGAATGCGGCGTCGGCAACCTCGCGGCGCTCCATCAGCTCCAGCGCCTCGTCCTCCAGGGTCGCCTGTCGCCGCGCCAGCGACACGATCTCGTGCTGCATGTTCTCCAGGTCCTTTGCGGGTGCCGCCCCGGACGCGAGCCGATCGCTGTCGCGCCGGGACCGTGCGCGCACCGCGTCGATTTCGTTGTCCAAGCGGCGTGCCGCCTTGTCGAGGTCGCTGATCTCGGCCTCGGCGAGAATACGGCTGTCGCGGAGTTGCTCTGCCCTGGCGCCGCCGGCGTTGATCACGGCCAGTTCGGGCAGGGTTCGGCGCCGGTGTTCGGCGGCCGAGATCACCTGGTCGAGGCGGGCGACGTCGAGCAGTCGGCGTTGGACGAAGGGATCGGCTTTCAGTGGCACGGGATCATCCTCTCAGCCGTCCGTCACTTGTCGCGCCCATCGGTGTCAACTCCGGCCTCGGTGATCATGTGATCGGTGAGGGGACGTGCACCGTCCACGGATCGGTGCGGATCTCGGACACCACGGTCCTGATGCCCGGCAACTCATCCGCGAGCAGCGCCGCAGCCGCAGCCAGCCAGAGCCACTCCCCCGCCCAGTGCGCCACATCGACCAGGGCCGGGCGCAGCGGATCCGCGACGAACTCGGCCACGACGTGATGCCGCAGGTCCGAGGTCAGGTACGCGTCGACCCCGGCAGCCGCGGCGGCATCGAGCAGCGAATCACCTGCACCGCCGCACACGGCAACAGTGGAGATCCGGCGGTTCGGATCTCCCGCTGCCCGGACCCCGGCAACGGTCCTTGGCAGCACCAGAGCCACCCGCTGCGTCAAGGCCGACAGCGTCATCGGGCTCGGCAGGCTGCCGACCCGACCGCTGCCGACGCCGGCTTGCTCGTGGTCACGCGGGAGGAGCGGCCGGGTACCGGACAGCCCAAGAGTTCGGGCGAGTGCGTCGTTCACGCCGCCGACAGCACTGTCCGCGTTGGTGTGTGCAGCGATGTGCGCAACGCCGGACCGCACCATCGGATGCAGCAGCGAGCCCTTGTCGGTGTCGGCGGCTATGGACTGGACGGGACGGAACAACAACGGGTGGTGGGTGAGCAGCAGCTGCGCACCGACGGCGATGGCCTCCTGCACGGTGCGCCGGTCGACGTCGACGGCGAGCAGTACGGTCGTGACCTCCGCGCCGGGATCGCCGCAGGTCAAACCGATCCCGGTGTCCCATTCCTCGGCGAGCGACGCGGGGTAGGCGTCCTCCAGTACGGCCAGCACGTCACCGATCCGGATCATCGATCACCTCTCTGTCGCGAGCGCGCCGGCACTTCTCGCGCATCCCGGCCGGCGCCCAGTGTGCTGCATGTGGGCGTGACGGTCAGCTTCGGCACCGACAGCAGGCAGCACGCGCACCTTCCGCGCGGTGACCACTCGCACGCATGCGAGGGCTTCGAGCAGTGCCGACCCGGTGGACAATGAACGCGTGCCGTCCGCCGCCGTCCCGCCGTCCCGCAGGACAGATCCTCGGTTCCACGTCTGCGTCGTGTGCTCGGGCAACATCTGCCGCTCGCCGATCGGAGAGCAGGTGTTGCGCGCCGCGATCGCCGAGGCCGGGTTGGCCGACCAGGTGCGGGTCAGCAGCGCCGGCACCGGCGACTGGCACGTCGGGCAAGGCGCCAACCACAGGGCCGTTCGGGTGCTGCGCGCGGCTGGTTACCCGGACCACCATCACGCCGCGCGGATGATCACCCGCGCGGACCTCGATGACGTCGACTTGGCGTTGGCTGCCGACCGCGGCCACCTCCAGGACCTACGGGTCCTCACCGGGGAGCCCGAGAAGATCGTCCTGCTCAGGAGTTTCGACCCGGAGGCAGACGACGACGAGGTGCCCGATCCCTACTACGGACCTGACGCCGGCTTCGACGCGGTACTGGCGATGACGGTGGCGGCAGCACCGGGGATCGTTGCGGAGATCCGCCGTCGCCTGGAGCGCGACGGCGAACCGGTCGTTCCCGGATGGCGCCGTCTTCGGACCTCCCAGAGCGCCGATGTCGGCACCGCAGGACATCGTCCCGACGCGGCCGGAGGGTCCACCCGGTGACCGATCCCGACGCCCTTGCGCGACGCCGGCGCGGCAGCTGGGCGTTCTTGCTCAGCCCGGGTTGGATCGCCGCGGCGCTGGCCGCGCTGGCATTCGCCGCGACATGTTTCTTGCTGTTGGCGCCGTGGCAGTTCTCCCGGCACGAGGAGCGCTCCGCGCAGAACGCCGCGATCCAGGCCGCGGTGGCCGCGGCTCCGGTCCCGGCCACCGAGTTGTTGAACACGGCCGGGCAACCCCCGCAGGACGCGCTGTGGCGGGTCGTCACTGCCACCGGCTCGTTCGATCCCGGCCGGCAGGTCCAGGTGCGCCTCCGGCAGGACGCGAATGGCAATCCGGTGTCGGAGGTGATCACCCCGTTCCGGCTCGAATCCGGCCAGTGGCTGCTGGTCGACCGCGGGTACGTGCGGTTTGCCGACGTCAGCAACAACGTGCCGGTCCCGCCACCACCCACCGGGCAGGTGACGATCAGTGGGCGGGTGCAGGACGAGCAGACCGATCCGCTGAACCGACAGCCGTTGGCGGTGCAGGACCGGGTGGAGGCATATGCGATCAACGTTGCCGCGGTCGGCGGTGCCCGCCCGTCCGAGGAGTTCCTGCAGGGCTACCTGCAGCTGACGGAGGGGAGCGCCGGCGCGCTCACCCCGATCGACGTGCCGCAGACGGACGCGGGCCCGTTCCTGTCGTATGCATTGCAGTGGGAGGCGTTCGGCGTCATCGCACTGGTCGGCTTCGGGATCTTCGTGTATCGCGAGGTCGTCGCGCCGCGTCCGCCGGACGACCGGGATGCCGATGGCGGCGAACCGGACGCGGTGATGTCGGTTCACCCCGCGCCGCCTTCCGTCTCCACGGAAACGACGTCACCGGTGCCAGCGGGGCGCCAGCGCCGCCGGGCCAGGGACGGTTTCGACCGGTCCCAGCTGTACGACGAGTGACACCCGCGGAGCGGGCCGCGGCCGCGGAACGGGCCGTGCTCGGGCGCTCGGTGCGCCGCCTCTGGTGCCTGCCCGGCACCCGGCTGGGCGTCAATTCCTGGCCGCCGACCCTGGCCCACCGGCTGTTCCTGGGCTGGAACTACTGGTGGCAGGCGCACCTGTTGGACTGCATTGTCGACGCCGCTGTCCGAGATCCCGCCCCCGCGGCGCCGGTCGGGCGGCGCCGGCTCGCTCGCCGGCTGGCCAGCGGAATCCGGATCGCGAACGGCCTGCGGTGGACCAACGCGTACTACGACGACATGGCCTGGTTGGCGCTGGCCCTGCAGCGCTCGGACATCCACCTCGGTACCGATCACGGCAAGGCGATCGGCGTGCTCACGTCCGAGATCTTCGACGCTTGGGACGATCTCGAAGGCGGTGGCATCCCGTGGCGGCGAGGTGACGAGTTCAAGAATGCCCCGGCCAACGGGCCGGCGGCGATCCTGCTGGCCAGGACCGGCGACGTCCAGCGGGCCGCGGACACCGCGGACTGGATCGACCGGCGGCTGCGCGACCCCGGGTCGGGCCTGATCTGGGACGGCCTCCGTCCGGGCCCGAACGGCACGACCCGGTTCGAGACGACGATCTACACCTACAACCAGGGTGTGGTGCTGGGCGCGGAGACGGAACTGGCGCTACGGCGACCGGATCGCACCGATGGCGGCGCCGGGCACGTGCAGCGGGTGGCGCGACTGGTGGAGGCCGTGCGGCAGAACCTGTCGGGCAACGGCGTGTTGACCGGCCACCAAGGCGGCGATTCCGGATTGTTCAGCGGGATTCTCGCCCGCTACCTCGCGCTGGTCGCGATCCGGCTGCCCGGTGAGGATGCGGCGGCCCGGCAGGCGCGCGGGACCGCTGCAGAACTGGTTCGGGCCTCCGCCGACGCCGCCTGGGAACACGCGGTATTGCTCGACGGACGCGAGCCCGGGCCGGTCTTCGGGCCCAACTGGGCGCGCCCGGCGGTGTCACCGAAGATCCGGCACCCACCGGAGCGGGACCTGTCGGTGCAGTTGACGGGCTGGATGCTGATGGAGGCGGCGGCGCTGCTCGACCGCACCGGAAGACCGGAACCCGGGGACCGGCCGGTCGGATAACCTCCGTGCATGCGCGTCGGCGTCGTGATCCTGCCCCAATTCCACTGGCCCGAAGCCCGCGCCCGGTGGCAGTCGCTGGAAGACAGGGGTTTCGCGCACGGCTGGACGTACGACCATCTCGCCTGGCGCGACCTCGCGGACCAACCCTGGTACGGCACCGTCCCCACGCTGACCGCGGCGGCCACTGCCACCCGACGGCTGCGGCTGGGCACCTGGGTCACCTCACCGAACTTCCGGCACCCGGTGACCCTGGCCAAAGACCTGATGACGATGGACGACATCTCCGGTGGCCGGATTCTCGCCGGCATCGGCGCCGGCGGAATCGGCTGGGACGCAACTGTTCTCGGCCAAAAGGTGCTATCGCCCGGGCAACGGGTGGAACGGCTCACCGAATTCGTCACGCTGCTCGACCTGCTGCTGCGGCAGGACGAAACGACCTGGGCCGGAACGTATTTCACCGCCGAGAGGGCGCGAATGGTGCCCGCGGGTGCGCGGCATCGGATTGCCCTGATCATCGCCGCGAACGGCCCCCGGGCGATCGGCCTCGCGGCACAGCGCGGTGATGCCTGGGCCACCACCGGGCCGGAGGCCGCCGACCTGACGCAGGACCAATGGTGGGACGCGGTGGCGCAATCGGTCCGCCGCTTCGAGGACGCGGCAGAGGCCGCCGGCCGCACCCCCCGGCGGATCGACCGCTACCTCAACCTGGACTCCGCCCCGGTGCTGTCGATCAGCAGCCTGGAGGCCTTCGCCGACGCCGCCGGCCGGGCCGACGCCCTGGGCTTCACCGACGTGCTGTCGCACTGGCCGCGACCTGAGGGCATCTACGCCGGTGACGACGCGGTGCTCGACGGCATCGCGGATCTGCTGGTCGACGGGGAACTGCGCGGCTGAAGGCCTTTCGGCGCTTCACCTGGGTTGGATGGGGCGCCGAGGCGACCGTGACGGCGGGTCGATTCTACCCGCGAAGACCAGGGTGGCGGCAGCGATCGCCAGCACGCCCGCGACCGTGGTGCACCAGGGGCCGAGACCCGCTGAGGTCTCACCGGCCCGGAAGACGTTCGCCTCCCCCGGGGCCAGCGCCCGGTAGAGCCCCCAGCCGGCAGTGATGATTCCGCACAGCACGAGAACGGCGGCCGTGACCCGGTGCGGGTGGGTGCCACCGGCAACGGCGGCGATCGCGATCGCCGCGATCACCGTGACCGTACCGAAGATCAGGCCGATCAGGCCGGGCCGGTAGGTGCCATCACCGTCGAGCACGTCGTTGAGGTTGGTCCCCGCAATGCTGCTCGCGCCGGTGATGCCGCCCCAGCCGGTGATCGAGGTCGACCCGCCGTCCTCGGTGCCGGCACTGATCCACGGCAGGAACGACGCACCGATCATCAGCAATCCGGCGACGCCGGCCAGGACGCCCACCCATCGGCGGGCAGTGGTGGCATTGCGACCCGCCGGCATGGGTGGAACCGTACGACAGCGTCTGATCAGGCGTCGGGGAGCACGTCGATCAGCACCTTCCCGACCACGGAATTCTCGACGGCGGCGTGGGCGGCCGCGGCGTCCTCGAGGTCGAAATGATGCAGTGGCAGTCCGGCGTCCTCGCCGATCCGCACCGCGCCGACTGCCACTGCAGCGGCGACGTCGTCGACCGCCCGCGCTTTCGCGTCCGCCGGTGCGGTGTAGACCAGGACGAATTGCCAGCGTGCGTTCGGTGCCATCAGCGGCCGGACCGGCAGGGTGAACTCCGCACCGCCGTTGTCGGCGTACATCGCCACGGAGCCGTGGCGGGCGATCACCTGCGCGTCGATCGCCGCGTTCGCCGAGGGCGAGACCTCGACGATCGTGTGCACCCCGTGCGGCGCGAGCTTGCCGATCTCGACGACCACGTCCTGCTGGCGGTAGTCGATGACGTGGTCGGCCCCCGCCGCCACCGCTGACTGCGCCTTCGACGCGCTGCTGACGGTGCTGATCACGGTCGCATCGCTCCACCGGGCCAGTTGGATCGCGGCGTTCCCGACAGCGCCCGCGCCGCCCGCGACGAGCACCACACGGTCCTGCAGCTTGCCGGGGCCGAGTTCGGTAGGGCCGTCCTCGGTGACCGTCAGGCAGCGGTGCGCGGTGAGGAACGGGATGCCCAGCGCGGCTCCCAGGTCGAACGAGGCACTGTCGGGCAGCAACACGACCTGTCGCTCCGGTACCACCGTGTACTCCTGGGCGGTGCCGTCCGGACGGGCGTAGGCCGCCTCCCAGATCCAGACGCGCTGACCGATCAGTGCTGCATCGACGCCGGTACCAACGGCGTCGACAATGCCGGCGCCGTCCTGGCCGGGTACCTGTGGCGGGTCGACGGGCGCACCAGATCCGTTACCGCGCCGCGACTTCCAGTCCGTCGGGTTGACGCCGGACCGGTGCACCCGGACCCGGACCTGCCCCGGCAGCGGTTCCGGCACCGCGGCGTCGACCAACTGCAGGACGTCGGGATCACCAAGGCGCGTGTACTGGATGGCTCGCATCGAAAAACGGTAGCGCCAGCACCCGAGGGTCTTGACGGCAGGTCGTTACGCTGCCGACCGTGGCCCATCCCGCCCCGCTTGCCGTGGTCCTGCGACTGGACGGCGTGGTGCATTCGGGAGATCTGGCCGTTCAGGCCTTTGCCCGGCACGTTTCCGCCGGACTACCCGCGGAGCAGGGCCGCGCGGTCCTCGCCGGGATGCGGGGATTCCTCGAGGGCAAACCCGAACTCCTGGCGCTCGGGCTGGAACTGGCAGATGATGCGTTGCGCGATGCGGACGACGGCGAGCACGCCGTGGAGCTGCTGGCCGCGGCGGCCGGTTCGGACGCGCAGGACATCGAGACGGCCCGACGGCGCTCACGCGCCGACCTGGCCGCGAGCGCGTGGATCGTCGAACCGTGCCGAGGGCTGGCCGAGATCGTGCGCGCCACCGCGGGTCAGGCGCAGCTCGGCGTCGTGACGGTGCCGCACGACCCTGCGGTCGACGCGGTGCTCGACGCGTGTGACCTCGCAGAACACGTCAGGCGGGTGCTCTTCCTGCCGATGGACAGCGCGGTCGGGCAGTTGCTGGCCGCCGTGGACAATGAGCCCGGACGCGTGCTGATGATCGGCACCCGCTGGACGGGTGAGCTCGACGCCGCGAAGGCCGCTGGCGCCGGCACCGCGTTGGTGGATCGGTTCGAGCGCGGCCGCGGTCGCCCGGACGGGCGGGCGGCCGACCTGATCGGTCTGCTGGATATGGTCCGTTCGTGGATCGCAGCTCACTGAATCGCAGCACAGGAAGCGGCCCGGGCGGCGCCGAGGACGGCCATCGCGACTGGCTGACCCCGGACGGCGTGCCCGCCGACGTCCCGACTCACGTCATCGCACATCTGTCGGACACCCATCTGACGGCCGCCGGTACGCGGTACAACGGAACCCTCGACGCCGACGCCGCGCTGCACCGCGCCGTCGCGGTGCTGCAGGAAGCCGTCGGAACCGGTCGCCGACTGGACGCGGTGGTGCTGTCCGGAGATCTCACCGACACCGGCGATCCCGATGCCTACCGGCGGCTCTCGGCCGCGGTCGCCGGGATCGACGCAGTACCGATCTTCACCGTCGGCAATCACGACATCCGGCCCACCCTGCACCGAGAGCTGTTGGGCCGCACCGACGACGGTCCGCTTCTGCAGCACCACGATGTCGCGGGCCTCCGGGTGCTGGTGCTGGATTCGACGATTCCCGGTGCCGGGCACGGCCGGCTCGACACCGACCAGCTCGAGGCGCTCGGCAAGGTTCTCGAGCGGCCGGCAGAGCACGGCAGCATCGTCGTGCTGCATCACGCTCCGGTGCCGCCGCCGTCACCCCTGCTGAGCTATTTCGCGCTGGAGAGGGGCTCACGCGCAGCGCTCGCCCGCGCCATCGCCGGCACGGACGTCCGCATCGTTCTCGCCGGACATCACCACATCGCGCAGTCCGCGATGCTCGAAGGGGTGCCTGTCGCGGTTGCCGGTTCCACCGCGATCCGAGCCGATCCACTCGGCCCACCCGGTCACGACCGGACCTGGGCGAGCGGGTCGTTCAATCTGGTCGAGCTCTACCCGGACACCGTCACCGTCTCGGTCATCCCGGTCGACGGTGCGCGAGCGGTCTTCGATCTGGACGAGGCGGGCTGCCAGCAGCTGATCTCGCTTCACCCGATCGCGACCGTCAGCGCGGCTGATGCACCGTCTGGCGGCCGGTGACCGAATAGGTCCGGATCCGCAGCCAGTGCTCGCGTTCGACGAGGTCTGCCCACGGCCAGACGCCGAGGAGATTGAGCCGCGCGATATCGGCCGGGTCGGAGACGGTGACGGCAACGCCGCGCACCAGCACGCTCCACCCCGAACGGCGATCGACGTCGTACCCGTCCACCTCGAACGCCACCGGCAGCTCGGCGTCCCCTGCGAGCAGCTTGGATCCGGAGGACGTCCGGAAGATGACCGACTCGCCGTCCATGCCGTGGTTGACCGGAAGGATCACCGGGTCCCCCTGGGAGACGAAGGCGACCCGGCCGACTCTGGCGGTGGCCAGTCTGCGCAGGCACTCCTCACGCGGCAAGACGGCAAGGCCTGAATGATCCAGTGGCAAAGAAGTCGTCACGGCGGTGTTCCTCTCCCGTTCACTGCTGATGCGCTCGTCAGTCCTGCGCTGACGATGACGCGCGCGCCGACCAAAGGACAGGGCCGAAGGGCCCGGCTTCGCTCCGCAAAGACATCTGGATGGTTTCGACACGTCCAGGGCACAATTCGCCGCGCGACGATTGGCTCACAGGCGCGCGGGGTAAGGTGAAGATGGTTCGGGTATTCGCCGATTCCGAAAATGCAGTCTTCCCTGGCACTTTCAACGAATCGGCGGTCCAATGCGACAAGCGCACCACCATCCGGGTCGAGTGCACGCCGGCGGTCGCCGTCCGCGATCGCATCGCTCCCCCGAATCTGCGCTGATCGCCCCCTCGTCTGCTCACTCCAGTTCCACCCCGACACCTGCGTGCGCTGAACACAGCAGCCGCCAGGAGAACGGTGCGGGCGCCACCTGGCCATGAGGCCGCGGGGAGCAAGGAGCGCTCCCCGGTGAAATAGTCGCGGAAAGACCGGCGATGCCGGCCGCGCTGAAATCTGCCAATCCATACCCGGCTTCACAGATGTCCTTCCGATGCCTGGTATCCCCTCCCACACCCACGTGAGGCGACCATGAGCACCGCGATCTCCAGCACCAGACCCCGCAAGCCCCGCGCCCCCAGACCGCCCACCGAGTACTCGGTCCTGCTCGACAAAGTGCAGACGGCCGGCCTGATGAAGCGCCGGTACGGCTATTACGCCGTCAAGTCGTCGCTGATGATCCTGGCGACCGCCGGCATCGTGGTCGGAATGATCCTGCTCGGCAACACCTGGCTGCAGCTGCTGCTCGCCGCGGCCCTCGGGCTCGTCGTGGCGCACTTCGGTTTCCTCGGCCATGACGCCGCGCACCGGCAGATCTTCCAGTCGAACAAGGCGAACCAACGGGCCGGGCTGGTCCTGGGCACGCTGTTCAGCGGGATGAGCCTGACGTGGTGGAACGGAAAGCACAACAAGCACCACGGCGCACCGAACCAGATCGGCAAAGACCCGGACATCATGCCGTCGGTGCTGCACTTCTACCCCCAGGAAGAGCAGCCCGGCCGCTCCCGGGTCGCTGCGTTCTTCCGCCGGAACCAGGGCTGGTTCTTCTTCCCGCTGCTGACCCTCGAGGGCGTGAACCTGCACGCCCAGTCGATCATCACCAGCGTCACCCGACGGTCCGGAAAGCGGCAGCCCGTCGAGATCTCGATCCTGGCATTCCGCTGGGCGGCCTACCTCGGGTTGGTCTTCTGGGTGATGGACCTGGGACAGGCGGCGGCGTTCCTCGGCCTGCAGGTCGCGGTCGTCGGCGTCTACCTCGGTAGCACATTCGCGCCCAACCACAAGGGCATGCCGGTCCTGCCGCCCGACGCCAAAGTCGACTTCCTCCGCCGGCAGGTCCTGATGAGCCGCAACATCATCAGCAACCGGTTCACCACCTTCGCGATGGGCGGCCTCAACTACCAGATCGAGCACCACCTCTTCCCGAGCATGCCCAGGCCGAACCTTCGTCGTGCGCGGACCATCATCAAACCGTTCTGCATCGACAACGGCGTGTCCTACACCGAGACCACGCTGCGCAAGTCGTACGGGATCGTGGTGCGCTACCTCAACATGGTCGGCCTGCGCGCCGGTGATCCGTTCACCTGCCCGTTGGTCGCCTCCATGCGCCCCAGGATCTGACCTGAAAGTCTCGCAGCGCTCACCGACCGGACTGCGAACATATTTCCCGATCACCAGTGCCGCAGCGCTTTTCGCGGCGACCCCGGTTCCGCTGGTCGCGGACCGACACCCCGGTGCGGCGACGGCCGGTCCATCGCCGACGATGACCTTCGTTGTGAGGGCCTCGGCACGGTTCTCAACGCCAACGACCTGATCTGCGACGCTTCGGCCCGGACCGCACCAGCGACCCACCCGAGCGGATCAAAGCTGCCGGTGAGGTGCGAGAGGAGGTCTGTCAAGCCATCTTCCGGCGACGGACTGCGTCCGCCGCGATTCATCCGTCCCAGGTGAGGCGGCCCGGCCGATACGGAACTTAGTGTCGACGGGCCCATCGAGCAGCCCGCAAATCACGGCCCGCTCGCCCGTCTCACCGGACCGGCGATCCGTCGCAGCCGCTCGCTGTGCGGATTCACACGGACCAGGAGGGAGTGCGGAATGGGGGTCCGGCAGTCCACCACATCCGCCGTTCCCGGAATCTCGATGCTGCGCTCCTATCGACCGCGCTGGCTGCGCAAGGACATCGTGGCGGGTTTGATCCTCACCGCCCTGCTGGTGCCACAGGGCATGGCCTACGCCGAACTGGCAGGACTGCCGCCGATCACCGGGCTGTACACCTCGATTCTGTGTCTGGTCGGGTACGCCGTGTTCGGCCCGTCAAAGGTGCTGGTGCTGGGTCCCGACTCGTCTCTCGGCCCGATGATCGCCGCCTGCATCATCCCTCTCGTCGCCGCCAACGGGGACCCGGGGAAGGCCGTCGCGTACGCCTCGCTGCTGGCGCTGATGGTCGGCGTGATCACGGTGCTCGCAGGCGTCCTGCATCTGGGCTTTGTGGCGGACCTGCTGTCCAAGCCCACCCAGATCGGCTACATGAACGGTCTGGCCCTGACCATCATCGTCGGGCAGCTTCCCAAGTTGTTCGGCTTCTCCGTCGATGCCGACGGGCTCGTGGCGGAGGCGTCCGGCTTCCTCACCGGTGTCGCGGAGAAGACGGTCCCCGCAGCACTCGCCGTCGGCGTCGGCTGCCTGGCGTTGATCCTGCTCTTCCAACGGTTGCTGCCCCGGATCCCGGGCGTGCTGGTCGCGGTGGTCCTCGCCATCCCGGCCGTCACGGTGTTCGACCTGGTGGGTCGCGGCGTGGCGGTGGTGGGTCCGTTGCCGGAGGGTTTTCCGCCGTTCACCATCCCGACCGTTCCGGCCGGAGACCTGTTGCTGCTGTTCGCCGCAGCCCTGGGAATTGCGTTGGTGTCCCTCACCGACACGATCTCGACGGCATCGGCGTTCGCCGCCCGCAGCGGCGACCGGATCAACGGGGACAAGGAGATGCTCGGCATCGGAGCGGCGAACATCGCGGCCGGCTTCTTCCAGGGCTTCCCGGTGAGCACCAGCGGATCCCGCACGGCGGTGGCAACGCAAAACGGCGCCAAGACCCAGGTGACCGGCCTCGTCGGCGCCGCCGCAATCCTGTTGATGCTGCTGTTCGCACCCGGGTTGCTGCGGAACCTTCCACAGCCCACCCTCGCCGCGGTGGTCATCGCGGCATCGGTTTCGTTGGCGGACATCGCCGGCATGCGACGGCTCTGGCGACAGCGGAAGGCCGACTTCGCTCTGGCGACAGCAGCTTTTCTCGGCGTGGCACTGCTCGGTGTCCTCCCTGGCATTGCACTCGCTGTCGGTCTGTCGATCCTCGACGTGTTCCGCCGCTCCTGGCGGCCGTACCAGGCCGTCCTCGGCAGGATCGACGGCCTGGCCGGCTACCACGACACGGCGGTGCACCAGCCGGCCGCACACCTGCCCGGCTTGGTCATCTACCGGTTCGACGGACCGCTGTTCTTCGCCAACGCCAACACCTTTCGAGACGCAATACTCCGACTGGCCGACAGCGAGCCAGGGATTCGATGGATCGTCGTGGCCGCCGAGCCGATCGTCGACATCGACACCACGGCAGCGGACATGCTCGAAGACCTGGACAGGACGCTCAATGCCGCCGGAACGAACCTGGTGTTCGCCGAGATGAAGACCTCGGTTCGGCGGAAGGTCGAACGATACGAATTGACCGACACGATCGACCCGGAACACTTCTACGAAACCGTGGGTGAGGCGGTCCGCGCCTACCAGCGCCACACCGGCGCAGCGTGGACCACCACGTCCGATTTGAGTTGACCCTTCGGTGCTGCGGGCCCGGATGTCCGAAGCCCACCCAGCGGTTCCGCTCCCCCACGACCGGTCTCCACTCCGCCGACACCCCGCCGCCGACACCCTGCCGCCGACACCCTGCCGCCGACACCGAAGGATTCGCCCATGCCGGACAACTCGACGACCACCCGGTACGTGCGTCACCCAGGTGATGTCCTGCGGGTCATCCTCGGGGCGGCGCTGCTGGCGGGATGTTGCCTGATCGCCGCTTCGGAATCGGTCTCGACATTCGAACTCGGCATCTTCACCGCCGTCAACGCCCTCCCGTCCTGGCTCTACGGCCTGATGTGGTTGCTCATGCAACTCGGATCATTGGCGGCGGTCTTCGTCGTCGCCGCGCTGGCGGTGCTGGGCCGCCGCTTCCGCATGGCGGCCGAACTGTTGGCCGGCGGCCTCGCCGCGTACGTCGCCGCACTCGGATTGAAGGACCTCATCGGTCGCGGCCGACCCGGCCAGATGCTGTCCGACGTCATCTACCACGGTGACCCGGCGCAGGGGCTGGGTTTCCCGTCCGGGCACGCGGCGGTGTCGGCCGCGCTCGCCGCGGTGGCGGTACCGTTTCTGGCCCGACGCTGGCGGCGTTGGATCTGGGCGATACCCGCGGTCGTCGGCTTCGCCAGGGTTTTCGTGGGTGCGCATCTGCCGCTGGACGTGGTGGCCGGGTTCCTGCTCGGCTGGACGATCGGCGCGGCAGTGCATCTCGCGGTGGGCTCGCCCAGCACCCAGGTCACCGCTGACCTGGTTCTGGCAGCCCTCCGCCGGGCCGGTCTTCCGGTGGTCCAGGTCAGACCGGCCGATGTCGACGCCCGCGGCTCGACGCCGTTCTTCGCCTCCGGTGAGGACGGCACGCGCTGGTTCGCCAAAGCGGTCGGTGTCGATCAACGCGACGGCGACATCCTGTTCAAGGCCTACCGACGGCTGGCGTTCCGGAATCTTGACGACGAACGGTCGTTCGCGTCGGCGAAGCGACAGATCGAGGCGGAGGCGCTGGTCGATCTGCTCGCCGCCCGAGCGGGGGTGCGGACGCCGGAGGTCGCCGCGATCACGACGCTGGACGACGGCACGACGCTGCTCGCCCACCAGGCGCTGGATGCCACCGGTCTGGAACGCGCCGCCCCGGATGATCTGACCGACGACCTGCTCAGCGGGCTGTGGGACTTGGTGTCGCTGCTGCACGCAGCTCGCATTGCGCACCGGGACCTCCGGTTGGCCAACATGATGATCGACACCGCGGGCCGGCCCTGGTTGCTCGATTTCGGCTTCTCCCAGGTGGCGGCGACCGACAGGTTGCTGTCCCGTGACGTCGCCGAACTACTGGCGTCGCAATCGACACTTGTCGACCCGGTGCGCGCCGTCGCAGCTGCGGACACGGTGCTCGGCCACCACGACGTACGGGCAGCCCTGCCCTACCTGACCGCGGCCGGGCTGTCCGGTGCCACCCGGGCGGCCTTCAAGAAGGTGCCCGGGCGCCTCGACGAACTCCGCACGGCGGCGGCGGCCGCCGTGGGGGTGACACCGCCGGAGCCGGTGCGATTCGCCCGCATCAATCCGCGCGCGCTGGCCTGGGCCGGCGGCGCGACGGCGGCCCTGTACCTGCTGCTCGGGCTGCTGTCCGCACCGCGATTCGGCGACCTGTTGGGCGGGGCCCGATGGGGGCTTCTGGTACCGACGGTGCTGGCCTTCGCGGTGGCCTTCCTCGGCGCCGCAGCGGTTCTCCAGGGCGTCGCCGACCGTCCGCTGGCGTGGGGGCGGGCCCTGCAGCTGGTACTGGCGTCGGCCGGCTCGCACCGCGCTCGGGCAATCGCCGTGGGAGAGCGGTTCCTGACGATCACGACCTTGCGAGCAACCGGTCTGGACCCGGGTGAGGCGGATCGGGCGGTGCTGGCCGGTTCGGCGGTGGCATCCCTGGTCCAGATCGTCGTCCTGCTGATCGTCGGCTCCGCTGCGATCGTCGTGCCGACCGCAGCAGGCGGAATCCTGACCTCATCGGTCTGGGTGATCGTGCTGCTCGTCCTCGCTGTCGCATCGCAGGTGCTGGCCTGGTCCGGCGCGGGCGGCCTTCCGGGTTCGCCGACTGCTTCGATTCGCCAAGGGTTGCGCGACGCCACCGGCGGCGGTGCCCGCACCGGGTGGTTGGTCGCCGGGTCGGTGGTGACGACCGCCGGATTCACGCTGACCTTCATCGGTGCGACCGCAACCGTCGCCCCTGGCACTGCGGCCTCGGGCGCAGCACTGGTGTACCTGGCCGCGATTCCGATTGCCGCGCTCGCGCCTGTCCCCGCCGGGGTCCCGGTGATGGACGCCCTGCTGATCACCGGGTTGCTGCTGAACGGGGCCGACCTGGCGCAGTCGATCCTGGCCGTGCTGGTGTTCCGCCTGCTGACGCAGTGGCTGGTCACGCCCGCCGCCGCCGTCCTGCGGCGACGACTCAACCAGGACCTGCTGCTGACCGGGAATGTCGCGCCCGCTTGATCTCCCGGTGGCGCCACGAGAAATAGGTCAGCACACCGATGAAGATCGGCGGGAAATAGGTCGCTGCCCGCCACACCATGTCCGCGGCGAAGGCAGCGCTGGAATTCGCGCCGAACGCGGTGAGGACCGTCGTCAATGCCAGGTCGGTGGTGCCGAGACCGCCGGGCGTGATCGGGATGGCGCCGACCAGCCGGGCGATGGCGAAGGCGAGCAGAACGGCGGCGAAACTGACCTGGCCGGAAGGGATGCCGACCGCCCTGACCGAGATGAGCAACACCACGAAGACGGCCAGTTGGCTGGCCACCACGCTCAGGGTCAATCGGCGCGCGTGGTTCGCCACGACGCTGATCGTCCGCTCCCGGAAAGTGAGGACGGCGCGCTCGATGTCATTCGAATCCGGCCGCGACGGGCGTCGCGCCACCCGGCGCAGCCGGGCCCAGAACCGGTCGGCCAGCCGGCCCACCCGGTGTGCACCCGCCTTGCTGCGGAAGATCAGCCAGACCACGAGCGCAGCGGCCGCGAGCACCAGCACGCCGAACAACGCAAGACCGACCACGCCCGCGGTCGATTGTCCGGTGATCGCCAACAGGATGACGGCCAGGATCGGCAGGCCCAGCTTGACCGCCTGGTTCCACAGGCCGGTGGCCACCACTGCGGCGCTGATCGCAACAGGGCTGAAGCCGAACGACCCGAACATCCGGTACGTCATCCCCAATGCCACGGCGCCACCCAACGGCACGGTGTTGGAGATCGCCGCCGTGGTCTCCGTCTCGATGAAGCCGTCGCCGAACCGCAGCCCGGGCAGCACCGCCTGGTAGGGCCACACGTACGACACCAGGTTGAACACGGCGGCGACGGCGATCGCCAGCCACCACCCCCACGCCATGGCGCCGATGGCGGACCACGCCTGCGCGTAATTGGCGAACTGCGGAAACACCCCGACGAAGATCAGCACCACGAAGCCGAGTCCGACCAGGCCTTCGACGACCTTCACCCAGCGCCGGGCCGGTGGGTGCCCTCGAGCCGCGACGTCGGCGCCGGGGGTCGGGGACGGACTCGGCTTCGGACCCGGCGGGTTCGGCGAAGGCTCCGGCCGATCAGCGTCGTCGATCGCACTCATCGCCGACCGTTGACCGACCGGTCCCGCCGGAAACCGTGCTGGGCCCCCATTGGGCAGCCGTCGGCGGCACCGTCCGGACGGTCCATCGGTCCTCCACAGCATCAGGCAAGGCACCGCCCGGAGCGGGCCGTTGGGGTCGGCGGATGCGCCGGCCAACGGTGCCCCGCCGACCGAATTGGTCCGGCAAAGACTCCGGACCACGAATGCAAGGTCAGCGGCGACGACTGACGCGGCGACTTGTCCTGCGGCCGGTTCTGCGTGCTACGCGGCGACATCCGAACATGGTGTGACCTCCTCTCGTTTGCTCTGACACGTCGGCCCGCACGGTGCTGCCGAGCCAACTGATCCGATCAGCGGCCGGCCGCGCCGCTCGTCTCCAGCGCGTGCAGGCCGGCGGCCTCCTCGGCATCGTGCAGTCCGACCTCCACGAGGTCCAGCGGGCTGATGAAGCCGTCACTGATCCGGAACCCGCCTGCTCGAGCCACGGCATCCCGCAGCGGCACCGCCCATTGGTGCTCGAGCAGGATGAGGGCCGCGGCCGACCCGTTGGGGATGTCGTCGAGGATGTCCCACTCGTCGGCATCCCCCAGCAGCTCGATCCCTTCCGCACCGGCGACGGCACCGGCCAGCGCACCCTCTTCCATGCCCTCCTCGCCGTCCTCGCCGAGTCCGATGAGAGCGCCGATGACCGATCCCAGTTCGACGGCTTCGTCCACGGTGAGGTTGCTCAGGTGCATGACCTCGACGTCGCCGTCATCATCCTTGTAGGCGGCCAGCGCATCGATCACCCGCACGGTGTCGCTGGCGCGCAGACGCTCGAGTTCGGCGATGATCTCACCGTGGAAATCAGGGTTGGGGAAACCCAGAACAATCAGCTGTACAGGTCCGACGGCCATATGTCGTCCTCACGGATCGAAGGAAGCAGTGGGACGTCGTGAAAGACGGCCGGTGAAGTCCACCGCGGTGTGGTCTTCCTGCCCACCCATCGTGGTGTTTCGCCGGGTGGGGTGCCTCATCCGATACGAGTGAATCGACGGCCGGTGAGGACCGCACAGCCGCGCTGCTTGACGTGTCACACAGGGCAGGAACCGGACGGTCACACAGCGCGACTGGGCGCGCCCAGCGCGCCGGGCACCGCGCTCGACCGGAGGATGGAGCCGTGAGCGCCGAAGGTGAGCAGTCGAAGCCGAACAGCGGCCGTCAAGGCGAACAGCGGTGGCCGATGGCCACCGCCGTGGTCACCGTGGGCGTCCTGCAGGAAGTCGTCCTGGACGATTTTCGCGCCCTGCCCAGGTTCGTCTATCCACTGCTGCTGGTGATCTTTCTGGTGGTGTTGATCGTCGGTGATCCGGGTCGGATCGACCGGCAACGCCGTTGGCTGCGTGTCACGACACTGTTGATGTTCGGACTGATCACCCTGGTCAACGCGGCGGCCGCGGTCCAACTGGTTGCAGGCATCTTCGAGGACGCGGCCTTCACCACCGCCAGCCAACTGCTGATCATCGGTGGATGCATCTGGCTGAACAACGTGATTTCCTTCGGGCTGTGGTACTGGGATCTGGACGACGGGGGCGCCGCGGCGCGGGCGGTCGCGACGAAACCGGTCCGACCAGCCTTCATCTTCCCGGAAATGGCGATGCGGCAATATGTCTCGGCGTCGTGGTATCCGACTTTCCCCGATTACCTTGCGCTGTCGTTCAACACCGCGCTTGCCTTCAGTCCCACAGACGTCTCCGCCGTCCGCGTGTGGGCCAAGCTGATGATGATCTTCGAGTCGATGGTGTCTCTCGCACTCGCCGCACTCGTGATTGCCCGGGCGATCAACATCCTGTGAGCGTTTCCTGCAGCCGTCGCACTCAGCCCAATTCCTCGAACAGCGTCAGCTGCAGACCGGCGGGCCCGTCGAGCCGGGCGTTCAACGACTGCCACGGCGTGCGGGTGGGCGGAGCGATCAGCGTCGCGCCGGCTGCATGCAACTCGTCGGTCGCCGCCGTCACATCGGAGACCTCGAACGCCACCCGGATCCGGCCGGCGACCCGACGGCCGACCTCGACCTCGTCGATGTACTGCGCATAGGCGGGATCGTTGATCTCCAACGTCGCGCGCCCGGCTTCCAGAATCGTCACCTGTCCACCGTTGGCCTCGTAGGTGCCCTGCACGGGCAGTCCCAGGGCGTCCCGGAAGAAGGTCAGAGCCTCGGCGTAGTCGCTGGCCGTGACGACGAGTCGCAACTCCCGCACCTGCGCCATGGGCTGGCCTCTCACGATGCCTGATTGACGAATCGGACCTGACCGAAACGCCCCGACCTGTACCACAATACGTTTGGCAGGTTGACCCTTTGCCCCCGCCGGAGTTCGTTCCGGGCGGTCGACCGCGAACCGGCCGGCACGTCGTCGAACACACGCGTTGAGCTCTGCCGCTGCTGGCAACCTCGATCACTCGCCTGCACCCAGCGGGCAACCCTGGCCACGATCTTCGGCTCGGCGACGCCGGGACCAGACTCCTGCCGGGTATCGGCATCGACCAACCCGCACCGTGGATCAAGCACCGCGCATCAGCCGGTCGGTGGCACGAGCCCCAGCCGGTCGGCCAGCGAGGCGATCTCGTACTCGAAGAAGTCGTCCGCGGGATCGACACTGCCCACGAAATGACCGAACAACTCGAAGCTGATCAGCCCGAAAAGGTGCGACCACGCGCCGATCGCCGCGCTGACAACCACAGGTGGGACGTCGGCACCGATTGCGGCGGCGACCGGCTCGAGCTGCCGCCGGAGCCGTGCCGGCAGCGGCCGGTCCGCCGAGTCGAACGCCGCATCGGAACGCCACGCCTCGCGCAACGGCGCGAACAGCGCGAGCGGGATCCGCGCGGCCGGATCCACGGTGTCCCGGGGAGCCCGATAGCCGGGCACCGGTGATCCGTAGAGCAATGCGTATTCCTGTGGATGAGCCTTGGCCCAGTCCCGGGCGGCCCGGCAAACCTGGAGCCAGCGCTTTCTCGGCTGGGCTCGTGAGCCCTGCCCGGCCTCCTCCAGGACATCGCCCAGCGCCGTGTAACTCTCGACGATCAGTGCCGTCAACAGCTCGTCGCGGCTGGCGAAGTAGCGGTAGACCGCCGAGGACGCCATTCCCAGAGACCTCGCAACGGCGCGCAGGGACAACCCGTCGGGCCCGTGCTCGACCAGTTGCCGTCTCGCCTCCGTCGTGATTGCTCGGGTCAATTCACGCCGGGCAACGGCTCGGGCGGTCCGCGGGGCGTTCATGCCGCCACCTTATGCGAGCAGGCGTCACGATTGCGAGCACCGCTCTTGACACGTCGTCTTCTGCGGTCGATGCTCTATCTCGAGAGCGGTGCTCTCCCGGAATGTGAGGAGCAGGATGATGACAACCGATCGACCCGCGACCTACCGGGCGCCGGGACGGGCCACCGGGGTGTTCAACAAGGTGGTGGCATGGTTGGCACGCCGCGGGATCAGCATTCTCGGGAGCCGGGAGCTGGGGGTCCGCGGACGCAGCAGCGGCGAGATGCGTACCACCCCGGTGAATCTGCTGACCGTCGACGGCCGGCGGTACATCGTGGCACCGCGCGGGCAGACCCATTGGGTCCGCAACATCCGGGTGGCCGGCGGCGGCGAGTTGCGGCTGGGCCGACGGATCGAAACCTTCCGCGCGGTCGAGTTGTCCGACGAGGACAAGCCGGCGATTCTGCGGCCGTACCTGCGGCGCTGGAAGTTCGAGGTGGGCGTGTTCTTCGACGGTGTCGATGCCAGTGCATCGGACCAGACCCTGCTCGGTATCGCGCCCAGGTATCCGGTGTTCCGCGTCGACGGCGTGGATCCGCAGCAACACTGACGACCCGAGCGCGCACCGGGCTGGGACAATCAGGCGTGGTCCGGGTTCGATTCGAGGATCGGAGCGCCGTCATGAAGCACCGCATCTTCACCCGCCGCTCCCGCGACGCCCGCAGCCGCCAGATCCACGGTCATGACACGGGCGCCCCTGGCCCGAACGGGCCCGCGCCGGGCCGCGATGCGACCGCAATTCCGGTGACCGCGGATGCCATCAACACCGAGCTCGCCGACATCATCCGGTACGGCGCAGACATGCTGGACGACGTCGAGGACGCGGTCCGACGATGCCGGTCGGCGGGTGATCCCGGCTCCGACCTCGCCAGGACGTGCGGCACGTTGATGTCCGGATACCTTGCCCTGCGCAGCCGGCTGTCCACCCTGCCGGCGACAGCGACGGCGCTGCGCGTCGACGAACTGCTCAACTATGCGTTGGTCCTGATCGACCAGGCGTCACTGCTCGCATTCCGCGTGCGCGACGAGCACTGGCAACAGCTCGCCGACGAGTTCGGGGACGGACTCGGCGCCCCCGCTGATGAGTTGCGCGAGCTCGCTGCATTGACGCCGCCTGGCTCGTGAGGAACACGGCACCGTGACGCCCGGACACACCAGGTGGGTGGTCCGCTTCAGCCCGGCTCCGACGTCAGTTCCTCGATCCGTCGTTGCAGAAAGGCCCGCTCCCCCGGATTGCCTGCCACCTCGACCGCCCAGCGATATTCGGCGACCGCCTGCTCGCGACGACCGACCCTGCGCAGCATGTCGGCACGGGTCGCGTGCGCGGCGTGGTACCCGTCGAGGTTCACCGCGTCGAGCAGCGTCAGCGCCGTCTCCGGACCCTCCACCTCGGCGACGGCGACTGCCCGGTTCAGGGCGACCACCGGAGACGGATCGAACACCTGCAGCTGGTTGTACAGCGCGAGCACCTGACGCCAGTCCGTCTCTGCGGGGCGGGGCGCATCGGTGTGCACCGCGTTGATGGCTGCGAGGATCTGATAGCGGCCGGGCCGATTGCGGCGCAGGCACTCCCGGACGATGGCATGCCCCTCGACGATCAGCGCGCGGTCCCAGCGGGAGCGGTCCTGCTCCGCCAGCGGAACGAGCATTCCACCGTCGAACCGGCTCGGTCGGCGCGCGTCGGAGAGCAGCATGAGCGCCAGTAACCCTTGTACCTCGGGCTCGTCCGGCATCAGGGTCGCGAGGACGCGCGTCAGCCGGATCGCCTCGGCACACAGGTCCACCCGCCCCGGCTCCACCTCCTCGGCGGGGCGGGACGGCAGGTACCCCTCGTTGAAGACCAGGAACAGGGCCGTCAGCACGCCCTTCAGCCGGGTCGGCAGTTCGGCATCCGGCGGTACCCGGTACGGGATGCGCGCCGCCTTGATCTTCTGCTTCGACCGGGTCAGCCGCTTGGCCATGGCGGCCTCGTCGACCAGGAAGGCACCGGCGATCTCGGCGACGGTGAGGCCGCCGAGCAACCGCAGGGTCAGTGCCACCTGTGCGCTGGTGGCCAGTGCGGGGTGGCAGCAGGTGAACATGAGCCGGAGCCTGTCGTCAACCACCGACGACACCGCGTCGTCATCCGGGTCGTCGGGCCCGGTGACCATCGCGCCGTTCACCATCGCGCCGCTGACGACCATGGCAGCGCCGTGCCTGGCGTCCCGGGTGGACTCGCGCCGAATGCGGTCGATCGCCTTGTTGCCGGCCGTGGTGGTGAGCCAGGCGGCCGCATTCGGTGGCGGACCGGATTCTGACCACCGCACCAACGCAACGAGATAGGCCTCCTGGGCCGCCTCTTCGGCAATGTCGAGGTCCCCGAAGCGGCGGGCCAGGCCGGCGACGATCCGCCCGTGCTCGGAGCGGAAGACACGGTCGAGTGCGACGTGACCGGAGGCCGACACGAGCCGTCAGGTACCCGGCTCGGACTGAAACGGTCGTACCTCGACCGGCCCGCGGCAGGCCGCCGAACCCTGCCTGGCCAGGTCCAGGGCGACATCAAGGTCGGGCACCTCGATGATCCAGAACCCGCCGATGTGCTCCTTCGACTCGAGGTACGGGCCGTCGGTGACGATGGGATCACCGGTGCCCGTCGCGTCGACGACGGTCGCGGTGGCCGACGGGTGCAGGCCACCGGCGAACACCCACGAACCCGCGGCCTGCAGTTGGTCGTTGAACCGGCCGACAGCGTCGTACATCTCCTGCACGTCGTCGGGAATGGGATCGTTGTCGCTGCCGTGCACGGAGAGCAGGTACTGCGCCATGGCGGTGCTCCTTCGGGTGTCGGGTCGGGAGTGCGAGTGCTGGGTTGACCGGTGGGCTGGACGGATCAGGACTGCGAGATCAGGACTGGCGGATCAGGACTGCCGGACGACTTCCCTGCCGTCGACGACGTCGATGTCACCGGTGCCCAGCGAGCCGGCGGGCTGCAGCGCCATCGCGACGGCGCCCCTGCCGGTGGTGCGGGAATCGACCAGGGTGAACGAACCCGGCACACTGCCGTCGGTGAACAGCCGCTTCCCGGTGCCGATGACGACCGGAAAGACGATCAGCCGGTACTCATCGACGAGGCCGGCGTCGTGCAAGGTCTGCACCAGCCCGCAACTCCCGTGGACCTGCAGTTCTCCACCCGGCCGCTGCTTCAACTGCCGGACGGCATCCGCGACGTCACCGCTGATCACGGTGGAGTTCTGCCAGGCCGCATCGCGCAGTGTCGAAGAAACGATGTGCTTGGGCCGGCCGTTCAGCACGGTGGACACGACATCGTCGGGGTCGGTGACCGTCGACCAGAACGCGTACATCATCTCGTACGTCGTGCGGCCCAGCAGGATCTCGTCGGTGCGAGAGAACCAGTCGTCGACGATTCCGCCGAAATCCTCGTCGACGAAGGGCACGACCCAGCCGCCTCTGTCGAACCCGCCGGAGCGATCCTCGTCCGGGCCGCCGGGTCCCTGCATGACGCCGTCGAGGCTGAGGAAGGTGTGCACCGTGAGCTTCATCGTTGTCTCCATCTCGTGATCGCCGGCGTCCGCCTCGGATGCCTCTCACCTTCACCACGAATGCCGCCGGCCCGCCAGGACACTGCCTGCGATAAATCTCGGAAAGAAATTCCTACAGGATCGTGGAGACCACACCCGGCAGAACCAAGACGATCCACGTCCCGGCCAGCAGGCAGGGGCCGAACGGGATCGCCGAGGTCATCGTCAGCCGCCGTGCGGCAAGTCCGGCCAGCGCGACGAGCGCGCCGAGAACGAAGGCGAAGGTGATGGCGAGTACCGCCGACGCCACCGAGAGGTACCCCGTCAGCAGCGCCAACGACGGCACCAGCTTGACGTCCCCCATCCCCATCGCTGTCGGCAGGAGGGTCGCCACAGCCCCGAAGATCCCGGTGACGACCACCGCGACAATCGCTGCGGTGACCAGGTTCCCGGTACCCGGTGCGGCCACCGACGTGAGCACCAGCAGCACAGCGGTGATCGGGATCGCCGGCACCGTCAGCGCATCGGGCAACCGGTGGCGCACGACATCGACTGCGGACAGTGTCACCGCGAGCAGCCCGGCCCAGATCACCAGAGGCACCGTCGCGCCGGGCCAGACCAACGCGATGCCGGCGGCGGTGACCAGCGCCGAGGACAGCTCCAGCACTCCCGGCCGGAGCACCACCCCGCGCCGGAGCCTGCCCAGCAGCACCCGGGACGCCGCCCCCGCCGCAGCACCGGCCAGCAGGCCGACAAGTGCGCCGATCACGGCCCCGACATCCATGGCGTGACGGTCTCACGCTCGGGCCTCCGGCGATCACGGCTGTCCCCAACCACCGGCGGGGGCACGAGCGTCAGGCAGGCACGGTCAGACAGGCAAGGGCAGGTTGGTCCTCACAGCCATCCGCAGGCCATCACGCATCGCGTCGACCGGCGCTGCGACCCCGGTGAACAACTCGAACTGCCGGAATGCCTGATGCAACAACAGGTCCAGTCCGGTCACGGTGATCCGATCCGGGCCGCCCGCGGCGGCCAGCGGGGTCGGCCACGGGTGGTACACGACGTCGAACAGTGCCGGCACGGATGCCAAAGCCTCCGCGAGCGCGTCTGCGGCGCCGGCCGGCACAGTGGAGACCACCAGCTCCGAACCGGCCGCCTCCGCTGCGATCTCCTCGATGCTCCAGCCGACCGCGGCGACCCGAACCCCCAGCCGGTTGCCGAGCTCCAGCACCGCTGCCGTGCTCTCCGGCCGGCGACCGGCGACCACCACGCCGGGAACGCCCGCCTCCGACAGCGCGGCCAGGACCGCGGCGGCGGTGCCACCGCCACCGAGGAGTAGTGCCGGACCGGGCGAGCGGAGCCCGGCGGCCCGCAGCGCTCCCAGGACACCATCCACATCGGTGTTCTCGGCAAACCAGCCGTCCCGGCGACGCACCAGCGTGTTCGCCACTCCCAGAGCGGCTACCCGATCGGAACGTTGATCGGCAAAGGTGGCCGCCGCGGCCTTGCCCGGCATCGTCACCGAGAAGCCCGCCCACTCGGGCCCGGCGGCGGCAACGCGGGACGGCAGGGATGTCGCGTCGCAGTCGATGGCGTCGTATCGCCAGTTGGTCAGACCGGCGGCGGCGTACCCGGCGCGGTGCAGCGCCGGCGACAGCGAGTGCGCGACAGGTGAACCAAGAACACCGGCCCGCCGGGCGACGCCCCTGACATCAGCCGAAGACACCGGCCGCCCTCGCCTTGGCGACGCAGGCCTCGTGCTCCTTGGCGGTGATGCTGAAGCACGACTCGCCCTGTGCGTTCTGTTTGACGAAGAACAGCCACGACCCCTCGGCCGGGTCGAGCGTCGCTGCGATCGCGTCAGGGCCGGGCGAGGAGATCGGCGTCGGCGGTAGGCCCTTGTGCACATAGGTGTTGTACGGGCTGGGGTTCGCACGGTCCTTGGCGGTGGTGGCGATGGACGCGCGGTCCAGCGCGTAGTTGACCGTGGAGTCGAACTCGAGTTTCATCTGCTTCGCCAGCCGGTTGTAGACCACCCTCGAGACCTTGGGCATGTCGCTGACCACGGCCTCCCGCTCCACCAGCGAAGCGATGATGGCGGCCTGGTAGGGGCTGATGTCGCGGGCGGCGGCATCGGCGATGATGTCGGTGCCGTTCCACAATGCCGCCGAGGCGCTGACCACCGCCGTGAGCGCCTGTTCGGGGGTCGAGCCCGGCGGGATGTCGAAGTCACCAGGCAGGATCATGCCTTCGAGGCGCTTGCGCGGGTCGGGCGCTTTGCGGACGTCATCGGCGGCCCATTCGATGACTCCGAGCGCCGCCGGGTCCGCCGTCTCGGCAACCTTCCAGAGCTCGTCCGCGGTGAAGCAGTCCTCGACGCCGTTGAGCGGGACACAGGCCGCCTCGGTGATCTGCGTGATGTAGCCCGGCACCACCGTGGCGGGCGCAGCCGGATCGGTCGACACGGCGGTCACGTCGGCCAGTTGCCGGCCGGGAATCAGCCGCACGCGGCCGACATGGTTCTCCTTGCTGACCAGGGCGTCCGCGGTGGCCTGCGCGGAGGCGTTCTGCCGCACCTTGTAGTAGCCGGGACGCAACGCCTGGACGTCGGCGTCCAACGCGGCCTGCCGTTCGAAGGCCTCGGCGCTGGCGACCACGCCGGCATCGGTCAGCGTTTTCGCGATGTCGGGGATGCCGTCCCCGCCCTGCACGCGGATCACGACTTCGGTTGTCCCGTTGCCCGCGTAGTCCGGGATGACGTCCGCGGTGGAGCGCCAGAAGACGAACCCGGTGACCAACCCGGCCACGATGACCACCAGGACCACCACCGCGAACACCAACCAGCGCCGGTGCCGGCGGGCGGCCGCTCGAGGGTCCGGTTCGCGTTCGGGACGGCCCGGCGGCGGCACCTGCTCGTCCGGCGAATCGGAGGGACCGGCGGCCAGGGCGGCCCGGAGCTCTTCGACGTCGAGCTCACCGGTCTCGCCGTCGCCCCGGCCGAAGATGCCGAGCTGGTCGCTCACCGGCCGCCACCGGCGAGGTTGTCCAGCCGGTTCTGCAGGATCCGGATCGCGGCGAGTTGGTCGACGACCTTGCGCTTGGCGCGCCCGCGGACCCCGGCTTCGGTGAGCTGGCGGTCCGCCGAGACGGTGGTCATCCGTTCGTCGACGTACACCACCGGGACCGGTGCGATGCGGGCGGCGAGGTCGTCACCGTAGGCGCGCGCGGCGATGACGGCCGGGCCGTCGGTGCCGCGCAACGTCTTCGGCAGACCGACGACCACTTCCACCACCTCGTGTTCTTCCACCATCACTGCCAGCGCCACCAGGTCCGCCTGGTCGGACCGGCTCCGCACCAGCGTGGCGACCGGGGTCGCCAACACACCGTGCGGGTCGCTGATCGCGACGCCCACGCGAACGGTACCGACGTCAACCCCCAGACGCACGCCTCTCGCGGGCGTGTGCTGGTTTCTTGCGAAATCAGACTTCGGGCTCACTGCGCTCGCCGCTGCACGGCGTCGAGAGGGCGCGGCCGATGCCCGGCCGCGGGTGGAACGGTCACCGCCGTCACTCCCGGCCTGCGGCCAGAGCCGTCCGCAACGCCTGCACCGCCTGCGGGACGCCGTCCGGGTTGGTTCCGGCACCTTGTGCCATGTCCTTCTTTCCGCCGCCACGTCCTTCGATGGCCGGCAGGAACACCTTCGCCAGGTCACCGGCCGCCCAGCCGGCGGCAACCGCGGCGGGGGTCAGTGCCACGACGAATGCCGCGCTCCCCGGTCCGGGGGCGAACAACGCGACGACCGCTGGGCGTCCGCCGAGCCGTCCCCTGACGTCGGTGGCCAGGTTCCGCAGATCCCCCGGCGCCGTTCCTGGCGGCGCTGTTGCTGCCACCAACGCGACACCGCCGACATCACTCGCGCCTTCGATCAGCGTGCCCGCGCTGGCCGACAACGCCGCCGACCGCAGCGCCGACAGCTCCTTCTCCGCCGCGCGCAAACGCTCGACCAGCGCCTCCACCCGCGCGGGCAACTCGCTGGGCTGCACCTTCAACGACGACGCCAGCTGGGAGACCAGGGTCCGTTCGGCCGCCAGCCGATGGAACGCCTCGATCCCGACAGCGGCCTCCACCCGGCGCAACCCGGACCCGACTGAGGATTCCGCGGTGATCGCGACCGGACCGATCTGCGAGGAATGCTCGACATGGGTTCCACCGCACAGCTCGACCGACCAGGGGCCGCCGATCTCGACGATTCGCACGGTCTCGTCGTAGGTCTCACCGAACAGGGCGATCGCACCCATCGCCTGCGCCTCTGCCTGCGAGCCGTACAGCACTCGCACCGGCAGGTCCTGCCGGACGGCACGGTTGGTGACGTCCTCCAACTCACTGCGAGTTTCTGCCGAGAGCGCCTCGTTCCAGGCGAAGTCCAGCCGTAGGTATCCAGGCTTGTTGAAGGAACCGGACTGCAAAGCCTCCGGGCCGAGCACCTGACGCAGCGCGGCGTGCACGACGTGGGTGCCCGAGTGCGCCTGCCGCGCACCGAGCCGCCACTCGGGGTCCACCTTGGCGAGGACCTGCGCGCCCTCGGCGAGCTCGCCGTCGGTGATCCGGACCCGGTGCACGATCAGCCGCTTGTCGACCTTCTGGACGTCCAGCACCTCGGCAGACACTCCGGTCGAACCGATGATGGTGCCGGCGTCGGAGTCCTGCCCACCGGACTCCGCGTACAGCGGGGTGCGGTCCAGGACCAACTCGACCTCGTCGCCGGCGGAGGCCACCTGGACCCGCTCGCCGCCCCGGATCAGGCCCTTGACCGTGGCCTCGGACTCGAGCTCGGAGTAACCGGTGAACTCGGTACGACCCTGTGCCAGCAGCGGCCGGTACACGCTCAGGTCGGCGAGCTTTCCCTTGCGCGCCTTGGCATCCGCCCGCGCCCGCTCCCGCTGTTCCTGCATCAACCGCTGGAACTCGGCGGTGTCGACGCCCAATCCCGCCTCGGCGGCCATCTCCAGCGTCAGGTCGATCGGGAAACCCTGGGTGTCATGCAGCAGGAACGCCGTCGACCCGGAGACCACGGAGCTGCCCGATTCCTTCGTCTCCTGGGCGGCCACGTCGAACAGCTTCGAGCCGGACGCGATCGTCCGCAGGAAGGCCTGCTCCTCGGCGACGGCGACGCGCTGGATCCGCTCGAAGTCGGTCGCCAGCTCCGGGTAGGACTCGCTCATCAACTCGCTGACCGTCTGCGCGAGGCCGGGCATCACCGGCTCGGTGACGCCCAGCAGCCGCGCACTACGAACGGTCCGGCGAAGCAGCCGCCGCAGCACGTACCCGCGTCCCTCGTTGCCGGGGCTGACCCCGTCGGAGATCAGCATCATCGACGACCGGCTGTGGTCGGCGATGATCCGCATCCGCACGTCTGCATCGTGCTGCTGCCCGTAGGTCAGACCGGACAGCTGCTCCATCCGGCCGATGATCGGCCGGAGAAGGTCTGTCTCGTAGACGTTGTCGACGCCCTGCAGCAGGAAGGCCAGCCGCTCGACGCCGAGCCCGGTGTCGATGTTCTGCTGCGGCAGCGGGCCGAGGATCGGGAAGTCGTCCTTCCCGCCGGAGCCCTCGGAGTCGCCGCGCATGTCCTGCATGAAGACGAGGTTCCAGATCTCCAGGTAGCGGTCCTCATCTGCGATCGGGCCGCCCTCGACGCCGTAGTCCGGTCCCCGGTCATAGTAGATCTCCGAGCACGGCCCGCAGGGTCCGGCGACCCCCATCGACCAGAAGTTGTCAGCCATCCCGCGGCGCTGGATGCGGTCCGCCGGGACGCCGGCCACCTGCTCCCAGAGTTCCGCGGCATCGTTGTCGGTGTCGTACACGGTGACCCACAACCGGTCCGGGTCCAGGCCGTACCCGCCGTCCTCCAGCGAGTTCGTCAGCAGTGCCCAGGCATGCCGGATGGCGCCTTCCTTGAAGTAGTCGCCGAAGGAGAAGTTGCCGGCCATCTGGAAGAACGTGTTGTGCCGCTGCGACACCCCGACGTTCTCGATGTCCAGCGTCCGGACGCACTTCTGCACGCTGGTTGCGCGCGCGAACGGCGGCGTCACCTGACCCAGGAAGTACGGCTTGAACGGCACCATCCCGGCGACGGTGAACAGCAGGGTCGGATCCTCGCTGACCAGCGATGCGGACGGAACCACGGTGTGGCCGGTCTGCTCGAAGTAGCCCAGGAAGCGGCGGCGGATTTCGTGGGTCTGCATGGGTCCTCGCTGACGTGCTCGAATGGAAGGACTGACGGAAGGATGCCGTCAGCCTGCCGCGCCTCCGGCGCGTGGTGTGCTGATCCGCTCGGTCGCTGCTCCGGCCAGGCGATGCTCCGGCCGGCAACGCCGCGGTCGGGCAGCGCTCCGGTCAGGCGCTGCTCCGGGCCGAACGCGTCGGCTGCTCGCGGCGCGGTACCGGCCTGGCGGGCGGAGCACCCGGTGCCCGAGGCTCCACCGGCGCCGGAATCGCCGGACCGATGGCCTCGGGACCGACGAGCATCACGGCGCCGGTCGTGCTGTCGACAAGAGGTCGGTAGCCGGCGCGGCGATTGATGGCTCCCTGGCGCACGTCGGCGGCGAAGGCGCCGACGGCGTTGCCCAGCTCCGCCACGGCGTCGGCGATGTCGGCGGCGATCGCGGACGGGGTCACCTTGGCCTTGAGGGCTTCCCGGGCGGCGTCCTTCGCTCGACGGGTGCGCCGGGTGGCGGCGACGCCCAGCGCGATGCCTGCGCCGAAGTAGTAGATCCGCTTCACGCCTCTGCCGCCGTCCTTTTCCGCTGCCCGCTCCGTCGGCCGGGCACTGCCACCGGTCCGGTGACCGGCGGGCGTTCGAGGGAAGGGTACCCGCCGGGCGGCACCCGGCGGCGGCTACGCCGCACAGCTGCGTCGAACCGATACCGGCGGTGAACCCAACACCGCGCCGGTGCGTGTTCAACACAACACGGTGCGCCCGGGCCGGGCCGGGAGCGCTTCGGACGCGCAAGCCTGCGGATGGGAGATGATCGCCGCATGTCCTGGGAGATCAACGGTTTACCGATGCACGTCCTGGTGGTCCACGCCGTCGTGGCGCTGATCCCGCTGGCCGCGTTGCTCACGGTGCTGTCGGCCGTCTGGCCGGCGGCCCGGCGCCGCCTCGGCATCGTCACCCCGCTGGTTGCGCTGCTGGCTGTCGGTGCGACGTTCGCCGCCAAGGAGGCCGGTGAATGGCTGCAGGCCAGGGTGCCCCGGACGCCGCTGATCAACGAGCACGTCGACCTGGGCGACACCATGTTCTATTTCGCGGTCGGATTGTTCTTCGCCGCACTGCTCGCCTGGGGCATCCCAACCGCGCTGACGCGCCGCGGCGGGCAGGTGCCGCCGCCATGGGTCGGCGTCGTCGTCGCCGTCGTGGCGGTGGCGCTGGCCGGTACCGCGGTCGTGCAGGTGTACCGGGTGGGCGAGTCCGGATCGAAGGCGGTCTGGACCGGCAACTTCTGCCCGACGCCGCTCACCGCGGACGGTGCGTGCCAGGCGTCGGGCTGAGACGGCCCACCCGGCCAGGGGCCGCGTTGCCGGCTCAGCGCGTCAGGAACTCCCGAAGGCGGCGGGCCACCAGGTCCGGCCTGCCTCGTTGATCACGGTTGCCGGTGGCACTGTGACCCAGCTTCTGGAATTCCGTCCGCTCGGCCCGCGGCAGAACCCGCGCAAGAGCGACGAGCGCCGTTCGGAGATAAGCCGGACTGCGACCGCCGCCCAGCAACAACACCTCCGCCGTGATGGCTGCGAAGTCTTCGACCCGCCCATCGGCGGCCGAGACGACCTCGAAGTCGTAGTGCAGGTTCGGGGCGAGGGTGCGCATCGTCGGTGCCCCCGCGATTGCCTTTTTCTCCTCTGCCGCCATGGCCCACAGCGTGAGCCGTTCCAGCACGGTGCGCGGCACGAACCGGAAGAACGACGGACCCAGCTCGGCCGCCTTCATGCCGGTCACCAAGGCCGCGGGGATGTTGCCGTCGGCCAATTCGCGGTCCAAGCGGGGCAGCAGAGCGGTCGAAATCGAACCGCCGACGCCCAGGACCGGATCGAACACCGCGATCCGGCGCAATCCCGGTGTCGACAGCGCTGCCTGTAGGGCAATGATGCCCCCGGAGCTGACCCCGAAGATCTGCTGCGTGCCGGTGGCCGCCAGCAGCGCTTGAACGTCCTGCACCTCCTGAAGCAGGCCGTCGTCGGGGCGGTAGGGGCCGCTCAACCCGCGGCCCCGACGGTCCGGCAGGTGAACCGTGACGACGTCCGCGAGTGCACGTGCCAGCTCGATGTGACTGTTCGAGGACTCCATGGCGCCGTGCAGCACCAGCAGACCCGGACCCCGCCCGATACCGATACTGCGGTAGCCGATCGTCGTCCCGTCGTGCGACCGCACGCTGCTGGTGGTGATGGTGGTGCTGTCGAGCTGTGTCATGGTGTTCTCCCGCTGAGTGAGAGAACCGGTCCGTCGTGGTCGGCCGGACCCAGCTACCGTTGAAGTTGCCACCTTCGTGGCTGGGTGCCGCTCACGCGGGCTCGGTTCGAGGTGCAGTGCCCCGGCGGCGGTGTGCCAGCACCCCGCCGGGGTCGTCATCTGCTGTGGTTGTTGCTGCCGCCGAATGTCACGGCTGGCAAAGCCTCTGCCGGCTCGCCGTTGTCAGCCCGGCTCATCACCTCCGGAGACCGGCGTCGTGACCGCCCGCGCCGCTTCCTCGGTGTCTCGCCGTTGCAGATCGCCGTGATGAAATGCCTGCCACTGCTCCAGGTCGGGGAACGAGCCCGACCTGAGCTCGGTCAGCAACGCAGTGACCCACCGGGCCTCCGCTTCGCGCATTGCGAGGTCGTACTCGGCCTCGACCAGGAACAACCTGCTGACCTGTTCACGGATATGCGCCAGTGCCGCCCGCTGAGCGGCCAGGTCCCGTCCGAGGGTCTTCAGACGCTGGTCCAGCAATTCGGTCGCCTCATCGGGCGCCAGCGCTCCGAGCACCGACAGGCCGGCCTCGAAACGGGGGTACTCGGGTTCCGGGATGGCGATCAGTTCCCTTGTCCAGTCCCGCATCTCGGCTCGTCCAGCGTCGGTGATGCGGTAGATCGTCCGCTCCGGACGGCCGCCGGCTCTGGCTGTCTGCACTGCGTCGATCAGCCCGTGCCGCTGCATGTTGCCGACCACCGTGTACAGCGAGCCCCACTTGATCTTCATGTCCCGGTCCTTGCCGCGCCCCCTGATCACCGTGGCCATTTCGTAGGGATGCATGGGCCGCTCGGCCAGCACGGACAGCACGGCCAGCGCCATCAGGTTGCCCACCCGTCGTCGTTGCACGATGGTCTCCTCCTTACTCGTCGGCGAATATACGTGGCCGATCACGCTGACGGAAGAGTTTCCCGTCAACGAGATCGGCACACCAGGCCCTTGTCCGATCGACCGTCGCTTTGTAGGCTGGTCTCAGTCGAATCGATTCGAGTGAGCTGACCCACTGCCCGATGGAGATCGGTCAACCGGATGACGAGAACAAACGTCAGTCCTCGTCCGGAACGGCTCCCCCGACAACCACTGCACACCCTCGCCCCACAGGAAGGCACATCCCGAGTGACCATCGGATCAACCACCGCGAACGAGGTCTTCGCCGACCTGACGGCCACATTGACCGACAGTGGGGCCGCAGCTGCACCTGCCGCGAGCCGCGCAACGGCCGCCGACGACTGGCGCCGCACGGCGGTGGTGTACCAGGTCTATCCGCGTTCGTTCGCCGACGCCAACGGAGACGGCATCGGCGACCTGCCCGGCGTCACGCAGCGGCTGGACGCGCTGGCCGAGCTCGGGATCGACGCCGTCTGGCTGTCGCCCTTCTACACATCGCCGCAGGCGGACGCCGGTTACGACGTGTCGAACTACCGGGATGTCGACCCCGTCTTCGGCAACCTTGCCGACTTCGACGCACTGCTGGAGAAGGCACACCGTCTCGGCCTGAAGGTGATCGTCGACCTGGTACCGAACCATTCCTCCGACGAGCATGCGTGGTTCAAGGCCGCGCTGGCCGCTGCCCCCGGCTCCCCCGAGCGCGCGCGGTACATCTTCCGTGACGGCCGCGGCGCGAACGGCGAGCTGCCCCCGAACAACTGGGAGTCCTGTTTCCGCGGACCGGCCTGGACCCGCACCACCAACCCCGATGGCACGCCCGGGCAGTGGTACCTGCACCTGTTCGACACCAAGCAGCCGGATTGGGACTGGGAGAATCCCGAGGTCCGCCAGGAGTTCCTGTCGGTGCTCGAATTCTGGCTCGATCGCGGCGCGGACGGGTTCCGCGTGGACGTCGCCCACGCGCTGATCAAGGCACCCGGACTGCCGGACACCGACCCACGGGTGGACGCCGGTCCGGACGCCGACCCCGAGGGCTTCTTCCAAACCGGTCCGATGTGGGACCAGGACCGGGTGCACGAGGTGTACCAGTCGTGGCGAGCGCTGCTGGACACGTACGCGCCGGACCGCATTCTGGTCGCCGAGGCATGGGTGCAGCCGTTGTCCCGGCTCGCACGGTACGTCCGCGACGACGAGATGCACCAGGCGTTCAACTTCGACTTCCTGGAGACGGAGTGGGACGCCGCTGCCCTCCGCCGCACCATCGACGCCTCGATGGCGGCGAACGCGGCCGTGGGCGCCCCGACCACCTGGGTCCTGTCCAATCACGACGTGGTGCGGCATGTCTCGCGGCTCGGGCTGGACGGTCCGCGGCCGAACGGTATCCGGGTCGATGACCCGCAGCCGGATCTGGAGCTCGGGATCCGGCGGGCGAGGGCGGCCAGTCTGATGATGCTGGGGCTACCGGGATCTGCGTACCTGTACCAGGGCGAGGAACTGGGCTTGCCCGACCACACCACGCTCGACGACACCCTGCGTCAGGACCCCACCTGGTGGCGTTCGCAGTACACGGAAGCCGGTCGCGACGGCTGCCGGGTGCCACTGCCGTGGGAGAGCGACGCGCCCGGTCTGGGTTTCGGACCCACCGGTGCCACCTGGCTTCCGCAGCCTGCCGAGTACGCCGAGCTGGCCCGGGACAAGCAGGCGGGGGTCGACGGCTCGACCTTGAGCATGTACCAGTCGGCGCTCGCGCTGCGCCGCGCGTTCCAGCTCGGTGCCGGCTCCCTGGAGTGGACCTCGGGTCTGCCTGCCGACGTCATCGGTTACCGCAACGGCGAGGTGACCGTCGTGTCCAACATGGGATCCGGTGCCGTGCCGATGCCCGCCGGTGAGCTGCTGATGACCTCCAGCGACCTGCCCGACAACGGCACGCTGGGCCCGGACATCACGGCCTGGCTCGTCTGACCCCCCGCCTCCTGATGGGCGAGGTCCGGCAGAGCCATGCGCGTGCTGGGGGATAAGGTCCTCGGCAATGCTGACAGCTCGACTGTGCCTGCGCCCCCTGCAACTGGCCGACGCGCCGGTGATGGCGGCGTATCGATCGGATGCCGGGGTTGCGCGCTACCAGCCGTGGTCGGTTCCGTACACCGTCGAGGACGCCGGCACGCTGATCCGTGAACTGGTCGAGGCGGAGCCCTCGACGCCGGGCTGGTTCCAATACGGCATCGAGCGGCGGTCGGACGGCCTGCTGGTCGGCGATCTCGGTGTCCACCTGCATCGGAACGGTCAACAGGCGGACATCGGCTTCACCCTTGCCGTCGAGCACCAGGGCCACGGGTACGGCACCGAGGCGGTCCGCCGGATTCTCGACCATCTGCTGGTCGAGCGGAGGCTGCACAAGGTGTCGGCGGATTGCGACGCCCGCAACCTGGCGTCCGCTCGGCTGCTGACAAGGTGCGGATTTCAGCTCGAGGGCCGACTCCGATCGCACACCTGGATCAAGGGCGAATGGACCGATGATCTGTGGTTCGGCGTGCTGGCGGACGAGTGGCCACCTGCCGGCGGAGGATCACGGCAGTAGCAGCAGCTTTCCGGTGGTCCGCCGCGCGGCGAGGTCTTCCTGTGCCTTCGCCGCCTCTGCAAGCGGGTACCGGCCGCCGATGCGAACGTGCAGGGCGCCGCCGGCGACCCACTCGAACAGGTCCCGCGCCCGGCCCATCATCTCGTCGCGGTCGCCAACGAAGTGGCCGACCGTGGGCCGGGTGAGTTTCAACGATCCACCGCTGTTCAGCCGCTGGATGTCGAACGGCGGCACCTGCCCGCTCGCACCGCCGAACAGGACCATCGTGCCGCGGACAGCGAGGGAGGCCAGCGACCCGTCGAAGGTCGCCGCACCGACCCCGTCGTAGACGGCCTGCACCCCGCGACCATCGGTGAGGCCGCGCACCTTTGCGGGGACATCGTCATAACCGACCAGCACCTCGTCTGCTCCCGCACCCCGCGACAACGCCGCCTTCTCCTGCGTCGACACCGTGCTGATCACCCTGGCGCCCTTGATCTTGGCGATCTGGGTGAGCAGCAGCCCGACGCCGCCGGCGCCGGCGTGGACCAGCACGGTGTCGCCGTCGGCGATTCGGTACACGTCGGTCACCAGGGCCTGCGCCGTCATGCCCTGCAGGACCAACGCGGCTGCCTGCTCGTCGGACAGCGTCTGCGGTAATGGGATCAGCTTGTCGACCGGAGCGACGACCTCCTCGGCGTAGGAGCCGGGGACCTGCAGCCAGGCGACCCGATCGCCGACCGCCACGTTCGACACGTCGGCGCCCAGCGCGATCACCTGGCCCGCGCCCTCCGATCCGGGCACCATCGGCAACGGCACCGGGTAGACACCCTGCCGCTGGTAGATGTCGATGAAGTTGACGCCGGCCGCCGCGACCTGGACGGCGACCTGACCCGGACCGGGTTCGCCCGCATCGATCTCGGTGTAGTGCAGAACTTCTGGGCCGCCCGTGTGATCGACCCGGACGGCGTTGATCTTGCCTGCTCCACTCACCTTGCCACCTCTTCCTCGAGCCGTTGCCCGAACCGGTTCAGTCCTGTTCCGGTTCCCCGCGAATGGTCCGCCGCAACTTCGGCACCCGATCCGCCAGGGTGCGCTCGGCGCCGTAACGGGTCGGGCTGTAGTAGTTGCGCCCGACCAGCTCGTCCGGTGGGTACTGCTGCGCCACAACGGCTCCCGGCAAATCATGCGGGTAGACATAGTTCTGCGCGTTGCCGAGTTTCGCCGCGCCAGGGTAATGCCCGTCGCGCAGCGCCGGCGGCACCGAACCCGCCTTGCCTTCCCGGACGTCGGACATCGCCGCATCGATGCCCCGGATCACCGCGTTCGATTTCGGTGCGGTGGCCAGGTGGATGGTGGCCTGGGCCAGCGCGATGCGGGCCTCCGGCAGGCCGACGAGCTGCACCACCTGGGCCGCAGCGACCGCGAGCGGCAGGGCGGTCGGATCCGCCATCCCGATGTCCTCCGACGCATGGATCATCAGGCGGCGCGCGATGAATCGTGGATCCTCGCCGGCCTCGATCATCCGCGCCAGGTAATGCAGGGCAGCGTCCACATCGCTACCGCGGATGGACTTGATGAAGGCGCTGGTGACGTCATAGTGCTGATCACCGGAACGGTCGTAGCGGACCGCGGCCCGGTTCACCGCCCGCTCGACCGCCGCCAGATCGATCACCGGCGGACCGGGGTCCTCCGATGCGTCAGCGTCCGGAGAGGTGAGGGAAGTGTCCGGAGAGGTGACGGACCCGTCACCGGCGATCGTTTCCGCCACCGAGTCGGCGGCCGCCTCGAGGGCGGTCAAGGCCCTGCGGGCATCACCGCCGGCCAGCGCCACCAGGTGTGCCCTTGCCTCCCCGGTGATGCGGTACGCGCCTGCAAGGCCGCGCTCATCGGTCACCGCCCGGTCCACCAGCGATGCGACGTCGGCGTCGGTCAGCGGCTGCAACTGGAGCACCAACGACCGGGACAGCAGGGGCGAGACCACCGAGAAGAAGGGGTTCTCGGTGGTCGCCGCGATCAGCACGATGGTCCGGTCCTCCACCGCCCCGAGAAGTGAATCCTGCTGCGTCCGGGAAAATCGGTGCACCTCGTCGATGAACAGAACGGTCTGCTCACCGGTCGACCGCAAGCGGGCGGCGGCGCCGGCGATGACCGCTCGAACCTCCTTCACGCCGGCCGACACCGCGGACAGCTGAGCGAAGTGCCGACCTGTCGACCCGGCGACAAGCGTTGCCAGTGTGGTCTTCCCGGTGCCGGGCGGCCCGTAGAGCAGCATCGATGACGGCGAACCGCCCTGCACCAGCCTGCGCAGTGGTGCACCCTGACCCAGCAGATGCGCCTGCCCGGCGACCTCGTCGAGGGTCCGCGGCCGCATCCTCGCCGCCAGCGGGGCGTGCCGGTCGACGGGCCGATCCGGCGCCCAGTCGGCCGCGCCGGCCGAGCCGGTGCCGGACGACTCCTGACCAGGGTCACCGGCGACCGTGAACAGACCTGGTTCTGACGGACTCACCGCGCCGACGCTAGTACAGGCGCCGACGGCCCCGGCGGTTCGGCGGTCAGAACTCGTCGGCTTCCTCCAGCCCCCGGCCGACGGCGTTCTCGATGGCGTCGATCAACTGCATCCGTTCCAGCGATGGGATCGTCGGCAGCCCCGAGCGCAGCTGCGCGATCATTGCGTGTTGCTCTGGCTGCGCGGCCGACGAGTACGTCGACTTCATCGTCTCGAAGAGCTGCCGTTCCGCCGCGTCCTCCGCCGGCCCACTGCGATCCATGGCCGCTCTCCGTTCGTCGCCGCACCCGGCCGCACTCACCGCAGCCGTGCTGTCCAGTGTGTCCCACCGGCGCGGAGCGACCGTTGTCGGGAGCCACTCGTGCCGGTCAGGGCGCTGGCCATGGCGATTGCGGCCCGTGAAATCGCGGCGCCCGATTCACTACGATCCGGTCGTGGAGATCCTCCGGTACACGGCCTTTTCACAGACCCCTGACGGCGGCAATCCGGCAGGCGTCGTCCTCGACGCGGGTGGCGTGTCCGACGCCGAAATGCAGCGCATCGCCGCGGACGTCGGTTACTCCGAGACGGCGTTCCTGACGCCCACCGGACCCGGGACAGCAAATGTGCGGTACTTCGCGCCGATCGCCGAAGTGGCGTTTTGTGGACACGCGACCATTGCCGCCGCGGTGGCCAGGGCCGAACGGATCGGCGCCGGCCCGCTCACTCTCACCTCCCTCGCCGGCCGGATCGAGGTGACCACTCAGGACACCGAGGACGGCGTTGTTGCCACCTTGGTCAGCGTGCCGCCGGTGGTGGCCGAAATACCGGATGACGTGACGGCGGAACTGCTGGCCGCGCTGCGGCTGACGGCCGCAGACCTCGATCCCGAGTTGCCGGTGCGGGTGTCGTACTCGGGTAACCTGCATCCGATCGTCGGCGTTCCGCTGCCGGTGCTGGACGGTCTGGATCACGATGAGCGGCGGCTGGCCGGGCTGATGGCCGAACAGGGCTGGGGTGCAACGGTTGCGGTGGTGACACGCACCGGCCGAACGGAGTTCGAGGCGCGCAATCCGTTCCCGCCTGGCGGCGTGCGGGAGGACCCCGCGACAGGTTCCGCCGCCGCGGCACTGGGCGGGTACCTGCGCGCCCTGGCGTTGGTGCGTCCACCCGTGACGGTCACCGTCAGGCAAGGCAGGCACGTCGGCCGGCCGGGCGTGTTGATCGTCGACATCCCGCCCGGCGGAGGCGGTATCGCGGTGTCGGGCGGTGCTGTGCTGCTGGACTGACGGTCAGACCGCCGCGTTGACCTCGGCCGGTGCGTTGCTCGCGGCGACCAGCCTGTGCACCAAGCGCATCTTCTCCAGCACCGCAGGGGGTAGCACGAAGGGGTAGAGGTCCCGGTGGCCCATCGACCTGTTGATCATGTTCAGCGACCACACCAGCGGCAGCCACAGAGCGATCATCCGGTCGAAGCCCGCGTTCCCGGCGAGCGGCTGCGTCGCCGTGGCGCCGGCCGGCGCGAACCCGAAAGCGGCTGCCGTGTCGATGGTGTCACGGATGTGCAGGTAGTGCGCAAAGGTCTCCGCCCAGTCCTCGGCGGGGTGCATCGTGGCATAGGAGGAGACGTAGTCCTGCTCCCACCCGGCAGGTGCGCCCTGCGAGTAGTGCCGGTCGAGCGCGGCCTGGTAGTCGGCGTCGGGATCACCGAAGAGCCGTTCGAAATCATCCCGCGCGGCACCGGATTCGGCGAGCACCATGAAGTAGTAGTGCCCGGTCTCGTGACGGAAGTGACCGAGCAACGTCCGGTACGGCTCCTCCATCGAGACTCGCAACTGTTCGCGATGCGCGTCATCGCCCTCGGCCAGATCCAGCGTGATCACACCGTCCGCGTGCCCGGTGATCACCGGTTGTTGGGAGCTGGAAAGCAGGTCGAAGGTCAATCCCTGCACCGGGTCTTCCATCCGGTCGCGAATGGGTAGCCCCAGATCGACCAACTCGACCACCAAACGGCGTTTGGCGGCCTCCGCCTCGACGAACGCGGGCAATGACGGGTCACCATCGGCCGGGCGGGTTCTGGTCAGCGAACAGGAGCGGCACAGCGCGGCGCCGCCCGCAGGCACCAGCCAATTACAACCGGCGATGTGCTGGTTCGCGCACAGCACGCGCTCGGGTTCGAGCGGCGTGAGTCCTCCTGCACCGACGACGGCGAACTCGCGCAGCACCGGGTCGAACCCGATCGCGTTGCCGCAGTTCAGGCACAACGAGTTCTCGAAGGCCAGCCGCTGGCCGCATTCCGGGCAGGCGAAGTCACGCATGAAAGTCCTCAACGTTCGGGGTCGGGCCTCGCCCGGGTCCGGGGCACGACGGCGTCGAGGCTTGGATGATTTTACCGGCGGGCGAGCGGCGAGTTGACCGACCGCGCTGTTGTTTTCGCTGCTCTTCTGTGGTGATGCCCGATTCAGGCCTGGTCAAACGCGAGGGACGTCACCAACGCACCGGCTCCGCACCCGTCGGAACGCGCGGTCATGAGCCGGAATCGTCCAACGGCGCGACGTCGACGGAGACGTCCATCGTCCGGCTCCGTGCGTCGGTGTAGATGACGCCCCGCAGCGGGGGGACGTCGTCGTAGTCCCGCCCCCAGGCCAGCACGGTGTACCGCTCGTCGGCCAGTGTGTCGTTGGTCGGGTCGAAACCCAGCCAGCTGCCGTCGGCCATCCGGACGGCGGCCCACGCATGGCTGGCGTCCGCCCCCACCAGCCGTTCCTTCCCCGGCGGCGGAGACGTCGCCAGATAGCCGGAGACGTACCTGCAGGCCAGGCCGACGGAGCGCAGGCAGCCGATCGCCAGGTGCGCGAAGTCCTGACACACGCCCGCCCGCGACTCGAGCACATCCACGACAGTCGAGGACACCGAGGTCGCACCGAAGCGGTAGGTGAATTCGCTGTAGATGCGGTGCGTCAGCTCCGTCACGGCTTCCAGCATCGGTCGGCCGGGCCGGAAGGATGCGTCGGCATACTCTCTGACCTGGGCCGGCATGGTGACCAGCGGTGAGGCGAGGACGAACTCCACCGCGGCGGGGTCCACCCCGGCGGGGCGCGCACGTTCCCAGGGCAGGCCGGTCATCGCCGGATCGAAGACCTGCGGCGTCACTTCCACGTCCGAGCGCCCGACCACGCGCAGCTCGGTGTGCGAATCGGTGACGTGGAAGTACGAGTTGGCGTTCCCGTAGGCGTCGACGCTGTGCGCGAGGTCCGACGGGGCCGGCTCGACGGTCAGCGTGTGCTGCAGGCAGCGCTGGCCGGGTAGGTCCCGTGGCCGGAGATAGCCGCGGCCGAACGAGGTGCCGACCTCGGCCGAGTAGCTGTACACGGTGCTGTGCTCGATGCGATACCGCTGGGTCATCGGCGCTGCTCCCCCGCGTCGCCGATGGGCTCGCGCCCGGGCTCGGGCATGGGCATGTTAGGCATGGGCACAGCCTGCAACGCCTGCATCGGTGCGGAATGCCAGAAGTGCTGGGCCTCAACGGCTTCGGCGATTCCGCGAAGGGCCTCGTACACGTTGTCCAGCAGTTCACGCAGGTCCGTGAGCAGTCCGGTGGCGTCCACCTCGACCAGGTCAGCCGGTCGCGCCCTGCGGAGCTTGCCCTCGAGGTCCTCGAGTCGTCGTTGCGGTCGGGAGGTTCCGGACGAGTCGGGCAATGCGCGCAGGTCGGCGCGCGCCTGGTGGATCTGGTATGCCAGCGACCTCGGGTTGTCTGCGTCCAGCAGCAGCAGCTCGAGCATGGTCGCGATCTGGATCCGGCCCCGGTACCGGCGTCGGTACGTCACCCCGGATTCGGCGGCTGCCAGCACCGACTCCACCACCAGCGAATCAACCGCCGACGAGTGCGCGCGGGTCAACGTCGCGCGCAGCAACGCTGTCAGCTGCTGCGCCCGCTCGAGCCGGCGCCCTACGTCCATGAAGTACCAGCCGGGGTCTCGGACCATGTTCTCGCTGGCCAGGCCGGACAGCGCCAGCATGCTGGACAGCACCCCGGCCTGCGTTGCGGAAAGGGTGAGCCCGCCGCCGTCACCGGGCGCATCGGCCAGTGCGGCGATGGCCCGATCCGTCGCACCGAGCACCATCCAGGTGTCCGCGGACAGCTGGTCGCGGACCGCCCTTGCAGCCTCCCGCAGCCCCGAAAGGGATTGCGCCACCGAGCCTTCGGTGGCGGTATCGACCATCAGCTGATGAATCCGCGGCAACGGCTCCGCGTGACCAGCCGGTGCCGGTGTGCCTGAAACCTCGGTGACGGCGGACAACAGCACCGGCACGCAGCCCGCACCGGGATGCTCCGGGCGGAAGCGGAACTCGTCGACGCGTTCCCTGGTGACGGTGAGCAGCCGGGTCAGGTCCTCGGCCCGTTCCGCGTACCGGCCGAGCCAGAACATGTCCTCCAGCACCCGCGGTGATGACGCCGCCTCGGGGCGCTCCGGTGCCACCAACGGCCCTTCGTAGAGCCACACCCGGCCGTCCATCCGGTCGGCACTGTGGGCTCGACCCGATCGCACCCAGACGTCCTTGGCAACACTGGCGTCGATGCGTCCACCGTTCGGACGGCTCTGCTGGACCCGGCCCAGCGAACCGGGCATCGCCACGTACCCGGACCCGTGCGCCACCGTGAACAGGCGCATGCTGACCTGAGCAGGTTCGAGCCGGTCACCGGCGGCCATCGGTGCCTCCGAGAACGGGGCGGCCGCCTGCCCGACCCACGCGGTGGGTTCCGCTTGCAGCCGTGCCCGCCAATCAGCCCGCTCGGCTCGGGACATCAGTGCGGGGAACAGCGACCGCCCCGGGCCGGCAGGGCGCAGCATCATCTCGTCCAGGTGAGCCAGTACGTGCGACAGATCGGCCGGCGTGCCACACCAGAACGTCGGCAGTGACGGCAGTTTCAGGGTCTCACCGAGAACGGCGCGAGCCAGCTTGGGCAGGAACGGTGCCAAGCCGGGGTTTTCCAGCACGCCGCTGCCGAGAGTGTTGACCACCGTGACGGTTCCGCGCCGGCAGGCCTCGGTCAGGCCGACGACACCCAGCCTCGAGGCGGGTTTGAGATCGAGCGGGTCGGACCAGGCAGCGTCCACCCGGCGGACGACGACGTCGACCGGCTCGAACCGGCCCATCGAGCGCATCCAGAGCCGGCCGCGGCGGATCGTCAGGTCCGCGCTCTCGACCAGCGGCACCCCGAGCAGGGAGGCCAGCATGGCCTGGTCGAAAGCGGTTTCCGAATGCGTGCCCGGGGTGAGCACGACCACCCTGGGGTCCTCGGTCTCGTTCGGCGCGACCGAGGCCAGCGCGGAGCGCATCGTGTGGAAAAAGGCGGCGAGCCCGCGCGGTGCGGTGCGCCGGAACACGTCCGGCAACACCCTGGAGACCACCCGACGGTCCGCCATGGCATAGCCGGCACCCGACGGCGCCTGGGTTCGATCCCCGATGGCCTCGAACTGACCCGACGCGGAGCGGCAGACGTCGACGGCGTGGAAGAACAGCTGGTGCGCCCCGGGCAGCCGGATGCCGTGCGCGGGCCGCAGGTAGTTGAGGTGCTGGAAGACCAATTCCGGCGGGAGCAGGCCGCTGCCGACCAACTGCCCGGGCCCGTAGAGATCGGTGAGCACGTGGTCGAGCAACGTCGAACGCTGGATCAGCCCGGCCTCCAACCGCGCCCACTCGGGTTCCTGCAGCACGATCGGCAGTGGGTCCAGCCGCCACGGTTCGGACGCCGCCGGCGGGGCGTCCCGATCCCCGGTGACCGGGGTGTAGGTCACGCCGTCGTCTTCGAGCAGCCGCTCGACCCGGCCGCTGAGCGTCGTCAGGCCTGGCGCACCGAGGGAATCCAGCTCCGCGGCGAGCTCGGACCAGCCGGCCAGCAGCGCACCGTCGGCGCCGGTCATCTCGTCCCAACCACGGTGCCGGACATCGGAGTCAGGCAGCGTTCCGGTCCGCGCGAGATACGCCGAGACCAGCGATACCCCGTCCGGAGCCGCGCCGTCGCTGCCCTGTTCCACCAGAAGCGGGACCTCGGACGCGCTCACCCGTCTACCGGGCCGGCAGCGGAGCGGCGGCTCGATCGTTCGGTCACGCTGCTCCCTCCCCAGGAATGGGTTCCCCGCCTGCCTCGACAGGCGCCCCGACGACGTCGTCGGTCGCACACTCTATGCACGCCGTGTTTCCGGCTCGCTACTTCGGACCGGCCGCCTGCCTGCACATACCGGTGTATCTGCAGGCGCGGACCGCGCCTCCCGTCCTCGTGACCTTCTCCCTGACCGCCTCCACGGTCGAGTCCGGTGCGCAAGCGACCGGTGCCACCCCGGCGCTGCTGGTCGGCTCCCTGGCCGTCATCAACGCGGTTTTCCTCGGATTGTTCTTCCTGGTGCGGTGGCTCCTGCACAGGTTCCAGCCGCCGGTCCGGGCGGCCGTGCCGACCACCATCAGTCGCCTGCCCCGCGCGGACTCCGCGACCGGCGGCGGCGCATCCGGTGTCGCCATCACCGGTGAAGTCGCCGCCGGCCCCGACGGGCCGTACACCGCACCGCTGAGCCGGGAGGCGTGCGCCTGGTACCGGCTGGAATCCTTCCGCCGGCGGCAGGGCATCGACGACGTCTACTGGGAACCCGTCAGCGAGCTGGCCAGTGAAGGCGAGCTCGTCGTCGATGACGGCACCGGGAGCGTGCGGTTGTCGATGACCGACGTCGGGCACTTCGGCGGCTGGTTCGTCCGCTCCACCAGCGAGCCGCAGCGGACCGGTCGCGGGGCCACGGTGGCCCGGGTCGGGACGGCGTTGCTCGGCCGGAGTGGGTTGCGGCAGGACGAGTACGTCATCCCCGTGGGTGCGCGGGTGACGGTGATCGGCGACCTGGTCACCGCCGATGGCAGGATGCGGCCCGCACCGGGCGCCGGGAAGCTGGTCGCGACGCCGATGTCCGTCGACGCCTGGCGGGCTGATCAGACGGCGCAGCGGTCGAAGATCCGGCGCACCGCGATCTTCACCTACGCCACTTGTGCCGCGCTGGCCGCCCTGGTCGACGGGGTTCTGATCGGGGCGATCGTCACGTCGTTGCGGTGACGACCTGGTCGCGCCTTCGCCGGGTCAGGCTGACGCCGGCTTGACCGCGACCACCGCGTCCACCCCGGCTTCCTTGCGCTGCTGCGCGGTGATGGGCGCCGGCGCCTGCGTCAGTGGATCGAACCCGCCGCCGGACTTCGGGAAGGCGATGACCTCGCGCAACGAGCTCGCCCCGGCCAGCAGCATGACGATCCGGTCCCAGCCGAAGGCGATACCGCCGTGCGGTGGTGCACCGAAGGAGAACGCGTCGAGCAGGAAGCCGAACTTCTCCCTGGCCTCCTCGTCGGTGAGTCCCATCACCGCGAACACCCTGCGCTGGATGTCCTCGCGGTGGATACGGATCGACCCGCCGCCGATCTCGTTGCCGTTGCAGACGATGTCGTAGGCGTAGGCGAGCGCGGAACCTGGTTCCGTGTCGAAGGTCTCGAGCGACTCCGGCTTCGGCGAGGTGAACGCGTGATGCACGGCGGTCCAGGTGCTCCCGGCTCCGCCCACCGACACGTCATCGGTCTCGTCGACCCGTTCGAACAACGGGGCGTCGACCACCCAGCAGAACGCCCAGGCACTCTCGTCGATCAGGCCGCCGCGCCGGCCGATCTCCACCCGTGCGGCACCGAGCAGCTCCTGGCTGGACCGGCGCGCGCCCGCCGCGAAGAAGACCGCGTCACCGGGCTCGGCGCCGACGGCCTGCGCCAACCCAGCGCGCTCGTCATCGGAGATGTTCTTCGCAACCGGACCACTCAGGGTCCCGTCACCGGCGATCGTGACATAGGCCAGTCCCCTGGCGCCGCGCTGCTTTGCCCACTCCTGCCAGGCGTCGAAACCGCGCCGTGGCGTGCCGGCGCCGCCCCGCTGGACGACCGCTCCGACGTACGGCGCCTGGAACACCCGGAACGGCGTGGCCGCGAAATACTCGGTCAGCTCAGTGATCTCGAGATCGAAGCGCAGGTCAGGCTTGTCGGAGCCGTAGCGGTTCATGGCGTCGGCGAAGGTGATCCGCGGGATCGGGGTGGTGATCTCATGCCCGATCAGCCGCCACAGGGCAGCGATGACGTCCTCGGCGACCGCGATCACGTCGTCCTGATCGACGAACGACATCTCGACGTCGAGCTGGGTGAATTCGGGCTGTCGGTCGGCCCGGAAGTCCTCGTCCCGATAGCAACGGGCGATCTGGTAGTACCGCTCCATACCGGCGACCATCAGCAGCTGTTTGAACAACTGTGGGGATTGCGGCAGCGCATACCAGGATCCGGGCTTCAACCGAGCCGGCACCAGGAAGTCCCTGGCGCCCTCCGGGGTGGAGCGGGTCAGCGTCGGCGTCTCGATCTCCACGAACTCCCGGCCGTCCAGCACGGACCTTGCGGCCCGGTTGACCGCCGCCCGCAGCCGCAGCGCCGCGGCGGGTCCGCTGCGTCGCAGGTCCAGGTACCGGTACTTGAGCCGGACCTCTTCGCCGACGGAAATCGTGTCGTCGATCTGGAACGGCAGCGGCGCGGACTCGGACAGCACCTCGAGTTCGGTCGCTTCGACCTCGATTGCGCCGGTCGGCAGGTCCGGGTTCTCGTTGCCCTCCGGCCGGATGGCAACGGTTCCGGTCACCCGGACGCAGAACTCGCTGCGCAGGGCATGGGCAGCCGCGAGCACCTGACCGGAGTGGAAGACCACCTGCGCCACACCGGACGCGTCGCGCAGATCGATGAAGATCACGCCGCCGTGGTCTCGACGCCGAGCCACCCAGCCGGCCAGGGTGACGGAGGCGCCGTCATCGGTGGGACGGAGAGAGCCGGCAGTTCGATCGCGAAGCACAGGGATTCCTCTGGCAGGGGACGGAGGGACCCGGCGATCCTACGGCGGTGGCGCCATGTCACCGTCCGCGAGTGAGTCCGGCGAACGGACGTGCGGGCCGGCTCTCTCGTGTCGAAGACATCCCGTGACCTGCCACGAGCGGTGTGTCATCGCCGGGACGGTGGTTGCTACCGGTGTCCTTCACCTTCACCGTGCGCAAGTTCAGCGGTCGCGCAACCGACGTCTGCGCGCTGCTGAGTTGAAAAGCGTTTCCGCGGAGACGCTTTCTCGCGGCCTTCCGCGGCGTGTTGCAGCAACACGCCGGTGTCAGCCGTCGTTTGCTGTTCCTGCCAAGCCGGGTCACCCGGCGGCACCGATGAGCCCGGCACCGGCGAGCGGTCGGTTCCATGACGCTCACCTCGAAAACATGGGAGGCCCGGCATGGGACGGCTGATCGTGTCAGCACAGATGACGATGGATTGCGTCATGGACCAGATCGAAGGCTGGTTCGACGAGCGCGGAGATGTCCAGGAGCACGGCATCGAGGAATTGCAGGCGGCCGATGCCGTCCTGCTCGGTCGGGAGACGTACGAGACCCTGTCCCGAATCTGGCCGTCCGGCTCAGGCGAATACGCATCGTTGATCAACTCCAAGCCCAAGTACGTCGCCTCCACCACCCTCACCGGACCGTTGGGGTGGAACGCTGAATTGCTGGGTCCGGACACGGCGGCATCCGTCGCCGAGATCAAAGTTGGACACGCGGGCCCGGTGATCTCCTACGGCTGCGGAGCGCTGGCAAATTTCCTCGCGCACAGGGGCCTTGTCGACGAGGTGCGCTTCTGGCTGTACCCGGTGGTGTGGGGTGACGGAGTCCGGCCCTTCCACGCCGGTGCGCTGCCGATCCGGATGAGGCTGATCACCGCAACGCCGTACCACTCCGGCGTCGTGAAGTTGAGCTACCAACCCCTTCCCGAGTGACCCTGCGGTGGCGCACCCGGGATCGTCCGGCCGAGGCGTTCAGCGCATCACGCAATCTGCTCATGAGGCGATCCGCACGCGGGATGATCTTGCTCATGAGACAGTGGCCCGATGCGGCGGTGGTGGCGAGCAAGCCGGCCGGCAACGGCCCGGTCTCTCCGGGGTTCCCCCGGGGTGAGAGCAACACAGTGAGCACCACCATGCAGGCACGACGACGCGCTCCGCGCATGCACGTGCCCGCCCAGCAGGACAGGTCGCCCGACCACCGCCGCAGCCAACTCTGACCGAGCCGTCGATGACCGATCACCGCCAGCTCGCAGGCGCGCTGGCCGACGCCATGCTCGCCGGTCCGTGGAACCCGGGTTCACTGGCGTATCGACTCCGTCGCGTCATCGGTCGCAGGCCCGTGTGGTTGGCGGCGCTGGCTGTCGAGGTGACGACGGCGTATCCCCGTCCTCCGTCGGACCGGCCGCGCGAGCTCCAGGCGTTCGTGCTGCGCTGCACAGCGTTTGAACGCGTTCTCGCAGCGCCGCCGCCCCGTATTGCGGTTCGGCTGACGATGCTCACCTCGATGGTTCGCCGGCCGTTCCACACGCCGGTGGTCGACGATGTCGGTCAGCTGGCTCGCACCCTCGGCGTCGGCGTCGACGACCTGGCGGGTCTTGCCGACACCCGCCTGATCGCGCGGCGCACACGGTCGGAGCGGGTTGCGCATTACCGCTACCGCTGGGTGAACCGGGCGACAGGCGGACGACTGCTCGAATCTCCGAAGCCCCGGCTGAAGGCTGTGCAGCGAACACTGCTGGATGTTCTGCTGGCGCCGATCCCGGTCCACCCGGCGGCCCACGGTTTCGTCACCGGGCGTTCGGCAACGACCGGCGCTGCAGTGCATGTCGGGTCGGACGTCGTCATCACGCTCGATCTCGAGCACTTCTTCGCCGCCATCACCGCCGGACGGATCTGGGGAGTGCTGCGGTCTGCCGGGTATCCCGAACCAGTGGCACATCTGCTGACCGGCCTGACAACCCATGCCACCTCGGCGTTTGCTCTGTCGCAGATGCCGGTCGGCGCCGACCCCGGCCGCGACTTCCGTTTGCGCAGGCGGCTTGCCGCTCCGCACCTCCCCGCAGGAGCACCGTGCTCCCCGCAATTGGCGAACCTGGTGGCGTTTGCTCTGGACCGCAGACTGGCTGCCTACGCCGAGGCAGCCGGAGCGACCTACACCCGCTATGCGGACGACCTTTCCTTCTCGGGTGGAGCCGATCTCGCCCGCAGCACCACGGCCTTCGCCGCCGGGGTGGCTCGCATCGTCGCAGCGTCGGGCTTCCAGGTGAATCCGGCCAAGACCCGCTCACGCCCGCGTTCTCAGCGGCAGGTTGTCACCGGCATCGTGGTGAACGACAGGACCAATCTCGCCCGGCCGGAGTTCGACCGCCTGAAGGCGATTCTTCATCAGTGCCGCACCGCTGGGCCGGCAGCCGCGAACCGAGACGGCTTGCCGGATTTCCGCTCGCATCTGTTGGGTCGGATCTCGTGGCTGACCGCGCTGAATCGCGGCAAGGGTGAAAAACTCCGCCGTGAATTCGATGCGGTCGAGTGGGTCGGATGACAACGTGCATTCGAGCGTCAGTCCTCGCGGTGGGGCCGGGCTCGGCACGGGTGCCCGCTGCGCCCTTCCGGTTCCACCGACCACGGTGCGCCCCGCTACCGGTGTGTTGGCGGCCGGACTCGGACGGTGCTGGACTGTGCACGTGACCTCCGGGCAAGAACAATCACCTGCGCCGTCCGATACGGCAATTCCCGCTGATGCGGCCACTCCAGAAGCTTCGCTGGTCGCCGTTCGGCGTGATGTGACCGCGGAACTGCTCGCGACCCGGCTCGCGTTGAGCGACCTCCGGCATCAGCGGGCAGGCCGGTTCGACGACGACGAGCACGATCCCGATGGCTCGCCGCTGTCCGGTGAGTACTCGCGCCTCGACGGTCTGCTGCGTGCCACCGAACGCCGCCTGACCGAGGTGGACTCGGCGCTCGGTCACGCAAGGGCGGGAAACTACGGCGTGTGCCTCAGCTGCGGCGATCCGATGCCGCCAGGGCGTCTGGAAGCCCGGCCGACGGCGACCCAGTGCGTGGCGTGCGTCGCGCGATGAAGGTCGGTCGAACCGATGGACTTGAGGCCGTTCGGGTCGTCTGTGACGCAGCGGTTGGCAAGCCACACATTGACCTCGGGTGGAGCGGTATCAACCGCGTCCGAAAAGTATCGTTCGCCATGACGTTTGCCAGGACGATCGTGCTGATCGCGCGGTTCACGCTGATACCGCTGTAGTTTTCTGTCGATCTGGTGTCGGACGAGACCCAGCCACTGCACCGCCGTGCCGACGCGCGGATCGGGATCCGGCGAATGAGGCGGGCCAGCCAAATGCACATTCCGGTGACACGTGGCTCCCGGGGTGGGACCGATCGGGCGATGTTCAGCCGCCCGCCTTCGCAGAAACGCGCGCCGTATCGTCTGCCAACGGGTCGCCGGGTCACCAGGGATCTTTCATCCGGTGGCCGTGTCCCGGTCGGAGGACACCTGCAACGGTTCCGGCGAACGACGACGGCAGGCCCGGTCACGGCGCGGCAGCCAGGTCGGTCTTCCGCCGGGTGCCCATCCAGCGGGTGAGACCGATGGCGGCGGCGACGAGAGCGACCCCGCCCACGATGTCCAGGATGTAGTGGTGGCCGGTCGCGATCACCACGAAACCCGCCAGGGCAGGGAACAGCCACGCCAGCCAGGCAGCCCGCGGATGGGCAGGACGCAGCACCGACCACACGGCGTACGCACACCACGTCGTCCACGCGACGTGCATACTCGGCATCGCGGCGAGCAGGTTCAGGCCGGGCCGCGGATCACCGGAACCCGCGCCGCTGAGGATGTCGTGGGTAGCGATGTAATCCACGACGCCGTCCAAGCTGAATCGTGGCGGTGACTCCGGGAAGAGCCACACCAGGGGCAGATCCAGCAGTGTCGTCACCACGAGAACGGTGCGCAGGTAGCGGTAGTGGGCGGGCCGGCGGACATAGAGCCAGACCAGGATCAGCGGTACCGCGAGCAGACACAGCCGGTAGAAGTATCCGGTCGAGTACAGCAGAACGGGATGGCTGAGAGCGGCGTCGTTGAGCGGGAACTCCACCGACAGACGCAGATTCCGCTCGAGATGCTGCACGAGCGCGGCGTTGTCGGTCGCCGTCGGATCACCGCGATCCAGTCCGGCCCGGACCAGCCCGAACACGACGTACCCGCCGACCAGCAGCGCCACCTCGAGATACCACGCCGGGCGGGCGCGCACCTCAGCGCCGTTGGTCATACGTCGGAAGGCTACGCACTGGCTGGTGCCATGGCCCGACGTGCGCCGGACGAGTCACCGGCGATCAGCACCGGAAGCGTCGCCGGCCATCTGCGCCGGAAAGCGTCACCGCGAGAACACTTCCGGCGCCACAACGCTAGGCAGGCACCCCGGGAAGGGCGTACGCGCGCGCGATCAGCTCCATCGACCGCAGCTTCGCCGCAGCCCCGTGCGCTCGGGTCGAGATCAGCATCTCCTGCACACCGAACCGCGCGGCGAGCTCGTCCAGCCCGTCCGCGACCTGTCCGGCGTCACCGACGACCTCGGTGGTGCCCATGGCGCGGATCAGCTCCAGCTCGGCGGAACTGTAGGGGTAGGCGGCGGCCTGCTCAGGCGTCGGGATCTCCTGCAGGCGGCCCGTTCTCAGCAGCACCATGGACAATGCGCCGGCCCTCGCCTCGAATTCGGCCGCCTCCTGGGTATCGGCGGCCAGCGCGGTCACGCCGATCATGGCGTAAGGCTCCGACAGCGTCTCGGACGGACGGAACAACGAGCGGTACAGATCCAGCGCGGCGTCGGTGTTGCCACCGGCGCCAGCGAAATGGTGGGCGAACGCGAACGGCAACCCGAGGCGGGCGGCCAGCCGGGCACCGTAATCGGAGGACCCGAGGATGTACACCGGCACCGGAGACGCCGGCGTCGTGCGGATCCGGGAGAACGGGTGGTCCTCAGGAAAGTCACCGTTCATGAAGTGCTGCAACTCGGCCAGTTGATCGGCGAAGTCGTCCGAGCCGGCGCCGTCCATCCGCCGCCGTAGGGCGTAGGCGGTCAGCTGGTCACTGCCGGGCGCGCGACCCAGTCCGAGGTCGATCCGTCCGGGGTGTAGTGCCGCCAGGGTGCCGAACTGCTCGGCAACCACCATCGGAGCGTGATTGGGCAACATCACCCCGCCGGAGCCCAGCCGGATGGTGCTCGTCGAGGCCGCGAGGTGGGCGATCAGGACTGCCGGGGCCGATGACGCCACCGCCGGCATTCCGTGGTGCTCGGCCACCCAGAACCGATGGTAGCCAAGCTGTTCGGCCCGAACCGCCAATCGCGCGGTGGTACCCAGAGCCGCACCGACGGACTCGCCGACGCCGACGCCCGCCAGGTCCAGCACAGACAGTCGGAATGGGCGCCGCCTGCCGTCGGCGGAATGGGGGATCACTTGCTCGGTCGTCGTCGTCATGTGTTCGTCCTCTCCTCAGACACTTCCAGGTGCAACCTGAGGACCGCACGGGGTGTTCCCCTGCCGATGAGACTTGGGCGACGAGAAGCTTTCTGCCCGAAACCGCGCCTCGGTCAGACGTCCAGCAGCGGATGCGGTGACCCGTGCTCTTCGGCCGGGCGTCGCTGGTAGCGCTGGACGTGCTCGGCCAACTCGGACAACCGCTCCGCCCGTTGCTCCTTCCCGCCGGACTTGGTGACCCAGTCGACGTAGACCCGCTGGTCGTCGGGCCGCAGTCCTTCGAATGCGGTCAACGCCGATGGGTCCGCGTGCAGTACTTCTGCCATGTCGTCGGGTACCGCAACCCCGCGTGCAGTGATCATGATCGACTCCTCGATTGCGCGATGTTCGATGTCCGACCATCTTCCTCTGCCACGCCGGCGGTTGCCACCGACGGCACGGTTGCGCGAGCCACGAAGTAGTCCCTTTCCGCGGTGGTTCGGGCCAACCGTGCGGCCGTCGCCCAGTCCGATCGGGCCTCCTCGGCGCGCCCGAGCTGGTCGAGCAACTGTGCGCGGGCACCGAAGGCGTATGGGTAACGGGCCAGTCCACCCAGCCCGATGACCTCATCCAGGTCCGACAATCCGCTGGCGGGTCCGAGCAACCGACCCAGCGCCACGGAGCGACCGACGGCCACCGTGACCGACGGCTCCAGCTCCAGCAACAGGCCGTACAGCTCCACAACCCTTGCCCAGTCGGTGGAATCGAGGGACCCCGCGCGCGCGTGCTCGCCGGCGATCGCCGCCTGCAGGGCGAGCGGACCCGGACTCGAATCAGTCAGGGCGGTCTGCGCCAGGGTCAATCCGCGGCGGATCAGGTCGCGGTCCCAGCGCGTGCGGTCGACGTCTTCCAGCAGCACCTGCCGGCCCGTGTCGTCCACTCGTCCACCGGCGCGTGCCCTGGTGAGCAGGATCAACGCCAACAGGGCACGGAATTCAGAATCCGCCGGACGGAGCGCCTGCAAGGCGATCGCCAGATACTGCGCCCGGTCGGCCAGGTCGTCGTCGGTCAGCCGGTCGCCGGCGGCGGCGGTGTGGCCGACAGTGAAGGCCAGGTACACGACCCGACGCACCGCCGGCAACCGGGCGTCGACCGTCGCGTCATCGGGCAGGTCGAGGGCCGGCCCGGCCGCAGCCAGCTTCTTCTTGGCCCTGGTCAGCCGGGCCGCCATGGTCGCCTCGGCGACCAGGAAGGCGGCTGCAATCGCCGCGGTGGGCACCCCGCACGCCAGCCGCAGGGTCAGCGCGATCTGATCCTCGACCGAGATCCGAGGGTCGCAGCAGAGCACCACCAACCGCAGATCCTCGTCACCGATGATCCCGATCTCGGTACCGAAATCGGCCCCCTCGCCGACCGAACGGAGCCCACCGGCGGTGCGGATCATCGCCCGGCGGGCCGCCTGCGCCGAGCGGATCCGGTCGATCGCACGCCGCTTTGCCGCCGTCACCAGCCAGGCCTCGACGGACACCGGCACCCCGCGCTCCGGCCAGGTCTGCAACGCCAGCAGAAAGGCATCGGCCGTCGCTTCCTCGGCGATGTCGAGGTCCCTGACGGATCGCAGGGTGACGGCCAGCACCCGGCCGGAGAGCTCGCGTTGGGCCCTGGCCGCCACCTCTGCGACGGCGACGGGGATCATCAGCCGCCGGTCTCCCAGATCGGCCGCAGCTCGATGTAGCCGAATCCGGCGGGGCACCGCTTCGCCAGTTCCAGCGCCGCGGCGTCGTCGGCTGCCTCCACCAGGTAGTAACCGCCGACGACCTCCTTGAGCTCCGGTAGCGGGTTGTCGAAGGTGTGCACGTCGGCAGTGCGGGTTCCGCGGAGGTAGGTCGCGGTTGGCGTGGGCTGCAACGCTTCTCCGCCGAGGATCTTCCCGCCGGCCTCGACCACCTCCTTGCTGAAGGCGTTGTGCTCGGCCATCACCTCGCCGAACACGGCCTCGCCCGCTTCGGCGTAGGCGGCTTCCGACTCGACGATGAGCATCAGGTACTTGGGCATTGGCGATCCTCCTGTCTCCCGCGGCGCACAGCAGCGGGACGTTTGGGGCCGGCGGGTTGCGTCCCCTCGGTGATCCAGACGGACCAGGGCCCGCGCAATCGACAACGACCTCGCTCTTGCGCGTTTTTCGCGGCATCGCGATGCAGCGCCGTGCGACGCTCGATCACTGGCGTGGGACACCTCACTCCCGCATGATCGCCTACATCGGTTACGATGAATCGTTCTTGGAGTGTGTCGCGCCGCTCTCGACGACGGATTTCTCATCATTCGGGACTGCGACAGGAACCCAGCCAACCGGGCCGGTTCCCGACGCTCCTGTCCACAACGATTGGTTTGAATGTCTTCCGCTGCTGCTTTCGCTCCGTCCGACTCCACCACTGAATCGATCAACCCCGAGCTCGACGCTTCGGCCGACGAGTTCGGTACCGCTGACCTCTCTGTCTCGGAATCTGTCTCGGAATCCCCGGCTTCCAATTCCTCCGCCGCCAGTTCCTCCCCCGCCGATTCCTCCCTCGCCGATTCCTCCCTCGCCGATTCCTCCCCCATCGCAGCGTCGCCCGTCGAGATACCTGCCGACGAGCTCGGTGCCACACCTCGCTTCGCCGACCTGGACCTGCCCGCTGCGCTGCTCCGTGCAGCGGGTGACCTGGGCTTCGACATCCCGACCGCCATCCAGGCCGCGGCCATTCCCGCACTGCTCGACGGCCGGGACATCACCGGTGTCGCGCAGACGGGCACCGGCAAGACCGCTGCCTTCGGTATGCCGTTGTTGGCCTCCATCGAGCCGCGACGCGGCGTCCAGGCGCTCGTCCTGACGCCCACCCGCGAGCTTGCTGTGCAGGTCGCCGAGGCAATCAGTACTTTCGCCGCCCACCTGCCGGCCATCACGGTCGTCCCCATCTACGGCGGCGCGAGCTTCCTGCCGCAGCGCGCGGCTCTGCGGGCCGGCGCACAGGTCGTCGTGGGCACCCCCGGCCGGATCATCGACCACCTCGAGCGGGGAACGCTGGACCTGTCCGGACTGAAGTTCCTGGTGCTCGACGAGGCCGATGAGATGCTGCGCATGGGATTCGCCGAGGACGTGGACCGCATCCTGACCGACGCTCCCGGCGAGCGGCAGACCGCGCTGTTCTCCGCGACCATGCCGCCGGCGATCCGCACCATCGCCCGCAAGCACCTGTCCAACCCCGTCGACATCGCCGTCTCCCGGCAGTCCTCGACGGTGGACGCAGTGCGGCAGACCTACGCGATCGTTCCCTTCCGCGAGAAGGTCGATGCGCTGACCCGCATCCTGCAGGTCTCGGAGGGTGACGCCACGATCGTCTTCGTCCGGACCAAGGACGCCTGCGACCAGGTCGGTGCGGATCTGCTCGCTCGCGGTGTCTCCGCCGCCGCGATGAACGGTGACGTGCCGCAGAAGGAACGCGAGCGGATCATCGAGCGACTGCGCGACGGCCGGCTCGACGTGCTCGTCGCGACCGACGTCGCGGCCCGAGGTCTGGACGTCGAGCGGGTCGACCTCGTCGTCAACTTCGATGCACCGAGCGAGCCCGAGGCGTACGTCCATCGCATCGGCCGCACCGGTCGGGCCGGCCGCACCGGCAATGCCCTGACCTTCTTCACCCCGCGCGAGATCGGCCGGCTACGGGCGATCGAGCGGGCCACCCGCAACACCCTCGAGCAGATCACCCCGCCCACCGCCGCCGATGTGGCGGCGCACAAGGCGACCCGGGTGCTGCAGGACGCTGTCGAGCGGTTGGGGGCGGGATCTCTCGCCCAGTACCGCCAGGCGGTTGCCACCTTCCTGTCCGAGCAGGATCTGACCGCAGGCGAGCTGGCGGCAACGCTGCTCGCCCTGGCCGCCGGTGACGACGGCAAGAAGGTGGAATCCCGTCCCTCCCAGGCGTCGTTCGCCGCCGAGCGCGAGGACCGCGGGCCCGCTCGGTCCGGAGCGGAGCGCGGCGGCCGTCATCGTGACCCGATCGGGCCGCGATACCGGGTCGCCGTCGGCCACACCCACGGCGTGCGGCCCGGCGGCATCGTCGGCGCCATCACCGCGGAAGGCGGATTGAACGGCAGGGACCTCGGCCGGATCGACATCTACGACACCTTCTCCACCGTCGAGATCGCCGGCTCGCTGTCGCCCGCCGTCGTCGGCAAGATCTCCGCCGCCAAGGTCAGCGGGCAGTCCTTGCGCATGGAGCTGGACTCCGGTGACTACGACGGCCGTCGGCCAGGCGTCCCGCGCTCGGCCACCAGCGGGCCGCGCCGCACCGGTCCGACCCGCAACGGCGAGCGTCACGGCAACGACCGGCACGGCAGTGACCGATACGGCAGTGATCGCCACGGCAGCAGCCGCGAGCGGCGGTCGTTCGCCCGCTGACGCACCGCACTGACCGACGGGCCGGTGATCCCTCTCCAGGTGGCTACCTGAAGGGATCACCGGCCCGCTGGCATGATGGCCCGGATTCCGCCGGTCCCTGCCGCCGACGGGCCGACCGAAGGGCGTGCGATGACCCGACCGGTGCGCTTCGATCGGGACGCGCTCGAGTTCGCCAGGGCGGTGACGTTCTTCGACGCCATCTTTGCCTTTGCGGTGACACTGTTGATCACCTCGGTCGACGACTTCTCGCCCGAGGCTTGGTCCAGCCCCGGTGCGCTGTGGGAAGCCAACGGGGCGTCGCTGGTTGCCTTCACCGTCAGCTTCATCGTCGTGGTGTCGTTCTGGCGGGCGAACCACCGCGAGGTCACAGGTTTCAAGGCCCTGGACGGGCGGGCCATCCTGCTGAACTGCGTGGTGATGTTCGGCGTCGTGTTGATCCCGTTCAGCACCGAGGCCTTGGGGACGGTGGACCTGCCGCTGCCGGTCGCGGTCTATGCGATCAACATCTCGGTGACGTACGTCGTTCAGTTCCTGCTCGTCCTCGACGCCGACCGCCGGGGCCTTCGCGGCGACAGAATGCCGCGCCGGCAGATCCGGTGGTCTTGGATCAACGCCGCCGTTCTGCCGGTGGTCTTTCTCGGATCCATCCCTGTCGCCTATCTCGCCTCACCGGGCTGGGCCCAGCGGTGTTGGATCAGCCTCGCATTGATCTACCCGCTCCTCGGCCGGCTCGAGACTTCGGGTCAGCAGCGTGCCAGGAGTGCTCCTGCATCCGCCGACAACGTTCCGATCGCGGGTGGCACCGAGACGGAATCGGGTCGCACCGGTGATGGAGCGGCGGAGAACGGGAACACCCCGGCATGACCTCGATCCGAGTGGCGATCGCCACCCCCCTGCCCACCGAACTGCGACACCTGATCACCGACGTCGACCCCGGCGTCGAACTGCTCGTCGACGATGAGCTGCTGCCGCCGATGCGTCATCCCGGCGACCACAACGGTGACCCGTCATTTCGCCGAGATGGACGGCAGCAGTCCGCTTTCGAAGCCCTGTTGGCGAAAGCGGATGTGCTCTACGGAATCCCGGACACCAAGTCCGAGGCGCTGGCACCTGCGGTGCGATCGAATCCGCATCTGAGGTGGGTGCACACGATGGCGGCCGGCGGTGGCGCACAGGTCAAGGCCGCGGGGCTGACCCAGGAGGAGCTCGACCGAGTCCTGTTCACGACCTCGGCAGGCGTGCACGGCGGCACCCTCGCTGAGTTCTCGTTGTTCGGGGTGCTGTCCGGTGCCAAGGATCTGTTCGGGTTGCTCGATCAGCAGGCGCGCAAGGAATGGCCGCAGCGGCGGCCGATGAAACAGCTCTCCGAGCAGACCGTGCTGGTCGTCGGCCTCGGTGGTATCGGGGTTGAAACAGCCCGTCTGCTCAAGGCTTTCGGTGCGACGGTGCTCGGTATCAAGCGCACTGTCGAGCCGGTTGAATTCGTCGATGAGGTACACGGCACCGACCAGCTCGCGACCCTCGCCGCCCGCGTCGACGCCATCGTCCTCACGCTGCCCGGTACGGACGCCACCGTCGGCCTGATCGACGGCGCCGTTCTCGCTGCCGCCAAACCGGGCGTTGTGATCGTCAATGTCGGCCGGGGCACGGTGATCGACGAGCCTGCGCTGATCGATGCGCTGCGCTCCGGCCAGGTCGGATCGGCGTTCCTGGATGTGTTCGCGGAGGAACCGCTCCCGGCGGGGTCGCCGCTGTGGGAGCTGCCGAACGTGCTGGTGTCGCCGCACACCGCCGCCCTGAACCCGGCGGAGGACCGGCGGATCGCGGAGCTCTTCGCCGACAACCTGCGCCGCTTCCTCGACGGCGCGCCGATGCGAAACGTCGTGGACATCAAGGACTTCTACTGACCGGCCAGGTCCCGCTGGTGAACGTCCGGTCTCTGCTGCGCTCGACGGCCGGGTCCTGGGCTGGATTGCGGCCGGTCTGGTGTCATCCCGGTCGGTGTACCGGGGCGTCGTCGAACCCTCGGTCGATGTCGCTGCCGCCGCGGCGGGCAGGCTTCCGGGTCGTCGGCACGCGCGGCCGCCTCGGAATGCTTGACGGCCGCTGGCGGGACGACATGCTCTCGAGCGCCGCAGGGCCGTGGTGCTCTGGACCCCGGGCATCCGGTCAGCGTTGAGGAACGCCCGATTTCGACCGTGCGCTCCAATCGGGATCCCGTCCGGACATCCCGACGGCCCGATCCAGCCAAGACGCCGTGGTCGGCACGGGTACCACCGGACCGAAGATCGGCGGTCGGCTCGCCGGGTCGGCCATCGCGGCAAGCAACTCCAAGCAGACACGCGCGGACGCGTCGCCGGGGTCGAACTGCTGCCCCGTCGCCTTGGCAAGATCCCACCCGTGGATGACCAACTCGTTCAGCCCGAACTGTCCCGCCGCCGCTCCCGGCAGGTCCACCCCGCCCACCTGGGTCATTCCCTCCCACGCCTGCGGGGCCTGCCAGGCCGATGCCAATTCCCTCAACCGGGCGGGCAGCGCCGTGCGCCAGTCCGGGGGAAGATCGGAAACCATCGACTGTGGCGCGGTTGACGTCAACGGTCCCAGATCCTTCTGCGCGGCAGCGCGAAAGCCGACGCTCAGCCCGAGCAGGTGGAACAACAGGTCCGAGACGGCATAGTCGGGGCACGGCGTGCGACCGGGCAGCTGGTCGTCGCCGATACCGGGCAGCAGGTTCGCAACCGAGCGTGCCGCCGGGGTGAGGTCGTGAGGAACGGTCATCGCATTTCCTTTCGCCGGAACCGCGGCCGGACAGTGCAGCGGCTGCCGTGTCGACCCGTCGGGATGGCGGATGTCATCGCAGCACCGGCCCCGACTGCGTGAGACGGTTGGCCATGCGATTCTCCACGCGATCACGGCGGCACGTCGCTCCGCCGGCACGGTTCCCGCAGGGCCGGCAGCCCCCATGACACTGTCGAGAACGGCAATCGCACGGGGACGCACGCGGCGCCTGCTGGCCTGCGGGGTGCTTGCCGGGCCGGTGTTCGTTGCCGTGACAGGTGCACAAGTGCTCAGCCGCAACGGGTTCGATCTCCGCCGGCATGGCATCAGCCTGCTCAGCCTCGGCGACCGAGGATGGATTCAGGTGGCGAACTTCGCGCAGGCCGGGGCGCTGTCGCTTGCATTCGGACAGGGCGTCAGGCAGGGGCTCGACGGCAGGCAGGGGCTCGACGGCAGGCAGGGTGGTTTACTGCCGGGGTTGATCTCCGGCTACGGCGCCGGTCTGATCGCCACCGCTGCCTTCCTGGTCGATCCGGGTGAGGGGTTTCCGCCGGGAACACCCGCCGGACTTCCGGCGACGCTGAGCTGGCACGGCGCCGTTCACGCAATGGCGCCGCCGGCCGCATTCGGGTGTCTGATCGCAAGTTGCCTGCTGTTCGCCCGACGCTATGCACGAACCGGCCGCCGCGGGTGGGCTGCGTACTCGGGCGCAACCGGCCTGGCTGCAGCCGCGTTGATCTTCTGGCCCGGGTCGGCCGGCAGCGTCCGATCGGCGTTGGCCGTGCTCGTCACTTCCACGTGGACCACCGCCGTCGCAGCCCGACTGCTGGCAGACACGGCCGACTCGTAGGGTGGGCTTCGTCCGTTTCGCCCGAGAGGACCGTCATGTCGTTGCAGGACTTTCCCCGCTACCCGCTGCTGTTCGGCCCGAGCCCGGTCCACCCGCTGGACCGGTTGAGCGATCACCTCGGCGGGGCACGGATCTGGGCGAAGCGGGAGGACTGCAACAGCGGTCTTGCGTTCGGCGGCAACAAGACGCGCAAGCTGGAGTACTTCGTGCCCGACGCGCTGGCCGCCGGCGCCGACACGTTGGTGTCCATCGGCGGCGTGCAGTCCAACCACACCCGCCAGGTTGCTGCGGTCGCGGCGAAGCTCGGACTGAAGGCGCGCCTGGTCCAGGAGAACTGGGTGAACTGGCCGGATTCGGTGAACGACCGGGTCGGCAACATCCTGCTGTCGCGGATCATGGGCGCCCAGGTGGAGCTCGACGATGCGGGATTCGGCATCGAATTCAAGGACAGCTGGCAGCGTGCACTCGATGACGTGCTCGCGCAAGGCGGCACCCCCTATGCCATCCCGGCAGGAGCATCCGATCACCGCCTCGGCGGGCTCGGCTTCGCCAACTGGGCGCAGGAGGTGCGGGAGCAGGAGCAGCAACTGGGCGTCTTCTTCGACACCATCATCGTGTGCGCCGTGACCGGCAGCACCCAGGCTGGGATGATCGCGGGCTTCGCAGGACAGGACCGTCCGCGACGGGTGCTGGGAATCGACGCCTCTGCGCAGCTGGAGGCCACGCGGGCACAGGTCGAACGGATCGCCCGCAACACCGCCGAGCTGATCGATCTCGGCCGCGAATTGCGTGATGACGAGATCACGGTGCTGGAAGGGTGGGCCGGCGACTACTACGGCATTCCCGTCGAGTCCACTCTCGACGCGATGCGGTTGACCGGTTCGCTCGAGGGAATGATCATCGACCCGGTCTACGAGGGAAAGTCCATGGCAGGGCTGATCGACCTCATCCACACCGGCGAGATCGGCAAGGATTCGACCGTGCTCTACGCGCATCTCGGCGGTCAGCCCGCGATCAACGCCTACAGCGCATTGTTCCGCTGAGTCGGTTCATCCAGATGGCCACCGTGAATGACGTCCGGGCGACCCATCAGCCGATGATGCGGCGATCGGGTTAGAGCCCGGGTGCCATGCGCTGCCAGCCCATTGGGCCGGCGTGACGAACCACCACAGCAACGGGGCGAGATCGCGCAGCGGGTCGGCCATCTCGGCGCGACGTCATAGAACTATTGCATCAGGGACGATCGATGTGAAACGCCGCGTGTTCACGAGACCCACTGCGAGGTCAAACCTGTCACTCGTGCCCCGTCCAGGTCGGCGAGCTTGGCGCCGACGAAGGCCCTTGCGCCATCGGATGTCTGCACCCGGAACGGCGGTTGCTCCGCGGTCAGGGCGTCCACGATGACGGCCGCGACGTCCGTGGGGCTCTGCGCCGCCGCGAAGGCGCCGGCAGTCCGCTGAAGATAGGCGGCCAGGGCGGCCCCGTACGGTCCGGCCTCTGCGGCCATCCGGTCGACGTCCACGCCCACATTGGCCACGAATTCGCTGGCAACGGCGCCCGGTTCCACCACGGTCACTTTGACGCCGAGCGTTGCCGCCACCGGATGCAGGCTCTCCATGAATCCCTCCAGCGCAAACTTTGCCGCGCAATAGGCTTCGTTGAACGGTTGCCCGACAACTCCGCCGACACTGGTCACGGTGATGATCCGTCCCCGGCTCGCCCGCAGATGCGGCAATGCTGCTCGGGTGACATGCAGAGTTCCGAAGAAATTGACCTCGAGTACTTTCCGGATCTCTTCGATGGTTTCCTGTTCCAGCGTCCCCACATGACCCGAACCCGCGTTGTTGATCAGCGCATCGATGCCGGCGTGGTCCGCCATCACGCCGGTCATGCACATGGATACCGACTCGGCGTCGACGATGTCCATGTGCCGGATGTCAACCAGTTGATCCACGCCGGCCGCAGCGGTCGCCGCACGCAGCCGATCCGAGCGACCCAGGTCCCGCATCGTCGCGATCACCCGCCAGCCGGTCGCCGCCGCCGCGACCGCGGTCTCCATTCCGATGCCGGACGACGTTCCGGTGATCAAGACTGTCGGCGTTTTCGTCACAGCTGCTCCTGAGCTCGGATGGCGGTGGGCCACGGCTTTGTCGTCGGGGTTTGGATGAGGGCCGACGCTACGCCCATCAGGCATGACCATGGCCGGCCCTCCCTGCGCACTGTGTCGGTTCCAGGTGCGCAGGACGTCGTCACGGGCGTGGTCGCATGCCGCGTGTCGGTCCGCGATGGGGTCGGGTGCCGGTCGGGCCGTGGTGACCGCTCGTGGCCGTCGCCCGACAGCCATAACCTGTTGTCATGCCCGATAGGAGCAGACCGGCCCGGGTCGAAGATGTCCATCAGATAGCCGCGGGCATGCCTTTTGTCACCGTTCTCGAACGCGCCGGCGAGCACGCTGTCTACGCGGTCGGCGGTCGGTCGTTCGTCTTCTTCCGCACGCCCCGGCCGGACGCCGTCGATCCGGTATCCGGCGAGCGGTACACCGACGTCATCGTGCTGTGGGTGCCGTCCGAGGAGGACAAACAAGCGCTTATCCAGGATCCGGGGCTGCCATTCTTCACCACCCCACATTTCGACGGTCATCGGTCCGTACTCGTCCGAGCAAGTCGAATTGGGGAGGTGACGCTGGAGGAACTCACCGAGATCGTCCAGGACGCATGGTCGAGTCGGGCGTCGCCGCGGCGGGCCAAAGCGTGGCGCGCGGAATCCGAGCGCTGAAACGCCTCGACACCGACGCACGGTGACATCCGGCGGCGGAACCCCTGCCTCTGCCTGATCCCGGGCGCGGTTCCAGGGACGGGATGCGGTCCGGTTGCGAGGTCGGTTGCAAGGTCGGTTTGCGAGGTCGGTTGCCGGTTCGAAGTCGGGATGCCGACACGGATGTGCGGTCGGGTTGTGGGTAGTCGGATGCCGACACGGTTGTGCCGGCGGGCTCGAGGTTTGCACTTCCGCAGGGGATTTGACCGCGCGCCGTTGTGGCCCGCATGCGCTGACCCGGGCAAGGCGGAGGGGCTGCACACCGAACGGCGGTGGGGGTGGCCCCACCCCGGACAGCGCCGAACCCTCCCCTGCGTGCGCGGTCAGATGCCCGAGAATGGCGGTGTCATGCCCGACCAATTGTCGGTCGACCTCCCTGCTGCGCGAACAGGGAAATTCCTAACGTCATCTGCGAGTCGATAACACGATCGGCCGACGGCCCAGGGATCGGCAGATGACCACCATTTCCGCGCGCACGCCGCGCACCACCGACATTCCCCGCCTGGCAGATCCCGATCCGAGGAAAATCGCCTTCGTCGCAGCAATGGCCGCGGTCCCACCGATCACCGTTGTGCACGTCGAGGCCACGGCCCGCATGGACCCCGTGGGATGGACGATCAGCGACTACGTGATCAGTGCCCCACACGGCGTCGGCCTCTACGCGATGACGGCGGGCGCGCTGGCTGTCGGCGGGCTCGCGCTGGCCCGAGGCCTGCGAGGGCGGCCGGGGACAACCCTCGTGCGCAGCCTCCTGCGGCTCTGGGCCGTGGCCGTGGCAGTCACAGCTGTGTTTCCGACAAACATCCGCGGCACCCGAGAAACGCTCTCCAGCAACGTTCACCTGATCGCCGGCGCAGTGGTGTTCGCCGCTCTCCCGCTGGCGGCGTGGATGCTGAGCCGGTCGTTGCAGAGCGGCCCCGCACGCGGCACCGCGTCCAGGTGGTTGCAGTGGTCGTCGTCGATCGCCGGAGCGCTGAGTGTCTTCCTGATACTCAACCGGCTCCCAGGGGTTCTCGGAGTGCCCGGGCTGATGCTGCCGCCGGGCGTTCTGCAGCGGACGGCCGGCGCAGCACTGATCATCCTTCTGGCGCTAGCGGCGCTCACTGCGGCATGGGCCGGCACCTCGGAGAGTGCCCCGATCGGTCCAAGTGCAGTGATCGGTCAGTACTTTCGAGCCGATCATGCGGTTCAGAGGGGCCGGCGCCTACTGACCAGGGCTACCCCGGTGCGGGCCCGCCAGCACCTGCGCACCGGCAGCACCTGCGCACCGGGGCGGCAGGTGAGGACGGGTCAGCCGGTGTTGCGATCGGCTCGGCGCTCGGCCTGCACCACCGGTGAGTGCACCAGACCGAGTTCCCTTTCCATTTCTTCCAGCGGGATTCCCTTGGTCTCGGGCATCACCCGGAGGACCCAGATCAATTGGCCGACCATGCAGATCCCGAAGAGCCGACCATGCAGATCCCGAAGAGCAGGAACGCCGCTCCCCCACCAAGGGCCGCGCGATACCCGGGAACGACCACGACACCACAGCGGCGAACACCCAGTGCGTCAGGCTGCCGAATGATTGACCGCGTCCCCGGATGCGGTTCGGGAAGATCTCGGAGATGAACACCCAGATGACAGCGCCCTGACCGAAAGCGTGGGAGGCGAGCACTGGTTGTGCCTGTCGTGGCCAGTTCGGCTCCCGTCGGCGGGTGTCGAATCGGCGCCCATCTCGACGGGTCCTGTCAGACAAGGCAGCTGTCAGAAAAGAGTTGGCGGTGAGACGCTTTCGTGCTGCCGCCCCGCGGACTTGCCCGGCAGGCTCCCGTCCGGGAACGACGCATCCCGATCCCCCGGCACGCCTCGCACGGGGCTGCCGGTCCCGGAGAGTTGCGCTCCGGACGAGCGGCCGATGCCGAACTCGGCACTGATCGAGCGGACCCTGGCGGCGAGATCGCGTCGGTACTCGAGCGGCAGGTTTGACCCGCGCGCATAGAGCTGCCGGTAGGAGTCGACAAGATCCGGGTGGTGCTCACCCAGCCAGCGAAAGAACCATTCCCGAGCGCCGGGCCGCAGGTGCAGACCGATTCCGCTCACCCCGGTGGCGCCGGCGTCAGCTAGTTCGGCGACGAGAGCCGTGATCTGCTCGGGTGTATCGGTCAGGTGTGGCAACAGCGGCGCGATGAAGACGCCACACGGCAACCCGGCGGCGCGGATCCGGCGGACGAGATCCAGTCGGGCCTTGGGCGACGGCGTCCCTGGTTCGAGAGTTGCCTGCAAATCCGGTTCCAGCAGCGCGAGCGAGACGCCGATCCCGACGGACACCGAACGGCCCGCGGTCGTGAGCAGATCGAGATCCCGGGACAGCACCGTGCCTTTGGTCAATATCGAGAACGGCGTGCCGCTGTCGGCAAGCGCCGTGATGATGCCCGGCATGAGCCGGTAGCGACCCTCAGCCCGCTGGTAAGGGTCGGTGTTGGTCCCCATCGCGACGTGCTCCCGACGCCACTTCGGGGCGGACAGTTCCTTGCGCAACACGTCTGCCACGTTGACCTTGACGACGATCTGTGTGTCGAAGTCCTGGCCGCTGTCGAACTCCAGGTACGAGTGGGTCTGACGGGCGAAGCAGTACACACAGCCATGCGTGCACCCCCGGTACGGGTTGATCGTCCACCCGAAAGGCATCGGCGAGTGACCGGGCACTTTGTTCAGGGCGGACTTGCTGTGCACCTCGTGAAAGGTCACGCCGGCGAACTCGGGTGTCCGGACACTTCGGACGAGCCCGGCCAACCGGCCGAGGCCTGGTAGCGCGCCGGCGTCCTCGATCTCGAGCGACCGTGCTTCCCATCTCACCCGTCCAGTCGAACATACGTTCGTCATGTTTTCAAGCCGTCCCGCCGTGGATGATCGCCGTCGGCATAACTTCACCCGGACCGGCGATCGGCGACGTTCAATGGGGGCTCGACCGTCCGTGGGAGGTTGCCGTGAACAGTGCCGCGCCACGACGCCCAGGCGCTGACGATGCAGCGGGCTCTCCGCTGGATGCCTACTCGCGCGTCGTCACCGCGGTGGCACGCACTCTGCTGCCCCACGTCGCAGCGCTCGCCGTGCGTGGTGAGAGCCGCGGCGGCCGATCTGTCGAGGGCTCGGGTTCTGCCGTCTTGTTCGCCGCGGACGGTTATCTGCTGACGAACGCGCACGTGGTTGCGAGCGCCACCTCAGGTTGGGCCGAGTTCGCCGACGGCACCAGGACGGCCATTGACATCACCGGCTCCGATCCACTGTCGGACCTCGCCGTCGTCCGCGCCACCGACGAGGTCCCCTCGGGAACCGTTGTTCTCGGCAGCGCTGATGCGCTGGCAGTCGGCCAGTTGGTCGTCGCGGTCGGCAATCCGCTCGGCCTGGCCGGATCGGTGACGGCAGGCGTCGTCAGCGGTTTGGGCAGGTCGTTGCCGACCCGCTCGGGCCGCGCGGGCCGGGTCATCGAAGACGTCATCCAGACCGACGCCGCATTGAACCCCGGAAACTCCGGCGGCGCCCTCGCAGATGCGTCCGGGCGGGTCGTCGGCATCAACACCGCGGTGGCCGGCGTCGGCCTCGGACTGGCGGTGCCGATCAACGACACCACCCGCCGGATCATCGGGGCGCTGATGACCGACGGCAGGGTCCGCCGGGCCTACCTGGGACTCGTCAGCCGACCTTCCCCCGTGCCGCCCGAGCTGCTGGCGAAGACCGGTCGCCGAACGGGACTCAAGGTGGTCGAGGTGGTCTCGGGCTCCCCCGCCGATCGGGCCGGCCTGACCGGCGGTGACCTGCTGCTCGAGGCCGGCCGGCAACCCGTCACCGACGCGCAGAGCCTGCAGCGACTGCTGTTCGACGACGCGATCGGCCGTCCGCTGCCGATCACCGTGTGGCGTCGAGGTGCGATGGTGGATGTCATCGCGGTGCCGGTGGAACTGGCGCATACCGCCGACTGACGGGCACGCCGATATCAGCGCTCGAGCACCTCGAGCACGCCACGAACGACTTCTCCTACGTCGCAGGCGTTCTGCTCACCGCTGACGAGATCCCGCACCACTACTGTGCCCGATTCCAGCTCACGGTCCCCCATCACCAACGCGACTCTCGCGCCCGAGGCGTCTGCCGCCCGCATTGCCGTCTTGAGAGCCCTGCCGCCGTACGCCATGTCGGCGCGAATACCGATCCGCCGAAGTTGACCGGATATCGCAGCCAGCCGCAGTGATGCCGCACCGCCGATCGGCACACCGTAGACGTCGCAGCGGCTGTCCGACCCGACCTGTATGCCCTCCGCCTGCGCGGCGAGCAGGGTGCGGTCGACGCCGAGCCCGAACCCGATGCCGGACAAAGATTGTCCGCCCAGTTCGGCCATCAGGCCGTCGTACCGCCCACCCCCACCGATGCCCGATTGAGCACCGAGACCCGGGTGCACGAATTCGAAGGTGGTTCGGGTGTAGTAGTCCAACCCCCGCACCATCCGCGGATTGAGAACATGGTCGACGCCCAGCGCGTCGAGAACGGTCCGTACCTGCTGGAAATGCTCACGGCAGGGGTCACACAGGTGGTCGATCATCAGCGGCGCATCGGCCAACAGTGCCTGCATCGCGGGCCGCTTGTCGTCCAGCACACGCAGCGGATTGAGCCTGGCCCTTTCCGCGGTGGCCGCGTCCAGATCCAGCCCGGACAGGAAAGCTGTCAGTCGTTCCCGATACGCGGGTCGGCAGGTCGCATCTCCCAGCGAGGTGATCTCCAACCGGTACCCGGCCAACCCGACGCTCCGGAATCCTTCGTCGGCGACCGCGATCACCTCCGCATCCAGCGCCGGGTCCTGCGTGCCGACGGCCTCGATCCCCACCTGCTGGAGTTGCCGGTAGCGCCCCGCCTGCGGCCGTTCGTATCGGAAGAAGGGGCCGGAATAGACCAGCTTCACCGGTAACGGACCGCGGTCCAATCCGTGCTCGATGATGGCGCGGATCACGCCCGCGGTGCCCTCCGGCCGCAACGTCACCGACCGGCCGCCGCGGTCGGCGAAGGTGTACATCTCCTTCGAGACAACGTCGGTGGACTCGCCCACTCCCCTCGCGAACAGGGCAGTTTCCTCGAAGATGGGCAGCTCGATCGGTGAGTATCCGGCGCGGTCCGCGGCTGTGATCAAGGCAGCCCGGACCGCCGCGAACGCCCTTGAAGTGGGCGGGAAGTAGTCCGGAACGCCCTTCGGCGCGGTGAATTCGACCATCGGTTCAGGTTCAATCTCTCTTCGGGGGCAACAGGGCGGACCGGAGTCCGGTGTCGTCTCTGCCGGTCAGAACGGGCGTCCGGGTTTCTGGATCAGTGTGGGTCGGTCCTGCCTGCCGCCTGCTGCGCCCGAGCCAGCGCGGACGGCCTCAGGAACGGGTTTCCTGAGCGCTCCGCGCCGATCGTCGTGGACGGACCGTGACCCGGCAGGACAACCGTGTTGTCCGGCCGACCGAGCAGCCGGTCCTGGATCGAGACCAGCTGCTGCGGCGTCGATCCGCCGGGCAGGTCCGTGCGACCGATCGACCCGGCGAAGAGGGTGTCACCGGTGAGCAGGACCTCCGGCCGGTTATCGTCCCCCGCCAGCCGGATGGCGATGGAGCCGGGGGTGTGCCCAGGAATGTGGTCGATCGTCAACGGCAGTCCGGCGAGCATCGGATCGACGCCGTCCTGCGCGCCGACCACCTTCGGCGGCCGCAGTCCGTCCATGGACATACCCGCCAACAACGACTGCAGCTCCGGCGACAGGGCAGCCAGCGGATCGCTGAGCATGTATTCGTCAGCCGGGTGGATGTACGCGGGAATATCCGCCCACCGACAGATCTCGCCGGTCGACGCGGTGTGATCCAGATGCCCGTGCGTCAATATCACCGCGGCGGGCTCCAGTTGGTGCTCGACGAGCAAACGCTGCAGTCCGGTCATCGCATCCTGACCGGGGTCGACGACGACGCAGGGACCACCGGCCTCAACGGCCAGAACGTAGCAATTGGCCTGGAACGACCCGGCCGGGAAACCTGCGATCAGCACCGGGTCACCCTATCGTCGCCACCGACCGGCTCCGTTTCCACAGACCGTTCACAGCGCTTCCTCCGCACGTTCCGCATGGGTGGGTCCGCCCCGTCACCTAGACTCCGGCCGGGCTCCGCCTCGTCGCGCGGTGCCCTTCGGATCGCGGGAGGACCTAGGCGTGCCCACCAATCAGCAACGTCGCGACGCCGCAAAGCGGAAGCTGGAGCGGCAGCTCGCCCGGCGCGAGGAGCAGGAAAGAGCCCGCCGACAGCGCCTGGTGATCATTGGGGTCATTGCCGCGGTGCTCGTCATCTCCGGCGGCATCTGGCTCTTCGTCTCCCGCGGTGACAATTCGACGGCGGCCTCCGACGCATCGGCCACCGATGCGTCCGAATCCGCGGCACCGACAACTCCCTGCTCGTATCCGGCGTCGGGCACAGCCGCGAAGGAGGTGAGCGCACCGACGAACCTCGAGCCGCTCAATACGGGCACTGTGGAATCGACGATTGTGCTGAACGGTCAGGACGTGCCCGTCAGCCTCGACCGGGCCGGCGCCCCGTGCGGCGTCAACGCCTTCCTGTCGCTGGCATCGCAGGGCTTCTACGACAACACAAGTTGCCATCGGCTGACGGTCAGCGACCAGCTCAACATCCTGCAGTGCGGCGACCCGACCGGTCAGGGCAACGGTGGACCCGGCTTCAGCTTCGCCACCGAGCCGCCGGCCAGCGGGGATTACGCCGTAGGCACGGTTGCGCTGGCCAATGCCGGCGCCGACACCAACGGCTCCCAGTTCTTCATCGTTTATGGGAAGACCACGCTGTCGCCCGAGTACACGATCCTCGGGAAGGTCACCGGTGAGGGCATGAGGGTGATCGACGGCATCGCCGCCAAGGGCGTGCAGAACGGGGCACAGGACGGACCGCCGGTGGAGACGGCCACGATTGCCAAGGTCACGGTGCCGGGGAACGCGCTCGAAGGCACGGGCACCTACGCCTCCGCGAGCGCCTCCGATAATCCCAACGCAACGGGTGCTGAGGTACCCAGCGTCGCGGACAGCGGTGTGGCCACGTCCGAACCCGCGTCATCGCCTGCAGAGTCGACCCCCGCCGCGACCGCTCCGAGTGCCGCGACTGCCGCCACTCCGTCGAGCGGCGGGGCCGGCTGAGCCGTTCGGGGCGACCGACCGCTGGTGGGCGGGCAGCAGTCCCGGATGACCGCCGCATGCTGGCCTGCCAGCGGTTTCGGATGACCGCCGGGAAAGGGCGGAGCCGCCGTTCCGGATGACCGGCACGTGGTGGCCCGGCTGCTGTCCCTGCCGACACAGCCAATCGACCCTCCGTTCCCGGCCGACCCTGGTTTGCGGACAATCGTCGAGGCGTTGCTAGCGGCCGTGCAGACGCGCCCGATCCCGCACCTGCGGCGGCGAGCAGCGGGGTGCGAAGGTTGGCCGATCGCGCATCTGCGCCGCGGTCACTGTCCGAGCAGTGTGGGGATGTTGTGGATGGTGTTGCGGCGTGGGGTTCTGGACGGGTCGACCCATGGGGGTGGGGTGTATTCGGGGACGCCGTCGGGGGCGAAGGTGATGGTCCAGTGGCCGCGGTGGACTTCGCTGTGGTGACGCCTACAGAGCAGGCATCCGTTGTGGTACGCGGTTTTTCCGTTCTCGACCCAGAAGTTGACGTGGTGCGCGTCGGTCCATCCGGGGGGCCGGTCACAGCCTGGGAAGGTGCAGCCTTTGTCGCGCAGGGTGATGGCGCGGCGGATGTGGGGTGGGAACAGCCGGTTGCTGGTGCCGACGTCGAGGACTTGTGAGGCGCCGCCGAGGACGGCGGGGATGATCCGGGCGTCGCAGGCCAGTGCCCGGGCTTGGGCGGGTGTGATCGGCCCGCCGTATTCCAGCACCGGCGGCCCGGTGGCAGCCCCGTCGGGGCTGGTGCGGCTGCCACCGTTGCGGCCAGGGTCACCGTTCCCGTTCGGGGCGCCGTTCCGGTTCGGGGCACCGTTCCCGTTGCGCTGGCTGTTGGCGCTGCTGTGATCATGACCGGTGTTCGGGTCACCGTTGGGGTCGTTGGTGGGTCTGCACCGGCACTTCCCGCCGCCGGTGGTGGTGGTGCCGCCGAGCAGGTCGTGCAGGGTCATGGTGACTGTGATGTGTGGTCGTTCACCGCCCTGGGTGGGTGCGTCCCCGGAGTCCAGGAACCGGCGCAGTGCTTCCAGCAGGGCCTGGGCGCGGCGGGTCGCCGCCGGCCGCTGATCCGGCACCCGCTTCCCGCGACCGCGACCACCACCTGGTTCGTTCGCGCCGCCGTTCCCGCTGCCGCCGTTCCCGCTGCCGCCGTTCCCGCTGCCGCCGTTCCCGCTGCCGCCGTTCCCGCTGCCGCCGCCACCCGGTTCGCCGCTGCCGCCGTTCCCGCTGCCGCCGTTCCCGCTGCTGCCGTTCCCGCTGTGCGCGTTCCCGGCGCCGCCGGGTCCGTTCCCGTCCGTGCCGCCTTCCCGGCCGGTGCAGGGGGCGGGTTTGGACAGGGCGTCGATGGCCTGGTTCACGATCTCCACCCCGAGGTCGTCGAGTTGACCGGTGACCCGGGTCAGCCCGGTGTTCGGGTTCCGGGTGCCCAGGGTGAACTCGACGTGGTCGGCGGGTGGGTCCTCGTCGAAGTCCTTCCCGTCCTGGTCCAGGGTCAGCAGGATGGTCCGGGCGAAATCGGCGAACGGGGCCGGTTCGGTGACCCGCCCGTGTGCCACCAACTGTTCCTCGCACACCACCCGGGTCTGAGCGTCGACCTCGGCGGGCAGTTTGCCCATGGTGGTCACGACGGTGCGGGTCTGCGCGACCCCGATCCCACCCTCGTCCACCGCCTGCGCCAGCACCGGCAGCGCCGGGGGGAGTTCCCCACCGGTGGGCAGATCCCTGGGCAGCACCACCCCGGCGGTGGCGACCATCGTCCTGGCGTCCGACTGGGACACCCCCAGGGTGGTCCGCAGCAACGCCGCCGTCGACGCCGCCCCATGGCTGGTGGCGATCCCGCGGGTGTCGATCTCACCGGCGAGGTGGACCTGCACGGTGAACACCAACCGGGACAGCATTTCCACCTCCCGCGCCAACCCCAACAAATCCAGGTCCGACACCTTCCAGAACTCTGAATCCCGCAACCCCGTCAACCCCCCGCGCACCACATCCAACCCCGCCGAAACGGAAGCTGCGACATCGGGCTCGGACATATGAAAACCGTAACAGGCACCACCGACAACGCCATTTCACCGGAAGAGTTATCCCCAATGTGGGACGCGGGTCCATCATGGCGGCGGGCTCGGTCCCGATGTCCTGGGCCTCGGCGACGACGAACGCGCAGTCGTACTGATCGAGCACGGCATCGTCAGTCAGGACCCAAAGACGTTGAATACCAGGGCCTTACTGTCCAGGACCGCACCTTTCAGTTCACCTGTGGACAACTGGGCGCCAGCGGTGACAAATGTGCTGTGATGGGGGCGGTCATTGAACCGGAGACACCGAGAAGGTCTCACCGTGACGGCTCGTGGCTGAGTTGATTTGATCAGGCCAAAAGCTTGAGGTCAGCCTCACCGATACGAGGAATGACAGCGCCAAAACCGCAATGGAGGTCATCACCCTCGCGAAAAACGGAGTAAATACCACGCCGCGAACGAAGGAGTAAATGACTGCTTCGCTTTCAATAGTCGCGCGGATACCGCTGGTACACCGAACCTGCGGCGCCGAGCCAACGCCCGCCACCGGGTGCGCGCGGACGACGCGGGCGTGTGCCACCGCCGCGGCCGGCGCAACGCTGACAAGAAAGGACCCTGCGTGCACTCCGCGACCTCGACAGTCCGAGGAACTCGGGACCACCGTTCCTGCTGTGGGGAACGCCGGGCACGATGGTGGCATGACAGTGATCAAGATCAACGCCATCACCGTTCCGGCCGACAGTGGAGATGAACTCGCGCGACGGTTCGCAGCACGTGCCGGAGCGATCGACGACCAGGACGGCTTCGAGGGCTTTGAGTTGCTGCAGCCGACCGACGACCGAACGACGTGGCTGGTGGTCACCCGGTGGCGTGACGAGGCGTCTTTCACCGCTTGGGCGTCGTCGCCGGCGTTCGGTCATGGTCACCGTTCAGCCGCGCAGCGCGGAGGAGGTCAAGCGCCACCGCCGGTTGCGGTGAGCAGCGAGCTCTGGTCCTACACGGTTGCCGGCGGCTCCGCAGCCGGTTGATACCGGGCCGCCGATGCGATCTCAGCCCCAGGGACCAACGCGGGCCACTGCGGCGCCGTATCCAGATCTGGCCGACCGCTCAGATCTGGCCGGAGAGCTCAGATCTGACCGAACAGCTGCTGTTTGCGGATCTGGAACTCGGCGTCACCGATGGCGCCGGCCCGGTGCAACGCACGCAACTCCGCCAACTCCTCCAGAGGATCACGATGGCCTGCGGGGCCATCGGGCGGCGGCGCCATCGCCAGTTCCATTGCAGCGGCGAGTGTCTGGGCCTGATTACCGAGAATCTGATCGACGACCAAGCCCCCGGGGGCGCGTTCCGCTTCGCTGGTGTCGTGTCCGCTTCCGTCGGCGGCGACAGGGCCGCCTGCGGTGATGTCGAGCACCCCCAGTCCCCGGTGGGTGTGCGCCGTGACCTGCTGGATCTGCGGCAAGGGGACGCTGGTCGCCGTGGATCGGTCTGCGCGGGCAGGCGCGAACAGCAGCCGCCTGGTCGTCAGCAACAACAGCCCCATCGCGCCCGCGTAGCGACCCTCGACCAGCGCGAGGACCGCCTCGTCATCACTGAGAAGGTCACCTGCTGCGGGGATGCCGACGTCGGTCTGCCGACCGAAGGCGGTCCGGTCGGCAGCCTGCACGAGATCTTCCCGGACGCCCTGCGCGCGCAGTCGCTCGGTCAACGTGGGTATCTTCAGCCACCTGCTCAACGGACCGCTCATCGGACACCCATCGTCACCGGACGGTGAATTCCGCCCGGCCTCAGTATCGCCGATCGGCACGTGCCGGCGGTCAATGTGTCAGGTAGACCTTGAGCAGGCTGACCGCCAAACCGACCACCGCGATCCCCACGCCGATCGCCATCAGACGGAGCGAACCGCGCTCGGCTCGCAGCCGGGCGACGATCACCCCGGTGATCGCGATGCGGAGCAGCACAACCGCTTCGGCGATCAGGATGGCGGCCGTCGGATCGAGTAGACCCAGTGCAGACACCACCAGAATGGCAGCGGGAACCATCCCCGACGTCAGCACCGGACGTGACTCCGCTGCCAGGTGGCGTACCTGGCGAAGGGTGACGGGACCGGGATTGCGGACCTGATCCCCCATGATCTCGGCGAAGACGTGCGCGACGAAGGTCGAGGCAGCTGTACCCAGGACGACCCAGAACGCGCGTCCTGCGGTGATGTCCGCCGTGGTGGCAACCACCAAGCCCGCCAACACGAGCACGTTGCCGTAGACGTACGCCGTCGTCCGGCGGGCCGCATCGGCGGCTTCGAGGGGTTGATGACGCGCCCAGAGCGGCTTGTCCACGCGATCATCGCGGGCGGCGGCGGTAGCGGATTGATCGCCCACGTCAGTCAGCCGCGATTCGCTCGAGCGTACGAGGAGACTTGAGCATGCGAGAAGAATAGACGCCGGGCCTGTCCCATTTGGCGGATTGGCGACCGCCCGACCGCACCGATTGATCCGCTGGCTACGTGGAGATGCACTGCGTTGCGGAGGCACCGTGCTTCAGAGGCACTGCGCTGGAGAGGCACTGCGCTGCAGAAGCACTGCGCTGCACGCACTCCACTGCACGCACTCCACTGCACGCACTCCACTGCAGAAGCACACCGATGCAGAAGTACCCAGTGCCGAGGATTGCGCGGTAACGCCGACCGCCACCCCAGGCTGGACGACTGACCTGGCCACATCCCAACCCCGATCCCGCGCACCCAACAAGCAGCCGAACACAGCACCCGCGCGATCGCCCCGGAGGAGCGCCGATCAGCCGTACGCCTGGATGCCCAGCCGGATCGCCAACGCCACGCCGGCCGCACCGATGAGGTAACGCAGGAGCGTTGCGGGTGCCCGCCGGACGACGATCGGGCCGAGGCGCGAGCCGATCAGACAGCCCAGCCCGAGCGGGATGGCCGCTGCCCAACTGACCGGCGCAAGGACGATGAACAGCACCGCGGCGATCGTGTTGGCGACGCCCAGCAGCAGGTTCTTGGCGGCGTTGGCCCGGGCAAGGGTGGCATGCATGGTCCGCAGCAACAGCGCGAGCAGCAGCACGCCGGCGGCGGCACCGAAGTAGCCGCCGTAGACGGCGATCAGCAGGATCGCGCCAGCTTCGATCACCCGCTCCCGCCGGCCCGGCACGATCGGCGCAGCTTCCGCTGGGGGTGGCGGGCGGCGCGGGATCAGAATCGTCAGCGACGACAGCCCCAGCAGGATCGGCACCACCTTCTGGAATCCGCCGGGCGGTGTTGACAGCAGCAGGATCGCGCCGAGCACCCCACCCAGCGCGGCGACCGGAGCGAGCGCCCGCAGCCGCGGTCCCTGCCCGCGCAGCTCAGGGCGTGAACCCAGCACCGATCCGACTCCCGAGAACACCAACGCGACGGTGTTGGTGACGTTCGCAGCCACCGGCGCGAGGCCGACGGCGAGCAGGGCCGGGTAGGTGACCAGCGAGGCCAGCCCAGCGACGCTTCCGGTGAGCCCGCCGACGATCCCGGCCGCGATGAGCAGCGCGATCTCGGAAGGGGACACCTGACCGATCCTGTCAGCGGAGCCGTCGGCGGTTCCCGCCGGGGCGCGTCAGGCGCTGGTCACCCGATAGACGTCATACACGCCTTCCACTCCACGCACCGACCGCAGCAGGTGTCCGAGGTGTTTCGGGTCGGCCATCTCGAACGAGAAGCGCGAGATCGCCATGCCATCCTTGGACATCGACAAATTGGCGGAAAGGATGTTCACCTTGACGTCGGCAAGAGTTTTGGTGATGTCCGACAGCAGCCGGGCGCGGTCGAGCGCCTCGACCTGGATGGTGACGAGGAAAACCGATGCCGACGTCGGATCCCACGCGACATCGACCAGTCGAGCCTGTTCCTGTTGCAGCGAGGCTGCATTGGTGCAATCGATCCGGTGCACGGAGACTGCGCCGCCCTTGGTGATGAAGCCCAGGATGTCGTCGCCAGGGACCGGGGTGCAGCAGCGAGCGAGCTTCACCTGGATGTCGCTGATTCCCTTGACCAGCACACCGGCGTCACCGTTCGCCCGGCTACGGCGGCGAGTGACCGATGGGGCCGAACGCTCTGCGACCTGATCGCCGGCCTCTTCCTCGCCGCCGAGATACGAGACGACCTTCGACACCAAAGTGGCGGCAGAGACATGGTTCTCGCCGACCGCCGCATACAGCGCGGCGATGTCGCGGTACCCGAGATCGTGCCCGATCGCCGCCATGGCATCGTGCGAGATGAGCCGCTGCACCGGCAGGCCGGCTCGGCGCGCGGCCTTGGCGATGGCCTCTTTGCCGAGTTCGACGGCTTCCTCTCGCCGGGACTTGGCGAAGTACTGCCTGATCTTGGTCTTCGCCCGCGACGACGCGACAAAGCCCAGCCAGTCCCGGCTGGGGCCCTGGTTCGGCGCCTTGGAAGTGAAGATCTCGACGAACTGACCGTTCGACAGGTGCCGCTCGAGCGGCACCAGCCGGCCGTCGACCTTGGCCCCGATGCACTTGTGACCGACTTCTGTGTGCACCGCGTAGGCGAAGTCCACCGGCGTCGAACCTGCTGGCAGCGTTTGGATGTCGCCTTTCGGAGTGAACACGAAGATCTCGCTGTGCGCCATTTCGTAGCGCAGGTTGTCCAAGAACTCGCCTGCGTCACCGGCTTCCCGCTGCCAGTCGAGAAGCTGGCGCATCCAAGCCATCTCGTCGACGGAGGCACCGGCACCCGTGTGCGTGCCACGGGTTTCCTTGTAACGCCAGTGCGAGGCGATGCCGTATTCGGCGGTGTGGTGCATGTCGTAGGTGCGGATCTGCACCTCGAGCGGCTTACCCTCGGGACCGATGACGGTGGTGTGCAGCGACTGGTACACGCCGTACCGGGGCTGGGCGATGTAGTCCTTGAACCGCCCGGGCATCGGCGCCCACAGGGCGTGCACGACACCCATTGCTGCGTAACATTCCCGGACGTTGCCGACGAGGATGCGCACCGCGACAAGGTCGTGGATCTCGTCGAACTCGCGCCCTCGGGCCTGCATCTTCTGGTAGATCGAGTAGTAGTGCTTGCCGCGACCGACCACCTGGCACGGGATCTTCGCGGCCGACAACTCGGTCTCGAGCTGGCCGGTGACCGCGGCGAGGTAGGTATCCCGGGAGGGCGCCCGATCTGCCACCAACCGGACGATCTCGTCGTACCGCTTGGAATGCAAAATCGAGAAGGCGAGGTCCTCGAGTTCCCACTTCACGGTGGCCATTCCGAGCCGGTGAGCGAGTGGGGCGAGCACCTCGAGGGTCTCGCGAGCCTTGCGCGCCTGCTTGTCCGGCGGCAGGAAGCGCATGGTGCGCATGTTGTGCAGACGGTCGGCGAGTTTGATGACCAGCACCCTGGGGTCCTTGGCCATCGCGATGATCATCTTGCGGATGGTCTCGGCCTCGGTGGCCTCGCCGAAGTGCACCTTGTCGAGCTTGGTCACCCCGTCGACGAGGTGGGCCACCTCTTCCCCGAACTCGGTGGTGACGGTGGCCAGCGTGTACGGGGTGTCCTCGACGGTGTCGTGCAGCAGCGCCGCGACCAGGGTCGTCGTGTCCATCCCGAGGTCGGCGAGGATCGTCGCCACCGCGAGCGGATGAGTGATGTATGGGTCACCGGACTTGCGGAACTGCCCGGTGTGCGCCCTCTCGGCGACCTCGTACGCCCGCTGCAACAGCTTGAGGTCGGCCTTGGGATGCAAGCCCCGGTGCACTGCGAACAGCGGTTCCAGGACCGTCCGGGCGGGCGTCGAGCCGGCGCGTTGCCCGCTCATCCGGCGGGTCAACCGGGCCCGCACCCGGCGACTGGCGGACGGCGCGGGCACCTCCGGGGTCGCCACCTCGGTGGCCGACTGCTGGACGGCAACATCCGCGGGTGCTGGCACGCCTGCGACCGGTGCATCCGCTGGCCGTGGGTCGGCACCGTCGGCCGGGTTCTGCTGTGCACCTTTGGCTGCCACAGGTGGCTCCGCCACCGCTATCGACACGGAGTCAGCAGGCGCCTCGCCGGCGGACCCTCCTGGCCCCTGCGGAACCTCGGATGCGTGCCTCGGAGCGACGCGTCCTTCGACATCAGGGCTCATGGACACCTCCTCGGGGCAGCGTGACACGGCCACACGGGCCGATTGAGCATAACGCCGTGTCCCCGCGGGTCCTTCCCTCACAGCCCTCCCCTGGCAGCCGCCCGCGCTGGTGCAGGCTCCACGGTGCCGACAGTCGCCCGGACTCCCGGCCGGGTTCACCGATCCGGCACCGCCCACCTGGGCCGGGTGCACTGATCGCAACGCGTGCATCTGCAGTCGCCCCTGCCGCCTGTCAGTGTGATCAGGACCGGCAGGAGGGTGCTGATCGCGGTCAGCGCGGCCACCGCGTCGCCGATGATGATCCGGCCGCCGACATCGAGAGTGGGACGGTCAAGCCGAGAATCAGTCCGCACAGGACGGTGGCTGAAGCTATCATCACATCTGACGAAACCATCAGAACTACGGCTACGCTGCCTTGGTGCCAGCACTGGAGGAGTCAGGACGTTCAGATCGCCGCCGCGCTCGAACGCGGAACGCGCTGATCACCGCGGCACAGCGCATCCTGGCCGAACGGGGCACGACGGAGGTCGCCGTTCAGGACATCACCGACGAGGCAGATGTCGGGTTGGGCTCGTTCTACAACCACTTCACGACAAAGGCCGAGCTGTTCGAGGCCGCCGTGCTGGACCTGCTCGACGATTTCGGCGGCCGGATCGTCGCGGCGCGCACAGGGATCGACGACCCTGCGGAGCGGGTCGCGATCGGCATCCGGTCGACCTGCCGGCTCGCCGGAACGCACCCTGCGGTGGCCCGCATCCTGGTGCTGTCCGGTTCGGCGTTCCTGGTGGCGGACCGTGGGCTCGCGCCGCTTGCGCTGCAGGACATCCGGGACGGTGTACAGGTGGGACGGTTCACGGTGTCGACGCCGGCACTCGCGCTGGCCGTGGTCGGCGGCAGCGTGCTGTCGTTCCTGCAGATCCGGCTGACCGGCGGCGAACTCGATGACGGGCACGCGGACGACCTCGCCTCCGTCGTGCTGACCAGCCTCGGTGTGCCGCCCGAGCAGGCAACAGAAATCGCCCGCCGTCCCCTGCCCGTCCTCGCCGACAACGGTGAGTCCGTCCCACCTGTCATCGCCCAGTAGCACCTCGTCGAAGGAGAACTGCCATGTCCGAGGATCCCGCACTGGGATCCGCCGCCGGTCGGCCGAACGTCCTGCTGATCACCACCGACGAAGAGCGGCACAAGCTGCCGGCCTTGGCGGGGACCAACCTGCCGGCCCGGGATTGGTTGCGCCAACGCGGGACCTCCTTCGACAACTACGACGTCGCCTCCGCGATGTGCAGCTCGCCTGGGCCGGGCTGAAGGTCGACCCCGTCATCGCCGGGCAGGCGGTCCGTTGGTCACGCGAGAAGGCACCGGTCGTCGCCCGCGACCAGCCGTGGTTCATGACGGTGAACTTCGTCAACCCACACGACATCATGAGCTACGACTACGGCATGACCCGCTCCATCACCCCACCGCCGAATGGCCGAAGTGGTGACGGTCAAACCGCCGGCGGAAACGCCGCTGTACAGCAGGGTTTGGGATATCGACGTACCGGACAGTGCCGCCGACGATCTGTCCGACGCACCGCAGGCCGTCCCGCGATACGCCGGCCCGGCGGACACGATGTTCGGTCCCGTCCCGGATCCGCAGGACTGGCAACTCGGTCTGAACTTCTACGTCAATTGCATCCGCGACGTCGATCGCAGTGCCTCCCTGCTGGACGCGCTCGTCGCGTCCGGCCAGGCCGACCGCACCGTCGTCGTCTTCACCTCCGATCACGGCGAACTGGCCGGCTCGCACGGGCTCCGGCAGAAGGGAAATCTCATTCCACGACGAGAACTTCCATGTCCCGCTGATCATCTGCCACCCCGACATCGACGGCGGCAACCGCAGTTCCGAACTCGGATCGGCTGTCGCACGACGCCGAGATGCGGCGAACGGTGAGCGGTCTAGCATTCGGCTGAAATCGCGATCGCCGCCCGGCGATCACCGGCGGACGAGAGGGTTCGATGAGCCAACACGTGTACGCAGTCAGCGAGATCGTCGGGACGTCACCGGACGGAGTCGACGCAGCGATCGAGGTCGGGATCGCCCGCGCCTCGGAGACGTTGCGCGGGCTGGACTGGTTCGAGGTCACCGAGATCCGCGGTCACATCCACGACGGCCGGGTCGGTCACTATCAGGTCAGCATGAAGGTCGGCTTTCGGATGGACGCGTAGCCCTCACCCCAGCTTTCGCCCGACTGGCTCGCGCGCGTCAGCCATGAGCGGAGTAGGTTCCGCCGCGTTGGCCGACAGCGACGGGAGGCTTGGTGCCGTGCCTGTTTTCATGATCGAGCGGCGGTATGCGGAGGAATTCACCCCCGATGCCGAGGGGGCGGCCGAGGTACGGCTGATCAACGAGGACGAGGACGTCCGGTGGCTGTACTCGTTCCTGTCCGCTGACAAACGCAAGAGCTTCTGCCTCTACGAGGCGGAATCGGCGGAGGCGATACGTCGGGCCGCCGTTCGCTCCGGCCTCCCGGCGGACGTCGTCATCGAGGTCGCACACAAAGTGCTGCCCGACGGCTCATTGCAGCCGGTGGCCGGCTGACCGCTGTGGTTGCTCCGGTACGAGCAGTCCCCGTGCGGACGCGTACAGGGCGGCCTGTGTCCGGTTGCCGGCACCGGTCTTGATCAGGATGCTGCGGACGTGATTGGCCGCCGTGTTCTCGCTGATCACCAACCTCTGGGCGATCTGCCGATTGCTCAGACCCGCGCCCACCAGCCGCAGCACCTCGGTCTCCCTGGCGGTCAGTCCGTCGCCACCGGGCGCGGGCGCGGCGGACGCGGACTTGGCCGGTAGCGCCTCGTCCAGAAGGCGCCGCACCCTGACCAGCCCGTGACGCTCCGCGAGTCGCCGCGCGGCGGCGGCCCGTTCTTCGATCCGACCGGCCTGGATGCGGCCTGACCGTTCGCCGGTGCGCTGCAGGTGTGCGATCTCGGCCGCCAGGGTCGACGCCAGGTGCACCGGCGATCCCATCCGTGCGTCCATCTCCCGGGCAACCTCGAAATGCGTCGCCGCGGTGCTGTGTCCGAGCATCGATTCCAGGACCCCGATGTAGCGATCCGCGCTGCCGACCATCGCCACGAACTCGCCGCCGATCAGGTTGAGCCCGGCGTACACCCGGGTCAGCGGCAGCAACCGCCGGGCGGCGCTGTGGTCGTCCAGCCACGCCGATGCCTCCACCATCAGGGACAGTACGAATGGCCAGGTCGCCGAGATCTGATGCCGCGGTAGCTCTCGATCCAGCAGGTGCGAGAGCAGCCGCTGCGTCGGCGCGCGCAGCCCCAGCTCCAGGTACAGCCCGAGCAGACCGGGCGCCCAATGCTCGTCGACCGACTCCTCACCACTGATCAGCGGGCGCACCTGCTCCAATCCTCCGGTCTCCCGGCGGACCATGAATGCCTGTAGACCCGATGGGCCGTCGGTGTCGTGCCCCGGTTCGAAGTCCCGCCCCGACTCCTGGGCTTCGCCCGCCGTGCGCAGCGCTGCCGCGAAATCGGCATGGAGGAACTGCATCCCGAACGTCAGGCAGGCGGCCACCCATTCCCAGAACTGCTGGCCGGTGACCCGCGCGGTGCGGGCCAGGTCGTTGTGCGCCGCGGTCAGCGCCGCGGGATCTCCCTGCATGTAGGCGATGGCCGCCCGGTGGTACGACGCCGGCCCCAGATGACGGAGGTCGCCGATCTTCTCGGTCAGCTCGCTGACCTCCAATGCCTGAGCACGCTTCTCGGAGAGCTGACCCGGGGTTGCGCCGCGCTGCAGCCCGATCTGCAGGGCGGCGGCGAGCAGCCTGTCATCACCGGTCTCCCGGGCCAACGCCGTTGCCCGTTCTCCGGCGGCGCGCGACTTGTCGATGTCGGCGGTGAAGGCGTACGCGCGGCCGAGAGCTGCCAGCGCCCTGATCGTCAGCGGGTCGTGCTCGTCAAGGGTGACGCCGGCCAGGGCATCGGTCAGCAGCTCGACCGATCTCTCCCCCGGCTGACCGCTTCGCCAGGACGCCGCCTCGTAGCCGATCGCCGCCCTGAGCCGATCGATCCCGGTGGCGGCGGCGGCCACCTGTTCGTTGAGTTGCCGGGCGCGACCGAACCGGGAAGAACGCAGATAACCGCGAGCGGCGCTGAGCCGCAACTCGTCTCGCAGCACGGGCTGTTGTGCCATCGCCGCGGCCCGCTCGAACAGCCGTGCCGCCTCGTGATGGGCCAGGCCGGCCTGCGCCAATTCGGCCGACTCGGCCAGGTAACGAACGGCTTTGTCGGTGAAACCCAGCGCCGCCGCCGCGGCATAGTGGTCGGCGAGCCGCTGCACCCGAAGGTCAGCAGCCGGTGTGTCCTCCAGAACCTCTGCCACCGAGGCGTTGTCCTGCGCCCGCTGGAACTCACCCGTCAGGTCGAGAACCGCCTGCCTGGCCAGCCCGTGCGGGAACCGGTAGATGCCGTCCAGGCCACGCACCGGTTCCACCAATCCGACCGCGGTCGCCGCCTCCAACCCGGCGAACGCGAGCGCCGCCCCGGCCGAACGCCCTGACTGCCCGAGAACCGCTGCCAGCAAAGGGACACCGAACTCCTCGCCGATGACGGCGGCGATCTCGACGCTGCGGCGGTGGGCCTCCGGCAGGCCTTTCAGGCGGTGGGAAATGGTGTCCCGCAGCGATTCCGGGGCTTGCAGGTCCAGGTCGGCCAGGGCGGACAATCCGCCCCGAGCCGACAGATCCCGCCAGACCTCGCGCATCAGGAAAGGGTTGCCGCCGGTGAGATCTCGCAGCACGGTGGCCGAGCCTCGAGCGTTGCGCCGAGTGGAACCTGCGACATCGACGAGGTAATCGGCGATGTCATCGGTCTCCAGTCCCGCGAGGTCGATGCGCCCGATCCCGTCGAGTCGGTACAGCTGTGCGACGGTGCTGACCAGGGCGGCCGATCGGTCGGGAGCGCCGGTGCGCTGGGTGGCGACGATCAGCAGCCGGGCGTCTGCGGTGCGAGAGACGAGATAACGCAACAGTTCCAGCGCGCTGTCGCCGGCCCACTGCACATCCTCCAGGACCAGGATCACCGGCCTGACCCGGGTCGCTGCGATGAGCACCTGCGCCGCTGCGTCGAACAACTGCCTGGCAAATTGCAGATCGCGGACGTCACCGACATGATCGCGGTCCTCGCGCACGGCGGCGCCGGTGAGAGTGCGCAGCGACTGCAACGCCCTGTCCGTCGCTTCGACACGGTCGTCGATGGCAGCGTCGAGGACCAGGGCGCCGCCGCCGAGCACGGCGGCCAGTGCAGCGAGCGGTTCGACGAAGGGCTGATAGGGCGCACCCAACGCGGAAACGCAGGTCCCCAGCAGGACGGCCGCGTGCCCGTCATGCAGGGCAGTGGCGGCTTCGGCGACGAACCTCGACTTTCCGACACCTGGTTCCCCACCGACGAACACCACCTGGCGGGTGCCCCGGGAGGCGAGCGCCCACGCCTCCCGGAGCGCGGCGGACTCGCGTTCCCGTCCGACAAAGGCCGGCCGCGCACCCTGCCTCCACCGAGCGGGCAGCTCGGGGCAGTCCCAGCCGGCCACCGTGCTGACGCTACTCGGGAGTCCGGATCGGGTCGATGGTCAGAAATGACCATGCCACGGCCGATGGTCAACGCAATTTCTGGTCATGTCACGGGCGTGCGGCCCCGGCACGCTGACGCCCGGGAACCCGGTCGGCCCGTGCCCGGTCAGCGCCGAACCCGTTCCCGCTGGACCCGCGGCGACCGCCATTCGGGCGGTCCCTTGGAGAAGTGGAGGGTTCCATGCGCCCACAGTTTCGTCTCATGCTGGTGATGTCGGTCGCCGCGGCAGTGATCGTGCCGATGGTCGGCGCGCCTGTTTCCGGCGCCGCCCAGACCACGTCCCGATCCGACGCCGTGCTCGAGTGGAATGCGACCGCGACAAGTGCGGCGGTCGCGTGCGGCTTCACACCGGACGGCAATCCACCGTACGAGTCGCGGCTCTACGCGATGACCCACATCGCCATTCATGACGCCCTCAACGAGATCCGGCCGCTGTACCGGTCGTATTCCTACAATCCTGCGGGAAGTCACCCGCACGCGTCGCCCGAAGCGGCGGTCGCGGCAGCGGCCAATGCCGTCCTCACCGACGGCCTCAAGGCAATCACCGGGAATTGCGTGCCGCCGGTGGTGACGCAGACCTACAACGCACAACTCGCTGCAGTGCCGGCCGGATCGGCGAAAGATGAGGGCATCGCCATCGGGCTCGCCGCCGCGCGAAGCATCATCAGGGACCGGGCCGACGACCTGACCGTCACGGGCGCACCGACTGTCGACCCTGATTTCCCGCAGGGTGACAATCCGGGTGAATGGCGTTTCACACCGGATTCGCCGCAGGTGGCTTTCCTGCCGAACTGGGGCAAGGTCAGGCCGTTCACACTTGCCCGAAGCGGCCAATTCGGTCCGTCCGGACCCTACAACGTGCGGAGCAGTGCCTATGCGCGTGACTACAACGAGATCAAGCGTCTCGGCGGCGTCAAGTCGCAACGAACCCCGGACCAGACCGAGATCGCCTTGTTCTGGGTCAACAGCGCACCGCTGCAGTGGAATGCGATCGCTCGGTCCGTGACGGCCGACCGCGGTACCTGGATGGGATTGTGGGGTCACGCCCGTCTGTTCGCGGTACTGAACGCGGCCATGGCGGATGGCTATATCGGCAGCTTCAACACCAAGTACCTGGACCCGGAGACGAAGTTGTTCTGGCGACCTGTGACGGCAATTCAGCTGGGGAACTCCGACGGCAATCCCGCCACGAAGGGCGATCCACGATGGAAGCCCCTTCGTGTCACCCCGCCGATCCCGGATTACGACTCCGCGCACGCCACCGAGGGTGGAGCGGCCGCGGCGGTGCTGACGGCGTATTTCGGTCATGCACGTTTTGCTGCCTGCAGCGTCTCGGAACCTGCGACGAACAACAGTTGTGTCAGTCCGGTCGGCACCGGGCGGAAACTCATCCGTCATTACTCGAGTTTCCTCCAGGCGGCGAACGAGAACGCCCTGTCCCGCATCTATGTCGGGTACCACTTCCGCAAGGCAGCGATGGACGGGGACCGGCACGGTCTGCTCATCGGTGCGCACGCGGTAGCAACGAAAATGCGGCCACTGGGCTGGTGATGCTGACGTGATCAGGCGAATTGCTGACGTGCAGGCAGCAGAAATCAGGTGATCAACCGCTGATGCCGGTCCGGGACGGCCAGGATTCCTGGTGTGGGGTCGTCCTGGCCCGGCATTCGGCATGCGACAGAGAGGTTGTCGCTGTGCGGCGATCGGCGGTCACCTGACCTGACGCTCCCGCGATGCCGACTCCGCGACGCGGTCCGAATGGTGATCCGTCACGCGATCAGAGTCCGCGTCGGGCACATCGTCGCTGACGACGTCCAGCTGCTCCTTCCGCACCTCGCCGGTCACGGTTTCCTCGGCCGTGACCGCGACGGTGCTCAATCGAACCCGCTCCACCGGCACCCATTCCATCGTCACCACGGGCCGTTGCGCGTAGAGCACCATCCAACCTTCGCGGCCGGCCGCGTTCTCCCCACCCACGGTCCGATCGTCCTGACGGTACGGCTGGTGGTCCGCCTCGACATGCTGCGGTTGATCGGCACCGGGAGAAGAGTCATCGGCCCAGACACCTCGGCCGCCCGCGTCCATCATCGCCGGATCGATGTCGGTGACGTATTCGACCCGCACGTCCTCCCGTGCGACGGACACCGTGATCTGCTGCTCCTGCCTGACCAGGAATCTGCGCATCCTCGCGCGCCCGGTGGCCACCCGCTCGGTGCCGGCGGTCAAGCGCTCCTGCGAGCGGACCATGTGGGCGTCACCGGACTTCCCATCCGGCGCGACGCGATCTCCGAGCTCACCTTCGCTGTCCCGTCCGGTGGTGAGGCGATCTCCGGCCGTGCCGACGGACCGGTCGCCCGAGGCATCACCCGTCACGGAATGACGTCCCGACGTCTCACCGTGGTAGTGCCGGTACACCTGGCCCTCGTCGTCACGGGACAGCGGTTGTCCGTCGTCGGATCTGGGCGCGGCCTTGATGGTGGCCTTGTCGTACTGGACCTGGATGCGACCATCCCCGATCCCGGCGCCCTGCAGCGGCACGAGCGACTCGTTGGTCCCGAACCAACCGGTGCGGACCGACACCCACTTCGGCTGATCGGTGTCGTCATCGAGGAAGACCTCGGTGACCGTGCCGACCTTCGCCCCGTCGGCGTCCACCACCTCGGCGCCGAACAATTGCCTCGCCCGATCCGGGCCTGCCAGTTCTTCGGGGCTCACAGTGATCTACCCTCCGCGGCGGTGCACCGCCCGCGGTCTCGCGAGCATGTCAGGTCCGCGGTATCCCGCTCGGTGCTGACTGAAACCTGCGGGTGACGTCGGAGACCCGGCGCCCGCGGGGGCCGCCCACTGAGAGGGTGAGGTCCCCGGCCCCGGCGCCGGACCGCGGTGACGGATCAGCCGACCAACCTGGCGCGCAACTTGTCCAGCACCCCATCGTCGATACCGATCGCGTCCAGGTAACCCTCGAAAGAGGAGAAGGCGGCATCGGCTGCATCCCAGGCGGCCCGCAGGTAGCTCTCGTCCACACCGAGGATCTGGTCGTCGGCTCGCAGCACCTCGTCGCCGTACTGGGCCAGCATCCACGCCCGAAGGGACCCGATCGCCCCGTTGCTGACTAGATAGTCCCCCAGCACGACTTCACGGTCGGCACCGGCCGCGAGCAACACAGTCGAGATCGCCCACCCGGTGCGGTCCTTGCCCGCGGCACAATGCACGAGCACCCCGCCCGTCCCGTTGGCCAGCGTCCGCAGCAATGCCGCCACCGACGCCTGCGCCGGGGCCAGGGTGGGTATCGCCGCGTAGTAGGCGCGCAGACGGCCGGCTCCGGTCCACGACTGGCCGTCGCCCTCCTGCGCCTCGTGGGCCGGCGTGTCGTCGTCCTCGGGATGGAACGGCGCAACCGTCACGCTCACTCCCTCCGGTACCCGGTCGGCTCCTTCCCGCTCGATCTCCCGACGCCCGCGGAGGTCGAAAACGTCGGTGACACCCAGCTTGTCCAGTGCCCTGACGCCGTCCGCATCCAACTGCGCGAGGGCGGCGGACCTGTACACGATGCCGGGCCGGATGACGCCGCCGGCGACGGGGATGCCACCGATGTCGCGGAAGTTCCAAGTTCCGGGAAGGGCTTCGGTATGCCGCTGGTTCGTCGTCATGGCAGATCCGGGTGAATGGCGTCGGCGTCGGGTCGAGTCACTCCGCCAGGGTACGAGTAGCCGTGAACGAGCCCGGTACGCCGCGGCCCGTGCAGGCGCCGCAAATTCCCGTCAGCGAGCGGCGCCGCCCACTGCGTGCGAGCCCGGCAATGTCCCCCGTCGGGACCGGCGGTGACTGCGCTTGCTACGACGATCTCTACGAAGCCAGCGGCGCGCGGGCTCCGCTGCGCGAGCGGGTCGACCCGGCGCTCCGGTCAGAGCGGTCGCTCTCGGCGGGCGTGAGCTGAGCGGCAGTGGCCTCCGGAGTGATTTCCGCCCACACCGCGTCGAGCGAGAGGTCCAGCACGCCGGCGATGGCCGCGATCGTCGAGAACGCCGGTGTGGCGACGCGTCCGGATTCGATCTTCCGCAGGGTTTCCGGCGACACGCCTGCAGCCAGCGCGACCTCGAGCATCGGGGACCCGGCCCGGGCTCGCCGCAACAGCACGCCCAGCCGCTGCCCTCGTTCGACCTCGGCGGCAGTGAGCGGCAACCTGACCATGGGGCCAATAGTAATACCGGGATAGTATGACCGGGATAGTTATTGGTGCGTCGGAAGGTGCCACTGTGATAGAGATCTTTCGCCAGAGCGACCTCCCCCGGGCACGGGTCACCGGCGCTCTGGTCGCCGACATCCTGCAGGAGATGAAGGGCCGCAGTTCGGTCGGCACGAATCTGCTGGAGATCGACCACTGGGTGGCGACACTGATCGCCGGCGCGGGCGCGCAATCGTGCTACGTCGACTACGCGCCGTCATTCGGCCGCGGCCCGTTCGGCCACTACATCTGCACGTCTGTGAATGACGCAGTCCTGCACGGAAAGCCCTACGACTACATGCTTTCCGACGGTGACCTGCTCTCGCTTGACCTTGCGGTGTCGAAGAACGGTGTGGTCGCCGACTCCGCCATCAGCTTCGTCGTGGGCGAATCGCACACCGGCGACAGCGCTGCGCTGATCGGCGCGACCGAGCGCGCGCTGCAGGCGGGAATAGCCGCCGCGAAACCGGGGGTCAGGGTCGGCGACATCTCCCACGCCATCGGCTCGGTGCTGACCGGCGCCGGATTCCAGGTCAACACCGCATTCGGCGGGCACGGCGTCGGGTCGACGATGCACCAGGACCCGCACGTCGCGAACAATGGGCGGCCCGGTCGGGGCTACAGGCTGCGCCCCGGACTGCTGCTGGCGCTCGAGCCGTGGGTGATGGCCGACACCTCGACGTTGACCGTCGACGCCGACGGTTGGACGCTGCGGAGCGCGACCGGCTGCCGGACCGCGCACAGCGAGCACACGATCGCCATCACCGAGGACGGCGCCGAAGTGCTCACCGCCGCTGCACGGCCGTAGCCGTCGGAGATACGGCAGCGCCGAAAATTCTCGGCACCACGGCAACGTGGCGGCAGTCTGCGACACCCGGCCCCGTTGAACGGCCGCGGTCCTCACCACTGCCGCAGCGCGGTGACGGCCAGTCCGGGCAGCGCGGCGCGCCCGCCGAGCTCGGTCAGCTCGATGGCGACTGCAACACCGGCGATCTCCGCCCCGGCACGACGCAACAGCCGACAAGCGGCCGCAGCGGTGCCACCGGTGGCGAGCACGTCATCGATGACGAGAACCCTTGCCCCGATGGGCACGTCGTCAGGATGGAGTTCCAGGCGGGCGGTGCCGTACTCCAGCTGATATTCCTCGGAGAGAACGTTGCCGGGCAGTTTTCCGGGCTTCCGGACCGCGAGAACACCGGTGCCGGCGATCATCGCGGCGGCAGCGCCGAGCAGGAAGCCGCGAGACTCCAGTCCGGCGATCAGGGTGGCGTCGGGTGCGGCGGCGGCGAGCGCGCGCGCCATCAGATCCAGCGCGCCGGGATCGGCGAGCACCGGCGTGAGATCCCGGAACAGCACCCCCGGCTGGGGAAAGTCCTGCTGGGTCCGCATCAACCTGTCGATCTCACGAGCAGCCCGCACGGCGACCGCCGCGTCCGGCCCTGGCGACGACAGCCCGGACAACGACAGCCCGGGCGGCGATCCGGCTGGCGACGATCCTGCTGGCGACGATCCTGCGGACGTGAACGGCCGGTCCGGCCGGCCGATCACCGGCTCCGTTTGCCAGAGGGTCGGGCGCCCTTGCCGCTCGGCCGTGCACCGGAGGACGGACCGCCCGATGCGGCCGGCTTCGGGGCGATCGGACGGACCGGCTTGACACCGGGTTTGGGCGCGGCGCCAGGCTTCAATTCCTGACCCGGGCGGGCCGGAGCGGCGGCGGCCACCGGTGTCCGCCGCGGCTTGGATCCGGCCGCCGGTGCGGTGCCGGCAACTCTGCGGACCGGGTCGCCGTCGGCGTCGACGATCAAGCCCTCTGCCTTGCGTTTGGCGATCACCCGCGCGGTGTGCGCCTTGATCGCGGGCTCCCGGATCTTGAGATCGACCGCGATCGGCACGGCGATGAACACCGACGAATAGGCGCCGACGAGCATGCCGATCAGCATGACCAATGACAGGTCCTTGAGCGTGCCGGATCCCAGGATCACCACACCCGCCACCAGCAGACCGGCCACCGGCAGCAAGGCGATCAGCGACGTGTTGATCGAGCGCATCAGCGTCTGGTTCACCGCGAGGTTCGCCGCCTCCGGATACGTCCGGCGGTTCAGTGACGTCAACCCCTTGGTGTTCTCCTGCACCTTGTCGTAGACGACGACCGTGTCGTACAGCGAGAAGCCGAGAATCGTCAGGAGCCCGATGACGGTCGCCGGGGTGACCTCGAAGCCGACCAGCGAGTAGATCCCGGCGGTGATGACCACGTCGTGCAACACCGAGACGACGGCGCCGACGGCCATTCGTCGCTCGTACCGGATCCACAGGAACGCGGCGACGGCGACGAGGAAGACCAGCACCGCGATCAGCGCCCGCTGGGATATCTCCGACCCCCACGTCTCGGAGACCGCGGAGTCGGAAACACCGCCGGACGGCGCGTACTGCTGATTGATCGCGCCCTTGGCGGCCACCACCTGATCGGCCGACAGGGTCGATGAACTGACCTGGATCTGGCTACCGACGGTCTGCACCGAGTCGGGCGAGACACCGGTCGCCGACGTGACGACCTCGGCGACCTGTGAGGTCGAGATGTCCTGTCCGGCGTTGGGTTGGAACTGCAGCGTGGTGCCGCCGGCGAAGTCGATCCCGAACTGGAAGCCGCGGAAGATGATGAGCAGCAACGACAGCACCACGAGAGTGGCCGAGACCGCGTAGTACACCTTGCGTTTGCCAAGGATGTTGAACGCGCCGGTGCCGGTGGACAGCCGGGTCAGGACGCTCGATTGCCGGCCGTACTGCTTGTCCAGGGTCGCCGTGTTGGCCGGTGTCGCCGCGGTCCGTTCGTCGCCGAGCGGAGAGGAGCCGGCGGTCGGACCATCGGGTCCTGCGGTGGCTGGACCGGTGCCGACGGCCCCCGACGGAATCGCGGTCGCCGCAGTCTGCGGGTCCACCCCGCCACCGCGTTGGCCCTGCGTCATACCGACACCTCCTTGGTTTCCGTGGGGTCGATCCGGGCGGCGCCGAGTCTGGCGTTCGCCGAACGCTGCCGTGCGCCCGCCTTGGCAACCCCGCCGAGGCCCGACCAGCGGGCATTGGAGAAGATCGGCGAACCGGCGGCCAGGTGCACCAGGGGATGGGTCACCAGGAACACCACGACCAGGTCGAGCACCGTGGACAGGCCGAGGGTGAACGCGAAGCCCTTCACCTCACCCACTGCGAGCAGGTACAGGATGAACGCCGACAGGAACGACACCGCGTCGGCGGACAGGATGGTCCGTTTCGCGCGTTGCCAACCGCGCGGCACCGCCGAGCGGAATGTGCGGCCCTCGCGGACCTCGTCCTTGATGCGTTCGAAATAGATGACGAACGAGTCGGCCGTGATGCCGATGGCGATGATCAGACCGGCGACGCCGGCCATGTCCAGGCTGTAGTTGATCCACCGGCCGAGCAGCACCAGGATCGCGTAGACCAGGCCGAAGGACAGCACCAGCGACAGGATCGTGATGACGCCGAGCAGCCGGTAATAGAGCAGGCAGTAGATCACCACGAGCAGCAGGCCGATGCCGCCGGCGATCAGACCCGCCTTGAGGTATTCCAGCCCGAGCTGGGCGCTGACGTTCACCGACTCCGCCCGGTCGAAGGCCAGCGGCAGCGCACCGAACTTCAGTGAGTTCGCCAGCCCCGCGGCCGATTCCTGGGTGAACGAACCTGAGATCTCGGTGCCCGGGGTGGTGATCGCACCGTTGATCCGGGGAGCCGAGATGACCTGCCCGTCGAGCGTCATCGCAGTCAGCTTGCCGACGTTGGCGGCCGTGTAGGACGACCAGGTTGCATAACCATCGGACTTGAAGGTCATGTTGACCACCCAGCCGGCGCCCTGGGTGCTCTGACCCGAGGTCGCGGTGTTGATCTGCGTGCCGGCGATCAGCGTCTTGTCCAGCAGGTAGATCGCGGTGCCGTCCTCACTGCAGGCGATCAGCGGCTTGTTCGGGTCGTCGAGGCCGCGGTACGGCTCGAGGTCGGCACAGCTGATGCCGGGCAGCGCGGTGGTGGCCGCGGCGATCCAGGCGCTGGTGGCGGCCTCGTCGGTGCCGAGCGGCTGGGTCGGGTTCGCAGGGTTGCTCCCGGCGGGCCAGGCCGGCGCGGCAGCAGCGGTGCCGGAAGCGGCTGTACCCGCCGCGGTGGCCGCCGCAGCAGCCGATGGTCCGCTGGGTGAGGCCGGGGCGGACGGTGCGGTGGTGTCCCCCGGTGCCGCGGCGAGCGCCTGCTGGGGAGCACGCAGACCGGGCGCCGGCGAGCTGGCCGTCGCCGCGCCTGCCGTGGTGGCCGCCGAGGCCGGTTCACCGCTGCCCGGCGCGACGGTGGCGGACTCGCCGGGCACGGCACTCGCCGTCGGGGTCGGGGTGTCGCCGATTGCCGGGACGGTGGTCTGGGCGGCTCCCGATGCACCGGCGGATCCGCTGGCCGAGGGCGCCGTCGATGCCTCGGAGGCGGCAGGCGGGAGGTAACCGGCGGGATAGCTGATCACCGGGTTGCCGCTGGAATCGGTGACCACCGGCCGGATGTTCATCTGCGCACTGCGGGTCAGTGAGTTGAGGTCCTGGTTTCCGGGAACTGTGATGACGAGCTGACGGGCGCCGTCGATCTGGATCTCCGCACCGGCAACGCCGGATCCGTTGACGCGGCTCTCCATGATGGACCGGGCCTGCTGCATCTGGGCCCTGCTCGGGTCGGAGCCGTCGGTGGTCCGGGCGGTCAGCGTGATCCGGGTGCCGCCCTGCAGGTCGATGCCGAGCTTGGGGGTGTTGGAGCCGGGGGTGAAGAACACGAGCCCGTAGAGCACGGCAGTGATGCCGATGAAGGTCCAGATCAATCGCCAGGGCCTGAATTGCCCAGCTGGTGTCGCCACGTCGCGCCCATCTTCTCTGCTCGGCACACGACTCAAGGCCCTTGGTCATCGGATCACCGATCACCGCGGGCCGCGCCGCTATGCAACTGGGGCGATCGTCACGCCCCCCCACATGATGATGCCCCGACCCTGGTCGGGCCGGGGCATCGTCACAGCTTAGTTGAGGTTCTTGTAGGGACGGTCCGTGATGGACTTGTCCGTCGTACCGCGATCGTCGTTGTCGACGACGTTCGTGTCGTGCGCATCGATGACGCCCGAGTCGTCGGCGTCGATCGCCAGGTCACGGTCGTCCGACGGCCCGGGAACGACGATCTCGCGGACCGCGGCGCGCACCCAGGTCGTGCGCAGGCCCGGTGCGATCTCCAGCTCGATGGTGTCGTCCGCGATGGCGGTGACGGTTCCGTGCAAGCCGGAGGTCGTCATCACCCGCGCGCCGGGAACCAGTGATTCATGCATCTGCCGGGTGGCGGCGGCGACCCGCTTCTGCTTCTTCATGCTGAAGTACATCAACCCGCCGAGCCCTGCAAACATCAGGAGTGGCAAGAGCATCTGTTCCATGGTTCTCCTCGGTCTCGAGTCTGACGACAAGATGGTCGGTGCGGTCGTTCCGGGTGGTGAGTGCCCCGGTGGGCCGAGATCCACGCTCGCAGGGCCATGTGGTCCAGCGGCGCGTTCACCTTCTCGTCCGCATGAACGAGAGCACCCCTTCAACTCCGAGGCGTTGCCGGAGGTTCCATGCACCGGCCTGACGTCAGCGGCATATCCGGTGAGCAAGGCCAAGGCTACCGGAATTGAGCATGATCATCGGTCCTTCGTGCGGCGCGGCCGACCGTCGATCACGGAGCGTCGAACAGCGTCGCGTCCTCGCCCGCCGCCGCTTCCCGTCCTGCGCCCGACCGTGGCTGCAGCCCCAGGTGCTGCCAGGCCGCCGGGGTGGCGATGCGGCCCTGCCGGGTCCGGGCGAGCATCCCCACCCTGACCAGGAAGGGTTCGCAGACCTCCTCCACCGTCGTTGCTTCCTCTCCGACCGCAACCGCGAGGGTCGTCAGGCCCACCGGTCCGCCGCCGAACGAACGGCACAGGGCGGTCAGCACGGATCGATCCAGGCGGTCGAGGCCGAGCTCGTCGACGTCGTACACGGCAAGGGCGGCCCGGGCGATCTCCCTGCTGATCGAGCCGTCCGCCCTGACCTGCGCGTAGTCGCGGACCCGGCGCAGCAGCCGATTGGCGATGCGGGGCGTGCCACGGGATCGGCGGGCGATCTCGGCAGCGCCGTCGGGCCGCAGGTCGATGCCGAGGATCGCCGCGCTGCGGGTGATGACGGTCGTCAGCTCGTCCGGGGTGTAGAACTCCATGTGCGCGGTGAAACCGAACCGGTCGCGCAACGGGCTGGTCAGCTGTCCCGACCGGGTCGTCGCGCCGACCAGGGTGAACGGCGCGATCTCCAGCGGGATCGACGTCGCGCCCGGCCCCTTGCCGACCATCACATCGACCCTGAAGTCCTCCATCGCCAGGTACAGCATCTCCTCGGCGGGCCTGGCGATGCGGTGTATCTCGTCGATGAACAGCACGTCGCCTTCGACGAGGTTGGACAGGATCGCGGCGAGATCGCCGGCCCGTTCCAGCGCAGGTCCCGAGGTGAGTCGCAGCGCCGCACCCATCTCGGCGGCGATGATCATCGACAGGGAGGTCTTTCCCAGGCCTGGCGGCCCGGCCAGCAGCACATGATCTGGCGGGGTGCCGCGCAGCTTCGCGCCGGACAGCACCAGCTCCAGCTGTTCCCGGACGCGGACCTGACCGACGAACTCGGACAGCGTTCGTGGGCGAAGCGAGGCCTCGAGGTCGGAGTCACCAGCCGTCTCGGCGGGGCTGACGACGCCCTCGAACACCATGTCGTCCTGCGCACGATCCTCGTCGGCAGAGCCGGCCGGATCCGGTCCCGTTGCGCGTTCGATGCTCACCTGTTCACCTGCGGTCCTCACCTGCTGCGTCCGAGCAACGCGAGCGCCCGGCGCAGCAGCACCCCGACATCGCCGTCGGTGACGGCCGGGTCCTCGACGTCCTGCGCGACGGTGGCCGTGGCGTCCTCTGCCTGCTTGGCGGCGAAGCCCAGCCCGACCAGTGCGTCCACCAACTTGTCGCGCCACGGCACGCCGACGACCGGGCCGGCCTGACCGGAGGTGGACGGGCCGGTGGCCACGCCCACCTTGTCCTTGAGCTCGAGCACGAGCCGTTCGGCACCCTTCTTCCCGATGCCGGGCGCCCGGGTCAGGGTGGCGGTGTCGCCCGAACCGAGCGCGCGGCGCAACTGTTCGGGGTCGAGCACGGCCAGCAGGGCCAGCGCGATCTTCGGGCCGACCCCGGACACCGACTGCACCAGCTCGAACAGTTCCTTGGCCTCGTCGGACCCGAAGCCGAACAAGGTCAGCGAGTCCTCCCGGACGACCAGCGTGGTGGACAGGCGGGCCTGCTCACCGCGACGCAATCCGGCGAGCGTCGCCGGTGTCGTACGGACGGCGAGACCGACACCACCCACCTCGATGACGACGTGGTCCAGATGCACCGAGAGCACCTGTCCGCGAACGGAACTGATCACGGCAGCCTCGCCTTCGCGGCCGCGGCGAGCAATCTGTTCTGCATGGGTGAACGCCACAGGTGACACAACGCCAACGCGAGCGCGTCGGCGGCGTCTGCGGGCTTGGGCGATTCCGGCAACCGCAGCAACCTGGTGATCATTGCCGTCACCTGCGCCTTGTCCGCGCTTCCGTTGCCGGACACTGCTGCCTTGACCTCACTGGGGGTGTGCCAGGCCACCGGGATGGATCTGCGGGCGGCGGCGAGCGCGACCACACCCGAGGCCTGCGCGGTGCCCATCACGGTGCGCACGTTGTGCTGGCTGAACATCCGCTCGATGGCGACGGTGTCCGGGTGGAGGCGGTCCATCATCGCCTCCACCTGTTGGGCGATGGTGAGCAGCCGCTCGGCGAGCTCGGTTCCGGGCGAGGTGCGGACGACGACCACCTCGACCATCCGGGGCGGCAGGCCCGGACCCCCGTCGATGACGCCGATGCCACACCTGGTCAGCCCGGGATCAACGCCGAGCACCCGCACGTGCACCTCCCCATCGAGCGGTCCGATGACCGTCACGCCGATGGCCGACCGACCGAACATCTGTACGTTCGCGTCACGCTACCGGCGTTCCTGCCGGCCGTGATGCGCCACGCCGCCTGGCTACTCGTTGTCGAGCTGTTCGGCGATCTCGTCCGGGATGTCGGCGTTGGTGTAGACGTTCTGCACGTCGTCGAGGTCCTCGATGGCGTCCACCAGCTTGATCACCTTGCGTGCGCCGTCCACGTCCAGCGGCACGTTGACCGAGGCGATGAAGGTGGGGTCCGCCGAGTCGTACTCCACCCCCGCGTCGGTGACGGCGGTCCGCACGGCCACCAGATCGCCGGCCTCGGACACCACCTCGAAGACGTCACCCAGGTCGTTGATCTCATCGGCGCCGGCGTCCAGCACCGCCAGCATCAGGTCGTCCTCGGAGAGTTCCTTGCCGCCGCTCTCCTTGGGCACGATGACGACACCCTTGCGGCTGAACAGGTACGACACGCTGCCGGGATCGGCCATCGAACCGCCGTTGCGGGTGACGGCCACCCGCACCTCGGAGGCGGCCCGGTTCCGGTTGTCGGTCAGGCAGTCGATCAGGATGGCGACGCCGTTGGGGCCGTATCCCTCATAGGTGATGGCCTGGTACTCGACACCGCCGGCCTCTGCCCCTGAGCCGCGCTTGGTCGCCCGGTCGATGTTCTCGTTCGGGACCGACGACTTCTTGGCCTTCTGGATCGCGTCGAACAGGGTGGGGTTGCCGTCGGGGTCACCGCCACCGGTCCGGGCCGCCACCTCGATGTTCTTGATCAACTTGGCGAAGAGCTTGCCCCGCTTGGCGTCCTTGGCCGCCTTCTGGTGCTTGGTCGTCGCCCATTTGGAGTGGCCGCTCATGGTCCTGCAGAACCCCTCTGCCTCGTATTGATGCTCGTATCGCCACTGTCGCGCACTCACCTGCGGCGCTGTTCCCCGGGCGCACCGGAGCGCAAGCCCGACAGGCGATCTTACGGGGCTCGCACCCGATGTCGACGCGCCGCCTGACAGGTGATCGCTCAGCGGGGGGTTCACTCCGGCGGCGGGTTTCACTCAGGCGGCGGGTTTCACTCCGGCGGCGGGTTTCACTCAGGCGGAGCGGACGATCCCGAGGAAGAGCGCGTGCAGCCGGTCGTCACCGCTCACCTCGGGATGGAAAGAGGTGGCCATCACGGTGCCCTGCCGGACCGCGACCGGGTGCTCCCCCACCGCCGCCAGCACCGTGACGCCGGGACCGGCCCGCTCCACCCAGGGCGCCCTGATGAAGACGGCATGCACCGGTCCACCGGGCAGGCCCTGTACCTCGAGATCTGTTTCGAAGGAGTCCACCTGACGGCCGAACGCGTTGCGGCGCACCGTGATGTCCAGTGCCGACAGCGGTCGCTGGTCCGGCCTGCCGTCCAGGATCTGTGCGGCCAGCACGATCATTCCGGCACAGGAACCGAACGCCGGCAGGCCACCGGCGAGCCGCTCCTGCAGTGGCTCACGCAGCTCGAAGACGTCCAGCAACCGGCAGATGGTGGTGGACTCGCCGCCGGGCAGCACGATGCCATCGAGCTCGGTCAGCTCCGACGGCCTGCGAACGGGCCGCGCGGTCACGCCGAGCCCGCCCAGCACGATCAGATGCTCGCGCACGTCACCCTGCAGCGCGAGCACACCGATGACCGGTGCTGCCGCGCTCACGAACCGCCCGGCTTCCACGTCATCAGGACCACCACGGCAACGAGCAGCAGTGTCGTCACACCCGATCCGATGGCGATCCGGCGGTAGTCCGGCTTCGTCAGCTGCGCCGCGGTACCGCCCGGCTCGATCGCCGGCCCGGTGGTCGGCCCGGTGGTGAGATGCGCGGCGGCCCCGCGCATCGCCGGCACGACCACCAGAAGCGTCAACGCCAGCGCGATGACGTACAGGATGATCGAGGTCAGTACCCACGGCGTGCTGACCGACGTGTGGTGCTCGGACTTGTCGGCGACGCCCAGGATCCCGAACCCGAACACTGCGACCACCACGGACAACAGCGCGAAGACGAAGGTGGATCTCGCCAGCACCGCGACCTGGGCGCCCTGGCCGGCGCGCAGCGCACGCATCGCGGTCATCGGCAGGATGGCCATCGGCCCGATGATGAAAACGGCGCCGACGACATGCAGGACGGCCAGCAGATCTTCCATCCATCGACCCTATCGAGAAGGCCTGGTTGGATCTTCGCATCCGCCGACCGGCGCGGCGGTCGGCCCCTTGCCGCGCCGTGGCCGTGCTCCGGCGCGGCGGGCCCATCCGCCGGCCCTGCCCGGGTCACCGGCCCTCGGGCTCGGTGAACGGCGCTTCGCCGCCCGCAGGTGTCAGCACGGTCTCGCGGGATGCGTTGCGGTTCACCTGAAGTCGCGGCAGCAGAAGGTGCAGCAGTGGCCCGATCGAGAGCGCGTACAACACCGTGCCGACCCCGACGATGCCGCCCAGCAGCCAGCCGATGCCCAGGACGCTGAGCTCGATGCTGGTACGGATCAGCCGGATCGACCCGACACCCCGGGCGACGAGTCCGGTCATCAGGCCGTCCCTCGGTCCCGGGCCGAGGCCGGCCCCGATGTAGAGCGCCCCGGCCAGCGCGTTGCCCACGATGGCCAGCCCCAGCACGATGATCCGGAGGGCGAGGTTCTCGAACTGTGGCAGCACCGACAACGTCGCGTCCGTGGTGAAACCGATGATCGCGGTGTTGGCGACGGTGCCGATCCCGGGCCGTTGCCGCAGCGGGATCCACAGCAGCAGCACCAGCACGGAGACGATGGTGATCACCGTTCCGTAGGACAGCGGCACCCAGCGGTTGACCAATGCCGTCAGGCCCTGGTGGAAGACGTCCCACGGGTCGAGCCCGAGAACGGATCGCACCATCATCCCCATGGTGATGCCGTAGAGCAGCAGTCCGACCAGGAGTTGCGCAAAGCGGCGAGGTCGGCGATCGGTCGGAATGGGGGTGAGCAGGCGCATCAAGCCACTGTCGTTCGATCTGGCCTGGACTTCCATGGCCAGTTGCGAGAAAGTGGCCTGATGGAGGAGTGCCAGTGATGGAAGCCACCCGCATCTCGGCCGGAACGCTCGCACGGCGACTCGGCCCGCCGCCGCCCGACCGCGGATTGCCGGCGTACCGGGTGCTCGCCGATCGGATCCGCGCCGCCGTCCTCGACGGCCGGCTGACTGTCGCGACCGGCTTGCCGAGTGAACGGGAACTCGCTGCCGGACTTCGGCTCTCCAGGACCACCGTCGGCGCCGCGTACGGGTTGCTCCGGGACCAGGGTTGGCTCGATTCACGGCGCGGTTCAGGCAGCCGGCTGCGGTTGCCATCAGCGCCGGCCGGTGGGCGGCATGGCCGCGCGGGGCGTTCGGCTGGACAGGACTCGTTCGGCGCTGCCGGCATCTTCGGTGCACCGCCGGGCAGAGATTGGCGTCCCGATGACGACGGCACGGTCGGCATCATCGATCTGACGACGGCCTCCCTGCCGGCGCCCGCCGACCAGATCACCGGCGCGCTGGACGCCGCCGCTGCACAGCTGCCGCGGTATCTGGCCGGCGACGGTTACCTACCGTTCGGGCTGCCGGTGCTGCGGGACACGATCGCCGCCCGGTACACCGCGGCCGGATTGCCAACGACCGCGGAACAGATCCTGGTGACATCCGGTGCACAGCATGCCTTCACGCTGGTGCTCGGCGAGCTGTCCGCGCCGGGTGACCGGGTCTTGATCGAGTGCCCCACTTACCCGGTCGCGCTCGACGCGCTGCGGGCGCAACGACGGGTACCGGCGCCGGTCGGAATGGCAGATGCGACCGTCACCTCTGACAGTGCCTGGGATGTCGAGCTTTTCGCAGCGACGATGCGCCAGATCGCGCCCCGGCTGGGGTACCTGATCCCCGACTTCCACAATCCCACAGGCGCCCTGATGGACGAGGCGACCCGGGAAGCGATCGTCGCCGCCGCCCGCGACACCCGCACGTTGCTGGTCGCCGACGAATCGTTCCGCGATGTGTCGTTTCCCGACACCCCACCGATACCCGCGTCGCTCGCCGCCTTCGACAGCGACACCACGGGAACGAGAGTGGTGTCACTGGGATCGATGTCGAAGTCGTTCTGGGGTGGGCTGCGGGTCGGCTGGGTCCGTGCCGCGCCCAATCTCGTCCAGCGCCTCGCCGCGGCCCGTGCGTTGGGGGACATGGCGGGACCGGTCCTTGATCAATTGCTCGCCAACGAACTGCTGGCGGCTCCCGGGGCAGCCCTGGCCGTCCAGCGATCACGCCTGGCCACCGGTTCGGCTGCGCTGCGGTCGGCGTTGGCGACCGCGTTGCCGGACTGGCATTCGACAGAGCCCCGGGGCGGCACCTTCCTCTGGGTGCGACTGCCGGGACCGTTCGCCATGGACCTGGCTCTGCTGGCGCCGTCGGCGGGCGTCCGCGTCGCACCGGGACCGCGCTTCGGACCCGACGGCACGATGGCCTCGTACCTCCGCCTGCCCTTCACCGCCTCGCCCGAGCGGCTGATCACCGCCGTGAACCGGTTGGCCACCGTCGCACCGCAGGCGGCGTCAGGCGCTCAATCGTCACTGCCGGGGTGGCTCGCCTGAGCATTGCGGGTCTGCGATCCGATATCCCCGTTACGCTCGCCGGGTGGATTGGAGCCTGCGGGGGTGCAGTCGCAGCGGGCACGAGACGTTCGCACCGGACGAGCCGGAATTGGCGGCGCGCCTGCACGTCGCGACGCCCGCCGGGGAAAGCTGGCGGTGCCTGCGATGTGGCGACTTCGTGGTCGGCCCGCCGAAAGCCTCGGGGCCGGCCGACAGCGCACCCGAGGTGCCACGCGGCCGACTGCTGCGCGACCGGACGATCATGCGCCTGCTCGCTGCTGAACGAGTGCTGCGCGGGTTGCTGTTGTTGTTCGTCGCCGGCTTGGTGCTGTACTTCCGTGACTCGCACACCAGACTGGAGAACGCCTTCGACAACGAGCTCAGCCTGCTGCGGCCGCTGGCCGACCAACTCGGTTGGGACCTGGACAGATCCGAAGTCCTGCGCGGCATCTCGCGCGTCTTCACGTTCAGTCCGCAGACCCTGATCTGGATCGCCATCGGTCTTTGTGCCTACGCCGGACTGATGTTCGTCGAGTCCTATGGCCTGTGGAATCTGCGTCGGTGGGGCGAGTACTTCTCGGTCGTGGCGACCAGCGTCTTCCTGCCGTGGGAGATCTTCGAGGTCAGCAGGAAGGTCACGGTGCTCAGGTTGGCGCTGCTGTTGATCAACATCGCGGCCGTGGTGTGGCTGGTCTGGTCCAAGCGGTTGTTCGGTGTTCGCGGCGGCGGCGCGGCCTACCGCGCTGAGCACAGCGCGGAGAGCCTGCTGACGGTGGAACGGGCCGCGGTTGCCGATGCCGGGTCCGGGTTCACCGATGGGCGGGCGGAGCGCGGTGCGCCCACGAGTGATCGGGTGGGCGCGGGCGACCCTTCGCCCTCGCCCACGCCCTGAGCGTGTCGCCCTGAGCGCTGCCGAAGGCTGCCGACTGTCGCGGGTGCAGGCATCCAGGGCGGGTGGGCGCCTTTCGACCCGCAGGAGCGTCACTCGACGGTCGCAAATGAACCTCAGCCGGTGACCGCCGCGGATCGCGGCCGCAGGTGCGGTTCGAGTTCCCGCATGATCGCCGTCCGCGGCTTCGCGCCCATGAAGCGGGCGACGATCTCGCCATCCACGAACAGGGCGAGTGTCGGCATCCCGAGCACCTCGTACTTCACTGTGGTCACCGGGTTGGCGTCGACGTCCAGCGAGACGACCGAGAGCCGGTCCGACTCGTCCTGGGCGATCCGCTCCAGAACCGGGGCGATCATCACGCACGGCGGGCACCAGGCCGCGGTGAAGTCCACGAGGACCGGCACGGACGCCTGCAGGACGTCGTCGGCGAAGTTCTCGTCACTGGTGGTGTGAACGGTCATGGCGCTCTCCTCATGGTCTGGTGTCATTTCGGAAGGGTCGTCTCTGTGTCCGGGATCGGTCCGATGATGACGAACGGCCGATTGCTGGCGCTCTCACCGCGTCACTTCCGCGATCAACCGGTCGTGCGGACCGGTCTGTTCGCCGCACTCGCACTGCAGGCGTGCGGAGACGCGTCCGCCGCAGCCCAGATGCCGGTAGATCACCCGCGCCGGTTCTCCGGGCAGGTGCCGCTCGCTCCAGTCGGACAGCGCGGACAGCACCGGCAACAGATCGAACCCGGCGTCGGTCAGCGTGTACTCCACTCGGGAACGGGCCCCGGGCAGCTGATATGCGCGCGTGCCGAGGATGCCGGCGGCAGTCAGTCGGCGAAGGCGGTCGGACAGCACGGTGCGAGGCGCACCGGTGGCCGACTGGATCTCGTCGAATCGACGGTGGCCCAGCGACACCTCGCGGACCGTCAGCAACGCCCAACGCTCGCCGACCACGGTCAGCACGCTCGCCATCGGGTCATCCACAGTGCTGAATCTAGACCGTGGACTCAGCTGTGGCAACCAACTGTGACACGAGCAGGAAAGGAGTTCAGATCCGGCCCGGAAAGTACTGCAGAAATGTCCGCCGATGTCCCGCCGCAACGCCCGCCCTGGGTCGGGCAGGCGGTAGGGCAGGCGGTCGGGCCGGCGGTCAAGCCAGCCGCGTCCGCACCCGGCAGCGGTCGCGGCATCCGACAGCGGCCGCGCGCGAGCTGAGCCCTACCAGCCCCGCTCGGCCAGCCGGTGCGGCACGGGGATGTCGTCGACGTTGATGCCGACCATCGCCTCGCCCAGGCCACGGGACACCTTGGCGATCACGTCGGGGTCGTCGTAGAAGGTGGTCGCCTTGACGATCGCCTCGGCCCGGGCCGCGGGATCACCGGACTTGAAGATGCCGGAGCCGACGAAAACGCCTTCGGCGCCGAGCTGCATCATCATCGCCGCATCGGCGGGGGTGGCGATGCCGCCGGCAGTGAACAACACGACGGGAAGCTTGCCCAGTGCGGCGACCTCGGCAACCAGGTCGTACGGCGCCTGCAGGTCCTTGGCGGCCGCGTACAGCTCGTCGGGCGACAGTGAGGTCAACCGGCGGATCTCGCCACCGATCGTCCGCATGTGGGTCACCGCGTTGGACACGTCACCGGTGCCGGCTTCGCCCTTGGACCGGATCATCGCCGCGCCCTCGGTGATCCGCCGGAGGGCCTCACCGAGGTTCGTCGCACCGCACACGAAAGGCGCTGTGAACGCCCACTTGTCGATGTGGTGTGCGTAATCGGCGGGGGTCAGCACCTCGGACTCGTCGATGTAGTCGACGCCGAGCGACTGCAGCACCTGCGCCTCGACGAAGTGACCGATGCGGGCCTTCGCCATCACCGGGATCGAGACGGTGGAGATGATGCTCTCGATCATGTCCGGGTCGCTCATCCGCGAAACCCCGCCCTGCGCACGGATGTCGGCCGGCACCCGCTCCAGAGCCATGACGGCGACCGCGCCGGCGTCCTCGGCGATCCTGGCCTGCTCGGCAGTGACGACGTCCATGATGACGCCGCCCTTGAGCATCTCCGCCATCCCACGCTTCACGCGGGCGGTGCCGGTGGTGGTCAGCGACGAGCGAACGGCGGAGTCGGTGGATGCCGACTCGGCGGCGGCGGACTGCGCGGAAGAATTGCTGGCGGACACGACGACGGTGCTCCTCGGGCGGATCGCGCCGCGGACAGGTGGCCCGCGGTCGGGCAGTGCTGCGGTCTGTCGACGCGGTGGGCGATCGCGATTTCGAGCAAGGGCTCACGTCGTCCCGGGCTCGGGTGCCCGGTGACCGTCCCTGATCGTACTCGGGCGCGGGCCGGCGAAATCACGACCGACGGCTGGGTTCGCGCGCCGAGACCGGAGCTGTCGAGGCCGATCCCGAGGTCCTCCCCCGACGACGGACAGTGCTGCAAGCAGACCTGCCGACCGAGCCGACGCGGTCGATGGATCAGCGCGCGCCAGGGTCAGGACGCCGTGACCTTGGCGGTTGGAGGTACCAGCGCGACCCAGGTCTTGCCCGGTTTGAACGGCACCGGCTGCCCGCTGGCGTCGAGGTATTCGGTGGGCAGGTTCGCTGCCGCCCGACTCCACTTCCCGGTGATCGCGTGCCCGTCGCGATAGAGCGTGAAGGTGCCCTTGCCGACCGTGTGGGAGATGAACGACGGTGAACCGACGGAGTCCACGGTGCCATCCGGGTCGAGTTCGACGTCCTGGAACAGCACGTTGTCGGCAACGACCGGGGCACCGGACGCATCGGAGGCAGGATCGCCGTCCCGCTCGAGCCGGTAGCGCCCGTCGGCATAGCCGAACTCGGTGTCGGCGGCCTCCCACTTCACTGCGAGGGAGGTCGCCGCAGGTGCGGCTGCGACCCGCGGGTCGTTCGCGACGAAGTGGAACCCGATGTCCCGCGGCGGCGTGAGGTCGGGATGTGCGGCGGCAACGTCCTTGACATCGGAATGCAGGTTGAACGGTGCCGGACTGCTCGACGTCCGCGAGAAGCCCGCACCGCCTGCGTCTTCCGATACCGCGACGGTCGGCGTGGTGGCCAGGGCCGCCAGCGGTCCGCCGGCCCCCCCGGAGAAGACCAGTGCGGGCGCACCGAACACCGGGAGCAGTTCGGCATCGGTGCTGCGGACGCTGCGGACGGCTCCGACGTCGGGCGGCAGGGTGGTGTGGAAGACGGCCATCAGCCGGGTGAGGCCGCCCTCGACCTGCTCGACGTAGACGACGTCGGCGTCGGTGAGGCCGTACTGGGGCAACCCCGCGGAGGTGTTGTCCACCTTCACCGCGATGACCGGCGTCGCGATGAGCGGCCCCCCGGTCAGCGGATTGGCTGTCAACGGCGGAGCCGTCGGGGTGGGCGCGTTACTGGCAACGGTTGACAGAGCGGGCGGCACGACGGTGACCAGCGGAGCACTCGCTGTGGAGGCGGCAGAGGCGACCGGTGCGGGATCACCGCTGGAACAACCGCTCAGCACGAGCGCGATGCACCCGGCGATACACATCAGAATCCGGGCGTGACGCTGCACGTCTCCTCCAGAGCGCGTCGTCCCGGGCGGGGCGGACGCGGTTCGCAACCTAGTCGCGTGCTGGAGGAACGGTGGATGACCCGCCGTGATACTCCGATTTGTCCCTCTTCCGTGATCCCGGCTCGCGCGCTTGTGTGATCCCGGCTCCGGCGCCGGTCGCCCGGCGTGGTCACGCAAGCGTCGACTTCAGTTGATCGGCGATGGCTCCTCGGGCACCGCCGCACCACGCAGGACACCGATTGCTTCGGAAAGCCGATCCGCCAACTCGACCGGGTACACCGCTTCAGCGGTCGCGGCGAGTGAGCCGGCGGACCACCAGCGGTCACCGGTGAGCGTCATCAGCTCCACCTGCGTGCGGCCCGATCCGTCGATGGCAGGCCCGACCGGGATCATTTCCTCACGATCGGGGTCCTGCACAGTCGCGCCGTCCTCCGCCGCGCACACCATCGCCCCGTCGTGGGCGCGCGCACCGTGTTGGGCCGACCCGCCGACGGACGCTCCGCCGCGCGGGCCGTCGTTCGGTGCCGGATCCGAGGGCGCAGCCGCGAGCATGACGCGCCCCGCCATCGCCCGCTCGGCGATACCCGCATCGCCAGGGAGCACCGCGATCCCGTTGCCGGGGACCGCTGTGTCTGCTGCCCGACCTCCCCCGCTGTCCGGCCGGCGGGGTGCCGCCGCGACGAAGAACAACTCGCTCTGCTCGTAGTCCGATCCCATGAACCTGAAACGAGCCACCCGCCGCCAGATCGGCCCGAGCAGTTCGTCGGCGGACAGCGCGATCCCGGTTTCCTCGGCCAGCTCCCGGGCCGCCGTCGATCGGGGCGACTCGCCGGGCTCCACTCCCCCGCCCGGCGTGTGCCACCAGTGCGAGCTGATCTCGGGATCGGTTCCCGACAACAGCAGAACCCGATCAGCCGGATCGATCAGCAGGACTCGTGCCGCTGACCGGTGCACGGTCGCCGGGTGATTCTGGTACTCGGCGATCTCGAAGTAGTCGGGCAGCGCAGCCCGGCCGGCGAGCCCGAAGATCCGGGTGAACCACACGGCGCGCAGGGCCCGCGCGTCCCGTACCGCGTCGTTGTAGAACCGGCGCGCGAGCAGCACCCGTTCGCCGGCGTCGGCAAGTTCGACGGCGAGGTGCGGCTCGGACACCACAGGAATCGTCGACAGCACCCGCGACAGGTCGTTCTCGGCGTCCGCGCGGTGGCGACGGTCTGCCCGATCGGCGACGTCGGCGAGTCGCCGTAACTCCTCGGCCTGCAGGTCGTCCAGGCCGCCGGCGGCAGCGACGGCCCTGGTGGCGACGATGCGCCGGGCGAGCGCCCCTTCCAGAGCCGACCAGGCGGCCTCGGTGCGGACGTGCAGGCGATCGAGCCGGTTGGCCGTGATCCACAACCGCAGGGCCGCGAACAGCAGCAGGACAACCAGGATGATGACGACGGCAGTGGTCACCGGTCATCCTCCGTTCGGCCCTGTTGGGCGGTCTGTTCGGGCCGCTGCAGGCGGGCGGCTCGCTTCGGGCAGTGTGGTCAGTTGGCGCAGGTGGAGCGTCCTGGTTCGGGTCATCCGACCTTGCGGTGTGGATGCGTGGATGACCGCGTCCCAGGTCCGCCGTTGCACCCTCGGGCACAGTCCCACACCGATGGATGGACGGCATCGGGGCTTTCCCCGGGTTGCGCCCGGCAGCTCATCACGGTAGGGGACGATGTCCGTCCCGGGGAAACCGATTGCGGCTTTTGTCCCCGATGAAGTGACGAAGACCCCACGATCGGTCAGCGCGAGAAGGTCATTCGGCCTCGACGACTGCACGCGGGTCGGCCGCGATGACGGTCTCGTACACCTTGACCACGGTGGCGGCGACGACCGGCCAGTCGTACGCGGCCACGACCCGGCGGCCCTGTGCCGACAGGGCGGCACGCTTGCCCGGGTCGTCCAGCAGCGAGCCCATCGCCCTGGCCAGTGCGGGTGGATCACCGACCGGGGTGAGGACCCCTGCACTGCCGGCATCCAGGACCCTGCGGAACGCATCCAGGTCGCTGGCGACCACCGGCGTACCCGCGCTCATCGCCTCGGTCAGGATGATGCCGAAACTCTCGCCACCGGTGTTGGGCGCGCAGTACAGGTCCACCGACTTGAGCATCGAGGCCTTGTCGGCGTCGCTGATCCTGCCCAGGAACCGGAGTGTGGACTGCAGTTCGGGACCGGCGAGTTCGCGCAGGTCCTTCGCGTCACCGCTACCGGCGACCAGCAACTGCAGGTCCGGGCGCGAGCGGACCATCAGGCGCAGCGCGTCGAGCAGCACCGGCATGCCCTTGCGAGACTCGTCGAAGCGGCCGACGAAGCCGACCGTGCCCCCCCGTCGCGGATAGCCGGGCAACGGAACGGCACCGTCGAAGAACTTCACGTCCACGCCGTTGGGAATGACGACGGCATCCCCGCCGAGATGCTCGACCTGGACCTGGCGGGCGAGTTCGCTGACCGCGATCCGGCCGGTGACCTTCTCCAGGAACGGCTGCAGGACCCCCTGGAAAGCGCCGAGCATCCGTGACTTCGGGTTCGCGGTGTGGAAGGTGGCGACGATCGGGCCGTCGGCCACCATCATCGCGATCATCGACAGGCTCGGCGCCACCGGTTCGTGCACGTGCAGGACGTCGAATTTGCCCGCCCGGATCCAGCGTCGGACCTTGGTGTACGACACCGGCCCGAACGACAGCCGCGCGACGGAGCCGTTGTACGGGATCGGCAGGCTCCGGCCCGACGGGACGAGGAAGTCGGGGAACTCGACGGTGCCGTCGCTGTCACCCGGCGCCAGCACCGACACGTGATGGCCCAGGCCGATCAGGGTGCGTGCCAGGTCGGCGACGTGCGCCTGCACACCGCCGGGAATGTTGAACGAATACGGGCAGACCAGGCCGACCTTCACCCCGCGGCCCGCCCGTCCGTCGCAGGGCCGGTGGTACCGATGACGTCGGCCCGCCACAGTGGCTGGAGCATGTGCCAGTCCTGCGGGTGCGCGGCGATGCCTTCCTCGAAGATGTCGGCGATCGCCTGGGTGCCGCCGCGCACCTGCTCCGCCAACCGGGTCCCGGGCAGCGCGACCGGCGGGTGAATGTGGATCGACCAGCCGTTCTCGGTGAAAGCGAGGTTCGTCGGGCAGAGGTAACTGTCGGTCAGCGCGGCGAGCATCGCGGGGCCGGGCGGCATCGTCGCGGTCTCGCCGAAGAACGTCACCGGCACGCCGCTGCGAGACAGGTCCCGATCCCCGACCAGCGGCACCCGGGCGCCGGCGCGCAGGCGCTGCTTCAGGACGGTCGACGGGTTCGCGCCGCCGGTCAGCGGCAGGATCTCCATCCCGAGTGACTCGCGGTAGGCGACGAACTTCTCGTACAGCGACTCGGGTTTGAGCCGCTCCGCCACGGTGGTCATGGAACCCCAGCGTCGGGACACCCACAGACCGGCCGCGTCCCAGTTGCCGGAGTGGGTGACCGGCAGCATGATCCCGCGACCCTCCTCGGCGGCCCGGTCCATGTGCTCGGCGCCGACGGCGGACGCCTCCAGCTGCTCGAAGACCTGATCACGGTCCATCGCCGGCAGCCGGAACGCCTCCTTCCAGTACCGCGCGTACGACCGCATGCCGGCATGGGTGACGGCCGCGAGGGACTCGGGCGTCGACGAGCTGCCGAGCACCCTGTGCAGGTTCTTGGCCAGTTGCACCACGCTGGGGCCGCGGCGGCGGTACGCGAGGTCCGCGGCTTCGCGGAAGAGCCGGTCCGCCAACGGTTCCGGGATGGATTTGACCGCTGACCAGCCCAGGCCGAACCCCAGATCGGTCAGCTTGGCGGGGATGTCGTCGAAGAGGCCACGCCCGGGCACGGTCGGCGACGTGACGGTCGGCGCCGTGACGAGCGGCGCCGCGCCGGCCGGACCTGCTGGCGGAGCGACGGTCACAGCGCCGGACGGCCGGTGCCGCGATCCGAGCCGGTGTCGGCAGCCGCCTTGACCGCCGCCCGCCGGACCTGCACCAGACGCTGCACGACGGTGATCAGTCCGGCCGCGGCGAGCAACCACAGGCAGATGTCGAGCGCGTAGGGCACGCCGAGGCCGGCCAGACCGGCACCGACGAGGCCGAGCACGTTGCGCTCCGCGCGCTCGGCCAGCGCCCCACCGATGATCAGCCCGACGGAATCCGCCCGCGCCTTGACGTAGGAGATCACCTGGCCGGTGACCAGGCAGACCAGGGCGACGGCGCCGAGCACCCGTTGTCCCGAGGAGAAAGCGTAGAACGCCAGTGCCCCGAACAGGGCGCCGTCGGCGATCCGGTCGCACGAGGCATCCAGGACAACGCCGAAGTCGGTGCCGTAGCCACGGGCCCTGGCCATCGCCCCGTCGACCAGGTCGGCGAGCACGAAAACGGTCACCACCATCGTTCCGGCGAACAGGTAGCCGGGCGCGAGCAGGCCGAGCGATCCGGCCACGACGCCGATCGTGCCGAGCACCGTGACCAGATCCGGACTCAGCCCCGCGCGGAGCAGTCCCCTTCCGATCGGGTCCGTCACCTTGGACACCGAGGCCCGGGCCAGGGAGTTGAGCATCGGGTTCCGTCCGGTCGGGCTCAGGTCGAGGCAGTTGGCTGTTGGTGGTCGGTCAGTGGTGGTCGGTCAGTGGCGGTCGGTCAGTGGTGGTCGATGGTGCGGGTCGGCCGGTGGTCGCGCTCATCTGGCGCGCCCGCGGTAGTGGTCCACGATAGCGGCGCCGGGCATCCGATTCGGCCATCCATCGCACGCGTCGAACGGCGCGCTGCCGCTGGTCGCAGCGCGTTCGCGCCGGCTACCAGGCCGAAGCCAGCATCCGCCGGGTGTCGGCGAGCAGTTGCGGCAACACCTTGGTCAGTCCGATCACGGGCATGAAGTTGGCGTCACCGCCCCACCTCGGTACCAGGTGCTGGTGCAGGTGTCCGGCGATGCCGGCGCCCGCGGCGGAGCCGGCGTTGATCCCGATGTTGAACCCGTGCGGCGCACTGACCGCACGCACGGTGCGCAACGCACGGCGGGTGAACTCACTGAATTCGGCGAGCTCGTCGGCGTCCAGGTCGGTGTAGTCGGGCATGTGCCGCAGCGGTACCACCATCAGATGACCGGGGTTGTACGGGAACAGGTTGAGCACTGCGTACACCCGCTCGCCGCGGGCGACGATCAGACCGTCCTCGTCCGACAGTGTGGGGATCCGGCAGAACGGGCAGCCGGGTTCGTCCTCCGGCGGATCCACCAGCTGGTGAGAGCTGCTCCGGTCGGCACCCGACCCGCCGGTCACGTACGCCATCCGGTGCGGCGTCCAGAGCCGCTGCAGCTGGTCGGGAACCCCGATCCCGTCCTGGCGGACCAGTTCTCGTCCGCCTCCCGCGCCCTGTCCGCCGCCCGCGCCCTGTCCGTCGCCCGCACTCTGCCCGCCGGCCGGGACCCGCCGGTCAGCCGGTTGCCGCCCGGCTTGCCGGTGCAGCACGTCGGTCAGATCTCGCTCGCTACCCACCGGTCGACTCGAGACCGGCGACGGGTGGCACCAGCCCCGCGAAGCCCTCGGCGGTGGGGTTCACGTTCGAGCGGCTCTTCACGAACGCGTCGATGGCGTCGACCGCGGCGGCGACGGGAACGCCGTTCACCTGGGTTCCGTCCCGGAACCGGAACGACACCGCACCGGCGGTGACATCCTTCTCCCCGGCCAGCAGCATGAACGGCACCTTCTGCGTGGTGTGGTTGCGGATCTTCTTCTGCATCCGGTCGTCGGAGTGGTCGACCTCGGCCCTGACCCCGTGTCGCCGCAACTCACCGATGACCGACTCCAGGTGATCACCGAACGCGTCTGCGACCGGGATGCCGACCACCTGCACCGGTGACAGCCAGGCCGGGAACGCGCCGGCGTAGTGCTCGGTGAGCACCCCGAAGAACCGCTCGATCGATCCGAACAACGCACGGTGGATCATCACCGGACGCTGTTTGGTGCCGTCGGAGGCGGCGTACTCCAGCTCGAAGCGTTCCGGCAGGTTGAAATCGAGCTGGATGGTCGACATCTGCCAGGTGCGGCCGAGCGCGTCCCGCGCCTGCACCGAGATCTTGGGTCCGTAGAACGCGGCGCCGCCCGGGTCGTCCACCAGGTGCAGCCCGGACGCAGCGGCGACGTCGGCCAGCGTCTCGGTCGCGACCCGCCAGTTCTCGTCGCTGCCCACGTACTTCTCCTCGTTGCGGGTGGAGAGCTCGAGGTAGAAGTCGTCCAAGCCGTAGTCGGCGAGCAGATCCAGGACGAACCGCAGCAGGCTGGTCAGCTCGTCGGCCATCTGCTCCCGGGTGCAGAAGATGTGCGCGTCATCCTGGGTCATCCCCCGCACCCGGGTGAGACCGTGGATGACACCGGACTTCTCGTACCGGTAGACGGTGCCGAACTCGAACATCCGCAGTGGCAGCTCCCGGTAGGAGCGGCCTCGGGAACGGAAGATCAGGTCGTGCATCGGGCAGTTCATCGGCTTGAGGTAGTAGTCCTGCCCGGGCTTGCGCACCTCGCCGTCCGGACCCAACTCGGCGTCCAGGTGCATCGGCGGGAACATGCCGTCGGCGTACCAGTCCAGGTGACCGGAGACCTCGAACAGCCGGGCCTTGGTGATGTGCGGCGTGTTGACGAAGGAGTAACCGGCCTCCAGGTGCTTTGCCCGGCTGTAGTCCTCCATCTCCTTGCGGATGATGCCGCCGCGCGGATGGAAGACCGCCAGCCCCGAGCCGATCTCGTCGGGGAAGGAGAACAGATCGAGCTCGGTGCCGAGCCGGCGATGATCGCGGCGTTCGGCCTCGGCGATCCAGTCCAGGTGCGCCTGCAACGCCTCGGCGGACTCCCAGGCCGTGCCGTAGATCCGTTGCAGCTGCGGGTTCTTCTCGCTGCCGCGCCAGTAGGCGGCCGCGGACCGGGTCAGCCTGAAGGCCGGGATGTACCGGGTCGTCGGCACGTGCGGTCCGCGGCACAGATCGCCCCACACCCGGTCGCCGGTGTGCGAATGGAGGTTGTCGTAGATCGTCAGCTCACCGGCACCGACCTCGACGCTCTCCTCCGCGCTGGCCTCGGCACCCGGTGAACCCTTGAGGTCGATGAGCTCGAGCTTGTACGGCTCGGAGGCGAGCTCGGCGCGGGCGGAGTCCGCGTCGACAACCCGCCGGGAGAATCGCTGCCCGGACTTGATGATCTTGCGCATCCGCTTGTCGAGGTCTGCGAGGTCCTCTGGGGTGAAGGGTCTCTCGACGTCGAAGTCGTAGTAGAAGCCGTCCTTGATCGGCGGCCCGATGCCGAGCTTGGCGTCGGGGAATGCCTGCTGAACGGCCTGCGCCAGCACGTGCGCGGCCGAGTGCCGGATCACCGACCGGCCATCCTCGGAGTCTGCCGGGACCGGCTCGACATCAGTATCGGCGGCAGGTGACCAGGCCAGGTCACGCAGCTGCCCGTCGCGGTCCCGGACCACCACGATGGCGTGCGATCCACTGGACGGGAGCTCCGCCTCCCGTACCGCGGCGCCGGCCGTGGTGCCTGCCGGGACCTTCACCAGCGGAAGGGGCGCGGCGGCGGTAGGGCTGGACACGGGGGTCTCCTCGGTGACGGGCGGGGCGGTGCCGGCGACGTGGCCGCACCGCGCGGTTTGTCGCGGCGGTTTTGTCGCAGCGGTTTTGTGACAGCGGTTTTGTTGGAGCGGTTTTGTCACAGCCGCCGGTGGTCCGCCGGGCGTGACAGGAACACCCGATGCTATCCGGCACCGCTCGTTGCCCGTGACCGGATATCCACGCTCAGCATGCGAGCCGGATCAGCGTGGGACCGTCCGCGTGCAGCGAGAGGCCGACGGCCTCGGCCAGCTCGTCCGCATCGGCGACGTCGATCCCACCGGCCCCGCAGGCGCGGGCCAGCGCCGGCAGGTCCGGGACCAGCAGATCGACACCGATCGGCGCGATGCCGCGCGTCCGCTCCTGGTCCTTGATCTCGGCGTAACCACCGCTGTCGACGACCACGATCGGGATCGGGAGCCGGAGTTCGACGGCCGTGACGATCTCCTGCACCGAGAACATCAGCGCCCCGTCTCCGAGCAGGGCTGCGACCGGCCGTGACGGGTCGGCGATCTTCGCCCCGATCGCCGCCGGGATCCCATAGCCGAGGGTGGCAAAGCCTGCCATGTAGAGGAACTCGGCCGGCCGCTGGACGGGAAAGAAGTGTGCGGTGCCGAGATAGGTGACCTGGGAGGAATCGCCGACCACCGTCGACCCGGCCGGGAGTGCCCGACGCAGGGCCGCATTGACCGACGTCCACTTCCGACCGTCGGCGACGGCCTGGCGCTCACACACGACCCGCAGATCCGCCGCGCGCCGGCGGCCGGCGCGGCCATCCGCGGCGGGCAGCACCTCGCGGATGGCGCCGAGGGTCGCGGCGGCGTCACCCGCCAGCGGGAACTGCGCGACACGGTTCTTGTCCATCTGGCCGGGGTCGATGTCCACGCGGACCACCGTCTGGCTGCGGACGGTGCCACCCCACAGGTCGGAGTCGCCGAGTTCGCTGCCGACGACGAGGGTGACGTCGGCGTCGGCGAGGAAGTCGTGCGCAGCCGGCAGCCGGATCGAAGCGCCGACACTGAGCGGGTGGTCTTCCGGCAGCACCCCCTTGCCGTTGCAGGTGGTGATCACCGGCGCACCGAGTTGCTCGGCCAGCAGGCGGATCTCGCTGGTGGCGCCGCGCGCTCCACCGCCCGCGACGATGGCCGGACGGGCCGCAGCGGCCAGCGCCCCCGCGACCCGCCGAGTCGACTCTTCCGGCGGTGTCGGCGGGGCCGGGTGCGGCGCGATGGTGACAACCCCGTCCCACGCCTGCTCGAGAACGTCGATGGGGACCTCGATGTGCACCGGTCGAGGACGGCCGGCACGGAAGAAACGGAAGGCGTCGGTGACGGCGGCGGCCGCTTGTTCTGGACTGCTCACCCGCCGGCTCCAGGCGACGATGCGGTCCATGGCGCCGCTGGCGTCCTTCGTCTCGTGCAGCTGTCCGGCGTCACCGCCCTCGGTGCCCCGAGGCAGCCCGGGTGAGATGAGCAGCAGCGCCCGGGACTCGGCGTAAGCGGTGCCCGCCGCAGCGGCGACATTCAGCAGCGCCGGTCCGCTGGTGGTCACGACGACACCGGGTCGCCCGGACACCTGGTGGTAGCCGTCGGCCGCATAGCCGGCACCCTGCTCGTGCCGGGTGGTCACCGCGGTGATGCCCGCGGACGGGAAGTGCCGGTACAGCTCCAGGTTGTGCGTCCCCGGGATGCCGAAGACCGTGTCCACCCCATGAGCCCGCAACGACTCCACCACCGCCGCTCCCCCGTTGCGGTGCGAAACCAGCGTGCCCGCCGACGCTTCGATGACGTGGCTCATGCCACCGCTTCGCGGTTCCTGGCCAGCACGGACAGCAACTCGTAGGCGACGTGGGCGGCCGCGATCCCGGTGATCTCTGCGTGGTCGTAGGCGGGGGCCACCTCGACGATGTCGGCGCCGACGACATTCAGACCGACCAGCCCGCGCAGCGTGTTCAGCAACTCGCGGCTGCTCAGACCGCCCGCCTCCGGCGTGCCGGTGCCGGGTGCATGCGCAGGATCGAGCACGTCGATGTCAACCGAGACGTAGACCGGTCCGTCGCCGAGCCGCCGCCGCATCCGGTCGACAGCACCTGCAATGCCGTCGGTCTCATAGTCATCAGCCCGGACGATCTGGAATCCCAGGGCGGCGTCATCCTCGAGATCCGTTGCGGCGTACAGCGGCCCGCGAATACCCATGTGCTGGCAGCGTTCCAGGTCCAGCAGGCCCTCCTCGCTGGCCCGCCGGAACGGCGTGCCGTGGGTGAACGGGGCACCGAAATAGGTGTCCCAGGTGTCCAGGTGCGCATCGAAGTGCAGCACCGCGATCGGGCCGTGATCGCGGGCCAGGGATCGCAGGATGGGCAGCGCGATGGTGTGGTCGCCGCCGAGGGTGAGCAGCGCCGCGCCATCGGCCCTGACGTCCGTCGCCGCCGCGTCAATCTGCGAGATGGCCTCGTCGAGGTCGAACGGGTTGACCGCGACGTCACCCGCGTCGGCCACCTGCTGAGCGCCGAACGGGTGCACGTCCTGGGCGGGGTTGTACGGGCGGAGCAGCTTCGAGGCCGCTCGGATGTGTCCCGGCCCGAACCGTGCACCGGGCCGGTAACTCACTCCCGAGTCGAACGGGACTCCGAGGATCGCGACGTCCGCGCGGGAGACCTCGTCCACCCTGGGCAGTCGCGCGAAGGTCGGCGGACCCGCGTAACGCGGGATCCGGGTGGCATCGGCCGGGCCGACGGGCATCGGACGGTCTGCAGCGGTCATGACTGGTCCTGTTCTCTCATCTGGCAGGTCATCGTCGGCTACCCGGCGGTACGGCGGGTACCCCGGCGGTACGCCGGACAGCGGTCAGGTCCTGACCGATGCCCGGGGGGTCTCGCGTCGGGAGTTGATCCGCCGGTCCCATTCCTCGCGGATCGCCTCCGGTGTCGGCCGGGTTGACCAACTGACGGCCACGAACGCCACCAGGCTGCCGATCAGGCCGGCGAAAACGGGCTCGTTGGCGTAGATGTCGCCATAGAACAGCATCGTTCCCACAGTCAGCACCGTGCCGGTCGCGATGCTGGCCAGTGCGCCCGCGATGGTGCCGCGCTTCCACATCATGCCGCCGACGATGGCGACGAGCAGACCGCCGACGAGGATGTCGTACGCCACCGTGAGCGCCGCGACGACGTCTCCCAGGACGCAGGCGATGGCGATGGTGAGCACGCCGAAGATCAGGATGTACCAGCGGCTGTTGCCCACCTCGTCGTGTTCGCGCTGTTCGCCCGGGTCGCTCTCGTTGGAGTCGATCGCCGTCCCGTTGCGCCGCAACAGGGTTCCGACGATGTCTTCCTTGGCGACGGTGGCGGTGGCAATCAGCGCGCCGCTGGACGTCGACATGATGGCGGCCAGCGCGGCCGCCACGACCAGCCCGGCGACGCCCTGCGGCAGCACCTCGGTGACGATCGCGGGGTAGGCGTCATCGCGGTCGGCGAGGTCGGGCAGCAGGACGGCGGCGCCCATCCCGATCAGAGCTCCGGCAACCGCATACAGCAGGCAGTACACGCCGGACGCGGTCCCGGCCCACTTCGCGACCCGGTCGCTGCGTGCGGTGAACACCCGCTGCCAGATGTCCTGGCCGATCACCAACCCGAAGAAGTAGATGACGAAATAGGTCAGGATGGTGCCGCCGCCGATGGCGGTGAGGGAGAACGCCTCGTCCGGAAGGCTTTCCGCGAGTCCGGAGAAGCCCCCCGCCTTGATCAGCACGGCCGGCAGCAGGACGAAGAAGATCCCGACGGTCTTGATGGCGAACTGGACGAAATCGGTCAGCGTGATCGACCACATCCCGCCGAGCACCGAGTAGGTGACGACCACTGCCCCGCCGATCAGGATGGCCGGCACCTTGCCGATGTCGAACAGCACCCCGAAGATCGTGCCGTAGGCAATCGTGGAGGTCACCGCCAGCATCAGGGTGTACGCCCACATGACGACCCCGGACAGCAGGTTCGCGCCGCGGCCGTAGCGCAGTTCCAGCATCTGGCTCACCGTGTACACGCCGAGCCGGTTGATCCGGCCGGCGAACACCAGGCTCAGCAACAGGATTCCGCAGCCGATCGAGAACACCAGCCACATGCCGGAGATGCCGTACTGGTAGCCCAGTCCCACACCGCCGATGGTCGAGGCGCCGCCCAGCACCACCGCCGCCATCGTCCCGGAGTAGAGCACAGGTCCGAGCCGGCGACCGGCGACCAGGAAGTCGGACTCGTTTCTGGCCCGTCCTTTGGCGTAGAAGCCGATACCGATCATGGCGCCGATGTAGACGGCGATGACGACGAGATCCATGTGTCTCCTCTGCGGAGTGGGATGCCCGACTGACAGATGCCCAGCCGGGGACTCCGCGAAGCGATGGCGCATCGGCAAGCGGAGCGATCGTCATAGTGTCAACATTAGTTTCCTAGATGTCAACCATTGTATTCCAGTACAGTTGTCTGGTTTCATCGAGTCTGTTCACCCGGTGGTTGTCCGAACAAGTGCCGATCGGCTGCGACAGATGCATCAAAGGAGTCCTCGTGACCGCTGAGAGTGCCCCGGGCATTCACTTGGCAGACCCGGCCACCGTCGCGGCCGTTTTCCACTCGGGCCTGTCCGACCCCACCCGAAGCGGAACCGACACCGCCAGGATCGGCCAACGGCTCAACGCCGTCCGTCGGTCGCAGCGACGCACGCTCGATGAGGTAGCGAGAAGCAGTGGCCTGACAAAGGGGTTCCTGTCCAAGATCGAGCGGGACCTCGCCAGTGCCTCGGTCGCGGCCCTGTTGCGCATCTGCGAAACGCTCGGCATCCCGCTGGCGTCGCTGTTCGTCAACGACTCGACCTCGCAGGTCGTCCGCCACGGGCACTACCCGCCGATCGATTTCGGCGGTCAGGACCTTGCGGAGTTCCTGCTGACACCACCGGCCGAGCGCCGCATGCAGGTGATCCTGTCCGAGATCGACCCGGGCGGGGGCAGCGGCGCGGAGGGCTATTCGCTTCCGGCCGAGGTGGAGTTCGTCTTCGTCGTCAGCGGAGCCCTGGATCTCGGATTCGCCGATGACACCGTGCATCTCGACGCGGGCGACGCCTTCACGTTCGATCCCGCGACCCCGCACACCTTCCGTGCCGCCGCCACCGACCGGGCGAGCCGGGTGATGTGGGTGATCGCACCGGGACTGACCGCCGCGTCACAGGGCAACGACGCCACCACTTCTACCGGGCCGCGGTCGGCCTACGCCGCCGGACTTCGCCCCACTGCCCAACCCAGGCGCTCAGCGCAGTAACTCTGCCGCCTCCCGCCGCCAGCAACCCCGAGGTCGGCGCCAGGCGCCGCGGCTGTACTGCACCGGGTACGGGGCCTGTGCGGCGGGGATACCCAGTTCGTGCGCCGCGACCGCGGCCTTGGTGCGCACGTCGCGGGCGAACGGCACCTGGTAGCCGGGGCCGACAGTGATCTTCTGCGTCGGGTCCAGGCCGCCGGAGGACACGTCGATCAGATCGACGCCGCGATCGGCGACGCCAGGATGACCGGACGGCGTCGACCACCTCCAACAGGAAACGCACCCGGTTGTCGAAGCTTCCGCCGTACTCGTCGGTGCGCCGATTGGACAGCGGCGAAAGGAACTGGTGCGCGAGATAGCCATGCGCGCCGTGGATCTCGATCAGATCAAACTGCGTCTGGTGCGCCCGGCGGGCCGCCTCCCTGAACGCCGCGACGATCTGCCGGATCTCCGCAGTGGTCAGCACGGTGGGTTCGGCGTAGCCGGTGTAGGCGAGGGCCGATGGCGCCCGCGCCCGCCAGCCCCCCGTCTCTGCCGGCACCGTTCCGGTGCCGAGCCAGGGCGCGTAGGTGGACGACTTGCGTCCGGCGTGACCGAGTTGGACGCCGATGGCGGCGCCCTGCGCGTTGCACGAAGTCCACGATGCGATGCCAGGCCTGCACCTGCTCGTCATTCCACAGGCCGGTGTCCTGTGGGCTGATCCGGCCGTCCGCGGTGACTGCGGTCGATTCGGTGTTGATCAGTCCGAACCCGCCGACGGCACGGAATCCCAGGTGCACCAGATGCCAGTCCGTGGGCACGCCGTCCTGCTGCTCGACGCTGTACTCACACGAATGTGCCCACGGGATCACCGAAAGAGTGCGCCGGGTGGTCGTGCCGACAGCGGTTGCGGTTTCCTTGCGGATCTCGGGCGTCCGCCACGGCGTTGGGCCGAGCTGACCTCTGCGGTCGAGTGCTACACGGTCATGCCGTCCGGCGGACAATTCGTACCCTCAGAGGAACCGGGCTGCTGCTCAGCTGTTCGACCTCACCCGGCCGGCGACCACCCGCCGGCCCCGTCAAGCGTGCGCCGGGTCTGAACGCAGCGGAACCGTGGAAAGTTCCGTCCGACGTCGCGAGAACTGTGACATCGGCCGCGATGGGCCGTTGGACGCCCGGTCACCGCTGAATCCTGAGGGCAGATTCTCGCAAGCCTCTCGATGGTTGCCGGCGTCGAGGCGGGAGAAGTCACCGTGACAGGACCAGTACCTGTCGAAGAATGCCTTCACCTGCAGGAGGCGTCGTCAGCGGGCGATCTCGGCAACACTCCCGCGATCCCACCGACGGGCGGTCCACGTCGCCCGCAGGGTCGTCGCGTCCGCGGGCTGATGGGTGTATTCCTCGGTGACCATCACGACGGCGAATCCAGCTTGTTCCAGCGCGGTCCGAATCTGCTGATCGGTGAAGAAAAATTGGCGGTGGTGCTCGGTAAATGCATCACCGTCGGCGGTCCGGGTGACTTGGATCTTCGTGTCACACGTACGTCTACGAAGGTCAACCTCGTTCACGATGGAGAAGTCATGACCATGCGAGTTCCCAGCAACGGCACTATTGGCGGCGGCAAATTCCATCATCGTGTCCGTGTGCACGTCGAAAATCAGCCAGCCGCCGTCACGGAGTTTCCCGGAGATGGCGTCAAACGTTGCGCTCAGCTGTGCGGGCCCGAGGTAGTTGAGCCCGTCGAAGGTGGAGATGGCCGCGTCGAAGGTGCCATCGACGGCGAGAGCGGGGAGAGTCTGCTGCAGGAGAACAGCGTCCGACCCGAGCAGACCTCGTGCCCTGGACAGCATCATCGCGGACCCGTCTACCCCGACGACGCGATAGCCACGCGCAACGAGTTGCTCGGCCATGAGCCCGGTGCCGCAACAGACATCGAGGACCGCGGTGACGTCACCCGCCCCCTCTGCCTGCCAGAGCTCGTGGAGGAAGGACGCCCACCGGTCGTAGCAGGGGTCCACGACGATCTCGTCGTAGACCCCTGCCAGACGTGAATACGTGTCGACGTCAGTCACGTCGGCTCCGGCGCCAGCCGGTCAAATGCCGAGGATCTTGGCCTTGGCGGCGGCGAATTCGGCGTCCGAGATCACGCCCGCGGTGTGCAGCTTCGCCATTTCCTGAATTTGACCGGAGAGGGAGTCGTCCTCCGGAGCGGCGGCCGGGGCCGGCTGCTGCGGGGGCGGAGCCAGATACTGCTGTTCCTGCGGCTGCTCCTCGGCCGGCTGGTCGTACTTGCGGGATTGACGCCGCGCCACCCGGCCCGACACCGCGGTGGCCGTACCGGCCACGACAGCAGTTCGGGCCGCCATGCGTAGAAGTCCCATGTGAATCCCTTTCTCTTGCGCGGACAGCAATTGCTAGTGCTCGGTGAGAACGGCTCCCACCACATCTGCCGGGATGCGGATCTGGTCGATCATGACGGCGTCGGCGGCCTCGAGTGCATCGATGATCTTGGCGGCCCAGGCATTCTCGAAAGCGATCAGCAACGTTGAGCTGTTCGGTGCAAGATCGTCGCTCACTTCTTCGGCGTCCTCCGGGCCGAGCGCACCCGGTTGCACCACATCGATACCGATGAAGCCGGAACCGGGTTCAGCTTCGAGGTCCGCGGCTTCGATCGTGGTGACAACGCCGTCATTGTCCTTCATGACAAAGAGAAGGTCGACCACACGAATGGTGCCACTGTCGACCAAGTCCAGTAGGGCCGGAGCAATCCGACCCGTAAATTTGTTGCCTGGGAACCCGATGATCATCACATCGACCGGACCCACTGTCATGGTGCCTCCTCATCGTTGCGCTATGGACCAGCATCCGCTCGCCGCATCGGATTGGTGCGCGGCGACCCGATGTCCTCGACGCCCACACCAATCTGCTCGAAACGGTCCGACCGACGCAACTGGATCACACGGCAGCAGCACCAGCAACCGGACAGACACGTCGAGGGTGGCACGGCGGGGCGTGGACACCCGTGGCGCATCCCCAGCCGTGCCGTTGCCGCGTAGAACCTCCGGCTCGGACGGAGCCGCGGTGGACGGCAGTGAGTCGTGATCGGGAGGACTCGCGGAGTGATCCGGCATGGCCACTGCGCGGCTCAGCCCCGGCCTGCGAGGCGAAGGACATCGACCAGGTCATCGAAACGGCTCCGGAATCGCGTCGAATCACAGCCGCGAGGTGTCGTTGTCCCGACTGTTGGAGATCCGCGCGTTCCTGACGGCCGAGGCCCCATGCGGCATTGTCACAAGGCCTGTGACGTGCAAAAACATGGTGGGCGATACTGGGATCGAACCAGTGACCTCTTCGGTGTGAACGAAGCGCTCTCCCGCTGAGCTAATCGCCCGGAGCCGATCTTGCCTTCCGAGCAGAGGCCACCCTACCGGATCCGGCGGGCCGTCCTGCACGTCTCCCCGGTCGGGTGTCGTTACTCCGATCGAGTGAAGTCCCGTGACCGGCGTGACGACCGCCTCCCTCGGCCGTCCTGCTGTCGAGAGGGAACGGCCTGAGACCACAAGCGCGGATATCGGCCCCGCCGCGCACAGGCCGCCGGACGGCGGAGACGACATGCCACAGCAACTCCCGGATCATCGGGTGATCACCGCTGCGACCGAGATGCTGTTGATCTCCGACGCCGCACTCCCCGCGGTCGACGCGGAACTGCGTTACCACTGCGACGATCCGTACGCCGTCCACCTGGTGCTGTCGGTGGACCAGAGCCCCGCCATCACTTGGGTCTTCGGGCGCGAACTCCTGATCACAGGTGTACGCATGCCGGCAGGCATCGGTGACGTGCAGATCTACCCGACCACGGACGGCCTGATCATCGAGCTCCGTTCGGGCAACGTCGGGGCGCGGCTGCTCGCGCACACCGCCGACATCGAGGACTTCGCGGCCCGCAGCACGGCCCGCGTGCCGTTGGGCGCGGAGATGGATTACTACGACATCGCCGCGGACTTCCGCCAGCTGCCGGTGCACGATTCGTTCGAGGCCTGACACCGCCCTCCCGCGCCGCCACAGGTCGGTGCGGGCACGGCCGTGATCGCCTGTCAGCCGACGTGACGCCCGGGTATCACCCGGGTGAGGCGCCGGGCCCATCGAGGGGTTGGGCGGCCTGCGAAGGCCCAGACAGACAGCACGGACGTGAAACCGGTTGACGGCTCGCCGGTTTGGTCAGCGCGTCCCGGTTCGGATACAGTTGCCGGGCCGCGCAGCCCTGATGGGTCGGCGAGGCATGCGGACGTAGCGCAGTTGGTAGCGCATCACCTTGCCAAGGTGAGGGTCGCGGGTTCGAATCCCGTCGTCCGCTCGAAGAGGTCCAGGCCGTCACCTGGGTTGCCTCCGCGGTGGGATGGCCGAGAGGCGAGGCAACGGCCTGCAAAGCCGTGTACACGGGTTCGAATCCCGTTCCCACCTCGCAGCACGGCCGTTCGTCGATGGATATGGCCATTGTTCGAATGGTGAAGGGCGATTAGCTCAGCGGGAGAGCGCTTCCCTGACACGGAAGAGGTCACTGGTTCAATCCCAGTATCGCCCACCAGTTGTCGGTTCCCCGATGGCGCAACGGTTTCTTGCGTCGTCAGTCGCAGAGACGGAATGAGTATCGCATCGCTGCCCGGGTTCATCCGTTCGACCTGAGCGCCGAATGTTTATTGCGAGTAACGTACGAAGAAAGCCCCGCCCTCCTTGTAAGGGCGGGGCTTCCTCTGTTCTTGCGCGACGACTGCCGGAGTCGTACCGGGTCCTCGTCTGGCAATCGTCGGGTTCCCGGTGATCAGGAGTCACAAACTCCTCTCCCGCAATTTATTTCCGGGGTGCCGCATTGACGTGCCCGGGGCGCCGCCGTAGGCATGCCGGCGACCGTGACGGTCGTCTCCACGGCAACGCCTGCCCAGGCCACTGTCGGCAACGGTCACTGTCACCGCGGACGCGGAAAAACTCGACCGGGACGGTGACGGGCCGCTGCGAGTCCTGACCGGCCACCGTCGACCCCCCACCCGATAGCAAGCGCCCGATCAAGGAGTGTGCTCCGGATGGCGGTTCAACGGATCGGGTCGCTAGCGGGGAAGGCGGGCACTGCGTCCCGTGCGGCGTAGTCGGCGAGCAGAGCATGCTCGCGGTCCTTGCCCGGGAAACAGAAGAACACCAGCGCAGCCCCGAGCACAACGATCGCGATACCCGCGCCGTACGCCAGGGACTCACCGTCAAGGAACGATTGTTTGGCCGCCGCGATGATCTCGTCCTGATACTGGGGATAGCGCTCGGCCATGGTTGTTGCGCTGGCGAAGGACTTCTGCAACTCCGTCTGCACGGTGCGACTCACCTCGGAGGCCTGCGGCGAGGCCGCGATGGCCTTGGCGAACGCGGCCGCGTAGCCGGCGGTCAACATCGCGCCGAGTAGGGACTGCATGATGGCGCCGCCGAGGTCCCGCTGCAGATCAGCCGTTCCCGAGGCCATCCCCGCCCTGGACACCGGCACCGACCCGGTCAACGAATGCGATGCCGGCGTCCCGGCGAATCCCACTCCGATACCCACCAGCATGAAAGCAAGGCACACCGGCCAGAAGGGGATGCCCTCTTTCCACAACAGCAGGGCGGCAACGAGTCCGAGCAGACAGAAGGCGTACCCGACGAGCAGCGTGACCCGAGAACCGTGCGAGCCGATCAACCGCGCGGACAGCGGAGCCACCACCACCATCGCCGCCGCGGCCGGCAGCATCGCCGAGCCCGCCTCGAGGGTCGTGTAGCCCAGTACGTTCTGCAGGAATTGCTGCCCGACGAACATCGCCGCCATCAGCGTCCCGAAGACGATGATGCCCGCGACCGCTGCCACCCAGAAGATGCGCCGTGCGGCAATGTGCAGGTCGAACAACGGCGACGGCGCGCGACGCTGACGCACGACGAATCCGACACCGGCGAGCAATGCCAGGCCGCCGAGCAGCAGCGCCACCGAACCCTGCCCCGGGACGGCCGCGAAGTTGATCGCGAGCACCATGGCCGCAACCAGCACAACCGACAGAATACCGCCGAGATTGTCGACGGGATCAGTGGTTTCGTTGACATGCGCGGGCACCATGAAGATCGCCATCACCATGGCCACCAGGGCGAGCGGCAGCGTGACCAGGAACACCGAGTTCCACTCGAAGTGCTCCATCAACCAGCCGGAGAGCAGCGATCCGAGCGCCGCGGTGGCGCCGCCGACGGCAGACCAGAGCGCGATCGCCTTGGTTCTGGCCGGTCCGGACCACAGCGCGGTGATCAGGGCCAGCGTCGTCGGGTACGCCATTCCGGCGGCCACGCCGCCGAGCAGGCGAGCTCCGAACAGCACCTCGATGGACGGTGCAAAGCCCGCCAGCAGGCACGCCGGGACGGTGACGATCATGCCCAGCACCAGCAGCAGCTTGCGGCCGTAGCGATCCCCCACCGCGCCCAGGTACAGCACCGAGGCGGCCAGGCCCAGCGAGAAACCGACGGCCACCAAATTGAGCTCTGTCTGGCTGGCGTCGAAGGTCTTGCCGATGTCGGGCAGCGCCACGTTGGCCACCGCGAGGTTCAGGTTGGCGACGGTTGCCACCAGGATGAGCGCGACCAACACCCACCACGACCGCTGTTGACCGGCGCTGCCGGGAGATCCCGGGCCGGTACGAGTGTCGCCGGTGCGGACCGGGCGGCCGGTGTCCGACATGCTGACCCCTCTTCGCCAACTGACCGCCGCGGGAAGGAGGTGCAGTGGACGTAGTGTGCCGTATGCCCGTTGCTCAGCGCTGATGAAGCGTCACGATCCGTGACGAGTGTCCCGAGCCTGCCACGGCTCTGTCCGCCACTCGGGGACTCCGGGCGAACCGGGACGACCACAGGTCGCCGTGCCCACCAACGCAGGCCCACCAACACTCGGACGACACAGTGCCTGGAAATGTGGCACGCCCGCCGGGTTTCCCCGTCGGGCGTACAGAGAGTCTGGCCGAGCCCGCGATCCGGCGGTAGTCCCCCGGAAGGGTGGTCCGCGACAACACTTCCCGGGACAGCAGTGACGATCGGGTCTGCGGATCGGGATACGAGCCGGCGGCCGTCAACCTCATCGCTGACCATTGCGACCTGGCTACATCTTCTGGCGAGCCAGCACCTTGCGCTGCACCTGACGTTCGGCGACGAACGACACGAACGGGATCGTCCCGGCGATCAGGACCCACACGGTGCCGAGCGGGGACCACCGGTCCTTGTAGGCCAGGTCGAAGGCGATGATCACGTAGACGACGAACAGCGCCCCGTGGATGGGACCCCAGATGGCGACAGCGGCACCCACGCCGAACGCGTACTTGAGCACCATCGCGGCGCAGAGCAGCAACAGCCCCCAGCCGACGACGAACGCGGCGATGCGGTAGCGCCGGAACGCCGCCATGATCTTCGGGGGCACCACCCGATTCGGGCCTGCGGCGGTGCCCGGCGCAGCTGCACCAGGGCCGGACGACGGACCACCCGCGGGGGTGCCGACCGCACCACGGGTCGTCGGTGCACCCGCCGTCGACTCTGCAGGCAGGCCCGGATTGGTCACGTCACCGGTCGGATCAACGGGCACGTCGGCGTTCCCTCTCTGCCAGCGCAGCGAGCGCCTGGTTGTATGCGGTCAATTCAGGGTCGTCCTCGTCGTCGCCGTTCACCGTCGCGACGGCGATGGTGATGCCTTGACTGGGCTTCTGCAGGTGGCCGGCGAGCCGGTCCCGCCGGCGCCGCAATTCCGGGTCGTCGTCCACGGCGTCGAGATCGGTGTCCGGCCCGGAGTCGGCGACGGGCGAACCACGCGGCCCCCGCGGGCCAGCAAGGGCCGAACCGGCCGGCGGACACGCCGTTGATCCGTCCGGCGAGACGCCGTTCGCGGGGTCTGCCCCGCCGACCCCGTCATGCTCGGACAACCCCTGGTCGAGCAGCTCACGGAGCCCGCGCTCGGTGTCCTCGTCGTCCTCGACGTCCTTGAGGACTTCCAGGTGCAGGAACCGCACCCACATGTAGATGAACGCAACGCCGAATGCCGGCCACAGCAGCGCGTACCCGAAGTTCTGGGCGGTGCCGGTCGTTTCCTGGGTCCGTCCCCACTGCCACCAGCCCAGCCGCAGGCAGGTCAGGAACGCCGCCAAGACCAGCAGGTGCCCGGCCATCCAGCCGGGTCGCAGGAAGCGTCGGTCCACACCAGAACGGTACCGCCGACGGTCCGCGGGCCGGTACCGCGCGTCGTGATCGTCACGTCACTGCCGGGACGATCCGGCGTCATCCGGTCGGGCGGGCGGCGCACATGCCGGTCGCGCAGGCAGCGTCGGCCAGCACCGCCAGCGTCCGCACCCCGAGCACGCCCGCAAGGTCCGTCGCGGCGTCGACGTCCCGGCGCAGACCCGAGTCGACGGGAAGCTGCAGCGGCACGGCTCCGGCAGCGACGTGCCGTGCGAAAGACCTGGGGCCGTACCGGGGATGCAGTCTTCGCGCCGACGACCCGGCCAGCAGCGTCGTCCCGGTCCCCTGCCGATCGGCGACGACCGCGAGATCGTGACCGGACGCCGCGGACAGCGCCTCGTCCAGTTCGACCGAGGTGACGGACGGAAGATCACCGGGCAGCACCGCGGTCCTGGACCTCGGCGGGAGTGAGCGCAAGCCCGCCCCGATCGCCTCGTTCAATCCGGCTGCCGCCGTGAGCAGCGTCCGGACGCCAGGGACGGGAGCGAACTGTGCGGCGTCCTCCGCATCGTCGGCGACCACCAGCACCGCGCCCACATTCGCTGCGCCTGCGGCGGCTTCGACGGTGTCCAGCGCCATCGCCCGCGCGAGAGCGCGGCGCAGTATCGGGTCGACGTCGATCCGGCTCTTGCCGCGCAGGCTCGACTTCATCGGGACGACGACCGTCCAGCGGCCCTGGGAACTGATCAACGGCACCTGATCATTGTCACCACTGACCGACCGATCGCCGCATCCGGCCCGCAGGCGGGCCGACAGCCGGCCATCCCCGGCCGGGAAGCGCGAGCCCTCAGCTGTCCTTGATCCGCTTTCGCTCGCGGTCGATGTCGAAATCCGCGGGCGGGTAGCGGTGAACCCACTGCCCGGCCCGTCGACGGCTCCGGTTCTTCCTGTGCGATGTCGTGTTGGTCGTAGGCTGTCTTTTTCCGGCGGCCATCCCACCTGATCCCCCGGACTCCGCGAAAGGCTCACCGTGACCACGACCCACCCGACGTCCGACCGCCTGACCGGCGATTCCTCGCCGACCGAGGGGGCGACCGACACGACCCGCGACCCGCAGACCTTCCTCGACCTGGATGACCTTTGGTGCGCGCACAATTACCACCCGCTGCCGGTGGTGATCGCCTCCGCGCAGGGCGCGTGGGTCACCGACGTCGCGGGTGAGCGGTACCTGGACATGCTGGCCGGCTATTCCGCGCTGAACTTCGGGCACGGCCACCCGGCCCTGATCGCCGCCGCAGTGGAGCAGATGGGCAAGGTGACCTTGACGTCCCGGGCGTTCCACCACGACCAGCTCGGGCCGTTCTGCGAGGAGCTCGCTGCACTGACCGGCACCGAGATGGTGCTGCCGATGAACTCCGGCGCGGAGGCCGTGGAGTCCGCCATCAAGGTGGCGCGCAAGTGGGCCTATACCGTCAAGGGCGTTGCCGAGAACCGCGCGCAGATCATCACCGCGGGCGGCAACTTCCACGGCCGCACGCTGACCATCGTCTCGTTCTCCGACGACTCCGTCGCGCATGACGACTACGGCCCGTACACCCCGGGATTCCTGACGGTGAAGTACGGCGACCTCGAGTCGCTCGAGTCCGCGATCACCCCGGACACCGCGGCCATCCTGCTGGAGCCCATCCAGGGTGAGGCGGGGGTGCTGGTGCCACCGGCCGGGTATTTGGCGGGGGTCCGCAGGCTCTGCGACGAGCACAACGTGCTGTTCATCGCCGACGAGATCCAGTCCGGGCTGGGACGCACCGGAAACACGCTCGCGCTGGATCACGAGGGTGTCCGCGCCGACCTCTACACACTGGGCAAGGCGCTGGGTGGCGGCATCATGCCGGTGTCCGCGGTCGTCGGCCGACGGGACGTCCTCGGCGTGCTGCAGCCGGGTCAGCACGGGTCCACGTTCGGTGGCAACCCGCTGGCCTGCGCGATCGGGCGCGCCGTCGTCGCCCTGCTACAGACCAACGAGATGCAGCAACGCTCCGCCGAACTGGGCGCGCACCTGCACGCGAGGCTCGGTGAACTGGTCGGTGACGGTGGCCTCGCCGAGGTCCGCGGCCGCGGTCTGTGGGCGGGCGCCGAACTGGCACCGCGGATCGGACTCGGCCGGCCGGTCAGCGAGGAGCTGGCGCGCCGCGGGATCCTGGTCAAGGACACGCACGACACGACGTTGCGGTTCGCCCCGCCGATCGTCATCACCAGGGACGAGATCGACCACGCCGTCGACACGCTGGCTGCGGTGCTGGCCGAGTACTGAGCCGGGCGGGCGGATGCGCGAGGCGTGGTGCCCGCGCGATTCAGCTCGAGTTCCGACGCCCCGCTCGCACCACCGTCGCCTTGCTCACGCTGCAGAGCAGCACGAGCACCGCGTACCGAGGGCGAGTGAGACGAAAGAGTGCGACGCCAGAGGGCGGCGCCGGGTGTGAGGCGCCGGGTGTGAGGCGCCGGAGCGCGAGCGGACGGCCGCGCCTTCCGGACGGCGTCGTCGCCAGGCCTTGCCCGGATGGGCACGCCGTCAGAGCGCCTCGCGGGCCAGCGCCAGCACCCGGGACGTCGCACGCAGGTACTTCTTGCGGTATCCGCCGGCGAGCATCTCCTGGGTGAAGATCTCGTCCAGCGGAGCACCGGAGGCTCGCACCGGGATAGACCGGTCGTAGATGCGGTCGATCAGGACGACCCAGCGCAGCGCCGCCGACTGGTTGTCCAGCGGCCGCACCGCGCGCAGGTTGACCGTGTCGACGCCGTCGACCAGCCGCCCGTACCGGGACGGGTGCAGGTCGGTCAACCGGGCCGTCACGGCCTTGAACGAGTCCAGACTCGCCGTGCCACCGTCCTCGCCCGCGCGTTGGGCGGCGGTGACCAGCTCGTGATCGGACAGCGGCGGCGGGGCCTTCGCCAGGCCCGCATGCCGGTAGTCCGGCCCGTCCACCCGCAGCGTCTCGAAACGTGCGGAGAGAGCATGGATCTCGCGACGGAAGTCCTCGGCCGCGAAGCGGCCCTCACCGAGCTTGCCGGGCAGGGTGTTCGACGTGGCGGCGAGGTTGACGCCCGCCTCGGACAGCTCCCCGAGCAGCCGGGTCATCAGCATGGTGTCGCCGGGATCGTCGAGTTCGAACTCGTCCACGGCCAGCAACCGATGACCGCCCAACCTGTTGACGGTCTCGTTGAAGCCCAGTGCGCCGACCAGGTGGGTGTATTCGACGAAGGTGCCGTAGGCCTTCGGGCCGGGCACCGCATGCCACAGCGAGGCCAGCAGGTGAGTTTTTCCGACGCCGAAGCCACCGTCCAGGTAGTAGCCACCGCCGACCGTGGGTGCCGCCTTGCGGAACAGGCCCCTCTTCGGCGGCGTCGCGATCTGCTCCGCGAAGGCGGCCAGCGCTTCGACGGCCGCCCGCTGGCTCGGCTCGTCGGGCGCCGGAATGTAGGTCTCGAACCGCACGTCGTTGAACCGCGGCGGCGGCACCAGCCCGCTGATCAGCTCATCGGCACCGATGACGGGGTCGCGGTCGATGAGCTGGATGACGGTCACGAGGATCGAGCGTAGAGGCGTCTTCCGTCGGATTCGCACCGCCCGTCGCGTCGCCAGGCGGCCAGCAGGTGGTACGGATGGGGGGTGCCCACCGACATCCCGCCGGCAGCGCGCCCGGCACCGGAGACACCGCCCATCGGCATCCTGGAGCTGCCGGACGACGACGACGCGCTGGCCGCGCTGTACCCCTGGCCCGCCACCGATGGCCCGATCGTCCGCGCCAACATGATCGCCTCCCTCGACGGCGGGACCACGGTGGACGGGCGCTCCGCGGGACTGGGCAACTCCGCCGACGAGCACCTGTTCGGGCTGCTGCGCGATCTGGCTGACGTCATTCTGGTCGGGTCGGGCACCGTCCGGGCCGAGAACTACGGCGGCATCAGGTCGACCGCGCAGCTGCGGGAACGCCGGCGGCGCTGGGGCCTGACCAACACGCCGCCGCCCATCGCGGTGGTCACCGGCCGCGGCCTGGATCCCGCCGCACCCCTGTTCACCGACACCGAGACCCCGCCCATCGTGATCACCACGCGGACGGGCGCCGCCGCTGTCCCGGACGGCACCGACGTCATCGTGGCCGGCGACGATCGGGTCGACTTCGGTGTCGCCGTCGCCGCCCTGGCCGCGCAGGGACTCCGGCGGATCCACTGCGAGGGCGGCCCCGTGGTGCTCGCCTCGCTGGTGGAGGGAAATCTGCTGGACGAGTGTTGCCTGACGTTGTCACCGCTGCTGCTCGGATCGCGCGCGGCGCGGATGCTGCCCGCGGCGCTGGCAGATCCCGCTCGGTGGGAACTGGCTGCCGCCCGGCACAGCGGCGACCATCTGTTCACCCGCTACCGGCGCCGGGCGGTGTCGTGAGATCAGCACGAACAGGTTCTCGGACGGCCCGAACGGGCGTGGCGGCCGCTGGCCTGCTGACCCTGCTGACCCTGGCGGGCTGCACTCTCGGGCCGTCCCAGCGGCCGGCTCTTGCCACCTTCGGGCCGGGACAGGGTGCTGCGCCCGTCACCACCACCTCGTCGCCGCCGGTGGGACCGGGGGGTCAGGGCCAACAGGCGGACCCGATCCGCTGGCAGCCGTGCGAGGACGTCGACGGGGTGGATCCGGGCAGCGGCACCCGCTTCGAGGTCGACTGCGCGGCAATACGTGTCGAGCGCCGCGGGTTGAACCCGTTCGGGGATCAGACCATCCAGGTCGCGCGGGCGCGCGCGCCCGGGGTACCCGCCGACGCACCGACCCTGGTTGCCATCATCGGCCGGCCGGGGCAGAACGGCCGAGACCGGGTGGCGACTGTCGCCGCCGGACTGTCGCCGGCTGTCCGTGACCACTTCGCGGTGGTCACCCTGGACCTCGCCGGGACCGGCCAATCCTCACCCATCGATTGCCTGTCCGGTTATGACACCGGTGCACTGACCACCCTGGGCATTGACCCGACCGAGCCCGCCGCCGGCGCCGCGCTGGCCGAACTGTCCCGCTCGCTCACCTTCGAGTGCGGGGACCTGGCCGGCCCGGAACTGTCCCTGGTGAACAGCACCGGCGCCGCGGACGACCTCGACTCGCTGCGCTCGGCGCTGGGCAGCCCGACACTCAACCTGGTCGGGCAGGGTTTCGGCGCAACCCTGGGGGCCGTCTACGCCGACCGGTATCCCGGGCGGCTCGGCGCAGCGGTGCTGGACGGTCCTGCGGATCCACTCAAGGATCTCGACGCTCGGGCCGCGGCGGTGGCGATTGCCGCAGAGAAGGCACTGGACGCGTTCGCGGCGCGCTGCCCCTCGTTCCCGGGGGGCTGCCCCCTCGGGTCGGACCCGCGCGCAACGGTGCAGAAGGCGATCGCCGTGCTGGACGCCCGGCAGGGTGCCGGACCGGGCGCCGGACGCACCAACGGTGGAAGCGTACTGATGACCCTGCTGCTCCGGCTCGGCGAGCCGGAACGCTGGCCGCAGCTGGCAACCGCACTGAGCCGGGCTGCAGCGGGTGATCCCGAGGCCGTCGGCACCATGCTCGAGGAAGCGCTCGGCGCTCAGGACGGCGGCGGCTGGCTGAATGCGTCCATCATCTACGGATGCAATGACACCGCGCTGCGAATGTCACCCGCGCAGCTCACCGCCGCCGTCGAGGGCGCGCGGGAACAGGCACCACTGTTCGGCCCCTACACCGTGGGGCTGGCCGGCATCTGCGCCTCCTGGCCGGCGCCCGAGGCGGCACTCGGCGCGGTGAAGGCCACCGGCTCGGCACCCATCCTGGTTGCCGGATCGGTGTCCGACCCGATCGCTCCGTACGAACAGGTGCGGTCGCTGACCGGGCAACTGGCGTCGGCGCGGCTGATCAGCTGGCAGTCCGTCCAGCACGGCAGTTACCCAGCCAGCGCCTGCGTCAGCAAGGCGGTCGACGCCTACCTGTTGGACCGCACACTGCCTGCCGTCGGCACCTTGTGCCCGCCCTGAGAGCAAGACCTGCCCGGCGGGCAGGCGCCCCTGACTCCTGGACGGCGTGGTGCGGGTGCACTGTCGGTGCCCGGTCGTAGTGTCCGGGACATGACCGCGCCGAGCGTCGCCGGTCCCGCCGAGTTCCGCCGGGCCGTCGCCCGGTTGGACGTCGCCCGGGTCCGTACCGAGGTCGAGCTCGGCCCGCTCCCCGCGCCGGCCCGGCTCGCGCCGTGGAGCCACGCTCTGTCCGCCACCCTCTACCCCGCCGGCACCGACGAGGAAACGGCATCCGGACGGATGATCCTGCTGTTCGACCCGGACGGTGTGGATGCCTGGGGTGGTTCGCTCCGGGTCGTGGTGTTCGCCACCTGCGAGTTGGACACGGAGATCGCGCAGGACCCGTTGTTGCCCGAGGTCGCGTGGAGCTGGCTCACCGAATCCCTGGAAGCCTCCGGGGCCGGCTACAGCGCGCTCGGAGGCACCGTCACAGCGACGTCCTCCACCCGCTTCGGCGACATTGCCGGTCCACAACGGGCCGATGACCTGGAGGTTCGCGCGTCGTGGACCGCCGATGAGCGGACCGACCTACACCTACAGGCATTCGTCGAGTTCTTGTCCGTCGCGGCAGGCCTTCCGCCGGAAGGAGTGACGCTGCTGCAAACGTCTGATCCGTCCGCCGTGCGCTAGGCAGAGATCGGACGAAACCGGCTGGTCGTTTCGAGTGCTTGACCACGGACGGCCGTAGGGCAGACACTAGCTGTGACAACGGAACGACTGATGCCCGTTGATCGTGTAGGCCATGACCTCGACGGGCGACCGCGGGTTCCGGACTTTGGTGACGCCGGGCAGTCGCCCGGCCGGTTGGAGGAACGCCCGGTGAGCAACTCGGCGGTAGGTGTGAGCGGCGGTGCTCTGGACATGAGCACGTCGCGACGCCCTGACGACGCAATACTCGGGGGTCTGCTGCCTGCGCAACGGTCCCCGCTCCGTGACACCCCGGCGATCCCGTTGCGGATGGCAACGGTACTGCTGGTCGATCCCGATCGCGGTACCCGCGATCCACTGCGGAACAGCCTGAGCGAGATCGGTCTGGGACGGATCCTGGAGGCCGCGTCGGTGGCGGCCGTCGAGGATCTCGTGGCCCGGCAGGTCGGTGGCGATCTCGCTCTGGTGAGCCTGCAGTTGGGCGCCGACGCGGGCCGCGTGGTGCATGCACTGCGCGAGGCCGGCTGGCCGCGGGTGATCGCGCTCGCCCCAACGGCCGACATCGGGCCGGTGATCGACGCGGTCGGCGCGGGTGTCAGCGGGGTGCTGATCGGTCGCCGCGCGAACCCCACGACCGCCACCATCCCGAGCAGCATCCATGAGCTGTCGAGCCGGGAGATCGAGGTCATCCGGTTGGTGGCCGATGGCCGTTCGAACAAGTGGATCGGTGATCAGCTCTCGCTCTCCGCGCTCACCGTCAAGAGCCATCTCGCTCGGATCGGCCGCAAGCTCGGCACCGGCGACCGCGCCCACATGGTCGCGTTGGCCATGCGGGCCGGAGTGATTTCCTGACGCTGTCGACGTGCGGCCCCGGTGCGGCCGGCCCCGACGGCGCACCGGGCGCGATAGGTTCCGCGGATGCGCGGCACTGGTGACGTCGACACCGATGGTTCCGACGGCGTCGATCCCGACGACCGTGCGGTCTTCTCCGCCGTGCTCGGTCCGGTGGAGGACGCCGTGCTGACCGACCCCTCAACCGACCCGTCACCGGAAGACGGCGCACTGCCGAGTGGCCCGCTCGAAGGCGACTCCGTTCAGCAACAGTCCGTTCAGCAACAGTCCGTTCGGCAACAGTCCATGCAGGAAGAGTCCGCGCAGGAAGAGTCTGCGGACGAGCCCCGCGAGGTGGTTCCGCTGCTGGAACCGGGCGACCCGGTCGCCGGACCGATCACCGAGCGTTCCGACCTGCTGCACTGGGCAGAGCTGTTCGCTGCCGCCGGGGGCCCGGTCGCGATCGACGCCGAACGGGCGTCCGGCTTCCGGTACGGGTCGCGGGCCTACCTGGTGCAACTGCGGCGGCCGGACATCGGTACCGTCCTGATCGATCCCATCCCGCTGGGCGACCTGTCCGAGCTGGACGCTCCGCTGGCCGGGTCGGAATGGGTGTTGCACGCCGCCAACCAGGATCTCCCGTGCCTGGCCGAGATCGGCATCCGGCCCCGCCGTTTGTTCGACACCGAACTCGCCGGCCGGCTCGCCGGATTGCCCAGGGTCGGACTCGGACCTCTGGTGGAGCAGATGCTCGGCCTGCACCTGCGCAAGGGGCACGGCGCCGCTGACTGGTCGACCCGGCCGCTGCCGCAGGATTGGCTCACGTACGCGGCCTTGGACGTCGAGGTACTGGTGGAGCTGCGCGACGCGATGGAGGACCTGCTGCGCAGGCAGGGGAAGCTGGAATGGGCGCACCAGGAGTTCGACGCCATCATCGCCGCCCCACCTGCCGCGCCCAGGGTCGACCCGTGGCGTCGCACCTCGGGCATGCACCGCATCACCGACCGCCGCGCGCTCGCTGTCATCCGCGAGTTGTGGATCACCCGTGATGCATTGGCGCGCCGTCGTGACGTTGCCCCACACCGAATCCTGCCCGACTCGGCGATCATCGCAGCTGCGGTGGCGCAGCCGACCACGACCGCGGCGCTGACGGCGCTACCCGTCTTCTCCGGGCGGATGCAACGACGCAGCGCCGCGGTCTGGCTGGCCGCGATCGCGCGCGGCCTCGCCCTGCCGGCCGAGGAATTGCCGCCGGTCCGGCTGCCCGGTGACGGACCACCTGCGCCGGCGAAGTGGGCCTCGCGCGACCCCGTCGCCGCGGCCAGGTTGCAGGCGGCCAGGGCCGCGCTGGCCGAGCTGGCCGAGCGGATTGCCATGCCGGTGGAGAACCTGGTGTCCCCGGATGCGGTCCGTCGGATCCTGTGGGTGCCGCCCGCTGCCGGTGACATCCCGCAGGCACTGGAAGAGCGTGGCGCCCGCCCGTGGCAGATCGAGCTGACGGCACCGCTACTGGCGCGGGCATTGGACGCCGGAACCGGAAGCATGCCGACCGAAGTTACCGGCCAGTAACATCCGGAGTAGCATGACCGCGATGGCCCCTCGGTATGCCGACGGAGCGCCTCCCGCCGGCCGTCTGCGCTGCGGGGCGATCCGTATGTGGCACCGGGCAGCCACACCTTCCTGCCCGCCAGATGAGAGGGAGCCCGTCCGTGGTCTCAGCGGCATCAGCACCACCCACCCCCGACCGATCCGAGACTTCGGTGCCGCGGCAGCGAACTCTGCGGGACGTCGTGTTCGTCGAAGGCGTCCGAACGCCGTTCGGCAAGGCCGGAGAGAAGGGCCAGTACTGGCAGACCCGGGCCGATGACCTGGTGGTCAAGGTGATTCGCGAGCTGCTGCGCCGCCAGCCCACGCTGCCGCCCGAGCGGATAGACGAGGTCGCGATCGCCGCCGCCACCCAGATCGGTGATCAGGGTCTGACGATCGGACGCACCGCGGCCATCCTTGCCGGACTTCCGAAATCGGTGCCCGGCTTCGCGATCGACCGGATGTGCGCCGGTGCGATGACAGCGGTGACCACCGTCGCCTCCGGGATCGCGGTGGGCGCGTACGACGTCGTCATCGCTGGGGGCGTCGAGCACATGGGCCATCACCCGATGGCCGAGGGTGCCGACCCCAATCCGCGTTTCGTCGCGGACAAGCTCGTCGATCCGTCCGCCTTGATGATGGGTTCGACCGCAGAGAATCTGCACGACCGCTACCCCCACCTGACCAAGCAGCGAGCGGACGCCTACGCCGTCGCCAGCCAGGAGAAGTACGCAAAGGCGCTGGCCAACGGCAAGATCGGACCCGATCTGGTGCCGATCGTGACGCGTTCCGAACAGGGCTGGGGACTGGCCGGCACCGACGAGTTGCCCCGTCCCGGAACGACTCTCGATGGCCTGGAAAACCTGCGCACGCCGTTCCGGTCGCACGGGCGGGTGACCGCCGGGAACGCGTCCGGTCTGACCGACGGTGCGACCGGCTGCCTGTTGGTGGCCTCCGACGTCGCCGAAGATCTCGGTCTGCCGGTTCGGATGCGGATGGTGTCGTTCGCCTTCGCCGGCGTCGAACCGGAGACGATGGGCACCGGCCCCATCCCGGCCACCGAGAAGGCCCTGCGCACAGCGGGACTCACCATCGACGACATCGGTCTGATCGAGATCAACGAGGCGTTCGCCGTGCAGGTGCTCGCCTTCACCGACCACTTCGGCCTCGCCGATGACGACGAGCGGGTGAATCCCTACGGCGGCGCCATTGCGATGGGTCACCCGCTGGCGTCATCCGGCGTGCGGTTGATGACACAGCTCGCCCGCGAATTCGAGGAGCGGCCCGACGTCCGATACGGACTCACGACGTTGTGCGTCGGGCTCGGAATGGGCGGCACCGTGATCTGGGAGAACCCGCACTACACCGCCGATCAGCCGGCCGTCGACGCCGGCACCGCGACCACCGACACCGACCTGACCGCCGGGAGCAGCCTGTGAGCACGATCGAGAAGCCGCGGACGACAACGACTTCCGGCCGGGGGTCCGCCGCGCCGGCCGAGGTGGTGACGCACGCGTTCTGCAAGATCGTGGAGGTCCCGTCAGAGACGGCACCGGGCGGCAGCCGCCGGGTCGCGCTGATCACCCTGGACAACGGGCGCGATCACACCCGGCCCAGCACGCTGGGGCCGCTCGGCCTGGAAAGCCTCGACGCGGCGATCACCACCGCCGTCGAGGCAGCGCCGGATGCCATCGCGGTCACCGGAAAGCCGTTCATCTTTGCGGTCGGCGCCGACCTGTCCCAGGCCGGCATGGTCGCCGATCGCGAGAGCGCGGCACAGATCGGCGCGCTCGGTCACCGCGTGTTCCGCCGGCTGGGCACCTCGGGCATCCCGACGTTCGCCTTCGTCAACGGAGCGGCCCTCGGCGGCGGGGTGGAACTGGCCCTGCACTGCGACTACCGGACGTTGGCCGCGAACGCCGCCATGATGGCGTTGCCCGAGGTGTTCCTGGGCATCCTGCCCGGCTGGGGCGGTACCCAGCTGCTGCCTCGTATCGCGGGCCCGGACAACGCCGTCACGGTGATCGTCGAGAACGCACTGAACCAGAACCGCATGATGAAGCCGAAGGACGCGTTGCGGCTGGGCGTGGTGGACGTCGTGCTCGATGCGGCCGACTACCTGGAACAGTCCCTGGCCTGGCTGACCGGGGTCCTCGACGGCTCGATCACTGTGGCCCGCAGCGAGTTCCGCGGGGCCACCGACGACGAGTGGGCGGCCGCCCTGGAACGCGGGAAGGTCATCGCGGACATGCGCACGCATGGAGCGGCACTGTCCCCGTACCGGGCGCTGGAGATGATCGCGCTGTCCCGCACCACGGATCTTCAGACCGGCCTGGCCGCCGAACGCGACGCGCTGGTGGACCTGATCATGAGCCAGGAGTTCCGGGCCGGGGTGTACTCGTTCAACCTGGTGCAAAAGCGCGCGCGCAAGCCCGCGGGGGCGCCCGACGCGTCGCTGGCCCGACGGGTCACCAAGGTCGGCGTCATCGGCGCCGGCTTGATGGCGTCCCAGCTGGCTCTGCTGTTCGCCCGCAATCTGCACGTCCCGGTGGTGATGACCGACGTTGACCAGGCCCGGCTCGACAAGGGCTTGGCCGGTGTCGCGCGGGACGTGGAGAAGCTGAGGTCGAAGGGCCGGATCAGCGCCGACGAGGCGAACCGGCTCACCGCGCTGGTCACCGGTTCCCTGGACTACACAGCGTTCGGCGACGCCGAGTTCGTCGTCGAGGCCGTCTTCGAGGAACTCGCCGTCAAGAAGCAGGTCTTCGCCGAGTTGGAGAAGGCCGTCGGACCGCAGACCGTGCTGGCATCCAACACCTCATCGCTGTCCATCTCCGCCATGGCCGCGGATCTGCGGCACCCCGAGCGGGTGGTCGGATTCCACTTCTTCAACCCGGTCGCGGTGATGCCGCTGCTGGAGATCGTCCGCGGTGAGCAGACCGACGACACAACGCTGGCAACGGCTTTCGCCCTGGCGAAGTCCCTGAAGAAGGGCCCGATCCTGGTGAAGGACGCCACCGGGTTCGTGGTCAACCGGCTGCTGCTGCGCAGCATGGGTGAAGTCCTGGCCGCCATCGACGAGGGCACATCACCGGAGGTGGCCGACGGGGCGCTCGAGCCGCTCGGGATGCCGATGAGCCCGCTGATGCTCACCCAGCTCACCGGGCCGGCCGTCGCCCTGCACGTGCAGGAAACGCTGCACGAGGCGTTCGGCGACCGGTTCCCGATCTCGGCGAATCTGCAACGCATCGTCGCCGGTGGGCATCGCACGCTGTTGAGCTGGGACGAGAACGGCAAGCAGATCCTGGACCCGGAGATCGCCGCGCTGCTCGTGCAGGGCGATCGTCCGTCCACCGCTGAGCAGGTTCTGGACCGCGTGCTGGTCGCGCTCGCGCAGGAGGCACGACTGATGCTCGACGAGGGCGTGGTCGCCGACGCCGCCGACCTCGACCTCGGCGTCATCACCGGTGCCGGCTGGCCGTTCTGGCTGGGTGGGATCACCCCGTATCTGGACCGCACTGGTGTTTCCGAGAAGGTGACCGGCCGGCGCTTCGCTGCGCCGGGCGTGGCAACCTTGCCCGTTTGAAGCTGCTAATACGAACGTAACGCGCCGCCGGATGGAGAAATTCGGCGGCGCGTTCGCTCGTTTGGGTGGCTTTCGCGTCATATGGAGTGAGTGAGACGACAGAACGTCATCAATCCTGGGGTTGATGCGTCATGCTGAGCAAACAGCGGAACAGTTGTTCGCCCGCTACCCACTCCCGCGAAACGAAGGTGCCGACATGACGACGTCCGCTCACACCCCCGCCCCGGCCGCCGACACGGCTGCTGCCCCGTCCTCCTTCGCCGCCGTCGTGAGCACTGCCTTCGTCAGCAATCCCCGCCGGACCCGTGGCCTGGACGTCGCGACGCTGGTACTTCCGGCCAAGCCCTCGGGCATGGTGAGCAACCCGCGGCGTACCCGCGGTATCACCGCGGAATTGCTGGCCGGCTGATCGAGGCCGCCGCAGCAGCACGGTTCGACGGTGACCGCCAGGACGCGTAGGTGGTCAGGACGGCGGCTGAACGGTGACCGGCTCGGCCGAGCAGATCCGCAGCAACTCGTCGAAGCTCGTCGGAAAGACGGTGTGCGGTGTCCCGCCGGCCGCCCAGACCACCTCGTACTGCTGCAAATCGGTGTCGACCAAAGTCCGGACCTGCTCCGGATGACCGACCGGCGCCACCCCGCCGATGGGCTGGCCGGTCGCGGCACGGACCTGTTCGGGTGTGGCCCGTCGCACCTTGCTGACTCCCAGAAGAGTTGCCACGTGGGCGGTGTCGACGCGGTGCGCGCCGCTGGTCAGGATCAGCACGGGTTGGTCGTCGGCCATGAAAACCAGGCTGTTGGCGATCGCGCCGACCGGGCAGCCGAGGGCGGCGGCCGCTTCCGCTGCCGTCCTCGCCGAGTCCTCGAGCTGGCGCACCGCGCCTTGCGCGCCCGCCTCTCCCAGCGCCTCCGCCACCACAGCTGCGTTCGGATGCACCGCGTTGCCTCCAGCTCCGTCCACCACCCGCGAACCGCGGGCACGCATCACGACGTGACGGTGCCGCCCGGCGCCATCGGCGTGGTGGGCACCGGCAATGCGCGGAACGCCGCCACCGCGGCGTCGACGGAAGCATAGATGTGGTCCGCGTTCAGCATCTGCAGCACGCCCTGCTGGGTCAGCGTCGTCTGCAGATCCGGGTCGAGTCCGGCGAGGGCGAACACCGCTCCGCGTTCGTGGACGAAGGCGATGAGGCCGTCGACGGCCAGGCCGGCGGAGTAGTCGACGTCCGGGATGGAGGTGCAGTCCAGTACCAGCCACCGCACCGGGTCCGGCGCTTCGGTGATGAGCGCCTGGACATCGTCGGAGAAACGATTGGCGTTGGCGTAGAACAGGTCCGCGTCGTAGCGGAAGACGATCAACCCCGGCGCGCTCTGCGTCCCTGGCGTGGCCTTGGTGTAGGTGGGGGTGCCGCCCTTGTCCACCCCGACGACGAAGCGCTCCGGCCTGTACTGCCGCCTGATCATCTCCAGAATGGAAGCGACGATCGCCAGGACGATGCCTTGTTCGACGCCGATGGCGAAGACCACGACACCGGTCAGCGCGGCGATGACGAACTCGCTGCGGCGCGCATGCCACACCCGGCGCAGGCCCGGGATGTCGATCAGGTCGATGCCGATCAGGAACACGATGGCACCGAGGACGGCTTTGGGCATGTTCGTCAGCAACCCGGTCAGGAACAGCACGACGATCAAGACCACGGCCGCCATCGTGATGTTGGCGAGCTGCGTGCGACCCTTTTGCTCGTCGAGGATCTGCGTCTTGGTGGGGCTGCCGTTGACCACGAAGGTGCCGGTCAGACCGGCGGCGAAGTTGGCACCACTGAGACCGACGATGTCTCGGTTGACGTCCACCTTCTGCCCGTGCCGCATCGCGAAACTGCGAGAGGTTGCAGCACTCTGCGCGATGATCAGCACGAAGCAGGAGAAGGCGACGCCGATCACCGAAGCGATGTCCGACCAGCCGACACCCGATGGCAACCCGATCGGCGGGAAGCCTCCCTGAACCGTGCCCACCAGAGCGACACCGTCCTGACCGACGTCCAGGACGGTTGCCACGATGATCGATCCGATCACCGCCACGATCGCTCCGGGCACCTTGGGGAGCAGTTTCTTGAACCCCAGGATGACGGCCAGGGCGCCCACCGCGAAGGCCACCGTCGGCAGGTTCGCGTCGAACAGATGGGTGATCGTCCACCACTGCTGCTGGAACCACGTGCCCGTTCCCTTGGCGATCCCGAGCATGTCGGGGATCTGCCCGGTGAAGACCTGGATCCCCACGCCGGTGAGGAAGCCGATCAACACCGACGAAGACAGGAAATCGCCGATGAACCCCAGTCGCAGCAGCCTCGCCAACAGCAGCAGGGCGCCGCACACCAGAGCCGTCAGCGACGTATACGCCAGCCATTCCGGCGAGTACGGGTTGAGCCCGGCGATGCCCAGGCTGGCCAACCCGGCGGCCAGGATGGCGGCGGTCGCGGAGTCGGCCCCGACCACCAGCAGGCGCGACGAGCCGAGCAACGCGAACAGCAACGCCGGGAAGATCACCGTGTAGAGACCGGTCACCACCGGCACCTGCGCGATAGATGTGTATCCCATGGTCTCGGGGATGGCGACGGCCGCCAGCGTGACTCCGGCGACGATGTCGGTGCGCAGCCAGGCCGGTTTGTAGCCGCGGAAGGCAGCGGGCGTCAGCCGGGTGAGCAGGGTCTCATCGTCGCACCGGTCAGGTGGGAGCAGGGCGGGAACGGCTGAGAAAGGTCGCAAAAAGGCACGAACGACACATAGGAAGCGTCGCCTGTCGGTGCCTCACCGGCGGAAGGTGAGAATACCGTGGCCATGGACGCAGAATCCGCTGTGCCCCCTGCACCACTCGCCGAGCATGGGCGATCACCGCGCATGACCCGACGCACCTGCATGGCGTGCGCATGGGATGCGCCGAGCGGCGGGCGGACGGCCCGCGGCGCAGCGCGGAGGAGCCGCGGGATAGCCTCGACGCTCGACCCCAGTCGGCACTTCTCGACGAAGGGTTGCCGATGAAGACCTCCGAGCTGCTGCTGGACGCCTTCGACCGAGTGAAGCAGACCGTGCACCGGGTGGTCGACGGCCTCGACGTCGAGACACTGACCTACCGGGCAGACCCGGAGGCGAACACGATCGCCTGGCTTGCGTGGCACATCGGCCGGGTGCAGGACGACCATCTGTCGGACGCTTTCGGCTCGCCGCAGGTCTGGTCCGAGCAGGGCTGGGCAGAGCGGTTCGGATTGCCCCTCGACGAGGACGCCACCGGTTACGGGCAGAATCCGGAGGAGGTCGGCCTGGTCCGGGTTTCGGCGGATCTGCTCACCGGCTATCTCGACGCCGTGTACGAAGCGGCCAGGTCGCAACTCTCCGGGCTCTCGGACGCCGACCTGGACCGTGCGGTCGACACGAACTGGGACCCGCCGGTGACCCTCGGCGTCCGGTTGATCAGCGTCGTGTCCGACGGCCTGCAGCACGCAGGTCAGGCCGCGTATGTGAAGGGCATCGCGCAACGGCGTTGAGTGGCCGTTCAGTCGGTGTCAGCCGGGTTGGTCTCGATCGCGGCGTCACCGGATAGTTGCAGATACGCGCGGCCTCGCGCGGATAGCTCGTATCCGACCTCCAGGCTGTGTGTCAGTCCGAGTTCCTTGAGCTTGCGCACGTCGATCTTGAACGGCTGGGTCTCCCGGCCCAGCGACGCGGCGAGGTCGGGTGCGCGCACCGCCGGCCGGGCGGCGATCAACCGGAGGATCTCCCGGGTCCACGGCCCGGTCGCCCGGCCGCGGTCCATCCGGTGCAGAGCGGCGGTGATCGCCGCGACATCGGCGGCGGTGGGCAGTGTGTCGCGGAGCGCGACCCGTTCGTCCGGCCGGTCGAACGTCACACCGATCCGGTAGAGCTGCGATCCGCGTCCTCGTTGGTTCGCCTTGTGCAGTTCGGTGAGCGATGCCATGCCGGCATTGACGGCATCTGTGTCGCTGAGGTCGGCGGGATCCACCAGCTGCACCGAGACGAACCGCACCACCCCGGCCTGAGTTCGCTGGGTGCCGCCGGACCGGACCCGCGGTGCGTCCCAGCGACGGAACACGGCCGTGACGGTACCGTCCCTGATGCCTTCGGCAACAGCGCGCGTCAGCAACACCTGATTGCTCCCTTCAGCCTGTCCCCGGCCCGCCCGGATCCGCCGGCAGCCGGACCGTCACCTGTAGTCCCCCGCCGGTGACCGGTACTGCTCCCACGGTGCCGTCGTGCGCCGCCACCACCGCGCGGACGATGGACAAGCCCAGGCCGGTGCTCCGACCATCCTGATCACCCGAATCCACCCGCGCACGACGACCCTGCCGGAACGGCTCGAACAGTTCGGCGCAGGCATCGGGTTCGATCACCGCTCCGGACGAGGCCACATCGAGAGTCCCCGCGCCGTCGGCGGCCGCGGTGCTGATCTTGATCCAGCCCGAGGTCACGTTGTGGCGCACCGCGTTCTCCACCAGATTGCCGACCAACCGGTCCAGCAGTGTCGGATCCCCCCGCACCACGGCCGGATCACCGGTCACCGAGACGGCCAGATCCCGCTCCGCCAGCTCGGCGCCGACCGCCCGCAGGGCCGGCCGGACCAGAGCGGCCAGGTCCACCGGTTGCCGCACCGACACTCCGCGGGCCTGCGTCCGTGCCAGCACCAGCAGCGACGTGAGCAGCCTGTTCGCCCGGTCGGTGGCCTCGAGGACCACTGCACCCATCCGTCGTAGATCGGCTGCGTCGGCGTCCGGGTCGGCCATCGTCACCTCGACCTCCGTGCGGATCACCGCCAGCGGCGTGCGCAACTCGTGCGAAGCGTTGGCTACGAAGCGCCGCTCCGCGTCGAACGCGCCCTGCAGCCGGTCGAGCATGTCGTCGAACGTGTCGGCCAGGTCGGCCACCTCGTCGCGCGGTCCGTCCAGCCGGATCCGCTGATCCAGCGAGGATTCCGAGAGGGCCCGAGCGGTCCTGGTCAACGTGAACAGCGGTCGGAGGGTGCGGCCGATCAGCACCCAGGACAGCAACGCACCCGCGATCACCTGCAGCGGGAAGGCGATCAGCCCGACGATCAACACCGTCTGTCGGCCCTGGGCCGCGACCTCGGCGGCAGCCTGCGAGGCGTCCATCACCCGGTCGCCGATCTGCACCGAAGTGCCCGGCGGGAACTGCGGCAGTGCACCGACGACGCGCCCGACCACCAGGTACGACAGAGCCAGCAGCAACGCCCCGATGAGCGCGAGCAGGGCGGTCGACAGCAGCGTCAACCGGAGCCGGAGCCCCTGCCGGAGCGGTGCCCGGACCGACGACCCGGTCACGGCGACCGCGCTCATTCGGTACCTGCGATCATCCGGTGCCGGCGCTCATCGGGCGCCGGCGAGGGGCCGCCGCCGATGGTTCATGCAGGAAGGACCCGGTAGCCGGCGCCGACCACCGTGTCGATGACCACCGGCTCGCCCAGCTTGCGGCGAAGGGTCATCATGGTGACCCGCACGGTCGTGGTGAAGGGGTCGGCGTTCTCGTCCCACACCCGCTCCAGCAGTTCCTCGCTGGACACCACCGAACCGCCGGCGGCCAGCAGCGCCTCCAGCACGCCGAACTCCTTGCGCGTCAGGTCGATCGGACGACCGCCACGGGTGACGGTGTGCCGCGCCGGATCGAGTTCGAGCTCGCCGGCGCGCAGGACCGGCGGAGCCGCGGGGGTCGCCCGGCGGCCCAGCGCCCGCACCCGTGCCACCAGTTCGGGAAAGGCGAACGGCTTGGACAGGTAGTCGTCGGCTCCCAGCGACAGGCCGTCGACCCGATCGTCCACACCGGCCGACGCGGTGAGCATCAGCACCCTGGTGATGTCCCCGGCTGCCACGATCTCGGCCAGCAGGTCGTCCCCGTGCATCTCCGGCAGATCGCGGTCGAGCACGACGACGTCGTACCGGGTGAAGGTCGACTTCTGATGGCCTTCCTTGCCGTCATAGGCCACGTCGACGGCCATTCCTTCCGCGCGCAGACCACGCGCGATGGCGTCCGCCAACCGTCGGGCGTCTTCCACCACCAGCACCCGCATGGTCAGGACCCGTTCAGCCCGCGGCGCCGGCGTCGCGATCGCCGGCCATCCGGTCGTCACTCGTGGCCGCCGGGTCCTGGGTCGTCCTGGCGATCTCTTCGGTGATGCCTCGGGCCACCGCCTGCGCGGTCAAGCCCAGGTCGGCGAGGAGTTCGGCTCGGGGGGCCGGCTCCAGGAACTGCTGCGGGATGGCGAGAACCTGCACGGGGACACCGCTTCCGGCCAGCACGTCGCTGACCGCGGCGCCGACACCGCCGGACCGCCCACCGTCTTCGAGCGTGACGACGAGACGGTGCTCTACCGCCAGTGCGGCGATCTCGGCCGGCACCGGCAACGCCCACCGCGGATCGACGACCGTGACCCCGATGCCCTGCTGGGCGAGTCGCGCGGCCGCCTCGACGGCCAGCGCACCGAAGGCACCGACCGCGACGAGCAGGACGTCGTGCTCTTGGCCGTCGGCCGGCTCGGCGAGGATGTCGACGCCGCCGAGTGAGTCCGCCACCGGATCGTCTGCCGGCACAAAATGCGGAAGGTGCCGGAACCGGCGCACCGCAGGCACTGTCATCGCGACCGCACCCTTGGGGAAGCGCAACACGGTAGGACCGTCGGTGACGTCGAGCGCTTCGGACAACTCTTCGGCCAGTGTCGCGGCGTCCCGCGGCGCGGCCATTCGCAGACCGGGGATCATCGCGGCGAGCGACATGTCCCACATGCCGTGGTGACTGGGCCCGTCCTCCCCCGTGATGCCGGCCCGGTCCAACACGACGGTGACACCCAACCGGTGCAACGCGCAGTCCATCAACAACTGGTCGAACGCGCGGTTCAGGAAAGTCGCGTAGACCGCGACCACCGGGTGCATGCCGCCCATCGCCAAACCCGCCGCGGAGGTCATCGCATGCTGCTCGGCGATGCCCACGTCGAAGAACCGGTCGGGGAACGCGGTTGCGAACGGCGTCAACCCGGTCGGTCCGCACATCGCGGCGGTGATCGCGACGACGTCCGGTCGCTCCGCCCCGGCCACCACCATCTCGCGGCCGAACACATGGGTCCAGGTCGTGCTGCTGGCGGCCGTCGGCTTGCCGGTCGAGGGGTCGAAAGCCGGTGGGGAGTGCATCATCTCCGCGTCGTCGGACTCGGCCGGCGGGTATCCCTCACCCTTGCGGGTCACGCAGTGCACCAGCACCGGCCCACGGAAATCCCTGGCCGCCTGCAACGCCGTCTGCAGCGCCTCGACATCGTGACCGTCGATGGGGCCCAGGTACTTCAGGCCGAGGTCGGCGAACATCGTCTGCGGGATCAGCCAGTCCTTGACCGCCGACTTCGCGGCGTGCAACGCCGAATACAGCGGCCGACCGACGACCGGCGCCCTGGGCAGTGTGTGCTTGACCCGCCCGAGCATCCGCTCGTAACCGGGCCGCAACCGCATCGCGGCCAACCGCTGCGCCATCCCGCCGGTGGTCGGCGCGTAGGAGCGGCCGTTGTCGTTGAGCACGATCACCAACGGCCGATCCGGGGCGCCCGCGATGTTGTTCAGCGCCTCCCAGGCCATACCGCCGGTGAGTGCTCCGTCGCCGATGACGGCCACCACCGTGCGATCGGTCTCGTGCCGCAGGGTCAGCGCCTTGGCCAGCCCGTCGGCATAGGACAGCGAGGTCGAGGCGTGCGAGTTCTCGATCCAGTCGTGCTCCGACTCGGCCCTGTTCGGATAACCGGACAATCCGTTGCGGGTTCGCAGAGCCGGGAAGCGGTCGGCCCGGCCGGTCACGATCTTGTGTACGTACGCCTGATGACCGGTGTCGAACAATATCGGGTCCCGCGGCGAGTCGAACACGAGGTGCAGCGCCATGGTCAACTCGACGACACCGAGATTCGGGCCCAGGTGCCCGCCGCGCTTGGAGGTCTGCTCGACCAGGAACCCACGGATCCGCGCGGCCAGCGCTGTCCGCTGCTCGGCGGACATCTCCCGCAGCCGGGCCGGCGACAGATCCGACAGGTCGACCGCCGCACCGCCGGCCACATCGACCGGCGACGCCGCGCCGAGTTCGACGCGCAACCCGTTCGACGGGCCGGCCGGCGACGATCGCGTCGCGTCCACGGGCGACCGGTTGTCCCGTGCCGACGGACCCTGCTCTGTCACCGACGCCTCCAGCTGTCCCGTGCCAAATCGCTCATGCCAACCCGGCGGGTGATCCCCGGCAGCCCGGGGCCAGCCGTGCACACCGCCGACGCGGCGGGATCCACTCAGCGACGGTACCGCCCTGGCGGTACCCCGTGCCGTCGGCGCGGCGACAGGACGTGCAACGGCGTGGCCAGGTTCATCCTTGTCGGTAATCTGCCATCGCATGGAACCGGAGTGGGCGCGGCAACGATCTGCGTCCGGCGGAGCCGGGACGCACGCAGATCCCGGACGAACGTCCGATTCCGACCCCGTCGGCCGGCCGACTGCGCCGCCGAGGCGGGGCCTGTTGCCCCTGGTCATCGGCCACCGCGGGTCGGCCGCAGACGTGCCGGAGAACACAATCCCGTCGTTCGAAGCGGCATGGGCGGCGGGCGCGCGATGGGTGGAGGCCGACACCCAGCCGACCGCCGATGGGGTGCCGGTGATCCTGCACGACCCGACGCTGGAGCGCACCACCACCGCGACCGGAGCCGTGCGCGAGCGTTCGTCCGCAGAGTTGGCGGCCGCCAGGATCCACGGACTGCCCGACCAGACGGTCCCCGAGCTCGCGGCTCTGCTGGCGTCGATGATGGGCACCGGTAGCGCCGAGCGGGCGCTGATGCTGGAACTCAAGGGCGAACACACCACAGCGCAACTGACCGCGGTGCTCGAGACCATTCGCACGCATCGCTGCGAGGACCGGGTGTTCCTGCAGTCCTTCGACGTACCGGTGCTACGGCGGCTGGCACAGCTCGATCCGGGACGACCCTTCGGCCTGCTGGTCGAGCAGCTGGACGACGACCCGGTGGACCGCTGCCGCGAGCTCGCAGCCGTCGCCTACAACCCCGAGTACCGGGCGGTGCTCGGCCGGCCCGGGATCGTGACCGAACTCCGGGACGCCGGGATCGCAGTCGCCGCATGGACCGCCGACGACCCGCGCGCGTGGGAGCAGCTGACGGCGGCCGGGGTGGACGCCATCATCACCAACAGTCCCGGGTCGCTGGTCCGGTGGCAGGCGGGCCGCTGCTCACCCACCTGAGGTGGGCAGCGGCCCGCCGACCACACCGGGAGCGCAGCCTCGATGTCCGTCAGCGAACGGGATGGTTCGGCTGCAACAGCTGTGACTGGTCCCACCGCTGGGAAACCTCGCGCAACTCCGCCAACGTCTCCGCGCCGAAGAACTGCTCGGCGGGCGTGGGACGTTCCCGGAAGTTCATGTATCCACACTCGTCCGCCCACGGTGCCAACGCGGCACGCAACGCGGTCAGTTCGCCGTGCAAGCGGGCGCCGACCTCCGGCGTCATCGGAATACCGACGCCGAACGACAGATACTTGCCGGGCACCGAATCGACCGCCCCGCCGCTGGGATCCGGACGACCCGCCGCCCCACCCAGCGCACGGACGTCAACCGCGAGGAGTGCGGTGTCAGCGCCCGGACCGGCAGCGGAGATCAGCACGTCGATGGTGTCGTCGTAGGCACTGACGTCGTCAGCAGTCGCTGCCTGCACGACCAGGGCCGGCCGCTGGTCGACGGCGAGGGTCCACGCCCGCCGCGCCGTGTCGTAGTCGGGGTCGGCAGGCGAGATCACCCGGCCGGCCAGGCCTGCCACAACAGCCGGGTCGGTGGCCGTCACAGGGGTCAGGGTCGGGGCATTCACGGTCGGTTCCCTTTTGGAGATTCGATGGTGACGCTGACGCCACCGGGCATGGGGTGATGCAGCAGGAGTGCGGGGTGAGGGGCGCGGCGCCGATGAACAATGGCTCTCGCACTGCAGAGAAACGCGGCCCCGCAGCGCGGTCACCCGTCAGCCGGTGGCGGGGCTCCGGTGCTGCCTGCTGGCGACGCTGTGCGCGCAGGTCATCGATTCCGCATCCGCCAGGACATCGAGTACAGCTTCCAGCGAACACGTCTCGGGCACGTCGACGGTCAGCATCGGCGGCGTGAGTCCGCTGGCGGTATCGGCTCCCAACGCCCGCAACCGCTCCACGACCGGCGCCAGTTCGGCGGCGGAGGTGGCCATCACATGGACCGTGGAATGCCCGCCGCGGCTGACGACGCTGCCACCGACGTAGCCGATGCCGTCATGCCTGACCTTGACGATGTCGCCCCGGCTCAGGTTGGTGGCGAACCACGGCACACCACGGATCTCGGCGAGGTCATGGCTCAGCAGCACCGCGTCGACCTGCTCGGCCGGGTAAGGCGGCCACTGCTCGTCGTCGACCAGCGGGAACAGCACATCGACGATCTCCGCCGCCGGCTGTGGGTCGGCGTCCGACGCCGCACCTGGCAATCCGGTGTCGGGACCGGCCGGGTCAAGACAGGTCGTGCCCGGCGTCGGGGCGGGTGAAGTGTGCTGGTGCGCTACGGACATCGTCATGGGAATCCTCCGCCACGGGGCGAGAACACCGCCGGACAGGCGGCAACGGCTTGTGATGACTCCAAGAGGCACTGCACCGCCCTCCCGATACGTGCTGTTTGCGGAGCTTTCTCCCGACGCAGCCGGAGGTCAAGCGCCGCTCACGCAGGCGGAGGGCCGATCAACGCACCGTGTGCATCACGGAAGGACACAAGCTTGGTCGGGGTAGCGAGAAGTGCGTTCACGGAAGGAAACGGGCGACGCATTCCACGTGGTGGGTCTGTGGGAACGCGTCGAACGCTTCCAGGGTGTCCAGCCGGTAGCCGGCCTTGGCCAGCGCGGCGGCATCACGGGCGAGCGCCGCTGGGTCGCACGCCACATAGACGATGACCGACGGTGTTCGTTCGGCAAGCGCCGCACACAGCGCCGCCCCGGCGCCGCTGCGTGGGGGGTCGAGCACGACAGCATCGACGGACTCGGGCAGATCCGCCAGCACGTACTCGACCTTGCCGACGGCGACGCTCGCCTGCGGATGGCCGGCCAGATTCTCGGCGGCGAGTTCTCCGGCGCGTTGGTCGGACTCGACACTGACCACGGTGCCGTCCGGGCCGACCGCGCGGCACAGCACTTCCGCGAACAGGCCGACCCCTCCGTAGAGATCCCACGCAGACTTGCCCGCGAGATCCTGGTCGGCGATGGCCTCGGCAACCGCACCGGCCAGCACGTCGGCGGCGTCGACGTGCGCCTGCCAGAAGCCATCCGCGGCCACCGTGAACTCCCGGCCCAGAGCCCGCTCCCGGACGACCGTCGATGACGGCAGCCCGATCCAGGTGGCAGTGCTCTCGCCGCTCGCGTCTCTGGTCAGGGCGACCTCGGGCAGCGCGCCGGCGGCCCGATTCGCTCCCCTGCCGCCGGCCGGCCGGCGAACCGCACCGCGCGTCTGTCGGCCGCGGTGCGGCGGGCGCACTCCGGGTGGCACGTCGATGGACGCCGCGAGCGGGGTCAGTTCTGGAACGGCGATCAGGCACGGTGCGGTCGGGTTGATGCCTTCCACCCGGTGCGAGCGGACGCCGCGGGGGCCGATCCTGCCCTCGGTGTCCAGCGCCCAGCGAACCCTGCTCCGCCAGCCGAACCCGTTGCCCGCCAACGGCTTCACCTCGACGGCACGTTCGATGCCGGCCAGCCTGAGAAGCTGCTCCGCGACGACGGCCGCCTTCAGTTCGCGCTGCAGGGCGCCGTCCGCGTGCTGGAAGTCGCAGCCACCGCAGCCGCCGGGATGGAAATGCGGACACGGCGCATCGACCCGCCGCGGATCGCTGCGGAGAACCTGGATCGCCTCAGCCCGGCAGAACGATCCGCGCTTGGCCTCGGTGATCCGGACCAGCGCACGCTCCCCCGGCAACGCGAGCCGGACGAAGACCACCCTCCCGTCGAAACGGGCGACACAGTGACCGCCGTGCGCGACCGGGCCGATGTCCAGCACCACCTCGATGCCGGGCGCCAGTTCGTCCGCGGTCAGCGCCTCGGCGCGGTGTTCGCTGCTCATTCGTCATCCCGGCTACCGGCCAGGCCGCCCGGCTGGTACTGGATTTGATCACCCTCGAACGTCGCACCGGGCATCGGACCGCGGACCGACATCCCGCGATTGGCCCGCTGCCGGATTCGCTCGTCCAGGGCATCCGAGGACGACAGCTGCCACGGCACCGACGTGACCATCACCCCTGGGGTGAACAGCAACCGACCCTTGAGCCGCAGCGCGGACTGGTTGTGCAGCAACTGTTCCCACCAGTGACCGACCACGTACTCGGGGATGAAGACGGTGACGATGTCGCGTGGCTGGTCTTTGCGCACCCGCCGCACGTAGTCCAGCACCGGCTTGGTGATCTCCCGGAACGGGGAATCGATGACCTTCAACGGCACCGGGATCTGCCTGTCCTCCCACTCCCGGGCGAGGTCTGCGGTGTCCTCCGGATCGACGTTCACCGTGACGGCCTCCAGGTAGTCCGGACGGGTCGCCCGCGCGTAGGCCAGCGCCCGCATCGTCGGCAGGTGCAGCTTGGACACCAGCACCACCGAATGCACCCGACTCGGCAGGACCATGTCGTCCTCGTCGGCCGCGATCTCCAGCGAAACCCGTTCATAGTGTTTCTTGATCGACTTCATGGTGTAGAAGATGATCGCGATCGCCACCAGCGTGATCCATGCCCCGGCGGCGAACTTGGTGACCAGCACGATCACCAGGACGACCGCGGTGAAGCCGAACCCGACGGCGTTGATCACCCTGCTGCGCATCATGCGCCGACGTTGGCCGCCGTCCTGCTCGGTCCGCAGCAGCCGGGTCCAGTGTCTGATCATCCCGAGCTGCGAGCAGGTGAAGGAGATGAAGACCCCGACGATGTAGAGCTGGATCAGCGCGGTGACGTCCGCCTGGAACACGATGACCAGCACGATCGCGATCGCGGCAAGGAACACGATGCCGTTGGAGAAGGCCAGTCGATCGCCTCTGGTGTGCAGCTGACGCGGCAGGAACCTGTCCTGCGCGAGAATCGAACCCAGCACCGGGAAGCCGTTGAAAGCGGTGTTGCAGGCGAGCACCAGGATGAGACCGGTCACGAACGAAATGACGTAGAACGCCACCGGGAAGCCGGAGAACACGGTTTCGGCGATCTGGGTGATCAGCGTCTTCTGGAAGTAGCCCTCCGGCGCCCCGACCAGTTGGGTGGCCGGATCGTCGGCGTAGTGCACGCCGGTCATCAGGGTGAGCGTGACCAGACCGAGCATCATCGTCACCGACAGGCCGGCCATCAGGGCCAGGGTCGTTGCCGCGTTCTTCGACTTGGGTTTGGTGAACGCCGGCACACCGTTGGAGATTGCCTCGACACCGGTCAGTGCCGCCGATCCCGAGGAGAAACCGCGCAGCAGCAGGAACACCAACGCGAAGCCGGTCAGGGTGGACTCCGCCTGCAGGTCGTAAGCGGCGCTATCGGCCTGCATGTCGGCACCGATGACGTACTCCACCAGCCCAGTGATGATCATGCCGAGTACCGAGACGATGAACAGGTACGTCGGAATGGCGAAAGCCACGCCCGATTCACGGATACCGCGAAGGTTGGCGGCGCACACCAGCGCGATGATGCCGACCGAGAACGTCACCGGATGATCGCCGACGATCTGGACGGCCGACCCGATGTTGGCCACACCGGCCGCCGTCGACACCGCAACGGTGAGGATGTAGTCCACCAGCAGGGCGCTGGCCACCAGCAGGCCGAAGGTCGGTCCGAGATTCTTGGTGACGACCTCGTAGTCGCCGCCGCCGCTGGGATAGGCGTGCACGTTCTGCCGGTAGGAGGCGACGACCACGATCATCACCAGACACACGAGCACGGCCAGCCAAGGGGCATAGGCATATGAGGCCAACCCGGCCACCGACAGGACGGCGAAGATCTCTTGGGGTGCATACGCGACGCTGGACAGGGCGTCGGAGGCGAAAACGGGGAGCGCGATGCGCTTGGGCAGCAGCGTGTGGGTGAGCCGGTCGCTGCGGAACGGGCGGCCGACCAGCACGCGCTTGGCCGCCGTGGTCAATTTGGACACGTCGGGGAGCCTACGGTCCGTAGATCACAACAGGCACAAACAGATTGTTCCGTTTCCGGTGATCGGCACCACGGAGACGATGCGCGGAAACTGGTTGTAGGTTTCCTACGGTGCATTCACCTCGCGCCGCAGGCGTCGGCAGGGACCGCAGCAGTTCAACCGGGGCATCGGGCCCACCAGGGAAGGGTCACTCCCAGTGCACATCGTGGTCATGGGTTGCGGACGTGTCGGGTCATCCCTTGCACGCCAGCTCGGCCGGGCCGGCCACTCGGTCGCGGTGATCGATCGCGACCCGGCGTCGTTCCGCCGGCTCGGGTCGGAATTCCACGGTCAGCAGGTCACCGGGATGGGCTTCGACCGGGATGTACTGCTGGCCGCCCGGATCACCGAGGCGCACGCGTTCGCCGCGGTGTCCTCCGGAGACAACTCCAACATCATCGCCGCACGCGTGGCCCGCGAGCAGTTCAACGTCGAGATCGTGGTTGCCCGGATCTATGACGCGAAGCGGGCGCAGGTGTACGAACGGCTCGGCATCCCGACCGTGGCGACCGTGCCCTGGACGACGGACCGGTTGCTGCGCGCGATCATCCCCGAGGGGCTGATCAGCGAATGGCGCGACCCGTCGGGCACCGTGACGATCGTGAACCTGCCCTATCACCGCCACTGGATCGGCCGTCCGTTGTCGGAGCTGGAATCCGGCGTCGGCATCCACACCGCTTTCGTGGTCAGGTTCGGCCGCGGCCTGTTGCCGGCCGCGGAAACCGTTGTGCAGGAAGGTGACCTGATCTACGCCTCGGTGCTGTCCAAGGACATCCACGACGTGGCCGACAAGGCCGCGATCTCCCCGGTGGACGGTCTGTGATGCCGATCGCGACCCCGATCGCCACCTCCATCGCCACCCCGATCGCGACAGCGGGAGCCGGGTCGGTCGGTCGTTCGATCGCCGGTGAGCCAACCGGCGCCTCCCAGGGAGAGAACCACTGATGCGGATCGCGATCGCGGGAGCCGGGTCGGTCGGTCGTTCGATCGCCGGTGAGCTTGTAGAAAATGGCCACCAGGTGATGCTGATCGACCGGGACCCGGAGGCGATCAAGCCCGGCCGGATCGAGGCGGCGGAATGGGTGCTCGCCGACGCCTGCGAGGTCGCGTTGCTCGAAGACGCCGGCCTACAGACCTGTGACGTCGTCATCGCCTGTACCGGCGACGACAAGGTGAATCTGGTGGTCTCGCTGCTGGCCAAGACCGAATTTGCCGTCGGGCGGGTGGTCGGCCGGGTCAACGATCCGCGCAACGAGTGGTTGTTCACCGACGCGTGGGGTGTCGACGTCGCGGTGTCCACGCCGCGCATCCTGGCGGCGCTGGTCGAGGAGGCGGTGACCGTCGGCGACCTGGTGCGGCTGTTCACGTTGCGCCAGGGCCAGGTGAACCTGGTAGAGGTGACGCTGCCGCCCACCACCAGCATTGCCGGGCGACCCGTGCGGGATCTCATCCTGCCGCGGGACGCCGCGCTGGTGACGATCCTGCGCGGTGGCCGGGTGATCGTGCCGCAGCCCGACGAGCCGCTGGAACCGGGTGACGAGTTGCTGTTCGTCGCCTCCACCGAGGTGGAAGCCGAGGTCCGCGAGGCGCTGCGCTGATGGTCGGCGGTCGCCTGCCACGGGCGGCAACTGCTGCCACTGGCCGGCGCGGTCACTGGGCGACGGGCCCGTGTGCCGTCAGCGTTTGCGGGTGATGCTCTCCGGGAGCCGGATGGCACTCGTGCCGGCGATGATCCAGACCGAGATCACGATCGCAACGATGAAGACCGGGTAACCCATCAGCAACCGGACCGCCGCGAGCCAGCCCACCTGATCGGTGTCGTAGAGGTAGTTCTGCACGAGGTAGCGGGCCGCGAAGACCAGCACCCACACCAGGGTCGCCCAGTCGTACCGGCGGACCAATCGGCGGTCGGCACGCCAGCCGGTGCCGCGCCCGTTGATGCCTTCCCAGATGACGCCGATCAGCGGCCAGCGCACCAGCATCGACACCAACAACGCGCCGCCGTAGATCAAATAACTCCAGATCCCCAGCAGGAAGTAACCCTTGGCGGAGTCGGTGCGGTACGCGATGAAGGCAGCGATGCCGACACCGAACACGCCCCCGATGGCCTGCGTGACGGGCCGCCGCCGAGCGACGCGCAGTCCGGCGATGATCACGGCTGCGCCCAGGGCGGCGCCGATCCCCCAGCCGAGGCCACCGATGGCGTTGGCCACGATGAAGACCAAGACGGGCAGGCCGGAGTCCACCATGCCCATCGGGCCGCCCATCTGTTCCCAGATGGTGGGGGGCCTTTTTTCTTGCGACTGTGCCGCGTCACCGGCGGCCCCGTCACCGACGGCCCCGTCACCGGCGGCCCTGTCACCGGCGGCCCTGTCACCGTCGGCCGCGTCACCGATCGGGGGGGCGCCGATCGGCGTTGCCTCGACCGCGGGGTCTCCCGCTGCGGTGTCACCGGCTGTCAGGTCATCGACCGGCGGCCGATCGCGGTGGGTCTGTGGCGCCTCGCGCGCCGCCCGATCCGACAGGTCGTCGGGCAGCAATCGGGACAGTCCCGCGCCCGAACGACCAGAGGTGAACGCGGACGCTACGGGGTGATCAGGGGCCTGCGGATCTGCGGCCTCGGAGGACGGATGCTCCGCCGTCACGCGTGCGCCGGAAGGAGGTCGTAATCAGGGTTGTAGATGATCTTTTGGCCGTCCCGGACGGCCACCCTGCCCCTGACCTTGACGGTGCGGCCGGGTTCGATGCCCGGGATCGAGCGGCGACCGAGCCAGATGAGCTGCACGCCCTCGGTCCCGTCGTAGAGCTCGGCGACCAGAGTGGCCAGCGAATCGGTGGGCCGAAGGTCGACGTATCGCAGCCTGCCCTGGAGGGTGACCTTGTCGCCCTGGCAGCAGACCAGGGCACGCACGGCTCCGGAGGCATCGACCTCCCCGCTCAACCTGTCGGCGTCGACCTCGTCGTCGTCCTTGGTCAGCCGCTTGAGCCAGCCCGCTACCTTGTTGCTCATCACGTCCTACTTCCGCCGCCGGACCGGGAGATCAGGTCCGGGCGTCACTACAAAGATGTTCCCTCAGGGTAACCCAGCACATGCCGCTTGACCGGGGCGATGCGCAATCGGCGTGACCGACAGCGCTCCTGTCGGAAGGTGTTGCCGCGATCCGCCCTCACCGCTCGGGAACGGAGCTCCGGACAGCTGCGTCCAGCACCGCCGCGATGTTCGGTGGGCGGTAGTCCGGGCCCTTGAGAATCTTGCCGTCGGCGCGGCGGACCGGCCGGCCGTCCGCGCCCAGTTTGGTCATGTTGGAGGCGTGCACCTCGTCGAGAACGGCATCCAGTTCGATGCCGTACACATGTGCGGTGCCGTAAGCGACATAAACGATGTCGGCCAGGGCGTCCGCGATCCCGACGATGTCACCTTCCCTGGCTGCGGCAGCCAGCTCGCCGACCTCCTCCTGGATCAACGCGAGCCGCAGCGCCACCTGGTCGGCACCGACAGCAGCGTCCGGGACTTCCCGGATGGGCAGACCGTAGGCGGAGTGGAATTCACCCACCTGACGAGATGCCCGGCTGGCGACCGGCCGGTCGGGCCGGCCGCCGTCACTTGCTGTCACGCACAATCCACGCAAACCAGGCGGCCTCCGTTGTCCGATGCCAGCCGGCTGCGGTGCTGGACCAGGAAGCACACCGAGCAGGTGAACTCGTCGGCCTGCTTCGGGATGACCTTGACGGTCAGCTCCTCACCGGACAGGTCGGCGCCCGGCAGCTCGAAACTCTCCGCCGTGTCGCCCTCGTCGATGTCGACGACCGCCGACTGGGCCTCGTTCCGTCGTGCCTTCAGTTCCTCGAGCGAATCCTCCGACGGCTCGTCGGACTCATTCCGGCGGGGTGCGTCGTAATCGGTAGCCATCTGTCTTCCTCACTTCGAGTTCGCACTCGTCTTCGTCTGCATCGTCTGGTGTGGTACCGGCACCACGCTCTGGCCGGCGCCGGGTTCGGTGCCCGGGTCCGGACGGTGCTCCGGAGGTAACGCCGTCAACCCCTGTTTTGTGCCCGTGGCGGCGGCGATCACACCCAGCACCGAAAACCGCCGGTCAGAGCGCTTCCGAAAGCGGTTCGAGCCGATACCGGCCGGTACCTGCTCCGGTTCGCCGCACGAGTTGCGCGGGCGCAGAGTAGCCGATGTCGCATCGTCATCCCCATCGGGGTGCGCAGTTCCGGTCCACGGCGCACAGGCCGGCGCGACGGCACCGCAGCGTACGGATCGGGCACGGCGTGCCTTTACCCTGGTCGCATGTTGCAGCGGCCATGATGTCCGCGGGGTCCGGACAGCGTGCGTCCTGTAGACCACTCTCGGCTGCCCCCGGCACAGTGACCGGCAGGTCGTGGCGCGCGCCCATGCGCCGGTCTTTTCAAACGTAGGAGGTTCTTCAGCGGTGAGTCCCGACTCCGCCCCGGATCGCTATCGACGGCGTCGGTACTGGCCTGCCATCTCGGTGATCGTCGTGCTGCTCATCGGCGCGGTGTTGGTCTGGTTCCCGAGCCTGCGGTCGAACCCGGAGAACAGCAGCGCGTGCAACGCCCCCGGCCCGGCGCCGACCACCACGGCGCCGACGACGCGGACGCAGCCGTCCTCGGCCTCCGGCAAGCCGACCGCGAAGACCACCGCCAAGACCACCGCCTCGGCCACCCGATCCAGCCCGCAGGTCAAAACCTCCCTCGGCGCCTACACCGACCACCAGAGCCTGGCGGAGGTGCGCCCGGCGAATCCGGCGACGGTGCTGCTGAGCGTCTACAACGCCAGTTCTGTCCGCGGGCAGGCCAAGGCCGTCAGTGACGAGCTCAGGGCGGCGGGATTCGAGTCGATTCTGGACACCGCGAACGACCCGCTCTATCCGGCTTCGGACCTGCGGTGCGTTGCCCAGATCAGGTTCGGGCAGGCCGGCGTCGCAGCGGCCCGCACCGTCCTGCTGGTCGCGCCGTGCGCCCAGTTGGTGGTCGACTCCAGGGTCGACGACTCGGTGGACCTGGCCCTGGGTGGCCGGTACATCTACGACCCGGTTTCCAAGCAGGTACGCGATGAGCTCAAAGCCATTCGCGACGCCGCCACCCCTCCGGCGGTGATCGAGGGCCAGACGGCCGCCGCCAAGCCACTGCCGCCCATTCCGCCGCTGCCACAGGCTGCCTGCGCGACCTGACGACCCACCCCTGGCTGCAGCGGTTGCGCGGGGTGAGCGCGGCGCGGCACTCACCGGAAACGGACACCAACAGAGCCACCGTGCCGAGCGTGGTCGTGGTCAGTACGATTCGCGAACCCCCAACCGTCACCTCGTCCTCGGGGCCGGACAGTACAGACGTGAGGAGTTTGCTGTGACCGGAACGAACAGCGCGGAAACCGCCTTCGGCATCGACATCGGGGGCACCGGCATCAAGGGTGGGGTCGTCGATCTCCGCGGGGGCGTGCTGATCGGCCAACGCTTCCGGCTCGACACACCGCGCCCGTCGACCCCGCAGGCCGTTGCCTCGACGGCCGGCAAGGTTGCCGCGAACTTCGACTACCAGGGTCCGTTCGGCGTGGCCTTCCCCGGCGTGGTGCTCAACGGTGTGGTCAAGACCGCCGCCAACGTCGACAAGGGCTGGATCGACACCTCGCTCAAGGGCGCCATGGAACCGGAGTTGCCCGGTCCGGTGACGGTGCTCAACGATGCCGACGCCGCCGGGCTGGCCGAAGCCAGGTACGGCGCCGGGCGCGGACGGCGCGGCCTGGTCATCGTGGTCACCTTCGGGACCGGAATCGGCATCGCGCTGATCAACGACGGCCAATTGGTCCGCAACGCCGAGCTCGGGCACATCGAGCTGGACGGGCACGACGCGGAGAGCAAGGCCGCGGCATCGGCGCGTGAGCGAGACGGGCTCAGCTGGGAACAATGGGCCAAGCGCGCCTCCAAATACCTGCGCGCACTGGAGAACCTGCTCTGGCCGGAGCTGTTCATCCTCGGTGGCGGCATCTCCAAGAAACCGGAGAAGTGGGTACCGCTGCTGAAGAACCGGACCCCGCTGGCCGTCGCGCAGCTGATCAACAACGCCGGCATCGTGGGCGCCGCGCTGGCCGCGAGCGAGGCCGAGGACACGTCCACCGCCGAGACGCCCGCGGAGACCACACAGGCGCTCATCCTGGACTGAAACGCCCCCGATTCGTTGGGGTCGGCGCGGTTCTGCCGAGAACGCGGTGTTCGGTGCGCTCGCTTCGGTCGAGATGCGGGAAGCTCGCCGTTACAATGGGAGAGTCGCTTTCCGGCAGGACCACGGTTCTCGAGTTCGGATCCATCGCGTGGGACAGCCACAGCTGTCCTTTGGCGCGTACGGGTACGGACTGCCAGTCCAGGCGGCTCGTTGAAGCGAAAGGTCATCAGTGGCAGGCGCAGCAACCTCCCCCAGTTCCACGCGTTCCCGTCGGGCAAAGCCCGCGGCAGCCCCCCGCACCGCTGCAAGTACTCCCCCGCCCGGTGCGGAGACCGAAGACATCGTCGTCCCTGACGACGAATTGGCACTTCCCCCTGACGAGCAGGTCGACGACATCGAGCTCCTCGCCGTCGAAACCGCCGACGTCGCGGTGGAACCCGACGGCACCGTCGACGCCTCCGTCGCCGATGTGATCGTCGTCGGTGCCATCGAGCCCGGCGCCGTCGAGGAAGACGAAGAAGAGGACGAGGAGAACACCGCGGTCACCGCCGCCATCCCCGGCGCGGTGAAGGAAGAGAAGCCGGCGGCCGAGTCCGAGGACTTCACCTGGGACGACGAGGAAGAGTCCGAGGCGCTCAAGCAGGCGCGCAAGGACGCCGAACTCACCGCTTCGGCCGACTCCGTCCGCGCCTACCTCAAGCAGATCGGCAAGGTCGCGCTGCTGAACGCCGAGGAGGAGGTCGACCTCGCCAAGCGCATCGAGGCGGGCCTGTACTCCTCCGAGCGGATGCGGCAGAGCGAGGAAGCCGGTGAGAAGCTGCCGAACCAGATGCGCCGCGATCTGCGGTGGATCAAGCGGGACGGCGAGCGGGCCAAGAACCACCTGCTGGAGGCCAACCTCCGGCTCGTCGTCTCCCTGGCCAAGCGTTACACCGGCCGCGGCATGGCGTTCCTCGACCTGATCCAGGAGGGCAACCTCGGCCTGATCAGGGCTGTCGAGAAGTTCGACTACACCAAGGGATACAAGTTTTCCACCTACGCGACGTGGTGGATCAGGCAGGCCATCACGAGGGCGATGGCCGATCAGGCCCGCACCATCCGCATCCCGGTGCACATGGTCGAGGTCATCAACAAGCTCGGCCGCATCCAGCGTGAACTGCTCCAGGACCTCGGTCGCGAGCCGACCCCTGAAGAGCTCGCCAAGGAAATGGACATCACTCCCGACAAGGTGCTGGAGATCCAGCAGTACGCCCGGGAGCCCATCTCACTGGACCAGACCATCGGCGACGAGGGTGATTCGCAACTCGGTGACTTCATCGAGGACAGCGAGGCCGTCGTCGCGGTCGATGCGGTGTCGTTCACCCTGCTGCAGGACCAGTTGCAGGCCGTCCTGCAGACGCTGTCGGAGCGGGAGGCAGGTGTTGTCCGCTTGCGGTTCGGGCTCACCGACGGTCAGCCTCGGACGCTGGACGAGATCGGGCAGGTCTACGGCGTGACCCGCGAGCGCATCCGGCAGATCGAGTCCAAGACGATGTCCAAACTGCGTCACCCGTCCCGTTCGCAGGTGCTGCGGGACTACCTGGAGTAGGCGAGCCGACGGCGTGCGCGCCGTCCCGGTGTCAGCGCGGTGGCCCGGTCGGTCTGTTGATCGACCGGGCTACTTGCTGCTGCGCCGATGGTCAACCCGGTTGCCGCTCGGCATCAGCGGAGCCGGAACATCCCGGTACCGGGTTCGAATGTGACGGCGGGCGTGTCGAACGCGCACCCGATGGCACCACCGGCTGCCAGGTCCTCCACGGTCGCGCTCGTGACGGCGGCGCCCGGACCGATCAACCAGCCGTCCTGCCCCATCCGGACCGCTGCCTCGACATCGTGGGTGGACGCGACCACCGCGATGCCGCGCTCCGCGGCGATCCGCCGGAGCAGCGCCAGCAGCTCGATCCTGGCCGGCGCGTCGAGAAAGGCGCTCGGTTCGTCCAGCAGGAGTAACGCCGGTTCCTGAGCGAGCGCCCGGGCGATCATGATCCGCTGCCGCTGCCCGTCCGACATCCGGGTCAGGGCAACATTTTCCAGGCCATCGGCATGGACCGCGGCCAGCGCCTCGGCGATCACCGCCCGGTCGGCGACGGAGAGATTTCCCGCGCTGGAGCGGTGTGGATAACGGCCGAGCCGGACAACGTCGCCGCCGCGGAGCAGGCCCGGATCGAACCGCTCGGTCAGCACGACCGCGACCCTGGCCGCCCGCTGCCTCGGGTCGAGGTCGTTGATCGACGCACCGGCCAGCAGCACCTGACCGGCGAGCAACCGCTGCAGTCCGGCGACGGATCGCAACAGTGTCGATTTACCGGAGCCGTTGGGGCCCAACAACACCGTGACGCGACCGGCGGCGGCACGCAGGTCCACCTCACGCAACACGATCACCGGTGGCCGGCGCCAGCCCGTTCCGGCGTAACCGACGGTCACACCGCTGAGCACCAGGTCCCCGACCGGGCCGCTCATGCCGCACCCGCGGCCAGTGTCCGGCTGCGCAACAGCGCCACGATCACCACGGGGGCGCCGATCGCTGCGGTCACCACGTTCAGTGGCAGCACCCCCTCCGATCCGGGCAGCACCGAGATCACCGCGCAGACCTGACAGACAACCGCGCCCATCAGGATGCTGGCCGGCAGCAGCAGGCGGTGATCCGCGCGTCCCAACGCCAGCCGGGCCAGGTGCGGGATGGCGATACCGAGGAACGCGATGGGACCGCAGAAGGCGGTCACCGCGCCCGCGATCAGGGCCGTGGCAATGATCGTCAACGCCCGCAGCCGGCGCACCGCGACGCCCATCGACGATGCGTAGGTCTCGCCCAGCAACAGCGCGTTGAGCGAACCCGACAGCAGCGCAGCGAGCACGATCCCGAGCGCCACCGGTACGCCGAGGAACAACAGATCGGACCGGGTCGTCCCGCTGACCGACCCCAGGCCCCAGAGCACGAACTTCTGGATCCTGGCCGGGTCGGAATAGGCCAGCAGCAGCGAGACGACCGCACCGGTCGCCGCGCCGATCATCACGCCGATGATCAGCAGCGCCACCACGGAACGGACCCAACGTCCCAGCGCCAGCACCAGCAGCAGGACCGCGAACGCACCGATGGCGGCGGCGGCCACCGTCCGGAGCCGTCCGCTGACACCGATGGTTGTCACGAAAGCGCCTGCAGCGGTGCCGGTTCCCAGCACGGACAGGGCCACCCCGAGGCCTGCACCGGAGGACACCCCCAGGATGTAGGGGTCGGCAAGCGGGTTTGCGAACAGGGTCTGCATGAGCAGGCCGGCGACGGCCAGACCGGCGCCGGCGATGATCGCGGTGATCACCCGGGGCATCCGGACCTCGGCGAGCAACACGGTGTTGACCGGGTCGCCGGCATCACCGGTCAGCAGGTACTGCACCGTGGATGACGGCGGGATCGAGACCGACCCGACGCCGAACGCGAGCACGGCCGTCACCAGCGTCAGCAGCGCCAGCGCTGCCAGCACCAGTGCCGGCCGGGTCCGCATGCTCAGCCGAGCTTCAGGTAGAACGCGGGCTCGTGGCCCGGTTCCTGATCCGGGTGCAGGATCGCCACCAGGTCACCCAGGATGAGGTCCGGGCGGACGACGCCCAGCTCGTAGTAGTTGTTTCCGCCGAGCTTGGTGACGTCCTTCGCGGCGTTCCACACGTTGCCGTTCTTGAAGGCGTCGAACTGGGCGAACCGCGGTTCCTCGGCGAGCGCCTCGGCCTTCGTGGTCCAGGTGGTGCTGGCCAGCCAGACCGGGGCCTTACCGGCCTTGGCGAAGACCGTCTCGACATCGGTGCTGATCGATCCCGTGGTGGTGTCGGCCGCCCAGGCGGTCGTGCCACCGGCGTCCTGGATCAGCGTTGCGTTGAACGACTTCCCGCCCGGCACGAACCAGGTGCCCTGATAGGGCTGTCCGGGGACCACATCGACCTTGGGCGCTGCCTTGATCTTGTCCGCCAGCGCGGTGTAGTCGTCGGTGACCTTGTCGAAGAAGGTCTTGGCCGCTGCCTCGGTGCCGGTGAGGGCGGCGAAGTACTTGACCCACTCGGCGCGCCCCAACGGATCGTTCTCGAGCCATTCGGCGTTGCCGAGCACCGGGACGCCCGCGGCGGAGATCACCGCATACGCCGGATCGTCGGTGCCGGCGGTGATCACGACCTGCGGCTTGCCCTTGACGACGGCCTCGGCATCGACGGTGCCGGCGGCGGCGTATTCGACCACGCCCGGTTCGGCCACCCGGTCCAGCACCTGTTTCTCGGAGATGAACGCCTTGGAACCGACTCCGGTCAGGGCATCGAGCTGGTCGAGCGCGACGAGGCTGCCCAGGTGTGAGGTGGACCCCGAATACAGCGAGGTCACCGGGGTGGTGACGACGGGCGCCTTCGCCAGGTCACCGGTCAGCGACGGCTTGGGCGCACCGCAACGGACGAGCACGTACGACTCCGGCGATCCGCCCTGGGTGGGCTGCTTCACCGTCAAGATCTGGTACGAGTCCTTGTACTCGATGGTGAAGTTGGTGGCGTACGCGATCTCGGACTTGTCCGGGTAGTAGTCGACACCTTCCTGGTAGTCGGTGATGCAGCCGTTGGCATCCAGTGCGGCGCCGGCTGCGGACGATCCGGCCGACGAGGATGCGGGTGCAGACGATGCGCCAGCCGACTGCGACGGGCTCGAGGAAGCTGCCCCGGCGCCGTTGTCGGAGGACGCCGATGACGACCCGCAGCCGGCGAGAAGTGCTGCGGCGGCGAGCATCCCGATGACGGCAGGCAGCCGTCGGCCGGAACGGCGAGGGGTGGGTGGATGTGCGGGACCGAGCCCGCGGACGGGGTGGGAGGCAAGCACTGAAGGCTCCTGGACGGGCCGAGCGGTGGCGGGTTCGGAGCCAGCGGCACGGGACGCGGTGCGTCCCGATCGCGCGCGACCGTCCCTCGCGGTCCCGAACGACGTGGACCGGCGGCCCACGTAGCGATGGCAGGTCTTCGGACTCTCGGGCAGTGCCGGCGCCGGTCGACGTGCCGACCGTGCCGGAGCTCCTACTGGCCATCGCTTCCCGGGCGCTTGCGTCCAGTGCTTGACCCCACCGAGGGTGGGGTGATGGCGGTCGTTCCCGATCACCGCTGCGGGGCAGTCCCGGATTCCCACCGGGTTCCCTGTTGTCCCACGTCGACGGGTTCGGTGGCCGCGGAGACGAGCGCCGCGGCGGACCGGAACCGCTTCTGCGGACCATCAGCCGTGCAGAAGGCTACTCCAGAAACGGGATTCGCCCCGCGGCGGTTCACCGGCCGGCGCGGGCCATGCCTGGGGAATCACCGGGCCGCATCGAGCGCGCGGTCACCCGCAACGAGTCACACGGGGCGACGATCCGCGCGGCCCGAGCGCGCCCCACGACGGTGGAGGCATCAGTTCCAGTGCAGCAGCAGCACGCTCGCCGGGATAGCCAGCAACAGCAGAGAGGTCCCGTACACACACACGACCTGCCATCGGGCGAGAGGGTGCGGATCCAGCAGCCGCCGCACCCGATCCGCGACGGCGGTGCCGGCGATTGCCGGTGAATCGGCCAGCCGGCCCGCTGGAACCAGCGGCGGCGGCCCTGACAACGCCACCTTGGCCAGCGCAGCAGCCAGCGCCGCGCAGGATGTCCGACCGGCCGCGGCGTCATCGGCCAGCATCTCGGTCAACTCGGAGACCGCCCCACCGGCGTGTCGCACGCCGGGAACCCAGCCGAGCGCAACCGCCCAGGCCTGGAAGGGCAGTACCAGCAGGTCGTGCCTGGCCCGCAGGTGGGCGCGCTCGTGCCCGATGACGGCGAGCAGCTCCTCGTCGGTCAACAGGTCCACCAGCCCGGCGGACAGCACCACCCGCGAGTGCCATCCAGGGACCGTGTAGGCGACGGCGGCGCGGTGATCGAGGATGCGGACGTCGGCCGGGCGGAGCAGGCGGCGCCCGTTCCTGGGTGACGCCGAACCGGTCAGCAGGTCCAGCACCCTGCGGTGGGCCCGGCGGCGGCGGCCGATCGTCAGAGCGGTCCGGAAGAGGACGGCCAGCAGGAAGCCCGCGATCGCCAGCGCGCACAGTCCGCACAGCAGCCGCCACAAAGGGACGTCGAGAGATCCGGTGAAGACAGCTGCGAACCAGTTCCAGGCGCCGGTCAACAGGGAATTCCCCAGCGGCTCGACGGCCAGCACCACCAGACCGGCGACCACCGAGAACCCGGCGGCGAGACACAGGGCCTGCCACAGCACCAACGCGGGTCGTGGCGAACGGCGTGGCCACCGCGCCCCGGCGAACAGATAACTCACCGGAGCTGTCAGCAGGAGACCGACAAGGATCAGAACCGACGCGAACAAACCGACCGGGATCTCGTCGGAGATCACGAGCTACCGGCCGTCCAACGCCCGCCGGAGCGCATCGATGTCGTCGGCCGAGACGCCCCCGACGAACCGCGCCAGGGTCGCGTCCCGGTCGGCGGCGGTGTCGAGCACCTGCTGCATGAGTGCGGCCGTGTGCTCATCGCGGTCCGCGACGGCTTCGTAGGAGTGCGCGCGTCCGTCTCTGGTCCGGCGCACGAGACCCTTGGCCTCGAGACGGGACAGCACGGTCAGCACCGTGGTGACGGCCAGTTCCCGGCCGGGGAGCCGGTCGACGACCGCCCGGGCCATCATCGGCTCTCCGGCGTCCCAGAGAACCTCGATGACGGAGCGCTCCAATTCGCCGCGTCCCGCCATCAACCCTCCTCTGCCCGCCGAAACGACTCAATCCGGGCGATTCTACACGTAGTAGAACGCTCCGGTGGCCCGCTCGATGCACCGGTCGCGTCCGCGGTGAGCCGATCGGGCCGTCCAGTGCCGGCGGCGCGCTGACTCCGGTCACTCTGCGGCCTCCCTCACCGCAGTGGGGTCGCGCACCTCGGGAGTCTGGCCCACCCCGGCACGCCGGCTCCCCTCGGCGGGCCCGCTCCCCTCGGCGGGCCCGCGCACCTGGACAGGCGTGTCGGTGTGCCTTGTCGCGGCCTGGGCACCGGGTTGGGCGTCCTCACTCGTCGTGAAGCTCGCGATCCGTCCGCGATCCAACCGAACGACGACGTCAGCGAATCTGACGTCCTGTGGCCGGTGGCTGACCAGGACGACCGAGCGGTCCGGATCCGGCCGCATGATCACCTCGGTGACCGCGTCGGCGGTCGGCAGATCCAGGTGGGCGGCGGGTTCGTCCGCGAGCAGCACCGGGCGGCCGGCGAGCAGGGCGCGTGCGACGGCGACCCGCTGCCGCTCACCACCGGACACCGCGCGGCCGTGCTCCCCGACCCGGGTGTGCACCCCGTCCGGCAAGGTGTCCAGCCATTGGCCGGCGCCGGCCGACCGCAGTGCCGCCTCGATCGCCTCGTCGTCCGCGTCCGGGCGGGCGAGCCGGACGTTTTCGGCGAGGCTGGAGTCGAAGAGGTGGGCGTGCTGATCGCACCAGCCGAACAGTGTGCGGGCCCGGTCGGGATCGAGGGCGGCAAGGGACACGCCGTCGACGGTGATCGTGCCGGTGGTGGGGGTGAGAAACCCCAACAGCACCGCCAGCAACGTCGACTTTCCCGAGCCCGACTCGCCGATGACGATCACCCTTCGGCCCGGCTCGAGGTCGAGATCGATGGTGGTGAGCGCATCGTGAGCCGCACCAGGCCATCGGGCCGACAGGCCGCGCACCTGGATGCTGGGCGCCGTCCCGGTCTCCGGAACCGCAGCCGGATGCAGGGGCGCCGGCGCCGTCACCGGAGCAGCATCGAGAACTGCGAACAACCGCGCGACGGCAGCCGAGGAGCGGCGCAGTGTCGACGCCGCAGTTCCTACTGCCTGCACCGTGTCGGTCAAGGCCAGCGGCGTCAGGACGACCACGGCCAGCAGGACCGGAGCCAGGTTCCCGTCGACGACGGCGGGAACACCCAGCCGGGCGGCGCACCACACCGCTGCTCCCATGGCCGCGACCGCGAGTCCGGCGGCCATTCCCGCCGCTCTCGCGGTGCCGGCCGCTTCCTTCCGACTCGCCGTCTCGATGGCGGCGAGGTCCGCCAGTCGGGCAGGGATGGCATCGAGCACCGTCAGCTCGGACAGCTCATCGAGTGTCTCGGTGACAAGTTGCGTGCGCTTGGCCCGGAGTTCGACCACTGAGCGTTCCGTCCGTCGTTGGCGGCGCGCGGTCAGCAGCGGGGCGGAAATACAGGCCAGCAGGAGCGCCACGGCCAACGCGATACCGGCGACCGGCAGGATCAGGAAGGCGAGCACCAGTGTTCCGGCGCAGACCAGCAGCGCGGAGCCGAGCGGCAGGAGGCCGCGCAGGAACGCATCACCCGCATCGTCGACGTCATCGACGGTCCGGGCGAGCAGGTCACCCTTGCGCCACAGCGGCAGCCCGGCGGGGGCGAGCTCGGCGAGGTGCGCGACGAGGCGTTGACGGATCCGCCCGAGTACCCGGAATGCGGCGTCGTGCGAGACCAGTCGCTCGACGTAGCGCAGCACGCCCCGGCCGATGCCGAAGGTACGGACGGCGACCACCGCAACCATCAGGAACAGCACCGGTGGCTGCTGCGCGGCGCGGGCGATGAGCCAGGCCGAGGTGGCCATCAGCGCAACGGCACATCCGGAGGCGAGCCCGCCGATCAGTGCTGCGGCGATCAGCCGGCCATGCAGGCCCCTCGCCTGGTTCCAGAGCCGCCACAGAGGTGCTCGGGTGCGGCCGCGTCCGGGCTGCTGCCCGTCCACCGGCATCCCGGACAGCTCGGCCGCTGCCGTCGGCCGCACCGGCTCGGTCGTCACCACGGCCCGACCGCCAACGCTTCGGTGTCACCCACCGCGGGGGCGGTGTCGTCCCCGTCAGCTGCTGCGGCACTCGCGTCGGCGCTGTCCGGCCGGGCGGCCCGCAGGTCGATGACCTGGTCGGCGAGCGCGAGCGGGGCGGGCCGGTGGGTGACCAACACGACGGTGCGGCCGGCCACCGCGGCGCGGATTCCCCTCAGCACCCGTTCCTCGGTGTCTTCGTCGAGAGCGGCCGTGGGCTCGTCGAGCAGGACGAGGGCGGAGGGCCGCGCCAGCGCTCGGGCCAGCGCCAGCCGTTGCCGTTGCCCCTGGCTCAGACCTGAGCCACCCTCCCCGAGCAGGGTGTGCCATCCGGCGGGCAATCGGTCCACGAAGCCGGCACCGTCCACCTGCTCCAGCGCCAGCCGGAGCGTGCCGTCGGCGGCGGCCGGATTGCCCAACGCGAGGTTGTCCCTGATCGTCCCGGCCTGCATAGCGCCACCCTGGCCGGCCCAGGACAGCCTGCTGCGCCAGTGATCCGGCGCGATCTGGTCCAGCTCGAGCTGCTGACCACCGGCGGCGTCGGTGACGGTGATCCGGCCGGCGTCCGGTCGTTGCACACCGGCCAGCAGTTGCAGCAGGGTGGTCTTCCCTGCCCCGCTGTCGCCGGTGACCACCGTGATACTGCCCGCGGGAATCGACAGCGACAGCGGCCCGACCGATCCGCGTTGCCCGGGCTGCCCCACGATCACCCCGTCCAGGCGCAGGGTCGGGAGGGTGGGGACGTCGGTCCTCGAGCCCGCCGCCGGAGCTGGTGTTTCGAGAATCGCGAGCACTGTTGCGGTCGCCGCAACCCCGTCGGCTGCGGCATGGAATTGGGTGCCGAGTTGGCGCAGTGGCAGATATGCCTCGGGCGCGAGGATCAGAACCGCCAGACCGACCTGCAGTGTCAGGTCGCCGTAGACCAACCGCAAACCGATGGCGACGGCCACCAGGGCCACCGACAGTGATGCCAGCAGCTCGAGCACCATGGAGGAGAGGAACGCGATCCGCAGCGTGCCCATCGACGCGCGCCGGTAATCGTCGGTGACCTTCCGAACCGCTTCGGCCTGGGCCCGCGCCCGACCGAACACCTTGAGCGTGGGAAGCCCCGCGACGACATCGGTGAAATGCCCGGCCAGCCGGGACAGGCTCTCCCACTTCTCCTTCGTCTGCCGGTCGGTGTACCAGCCCACCAGCGCCATGAACACCGGAATCAGCGGAAGCGTCACCGCGACGATCACCGCACTGGTGAGGTCGGCGGAGAACAGGTACACCAGCATGATCAGCGGGATGACGACCGACAGCACGAGCTGCGGCAAGTACCGCGCGACATAGTCGTGCAGGGATTCGATCCCCGAGGTGGCCAGCACCGACAGTTCGCCGCCGTGTTCGCCGGAGCGCCATCGCGGTCCCAGCGCGGCGGCGTGCTCGAGCAGGTCACGGCGAAGATCGGTCGTCACCGAGACGGCACTGCGCCGGGCCACCTCCTCCGACGTCCAGGCCAGCGCCGCCCGGATGGCGATGACCACCGCGAGCCAGACCAACCGAGTGTGAACTTCGGGCAATCCGACGCCGCCGATGATCACGTCGGCGAGGATGCCGGCCAACAGGATCGCCTGCGCGATGACCACCAAGGCGGACAGGATGCCCAATACGACCGAGAGGATCAGCAGCGCACGGACACCCGAGGCGTACCGCATCAGCCGCGGGTCCAAGGGGCGCATCGGACCAGTGTCACAGAAAGCACCGACACCGGTCAGCGATGTCGGACCCTGCTGTCAGCCTCTGGTCAGGGTCGGCAGCGGTCAGTTCGATCCCGCAACCCGGTGCTCTGTCAGGGAACCACACGGAAGGACGTATCCGATGCAGCGTGTGCCTTTCACCGGCGATGAGAAGGAGAGCCTCAAGGCCGCTCTCGACCGGCATCGGGACGCGCTGATCTGGAAGGCAGGCGCATTGAGTGATGCGCAACTCCGGCAGCCGATGACCCCGTCCGGGACAACGCTTCTAGGGCTCGTGAAGCACCTCGCCGCGGTCGAGTACACCTGGTTCTGCACCACGTTCGGCCGGCCCACCGAACCGCTGCCACTCGACCCTGACGACGATGAAGCCGACCTCCGCATCCGTCCGGACGAAACCACCCAAGACGTTTTCGCCTTCGCCCGACGGGCGCGCAGTGCGGCTGACCTGGTGATCGCCGAGACCGACATCGAGGCAACCGGCAGGTCATGGGCCGGTGCCACCGTGACACTGCGCTGGGTGCTCATCCACATGGTCGAGGAAACCGCCCGTCACGCCGGCCACGCCGACATCATCCGAGAGTTGATCGACGGTCTGATCGGTGATCATCGCGTCGACCGACCCGGGTCGCCGGGGTGCTTGCTCATGAACTGAGCCAGGGTGATCGGACGCCAGGGGCGGCCGCCGCGCGGTTTCACATCGTTCACATCGGGTACTGATGCGCTGACACACGGTGGAGCGTTTCGCCGACGGACGCTGCCGGGCCTGACGACGCCAGTGGTGGTGACGACGCGGTGCTGACGACGCGGTGGCGACGACGCGGTGCTGACGACGCGGTGCTGACGAGGTAGAGGGGGCAGGTCGAGTGCAGGGCGTCCAGGGCATGCCCGGCCAGAGCCGGCGGGATCCGTCGCGGACCCACACCGGCGGCCTGCCCGCGCAGCGCGGTTCTGCGCCCGTCGCATGGCAGCGGCGCGACAGAAACGGAGCTGCCACTGTCCTGCTCGCCGATCCGGCGAGGGAAACCCGGGATCTGCTGTCCGAAGGCCTTCTGGAGAACGGTATCGGCAGGGTCATCCTCGCGGATTCGGTGGTCTCCGTCGAGAACATCATCGAGAGCGGAACCGTCGGCCAACTCGCCCTGATCAGCCTCGGTTTCGGTGACGCGGCGGGCAGGCTGATCCAGCGGCTCCGCGCCGAACCCTGGCAGCGCGTCATCGCACTCGCTCCCAGTGCTGAACTCGCCCCGATCCTCGCAGCGTTGCAGGCAGGTGCGAGCGGCGTCCTCCGCGGCCACCCGAAGGCGCCGGTGCCGCAGCTACCCCGGTCGGTGCACGAATTGAGCGACCGAGAGATCGAGGTGCTGGTCGACGTGGCCGATGGGCGGTCCAACAAATGGATCGGCGAGCATCTGGAACTGTCCGCACTGACCGTGAAGAGCCACCTGGCCAGGATCAGCCGAAAACTCGGAACGGGAGACCGCGCGCACATGGTGGCGATCGCCATGCGGGCGGGTCTGTTGTCCTGACGCGGTCGGGCCGGACCGACAGCCGCTCAGCCCGCGTTCGGGGTGATGGTCACCTGGAATGCACCGCTGTTGTTGGTCAAGCCTGCGTCATTGACGCCGAGAAACAATTCCCCCGTGGCCGGGCAGGTCAGCTCCCTGGACGAGCCGACGACGAAATACGGCTGCGCCTCGTCGATGCTCCCGATCAATGCGCCGTGATTGGCATCCGGCAAACCCTTCACGTTGTACTTGTGCAGTTCGGGCCGTTCATCGCCGTCGGGTGGCGCATTGTTGCCGTTGGAGGTGTTGAGCACGATCGAACCGGTCGCGGCGATGGCCACGATCGTTCCCGAGGCGCACTGCACCCCGGTATCGGTCCACCGTGTGGTGGCCGGAACAGTGACCGAGATCGGCGCTGCCGCCTCTGATGTCGTGCCGGCGCTGGAATCGACAGGGCCGACCGGCACCGTAGTGGTGGCCGTCGAACTGACCGCGGCCGTCGCCGAGTTGGTCCCGGCGGCCTGAGTTGACGACCCGGGACCGCTACTGAGCGGGGCCTCGGCCGCACCACCAGATCCATTCCGGTTCAGCAGTAGCACCGCGGTGACGGAAGCGGCCGCCAGCACGCCGACGACCGCGGCTGCGATGATCCAGACCTTTCGCCGGGACGGCCGGTCGCCGCGGCCGGCGGCGGGCCACTGAGCCCGCTGGTCCCCCGGGGCATCCGGCGTCGGCTGACCCGAACCGTTGGCGGGCTCACGCATGTCGGGTCCGAGAGGCCGACCGGGCGCTGGCTGCTCTGGAGGCCAACCCCTCACGGGAGACACGCCGGCTGGACTGGCCCCTGCGCCGGCGCCACCGGCAACGGCACCTCCGGCGACAGCCGCACCCGCCGTGCCGGCCCAGCCGGCTGCTGCCGCCACTTGCCGACCCGCGTCCAGAGCCTCGCGCGGCAGCAGCTCGGTGGCCATCGTCGGCATCGAGCCGACCCGTGCCGCGCCCATGGCGATGTCGTGCTTGGGATGGGTGTCTCTGGCCACCGTGCAGTGGAATGCCCGGCTCAGCACCTCGCTCACCAGGGGTATCCGGGACGACCCGCCGACCAGCACGAAGGTGCTGATGTCCGCTGCTGTCAGACCACTCGAACGAAGCCCCCGCTGGCAGGCGCGCACCGTGTCGTCGAGGGCAGGCTGGATCAGCGCCTCGAAGTCGGGTCGGGTGATCCGGACGGACGTCCGGATGTCGGCGATGGCGACCGGCACCACGGTGTCGACGTCCGAGGACAACGCCTCCTTCGCGTCAACGCAATTCCGGCGGAGTTGGCGGATGCCGGAGATCACCTCTGGATCGGCCGGGTCCACCTGCTCCAGGTCGAGTCCGGCGTTGCCGATGACGAACTGGAAGACGGCCTCGTCGAAGTCGACGCCGCCGAGTTGTTCGATGCCGTCGGGCCGGCCGACCATCTGGAAGCCGTCGCCGGTCTTCGCGAAGAAGCAGATGTCGAAGGTTCCGCCACCCAGGTCGTAGATCGCGATCTTCTCCCCCGGCTGGACCCGGTGCCGTGATGCATATTCGACGGCTGCCGCTTCAGGCTCGGTGCAGGTGAGCGCGGTGTGGACATCGGCAAGCCGGGCGACGTCGCGGAGCAGGTCCAGCTTGAACTCGCCCCAGTTGGCCGGGCGGGTGAGCGTCACGCTCACCGGCGGCGCCCCCAGCCGCTCAGTGGTCTGCTGCAGGACCCAGCGCAGCAGGTGCGCCGTCAGCGCGGGTGCGGAATAGGGCGTCCCACCCACCATGATCGGCACGGGGTCCCCGAAACGACGCTTGAACTCGCGGACCAGCAGCGCAGGATCCTCCAGCCCCCGGCGCTCGGCAGCCTCGCCGATCAGTGGAGGCTCACCGGGTCGCAGGTACAGCACCGACGGAATCTGCAAGGCACGGTTGCCCAGGCCGACCATGGTCGCTGCGCCTTCGTCGAAGGTTGCGGCCGCAGTGAACGTGGTCCCGAGGTCGACACCCAACCCATATCCCACGGGAGCTCCTCGGTGCGGTTCCTGCCGGAGCGATCGTCACGATCGGTCCTGAAGAGCACCTGCCACGTGACGCGTCGCGAGCCTGGCTCGATGCCCGGTGATTCTAAGCCGGACGAAGCCGTCAGGGCGTGATCAATTTCCCTCGGCGTCACCTGCGTTCCGGGCGTCGTGCGGGCGGACCGAACGACCGGACCGAACGACCTGACCGAACCCGGAACGACCGTTCGACCCTGAATTTCCGTAAGAACGTCCCGTTCCTGTCGACCTGTGATTCGCATTTCAAACTACCTCTGGCGGTCTGGGTGACCTGCGGTTAACCTTCGCTGCGACGCGCGCCGGCCGACTTCGCGGGGCTGCGGATACCCATCAGAGTGGCCCCGGCTTGGTGCCGGTGTGCCCGAAGGCAAAGGCGATACATGGCAATGCGACATCGAGCCGGCAGGAAACTGCTGGCCGCCACACTTGGCACCAGCCTCGCGGTGCTGACACTCGCCACGGCAGGCGCGTCCAGCGCTTCCGCGGCGCCCACTCCGACACCTCCCGGTTCAGCGGTCCCGGTGCCGATCGACGCCGGTCACGGCAACACCCCGGCACCGAACAGTCCGAAGTTCGCGGGGGCCCTGGCGCACACCACCAGTGGCGTACAGGATGTCTTTGTCCAACTCAGTGGCCGCGGAGCCGCTCAGGTGGCGGTCCAGAAACTCGATGCAGGTGCACCGAAAGCGGTCGCCAAGTCGTCCGCCAAGGCACAGGCGAAGGTCACCGAGAAGGCGGCCGACGTCGTGGTGGCGGCGGCACGTGCAGTAGATCCGCAGGCGGACGAGTTGTTCACGGTGGGCAACGCCGTCCCGGGCGTCGCAATTCGGGCTACCAAGAAAGCGCTGGACGCACTGGCCGCCCGCGGTGACGTGGTGAAGATCTCCACTCTTGTTCCCAAGAAGATCAACAACGCCGGAACCGCGCAGTTGACTCGGGTGCTCGACACCTGGCAGAACCTGGGCGTCACCGGTGAGGGCGTGAAGGTCGGCGTCATCGACACCGGCATCGATTACACCCACGCCGATTTTGGTGGGCCCGGTACCGTGGCAGCCTGGAACGCGGCCCACGCAGCCTCTGCAGGGCCGTTCACGCCGACAGCAAAGGTGGTCGGCGGCTACGACTTCGTCGGCGATGCCTATGACGCCGGTGTGGACGGCTCCGAGCCCGCACCGGACCCCAACCCCCTCGACTGCGAGGGACACGGCACCCATGTCGCGGGCACCGCGGCCGGCTACGGCGTCGGTGCTGATGGCACCACGTTCCGCGGCGACTACAGCTCGCTGAACGGTGACGATCTGTACAAGATGACGGTCGCACCCGGGATGGCACCGAAGGCGTCCTTGTACGCATTGAAGGTCTTCGGATGTGAGGGCAGCACCAACGCGGTCATCCCTGCGCTTGACTGGGCCCTGGACCCGAACAACGACGGGGACTTCTCCGACCACCTGGACATCGTCAATCTGTCCCTGGGGTCCGACTACACCACCGTCGACGACCCGGAGAACGCCGTCATCGACCAACTGGCAGCCAATGGAGTGCTGCCTGTCATCTCGGCAGGCAACAACGGTGATCTGACCGATACCGGCGGCGGCCCTGGAAACGCCGTCCGCTCCCTCGCGGTCGCGAGCTCGGTCGATGAGTTCCAACTCCGGGACGGACTCAAGATCAACGCTCCGGACGGGTTGCCGGAGGTGGTCGCCGGTCAGGTCTCCATCGCGTATCCCTGGGCCACCGCGCCTGATGTCACCGGCGACGTCGTCGCCCTGTCGGATGCCAACGCCGATGGATGTGACCCGCTGTCCTCCGCGGACGCTGCCGTGGTCGCCGGCAAGGTCGCCTGGCTGGAATGGGACGACAACGACGCCACCCGGCGGTGTGGATCAGCCGCTCGCGCCGGAAACGTTCAGAAGGCCGGCGCGATCGGCGCGATCTTCACCTCGGGGCTGGAGGTGTTCGGCGCCGGCATCACCGGCAGCGCAGTGATCCCGGTCATCCAGCTGCCGAAGACCGGGACCGACCTGCTGCGGCCGGCGGTGGAGGCCGGAACCCTGAACGTCACGTTCTCCGGATCGCTGGTTGCCACCATCAAGGATCGGTCGCCGGCGATTGCCGACACCATCTCGTCCTTCACCTCTCGGGGCACCCATGGTTCCATCGGCGTCGTCAAGCCCGATGTCACCGCCCCGGGTGACACTGTCGCCTCGGCAAAGATCGGGTCCGGGAACGGCGTCGTCGTCGAATCCGGAACCTCGATGGCCGCACCCCTGACGTCCGGGGTTGCCGCGCTGGTGAAGAAGGTTCATCCCACCTGGAGCACCGAGCAGCTCAAGGCCGCCATCATGAACACCGCCGGCCACGACCTCTACACCGAGAATGGCCAGCAGGGCGATCGGTACGGGCCGGCGCGTGTCGGGGCCGGACGCATCGACGCATTGAGCGCGGTGCAGACCTCTGTCATCGCCTACAACTCCGACGTCGCCGGCGGTGTCAGCGCGTCGTTCGGTGTCGTCGAGGCCCCGATCGGAAAGAACGTCGTCACCGAAACCCGCAGGATCAAGATCCAGAACACCGGCAGCACGTCCGTCAACCTGTCACTTTCCTATGACGGCCTGGTGCAGCAACCGGGCGTCAGCTACACGGTCAGTCCGTCCACGGTGACGTTGAAGAAGAATGCGTCGGCTCGGGTCAAGGTCGTGATGACTGTCCAACCGAGCGCGTTGCGGCACACTCTGGACCCGACGATGGACGCTGAGCAGACAGACGCGTTGATCGGAGCTGACCGCGCACGGCAGTTCTTGTCGGATGCCTCCGGTCGGGTGCTCATCACGCAGTACGGCAAGGCGGACCTGCGGGTGCCGGTGTACGGGGCGGCCAAGCCGGTGTCCACCACCAAGAGCAAGGCGGTCACCTCACGAACCGGTACCCGGACGATCCAGTTGCGCGGCAACGGGTTCGACCAAGGCGAGGGGTCGGAGAGGTTCGCGTCGCAAGCATCGGTGCTGAACCTGGGCTACACCAGCAAACGGCTGCCGACCTGCTCGCCCACCACGACCGACTCGGGTTGCACTTTCAACGCCACGACCGTGGCCGGCGATTTGCACTACGTCGGCGCCAACGCCACGACGGACCGCAGTGGCTCGAAGGCAAATGGCTGGCTCTGGTTCGGTTTGTCGACCTACGGCAATTGGGCCACGATCGGCAACTCGACCATCCCCTACGTCGACATGGACACCACCGGTGATGGGGTTGCCGACTTCGAGGTGTACGTCCAGAACGAACCGTCAACGGATCTGTTGACGGCCTACCTGGTGGACATCAAGAAGAACACGTTGATCGACATCGAGCCGGTCAACTTCCAGGACGGCAATGTCGACACCAACGTGTTCGACTCCAACACACTGCTCATTCCGGTGTGGCCGGCCGCGATCGGGTTGACGGACAGCGCCACCACCTTCCCCATCAGGTACACGGTCGGCACGTCGAGCTTCTACGGATCCAGCGCGCTCGGCGGCGACATCGACCGGACACCGGCGGTGACGTTCGACGCCGCAAAGCCGGCGGTGCAGGTCACCGACCCGCTGTTCTACGACGCCGATGGAGTCGGTATCCCGTACCGGCTGAACGGGGCGGCGAAAACCGCCAAGGCACTGATTCTGCATTTGCACGGAAAGTCAGGCAGCCGCGCGGAGGTTCTCACCGTGAAGTAGCGCGCATCGGGCAGCAATGACCGGGCAGCAATGACCGGGCAGCAATGACACAGCACAACGGGCCGGTTCCTCGGGGGACCGGCCCGTTGTGCTGTCTACCCACCAACCGTGTCAGGGCGCCAGAACTCGTATCAGGGCACCGGGACCCGGGTGGGCGACTCCGGGATCTGGTGCACCGAGATGCGCTTGCGGAACACCCAGTAACTCCACGCCTGGTACGCAAGGATCAACGGCACGAACGCCAGCGCCACCCAGCTCATCACGGTCAGCGTGTACGTCGAGGATGCGGCGTTGTCCACGGTGAGCGAGAACGCCGGATCGATCGTCGATGGCAGCACGTTCGGGTACAGCGAGGCGAACCAGCCGATCACCAGGAACGCCGTCGACGCGGCTGTCGCAATGAAGGCCCAGCCGTCCCGGTCCACCCTGGTGAGCAGGTAGCCGGCGACGAGCGACGCGATGGCCAACACACCAACGATCATCGACAGCGCGGTGCCGCGGATGCTCTGCTGCCAGAGCACGGCGGCGGCCATCAGCACGATGGCGGCCGGCCCGAACCGCAGCGCCACGGCCTTGGCCCGTGAACGCACGTCCGCCGTCGTCTTGAGGGTCAGATACACCGCACCGTGGGTGATGAACAGGGTCAGCGTGCACAACCCCATCAGCAGCGCGAACGGGTTGAGCAGGTCGAAGAACGACCCGACGTACTCGTGGTCTGCGTCCAACGGCACCCCGCGGACGACGTTGCCGAAGGCGACGCCCCACAACAGCGGCAGCACCCACGAGGTGATCAACATCGCCCAGTCCCAGCGCGCCCGCCACTGATCGCTGTGCCCTTTCCCGCGGTACTCGAACGCCACGCCGCGCACGATCAGGCACACCAGCACGACCACCAGGGCCAGATAGAAGCCGGAGAACATCGACGCGTACCACTCCGGGAAGGCGGCGAAGGTCGCGCCGCCCGCAGTCAGCAGCCACACCTCGTTGCCGTCCCAGACGGGCCCGATCGTGTTGATCAGCACCCGGCGGCCCTTCTCGTCCTTCCCGACGATCGACAGCAGCGCCCCGACGCCGAAGTCGAACCCCTCGAGGACGAAGTATCCGATCCACAAAATGGCGATCAGGCCGAACCACAAGTTGTTGAGCCACATGTCATGTTTCCTGTCGTCGCCGTGAACAGCGTGTCCCTAGCGGGAAATCGGTGCGTGAGAGCGGTAGGTGGAGGGTCAGTAGGCGAAGGCCAACGGCCGGTCGCCCGAATCGGTGGAGTCGGTCCCGTCGCCGCCGTCGTCATCGGTTCCGCTGCCGTCCCCGCGCGACCGGCGCTGCACGGACTGCAGTGCCTCCTGCTCGGACGGCGGCCCGATCCGCACGAACTTGATCACCAACCCGATCTCGATGACGGCCAGCGCCCCGTACACCAGGGTGAAGATGATCAGCGATGTGAGCACCGCGGCCCCGGACACCGACGGCGAGACCGACTCCTCCGTCTTGAACAGCCCGACCACGGTCCACGGCTGGCGACCCATCTCGGTGAAGATCCAGCCGAACGAGTTGCCGATGACGGGCCCGGCGATCGAGATCATCGCCAGCCGCCACACCCACTTGTTCTTCGGCAGCCTGCCCCGGCGGGTCAGCCAGAGCCCGACGATCGACACCAGGATCAGGATGAAACCGGCGCCCATCATGATCCGGAACGACCAGTACGACACCGGGATGTTCGGCCGGTAGTCACCGGGGCCGTACTGCTGTTCGAATCGCTGCTGAACGTCGTTGATGCCCTCGACGGTGCCGCTGGGAGTACCCGTGGCCATGAACGAGAGCACGTTCGGCACCCGGATCGACCAGACCTCCTGCGATCCGTCCAGGGTGCCGATGGTGATCAGCGAGAACGAGGCGTTGTCGGTGGTGTCGTAGAGCGCCTCGGCGGCCGCCATCTTCATCGGCTGCACCTCGGTCATCGCCTTGGCGAGCAGGTCACCGGTGACCAGGACGGCCAACGAGCCGATCAGCATGCCGACCAGGCCGAGCCGCACGGAGGGACGGAACACTTCGATGTCCCGCTGCTTCATCAGGAACCAGGCGGAGATGCCGGCGAACATCACCGCTCCGCTGAGCAGCGAGGCGGCGATCACATGCGAGTAGGCCCACACCTGAAGCGGCTGGGACAGCACGGCCCAGATGTCGTTCATCTGCGCGCGGCCCCGCTCGAGATCGACGGTGATACCGACCGGGTTCTGCATGAAGGAGTTGGCGGCCATGATGAAGTACGCGGAGAGCGCTGTCCCGATGGACACCAGCCACATGCACGCGAGGTGCAGCTTGGGCGAGAGCTTGTCCCATCCGAAGATCCACAGGCCGAGGAATGTCGACTCGAGGAAGAACGCCAGCAGGGCCTCCATCGCCAGCGGCGCCCCGAAGACGTCACCGACGAAGCGGGAGTAGCTGGACCAGTTCATGCCGAACTGGAACTCCTGGACGATGCCCGTGACCAGACCCAGAGCGAAGTTGATCAAGAAGATCTTGCCCCAGAACTTGACCATCCGCAGGTAGACCGGATTTCGCGTCCGAACCCAGGCGGTCTCGCTCAGCGCGAGGAAGAACGCCATGCCGATCGTGATGGGGACGAACAGGAAGTGGTAGACGGTGGTGATCCCGAACTGCCATCTGGCGATCCCCAGCGGGTCCATCGCAACTCCTTCGGCCGTGCAGCAGTGAACGTGCAACGCGATCAGCGTGCAGTAATGAGGTGGTCGAGCAGGCCACCGCACGGTGACCCCGAGATAGCGTGAGCTTTGCTCATGATCAGAACAAAGGGACTTAAGTCCCGATCTTGTTATGCCGCACATCACCGTCGGTGTGCGGCGCGCCCGCTACGCCTGGGGCGAACTACCGGCCCTCGCGGCAACCGGGATGGCACGATGAAGAGGTCCGAAGGGGTGAGCGAGCACCGATCCAGCGATGGCCCGGTATCGAACTCCCGGTGGATGGCTCTTTTTCAGGGGGCCGGATTGACGAACGTCGTCCGCGGGAACGAGGACGATGCGTGAGGTACCGCCACCGCCCTGTGCGGTGGCCGACGATGGGAGGACGACAATGACCGGAATCCTGGCCAGTCCAGCAGCACTCACCGCCGCCGACCGTTGTGACCGGTGCGGCGCTGCAGCGAGGGTCCGCGCCGTCCTGCCGACCGGTGGTGAGCTGCTCTTCTGTGGCCACCATGCGCAGGAGCACAGCGCGCGCCTGGAGCAGTTGGCGGCCGTTTTGCACCACTCCCGCGACGCGGGCTGATACCACCGGGTAGCCAGGTCGCGAAAGATCCGGCTGCCTCGCCGCCGGCGACCCCTTGGGTGTGTGGCCGGCGCGCAAGCACAGCACGTCCGAAGAGGGCGGTCCGCTCAGGCGGGCCGCCCTCTGGCGTTCCGCGTGAAGCTCTTCTGCGGCGAAACCAGTTGCTTCGCCTCGCGGATGCGCGATGATGCCGGGACGAAGGAGGTGGGCAGATGGGCTCTCCTGGCGCCATGGGCGCCGGCTCTCCGGGCGCCACCGGCGGTGCGCCCCTGGACGTGACGGGCATTCCGCTGCGCGCCAGGCGCGCTCCCCGTGCGGACCCGATCGCAGCCGCCCTGTTGATGGTCGGCGGGGCGATCGGCATCTGGCAACTGCTGCTGCCCTGGCGCACCGTCGCCGTGGAGTCGCGGTCTGTCGCCGGACCCGAGGTGCCCGTGTCGGGATGGCAGGTCTATCGGCTCCTCCGGTCCGTCCCCGAGTCGGCCGGCGACGCGCAGATCGCGTCGTATTGCGTCCTCGGGGCGGCGGTGGGTGGCGGAGCTCTCATCGTGCTGGGCGCGACGATGATGATGGCGATCAATCACCGGCCGCTCGGGCTGGCCGCATTGCTGGTGTCCGCGACCTGCGTCACCGGCGCCGGCTGGATGATCATTTCTGCCAGATCCATCTTCGACGTCGGCCTGTTCACCTTCTTCGCGCAGGCCCAACTGGGGTGGTACCTGTTCCTGGCGGCGGGGGTCGTCGGCGTGATCGGCGCCTGGAAGGCACTGGCCACCGGCTGACGGCCGTGCAGGCGGACACCGCCGCAATGCCCGCTCAGAGCATCCCGAGCAGGTGGTCCCGGCGGGCAGCCAGCACATCTGGGCCCGCGGCCGCCGACGCCGGACCGGGCACCTCACGCCGCAGCTGGGAGTGCACCTTGGCGTGCGCGGCACCGGTGCGGGCGGCGACGCGCCCCACCAACTGGTTCACCTCACGCCGCAGCGCCGCAGCCGCACGCCAGGACGACGTGTCGGCGTCGTCGTGCACGTGGTCCTCGCGACGGGTCTCGGAGGCGACCTGCACCCGCCGCCGCAGGTCCGAATCCCTGGTGGCGAGCAACGCGGCCGTCTGTTCCGGCGTGAGCAGGCCGGGTAACCCGAGGAAGTCCTGATCGTCCTCGGTCACCACGACCTCGGGCTCGGCGGTGGCTGTGCCTGCGCTCCCGCCGCCGCCGGCGGTGACGGCGCGGCCGGAGTGCAGCAGATGCGCGAACTCGGCCTGCGAGTCCAGCACCTCGATGGCCCCGGATTCGGTGGGTTCCGCCGGTTCCAGCGGCAGGTCCAGCGCGTCCAGGTCGTCCTGGACCGGAGGTGGCGGGGCGATGACGTAGTTACGGTCGTTCTCCAGCTCGGCGGCCAGGGCGAGCAGCGGCCGCACGGCGGGCAGGAACACGGTGGCCGATTCGCGCGGGTCGCGGGCACGTACGACACGACCGACGGCCTGAGCGAAAAACAGCGGTGTGCGGTACGACGTCATCCACGCGAGACAGGCCGCGCGCGGGATGTCCACCCCCTCGGAGATCATCCGGACGCACACCGCGATCCGCTGGTCCGAGGTGCGGAACTTCTCGATCCGCCGTGACGCGGCCGGGTCGTCGGACAGGATGAGAGCCGGTGCAGTGCCGGTGATCTGCCGCACGATCGAGGCGTAGGCGCGGGCGTCGTCCTGGTCGCTGGCGAGCACGATGCCGGCCGCGTCCGGGATGCCGGACTGGCGCAGGTGGGTGATCCGGTCGTCCATCGCCGCGATCACGTGCGGCACCCAGCCGCCGGCCGGGTCGAGGGCCGTCTTCCACGCCGCCGCCTCGACCGAGCGGGTGCCGGAGTCCGTCAGTGACGCGGCGATCACCTCGCCGGCACTGTTGCGCCATCGCGAGACGCCGGTATACGCCGCGAAGACCACTGGGCGGACCACCCGATCGGCCAGCGCGTTGCGGTAGCCGTAGGTGTAGTCCGCGATCGACCGGAGCAACTCGCCGTCAGTCTCGTACTCGACGAACGGGATCCGCTCCCCCGGCTTGGTCCGGAACGGCGTGCCGGTCAGGCTGAGCCGGCGGTGCACCTCTGCGAAGGCTTCCGCGGTGGCCTCCCCCCAGGACAGCCCATCACCGGCGTGATGGATCTCGTCCAGTACCACCAGGGTGCGTTGGCGACGGCAGCGGGCGGCGTGGATGGCCGGCCGCCCGGCGACCTGTGCGTAGGTGGTGACGTAGCCGTCCATGCCGTCGGGGACCGGACCCTGTGCATTGGTCAGGGTGGGATCGAGGACGATTCCGACGGCGCCGGCAGCGTCCGCCCATTGGGTGCGCAGGTGATCGGTCGGGCACACCACCACTACCCGGTCGATGACGCGGCGCTGCAGCAACGAACCGGCCACCGCGAGGGCAAAGGTGGTCTTGCCTGCGCCTGGCGTGGCGGTGACCAGGAAGTCCCGCCGTCGCCCGCCCTGCGCGGCGGCCTCATAAGCCCCCAAGGCCTCCCGCTGCCACGGGCGGAGCTGGGCTGAGGCTGGACCGACCGGACGCACTTCCACACTCCCCGCAAATTGCCTTGTGCTCGTGCAAAAACCCTCGACGCCGGGCGGTTCCGGGCAGCGGAACCATGGTCCTGACGGCTCGAGGGCCGGAACCGACCCTACCTGGCGGCCCTGGTTCCCGACCGCCACGACAGACCGCGGTCGTCATCGGCTCGACTGGTCGCCGCACCCCGTCGGCGGGCTGCGGCGTGTTTCGAGTTGGTGTCGCAGTACCCCTCACCGCCCTGCAAAGGGCATGCTCGTGGGGTGACCAGCGCGCCGCCGCCGACCGGCGACCCGACACAGCGGTTGACCGCTGCAGGACAGGGCCGGGCCGTCGCCGCAGCGCCCACGGGAACGCCGCGGGTCGCCGGCTCTCACCCGGCCGGATCGAGGAACGAGTCCTCGCCCGGCCTGTCCAGCACCAACGGCGCCGCCGACACCGTCGCCCCGGCCGCCGGCAGCTACCCCACCGACGGTGCGGCCGTCGAGAACTGTCCCACCGACCGTGCGGCGCCCGGCGGTGACGACAGCGCCGCGACAACGACCGTGCTGGCGCGTTCAGCCCCCTCGCCCGCGGACTCGCTGACGGTTCCGTGGCATCGGGTGGGCACCGGCCCGATGCCGTTGCAGGTCCCTCGGGTTCGCCACCGCTGGCGCAGAATCCTCGGTCGCACGCTGAACAAGGCGTGGGCCGATTCGCTCTTCGGCATGAGTTCGCAGGCGGCCTTCTGGTGCGCGCTGTCCACCGCCCCGCTGCTGTTGGCCCTGCTCGGCATGATCGGGTTCATCGTCCCGTCCTACTTCCCTGCCGGGACGATCGACCAGGTCCGCGACCAGGTGTTGCTGTTCCTCAACACGATCTTCAACGAGGAGGTCGCGAACAACCTCGTCGGCGACACGGTGCAGACCATCCTGGGTAACGGTCGGGCGGACGTCGTCTCCATCGGCCTGGTGATCAGCCTGTGGGCGGGTTCCTCCGCGATGTCCGCCTTCGTGGAATCGATCACCATCGCCTACAACCAGCACGAGGTCCGCAACCCGGTCGCCGAGAGGTTCTTCGCACTGGGTCTGTACCTGGTGGCGCTGCTCGCCGGAATCGTGCTGCTGCCACTGCTGGCGATCGGGCCGGACTACCTGCCGAAGGTCTTCCCGGAGTCATGGAGGGGACAGGTCACCGACATCGTCAACCTGGCGTACTACCCGGTGCTCGCTCTCGGCCTGATCTTCATGCTCACCGTGCTCTACAAGGTCGCGCCGAAGCACAAGCATCCGTGGTACCGCGGGGTCCCCGGCGCTCTGGTGGCGGCTGCCGTCTTCATCGTGGCGAGCTTCGGCCTGCGGCTGTACCTGTCCTACGTCTATGCGCACGGCCTGACCTACGGCGCGCTGGCCACCCCGATCACGTTTCTGCTGTTCTACTACTTCGTCTCGATGGCGATCGTCATCGGCGCCCAGTTCAACAACGCGATGCTGGAGTTCTATCCACCCCGGCTGTCCAAGCGCGAGCGTCGCAAGTGGCAGGCCTACCGGGAGGACCAGGACCAGGCCGCGGATCAGCCGACCGGCTGACGGCCCGCGCCACGGTCAGCGCCGAGGTCCGGTGGCCGAGGTCCGGTGCTTGCCGGGGTCAGTCCTTCTTCATGGATTCGTAGATCTTTTTGCAGTCCGGGCACACCGGCGAGTTCGGCTTCGGCGACTTGGTCACCGGGAAGGTCTCGCCGCACAGCGCCACCACGAAGTTGCCCAGGACCGCCGACTCGGCGATCTTGGACTTGCGGACGTAGTGGAACATCTTCGGGGTGTCGTCATCGGTCGTGGTGTCTTCGAGCGGCTTGTCCAGCGTCTGTGTCGAGGTCGTCATCATGGCTCCATCAGTTCGGGGTCTTGCGTCTGCCGGTTCTGGTGTTCCGTTCGCGCCCCGACGCCGGCGCACGCCGACCGGCGGCGATTGGTCGTGCCGGGGTTCCTCGATCATGATGCCAGTGGTAGGGCCGCCGTCGGCACCCGATTCTGCCCCACCGTCCCCGTCCCGATCCCTCACCCGGAGTCGTCGGACGCCGCTGTGAACGGCCCGGCCGCAACCGTTTCCACCCAGAAATACCGGAGGACCCGTGTCGTCAGCGTTGTTCGTGATCAACCCGGAGGTCGCGGATGCGCTGGCGGGCGGCGGCGCGGTGGTGGCCCTGGAGTCCACGATCCTGGCCCACGGCCTGCCCAGGGGTGACAACCGGCGGATCGCCGACGAGATCGAGTCGGTGGTCCGTTCCGTCGGCGCCGTACCGGCCACCATCGCGGTCCTCGACGGTGCCGTCCGGATCGGTGTGGGACCGGCCGACCTGGACCGGCTCTGCGAGTCCGACGACATCGCAAAACTCTCCGTCAGGGACGTCGCACCAGCGTTGGCCCTGGGCGTGGACGGAGCGACCACGGTCGCGTCCACCTCTGCGCTCGCCGATCGGGCAGGGATCGGCGTGTTCGCGACCGGCGGACTCGGCGGCGTCCACCGCGGCGCGGGGCAGACCTTCGACGTGTCCGCCGATCTCGGGGTGCTGGCCCGCACACCGTTGGTCGTCGTCTGCGCCGGGGTGAAATCGATCCTCGACGTGCCCGGAACCCTGGAATACCTCGAGACGCTCTCGGTCCCGGTCCTTGGCTACCGCACCGATGCCTTCCCCGGCTTCTACCTGTCCGACTCCGGCCAGCCGGTGACCTGGCGGGTCGACACCCCGGAGCAGGCGGCCGCCGTGGTCCGGGCCCGCCGTGAGCTGGGCACCGACCGGGCGGCGGTGGTGCTGGCGAACCCGCTCCCGCCCGACCGGCAACTGGACCCGGACCTGCACGACCGGACGGTGACTGCCGGGCTGGCGCTGCTGGCGGCCGAGGGTGTCAGCGGAAAGGACGTGACGCCCCGGCTGCTGGAGTACTTCCACCAGGCGACCGCCGGTGCGAGCCTGCGGGTGAACGTCGAGCTCGTGCTGGCCAACGCTCAGCTGGCCGCCGAAGTGGCCGTCGCGATCGCGACCGGCATGCCCTCGACGGCAGGCGGGAAGGGATGACAAGCGCCGGCAACGCGCGCCCGCACGTCACCGTGGTCGGTGATGTCGGCCTCGACATCGTCGCCAAGCTGGCCGGTGACGTGATCTTCGGACAGGACACCAGGGCCGCGGTGACCGTCGCACCGGGTGGCGCCGGTGGCAACACCGCGGCCTGGCTCGCACGGCACGATGTCGATGTCTCGCTGATCGCCAGAGTCGGGTCGGACGAGGCCGGTCGGACAGCGGAAACCGAACTCACGGCGCAAGGTATCGAATGCCGATTCGCCGTGGACCCGGTGTTGCGGACCTGTTGCGTGGTGGTCTTGGTGGCCTCCGACGGCGACCGGACGATGCTCGCCGACCGGGGTGCCAACGCTGCCTTCTGCGTCGATGACGTGTCGTTGCCGCAAGTCACCGGGCCCGCCCACCTGCACCTGTCCGGGTATGTACTGCTGGACGAGGGATCCCGACCCGCCGCCTTGGCGGCACTCCGCCTCGCCCGGCAGGCCGGCTGGACGACGTCGGTGGATCCGCAGGCGTCGACCCATGTGGTCAGCGTCGGCGCGGAGACCTTCCTGTCCTGGGTGCAGGGCACGGACCTGTTGTTGCCGAACGACTCCGAGTTGGCCGCGGTCGGCGGGCTCGACCGCGCGTTGGAGGCGGTGGGGACCGTGGTGGTGACCCACGGCCGGCACGGCGCATCCTGGTATTCGGCTGACGAACGGATCAATGTGCCGGCACCGGAGTCGAGCGAAACCGACTCGACCGGTGCCGGTGACGCGTTCAACGCCGGCCTGCTGGCGTCCTGGTTGGCCGGCGCCGCTCCCTTGGTGGCGCTACGCGCCGGGGTGATGGCGGGCACCGCAGCGGCAACCAGGATCGGGGCACGCCCCGCCGGCTGATCAGCCGGCGCGGTAGTTGCCGGCGGTCGACGAACCCGACGCTCCCCGGCCGTCGCCGGTCTCGGCGTCGATGGTGCTGTCCACGACCTCGCGGCCACCCGGGGGGAGGGCGCGCTCGTAGTTGATGGTTCCGGGAATGACGGTGTGCGCCTTGCGGGCGGGCCGATCGTTGGCGATCAACACTGCCGCCCAGGGCAGCGGGATGGAAATGGCGATCACAAGGATGGCGAGCCACGGGGTCTGGTAGAGCACGGTGGCCAGGATCAGGAACGGGACCCGCAGGCTCATCATCCATATGTAGCGCTTGCGGCGGGACCTGAGCTGCTCGTCGTATGACGGTTCTGCCCGGGTGATCACGGTCGCCTGGGCACGGCGGCCGGCCGGGGAAAATTCGGCGGCTGCGGATCCGGTGGCTGTGGATCCGGCCGTGATCGGAGTCTCGGCCGAAGAAGACGTCATGACGATTCCCCGATTCCCTCGTCTGCAGCGATGCCACTGCACTCGACTACTGGATGTCACTACCGGCATTCCGGTAGGTGTTGGATGCGAAGCCAGCCACCGACTTTGCGCACCACAGGCAACGCTACGCCGCCCGGCAACGGGTTGGGGAGATCATCGTGTGAGGTCTCCGACCGGTGGTTTCGGGAATACCGGGGCCTGAGGGCGGAAGGCTTTCCGGCGCGGCGCGACATCGCCCACAGGCCGCTACTCCGTGGCCGACGCCGCTTGCCGGGCAGCCGCTTTGGCCGCCTTCTTGGTCGCCCGCACCTTCTGCAGCGATTCGTCGTCCACCACATCGGCCACGGAACGATGACTTCCGTCTTCGCCGTAGGCACCGGCCGCCTCGCGCCAGCCGTCAGGTTGTACGCCGTACTGCTTGCCCAGCAGCGCGACGAAGATCGCCGCCTTCTGCGCACCGAAGCCGGGCAGGCCCGCGATCCGGTCACGGAGCTCATCCCCCGCGGACACGCCCGCCCAGAGGTTGGTGGCGTCGGCGTCGTACTTTTCGACCAGCACCCGGCAGGTGGCCTGCACTCGTTTTGCCATGGCGCCGGGGAAGCGATGAATCGCCGGACGCTCGGCGCAGAGCGCGCCGAAGGTGTCCGGGTCGGCGTCCGCGATCGCCCGGACATCGAGAGCGCCGCCCATCCGCTGCGCGATCACGGCCGGCCCGGAGAACGCCTTCTCCATCGGCACCTGCTGGTCGAGGACCATCCCGATCAGCAGCGCGTTCGGATCGGCGGCGAGCAGGGCGTCGGCTTCGGCACTGCCGGTCAGGTACAGCTGGGTGCGGTGCTCCATCGGTCCAGCGTGGCATGCCTTGACGTTTCGGCGCATCCGCCGGCCGCTGACCGCTACCCGGTAGCCGTCGAGCGGGCGCCGGATCCCGCCAACCGTCCTACGCTGCACTGCATGACCTCCGCCTTGTCGTGGGCACGTGAACTGACGTCGGATCCGCTCTCTGCCGTGGCATTTCGCCACGGACGACCCAGCACCGCGCGGTGGGCGGCGTTGCTGATACCGGGCGCGCTGACCGGTGGGCTGGTGGCCGTCGGCACCGTCTCGGGTCGGCGTCCCGGTGTGCTGGGGACATTCGGCATCGGTCTCGGCATCGGGATCGGCATCGGCATCGGCTCGGTGGCAGGAGTCGTGCTGGGCAGGGTGATCGACGAGGTCCGGTGGCGCCGGATTCCGGTGTCGCTGGCGGTCGACGAGCCGGACACCGCACTGGATCTGATGCAGGCCGTGCGCGCGAGCGGCGTCCAGGCCGACATGGTGCGCACGGACAACGGCCCGGCCGCCGAGGATCGCGCCGGTGACCACGGTCCGGGTGGGCGGCACTACGCCCTGCGCTACCGGGCCAAGGACGACCGCCGGGTGCGCGCCGTCATCGCCGAGCAGCAGCGCTGAACCGGGGTCCGGCCGTCCCGTTACCCTTCCGCCGGTGACCAGCAGCGCATCACCGCAACCCCTTTCGAATTCCGCCGTCGTCGACCGTCTCGGTGATGATCTGCGCGCGGCGGACTTCACCGCCGAAGCCGTGCCCGAACTCCTCGGGCTCAGTGCTCATCGTGCGCTCGGTCGCGGCGAACTGGCGCCCGCCCTGCGCGCCACCAGGGCCGCCTCACCGCTCGCCACCCTCGTCCGGCTGTTCCTGCTGGGCAGCACGGAGGACGAGGCCCGGGTCGTCGCGGCCCTGCCCCGGACCGGCCTCCAGGACGCCGTCGAGCAGGGCGTCCTCGAGCGCCGCGGCGCAGCTGTGCGGGCAGCGCTGGACGTCCGCCCGTATGCCGCCGATGCACAGGAGTACCTGCTGGTGTCCGACCTGGACTCCGACACCAGGCCGGGTCCGGTCCGGTCCGACCACGTGCTCGGCCTGGGTGCGGCGTCGATCAGCCTGGCCAGGGCGGTGATCCGCACGCCGGTGCGCCGGGCGTTGGACATCGGAACCGGTTGCGGCATACAGGCCTTGCACCTGGCCTCGCACGCCGACTCGGTGACCGCCACGGACACCAACCCGCGGGCTCTGGCGCTGGCCGCTGCCACGGCGAGACTGAACGGTCAGCAGTGGGATCTACGCCGCGGCAGCCTGTTCGAACCCGTCGACGCGGAAGCATTCGATCTGGTGGTCTGCAATCCGCCGTTCGTCGTCGGTGACGGCGAGATGCGTTTCTCCTACCGTGATTCCGGGATCGCCGGGGACGGACTCTGCCGCGCCCTCGTCGAGGGGATGACCCAGCACCTGCTGCCGGGTGGTACCGCACAGCTGCTCGCCAACTGGATCGTCCGGGAGGACACCGACTGGCGGGAGAGGGTCGGGGGCTGGGTGTCGACGGGTGGGTGTGACGCCTGGGTGGTGCAGCGCGAGCTGGCCGACCCGGCCGAGTACGTCGGCCTGTGGCTCAGCGACGCCGGCGAACACGCCCGCGGTTCCGGTTCGGACAGGTCGAAGGCCACCGACCTGGCCGAGCGCTGGCTGGACTATTTCGCCGCCGAACGCGTCCAGGGCATCGGGATGGGCCTCATCACCCTGCAGCACAACGGTTCTTCCGACCCGTCGGTGACGATGGACGAGATCACCGGTCCTGACGAGGAGCTCACCGGTGACGAGATCGGCGGGTTCTTGCGACGCCGCGGGTGGATCGAGAGCACGACCGATCGCGAGCTGCTGGACACCCGGTTGGCGCTGTCACCGCAGGCCATCCTCGAACAGCGCTCACTGGCCGGACACGAGGGCTGGGTGGCGGTGCTGCGGTTGCTGCGGCGGGTCGGCGCCCCGGGGGCGACGCTGCAACTGGACGAGTGGGGCCAGGCCCTGCTCGGCGGCTGCACCGGAACCGTCCCGCTGACCCTGCTGATCGAGCTGCTGGCCGCCGCAAACGGACTGTCCCAGGACGCGCTGACGGCGGCGGTTCTGCCGGCGGTCCGGGTGGCTGTCCTGCGCGGACTGCTGGTCCCGGTGACGGGACCAGCAGGATTGCCGATCTGAGCCGGGTAGGCGGCCGGAGTCGACCCGGTGCGCCGGCGCTCAGCGACGGCCCACCGGTGAGAGCCGGCGCCTGCCGGCGAGCCTTCCGCCGGCGATCGCGGCGAGCGTCCCGACGGTGAGAACGCGTCCTGCGCTGAACGCCGACAGCACGGACAGCACGGAACCGAACGAGAGCACCGACGCGACCGACGCCGCTGAATACACCGCTCCGATCGACAGGATCGACCCGGCAGAACCGATGGACAGGATCGACCCGGCAGAACCGATGGACAGGATGGAACCCGCCGATCCGATCGACAGGATCGACCCGGCAGAACCGATGGACAGGATCGACCCGGCAGAACCGATCGGTCTCGCCGCGTGGTCGTGGCGGCCGGATTTCCGGCGAGCGCGTGCGGCCACGCCTGCGATGTGTGTATCGGATTCGGCGGCGGTCGGTAGCGAGCGTGCCATCCCGTCATCGAAGCACCGCAGGACCTGCATTGACAGCGGGATGCGACGATGTCGGCGTGCGAGCCGTCGTGAGCAGGGTGAGCAGTGCACAGGTGGTGGTCGACGACGTCGTCGTCGGTCGTATCGACGAAGCTGGGCTGCTCGTCCTGGTGGGCGTGACGCATACCGACACCGTCGAAACCGCGCGCCGCCTGGCCGCCAAGGTGCACGAGCTACGGATCCTGCGCGGCGACGAGTCCTGTTCGACGACGGGCGCACCGCTGCTGGTGGTCAGCCAGTTCACTCTGTACGCCCGCACCGACAAGGGTCGGCGTCCCTCCTGGAGCCTGGCCGCACCCGCCGACCGCGCCGAGCCGCTCGTGGCGGAGGTCGTCGATGAACTGGGCAGGCGCGGTGCACCGGTGCAGACCGGTCGATTCGGCGCGACGATGGCAGTCAGCAGCGTGAACGACGGTCCTTTCACCCTGCTCGTCGAGGTCTGACGCGGAGCAGTCCGCCCCTGCGTCGATGTGACGATGCCCGCACCCGGTCGGTGCATCCACTTCCGGACTTTTCACCGACGGCACGCGGGAAGTGACCGAGCGCAGCGAAAACGGGGCCGCGAGGGGCAGGGACACCGCCTTGTGAAGCCATTCACATGGACTTCCCATCCACGGCACACGCCGGATCACAGCCTGACGCGTTGTTCTCTGTGACAAGTGAGATCCGCCGGCCCGCCCGGCTGCGCCACCGTTCGATGTCAGCCCTTTCAGGGAACTAAAAAAGGGCTGACAGGCGTTCGAATAATTGCCGGGTCGACAGTGATCGGTCCGCTGAACGTGATGAAGGGAGCATGACATGGCCGCCTCTTCCCTTGCGACGACCGATATCAGTGCGACGACCGCCGGCAGGCTGCGCGCCGTCAGGCGTGAGGAGGACCTGGACGCCCAGGGCCCCTCGGCCGACCTGGTGCGGGTGTACCTCAACGGCATCGGCAAGACCGCCCTGCTGACAGCCGAGCAGGAGGTGGATCTTGCCAAGCGGATCGAAGCCGGCGTCTTCGCCGGTCACATGCTCGAGTCCGGCAAGCGCCTGTCCCCGCAGCGCCGGATCGACCTGAAGATGATCGTGCGCGACGGTGCCCGGGCACGGAACCACCTGCTGGTGGCGAACCTTCGCTTGGTGGTGTCGCTGGCCAAGCGGTACACGGGCCGTGGGATGCCGCTGCTCGACCTGATCCAGGAGGGCAACCTAGGGTTGATCAGGGCCGTCGAGAAGTTCGACTACACCAAGGGTTTCAAGTTCTCCACCTACGCGACGTGGTGGATCAGGCAGGCCATCTCGCGGGGTATGGCCGACCAGGGACGCACCATTCGGCTGCCTGTCCATCTCGTCGAGCAGGTCAACAAGCTGTCCAGGCTCAAGCGCGAGCTGCACCAGCAACTCGGCCGGGACGCGACGATGGCCGAACTCGCCAACGAGTCCGGTATCCCGGAGGAGAAGATCGCCGACCTGCTCGACCACGCCCGGGATCCGGTCAGTCTGGACATGCCGGTCGGGTCGGACGAGGAGGCGCCGCTGGGCGACTTCATCGAGGACAGCGAGTCGACATCCGCCGAGGCCGCCGTCGTCGCCGGCTTCATGCACGACGACATCAACCGGGTCCTGCGGACGCTGGACGAGCGGGAGCAAACCGTGGTCCGCCTCCGGTACGGGCTCGATGACGGTCGGCCCAGGACGCTCGATGAGATCGGTCGGGTCTTCGGAATCTCGCGTGAGCGGGTCCGCCAGATCGAACGCGACTCGATGGCCAAGCTGCGGGTCGGCGACCGGTCGGACGTCCTGCGCTCCTACGCCAGCTGAGGCATGCTGTCACCGACCGGCGGTGCCTTCACCGCCTGATCGTCGCGGCGACCATGGGGCTCTTGCTCCTGGAATCGTCGTTTCCGGAGAGACCGGGTCTGCTGACTGGCGGACCCGGTCTTTCGGCTTTTCGGCCGGCCCGGTGACGCCAATTCTCCGGCCGGGCGGTGGGAGCTGTCATCGAAGTCGGGGGCGGTAGCGAAGGAGCACCGTGCCGTTGGCGAATCGGTGCTCATCGAGGAGCTCGAGGCCGTGTTCGGCGTCGGCGGGAAAAGCGGGCTTGCCGTCGCCGACGGTCATCGGCCAGACGAACAGGATGCATTCGTCGACGAGACCGGCATTGAGGGCCTGGCCCGCGAGGTCGGCACCCCCGATGGTGAGATCGCGGCTCGCTTCTGCCTTCAGCTGTTGCACAGCGGCGGCGGAGAAAACGCGGTCGATGCGGGTGTTCGCCGTTGGCGCCGTCCTCAGGGTGGTGGAGTAGACGATCTTGCGGGGGGCCTTCCAGACGTTCGAGAATTCTGCCGTGAGGGACGACTGCGCGGCCAGGCGCGGCATGGTCTCCCAGCCGGCCATCGCCTCGTACAGCCGGCGCCCGTAGAGGAAGGTTTCGACGGTTCTCAGCAAGTCGATGTAGGTGGCGAACACGTCATCCTCCATCGGACCGAAGTCGTAGCCGCCGTGCCGGTTTTCGATGTAGCCGTCGAGGGACATGTTGTTGATGTAGGTGAGCCTGACCATGTGTCAGACCCCTATCCGGGCCGCGAGCGCGGCGTCCAGTTTCGCGAACGCTTCTCGCCAGCCCTGCTCGCTGGGTGCTGCGAGGGTGTCAGACAGCCACTGCCGGATCTCGATGCGGGTACGACCCTCGGCTTCGTCGTGGAACTCGACGCGTAGGCGGGTGTCGAACGGCTCGATGCCTTTCTGGAGCTCGCCTGCGACGCGCATGACACCTTCGAGGAGTTCGTTCTCTGCCACGTGTATCAGGTCGAGGTGTACGTGGATGCGCAGAGCCGGGGCGGCGGGGTTGACTTCGGTCCACTGTTGGTGCCCGCCCGGCCGCACGTCGAAGTCGATCTCGTCGCGCGGAAGCGTGTTACCGGTGGGCCCCCACCACGCCGAAAAGTCGTCGGGGTCAGTGAAGGCCCGGTAGACCAGCGCCCGTGGCGCGTCGACGACGCGTGTGATGGCGAGATGACGGGCTTCAGCGTTCATGGGAGCTCCTTGTCCGAGCCGTGTGTGACTGGAGTGTTGGGTTCGGCGGCGGCGGGGTCGGCTCGCTGACCCCGAGCAGGGTCAGGGCGAACAGTGCTGGTTGCTCGATCCGCCGCCGATGCACTGCACTGATGGCAATTCGGCTCAGCGGCACGACGGATCCCACGACCACCTCAACGTGAGCACGCCACAGCCCCGCGTTCGACGCCACGGCGGCAAGGCGTCCAGCGCGATCGGACCCTGCCGAGCGACTGGGACATCGTTGAATGGTCCGATTCGGATGCTTCGCCGTGTTGTCCGATCTGCCAGGATCGTCCCGTGGCTACCTCCGGTTCACAAAAGACGAAGAAGTCAGGCGCGGGTCTCGTGCTCGCGGTCCTGGCCAGCAGTCAGTTCCTGATGACCCTGGACAGCTCGGTGATGAACGTTTCCATGCCGACCGTAGCGGCGGATCTGGGCACCACCATCACCGGTATCCAGACGGCGATCACTCTGTACACGCTCGTCATGGCGACGCTGATGATCACCGGCGGCAAGCTGGGCAGCATCATGGGACGGCGCAGGGCGATGGGCATCGGCCTGGTGATCTACGCGCTGGGCTCGTTCACCACGGCCATCGCACCGAATCTCGCGGTGCTGTTGATCGGCTGGTCGTTGTTCGAGGGCCTCGGGGCCGCCCTGATCATGCCGGCCATCGTCGCCCTGGTCGCATCGAACTTCCCCCCGGAGAAGCGTGCAGCCGCCTACGGCATGGTGGCGGCGGCCGGCGCGGTGGCGGTGGCGGCCGGGCCGTTGATCGGCGGTGCGGTCACCACCTACGCGTCATGGCGGTACGTGTTCGTCGGTGAGGTCGTCATCGTCATCGCAATCCTGGCGGTGTTGCGCAAGATCCACGACGTGCCGCCGACCCCGGGCCGGATCGACCTGATCGGGTCGGCGCTGTCCGTCCTTGGCCTCGGGCTCTTCGTCTTCGGTGTGCTGCGGTCCAGCGAATGGGGATGGGTGATCGCCAAACCCGGCGCACCGACGATCTTCAACCTGACCCTGACCGTCTGGTGCATTGCCGCCGGACTGCTCGTCGTCTACGGGTTCCTGCGCTGGGAGTCCCGGCTCGAGGCTCTCAACGTCAAGGACCCGCGGACGCTCGAGCCGCTGCTCCGGCCGAGCATGCTGGCCAACCGGCAGCTTTCCGGTGGGCTGAGCATGTTCTTCGCCCAGTTCATGATCCAGGCCGGTGCGTTCTTCGCGGTCCCGCTGTTCCTGTCCGTGGTGCTCGGTCTGACCGCACTGGAGACCGGGGTACGGCTGGTTCCGCTGTCGATTGCCCTGCTGATCACTGCGATCGGAGTTCCGAAGCTGTGGCCGCGGGCCGATCCGCGCCGCATCGTCCGGGTCGGACTGCTGTTGATGATCGCCGGGATCGGGTTCCTGGTGGCCGGGATGGACCCGGGCGCCGACGCCGCCGTGCTCACCATTCCGCTGATCCTGATGGGTCTCGGACTCGGCGCCCTCGCGTCCCAGCTCGGTGCCGTCACGGTGTCGGCGGTGTCGCAGAAGGAGACCGCAGAGGTCGGCGGGCTGCAGAACACAGCAACGAACCTCGGCGCGTCCATGGGCACCGCCCTGATCGGGTCGGTGCTGATCGCCACGCTGAGCAGCGTTGCGCTGGCGGGAGTCGCCGACAGTCCGACGGTCAGCGATGCCGTCAAGTCGCAGATCTCCACCGAGCTCGTCGGTGGGGTGCCCTTCGTCTCCGACGCCCAGCTGACCGCCGGACTGCAGAACGCCGGGGTCAGTCAAACGGAGATCGAGGCCATCACCGAGATCAACGCCAACGCTCGGTTGGAGGCCTTGCAGATCGCCTTCGCCCTGGTCGGACTTGTTGCCATCGGCGCGCTGTTCCTGACCGGCCGGATCCCCACCGAGCCGCCGGGTCAGGCGAAACCGACACCGGCTGCGCGAGAACCCGATCCGACGCCGCCGATCAGCCCACAGGACTGAGGTCCGTCGCCACTGACCGACCTTCGGGTGCCCTCGCGGAGGCCGTCAGGGCAACCGGCGCCTGATGTCCGGCTTGGCCGACGGCGGTCCGATCCGCGCGGTCGCGCCGGTCACCATCACCCCGGCGGGACCGGCCAGCACCGGTTGCAGTTGCAGTTGCACCAGTTCGGGTAAGTCGTCGGCCATCGCCGAGAGACGCAACGCCAACTCGATCAGCGGCTCCTTGGGAACGATCCGCGAACCCCGGTACCCGTTGAGCAGCGGTGCCGCGCGGGGCGCCCCGATGAGATCCGCAGCGTCGGTGTCGGTCAGCGGGACGGCGCGGTAGGCGCGGTCGTCGAGCAATTCGGTGGCCACTCCCCCGATACCGAACGAGATCAGCGCGCCGAACGACGGGTCGGCGGTGATCCGGAAGACGGTGGGCACCTCGGCGTACTCGGGCGGAACCTGCTTCTGCACGTACAACCACGGCCCGGCGATCGACAACAGGTTGTCGTAGGCGCTGCGGAGTTGCTCCGGTGACTCGATGCCGAGCCGGATCCCGGACTGGTCCATCCGGTGACGCAGCGACTGGTCGAACGATTTCAGCGCAACGTGATAGCCGATCTCGTCGGCCGCGGCCAGGGCCTCGTCGATGGAGCCGATGGCCCTGAACTCGGCCAGGTCGATCCCGTAACAGCGCAACAAGGTGACGACTTCGATGTCGGTGGTGGCACGTTCCTGCTCGCGATCACCCTTGGACCGCATGGTGTTGATGGCGCTCCGCGCTGCGGCCGCGTCGATGCCGTCGAGCACCGGAACCGTCCCCGGTGGCCGGGCCAGCCACTGGCCGTACCGGACCGCACGGGCCAGCGCCGCGACGGCGCGCTCCGGTGTACGGAACGAGGGCAGTGAGCCGCGACCCGCGCTGCCGTCATCGGACATCACCGACAGCGGCTGCATCAGACCGTCGACTGCCAGGAAGGTGGTGACGATCGGGATCGGCGCCTTGACGACCGCTTCGTGCAGCGCGGCTGCGTGCCGCAATCCCTTCGTCGCCACCGACGGCGCGTAGACGACCACGAGAGCGTCGAGATCGTCCCGCCGCGCGGCCTGGGTGACGGCCTCGGACAGGTCCTTCGCGCTGACCGCGGCGCCCATGTCCAGCGCGGCGCCGTCCACGACCTGCAGGCCCTCGTCGATGCCGGCGTCCACCGCCAGCATGCCCAGGGCACTGGAGTTGCCGATGATCGCGATCCGGTTGCCCGCGGGTACCTGCTGCGTCGAGAGCAGTTGGGCGACATCGAAGGCGGCCGTCAGGGTGTCGGTCCGGATCACCCCGGACTGCGCGAAGAGCGTGCCCACGGCAGCCTCCGACACCTGCTGGGAGCTCTCGGACAGCGCCTGGCTGAGCGAGGCGTGCCGGCCGGACTTCACCGCGATGACGGGTTTCTTCCGCGCCAGCACCCTGGCCAGCCGGGCGAACTTGCGCGGGTTGCCGAACGACTCGAGGTACAGCAGCACCACCTCGGTGCGGTCATCGCCCTGCCAGAACTGCAGCAGATCGTTGCCGGAGACGTCGGCCCGGTTGCCCGCCGAGACGAACGTCGACAGCCCCAGCCCGCGGGCCGCAGCGTCCGCCAGGATGGCGATGCCCAGCGCACCGGACTGGCAGAAGAAACCGATCCGCCCGGGCGGCGGAACCACCGGCGCCAGCGTGGCGTTCAACCTGACCTTCGGATCGGTGTTGACCAGCCCGAGGCAGTTCGGCCCGAGCACGCGCATCCCGGCGGCTCTGGCGACGGACACCAGATGACGTTGTGCCGCAGCACCTTCGGCGCCCTCGTCGGCGAATCCTGCGGTCATCACCACCAGCCCGTGGACGCCCTTGACGCGGCAGGACTCCACCACCTCGGCGACCTTCGCGGCCGGCACGGTCACGATGGCCAGGTCCACGTCATCGGGGATGTCGGTGACCGAGTCGTAAGCACGCACTCCCCGGATCGAGGTGACATTCGGGTGGACCGGGAAGACCGGTCCGCTGAAGTCGCTGCTGAGCAGGTTGATCAGCACCGCGTGACCCAGCTTGGCCCGGTCGAGCGAGGCGCCGATGACGGCGATCGACCGCGGCGACAGCAATCGCGCAATGGACCTCGCCTCGGCGCGGTGCTCCCGTGAGATGATGACTTCCCGCGACCGCTCGGTGGGCTGGATGTCGAAGGCCAGGTCCACCACCCCGGAGTCGTACTCCCGTCGCACCGAATAGCCGGCATCCAGGAACACCCGCATCATCGAGGTGTTCTCGCCGAGCACCTCGGCGGTGAACCGGCGGATGCCCCGTTCTTCGGCGGCGGCGGCCAGGTGCTCGAGCAGGATCGATCCCAGACCCCTGCGCTGTTGCGCGTCCTCGACCAGGAAAGCGACCTCGGCCGCATCGGTGTCACCGCTCTGATTCCGGTGATAGGTACCGGCGGCGATGATCCGGCCGCCGAGAACCGCGACGATGCCTGCCGAGTCGTAGTAGTCGACGCTGGTGAACAGCGACACCTGCTCCTCGGACACCTCGGCGAACACCGAGAAGTACCTCAGATACAGCGTTCTGGCGCTCATCCGGCCGTGCATGGCGCGGATCTCGTCTGCGTCGGCCGGTCCGGACGGGCGCAGGTGCACCACCCCGCCGTCCGCGAGCAGGACGTCGGCTTCCCAGTGTTGGGGGTACGGCTGCTCCGGAGGTGCGGTGGCCAGCGCCGTCGCGGCCACCGCCTGCGGATCAGTCACGCGGATCGTGCGGATCGAGTCCGTGTAGCGGGTAAAGGTGGTGGCGGGTGTCTTCGATGGCGCGGTCGACGGTGACGCCGTGCGCGCCGTCCCACGGTTCGAACTCGACCAGACCCGTCGTGCCTTCGTTCATCTCGGTCGGCAACTCGATGTCGGGACGGGCCACTCCGGCCTCCGACAGCCACCTCGACGGCACCATCGCGGCCGGGTCGACGTCATGCCCGGACACGATCCCCAGCAGGTGGGTCCAGGCCCGCGGGACCACCCGCACCGGCGAGTAGCCGCCACCGCCGAGGGCGAGCCAACGGCCGTCCGTCACCGATTCCGCCAGATCGCGCAGCGCCAGGTAGGAGGTCCGCTGACCGTCGATCGTCATGTTCAGGTTGGCCAGCGGGTCTTCCCGGTGGGCGTCGGTGCCCTGCTGGGTGACCAGGACCTCGGGCGCGAAGGCCCGCACCATTGCCGGTACCACGGCGTGGAAGGCCCGCAACCACTGACTGTCGGACGTCCCGCTCGGCAACGCGATGTTGACCGCCGTGCCCTGAGCGGCGTCCCGCCCGACCTCGCCGGCGAAGCCGGTGCCCGGGAACAGTGACAGCGGCGTCTCGTGGATGGAGACCGTCAGCACCCTTGGGTCGTCGTAGAAGGCGGCCTGCACGCCGTCGCCGTGGTGGGCGTCGACATCGACGTAGGCGACCCGCCGCACACCTTCGTCCAGCAGAGCCTTGATGGCCAGCGCGACGTCGTTGTAGACGCAGAAGCCGGAGGCGTAATCCGGCATGGCGTGATGCAGCCCGCCGCAGAAGTTGACGGCTCGCTCGACCTCGCGGTGCGCGATGGCCCTGGCGGCTGCGATCGACCCGCCCGCGATCAGCGCGGCGTTCTCGTGCATGCCGGGAAAGACCGGGTTGTCGTCGGTACCCAGGCCGTGCTGCAGGGCGCCGAGCGCGCCGTGTTCGGAGGCGTCCCGCACCGCGGCGATGTATCCGGGAGTGTGGATGCCGCCGAGGGTTTCGTCGTCGGCGATCTCGGGCTTGAGTACCTGATAGTGATCGAGCACGCCGAGTTCCGCGGCGAGCGCCCAGGTCAGTTCCCACCGCAACGGGTGCAGCGGATGGTCACCGCCCAGGTCGTAACCGAGCATGCGAGGGTCCCACACCACCAACGGCGCCGTCATCGGCTCAGGCTAGTGGCAGGCCGCGAAACGCTCTACCGCACGTCGAACCGTCGACGCGGTATCAGTCGCCGACCGCGACCGGCCGGCCCAGTGCGCACCACTGCGAGTACGACCCGGGGTACAGGGCCAGCCGGACACCCGCCACTTCCGCGGCCAGCACCAGTTGGCACGCGGTCACCCCGGAGCCGCAGGACGCCGCGGCCCGTGGTGTGTCGGCCCGTGCTGTGTCGGCCCGTGCTGTGTCGGCCCGTGCTGTGTCGGCCGGTGCTGCATCGGCGCTGGGGTCCGACGCGCCGCTGACGCCGGCGCGACGAAGTGCCGTCGCCAGTTCATCGGCCGGGCGATAGGTGCCGGCCTCGGTCAGCAGCTGGCCGATCGGGAGGTTCACCGAGCCCGGAATGTGGCCGGCAACGGGGTCGAGCGGCTCGACCTCACCCCGGAACCGTTCGCGCGCCCGCGCATCCAGCAGCACTCCGTCCGGCGCAGCGGCGACCGCGGCCGCTCCGTCGGCGTCGACCACGGGCATCGCACCAGCGACGACGGTCATCGACCCGAGCGTCCGGCGGGCCGGTTCGCCGTGGTCGAGTCGGCGGGCAGGATCGGCACGCCAGGCCGGGAGGCCACCGTCGAGAACCTGCACGGTCGTGAGTCCCGACCAGCGCAGCAGCCACCAGGCGCGCGCGGCTCCGAGCCCGTTTCCACCGTCGTACACGACAACGTGTGATGAGTCATCGATGCCGGCCGCGCGCCACAGCTGCTGCAAAACCTCCGGTTCGGGCAACGGATGGCGTCCGCCGGCCCCGGGCGCTGCGGCCAGGTCACGGTCCAGATCGACGAACACCGCGCCGGGCAGGTGCGCCGTCAGGTAGCCGGCGCGGTCGCTGCCGGCCAGTGACCACCGCACGTCCAGCAGCACCGGTGAATCAGCGCGGCCGGCTGCGGCGAGCCGGGCGGTCAACTCCGCGGGCTCGATCAGTGGGGTGATCGACGGGTCGGCGGTGGATCTCGTCTCGGGCATCGCGGCCCATTGTCGTTGGGCCACCGCGGGACCGGGGTGCCGGGGGTTCGGATTCGCACGGGGCGCGCCCGCGGGCCGGTAGGATCAGACAGGCCGAGAAGGGGACCGCCAGGGTGAACGACCTGATCGATACGACCGAGATGTACCTGCGTACGATCTTCGAACTCGAAGAGGAAGGCATCGTCCCGCTGCGGGCCAGGATCGCCGAACGGCTCAACCAGAGCGGCCCGACGGTCAGCCAGACGGTGGCCAGGATGCAGCGCGATGGATTGCTCGTCGTGTCCGACGACCGTCATCTCGAGCTGACCGCGCAGGGTCGGGACCGGGCGACGTCTGTGATGCGCAAGCACCGGCTCGCGGAGCGGCTCCTGCTGGACGTCATCGGCCTGGACTGGCAGGACGTGCACGTCGAGGCCTGCCGGTGGGAACACGTGATGAGCGAGCAGGTGGAGCAACGGCTGATCGCGTTGCTCGGGCACCCGCAGACCTCCCCGTACGGCAACCCCATCCCCGGTCTGGATCACCTCGGCGATACCGGTGCTCCGCTCGCGGAGACGCATCTGGACCTGATCGGCGCGGACGTCGCGGCCGGTCGGGGTGGCCGCTACGAGGTCCGCCGCATCATCGAGATCGTGCAGAACCAGCCGACCGTCATGGAGGGTCTGCGCCGTGGCGGCGTGATTCCCGGTGCAGTGCTGGAGTTCTCCGAACGCGGCGGCACGCTGATCGTCGCCGACGGCGCCACCACGACCGAGTTGTCCCGGGACATCGCGCACGGCGTCCACGTGCGGCCCGCCGCCTGAACCGTTGCGTCCGGTCGATGCGGAGAAGGCCGGCGCGGTCAGCCCGCGGTTCGACGCCGCACCGGGCGCATATCGGGGTTTCTGCGCGAGAAGCGCCGGAGACGTCAATGCGTCGCGGGCCGAACCGGTCCGCGCGCCCAGGTCCCGCGCTCTCCCGTCACGTCGGTGCCCACGGTTCGCTCGGTCATCCGGCGGCGGAGGTATTTGTCGGTGGCGACGACGAGTGAGGTGAGGGCGGCGACGCCCAGAATGCGCAGCCATGCCTCCAGGGTGATCGGGGCGGTCTGGAACAGCTGATTCATGCCCGGGAGGTAGGTCAGGGCCAGTTGGCCGAGCAATTGCGCGGTCACCCCGACGATGATCCAGCGGTTGCTCAGCGGCCCGACGTGCCACATCGAGTGGGTCAGTGATCGGCAGCTGAACAGGTAGAACGTCTCGACCAGCACGAACAGGTTGACCGCTGCCGTCCTGGCCTGTTCCAGGGTTGCCCCGTTGGTCGACTCCCAGGCGAACAGCCACCACGAGCCGCCGACCAGCAGGGCCGAAACCAGCAGGATGCGGGCCATCAGGGCACCGGTCAACAGCGGTTGCCGAGGATCCCGCGGGGGCCGCCTCATGATCCCGGGCTCCTTGGGTTCGAAGGCCAGCATCAGGCCCAGCGCGACGGCGGTGGTCATGTTGATCCACAGGATCTGGGTGGGCAGGATCGGCAGGGTCGCGCCGAGCAGGATCGCGGTCAGGATGACCAGGCCCTCGCCCATGTTCGTCGGCAGGGTCCACACGATGAACTTGGTGAGGTTGTCGAAGACGCCGCGACCCTCCTCGACGCCGGCCTCGATGGTCGCGAAGTCGTCGTCGGTGAGCACCATGTCGGCGGCGTCCTTGGCGACCTCGGTGCCGCCGCAGCCCATCGCGACGCCGACGTTCGCCTGACGCAGGGCCGGCGCGTCGTTGACCCCGTCACCGGTCATGGCGACCACGTGACCGCGCGCCTGCAACGCCTCGACCAGCCGCAGTTTCTGCTCGGGCGACACCCTGGCGAACACCCGCGCGTTGTTCACGGCGTCGGGCCATTCCTCCGCGGAGAGCCGGCGGAGGTTCTCACCGGTGAGCAGGTGCCCGTCCGTGGGTTCCTCGAGCAGGCCCAGCCGACCGGCGATGGCCGCAGCGGTCGCAGCGTGGTCCCCGGTGATCATCTTGACGTCGATTCCGGCGGTCCGGCAGGCGCGCACCGCCGCGGCGGCCGCGGCGCGGGGCGGATCGTGCATGGCCTGCAACCCGGTGAACACCAGATGATCCACCCCGTCTTCCCGGAAGGCGTCCGGATCGGCCGACGGATTCACCGCGGTGGCCAAGACCCGCAGTCCACGGCCGGCGAGGTCCTCGGCCGCCGTGAGAGCCGCGGCCGCGTTCAGCGGTTGGCGAGTGCCGACCGCATCCATCTGCGTGGTGCACAACGGCAGAACCCGCTCAACGGCACCCTTGACGAGCACGACGTGGTCACCGGAGGACGGCTGCCGGTGCAGGGTGGCCATGTATTGCCGGTCGGAGCTGAACGGGATCGTCGCTTCCCGGGGATAGGCCTGCGCGATCTCCACCGCGTCCATCCCGGCGTTGGCCGCAACAACCAGCAAAGCCCCCTCGGTGGGGTCACCGGACCATTCCCAGGCCCCGTCCTGCCGGCTGATCGTGGCGTCGTTGCAGCCGGTACCGGCGATCAGGCACCACCGCAACGCCCGATCGAACGGTGCGGTCATCGCGGCACCGCCTGCGTCGACCAGCGCGCCCCCTTGGCCGGCCGCCGAATCGGCGAGCTGAAAGGCGCGGTCGGGAGTCCACACCGCCCGGACCGTCATCCGGTTCTCCGTCAGGGTGCCGGTCTTGTCCGAGCAGATCACCGTGGTACTGCCCAGTGTCTCCACCACCGGCAACCGGCGGACCACCGCACGCCGTTTGGCCATCCGGGCCACCCCGATGGCCAGCGTGATCGTCACTGCCGCCGGCAGTCCTTCGGGGATGGCTCCGACCGCCAGGGCGATCGCCGCGGTGAAGGTCTGCACCGCGTCCTGCCCACGGACCAGCCCGATCCCGAAGGTCACCGCGGCCATGGCCAGGATGAACACGGTCAGCACCTTGCTGAACCGGGCCAGCTTGACCGTCAGCGGGGTATCCAGGACTTGCGCCGACCCGACCAGCCGGTGGATTTCCCCGAGCTCGGTCTCCGCGCCGGTGGCCACCACGATCCCGGCGCCGTGCCCGGCGGTCACCAAGGTGCCCGAGTAGACCATGTTCCGCCGATCGGCCACCGGGGTGGCTTCCGCCAGGACCACCTCGTCCTTCACCACCGGCACCGATTCACCGGTCAGCGTCGACTCGTCCACCTGGAGATCAGCCATCCGGATCAGCCGCAGGTCCGCCGGCACCTTGTCCCCCGCATCCAGCAGCACCAAGTCACCGGGGACGAGATCTTCCGAGGGCACCGCCAGCGGCTGCCCGCCGCGCATCACCCGGGCCTGGGTGTGTACCAGCGCCCGCAGGCTGTCCAACGCTGCCTCGGCCTTCGACTCCTGAATGACGCCGACCAGCACATTGACCAGCACCACCCCGAAGATCACCACCGAGTCGATGTACTCGCCCAACGCCGCGGTGATCACCCAGGCCGCGATCAGCACGTAGATCAACGGGTGGCGCACCTGCTCGCCGACGCGGCTCAGCACGCCACGGCGGGCGGCGGCCTCGAAGGCGTTCGGTCCGTATCGGTCCAGCCGGGCCGCCGCCTCCTCCGCCGTCAGCCCGCGGTGCAGGTCGGTCTCCAGCAGCAACACGACCTGATGAACGGCCAGCACGTGATGGGCGGCGGCCGACGAGGAGAGTTGGGTCGAGTTCACACTTCAGCCTGTCGCGTCCACGGACTTGCCGGGCAGAGGAATAGGTCCCCAGCCGAGCCCGGATCTGCCGATGCGATGGCGGGCCGAGGTGATGAGCCGGCCGGGTGCAGCCCGTCGTCGAGGTTGTCGCGCTCGGCGAGACGGGCGCCGCCACGGGCATCACGGGTTCGGCCACATTCGGTCGTCGGTGCGCAATGATCATGCCCGGAACACCGCGGTGGGCGGCTCGCGGACATCGATCATCCCGGAGGTGGGCGTGGACCCGGTCAGCGTTTCCTCGCTCGTCGCGGTGCCGGCCGCCGCGGTACTTGCTCCCCTGCTGTCGGCGTTCCTGTCGCGTTTCGTCCGCATCCCACTGATCGTCTTCGAGATCCTGCTGGGCATCCTCATCGGGCCCGCCGTCACCGGGTGGGTGGAGCCAACCGAGTTCACCACCCGGCTGGGCGAGTTGGGCCTGGCCATGTTGTTCTTCCTTGCCGGCAACGAGATCGACTTCCAGCGGATCAGGGGCCGGCCGCTCAACCGGTCCATCCTCGGCTGGCTCCTGTCCCTGGCCGTCGGCGTCGGCGCCGGACTGTTGCTCGCTCCGTCGCCGGCGGCGGGCATCTTCGTCGGCGTGGCGCTGACCAGTACCGCCCTCGGCACCCTGATGCCGATTCTGCGTGACGCCGGGGAGTTGCGCACACCGTTCGGTGGTGCGGTCATCGCCGTCGGCGCGGTCGGTGAATTCGGCCCGCTGATTGCGATCTCGCTGTTCCTGTCCGGCCGTCAGCCCGGCATCTCGGCGCTCGTGCTGCTGGTGTTCGTCGGTGTTGCGGCCCTGGCCATCTACTTCGCAAGTCGCGGGACGCACCGGTACATCCAGTCACTGGTCACCGCGACCATGCGCACCAGCGGTCAGTTCGCGGTTCGGTTGGTGATCCTGCTGATACTCAGCCTGGTGGCGCTCAGCATCGCGCTGGATCTGGACATGCTGCTCGGCGCGTTCGCGGCGGGTGTCATCACCAAGCTGCTGCTCTCCGGCGCGACACCCGCCGACGCAGAATTGATCGACTCGAAGGTCGAGGCCGTCGGATTCGGATTCCTGGTCCCCTTCTTCTTCATCAACACGGGCATCACCTTCGACCTGGACGCACTGCTGTCCAGCACCAGGGCGCTGATCCTGCTGCCGGTGTTCCTGGTGCTGCTGGTCCTGGTCCGCGGGCTGCCCGGGCTGATGACCGTGCCCCGCGGGTCAGCCGCCGCCGACAAGCGGGCCATCGTGTTGTTGTGTGCCACCGGTCTGCCGATCATCGTCGCGGTCACCGCCATCGGGGTCGACGCCGGCGACCTGTCGCCTGCAACCGCAGCGTCGTTGGTGGGTGCCGGAATGCTGTCCGTGCTGCTGTTCCCGTTGTTCGGACTGAGGGAGCACCGCAAGGCCCCCGACGGCGGCGTCAAACCGCCGGACACGGACGACGTCACTGTCGATGAGGGCTGAGCCGCCGATTCCGTACCCTCGACCTGTGACCCGATCACCGTCAGCGGGCTGGGTCGTGCCCACCATCGCAGACACCCCACGCACCGGCTGCGGCAGCGCGCCGCTGGGCACCGCCGAGGGTGCCGCGGCCGTCCTGCAGGGCCGGCGGACCGTCGTGCTGACCGGCGCAGGACTGAGCACCGATTCCGGGATTCCCGACTATCGCGGACCGGACAGCCCTCCGCGCTCCCCCATGACGTATCAGGAGTTCGTCTCCGGACAGCTTGCGCAACAGCGCTACTGGGCCAGGAGTCATCTCGGCTGGCAGCGGATGGGGCTGGCCCGGCCGAACCGTGGGCACACCGCGACCGCGACATCTGCAACAGGCCGGGGCGGTGCGCGACCTGATCACGCAGAATGTCGACGGGCTGCACGGCGAGGCGGGTGCACGCCCGGTGATCGACCTGCACGGCCGGATCGACGAGGTGTTGTGCCTGGGTTGCCGGGACATCACCCCACGGGTCGAATTGCACGAGCGGCTCACCGAGCTGAACCCGGATTTCGGACGGCAGCTGGACGTCACCACGGCCCCGGACGGTGACGTCGAGTACGACGACACCGACGGTTTCGTCCTCGCCGGCTGCAGGTTCTGCGACGGCGCACTCAAACCGCATGTGGTGTTCTTCGGCGAGAACGTCCCGCGTGATCGCGTCGAGGAGTCCTACCGGGCCGTCGACCGAGCGGAGGCGATGCTGGTTGCCGGGTCATCCCTGACGGTGATGTCCGGGCTGCGGTTCGTTCGGCACGCCGCCCGCCGCGGCATCCCCATCGTGATCGTCAACCGGGGCGTCACCCGAGGCGACCCGCTGGCCGTGCTCCGGGTGGACGCCGGCTGCTCCGAGACCCTCTCCGCGCTGGCCGACCTGCTCGGCTGACAGCCGGCGGCCCCGGGGCCCTTCGTTGATCATGCGGGCTCAGCGCGCCGGGTCGGTGAGATAGATGCGCCGGTAGTCCTTCGCGAAGGCCCTGCGGCCCAGCAGCTTCCACGCAACACGCGCCGCCATCGGGATGCTGGCGAAGAAGCGTCGGCGGAGCTCGGGCGGATTGGCATCGAGCAGGAATCCCAGGAAGACCAGCTGCCGGTTCTTGGGTATCGCGCCCCTGGCTCGTTCCCCGATGGCCTCCCACTCTGGCACCGTCATCACCTTCTCGACCAGCGGCAGGATCTGCACCTCCTCCTCGCGCAGATGCTGGTCGAGCACGGCCACCAGATCGGTCACCGTGTCGGCGAGATCCGCACCGCGGGCCGGGTCGCCCGTCGCAGCGAAGGGCGCGGCGAGCCCGGTGGCCTGCTGGTAGAGCTCGCCGATGCGCTCGTGCTGCTCCTCCATCCGCAGGATCATCGCGCTGTCCATCGGTGCGCGCTGCAGCAGCAGCGGCCACATCAGCTCGTCCTCGGCCTGATGATGATGGTGCAGCGCCGCGGTCAGCTCGTCGAGGAACCCCACGACCGTGGCGGCGCGGGCGGCATCTCGCTCGGGAACTGCCCGGACGAGGCGAGGAACGGCACCGAGGTGCCGACGGAAGCTGTTGTGCGCGAACACCATCTCCCAGGTGTCCGGGTGGGCGGCGGTGGTTGCCAGTGTCATGTCGTCTCCTTGGTGATGAACGCAGGGCGCGTCGGATGCTGTCGGCGTTGGCGCCACACTGTCCGATGCCGCTGGTGACGCACTTGCAGAACACTGAAGACGGCGGCCCGGTATGGGCGATACGCTCTGTCGTCATGCTGCGGTTGACCGTTCTCGGGTCCCTGGGGGCGACGCACACCCGCGACAGCGTTATCGGTGACAGCGTTGTCGGTGACAGCGTTGTCGGCGACAGCGTGGACGGCCAGGGTCGGGACGACAGACCGGTCGATCTCGGGGGTCCCCGGCAGCGCAGTGTCCTCGCGCTGCTGCTGGTCGCGAGGGGGCAGGTCGTCTCTGTCGACCGGTTGGTCGAGGACCTGTGGCGGGGCGAGCCGCCGCCGCAGGCCATCGGTGCACTGCAGGCTTACGTCTCGCACCTGCGACGATCCCTCGAGCCCGACCGCGCCCCGCGGACACCCGCAACCGTCCTTGTCAGTGAGCCTCCCGGCTACGCGATCCGGGTGTCGACCGACGCCGTGGACGCGTGGCGATTCGAGACACTGGTGCGAAAGGCCGCCGAACGGAGCGGAACCAGCGCAGAACGGGCGCTGCTGGACGATGCGCTGAACCTGTGGCGAGGCATCGCATTCGGAGAGTTCGCGGCGGAACCGTGGGCGCAACCGGAGGCGGCCCGGTTGGACGGCCTGCGCATCGTCGCCACCGAACGGTGGTGCGAGGCGGTGCTCCGGTCCGGTGACTTCCATGAGGCGGTCATGGCGGCCGAAGAACTGACCAGAACCCATCCCCTTCGTGAGGAGGGCTGGCGACTGCTGGCCATGGGTCTGTACGCGGGAGGCCGTCAGGCGGACGCGCTTGCGACCCTGCGCCGGGCAAGGACTTTGCTGGCAGATGAACTCGGGGTCGACCCCGGCCCGGCATTGCTGAAGGTGGAAGCCGACGTGCTGGCCCAGAGCTTGACCCTTCCCCGGCAGCTCGAGTCGGACGAACCCGCTCCGATGCCGGCGAGCGTGTCGTCCGGCCCCTCTGTGTCCGCGGTGGCAGCGCGGACAAGCGCCCCGGCACCGCCATCTGCAACCGGCGATCGGGCCGAGTTCGTCGGCAGGGAAGCCGAACTCAACACATTGCACTCGGTGGCCGCCGACTCGATCGAGCATTCCGACCGCCGGGTGGTGCTGCTGGCCGGGGAGGCCGGCGCGGGCAAGTCCCGGCTCACGGACCGCTTCGGCCGTGAGTTGGCGGCCGACCGTTGGCGGGTGGTGGTCGGCCGCTGCCCGGAGTCGGCCGGTGCGCCGCCGGCCTGGGCGTGGGTGGAGGCAATCCGCGCGCTCACGTCCCAGGTCGACCCCGGGCCGCTGGCGGCGGACCTCGCGCCGCTGCTCGAGGAGAAGACGGGCAGCGGCGAAGCGGACGCCTCCTTCGGCCGGTTCCTGCTCAGCCGGGCGGTCAGCGGCTACCTGTCGCAGGCCTGCCGGGTACAGCCACTCGCCGTGCTGCTCGACGACGTGCACTGCGCCGATTCCGAGACCCTGGCGCTGCTCGACGCGGTCGCCGCCGGGGTGTCCGGCCCGTTGCTGTTGCTGGCCGCCTATCGACCGGCGGAGGCATCACCGGGACTGCGTGACACGCTGGCCGGCCTGGCCGCCCTACCCCCGGCTCGCATCTCCCTCGGCGGGTTCGACCAGGCGCAGGCAGCCCGACTGGTCCGCGCGGTGGCCGGCACCCAACCCGACCCGGCGACCGTCTCGGCGCTGCTGGACCGCACCGGTGGCAATCCGTTCTACCTGACCGAGAGCGCTCGGCTCCTCGGCAGCGAGGGCGGTCTGGTGGCGACCTCGAAGGTGCCTGAAGGGGTTCGCGACGTCCTGCGGCGTCGTTTCGCCCGGCTTCCCGAGGTGACCGTCTCGGTCCTGCGACTGGCCGCCGTCATCGGACGGGACGTCGACATCGACGTCCTCGTCCGAGCGGCCGAGGTCGAGGAGGACTCCGTGCTCGATGCCCTGGAGGCGGGAGTACTGGCCGGCCTGCTGACCGAACCGCACCCCGGGGCCGTGCGATTCGCGCATGTCCTGGTCCGGGACACGCTGTACGAGGATGCACCACGGCTCCGCCGCAGCCGCTGGCATGCCCGCGTCGGTACCGCCGTGGCGCAGCTGCATCCCGACGAGTTCGCCGCACTGGCGCACCATTTCCATCAGGCGGCCACAACAGCCACCGCCCGGCAGGCAGTCGATGCGGCCATCCTCGCGGCGCAGCAGGCGGTTTCCCGGTACGCCCATGAGACGGCGGTGACGCTGTACCGGCAGGCGCTGTCGGACCTCGATCGAGTCCATTCCGCCGATTCCGCCGACGGCCGCGTCGCCGAGCGCGTCGAACTGCTTGCCCGGCTGAGCCTTTCGCAGATCGCCGGTGGCGACTCGATGGCTGCGCACGAATCCCGGAAGGAGGCGATCCGGCTCGCCGACCGGGACGGACGACCTGCCCTGCTGGTTCGGGTGCTCACCGCCTGGGACCTGCCCACGCCGTGGATCGTCCGCCGTTACGGCATGGTCGACACCGAGATCACGACGCTGATCGAACGAGCGCTGAGCTGGTCGGACACCGACGTCGTTGACGACGTCGTGCGGTGCAAGCTGCTGTGCGCGCTGGTCTCGGAGATCAGTGGCGAACAGGTTGACCGGGCCGCGGCTGCGGCAAGTGAGGCCGAGGAGATCGCCCGAAGGTTGGGCGAACCCGTGCTGATCGGTCTTGCGCTGCACGCCAGGAGCTCGGTGATGGCTGCGGAGGAGAAGCCCGACGAGAGGCGGCTGATCGGCGCGGAGCTGCAACAGATCGGAGAGCGTCCGGGGTTGGCCGTGTTCGCCCTTCTCGGCCATCACATGGAATTGCAGTATCGCGCCGTCGTACTCGACCTCGATGGGATCTCACAGCAGATCGATCAGCTCGACGCCATCGTCCGTCGGTACCACTGGCGGCAGGCCGAGGCCGCAGTGCAGATGCACCGAGCCTTCCTGGCCCACCTGATGGGTCGGCTGCAGGAGGCCGAGGGCGGCTATCTCCGAGCCCATGAGTTGTTCGGTTCCAGCGGCGCCCTGGACGCCGACGGCATCACCGCGCTCGCCCTGCTGACGGTGCGCCTGAGCCAACAGCGGGAAGGCGAGTTGGCGACCGTCGTCGGCGGTGTCGACACAGCCAGCGATATGGTCGCCGACCTACGGGGCCTGCCGCTCACCGCGGTGGGGAGAACGGCCGAAGCGCGAGAGCTCCGACGGCGAATCCGGCCCGTCCGGCACGACTTCTTCCGGTGCCTCGTGCTGACGATGCGGGCGTTGATCACCGTGCGCCTGGCCGACCCCGTCGAAGGCGAATCGGTGTACCTGGAATTGCTGTCCTACCGAGGTCAGGTGGGCGGGGCGGGCACCGGGTCCTTCGCTGTCGGACCCGTGGATACCGCGCTCGGCGACCTGATGGCGATGCTGGGACGACCCGACCAGGCACGGGAGCACTTTACGGTTGCGCTCGATGTCGCACGGCGATGTGGGAACCGGGCCTGGATCGATCGGGCGAGCGGGCGGTTGGCCGATTTCGCCGATGACAGCGGATTGTCAGTGCGCCGGTAGCTTCCCGGCCGCTGCGGACGGCTGCCCCGGCAATCCAGTCGGCGATTTCCGTCGCTCCCCGGCATCGCGAACGTCGATTTTCGCCATCTCGATTCGCAGGCGAGTTCCGGACGCCGCTGTCGCCGCCCTGCAGGTGGACAGCAAGTGCGTGACAAGGTCGTGGCAAGCGTTCCGCGCGACTCTCCTCCCGAACGGCCGACGCCCGCCCGGGGCACTCGGCGCATCCGAGGAGGAGCGATGAGTAGGTTGCTGTACCGGATCGGCCGCGCAGCCGCGGCGCGGCCGTGGCGCGTGATCGGCGGCTGGCTTGCCGTGCTGGCCATCGCACTGACCCTGTCCATGACGCTCGGCGCCGATACCCGTGACGACTACCGGGTGGCCGGCTCACCGGCCCAGACCGGCGCCGACTTCCTGGACAGCCACTTCGCCGGGTCCTTCGGGGCGGACGCGAGAGTGGTGCTGCACACCGGCACCGGCGCCCTGCAGAGTGCGGACGTCGAGGCGCTGCGGGGCCGACTGGCCGCGCTGCCGCACGTCACGGTGGTCGAACCGGCACAGATGTCGGCCGACTCCGACACCGCACTGATCGGTGTCCGGTACGACGTCCCGGTCACCTCGTTCCAGGGATCCGAAGCGGTCGATGCACTGTGGTCGGCGGCGAAACCCCTGCAGGACAGTGGTTTCGAGGTCGCTCTTGGAGGCGAAGTACCGGAGAATTTCAGCCCGCCCGGCGGCACCGCAGAACTCGTGGGCATCGTCATCGCGCTGGTCATCCTGGTGATCGCCTTCGGCTCCGTTCTCGCCGCCGGCCTGCCGCTCGCGGTGGCGCTGGTCGGGCTCGGCATCGGGACGTCGCTGATCACGCTGCTGGCCGCCGTCACCGACGTCAGCAACACCGCCCCGACGGTCGCGACGATGGTGGGCATCGGCGTTGGCATCGACTATGCGCTGCTGTTGGTCACCCGTTTCGTTGAAGGCTTGCGCCGGGGCCTCGCTGTCACCGATGCGGCAGCCAGAGCCAATGCGACGGCGGGCGTCTCGGTGCTGTTCGCCGGCACCACGGTGCTCGTGTCGCTGCTCGGTCTGCGGTTGGCAGACCTCCCGGCGTACACGTCGATGGGCGTGGCCACGCTGCTGGTCGTCACCGCGGTGATGGCGACCTCGGTCACGCTGGTTCCCGCGTTGTGCGGGCTCGTCGGGACCCGGGCGCTCCGCAAGTCCGAGCGTGCGCTGCTGACCGGTTCCGGGGTGTTTGCGGAAGGAACGCAGACTCGCCTCACCCGGCCGACGATGACCGCTCGATGGGCACAACGGATCGGCCGGCGGCCGTGGCCCTGGGCGCTCGCGGCGCTGAGCCTGCTGATCCTGCTGGCGGCGCCGGTTCTCGGCATGCGCACCTGGCCGCAGGACGCAGGCAGCCGGCCGGCGGCCAACACCACCAGGGTTGCCTATGACCTGCTGGCGCAGGAATTCGGTCCGGGCGCGAACGGACCGTTCGTGGTGGCCGTCGACCTGGAACGGGTCCCGGCCGCGGAGCTCCCGGGACTGCTCACCCGGATCCGTGCCGACGCCGGTGTCGCCGGCGTCACGCCACCGGCGATCAACCGGGCCGGCGACGCGGCGGTGATCGCGGTGCAGCCGACGACTGGACCACAGGACGGGGCGACAACGGTGCTGCTGCAGCGGCTCCGGGCTGATCTGCCGGACGGCGTGATGATCACCGGGCTGACCCCAGCCCTGGCCGACATCGCCGATCGGCTGTCAGATCGACTGTGGGTGGTGATCGCCTTCGTCGTCGGCATCTCCATCCTGTTGCTGGCCGCTGTGTTCCGGTCCGTCGTCATCCCCTTGAAAGCTGCTGCGCTGAACCTGCTCTCGGTCGCGGCCGCCTACGGCGTGATGGTGGTGGTCTTCCAATGGGGTTGGGGCGCCGAACTACTCGGGCTGCCCCACGCCGGGCCCATCTCCAGCTGGGTGCCGATCCTGATGTTCGCCATCCTGTTCGGGCTGTCCATGGACTACCAGGTTTTCCTGCTGTCACGCATCCGCGAGGATTATTTGGCCACCGGTGACCCGCACGGCAGCGTCGTCCGCGGGTTGTCCTCCACGGGTCGGGTGATCACCAGCGCGGCCGCCATCATGGTCGCGGTCTTCATCGGTTTCGGGCTCGACGCGGATCCCACGGTGAAGATGATGGGCGTCGGAATGGCCGTCGCCGTGTTGATCGACGCGACGGTCGTGCGGTTGGTGCTGGTGCCGGCGACGATGACGCTGCTGGGTAGCGCCAACTGGTGGCTGCCTGCGTGGCTGGACCGGATGCTGCCGAAGCTTGACGTGGACGGGCACGACCCGGCGGGCGCGGCCCAGGAACTCGGCGCGGAGCCTCGCATACCGGCAACAGCGGGCGCAGGGAACAGCAGCTGATTCCCATTGCTCGCTGATGATCCGGGTCAGCCTCGCCCAGCACCTGGACTGGGCGAGGCTGACCTCTGCGTGCTGACGCCGACCGGGCGTCAGGCGCGGCTCACCGTCACACCGACCTCGCCGTCGGCAGCCGGCTGATGTGTCACCGACAACGCCAGCGTCTCCGCCTTGACCGTCTCGAGTCGGTCCTGCACCGCGGCCCAGAGATCAGCCGGCACGGTGAGCGTCAGGTCGATCCGGTCCGACACGTCGAGCCCGGCGTCCTTCCGGGCCTGCTGCACCTGACGCAGCAGGTCGTTCACCGCGCCCTGGGCGATCAGTTCGTCGTCGAGAACCGTGTCCAGCACGACGAACCCGCCCGAGCGCAGCAGCCCGACGGCGTCGGACGCGGACCCGGCGGCCACCAGCTCCAGCGCGTACTCATCGTCACTCAGCGGCACCCCGCCGCAGGTGACGGACCCGTCGTCGGCGACCGACCAGTCCCCGGTCTTCGCCGCCTTGATCACCTGCTGGACCTGCTTGCCGAGCCGCGGCCCGGCGGCCCTGGCGTTCACCGACAGTCGGCGGGTCACCCGCTCGTCGTGATCGGCGAGTTCGGTGAGCTCGACCAACCGGACGTTGACCTCGTCGGACAGCAGAGAAGCGAAGCGCTGCAGGCGATCCGCATGCTTGGTCGCCACGGTCAGCGACGCCAGCGGCTGCCGGACGCGCTGCCCGGCGGCCTTGCGGACCGACAGCGCGACCGATGCGACCTCCCGGACCTCGTCCATCGCGGTGACCAGATCGGCATCGCGCGGAAGTGTGTCACCGGCCGGCCAGTCCGTCAGGTGCACCGACCGCTCACCGGTGAGCCCGCGCCAGATCACCTCCGACGTCAACGGCAGCAGCGGCGCGACCACCCGGCAGAGCACCTCCAGCACGGTGTGCAGGGTGTCGATGGCGTCGGCGTCGCCGTCCCAGAACCGTTGCCGGGACCGGCGGATGTACCAGTTGGTCAGCCCTTCCAGGTACGTCCGCACCGACGCGCAGGCACCTGCGAGGTCGTACACGTCCAGTGCGCCGGTGACGTCCGCGACCAGTTCGGCGGTTTTGGACAGCACGTACTTGTCCAGCACGTCCGCAGAGTCGGTGCGCCACACCCCCACCCGATCCGACGCCCCGGCGTAGAGCGCGAGGAAGTACCAGGCGTTCCAGAGCGGCAGGACGGCCTGCCGGACGCTTTCCCTGATGCCGGCCTCGGTCACGATGAGGTCGGCGCCGCGCAGGATCGGTGACGACATCAGGAACCAGCGCATCGCGTCGGACCCGTCCCGCTCGAAAACCTGCCCGACGTCGGGATAGTTGCGCCGGGACTTGGACATCTTCTGCCCGTCGTCGCCCAGCACGATGCCGTGCGCCATGCAGGTGTTGAACGCCCGCCGGTCGAACAGCGCCGTGGCCAGAACGTGCATGGTGTAGAACCAGCCGCGGGTCTGCCCGTTGTACTCGACGATGAAATCGCCGGGGTAATGGTCCTCGAACCACTGCGCATTCTCGAACGGGTAGTGCACCTGTGCGTACGGCATCGAACCCGATTCGAACCAGCAGTCCAGCACCTCCGGCACCCGGCGCATGAGCGATTGCCCGGTCGGGTCATCGGGGTTGGGCCGGACCAACTCGTCGATGTACGGGCGGTGCAGGTCGTCCGGTCGCACCCCGAAGTCGCGCTCCAGTTCGTCGAGCGAGCCGTAGACGTCGACCCGCGGGTACGCGGGATCGTCGGACGTCCACACCGGGATCGGCGAGCCCCAGAACCGGTTCCGGGAGATCGACCAGTCCCGAGCGCCCTCCAGCCACTTGCCGAACTGGCCGTCCTTGATGTGTGCCGGCACCCAGGTGATGTCCTGGTTGAGTTCGATCATCCGGTCCCGGATCTGGGTGACCGCCACGAACCACGACGACACCGCCCGCTGGATCAGCGGGGTGCCGCATCGCCAGCAGTGCGGGTAGGAGTGCTCGTAGCTGTCCCGGCGCAACAGCAAGCCCGCTGCCCGGAGATCGGCGATGATCGGCACGTTCGCGTCGAACACGTGCATGCCCTCGTACGGCGGCACGAGCGAGGTGAACCGGCCCTGACCGTCGACCGGGTTGACCAGTTCGATGCCGGCGGCATCGGTGACCGCCTTGTCCTCCTCGCCGAACGCCGGGGCGATGTGCACGACGCCGGTGCCGTCCTCGGTGGTGACATAGTCCGCGGCGAGGATTTGATGGGCACGGGAGGACCCGCTTGCAGGGTCCGACCCGTCGCTACTGTCCCCGCCGACGAAGAAGTCGAACGGGGGCGAGTACCGGGTGCCCACCAAATTCGCACCGGTGAACGTCGCCAGCACCTTCGGGTCCTCACCCAGCTCGCGCGAGTACGCACCGATCCGGGCGGCGGCCAGCAGGTACCGGCCGGCGAACGGGCCGGACGACTCGACGACGGCGTAATGGACGTCGGGGTTGACCGCGGCGGCGAGGTTCGACGGCAGCGTCCAGGGCGTCGTCGTCCACACCAGCGCGTTGACACCGTCCAGTTGCGCGTTGTCCGAACGGAGCCGCAACGACACCGTCACGGCCGGGTCCTGCCGCGTCTGATAGGTGTCGTCCATCTTGGTTTCGGTTGCGGACAGAGGTGTCTCGCAGCGGGTGCAGTACCACAGCACCCGGTTTCCGTCGTAGATCAGGCCCTTGTCCCACAGTGTCTTGAAGGCCCACATCACGGACTCCATGTAGTCCAGATCGAGGGTCTTGTAGTCGTGTTCGAAATCCACCCACCGCGCTTGCCGGGTGACGTACTCCTGCCATTCGTGGGTGTAGCGCAGCACAGATTCGCGGCAGGCCTCGTTGAACTCCTCGATACCGAACGCGACGATCTCGGCCTTGTGCTTGATGCCGAGCTGTCGTTCGGCCTCCACCTCGGCGGGCAGGCCGTGGGTGTCCCAACCGAAACGGCGCTCCACCCGATGCCCGCGCATGGTCTGGTAGCGCGGTACGACGTCTTTGACGTAGCCGGTCAGCAGGTGCCCGTAATGCGGCAGGCCATTGGCGAACGGCGGGCCGTCGTAGAAGACGTACTCGTTGGCTCCGTTGTCACCGGCCGGGCGTTGTTCGATCGACGCGGTGAAGGTCCTGTCCTTCTCCCAGAAGGAGAGCACCTCGCGTTCGAGCGCCGGAAAGTCCGGGCGACCGGTCACCTCGGAACTACCCGCGCGCGGGTAGGCGTCGGCGGCTCGGGTGGTCTGAGCACCGGTTCCGGTGGCGTCAGGGGCGGTCATGAAGACTCCTCATCGCTGCAGCTGCACTCACTGCAGGGACGAAGCGCGACCGGTGTCGATCTCGCTCCGCGGTACCACCCCGCTTGCCGGTGACGCCGTGGCGCACCGACCGCTCATTGCTCCGGCGGTGACGGGCCGGACCCGTTCGGTTCTAGTGAGGACCACGACGAACGAGGTCCCGTTCTTCCGAATGGCTCGCCGGTGATGGCCGGGTCGACGCCAGAAAGCTTGTCGCGGAAAAGGATAACGCCCGGCGGAACCGATTTGATCCCGCCGGGCGTCGACGACCGTCAGCCGACGGCCGGAAACATCATGAACGGCTACTCCGCCGGCCCGGTGAGCACCGGTGCGGCCTGCTGCTCGCGCGTGCTCTCGCCGTCCAGCTGCGCCAACTGGTCGCTGATCCAGCTCTTGAGCCGGCCGCGGTACTCGCGCTCGTAGCTGCGCAGGTCCGCGATCTTCTTTTCCAGGCCGACCCGCTCGCCGGCCAGCTTGCCCAGCACCTCGTCGTACTTCGCCTTCGCCTCTGCCTCCAGGGCTTCCGCCTTCGTGCGGCTTTCCCGGTCCGTGGCCTCGGCGCGGGTGGTCGCGTCGCTGAGCAGCGCCTCGGACTGCGACTTGGCGTCGCCGAGCACCTTCTCCGACTCGGCCTTGGCCTCGTCGGTCAGCTGATCGGCGGTCTGCTGGGCGAGGGCCAGAATTCGGGCCGCCTGAGTCGGGAGGTCCCCGGTGGAGGCCGACTCGGCGGCGGCCGGCGCCTTCTCCAACGTCGGTGCGGAGGCAGGTGCGCCGTCGGCAGAAGCCAACCGGGAGGTCAGCGTGTTGTTCTCTTCGATCAGCCGGCTCAGTTCCGCCTCGACGACGTCGAGGAAGGCGTCGACCTCGTCCTCGTCATAACCCCGCTTGCCGATCGAGGGCTTCTTGAACGCGACGTTGTGGACGTCGGCTGGGGTGAGCGGCATCGACTACTCCTCGTTGAAATCTTCACTCAGTTCATGACGTGGGGGCACAGCAGTGCTCCAATGGGACCGGAGCCATCACTGACCGTCGGAATCCTAGAGTGCCGACAGGGCAAGCCGGGCAACGACCTCCATCAGGACGTACACGAGTATGAGCAGCACCACAATGCTGAGATCGAATCCGACGCCGCCGAGCTTCACTTGCGGAATGATCTTCCTGAACAACTTCACCGGCGGATCGGTGCTCGAGTACAGCAACTCCATGGCCACCGCGGGGGTGCCGGCCGGACGCCACGTCCGCGCGAACACCCGCACGAACTCGATCACGATCCTGCCCAGCAGCGCGAGCCGGAACAGCCAGAGCAGCAGGTACACCACCTGCCAGAGAATGTTCACCACTCCACTTTTACCGGAAGGACGGACCCGCCGGAACCACCAGCGGGGTCCCACCGCCCGCGAATGGACGGGTCAGCGGGTACGGGCCGGTGATCAGCGCCCCGCGCGCGCACCGGCATAGGCCTGCCGTTCCCTGCCGGCCGGCTCGGCGAAGCCGCCGGAGAAACCCGCGTGGGCCGGTTCGTACTCCGGGATGTCGGCCACGTCGGTGTCCGGCGGCAGCAGCATGAAGACCTTCGTGGTGACCTTGTCGATCGAGCCGCGCAGGGCGAAGGCCAAGCCAGCCGCGAAATCGACCAGGCGACGGGCTCCGGCGTCGTCCATCTCGGTCATGTCCAGGATGACCGGCTTGCCCTCGCGGAACTTCTCGCCGATCACGCGTGCCTCGCTGAAGCCGGTCAGCTTGACGGTCACCGGCCGGATGGCGCTCGCGGACTCGCCATCGCGGCGGAGGTCTGGACGCGGTTGGACCGCAAGCGATCCGTGCGTCAGCTGCTCGTCCGGGTAACCGGTGGGCACCGGGCGCGGAGCCTGCTGGTAGCCACCGTGCGGCTCGTCGGCGTAGTCGTCGTCCGCATAGTCGGCGGAACGGGGATCCCTGGCGGCGTAGTCGTCGCGGTAGCCGTCACCGTCGTGGTAGTCGTCCGCGTATTCGTCGCGAGGTCCGTCTTCAGGGACGAGTCCGAGAAAGGCCCCCACCTTGCGCCATGATCCCATTGTCGTCCTGATCCTTCCGCCGTCATTGCGAGTCGTGCGTCTCGTACCGGCAAAGCCGTTGGTGGTGCGCTGTTGGTGGTGCGACCTCGTGCGCGGGTGTGAGCGGCAAAGTCACGCTGTGCGAACCGCTTTCCACGCCTGACGGTCAGGCTATCGCCCGCTGCGGGGCCGATCCGGCTGCGACACACCGGGCGGGATCACGTCCTGCGCCGGCATCCAGATCAGACCGGCGAGCCGACCTGTCGGGGCACCGCGGCGATGGCTGAACAGGTCCGGATCGGTGGCCGTACATCGTGAATCGACAACCACCGCCCCCACACCGTTGTCGGCCAACTGACGGGCCAATCCGGCTCGCAGGTCCAGACCCGGCGTTCGCCTGTCGGTGACGCAGGCCGAGCCCGGCAAAGCAGCGTCGACCTCGTCCCGCATACCGGACGGGACCTCGTAACAGGCGCCGCAGATGGCAGGCCCGAGCAGCACATCGACCCGGTCCACATCGGCTCCCAGCGCTGACATCTCCTCGAGCATTCGCAGCGCGATCCCGTCCGCGGCGCCGCGGCGGCCCGCATGGACGGCGGCGATCACCCCGGCCACCGGGTCGGCGGCGAGTATCGGGACGCAGTCCGCGACCAGCACAGCCAGCCCGAGACCCCTCGTGGCGGTGACGATTCCGTCTGTGTCCGGCAGGGATCCACCGGTCGCGGCCACGTACTCGCTCGTCACCGGCCGCACGGCAGTGCCGTGCACCTGGCGCATCCAGACCAGGCGTTCCGGTTCGAGACCGGCGGCCGCGGCCAGCCGGGCCCGGTTCGCGGCGACGGCGGCCGGGTCGTCACCGACGCCGGCGCCGAGATTGAAGCCGTCGTACGGCGGACGCGACACCCCGCCACCCACCTCGTCACCGCTGCGGGTGGTGATGATGCGCCGAACGCCCGAGACAGCCACCGGGGCAGCTGTCTCGGGCGTCATCGGATCACCATAACGACGCCGGGGCGAGCCCCGTCATCGGTCGTGGAGGGACTAGCGCTTCATGAACGACGGCACATCGACGTCGTCGTCGTCCAGGTCGGCCAACCGCGGGTTGCGGGCAGGTGCCGCCTGGTAGGCGGGCGCGGATCCGTACTGTCCGACCGGTGCCTGCTGTTGGTAGGCCGGGACCGGCTGCCGCGGTGCCGGCTGCGGCGTGGCGGCGTACTGCGGCTGTGCGGGACGGGCCGCCGGCGGCTGCGAGAACCCGTTGGTCGCACCGCTCGTGCCGCGCTCGGCGGCGGCGCGGGCCCGCTGATCGATGCTCGGCGGCAGGACCGAAGGAGTGGAATCAAAGCCGGCGGCGATGACGGTCACCCGCACTTCGTCACCGAGGGAGTCGTCGATCACCGTTCCGAAGATGATGTTCGCGTCCTCGTGCGCAGCCTCCTGCACCAGTGATGCGGCCTCGTTGATCTCGAAGAGTCCGAGATCCGAGCCACCGGCGATGGAAAGCAGCACGCCGTGTGCACCGTCCATCGACGCCTCGAGCAACGGCGAGTTGATCGCTTTCTGGGCGGCCTGGATCGCGCGACCTTCCCCGCGGGCGGAGCCGATGCCCATCAGAGCCGTACCCGCGCCGGCCATCACGGACTTGACGTCCGCGAAGTCGACGTTGATCAAGCCCGGCGTGGTGATCAGGTCGGTGATGCCCTGGACACCGTTGAGCAGCACCTCGTCGGCGGACCGGAACGCATCCATCAACGAGACGCCGCTGTCGCCGAGCTGCAGCAGGCGATCGTTCGGGATGACGATCAGCGTGTCGCACTCGTTGCGCAATTCCTTGATCCCGCTCTCGGCCTGCCCACCTCGCCGGCGACCCTCGAACGCGAACGGGCGGGTGACCACCCCGATGGTCAGCGCGCCCAGCTTGCGGGCGATGGAGGCGACCACCGGGGCGCCGCCGGTTCCCGTTCCACCGCCTTCCCCGGCGGTGACGAAGACCATGTCGGCACCCTTGAGCACCTCCTCGATCTCCTCGCGGTGATCCTCGGCGGCCTTGCGGCCGACGTCGGGGTTGGCCCCGGCGCCGAGGCCGCGGGTCATCTCCCGGCCGACGTCGAGCTTGACGTCGGCGTCGCTCATCAGCAGTGCCTGCGCATCGGTGTTGATCGCAATGAACTCGACCCCACGCAGGCCGACCTCGATCATCCGGTTGATGGCGTTCACACCACCGCCGCCGATGCCGACGACCTTGATGACGGCCAGGTAGTTGTGCGGTGGCGTCATTCGCCTGAGCCTTTCTGCTCGATCCCTGCTGATCCGTGCGCGGCCGCGCGGATCTGGTGGTCAACTGCCCGGCGTGTCGAACCCTCAACCTCAACCGGACAGTTATAGTTATGTCAGGTAGCGCTGGGATTGAAAGTAGGTCGGTGATACCGGCTGACCTCGGAGGCGCGCCGGTGTGGCGCGCGGTTTTGTTGCTGTTTCGTCAGGCGGGAATCGAACCGTGCGGCGATCGGTCCGGTCAGCGCTTCCGCTTGCGACTGCGCGTCGGCTTGGCCGGAGCAGTCGGGGTGAGGGCGTCGAACCAGGCGTTGACCGCGGCAGTGTTCTGCTTCCTCATCTGCCGCCGGCCCTCGTTCATCGCCTTGCCGCGGGCGGTGTTCATGATCCTGTTGGCCGCGCTGAGAGAAGCGCTCATGAACGGGTTCTTGGCCATCGGGAACTCCTGGTGCGGTGATCGGTACGCGGGAAGGGGGCACCCTCGCGTTTTCCCTTGCGGGTGCGCCGGAAACAGCTGCCGGCCGACGTCACATTTCCCGCTGCAGTACGGACGCGGTCAGCCGCCCGAGGGCTCGACGGCGGGCACCTCGGGCACATCGGTCTGCCCGTACTGGTTCCAGTAGGTGAACCGCTCGATCGGCAATCGGGAGGCCGGCCGGAATTCGGTGCCGACGGTGTACGCGACGGGCAGCAGGGCGACCTGCGTGACGTCCCGTGGGATCCCCAGCAACTCCCCCACCTCCCGCTCGTGTGCCAGATGCAGCGTGGTCCACACCGATCCCAGACCGCGGGAACGCAGCGCGAGGGCGAAACTCCAGACCGCCGGCAGGATCGAGCCGTAGTAACCGGCCTGATTCTCGCCCTCGGGCGGTCGTCCCTTCATGCACGGGATGACGTGCACGGGCACCCGATCAAGGTTCTCCATCAAATGCACCGATGACTGCGCCACGCGGCGCTGCGCGTCGGTCCTCGCGCGGGCGACGCCGGCGGCAAGGTAGTCCTTGGCGCCCGACCGGTAGAAATCGGCGACACCGCGCCGCAGATCGGGGTCGGTGACGACGACGAACCGCCAGCTCTGCACGTTGCCACCGGTCGGCGCCTGCGCGGCGAGCCGGAGGCACTCGGTGATGACGCCCGGCTCGACCGGCCGCTCGAGGTCGAGCCTGCGGCGGACGGCCCGGGTGGTGGTCAGTACCTCGTCGAACTCCAGCACGGCATGTCCCTTCGCCACGGTGGCTCCGTTGCTCTGTCGAGCAGGAGCGGCGCCCTTGGATGATCGTCGCGGCGGCCGTCTGGGACAAACTCACCGGTGCCGGTCCGCTCATCGCTCGTGCCCGACTGACACGACCGCCGGGAACGCGCGCCGAACATTTTCTGCATCGGATGTCGATCGGCCCGGCCGCCGATCGTGGAAGGGATGACTCCGGAGCAGACAGCATCCGGGCCGACGAAAGGCAGTGACCCCGATGACGCTTCCCTCCACCGAACGGCCGGACGTGACCGGGCGAGACTGCGTCTCCGCTGCCGACCGCATCACCAAGTCGCTGCTGGGCTGGGGCGCAGTCGCGGGACTGTTCTACCTGACGCTGTCACTGGCCCAGGCGCTGACCCGCGAGGGGTTCGACCTCGGCCTTCATTCCTGGAGCATCCTGGCGAACGGGTCGTGGGGATGGATCCAGACGGCCAATCTGATGCTCACCGGTGTGATGGTGACGGCGTTCGCCGTCGGCCTCGGCCGCGCCGTGACGACCGGAATCGGCGCCCGCGCGGTGCCGCGGCTGATCGGCATCTACGGGGCGACCCTGGTCGCGGCGGGAATTCTCCGCGCCGATCCGGTGGTCGGCTTCCCGGTCGGGACCGAGCAGGCGACAGTCTCGTGGCACGGAACGCTGCACCTGCTCGCCGGCGCGGTCGGCTTCGGGTGCTTCGCCGCCGCCGCGGTGATTCTCGGTCGGCGACAGCGCGCGGCCGGACACCGCCGGAGCGCGGTGCTGTCCTGGGTCACAGCGTTGCTCTACTTGCTCACGTTCGCGGCCCTGGCCGGCACCGGCGGTGCGTCACCGACAGTCCCGGCCTTTGCGCTCGCGGTGGTGCTGAGTTGGGCCTGGATGGCGTCGGTCGCCGTCCAGCTCTACCGCACGGTCGGGCATCCCGCCGCCGAGATCCACCACTGACGTCGGCGAGACGCCCGTCGTGAAACATCGTGCCGGTCGGCGCAGCAGAATCCTTCGCGATCGGCACCTCAGGCATGCGACACCCGCCGACTGCGCCCGTCGGAGAGCACCGTCACCACCCGGATCCGAACATCCTGGAAAGGAAAGCCATGCGATACCTGATCCTGCTCAAGGGGACACGACTGGTCGAACCACCGGCCGGCTTGATGGAGGCCATCATGGGTCTCGGAGCAGAAGCCACCGCCGCCGGTGCCCTGCTCGACACCGCCGGACTGGCGCCGAGCGACACCGCCGCCCGGGTACAGCTGGCGGCGGGCGAACTCGGCGTTGTGGATGGTCCGTTCACCGAGACCAAGGAGTTCATCAGTTATGCGCTCTACCAGGTGCGGTCCCGGGAGGAGGCCGTCGAGTGGGCCTCCAGGTTCCTGCGGCTGCACCGGGATCTGGTCCCCGGGTACGAGGGCGAGGCAGAGGTGCTCAAGGTCTTCGGGCCGGAGGACTTCGCGCCACCTGCCTGACGCGGCTCGGAAAGCCGCTGCGTTCGATCGGATGTCGGGTCGATGATCGATTCGACCGAGGCAGCGGTGCGCCGATCGGTGGAGGCGATCTGGCGGATGGAGGCCGCGCGATTGATCGCGGGGTTGGCCCGTCTGACCGGAAGTGTCGGTGACGCAGAAGATCTCGCGCAGGACGCGCTGCTCGTTGCTCTCGAACAATGGCCGAGATCGGGCATTCCACCGAATCCGGCGGGGTGGCTGATGACCACCGCAAGAAACAGGGCTGTTGACCAGCACCGCCGGCGGATCAACCACCTGCTCAAGCTGGAGTTGATCGGTCGGCAGAGCGTCGGCTCGGAGGACGTCATGGCAGCACAGGTGGAGGACCGCCTCGACGATCACATCGGCGACGACCTGCTCCGGTTGATCTTCACCGCCGCACATCCCGCACTGCCGATGGACTCCCGGGTGGCCCTGACACTGCGCTGCCTGGCCGGCCTGTCGACAACGGACATCGCCCGGGCGTTCCTGATCACCGACAAGACCGCGGCCCAGCGGCTGGTGCGGGCCAAGAAGACGCTGACCGAACAGCGCATTGCCTTCGCGCTACCCGACCCGCCCGAGATGGCCGACCGGCTGGCATCGGTGCTCCGGGTGATCTACCTGATCTTCAACGAGGGCTACTCGGCCGCGTCGGGCGAGAACTGGATGCGCCCGGCCCTGGTCGAGGAGGCGCTCCGTCTCGGCAGGGTCCTCGGCCGGCTCGTCCCGGACGAACCCGAGGTGCACGGTCTGGTCGCCCTGATGGAGATCCAGGCGTCCCGCCTGCCCGCGCGGACCGCGACGGATGGTTCGCCGATCCTGTTGGAGGACCAGGACCGGCGACGATGGGATCGGCTGCTGATCAGGCGCGGTTTGTCCGCACTCGCTCGTGCCCAGTCGCTACCCGCGCCGCTGGGCCCGTACACGCTGCAGGCTGCGATCGCCGCCTGCCATGCACGCGCGGATTCGGTGCAGACAACGGACTGGGCCCGGATCACCTCCCTGTACGAGTCGCTGCTGAGCGTGTGGCCGTCACCGATCGTCGAACTGAATCATGCTGTCGCGACGGGCATGTCGGCCGGACCTGCTGCTGGACTGCGCATCGTGGAGACGCTGACCGCGGGTGATCGATTGCGCGGCTACCCCTACCTGCCAGCGGTTCGCGCCGACCTGCTCAGCAAGCTCGGGCGGGCAACCGAAGCCGCGCAGAGTTTCCGTGATGCCGCAGCCCTCACCGGCAACGAAGCCGAGCGCACGCTGTTCCTCGCGCGGGCCGCCGCACTGGAGGACGGTGCAGATCTGACGGGTGGGAGACCTGTCAAAGTCCTCGAGTGAAGGACAGAAACTGACCGCTACACCTCCTAACGTCTGCATTGTCGAACCAGCAAGACCACACCCGCTCCCCAGGAGGCCCCGATGTTCCGTCCCGCCCCGCTCGACGAAAGCGATGTGCTCGTGGGCTATCTCGAGCAGCAGCTCGACGCTATCCGCGCCGCGGCTTTCGGGCTGACCGAGGAGCAGGCCCGTCAGACGCCCTGCCGCAGCGAACTGTCGATCGGTGGGCTGATCAAGCACGCTACCCACGTCATGAGGGGCCGCGAGCGGGCGAGGATCGACCCGTCACCGGTGTTCGATCAGTCGGCGGTCGCAGTGTTCATGGCCAGCTTCGCCCTCCAGCCGGACGAGTCACTGGCTCAGACTCTGGAGGATTTCGACAAGACCCGCGCTGCCTACATCGCCGACGTACGGAGCACCGACCCCGGCGCGGCGGTGCTGGCGCCGCCCGCCCCATGGGACGGGATCTACACGCCGACACCATCCGTGCAGCGCTTCGCTCTCGTTCACCACATCGAGGAGCTCGCCCGTCACGCGGGGCACGCGGACATCATCCGCGAGCAGATCGACGGTGCCGACGCCGGTTCGCTGCTGATGGCGGTCGAGGGCCGTCCCGGCAATGACTTCGTCCAGCCGTGGACGCCGGCGCTGCAGGACAGCCGCTGACGAGTCGCTGACGGGACCGCCGCCGACACCGACCTGCGGCACTATCGGTGGTGACGCCCACCGCACCGCGCGGGATCGCATCCACGGCGCCGGCCACCGCATCGGAGAGGCACCCATGAGGACCATCGCGCTGATCGTCGCGGGACTGTTGATCGTTCTCGGGGCGCTGTTCTTCCTCCAGGGCATCGGCCTGGTCGGCGGCAGCGTCATGACAGGCGACCCGACGTGGGCGGTGATCGGGCCGGTGATGGTGCTGATCGGACTCGTTCTGGGCCTGTTCTTCCTGCGCCGGCGCGGTACGTCTGCATGAGTCCGGATCGTTTGCGGGCACGATGGGCGAATGGCAGTGTCCGTCCCCGCTGATTCCGCGATTCTCCGCCCACCCGCGCATCAGGTCGCGCCGCGCGCCGTCTGGTACTGGTTCACCCGGGCGCTGATCGGTTGGCTGGTGGTGTTCGCGCTGCAGGCGGTCGCCTGGATCTTCGATTGGCCGGTTCCGCCCTGGAAACCGCAGGTGCTGGCGGTCACCCTGGTGCTGGCCGCCGCCCATCTCACCGTCATGCCGCGGTGGCGGTATCGGGTGCACCGCTGGGAGTTGACCAGCGACGCGGTCTACACCCGGTCGGGCTGGTTCACCCAGGAATGGCGGATCGCGCCGGTGGCTCGTATCCAGACCGTCGACACCGAACGCGGCCCGATCGGCCGGCTCTTCCGGCTGGCGAAGGTCACCGTCACGACGGCGTCGGCGGCCGGGCCGCTCGTCATCGACGGCCTCGACGAGAAGTCCGCGATGACATTCGCTGCCGAGGTCACCGCTGCCGCACCGGTCGCCGGGGACGACGCCACGTGACCGAGGACTCCAGGGACGTCGTCGTCGGGGCAGTGCAGGGCGCCAAGGCAACGGGCGGCCGGGCGCCGGGCGGCGAGGTGGTGGACGCGCCGGACGAGGACGCGCCGTGGCGGCGGCTCGCCCCGGGCATGCTCCTGGTCGAGCCGGTCCGCGAGCTGATCAAGTTCATCCCGATGCTGGTGATCCTGTTGTTCGCCGGAACCATGCGGGATTCGGGGCCGCCCTGGGGGCTGATCGCCACCGCCGCCGTCATCACGCTGGGAATCAGCAGGTACCTGACCACCCGCTACCGGATCACCCCGACGCTGGTGGAAGTACGCCGCGGCGTGTTCCAACGCAAGCATCTGACCGTGCCGCGGGACCGGGTCCGAACCGTGGACGTCAGCGCGCATCCGCTGCAGCGGGTACTGCACCTGGTCAAGATCCGGATCGGCACCGGCACAACCCACCACGGTGCCGAGGAGTTGGCGCTCGACGGCCTGCCCGAGGCGGTCGCGCAGCCGCTGCGGGCCGAACTACTGCATCGCGGCACCACCGGTGCAACCGACCGTGCGCTGGACGGCCGTGGCCCCGTCGGTCGGCACGACGAGCTCTGCTCACCCGGCAGCGCGGGTGCAGCGGCAGGCGAGCCCGAGGAAGTGCAGCTGGCAGGACTGAAACCGAGATGGATCTGGTTCGCGCCCGCCACCTTGTCCGGTGTCGTCACCGCGGCGGCTCTCATCGGGTTGGCCTGGCGGCTGATCAACGAAGCCAGCCTCGATCCGACGCAGTTCGATGCCATCCGCAGTGTGCTGCAGTATCTGAGGTCGACCCCCATCTGGGTGGACGTTGTGCAGGGCGCGGCGGCGGTCATCTTGATCGTCACGATCCTGTCACTGGGCGGATATGTGGTGTCGTTCTGGGGGTATCGGCTCGTCCGGCACGCCCGCGGAAGTCTGCAGGTGAGCCGCGGGCTGCTCACCACCCGGGCGACCAGCATCGAGGAGCGGCGCCTCTACGGCGTGGAGCGTTCGGAACCACTGCTGCTGCGCGCATTCGGCGGCGCGCGGCTCAATGCCATCGCGACGGGACTGCGGGAACGGGGATCCGAACGCGGCAGCGCGCTGCTGGTGCCGCCGGCGCCGCTCGCCACGGTGTCGCGCGTGGAAGCAGAGGTGCTCGGCTTCACCGACCCCGACGGTGCTGTCGCGCTCATCCCGCATGGGCGGGCGGCCCGCCGCCGGCGCTACACACGCGCGTTCGGCGTCACCGTGGTGATTCTTGCGGTGCTGCTCGCGCCGGCGGTGTGGGTGGACCGGCCGACGGCAGTGGTCCTCGCGGCGCCCGCTGCGCTGCTGGCCGCCGGTGCACTCGCGCACGACCGATACCGGAGCCTCGGTCATGCCATCGTCGGTCCCGCGCGGTCCCATCGCGGTCTCCAGGGCCCCCGACTGGTGATCAGAACGGGTTCGCTGGTCCGCAAGCGCGCTGTGCTCGCCGTTCCCGGTGTCATCGGGGTGACCCTGCGCCAATCGTGGTTCCAGCGGCGCAACGGCCTGGTGAGCCTGACCGTCACCACGGCTGCCGGCGAGCAGCACTACGCCGTCCCCGACCTGCCAGAGCAGATGGCCGCCGCATTGCTGCCGGTACTCGCGCCGCAATCGGTCCCGTTGTTCCTCGCTGGTCCGTCGGACGCGGGCTGATGCGCGCCGTCAGCTGAGGGACTTCCCCACAGGCGCCGCAGCGGGGACGGGATTATGGTCAGGCGGTGCCCAGGTGTGACGAGAAAGTGACTGCAGACGCCATCATGAACGGCTTTCCGGAATGAACGAATCTGTTCGACAACACACCGACAGTGCCCGGGCGGAGCAGATCCGCAACGTTGTCCTCGTCGGCCCGGGCAGCGCCGGCAAGACGATGCTGGTGGAGGCCATCCTCGCCGCGAACGGCGCCGTCGCGCGCCCCGGAACGATCGAGAGTGGCACCACTGTCTGCGATTTCGAAGACGTGGAGCGCCGCACCGGACGCTCCGTCTCGCTGGCCGTTGCCAGCACGGTGATCAAGCTCGCCGGCGACATCCCACTGCCCACCAAGGCCCCGGGGGTGGTCCGGCTCAATCTGGTCGACACGCCCGGGCACGCCGATTTCGTCGGCGAACTGCGGGCCGGCCTGCGCGCCGCCGATGCCGCGCTCTTCGTCATCTCCGCAGCGGACACCGCCGCCGGTGGCGGTGTGATCGACGGGGCCACCCGCATCCTGTGGCAGGAATGCGCGGACGTCGGCATGCCCCGGGCGGTCGTGGTGACGCATCTGGACCAGCCGCGCGGTGATTTCGCTGCCGCCCTGGAGGACTGCCAACTGGTGTTCGGTGACGGCGTCCACCCGCTGTTCCTGCCGCTGGACGCCTCCGGCTCGGCCGCCCCGGCCGCGCTCATCGGACTGCTCACCGGGACCGTCTACGACACCGGGAGTGGCAACCGCGTCACCCGCCCCGCCGAACCGGGTGAACTCGACTCCGTCGCCGCCCGCCGGGACGCGCTGATCGAAGCGATCATCACCGAGTCCGAGGACGACGGCCTGCTCGACCGGTATCTCGGAGGCGAACAGGTGGGCTTCGACACCATCGTCGACGACCTCGAGATGGCCGTCGCACGTGGCGCTTTCCACCCCGTGCTGCCATGCGTCCCGACCACCGGGTTCGGCATACCCGAATTGCTGGAGGTCATTGCCCGCGGGTTCCCCTCGCCCGTCGAGCACGTACTGCCGCCGGTGTACACGCCTGCGGGCAAGGAGCGCGAGCCGTTGTCCGGCAGCGCGGACGGTCCGCTGGTCGCAGAGGTGGTCAAGACCACGACAGACCCCTATGTCGGCCGCGTGTCGATCGTCCGGGTGTTCTCCGGCACGCTCCAATCGGACGTCCCGGTGCACGTCAGCGGTCACTTCGCCCGGTTCTCCGGCCATGCGGAGGACGAGACCTGGCACGCCGAACACGATGTGGACGAGCGGGCCGGGGTGATCTCGCGACCGCTCGGCGCCGCCCTGACGGCGATCCCGCTGGCGACCGCCGGTGACATCGTCGCAGTTGCAAGGCTTTCGCACGCAGAAACCGGTGACACGCTGTCGGACCCGGCTGATCCCGCCGTCCTGTCACCGTGGACGATGCCCGAACCATTGCTGCCCGTGGCCATCTCGGCCCGCTCCTCCAGCGAGGAGGACAAGCTGGTGCAGGGACTGGCCCGGCTGCAGGCAGAAGATCCCACCGTCAGGGTCGAGGTCAACCCGTCGACGGAGCAGTTGGTGATGTGGACGATGGGCGAGCAACAACTGGACGTGCTGCTGGACCGGCTGCGGACCAGGGCAGGCATCGAGGTCGTGGTGGAGCCGGTCCGGGTCGCCGTGCGGGAAACGGTGAAGTCTGCCGGCGCCGGCCTCGGGCGGCACGTCAAGCAGTCCGGCGGGCACGGCCAATATGCCGTCGCACAGATCGAGATCGCCCCGCTGCCGCAGGGCGGCGGCTTCGAATTCGTCGACCGGGTGGTCGGCGGCGCCGTCCCGCGGCAGTTCATCCCCAGTGTCGAGAAGGGCATCCGGGCACAACTCGAGCGTGGCGTCAACGGCCACCCGATGGTCGATATCCAGGTGACCTTGGTGGGTGGCAAGGCGCACAGTGTCGATTCGTCCGATGCGGCGTTCCAACTCGCCGGGTCGCTGGCGCTGAAGGAGGCATCGCACGCCGCCGGTGTGCAGGTGCTGGAACCGATGGACTCCGTCTCGATCATCGTCGATGACGACTACGTCGGCGCGGTGCTCGCGGACCTCGCCTCGCGCCGTGGCCGGGTCCGCGGCACCGAACCCGCCGGCAACGGCCGGACCTCTGTACTTGCCGAGGTACCCGAGGTCGAGTTCCTTCGATACGCCGTCGATCTGCGATCGATCGCGCACGGCACGGGCACGTTCAGCAAGCAGTACCTGCGGCATGCGCCGGCCCCCGAGCACGTCCTGGACAGGCTGACCCGGGTCAAGCAGGACCACTGAGCGTTCACCCGGTCGGCTCACCTTTGCGACACGAGCCACCCCGCAGGCGAGACGCCCGCACCCGGGTCTACGTTGTTGCGCATGGGGGAATTTCCTACCCGTGAGAGCACGTCGGCGACACGTGGGCCGGCCGCGGTGGCCGGCGCACAAAAAGCTCCGAGCAGCGCGCACGCGCGGACCGAAGCCCTTCCCGGGTCGTACACGGCAGGGGTGAACCGGCTGCTCTCGAGCTACCGAGCCATCCCGCCCGGCGCCACAGTGCGACTGGCAAAGCGGACCTCGAACCTGTTCCGCAGTCGACAGGTCAACGACACACCCGGGTTGGACGTCAGCGGCCTCCAGGCAGTGATCGCGGTGGACGTGGATGCCCGCACCGCGGACGTCGGCGGAATGTGCACCTACGAAACCCTGGTGCGGGAAACCCTGAAGTACGGACTCGCACCGCTGGTGGTCCCGCAACTCAAGACGATCACCGTCGGTGGCGCCGCCACGGGGCTGGGCATCGAGTCCAGCAGCTTCCGCAACGGACTGCCGCACGACGGCATCATCGAGATGGACGTGCTGACCGGCGCCGGCGAGATCCTCACCGTCTCGCCGGACTGTCACTGCGACCTCTACTACGGTTTTCCGAACTCCTACGGAACCCTGGGGTACGCAACCCGCATCAGGATCCGACTCGAACCGATCAAGCCGTTCGTGGCAGTGCGCCACCTGCCCTTCGGTAGTGCGGCGGAGTTGCAGGACGTGATGGCCGCCGTCGTGGAGACCGGTGAACACGACGGCATCCAAGTGCACTATGTCGATGGCGTGGTCTTCGGCCCGAGCGAGAGTTATCTGACCCTCGGCACTCTGACCGACGAGCCGGGACCGACCAGTGATTACACAGGTCAGCAGATCTATTACCGGTCCATCCGGCGGCGAACGACCGACCGGCTGACCATCGCGGACTATCTGTGGCGCTGGGACACAGATTGGTTCTGGTGCTCCAGGGCTTTCGGGGTGCAACAGCCGCTGATCCGCCGGCTGTGGCCGAAACGGCTCCGGCGCAGCTCCTTCTACTGGAAGCTGGTGGCGCTCGACCGGCGATTTGCCATTGCGGACCGTTTGGAGCGGCTGCACGGTCGGCCGCCACTGGAGCGGGTGGTACAGGACATCGAGGTGCCGATCGAGCGCACCGCCGACTTCGTCGACTGGTTCCTGACGAACATCCCGATCGAGCCGGTGTGGCTGTGCCCACTGCAGCTCCCCGCCGACCCACGGGGCGATCGCGACGTGACCTGGCCGCTGTATCCCATTCGGACCCAGAAGGCGTACGTGAACGTCGGTTTCTGGTCCACCGTGCCGAGCCGCCCGGGTGAGCCCGAGGGCGCCACCAATCGGCTGATCGAGGCAAAGGTGCAGCAATGCGGCGGGCAAAAATCGCTGTACTCGGATTCCTACTATTCCGAGGAGGAGTTCAACCGGTGGTACGGAGGAGAGGCCTATGCGGACCTCAAGGCCACCTACGACCCGAACTCCAGGCTGTTGAACCTCTATGACAAGGCGGTGCGTCGGCAATGACAACGTTGAAACCGAAGACAACATTCAAAGCCTCGGTGACCGCGGGCGAGCGGCGGGCTTCCGTCACACCGGGCAGCACGATCGGCGATATCGCCACCACCGTCAGCCAGGGGCCGCTTCCCTTCCGGGTGACCGCGTTCGACGGCAGTGCGGCCGGGCCGGAGGAGGGGCCGGGCCTGCACATCAACAATCGCCGCGCGCTGACCTATGTCGTCACCGCACCAGGAGATCTCGGGCTCGTCCGCGCCTACGTCAGCGGCGACATCGATTTCGTCGACATGCATCCGGCTGACCCGTACGAACTGCTCAAGCTGATGGACGACGGCCTGCACCTGCGTCGGCCGTCAGCGGCCGAGATCAAGGACATCGTGCTGAGTCTGGGGATGAAGACATTCGTTCCGGTTCCGCCGCCACCCCAGGAGGCGACGCCTCGGTGGCTGCGCACCGTCAACGGACTGCGGCATTCCAAGAAGCGCGACTCGGTCGCGATCAGCAAGCACTACGACGTCTCGAACACCTTCTACGAATACGTTCTCGGGCCATCGATGACCTACACCTGCGCGGTGTTCGGCGCCGCGGACGACTCCCTGGAAAAGGCGCAGGAGGCCAAGCACGCGCTCGTCTTCGACAAGCTGGGTCTTCAGCCGGGCCAGCGCCTGCTGGACGTGGGCTGCGGGTGGGGCTCGATGGTGCGGCACGCCGCTCGGCGAGGGGTGCAGAGCCTCGGCGTCACGCTGTCCCGCCAGCAGGCCGAATGGGGGCAGAAGGCAATCGTCGAGGAGGGCCTGCAGCACCTGGCCGAGATCCGGTACCTGGACTACCGCGACGTCCCGGAAGCCGGTTTCGACGCGATCTCCTCGATCGGCCTCACCGAGCACATCGGTGTCCGGCAGTACCCGGCGTATTTCCGGGCGCTGAAGGACAAACTCCGGCCGGGCGGCCGGTTGCTCAACCACTGCATCACGCGGCCCGACAACATCAGCAACACCCACCCGGAGGCGTTCATCGACCGGTACGTGTTCCCGGACGGTGAGCTGACCGGTTCCGGCCGGATCATCACCACGATGCAGGACGTCGGGTTCGACGTGCGTCATTCCGAGAACCTGCGCGAGCATTACGCTCTCACGCTGCGGGACTGGTGCGCCAACCTGCAGACGAACTGGGACGACTGTGTCCGTGAGGTCGGTCAGGGCACCGCGCGGGTGTGGGGCCTGTACATGGCGGCGTCCCGGTTGAGCTTCGAACGCAACGGGATCCAGCTGCATCAGGTACTCGCGGTCAAACCGGGCGCCAAGGGCAGCGCTGACGTCCCGCTGCGGCCCTGGTGGTCCGGCTGACCCGGTGCCCTCCCGCGGTCAGCCGCGCCGGGGCGGCGGGTCGGGAACCTGCTTGGCGGCAACCACTGCCGACAGAGGGAGACGGATCTCGCCGCGCCGGGTCTGGATGACGCAGTCCGTCCCGTCGCACCGGAGCAGCCGGCCCAGGGCGTCGCTGAAACCGCCGGGGATGCGGTAGCGGGCGACCACCCGGATCCCGGGAGCGGCCGACTGCAGGAAGCCGGCGGCCCGCCGCGCGGCCGGTTCGCCGTACGCCGCGGATCCTGTGGTGCTGTTCGTCACCTCCGCACGATAGGCCGTGCCGGGTGGTCGATGCGGTGTGGTCGATGCTGTGTGGTCGATGCTGTGTGGTCGATGCTGTGTGGTGAACGCCGCGTCGCCGGTCCGGACCCGTCGGCCTCGGTGTGGTTCACCGGGCAGCCGCCCGGGAATCAAACCCGTGGCGACCGTTCAGAACCGCTGGGCGGCAGGACATCACGGTTCGGGACCTTCGTCCGATCCGGAGCGGAGCAGTGTGAGCAGCCAGGTCGAATCTGCGTTCGCCGGGGTCGGCGCCCCGGTGATCGAGGACCCAAGGGTCAGCGTCGTGGTGATGAGCAGGGACCGCCGCGAGGAACTGCTGACGACCCTGGGCCGGCACAGGGCGGAGGTGATCCTCGTCGACAACGCCTCCACCGACGGGAGCGTCTCGGCTGTTCGGCAGGTGCACCCACGAGTTCAGGTCATCGATCTCGAGCACAACGCCGGCGCCCACGCCCGCACCGTGGGGGTTCGCCGCGCCGACACCGAGTTCGTCGCCTTCGCTGATGACGATTCGTGGTGGGAGGACGGCTCCTTGGCCGCCGCCGTCGCGGTGTTCGATCGCGAGCCCGACGTCGCCGTGGTCAACGCCCGGATCCTGGTCGGTCCGGAGAACCGGCTCGACGGCGTCTGCACGGTGATGGCCGAGTCACCGTTGCCACGGCCGGACGGCTCTTCCCATCCGTCCCTGCTCGGCTTCGTGGCCTGCGCCGCGGTGGTCCGCCGGACGGCATTCCTGCAGGTCGGTGGTTTCGATGACGTCGTCCGCTTTCCCGGCGAAGAGGAACGGGTCGCCCTCGACCTGATGGAAGCCGGTTGGCGGATGGTCTACGCCGATCACCTTGTGGTGCACCATCACCCGTCGGCGCTGCGGCACTCGCCCGACAAGCGGGTCACCGCCGTCACCCGTTCCGCCGTTCTCACCGCGGTGATGCGGTTGTCCTGGCCGCGGGTCTGGGCACGTGTCCGGTCGGCTGCGGCGTCCGGTCCGGCCACCCGGCGAGGGCTGTTGGCTGCCCTACGGGAGGTTCCGGCCGCCATCCGGGTACGTCGGCCGGTCGCCGCCGACCTGCAGCGAACCGTCGACGAGCTGGCCTGACCGGACCGCGGAAGACGCTCACCGGCGTCGCAGGCGAGGCGGCACCCGCCGTCGCCGCCCTGAACAGCACGCTCACCGCTTGTCCGGCGTCGGTGGAGGGCACCGGCTCCAACGGCGGATCCGACGCCGGGCTGCTACGGCTGGACTTCCCCGACCGGGGTGACGACCGGCTCGACGACGTCGACTGGGAACCGTTCTTCCGGACCTTCGACGACCGCGGCCTGTCCTTCGTCTATCAGGAGAAGACGAGTGACGGCGCAACGAGCCGGTTCAACAAGTTCGTCAGGCAGGACGGCTGAGCGTCGGCAGTGCCAAGCCGTCAGGCGATCAGACCAGCCGTCAGGCGATCAGACCAGGCGTCAGGCGATCAGGCCGGCGCGGACACCTGCGGCCGCCATCTCGGCGACCTTGCGTGCTCCGAGTTCGTCACCGATGTGCCCCACATCACGCTTGACGGCTGACCGCGAGATCCCCAGTCCCCGCGCGATCTGCTTGACCGACAATCGCTGCGCAAGGCAGTGCAGCACGGCGACCTGGCGTCGCGACAGGTGATGCTCCTTGCGGAGATCGCGTTCACCGTGTTCGGTTCCGAGCCCCGGAACGTCCTCGGCCAGCAATGCCGAGACGACCGGCGTCGGGTCGGCCCCCGTCGCGAGGGCCAGCACGCGGCGCCACCCGGCGGCGCGCAGTCGGCGGACCACCTTGCCTGTCTTGTTGCCCAGCGCGGTGCTGACCAGTGCGAGGTCACCCGGCGGTCGGTGTTCGATGATGGCGTCGACCGCCGCAGACGACTCGGCCCGCAGCACCCGGCCGATGCCCATCTCGAGCATTCCGGCGGTCAACGGCGCCCAGGCCGCGTGCCCGGGGGCGACCACCAGAACAGTGCTGGAACGCAACGCACCGGCGGCCGGATCGAGTGAAGCTCGTTGTGGTGGAACGGCAATCTCGATCATCGGCATTGCGGCCCGGCCACCACGGCCACGCACGCCGAGGGCTGCGGTGATCGAAGCGCTCATCTGGCACTACTCCCTGGTTCGCCGAGCCGGTCGAGGCGTGGGACGCGGGCTACCTCGACACGCAGATACCCGCAACCGGTGACGGCAAACAGCCGGCCGCTGCCTACGCTTCGTCGATGATCGAGTTCACCCGGGCAGGTTTTCGTTTTCCGGTCACCGACAGCGGTCCGGCCGACGGTGTGCCGGTCGTCCTGCTGCACGGCTTTCCGCAGGACGCGACCAGCTTCGACGAGCTCTCACCGGTGCTGAACGGGCAGGGGCTGCGGACGCTCGCACCCATCCAGCGGGGATACGCGCCGACCGCGCGCCCGCCGCACCGCCGGGACTACCGGCTGCGCGAACTGGTGGCCGACACCCAGGCGCTGATCGATGCGGCGGGCGGTTCGGTGCACCTCGTCGGTCACGACTGGGGCGGGGCGGTGGCGTGGGCGGTCGCCGCCAGTCATCCGGAGTCGGTCAGGTCGCTCACCGTGTTGTCGACCCCGCATCCGGCCGCGATGACGACCGCGCTGTGGCGGAGCAACCAGGGCCTGCGTTCCTGGTACATGGCCTATTTCCAACTCCCGGGATTGCCCGAGCTGACCCTGTCGCGCAGTCTGGCGAGCACGTTGCGCAGCAGTGGCCTGCCCGCCGACGCCGCCGACCGCTACGCGGAATCGATGTCCGAGAACGGTGCGTTGACCGCGGCACTGAACTGGTACCGGGCGGTGCCACTCGACCGGCTCGTCAGCGTGGGATCGATCACGGTACCCACGACCTACGTCTGGGGCCGCAAGGACTTCGCGCTCGGGCGCTATGCCGCCGAGGCGACGGCCGGCCACGTCAGTGCGGACTACCTGTTCACCCCGTTGGACGCCGGCCACTGGCTGCCGGAAACACGCCCTTCGGAGGTCGCGGAGGCCATCACACACCGCATCGGCCACCGGCCGGATTGACGGTCCGGCACCATGGGCACTGTTGCGGTCGTCGCCACCCGGTTCGCGGACCACGAAACGGCTGGCGACAGAGGGGAAATGACGATGAAGACCGCTGTCATCGCGGTGCTGGGATTTGTCCTGTTGCTGGCCGGAATCGCGCTGCTGGTGTTGCCCGGGCCCGGGTTCGTGCTCGTCGCGGCGGGTCTGGCAGTGCTGGCCACCCGGTTCTCCTGGGCGAAGAAGCCACTGGACTACGCCAAGGGCAAGGCCCAGCAGGGTGTCGACGAGGTCGCGCGGAGCCCGTGGCGAGCGGCGTTCGCCCTCGGCTGCGCGCTGGCCCTGGTCGCGCTGGGGATTCTGGGCGTCATCGGCGTGCAAATCCCATTCCTCAACACGTTGACCGCGATCGTGCTGATCATCAGCGGGCTGTTCCTGGTCGGCACGGTCGTCTACGCGCGGTCGCGCGGCAGCCGGCAGGACGCCGATCGGGCCGGTTGACGAGTCACCAGCCGGCGAGCCGGGTGGCGCTCCGACGGATCGCGCCCAGAATCAAATCGATTCGACAATCCGGGAATGCCGGCCCGTCGGCGCGGTGTTGCGCCAGGCAGTGCCCCTGTCTTCCGGACGCCCCACGCTTGCGGGGTGCCGGCGACGTCTGCTCCGAGAGGTAGTTCCATGAACGTGTCCGTGCGGCCGCCGGCCGCCGACCCACAGCTGGTCGCTCAGCCGGCCCGTCCGGCGAAGGCCACCCGGATCGCCGCGAGCCTGATCCTGCTGCTGGGCGCGCTGACGGCCATCGGCCCGCTGACGATCGACCTCTACCTCGCAGCGTTCCCGCAGATCACCACCGACCTGGGCACCCAGCCGGCGGCGGTCCAGCTGACCATCACCGCAACGCTGGCCGGCCTGGCCGCCGGGCAGCTGTTGCTGGGCTCCGTGTCCGACGCGATGGGCAGGCGCCGGCCGTTGCTGGCCGGACTGGTGCTGTACATCGCCGCCTCCGTCGGCATCGTGTTCGTCACCTCGGTGGAAGCTCTGGCGGCCTTGCGCTTCGCCCAGGGGTTGGCGGCGTCCGCCGGGATGGTGTTGTCCATGGCGATCGTGCGGGACCGTTTCGAGGGCATCGCGGTCGGCCGGGCACTGGCTCGGCTGATGCTGGTCGTCGGTGTCGCTCCCTGTGTGGCGCCGTTGATCGGCGCGCAGTTCCTCCGGCTCGGTTCCTGGCGGCTGATGTTCGTCGCACTGGCCGTCTTCGGCGTCGTGCTGCTGGCGCTGGCCTATTTCCTGCTGGATGAATCGTTGCCCACGGCGCTTCGCCGTTCCGGCGGTGTGAAGGCCGCCGGCCGCTCGTACCGGTCGCTGCTGGGGGACCCGATTTTCATGGGATTGGCTCTGCTGAGCGGGTTCTCGATGGCTGCGCTGTTCACCTACGTCTCGTCCGCGACGTTCGTCTTCCAGCAGGGATTCGGCCTCTCGGCGCAGCAGTTCGCGGTGATCTTCGCCTCCGGCGCGCTCGCCGTGACCGCCGGAACGCAGCTCAACGGAGCCCTTCTCGGGCGCTTGACCCCGCCACAGATTCTCCGGTCCGCCGTCTTCGCCGCATTGGCCACGACCGGCTCGATGGTGGTCGTGACGGCCCTGGGGCTCGGTCTCGGTCCACTGATCGCCCTGCTGATCCTGACCTTGCTGGTGACCGGTGTCCTGATGCCGGCGGTGCCGGTGATCGCCCTGGAGGCCAACGCGCACCGGGCAGGCAGCGCGGCAGCACTGCTCGGAGCTCTGCAGTTCGGCGTCGGTGCGGCGATCGCGCCTCTCACCGGGTTCTTTCCCGGAGGGATCGCCGGTCGCCATGGCGTCGGTGATGTTCGCCGTTGTTGTGGTGTCCGTCGCGATCACCATCGCGATCGGACCTGCGCTGCGCCGAGCCTGATCGGAGCCGGCGGGACCGGCGTCAGGCACCCTCGACTGCGACAATCCCCCGATGTCATCGATGGCCGTGTCCGCACCCGGCTGCGTCGTGGTGGTCATCTCCGGCTTCGTCGATCTGCTGCTGGCGGTCGGCGCGATCGCGATCCCGGCGGTGGCAGTCCCGGTGCTCGTGCAGATCGGCCGTCGACACCCGAGTCGGTCGTTCGAGATCCACGGTCGCCGCCGCCGCGGTGTGACGCTGTCCCGGTGGGGCATCGCGACGGCCGCAGTCGGCACGGCGGGCATCGTCGCAGCGTTGGTCGTGGGCGCCGCTGACCCGCAACCGTGTGACGCTCCCGCCAGCCTGCTGGCCATCGTCTCGATCGTGCTGACCGTCCTCGGCGCCCTGCTGGCCGGTGGCGGCTGGGCCTACAGCGTCCGTGCGAGTTGGGTGGTGCTCGGGACACTCGCCGCGGTGGACGTCTGGATCGTCTACCTGACGGTGATGATCGGCCTGGGCGAGCGGGAGTCCTTCAAAGGCCTGGTGGTGTTGGCATTCTCGATCCACTGCTGCTGCACCGGGGTTGCCGCCAGATGGTCGTTCAACGCCAGGGACCTCGACCCGATCGGGCGGGCGAAGGCAGGGGAGGCCGGCCGGACGCTGGGGGCGGTGTGGGTCTTTCTCGCGGCGTACTCACTGCTGGCGTGGTTACGCGACGACAACGATGTCTTCAACAGTGCCGCCGGGTCCGCGGTCCTGGGGGCACTGACTGTGGGAGCGCTGGCCGTGACCATGGGCAGCGGCTTCACCAAGTACTCCGAGGCCATCCACGGACCGCACCGTCAGAGATAGTGCTCGTCAAAGACAGTGCTCGTCAAAGACAGTGCTCGTCAAAGATAGGGATTGTGACTGCCGGTGTGATGCCGCCTGCGCTGGCACGGGAAGGCGTCCTCGGCATAGCCGCAGCGGGGGGTATGACAGACCAGGCATCGCGCGACACGCTCGTTGGGGTTGAAAAGCCGCTCGAGCACGACGATCTCCCAATCGTGGTCGCACTCGTCCTTGGCGGGCCGGTTCTCCCAGTCCCAGGGCCATGCAGGTTGGAAGCCGTGGTCGTGTTCGACCTTCGTGGACCGTGGCGACGTTGCCGTGTCCATCCCAACCACCCTCGTCCTTCGACCGGAGCTCTTGTGGCCTTTCCGACAACGATGTCGAAAAAGGATGTCGACAGGTCCACCGGAGTGATCGACCTGCCAACAAAATGGACTATAACTCCCATATCGTGCCCAGGCGAGGGCCCAAAGGCCCTCGATCGGGTCCGAAATCACCGGTCGCAACGTTGATTCACCCGCTCGGTACGCCGCCGCCGAGTGATGGCCGCACCAGTGTCGTACCCCGCTGAGATGATCGGCCGCATCCGAGGGCGGTGGACCTGGAGGCCGTTTCCACCACCACCCGCGGCCAGAGAAGAGGGTGGGGATGGACAGCACCGGACTGACCGGTATGGCACGACTGGCCGAACTCGACCTGTCGGTGGAGGTCATCGCGACCGCCCTGCGACGGGCGGACAGTGCTGCGGACGGCTGCAACGAGCTCGATCCGCCGATCCTGCAGGGGCTTCTGCGCTGGGCGCGCACCACGCGATACCTGCGAGAACAGCTCATCGGGGCCGGGTGGTCGTACGACAATCCTCGGAACCTCGCCAGAACCATTCATCCGTCGGGCGAGTTCGCAGTGGTGATCGCCACCGGTGACGACCGCACCGGCCGGCCGGACGTCGCCTCCGGACCACGGCACCCGCGTGGTTACGCGACCGAACAAGCCGTCAGCGCGAACACCCAACTGTCCTTCGACTTCGGGTCATTGCTGCAGGTCACTCGCACCGGCCAGGCCGGCGGCGGCGATCCACTGCGTACCTGGCTGCTGCTGTTCAGTTCCGACGAGCACGATTTTCACGTCGAGGTGTCCATGCCGGAGGCCTACGAGGACGGGCGGATCACCGCGTGGACCGAGCGCATCCTGCTGCCGCCGATTCCTCGGCAGCCCCATCCCCTGTCCGGCCGACCCATCGGGTCGGACGCCGAGATGGCAGGGCTGCGATGACGGCGCAACCGGTCGGCACTTCGCGCGACACACCGGAAGTGGTCGTTGATCCCGCCGCTCAGGGTCGGTATCGAGAAGGCATGCGTCGGCAGAAGGTCAACTCCTCCAGTCTGGAATCCGTCGGTTTCGACGCTGCGACCAATGAGTTGGAGATCGCCTTCCGGGCCGGCGGGGTCTACCGGTATGCGGTCCCGCGACGGATCTATCGCGAACTCATGCAGGCGGGCAGCCTGGGCGCGTACTTCGCCCGACGGATCCGCCACACCTATCCGGGTTGGAAGGTCCAGGCGTGAGGGCAACCAACCACTGACCTCAGCCCTGCTTCCGCACCGTCCGCTCGGCGAGGGTCACCAGGTCAGCTGTGCGTAGCCCCGGCCAACCGTGCAACTTCCACTGCCAACGCTCCGGGATGGCCGAGCGGCCCCACCGCGCGCCGAGCAGACCGCCCGCGATCGCCGCCGTGGTGTCGGTGTCGTTCCCGGCCCGCACCACCATCTCCAGTGCCCGCTCGAGCTGGGATGCGTCCGCGTCGTCGGTATGGCTGATCGCCCACCAGGCGGTCTGCAAGGCATGCACCACCCAACCGTTGTTCGCGAACTGATCGGCGGTCGCGGACGGCTCCTGCGCCTCGTCGATCCGCGCACCCCAGAACTCCGCAGGCTCCGGCTCCGCGGTCTTCAGGTATTCCTGCACGCCGTCGAACGACCCGTTCAGGACGGCGTGCCGGATGGCGGAGGACCACAACTGGCAGGCCTGGGCGGCACGGACATCCGCGTGCGTCAGGTCACTGACCTTCTGCGCGGCGACGACACACCCGTCCGGGTCGTCCAGGTACGCCAACCCCACTGCAGCCGTCCGCATCAGCGAACCGTTGCCTGCCGTCCGGCCGGGAATCGCACGTGCCGTCGCAGTCATCGCGGCCGCCGTCCGGTCCCGGTTGGCCAGCACCAACCGCGTCTGTGTCCCCACGTCCTTCGGTCCGGCGTTGAACCACGCGAGGAAACCGGCGACCACGCCGTCCAGACCGTCGGGAGTGCGCAGGTCCCGGCCGGCTGCGGTGACCATCGCCACCGCGACAGCCATCGACGTGTCGTCCGTCCATTCACCGGGTGCGAAGTTGAACGGGCCGCCACCGATCATGTCGATGACGGCGTCCGGGCCCGGGTACCCGAACTCGTATCCGGCTCCGAGCGCATCCCCCGCTGCGGTACCGACCAGCGCACCGGCGGCGCGATCGATCTGTGCCAGGTCGAGATCCATCTCTCTCCTTGTCCGGTCCCACCGTCCGACGTCGACATCGACCGGTCACCCGGTGATTGTGGATGCCGTGACTGCACGTGGACCGGTCACCGTCGAGCGACCGGCGACTCGATGATGCCCTGATGCGGGCCAACGCGGCGCACCCAGTCCGGCGCTGATGCGTCACCGGAGGGCGCGCGCCACCACTGCCAGATCGGTGACCATCCCGGCGTATGAGCTTTCCCGTTCCTCCGGCGTCCGTGCGCGCAACACCGCAGAAACGCGCAGCCGAACAGCCCGTGACGACACCACTTACCGTGGAGTCCATGTCCGCCGACACCAGCGCGCCCGCACTCCCCCATCACGAGGTCGCCTGGCTGGGCGACGCACAGCCCGGCAACCGGGCACTACCGACGCTGGTCCTGCTGCACGGGTACGGGTCCAACGAGAAGGACCTCATCTCGCTGGTGCCTGCCATGCAGATGTTCCTGCCAGGCGTCAATGCCCGGGTGGTCGCGATCCGCGCGTCGCACCCCGCGCCGGGGCGACCCCGCGGCTTCTCCTGGTTCCCGGGGTCGGTCATGGTGCAGCCACCGATCACCGCCATCGCGCAGGCGGCGGACCGGGTCGCCGCGGTGATCCGCCGCCATGCCGACCGTGCCGTGGTGCTCGGCTTCTCGCAGGGCATGTGTACGGCCGTCACCGTCCTGCGCCGCCATCCGGATCTGGTCACCGGGTTGGTCGGACTGAGCGGGTTCATGTTCGACGACGACCATCCCGGCGACGCGCAGCTCGCGGTCGCGGCGGCGACCGGCGTCGGCGTCCCGGCCTTTGTCGGGTACGACCCGGCCGATCCGATGATCCCGGCGATCGCCAACCGTTGGGCACTGACCTACCTTCGCACCCACACGGCGCTACAGGAGCGCACCTATCACGGGATGGGACACAGCGTCTCGATGCCCGAGATCGGTGACGTCGCAGTCTTCCTCCGATCGCTGATTGCCTGAGACGCCGGTCGCTTCGGATCAGGTCCTGGCGACCACGGTGCGGCCCGCCCGGATCAGCGCGGCGGCGGTGTCGTCGGGGTTGCCGAGGTAGCCGCTGATCATCGCGCCGTCGCGAAGCAGTACCAGATCGTCCGCCGCCGCGTCCGGGTCGGGACTGCCGATTTCCACCGCCAACTTCCGCATCGTCGCCCTGTACCAGGCGCGGTGGGCCGCAACGGTTTCCCGGACCGGACTGGCCGGGTCGGAGAATTCGGCGGCCGCATTGATGTAGGGGCAGCCGCGGAATCCGGTCGCGCCGAATTCCTCCCGCATGAATGCGACGATGTCCCGCATCACGGCCCGCGGGTCACCGGTGTGAGCGGCCCGGAAACCCGCGATCCGGCGTTGCTCCTCGCCGGACCTGTTCCGCAGGTACGCCACCACGAGGTCGTCCTTGGACGGGAAGTGCCGGTAGAACGTCAGGCGCGAGACGTCCGACTCGTTGACGAGTCGCTCCACGCCTACGACGCGTATTCCCTCGGTGCGGAACAGTCGATCGGCGGTGTCGAGAATGCGTTCGCGAGCTGCTGACGGCTTGGCCCGGGCAGGACGGTCACGGTTCGCCGCTTGTTGAACGATGGAGTGATGGTTCACGGACACTTGCCCTCCCCCGATGACGGTGCTAGCTTCTCGCGTGTAGGTAGAACGATCACCCTACCACCCCTTCCCGCCCGGAGGCCTCCGTGTCCGACCGTCCACCCGTCGTTTTCATCCACGGCCTCTGGCTGCACTCGACGAGCTGGGCACCGTGGGCGGAGTTGTTCCGGGACAACGGCTTCCAGGTGTTCACCCCCGAGTGGCCGGGTGTGCCGGATTCCATCGAGGCCGCCCGGCAGAGCCCGGAGGGTCAGGCCGGTCAGGGCATCGCCGACGTCGTCGACCACTACGCCCGCGTGCTCGGTTCCCTGGACCGCAAGCCCATCCTGATCGGGCATTCCTTCGGCGGGCTCATCGCCCAGAAGTTGCTCGGTCAGAACGCCGCGGTGGCCGCGGTGGCGATCGACCCGGCACCGATCAAAGGGGTCAGGGTGCTACCCCCTGCTCAGCTGAAATCCGCATTTCCGGTCCTGAAGAATCCGGCGAACAAGAATCGGGCGGTTTCCTTGACGCCGCAGCAATTCCGCTATGCCTTCGGCAATGCCATTCCCGAGGCGGAGTCCGACGAACTGCATGCCAGGTGGGCGATTCCGGCTCCCGGCCGACCACTGTTCGAGGCAGCCTTCGCGAACTTCAGCATGAACTCGCCCGCCGCGGTCGACACCGCCAACTCTGCCCGCGGACCGCTCCTGCTCATCTCCGGCGGAGCCGACCACACCGTTCCGGACTCCGTCACACGGTCGACCTTCAAGCGGTACAACGAGTCCACAGCGCTGACCGAACTCCGGCAGTTCCCCGACCGGGGGCATTCCCTGACCATCGACCACGGGTGGTCCGAGATCGCCGACGCCGCCATGACCTGGCTCGACGCACGGCGGGAGGCAGGCGCATGGAGCTGAATCTGCAGGGTCGCATTGCCGTCGTCACCGGCGCGTCCAAGGGAATCGGGCTCGCAGTGGCGACCGCCATGGCCGCCGAAGGCGCCCGGGTCGTCGCCGGCGCACGCACGACCGGGGCGTTGGCCGAGATCGACAACGTGCATGCCGTGGCGGTGGACCTCTCCGATCCGGCGGGTCCTGCAAACCTGATCGACCAGGCCGTCGGCACCTTCGGTGGAATCGACATCCTGGTCAACAACGTCGGGCAGGTGCGGCCACACCTCGGCGGGTTCACCACGATCACCGACCAGGACTGGCTGTCCGCGCTGACGCTGAATCTGCTGGTCGCCGTGCGCACCACCAGGGCGGCGGTGCCACACCTGATCAAGACCCGGGGCGCCATCGTCAGCGTCAGCTCGGTCAACGCATTTCTGCCGGACCCCGCGATCGTGGACTACACGGCGGCGAAGGCGGCCCTCACCAACTTCTCCAAGGCCCTGTCGAAGGAGCTCGGACCGAAGGGTGTGCGGGTGAACACGGTGAGCCCGGGGCCGGTCAGTACGCCGTTGTGGCTGGGCCGAGGCGGAGTGGCCGAGACATTCGCTGCGGCGGGCGGTGTCGATCCCGCCGCGGTGGCGGCCGGCGCAGTGGCCGGTTCTGCGACCGGCCGGTTCACCACCCCGGAGGAGGTCGCTGATCTCGTTCTCGTGCTGGCCGGGGATCGCGCGGGCAACGTCACCGGTGCTGACTTCGTCATCGACGGTGGTCTCGTCCAGACGCTGTGACGCCGGATCCCTGGTCGCGCACCCGGTGCAGCAGCCAATCCCGCTTGGTCCGGATCAGCGAGTAGCGCACCGAATCGTGGATTCCGTGCAGGGTGAACAGGATGCGCCGATCGGTGCGATCGTGCTCCTCCCACCAGCCGGTATCGGCGATGGACTTGTCGGCGTCGGTGTACGACAGGTGGTCCAGGTCGTGGTCGGGAACCTCGATGGCCAAACGGTTCTCGGCGGGGTCGGTGGGCATGCCCTTCGGCACGGCCCACGACCTGAGCACTCCCCGCTCCTCCAGCCTGAGGTCGAAGTGTGGCCGCGGCCGGCGGTGATCGTGCAACACGAACGCAGGTCGCACGACTCCCGCCGCCGCGCCTGACGACTGCTGTTCGCTCACGCCGTCAGTCTGCCGCTGCTTTCGGGTGAATCGGCAAGTCGAACCATCCGGCGGAATCCGGCGAAAGTGCCAAACTGGACCGATGTCCGACAAGAAGAAGCATTCGGCTCCTCGGCCCGGCGACGCCGCACCATCCGCCGCGCCGAAGAAGCTCAAGGAGAAGGAGTACCAGAAAGGACTGCGGCCGCTGCATGTCGAGTTGGTCCACCTTCAGCAGTGGGTGAAGAAGACGGGCGCCAAGGTGTGCATCGTGTTCGAAGGGCGGGACACAGCGGGAAAGGGGGGCACCATCAAGGCCATCACCGAGCGGGTGAGTCCCCGGGTGTTCAAGGTGGTCGCACTGCAGGCACCGACCGAACGCGAGCAGTCGCAGATGTATGTGCAGCGCTACATCAGCCACCTGCCGGCCGCCGGTGAGGTGATCATCTTCGACCGCAGTTGGTACAACCGCGCGGGAGTTGAGCGGGTGATGGGTTTCTGCACGCCCGCGCAGACCGAGTATTTCCTCCGGGTGGTGCCCGCTGTCGAGAAGGCGATCGTCGACTCCGGGGTCATCCTGCTCAAGTACTGGCTCGAGGTGAGCCGGGAAGAGCAGACCCGGCGCCTGAAGAACCGGATCAACGACGGCCGCAAGACCTGGAAACTCTCACCGATGGATCTGAAGTCCTACGCCCGCTGGTACGACTACTCCCGAGCCAGGGACGCGATGATCGAGGCCAGCGACACCACCTGGGCACCCTGGTGCTTGGCCCGGACCGATGACAAGAAGCGTGGCCGGCTCGACATCATCACGCATCTGCTCGGGCAGATTCCCTATGAGCCGGAGCCGGTGAAACCGGTGAAACTGCCGGCCGCACAGAAGCCGGGTGGGTACCGGGAGACCGATCACCCCTTCACGTTCATCCCCAGCACAGCCTGACCAGTTCCCCACCGCGCTGTATACAGAACCCTGGGGTCGAACGTATGTTCGATCCATGCCCGGTCACGCCGTCTCCGAACGGCAGCCTGCCGACTGCCCGGGCGGCCACGCCTACATCGGCGGAGCCGTGATCGTCGGCTGGGAACCGTGCGGCTGCACCATCGGGCACACCGGACATCGCACCTACTGGTGTCTGCGGTGCGGGCACGTGCTCGAAGTCCCCCCGTGCGTGCGGGTGGGCATCGGGACGTCCGAGGCGCTCGGGATCGCCCGCCCCAACTGGGCCGGGCCGGACCCGCAAACGAGAAAGAATCCGCCGCTACCTGGACAATGACATCAAGTGCACGCCGTGCGCACACTTGAGTGCAACCCGCCAACTACCACATCGGATCTGAGGAGGTTGCGTTGCAAGACCCCTGGGCCATCTTCAATGTCGGCGTCTGGATCGTCTTCCTGGCATGGGGCATCGCGATCCACATCTGCCAGGGCGATACCGCCTGAGGGCGGCGCCTCCGACGTACCCTCAGATGTCCCGGACCGACAACGGACTGCCTGCTCAGCGCCAGAATCCGGACACTGCCGGTTCGGCTTCCGCGGCACCTCCCGCGGCCGCCATGGTGAGCCGCAAGAACTCGAGCGGCCGGCCGCCCGAACTGCGGAACTGAAACGTGGCACCGGCCGGCATGCCGACGCTGATCCCCGGCCACAGCAGCAGGACCTCCTCGCGGCCGTCGGCGAATCGCCGCCACAGCTCACCGGCACCCGCGATGACGTGCCAGCTCTCGTGCGCCGTCCGGTGAACAACCGGTGCGGACACCGCCTCTTCGGCCAGTGTGCAATGGGCGAGGGTCCCGCCGGCGGTGCCGGTCATCGGCCGCACCTGCGATCGGTCGGGCGCGGTCACGGGGGGCGCGGCGGCGACGTCACCGGCCATCCAGTCCTGCACCATTGTCGCGGCATCGGTCGGTGGCAGCCCGGGAACCCTGCCAACCGGCCAGATGCCGCCCTCGATGGTGTGGAACAGGTCGGGCTGCCAGGTCGGTATCACGGTGAAGGCGAACACCAGAGCCGCATTGTCATAGGCCCGGTACTGGAACTGAGTGCCGGCGGGCATGGCCACCCAGCGACCCGGGTGCAGCGCTGTGATGGCTTCCCGATCCGCGGTGCGCCGCCAGATCTCTCCGCGACCGGCCAGGATGAAGTACGCCTCGTACAACTCCGGCAACTCGTGGACGGCAGCGACTACACCCGCCGGGCAGATGCCATGGGTCAGGTCCCCGTCCGATGTCTTGAGCAGGTAACGGATCTCGGCGCTACCGTCGGGCGACACCGCGTCCGGCGCGGCGGGCAACATGCTGACGCCGTCATCCGTCACGGCCGCACGCCGGTCAGACCAGCGCAGTACTGGTCCCTGTCAGCAGCCGGAACCACCGTGCCCCATAGGGTTCCAATGGAATCTCCAGCCCGCCGCCGTCCGCGACGGTCAATTCGGTGCTGTGGTCGAAGAGGTCTACGCAGCGGGTGCCTGGTTCCGTCCCGGGGAGGGACAGCGCGACCTTCTCGGCGGAGGAGCCCAGGTTGTGACACAGCAACAAGCTACCGCCCGCCCAGTCGCACCGGTGCGCAAACACCGACGTCACGGCGTGTTCGAGAATCGATACCGTTCCCCAGCCCAATTCAGGTGATTCGCGGTACGCGCGGATTCTTCCCCGCAGGAAGGAGAACAGCGAATCGGGATCGTGTCGCTGGTCGACGACATTCACCTGGTCCGGTCCGTACGGCGCCGGTGGGAAGGGCCGGCAGATCAGCGATGGATCCTTCGCGGTGCTGAAACCGCCCAGCGCACCGGAATGCCATTGCATCGGCGTGCGAACCGCCATCCGGCCGTCCAGCGCGAGGTTCTCCCCCATCCCGATCTCCTCGCCGTAGAACAGGGTCGGCGTACCCGGCAGCGACAGCGTCAGGGAATAGGCGAGCCGCAACCGACGGGCATCGCCGTCGAGCATCGGAGGCAGTCGGCGTCGGAGGCCACGACCGTAGAGTTGCATGTCCTGCTCCGGACCGAATGCGGCGAACACCTCCTGACGCTCTGCACCGCTGAGCTTGTCGAGTGTCAACTCGTCGTGATTGCGTGCGAACACCGCCCACTGAGAATCACTGGGACTCTTCGGTCGGCCGATCACCGCGGACCGAAGCGGACCGGCGTCCTCCCTGGCCAAACTCAGAAACATCGCCTGCATCGTCGGAAAGTCGAATTGCATCGTGAGTTCGTTGCCGTTCTCGTTCCCGAAGAATTCCAGCGCATCGGTGTGCGACAGGTTCACCTCGCCGAGCAGAATCGCCTCACCGTTGCGGCGGTTGAGGAACGACCGCAGATCGCGGAGGTAGTCGTGCGGCTGCGGCAATTGTTCGGCGCCACCATCGATACCGCTGGTCTGAAGAAGAAACGGCACTGCATCCACTCGGAAGCCGGAGAGTCCGAGCTGCATCCAGAAGCCGATGATGCGGGCGATCTCGTCACGTACCGCAGGATTTGCGACATTGAGATCGGGCTGACTGCGGTAGAAACGGTGCAGGTAATACTGACCGGTCTTGCGGTCCTTCTGCCAGATGCTCGTTTCGCGATCCGGGAACACGACGTCGCCGGGCTGTTCCGGCCCGGGTTCGGCGCGCCACACGTACCAGTCGCGGTGCGGCGACTCGACCGACGAGCGCGAAGAGACGAACCAGGGATGCTGCGCACTGGTGTGGTTGACCACCAGGTCGGCGATGACCTTCAGGCCCTTGCTGCGCGCCGTCCTGATGAATTCCACGAAGTCACCCAGTGTCCCCAGACGCGGGTCCACGCTGTAGAAGTCGGTGATGTCGTAGCCATCGTCGACGTCTGCCGTCGGGTAGAACGGCATCAACCAGACCACCGTGACGCCGAGCTCGACGAGGTGATCCAGACGTTCTGACAGGCCGGCGAAGTCGCCTATGCCGTCACCGTTGGAGTCGTAGAAGGTTTGCACGTCCAGGCAGTAGATGACGGCGGTCTTCCACCAGAGGTCGCCGGTCCGCGATGCCCTCATGCCGCTGCCTGCAAGGATCCGACATGGTGAAGGAACAGTTCGGTGAAGCCCTGCTCGACGTACTCCTCGAGCCATTGACGATGGAGGCCGACATCGGCCGGAGCCCGCACCTTCGCAGCCACTTCCGACGGGGGGACATGCCGGGTGACGGCCTCGAAACCCCGTTGTTCGGCGCGGTCGGCGTCCCGTAACAAGCGGCGCGGACGGACCTGTTCGTGGGAGGCGTGGAATCCGATGGCGACCATGCCCGCTGCGGTTCCCCGTGCCGGAGAAAGCGAAACGGTCGGAAGGTACGAGGCAGTCCTCACGATCGGCATCACCGGAGCTGCGTCACCAATGCGCATCACCAGGGCAGAGTCACCGGCTCCTGGTCCAGTTCGCGCGGCCCGTGGATCTCTGCCAGGTACGGTGCGACGAACTCCCGGCCGTACGGGCCGTGCACCACGATGCCGCTGAAGACGGCCACCGACCCCCGGCCACTGCCCGTCATACCGCCGATCTCCATCAGGTCTGCGACCGCGACGTCCCTTGCGAGGGCGGTCAGGCCAGGCAGGTCCGGGATGCCACCGCGTAACACCGCCGGTGCGAGACGTGTTCGCAGCAGGCTCATCTCGGGATCGAGCCGGTCATACTCCAGGCGCAACTCGCCGGAGGTGACCTCCTGCAGGAACATTGACAGCGCACCACATGCCGGCGAGGGTTCGGTCTGACCCGGCCGGTGGACGACGCCGATCGTGCCGTCCATTTCGATGCCCAGATGCGGCATCACGAACAGCACGAAACGGCGACGGCCCTGGTCCGGGGCGTGACCGACGGCAGCTGCGATACCGCTCTGGCCGGCCAGCACCATGCCGCCCAGTGCACCCACAGCGAAATGTGGACCCCATGCGCGGTCCACCATCTCGGTGAACCCCACCATCAGTTCGTCGCGGCAGGTGGCGATCACCGGCAGTGTGTCACCGCTGGAGAACCCGGCATTCCTGGCAGCGGCGGCGGTTCGCGTCAGGTAGTCCTCCGCGGGCAGGATGCCCGGCAGCAACCGGTCCGCACGTTGCAGCCACGTCGTCTCGTCCAGCTCGCTCACCGTTCGGCCGCCTTTCCATGGCCTCACGGCCGGCCACGCATCACCGGGAGAGGTGACGCAGGAAGAACAGCAGCGGGATCACGCCCACCACCGCCAGAGTGCCCGAGGGCAAGACCATCGAAGCAGGCCCGGCGGTGGTCATGTCTTGGCCTCATTCCTGCGCCGCTCCCAGGCGCCGCCGCACCTCGGAGCGTCACTCGGCTGGGTGAGACGCCGGCGGCACTGAAGGTCCTCGAAATTCGAACTCTTCGTCGAGAATCCCGGTTCATACCCAATTGGGTGCGGCCGAACGGGCTGTCCATTGATAGCGTTTGCTACAGTTGGCAGAGAAGGAACTACTCAGCGTCACCTCTGCGCGATGACGCTGCAGTGCCTCTGCTCACCTGCTCAGCCCCCGTTCCTCCTCCGGCAAGGACCGTCATGACAGCCGCCCGAGCAGGTGCCGACGCCCACGCGGCCCTCCGTTGAATGGCCTCTCCGCGGACGGGCGATTCCCGGCCGGTGACGATGCCGAAGGTGGCTCCAGTGGCACCGCCGCGGCACAATCCGCAGCTGTCAGGGCGTTGGCCGAACTGGCCGACGACTACCGGCACGCGCCGTGCGGCCTGGCCTCCGTCGGACCGGACGGCATGCTGCTGCGCATCAACCACATCTTCTTGCAGTGGACGGGTCACCGGCAGGAGCACATCGTCGGGCGACCGTTCAGCGATCTGCTGACTCCGGGGAGCCGGCTCCTGTACGGCAGCCGTATCGCACCCTTGCTGCGGGATGGTGGCGAAGTGCGTGAGCTGGCATTGGCTCTCGAATGCCCGGCGCACCCGACCCTGCCGGTGCTGGTCAACGCGGCCCTCGGCGCCGCCGGCGACGGTGCGCCTATCGTCAGGATCGCGATTTTCGACGCCTCCGATCGACAGGATCACGAGCGCCAATTGCTGACCGCACGGCGCGCGCTCGCCCGTTCCGAGGACAGGCTGCTGTTGCTCCAGGAGTCGTCAGAAACCTTCGGCGAGGCCAGAACCGCGGAGTCGTTGACGGCAGTGCTCGCCGAGACGACGCGGAAAGCCTTCGATGCTGCCGCATCGACGGTGATGATCCTGGACCCGGCCGCCGATGTGCTGCAGACCGTCGGCGGCACTTCGCCGCTCGGTCCGACAGCGCCGGCAGGCTCGGATCGACCGGAGGCCAGGGCGGTCCGCACCGGGTCCGTGGTCAGCATCAAAGACGTGCGCGACGCACCGGCCGCCGTCGGCGATGCGCTTCGCGCCTCTGGATTGGCGAGTATGGCCGTGACACCACTGTTCGACGACCACAAGTCTTTCGGCGCGCTCGCCTGTTTCTTCGCCGGCCCGCGAGAGCTCGACGAGGAAGAACTCGACCTGATGAAGGCGCTGGCCCGGCAGGCCGCCCAGGGGCTTCTGCGGATCCGCTTGCAGGAACAGTTGCGGTTCCAGGCAATGCACGACCAACTCACCGGGCTGGCGAATCGGCAGCTGCTGCAGTACCGGCTCACCCAGGCCCTGAGCCGGGCAGCTCGCCAGTTGCAGTCGATGGCGGTGATCTTCTTGGACCTCGACGGGTTCAAACCGATCAACGACGATCTGGGCCACCTCGTCGGGGACGCTGTGCTGGAACAGGTCTCGACCCGGCTGCTGGCGTCGGTGCGCGCGAGCGACACCGCGGCGCGCTTCGGCGGTGACGAATTCGTGGTGCTCTGCGAGGACACCGACGCCGCCGCCGCCGGCGCCGTGGCGGAACGGATCAGGAGCGAGATCCGCCGTCCGCTGACCGGGGTTGCCGCCGATTTCCCGTTGACCGCCAGCGTCGGGGTGGTGGTGTACCGCCCGACCGGAGGACCGGTGCCGGCCCCGAAGGTGATCCTGGGGCACGCCGATGCGGCGATGTACCGGTCGAAGGCGGCGGGCAAGGACAGGGACACCCTGCTGGAAATCTGAGGCCATCGATGAAGATGGTCCGGTGCGCCTGCTGATCATCTCCGATACCCATGTGCCGGCCCGCGCGAGGAATCTGCCGGCGCAGGTCTGGGACGAGGTACAGGGCGCTGACGTCGTGGTCCATGCCGGTGATTGGGTGACGCCGCAGCTGCTCGACCGGCTGGAGGAACGTGCGTGCCGGCTGATCGGCGTGTTCGGCAACAACGACGGCGCGGAGCTGCGTGCCCGGCTCCCGGAAGTCGCCCGCGAGACGCTCGAGGGCGTCCGGCTCGCCGTCGTCCACGAGACCGGCGGCAAGGCCGGCCGTGAGCTTCGCGCCGACCGAACCTACCCCGACACCGACGTGCTGATCTTCGGCCACAGCCACATCCCGTGGGACAGCACGAGTCCGGCCGGGTTGCGGCTGCTCAATCCAGGCTCACCGACGGACCGCCGCCGAGAACCGGCGTGCACGTATCTGACCGCGACCGCGGCCGGTGGGCTCCTGACCGACATTGCGCTGCACCGCCTGCCCGCCCGCCGCTGATCGACGGATTGCTGTCGGCTCTGTCCAATTGTGGTCCAGGTCACTACAGTGCCGGACGTACTGGAACCGCTCCCACTCCCACCGCCGCTCCAACGACGTTCGCCGGCCCCGGCCGCGCACGGCCGCCGGTGCGGATGCCAGAAGGTAGGTCGCCGCACCGTGACACAGACCCTGCTCCAGGATGTCGGGAGTTCCCGTCATCACCGCCGCCGCTGGACCGCGATCAGCGCGGCACTCACGCTCACGGTGGCTTCCGTGATCGCAGTGCCAGCGGCCTCCGCGGCGCCCGCACCCGCCGCCGCCCCGCCATCCGCGGGCGGTCACCATCCCGGGCCGGCCGACCTCGGGCCGAACGTGACGGTCTTCTCGCCGGACATGCCGACGAGCGAAATCCAGGCGGCAGTCGATGCCGTTTACGACCAGCAGGTCGACAGCGAAATGGGCACCACCCGCAAGGCACTGCTGTTCAAGCCCGGCGTGTACGGCTCGACGGAGACGCCACTGATCGTCAAGGTCGGTTACTACACCGAGGTCGCCGGCCTGGGTCAGTCGCCGACCGACGTGACGATCAATGGGCACGTCGACGTCTACAACCGGTGCTTTGAAAAAGACGCCGACGGGAACTGACGCAGAATTGCTTTGCGCTGAACAATTTCTGGCGTTCGCTGTCCAACCTGACGATCAATGTCACCGGGCTGGCTGAGTGCCGCGCATCCGGCGAATTTCTGGGCAGTGTCGCAGGCGCGCCGATGCGCCGGGTGAACATCACCGGCGGCAACCTGCAGTCTGATGGATTACTGCACCGCCGGGCCGCAGTTCGCCAGTGGTGGATTCATCGCCGATTCCAAGACCGGCGTCCGTCATCAATGGCTCGCAGCAACAATTCATGGTGCGCGAACAGCAACATCGGTGGACTGGTCGAACGCGGTGTGGAATCAGGTGTTCGCAGGCGTGGAGGGTGCACCTGCCCAGTACTTTCCCGGGATCCGTCAATACACAACGTTGGCCACAACTCCCGCCAGCCGGGAGAAGCCGTACCTGTACGTCGACCACAAGGGCGCCTACCGGGTCTTCGTCCCCGCGCCGCGGACGCAATCGTCCGGCGTGACCTGGGACGGTGCACCGACACCTGGTCGATCGCTGCCGATCTCCGACTTCTACGTCGCCAAGCCGGGTGATTCGGTGCAGACCATCAACAGCCAGCTGGCCCGCGGTAAGAACCTGCTGCTCACCCCCGGGGTGTACGACATCGCCCGCACGATCGACATCAAGCGCGCCAACACGGTGGTCCTCGGCTTGGGGATCGCCACGCTGACGGCCGTCAATGGTGCGGTCGTGATGAGGGTTGCCGACGTCCAGGGTGTGGACATCGCCGGCATCATGATCGACGCCGGGACCGTGAATTCGCCGGTGCTGATGCAGATCGGCAGCCGGCACCCCGGCAAGGGCCATTCCCGCGACTGTCAACACCACGGCAGCGCCGCGAATCCGACCGGTTTGCAGGACGTGTTCTTCCGGATCGGCGGTCCGCATGTCGGCAAGGCCACGGTCAGCCTGGAGGTCAACAGTGACGACGTCATCCTCGACGACATCTGGGCCTGGCGAGCTGATCACGGCAATGACGGCAGTTACGGCTGGGATGTGAGCACCGGCCGGAACGGTGTGATCGTGAACGGCGATGACGTCACCGCCACCGGCCTTTTCGTGGAGCACTACCAGCAGTACAACGTCATCTGGAACGGCGAACGCGGCCGCACGGTCTTCTTCCAGAACGAATTGCCGTATGACGCACCGGACCAGGCGGCGTGGCAGCACGACGGTGTGCTGGGCTGGGCCGCGTACAAGGTCAACGACCGCGTGAAGAACCACGAACTGTGGGGCGGCGGCAGCTACATCTACACCAACGTCGACCCGACGCTGCATGCCAGCAGGGCCTTCGAGGTTCCGGTCACGCCGGGTGTCAGGTTGCACGATCTGGTGACGGTGTCCCTGAACGGCGCCGGGACGATCGACCACATCATCAACAACACCGGAGAGGCAGCCACCCCCGAGGTCGACGGCAACGCGAAGTACCTGGTCGAATTCCCGTAGACAACATCCGGCTGGACCGGCTGCTCCCACGAGCGGCCGGTCCCGCCGGTTAGTCCGAAAATCAGCGAGCCGAGACCCGCACGACGCTGTACTCGGTATCCGGCGTCGGCGGCGTGCCGAATCGCGCGTTGACCGCGTAGAGCGACGACCCGAAGTCGGCCACCGTCGTCGGCACCTGGAAGTTCGGGCTGCTGATCGTGCGGGTCACCGTTCCCGAGAGGTAGTCCGCCGCGAGGTCGATGACCGCAATGCGATTGAGCTGGTTCTGCACCGCGTACAGCGTTGTTCCCCGCCTGAGCAACCCGTCACCGTTGGTCAGCGCAACGCCGCCGAGGTCGACCGCCGTCGCGACGCCGCTGCTCGCCGAGATTGCGAACAGCGTGGCGGTGTTCGACTGCACGGCGAGCAGGGTTCGCCCGTTCGGCGACGCCTCGATGCCGTTCAGGTTGAACCCGGGCCCGTAGACGATTTGTCCGCTGAGCGGCAACGACTCGAAAGCCCTGTCGGAGGCCAGTTTTCCACCGCGACCGAACGGCACGACGTAGAGGACGGGGTTGAGCGAGTCGGTGAAATAGGCGGCGTCCTTGGTGACGACCACGTCGTTGATGAACGCTGTCCCTGGAGCCGCGAACTGGTAAGACCGCAGTAACCGGCCCGATGCGGCGTCATAGATACGACCGGAACCGTCGGTGGCACCGGCGACGAACAGCCGATTGCGGTTGTCGACCTCCGTGCCCGCGGCAACCGAGCCGGCCCGACCGGCGACGAGCACCGCCCCTTCGCCGGTGCGGACATCACCGCGATAGATCGTGCCGTCGACCAGTGACCCGACATAGAACGAGGTGCCTCTGCCGGTGGAGATTCCCTCGGGCTGGAACCCGTCCGGCAGGCTGATGACCGCCGGGAAACACTCCGACTGCGACGACGGCGGCTGGGCCACCGCCTGTCCGCCGGTGATTGCCAGAGCGCCCGTCATGAGCACCGCAGTGATCGTCTTTCTCAGCATGTTGCCTCCCGTGTCGCCCTGCCCGCGGATGTGCTTGCATCCGCTACTACTCCCTCCCCGGCAGGTGCAGATTCATCGGGTGGTCAATCGGTCAGCTGATCTTGAGCGTGATCTGAGGTGTCGTGATGCCTGCGCCGCGCACCGAATACACATACGGCGTGTTCGGCAGCAGCCCGATGTCGGTGAAGCTGGTACCGGTGACGGTGGCGATCCGCTCCCCCGCCTCACCGCGCAGGATCTCGTAGGTACCGGTTGCCGAGCCAGACCAGCCGAGTGTGATCGAGCTGGACGTCTGCCCGGTCTTGCGCAGGTTGCTCGGTGACCCCGCCCCCGGCGGTGCGGTCGTCGTGGTGATCGGTGTCGTCGTCGGGGCGGTGGTGGGTGTACTCGGTGCGGTCGTCGTGCTGGTCACCGTTGGCGTACTGCCGGTGATGACGGTCAGCTGCGGCGTCGTCCCAGCCGGACCTCGCACCGAATAGACGTACGGCGTGTTGACGTTGAGTCCGGAGTCGGTGAACGTCAGCCCGGTGACGCCGGCAATCGCGACACCGCCTTCGCCGCGCAGAATTTGGTACGTCGCGGTCGGGTCACCGGACCAGGTGAGCGTCACGCTGTTGCTGGTGGTGGTGGCCCGTAAGTTGGCCGGGCCGCTGGTCGGCGGTGTCGTGGTCGCGCTGGTGACCGGCGTCGTCGGCGTACTGGTCACCAGCGTCGTCGGGGTGCTGGTCGACGGTGTGGTCGGGGTGCTCGTCGGCGTGCTGGTGGGAGGGGGCGTCGTGCACGGCTGGAGGGTGACCACCGGCGGCGTGTACGGCGTGCTCGTCGCGTTGGCGGGGAAGTGCACGACAAAGCTCGGCGCCGCAACGGGTCCGGGCGTCACGGCACCGGTGTCGTTGACCACGTGGTCGATCAATCCGGCGAGCAGCTGCACGGTGAGCAGGCTGTGCAGCTTGACGCCGGGCGTGACCGGCACCTCGAAGGCCCGGGTGGCGTGAATGCTGGGATCGACGTTGGTGTAGATGTAGCTGCCGCCGCCCCACAGTTCGTGGTTCTTCACCGCGTCGCCGACCTTGTAACCGGCATAACCGAGGACTGCACCTGTACGCCAGGCGCTTTGGCTCGGCGGGTCGTACGGCATCTCGTTCTGGAAGAAAATCGTCCGGCCGTACTCGCCGTCCCAGATGACGTTGTACTTCTTGTAGTGCTCGACGAACAGTCCGGTGGCCGTGACGTGGTCGCCATGCACCACCAGACCGGTGTCGGAGGGGCTGACGTCCCAGCCGAACGTTCCGGGGTTGCCGTGATCGGCGCGCCACGACCAGATGTCGTCCATCAGCACGTGGTCGCTGTTGACGACCAGGGCCTGGGTGGCCTTGCCGACGTGCGGGCCGCCGATCCGGAAGAACACATCGCTCAACGTCGTGGGGTTCGCCGGGTCGGTGCAGGCCGGGCCGGTTCCGAGAGTTCCGACCGTCATCAGCGCCGGCGAGTTCACCGCGCCGGCGTCGATCATGATGCCGGCGACCATCACGCCTCTGACGTCCCCGACGGTCAGCGGCACGGCGCCGTTGACGGCGGTCAGCGTGGCCATTCCCATGCCGAGGACGACGGTGTCGGACCTGTTGACCGTGATCGATTGCCCCGCGTTGTAGACACCGGGCGTCAGAATGAGGTTCTTGCCGGCCGACAACTGCGCGTTGACGGTGGCAACGGAATCGGCGGGCGTGGCGAGGTAGAAGCTCGACAGTGGCAGCGTAGTCCCCACTGTCGCGACGCTCCCCCACGTCGTGCCGGTGGAGTTGACTCGCACCTTGGGCACGAGGACATTCCACGTCCCGTTGGAATCGACGTACAAGTAGGGCTTCTCGCGACTGACCGGTGTCGCCGCGATCGTGGTGTAGGTCCCGTTGGTGGGTTGACCGTTGTTGGGGTCGAGCATCGGTGCGGCGAAGTTGGTTGCCGGGGCACCCTGGGTACCGGAGAAGACCTGATTCCACACGCCGTTGGACCACGAGCCGATGGTGCTGTTGCGGACCAGGTACTGCTGCTGCGAACCGTTGACGACGTTGCCCGCCTTGGAGTCGGCGATGAAACCGCCGCTGGCCCACTGCGGCTGGTCGGTGCAGTAGTCCATCAAGGTCAGATTGCCGTTGATGTTCACCCGGCGCATCGGGGATGCCTGGGAGGCGGCCCAGAACATCCCGGTCTTGCGGCAGTCCGTCGTCCCGCCGGCAACATTGATCGTCACGTTGGACAGCGAGCGCCAGAAATTGTTCAGCGCAACGCAATACGTCGGCAGCGTCGAACCGGCCGGCGGCGGCAGACACCTGTTGTAGACGTCGACACTGCCATTGATGACGACGTCGGTGGGGTTCCGTCCCAGCCCGGCGACCTCGGTGTAGTAGCCGACCTGGAACTTCAACGGCGCGCCCGCCGTGCCGTAGGTGCCGGGTTTGAACAGCAAGGAGTACCGGGCGGTGCCCATCTCGTTGTCGATCTGCTTGGCCGAGATGGCATCGACAGCAGCCTGAATCTGCGACGTCGACATGGTCGGATCGAACACGGTCACGTTGGGGCCGAACGCAGGCGTCGCGGCGGGATTCTCGGGCGCAGCGCTCGCAGCGCTACCGACTGCCGTGATCGCACCCGCAAGCAGAACAACGATCAACGCGATGGCCGCAGCGGGTCCGCGCCCCCGGCCGAAGACCGGCTTTCGGATCGAGCGCGGCACCGGCGGGCGGGACGTGGGGAGCAGCGACATGCCGTGCGACCTACCTTCTTCAAGGGTATTACCGACCGTTACCAGTTCCGGCGAGCCGGGAGTCGCCGAAGCCGACCGACGGATCAGTGGTAAGCCCTTGCGGATTCACTGGGAACGCTTCCAGTAACACCTGACACTAATGACCGGACCCCATACCGGCCAACTGAAACCGAACACGGAGCAACCAGTCTGGGCAATGTCATCTCATTGGCGGCATCCAAGCCTCGACGTCATGGCGAAGGGTGATCGCACCGCCCGGCGCCCCACCGAATGCGTGCGCTGCATGATCTGGACACCGACGACATCGTCGACGTGACTACTTTGCGTAACGTTTGCTTGGGTGGACCCGCGAAACGAGAAACGCCAATGCGTCCGGCGATAGGGTGCGACCGAAAGTACATCGGTCACCGACCGGTGCCGCGCAGGGGGCGCCGGCCACAACAGCAGGAACGTGGTGCTCCATGACGTCGATCGATTCGAGCGGTTCGGAGCCGGACCTCGGCGCCCCGGTTGCCGAAGAGACAGATCAGCAAGCCATCGCACTGTGGGGTGTGGTGCTGATCGCCTGCCTGGCCGGCATAGCTTTCACCACCATCCAGATCGTCGAGAAGATCGCCATCCTCAAGGACCCGTTCACGAGCCTTTCCTGTGACGTCAACGAGACGCTCTCCTGCAGCAGTGTTCTGATGGCCTGGCAGTCGTCGGTGCTGGGTCCGCCCAACGCACTGATCGGTGCGGTCATGTTCGCAATTCTCGGGTCGGCCGCCTTCGCCGGGCTGCTCGGCAGCTCAATGCGCCGTGGTTACACCGCCTCAATGTGGGGTCTGTCGGTGTTCTTCTTGTGCTTCGCGTCGTGGTTCATGTTCGAAACGGCCTTCAGCATTCGCGCACTGTGTTTGTGGTGCACGGGAATCACCACGGCGTTGGTCGTCATCTGTGCGGCCATGACCCGGGTCGCGGACCGCACGGGTGCTCTGGGGGTAGGGCCGATCGGCCGAACCGTTGCGGCCGCGGTCCGCTCCCGGGTGGATCTGATCATCTGGGCCGGCTGGTGGCTGGTCATCGCAGGGCTCCTCTGGCTCGGCCTCGCCGCCTGATCACGTCACCCGGCAGCAGTTGCCCGACGTCCTCGGACCGGCGGGTGCAGAAAGCACGGCACCTCATCGGCGGTCGCCAGACCTCCTGCTCGAACACGGTGACCGTACTACCTTGACCCACTCACAAATTCGGCGGGACCAAGGCCATGCACCTGCCCCTTGGCGCCGCGCTTTCAGGCCACCAATGAAGGTTTATGGCGGGCGGCTTTCGCGCATGCAGAAATCTGCGCGCCGAGGAGCACGAATGACAAACTCCGTCAGTTGCAGACCCGCGAGCGAGCAAACCTCTGCCACACAGCGAGAATGGCGACAGCAGGTGATCGGTCGCATCTCGACCAACGGCTGACGGGAACTACAGCCCGTTGGTCTCGAACCACGCAAAATCACCGGTGGTCCTGCTCGTGACCTTCAACGTGGTTGCCGAATTGACCCAATCGAGAATCGCGGCGTCACCGGCTTTTGCGTGGTCTTCCGACTCCCAGGCGCTGACCGAGACCACCTGATCCTCCAGTACCATCACGGCATAGGCGAGATTTCCCGGGGTACCGGTGACCAGCGGAACCGCTTCCGCGCGGGCCTTTGCAGTCAACAGTTCCCGGTCCTCGGAATAGGTATAGGTCACGACTCGTCCGTACATGCCGACTCCTTTGTCAAGTGTGGGTCAACACTCATCGGCCCCGCATGAAAGTGCAACACCCATTGGAGTGTCCTGGGCGAATGCTTCGCAATAGTCAGAAATTCTTCACGGCCTGCACGCCGACCGGCGGTATTCGACTCTTGTTGCCTCACTGCTTCATTCGCTCTTGTCGCGTGTTTTCTGCATCACGGCCGGCTGCCGAGGTGTGGGGGCCTGTTCTTCGCTTCACCCGCCTGCGGTCGGCGTCGTGCGCCTGGCGGAGGAGCTCCAGCGCGACAGGGGTGGTCCGAGCCCCCGGGTTGACGATGGCGATCCAGCCCAGCCCGCCGTACACGGGGTGCGGAAGGATCACGTCGGTCTCGCTGGAGTCGCGCGGCGTGAATGATCGCGGACTTTCGCCGACCAGGTCGCTGAACGTCTCCATGCCGACGTGAATGTTGAGTCGCCACCTTCCGTCGACGCCGAGACGGGACGCGGTATCGCAGGGATAGTTCTTGGTGACGATGGTCGCGTAAGGCTGCCGGTTCGACGGGACAGTTCCGTCCGGCGCGTAGTAGAAGAAGTGATCGCCCCACGCGATCGCCGGAAACTCGCTCCCGGTGGCCGGCGCCAACTCGAGCACTCCGTCGAACTGTCTGATGGTGGCCAAGATCTGCTCCATACTCATGGTTCAAGTGTGAGCTTCAAGTGGTAACGGAGAGTTCGCTCGATGACCGGGTCCACTGCGCCTCAGGATGAGTCCTTCCCGATTTCCCGGATCGCCGCCGCTGCCGGCTGTTCAGTGCAACAGGTGCGGGATCTCGAGCGGCTTGGGGTGATCCCCGCCGCACAGCGGCTGTCCAACGGGTATCGCTTGTTCAGCCGGGAGCATCTGGTGGCGCTCCGCGCCTACCGCAACCTGGCTCTCGCCGTCGGACCCGTGGAAGCACGGACTGCCATTCCCGAGATTCGAAGACTTCCCTCTGACCAGGCAGTTGCACGCATTGTCGCCTTCCACGTGCTGCTTGCCCGCGCACGGGAGGACATTCTCGCGGCCATCGGCGCACTGGAGGCAATAGTCCAAGAGCAGGCGTCCGACGCGCCGCCGACTCCGGAAGACACGATGAGCATCAGCGAGTTGGCCGCCGCCATCGGTGTCCGGACCTCCACGCTCCGGTACTGGGAGAGCGAAGGTTTGATCACGCCGGACAGAGTCACGACTCTCAACGTCCGGCGCTACCCGGTCGCGGCAATCCGCGATGCCAGGATCGTCGGCACCCTCCGAGCCGGTGGTTACCCGATCCCGGCGATCCGGACGGTGCTGTCGACCATTCACGACGCGGCGAATCCCACCGAGGCTCGAGCAGTGTTGAACGCGCGGCTCGAGGTCATCGCGCGGCAGTCGCGTGCGTTGCTGTGCGCGGGTGCAGATCTGGTGACCCTGCTTCCCTGTTGACACGGAGCACTCTCGGGTCGGCACGGCCGCTGTTGGGTTGTCGTGCCACCGTCCACGGCATGGGGACGGGCGCAGGGACTGTCTGTTGACCAGCACGTGCAGATCAGCAAGCAGTTGCGGATCCGGCACGCCACGTCGCGGATCGCGCCTGCTCTCGGGCACCGAGCTGTCGCTCGCGTTCAGCGACTGCTCGGCATCGCGCGCGTGCCGATCGAGGCGGCCCACGACCGCCGGCCGAGCCAAGAGATCGACCCATCTCTTCTTCCCTTCCCGTCGGTTCCCTGATACTATCGTACACATGTTCGATACTGATCCTCCACCAGCTGATGTGTCACCGCTGTCCGCGGTGGAGCTGGCCGGGTGGGTGGATCGACTCCTGGCCGTGGACGTGACAGCGGCCGATGCGGTGCTGATCGACCAGATCAGCGAGCTGGAACGGGTGAAGGCCGCGTGCGCCGCGGCGCAGGCGGCGTTGACGGTGGCGTTCGTGGCCTCCCGCACTGCCGGGTTGACCGCCACCGAGCTGAAGAAGGAAGGCACCCACCGCAGCATCGGCGCGCAGATCGCGTTGGCCCGCCGGGACTCACCGTTCCGCGGCAGCCGGCACGTCGGCCTGGCCAAAGCCCTGGTCCGGGAAATGCCGTGCACCTACCGGGCGCTGCAGGACGGGACGATCAGCGAATGGCGGGCCACCCTGCTGGTCCGGGAAACCGCGTGCCTGAGCATCGAGGACCGCGGCGCCGTGGACACCGAACTCGCCGGTCGCCTGCCGTCGATGGGTGACCGGGAAACAGCGCACGCCGCCGCCCTGATCGCGCAACGACTGGACGTGGCCAGCTGCATCAACCGCAACCGCAAAGCCATCGGTGACCGGCGGGTCAGCATCCGCCCCGCCCCCGACACCATGGCCTACCTCACCGCCCTGCTCCCGGTCGGTCACGCCGTCGCCGTCTACGCCGCGCTCACCCGGCACGCCGACACCAACACCGGTGACACCCGCACCCGCGGGCAACTCATGGCCGACGAACTCGTGCACCGCACCACCAGCCCCACCACCAGCGACGCCCGGACCACCACCGGCGACCACAACCACACCGACACCGCCACCGACACCGCCACCGGCGCCGTGAGCGGCCCGGCCCCGGTCGATGCCGTGGCGATGATCAGGGCCAACAGCGGCAAACGGGCAACCGGCCACGATCGCCCCGCCGGCCCGGCTGGTGTCCCGGCGCCGACAGCCACCGCCCCCGACGTCGGTCCTGATCCAGCCTGTCCGCCCGACACCGCCGAGCATCACCGGGACGATGACGAGTCCGACGACACCGACCTCACCGGGACCGTGCCCACCGGGGTCAGCATCGACATCCACCTCGTGATGACCGACCGCACCCTGCTCGGCACCGACAACGAACCCGCCATCCTCACCGGATACGGACCCATCCCCGCCCCCATCGCCCGACAACTCATCCGCGGCGCACCCCCCAGCACCCGCACCTTCCTCCGCCGCCTCTACACCAACCCCGACACCGGGCAGCTCATCACCGGCGACGCCAAACGCCGCGCCTTCAACCACACCATGCGCCACTACCTCATCGCCAGAGACCGCACCTGCCGCACCCCCTACTGCGACGCCCCCATCAGGCACGCCGACCACATCACCGCACACCACCACGACGGCGCCACCATGATCAACAACGGGCAAGGCCTCTGCGAACGCTGCAACTACACCAAAGAATCACCGGGATGGGCCAGCGCCGTCGATTCCGACGGCACAGGAATCACCATCACCACCCCCACCGGACACACCGCCCACAGCCAACCACCCCCACCACCACACTCCGAACCCTGGCCGGTTGCAGCGATGGCGGCGGTGTCATGATCACCTTCGGTTCAGCCGGCATCCATCGGTGCGATGCGAACCTTGATTCGCTTGTGTCGCTTATGTACGTCTCTCACACCTCCGAGTGAGTCGGCTTGTCACATCGGTACGCCATCGGCATAATAAGCAATGGCAACTAGCTAGCCGGTCACCAAATGCACGTCGATGGCCATAGTGGCGTGGCGCGGGGTTCGCGCCAAGTCGGGGTATGGTCGGAGGCGGGCGTCGCGGTTTTGCACCAGTGGGAAGCTCCTGCTACGCAGGGGGTTTCGAGCAGGAGTTTCCCACGGCGAATTGCGTAGGCCCACTCCATAGCTCGACAGTCAATTGACACGGAGATCTAGCGACCCAGCACCAGGCACTTCTTTGACGGATTGCTCAGAAGTTGTCGCCCGTCCGCCAGGCCATTTCCTGCAGGACCATCGAGTTGCCATCGGGGTCGGCGAACCACGCATATTTCACCCCGCCGCCGACGTCCACGACATCGCCGACCTCGACGCCCCGACCGATCAGCTCGGCCCGCGCGCTGTCCATGTTGTCCACCACCAGGTGCAGGCCTCTCTGGCTCCCTGCCCTGCCGTCAGAGAAGTCATCGAGGCCGGTCCCGATGACGATGGAACAGGCGGAGCCCGGTGGCGTCAGCTGCACCACCCGGACCCCCGGTGCCGGCTCGACGTCGACGTCGAGGGCGAACCCGACGTTGTCCATGTAGAACGCCTTGGCCCGGTCCACGTCCGTCACTGGTACCGGTACGAGTTCCAGTTTCATCTGCATGCCATGTCTCCTCGGTGTAGGACTCCGCAGACAGCTACCTTCCCGGTGACGGCGGGCGTTGTCAACTGATTGGTTGACTAAGCGTGCTCCGTCGTCCACCGACACCGGACGAAGGATCACTTGAGCTGTCGGCATCATCGGCGCCTCATCCCACCCAGACCCGTCAGGCGACACAAAAATGTTGAGCGCCAGAGCAATGGCTGCGTGTCGGTCCGCATGAGAACGCTCTCACCGAGCCCAGCAACACTGGCCCACGATTGTTGCTCTGCTACATAGGTTCTCGTGGTGCGACCACGCTGTTGCACTTCTGTAGCCAACTTGTGACCCCACAGCAGACGGAACGCCGTTTCACGTCTGAGGTCTCGGGTACGAGCGACTCAAGGACGGTACGTGTCATCGACTCGCGCGCCGGACCCGAGCACCCGTCAGGTACCGATCTCAACGACGAGAGGAGCACAGTGTGAGGCACCGCGGACGATTGATTGCGGCGGGGCTCGGGCTGATCATCGGCCTGCCATTGGCGGCCTGCGGGTCAAGTGGCGGCCCTCCTACGCTCACCTGGTTCATCAATCCGGACGACGGCGGGCAGGCCGCCATCGCCGAGCAGTGCACGCAGGAAGCGAAGGGCGCCTATCGGATCGAGACATCTATCCTGCCGCGGGATGCCAGCTCGCAACGTGAGCAACTCGCGCGGCGGCTGGCGGCGAACGACTCCGCCATCGATCTGATGAGTCTTGATCCGCCGTTCATCCCCGAGCTGGCCGAACCCGGCTTCCTCGCACCGGTGCCGCAGGACGTGGCCGACCGTGTGTCGGAGAACGTGGTGCAGGGCGCGCTGGCCGGTGCGTCCTGGCGGGAAAAGCTGGTCACCATCCCGTTCTGGGCGAACACCCAACTGCTGTGGTACCGCAAGTCGGTCGCCCAGAAGGCAGGGCTGGACATGACCAAGCCGGTCACCTGGGAGGACCTGATCAAGGTTGCCCGTGATCAGAACGTCTACCTGGCCGTACAGGGCGCCAAGGCGGAATCCCTGACGGTCTGGATCAACGCTTTGATCGAATCCGCCGGTGGGCACATCATCGCCGATCAGGGCAGTAAAACCGATGAGCTGCAGCTGGGTCTGGAGTCCGATGCGGGCCGCGCCGCCGCCCGGGTGATCGGGACGATCGGATCCGAGGGCCTGGGCGGTCCCGGGCTGCCGACGGCGGACGAGAACGCCTCGCTCACCCTGTTCGAGGGAGACACCGGGTCGTTCATGGTCAACTGGCCGTTCGTGTGGTCGGCGATCAACGCCGCTGTCGAGGCCGGCACCCTGGACCAGTCCTTGATCGATGACATCGGCTGGGCGATGTACCCACAGACCGATTCGGACCATGCGGCCGCCCCGCCGTACGGCGGCATCAACATCGGGGTCGGTGCTTTCAGTGAGCATGTGGACCTCGCCTACCAGGCCGCCGAATGCATCGTGCGGCCCGAACACCAGTCGCAGTACTTCGTCACCAACGGGAATCCCCCCTCGAACACCACTGCGTACGACGACCCGGCCGTTCAGAAGACCTTCCCGATGGCCGCACTGATCAGGGACTCGCTGAAAGCTGCCGCGCCCAGGCCGCAGACCCCGTACTACAACGAGGTCTCGCTCGGGCTTCAGGAAACCTGGCATCCCCCGGCCTCGGTGAACCCCGATACCTCACCCCAGGCGGCGACCGACCTGATCACCGCCGTGCTGCGAGGAGACCGACTGCTATGACCACCACTTCAACCGCAGCCGGCGCCGTCCGGAACGCGACCGAAACACAGGCCCCGCCAAGGCCGGCACGACGGCAGCGGCGTAGCGACCGCGCACGCTCCGAGGCACGACTGGGTTGGTGGCTGGCCGGCCCCGCCTTCGTCGTGATGCTGGCCGTCACGATCTATCCGATTCTCCAGGCCATGTGGGACTCGCTGTTCCGCTACCGCCTCACTGCACCGGAGGATCGAAAGATGGTGTGGTTCAGCAACTATGCTGTTGTGCTGGCCGACCCGGTCTTCTGGCAGGCCTTTCTCATCACCCTGCTGATCACGGTCGTCACCGTCCTGGTCGAACTGGTCCTGGGCTTCGCCCTGGCCTTGGTCATGCACCGCGCGATCCGCCAACTCAGAGGTCTGTTGCGCACGGCGATCCTGGTCCCCTACGGCATCATCACCGTGGTTTCGGCATTCGCCTGGTTCTACATGTTCGACATCAACTCCGGGTTCGTGAACTCCTGGTTCAGCTGGATCCCGGGCATTGGCTCCGATCTCAACTGGTTCGCGAACCAGGGCACCAGCCTGTTCGTGATCATCGCGTCCGAGGTGTGGAAGACGACGCCGTTCATCTCACTGCTGCTGCTCGCCGGCCTGGCGCAGGTCTCCGGTGACCTGGAAGAGGCTGCCCAGGTGGACGGCGCGACCTGGTGGCAGCGCCTGCGCCGGGTGGTCATCCCGAACATGATGCCGGCGATCATGGTGGCGGTGCTGTTCCGCGCCCTGGACGCCTTCCGGATCTTCGACAACGTCTTCATCATGACCAACGGCGCCAACGGCACCGAGGTGCTGTCCCTGCTGGCCTACCGGACGTCCATCGGTCGGTTGGAAATCGGTATGGGATCAGCAATCTCGGTGCTGCTGTTCCTGTGCGTGATCGGTATCTGCTTCATCGCGATCAAACTGTTCAAGGTCGACCTGTCGAGCGCGAGGGGTGGTAAGTGATGGGCGGCGCACGACTTTCTGCTCGCGAACGCACATGGTGGGCCATCGGTACGGTGCTCGTGCTGCTGTGGGCGCTGTTCCCGGTGGCGTCGATCTTCGCCACCTCGTTCAAGCTTCCCAGTGAACTGCAATTGGGCACCTTCCTGCCGGAGAACTGGTCGACCGACAACTACGCCCAGATCTTGTCCCCCGACGGATCCGCACAGACACTGTTCCTGTCCGCGCTGCGCAACTCCATCGGCATCTCGCTGATCGCAACCGCCATTGCGGTGGTGCTGGCAACGCTTGCGGCGTACGCCATCGCCCGGCTGGATTTCCCCGGCAAGAAGCTGATTCTCACGTCGGCGCTGGCAGTGTCGATCTTCCCGGCGATCTCCATCGTGACACCCCTGTTCAACCTGTGGCGTTCGATCGGGCTGTACGACACCTGGGCCGGGTTGATCATCCCGTACCTGTCGCTCACCCTGCCGATCTCGATCTGGACGCTCGCCGCGTTCTTCCGGCAGATCCCGTGGGAGCTGGAGCAAGCCGCTCAGGTGGACGGCGCCACAACCTGGCAGGCGTTCCGCAAGGCGATCATCCCGCTCGCCGCACCAGGCGTTTTCACCACGGCACTGATCGCCTTCTTCATCGCGTGGAACGATTTCGTCTACGGCATCTCGCTCACCTCGTCCGATGCTGCCAGGCCGGTACCGGCCGCCCTGGCCTTCTTCACCGGCGCCTCACAGTTCGAGGAACCCACCGGGGCGATCTCCGCCGCGGCGGTCGTCGTCACCATCCCGGTGGTCATCCTCGTCATCCTGTTCCAACGCCAAATCGTTTCCGGACTCACCCAGGGCGCTGTCAAGGGCTGACCCGTCCGACCACCGACCTCGAATACCAAGGAGTCATCCCATGGCAGCCATCACACTCAAGAACATCGTCAAGGAATACGGTGACGGCTTCCCGGCCGTCAACGACGTCAGCCTCGACATCGCCGACGGCGAATTCGTCATCCTCGTCGGACCGTCCGGGTGCGGGAAGTCCACACTCCTGCGCATGATCGTCGGCCTGGAGGACATCACCTCCGGTGACCTCGAGATCGGCGGTACCCGGGTCAACGACCGGGCCCCCCGCGATCGACAGCTCGCGATGGTGTTCCAGAACTATGCCCTGTACCCGCATCTCACGGTGTTCGAGAACATCGCGTTCCCGCTCCGGTTGAAGAAGGGAAAGTTCAGCGAGGACGAGATCAAGTCGAAGGTGCAGACGGCGGCCGAGACCCTCGAGCTGACAGAGCATCTGGATCGGAAACCGGCCAATCTGTCCGGTGGTCAGCGACAGCGGGTGGCGATGGGCCGGGCGATCGTTCGGGAGGCGCAGGCGTTCCTCTTCGACGAGCCGCTGTCCAATCTCGACGCCAAGTTGCGCGGTCAGATGCGGACGGAAATCTCCCGGATGCAGCGCCGGCTGGGAACGACGACGGTCTACGTCACGCACGACCAGACGGAGGCAATGACGCTGGGCGACCGGGTGGCGGTGCTCCGCAAGGGCCTTTTGCAACAGGTCGCCAGCCCGCGGACGCTGTACGAACAGCCGGTGAACCTGTTCGTCGCCGGGTTCATCGGGTCACCGCCGATGAACTTCCTGCCCGGGCAGGTCGAGAACGGCCGACTGAAGCTGCCGTTCGCGGAGGCCGAAACGCCGGCCGCCGTCAGGGACAAGGTTCGCGACGGCTCGCTGGTGATCGTCGGGATCCGACCCGAGCATTTCGAGGACGCCTCGGTGCTCGACGACTCGCGCGCCGGCAAGGGGGTGCGGTTCGAGGCCGACGTCGACGTGGTCGAATGGCTCGGCGCGGAGTTGTATGCCTACGTGCCGTTCGACACGCACCCCGACGTGGCCGCCAAGCTCGAGGAACTCGACCGGGACCTGGACGGTGAGGGCATGCGGACCCAGCTCGTCGTCGCGCTGAGCGCGGAGAGCCGGGTCCGTGATGACGACCGCGCGGACCTGTGGTTCGACCCGACGCGCATGTTGATCTTCGATCCCGAATCGGGCGAGAACCTGAGCTACGACGCGGATGCCGCACGTCGGATCGACGACGAGAGCGAGCAGGACCGCAAGGCCGCCCTGCAGCGTGCACATGATCGGCGAGACAGCAAAGCCATGGCGGGCGCTTCGGCATCCTGAGGCGGTCGTCGCTGGGACCGCGTCTGTCTCGATGGCGGACGCGGTCCCGACATCATTTGGCAGGCAACGACTTCACATATCGGACGCCCCGGTCGACCCAGTGTGCCAGCTCGTCATCCGGGACGTCACCGTCGATGTACAACCAGCCGTCCATCTCCCGGCCGCGCATCACCATGCGCCGCGCCTTCGGTTGCTGGATCAGTTCTTCGCTCTGCGCCGGATCGACGCGCAGCATCACGCCGCCCTGGCTGCTGGCGCAGACCGCCATGTGACCGTTGATCAGGAAGGCGAGCCCACCGAACATCGCCTTCTCCGACAGGTTCTTCTCCCGGCCGACGCGTTCCCTGATGCGGTCCGCCAATTCGTGGTCGTACGCCATCGGAGCAGTCTTCCGCACCCCGTTGCGGCCCGCCAACTCACCGGCAGGTCGGCCGGTGACGGTCAGGGCGCCCGCGCGCCGCAACAGCAGGACGCCAACCGCACCGATCACCACCATCAGCACAGCGGTGACGATCATCGTGACGGCGAAAGCCGTCCCGTAGGAGCTTGTTCCGTCGGCGAGGGCTTGTTGTCCGAGTGAGGTGGCGGGCTGGGTGCCGGTCGATGCGTACGCGGTCACGGCGTCCAGACCAGCACCGGTCTGAGTGGGCGGAACCCCGGCCGCATCCAGTCTCCGGCTGACGCCGCCGACGGTGACGCGATCGACCAGCACCGTGGACAGCGCCAGTCCGGCGGCGAAGAAGAATTGACCGATGGTGGTGCGCGATGACGTCACCGGGCCGTAATAGCGTTGCGGCGCCTGGGAGATGATCAGCGTCCCGAACGGCAGTGACGCGATGATCACCGATGCCAATCGTGTTGGCGGCAGACAACCCACGGTCATCAAGCGGCCGAACAGCAGTGCGGCCACGATGCCGGCACCGAGCAGCGGCAGCTGCCACAGTGACACCTCCAGGATGGTCAATCCATTGATGAACTGCCACAAGTTCGTCAATTGCAGGAAGCCGACCGCATTGCCGAAGTTGTAGACGAATCCTGCGCAGACCGCGGCGAGGAAGACGGGGTGCCGGAGCGGGCACTGTGGCTGAACCCATACAGCACACCGACGATGCCGAATGCCAGCAGCAACTGCCCGGGCAGATCGGCGGCCACCCGCGCGGCAGGCGCCGCGGAAGGGAGCACAACCTGCACGGCAAGAATGCACAGCAGGGCGATCACCGGGATGACCACAAACGCGATCCGCCAGTTCACCGACGACAGCGCGCCGCCGAGGAACGTCAACAGGAGCGTGCCGGCCCCGGCCACCGCGGCGAAAACACCGATGGCGGCGGGGATCCGGCCGGGCTCGGCCACCTCTTTGACGTAGGCGAAGGAAGCCCCGAACACCGCTCCCAGTCCCACACCGGCGTCGCCGACAGAGCCAGGGTGGAGATGCCACTGCCCACCGGGACGGGGCCGACGGCGCGTTCGTCACCATGCCATCGCCTAACAACTGTGGCCGTGCTGCGCCAGATGCGCGTGCGCGGCGGGATCGATCGACTTCACCTCTGCCAGAAACTCGCTGAGGTCGATACGTCGCCCTCCGCGCCAGGTTCCGACGACCTTCACCCTCTCGGCGAGCGTCGCCGGATCGGTTGCCCACGGGTCGGCGGACAGTTCCGCGAAGTCCGCAAGTTTGCCGGGCGCGATGGAGCCGATCTGGTGGTCGCGGTGCAGGGTCCGAGCGGCGTCGATGGTCTCCGCAGCAAAAGCCGCGTCGAGGCTGATCGCCTGATTCGGACCGTGCACGGCACCGGAACCCGTCCTGCGGGTGACAGCCGCCTGGATGTTGAGCAGCGGCAGTGGCGGCGAAACGGATCCGTCGTTGTGGAACGACACGCACAGGCCCGCGTCGACGGCGTCCTTGAAACGCATCCACTGGGAACCGATCTCGCCGGGAAAGAGTTCACCGTCCAGCAGGTCGCCCCAGTAGATGAACTGGAACGGACCCAGCGACGCGTACACACCCAGCGATGCCACCCGCGGGAACTGGTCACCGCGCGCGCCACCGAGATGCTCGACACGCCAACGGTGATCGGTACCGCTGAGTCCGTGCACGGACAGGGCGCGCTGGTAGGCGTCCAAGACGACATCCAGCCCGACGTCACCGTTGACGTGGAACGCCATCTGCCAGCCCTGCGGAGTGAAACGGTCCAATGCCTCGTCGAGTTGGGTGCGGGAGTAGTTCATTGCGGACTCACCGGCCGGCCCGATCGGGATGCCGGCGTTGCGCACCGTCGGGGAATCAAGGTACGGATACGAGAGCGCGGCCGTTCCCACCCACGGCGATCCGTCGGCCCACAGCTTGATGCCCTGCTTGCGGATCATGTCCTCCGGTGCCCGCGACTGCAGCGGCTTGTCCGCGTCATCCTCGGTGGACATGTGGTAGAGCGAGATGCGCAGCGGGCAGTCCGGAACGGCAGCCAACGCCTCATATCCGATGAGATACGGCGTGCTGTAGGTCATGTCGCTGGTCGTGGTGATACCCGCCTGCGCCATCAGCGCATACCACTGCGCCGCCGAATAGAGCGGGTGTGTGATGGCCGACTTCATCAGAGGCCCCGCGACGGCCATCAACGCCGCCGTCTCGTACGCCCGCCCGTTGGAGGTGCCGTCGGGGTTGCGGCCGAACCGGGCGCCGACCGGGTCGGGCGGGGCGGCCGTCCAGCCGAGCAGTGCAATGGCGGCGCTGTTGAAGTACACCTCGTGGCCCGAATTGTCGAAGACGGCGGCGGGCCGGTCGGGGAAATACCGATCCAGCAGGGTGTTGTCCGGCTCGGTGACCTGCTGCAGCAACCGGTCCAATCCGTTGAACAAGACGGTCGCACCGGGTGGCTGTTCGGCGTCGACCTTGGCGAACAGCGCCGTCACGTCATCCCAGGTCGGGTACCCGACGTACGGGGCGATCCAGTGGGCCGGAGACTGGGTGACGACGCCGGACAGGAACGGGTGGCTGTGCGCCTCGATGAACCCGGGCAGCAGAACCGCGTCGCCCAGATCCTTCTCGTCCGCGCCCGGAGCGGCCGCCCGGCATTCGTCGAGGCTGCCGACCGCAACGATCGTGCCCTGAGCGGTGTTGATCGCGACGGCCGCTGCGCGGGGCCGACCTGCGTCCATGGTGATCACGGCTGATGCCGAGATGATGAGTTGGTCCGTCATGTGTCCCCCAGTCGCCGGCCCCAGTGCTACGCAGCGTAGCTCTGCGACTACGGAAAGACGGCGAGTAGGGCGAAGGAGCTGACGGGAGAAGTCATCCTGCCAGCAGTGTCTTGATCGTTTCGGCGGCGGTACTGATGGCAGGTACGAACGCGGTGAGCTCCTCGGGACTGCACCGGAACGCAGGTGCAGCAACCGAAATCGCGGCTCGGAGCCGCCCGCCGTTGTCGATGACGGGCATCCCGATGGCCCGGATACCGGTCTCGTGTTCCTCGTCGGCGATCGCGTAACCGCGCTCCCGGACCTTCTCGATCTCGGCACGGAAAGCGGCCCGATCGGTGATGGAGTTGGGCCCGAGCCGGTCGAGACTGATCGTCTCCACCAGTCGTTCGGATTGTTCGGCCGGGGCGAAGGCGACCAGCACTTTGCCCATCGACGTGCAGTGCAGCGGGCCGTGGCGGCCGCGTTCACCGATGACACCCACCTGCTGCGGACCCGGCACGTAGTGCACATACAGCTGACGGTCCCCATCCAGCACGGACATCAGCACGGCCTCCCGGGTCTGCTGGGACAACCATTCCATCTGCGGCAGGACGGTTCCCGCGAAGCCGCGCGCGCTGGCCACCTGTTGGCCCAGGGCAAAAACCCGTAGGCCGAGGTGGTAGCGCCGGCCACCGTCCAGGGAAGCGAAGCCACCCCTGATCAGGCTGGCCAGCAGTCGATGCGTCGTGCTGAGCGGGAACCCGGATCGCGCCGCAAGGTCGGACAGCGCCGCTCCGTGCGGATAGTCGCCCAGCAGGTCCAGCAACGACAGTGCCTTGGCGACCATGTCACCCGACTGTCGCGCAGATGGCTTGGCCTCCGGCACACCGTCGGCGATCGGGACTGCCACTCTCACCCTCCCAGCGTCGAACTTCCGTCATATGGAAGCTACCACTACTTCGCGGAAAACTCTTGACACTGCGGCCCCGGAGCGCCAGGCTATTCCATATCGCAGAGGTCGCTTCCGCCATACGGAAGTAGACACCGTCACCGCCGAGAGGACTCGGCCAAGCCCAAGGACGTGCACATGCCCAACGAAGCGTCTCCGGTGCATCAGTCACCGAACAACGCGCTTGCCTCTTCGCAGGCGCAGATCCTTGATCGGGGCTTCCTGGCCAGCAAGCGCTGGACCAAGCTCATCCCGATCGCATTCGTGACCTACTCCCTGGCCTACCTCGACCGGTCGAATTTCTCGATCGCCGTGGCCGGCGGTATGAAGTCCGACCTGCAGCTCGATGCCGCGCTCTCCGCGCTGGTCGGTGCGAGCTTCTTTCTCGGGTACTTCTTCTTCCAGATCCCCGGCGCGATCTACGCGGAGCGGAAAAGCGCTGTCCGCCTGGTGTTCTGGTCGCTGATCGCGTGGGGCCTACTGGCCTCGCTGCAGGGCCTGCTGCACTCCGCGACGTGGCTGATCATCGTGCGGTTCGGGGTGGGGGTGGTGGAAGCCGCGGTGCTGCCGGCAATGGTGATCCTGCTGGCGAATTGGTTCACGTCCAAGGAACGCGGCCGCGCCAACACCTACCTCATCCTGGGCAACCCGATCACCGTGATGTGGCTGTCCGCCGTCTCCGGCTATCTTGTCGAACTGACCAGCTGGCGCGGGATGTTCATCATCGAGGGCCTGCCGGCGATCATCTGGGCTTTCGTCTTCCGTTACATCGTGCGGGACCGGCCAAGGGACGCCTCCTGGTTGGATGCGCAGGAGGCGGCCGCCGTCGAGGCCGCACTCGAGGCCGAGCAGGCGAAGATCGCCCCCTCCAAGGGCTACCTGAAGGCGCTGACCTCGCGCAATGTGGTTCTGCTGTCCGTGCAGTACTTCCTGTGGAGCCTGGGCGTCTACGGATTCGTGTTCTGGCTACCGTCCATCGTGTCCGCCGGCTCCGACTCCGGCATCGGCCTCACCGGATTGATCTCCGCCATTCCTTACGCCCTGGCCGCCATTCTGATGCTGGTCAACTCGCGGGCGTCGGATCGCGTCGGCAACCGGGCCAACTTCGTCTGGCCGTGGCTGGCGCTCGGCGCCGTCGCGTTCTACGGCTCGTACCTGATCGGGCCGAACAACTTCTGGTGGTCGTTCCTGCTGCTCGCCATTGCCGGCGCCGCCATGTACGCCCCGTACGGCCCGTACTTCGCCTACATTCCGGAGTTCCTGCCCCGGCAGACCGCGGCGGCGTCCATCGCGCTGATCAACTCCTTCGGCGCACTCGGCGGCTTCGCCGGGGCCTACCTCATCGGCTGGCTCAACAGCAGCACCGGCTCCACCGACGCCTCCTTCCTGCTGATGGCCGCCTGCCTGGCCCTGGCAGCGGCACTCATGCCACTGGTGGCCAGGATCAACCGCCCCCGCGTGACGCCGGCTCAGGTGAACAGCTGATGCTGGTCGCCCGCATCCGGCTCACCGACGGTCCCGACCGGGGCAGCACCAGCTACGCCCGGGTCGATCATGACCAGGACGGGAACGTCAGCTACCAGCCGATCGCCGATCCCTTCCGGCCCGGCTCGGCCACCGTCCAGGTGGCCGGGCCGGTGCCCGCGGCACACGCCGAGTTGCTCGCCCCGTGCGAGCCGCGGGTGGTGCTGGGGATGGCGCACAACACCGGCCCCGCCGACCGACTGCTTGCACCCCAGGCCTTTCACAAGTCCCCGCACTCGGTCATCGGTCCCGGCCGGACCATCGAGCTGGAACCCGAGCACACCGAAGTGGACGGTGAGGCCGAACTGGCAATGGTGATCGGCACCCGGGCCCGGCGCCTCACCCCGGAGACCGCGTTGGCCGCGGTCTACGGCTACACCTGCGCCAACGACGTGACGGACAGGGCCGCGCAGTCGTCGGACAGCCGCTGGACCGAGGCCAAGAGCCCGGACACGTTCACACCGCTCGGCCCGTGGATCCGCACCGACCTGGACCCCGCCGTTGTAACCGTGCAACTTTCGGACGACCGTGACCCCGGGACACCTGCGCAGATGACGGATCTGGCCCGCGACGTGACGGAGGTGCTCGTCTACCTCACCTCGATCCTCACCCTGTATCCCGGCGACGTGGTCCTGGCAGGTGCACCGGGCCGGAACCTGCGACTTCGCCCCGGGGGAATGAGCCGGGTGTCCATCCCGGAAATCGGCGAACTGGTGAACCCGGTGCGGCTGGTCGACAACACCGATACAGCAACCGAACTCGTCGGCGCGACCGCTGCTCCGGGAAGGGCGGCCCAGTCATGACGAGCGCGCGCCCCGCACCCGAGGTCATCACCTTCGGTGAGGCCATGGCGATGTTCGTCGCCGACACCCCCGGATCGCTGGACGAGGTCGAGCACTACAGTCGCTCACTCGCCGGCGCCGAGACCAACGTCGCCACCGGTCTGGCCCGGCTCGGGCACAGCACCGGTTGGATCGGCCGGGTCGGCGACGACCCGTTCGGCCGGTTCATCCACACGGCACTGTCCGGAACCGGCATCGACACCGGGCACGTCACCATCGACCCGGACGCGCCGACCGGTTTCCAGATCAAGTCCCACGCCGGCGGCGGCGACCCCGAGGTCGTCTATTTCCGGAAGAACTCGGCCGGGTCGCGGTTGTCCTGGGATCCCGCGCTGGAGAGTTACATCGGTGCGGCCCGGCACCTGCACGTCACCGGCATCCCGCTGGCGCTGTCGCCGGCCACCCGCGACTTCGCCTTCCGTGCCGTCGAAGCGGCCAAGGCACATGGTGTGACCGTTTCCTTCGACACCAATCTGCGCCCGGTGCTGTGGGCATCGGCCCAGGAGATGATCGACGTGACCCACCAAATGGTGACCCTCGCAGACATCGTGCTCCCCGGTGCCAGCGAGGGACAGGTCCTGCTCGGCACCAACGATCCCGCCGAGATCGGTCGTGCCTACCTGGAGATGGGCGCGAAGGCGGTCATCGTGAAGAACGGTGGCCACGGCGCGACCGTGATCACCCGACAGGAAGCTCTGCACCGCAGCGTCTTTCCGGTCGCGGTGGTCGACACTGTCGGCGCTGGTGACGGTTTCGCCGCAGGCTACATCAGCGGGACGCTCGACGGTTTGACGCTCCGGCAATGCCTGCGCCGGGCATGCGCTGTCGGCGCGATGGCCACGACCAGCCCCGGTGACCGGGACGGGCTGCCGAACCGGCTGCAGTTGACGACGTTCCTGCGGGACCACTCCCGACGTGGGCGCCGCACCGCCCACGGCCCTGGCGGTGGCCCGATGAGCCGGGTGCTGCGGAACTCGGTGTCGCTGCAGGTCGCACTCGACCGGATCCCGCTGGACCGCGCGGAAGTCATCACCCGTGACGTCGCGGGTGTGGCCGACTGGGTCGAGGTGGGCACCTCGCTGGTGAAGCGTTACGGGATGGCCGGTGTCGCACGCCTCGTCGCCGCGGCCGGTGACACCCCGGTGCTCGCCGACCTGAAGACCGCCGACGACGCCCGCACGGAGGTCACCATGGCATACGAAGCCGGTGCGAAATCCGTGACGGTGCTGGGAGTTTCCGCGCCTTCGACGCTGGATCTCGCGGTGCAGGTTGCTCGCGACCTCGGTATCGAAGTGATGGTCGACCTGATGGCGTTGGACGGCGCGGGCCGCGTGCGGGTCGCCTCGGCCGTGCCCGAAAGTGCCGTGTTGGCTGCACATGTCCCGAAGGACGCACAAACGGCCGACACCGATGTGTCTGCCCTGCTCGGCCCCTGGGCGAGCGGTCGTCGGCTCGCCGTTGCCGGTGGCCTGGGCGTCCAGGACGTCCCTGCTGTCGCGAGCTGGGGTGACGTCCGACTGATCGTCGGGTCGTCCGTCACGGCCGCCGCGGACCCGGCTGCGGCCGCCCGCGCACTACGGGACGCGATTGATTCCCATCAACCCACGAAGGAACAGACATGAACACAGGACCGAACGATCTGCTCGACGTGGTGATGTCCGAGATCACCGGCGTGGCCGAGAAGGTCGACCGGGCGCAGGTTGAGTCGCTCGCCACCGCGCTGACGGCCGCAGACCGCATCTTTGTCACCGGCGAAGGTCGATCCGGCTTCATGGCCAGGGCCTTCGCCATGCGGCTGATGCACCTGGGGTTGCCGGTGTTCGTGCTCGGCGAGACCACCACACCGGCGGTCACGGGGAACCGACACCCTTGTCGCCGTATCTGGTTCCGGCACAACGGGCAACACCGTCCGGGTCGCCGAGCAGGCCGCTGCGCTGGGCGCCGTGGTGTGTGCGATCACCACCGATCCGTCATCACCGCTCGGCGCGACCGCAGCCGGTCATCTGGTCATCCCGGCGGCGACGAAGTACCGCCGGGCCGATGAGGCGCCGACCATTCAGCCGCTGTCGAGTTTGTTCGACCAGGCGACCCACATTGCGCTCGACGTGGTCTGTTTGACCATTGCCGAGGCGCGCGGAGTCGACAATGCGTCGGCCGCGAAGGCGCACGCGAATACGGAGTAGCGCGTGTTCGGTAGGCCGCGCCGACCTGGGAAGGGTCTTCGTCAGGTCAGCTCACCGCTTGGCGGGGTGAGACAGTAGAGGCAGCAACAGCTCCCACAGAGCCAGCTCGGCTTCGTCCGGCTTCAGATCGCCGTCGAAACGCAGAATCCGCCAGGTCGTGGCGTCACAGATGGCCACGATCTGGGCGAGCCGCCGGTCGCGAGTTGTCGTGTCGGCGACGCCGAGCAATGCGTCGGAGAACGCTTCGCGGCACCAGTTGACGTGATACGCCCGCGCCTGCGCGGCCAGTTCCGGCACGCCCGGTGCCTGGTGCGCCTCGGAATACAGCTTGAGGATCAGCAGGCCGTGCTGCTCGTAATAGCAGACCAACGCGTGCAAGGTGCTTTTTGGCGTTGCTCCGAGAGCCGCCGACCGGTCGGTGGCAAGGCGCGTCATCTCCCGCTCCACGGTTGCGGCCAGCAGGCCGTGCTTGCTCCCGAAGCGCCGGATCACCGTCTGCACGGTCACCTCGGCGTCAGCGGCGACATCCTCCAAACGGATCTGGTCGTACGGCACTGCGGAGAATCGACCCAACATCGCGTCGACGATCCGCTCGCCCGTGCGCTCGGCGGCGTCCGCCCGGGCCGTCATCCGGTACTCGCGAACCGGCTTGCTTTTCACGTCAGTCAGGTTAACATCGACGTATTCATGTGAGTTCGACTCACTCCGACTACGGTGAGGAAGACGTTGATGAACATCGACACTGAGCGCACATCCCTGGTACCCACCCGCCTCGGCAGCCTGCATGTCCGGATAGTCGGAAAGGGCCAGACGACGGTGCTGTGGCCGTCGATGTTCGTCGACAGCCACAGCTGGGACCTCCTGATGCCGCTGCTCCCGAGCGGCCGTCGCTACGTGCTGGTGGATCCGCCCGGGCTGGGGCTCAGCCAGCCGTTACAACGCGCTGCTGACATCGCCGGCGCTGCGGACGCTGCCGCCGACCTGCTGAAAGGCCTCGGCGTTGACAGTCCCGTCGACTGGGTGGGCAACGCCTTCGGCGGCCACGTCGGATACAAACTCGGGGCCCGTCCCGGCGTGCTGAGAAGTCTGGTCGCGATCAGTTCGCCGACCGAGCCAATTCCTGCGGGGCTGCGACGTCAGATCAAGGTGTTGTTGCCGCTGCTTCGCGCGGTCGGACCGGTGGGGCCCGTCCGTGACGCCATCTTCAGCGGCATGCTGACGGACGCGTCGGCGGCACAAGAGCCAATGCGCCGTCTGCTGATGGAGTCCTTGACGCGGCCGACCCGCCGGAGCCTGGCACTCGCGGTCCAGTCCTTCATCCTCAACCGTGTCGATGTCACGGCCGAACTGCGCGACCTGGCAGTACCGAGCCTATTCGTCGCGTCAGATGATCGGGGCGACTGGAGCCCGAGCGCCGCCGAATCCGCTGCCGCGCTTGCCCCTTACGCCGAGTCGGCGGTGATCACCGGCGCCCGGACATTGATTCCGTTGGAACAGCCGGAAGCTCTCGCCTCCCAGGTGATTCCATTCTGGAATGGCATCGGCTGAGTTCGAGCCCGTGACCTCACAGGCGACGGCATAACATGGTTACCGCACGACTTCGTCCACCCGTGTACGAAACGCGGCGAGATGATCGCGGTTGACATGCTTAATGCATGCACGGCATGCTCAACGCATGGCTGCACTCCAGTTACGAGACGTCCCTGATGATCTGCACCGTGAACTGAAGGTGCGGGCCGCCCGATCCGGCCAGTCGTTGTCGGAGTACACGCTGGCAGTCCTTCAGCAGCATGTGGCCACTCCCACGCTGCCCGAACTCATGGAACGGATCTCCCGACGCGCAGCCGTGGAGCCGGAAATCCCTGTCGGCGAATTGATCCGCGCGGAGCGGGACGCACGATCCGCATGACGCTGGTCGTCGACGCGTCCGCTCTGGTGGAGTTCGTATTGGGCTCTTCGCGCGGCCGGGATGCCGCCGTGGTGTTGAGCCTTCACGAAGGCGGACTCCATGCGCCGAGCCTCATCATGGCCGAATCACTGAGTGCCTTGCGGGCGCTCGAGCGGCGCACACGCCTCACTGCGCCGCGCGTGGATCAGGCGGTGCACGACCTTCTGGCGGTCCCGCTCCACAAGTACGGAACCGAGGCGTTGGTAGCCAGAATCTGGTCCTTACGCGGCCACACCACTGTCTACGACGCACATTACGTCGCTCTTGCCGAGGCGTTGGAAGCCCCGCTGCTGACCGGAGATCACCGGCTCGCGTCCGCGGCTGAAGCGCTCATCGAGGTCATGGTTGTCTGATGGGCTTCCCTCGCGGGACGCGGATAGCCCGTCCTGACCCGTGCTGCAGCGGTCAGAGCCGGCCGGCCGCCATCTCGGAGCAGATGTGATCGGCCTGCCGGGTGGCCAGCGCAACGATGGTGAGGGTCGGATTGGCGGCGGCGCTCGTGGTCATTACGGAGCCGTCGCTGACGAACAGGTTCGGCACGTCGTGCGCCTTGCCCCAGCGGTCCACGACCCCGTCCTCCGGCCGCTCGCTCATCCGGCAGGTGCCGAGGTTGTGGGTGGACGGGTACGGCGGCGTGTGGTGCACCGAGATCGCACCGGCCGCACCGTAGATCGAGTCGGCGGCGGCGTAGGCGTGATCCCGCATCGCGGCGTCGTTCGGGTGGTCGTCGTAGTGCACGTCGGGCACCGGCAGCCCCCACTGATCTTTGACATCGGGGTTGAGGGTGACCCGGTTCGACTCCTGCGGCAGGTCCTCGCCGACCAACCACATCCCGGCGGTCCGCTCGTAGGCATCCATTTTTTCGGTGAAGCTGCGCCCCCACTCCCCCGGTTCGATGAAGGCCGCCAGGAAGGCCGGGCCGAGTGAGAGAGTTTCCATGTAGTAGCCACCGGCGAACCCGCGCGAGGTGTCGTGTTTCGCCTCGTCGGCGACGATCCCGGCCATCGTCTCACCCCGGTACATCCGCACCGGCTTCTCGAACTGCCCGTAAGCGGAGCCGGTCATGTGCCGCATGTAGTTCCGACCGACCTGCCCCGATGAGTTCGCCAGACCATCCGGATGCAGGGAGCTCGCGCTCATCAGCAGAAGTCGCGGCGATTCGATCGAGTTACCCGCCACGCAGACCACTTTCGCGGCCTGTCGGTGCAGAGCGCCTGCGGCGTCAAGGTATTCGACGGCGTTGACGGTGCCGCTGTCGTCGTGGGTGATCTTCACGGCCTGGCTCAAGGGGCGCAGGTCGAGGTGACCGGTGGCCATGGCCCGCGGGATTTCGCGCACCAGCGTCGACCACTTGGAGCCGTGCTTGTCGCCCTGGAAGTTGAAGCCGTCCTGGACCGATGCGGGTCGCCCGTCGTACGGCTCGGCGTTGGTCGCGTACGGGCCGGTCGCGTAGTAGCGATATCCGGCCTTCTCGGCGCCGTTGGCCATCACCGTGTAGTTGTTGTTCGCGGGCAGCGGTGCCCGGCCGTGCCGATGGGTGCTGCCCATGGCGATCTCCGCCTTGTCGTACCAGGGCGCCATCTCCTCCAGGGTGATCGGCCAGTCGAGCATGTTGGCGCCGTCGAGATCGCCGTACACGCTGCGGATCCGGAACTCGTGCTCCATGAACCGCGGAGTAGCCCCCGCCCAGTGCGTGGTGGTCCCACCGACGGCCTTGACGATCCAGGTGGGCAGATTCGGGAAGTCCCGGGCAACCCGCCACGAACCGCTGGTGGTCCGCATGTCGGTCCAGGCCATCTGGCTGAACGCCGGCCACTCGTCGTTGACGTAGTCCTCGCCGGTCAGGTGCGGCCCGGCCTCGAGCAGGACGCACTTGACGCCCTTGGTGGTCGAGCTCATGGGCGATGGTGCCGCCGCCGGCACCGGATCCGATGATGACGACAACCGGGTCGTCGTGCTCGATGGTCGCCATGCTCAGGCCTCCGCTCGTTCGACGAGCTCGGGACGCGGCTCGCCGGTGTACTCGGTGATCCTGGCCGCGGGCAGCCAGTCAAGGTCGTCGAACCCGCGATGCAGGTAGCCGCCTTTGTCGTACGAGGCGCCCTCGTAGCCGAGGATTTCCCACACTTCCTTGTCGTCGTAGAGGGCGACCACGGTGGTCGAGTGGATCAGCTTGAAGAAGGCGCTGTCCGCGATCCGCTCGACCGCGGCGGTCGCCTCCGCGTCGGACAGCGCCCGCGAAATCGCCGCCGGCGATCTTGTCCAGCTCGGCCAGTCCGGCCGCGAGCAGGTGATCGGTGTCGGCGTCCTGCACGCTCTTCGCGGTCCGCTGGTACGGCGCGTCCGGGAAGCTCGGGTGCGGGTATGCCACCCGCAACAGGCGGACGAGCGTGGCGGCCTGCTCGGCGGTCAGCCCGGTCCCGGCGGTCGAACTCTCGGCGGTATCGCGCTGCAGCTCGACCGGATCCTGAGGTTCCTGCCGCTCTTTCCGGTCATCGCCGCTGTCGCCCATGGGGTTTCTCCTCGCCGGCAGCACCGCGGTGTGCACGCCTGGGCACACCGTAACCGCGGTTCGGCCGGACGGCGAGTGGGCCGGTCGCGAATCTTCGTAGTGGTGGTTAGCCTGGCCCGACACCGCCGGCACGGGAGGAATCCGATGTACTTCATCGTCGTCAAGTTCAAGACCAAGCCCGAGTGGTCGGAGAAGTTCGTCGAGCTGGCCACTCCGTTCACCACCGCCACCCGGGCCGAACCGGGGAACCTGTGGTTCGAGTGGTCCCGCAGCATCGAGGAGCCAGACACCTTCGTCCTGGTCGAGGCATTCGCCGACGACGACGCCGCGGGCGCCCATGTCCAGAGCGAGCATTTCGCCACCGCCACCCGCGAGACCCTGCCGCAGGCGCTGGTCGCCACCCCGAAGATCGTGAGTCGCAAGGTAGATGGTTCGGACTGGGATGAGATGGGCGAGATCACGATCGCCTGATTGTGGATCGGGTGCGCGTCATCAAGCCTTTTGCACCGGCGGCAGTCGCCGTTCGAACCACAGGTGCGACAGGACGACCGCGGCCAGACAGATCACCAGGGTGCGGCCGCTGAGGTCTGAGCCGAGGAGGCCGAGCAGGATCGGCACAGTCACTCCGGTGATGACGCGTGAAACCGTCCTTTGCAGGTCTGAGCTGTGGCTGACGACGCCGGTCGCGACACCGACGGCGAAGTAGGCCGCGATCGCGCCGCACAGCAGCCAGCGACCTTGTCCGGACATCGGTTCCGAGCCGTGCTCGACCACCGATGCCAGCGACACCGCGATGGTGGCCACGACGCCGGTGATGAGGCAGTGCAGGCCAAGTGCGGCGCGTGCGGCGATGCGCCCGGGCCGGAGGTGTGGCAGGCCGGCGTACCCGAAAACCACGGATAGGCCGAACATGCCGGCCAGTAACACGAACGACGCGAGGCCGCTGACCAGCACGCCGACGTCGTACTCCGTTTCGGCCGCCGCGCCGACGACCTGTACGACCGACTCGCCGAGCACGATGATGACGAACAGCCCCAGCCGCTCTGCGAGGTGTTCGACATCGACCGAGACGGCGGTGATCGCTTGCGCCCGGCTTTTGCTTCGGGATGCCCGGCGCTGCCGCCTATTTGAGGCCCGTGCCGTCAGCCTGGCCTGGAATTGCGCCACCATCCGATTGCCGGACAGCACCACGATGAGGAGCAGGTCCAGCCCGGCTCCCACCGCCCACAGCACAAGCTTCCACGGCTCGTCGACCCAGATTGACGCCAACCACGGCAGTAATCCGCCCGAGTACTGAACGACCGGGAAGTCGACCAGGATCTGCCCTCGACGCCATGACTGCGACCCGTAAATCCGGGTGGCCATGTACGCGATGGCGAAAACGTTGAGCGGCAGAGCACTCGTGCCCTCGCCCAGCACGCTGTCCGCTACTCCCGGCACCGTCGCTGCCATGACCCCGAGCCCGAACATCCCGACCAGCAGGCGGATGACGTGCGTCTGCCCTGCCGCGACATTTCCGTAGAGCATGAACGTCGTCCACGACAACCAGAAAGCCAGGAACAGCAGGGCATAGAGGCCGAGGGTCGCGAGGCTCAGCTCGAAGACGAGAACGTGAGACAGAGCGGCGACACCGGCCACCGCCACCAGGTCGAAGAAGAGCTCGGTCCAACTCGCGTGCCGCTCGACCCTGCTCTGTGCCGACTCACGGCCGATGATCGGTTCGCTCAACGACTCCCATCCTCAGTGTTGATCTTGTGGTCAGGGTGGCTTGACCGTCGCGGCATTCGATCAGGCGCCGCGCTCGTCGGTCAGCCGGCGCCGACCTGGAGCTGCGCCATGAGGGCGAGAGTGTCGGCGTTGAGCCAGTATTCGACGATCTGGTTGCCGGACACCCGCAAAATGTCAGTGCCGGTGATGGTGACCTCGGTGCCCACGGGCGCGCCGGCTCCTGGCAGGCCGCCGCCGTAATGGCCCGTGGCGATCCAGCGGACGACGACGTGGTCGCCGTCGACGAGCGGGCCAACATCGATGGAGAAGACGAGGTCGGACGAGATGGATCTGGTCTGTGCGACAAAGTCTTTCATTCCGGAGATGCCGTTGGCGGCGCTGCCATCCCCGCCGTCCAACATCGCGGCGTGTACGCGGTTGTCCTCCGAGATGATCGTTGCTGCGATGTCGTAGTCGCCGTTCCACAGGCCGAGCCAGGAGTCGACCAGCGCTGTGGCTGCGTCTGGGTCAAGGGTGGTGGTGGCGGTCTCTTCGGTGGCCATGGCATTTCTCCAGTGGTGTTGTGTGGCGGTTGCCGGTGGTGGTCAGGTGGGCTGATTGGAGGCTGGTTCGGCATGGGTCAGTGCGACGATGAATCCGCGGACCAGCCGTTCGAAGCTCCGATCCACATCTGCACTCCAGCGGAAAGCGCCGGCGGTTTCGTAAGAGACGAATCCGTGCAGTGTCGAGCGAAAGGCGCGGATGGCGTCGACGGCGTCGTCACCCTCGAGGTGGTAGGCGGTGAGAACGTCGGCGATGACCTGAATGGCGGAGAGGGAGACGGCTTCGTCTTCGATGTCGCCCTGGGCGGGCATGAGGTTAGCAGCTGCGTATCGGGCCGGATGCTGTAGCGCCCAGCGCCGGTAGGCGTGGGACATCGACGAGATCGCCTCCGCCCCTGAACGTCCCACCGCCGCCCTGGCGAGCACCTCCCCCAGTTCCCTTTTCGCGTGCACAGCGATGTCGCGGTGCAGACCGGCCAGCGAGTCGATGTGCTGGTACAGAGAAGGCTGCCGAACGCCCAGCCGGCGTGCGAGGGCAGCCAGCGTGAGCTTGTCCAGACCGACCTCGTCGGCAAGTACGGCCGCTTCTTCCGCGACGCGGTCTCGGGTGAGCCTCGCCCTAGGCATGATGTGTCACCTCGGTGCGACCGCTGCCCTGCTTGTGCTCTCCGCTGCCGTGTCCACTCGCCTAGCATGCAACCGGTTAACCCTAGTGTCAATAGGGTAAGTCTATTTGGACAGTGGAGGACCCTAGCTTGGCTAGGATCCTGACAAACCCGGACACAGAGTGCCCAGTCACCGTTTGGTAGCTGGCACCGGCGTGTTGGAGAAGATCATCTTGAGCATCCGGGCACCGTGCCCGTCCTTTTCGGCGTCCACCTTTGCGACCAGGTTCAACCAGGTCGCAGGAACCCTGAATCGGCGGTGCAGAATCCCGTGGCAGCTCTGGCACAGGCCGGTCGAGTTACCTTCCTGACGGTAGGCCTCGGTGTGCGTGGCGATGAAACTGTCTGTCTTTCAGCACATCTCGCATACCCACGGTCTGATCCATCTTCCCGAGTCGAACATCGCGTTCTGCTGATTGCTGACGATGTATCGGAACTTCGAGCAAAACCCGTTGTAAGGAGGGTCCGGCGGTGTGGGACCGCTTCAATGCTGGGCGGTTTGATCAACTGTGGTGGTAGGGAAAGCTCGCCGAGACCTACGCGGAGCATGCCAGGAATGGACGAGTTGTCAGCCGCCCGCGCCGAACCGGGCAACCTGAGGTTCGAGTGGTCCCGCAGCATCGACGACCCGGACACCTTCGTCCTGGTCGAGGCATTCGCCGACGACGAGGCAGCCGGCGCCCACGTCAACAGCGGGCAGATCGTGAGCGGCAAGGTGGATGGCTCGGACTGGGATGAGATGGGCGAGATCACCATCGCTTGAGCATTACCCGGCAGCCACCCGGGCCGCGCTGTAGACGTCCAACGGCATGGCATTGTCCAGCTTCCAAGTGATCGCAATCGGCCGATCCCCGGTGTGGCTCAGGTAGTTCGCCGGCCCAAGGAACATGTAGGGCTCGGTGCCCATTTCGTTGGTTTTGCCATCGCGGACGAACAGCAGGATGGACGAGCCGAGGCGTCGGTGGTTGAGATACCGCTGGCCCGTGGGCGAGTCGACTGAGGTCGTCGATTGCGATTCCCAGTGGAAGAGGTCTGGGCTGATGGCGTAGTCGCGATACATCGTGGACGGCGAGAAGTCGGTGTCCGATTTCTTGAGCGTAATGAGGAACGCGTCGGCGTCCCAGTCCGGTGCGCGCAACACACCCTCACGAAAGACCGCTGGCACCCGCGTCATCGACGCATGTCCCAGTGCGGCGAGTATTTCCTCACGCTGGTATCGAGCATGGATCTGAAGATTGAGTCCTGCGAGTCGGTCGTTCGGCTCGAGGGTGACGTGCCGAGCTTGGTCAAATGTCACGTCTATGACGGACCGCAGCTCGTCCCGCACGGCAGGCTCGGTCCGCAAGGAGGAGAGGCCCGATTGGTAGGAGGTGAATCCGCCGCCCGGCCAGAGGGAAAATAGCAACATTCGGGCGAAGGCCTGGTCGACTGGGTTGAGGTCGGGGTAGGCGGCAGCATCGTCCGCCAGCAATGCCTGATAGGCGTCGGCACGGTCCTTATCGTCAACATGCCCGAGCGACCGGATCCGCCTGAGCAACGCCTCCTCTCGTGACTGCCCCGCTCTCGTGGGCAGACCAGCATCGCGCCGCAGCCGCGTCCAGCTGCGATTTGACCGCACGACATCGGCCAGTTCAATGCTCGATTCGCGGAGGAAGCCTGCCAAATCGATGTCTCCGTAGCTCCGGAGCTCACCCACCAGGGACGCCCATCGAGTGGTCAGTTGGGTCTTAATGTTGTCGAGCACCAACTCCTGGGTCTGCCTGTCCAGGATGATCTGCGAGCCCGACGGCAAGAAAGGAAAGCCCTGCTCGACCTGATGGGCGAGTCCCCGCCGGGTCGCACCCGTCAGCGCGCGGTACCGGACATCAAACCGGAATTCCTTGCGCTGATGCCCGACGAAATCCAGAGCGGTGAGGACCGGTTTGTCGGAGGCGAGTCGCAGACCGCGTCCGAGTTGCTGCAGGAAAATCGTCGCGCTCTCGGTCGGCCGCAAGAAGAGGACGGTGTCGACTGTGGGCAGGTCGAGACCCTCATTGAAGAGGTCGGCGGTGAAGAGAATGTTGACACTCCGATCGCGCAGCGCCCGGAGGGCCTCGGCGCGGTCGTCTTGGTGGGTGGTTCCGGACACCGAAAGCGCCTTGATGCCAGCATCGTTGAAGACGCGAGCCATGTACTGCGCGTGCGCGACGGATACGCAGAACCCCAACGCCCGCATCCCGCCGACGTCGGTGACCTTGTCGTTGAGGTTCTTCAGAATGATGGCCGCGCGCGCGTCGTTGCCGGTGTACAGGTTGGACAGTGTCCCGAGGTCGTAGCCGCCGCGGGACCACTGGATTGAACGGAGGTCGGTCCCGTCTGCGATTCCGAAGTAGTGGAACGGGGTCAATAGTCCGTCGCTCAGCGCATCCCAGAGGCGCAGTTCGGCGGCTGTCCGGCCGCCGAAGAAAGATCGGACGTCGACCCCGTCGGCGCGTTCGGGCGTCGCTGTGAGACCTAAAAGTTCCGTGGGTTCGAGGTGATCCAGCAGTGCCCGATAGGTGGACGCTTCAGCATGATGGAACTCGTCGATGACGACGATGGAGAAGGCGGCAGCGGGGAGATTCGTCACGCCGTAGGAATGCAATGATTGGACGGAAGCGAAGACATGCTTCCATCGCTCAGGCCTTGCACCTCCGACATACAGCTCACCGAAACTGGCGTCGGCCAGGACCTCACGGTAGGTGCGGAGCGACTGCTGCAGGATCTCCTGTCGATGCGCCACGAATAACAGCGATGGCCTGTCGGAGGTCGCGAGATCGCAGAGATTTCGGTAGTCCAAGGCTGCAATGACGGTCTTTCCGGTCCCCGTCGCAGCGACGATCAGGTTGCGATGGCGATCATGAACGGTCCGTTCGGCCGCAATGGATTCGAGCATCTTTTCCTGATATGGGTATGCCCGGACTTCAAGCCCGGACAGCGAGATGATGGTGCCGCTCGAGTGCGACTGCCCCGACGCCTCCCGCAGGGCGTCGTCGAGTCGATCTCGATCCCGGTCCGGATCATAGGTCTCGAAGCTGGCGTCATTCCAATAGGTGTCGAAGGTGGCGACGAACTTCGCCATCAGAGTGGGAGTTGCGATCTGGGACAGCCGAACATTCCACTCGACCCCGTCCAGCAACGCTGCACGGGACAGGTTGGACGACCCGACATAGGCGGTATCAAATCTGGTGTTCCGGCGGAACAGCCACGCCTTCGCGTGCAGCCTCGTCCGCTTCGCGTCGTACTGGATCTTGACCTCAGCACCGAACTCGTTGACCAGACGATCCAACGCTCTGCGCTCAGTCGCGCCGATGTACGTGGTGGTCACGACGCGCAGTGGGTTGCCCCGATCGCGGAGCCGCTTGAGCTCGGTGTCCAGCACGCGGAGGCCGTGCCATTTCACGAACGCGCACAGCAGGTCGACCTGATCCGCCGTCTCCAGTTCTGCTCTGATCTCGGCACCCAGGGACGGTTCGTTCGGGGCGTTGGTCAGCAGGGCGGCGTCGGACAACGGGATCGCCGGGCGAATCGTCGAACTGACAGTGATCCCGGGCGCCACGGCCCGGCTGAGCGACAACAACTGACGCGGGTCACCGGACGCCTGATCGTCGGTCTGCTCGAGCAATCCCAACACTGCGTTGACCAGTTCGACGCGTTTGACTGGGTCTCGCTGGGACGAGAGTGCCCGCTGGGCCGCGTCGCGCACATGTCGGGCGAGCACATCCGGCTGCTCGGCCAGGTCCACCAGTCGGAGCACAGGTTCCAGGTCCGCGCTGGACGCGAGCCGCCGGCCCAGCCTGGACGTCAACAGACTTTCGTACAAGCCCTCGGGCAGTTCCTCCATGTCCCCCCAGACACCAACAACCCGCGGCCGACCCGATTCCCTGCCGCTCAGATCGAGAAGTTATGCGGAGACTATCCGACCT
>CAWCVW010000010.1:0-80574 GCA_963798965.1 uncultured Actinomycetota bacterium
GTCCCACGGCGCCCAAGATCAACATCTTGGCATCCTCGGACGGGGTCCGGTCGGCGTCGGCCAGCGCAAGCGCGGCGCCATTGAGTTCTTCGCTGCCTCAACAACACCCGGTCCCTGTCCCAGCATGGCCGCCTTTGACCACCAGACGGCGCGGCAGCGGCTACGACCGGTGACACTCGTGAAGCGGCACCGAAGACTGACGTGTCGCGTATTCGGTTGTAATACGCTCGGGTGGTGACAGACGACCGATTCAACCCGGACCTGTTGGACGAACAGGACCCGTTCGAGATCGACGCGCAGGCTGCGCACCTCTTCAAACATCCGTATCTGGGGATCGACGACGTCGAAGGTGTGTAGGCCAGTGACCCGCTGTGCTTACCGGCTAAGCCGCCGGCGCATTGGCTGAAGTGCGCCGAGGTGTCCGGCCGGGTATTGGCATGGCCGCTTGCACCGTCACGCAGCGGCAATCCGCGCCGCTGCCGCCCAATCGGTTTTTACGAGGCCGCGCAGGGACTTGCTACTCAGTACCGAGGGATCGATGAGCACCGAGACGCCGACGACGCCAGACGAGGAATACGAGTATTACGCGCAGCGGGGGAACCAGCAGCCGCAAGGACCGCCGCAGCGCCGGCAACCGCGGCTGTCTGCAATGGTGCCTGTCCGCTTTCCACCAGAATTGCTCGACGAGGTCCGTCGGCAATTCGGCGTGACACCGGCGGACTAAACCATCCGCGGATGATCGTTCGGGTACCTGGGTTGGCGACGTATTGGAGGCTACGGACTCAACCCCGCCTTCGGTATGGAGCAGGCTTCCGATGAGGCCTTCGCTCACGTGCTCCAAAGGCAGGTCGGGCCGTCTTCGCCCCGATGATCATGTGGAACCTGTTCGCCCCGTCGGGTCCGGGTTGATCAGCCACCTCTGGGCTTCGCCCGCGGCGTGACCAACACGCCGGCTTCGGCTGGTACTGGTCGGCCACCCGTGCGGTCGAGCTGACCGCCTCGGTGGCCGCCGAGGCGTCCCAGCCGTCCCATAGCTCCGCAGCCAACTCACTGCCGGGTTCCTCGACCACCAGCTTGACGAAGGCGCTGCTATCGGAATAAGCAACGGTCATCGAGATGTCAGCGACGCTGGTCGCCGACCTGTTCGGACACCGAGCCGTTCGAGCGAGCTCTTTTGGCACCGCGGGCTCTGGGCCGCGTGGTGCTTGGCCTGCTCAGTAGCCCGCGCTGGGTGAGTTGTTCTAGCAGCGGGGCCGAGTCGACGGCCAGGATCCGTGCCACCGGCATGCCCCGCTCGGTAATGACGACGTCCTCGCCTGCCTTTGCGCGCTCGATCCAACTCGAGAGCTCTGCCCGCAGGGTGCTGACCGGTACTTCCATTGATCAAGCGTACGGCTCGCTGTGGTCCTTCTGTACGCAAGCGGCGGTGAATCTCAACCATTGTGAGTGGTCTCGCTGTCGGGCACCGTGATCAGTGAACTACGGAATCAAAGACCGAAGCATTTCCCTGGTTTCCTCATCCGTGCTGAACAGCAAGGTCCCGACCATTCCCCTCGTCATCAGAACCTTATAGACGTGGCGGACAAGACGGTCGAACTCGGCGTCGCTCACTGCCTTCGTCGACCGGAAGTCGGGATCTTTATTTTGCTTTCGCTGAGCTACCCAGCGGTCTTTGCGCCAAACGAGATCAGGACCGATGATCACCCCGTTCCAGTCGTACTCGAATCCCTGGGCGGTGTAGACGCACCCGACCTGACCGAAACCTTCCGGCCGCGATGCCCAGAGGGCAGCTGGTGGAGCACCTGGAAGCCCCCGGTCACCCTTGAGATTCCAAGGCCGTGACCAGGATTCGATTTCGACGTCAGGTACCAAACGGCCGTCGCTGGTCGGATCACTCCACGACCAGCAGAACCCCGCCGTCATCCGAGCGCCATAGCCCGAGTCGCGGTAGGCGGAAAGTCGCGACTCCAACTCCGAGGCAGTCTCGACCACATCGAGAGCAAACCGCTCGTCGGCCTCCCAGGCGGTGGGGCCGCCATCGGTGAGCCCCAACAACCGCTGAACCCATCGGACGTATGCCTCGCTTCCACCACAGCGGAACTGAGCGTCGAGCGACACCCGTTGCACCTTGAGTCCGGCAACGGTGGCGTGATCGGCGATCTCGTCGGCTGTACCCATCTCGCCAGGCCGCACAACCTGGTGCTCGTCGAGAAGGAAGACCGGCACCCTCGCCGTAGCCAGAAGTTCATCGACCTGTGCACGTCCGGTACGTAGCGATGCCCTCGTGAAGCGACTCTCCGAGGTCGCCCGGATCCGGTGCGCCTCATCGAGGATCAAGACATCAAGCCCGTTGCGTTCGGCGTCCATGAAGGAGTTGAAGTACTTGAAAACAGTTCCGGCCCGAGCTTTTCGGTAGCCGCTGACATCCCGGAGAGTTTGGGTGAACGAACGGGAACCTGTCGCGTGAACGACTGTGCGGCCTTGAGCCGCCAGCTCGCCCATCAGCGACAGTGCAATCACACTCTTGCCGCTGCCGGGACCGCCAGTGATGATCACAGCCGTCTTCTGATCGCTGGCCCTAGCCTCCTCTACCGCGTGCATCACCAGTCCGAATGCGACGGCCTGCTCGTCCAGAAGAACAAATTGCTCCCGGTTGGCAAGCTCTTCCGCCACAACGGTGAGGAGCTGACGTGATGGCGCCGCCGCCGACCGAAGGAGCCTGTCTGCGTACGGCGCGCCAGAGGCGCCCGGGTCCAGTCGAGATTGAAGGAATTGGACGAACCGGCTTCGGTCGGCGCCGGTGAACAGTCTCCCCCGCTGAGACTGTTGGTAGCCGCCGAGGCGCTGTCCGACGTCTGCTGAGGCGTTATGCAGGTAGGCGGCGCCAGCGATCGGGTCATGCTCGTCATGCAGCGTGCTGGTGAAGTCCACGAGGTAATCGCAGTACCGCTGAACTTGGGCAACCGGATGAAGTCGCGGCCCGCCAGGCGTTCCCGGCACATTCACGAGTTCGCCCGTCAGATTATAGGGCGACGCATCACTCCACTGCTTGAGTTCGACCACGACATACGACGGTGCGCCGGTGCGCGGATGCCGACCGGCGAGAATGACATCCGCACGTTTGCTGGTGAGCGGGAGTTGGTGCTCGAGCAGTACTTCGACGTTGTCCAATCCGGCATCCATCAGATCGTGGGCCAGGATCGGCAGGCTTCCGGACCATGAGCGCCCTTCTGCGGGCGACGGCCGACGGCCCGTTCGGTGTCTCAGCGCTTCGGCCAGCCGTGCCTCCAGTTCTTTTGGTGCAGCAGCAAAATCGGCGAACGCGCGGGCGCGATGCCGCAACAACGTCACGATGGGCCCCCAGGGCAGCACGAAGGAACTCGTGCGGGTGGGGGTCTGTCCCGGAAGAGGGATGCCCGTCGGGCCGCGTGGTCCGATCTTAAGAACTGCCGATCGCCTGCGCCGGGCGGGTCAGGGATGGCTCCGCAGGACGCCATTAGCCTGCAGCTGGAAGAGCGAACGCGACAACTCGTGATAGATGTTCAGCGTGATGCAACGGATGCGACGCACGGCAAACAGACGTCGTTTGCGCCGATCATCTCGAGGGCGATGCGTCGGGCCTCGTGGTCGGAGTCAGCGGCTTTGATCACCTGGGTTGCGATCGGCATGTCTGTCGTGGGCAGCTGGGTCGGCGCCCGGCGCGCGACGTACGTCGTTGACTACCGCGTCCGCCCTTACTTTGCCCGGGGAGCCAGCCAGCACCGTCATCTCTATGTGAGTGGCCAGGCTACAAACCAAATGGAGCTCGGTGTGGGTCAGTCGTTGCGACAGTTGCAAAGCGCTAAGAACCAAAGGCGTTCGCCTTCGGCGGCTGCTGGATCATCAGGGCTCCGGCCGAGACCAGTAGTCAGCAGGTCGTCCTGCGTCGAGCAGTGCCCGTTCGATGTCCGGTCACGACATCTGTTGACCGGTAGATCCTCTGGTCCACGCTGGTTGACCACGACGGGACGTTGGCCTCTGGCGGTTGTCGGCCGCAGGCGGTGTGATGGTGGAGTCGGCTGAGCGCCGGCCCGTCCGGCTACCCCTGGGCGGGCGGTCCGACGCCCCACAGATTCAGGGGAGGCCTCGTCATGAAGGCCGTTGTCCGTGTGTTGATCGCTGTTCTGTCGCTGCTGGTTGTCGGTGCAGTCACCGCTCCGGCCGCATCCGCCTGGCCCGTGACCAGATCCGTTGCAGCCGCGACGGCGGTGAGTCCCGCCCTGCCGGGCACGGTGGTGATGGTGCCGCCGAAGCGGGTCGTTGATTCCCGGGTCGGTTTGCAGATCCGCGGCCCGGTCCGCGCCTTCAGCACGGCGGTGGTGCGCGTGAAAGGAGGAGCCGGGATCCCGGACTCGGGGGTGGTCAGGGTCATCGCGACGCTGACGGTCGTGCGTCCCCAAGCAAGCGGTTACATCCGGATCTGCGCGGCCGAGACAAATTGTCCCGGCACCTCCGACTTGAACTTCTCGGCAGGGCAAACCACCTCCAACATGGTGCTGATGTCGTCCGGACTGGAGAACGGAGTTGAACTGTTCAACGGGTCCGGCGGGGCGGTCCATCTGGTCGTCGACGTGACCGGGTACATCCCGTACATCCCGCAGCAACCGTCGACCGCCGCCGGTGCGGTGGTTCCCGTGTTCCCGACGCGGATCGCCGATTCCCGGCTCGACCAACAGATTTTTGGCCCACTGGGCGCGGGAAAGACGGTTGGTGTGCAGGTCACTGGGCGGGGCGGCGTCCCGTCCACCGGCGTGGCCGCGGTCATCGCGACGATCGCCGTCGTCACTCCTCAACGGCCCGGGTACTTGACGGCATGGAAAGCCGACACCCCTCGGCCGCCCACCTCGAACCTGAACTTCCAGGCGGCCAAGACGATCGCGAACACCATCGTCCTGCCTTTGAGCAAGGCCGGAAAGGTCCAGGTCTTCAACGGATCCGGTGGCGGGATACAGGTCATCGTGGACGTCAACGCCTACATTCGGGAGGGCACGCCGACCACCGCCGGAACGGTCGCCACGGTGACTCCCGCAAGGGTCGCCGATTCGCGGCTCGGGTGGCAGATCCCCGGGGTGGTGCCGGCGGCGTCCACAGTCCCCGTGAAGGTCACCGGTATCGGTGGTATCCCGGCCAACGGGGCGGCTGCGGTCGTGCTGACCGTGACGGTCGTTGCGCCGCGGGCCGCCGGTTATGCCACGGTGTGGCCGACAAGTGTGTCCCTGCCGGGGACGTCGAACCTCAACTTCGCCCTTGGTCACACCGTCGCGACGACCGTGATCGCGCGGGTCGGGCCCGACGGGCAGATCCAGGTGCGAAACGGGTCTCCCGGCGCCGTGCACATGATCGTCGATGTCACCGGCTACATCCTGTCCACCCCCGCCGGTGCCGACGGCGCCGCTTGGGCGTGGGGCAGAGCGAGGTGCAACCAGGCCGGCGACCTTTGCAGCGCGTTGGGCAACGGCGGGACTGCCAACAGTGCACGGCCGGTGCCGGTGGCAGGTCCGAACAGCGTCACGGCCGTGGCCGGCGGGTCGGACGGCGGCTACGCGGTCCATGGTGACGGCACGGCGTGGGCGTGGGGCTCGGGGTACCTCGGCCAGCTGGGTAACGGCGACACGACCGACAGCACTGTGCCGGTACAGGTGTCCGGTTTGACCGGCGTAAAGGCGATCGCGAGTGGTAGCTCCACCGGCTACGCGCTGCGGAACGACGGGACTGTGTGGGCGTGGGGCTACGGCGGTATGGGCAGGCTCGGTAACGGCGGCACGGCCGACAGCACACGCCCCGTGCGGGTGTCCGGGCTGAGTGGCGTCACGGCCGTCGCCGCGAACCTGGCAAACGGGTACGCGTTGAGCGACGGCAAGGTTTGGGCCTGGGGTTGGGGACAGTTGGGGCAGCTGGGCAACGGGCGCACTGCGGACAGCGCGGTACCTGTGCAGGTGCCCGGGCTCACCTCCGTCACCGCTGTCACCGCGGGCGGCCATAACGGGTACGCCCTCCGCAGCGATGGCACGGTCTGGGCCTGGGGTTCCGGGTTGTCCGGTCAGTTGGGCAACGGCGGCACCACCGGAAGCCTCGTCCCGGTGCAGGTTTCCGGCTTGACCAGCGTCAAACTCGTCGCCGGCGGTCACCTCGCCACGTATGCCGTCCGCAGCGATGGCACCGTCTGGGCCTGGGGCGACAATTCCCAAGGCGCATTGGGTAACGGCAGCACCACGCGCAGCTTGGTCCCGGTGCGGGTATCCGGCCTCAGCACCGTCACCGCCGTCGCAGGCGGCAACCAGACCGGCTATGCGCTCCGCGCAGACGGAACCCTGTGGGCGTGGGGGTGGGGCTTCTCCGGTCAGCTGGGAAACGGGAGTATCGCCAACACTGCGGTGCCGGTTCGGGTGGCCGGACTGACCCAGGTCACCGCGATCGCCGCCGGTGACGGTACCGGCTACGCCGTCACCCACTGAGCCGGCACACGACCGCAGCAAAGGCGGGATGTCGGTTGACGAACTGGCACTTGCGTTGCAGCACAGCGAGTCCGGGCGGCGGTAGGTGCTCACCTCGGTGTCGCCGGGAGATGGGTCGACAAGCGTTGCCGGCCAGGCAGGTCCTGGCCGGCGACGGTCCCCCCGGAAGCGGCAAGGCTCCCTTGCCGTGGTGCCTCACGTCAAGATGCCCGCGAAAGTGGATCGGTGCCTCACGTAGGAATGCCCGCGAGCGTGGGGGTCAGCTCGCCTTGATCCGGATGCCTTTGCGGACGTCGGGTAGGGCGGTCGGGATGGTGGCGAGGTAGAGCTGCTCGGTTTTGTCCTTGGCGAGAATGAGTAGCGCTGCTTGGATGTCGGCGATGTCTCGGGCGATCGCTGCGGGGTTGAGTTGGTCGCGGTAGGTGATCAGCTGACGTTCCTGCGCCGGGGCGAGCGCCCCGGCCGTCAGCAGGCGACCCAGCGGGGTCTGTGGCTTGTCGTACAGACGCTTGCGGCGGCCGGCCTTGTCCTGGCCCCAGCCGACCGGTTTCTTGGTTGGGGTGAGGTAGTTGAACCGGTCGTTGACCAGCTTCCAGAGCCGGTTCAGCGCGTGACGTTCCTCGCTGGTGTCATAGCGGTAGTAGAAGCCATACTTGCGGACCAAGTGATTGTTCTTCGACTCGATCGTGGCCTGGTCGTTCTTCTTGTACGGCCGGGAACGGGTGAAGTAGATGTCCCGACCACCGGCCCAGGCGATGACGGCCTTGTTCAGGAACTCGGTGCCGTTGTCGAAATCCAAACCCGTGATGGTGAAAGGGATCTCCTGCACACCCGCCTGCAAAGCGGCCAGAACATGGACGTGCGCGTTGTTGCGCATCGTGCGGGTGAAGACCCACCCGGTGTGCACGCAGGTCAAGTTCAGCGTCCGGGCGAACTCGCCCTTCAGGGTCGGGCCGCAGTGCGCGACGGTGTCGCCCTCGAAGAACCCCGGCTCGGCCTCCACTTCATCGCCGGCCTTACGGATCTTGATCGAAGACCGCAGCAGCGGCGAGGGTTTCGTCGTCGAGACACCTCTGATCTGGTCGGTGGCCTTCACCGGCCGCAGGTAACGGTCGATCGACGCGGCCGACATCGCGAGCAACTCGGCGCGCACCGCCATGCTGTACCGGCCGACGCCATCGACGAGCTCGCCGTGTCGTTCCAGGCCGTCCAGCTGGGTGCGCATCGACGCCGCCAGGTACTTACCGCACTGCCCGCCCGAGGCCGCCCACACCCGCTGCAGGACCTTCAACGCGTCATAAGAAAACTTCGTCGCCCGCTGCTTACGTGGCCGCGCGGCGACCGGGCGCCCAGCCCCTGGCGGGCTCAGCGCCGCGCTGGTCAGCCGACGCCGGGCGTTGTCCCGAGACCAACCGGTCACGGACACCACCTCGTCCAGGATCCGGCCCTTGGTCCGCTTGTCCGCGGCCCGGAACGACCGCGCGTACCTCGTGGTGACCTCGGCCCGCGACATCATCGACAACCCACTCTTCATGCCCCACCACGCTCACCGCTACGCGGGCATTCCTACGTGAGGCACGGAGAGCGTTTCGCGGGCAGTTTTCGTGAGTCTCGCCGCTTGCTTGCACATCAGCAGCACGAGCAGCAGACTGCCGCTATGCCGAAGTCCATCACTCGTCGGTCGTGGTCGCTGCCCTGGTCGACCGGGGTGCCCTCGGGCACTGGGCCGAGTCACTGTTGACCGGTGAGCACCTGGCCGCACCCCACGTGATGCCGGCGGAGGTTGCCAACGTGCTCCGAAGGGCAGCTCGAGCTGCCGAGATCTCAACGGACGTCGCCTCACTCGCGCATGACGACCTCCGCTCGCTGCGTGTCGAATTGTTTCCTTACAGTGTCTGCGCCGAGAGGGTGTGGGAGCTGCGTTCGACGGTCAACGCCTACGACGCGTGGTACGTCTCACTCGCCGAAACCTTGGACGCCACATTGGCAACGCTCGATGAGAAGCTCAGCCGCGCACCGGGGCCCCGATGCAGGTTCGCCGTGCCGCAGGGCTGAGCCGGTCAGCCGCGGCGGGCGGTGCGGCCCATGCCGCACCGGACGAGGAAGCGCCACCCGCGCCACAGCACCAGTCCCCATCACGACCCAACCCGAGGCGGCGGCACGCCCAGCGGCCGGCGTTCAGTAGGTTCAGCTGCTCGGGCAAAGGAGCGAGCATTGACCAGCCAGCTGTTCGTCAACGCCAAGGTGTTCACCGGGCGTGGCGAGGACGACTTCGTCACGGCGTTCCGCATCACGGACGGCGTGTTCTCCTGGGTGGGCGACCGGGCCGACGTCAGCGGCGAACCGGCCATCGACCTCCAAGGCCGCACCGTGGTGCCCGGCTTTCTCGACGTCCACACCCACCCGGCGTTCCTGTCGACGCTGGTGGACGCGGTGATGTGCTTCCCGCCCGCAGTCAATTCGTTGGCCGAGCTCCTCGAGACTCTGCGCACCCACCCCAACGCCGGACAGGGCCCGGACGCCTGGATCCAGGGTTTCGGTTACGACGAGTCGAAGTACCCAGAAGGTCGCGGGCCGACCGCCGACGACCTGGACCAGGTCAGCGCCAGCCAGCCGGTTTTCGTCCAACGCTGCGACGGCCACTCCTCCGCCTGCAACCACCGGGCGCTGGAGCTGGCCGGGATCACCGACGAGACGCCGGACCCGCCCGGCGCGAAGTACGGGCGGGACGCGAGCGGGCGGCTCAACGGGTTGCTGATCGAGACCAACGCGACAGACACGGTTGCGGCGGCGATCCCGGTCCCCGGCGACGAGCAGCAGGCGCGCAACCTGGTCCGGCTGAATCAGCACTTCCTCGAGCGGGGGATCGTCGGGGTCGGCGACCTGCTGGCCACCATGGTCCCGTCACCGCTGGACACCTTCCGCGCAGCGGAACAGCAAGGGCTGCAGGTCCAGTGCGCGCTGTACTACGGCTGGCCGGCGACCGCCGAAAACGGAATGAGAGACCTGACCGACGACGACCGGACCGGCCGGATGAAGATCGCCGGTCTGAAGCTGTTCATGGACGGCGCGTACTCGAACCGCACCGCATGGACCGAGGACCCCTACCCCGACTCCCACGACCACGGCATGCGCACCCTGACCGACGAGGACCTCCGCGCGGCGGTGAACTGGGCGCGCCGCAACCACATTCAGGTCGCCGTGCACGCCATGGGCGACCGGGCCATCGACCACGTCATCGACATGTTCGGCGACGAGGAGCCCTGGATGGGCGACCTGCCGTCCATCCGACTCGACCACGCCACCCTGTTCTCCCCCGCCATGATCGATCGGATGAACGCCGCGCGGATGGCGTTCGCGGTGGTCAGCCACTCGATCTTCCTGTTCGCCGAGTACGACAGCTACGAGAAGAACCTGTCCGCCCGGCAATTCGAGATCGCCTACCCCATCAGGTCCTTCTACGAGCGGGTGCCGTTCACCGCGTTGTCCTCCGACACACCCGCGACCGCATGGGCGGACGCTGACAACGTCTTCGTCTCGATCAAGGCTGCGGTCACCAGACGGGCCTACAACGGCGCCGACATCGGCCAGGCGGAGGCCATCACCGTGCCGCAGGCTCTGCTGCTCTACACCGGCCGCGCCCGGCAGGTGCTGCCGCTGGACAACGTCGGCGTCATCGAGACCGGCTACGAGGGTGGCTTTGTCGTCCTCGACCGGGACATCTTCACCATCGACCCGGACGAGATCGACCAGGTGCAGGTCGCCGAAACCTGGCTCCGCGGGGACCGGGCGTACCTGCGCGCAGCCCGCTGATCAGCCAGGCCCAGATCCGGCCGGGCGGCAGAGTCCCTCCCGCGCGCCTCGCGGCCCCAGCCACGCGTTTGAGATCGAACCCGACGGTATGCGTTGATAACAGAAGAGCCCGCGCCGTCCTCACGCGCCGACTCACAGCGCTGGGCCGGCCGGTCCGGGAGGTGTTCGCCGAGATCGACGAGCAACCGCTGGCCGCCGCCTCCGTCGGGCAGGTCCACGCCGCGCGGTTGCTCACCGGCGAAGCGGTCGTGGTGAAGGTCCGCCGCCCGGGCATCGAGCAGACCGTGGAGCGGGACCTCGACATCGCACGCTGGCTCGCCGGCCTGCTGGTGATCTCGATCATCCTGGGGTTACGGGTGCTGGCGCCGGTCTTTCGCCGCGGCTGAGCCCTCGCCGGGGCGGCCGCGAATCGAGTTGGCGAAATCCGACCTTCACCTGCAGCCGGAACGACGGTTCTCACCAACTCGATTGCCCAACCGGCCTTCGAGGTGCCCGACCGGCGTTGCTCTCGTTCGATGGTGACCTGTACAGGGTGGCGCGAGTGGTTGGAATCGAGATGGATCCCGCGTCACCGCGCGGGTAGCCAGTGACGCGGGCGACCGAGCTGAAGAAGCCAAACCCGCCGCCTCGCCAGCCGGCTCCCGCCGATTTCGACGGTGGAAGCCCCAGGTCAGCCACTTGCTCATCAGCTCAGAAGTCGAGCCGCATCACCACCCGGCGCAGGGTCGGGCGGCTGACCACAGACATCCCGGCGTCGGCGAACACGGAAACCGTGCCGACCAGGAGCTCCTCCATGATCACGTCCTTGGTGGTGATCGGATAACCTTCGATCGCCCGGGCGCCACGGTCCCGGGCGAAATCCACTGCCGCCCTGGCCAGCGCGCGGCTCACACCGCTCTTGCGATACCCGCGCCGGATGAAGAAACACGTGACGGCCCAGACGCTCTCGTCGGACTTGTCCTCGTCCCGCCCCTGCCACGGAACGCGGTTGTTGCGCCGTAGTCCCTCGTAATGACTGCGCGGCTCGACCGCGCACCAGCCGACCGGCTCACCGCCGCGGTAGGCGACGAGCCCGCAGGTGGTGTCCGCCTCCGGATGACCGGCGTCGGTCTGCTGACGGAGCCGGTCAGCCCGCTCCGCGACGGGGAATCCGGCGAAATACTCCTTGCGGTGCAGCTTGAATCGCTGGCACTGGCACCAGGCAGCCGGACCGGTGCTGCCGAAAACGGTTCGGATGTCCTCCCATCTCGCCTCGTTGGCGGGGACGACGGAGGTCGCTGGCTCGGTTGCCGTCATGCGAGAGATTCTGCGGGCGTAGCGGTGCCGCCGCAGGCCTCGACACCCGGGCGGCGCAGCCGACGCTGATCGGGGGCGATGGGGGTGCCTGCACCCCCATCCGCATCCACCGGTGCGCACCATCGTTTCTCTTCACGGTTCTCGCGAAAGTTGTCGCAGTCGATCCGCAGGGTGCGGGTCACAGAGAACTCGGAGAGACCAATGATCAACACCAAGGCCGCCGCCCGTCGCACGCTCGTGGCGCTGACCCTCCCAGCAACCGCAGCGGCGTTCTTCCTCGGAAGCGCAGGCGTCGCGGATGCAGCGACCCCATTCGGCACGCCCGGCCAGGTCGGGCGGATGGCAGCTGAAGGCTACCTCGACTGGGTCGTCCCGGCCGGCGTGACCTCGCTGCACGTACACCTCGTCGGTGGCTCCGGTGCCGACGGCGGTTCCGGTGCCGGATCGCCTGGTGGACGCGGCGGCTACGGCGGCATCGTCGACGAAACCGTCGCGGTGCAGCCGGGACAGGCCGTGATTCTCATGCCCGGTGGGGCAGCCGGCCTGAACGGAGACGAAAACGCCTCCCGCGATGCGTTCGGCGGCTTCGGCGGTCCCGGCAACGCGAACGGCCACGGCGGCCGCGGCGGTGCCGCCTCCTGGGTCATCGTGAACAACAAGGTCGTCGGCATCGCGGGCGGCGGCGGGGGCGGGGGCGGCGGCGGTGCCGTCTACAGCTACAGAGGCGGCCAGGGCGGTGACGCCGGTCAACCGGGCAACATCGGCTCCGGTCCAGGCGCCGGATCCGGCGGTCCCGGCAACATCGCAGGGAACGAAGTGGTTCACCACGGCGAGGATCAAACCGACGCAGCCCCGCTCTTCAGCTACGCGGGTGGCGGTGGCGGAGGCGGCGCCGGCTGGAACGGCGCGGGCCTCGGCGGCGGCAGGGCCGGTCAGCCCGGCTCCTACGGCGGCGGTGGTGGAGGCGGAGCGGCCGGCGGCCTGTCCTGGGGCATCGACCCGAAAACGTCCTACGACACCCGCACGGTCAACGGCGACGGCGTCGTCCTGCTCGAGTGGACGGTCGCCTCGACCACCACGTCCACCCTCACCGCACCGGCCTCGACTCCGCAGGGCCGTCCGGTCACGCTGACCGACACCCTCACCCCGGCGATCACCGGCGGACCGGCGATGACCGGCACGGTGACCTTCGAGATGGAGGACATCTACAGCTACGCCAAGACGGTGATCGGCACCGCGCCGGTGGTGAACGGGGTGGCCAGCCTGACCACCAGCACACTGCCGAGCGGGAATTACCACGCCGTGCACGCCATTTACGCCGGGGACACCAACTACCAGGCCTCGACCAGCGACTTCGTCTACCCGAACATCACCGCGCCGATCAAGACCATCGCGCTGAACCCGACCACCGTCGCGTTCGGAAACCGCACGGTGAACACGACATCGACCAAGACGGTGCAGCTGACCAACACTGGCAGCATCGACTGGGCGTGGACCTCGGCGGGGACCGACAATGCCGGGGTGAACATGCCGTCGACGACGTGCGGTTCGCTCAAGCCCGGCGCCAGCTGCACCGTGACGGTCTCCTTCACAACGTCACAGCTGGCGGCGGTCACGGCGCACATCACGATGAACAGCAACTTCGGCACCATCACCATCCCGGTGACCGGCACCGGTGTCGCTGCGGCCCCGACCGTCACGAAAGTCAGCCCGGCCTCGGGTAGCCACCACGGCGGCACCCGGATCACCGTGACCGGCACGAATTTCGTCCGGGTCGGCTCGATCACCGTCAACGGAGTCAAGGCCACCGCGGTCTCCTGCAGCTCGGCGACGAGCTGCTCAGCGACCACCCCGGCCGGCGCCCCAGGAGTGCGGGACGTCCGGGTGGTGACGGCCACCGGGACCTCCCCGGTGGTGACCGCAGGCCGGTTCACCTACCTGTAGGTCACCGGTTCAGCACGACGATGGCGCCGGACCCCTCGGGTCCGGCGCCATTGGCTTTGGCGGGATCGGGACAAATGGGCCCCGCCACGGCCGACTGCGCCGTCGCTCTCACCTCGGCGCCCTTGGCGCCGGACTGGCGCCGTGACGAGCCTGCAGATGAAGGAAATTCCAGAGGAGACATCCGCTGTACTGCGGTAGCCAGGACGACCGCGCTGGTCGTTGACGCCGCCGTCCAGGTGGTCGCTGTGGTCGATCACGGCGAGGAGGGGACGGCCGCCCGAGAACGCCCACGGGGTCAAGCACGTGTGGCGCCCGAACTCATTCACGTCGAATTGCTCCCACAGGCAGCCCCGGCCGCTCGCGTGCTCATCACAACATCGGTCAGTCGGACCGTACGGCCTCGACGATCGCCGAGAATCTGATTCGCTCCTGCTCCAACCGGACGGCCGGTCCGAAGGAATTCTCGACCAGGTCCTGATACAAATCGAATTCGGCTGGATTCAGCAGTTCGAGCCGCTCGCGGCCCGGGTTGGGTTCGCGAACCCACTGACTCTCGTGGTCCAGCAGCGTCTTTCGGTCCATCAGCAGGGATCGGGTGTGCGGGAACCGCCGGCGCATGACATTCAGAATCGCGAACCCGTGGGTGTCCAGGTCGCCCCAATATCGGACGTCCCGGTCGCTCAACCATCGCAGGGACGCCAACCTGCCGACCGCGTAGCCGCCGCCGAAGATCACCGCAGCATCGTCCACAGCGGGGAATGCAAGGTAGCTGATCTCGTTCTCCACCACATGGATCCGGGTGACCGGAAGCGGTCGGGAGGTCATTTCGTCCAGCCGCACCGTCATCTCGGTGAATGCACCGAACCCGGCGGGTACAGCCGCTTCGTCGAGGAAGCGAAACCGCAAGTACTGCGGCTTCGCGCGAAAACCATATCTGCCGAACAGGTCTGACCGCGAAGCCGTCGGATTGACGCGCGCCGGCGGTAGTTGCACGTCCAGGAGGCGAGCGAGAATGTCCCGCTGTTCCTCGATGAATTTGGTGTCGACCCCCGGCAGGTCGATCTGCCGCAGGTACGGGCGGGAACCGTCACCCGCCCCGGGGTCCGGGCCGTGAGCGTCCATCCAGAGCACGATCGAGACGAGCCTTTCCCACTCGTCAGCGGCCTCCAGCAGCCGATGCGGGTTCGACAGCATCCAGTCCACCAGTTTCGGTGCACGTTCGCGTTCGGTGCGGACCAGTTCCAGGAATGTCGCTGCCTGGCCTTGCACACCGAGCCACGCCAGGGCCCGCTCGCGTTGGTCGAACCAGACCCGCCGGGGCAGCTCGTTGACACCGACCCTGCGTCCTCCGACGGTATGGAATTCCAGGCGCAGGCCACTCTTCTGTGCGGCGCGTCGCCAACCAGAGACCCACGTCCGCACGTCGTCGTAACGGTCGGCCAGAGCGGTCGGGGTCGGTCCACGAAGCGGCACCGGCAAGGGTTCCCATGGTTGCGAGTTCGCCATGTCCGTCAGCCAGCTGCCGGCGCGCCAGCGGCGGCGCAGGACTTCCAGCACATCCGCCGGTTCGGTCCAGCGATCCCCCGCGACAGCCCGGCCCGCCCTGGCGTCAGCCATTCGCAGGCGACCCCGCCGCCCCCAGTGCGTGCGCCAGTTGCCGCGCGCGGTATTCCTCGATGGTCAGGTTCTGCAGCCGCGAATAGTCACCCACCAGATTGTCGACGAACCCGACCGCGGCGACATACGGCTCGATCACGTGGATCTTCTGCAAGGGCGTGACGATCAGCAGTTGAAGTCCCAGCTTCCGGAACAGATCCAGGGCGAATCTGGTCGACGATTCCGATCCCCTGCCGAACGCCTCGTCGATGACGGCGAACCGGAACGTCTTGGAATGAACGGCCCCCCATTGCAATTTGAACTGGTACGCCAGCGAGGCCGCTAGTATCGTGTAGGCGAGCTTTTCTTTCTGGCCGCCGGACTTCCCGCCGGAATCGGTGTAGTTCTCGTATTCGGCGTCGCTTTCCCGCCAACGCTCCGAGGCGGAGAACAAGAACCAGTTCCGGACGTCGGTCACCCGACGCGACCAGAGTCGGTCCGCCTCGGTCTGCCCCGGCCTGCCCTTGAATCGTTCGACAATGGCCTTGACCTGGAGGAACTTCTGCTCCGAATACTGGTCGCTGTCGTCGGCGGACACTGCGTCGTCGGTGCAGGCCCGCAGATCGCTGCGAAACTCTCGGATCTCGGTGTTCGGTGTCACCGCCCGGTCCAGCCGGATGTACCTGTCAGGGTTGTAGTCGATCTCGTACAGCGAATCGTTGATGGTCTGGATGCGTTCCTTGATCTGCTCGAGTTGTTGACCGAGCTTGGAGGAGAACATCGCGATGTCGCGGATCGTGTTGGTGTTGAGATAGGTCTTGAATTCTGACTCAAACCGCGGCAGGTCGTCCTGGGCGAGCCTTCGGTGCAGTTCCCGGTACTCCCCGGCCGATGCGACGGAGTTGTCCACCTCGGCGGTCTCGAGGGGATACTCGCGGCGGAAGTCTCCCATCCGCGTGGTGATGGTCCGGGTGAGGGTGTTCTGTCGGCCCATCCGGGTTTCCATGCTGCTGGTCAGTGTGCCGGACAATTCCGTCTGCAGCCGGTCCGCAGCGGCCGGCGTCCCCGGAGTGGCGTTCCGGATGCGTTTGTCCAGCCGCGGGAAGACCGCTGCGGCTGGTTCGGCCGCCGGTTGCCCCAGCAGGTCCTGCACCAGAGCCAACGCAGCGACCGCGTCCGCTCGGACCCCGCGCAATCCGCCGATGCGGGTGTTCACGTCATCCTTTGCGGTGTCGGCTTCCTCGATCTCCGCCTGCACCGCATGAAGCTCTGAAGTCAATCGCTGCAGTTCCCGCGACGACCTCTGCAGTTCCCGTTGCTCGGTGGTCAAACCCGAGATCCGGTTGACCACGCTCTGCCAGTCGATCTGCGTGTAGTCGCGACACTCGTCCAGCCGGGTCAGCAGGTCCCTTCGGGCGATGGCCGCGCGGGTCCCGGTCGCCACCGCGAGTTTCCTGTCAGCCAGGGCATTGAGCCGGCCCTGCAGTCCCGCCATCTGGTCCAGCAGGGCGTCGATCTTCTGCTGGTTGTCCCAGCCCAGCACGTACGATCGCCGGTCTCCGATGGCGCGCCGGTCGTCCTTCTCGTGCCGCTTGTCGCTCTTGATCAACCCCTCACGGGTGACCGCATTGCGTTCGCGCCGGAACTCGGTCATGTCGTCGACGCAGACGTAATTCGCCCGCCGGAAGAGCTCCGCCTCGAGCCAGCCGTAGAACGGTGTCGATTCCTTGATCACCAGCGAGGCGTACAACGGCAACGTGCCGGAGTCGATGGAAGGACGCGGAGCGGCTTTGACGCCGGCCACCATCCGGAAGTAGACCAGGCGGCTCTTCAGGTGGTGATCGTTGATCCAGCCCGACACCGGCTGGTAGTGCCGATCCGGGACGAGCAGGGAGAGGCCGAAGCTGTGCAGCACCCGCTCCGCTGCCCCTTCCCACTCCTGATGGTCCTCGCGGACGGCGATCAGCTCACCGGCGAACGGCAGTTCGTCCTCGTCGATGTGCAGCGATCGCGCCAACAGGGAACGCAGTTCGAGACTGGCCCGGGGAATGTTGTTACGCCGTTCGTGCAGGCTGGCCAGTTCCGCGCCGAGTTCCGCGGCCTGCGCGTCCAGATCGGACTTCTCGACCGCAAGGGCGGTGGCCTGTTCTTGCAGACCGGCCAGGGCCGCTTCGGTACGCAGCAATTCCGCGGCGATCTCGGTACGACGATCGGTGAACTGATCCAGCGAACTCACGGGCGCGAGTCCGGCATCGGCGAGTTGTCCGGCAAACCGCTGGTCGGTCAACTGCAGCTGGTCGCGCTGCTGGCTCGCGGCTGCCATCTCACGCTCGATCTCTGCCAGCCGGTTCCCGCCGTGCCCCGCCCGCTCCAGTTCCAGACGGCCGGCGGCCGCCCGCAGGTCGGCGAGCCGATCGGTGACGGCCGCCAGCTCGACGGCACGGCCACGAAGATCCTCATCCACCGCGGCGATCTGGCTGTTCAGCAGGTCCTGCTTGAGGGTGGCGAGGTAGTACGGCAGGGCGGACCGCTCATTCGACAACTCCTGGATCTGCTGCCCCAGGGCGTCGTACTGGTCGCAATCGGCCAGCAACGGCTCCAGGGCGGTGAGCTGTGCACGAGCCTTGAGCACTGCCTCATGCGATCGGCTCAGGTCCTCGAAATGCGCCACCAGCCGGTCGATCCATTGGTCGGCGTCAAACGGTTCGAGCATGTGACTGCGAACAAAATCGTTCAGGTTGCCGACCGATTTCATCGAGACCGTTTGGTGGAACAGGTCCATGGCCTGCTCCGATTCGATGCCGAGTTGGCGGCGGAAATCCCGGCCGTACTCGGGGAAATGGTCGTGGGTGCGGGCCCCGGTCTTGCGCAGCCGCCGTTTCAGCGCGGCGATGTCGGCGCCGAAATCCGCAAAGTCGGACGTGATGGTCATCGCTCGGTCGGCGACGACGAAGAACCTGTCGGGTTGGCCGGTCTGACTCTCCCGCAGCCAGAACACCTGTGCGAGGGTGACTTCCTGGTCGTAGGCCTCGTTACGAAACGTGCCGAGCAGCACCGAGAACGTGCTCCCGGACCGCACCCCGATGGGGCGGGAGGTGCCGCTGACCTCGTTACTCTCCGATTTGTGGAATCCGAGCACGTACGAGCGCAGGCTGCGTTCCCGGGTTTCCGCTCCGGCGGCCTTGTTGTAGGAGATCCGGTTGGCGGGCAACAACAACGTGGTGATGGCGTCCACCATCGTCGATTTGCCCGAACCGATGTCGCCGGTCAGCAGACCGTTGCTGCCGCCCAGATCCAGGGTCCATACCCGGCGATTGAATGTTCCCCAGTTGTAGATCTCGAGGCGATGCAACCGGAAGCCTGCGCGGTGCTCGGGATCCTCGAGGGCCACGGCAGAGAAGAGACCATCCGTCATGCCGTGTCCAAGTCCTGGGGGGCGGCGTCGATCCGCTCGTCGCCGAGAACCTCCGCGGCGTACCTGGCCAGTTGCTCATCGAAGCCGGCCAACCATTGGGCGTCGACAAACGCCTTCAGGATTCTGCGGACCTCGTACGCATCGGACTCCCGAACCCGCCGGAGGAATCCGAGGTCGACGACCTTGGTCAACGTGGTGTCGATCTGATCGACCAACCTGGCCTCGTTGCTGCTCTGAACCAGGAACACCCGCGTCATCTCGACGATCTGCGCCCGGGTCAGCACCAGCTTGGTGTCGTCGCCGCGCGCATCGAACTCGGCCAGTTTCTTGCGCAGCAGCGCCAACAGCAGGCTGACGTGAAAGGACAGCGATCGGCGGGCGATCAGTCGCGGAATGCCTTGTGCGTCGCTGTTCTCGTCGTCGGGTCGGGACCGCAGGAACGCGTAACCCTCGGACTCGTCCACCACCACGGTCAACCCGATGGTGGCGACGTAGTCACGCACCTGGGACTGCAACGGCACCAGGTGCCGCCAGACCTTCTCGTGGGTGTCGCGGTAGACCACACCCTTCATCAGGCTGGTGACGACCAGCGACAGGTCGAGTTGCGAACGAGCCACCGCGGGGCTGGTCATGCCGTACTCCGGTCGGTCGGGATGCTGACGGGTGGAGTGCTCACAGGTGCCGCACGGGTGAAGGTCACCCTCGGAATGGTCGCGACGCGCGTATGGCCGTCCGGGTCCGACCACCGCACCTGCTCGGTGACCCGATCGTCGAAGACCACCGCGAACAGCTCGTCGGTGAGGGAGAGGTAGGTGATGAGCTCTGACAGCCCCTGCTCGAGCGGTTGCGCCGCGATGACGTCGGCCAGACCGACCTGCGATTGCCGCTGCAGGGAGCGGCGCACCGTCTGGGAGAGCCGCGCCGGGTCGACGAAGAACTGCTCGTACAACACGGAGGCGTCGAACTCGTCCTCCCCCGCCGTCACCGACGAGCTGTCCATCGCCATCTTCGCCGAGGACGAATACAGCGGCCGTTCCATCGGCAGCGCGACCGTCGGTGCGACGCCGTCGATCTCGGTGGTCAGCTCGACCGGCCGGACGTGCCGGATCCGCAGCGCGTTGGCTTCGATGCTGCGCAGGATGTCCATCACCCGGCGGTTCTCCAGCCAGACCTGGTCGTCCAGGAATCGTCTGAGCTGCTCGGACAGCAACCGGACCGTCGCCTGCGTGCGTTCACCGGCGTCAAGCCAGTCGTAATGGATGGTCCGCATCCGTGGGTCTGCCGGCCCGATCGCGGCGAGCGACTGCACGCGCTCCAATAGCGCGGTGAATTCGGACTGCTTACTGGTCGAGAGCAGGAAATCGTAGAAGGCGTGGAAGCTTCGCCCCTGATCAGACTCGGAAATGCTTGTCCGATTGCCGAGCACATCGTCCAGCAACTCCCCTTTGGACCCGGTCCAACCGGCGATCCGTTCCCGCAACTCACGATCGAGCCGGCGGAAGTTGTCCTCCACCTCACGGAAATCGGCCAGCAATTCCCTGGCCGTCGACGAGAACTGTTGATAGCGGTCGCGTTGCGCCGCGTCATCGAGAACGTCCAGGTGGCCGGCGCGCAGGCGTTCGATGTCGGATTCGATCTCATTCCGGCGGCGCATCAGTTCGCCGATCCGCACGCCAGGGTCGGTCTCCGCGCCGAAGGCCATCTGCCGGAGCAGCTCGAAGACGGTGTTCAGCCGCGACTCGGTGCCAACGAACGAACGGGCCTGCAGCGACTCCAACCAGCCCAGTGCCTTCTCCACCGCCGGAGTGGCGTCGAAGTGCGGCTCGTCCGACCCGGTCGGATAGTACTTTCGCAGCCAACCCACCTCGGGGCCGGCCCAGTCGTCGAGGTAGGCCTTTGCAGATTTCGGGAAAGTACCCTCGCCGAGGCGCCCGTTCAGCGTGTGCAACTCATCATCCAGTCGCCCGGCGAGGTCGGGAGCCGAGATCGACCGGATGTTCTCTTCCACGAAGACCCGGCCCAGAAACGAGAGCACCAGCGGCGCGTTGTCCGCCCGGAGCAACCGCCAGGCGGGGCTGTGCCGGCGCAGCGCGTCCAGATCGTCGTAGCGCACCGCCACCTCCTCGGCTCCCACGCCCTGACAGGCTTCCCCGGTCTACGCGCTTGGCTGTGGGGCCGATGGTAAAGGGGCGGTCCGACAATGCCCCGCCAGCACGCCGTGAGGCCGGCCGGTTCACTGCTACGCAGGACCCGGACGCTCCCCGGGAACTGCCGACTCACAGCGGTCGACGCGTTCTGCGCTCAGGCGGTCAGGCGGCCGACGCTCAGCACCGCGGCACGCAAAAGCCACCGAGCCGCGGGCGACCGGGTGTGTGCCCCGGCCTCGCAAACTCGGTGGCTGATGCTCAGCTCAGCGCTGGACGCTGTCCTCGCGCTTCGGGAGCTTCCACCCCGGCCGCACGAAGTGGCAGGTGTAGCCGTTCGGGTAGTTGAGCAGGTAGTCCTGGTGCTCGGGCTCGGCCTCCCAGAACGGACCGGCCGGGACGACCTCGGTGACAACCTTCCCCGGCCACAGACCGGACGCGTTCACGTCGGCGATCGTGTCGTCGGCGACGCGGTGCTGCTCCTCGTCGGTGTAGAAGATCGCCGAGCGGTAGCTGGCACCGATGTCGTTGCCCTGACGGTTCTTCGTGGTCGGGTCGTGAACCTGGAAGAAGAACTCGAGCAGGTCCCGGTAGGACGTCTGCGCCGGGTCGAAGATGATCTCGATCGCCTCGGCGTGGGTCCCGTGGTTGCGGTAGGTCGCGTTCGGGTTGGTCCCGCCGGTGTAGCCGACCCGCGTCGACAGCACACCCGGGCGTCGACGGATCAGGTCCTGCATCCCCCAGAAGCACCCTCCTGCGAGGATGGCCTTCTCGGTCGCTTGCGTCATGGTTCGGCTCCTTGGTCTGCACTCGCGGTGCGCCACCCACTGTCAGGCGCATCGGCGACCGTCGCTTTGGTCGGTCACCAGCTTCCACCGCGTGTTGCTCTAGGCGCAACGCCCTCGGGTGTCCGGTCATTCCGGGACAAATCCTGCCGTAAGAGCTGCGTAAGGATCACCTCCCGCGGCGTCCACGGCCGGCGCGGCGAGTTGGGGAACAACACCACCACTCAGGTCAGCGCGCCGGTGAAAGTGGCTGTGCCGGCCGGGGCCAGCGCCGTTGCGGGGGGCAACCTCAGCGGCTGCGCGCTACAGGGCGGCAAAGTCTGGGCTTGGGGCCCGAACGACATGGGTCAGCTGGGCAATGCGACGACGAAGAACGCCTCGCTGCCGACTGGGGTCAGCGGGCTCAGCAACGTGAGCGGCATTGCTGCGGGCGGGGTCACCGGGTATGCCATCACACGCTGAAGCACAACGCTTCTGAGCACTATCGGTCCAGCTGGAGCCGTTGCCAGGTCACGACGATGGCGGCGCCGAACAGCACCGGCACCAGCGGGACCAGCAGCAGCGTTGCGGCTGAGGCCGAGGTGTCCAGGGCCCACATCGCCGGGGCGACGAACGGCACCCAGGATCCGAAGTCGCCGAGCACGGACACCTGGGCGAGCACGAGAATGCCGACGCTGGTGGCGATCCCGGGCAGCAACCCGCGCCCGACCGATGACGCCCACCCCGCCGGCACCGCGATGAGCGCCGTCAGCAGGCCCAACGCGAACTGCCGCCCGAGCCCGCTCACCACTGTGCCGTCGGGGACGCCCAGGCCGATGGCGAGGCCGAGCCCGAGCAGGGCGATCACCGTCAGGACGGACACGAGCAGCGACCAGCCCGCATAGACGACCAGTTTTGCCGCGGCGAGCCGGCCGCGGCTGACCGGGAGACCGAACAGTCCCGAGACCGTGCCGTCGGCAAACTCCCGCCCGTACAACCAGCTCGCTCCGACACCGAGAGCGAGAAGGCCCCCGGCGGAGGTGATCTGGGCTCCGGCCGACAACAATGCCGCCCAGTCACCCGAGGCCGCCTGCGGTCCCAGTTTGGCGACCAGCTGGGTGTTGCCGCTGCGGGCGGCGAGCACGATGGTCATAGAAAGGGCGGCGGCACCCACGACGAGCAGCACGCCGGTGGACCAGAGCACCCTGGACGAACGGGCCTTGCGCGTCTCGACGGCGAGGCCGTCCAGGAAGGTGTTCATCAGATCAGATCCTCGCCATTGCGTCGTGCACGAGTGAGAAGAAGGCGCGTTCGATGTCGATCCCGTCAGGGTCGAGACTGCCCACCATCCGCCCCTCCGCGATGACGGAGATGCGGGTCGCGATCCGGGCGACCTCGTCGAGATGGTGGCTGGAGACGAGGATCCCGGCACCGGCGGCCGCACGTCGCAGCAGTGCTTCACGCAGTCGGATCACCCCGGACGGGTCCAGCGCGTTGGTCGGCTCGTCGAGGATGATCAGGTCCGGATGGTGCTGCAGCGCGGCCGCAAGCCCCAGCCGCTGACGGTTGCCCAGCGACAACCTCCGCGCCTTCACCGAGGCGTACCGGGTGAGGTCGAGCTCGGTGAGGATCTCCTCGACCATCGGCCCATGGCGCTCCGCCGGTGCGCCACGGAGCCGGCCGGACAGCTGTAGGTTGGTGCGGCCGTCCAGCTCGCCGTAGACCAGCGGATGTTCCAGCAGCGCACCGACTCTCGACCAGGTCAGCGCGTCGGCGTCGTCGATGCCGGTACCGAGCACCTCGATCCGGCCGGCGGTCGGCCGCAGCATGCCGACCATCAGTTTCATCAGCGTGGACTTTCCGGCCCCGTTCAGGCCGACCAGCGCGTGGATCTCGCCACGCTCCACCGACAGATCGACGTCCTGCACGCCGGCGCCGCCGCGGTAGGTGCGGGACACGGCCGTCAGTGACAGTGCAGCTTCGTTCATCGGGACTCCAGCACGTCGAGGGAACGTTCGATGGCATCCGACAGGGATCCGCCGGCGGCGGAGCCCCAGCGGAGCAAACCGGTCATCAGCGCGGCCATCACCGCGGCGGACGCCACCGCGGCATCGTCGGCATCCGCGCCGTCGGCTGTCAGCTGGGTGGCGATGGCGGCTTCGGTCGCGGCCGTGCCCGCGCGAACCGCCGGCGCAAGGCTGGGGGTGGCCGCAACGATCCGAAGCCGCTCGCGAACAGGTGCCTCATCGGTGATGGGCAGATTTCGCCAGGCGGCGCGGACGCCGCGACCCGCCCGAACCAACGGCGCGAGGTCTCGGGGCTGGGCCGCGATCGACGCCACGATCAACGGGTCGTACGGATCATCCACCAGCAGTTGGTCTTTCGAGCCGAAGTGCCGGTAGAACGTCATCTCCGTGACACCGGCGGCCGCCGCGATCTGCGCGACCGTGGTCTTCTCGTAGCCGCGGTCGGCGAACAGTTCCATCGCGGCGGCGAGGATCCGGGTCCTGGTGCGCTGCAGCTTCGAGCCGGGCGCCGTTGACCCGGCCGCGACGGAGGTCACAGATCGGCTCATGGGATCAAATGTTAGTCCCTAACATTTGATGCTGGCAAGAGGTCCGGGGAAGTTGCGTTTCAGGCCCGAATGGACCCCCATGATCCGATCATGTCCGTCACGGTGAAGCGGTCGATCAGGTCGGGGCCGGGGAGCAGCGCCGCGTCCTCTCCCGGCAGCAGCCTGGAAGACATCACGACGTCACGGACGACGTCGAAGCCCTGCGGGCGTCGCATCAGCAGGATCTTCAGTTCCGTCCCGTCCGGCTGTCGCAGGGTCAGCATCGCGATGAAGTCCTCCTGCACCCGCGGGTCGGCCAACAGGGTCGGCCCAAGCCGGTCGCGGCTGGCCCGATCCGACGCAGCCAGCACCTCGGCTGATCGCGGACCCTTGAAATGCATCAGCTGAGCCAACATCGCGCACTCCGTTCACCAGAAGGAATCAACCCAGCATCGCGCCCCTGATCCTCCCGGTCCTGAGTGATGACACTGAGATCCGGTACTGAGGTGTCCGGAGTGAGACACTCAGCAGGTGCCCGCTCTCGTCGGCAGGGAGAAGGAGATCGCCGTCATCGACGCGGCGCTGACCGATGCCCGCGCCGGGCGAGGCGGCATCGTGATGCTCACCGGTGAACCGGGCATCGGAAAGACCAGGCTTGCGCAGCACGCACTTCACAGCGCTGGAGCAGCGGGGATGGCAGTCGCCCGTGGATACGCCATGGACGATCCCGGCGCTCCCCCGTTGTGGCCCTGGCGTCGGGTCGGCCGTGACATCGGCAGCGTCGATGTGGTGCTCAACCGATCGACCGATGTCGGTTCGGACTCCGCGGCCAGGTTCAGCCTGTTCGAGGTCGTTGCAGACGCGCTCACATCGGCCGCGGAGACCCGCGGTCTCCTCGTTGTACTCGAGGACATGCACTGGGCGGACGCTGCCTCGGTCGGTCTGATGCGTCACGTGGCGGCCGACCTGTCCAGCCGGCCGCTGGTGCTCGTCGTCACCGCTCGCGACCGTGAAGTCGGCCCCGCGTGGTCGACGGAGTTTCCCGCACTACTCCGCGCGTCGGGCGCGAGATCGCTCGTCCTGTCCGGACTCTCCGCCGAAGCACTGACCGAATGGCTTCGTTCCACTCCGGGGAAATCCGATTGGGCAGGCTACGCGCAGCACCTGCGACTGCGGACCAACGGGAACCCGCTGTACGTCGACATGCTGACGTCCGATCCGCCCGGCGCCGACGGACGCGGGGCGCTCGATCAGGTGGTCGCTCAGCGGCCCGACCTGCGCGCTGTCGTGCTAGCTACTGTTGCCACCTTGTCACCGTCGTGCCGTGCAACGCTCGAGGTTGCCGCCCTGCTCGGTGAACGCGTTCCGCTGCCACTGCTGGCCGGTGCCACCGGCGCATCGGTGGCCGTCACCTCGGCTCTCATCACCCAGGCAATCTCGGCGGGGGTACTGCGGGACTCCGACGCCGGACCGGCGTTCCTGCACGCCTTGGTGCGCGATGGCATCGCTGCGGCCATTCCGGTGGGCCGGCGGGCCGCGCTGCACCGGGCAATTGCACTGACGTTGGAACGTGACGCCGCTGATCACTACGCAGGATCCATCGCCGCGCACTGGCGCCTGGCCGACGGACCCGACGCCGCTGCCCGGTGCGTCCTGTGGTCCCGACGAGCGGCCGGCACTGCGGCTGCGGGCTTCGATCATGACAGCGCGGTCGCCCATGCCGACGCCGCGTTCCGCCTCGCACAAACGCTGGGTATGCCAGTCGCCGACCTGGCGGAGGTCGCCGTGGAACTCGCTGAAAGGCAGATGGCTGCGGGCGACCTGCGAGCCGCACTTGACAGCTGTCAACACGCAGCCGATCTTGCCGAAGAAGCGGGCCGGCCCGATCTGCTGAGCCGCGCCGCGCTGGTGATCAACGGGGTGGGGGATACCGAGATTTTGCGCGTCGTCGGCAGCCTCAGTGTGCGGGCGATGGTGATGCTGCCGGCCGACGACACTGCCTTGCGGGCCAGACTTCTCGCCCAGCAGGCGGTTGCGATGGCGGAGACGGGAGCTGGGCTCCGGGCGGCGGCGCTTGCTGCCCAGGCACTGGCCGTCGCCGAACAGTCCGCCAGTGAGACGGCCGAGCTCGAGGCGCTGGCCGCCCGACACTTGTCGATCACCGTTCCGGACTCGCTGGACGAGCGCGAGAAACTCGCCTTGCGGGCCATCGAATTGGGCCGAATCGCCGCCTCACAGATGGCCTCCGTCTGGGGGCTTCTCTGGATGACGGAAGTGCATTTTCAGCGCGGTGAGATCGACCGCATCGACGAAGAACTCGCTGCCATCGAAGCGATCGCCGAGCGGCGCAGATCCCCCCTGGCGCGATGGCACGCGCTGCGGATCCGCGCCGCCAGAGCCGCACTCCAAGGCGATTTCGACCATGCGTACCGACTCAACGACGAATCCTTGGAATTGGCCGTCCGAATGGAGGACGTGTCAATGGTCGGTGTCGCGCATGCGTTCACCGTTGCGCTCGCCGTCATTCGGGGTGACGTCTCGCGAGTGGATCCAGGCGTGCTCGACATGTTTCGGCACGGGCCCCCACTTCCACTCCTACGGGCACTGCTCGCCGTCCTCCTGATCCTGCTGGGAAAGGAGGATGAGGCCGCAGGAATTCTGGTGGAACTGCGTCTGATCGTCGACGACCTTCCGGTTGGCCCGCGTTGGGCCGGAACTCTGGTGAACATCGGTCTCGCGGCTGCCTTGATCAATGACAGGCATACGGCCGAACTCGTGTACCACCAATTGCTGCCTTGTGCCGGCCATTACGACGCCGACGGGTCCGGCACCATTTTCAGCACCGGATCCAACGCTCGACTTGTCGGTGAGCTGGCCCTGCTGACAGGGCGACTGGACGAGGCGGAGCAGCTCTTCAGCGACGCCGAGACTGCCAACGTTCGTATCGGCGCCGCACCTTTCCTGGCGCTCAGCAGGCTGGGCCGTGCGCGAGTTATGCGTTGCAGAGCAACAGGATCTGCGATGACCGTTTCTGATCCAGGTGACGCCATCCGGCCTGCACGAGAGCTCGCGCGGCAGGCCGCGGCGGAGTTCCGGCGACTCGACATGCCGGGGCCACTGCGAATGGCCGACGAGTTGCTGCTGCAGTTGGACGGTGACCTTCGCCGCGTCAATCCATTGACGGTCCGTGAATCGGAGATCGCGATGTTGATTGCCGAGAACCTTTCCAACAAACAGATCGCCGCTCGGCTCGTCCTCTCGGAGCGCACCGTCGAGTCCCATGTCCGCAACATTCTGGCGAAACTCGATCTGACCCGGCGCGGAGAGATTGCGCGTTGGGTTCATCGGTGACGAAAACCTGATACTCACGCCGATGGCTGACGTGGCGCGGCGCGCACGTGCACATGCTGACCCTGCCGGCCCAGCAGGCTGAGGACCTCCACCGGCTGATCGCCGGCCGGCCCGAACCAGTGCGGCAGCCGGGTGTCGAACTCGGCGACTTCACCTGTGCTCATGACGATGTCGCGGTCGGCCAGCATCAGCCGTAGTCGCCCGGACAGCACGTAGAGCCATTCGTAGCCCTCGTGGGAGCGGAGCTCCGGCTCGTTCTGCTCCGGCGGGATGACCACCTTCCACGCCTGCACCCCGCCCGGCTGCCGGGTCAGCGGGACCACGATTCGCCCGTTGCGTTTGCGTGGTGTGAACCGGATACGGGGATCACCCACCTCGGGTGAACCGACGAGCTCATCCAACGGCACCTGGTGGGCGGCGGCGATCGGCAACAGCAGTTCCAGGCTCGGCTTGCGTTGCCCGGACTCCAGCCTGGACAGGGTGCTCTTCGAGATCCCCGTCGCGGCAGCCAATTCGATCAATGTCATGCCCCGCTGTGCGCGTGCCCGTTTCAGTCGCGGGCCGACCCCGGCCAGGGCGCCGGCGATCGCGGGTGAGGTCGTCATGGGTCCAGTTGACTCCCTCTTCCCAGTTTCGGCAACAAACGTTGCCAGAGCGGCGCACCAGGGCCAACCCTTGTTGCAGGAGGTGATCGCCATGGAGGCGAAGAATTATGACGTTGCTGTGATCGGCGGTGGTGCAGCGGGTCTCAGCGCCGCACTGGTGCTGGGCCGGGCACGGAGGCGGGTCCTGGTGGTGGACGCCGGCACACCACGGAACGCCCCGGCCGCCCATATGCACGGGTTCCTGTCCCGCGACGGGATGCCGCCGGCGGAACTGCTGGCCGTGGGCCGCGCCGAGATGAGCCACTACGGCGTCGAACTGGTCGCCGATGCGGTGACGGGCGTCGACACTGCATCACCTGACGGGTTCGTGGTTCGACTGGCCAGTGGCCGGGTCGCCGCGGCGCGTCGCATCCTGCTGGCCACCGGTCTGCAGGACGGCATCCCGGACATGCCCGGCGTCCAGCAACGCTGGGGTCGGGACCTGTTGCACTGCCCCTACTGTCACGGCTGGGAGGTCCGGGACCAGCCGTTGGGCGTACTGGGCACCCAACCGGCTTCGATGCAGCACGCGTTGCTGATCCGGCAGTGGTCCACCGATGTCGTGTACTTCGCCCACACCCAACCGCTCGGTGACACCGACCGCGCGCAACTCGAAGCCTGCGGCGTCCGGGTCGTCGACGGCGAGGTCGCCCGGCTGGTCGTTGCCGACGATCGACTGACCGGCGTCGAACTGGCCGATGGTCGGGTCATCGAGCGGACGGCGGTGTTCGTCAGGCCTGTGATGGCACCCCGCGATGACGGACTGCTGGCGGCCCTGGGCTGCGCAGTCGATGACGCCGGCTTCGCCATCGTCGACGCCGGCGGCAGGACCAGCGCAACCGGGGTCTGGGCGGCCGGAAACATCGCCGACCCGCGCGCTCAGGTCATCACCGCGGCGGGAGCGGGATCGGCGGCGGCCATCGCGATCAACGCCGACCTGCTCGCGCAGGACGTCGAGCGAGCGACGATCGAACGGCTCGTGGACGCGCGTCGCCACGGCTTCTGAGCACCACACACCCCGAAGGTTCGTCTCGCGAGCCCCCATCGTCTTTCCCACCAAGGAGTACAACCATGCCTACCGAACCCCATCCCCATGGACGCAAAGGTCCGACACCCCCGTCCAAACATCAACTGGCACTGATGATCTGGCTCGCCGTGTTCCCGACGCTGACGGTGCTGAACCTCGCATTGGGCGGTGTTCTGCGCGACGTCCCGGTCGTGCTGCGCACCTTCATCCTCGCCACCGCGGCTGTGCCGATCGTCATGTACCTGGTGATGCCGCGGCTGCATCGTCTCCGCGCCCGGCTCCTGCGCTGATGCACACAGCAACTCACATCGTCATCGGGTCGCTGCCCATCGATCATCACCGCAAATCACCAGGTGTGGTGATGTCAGGTCACCACATCGCCCCCTAACTTTCGGCTGTCAGGAGATCCGCAGCAGCGCGGAATCCACCACCGGGGAGGCCGGATGAGCAACGAGGCGAAATCCGAAGGGGCGGGACAGTACGAGATCCGCCTCGAGGGTCACCTGCATGCCCGCTGGACCAGGTGGTTCGACGGCCTGCAGCTGAGCGATCAGCCGGACGGGACCACTGTCCTTTCGGGATCGGTCGCCGACCAGTCCGCACTGCACGGCCTGCTGCAGAAGATCCGCGACACCGGGCTGCCCCTGGTCTCGGTCACCCGCGTCAGCGATCCCGTTGCCGACCACTCCGCGCCGGCACATCACGAATCCGAAAGGAATTGACATGGCTACCACCGCATCCACCGCGACAACCACTGCACCAAAACGAGTCCGCATGGATCCGCTGAGAAGGACGTCACTCGTTGCCGGCATCTTCTACGTGGTGACATTCGTCTCCATTCCGACTCTCTGGCTGTACGGCCCGGCCAGGGAAGCGAATTTCACGGCCGGCGGAGGTTCGGACAGCGGATTGGTACTGAGCGCATTCCTCGAGATCATCGTTGCCATCGCCGGCATCGGCACCGCGGTGACGTTGTTCCCGGTGGTGAAGCGGCAGAACGAGTCAGCTGCGTTGGGATTCGTCACCACCCGCGTTCTCGAGGCGTCCGTCATCTTTCTCGGTGTGATCAGCATGCTGACACTCGTGACGCTGCGAAAAGACGGCGGAGGCGACCCGGCGGCGCTGGCAGTCGCCGGGAAATCGTTCGTGGGGATCTACGACTGGACCTTCCTGCTCGGCCAGACCCTGATGCCGGCCCTGAACGCGCTCCTGCTGGGCTCCCTGATGTATCGGTCCCGCCTGGTGCCCCGGTGGATTCCCACGATGGGACTCATCGGATCACCCCTGCTGCTCACCTCCATCGCCCTCGCCGTGTTCGGCGTGTTGCCGAAGATCTCTCCGCTCAGCGGTGTGGCCACCATCTTCATCGCCGGCTGGGAGTTCTCCCTGGGCGTCTACCTGATCGTCAAGGGCTTCCGGCCCTCCCCCATCACGGCAGCGATCACGGCCGAAAACGCTGCAGCCGCTCGTCACCAGTCCACCGTCACCGAAAGGCAGATCCCGTGATCGTCGTCGAGAACCTCAGCAAGCGTTACGGCGACAAACTCGCCGTCGACGGATTGACCTTCACCGTTCAACCCGGGATTGTCACCGGCTTCCTCGGCCCGAACGGTTCCGGGAAATCCACCACGATGCGGATGATCGCCGGATTGGACAAACCCACCGCCGGCCGAGTCACCGTCAACGGTGCCGATTACCGGTCCGCCGCAGCGCCGATGGCCGAACTCGGTGTGCTGCTCGAGGCGAAGGCCGTGCACACCGGCCGGTCAGCCAGGAACCACCTGCTGGCACTGGCCCAGACCAACGGCATCAGCGCCCGTCGGGTCGATGCCGTCATCGACCTGGTGGGCCTGCGCGAGGTCTCCGGCAAACGGGTCGGCGGGTTCTCGCTCGGCATGGGACAACGGCTCGGGGTTGCCTCCGCCCTGCTCGGCAACCCGCAGACCGTGGTGCTCGACGAGCCCGTCAACGGCCTGGACCCGGAAGGTGTCCGCTGGATGCGGACCATGCTGAAGGAACTGGCAGGCGACGGTCACACGGTCTTCGTTTCGTCCCACCTGATGAGTGAGATGGCCCAGACGGCAACGCGTCTGGTGGTCATCGGCCGCGGCAGGCTGATCGCCGACACCACCGTCGGCGAGTTCGTCGAAAGTGCGTCACACCATTCGGTCACCGTCCGAACCCCGCACGCCGATCGGCTGCGCGGGTTGTTGGCCGGACCCGACGTCCGGGTGACCAGCGAGCAGCCCGACGTACTGGGTGTCGACGGACTGACCGCGGAGCACATCGGCACCATCGCCTGGCAGCACCAGATTCCCGTCTTCGAACTCACCGTCCGGCAAGCCTCCCTGGAAGAAGCATTCATGACGCTCACCAACGACTCCGTCGAATACCGCTCCACCGACACCGCCGGGGCGACGTCATGACCGCAACCCTCACCGCGACGGCGACGACCTCCCGGCTGCGGGTCAACCCACCGCGCGTCGTGCTCTCGGAATGGACGAAATTCCGCTCCCTGCGGTCCACCGTCTACACCCTGCTGGCGGCGGTCGCCCTGATGGTCGGGATCGGCGCTCTGTTCACCGCCGTCACCATCAACCAACCCGGCGGCATGGAGCCCGGCCAGACGGCCATCTCCACCTCGCTGACCGGAACCTTCTTCGCCCAGCTGGCCATCGGCGTGCTCGGCGTTCTGCTGATCACCGGCGAGTACAGCACCGGGATGATCCGTGCGTCGCTGACGGTCGTCCCGAAGCGGCTCCCGATGCTGTGGGCCAAATTGACCGTGTTTGCCGCCGTGGTGTTCCTGATGATGCTGGTCGCCAGCTTCGTGGCCTTCTTCGTCGGTCAGGCACTGCTGAGCGGGCAGGGTCTGGATGCGTCGCTGTCCGACCCGGACGCTCTGCGGTCCGTCGTCGGGGCAGCGCTGTATGTGACGGTGGCCGGGATGACGGCCCTCGGCCTGGGCGCGCTGCTGAGGAACACGGCGGCGGCGATCACCACCTTCGTCGCGGTGTTCTTCGTCGTACCGCCGTTGACGCTGCTGCTCCCCGCTTCACTGACCGATCACTTCGTGCAGTACCTGCCCTCCAACGCCGGTTCCGCCCTGATCGGCGGCGCCCCGATCGCCAACGAGCTCGCACCCTGGACCGGCTTTGGGGTGATGTGCGGGTACGCGGTCGTGCTGCTCGGTGCCGCCGCCTGGCGGCTGCGTCGCGCGGACGCTTAGAGGACGCTGCTGCTTCCGGTCGCCAGTTTCGTGTCCTTCGCACGCCGGGAAGGGCACGAGAGTGGCGACTCGATGCGTTGCGCGTCACTATCGGACAAACCACCCACGGAGGACAGCATGAAGGCGATTGTGCAGGAGCGGTTCGGTCCACCGGACACCCTGAAGTTGGTGGAGACGGCGACGCCCGAAATCGGCCCCGGGGAAGTACTTCTCACCGTGCAGGCAGCCGCGGTGAACCCGTACGACTGGCACATGCTCCGCGGCGACCCACGGATCGCCCGGCTGATGGGTGTCGGGCTGACGAAGCCGAAGGCCCGGATCGCCGGGGTCGACGTCGCCGGCCGGGTCGAGGCCGTTGGCGCCTCGGTGTCCGACCTGGAACCCGGCGACGAGGTCTTCGGCAGGTGCCGCGGCGCATTCGCCGAGAAGGCGGCCGCAGACGCCACCCTGGTGGTCCCCAAGCCGGCGTCGCTGACCTTCGAGCAGGCGGCGGCGATACCGATGGCCGCGATCACCGCCCTGCATGCGATCCGGGACAGCGGCCGCGTGCGGGCCGGGCAGCGGGTGCTGGTCAATGGGGCGGGCGGCGGTGTCGGGTCGTTCGCAGTGCAGATCGCCGCTGCGCTCGGCGCCGAGGTCACCGGCGTCTGCAGTGCGCGCAACGCCGACATGGTCACCTCGATCGGCGCCAAACAGGTCATCGACTACGCCCGTGACGATTTCGCCGACGGATCGGTGCGCTACGACCTCATCCTGGACAACGTCGGCAACCGATCACTCGCCGACCTGCGCCGCGCCGTCACCCCGTCCGGAACTCTGCTGCTCAACGGCGGCGGCTCGCCCGGAGCCGTCATCGGTGCCGTCGGCAGCCTGCTGTCCGCGGCCGCGATGAACCTGTTCGTGCGGCAGAAGATCGCGTTCGTCCCGACGAAGGAGACCCGTCAGGACCTGATCGACGTCACCGCCATGGTGCAGGCAGGCACGGTCCGTCCCGTCATCGACCGCACCTACCCGCTGGCCGAGACAGCCGCCGCCATCGGCTATGTCGAGGGCGGACACGCCAGCGGCAAGGTCGTCGTCACGGTGGCGTGAGGCCCGTCCGCCGAAGCCGTTTCAGCGCCAGAAGTCGGCCAGTTGCTCGGCGATTCCCAGTGCCTGGTCGTGGCCGGCCCGAGCGGCGGGCGCACGCGCCGACAGATCCATCATGTTGTCGCCGAAAGCGCTGACGGAGTTGTCGTCCGGCAGGATGGTCTCGACTCTGCTGCCGCCGGCGCGTAGCTCGTCGACCTGGGCCGCGAGGTCCATGTGCCAATCCTGCGGTGCACGAGACCTCCCGCCGAAGGGTGAAAGCACCAGCACCTTCCCGTATCCGGTTGCCAGGTCGGCATTCTCACTGGACCGGCGGTAACCGCCGTCGATGTAGCGGGCATCGCCGATACGGTAAGCGGGCCCACCGGACGTGCTGGCCGCGACGGCGTCCGCGAGGTCCACCCCGCTGTCATTGTCGAACACCACCGGTTCACCGGTGCGGGCATTGACCGCCGTGATCATCACGTGTTGCCCCGGCCAGTTTGTGCTGGGCAGCCGGGCGGCGACGGTGGCGCGCCACTGCGCACTGCGGGAGCCGTCCGACGCCGCCTCAAGTTCGAGCGCCGATGCGCCGAGCCGGCGGCGCATGTCAGCCGGACCGTCAGCGGCGGCGATGATGTCGCCCGTCCGGCGCATGCCGTCGGCCACCGCCTGGCGGACACGTCCTTGATCGGGACGGACCGGAGCACTTCCGTGCGGGTATGCGGCGGTGAGGATGTCGGCCAGCAGCCGGGCCGGGCTAGCGCCGGTGACCTGCGCGGCAGCCGTGGCACCTGCGGAGGTCCCGATGATCAGATCCGCCTTGGTCACATCCAGTCCGGCGTCGAACAGGCCGGCGATCACGCCGATCAACCACGCATTGCCGGCCGATCCGCCACCGCCGAGGACCAACGCGCGTCCGTCTGCGGCCGGCTCCGTTTGGGGGTCGTCGACGGGAAGCCGATCATGATCCGCGCCGGGCCGATCGGGGGTCGGCGTCATGACGTGCCTTGCGGAGAAGGGTGTTGTGTTCATGGGAGTCGCCTTTCCTACCGTGCCTGGTGGGCGCTCCCGGCGGCGGCGACTCAGTCGCGTTGCCGTGCACTGCGGAGGGGCAACCCTGTGGGTACTGCGTTCATGGGGGCTCACCTCCTGTCTGTCGACGACGAATCGCGACGACGGTAACACGGCCCCACCGCGGCGACACTCTGAGTTTCGCGGACCCTTGAGCAGATCCCGGGCGGCGGCGCCGATCAGCGGGCCATAACCTTCCGGCGTGACCATCCACCAGCTGTCCCGGCTTGACGCCCGCCGGATCGCCGTCCGCGCGCAGCTTCTCGACAAGCCGCGTCCGACGGACCTGCTGGAGGTGGTTCGCAGACTGACGCTGCTCCAGCTGGACCCGACCGCGGCGATCGCGCCGAACGCGGACCTCATCGCGTGGAGCCGGTTGGGCTCGTCGTACTCCCCCACGCAGCTGGCCGGCCCACTCAAGGAACGAACGCTGGTCGAGTTGTCGGCGATGATCCGTCCCAGCGAGGACATGGCGCTGTACCGGGCCGACATGGCCGCACGGAGATCCCTGCCCCGTAGCGAGTTGCCGGCCTGGCGGGCAACCGTCCGCGACTGGGTGGATGCCAACGACGCCTGCCGCCGGGACATCCTGGACCGGCTGGAAAGGTCCGGGCCACTGCCGTCCCGGGAACTGCCGGACACCTGCGTGGTGCCGTGGAAATCGACGGGCTGGACGAACAACCGGAACGTGACTCAGATGCTCGAGATCCTCGCCGGACGGGGCGAAGTCGCGATCGCCGGTCGGTCTGGCAAGGAGCGGCTCTGGGACCTCGCGACCCGGGTGTACCCGGACGACCCGATCGTGCCCAGCGAGGAGGCGGCGAGGATCCGCAACGAACGCCGGCTGCGTGCGCTGGGCATCGCCCGCGCGAAGACCACCGCCCTGCCCGTCGAGCCGGCGGACGTCGGTGACGCCGGCGAACCGGCGGTGGTGGAGGGCGTCAAAGGTCAGTGGCGGGTCGACCCTTCTCAACTCGCGCAACCGTTCTCGGGACGCGCGGCGCTGCTGTCACCCTTCGACCGGCTGACCCACGACCGCAAGCGCACGACGGAGATCTTCGAATTCGAGTATCAGCTGGAGATGTACAAACCCGCGGCGCAGCGCCGCTGGGGATACTTCGCGCTGCCGATCCTGTTCGGCGACCGGCTGGTCGGGAAACTCGACGCCACCGCCGACCGGAAGGCAAAGGTGCTGCGCATCAACGCGATCCACGAGGATGTGCCGTTAGACACCAGCGCGCGGACCGCGATCGGCGGCGAGATCGATGACCTCGCCGCCTGGCTCGGATATTCCGTCGTCGCATCGGATTCAACAGTGCGCTAATTGCCTGTTTGTCCACTGATCAGTCGACCTCGTCATGGTCGGATCGCCCATGACGCAATACATCCGTCCCCCGCATAGCCCGGTTCGGGCCCTCCTAGAGCTTCCGGTTCACCCGCTGCCCGTCGTCCCGAACGATGTAGACGGGATACACGCCCACGACCGTGCAGCGGGGAGGGACGTCCTTGATGATCACAGCATTCGCCCCGACGGTCGAGCCCTCCCCGATGGTCACCGTGCCGAAGATCCGCGCTCCTGGTCCTACGCGGACGTGGTCGTGCAGGATGGGCCGGTCTGTTTTGTTGCTGCAGCCCATCGTGACCTGCTGGTTGACCCCAGCAGTAAGCCCCGATCCGCTCTCCGTTGACCCTCGCTCCTTCGCCGTGCTGGATGAACAAGCCCGGCCCGATCTCCCAGGCGCTCAGCCGCAGCGGCGGCAGCGGCCGGTGGATCACCGCGCCAGATAGGACCAGGGCTTCACCCGGTAGTAGAAGAGGTTCCGGAATTCCTTGTGTTCGATCAACAGCGTGTGCAAACTCAGCACCGTCGACCCATGCAGCGCGTGCTCCCGCATCCACAACTCAACTCAATTCAAGCATCAACGATGTGCGGCCCGACCTGCCGTTCGGGGCGACTGATGATGGAAGCGATCTGCGGCAGCACCGCCGGATCGATCTGATGGCCGCCGCGGTGCGGCAGTTCGACCACGTCGGCCCGCCGGTCACGGAACTGGGCCGCCAGATCGGTCGTCATGCCGGGCGGGATCGTCGGGTCCCGGTCACCGTTGGAGATGACCACAACCGTCCCGGACAGGTCGGCGTCGGGCGGGTCGCTGAACGGCACCATGGCCGAGAGCAGGACCGCGGCCCCGATCACGCCGGGATCGGTCAGCAGCATGGCGGACGCGATGTTGGCGCCGTTGGAGAAGCCGACCGCGACGAAAGACGCTGTGTCGATGCCGTACTCGGACCCTGCGTTGCTGACGAACTGCGCGAGTTCACCGGCCCGGAGCCGCAGGTCGTCCTCGTCGAAGACACCCTCCCGCAGCCGGCGGAAGAAGCGCGGCATCCCGTTCTCCAGCACAGATCCGCGCACGGACAGCACCGCCGCACCGGGCGACAGGTGATCCCGCAGCGGCAGCAGGTCGTGTTCGTCGCCGCCCGTGCCGTGCAGCAGCAGCAGCGGCGAACCGGCAGCGGAGGCCTCAGCGGGCAGGAAGACGTGCGGCCGATCCAGGCCGGTCTCGGCGCTCACGGGACGTCGACATCCAACTGCAGCGGTGGCAGCGCTGCGGCGATCTGCTCCCGGTCGGGTTCGAGCCACGGCGGCAGTTTCAGGTGCCGGCCCAGTTCGAGCAGCGGTTCGTCCACGGCGAAACCAGGTGCATCGGTGGCGATCTCGAACAGCACACCACCGGGCTCGCGGAAGTAGATCGATTTGAAGTACTGCCGGTCGAGGATCTGCGTCACCGAGACACCGCGCGCCATGAGCTCGTGCTGCCAGGTCGTCATGGTTTCCAGGTCGGGCGCGCGAAAGGCAATGTGATGCACCGTTCCGCCGGCCTGCAGGCCGCGGTCGCGGACCCCGGCGAAGACGTCGATCAAGGCCCCGGAGCTGCCCCCCGCCATCCCGAACCGGGTTCGGTCGCCGTCCTCTCCGGTCAGGTTCATGCCGAGCAGATCGGTCAGCATCCGCGCCGAGGGGTCCAATTGTTGTTCGGACAGGGTGACCGCGTGCAGCCCACGGACGGCGTGCTCGGACGGGATGTCGGCGACACCGTCCCAGCCGGATCGGTGATCGCCGTCGGAGGCGACCAGGTCGATGATCATTCCGTCGGGATCGCGGAACGTGAGCACTTCTTCCTCATCACGGGTCTGCGGAGCATCCGCGTCGACCTGCAGCGCGGTCAGCCGCTGGTGCCACCAGCCCAGGGAGTTTCCCGGGACGCTGAACGCCGTCGCAGTCGTCAGGCCGGCACCCTGCTTGCCCCTCGGCACGCCGGGCCAGGGAAAGAACGTGATCAGGCTGGACGGGCTGCCCTGCTCGTCGCCGTAGTACAGGTGGTAGCTGTCGGGAGCATCGAAGTTGACGGTCTGCTTCACCAGCCGCAATCCCAGCGTGCGGGTGTAGAAGTCGACGTTGTGTTGCGGGCTGGTCGCGATCGCGGTGACGTGATGCAAACCGTGCGGGCTGACCTGCGTCATGCTCTGCTCCTTCGTCACCGCGCCCGCCGAGGAGCTGCGGGCAGCCGCCGGCCGGTTGGTTTCGGGCGGTACCGATGTTCTCGAAGGTACCGGTCTCCGTCAGCCGCCACTGGTGGTCGCGGCAGAAGATCCCGCACCGGGCGCCGCAGCGGGATCGCCGGTGGGCACCGCCACACCCGGGTAGAAGATGGGCAACAGCGACTTCAGGATGACCAGCGCCGACCCTTCACCGGTGGGGACGGTGGCCAAATTGGTCAGAATGACCATGGTGAGCCCGGTTTTCGGGTCCTGGCCCATGAAAGTCATGTAGCCGGGGATCTGGCCGTCGTGCCCGATGAACGGGCCGACCTGTGCAATGCCCAGGCCGTACAAGGCAGCTGACGGGCTGCTCGGATCGGTGGATTGCAGGCTGTCCATCCGCACCTTCTGCGTCTGTGCATCGAGCAGTCCGCCACCGACCAACGCCTGCACGTAGGTCTTCATGTCATCGACGGTGGAGATGGCGCCGCCGGCCGTCCAGGTCCAGGACGGGTTCGCGTCCGTCTCGTTGTTGGGGAGCAGAGTGCCGGCAAGTGCTTTCGGGATGTCCGCGGCCGGCAATGCGTAGGTGTCGATGGTCGATGTGTTGGTGCCGAAAGAATAGCCCTGCGGATGCGGGCCCGGAATGGAAGCGTCATCCGCGGCCGGCAGCGACGTGTCCTTCATTCCCAGCGGAGTGAAGATCCGCTCCTGGAACGCGGCGGCGGCGCTCAGACCGGTCAACTTCTCGATCACCAGCCCCAACAGCACAATATTGGTGTTGCTGTAGTCGTACTCCGCACCGGGCGCGAAGTTCACCGGATGGGCGAAGGCGATGTCGAGCAATTCCTGCGGTGTCCACACCTTCTGTGGTTCCTCGTCGAGGGTTTGGTTGAACTTCGGGTCGAAGGAATAGCTGTACAGACCGCTACGCATCTCCGACAACTGCGCGATGGTGATCTTGTCGCCGTTCGGGACGCCGTCGATGTACTTGCCGATCGGGTCGTCGAGCGCCAGTTTGCCTTCCTGCACGAGTTGCAGGATGACGGTGGACGTCATCGTCTTGGTGTTGCTGCCCACCCGGAAATGGTCCGCAACGGTGATCGGGTCGTCCTCGCCGAGCGTTCCGGTGCCGAACGTGCCGGTCCAGTCTCCCTGATCGGGAGAGGCGATCAGTACCACGGCCCCAGGGATGACATTGTCCTTCAATGCCTTCTCGACGGCGGCGGTGACAGTCGGAACGTAGGCCGGTGCCGCACTCGCGGGGCTCGAACCCGCCGCCGACGATGTCGATCCGGCGGATCCATCTGCCGTCGAGACACCGGCCGAGGCTGTCGGTGGACCGGCAGAGGCGGACCCTGCCGGCGACGTCGTGGCACCTTGCGAAGTCGCGGACCCGCCCGACGAAGAACAACCTGCTGACGCCAGCACGACGGCCGCGGTCAACGACACGGTCACCACAGTGGAACGCTTCACCGGCAGAACCCCCTGATCGACACCGGCCGCGGTCCGAGCGCCCGGACGTGCCGGCGTGCGCCCTCGTCCACTCGGCTGACAAACAGCCATCCTGCCGCAAACAGGACCGACCCGACAAGCCGGCTGAGATCAGTCGTGATCGGTGCCGGTGAGTCGGTCCACCGGACGCGCCGACTTCTCGCCCGCGGCGTCGTACTCGTACCAACCGCGTCCGGTCTTGCGGCCCAGTTCACCGCGCTCGAACAGTGCCGACACTGTTCTACTCGGTTGATCTTTCGGGTCACCGGATTCGGCGAACCGGTCTTTCTTCGTCAGGTAGCCGATGTCGATCCCGGTCATGTCCATCAACTCGAACGGCCCCATCGGGTGTCCGAGGGCGGTGCGGCACGCCGTGTCGATGTCCTCGACCGACGCGATCCCGTTTTCGAACAGGGAAATGGCCTCGTCGCGCACGGCGTTGAGGATTCGATTCGCGATGAACCCCGGAATTTCCTTGTCGAGCACCACCGGCACCTTGCCCAGCGCCCGGGCCAGTGCCACCGACGCGGCGACGGTCGCATCCGATGTCGCCGGTCCGCGGACCACCTCCACGCATTTCATCACCAGCGCCGGGTTGAAGAAGTGCAGGTTGCAGACCCGGTCAGGGCGTTCGGTGGCGTCGGCGATACGGGACGAGACGATGCTGGAGGAGTTCGTCGCCAGAATGGCGTGGGCCGGTGCGGCGCGGTCGAGATCGGTGAACAACGCGCGTTTCACGTCCAGCTTCTCCACCGCCGCCTCGATGACGTAATCCGCCGTCGCAGCCGCGCCATTCAGTTCGGTACTGAACGACAGCCGCTCGAAGGCCGCATCGACATCGGTCGACTTGCGGCGCCCTTTGTCCACATCCCTGGTCATCCGCTGCCGCAACTGCTCCTCCGCCCGGACCAGCGCCGCCCGTTCCACATCGGTCACGGTCGCGTCGAAACCGGCGAGAGCGCAGAGCATCCCGATCTGTGATCCCATCGCCCCGGCGCCGACCACCAGGATTCGCCGCACGCTGTCGCTGCCGCTGACCTCTTCGGCCGGGGACTGGGTGACGCCCATCGCGCTTCGACTCCTACCGGAAGGCGGGCAGCCCGGTGATGGCCTGGCCCATGATCAGGGTGTGCACCTCGTCGGTTCCCTCGTAGGTGCGGACGCTCTCGAGGTTGTTCGAGTGCCGCAACGGCGAGTATTCCAGGGTGACTCCGTTGCCACCGAGAATCGTCCGCGCCTCCCGGCAGATCTCGATCGACTGCCTGACGTTGTTCAATTTCCCGAACGAGATCTGCTGCGGCGACAGTTTACCGGCGTCCTTCAACCGGCCGGTGTGCAGTGCGACCAGGACGCCCTTCTGGATCTCCAGGACCATGTCGACGAGCTTGCGCTGGGTCAGCTGGTAGGCGGCCAGTGGCTGCTCGAACTGCAACCGCTGCAGGCTGTAGCGCAGGGCCACCTCGTAGGAGTCCCTCGCGGCGCCCAACGCGCCCCAGATGATCCCGTACCGCGCCTCGTTCAGGCAGGAGAACGGGCCCCTCAGTCCGACGACGCCCGGCAGGACAGCGTCTGCCGGCAGTCGAACCTCGTCCAGGGTGATGTCGCACTGGATGGACGCCCGCATCGACAGTTTCGGCTCGATGTTGCTGGCGGCGAAACCCGGCGTCGCCGTCGGGACGACGAAACCCCTGATGCCGCTGTCGGTCTGCGCCCAGATGATGGCAACATCGGCAATGGATGCCAGCCCGATCCATCTCTTCGCGCCGGTCAGAACCCAGTCGGAGCCGTCGCGTCGCGCATGGGTCGTCATCGCTCCGGGGTCGCTGCCCGCGGTCGGTTCGGTCAGCCCGAAGCAACCGATCAACTGACCCGCCGCCATGCCCGGCAGCCACTGTTGTTTCTGGTCCTCGGAGCCGTGCTTGGAGATGGCGCTCATCGCCAGCGACCCCTGAACGCTGACGAACGTCCGCAGGCCGGAATCGCCTGCCTCCAGTTCCATCGCGGCCAGGCCGTATTCGACCGAGCTGCGGCCGGCGCAGCCATATCCCGTCAAGTGCATGCCGAGCAGCCCGAGATCACCCATTTCGGTGGTGATCTCCCGCGGGAAGATGGCTTTCTCGTACCACTGTGCGATGTTCGGCCGGATGCGCCGGTCGACGAATTCCCGGACCCGGTCGCGAAGAGCGAGTTCTTCCGCCGTGAACAGGGAGTCGAGATCGAGGTAATCGCGCGCGGCCGCGGTGATCTCCGCGGCCGGGGTGTTCTCATCCACCGCTGCGGCCAACCCGTTGGTGGTCGTCATGGATGCTGGCTCCTTCATCGATGGTTCCACCGGCTCAGGCGGATTCGAGCAACACGGAGATGCCCTGGCCGACGCCGATGCACATCGTCGCGAGCGCGCGCCGGGCGCCGCGGTGCCGGAGTTCCAGCGCCGCGGTCAGGGCCAGCCGCGCGCCACTGGCACCGAGCGGGTGACCGAGCGCGATGGCGCCGCCGTTGGGGTTGACGTGTTCGGCGTCGTCGGGCAGTCCGAGTTGCCGCAGCACCGCCAGCGCCTGCGCGGCAAAGGCCTCGTTCAACTCGATGACGTCGATGTCGGACACCGTCAACTCGTTGCGTTGCAGGAGCTTTTGGGTTGCGAACACCGGACCTATGCCCATGATCCGGGGTGGCACACCCACCGCGGTGCCAGACGTGACACGGCACAGCGGGGTCAAGCCGTGGCGTTCGACAGCGCGTCCGGAGGCGATCAGCAACGCCGCAGCGCCGTCGTTGACACCGGAGGCGTTGCCTGCTGTCACGGTGCCGCCCGCGAAGATCGGTCGCAGTGCCGCGAGTGCCTCCAGGGTGGTCTCCCGGGGGTGCTCGTCCCGGTCGACCAGCACGACCGGTCCGCGCGAGGCGGGCACTTCGACCGGAGTGATCTCCTGAGCCATCCGGCCGGCGGCAACCGCCTTGGCGGTGCGCTCCTGGGACCGCAGCGCGAAGGCGTCCTGGTCCTTACGCGCCACCCCGAATTCGGCCGCCACATTCTCCGCGGTCTGTGGCATCGAGTCGGTGCCGTACATCTGGGCCATCGCCGGATTGATGAATCGCCAACCCAAGGTGGTGTCGTAGATCTCGGTGGCCCGCGAATACGCCGAGGTGGCCTTGGGCATGACGAACGGTGCCCGGCTCATGCTTTCCACTCCCCCGGCGACGATCAGGTCGGCGTCCCCGCTGCGCACTGCTCGAGCGGCAATCGCGAGGGCGTCCAGGCTGGATCCGCAGAGCCGGTTGACAGTCGCCCCTGGCGCTGAGACGGGCAGGCCCGCAAGCAGGCTCGACATCCGAGCCACATTCCGGTTGTCCTCCCCTGCCTGGTTGGCGCATCCGAGAAGCACGTCGTCCAGTTGGTCCCAGTCGACCGATGGCAGGCCGCGCACCAGACTGCGCAGCACGAGTGCAGCCAGGTCGTCGGGTCGCACCGCCGCCAGCGCGCCGCCGTACCGGCCGAAGGGTGTCCGTGTGCCGGCCACCAAGTAGGCCTGGTGGGCGTCGGGGCCCGTCATCGTGCATCACCGTTCTCTGCGCGGTCGAGGGTCAATGGTGGGCGAGCGGCCACGAGCAGATCCCCGCCAGCCGTCATTACGGCCCATCCTGCCTGTCGTCGGCAGGCAGCGCCCGCGGTGGGTCCGATCGAACGTCGATCAGGGCTTGTCCGGCCGGCCCTTGGTCGCGAGGGCCAGCCGTCGCTGCAGGATGGCCTCGACGACTTCCAGGGTGCGATGGTGGCGGGCCATGGCGTTCTCCCAAGCCTGCAAGGTTGCGGCCGACGGTCGCTTGACGGGATTGAGAAGCTCCGCCAGCAAAGGATTGTCGATCCTGTTGAAGGCGGCGTGCGCCTGCCGCTCGGCCCGTTTGGCGGTGGCCAGCGCGGTGTCCAGCCGCAACCGCTCCCTCAGCGCGGCCTCGGTCTCCTTCCCGATCCGCCAGGCCTCGACCTCCTCCGGAAGGCGCATGTAGTCGTCGTGCGCGGCGTCCCGCGCAGCGCGCGCCGCTTTGACGTCACGAACCGCCACCTTCCGCATGGGTGCCTCCAACGGCAGTGCCTCGACCTGCCGATAGTTGCGTACCGCGTTCGCGTAGGCGTCAGCGGCTACGTCGAGTCGGCGGTACACCTGCTTGTTGTACGGCCTGCCGGCACCCCACAGGCTTTCCCGTACATCGGCGGCCTCGGCGTACTCGAGGGTGTCCACCCTGAGCTTCTCGGCCGGTATGTCGCCGCGATTGGCTTTCATCACGGCCTCGAAGACCAAAGGATCGAGCCGTGAGCGTGCCAGGACAGGGTTGGTTCTGGCTGCCCGGAACATCTGGAGCGCGTGATGTCCCTCGTGCAGAACGATGCCGCAGACGTACGCGAACTGGTCGGGCGTGTGGTTGCCCTTCAGCAAGCCTGCATGGATCTGCAGTTCCCACGTCTTCGGGTTCATCGCACCGTCCTCGGCGGCGCCCTTGCTGCCGAACGCGGGGTGCACGTCGGGAACCCCGGCGGGCCGCAGCCGCTGATTGACGAACTCCACCAGCAACTGCAGGCGTTGCTCACCCTTGAGCCCGTTCCAATTCTCGTACAGCGGCGCCAGCTGGGCGGCCAGCTTCCTTGCCTCCGGGGTGGCCCGTTCCAGCGCTTGCGCCGCCCGTTGTGATTTCGGTCCACCGACCGCTTTCGTGCCCGCCTGCAGGGATACCCCGGTCTCCCGCGACCAGCCGGGGCGTTTGAGATCCAAGTACTCCCGGGCCTGCGCCATCCGGAGCTCGGCGCCGTCACCGATGAATCGCACCTCGATCCCCTGGCCGACGCCGGCGTCGGTGACGGACACCGAGCCCTGGAACATCGCGGCGACGTCGCGCGCAAGCACTTCACGCGATGCCTCGAACCTGTTCAGCAGCGCTCGTCGTTCGGCCGGCATCAGACCGTGGCCCAGGCCGGTTCCGGTGTTCAGGTCGGCGGAGAGCCTGTCCCAGCCGCCGCTGTCGCGCAGCAACCGCTGGGCCACGTCCTCGGGCATCTGCAATGGATCCGGAAGCGCCGCCTTCGCCGACGGGTCGGCCGCGGGGTCGGCGCCCGGCTTGGCGCCGGCGGTGTCCTTCCCTGCCGAACCGGCTGTGGGAATGCGGCCGGCCCGCCACGACTGGTATTCCCTTGCCGCTCGCGCCGACGGCCCGCGCAACGCCACGTCCATCGCACCGGCCTGCAGCGCCTTGTCGACGATCAGATCGGCGAACTCGGTGGCGTTCGCGGGCAACGCCTTTCCCTCCACCACGGAGGCCAGCACGGATTCCACGGCCGTTGTGTAGACCGACGACGTCATCGCCGCTGCGGAGCTGGTGGCGATGTCCCGGACGGCGCCGCCGGCGCTCCCCGTCATCGCCGCCAGCCGCGCCGACATCGCAGCCTGGAACCGCGCCTGTAGTGCGCCGCCCAGAAGTCCCATGACGGTTGCCATCCCGGCCTGCTTGATCAACCCGGCCAGGCCGAGGTCGGTGCGCTGGTCGTGCGCCATCGCCGAGACGTTCTGCGCGCCCTCCTGGACGAAGGTGTATCCGCCGGCGACCAGCGCCGACCCGGTGATGCCGAGCGGCCCGGCGGCGATGCCGGCGGCCACCGATCCGACCGTCTTCACCCGGCCGAGCCACTTCACCGCCACCGCGGCGCCACTCTCGACCCGGTGGTCGTAGGCGAAGATGCGATCCGCCGCCTGGGCGGTGGACAGCTCCGCCATCGCCAAGATGGGCACGGCCAGCTCGAAATGCTGCGCATCGAGCAACGGCTTCGCCTGGTCGATCAGCGCTTTCGGTTGGTCCCACTGCCGGATCGACGGGTAGTCCTGGTCACCATCGCCGACGGCCTCGATGATGTTGCGGACGATGTCGACGCCGAACCAGCCGCTGTTCTTCTTGTTGATGTCACTGCGTTCTCGATGCACCTGTGTCGCGTCGTAATAGGCCGCAAGTGTGTCGTGGAAGGCGCTGCGCAGTTGCAGCCACTCCGGTCTGTTGGTCACACGTGCCGCATACTCAGCGGCGAATTGGTGCCTCAGGTCCGCAAGCGTGAGCACGCCCTTGGTGGTGTAGCTGCCGAGAGCGGTGCGGCGCGAGATGATCTCGTCGTCGTGCTCGGGGTACATGTCGAACACCGGTGGTGATTTCGCGAGTTCGGCGATCGCCCACTCACGGAACGCTTTCTCGGCCTTGACGTCCCACTCCGGTTCGGCCCGCACATCGTCGGCCAGCAGGAACTGTGGGTCGACGGTCAGCTTGTCTCCGCCCGGCGGGCGTTTCAGCCGGCCCGCACGGATCTTCGCGACCGCCTCGTTGTACGGGCCGAACCCTGAATACATGCCCTGCGGACCGGGTTCGAGTCCGGGATATCGGCTCTTGAAATCCGCGTACAGTTCGCCCAATTCCCGATCGATGTGCCTGCTGACGGCGTAGTAGTCGACGACCTGCTGCCAGTGATCGAGCTGCGCTTCGCTCAGCGCACCGAGCAGCCCGGGCAACTGCGCCCTCAGTTCCGCCCGGACGTCCGCGCCCTTGGTCGGCCGGTTGGCCTTGGTGTACCGCGGCGATCCGGGACCCGGCTGACGTTGTACCGCGAGCACCACCGCACGGTTCCCGGCCTGGGCCTGCAGCACCGGTAGGTCCTCGGTGCGCAGCGGCCCCGGCCGGACCGGGACGCGTGGCGTCCTGGCCGGCGCGGGCGGGCTCTCGAGTTGTTCCGCGTCGCTGTTCTTGGGCGCGGGTCGGCGTGCGGGAAGCCGAACCTTTGCCTTCGGCCGCGTCACCGTCACCTCCACCCCTCAGGAGAAGTGTAGGGACACCACCACTTCCCGAAAGGGCAGTCCTGCATGCACGATCGTTCCCCCGTCGTGCCGATCTATCGATCCGCTCGACCGGACGCGTTGAGAGCCGCGGGATGCTGCCTTCGGACACTGCTCGCGGACCGGTCTCATCGGGCACCCTTCGGCGCTGTCAGGCCAGTTGCTTCACCAGTTCACGGACGGTGCGTACGGCGACGGCCACGGCGGTCAGGGTCGAATTCGCCGCCATTGCAGTTGGAATGACGCCGTTCCCCGCCAGGAACAGGTTGTCGAAACCCCACACCCGCCCAACACCGTCACAGACCCCGGTGCCGTCGTCGATGGCGCTCATTCGGACTGTGCCGGTGTAGTGCAAAGACGACCCAGGCTCGAGCAGGACGTTCGGTGGACTGGAAGGCTGCCGAGTCAGGGCGAGGATGATGCGGCGGACGACGGCCTCCGACTGCGCAATGCGGTAGCTGTCCGCGGCGCTCCCGGAAAATTGAACGGTGAAGCGTGGCAGACCGGTCGCGTCAGTTTCGCCGTCAATGAACTGCATTCGATTGTCGGCAGACAGTTCGGTGGGCACGTACCACGACAGGGTGAGCAGGAGCGAGCCTGCCGGACCTTGATCGGTCGGCCGACACAGGACGCTGCCTTGATAGGGACGTTGGACGCCGCGGTAAGGCACCCACAGGGCGTGCAGAAAGGGCTCATCTGACGAGCGATCCGGGTCGATGTCTTGCGCAGCAAGACCAAGCATCTCGGGGGTCACCAAGGTCGACCCCGACAGAAAAGCGTGCTCATTGAGATAACGACCGAGAGCGGGAAGCCGGATTCCCGAGGCGAAGAGCAACTGCGGGGTGCGAAGCGCGTCGGCAGCCACGACCACCTGGCGTCCCCGGACCATGACGTCCGGTTCATTGCGCAGCGAGCTCAGTGATGCACCCACCACCAATCCGTTCCGGTGAACAAGGGCGGTACACACCATCGATTCGAGCAGCGTGAAGCGGGTGTCGGAACCATCGGCGAGCGGCGGCCAGATCCGGTTCGGGCCGGTCCGAACCAGGTTGCCGTCCGCTCCACGGCTGATGGCCATCGGCATACGCTCGGGCGCAGCGAGTCCCCGCCCTCCGACATGTTCAGCCACGGTACGCAGGATTGCCGAGGATCTGCTGTCCTCTGGATAGACGTCCTTCCTCACCCCGAGGATCGTCTCCGCCCGCAGCAGATCAGCCGGCCACGCTTCGTCGTTCACCATGTCGGGAACTTCGTCTCCGAACGGCGGCGGAGTGCCCGCTGCCCAATGAATGCCCATACCTCCTTCGTTCCAGGCCACAGCAGCGCCGGGCAGTTCGCCGGGGCCGTTGCCCACGGCTCCGATGCCGTACAACCCGGGTGTCAGGTCCCGACGCGAAGCCGCCGGCGTCGTTCGTCGAGCTGCACCTACATAGAGATTCTGTTGGTTGACGGCTGCACCGGCCGCGAACCTGCGCCGGAGCAGCCCGTCGGGGCTGTCGTGCAGGTGCTGACCGGGGACTGCACCTATCCTGGGGCCGCCCGCCACCATGGTGATGGTGGCGTTCGGTCGTGACTCACGGACCATCCGAGCAACAGAGGCCCCGAGGAGCCCGCTACCGATGATCAGCACGTCCGGTTCGAGGTCACGTCCTGTTGCCATGATCCTCGCCCTTTCCTTTCGACGCTCGGTCTGCCGCCGACTCGGCGGCTGTGCCGGCGGTGAGTGTGGCAACAGACCCGTTGACGGAGAACGATTCTCGTCCGGTCTGCGCTCCGATAGTGAGATGCGCTCCGATAGTGAGAATGGTGTGGCCACGTCGATGTTCACTACCCATGAGCGAGCGGGCCGACCGAGCGTGCTGCCTGCATTTCGGTACATGCACGGCCTCACCCGCTCGCTGTTATTGCAAGCCCAGCGGACTCCCCCAAGTAGGCTGCCCCGATTGCTGCGACCGGAGGGCAGGGAATGCCGGTCTCCCCAGCCGTCCCCGGCCAGTCGAGCAGACGCACCCGGTCGGGCAAGGACAAGGAGCGGAGGAAGGACGACTGCCAGCCCCACTCGGTCAACCTGACTTGCACGGCGCGCAGCAGGGGATCGCCCACCGACACCAGACCACCGCCCAGGACGACAACATCAACGTCGACGGCAAGCACGAGAATCCTTACTCCCGAGGCGATTCCGGTAATGAGTGCACCCCAAACCAGGCCCGCCCGCTCGTCACCGGCATCTGCGTGGTCCATCAGGTCCCGCACCGGGCGAGGATGCGGAGTGGGCCAGAGGCGCGCAACCGCTGATCCAGAGGCCATCATCTCCAGGCACCCGCGCTGCCCGCACACGCAAACCGGTCCGAGGGGGTCGATCGGGATGTGACCGACCTCTCCGGCATTGCCGCCAGATCCGCGCCAGAGGGAACCGTCCCGGACAATACCGGCCGCTGCGCCGGTGCCGAAGTTCAGATAGGCCATCGACTGGCCGACGTCCATGTCGAGCATGTGAAAGGCACCCACAGCGGCTGCGTTGACGTCGTTCTCCACCCGTACAGGAACGGCGAAACGCTCTGCGAGCAGCGGACCCAGAGCGAGGTTCTCCAAGCCGAGGTGCACGGCGTGGGCGACCGTCCCGGTGTCAGCGTCGACGCGCCCTGGAATGCCTACCCCGATGGATTCGAAATACTGCGGACCGCGGTGCGTTGCCGCCGCAACAGCGTGGACGACCTCGGTCGTCGTCCCGAGTACCCCTTCCGATCCGAAGTCGGTGCCGGTCCGATAGCGCGTGACGATGCTGCCATGTCGATCGAGCACCACCGCATCAGTCTTGGTCCCCCCGATGTCAACGCCGATCCTCAGTGATTCATCGGCGCGGTTTGTCTTCATCGAAGGTCGATTTCGCGTCCCAAGCGGGCGGACTCGTACATCGCGGTGATCATGCGCATCACCTCGACACCCTGCGCCGCAGTGGCGAGATCCGGGACTCGACCCTGGCAAAGATCAACAAAATAGATCAGTTCGTTTGCAAAGCCCTCCGCCATCTCGAAGGACGGATGGTCCACCTGCGGTTCGATTCTCAAAATGGTGTCATTCTCCTCGGTGACGATTCGCAGTGAGGGTTCCAGCTCGGCTCCGCCGCGCTCGCCGAACACACTCACATGGAGGTCATCGTCAACGGCGTGCAGCGAGTAGCTGGTGTCAAGCAGAAGGGACGACCCGTCGTCGAACCGGACGAGCGCGTTGACCATGTCCTCCACCGTATTGTCCTCAGGGTTGCTGTCCGCGGCCCAGTACCGTTCGAGGTTTGTGATGTTCGCGCGGTTCCCCAGCCGTGAATAGGAGTTTGCTGAGATCGTCACCGGCTTCGGCGTACCCATGAGGTACCAGCACAAGTCAACGACATGCACGCCGATGTCGACGAGCGCACCGCCGCCCGAGCGCGCCGAATCCGCGAACCATCCGCCGGGGTTACCGATCCGGCGGATGTTGGTGGCCTTCGAGAAGTACACATCACCGAGCGTGCCTCGGTCGACGAAGCGCTTCAAGGTGACCGCGTTCTGCCCGAACCGCCGGACGAAACCGACCTGCAGGTGACGGCCACTGCGTTCGACGGCGCACTGCACCTCCTTGGCTTCCTCAACGGTGCGGCTGAGCGGCTTCTCTACCAGCACGTGCTTGCCGGAGTTCAATGCCGCGACGGCAAGTCGCGAGTGCGAATCGTTCCATGTGCAAATGCTCACGGCGTCCACCGTGGGGTCGTCGAGCAGGTCGTCCAGTGCGTCGTACACCCGCCCGGCCCCGTACCTCTGGGCCATGCTGCGGGCTCGGTCGACGTTCAGGTCATGGATGCCCACGATTCGAACCTCGGGATTGGCGGCATAGGAGGTGAGGTGAAAGTTGGCAATACCTCCCGCGCCAATGACCGCAACACCCAATGTTTCCGCGCTCATCGCACCTCGTCCAGGATCCGCTTGGCATTCGCCAAGCCCAGTTCAGCGCCGAGCATGCAGTCCTCGATGCCCTCGAATTCGATCGACACGTAGCCGTCGAAGCCAGAAGCGACCACGGCCCGGAGCACTCCTCGCATGTTCATGTCGCCGTAGCCGACGATCGAACCGAGGAGGTGGCTACCACCCGCGGTCGAAAGCCAGCCTGGGCCCGGGTCGTCGCGTTGCGGCCGGATGTAGAAGTCCTTGAGATGCACGATCGACGCGTACGGAATGTTCTGGATTGTTGCCGACACGGGATCCTCGTCGACCACCAGGAAGTTGCCGACGTCGAGAGTCGTTTTGAAATTGGGCTCGTTGACGAGGTAGATCAACCGCCGCACGCGCTCGCTGGCGTTCACCATCATGCCGTGGTTTTCCACGCTCGTGGTGATGCCGTAACCGGCGGCGAAACGGGCGATTTCACTGCATGCGTCGACCAGGACTGGCAGACTCCTCTCATAGTCAGCGATATCTGTGTCGCGGTGCGCCCAGGCAACGACATCATGCCGGAAAAGACGGATGTCGAGCACGTCGGCGACCCGGATATGGTCCTTGACGCGATTCATTTCGCGGTCATAGTCCTCCGGGGTGTCAGTGAGGAAGTTGGCGGGGATGACCAAGTTGCTTAACGGAACACCGGCAGATCGGGCTTTCGCCCCCAGTACACGGACGAAATCCGGATCGGACACCAGCGTCGACGTGTCGTTCGTCATGTCCTGGGAGAGCGAGACTGTGGCAATTTCGAGGTGCTCGCCCTCGCTGGCGGCGACCCAGTCGACCACATCAAGAAGGCTCATCGCACCCGTGCGGAGCTTCTGGTAAAAACTGTACGAGCTGAATCCGAGATCCACGATTGTTGTTCCTTTTCTGCCGGGAATGATGGAGTTCGCGCCGGCTGCTCTCAGGGGGCAGCGCGGTCTGCCAGAGCGCGGTAGTGACGACGCCTTTCGGCCTGCGCCGTTGGATCCGGCACTGGCGCAGCGAGCATGAGCTTGGCGGTGTAGGCCTCAGCGGGCGAGCTGGTCACGGCGTCGGTATCGCCTGACTCGACGATGCACCCGCCATTCATGACGGCGACGCGATGACTGACGTACCGCACGACGCCGAGGTCATGGGTGACGAAAAGGTATGCGATGCCGGTCTCCCGTTGCAAGTCCCCGAGGAGATCGAGAACTCTTGCCTGGGTGGACAGGTCGAGCGCGCTGACTGGTTCGTCGCACACAATCAGCTTTGGTTCCAGGGCAAGGGCCCTGGCAATCGCGACACGCTGCCGCTGACCACCCGAGAACTCGCCCGGGTACCGTTCCGATGACCCGGCGGGCATCTGGACTTGGTCCAGGAGCGATCGAATACGCCGCGTGGCGTCCGCGAGCGGGACCCCGGCGGCCCGGAGCGGCTCCGCGAGGATCGACTGCACTGTCATCGCCGGGTTCAGCGAGGAGTACGGATCTTGAAAGACGACCTGGATGTGGCTGCTCAGTGCGCGGCGGGCGCGGCCTTTCAGATGTGTGATGTCGCGACCGTCGTAGTGCACAGATCCCGAGGAAATGGGAGTAAGTCCGAGAATTGCCTTGCCGAGCGTGGATTTGCCGGATCCGGACTCACCCACCAGACCGAGTGTCTCGCCGCTGTGGATCTGGATAGAGATGTCGTGCAGCGCCTGGAAAGGCGGCGCCCGGAACCCTTTCGCGGGATACAAGACGTTGAGTTCGGACACATCGAGCAAAGGTGCGGACCCGTTCGTGGCGTTCATCGGCCGGCCGGCATCAGGTCGCGCTCGGCCCGCGACGGGGCTCCCTCGAGGGTCGCGGCGAGCAGGCTTCGCGTGTACTCGTGCCGCGGATGTGCGAAGAGCTCCTTCACCGAGCTCAGCTCGACGATCTGCCCCTCGCGCATCACCGCGACCCGATCACAGATGTCGGCGACGACGCCCAGGTTGTGGGTCACCAGAATCATGCCCATGTTGCGTTCCCGTTGGAGTTCACGGAGCAGGTGCAGCACCTCGGCCTGAACTGTCACGTCGAGAGCCGTGGTGGGCTCGTCGGCGATGATGATCTCTGGGTTGCAGGAAACCGCGCCGGCGATCAGCACCCGCTGGGCCATGCCGCCGCTGAGCTGATGCGGATATGACGACATGACACGTGGTGGGTCTGGGATGCCGACCCGCTCGAGCAGCGCGACGGCGATGCTGCGTGCTTTCTTCCGCGAGACCTTGAGTTTGCGGACGATAGGCTTCACCAGCTGGTAACCGACAGTGAAAGACGGATCGAGATTGGATAGTGGCTCCTGCGGAATGTAGGCCATCTTGGTGCCACGGAGGCTTTGTAGCTGTCGCTCCCCCGCCGTGCGCAGGTCGACCTCGTCGAGTTGGAGGCGGTCGGCGGAGACCCGGGCGCCCGGTGGAAGAAGCCCCAAGATCGCGAAAGACGTCTGCGACTTGCCCGACCCAGATTCACCAACGATGCCAAGAACCTCGCCGCGCTCCAGATACAAACTGATTCCATCCACGACGACGCGCTCGCAGCCATCCTGGTTCGGGTAGGCGATGGTCAGGTTCTCCACGCGCAGGACGGCCGCCTCGGGTACATCCCTGTCGGTACCCACCGAACTTCCATTGGTTGTGTGGGCTGCGGCGGCAACACCCTTGTCCAGGGCGACGGATTTCGCTGGGACGGCGTCGGTGGACCCGTCGTCGTCACTGGCGACAGGCTCCGCGACTGAGCTGGGCGCGACCGCCGCGGGACGGCGGCGGCGACGCACCCCGCGTTCCGAGCCGAGGGTGTCGGCCGCTGCGGCGGCGACGATGACCAGACAGACAGCGGTGAGTCCAATGGCCACACCGGGCGGATAGACGAGATCCGGGGCCCGGTAGAAGGTTTGGAACGCCTCACTGAGCATCCGTCCCCAACTGGGCCGGTCGGACTGCCCGAACCCGAGGAACTCCAGGCCCGACTGGACGATGATCGCGAGACCGAAGACGAGCGACGCCCGCAGCAGCACCGGGCCGAGCACGACCAGCAGAACGTGCCGGAAAATGATTCGCGCCGGCGACAGGCCCGACACCCGGGCGGCGTCAATGTAGAGCTCGTTCCGGACGTTCACGACGACGCTGCGGGTGAGCCGGAAGAGGTCGGGAGAGGACAAAATACCCAGTGTGATCATCGTCGGATAGAGCCCGTTGCCCAGCGAGGTGATGATCACAACCAGGATGAGGATCTGCGGGAGCGACATCAGGAGGTTGGCAATCCACGACGCGACGCTGTCGAACCGGCCGCCAAGGTAGCCGGCCAGCAGGCCCGACGGCACGCCGACCACAATTGCGGTGACGACCATGATGAGCGCCGCTTCGAGGCTTGTCCGCCCCGCCCATAGCAGACGGCTCCACTCGTCGCGGCCGCTTGCGTCCGTCCCCAAGAGGTGATCACCGCCGGGGGGAAGCAGAGCATCGCCGAGGGAAACCATGTTGGGGTCATATGGTGCGAGCAGTGGCGCAAACACGGCGGACAGGGCGATGAGGATCAACATCACCGCCGCCGCCATGCCGAGCGGGTTTCGCAGGAAGCGCTTGAGACGGGCGGACGAGGCAGGCACGACCCCGGCCTCGGCCTCGGCCTCGGCGGAAACCGTGCTCATCGGACCCTCACCTTCGGATTCAGTGCGCCGTAGAGGATGTCGACGACCAGATTGACCCCGACCACGATCAAGACCGTGAACAGAAGGACGCCCATGATCACCTGGATGTCACTGGATCCGCTCGCGGCGATGGCGACGGATCCGATGCCCTTCAGCGCAAAGACCCGCTCTACGATCGCGGCACCGCTCAGCGCGGCGATGAACTGCAGCGACAGCATGGTGAGAGCCGGTGGCGAGGCGTTGCGCAGGACGTGGGTCAGCAGGATGTCCGTACGCGAAAGTCCGCGGCTGCGCAGCGTCCGAACATAATCCTGGCCGAAGACTGTGACGACGGAGTTGCGGAGTTGCTGCGCTATTGCGGCGATCGAGCCGATGGCGAGTGCGATGACCGGCAGGGCGATGGTCTGCAACCATCCGGCCGGCGACACCGACAGCGGGGTGTACCCGGTGGCCGGGAACCACTGCAGTTCCACGGCGAAGTGGAGCGCGAGCAGGATAGCGACCCAGAAGTTCGGTAGTGCAAACCCAAGAACCATCACGATTTGCAGAACCTTGTCCAGCGGCCCCGGGTTCACTGCGGCCAGAACTCCCAGAAGTGCGCCCAGAACACCGGCGACCACGACGGCGCCGATGGCGAGGGACACGGTCACGGGCAGGCTCGCGACCACGAGGTTGAACACAGGGGTGTTCGTGGAGGAGGAGACACCGAAATCACCCGTGACCGCGTGGCCGAGCCAGTCCAGATACTGGACAACGACTGGGCGGTCAAGCCCGAGCTGCATCCTTTTGGTCGCGACCTGGTCGGGGGTCGCGTACAGGCCGAGTGCCCCGCGCGCCGGATCGGTGCCGGTGAGCTTGAGGAAGAAGAACATGCCCGTGACGACCACGTACGCGAGCATCATGCCGCCCAGGAGTCGCTTGGCGATGAAACGGATCATGGAGTCCTCGATCTGTCGTGCTGAGAGACAAGGGGACGAACCGAATCAGTTGCTCCCCTTTGCTGTCACGCCGCGGGCGCGAAGAACCGGAGGCTGGGTACCAACTGGGCCTGCTGCATCGTCACCTTGATGGCCTTGCTCGACAGGTAGACGTTGTCCAGCGTCGCAATCGGGGCGAACCACGCTTGATCGACGATGTAGGTGTTGAACTCCTGATAGAGCTTTGCCTGCTCGCTACCCGACGACTGCGGGATCTCCTTCAGGAATTTGGCCACGGTGTCGTCGGTGTAGCCGAAGTGGTTCCACAGGGAGGTTGGGGTGAGCTTGTTCAGCACATCTATCCACGCTGGGATGTTGGTGGAAAAGGACAGCACGAAAGCTGGTGCGCCGATGAGGGTGTCGAGTCCACCATTGGAGAACGACGCGACGGAGACGGGCTTCAGGGTGATCCCCACTTGCGACAGGTACTGCGCCAGAATGGGGATGAGAGGGGTCTGGAAACCTTCGGAGTAGGACAAGGGCAGCTCGAAGCCGTTCGCAAACCCGGGGTCTGCAAGGAGCTGCTTCGCCTTGGCAGGGTCGTAGGGGTATCGCTCGTTCAGGGCGTCGACCCACGCATCGCTGGCCGGGTTGAACGTCTGCGTCGACACCTGCCCGTATCCGGCGTAGAACGTCTTGAGGATGGCCGCGCGGTCGAGCGCGTAATTGATGGCCTGCCGAACCCGTGCGTCACCGAGCGCCGGCGCGAGCTTCCCGGCCCGGTCCTGCAGGATGATGCCCTGCCACTCGCCGGGGACGGTATCGACGTTCAGACCTGCTGACTTCGCCTGGTCGGCCATGTCGGCTGTGGCATACATGAACTGCACCTGGTCGGTGCTCAACGCGTTGTACATGGCGGTGAAGTCGCTGATCACCTTGATGACAATCGTGCCGAACGGGAAGGCGGCGCGGTTCCAATAGTCCGGCCGAGCGACGAACTGGTAGCTCGTGCCCTTCTGAGTCGCGGCCGTATCAAGAGTGTAAGGGCCGGTGCCGACCGGCGCGGTGCCGGCTGTCCGGGCCTTGATGCTCGCGGGGCTGACCATGAATCCGGTGTATGTCGCCAAGCCGGCGAGCAGGGCCGGGTTCGGCTCTGTCAGCTTGATCTTGACCGTCGTGGGATCGACCACATCGACGGCCGAGATGGATTTCGCCGTTTCGGAGGCAGAGCCGGCGCCGGCTTTGCGGGCTTCCAGGTTGGCCTTGACAGCTTCGGCGTCAAAAGCCTGTCCGTCGGTGAAGGTGATCCCTGTCTGCAAGGTGAGCGTGAGCTCGGTGAGGTCGTCGTTGTACTTGAAGTCGGTGGCGAGGTTGCCCTCGATCTCGGAGTCGGCGGTCTTACGCAGGAGGGGGTCGTAGACGGCCTCGGCGTAGTGAATCACCATGCCCTCCTTGATTTCTCCCGGATCCCAGGTTGGAATGTCCCCGGCGTTGCCAAGGGTGAGGGTCGCCGCATCGGCCGTGCCGGAAGCCGCCGAGTTACCCGCAGCCTGTCCTTGGGAGCCGCCGCAGCTGCTCAGTGCGAGAGCTCCTGCGACGGCAAGTGCGGCCCATCGAAATGCTTTGTGCATGCTGTCTTCCCATTTCTGTGGCTGAGCCACGTCAGGCGCTGCTGTGGAATTGAGCGTGCGGTCAGGAGAAACCGAGCACGCGCGAGACAACGGTCATGGAGGCGCCACGGGTCACAATGTCCTCGCCGAGCGTGGTCATCCGAAGAGTGAGATCGCCGGTGTACGTGCGCATCGTGCGGAGTTGAATGGTCTCCACCGCCGCGTCTATGAACGGCCCGCTGAGCAATTGCGCCGGACCGCTCACGATCACGTCGGTGAGATTCAGCGCTGCGACGACCGGGGACAGGACGGACCCGAGTCGCTCCCCGGCCTCGGCAAGGATGTCTCGACCGGCGTCAATGCCACCGGTCGTCCGCCAGTCAAGTCCCCGGTTCTCGAACGCGGTGGTCAGCCGGGGGACCGCGACCCAAGTTTCCAGGCACCCATTCTTGCCGCACACACATGATGCACCAGCGAAATCAGCCACGACGTGGCCGATCTCGCCTGCCGCGTTCATGGCGCCCACGACCGGTGCGCCGCCGAGCAGCAGGCTTGCACCCAGGCCGCGGCCGACCTTGACGAGCATCATGTCGTTGTGGGTGTTGCCGAAGGAGAACTCAGCAAGCAGGGCGGCGTCCGCGTCATTGGAGACGATGGCCGGTAGGTCGAACCGCTCGGCGAGCTGCGCGCGCAGAGGCAAGTCCGTCCATCCCAGATTCGGGGCGGTTTCCACCGTTCCTCGCGAATCAACGATCCCCGGCGAACCAACTCCGATACCCAGCAAGGGTGCCGAAGAGCGATCGATGAGGTGCTGGCAGAGTTCCAGCACAGTATCGAGCGCCTGTTGCCCCGTAACGCCATTGAGGGCGATGTCCTCGCGATCGAGGATGGTCCCGTCGAGATCGAGCAGGCCGCCCCGGAAGGTCGTTGCGTCGCTCAGGTCGATGCCCACGATCTGAAAAGCGTTGCGGTTGAGCTCGATGAGGGTCGCAGGTTTACCTGGGCGTGCCTCCTCCCGCTGACCTGTCTCCAGAAGGAGCCCCTCGGACATCAGTTCGGCGACGAGATCCGAAACTGCGGCGCGGGTCAGCCCAGTGATGCGCGCTACATCGGCGCGACTCTGGGTACCTGTGCTGTAAATCGTCTGCAGGACAAGAGCCCTGTTGTGCGACCGGGTATGTCGAGGCAGCCGCTTTGTGGTGGGACGGAGGACTCGGGCGTCTGAGATCAGCCGGTGAGCACCGGCTCCTCCTGTCACCGAATTTCCGGTTTCAGGAGCGTCTCTTCGTACGCTCCGAATCATTCGAGTATGTAAGCATTCCATACCAACATCCGCAAGGAGTTTGGCAGGAAAGGTTGCAAACTCGTCGAGAGTTGGTGATCCAACTAGGGAGCACCAACAGATCGCCGGCGGCGCGACCACAAAGATGACGAACCGGTGAGGTGGGCCAGCGCAACGCTGGCGACGTGTCGAGCGGCAAAGCCGTTGGCAGGCAGCGCTTCACGACGGGTATTTATGGCGGCAAACTGCCGCAATAGACGGTATTGCTGCGAATGTCTACTCCCGGCAAAGTTGTCCGGATCTGAGGCTGACCCCGAGGCTGCATGTATTTCAACGGCTTTTCAAACCGTTGCGAACTGTTGAGCCTCTTTGTCACGGCCCAGCCTTTTGTCCATTATGTAACGACGCGAAACAACCGCGAAATCATGTGCGGTCCCATGACGCGCCGTTGCGATCGATGAGGGCAATCTCGACCCGCAGCAGGATCAACTCCGCCAGTAGGTGACACAAGTGGGAGGATCGCTGAGTGGTATGCCTGGTCGGATCGGTCCTCGCCAACGCCCACCCGACCCCGTCAACAGTTCATTGATCACCGATGGGGACATTCCCGGTTCCGGCTCATCACCACACCGCCGTGAGACACGATCCCGGGGGCGCAGGCGAGCGCGGGTTCTACCTGGCCAGGGCCCGCAGACGGTGTCAGCCCAACGGAGTTCACTAGAACCAGCGGCGCACCCGTGCACGGTAGCGCTGGTAGTCGGCGCCGAAACGGCGGCCCAGGTACTCCTCCTCCGGCCCGATGACCAACCGACTGGTGGCAGTGACGCTGAACGGAAGGGCGACCAGTGGCCACCAGGTGCCGGCGAACAGCGCGACCCCGACCGAGGCGATGGCCATGCCCGCGTACATCGGGTTGCGGCTGATCCGATACGGACCCGCGGTGACCAGGTGGGCCACCGGATGGTGTGGCACGACAGTGGTCCGGTGCCGGACCATTGCGGCCACGCCGGACAGGCTCATGCCCATGCCGGCGACAGCGAGAACGCCGCCGGCAACGGTCATGCCGGGGATGGCGGGCAGGGTCAGCGGCAGCAGGAGCCGGTTGGCTGCCAGCGTCGCGGCGAGCGGAGCGGCGAAAAGCAAGGGTGGGAAAGGGAACCGGACGGCCGCCCCAGATGGCGGCGCCGTGGTGGTCATCCGGCCACACCAGCACTACCCGCTTCCCGGCGCGGTCCGGCAAACCGCTCGAGGACGCCGGTTTGCGCCAGGAGCGCGAAACGGTCCGGCACTCCCCAATGCTCGACGATGCGACCGTCGACCACTCTGGCGATGTCCACCACGGTGATGTCCACCGGGCGGCCACTCGGCGGGCCGAAGAACTCCCCCGTCGCCGTTCCGGTGGCTCGGACGCGGACCCAGACGGTGTCGCCCGACTGCACAGAATCCTCGATGGTGAAGGTCATGTCCGGCGCCATCCGATGCACGTCCTGAATCGCCGCCTTGACGTGATCGACCGCATCGGCCCCGCGTCCGGCCAGTCCGAACTGATGCTCGACCAGGTCCGGCGAGCAGATCTCGTCGACGACATCGGTGGCACCCGTGGCGAATCCCTCGTCGAAGATGCGGTGGATCACGGCCAGCGCCGGTGACGGTGGCGACGCCACCGGTGTGGACGTGTTGTCCGTGACTGCGCTCATCGGAACCTCCGGAAGGATGAATGCAGCGGGCCTGCTCTGGTTGCAGTCCTACTGCACTGAACACAGTGTTAGTGTGCCTCGCATGGGGGCGACCGTCAACACCGGATCGACCTACCGGCAGCAGCAGGCCGCGGCGACCAGGGACCGGATCGCGGACGCCGCCCGCCGGCTGTTCGGCAGCGCCGGGTACGGCTCGACCAGCATGGAGGCGATCGCCGCGGAGGCCGGCGTCGCCGTGCGAACCGTCTACTCGGCGTTCGGCACCAAGCGGGAGATCCTGTCGCTGATCTGCGAGCGCTGGCTGGAGCAGGCACGCGCCCGGGAACGGGCCCGTGAGGTGCTCGCCGAACCGGAACCCGTCCGCAGGCTCCGAGGCGCGGCGGCCTGGCTGCGGCATCTGTACGAGGCCGGGTTCGACGTGGTTCTGATCTTCGAGGCGGCCACCGACGAAAGCCCCGAGACCCGGGCGCTCCTCCGGTCGAAGCTGGCCGGTCGCAACCAGGAGATGGATGCGATGATCGCCTCATTGGAACCGGATCTGCGGGTTCCCGTCCGTGAGGCGCAGGCCGTGTACCGCGCCCTGGCCGCAGCGGGTGTCTACCGGGAGCTCGTCGACGAGTCCGGATGGACACCCGCGGAGTTCGAACAGTGGGTCGGTGACGCACTGGAACGGCAATTGCTCGACCGGAGCAATGGCGAACCGGTTGAGACATCGACCCGCAATTCCGGCCGGCCGATGTCGTAAAAGCGCATAGACTGCGGCTTCCGCAAGGGAGGCACAATGGCGAAATCACCGACCGTGTACGACGTCGCCGAACGCGCCGGTGTCTCGATCGCGACAGTCTCCTTCGCTTTTCGACGCCCGGAGAAGGTGAAGCCGTCCACCAGGGAGGCTGTGCTGGCCGCCGCGCGTGAGTTGGGGTATGTGCCCTCCGCCAGCGCCCGCGGACTGGCAGACGGCAGAACCCGTGCCCTGGGCCTGTTCTCCTTCGACTACCTGCTCGACGCGCCCGACCATCACGCGGAACCCGGAACGGTTCCGCCGACCGCGCTCGGTGCACCGACAGCTGACCTGAACGAGGACCTCCGACTGTTCCCGCTCTATGTCGACGAGGTGCAACGGGGCGTCGAACTCGAGTGCTGGCGGCGCGGGTATGCCCTGATGGTCGGAGGTCGCGGGCAGGAGAACACCGAGACGGTGGTGGCCGACATCGCCGGACGGGTGGACGGAATCGCGGTCTTCCCGCACACCGTGCCCACGGAGGTGCTGCACCGCATCTCGCGGCGGATTCCGGTCGTCGAACTGTCCCAGCCGTCGCGGGACGACGACCTCAACCACGTGACGGTGGACAACGCCCGCGGCATGCGGCAGTTGATCAACCATCTGACCACTGAGCATCGGCTGACGCGCTTTCAGTTCCTCGGGGACACCTCTGGTTTCGATCAGCAGGCCCGCTTCCGTGCGTTCCGGAGCGCACTGCGCGCCGCGGGATCACCGGTGCCGCGGGCGTCGCTGTCACCACCGCGCGCGACGGCCCGGCACGCCGCCGAGGTGATCGACCGACTGCTGCGGCACGCCGAACTCCCGCAGGCGCTGGTGTGTGTGACCGACCAGGATGCACTGGCCGCGATGGACGCCTTGGGCGCGGCCGGTGTCGTCGTTCCCGATGACATCGTCGTGACGGGCTTCGACGGGATCGCGGCCGGCCGCGTCGTCAGGCCGGGCCTGACCACCGTTCGGCAGCCGATGGAAGCGATGGGACGAACGGTCGTCGACATCCTGCTGGAGCGTCTGACGTACCCGGAGCGACCCCCGATCAGCCGGAAATTGCCGGTTTCCCTGGCGTTGCGCGAAAGCTGCGGCTGCCGGCGCCCTGACGCCTGACGGCCCGCCGCACAACGGCGCGTCACTCATCGCAATGCCATGCCCGGTCACTTGGTGAATTGCCCGTTTGAATCGGTTCAGGAACCTCAGGCACCCGGCACAATGCTTGCCATGTCCCGCTCAATGCGCTTAACTCACGGCAACAGCTAAGCGCATAGATCGCTATTCCGGTTCACACAGCGAGCCGTCTTCTCGCGTCGCCCTCTACGGGCCCCGACGATTTCGTACGAGTCCCGCACAGCTGCGCGGGCAGCATCCCCATGCCAGGAAAGGAACGTCGATGTTCCGTAAGAAAATGATGGTCACCGCAGGTCTGTTGGCCGCGGTGCTCACCCTCAGCGCCTGCGGGCGCAGCAGCGAGAGTGGATCAGGATCGGACTCGGAGTCCGCCGCCGCCGTCGCCGAAGGGCCCGCCACGGGCACTGTGACGATCTGGGCACAGGGCGCCGAAGGCGAGAAGCTGCCGGCCCTGGTCAAGGAGTTCGAAGCGGCCAATCCGGACGTGAAGGTCGAGGTCACGGCCATCCCCTGGGAGGCCGCGCACAACAAGTACCAGACCGCCATTGCCGGCGGCCAGACGCCGGACGTCGCGCAGATGGGCACCACCTGGATGGGCGACTTCGCCGATGCCTTCGACCCGGTGCCCGACAGCATCGACACCAGCGGGTTCTTCCCCGGGTCGGTGAAGTCCAGTGAGGTGAACGGAGCGACCCTCGGCGTGCCGTGGTACGTGGACACCCGGGTCGTGTTCTACCGCAAGGACCTGGCGGAAAAGGCCGGCTACAGCACCTTCCCGACCAACCAGGAAGATTTCAAGGCCATGGCGAAGGCCATGCAGGACAAGGCCGGTGCCAAGTGGGGCATCCAGTTGCTGGCCGGTGGGGTGGACTCGTTCCAGGGCGCGCTGCCGTTCGGCTGGTCGCGCGGCGCAGAGCTGATGAACGCCGAGGGCACGGAGTGGACGCTGGACAGCCCGGAATGGGTTGACGCGCTGTCCTACTACCAGAGTTTCTTCACCGACGGCATCGCCAACCCGGCGCCGAACATGGGCGCAGGGGCTGCCGAGTCAGCCTTCGTCGACGGATCCGCGCCGATGATGATTTCCGGTCCTTACAACATCGGAAACCTGGAGAAGGCCGGTGGCGCAGACTTCGCCGACAAGTACGCGGTTGCCACCATGCCGATGGAGAAGTCCGGCACGTCCTTCGTCGGCGGATCCAATCTGGCGGTGTTCAAGGGCAGTAAGAACCGTGACTCTGCATGGAAGCTCGTGCAGTGGCTGTCGCAGCCGGAGACCCAGGTGAAGTGGAGCAAGGCCACCGGTGACCTCCCCGCCGTGCAGGCCGCGTGGGACGACGCGTCGCTGTCCGGCGACGAGAAGCTGGCCGTGTTCGGTGAGCAGCTCAAGGACACCAACGCGCCGCCATCGGTGCCGACCTGGACCCAGGTCAGCGCTGCGGCCGACACGCAGGTCGAGCAGGTGGTCAAGGCCGGGAAGGATCCGGCCAAGGCCCTGCAGGAACTGCAGGCCACCGCCAAGTCGATCGGCACGGCGAGCTGATCATGGCCGCCATCACCGCTCCCACCGGCGCCCCTGTCGGCGCCGGTGGGTCGCGGGTCGACCCCGGCGTATCGAGACGGCGCCGGCAGACCCTGATCGCCTGGCTGTTCGCGCTGCCATTCGTGCTGGTGTTCGGCGTGTTCATGTTGCTGCCGCTGGTGTCGTCATTCCTGATGTCGTTCACCGACTTCACCAGCCGCGACGTGACCACTCCGCTTGCCGTCGGCTTCGTCGGCTTCGACCAGTACGCCGACCTGTTCGGGAACCCGCAGTTCCTCAAGTCGCTGACCAACACCGCCTATTTCGTGGTGATCGGTATTCCGTTGACCATGGCCGTCGCGCTGGCTCTTGCGGTCGCGCTCAACAGCGGCATCGAACGGTTCCGAACCGCATTCCGGGTCGGCTTCTACACCCCTGTCGTCACGAGCATCGTTGCGGTGGCTGTGGTCTGGCGCTTCATCCTGCAGCAGGACGGCCTGCTCAACACTGTCCTCGGCTTGGTGGGGATATCCGGGCCTGACTGGCTGAACAGCACGACCTGGGCCATGCCGTCGCTGATCCTGATGGCGGTGTGGCGCAACATGGGCACCCTGATGATCATCTTCCTGGCGGGTCTGCAGACCATTCCACAGGACGTGAAGGAAGCTGCGTCGATCGACGGTGCGAATGGCTGGAAGCGATTCACCCGGATCACACTGCCGCTGATGCGCCCGACATTGCTGCTGGGTGCGGTGTTGTCGTCCGTCGGCTATCTGCAGTTCTTCGAGGAGCCGTTCGTGATGACCAAGGGTGGCCCGCTGGATTCCACCCTGTCCATCAGCTACTTCACCTTCAATCAATTCGGCTTCGGCAAGTACGGGTACGCCTCGGCGGCGAGCTATGTGCTCTTCATCGCGATTGCACTGCTGAGCCTCGTGCAATTCCGGGCTCTTCGAGCGAAGGACTGACCCATGACGATCTCCGAGGACACACCCCTCGCCCTGGAAACCGGCCGGGCGGGCCCTTCCCGAATATCCGCGCCGGCCCGCCGCCCCTCGCGACGTCGCTGGTTCACGTACGCGGCACTGTTGATCGCCGTGATCGCGACGCTCATGCCGTTCCTGTGGATGCTGCTCGGGTCGGTGAAAACGGACGGCGAGATCCTGCGCAACCCATCGGGATTCCTGCCGCAGGACCCGACGCTGTCCAACTACGGCACCTGGTTCAACGACCTGAACTTCGGCACGTTCTTCACCAACAGCCTGATCGTCGCCGTCGTCACGGTGCTGGGCAACCTGCTGTTCTGCTCGATGGTCGGCTATGCCCTGGCAAAGATGGAGTTCGCCGGGAAGCGACTGCTGTTCCTGCTGGTGATGATCACCCTGATGGTGCCCGGCGTGGTCACCTTCGTGCCGCTGTTCGTGTTGGTCAGCAAGATGGGTTTGCTGAACACGTATCCCGCGCTGATCCTGCCGTTCCTGACCTCACCGCTCGGGGTGTTCCTCATGCGGCAGTTCATGTTGGGAATCCCGGATGCACTCATCGAGGCGGCCAGGATCGACGGCGCCGGTGAGCTGCGGATCTTCGCCAGGGTCGTCCTGCCGCTGTGCGGGCCGCCACTGGCGACGCTGGGGATCCTGACCTTTCTCGGCTCCTGGAACAACTTCCTGTGGCCGCTGGTGGCCGCACAGAGCGAAACGATGTACACCCTGCCGGTTGCCCTCTCGCTCTACTCGACCGGCCAGAACGCCACGAACTACGGCCTGCTGCTGGCGGGTTCGGTGCTGGTCATCGCGCCCATCGTGTTGCTGTTCGTGCTCCTGCAGCGGTTCTTCATCCAGAGCGTCGCGACCGCCGGGGTCAAGTGACCCGGTTCCGCCGACCTCCCGACAAGATTGCGAGATCTCATGACCTCCCCTGCGTCGAGAAGCCAGGGATCACTGCAGTTTCCGGACGGGTTCCGATGGGGCGCGGCGACCGCCGCCCACCAGATCGAGGGCAACAACATCAACAACGACTGGTGGTTGCGCGAGCACACCGCAGGCAGCGGCATCGCCGAACCCAGCGGGGACGCCTGCGACAGCTACCACCGGTATCGCCAGGACATGGCGCTGCTGGCAGCCGCGGGCCTGGACACCTACCGGTTCAGCCTGGAATGGAGCCGGATCGAACCGGAACGCGGCTTCGTCTCGCGCGCCGAAATCGACCACTACCGCCGAATGGTGGCCGCCTGCCACGAGTTCGGGCTCACCCCCATGGTGACGCTGCTGCATTTCACGGTGCCGCGATGGTTCGCCGACCGCGGCGGGTGGCGTTCACCGGAGGCGGTCGACGCCTTCGCCCGGTTCACCGAGATCGCGCTGCCGATCGTGACCGACGGGGTGGGGTGGGTGTGCACGATCAACGAACCGAACATCATGTCGATGATCCACGGGCACCGGGAGACCGATCTGATCGCGTCCGGCCTGCCCGCACCCGACCAGGCTGTGTCGGATGTCCTGCTGCAGGCGCACTCCCGGTCCCGAGAGGTGCTCAGCAACATCCCGACGATCAGGTCCGGGTGGTCGGTCGCCACCCAGGCGTTCATGCCGGAGCCAGGAATGGAGCAGGCTGCGGTGCAGTACGCCTACCCCCGGGAAGACTTCTTCCTCGAGGGCGCCGGCGGGGACGACTGGGTGGGCGTGCAGGCCTACACCCGCACCCGGATCGGACCGGACGGGCCGCTCCAGGTCGCCGACGATGCCGAGACCACGCTCACCGGCTGGGAGTACTTCCCGCCCGCGTTGGGTATCGGCGTCCGCAATGCCTGGCAGCGCACCGGCGGGGTACCGGTCTTCGTCACCGAGAACGGCATCGCCACCGCGGATGACAGCCGGCGCATCGACTACACCCGCGGCGCCCTGACCGGTCTGCACGAGGCGATGACCGACGGTGTCCAGGTGCTGGGATACCTGCACTGGTCGGCCTTGGACAACTACGAGTGGGGTTCGTACAAGCCGACTTTCGGTCTCATCTCGTTGGACAAGGAAACGTTCGCCCGTACTCCGAAGCCGAGCCTTGGCTGGCTGGGCCGGGTTGCGCTGGCCAACGAACTGCCTGCGGACGTCCACGACCGCGCGACCGCTGACCTCCTCGGTGGCTGACACCCCATCGATGTGCCGGTTGCGGACATCGGGCGAGCCGGGAAGGTCCGCAAACGCCCATGTCGGTCCAGGCGTGCGCCTCGTCCGACCCGATCCGAATCCGACGCTCGACAAGGGAGTCTTCTCATGAACTCGATCTCGCGACGCAGCCTGTTCATCGGTGGAGCCGCCGTGACCGCGGCTGCAGCGCTCGGTGGAACGGCGACCGCCTCCCCACTCGGCGGGACTGCCATCGGCCCGGTCACCACCGGCAAGCCGCTCCCGCCGCCGTCCCGCACGGAGGTCCGGCGGTGGGCCCGGGATACCTGGGCATCGCTGGTCGCGATGACCGACGAGAAGACCGGGCTGACCGCCGACAACATCGATGGCCCGCTTCGGCACGCGAGCCGCAGCGGGTACACCTCCCCCACCAACATCGGTGGGTATCTCTGGAGCGCCGTCGTGGCCAGAGACCTCGGCCTGATCTCGCGAGCGGAGTGCAGCCGGCGGATCGCACGGACGCTGTGCACGTTGCTGACCATGGATCACCACGGGCCCAGCGGAATGTTCTACAACTGGTATGACGAGGCCACCGGTGACGTTCTCACCACCTGGCCCACCGATGGCAACACCGTGCTCCCGTTCCTGTCCAGCGTCGACAACGGTTGGCTGGCAGCCGCTCTGATGGTGGTGGAGAATGCCGATCGATCCAATGCAGGTCTGGCACGGCGCCTTTCCGACCGGATGAACTTCGGGTCCTTCTACAACCCTCAGGTCCGGCCGGACCTGCCGGTCGGATTGCTCCGGGGCGGATTCTGGGACGGTGCGCACCCCGACGACGCGGTGCAGGGCAACTACCTCGGATCCGGATCCGACGTCTGGTACACCCCGAATCATTACGACACCACCGTCTCCGAGACCCGAATCGCGTCCTACATCGCGATCGCGCGGGGTCAGGTACCGGCGAACCACTACTTCGGCACCTGGCGCACGTTCCCCGATGTCGGCTGTGACTGGTCGTGGCAGGAGCAGCGTCCCGTCGGCCGGACGAGGAATTACCTGGGCGTCGATGTGTTCGAGGGTGCGTACACCTACCGCGGGATGCGGATCGTGCCCGGCTGGGGTGGCTCCATGTTCGAGGCCCTGATGCCGGCGATGTTCGTCCCGGAGGAGCAGTGGGCACCGCGGTCGTGGGGCGTCAACCACCCGCTCACGGTGCGCGCACACCGCGAACACGGCCTGGACGACGCCGGATACGGATATTGGGGGTTCTCGCCCGCCAGCGAGCCGGGTGGCGGCTACCGCGAGTACGGCGTGGACGCCATCGGACTCAACCCAGCGGGGTATTTCTCCGACGTCGAGAAGACCGACTATGACGCGGGCTACGACAATTGCCGGCCGGCCACCAATCCGAACCCTCACTACGGCGACGGAGTCGTCACGCCGCACGCTGCCTTCCTGGCGATGCACTTCGAACCGCGGCAGGCGTACGACAACCTGGTCCGACTGGACCGCGAACTCGGCGCGTACGGCGAGGGCGGGTTCTACGACGCCGTTGCCGTCGGCTCTGGAACCATCGCGAGGCGGTACCTGTCGCTGGACCAGGCCATGGTGATGGGATCGATCGGGAACGTCTTCGGTGGCAACGTCATTCGTCGTGCGTTCGCCACCGGCGATGTGCGCAGGCGGATCAAGCCGCTGATCGGCATGGAGGAGTTCGGTGCAGGCTCGGTCCGCTGACCGTCACCGGTTCCAGTCGGGACCGTTCCAGGGCTGCAGATTCCGGCCCGGCCGCCCGGAGTGGTGCCCGCTCCACTGCCCGCGGCGGTGGCCGGCGGCACTGAACGCGAACGCCAGCCAGATCAGCGGGAACAGGAACAACCCGTGCGTCAGGGCACCGATCGTGAACAGCAGGCCGATGAGCACCGCAACTCCGAGCCAACGCGGCGGCCGCTGGAACGGGGCACCCCACTGCTCGGGGCGGTGCCCCTGCCAGCCGGCCGGGGCACCGGCGGCGGTACCCCGCGGCCAACCCGGATTCGCCTTCGCCAATTCGCGGTCGGCCTCGGGCAGATCCTCCAGCAGCTCTGGCAGTTCGTCCAGATAGGTTGCGCCGTAAGCTTTCCCAACCCTGATGTCGAACTCCGAGGTGTCCAGCCGGCCCTCGGCGAAGTGCCGGCTCAGCCGGTCGACGGTGTCCTGACGGTCGGTCGTGCCGGCGCGCATCCGTGGGGTGGTCATGATTGCTCTCTTCCTGGGCTGTCTTTGCCTGTGGTGTTCTGACCTGCGCTGCCCTCCGGGTCCTGGCCCAGGATCCGGTACAGATCTGCACGGGTCCGAGCCAGGACCTTGCGTGCCTGGGCCATCTGCTGCGGTGTGCCGGTGCGCGCGACCTGAACGAAGGCCGCCCCCACCTGGAAGACGAGATCGCCGAGCTGAGTTTCCTTCTCGTCCGGCGCAACGCCCTCCCACAGCGACGCGAATTCCTCGGCGCGTTCGGTGGCGATCCTGCGTCCCTCGTCGGTGAGGCGGTAGATCCGCCGGCCGTCCTGCTCTTGCGCGCGGACCAGACCCTCGTCCTCGAGTTGCTGCAGCGTCGGATACACCGAGCCGGGGCTCGGCTTCCAGGACCCTCCGCTGCGCTTGCCGATCTCCTGGATCATCTGATAGCCGTGCATGGGTTGTTCGGCAAGCAGCGCCAGCAGGGCGGATCTGACGTCACCGCGGCCGGCACGGCCGCCGCGTGAACCACGGGCGCCCGGCCCCCCGGCCTCGCCACCCGGTGGGCCCCACGCCCAGCTCCGGCCACCTCCCTGCCACGGCGCCCTGGTGCTGCGCGGCGAGCCGAACCCGGTCTCCACGAACGTCTTTCGGAGCCAGCCAGGCAATTCCCAGTCCGCGCCCCAGTTCGCACCGCCGCCACACGCATACGCCGTCATCGCATCCTCCAGGGATCAGTCGCGATACATCGACGATATATCGCTTCGGTCACCTGTCAAGGAAGATCATCAGGCTCGTCGCCGGGACTGGCATCGATTGTCTCTCGGATCGGGATGGCACCCGCCGGGTAGCTCCCCGGCGCCTGCCGCTGGGAAGGCTCGCGATCGCAGCACACGTTCCCGGCACTCCGGCCGGTCGAAGGGTAGTGATCACTGTTGACTGCCGAACGAGTGCGGCCGACGACGCCTGATGCGCGCTACCGTCCCAGCAACCCGCGCAGCCAGGAAAGGTTCCCATGAGCACAGATAGCGTCGGCGAGTTGGGCAGCATCCTGGGCGTCTGGGCGCACCCCGACGACGAGGCATACCTCTCGGCGGCGCTGATGGCGCGGGCTGTCGATCACGGCGAGAAGGTGTTCTGCCTGACGGCCACGCGCGGCGAGGCCGGGTTCCCGGACGGTGACCCCCGATCGCTCGACGAGCGAAAAACCCTACGCGAGAGGGAACTGACCACCTGCCTGTCCATTCTGGGGGTCACCGAGCACCGGAACCTCGGGCTGCCGGACGGCGGTTGCGCCGACATCAGCGACGACGGGCCGGTGGCCATTGTCGCGGCGTTGATCGAGCAACTTCGGCCGGACACGGTGCTGACCTTCGGTCCCGACGGTGGGACGGGCCACCCGGACCACATCTCCGCATGCCGCTGGGCGACGCTGGCCTACGACAAAGTGGGACTGCCGGACTGCCGGCTGCTGTACTCGACGAAGACACGACAGTGGGCCGAACGCTTCATGGCGGGCGTGGACACGTCGAAGATCATGATGGTGGAGAACCTCGAACCCGAGCGGCTGGAGCCGGAGGATCTCGCTGTCTGGCTCACCTGCGACGAACCGATGATCGACCGTAAGGTCGCCGCGCTGTCAGCCCAGGTCAGTCAGGTCACTTCGATGATCGAGATGATCGGCCGCGACGGCTTCCGCGAGCTCGTGCGGGAGGAGTTCTTCCGCGATCGGCGGGCCACCGATCCTCCCGTGCCCCGCTGAACCGACCGTGATCACCTGACGCAGATCAACCGGAGCAGAACACTTCGGCGTGGCGCAGGTCACAGTGCGGCCGGCCGGAACACAATTCACCGCAGCAGAGATCCGGCGAGAACCGCATCGCGATTGTTGCCGTACCGCTGCGTGAATTTCCCTGCACCAGTTCGGATCAGCACCGGAATTCGGCGGCCGACGCCCGGCCGACGCGGCGAGGATCCGATCCGCCCGCCACCGCACGGCAGTCGACGCCCGAACTGCCGGTGGCGGGACAGGCGCACGGGCTCGCGACAACGGTCAGTACGACGCCAGATCCGGCACCCGCAGGTGCGGCATCACCAGGTCGAACTGCTTGACGTCGATGACGTCATCCCCCAGCTGGTGCTTGCCGTCCGCTCGCGCCAACCGCCGGTCAGCGGCCTCGGCATTCTCGTACGCGACGGTCACCGCCGCCCGTCCCCACTCGGGATTGACCAGCAGGCTCGCGCTGCTGTACCCGCGGATCGATCGGAGCGCCGGCACCGTCGCCTTCACGAAGTCCTGCACGAAATCCTCCACCGCGTCGCGCTGCACGCGGAGCCAGGTGACCCGCACGAAGGCTGCCGTCTTCGCGTCGTAACGACGATCCATGGCCGCGACCCGCCACTCCTCGATCTCGACCGACCCCTCCAACGTCTTGGCGATCTTGTCGCGGATCGGTCGGATCTTGACGACGCTGGAGTTCATCGCCTCCCGCGACTCCCACGCAGTCGTCACGATGCACAACCCGCTCGATCGTTGAGCGATGGCTGACATCCCGATACACCGGGGCATGGCCAGGATCGCCGGCACCGCCTCGTTCCGGAGAAAGGCGATGCCCCTGTCGACGGTGTCGGACCGCCCCTGATACGTCACAGTGCGGGCAAAGACCGTCACGGCACACCTCTCGACCGGTGACACCGCTGCGCGGCGTCGCGTCCGGTCATTTTCCTCCCCACCCCCGGCTCGCGCCAAACGGCCCCGGCCATTGACATCGGAACCTGTGCGGGACTTGAGTGTTCGCTGTGCGCCTGAGCGGGCCGCCACCTTGGGTCATCGAGGTTCGGATTGGTTGCCATGAAACGTCTGGCCGTGGTTCTTTCTGCAGCAACGCTGGTCCTGGGGCTGGCCGTCACTCCAGCCGTGGCGTCACCGGTGTCGCCCACCCCGGTCGGCGAATCGCCGGCAGGACCGTCGGTCTACGTCGGCGACCTGACGCGCACGGAACTCGACGCGGTGCTGGCCAGCGGCGTCGAACGGAGCGAGGTGGTCACCGATCAGGGTTCCGCGGGCAAGGTTCGCGTCCAGGTGATCCTCGGTTCGACGACAGCGAACTCGTTGATCGCCGGCGGTGTGCCTTTGGCGGTGAAGCAACCGGCAGCGCAGCAACGCTCGACCCAGCGATCGGCGTCCGGTTATTCGGTGTTCCGTTCGTACAGCGAACCGGGCGGAATCCGGGACGAGTACGTGGCTGCGGCGAAGGACCACCCCGACCTGGTGAAGCTCGTGGTGATCGGCAGGACCGTCAACGGCCAGGACATCATCTCGCTGAAGGTGACGAAGAACGCGCGGAAGACCGGCGACGGCAGTCGGCCGGCGGTGCTGTACTCATCGGCCCAGCATGCGCGGGAGTGGATCACCCCCGAGATGAATCGCCGATTGCTGCATTACTACCTCGACAATTACAAGCGCAACAAGCAGGTTCGCAAGATCGTCGATACGACCGAGCTCTGGTTCGTCCCGGTGGCCAACCCGGACGGTTATGACTTCACCTTCACCGACGGAAACCGGCTGTGGCGCAAGAACCTCCGGGACAACAACGGGGACGGCGTCATCACCGACGGGGACGGGGTCGATCCCAACCGGAACTACCCGACCAAATGGGGATACGACAACGAAGGCTCTTCGCCCGAACCCGCGAGTGAGACCTACCGTGGACCGAGCCCGGCGTCCGAGCCGGAGACGCGGGCGCTGGACGGTTTGATGAAGCGAATCAGATTCGAATTCCTGATCAACTATCATTCGGCCGCCGAACTCCTGCTCTACGGCGTCGGGTGGCAGGTCGCCACGCCCACCCCGGATGACCTCATCTACGAAGCGATGGCCGGTGACGACGCCCACCCGGCCATCCCCGGATACGACCCGGACATCTCCGCCGAGTTGTACACGACCAATGGGGAGACCAACGAGCACGCCCAGCGCGCCTACGGCACCCTTGGCTTCACCCCGGAGATGTCGACGTGCCAAACGGCCAGCGACGCCGACCCCGACGATGCCTTCGAGGCCGACGCTTGCGACAGTGTCTTCAATTTCCCGGATTCGGAACCGCTGATCCAGGCGGAGTTCGAGAAGAACCTCCCCTTCGCGCTCGCCGTCGCCGAATCCGCGCAGGATCCGTCGAACCCGGTGTCCGTCGTCGACCGCACCGTGCCCGATTTCCAGGTGGACACCTTCGACGTGTCCTACGGCGATCCGCAGACCGTGGCCGTCACCGCACGCCGCGACATCAACCACCTGACGCTGCGCTACCGGATCGCCGGCGGTCGCGTACAGAGCGCCGATGTGCGGGAATGGCGGGGCGGTGAGCGTTACGGTGACACCGACGACCGCTACTACGGCGAGTTCCGGGGCACCGTCCGTGGAGTGAAACCCGGTCAGAGCGTTGAAGTCTGGTTCACCGGCAAGAAGAAGTCCCGCTCCGGGTGGAGCCACTCCGACGCTGACCGCAACGGCGGCCGGAAGGTCGAGAGCGAACACTTCTCCTACACGCTGCAGCGGGACGGCGGCTCTGTGCTGGTCCTGGCCAACGAGGACTACGAGGGGTACAACCCGGGCGCGCCCACGGGTGCCACTGCGCCGAAGTACGCACAGCAGTATGTCGACGCGCTGTCCGCCTCCGGCGTCTCCAGCGCCGTCTGGGACGTCTCGAAGCAGGGCGTGCCGCACGACCTGGGCGTGCTGAGCCACTTCCGCGCCGTCGTCTGGTACCTGGGTGACAACCGGCTGACGCAGGACGCCGAGGATGTCCTCACCGATACCTACGCGTTCGGTCCGGTGGAGGACCTGTCGGTGGCCGAACGTCAGCAATACCTGACGATGTCGGTCAGGGACTATCTCAACGGCGGCGGCAAACTGGCGTACACGGGTGAGACCACCGGCTATTACGGACAGCTGGGATCCGCACTCGGTGGCATCTATTACGGCCTCAACGGCGCACCGGATCAGGATTGTGTGGTGACCGAGGATTTCTTCAGCGATTGTCTGCTGCTGGCCGACGATTTCACGCAGTATTACCTCGGCGCCTACTCGCGGACGGAACGAAGTGGGCCGACGACCGTCACCGGGACCGATCGCCCGTTCACCGGACTGACCGCATCACTGGGCGGCACCCCGACCAACCCGATCGATGAGGCCGGGAATTTCGTCGCAACGAGCGACATCCTGCCGGTCGCAGACTTCCCGCAGTTCCGCAGCTGGCGATCGTCGACGTTCTCCGGTGGGCCTCCCGGCATCATCGAGCCCTTCGAGGGGACCTGGTTCGCCCGGGCCGACCACGCCGACGATTCGTATATGCGGCTGGCCCGAACGGTCGATTTGACCGGCACCTCCGCTGTCCAGCAACCGACGCTGGACGCCGCGTTGTCCTACGACGTGGAGGAGGGATACGACAACGTCATCGTCGAGGCGCACACCGTCGGTCAGGACGACTGGACGACGTTGCCCGACGTGAACGGCGGAACCTCCACGGACGTCCCCCTCGATTGTGACCAGGGATTCCTGCTCGAGGAGCACCCGTTCCTGCTGCACTACCTGACCCTGGGCGAGCCGTGCGTGGCCAGCGGAACGAGCGGGAGCTGGAACAGTTTCACCGGCACCTCGGACGGCTGGCAGCAGGTCGCCTTCGACCTGTCCGCATATGCCGGCAAGCAGGTCGAGGTATCGATCAGCTACGTCAGCGACCCCTTCACCGGCGGCGCCGGGGTGTTCGTCGACCAGACCCGGCTCACCATCGACGGCGCGGCCGTCGAACCGCAGGGCTTCGAGACGTCGCTGACCCCGTGGACAGTCCCGGGCAGCCCCGAGCCCGGGAATCCCAACGAGGGCGACTTCGAACGGGGCCAGTCCGAGATCGGGGCTTCGGTGACGACACCGGACTCGGTGATGCTGGGGTACGGCATCGAGCAGATCGGCACGGCCGCAGAGCGGGCTGCCGTGCTCAAGTCGATCGTCCGGTACCTGGGGGTGTCCCGCTGACCGGCGTGAGCTGAAGCCGGGGCGAACTGGGAGGGCCGCATCCCACTCCGCCGCGGGTTGCGCCGCCGGCCGGCATTTCGTCCAATCTCACAAGCGGCGTGCCGGCCGGACGGGTGGGGAACCCTGACCGTATGGCTCAACTGACCCTCCCTTCCGACACCACCGACTCTCCTGTCGCCTGGCTCGCCGTCACTGTCGCTGTCGCCGCGCTCGGTGCCCTGATCCTGGCGGTGATGGTCGGCTGGGTGTTCCGGCGACTCGGCCGGCGGTGGCCGGTGGCGGTGGAGGCGTCGCGCCGTGGGCGGCTGCCGTTGCGGCTGCTCTTCGTGGCCATCGCGATACGGCAGGTGGTCGCCGCGACCACGTCGATCGATGGCTGGCAGGACGTGCTGGTCACCGTGCTGCAACTTCTCATCCTGGCGCTCTGCGGGTGGCTGCTGGGGGTCCTTGCCTACGTCATGGAGGACCTGACGCTGGCCCGTTTCCGGATGGACGTCGCCGACAACCTCCGTGCCCGGCGGGTGCGGACGCAGGTGATACTGCTCCGCCGGTTGGTGGTGGCCGGGATCGTCATCCTGGTCGTCGCCTCGATGCTGCTGACCCTCCCCGGTGCCCGGCAGGCCGGCGCCACCATCCTGGCGTCCGCCGGCGTCATCGGGATCGTGGCGGGCCTCGCCGCGCAGTCGTCGCTGTCCAACCTGTTCGCCGGGCTGCAGATCGCCTTCACCGATGCCGTACGGGTGGACGATGTCGTGGTGGTGCAGGGCCAATGGGGCCGGATCGAGGAGATCACCCTGACCTACGTGGTCGTGCACCTGTGGGACGACCGCCGGCTGATCATGCCGTCCACCTACTTCACCGGCACCCCGTTCGAGAACTGGACGCGCAAGGACTCAGCGGTGCTGGGTGCGGTGGAGCTCGATCTGGACTGGCGGGTGCCGGTCGACGAACTGCGGATCGAGCTCGACCGTCTGCTGCAGGCGTCGACGTTGTGGGACGAGCGGACCGGGGTGCTCCAGGTCACCGATGCGGTCGCCGGCAAGGTCCGGATCCGCGTGCTGGTGTCCGCGGTCGATGCACCGACCGTGTTCGACCTCCGGTGCGAGATCAGGGAGGCACTGGTGACCTACCTGCGCAGGCGGCACCCGGAGGCACTGCCGACGCTGCGGGTGGAATCGGTCTCCCCTGACGACTCGGTCGCCGACGGAGATGACCGGATCGACGAACTCGCCCCGGTCGCGGCTCGTCGGGAATCCGAGGCCACTCACAGCCAGGGCCTGTTCACCGGCAGCCGGGAGGCGGACCAGCGAGCGAGCGGGTTTCGTGGACACCCCGCCGGCTCGCCAGGGCGGGACGGATTCGACCCGGCGACCGGGCCACGGCTCAGCGGGCCCCCCAGCCACCGTCCATGACCAGGTCGGATCCGGTGATCGAGTCGCTGCCGGGTGAGCACAGGTAGACCGCTGCGGTCGCGACCTCGTCGGGCTCGATCAACCGCTTCACCGGAGACGAGCCGAGGATCACCTTGGCCAGCACGTCGTCCTCCGACATGCGGTGCGCCGCCATCTGATCGGCGATCTGCTTCTCCACCAGCGGCGTCCGGACGTACCCGGGGTTGATGCAGTTGCTCGTCACGCCGCGTTCGGCCGCCTCCAGCGCGATCACCTTCGACAGCCCCTCGACGCCGTGCTTGGCAGTGACGTAGGCCACCTTGAACGGGCTGGCGCGTCGGCCGTGCGCCGAAGAGATGTGCACGATCCGGCCCCAGCCCCGTTCGTACATGCCCGGCAGCACGGCCCGGGACAGCACGAACGGCGCTGTCAGCATGATGCGCAGGATGGTCTCGAAGGTCTCGATGGGGAACTGCTCGAGACGTTCGACGTGTTGAATGCCCGCGTTGTTGACCAGGATGTCCACCTCACCGGCCACGTGCGCGACGGCGGCCGGCAGCGCATCGATGTCCGACAGGTCGACAACCAGTGTCTGAGCACCGATCTCGGCCGCGAACGACTCCAACTGCGCGGCATCCCGGTCTACCGCGATCACCGTTGCGCCCTCGGCGGCGAACCGTCCGGCGATCGCCCGGCCGATGCCGCTGGCGGCCCCGGTGACCAGTGCTGTGCGGCCGGACAGTGGCGCGCGCTGATCTGCTGACGGCTGGGTTACCGGGTGCGTCATACCGGGGAGGATAGGCCCCGGCGAACAGCCTTTCTCACCCGTCCCGATCCCTCTCGGCGACCGACGGCGCCGGCACATCGCCCGCCCTGCCCGCCGGCACATCGCCCGCCCAGCCCGCCGTGGCGAGAGGGTCCGGTCGTGTCCTGCCATCATGACCGAATTGCTCTCGCCGATACTGGTGGCGCCGTCGGCGGGCTGATGAGGCGGCGCCCACTGCACTCGGGGTCTGTCGCCGTCCCGGCTGAGGGCCCTGCTGTTCGTGACGCAAGTGAGGGGTTGAGACGACCGGTGCGAATCGGCATACCGAAGGAGGCGCGGCCCGGCCAGACGCTGGTCGCGGCCACGCCCGCGACCGCTGGGAAACTGCTCGCCCTGGGCTATCAGGTGACGGTCGAATCCGGAGCCGGCGCGGACGCGAAGTTCCCCGACGAGGCCTACGTGGACGCGGGCGCCACGATTGCCGGCGCGGACACGGTGTGGGACAGCGACATCGTCGTCAAGGTCGACGAGCCGACGCCTTCGGAGATCCAGCGGCTGCGGACGGGTGCGACCGTCATCGCCAGAATGGCGCCCGGTGACCACCCGGCGTTGATCGAGGCGCTGGTGGCCGCGGGCGTGACGGGCCTGTCGCTGGATGCGATTCCGCGGATCTCCCGTTCCCAGTCGATGGACGTGCTGTCCACCATGTCCAACATCTCCGGGTACCGCGGCGTGATCGAGGCGGCCGAGTCGTACGGCGGCATGTTCAGCGGGCAGATCACAGCGGCCGGCAAGACGCAGCCCGCGACGGTGTTCATCATCGGTGCCGGTGTGGCGGGGCTCGCGGCCATCGGTGCCGCCGGCAACCTCGGGGCGCACGTCCGCGCCTTCGACGTCCGACCGGAGGTCGCCGAGCAGATCGAATCGATGGGCGCAACGTACGTCTCGGCGACCGGCGGCATTCAGGAGCGCTCCGCCGACGGCTACGCCAAGGAGCTCACCCAGGATCAGGCGGCCCAGACGGCGCGGGTGTACGCGGCGGAGTCGGCAAAGGCGGACATCCTCATCACCACCGCGCTGGTGCGCGGCCGCGCCCCGATCACCATCACTGCGGACATGGTCGCGAACATGAAGCCGGGCAGCGTGATCGTCGACCTCGCCGCGTCCGGCGGCGGCAACTGCGAGCTCACCGTGCCAGGCGAGAAGATCGTCACCGGCCACGGTGTGACCATCATCGGGTACACCGACTTCACCAGCCGGATGCCGGCGCACACGTCGCAGCTGTACGGCACGAACATCGTCAACCTGCTCAAGCTGCTGACCCCCGGCGGGGACGGCGTGCTCACCCTGGACATGGACGACATCGTGCAGCGTTCGATCACCGTCACCCGGGCCGGCGAGGTCTTCTGGCCACCACCGCCGGCGCAGGTGTCGGCCGCCCCGCCGCCGGCAGCGGCGGCAGCGGTCATCGTGGACAGCGCAACACCGGAAGAACTCGCCGAACGCGCCAAGCGCCGGCAGCAACGCCGCTACGCGCTGTTCGGCCTCGCAGCGGTGGCAGTCGGTGCCGCAGTGACCTTCTCCCCGCCGAGCTTCCTCGGTTACTTCACCGTCTTCGTGCTGGCGGTGTTCGTCGGGTTCTACGTCATCAGAAACGTCAGCGCGTCGCTGCACACCCCGCTGATGGCGCAGACCAACGCCATTTCCGGGATCATCCTGGTCGGCGCGCTGCTGCAGCTCGGCAGCACCAACGTGCTGGTGGTCGTGCTGGCCTTCGTCGCGGCGACTGTCGCGTCGATCAACATCTTCGGCGGCTTCGGTGTATCCGGCCGGATGATCTCGATGTTCAGGAAGGACGCCTGATGGACACCGAGCGCTCCCTGATCCAGGCGGCGTACCTGATCGCCGGCGTGCTGTTCATCCTGTCGCTGGCCGGGTTGTCGCACCCGCGCAGCGCGAAGGCAGGCAACGTCGCCGGCAGAATCGGCATGGCACTGGCTCTGGTTGCCACGGTGGGGCTCTCGCTGCTGGAATCCGAGCAGAACCGCGCCGTGACAGCGGGGCTGATCACGGCGGCCCTGCTGATCGGCGCCGTCATCGGCACCCGCGTGGCACGGACCGTCGAGATGACGCAGATGCCCGAGATGATCGCGATCCTGCACAGTTTCGTCGGCATCGCAGCTGTGCTGGTCGGGTTCAACTCCTATTTCACCGAGGCCGACACACAGGACACGGTGCACGTCATCGAGATCTTCCTCGGCGTGTTCATCGGCGCGGTCACGTTCACCGGCTCGATCATCGCGTACCTGAAGTTGTCCGCGAAGATGAAGTCGGCACCGTTGACGCTGCCGGGCCGCAACCTGCTCAATTTAGCGGCCCTGATCGTCAGTGCCGGTCTGCTGGGCTGGTTCATTGCGGCACCGAGCATCTGGCCGCTCGCACTGATGACGGTGATCGCACTGCTGTTGGGCCTGCACCTGGTGGCGGCGATCGGCGGCGGCGACATGCCGGTGGTCGTCTCGATGCTCAACTCGTACTCAGGCTGGGCGGCGGCCGCCGCCGGTTTCATGCTCAACAACAACCTGCTGATCGTCACCGGCGCGCTCGTCGGGTCCTCGGGCGCGATCCTGTCGTACATCATGTGCAAGGCGATGAACCGGCAGTTCGTCTCGGTGATCCTCGGCGGCTTCGGCGCCGAGGGTGGATCGGTCGCGACGGGTCCGCAAGAGATGGGCGAGTACCACGAGACCACGCCCAGTGAGCTCGCGGAACTGCTGGAGGAATCGCACTCCATCGTCATCGCTCCCGGATACGGAATGGCGGTGGCGAAGGCGCAGAACCAGGTCGCGGACCTGACCGAGCGGCTGCGGGCGATGGGCAAGCAGGTCCGCTTCGCCGTCCATCCGGTGGCCGGTCGGCTGCCCGGACACATGAACGTGCTGCTCGCCGAGGCCAGGGTGCCGTACGACATCGTGCTGGAGATGGACGAGATCCAGGACGAGTTGCCCGAGACGGACGTGGTTCTCGTCATCGGCGCCAATGACACGGTGAACCCGGCGGCCGAGGAGGACCCCGGCTCCCCCATCGCCGGGATGCCGGTGCTGCAGGTGTGGAAGGCCAAGCACGTGGTGGTGTTCAAACGGTCGATGGCCACCGGGTACGCCGGCGTGCAGAACCCGCTGTTCTTCAAGGACAACGCCGCCATGCTGTTCGGTGACGCGAAGGAGCAGGTCGAGCGGGTGGCGCACGCGGTCGGTGACCCGGCCCCGGAGCTGGTCGCCACCAAGGGCTGAGGTTCGGTACCGGAAAAAAAGGCCGAAAACGCGGCTGGTGGGGCTACCGTTCGTCGATGGCGCACAGCGTCCCCGCCCAGACGATTCGATTCTGCCGGTCCGCCGACGGTGTGCGGATCGCTTACGCGACCTTCGGTGACGGTCCCCCGCTGATCATCTCCACCTGCTGGCTCAGCCACCTGGAGTACGACCTGGAGAGCCCGGTCTGGCGGCACTGGGTTCGCGGAATGGCGGGCATCGCCACCACCATCCGTTACGACGAACGCGGTTTCGGGCTGTCCGATTGGGAGGTGCCGGACTTCTCCTTCGAATCGCGGATCAACGACCTGGAGGCCGTCGTGCAGGCGTCCGGCTTCGAGCGATTCGCACTTCTGGGCATGTCGCAGGGCGGCCCGACCGCCATCGCCTACGCGGCCCGGCATCCGGAGCGGGTCACCCGGCTGATGCTGCACGGCAGCTACGCGGCCACCCTGGGATCAACCCCGGAAACGGCCGAGATGGACGAGGCCTTCACCCGGATGATCCGGGTCGGCTGGGCGCGTCCCGAGGGCAGGTTCCGCCGGGTCTTCACCGACATGCTGATGCCCGGGGCACGACCCGAGCAGATGACCTGGGTGGACAACCTGATGCGGATGTCGACATCCACCGCCAACGCGGTCGACTTCCGTGAGCAGCGCCGCGACGTCGACGTATCCGAGCTGCTGTCGAATATGGACGTCCCGACCTTGGTGCTGCATGCCAAAGGCGACCAGATGAACCTGTTCCAGGAAGGTCGCAAGCTCGCCGCGGAGATCCCAGGTGCGCGGCTGGTCAAGCTGGACTCTGACAACCACGTGCTGCTCGAGGACGAGCCCGCCTGGCCCGTCTTCCTCGGTGAGGTCGACGCATTCCTGGAGCCGGATC
>CAWCVW010000011.1:0-21466 GCA_963798965.1 uncultured Actinomycetota bacterium
CACCAGCGTGGTCGACCGGCGGCGGTGTAGACCACGAAGTTGCCGTCGGTCTGCATGGCGGCGCGGTAACCGCCCTGCGAGCTGGTGATGGTGCGGCCGGCGGCCAGCGTGCCGAACTCGAGAATCTGGTCGTAGGGTCCGGCGAGGCGGCCCTGCAAGCCGGTCAGGTTGGCATTGTTGCCGAACTTCGGCCATGCATTGCTGCCGAGCTTCCCGGTGGGGAACGTGTAAGAGCTGACCCTGCCGCCAAGTCCGTTGTAGCCGGCGACCGTGACGCGCAACCCGGTGGGTTCCTGCGGTGATGACGGGGGTGTTCTGCACCACGATGTCGGTCGGAATGGTGGCCATCACCGCTCGGGTGCGGCCGTTGAGGACCAGGAACTTCCCCTGCTTGGCCGGGACCACCATGTCCTGCGCACCGTCAGCGTTGAAGTCGGCGGTGGCAATCGACGAACCCTGGGTGTACACGATGGAGGTTGCACCGTACGGCGACAGAGCTGAACCCGTATTGGCGAGGACACCACCGGTCGCGGGGTCGATCACCAGGACCCGCGGGTACCTGCCACCGCTGTACGAGACGGAGACCACCGCGATGATCTGTGGGCGACCCGTGCCGAGCACGTCGGCGAACGTCGGTGACGTATCCGCCCGGCCCCCGAGGTCCGGACTGGCCCACTTCAGACGGCACGCCGAGTCGTAGGCGACCAGCTGATTGCCGCCGCTCCCGTACTGCCTCGGCCCGGTGGAGCCGAACACGATCAGCGGCTGACCGCCGATTTGCGCCACCGCCGGCGAGGAGTTGTTGTAGCCGGAGTTGGCGTAGGTGCTGCCGGAGACCAACTGGGTGGCGGAGCAGATCTGATACCCATTGTCGGTGAAGATCCGGAAGATGCCGCCGTTGCGGTCCCCGGTGAACTCGGCGGTCGTGTCGCTGCTGACGATGACCTGCGGCTTGCCGATGCCATAGAGGTCGGCCAGCGCCGGGGTGGCCATCGTGGAGTCGGCGTTACGGGAGCCCCACAGCTTGGTGCCGCGACCGCCGTCAACGCCGAAGATCCAATGACCTGACGAGCCACCGAAAGCGCGGATCCGACCGCCGATGTTGGCGATCGAAAGGCCGGACAGCAGGAACCCGCCGCTGGCCGGGATGACCGTGGACGGATTCGAGCTCCACTGCAGGGCTCCGGATGCCGAGTACTTGCGGAACAGCGGGTAGCTGTCCTTCCCGTTCACGGCCACCGGCACGTACACCGACGCGCCGTCCGTCGACAGCGGGGCTCGCACCTGCGGCTTGTTCGCGGAGCCCGCGCCGGCGTTCAGGGATCCCCACCCGGGCACAGGCGTGCCGCTGTCCAGGTCGAACGCCCGGAGTGTGCCGTTGTTGGCGCCGACCGCGACGAACGGGTGACCGCCGTTGGCCACCACGACCGGAGAGGACTCGGCGATGAAACCCCCGGCAGGCTGCGTCCAGTCCCTGGTGAACACAGGGGCGAGCGCGGCAGCGGCACGTGCCGGCACCGCGGATGTCTGCGCGGAAGCTGAGCCAACCGTGGTACCCACACTGACCAGAGAGGCGACAACTCCACACGCGATCAACGCGGCAGTGGCTCGCGAACGGCGATACATGGCAATCCTTCCGTTGGCGGTCCCAGCGCCGAAACACTCGGACCACGACGGCATCCTGAGATTCAGGTGCCGAACCTAATGCGGTGTTGTTTCTGTGGTGCGACAGATCTGAAAACAGGACCCGCCGGGTACCGACGTCTGTGCGAATTGCCCGAATGACTCGAATGGAGCAGTCCGGGAACTGACATCGTGCAGGCCGACTTGGCCGAAATGCCCTTCTCGATACTGCGGACAATTGCTGTCAGGCAAGATACATTGCTGGTCGCGACCCGGATCATGACAGTTATTCGCCGCCAAGTACATCGATGCATCCACATGAAGCCCGAGGACAAGCGCATCCCGATCGGACCGACAGTGCATCGGTGCCAACCACACCCGACCGGTCGGTTCGCCGAACATGCCGTCATGAACGTCCAACAGCGACGTTCTCGCGCGTCGCGTCATCTTCATTTCCTCGATAGTCACCGCAGTATTGGTACCCACAGTAACGATTCGTGACGCTCAGTACATGAACTAGGCAAACGAATTACTGCCTATACGGACCAGCTCCACCGGATGCAAATTGCCCATGTTGCTGGTTGATCTGCATCATGGCAATAGGTGAGTCATGGGCATCAGCGCCCCGCGCATCCGGATACCGTTGATCACATGCCTGTGCCGAAACAGTGTGGTGTTGCACAGCGAGCACGAAAACGCATTCCGCTATCCGCCGACCGAGGTAACTTCGGATGCAATTGGGGCCCGAAGGGCAACGGAGGGAATGACGACGACCCCTGTTGCTGCGGGTGCCCGCCCTCAGTTGGCCGACGCCGGCGCGACACTTGCTCAGGCGCATCGACGGTGGGAAATCGCCGCGCAGCGCCGCTCTCGCCGACACCGCACCGGATCAGTTCCGAACTAGCCCTGCGCGGTGCCCGGGCGTTGTCGGACACGTAAACGTCGTTCTCGGCCGGGAGTCCAGCCGGCACCCGGCTCACGACATCGCGGTCGCCGAAAGCGAACGGCACCGATGCGGTGAACCAATCAGCAGCAACAGTGCTCTCGACCTGGAAGTGCAGGTGCGGCCGGCATTGGGTCAGGCCCGTCTTACCGCTGTGACCCAAGACCTCCCCCCGCTCGACCGGGCCACCTGTCCTCGCCTTCGCGAGGATTGCCGGGGCGACGTCGTGCAAGTGCAGATACAACGCGGATGTGCCGTCGCCATGGTCGACCCTGACGAAGTTGGCCTGATTGCCCATCAGTGCGTCGACCAGGTATCCGGGCGGAGCGTTGTCGAGCGCTGTCAGCCCGCCGCAGTGCGATGGTGACCAGCTGCCCTGAGCGAGTCCGACGGTCCCGGAGCGGGCAGCGAGAACGGCGGTGCCCTCGGGCAGGTCGAAGTCGACGGCGAACTGCATACCCTCGTCGCGGTGGGTGGTACAGCCGCTGACGCAGATCCCGTTGACGGCGTCGACCTCGAGCGGCCCTTGCAGGACACGCTCCGCCTGACCGGCTTCCCATGGCAGCCGGTATTCCGACGGCTTTGTTGCCGGGGCGGAACAGGCACCGACAAGCAGGCTCGCCCCCGCCAGAAGCGGGACGGCCAACGGGCCGCGTTGACGCCGTGAGCCGCGCCGGCGATCACGCTCAGGACGGCGCATCACAGCCTCCCGCCCCGCTCTCGGCCTTCGGGCAGCCCGTCGAGCGGACCTTGCTCAGTGTCCTCCGCGGCTCAGGTGTCCGCCCACAGCTGGGTCACCTTCGCCAGGTTGAACCGGTTGGATTCCTCGGCCCTGTCCTCCCAGGCGAAGACGCACACCGTCAGCTGCCCGTCGAAGTTGTGCTGCTTGAGCAGCGAGAACAGTTGCGGGAAGTCCACCTCACCCTGCCCGATGTCGAGGTGCTGGTGGATTCTCGCGGTCGAACCCGGCGGGTTGATGATGTACCGAAGTCCCGACGAGGCGCGGAAGTCGAGCGAGTCGGCGAGGTGGACGTCGGTGAGCAGGTCGCCGGCTTGTGCGATGATGCCGCCCGGGTCGTTGCCGATGTGGAACGTGTGCGGCGCGCAGTACAGGTAGGAGAGTCTCGGGTGGTCCAGACCGCGGATCACATTGATCGCCTCGATGCCGTCCTCGATGAAGTCGTCGGGATGCGGTTCCAACGCGAGGTCGATCCCTTCCCGGTCGAAGATCGGTAGCAGTTCCTCCAACGAGGCGAAGAACTTGTTCTCGCTCGCGGAGACGGCGTCGGGACGGCCGTTGAACTCCGACACCATCCTGGTGGTGCCGAGTTCGGCGGTGATCTGGATGGCACGTTTCCAGTTCCGGACGGCCGCCTGCCGTTCGTCCTCATCCGGACCGGCCCACCGGTACAGCGGCAGCACGGTGGAGACGCCGACGCCTGCGGCGTCCAGTTCCTTGCGGAACCGGCGCACGGTCGCCAGGTCCACCCGCGGGTGCCGGAAGAACGGCAGGAAGTCCTCCCTGGGCGAGAGTTCGATCCACTCGTAGCCGTGATCGGCGACGACGCCGGGGAGCTCCAGCAACGGGACGTGGCGGATCATGTGCGGGTCGAGCGCGATCTTCACGGCAGCGTTCCTTCAGGTCATGTGGGGCTGTGTCGTAGAGCAGTGGGGAGGGGCCATGAGTAACCCCTCCCCACCACGACTGTGGGAACCGAAGATGGAATCAGGTGTACAGCGACGGCTTCTCGACGAGCTTGACGTCGACGCGCGATCCATCGTGCAGAGCCTCGACGGCCGCGTCGGACACGACTGCCGCCGCGTAGCCGTCCCACGCGCTCGGACCGAACTCACCGGTGCCGCCGACAGCGTCGACCCATTCCTGGATCTCGATGTCGTACGCGCGCAGGAACCGTTCCCGCCAATCCTGCGGAACCCGGCCGGTGAAGGCTCCGGCGGCGCGCACGGTGACCGGCGAGGTGTCCGCGAGCGCGACAGTTCCCTGCTCACCGACCACCTCGCCGCGGATGTCGTACCCGTAGCGGATGTTCACGTTGGTCTCGACGTCGACCAGCACTCCGCTGTCCGTCTCGAACACGATCAGCAGCGGATCCTCCAGTTCGCCGCCCAGGCTGTTCTTCCGCGGCTTGAGCACCTGAACCGAGACGATCTCCTCGCCGAGCATCCACCGGGTGAGATCGATGTCGTGCACGGCGGTATCGGTGATCGCCATCTCCCGGGTGTAGTGACCGGGCACCGACGGGTTGCGATGAGTGGCGTGCATCAACAGCGGCGCGCCGATGTCACCGCTGTCCACCACCGCCTTCATCGCCCGGTACGCCGGGTCGTAGCGGCGCATGTACCCCACCTGCACCAGCCGCCGACCCGTCGCCACCTCGGCGTCCAGAATGCGTTGGCACGCTTCCTGTGTCGTCGCCAGCGGCTTCTCGCAGAAGACGGGCTTACCGGCGGCGATCGAGGCGAGCACGTACTCCTCGTGCGTCGGGCCCCACGAGCAGACCAGCACCGCGTCGACCGCGTCGTTGTCGATCAGCTCCTGCCCCGTGGAATGCACGGTGGCACCGGGTATTCCGGCTGCGACCCGGCCCGCCTCCTCGAGATTGACGTCGGTGACCGCGACGACGGACGCTCCCGCGAGAACGGTGGTCAGCCGCCGGATGTGGTCCTTTCCGATCATCCCGACGCCGATGACTCCGACCCTGACTGTCACGTGCTGTCTCCTCGGTGAAAATTGTCTGGTAACTGTGTGCGCGCCTGCCGGGAGCGCCGCCACGGACCTGCGCCGGTGTTTGCCGGGCAGCGCCGCTCGCCGGATTTGCCGATCACCGTCCCTGGAGCTCGTGGGAGAGCTCCGCGAGTTCCCGGCCGCCGGCCATCTCGGCCGTCAGTTCCTCGAGGGTCACCTCGGAGCGCTTCTTGTCCAGCACCCGCTCGCCAAGCTTGAGAATGATGAAGTGGTTGCCGACAAGGTAGGCGTGGTGCGGGTTGTGGGTGATGAACACCACCCCGAGGCCGGCGTCACGGGCGGCGGCGGTGTACTTGAGCACCACCCCGGACTGCTTGACGCCCAACGCCGCGGTCGGCTCGTCCAGGATCAGGACCCGCGCACCGAAGTACACGGCCCGGGCGATCGCCACACATTGGCGTTGACCGCCGGACAGCGTCCCGATCGGCTGGTTGATGTCCTTGACGGTGATGCCCATCTTCTTCAGTTCGGCGTCGGCGATCTGGCGCATTTCCTTGATCTTCATCGGCGCCAGCGGATAGCCGCCGGCGCGCAGCTCCGATCCGAGGAAGAAGTTGCGCCACACCTCCATCAACCCGACGACGGCGAGATCCTGGTAGACCGTGGCGATGCCGTGGTCGAGCGCTTCGCGTGGCGAGCCGAAGCTGACCTCCTTGCCGTCGACCTTCATCGATCCCTCCGAGTGACCGTGCAACCCGGACATGATCTTGATCAGGGTCGACTTGCCGGCCCCGTTGTCACCGAGTACGCAGGTCACCTCGCCGGCGTTGACCGCCAGGTTGATGCCCTTGAGTGCCCGGATCGCGCCGTAGGTCTTGCCGACGTCCGTCATCTGGATGAGTGGCTCACCCTTGTGCAGGTTGGGATCCGCGTGATGCTGCAGCGTGTCGGTCATCGTGAGCCTCAGGCCTTCCGGGTGCTGGACAGTTTCTTCACGTACAGGTTCACCGCGACGGCCAGCAGCAACATGACGCCGAGGAAGGCGCGGAACCAGTTCGGATCCCACCCGGCGAACACGATGCCCTGCTGCGTCATCCCGAAGATGAACGCGCCGAGCGCGGTGCCGATGGCGGAACCGTAACCGCCGGTCAGCAGCGTGCCGCCGACGACCGCGGCGATGATGAACAGGAACTCCTGGCCCACACCGCCGCCGGCCTGAATGGTGTTGAACTGGAACAGCTGGTGCATACCCGAGAACCAGGCCAGGAAGCCGACTCCCATGAACAGCCCGATCTTCACCCTGCTGACCGGCACGCCCACGGCCCTGGCGCTCGCCGCATTGCCACCGACAGCGAAAATCCAGTTCCCCGTGCGGGTCCGGTTCAGGATCCAGGTGGCCAGCAGCACGAACACGATCCACCAGACGACGGTGATGCGGACAGTGACCCCGAAGATCGTGAACGAGGACGCGAAGATCGCGTTCATGAAGTTGAACCCCTCCATGTCGGAGATGTTCTGCGTCGACACGGCTCCGGTCACCAGCTTGGTCACACCGAGGTTGACACCCTGCAGCACGAAGAAGGTGCCCAGCGTGATGAGGAAGCTCGGGATCCCGGTTTTCACCACCAGGTAACCGTTGATGAATCCGATGAACAACGCCAGGAACAATGCGCACACGGCGCCGACGATGACGTTCAGGTTGAACTGGTAGCTCAACATCGCGGCCGTCAGCGCGGAGGTGACGACGGCGACGCCGGCTGACAGGTCGAACTCTCCGCCGATCATCAACAGCCCGACCCCGACGGCGACGATGCCGATCAACGAGCTGGTGTACAGCACGGTGGAGAAGGCTTCCGGGGAGCGGAACGCCGGCGCCACGATGAAGAAGAAGATGTAGATGACCACGGCGGCCAGAAACGCGCCCAACTCCGGTCGGGCCAAGGCCTTGGTCACCATGGATACCGGCGCCTTGGTCGGCGCCTGCGCCGGAGTGGCGCCCGACGGGGCCGGCGGTGGCGACTTGACTGACTGACTCATCAGGTTCTCCCGAGGTAGGGGGTCCGAGGGAGCGGTCGGCCAACGCTGGCCGGATCGGTGCGCCCTCGGGGTGCGGACATCAACGGGTGTTGTTCGCCGCGTACTCGGCGATGGCGTCGATATTGGTGCTGTCCACGAAGGAGGGACCGGTCAGAACCGGCTGCCCACCACCGATGTCGTTCTTGTTCGTCAGATACAGCCACAGCGAATCCACCGCCAGGTACCCCTGCAGATAGGGCTGCTGGTCGACACTGAATTCGATCTTGCCGTCCTTGATCTGCTTCGCGACGTCGGCATTCAGGTCGAACGTCACCAACTTCGCCTTGCTCCCGGACTGCTCGATCGACTGTTGCGCGGCGAGCGCAATCGGGGCGCCCAGGGTGACCACGTAATCGATGCTCGGATCCTGCTGCAACTTGGCGCCGATCGTCGAGGTCACCGAGGGAATATCGGTCCCGGTCACCTGCACGTTCTCGGTGTCCGGGGCATTGGCCTTGACGCCCGCGCAGCGGGCCTCCAGCGCGACGGAACCCTGCTCCTGGATGACGCACAACGGATGCTTCGCACCGGCCGCAGTGATCTTCTCCCCGACCGCCTTACCGGCGATGTCCTCGTCCGAGCCGAAATACATCAGGGCGCCGAGTTCTTTGTACTGCCCGATACCGGTGTTGAACCCCACCACCGGGATGTTCGCGTCGGTCGCTGCCTTGACGGCGCCCTTCATCGCATCCGGCGACAGGAACGTCGCGGCGATCCCGTCGACCTTGCTGTCCACCGCGTTCTGCACCAGGTTGGCCTCGCCCGGCGCCGTCGGATCGTTGGAATACTTGAGGTCGACGTTGTCCTTCGCCGCGGCGACTTCGGCTCCGGCGCGGACCTTGTCCCAGAACGAATCTCCAGGCGCCTCGTGGGTCACCATGGCGATGGTCAGCCTGGGGGTGTCGGCGACCGCCCCGCCGCCTCCCGCGGCGGCCGCCTGCGACTCCGCCGCGCGTTTGCCACCGGTTGCACTGCACGCCGTCAACGCGAGGGCAGCCACAACGGCGACGGCGGCCAAGCCGGTCGCTCTCCTGCGAATCGTCATCGATTCGGGTCCTTTCCTTGCGGGACAGCGGGTCCCGGCTCGTGGGAATGATCGGCTGACGAACACCGACGCGATGGGCGAGCGGCGTGCATCGTCACTGCTATCTGTCGTCTGGTGGTTCCCGCTGTCCCGCCTATGAGACGGGCAGCCGGCAGCTGTTGAGGTATTGCAGGGTGCGGGTGGCGATCGGCGCCGGCACGTCCGGTGCACAGGGGTAGAGATCCTGTTCGACGATCGCGAACAACGGACGACCGAGCGCGTCCAGCGCGTCGAGCACCGGCGGCATGTCCGGAATACCCTGCGGCGGCTCACACATCGCGCCGAGCTTGACCGCGGGGCCGAACGGGAGATCCTCCGCGTTCACCTTCGCCAGGACGGCCGGGTCCACCTGCTTGAGATGGACGTAACCGATGCGCGACGGGTAATCGCGGATCAGTGCCAGATTGTCGCCGCCGCAGTAACTGATGTGCCCGGTGTCCAGGCACAGCGTCACCAGGTCAGGGTCGGTGTTCTGCAGGAAGCGCCCGACATGAGAGTTGGTGTCGACATGCGAGTCGGCGTGCGGGTGATACACGACCTTCATGCCGTACTCGTCCAGGATGGCCTGCGCCAATCGGTCCATGCCCTTGGTCTTGCGGTCCCACTGCTCGACCGTCAGACTCACGGGGCTCGAGCACCTCGGCAGTGGTGTCGTCGCGCCACATCTCGGGGATGACGACGACATATTCGGCACCCTGGGTCTTGGCCAGTCCGGCGACGTCCGAAACCTGCTTCCAGACGCTCTGCCAGGAGTCGGGACGGTGCAGGTGCTCGAAGACGGTGCCGGCAGACAGCTTCAGGTTGCGTGCCGCGAGCTCGTCGGCGAGCCTGGCCGGGTCGGTCGGCAGGTAACCGAACGGTCCCAGCTCGATCCAGGTGTAGCCGGCTTCGGCGACCTCGTCGAGGAATACACTCCAGTGCACCTGAACCGGATCGTCGGCGTGCCACACACCCCAGGAATCGGGAGCTGATCCGATGATCAGATTCCCGGCGTCACCATTGGCGCCCATTCATTCCTCCATTGTCCAGGCCGACGTTCTCGACCTGCCTCAGCGTGGCCTGCGCCACAGCTCTTGTCAATAGTTTGTACAGACATTCTGACGTCTTGACCGGGCCGTGATCTCTGTCCGGCCGACGGGTGGTGAAGCGCGCATTTGGACCGTTGTATTCGGGCATCGAGGATCGACACCCGTGTCATGCCATCGGTTCCACGAGTCCGTCACCGGTGGTGAAGGTTGATGCGTTGCTCAGACGTTCTGCGGGAAGCCCAGATTCAGGCCGCCGTGGCTGGGGTCGAGCCACCGGGTGGTGATGACCTTGTTGCGGGTGTAGAAGCTGAAACCCTCGGTGCCGTGGGCGTGGGTGTCCCCGAACAGGGAGGCCTTCCAGCCGCCGAAGGAGTAGTAACCCACCGGGACCGGCACCGGAACGTTGATGCCGACCATGCCCACCTCGACCTCGTTCTGGTAGCGGCGGGCGGCTCCGCCGTCGTTGGTGAAGATGGCGGTGCCGTTGCCGTAAGGGTTGTTGTTGACCAGTTCCAACGCCTCGTCGTAGGACTCGACGCGCACCACAGACAGCACCGGGCCGAAGATTTCGTCGGTGTAGATGGACATGTCGGTGGTGACCTTGTCGAACAGGGTCGGGCCGAGCCAGAACCCTGCTGCCGGACCGTCCACGACGGGATCCCGGCCGTCGACGACGAGTTCCGCGCCGGCCGCGACACCGGCGTCGACGTAGCCCTGCACCTTGTCCCGGTGGGCCCCGGTGACCAGTGGGCCCATGTCGCAACCGCGGCGGCCGTCCCCGGTGCGCAGCGTGGCGATCCGCTCGGTGATCTTGCCGATCAATTCGTCTGCGACGGTGTCGACCACAACGAGGGCGGAAATCGCCATGCACCGCTCCCCGGCGGAGCCGAACCCGGCGTTCACGGCGGCGTCGGCGGCCAGGTCCAGGTCGGCGTCCGGCAGCACCACCATGTGGTTCTTCGCCCCGCCCAGCGCCTGCACGCGTTTGCCGTTGCGGGTGCCGGTCTCGTACACGTACCGGGCGATCGGGGTGGATCCGACGAACGAGATCGCCTTCACCCGCGGGTCTTCCAGCAGGGCGTCGACGGCGACCTTGTCGCCGTGCAGCACGTTGAACACCCCGTCCGGGAGGCCGGCCTCCTTCCACAGCGCGCCCAGCCAGTTCGCCGTCGACGGGTCCTTCTCACTCGGCTTGAGGACCACGCAGTTCCCGGCGGCGATCGCGATCGGGAAGAACCACATCGGCACCATCGCCGGGAAGTTGAACGGCGAGATCACCCCGACCACGCCCAGCGGCTGCCGCAGCGAGGACACATCGACGTTGGTGGAGGCGTTCTCGGTCAGGCTGCCCTTGAGCAGATGCGCCAGCCCGCAGGCGAACTCGACGACCTCCTGGCCGCGGGTCACCTCACCCAGCGCATCGGACAGGACCTTGCCGTGCTCGCTGGTGATGATCTCCGCGGCCTCGTGCTTACGCTCGTTGAGCAGCTCACGGAACCGGAACAGGATCTGCGTCCGCCGGGCCAGGGACATGTCCCGCCAGCCCGGCCAGGCGGCGGCGGCCGCGGCGATCACCGCGTCGGCATCGCCTGCCGAGGCCAGGCACAACCGCTTGGTCACCTCACCGGTGGCCGGGTCGTACACGTCGGAGAATCGGTCGCTGGCCCCGGCGAACGGGGCGCCCGCTTTCCAGTGGGACACGGTCGGCGGTGCGCCGGCCGGGTGGTGCGCCTCCGCGGTCGGCAACGCGTCGGGGTCGGTGATGGTCGTCATGTCAGGTCCTTCCGGTGCGGTTGAGAGAACGGGCCGGGTGTCACAGCAGTGGCCTTTGGTCGGCCTTGAAGCCGTCGTAGGTCCGCTTCGCCTCCCGGGTCACCTCGAGCTGGGAGACGTCGGCGACCGGAACGTCCCACCAGCCGTCGCCGGCCGGTGACTGGTACTCGAGGTCGGTGTCGACGTGCACCAGCACGGCGGTCTCCGATGCCTTCGCCTTGGCCAGGGCGTCCTTCAGCTCCACCAGGGTCGAGGCCTTGAGCACCTTGACCCCCAGGCTGGCGGCGTTGGCCGCCAGGTCGACCGGCAGGATGTCGCCGTCCAGCCGGCCGGACGTGCTGTTGCGGTACCGGTACTTGGTGCCGAACCGCTGCACGCCGAGAGATTCCGACAGCGACCCGATCGAGGCGTAACCGTGGTTCTGCAGCAGCACCACGATGATCTTGATGCCCTCCTGGACGGCGGTGACGAGTTCGGTCGGCATCATCAGGTAGGAGCCGTCGCCGACGGTGACGAACACGTCCCGGTCGGGTGCGGCCATCCGGATGCCGATGGCGCCGGGGATCTCGTAACCCATGCAGGAGTAGCCGTATTCGACGTGATAACCCTTGCGGTCCCTGGTGCGCCACATGCCGTGCAGGTCACCGGGCAGCGATCCGGCCGCGCAGACCACCACGTCGCGGGCGTCCATCGCTTCGTCGACGGCGCCGAGCACTTCGGCCTGCGCGAGCACGCCGTGCGCCTCGCCGTAGCCGGAGTGGAAGGAGGCGACCACCTCGTCGTCCCACGCCTTCGCGCGCTGCGTTGCCTCCTGCTGGTACTCCGCCGGCGTCGAGTAGCCCGCCAGTAACGGCGTCAGCGCCTCGAGTGTTCGCCGCGCGTCGGCCTGCACCGGCAACCCGGCATGCTTGACGGCGTCGATCGCGGCGACGTTGATGTTGACGAACCTGACGTCCGGGTTCTGGAAGATCGTCCGTGACGCCGTGGTGAAATCCGAATAGCGGGTACCGATTCCGATCACCACATCGGCCCGCCGGGCGAAGAGGTTCGCCGCCGGGTTGCCGGTCGCGCCGACCGCGCCGAGGTTCAGCGGGTGGTCGAACGGCAAAGAGCCCTTACCGGCCTGGGTTTCGGTGATCGGGATCCCGGTGGCCTCGACGAACGCGCGCAAGGCGTCGTTGGCCTCGGCATAGGTGACACCGCCGCCGGAGATGATGACGGGGCGGGTCGCGCCGCGGATCACTGCCGCGACCGCGTCCAGCACCTCGGGTTCGGCCACCGGGCGGGCGATCCGCCAGACCCGTTCGCGGAACAACTCCACCGGCCAGTCGTACGCCTCCGCCTGCACGTCCTCGGGCAGGGCGATGGTCGCGGCGCCGGTCTCGGCGGGATCGGTCAGCACCCGCATCGCGCCGAGCAGGGCGGCGGGCAGCTGCTCCGGCCGCCACACCCGGTCGAAGAACCTGGACACCGGTCGGAACGCGTCATTGACCGAGATGTCATACCCGTAGGGCTGTTCGAGCTCCTGGAGCACCGGCGAGGCAACCCTGGTGGCGAAGATGTCGCTGGGTAGCAACAGCACCGGCAGTCGGTTGATGGTGGCCAGCGCGGCCCCGGTGATCATGTTGCTGGCGCCGGGCCCGACCGACGCGGTGACGGCGAACGCCTGTAACCGGTCGGACTGTCGGGCGTACCCGACGGCGATGTGCACCATGGCCTGTTCGTTGCGGCCCTGGTGATAGGGCAACTCACCCGGGTCCAGCAGCTCGGACTGCAGCAGCGCCTGCCCGAGACCCGCGATGTTGCCGTGCCCGAAGATCCCGAAACAGCCGGCGAAGAACTTGCGCTTCACTCCGTCACGCTCGGAGTACTGCTGCCCCAGGAATTTCACGATCGCCTGGGCGACGGTCAAACGGACGAACTGGCCCTTCGGGGCGCCGGCCCCGTTGCGCGCGCTTGTCACCAGCGCTCTCCTTCTGTCGACGTCGAAAGTGCCTGCGAGAGTGGCTCTGTGCGTAGGTGCGTCACCGCGATCATGTGGCCGGACCCGGAGCTCGGTAGAACGGCAGCCGCGGATCTGTCGGCTGATCGGCCCAGGTGTCCCGGACCCAACCGTGGTTCGGGTCGTCGCTGATTCCCCAGGCCCGCTCCTCACCCGGCCCGGCCATCACGTTCAGGTAGTACATGTGGTGCGACGGTGACGCGATCGATGGTCCGTGCCAGCCGTGCGGGATCAGCACGGTGTCGCCGTCGCTCACCTCCTCGAGCAACTCGATCGGCCGCTGCGCACTGCCGTAGACCCTCTGATAGCCAACGGCTCTCGCTGACCGAGCGGCAGCCTCGGAGGCCGGGGCGGCCGAGGCGAACCGGTAGTGGTAGATCTCTTCCAGCTCGGTTTCGCTGCCGTTGGCCTCGTCGTGTTTGTGCGGCGGGTAGGACGACCAGTTGGACGCCGGCGTGATGACCTCCGTGGCCAGCAGCTTGACGCACTCCATCCCGCTGCCCATGCCGAAGTTGTTGACCTGCCTGGTACTCGAGCCGCTGCCGCGTAGCGAGACGTCCACCCCTGACGCCGGCTGATACCGGAACGGCAGGCGTCGGTCCGCACGCGCACCCGGCAGGGCGATGGTGGCGCCGCCCTCGCTGGTCAATCGGACCTGCGAGTCGATGGGCAGGTACGCCGTGTCGGTGACCGCGCTGAACACCGAATCCCGCCCGCTGAGCCGGTAGGACGTAGAACCGATCGACACCTCGACGCCGCCGGACAGCGGCAGCACGATCATCTCGTCCGGGCCGGTGCCGAATTCGGCGCTCGCCCCGGGCCCGAGGGTCAGCACTCGCAGGCTGGAGTAGCCCCAGCCGGCGGACTCCGGGGTGACGACCAGGTCGAACGGTCCCTCTGGCGCGGTCCCGGCGGGAACGAACAGCTTGCTGGATGGTGGGTTCGCGTGCTGGACGGACATCGCGCTCACCGGACCATCGAAGCAGCGGTGTCGACCGCCGCGGCCACGTCATCATCGGCCGGGTACAGCAGCGTGCGGCCGACCACCAGGCCGCGCACCGACGGCAATGCGAGTGCGGCGCGCCAGGCGCGAAGGTGTCCTCCGGGCTGATGTCGGGGTCGCCGCCGAGCAGCAGGGTCGGCAGCGTCGTGGATTCCATCACCCGTTCCATCTCCGTGCACGACCGGGAGCTTCATCCAGGTGTAGGCCGACGTCCGGCCCAGCGCGCTGCAGATCCCGACAGACTTGATCACCGCATCGGCGGACAGGTCGTTGCGGACCTTGCCGTCCACCCGTGTCGACCAGAACGGCTCGACCATCGCCATCAGTCCCCGGTCGGCGAGTTCGTTGATGGCCCTTGCCGTTCCGGTCATCGTGTTGAGCGTCCCCGGGTCGTCCAGAGCGATACGGGTCAGTGTCTTGCCACCGTTGAGACCCATGTCGGCACAGGCCTGCGCGTCGTACCCGGTGAACTGATCGTCGAGTTCGAAGCTGGCACCCTGCAGGCCTCCGCGGTTCATCGAGCCGATGACAACCTTGCCCTCCAACGCACCGAGCAGCAGCAGGTCCTCCAGGATGTCCGGGCTCGCCAGCAAACCGTCCACCCCGGGCCTGGCCAACGCCACCTCGAGCCGTTCGAGCAGTTGGAGGCGGTTGCCCATCACCAGCGGCCTGGCACCGACCCCGTTCGCGCCTCGTGCCGGATGATCCGCCGCGATGATCATCAACCGGCCATCGGTCCCGGTCAGAGCGCGTTTGGCCCTGGTGTCTGCGGCCCGCCGGATCGCGGCCGGGTCCTGGACGCGGATCTCGGTCAGCGCCGGGTACCGCTCCCGGTTCGTGGCGCCCGACACCACCTGTGACGCAGCACTTGTCAGGGTTCCATTGGCACCTGCCGCCGTTGCCAGATCAGACATGCTCGACCTCTTTCAGCAGCGCCTGCACCTCATCGGTCGTCGGCATGGCGGTGGAACATTCACGACGGGTCGCGACGATGGCGCCCGCGGCATTGCCGAAGCGCAGCACCGTCTCCAGATCCCACCCGGCCAGCAGGCCGTGGCAGACCGCGCCGCCGAAACCGTCACCTGCGCCCAGGCCGTTGATCACCGAGACCGGTGTCGGGGGCACCTCCACGACGGCGTCCCGGGTCATCCCGAGCACCCCCTTGGGTCCCTGCTTGACGATCGCCAGCTCGACACCGGCGTCCAGCAGCGCCTTCCCGGCGCGCAGCGGATCGGTCTCGCCGACCGCGATCTGGCATTCCTCCCTGTTGCCGATCGCGACGGTGACATGCGGCAGGGCCGCTTGCACCTCACGGGAAGCGGTCTGCGGGTCACTCCAGAACATCGGTCGGTAGTCCAGGTCCAGGATGGTCAGCGGCCGCCTGGCCCGCACCGACCACGCCGCATGATGCGCGGAGCGACTGGGCTGCACGGACAACCCGGTGACGGTCGACCAGAAGATGTCGGCCTGCGCAATCGCGTCGAGATCCAGTTCCTCCGGGCGGATCACCAGGTCGGGCGCAACCGGCAACCGGTAGAACAGCAGCGGAAAGTGATCCGGCGGGTACATCTCGCAGAACGTCACCGGGGTGAGAAGGTCGGGCACCGTGGTGATGTAGCGGTCGTCGACGTTCATCCGCTGCAGCGCCTGGTGAACGAAACGGCCGAAGGCATCCGGGCCGGTCCGCGAGATCAGCGCTGTCCGTCGCCCATGCTTCGCTGCGGCGATCGCCACGTTCCCGGCGCTGCCGCCGACGGATTTGCTGAACGTGTCGACGTCCTCCAGCCCGACATTGTCCTGCAGCGGGTAGAGATCGACGCCGACCCTACCCATGGTCAACACCTCGAAATGCTCGGCCACTGAGGTCCTTCCGTCGTTTCCCGGACGTTGCGCCCGCCATCGGCACCCGGCCGCCGGGCCCGGACTGCTTCCGAGCAGGTGCGGTGCCGTGACGAGATGAAAGCCTGGCTGTTCGTTGCCGCGGTGTCAAGACTTTGATAGGACATATAGTCATGTTGTTGTCGGACGATATGCTCTACCATCTGGTTGACCAGTGGCGGGAGGATGCGATGGCGGAACTGTTCGTCGATCTCGACCGCTCGAGTCCCGTCCCGCTCTACTTCCAGGTGGCCCAGCAGATCGAACATGCCATCAACGAAGGCGGTCTCGCACCCGGCGACAAGCTGGACAACGAGATCAGCCTCGCCGAGCAATTCGGTTTGTCGCGCCCCACCATGCGGCGCGCCATCCAGGAGCTCGTCGACAAGGGACTGCTGGTCCGCAAACGCGGAGTGGGCACCCAGGTGGTGCACGGTCAGGTCACCCGGCCGGTCGAACTCACCAGCCTCTTCGACGATCTGTCGAGTCACCACCAGGCGCCGACCACCAGCGTGCTGGCGAACGAGACCATCAGAGCCACCGATGAAGTCGCTGTGATGCTGGCGGTACCTCCAGGGAGCAGGGTGCTGCACCTGCGCCGCCTGCGGTATGCGCACGGTGAACCGCTTGCCATCATGGAGAACTTCCTGCCCGAGGACCTCATCGCAATCGGCGAGATGGACCTCGCGACCAGGGGGCTGTACCAGCTGATGCGCGGCAAGGGCGTCAACATCCGCGTTGCCAAGCAGCGGATCGGCGCGCGTACCGGCACACCCGAGGAGTGCTCGCTGCTCGGCGAGAAGCGCGGCACCCCGGTGCTGACGATGGACCGAGCCGCGCACGACGATTCCGGTCGACCCGTCGAGTGGGGTCACCACTGCTACCGCGCCAGTCAGTATTCGTTCGAGGTGACGCTCGTCGACCACTGACCGTCTGTGCAGTGTGGCGATTTCCCACTGTTGATGGCGGCTCGTCCCGGCCACCCCGCTCACCCAGCAGCCGGCGGCCTGCAGCACCGCTCTACCGTCTACGACAACGCCCCGCAGCGGGGCCGATGCGCCCATCGGGCGTGATGATGGAGGACATCGTGGCAACGACGCGAACCGCCGCGCCGGGGGCGGCAGCACCGCAGGCTGCGGCGGGGATTCCGGATCAGCCGATGCTGATCGGCGGTGAATGGGTACCTGCACTGGACGGCCAATGGAGCGAGGTCCGCTCACCAGGACATCTCAGCGAGGTCCTTGCCAGGGTCCCGGTGGGTGGCGCCGCCGACGCCGACCGTGCGGTGCGGGCGGCCCGGGCCGCCTTCCCGGCGTGGCGCGATCTGCACTTCAAGGACCGGCAGAAGGCCCTGCTCCGGATCGCCGATGCCCTGGAGGAGCGGGCCGAGGAATTGGCGCGGCTGACCGCCGCCGACACCGGCAACGCGCTGCGGACGCAAGCCCGTCCCGAATCGCAGACGCTGGTGAACCTGTTCCGCTACTTCGGCGGGGTCGCGGGTGAATTCAAGGGCACGGTGTTGCCGGCCGGCAACGACCAGCTCCAGTACACCCGTCGCGAGCCGCTCGGAGTGGTCGCCGGAATCCTGCCGTGGAATTCGCCGCTGATGATTGCGGGAATGAAGACACCAGCAGCGCTGGCCGCCGGCAACACGCTCATCCTGAAAACGGCCGAGGACGCGCCGCTGACGATCCTGAAGATGGCGGAGATCGCGTCGGAATTCCTGCCGCCGGGTGTCCTGAACGTGGTGACCGGTCTCGGATCGGTGATCGGTGAGGCCCTGGTCGTCCATCCGGACGTGGACAAGGTGTCCTTCACCGGTTCCACCGGTGTCGGCCGGCACGTCGCCGAAGCGACCGGAAAGCGTTTGGCGCACGCCTCCCTCGAGCTGGGTGGTAAGAGTCCGAACATCGTCTTCGCTGATGCGGCCGGCCCGGAAAGGCTGGAGGCCACCGCCGACGGGGTGCTGACGGCGATGCGCTTCACCCGGCAGGGCCAGTCCTGCACCGCAGGTTCCCGATTGTTCATCCACGCCGACGTCTACGACCAATTCCTCGCCGTCCTGGTCGAAAAGGTGCGCGCACTGAAGGTCGGCGACCCGCTGGACGAGGCGACCGACATGGGCTCCATCATCAACGAGAAGCAGTACGAGTCGGTGTTGGGCTACATCAGAGACGGCAAATCACAACCGGGTATCAATGTCCCGCTGGACGGCACTGCCTTCGACAATTCTGGTCTTGACGGCTTCTACACCGGACCGACCATTTTCTCCGGCGTCGACAACGGCTGGCGCATCGCCCAGGAGGAGATCTTCGGACCGGTGCTGGTTGCTATTCCCTGGCGGGACCGCGACGAGGTGATCGCGATGGCCAACGACTCGCACTACGGCCTGGGCGCCTACATCTGGTCGCAGAACCTCACCGACGCGCTGGATACGGCGCACCGCATCGAATCCGGCTGGATCCAGGTCAACCAGGGCGGCGGCCAGGTGATCGGCCAGTCGTACGGCGGCTACAAAGCCAGCGGCATCGGACGGGAGTTCTCCATCGAGGGTGCGCTGGAATCGTTCACCCAGATCAAGCAGATCAACGTCAAGATCGGCTGACCCCGCCGTCCGGCGCCACCGTGTCGCCGACCGGCCCGCCAACGTCCCTCGATCCAGCCCAAGGAGTAATCGTGACCGGTGGCCCATTGGCCGACATCATCGTCGTGGACCTGACCAGAGCGCTGGCGGGACCGCACGCAGCGATGATGTTGGGTGACCTCGGCGCCAGGGTGATCAAGGTGGAGACACCCGGCGCAGGCGACGACACCCGCGGATGGGGACCACCCTTCGTGGGCCCGGCCACCGACGACAACGACGGCGCGGGTGAGACCGCCTCGAGCGGCACGATCTCTACCTACTTCCTGTCGTGCAACCGGAACAAGCAGTCGGTGGTGCTCGACCTCAAGAGCCCCGACGGCAAGGCAGCCCTCACCGAATTGGTCCGGCGTGGTGACGTCCTGCTGGAGAACTTCCGGCCGGGCGTGCTCGACCGGCTCGGGTTTCCCATGGAGCGGCTCACCGAGCTGAACCCGGGGCTGGTGGTGTTGTCGATCTCCGGATTCGGCCACGACGGGCCGCAGGGCGGCCGCGCCGGTTACGACCAGATCGCCCAAGGAGAGGCGGGGCTGATGTCGATGACCGGGCCCGACCCGCTGACCCCGACCAAGGTGGGGGTACCGATCTCCGATCTGCTGGCCGGGATGTACGGGGCGTACGGCGTCCTGGCGAAGTTGCACGAGCGGGCCCGGACGGGCGTCGGTGGGCTGGTCCGGACGTCCCTGCTGGCGAGTGTGGTCGGAGTGCACGCCTACCAGGGCACCCGCTGGACGATCGCCGGCGAGATCCCGAAAGCCGAAGGGCCGCATCACCCTTCGATCTGCCCGTACGGGCTGTTCCACTCCGCCGACGGCGTCGTGCAGATCGCCGTGGGGTCCGAAGGACTGTGGGCTCGGTTTGCACCCGCTTTCGGCCTGTCCGTGCACGCCCCAGGCTTCGCCAGCAACGAGGACCGCGTCCGCAACGGCCCCGTTGTCCGCGCGGCGATCGAGGAGGCCTTTCGCTCGTACACGACCCCGGAACTGCTGGTCAGGCTGACCGAGATCGGGGTACCGAGCGGCGAGGTGAAGAACCTGCAGCAGGTCTACGACTGGGACCAGACCCGGTCGCAGGGATTGCTGATCGACGTCGACCACCCCCTGCTCGGCACCATCGAACTTCCGGGCCCACCGCTGCGGTTCTTCGATCCCGCCGGTGACGAGTGGCATCGGCGGCACACCGCTCCCCCGCTGCTCGGCGAGCACACCGACGAGGTGCTGAGCTGGCTCGCGGAGCTGCCGGAGGAACCGGGTTCCTGACCCCCCGGCGCCCGGGCCCCGCTCGACGGCGAGCCCTGCTCGACGGATCAGCCAACGCACCGGTTTGGGCTGACTGAGCGGTACCCGTAAGATGGTCGGGTTGCCTCGGCGAGGGCGACTTGGCGCCTGACGGTGCCGGGTCTGCCGTGATCGGCGCGGTGGGCCTTCTGCCCCCGTGCCGTGAGCCGGGTCGAGCCAGTACCCACCGCATGCATTCACCACCCGATGAAGTCGTTTGCCCGAGGAGTCAGCAGTGTCTGAAGTTCGCTTGCCCGCCGAGATCCGCACCGAGTTCGGCAAGGGCGGTGCCCGGCGCACCCGTCGCGCCGGCAAGATCCCCGCGGTGCTCTACGGGCACGGCACCGAGCCGCGTCACCTCTCGCTGCCGGCGCGCGACTTCTCGCACGCTCTCAAGGGCGGCGCCAACACCGTGCTCACCCTGCAGTTCCCCGACGGAGACGAGTTGGCTCTACCGAAGTCCGTCGTCCGGCACCCGCTGCGCGACTACGTCGAGCACGTCGACCTGCTGCTGATCCGTCGCGGCGAGAAGGTCACCGTCGACATCGCTCTGCACTTCACCGGTGACGCCGCCGCCGGCACGCTGGTCCTGACCGAGACCAACTCCATCGCCGTCGAGGTCGAGGCAATGAGCATCCCGGAGAACCTGGTCGTCGACCTGGAAGGCGTCGAGGCCGGCACCCAGATCCTGGCCCGCGACGTCATCCTGCCGGACGGAGCAGTCCTGATCACCGATCCGGAGGCGCTCGTCGTCTCCGTCCAGACGGCACCGAGTGCCGACCAGCTCGATGCCGAGACCGAAGCTGCCGAGGCCGACGCCGGCGTCGTGCGCGACGAGAAGTCCGACGACACCGAGGAGTGAGCATGACGGCCGGCACGTTCCTCGTCGTCGGCCTGGGCAACCCGGGAAAGCAGTACGCCGGCAACCGGCACAACGTCGGGGCCATGGTCGTCGACGTACTGGCGGGGCGGGCCGGCGGCTCCTTCAAGAGCCACAAGGCCGGCGCCGACATCATCGAAACCCGCCTGGCCGGCCAGCGCGCGATTCTTGCCAAACCGCGCTCGTACATGAATCTCTCCGGTGGATCCACTTCCGGGTTGGCGCGGTTCTTCAGCGTCGACCCCTCATCGGTGATCGCCGTTCATGACGACCTCGACCTGCCGCCGGCCACCATCAGGGTGAAGGCCGGCGGCGGCGAGGGCGGTCACAACGGGCTGCGCTCCATCTCATCGGCGCTGGGGACCAGGGACTATCTGCGGGTCCGGTTCGGCGTCGGCCGGCCACCCGGCCGGATGGATCCCGCGGACTTCGTGCTGCGCGACTTCTCCGCGGCCGAGCGCAAGGAGTCTGGGTGTCGATCTGGAGCACGCCGCCGACGCGGTCGAGCTGTTGATCGAGGTCGGGCTCGAGGCCGCGCAGAACCGGTTGCA
>CAWCVW010000012.1:0-383628 GCA_963798965.1 uncultured Actinomycetota bacterium
TCGACATACAACGCGTCAAAGCCACCACCACCAACGGGGAATCGGTACACCGCACGCCCGCCGACGAATTCCAGCTCACTAGGATAGAGCTCACCCAGAACCGCACCCACCAGTTGAACCAGCCCGGGCCCCGCATCCTCCTGCATGTCGGCGGCACCGCATCACTACGACACCCAACCGGCGACACTGCCACCTCCAACCAGGACAATCACGGTTCGTCCCGGCCGGCACCGACACCGTCACCATCACGGAAACGGTTCCCTTTTCTGTGCCGCCGTCCCCCTCTCGACCGCCGTACCCGGGCACCCACGAGATCCCCCCACACCCACCCCATGAACCACCGACCCCCAACGCCAGATCCCAAGAACCATAAATGAATCACGTACGACTGACCCACAGGACATACTGACGATCGAGCCGGCAAACGGACCGAAGGACCGATGACATGACCAGCGTCCCACCGCAGCACCGAGCCCCGATGTCCTGCTGATCTACACCGATCAGTCGAGGTGGGACGCATTCGGCGGCCTCGGCTCGCCCGTGCGGACGCCCGTGCTCGACCAACTGGCGGCCGACGAGTCACTCGATCACGCCGGTGGTGCAGTCGCCTGTGGATGCCAAGCCGGGTGTCGATGCTGACCGGACGGTACCCGTCCGATCTCGGCATCACCCACATGGGCGTCCCCGTGCCGGAGCAGACCGAAACCCTGGCGTCCGTTCTAGCCCCCCGCGGATCGCGAACCGCGAACATCGGCAAGCTGCACTTCCTTCCGCACGCCAACCGTGACCACTCCAGCGCCCATCCCCCGCTACGGTTCGACGTTCTCGCCCTGTCCGACGAGCCCGGAGTCTACGAGGACGACTACCGGGCCTCGGTACGGGCGACCGCGCCCCAGGCACTAGACAGCCTGAGCCTCGGACTGCCCCGCCGCGCACTTTTGGCAAACGGCGATCGGAACCTGCGATCAGATCACACACGCGGTCACCGGCACTCGCAGCGACTACGACGACGTCACGTGTCTCGAGTCCGCAGCAGGACTCACGCAAGCGCTAGGGTGGCCACCAGAACCATCGAACACCTCAAAGCCCTCCCCGCGGTCGCGCCCGCCTTCACCATCGCGAGCTTCTTCTCCCCGCACTCGCCATACCACGTACCGCCAGAATTCCTCGACCTGTACGACCGCGACCAACTGCCATTGCCGGAACTCACAGCAACGGACCGGGCGAGGCAGGACGACCTCGGCCTCACCGACGACCGGCTACGCGCCATCAGGCACGGGTACTACGCCGCGATCAGCGAGGTTGACCACCACATCGGTCGGATCCTGCAAACCCTTGAACGTCTCGGCCGAGCGGAGAACACGGTTGTCGTATTCCTGTCCGACCACGGCGAATGGCTCGGCGATCACCTCCGTCTGGCCAAGGGATACCCCGCAGACGACCCGGTGTCACGAGTACCCCTGATCATCCGCTGGCCCGCCGGTGTCACCGCCCCCGGGCGAACCGTCTCCACCATCGTCGAGGCCATCGATGTAATGCCCACTCTTCTTGATGCTCTCGGGGTGCCGATTCCCCGCACCGTGCAGGGCCGCTCACTCCTGCCAGCGCTCCGCGGCGACCAACTGCGCAGGGAGGAATTGGGCATCACCGAACATGCGGGTTGGCGGTCGGTGCGCACCAGGAGCTACCGCTACCTGATCCACGCCGACGGACGAGAGTCCCTATGGCACCTTGACAACGATCCCCACGAAGATACCGATGTCGCAGCCAACCCTGCACACGCCACAACTCTCGCCGACCACCGACTACTGTTGTTGCAGCGCCTCCTTGATTCAGAAAGGCCACTCCCGCGGACCTGGCCCTACTGACCTCACTCAGGAATCACCAGCTTTCGCAGACCGTGACGTTTGTGACCGGCCGAACTATGGGCGGCGGACCAGAAGGAGGAGGACCGACAATGCAGATGGGCTTTCGCTGATACGGCCAGGGAACAACACCGTTCCACTGGACGACATCAGGCAGATCCCCGGGGTCGAAACGGTCCTGTGGAGCCTGCACAACAAGCAGGCCGGCCAGGTATGGGCGGCAGCGGAAATAGATGCCGAGATCGCCAAGATCACCGCGATCTCGGCGGAGGCGGCTGCCCTGCACGGCGAATGAGACACCGTCCACTACCCGGGCTAAGCACAGCCACTGGTTGACGACCACCCAACGCCGCCCGCCGACATTCTGATCACGGGGGTCACCCAGATCGGAGGTGGGATTGACGCTAAACCTGGAGTTTCAAAGATGGCCCAGGTCAACCCCAATCCCAGAACCCGAGCAGCGGGTACAGGCCGGGGACACCCGACGACGAATGCAGTCGACCAAACAGTCTCGAAAGGTGAACCATGGCCAGACTCCAAGGTCTGCTGCTGCATCCCGCAACTAGCCGCTTCTACCAGTCTCACGGATTTAAGGCTCTGGCATACCACCGGCAACGCGAGGGAAGGGTGCCAAGACAGCTACGACCCGCAGGCCTACTTACGCCGCGTCGGCGACAAACCCGTGATAAATCCCCTGGTGGACAACGGCTGCGGAGCGCTCGCCCTGCGGGGCCGCTCGTATCTGTGCTATGACTCGTACTGTAACCGCGACCGGAACTCCGCCAGATCCGCCAACACCCCAGACTCCTCGATGGGCAACGCCGGATGGCGCACTTTGACCGATTTCAGTGACTCGGCATGACCCCTCGGCGGAGATTCCCCGGTCGGGTCTACAGCGCGGGCGTCGAGCCCGATCCACGCTTCACCCTGGCAAATGAACGCACATTTCTGGCCTGGATCAGGACATCGCTCGCCCTCACGGCCGGCGGTGTTGCGCTGGAAGCCTTGAGTCTTGGGTTACAGCCAGGATTCCGGCTCGCCGCATCAGTGCTGCTGATCGCCGCCGGGATCGCAACATCGGCCCAGGCATGGTGCGGCTGGGTTAAGACTGAACGCTCACTCAGACTCAATACCCCATTACCCGCGCGGAAGTTGTCAAGCTGGATGAGGCCAGCGGGAGTGATCTTCAGGCCGCGGGTTCCTGATTCTCGGGCTGGTTGATCCAGGCCGCGGTTGGTAGGTCAAGGATCTTCGGGTCCTGGGTGGTCGCGAACCTGGTGGGGTGCCGCCGCCGGGCCGCGTCCAGGGTCAGGGAGCGCTGCCGAGCGACCTCGCCGGCCAGGCCGAAGTGGACGTCAGCCGGAGAATGAAGTCCAATCCCTCCGTGCCGATGATCATGATTGTAATATTCGACGAATTCGGACATGAACTGCCTGGCGGCCTGCAGGGAACTGAACCGTTCCGGGAAAACCGGTGCATACTTCAGTGTTTTGTTCCACGCCTCACTAAAGGGGTTGTCGTTGGAAACCCTTGGCCTGGAATGGGATCGGGTCACACCAAGATCATCAAGCAGGGCCGCAACAGGTTTGCTGGTCATCGACGTTCCCCGGTCGGCGTGCACCACGTGCGGGATGCCCTGGACACCGAAGGTCTCCGTCATCAACTCAACCGCCAACGCCGCGGACTCCGTGTTGTGCACGTGCGCGCCGACGATATACCTGGAGTAAATGTCGATCATCACGTAGCAGTCGAAGTACTGGCCCTTGACCGGGCCGGCGAGTTTGGTGATATCCCAGGAGAACACCTGCCGGGGTGCGGTGGCCCGCAACTCCGGCACCACCCGCGCCGGATGAGTGGCCTGCCGTCGACGGTCCCTGACCTGCTGGTTCCGTTCCAGGGTCCGGTACATCGTGGAAATCGAACACAGATACGTGCCCTCGGCCAGCAGCGTCGCATAGATCTGCGGCGGCGCCCTGTCCACGAACCGGTGCGAGTTCAGCACCGCGATCAGCTCCGCCGCTTCCGCGTCGGACAACTTGTTCACCGGCACTGGCCGGGCCGCCGGCTCGGCCGGTACCGGCACGCTCTGCCGGCGACGGCGGTCCTGAGTAGCCCTGGACAGGCCCAGCAACACCGCGGCGTCGCGGGTCCGGACCCCCATGGTCACCAAGCCGTCGTAGCAGCCGGTCAACGTGGCCGCGGCTTCTTCTCGGTATCCGCTCTCTCGGAGAACTCCTCCAAGAGAGCGTGAGCTTTTCCCACTAAGTCAAGTGCGGCCTCGGTTTTCGCCAACCGGCGGCGGGTGGAGTCCAACTCCCGGGTCAGCCGGGCAATCTCCGCCTGGTCCGCCGACAGCCGGCCGATCTTCTCGCCAGGCTTCTTTCCTGACAGCAGACCGGCGTCGCGGAGCTTGCGCCACTCGGTGATCTGCGAGGAGTACACCCCCTGCTCCCGCAGGTACGCACCGCCGCCGCCGTCACCGGCCGCACACGCCTCTTCATACGCCGTCAAATGATCAAGCTTCTCGCGAGCGGTGAACGCCCGACGGCGCCGAGGACCACCCTCACGAGGACCAGGATTCACAGTCACCGCATCATCCTGGACCACCGACACTGCAGACATCACAACCTTCGATCTCGCCCTGCATCAGATGGACTTGCTACGAACCACCGGCCTCAACCAACCCTGACACACAGGGGCGCCGCGGCTCGCGCTACCCACCGGGCTCGCCGTCCTCATTGTTGGGATCTTCGTCCTGTTGGCAATCGTATTCGCATGAGTGCCCCGCCCGATCAGCCTTACGACGCCGGACTACAAGCCGAAAGGACGGCCCTGGCATGGCGGCGAACGAGTCTGGCATTGGCCGTCGGCGCGCTGATCAGCGTCCGTGTGTTGCCCTACTACTGGGGTTACGGTCGAGCGGTGAGCGCACTGGATGAGGTCGGCGACCGTGACCACTGGCGGTGCTGGGTGTGTGATGACCCCGTTGACCCGACCACGTCGGTCAATGACGCCCGCGGCCCGAGCGTCGACAGCTATTTCACCGCAGGAAAAGCCGGCAAGAACCGCGCCGGCGTCGATCGGCTGGCGCACCGGTCCTGCAACACCCGCAAGGGCGCGGTCACACCTGTCATCCGCTGGCCGGACCGGCTTCTCGTCTCCGACCCCGCGGTGTTGCTGACCACGGTGGACCGCCTCGGCCGCAAGGGCGGCCGCGAGGTGGTCGGCCGCAGCCCCAGTGCCGCGGACGCCCAGCAGGCAACGGACTGGTTGCAGGACAGGCTGTCCCGGCTGGTGCCGGCACTGCCGGTGACTGCATCGGTGGAGCCCGGTGGTGGACAGCAACTTCTGGTGCTGACGGCCGCGCGGACGCGAAGGTGACCGGCGAAGACCCAGACGATGAACGCATGTCGCCGGCGGCGGCCGGTGGATTGCGGGTTTTGCCGCCGCCCTGACTCGCTCCGCAGATCGAGATCCGCTGCACATCAACCCGTTCCAACGTCCGGGCGGCGTCGACGAGCCGAACGGCGTCGGTGAAGACGCGTCGGTAGTAGTAGGTGTCCGGACTCGAGATGCCCCGGGTGAGAAAGCCCGGAGAGGCCGGACCGCTGCCGTCCGGGTCGGGTGTGACGCCACCGGTGCCCCAGACGCTGCCCTGCCCGCGGGTGTCCATGAACCCGGTCGTGGCTTCTGGCCTCGGTCAGGGTGCGCCGCCAGAACTCGTCGAAATCCGTCGGCTCGGCGACGGCCGGCCGGTATTCCCGGAGTTCGGACAGCGGAAGGTCGAAGCGCGGCACCGTGTTTCCTGTTCTGCAGAAGGGCCCGGGGCGTTGCGGGTGCTGGGCGTCCCAACCGGGACACTATGTCCTCGTGACACCTGCCTGGTGGTGGCGAGTGTCGCGCCTCCAGCGGGCTCGCACCCGCCAACGCTACGGTCGTCATCATCAAGGGAATCGCGACCTACGACGAGTTCTCCATTCCGGTCCTGTCCATGCCGAGCCGGGATCTCGGATGCTGCAGCGCTGGATCTGCAACGGGATGTCCGCCGGCGCCACCAGGTGAGCGCCCGGGGCATGCCACTGCACCTTTCGACCATTGAACATCTGCCGACGATTCGGAGCTTTCTCGATGTTGAGTCTCGACCTTGACGACGGCTGGACCCTGTCTGCGGTCGGCGGCCCCGTCCCGGAAGCCGTGGCAGGCGTCCGGGTTCCGGCGCAGGTCCCCGGCACGACGCACACCGACCTACTGGCCGCAGGACTCATCGTCGACCCGTACCTCGATGTCAACGAGACGACGCTGGAGTGGATGCACCGGGCGGACTGGCGGTACGAGCGGCAGCTGGCGGTTCCGCCGCCCGCCGATGGCGAACGGGTGGACCTGGTTTTCGAAGGTCTGGACACCGTCGCCACGGTGACACTCGCAGACGCGGTGGTGGCCCGCACCTTCAATCAGCACCGCAGTCATCGCATCGACATCACCGAACAGCTGTCGGCGTTGGCCGGCAAGCCGGCCACACTCGCCGTTCACTTCCGCTCCGCGCTCGAGTACGCGCTAGCCGAGGCCGATCGGATCGGTGCCCGGCCCGCCGCCAACCGCCACCCGTTCAACATGGTGCGGAAGATGGCCTGCAGCTTCGGCTGGGACTGGGGTCCCGATCTGCAAGCGGCCGGTATCTGGCGTCCCGTCCGGCTGGAGCGCTGGCGGACCGCCAGGCCGGCCTCGGTGCGTCCGCTGGTGCGCATCGACATTGTCGGCACTGCGACGGTTTCCGTACACGTGGACGTCGAACGTTCCGGGCTGGAGGACGCGTCCGAACTGACCGTCAGGGCCACGTTGTCCCGCCCCGCGGCCGTCGACGCCGCCGCCGCGACGACCGTCGAATCTGCCGTTGCCATCGCGGGCGGCGCGTCGTCGGGTGTCGTCGAACTCGTGGTGACCAATCCGGAACTGTGGTGGCCGACCGGCTACGGAGATCAGCCGCTCTACGACCTCGGCGTCGAGCTGACCGATTCCGACGGAGCCGTGCTCGGGCGCTGGGAGCGGCGCATCGGCCTGCGCAGCGTCACCCTGGACACCGATGACGACCAGTTCGGCACCTCCTTCGTCATCCGGGTCAACAACACGCCGGTGTTCGTCAAGGGCGCCAACTGGATTCCGGACGACCACCTGCTGACCCGGATCACCAGGGCCAGGCTTTCGCGGCGCATCGAACAGGCGGTCTCTGCCAACCTCAACCTGCTGCGGGTGTGGGGCGGCGGGATCTACGAGTCCGAGGACTTCTACGAGCTGTGCGACGAGGCCGGTGTGATGGTGTGGCAGGACTTCCTGCTCGCCTGCGCCGCCTACCCGGAAGAAGAGCCGCACCGCAGCGAGTTTGCGGCCGAAGCACGTGAGCACATCACCCGGCTCACTGCGCATCCGAGCCTGGTGCTGTGGAACGGCGGGAACGAGAACCTCTGGGGCTACATGGATTGGGACTGGCAGGAGCCGCTCGCCGGTCGCTCGTGGGGAAGTCAGTACTACACCGAGACCTTTCCGCAGGCAATTGCCGAGCTCGACCCCACCCGGCCCTACGCCACCGGGAGTCCGTACTCTCCGCGTGCCGCGCTCGACACCATCCACCCGAACGATCCCGATCACGGGACGCACCACCAGTGGGAGGTGTGGAACCGTCTGGACTACACCGCCTATCGTGACGAGATCCCGCGCTTCTGTTCCGAGTTCGGATTCCAGGGACCGCCCAGCTGGCACACTCTCACCCGCGCGATCAGGAATGCGGACGGCTCCGTGCCCGGCAAGCAGGACGCGGTGTGGCTGCTGCATCAGAAGGCGGAGAACGGCGACGGCAAACTGGATCGCGGCGTCGCACCGCACCTGGGCGTACCGGACGATTTCATCGACTGGCACTGGGCAACCCAGCTCAACCAGGCCCGTGCCGTCGCCCATGCCATCACGCATTACCGATCGTGGTGGCCGAGGACGGCCGGGGCCATCGTGTGGCAGCTCAACGACTGCTGGCCGGTGACGTCATGGGCGGCCGTCGACGGTGACGAGATCCCGAAGCCGCTGTGGTGGGCACTGAGGGCAGCGTTCGGCGAGCGGATCCTGACCGTGCAGCGGCGGCCGGATCCCTCGACCCGGGAGAACCGCGAGGTGCTCGTCGTCGTCAACGACACCGACGAGCGCTGGACCGGCACCGTGCGGGTCCGCCGGGAGCAGCTTGACGGCGCGCGGCGGGCCGGCCGGCAGATCTCTGCGGACGTAGCTCCCCGCTCTGTGGCCGTCCTTGATCTACCGGGTGATATCCGGGTCGCCGTCGACCCTTCGAACGAGGTCCTCGTCGCCGAACTCGACGATCCCCGGTCCGGGGGCACGGCGCGCGAGGTGCACTGCTGGGTCGAGGACATCGATCTGCGGCTGGATCCGGACCCTGCCGGGATCGTCGTCGACCCGGTGGACGACGGCTACCGGGTGACCGCGACAGCGAGATCTCTCATCAAGGACCTGACCCTGCTGGTCGACAGGATCGACGCTTCCGCACGTGTTGATCGTGCGTTGGTCACGCTCCCGGCGGGCGCCTCGGTGACGCTGCACGTCCACACGGCGGCGCGCGGCCTCGAGCGGCAACTGGCGGAACGGCCGATGCTGCGGACGGCCAACGATCTGTCTCCGCGAGCGCTTTCGCACGGGAGGAACGGTTGACTCCTGGGCGCTGAGTTGGGCGCTACTCTCCTCTGCCTGAGGACGTGACCGAAGGACAGGAGCGGGAGATGACCAGGGCGTACTGGATCAACACCTATACCGCGATCAGGGACACGGCAAAGGTGGAGGAATACGCCAGGCTGGCCGGTCCCGCGATGCGCGCGGCCGGAGGCCAATTCCTCGCGAGGGGGAACCCGGAGTACGCGCTGGAGGGCGCTTCGCTGCTCCGGACGACCCTCATCGAGTTCCCCAGTGTTCAGGCCGCGTACGACGCGTACCACAGCGCCGGATATCAAGAGGCGCTCCGTGCGCTCGGCGACGGCGCGGACCGAGAGATCCGCATCATCGCCGCAATCGACTGATGCAGGAACCCACGACCTCCGGCGGGAAACCTGCGGTGGTGGAGCTGCGGGGAATCAACCCCGGACCTCTTCGATGCTAATGCGGAGATGAGCCGGAAACGCCCCGCCGAGCACCGCTCGCGATGATCAGGTCACCACAGTCACTGGTCGCTCGACACGCCTGACTTGAGTGGGCTTATTGGGCTCTTTTCCCGGTCAGGGCGCCATAGTTCTTGACTGCACCATCTCGAGGACGTGAGCCACATCTTCGCCAGGACCCGGATGACATCTCGGTACTGCCGCGCAGCGGGTCCCCCTCGCCCTCGCCGACGCGGGCGTGAGAGGGGTAGGCCGGGTCGGGCACGCTGGGACGCCCGATCCGCGGGCCAGCTACCTGACCACGGCCTCCGTCGGCGACTACGAATTGCGACCTCTGAGACGCCCCACCTCGTTGGCGCGTCGGTCAACGGACCCAGCAAGAGCGGAAACGCGGAGCAGCAGACCGCTGGGAGGAGGGGCCGCGCGATGAGCAACCCAGAATGGGATGCATGTGCATGGGATCATCGGGAGGACGGCAGCTCGGAGGACGGCGCGTCTTCATGGGCGAAGGCCGACAGAAGTCGCGACACTTCCGCGGTTCGGCCGAGCCAGGGCACATGGCCTGTGTCGAGTACCTCGATCCGGGCGTTGGGGATCATTGCTGCGACTGATCGGCCAACGGTCTCGCCGCCCAAGGGGTCGCGGGCGCCCCAGACCAGCAGAGTCGGCACCCGGAGATGATGCAACTCGTCGGGACGAAACCGCATCGAGGGTCTCATCCCGCTGCGGGCGAACGGAGTGAGGAACACCCGGAACTCCGCCCGCGTGGCGCTCTCGAGCGCAGGGTCACTTTGCGCAGCCACCAGGCTGTCGAGCAGGTCCGGGTGCCGGACGACGGTGTCGCCCTCAGCGAGAATCCGCATGAAACGGACGACGCCAGCTCGGCTCCGAGGGATGAGCCGGGAGAGAATGTCACCCAGCACGGGGGTCGTCATGACGCGCAAGGGCGGCGGCGCTGTGGTGCCCGGGAGAAGCGGCGTGGCCCCCAGCAGGGCCAACCGGCGGACGCGACCGGGCCGCGCCAGCGCGTACCACAGTGCCCAGGCGCCGCCTCCGGAGGCGCCAACAAGCATTGCCCTGGGCAAACCCAGCGTGTCCAACAGGTCATCCACGATCTCTACGACCGCCTCACGGTAGTGCCGCGCCGGCAGAATGACCGGGTCGCTGAGCCCCGCACCCGGCCGATCGACAGCGATCGAATGCACGTCCGGCATGTTCTCGATCAGCGAAAGGTGCGAGAGCCCACTCGTGCTCGTGCCATGCAAGTGGACGACCGGCGTGCCGTCCCCGGCCTCGATGAGGTGCACCCGCACGCCCGAGCGCAGCGTCACGAACCTGCTCCGCCCACCCGCGGCGGCGACGGCGCAGTCGAATATTTCTTTCATGACTGCGGAGTCATGGGCCTCCGCACCGCCAAGTCCGGACGCCTGGTTGTGCTTCGTTTCCATGGTGGTCTCCTGTCTCCGGGTGCCGCCGTCTCCGTGATGGTCGGCCAAGCGGGTGCCCTCGAATAGTTCGGATTCCGAACTCGTCTGTAGCTGATGGCGGTGGGAGCATGGGTGGCATGGGGTCGAGCGACTTCGACTATTGCTCCTTCACCAAGGCCATCGAGCACCTCGGGGACAGTTGGAGCCTGCTCATCCTGCGTGAGCTGGGCATGGGCAGGTCCCAAGGATTCAACGAACTCGCCAGCGCGTTGCCCGGCCGCATTTCCAGGTCCGTGTTGAGTGACCGCCTGCGCCGACTGGAGACACTCGGTCTCGTAAGTCGTGCCGATCGCAGCGCCCGGCAGGTGCCCTATCGGCTCACGACCGCCGGGGAGGGGCTCTTGCCCACCCTGCTGTCGTTGCGTGGCTGGGCGGCGACCTGGATGCCGGACGACCCGGAGATGGTCGAGCGCGAGCCGGTTGTCGTCGTCGGCTGGCTTGCGCAGCGGACCGATGCCGCTCGGCTGCCTGACCGCCGGGTGGTTCTCGAGATCAGTACCGGCCCACGCGACCAGGTGCGGTACTGGCTGGTCCTCGAAGAGAACGTCGCTCCTTATGGGTGTTTCGAGGACCCCAGGCTCGATGACGGGCGCTATGTCTACGTCATCGCCGGGGCGAGTGTTCTGCTCGCCCTGGCCACCGGAAGGCGCGGCTGGGAGGGCGCCCTCCGGGACGGGTCCGTCCTCGCCTACGGCAACCCGACGCTGACCTCGCAGCTTTCCGGGTGGTTCCTGCCCGCCGACGGCACTCCGCCCGGAGCCGCGTCCGAATCGACGACCGAGGAGTCCGTTGGGCCTCCGCGGGAATGACCGAATGAGGTCACCACCAGCACACGCGGTCACGAGCGAGAGGGATTGCGGCGGTCCGTAGGACGCGCTGGACGTTCGGCCATCCGCCTTCGATCAGGCGGCGTATCTGGCGCGCTTTGCCCAAATACTTGCGCGGCGCGAGATCGATTCCGAGGATGACGACGGCGGTCGCAGATAGAAACATCAGCCTCTGCCGCGGTCCTTACGGTCGGAGCCTTGCCTGTCGGATCCTCATCCGCTTCTGCCTGCGGGACGGTAGCTTTTGGCTTCGGATTCAGTTGTTCGAGTCCGGCCGTTGACGTGGTGGAGCTGCGGGGAATCGAACCCCGGACCTCTTCGATGCGAACGAAGCGCGCTACCAACTGCGCTACAGCCCCTGGTCGCGGCGGTTGGCCGCGAGCCGTCGCCAACAATAGCAGCGGGTCAGCGTCCTCGTGGTCACCCGGGGTGGGTCACCCTCACCTCGGTGGGAGCCGCTCTTCGGTGGCGACGTCAGGCGGCCAGGAACACCTCGCCGGACAGCACGGGCACGGCCGTCGAGGCGTCCGTCTCGGCCGCGACCCTGATCTGCTCCGCGTAGCCTGCGGCCGCGAGTTCGCGGCCGGAAGCGGATGCAGCCAGCGACGATTCCGCCTGACCCATCGCCCGGTACACCGCACGCGCGCCCGCTGCCTCGGCTGACAGCGACCGCGCGCCGAGTGCACCAGCGCTTCGATGACGCAGCCGGCGCCCCACATGTCCTCGACGGCCGGGCGCAGGGCACCATCGGGGCACCGCTCGCAAACGGTAGGGGAGGACGTCGACACCGAGGTCCGCCGCGACCGACAACGTGGTGGTGAAGGACAGCACGTCCACGACGACCGCCACCGCCCCGCTCGAGATCGCGATGGCGCCCTGTGGTCCCCAGTCGAAGCGGAGGTAGAAGCCGGACTGGCGACAAGGGGCAAGCGCGGTCATTGCCTCACATCGACAGTGAAACCCGCAGGCGGGTCCGCACTCCGTCTGATCACTGCCCCGCGGCTCGCCGGTACGTCATCGGCTCGTGGAATTCCTCCAGCTCGTCGAAGCCGGGGTCGTCGTCGTCCAGGTCGACCACGGTCCGGCCGGGCTGGACGGCGGACAGGCCGCCCCGCGCGCGGCGCGGCGGCCGCTGGTACTCCGGCCGGATCTGCCTGGCCCGTTGCAGGCGTTCCATCCGGCGCTGCCGGATGGCCGCCTCGATCTTGACCTGGCGCCGCAGATAGCCCAGGTATCCGACCAGCAGCACGGCGCTGACGGCAGCACCGATCCACAGCGCGCTGACCACGAGCAGCGAAGCCAAGGTGAACGCCACCGTCGCGATCAGCAGCACCAACGCGACCCGACGGCGCTGTTGGTAGCGGTAGGCGCGGGTGGCCTCGGCTGCCTCCGGGTCGAAACCGCCGCGGCCGGATCGGCGCGGCAGCGGGCGCAGTTCGACGTCCTCGACGTCATAAGAGCTCGCGGTCGGGGCCGCTGCCACGTGATCGGCCCATTCCGCCCGGTCGATCTCGTCGGGGACCATGTCGCGATCGTGCGCTGGTCCCTCGATGTCGTCGGTATCAAGGTCCGCGCCGTCGTGGTCGGAGGACAGCAGACGAACGGTCGGCTCTTCGCCGTCGCTTTCATGTCCATCGACGTCTGTCCCGCCGAAATCCTCGAAGTCTGCGGATCCGTCGTCGGTGGGCGCGTCGTCGTGACCAACGAACGGCGTCGAGCCCGCGCGGACCGGCCGTGGCCGCTGCGCACGCTGGGCTGCGGCCCATTCCTCGGCGGCATCGGCGGGAGCGGCGTCGGCCGGTTGCTCCGCACCGACCGCGACCAACTCGTCATCGCTTCTGTCGAGGTCGTCCGGCGCTCCGTCACCGCTCAGGTCGGAGGTGCTCATCATGGGTCCTTTCGAGCCTCGAGACGGTCTGCGTCGCAGGGACGCCGACGCCCGGCGCAGCACCCTGAACCCGGACCCCGCGGGCTCGACCTGCGGAACTCGCTCACGGCGTCGCGCCACCATCGGCACCAGCACGACCAGCCAGGCGACCACCAACAGCACGACGATGACGGATGTGGGGATGTTCATCGGGTGCTCCCCTCGTTCGGGCCGCAGAGCGCGCGACAGCAGACCAGTAGGTCAACGGTCACGCTAACCACTGGACCTGGTCCGACCGGGGAGGAACACACCTTTTGCCGGCAACGGGTTTCCGCTGCTGTTCGGCGGGGCCGCTACGGTGCGCCGATCCCCCGCCAGCGTTCCAGCAACTGCGGCAAGCCGCTCGGCAGTTCCTCGGATGTCAGCGCATACAGCAGGTGATCGCGCCAGGCGCCGTCGATGTCGAGATAGCGCGCCAGCAGGCCCTCCTCGCGAAACCCGAGGTGCCGCACCACCGCCCGGGAAGCGAGATTGTCCGGCGCGATGGTGGCTTCGATCCGGTGCAGGCCGACCGGCCCGAACCCGTGCGCGACCGTCAGCGCGACGGCCGCGGTCGCGACACCGCTGCCGTGGAAACGGGAGTCGACCCAGTACCCCACCCAGCCGGACTGCAGTGCGCCCCGTTGGATGCCGCCCAGCGTCACCTGACCCGCAAAGGCGTCGTCGACAGTGATCACGAACGGGACGACCTCACCACGGCGGGCGCCGACCCGCAGCAGCGATCGATGAGAACGCCACGCCTGCAACGAATGCCGCTGCTCCCAGGTCAGTGGGCTGGTCGCGTCCCACGGGGCTATCAGCTGCTCGTCACGCAGCCGGGCGGCTCGCCAATCGTCCCGGTCAGCACGCTGCAGCGGTCGGGCGACCACCAGGCCGATGGCCGTCCGCACCGGGCCCAGCGTCGCGGGCCATCCCGGATGAGCACCGGTGATGCCCGCCGACGCACCAGCGGGACCCATCGCCCATCACGCCCGCTGCGCGAGGAACGACACCGGGACCTCGCTACCGACCGGCACCTGTGTGGTGTCCTCCTCGATCAGCACCAGGCAGTTCGCTTCGGCCAGCGACGCGAGCAGGTGGGTTCCGCTGCCGCCGAGAATGTGCACCAGATAGTCGTCCTCGTCGTCCCTCATCAGCTGACCGCGCAAGAACTGCCGGCGCCCCTCCGGTGAGGTGATCGGTTCCAGCGTCCGCGCCATCACGGTGCGGCGGTACGGGTTCCGCCGGCCGAGCATGATTCGCAGCAGCGGCCGGACGACCACCTCGAACACCACCAGGGCCGACACCGGGTTCGCCGGCAACAAAAATGTCGGCACCTTGTCCGGTCCCAGCAACCCGAAGCCCTGCGCGGAACCGGGCTGCATGGCCACCCTGGACAGATCCATGTCGCCGAGATCGGACAGTGCCTCGACCACGAGTTCGGCGTTGTGGCCACCAGCCGCGCCGGCGATCAGCACCACTTCGGAAACCAGCAACCGGGCCTCGATCAGCTCGCGGAAGCGCCGCGGATCGGAGGGGGCGATCCCCACCCGGTTCGCCTCGGCGCCGGCATCCCTGGCAGCCGCGGCCAGGGAGAACGAGTTGACGTCGTACACCTGACCCGGACCGGGCGTACGTGCGACGTCGACCAACTCGTCGCCGACCGAGACGATGGACAGCCGGGGCCGGGGATGCACGAGCACCTTGTCCCTGCCGACCGCCGCCAGCAGGCCGACCTGCGCGGACCCGATGAAGGCGCCGAGCCGGACGGCCACGTCACCGGGTTGCACGTCCTCGCCGGTCCGGCGCACGAAGTCTCCGGACTCGACCGGTGTGGTCACCGACACCCGCGCACCGCCACCGGTCACATACGACCGCGGCACGACCGCATCGGCCACCGTCGGCAGCGCCGCACCCGTTGCGACATAGACGGTCTGAGACGGCTGCAGGCGGTGCGGCGACCGGGCGCCGGCCTCGATCTCTCCTACCACCGGCAGCACGACGGGATGACCGTCGGTCGCGTGCGCGACATCCACGGAACGGACCGCATAGCCGTCGATCGCCGCCTGGTCGAAGGCCGGCAGCGCCGCGGAAGCCACGATCTCCTCGGCACACAGCAGGCCCTGCGCCTCTGAGATGGCGACCCTGACCGGCGGCGGGGTGATGGCCGTGGAGAGCACGCGTTCCAGTTGCTCGGCGACGGATCTCATCTCACCCGACCTCCGCGGCCCGTCCCGTGCCGGCGCTCATCGCCGCGACCGGCGCACCGCCGGAACCCTTTCCGGACGGATGTACCCGGCGTGCCGCCATCCAGGCACGGCAGCGCCGGCACGGGCAGGGCACGGGAGTTCATGGTCGCCAACCGTAGTGCCTGACCTGTCGAGGGCTCGCTCGACACTGCCTTCCGGGTACCCGGAACCGTTCGACGGTCCCGGCCCGGGCGCTGCCCTACGGTGTTGCACGTGCACCCCGACGACGCCGACGTCCGGCACCGCAAGGAAGCACTGCGCACCGACCTGATCGCGGCCCGTCGTGGTCGGCCGGCAGCGGACAGGCAGGCAGCCCGGGCCGCCAACGGCAGGCACCTGTTGGCGGCGCTGTCCGGCCGGCGCTGCATCGCGGCCTACCTGCCATTGGCCACCGAGCCGTTGGACGGCGATCTACTGGACCGGCTCGCCGCCCGCACGCGGGTGCTGGTGCCGGTCGCGGTCGGGCCGGCGCCACTGGACTGGTGCCGATATCCGGCGCCCACCCGCCGCGGCGCACTGGGCATCGACGAGCCCACCGGTGACCTGCTCGGGCCGCGGGAGATTGCCTCGGCGGACGCGGTCCTGGTGCCTGCCCTGGCCGTCGACCGGCGGGGACATCGGCTGGGTCGGGGCGGTGGCCACTACGACCGGACGCTGGCCCTTCTGGACGGCCTGACCCCCGCCGCCGACGACCCTGCCCTGCTGATCGCCGTGCTGTTCGACGGCGAGATTCTCGACCGGGTGCCGGTCGACGTCCTCGACCGGCCGGTGTCCGCGGTGGTCACACCATCGAGCGGAGTGACCGGGTTCGCCTGACGGCGGCGTCACACCCTGGCCTCATTTGCGGTCGAGCCCGCTTCGGGCGCATCATCGAAGTTGGCAGTCAGCGCGTTCGAGTGCCAGAACGCGTCTGCCATACCCCTATCCGGTAGGAAGCGTGCCCGACGTTCGAGCACGCACGACGCCGGACGCCCAGCCGGAGGACCCGTGCCCACCTATCAATACGCCTGCACCGAATGCGACCACCGCTTCGAGGCGGTGCAGTCCTTCACCGACGACTCGCTGACCACCTGCCCGGCCTGCGGCGGCCAGCTGCGCAAGGTCTACGGCTCGGTGGGCGTGGTGTTCAAGGGCAGTGGCTTCTACCGCACCGATTCGCGCGAGAAGAGCAAGTCCGGCAGTGGCGCCAACGGATCCGGCGAGAAGTCCGGCGAGAAGTCGGCGGAGAAGGTCGGCGCCAAGGCCGGCTCGGGATCGGACAAGTCCGGGCCCGAGAAGAAGTCGGACTCTGCAGCCAAGGCGAGCACCACGGCCCCCTCCACCGGAAGCTCGGGTGGAGGTGCGAGCACCGGCAGCAAGGCCGCCGCCGGCTGACGGACCCTCCGGCCGCAGGGATACTGGGCGGGGTGGCCCTTGATCGTGTGACGTCCCGACCGAGCCCGCTGGCCGCGGGGGTGATCGGGCTGGCCGCACTGCTCCTCTCGGCATGCTCGGCAGATCCGGCGGCAGACCCACCGGTCACTGCGGCGCCGACCTCGACGGCCGCGCCCGCAGCGACAGCGCCGTCCGCCTCCACAGCGCAGGATGGCCAACCGGAACTCGACGTCAGCACAGTTGCCACCGGTCTGCAGGTTCCCTGGGGACTCGGTTTCCTGCCCGACGGCACCGCCCTGATCACCGGCCGCGACGACGCGACGGTGAGCGCGATATCGGCCGACGGCACCGTGCGCCCGGTGGGCACCATCGACGGGGTCGTTCCTGGCGGCGAGGGCGGATTGCTCGGCCTCGCGGTGTCGCCGTCGTTCGCGCAGGACGAAACGTTGTACGTGTATTACACGGCCGAGGACGGCAACCGCATCGACACCGTGCGGCTGCGGGACGGGCGGTTGGCCGACCAGCAAGCCGGACTCGGCGGCATCCCGCGCGCCGGCAACCACGACGGCGGCCGGCTGACCTTCGGCCCCGACGGTCTGCTGTACGTCGGCACGGGCGACGCGGGCAACCGTGACAACGCGCAGGACGCCGGCTCGCTCGGCGGCAAGATCCTGCGCCTGACCGCCGACCTGCGACCCGCGCCGGGCAACCCGGGCGGCGGCCCGGTCTACACGCTCGGGCACCGCAATGTGCAGGGCCTCGCCTTCGACGACGCCGGCCACCTGTGGGCCGCAGAGTTCGGCCAGAACACCTGGGACGAGCTCAATCTCGTCGCGGCGGGCAGCAACTACGGGTGGCCGACCGTGGAAGGCGTGGGCAATCGCGACGGCTTCGTCGACCCGCAACGGGTGTGGCCGACCGATCAGGCGTCGCCGAGCGGGATCGCGTTCTGGCGGGGCTCGATCTGGATGGCGGGGCTGCGCGGGCAACAGCTCTGGCAGATTCCGATCATCCAGACGGCGACGGGACCGACCACCGGAGAGCCGATCGCCCACCTCACCGGCTCCTACGGGCGACTCCGCACGGTCGCCGTCGCGCCGGACGACACACTGTGGTTGACGACGTCCAACACCGACGGGCGTGGCAGCGTCCGCGATGGTGACGACCGGATCCTGCGATTGCAGCTGGCGCCCTGACACAGACCTGTCCCCACAGTCCCAACTGTGCACAATCGGGTCCTGACGGCCCCGGCCGGCTTCTGCGGGCCTTAACGTCCGGACCATGAGCCGCCGCCCGTCGATCGCGCCGGGGGCACGGCGTCGGTCCGGCCGCCGGGCGGGCTCGGTGCAGGCGCGGTGGCACGAACGGATTCGGCAGTGGTTCGCCGACCACCGACGTGGCGGTCGGCTCCCACGGGCGGCCCGCAGGACCCTGGCCGCGGCGCTGGTGATCGCGGCCGGGATCCTCGCCGTCAGCCCGAACGACACGGCGACCGGACAGGACGGGCTCGCCTTCACCAGGGACCTGCCGATCGGGGCACGGCTGGAAGCGCGCGACATCGAGCCGGTCCGGATGCCGCTGGCACCCGACGGCGCGCTGATCGACGCCGACTCCGTCATCGGCTCCAGGCTCGCTGCGGCCGTCCGCCGCGGGGAAACGGTGACCGACGTGCGACTGGCCGCCGTCACCGGCCCGGACCCGGGACCAGGGCGGGTGGCGGTGCCCATCCTTCCCGCCGATCCGACCGTGGTCGACCTGCTCGGGCCCGGCATGCACGTCGCCGTACTCTCTGTCGGGCAGGACGCGGCCGCGGTGGTCCTTGCTCCGGACGCGGTGGTCCTGACGTTGGTCGCCGCCGCCCAGAAGAGTGGCGGCGATCGCCCGGTGGTCGTCGCGGTTCCCACGGACACCGCGAATGCCGTGGTTGCTGCGAATATTGCAGGCACTGTTGCCATCCGGTTCACCTGATGGCTACAAGGATGTGGAGAATTACTCGCGAAATGACATTCTGTGGAGGGTCCGCGTGATCAAGGGTTTCAGGGACTTCATCCTGCGCGGCAACGTGATCGACCTGGCGGTCGCCGTGGTGATCGGTGCGGCTTTCACGGCGCTGGTGGGAGCGGTCACCAGCAACCTGATCCAGCCGGTGCTGAACGCCTTCGGCGGGGTGGACACCGGCTCCATCGGCTTCTACATCAACCCGGCAAAACCCGAGTCCTACGTCAACATCAGCGCGATGATCGGCGCCCTGATCACCTTCCTGATCACCGCGCTGGTGGTCTATTTCGTGTTCGTGATGCCGATGAAGAAGATGCTCGACATCGCCTCCCGCCGCAAGCAGCCGATCAGGGCCGACCCGACCGAGGTCGACCTGCTGATGCAGATTCGCGACCTGTTGAAGGATGGCGCGGCGTCACCCGCTGTGCGCGACACCGCCCGGATCACGAAGTCTCCCGTCGACTGATCGCCTCAGCCGTGGTGCGGTGGCCGGTTCTCCCGGTACCAGGCATCGCGGTCCTGGTCGGCGCGCCGCTCGTCGCCGTCGCCGATCTCGTCCTGGGTGACCGAGGGCAGGACATCGCCGAAGATCTCGTCCAGCGTGCGGCGGTCGACCGGGCCGGGCCCGTCGACGGGGCCGTCGCTGTCGGAGTTCGTCATGGCGTCGGGCGGTCCACAGTCTGGTCAGACGCCTGGGTCGGACAACTGCTCGATGACGTGGATGGCGAGCGGGTTCAACGTCGCCATGCCGTCACGGATGGCCGCCCGCGATCCGGCCAGGTTGGCGACCAGCGTGGAGCCGGAGACGCCGACCATCCCCCGGGAGACGATGGCATCCATCACCCCGGCGGCCATGCCGGACCAGCGCAGCGCCTGTGCGATGCCGGGCAGTTCGCGGTCGATGACCTCGGCGGTGACATCCGGTGTCACGTCGCGGGGGGACACGCCTGTTCCGCCGACCGTCACCACCAGGTCGACGCCGCCGATGACGGCGGTGTTCAGCGCGGTCCGGATGGCGACCTCGTCGGACGGCACGGCGACGGATCCATCGACGACAAAGCCCGCCTCGGCGAGCAATTCGGTGACCAGCGCGCCCGCGCCGCCGTCGTCCTCGCCGTGAAGCGTGTGGTCGGTGATCGACACGATCAGTGCCCGACCGGCATGCATGCTCGTGGACACGGGAGAGGCCTCCTGGGGATTGTTCCGACGCGGACCGGGCGCCTGTGGGCCGGCCCCGCGGTCGGCACACCATATCGACTTCTGGTGGTGTGCCTCGCAACAGGATCGCTGACGCCGGCCACACCCCGTGATGATCGCTCCGGCGCGGACCCCGGATGCGGCGATTCCCCTATGCTTCTCCCGCGCGTGAGGTGCCGGCCGGGTGACCCGGTGGACCGGCACGGCGAGCCTGATGTCAACCACAGGGAGCACTGGCATGGCCCAACGACGCACCACCGCGCGGGACCTGGCGCAGATCGCCATCTTCGCCGCGCTGATCGCCGCGCTGGGCCTGCCGGGGAGCATCAGCATCGGCTCCACCGGCGTGCCGATCACCCTGCAGACCCTGGGTGTGATGCTGGCCGGCGGCATCCTCGGCGCCCGCAAGGGTTTCCTCGCGGTGCTGGTCTTCCTGGTGCTCACCACAGCCGGACTGCCGCTGCTCGCCGGCGGCCGCGGCGGCGTCGGCGTGTGGACCGGCCCGTCGGCCGGTTACCTGGTCGGGTTTCTGGCGGGCGCCGTTGCGGTGGGGCTGCTCACTGCGCGCATCCTGCCCAGGTACCCGCTCTGGCAAGGAATCGCCGTCAATCTGATCGGCGGCGCCCTGGTCATCTATGTGTTCGGCGTCACCTGGGTGGCAATCCGGACCAGCTGGGGTCCGGCGATCACCGGGGTGTTCGTCTATCTACCCGGTGACGTGCTGAAGGCAGTGGTCGCCGCACTCGTCGCGAAACAGGTGCACCGGTCCGTTCCCGGCCTGATCGTCCCGACGTCCTCCGCCGCACCACCGCCGCCGGGCCAGAAGGTCGCGCGCTGAGCGAGGCTGCCAACGACCTGCGGCTCGGTAGGTCCGACGACCGGCCGGCGGTGACGGAATCCGGTCGAAGCACGTCGTACCGGCGGCTGGTCGAGATGATTCGGGCCCGGCGCGCCCGATGGCCCGAGGGTCAGCACCCGTCGCGTGCGCGCCGTGAGCTGGTGGTCACCAGCGGGACCACGGTCGCCGACCAGCTCGCCACGATCTTTGCGGCGGCCGCGGCAGGGCGAGCCGTGCTGCTCGCCGACCCCGCGCTCCCCCCGCCGGGGATCGATACCGTGCCGCCCGACACCTTCCTCGTTGCGGTCACGTCGGGAACCTCTGGAAGACCGCGACCGGTGTTGCGGACCGCGGCGTCCTGGACGGCCTCCTTCGCGCCGTTCTCGCAGCTGGCAGGCCTCACCGCCGACGACCAGGTCCTGCTGACGGGGCCCCTGCACTCCACGCTGCATCTGTTCGCGGCCGTCCATGCGCTCTGCCTCGGCGCTGAGCTCACCGACCGTGCGGACGCAGCGACCGCTGTACATGCGGTGCCGGCTGCGCTGGCCGCCCTCCTCGAGAACCTGCCGGCCGACGCGCCGCTGCGCACGGCGGTCGTCGCCGGTGCTGCCCTGCCCGACGACGTCGCGACAGCGGCCACCGCACGCGGCATCACGATCCTCGAGTACTACGGGGCCGCCGAGCTGTCCTTCGTCGGAGCGCGGCGCCGACCCGAGCCGCTGCGGCCGTTTCCCGGAGCGCAGGTGCAGATCCGTACGGACCAACCGGGGCGGCCCGGACGGATCTGGGTGCGCTCGCCGTACCTGTCCAGTGGCTACGCCCCGGGCTGCACCGGGCCGATGGAGCGGGGCGACGACGGCTTCGCCACGGTCGGCGACCTGGGAGAAGCGTTGCCGGGCGACGCGTTCCGGGTCCTCGGTCGCGGTGACGCCGCGGTCACCACCGGCGGCCACACGGTCCTCGCCGAAGATGTCGAAGCTGTCCTCGGCACCCTGCCAGGTGTTGCCGCCGCAGCGGTGGTCGGTGTGCCGCACCGGACGCTCGGGCAGATCGTCACCGCCGTCATCGAACCGGTCACCGGTGCGGACCTGTCCGGATTGCGGGAGACCGCACGTCGGAGCCTGACGGGTCCCTCACTGCCCCGGCGCTGGCTCGTGACGGACCGGTTGCCCCGCACGCCGGGCGGCAAGGTGCGGCGTGGTCAGGTAGCCGCTGCGGCATCGGCGGCGGCTCGCCCGGAGACGGCAACCGCGCGGTCGGAAGCGCCCGGGCCCGGATCGGAAGGGGATTTCCCCCGCCTGCGGCCACTACCGTAGGGCCCCGTGACCCGTTCCCCATCCGACAGCCGAGGCCCGGTATTGGTGGCCGGGCGACGGACGGCGATCGGCACCGCCGGTCACGGCTTCGCCCGCACGGACGTGATCGGTCTCACCGCACCGGTGCTCGATGCGGTCGCACGCATGGTCCAGCCGCTCGACCGACCGATCGACGACGTCATCATCGGCAACTGCATGGGACCGGGCGGCAACATCGCGCGGGTGTCGGCACTCGCCGCCGGCCTGGGCGACGCTGTACCGGGTGTGACGGTGGACCGGCAGTGCGGTTCCGGCCTGGACGCCGTACTGCAGGCCGCGACGAGGGTACGCGCCGGCGACGCCGAGCTGATCCTGGCCGGTGGTGCAGAGTCGGCGAGCACCGCGCCCTGGCGATCCTGGCCACCCGACGGGCAGTCGGCGCCGGTGCGGTATCAGCGTGCTCCGTTCGCGCCCAAGGGTTTTCCCGATCCGGAGATGGGCGCGGCCGCCGACGCGCTGGGAAGGAGGAACGGGATCTCCCGGCAGCGGCAGGACGAGTACGCGGCGCGGTCGCACGCATTGTCCTTCGACGCTCGCCGGCACGGCCGTTTCGAAACCGAGATCGTCGCCGTCGATCACGTCCTGCGCGACGAACGCCCACGAGCGGGCATGGATGCCGGCCGGTTGGCGCGGCTCCGCCCCTCGTTCGGCCCGGACGGCACCGCCACCGCCGGCAACTCCAGCGGCGTGTCGGACGGCGCTGCGGTCGTCGGCGTGGGCACCGAGGATGCCGCACGCGACAGCGGGCTGCCCTACCTGCGCGTCGTCGCCGGCGCAGTCGCCGCAGACCGGTCGGATCTGCCGGGCCTGGGCACAGCGGCCGCGGTGCGGCAGCTGATCGCCCGACCGGCGGTGGCCGAGCGCGGCTTGACCCTGCACGACGTCGGCGCCATCGAGATCACCGAAGCCTTCGCCTCTGTCGTCCTGGCGGCCGTCGACGACCTCGACCTCGACCCCGACCTCGTGTGCTCCGAGGGCGGTGCCATTGGACTCGGTCACCCCTGGGGCGCCTCCGGAACGATCCTGCTGCTTCGATTGATGTCCCGGATGCTCACGCCGGTAACGGGTTCCGGTCCGCGCTACGGGCTGGCGGCGTGCGCGATCGGCGGCGGCCAGGGACTGGCCGTGCTGCTCGAGAACCCGGGGCGATGACCATGCCGGAGATCAGCTTCACCGGCGTCGGGCACCGCTTCGGTGACCGCACTGTCCTCGACGGGATCAACCTCGTGCTCACCGAGCAGCGGGTCGGCATCGTCGGCGGCAACGGTTCCGGGAAGTCGACCCTTGCTCGGATGATCAATGGGTTGATCACTCCGACGACCGGGTCGGTCACTCTCGACGGCTCCGACACCACCGCCAAGGGCCGCGAGGTCAGGCGCCGGGTCGGCTTCGTGTTCACCGACCCCGACAACCAGATCGTGATGCCCACTGTCGCAGAGGACGTCGCGTTCTCGCTGCGGAAATCGAAACTCGACAAGGCGGAGATTGCCGAGCGGGTGAGCTCCTGCCTGCGGCGCTTCGGGCTGGCGGATCACGCCGATCACCCGACCCATCTGCTCTCCGGTGGGCAGAAGCAACTGCTCGCACTTGCCGCCGTCCTGATCACCGGGCCGGACGTGGTGGTGGCCGACGAGCCGACCACTCTGCTGGACCTGCGAAATGCCCGCATGGTCAACGATCTCCTGGCCGGACTGACCCAACAGGTCGTGTTGATCACCCATCACCTGGACCTGCTGGGCGGCTTCGACCGGGTCGTCGTGCTGGACGCCGGGCGGATCGTCGCAGACGGGCCGCCGGCGGTTGCGCTGACCACCTACACCGGTCTGCTGACATGACCGTCATCGGCCTGTATCACCCGGGACAGTCTGTGCTGCATCGTCTCTCGGCCGGATGGAAGCTTCTCGGGATGCTGCTCGGAGTGAGCGTGGTGATCCTGCTCCGGGAGCCGTGGCAGCTGGCTGTGGCAGCGGTGGCGCTGACCGGTCTGTATGCGCTGGCACGGATCCCACCCCGCGTCGCGGCGGCGCAACTGTGGCCCCTTCGATGGTTCCTGTTGCTGGTGGCCGTCTTTCAGCTCATCTTCGCCGGCTGGCAACCTGCCGTGATGGTGTGCGGAACCTTGCTCCTGACGGTTGCGGTCGCCGCCCTGGTCACCGTCACGACGCGGGTGACAGCCATGCTCGACGTCTTCCGGAAACTGATCCGGCCGCTGCACCGTTGGATCGATCCCGACCGCGCGGGTCTATTGCTTGCACTCACGATCAGATGCATCCCGCTGATGGTGGACATCGTGCGCGAGGTTTCTGATGCGAGAAAGGCACGGGGGGCAGGGTTCTCGCTTCGCGCCATGGCCGCACCCGCGGTGGTCCGTGCACTCCGGTCGGCCGACGCGCTGGGTGACGCGCTCATTGCCAGAGGCGTCGACGACTGACCCGTCGGACCGGCGCGCCAAAACAACGGAATTCCCCGAATCCGACACCGGTGCATCCAATGCCCATGCCGCCCCGGTAACTCTCCTCGGAAGCACTCCCACCCCCCACACGAGGAGGATCTACATGAGGCGTCTCATCGCCGGCGCGGCGGCAGGATCGCTGGCACTGGCAGCAACACTGTTCGGCGCGCTGCCGGCTTCGGCCGCAGACACCGGCACGGTGTACGTGGTGCACGGCATCCCCGACACCCCGGTCGACGTCTACGTGAACGGCGCGCTCACCCTCGACGATTTCCAGCCGGAAACCGTTGCCGGTCCGCTGGATCTGCCGGCGGGTGACTACGACATCGTGATCGCCGCCCCGGATTCGACCGACGATTCGTCGCCGATCCTGGAGGCCTCGGCCACCGTCGATGCCGGCACCAGCTACACCATCGTTGCGCACCTGGACGCGGACGGTAACCCGATCGTCACCCCGTACGTCAACGACGTTTCCGTGATCTCCGCCGGCAACACCCGCCTGGTGGTACGCCATGACGCCGCCGCTCCCGCGGTCGACGTCCGGGCGGGCGGCGCGGTCGTTCTGGCCAACGTCACCAACCCGCAGGAAGGCGTGCTGAACATCCCGGCGGGCTCTGTCGACGCGGACGTCGTCCTCGCCGGCACCGACACGGTGGCCATCGGCCCGGCAACGCTGGATCTCGCCGAGGGCAGCGCGACGTTCGTGCACGCCGTCGGCAGCGCCGAGGACGGCACGCTGACCCTGGTCAGCTTCACCGTCACCGGTCTGCACTCCGCACCGGGTGGCGTCCCCGCCGGCACCGGTCCGGCCGACAGCCCCTTCGCCACCATCGCCCTGGTCGTGCTGCTGACCCTGGGTATGACGGCCGCGGTCGTCGGCGGACGGCGCCTGTACCTGGATCGCTCGGTCTGACCGAGCCGTCCGGACGCGCTGTGCGCACCAAGATGTCCCGCCGCCAGGCTGCCACCGGCCTGGCGGCGGGGCTCGCCATGATGCTCGCGGCGCCCGTCGTCTGGTGGGTGGCCCAACCGGATCCGGCGGGACAGACGGTGATCTCCGTCAACGCCGCCGCGGCCGCCGAACTCGCTTCTCCTTCGATCCAGGGGTCGGCCGCCGGCTCCGCCCCTCCTGCACCATCGACACCACAATCTGCGCCGAAAACACAGCACCGAAAACCACAGCACCGAAAACCACAGCACCGAAAACCACAGCACCGAAGACAACCGCTGCCGAGCCCGCACCTTCCACACCGACAGCGGCGGCCAGGGCCAAGCCGGCCGCACCGCCGGTCAAGGCTCCGGTCCGCGTCGAGCTCCCCAGCCTCGGCGTGAACGCACCGGTGATCCCGATGGGTGTCGACAGCGAGGGTGTCATGGAAATACCCAAGGACGTCAGCGATGTCGGTTGGTACCAGTTCGGCCCCGCACCGGGTTCGGCAACCGGTTCCGCGGTGCTCACCGGGCACGTCGACGACTATCAGCAGGGGGTGGGGGTGTTCGGCCGGATAGGGGATCTGGGTCCGGGCGACATCGTCAAGGTCACCGACGAGGGCGGTGTCACCCGCGAATTCTCCGTGGTGGCACGCGAGGAGTGGCCCAAGTCGGAGGTTCCGCTGGACCGGCTCTTCGATCGGGGCGGCGATTCCCGGCTGGTGCTCATCACCTGTGGCGGATCTTTCAACGAATCGACGCTCGGATATGACGACAACATTGCCATCACCGCGGTGCCTGTCAAGGGATGACCTACGCTGCACACGTGTCCAGTCCCTCAATGCCGCCGCCGGGGACCTCGTCCGAGCTGACGGCGGACGGCGAATGGATGCAGAGGTTCCGTGCGGGTGACGCCGCCGCCCTGCGTCAGGCATTCGATCGATACGGCGGCATGGTGCAACGGGTAGGGATGCTCCGGCTCGGAAACCACCACGACGCAGAGGAATTGGTACAGCAGGTGTTCGTCCGGGCCTGGAAGGGCAGGGAGGGGTTCGACCCGGCCCGTGGGTCGCTCGGGGCGTGGTTGCTGGGCATCACCCGCCGGCTGATCGCCGACAGGTATGCGTCGCTGGACCGGGACCGCAAGGTGGTCTCGGCGGCGGAGAGCATCGCCCCGCCGGCAACGGAGACGAAGTCGGTGGACCGGGTGGTCGACCGGGTGGTGGTCAGCAACGAACTGAACAAGTTGCCGGCGGAGCAGCGAATGGTGCTCCGGTTGGCGTTCTATGGAGATCTGAGCCATTCGGAGATCGCGGCGACGACCGGAATACCGGTGGGAACCGTGAAGAGTCATATCAGACGGGCGCTCATACAGCTCCGGAAGCGTTGGGAGGTGGACGGTGCAACATCCTGATGTTGACGACCTCGCCCTCCTCGCTCTGGGTGAGTCGGTGGGGCCGTCCGTCGACGAGCACGTCGCCGGCTGCGAGCACTGTGCAACCGAGGTGGAGGCGTTCCGCACCACGGTCGGGCTGGCCGCGTTGAGCAACTTCGGTGAGAACGCGCCCCGCCCGGGTGAGAACATCTGGCGCGCCATCGCCGACGAACTGGGGCTGGAACCGGTCGCGGGTGCCGTGGCCACCGTGGTGCAGGATCCCGTCCGCGCCGACTCCGTCGCGCCGACCGGACCGACCGTTCCGTTCCGCACCGACGATCCCGGCGCGCCGCCCGAGGTCGGCAGCGCCCACAAGAACGGCAAGAACGGGACCGGTCTGACGTCCGTGCCCGGTACCGGCACCGACCTCCCGCCCACCGACGGACTCGCCGGTTCGTCCCGAGCCGGACGGTCGTCGGGTGGAGCGCCGGGACGCTGGTCGCGATGGGCGGCGCCGTTGGCGGCCGCTGTCGTCGGCATCGCGCTCGGCGCCGGCGCGGTGGTGATCTCCCAGAACCGGGGCTCGGACGTCACCGTCGAGGCGGTCGCAGCGTTGAAGGCGGTACCCGATGGCCCGATGGCCGCCGATCAGCAGCGTCAGCTGGGCCAAGCAGAATTGGTTGCCGACCCGAACGGGACGCAGGTCAAGGTCAGTGCACCGGATCTGCCGCCGACGACGAACCATGCCTACGAGGTCTGGCTGTTCGGCAACGAGGGCCGGATGGTCTCGCTCGGGACGTTGAGCAACGGCGATGGCACCTTCACCGTGCCCAACGGCATCAGCACCAAGGAGTACCGCACCGTCGACGTCTCCGACGAGCCGCCGAACGGAAATCCCGCCCACTCCGGCGTCAGCCTGGTGCGGGGCTCCTTCAGCTGAGCGGTCCGTCCGGGTGAAGCCCCGCTCACCGACGCCACGGCGATTCATCGTGTGACACGCCGTCGCAGCGATGTCCGACTCGGATTGATGTATCACTGACCAGGAATTGACCGTCACAGACGGTGCCGGACAGATGTCCGGTCTCGTTCTCTGAGGTCAGTGATGATCAGTCGTTCCTCCGATCACCCGTCTGCGGTACTGCCCACGGTGGCGTTGATCGCCGTCGCCGTGACATGGGGGATCTCCTTCTCGGTGGTGGACGGAACGGCGGACGTACTGCCGTCCGCCGATCTGGTGGCCTGGCGTTTCGGCGGCGCCACCGTTCTGCTGGCGCTGGTCGCACGCACGGCGAAGCGCTTGCCGGCTCACCTGTGGATGCGCTCGGTTGTCCTGGGCTGCCTGCTGGGCGCCGGTTTCCTGCTGCAGACCTGGGCCATCACCGACACCGACGCGATGATGTCCGGATTCCTCACCGGGACCCTGGTCGTCCTCGCCCCGTTGATCAACTGGGCGCTGTTCCGGGAACGGCCGAACCGTGCCACCTGGTTGGCCGTCGGCATCGCCGCCTGCGGGCTTGCGGTGCTGAGTCTGCGCGGGACGGGGATCGGCCGCGGCGAGGTGGTCACCCTGCTGGCAGCGGCGATGTGGGCGCTGCACTTGGTGCTGTTGTCACGATGGGCCAAGGCAGAACACGCCGCCGCGATTGCGTTCGTGCAGGCAGCGACTGTGACCGTTCTGGCGCTGGCGGTGGTTGCGCTGCAGGGCGCGGTCACCGATGGTCCCCTGCTGCCGGCCCCGCCCCGCTCGGGCGGGATGTGGCTGGCCGTTGCCTTCCTGGCAGTCGTCGCGACTGCCGCAGCCATGGTGCTGCTGACCTGGGCGCAGTCACGAGTGAGCGCGGCGCGGGCAGCGATCCTGCTGACCCTGGAACCGGCCGCGGCGGCGGTCACCGCCGGCGCGCTGGGCGGCGAGGTCGGCGCCCGGACCATCGTGGGCGGGCTACTGCTCGTCGGCGCCATGCTGATCATCGAGATCGGCCATCATCGACTCCCGTGGAGCAGCACAAGGTGGTTGCGGGCTCGGTCTGGTCGACACGCCGCCCACCCCTGCCGCGAGATCAGCCGTCGATGCTGACCCGGATCCCGCCGTCGACCTGGGCGAAGTGGATGTCCGCCAGTGACGCGACAGTCGGCGCGTCGAGCGCGCTGTGCGTGGTCAGCACACCGACCACCGGGCAGCCTGCGGCACGGGCGGACTCAACACCCGCGGGCGCATCCTCCACCACCAGGCAACGCTCCGGCGGGAACCCGATCAGCTCGGCTCCGCGCAGATACGGTGCGGGGTCGGGCTTTCCCACGCTGACGTCGTCGGCCGTGACCATCACGGCGGGGGTCGGCAGGCCGGCCGCGGCGATTCTCGAGCTGGCCAGCCGGATCCCACCGCTGGTGACGATGGCGACCCGGTCGCCGGGCAGCGCGGCGAGCAGCTCCTTGGCACTGGGCTGCGCGACAACGCCTGCGGTGTCGGTGGATTCGGATTCCACCATGAACAACCTCAACTCCTCCACGCGCTCCGCGGGCATGTCGGGTTCGAGCTCTTTCATCACCTGCTGCACCGGGACACCGTGGATGTGCGGCTGTACCTGCGGCCAGGGCCTGCCGATCTTGTCGGCGAGTTGCCGCCAGCTGCGCTCGACGCTGCCGGTGGAGTCGACGAGCGTGCCGTCCAGGTCGAACAGGATCGCATCCACCAGCCAGGTCGTCATGAGCTCACCCTGACACACCCCTCAGCGGGCCACGGCACCGGCGGTCAACGCCTCGCGCGCCACATCGCGGCCGGGGCGGGCCCGCAGCTCTGCACCGAGCCGCCGCGACGCGACGGACTGCCGGCCGTGCAGGAGCGTTTCGAGCGCGTCGGCGAGCAGCTCGACCGAGGCCGCGTTCGGGTCGAGAGCGATTCCTATGCCTGCAATCTCGATCGCGGCCGCGCCGGCGAACTGATCGGTGGAGAAGGGCAGCACCAGCATCGGCACCCCCGCATTGACCGATTCGGTGACACTGTTGTTGCCGCCGTGGGTCACCGACAACGTGGCCCGGTCGAGCAGCGCCACCTGCGGAAGGAACTCGCGCACCAGCCATCGCGCGGGCAGCTCGCCGAGCACCGAACGGTCAGCTGACCCGACCGCCAGCGCGACGCGGACCGGAAGCCGCCGCAGCGCGTCGACCACCCGCCGCAGCACATCCCCGCGCACAGACAGGAAGCTGCCGAAACTCACGTACACAACGGGGATCTCGCTGTCCTCGTCCAGCCAGCGGGCGATATCCGGTGGCGGCTCCTGCTGCCGAACCGCCGACCCGAGGAAGGCATGGTCCGGCAACTGTGCAGTCCGCGCCGGGTCGTGCAGCTGGTGCGGGTAGTTCAACAGCACCGGCCGGGCATGCTCGGTGAAGGCATCTCGGACCGGTTGCGCTTGCGGGGCAAGTACTTTCAGGGCTGCGTTCCATTCGGCGGTGAACTCGTCACGGACCACCCGGCATCGCTCGAGCAACGCACGCAACTGGTCACGGTCCGGCCGGAACACCGTCGGCCAGGCGGGAGGGTAGCCGTAGACCTCGTCCCCCACCGGCAGTGCGGACGGGTGGCCGAGCACCAGATCAGCGTGCGGGACCTCGCCGGCGAGCAGAGCCAACCTGGCGCTGAACGCGAGGTGGTCCACCAGCACCTCATCGGGTTGCACGGCGTCGACGACGTCGAGCACCCGGCGTGCGGTGTTCACCGGATCCCACAACAGATCCGCCCGTCGCGCCTGCGCCTGGTAGAGCAGGGTCGGCACCATTCCACGCTCGGTGGCGGCGAAGAACCCGCGCAGGGCATCGTCTTCGCCTGCTACCTGTTCTTCCGCCCGGATCACCCCAGGGTTCGATCCGCGGCCCAACACCAGATCTCTTCGGGTGAAGCCGAAGTCGGCGGTGATCGACGCCGTCGCCGGCCCGCTGGCCACCACGACCCGCTCCCCCGCGTCCCGCCATGCCGTGCCCAGCGTGGCCAGCGGGAGCAGGTGGGAGGCGTAATCCGGGCTGATGATCAGCAGCGTCATCGGCGGGGTCAGCCCAGCATCGGAGCGGTCACACCGTCGTACACGCCGACCAGTGTGCGCGCCATGGCCTGGACGGTGAACCGGTCGGAGACCATCTCACGGGCAGCCGCGACCCGCTGTGCGTCGTCCGGCTTGGCAACCAGGTCAAGTGCGGCCGCGACACCGGCGCCGACCTGCTGCGGCGAGCGTGTGTCGACCAGGAAACCGGTGACACCTTCTTCGATATACGTTGCTGGACCACCACCTTCGGGCCCGACGACGACCAGGCCCGCAGCCAGCGCCTCGATCAGGGCCAGCCCGAACTCCTCCTTCAGGCTGCCGCAGACGTAGACACCACCCGGCGCGATCGCCTCCCGCAATCCCCACTGCGCCGCCGCCATCCACACTGCAACGACATCGTTCGGTCGGTGGCCGGCGAGGATCAAACCGGCGGCCGCATCGGGGTACTGGGCAATGACGGCATCGATGGCCGCCAATTGGCCACTCTCGTCCGCGGACGGTGCGTCCAGGTCCCCACCTGCGATCAGCAGATTGCAGCGGCTCCGCAGCGCTGCGTCCGACGCCCATGCCTCGACCACCGTCGCCATGCCCTTGACCCGGTGCAACCTGCCGACGCTGATGGCCAGCGGCAAGCCGCGCCGATGCTCCGGCAACTGCGCGATGAGCCGGTCCAGATCAGCAAGCGCAGGCGAGAGTGCCTGCCCTGCAACACCTTCCTGGACAGCCGTCACCTCCGCCCGGGCCTGTTCACTGACCCGAACGTCGATGCCCTCCGGCACTACCGTGTACCGGGACGGGTCCTGGTCGATGTCGATGCCCAGTAGATCTTCCAGCCGATCCCGCAGCTCCGGCCGCGGGAACAGCGCGCAGTGGTGCGCGCCGGTGGCGAGCCGGCGGACCAGGCTGGTCCGGAACCAGTAGTGCTCGCGTTCGTCGACGCTCCCGAAGCCGGCCCTGGTCAGTGCGCCGGTCATGTCCAGCGCATGGATGACGGCATGCGGGTCCGGCGCGAGGGTGAACACCGTGGGGATGCCAAGGCTGGTGGCCACCGTCGCTGCGGCCATGCTGCCGACATCGGCCATCCGCAGATGCATGACGTCGACCCTGCCGTGCGCGGTCAGCGCCCGCCGGATCCCGCGCTCGGCTGCCACCGACAGCGGCCAGGCGTTGGCGGCATCGGTCGGCTCGGACATCAGCGGGATGGGCGCGAGTACGTGGCCGGTCGAACGATCGGACAGGGCATCGACGGCAGCGTCGGCCGAGCCGCGGGACATCGTCAGCACGCGGGCGACTCCAGGCTCCGCTGCCAGTGCATCACCCAGCCTGATCAGCATCGTCGCAATACCGCCGTTGTCACCGGCGCCGGCGCGGCTCAGCTCACGATCGAGGTCCGCATGCAGGAACAGCTGCGCGACCACCAGCCCACGCGATGCCGCGCCGCTGGGCACCGGCGCGGGTTGCAGGTCGTACTGCGCGAGGCGGGCGACCGCGCCGAGCTCACCATCGGTCCACGCCAGGCGCTGGATCAGCTCAGCGGCTTCGGTGGTCCCGCGGTCACCCAGCGCCGCCACCGCGGCCATCCGGGAGCGCAACGGTTCAGCGTCGTCACCGGCAATGCGCAGCAGCGCGCGACGCGCGACGGACCCGGGCACCAGGCCCATCGTCTCGATCAGCCGGGCACGTCCGGCGGCGTCGTCCCGGGAGACCAGCGCACCTTCCAGCGCCAGCGCGACATGGTCGGGAGACAGCTGCGCCCAGCGGCGAAGCGCACGCTGGTTGATGACGGTGGCGAAGCCGCCACCGGCCACGCCGGACACGAGCCGGCCGACGGTGTCCAGGCGCGGCGACCGCGACCCGAGGGCCCACGCGGCGTGTTCGCGAAGGAAGGGCCGGGGGTCGGAGAGCAGGTCGGACAGGACGTCGGCGGCACCGTCATCGAAAACGGCGCCCAGTGCGTGGACGGCGGCGATCGCGGTGACGTGATCGGCGTCGTCGGCGATGGCGGTGGTGAGCAACTTGACGGCATGCGGCCCGCCATCGTGTCCTGCGGCAAGGGTCAACCCGTCGGCCGCCCGCATGGCATCCAGGATGAACGGCGCGTCCCGGACCTTCGCGAGCGCAGCGTGCACGGCCATGGACTCTCGTTTCAGTTCGGTGGCCGGGCAGCTGTCGCCGGGCGCTGGTTCCGATGGGCCGATCGGCATTTCGGCAACGACCGAGGTGCAACCGGGACGATCCGCCCGTTCGAATACCGAACCGCAGGCCCGAACGGATGCGCACCCGTTGAATGAAATCTCGGGTTCCTGGGAACAGCTCTCGACGGTAGCTGCGGTCGACCGGTCCCAGCACGGACCGCTGACGGCCCTCGGCCGGGCGGCCCGCCGGCGGATAGTCTTCGGTCCCACCCCGAGATGGGAATCGAAGACGAGAGCGTGAGGGCGGTTCGATGAGTTCCTGGACGGGTTCGGTCATCTGGTGGCAGGTGTACCCGTTCGGGTTCCTCGGCGCCGAGCAGCAGGCACTGCCGCCGGGCTCCGCGGTCGAGCACCGCCTCCCACGGTTGCTGCCGTGGCTGGACTACCTGGTGGAGCTGGGCTGCAACGGCCTGGCCCTGAATCCCGTCTTCGCCTCCGAGACGCACGGCTACGACGTCGTCGACCATTTCTCCATCGATACCCGTCTCGGTGACGACGCCGACATCGACGAGCTCATCGCCGCCTGCCACGACCGCGGCATCCGAGTGTTGTTCGACGGCGTCTTCAATCATGTCGGCCGCGCCCACGCCGGCTTCGCCGACGTCCTGGACAAACGCGAGGCATCGGACAGTGCCGACTGGTTCCACATCGACTGGGACGCCGATGGGCACGACGGCTTCGACTACCGGACGTTCGAAGGGCACGGCGGCCTGGTCTCGCTGAACCATGACGAGCCGGCGGTCGCCGACTACGTCGTCGACGTCATGACGCACTGGCTGGCCCGCGGCATCGACGGCTGGCGGTTGGACGCCGCCTATGCGGTGCCGCTGCCGTTCTGGCGGGCTGTCACCACCCGGGTCCGCGAGCGCTTCCCGGAGGCCTGGTTCGTCGGCGAGGTCATCCACGGCGACTTCCCCGACTGGGTGCGCGATGGCGGGCTGGACTCCGTCACGCAGTATGAGCTGTGGAAGTCGATCTGGAGCTCGCTGAACGACGGCAACTTCTTCGAGCTGTCCTGGACCCTGGAGCGACACCGTGACTTCTGCGAGGTGTTCAGTCCGCTGACCTTCGTCGGCAACCACGACGTCACTCGGATCGCCAGCAAGCTGACCGACCCCGACACCCTTCCGCACGCTCTCACACTGCTGTTCACCCTGCCCGGCATCCCCAGCGTCTACTACGGCGACGAGCAGGGGTTCCGCGGCGTCAAGGAGGATCGGGAGGGCGGTGACGACGAGGTGCGGCCGCCGTTCCCGGATCATCCGGAAGAGTTGTCCACTCTCGGCGAGCCGATCTTCCACCTGCACCAGGAGCTGATCGGACTGCGGCGGCGTGAAGCCTGGATCGGGACGGGACGGCTCGAGGTCGTCACCTTGGCCAACGAGCAGCTGTCCTACCGGGTCGCCGGCGACGACGGCACCGCGGTGATGGTCGCGCTGAACATCGCAGACGAGCCGTTCGAATTCGATGTCGAGGGCGGCACCGAGTTGCTGGCGTCCGACCACCGGGGCGATACCGCAGAAACGTCCTTCGACCAGCGAACGGTGACCGTCGGCGGGCACGGCTGGGCGGTCGTCCGCACTGACGGCTGAGCAGCGATGCCGGTTCCACCTTCGACCGATGCGCTGTCATCGCTCGCCCGCACCGTGTTCGGCTACCCCGGGTTGCGGCCGGTCCAGGAACTGGCGCTGGAGCCTGTGCTGGCCGGCCGGGACACCCTTGCGGTGCTCGCCACCGGTAGTGGCAAGAGCGCGATCTACCAGCTGGCGGGGATGCTCTCCGGTGGGTTGACGGTCGTCGTGTCGCCGCTGGTCGCGTTGCAGCGGGACCAGCTGCGGGGGCTGCAGAACCGCCGCATGCCGGACGGTCGACCGGTGCGGGTGGCGCAGTTGAATGCCACCCTGCACGCGGCCGAGCTGCACGCGGCGCGGGCCGCGGTCACCGCCGGTGATCTGGATTTCCTGCTGCTGGGGCCGGAGCAGCTGACTCGCCCCGCCACCCGCGACCTGCTCGCCGGAGGTGCGCGGCATTGCAGGCTGCTCGTCGTCGACGAAGCACACCTGGTCAGCGAGTGGGGTCTGGACTTCCGCCCGGACTACCTACAGCTCGCCGATGCGCGCTCGCTGCTGGGTATGCCGCAGGTTCTTGCGCTCACTGCGACAGCGTCTCCGCCGGTGCAGACCGAGATCACCCGCCGACTCGGGATGACGGACCCCGCGGTGGTCGTCGCGGGCTTCGACCGGCCGAACATCAGCCTCGCGGTGCAGGTGGTGCACGGCTCTGCCGAGGCAGACCACCGGCGCGCGGACGAGGCCGTGGTGCGGGCCGTGCGGGACGGACCGACGCCCGCGCTGGTCTATGCGGCCAGCCACCAGCACTGTGAACAGCTGGCCGATCGGCTGCGCGGCGGCGGATCGCGGGCCGCGGCTTACCACGCGGGGCTCCCGGTCGCCGAGCGCACGGCCACTCAGGACGCCTTCCTCGGCGGGGCGTTGGAGGTGGTCGTCGCCACCAGCGCCTTCGGGTTGGGCATCGATAAGTCCGACGTGCGGAGCGTCGTGCATGCCAGCCCGCCGGGAAGTCTGGACGAGTACTACCAGGAGGTCGGCCGAGCCGGCCGTGACGGGCAGCGTGCGCGGGCGGTGCTGGTGTTCAACCCGGCGGACCTGCGGCTGTCCCGGATGTTCGCCTCGGCCGCCAGGGTCAAGGATGCCGACGTCGACGCCATGATCGGCGCGCTGTGCCGGACGGCCGGGCCGGTGCCCTTGACCACGCTGACCGGCAACGTCGGCTGGAGCAAGCGACGCACCGAGACGGTCGTGCAGCGCCTGGTCGACGCGGGAGCCGCCACGCTGCATGACGGGGTGGTCACGCCGCACGTCGATGACAGCACGGGGGCCGCTTCGGCGAGCGTTCGCACGCACGACGCGGAGGACGCCAAGCGGGCGATCGCCGAGAGCCGCATCGATGCCGTCCGCTGGTACGCCGAAAGCCGGCACTGCCGCCGGGCTGAGTTGCTGGCGTATTTCGGCGAGCACTACGAGCCGCCGTGCGGCAACTGCGACAACGATCGTCGGCCGCCCCTCGCGGAGCCGCACGGCCACGTCCAACCCGCGGGGGCACCCGCTCCCACTGACGGTGTGGCCGGCGAGGTGTCGGTCGGTAGTCGGGTGAAGCACAAGACCTGGGGCGAGGGCGTCGTGCTGTCGGCCGACGCGCACCAGCTCGTCGTCGTCTTCGACACCGCGGGCTACCGGCACCTGACTCCGGCGGTGATCCCCAGGGGTCTGCTTCGGGTGCTGCCCGCTGGATGAGCGAGTGCCGGGGCCAGACGGATCTGTCCGTTGATCCAGGGCCGTTCGGTCGGCCGGTCCCGGTCTGACCGCAGAAGACTCCCAGGCTCGCGGTGTGCCCGGAGTGCCCGGGGTGCCCGGGCGGCCCGCGGGAGTGGCACGGATACAGGACGCGCGGGTTGTCTCGTCCATCCAGCCGTTGTCGATCCCACCGGGTAGACCACATTGACCCGCAGGCCGCCATCGGCCAGCTCCACCACGGCCGCGACGACGATCCGGTCGAGGGCTCCTGCCGGGACCTACGGGGAGCTGTTCGGCGAACGCCTTGATCAGCAGCCAGGTCCGGCGGCACGGCGTCGACACGCACACCGACCCGCTCTTGCCTTCGCCGTTCAGCGCCTGACCGTAGATGCCACGCAAGGAGCGTGACCGTGTCATTCTCCACGGCCGGCACACGCATCCTTGTTGCGTCGTTTGATACGCGCGCCGTTCACCCACCGCGGTCCTGGCCCGCTACTCCCGACCGATCGCGAGAACCCTCGACCGTTCAGGTACCGGCGAGCCGGGCCAGCACCGGTTCCAGCTCGCCGACGTCACCGAGCAGGAAGGAGCTGATTCCGAGTTCGGCGCGCAGCCGTTCGAATTTCTCCACCAGCGCCTGCGCGGACCCGATGAACAGGTGCGGTGACTCCAGAACCTCCTGTTCGGTCAGCTCGACACCGGTCCGCTCTCGGAGCTCTGCGACGACGGCACCGACCGCGCCGGCGGTGTCGTCGGTGAGGATCGGCGGCCAACCCGACGGGTAGACGTTCAGCACCAGGTCCCGGTACCGGTCACCGGCGGCCTCGGCCACCCAGCTCAGCTTCTCCCTGGTGGCCGCCAGGGTCAGTGACCGTGCGTCCAGGCCGGCGGGGGTGATCCGCGGGGCGAGCCCGATAATGTCCGCCTCCCGCGCGGCCAGCGTCAGGGTTCGCCGGCCGCCGCCGCCGATCATCACCGGTGGGTGGGGTCGTTGCACGGACGGCAGGCCGGTGTAGTCGGTGATCCGGTAGTGCTGCCCGGCGAACGAGAACTGTTGCCCGGACAGGCATCCCTTGACCACCGCGACCGCCTCAGCCAGCCGGGCCTGCCGGACCGGCGTGGGGTCGAAGGGCAGTCCGATGGCGTCGTACTCGAGGCGGTTCCAGCCCGCGCCCATGGCCACATCCAGCCGGCCGCCGGACACGACGTCGATCGCCGCCAGGTCCTGGGCGAGCACCGCCGGGTGCCGCAGGTCGTTGTTCAGCACGAACGCGCCGACCCGCAGCGTGGAGGTGGCCGCGGCAATGGCCGTCATCGCCACGACCGGGGACAGCTGGTCGAGCAGATGGTCGGGGATCACCAGCGCGTGATACCCCACGTCCTCGGCCCGACGGGCCATTTCGGCGAGCTGTGGGCCGGTCATCACCGCGCGGGCGTCGGCCAGGAAATGGAACGGGCGCATGCCTCATCCTGCGCTGGCAGACAGAGTTCAACCAGTTGGTATCGGGATCAATCACCTAGAAGCGTCACACCAGGCACCCGGTGAAAAGGCATTGGCGCGCAACATGAGCGAGCGGGGTCGTGACCGGAAATCCGTCGTCCGGCAGCGTCAATTCCGAGTCCAATCTTCGCGCCAACGTTCTTTTTCGCCGACTCTGGACGGCGAGAAGCATTTCGTCGTTCGGTGATTCGCTTGCCCGCAGTGGGACTGGTCGGCGCCGCGCGCGCGCTGGGCGGGCTGAAGCGTGCGCCGGTGTTGGACCGCCGGTCCCAGTGGTCCTCGGAGAGCGGGACAAACGGGATTGCCACGATCGCCGACAGAGTGGTCCAGGCATCCCTGAAACTGCTGTTGGAACCATTGCACGTCGTCGCGGTGCGCCCGTCAGCCGACCTGGACCAAGCACCCATTGCTGGTCGAGCCGTCCGATCGGCGAACCCGGAGCTGGTGGAGTCCGGGGTCATCGGGTACGACGATCGAGGTGACCAGCCGGGTCATCCCGACACTCGTTCCGGCCCGTCCGACCGTGCGGGCGGTCCCGGCGTCATCGGACTCGAGCGTGATCTGCACGGTTTCGTCGATGGGGAACATCCCTTCGAGCACGACGGGCGTCCGTGATCCGGCGGTGAGGAGGGCCGGGGTGCAGGAGTCCACCCGGGGCAGGAACGGATGGTCGCGATGCCACCACTGAACATGGGCATAGGTGGCGTCCTCGGTGAGGGGGCCGACGCGAAGGCGTAGCCCAGAGTCCGACCCGTCGCCCCACGGCAGGATCGCGACGCCGTGCTCTGCGGTCCAGAACGGACCCCTTCCCGCCCCGTCGGGACCGATGAGATAGTTGGCGACCATGTTCCCGCCTGCCCGCGACACCACGGGCGGTGGCCAGTCGAACAGCATCCCCAGACCGTCCCGGGAGGAGCCGGTCGCCGGGTTGCGCCGGACGTACCAAATCGCGACGCCGGTTCCGAGTACGGCGGCATCATGTCCGCCGCCGGGGGAACCACCGCGCGGCCGTCGCGACCGAAATTCGACCACGAAGAATTCCTCGGACCCTCGGGCCGGATCATGCAGAATCAACGGGCCGAGGTGGAGCGATGCGCCGGACACCTGCGCTGCCGGAAGGCTGGCGACGCCTCCCGCTGGTCCGAAGGCAACGACTCGCGGCTCGACCCACCCGGCCAACACCTTGTTCCACGGATCGAGGTGGACCGGGCCCGCACGCCGGCTTGTCCGAAAGTAGCTCGACGCGTACAGCGATGCGCGGTCGTTCAACGCCGCCCCGGGACCATAGATGTGATCGTCGAGGTCCAGCGAGTGCACGAGTTCATGGGCATAGAGCGATATCTCGCCTGCATCGCCGGTCGCGGACACCCGCACGTCCCGGAGATGTGCGCCACCGACAAATGTCGGCGCGATCCACCTCGTCTGGCCCCCGGCACCACCACCGGCGACGACCGTCATGACGGTCAGATCCTCCCCCGTGACGACTCCGTCTCCGTCCTGGTCGTAGGCCGAGAAGTCAACCCCTGCTTGTGATCCGGCCAGCCTCACGACATTGGCATCGTGTGCGGCGATCGAGCGGGTGGCCACGCTGAAACTGGCCGCGAAGCGGATGCTCACCACTCGAACCGGATCCCAGCGGAATCGACCGTTTGACATTTCCCCGAACATTCGGGCGAGGCTCGGGCCGCCCGCGCCGTTGACCAACGCCTGGTAGAAACCCACATCGTCGCTGACCGTCCGGTCGGCATAGTTGCAGAGCACGACCAGCAGCGCGCGGGAGCCGCGCCGAGCTCGGGCGCCGTATCCGAACGCCGTCGGCGGGTCGAGTGGAAGTGCCCCGGAGGCCGGCCGGACGAAGCCGTCACGTCGGGCGAATCGATACCCCGGGGAGCGTTCCCTGCCGTCCTCACGCCAGGACGGATGCGTGGTGGTGTAGTTGTCGAAACGAGCGCCGCTCCACCAACTCGACAACGGGGTGGTCCCTGCGTAGGCCTGCTCGTACACGTGACCCTCACGCCGGGCGAACCGATAGCCGGATGAATGTTGCCTGCCGTCCTCACGCCAGGACGGATGCGTGGTCGTGTAGTTGTCGCTCCGGTCGTTGCTGAACCACCGTACGAGTGGCACCGTGCCGATGGGTGCGACCGGAAGATCGGGGTCGAGCACCAGCCCCTCCTCCCGCGAAAAGCGGTAACCCGCCCTGGGCGGCGCCGGATCGCCCCGCTCCCAGGCGGGATCGGTTGTCGCAACGTTGTCGCCCCGGCTTCGGCTCGCCCACGACGTCAGCACACGTGTCCTCATGTCCTCAGGTCCCTTCTGCGTCTCCGGCGTCGCGGATTGCGAGCCGTTGGGCCCTGGATGCTCCCTGTCCGCTGTTTGGTTCCCGATGCGCTGCGACCGGACATCAACGGCGTCGATCGCGCGGTTCAGGGCGCGGGTGGGATACGGGGTCTCGGTCTATTGAGTTGCTCTTCCCAGCAGGGCCCGGAACCCTTGGAAGTCGGTCGGGCTGGACGGATGGTCGCTCGAAAACCCGCGGCTGCGATTCGCCGGGAACTTCGTCGCCGGTGGCGACATCTTCGTCAGCGATGGCCCGAAACCGGGCACAACGGGAGGAGACGTGATGTTCACAACCCAACAAAGCAACACGGTGTGTCGGGTCGCCGCAGCCGGCGCCCTCGGACTGACCCTGCTCATGTCGAGCGCCTGCGGCGCTTCATCCGGACCCCAAGCGGATGCCGTGCTGGTGCTGTCCACCTCGGCCGGCGACTCTGCACCAACGGATCCGACGACGGCATCATCGGCAACCGGGCAGACATCGATCGGTCCGAGTGGCACGGACGGTCAGCTCGCGGGCGAGTCGGGTCCAACAGCAGATCTTCTGGGCGCGGTCGTCGGACCGGAGTATCCGGTGAAGGTGTCCTACGCGGGGGTGGTCTGGTCGCTGACCGGGTTGACCCGTGAGATGGACGGTGACGACCTGGTCTGGGTGGCGGCGCTGCAACTGCGGAACAACACCGACCTGGGCATGACATGGCCGATCGACGTGCTGAGTCTGCGGACCGGGGACGGTGCCGACGTCAAGCCGGACCGTGCTGTCGGAACGGGATCCAGAAGTGTGAAGGTCGGATCCCGTGCCTCGACGAGCGTCGACCTCCAGTTCGTGCTCGATCCCAATGCGGACCCCGGCGACATGTCCCTGGCGGTCGCCGAGACCGGCCGGATTCCCGCGGTGACGCCCTTCACCGGGCAGGCTCCGGTCGGTATCTACCCGATCGAGGCCGGCTTCACCGGCGCCACAAAGCCACTGCCGCTGCAGCGGCGCACCGCCCCCGACGGTGCGGTGCTGGACGCCGACGATGTCGTGACGGTGTCGGCGGTCAACGCCAGGATCGATCTGGACGCCCCGATCCGGCGGGCCCGCACAGGCGGTCGGCTGGCCGTGCTGGACGTGACCTTGACGGCACCCGCCACGAACAGCTCGAGCATCAACATCGATGAGGACAATTTCCGGCTCGAGGTCGACGGCGCCGCGCAAGCCCCGGCGGCCTTGTTACCCGGCGTGCCCGACCCGGTCGGTTTCTACCCACAGGTCGAGGTCGGGGCGACCGCACCGGTCACCCTGGTCTTCGAGATACCCACCACGGCAAGGGATCTCGCATTGATCGTGAACGCCCCAGAGGGGTATGCGAGCGATCGGATTCCGGTGGTCACCGGTTCCCTGCCACCGTGCTGCGGTGAGTGAGCGGGTTCAGAGCTGCCACACCTGCTCGGCGAGCTGGGCCCGGGCCCGGGCGATGCGTGACCGCACGGTCCCGACCGGCACGCCGAGCAGGTCTGCGATCTCGGCGTAATCCAGCTGCCGGACCTCACGCATGATCAACGCCTGCCGAAACGGTTCGCTGACCCGGTCCAGCGCCTGACGCACGAGAAATTCGTTGGCCACCACCGAGCTGAGCCGGCGCACGAAATCACCATCGTCGGGCAACTCCGCCCCGGGGTCCTCGTGCGTCCGCCGCTTGCGGCGAAGAACCTGCAGTGCCTCGTTCCGGGCCACCGTCCGCAGCCAGCTGCGGAACGGCGCCCGGCCCTCGAACCGGCCGATCCGTTCGGCGACCGCGATCAACGTGAGCTGCGCGGCGTCATCGATATCGGCCGGATCGATCAGTACATCGGCGATCGGCGGGACGGCCAGCCGGTGCCGGTGCACAATGACCACCAACAGCTCGGTTGCCGACCGTGAACCGGCCGCTGCACGGGCGGCGACCTCGTCCAGCAGGAGTCGGCGCTCCTCGGAACCCGCCCTGGCGTACCGGTCGGCAAGCTCGGAGCGGGCGGCACGACCACCACTGTCCAGGCCATCGAAGTCCGGCACGCTGGTCACGGCACGACCGTGACGGTGTGCGACACCGCATGCTCGCCGTCCGCGAGCTCGGCCAGCAACGACACGGTGAACGTCCCGGCAGTCTCCACCCGCACAGTGAGCTGCTCGACCTCGATCCGCTGGCCGTCGATCGCGACCCAATGGAAGGGCGCACCGGCGGGAACCCGCGGTTCGAACCTCACCAAGTCCCCGGGAGCCGCCCGGGCGGGCCCGACGATGAAGATGTCGTCGGCAGCCACGACGGTCACCTCACGCCGCGTCGACCCGCCACCGCCGGTCTCCAGGCCGATCGCCAGCTGGCCGGTGGATTGCGCCGAAAGGTTTAACTCACCGCCGTGTTGGCTGGACCCGTCGGGAGCAGCCCAGGTCCAGTCGTCGCCGCCGTTATCGGCGTAATAGACGCCCCGCTGACCGACCGACAGCGTTCCCGGGCCGACGATAGCCACCTGCTCATCGGCGAAACGAGCGAGCGCCACGGTCAAGACCACGCCTGCGACGACGATCGAGACGAGCACGAGAACAAGCAGCACCGTGACCCGCCGGCTGGCCCGCCTCGATTGCGGTACCGGGGATACCGCCCGGTCCGGCACTGTCTCTGTCTGGACCTGGGTCACTTCGTCCAGACGGTCCATCTCCGCCAAGGCGCCGTCCACCGCGGCCAACCATTCCGCCGAATCGGGAAACCGGCTGTCCGGGTCGCGCTGCAAACCACGAGCGAGAACAGCCCTCACCACCCCGGGCACCGGAAGGGTCTCGGTGGACGCCGCCGGCGGTGCGCCATCAACGGGCAACGAGCCACCGAGTAACTCAAAGGTCAGTACCGTCAACGCGAACAGGTCGGCCCTGCCGTCTACCGGCGCACCGAGAATACGTTGCTCCGGCGCCATGTACGCGGCCGTTCCTGCGACGGCCGTCAGCCGACCGCTGGCCGCCAAATCCTTGGCGATCCCGAAATCGGTCAGTGTGACAAGCTCGTCGTCAGCCAACAGTCCGTCCGCGGCGATGGCGTCCCCGCGCGCCCCGCGGTCAGCGACGCGGAGCAGAACGTTCGACGGCTTCACGTCTCGGTGCACGATTCCCGCGCTGTGAATCACCGTCAGTGCCTCCGCGAGGCCGCGCACCACTCCGCGAACGTCCGCGGCGGTCACTTGCACACCGCGGCCCTTGACCTCCCGGAGTCGCTGCTGCAACGTGCCGCGCTCGGCCAGCTCCATCACCAGATACGGCCTACCGTCCGGCAATTCCGCAATGTCATAAATCGAAACGACCCGGAACGAACCAATCCGGCGCATCAGGCGGCCCTCGCTGATGAAACGCGCCCGAATATCAGCGTCGCCGGCGATATTGTCACCCAACACCTTGATGGCGACAGGCAACTGCAACACCGGATCGTCGGCGCGATAAACGGTGGCAAAGGCCCCTGCGCCCATCCGACCGGTCACCACGAACCGGCCGATGCGCTCCACTCCCCCGCCCTCCGTGCCCGCACGATTGAGGTGATTCTGACTTTGTGGCATTTCAGGTTTGATGACGCATCATTTCCTGGTCCTTGGGCGGGTTCAGTTTCACGGGCCGTGAGGTTGTTGGCAAGCCGTTCCCGACGGCCCGTTCAAATCCGTCTCGGCGGGCGGCGGATCGGGTGCCGAGGGTGGAGACCTCGTGTCCGGCGGTCTTGGCCCAGTCCCGGATGGCCTGGGTTTGAGTCTTCCCGGCCGGGATGGCCTTCACCTCGACCCGGGCCTGGCGGGATCCGGTGCGGGTCGTTCGTGGCGGCCGGGAAGCGATGGCCGCGGCGATGAGACACTTCGCGAGCTCGTCCCGCAGCCGCAGCTCACCGAGGTCGGCGCGGAGCATGACCGGTGCGCCCGGACCAGGCCCAAGTCCAGCACGGCCGCGGCCGCCGACACCGATCAGTCCTGCCCGACGGCCCGGGAGAGCAGGCGCGCAACGACGCCCAGGCCCGGTTCGGTCTGCCGCGCAGTCGTTTGAACTTGTGCATCACCCATCGAACGAGGTGCTCGTCGATGCGGTCCGCACAGGTGTCCAGCTCGGAGCGGTAGAACCCGTAGGGGTCAGCAAAGCGTTAGCGTGTGCCACAAAGACCTCCGGGATGAGGAGCGGTTCCTAGACAGCTCCGCACCTCACTCGGAGGTCTTCCCTTGTCAGCTCACCACGCCGTCACCAACGTCCGTGGTCAGTACACCTAGCTCACCGTCCGGAGTCTGACACCGCTGCAAGGCATGCCGCTGAAGGGACATTCATTCCGGCGCGCACCCGCGGCCGTCGCGGTGCGGCCGGCCTCAGCTGGGATCAGGCGGTAGGCGCGAGCAGTGCGTCGACGAGTGAGTCACCGATGAATCGGCCGTACCGCTCGGGCGTCCAGCTGCGAGTGAGCACGAGTAGGCGATACAGCTCCGGTGAGCTGTAGGTCCACAAGATGTCGGCGGTCTCCTGCACGGTTCGGCCCGCTTTCAACGGCGTCTTATCTCCCAGGGTGCGAGCGACGTGTGTCATCCGTGTCATCCGGGCGGCTTCCAGTTCTGCGTGCAATTCGGCAACTGCGGGGTCGCTTTCAGCGACGGTCGCCAGCATCAACAGCAGTGGCGCAATCCGGGGCGCCACCTCGCTGGTCAGCGTCCCCAGACCGCGCAGCAGCGTGGCGGGGTCGGACTCGCCTGCCTGCATGGCGTCTGAGCGCTGCTCCGCAGGAACTGGCCCGGCTCCGGCCAACGCGTCCGCGCACACCGCCGTGAACAGGCCGGCCTTGCCGCCAAAGGATTTGTAGATCGTGTCTGGTGACGCGTCGGCGTCCGTCGCGATGGACGCGACGGTGGTGGCGGTGTAGCCGTGCCGGAGGAACCGGTCGCGGGCCGCGTCGATGATCGCCCGTCGGGTGCGGTCGGCTTGGGCGCGACGTCGGCTCGAATTGTAAGGACGGGGCTTGGCAGTTTCCACCAGCGGCTCCATAGTCATGGAATCAATCCAAGTAACTGGATCAGATTAGCGCGACAGCCGGACAAGCCGCAAACATCGGCGTGCTCGTTCGGATGTCGTGCCGCCGATCGGAAGGCACATGCCTGAATCCATGCGGCACCTGGAACCGATCGCGGTCATCGAACGGCTGCGGGATGTGACCAATGCACACGACATCGAGGGAATCGTGGCGTGTTTCGCTGACGATTACCGCAACGAGACTCCCGCCCACCCCGCCCGCGGTTTCGTCGGGAATCAACAGGTGCGTCGCAACTGGACGCAGATCCTCTCCGCCATACCCGATGTCACTACCGACCTCGTAGCGGCGGTCGCGGCCGGGGACACGGTGTGGAGTGAGTGGGAACATCGCGGCACCCGGCCGGACGGTTCCCCGCATCTCATGCGCGGCATCATCGTTTTCACGGTGCGGAACGGGACGATCACAGCTGCCAGGTTCTTCCTCGAACCGGTCCAGGACAGCAGCGAGACGGTCGATGCCGCTGTCCGACACCAGGTCCCGCAACGGCCGTGACGGGCCGGGTGTTGATCGCCGGTGGCAGCGGTCGCCTCGGTTCGCTGGTGGTCGCAGCGTTGGCAGACCGGTTCGTGCCGGTGCGGGTGTTGACCCGCGACCCGAGTCGAGCGGCGCATCTGGCGCGTCCGTACGTCGAGACGGTCGTCGGCGACGTCCGCGATGCGGCCTGCCTCGCGCCGGCAATGTCGGGTGTCGACGTGGTGGTCTCTGCCGTACAGGGTTTCGCCGGGCCCGGCGGCGTCACCCCTGAGTCGGTCGACCGGGACGGCAATCTGAACCTGATTCGCGCCGCGCACCGAGTCGGAGCCGACATGGTGCTGATGTCCGTGGTCGGCGCGTCATCGCACAGCCCCATGGAACTGTTCAGGATGAAGCACGCGGCGGAGAAGACACTTCTGGCAAGCGGAGTGCCCGCAACTATCGTCCGGGCAACCGCATTCCTCGAGCTGTGGACCGACCTGCTCCGTCGGACGGCCGGACGCTCGGGTCGACCGCTGATCCCCGGACGAGGACAGAACCCGATCAACTTCGTCTCGGCAACAGATGTCGCCGCGCTCGTGGTCAGCGTGATCACCAACCCGGCAACACGCGGCCAGACACTGGAAATCCGGGGCCGCGTCAACCTCACCTTTAATCAGGTCGCCGCTCAGATCTCTCGCAACTCAGCCGACGCCCGGCAACCCCGACACGTACCCCGCACCATGCTCCGCCTGGCCGCTGGCACGGTAGGACGAGTCCGCCCCGACATCGATCGACGGGCTCGGGCCGCCCTCATCATGGACCAAGACGACATGACATTCCCCGGCGAACCGATCACGGCGTCCTTTCATACCCTTTAAGCCTTGACGCTCCGCAGCGGACCGGTTGACGCCTCCGAACAACATCAATGTGCCGCCCGCGAGCGCTCTGCCGATGCGAGAATTTGGTGCTCCCGATCCTTGAAGGTGTAGGGATTCAGGGGCAGCTATGCCAATGGATCCGTTTTGATGGACGCGCCGGGCCAGCATGCGGACGAATTCCCCGCCGAACGATCCGCCTGCAGCACGCCAAGGGCGACGAGCCCGGGCGGGCGCACGAGCCCTCACCACCCCGGACCGACAGATGCCAGCGGCGTCTACCAGCGTTGAATCTCCCGTCCTGTCATCGGCTCTACCTCCAGTTTTAGTCAGTCAGGGGCTTCAATTCAGCGGTATTGAGCAGTTGTCGCAGCACAGCCCCTTCGTCGACTATCCGTTGACTTCTCGACGCCGCGCAGTGAGTGATTCGAACGTTGTCCAGCCGGCGGTAGGCCGCCGCAGTCGTGAAGACGTGACGTCGGAGACGTGGACGGGCAGCTGGCCGTTGACGCGGGCGCGCTGCGGGCGATGATCGCGTCGATCACTGAGGGGTTCAACGCGCCCCGGGGTGGGCGCGGACCGGGCTGCTGGTCCTGCTCGCGCTGGCCGTCGTGGGTGGGTTCTGCGCATCGCCGGTACCGTCGCCGGCCGACTTCTCGCGGTGCCATCGAGCACGATGAGCGGGACGGGCGGGTCCAGCGTTGGATGTCGGGCATCTTGTCGAGGTCGGCCATCAGGATCGCTTCCGGTTCGAGAGTGACGGTGATGCCGTTGTTCTCGCTGTTGACGAGGAGCCGCGCGACGAGCGCATCGCGGATCTGGACTGTGTGTTCGGCCCGGAGCAACGCCCTTCCGGAGGTGTCGGCGCCGTGGTACCCGGGGATCCACTCGCCCAGGAGGGCGTCCGTGGTTTCCGCGTAGACCAGGTCACCGCTGTTGTCGTGGTCCACCCAGCTGTTTTCGTCCGGCCGCCCGGCGGGAGTGAGGGCGACTTGGTCGCCGTGGTGGTTGCGGGGCAGCTTGTCCGGACGGATGCGCAGAATGCCGGCGCCGCTTACATGCTGATGCTGTGGCCAGGCGACGTCATTGGAAACCATGCGTGAGGCACCACCGCTCGGTAGTGATCCGTTGCGGCACGTATCCGACGGTGCTTGGGGGTCTCCTCAGTACGAACGCGGCTTGTCGCCGAGTTCTGAGTGGACATGCCAAGATTCGTGATCGAGCGCACCGTACCGGGCGCCGGCCAAATGGACACCGTGACGCTGACGTCCATGGCCGGACATTCCAATCAGGTTCTCCGCGCCCTGGGTCCCGACATCCAATGGGTGCACAGTTACGTCGTGGATGGCAAATTGTTCTGCCTTTACCAGGCAGCCGATGAAGGCCTCATCCGCGAACACGGTCGATGCGGCGGCTTCCCGGTCGACGCGGTGTACCAGGTGCGGTCCACCATCGATCCCACGACCGCTGAGCTGCTCCGATGAAAGCCACGGTTCCCGCGGCCGGATCCGTCGGTATGAGAGCAGCACTGGGATGAGCAACAAGGCAGTGATCAGTCTCGCCACGGGACTCGAGGACTCCGAGCGCGTCACCGTTGCCTTCCTCGTCGCCGTCGGAGCGGCGGAACAAGGGCGACCGACGCTGAGCAGGATGTGGCGCGGTTGGCGGTCGGCGACCTGCCGGACACGCTCGACGAACAGGAACGCGCCGTGGTGGCGTTTGCTGCGAAGGCGGCGCGCGCGGCGCCCGACATCACCGCCGACGACGTCGAACTGCTGCGGCGCCACGGCCTGGACGACGCCGAAATCCTCGACGTCGTACTCGCGACCGCTGCACGCTGTTTCTTCAGCACCGTCCTCGACGCGACCGGCACCCTCCCCGATGCGGAGCTCATCGCGTACGCCGTCAGTGGCCGCGGTGCTCCGCTGGTCAAGGCGGGCAATTGGATGACGCATCTGGAACGCGATTGGACGTCACCGGTGTGGCGGCACTGGCTCAGCGCACTGGGCGCGGAGCAGACCGTCATCCGCTACGACGAACGCGGCTCGGGCCTCTCGGACCGGGAATATCCGACGCTCGCATTCGATGACTGGGTGAGTGACCTGGAGACCGTTGTCGACGCAGCTGCTGTCGACCGATTCACACTTCTCGGCCTGAGCCAAGGGGGACCGATTGCGATCGCGTACGCCGCCCGTCACCCAGAACGAGTGAGTCGCCTGGTTCTTTACGGCACCTTTGCGCGGGGTCGGGGGCATCGAGAAACCGGGCAGGGAGGGGAAGAAGAGGCGGCGGCGCTAGTCGCGTTGACCCGGGCGGGCTGGGGCCGCCGCAATCCCGCGTTCCGGCGCCTGTTCACGATGCTGTTCATTCCGGGTGGGTCGGAAACTCAGATGGCATGGTTCGACGATTTGCAACAAGCCTCGTGCTCACCGGATCACGCAGCGCGCTCGCGAGCCGCCAGGTACGACCTCGACGTCAGTGCCCTCGCCTCGACGATCAACGTTCCCACATTGGTGATGCACGCGCGTCAGGACGGACTGGTCCCCTTCGATGAAGGACGGCGTCTCGCGTCCCTGATCCCGGCCGCCCGTTTCGTTTCCCTCGACAGCGCCAACCACATTCTCCTCGAGAACGAACCCGCATGGACGGAGTTTCTCGCAGAGTTACAGACATTCCTTCCAGCAATCAGTTCATCAACGGACGACGGCCTGGCGTCCCTCACCGGGCGGGAGCACCAGATCATCCAACTCGCCGCCGCCGGCCAGAGCAACGAGCACATCGCGGCTGCATTGCACCTCAGCGTGCGCACCGTCGAGCGACATCTGTCCAACAGCTACACCAAGCTGGGCCTGACTGGGCGGACCGCGCGGGCCGCTGCCGCCGCCCGATTCGCTGTGTATTCGCGCCAGTGACGGTCTGAACCCAGTGAGGTCCGAATTGATGGACTGGTGGTCGGCCGGGTGGTTCGTGACCCGGCGGGCCAAAGTGTCGTGCACTGTTCGACCGACCCGCGGATGGCCGGCTGGTGCCCGGAGTGCGGTGAGCAGTCCAGGTCGCCGAAGGAGTGGGTGACGACCCAGCCCAGGGATGTGCGCCTCGGTGATGATCAGCCGATTCTGTTGCGGCGTGAGCGGATGCTCGCTTGGACGATCAACGCCTGGCAGCAGTCGATCATCGCCGGACTGCTCACCGGGATCAGCAACGGCCGCACCGAGGGCTACAACAGGATCGTGAAACACGTCGGCGGATCGCGTTCGGCTTCACAAACACAGAAAATCACAAACGCCGCATGAATTCGCCTGCACCCGGGCATCCCGCCGGGCTCAACCAGCACCCTCAAGGCCCACCAATTCTGAAGAGCCAGAGGACTCCGGATCGATGAGCTGGTGTCAATTTCGTCGAATTGGCTGTACGACGAGGTTGGTTGGTTCTTCGGTGGGTTGGTAACCGCGGCGCTGGGTGCGTAACTGCGCGGCCGCGTCCCCAGCACCGTGCGGACCCACGCCGCGAGATTACCCAGGACTCAGCCGACCTCGACGACATGGAACCCGAAAAATGATCACGCAGACCGCGTCGAGCGCCGAATATGCAGTGAAGGAGCGTGCCGTCGATACCGACCCCGCCCGCACGTATCCGGCCGGTGCACTGGTGCGCAAGGAATAGGCATCGTGGTGGCGGGCCGGACGGTCGGAGGGGGCCGGGCGACCGCCTGCGGTGGATGTCCGGTTGCTCGCGTTGTGTTGACCGGTGATCGATGGCGGCTCGTACAATCGGGGCGATGGCGTCGGCAGCGGACGAGCTGGTACAGACGGCCCACAACGCGGTGGTGGCCGGCGATTTCGTCACGGCCCGAACGGCTTTCGAGGCGATGGTCAAGCTGGACCCGACGCCGCAGGCGCTGGCCGGGCTGGGGGACACACTGTGGTGGCTGGGCCGCACCGTCGAGGCGGTCCGCTACCAGGAACGTGCCTACGCCGGTTTCCGCCGCTGCGGCGACCTGGCACAGAGCACATTCATGGCGATCGGGCTGTACCTGGGCTACCGGGTCAGCCTGGGTAATGTGGCGGCGGCGCGCGGCTGGTTGGGGCGGGCCGCCCGCCTGGTCGATGCGGGACGGCTGGGACCGCTGGCTGGCTGGGTCATGTTGCTGCGCGCGCATGACAGTGCCGACCCGGCCCGCGCTGAACGCTGGTCCCGTCGGGCCCTCGACGCCGCAGCCGGTGTCGATGATCCGGACCTGGAGCTGTGCGCGATCAGTCAGCTCGGGGCGTCGCTGCTGCAACAGGGGCAGACCGAGCAGGGCCAGGCACTGCTCGACGAGGCGATGGCGGCCGCGCTGGCCGGTGAATGCCGGCGGCCGCACACCGTGGTCTACACCAGTTGCACCTTGATCAGCGCCTGCGCCGAGACCGCGACGGTTGACCATGCCCTGCAGTGGATCCGGGCCACTGACGGCTTCACCGGCCGGTACGGCAGCCCGCATCTGTACCTGCACTGCCGGATCTACTACGGCGTCATCCTGTTCGCCTCGGGCGACTGGGCCGGTGCCGAACGCGAGCTGGCCGCGGCGATGGCCGGCGGGGCCTCGGCCGAGCCGGCGCTGCACGCGGAGGCGGCCGCCCGGTTCGCCGAACTCCGTCTCGCCCAGGGCCGGATGGAGGAGGCCGAGCGCCTGCTCGAAGGCTTCGAGGAGCACGTCACCAGCGCGTACGCCCTCGCCATGCTGGCGCTGGCGAAGGGCGAGCGCGACGCCGCCCGACGAATCGCGGCACGCCGTGTTCGGGAGATCGACGGGCAGGACGGTGACCGGCCGGGCGCCCACCGGGCGGGGCTGGCCGTCTGCCTGGAGGCCGGCCGGCTGTGGGAGGTCCTCGCCGGCGCTTCGACCGGGCAGGATGCCGAAGTCGCGGTCGCACGTCTGACCGACCTGGCCGGACGGACACGCTGCCCGCAGTTGCAGGCCCGCCGGCTGCGGGCCGCGGGGACCCTGCATCATGACCTCTTCTGCCTGGAACAGGCGCTGAGCCTGTTCCACCGGCTCCAACTGCCGCTGGAGGCGGCCCGTACCCGGATGGCGCTGGCCGACCTGCTCGACGGTGCGGACAGGGTCGCCGAGGCCCGCTCCGCGTTGGCCGGGTTCGAGGCGCTCGGCGCCGCCCATGACGCCGACCGGGCCGCCGCGCGGCTCCGCGACCTCGGCGTGACAGCCACCCGCGGCGGCCCGTCGGGGCTCGGTGAGCTGACCCGGCGCGAACACGAGGTGCTCAATCTGCTCGGGAAGGGCCTGTCCAACCGGGAACTCGCCGACCGCCTGTTCCTGTCCCGCAAGACCGTGGAACGACACGTGCGCAACGTGCTGGTCAAGCTGGGCCTGCGCAACCGCGCCGAGGCCGCCGCCTACGTCGTCCGGCACCAGGAGGAAATGCGCTCCACGGTGTGAGGGTTCTTCCCGATGCCGGCCCGGCCGTCGCCGGGCCATGGTGGGCGCAGCTGCTCGCGCCCCACCCGGAGGTACCCGATGACCCGAGCCACGCCCAGCATCGCACCCGCACTCGCCCATCTGGTCCGGGGAGACGTGATCGGGCCCGACCATCCCGGATACGACGACGCCCGGGCCGTGCAGAACCGGCCCTTCACCCGCCGGCCCGCCGCCATCGTGCGCTGCACCGACTCCATCGACGTCGCCGCGACCGTGCGCTTCGCCGCCGGCGAGGGTCTTCCGCTGGCCGTCCGGGCGGGCGGGCACAGCGCCGCCGGGCACGGCACTGTCGACGGCGGCGTCGTGGTGGACCTGCGGGCCATCCGGCACGTAAAGGTCGACCCCCAACGGTCGATCGCCGCGATCGGCGGCGGCGCCCTCGCCGGCGACGTCGACCGCGCCACCCACCCGTTCGGGCTCGCCACCACCACCGCGACCGTGTCGACAGTCGGGGTCGGCGGGTTCACCCTCAGCGGCGGCATCAGCCACCTGACCCGCAAGCACGGGCTGGCCGTGGACAACCTGGTCGGCGCCGATGTTGTGCTCGCCGACGGTTCGCTGGTCCGGGCCGGCGGTACCAACGACCGCGGAGAGGACGGGGACGAGGACCTGCTCTGGGCGCTGGCCGGTGGCGGCGGCAACCTCGGCGTCGTCACCGAGCTACAGATGAGGCTGCATCCGGTCGGGACAGTGACCGGTGGCCCGATGCTCTTCCCGATCGAGCGGACGGAACGCCTGGTCCGGCTCTACCGCGACTGGATGCCCCAGCAGCCGGACGACATCTACGCCTACCTCGCCCTGCTGACCGTCCCGCCGGATGGGCCCTTCCCCGAGGACCTGCGGCTGCAGCCGGTCTGCGCCCTGGTGTGGTGCAACACCGCCGCCGCGGACCGCTCCAACCGGGCGCTCGCGACGTTCCGCGGCGAGCGACCGCTGCTCGACCTGGTCGGCCCGATGCCCTACCCGGCGTTGCAGTCCGCGTTCGACGCCGGCGCCGCGGTGGGCACCCACAGCCACCTCACCGGCGTGCTCTACGAGGACCTACCCGATGCCGCGGCCGCCCGGTTCGAATCGTTCACCCACTCCGCACCCACACCGCTGTGCATGAGCCACTTGTACCCCTTGGACGGCGCCGCAGCACGGGCGGACCGCGGCGACACCGCCTGGCCCTGGCGCGACGCGGCGTTCGCCCAGATGTTCGCGGCCGCGGCACCCGGCCCCGGCCTCGACGACAGCCTGCGGGCCTGGACCACCGGATTCCGGGACTCCCTGCGGCCGTACGCCATGCCCGGCTGTTACGCGAACTTCCAGATGGACGAGGGCCCTGAGGCGGCCCGGGCCTGCTACGGCGCCAACGCCGACCGGCTCGCCCAGCTCAAGGGCCGCTACGACCCGGGCAACCTGTTCCGGCTCAACCAGAACATCGAGCCAGCGCCGGCCCGATCATCCGGACAGGACCAGTGAAGGTTTTCGACCAACCGAAGGCGGGTACTCGTCGGAGCGCTGACAGGTTACTAGCAGTGGAAGCGAAGCACGCTCCAACGCCGTCATGACATGCCTCACGGGTTACTGAGGGGTGATCTGGCTGAAACGGCTCTGGCGGTGTGAGCATTCCGAGTGCGATGTGAACACGTGGTCCGAGCGCAGCGAGGCGATCCGGTCGCGGTCGTCGTTGACCGAGCGGGCCCGGAAGGAAGCCTGCTGGCGGGTCAGTCGGGACGGTCACACGGTCTCCCAGGTCGCCGGCCGGACCCCGAACCGCCAACGGAAATCGAAAACCCTGCTCGACCTGCTCGAACGGGAACCCGGCGCACACCTCATCGACGCCTGACGCATGAACGGTCGCGCACAACGGACCGGACACTTGTTCCCTGGCGCCAAGAGCGCTCGGGAGCGGCCGGCAGGCGCCGGAGCGATGCCGGCGGCCCGTCCTGGGGCGCTCTGCCACGGCAATGACAGGTCGTCATCGTCCGTCGCATGGAATTCCACAGGCACCGCCCCGAGGGATCAGCTACTGGTGGCCATCCCCCGTTCGACGGCCTCGATCAGATATGGCCGCAACTGCACGGCCGGAATGATGGTGTGCACGGACCCGACCCGGCGGGCGCGTTCGATGTTATGGATCTGTTCGTATTCGGCCGCGACCTCACCGAGCTTGTCCGACCGCACGACACTTCGCATTTCAGCGAGTTGGGCTCGGAGCTCGCCCCGTTGCGCAGCGTCGGTGGCGCCGGCGATGTCGGACTCGAGTTCCTTGATCCGCTTGTCGTTGGCGGTCCGGGTGTTCACGTCCCGGGTGAAGACCACCGCGGCTGCGGGCGCGCCACCGATCACCGAGGCGAACGACCCCTCGACGGCGATGACCTCCATGTTTTCGTTGAGCGCGCCGGCGAACACCACGAACGCACCGCCGTGCAATCGGGAGACGACGCAGAAGATGATCGGGCCGTCGAAATTGACAATAGATCGACCGATCTCGGCCCCGAATTCCAACTGCGAGTTGCGCGCTGATTCCGGTGAGCCGTCGAATCCGGACAGGTTCGCCAGCACCACCAGCGGGCGGCTACCGGAAGCCGCGTTGATCGCCCGTACCGTCTTCTTCGACGACTTGGGGAACATGGTTCCCGCGGTGAACCGGTCCGGCCCGTCGGCCGGGATGAAACCGTGTCGCGGGATGCTGCGCGCTTCGATCCCGACGATGACGACCGGATACCCGCCGAGGTGCGCGTCGACCACGACGGAGGTGTCGGCATCGGCCATTCCCGCCCACCGCTCCAGGGTTTGATGATCCTGGTCGGTGACTGCGTGGATGACCGTTCTGATGTCGAAGGGCTTCTTCCGGTCCTTGTTGGTCTCCGGCGAGAAGATCTCCCCCACCGTGGTGAATGGGCTGTCCGGGTGGATGTGCGGGAAGGTCCGCACGTCCCGGTCCAAGGGGTCCGTGGTCTTCGCCCGGCGTGGATACCGCTCCCCGGGGGCGACGTAGGCGTGGTCGTAATGGGCGAACAAGATCTCCGTGGCTGCGGTGAGGTTCGGTGCCCAGTACTGGGCTGCACCGTTCGGGCCCATGACCCGGTCGTAGCCGCCGAGACCGAAGTTGTCCTCCGCCGAAACGCCGCCGGAGTAGTCCAGCGACATCTTTCCGGTCAGCACCATGGCGCTGGTCGGCGTCATGACCAAGATGCCCTTGGTGTGCGGCAGAACCGTGGCCTCGGCGTTCCAGTACGGCTGGGCACCCACGTTGATCCCGGCCACGATGACATTGATCTCGCCGCCGGCCTGGGTGAACATGATGATCCGGCGCAGCGCCCTGGCCACCCCGTCCATGTTCTCGGTGCCGGTATCCATCGAGATCTTTGCGCCGGAGGACAACGTGAACCACTCCACCGGGACACTCAACTCCTCGGCGAGATCAATCGCCGCAACGACAGTCGCGCACTCCGGAACGGCCACCGTGCCGAGGGCCTTGGTGGGGTCGCCGAACAACGCGACTCTGGTCATGCCTTCCGGGTACCTGGCGGTCGGCGTCGTGACCACCCCTGCCACCACCCCCACGGTGTTCTTGCCACGGGGCCGATCCACCGGGCCGAACACCCCGTCGGTGAAGTCGTATTCGGTGAAGCTGCCCGCTGGGCCGGTGAGCATCGGAACGATCTCGTACGGGTACAACGCGCCGCGCGCAGCAGACTGCTGCACCTTCTGGGTGTACTCGTCCAACGGTGCCAACGCCTCGGTCGGCGGATCGGACACCGTGACGGTCACCCCGGCACCGGCCCGATAGGCGAAGCGCAGGGCCACCTTTCGCACGGAGGACCTGCTTGCAGGGTCCGATGAATCGACACCGGAGGACCTGCTTGCAGGGTCCGATGAATCGACACCGGAGGACCTGCTTGCAGGGTCCGATAAATCGACACCGGAGGACCTGCTTGCAGGGTCCTTCATCCGGGCCATCACGGTGATCTCGACCAGCCCGGTGCCCAACGTCGTCGGCGCGCTCATCTGGGCGACCCCGGCGAGGTCGGTCAGCGGGACATCGATGGTCGGCCAGACGTGCAGGAAGACCTGGTTGTTGTCCAGTCGCCGTTTGCCGCTGTGCTGCGCCTTCGCCCGCCTGATGCTTTCCAGGCAGGCGGCGAGTACCCGTTCAGCGGCAGGGAACGAGACCACCCGACCGTCGGCGTCCCGCAACGGGGTGAGGTCCCTGACCGCGGCCAGTGCGACAAGTCGCTCGTCTTTCGGGTTGCCCGGCGCCACGAGATGGGACAGGAAGGTGCCCTCCGCCGATGGCAGCCGGGTGCCGGTGAAGTTCTTCAGCCGCCACAGCTCCAGCCGTTGACCGGTCATCGGATGCATGTCCCGGATCACCCGTTCCTCCGACAGCCCGTCGGCGGACGGCCGGAAGGTGAACTGCTGCACCGGGACGTCGCCGGCGGAAGCCACAATGACGGTGACCCGACGGCTGGCGGCGAGCGCGGGCTGGTGTTCCAGCGCGGCTTTCAAGGCCGTCGAGACGTGATCACCGTCGGCCGGAGCATCCGGCCAGGCCAGGTAGATGTCGATCACAACGTTCGCCGGATCGTTCGCCTTTTCCGCGAGGGCGCTGAGCGCAGCTGATGCGCCGGGCAGGTCGTCATAGTCGGCGATCGACGCAACCAGCTCGCGGCGCTCCCCATTGAGTTCGAAGAGGCCTGTGACATAGGGCCTGTCGTCCTGCCGGAAAGCCCTGACCTGCTCCAGCGTGCGTATCCGGTAGTACCTGCGGGTGATCGCCTCCAGCATCGCCTGCTGGCCGGGCCCCTTCGACGTGATCTGTTCGGTCAACACCGGGAGCAGCGGCTCGCGGATGGGGACAAGGCTGTTGACCAGTTCCGCATACCTGGCGGGGTTCGGATTCTCCGCCAGGTGCGCAAGCTGCTCACGGACTTCGGCGTACACCTGGTTGCGGGCGTCGTCGATCAGCGGACGCTCGAACGTCTCGTACCGGATGCTGCTGGCCAGGTCGCCCAACACCGGATACCGAAGCCTGGTCGCCACCACCAGACGGTCGACGACCTCACCGGCCGCCCGCTGCATGTCGCTGCCGACCTGCGGGACCGCATTGCGCCACCGCTCGAGCAGCCGGGAGACGATCGGGATCTGGTCCGCGACCCGCTCCTGGGCCCGGAAGATCCGGAGCACCGCGTGCTCCAGCGCCGGGCTCGGCTTCAGATCGGTGACGCCATAGTGTTCCAGCACTGCGGCGAGCCGGCTGCGGAACGCCTGCGGCAGTCCCTCCCGCTCCGGGTCGAGTGAGCGCAGGTAGGAGTGGAAGTACTCGCTCGGGCTGTGCACGCGCTCGTCACCGGTCTCCTCCGCGCCGGCGGGCCGGTTCCGGGACAGCTCACAGATGTCGGTGAAGGTGGCGAGGACATCGAGCGACGCGGTCAACCGCTCATCGTCGATCGGAGGCACCAGGTCACGAAGGCGGTCGTAGTCCGCGAGTGCCTCTTTGGCTCGATCGGTGCTCACGTCATAGCCCATCACCAGGGCACGCATCGTGGCCAGATCGGACAGCGCCTGCGCCCTCGCGTCCGGGGATCGGGTTGCACCCGCTGCGAATTCGACGGTGGGGGTGGTGCTGGCAGCGGCGTCGTCATCGATCCGGTCGATCCGCAGCAGCTCTCCGCCGCGGTCGACCTGGGAGTTCACCCCGGCCAGGATCTCCCGGACCCGGCCCGCGTAGGGAGCTTTGACCGGGGATTCCATCTTCATGCTTTCCAAGATCATCAAGGTGTCGCCGGCAGCGACCTCGGTGCCTGCGGCCGCGCGGACGGCGACCACCACCGCCGGAGCGGGCGACCGGACAACACCACCCTCGTCCCGGCTGACGCGGTGACTGACGCTGTCCACCTCGACCAGGTAACCGTGCGGGGTGCTCGACCCGACGATGTGATGCTGCCGGTCACCCAGGCTCAGCCGGCTCTCGAATGTGCTCTTCCGGTCGATCTCAACGTCGACGACGGTTTCTCCGCCGTCGTGTCTGGCGTCGACGATTCCGACCCGGAAGCGTTTCGGGCTGATCTGCGCCACGTTCAGGCAATAGGTCTGATGCTGGTAGCCGAGCTCGACCCGGCGACCGACAGTGTGGCCGGCACGGGGTCGACCACCACGTGCGGACCGGAGGAACGACTCGCGTTCCAGCGCCTCCTCGGCTTCGTAGACGTCGATGCCCGCATACAGCAGTGCGACGTCCGCATACGGTGCGACCGTTGATGTTTCGGTCAACCCGGCCCGGTCCAGCCAACCGGTATCCGCGGTGCCGTTGATCACCTCGGGGTGATCGAGCAGCTCTAACATGAACGACTTGGTGGACGTCCCGTTCTTCACCACAACTGCCGTCCCGCGCAGCGCGACGCGCAGCCGGGCCATCGCCTCGGCTCGATCCCGGCCCCAGGCGCTGATCTTGGCGATCGTCGATCCGTACTGAGTAATGATCTCGTCGCCGGTGGCGATTCCGGTGTCCACCCGGATGCCCGGCCGGTTCGGCAGCGTCAGGAACTCCACCTTCCCCGGGGACGGGGCAAAGCCGCTGTCGGCGTCCTCCGCGCTCAGCCGAGCCTCGATGGCATACCCGGAGTTCGGTGGGGGGTCCGCTGTCAGCCGATGGCCGTCGGCCACCATGATCTGCAGCTTCACCAGGTCGAGCCCGGTGCACAGCTCGGTGATCGGATGCGCCGCCTGAAGCCGGGTGCTCACCCCGAGCAGGGCAAAAATCCTTTCGTCGGGCTGGTACAAGAATTTCACCGTGCCGGCGCCGCGGTAATCGGCCGCCTTGACCAGGGCGACCGCACTGCGCCGCAGGTCGGTTTCCTGCTGCTCGGTCAGCGCGGGCGAGCCGGATTCCGCGATCAGCTGTTGGTTGACGCGCTGGATGGAGCAGTCCCTGATGCCGGGCGCCCATACGTTGCCGTGGTTGTCGGCGATGACCTGGACCTCGATGTGCCGTCCGCCGACGATCAGCTTCTCCATGAGGATGGCGTCGTCGGCGAACGCCTTGTGAGCTTCCGACCGGGTGCGCTCGATCGCGTTTTCGAGCTCACTGGGGCGCACGACCGTCCGGATGCCGCGGCCGCCTTTACCGCTGCGGGCCTTGAGGATCAGCGGGTAGCCGATGACCTCGGCGTGCTCCAGCGCGGAGGCCATATCCTCCACCGGACCCCGGCTCCAGGGCGTCACCGGCACGTTGGTCGCCTCGGCCAGAAACCTGACCTGCATCTTGTCGCGGAGCGTGCGCATCGCGGCGGCCGGCGGGCCGATGAACTTCACCCCGATGCGGTTGCACACCTCGACGAAGCCGGCGTCCTCGGACACGAAGCCCCAACCGGGCCAGCAGGCATCGACCTCGGCTGCGATCATCGCTCGTTCCAGCTCTGCATGGTCCAGGTACGGGCTGCCCACCTCGCCCCTTCCCCGCAGCAGCACACGCTCGTCAGCCAGCCGGACGAACAACGCGCCGCGTTCAGCCCGGGAATGCAGCGCGATCACCTTGATGGCGTACCCGAATTCCGCGTTCAGTTCCCGAACCGCTTGAATAAATCTGACCGCCGGTTCGCCTCTATTGATCACCGCGATGCGCGAGAACATTCCCGTGGTTCCTCCATCTGCCTCATACGAAAACTTCCCTGTGGGCGACCGGCCGACATCGAACGCGAGGTATCGCTATCCGTCAGGTGCATCTCTGTGCGGCCTGCCCTGGCTGAACTTCGGGTCCTTCCAGATTTCGCGGCGTGCGGGGACAGGCACCCTGGCGCAGCGACCGTCGGGCGATTCACCTGGGGTCAAGGCCCGGACAGTTCTCGGTCGAGCGGCGGGCGTCAGTGAGCGGCTACCTCTCCATGAGTGTGGGAGGAATCGACGTCCGCCCTGTGCTGGGCGGCGCCGTGTTCGTCCAGCATGTCGGCGTCATCGAAGCGATCTTCTCCCGAGAAGACCCAATTCGTCTTGTCGTGGTCGATCTCCTTGACCCAATGGACGATCACCAGGGTCGCCGCAGCGGTGCCGGAGAAGTTGTTGTCTACAGCGGCGTGTTTCCCGTCGTGCCGACCAGCTGCCTGCGGAACTCCTGGCTGGCCAATCGCTGCGCTTCCGCGCGAGCGGCCTCGATCCTCTCCGGCATGCCCAACCGGGCCGCGGGCTCCTCGTTGCCAGGAGTCGACACGAATTTCTCGATCGCGGCCAGACCCGCGTTGGCCCGGGCACTGGCGGCAGCCTGTTTTGCGTCCAGTCGGGCGGCATACCAGTCAGAAGCGAGGATGGCCTCACGGGTGAACGTCGTGCGGAACTCCGGCGACTCGAGCTCCCACCCCTGCGCGCTCATCCCGTCGGCCATGATCTCCAGCAGTGCGCGCAGCGGCGGGATCGCCAGATCGACGGTGCCGTCCTTGAAGAAGGCGCGCGCCACACGCTCGTGGGTGGCGACGATCGTGGCGATCGATTCGGCGAACACGCCGACGTCCTGAAGTTCTGGGCGCAGCATCTGCGGGGTGAAGATGACGTCCGGATGCAGGAAGATGCGGCCGAAGTACTCGGTGGCCATCCGGTCGGTCATCCGGTAACCCAGCCTGCTGGCGACCACGCGACGGCCTTCGTGCTCGAAGTCCGTCAGCTTCTCCAGGGCACCTTCGGCGATGAGGTTGCGTGCGTCCCGCTCCTGCGCAGTCATCCGCGCGAACAACTCGGGCACCAGGAGGGAGAAGTCGTGGTCCACCCGGACCCGGGGTCCGATGTAGCCGGCGGCGGACACCCAGCCGTCGTAGCCGGTGAGCGCGTAGGACAACAGCGCGGCGTTCAGGTCGATGATGGCCGGCATGGCGTTGAAGGGTCCCTTGGTGAGCGCGCCCTCGGAGCCGGCACCCGTCGTCGAGGGAGATTTACCGGTCATCGACGAGATGAACTCCATGAACAACTCGGGCAACTCCATGTAGTGCAGGGGGTTGTACGAGCAGAGCGGCGGCATCGGCCCGTCCGGCGGATTGTTCCGCCGACCCGCGGCAACGACATCCACCGGCAGCAGCAGGGGTGCGGTGGACGGTAGCCGCCGAACCAGTCGACCCGACAAGTCAGCCACGGCCGTCGCTTTTGTGTCGGTGCGGTCCGGTCGCCGCTGCAGGTAGCGGGGGTTCTTCGACGGGCTGCCGTCCACCAACCGGGGGTTCGCCGAGCTGACGAAGTAGGTCGGCCCCTCACCCTCGGCCGTGTCGGCGAACCGGCTGATCATGGTCGACATCGGTTCACTGAAGGCGCTGAAGGCCACCGCGTCATCGCGCATGGCGATGGCATCGGCCCTGGTCAACGGCTCGAAGTTGGACACGAACGTCCCTGGCGTGGCGAGGTCCCGCTCGGCCTGTTTGTCATAGCCACGGTGGATGGCGTCATCCGGGCGCTGGAACAGCAGATTCTCGCAATTGTCCACGAGCTTGTACGACCGTGCGGCTTCCAGCCCGATCTGGTCACCCGGGACAACCGTCGAGGCGGTGATGTCGTCCTCGGTCTGCACCTTCACCGCGGGTGCGAAGTCGTGCCGAAGGCTGAACAGCCGCCAGGACCCGTCGTCGTTGTAGCCGACCCGCAGCATGTTGATGGTGATCAGTCTGTCGTCCAGGCGTAGCCGGTTTCCCTGCCGGTTGTCGACGGAGACGACGCTGAAGTGGCTGCGCCAGTCGTTCCCCCACTCCGGCCGGTAGGCGTGCTTGACGGCGTAGACCAGCTCCTTGATGTCCGGCGGGACCTGATCGAGCCACGCGTTGTAGTCGGGGTGGTATGTCGAGCGGGACGGGGTGAGCAGTTTGATGACCGACCCGATCGAGCGTTCCTCCGACAGGATGGGCCGGTGGTCCCTGTTGTTCCTCGCCGGGTCGAGGAAGCGCTGGGAGAAGTCCCGCGCGAGGATCGCGGCAACCGAGTCCATGGCACGCTCGAAGTCCGCGACGAATTCGGATCCGACGACGAACGCGTCGTTGATGGCCTTGGAGATCTCCGACTTGCCGCCACCGGAGACCGTCGCCGGCTTGTGGCACGACGTTGCTGTGGGCACGGTGCCGATCAGGCTCCACGCCGTCCTCTCGCTGGGTTGCTGGGCGATCCGCACGCGGTAGCCGTTGGGCCCCAGATACTCCTTGTCCGCACGCAGCGGAATCGACTGCCGCGAGCCGTCGGCATTGGTCCAGGACACGGTCATGGTTCGCAGCGAGTACCGCGCGTGGGCCGGTACCAGCACGATGTGTGGCTCCCGCAGGTCCATCGCATGCCCGGCCGGCTGTACCGCGAACCGGTCCGGGTCGCGGTCGAGAACCTCTCCCACCGTGTAAGACTCGCCGGCAGAAGTCTCGGTGAACTCCTGACCGAGGTTGTAACTGGCGAAGACCAGCGCTCCGCCGGAGTGCTCTTCCTCGGCATTGCCGAAAAGGTTGGCCGAGTAGGAGATCTGGGTCTTGACTTCCTTCTTGCAGTAGCCGAAGTAGGTATCGGCGATGATCGTGACGATCACGCCGCTGGTGTCGCGGGCACAGATCTTGAACGCGCGACCTCCGTTGTAGAGCTCATCCTCCTGCTCCCAGCAAACCCCATCCCGCCGCTGCCGGTCCGTGGCCTCGCTCACGTGCGGCAACCCGAGCTCGCGCTTGGTCACCCTCGTGAGGTGCGGCGCGAGAACGACGCATCCCGTATGACCGGTCCAGGTCTGCGGCTCCAGGGATGCGTCGTTCTCGGGCAGGTAGGGGTCGCCTCCGTTGCCGAAGATTCCCTCGACGAAGTCGAGGTTCGCGACGAGTCCACCGGGTGCGATGAACCTGGTCTCCATTCGCTTCTCGCGCACCGAGCCGTGCACCCCCGGTGCCACGAGTGGCCGTAGGTAGAGCGAGACCAAGCAGGCGGCCGGTTCCGGTTGGTTCGCCGAGTAGGGCAGCACCAAGTCCGCTTGCGGCGGCTGGAACGCCCGGACCAGCAGTCGCGCGTACGCCACCCTGGGCACCGCGATCTTGTCATCGGGGACGGCCACCGGGCCCTCGGCGATGTGGAACACCCCGGCCGTGGTCCGGCGGTCGGTGGCTGGGTTGTGCAGTACTCCGTTGATGAGTCGATAACTGTTCATCAGCGGGGACGAGAAACGGTCACCGTCGAAGGGCAGCGACAGGCTGCGAGCCAGTCCCGGCTCGTCGAGCACGAGCGTTCGTCGAGGGATCATCGGACGCTCCCCCGTCTGTGCCAGGAAGCTGTCGAGGAAGGCCTGGATCCTCCCGTCCGCCGCGCAGAGCCGGTCGGCCAGGCGACGGCTGAACTCACGTTGCCGAGCCAGGATCGGTCGCACCAGCCGGGCTGATTCGGACTCCTCGAACCCATCCGGAACCGGCAGGCCCAGTTGCTCGAGGCGAAGGTTGATGGCGGAGTTCAGAATCTCGATCTGCATCGGGGGCACGTCCGTATTGTCCGCCTTGCCGCTGTACCCGGCCACACGGCGGTTCGGTGTGAGACAGCCACCAACACTGTTGGGGGCGGACCCTCCCAAAGTCAGCCAGTGAGCTCGGTGCGGGCAGCGATGGCCACCAGGTCCTCGCGGTTGGTCGCGGTCGGAGCAATTCGGATGGGGCGGTCGATCTCCCGGATCGCCTTGGCGCGTCGGTAGTACCGCTCAGGGCGGACGCAACGCTGAACCTAATTCGGTGCGGCATCGTGATGCCGCGTTCGTACAGCGGGGTGCTCAACGGTTGGTATCCGCGGCCAGGATCGCCGCGGTCCGTTGCTCGAGTTCTCTTGCTCGGGCGTCGATATGATCGAGGACGTCATCGACGCCGGCAATTTCCATCAGGTCAGCTCGTCGCCGTTCAGCGGGCTCACAGCCTTGGCCGGGTCTCCCGGCGTTGTTCTGTTCTTCGGCGTCTTTGGGCCGGGCGCCGACTCCGGTTTGGGTTGGGTGTGCAACTCGACCAGGCTGCGGCGGGCGGTGAGTTGCTGCCACCGTTCCCGGCGGCACTGGTTCCGGGCGGCTTGCAGGTCCTGCATGGTCACCGTGACGGAGGCTATGTCCGGGGACACGGCGCGGCACAGGAACTTGTCCCGGTGGTAGACCCGGATCTCGGCCAGGTCCCGTGGGTCGTACCGGACGGTGACCGGCTCTCCCACATACGGGGCCAGCGTGATGGAGAAGTACCGCAACCCATGGCAGTGGATGCCGTCGCGTTGCACTTGTCGCGGCGTCTGCCCTGTCTCTGGGTGCACCCGGTGGTGGTAGTTGTCGACGATGTTCCGGCCGACCGCGGCATCCAGTTCCGACAGAGTCATGGCAGGCGCGGTCACCGTGCACTTCGGCGGCCTTTGGTGGCGGCGGCGAAGCGCCATCCCCTCGATGAGCTCGATCATCTCCTGCGTTAAACGCCGGCCACCCCGATCCGTCCGATCCAGGCGTCTCAGGCCATCGAGGCCGTTCGCCTGGTATGCCGCCAGCCAGCGGGTCGCGGTCCGCCGTGGTTACCCCTGCTCGACGGGCCGCTTCCGCCAGCGGTACCCCGTCATGCAGGTGCGGATTCAGCACGGACAGCCGCCCGTCCAGCTCCGACACGAGCGAGCACACCACTCTCCGTCAAAATCGATCGACGACATCGACCCGACCCGACGTCGCCAGCCGCCTGCGACGCGCCGCAAAGTGAGCCAAATAATTCGACCAGAGTGAGCCACTTTTCGCGACCATCGACAATCAAAGCTTTGTCACAGCTTGGTGTGCCCGGCGATCGGCCAGCATCAACGAGAGCTGCTCCTCCGGTGGTACAGACCCAGGAAAGGTCAGCTGCCGGCGTACGGCGGCGGCCATCGCAGCCGCCGCATCAACCGAGGCTTGTCCGGAGTCAGTTGGGCCCGGGCCGTCCTCGGCGGAGCCGTTCTCGACGGAGCCGTTCTCGACCAGCTCTTTCCTGACCAGCCCGTTGTCGGTCAGACCGTTGTCGACGAAACCCGATTCGGTCGGGCTGATCCGCACCTGGCTGTGACGCGTTCCCCGATCCGGAAGCCCGTCGGTGTTCGGTCCCCACCGAGTGAGCCGCCTCAGGTTCGAACCCCAGGACCTCGGATGTGCCGCTCCCTCGGCGTGTCCGCTCAGGGTGCCCGGCAGAACCCGGCGCGAGCCGGACACAGCCTGATTCCGGGCGGCCGGCGCGTTCTCCGTGGCAGCTGGGATCAACCAGCCGAGCGGCAGCAGGCTGGGACCGTTTTCGGGCATCGGTTGGTTCCTCTTGAGTGAGCACAACGCGTGAAGAAGGGAACGAAGCCGACGCTGGCTGCGTGTTCTGTGCTCTACGGTCCGCCTGACTATCCGGTTCGCACAGAGGCGTAGGTCCCGGCCGGGAACTCGCCCAGTGCCTGGGCCACGACTTTCTTTCGTCAAAAAGGCCGGAGCCGGGACCTGTCGCGCTACCTCTTAGCCTGCGTAGAACGTGGGCCAGTCTTGGACCGGAACATCCTCGAAGTCATTGCCGGCCGGCGGCGAACCGGGCAGGTTGATGTTGATCGAGGATGGGGCGCCTGGTCGTCCATGAAATGCGCGCACTACCGCGTGGTGAGCGGTTGACGAGAACCGGCGTACAACAGCGACGAAAATGCGCTTGAAGATGTAAATGCTGCACGCTCCCACTGGCCGCCCAGGCCCGACTTTCCAACTCCGCCCGGCTTCCTAGGCGTGGCCGAGGGTTCCTACACGGCGGACGGTTCCTACACGCCGGACGGTTCGTGCGTTCATCGAGTTACGGAAGCCACGTCTAGATACGGCTGCGTCCCGGGATGGAGCGAGGGCGAGTCTGCCAGAGGGCCGACCGGTGTCGCCCGACGACGACTAGGCTCCGAGAAAGTCCCAACAGGGCGGTCGATGCGGCCGCGGACCCGGTCAGCCCGGCGGTTCCCGGTACCGCAGCGAACTCTTTCCGCGCCAATCAGTTGGCACCGGAGCCGGCTCGCTTCGCCGGCTGTTCAGTCGGTCTGCACATCCAGCTCAGTCAACCCGTAAATGGGCACATTGGCTGCCGACGACCTGTGCGGTTCGAACTCCACGCTGTAGGTCGCTCTCAACCAGTTCGGCCATGACTTGACAACTCGGCCGTGCGTGCCGTTCCGGACCAGATTCACACCTTGGTGGATGTCATGCACAGCATGAACGGCTGAGGCGGGCTTGAGCGTCATCGATTCTCCCTATTGAAAATAGTAACACCCTGAGTGTAGCCCGCTCATTTACCTGAATGGCCCGGGAGTGCGGGTGGTAAATCCCACGCAGAATTGCGTAGCCCATCATCCGACGGTTGGGTGCAGCGTTCCGTCGAAGTTGTCCTGTGTGTTGGCAGGGGTTCCGGCGACGGGATCACTGGGACCTGCGCCGCCAGCCGGGAGTGCCGCTCCTGGAAGCCCATCTGCCGTTGTCCGGAACATCTCAGCCCCAAGTGTTCAGCGGGTCTGGCTTCGTTATTGGCGGGCAGAGCACGGACGGCCGACCCCGCCGGCGCGAGGAGCTCGGCAGGGACCAGAACGCCCGCCTGAACCATCACGGCCGTGGTGACAACAGCTGCGACCAGTCCACTACCGGCGGAGGCCGCACTGACCATGTTGAAACAGGCGTGACACACCGCAACAAGCCCAAGGCTTCCACCCGATCCGTTGTACAGCCAGCCCAGGAAGATCGAAGGCGGTCAGCCCGAGGCACCATCCGACGATGATGCCTGGGGAGAATCCGCGGAAGCTGTCCACACCACCAGGAACATCGGTAGGCGCCACCCCGCCCAGATCACCGCCAACACCAGCATCGCTTTTGACGGCTGGAAACGGCGCTGGAGCAACGGGGGTGCGAAACTCCGGTTGCCCGCATTCTTCGCTGGGCCAGCTGAACCCGAGCGCTGCCAGAACCGGTGTCCGTGACCCCGGTCGCAGTCGGCATCAGCCAAAGGTGGCGGCGCTGATCGTTGCCCGGAAGAATTCACCTTCGTCCTGCCGGTCGGTTCCCCAGAACCAGCCCGCGCGGATCACCGAGGGCATCGTGACCCCACCCAGAACGGCTTCGTTCTCGACGCTGACCCCGAACGGGTAGGGGCCAAATGGCGACCCTGCCGGGTTACCCCAGCGTTGCAGTACTACATCACGGACGCTGCCGTCGGGGTGGACACGCAGGATCACCTGCTGGCTGTGATGACCGAGGTGACTGGTGGCGACCGCAGTATCGGGATCGTCACCCGCGGTCCAGGTTGCGGACCGGAAAGCGGTTGGGGTGACGATGATCTCGGAGGCCAACCGGCCGGCGGCGCTGCGAGTGAGGTCAGGACCGTCCGCAGACACCAGCGGAATCGCCCCGATCAGGCGCCACCGCATTTCGCCTGTATCGCTGGAGTAGCGGTCGTAGCCGGTGATCGGCAGTCCGGCGACATGTGCTTTCGCCGCCCAGATGTAGCCGCTCCCGGGCTTGATGACCTGGGCGGCCGTGAATGATCGCCATTTTCCGATCCGGATGTGGCCGTGCATGTTCAGCTGAACCGAGCCGCTGAGTGCGGTGCCGGCCGGTATCGAGTGGGTCAACCAGCGACGGGCAGCCTCCGGGAGATCGCCGATGCTGTTGGGGTCGAACAGCTCTGGGTCTAGGGTGGCCCTGGCGAGACGATCCCACTGCTCGGCAACCCGGTGCGCGGCCGGTGGCCGTAGCGTCACGGCGATCGGGGAGGCAGGGCGGGCAGGGGAAGTCGGGTTCACGACGGTGTCCCGGTGGTGATTGGTTCGGGCAGCCGCGGGTCGGCCGGTCCGGTGGTCGGCAGGACCGGGGGCGTGGTGGGTTCGGATCCGCCCTGGTCCAGGCGGAACGGCGGGTAGTGGTCGGTCATCAGGGCGGCGTAGGCGATGACGCGGTAGATCCACCGGTTGAAACCGACGATGACGGCGAACAACTGCTGCGGATACTTCCCGGTGATCAGCAGAATGACGGCGCTGATGGCGATGAGGACCCCGAAGATTCCGCCACTGCCCACCGGTCCGAAGCTGAACCGTCCTCCGGTGGAGGACCACCCCCACCAGTTGGTCACCAGCAAGGCGATGATCAGGTAGTGCGGGATCGCCAGCAGCCACCACTTGACCAGCACCAGACCCCTGGAAAGATTTGCCGGGTAGGCGATGTCGAGCGTAGCCGGGTAGCCCGGGGCAACCCCGAGGGTGAACGGCGGATAGTCGTCGGTTCCGAGACCACCGCTGGACGCGTAATAGGACACCCGCCAGCTCCACCGCAGGACACCACTGGTGAAGTCGAACAACGGTCGCGGGTAGCGGCCGGTGAACAGGACGCAGAAGCCGGCGACGGCGGTGACCATCACGAAGGCCGGCCACAGGAACGCGAGCACGATGTAGTGCGGGATGGCCAGGAACCACTTCACCAGCCACTTCCACCGGGACAGGCCCGGATCGAGGTGGGCGGTCAGCACGACCGGATGGTCGGGCGTCGCCGCCCCGCGTCCGCTCGGAGCGAACTGGCCGCCGACGGCCGGCACGAACATCTGATCGGTCTTGTCGGTGCCTGTGTCACCGCGCCTCCCAGCGGCCCCGATGATGATCAGGGCCAGCGCTCCGCCGGTGGTGAACAGGCCAACAATCAGCATGGTCACGGTCAGCGGGAGCAGGAATCCGGCTTTGATCTCCACGGTCGCGGCGACCGCGATCTCCGGGGATCCGTCCGCGTTCATGATGACCACGGCCCAGGGACCATCGGTCGGGTGCCAGTTCAGTTCCTGTGGTCCGGTGCCCTGGGTCGTTGTGGCCCAGAACGTCTGGTCGGCCGGAGGGCCGATTTCGGAGACGCCGCCGTTGGTGCGGTACACCGGCGTGCCCTTGGTGAGTCCGATGATGTCCTCGTGCGCCACACCACGCAGGTAGGCATCGACGTCGGCCACCGGGCCGATTCCGATGAACGTTGCTGCGTCACTGCCGGCCGGCGCGACGCGCAGTCGCAGATCGGTGTCCAGTGTGTCGTACAACCAGGTCGACGTCGCCAGATCGGTCGTTAGGATGGGTGTTTGCCCGGTGATCGCCTCGGTGGTCGTCCGCAACGCGGTCACCGACGATTGGAAGTAGCCGGAATCGTTGCGCCCGGTGGCGTAGGCGAGGCCGAGAATGCCGCCACCGAACAGCAGGCCGAGGCCCGGTAAGAGCAGCAGACATCCGATGACCAGGGCGACGATACGAGATGGTTTCATCGTGGATTCCTTCCAACACAACGGCGCCAACGAAATGGCGCTGATGAAGACGAAACTTGGCGGCCCGGTACGCCGGGCGGGTGGGATCAGGTCGACGCGACCGTTCGCGGGAGCTGGTCCACCGTGTGCGGTAACGGTGCCCGGTCGGTGGCATCCGGTGCCGAACGCTCCGCGCGCGCCTTGATGCCGCGCAGCATTTCCGGGGTCATGAAGCAGCTGACCAGCTGTGCGGGTTGGACGATCAACCCAGCCCACCGCCGCGTGTACGCATAGAGTTCACGTACGACAAGCCTGGTGGTGCCGTTGCTCTGGGGTAAAAGGACGAAGGCCCAGGTGAACTCGTAGGGCGATTCGCCCTGTCCCACCGGGACACTTCCGCGCAGCACCAGCGACCGGCCGACGTCGACAACAGCCACCTGCAGCGGCAACTCGGGAGCAAGTCGGACCGCGGAGCCGACGACGACATCCTGCCACTCGGGCACGATGTGATCGGCGTTGTGGATATCGATGTGTGCGACGAGGTTCTCGAGCCAGTCATAGGAGTAGAACCCTCCGCGGCCCTGACCGAGCTGGGCTATCCAGGGCCAGACCTGTTCGGCGGTCGCCTCCACGGTGATCGCGCGTGTCGCCGAATGGTGCACGCCAGACATCAGTTCATCACCGGGCAGTGCGCGATGGAGATCTTCGTCGGTGGCTCCCCACCGCAGGTATCTGTCCCTGAGCAGGGCCGCGACGCCGACCAGGCTGACCGCCAGCGACAGTGCCGCCGGTTTCGCCCAGTGCACGCGTCGACCGGACTTGACGGCGACGGGTGCCAACACCACAGGGACATTGCTCACGGGGAGCACCCACTCACACATTGCGGACGAACTGAAAACCCAGGCGAGTTACGTCCTTCCACAATGCTAGTTTCCGGCCAGGTCGGCCTGAAGGGTCGAACGTCCCGACGTCGGCACCGTCCTCGGTGACTTGGGGAGTGCCCAGCCCGGGGTGCGTGCCGGTATGCCTTGGTGCGGCCACGTTCCGTTCATCTGGCGGCGGTAGCGTCGTCACGGAGCGCGTCGCCCGCCGGGGTCGGCCTGGGTTCGGGTCGGGCGCACCGGGCCCGACCATACCGGTCCGATGACAGCGTTGTCGGTCGATCCGGGGCCGTCCACCACGATGTCGGGTGTCTCTCCTTTCCGGGATCAAATGCCATGAGTTCTTACTGCTGAAACAGAGGATTTTCCGATGACGATGCGGATTGATGTCGAAAACCTGAATGCGTACTACGGTGATTTCTTGGCGGTCGAGGGGGCGGCGATCACGATGGCGCCGTTGACGGTGACCGCGTTCATCGGGCCTTCCGGGTGCGGGAAGTCGACGGTGCTGCGGACCCTGAACCGGATGCACGAGGTGATTCGTGGTGCCTGGTTGACCGGCACCGTGCGCTTGAACGGGCAGGACCTGTACGGCCCGGGGGTTGATCCGGTCAACGTCCGCCGCACCGTGGGCATGGTGTTCCAGCAACCCAACCCGTTCCCGACGATGACCGTGTACGACAACGTGGCCGCCGGGTACCAGCTCGCCGGGATCCGCACGTCGAAGCACGACCTGGATGGAATCGTGGAGAACGCCCTGAAGAGGGCCAATCTGTGGGAGGAGGTCAAGCAGCGCCTGCACGGTCCCGGCGCGGGGCTCTCCGGCGGGCAGCAGCAGAGGCTGTGCATCGCAAGGGCCATTGCCGTCGAGCCCACCGTGCTGCTGATGGACGAACCCTGCTCCGCGCTCGACCCGATCTCCACCCTGGCCATCGAGGACCTGATCGGCGAGCTGAAGGCCAGTTACACCATCGTCATCGTCACCCACAACATGCAGCAGGCGGCCAGAGTCTCCGACCGGACCGCGTTCTTCAATCTCGCCGGCGTCGGCCAACCCGGCCGACTGGTCGAGTACGGCGACACGAAAACGATCTTTTCCACTCCCCGGCTACAGGTCACCGAGGACTACATCTCCGGCCGCTTCGGCTGATCCATCTCGTGTTCACCGACAGCATTCGGGTGCGCATCGCATCCCTTGCCCACCACGTCACTACCCGCAGAGGCGGTCTCATGAATCAGCACAACGTGTCTCGGGTGGGTGAGCCGCGATTGCCTGTGCGTCTGCGTCTCGACTGCGTCCGGCCGGGCGGCGACGCATCGTGACGCGCTCCGACTTCGATGCGACAGACGTGGGCGGTGGCGTGGTTGCCGGCGACCGAGCTCCCGAGCAGTTCGGCATCGGGCAGTCCGTCATCGGTGCCGGAGCCCGCCCGATCGGCGCTGAGCCGCCCGTGCGGCGACCGACCGGTACGGGCGCTGCGGCGGGCATTGTCACCAGTCGGGTGTGGCGCAACGGCGCCGTGGTGATCGAGAACTGCGGAGCGGAGCTGATCCCGCACTTCCTGGCCGAAGATGGCTGCCTGGTGTGGATCGACCTGTGCGATCCGGACCACGATCAGCTGTCCACGTTGGCCCGCGAGCTGAGTCTGCACCCCTTGGCGATCGAGGACGCGGTCGCCAACCTCGAGCGCACGAAGGCAATCCGGTATGGGAAATACACGGTGCTGACGGCCTACGCCACCCGGCTTCACCAGGACGAGGCGGCAGGGCAACCCGACTCGCCCGACGACCTGCTGTCGGACAGTCGCCGCAGTTCGTTGGCTCCCCGATCGAGACTGCGACTGGATCGGATCTCGGTGTTCATCCTGCCCAGGGGGATCGTCACCATCCGCCGACATTCCGGTTTCGACATGGCGCCGGTTCTCCAGCGGTGGGAGGCCAACGCCGATCTGCTCGACCACGGGGTCGGCGCCCTGGTGCACGGACTGCTTGACGTCATCGTCGACGGGCACTTCGACGCGGTCCAGGGCCTGGACGACGCGATGGAGGACCTCGAAGACGGGCTGTTCGACGCTCAGGCAGTCACAGCCGTGGTGCAGCGTCGTACGTATCAGATCCGCAAGGACCTGGTGCAGTTGCGGCGGGTGACCCTGCCGATGCGGGAATTGGTCAACTCCGTACTCCGGCACCGCCGGGAAAGCGGGAACGAGACCGGTGCGTTGGATCTGAACAGTTCCTACGACGACCTCTACGACCACGTGCTGCGGGTCGCGGAATGGACCGAATCGCTCCGAGACATGATCACCACGATCTTCGAGACCAACCTGTCTCTGCAGGACGCGCGCCTGAACACGGTGATGAAGAAACTGACGGCCTGGGCGGCCATCATCGCGGTCCCCACCGCGATCACCGGGTATTTCGGGCAGAACGTGCTGTACCCGGGTTACGGAACGCAGTGGGGCTTCCTGTTTTCCACCGCGGTGATCGCCGTCATCGCCGGCGGGCTGTACCTTCTCTTCCACCGCAAGGACTGGCTATGACGGACAACTGTTGCCCGGCAGACCATTCCGCTGCGCGGTCGGTGCACGACACATGCTGTGGCCGTGATCTTGCCGACACCGAGCGGTCCCCGTGAGCCGCCCCTTATTGCGCCGCCGGCCGTGCAGTGTGCCGGCGGTCAACTCACTGACCGACACCGTCCGCACTCGTGGGGAGCGCCTCGACGGTGACCTCCTCGACGGTTCGGCGCGGTTGAGCTTTCACGGCGGATCCGAACCCGAAGCGGAGGAGCAACTGTGGGTATTCGCCGGGCCGGCCGACGATCTGCGCCAGCCTCGGCCGAAGCTCCTCGACCTCGACGGGTTGGTTCAGGTGTGACGACCACACACCGGCAGCACGTGCCTGCAGCAGAGCGCGTTGCAGTGCTCGACCGCAGCTGAGCCAGGCTTGCTGATCATCACGCGGGGTGCCGAAGACGGCCAGCAGCGGTGAGTGCTGGGCTAGTTCGTGGTCCTTCGCGGCTTGGCCCTTCCCCAGATCGAATGACCGGATTACCTGTGGACCGGCGTACGACATCAGGTCTGTCGAGCCGAACCCGTAGCCCCGCATCCCATCGCGGGTACGGCTGCGGTTCGGGTGCACCCATGCCGCCAGTTCCCGCCGAAAGCGCTTGTCCGCCATTTGAATGCGGTCGGCCTCCGCAACCAGGTCGGCGACCGCGGCCCGGTTCTCGCCCCGCACCAGGCACAGCCACACACCGTGCGAGGAGGCGTCGATCACCATTCGTTGATCCAGCCAGCCGGGAACGTCCCGGTCCCAGAATGCATTGCGGTTGCTGTGCCGCTGCGCGATGGCCGCGAAAAGCTCATCCTCGTAAGGCCGATCATGACGGCGAGGCCTCCGGGTGGGCTCCACGTCCGCCACCGTGATCCGGGCCAGCAGGTCGGCGTTGCCGGGATCGGGCGCGACGTCCAGCACGGCGGGGTGGCCGAAGTGCCGGATCGCGATCTCCAAGGTCGCGAGTGCCGCGCCGCAACTGATGATCAACTCCCGGTCATCGGGGTCCACCACGGGAAGTGCCCGCGCCCGATCCGCGTACAGCTCGACGGTGTCATCGACGATCCGGAACAGCCAGGGTTGGGTGTTGTGACCGGAGGGGGCCAGGATCGCGTAGCGCAGCAGGAACTGCAGTTGCTCGCCAATGGTGCCCGTCCGCGGGTAATCGGTGTCCGACACCAGCCACGGCTCGAGGGTCTGCTCCGATGACCCGCCGCTCACCAGGTCGCTCCGCCTTGGGATGTCGGGACACCGATGCTCACGGGGCGGCGACCGGCTGGTGGCGTGTGACGTTGCGGATCGCGAACCAGCCCAGGACCAGCGCGAGGATCGCCAGCACCGGGGTGGCGATGCTCCACCAGGTGGAGACGGCGAGCGGCAGCGCGCCTGTCACCAGCAGGGTGAGCGCCGCGGCGAACGATCGGCGGGCCACCGCGACCGCGGCCAGGATGATCACCCCGCCGCCCAGGCCCCACACCCGGTCCCAGCCGTGCGCGGCAATCCCGACCCACAGGTAGAGCAGCGCAACGACACCCACGAGCATGACGGGCCAGGTCCGGCGCAGGGTCTCATTCACCGACGGTCTCGTTCATGCAGGGTCTCGTTCATGTGGGCGGCCTTTCTTGCATCACGTGATGACGACGTCGGCGGCCGGGCGGCGCGGGCTCGGCGGCGCCGCCGCGGTGGGGTACCCGATCCGAAAAGTCATCACCGCGTGCGTTTTCGCGGTGAGCATCGCTGCGAAGGCGTCACCGAAATCGGTGGGCAGGGCGGCGGAGACCTCCCGGTCGATGCGTTCGGGGATCTGGCAGAGCGGCTGCATGGCCAGCCCTGCGACCGTTGCCGCGAGTTGTATTCGTTGCCAGGTGCGGCCGGCCTGCAGGCGTTGAGCCGGGTCCTGCGGGTCGGCGACGGTGAGCGCTCCGAAGGCCGCGGCGGTCGGGAGTTGGGTGTCGCGGGTGCCGCTGAGCCATCCGCTGTTGTTCTGCTCCTGGGAGACCGGTAGCAGCTTGGCCAACGCCCGGATGAACTCCGATTGACCGGACGGGTCGATGGTGATGCCGTCCTTGTACTGCTGGATGTCGGACCAGCTGGTGCGGTACCAGCGGTAGTCGTCGGCGGACTGCTGCGGGTCGGCGATGATCGCCTGGGTCGCCCGAAGGGTCACCTCCGCGAAGGCGAGTTTCTCCGCGTCCGTGGTGAACCAGACCACGCCGACGTCCTGCGGATCGGCCAGCGCGCCGAGCGCGGTCAGTTGAGCCGCGGTGACGGGCCGGCCGGTGTCATACGCGCCGCGGTTGGTGTGCCGGGAAGCGATGGCGTCGAACTCCGCGGACCGCGAGACAGCGGTCGGAGTCAGGGTGATCGTCGCGACGTGGGTGACGTCGGCGGGATCCGGTAGCAGTGACACGCTCGCTGCCAGGCCGCTGGCCGGGCCGGCCACCACCAGGTTCTCCAGAGCGCACCCCAGGGAGACGTGCAGCTCCCGGAGCAGTGGGTCCATCGCCCCGATGGTGCGGGTCATGTCCGCGAACAACTCGATTCTCTCCGCGGTGACGACGAACAGCCAGGGCTGGGCGTTATGGGCGTTCGACGCCAGGACCGCGGCCCGGACCAGATTCATCGGGTCCGCCCCGACCGCAGTGGCCTGATCCCATGCGGCGTAGGCGGTCCCGGTCCCGGACGCGAACACCCCGCCGTCGATGGCGCGCCAGGTCAGCCCGGTGGCACCGGCCACCGCGACGACACCGGCGCCCAGTCCGAGGAATTGCAGGACGGTGCGACGGCTCACCGCTCCCGACCCTTTCGGCTGCTCGGTCGGTTGCTCGGTCGGCTGGCTGAGCTCAGTGGGCATGTCGGCGGATCTCCTTCGCGGCTGGGAGATCGGTGTGTTCCGGACCGGTGGGCGTGAGACGCCGGGAGCCGGGCCGACAGGGCGTCAGTGCGATCGGCGACGTCGCGCGGGTGCAGACACGCCGCCGGACGCACCGGCTCGGCCTGTCGTCAGCCAAATCAGGCCGTGCGGCTTCGCTGCCGAGAACCGCGGCGCTCACGCCTTTGCAGTTTTCATCGTCTGATGAGTATCTCCGACGAAGATGAACATCCGGGGGCGAGAATGCTTGTCCAGTACCGACAAGCTGTGAGCGCCCTGCTCGGCCCGACCGCGGCTACGCCTCGACGTCATCGAACAACGCGGTGACTGGCGGCCGGTCATCTCTCGCCCCCGCCGCGGCAGACCTGTGTGTGGGCCGATCGGCGGTTGGCGCGCGCAGGTCGTCACAGGCCGCTGTCGTCGGCGCAACAAGGCCTGCGAGGGGAGAAGGTGATGGCCCTTCGTGGTTGGCGATGGAGGATGCTGGGACGCCGTGGTGCCGGATGACGACCACGGGGCACGGTGCGTGTGCGACGAGGTCCTCGCTGACCGAGCCCAGGAGCATGCCCGCCACTGCGCCGTGCCCGCGGGATCCGACGACCAGCAGATCGGCTCCCTCGGCGGCGCTGATCAGCACGTGTGCGGGCCGCCCGTGGACAACGACTGTTCGGACGTGCACATCGTCGTCGCCGAAGGCCTGGTGCAGCGCGATGTCCAGCGACTGCTGGGCGTTTGCTGCCCAATCGACGTCGAGAGTGCCGAATTCCATCATGCCCTGTTGCGGGTACTCCCAACTCGTCACAGCCTCGACGTAGGCGCCGGTGAGCGCGGACTGACCTGTGGCCCAGCGCATTGCGTCGATGGAGCTTTCGGAACCGTCGACGCCCACGACTATTCGTCCATTCTGCCGTGGGCTGTACCTGGAGGGCTTTGGGCCGGGTGGGCGTTCATCTGCTGTGGAGTCGGAATTCATGATGATCCTTCTGTCTGAAGCGGTGGACTCCTGGACGAAAGTTGTCGGTCAGTTCGGTGCGGGTGCCGTGCTCACGGCAATCGGGTGGGTCGCCTTGCCGTTGGTGACGAGCTGGACTTTGCTTGCGGCTGCAGCGTTTTCGCGGGCAAGGAAGGAACCGAGTTCGCCGATGGTGCTCATCAGCGGCGCAGGGAAAACGACCGTGGTGTTCTTGTCGACGCCGATTTCGACCAGGCTCTGCAAGTTGCGCAACTGCAGTGCCAACGGGTGATCCATCATGATGTCCGAGGCGTCCCCAAGTGCGGCAGCCGCCAATGACTCGCCCTCCGCGTTGATGATCTTCGCCCGCTTCTCGCGTTCGGCCTCGGCCTGCCGGGCCATAGCGCGTTTCATGGTTTCGGGGAGTTGGATGTCCTTCAGCTCCACCAGGGTGACTTCGACCCCCCAGTCGACGGTGCTGACGTCGAGGATCTCGCGGATGCCGACATTGATCCGATCGGTCTCGGACAGGGTTTCGTCCAGCGTGTGCTGGCCGACGACCTTACGCAGCGTGGTCTGCGCGATCTGATTGATGGCGGTGTCCACATTCTCTATGGCCACGACGGATTTCACCGCGTCGATCACCCGGAAATATGCCACCGCTGAGACGTCGACGCTGACGTTGTCCCTGGTGATGATGCCCTGAGACTGGATCGGCATGGTGACGATGCGCAGCGACACCCGGTGCAGTACGTCGATGAACGGGATGATGAAGCGCAGCCCCGGCTCGCGGATGCTCAGCACCCGACCGAACCGGAAAAGTACTCCCAATTCGTACTGCTTGACGACCCGAACGGACAGCGCAGCACCGAGTGCCAGCACCACCGCCAAGGTCAAGAGAATGATCCAGATACTCATAGCGCTCTCCTTTGACCGGAACATGAAGTGCCGGACAAGCTTCATGGTTACCGAAGCTTCGCACCGTCAGCAGGGGCGAAGGTCCCTCCGAGCCAACAACATCGACGGGCTCGTGCTCGAAACCCTCCAGCCGGGCCGTGATCGCCCGCGTCGGCCGCTCCGTCACGGTCATCCGCGAACGAGACCGACACGACTGCATCGGTTGCTCCACAGCCGCCGAAGCCCTCACTGGTGTGATGCATCCCATCCGCGATGTACCCGAAGGCGTTCGCGGCGCAGTCTGTTCATCTTGGTGAGATGTACTGACCTGACAATGAATATCGCGCATAAAGTGAGTGGCAACGAAGTGGTGTCATCTGAGTCTGCTGATGACTGGTTTCACAGTCCCAGTCCGGATCGTAGCGACGGTCCGAGCGCCGGTGTCGTGCTGGCGGCGATGGCGGAGGAGGTTCGCCGGTTGCGGACGCGGCTGACCGACGCTGAGGCGCAGTGGGCGGATCAGATCGCAGTGGTCGATGAGTCGAACCTGGCGGGCGCGGTGAACCTCACGCACTACTGGGCGATACGCCAGACCGATTTACGTGATCTGCAGCAGCAACTGGCCGCGTTCGGGTTGTCCTCGTTGGGACGCTGTGAGCCGCACGTACGGGTCACACTCGAGGCGATTGCGGCCGCTGTGGAGGCCTTGTCGGGGCACCCAGTTGAGCGGACTGCTGATATGGCGGCGTTCGGTGCCGGACCGCTCCTGCTGCGACGCCGTGCTGCGGAATTGCTCGGTACGGAGCCGGATGATCGGCAAACCCGGATCATGGTGACGTTGCCGCGGGAGGCCGCCACCAACGAATCCCTGGTCGTCGGCCTCATCGAGCAGGGAATGAACCTGGCCCGGGTGAACTGCGCCCACGACGACCCCGACACGTGGGCGGCGATGATCCAGAACGTCAGGACCGCCAGCGCGGCGCTCGGGCGTGAGTGCAAGGTGGCAATGGACCTACCAGGCCCGAAACTGCGCACCGGTCCGCTCCAGGACGGGCCTCAGGTGATCAAGCTTCGTCCCACCCGGGACACCCTGGGACGGGTTGTCACCCCGCGGTTCTGCTGGCTCAGCCCCGTCGAGAACCCAGTCCCATCAACTGAACCGGGCAGTGCCGTGCTCCCGGTGCCGGCGGCGTGGATGGCGGGTCTATCGGTGGAGGACAGAGTTGAATTCGCCGACACCAGGGGCGCCAGGCGCCACCTGATCGTCGAGTCGACGGAGGGCGGGGGGGTACTCGTGTCCGCCCGGCACACCGCCTACATCGCTACGGGAACGGTGTTGCGGAGCCGCGGCGGGGCACGTGCTGTAATTCAAGAAATCCCTCCAACTGAACAGTTCTTGACTCTGCACCGCGGGGACACCCTGATCCTGACCCGCGACTGCACCCCCGCACCGGTTGTCAGGCAGGGGGTTCCGAGGATCGGCTGCACGCTCCCGGAAGCATTCGATCATGTAAAGGTCGGTCACGCCGTTCACTTCGATGACGGCAAGATGATCGGGGAGGTGATCACGACCGGTCACACGGAGTTCGCCGTTCGGATCACCCACGCGGCGGTCGCTGGTTCACGGCTACGCGCGGCGAAGGGCATCAATCTCCCCGATACCGTCCTGCCGGTTGCGGCTCTCACGGCAGCGGATCGGGCGAACCTCCCGTTCATCTCGGCTCATGCCGATCTTGTCGAGCTGTCGTTCGCCCGCACCCCGCAGGATGTGCACGACCTCGTATCGGCCCTGTCCGAATTGGGTGACCGTCAGCTCGGGATCGTTGTGAAAGTTGAGACTGCCCAGGGGTTTCGAAACCTGCCCGCGATCTTGTTCGCGGCGTTGCGCCGACCGCATGCGGGAGTGATGATCGCGCGCGGAGACCTCGCAGGTGAATGCGGATATGAGCGACTGGCGGAGTTACAGGAAGAGATCCTGTGGCTGTCCGAGGCGGCGCACCTGCCGGTGATCTGGGCGACCCAGGTGCTGGACCAGTTGGCCCGCACCGGCCTGCCGACCCGGGCCGAGATCACGGACGCGGCAATCGGCGTCCGAGCCGAATGCGTGATGCTGAACAAGGGCCCATACATACTCGATGCCGTTGCCACCCTGGCCGACATCCTGCACCGGATGACCGGCCACCACGACAAAAAGAATGCGACGCTGCGGCCCTTGCATTCCTGGCAGCGTGATCTCGCCGCCGGACCTGTCGTCCCGTCATCGCCAGGTGAGGTTCAACTCCCGGTGAGGATCGGCGCAGAACAATGATGTCGTCGACCCCTGGCAATGCGTATCCCCGACATTTCGGTCTGTCGGACGCTCCCCTCCCGCCTTCGGCGCACGACCTCACCCGTCCTCAGGCATCAACAACCCCGATCAACCACAGGAGCGGCACTGAGCGCGGACCAGATTACCGGTGACGAGGGTGATCGCACGCGGCATTGTGTTCGAGTCTCCTGCGATGCGCTGAGCTATCGGCCAGTATCGGCGGCGAGGATAGCTGCAGTGCGTTCGTGGACTTCCCTCGCCCGAGCATCTACCTGTTCCAGGATGTCCTGCACGCCGGCGATTGCGGCCAGGTCAGCGCGGCGGCGGGCCCACGCCCGTTGCGCGTCGCCTCGGCTGTACACCGCCCGCGAAGCCGGAATTGTGACGGGTGGGGGTTTTTGGCGTTGGTCGAAGGTGTCGATGGGTAGGTCGCGGTGCGCGCCGAGGTCCCCCTGAAGGAGGTCCCGGACCCTGCAGGACAAGGAATGTGGGTTGAGCCGTTGGATGGGGAACGGGATGTACCCCCATTGGTCGATTGGTGACTGCAACGGCACCGCCAGGGTTGCGGCGTCTAGCTTGCGTTTCGACCAGCACAGGTGCGGCGACCCGTCGGTCACGAACTTGGCCTTCATTAACGCCCCGGCGAGGTCTCGTTTGCCGGGCCGGGTCACGACCAGGTTCAGGGCGCGGAGCCACCGGACGACGGCGCACGGCCCACAGAGCACGGCGTCGTCGCACGGAAGAAGTGTCCAGGTCCCGGCTTTCGCCTTAGCTGTGGCGGTTCGGGCGGTGATGGTGATGTCGCCAGCGGTGAGGGCGGCCAGGTGTTCGTACGGCACCCCCGCCCGCTGGGACAGGACGAGAAGGCCGGCGCATCTGAATGGTCACAAGTTACCGATCGCAAGAGGTTTCCGCAGCCTCGCCGGCGCAGGGGGGCGAGGATCCGAGAACTCGCGGATTCGTATCTTTCGGAAAGGTTCGGCTGGATGCTTTTACTCGACTTGTGCTCATCGGTTCGGGGTTCGAGTCTGCTGCTGCCGCAGGGTGTTTTCCCGCGTCAGAGGTCATCTAGCGGTCTTGTTGATCAAGATCAGGCCCATTTTGGGCTCACTTTTGAAGCAGCAGTGGCGCTGACGAATGGTTGGTCACCCCCCATGCCACATGGTGACCAGTGCGCCGGTCGTCCAGGTGCGTAGGGTCCTCGAGGTCGTCATCCCAGGGTGGAACGTTCCGGAAATCGGACCCCACGACTTACCGAGCGCCGCGTACACCTCGACTGTCAACACATCAGCACATCCGTCGAGGCCGTTGCCCACTCGCCTATGCACCGATGCGCTTGCTGTTCAAGATTCCCTCAATCGAGGCGGCACCGACATATTGACCCGGGCACCTCGCAGCAGACATCAAGCCCCGTCATCAGCAACATGACGACGGTCACGCTGGCCACCTTGAAATTCGCTGGAGCGCCACGACGGACTGGGCCGGCGTGCAGCACTGCTCACCTGCGCAGCCGAACACCAGTCCCGGATCCGCTCGCCGGCTCGAGCAACGTATCCTCAAGCCGTTCGCTTGCTACGGCACTTACCTGCCTATGGCATGCGAGACGGCATAGAAGATCTTGATATGCAGTGTTTGCGCAGGTCAGCCCTCATAGCTCAGGGGATAGAGCATCGGTTTCCTAAACCGTGTGTCGCAGGTTCGAATCCTGCTGGGGGCACTGTGAAATCTGGAATCGGGACTCGCCCGCTGCTACAGCCGCCCAAAGCCCGGCCTGGCGACCACATCGCCGTCCTGTCGCCGTCGTTCGAAGCGGCGGGAGCGTTCCCCGCGGTGCACGAGCAGGCCATGCGCCGGCTGACCGAGGTGACCGGCCTGATCCCGGTGAAGTACCCCACCACCCGCGAGGTCGGCGCGTCACCCGAGCAGCGGGCCGCGGACATCAACAGCGCGTTCGCCGATCCGGCGATCCGGCGATCCGCGCAATCCTGACTGTGGTCGGCGGCGACGATCAGATCACCGTCATTTCGCGCCTGGATGCGAACCTGCACCACTGGCTGTCGGCCAACGGTGTGGCCTAGCTTTTACGGCGGCTCGTCACAGGTGCACCTCGGGCCCGGTCCGGCCGTGGACGCCGTTCATGCGCATCGCTGCGGGCCGCTCCGAGCACCGGGGAGTCGCTCGAGCTACGGGGGATCCTGGCCGCCGTCGCTGCCGTCCTGCTGGCCCGCCCCCGGTGTCCGACTTCACCCACCGGCCATCACCCGAGGAACGTGCACGGTTACGTCACGAGCAGCGGGACGTCGTGGTGGATATGGTGTCTGGCTACCAACCCGGCGCCGTCATCTGCGTCGGAGTGCCGTTCGGGCACACCCGTCCGCCATGGATTCTGCCGCACTGCGGATCGGTGACCGTCGATGGCGCACGCCGCCAGATCTTCGCCGACTATTCCTAACGGGCCAGGCTCTTCACCATCTCGGCGGCCAACGGCTTCGCGGACGCCGGGTTCTGCCCGGTATACAGGTTCCGGTCGACGACCACGTTCGGCGCCCACGGTTCGCCTTCCTGGTAGTCCACTCGCAGGGCGACGAGCCGGTCCTGGAGCAGCCAGGCCGCCTTGTCCGCCAGCCCGCCCTGCTTCTCCTCCGCATTGCTGAAGCCCGTCAGCCGGTACCCGGCGAACGGGGAGACGCCCTCGCCGTCCTCGGTCGCGAGGAGCGCGGCGGGTGCGTGGCAGACGATACCGAGCGGCTTGCCCGAATCGAGCGCCTCGAGCAGCAGCCGGCCGGAATTCGCGTCGACGGCCAGATCCTCCATCGGACCGTGCCCACCGGGGTAGAAGACCGCGTCGTAGTCGGCGACCTCGACGTCCTCCAGTCGCAGCGGGGCCTTGAGTTGCTCGATGCCGCCCAACTCCGCCTCGATTGCCTCGGCGTTCTCCTTGCCACCGTTCACTTCCGGCGCCAGGCTTCCCTTGTCGACGACCGGCCTCACACCGCCCGGGGTTGCGACGATCACCTCGTGACCGGCCGTGGTGAACTCCCGGTACGGCGCCACCAGCTCTTCGGCCCAGTAACCCGTCGGATGCTTCGTGCCGTCTGCCAGGGTCCAGTGGTCGGCTCCGGTGACGACGAAGAGAATTTTGCTCATCAGCCCACTGTAGGCACGCGGCCGGAACCGGCTGCTACTGGCCGACCCGGCCGTCGATGCACTCGCGCAACAGGTCCGCGTGCCCGCAGTGACGGGCGTACTCCTCGATCATGTGCACGAGCACATTACGCAATGGCACGGGCCTGCCGTGGCTGGTGCCGATCGTCCCGAGGTCAGCCGTTCGATCGACGAACTCCTGCGCGAACGTGATCTCCGCTTGCCACGCCTGGAACGCCTCCGTGACCAGTGCATCGTCGGCGCGCGCACCGTCCCAGTCCCCGTCCGGCTGTTCCGCCGAGTAGAACCTCGGGGGTGCCTGCTCGCCGGCCATCACCCTGCCGAACCATTGGCGTTCCACGTCGGCCATATGACGGACCATCCCGAGCAGCGACATGGTTGACGGCGGAACGGCCCTCCGGGCCAGTTGCTCCGCGTCCAGGTCCGCGCATTTCATCTCCATGGTCAGGCGGTAGCGGCGCAGGTAGTTCAACAGGACTGTGCGTTCGTCCGTTCCCGGCGAAGCCCCCTTACGCGGATCGTCGTCCGGATCGACCCACATGTCTGGTTCTGACTCGGCTCTTGACCATCGGCTCAACATCTCGCTCATCGGAGGAGTATCGACCTACAGTGCCGAAGTCGACGAGCGGGTTTTCGAGGCAGGAAAGGCTCATGATGAGTCACTACAGCGAACGCGTCCTCCCGCGGATCCTGGACCTCGCCTGCGGATCGCAGCAGCTCGCTCCGCTGCGCCAGCGGGTGTGCGCCGGCCTGACCGGTGATGTCCTGGAACTCGGTTTCGGTTCGGGGACCAACGTGCCGTTCTACCCGCCTGCCGTGCGGTCGGTGGCCGCCGTGGAACCGGCGGACCGGGGATGGGAGTTGGCGCAGCCGCGGATTGCAAACAGTACCGTGCCGATCACCAGGGCCGGCCGCGATGGCCAGTCGATCCCTCTGCCGGACAACAGTTGTGACGCAGCACTTATTACCTGGACGCTGTGCACCATCCCCGATCCCACCGCGGCCCTCCAGGAGATCGGCCGGGTGCTCAAGCCGGGGCGTGAGCTGCACTTCGTCGAGCACGGGTTGGCGCCCGATCGACAGGTCCGCCGGTGGCAGCATCGCTGGGAGCCGGTCCACAAACGGGTCTTCGGCGGCTGTCATCTGACCCGGCGCATCGTGGACCTGATCACCGAATCCGGCTTCACCGTGGACGACGTCGATCAGTTCTACGAGGGCGCTCCGAAGTACACCGGCGCGACCTCGCTCGGGACGGCACTGAGCCCGGTCGGGACAGCGGCATGAGCGTGACGATCGACGCATCCTCGGCCGTGCCGCCCTACGAACAGGTGCGAGCCCAGCTGGCCGCTCAGATCAACCGGGGCGTCCTGGCGGTGGGTGCCAAACTGCCCACCGTGCGTGGACTGGCGGCCGAGCTGGGTCTGGCGGTCAACACGGTGGCCCGCGCCTACCGCGAGCTGGAGGACGCCGGAATGATCCAAACTCGCGGCCGGGCAGGAAGTGTCGTCTCCGCGGATGGCGACAGCAGCCGTTCCGGGGCAGCTGCTGCCGCCGCGGTGTACGCGGCGGCAGCCAAGCGGCTGGGCCTCGAGCCGCAGGAGGCACTGGACATCGTGCGGGCCGCCCTGGAACTCCCCGGTCAGCCCTGACTGGAGAATGCGGCGTCGAATGCCGCCGCCGGCGGATCGAAGGCCAACCGCTGGACGAACCCGAGCGCCTCGGGCGCACCCACCAGGCGGTCCATGCCGGCGTCCTCCCATTCCACCGACAGCGGGCCGGTATAGCCGATGGTGTTCAGCATCCGGAAGCAGTCCTCCCAAGGGACGTCGCCGTGTCCGGTGGACACGAAATCCCAGCCGCGGCGAGGGTCGGCCCACGGCAGGTGGGAACCCAGCACCCCGCGGCGGCCGTTACCGGTGCGCAGCTTCGCGTCCTTGCAGTCGACGTGGTAGATCCGGTCCTTGAAGTCCCACAAGAACATCACCGGATCCAGTCCCTGCCAGACGAAGTGGCTCGGATCCCAGTTCAGGCCGAAGGCCGGCCGGTGCCCGATGGCCTCGAGAGTGCGCTCGGTGGTGTAGTAGTCATACGCGATCTCGCTCGGATGCACCTCGTGCGCGAACCGCACGCCGACCTCGTCGAACACGTCCAGAATCGGATTCCAGCGGTCGGCGAAGTCCTGATATCCGGCATCGATCAATTCCTGGGACGCTGGCGGGAACATCGCGACGTACTTCCATACCGATGATCCGGTGAATCCGATGACGGTGTCGACGCCGAGCCGCGCCGCAGTCCGTGCGGTCTGTTTCATCTCCTCGGCAGCCCGCTGCCGGACGCCCTCGGGATCTCCGTCACCCCAGATCTTGTCGGGCAGGATGTCGCGGTGCCTCGCGTCGATCGGGTCGTCGCAGACGGCCTGACCCTTGAGATGGTTGCTGATGGCGAACACCGACAACCCGTACCTGTCGAGAATCTCCCGGCGGCCGGCGATGTAGTCGTCGTCCTCCGCCCCTCTCCAGACATCGAGATGATCGCCCCAACAGGCGATCTCCAGTCCCTGGTAGCCCCACTCGGAGGCCAGCCGGGCGACCTCCTCGAACGGGAGGTCGGCCCATTGACCGGTGAACAACGTGATCGGGCGGGACATGTCAGTGCTCCTGCTCGTCGGGGATGGATTGCCAGCTGCTGTCGGAGTTGGAGCTGGACTCGATCGCCGACAGCACCCGCTGCACGTGCAGGCCGTCGGCAAAGGTCGGTCGGGCGGGTTCGCCGGAGGCGATCGCCCGGACCAGATCGATCACCTGGTGGGTGAAGCCGTGCTCATAGCCGAGACCATGACCCGGTGGCCACCAGGACGACAGGTACGGGTGCGTCGGCTCCGTCACCAGGATCCTGGTGAAACCCGCCTCGTCCGCCGGTCGACGGCCGTCGTAGTACTCGAGCACATTTGAGTTCTCGAAATCGAAGGCGACACTGCCCTGGCTGCCGTTGATCTCGAAACGCATCGCGTTCTTCCGGCCGAGGGCGAATCGGGTGGCCTCGAAGGAGGCGATCGCGCCGGATTCCAGCCGGCCGAAGAACAGGGCGGCATCATCGACCGTCACCGGGCCGTACCCGTCGCCGGCCGTACCACCGATGGTGGCGCCGGTCCCGCCGCCTCCGGCGGCAGCGAGCGGCCGCTGCTTGACGAAGGTCTCGGTCAGCCCCGCCACCCCGGTCAGGCGTTGGCCGGTGACGAACTCGACCGCGTCGATGATGTGTGCGCCGATGTCGCCCAGCGCACCGCTGCCGGCCCGTTCCTTGTCCAGCCGCCAGGTCAGCGGCGCCTCCTCGTCGGCGAGCCAGTCCTGCAGGTACTGGGCGCGGACCTGCCGGACCGACCCGAGAACACCCGCTGCCACCATGTTCCTGGCCAGTGCGACCGCGGGCGTGCGGCGGTAGGTGAAGCCCACCATCGCCTGCTTGCCGGCCGCTTTCCGAGCGGCCGCGACCATCGCCTCGGCCTCGGCAACCGTGTTGGCCAGCGGCTTCTCGCACAGCACGTGCTTACCGGCGGCCAGCGCGGCGATCGCCATATCGGCGTGCGTGTCACCCGGGGTGCAGATGTCCACGACGTCGATGTCGTCCCTGGCGATCGCCGCCCGCCAATCATCGGTGCTGTCCTGCCAGCCGAGCCGGTCTGCCGCATCTCTCGCCGCCCCGGCCCGCCGGCCCACCAGCAGGGCCATTTCCGGACGCAACGGCAGCGCTGCGACATGACCGGCGGTGCGCCAGGCCTGGGAGTGGGCAGCTCCCATGAACGCGTGCCCTATCATCGCCACCCGCACTGCGGGAGTCTCGGTACTCGTCATCGCAGATCCTCAGGACTCGAAGGCGGTCGGCAGGTACTGGTCGACGTTCTCCTTGGTCACCACCGGTGCGTACAGCTTGACCTGCCGCGGAACCTCGACCTCCACCAGGTCACCCATGGACTCACCCTGGACCAGCAGCCGGGCGAGCCGGATGCCGTCGGCCGCCTGGGTGGACGGGTAGATGACAGTGGCCTTCAGCACGGTGTTGTCGGCCTGGATGTCGCGCATGACGTTGGCCGACCCGGCCCCACCGACCATGACGAACTCGTCACGACCGGCGTTCTTGATGGCGGCCATGACGCCGACTCCCTGGTCGTCATCGTGGTTCCACAGCCCGTCGATCTTCGGTGCGGCCTGCAGCAGGTTCGACGCGGCGGCCTCCCCCGACTCGACGGTGAATTCCGCTGCCACCCTGTTGGACACCTTCAGCCCGCAGTCGGCGAGGGCGTCGGCGAAGCCCTTGGAGCGGTCCTGGGTCAGCGGAAGGGAGTCGATACCGGCGATCTCGGCGATCACCGCGTCCGGCTTGTCTCCGAACTTCTCGCACATGTAGGTACCGGCGGACACGCCCATGCCGTAGTTGTCACCCAACACGGTGCTGCGCGCGGCGAACGGGCTGGAGAACTCACGGTCCACGTTGATCACCGGGATACCGGCGTTCATCGCCTTGGTCGCGACGTCCGTCATGGCCGCACCGTCGAACGGCAGCAGGACGATGGCGTCGACCTTGTCGTTGATGAAGGTCTCGACCTGGCTGATCTGCAGGTTGACATCGTTGGTGCCTTCCGCGACCACCAGATCGACGTCGCCGAGCGCCTGCGCCTCCTCCACCGCGGACTTGGTGATCGAACCCATCCAGCCGTGGTCTGCCGCCGGCGCCGAGAAGCCGATCTTGATCTTTTTCCCCGATGACGGGGCGGCGCTGTCACCGGCCGCTGCGCTGCTCGCCGCGGCCGTCGTGCCGGCCGCCGAGGATGAGCTGCTGGTCGCGTTGTTCGAGGAGTTCGTGCACGCCGTCAGCGCGAGTGCGCCGGCGGCGATGATCGCCGCAGTGCGCAGGACGGACCTGGAGGACCGGGACATGGGTGATGCTCCTTCACTTCGTCGTGAATGGAAAACAGGATGGATGGGGGTTTGTGGAAAAGAGTTGTCGTCAGCCGCCGCGGGATCGCGCCGCCACCCGCTGTTGGAGCAGCACGGCGGCCACGATGATCAGGCCCTTCGCGATGGCCTGTGCGGAGATCGACAGATTGTTCAACGTGAACACGTTGGTCAGCGTGGTGAAGATCAGCACGCCGAACACGGTGCCGACGATGGTGCCGCGGCCACCGGAGAGCAGGGTGCCGCCGATCACCACGGCGGCGATGGCGTCCAATTCGTACAGCGTGCCGTGCGTGGACGAGCCGGCCGTCGTCCTAGCCATGATCATCACCGCGGCGATCCCGGCGGACAGCCCGACCAGGCCGTACAGCAGCATGGTCTGCCGCTTGACCCTGATGCCTGCCAGCCGGGCCGCCTCGGGGTTGCCGCCGACGGCGAACGTGCGCCGACCGAAGGTGGTGCGGTTCAACAATATCCAGCCGGCGACCGCCACCGCGGCGAAAACCCAGACGATCACCGGAATACCGAGCAGATTGCCGGTGAACACATCGAGAAAGCCGTTGACCCGAATGATCTGCGTCTGCCGATTGGCGATGATCTCGGCGAGACCGCGGGCCGCTGCCATCATCGCCAGCGTTGCGATGAACGGCACGATCCGGCCGTAGGCGACCATCAGCCCATTGAGCAGTCCGGCCGCCGCCCCGACCAGCAGGGCCGTGCTCACCACGATCGACCAGTGCACGTCGTTGGCCAGCATCTGGGTACCCGATGTGGTGGCCCAGACAGAGGCCAACCCGACGACCGCACCGACGGACAGATCGATGCCGCCGGCGGTGATGACGAACGTCATGCCGATCGACACCACGCCGATGACCGACGCAAGTCGCAGGATGGTCAGCACGTTGTCCGTGCTGGCGAATCGATCCCCCGCGGTGATCACGCCAACGGCGCACAGCAGGACCAGAGCGATGACCAGGCCGAGGTTCCGGGTGACCCCGGATGGCAGTGCCCGCCGCGGTCGCTCACCGGTGACCGTGGGCGCGACATCCGGCGGCATCATGCGGGCAGGCTGGTTCACATCGGTGGCAGAGTCACTCAACCTGGCCGATTCCATTCCCTTGTCGGTCACGCCGCCGTCCCTCCCATGACCAGGTCGAGCACCTGGTTCTCGTTGATGCCGGCAGCGGGCCCGTCATGCAGGACCCGCCCGCCCGCGACGACCAGCACCCGATCGGCCAGACCCAGCACCTCTTCGACCTCGCTGGAGACGATCACCACCGCGACCCCGGAGTCGGCCAGATCTCTTATCAGCAGGTAGATCTCGCTACGAGCGCCGACATCGACGCCCCTGGTCGGCTCGTCGAGCAGCAGCACCTTGCACTGTCGCAACAACCACCGGGCCAGCACGATCTTCTGCTGATTCCCGCCGGACAACGTCCTGGTGACGCGGTCCGGATCGGCGGGCCGCAGGTCGACGGTCGCCGCCACCTTCATGGCGGCATCGCGTTCGGCCGTATCCCTGGTGAACCCGGCCGCCGCGAACCTGCCGATGGTCGCCATCGAGATGTTCTGGTAAACCGCCTGATCCAGGATCAGGCCCTGCGATTTCCGCTCTTCGGGAGCGAGCCCGACGCCCGCCCGGACGGCTGCGCGCACCGAGCCGTTCCGCAATGGCACACCCTGCACTGCAACGGTTCCGCTGTCCGAACGGCGTGCACCGAAGACAGTCTCGATGATCTCGCTCCGGCCGGCGCCGACGAGTCCAGCCAGGCCGACGATCTCACCGGCATGGACGTCGAAGGAAACCTGATCGAACTCCGCCGCCCTGGACAGGCCACGCACCGACAACAGCGGCGCGGCGGCCGGCTCCGGTGGACGGCCGGTGCGGGGTGGAAAGACGTACTCGATCGACCGGCCGGTCATCAGCCGGATCAAGTCGGCCGTCGGGGTGGTTCGCGCGTCCAGGCCGGTCGCCACCGTGCGGCCGTCCTTCAGCACCGTGATCCGGTCACCGATCCGCCGGATCTCCTCCAGGCGATGCGAGATGTACACCACCGCAACGCCTGCCGCGGAGAGATCACCGATCAGATGGAAGAGGTTGTCGACCTCCTCGCCGTCCAGCACGGCCGAGGGCTCGTCCATCACGATCAGCTTGGCGTCGCGCGACAGCGCCCGGGCGACCGACACGATCTGTTTGCCCGCAGCCGACAGCGAGCCGACCTCTCTGGTCGGTGAGATCTCCGGATGCCCCAGCCGCTCCATCAGCTCACGGGCCCGACGGCGGGTGGCCGCGCGCTGGGAGAACCCCGCCGTGGACAGCTCGTGGCCGAGGAAGATGTTCTCCCCCACGGAAAGCCAGTCCACCAGATCCAGTTCCTGATAGATCGTCGCGATGCCTTGGCGGAGGGCAGCCACCGGCGAGGCCAGCGATGCCGGACGACCCTGCCACAGCACCTCGCCGGCATCGACGGGATGCGCGCCCGCCATCACCTTGATCAGGGTCGACTTGCCCGCACCGTTCTGGCCCAACAGGCAGTGCACCTCACCGGCGCGGACGTCCAGATCGACGCCGTCCAGAGCGCGCACGCCGGGGAAAACCTTGACGATTCCGCGCATCTGCAGCAACGGGGCGGCTGCCGATGCTGCGCTGTGGTCTTCCTCGACCGGGTGCATGCGGTGACCGTGGCATAGTTTTGGTTGTTGGTCAAGCAAAAGTCGTCGAGCGTCATCAAGAAGTTGCCGGTTGGGCGCGACAAGTCTGTGCTTAGCTGTTGCGATGACGGCGTCCCGCCCTGGCCCATTGGCGTCCGGCGACCTGTTTCAGTTGCTCCGGGACGGCAACGGCCGCACTCGCGCCGAACTGGCCGAGCTCACCGGGCTCGCCCGGTCGACCATCGCCGCCCGGGTGGACGAGCTGCTCGCCTCCGGACTCGTTGCACCGGCGGGTGAGGCGCGCTCGTCCGGTGGTCGGCCGCCCAGCCGGTTCGCCTTCGATCCGCACTGCCGGGTGGTGCTGGCCGCAGATCTCGGCGCCACCCACGCCACCCTGGCAGTCACCGACCTGGAAGCCGGCCCCATCGGCGGCGCCACCGAGACGTTGCGGATTGCCGACGGCCCGGAGAAGGTGCTGGACCATCTGTGGGACGTCTGGTCATCCATCCTGCAATCCGCCGGTCGGGAACCCCGGGACGTCGCCGGCATCGGGATCGGCGTGCCCGGCCCGGTGGAGTTCGCCACCGGCAAGCCGACGAACCCGCCGATCATGCCCGGCTGGGACGGATTCGACATTCCCGCTCACGTCAGGCGCAGCGTCGACGCACCCGTGTTGGTGGACAACGACGTGAACCTGATGGCACTGGGCGAGTACGACGAGGGCTGGCCGGACGAGGGCCACCTGCTCTTCGTCAAGATCGCCACCGGCGTCGGTGCCGGAATCGTCTCCGACGGTGTGCTGCACCGCGGCGCACAGGGCTCTGCCGGCGATCTCGGCCACGTGCAGTCACTGTCGGCATCGAAGGCGCTGTGCGCCTGCGGGAACACCGGATGCCTGGAGGCGGTGGCCGCCGGTCCGGCGATGGCAGCGGCACTGCGCAAACGCGGCGTCGCGGCGGAGTCCACCGCGGACGTGGTGGACCTGGTCAGGGGCGGCAATCCGACGGCACTGAAGGTGGTCAGGCAGGCAGGGCGGGACATCGGCGCTGTGCTGGCCACGTGTGTCAACCTGCTCAACCCGTCGGTGATCGTCATCGGCGGACCCATCGCGGAGGCCAGCGAGCACCTGCTTGCCGGCGTCCGGGAAGTCGTCTACCACCGCTCGCCGCCATTGGCGACCCAGCACCTGCGCATCTCGCGCAGCCACACCGGACCCCGCGCCGGGGTGCGGGGGGCCAGCGCGATGGTCATCCAGGCGGTGTTGTCACCCGACGCCGTCGATGCTCTGCTCGCCGGGCTCGCGGACGGCAAGCAATTGCAGGCCGTGCGTTAGGCCTTGAGGGCGGTGGGGTCCCGGGGCAGCGCGGGCAGGTCGAGGACGGCCCGCACGCCCCCTTCCGGCGGCTCGGTCAGGAGCAGAGTGCCGCCGTGCGCGGTCGCAACCTCCTGCACCAGCGACAGGCCCAGCCCGAATCGTCGCCCACCACCGACTCCGGACGGGGCTGAGTCGCCACGGGCGAAACGCTCCGTCAACCGGGTCGCGTCGACTCCCCCGAGACCGGTTCCCGAATCGGTCACCGCAAGCAGGACGCGACGTCCGGCCGCCTCGACACCGACGAGCACCTGACCGCCCTCGGGGGTGTGCGACAGCGCATTGTCGACCAGCGCGGTGACCGCCCTGCGCAGCGCCGTGCGGGAGCCGCGGACCTGCAACGGACCGGCAGCGGCCAGGGTCAGGGTGGTCCCGGCCTCGGTGGCCAGCACCTGCATGCCGGTGACCACGTCGGCGGCCACCTCGACCAGGTCGAGCGGCTCGCCGCGCTCCAAATTCGTTCCGAGCGCGGCACTTTCGAGCATCTCGTCGACGATCTCGCCGAGAACCCTGGAGTCGGCGAGCAATTGGTCCACGGCCGGCCGTGACGGATCGTCCGGTGCCATCTTCCGGGCCACCAGCTGGGCCCTGGTGTACAGGACCGTCAGCGGGGTCCGTAACTCATGGCCGGCGTCGGCGACGAAACGACGTTGCAGGGCAAGGGCTTCGCCCAGTGGGGCGACGGCGCGGCGGGCCACCAGGAACCCGACAAGTCCGGCGACGACGATCCCCGCCAGGCCGGCGATGATCAGTGTCTCGCGCAGGATGTCGTCGATGTCGCCCTCTCAGGATCTCCGGCCGCGGACCGGGTGGTTGGTGACCGTGCCGCGCCTGCGTGAGCGACAGCGCAATGAGCGCAACGATGATCACCACGATGGCGCAGGCGGCGGCGATCTGCCAGGCGATCCTGCGGGCAGCCGACCTCAGCAGGGCGGCGTCCGGTCCATCGACACGGCTCATCCGACACCGAGCCGGTATCCCAGGCCGTGCACGGTGCGCACCACGTCCCGGCCGAGCTTGCGGCGCAGATAGTAGACATAGGTGTCCACGGTGCCCTGCACGTCGCCGGGGTCGAAGACTGCGGCCAGCAGTTCCGGCCGGGTGAACACCTTGCTGGGTCGCCTGGCGAGCACCTCCAGCAGTGCCGCCTCCCTGCCGGACAGCTCGACCGCCTCCGCGCCACCGCCGAGCACCCTGCGCCCGACCACGTCGAACCGTCGGCGGCCCAGGGAGACGACGTCGGCGACCTCGGCATGCCGGCGCAGCAACGCCCGCAACCTGGCCAGCAATTCGTCGATCTCGAAAGGTTTGACGACGTAGTCCTCGGCACCGGCGTCCAGCCCCTGCACCCGATCGGCCACTGTTCCACGTGCGGTCAGGATCAGGATCGGCGTGCCGATGCCCCGGTTCCGCAGCCGCCCGATGAGGTCGATGCCGTCGATCGCCGGAAGCCCCCGGTCGATCACCATGACGTCGTAGCGCCGGGTCAGCGCCAGGTGCAGCCCGGCCTGACCGTCCCGCGCGAGATCGACCTCGTGCTGATCGCTGAGCACCTCGACGAGCAACGGACCGAGGTTCCGGTCGTCCTCGACCAGCAACAGCCGGGGGGCGGATTCGGTCACCTCCTGATGGTGTCACGCACCGTTCTGAGATCCCTCTGATGAGGGGTGTCCACCATCGGAACCATGGAGCTGACCGACTTGCCGACCCGCAGCTCTGCCGCGACCCCGGCGTCACCACCGTTCATCCCCGACCCTGCCGGTCATCACCGGCGTCGGGTCATCGCTCGTCTGGTCCTCGGGCTCGCCGCTGCCGGCCTGCTGTTCGTGATCGTGCTGTGGATCGGCGGCGGCGGTATCCAGGGCTTTCAAGCCGTCGGTGGTTCTTTCACCGAGATCGGCCGGCTCTCCGGCATGCTGGCGTCCTACCTGCTGCTGATCCAGGTGCTGATGATGGCCAGAATCCCGTGGCTGGAGGGCATCTGGGGTCAGGATGTACTGGCCCGGCAGCACCGGCTGGTGGGCTTCTTGTCGTTCGACCTGATGCTCGTGCACATCGTCACCATCGTGCTGGGCTACGCAGCCGCCGCGAATACCGGTGTGCTGGCTGAGGTCTGGCAGTTGCTGACGGTTTACCCGGGAATGCTGCTGGCAGCGGCGGGCGCGCTGGCGCTGGTGATGGTCGTGGTGACGTCGATCAAGGCTGCGCGCCGATCGATGCGGTACGAATCGTGGCACCTGATCCACCTGTACGCCTATCTCGGTGTGGGCTTGGCGCTGCCTCATCAGCTGTGGACCGGCCGCGATTTCGTGTCCTCCCGGATGGCCACGATCTTCTGGTGGACCCTGTGGGCGGCCGCCGCCGGTGCGGCGTTGTTCTGGCGACTCGGCACCCCGGTGGTGCGCAGCCTGCGTCACGACATCCGGGTGCTGGCCATCGTCCCGGAATCGCGTGACGTCGTCTCGATCGTGATGTCCGGCCGGGGCCTGGACAAGCTCGGACTGCGCGCCGGCCAATTCTGCCAGTGGCGATTCCTGGGACGACCCGGATGGACCCGCGCGCACCCGTTCACCGTGTCCGCCGTGCCCACGCGCAGCCGTTTGCGGATCACCGTGCGGGCCACCGGCGACGGGACCCGCGCGCTCACCGCGGTCCGCCCGGGCGCCCGGGTACTGGTCGAGGGGCCGTACGGGATCATGGACGCCGCACGGCGCATGCACCGCGACGTGCTGCTGATCGGTGCGGGGGTGGGCATCACCACGATGCGCGGGTTGGCCGAGGCCGTGCTCGCCGAAGCACCCGCCGCGGGTACCGGTGGGGTCCGCCGGCCCTCCGTTGTGCTCCTGCAGCGCATCAGCGGCCCGGCCGACGCCCTGTTCGCCCGCGAGTTCGCGCAGCTGGCCTCGGGAGGCGACCTGCGCGTAGTTCCCCTGGTGGGGCGCCGGTCCCCGGTGAGTGGCTGGTGGGGCGGCCGACGTCCGGTGGACCCGAAAGCCGCGCTGCGGCGGTCGGTGCCCGACGTCCGGAACCGCGAGATCTACCTGTGCGGGCCGGTGCCATGGATGGATCAGGTTCGGCAGACGCTGCGCGACCTGCACGTCCCCGACCACCAGACCCATGCCGAGGAATTCAGCTGGTGAGCGGGACAGGAAGGCATCGACCATGAAACGCATCGCTCTCGCCCTGTTGAGCACCCTCGCTGCGCTGGTTGCGCTGTTCAGCTATCCCACCAGCACGGGCAGGTCCGCGAGTACCACCGCGGAAGCCGTATCGGCAGCCAAGGTGCTCACCCAGCCGGCCGCGAGTTCGGCGACCACCACCGGCCAGGGACCTGATCCGGCGTCCCCGTCCAGCGCAGCCGCAGCGCCCACCAGCAGCCAGCAGGCCGCCGCGGGTCCCGTCACCGTCGACGGCGCGTCCGAGATGACCCGGTACGGGGCCGTGCAGGTGCAGGTCGTCATCACCGGCGGCGCCATCACCGACGTCGTCGCCTTGCAGTACCCGCAGCAGGACCGCACCGATCAGCAGATCAACAGCCAGGCGATTCCGCTGTTACGCAACCAGGTGCTCAGCGCCCAGAGCGCGCAGATCGACGGCGTCTCCGGCGCCACCTTCACCAGCGAGGGATACGTCGCCTCGGTGCAATCGGCGCTCGACGCGGCGGGGTTCGGCAAGTGATGCCGCCGGCCGCGGCAACGGAGAGCCGGACCTCCCGGCACATCGTCAGGACGGCCATCATCATGGGCCTGCCGTTCTCGATTCATCTACGCCGGGACGCCGATGACGCTGCCGGCCCGTCGACGGAGGCCATCGACGACGCCGTCGACGCCGTGTGGAGATCGCTGCGCCATTCGGACGCCGTCTTCAGCACCTACCGCCAGGACAGCGACATCAGCCGGATCAATCGCGGCGAGCTCGCACCGCAGGACGCGGACCCGGCCGTTCCGGAGGTTCTCGAATTGGCCGATCTGGCCAAGCGCATCACCGACGGAGCCTTCGACGTGCGGGCGACCGGCGTACTCGATCCCTCCGGAATCGTCAAGGCGTGGGCCGCATCTCGCGCCGATCAAGCCTTGCAGCAACTGGGCGTCGACTACTACCTCAACGCCGGCGGTGACGTCCTGCTCCGCTCACGTGCTGTCGAACGGCCCTGGCGGATCGGCATCGAACATCCCTACCACCCGGGTGGGCTGCTCGCGGTGGTCGTGGATGCCACCGGCGCGGTTGCCACGTCGGGACGTTCCCATCGCGGCGGTCACATCACCGACCCGCGCACGCGGCGACCCGCGATCGGCGTGACCCAGGCGACCGTTGTCGGACCGTCCCTGTTGTGGGCCGACATTCTCGCCACGGCGGTCGTGGCGAAGGGCCTCGCGGGTAGGGGACCTGGCGGTTTCGACCGCGGGCAGTGGCCGCCGGGTCACGAGGTCCTGCTGGTCACCGATCGCGGTGACCTGTTCGGCACGGCGGGCCTGCGCGGCCACCTCGCGCCCGACCTGGCCGATCTCGCGTTCACGCCGCTGAGCTGACCTCACCGCTGGACCCGGGCACTCAGTGCGGAGCGGTCCCGATCCCGGCGAGCAGCGTGTCGATCGCCTGTCGCGCCAGGCTTTCCGCTGCGGTCATGGGAACCGACTTGAACATTGGCGTCTCGAGCACGATGGTCGTCAGCCCGTGGATCTGGCTCCACACCACCAGGGTCAGGTGGTCGGCGTCGCCGGCCGAGATGACCCCCGCATGCTGGAGCGTGACCAGGTAATCACGCAGCACCGCCTGTGACGCCAACGATGCCTCACCCAGTGGATCGTCGATCCCGTCCGGCATGCACAGGCTGCGCTGGAACATGAAATCGAATTCCGCCTGATGGGCGAAGGCGAACCGAAGATAGGCGACGCCGAGGTCCGCCAGCTGCAGCGTCCCGGTGTCGACCACGTGCTGCAGGTCGGTGGTCAACTCGTCGAACGCGCGGATCGCCAGACCCCTGAGCAGATCGTTCTTGTCGGCGAAATGGTTGTAGGCGGCGGTGTGGCTCACACCAGCCCGTCGAGCGACCTCGCGGAGGGACAGCCCCTCCGAGCCGACGTCGCGGGCAACCCGGATGCCGGCGTCCAGCAGGGCGTTCCGCAGGTCACCGTGGTGATACGCCCTGCGGGATTCCGATGTTGATCCGGCCGTTGACATCGCTGCCACACTGCCATATGTTGCCACTGGTGACAATATGACCAGTGGTAATCTCTTCAGCCGACGCGGGGAACCGCAGAAACGAGATCAACATGGACGGGACACATGTCGTCATCGGAACCGGCGCCCTGGGCACGGCCGTCGCAACGGATCTGCTCCGCCGAGGGGTCGACACCCGGGTGTTGAATAGGGCCGGCTCATCACGGGTCGCCGGAGCGCAGGCGCTTGCCGCCGACGTCACCGATCCCGCGACGTTGCGCCGCGCGCTGGACGGAGCGACGGTGGTCTACCAATGCGCCCAACCCGCCTACCACCGCTGGAGCCAGGAATTCCCCGCGCTGCAGCAGGGCATCATCGATGCCTGTATCGATGTATCGGCCAGCATCGTGATCGGCGACAACCTCTACGCCTACGGCGATCCACGCGGCAGGGTGATCACCGAGCGGTCCCCCGAGACCACCTCCACCCGCAAGGGAGCGGTCCGACGGCAGATGGCCGAGCAGGCGCTGACGGCGCACGAGTCCGGACGGCTGCAGGTGGCCATCTCCCGGCCCGCGCATTACTTCGGACCCGGCTACGACCAGGTCGGTTCGATGGTGTTCACACCGGCTCTCAACGGCAAGACGATGCGGTTCCTCGGTCGGGCTGATCAGCCGCACAGCTTCAGCTATATCCCCGATGTCGGCGCCGCCATGGCCGAACTCGGGGTCACCGGGGCCGGATGGGGGCAGGTGTGGATCCCGCCGGTCCAGCCCGCGGTGACCCAGGGCGAGCTCGCGCAGCGGATCTGGGCCGCCGCGGACCGCACCGGTACGCCGAGGATGCAGCTGCTGGGCCGGCGGTTGGCCAGCGCGCTCGGGCTCTTCTCGTCGACGGTGCGTGAACTGCCCGAGATGATGTACGAGTTCGACAGCCCGTATGTCGTCGATTCTTCGGCGTTCGAAGATGCCTTCGGGGCGCGGCCGACGCCGCTGAATTCCGCGATCGCCGCAACCCTGGACTGGTACCGGCGGGAAGCGAACTCGGACAGGCAGTTTGCGACCTGAACCCACCGGGTAAAGCGGCCGCATGGAACATCGAACCCTCGGCCGCTCCGGATGCGTCGTCTCCGGCTTTGCGCTGGGCACCATGACCTTCGGTGCCGAAACTGACCGGGCCGGCTCGCATCAGCAGTTGGACGCGTTCGTCGACGCCGGCGGGACACTGGTCGACACGGCGGACGTCTACTCGGCCGGCGAGTCGGAGAAGATCATCGGCAGCTGGTTGGCCAACCGGCCCGTGCAGATGCGCGACACCGTGGTGCTGGCCACCAAGGCCCGGTTCCCGATGGGGACCGGCAGCAACGATGCCGGCCTGTCCCGGCGTCATCTGCAGCGCGGCCTGGAGGACTCCCTGCGCCGGCTCGGCGTCGACTGTGTCGATCTCTACCAGGTGCATTCCTGGGACCCGATGACCCCGCTGGAGGAGACCCTGCGATCCCTGGACGACATGGTCACCGCGGGCAAGGTGCGCTACATCGGCCTGTCGAACTTCACCGGGTGGCAGGTACAGAAGGCGGTCGCTGTCGCACGGGCCAATGGCTTCGAGGTACCGGTCACCCTGCAGCCGCAGTACAACATGCTGGTGCGCGAGATCGAGTGGGAAATCGTTCCGTCCTGCCTGGACGCCGGGCTCGGTCTGCTGCCCTGGTCACCGCTCGGCGGCGGCTGGTTGACCGGGAAGTATCAGCGGGACACGCCACCGACCGGCGCCACCCGGCTCGGCGAGAACCCTGCGCGCGGGGTCGAGGCGTACGACGCCCGGTCGCGCCAGGAACGCACGTGGGCGGTGGTGAACGCTGTGCGAACGGTGGCGGACGCGCGCGGCGTGACGATGGCGCAGGTTGCGCTCAGCTGGCTGGCCCAACGGCCGGCGGTGACGTCGGTGATCCTGGGGTGCCGCTCGCTGGACCAACTCGCGGACAATCTCGGCGCCGCTGACCTCCGGCTGGACGATGCCGAGATCGCCGCACTGGACGCTGCGAGCGACCCGGGGGCGGCGGACTACCCCTACGGCAAACCGGGTCTCGCGCAACGCAGCCGGGCGTTGCAGCCGTCTGCCGGGTGACGCCTCAGTCCTCGCGCATCCCCCACGGGGAGCCGTAGGCGGTGACAAGATCGAGGAACGGCTTGGGCGGCAACGCTTCCGGACCCAGGACGCCGGCCCCTGCCCAGACACCGGCGGCCATCAACTCCATCGCGACCACGGGGTTCAGCGCGGTCTGCCAGACCACCGCCTGGGCTCCGTACTCGCGCATCGACCACTCGTTGTCCACGACGTGATACAGGTACACCTGCCGGGGATTGCCGTCCTTCCCCAAGCCCTTGACCCACAGCCCGGCGCAGGTCTTACCGGACATCCGGTCCCCCAACTGCGCGGGGTTGGGCAGCACCGCTGCCACCACGTCCCGGGGCGAGACCTCCACCTCACCGACCCTTACGAGCGCCGTGCTGTCCATCCCGAGCTTGTGCAGCACCTGCAGCACGGTGATGAACTCCTCGCCCAGCCCGTACTTGAAGGTCACCCGTCCGGCGTCGATCCACCGCGGCATCAGCAGGACTTCTTCGTGCTCGACGTTCACGCATTCCACCGGGCCGATGCCCTCCGGGAATTCGAACACTTCCGGTTCGCTGAACGGTGGCGTGGTGAACCAGCCCCGGTCCTTCTCCCAGATCACCGGCGGATTCAGGCATTCCTCGATGGTGGTCCAGATGGAAAAGCTGGGCGCGAAGTCATATCCCGCGACGACGAGATTGGCACCGTCCCGTACGCCCAGCTCCTCGATCTCCGAGAAGAGTTCATCGGCAGCATATCTGGCGAAGACGTCGGCCAACCCCGGCTCGATGCCCATGCCCACCAGCGCCAGTTTCCCGGCGGCCTCCCATTGATCGGCCAGCGCGAACTGCTCGTCGCCGAGTTTGACCCCGGTCTTGGAATAGGGCTCGGTCGGGTGCGGCCTGGACAGGGACATCGCCATATCGAGGTAGTGCGCCCCGCCCTGCAATGCCGCGGTGAACAAGGGCATCACGAAGCGCGGATCGGTGGCATTCATCAGCACGTCACACCGGTGCTCTGCCAGCAGTGCGGCCACCGCGGCCACATCGGAGGCGTCCACGCGGGCCGCGACGAAGCGGGGATCACCGGTTTCGGCGGCCACCTGCTCTGCCCGCGCGCCGTCGTAGTCCGCGACCACCATCGCCTCGAAGAAGTCGCGACGAGCGGCGATCAAGGCGATCGAGCCGCCGACGCCGCCGGCTCCCACCAACAAGACACGCATGAGTGAACCCTTCAGCCAGGATAAATTACGGTCAGAGACCGGTACTTGCGCAAATGGGTACCAGCAGGGACATTATGACGGTTTGGTAGACAAAAACCAGCGGGCTCGCGTGCGGAGGACAACGATGGCGATCGAACCGGACGCGACACCGGCGGGTGCGTCACCCGTGCCCGGGGCCGCCGACCAGGAGCCTGAGGCAACCCTGAAACCGGGCGCCATCGGCTTTGTCAGTTCGATGGTCATCGGGCTGGCCTCGACCTCACCGGCCTATTCGCTCGCCGCGATCATCGGCCCGATGGTCGCCCTGCTGGGGGTGTACGCGCCGGGCGCTCTGCTGGCCTCCTTCGTGCCCATGCTGCTGATTGCGTCGGCCTTCTATTACCTCAACCGGGTGGATTCTGATTGCGGAACGACATTCTCCTGGGTGACCAGGGCAATGGGACCGTGGTTCGGCTGGCTGGGCGGCTGGGCGATCGGAATGACCGGCGTCCTCGTCGTCGGTTCGCTCGCCAATGTCGGGGTCACCTATTTCCTGCTGGCGATCGGGGCCGACGACCTGGTCGAGAACGAGTGGCTGATCAGGGCTCTCACCGTCGCCCTGATCCTGGTGATGACCGCCATCTGCGTCATCGGGACGGAATTGTCCGCCCGGTTCCAGGACATCCTGATCATCGCACAGGTACTGGCACTGATCGCCTTCGCCGTGAGCGCGCTCTACGGCGCCTTTTCCGGCACCAGCGAGTTCGGCTCGATCACCCCGGAATGGGGATGGCTCAATCCCTTCGGGGCCGGCGGTGCGGCGCTGACCGGCGGCCTGCTGCTGGGTGTGTTCGCCTATTGGGGCTGGGAGTCGGCGGTCAACCTCAACGAGGAGACCGAGGGCGCGAGCTCGACCCCCGGGCGCGCCGCAATCGCCTCCACCGTCGTACTGCTGGTGACCTACGTGTCCGTCGCCGTCGCCGTGGTCGCCTACGCAGGCGTCGACTTCCTCAGCGAGAACGCCACCGAGGAGGACGCGATCTTCGGCACGCTGGCCGACAGCGCCATGGGCGGCTGGTCGTGGGTGGTGCTGCTGGCGGTGTCCACCTCGGCAATCGCCTCGACCCAGACGACCATCATCCCGGCGTCGCGGACGGGTTTGTCGATGGCCCGCCGGCATGCACTGCCGAAGTCCATGGGACACATCAGCCCCCGCTTCCGCACCCCGGATGTCTCCACCTGGACCGTCGCGGTGATCGCCAGCCTGTGGTACCTGGCGGTCGACTACATCAGCGAGAACGCGCTTTTCGACTCGCTCACCGCACTGTCGCTGCTGATCGCGTTCTACTACGGCCTCACCGGCATCGCCTGCGCCATCTATTACCGCCGGGAACTCACCAAGAGCATCAAGAACTTCGTGCTCATCGGGGTCGGCCCCGTCATCGGTGCATTCCTGTTGTTCTGGTTGCTGGTCGAGTCGATCATCGACATGTCCGACCCGGCGAACTCCTATACCGGCGAGGCATGGTTGGGCGTCGGCCCGCCGCTGGTGATCGGGGTCGGCGTGTTCGTGGTCGGAGTGCTGTTCATGATCTTCTGGCGGATCAAGGACGGGCGCTACTGGCAGGAACGGCGCAGCGTCGCAGACCCGGTGCTCGCTGCCGGACCGCAGAAAACGCGCGCTGCGGACGGCACCGGTGGTGTCCGATGAGCATCGTGCTGGGATACGACGAGTCACCGGGCGCCCGCCGGGCGCTCACCTACGGGATCGATCTGGCCAAGCTCCTCGATGACGAACTGGTGCTGGTCTACGGGGCCGAACCACCCAGCCGGATGGGCGAGGAATTCGCCGAGCACTTTCGTGCCCTGGCCGAAGAGGGTCGGGCGGCCCTGCACCACGCCGTCGACCAAGCCAAGGCGGCCGGCGTCAGGTCCGTCGTCGAACTGGTCGACGACAAACCGGCGCAGGCACTGCTCAATGCCGCGGAGAAGTACGACGCCAGGCTGATCGTGGTCGGGACATACGGCGAGAGTCCGTTGCGCGGAGCAATGCTGGGATCGACCCCGCACAAGCTGCTGCACTGGTCCTCACGGCCGGTGCTGTGCGTTCCGCCGCCCGAAACTACTGACTGAGCCGCGCTCTGATCGCCGCCACCGGGTTGCGCCGAGCGATGGCCACGGTGAGCACGGTGGCGAACGCGGACCACGCCGGGTAGGGCGCCAGCGCGATCCCTGCCCTGCGGTCCACGCCGCCCACCCGGCGCACCAGATCGGCGGAACTGAGCGTCAGTGCAGCGCATTCCGCCGCTGCCACCCACGGACGATGGAAGCGGAAGAACAGCCACGACCAGCCGGTGTTCAGCGCGAGATTGATGCCCAGGGCACCGATCAGCTTCTTCCGCTCGGCGGTGCGCCGCTGTTCGCCGAGCCGGGCGATGGCATAGCCGGTGGACACTGCGATGTCGGCGTACAGCGGGGTCCAGACGATCCCATACACCGGCGGCGGCGGCTGCCAGGACGGCTTGTCCAGCGTCCGGTAGTAGGTGGATTCGGGATCGGTGGCGAGCCCACCGGCAACCGCGGTGCCGGTCACTGCCGCGAGACAACCCGCGATGGTCTTCAGCTTCATGGACCCACTGTTCCCCACCGGCCGCCGCCGGAACCCGCCGCCCCGGGTCGTGTGACAAATTCGTAAAGACCTCCGGCCGGTCGAACCATCCACAGGTTCGTCAGCGACTATCGGAGTGAGACGGCCGGTTTGTCGGGCGTCTATTCACCGAACCGCATGGAGGACCACCAGTGACGCCACCGCCCCGCTCCCTGCCCCGACGGACAGTGCTCGCCGCCTCAGGGACCGCGCTGCTGGCCACCGCCGCGGCCTGCAGTTCGTCCGGGACGGCGAGCCCGGCGTCGACACCGGCGGCCGCAGCGAGCAGTTCCGCCGCAGCCACTTCGTCCGGTGCCGCCGCGCCGACCGGTACGCCGCTCGCGTCGGTCGCCGATGTCGAGGCGGCAGGCTCCCTGGTGGTGGGACCGGCAGACGCGCCGGTACTACTGGCCGCGGCCAACGGATCGGTGGTCGCGCACAGCGCCATCTGCACCCATCAGGGCTGTGCGGTCGCAGCGAGCGGGGTCTGCCCGTGCCACGGGTCGAAGTTCAACGTGCAGACCGGAGCAGTCGAGAATCCGCCCGCACTGCAACCGCTTCCCGAGGTCGCGGTCACCGTCAGCGGCGGTCAGGTCTATCCCGCCTGAGGGTCAGCTGCATCGCACAGCTCACGCACAGGATCGACCCAGACTCCGCATACCGCCGGAGACCAGGCTCGCTTCCATGAGCATGAGCATCAGCAGCCCGCTGTCCGGGGCGGGCGCACCGGTCGACCGCGCGGCACTTCGCGGACCTGACGGTCGGCCGATCCGCGTCCTGGTCGTCGACGACGAGCCGACACTGTCCGAACTCGTGGGTCTGGCGTTGCGGTACGAGGGCTGGCAGGTCCGGACGGCAGCCGATGGCACGTCTGCCATCGCAGCGGCCAGGGAGTTCAAACCGGATCTCGTGGTGCTCGACGTGATGCTGCCTGACGTCGACGGTCTCGAGGTGCTCCGCCGGCTCCGGGCGGACATCGAGCGGATGCCGGTGCTGTTCCTGACCGCCCGCGACGACGTCAGCGACCGGATCGCCGGTCTGACCGCGGGCGGTGACGACTACGTCACGAAACCGTTCTCGATCGAGGAACTCGTGCTGCGATTGCGAGCACTGCTGCGCCGCTCTTCGCTCGCCCTCACGACCGATTCGGCCACCATCGTGGTGGGAGACCTGGTCCTGGACGAGGATGCGCGCGAGGTGCGGCGCGCGGGTGATCTGATCTCGTTGACCGCCACCGAATTCGAGCTGCTGCGATTCCTGATGCGAAATCCGAAACGGGTGATGTCGAAGGCGCAGATCCTGGACCGCGTCTGGAATTACGACTTCGGCGGCCAGGCGAACATCGTCGAGCTCTATATCTCCTACTTGCGCAAGAAGGTCGACGCGGGACGGGAACCGATGATCCACACCATGAGGGGCTTCGGTTATGTCCTCAAGCCAGCCCTTTGACGACACCGGGAGCGGAACGACGGCGCGGCGAAAGCTCCAGGGGCCGTTGACCCTTCGCTCGAAGCTGATCATCGGGATGCTGGCTCTGATCATTGCGGTCTGTGGCGTGGTGGCGGTGTCGACGGAATTCTTCCTCAGCAGATACCTGGTGATGCAGGTCGACAACCAGGTCCGTCAGCTCAGCAATTTCGCCATAGGTCCGGACCGGCCACATGAGGCTGAGGTGTTCCTGCCCAACAACGTCATCGCCTGCGGCGACAATCCCGGCCGCTTCGGACCCGGTCAGGGACTGGGCGGGCTCTCCGCACTGATCATCGATGGCGAACTCGTGTCATCCGGCATCCTCACTCCTGCCGCCACGAACTCGGTGCAGTGCGCGGCGTTGCCTGTCTCCTCGGACGCGACGCTGACCGCACTGCCCACCGATGGCTCGGTCCAGACGGTGACGATCGACGGTTTCGGCGACTACCGAGCGGCTGCCGCTGTGCTCTCGGACGGCACCGTCGTGGTCAGCGGGTTGCCGTTGACCACGGTGCGCGCGTCCCTGGTACAACTCGGGATCATCTTGGCGATCGTCACGGGTGTGGCTGTGCTGCTCGGTGTTGTCGTTGTCTTCTGGATCGTCCGCCGCTCGTTGCGCCCGCTGGACGAAGTTGTCGCAACAGCGAGGCAGGTCAGCACCTTGACCCTGGACCGCGGCGAGGTCGACCTGGGAGTTCGGGTACCTGGCCGGGACACCGACACCCGGACCGAGGTGGGTCAGGTCGGTGCGGCACTCAACCAGATGCTCGGGCACGTCTCACGCGCATTGGTCGCACGCCAGGAGTCGGAGACGCGGGTGCGGCAGTTCGTTGCCGATGCCTCGCACGAATTGCGCACACCGCTGGCCGCGATCCGCGGATATGCCGAATTGGCCCGCAGGGAAGAAGACGACGCCGAGGGCGTCGCGCACGCCCTTCGCCGGGTCGAATCGGAATCGGCGCGGATGACGACGCTGGTCGACGACCTGTTGCTGCTGGCCAGGCTCGATGCCGGACGACCATTGTCCGAGGAGGAGGTCGACCTGACGCTGGTCGTGGTCGATGCCGTGTCCGACGCTCGCGTCGCCGGTCTCGATCACCGCTGGCAGCTCGATCTACCGGACGAACCGGTGACCACCGTCGGTGACCCGGCCCGGCTCCACCAGGTGCTGGCCAACCTGCTGGCCAACGCCCGCACCCACACCCCCGCCGGCACGACGGTGTGGTGCGGGTTGCGCACCGAAGCAGGTGCCTCGGTGGTGACCGTGACTGATGACGGTCCCGGGGTGCCGACTGGGTTGCAACCGGAGGTCTTCAACCGTTTTGTGCGTGGCGATTCGTCCCGCTCCAGAGCGGCTGGATCTACGGGCCTCGGACTGGCCATCGTCGCAGCGGTCGTCGCCGCTCACCGCGGAACGGTCACCGTCACCAGCCGACCGGGCAGAACGACCTTCACCGTGCGCCTCCCACGCAGCGACGTCACATCCGCGATGTCTCGGTCGAACGAGGTCACCAGATCAGGTGGGTCCGTCAGCGCCGGTGAGGTCACTCCACCGCAGATCCAGCGTTCTGGAAGTGGATGACATCGGCATGTCGTAACGGTCGTTTCACCTCAAGACGGTGTATCAAGCGTCGTCGACACCTCGGTCCTCACTGGCATCCTTCCGAGCGTCTCGCCGATGGCGGACAGTCACCGCCAAGGCCGACGCAGCGATGCGTGAGCCGTTCGGGTGGACGAGCATCATCATGGGGCTGCCACTGAGGGTCATACCTGCCGCTCCGTCGTCGCGCCGTTGGGCCAACAGTGGCAATGAGTGAACTAATACATGCGTACGGTAACCACATGACCGTCGTCGACCACTCGGCCACCCGGCCGGCCCAACCCCCGGGGTGGGCTACTTCGAACAGCCGCGACCACCCGGTGGAAAGCCGGTCCGCCGTCCTGTTCGACGCCACACCACTCGAGCCGCGGGCCCTGCTGGACCGACTGGCCGATACCGAACATCGCGAGCGCACCCTCATCGCCGAGGCGATTCACGACGACCCTCTGCAGACGATCGTCGCGGCCATCACCCAGGTCGACTTGTTGGGCCTGAGGCACCCTGAGGCACAACATGACTGCACCACCGTGAACTCGATGCTCGAATCCGCGGTCGACAAACTTCGCGCATTGATCATCGCCAACAGCGCACCGAACTTCGACGGCGGCCTGGCGACCGCGCTGGACCGCCTCGCGGACGGCATTTTCGTCGGGACCGCCACCGCTGTGGAGGTGACCGGAACAGCACACGCCTCGTTGACCACGGAAGCCGAACTGGCTGCCTACCGCATCGTTCGCGAAGCGCTGGTCAACGTACGCAAGCATGCCTTCGCCCGCCAGGTGTCGATCGATGTGGTCGACACCGACACTTCGGTCGTCATCACCGTCGTCGACGACGGAATCGGCTGCGAGCATCCACGCACCGGCGGTGGACACCTCGGCCTGCCTGCAATGCACAGCCGGGCCAGGGCCGTGGGCGGGCGGCTGCGTATCAGCAGCGCCCGCGGCGCCGGCACCACGGTCACGTTGACGCTGCCGCGGGAGGAGTCCCGTTTGCTGCGAGCGCTGGACGTCCGCGTATTCCTGGTCGACGACCACGCTCCCGGCCGGCAAGACCTGGCAGACCTGATCGACGACGAACCCGACCTGATCGTTGTCGGGCAGGCATCGTCCATCGCCGATGCCATGGAACAGATTCCCGCACACCGACCCGATGTCCTCATCACCGACGCCCGACTGCGCGACGGCAACGGCGCGGACCTCTATGCACGCATCAGGCCCGCCCTGCCGCAACTGCAGTGCCTGATGCTCACGTCGTGTACCGACGGCGACCTGGCCACCGCAGCAATCCGCGCCGGCGCAGGTGGGTATCTGATCAAGGACAGCGACCCGTCCGACGTCATCGTCGCCGTGCGCACCGTCGCGGGTGGCCGGTCGGTCCTGGACGGCCGCATCACCACGATGCTCGTCGACCGGCTCCGCGCCTGAGCTGTGCGCGGGTGCCTGGCACCGTCGACGACCGCGTTCATGGGGTGTTGGCGGCTTGGCAGAAGACGCTGACGGAGTCGGTGAGGTGGAACGGTTCACCGCGCCAGCCGGGTCGGATCCTGGCCGGGTCGGCTGGTTCCCCGGTCAACGGCACGGGGTTGGGGGGCAGCTGTGGGCTGGCCGGGATGAGCGCCCCGGCCGGGGTGTGGAACACGAACCCGGCACCGGTGTCGCGGTCGATGCCGACCCCGTCCTCGTGCACGGCCATGTGATGCGCCCGGCACAACAAGATCAGGTTGTCCAGATCGGTCGGCCCGCCGTGTAACCAGTGCACGATGTGATGCGCTTCCAAATGCAGCCGGCGATGACACCCCGGGAACCGACACCCCCCATCCCGGATCCGCAACGCCCGCCGCAACGCCGCAGAGATCTTGCGGGTCTTACGACCCAACCGCAGCTGCTCACCCGGCACCGCGGAATCCATCAACGCCACCAACGCCGCGTCACAGGCAATCCGCTGCGCGGTCGACCGGTCCACCCCCGGCCCGTGCTCCACCCGGCACACCCCCACCGGGTCATCCGACACCCCCGACAACACCGCCGCATCAGCGTGCAACACCAACAAATGCCGGTCATCACCCGAGGAATCCACCACCCCCGCCGCCAACGCCCCGTACGCCACCCCCATCAACGCATCGGCCTCCCACCCACCCCCCGCGTCCACCGGCGGAGAAACCGCTGGGCCGGTGACCCCCGACCCAGGCTCGGAAACCCCGGGCGGCGGGGTGTCCGCGGGTGGGGCGTCCGCGGGTGGGGTGTCGGCGGGTGGGGTGTGGGTGGCGGCCTGGGTCAACGCAGCGACCAGCACCGCGCCCTCGTCCGCGGGTAACCGGGCGGTCAACACCAGCATCCCGTCCTCATCGAAGAACCACCGCGCCCGCCGCCGACGCTGCTGACCCCGCCCCACCCCATCGGCCTTGCGGTACCCACGCACCAACCGCTCCAACTGCGCCGCGGTATGCACCAACGCCTGCTCCAGCAACACCGCCTCCGGTACCCGGTCGGCGACCCTGGTCACCGCCCGCACCTTGGAATAGGACAACCGGCCCCCGACGAAAGCCGCCTCCAACACCGGCAACCCGGCCAACACCGACGCCACCCGCACGTACTCACGGGCCGCGCCCGGCGCCACCGAACACGCCCACGCCAACCAATGCGCACACGACTTCACCCCCACCTGTGCCCACCCCTTCCGCCGATCGAACTCGGCCACCAACCGCAACCACCGCCCCGTCGACGCCGCCAAAGAACCCGCCAGAGAACAGATCTCCACCTCCAAATCCACCAACGACACCACCCCCGGCGGATCCACCGACACCACCGGGGCGGCCGACCCCGACCCAACCGACCCCGACCCAACCGACCCCGACCCGGACCGGCCCCGCCTCGGCGCGCTCTGCCACATCAACGACAGATCCTCACCCCCGTCGGCACCGGCATCATCGCCCCAATCCGGACCGTCACCGGTCACATGGAAGTCCACTGCCATCACCCCGTCCACCCATCACTCGAACATGTGTTCGACACTAGACCCGGGCACCGACACCCACCACCAACACCGAACTCCTCAAGCCCGAAACCGCACCGACCCCGTGTGCGGACGACGAGTACGGCCACCCCAGGAACAACCACCGCGCAGCGGGTCACGGCGATCCGTTTCCGCGGAAACGCCGGAACCTCGACAGCGGGCGAGGAGGTCGGCGTCGCCCGGATGCAGTGGCACAGTGGTCCGGTGACCGACGCGGAGATCCGGCCTGTGTCCGGACCGGTGAGCACGATCTGGAGACCGGCCGAACCAGTTGACCTGCGTCGCACCCTGTCACCGCTGCGCCGGGGAGCCGGCGACCCGACGATGCGTATCGACCACACCGGTGTCTGGAAGACATGCCGCACCCCTTCGGGCCCGGCCACCGTGCACTTCGCGAGTGGCGACGGCATCACCGCCACCGCTTGGGGACCCGGCGCCGATTGGGTCATCGACGGGATACCCGACCTGCTCGGCCGGGACGACGACTGGTCGGCGCTGGACTGCCGCTCGCACGCATTGCTCGACCGGACGTGGCGCCTGTTGCCGGGTCTGCGTATTCCCCGGACGAATCTGGTCTTCGAGTCCCTCGTGCCCGCTGTTCTCGAGCAGCGGGTCGTGGGCGCCGACGCCCGCCAGTCCTGGCGAGCGCTCCTGCGGCGGTACGGCACAGTCGCACCCGGTCCCGCGCCCGAGGGGATGCTCGTCTGCCCGTCCGCCGTCGAGTGGGGGCGGATCCCCTCGTGGGATTGGCACCTGGCCAACGTCGATCCCGGTCGGGCGAGGGCGATCACCGGCGCGGCGCGGGTGGCCGACGGCCTGGAACGCACGCTGCAATGGGGCAGAGGTGGGCCACGGGTCGCCTCTGCGCTGCAGTCGGTGCCGGGCATCGGCGTCTGGACGGCGGCGGAGATCGTGCAGCGGGCTCACGGAGACCCGGACACGGTGAGCGTCGGCGACTTCCATCTCGCACGGCTGGTCGGGTGGGCGCTGATCGGCGAGCCGGTGGACGACGACGGCATGCTGGAAATCCTGGAACCGTGGCGGGGACACAGGTATCGCATCATCAGGCTGATCGAGAGCAGCGGTTTCGCCAAGCCGCGTTTCGCCCATCGGGCCGCCCGGGTGGACCACCGCCGGCACTGATGCGCGCCCCGGCCGGGGCATGTGGGCTTCGAGGGTCAACGCAGAGAGACGCGCACGGGCGACCACGGAAAACCCTTTGCACGTCGGGGCCGTCGGCGGTGTGATCGACGGGGAGTCAATCACCTGGAGCACACATGTTGGCCACCACGCCACAGATCGATGAACTCGTGATCCCGCGCAGTCTCGACGATCCGGCAGCCGGTGACTTCATCCAGATGGTGGACGTCCGGAACGCCGTGCAGCGGTTCGTGTTCGGCAATGATGCGCTGGCCACCACTCCTGCCGAACTGCTGCCCGTGTACCGGTCCGAATTCGAGCCGAAGCGTGCGTTCGTCGCCAAGGTCGACGGCGCCGTCGTCGGCAGGGCCGTGCTGCACATGCCGTCCGAGCCGGGATCCCGATCGAATTGGGTGTCGGTGGAGGTGCTGCCCGAGTTCCGCCGGCGCGGCATCGGATCGCAGCTGTTCGAGCGGGTCCAGACGCTGGCCCTGCAATCCGGACGGCCCGTGGTGCAGGCGGAAGCGTTCCACGACGCCGGTCTGGATGGCGAACGGCTGCCGTCGCCCACCGGCTTCGGAGACCTTCCGATGGCTGACCCAGGGGTGCAATTCCTGCTCCGTCGCGGCTACCGGCTGGAGCAGGTGGAACGGATCAGCTTCCTGTCGCTGCCGGTCGACGTCGAAGCCTTGTGGCAGATCACGAATGAGGCGGCGGCACAGGCGGGTTCGACCTACCGGCTGATCACCTGGATCGGGCGCACCCCGCCCGATCGGGTCGAGGACCTGCTGATGTTGCACACCAGGATGAGTGTGGACGCACCGTTCGCAGGGCTGGACGTCGACGAGGAACCCTGGACGACCGCACGCCTGGACGAGTACGAGACGGCGTTCGAGCAGACCGGCCGCCGTACGCTCACGGCGGCGGTCGAGCACGTCCCGACCGGGCGTCTTGCCGGGTTTTCGCAGCTGATCGTCCCGCAGGACCGGACCCGGCCGGTGCTGCAGGACGACACCCTGGTGCTGACCGACCATCGCGGGCACCGGCTGGGGATGCTGATGAAGGCGGCCAACCTGCTGGCGCTGGCCGACCTCGGACCGCCCACGCCGCCCGTGATCGTGACGGGCAATGCCGAGGAGAACCGGCCGATGCTGGACATCAACGAAGCCTTGGGGTTCTACCCGGCGGGCCGAGGCGGGTTCTGGCGCAAGGGTTGATGGCTCTCGACACAGGCGCCGAATGGCAACGGTCGCCGCACAGGTCACGCACAGCACCAGCCTGCAGCGGGCACAGTCCCACCCCGCACCGTGCTGGTCATGATCACGAACACACTCTCCGGCGACGCACCGACCGCCGACCGCGCTGAAAGTCCCGAGCACCGATCGACCGCGGTGGCGCTGGACGTCGTGATCCCTGTCCATGACGAGGAGGCCGAGCTCGAGCGGGCGGTCCAGCGCCTGCATGAATACCTGTCCTCGCAGCTGCCGTTCACCTTCCGGATCACCATCGCCGACAACGCCTCCACCGACGGCACGGCGGAGATCGCCGACAGGTTGTCCGCCGAGAGGTCTGATGTCCGCGCGGTGCACCTGGCCGAAAAGGGCCGCGGGCGGGCACTGAAGCAGGTGTGGACGGCGTCCGACGCGGGTGTGATGGCGTACATGGACGTCGACCTGTCGACGGACCTGGCCGCGCTGCTGCCCCTGGTTGCGCCGCTCATCTCCGGCCACTCGGACGTCGCCATCGGCACCCGCCTGCACCGCGGGTCCAGGGTCGTCCGCGGATCCAAGCGGGAGTTCATCTCACGCTGCTACAACCTGCTGCTCCGTGGTGCGCTGGCGGCCCGGTTCTCCGATGCGCAGTGCGGATTCAAGGCGATCCGCGGCGTTGTGGCCGAGCAGCTGCTGCCGCTGGTGCAGGACAACGGATGGTTCTTCGACACCGAGTTGTTGATCCTCGCCGAGCGGAGCGGGCTGCGCATCCATGAGGTGCCGGTCGACTGGGTCGATGACCCGAACTCGAAGGTCGACATCGTGAGCACGGCAAAACAGGATCTTCTCGGTGTCGCTCGGGTGGGTCGTGCGCTCGCGACCGGGTCGCTACCCCTCGCCCAGGTCCGATCCCAACTCGGACGGGAACCGTTGGAGCCCCGAATGCCCGGAGTGCCCATCGGCATGACCACGCAGGTGGTCCGTTTCGCAGCAGTCGGGGTGGCCAGCACCGTCGCGTACCTGGTGTTGTTCGTGCTGTTGCGCCCCCTTGCGGGCGCGCAGCTGGCCAACTTCTTCGCCCTGTCCCTGACGGCGGTCGCCAACACGGCCGCCAACCGCCGGCTGACGTTCGGCATCCGCGGGCGCCCGGGTGTCGTACGACATCAGTTGCAGGGCTTCGGGATCTTCCTGCTTGGCCTGGTGATCACCAGCGGATCGCTTGCACTGCTGCACCTGTCGTCGCCGGCCCCGGGCAATCTGCTCGAGATCGCAGTCCTGATCGCCGCGAACCTGCTGGCCACGGTGATCAGATTCCTGCTCCTGCGCGGCTGGGTTTTCCGACCCGTGTCACATCCCCGTCCCGCCGAACCGATGAAGGAACCGTCATCATGACCGAAATGCTCACAGACCCGCCCGCATCGCCAGGCAGCCGTGCACCGCTGGCGGACGCACCGGTCACCCCCCCGCCATCGACGGCTCCCGGCGGTTCCGGTCCGCGCGGCCGCTGGGGCCGCCTCGTCCTCGGTCCGACCGACGATCCGCGGTGGGCGCGTCCGGCGCTCTGGGCGCTGCTGCTGGGCACGGCGCTGCTGTACCTGTGGAACCTGTCCGCGTCCGGCTATGCCAACGACTACTACGCCGCGGCGGTCAAGGCCGGCACCGAATCGTGGAAGGCGTGGCTGTTCGGATCGCTGGATTCGGGCAACGCCATCACGGTCGACAAGCCGCCCGCCTCACTGTGGGTGATGGTGCTGTCCTGCCGAATCCTCGGCTTCTCCTCCTTCGCGATGCTGTTGCCACAAGCATTGATGGGCGTGGGAACCGTTGCGTTGCTGCATGCCTCGGTCCGGCGTTGGTCCGGCCATGCGGCCGGCCTGGTTGCCGGCGCACTGCTGGCGCTGACGCCCGTTGCGGCGCTGATGTTCCGGTTCGACAATCCCGATGCCCTGCTGGTGCTGCTGCTCACCGCCGCGGCCTACTTCGTCGTCCGGGCGATCGAAACCGCTTCGGGGCGAAAAGCGCTGCGGTGGTTGATCTTCGCCGGTATCGCAGTCGGGTTCGCGTTTCTCACCAAGATGATGCAGGGTCTGCTGGTGTTGCCGGCCTTCGGTGCGGCCTACCTGCTCGCCGGCCGATCGACGCTGTGGACACGCATCTGGCATCTGCTGGCCGCCGCCGGCGCGCTGATCGTCTCGGCGGGTTGGTGCGTCGCCCTGGTCGCGGTGTGGCCGGCCGACTCCCGCCCGTACATCGGTGGCAGCGAGACGAACTCGTTGTGGGAACTGGCGATCGGCTACAACGGTCTCGGCAGGATCTTCGGGCAGTCCGCCCCCGGTGGCGGTGGTGGGACGGCTCCGTCGGGCATCGCCACGCCTGCCGGCGCCGGATTCGGTGGTGGCGGCTTCGGGGAGTCGGCGGGTATCGGCCGGATGTTCAATGCGGCGTTCGGTACGGAGATCTCATGGCTCATCCCGGCCGCGCTGATCGGTCTTGTCGCCGGCCTGTGGTTCACCCGGCGCTACCTGCGTACCGACCGGATCCGCGCATCACTGGTGCTGTGGGGCGGAACGCTGATCGTCACGGCGGCGGTCTTCTCCCTCATGGAGGGCACCATCCATCCGTACTACGCGATCGCACTGGCGCCGGCGATCGCGGCCGTGATCGCGATCGCGGGGCGGGAACTGTGGCGGGGCCGGGCATCGCCCGTGGCGAGGGCGGTGCTCGGCTCGATGATCGCGGCGACAGGAATCTGGTCGTTCGTCCTGCTCGGCCGGGACCCGAGCTGGCTGCCGTGGCTGCGCTGGGTTGTTCTGATCGGATCCCTCGTCGGGGCAGCCGTTCTCATCCTGTCCATCGCGCGGCTGCGACGGCTCGCGGTGGTCGGGTTGCTCGTCGGCTCCCTCACCGCACTCGGCGGCACCGCCGGCTACACCCTCGCCACCGCGGCGACTCCGCACTCCGGGTCGATCCCCGCGTCCGGCCCCAGCGGCTCGGCGATGGGAGCGATGGGAGGGATGGGAGCCATGGCGGGCATCGGCGGACCGGGCGGAATCCCTGGCCGCGAACTGCCGGAGGGACTGAGGTTGCCCGAGGGATTGCGGCTGCCCGGTGGTGCAGCATCCACTGGCGGTGGTGCCACCACGGTCAACAGCGACCTCGTCGCCCTGCTGGCGTCGACGAACACCCGCTGGTCCGCCGCCGTGACGGGCGCCCAGTCCGCCGCCGGGTACATCCTCGGCACCGACACCGCAGTGATGGCGATCGGCGGGTTCACCGGCAGCGACCCGTCGCCGACGCTCGAGCAGTTCCAGCAGCACGTCGCCGACGGCGAGATCAGCTACTTCATCGTGAGCGGCACCGGCGCAGGGGGCTTCGGTGGCGGACCCGGCGGCGGAGGCGGAACCGGTTCGGAGATCCAGACGTGGGTGGAGGCCAACTTCACCTCGACCACGGTCGGCGGCGCAACGGTCTACGACCTGACGGAAAGTTCTTGACCCTGACGTAACGTCAGGCTGCAGTGTGGTGGACGTCCGGCCGACCGGCCGGGCGTCCATCTGGGCAGAGGCCCCGGGAGAGAACAGCATGAGCTACTCGGTCGGTCAGGTCGCCGAACTCGCCGGTGTGACGGTCCGGACGTTGCACCACTACGGGCAGATCGGGTTGCTGGAACCGCAGGATCGCAGCACCGCGGGGTACCGACGGTATTCCGATGACGACCTGCAGCAGCTCCAGCACATCCTGTTCTACCGGGAGCTCGGCTTCTCACTGGAGGACATCGCGACCATCCTGCGAGATCCGGGAGCTGACGCGTCGGCTCACCTGGCGCGGCAACGGACGTTGCTGAGCAGGCGGATCGACCGACTGCAGTCGATGGTCGCGGCCATCGAGAAAGAAATGGAGGCAAGAACAATGGGTATCCAGCTCACGCCCGAGGAGAAGTTCGAGATCTTCGGGCCCACCTACAGCGAGGACTACGAGACCGAGGCGGAACAGCGTTGGGGTGACACCGACGCCTGGAAGCAATCACAGGCTCGGACAGCGACCTTCAGCAAGGAGCAGTGGGTCGAGATCAAAAGAGCCGGGGACGATCTCAACCGCCGGCTCGCAGCAGCCATGACCGGTGGTGCCGAGCCGGGCAGCGTTGCAGCGATGGATCTCGCCGAGGAGCATCGCCGCTCCATCGAGACGTTCTACGACTGCGGCTATCCGATGCACCGGGGGTTGGGCGACATGTACGTGCAGGACGAGCGCTTCGCCAAGACGTACGACGATGTGGCACCGGGACTGGCGCAGTGGCTGCGGGACGCCATCCACGCCAACGCCGACCGCGCCGAGCGCACCGAAAAAGGCTGAGAACCGTTTGTGCGGGACGTGCGTACCCCTGAGCGAGGCCGCGCCTGCGCCCTCGCCGAACAGCTCAGGAGGAGCAGTTGACCACCACCGCATCACCCGCCACGCACGATTCCACCCCGGCCGCGCCGACCCTGTCCGGACTGTCCCACGTCGCGCTGACAGTGTCCGACCTCTCGGTCAGCGTTCCCTGGTACGCAAAGGTGCTCGGCGCGGCACCGGTCCTGGACGAGGACACCGGCACCTTCCGGCACGTGGTCTTCGCCCTGGGCAACACCCTGTTCGGGCTGCACACGTTCCCTGAAGGCCAGATCACCGATGTCACGTTCACCCCCCGCCGCGTCGGCCTGGACCATGTGTCCTTCGCTTGCGAGGACCGGGCCGACCTGGTGCGGTGGGCTGAGCACCTGGACCGGATGGGCGTGCAGCACGGCGGTGTCCAGGACGCAGGTTACGGGTCCGGGCTGTCGTTCAAGGATCCCGACGGATTGCCGCTGGAGATCTTCTGCCCCCCGTCGGCCTGATCAGCAACAACAACTGGATCAGTGGGCGTCGGTCACGGTGCGGTTGCCGCGACCGGCGCCTGCGCCAGCAACTCTGCAAGGACGTCGGGGTCCTGCATCTCCATCCATGCGATGACGTCCTGGTACGTCGCGCAGTAGGTGTCCGGCTGCCCGCACTTCTCCTTCATGAATTCCATCGCCGGCGGGTTGAACGAGTCGCCGTTCCACTTGTTGAAGTGATTGGCGATCAGCACCGGGGCGCGGTTCCCGTTGTAGGCCTGGTCGTACATGTAGTCATAGGTCTTCTTGACGATCTCCCGTAATTCAGGTGCCGTCTCCGGCTCTTCCTTGCCCTGGTTGAACTTGAACCAGAAGTTGTAGTCCATCGCCGTCGTCATACTGTCGAATCCCGGTGAGTAGACCTGCGGCATGTAGAACTCCCAGATGCCGTCGACCTTCTCGGGCCAGTAGATTCCGTTCTTCGGCGCCGGCATCGACGAGTCGTAGGTCATGTCGTGGGCTTTCCACGCCGGGATCAAGGTGTCCAGAGTGCCGGTGAGGCAGGGGGTCCGACCGCCCTTGACCGAATCCGCCGGCACCTTCAGGTCCGGCGCGTCGGTGTAGCCGTTCAGCTTCTTCCAGTCCTTCATGAACGTGAAGAACTGATCGAGCTCGTCTTTCCAATCGGCGGTGCTCCACTGGTTTCCGCCGGGCGGATTGTCATCACAGAAGTGGCCGTTGTAGTGCGTCCCGATCTCGTGCCCCTTCGAGTAGGCCAGGTTGAGATCGTTGACCTCGGTGACGATCTCGTCCTCCGGACCGCCGTAGCCGATGGAGGCCTTCCCGGCTGCGTGCCCCGGGCCGACGTACACGCCGGCGTCTTTGGCCGGGTCACCGAGCAGGTAGATACCGGACAGGAATCCGGTGAAACGCGAATTGGTCGGTTCGGCCGCGGCCATGAATTCGTTCCACCGCTGATGCGACCCGGCACCGTCGAAGGAGAAGATGATGAATTGCGGCGGCTTCTCGCCCGGTGCGAGCTTCTTCATCGGGACGTTGGTCGCCGGCCGATCACCGGTCGTCGCCGCCACCGGGCTGTCGGTCGCGCCCGCGGTGTCCCGGGCGTACGGATCCGCCGGCGAGCCGGCAGTGGAGGTCTGGGTCACCGTCAGGGTCGACGAGCTCGCGACCTGGGTCTGGTTGCCCTGGTAGATCAGGACTCCGGTGACGGCAGCCAGCGCCACCACCAGTGCGGTGATCAGGTGTCGGGCTCGCATGCTTTCCTCGTTTCACTCGGTTGGTCAGACCGGTGAAAGGACGTGCCGGCCGACCCGGGGTTCCGCCGTCGCACCGGAACCGCCCGCATGCCAGGGTGCCAGAACGGCACGGCAAGGACGGGAGGATCGAGCCTGTGTTGCCGAGAACTGTTGTCTCAGGTCGTCTCGAAGCAGGCCTCGACACCGCCGTTACGTCCGGTGGTGAACGCCTGGACCCGCTGGAACGGATCACCGTGGTCGGCGGCCATGGTCCACGGCATCTGGTCGGCCAGGGTGCTCAGCGATCCGATGAGTTCTTGATCGTCGCCGGGTTCCAACTGCAGCGTGCCGTCGGTGACGGCTCCGTACAACGCAGCAGCACCGAGGCAGTCGGCCTGCAGTTCGTAGGCGCTGGAGACGAGTTTGTCCTCGAGCCGGGCCTGGATGGCATGTCCCCATTCGTGCGCGACGATCAGGTAGACCCAGGAATCACCGATCAGATCGGCGCCGTCGACGAGCAGGTTCGCATCCCAGGCGACGTAGTCCTCCGAGTCGCAGTAGTAGGCGTTGTACGCCTCGAGCGGCTCGCCGTCGCAGGTCGGCGTGTCGGCCGGGTCGGTGCCGTCGTAGAGGCCCTGTACGGTCGGCGGCTTGTAGGTCCCGGTGTAGTAATCGGCCCAGTGCTTGGCCCAGAACCCGTCGACGACGGTCTGCGCAGACCGCAGATCATCCGCGAGTTCGTCGATGGTCACCCCGCTGGCCAGCGTGCCGCCGGCGCTGTCCGAGGTGGTGGCGGTCGCGGACGAGTCGGACGAAGATGCCGGCACCGACACGTCGGAGATCTCGGTGCTGGCGGATGTCGTCGCGGGGCTGCTCGAGCTGGTCGGGGTCGAGCTGGTCGGGGTCGAGCTGGTCGCGGTCGAGCTGGTCGGGGTCGAGGTGCTGGCCGGACTGCTGGACGTCGTCGGGGACGCTGCCACCGCGCCGGTCCCGACGGCCGGTGTTCCGGTCACTCCGGAGGCGCACGCGGTGAGGCCGAGCAGCAGGGCGGCACTCGTGGCAAGTGCGCATATGGTCCGTCTCATGGCAGTCCCTCCAAGGCTGTGTTCACTGTCCGTGGCCGAGCCACGGGCGTCAAGCACAGAAGGGACACGAACGGCACAGTTTGATACACCCGAATGCCCACCGATGCGGCCGATCGGACTAGAGGTCTTTGACCAACTCCCGCTTGAGCACCTTCCCGCTGGGTCCCAGCGGCAGGGCTTCCACGAATTCCACCCGCCGCGGATACTTGTGCCGCCCGAGCCGTTCCTTCGACCACTCGATGAGGGTCTCGGCCTGGAGGTCACCGCCGTCGGGCGAACGGATGACGACAGCGCAGATCTCCTCACCGTGGTGCTCGTTGGGCACGGCGACCACCGCCACCTGGGCGACCCCTGGATGTGTGGCCAGCACCTCCTCGACCTCGCGCGGGTAGACATTGAAGCCGCCGCGGATGATGAGGTCCTTCTTGCGGTCGACGATGGACAGAAATCCGTCCTCGTCCATGACACCCAGATCGCCCGAGCGGAACCAGCCGTCACGCAGCACCTCAGCCGTCGCCTGCGGGTTGTTCAGGTAGCCGGCGAAGATGTTGTGCCCCCGCAACACCACCTCGCCGACCTCGCCCTGGGGCAACAGTTCGATCCGGTTCTCGATCTCCGGGGCGGCGATGGCTGCCTCGGTCCCCCAGATCGGCCGCCCGACGGTGCCCGCCTTGCGGCCGAAGACCGGCTGGTTGAAGGTCGCCACGGGTGAGGTCTCGCTGAGTCCGTATCCCTCGTAGATGTCGGCGCCGAAGACCTCGGCGACAGTGTCGATCACCGCCACCGGCAGGCTCGCCCCGCCGGACACCGCCATCCGCAGGGTCGGGCGCCGATCATCGGCCCGCGCCGCGGCCAGAAGGCCCATGTACATCGTCGGCACACCCATGAACACGTTGACCCGCTCGGTGATGATCGCCTCCATCGCGGCGGCACCGTCGAAGCGGGGCAACAGCACCAGCGTCGCGCCGGCGAAGAAGCCGGCATTCATCGCGCAGGTCTGCCCGAAGGAGTGGAACAGCGGCAGGCAACCGAGGATGACGTCATCGGGGGTCAGCAACAGCACGGACGTCGAAGAGACGATTGCGTTCATGGTCATGTTGAGCTGGGTGAGGACAGCACCCTTGGGCGTCCCGGTGGTGCCAGAGGTGTAGAGGATGACGGCCTCGTCGTCAGGGCGTCGCTCGACATAGTCGGCGATGGGCTCGAGCTCGGTGTTGTCGAAGTCCGTGATCAGTGGGATCCCCGCCTGCTCAGCGGCGGGAGCACCCTGGGCGAGCAGCGGGCCGGCCGCGATCAACACCTTGGCCTGGGAGTCGGTGAGCACGAATCCGATCTCGCGGGCCACCAGCAGGGCGTGCACCGGCACGACAACGGCACCCAGGGACAGCACGGCGTAGTAGGCCCGCGGGAAGTCGGGAACGTTCGGCATCAGCAGGGCCACCCGGTCACCCGGGCCCACGCCCGCCTCGCGCAGCACGCTCGCGTACCGGCGGGTCTGCTCCCACAACGCCCCGTAGGTGATTCGCTGCTCGCCCATCACCACCGCGTCGTGGTCCGGGTGCCGGTTGGCCGATTCGGCGAGAACAGCTGCCAGGGTCAGGCTCATCGTTGATGCCTTCCGGTTCAGTCGCGGTCATCGCACGAACGACGGTCACGTTACTGGCCGGTTACGACGTTGCGCAGCCCGTCCGGCGATCTGTCCGGATCGACTCCCGTGGCTCGGTGGTGCCCCCCGGGCCAGTAGCCTCGGGGGCACTGACGTCATTCCCAGCTGCCTGCCGCGATCATCCGGCCGGCGCGACGCCAGCAGTTCCGAAACTGATGGAAGGCGAGCCCCTAATGCCCGAGGCCACCGACGCCGCCGCGACGTCCGCCGTCGAGATCACCGATCCCGCCCCGATCAACGGCTCCGGAGCGGCGAAGCCGGCATCCGACTCGGCCGGCTCCGCCACCCTGACGTTCGACGGCAAGGAACTGGATCTGTCGCTGGTTCCGGCCACCGAAGGGTCGTCCGGTCTGGAGATCTCGAAACTCCTGACGACCCTCGGGGTGGTCACACTCGATCCCGGGTTCACCAACACCGGCTCGACCACGTCTGCGGTCACCTACATCGACGGCGACGCCGGGATCCTGCGCTACCGCGGGTACCCGATCGAGCAGCTCGCCCAGTCGTCGACGTTCCTGGAGACGAGCTACCTGCTGATCCACGGCGAGCTGCCCAGCACCTCGGAGCTGGAGGCGTTCGTCCAGCGGATCAGCCGGCACACCATGCTGCACGAGGACCTGAAGCGCTTCTTCGACGGCTTCCCGCGGGACGCGCACCCGATGCCGGTGCTGTCCAGCGCGGTCAGCGCGCTGTCGACCTTCTACCAGGACGCGCTGGATCCGTTCAATCCCGCTCAGGTGGAGCTGTCGACCATCCGTCTGCTGGCCAAGCTGCCGACCATCGCCGCGTATGCCTACAAGAAGTCGGTGGGTCAGCCGTTGCTGTACCCGGACAATTCTCTCGGGTTGGTGGAGAACTTCCTGCGGATGTCGTTCGGCTTCCCGGCCGAGCCCTACGAGGTGAATCCGAAGCTGGCGAAGGCACTGGACCAGCTGCTGATCCTGCACGCCGATCACGAGCAGAACTGCTCCACCTCGACCGTGCGGTTGGTCGGATCCTCCAATGCCAACCTCTTCGCGTCGGTGTCGGCAGGCATCAACGCGCTGTTCGGGCCGCTGCACGGCGGCGCGAACCAGGCGGTGCTGGTGATGCTGGAGAAGATGCGGCAGGAAGGCGGCGGCGTCGACGCCTTCGTCAAGCGGGTCAAGAACAAGGAGCCCGGCGTCAAGCTGATGGGCTTCGGGCACCGGGTCTACAAGAACTACGACCCGCGGGCGGCGCTGGTGAAGGCCACCGCCGACGAGGTGCTCGCCGAGCTCGGCGCGAACGACGAACTTCTGGACCTGGCCAAGCAGCTGGAGGAAGTCGCACTGTCCGACGACTACTTCGTCTCCCGCAAGCTCTACCCGAACGTCGACTTCTACACCGGGTTGATGTACAAGGCGATGGGCTTCCCGACCAGGATGTTCACCGTGCTGTTCGCACTCGGCCGGCTGCCCGGCTGGATCGCCCAGTGGCGCGAGATGATCAACGACCCGGCCACCAAGATCGGCCGCCCACGCCAGGTCTACACCGGTTACACCGCAAGGGATTACGTCGAGCTGGCCGAGCGCTGAGCTCCCATGACCCGCACTTCCGTGGTGTGGTTCCGCCGCGACCTGCGGTTGGGTGACCACCCCGCGTTGCTCAGTGCGGCCGCCGACTCCCCGGACGTCCTGGGTCTTTTCGTTGCCGACGATGCCGTACTGCAACGATCGGGGGCTCCGCGGCGGGCATTTCTGGCAGGGTGTCTCGAGGAGTTGTCCGCTGCGCTCGACGGCCGGTTGTTGATCATCCATGGCCGACCGTCATCGGTGGTCCCCGAGGTCGCGGCAGCGGTCGGCGCCACGGCAGTGCACATCTCCGCCGACTACGGGCCGTACGGCGGCCGACGCGACGACAGAGTCGAAAAGGCCCTGGCGGAGCGGGATGTGCAGATGGTGGCCACCGGCTCGCCGTACGCGGTCGCACCCGGCCGCGTCCGCAAGCCCGACGGCAGTCGGTACGCCGTGTTCACCCCCTACTTCCGCGGGTGGACCGCGCACGGTTGGCGCCGCCCGGCCGGTCCGGCCGGGAAGGTCGACTGGCTCGACCCCGCCGGTATCCGCGGGGTTGCTCGGCTGAAGCCGGCCGACCTCGGCGAATCGGTTCCGGCAACCACCACCCTTCCTGCACCGGGTGAGGCTGCTGCACGGCGGACCTGGGGCGACTTCCTGGAGCACGTCGAGCGTTACTCCGACGAGCGGAACAGACCGGATCGTCCTGGGACGAGCCGCATGTCGCCGTATCTCAAATGGGGGTGCATGCACCCGCGGACAATGCTCGCCGACCTCGCCGAGCGTTCCTCGGCGGGCGCCGCCGCCTACCGCCGGGAGCTCGCCTGGCGGGAGTTCTACGCAGATGTCCTCTACCACCGTCCCGAATCGCTCTGGACGTCGATCGATCCGGCGGTCGACATCGTCTGCAACGACAAGGGAAAGACCGCCGACGAGCGGCTGGCCGCCTGGAAGGCGGGCCGGACGGGCTTCCCCTACATCGATGCCGGGATGCGACAGCTGCTCGCGAAGGGCTGGGTGCACAACCGGGTGCGGATGGGTGTGGCGTCATTCCTGATCAAAGATCTGCACCTGCCCTGGCAGCTGGGCGCTGCGCATTTCATGGACCACCTGGTGGACGGCGACTACGCCTCCAACAACCACGGCTGGCAATGGGTGGCCGGCTCGGGGCCGCAGGCTGCCGCGTTCTACCGCATTTTCAACCCGATCGGCCAAGGCGAGAAGTTCGATCCGGACGGCGACTACGTCCGGCGCTTCGTGCCCGAGCTGCGCGCCATCCCCGGGAAGGCGGTGCACCGGCCGTGGGACCTCCCGGGCGCCGCTCCGCAGTACCCCGAGCCGATCGTCGACCATGCCGCCGAGCGGGCGGAGTCATTGCGCCGCTGGGAGTCCCGCGCCACGAGCTGATCTCCCGGGCGACGTCACACACCGAACGGATGCAGACCCCATGACGCCGACCAGGTCTCGCCCGGCTCGAGCCAGCGCAAACCGTCACCGGTGTTGAAGGCGTTGGGACCGCACGTCATCGGCTCGATGGCCACCGCCCGGCGCTGCTCCGGCGCACCGGGACCCGGGAAGTTCGGCGGCGAATAGACCTGCGCCCAGCCGAAGACCTCATCGGCCCGGAGCGCCACGCCGGTCCCGTCCGGGGCGGTCAGCCGGTGCTCCACCCGGGCGTCCGTCGACTGCAAGCCGGTGAGGGCGACGTCCAGATCCAGGTTGGCCAGAAGCTTTCCGTCCCGCAGGTCGTTCGGCGTGCCACCGACCGGTTCGCGCGCGATCGGCATCAACTGCTCGTCGACCCGCAGATATTCCGCCGCCGACACGGTGATCTTCAGGTCACTCACCGGGTGCTGACCGACCCGCAGGTACGGGTGCACACCCACGCCGAACGGCGCGGCGTCGGCGCCGGCGTTGGTCAACCGGTGCGTCACCGTCAGGCCGGCCGCGGACACTGCGTGGGTCACCTGGGTGTCCAGCGTGAACGGATAGCCGTGTTGCGGGTAGATGGAGGCGGCCTGCGTGACGGAGGCGTCCTGTCGATCGACCAAGCGGTACGGGGTGTTCCGCAGCAGGCCGTGGATCGCCGCGCCGTGGCCGACGTCGGTGATGTCAAGCTGCTGCTGTTTGCCGCGTAGCGTCCACCTGCCGCCCGGGATCCGATTGGGCCAAGGCACCAGCACGATCCCGGCGCCCATCGGCGAAACCGTTGCATCGTCCCAGGTCTCGGTGAACGGCACGCCATCGACGGCGAACGCCCGTAGTACCGCGGCCACCTCGCCGACCTGGGCGGTGACGGCGCCGCTGCCGATCCGGTACTGGGCACCGCTGGACGGCCGGGGTGAGGTCATCGGGCCGATCCGTCCGGTCGCCCGATCGCCCTGGAAAGGGCGCGGCCGAACTGCAGCAGCCGCTGCATCTGGGCCAATCCGCCGTCGGTGACCGACTTGGAGAAGCGGTAGGTCTCCACGTGGTGCACGGCCCGGGTCTCGTTGGCCTCGGTCAGCTCCGTCATCGACCGCTCCGGCGTCTGGGTGGACAGATACAGCATCACCGCGTTCATGGTCCGTGAACCGTCGGGCCCGGTGCGGAACCGGTTCCGCAATCCCTGGTCGACGATCGCCGTCAGCGGGATGGTGCGGATGGACGAGGAGAACATCGGATGGTCCGGCCGGCCGTCGTCGGCCTCGTCGTCACCGTGCCACAGCACCAATCGGCGGCCGTCGGTGACGGCCACCTCCTGCCAGAGCGACTCACCCCAACTCTGCTGTGACGGCACCCGCTCACAGGTGAAGGCGAGCACGGCTGCCGGGTCGATCACCCCGGCCAGTGCCTCCAGGGCCGCCTCCGCATCGCGGATGTACGCCCGGACGGCGTCTTCGAGCAGGGGGTACGGGGCCCAGTCCTGCGGTGCATCCTCGCGCTGGTGTGACATGGGAGCAGTGTGCCGGACAGCGGCCGGCCAACGGCGCAGGGTCTACGCAGCGGACTGGTTGCGGGTGTCATAACGCCACAGGGATCGGCCCAGCAGCGCCGCGACCAGGGTGAGGACGATGGTCGCCAGCCCGCCGGCGATGACCGCGAACGAGGTCGACGTCGCACTGGCCACCAGCCCGTGCACCAGGTCGGCCAGCCGAGGGCCACCGGCGACCACCACGGTGAACACGCCCTGCATCCGGCCACGCATCTGGTCGGTGGCGTTGACCTGGAGGATGGTCGACCGGTAGACCGCACTGATCAGGTCGGCCCAGCCACCGATCGCGAGGTACAGCACGGCCAACCAGAGCACCGAGGTGGCGCCGAACAGCGCCATCGATACGCCCCACACCACGATCGCCGCGACGATGGCGATGCCCTGCCGGTACACCCGGTGAATCCAACCGCCGGTCAGACCCCCGATGAAGGACCCGATGGCCAGGCCGGCGTTGAGCATCCCCAGGGCCAGCCCGCCACCGGGCGGACCGCCGAACGTCTCCTGCGCCATCTGTGGGAACAGCGCCCGCGGCATCCCGAAGACCATCGCGATGATGTCCACCACGAACGTCATCAGCAGCAGCGGCTTGAGCCGCAGGTACGCGATGCCGTCCAGCACCTTGGCCCGGCCGCGTTGTTCACCCAGCGGTGGGATGGGCGGCAACTTGATCACCGCGTAGAGGATCGCCACCAGGGTCAGCGCGTCCAGGAAGTACAGCCAGGGCAGGCCCACCACCGGGATGAGCAGGCCGACGAGCAACGGCCCGACGATCACGCCGAGCGAGAACACCGTCATGCCGAGGGCATTCGCCGCCGGCACCATCTCCAGCGGCACGATCCGCGGGATGATCGCGCTGCGGGTCGGCTGATTGACCGCGAAGAAGCCCTGCTGCACCGCCAGCAGGGCGAGCACCACCCATACCGACCCGGCATCGGCCAGCGCGGCGAGCCACAGCCCGATACTGGTGGCCGCGATGCCCACCGAGGTGATCATCAGCAGCTTGCGGCGATCGTAGGTGTCCGCGATCGCACCGCCGAGCAGGCCGAACGCCACCAGCGGGATCAGCGCCACCAGCGAGGAAAATCCGACCCACGCCGAACTCTGGGTGATGTCGAAGATCTGCTGCTGCACCGCGACGGTGGTCAGCATCGCGCCGATGACGGTCGTCACCTGACCGAAGAACAACCGCCGGTACGCCGGCACCCCCAGCGGTCGCAGATCCGGGCCGATCCGTCGAAGTGCGGAACGCCGTCCCCGGTCGGCGTCCGACGCCGTCACCGCCGGATCATCAAGGGCGTCACGACAGGGGTCACGATGGGGGTCAAGGGGCGAGCCGTTCGATGACCCATCGTCCGTCGGCAGCCGAGCCGTCGGCCGCTGAGTCAGTTCCCTGCAAGCGGTAACGCAGCCGATCGTGCAGGCGTCCGACGCGTCCCTGCCAGAACTCGACGGTCCGCGGACTGATCAGCCAGCCGCCCCAGAACGGCGGCAGCGGGATCTCCGCCACCGGGGTCGCCCCGGTCTCGTCCTCATCGCCGAACCGCTCGTACGCCGCAGCCCGGAGTGCATCCAGTTCCGCCCGGTCCCGCAGCACGGTCGACTGCGGACTGGCCCAGGCGCCGATCTTCGACCCCCGCGGCCGGGACGACCAGTACTGCGCGGCTGTCTCGTCCGACACCCGGCTCACCGTGCCGCAAAAGTGCACCTGGCGTTGCAAGGCGATCCACGGGAAGGTCGCCGACGCGCGCGGATTGGCGTGCAGATCCCGGCTCTTGGCGGAGGTCAGGTTGGTGTAGAAGACGATCCCGAACTCGTCCAGGCCCTTGCAGAGCACCGCCCGGCTGGACACGTCGCCGTCCGGAGACGCGGTCGCCACCACCATCGCGTTCGGCTCCCGCAGGCCGCTGTCCACGGCGTCCGCCAGCCATCGGCGGAATTGCGTCAGCCAGTCCGGCGCGAGGTCCGATTCCGCCAGCCCCGCAAGCGAATAACTCTCCCGCATGGCCGCCAGATCGGGTGTCGGGCCTGCTCCCTCGCTGCTTCCCACTGGTCCTCCCATGTCGCGGCTCGGTCGTGCACCGGCCACGCACGGTACGCCGAACCGCAGACGGACCCGCCGGACCGCCCACACGTGACCGATCACACGCTGTCTGCGCTGGCCACGGTGCGCAGGTAAAGGCATTGTGAAGAAACGGTCGGATCGGGGCCGATGGCCGTGCGTCCAAATTCTGGAAACGGGCATCCCGTCGGCCTTCCTCACTGCGGAGGTACGTCGTCATGACCCCCACTGGATCTTCCTTCGTCTCGGGACTCGAAGGCGTGGTCGCCTTCCACACCGCGATCGCCGAACCCGACAAGGACGGCGGCTCCCTGCGCTATCGCGGGGTCGACATCGACGACCTGGTCGGCACCGTCGGCTTCGATGACGTGTGGCACCTGCTGGTCGACAACGCCTTCGGGCCGGCGTTGCCGGTGGACACCACGCCACCGGCGTTCTCCTCGGGTGACGTCCGGGTCGACGTGCAGGCGTCGCTGCCGTTGCTCGCGCCGGCCCGTGGCTTCGGACCGCTGCTGGACATCACCGACGAACAGGCTCGAGACCACCTCGCCCAGACGACCTCCGCGGTGCTGTCGTATGCGGCCCATTCCGCCCGCGGTGACAAGCCGGCCGTATCGGGGTCCCGGCTGGCCGAGTGCTCCACCGTGGTGGAGCGATTCATGACCACCTGGCTGGGCGATCCGAGCCCGGAACAGGTGAAGGCGATCGATGCCTACTGGGTGTCCGCCGCCGAGCACGGCATGAACGCCTCGACCTTCACCGGCCGGGTGGTCGCCTCCACCGGGGCCGATGTGCCCGCCTGTTTCAGCGGCGCCGTCGGTTCGATGTCCGGGCCGTTGCACGGCGGGGCACCGGCACGGGTGTTGCCGATGGTGCAGGAGGTCGAGCTGACCGGCGACCCGGAGGGCCTGGTGAACCGCATCTTGGACCGCAAGGAACGCCTGATGGGCTTCGGTCACCGGGTCTACCGCGCAGAGGACCCCCGCGCGCGCGTGCTGCGCCGGACCTGCCGGGAGCTCGGCGCACCTCGGTACGAGGCCGCGGCGGCGCTCGAACAGGCCGCCCTGACGATCTTGCGGGAACGGCGTCACGACCGCGCGATCGAGACCAACGTCGAGTTCTGGGCCGCCGTCATCCTCGACTTCGCCGGTGTTCCGGCCACGATGATGCCCGCCATGTTCACCTGTGCCAGGACAGCCGGCTGGAGCGCCCACATCCTGGAGCAGAAAAAACTCGGCAAGCTGGTGCGCCCGTCCGCCGTCTACAACGGCCCGGATCCGCGCAAGCCGGAGACGGTCGACGGATTCCACGAGCTGGCGCTCGCGGTCTGAACCATCGCGTCGGCAGAGTCCGACCGGTTCGGAGCGCTCCTCGTCCGATGGCAAGATTGGCCGTCGATGTCCGTGCACTGTGAGGAGAACGCGCCGTCATGGCAGATGTACCGAAGCTGATCCTGCCCCCGGCCATGCTGCCCAGCGACGGGCGGTTCGGCTGTGGTCCGTCCAAGGTGCGGCCGGAGGCGCTGGCCGCGCTGGCCGGTTCCGGCGTCGCCGTCATGGGGACCTCGCACCGTCAGGCACCGGTGAAGAACCTGGTCCGGCGGGTGCGGGAAGGTCTGACCAGCTTGTTCGGGCTGCCAGATGGCTACCAGGTGATCCTCGGCAACGGCGGCACGACCGCGTTCTGGGATGCCGCCGCACTCGGGCTGGTGCGGAACAAGGCCCAGCACCTGACATTCGGAGAGTTCTCGGCCAAGTTCGCCACTGTCACCCGCAAGGCCCCGTTCCTCGCGGACCCGCAGGTGATCTCGGCCGACCCGGGTGACGCCCCCGACGCGGTTGCCGCATCCGACGTGGACGTCTACGCCTGGGCCCACAACGAGACCTCCACCGGCGTCGCTCTTCCGGTACGCCGGCCCACCGGTGCGACACCCGACCAGTTGGTCCTGGTGGATGCCACCTCCGGCGCCGGCGGCCTGCCGCTGGACCCGGCGCAGGCGGACGTCTACTACTTCGCGCCGCAGAAGGTGTTCGGATCCGACGGCGGCCTGTGGATTGCGCTCGCCTCCCCTGCCGCGCTGAGCAGGATTTCCGAGATCGCCGCCACCGACCGTTGGATCCCCGAGTTCCTTTCGATTGCCACCGCGCTGGACAACAGCACCAAGGACCAGACCCTCAACACCCCCGCCGTCGCGACGCTGTTCCTGCTGGCCGACCAGATCGAGTGGATCTTGGCGGGCGGCGGGCTGGACTGGGCCACCAAGCGGACAGCGGAGTCGTCCGGCCGGCTGTACGACTGGGCAACGGCAAGCGAGTACGCCACCCCATTCGTCCGGCGTCCGGAACTGCGCTCGCAGGTGGTCGGCACCATCGACTTCGCCGACACCGTCGACGCCGCAGCGGTGGCGAAGACGTTGCGGGGCAACGGCATCGTCGACACCGAGCCGTACCGCAAGCTGGGCCGCAACCAGCTGCGCATCGGCATGTTCCCGGCCGTCGAACCGGATGATGTCAGCGCCCTGATCGGCTGCATCGACTACGTCGTCGAGAGGCTGTAGTTCCTCCGGTTGACCAAGTCACCGCGTGGCGGCGGCGCGCCTGGACAGAGCCCGCCCCGGGCCGCGATAGCGTCGGGCTCGGAGTTCTGATTCCGGGAGGAGAACCCATGCGCGCGTTGCGGGTCCTAGGTCTTGCCGAGGACGGTGACAACCTGGTGTGCGAAGACGCCGCGTCCGGCGAACTGTTCACCGTGCCCGCCGACGAACGGCTGCGGGCCGCCACCCGAGGCGATCTGAGCCGGCTGGGTCAGCTGGAGATCGAGCTGGAACCACAGCTGCGCCCCCGGGAGATCCAGGCGCGGATCAGGGCGGGCAGTTCCATCGCCGAGGTCGCGGCGGCGGCGAACACCAGCATTGCCCGAATCGAGCGGTACGCCTACCCGGTCCTGCTGGAGCGCTCGACGATGGCCGAGAAGGCCCGTCAATCCTTCCCGATGATCGACGGCAACCCGGCCCGTCGCAGTCTCGAGGAGCTGGCAATCGGCACCCTCACCGACCGTGGCCAAGCCGGTCAGGTTTCCTGGGATGCCTACCGGGACACCGACGGCTGGGTCGTCGTGCTGCGCTGGCAGGCCGGCCGCAGCGAGAACGCCGCCGTCTGGGACATCCACCCGGGGCCGCGGAACCCGACGCTACGGGCCCGTGACGATGCGGCGCGCGACCTGATCGACCCGTCGCCGCGGGCGCTGCGGACCATCGAGGAGCCGCCCGCTGCGGACGTCTTCCACCGGGTGGACACACCTGTGGCGGCTGCGGCTTCGGTGAAGTCACATCATCCGGCGGGGACGCGACGCTCGGTCGCCGACCGGATGGAGCAGGAGCAGGAGCTGGTCGAGCAGACCGTGCTGGACGAGCGCTCCGGTGTGGCCCCGGGGGCCCCTGCTGCCGAGCGCAAGGAAGCCGCGCGCACGGGCACCGAGCATGCCGGACGCGGGCGCAAGGGTCAGCGGCCGGTGATGCCGGGCTGGGAGGACGTCCTGCTCGGCGGCGGTCAGACGCCCAACCTGTAGCCGAGCCGGCGGGTCGTTTAGTCACTCACCGGCACGGGTAACCCACGTGCGGTCAGGTACAAGGTCTTCCGGATACCGGACCTCACGCACGCCGCACCGGCGAGGCATAGCCGTGCGGCCAGAAGGGAGCGGTCATGACAGAACCCCAAGCACGCCCCGCGACCACCACGGATGCGGGGATCGCCGTCGCCAGTGACGAGCATTCGCTGACGGTCGGACCGGACGGGCCACTGCTGCTGCAGGATCACTACCTGCTGGAGCAGATGGCCAATTTCAATCGCGAACGCATCCCGGAGCGTCAACCCCATGCCAAGGGCGGCGGGGCTTTCGGTGTCTTCGAGGTCACCCAGGACGTCAGCGCCTTCACCCGGGCGGCAGTGTTCCAGCCCGGCACCCGTACCGAGATGGTGGCGCGCTTCTCCACCGTGGCCGGTGAGCGGGGCAGCCCAGACACCTGGCGGGACCCCCGGGGCTTCGCGCTGAAGTTCTACACGTCGGAGGGAAACTTCGACCTGGTGGGCAACAACACCCCGGTGTTCTTCATCCGGGACCCGTTGAAGTTCCAGCAGTTCATTCGGTCCCAGAAGCGTCGTGCGGCGAACAACCTGCGTGACCACGACATGCAATGGGACTTCTGGACGCTGTCCCCGGAATCCGCGCACCAGGTGACCTGGCTGATGGGTGACCGCGGGATCCCGCGTACGTGGCGGCACATGAACGGCTACTCGAGCCACACCTATATGTGGATCAACTCGGGCGGCGAGAAGTTCTGGGTCAAGTACCACTTCAAGACAGACCAGGACATCGAATTCTTCACCCAGGACGAGGGCGACCAGATGGCCGCGGTCGACACCGACTACCACCAGCGTGACCTGTACGAGCACATCGAGGCGGGCCAGTTCCCCAGCTGGACGCTGAAGGTGCAGATCATGCCGTTCGAGGAGGCCAAGAGCTACCGGTTCAACCCGTTCGACCTGACCAAGGTGTGGCCGCACGGGGATTACCCGCTGCACGAGGTGGGCCGGATGACGTTGAACCGCAACGTCGTCGACTACCACTCGCAGATCGAACAGGCGGCGTTCGAACCCAACAACCTCGTCCCGGGAACCGGGCTGTCGCCGGACAAGATGCTGCTGGCCCGCGGCTTCTCCTATTCCGATGCGCATCGCGCGCGGATCGGCGTGAACTACCGGCAGATTCCGGTCAACGCGCCGCACGCCCCGGTGCACAGCTACTCCAAGGACGGGGCCATGCGGATCATTCCGGCGGTCGACCCGGTGTACGCACCCAACTCGTACGGTGGTCCGGTCGCCGACGCCGCCCTGACCGACGACGGCGGCACCTGGGCAGCCGACGGGGACATGGTGCGCAGCGCTTACACCCTGCACGCGGAGGACGATGACTGGGGGCAGGCAGGCACCCTGGTCCGCGAGGTCATGGACGACGCAGCCAGGGACCGCCTGGTGACCAACATCGTCGGCCATCTGCTCAACGGGGTCAGCGAGCCGATCCTGCTGCGCGCCTTCGATTACTGGCGCAACGTCGACAAGCACCTCGGTGACCGGATCGAACGTGGCGTCCGGGACAAGCAGGGCGAGATGGACCCCAAGCGAAGCAAGCAGGGAAACCCGGCGCGGGAGAGCATGCAGGCGAAGGCCTGAGATCGGTTCTGTCGACGATGGTCGGCGCGCCAGTCGGGCCGGTGGGGTCATACCCCGCCGGCCCGACTGCTGTCTGCGGGAGCCAACACCCCTACTGAAAACCCTGTCAACATTTCCGAACAGGTACCACCAGACTACCTGTTCGGATCTGTTGACTTCGATGGCGCATCTTGGCATACTGGTGGCACAACCTCGCACCGGCGCGCGCTTGCGCGGTCGGCGCGCCGACCATCAGGAGTCCTGTGACATCGACCCGGACCGAGAAGGGCCGGATCACCCGGACCTCCACTACGATGGCGGACGGTCGCGAGCTGATCTACTTCGACGAGACACCCAATGCACACAGGGTTCTCGTGGACAACAGGGACCTGCCACCGGTGGTCCCCGGTTCCGAGGTGCGCTTCGATGCGCTGACCGGGGAATGGGTCGGCATCGCCGGTCACCGGCAGACCCGTATCTATCACCCACCGGCCAACGCCTGCCCGCTGTGCCCCTCGACGCCGGCGAACGCCAGCGAGATCCCCTCCCCCGATTACGACGTCGTGGTGTTCGAAAACCGCTTCCCGTCGTTCGCCGGCACCGGACCGATCGCTGCCGACGGTGGCCTGTTCGACGCGCGGCCGGGCAACGGTCGCTGCGAGGTCGTCTGTTTCACCTCCGACCACAACGCGACGCTGTCCAGCCTTCCGGTGTCCCGGATGCGCACCGTCATCGAGGCCTGGGCGGATCGGACCGCCGCACTGTCCGCGCAGCAAGGGGTGGAGCAGGTCTTCTGCTTCGAGAATCGCGGTGTCGAGATCGGTGTCACGCTCGCGCATCCGCACGGCCAGATCTACGGCTATCCGTTCGTCACGCCGAAGACAGCGGCCGCGATCAGGGCGGTCCGGGCGTACCGGGACGAGACCGGCGACAACCTCTTCCAGGATTTGCTGGAAGGCGAACTCGCCGATGGCCGGCGGATTGTGAGCGAGAACGACTCCTGGGTGGCGTTCGTCCCCTTCGCGGCACGGTGGCCGATCGAGGTTCACCTCTACCCGCGCCGGCAGGTCCGTGATCTGCCCGCTCTGGAAGAGAACGAGCGGGAGGATCTCGCCGCGCTGTACCTCGACGTGATCAGGCGGATGGAGGGCGTCTTCGACGACACCCTGCCCGCCATCACCGGTGTCCACCAGGCTCCCGTGCACGCGGAGCCGGACGACTTCCGCCTGCACCTCGAGGTCTTCACCATCCGCCGGGCGGTCGGGAAGTTGAAGTACTTGGCGGGCTCGGAATCAGCGATGGGAGCGTTCGTGAACGACATCAGTCCGGAAACCGCTGCTACCCGCCTTCGCGAGGCCGGACCGGTGTCCGCATGAAGGCCCTGGTCGTCGGTGGCGCCGGCTACATCGGCTCGGTGGTCACCCGGCAACTGCAGCACGACGGGCACGAGGTTGTCGTGCTGGACGACTGCTCGACCGGACACGCGGATTCGGTGCCGACCGGCGTCGAGCTCGTCCAGGCCGACATCAGCGCCGCCGCCGATGTTCTCGGCCGCGGCGGGTTCGACGCGGTACTGCACTTCGCGGCGAAGTCACTGGTCGGCGAGTCGGTCTCCAACCCGTCGCTGTACTGGCACACCAACGTCTGCGGCACTCGGGCACTGCTCGATGCCATCACCACGAACAAGGTGCCCACGTTGGTATTCTCCTCGTCCGCGGCCACCTACGGGGAACCGGAGTTTGTCCCGATCACCGAGGACGCACCCGCGCGGCCGACCAACACCTACGGCGCCACCAAGCTCGCCGTCGACATGATGATCACCGGCGAGTGCGCCGCCACCGAACTGGCAGCGGTGTCACTGCGGTATTTCAACGTGGCCGGCGCTGCATTCGGAGCGGGTGAAAGACACGGTACCGAGACGCATCTCATCCCGATTGCACTCGACGCGGTTGCCGGCCGGCGTCCCGAACTGACCATCTACGGCGACGACTGGCCCACCCCCGACGGCACCCCCATCCGGGACTACGTGCACGTCAGAGATCTGGCCAGGGCACACATCCTGGCATTGACTGCCGCCGACGCCGGCGAACACCTGATCTGCAACCTGGGTAACGGCAGCGGATACAGCGTTCGAGAGGTACTGGCCACCGTCGGGGAGGTGACAGGGCAACCGGTGCCGGTGACGGTCGGACCGCGGCGAGCGGGTGATCCGACCCGGCTGGTCGCCTCCGGTGAGCGGGCCAAGGCCCGGCTGGGCTGGACCCCGGAGTTGACCCTGTCCGACATGGTGGCCGATGCGTGGGAGTTCAGCGCCTGATGGATGCTCACCTGACAAGCGCGGAAGAACTGTTCCGCCAGACCTACTCCCGAGAGCCGGACGGCCTCTTCTCCGCCCCTGGCCGGGTGAATCTCATCGGCGAACACACCGACTACAGCGGCGGCCTCGTGCTGCCCTTCGCCATCGATGCGCGCGCACACCTTGCGGCAGCGGCGAACCCCGACGGCACCATCAGGGCGACATCGGCGCAGAAGCCGGGGGAGGTGATCACCACCACGGTCGACGAGCTCGCCCCGGGGTCGGAGATCGCCGGCTCCTGGGCGGGCTACCTGCTGGGCTCTCTGTGGACACTACGGCGGGCCGGCCATCCGATCGGCGGCTTCGACCTGGCGCTGGACTCGAAAGTGCCGTCCGGGGCAGGGTTGTCGTCGTCGGCAGCGATGGAGTGCGTGACCGCCCTGGCGGCCTCGGTGCTGTCGGGCGTGGACTTGGACGTCATGGCGATCGCCCGGTTGGCCCGGGAGGCCGAGAACGACTTCGTCGGCGTACCGACCGGACCGATGGATCAGACGGCGTCGTCCGCCGGTCAGGACGGCTCCGTATTGCTGTTCGACACCAGAGCCGGGACGGTGGAGCACATCCCGTTCGATCCTGCGGCTCATGGCCTCGACGTGCTGGTCATCGACACCAGGGTCACGCACGCGCTGAACGACGGTCAGTACGGGCGGCGGCGGGCCTCCTGCGAGCGGGCCGCGGACATTCTCGGCGTGCAGTGGCTCAGGGACATCGGTATCGACGAGTTGCCCGCGGCGCTGGACAAACTCGGTGATCAGGAACTGCAGCGCAGGGTCCGTCATGTCGTGACCGAGAACGACCGGGTGGCGCAGACCGTCGAAATGCTCAAGGCCGACCGGGTCGCCGAGATCGGCCAGTTGCTGACGGCGTCGCACCGGTCGCTGCGCGATGACTACGAGGTTTCCTGCGCGGAACTGGACGTGGCCGTCGGCACCGCCCTCCAGGCGGGAGCCATCGGCGCCAGGATGACCGGTGGCGGCTTCGGTGGTTCGGCGATCGCACTGCTCCCGGCACCGCTCGTCGACGACGTGATCGCAGCCGTCACAACGGCTTTCGCGGCCAAGGAATTCACCGCGCCGGTTCCGCGGCTGGTCCGGCCGGCCGCCGGTGCGCGCCGCGACGACTGAGCGGTGCAGCGCGACGGCCAGGCCATATACTTTCGCGCATGCACAAAGTCGGCACGCCGTTTCCGGCGCTGTCGCAGGCGTCCCGATCGGTGCTGGTCGACCTGCTCGTGCACGGGCCGGCCTCGCGCGCCGATCTGGCCAGGCGATCCGGCCTGTCCCCGGCCAGCCTGACCCGCATCACCCGATCGTTCGTGGAAGCCGGCTTGGTGACCGAGTCGGACACCACCTCTCCCCAGCGCACCGGGCGTCCGTCGCAGCCGATGGACATCAGCGTGGATCAGGCGCACCTGATCGGCATCAAGTTGTCCGCCGGACAGCTGAACATGGTGACCACCGACCTGCGGGCGACCTTGCTGACAGATCGGACGGTGACGCTGCCGGCGTCGGACCCGGAGTCGGTGGTGGCGGCGATCGCCGAGGCCGTCGAGCAGGCGCGCGATGCCGACCACACGCTGTGCGCGATCGGCGTCAGCCTCGCCGGTCCGGTCTCCCCGAGGTCCGAGATCGTCCAGACGTCACCGTTTCTCGGCTGGGAGAACGTCCCCCTGGTGGACATGATCCGGCAGCGGACCGGGCTTCCGGCGGTCGTCGAGAATGACGTCCGCGCCCTCACCGCCGCGGAACACTGGTTCGGTGCCGCTGCCGGTTGCAGCGACTTCGTGCTGGTCACCATCGGCGCCGGGGTGGGCTGCGGGGTGGTCGTCGACGACCGACTGGTGGATGGTGCCAGCGGCGGCAGCGGGCAGGTCGGGCACCTGCCGGTCACGCCATGGGGGCCGTTGTGCGAGCGGGGGCACCGCGGCTGCGTGCGTTCCTATTTGTCCTCCACGGCCATCGAGGCGGCGGTATCGGCCGCCGTCGGCCGGCCTGTCGCCTACGACCAGGTCCTCACCATGGCGGCTGACGGCTCGCCCATCGCGCGGACCGTCATCGAGGAGGCGGGCCGCGCACTCGGCACGTTGATCGGCACCATCGTCACTGTCACCGCGCCGGCCAAGGTCATCGTGTCGGGGGAAGGCGTCGCGTTGGCGGCGATGGTGCTCGATCAGACGCGGGAACAGGCCAGGCTCGTCCAGCACTGGACGCTGCCGGACGTCCCGATCGAGATCGCTCCGTTCACCTTCACCGAGTGGGCGCGGGGCGCTGCGGTCATCGCGTTGCGGCAGCAACTGGACGTCGCGGTCCGGCCGGACGCCTGACCCATCCCCCTCCGCGCAGCAGCACGTTGTTGAACCTCCTCGGCAGCTCGAACCGACAGCCACATTGTCACGGTGAGCCCGGCGCCGGCGGCCCAGGGCAAGACCACGGAGCGGGAGCGAGAACCGACCTCCGGCAGGACAAGTGCTACGGCGATACGGACCTGCGGCGAGAACAGCGTGACGATCAACCGGGATCAACACACCGCAGCCCTGGTGATGTCGAACGGTTGCGGCGAGGAGAACAGGTCGATGCCCGCCGCCTCGTATCCGGCCCGGGTTCGGTAGTTGTAGCTGCCGGCGCCGACGGACTCGTCGATGGTCACGCCGAAGTCGGTGTTGAAATCCGTGCCGAATGACGAGTACCACGGCACATCCCAGCCCTTCTCGGCTTTCCACGCCTCGAGTTTCGCCAGCGGGGCCCGGGACACCATCGCGTAGGACGTGTCCCGGGTATGCAGGTGATCGAGGAAACCTGCTGAGATCTCGTCGGTCCCGGCCGTGCAGCTCGAACATCCCTGCTCCCATTCCGGGTGGAACATGAAGTGGTAGACCATCAGCTGCCGCCTGCCCTGGAACAGGTCCAGAAGCCCCACGGCACCGTCGGGCCCGTCGAGCCGGTAGGGCTTGTCGATCTCGACCATCGGCAGGTTGCGGCGCTCGGTGTTGAGTTCGTCGCGCAGCCTGGTGAGCTCCTTCTCCTTCTGCAGCAACTTCTTTCGGGCCGTCAACCACTCGTCACGGCTGGCAATTGCGGGAAGCGCCATCGCCTGTCTCCCTTCGTCCGGCCACCTGCATCCGCTGTCGTCTCACCTACCGACCGCCGGCCGATCGCAGACTGATCGGTCGTGGCTACTCCCGCACGGCAGCGCACCCGCCGGGCCTCAGGTGCAGCACGCCGTCCACCGGTTGCTCGGCGACCTCGTCGTAACCCGATGCCGGAACCTCTACGTCATGCGGGGAGTGGTTGATGACGAACAACCACGACCGGTCGGCCGAGCGTCGCCGCACGACGTCGACCTCACCGGCAGCCACGGCCGGCGAATCGGTGGGCAGCCGGACGGCCGGTTCGGCACCCGACGCGCGCAGCAGCCGGGACAGCACCGTGGCCAATCCTGCGGCATCGGGTCGGGTCGAGAGGTACCACATTGCGCCTGCGCCCACTGGTCGGCGGGTCAGCGCGGCGGAACCGGCGGTCGGACCGTCGGCGTATCGGGCGATCACTTCCGTACCCGATGACACGGCCGTGTCCTCTACCCAGGTGATACTGCGGACGCCGCCCAGATCCGTCTGTTCCCAGGCCACTTCGAGTTCGGGCGGCAACGGGAAGAACTCTTCGGAGCGCACCCCGAGAGCCTCACGCAGCACTCCCGGGTATCCGCCCGTCACCACCTGGTTGTTGCGGTCGGCGATCCCCGAGAAGTATGTGACCAGCACCTGCGCGCCGGCCGCAGCGGCAGCCGCGAGTTTCTCCGCGTGATGGTCGGACAGCAGCACGACGGCAGGGACCACCACGACCCGGTAATCGGACAGGTCCGCGTCCAACGGGAGCACGTCACATCCGGTGCCGGTGCGGGTGATCGCGCGATGCGCGGCCATCGCGACGTCGAAGTGCTGCACGACCTCGCTGGGATTTGCCTCCTGCTGGCACGCCCACGCCGAGTCCCAGTCCACCAGCACCGCCGCCGGCGCCTCCACATCGGATCCGGCGACGTCACCGAGCCGACCGAGCAAAGCGCCCAGCGCGACCACGTCCCGCCAGCGCCGGGAGTCGGTGCCGGCATGCGGAAGCATCGCGGAGTGGTATTTCTCGGCGCCGATCACGGACTGGCGGAACTGGAAGAAACAGATCGCATCCGCTCCCCGCGCCAGGTGTGCCAGCGAGTTGCGCTCCATCTCACCGGGCAGCTTCGCACGGTTGATGTGCTGCCAGTTCACCGCGCTCGTCGAGTGTTCCATCAGGAACCACGGCCGGCGCCCGGCCAGCCCCCGGGTCAGATCCGCACTGAACTCCAGGTGCAGCCGCGGCGCCAGCTCACCGGTGCCGAGGCCGATCAGATAGTGATCGTTGGACACGATGTCCTGGTGCGGTGCCCACCGGGCGTAGTCGCAGGGTCCCGGCCCCACCTCTCCAGGACCCATCCCGACGGTGAAGTTGGTGGTCACCGGGATGGACGGTGAGATCTCCGCCAGGACCTGCTTCTCGGCCAGGTACTGCTCGAGCAGCGCGTCAGAGGAGAACCGCTTCCAATCCAGCAGCTGGCCTGGATTGCCGAACGCAGTTGTCGCCGAGGGCACACCGACCTCGCCGAAGGAAGAGTAGTGCTGGCTCCAGAACGCAGTGCCCCACGAATGGTTCAGCGTCTGGACGTCGCCGTACCGCTCGGTCAGCCAGCGTCGGAAGTGGGCCGCGCTGACATCGCAGTAGCAGTAAGCGTTGTGGTTGCCCAACTCGTTGGAGACGTGCCACATCTTCACTGCAGGATGGTTCGCGAACCGGCCGGCCAGGTCGCGCACCAGCTGCAGCGAGTGCTCCCGGAACACCGGTGAACTCGGGCACCACGTCTGCCTGCTGCCGATCTCGAGTCGGGTGCCGGATGCATCGACCGGCCGGATCTCCGGATGTGCCCGGGCGAGCCACGGTGGCGGGGATGCGGTCGCCGTCGCCAGGTCCACGGCGATCCCGTTGTCGTGCAACAGGTCCAGGATGCCCCGCAGCCATCCGTCATCCCAGACGTCGGGTTCCGGTCGGAGCCGCGCCCAGGAGAACACCCCGACCGTCACCACCGTGATGCCGGCTTCCCGCATCAGGGCGACGTCCTGCGGCCAGATCTCCTCCGGCCACTGCTCCGGATTGTAGTCACCGCCGTAGCCGATACCTGGGACCGGCCAGGGCGGCGGCGAAGTCCGGTGCCCGGGTTCCGGTTTCAATGACTCCTGTTGCGGGCTAGGACGTTCCGGCACTGCACCACTCTCCCGGGGTATGAACCTGATGGGCGATACGCAAATCGGTGGCGGCGTCGGCTCCGGGGACCGGACGCAGCGACGGATCGATGCGCCACTCGAAGCGGTCCTGCGGAGCGGCGTGCCGGGCGTGTTCGGCGAGCGCCGCGGGGATCAGCCGAAGCCGGGCGTCCATCCACTCGGGCGTCCACGGACCCTCGTCGAGAATGGCCTCGGCGGCACGGAACTCGAAATAGATGGTGCGGCGCAGCGCATTGCCCACCGCGGGTGGTGAACCGTGCACGATCATGTCGTCGTGCACCAGGACGTCACCCGGCGCCATCTCGACCTCGATCGCGCCGGGTAGGTCCCAGCCGTGTTCCTCGGCGATCGCGCAGGCGTCCGTGCGTTGCCGCTGCGAGCCGGGAACCACGTACAGCGCACCCTGCCCGCGCACCGACGCGTCGAGGTAGACGTCCACGTTGAACAACCGGTAGTTGCGCTGGTGCACCGCATCCTGGTGCCACGGGATGGGGGCGCCGTCGCCTGCCGACTTGAACACCATGGATTCGTAGGTGGGTACGAAGTTCCGCCCGGCAAGGCTCTCGGCGATGCCGAGGACGGCCGGTGACCCGAGCAGTTCCAGCGACGCCGGTTGGTTCTTCGCGTGGATGTAGTCGACCCGGTACATCACCTGACCCGACTGCCGGTTCGCGAAGAGCCAATCACCGCGGGACTCCGGTTCGCGCCGGTGACCCTCGGCCACCCACTGCCGAGCGGCCTCGTGCAGGCGAGCCAGCAGGTCCGGCTCGATACGGTTCCGCAGGACCAGGTACCCGTCGCGGTCGAACTGTTCCACCTGCTCGTCGGTCAGCAGGTGACCGGCGCGGGTGAGGTCCGCACCGGTGGGTGCGGCGGGGGGTGTCGTGGTCATCGAGATCTCCCATCGGCTCTGGCGGGCCGGTGGCCCGCACGTCGTCGGTTCACGCTAGGCAATTCGATGCAGGCATACTTCCGGAATGAGCGCGAGATTTTCCAGAATCCGATTGCCATGCCCGTGACGCAGGCCGGCTCGAGCATCCACGAGCAATTCGGGTTCGCCTGCGGCCTGAGCGCCGTCCCGGCGATGGCGATCGCGCACCGGCACGACGACGTCGAGGTGCTGGTCACCGACGGCGGCGAGGCGAGCCTGGAGCACGGCGGGCGCAGCCTGCGCCTGGTCGACGCCACCTGCGCCGTCTTCTGGGCCGGCGTCCCGCACCGGCTGACCGACACCGACACCACCGTCCGGGTCCGCTGGTTGACGGTGCCGCTGCTGGACGTGCTGGGCTGGTCGGTGCCCGGTGACCTCGCCGGACAGCTGCTGCAGGGCACGGTGCGCACGTTCCCGGCACCTGCCCTGCTCACCAGCCAGATGTCGGTGTGGGCGGCTGAAATCGGGGTGGACATCGGCCCCGATCGAACATTGACCGACGCGGCCCTGCACGAGTCGCGAGCCCTGCTGATGCGGGTGTCCACGCTCTCACCGTCGGCGGAGCCGAACCCCGCGGTCGTGCCGTCACCGGTGCCGGTGGGTACCGGGCGGCACGCCGCCGTGATCGCCGCGTACATCTCCACCCACTTCCAGGAACCGATCCGGCTGGCGGATGTCGCCGCCGCGGTGCACCTGCATCCCAGCCGTGCGGCGGCGCTGTTCCGCCGGCACACCGGCATCTCCATCGGCCAGTACCTCGCCCAGACCAGGATCGCCGAGGCGCAGCGGTTGCTGATCGCCACCGATGCAACGACGACCGACATCGCGGCCCGGGCCGGCTTCGGCTCGACCAGCAGTTTCTATGCCACCTTTGGCGCGCACTGTGGTCTCGCGCCGGACGCCTACCGACGCGAGACCAGCGGGCGCCTTACTTGACGCCGCCCGCCGACAGCCCGCTCTGCCAGAACCTCTGCAGGCCGAGGAATGCGATCAGCAGCGGCAGGATCGAAACCAGGCTGCCGACGATGACGAACAACCGCAGTTCCGGAGCCTGGTTGATCGAGCTGTTCCAGGTGTACAGGCCCAGCGTGATCGGGAAGAGCCGCTCATTGGAGAGCATCACCAAGGGCAGGAAGAAGTTGTTCCAGATGACCACGAACTGGAACAGGAAGATGGTCACCAGTGCCGGCTTCATCAATCGCACGGCGATGACGAAGAAAGCCCGGAATTCGCTGGCACCGTCCAGCCGGGCTGCCTCCAGCAGGGCCTCCGGGACCGAGGCCGCCGCATAGATCCTGGCCAGGTAGACGCCGAAGGGGCTGACCAGGCTGGGCAGGAAGACGGCCCAGTAGGTGTTCACCAGCCCCACCTGGCTGAACATCAGGAACAGCGGCAGGGCCAGCGCGGTGGCCGGAACAAGGACGCCGCCGAGAATGACGTTGAAGACCACCTCACGCCCGCGGAACACGTACTTGGCCAGCGCGTACCCGGCCATCGTCGCGAACAACGTCCCGAAAGCCGCGCCCAGCACGGCATAACCGACGCTGTTCACCAGCCAGCGGAGATAGAGCCCGTCGCGGAAGGCAAACAGGTTGGAGACGTTGGAGAACAGCTGGAACGGCTGTGCGAACCACAGACCGTTGGTGGTCACCAGCGTGGCCTGCGACTTGCTGGACGCGACGACCAGCCACCAGATCGGCACCAGGAAGTAGATGGCGGCGACCACCAGGCCGCCGGTGGCCAGCACGACGGAGAGCGGTCGTTCGCGGGGGCCGGTGCCTTTCGGCGCGGCCGCTTCCGGCGCGGTGGGCCCGGAGATCACGTCGCTGCTCATGCGAACGCTCGTTTCTGGGTGACCTTCAAAAAGACGAAGGAAAGAACGAAGGTGGACAGTGCCAGGACCACCGAGTACGCGGCGGACAGGTTGTAGTTCGGCACGATCGAGGTCGAATACACCACCATGTTCGGCGTGTAGGTGCTGGACACGGAACTGGTGATGGTGCGGAAGACCTGCGGTTCGTTGAACAGCTGCAGCGTGCCGATGATCGAGAACACGAATGTCAGGATGATCGCCGGCAGCACGATGGGGATCTTGATCGACCAGGCGATGCGGAACTGGCCGGCGCCGTCGGTGCGCGCGGCCTCGAAGATCTCCTGCGGAATTGCCTGCAGGGCCGAGAAGATGATCAGCATGTTGTAACCGCAGAACACCCAGGTGATGACGTTCGCGATGGACCACAGGATCAGTCCCGAGCCGAGGAAGTCGACGTTGTCGGTGATACCGAACGGTGACAGGGACGGCACGTAGAGGAAGCCCCACATGATCGCGGCGATGACGCCGGGGACCGCGTACGGCGCAAAGATGGCCAGCCGGAAGAACTTCTTCCCCTTCGTCACGGTGGAGTCCAGTAGCAAGGCGAAGAGCAGAGCCAACCCGAGCATGATCGGCACCTGGACGATGAACAGCAGCAGCACCCGGCCGATGGACGACCAGAATTCACTGGACGCGAAGACCCGCTGGTACTGCTCGAAGCCGCCGAAGACGGTGGTCGCCGGACCGAAGGTGCCCTTGCGTTCGGTCTTGAAGAACGACTGGTACAGCGCGTAGAGCACCGGAAGTGCGTAGAACAGCGTGAACAGCACCAGGAACGGCGCCAGGAAGCCGGCGATGGCAGCCTTGTGCTTGGTGGGTTCACGCTTGCGGGACTTCGCCGGTGGTAGCTCGGCGATGGGAGCGGCTGTCGCGGTTGTCATGGGCGTGTGCCTCTCACTTCTTTGTGCTGGGGCGGTGTTTCACCTGACGGGCGCGGAAGCGGAGCCGCCCAACGACCGCGGGGCGGGCGGAACCTGCCGGTTCCACCCGCCCGCGGCCGACCGTTCGGCGCAGTGCCGCGCGGTGGTACTGCTGTCGTTCGGCCGATCCGAGGCGGTTACTCGGCGACCGGGATCGACTGCGCCTTCATGGCATCGATGGTCTTGGTCTGCGCGGTTGCCAACGCATCCGCCAGGGTGCCCTGACCGCCCAGTGCCGCACCGAAGCCGTCGGTGAGCGAGTTGTAGGTCTCGTTCATCACCGGCCCCCAGGTGAAGTTGGGATCGACCTGGGTCGACGCCTGCTTGAAGACGTCGAAGATCTTCTGGCCGCCGTAGAAGGCGCTCGGCTGCTGCAGCGCCGGGAGGTCCTGTCCGGCGGTGGTGGCCGGGTAGAGGCCGCCCTCCTTGTTCAGCGCGGTCAGCGACTCTGTGTTGGTGTTGAGCCACAGCGCGAACTTCGCCGCCTCGGCCGGGTGCTTGCTGCCCTTGAAGACGGCCGTGGTCGAGCCGCCCCAGTTGCCGGCGGAGGCTCCGTCGGCGGTCCACTGCGGCATCGGGGCCACCGCCCACTTGCCCTTGGTACTGGGAGCATTGGACTCGATGGTGTTGTTGCCCCAGACAGCGGACACCCATGCCCAGAGCTGGCCGGAGTCCGCCGCCTTGTTCCATTCGTCGGTGAAGTTCTTCACCGGGGACACCAGCTTCGCGTCGATCAGACCCTGCCAGTAGTTCGCCACATCGGTGGACGGCTGTGAGGTCAGCTCGACCTTCCAACCGGCGTCGGCGTTCTCGAACCACTGGCCCTGGTTCTGCCAGACGAACCCGGCGAACTGGTTCGGGTCACCACTGGAGAAGTTGGTGATGAACGCCCCCTTGGCCTTGACGGTCTCGGCAGCGGTCTTGAAGTCGTCCCATGTCTTCGGCACCGCGATGTTGTTCTGCTCGAACAGGTCCTTGCGGTAGAACAGCGCCATCGGGCCGGTGTCCTGCGGGATGGCGTAGACCGGGCCGTCCTCGCCGAACGTCGCCTGCGACCAGGTCCAGTCCACGAACTGGCTCTTCGAGTCGGCGACGCCCGGGCAGCCGCCGATGTCGGCAAGCCCGTCCTGGATGCGGAAGTTGGGCAGCCGGTCGAATTCGATCTGCATCAGGTCGGGAGCATTACCTGCCTTGATACCGTTCGAGAAGTTCTGGTACGCACCGGCGTTGCCGCTCGGGCCGGTCGCGACCGTGACCTGGATATCAGGATTTGCCTTGTTCCAGGTGTCGACCACAGTCTCGATCCCCGGGATCCAGGAGTAGAAGTTGAGGTTCACCTTCTCTCCTGCGGCGGTCGGCTCGCAGGGCGCGGTCCCGCCGCCGCCACCGGCATCGCCACCGCCACCGGCCGCCGCAGAGCCCGAGGCCCCACCTGCCGGTGCGCTGGAAGTGCTGGAACTGTCACTGCTGCTGCCGCAGGCCGCGGCGAACAGCAGCACGCCGCCGGCCATGGCGGCCAGCCAGCGTCTCGACGTCTTTGTCGTCGCCGTCATGTACTTGCTCCTTCGTTGAGTTGCCGGACCGGATCGTCGTCCGGCTCGATCGTTGACATCAGGTGTGGTGCGACGATGCGAATAGAGCGAAAGGCGTTGCTGCTGCGGCGACATCGGGGTCCACCAACCCGGTGTTGCCGCTGCCCTTGCCGTCTGGCGGGCGCTACTGGGGCGGTGGACCGGTCATCGCCCCCTCCTCCACGGTGGCTTGCAACAGGTGCAGGTATTCCGGATACATCGCGGGGATCTGGACGCCGACCCGGGCCAGCGTCCGGCCGGTCGCGATCACGCCCTCGTCCCACCACGGCGGAACCTGCGGGGCCTCCGGGTAACGGTCGGCGGGCGCCACCGGCCGCACCCGGTACCGGCGGTCGGGATCCAGGCCCGGCAGCCGGACCCGGCCGGGCGGCCAGGTCACCGAGCGGTCCACCGCCGCGATCGAGAACAGCGCCCGGTCACGGCCGGTCGACACCACGCCGTTGACCCAGATGGCCGGGTCGGGATGGTCGGCGACGACGAGGTCGCCGCTGTGCAGCAGGCCGCGATACTGCTTGTACAGCGCCACCCACGCAGCCAGCCGGTCGAGTTCCTGCGAGCTGGCTGTGGTCAGGTCCCATTCGATGCCGAGGTGTCCCCAGAACGCCGTACCGGCACGGAAATCCAGCTGTTGGGTGCGGTGGGTGGTGTGCGCCTGGGAAGGGCCGACGTGGCTGCCGACGAGCTCGGGCGGTAGCAGCAGTGCGGTGTAGCGCTGGATCCGCTGACGCTCGAGCGCGTCGTTGCAGTCGCTGGCCCACACCCTGTCGGTGTGCTCGAGAATGCCCAGGTCGATCCGGCCGCCGCCGCCTGCGCAGCTCTCGATCTCGACACCCGGGTGGCGCTCACGGATCTCGGCCAGCAGCCGGTACAGCGCCGCGGTGTGCGCGTGCACTCCGGGACGTCCCTCCGGCCCATGCCCGGCTTCGACAACCATCCGGTTGTGGTCCCACTTGAGATAGGAGATGTCGTATTCGTCCAACAGGCTGTGCAGGCGTTCGGAGATGTACGCGTAGGCCTCGGGATGCGCGAGATCGAGCACATATTGGTTGCGCGAGGCCAGGCCCTGCCGGCCGCCGGCCCGGAACATCCACTCCGGGTGCGCCCGGGCCAGGTCGGAATCGAGATTGATCATCTCCGGTTCGACCCAGAGGCCGAACTCCATGCCGAGCCCCCGGACCTTCTCGATCAACGGGTGCAGGCCGGACGGCCAGATCTGCTCGTCGACGTACCAGTCACCGAGGCCGGCGCGGTCGTTTCGGCGATGCCGGAACCACCCGTCGTCGAGCACGAAACGCTCGGCACCCACCGCGGCACCGGCCTCGGCGAGCGCGATCAGCCGATCGAGACTCTGGTCGAAATACACTGCCTCCCAGGTGTTCAGGACCACCGGCCGCGGCTTCGACGGGTGCGATGGGCGCGCGCGGAGATAGCTGTGCAGGCGCTGCGCGACCTCGTTCAATCCGCACCCGTAGCTCGCGTACAGCCAGGGCATCGTGTAGGTCTCGCCTGGTCCGAGGTCGATCTCGCCGGGCAGCAGCAGCTCGCCGCCACCCAACTGCCGCACGCCGTTGTAACCACGCTCGGCGTAGGCGACCTGATTGCCGGACCACCCGACATGCACGGCCCACACCTCGCCGGCGGTGAACCCGAATCCGGCGGTCCCCGCGGCCAACAGGTAGGAGGCGTCCAGACCTGGCTTCCCCTTGCGGGACTCCCGCAGCAGGGTTCCCACCCGGAACGGTCCGCGTTGCGGAACCCGTTCGCGGGCATGGCGTCCGGTCATGTCGAACAGCTCGTCGGCCTCCGTCGGCACCGGCAGTGCCAACACCAGACCACCGAGTTCGAATGGCAGCGCCTCGGCGGTGTTCGTCAACGCCGCCCGGACCCGCAACAGACCGGACACCGCCAGTTCCACCTCGAGAACGACCTCCAGCTGTGCGACGTCGTCGACGGCACGGTAACGCCGGCCGGTTTCGCCGAGCGACTCCTCCTGCAGCACCGTGAAGGTCGGGGAGAAGTCCCGCCCGCGGCGGTGACCGGCGAGGCCGGGCGTGCCGACCCATCCCTCCGCCGGGGTGGGCAGGATGCTGATCCGGGTAGGCACGTCGATCCGGCTGTCACCGAAGGGTGCGACGAGCGCGGTCTCGAGTTCGACGACCTCCGCAGCGCTGAGCTCACCCAGGTCGCTGCCCCAGTGCAGCACGGCCGGCAGACCGCCGTCACGGGAGTCCAACAGAAGGCTGACACCACCGGATCGCAGGTGCGTCAACGTGCCGCTCAGGACGTCAGTTGCCAATGCCGAGTACTCCTCAGTGAGCCGGCTCATAGTTGCAGATTGGTATTAAGGAACCCAACCATGCCCGTATCAGGTCGTCAAGAGACCGCTATCGGATCGTGACATCAGCCGCCTCGGGCACGGGATCCAGACAAGGACGGCGCGGTTCATTCACTGACGAACCAAACTCACGTGGTTTGCGGGCACTGTCATTCACGCATCGGGCTTCTTGCTTGTCGGGCGGTGGCGCACTGAAGGCCGACCGCTACGACAGCGGTCCGAGCTCACCGACCGCGTCCAGGATGTGCCCCAGCACAGCGCGGTCGTGGGGACGATCGACGAACTCGGCGAACGAGGCCGCGCTGTCGGCCCGCGACGACCGCGGGGTCGGCTCCAGCCACTGCCTGCAGGCGGCCTCCGCGATGTGCCCGAGCTGGGCGATCAGCATGGAGAAGCAACCTTGATCATCGACCCTGCCAGGCCCGCCGGCGTCGACGTAGGCGCGATACAACGCGCGCACCCGCACCGCGTCGCCGGATGCGAATTCGAAGAGCACACACGCCAGTTCCTGGCTCGGATCGGCGAGACCTGCGCCCTCCCAGTCGATGACGCACATCCCGCCGGCCGGTGTCGACCGTAGGTTGTCCGCCCACAAGTCCCGATGACAGGTCTGCAGACGGCGTGGCGGTTCGATCCACTGCTCCAGCTCCACCAGTTCGTTCCTGGCCTGCGCCAGGGCGTCGGCGAACGGGGCCTCGGCCCTGTTCAGGTCGGGGATCAGCGCATCCCACCGGTCCGCGCCCACGGCTTCGGTGTACCAGGAGTCCGGCAGGTCCCCCATCGTCCGGCGAACCCGATGGATCCCGGCGACGACGGCGCCGACCAGCAGCGGGTCGGCGGTGATGTCCGGGGGCAACAGATCAACCCACTCGAAGACCCGGATCTGATCGCCACCGACTCCGGCGAGCAATTCGCCATCGATCGTGCGGATCACCCGCGGCACCCGGACGCCGGACGCTGCCACCGCTTCCTCGAACGCGGCCGCAGCGGCGATCTCCCATTCCTGCAGGGGACGGAAGGACCTCTTGACGGCCCAGCTGCCGAGGCTGGTGTCCAGGTGCCAGATCTCGCCCTGCTTGCCGCGCGCAACCGGCTTGTCGGAGAGCACCGCGTCCCGCCCCAGGTCGTAGCGTCGGGCGATGTCGTCGCTTCGGATCCGATCCAGCATGGCCGGATCGTAGGCTCGACGTCGACCCAGGCACCGCTGTGACCAACCCGACGATGCCGGGGCCTCGCTGCGCCGGACGTCCCGCGGAAAACGGGTCCGCCGACGATAAACCCGGTCGAGACTGTCGGCACCCGGACGTAGCCTGGCGACGCGATGACGACCAGTTCCCCTGCCGCTCAAGCGGATCTCGACAACGCCGACCAACCCGACGGGCCGATCGCGGATCGGAACCCGGGCCGGACGCCGCGTACCTCCGCGACGAGGTCACTGCTGCGGCTGTTGCCCTTTGCCAGGCCCGCACTACCCGCACTTGCCGCCAGCACGGTCAGCGCGGTGGTGGCAACGCTCTGTGGTCTGCTGTTCCCGCTGGTGATCCAGCGGATCATCGACGGCCCGATCGCCGACGGCGATCTCGCGGGACTCTGGCCGCTGGCGGGCGTCCTGCTCGTGCTCGGCTTCTTCGAGGCTGCACTGTTCTGGCTCCGCCGGATGCTCGCGTCCCGGCCCACGATGCGGGTCGAGGCCACGATGCGAGCGACGATGTACGACCACCTGCAGCGGCTTCCGGTGTCGTTCCACGACCGGTGGCCGGCGGGTCAGTTGATGTCCCGCGCGATATCGGACCTGACGACGATCCGCCGGTTTCTCGCGTTCGGCCTGGTGTTTCTCGTGGTGAACCTGACCGCGTTCGTCGTCGGGGTGGTCATCCTGCTGACCCTGTCCTGGCAGCTGGGGTTGATTGTTGCGGCACTGGCGGTGCCGCTGGTCGCGTTGTGCTTCTACTACGAGAGCCGATACCAGGTCCTCGCCCGCCGTTCCCAGGATCAGGTCGGTGATCTGGCGACCCTGGTCGAAGAGTCGGTTCTGGGCATCCGGATCGTGAAGGCGTTCGGGCGCAGCGGTTATCAGAGCCGTCGGTTCCTGACCGCTGCGCGCGGGCTGCGGCACACCGAGATCGGCAAGGCCGGGGTCATCTCGAAACTGTGGGCGGTCATCGTCCTGGTCCCCGAGATCGCCTTCGGGTTCACCCTGTTCCTTGGCGTCCGTCAGGTCGCCGACGGCACACTGTCCGCCGGCACGCTCGTCGCGTTCTTCGGGGTCGCGCTCGGGCTGCGCTGGCCGATCGACTCCATCGGTTGGCTGCTTGCGATGTCGAACGACGCAGCCAGTGCCTCCCAGCGGTACTTCGAGGTGATGGATTCGCCGATCACGGTGTCGTCCCCGGTCAACCCGCGGACGATCGCAGGGCGGGTGCGTGGTCGGCTGCAATTCACCGACGTGCACTTCCGTTTCCCGGACGCCCCCGACGATGCACCGGACCTGCTGCGCGGGATCGATCTGGACATCGCACCGGGCGAGACCATCGCCCTGGTCGGCGCAACCGGATCGGGTAAGACGACGCTGACGTCATTGGTGAATCGCCTGTACGACGTGACCGGCGGCGCCATCACCCTCGACGGGGTGGACATCAGGGATCTCGCCCTGGACGATCTGCGGTCGCTGGTCGCCATCGCCTTCGAGGAACCGACGCTGTTCTCCGCCTCCGTGCGGGAGAACGTCCTGCTCGGCCGACCCGACGGCACCGACGAGGAGGTGCGCGAGGCCCTGGAGGTGGCGCAGGCGCAGTTCGTCCACGACCTCCCGTGGGGCCTGCACACCCGGATCGGTGAGCAGGGCCTTTCCCTGTCCGGCGGCCAGCGGCAGCGGCTCGCGCTCGCCCGGGCCGTCGTCTCGAAGCCTGCGGTGCTGGTCCTGGACGACCCGTTGTCCGCTCTGGACATCCACACCGAGGCTCAGGTGGAGAAGGCGCTGCGATCGGTGCTGTCCGGTACCACTGCGTTGGTCATCGCGCATCGCGCGTCGACGGTGCAGCTGGCCGACCGGGTGGCGCTGCTCGACCGCGGCCGGGTCACCGCTGTCGGGACGCACTCGGTGCTGATGGCGAGTGAACCCGCATACCGGGATCTGCTGGCGAGCCGCGAGGACGCCGGCGCGGCGAGCGAGTTCCACCTGGCAGAAGCCGGTTCGGGACTCCGCGGAAGGGAGCGGGCATGACGTCATCGGCCACCACCACGCCCGTGGTCCTCGACCCGGAGGCCGACGAGGCATGGCGAGGGGTCGCCGCCGAGGACACCGCGGACACCTCGGTCGCGGTCGGGCTGAAGCTGCAGGCCCGCTCCCGCCGGTTGCTGGGCTCATTGGTGCGCCCGCACCGCTGGTGGGCGCTGCTCGCCGGGCTGATCGTGGTGTTCAGCGAGATCGCCTACCTCATCGGGCCGTTGGTCATCGCCTACGGCATCGACACCGCGGTGCCCGCGCTGGCTGCCGGCGACTCCGGCCCACTGCTGTTGGCCACCTTCACCTACCTGGTGGCCGGGATCGCCAATGCGGCCGGCAAGGCGCTGTTCGTCCGGCTGTCCGCGAAGGTGTCCCAGGCGGTGCTACTGGATCTGCGGGGTCGGGTCTTCGACCATTCTCAGGCGCTGAGCCTGTCCTTCCACGAGAAATACACCTCCGGCAAGGTGATCTCGCGGATGACCAGCGACCTCGACGCGCTGGGCGACCTCGCTGCGGAAGGTCTCGAAGGCCTGGTGTCCGGGCTGCTGTCGGTGATCGCGATCTCGGTGACACTGCTGGTGCTCGATCTCGAACTCGGCCTGATCGCGCTGGCCGCGTTCATCCCGATCCTGATCGCCACCAGGTGGTTCCAGAACCGATCGCGGCGGATCTACCGGCGGACCCGGTCGGCGATCGCCTCGGTGATCGTGCAGTTCACCGAGACGATGAACGGTCTGCGTGCGGTGCTCTCGTTCCGTCGGGAAGCACGCAACCGGGCCATCTTCGGTGCCTTCAACGACGAGAACGCGCAGGCCAATGGTGACGGTCTCATCGCGCTGGCGCAGTACACGCCGGCCGTCCGATTGTTCGGCAATCTGAGCCTGGTCGCGACGATGGTGATCGGCGCCGTGCAGGTCATCGACGGCAGTGTCGAAATCGGGGTACTGGCGGCGTTCCTGCTCTACGTCAGGCGGATGTACGACCCGTTGGACGAGCTTGCGATGTTCTACAACACCTACCAGTCCGCAGCCGCTGCCCTGGAGAAGATCTCCGGTCTGCTCGAGGAGGTGCCCGCGGTGCCGGAGCCCACCGATCCGGTGGCGCTGCCGGCGGATCGGGACATCGCCGGTGAGGTGCGCTTCGACGGGGTCACGTTCGCCTACACGCCGACGGTGCCGGTGCTGTCCCGGCTGGACCTGCTGATCCCGCCGGGGCAGACCGTTGCCATCGTCGGAGCGACCGGCGCAGGCAAATCGACGATGGCGAAGCTGTTGGCCCGTTTCTACGACCCGACCGGAGGCCGGGTACTGCTCGACGGGATCGACGTCTCCAGGATCAGGACCGCGGACCTACGCCGCGGGGTCGTCATGGTCACGCAGGAGTCATTCCTGTTCTCCGGCACGGTCGCCGACAACATCGCACTGGGACGGCCGACGGCCACCAGGGCGGAGGTGGAGGCCGCGGCGGACGCCATCGGTGCCGGCGACTTCATTCGCGCGCTACCGGAGGGTTTCGACACCGACGTCCGCAAACGCGGTGGGCGGCTGTCCGCGGGTCAACGTCAGCTGGTCGCCTTCGCGCGTGCCTTCCTCGCCGATCCCGCCGTCCTGATCCTCGATGAAGCGACTGCCTCGCTTGATATCCCGGCCGAACGGGCGGTGCAGCGGGCACTGGACAACGTGCTACGCGGGCGGACCGCCGTGATCATCGCGCACCGGCTTTCCACCGTTGCCATCGCCGACCGCGTCCTGGTGATGGAGGACGGCAGGGTGGTCGAGGACGGGTCGCCGGCCGGCCTCATCGCCGGGTCTGGGGCGTACGCATCGCTGCATCGTGCGTGGCGGGACTCCCTGGTCTGACCGCACCGCGTCGCCTGATCACGTGTCTGGTCACGTTCGGCTACCCCCGATCCGCCGGGAGCCTCCGGCGACCCGGAATCCGACCACATCTGGCGTACTCTTCGTTGCTGTCTGTAGTGATGTCGCCCAAATACACTCCATCGAGTGACAGGTTTAGGCCTTTATGCCCTAATTTCCGTTTTCCCATCCGAGTTGAGTGCCGCTCACAGGTACTTCACAGCGGGAGGGGACGTTCATGATCAGGAGACTGCTCGTCGCAATGCTGGCCCTGGTGGTGGTCTGCCAGACTGCAGCGACGCCGGCGTTCGGTGCTCCGCCGGGAGCCGGTCCCGCCGCTGCGGGGATTGCGGCTGCCGCGGCACCAGCAGGCACGCCGGACGAGACCAAGGTTCCGCACTACTTCGGTCCGTACCCGAACTGGGCGAACAGCCCGCAGGTGCTCTCCGACGCGGTCGTCTCCATCGGCCTCGGCAGCCCGACCCCGGCGCTGTACGGCAACCCGCTGCAGCAGCGCGCCTACGCTACCGACTACGCGACCGCGCCGGGCACACTCGGCCCGGTCCTGGTCGTACTTGGCAACACCAAGCTGCCGGCGGGCAAACTGCAGGACTTCCAGATCTGGAATCAGGGCACCACGGGGGGCAGCCCGACACCGTCGGCCGGGAACAAGTTCCATCCCTACCTTCTTCGACCGACCGAGACGGCCAACGAGTACACGGTCGTCTACGACGCGGGTGAACAAGTGGTCGCGCCGCCGAGCGTTGCGTCCGGCGAGGTCGACACGTATCCGATCCCGAACGTTGCCGTCAACGACGGTGACGTCATCGGCTTCTACGGCGAGGGCATCCCGGTCGACGTCAACGGCGGCACCGACACGTTGAGCACCCCGGCAACCGCCGGTGCGCCCGGCACCACCGAACCGCCGGCGTTGAATGACACCCTCTCCTTGGGTACCGCCGCCGGATACCCGCTGCACTCGCAGAACCGCACCTACAGCTTCGCGGCCACCGTCACCCCGACCATCGCCGACCCGGGATTGGGTGCGGAGGCGACCGCGACGGTCGACCCCAAGACCGGTGCCATCTCGGCGGTGACCGTCACCAGTCCCGGTAGCGGGTACGCGGTTGCGCCGAAGGTCACCATCACCGCCGGCGGTGTGACCCCGACGTCGCCCGCCACCGCGACGGCGCAGATCTCCCCCGGTGTCGTCTCCGCCATCACCGTGCACGAGAGCGGTTTCGGCTTCACCGCGCCGAAGGTCGTGATCACCGACGGCAGTCCCACCGCCGGGTCCGAGGCGGCGGCTGTCGCCAGCGGCGGCGTCGACAACCTCACGCTCGACAATGGTGGGAGTGGCTACACCATCCAGCCCACCGTCAAGTTCTCCCTCCCGGATCTTCCTGACGGGACAACGGCCACCGGGTCCGCCGTCATGGGCGGCAATGGTGTGGTCGCGAGCGTCGAGGTGGTGAACCCGGGGTCCGGGTACACCTCGGCGCCCACCGTCACCATCCTCGACGGCACCGCCATCAACCCGATGGCCGCCACAGTCACCTCCACCATCGGCATCAGCCGGATCGACATGACCTCCGGCGGACAGGGCTACGACTCGGCGCCGACAGTCGCCATCACCGACGCGGACGGCACCGACCGGGGCGCCAGCGCCACGGCAGAGGTGGCCGTGAAGGGCGCCGTCACCGGCATCACCGTCACCAACCCCGGTTCCGGCTACCTGACGCCGGGCCTGAGGAAGTTCGTCGACACCCTGCCCGGTCAGGACGAGGCCCATGCCAACGACCTGGGCCAGTACATCCCGGTCGCCGTGCCGGACACGACCACCTACCCGGGCGCGGACTACTACGAGATCGCCCTGGTCCAGTACCGGATGAAGTTCCACAGCGATCTTCCGGACACCTTGCTGCGCGGCTACGTGCAGGTCTCGACAGGCGTCGTTCCCGGGAAGCACACGCAGCTGACCAACGCGAACCTGGATCCGGACGTCGCCGCGACCCCCATCACCGGATTCTTCGGGGTTGACGATCCGCACTACCTCGGGCCGACAATCGTTGCCACCAAGGACAAGCCGGTCCGCATCCTGTTCCGCAACCTGCTGCCCACCGGCGAGAGCGGCGACCTGTTCCTGCCCGTCGACACCTCGATGATGGGTTCCGGTCCCGGGCCGGACATGATGCGGCTGGACGCCAACGGCGTGCCGATGGACATGGCGCCCGATGAGGGCTCCGTCACCGACGGCGTGCGCAACCCGATGTGCGGCGGCACCATGAAGGAGAGGACCTGCTACTCGGAGAACCGGGCCACCCTGCACCTGCACGGCGGCATCACCCCGTGGATCAGTGACGGCACCCCGCATCAGTGGGTCACCCCGAGCGGCGAGAACACCGCCTACCCCAAGGGTGTCAGTGTCAGCAACGTCCCGGACATGCCCGACCCGGGGCCGGGAGCGGAGACGTTCTTCTACACCAACCAGCAGAGCGCGCGGCTGATGTTCTACCACGACCACGCCTGGGGCATCACGCGGTTGAACGTGTACGCCGGTCAGGCAGCCGGTTATCTGCTGACCGACGACACCGAAAAGAAACTGATCGCCCCGGGTGGCGCGCTTGCCGATGTCGGTGAGGGCACTCCGCTGATCATCCAGGACAAGACGTTCGTCCCGGACGCGGCAACGATGGCCAAGCAGGATCCGACCTGGGATGCCGCCAAGTGGGGCGGGCCGGGCAGCCTGTGGACGCCGCACGTCTACATGCCAGCACAGAACCCCAGCGACCCATCGGGGATGAGCGCGTTCGGACGCTGGATGTACGGGCCGTGGTTCTGGCCGCCGGCCAAGGACGCGAAATACCCACCGATCGCCAATCCCTATTTCGATCCCGCCTGCGACCCCGACGTGCAGCCGTTCTGCGAGCCGGCCCAGATTCCCGGGACGCCGAACAACTCGGTCGGTATGGAGGCCTTCAACGACACACCCGTCGTCAACGGCACCGCCTACCCGACCACGACGGTCGATCCCAAGGCATACCGCTACCGGATCCTCAACGCCGCCAATGATCGGTTCTGGAACCTGTCCTGGTACGTCGCCGACCCGACGACGGGAACGCTGAGCGAGGTTGCGCTCAAGCCGGCCGAGGTCGAGGCCGCGCAGACCGACCCCAACGTGTTCCCGACGCCGGACACCACCAAGAGCCCGGCCGGACCGAGCTGGGTCCAGATCGGCACCGAGGGCGGCTTCCTGCCTGCTCCGGTGGTCGTGCCGGCCCAGCCGACCACCTGGATCACCGACCCGACGCGCTTCGACGTCGGTAACGTCGACAAGCACTCCCTGTTGCTCGCACCGGCGGAGCGGGCCGACGTGGTCGTGGACTTCTCGCAGTACCGAGGCAAGACCCTGATCCTGTACAACGACGCTCCGGCGGCGTTCCCGGCCAGGGTCAGCAGCTACGACTACTACACCGGTGGACCGGACCTGTCCCCCGCCGGCGCACCGAGCACCCTTCCGGGCTACGGCCCGAACACCCGCACCGTCATGCAGGTCAAGGTGTCCAACACGCAACCGGCCATCGCCTTCGACCGGACCGGCACCGAGGCCGACGGGATGGGCGCGCTGAACGCTGCATTCGCGCATCACGCCGATGGTTCGGGCGTCTTCGAGTCGGGCTCCAATCCGATCATCGTCGGTCAGGCCGCCTACAACTCGACCTACGGCAGCAGTTTCGCAGGCAGCGGGTTCTGCAGCAGCCCGACGAACCCGTCCGCGAAGTGCGACGGGTACGCGCGCATCCAGCAGCAGGGTGGCGACGCGTTCAAGTTCGACACCCTTTCAGGACAACAGTTGTCGATACCCCTGCAACCCAAGGGCATCCACGACGAGATGAACTCGGCGAACTTCGACGAGTTCGGGCGGATGACGGCGAACATGGGACTGGAGGCCCCCGGCGCCACCCCGTTGCTGCAGAACATCATCCTGTATCCGTTCAGCAACCCGGCGACCGAGGTACTGACGCCCGGCAACGACACGCCGAGCAGTTTGAACGTCACACAGATCTCCTCGGAAACGGACGGCACCCAGATATGGAAGATCACCCACAACGGGGTGGACACCCATCCCATCCACTTCCACCTCTATGACGTCCAAGTCATCAACCGGGTGACCTGGGACAACATCATCATTCCGCCCGAACCGACCGAGCTGGGGTGGAAGGACACCGTCAGGGTGAGTCCCCTGGAGGACACCATCGTCGCGGTGCGGCCGATCATTCCGACGGTGCCGTTCGGCGTGCCGGACAGCAAACGGCCGCTGAATCCGATGATGCCGATCGGGGCCAAGGGCTCGCAGAACGGGCCCAACGGAACGGAAGCCGGCTTCAACAACACCGACGCCAATGGCAACCCCATTGCCCCGATCGTCAATGAGGTCGTGAACTTCGGCTGGGAGTACGTCTGGCACTGCCACATCCTGAGCCATGAAGAGATGGACATGATGCGGCCGGTGTCGGTCATGGTGAAAAAGACACTCCCGACGGCCCCGGCGCTGAGCTTCGACGCCGCGGCAGGGAAACTGTCCTGGACGGACGGGACACCGGTCGACTACGGCAGCCCGACCAGTTGGACCGATCCGGATCGCACCGCGGAAGTCGGCTACCGGATCGAGAGGGCACCGGTGACCAACGGAACCGTCGGGGCGTACGCGCCGATCGGGACCGCACTGGCCAACGTCACGTCCTTCGCGACGACCCCGCCGGATCCGGCATCGAGCTACGCCTACCGGGTGGTGGCGTGGAACGCCGCCGGCGACCAGCCGTCGAACGTCGTGACCGTCGCGCCGACGGCGAGGGCGACGACGACCACGCTGACGAGCAACCGGACGCCGTCGTCGACCTCCGGGCAGACGGTCACGTTCACCGCCACAGTGAAACCGTCCACCGGCGCCGGGACCGCCACTGGAACGGTGCAGTTCGCCGTGGACGGTACCGACGTGGGAGGCGCGGTTGATCTGGCGTCGGGTCGTGCCAGGTACGCAACGGCCGCCCTGTCGGCCGGCTCGCACACCGTCACGGCCACCTACAGTGGCTCGCCGGTCTTCGGCGGCAGCAGCGGGACGGTCGACCAGCTGGTGACGCCGCGGGGCAGCACCACCGCACTGAGCTCCAACCACCGCACCTCGGTGTCCGGGCAGTCGGTGACGTTCACCGCTCGGGTGTCGACCAGGACGGCCGGCGGGAGCGTTCAGTTCACGGTCGACAACAGCACCGTCGGCGGACCGGTCGATCTGGATGCGCAGGGCGTGGCAACCCTGGTCAGCACCGATCTGGCGGTTGGCTCGCACTCGGTGTCGGCGACCTTCAGTGGTACGGCGAATGCTGCGGGTAGCACCAGCGCGGCATTCACCCAGACCGTGAACATGGCCAGGAGTCGGGCTGTGGTCACCAGCAGCAGCAATCCCGCAACGGGTGGCACTTCTGTCACCCTGACCGCCACCATCACAGCGGTGGCACCGGGCACCGGAACGCCGACCGGGACAGTCGAATTCTCGATCGACGGCGGTGCCACGGTTTCGGTCGAGCTGGCCGGTGGGACCGCTGCTCTGACGCCCAGTCCCAATCTGGGCAAGGGCAGGCACACCGTGGTGGCGACCTACACCGGTGACGGGAATTTCACCGGCAGTACGCGGACCTTCACCCAACGGATGAACTGAGAGGAGCGGTCCGCAAGGGCCGGCAAGCCGGTGGGGGCGGGAGGAGCGATCCTCCCGCCCCCACCGCCGGTTTGTGCACCGAGGTGCAACACCTCAGCTCGGAGCAGTATCACAGTGCGGGCTCCGCGCCCGGTTCTGCGGCGCATTACCTTCGGAGGCATGGACCGACGGCTCGCCGGAGTGATCGTCGTCCTCGTCGTCCTCGTCGTCGCCGTCGTGGCGCCGAATCTCTCGCAGCGCAGGATTGCGGGCAGCGCCGAGCCGATAGCGATTCCGGACCCGCCGGCCCGAGGCGACTGTGTCGTCGCCGTGGCCGACGTGAACCGGCTGCTCAGGGAGGGCAACTTCGGCGTGGACGACCAGATCGAACTTCCCGTCGCCCGGTACGGCCCCTGTGACGGACCCATCGTCGGGGAGGTCGTGTCCGTCACCGATGACGCCGACACTCCCAAACGCGTGCCGGCACCGCAGTATCAGAACGAGCTCTCCCAGTGTGCCCTGAACAGCATCGGCTACACCGGCTCTGTCGGGCCGGTGGTGGACGGAGCACGCGGGGAGCCGGCAATCGTGTGGTCGCCCGCGCAGAACTTCCAGGACACGGCTGTCGGGCCGAGCCGGATCCAACGACTGACCGGGCAGCGCTGGTCGGCCTGCGTCGTGGGGGCGCCGGCCGCGCAGCCCTATCGGGGCAGATTGCAGGACGTGCTGACGGCCGGCACGCTGCCGTCCAACTTCGGGAACTGCTGGCGAACGCCGGCAATGCTCGACTCGGAGCAGGTGCCCTGCGACCGGCCGCACGCCGTCGAAATACTTGCCACCACCGGGCTCGGAAACGCCCCGCACACGGCGGCCGACGTTCATCGCTCCTGCACCGTCTACGCCGGCCGGATGATGCGCACCGAGGACGCCACCCGGGCAGGTGCGTTGAGCTACACGATCCTCGATTTACGGGACACCGGCATCGTCGTCCCACCATCGCAGGAAATCCTGCAGGACACCTACATCACCTGCCTTGCCGTTGCTCGTCACGGCCTGCGGCTCACCGGAACGTTGGTCGGCGTCGGTGACGGGCCACTTCCGACAGGATGAAACAGCCTGCGGTACAAGCGTTCAGGCCGGAACGGGCAGCATCAGCAGTGCGGAGATCCAGCCGGCGGCGATGCCCACCAGAGCCCCTGCGGCGATCCAGCGCAGCACCGGCAGGTTCCGGGAGAGCCATATCGCGGGCGCCAGCCCGCCGGCCACCAGCACGTTGACCAGGACGGCGACGATGGGTCGATCGGCCAGTCCGGCGCACAGGACCCACACCGCGACCGCCACCACCAACGCCGAGAAGGCGGTGAGCACAAGTCCCGTCGCCCACGGCGTCGGCTCCGGGGCCGCCCGCCATTCCGCCACCCACGGCCACTCATCGGACCCTGTCTCGCGCGGTGCGGCGGCCGATTCCGAATGGGGCTCGGCGTCGGTCCGGGCACCGTCGCCCCCACCCGGATCGCGATCGTCATCGGGAGCTGGGTCGTCAGGGACCAGATAAACGGTCGCCGACCCACGTCGCCGCTGATACGCGCTTCCAGCCGGCCGTTCGGTGGGCGCGCCGCCGTCATCCGGGTCGGCGCGCCTCGAGGTACCGGGTTCGGCGTGGTCGGTGTCGTCGTTCATCGCGATCGGACTGTATTGCACACAGCCATGCGCCAGGCTCCCGGACGTCGTTGCACGCCTCACAGGCCGCCATCGGGATCAGGGAAACGGAACAGGCAACGACGACCAGGCCGGGCGCTGACAACGCACCACGATCGGGCACCACGACCGCGAATGTGGCCCGAGTCATGCCACGGTGCGAAGAAAAGGGTCGACATAGCGTCACTATTGGGGACAAGGAACATCTCGATACGGTGTTTATCACTCCAATGCCTCACTCAGTCTCACGTTACGTGACATTCTTCAAGGACCGGTTCGCCACCTGCCTTGACCACCACCCGCCCGAGCGCTGAACACATGCACCACCGCGCACGCAGTAACGCGCACCTCAACCCGTTCCACGACCGACCCGGCTGACGCGCGCCGCGATCCGGGCGCCGTGGTCGCGCCGTCTGGAGGCAGAGCCGCCATGGATCCGTCCGCCGAAGCACCGCCCCGCCGCATTCGCCGACTCTTGATGTCGGCAGGCCTGGTTGCCGTCATCGCGCTCATCGTGACCACTCTGGTGCACGGCCTCGTCGATGCGAGCGGGCCTGCACTCGCCGCGGCCGACAACGCCACGCCGACCGTCACTGGGCCGACCGTCACCAGGCCGACCGTCACCAGGCCGACCACCACCACGCCGACCATCACCACGCCGGCGATGGCTGCCGCAGTCGGGACGACCACCGCGTCCCAGGGGCCGGCATGGACACCGTCGGCCACGCATCCGACACGGAATTCCGCAACCGAGCCGGCACCGAAGCCCAGCGTCCCCGCGGGTTCGTCGTCGCCGGCACCTGGCTCCTCACCGCGGCCCAGCACCACAGCGAAGCCTCGGCCGCCGACAGCCCCGGCGTCGGCACCGACAACCAAGGAGCGGTCGGCGAATGCGATGACACCCGAACAGGTGGCGCCGGCCGCGGTTGAACCTGCCGCGCAGACATCGGGCAACTGGATGACCGACCTCATACCGCAGGTCGACCCGGGTGAGACCGCACACTGGGTCCTGCAGCGCAACGGCGGTTGGGGCGCGAGCGACGGGCACACCATCTACCTCGACCCCGACATGCCGGCGGAGAATCGTTTCTCGGTGATGGTGCACGAATACAGCCATGTGCTGCAGGTCCGTCAGTTCGGCAGCCTGGCCGCGTCCGCAGCGGCGCTGAGCGCCATCATCGGTGACGACCCGTCCTCCATCACCGCGAACGAGAGCACGGCGGACTGCATGGCGCTCATGCTGGGAGCGACGTGGATCGGTTACGGGTGTGACGACGCACTGCGCCCTGCCGCGACGGCCCTGCTCGCCGGCAGACGCCCCTGACGTCCGTTCGTCCGGACCGAAAGCCGGTCAGCGGCAGCGTTCTCCGCTGAGAACGGTCCACCTGCCGTCGGGCAGTGCGGTCACCAGAACCGTTGCCCCCTGCGGAGAAACGAACCGTACCGGGCCGGGCCGGCTCGAAGCGGTCGCCCAGACGGTGTCCGGTGACCCGTACTCCGGTGGAAGGACCAACCCTGTCGTTCGGATGGCGTCGTAGGGGGTCGCCGCGCCAATGGGCTGCGCACCCGGCGAGGGCAGGGTGATGTCGAATGCCTCCTTCTCCGTGCACTGACCCGACCGGGACGGCTCGGTCGACGGCGTGACCGCTGCACCTGTGCAGCCGGCCAGTGCAGTGCTGATCATCAGTGCACCCAGTCCTGTGATGACGGCGCTCATGGTGACCCTCATTGACGCTGCCCTTCCCGCAGCGGCATCGGGTCGGCGGTGTCCGTTGTGTTGGCGGACAAGGAGATTCGCTGTTTCGCGACGAGGGTTTTCGAAAGTCTCAACCGTGACCGCCGTCAACCGGTGATGGCGGCAAACGCAATGGCCGCCGCGGTGGCGACATTGAGTGAATCGACGTTGTTCGACATCGGAATCCTCACCCGGATATCGGCGGCCCGGAGCGCGGCCGGAGTCAGGCCCGGTCCCTCTGCTCCGACGAGGACCGCAACCCGGTCCGACCAACGAGCTTCACGCAGCGTCGACTCACCCGATGGCGACAAGGCTGCCAATTGAAACCCGTTACCCCGCAACATGTCCATGCCTTCGATCACCGGGCTCAGCGTCGCAAAAGGCACCGACAGCACCGTGCCCATCGACACCCGGACGCTGCGGCGGTAGAGCGGGTCGGAGCATCCTTCGGCGAGCAGCACGGCACCGATACCCAACGCGGCGGCATTGCGGAACAGTGCGCCGAGGTTCTCGTGGTCACCCACCCCTTCCAGCACGGCCACCGTCCGGCTGCGCCGGGCCACGTCCACCGCGTCCGGGAAGTCGACCCGGTCCGCGGTCGCCAAGACCCCGCGGTTGAGATGGAAGCCGACCGCCGCGGCCATCACCTCGGCGGTGGTGAGGTAGAACGGCGCACCAATCGCGGACAGATCACCGGACAGCTGCTCGTACCGACGCGCGACGCCGAGCAGTGCTCGCACCGGATACGGCGAGGCGAGCAACCGCCGGACGACGACCACGCCTTCGCAAATCACCAGACCCCGACCGCCGGGACGATCCGGACGGCGATCTGCCGTGGTGAGGTCGCGGAAGTCATCCAGCCGCGGATCATCGGGGTCGTCGATCCGGATCGGCGCAGGCGCGGCGATCATCGGCTCAGCGACCATCGACCAGCGGTGATCGAGGTGGCCGAACTGTCATGCCTGCGGATCCTTGGCCGTGCGCATCCGAGCGCGCACCTTCTCACTGATCGCGTGCAGCGCAAGGACCTCCTGCTCGTCGAGCAGATCGATCAGGAACGAACGGACCGCCATCACATGGCCGGGCGCCATCTGCCGCAGCTCGGCGGCGCCCAGCTCGGTCAGGTCCGCGAAGAAGCCGCGCTGGTCGTCATCGCAGCGGACGCGTTGGACCCAGCCGCGCGCGACCAACCGGTCGACGGTCCTGGTGATGGCACTCCTGGTCGCCAGGGTGCGATGTGCGAGCTCGCTCATCCGCAGTCGTCGGTCCGGCGCTTCGGACAGGTGGACGAGCACCTCGAAGTCGGTGAGCGACGCCGACGAGTCGACCTGGAGCTGGCGATCCAGGGCCGGGATCAGCAGGCGGTACATGTCCAGCCAACCCCGCCAGGCGGCCTGCTCCCGGTCATCCAACCACTGCGTCATCGCGGTTTACCCCGTCGTCATCGTCGCTGCCCGGCCTCGTGCCACCCGCGCGTCTGCTGTCGAGTGCGGAGCAGATGACGGCCGTCCGACACATCGAGAACACGCGACCAGTATCGGCCCGCCGTGGCGACGACTGCACGGGGCGCGCAGGAATGCGCCGTGTGATTGCGGCTGCCGCGTCGCCGCTGTCACGCGGGGACGGGTTGCGCCGACGGACACCAGCGCGGCGAAGGTTTGGCACGGCACACACAGGGGCACCCGGCTGGATCAATTCAGAGTCATGGATGTGGAGCAGCCCGGTCAGCATGCCGTAGCGCCAGAACCGTTCGGTCACAACAGGTCCAATGACTCTTGACTACCGCCCCGATCGGCCTCGCAGTGACCGAGCGGGAATGCAGATGTGACGCTCATCACAGGATCGAGGCTAACTTAGCACGTTAGCAAACCTGCTGCTAATTTCCATGACGGGAGTTCATCGCAGAGCGCCCGAACGACCTCAGAGAAGAGGATCGGCATGAGCATCCCCACCGTGCCGTACGGGGCATCGAACGACGCCGTCGATCGGGCGCCGGTCGATGTCCGGATCGAACACGCCAGCGGTTCCACCAGTCGCGCGCTGCGCGCCGTTGCCGCGATCCACGTCTGAGTTCCACATGGCAGCCCGGGTTCTCGCAACTGGATTCCAGGCAGGGCCATGCCCGGAGTCACCGTCGTCCGAGAGCTCCGGCCGCCACCGGGTGCGTCGACCGGATCGAGGGCCGGATCCGGTCGTCACGCCGCACCTAGGCTGCCTCACATGAACAGAGCATGGTCTGAGTCGCTCTCACTCGGGGAAATGATCCGTCGGCAACGGGAAATGGCCGCGCTCCCAATGCGGCAACTGGCCGCGATGTCGGGAATCTCCAACCCATACCTCTCCCAGATCGAGCGGGGCCTTCGGGACCCGTCAGATCAGGTGCTGAATGCAATTGCCGACGCGCTGCAGTTGTCGGCCGAGTCGCTGCGGCCGGCCCAGCCGGCGCACGACCCGACCACCGCCCCTTCGGCAGTGGTCAACGCAATCCGGTCCGATCCCCATCTGACCGCGCAACAACGCAGGGCCCTCGAGGAGTCGTACCTGGCTTTCCGCGAGGTCACCATCGAACGACGCCGAGTGAAGGGCCGCCGCAATGGCGGAACCGCCGCCGACGTCTCCCCCGCCAACGAGGACTGAGGAGAACGTCTTGACCACCAACAAGAGCAGCGCCCGAGAGAACGGCGCGGAGAACGGCGCCACCGACGGCGCTTCCGGGTTGCCGCCGCAACTCAAGCCGGCCGACACATCGGCCTGGGACGAGGTCGATCGCCGCGTGCGCGGGCGGATCGCGGAGGTATTGAGCCAGGCAGAGGAGCACTACTCGTCGACACCGCTCGGCAAGCTCGACTCGATGGATGCCATTCCCGCGTTCACCCGGACTGCGCTGGCGATGGCTTCGGAGCCCACCCTGGCACTGCAGGTCGGCACCAACTACGCCACCGGCATGATGCGGGCGATGCTCGCGGCCGGCGCCCGCACCGCCGGCGCCAAGGTCGACGGACCACTCCCGGAGGGTAAGGACAAGCGCTTCGCGGACAAGACGTGGTCGGACAACGCGGGCTTCTGGCTGCTGCGCCAGGAGTACATGCTCTGGGAGAAGGCCCTTCAGGAACTGGTCGCGAAGTCCAAGGTCGACGACCAGACGCGTTTGAAGGTCGGCTTTCTCACCCAGGCCATGGTCGACGCACTTGCCCCGACCAACGCCTTCCTGACCAACCCCGACGCCATGCGCAAGGCGATCGAGACCGGCGGTCAGTCCGTCGCCAAGGGCGTGCAGAACCTGTTGCGCGATCTGGCCACGAACGGTGGTCAGCCGCAGCAGTTCGCCGAGGGCGTCTACGAGGTCGGCAAGAACATGGCCGTGTCGCCGGGCAAGGTGGTGTTCCGTAACGACCTGATGGAGCTGATCCAGTACTCGCCCACCACCGAGAAGGTGCACGAGATCCCGCTGCTGTTCAGCCCGCCGTGGATCAACAAGTACTACATCATGGATCTCTCGCCCGGCCGGAGCCTGGTGCAGTGGGCCGTGGATCACGGCCACACCGTCTTCCTGATCAGCTACCGCAACCCGGACGAATCCATGCGGTCGGTGCACATGGACGACTATCTGCTGTCCGGGCCGATCACCGCGCTGAACGTGATCCGGGACATCACCGGCCAGGAGAAGGTGAACCTGCTGGGGCTGTGCCTGGGTGGCACGCTGACCATGATCACGCTCGCATACCTGGATGCCATCGGTGACGACCGGATCAATTCCGCGGCGTTCCTGAACACGCTGACCGACTTCAGCGAGCCGGGCGCACTGGGCGTCTTCACCGACGAGGGCACGGTCTCCAAGCTCGAGGTCTCGATGAAGAAGACGGGATTCCTGCCGGCCGAGAACATGGCCAAGACCTTCAACCTGCTCCGTGGCAACGACCTCATCTGGAACTACGTCGTCAACAACTGGATGAAGGGCGAGGACCCGCCCGCGTTCGACCTGTTGTCCTGGAACAACGACTCCACCCGCATGCCGGCCGAGATGCACTCGTTCTACCTGCGCACCTGCTACCTCGAGAACCGCTTGGCGGAGGGCAAACTCGAGATCGCCGGCCAGTCGCTGAACATGCACGAGGTCGACCAGGACCTGTACTTCCTGGCCGCCGAGCAGGATCACATCGCTCCGTGGCGGAGTTCCTACATCGGTGCCAGACTGCCCGCGGGCAAGGTGCGGTTCGTACTGTCCAATTCCGGTCACATCGCCGGAATCGTCAACCCGCCGCACCCGAAGTCCAAGTACTTCGACAGCGCCAGCGACGACCTTCCGGAGAGCCCGGACAAGTGGTTGGAGACGGCGACCTCTCACCCGGAGACGTGGTGGGAGGACTGGGCACGGTGGATGGAGCCGCGCTCCGGTGCCCTGATCGACCCGCCGCCCTTCGGCAGCGAGACCAACCCGGTTCTGGGTGACGCGCCCGGAACCTACGTGTTGGGCAAGTGATCTGCGGCGTGGTCCGCCGGTTCGTCGGCGGACCACGCCGGTACCACGCGTCACGCAATCAGTGACATCCGTTCCACCGCAATACCAACCGCAGAATCCCTCTGCACCACCAACCGAGAAGAGTCGAGGTCCCACCGTGTCGGAGTACACCGTCAGCAAGGCCATTGTCACCGGAGCCGCCCAGGGCATCGGAGCCGCCATCGCGCACCGCCTGTCCAGCGACGGCCTGACCGTCAGCGTCCTGGACGTCAACGCGGCCGGCGCCAAGGAAACTGCCGAGAAGATCCAGGCCGAGACCGGAAACCCGGTGTACGGCATCGCCTGTGACGTCTCCAACCGGCCGAGCCTGCGCGGTGCATGGGCCGAGGCAGCGGAGAAGATGGGCGGCCTGGACACCTACATCGGCAACGCCGGCATCACCCGCGACAAGATGTTCCACAAGCTCAGCGACGACGACTGGGACCAGGTCATCGGCATCAACCTGACCGGCACCTACGAGGGCATCAAGGCCTCCGCTCCCTACATGCGCGTGCCGGGCCCGGGCCGGATCGTGCTGATCTCCTCCCTGGTGGCGAAGATGGGCAACCTCGGGCAGATGAACTACATCGCCTCCAAGGCCGGCGTCGTCGGGCTCGTCCGTTCCGGCGCCACCGAACTCGCGCGCTTCGGGACCACCGTCAACGGCATCCGCCCGGGCTTCATCGAGACCCCGATGACGGCCGCGATGACCGACGAGGCCAAGAAGGCCCTGACCCGCAACCCGCTGGGCCGCGCGGGTCAGCCCGAGGACATCGCCGGTGCCGTCGCCTTCCTGGTCTCGGAAGACGCGTCGTTCATCACCGGCGCCGTCATCGACGTCAACGGCGGCGAGATCTTCGCCTGACCCAGGCTGCACCACCGCCCTTCGGGGCGCCCACGGTCCGATGCCCGCCCGGTTCACCAGAACCGGGCGGGCATTGTCATGGACCAGTGTTTCGAGTTCTCAGCTGAACGCGGTGGCGATGCCTTCCGACCCGGTCTCCCGGCTGTCCTGGTGATCGTCGTCGGCGACCTTGTCGTGCCGCTTGGTCTGCGTGACGACCACTGACGGGTCGATCGTCATCACGGTGTAGCCACCGACCGACCCGGCGCCGAAGCCGGGCGCGAAGATCTTCATCGGACGATCGATCTTGCCGTCCTCGACCGCGTCGGCGATCGCGATCGGGATACTCGCCGACGAGGTGTTGCCGGCCTTCTCGATGTCGAAATAGATCAGGTCCGCCGACAGGCCGGCCTTCTCTGCCAGACCGATCACCATCGTCTTGTTCGCCTGATGGGGCACCACGAGTTCGACCTGGTCCCACGCCGAGGCCTTCTCGCCCAGCGGGTCGGGTTGCGCGCCGAGTTCGGCGATCATCTGCTCGAGGTAGCGGCCGGCGAGCGCCTTGACCTCGGGGCCGAAGACGGTGATGTTGTTGTCGAAGGCGGCGTTGGGCCAGATGATCGAGTTGACCTGGCTGACCGGCCCGCTGGCGTAGGTCTGCATCAAGTCGATGTCGGTGTCCTCCCCTTCCTCCGCGGGCGCCAGCACGAAGGCAGCGGCGCCATCACCGAAGATCATCCGGGACGGTCGGACCGTGCCGATCTTGTCGGAGAACTTCTCGCCGCAGACCACCATCACCGGGCGATTCACCTCCTGCAGCAGCCGGATCGCCTCGGACAGGCCATAGGGCAGACCCGCGCAGGCGGCGACGATGTCCGCCGACATGTGGGTCTGGAACATGCCCAGCTGACCGGACAGCCAGGTGCCCATCGACGGCATCGAGCGGTGGTTGGTGCAGGAGCAGAAGATCACCGCACCGATTTCCTCGGGCTGCCGGCCGGACCGCTCCAGGGCGGCGATCGCCGCGTCCAACGCCATCTCGTCCAGTCCACGCTCGGTGTACATCCGCGTCTCGATGCCGGTCTTGCTGCTGATCTCCTCGGCAGTCATCGGTGACCAGCAGTAGGCCGAGTTACGGATGAGATCGTCGTTGGAACAGAGGATCTCGCCCCGGACGACGGCGAGCGCCTCGATCTTCGGCAGCACCTTGAACTGCTTGCGGACATCGATCGCGGGGTACGGCCTGATGGGCTGCTTGGTGACGACCTCGGGGGCGAACGACGCCACCCGGGTGCCGGTGGACGGTCGCGGCGCGCCCTCGGTGACCTTGTGCAGGAACCGGCTGACCTCGGCCGACTTGGGCTTCATCAGCACGACCACGTCGTCATCCTGCAGATCCTGGATGGCGGTCAACTGCACGTCGGCGCGATTCCACGGGTACTGGTTGTGCAGCACCATCGCCCAGCGGTGCAACGCCTCGAGTTCGGCGACATCCTCCTGGACATCGACGATGTCGGAGAAGGAGTAGGTGGGGTAGTCGGGGTCGTAGGTCTTCAGGTGGAACGTCAACTGGCTGGGGTCGGCGAGCGCGGCCGCGACCGTCGGGCGGATGGCCTCCAGGGCACTCGCATGGTGCTTGCGGTTGCCGAAGACGTCGAACAGCATCCCCCAGATGCGGTCCTCGGTCTCCGGGTCGCTACCGGGCGGCAATTGGGCATACGCCCGCTGCACGGCGCCGACCTTGGTCTCCTTGTCCAACCAGGGCGTCACGACCGGCAGGTACAGGTCCTTGCGGGTGCGGGGGACGTCACGCCACCGGGTCGGCACCTTCTCGTACATCGTCATCGCAAATCGGTTCACCCAGAACAGATTCAGGGCGACATCACGCATCAGGTGCACCCTGTTCGGGTATCTGCCCTGCTCGATCCGCACCCCGATCTCGGTGCCCGAAGGTGCCTTCGTCTCGAAGTCACGCCGGATGACCTGGTCGAGTTGCTCCTCCGATTCGATCACGGAGAAGTCCAGGTCGGGGGTGAAGTTGGACGGGAAGACCAACTTGCCATGCCGATTGATGACAAATGGCTGCATCACAGACTCCTTTGCCGGACCGGACACCACGCGCGGCGCAACGAACGGCGACCCGCCGACCGCAACGCGGCGACATGCTGATGCCTTGGGGAGTGCCCATCCTGCCGCACGCAATAACGGACCGCAGCCCCGGCCCGTTCCCCGGCCTGCCGGGGACCACACGGTGTGACCCCCGCCACGGTCGCTGGTGGTGTCTGGGGGACAATCGTCCGTGACCGTCGCCCGGCAGACCTGGAGGACCCGATGACCGCCACCGACACGGACCGTGCAGGCACCGCCGGCTTCGGCAGCAAGCTCGGAGGCCGGGTCGCGCTGGTCACCGGCGGCAGCCGCGGAATCGGCGCCGCGATCAGCCGGAGCCTGGCCAACCAGGGCGCGACCGTCGCCGCCGGCTACGGCAGGGACAAGGAACACGCCGAGAAGTTCCTCGCCGAGATCCAGGCCGAGGGCGTCAAGGGCTCGATCCACCAGGGCAACATCGGCAAGGCCGACGACTGCCGGCGGGTGATCGCTGAGGTCATCGACCAGCACGGCCGGCTGGACATCCTGGTCAACAATGCCGGCATCACCGCGGACAAGACGGTGCTGAACATGGACGACGCGGACTGGGAGAAGGTGCTCGCGGTCAACCTGTCCGGCGCCTTCTACCTCTCACAGGCTGCGCTGCGGCACATGGTGGAGCGCGGCACCGGCCGGATCGTGAACGTCTCTTCGATCATCGGCGAGACGGGCAACATCGGCCAGGCCAACTACGCCGCTTCGAAGTCGGGGTTGTTCGGCCTGACCAAGACGCTGGCCAAGGAAGCCGCGTTCATGCTGCAGAAGACCGGCAAGCTCGATCAGGACAGCATCGGAATCACGGTGAACACGGTGACGCCCGGATTCGTCGCGACCGACATGGTCGGCACCATCCCGGACAAGGTGATCGAGCGGATCACCGCTCAGATCCCGGTGCGACGTTTCGCCAAGCCGGAAGAGGTCGCCAGGGTCGTGCATTTCCTGGCCGCCGACGCCTCCGGTTACATCACCGGTCAGGTATGGGGTGTCAACGGCGGCATGGACATGTAGTGACCGGGGCTGCCGTGCAGCGTCCGGCCACCGGCTCAGACCGGCCGGTCGACCGGTTCGGTGTAGGCGGCGAGTTGGTCGATCAGCACGGTCGCCTTCTTCAGCAGATCGCGATCCTCCTGCGGCAGGGCCGCCAACTGCTGTTCAAGCCACAGCTCTCGCGCGCGCACGTACTCCTGCATGCGATGCGAACCGAGCGGGGTGATCTGCACCAGTACCTGCCGGCCGTCACGTGGATTCTCCAGCCGCTGCACCAGGTTGAGGCTTTCCAGCCCGGTGAGCACCCGGGTGATGGACGGTGGACGAACCTGTTCCTTCGCGGCGAGATCACCGGCAGTCAGCGGCCCGTCCCGCCAGATCACGGTCAGTGCCGACAATTGGGTCAGCGTGAGGCCATCGGTGGGGGTTTGCTGCCGAAGGCGACGGGTGAGGCGGTGCACAGCGATGCGGAGTTCGCTCGCAAGAGGGGCGACGTCAGACACCATCGAACGATATCGCATTACTTCGCTAATGAACCGTATAGGACCAAACGGACACCGTCGCAGTGTGCAGTCGCTTGACCGGCCGGCGGCGCTGCGTGACCGCATTAAGCTCGATGAGTGGCTGATCCGGGCTCCGAGCGGGCGGACGTGTACGTTCCGCCCACGTTGCCGCCCGTGACGGCCGGACTGTGGCACGTCGCGGTACCGGGCACCATCGTCTGGCTGGTGGCGACCATCGTGCTGGCGTTCTTCATCCCAGGGCTGCAGGCCCAGGACGCGATGATCTGGTTCTGGACGTGCCTGGCGGGTTTCGTCCTCGGCCTGATCGGTCTGTCGATCTACTCGTTGCAGCGGCGGGCGGCACGGCTCGGCCGGCGCAGTGCCAACCAGATGGCGCTGGACGAAAAGATCTAGTCCGGCCGCGGCGACCCGACGGCGTCCTCGGCCAGCGCGACACCGTCCTCGGCGGCCGCCGCCACCGCCAGGTGCCGGTCCGCCCAGCGGTTCGCCGCCCAGGCCGCCGCACGGCCGACCCCTTCGGCGGATCCGTCCGTCACCCATCGAGCGCCGTCCGCCCACCAGTGGACGGGTGTCGTCGTCTCGTTCACGGTCACCGACAATTCCTGCAGCGCAATGATGTCCACCGTCAGCAGGTCCAATCCGACCACCTCCGCGGCCTTGCGAAGGCGCAGGCGGGTGTCATCGCGCGGGTCGGCCGGTGCGGCCACCAGCTCGGCCTCGAGTTGCGACGAGGCCGGCGGGAGGTCCAGCACCCGGCCGACCGTGACCGGATCAGCGCCGCCGGGCACCAGTCGGTTCGTCGGCAGGACCTGGGCCAGCCACGGCAGGTCGAGCACGACGGCGTCATCGGCGTCGACGACGTCTCCGGACAAGGTCCGGACGCCAGTGGGCAGGACCGGGTCCTCGACCTCGGCCAGCGCGCTGACGACGGCCGCGGTGACGGCGGCAACCCGCGCTGCCGGCACCTTCCGATCCGGGTCGGCCAGCCGGTCGAGCAGTCCCTCCGGATCCGCGGCCGCCGTGCGGGCCAGGTCGGTGCGCACTCCGATGGCCCGCGCGAGCGGCTGATCGCCACCGATCGGCTCCAGAACACCGGACCCGATATCGACCGGCAGGGGGTCGTACAGGCCGTCCAGGTCCCGCGCCTCGGCCAGCCGCCACTGATCCGGTGCCTGCCCCCCGATGCGGGCGTACCGGGACAGCCACCATCCGGTGTAGGACCGCGGACCCTGCAGCACGCACGCCCGTGCGGCCCGGTCCGCGGCGATCAGCCGCAGCGCCTGCGGCCAGCGGTCGGCGTCCACCAGGTCCAGGTCGGCGAGCGCCGTCATCGGTCCCAGTGACCCCGGCTCGGCCTGTTCGAGCCATTCATCGAAGTCGGGCAGGTCCCGGTCCGACGAAAACCCGGCCGGATCGTCGATGACGACGACCCCGAACCCGGATCGCACGCCGGCCGCGATCAGCACCTCGGTGGAGTACTTCTCGAGCCACTCCCGACCCACAGCGGGGCGATCCGCGTCATGCGCCAGGACGGACGCCAGCGGCGCATCCGGCAGCAACAGCTCCGAGGCGGGCCAGGGTTGCCCGTCATCGGTGGTCAAGACCAGTTCGGCCAGGAGTGCGCCGCCAGCACCGGACCCTGCGTGCCGTGCAGCGTCGGGTGATCCGGCGTGGCTGCCGGCCCGCCCGCCGAGTGCGATCAGGTCCAGCACGACGGCGGCCAGGTCGCTGACGTCGTCCGGATCGGGATCGAAATCCTCGAGGTCCGCACGCATCCGGTCCAGAGCTGCGACCAGCGCCGGATCAGCGAGGACCGCATCGGCATCTGCCGGCCGGGCGCCCAGGCGTTCCAGGTAGGGGTGCGCGGCTCCCGGATCGATGATCCGCAGTCCCGGAATCAGCTCTCCTGCCCGGCGAGCCACGTCGGGGTCCACGCCGGTCGTCGATGCCATCGCCTGCCTGCCCCCATCCGGTGCAACCGCGGCGGGCAGCAAACAACCACGTGCCCCGAGGACCCGCCGCCCGCCGGAAAGGGGCACCGGGAGGTCTGCCAGGTCGTCGGAGCGCGGCGGGCGCTCCGCTGCGGCGACAGCGTCGTACACCTGCCACCAGAAGGCCGGATCACGGTCGATCGCGGCCATCGCGGCGCTTGCCTGCGACCAGGTCAGCAGGCTGACTCCGAGGGGACGCAGGACCTCCAGAGCGGCCGCCGGCTGCGGCGGCAGCATTCCCGGGACGGCTTGGCCGAACAACACAGCGCCATCGGCGCTCAGCCCCGGCAGCACACACGCCTGGCCCGGCGAGACGACGTCACCGACAGCCGTGGTCAACAACGGGGTGCGCTCGAGCCGGCGCCGGATCGCCTCCCGAAGGACGCCGTCCACCGGACCGGCGGGGAACCCACCGACCGGGAACACCGTCCATCGCTCCTGGGGGTCCAGCGCGGCAATCAGGTCGAGATAGGTCTCGGCGGCCCGCTCGAGCAGGTAGTCACACAGCGGTCCGGGGGCGAGTCGGCGTCGGGTGTCGTCCACCGGGAAGGTGCCGATCAGCCGCGCCGGCAACGTCAGCGGCTCGTCGGTCGGCGTGGGCGCGCCGACCGTCCAACCGGCTCCGGGCGACCCCCCGGTCGTCCCGGCCGCAGGCGCGTAGAAGTCAGGGCCCCGCCGATCCGGCAAGGCCCAGGTCACCCGCCAGGTGGCCCGCCGTCGCTCCTCGACCGGCCGATCGGCCAGCAACTCCGGTGGCATCGCCCCTGCGCGTTCGGCGGTGCGATAGACCGTTCGGTGCCCACCGTCGGTCGATGTCGTGGCGAGCACCGTGCGGCCGTCGTCGTCCACACTGCGGCGCACCACCCGGTCCGGCAGGTCGATCTCCGTCAGGTCCGGCAGCGCCCACAGCAGATCCTCGGCGGCTGCCGGGTCACCCAGCAGCCGCTCGAGATCTGCGACAGCGGCCGGCAGCACCGGCAGTCGAACCTCGGTCGTGTAACCGTCCGGCGGGGCCGGTTCACTCGGCTCGGTGGGCCAGGGCAGCCGCAGAACCGGCACCGCACCGGCCCGCAGCGCAACCTCGCGATGCAGAGCAGGCGCACGCACGGCCGCGATTGCTGCGGCGGTGGCGACGGCGTCGAAACGGACGCCTCCGCCGCTGGACATCACCCGCGGAGCCGCCGACGAGGACAACACGGCGGTGAATCCCACGCCGAAATGACCGACAGAGCCAACGGTGTCACGCTTGGCCGAGGCCCGCAGCGAGGACAGGGCGGCGACCCCGTCCGGGGTCAGTGGCGCCCCGGTGTTCGCAACCCGCAGTTCACCGTCCAGCCAGCGCACTCGGATTCGCGCCGGGACACCCTGTTCCCCCGCGGCGTCCACCGCATTGGACGCGAGCTCCACCAGCACCCGTCCGGCGTAGCCGCCGACGGCCAGCGCCTCTTCCGCGTTGGCGTCCTCGCGGAATCTGGCCGCCGACGCCGACCATGCGTCCAGCACGACCCGGCGAAGTTCGGCGGTGCCGAAAGGATCGGAGGGCGCGCCGATGCGGTGTGCGTTCAGGGCGCCGGGTCGCTCTGGCCCAGCGGCAGCTCCCCCGGTTCGGACCCGGCTGACTCGGCCTCGCCGCGCCGGTCATCCCAGGCCACGTCCGCCTCGACCGGCGGCTCGGTGTCGATCACTTCGTGCACCCCGCTGTCGGCGATCCTGTCGGCCAACTGGTCCGGGTCCGAGTCCGGTGCAGGATCCAGCACTGCAGCGGCATCGGGGTCCGGGATCTGTACCGGTTCGGTCGGCGTCACATCGACCGCGGCGGTGATCCGCCGCGGATGGACCTCGAGGATCAGTTCGTCCACGACGTTGTCGGTGCTGGCCGAGATCAACGGCGCCTCGATGACCGTCTCCGAGTGCGCCCCACAGCCGTACCCGGCGTCGACCACCCGCCCGTCCGCCGGCGAGTACTCGTTCGCGCAGGCACCGAACGCCTGACCCAGCAGGCCGGCCAGCGGGACGTAGAACGCGCAGGTCACGCAATTGGCGGGCGCAGCCAGCGCCATCGGATCATCGGGCCCGAACGAGCCATCGTGCCACCGTTCCGTGGCGTCATCGCGGCCCTCCCGGCTGAGCACCCGCTCACGTCCGAGGCCGAACTCGTACGCCACCTCCTTGACCGCCGGATCGTCGGAGTAGACGTACCCGGGCACCATCCGAATGTCGTGGGCGGGTGCCGGCAGCAGGTCGGACGGGCCGAGGTCACCGGGCCGGATGCGCCGATCCCACGGTACCCACGGCGGCGCCAGCAGGGCGTCCTGCCCCGGGAGCAAAACCACCTCGCTGACGGTCGCGGCCGCCGGATCGACCAACGCGAGCGTGACCGACCAGTACCAGCCGCGATAACCCCGGTCCAGGGATGCGAAGGCCGCGCTGACGGCGACGTCGTCCTCCACCACCGCGCCGAGGTAATCACCGACCGCGGCCCCGCCGCCTGCTTCGTCCACCGCAGCGGCGCGGGCCAGGGACACGACCTCGAACGACAGATCCGCGGGCTGTGGTGCCTCCCCAGGTGCAGGTGAGTAGCCGGCCGTGCCATCGGAATCCTGTACGTCTGCGCTGATCACCGACGTCGAGGGATCGTCGTGACTGACCTGGACGGGATCGGTTGCACCGGGGGGAGAACTCACAGGGGCCATGATGCCGCACTGCAGCTGTCGCGACGGCGCGCCGGGCCCGCAATCGGGGGATCGCCGCACCGACCCGGTGGGGCAGGATGAGCGGGTGAACCCGTCCGCGCCGCGTCCCGGTGACGGCAGCGAGCCGCAATGGCCGCCGCCCGACGCCGGCTCCGGTCGAGGACGTCCCGATCACCCGGCCCCCGGTGAACTCGATCCGGTTGCGCAGCAGGAATTCTGGAACCCGGAGCAGCCCACCTCGCAGCTGCCGCGGAACCCGGACACGGCCCGTTTCCCCTACCCCGCTCCCGCCGCCGGCGGGTCGTCCGGACAGGAGCCGGTGTCCGAGCAGCCGGCAGCAGGCCGTGAACCGCTGCCTTACGACGCACCGCGACATGAGGCATCCCGCCAGGACACACCGCGGTACGAGCAGCCACGGTACGAGCAGCCACGGTACGAGCCGCCACGGTACGAGCCACCTCCTTCCGATCGGCAGGCCGGCAGCGACCCGCACCGGTCCTACCCGGATCCGCGTCATGCTCCCCCGGACAGCCCCGCACCGGCGGTCCCGCGCTCCTATGATCTGCCGGATCCGTACGACCAGGACGGGCGGCCGACCGACCCGCACTTCGACGTCGGTGGCGTCCGCGCCGGGTGGGCCGAACAGCCACCGGATTCGCGGTATCAGCCGCCCCCGCGCGGCAGCCACCTGCCGCCGTATGCGGAGCCGTTCCGCAAGAGCTCTCCTGCGGGCGGACCGGAGAGCCCGACCGGTTGGTCCGCGGCCGCGCCGGAGGGAGCCGGAGATCAGCGCGCGGGAGCCGGACCGACCGGAGCCGGGCCGACTGGAGCCGGGCCGACCGCAGCGGCCGGCAAGACCGCTGGACCGCCCGATGCGACCAATCAACGCCGCACCGGCCCACGGAAGCTGACCGTGACCAGGGTTGCCGCGTTCCGCAGCCGCGAACTGACCACCCGGGGTGTCGAGATCTTCCAGCGGGCCGCCGCGGCCGACGGTGCGGATCGCTCGGGTTTGACACACCTGACCTACGCGGTGATGGGGAACTACGCCGTCGACGCAGCTCTCGCGGTCGCCCTCGCGAACACCCTGTTCTTCGCGGCTGCGACTGCGGAGTCGACCAGCAAGGTCCTGCTGTACCTGCTGATCACCGTCGCACCGTTCGCCGTCATCGCGCCGCTGATCGGCCCGGCCCTGGACAAGCTGCAACACGGTCGGCGGATCGCCCTCGGGGCCTCGAGCTTCGCCCGGGCCGTGCTGGCCGTCGTGATGGCATTGAACTTCGACTCGTGGGTGCTGTACCCCTGCGCGCTCGGGATGCTGGTGCTGTCGAAATCGTTCAGCGTCCTGAAGGCGGCGATCACGCCGCGGGTGCTGCCACCGGATATCACCCTGGTGAAGACGAACTCCCGGCTGACCGTGTTCGGGTTGATCGCCGGTGGTGTGGCGGGCGCGCTGGCGGCCGCACTGTCGTGGGCGTTCGGATCCACCGGTGCGCTGCTCTTCACTGCGGTGCTCAGCATCGTCGGCGGATTGTTGTGCCTGCGCATCCCGTCCTGGGTGGAGTCGACGGCCGGTGAGATCCCGGTGGACGGCGTCGGACCGAAGGCGAAGCGGGCGTTCCCGTTGTCGGTCACGACGACGTTGTGGGCCAACGGCACGATCAGGGTGGAAACAGGTTTCCTCGCGCTCTTCATCGCCTTCGTGATCAAGAGCGAGTACTCGGGGTCCAGTGGCTTCAACCAGCTGCTGCTGCTGGGGGTGGTCGGCGCGGCGGCGGGCATCGGCGGCTTCGTCGGCAACGCATTGGGCGCCCGCCTCCCGTTGACCAAACCCGAGACGGTCTCGATCCTGTCGCTGCTCGCCACGGTCATCGCGACACTGATCGCGGTGCTGGTGCCCGGCCTGGGCTCGGCGGCCATCGTCGGACTGGTCGGATCCACGGCGTCCTCCCTGGCGAAGGTGTGCCTGGACTCGGTCATCCAGCACGAGCTCCCGGAGGCCAGCCGCGCGTCGGCGTTCGGGCTGAGCGAGACGGTGCTGCAGCTCTCGTGGGTCTTCGGCGGCGTGGTGGGGCTGCTGATCGGCGGCGTGTGGTCCTTCGGACAGGACAGCGTCTACTCGATCGGATTCGCGGTCATCACGGTGCTGCTGCTGATCGGTCTGGCGCAGAGCTGGTTGGTGCGGTCCGGTCGCTCCCTGCTGCCCTGGCTGGACTACTCCAGCGTCACACGGCACTTCCGCCGGTCCGGCAAGAGCGGCGTCGACGGCACTCGCACCGGCCGCCGGGCCGGGCGCCCGCCCAGGGTTGCCGGGCAGTCGGGGCAGCCGCCCACGACGGCATGGCCGGCCGGCCCGTCAGGACCGGCGCAGGCACCCGGCGGATGGCAGCAACCATCAGCACCATGGACGCAGGGCCAGTACGGACCGGGTCACTCCGGGCAGGGCCAGTACGGAGCAGGGCCAGTACGGACCGGGTCACTCCGGGCAGGACCAGTACGGACCGGGACAGTCGGGAGCCCCACCGCGGTCCGGTGCACCCGCTCCCGACCGGCAGCCGCCCCGGACCGGCGACGTACCGACCACGCATCAGCAGTACGGGCCGCCGCCGACCGCCCCCAGGCCGCCCAGAGACGCCGGCAAGCCCTGGAAAGGACCAGCATCATGAGAGCCCGTGCCCCCGCCGGACCCGGTCACCGGTGGCGTTCGATCGTCGTCGTGGCGGCGTGCTGCGTGGCTCTCGCCGCCTGCGAAGCACCGCGGCCGGACGTGACCTTCTACGGGAACCGGACCGCCGTCGAAACCGGTCCGACCCGGTGGTGCGACGTGGACGCCGCCGCGCAGTCGATCTCGTGTACGGACACCCCGGAGGATCAGGTACCCCGTCTCGAGCTCGGCGCCGGGCAGCCGGTCCAGATCAACGTGCCGGGCGCGGTCGGGGACAACCCGTGGGGCGTCTACTTCCGGTACCGGAACGCGGCGGGCGAGTTGAACGACGGGCGCACCGAGATCTTCACCGACGGGCGCCTGGCGTACACCCTGCGGCCCTTCAACGAAGAGGACCAGCTGGTGTACGTCGAGGTGCAGTCCGGCTACATCCTGATGGGCGGCGCCCAGAGCGGCGTGGATTTCGCCGTCACCCGCAGCTGGCTGTTGCTGCTCGACCCGAAGGCTGGCTCCGCCACGGACGCGACAACACAGGATCAGCCTGCGGAGAGCGGCTGACGACCCCCATCGCACACCCCGCGCTGAGGCGCCGATCCCCCGCTCAGGCGTCCAGCTCGTTCGCCACGGCACGCAGCACGGCGGCGATGCGACCGCCCATCGCGCGATCGGGATAGCGTCCCCGGCGCAGATCCGGCAGGGCCTTGGACTCCAGCAGTTTGATCATGTCGTCCACCAGCCCGTGCAGCTCCTCGGCCGGTCGGCGGTGAGCGGCGGCCACCGAGGGCGGCGCTTCCAGCACCTTCACCTGCAACGCCTGCGGCCCGCGCCGACCGTCGGCAACGCCGTACTCGACCTTCTGGCCGGGCTTGAGGGTCGCCACTCCCGACGGCAACGCGGACGAGCGGACGTGCACGTCATCCCCGCCACCGTCCTGGGCGATGAACCCAAAACCCTTGTCAGCGTCGTACCACTTGATCCTGCCGCTGGGCACCCGACTCACCTGTCCTGATCTTGACGGGACATCCCGCCCAAAAGCGCCTGTGCCACACACTTTCTGACCCGCAGTCACGGGCCGGCGCACCGGTCCACCAGTTTAGCCGCGACGCGCCGGCGCCCGAGCCAACGGCCATCGACGTCACACGGGCCCGGAAAGACAGCCCCCGCAACGCTGCCGGACATATCCTCGCAGCGTGCCTTCTTCCGCTGAACCTCCACCCGCCGCGGTCAACGTCACCGGCGTTGCGGCCGTATCCCGCGCCGGGTCCGGTCGCGGTCGTCCCACCGGCCCCATCGCGCTGGGGGCGGCGCTGTTCGTCATCGGTCTGCTCGCTGTCGCGGTGATCATGGTGCTCTTCGCGACCGGGTCGCACGACCTGCCGCTGTGGTTGAACCTGACCGCAATGCTGGCGCCGATCGGTTTCGGCATCGGGCTGATCGGCATCGCGCTCGAGGCCCGGTCCGGGCGGGCGGCGCGGGCCGCACGCGCAGCCGCACGGCAGCGTCACGATCGCACCGGAGGTGAGCCGGCATGAGCCTGTTCCACCGTGCCGCGGGCAGGCCCGCAGTCGTCCAGGTTGCCCAGCACGCCGACGATCTCGAACGCGCGACGGCTTTCTACACAGACGTTCTCGGACTGCCGTTGATCGCCCGGTTCGGGCCGCTGGTGTTCCTCGACCTCGGCGGCACCCGGCTGCTGCTGGAGGAAGCCGCGCCCTCCTCGATGATCTATCTGCAGGTCGATGACCTCGCCGGACGCCTGGAGACGCTGCGCGCGGCGGGGGTGGACGTGGTGAGCGAACCGCACGACATCTTCACCGACACCGACAAGGTGTTCGGTGGCGACTGGCTGATCGAATCCCAGGCCTTCATCCGGGATTCCGAAGGCAATCTGGTCGGCCTCGTGGAGCACCGCAGCTGAGCCGCCTGGCGGACCACCGTCCGGCCGCCGGCCGATCAGTGCACGGTCGCGACCAGGTACGACTCCAGCCACTGCGGGAAGCACAGCAGATCGGGGAGCACGACGTCGGCACCGGCCGCGCGCAGATCCTCGTCGCTGATCGGCCCGGTGGCGACGGCAACAGCGAGCGCATCGGCCGCCCGGGCGCCCGCGATGTCGCCGAGGTGGTCGCCGACGAAGACCTCGGCGCCGAGGGACTGGAGGGCGGCCGCCTTGGCGGTGCTCCACAGATCACCGACCACCGCGGACACCTCGATGCCCAAGGCGTCAAGGTGCGCCTGCGCGTTCGCGGCGTACTTCGCTGTCACCACGACGGCTTGCCCACCCCGCCGAGTGACGGCCGCGACGGCCTCCGCGGCCCCGGGCAGGGCTGTGGTCCTGGGGATGACGATCGAGGGCGTGAGATCGCGGTACCGCGCCACGAGATGGCTGATGGTGGCGGCGTCGAGCCCGTAGCGGCTCAACTCTTGGGTCAGCGGCGGCCCCAAACGGGTGACGAACGCCCGGCCGTCCAGCGGGATTCCCGTCTCTGCCGCGAGGACGTCGAAGACCTCGATCATCCCGATTCTCGGGTCGATCAACGTCATGTCGAGGTCGAAGCCGACGGTGAAACTCACTCGCCGAGAGTAAGGCCCGGCCATTGGGGGGCATTCGCCGGGAGACGTGCTGAGGCCGGACGGTGATCGAGATGTTACGCAGCAGGTGACGGCGGTCACCTGAGCCGACCACCCGACCGGGTGATCGCTGTCAAGAACGTCCGATTCCGGGTTTCGGCGGTACCTACGATGAGCAGGTGGGCGACCGGGCGGATGAGCGATCGACGCCGCGTCGGTTGCAGATCTGGGCCGTCTGCCTGTTACTGGTTTTCTGCCTCGTCGTCGCGACGATCACCTTCTGGCCCGGCCCGCCCGATCCGGACGGGCAGCAGGCACTGCGGGCGTTCCTCAAGCAGGCCCACCTGCAGGGACTGCCACTGTGGATCACCTTCGGCAAGGTCGAATTCGGGGCCAACATCGTGATGTTCGTCCCGATCGGATTCTTCGGGGCGCTGGCGCTGCCGCGGTTGCGCTGGTTGGTCGTCCCCGCCGCGATCGTGGCGTCCGCGGGCATCGAGTTACTGCAGTTTGCGCGGCTGCCCGACCGCGTCGGTACCCCGCGTGACGTGGTGGCCAACGGCATCGGTGCCCTGGTCGGATACCTCCTCGCGGCCGGGGTGCTGCTGGTGCTGCGGCGCCGCCGGCGTCGGCGGGCTCTGAGGCCGCCCGCGCCCGTCGTGCACCACGCATGAGGACGGTCACCGTCGCTGCACGGCGCAACCTGCCGGGCGCAACGTGCACGGACCGGGGTGCAGGCAACGTGCAGGGATCGGCACGCACGGGCCGGCCCGGTTCGGATCAGCCTGTGCCGACTATCTGTCGCCCAGCGGGTTGTCGGTCTTGCCGATCAGGTCCGCGATGGAGTCGATCACCAGACTGGGCCGGAACGGGTACTGCTCCACCGAGGCCAAAGTCGAGATACCGGTCAGCACCAGGATCGTCGCCAGACCGGCCTCCAATCCGGCAATGACGTCGGTGTCCATCCGGTCACCGATCATCAACGTCGACTCCGAATGCGCCCCGATGGCCCGGAGGGCCGATCGCATCATCAGCGGGTTCGGCTTGCCGACGAAGTACGGCTTGCGCCCAGTGGCCTTCTCGATCAGGGCCGCGACCGCACCGGCGGCGGGCAGCAGACCGGCCCGGCTCGGACCGGTCGGGTCGGGATTGGTCGCGACGAACCGCGCGCCAGCCTCGACGAGGCGGATGGCGGTGGTGATGGCTTCGAACGAATACGTGCGGGTCTCCCCCAGCACCACGTAGTCCGGATTCCGATCGGTCAGCACATAGCCCGCCTCGTGCATGGCGGTGGTCAGGCCGACCTCACCGATCACGAATGCGCTGCCGCCCGGCCGTTGCGAGTCCAGGAACTTGGCCGTCGCGAGCGCCGAGGTCCAGATGCGGTCCTCGGGAATGTCCAGGCCCGTCGCGAGCAACCTGGCACGCAGGTCTCGGCGGGTGTAGATCGGATTGTTGGTGACGACGACGAAGTTCGCCCGCCGCCGGGTCAATTCGGCGATGAACTCGTCCGCTCCCGGGATGATGTGCTCCTCGTGCACCAGCACCCCGTCCATGTCCATCAGGAACGACCACGGCGGCGGTTGCCCGTCGACCGGGCTCTGTACGACGGGTCTCTCGACGGGGCTGGACTTTGGCGGTCGGGTGTCGGTCACCGGACCATGATCCCGTGCCCGGGACCCGCTGAACACCTCGAGCTCTGCACCTCGCAGCGGTGCGGCCCGCTGACAGCGCCCCACCGGCGCGCTGCAGTCCAGGCCGTTACCATCCGGCGGAGAGCCGGAGCGCGGAAGAGGTGACGTGGGCGGAACCCGTGGGAAGCCGGCCTCGCCCTCGTTACGGGCGGTGCTGGAGGCGGTCGGGTCGATCGCGGCCGACCTGGACCTCCACGAGACCTTGCAGCGCATCGTCGACGCCGCCAGCCTGCTGTCCGGCGCCACCTACGGCGCCCTCGGCGTTCTCGACGACCGGTCCGGCAGTGGCCGGCGGCTCCGCGAATTCGTCACCCACGGAATCACGGCCGAACAGCGGGCCCGGATCGGCCCGACCCCCACCGGGCACGGGATCCTGGGGGTGCTGATCGAGCACCCGGAACCGCTTGTCGTCGACGATCTGTCGCAGCATGCGCTGTCGGCCGGCTTCCCGGCGGATCATCCCCGGATGCGGACGTTCCTGGGAACTCCGATCCGCATCGGCGAGCGGGTGTTCGGCAATCTCTACCTGACCGAGCGCCGCGGCGGGGGACCGTTCACCGAGCAGGACAGCGAGTTGGTGGTCGCCTTCGCGACCGCGGCCGGTGTCGTCATCGAGAACGCCCGGCTGTACGAGCAGCAGTTGCACCGGCGCCGGTGGCTCGAGGCCGCGGCGGCGGTCAGTGAGCGGCTCCTGGGCAAGGTCGGCACCGATCACCCGCCTGACGTGATCGTCGGGCAGGCGATGGCGGCCGGCAATGCGGACGGGGTGATCCTGCTGCTGGCTCCTGCGGCCCGCCGGTCGTTGCGGGTGGCCGCCGCGGCCGGTCTGATGATCGATCCGACCGCGGCCGTCGGCCGGGCCGAGAGCGGCACCGCCGGTATCCCCCGCACCGGCATGGACGTCGCGGAAGTGGTGCTGCGCACCGGTGTCCCGGTGTCCCCCATCCCGTCCGGCGACCTGCTGGTCCGGTTGGGTGCCACGGAACGCGTTGCCGGTGTGCTGTGGTTGCGCTGGTCGGCCGACCGGCTCGACCGGGTACCGGAGACCATCGTGGAGTCCACCGAGCGGTTCGCCGAGCAGGTGGCGCTGTCACTCGAAGTGGCCCTCGCCGAAGGAGACCGGGCGAGGCTCGCGGTGTTCGAGGACCGCGACCGTATCGGTCGCGATCTGCACGACCTGGTCATCCAACGCCTCTTCGCGGTCGGGCTGACGCTGGAGAACACCACCCGACTCGCCGCGGACAGTCGTATCGGGGATCGGATCAGCACGGCGGTCGACCAGCTGGACGAGACCATCAAGGACATCCGCCGCACCATCTACGAGCTCGGCAACCCGCAGCGCCCCGCTGACCTGCGCGACGAGATGGACGTCACGGTCACCGAGATGCTGCCCTCGCTCGGTTTCCACCCGAAGGTGCGGACGAACGGCGCGGTGCACAGCGGGGTGTCAGACCGGATCCGCCCGCACCTGCTGGCGGTTCTGCGGGAATCGCTGTCCAACATCGGTCGGCACGCCCAGGCGTCATCGGCGACGGTCACGCTGGAGGTCACCGACGAAGTCATCCTGACGGTGGTCGACGACGGCCGCGGCCTGTCCACCGATCGTCAGGGTCACGGCCTGCCCAACATGCAGGCACGCGCCGCGGAGTTGGGCGGCAGCTGCGAGGTCTACCCCGGGCTGGACGCCGGCGTCACGCTGGTCTGGCGGGTTCCCGCGGGCTGACTCTGCCTCAGGCTAACGCAGTCCGAGCGCTACTGCTTCCGAGCGCTACTGCCCTTCCGAGCGCTATTGACCGTCCGGCAAGTGGCGGGCCGCGAAGAGTGCGGCCTGCGTCCGGCGCTGCAGGCCGAGCTTGGCCAGCAAGCTGGAGACGTAGTTCTTCACCGTCTTCTCGGCCAGGAACATCGTCTCGGCGATCTGCCGGTTGGTCATTCCCTCACCGATCAGTGAGAGCACCCGGCGTTCCTGATCGGTGAGCGGAGCGAGCGCCGGATCCAATTCCGGTCCCCGGCGCACCCGCTCCAACACCCGTGCCGTCACGGCCGGGTCGAGCAGCGACTGGCCGGCGGCCACCCTGCGCACCGAATCGATCAGGTCGGAGCCACGGATCTGCTTGAGCACGTACCCCGCGGCACCGGCCATGATCGCGGCGAACAGCGCTTCGTCGTCATCGAAGGACGTCAGGATCAACGCGGCGATGCTGGGATCCCTCGAACGGATCTCCCGACAGACATCGATCCCGGAGCCGTCCGGCAGCCTGCCGTCCAGCACGGCGACCTGCGGCCGGAGTGCCAGGATCTGTGCCTGCGCATGGGCAACGGAGCCCGATTCACCGATGACCTCGATGTCGCCGTCACTTTCCAGCAGGTCCTTGAGCCCCAGCCGGACGATCTCGTGGTCGTCGAGCAGATACACGGTGATCTTGTCGCTCTGCTCTGCCATCGGTGTGCTCACCCTTCCATCGTGCGGTGCGCTCGCGAAGCCACCCCAGTGGCCCCGGGCCCTGTGACCCGGGACCTTCGTCCTGACGTCTGGTCTCACCGACGCGCGGTACGACGGAGCGTGCCATGGCCTGCTCGAGGCGAATCACTCGCCGCCCCGACAAACCGACTCCGGAACGGCGAAACTCCCGCCTGGCGGGCGTGTGGCCAGCCTAGGGCGGGAGCTTCGTCGACCTCAACACTGAGGTCATATGGCGGCAGGATCAACCGTGGAAGGCCGGCGATCGGCCCGCGCGCAGATGCTGCGATCGCAGATGCTGCGGTCAGCGTTCGTTCAACGCAGCCAGGCGTGGTCACCGGTGACCTTCGCCCACCAGTTGCCCAGACCGAAGAACCGGCCGGCACCGACGACGGCGAGGACGACCAACACAATTGCGTAGACGAGATGGTCATCCAGGAACGGATTGGTTGAGCGAGTCGCTTCACCAGCCGACGTGAACTGAGCCATCGGCCATGACGCCGCCCACATGAACACGAGCAACAGTGAGCCGGCTGCTGCTGCGATCCGAAGGGCTACGCCGAGGATCAGCGCGAGGCCGATGGCGAAGAGCCCGGCCATGAAGAAGAGGTTCGCCCACCAGACCCCAGCAATGCTCTGGAAGGCGGACTGGAACGGACCCACGTCCACACCCGACAGGAAGCCCTTGGTGGGCGAACCGCCGCTGATCCACGACTTGTCGCTTGCTGTGGAGTAGCCCAACCCGAACAGTTTGTCCAGGAAGGGCCACATGAAGACGAATCCCATGGCGAGCCGTAGGGCCGCGATGGCGACGCCGCCGAGGCGGCCGACAGAAACCGTGCTGACCCCGGAGGTGGCCGTGGTGGGCGCGAGGGTGGGGGTGGACATTTAGTGCTCCTGACTGTGACAGAAGTAATCCGACACGTTCATCGTTTCTGTAACAACCAGTTCGGACATGAGCCGAAGGTCCCGACCCCGCGGGACCTGCTGCATCAGTTCCCGATTACCGTGCCGGCATGACCATGAGATTCGGTGTCTTCATCCCGCAGGGCTGGCGCATGGACCTGGTCGGCATCGACCCGGCCGAGCAGTGGTCGACGATGTCGCGGCTGGCCGACCGCGCCGACGCAGGACCCTGGGAGTCGCTGTGGGTCTATGACCACTTCCACACCGTGCCGCTGCCGTCGGAGGAAGCGACGCACGAGGCGTGGACGTTGATGGCGGCGTTCGCCGCAACCACCAGCCGGATTCGCCTCGGCCAGATGTGCACGTGCATGGCGTATCGGAATCCCGCCTACCTGGCGAAGGTTGCCGCGACCACCGACATCATCTCCGGCGGTCGCGTCGAGATGGGCATCGGAGCCGGCTGGTACGAGCACGAATGGCGGGCGTACGGATATGGATTCCCGTCGGCCCCCGATCGGCTCAAGGCGCTGGACGAGGGCGTGCAGATCATGCACCAGGCCTGGACGACCGGGACCGCGACGCTGGACGGCAAGTTCTACCAGGTCGACGGCGCCATCGTCCGGCCGTTGCCGCTGCAGCAGGGCGGTATCCCGTTCTGGATCGCCGGCGGCGGCGAGAAGGTGACGCTGCGGATCGCCGCGCAGTTCGCGCAGTACACCAACTTCGACGGCACGCTCGAGACCTTCAAGCACAAGTCGGAGGTGCTGGCCGGGCACTGCGAGCGGATCGGCCGCGACTTCGACGCGATCACCCGGTCGGCGAACTACAACATCGCCATCGGCCGGGACGAGAAAGAGGTGCAGGACCGGCTCGACTGGTTACAGGACAAGCTCACCAAGATCGTCGGACCCGAGAAGGCTGAAGCCGAGTTGCGCGGGTACGTCGGCCTACCGGGCGTCGGGACGCCGGAGCAGATCGTCGAGAAGCTGTCGGCGGTACGGGCAGCGGGGATGACGTACGCGATCACGAACTTCCCCGAATCGGCCTACGACACTTCAGGGATCGAGCTGTTCGAGAAGGAGGTCATCCCGGCGCTGGCATGACGGCGACCGTGTTGGCCGAGCCGGGTCGGCTGATCACGGTCAGCTGAGCAGGGTCAGCAGAGCCACCGCGGTGCCCAGCAACGCCAGGATGACGACCGCGGTGGCGGTGCCCGACAACAGCACCCAGGAGTCGGCCGGCTCGCTCCGGGCGTAGCGCTGCCGCGGGAAGGCCAGGGCCAGCACCGTGAAAAGGATGCCCAGCGCGACAGCGACCACGCCGACCGCCTGGGCGCCCAGCCGCAACGAGGTCTGGGCCACCAGGAACGATCCGACGATGACGCCGAGGCCCGTTCGCTGCCAGGCCAGTGCGGTGCGTTCGGGCGCCGCCCCGTAGATCTGCGGTTGGTCTCCCGGTGTCCTGGCCACGTCCGGTCAGCTCTGCGTCACGGTGAAGAAGACAATGACCAGCGCTGCGACGATCACCGCACCGACGAGCCAGGGGAGCACGGTCGGTGCCGGGAGTGGCTCGCGTTTGCGCAGCGCCCGCTCTGCCCGGCGCCATGAGGCCAGTGCGTTGACGGCGGTACCGGCACCGATGATGCAGGACAGGATCGCGACGACGTCCAACCACGGCGGCAGCCCCGCCAGCGCGGACACGGAGGTCAGCGCGATACCACCGGCAACGAACGCGAGGCCGGTGCGGATCCACGCCAGCGCGGTCCGCTCGTTCGCCATCGAGAACCTGGGGTCAGGCTCGTCCCCGACGCCGTAGACACTGCGCGGACGGCGGACAGACCGATCGCCCGGTGGGGCGACAGCGCCGGACGGTACGTCAGCAGGGTGGGACTGCGCACCGGCAGTCGGCGTCGCTGCGTCAGGTGCGCCGGATTGTTGATCCCGATCCGCTGCTCCGTCCGCCACCCGCTCACCCTAGAGCCGGATCACCAACGAGCCCGCTCGCTCCGGGCCGTTCACCCGCGGTCCGGTCGACCCCGAGCTATGCGACGAGATCGTTGCGCAGGCCGAGCGCGACGGCGTGGGCCCGGTCGTGCGCGCCGAGTTTCTGGAAGAGCCGGCGAGCGTGGGTCTTGACCGTGTCCTCCGAAAGGAAGAGCTTGCGGCCGATCTCGCCGTTGGAGTAGCCGTGCGTCATCCCGCGCAGGATTTGCAGTTCCCGTTCGGTCAGCCGCGCGGTGACCTTTGCCGTCTCGTTCATCGGCGTCATCCGGCCGAACGCAGGGGTCCGCTGCCGCGCAGGCGATGACACCGGATTGTTGGCGTCCCAGAGCAGGAAGCCGCGCGCGCCGTGTGCGATCGCGGTGGCCAGCGCGCGGGTGTCGTCGATCGATCCGTAGACGATCAGCGGCGCGGACGGGTACCGGTCGAGCAGTTGATTGACGGCCTCTGCGCCCTTGACCTTGCCATGGCTGATGCCGATCAGCACCAGGTCGGGCCGGTTGGCCGCGTACTGGGCCAGCAGTTCGGTGGCATCTGCGGACGTGTCGATGTCAGTGGCAGTCGGAATCGCTCCGGTCACCACGCGAGTCAGCGCCGCCCGCGCGGTGGGGCGTTCGTCGCAGATCGCGATTCGTTGCACGCCAACCCATTTGATCGCCGGAGTGGTCAGGCTCGACATGGATTCCCCCATCATGGTGATGACACAGGTGCCGACGAACCCGTCGATCTTGACGGCGAGTCCAGTACTACCGCCCCCGGCAGTTACTTACTGTACACGCTCCACTACGCAAAGCGACGGAAATCGCACAAGTCAGTCATGCTCGGACCAGTGCGTCCGGTGGTTGGCGATGGCAACCGCCTCGAGTCGGGAATGCGCCCCGAGTTTGTGCATGATCGACTGGATGTGATTGCGAGCGGTTGCCGGGGCGACGAAAAGCGCCTGCGCCAACTCGGCGGTGCTCTTGCCGGCCACCAGCAGGTCGAGCACCTCCCGCTCCCGACTGGTCAAGGTGTCATTGACCCGGCGGCCGCGCTGCCCCAGCCGAGGCATCAACCGGCGAAGGACATCCGGGGTGATCACCGGCTCGTCGTTGGCTGCGGCGCGCACGGCCGCCACCAGGCTGATCGCCCGTTTGCCCTTGGTGATGACGCCGACGGCCCCGGCCTCGATCGCATTGGTCAGGACGTCGTCACTGTCGACGGCCGTCACCAGCAGCACCTTGGTACCCGGGCTTGCCACCAGCATCTCGGGCAGCACCGAGGTACCGAGCCCGTCGGGAAGCCGCTGGTCCAACAGCAGCACCGCCGGCCGATGTCGCGCGACGGCAGCAAGTCCTGCCGCACAGGTTCCGGCGATGTCCAACACCGTGATGTCATCGGTGGCGCCGAGCGCGGCGGCGATGCTGTCCGCCACCAGCAGGTGGTCATCGACGATCACGACGGTGATCGACGGATGCTGACTCCGGGGCGCGGGCCGATCGTCGCCCTCCGGGCGGGGCTCGTGGCCGCCGTCCGCACCATGGACGTCGATCATTGGTCTACGTGCTTCACGGTGCACCCCGCTCGACATGAATTCAGTGACTCAGTGTGTTTGGCTCATTACTCTACGCGAAGCATTCGGTCAGATGGCTCTTTCGCTGCACCCAATGCCACCCCGTACGGGCGACTCGGACATATGGACGGCATGGTTCAATCGTGAGGCGCGACACAATCACGTGTTCGCGTACGCCGGGATGCGTTGCGGGACACCGCTGATCCATCGATCGAGCACCGGCCACCGTCGTCACAGGAGGAAGACGCAATGTCAGAGCTGATCGTCATCGGGTACGACGACCACGACAAGGCCACCGCCGCGTACAACGAGGTGATGGCCCTCCAGGGCGACTTCGTCGTAGAGCTCAGGGGGCTCGCCATCGTCACGGTGGATGCCGAGGGCAAGAGTCATGTCGAGACCCCGCAGAAGATCGTCGGGATGAGTGCCGCATCCGGTGCGCTCTGGGGAATGCTGTTGGGCTTGCTGTTCCTCGTCCCGTTCGTCGGCCTGGCCGTCGGCGGCTTGATGGGCGCGGTGTTCGGCAAGCTGGGGAAGACCGGTATCAACGACGAGTTCCGCAGTCAGGTGCAGTCCCTGCTGGAGCCCGGCAAGGCCGCGGTCGTGGTGATGGCCTCGAAGATCACCGAGGACAAGTTCGCCGACCGGATGAAGCAGTACGGCGGCACCCTGTTGAAGACCTCGCTGTCGGACGAGGACGAGAAGGAACTGGCCTCGGAACTGAGTGACGGGCCGGGCGTCACCGCGTCCTGACGCGCGCGCTCCACTGACCGACGTCGGCACGCGACCCCCGAACCACCCAGGGCCGGCCCGGAGACCACACCCGGGTCGGCCCCCGGTCTGTCCCGACCTTTTTTCCGGCTCCGATGTCAGCCAAGGCTCACCGGCTCCGGCAGGAGGCCGACCGTGCGGGCGCGTTCCACCGCCGCAGTGCGCGAGGACACCCCGAGCTTGTGATAGACCGCGAGAGCCTGGGTCTTGACGGTATGGCGCGAGAGGAACAAGGCGGCTGCGATCTCCGGGAACGAGAGCTGCGTCGGAAGGTGATGCAGCACCCGGATCTCGGCGGTCGTCAGCGCCGGTTGGCCCGACCCCTCCCGCGGCGCAGCGCTCGGCAAGTCCTTGCTGGGCTGCATCGACGGAGAAACGAAGGACGTCCGATGCGGGCCCGCGCCGGTAGCACAGTGCGGCATCACCGAGCAGCGACCGGGCGGTCGCGACGTCACCCAGAGACAGGTACGCCCTCGCCTGGAAGACATTGCACAGCACCGTGAACCACGGCGCCACGCCGTGTGCGTCAGCTGACATCTGCCGGGCGCCGGCCAGCGAACGGCGCGCTGCCGCGCTGTCCCCGCCGGCCGCCTCCACCGCCGCGATCACGCTGCGCGGCAACGCCGTCAGCGCAAGCTTCTCGATGCCGCCATGCGACAGAGCCGTCATCGCCAGACCGGCGGCCCGGGCGCTGTCGGCGCGCCGGCGTTCCTGCAGGGCCAACCCCGCTGTCAGACCAAGGGACAGCGCCGCGGCAAGCTGGGAGCCGAGGGCGTCGGCCACCATTTCGCACTGCCGGAGCAGGTGGTCCGCTTCCAGGCGGCGGCCATCGAGCAGCGCATCCACGGCTGCGGCGAACCGGGCGAGGGCCTGCCAGTCGCTGGCCGCGCCGAGTCGTTCCGGCACGTCGGCCACCGCCGGCCGGTGCTCGCCGCGCAACGCAGCGAGCACGTCGAGAGCGGCGGCGATCTCGCCGGCGACGACTTCGGATCGCCCGATTCCCGCCCGCCAGGGGCCGACCGGTCGCACCGGCCGTTGGATCCCCAGTCGGGCCAGCACCATCCAGCGGTCGCAACCGCGGGCATCACCGGACAGGAAGGCTGCCCAGGCTGCCGCCGCGGACAGTTCCGGCGAAGTCGCGATCGCGCGGTCCGGCAGCGGATCCAGCCATTGCCGAACGGACGCCGGCACCCCGGCGGCGAACGCCCGACTCGCCGCCGGCCAGAGAAACGAGCCGGTCAGCCGCGGGTCGCCGGCGCGGATGGCCGCACCGACAGCGGCCGGCAGATCACCCGCGGTGGCCAGGGCGACGGCCGCGCGTTCGTACAGGGCCCCGACGGACGACCCCTCCCGGCTCTCGAGCTCGGACAGCAGCGCCTCCCGCAACAGTGGATGCCACCGGAACCGACGTTCCTCGTCGTCGACCGGACGCAGCAGCACGTTGCGTCGGGCGAGATGACCGAGCAGTGCGCCGCTGCCGGTGCGCCGCAGGATCGCGTCACACAGCTCACCCGTGGGTTCGGCAAGAACCGCCGAACGCGTGACGAAGATCAGCTCGTCCTCGTCGAGTTCGTCCCACATCTCGTCGCGCAGATAGCTCAGGATCGAACCGGTCCGCCCGATGCGGGCCTCCACCGCGTCGGGCATCCGGCCGTCGAGCAGGATCCCGGCGACCAGGGAAACTCCCACCGGCCAACCCTGTGTCACGGTCAGGACGGCGTCCACGCTGTGGGCCTCAGCGCCGCGGCGGGCCAGCAGCAGGGCGGTCTCCTGCCGGTCGAAATCCAGATCCACCGGACCGATGTCGCACACCCCGGCCGCGCCGGCTCGCAGCCGGGCCATCGGCACCGGCACTGCCGACCTGGATACGAACACGACCTGACACCCCGGCGGCACGGAAGCGGCCACGAACGACAGCAGGCGGGCGGCGTCGGGCCGGGTGATCGTATGGACGCCATCGAGGACCAGCACGAACGGAACCGACGCTTCGGCCAATTGCCGGCTCAAGGCAGGCAGCACCACACGACTGAAGCGTTTGCGTGCGGTGGAAATCGCCTGCAGTGGAACCGACGTCGGCTGTACAGCCGCGATCGCTGCGGTGAGCCGGCTACCCAGGACCAGCGGGTCGTCGTCTTCGTCGTCGACGTCGATCCAGACGAACGGTCGTGGGTCGGCATCGGCCCACTGACGCAGCAGGGTGGTCTTGCCGTACCCGGCCGGCGCACGAACGCAGATCACCGGCTCGTCGGTGACGCTCAACCTGCCGAGCAGCCGGCGACGGGTCACCGCAGCGGCGCGCTGGTTCGCACCCCGCCCACCCGGATACCCGGCGGTACTCAGGGCACCCGTCACCGGTGGCGCCGTGGCCGGGAAAGAGGTTCCCGCGTTGATGGACTCCGTCACGCCGGGAGTCTAAAACGGTGAAACGGTGCGAAATCTCTGTGCGCATCGACGGACGGTCCCGTACGGGTGACCGCGGCGCCGATGCCATGCGGCCACGGCCGTCCTGGGTGACTATCAGTACGCGTCGACCGGGACGACACCTCGGGGACACGGATTTCCATCGATGTGATTCACCCACCCGGAAAGGGCGTAGTCGCGGCCCGCGGGCGCGCGGCACTCCTGCGACACCGGCGGCTCGCGCCGGAGAAGGATTCCGCCATGACGGCACCGACGTCCACTGCGCCAGCTCCGACAATTTCGCAAGGCGCCCCACTCACCGCCGGCTACGCCCGAGCGGTCAGAGCGGAACGGACGCCGCCGGCGGCGCGGGCCGCCGCCGGCAAGGCCGCGCGATCCACGCTGCACCTCGACCAGCACGGCGAGATCTTCCGCGGGCAACGGGTCGACCCGATCTCGGTGCTGGAGGCACAGGCCGCGAGCAGAGTGCCGCAGCTGCTACCGATCAGGTACGGCAGGATGCTGGCCACCCCGTTCACCTTCTACCGGGGCGCGGCCGCGGTGATGGCGGCTGATCTCGGGTCGACACCCGACTCGGGCCTGTTGGTGCAGTTGTGCGGTGACGCCCACCTGAGCAACTTCGGCTTCTATTCCACACCCGAACGCAATCAGGCCTTCGACATCAACGACTTCGACGAGACCTATCCCGGGCCCTTCGAATGGGACGTCAAGCGGCTGGCCGCGAGCGTCGCGGTCGCATCGCTGGACAGCGGTTTCTCCGAAAAGAAGGCCAGGAACGCAGCCATTGCTTCGGCGAAGGGCTACCGCGATGAGATCCGCAGGCTGGCGCCGCTGGGCAATCTCGATGTCTGGTACTCGCATCAGGACATCGGCGCGCTGCTCAAGCAGATCAAGCAACGGGTCGGCGCCGCCGCCCAGCGCAACCTCGATGCGAATCTGACCAAGGCCCGCTACCGGGACAGCAACCATGCGCTGCGCAAGTTGTGCGTCAGCGTCGACGGGCAGATGCAGTTCAAGAACGACCCGCCGTTGATCATCCCCGGCGAGGAGCTGCTCGCGGCCTGGGGCGAGGACGTCGACGTCTGGTACCGGCAGATCACCGAGATGATCTCCGACTACCGGCAGCAGCTGCAGTCCGACCGTCGACATCTGCTCGACCAGTACGCCTTCGTGCAGCTGGGGTTCAAGGTCGTCGGCGTCGGCAGTGTCGGCACCCGCGCGTACGTCCTGCTGATGGACGGTGACGGGCCCGGTGACCCACTGATCCTGCAGGCCAAGGAGGCCTCCCGGTCGGTGCTGGCGGACCACGTCTCACCCGCCACCGAGTACGCCAACCAGGGCGAGCGCGTCGTGCACGGCCAGCGGCTCACCCAGATGACGAGCGACATCTTCCTCGGGTGGGAACGTGTACACGGCATCGACGGTCAGGACCGCGACTTCTACATCCGCCAACTGCGCGACGGGAAGGGCTCGGTCGTCGTCGAGCACCTCGATCCGGCGACGATGGCGTTCTACGGTCGGATCTGCGGCCAGACCCTGGCGCGGGCCCACGCGAGATCCGGTGACCGAGTCGCGATCGCCGCTTACCTCGGCCGCTCCGACAGGTTCGACGGCGCGATCGGTGACTACGCCATGCAGTACGCGGCGCAGAACGGGCAGGATCACGCCGCGCTCACACGCGCCGTCGAGCGGGGCAGGATCTTCGCCCGGGAGGGAATCTGAGTCGATCAGCCCGCCGGGTGTGGCACGTGTCGGGGTTCGGCGACCGGCAGCCGGTGGATCGCACCAGAGATGTCCGACAACGGCCTGCCGGCACCGTCCCAACGTCGCGCGATGATCTCCGCCGCGATCGAGATCGCTGTCTCTTCAGGCGTTCTCGCACCCAGATCCAACCCGATCGGTGACGACAGCCTGGTCAGCTCCTGGTCGGTGAGACCGGTATCGCGCAGCCGCGCCAGGCGGTCGTGATGGGTGTCGCGGGAGCCCATCGCGCCGACGTAGGCGACCGGCAACCGCAACGCGTCGGTGAGCACGGGGACGTCGAACTTCGGGTCATGGGTCAGCACGCAGATCACCGTTCGCCCGTCGATCGCTCCGGCATCGACCTGGCTGCGCAGGTACCGGTGCGGCCAGTCGACGATCACCTCGTCGGCGTCCGGGAAGCGCTTGCGGGTGGCGAACACGGGCCGCGCGTCGCACACGGTCACCCGGTACCCCAGGAAGCTGCCGACCTTCGCCACCGCGGCAGCGAAGTCGATTGCGCCGAAGACCAGCATCCGCGGGGCCGGCGCGAAGCAGGACACGAAGACCGACAGTCCCTCGCCGCGGCGCTGCCCGTCCGGCCCGTACGTCAGGGTGCTGGTCCGGCCGGTCGCCAGCAGCCCGCGGGCGTCGTCACGGACGGCGTCATCCAGGCGCTGCGAACCGAGTCCACCCGCGGTGTCGGCGGTCCAGACGACCAGATGCCGGCCCACCTGATCGGGCCGGCCGGCGGTGATCGTCGCCAGCGCAACCGGCTCCCCTGCAGTGATCGACGCACCGAGCGCACCGAATTCGGGGAACGTCTCGCTGGAGAGCGACTCGACGAAGATGTCGATGATCCCGCCGCAGGTCAGGCCGACGGTGAAGGCATCGTCATCGGAGACGCCGTAGCGCTGCAGCACCGGTCCCGGCCGCTCACCGGTGATCACCGACCTGGCGAGCTCGTACACGGCCCCTTCGACGCACCCGCCGGAGACAGATCCCACCGCCGTACCGTCGGGGCCGACCAGCATCGCCGCACCCGGCGGCCGTGGGGCGGAGCGGAACGTGCCGATCACGGTACCGAGGCCGGCGGTCTCCCCCGCCTCCCACCAGCGCAACAGGTCTGCCAGCACCTCACGCATCGGCACGCCTCCTTTCCTCCACTATGACTCATTCGCCGATGTCCCAGAGCGCGGCTACGCTGGGTGAATGACTCCTGTCGCCCTCGGCATTCCAGGAGTGGGCGGGCGGACACCGCTGCCTGGATCGCAACCGTCGGTCGTCGCCGGAAGCGAACAGCGCGTCGCGCGCGGGGATTCGCCACTGCTCGTGGACTCCTACGGCCGGCGGGCCCGGGACCTGCGGGTGTCGCTCACCGACCGGTGCAATCTTCGCTGCACCTACTGCATGCCCGCCGAGGGCCTGGACTGGTTGCCTGGCAGCGAATTGCTCTCCGATGACGAGCTGGTCCGCATCATCGACGTGGCCGTCCGCACGCTGGGCATCGAGGAGATCCGCTTCACCGGTGGGGAACCCTTGCTGCGCAAGGGCATCGTCGGGCTCATCGAACGCGTCGGTTCGCTCTCACCCCGACCCGAGATGTCACTGACCACCAACGGCATCGGCTTCGCCCGCCGTGCTGCCGATTTCGTCGCGGCCGGGCTCGACCGGATCAACATCTCGTTGGATTCCCTGGATCGGGACACTTTCGCCCGGCTGACCCGCCGGGACCGGCTGCAGGACGTCCTGGACGCGTTGGCGGCCGCGGTCGATGCGGGTCTGTCCCCGGTCAAGATCAACACGGTGCTGATGCGCGGGGTGAACGACCACGAGGCGCCCGATCTGTTGCGGTTCAGCCTCGAGCACGGATACCACCTCCGATTCATCGAGCAGATGCCGCTGGATGCCGGCCACTCGTGGACACGGGAGCGGATGGTCACCGCGGACGAGATCCAGGCGTCGCTGGCGCAGCACTTCACCCTGACGCCACATCCGGGAGCCCGGCTCGGCGCACCGGCGGAGCTCTTCGAGGTCGACGGCGGACCGGCCACCGTCGGCATCATCGCCTCCGTCACCAGGCCGTTCTGCGGTGACTGCGACCGCACCAGGCTGACCGCCGACGGACAGGTCCGCACCTGCCTGTTCTCGCGCAGCGAGACCGACCTGCGCGCACTGATCCGAGGCGGTGGCTCCCCCGTGGAGATCGATGCGGCGATCGGCAACGCCTGGCGGACCGCGACGTGGGAAAAGCTGCCCGGCCACGGCATCGACGACCCGTCCTTCCTGCAACCCGATCGGCCGATGAGCGCCATCGGCGGGTGACGTGACCCGGCCCTTCACCGTCACCATCCGGTACTTCGCCGCTGCGCGGGCGGCCGCCGGTATCCCGGAAGAGCAACTGCCCGTCCCGCTAGGTTCGCCCGACGCCTCCTGCACGATCGGTGACGTCCTCGACGCGGCGGTCGGTCGTCACGGCTCGGACCTGGAACGGGTCCTGCTGCGCTGCAGCTACCTGCTCGACGAGGTGGCGGTGCACGGCCGCCAGGCGCCGGTGACGGCCGGCCAATCGGTCGACGTGCTGCCACCGTTCGCGGGGGGATGAGCACCGAAGACCCTCGGTTACCCAGCGTCGACTTTCCGTGTTGATCTTCTCGAGCGTGTCCGCTACCCATCCGGATGTGACGGCGATACCGTTTCGGGTGCTGCTGCCCGCACCTGCGGTATGCAGGTGTCACGGCATCGACCAGCCAACGTCGAACAGCTCCGTCAGCGACCAGGAGGTCCGCAGTGTCCCAGCCCCCTCCCGGAGGCTCGCCTCCGGATGAATCGTCAGATGCCGGGGGGCCGTCCGGCTCTCCAGGTCCCGCCGACCAGCCCGACGGGTATCCCCCGCCGCCTCCGGGCTATTCACCACCGGCCTACCAACCGCCGCCCGGATCTCAGCAGCAGGGACCACCGCCCGGGTATCAGCAGGGCCCCCCGCCGGGATACCAGCCACCCCCCGGATACCAACAGCAGGGACCACCGCCCGGCTACCAGCAGGCCCCGCCCCCGCCCGGGTACCAGCAGGGCCCGCCCCCGCCCGGGTACCAGCAGGGCCCACCGCCCGGGCAGAACCCCTACCCGCCGCCACCCGGGTATGGCCCTCCCCAGGGCGGACCGCCCGGATACGGCCCGCCCGCCGGTGCACCCGGTGCGTACGGCCCGCCCGGACAGCCCGGTTCCGGCGGTGTCGCCAAGCCGTCCTTCGACGCCTCGAAGGTGACCATCGCAGGTTGGGGCGTGCTAGGCGCGTCCCTGCTGACGCTGATCGCCAGCTTCTTCAGCTTCTGGACCATCAAATACACCGGCATCGCGATCGCCTCGATCGGCCTCAACGGCTGGTCGCTGTGGTGGTGGATCCCGGTGCTGCTCGCGGTGGCGGTCGGCGTCGTGTACGCACTGCAGCTGTTCGACGTTCTCAAACCGGGCCAGGTCAAGGCGGAATGGCTGTTCTACGGTGCCGCGGCATCGTTCGTGCTGATGGTCTTCGTGCTCATCCAGACGTTCTTCTACGGCGGTGCGGCCTCGGACATCTTCGGTGACGTCGGACTCTCCAAGGGTCCGTCCTTCGGCGTCTTCTTCGCGCTGATCACCACGGCCGCCCTGACGTACTTCACGGCCCTGGCCGCTCAGGGCTCGGGTGCGAAGCTGCCGTTCAAGGTGCCCGGTCCCGCCTGATCCCCAGCGCTGCAACCGGTTCACTTTCTCCCGTTGTCACCACAGTGGCCGCGACCCGAATCAGGGTCGCGGCCACTGTGCTTTCCGGCTGTGCTTTCCGGCTGTGCTTTCCGTCTGGTTGGTGTGGCAGGCCCGCGAGGGCTCATCGCACGGGCGTCAGGCTGCCGGCAACGGCTCGATCGCCTGCCGCTCGAACTGTGTCCGGTACAGCTCGGAGTACAGCCCGCCCTGCTCCATCAGCGCCTCGTGGCTGCCGGACTGCACCACCCGGCCGTTCTCGACGACCAGGATCTGGTCGGCGCTGCGGATGGTGGACAGCCGGTGCGCGATCACCAATGACGTCCGGCCCTGCAACGCTGCTGCGAGCGCCCGCTGCACCGCGACCTCGGACTCGCTGTCCAGGTGCGCGGTGGCCTCGTCGAGGATGACGATGGCCGGCGCCTTCAGCAGCACTCTGGCGATCGCCAGCCGCTGCTTCTCGCCACCGGACAGCCGGTGCCCGCGGTCACCGACGACGGTGTCCAGACCCTGCGGCATCGACTGCACCAGATCCCAGATCTGCGCCGCCCGCAGCGCCTCGATCAGCTCGTGCTCCTCCGCTTCCGGGCGCGCATAGAGCAGATTGCCGCGGATGGTGTCATGAAAAAGGTGCGCGTCCTGCGCGACGACACCGATCGCGTCCCGCAGCGATTGCAGGGTCAGGTCCCTGACGTCGTGGCCGCCGATCCGGACCGCGCCGGTGTCCACGTCGTACACCCTCGGGACGAGCTGGGAGATCGTCGTCTTGCCCGCTCCTGACGGTCCGACCAGCGCGACGAGCTGACCCGGTTCGGCCCGGAAGCTGACGCCGTGCAGGACGGGATGCCGCGGGCTGTGGTCGGGAATCGCCAGATCCTCGAGTGAGGCCAACGAAACCTCGTCGGCACCGGGGTAGGCGAAGCGCACGTCGACGAACTCGACGGACTGCTTGTCCGGCGGCAACGGCGTCGCGTCCGGCTTCTCGACGATCAGCGGCTTGAGGTCCAGCACCTCGAAGACCCGCTCGAAGGAGACGAGGGCGCTCATCACGTCGACCCGGACGTTGGACAGCGCGGTCAGCGGACCGTAGAGCCTGGTCAGCAGCAGGGCCAGCGAGACGACGGCACCCGGCTCGAGCGTCCCGTTGATGGCCAGGGTGCCGCCCAGGCCGTAGGTGAGGGCCTGCGCCAGCGCGGCGACCAGCCCGAGCGCGACGATGAACACCCGGCCGTACATCGCCGTCGTCACCCCGATGTCCCGCACCCGACCGGCGCGGTCACTGAACGACGCGGCTTCGACCTCGGGCCGTCCGAACAGGGTCACCAGCAGCGCACCGGAGACGTTGAACCGTTCCGTTGTCGTCGTGTTCATCGACGCGTTGAGCCCGTAGCTCTCCCGCGTCAGCGCCTGAAGCTTGCGGCCGAACCACCGCGCGGGCAGCACGAACAGCGGCAGCAGGATCAGCGAGAGCACCGTGACCTGCCACGACAGGGTGAACATCACGATGGAGGTCAAGATCAGCCCGATGACGTTGGCGACGATGCCGGACAGAGTGGACGTGAAGGCCTGCTGGGCGCCGATCACGTCGTTGTTCAGCCGGCTGACCAGGGCGCCGGTCTGGGTGCGGGTGAAGAATGCCAACGACATCTGCTGCACATGCTGGAAGACCTTCGTGCGCATGTCGAAGATGAGGCCTTCGCCGATCCGCGACGAGTACCACCTGGTGCCGAGCGAGAGCAGCGCGTCGAGCACCGCCAGAGCGGCGATGACTGCGGCGATGATCAGCACCATCCTCACCGTGCCGCCGAGGCTGATCTCGTTGACGACCTGCCCGGCCAGCAACGGTGTCGCGACACCGATCACCGACGAGATGATCGTCAGCAGCAGGAACACCGTGAGTTCCTTGCGGTACGGACGCGCGAACGAGGCAACCCTGCGCAAGGTCCCCGGGGCGAGCTTCTTGTCCAGCACGGAGCGGTCCTGATGCATCATCCGCCTGGCACCACCACCTGGTGACGTCATGGGCAAACCTCCTGGTCGGTCAGACTGCTCAACCAGGAGGTTGCCACTCCGCTTCCCGGATCGGGGTCCCGCGCGGTGATTTCCGCCAGCGGTGAACGCCCGCTCGTCCCGTCAGGACCTCGCCGACTCGGTTTGCGCACCGCGACCGCACGCCGCGCTCGGACCACGCCGGCGCAACCAGTACGCGATCGCGGCGGCGCCCAGGGCGATGCCCCATCCGCCTCTGCACGCTGTGCCCGATCACGGGGTTCGAGGACGGTGTTCGCCCGGAGCCGGCGGAAACGTCCGAGACTCCAGGCGACGACGACCACCGCGGCGAGCAAGCCCGTGATGACCACCACCGGCGGCCAGCCCTGCGGGGAGGCAATCGCGACCGGCTCTACGACAACCATCCTCACGGCGGCTGCCACCGCGCCGAGACCGGCCACCACCAAACCGAACAACGGGACGCGGCCGTTGGCGTAGGCGGCGATCGAGTACAGCAGGACAGCGAAGACCAACGCCGACGGCAGCAGAACGGCGGGCACGTCTGTCGGCTCGTCGTTCACGGCGACGCCGGTGAGCGGTGGCGTGCACACCAGCCCGACCATCCCCGCGCAACAGATCGCATACGCAGCCGCAGGGAACGCGCGGCGGCCCGCGACCGATGCGTGCGCCACGAAAAGGCCTGATCGCACTGCGATCTTGACTGCAACTGTGGAGTCTGAAGCCATCACGAACTGCGTCGATGACGGCGGGAGCACGGCAGCCAGAACGCCCGCAAGGACCGCGTCGACCGCGATCGGGTGACGCCGCATCCAATCGTCGGCGAGCGCAAGATTGCGTCCGCCGTTCATCTTCGGGAGTCTCAATCCCCTGGTGGATCAGGGAACCTCATCCTCGAGGAGGAGACGCGTCGTCCATCGACACATCGGAGAGTTAGGCGTCTCGGTGTCACGTCGGCGGGGTCACGCCGTCGGATTCGAGAAGAACCGGATCAGCAGATTGCTGAGCTCCTCGGATGCCTCCTCGGCCATGTGATGCCCCGATTCGATGGCCCCGCCGGTCAAGACGCTGGTCCAGCGCCTCCAGATGGCCAGCAGGTCGCCGTACAGATCCTCGAGATCGTCGCGGGTTGACCAGAGCACCATCGTCGGGCACGAGATGGTGCGTCCCGCCGCGCGGTCTTCGTCGTCGGCGCGCCGGTCCACGCCGAGTCCTGCCCGGTAGTCCTCGAGCATCGCTCCCACGGTCGCCGGATTTTTGATGGCATCGAGGAAAGCGGGTCGCCCGACCTGAATTGATGCTGCCGCTTCCCTCGGTTGATCGATCGATCGACGGTTCCGCAAACTGGGTATCACATGCCCACCGGAAAGTTCAGCCGAACCGTGCAATTGGTCGCCTGCGGTACGTCAATTTCCGCGCTTCAAAAGGACGCGTTGTGGTCCATTGGCCGGCTCCGCACACTTCGAGGACCCGGCCGTTTGTGCCGTCCATCCCTTCCCGCATCAGATAACGCGAGATCGGATCGAATTGGCGCCAGCCTTGTTATTGAACCGAATCCTCGCGGCGAACCCGCCGGAATTCCAAATCCCGGTCCCGAATCCTCTTCAGCGCAACGTTTACCATCGAACGCAGAGCCGCCGGGTCCGGGACGGCTACGAGGCGCACGTCGCCTCACAAGAGCGCCAAGCGTTTTGTCAAGGGATTCGCCGAGTTTGTGGACAACCATGGAGCTCATCACGGAAAATGGGGACAACTCTTCCGGTGAAATGGCGTTGTCGGTGGTGCCTGTTAGGGTTTTCATATGTCAGAGCCCGATGTCGCAGCTTCCGTTTCGGCGGGGTTGGATGTGGTGCGCGGGGGGTTGACGGGGTTGCGGGATTCAGAGTTCTGGAAGGTGTCGGACCTGGATTTGTTGGGGTTGGCGCGGGAGGTGGAAATGCTGTCCCGGTTGGTGTTCACCGTGCAGGTCCACCTCGCCGGTGAGATCGACACCCGCGGGATCGCCACCAGCCATGGGGCGGCGTCGACGGCGGCGTTGCTGCGGACCACCCTGGGGGTGTCCCAGTCGGACGCCAGGACGATGGTCGCCACCGCCGGGGTGGTGCTGCCCAGGGATCTGCCCACCGGTGGGGAACTCCCCCCGGCGCTGCCGGTGCTGGCGCAGGCGGTGGACGAGGGTGGGATCGGGGTCGCGCAGACCCGCACCGTCGTGACCACCATGGGCAAACTGCCCGCCGAGGTCGACGCTCAGACCCGGGTGGTGTGCGAGGAACAGTTGGTGGCACACGGGCGGGTCACCGAACCGGCCCCGTTCGCCGATTTCGCCCGGACCATCCTGCTGACCCTGGACCAGGACGGGAAGGACTTCGACGAGGACCCACCCGCCGACCACGTCGAGTTCACCCTGGGCACCCGGAACCCGAACACCGGGCTGACCCGGGTCACCGGTCAACTCGACGACCTCGGGGTGGAGATCGTGAACCAGGCCATCGACGCCCTGTCCAAACCCGCCCCCTGCACCGGCCGGGAAGGCGGCACGGACGGGAACGGACCCGGCGGCGCCGGGAACGCGCACAGCGGGAACGGCGGCAGCGGGAACGGCGGCAGCGGCGAACCGGGTAGCGGCGGCGCCGGGAACGCGCACAGCGGCAACGGCGGCGGGAACGCCAACAGCGGCGAACCCGGGAACGGCGGCAGCGGGAACGGCGGCAGCGGGAACGGCGGCGCGAACGAACCAGGTGGTGGTCGCGGTCGCGGGAAGCGGGTGCCGGATCAGCGGCCGGCGGCGACCCGCCGCGCCCAGGCCCTGCTGGAAGCACTGCGCCGGTTCCTGGACTCCGGGGACGCACCCACCCAGGGCGGTGAACGACCACACATCACAGTCACCATGACCCTGCACGACCTGCTCGGCGGCACCACCACCACCGGCGGCGGGAAGTGCCGGTGCAGACCCACCAACGACCCCAACGGTGACCCGAACACCGGTCACGATCACAGCAGCGCCAACAGCCAGCGCAACGGGAACGGTGCCCCGAACCGGAACGGCGCCCCGAACGGGAACGGTGACCCGGGCCGCAACGGTGGCAGCCGCACCAGCCCCGACGGGGCTGCCACCGGGCCGCCGGTGCTGGAATACGGCGGGCCGATCACCCCCGCCCAAGCCCGGGCACTGGCCTGCGACGCCCGGATCATCCCCGCCGTCCTCGGCGGCGCCTCGCAAGTCCTCGACGTCGGCACCAGCAACCGGCTGTTCCCACCCCACATCCGCCGCGCCATCACCCTGCGCGACAAAGGCTGCACCTTCCCAGGCTGTGACCGGCCCCCCGGATGGACCGACGCGCACCACGTGAACTTCTGGGTCGAGAACGGAAAAACCGCGTACCACAACGGATGCCTGCTCTGTAGGCGTCACCACAGCGAAGTCCACCGCGGCCACTGGACCATCACCTTCGCCCCCGACGGCGTCCCCGAATACACCCCACCCCCATGGGTCGACCCGTCCAGAACCCCACGCCGCAACACCATCCACAACATCCCCACACTGCTCGGACAGTGACCGCGGGTCCCGGGACCGCGGTTCCTTACCGGCCGGAGAACCCGTTATGCCGCCGGTAGCTCGAACCGCTCACGTTCGTCCGCGGGTACGAGATCGAGGTACTCGGTGTGGCGTGAGATGTAGCGACGGACGAACGGGCACAGCGGTAGGACCGCGATGCCGCGTCGTCGCATGTCGGCCAACGTTTCCTTGATCAGCACGGAGCCGAGACCACGGCCCTCGAACGCGGGGTCGATCTCCGTGTGGGTGAAGGTGTAGCGACCCTCTTCTGGGCGGTAGACGCTGAAGCCGGCGACCTGGTCACCGATGCGGATCTCGAACCGGTGGCGATCCGGCACGTCGACAACGTTGATTTCCGCGTCGCCTGCAGATCCGGTCATTCGCGGATACCTCCCAGGGGTTGGATCGTCGTCGGGCTCCGGTGAGCCTCGCGACGATCCTGCCATCTGTCCGGACAGTGGTTTGCGGGGCCCGCTTCTCGACGACCCAGTTTCGGACGCTGCGCGGAAACGCCGCCGAACACACGGTCCGCACAGGCTCCCGATCCGGTGGAACTCACGGTTGCATCGCCGGCCCTACCCACTGCGCAATGCCCTCGACATCCGACCACGACCGATCAAGCGGAACACCGCTCGACCCTGCCGGCTCATTGCCGAACCTCATGGTGGAAGCACGCGCCTGACCGTCCGCGCCGGGACTGATCACACCCTGCCGAGCCACTTCGTCGAAGCCGAAGCGGGAAGTCGCGCACACCGCACACCGCACACCCGCAGTCAGCGGGCCGGGATCAGGCCGAGCCGACCCACTCGTCCGAGCCGTCGCTGAAAACCTGCCGCTTCCAGACCGGCAACCGTCGCTTCACCTCATCGACCAGGTCGCTGCACGCGTCGAACGCCTCCCGCCGATGTGCAGCGGACACTGCTGCGGCCAGGGCAATGTCGCCAACAGTGAGCATTCCGATCCGGTGCGACACGGCCACCGCGATGACACCGTCCCGACCGGCGATCTCCGTTGCCACCTCTGTCACCAGGACAGCCGCCGTGGGGTGCTCGTGGTATTCGAGGTCCGACACCGACCGGCCGCCGTCGTGATCGCGAACCACGCCGACGAACGACACGGTTGCGCCGGCCGCCGGATCGTCCACCGCGACAATGTGGCTGCTCAGATCGAGAGGGTCGGCGGTCACCTGGGTGAGCGCGACACGACCGGTCGTCATGCCGGTCCGCGTGGGTGGTCGCCTCCATGGAGTTGGCTGAGCGCATGGTCGAGGACCTTCTCGAGCACCGACAAGCCGTCCCGCACACCACCTGTGGAACCCGGAAGATTGACGATCAACGTCCGGCCGGCCACCCCCGCGAGTCCGCGGGACAGCATCGCCGTAGGCACCTCGTCACTTCCGGCCGCGCGAACGGCCGCTGCAAGACCGGGGATCTGGAAATCCAGAACCTCCGCCGTGGCCTCGGGTGTCCGATCGGTCGGCGAGATCCCCGTACCGCCAGAGGTGATCACCACGTCTGCTCCGACGGCAACCTGCAGCGCGAGTTCGACGTCCGGACCGTCAGGCACAACGACGGGATCATCGACGGCGAAACCCCTTGTCACCAACCATTCCTTGATGACGGGCCCAGTTGCATCCTCGTAGACGCCGGCTGCAGCCCGGGATGACGCAATGATCACCACGGCAGAACGTCCGCTTTCCAGCTCCGAGCTCATCTGTCCTCCGGTCTTGTCCACGTGCCGGTTTTTCCGCCGGCCTTGTGTTGCACCTGGACGGCATCGAGCACCGCAGCCGGGTCCACGGCTTTGATCATGTCGTGCAGCGTCAACCCCGCCACAGCGACCGCCGTCAATGCCTCCATCTCCACACCGGTCCGGTCCGTCGTCCGAACCGTCCCCGTGATGCGCACCTCGGAGTCGCCAACCTCGAGATCGAGGGCGACGGCGGAGATGGCGATGGGGTGACAGAGCGGAATCAGGTCCGGTGTGCGCTTGGCCGCCATGATGCCCGCGATCCTGGCCGTCGCCAGCGCGTCGCCTTTCGGGAGTCCGCCCCTCGCCAGCAGGGAAACGACCTCTGAGGTTGTCCTGACCACTCCGGTCGCGATTGCCGTCCTCGTCGTGGGCGTCTTCGCCGAGACGTCCACCATCCGCGCCGACCCGGCAGCGTCGACATGTGTCAGTGCCGGATCGGGCTCCCCCGCAGCGGGTCCCGCAGTATCGGGTGCGGCAGGACCCTGTCCCGCAGGATCCTGTCCCGCAGGATCCTGTCCCGCAGGATCAGGGCCCGCACGATCGGGTCCAGCCTCACCGGCTCTCGCCGCAACGCCCTCGCCGGAAGCCGTGACCGGACCCCCGTCGTCCCCCACCGCGGATCTCACGGACGCAGCTGGGGTGGGTACCGCACCGGTCACGACTGGGCCGATTCCTTGGCGCCGCCGCCGATGAACGGACGAGGTCGCGCCGCCTCGACCACGGCCCGGGCGACCGCCTTGCTGACGTTCTCGTCGAACACGCTGGGCACGATATAGGAGGCGTTCAACTGGTCGAAGGACACGACATCGGCGATGGCGGCGGCCGCCGCGTTCAGCATCTGGTCGGTGATCTCCGTCGCCTGGGCGTCGAGCAGGCCGCGGAACACACCCGGGAAGGCCAGCACGTTGTTGATCTGGTTGGGAAAATCTGATCGGCCGGTCGCGACGACGGCCGCATGCGCCTGGGCCTCCAAGGGGTCGATCTCCGGATCCGGATTCGCCAGGGCGAACACCACCGCGCCGGCATTCATCTTCGCGACGTCAGCCCCGTTGATGACATTGGGCGCGGAAACACCGATGAAGACGTCGGCGCCGGCCATGGCGTCATGGATCGTTCCGGTCATTCCTGCGGCGTTGGTCCGCTCGGCGACGGAAGCGAGGTTCGGATCCATTCCCGGTCGACCCCGGTACACGATGCCGGAAATGTCGCAGGCGATGATGTCCAACGGCTTCTGCAGCAACAACAACCGGATGATCGCGTTGCCCGCGGCACCGACACCGGATACCACGATCCTGCACTCGGCGATGTCCTTCTTGACCACGCGCAGCGCGTTGCGCAAGGCGGCCACGACGACGATGGCGGTGCCGTGCTGATCGTCGTGGAAAACGGGAATGTCGAGCATTTCGCGTAGACGAGCCTCGATTTCGAAACACCGCGGCGCCGAGATGTCCTCGAGATTGATGCCGCCGTAGACCGGGGCGATCAATTGCACGGTGCGAATGATCTCCTCGGTGTCGGTGGTGTCCAGGCAGACCGGCCACGCGTCCACCCCGGCGAACTTCTTGAACAGCGCGGCCTTACCTTCCATCACCGGGAGCGCGGCGGCGGGGCCGATGTTCCCCAGACCCAGCACGGCGGTGCCGTCGGTGACCACCGCGACGGTGTTGCGCTTGATCGTCAACCGGCGCGCGTCCGCCGGGTTCTTGGCGATCGCCTCGCACACCCTCGCCACACCCGGGGTGTACGCGCGGGACAGGTCGTCTCGATTTCGCAGGGCGACCTTGGACGTCACCTCGATCTTGCCGCCGATGTGAACGAGGAAGGTCCGATCGGAGGTCTTCCGGACTTCGACGCCCGGCAATTGGTTGACGCAATCGGTGAGCTCATCGGCATGTTCCTGCGATTGTGCGTTGGCGGAGAGGTCGACGACCATCAAGGTGGCCGTTGACTCCACCACGTCGAAACCCGTGATGACACCGCCGGCGCGGCCGACCGCGGTCGTCAGATCCCCCGCTGCCGTCGCGGAGGGCGGCGCCGCAATCCGCATGGTGATCGAGTAACCGGGACCGGGCACGGCCATGGGGCACGACTCCTATCGGTGGACAGCGGACGCCAGTGTCGACCGCCCGACCGCGACGGGCGAACCGGAGTGGTTCGCGAGCGCGGTACGCCCGGTGTGCCGGAATCGTAAACCGGCGGGGAAGGGCACACGGCCGCCGCCGGGCCGAGCACTCTGTCACGCAACGACGACGGATCTCAGACGGCGTGGAGCACGTGGGTGCGGTCAACTCGCCGGCGGCAGGTCGACGTCGCCGCCGGTTCCGATGTCTCCGCACTCCACGTCCGCCGGCGGATGCAGCCGGAAATAGGCACGGGCGCCCGCGTCGCCGGAAGCCATCTCCATCACCCCTGCCCAGTGCGTCCGGCCGAGGACCACCGGGTGCCCGGGGACCCCGCGGTAGGAAGCCCGCAGCAGAACTTCACCTGGCGCGGACGCCGACCGGGCGACGCCGATGAGCCTGCGCACCACCTCGGAGCCGACGCCGGGCAGGTCGACAAGATGGACGACAGCGAAGTCGCACAGCCCGGTCGGGAGGTCCTCCGGCCCGGCGGGCCCTCCGTGGCCCGGCTCGTCCGGCCCAGCGGCTCCGTCGCCCGGCTCACCCGGCGCAGCGGCTCCCTCGCCCGGCTCGTCCGGCCCAGCGGCTGCCACGCCCCGCTCGGCCGGCCCAGCGGCTCCCTCGCCCGGCTGGATGGTCACCGTCCCCATGTCGCCACGAGGGCCTCGGGAGTGCCCGTCGCCGTGCAGAACTTCCGGAGTGCACAGGCGAGCAAGCCCTTCGCGCAGGCTGGAACCCATTCCCGAGGCGTGATCGGGGTTGTAGACGGCGTGCACGCCCTCGGGCAACAGGGCCTCGACCTCACCTGCCGCGGCACCGATGACGACGATCCGCACGTCGCAGTCCTTCAGGACAGCGAGCGAGGTACGGACCCACGGGCCCCTACCGCTGTCGACGAGCGCCTTCGGTTTCCCGTAACGCAGTCCGGATCCCGCCGCCAACAGCAATCCCGCAGCACGGACGTGCGGGTAGCGCGGGTGATCCTGCTGGCCGTGATCCTGCTGGCCGTGATCCTGCTGGCCGTGATCCTGCTGGCCGTGATCCTGCTGGGGCTGGTCTCCGCTGTGGTGGCCCTTGACCTCGTCAGCTACCGGGTCGGGCCACGGCCCACCCGGCGTCGGCGGCGAAGAGGTCAGCGATTGATCTCGGTGTGCGGGTGCACGTACGGCACCGACTTGAGCGGGAACTCCACTTCGCCGAAGGGCGACAGAGCGCCCTGCACATCCGTGCTCAACTCGGTGACCGGGTGCTGCCCGTCGGGCATCTCCGGCCAGGTCGGGTCGACACCCTTGCTGCGCTCGGCGGCCACGGCGTTCCTCCTCGAAGTCACGGTGCGGATCCGGGCCGCCCGTGCAGGTCGTCGCCCGGCTCGTGCCGGGTGAGTCGGTGGGCTGACCCACCGGCGTCATTGTCGCTCATCAGCGGCAACGCGCTCAACCGGAACACCCTGCGGACCCGGAGAAGCCGACCGTCGCCTGTCGACCCCAGTTTCAGAGGGAACAGTCGGCCCAGCACGCGCGGAACCCGGTGAGGCTTGCGCGACGGGGCCGGACCGGGCGACAAGCACCCAGCCGCGCGACCTCGGCAGTGCGGGCTGTCGCCCGCCCGACGGTCGTATCCGACATGCCGATCCGACGGACAGACGCCGAACCGACCGTCAGACGCTCGGGACGCGCGGCCCTCCGCCTCGGAGCCTGAGCCCGCTTCAACCGAACGAAGGCAGCTCCGAACAAGCCCCGCCGCGCCCCCGAACGCGCGGCTCGATCCTTCGTGAACTTTCGCTCGACCTGTCAGCAACGCCTCGGTGGCCATTCCTGGGCCGAGCGGAGGTCGACCGATCCGCTCAGCCGGCAGCAGCCCGGCACCAGCGGGCCTGGCGGATCACTACGGTTGACGTCGATGCCGTCAACCCTGGAATGGTTACGCGAGCGCGACGATCGCGATCTCGCGTCGCTGCTGCGCGCCCGGCCGGACCTGACCGTCCCCGCGCCCGGCGACATGACCGTGCTCGCCGGCCGACTCAACACCGGGCCTTCGGTGTGGCGGGCGATGGAATCGCTGAACCAGTTCCACATCCAGATACTGCAAGCGCTCGCGGTGCTGGGTGCCGACCGACATGCCGTTCCGGTGGCTGACCTGTCCATGCTGCTCGGTCCCACCGTCCCTGAGCGGTCGCTCCAGGATGCGCTCGCCAAACTCGAAGGGCTGGCCCTGATCCGGGGGACGAGGAAGATACAGATGCCCTCGGCGGTGCTCGCAGTTCTCGGGCCCTACCCCGCAGGTCTTGGATCGGCCGGATCGATGACTGTCGAGGAAGCCGAGAAAGCCTTGGTGGGGCTCGATCCCGCCGCTCGAGGGCTGCTGGAGCGCCTCGCGAGTGGTGTGCCGCGTGGGACGACGGACTCGCGTTCGGCCGTCGGCGCGGCGGTCAAGGAGTTGGTCGGCAAGGGGCTGCTGCGACGTGTCGACACCGATACCGTCGAGCTGCCGCGCGAAGTCGCTCTGGCCCTGCGCGGTGATGAGCCGCTCGGCACCATCCGGGTGCAGCCGCCACCGGACACCGTCCGCGACCACGGCGCCGCGACGGTCGACGGGACCGGCGGCGGGCAATCACTGGCCACCGTGGACCGCATCGGCCGGTTGATCGATGCCATCGGGCAGAATCCACCGCCCGCTCTGAAGTCCGGCGGCCTCGGCATCCGAGAACTTCGCCGGCTGTCCAAGGCAATGGGCACCGAAGAGGTCATCACGGCGATGGACGTGGAGATCCTCGCTGCAGCAGGCTTGATCGCCGCAGCCGACTCTCGAGGCAGGTTGGCGGAATCGTGGACGCCGACCGCGGACGCGGACGACTTCCTGTCCGGACCGGACGAGGCGGCGTGGGCCCAACTCGCCTCGGTATGGCTGGATCTGCGGCGGAACCCGTCCCGGGTCGGCAGCCGGGACGCCTCGGACAAGGTGCTCAACGCGCTGTCCCCGGAATTGTCCTGGATCCGGGGACCGGCGGAGCGGCGGTTCGTGCTCGGCGCGCTCGCGGAGCTGCCCGCTGGTTCGGGCCTGGACGAGCAGGCGCTGTCCGCGCGACTCGGTTGGCGGTCCCCGTTGCGGCCTGCCGACCAGCGAGAAGCCGTGCTGCGCTCGACGATTGTGGAAGCGACAGCGCTCGGGGTGGTCGCCTTCACCTCGCTGACCACGGCGGGACGCGAGTTGCTGTCGGGGTCGACATCACGAGCCGAGACTGCCTTGCTGGCCGCGCTGCCGGATCCGGTGAACACGGTGATGGTGCAGGCCGATCTGACGGTCGTCGCCCCCGGCAGGTTGGTTCCCGAACTCGCCGCCCGACTCGGCCAGGTCGCGGATGTGGAGTCGGCCGGTAGTGCCACCGTCTATCGGGTGACGCCCGCGTCGATCCGCCGCGCGCTCGATGCGGGCGCATCGACTGCGGAATTGCACGAATTGTTCGACGCCCATTCCGTCACGGGCGTGCCACAGTCCCTGGACTACCTCATCGATGACGTCGGCCGGCGGTATGGCGTGCTGCGATTGGGCAGGGCCAGCACGTACCTCCGCAGCGACGATCCGGCCCTGATCGACCAGGCCGTCACGGAGGCTGCGGCGCTGGGTATCCCGCTGCGCAGACTTGCTCCCACGGTTGCGATTTCAGCCGTCGGCACGCAGGAGCTGATGACCCAACTGAGGACCGGTGGCCTGGTCCCCGCCGCCGAGGACGAATCGGGCGCTGTCCTGGACCTGAGATCCAAGCCGCACCGCACGAAACAGGCTGCACCTCACTATCAGCACTGGCGCGAACCGCCGCAGCTGACGCAGGAGCAACTGGACTCGCTGATCACCCGGATGCGCAGCGCTGACCGCACGGGAGCGCTGTACTCGCATGGCGACGTTCAGCCTTCCGGTGACACGTTGGCTGTGCTGCGGGATGCGGTGGATCACCGGAAGCCCTTGTGGATCGGCTATGTCGACGCGGACGGCGGCACCACGCACCGGATGATCGAGCCGGTCGCGTTGTCCAGCGGTGCAGTGGTGGCGTACGACCGGTTGCGCGGATCGGTGCGCACGTTCGTCCTGCATCGGATCACCGGCGTGCGGCCCGTGACCGAGGATGAGGACGGCGTGGTCAGGGCCGGCAACGGGCGGGGCGGTGCCGAACAGGAAGGTGCCGGACGGGGCCGTTCCCGACAGGATCGCGCTGAGCAGGAACGCGCCCAACAAGACCGCGCCGAACAGGACGGCGCCCAACAGGACGGCGCCCAACAGGACGGCGCGGAACACGAAGGTGCTGAACAGGACGATGCGGTGGACGGCGCGCTCGGCGCCCGTGATGAGGACACGGCGCGCGCGGGCGGTCCTTCAGAGCGCGGCAGCGAGAGCCGCCGAGCCCTCGCCGTGAGCGAGGAGGACCCAGCGGCGCCATGAGCCGGGCATAGCTGATGGCCTTCGCCCGCTCCCTTCTGGGCGCGTGGATCGACCTGCCGCGGGCGGTGACGAGGTCGTCGAGGTCGCGGACAAGATCTTTGCGTTCCTCGGGGGACCCGACGGCAACACCATCGGGATGAAGTGTGGGGCGACGGCCGACCAGGCGCGGGAATGGCGTGACCAGTACACGGACGATGTGACGGTGTCTGGTGATGTCGGCCGTGACGGATGGGACACCTTCACGGTCGGCTCGCGGATCTCCGATGATGAACTGCGGCAGGCGATCGACGCGTCCGCTGCCGATGTGGTCGCCAGGCTGCCCAGGTCCCGGCGTCCCGAGCAGCCCGACCGGCGCAGAACAGCAGCGATCACGGCAGGCCCAGGCACAGCACTTCCGGGATCGTGACATGGACGAGCGTGGAAAGGGTTCCGGTGGGGCATCCGCGCACATCGATCGTCCGCGGGAGGACCGCCACGACCCGGAACAGACCGGGCGGCGTGCCAGCAGCTCCCGGGACCCTGCACGGCGCCTTGCCGACTTCGGTCGCCTGACCGGCATACAGGCACTCGCCCGCCACCGCGCGGTAGTTCAGGCACAGGACGACCTCATCCCTGGTCACCAGCATCAGGTCGGACGACACCGCAGTACAGCGATCACCGTCTGTACTGCCGGGATACGTTGCGGCGACGGTGAACTCGACGGACGGGTCGGAACAGTCCATGATCACGACTGACCGCCCCGATGACGAGCTCAGGCAGCTCCCCGCTGACAGCCCGCCCGACGTCTGCCCCGGTGACTGCGACGGATCCGACCAGAGCAGCACCGCGACGAGGACCGCGACCCCGACAGCCGCCGCGAGCCAGCCGATCACCGCTCGTCGCGGTGGGGCAAAGCCGGCCGAGCGATCGACACCAAAACTGTCCGTGGGGGCACCGAAATCGAAGTCACCGAAGACAGCCGACGGGCCCGTCGAGACGGCGCGGTCCACCCCCGATGATGCGAGACCGGCCGGCTGCGCGGTCAGCTGTGCCGCCTGCCTGCCCGGGCTCACCGGCGCGGGGCCTTGCGGACGCACGTCACCGACCGGCATCCCCCCTGGACCGACCTGCATTGCCCGCCATGAAGGCGTCGCAGACTCAGGCCCGGTCATCGGTCAAGAGTGCCACGCACGCCCGTGGGGTGAAGTCGTCAGGCGACCGGTGGTTGAGCAACACGACGGGCGTTCGCCCGCAATTCGGCTTCGTTTCGGCTTCGTTGCCCGAATCGAGAACGACGCTTGGCGGAACGACCCCGGCGAGGCAGTGGGCGCGAGTGCCGCGCCGACCCAGATGTCAAGGGGGCCGGTCACTGTGGCTGATGTGACGGACGTACCGTGCAGGCATGACGTCACCCGCATTGCACCGACTGGGACGATCGGGCTTGGCCGTGTCGGCCGCCGGACTGGGCTGCAACAACCTGGGTCGGCCGCAGACGGCGACGCAGACCCTCGAAGGATCCCGCGCGGTCGTCGACGCAGCGCTGGACGCGGGAATCACATTCTTCGACGTCGCCGACATCTACGGCACCCCGGCCGGGCGGAGCGAGGAACTGCTCGGCGCGTGTCTGGGCAGCAGACGAGCAGATGTGCTCGTTGCGACGAAGTTCGGCATGGATGCACAGGGCGCGAACGGTCCCGACTTCGGGGCGCGCGGTTCCCGTCGATATGTGCGCAACGCCGTTGAGGCATCGCTGCGTCGCCTGGACACGGATTGGATCGATCTGTACCAGCTCCACCAGCCGGACCTGTCGACACCGATCGAGGAAACGCTCGCCGCACTGGACGAGCTGGTCCTGGCCGGCAAGGTCCGCTACATCGGGCACTCGAATTTCACCGGCTGGCAGTTGGCCGACGCCGACTGGGCAGCCCGAACCGCGCACCGCACGCCGTTCGTGTCGGCGCAGAACGAGTACTCCCTGTTGCGCCGGGACATCGAGCGGGATCTATTGCCAGCGGCGGAACACTTCGGGATCGGCATCCTGCCCTTCTTCCCACTGGCGAACGGACTGCTCACCGGCAAGTACACCCGGGCCGGGCGGCCGAGCGGCAGCAGGCTCACGGACATCAAGCCGCACCTGCTCGATTCCGCGCCGTGGGACCAGCTCGAGCGCCTGCAGAAGTTCGCCGATGAGCGCTCTGTCAGCATGCTGGATGTTGCCTTCGGCTGGCTGCTCAGTCGACCTGGGGTGTCATCGGTGATCGCCGGCGCGACCAGCCCGGAACAGGTCAGGGCGAACGCCGCGGCGGCCGGCTTCCGTCTCGGCGCCGACGATCTGGCAGAGATCGACGCGATCTTCCCGCCGCCGGCCTGACCGCGTCCCGGACCGACCTGACCGCGTCCCGGTATCGACCTGACCGCGTCCCGGACCGACCTGACCGCAAACCGGTGGGTCATGCGTCGATCGCACACCTGCAGACTTGGCGGATCGGGTACGTCCCCCGACTGACATCTGCCGGCCCGCCGGTGGCTCAACGCCGCTGGTGATCGCTCGCCGGCATCGGACCCGGTCGACGTCGAGCGCGTCGCGGCTCACCCGTTTCAAGCTCAGCGTCTCAGCGGTCAGTGGGTGGGCGCGGGAAGGAGTGGGCCGATGGCCGGCTGGTCTGCGCAAGAAACGTTGCGGAGCAGGCGATGCGGATTCACCACGCGATGCGCACCGGGGACGCGGTGAGTGCACACGCACCATCGCACGCCGCCGTTCGCACGGTGCCACCGACAACGGTGCGACATCCTCCTGGTGGGTCGCACAGGGTCGCCGCGGCCCTCATGCGCGCGCCATGGCCGGGGAATGTGGCCGATCCGCACGTCCCGCCTGCTGATCCGGCCTGCCGGATCCGCCGACCTCGAAGCCACCTGGCGGATCCGTCGCATCCCGGGGGTCAGTGACTGGTTGATCGCCGACACCGGAGATCTACCGTCCTACCGCGCAACGTTCCTGGATACGGACAGGCTGGCCAGCACGCTCGTCGTCGAGGAGGGGGACCGGGTGATCGGCGATCTGTCCGTCGTCATCGGGGATGGCTGGGCGCAGCGGGAGGTACAGCGGCAGGCGATCGGCGTGCAGGCAGAACTGGGCTGGGTGATGGACCCGAGCTCCGGCGGACGTGGGCTGGCGACCGCAGCTGTCGAGGCGGTGCTGGAGGTGTGCTTCACCGGCCTTGGTTTACGACGCGTGACCGCCGGGTGCTTCGCCGACAACACGGCCTCGTGGCGGCTGATGGAGCGGCTCGGCATGCGCCGGGAGGTCCACACCGTCCGGGAATCACTGCACCGGTCCAGCCGCTGGCTCGACGGGATGGGTTACGCGATGCTCGCCGACGAGCGGTCGGCGATTCAGGCCGGGCGGGGCGTGCTCACCCGGTGAGCGGGCCGACATCGACGATGCTGATCACCGGCTCACCGGCGTCATCGGAGGCTGCAAGGTCGACATCCGCGCGGATGCCCCAGTCCCTGTCCCCCGCCGGATCGTCGAAGATCTGCCGCACCGACCAGGTGTCGTCAGACCGGTTGATCACCAGCAGGGCTGCAGACCTGGCCGTCGCACCGGTGCCGAGATCGTCGTACTCATCCCAGTAGTCGTCCATGGCGTCTTCCCAGCGATCCGCGCGCCAGCCGTCAGGCCCGTGCAGCTCACCGAGTTCCGGGTAACGGTGGAGTGAGAGCAACTCGACCCGCCGGAACATCGCGTTGCGCACCATCACCGTGAACCCGCGCTGGTTCGCCGTGACCCCGCGCGCCGCGATGGGCGGCCGCACCTCGCCGCCGGCGCCGGCAACCCCGAGCTCATCGAGATCCGGGTGCGCCAGCGCCTCCCACTCGTCCAGCAGGCTGGAATCGACGCCACGGACGAGTTCCCCGAGCCAGGACGTGATGTCGGTGAGTTCGTCAGTGCGCGCGCTGGTCGGGACGGTCCGTCGCAGGGCCCGGTAGGCGTCGGCGAAGTACCGCAGGACGACGCCCTCCGAGCGGGTCAGTCCGTAGAACGCGACGTACTCCGAATACGTCATCGCTCGCTCGTACATGTCCCGGACCACGGACTTCGGCTCGGGCTGGTATTCCGCAATCCAGGGCGCGCCCTTGCGGTAGGCCTCGTACGCGACCTCGATGAGGTCGGCGAGCGGCTTGGGGTGATCGACGTCCTCGAGCAGGGCCATCCGGTCGTCGTACTCGATGCCGTCGGCCTTCATAGCGGCAACGGCCTCACCGCGCGCCTTGAACCGCTGCGCGCTCAGCACCGGCCGCGGCCCTTCCAGAGTGGCCTCGATCAACGAGATGGCATCCAGCGCGTAGGTTTCGGACTCACGATCAAGGATGTCAAGCGCGGCGAGCGCGAGCGGTGACAGCGGTTGGTCGAGGGCGAAGTCCAGTTGCAGATCCATCGTGAGTCGGTACCGGCGCCCGGTCTCGTCGGGCTCGTCCAGTCTCTCGACGATTCCCGCGGCGATCAGCGCCTTGCCGATCGCGATCGCGCGCAAGGCATGTCGCAGCTGGCGGTTGCGGGGCTCGTGGCTGCCCTCGATGAGATCGCGCATGGAGGTGAAGGCGTTTCCCGGCCTGGACACCACTCCGAGCACCATGGCGTGTGACACCCGGAAATGTGAGGTCAGGGGTTCAGGTTCAGCCTCGACGAGCTTGGTGAAGGTCGTCTCCGACCAGCTGACGAAACCCTCCGGCGGCCTGCGGCGCACGACCTTTCGCTTCTTCGCGGGGTCGTCACCGGCCTTTGCCACGGCACGCTCGTTCTCGATGACGTGTTCCGGCGCGAGCACCACGACGTCACCCGCGACATCGAATCCGGCCCGGCCCGCACGCCCCGCGATCTGATGGAACTCGCGCGCGGACAGCAGCCGGGTCCGGCGGCCGTCGTACTTGCTCAGCGCCGTCAGCAACACGGTGCGGATGGGCACGTTGATACCGACGCCCAGGGTGTCGGTTCCGCAGATCACCTTGAGAAGTCCCGACTGGGCGAGCTTCTCAACCAGCCGCCGGTACTTGGGCAGCATCCCGGCGTGATGAACGCCGATGCCGTGACGCACCAACCGCGACAGGGTGCGGCCGAACCCGGGCGAGAAACGGAAATCGGCGATGACGGTTGCGATCTCGTCCCGCTCCGCCCTCGTCGCCACGGTCAGGCTGGACAGCGCCTGCGCCCGTTCCAGCGCCGCCGCCTGGGTGAAGTGCACGATGTACACCGGCGCCCGATCTGTCGCCAGCAGATCCTGCAGTGTCTCCGTCAGCGGCACGAGGGTGTACGAGAAGTGCAGGGGCACAGGGCGTTGCACGTTCGCGATGACGGCAGTCTGCCGCCCGGTGCGCTTGGTCAGGTCATCGGCGAAGAAGCGCATGTCGCCGAGCGTCGCGGACATCAGGACGAACTGGGCACGGGTCAGTTCCAGCAGCGGCACCTGCCAGGCCCAACCGCGCTGCGGGTCGCCGTAGTAATGGAATTCGTCCATCACCACCACGCCGGCGTCCGAATCCGCCCCGCCCCGCAGCGCGATGCCGGCGAGGATCTCCGCGGTGCAGCAGATGATCGGAGCGGCGGCGTTCACGGCCGAGTCACCGGTGATCATGCCGACCGCGGAGGCACCGAAGATGTCCACGAGGTCGAAGAACTTCTCCGACACCAGCGCCTTGATCGGGGCGGTGTAGTAGGAACGCCGACCGGTGGCCAGACCGGTGAACAACGCGGCCGTGGCGATCAGGCTCTTCCCCGAGCCGGTGGGGGTGCCCACGATGACATTGGCGTCACCGACGATCTCCAGCAGCGACTCCTCCTGGTGCGGGTACAACGGCAGTCCGCGGTCGGCCGCCCACGCCGAGAAGATGTCGAACAATTGGCCTGCGTCGGCCTCGTGCTGCACCGATCCGCCGAGCGCGGCATCCCACACGCTCTCGCCGTCGACGGTCGGCAGCAGGTCGGCAAGGGTCACCGGTCCAGCTTGTCATGGCCGCGGTGGTCGACGGAGCCGGTCGAACATCGCATCGGCACGGGAGGACTCAGCTCGGCACACCCTCCAGCACCTGCCGGGTGATGTGTTCGGCGATGGCCAGCGACGACGTGGCCGCGGGCGAGGGGGCGTTGCGGACGAGTGTCATCCGTGGGCGGCGGGTGATCCAGAAGTCATCCACCAGCTGACCGTCATTCTTGATCGCCTGTGCCCGAACCCCCGCCGGTGCCGGCTCGAGGTCGGACAGCACCAGCGCCGGCAGGTACTTGCGAGCCTGCGCGAGGAAGTACCGCTTGCTCAGCGAGCCGACCATTTCCCGTGCACCGGTTCGCCAATGGGCGCGCGCGAGCTTGCGGAATGCCGGTGTCCGGACCACCGCCGCGAGATCGTGCGCCGAGATGTCCGTTCGCCGATAGCCCTCCAGCGCCAGTGCGAGGACGGCATTGGGTCCGATGTCGACCGTGCCATCGATCCGGCGGGTCAGGTGGATGCCGAGGAACGGGTATCTGGGGTCGGGAACCGGGTAGACCAACCCTCTGACCAGGTCGTCGTGAGGTGCCGCAATGCGGTAATACTCGCCGCGGAACGGGACGATGGCCGGCTCCGGGTCGTCCCCTGCCATCGCTGCGAGCTCGGCCGATTGAAGGCCCCCACAGATGACCACCTCGTCGGCAACGACGTCGCCGGAGCCGGTGAGGACGATCACCCCGTTCGCTTCCTGCCGGAAGCCGGTGACCACGGTGGACTGTCGCACGGTGCCGCCGCGGGCAACGACGTCGTCGGCGATGGCCTGCGTCACCGCGACGAAGTCGACGATGGCGGTGGACGGCGAGTACACGGCCCGTACACCTTTGACATGCGGCTCGATGTCGGTGATCTCATTCGCGCCGACCATGCGGACGTCGTGCACCCCGTTGGCCAGCGCCCGGCGCTGGATCTCATCGAGCCGGTCAGCCTCATCCGCATCGAGCGCGACCACCAGCTTGCCGACGTTCTCGAAGGGAATGCCCTTGTCGGCGCAGAATTTCTTCAGCAGTCCCGACCCGCGTCGGCACAGCTGCGCCTTGAGCGACCCGGGCGGGTAGTAGATCCCGGCATGGATGACACCGCTGTTGTGGCCCGTCTGGTGACCGGCGACCCGAGACTCCTTGTCGACGACGGTGATCTCCGCGTCCGGCCGCGCGATGGCCAACTGCCGCGCGGTCGCGACGCCGACGATCCCGGCGCCGATGACGACAACCCTCATGCCGACACCACCCTCATACCTCGCCCACCCCGATACCTCGGCCGGCCCTCACAACCCTGCCCCGCGCTCACAACCCGCGCCGCGCTCACAACCTGCGCCGCGCTCACAACCCGCGCCGTACCCAGCCCGGGGAGCCGGCCCGCAGGAGACGCGCAGCACCTCACCGTGTCCTTCTCCGTGCCGGCCCGTCGCATCGGCGCAAGGTACCCGACTTCGACAACGGGGTGCGCGCTCGTGTGACAGGCCGCACGATGGCGGGATCCCCAGCGGACCCGGGATCATCCGCACGGACTCCGGCGGCGGAACCGCTGACGGAAGGAAGGACGGTGCTGATGACCGCCCCTCCTGTGCGCCGCGACGGGCGAGGGTGCCGACGACGCCGTTGCTGGTGCTCTGGCGGGCGATCCTGGACGGACTGGCCTGGTGGGGGCTGCTTGTGGCGCTCGGCGGCGACCTCGGTCAATTGCGGCGGCGACCGCCTCGGTGCTGACCTGGGCCGTGACGGCAGCGGGTTGGTCACGTGCTCTTGCCTGGTGCCGCGCGGCGGCGACGACTGATGCGATCGTCGCCGCGGTGATCGAGCCATCAACCCGATCCGCCCGACCGAACCGAGTGGATCGACCGAACCGAGTGGATCGACCCAACCAAGTGGATCGACCGGGGCGAGTGGATCGACCGGGGCGAGTGGATCGACCGAACCGAGTGGATCGACCGGGGCGCAGCGGCTCACCGAGCAGTCGGCCGCTCCGGCCGCGGCTTCGCCGCGGTGCTGCGCTGGTTCCCGAGGTGACACCCGGAAAGCGCTGCGCTGCACTGGATCTGCGGGCGGTGCCGGGTCGGGATCGATTTCTCGAGTTGGTTCGGCAGGCGCATGTCCTGATCAGCGGCCTGCGGGCCGGGGCACTCGCGACCCTGGGCTACGGGTTGCCGTGGTTGCGCGTCGTCAACCCGTCGCTGATGACCGCACGACTGAACGCCTACGGCTGGTCCGGGCCGTGGCCTGATCGCCGCGGCTTCGAGAGCCTGGTGCAGATGAGCTGCGGCATTGCCTTTCTCGACGCAGAGTCCGCGCCGTCACCGCTGCCGGCGCAGGCGCTGGATCACGCGAGCGGATACCTGCTCGCGGCCGCTGTGCGCCGTGCGCTGGCCCGCCAGGTACGAACCCGGATCCCCACGGACGTGGCCACCTCCTTGGTGGCGACCGCGAACGTCCTGCTCCATCTGCCGACGGCCGCCGATCGGCCGCCTGACCCCGCCCAGCCCGCGCGCCCCGATCACCCGGCCGGTCCCGATCACCAGGCAAGCCCCGTCCACCCCCCATGTCCCGATCACCCAGCGGATACGGCACGGTCAGAGCATCCGCAGTGGCCCGCCGAGCTGCTCGAGGATGTGAGCACGGCGTGGGGTCCGGCCCGCCGTGTCAGGCTGCCCGGCAGCATCGACGGCGTGGTCCCGTCGTGGTCGATCGACGCGGGTCCGCTGGGCCGGCACGAGGCGACCTTCGCCTGACGCCCACCCGGCGCGCTCCACCGACTCAGGCATGCCGCACGACCCGGCCGACGGCTCCCGCTCGCGCCGAACAGGAGGACACTGGAGAGGTTGCCCCGCGCACCTGCGGGGCATCCGCGTGTGTGACAGCGCGGGCAAGCCGCAACCTCCGAAGGACCCGCCTGTGACCGACGGCCCGCTGATCGTGCAATCCGACAAGACCCTGCTGCTGGAGATCGGCCACCCGGACGCCCCGGCAGCCCGGGCGAACATCGCGCCGTTCGCCGAATTGGAGCGCTCGCCGGAGCACGTGCACACCTACCGGATCACCCCGCTGGCGTTGTGGAACGCACGCGCTGCCGGTCATGACGCCGAGCAGGTCGTCGACGCACTGGTCCGTTGGTCGCGATTCCCCGTCCCGCAGGCGCTGCTCGTGGACGTCGTCGACACCATGGGCCGGTACGGCCGGCTGGTACTGCAGACCCATCCCGCGCACGGGTTGATCATGGTCTCGCGGGATCGCGCCGTACTCGAAGAGATCATGCGGCACAAGAAGATCGCTCCGATGCTGGGCACCCGGATCGACCCGGACACCGTCGTCGTGCACCCGTCCCAGCGCGGCCACCTCAAGCAGGCGCTGCTCAAGGTCGGCTGGCCCGCCGATGACGAAGCCGGCTACGTCGACGGCGAGGCCCACCACATCGAGCTCGACAACTCCAACTGGCACCTGCGGCCGTACCAGGAACAGGCCGTCGAAGGATTCTGGGCCGGCGGATCAGGCGTCGTCGTGCTGCCCTGCGGGGCGGGCAAGACCCTCGTGGGAGCCGCTGCGATGGCGAAAGCCGGCGCCACCACGCTGATCCTGGTCACCAACACCGTGTCCGGCCGGCAGTGGCGGCGAGAATTGCTGGCCCGGACCTCGCTGACCGAGGAGGAGATCGGCGAGTACTCCGGCGAGCGCAAGGAGATCCGCCCCGTCACCATCGCGACGTACCAGGTGATGACGCGCAAATCCGGCGGCGTCTACAAGCACCTGGACGTCTTCGACTCGCACGACTGGGGCCTGGTCATCTATGACGAGGTGCACCTGCTGCCTGCCCCGGTCTTCCGGATGACGGCTGACCTGCAGTCCCGCCGGCGGCTCGGGCTGACGGCGACCCTGGTGCGGGAGGACGGCCGGGAGGGTGATGTTTTCTCGCTGATCGGACCGAAGCGGTATGACGCGCCGTGGAAGGACATCGAGTCGCAGGGTTGGATAGCGCCGGCGGAGTGCACCGAGGTGAGGGTCACGCTGACCGACGCCGAGCGGTTGAGCTACGCGACCGCGGAACCCGAGGAGCGTTACAAGATCGCCTCCACGGCACGCACGAAGATCCCCGTCGTCCGCTCGATCCTGGACCGGCACCGCGGCGAACCCACGCTGGTGATCGGGGCCTATCTCGAGCAATTGGAGGAACTCGGCGAGGAATTGCAGGCACCGATCATCCAAGGCTCCACCCGCAACGCGGAGCGGGAACGGCTCTACGACGCGTTCCGGCACGGCGAGATCAACACCCTGGTGGTGTCCAAGGTCGCCAACTTCTCCATCGATCTGCCCGACGCCACTGTCGCGATCCAGGTGTCAGGCACGTTCGGGTCCCGTCAGGAGGAGGCGCAGCGCCTCGGCCGGTTGCTGCGGCCCAAGAATGACGGGCGGCAGGCGCACTTCTACTCGATCGTCTCCCGAGACACCCTGGACACCGACTACGCAGCGCACCGGCAGCGTTTCCTGGCCGAGCAGGGTTACGCCTACCGGATCGTCGACGCCGACGACCTGCTCGGACCGGCGGTTCCGGGGACGGCCGACTGACCGCTGCATCGCGGTGGCCGGGTCGGCCGGGTATCAGCGCAGGTCGCCCGTGACATCGGCGGCAGCGAGCAGCAGGACCAGCGCCGGGACCACCGCCGACGGCGGCACCCGGTAACGACCGCGCCTGTCCGGTTCCGCGCGGCCGCAACCGGTCGACGTCCGCAGATGGTGATACAGCTGACCCGTCGACGATCCCTCGACGACCTGCTGCAGTTCCGCTGTGCTGGCCGGGCCGGCCAACACAGCGCCGGGTCGGAGCGCCCCGCGTCGGATGACCCGGGCCCGCCAGCACGCCGGCGCCGTCGGGCGAAGCTGCGTTCTGGAGTGTGACTGCCCGCATCACCCGGTCAACATTGAATTTCGGTCTCCCGACATGACGTCGTCGCGACATGCCTGCCAATGGAATCCCGGAAGTCGATCGAGAGCATCGGACGAATCGGCACGATCCGGAGATACCGAGCGAGAGTTACTGCATCGCAACGGTTTCCTGCGGACAGGCATCAGCGCGGGTAGCGTCGGTCCGGCAGGCGGTCGGCGCCGTTCAGCGCCGGCCCGATCCGCGCCATCTGGTGCGGGTCCTCGATGACGAGGAGGCTTCATGTCCGGCAATCGCGCAGTCACCTACCAGGGCCCGATGAAGGTCACGGTGCAGGACATCGACTACCCGACGTTCGAACTCCAGGATGGTCCCGGGGTCAACCCGGCCAATGTCGGCCGGAAGGTTCCGCACGGCGCCATCCTCAAGGTCGTGACCACCAACATCTGTGGGTCCGACCAGCACATGGTGCGGGGACGTACGACGGCTCCCGAAGGGTTGGTACTCGGTCACGAGATCACCGGCGAAGTCGTCGAGGTCGGCCCTGGCGTCGAGTTCGTCAAGGTCGGCGATCTGTGTTCGGTGCCGTTCAACATCGCCTGCGGCCGGTGCCGCAACTGCAAGGAAGGCAAGACCGGCATCTGTCTGAACGTCAACCCCGACCGGCCCGGTTCGGCGTACGGATACGTCGACATGGGCGGCTGGGTGGGCGGTCAGGCCGATTACGTCCTCGTGCCGTACGCCGACTGGAATTTGCTCGTGTTCCCGGACAAGGCGCAGGCGATGGAGAAGATCACCGACCTGACGATGCTGTCCGACATCTTCCCGACCGGCTTCCACGGCGCCTACACCGCCGGCACCAAGACAGGGTCGACGGTCTATGTCGCAGGCGCAGGACCGGTCGGTATCGCTGCGGCGGTGTCGGCGCAACTTCTGGGCGCGTCCGTGGTCATCGTCGGTGACCTCAACGAGGAGCGGCTCGCCCAGGCGCGCAAGATCGGCTGCGAGACGGTGGACGTCTCCAAGGGTGACCCGAGGGATCAGATCGAGCAGATCCTCGGTGTCCCCGAGGTGGACTGCGGCGTCGACGCGGTTGGCTTCGAGGCCCGCGGGCACGGTCAGGACGCTGCGACGGAAGCGCCCGCGACGGTCCTGAACTCACTGATGAACCTCACCGCCGCCGGCGGCAGCCTGGGTATCCCGGGTCTGTACGTGACCGGGGATCCCGGTGCAGGCGACGAGGCCGCGAAGGTCGGATCGTTGTCCATCAGGCTGGGGCTCGGCTGGGCGAAGTCGCACGCCTTCTTCACCGGTCAGTGCCCGGTGATGAAGTACCACAACGGCCTGATGAAGGCGATCCTCGCCGACAAGGTGCACATCGGTGACGCGGTCAACGCCACCGTGATCAGCCTGGAGGACGCCCCCAAGGGGTACGCCGAGTTCGACTCCGGCGTCGCCCGCAAGTACGTGCTCGACCCGCACGACATGACCGGGAAGCGCACCGCCGCCTGAGCCGGCGCCGGCGGACAAGCCGTCACAGCGCCTGTCGCCGCGCGCCGCTGGTGCGCGGCGACGGGTGGCTGTCGGTGGCTGTCGGCAGCACTGACCCGGACGGAACCGCGCGCAGCAAGCCGTCCCGACAGCCCAGGATGTGCTGATGAGCAACCCCGTCCGCACCTCATTGCCCGGTGATCGTGTCGTTCTGGATCCGCTGACCCCGACACACGTTCCAGACCTCCGGCGCATCTTGGCGGCACCGGCGGTACGCGTGCGCTGGGGCAACGAGGCGGCGTCGGAGCAGTGGCCGTTCGACGACCCGTCCACCGTCCGATTCACCATCGTGCTGGCGGGCGCGGTGCGCGGGATGGTCCAGTACGCCGAGGAGGACGACTCCCGGTACCGGCACGCATCCATCGACATCTTCGTCGATCCGGCGGTATCCGCCCGCGGCATCGGCCGGGACGCTGTGCGCACGCTCGCCCGGCACCTGTTCCAGGAGCGAGGACATCACCGCATCGTCATCGACCCGGCCGCTGACAACGAGCCGGCGATCCGGTGTTACGCCGCCGTCGGATTCCGGCCGGTGGGTGTGATGCGCGCGTACGAGAAGGACATCGACCCGGACACCGGCGAGGAGACGCCCGGCTGGCACGACGGCCTGCTGATGGATCTGCTGGCGGGCGAGATCGTGGACGGTCCACCTGTTGCTGATCGACCCGGCTGACACCCTGCGCGAACTCCTCGATGACCGGCTCCGCTCAGCCGGCAGCCCACCACCCAGCAGCCCGCCGGCTCTCGCCCGTCACATGCGAAGCTGTGGCCGTGCCCGCTGCTTCCGGTTTCGCTCCGCTGCGGGAGCTCCGGCGTGGCCCGCGGCAGCATGCGGCTCGGCGGGGCGCATCCGCACGCCACGGACTCCGATGGAACGCGCGGCGGCGAAGGCCTGGACGCGGTGCCCTTCTCGCCACCCTTGCCGCATTGCTGCTCGCGGCCGGTTGTGACACGGCGACCGACCGGATCCCGCTGCCCGACACCACCAGCCCGTCGGGCAGCTCCCCGGCCGTCACCACCCCGTCGATCACGCCGGTGACTCCTGACGGCCTGGCCACCGGCCCCGGGGTGACCGACGACGCGATCACCCTCGGTGTACTGGTCGACCGGACCGACGACCGCGGATTCGTTGCCGGTCTCCAACTCTGGCAGCAGGCGGTGAACACCTCCGGCGGCTTGTGCGGCCGCCGGATCCAGCTGGCGACGTCCGGAGCCGCCGGCGTCCCGGCGGACGCGCTGCGGGCCTACGAAGCGATCGGTCGCTCGGTGCTCGGCCTGGTGATCGTGCGTTCGGCCGACGGTTCGGGCGAGCTGAGCAGCCGGATCGCCGCTGACCATCTGCCGACACTCACGCCGACCGGGACGTCGAACGCCCTGGGGCCGACGCTGCCCGTGGTGATGGGAGCGACCGCCGACGTGCTGGCCATCAACGGTCTGGACCACCTCGAACGGACAGACCGGGTCCGGTCCGGCGGCACGGTCGGCGTGCTCACTGATGGATCGCCGGCCGCGGAGAACGCCTTGACCGGGGTGCGATGGTGGGCCGCGGACCGCGGCATCGCCCTCGACGTCCGGACCGCGGGCCCGGGCACGAACACGGATTCCTGGGGCCCGGCGACCGTCGTCTTCGCGCTCACCGATGCTGCAACCACCGGCCAGGTGGCGGCAACGACGTCCACCGACGTCACCGTGCTGACGACGATGGACGGCTACGACCCGGCGGCGTGGTCGGCGCCGGCCCTGGCCGCCGCCGAGACGGGCAGGGTGCTGGTCACGATGACGACCCCCGCGTACGGATCGGACTACCCGGCAGCAGCCGGCGTCGCTGCGCGCGCGGCAGCAGCCGGCGTCAGCGATCAGCAACCGCGGCTGCTCGAGGGTTACGCGACCGGGGTCAGCTGGGATCGTCTGCTGACGCAGGCCTGCACCGACCGCAGCCTGACCCGGCCGGCCGTCGAACAGGCGATGACCACGATCGGACCCGCGTCTGTCGACTCGCTGTTCGGCCCGACCGACCCGGCGCGGGTGGTGCAGTCGGGGCTGCCGGCGACGCTGCTGTCGGCGGTCTCGCAGGCCACACCGTCGGTCGCGGGCGGACTTGCGCCGCTGACCTGGCCGGAAGCGGCGTCCGGCATCGAGGACTACCGGCCCTGAGCCGTCTCGTCGGGCAACGACCAGGCCTCGGCCGGCAGGTACGCGGCAACGTTGTCCAACCGGCGCTGAACCGCTGCGATCTCGTGCACGGCTTGGGCGAGCATGGAGCGGTCGATCGGCGACAGTCGGTCGCGGAGCAGGATGTCCGACGGCTTCTCACCGCGCTCGTACTGCTCGATCTGATAGCGCAGCCGCAACCGCTGGACCACCTCGAACGCTTCGATGAGATTGTGCGCCTGCTCGTCCGGCAGGGCGGCCGAACCGGCGGCCGCCTTGAGCCGGTCGCTGGTCGGCAGCGCCGAAGACCCGACGCTCAGCGCCACCCACCGGGCAAGGTTGACGATCGGCAGCAACGCGTGCTTCTTGATGTCGAGCGTCTCGCGGCGCCCGAAGATGTCGCGGATCGAGCGGTACCTGGCGCGCTGGGCCACCGACTGCGCCATCAGCAGTCGCATGGTGCCCGGATGCCGCCGCACCTCCTGGAACACCTCGGTGACCGCAGGCAGCCCGGGGTCGCCGTGGATGGGCCGGCCGTCCACCAGCAGCGAAGTCATGATGGCGCCCTGGTCCTTCTCGGGTGCGACGAGCCATTCACGGGCGGCCGTTCGCCACGATGCGTTCGTCCTGGCGAATGCCGGTTGATCAGCGGTGGCACCGTGGCCGTCGGCGATCAGCCCGGCATCGGCGAGCAGCCGGTTGATCACGCCGAAAACCACGCGGTAGCGATCGATCTCGGTATCGGTGAGGGCGTCGTCGAACGCGGCCGCGGAGTCGATGTCGGAGCTGGGAGTCGCCTCCCGACGGCCGTTGCTGCCCAACGAGAGCCAGGTGAACGCATCGACCGACAGTTCGGGGTGCTGCTCGAAGGTCAGCGTGATCGCCCGCCGAACGATGGTGTCGACGATCGCTGAGTAGACGGTGATCACCTTGCCGGGTGCCAATTGCCGGGACAGCAGGTCGTCGAGCACCGACGGGACCCGGCGGATCCGCTCTTGCAGTTCGGCCATGGTCGACGCACGTCGCACCTGTTCGTGGATCGACACACCACCCGTCGCCGGGGAAACGGTGAAGTCCCGCGGCGTGACGGTGCCGCGAAGTTCGCCGGCGGCATCGGTGACCAGCAGCAGATCGGCATTGCGGTCCAGCATCAGGATCAGCGCCTCGGCGGCGGAGTCACCGACGACGGCCGTGGGAATCGAATGGTCGACGGCTGCCGCCGCCGGTGCCGAGGCGGGGACACCTTCGACGAGCACCCGTTGCCTGAGAAGCGCGTCGGTCACCAGTCCGAAGCGCCCGTCGGCACAGCGAACGGCGGCGCACGGCAGGTGGCGTTCGGTCATCCGCCGAGCGACATCGCCGAGTGGGTCGTCGATGTCCACGATCAGTGGCTCGGTGACGATGAGATCCTCGACGAGGCTGTACGGGGAGACCACGACCCGCTGCCGGGCGATGGCCACCTGCTCGGCGAGGAACCGGGCGCCGGAGGCCGAGGCAAACGCGGGCGCGACGATCGACGCCGGAATGGCGGCCACGGTCACGGCCTCTGCCGCGACGGCGAGCGGACCGACAGACCGCCCGATCAGCATTGCCGAGAAGCCGAAGACCCCGCCCGGCCCGAGCCGTTCATCGGCGTCGTCGTCGCTTCGCTGCAGGGTGTTCCAGATGTCCACCGATCCGGCCATCACAACGAAGACATCCGCGCTGGGGACGGTGAACGCGTCGAAAATCACCTCCCGCGCTGCGAAACGCAGGATTCGCCCGGCCTGCAGCACCTTCAGCCGCGCAGCGTCGGGCAAACCGGCGAAGGGTGCGCTCCGTCCGAGGATGTCGCGCAGCGCCGCCACATCCGTATCGGTGGTCGCATCGGTACCGCTCTCGGGCGGACGGTCCACCATCACCCCGGTTCCCGTCGATCTTGTCCGCCAGTACACACCCGTGACGCGCGGTCACGCGTCACGGGTGCGGGTCAGACCGTTCCCGGTACCGGCGGATCCGGGATCGAGTATCCGGACGGCCGCACGGTGTTGTTCAGGGACCGGGCCCAGGAACCGTCGTCGATGTACTGCTGCAGCGCAGCGTTCACCTTCCGCACCATCTCGGTGTCGCCTTTCTGTACGCCGATGCCGTACGGCTCGTCGGAGAAGCCCCGGCCGATCACCTTGAGCCGACCCCGGTACTGGTCGTCCGCCGCGAACCCGGCGAGGATCACGTCATCGCTGGTCACCGCGTCCACCTCGCTGGCGTCCAGCGCCCGCACGCAGTCGGAGAAGGTGGGCAGCTCGGTGAGCTGGATCTCGCCCTGGTACCTGGCCCTGATGTTCGCCGCGGACGTCGTGCCGGGCACGGAGCACAGCTTCCGGCCGTTCAACGTCTCCGGCCCGGTGATGTCCGTTTCGTTGCGCCGCACCAGCAGGTCCTGATGCGCCCGGAAATACGGCCCGGCGAAGTCGATCTGCTTCTTGCGCTCGTCGGTGATGGTGAATGTGGTGACGATCAGATCGGCCTGCCCGGACGTCAGCAGCCGCAGCCGATCGTCGCCGTCGGCCTGTTTCCAGGTGATGTTCTCCGCCGGCACACCCAACGCCGCCGCGACGTAGGTGGCGGTGTCCACGTCGAACCCGCGGTATCCGTCACCGACCTTCATCGACAACCCCGGCTGGTCGAAGGCGATCCCGATGGTCAGCTTCCCGTCCTGGACGGCTCCGGACACCGTGGACGGGCTTGGATTGGGGCCTTCGTCGCTCGAACCACACGATGAAAGGACGAGCACGAGAGTCACCGCAGTGACCCAGGCCGCTGTGACGCGTCGCAGTCCCAGATTGACCATGACTGTTTCTTCCTCCGGATGACGGTGGGAACGAGCGGGGGCTGCGTGGACCGGGCGCCGGCTCAGGTGGGCAGAGCCCGGTCCCCTCCGGTGGGATCGAGGTCATCGGGCGTGACATCGGCGCCATACGTGGGGCCGGTGTCCGACCACACCGCCCTGATCCGGCCGCCCGTATTGGCGATCACTTCTCGGCGCACCGCCAGCCAGCCCACGGTCAGGCAGGCCGCCAACACCGGGATGCCGAAGACGACGACGATGAAGCCGGTCTTGTGCCAGAAGTAGGGAGAGGCCTGCCAGCCCGAGACCGCGATTCCGAGGATGACCAGAGCCAGGAATCCCAGTCCGATCCAGCTGGTCCACGGATACCACGGCGCCTGGAATTTGCTCTTCGGGATCACGCCCAGGTTCACCAGCCTCCGCAGCCGCAGCTGGCAGGCGAAAATCGTTCCCCAGGTGAACACCACACCGATCGAGGCGGCCTCCAGGGCGAGCTCGAAGGCGTCCGGGACCAGGAAGTTCAGCACGGCGCCGAAGATGAACACCACCGACGTCATGACAATGCCGGCCCACGGGACGCCGGAGCTGCTCATCTTGAGGGTGAACTTGGGGGCCTGCTTCGACACGCCCAGGCTTCTCAGCACCCGCCCGGTGGAATACAGCCCGGAGTTCAGGCTGGACATTGCTGCGACGATGAGAATTCCCTGGATCACCGCACTCATCCAGGTCATGCCGAGTCGCTCGAAAACGGTGACGAACGGACTGGTCCCGGCGGTGTACTCGGTGGTCGGCAGGATGGAGACCAGCAACAGGATTGAACCGCAGTAGAAGATGGCGATCCGGAAGATGACGGCGTTCACCGCCTTCGGGACCTCCGTTTCCGAGTCCTCCATCTCACCGGCTGCCACTCCGACCATCTCGATGGCGGCGTAGGCGAAGACCACGCCGGACATCACGAGAATCGGTCCGTACCAGAGGTACCCGTCGCTGGTCGGCCAGAACCCGCCAGGGTTGCTGTAGAGGTTCTGGAAGCCGGCTTCATGCCCGCCGACGTCCATCTTGCCGAGCACCAGGACGGTTCCGACCACCAGGAAGGCGACGATGGCGCCGACCTTGAGAATGGACGCCCAGAACTCGAATTCACCGAAGGCCCGGGCGGACAGCAGGTTGATCGTCAGGACGACCGCCAACGCGATCAGCACCGTCGCCCAGGTCGGCATGGTCGGGACCCAGAATTGCACATACAACCCAACGGCCGACAGCTCGGCAATTCCGGTCAATCCCCAATTCAGCCAGTACAGCCAGCCGGTGACGAAGGCGGCCTTCTCTCCGAAGAATTCCCGCATATAAGAGACGAAAGCTCCGGACGTCGGGCGGTGCAGCACCAGTTCGCCGAGGGCGCGCATGAGGAAGTAGGCGATGACACCGACAACGGCATAACTGAGCAGCAGTGCCGGGCCGGTGCTGTGCAGCCGTGAGGCCGATCCCAGGAACAAGCCGGTCCCGATGGCGCCGCCGATGGCGATCATCTGCACGTGCCGCCGGCCCAGAGATTGCTTGTACCCCACCTGTTCGGCCTGCAGGGACCCCGATGCGGCGGACTGCGGTGCGGAGTCTTCTGTCGTCGTCATTCGTGCTGCCTCTCGGTCGTTCCGGTTGAACTTGGAGCCCGCATCGACCGCATTCCGGTCCGAGCCACTGGGTTGCGCGTCGCCTTTGACCTGAACAGGAATTGCCACCGTCCCGAACCGGCCGCTCGCCATTGGAGCCGGTCCTTCACCATCGCGGAATCACGCCGTCATGTCGTCGAAACATCCTGCCTGAAGGGCATTTGTTTGCCCACACGATCGGCACCGAGCACCTGTATCCGGACGTGAACCAGTCAAACGCTGCCGGCGAGAAAACTTTTCCGGTTCGGTATTTGGCGCCGCAAACTAGTCCATTAGGGTATCGAAAGGAGCCCGTTTCGGCGGTGCCGATCCGTGATGGTCAGCTCAGGGTGATGCGCGCCGCGGCATTCGGGCGGGCCGGCACGGCGCACACGGCGCCGCTCAGCCTGACGACCGCGCATTTCCTCGATCCGGCGTCGCCCTCGCCCCGCCCCTCGGGCTGCCCGCCCCTCGACGGGCTGCCCCTCGGCGGGCAGGCACGCCCCTCGGCGGGCTGCCCGCCCCCTCCCGGCTGCCCCGCCTCGGTCCGGGAACTCGAACGCACCGTCCTTGGCCCCCCGTGCGGGACCCTGAGCCCCGCCACCCGCAGCGGAACACCGACCAGGGCACGCTCGGGGGAATCCCTGGTGCGTACGGCATGTGATGACGGGACAGTAGTGTCATGACGAACATCCCCGAACGTCCCATTCGCCGGCTCACGCTGTCCTCGACCGACAGGAAGATCGCGGGGGTCTGCGGCGGCATTGCCGAGTACTTCAACATCGACCCGACGCTGGTCCGGGTGATCGCCGTGGTCCTTGCCTTCTTCGGCGGCGGCGGGATCCTGGCCTACCTGGCCGCGTGGATCATCATGCCGAAGGTCTGAGCAGGACCAGCGGGATCTCGCGGTCCGTCCTTCGCTGATAGTCCGCATAGTTCCGGTGGTCATCGATCACCAGCGGCCACAGCCGGGCGCGCCGCTCAGGTCCGGCCACTTCCGCACGCATCGGGACGGGCAATCCGTCCTGCAGTCGCACCGTCACGTCCGGATTCGCCATCAGATTGAGGAACCACGCAGGTGAACGGTCATCGCCACCCCGTGACGCCACCACAACCAGTGCGTCGCCGTCACGCACGGGCGAGGTCAACATCACCGCATGTTGCCGCCCCGTTCTGCGACCGGTCGTCGTCAGTTCGAGCACCGGCATCCTGCCGGCTGTCCAACCCCACCGGCCGCCGGTGAGCTTCAAGCCGACGCGATGCACCACGTTCATGGCCTTGAGCAGCAGATCGGAGGGCACCGTAGGAGACTACGGGCCGCTGGTGTCGACCTGCGCTCAGCGCAGTCGCGCCTGCCGCAGCACTCCCAGAAGCTCCGCGTACGGGCCGATCAGGTAAGCGAGGTCGCCGGACTCGAAATGCGTCGTGCGGTGCAACGGATGCTCCATGACGCCGGTGGAATGCCTGGTCAGCGCAACGACTCTGGTGTTGGCCGACAGCTGATCCATGGTGAGCCCGGCGAGCCGACTACCCGGTTCGATGGTCAGCCGGCTCACCATGAACGTGCGCTGCGCGATGGAGAACGAACCGAGGACGTCCAGGCCCAGCGCCGCGCCGACGAACCACGGCGCGGTCAGTTCCTCGGTGGACTGCACATTGTCGAAACCGAAGCGCCGCGCCGTCGTGCGCCCGAGCGCCCTGTCGAACACCCTGGTGACCACGGGGACGGAGGCGAACTGGGCCATCGGCGAGCCGATCAAGTCGTGCACCGCGATCGCGGTCTCGATGTTGACCATGTCGTTGCTGGTCATGATCGCCACCGCCGACGATTGCTGCAGCCGGGCGGCGTTCAGCGTCGAGCGCTGCGTCGCATCACCGAAGATGACCGGCACCTTGCGATCCTGCGCCTCGGCGAGGAACCGGTTCTCCCGGTCCCGCTCGACGATGACCACCCGCTTGCCGGCAGCGATCAGGGCGCTGGCAACCCGGATCCCGAACGCCCCGAGGCCGATCACCACAACGTGACGTGACATCCCGCGTGCCCGCCGGCGCCCGGTGGAGTCGTTGAGCCGTCGGCTGATCAACATGTCCGAGAGGAAGGCCATCATCATCGCGATGGTGGTGACACCGGCCGCCATCAGGAAGATCGCCCACAGCCGCAGCCAGGGTGACTGGTCGATGAAGTTGAAGTCGCCGTAGCCGACCGTTGCCACTGTTTCGGTGCTGAAGTACAGCGCATCGAGCATGCTCATCCCGGGTCGGTCGTAGGTCAACCACAGCAGCAGCGTCGACACCGACAGCAGGCCCAGAACGGCGGTGACCGCCTTGTAGAACACCGGGTCGAAGTCCTTCATCAGCCCCGACAGCACGGCCATCAACCTGGCCCCTGGGTGACGACGGTGGGGGGTGTCCGGAAGGTCGGCGTGGTCGGCGAGATCCACGTTGTGCGACCGGAAGTCCTCGGCGGTACCCAGTACGGCCGCGACGTCACCCTCGCCGACCACCAGGTCGCGGTCGGGGCAGATCAGGATCGGGTCCTGCTCATCGGCCGACCTGCGGACGACCGCGATGGGCGCGAGGTCGCCGTAGAGGGCGCGCAGCGAGGACGTCCGCGGCACCGGCAAGGTGGCCACCAGGAACGTCTCGTCGCCGATGGGCACCTCGTGGATCCGTCTGCGCAGGCAGGCCTCGACGATCGCGGGGGCCGCGAGGCTGGCCACGTCCAGCACGGCACCGGGACCGTTGCCACGGGCCATCGCCCGGCCGATCGCGTGGTTGCCCAGTTGTGTCACAACCCGCACGTCCGGGCGCAGTTCTCTTGCCACCAGTGCGATCTCAAGGTTCTTGAGCTCGTCCTCGACGACGCAGACGACCGCGCGCGCGCTGTGGATACCGGCGGCGATCAGTGTTGCCGATGACGTGCCGTACGACGCGGACGTGCTGGCCCCCCAGCCCGCCACAACCTCCAGCTGCGTGCGATCCGCGTACTCCTCCAGCACCGTCACCGGCTCACCGGCCCGGCGCAACTGCTCGGCGATCCGCATGCCGATGCCGCCCAGACCGCAGACGATGACATGCCCGTGCGGACGATCCGGGACCCGGGTGGTGGGTCGATCCGCGGCAGGACGGTGGTGCGGGTCGACGTGCCGCATCACGCTCGAGGCGAACTCGGGGACGACTTCCGCGGACACCGCGCACACCTCCGGTCCCCTCGCCCGGCGTCGTCGCCGGTTGGGCTGAGTAAAAAGACAATACCGACGAAAGTCTCAGATTGGCGCGTTATCGCACGTCAGCGGGTAGGGCTCGGGGCCGGACTGCGTGACGACGGGCGACGCGAATGATCTTGCCCGTGGCCGCTGCAGTCCGGTCAGCCGGGGCCGGGGATTCACGGAGGCCCGCTCGCGCCCCCGACGCCCCGCTCACGCTGCCCACGCTGCACGGCAAGAGCAACCCGCACCGCGCACCACGCACCACGCACCCGCAACGCGCCAGATCACGAGCAGGCGTCGGTCAAATGCCGCGAGGGCGGCCCCACCGGAGTGGGACCGCCCTCGTGAATGACGCGATCGTGCGTGCTACCTGTTGCAGGACTCAGCATTGATGCCTCGTCCCTGGCAAGCAGGACTCTAGAATCTATGTCTCTCTAGGACTCAGCTTGATGCCTCGTCCCTGGCAAGCAGGACTCAGAAGTCCATGTCCCCGCCGCCGGGCATTCCGCCGCCGGCACCGGCCGCAGCCTTCTCCGGCTTGTCGGCGACAACGGCCTCGGTGGTCAGGAACAGCGCGGCGATGGAGGCCGCGTTCTGCAGCGCGGACCGGGTGACCTTGGCGGGATCGATGATCCCGGCCTTGATCAGGTCCTTGTACTCGCCGGTGGAGGCGTCCAGGCCCTCGCCCGAGGGGAGACCCTTGACCTTCTCCGCCACAACGCCACCCTCGAGGCCGGCGTTGATCGCGATCTGCTTGAGCGGGGCCTCGATGGCGACCCGGACGATGTTCGCTCCGGTTGCCTCGTCACCCACGAGCTCCAGCGTCGCGAGAGCCCGGATGCCGGCCTGCAGCAGCCCGACACCGCCGCCCGCGACGATGCCCTCTTCGACGGCCGCCTTTGCGTTGCGCACGGCGTCCTCGATGCGGTGCTTGCGCTCCTTGAGCTCAACCTCGGTGGCAGCCCCGGCCTTGATCACCGCAACACCGCCGGCCAGCTTGGCCAGCCGCTCCTGCAGCTTCTCGCGGTCGTAGTCCGAATCGGACTTGTCGATCTCGGAGCGGATCTGCGCGACCCGGCCGGCGATCTGCTCGGCATCGCCGGCACCGTCGACGATGGTGGTCTCGTCCTTGGTGACAACGACCTTGCGGGCGGAGCCCAGCAGCGAGATGTCGGTGTTCTCCAGCTTGAGGCCGACGTCCTCGGTGATGACCTGGCCGCCGGTCAGGATCGCGATGTCCTGCAGCATGGCCTTGCGGCGGTCACCGAAGCCCGGTGCCTTGACGGCGACGGACTTGAAGGTGCCACGGATCTTGTTGACCACCAGGGTGGCGAGGGCTTCGCCCTCGACGTCCTCGGCGATGATGAGCAGCGGCTTGCCCGACTGGATGATCTTCTCCAGCAGCGGCAGCAGATCCTTGACGGCGGAGATCTTGGAGCCGAACAGCAGGATGTAGGGATCCTCCAGGACGGCTTCCTGGCGCTCCGCGTCGGTGGCGAAGTACAGCGAGACGTAGCCCTTGTCGAAGCGCATGCCCTCGGTGAGCTCCAGCTCGAGGCCGAAGGTGTTGCTCTCCTCGACGGTGATGACGCCTTCCTTGCCGACCTTGTCCATGGCCTCGGCGATGAGCTCACCGATGGCCGGGTCAGCGGCGGAAATCGAGGCGGTGGCAGCGATCTGCTCCTTGGTCTCGACCTCCTTGGCGTCGGACAGCAGCTGGTTGGAGATGGCCTCGACGGCCTTCTCGATGCCCCGCTTGAGTGCCATCGGGTTGGCGCCCGCGGCAACGTTGCGCAGACCCTCGCGCACCAGCGCCTGTGCGAGCACGGTCGCCGTGGTGGTGCCGTCACCGGCGACGTCGTCGGTCTTCTTGGCAACTTCCTTGACGAGCTCGGCCCCGATCTTCTCGTACGGGTCCTCGAGCTCGATTTCCTTGGCGATGGACACGCCGTCGTTGGTGATGGTGGGCGCGCCCCACTTCTTCTCCAGGACAACGTTGCGGCCGCGCGGCCCCAAGGTCACCCGGACGGCGTCGGCGAGGATGTTCATCCCGCGCTCGAGCCCGCGACGCGCTTCCTCGTCGAAAGCGATCAGCTTGGACATGAGGTGTTGATCCTCCAGATTCGCCGGGCCCACGGCGCTTTGTGGCACCGTGGTTCGGTCATCAGCTTTGGGTTGTGCTGGCCGGTGTAGGTGCCCGCGACGGACGAATCGATAGGCCCGCGGCCATCGGTGGCCCGGGCCTGACGGATTCTCACCGCACCGACCTGGCACTCAGGTATCCCGAGTGCCAACTCAGGTTTAGCACTCTCATCGGGAGAGTGCAACGTGCCTTCCCGGTCACGTCGAAGGCGGCGGGCGTGTTCGCGTCGTCCACGAGGCCACCCGGCGCCTGTTGACGCGGCCGGCTCACCGGGCGCGGGCCCATTGTCACAAATTGCGCTCGAGCCTTGTCTTGAGGGGGAGGGCGCAGCGTGTGCTGCGACCGACAACGCCAGGTGGCAGTGCGCGATCAGCGTGGACAGGAGCGGACGATGAGAGTGTTTGTTGCAGGTGCGACGGGGGCGATCGGCAGGCAGTTGCTGCCCCGCCTGGTCGCGGCGGGGCACGAGGTTCACGGCATGACGCATCAGTGGTCACGGCAGGCGTTGCTGCGTGATCTCGGTGCGATCCCCGTGTTGGCCGATGCACTGGACGGCGAGCAGGTCGCGCACGCGGTGAGCGACGCGCGACCCGATGTCATCGTGCACCAGCTCACCGCCATCGGCGGGCTGAACATGCGGCACTTCGATCGAGACTTCGCGCAGACCAATCGGCTGCGCACACAGGGCACCGATCACCTGCTCTCCGCGGGCCGGGCCGTGGGTGTCCCGCGTTTCGTCGCGCAGAGCTACTTCGCCTGCTATGCCCGCACCGGGGCGGCGGTGAAGACCGAGCAGGACCCATTCGACCCGTCCCCCGCCCGCGAGATGCGTGGCACCGTTGCGGCGATCCGCCACCTCGAGAATGCGGTCCTCGATGCGCAATGGACCGAGGGGATCGTGCTGCGGTACGGGGGGTTCTACGGTCCGGGAACGTCGATGACGACCGGTGGAGACCAGACCGAGATGATCCGGCAGGGCAAGTTCCCGCTGGTCGGCAACGGCGCCGGCGTGTGGTCGTTCATCCACATCGCCGACGCCGCCGATGCCACGATGGCGGCCGTCGAGCACGGCCGGCGCGGCGTCTACAACGTCGTCGACGACGACCCCGCGCCGGTGGCGCAGTGGTTGCCTGGGCTCGCGCAGACGTTGGGCGCCAAGAAGCCGATGCGGGTACCCCGTTTCGTGGGTCGGCTGTTCGCCGGTGAAGCGGGCGTCGTGATGATGACCGAGTTGCGCGGCGCGTCCAACGCCAAGGCCAAGCGGGAACTCGGATGGCAGCCCGCGCATCGCAGCTGGCGTGACGGGTTCGCCGCGGCCTGAAGTCCGGTCAGCCGCCTGGGGGTGGCTGACCGGGTGTCGCCGACGCATCCGCAGCGGACACGACGGCGGCAGCCGCAGTGTTCCTCACCTCGTCGGTCCTGCGGAACACCCGTGACCCTAGGGTTTGGCGCATGGAGCAACCCGCGCCGGGACCCGAGCCGGAGGTGCCGATCGAACTCCGCGTCCTGACCGGCCCCAATCTGTACTTCACCCGGCCGGCGGTGAAGTTGACGCTGGATGCCGCCGGGGTGCTGGAGGCCGAGCCGTCCGCCGTCGTGGGCTGGCAGCGGGCGCTGCGGGTGCGCAACCCCGCGGTCGGCCTGCCGCACTCGGACACCCGGGCGCTCGCCGCGGCCGATCTTGCTGCCGCTGTCGTCCGGCGGGCGGCCGGGGCGCTCGGAACCAGGGTGGCGGCCGTGGCGCGTCCCGGTGACGACGACACGGTGATCGTCGCCTACCCCTTCCGGCGCCGCGGCACAGCGGAGGCGTTCGGCTCGGCGGTGGCGCGCGCCTACGGCGCGATCACCGACGGCCGGCTCGATGCGACAACGGCGATCGCGGCGATACCCGGCGAACTCGCGGGCCACGACGTCGGCGAGACCGTCCGGCCGGTCCGGCCCGCGATCCCGGTGATAGCGGTGACGGGCACCAACGGCAAGACCACCACCACCCGGCTGATCGCGCACCTGGTCAAGGCGGGCGGCCGGGTCCCCGGTTGGTCGTCGACGGACGGCATCGTCATCGACGGGGAAACGGTCGAGACCGGTGACTGGTCCGGCCCGGGCGGCGCCGCTCGGGTGCTCGAGGATCCGCGCGTGCAGGTGGCCGTCACCGAAACCGCCCGCGGCGGCATTCTTCTCCGCGGCGTTGGCACCGCGGTCAACGATGTCTCCGTGGTGACGAACATCAGCCCGGACCATCTGGGACTGCTCGGCGTGCACACCGTCGAGCAGCTTGCAGAGGTCAAATCGGTGATCGTCCGGATCACCAAACCGAACGGCTGGACCGTGCTGAACGCAGACGACCCACTGGTACGGGCCATGCGGTCGGTGTCGAGGGCGCGCCCGTGGTTCTACTCGCCCGATCCGCAGAACCCTCACCTCGACGAGGCTCTCGAGGCCGGCGGCCGGGCGATCACGGTCGTCGACGGCGGCATCGTCGTGCTCGGGCGGGGGCTCGATCCGACTGTCGTCACGAAGGTGGCCGACGTGCCACTGACCCTCGCCGGGGCGTCCAGGGTCAACGTGTCCAACGCGCTGGCCGCCACCGCCGCGGCACTGGCGATCGGGGTTCGGGTGGACGCGGTCCGGGCCGGCCTGGCGAGTTTCTCCGGCGGCGCAGAGCAGAATGCGGGGCGGCTCAACGTGTATCGCCTCGGCAGCATCGCCGTGCTGCTCGATCTCGCCCACAACGAGGCGTCGCTGGCGTCTCTGCTGGAGGTCGGGAGGGCACTGCGGCTGCCGGGCGGCGAACTCGCCGTCGTGCTGGGCACCGCCGGGGACCGCACCGACGAGGCGATCCATGCGATGGGGGCGATGGCGGCGCAGCAGGCCGACCGGTTGGTGGTGGCGCACCGCACCAGATATCAGCGCGGCCGGGAGCCCGGCGAGATGGAACGGATCTGGCGGGCGGGCGCCGCAGAGGCCGGCGTCGTCCAGGTCGACGAGACTGCGGATGAGTTCAGCGGGCTGGTGCACCTGCTGGACGGCACGCCGGCCCTACCGGAGGGCTCAGCGGTGGCGGTCTGCGCCCTGGAGCAGCGTGAACAGATGGCCGAGCTGATCGCCAACCGGGGCGGCGGGGAGATGACTCCCCATCAGGTGGCGCAGCGGGTGGCCGCACGTTCGGGCTGACTCTGACGCCAAGCCGACGCCCACCGGCTGTCCCCCGCCGAACCGGGCGGCCGGCGCCACCGCGCAACGGCAAATCGGTCGCGCGCAGAGCCGCGGCGGCGTCGGCGATCTTCGACGTTCGCAATCCGCGACCGATCCGATCAAGCCCGGTGCGACGCCGCCATCAGCCGAGCCGCGTCCCGCAGCAACCGCCCGTGCACCTCGTCGACGTGGTCCGCGACCGCTCCGACCGGCGACCTGTCGGTGGGCGGTTGGAACCGTCCGTAATGGATCTGGCCAGCGGGCCCGGCGATCATCCAGTCGACCGCCGCCCCGCTTGCTGCCTCCGACAGGTGCCGGACCAGGAGCGCCGCCGCATCATCGGGCGTGTCGGTCGTGGCCTGCAGACCTGCTGTGCTGCAAAGTGAATAGTGCACACAACTCATTGTTGACCCCTCCCACATACGGGACGTCTCCCCCGGCTCCGTCCGGTCGAACCGTACCGCAGGCAACCGGCCCGGGGATGCCCTTCTTTCGGAATTACCCGGTCGTGAACCGAAGTCGGTTGCACTGCGTCACAACGACGCTGCGGCCGCGCAGTCACCGGCACGGCTGCCTCAACAGGCATCATGGCGGGCATGCGAACGGTCGAGCAGCACGCCGAAATCATTGCGGGGCTGCTGTCCCCCACTCCGGTCACGCCGATCCCCCTGATGCGTGCGGCGGGCCTCGTGTTGGCCGACGACCTGCGCGCGCCGATCGACCTGCCACCATTCGCCAACTCCGCGATGGACGGCTATGCCGTCCGTAGTGCCGACCTCAGTTCCTTCCCCGTCACTCTTCCGGTTTCACAGGACATCCCCGCTGGTCGCTCCGACACCACCGCCCTGCTGCCGGGAACGGCCGCGAGGATCATGACGGGGGCGCCACTGCCGGCTGGTGCGGACGTCATCGTGCAAGTGGAGCGGACCGACGCCGGGTCGGGGGCGGTGCGCATCGACAGCGCCCCAGCCCCGTGGGTGCACATCCGCACACCCGGGGAGGACGTCCGATCGGGGACGGTGGCGCTGTGGGCGGGCACCGTCATCGGGCCGCCGCAGATCGGTGTCGCCGCCGCGCTGGGATTCGACGCCCTGCCGGTCCGACGGCCGCTGCGGGTGCTGGTCATCTCCACCGGCAGCGAGTTGGTCGAACCGGGCCGGCCGCTCGGACCCGGCCAGATCTACGAGTCGAACGCACCGATGCTGGCGGCGGGTGTCGAGGCGGTCGGTGCCCACGCAACGATCGAGCACTTCGTCGCCGACGACGTCACCCACTTGCGGGCCGCCTTGTCGCAGGCTGCCACTGACAGCGATCTGGTGGTCACTTCCGGCGGTGTCTCCGCGGGCGCATATGAGGTCGTGAAGGACGCCTTGACCGGGCAGGGCATCGAGTTCGCCAAGGTCGCGATGCAACCCGGGATGCCCCAGGGGGCGGGCCGATTCGCCGTCACGGCCGATCGGTCCGTGCCGATCGTGACATTCCCCGGCAACCCGGTCAGCGCCTACGTCTCGTTCGAGGTCTTCCTGCGTCCCGCCATCCGGGCAGCCATGGGCCACCCCGACATCACCCGCCCCGTCGTCCGGGCGCCGCTGACGACGGCCATCGACTCGCCCGCGGGCAAGCGGCAATTCCGCCGCGGCCAACTGGACACCGTGGCCGGCACCGTGGCGCCCTGGGGAGGTCCGGGGTCGCATCTGCTGTCCTGGCTCGCCGGCGCTGACTGCATGATCGTGGTCGGCGAGGACGTCACGCACCACGACGCCGGTGATGAGGTCGAGGTCTGGTTGCTCGGCTGACTTTCCCGCGCGCCCGACTCCTGATCTGCTCCACTCCCCTCGGTCCCCCTGCCCCAGTCCCGCAATGCCCACTCCTGCGATGCCCACTCCTGCGATGCCCCACTCCCCCGTGCCCCACTCCTGCTGTGCCCGAAAGGACCTCGCGTGCCGGAAGGCCACACGATCCACCGCCTCGCCCGCGATCTCCAGCGGGCCTTCGGTCGACGACCGGTCGCGGCTTCCACCCTTCAGGAGCGCTTCGCCGACGGCGCCGCCGCGCTGGACGGGACGACGCTGACCCGCACCGACGCACACGGCAAACACCTGTTCCTGTTCTTCCGCCGCGACCGCCCCGCCGACCGGTTGCTGCACGTCCACCTCGGGCTGTACGGGAAGATGCCGATCTCCGGCGGTCCGCCGGAGCCGCCGCGCGGCGCGTTGCGCCTGCGGCTGGAGAACCAGGACGCCTGGGCCGACCTGCGCGGGCCCACCGCCTGCGAGCTGATCACGCCGCCGGAACGGGACGTGTTGCTGGCCAGGCTCGGCCCCGACCCGCTGCGCGTTGATGCCGACCCCGACAAGGCGTGGGCGCGGATCAGCCGGTCGAAGGTGGCCGTCGGCGCGTTGCTGATGTCCCAGGACGTGCTGTCCGGGATCGGCAACGTCTACCGCGCCGAGGTGCTGTTCCGCCACCGGATCAACCCCTATCGGGAGGGGCGGCTGATCACCCACGCCGAGTGGAACGCGATATGGCTCGACCTGTGCGTGCTGCTGCGCAGCGGGGTGCGCGCGGGCCGGATCGTCACCACCCTGCCGGAAGACCGGGCGCGGCGCACCGGACGACCGCGCCGGGAGGACTCGTTCTACGTCTACCGCAGGGCCGGGGAGCCATGCCGGATCTGTGGCACGGAGATCCTGACGGCGGTGATGGTGGCACGGAACCTGTTCTGGTGTCCCAGCTGCCAGGCTGCCTGACGGAACCGCCCGCTTGGCTCGCACGACCCGGGGCGGGCTCGCACGACCCGGGGCCGGGCCCGCAGCGGCACCACGAACCGCAGCAACTTCTGTCAGCGCTGCGCCGGTGGCTCCTCGTCCTTGGCGGTCGGCAGCAGTCCGGCCAAACCGGTGTCCTTGCTGACACTCGCGTCACCCGCCGCCTTGATGTGCTCCGTTGTTGCCTTTGCGACGCTCGCAGCGGTCCCCGCCATGTGGTGGCCGGACCCACTGCCGTGACCGGCCGCGGTGGCGATGTCACCGGTTCCGGGGACGCCCGAGCCGAGGTCGGTCAGCCCGGCGGTGTCCATCATGTTGCCCTTCTCGCCCATCGGGGCTCCTTTTCTCTTGAATTTGCGGTGTGGTGACGGCGAGCTGCCCAGGGGTGGCTAACCGATGCGCGTGAGCGAGTACGAGTACGTCACCGCCCGTAGTTCGGCGTCGCAACCGTTGGCGTCCTCGACGGTGAGGCCCCCTGTTCCGGTCATCTTCTGGACCCGGGTCACACCGTCCACCACCGTGCTGCCGGCCGTCGAAAGGTTGACCGTCCATGCATCCGTCACGCTGATGCCTGGGTTGCTCGGGCAGCTGTCGGGTGCCGTGCCCCGGAACTTCAGGCTGCCGCCGCTCACCGTCGCGGCACCCCAGTCCCCGCCACCGGTCACCGCACAGGTCGGTGCGTCGCACGCTGCCGACAACCGCAATCTCCCGGAGTCCGTCGCGCCTTGCACATAATTTGTGTTGCCGTTGGTCTGGGTGACGGTGCGGGTGAACGTGAAAGTGCCGGCAAACGGATTCTTGGAGCCGGCCGACGGTGCAACTGCGCTCGCCGCGGTTCCAGTTCCAGGTGTGTTCCCCACCGCAGTTGTGTCGACGGGCGTCCTGACTGCGAGGGTCGTGTCTGCCGACGAGACGACGGTAGAAGCCCGCGCGGTTGAGGCACCCGCAACCGGCGCGCTCACGGTCTGAGCAGTCACCGGCCCAGTGGCTGCGGCGGCCGTCGAAGCCAGGGCCGCCGTTCCTGCCACTTGAGCAGTCGCCGCCGCGTCCGTCGGCTCCGACCCCGACCGGGCGACCACGAAGATCACCGCGACCGCCACCACGACGACAGCCGACACGGCCGCGACCGCCGCGCTGCGGGCCGACCACCACCCCGACCGGGCAACGACTCCGACTGCCGCAGGCGCCGCCGTGCCCGCCGAAGAAGCGGCGGAACCTGCCGAGTCTGCCTTTTCGGAGTGCGGTTGGCGCTGCGGGGAACTGTCGTCCGGGTCGTCCCGCCGCCGCTTGCGCGGACGCCAGCCAGCATCGGTGAGCTGACCGGTGACCGGGTCACGCTCGGCCTGCGCGACGGCCCCGCGGACCATCCGATCGAACGCCGCGAGTCGGCGGATCCGACCGGGGATGTCCAGCACCGCACCGGTCGGGGTGGTGGCGAGCGCGGTCAGCTCACTGTCCAGCTCACCGCGATCCACCGACTGCAAGAACCCGGGCACCCGGTCTGCGGGGACCTCGAGGTACCGGATCGAGGTGCCGACGGAGATCGCGAACACCGTCGAGTCCCAGGTGGCCGCCTGCGCCTCGACAGTCACCCCGGGGCGCTGGCGGGGCCGCATCGGATCGGTCTCCGAGCCCGAGCTGACCTCCCCCGCAGCCCCATGCAGAGGCTGCGCTATGGGGTCGGGGCGCCGGTGTTCGTCGTGGGCATCGGCGCAATCGTCGCCGTCAGGAACCATCAGATGTCCCGGTGGTCTCGCAGGGAAGCGGGCGACGCCCCGCGACGTAGTCATCGACCAGCGTCAGATCGGTGGCGTCGACGTACTTGCGTGCGGCCCGGCGAGCGGAGTCCCAGCACTGCTCGAGCTCCTGCTGGGCGGTGCGCCGGACGCCCGCGGTTGTGGTCAACACCGCCGCCCGGCCGAATTCGTAGAGGTCGGGACCGAAGGCGCGGCGGTCCACGTACAGGCCGAACCGCTCGACCGTCGGCACCACCTTTGTCACCAGGGCGCGCGGCAGGGGTCGGTGCGGCAGCCGCGACGCGGACGCCAGGGCCGCACCCGTTGCCATCACGACGGCCGCCCGCAATCCGTCGCCGTCGATGTACTCGCCACCGAGTTCGAGTCGCCCGCGACGCGGCCGGACGAGGAGACCCGGCGAGGTTCGGTCGTCCATCAACAGCATCAGGGCCACCGCGAATCGCGAGGCGAACGTCCGTGCTGCGGCAACCACCCTGCCGTCGGGCACCGAGACGTTGATGTGCGTCGAGTACCCCCGCAACTGCGTGCCAACGGGCAGCACACCGTCCAGGCACGCACGCCCGCGGGCCGCGGAGTGCACCACCGCGGCAGCGAAACCCCGTTCCAGCGGCATCGGTGGGGTCGCGATCTCAGCCTCGCGGCCGTCCGCGGTGATGGCGCCTCCCCAACCGCAGCGGTAGGCGTTGCGGTCCGCCGGGTCCAGCCGGCGGCCGGGAATGTCGAGAGTGTGGATCAGGCCACGGAAGTCGACGGTCCGCCCGTCGGCCAGCACGGTGTACTCGTGCTCGACCCCGCAGCGGCCGGCGACGACCCCGGCCGTGCCGACGGCGCGTTCAAGTCGGCGAAGCTCTCGGGGAGCGAGCATCCGGGTGATCATTACCCCGGACGCTACAACGGTGACTACTGTCCGGATAGACCCGTTCAGCTGCACTATCGGGTGTCGCCGCCGTTCAGCCACCCGTGCGCGGTCCTGCCCTGCCGCCACGGTCACCTACCGGAGGCGTGCCGGTTCGGTCAGCTCAGAGCAATGAGTCGTCATACACCGCTGTCAGCGGCCCGCCCGCCTGACCGGTGTTGACCACACCCGCCGGCTCGATCAGCACCGCCTGCACCTCTCCATCGGCGATGGGGCAGTGTTCGACACCGCGGGGCACGACGAAGAGCTGCCCTGGCCCCAACGTGACGTCGCCGTCGTGCAGTTGGATGGTGAGTCTGCCGTTCAGGACCAGGAACAACTCGTCGGTGTCGTCATGGGTGTGCCAGACGAATTCACCCTTGATCCGGACCACCTTGACCTCGTAGTCGTTGAGGCGGGCCACCACCTTGGGCGACCAGTGCTCGGCGAACGAACCGAGCGCCGCGGCGAGGTCGACAACCCGGTGGCGGGGCGCGTTGGCAGGCTCAGCATCCACGCGTTCAGTATCCCGCCGGTCGACCGGTCGCGTCGGCCGAGTCTGCCATTCACCAGCCGGACAACAGACTGTCAGCCGGCGAACCGCAGCCCGACCACCACCGCGCGGTGGTCGCTGCCACCTGCGTCGAGGACCTGATCGGACACCGCCGTCACCCCGCGCCCCAGCACGTGGTCGGGTCGGGTCATCGGGAACCGGGCGGGCCAGGTGAAGCCGAAACCGCCCTTCACGGTCTCCCGCGAATCGGCCAGCTGATCGGTGAGCGGGTTGAGCGCCGGGTCCGTGGTTGCGGTGTTCAGGTCACCCAGCACCAGCACACGGGCCGCGCTGTCGGACTGCACGATGGCGGTGAGTTCGGCGATCGCCTGGTCCCGGGTGGCGGTGTATCCGGGTCGCACAGACGGCAGATGGACGGCGTAGACGGCGATGTCGCCGGACGGGTGATGGACGATGACGCGCAGCGCCCTGGCCCAGCCGAGTCCGAGTTCCAGCGGCTGCGCCTGGTCCATCGGCCAGTTGGACCACAGGCCGACGGTCGTGGCGGCGGCGTGATAGCCGTAGGTGCCGTCGAGAAGTGCTGTCGCGGGGGCCGCGGATGCATCGATCTCCTGCACCGCGACCAGGCCCGCGTCCGTACCGATGAGTGCCTGCGCCGACGCCTTGGGGTCGGCATTGTCTGCGCCGATGTTCTGGGTTGCGACCAAGAGGTCGGCCGGCCCGGAGGCGACCGGCGCCGCGATGAGCTGCGGAACGAAGATCCCGGACCAGACCATCGCAGCGATGACCACCGCCGAGAGACCCCACCACGCCCGGCGAACGAGGGCGATGACGCCGAGCAAGGCCAGCAGTACCGCGGTCCAGGGCAGGAAACTTGTCCAGGCCGCACCGACGCCGTCCGCGGACGGAATGTGGTCCGAGAGCAGGATGCCTGCGGTCACGGCGATCGCGCACACCGCGGTGCCCAGGCCCTTGAAAGAGCGCCGCGGTCTGCGAGCGCGCGCAGCGTCGCCGGGGAAGTCGTCGTCCGGCACGGAGAACCGGGGCAGCGGCATGGTCGATGACGATGACGCCGAGAACTGCGGCCCCGGTGAAGGCGGCACTGGTGGCGGCACCGTCGAAGAGCGCGCCGAAGGCGGCGGCGTGGAAGGACTCACCTGGCGGGGACGCCCGGGCCCGTCGTCGGGTTGCCCGGGCCCTCCCATTCCGCCATGTTCCTCCCCGCACAGGCAGGAGCGGCGAGCGAGCAAACCCGTAACGGCACGGGCCGGGTCGGCATGCCGACCGGAACGGCTGCCAGTACCGTCCGCCGCAGGGCTGCCGAGCCGGAGCCGCCCGATGGGAGGCGCGATGAGCAGCGAACAACCCGAGGAACACCCGGCGGCGGCCGGGGCGGACAACGACAATCTCGGCCTGCCGACGTTCAGCTCCCGTGATTGGGTCGCCAGCGCAGCCGGTCTCGCCCAGCGCCGCCCCGACGCGGCCATCGTCGGCGCACCGTTCGACATCAACACCACCTACCGGGCGGGCGCCCGGTTCGGTCCCCGGGCGCTGCGGTCACAGGCGTACGACCCCGGCACCTACCACTTGGACCTGGGGCTGGACATCTTCGAATGGCTCGACGTCGTCGACGCAGGCGACGCGTACTGCCCGCACGGCCAATCGGCGCGCTCGCACGCGAACATCGAAGCCAAGGTGACCGACGTCCTGCGTGCGGACGCCTTCCCGGTGATCATCGGCGGCGACCACTCCATCACCTACCCCGCGGCGACCGCGGTGGCCGCCAAGTACGGCTGGGGCAAGGTCGGGTTGCTGCATTTCGATGCGCACGCCGACACCGCCGACAGCATCGAGGGCAACCTGCACTCGCACGGCACGCCGATGCGCCGACTGATCGAGTCCGGAGCCATCCGGGGCCGCAACTTCGTGCAGGTCGGCCTGCGCGGCTATTGGCCACCACCGGAGGTCTTCGACTGGATGCGCGAGCAGGAGATGACCTGGCACCTGATGCACGACGTGTGGGACCGCGGGCTTCGACCCGTCATCGCCGACGCCGTCGCCAGGGCCGGTGACGGCTGCGACTGGCTCTATCTGTCCGTCGACATCGATGTCCTCGACCCGGGTTTCGCCCCCGGAACCGGCACACCTGAGCCCGGCGGGATGAATCCCGCCGACCTGCTCCGTGCGGTGCGGTCGATCGCGTTGGAAACCCCGTTGGTCGCGCTCGACGTCGTCGAGGTCTCGCCTCCCTACGACCAAGCGGAGACCACGGTCAACAACGCGCATCGGGTGGTGCTCGAAACGTTGGCCGCGCTCGCCCACAAGAAGCGGGAGCTGGCCGGCGGGAACGTCACCCGCCCGGGCAGCCGTCCCGATCCGGCCACCCTGCGCAGGCCGGTCGCCCCCGCCGAATGGTCACGCACGGAGCCACCGTTCAACACCTACACCGAGGTCGACCCACACCTGCACGGGCACCATGACGATCACGCGTGACAGCACGACCACCCGGCGAACTCGACGGCGTGAATGCAGATCTCCGCCGGGCAGCAGTCCGGCGCCACTCCACCGCCCCATGAATCTGCCCCTCGGACCAGGGAGAGATGGACTTGCTCGAGATCAGCACGCTGGGGTGGGTCGTCACCATCGCGGTGATCGTCGGCCTGCTCACCCTGGACCTGGTGCTGGCCGCGGTGCGGCCGCACGCCGTCGGGTTCAAGGAGGCGGTCGCCTGGTCTGTGTTCTACATCGCTGTGGCGATCGTCTTCGGTGTCGTGTTCACGTCCATCGCCGGCGGCGACTTCGGCACCCAGTACTTCGCCGGTTACATCGTCGAGAAGAGCCTGTCCGTCGACAACCTGTTCGTGTTCGTCATCATCATGGCCACCTTCGCGGTACCGGAGGAACACCAGCACAAGGTGCTGACGTTCGGCATCATCATCGCGCTGGTGCTCCGGGCGGTCTTCATCGTGCTCGGCGCGGCACTGCTCGAGGTCTTCGCGTTCATGTTCCTGGTGTTCGGCGTCCTGTTGATCTTCACTGCGGTCCAGCTGTTCCGGCATCGCAACGAAGACCCTGATATCCAGGACAACGCGCTGGTCAAGCTGACCCGCAGAGTCATCCCGGTGACCGACGAGTACGACGGCGGCAAACTCTTCACCCGGATCGACGCGCGCAGGGTGGCCACCCCGCTGTTCATCGTGTTGATCGCGATCGGCAGCACGGACATCCTGTTCGCGCTGGACTCCATACCGGCGGTCTTCGGCGTCACCGCCGAGCCCTACATCGTTTTCGTGGCCAACGCGTTCGCGCTGCTCGGCCTGCGGGCGTTGTTCTTCCTGGTGAAAGGACTGCTCGACCGGCTGGTCTACCTGTCCACCGGGTTGGCGATCATCCTTGCGTTCATCGGCGTGAAGCTCATGTTGCATTGGGCGCACGGCATCTGGCCGTCGACGCCGGAAGTGAGCACCAACCTCTCGCTCGCGGTGATCGTCATCGTGCTGGTGGTCACCACCGTCGCCAGTCTGATCAAGAGCCGCAACGACCCGACGGCGAAGGCGCACGCCGGGTCCCTCCGCGGCCACCACGCCGAGGGCGAGCGGCCCGTTGCATGAAGCCCGGCGGACCCGGCGATCGTGCGGCTCCGGCGCTGCCTGCCCGACGGACGAATCGGCTCAGCCGAACGCTGCGGCGAGGAAGTCGTCCACGCGCCGCGTCCATTCCTGCGGATCCACGGCGAGTGCGCCCACATGATCGGCGCCCGGTACGTTCCAGATGGAAATGGTGGCGGGCGATCCGGACCGGATGTGCTGCGCGGACAGCGCCTCGTCCGGGCGCTCACCGGCCGTGATCAACAGCATCGGCCGCGGCGCTACCCGGATTGCCGACTCGCGGAGGGTCTGCGGCGGTTCGACCGCCGACAACACCGCAGCGGCGCCGTAGGTCACCGAGTCGAGCCATCCCTGGGCGATACCGGCGACCCCGTAACGATCGGCCTGCCAGGACTTGTCGGCGGCGACCCGGTGGGTTGCCCCCTCGGCGACGACGGCTCGGATGCGCGGGTCGGATCCAGCCGCGCCGATGGCTTCCTCCCCGCCCATGGACATCCCGACAGCCCCGACCGCGGACGGATCGACTCCGGGCAGGCCGATCAGAAACGTGACCGCACCTGACAGGTCGGGGTTGCCGTACCAGCCGAAATCCATCGCGGTTCCGGCACTGTCACCGTGTCCGCGGGCGTCGAAGAGCAGCACCGCGTACCCGCGACCCGCGAGCGCAGCGGCATGATCGAGCACTGCGGAACGGGTCGACCCCGAGCCGTGCAACAGGACGACTGCGGGCGCGGGCCCGGTCGAACGGCCCGACGGGATGTACCAACCGGACAACTGGACACCATCGGTCGCGGGGAAGCTCACGTCCCGGTACGCCAGAGAAATGTCAGCGGGCGTGCGGGGGCTCAACGCGTGGTGCGGCACCGATGTCGCCGCCACCGCGAACGGCAGCGTCAGCAGCGTTGCAGCTGTCACCACCGCGGCCGCCGTGACACCCAGCAGTCGCCACCAGCCGTGGGCGGCGGCCAGCAACTGCCGGATGCCGGTGCCGACCAGGACCAGGCCGGCGCCCGCCGACAGTGCCGCGGCCATCATGAACGGCGAGGCGTCGCGCGCAGCGACATGTGGGATGAGAACGCCCGCAGCCTGCGCGATGCCGATCACCCCCGCTCCGAGCTCGAACATGCAGCTGGCAGCGGCAGGTCCGTGCAGCAACAGCCAGATACCGGCCGCGGTCACCCCGACGACGAGCAGCACGGCGATGGACGCGTCGATCGGCGCGCGCGCCCGGGCCAGCAGGAGACCGGACATCGCCCCCACCAGAACAACGCTGCAGACCTCGGCTCGCACGCGGACATCCGGCCGGCGAACCGGACCTGTCCTGGCCTCCACCGTCGAAGACGTCACGGCGCTCACCCCTTGGCAGAACCGCTGGGACAACGTGCACAACGATCAGTCATGCCGGCATCGGGGCGCCAGAGAACAAGGTCCCTGCCCGTTTCAGGACAGGGCAAGCAGTTGCAGCAATCCGCGCGCTGCCTCGCCACCGTCCTCCCGTGCGATCCGGAGCGCGCCCGGCACGTCGAGATCGTCCAGGAGCCTGCCTGTCACCGCCGCGGCAGCAGACGCGGAACCACCGCTCCGGCCGGCGGCGGCGTGCAGCGCTTCCAGGTCGGCGGCGGCCACCTCAAGATCGCCCGGCCGGTACTCCCACTCGCCGTGCCACGGTCGGTCCAGCAGCAGCAGCCGGATCGCGGCCGCCGGGAAGATCTGCAGGAGATCAGCCACCAGCACCAGGTTGCCGGTCGACTTGGCCATCTTCTGCCCTTGGAAGTGCACCGCCCCGACATGCATCTGGCGCCGCGCGAAGGGCGAGACATCCGTCGCTGCCTGCGCGATCGCGGACTGGTAGGCGTGATGCGGAAACGTCAGGTCGTGGCCGCCCACCAGCACATCCACGGTCGGACCGAAGGTCGCCAGCGCGATCGCGGCGCACTCGGCATGCCATCCCGGCCTGCCCCAACCCCATGCGCTGGGCCAGGCCGGGTCTGTATCGGAGGACGACCGCCACACCGCGACGTCGAGCGGGTCGACGCCCGGTTCTTCGTGTCGTTCCGCCTCGGACTCCGCGAGCAGGCGCACTGCGACGTCGTGACCCAGCCCGGAACTGCCCACCACTGCGGACCCCCGGAAGAACACCGAGCCGTTCCGCTCGTAGGCATCCCCGGTGGCGATCAGTGCCGCCGCCAGTTGCTGCACCTCGGCGATGAAGCGCCGGGCCCTCGGCGCCGCCGCCGGCCGCCGTACGCGCAGTGCCGCCATGTCCTGGTCGAACAGGAATTCCTGGTAGACGGCGAGGGCGTCGTAGCGACGGCCGCGTTCGGCCGCCGCCGAGGTCAGGACGTCGTCGATGTCGGTGACGTTGCGGCAGGACAGCGTCCGGACCCCCACCGATCGCAGCACGGATTCGAGCGCGTCTGCCCAGACGAACGTCGCCGCATGGCCGAGATGCGTGACGTCGTACGGCGTGATGCCGCAGACGTACAGGCGAGCCGGGCTGACCAGCGGCAATCGCCCACCGGCCAACCGGAACTCGGCACTTCGCTGGGCGGATCCGACGTCCGGCGGCGATCGCCTCGCCTGTTCGGCAACGGTCGAGGACGAACGTGGTCCTGCGGTCATCACATCGCTCCTCGGAGACGGGTCACCACCATGTTCGGCGCTTCCATCCTTCACCGCCCGCCGACGATGTCCTCGGTCGGCCTCCACCGGCACGTCGCTCACGCGAAGCGGGGGGACAGTACCGACGTCAGGACTCACCGTCGCCACTCCGTCCGCGGTGTTCGTCACACATCCGTTGCGCCAGCATCGTTCTCGTCGACCGATCCTTCATTCCTGTCCTGCCACCGGTCATCTGTCCGTGGTCCGCCGTTCCGCGGGCGATCACCTCGAGCTGATCGGCTCTGCCCGGTTGATCCAGTCGGAAGCAGAGGAGCGCAGCAGTGAGGAAGTCGCGAATGTTGGTCATCGGGTGTACGGCGGCGGTGACGTTGATGGGCTCGACGGCGGTGGCGGTCGCATCCCGGAACAGCCAGGACCGAACGCAGCAGGTACGGCAGTCCATCGAGGGCGGCACGGCGAAGAACGTCATCATGTTCCTCGGCGACGGGATGGGTGACTCGGAGATCACCATCGCCCGGAACTACGCCGTCGGGGCGTCGGGCCGGCTCGCCATGGACACGCTGCCACTGACCGGGGAGTACACCACCTACGCGGTGCAGAGGGGCACGCTGCGCACACCGGATTACGTGACCGATTCGGCTGCGTCGGGAACCGCGTGGGCGACCGGGCGCAAGACCTACAACAACGCTGTCTCCGTCGATCCGGTCACCCTGCGGCCGCTGCGCACCCTGCTCGAGAAGGCGCAGGCTGCCGGGTATCGGACGGGGAACGTCACCACCGCGGAGCTGACAGATGCAACGCCGGCCGTCCTGGACTCGCATGTCTCGGCACGGAGTTGTCAGGGACCGGCGGACATGTCGGCGTGCCCGGCCGAGACCAAGCAGGCCGGCGGTCTGGGTTCGATCGCCGAGCAGACGGTCGATCACAGGGTCGATGTGCTGCTCGGCGGTGGGAAGGCGCGCTTCGACCAGGTCGTCACGGGCGGCCGGTATGCCGGTCGCTTGGTCACCCAGCAGGCAGTGGCGCAGGGCTACACCGTCGTGACGGACCGAGCAGGCTTGCGCGCCGCCCAACCGGGCCGCAGGGTGCTCGGGTTGTTCACGGCCGGCAACATGGACCTCGAATGGACGGGCCCGCTCGCGACGCCGTACCCGGGACCGGCGGCCACCACATGCACTCGGACCAACCCGGACCGTCCCACCACCGAACCGCACTTGTCCGAGATGACAGCCAAAGCCATCGACCTGCTGTCCACACGGACCCGCGCAGACAAGCGGAGCGGCTTCTATCTGCAGGTGGAGGGCGCCTCGATCGACAAGCAAGATCACGCCGCCAACCCGTGCGGCCAGATCGGCGAAACGATCGAATTCGACAGATCGATCCGGGTGGCGCTCGACTGGGCGAAGCGCCATCCCGACACGTTGATCATCGTCACCGGCGACCATGGACACACGAGCCAGATCATCGAGGCGCAGAGCCCGGCAGATCACAGTCCCGGTTCGATCGCCACTGTGATCACAGCCGACGGCCAGCCCATGGTGATCAACTACGCGACCAACCTACCCGGGCGGTCGATGAGTCACACCGGCACTCAGATCAGGGTCGCGGCGCAAGGTCCGCAAGCGGCCAACGTCGTCGGGATCACCGACCAGACGGATCTTCACCACACGATTGCTCGCGCCCTCGACCTGGAGTAGCGCCTCACAAGCGGCTGTCACAGTCCTGCTGTCGCAGATTCGACAGCACCGATCGGCCGGTCGAGTGCCGCGCCGCTGGAATCGGCAGAATCCCCGTCCGGTCACTCCGGACCGGGACTCTGCCTGCCCGATGCGGCCTTGAGGACGGCCGGGCAGGACATTCCGGGCGTGTGGCGCCTCCGGATCCGTCGCGTTCGGTTGAAGCGCTAGCGTGCCGAGGCATGAGCACTCTCGACGAATGGCTGGTACAGGCCTCCCGTTCACTGAACCTCAACACCGACGCCGTCACCGCCGATCTGCGCAACGAATTGCTGGACCTGACCCGGGACGTGGCCCACGGTGTCGCCCGGATCGCCGGACCGCTGACCTGCTATCTGGTCGGGGTCGCGGTCGGGCGTGGCCAGTCCCCGTCAGCGGCACTGGCGGCGGTGACGGCACTGCTACCGGACGAAGAACGCGCCGGCGGCACGGCCAGCGGCGCCGCCCTTGATCGAACCGAGAAGACCCCCGATGGACAGGGCGGCCGGACCTGATGAGCTGGCTCTCGTGGGTGATCTTCGGAGCACTGGCCGGATGGGTCGCCTCCTTGGTGCTGCGTGACAAGCGGCGCGGCTGCCTGACGAACATGGTCACCGGAATCCTGGGTGCCGTTCTCGCCGGCTTCATCTACCGGTGGGCCACCGGCGTCGCCTGGAACTTCGGGTGGGACTGGGCGAGTTTCGGCGTTGCCTGCCTGGGCGCGCTCGGGTTGCTCCTGGTCATCAACCTGGTCACGCGCTCCGGAAGATCACCGTCATCCCGGTGAGGTCTTCTCACCGCAGGTGAGCGGCCGCTTCCCGACCGCGGCGACCGAGCAGCATCAGCACAACTCCCCCGCAGATGAGCTGGGCTGCAACACCTATCAGCGTGAACGCATGCGAGCCGGTACCAGCCGGCACGGCGTCCGGTGCCGGCGCGTCACAGGGAGCCGGCGCACCGGCGCAGCCAGGGAGGACCTGGCGAATTTCACAGAGGCGCTGACCCCTGATCAGCGCGCCGTGATCGAGCCCTTCGCACGGCCGCCTCCACGACGTTGCCGGCCACCTCGGTCACCCTGATGTGCTCGGCCCGGCTCCGAGCCCGCAAGCGCTCGAACGCCTCATCGGGACCGACGCCGGTACGGCTCATGATGATGCCGATCGCCTGATCGATCACGGGGCGACTCTTCAGTGCCGTTTGCAAATTGCTTGCGAGGTCCCGAACGGTCTGCAAGGCGCTGGAATTCTCGATCACCACCGCGGCCGCCGCCGCAAAGACGATTCCGGCACTCTCCGAGTGCTCGTCGAAGGCATCCGGTTGCCGCGAATACCCTGTCAGCACACCGACGATTCCGGCGGAGGTGCGCATCGGGATGGCAAGCGCCCCGTGAATCCCCACCCGCGACGCCCGGCCCGCGAGGTGAGTCCAACGGGGGTCCCGGGGCAGGGACCCGGAACGGAGCAGCCGCTCGTCCTCACGAGCGGAGATGGACGGCCCTTCCGAGAGTGCGTGCTGAGCCGCCTCCATGTCGGCCGCCGGGCCGGCGCTCGAAGCGCGAATCAGCCGCTTGCCGTGGGTGAACGTCACCGCCGCCATGTCTGCAGCGGGAACAGCGGAGAGCAGCCGGTCGGCCACCGCAGCGAGGACAGCGTCCAGGCTCATGGTCGCCGTCGACATCGCCGCCAGGGCGGCAAGGGCAGCGGTGGCAGACCACGCGACGTCGGCAGCGGAAGCAGTTGGCCCCTGTGCAACCGAAGAGTCAGAAGCTGGAGTGGGCCCTGAAGCAGTAGGCCCGGAAGAAGTAGGGCCGGAAGGAGTAGGGCCAGAAGGGCTCGGAGCGGACGGAGTCGGCGCAGCCAACCGTTCACCCCCGACGCGTCACAGGCTCCCGGAGGCCCTCTCCGGCGTGATGCGGATGACGACCCGTTCGTCACGGATCATCGCCGAACGGTACTCGTCCCAATCGGGATGCTCACCGCTGATCGCCCGGTATACAGCGACGAGCAGATCGAGCGCCTCCGGCTGATCGACGATCTCGGCGTGACCGTCGATCTGCACCCACGAACCGTAGAACTCGGGCGTGAAAGAGAGCAAGGAAACCGCCCCGTCCCGGCGGATGTTGCGCACCTTCGCGAGCGGCGCGCGGCTGGAGATGCACACCCTGCCGTCCAGGACGCCGGCGTTGACCGGCGACATCTGCGGGCGGCCGTCGCTGCGCTGGGTCGCCAGCACGGACCGGGAGTTCTCGGTGATGAAGAAGAGCGCGATGTCCGGTTTCATCGGCATAGTGTGCTGCACGATCGGCGCCGCGTGCCGTCGGCATGGTGGAAGGCGGGACATATGGGCTTCGGAACATTGGCGATCGTGGCAGCCGCCGGTTTGATCGGGCCGCTGCTGTCCATCAGGTCCGGCTGGAACATCCCGATCGTGCTGGGCGAGCTCATCGCCGGCATGATTCTCGGCCTCACCGGCTTCGGCGTCATCGACGCGAGCGACCCCACCTTCTCATTCATTGCACAAATCGGCTTTGCGCTGATCATGTTCGTGGCCGGCTCGCACGTACCGGTTCGCGACCCGATCTTGCGGCGCGGTGTCAAGGTGGGCACCCTGCGCGCCGTGCTGGTCTCGGTGTTCGCGGCAGGCCTGGGGATCGCTATCGCGGCGCTGTTCGGCACCGGCAACGCCCCGCTCTACGCGGTGTTGATGGCCTCGTCGTCGGCGGCACTGATCTTGCCCATCGTGGGATCCTTGCAACTGAGTGGCCCGAACATCCTGGAACTGCTACCGCAAATCGCGATCGCCGACACCGCCTGCATCGTTGCGTTGCCGCTTGTCAGCAATCCGACCAACATCCTTCAGAAGTCAATTGGCGCCTGCGCAGTGATCGCAGCAGCGGCGGTGCTGTACGTCGCGCTCAGCCGATGGAAGGCGACGGCGTCCCGAAAGCGCGTGCACAAGCTCTCCGAGCGACGGAAGTTCACCATCGAGCTGCGGGTCAGCCTGGCGATCCTGTTCAGCCTGTGCGCGATTGCCACGGCGAGTCACGTCTCCATCATGCTGGCCGGGTTCGCCTTCGGTCTGGTGGTCGCCGCGATCGGTCAGCCGCGCCGGCTGACAAAGCAGCTGTTCGCGCTGACCGAGGGTTTCCTCGGCCCGCTGTTCTTCGTCTGGCTCGGGGCTTCGCTGAACGTGCGCGACCTCGCCGTCAACCCGTCGCTCATTCTGCTCGGCCTTGCTCTGGGAATCGGTGCGGCGTTGGCGCACCTCACCACGCGGCCGACCGGGCAGCCCCTGCACATCGGTTTCATGGCCTGCGCCCAACTCGGGGTCCCGGTCGCGGCCGTCACGCTCGCCACCGACGCGCACCTGCTGCAACCCGGCGAGGCACCGGCGCTGATCCTCGGCGCCCTGGTGACGATCGCCATCACGACGGTTGCCGCCGGGTTTGCCGCACGGAACCCGGCGTCCGCGCTGCCTCCGCAGACGGCGGGCGCCGAGGGCGATCCGGCCGTGGGGTCGGGTTGACAGCGGCATCCTCACCCCACACAGACCGTCAACGTCCACTCGAGGACCGTGCCAGGCTCCATGACAGGTACCGCTCCGCGCAGAAGGGCAGTGCGGCAGGAATCATCGAACCCGGTGGCCGGCTCGATCGCGATGGCATCGCCACGGGAGTAGCGACCGCGATCGAACCAGACACCCACATAGGGTCTCGCGTCGGACCAGATCATCTGTCGTTGTCGTTGTCGTCCGTCGGAGCCGGTAGTGCAACCGCACCGTGTTGTCCCTGACCTCGATCGGAACGAGCGAAGTCGTCGTCGAAGCAGGCGCACCGCAGTTGGACTTCACCGTCGTCGCCAACAGACCATGGCCGATCCCAGAGCTCACCGTGATCGGGCAACGGCCGGTTGACGGGCCCCGGCCCGCAGGAGCTGGTAACAGTCGAGAAGTGATTCTGCCCCCAGTGCCCGACCCCCGACTGGTGACGATCCGGCGCGGCGGCAGCCTGACCGACGTCGATCACCATCTGCTCGCGCTCTGGGCGGCTGACTGCGCGGAACACGTTCTCTGCCTGTTCGAGGCGGACCGGCCGCAGGACCCGCGCCCGCGCGAGGCGATCGAGGCCGCCCGCGCCTGGACGCGGGGTGAGGTCAGGATGATGCAGGCACGCGCTGCCGGCGGCCACGCAATGGGCGCCGCACGGGAGCTACGCGGGGCCCCCCGGCACGCTGCCTACGCCGCCGGTCAGGCCGGCGCGGTGGCGCATGTGGCCGCCCACGATCTGGGCGCCGCCGCCTACGCGATCAAGGCCGTTCGAGCTGCCGCACCGGACGGCGAGGGCGAGGCCGCCGGGCAACGGGAGTGCCGGTGGCAACGCGAGCAACTCCCACACCCGATTCGCGAACTCGTTCTGGACGACCAGCAGAAGCGGAACGAGATCTGCTGGGGAGTGTTCTGGTGGTGACACCCCGGAGCGGCCGCGGCATCGGGCTGACCCTGCCACCACCGACCTGCCACCACCGACCGGCCACCACCGGCCTGACACCACCGACCGGCCGCCGGTGACCCGGCCGACGGTGACCCCCCGCTGAAAGGTGGCTGGGTCTGCAAATGGAAGCCCGAAGGGGCAACGGCTACTGCGCGTAGTGTCAGCCCGGTCGCGTGACGGCCACGACGTCACCCGGGGGGAGTCGGTATGTCCGGCCCGCTGCTCGAGACCAAATTGCACATGCCCAGGCTGCGCCGCGGTCGGGTCCAGCGGCCACGCCTGACCGCACTGCTGGCCGACGCGTCTGAGTCCGCCCTGACGCTGGTCTCGGCGCCGGCGGGTTTCGGCAAGACCACGCTGCTCGCAGAATGGCTGGAAAACCAGGCGGGGCAGGCATTCCGCATCGCATGGGTCTCGCTCGACACCCGGGACAACGACCCCGTGCTGTTCTGGAGCTACGTCAGCACGGCGCTGAAAGCGGCCACCGGCACGGCTGGGGGCGGTGCGCTGTCGCTCCTGCAGGAACCCAGACCTGCGATGGACGCTGTGCTGGCCACCCTCGTCAACGAGCTCAGTGCACTCGAGGAGGAGGTCGTGCTGATCCTCGACGACTATCACCTCATCGCAATGCGGGAGATCCACGACAACATCGAATTCTTTTTAGGTCACCGGCCGGTGGGTGTCCGAGTGGTGATGGCCTGCCGCGCCGACCCCGGGCTTCCGTTGGCGAGGATGCGCGGGCGTGGCGAGCTCACCGAGATCCGCTCCGCGGACCTGCGTTTCACCACTGGTGAGGCGGCGGCCTACCTGAATGATGTGGTCGGCCTCGCGCTGACACCGGACGACGTCGAGGCACTGGAGTCGCGGACCGAAGGGTGGATCGCGGCGCTGCAGCTGGCCGGCCTGTCGATGCAGGGAAGGGACGATGTCACCGGATTCATCGAGGGTTTCGCCGGCGATGACCGATACATCGTGGACTACCTGGCCGAAGAAGTCCTGCACCGTCAGCCCGGGGACACGCACGACTTCCTCTTGCGGACGTCGATCCTGAGCCGGCTGAGCGGTCCGTTGTGTGACGCCGTCACCGGCAGGAACGACGGGAAGGCGATGCTCGCCGCCCTGGAGCGGGACAACCTGTTCCTGCTCGCCCTGGACGGCCGCCGGCAGTGGTTTCGCTATCACCAGTTGTTCGCCGACGTGCTTCAGACGCACCTGCTGGACGAGCACGCCGCAGACGTCCACGACCTGCACCACCGAGCCGCCGAATGGTACGAGGCCAGCGGTGAGACGTCCGAGGCGATTCGGCATGCACTCGCCGCCGGTGACGTCGGGCACGCCGCAGACCTCATCGAGCGCGGGATCCCGGCCCTCGCGCTGGCCAGGCAGGACGCCACGATGCGCCGCTGGCTCGAGTCACTACCGGAGGAGGTGATCCGGGTCAGGCCGGTGCTCAGCATCGCCTTTGCGGGCTCGTTGATGGTCGTCGGCGAGATCGAGGGCGTCGAGGCCCGGCTCCGCGACGCCGAGCGGTATCTCGGCGACAGCCGGCACGATCCGGCCGGGGCGGCGCCGGCGAACGGCAACGGGATGGACACCGAACGGCCGCCCGAGATGGTGGTGGCCGACGAACGTGCCTTTCGAGCGGCGCCGGGAGCCATCGAGCTCTATCGCGCCGGACTCGCGCTGATCCTCGGGGATGTCGACGCGACGATCAGCCACGCCCAGCGATCGCTCGACCTGGCGGCGCCCGATGACCACATTGCCCACGGGCCGCCGGCCGGCCTGCTGGGGCTGGCGTACTGGACGCGCGGGGATCTCGACGCAGCGGGTCGCTGGTACGCCTACGCCATCGACAACCTGGGCCGCGCCGGGCATGTCTCCGATGTGCTCGGGTGCACGATCGCGGCGACGGACATCATGCTGGCCAGAGGACGTCTGCGTGAAGCGCGGGCGACTTACGAGCGGGTGCTGCGCCGCGCCCGGGACTCACCCGCCACGCCCGTTCGCGGGATGCCGGACATGCAGGTGGGCATCGCTGAACTGCTCAGGGAGAACAACGATCTCGATGCAGCCCGGAGCAGGTTGGCGGCAAGCACAGCGTTGGGCGAGCACGCCGCGCTCCCACAGAACCGTTACCGGTGGCGCGTGACGATGGCACGGATCCTGGAGGCCGAAGGAGATCGCCGCAGCGCCATCGACCTGCTCGACGAGGCCGAACTCGTCTACACCGGCGACTTCTCCCCCGATGTGCGGCCGGTGGCCGCGGTGCGGGCGGCGATGTGGGCTCGGCACGGCGAGGTCGGCAAGGCGCTCGATTGGGCCCACGCGCGGGGCCTGACCGCTGACGACGAGCTGAGCTACCTGCACGCGTTCGAGCATCTGACGCTGGCCAGGGTGCTGCTGGCCCAGCACCTGGCCGGGCAGTCCGCGAGCGCCCTCACCGACGCCTTGCGCCTTCTCGAGCGGCTCCTGCGGGCAGCGGAGCTGGGTCGGCGACCCGGCGGAATTCTCGAGACGCTCGTCGTCCAGGTCCTCGCCCGCCAGCTCGCCGGGGACCAACCGGCCGCGCTGACGGCGCTGCACCGCGCGCTCGCGGATGCCGAGCCGGAGGGTTACGTCCGCACCTTCGTCGACGAGGGTCCGCCGATGGCGGCAGCGCTGAGAGCTTTTGTCGCGCAACGTCCGTCGACCGACTATGCCCGGCGCCTGCTCGCGGTCATGGAAGCGTCCGCCGACGGCCCGACCGCCGGCGACCGCGACGGGCCGGACGCGCGGGCTGCCGACGAGGGTCTCGGCATGACCGGCGCGGCAGCCCGTCGCGCTTCGACAAGCGATCCACGGCTGATCGAAGCCCTCAGCGATCGTGAGCTGGACGTGCTCCGCCTGCTGGCCACCGACCTCGACGGCCCGGACATCGCACGCCGCCTGGTGATCTCGCTGAACACGGTCCGTACCCACACCAAGCACATCTACTCCAAGCTCGGCGTGAACAATCGACGGGCGGCGGTCAGCCTGGCCATCGAGAGGCAACTGCTCTCACCATCCGGTCGTTGACCTTCACGGTTCCCTGTCTTGGAGCCGGCTGGGCGGGGCCGGTCCGGCGGGCCGGTTGACCAGGGTCGGGTTGCTGAACCGGTTGCGCTGCGGGAACCATCCAGGCATGTCCACGAACACGGCCACCGCCGCCCAGCCCGACCTCGCCGACCTGATCGCCAGGTTGGACCTGCCGGCGAAGGTTCGGCTGCTCACCGGGGGCGACACGTTCACCCTGGCACCGGAACCGCTGATCGGGCTCGGGACGGTGGCGTTGTCGGACGGGCCGACCGGGGTCCGCGGCCTGAAGTTCAGCGGGGGACGGACGGTGGCACTGTTCCCGAACGCGACACTGCTGGCGTCGTCCTGGAGCGAGGACACCGCCCGCGAGGTCGGCGAACTGCTCGCCGAGGAAGCCATGGCTCAGCACATCCACGTCGTTCTGGGTCCGACCATCAACCTGCATCGCACCGCGCTCGGCGGCCGGTTGTTCGAGGCGTACTCCGAGGATCCACTGCTGACCGGCCGGCTCGCCGCCGCCTACGTCACCGGCCTGCAGAGCCGCGGCATCGGCGCCTGCCTCAAACATCTGGTCGCCAACGAGTCGGAAACGGCCCGCAACACGATGAACAGCGTCGTCGACGAAACGACGCTGCGGGAGCTCTACCTGCTGCCGTTCGAGATCGCGGTCGCCGACGCGCAGCCCTGGTCGATCATGGCCGCCTACAACGACGTCAACGGGATCGCCGCCACCGAGCAGCACCACGTGCAGAACGAGATCGTCAAGGGCGATTGGAGTTTCGATGGTGTCATCATGTCGGACTGGTTCGCCACCAAGACGGCCGCCGCAGCGGCGAACGGTGGTCTCGACCTGGTGATGCCCGGGCCCGGCGGCCCATGGGGGGACGCGCTGGTGCAGGCAGTCCGCGACGGCCAGGTGGACCAGACCGTCATCGACGACCATCTCACCCGGATCCTTCGGCTTGCAACGCGAGTCGGCGCCCTCGGATCGGAACGGCAGTGGCCGCAACAGTTGCCGGCGCCGGCGTCATCGCAGCGGCGCGAGCAACTCACCCGGCTGGCGGCAGCCGGCATCACGGTGCTCACCAACCGGAACGACACCTTGCCGTTGTCAACGGGCTCGGAGATCGTGCTGATCGGCCGGCATGCGATCGAGACGATCGAGATGGGCGGCGGGTCTGCGCAGGTGAACCCGCCGTATCAGGTCAGCGTTGCCGAAGGGTTGACAGAGCTGCTCGGTGACGCGGTGAGAGTCGTCGACGGCGTCGAGGTCCGGACCCGATCCGTCCCGGCCCGCCCAGGTTTCGTCGGGGATCCGGAGAACGGCGAGGACGGAACCCATGTATGGGTCTACGCCGCCGACGGTTCACTGCTGGACGACAAGCACCTCCCCGGCGCGCTGGCCCTGGTCGGCTTCGACGACGCCTACCCGCAGCCGGCCGCGCGGGTCGTGCTCCGCGGCCTGATCCGAGCCGAGGACGACGTCGAGCCCGGTGAGATCGAACTGGGTGTGATCGGCAAGGGAAACTGGAAGATCAGCAACGGGGCTCACGGTTGGCAGAGCGAGGTTCGCTCGCAGTCAACGGGTTTCGGGGACGACATGCTGGTTCCCCCGGCCGAGTCGCGAGTCGTGCCGGTGGGTGAGAGCGGCATCGTGGAAGTAGAGCTCACCGTTCCGAGCGACGACACCGGACCCATGGCGCATGTCGTCACCGCCGGGTTGATCGCCCGGCCCGCGCAACGGGACCAGGACGCGGTCATCGCCGAGGCCACGGATGCCGCTGCCGACGCCGACATCGCTGTTGTGGTCGTGGGTCTCACCGAAGAGCAGGAGACCGAGGCGGTCGACAAATCGACGCTCGAGTTGCCCGGACGTCAGAACGACCTGGTGCGGGCGGTCGCCGCTGCCGCTGGACGGACCGTGGTGGTCGTCAATTCCGCGACTCCGGTGATCATGCCGTGGCTGGACGAGGTGGAAGCCGTGCTGTGGGCGGGACTCCCAGGTCAGGAGGGCGGACATGCGATCGCAGCGGCCCTGCTGGGCAACACAGAACCGGCAGGAAGGTTGGTCACCACCTTCCCGTCCGGTGACGGACTCGCACCGGCCTGGTCGGTGACGCCGGTGGACGGCGACGTCGTCTACAGCGAGGGCACCTCCATCGGGTACCGCGGTCATTTCGCCGGCGCCGCCCCCCGCCCGGTGTTCTGGTTCGGGCACGGCCTGGGCTATTCCAGCTGGGACTACGCCTCCGCCGACATCAGCGGCGGCAGCCCGACGGACGGCTACCAGGTGGCGGTCCGGATCGGCAACACCGGTCGTCGGGACAGCCGGGAGGTCGTCCAGGTCTATTACCGTCCCGCCGAACACGACCAGCCCGTGCGGTTGGTCGGCTGGCAGGCTGTGGACGTCCCCGCCGGGGCGGAATCGACGGTGCAGGTCACCACGGATCCGCGCATGTGGCGCCGCTGGGACGTGCACTCGTCGGCCTGGCGCCAGCTCGCAGCCGGCGGCGAGCTGTTGATCGCCAGGGGCCTCGGTGACATCAGGGTCAGCATCGACCTGGTAGCGGCCCCGCCGGCCTGACAGCCGGGAGGGCGACCCGTTCGACAGCTCATCGCCCGGGGTTCGTCGGTCCTCAACCACGCCGTCGTACTCGTCCCGCGCGCTCTCCAGGTTGCTGATCTCGTCCTGCACCCACCGTTGCTGCTCGGCGAGGGCCGCTGCGCGCAGTGCCGGATCGAGGAACTTCACCCGGGGGTGGGCGCCCTCCGCTCAATCGATCCCGACGCTCGCACCGCACCGGGGGCAGACCGTCGGCGGCTCGACGGGCACGAACAACCCGCATTCCGGGCAGACCCGCGGTGCCCAGCACACCGGGTCACCGCCGAGGTCATCGCCCAGGTCACCAGGAGCTCGGTCAAGCGGCCCGTCTTCCGACGGCGCGGCATCCGGCCCTCCAGGATCCGGCGCTCCGGGCTTCGGCGCTGTCGGCATCCGGTTCACCCGCCATCGCGCCGTCCGCTCTACCGCCGGACATCCGGCACGCTCACGGGCCGTCCTCGAAATCATCGGCCGAGCCGGCCTGCGCGCGCTGGGCGAGTGTCTGCAACTCGTCCCACACGGCGCGGGCCCGGTCCACACAGACCACCACCAGGTCACCGGGGTTCGCCCACGCGACGGCCTCCTTGGTGGCCTCGATCTCGTCGAGGACGACCTCGATCTGCTTGAGCCGGCAGCCATGCGACTGGGCCTGCCGTGCACCGTCGACGATGAGGGCCGCCGTCTCGCCCGCCTTCCGGCCGCGCAACCGGACGTCCTCCCGGACGATGATCCGGTCGAAATGCTTGGCGGCCTCCAGCCCGAGGTCCACCATGTCCTGGTCCCGGCGGTCGCCCGCAGTGGCGATGACGCCGATCCGCTGCGGCCGTTCCCAGGACGATGTGTCCTCGAAGAACCGGTCGACGAAGTCGCCGAGCGCCACCATCGCCGGGGCGTTGTGGCAGTAGTCGACGATGACTTTGATGCCTTTGACCTCGGTCATGTTCATCCGGCCCGGCGCCGAGTAGTACGACGGGGTGAAAGACCTGAGGCCGGCTCGGATGTCGTGCAGATGCGCTCCGGCGCAGTAGGCCGCCCCGGCCGCTGCCATCGCGTTCTGCACGTTGAACAGCGCCTTGCCGCCGAACGTCGCGGGCAGCAGATGGGTGTAGGCGAGCGGCATCCGGCGGCGGCCGTGCACCAGCACGATGAGGTCCCCGAGTTCGCCCGGTTCCAGGATCACGGCCTTCCCGCCGCGCCGGCAGTGATCGGCGATCATCCGGTTGTCCGGCACCAGGGAGAACCAGACGACCTCACCCGATGACGCCCGCCGCATCCCCGCCACCAGCGGGTCGTCGGCGTTCAGGATGGCGGCACCGTTCTTGGGCACGGCCTCCACGACGACCTGCTTGACCTGGGCGAGTTGCTCGATGGTGTTGATGCCGCGCAGCCCGAGGTGGTCCGGGGCGACGTTGAGCACGACGGCGACGTCGTTGCGCGAGTAGCCCAAACCCTCGCGCAGGATGCCGCCGCGGGCGACCTCGAAGACCGCGAAATCCACCCGCGGGTTCTGCAGCACCATCCGTGCGGACCGAGGACCCGAGGCGTCGGACTTGATGACCAACCTGTCGTCGATGACGATGCCGTCGGTCGACGTCATCCCGACCTTCCGGCCCATGCCCCTGAAGATGTGCCCGATCATCCGGCTGCAGGTGGTCTTGCCGTTGGTCCCGGTGACCGCGACGATCGGGATCCTGGCGCTGGTGCCCGGTGGGAACATCAGGTCCACCACAGGTTTTGCCACGTACTGCGGGTCCCCGATGGTCGGGTGCGAGTGCATCCGGAAGCCGGGCGCCGCGTTGACCTCGCAGATCGCGCCACCGGTTTCCCGCACCGGCTGGGTGATGTCCGGGCAGAGGAAGTCGATGCCGGCGATGTCCAGGCCGACCACCCTGGCCGCCTCCTCGGCGATGTCGACGTTGTCCGGGTGGGCCTCGAAGGTGCGGTCGATCGAGATGCCACCGGTGGACATGTTGCCGGTGAGGGCGAGCTTGACCGTCTCACCGCGTGGCGGCACATCGGTCATCTCGTAACCCTGTTCGCGGACGAGATCGATGGCTCCTTCCGACACCTCGATACGGGTGAGCACCTTCTCGTGCCCGACACCACGGCGTGGGTCGGCGTTGGTCTGCTCGACCAGTTCGGCGACAGTCTTGCTGCCGTCGCCGATGACGTGCGCCGGCACCCGCTCGGCGATGGCCACCATATGGCCACCGACCACCAGGACCCGGTAGTCCTTGCCGGCGATGAACGACTCGACCAGCACGTAACCGCGGCGTGACTGGTCGTAGGCCTCTTCGAACGCAGCCCGCACCTCCTGTTCGTTCTGTAGGTTGATCGCCACCCCGCGGCCGTGGTTTCCGTCGAGTGGTTTGAGCACGACCGGGTACCCGATCCGGCGGGCGATCCGCACCGCGTCATCGGCCCGGCGCACCACCTCCGACGTCGGTACCGGCAGGCCCGCTGCCGCGAGCAGGCGATTCGTCAGCTCCTTGTCCGAAGCGATGTCCACGGCGAGCGACGAGGTCAGCGACGTCATCGTCGCCCTGATGCGCTGCTGGTTGACGCCGTGCCCCAGCTGCACGAGCGATCCGGAATTGAGTCGCTGCCAAGGAATGTCACGCGCGATGGCCTCGTCCAGGATGGCCTGGGTGGACGGCCCGAAGGCCACCCGCTGGCAGGTGCGCAGGAACTCGTCGTGCTCGCTGACGAAGTCGAACGTCGACAGGTCGGTGGAGGACAGGTCGTTTCCGGGTACCAGGACATTCACCAGCCGGACCGCCAGCGCACCGGCCAACGTCGCCACCGTCTCGTCGAGGTATCCGAAGATGACGTTGTAGACGCCCTCCTCACGGGTGGATCGGGTCTTGCCGCGGGTGATCTCGTGGCCGGCAGTCCGTTCCAGTTCCAGTGCAACGTGCTCCACCACGTGCCCGGCCCAGGTGCCCTCGTTCAGCCGCTCGACGAACCCGCCGTCCTTGCCACGCGAGCACTGGTGATCGTGCAACCCGGGCAGCAGCGCCAACAGTGACTCGGTGAAGCCGGGCAGCAGATCGGTGGGGTACTTCTCCAGGCGGCCGATGTCGACGACCATGTGCACGGCCGGTTCGTAGGAGTAGTAGTTCGGTCCCCGGTACACCCGGGTCTCCCGGATGACGATGTCGGGCCGGCCGGTCCCCGAGCCGATGCGCACGTCGCCGGCGGTGGCGACGCCAGCGGTCTCGGTGGTGGCTGGCGCGCCGGTGGCATCGCCGACGACGACACCGTCCACCGAGCCGTCTGCGACCACAGCCGCCATGACACCGTCGGCCGGCGTGTCCGCCGTGCTGGTCGTGCCAGGGGTCGTACCGGCCTGTGCCGACTCAGTCATCTGTGCGCCTTTCCACCACAACCCGTCCAGTGCTGGGCATTCTGCCCCCCGCTCTGTTCGCCTGCCCTACCGGGGACGCGGGAGTGCAGGTCAGATGGGTCGGCGCCGCGGACCCCGACGAGATGTGATGTCGACGGTTCGAGTGGAACTCGCGGGCCGAAGGCGTGACAGTGGTGCTTATTGCCACCTCAGCTCCCACTGTCGGGCTGCACGAGGACGTCGAGTCCATCGTCGGGGCCTTGGTCTCCCGCGCGCGGATCGTCACCGGAATGGACATCGCATCGGTGGCCGTGCGTGACGATGACGGCGAGTACCCGATGCGGGTCTTCCGCGGGGTGCGCTCCCCAGAGTTCCAGGCGCTGCGGATCCGGACCGGCGCTGGGCTGGGCGGCCTGGTGCTGCAGACCGGAGCACCGGCACGGCTCGCCGAGTACCACGACTCCACAATGATCACGTCGGACTACATGACGGCGGTGGACATCGAAGGTTTGCACGGCATGGTCTGTGTCCCGGTCGTGGGTCCGGAGGGCATCTCGGCGCTGTTGTATGCCGCGCTACGCACCGCAGGCACACCGGGCGACGTTGCCGTCGTCAAGCTGGAGGGCCTGGCGGCCGAAGCCGGAACCGCGCTGCACCACATCGCCGCGCGGCAGACCGCCATCGACTTCTTCACCCTCCAGCAGCGGCAGAGCATCGCCGGACGTCTGCACGACTCGCTGGCCCAGACCCTGTTCAGCGTCGGCGTGCTGGCCCACAGCTCGCGGCAGCGGTCCGATGCGGCGGGTCTGCTCGACTCCCTCGCGGAGATCGAGGCGGTGGCCGGCAGTGCCCGCTCGGAACTCCGCGCCACCCTGGCAGAGCTGTGCGCCGTACCGCCGGGCCGGGAACTCGACGTGGCACTGGTCGCGGAATCACGTTCGTTCACCATCAGGACCGGGGTGCCGGTGTGGTGGAGCCGGCGGGGCGCGCCCACGGCCATCCCGCCCGAGGTATCGGCCGTTGTCGTCGATGCCCTGCGTGAGGGATTGCGCAACGCCGTCAAGCACGCGCGTAGCGACCGCGTCGTGGCAACGGTCCGCTGGGCTGCTGGGCAGGTCGTGCTGGTATTGCAGATGCCCTGGGGCGAGGATGCCGACCGTTCGGCTGCGGACGCAGGCGGCTGCATCAGCACCGCTGGTCCGGGCGCACCGGGGTCCGGTCTGGGCATGTTGCGATGCCGTGCCGGCGCTCTCGGCGGGCGACTGGAGCTGACCATCGACCCCGACCAGGACGGGTTGATCGTGCAACGTCTGACCATGCCGGTGACGGGTTATCAGCCATGACGCTTCCGGTGCGGGTTCTGCTCGTCGACGACCATCCGCTGGCCCGCCGGGGTATCGCGACCCTGGCGCAGGAGGCTTTCGGTGAGTGCGTCCTGCGCGAGACCGGCACGACGGCCGAGGCCATTCGCATCGCGGCGTCGTTCCAGCCACACCTGGTGGTCCTTGATCTGCGCACGCCGGAGCCACCCGGACCGGCGGCAACCTGCACGACGCTCAAGGAACACAATCCGGGCGGGCACATCCTGATCCTCACCGCCTACGCGGAGATCGAGATGTTGCGGCAGTGCCTGGCTGCCGGCGCCGACGGCGTCCTGCTCAAGGACGCCGAACCCGCCGATCTGGTGGTGAAGCTGCGGCAGGTGGCGGCCGGCAACCGGGTGATCGACGCCAAGGTGGCACAGGCCATCGCGGTCGGTTTGGTGAGTGCACTGCGCGGAAAGGGATCACAGGTCACGCTGTCGCCACGTGAGCGCGAAGTCCTCGATTTGCTTGCCCAGGGCTGCTCCAACCGGCAGATCGCCGGTCGTTTATTCATCGCAGAAACGACCGTCAAGGGATATGTGGCGGCGTTGCTGGACAAGCTCGGAGTGGAGTCCCGCCTTCAGGCGGTCGTCGTCGCGGTTCAACGCGGACTCGTGTAACAAGATCGCATCATTATTTCGGCGGGTAACAATACGGTCCGCCGGCCCCGGCGGGTTCACACCTGTCCGGGACATTTCATTGTGTGGAGTTCATCCCCGTCCGCACCGGATTTCCTCACCCGCACAGCACTCCGCCGCGGCAGAAACCGCTGCGGAAACAACACCGCCTGTCCCGATACACCTGGGCGACAACACCCGGACAACACGACACCACCGCAGGCGCAGGGCCTGCGGTGGTGTCGGGCAGAGAAATACGGGCGAGTTACCGCGCCAGCGAACGGTTCGGGATGATCGGCTTGCCGAAGGTGGCTGCAGCCACACCTGCCAGGCAGAGCAGCCACGCCCACAGGGCGGTGGCGATACCGAAGTAGCCGCCGGTCTTGGTCAGCGTCGCGCTGCCCGCGAGCGCACCGAACGCCAACAGGAAGAACGTGACCGCCAGGATGGTGAACAGACCGGAGAGCAGGACCGTGGTGCGCAGTGACGCGACCACCATGATCACGGTGAAGAAGCCCCACGCCAGCAGGAACCATCCGGTGGCCGTTGCCACGTCACCCTTGTTGCTGCCGTCGGGCAGCACGATGTCTTTGGCGTACAACGTCACGTAGGCCCAGAACGACAGCCAGAAGGCACCGTAGGACGAGAAGGCCGCGGCTCCGAAGACGTTGCCCTTCCTGAATTCCCACATGCCGGCCAGGACCTGCACGATGCCGCCGTAGAAGAGCGCGACGCCGAACACCACTGGTTCGGTGGCCTTCGGGATGAGTCCCGAGTTGACCATGCTGAGCAGGAAGGTCGTGAGGGCGAACGCACCCAGACCCAGCGGCGCGGGATCGGCGATGGACCTGACCGTTTCCGAGGCCATCTCCCGGGCCCGGGCCAGGCTGCCCTGGGTCGGGTCGCTGTAGTCCGCGGGATCGTCAGTGGCGTGGGACGTCGGCGCTTGCTGTGACGCTGTCATCTTCAATGCTCCTTCGTTGGGGCGTTGACGTGCGGGTGGAACCGGGCTCAGCGGACGTCATCCGTCCGGATACTGGTGGCGCCGACGATGAGCGACTGCACAAAGGCATTTCCGCCGAAAAGATACTCGGCGGGGCCGCCGGTCGCTCGTCCTGTCAGTAGGTGACGGACGCCATCTTGGCGGATTTCGGCGGATATGTCTTCAGCAGATTTCCGGGACATTTCCCGTCCTTCGACGGTCGGGGCGGAGCCCTGGGCGGGAACAACCGAAGAGGAGAGAACCGGACCGGTGTGGTATTCGCCGGATGACGGCGTGCGGAGATCGGCAGTCCCGTTCGGACAGCTCCGATCGAACAGACGCGGAAGCCGCAGCGGGGTGGGCGGGCTTTCCATGTCGACAGACTCCCGGATCCGCGGCTGTGTCGTTGGCGCCGTAGGTCCCATAGGAGAAGGCCGAAAGACCCCAATGTCCAGGGGTGAAGACGAGGTTGATTCTTCCGAAGGGGGCCGGACCCTCCTTTGGAGGGGTGCGGTCAGGACGACGCGGGCCGCCGGCGCAACTCGGAGATCGTTTCGTGCGCGCCCTCGGCAGCGATCCGCCGGGTGCGCGGCCGGGAGCCGGCCGGGACATCCGCGGGCACGGCCAACGCCGGCGGTGCCTGCGTGTCGGGCAGGCCCGGCGCCGAGACGAGCCGCCGTTCCCCGAGATCGAACACGACGCCACGCGGCAGTGTGTGCAGTTTGACGCCCGACATCATCAGCGGCTGCGTCCCGGTGGCCGTGTAGGAGGTCGTCACGACCTCCGAGCCGTCCACCACCGTCACCACGCCACGACCCTTGACCTCCATCAGTCCATTGGGCCGGATCACCGCGGCAGTGTCCTCGTCGACTCCGATGCCCAGTTGCGCGGGGTTGGAGGCCACCAGCGCCAGCAACCGGCCGAACCTGTTCCGCTGGGTGAAGTGCTGATCGACGATGACGTCCTGCAGCAAACCCAGCCCCTGCGACACCTGGGCGATGCGGAACTTCGGGGTGGCACCGCCGCTGCCGAAGGACACCATGTGCGCGGACAGGATGCTGGCGCCCGCCGACGTCCCGGCCACCAGCGCCCCTCGCCGGTGCGCGTCAACGATCGCAGCACCCAACGGGGTACCGACGATCAGGGTGGCCAGCTTGACCTGGTTGCCACCGGTCATGAAGACCGCGGTCGACCGCTGCACCGCCGCCACGAGGTCCGGCGCGGCAGACTGGCCGCGGCTCTCCGGACGGATGCCGACCACGTCTGTGACACCGAGCGAGGAAAAGAGCTGCAGGTAGGCATGGGTGATCTCGTCCCCGAGGGACGACGCCGTGGAGAGCACCACAATCCGTCCCGTCGAGCCACCGGCGAGTCGCACCACCTCGCGCAGCACGGTCATCCGGCCGATCTTGTCCTCGGCCCCGCCGATCGGCATCACCACTCCCGCGGGCGATCGTGAGCCGTCGGCCGCCGTCGTCATGACGGTCAAGGTATCCGAGCGGGCGGTTCGGGAACGCACCGCTGCGGCACTGACCGATTTGCCCCGGGCACTGCCATGCCGTGTGGGGACGCCCGGACGCGGTTACCCTCGGTCGCAGGCGTGACGGCCGTCACGGTTCAGTGCGACGGCGGAGGACCCGACGGATGACGCTCAGCACCGCTGCTGACACGCGGCGAGACACCGGCCGCGATCACGTCGCCGCGCTGTCCGCCGTCGTCGAGGACCTGGCGGGCCAGTTCGACCTGCACCCGCTGCTGGAGCGGATACTGCAGCACGCCGCAGACCTGCTGGGTTGCGACAGCGGGTCGATCTGCACCGTCGACCAGTCGGCCGGCACGTACCGCAAGGAGGTCGACCTCGGGGTCGCCTGCCGGTCCGGTGCCCGGTTCCCGCTCACCGAAGGAGTGACGGGCGAGATCCTGCGAGCCGGTGGCCCGGTCACCTTCGCCGAGTACGCCGATGTGCGGGGCGGGCACATCGCTGCTGCCGAACGAGCTCAGCTGCACGCCACCATCGGTGTGCCGATCCGGTGGTCCGGATCGGTGATCGGTACCTGCATCGTCTTCAGCCGCGACCGCGCCCGCACCTTCGGTCCAGACGATGTCACGCTGCTGGAACTGTTTGCCAGCCACGCGGGGCTGGCGATGGTGAATGCCCGCCTGCATGCGCAGGCCGCCGAGCTGACGAGGGCGGAGGCCGCCGGCCTGGAGCGGGAGCGGGTCGTGCGGGACGTGCACGACTCGGTGGCCCGGGCGCTCGCCTCGGTCGTGCTGCACCTGGACAGTGCGGAGCTGCCGACCGGCACAGCTTCGGTCGGCACGGCTTCGGTCGGCACGGCTTCGGTCGGCACAGCTTCGGTCGGCACAGCTTCGGTCGGCACAGCTTCGGTCGGCACAGCTTCGGTCGGCACAGACATGCCGCGTCCCGAGTCGCACGAGGTCGGCGGTGACGTGAGGGGTGCAGACGTCCTCGCGCCGCCAGGCGCGCTGGACCTCGCGCGGCGGGCAGCCTGGCATGCGCTGCGCGAGACGGGCCGCCCGCTCCCGCCCGGACGGGCAGCGCCTGGGTCGCCGTCTCACCACTGGCGACCCGGCGAAACACCGGTTCGACCCGAGGCCGACCTGGTGAGCCGCCTTCGGTCGGAGGTCGACGCGGCGAGAAGGACGGGCCTGGACATCAGACTTGTCGTCGCCGGGTCACCGCGCGGGTTGACCGCCACCATCGCCGAGGAACTGCGGACCGTGGCCAGCCGTGCCATCGCCAACATCCTCGTGCACGCCGACGCCCGCTCGGCGCGGGTCGGCCTGGTGTACGCCGCGGCCGAGGTGGTGCTCTTCGTCCAGGACGACGGCGTCGGGTTCGACGCCTGCGCACGCCCCAGGCCGGACGGCTCGGGATTGGGCCTCCGCGGACCGGCCGAGGACCAGCTCAGCGACATCATGTCTCTGACGGGACATCTCGGTGGGCGGGTGCAGGTCGACACCACCCCTGGTTGGGGTACCACGGTCAGGGCGGCAATCCCGTACTCGGCCGCAGGACCGGGTGAGACCACCGTCGGCGCCCGCCGCCTCCGGGCTCTGGTGGTGGAACACCGGCCGTTGGTGGCGGCCGGCGTGGCCGCGGTGCTGCACGGTGACGACCAGCGCATCCACGTGGTCGGTCAGACCGTCGGGACAGCGGACACGATGGCCGCGATCGGTGTGCTGGGGCCTGACGTCGTGCTGGTCGACGTGGCGCTCCCGGCCGGCGCCGCGGCCCTCACCGCCCGGATCCGCACCGCCAACGACTCGGTGGCCGTTCTCGCGCTGGGTGAACGGGACACCTTCGAACCCGCAGTCAAGGACAGCATCTCCGCGGGTGCCGACGGTGTGGTGTTCCTCGACGCCGACGGCGCCGACTTCCGCGAAGCGGTCGTCCGTTCAGCCGCGAACGGGACAGTTGGGCACCGGCCGGCCGGCAGACCGGCCGCCGTTTCGCCGCCACTGCGGGCGCCGGACGCGTTGACACCCCGGGAACGCGAGGTGCGTGCGCTGGTCAGTCGGGGAATGCCGGACAAGAAGATCGCTGCTGCGCTGAACATCTCGGTCAAGACGGTGGAGAAGCACGTCGGCGCCGCACTGCGAAAGACCGGTGCCCGCAACCGCACCGAGCTGGCCGCGCTGGACCGGTCCGGCGCGCCACCCGGCTGACCGTGTCTGCGCTCGGCCCCGATTGTCCGACGCGTCGCGCGCCGATCCGGAGAATCCTGCACCCGCTGCCGGTCGGCGCCGCGGATGAGACAGGGTTGACCTGCCCACCGATTGCGGCGGGCACACCACATCGTCTGCGAGGGAGCCCGTCATGGCCCGCACGATCGCCACCGCCACCACCGTCGAACTTCCTGCGCTGCTGGACTTCATCCGACCCCGGCACAACATGGTGCTGTTCACCACGCGGTCGGACGGTGGTGTGCAATCCTCGCCGGTCACCGGCGGTGTGGACCCGCAGGGGCGAATCGTGATCGCCAGCTACCCGGAACGAGCCAAGTCGCGCAACGCCCGGCGTACCGGCACAGCCTCGGTCCTGGTGCTGTCCGACAACTTCGGTGACGCCTGGGTGCAGGTCGACGGCACTGCCGAGGTACTGGACGTCCCGGAGGCGGTGGAGCCGCTGGTCGACTACTTCCGGAGCATCGCCGGCGAGCACTCGGACTGGGCGGACTACCGGCAGGCGATGGTGGACCAGGGCAAGTGCCTGGTGCGGATCACGCCCAGTCGCTGGTCTCCGATCGCCACCGGGGGGTTTCCCGCGCGGCTGGCGTAACCGGGCACTCCTCATCGAGGGGCGCATGGTAGGGAGATCCCTACCATGCGATCTCCGGGCGGCGCGAAGGCAGGGATTCTCCCGATTCACACATCCCGTCCGTGGTCCTACCGTCGGCACGCCGGCCGCGGGGTGGGGCCGGCAGAAGGGCCGGGCTTCCGGCCGACCACGCTGACCCGTCCGAGCCCGGTGAACCGAAGGAGGAGCGCGTGCCTGTCGTATCCCTCAAACAGATCGTCGACCCTGCGCTGGAGCAGCGGTACGGGGTGCCGGCGATCAACGTCTTCAACGACATCAGTCTGGCCGGCGTACTCGAGGCCGCGGTCGCGGAACGGTCACCGCTGATCGTGCAGACCTCGGTGAAGACGGTGCGTTCGATCGGCAGCCGGGTGCTGTATGCGATGTGGACGTCGATGACGGCGGGCATCGAGGTGCCTGTGTCGCTGCACCTGGATCACTGCCCCGACCGTTCGGTCATCACCGAGTGTCTGCAGGTCGGCTGGAACTCCGTGCTCTTCGATGCCTCGCAGCTGCCCGTCGAGGAGAACCAGCGCCAAACCGTGGAAGTGGTGGCCGAGGCGCGACGCTACGGCGCCCACGTCGAGGGCGAGATCGAATCCATCACCGGGGTCGAGGACGGCGTGGGGTCGGACGCCGAATCGGCGAGGCAGACCCTGGATGTCTCCGTCCGTTTCATCACCCAGACCGGGGTCGATGTGTTCGCCCCGGCCATCGGCAACGCCCACGGCGTCTACCGGTCGACCCCGACCCTGGACGCGGACAGGGTCAGCGACGTCGTGCAGGCGACCGGGGTGCCGTGCGCGCTGCACGGCGGCAGCGGTCTCACCGATGAGCAGTTCCGCGACCTGATCGCCCGCGGCTGCGCCAAGGTGAACATCTCGACCGCGTTGAAGCGGCAGTTCATGCAGTCGAGCCTGACCTTCCTGCGCGATGCGGAGAAGCGCGACAAGTGGGACCCGCCATCACTCTTCGCGGCGGTGCAGGGTGACACGGTGGCGATGACGGCCGAGCTGATGCGCACCTTCGGCAGTGCCGGCAAGGCCGGGTGACGCGACGGTGCCGGCACTGATCTTCGACTGCGACGGCGTCCTGGCCGACACCGAACGCTACGGCCATCTCCCCGCCTTCAACGAGACCTTCGCCGCCTTCGGACTTCCCGTGCGGTGGACCGACCAGGAGTACGCGCAGCGGGTGCTGATCGGCGGCGGAAAAGAGCGGATGGCCTCACTGCTGACGCCGGAATTCATTGCTGCCAACGGGCTCCCGACCGACGACGCGGGCCGCGCTGACATGCTCGCCCGATGGCACCGGCACAAGACTGCCACGTACACAGCGATGGTGGCGGCGGGCGCGATGCCTGCCCGCCCGGGCATCGCCCGCATCGTCGAGGAGGCCGCCGCGGCGGGATGGCAGCTCGCGGTCGCGTCCACATCCGCGGAACCGTCGGTGCGCGCGGTCCTCGAGCACGCGGTGGGAACCGAGCGGGCGAGGGACTTCGCCGTGTTCGCCGGTGACATCGTTCCGGCCAAGAAACCGGATCCGGCGATCTACCGCCTGGCGGTGAGAGAGCTTGCGGTGCAACCGGATCAGGCCGTGGTCGTGGAGGACAGTGCGAACGGTCTGCAAGCGGCGCTCGGCGCGGGGCTGGCGTGCGTCGTGACCGTGTCGACGTACACCGCGGACGAGGACTTCACCGGGGCCTCGCTTGTGGTGTCGAGCCTCGGCGACCCCGGTGAGCCCAGCACAGTGCTGGCCGATCCGCTGGGGTTGCGACCAGGCAGCGTGGTGACGCTGGCCGACCTGGCCGCGGTACTGGAGCGTGCCGGGTCGGCACCCCCTGCGGAGCCGGACATTGCATCGTGAAGGAGAAACCATGACCAGCAACAGTTTGCGCCAGGTCGAGTATGTCGTTCGGACGATCGCTCAAACAGCGGTCGACCACGAGAAGTACTTCGGTGACCTGGACGCCGTCGTCGGTGACGGGGATTTCGGCTACTCCCTCGCGCGAGGCTTCGAGATCGTCCTGAACGACTGGGACACGTACGACCGAAAGGACATCGGCACCTTTCTGAAGAAGATCGCGGTGGTCATCACCTCACGGATCGGCGGCACGTCGGGACCCATCTGGGGAACCGCGTTCCTGCGTGCGGGCAGCACGGTGGCCGGAAAGACGGAGATCACCGGCGACGACGTCGTCGCGATGCTGCGTGCCTCCGCAGAAGGGATCAGCGCCCGCGGCAAGGCGGTGCTCGGCGAGAAGACCCTGCTGGACGCGCTCATCCCGGCCACCGACGCAATCGAGCACGCCGTCGCCCGCGGGCTCGGTGCCAGTGAGATCGCCCGTGTTGCAGCGGACACCACGCTGCAGGCCGCCGAGGCCACCAAGCCGATGGAGGCCAAACGGGGGCGCGCCAGTTACACCGGCGAGCGCAGCATCGGCTCGGTCGACGCCGGCGCGATGGCATTGGCCGTCATCGCCGAGAAGATCGCCGCGGGGTGGCCGGCCGACTGACCTCCTGGCACATGTCGCTGTCGGTTCGGATCCTTCGCCGGCTCTCTTGCGGGCCCAGCGGCATCCGAAGTCTTCTCTGTCACACCATCCGTCCCGCTTTCACACCGTTGTGGAGGAACACCAGTGAAGAAGTTCGTCAACGACCCGCAGCAATTCGTCCCGGAAATGCTGCAGGGCATCGCCCTGGCCAATCCGGACACACTGAAGTACGTCCCGGAATACAACCTGATCATGCGCTCCGACGCGCCGAACCCGAACAAGGTCTCGATCGTGCAGGGCTCGGGATCCGGGCACGAGCCCGCTCACGTCATGACCGTCGGGAAAGGCATGCTCGATGCTGCCTGTCCCGGTGACGTTTTCGCCGCGCCGCCGATGGACTACGTCCTGGAGACGACGAAGCTGGTGGCGTCGCCGAAGGGCGTGCTGTTGCTGGTCAACAACTACACCGGCGACCGCATGGCCTTCGAGATGGCGCAGGAAATGGCCGAGGCCGAGGACATCCTGGTGAAAACGCTGTTCATCGACGACGACGTCTCGGTGCAGAACTCGACCTACACGGTGGGTCGCCGCGGGGTGGCCGGCAATTTCTTCGTGATGAAGGCGGTCGGGGCGGCCGCGGAAGAGGGCGCCGATCTCGACGAGCTGATCCGCATCGGCGAGAAGGTGAACAGCGTGACCCGGACCATGGGCATGGCGCTGACCGCGTGCACCCCGCCGGCGAAGGGTTCCCCGCTGTTCGATCTCGGCGACGACGAAATCGAGATGGGTGTCGGCATCCACGGCGAACCGGGGCGGCGGCGGGCGAAGCTGAAGCCCGCCAACGACATCATCGACGAGATGCTCGAGGCAGTGGTGACGGACCTGCCGTACGAGTCCGGTGATCGGGTGGCGCTGATGATCAACGGACTCGGCGGCACGCCGATCAGCGAGCTCTACCTGTTGTACGGGCGGGCTCACCAACAGCTTGCCGAGCGCGGGATCACGATCGGCCGGAGCTACGTGGGCGAGTACTGCACCTCGCTGGACATGGCCGGCGCCTCTATCACCCTGGTTCGCCTCGACGACGAGATCGAGCGCCTGCTGGCCGCGCCTGCCGAAATCGCCATCCGCACCTTCTGAACTTCGCTGCGGCCTCCGGCGATGGTCAGCTCGATCATCGCCGGAGGCGCTGCGCAGACGCGCATCTGCCACCACCGTCTGCGACATTCGGTCATCGCGCCGAGGGTTTCCCGGCGGGTCCATCGGTAGTTGATCTCGAGCACCGGGGCAGGGCGACTGCCGCGTCGGTGCGGGGAAGCAACCCCCCGAGACGCAGACACATGAACTCGAGCGCCATGACCATGGTGGGGCCACGCGTTCTGGCTTGAGATTGCCTCATGGCTCGAACCCTCCTGACCCTGTCCGTCATCACCGTCGGCCTGATGGCCGGGCTCTTCGCCGCGTTCAGCTACGCAGTCATGCCCGGGCTGCGGCGCACGGACGACGACACCTTCGTCCGCTCGATGCGCGCCATCAACGACGCGATTCTGAACCCCGTTTTCGGCGTCATCTTCGCGGGAGCGCTGCTACTGCTCGTCGCATCAGCTGTGGCGCTTCGCACAGACGTCCTTGTTCGCCCCTGGATCATCGCGGCGCTGGTGCTGTACGTGCTGACGGTGGCGGTGACCATCGCCATCAACGTTCCGCTCAACGATCGTCTGAAGACGGGCTCGGCGCCTGCCGCAGAATTGCGCCGAGCATTCGAGAACCGTTGGGTCGCGTGGAACGCCGTGCGCGCGGTGCTGAACACCGGAGGCTTCGCCGCGGCGGCCGTCGCATTGTTGCGATTCGCCGCCTGAGCCGTCTCGCCCTTCTGCTTCCCGACACCGGCAGCTCAATCCAGCCCCGGAAGTGGCGCCGAGAAGAACGGCGCGACATCGGGCATCACTGATCCGGTTGCTGCCGGCTGGTGATGGCGGCGATCAGCCCCGGCCCGTCGGCCACCGTCACGGTGAGGTTGGGGTGCCGCACCAGGCCGAACGGCGCCCCGCTGATGGGCAACCGGAACTCCAGGCAGACGCCCTGGCGTCCGTTGGTGGCGAACGTCAGACCGTGATCGGCGAACGAGTAGTGCGCCGGGCCCACCGTTTTCAGGTAGCTGTAGGGCCCGGTCAGCTGCGTCGATGTGATGTTGTCCAGCGGCGTGACCACCTTCCACGGCCCGTACCGCGCCCGGAACTCGGTGTCGGTGAGCACGACCCGGGCGTTCCCCCTGGTGACACCGAACAGCCGGGCAACCCTTGAATAACTCGGTTCGAACGCGAATTCGAACTCCTGCTCAGCCGAATTCACGCGCTACCGGTCTCCGGGCCGACCTCGGCGCTGCCCTCGGCCGGATCCTGCGCCGCGCGCGGGCCACTGCCCTCGTCCTGCGGTGAGACGGTGCCCAACTGCTCGTCGCCTTCGGCCTGATCGCGCACGCTCGCCTCGCCGGCCTGACCGGCCGGCACGTTCTCCGTCGTCATCGTCGTGTCCTTGTCGCTCGTAGTTGCGGATGGGGCCGGCACAGATTGCACCCCAAGACGGTGTTTACCCGCAGCACGCGGCGCCGAACCCGCACGGTCGATTCAGCCACCCCAGCAGGGAACTGATGCCGGCGAGCGCACCCTCCACGGACGCAGGCGGTCTGCCCGACAGCGGAGAACGGCAAACCGGGGGATCCCGATGACCGATCCGGCCGAAGCCTCCGATGCGGGGCGGGGACCACCCCGCCCGCACCCTGCAGAGCGCGCTCACCACCGCCCGCCGACCGTCGGCTCCGCCCGCGCGTTCGCCCTCACCCGGCAGGACGGCTCCGCTACGGTTGTCCGCAACAACTGGCGGTCGCCCACAAGGCGTGGGCGGCGACAGATACCCCTGACGGGCGAGGAAGCGGGCGAACTTTCAGCGATGGTGGACGAGCAACGCCGGTCGCATCTGGTCGGCCTGATCCGTTCCACCGTCCCGGCCATCCACCCCGGCGGTCGGCCGATCGTGCTGGGACTCGCTGCCGGAACGGTCGGCGCTCGATTTCTGCTCCGCCGGGTCGGCTTGCCGCGGGTCGGCCGAGTGGTGGGCAGCGCCGGACTCGCAGCGAGCGCCGCATCCGCCGTGTTCTTCCGGGCCCCGGTCAGGGTCCGCCCGCCCGCGAGCGACCTGGTCATCGCACCGGCAGACGGCCTGGTGTCGTTGATCGGTGAGGCCGTCCCCCCGCCTGAGCTCGGGCTCGACGACACACCGCGGACCAGGGTGTCGATCTTCCTGTCGATCTTCGACGTGCACGTGCAGCGCATTCCCGTCGACGGGGTGATCACCGCGACCGCATATCGGCCAGGGGCGTTCCTGTCCGCCGACCTGGACAAGGCCTCGGAGGTCAACGAACGGAACTCGCTGGTCATCGACGCCGCCGTTGGCGGGCAGCTCGTGGTCACCCAGATCGCCGGACTGATCGCCCGGCGGATCGTGTCGCAGGCCGCGGCCGGCTCGACGGTGCAGGCCGGTGAGACCTACGGACTGATCCGGTTCGGCTCGCGTGTCGACACCTACCTCCCCGCCGGGGCGGAACTGGTCATCCGGAAGGGCCAGCGCACGATCGGCGGCGAGACCGTGCTGGCGACCCTGCGTACCTCGTCGACCAGCAGCCCGGCCGGCAGCACCGAGCCCACAACGCCAACTGGCAGTGCGCCCGCCGAACCCGCGCGGGACGACACCTCCTGATGGGCGGTGTCCCCGGCGTTCGTTTCCTGCCCAACGCGATCACCGTGCTGGCGTTGTGTGCAGGGCTGACCTCGGTGGCGTTCGCCCTCAACCAGCAGTGGCTGTTCGCGGTCGGGGCCATCGCCGCGGCGGCGATCCTGGACTCGCTGGACGGCCCGGCCGCTCGGATGCTGCGCTCCGCGAGCCGGATCGGCGCGGAGTTGGATTCGCTCTCGGACTCCATCTCCTTCGGTGTCGCTCCTGCCCTGGTGATGTACGTGTGGGTGCTGCGCGACGAGGGAAGGGGGTACGGCTGGGTCGTGTGCCTGCTGTTCGCGGTGTGCGCAACCCTGCGGCTGGCCCGCTTCAACTCACTGCTCGACGACACCGACCCGAAACCCTGGGCGAAGGGATTCTTCACCGGCGTGCCCACCCCGGCCGCGGGGTTGATGGTGACCGCACCGCTGCTGCTCACCAATCGCTTCGGCAGCGACGGCTTCTGGGCGCGGCCCGGGGTGGTCGCCGTCTGGATCGTGTTCATCGGGCTGCTGATGGTCTCCCGCGTTCCGACGATCGCCCTGAAGAGCGTCCGGTTCCCACCGCACCTGATCGTCCCGGCACTGATCTTGCTGGTACTCGGCGTGGCGGCCCTGTTCTACGAGCCGGAGCTGGTGACCGTCATCGGGATGGTGGTGTACCTGCTGCACATCCCCTACGCCGGCTGGAAGTACCAGCACCTCAAGCGCCATCCAGAACTCTGGCAGACCAGGGACCGCGGACGGCGGCGGCGCTCCACCCGCCGGGTGCGGCTGCGCATCCCGCGCCGGCAGCGCGTTGCCGGCCTGATGCCGGACGGCTCACCGATGCCGCGCCAACGCAGGCTCGGCGTCAACCGACAGGGCACCCGCCCCGGGGATCCGGGCCGCCCCCGCGCGGCCGGGCGCAGACGGCCGCCGGCGTAGAGCGGTCACCGAGCAACTCGCCGCCACACCGCCACGGCGGCACACCTCCCACGTCAACCCACCACCCGATGAGGACCGTCATGCCGACCACGCCGCTGCCCCAGCACGTCCTGGATTTCCTCCGGGCGCCGAATCCCGCCGTCATCGCCTCGGCACGGCCGGACGGGCAGCCCGTCACGGTGGCCACCTGGTATCTGCTCGAGGACGACGGCCGGATCCTGGTCAACATGGACGCCGGCCGGCGCCGGCTCGAATACCTGCGCCACGACCCACGGGTCAGTCTGACCGCGATCGCGGAGGGCAACTGGTACACCCATGTCAGCGTTCAGGGCGTCCTCGAGCTGTCCCCCGACCCGGATCTGTCCGGCATCGACCGGGTGTCCCGGCACTACACCGGACACGCCTACCCGACCCGGGACCGGGCGCGGGTCAACGGCTGGATCACGGTGAAGTCCTGGCACGGCTGGCATCTCGAGCCCACGGCACGCTGAGGGCCGCCCACCGAAGGTGGCCGACCTTCGCCTGACGGTCCTCAGCGAGCGGGTGACGGTGCTCGGCGCACGCACCGTGGACGGCATTCAGGCTTCATCCACTGGTTCCGAACCGGGCACCATGGCAACCTCTGCACCATGACGGATGAATTCGATCCGGCGGCGACCCAACCCAGGGCGGCAGGTCAACACACGCCCGGCCGGCCCCCGGAGCCGCCCGGCAGGACTTCGGAGCCGCCCGGCCCGCCGACCCCTCGCACCGACGGTTCCAGCCATCGCCCTTCGTCATTCACGCCGCAATACGGAGCCCAGCATCCCGCCAGGCCACCGACGTGGAATCGGACGGGTTCACCGTTCCCACCGCCCGCGTCGCCACCACCTACATCCTCACCGCCCGGATCGTTACCACCCGTTTCTTCACCGCCGAAGCCGCGCGGCCGGTGGGGCGTCGCCGCCCTGGGCCTGGCCGCCGGGCTGGTGATCGCCTTCGGAATCGGCGCGGCCCTGATCGCGACGGGTGTCCTGCGCATGGATTCCTCGGGTAATGCGTCGACCAATGTTTCAACGAACACCGATACGGCCGCTACAACGCGTGCCAGCCCGTCCGGCACCGTCGGATCGGCACCGCTTTCACTGCCCGACACACTGCCCGGCTTCCAGGACCGAATTCAGGCCAACACCGCCGTGGTCGCCACCGGAACCATGAGCAGTGATCGGAAGAAGCAGCTGATCGCCGATCAGCGGGCACGCAGCGACAGCACGACGTCGCTGACCATCACCGCGTACCAGGCCGCCAACCCGGGCGCTGCCGTGTCCTTCAGGCAGTACTCCGACCCGACCCTGTCGCAGAACGCCGACGTCATCGCGGTTCGGGCGAAGTACCCCGGTCTGACCATCGGGGCCGTCACCGACCCCGCCGACCTCGGCCTTGCCGCGCCACCGCGGCAGGTGGTGGGTGTAGGAGATGTCCAATGCCTGGTCGAGCAGAGCCAGGTCACGCCCGCCGGGTCTGAGGTTCCCGACACCGCCATCACCACCATGTGCCGGCGAACAGGTCCCGGACTCACCGTCCAGGTCTTCGGCGGTGGATCCTTCAAGGGCTCGGATCAACAGGACGTCATCGTGGGGCTGACCAACGATGCCTGGGCCGCTGTCGCCGGGTGACGAGGATGCGGCCTTCGAGGCTTGAACTGAACGCGACGCGCACCGCGCGCCTTCCGCAGCGGATCGCCCACCACGGTCCCTGCTGCACGATGCCCGGCTCATGTGTGGCCGGAGAGCCGCGGGCTACCCGGCCGTCATCACCTAGAACACGCCGTCGACGTCGAGCGCTTGCAGCGGCTCATCGCACAGCAGTCCGCGTGACGCGCCCGTGATCGCCAACGCGGCTCCGCAGGCGTCAGACCTCGAAGCCGAGCCGACGAGCGCTGCGCGCCTTCTGCCGGCTGGTCCGCAGCCGGCGCAGCCGCCGGACGAGCAGCGGATCCTCGGCCAGCGCTGCCGGATTGTCGATGACCTCGTTGAGCACCTGGTAGTACCGGGTCGGCGAGAGGCTGAACATCTCCTTGATGGCCTGCTCCTTGGCGCCGGCGTACTGCCACCACTGGCGCTCGAACGCCAGGATGTCGCGGTCGCGGCGGGACAGGCCCGTCCCGATGGCCTGCTTGTCCGACTGCTCGGCGCCGTCCGAGCCGGACGCGGCTGCGTTCTCCATCAGGTCCTCCCCAGCGAATGACACAGGTGTGATTCGCAGTCCCATCTCAGCACGGGACCGGCCACCGGGTCCAGCGCCGGCCGCCGGTGTCGCGCGCCGGACCGACCGGAACGGCGGAGATCCGGCCCTGCGGGCTCGGCGGGTGGGCGGGTCAGAGCCCGGTCATGTCGCACATCCTTCGGGGCTGGATGGAATCGGTGACGCTCCGCGGAAAATCCGGTCGCCCAACACGACAGTCGCCCAACACGACAGTCGCCCGACACGACCGCAACGTCCGCGATCAGCGGCAGGCTCGGTCGGCATTGCTCCGCCCCGGCCCGCCGGCTTCAGTGGATGTGCGGGCGGCGGTCGGCGAAGCGGGTGGCCGTCTCGAAGCCCTTGGCCAGCGAGAGCAGATCGCGCTCAGCGCGGTGCCGACCGACGAACTGCACACCGAGCGGCGTGCCGGCGTCGGTGAATCCGGCAGGCATGGCGATCGCCGGGTGACCGGTGGCCGTCACGTGGCACACCGTGCGCATCCAGTCCAAGTAGTCGCGCGACGCCCGACCGGCGACGATCGGCGGGTACTGGTAGCGGGCGTCGAAAGCCGGCACCGGCGCCACCGGGAGGATCAGCACGTCGTAGAACTCCAGGAACTCGCGCATCCGGTGGAACAGCACTGTGCGCATCACCGTGGCCCGGCCGATGTCCGGGCCGGCCAGTTCCCGGCCGCTGGCCATGTTGTCGTACAGGCTCGGCCGGACGGTCGAGACGTTGTCCTGCAAGAACTCTCCGAGCGTGGCCTCGAACTGCCAGGCGCGCAGCGTGCGGAAACACTCGTCCGCCCCGGCGAAGTCGGGGCTCGCCTCCTCCACGATGGCACCATGCGTCTCACAGGTCGCGGCTGCAGTCCGCACCGACAGGGCGACCTCGTCCTCGACCCCGACCGCACCGCCGAGGTCGGGTGAGAAGGCGATGCGTAGGCCGGCCAGCGATCCCTCACCCAGGTCGGCGAACACCGAACCCGGCTGCTCCAGGGAAATCGGCGATCGACGGTCCGGGCCGGCCATCACCGACAACAGCAACGCCAGATCGTCGACCGTGCGCGCCATCGGGCCCTGCACCGACAGGCCCGCATAGCCGTCCGCCGCCGGATACACCGGAACCCGACCGGCGGACGGCCGCAGACCGATGACGTTGCAGTACCCCGCGGGCAGCCGCAGCGACCCGCCCATGTCGTTGCCGTCAGCCAGCACATGCATGCCGGCGGCGAGTGCGGCGGCCGCACCTCCGGACGACCCGCCGGCGGTCACCGACAGGTCGTAGGGATTGCGGGTGACACCGAAGATCTCGTTGAAGGTGTGGCCGCCGGCGGCGAACTCGGGGATGTTGGTCTTGCCGATGGTGATGACGCCGGCGGCCTTCATCCGCTCGATCACCAGATCATCGGTGTCCGGCACGAAGTCGGCCCTGGACGGCGACCCGAACGTCGTCCTGATCCCTGCCGTCAGGTGATTGTCCTTGTGCGCCACCGGAAGTCCGTGCAGCGGCCCGGCGAACTCGCCGCGCACGGCCATGTCGTCCTGCTCGCCCGCGAGCCGCAACGCCTCGTCGGCGGTCAACGTGACGATCGCATTGATCTTCGGGTTGTAGGTTTCGATCCGCTCGAGGTGCGCGGTGACCACCTCGCGCGCACTGACCTGCTTGGCCCGGAGCAGGGCGGCGAGCTCCGTGGCGCTGCGCTCGTGCAGTTCGTCGGTCACCATGCCGCCCTATCGAGATCAAGCCCGCCGCGGCGGATCCCGCAGACGGTATCCGGTGCTGTCAACGGCGGCGGCTGTTACTCAAGGATCCGCGAGCTGCGCGATCTGGATGAGGTTGCCACAGGTGTCGTCGAGAACGGCGGTCGTCACCGGACCGATCTGCAGCGGGTCCTGGGTGAACGTCACGCCCAACGCCTTGAGCCGTTCGGTCTCGGCACCGACGTCGGTCACCGCGAACGACGTGAACGGGATGCCGTCGGCGACCAGCGCCTGCTTGAAAGGCTGCGCGGCCGGGTGCTCGTCGGGCTCCAGTGAGATCTCGACGCCGTCCGGCTCCTCGGGTGAAACCACGGTGAGCCAACGGTGTTCGCCCAACGGAATCTCGGTCTTCTTCCGAAAACCCAGGACCTCCGTGTAGAAGCGCAGCGCCTTGTCCTGGTCGTCGACCAGCAGGCTCATCACGGTGATCTTCATTCCTCGTCCTTCCGTCGGCCGGTCAGCCACCGCTGCACGATGACGTCCAGGGGCGATGTGTCCAGGTGGTGGAACTTGTAACGGCCCTGCCTGCGCGTCGACACCAGCCCGGCGTCCTCGAGAACGTCCAGGTGCTGCGAGACGGCCTGACGCGTCGAGCTGAATCCGCGGCCGACGAGCCGCGAACACACCTCGAACAACGTCTGGCCGTCCCGATCCAGCAGCTCGTCGAGAATGGCGCGCCGGGTGGGATCGGCGAGGGCCTTGAACACGTCACCCACACCGACAGCATAGGCAAGCAATTACTTGCATGACAAGACCTGCCCGGGTCGGCCCACTCCACGACTGCTCAGCCCGCGTCGGCCAGATCTCGCTGCTGCTCGACGGAACCGGCCGAGGGCTGCGACCGGACGAACAGCACCGCACCGGCGGCGAGCAACACGACGACAATCGGGACCACCATCACCGGTCGCATGGCGTCGGTGAAACCGGCGGCGAACACGTTCTTCGCCGCGGCACGGACCTGGCCTGCCGCCGTTCCGGGCACGCCGGCGGCAACGGTGGTCGCAGCGATCTGGCCCGCGCCGACCTCGATTCCGCCGGAACCGGCGGTCGTCATGGCCTCCAGGAACCCCTGCCGCGCGCCCTGTGGCAGGCTCGCCGCCGCCGCTTGCGTCTGCTCGGCCAATGACGTGGCGAGCCGGTTTGCCAGCAGGGCGCCCAACACAGCCGTGGCCAGCACGGCGCCGAACTCCTGCACCGTGTCCAGCACCCCGGCACCGATACCCGCACGGGCGGGCGGCATGTCGCGGGTGGCGAGCCCGAAAACCGGCGTCCAGACACATCCGAGTCCGATGCCTGCGGTGACCAGGCCGGGCACGAACGCCCACTGGCCGGAGTCGGGCGCAGCCACGGCGACGACATAGCCCATCCCCGCGGCGAACAGCAGCAGGCCGCCGATCAGCACCCATTTCATGTTGATCCGGCCGGATCCGGTGAGTCCGCCGACGAAGCCGGAGGTGATCATCATGGCCATTGATTGGGTGCCGATGACGAGGCCGGCGGCGACCGCGGTCAGACCCAGCACGGACTGGTAGTAGATCGTCAACGGCAGGAACAGCCCGACCATGGCGAAGCCCATCGCCAACAGCACCAGCGTCATCACGGTGAAGCTGCGGTCTCGGAAAACAGCGAACGGCAGCAACGGTTCTGCGTCCTGGATACCGATCTCGCGCCAGAGGAACAAACCCAGCAGCAGCGCACCGCAGACCATGATCATCGGGATGGTGAGGAAACCGGCGACGGTCCCCCAGTCGTAACGGTCACCCTCGATGAGGCCGAACACGACGCCGAACAATCCCGCGGTCAGCAGCAGCACGCCCGGCACGTCCAGCCGGTGACGCGTACCCGGACGCACGTCCGGCATGAAGGCGAAGGCGAGCGCGATGGCCAGCACCCCGATGGGGATGTTCAGGAAGAAGATCCAGCGCCACCCGACGTTGGTGACGATGAAGCCACCCAGGGTCGGCCCGAGCAGCACACCGAGACCGGACATGATGCCGATCGAGGCGAACGCCGGTCCGCGCTTCTCGGCCGGCAGAGTCGAGGTGATCAGTGCGAGCCCCTGCGGTGCGAGCAGCGCCGCCCCGACGCCCTGCAGCGCGCGGAATGCGATGAGCTGCCCCGGCGTCTGGGACAGGCCGGACGCCAGGCTGGCGGTGGTGAACAGGGTCAGTCCGATGAGGAAAAGCCTTCGCGGACCGTAGATGTCACCGAGCCGACCGGCGGTGATGAGCAGCACGGTGTAGGTCAGCGAGTAGGCGGACCCGACCCAGAGGACGGTTTCCAGAGTCGCGCCGAGGTCGGTGACGAGATCCGGGATGGCGATGTTCACGATCGTGATGTCGAGCAGCGTCATGAACAGACCGAGACAGAAAACGGCGATCAGCAGAGTCGGGCGCACCGGCCGGTGGCCGCGGACCGGTACTCCGGTGACGGTCAGGTTTTGCTCCGGCACGGTCCCGGCCGGTCGGCCGGGCACAGCGGGTGGTGAGACGGACATGGGAACATCTCCTTGCACGGTGAGGTGGTTGATGGCGCGCCGGACCTGAGGGCCTTTGTGGCCCTGGACCGGTCATCTCCGCCGTAGCGGTGCGGGCGCGGGGCCTTCGCCCCGTGCCGGGCCGGTGGTGTGTTCGCAGCACACCTCCGGCCCGCTTCCCGATGACCTGCAGCTCGATCTACGGGGGCAGGTCCTGCTGGGTGGTGTTCTCCCCAACTCGGTCACTCGGGCCAGACCGGTCACCCGAGTCCGCCGGGACACCCTGGCCTGGAAGCGTTCGGGGAATCCCCGGGAACCCCTTCATGGAGCCGGCAAGGCCCTCGGCCCATTCCTGGATCGTCTCGCTGTCCCAGTACATCTCGCCCCGGGCCAGATCGTCGACCAGGTGACCGACCCAGCGCTGTTCGGCCTCCAGCATGGCCAGCCGGTACTCGTCCTCGATGGTGAACAGCCTCGGCATGCCGTACTTCTCGCTCAGATCAGCGGTCCCCGATCGAAGTGCTGCAACCTCTCTGCCGAGCAGCAGCAGCCGCGCGGTCAATTGCGACCGAGCCTCGTCCACCGACAGCATCGGCAGGAAGGACAGTGCGGCGGGGAAGTCGGGATATTCGTTGCGCACCGTGCGCAGCATCGAGATCAACCACGTCTCGGCGGTCTCCCTGCCTTCCTCCGTCAACCGGTACACGGTCCTCTCCGGACGGCGGCCCTCCCGCTCCGTCTCCGACGGCTCGATCAGGCCCGCCTTGACGAGCCGTTCGACCGCCGGGTACAGCGACCCGCGCTGCACCCGGACCACCTGGTCCTTGCCGCGCCACTGCATCAGCCGCTGCATCTCATAGGGGTGCATCGGGGCCTCGGCCAACAGCACCAGCACCATCAGCATCAGGGGGCTGGGGCGGACGCTCCCGCGGCGCGGGGTACCGTTGCCCGGCTTAGTCATGCCATGACTATCTACTTCTTGACCAAGTGGCGTCAAGAGCGCGCGGCAATGACGTCACGATGACGTCGCCGCACACCGCGGTCGGACAAGGCCTCGGGGCGGCCGAACGCTACGGTCATCCGTGCATCCGATCTGCGTCGGACGTCGAACGACTTCTGCGGAAGGACATCCATGAAGCGCCGTCGGTATGTGCCCCTGATGGTGATCTCGGGTCTGCTCGTCGCCGGCTGCACCACATCCAGCACCACGGCGCAGAGCACCGCGGGGACATCCGGCACGCCGTCCAGTCGGGGCGCGGCCGTCATCTCCGGTGGTCCGGACACGTCCGTGAAACCCTCGACAGCACCGCAGGGGTCTGCCGCGACCTCAGCCCGTTCCGCACTCCCGCCGAGACCCTCGGCCCCGAAAGCGGCACCTTCATCGACACCGAATCCGCCACCGAACCCGCCGGCGGTCGATGTGCTGCCCGGAATGCCGGCTGTCGTCGATCCGCACAACATCTATTCCGAGGCCGGTGCCGACATGCTGGGCGCCGTGGCGAAACGGTCCAAGGCATATGCCTACGTGCCGAACACGAAGTCCGGTGATGTGTGGGTGATCGACCAGCGGACCTTCGAGGTCGTCGACAAGTTCCCGGTCGGTGTGGAGGTGCAGCACGTCGTTCCGTCACACGACATGTCTGCGCTGTACGCGACCGACGACATCGGGAACGTGGTGCGCCGTATCGACCCGGTGACGGGGCAACCAGGAGCAACGATTCCGGTCGACGACCCGTACAACATGTACTTCACCGCCGACGGGAAGTACGCGATCTCCGTCGCGGAGAAATTGCGCAGCCTGATCTGGTACGACCCGGCGACGTGGAAGGAGATCGGCCGGGCCGAATATCCCGGATGCGCCGGAATGGACCATGGCGATTTCACCCCCGACGGCAAGGTCGGCGTGTTCAGCTGCGAATTCGCCGGACGAGTCGCAGTCGTCGACATGCAATCACGTCGACTCGTCCGGATGATCGACATGCCGCAACAGAACACCGACATGGGCCCACAGGACCTGCGAATCGCACCGGACGGCTCCCGGTTCTACATCGCCGATTCCGACTCGAACGGGGTCTGGGTGCTGAACAAGGACCTGCGGACCGTTTCCCGGCACATCGATACCGGGAAGGGGGCGCACGGCCTGTATTTCAGCCGGGACGCCACAAAACTGTTCGTCTCCAACCGTTTGGAAGGATCGATCAGCGTGCTCGACGCCGACACCGGCGCGCCGATCACCAAGTGGCAGATTCCCGGCGGCGGCAGCCCGGACATGGGCAACGTCAGCGCGGACGGCAGCCAACTCTGGCTGTCCGGGCGATACGACAACGTGGTGTACGTGATCAGCACGGTCGACGGCCGACTGATCAAGAAGATCCCGGTCGGCAACGGGCCGCACGGGCTGGCGCTGATACCGCAGCCCGGGCGGTACTCGATCGGCCACACCGGAATCACCCGTTGAACGGTAGGTCAGCCGGCCAACAATTCCCCGACCGTCACCGCGGCCAATCCCCTCGCCGCGAGGTCGTCGAGCACACCGGGGAGGGCGTCAATGGTGTCCTGGTGCCCGAAATGCATGCTGACGATGGATCCAGGTCGGGCGGCCGCCGTGTTGCTGCGGACAGCCGCCGCACCCGGATCGGTGTAGTCCATCGAATCGACGTCGTAGGACAACGAGATCGGGTAGCCCGCTCCGCCGGCGACCTGCTTCATCAGCGCATTCGCGGTCGGAGTCTGCGACGGCCGGAAATACGCCCCCGGAGTGCCGGTGGTCTTGACCAGCAGATCGCGGCAGCGAATGACCTCTTGGCGCATATCGCTCTGGGGCATCGAATTGATGTCCTGGTGCGACCACGTGTGATTTCCGAGCTGATGGCCACCTGCCAGAATTTCGGCCGCGATACCAGGGTTGTCCGACAGCCACGTGCCCACCACCATGACGGTGATCCGGACCCTGCGGGAGTTGGCCACGTGCAACAGCTCCCGGGCCAGCGCGACATCGCCTGATCCGTGGAATGTCAGTGCGACGCGCGGCTTGTTCCTCGGCCCGTGTGCGATTTCTTTCGCAGGACCGGAAGGCGCCGCGGGAACCTGCGACGCCGAGCTCGCAGCACTCGGCGTCCGTCCGGCGGCGGAGGCGCTCGCAGGCATCACGGACGACGACGATGCGGCGGAGGAGGCGGTCACCGGGTTCAGCGTGGACTGGTTCGTCGGTGTCGAAACCGGGCCTGCAGTGGGCGCCGAGGCAGTCGTGCGTACTGCCTGCACCGCTCTGCTGCAACCGGCCACACCAGCCGCAGCGACCAGCAGACCCGCTCGAATGAGCGAGCGCCTGGACAGGTTCCTCCACACGGCCGCAACACTAGGGCAGTGCAGAGCCGATGATCCGGGTCGATGACTGCGACATGGTGCAGCCGACACTCACTTCCCGGCGTCGGTGGAGCGCTGTTCGCCTCGGTGCAACCGGTGGCGATGCTCGGTGCATCTGCGAGCCACCGTCAGCAACGCACGTCGCACATGGCCGCGGAGGTCGGTCGGGTCACCGGACAGGGCAGCCGGGGGTCCGCGCGTGCACGGGAAGATCGCCCGGGGCGGTCGCTTCCACGGGTCCAGCGACGACGGGCCGCCCCACGGCATCTGCAATCAGGCGCATGGATGGTGCCGCGCAACCTCATCGGCGACGCGCGAAGCCGGGTTGGAAGGCCGCAATCACCGAACTCGTCGGCCAGGTCGCGGGCTTCGCGACAGCTCTGCGTCCGTCAGTGAGCTGATGGGACACGTCGGCTCCGCGGCCACCGGAAATTGTGTTCGGACCGGTGTGACCGATGACTTCGGCCCAGCGTGGCTGTCATAGTCGATGAACCCGTTCCTCCGTCCTGAGGGGTCGACGATGACCGGCATCAAGCCCTGCCTGTGGTTCAACGGCCACGCCGAGGAGGCAGCCGATCTGTATGTCAGCCTGTTCCCCGACTCCAGGATCGTCTCGGTGTTCCGCTATCCGCAGGGGTCACCGATGCCCGCCGGCGAGGTGGCGACCGTCGACTTCGTCGTCGCCGGCCTGCCGGTTCAGTTGCTCAACGGCGGCCCGCACTTCGCGCTGTCCGAGGCCTTCTCGCTGTCGGTGACGGTCGACGGGGGTCAGGACGAGGTCGACCGATTGTGGAACGCGCTGATCGCCGACGGCGGTGAGCCGAGTCGATGCGGGTGGCTCAGGGACCGGTTCGGGGTGTCCTGGCAGATTGTCCCCGCAGAACTCATCCGCCTTCAGTCGGACCCGGATGTGCGGGTCGTCGCCCGCGTCACACAGAGCATGCTGACCATGGGGAAGATCATCGTGGCCGACATCCGAGCGGCTGCGCACGGGTGAGCACTTGATCGGCCGGGAGACGGCCGCGGCTGGATCACTGTCTGCCTGACCTGCACGCTGTTCGTTCCGGCGGCCCCACCCAGAGCCCTTCACGCCGCCAACGCTGGCTGCCGCCACCCCGCCAGAGCTCGCCGAACAGCCGACCTGACCCGCCGGCGTCGTCTCAACACCCGGGGTCAGCGAGCGACAGCGCGACGGCCGCCGCCACGACCTGCCCGGCGGGTGGCCGGTCGTCCGGCGAGCGCGGTCGCCACAGAACGCGAACCACCCCGTCGATCAGCAGGGCGTCCGCTCCTAGCTGGCGGGTGTCCTCCTCGGCCGGCCGTGGTGCGCGGCCGACCGGTCGGTGGCGGGCCCTGCTGAGCACCGCGCGGGCGTAAACGGCAAGGGTGGCTGGGTTGTACACCCTCCACACCGGGGCGCGACCGATGTCGAGGCGAGCGTAGAGCCGGCGCGCCGGATCGGAGAGGACCTCACCCCGCCAACCGATTGCGCGCGCGATGGCGGCCAGCCGGGCGGCGGGACTGAACCCGACCAGCACCAGGGCGACCTGACCGGTGTCGGGTCGCCGGTCGTGCTCTGCTTGCACCTGGACCAGGTGCTGCTGGCAGGGCAGTCAATGCCGGTGGCGCATGAACACCACGAGTTGCACGCCGGGCCCGGCCACACGGCCGGTCCCCGCCGTTGCGCTCACGAGGTCCATGTCGGCCACCTGGATGCTCACCTGCTCGGCTCTCGGCACCCTCAGCCCCTTTCGTCATTCGGCGGCGCACCCCGGATCGCGTGGGCAGGTGACAACTGACCCCGCCGTCCGCCCGTCGAGTCGACGTCATCATGCTCCGCGAAGATCACCACGGACGCGACGGGTCCTTGACGCCACCATCGCGGACTTCGTCACCACAGCAGGCTGGGAAGGAACTCGTGTCCTGGCGGGTTTCCCTCTCGTGGAGGCCATTTCGTCGGGTTCCTCGCAGCGGCCCGGGCCGGGCGAGGGTGAGCGCGGGCGCCGGTACGCCGCGATCGTCGTCCCCGAGGTCCCGGTGCTGTTGCGGGTGGCCATGACGCTCACCGGGCAGCCCGCCGACGCCGAGGATCTCGTGCAGGAGACGCTGCTGCGGGCCTGGCGAAGTCTGGACTCGTTCGACGGGGCGCATCCTCGGGCCTGGCTGCTGACGGTGCTCCGCAACGCGGAAATCAACCGGCATCGGCGTCGACGCCCCGAACTTCTGGACGACCCGAACAACCCGGGCGATGAATGCCTGGCTGCCCCTTCGGCTGAGCAACAGGTTCTGGACCGCGCCTTCGACGCCGTCGTGGAGGCGGGGCTGCTCGACCTTCCGATCGCTGTGCGGACCGTGCTCGTCCTGATCGACATCGACGGCCTCACCTACGCCGAGGCCGCGACCGCACTGGGCGTCCCGGAGGGCACCGTCACCAGCAGGCTCCACCGCGGCCGGCGCCGCATCCGCACCCGGCTGCACGAAGCCGGACTGGCTCCACGGAGGTACCTGTGAACCCACCACTGCCCATGCGCCAACGCCTCGCCGGCGATGACGACGTCACCAGCTGTCTGCAGACGCGCCGCCTTCTGCAGCGCTACCTCGACGGCGAAACCGGGGCCGACCTCGCCGCGCGCATCACCCGGCACCTGCGGGCCTGCCGGGCATGCGGCCTGGAGGCGGTGACCTATCGGGCGATCAAGACGGCGATCGCGCGGTCTGCATCCCTTCCGCCTGCTCCGGTGGTAGACCGGTTGACCGCGTTTGCCCAGTCCCTCGGGCAGCAGGGGTGACCGGGCGGTCGACCCGGCGCGCCGCCCCGCCGTGGGAGGGTGACCGGGCGGGACAGGCCAACGAGGTGACCACCGATCAGGACAGCAGGGAGGCGTGGGTGAGCGGTCCGCCGTTCGACCTGCTCGTCGTGGGCGGCGGCACCGCGGGTTTGGTGGGTGCCCGCACCGCCGCGCTGCTCGGGGCCCGCGTCGCCCTGGTGGAGCGCGGTCGGCTGGGCGGGGACTGCCTGAATGTGGGCTGCGTGCCGAGCAAGTCGCTGCTGGCGGCCGCTCACCGCGCCGCCGACGTCCGCTCGGGCGGCCGGCTGGGGGTTCACGTGGACGGCGTCCGGGTGGATTTCGGGGCGGTGATGGCGCACGTCCGCGGCGCGGTCGCGGCGATCGCACCGACGGACTCGGCCGAGTCCCTGCAGCGGGCCGGGGTTGCGGTGTTGCGCGGGCAAGCGGCCTTCGCCGGACCGGACCGGCTGCTGGTCGACGGCCGGGAGGTGCCGTGGCGCCGGTTGCTGCTGGCGACCGGGTCCGGCCCGGCCGTGCCACCGATTCCCGGCCTTGACCAGGCGGGGGCGCTGACCAGCGACACGGTGTGGGACCTGCGGCAGCTACCCGGGCGGCTGGTGGTGCTGGGCGGTGGTGCGATCGGGTGCGAGCTGGGTCAGGCGTTCGCCCGGCTCGGCAGCCGGGTCACGCTGATCGAGTCGGCGCCGCGGCTGCTGGTGAAGGAGGACCCGGACGCCGCCGCGCTGGTGCACGCCGCCCTCGAGGCAGACGGCGTGCAGGTCCTCACCGGCTGCACTGTAACGCGGGCGCGGGACGGCGCGGTCGTGGTCCGCGGCGGCGACGGAGCCGAGCGGGAGGTGACCTGCGACGGGGTGCTCGTCGCCGTCGGCCGCCACCCGGGCACCCGGGGCATGGGTCTCGCGGAGGCCGGGATCGAGCTCGACAGCGTGGGGCGCGTCCGCGTCGACCGCCGGCTGCACACGACGAACCGGCGGGTGTGGGCCGCGGGAGACGTGACCGCGCTGCCGCCGTTCACGCACACAGCCGGGGTGTACGGGAGCCTGGCCGCGACGAACGCCGTCCTGGGTTTGCGCCGCAGGGTGAGCCTGCGCGCGGTCCCGCGGGTGACCTTCACCGACCCCGAGGTGGCCGCGGTCGGCGCGCCCACCTGGGGCCCGTCCGGCAACCGGGTGGTCACCCGGGAGCACCGGGATGTGGATCGCGCGGTCGCTGAGGGCCGCACCGAGGGGTTCGCCCGGCTCGCGCTGGGGCGGGGCTCGCGGGTGGTCGGAGCGACCGTCGTCGGCCCGCGGGGCGGGGAGGCGCTGGCCGAGCTGACCCTGGCGGTGCGCGAGGGCCTTTCCAGCGGCGACCTGTCCGGCACCATCCACCCGTATCCCACCTACGGCGATGGGCCGTGGAACGCCGCGATCGACGACGTCCGCGCCCGCCTGGCCGGCCCGGTCGCGCACGCCGTCACCCGGCTCGTCGTCGCGCTGCGGAGGCGGTGACGTGCTCGACGCTGCGGCCCGGCGGGTGCTCGCCGGGCCGCTGGACCGGATGGCCGCCGCGCTGGACCGTTCCTGGTGCTCACCGGACCGGCTGACCTTGACCGGCCTGGTGCTCGGCGTGGGCGCCGCCGCCGCGGCGTGGCAGGCCGCCTGGTGGCCGGCACTGGTCCTGTGGCTGGTGTCGCGGATCGCCGACGGGCTCGACGGGCCGCTCGCCCGCCGCCGCGCCCGCCGCGCCCGGCCCACGTCGGACGCCGGAGGCTTTCTCGACATCGGCGCCGACTTCATCTGCTACGGCACGTTCGTCGTCGGGGTCGCCGTCGGCAGCACCACCGATGGCGGGTCGCTGCTGCCGTTCCTCGTGGTGCTGCTCGCCTACTACCTGAACGGATCGCTGTTCCTCGCGTTCTCCTCGATCGCCGAACGCACCGGGCACCGGATCAACGACGGCCGCTCGCTGTCGTTCCTCGGCGGCCTGGCCGAAGGCACCGAGACCGTGGTCGTCCACGCCCTGTGGTGTGTGCTGCCCGCCTACGCCGGCACGGTTGCGTGGGTGTGGGCCGTCGTCGTGCTGATCAGCGCGACCCAGCGGCTCGTCGGTGGCTACCGGATCCTGCGAACACCGTCTGCGCAACCCACCAAGCCGCAGGTTCCGCCGAAACGAACCCCCGGCGGCCCCGTCGACCCAGGGAGTTCCGCCCGATGAGATTTCACCGTGCCGCCCTCGTTGCGATGGCCGCGCTGCTCACCGCCGCGTGCGCCGGCGCGGATCCCTCCGGGTCGGCCGCCCGGACCGCGACCGCGGCCGGTTCCGCCGCAACACCGCCGGACTGGGCGGCAGTACAGGCGGGGGCCCGCGGCCAGCAGGTGAACCTGTGGATGTACGGCGGCGACCCGCAGGGCAACGCCTACATCGACACGGTGCTGGCGCCGGCCGCGCAGGCGGAGGGCGTGAGGATCAAGCGCATCCCGGTCGCCGACACGGGCGACGCGGTGAACCGCGTCCTGACCGAGCAGCGCGCCGGCCGAACCACCGACGGCAGCATCGACCTGGTCTGGGTCAACGGCGAGAACTTCCGCACCGGCCTGCAGGCGAACGCCTGGACCTGCGACTGGACCCAGATGCTGCCGAACATGCGGTACGTCGACCCTGCGGACCCGTTGCTGCGCAACGACTTCGGCACCCCGGTGAACGGCTGCGAGGCGCCCTGGCACAAGGCTCAGTTCGTGCTCGCCTACGACGCGGCGAAGGTGCCCGACCCGCCCACCACCGTGCAGGCGCTGTTCGACTGGGTCAAGGCCCACCCCGGCCGGTTCACCTACCCGGCGCCGCCCGACTTCACCGGCTCGGCGTTCGTGCGGCAGGCGTTCTACGCCGTGTCGGGCGGCCCCGCGCAGCTGCCGGCCGAGTACGACAAAGGAACTGACGACTCCCTCACCCCCGGTCTGTGGGCGGCGCTGAACAGCGTGGCGCCGTCGCTGTGGCGCGAGGGTGCGACCTACCCCCGTGACCTGCCGCAGCTGGAGAAGCTGTACGCCGACGGCCAGGTGGACTTCACCATGACCTACGGCCCGGCGACCCTGCCGGAGCTGGTCCGCAAGGGCACCTTCCCGGCCACCACCCGGGTCCTGACCCTCGACGGCGGCACGCTGGGCAACGCCAGCTTCCTCGCGGTGCCGTCGAACGCCGCACACGCCGACGCCGCGATGGTGGTGGCGAACCTCGCGCTGTCACCTGATCAGCAGCTCGCCAAGGCACGGCCCGACGTCTGGGGCCAGTACACCGTGCTGGACGTGGATCGCGTGCCGGCCGACGTCCGCGCCGGCTTCGCCGCCCTGCCTCGTTCTGCCGTCGTGCCGCCCTTCGAGGTGCTCTCCAAGGGGGCACTGCCGGAGCTGGCTGCCGCCTGGGTGCCGCAGATCGACCAGGGCTGGCGCGCCGAGGTGCTCGGTGCCCGCTGAGCCCGCCGTCACCCACGGACGCCGGGCCGGTCCAGCCGCCTCCTGGCGCGCGGCGGCCCTGCTCGCACCGGCACTGCTGCCCACGGTCGCCGTCCTCACGGTCGGACTGGGGTCCGCTGTGCTGCAGAGCCTGGGCCTGATGCCGGCCGTCGGGCCACCCTCCCCGACGCTGGCCGCCTACCGGGACCTCGCCGCCGGTCGCGACGCCCGCGACGGCCTGCTGGTCTCCCTCGGTGTGGCCACCGCCAGCGCCCTGCTCGCCGTCACCATCGGCCTGGCGATCGCCCTGCTCGCCCGGACGGCGGGACGGCCCGGCCGACTGCTCGGCGGTCTCGCCGCCGTCACGGTCCCCGTTCCGCACCTCATCGGCGCGGCCGCCACCGGGCTGCTGCTCGCCGACTCGGGGCTGCTGGCCCGGGTACTGCACGTGCCGCCGGACCAGTTCCCACCCCTGGTGGCGGGACCGTGGTGGATCGCGGTGGTGTTCGAGTACACGTGGAAAGAGTCGGCGTTCGTGGCCATCGTGGTACTCGCCGCGCTGACGGCGTCCGAGCGGCAGCTCGACGAGGCGGCCGCCGTCCTGGGCGCCGGGCCGTGGCAACGGCTGCGCCGGGTGGCCCTGCCGCTGGCCGCGCCCGCCGCCGTCGCCGCCGGGGGCATCTGCTTCGCGTACGTGCTCGGCTCGTACGAGGTGGCGTGGATCCTGGGACTCAGCTACCCCGAGCCGCTGCCGGTACTGGCCTATCGGCTCTTCACCGACGTCGACCTCGCTTCCCGCGACGCGGCGATGGCCGCGGCGGTCATCACCTCGGCGCTGTGCCTGCTCGGTCTCGCCGGGACCGCCGCCGTGCTCGGCCGCACCCCCGGCGCCGCAGGTCCGCGCGCCGACCGGGCGGGGGCCAGGTGAGTTCCGTGGCCGCGACGCCGGTGCGGGTCGAACCGGCCCGCCGCCGCGCGGCCCGGTGGGCGGGCGTGCTGGTCGCAACCGTCTGGCTACTCACGCCGTTGGCGCCGCTGCTGCTCTGGGCGGTGGCCGACAGCTGGCGGTTCCCCGACGTACTCCCGGGCAGTTGGGGGCTCGGCGGCTGGCGCCAGGCCGTCGACCAGGGTGTGCTGCCCGCAGCCGCCCGGTCGGCGCTGGTCGGGCTGGTTGTCGCGGGGCTTGCCACCCCGGCCGGAGCAATGGCCGGCCGGGCACTGGCCCTGCACCCGCCCCGGTGGCATCGCGCCGCGGAGGTGGTGCTGCTCGCACCGGTCGCAGTCCCGCCGTTCGCGGTCGTCCTCGGGCTGACCGACATCACCCTGCGGCTGCGGATCCCCGCGCCCGCGGCGCTGGTGGCGGTGCTGGTGGTGGCCGCGTTGCCCTACACAACGTTCGTGATGCGCTCGGCGTACGCGGGGTACGACCTCGGGTTCGAGGAGGAGGCGCGCAGCCTGGGTGCCGGGTGGCGGGCCGTGCTGATCCGGGTGCACCTGCCGCTGGTGGCGCCCGCACTGGCGGCCGCGGCGTTCCTTGCGTTCCTTGTCGGGTGGAGCGACTACATCGTCACGCTGGTGGTGGGCGGCGGAGCGCTGGTCACCCTGCCGATGCTCGTGGGGGCGTTGGCCTCCGCGAGCGGCAACGAACCCGTCGTCGCCGCGACCGCGTTGGCGGCCGTGCTACCGCCGTTGCTGCTGCTCGCCGTCACCGGGTTCTTCGCCCGCCGTAGGTGGACGCGGTGACCGCGCCCGGGCTGTCCCTGGTCGCACTGCGCCGCACGTTTCCCGGCGGCCCGCGGGTGCTCGACGGCGTGGACCTCGACGTACCCAGCGGTGGCTGCGTTGCGTTGCTCGGCCCCTCCGGGGCGGGGAAGAGCACCGTGCTGCGGACAGCGGCCGGCCTGGACTCCGCCGACGCCGGGCGGGTGCTCGTCGCCGGCCGGGACATGGCCGGCGTCCCGACCGAGCGCCGCCGCACCGCGCTGGTGTTCCAACGGCCGCGGCTGTTCCCGCACCTGCGGGTGCTGGACAACGTCGCCTTCGGCCTCCAGGTGACCGGAACACCGCGCGGTCAGGCGCGGCGGACCGCGATGTCGTTCCTCGACCTCGTCGGCGCGGGCGACCTGGCCAACCGGCGTCCCGCATCGCTCAGCGGGGGTCAGGAACAGCGCGTCGCGCTGGCCCGGGCACTGGCCGTGCGGCCCGACGTCCTGCTTCTCGACGAGCCGTTCAGCGCCCTCGACCCCGGCGTCCGGGCCGAGATGCAGCAACTGCTCGCCGAGATGCGGGCGGCCGTCGAGCCCACGGTGCTGATCGTCACCCACGACCGGCTGGAGGCCAGCGTCGTCGCCGACACCGTGGCCGTGCTGCTCGACGGCCGGGTCGCGCAGCACGACCGCGCTGATGTGCTCTACGCACGGCCCGCCTCGCTGCAGATCAGCCGGTTCCTCGGCGGACTCAACGAAGTGCCCGGCGTTCTCGGCTACGCGGCAGACGGCGCCGGCGACGGCGCGGTGCACGTTTCCGCCATCGGGCGGCTGGCCATGCCGGCGGGGTCGCACGTCGGGGGACCTGCGACGCTCGTCGTCCGGCAGGAGGCGGTGCGCCTGGTCACCCCCGGCGCGGCGGACACCGTATCGGGCACGGTGCGCCGCGTGACACTGCACGGCGCGCGGCGCCTGGTCGAGGTCGGCACCGCGGCGGGGCCGCTGTTCGCCGAGGTCCCGCCCGGCACCACTGCCCACGCCGGCGACGCCGTCGGGCTCGAACTACCGGTCGAGCAACGCTGGGCCGTCCCACCCCCCACCGGCCTTCCCGAGGTCGTCAGCCCCGAGGAGTCGCTGCGATGAACCCTGTCCTGCGCCGTGTCCGCGCCTTCTGGGAGCGCACCAGCCCGGTGCCGCCGCTCAAGGCTGCGGCGTTGACCCGGAGGTGGGCCGAGCTGCCCGCATCAGCCCGCACGCCGGCCCAGCTCATCGGCCGGCACGCCGTCGGCTGCGAGGGCACCCACGGCGTCTTCCCCAGATGCGACCTGACCTGCAAGCCCTGCTACCACTCCGCGGACGCCAACAAGGTCCGCGTCGACGGCAATCACACCGTCGCCGAGGTCGAGGCGCAGATGCGTTTCCTGGAGCAGGTGCGCGGACCGCACGGGCACGCCCAGCTGATCGGCGGTGAGGTCAGCCTGCTCGACCCCGACGCGCACGCCGGGGCGCTGCTCGCGATGCGTCGGCACGGCCGGGAGCCGATGAGCATGAGCCACGGCGACTTCGACGCCGACTACCTGCACCGGCTCGTCCTCGGCCCCGACGGCCGGCCCCGGCTGCGCCGGGTCTCCTTCGCCGTCCACATCGACTCGCTGATGCGCGGGCGCCGCGGTGCTCCCCGGCCCCGCAGCGAGGCCGAACTCGAGCCGTTCCGCCGCCGGATCGTGGAGATGTTCCGCGAACTTCGCCGCCAGCTCGGCGTCCACTCCTACCTGGCCCACAACGTCACCGTCACACCCAGCAACCTCGGCGAGATCGCCGACCTGGTCCGCACCACCGTGCCGCTCGGCTACGACATGCTGTCCTTCCAGCCGGCCGCCTTCATCGGCGACCAACGCCGCTGGAAGGAAGGGTTCCGCGAGGTCACCGGCGACGCCGTCTGGGCCGAGATCGAACGCGGCATGGGCACCAAGCTGCCCTGGCAGAACCTGCAGATGGGCGACCCCCGCTGCAACCGCACCGCGTGGGGCTGGCTCATCGAGGGGCGCTTCATCCCCGTCCTCGATGACGACGAGCCACGCGACCTCGCCGCACGCGACGCGTTCCTCAGCCGGCTCGGCGGACTGCAGCTCACCGGGACGCCGATGCCGCTGCTCACCGCACGCCTGCTGCGCGCGGCAGGCTCGAACCTGGACGGGCTGCCCACCGCGATCGGGTGGGCGCGCCGGGCCGTCCGCCGGTCAGGCGGCCTGCGCGCACTGCTGCGGCACCGGCGGACCGTGCGCCCGATCACATTCGTCATGCACTCGTTCATGGACGCCGCGCAGGTGAAACCCGCTTGGGACCTGATGGAACAGGGCGTCGTCGCCGACGACCCCGCCATCCGCGCCACACAGGAGCGGCTGCAAGCGTGTGTCTACGCGATGGCGCACCCCGAACAGGGCCGCACCGTCCCGGCCTGCGTCCAGCACGGCGTGCTCGACCCAACCGAGAACATCGCGCTACGCCGCTTGCTCCCCATCACACCCACTCGCTGACGCGAGCGGCCTAGCAGCTCAGGCGCCTCTGGCGAGCCACCCCGCGGTGCGAACGACTCCGGGCCCAGCGGGCAGCAACATCATCCCAGGGGCATGGGCCGGCCGGATCCGGCAGCGCCCGCCGTGACGACCCAAACGGGTCCCGGCGCGAAATCGGACGCCGTGGTGCGTTATGGTGCGGTCGTTTGACCGGCGGTGGGGCTCGCCGGACCCGAACCTCGGCCTTGGCCGACAACAGTCCCTACCCGTTGAGTGACCACGTGCCCGGGTAGGACTGCATGCAAATTTGCTGGTGGTACCGAGCTCTCCTGAGTGATCGGCCCGGTGCCCGATGATCGGCGTCGTATCCGTGGTGAGAGCGGTGCCGGGTGCCTTGTCCGGTTCACTACTTGTCCATCCGTACTGCTTGATGCCGTACGGCCATCCATCTGAGGAGAGCACATGACCGACTCAACTGCTGTGGTGTTGTCCGCGGTTCACGCGGTGGAGATCCTGGATTCCCGTGGCAACCCGACGCTGGCGGTGACGGTGACGCTGGGCGATGGCACCACCGCGCGTGCCGGGGTGCCTTCCGGTGCGTCGACCGGGTCCCGTGAGGCGGTGGAACTGCGCGACGGCGACAAGAACCGTTACGGCGGAAAGGGGGTGCTGACCGCGGTGGGTCACGTGAACAACGAACTCGCCGACGCCCTGATCGGGAAGCCGTTTGCCGACCCGGCCGAGGTGGACCGGGCCATGCGGGAGGCCGACGGAACCCCCAACAAGGGCAAGCTCGGGGCGAACGGGATCATCGGGGTCTCGATAGCCACCCATCGCGCGCACGCTGCGAGCAGGGGTGTGCCGTTGTGGCAGTCCTTGATGCCGGCCGGTGTCGCTGCGTGCCAACCGGTGCCGCATTTCAATGTCGTCAACGGTGGTGCGCATGCCCCGAACAGTCTTGACTTCCAGGAGTTCATGATCGCCCCGTTGGGCGCGCCCTCGATCGCCGAGGCCATTCGCGCGGGGGCGCAGGTGTACGCCAAACTGAAGGGACTGTTGCACGACGCCGGGTACGCCACCGGGCTCGGGGACGAGGGTGGGTTCGCCCCGGACATCAGCACCCCGGAGGACGTGTTGCGCACCCTGGTGCAGGCGATCAGCGACGCCGGGTACACGCCCGGGCGGGACGGTGTGGCGATCGCGATGGACCCGGCGGCCAGCGAGTTCTACCGCGACGGTGCCTACCAGGTTGCCGGTGAGGCACTGTCCAGTGCGGACATGATCGAGCGGTATGAGTCGATCATCACCGAGTTCCCGGTGTGGAGCATCGAGGACGGGCTCGCCGAGCAGGACCAGGACGGTTGGATCGCCATCACCCAGCGGCTGGGCGACCGGGTGCAACTCGTCGGTGACGACAACTTCTGCACCAACCCGGACATCATCGCCGACGCAATCAGCCGGAAAATCGCGAACTCTGCGTTGATCAAGGTCAACCAGATCGGCACCGTCACCGAAACCCTGGAGGCGATGCGGTTGTGCAGGGACGCCGGGTACACCGCAATGGTGTCCCATCGGTCCGGGGAAACCGAGGACACCTTCATCGCCGACCTGGCCGTGGGCACCGGATGCGGGCAGATCAAGACCGGGGCCCCCGCCCGCGGGGAACGCGTCGCGAAGTACAACCGGCTGCTCGAGATCGCCGACACCAACCCTGACATCCCGTACGGGGCAAAGTAACTGCACGGCCCAACCGGAGGCGGTCGGCGGAGTCCGCGTCAACACACCGCGCATGTCCGCCCGCCCCTGGAAGGGTCGGTCAGCTCACTCCGTGGCGGTGGCCGTGCTGTTCACGAGCAGCCCGGACGCCGCCACGGACGCCACCATCCACGCCGCGGCATAGCCGAACGCCACCGCGGGGGACAGCAGCGACCAGAGCAGCCCGGCGACCAGGGTTGCCCCCAGATCACCGAATGCCTGGGTCAGGCCGAGCACACCGAACCCGTTGGCGCGCAGACGGTCCGGCAGTGCCTTGGCGATGACGGTGGATTCGGCGGTTTCGGCGAAACCGATCCCGATACCGCTCAGCAGAAACCCGCCCAGCAGCACCGGCCAGCTCGTCCAGCCGACCGCGAAGACTGTGTACCCGGCGGCGTACAGCACCGCGGCGGCGGTGAACACGTGACGGGCGGTGAACCGGTCGGCGAAGTGGCCACCGCCGATCGAGGCCACACTGGCCGCCGCGTTGTGTGCCGCGTACAGCACGATCGCCACACTGGCCGCGGCGGTGGCGTCCCGCCCGCCGGCCTGTAGCAGGTCGGTGGCCCGCAGGATCAGCAGGGTGGTCGCCAAGTTGCCCAACTCGAACAACGCCACCGGGGTCAGCACCCGCACCAGCCCGGCCCGCCGCAGCTCACCCAGGTTCAGGGTCAGGGTCCGCCGCCCGGTCGACTCGGCAAGTGTCCGGCGTACCTGCCTGGCCGCGACCGTGATCGCCACCGCCGCCAGGATCCCCGGAATGATGGACAGCAGCATCGCGTCCCGGATCCCGATCACCGTGACCAGGGCTGCGGCAATCAGTGGGCCGATGATCGCGCCGGCGTTGTCCCCGGCGCGTTCCACCCCGAACGCCCGCCCGTACGTGTCACGGGAGGAAAGGTCGGTGAGCAGCATGTCCCGCGCCGGTGACCGCAGGCCACGGGAGATCCAAGCCATTGCACGGAGCGCCGCGACCTGCCACACCGCGACCGTCAGGCCGATCGCCGCCGTCGCGACCGCCGTGCCCAGATAACCGCCCGCGGCGAGCCGCCCCCGGCGGGCCGGGTCATTGGCCAGCGGACCACCGGCGAGCTTGCACACCCCGGTCAGCGCGTCGGCGACCCCGTCGATGGCCCCCAACGCCGCCGGCCCCGCCCCCAGGGTGGTGGTCAGAAAACTGGGCAGCAGGCTGGTCACCATCTCGTGGCTGCTGTCCGACAGCAGTGACGCCGCCCCGACACTGACCACCCCGGTGTTCAACCACCCCGACTCCGCCGGCGCACCGGGGCCTTCCTCGGCTGCGGTCATCGGTTGGAGCGGTGTCCCCTCCTCGGGATTGTCACCGGTCCCAGCGCGGCGCGGGCGGCCGGTCACCTGGCACCCGGCACCGGTCGGGCGGTCACCGGCCGCTGGTCCACCGACACGACCCGCCAAGCGCCGACCTCGTGCACCAGTTCATTCCAACAGCCGGTGCGCTGGTCGATGCCGTGCGCCGGTCCAAGGGTCGGGTCCAGGTACGCCAACAACGCCTTGATCACCGCATCGTGGGTGACCAGCACCACCGGTCGACTGCTGAGGAACCGCAGCTGCTGCATCAGCACCACGGCGGCCCGGTGCAGGACCCGTTCCACCGGTTCGACCCCGGGAGCGCGGTCGACACTTCCCCACTGGGCGACGATTTCATCGGTGGTGTGGCCGGCCCACTTCCCGTAGTCCCGGTCGATCAGTCCGGGATCAACACTCACCCGGACACCGCCCCGGCCGGCGAGCGCCTCCGCTGTCTGCAGCGCACGCCGCAGCGGGCTGGACACCACCCTGACGGGTTCCCACCGCCCCAGCACCGCGGCCAAGGCACTGGCCTCGGCGCCGCCCACCTCATCCAGTTCAGGATCCAGCCGTCCCCGCAACTGGTTTGCGGCGTTGAACGCCGTCCTGCCATGCCGGACCAGCAGCAGTCGGGCATTACTCGACTCGTGCACAGCACCCACCTCCGGTGAGAGGTAGGGACCGTTGGCGATCATCGCGGATGACGGCGAGCCCCTCCGCCGCACAGCACGATCACGGTAGCGCACAGCTCGAACTGCCACGCAATGCTCACCGATCGGTTGACCGGCGCGGTGGTCCGCAGCGATCGGGACGCCGAAAATCAGCTGCGGGGCCGGGTGTCCGGGTCGTACCGGACGGCGATGACATCGTCCAAGGTCAGCATTCCGTGCTCGATCAACCCGTCCAGCTCCGGCAGGAACGCGGTGACCTTGTCCGGGACGTCGACGATCACGATGACGATCGGTGCCAGGTCCCTGACGCTCATCAACCCGACGGTGTGCACGACCGACGAAGCACCGAATCCTTGGAAGCCGCGGAACACGCTGGCACCGGCCAACCCGAAACAGTGCGCGCGGTGGCCGATCTCGGCCGCCAACGGCCGGTGCCGCCAATGCTCGGAACCGTGCAGGTGAATTGTCATCCGCAGCGCCGGGAACGTGCTGTGCACCGGATCCCTCCCATCAGCACCGGCGGTTTCAGCTTCGCCAGCGGCAATCAGCCGCAGCAGGTGACGGCCCGCAGTGGTGTTTCACTTCACAATGACCCGGGAGGTCCGCCGGGGCCACCGAGGAAGCCGAGCTGAATACTGGCCATTCACCAACCTGCCGACTCATGTAAGGAGCACGTGGTTGCCGAATGCTGCTCACGACCCCGCTCCGACCGTGCCGCGGGGGCGGCCTGCCCGGATCCTGCCCCGGTGGGACAGGCGGGAAGTCGCTGCCATCTTCGCCGGAGGGGCGCTGGGCACGCTGCTCCGCGCGGGATTGTCCGAGGCGTTCCCGCACCCCGCCACCAGCTGGCCGTGGCCCACGTTCGCGGTGAACGTCGTGGCGGCGTTCCTGCTGGGCTATTTCGTCACCCGCCTACAGGAACGACTACCGCTGTCCAGCTACCGCCGCCCGTTGCTGGGTACCGGTCTGTGCGGCGGGTTGTCGACCTTCTCCACCATGCAGGTGGAGCTGCTGAAGATGATCGACGCCGGAGCGATCGGGTTGGCCTTGGGATATGCGGCCGCCAGCGTCGCCTTCGGGTACCTCGCCATTCAGCTGGCAACCAGTGCGGTCCGCCGGGCGTGGGTGCCCCGGTGAACCCCCTGGTGTGGGCGGGCGTGGTGCTGATCGGCGGCTGCGGGTCCGTCCTGAGGTTCGCCGTCGACGGGGTGGTCGGCGCCCGCCTTGGCCGGGCATTCCCGTTCGGCACCTTGGTGGTCAACGTCAGTGGAGCGATGATCCTGGGCTTGCTCACCGGGTTGGCATTGGGAGATGACGGGGCACTGCTGGCCGGCACCGCCGCGGTCGGGTCGTACACGACCTTCTCCACCTGGATGTTCGAGACCCAGCGGCTCACCGAGGAACGGCAACACCGCTCTGCCGCACTGAACATCGCGGCCAGCCTGATTCTCGGGGTCGGCGCGGCCGCCGTCGGCCGGTGGATCGGGACCCACGCGTGAACGAGGACTGTCTCAAGCTGACCGTCTACTTCGGTGAGCGCACCCGGGTCGGCAACCGTTTCGTCGCCGACGCCCTGCTGGACCTGTACGGGCGGCACCAGGTCGCCAGCAGCGTCCTGCTCCGCGGCGTGGAAGGCTTCGGCCTCAAACATCACCTGCGGACCGACAGCTCCCTGACCCTGTCCGAGGACCTGCCCGCCGTCGCCGTCGCCGTCGACACCCGCGCCCGCATCGAGGCCCTGCTACCGGAGGCCACCCAGCTCACCGAACACGGTCTGGTCACCCTGGAACGTGCCCGTTTGCACACCGGGAACGTCCAACCAGTCACCCTGCCCGAGGACCTCGACGAGGCAACCAAACTCACCGTGTACGTGGGGCGTCAGGAACGGATCTACCGGGTCCCCGCGTTCGTCGCGGTCTGCGACCTGCTGCACCGCCGTGGCATCGCCGGCGCCACCGCACTGCTCGGCGTCGACGGCACCGCCCACGGCCGGCGGGAACGCGCCCGGTTCCTCGGCCGGAACGCCAACGTCCCGATGATGATCATCGCTGTCGGATCCGGCCAGCAGATCGCCCGCGTCCTGCCCGAACTGGGTGCCCTGCTCCGCCGACCGCTGCTCACCCTGGAACGGGTCCGGGTGTGCAAACGCGACGGGCAACTCCTGGGCACCCCGCACGCCTTGCCCGGCACGGACGAACACGGAATGGCCCTGTGGCAGAAACTGATGATCTACAACTCCGAAGCCGCGTTGCACCACGGTAAACCGATGCACCGCACCATCACCCGGGAACTACGCCGACACGGCGCCGCCGGCGCCACCACCTTGCGCGGCATGTGGGGCTTCCACGGCGACCACCAACCGCACGGCGACCGCACGGTCCAACTCGGGCGGCACGTCCCGACCGTCACCATCGTGATCGACACACCCGAGCGGATCGCCGAATCCTTCTCGACCATCGACCGGCTCACCAACCACAGCGGCCTGATCACCAGCGAAATGGTTCCAGCGATGCGCGCCACCACCGGAAACATACGGCGCGGCGGCACCCGCCTGGCCCACTACAAATACTGATCCGATCAATTCCGCGGACATCTACTCCGACAGTGGCCGGCCGCCGATCGGCAGCCGACCCGCAGAAATCAACTCCACCGTCAGCGATACCGCGACCACCTGCACCAACAGCAGCCCAATCAGCACCAGGACCTGGACCGCCCCCGCCTGCACAGGTGATGCCCCGGCCAGCAGCACACCCACGAACGCACCGGGTAACGTCACCAACCCGACGGTCCGCGTCTGATCAAGACCCGGCACCAAAGCCAACCCGGCCGCATCCCGGCCCACCACGGTCACCGCGTCCCGCCGCGACAAGCCGATCGACAGCGCCGCCTCATACGATCCGCGCTGCGAGGTCAACTCCTCGGTCACTCGACGCCCGGCGATCGACGTCGCGGTCATCGCCCCGCCGATCAGAATTCCTCCGGCCGGCAGGATCGCCACCGGTTCCAACGGCATCACCCCGCTGAACAGGATGGCGCCCAACGTGATCCCCACTCCGCAGACGATCGGCACCGCGGTCCACCACGAGCTGCGAGCCAACGAGCCGGTGACCCGCCGCGCCGAGGTCCCCGCCGCAACGGTCACCATGAACAACAGGAACCCGGCGGTCAACCACAACGACCGCAGCACCACCCCGATCAACAGGCTCACCACCGCAAGCTGCGCCACCGCCCGCACCGCAGCGGTCACCACCCCCCACGGTCGACCCAGACCCGCCAGCCAAGTGCCTGCGGCGGCTGCGGCCGCCAAACCCACCAGCAGTGTGGCCAGCGGCCAACCAACAGTCACGGTGTTCACGACGCCACACTTCCAGGCTCCGGCCGGACCGGCGGCGGAGTCGTCGTCGACCGTGATCCGATCGGGGAAGGCAGCCTCGCGGAAAGACGCTCAGCTGTCCACAGATCCGCGCGGGACTTGTTCACGAGACGATGAACCTGTGGTCGCCGTCACAGGCGCGAGCCGTTGCCGGCCGTGTCTCTGGCGCCCCGTTCGGACCGCCCGGATGCCGATGCCGTCGGGCATCTGACGTGACTGCCGGGCCGGATATTTCTTTAGTGAGGCTCGGTATTCTGGGGCCACTGCTGCTGTCTGTCGGCAAGGAGCTCCACTTGCTCACCTCCACCCTCGTCTTCGCCGCCTGTGTCGCCCTTCTCGGCGGCTGCGCGTTGTACGGGAAGGGCCTGCTGCCGCGGCCGGCGTCCGCGGTCGTGCTTTTCGTCCTGCTGCCACTGATCGCGTCGGCGGCGTTCAACGGGCTGGCGAGCCTGTCCGGTTCGGGGTGACGGGAACCACGCTCTCCCGCACCCACTGATCGAGACAAGTCCGGCATGACGTACGACCATCGACGGATGGTTGCCTCCGCCCCTGACCCGACTCGATGGTTGACCGACCTGCTGACGGCCGACCAGCCGCTGTCCCCCATCGGTCCGCTCGCGCAGGCTCCCGAGGCCATCACGGCGGCGGTCGTGCCGTGGGTCAACGCGGCGGCAGAACTGGCAACGTGGCAGTGGAAGTCGCTGTCCGCTCTTGCGGGCAGTTGGGCGCCGGCGTGGACGGGGAACACCACAGGGAAGCCGTCCAGCAACGACCGGCGCTTCGCAGGCCACGAATGGCAGGACGACCCCCGATTCGAGGTACTGGCGCGCACCTATCTCACCCAGACCGATCTGATGTCGAAGGCGGTCGCGGCGGCACCGCTGGACGAGAGAACGAAGGGCCAGTGGGCCTTTGCGCTTCGCCAGGTCACCGATGCGTTGAGCCCCGCCAACACCCTTGCGACCAATCCCGAGGCGCTGCAACTGGCTCTGGAAACCGGCGGGGAGAGCCTGCTGGCCGGCATGCGGCTGTTCACCGAGGACCTCGCCAAGGGGCGGGTGTCGATGACCGATGACGCCGCCTTCGAGGTGGGCGGCAACCTGGCTGTCACACCGGGGAAGGTCATCTTCCAGAACGAGCTGATCCAGCTGATCCAGTACGCGCCCACCACGGCGAAGGTGTTCCAGCGCCCGCTGGTGATCATCCCGCCGTGCGTCAACAAGTACTACATCCTCGACCTCCGGCCGGAGAATTCCTTCGTGAGATACATGGTGGCGCAGGGGCACACGGTGTTCATGGTGTCCTGGCGCAACGCCGGGCCAGACCAGCAGCGGTTCGTCTGGGACGACTACCTCGAACTGGGCGTGCTGCCCGCCATCGACGTCGCGCGAAAGATCTGCAAGGTCGACAAGGTGAACACGCTGGGCTTCTGCATCGGCGGCAGCCTGCTCGGTGGCGCGCTTGCCGCCTTGGCGGCGAAAGGTGAACAGCCCGCGTCGAGCATGACGTTGTTCACCGCGATGCTGGACTTCACCGAGGGCGGCGAGATGGGCCTGCTGGTCACCGAACAAGGCGTGAGAGCGCGCGAAGCCGCCATCGGCGAAGGCGGGTTGATCAAGGGCAGCGAGATGGCGCAGCTGTTCGCATCGCTGCGGGCGAACGACCTGATCTGGCCCTACGTCGTCAATGGATACCTGAAGGGGCAGCGCCCCCCGCCGTTCGACCTGCTCTACTGGAACGGCGACAACACCAACCTGCCCGGACCGATGTTCTGCTGGTACATCCGCGCGTCGTATCTCGAGAACCGTTTGTGCCGGCCAGGTGGCACCGTCCAACTCGGCGAACCCATTGATCTGCAGGACATCTCGGCCCCGACATTTCTGTACGCCTCGAAGGATGACCACATCGTGCCGTGGAAGTCCGCCTATGCCTGCACGCAGATGTTCGGCGGGAACACCACCTTCCTTCTCGGAGCCAGCGGCCACATCGCAGGCGTCATCAACCCACCGGAGAAGCACAAGCGCAACTACTGGTTCACACCGCCACCGGCCGAGGGCTCGCGGCTGCCGGCCGACCCCGACACCTGGTACGAGGTTGCCGAACGGGTCGACGGCAGTTGGTGGCCGGCATGGATGCAGTGGCTCGCAACGCATTCCGGCCGTCAGGTGACGGCCAGGAAAAGGCAGGGCAACGCCGATTTCCGGCCTCTGGAGGAGGCGCCCGGCAGCTACGTGAAGCTCAAGAGCGACTGAACGGGACAGCATGACCGCGTCAGGCGTCGTCGAACAGATGCTCCCGCTCCCCCGGCCACAACGGGAGCAGCTCCCGGCGTTTGAGCTCGTCCCGGATCCAGCCGTCCCGAGCCAGCGCCGCTGCGGCGAACGCGGCGAGGTCGGCGGCGTATTTGCCGTCATCCGCGTCGATCTCGCCGTCCGCCGATTCGGTCATGACCCGTTCACGTTCTTTCTGAGCGGCTTTGGCCAGCCGACGCAGTTCCGGCAGCAGGGCGAGCAGCGTTGCCGAATCGGTCCGCCGATACACCCTTTTCGTCGCCTCGTCGACAGCCACGGATCCAGACAATACGGAGGTCGGTCGGGTTCTCCCCGCCGGATGACGCAGCGTCACCGAGCGTTCATCAGCGCGTCACCCCCCTGCCGCTACCCGGTACGGCCATCGCTCCGGCAGAGTCGGTCAGGGACATGGGGTGGCAGCGATCGCTGTCTGTGTCGAGTGGACGTCCACCCGGCAACCACGACAGGCAAAACCTCATGATCGACCGATCCGATTCGCGCATCGACCACCTGAACATCGCCGTCCCCGACCTCGGCGCAGCCGTCGCATTCGACGAACCCGTGTTGGCTTCGATCGGCATCACCGAGATGCTGCAGATCCCGGGGGATCCCGCCGGCGACTTGCCGCGATGACCGGATTCGGACTCGCCGACGTCAAGCCGTTCTTCTGGCTAGGCCGGCCCGCTCGCCGCCCCCGGCAGGAAGTCACCAACTTCCGGTCCGGCCTTGGCCATACCTCGCACTGTCAGGTATAGTACCTGCCAGTTCTAGGTATCCGACATCGACAAGGTGAGACAAGGTGCAACTCGCAAAGGACCTCGTTGCGGCGTCCGCCACGCCGCTCGTGCTCGCCGTACTGCGCAGGGGTGACAGCTACGGCTACGCCATCCTGCAGGACATTACGGCGGCGTCGGGCGGACAGCTCGAATGGACCGAGGGGATGCTGTACCCGCTGCTGCACCGCCTCGAATCCCGGCGCTACATCGAGCACTACCAGGCAACATCGGACGCCGGCCGGGTCAGGAAGTATTACCGACTCCTGCCAGCCGGCGGCGACCACCTCGACGCCCAGACGCGTGACTTCGACCTGATCTCATCGACCCTCGCCGTCCTGCGCGGCCAGTACAGAGGAGGAACCCATGCCATCGCTTGACGCACTCATCGGCCAGTGGGCCGGGCAACTGCGCGCCACTCACCCCCACCTCATCCCCCACCTCGACGAGCTCGAGGACCACGTGCGCACCAGCGCCCAGGCCCGCATCGGCGCCGGCGCCGGCGCCGAGGACGCCTTCGCCTCGGCGCTGGGAGCCTTCGGCGCTCCCGAGGACCTCGGCACGGAGTTCCGCAAGAACTCAATCGTCATGGAGGGCAAGGAGCGCGTGGCCGTGGGCACCTACCTGCTCATCACGGCACTGTTCACCGGTGCGGTGCTCCTGGTGGATTGGCGCTTCGACCTCGGCAACCAGGCACTGCTGTGGCTGCTCGTGGTGTGGGTCGTCACCACCGGGTTGCATCAGGTGCTCCTTCGGCGAGCGCGTCATGGACTCTCACCTGGCTGAGCTCGACACGCATCGGTGTCCGACGCGCGTCTGAGAGCAGGGAACCGCAGGCCATCCAGTGGAGTCCCTTGATGTCACCGTCCGACGCAGCCGACCTCAGGACGGGCGGCGTTCACCACCCCGTTCGACCATCGCTCCCGCCGGGCGAGGCTGCGCGATGCGGTGACGGCACGGAGCCAGTTGCTGGTCACCAGCGCCCACCTCGCCGCCACCTCGGTGGTCGGAGTCGGGGTCGTCGCCGCCCTGCTGGGAGTGTCCGCTCCGTTGCCGGTGACGATCCCGGTGGTGCCGGTGTCGCTGTCCCTGTTCGCCCTTGCCCGGACGGGCCCGGAGGGTGCGGGCACGACGCTCTCATCCGAGCTCAGACCACGGACGGCTCGCGACCTGGAGCAGCGGACGAAACAGCAGATCCGGAGCGGCGGGCCGACCAGCCCCGGCGGGTGCGGGCGCCGCCGAGGATGCGGCAGATCACCCAGATCGTGAACGAGATCGTGGTGATGTAAGGACTGATCGGCACGCTGCCGCCGAGCGCGAGCATGATGCCGCCCACGGTGGAGACCATCGCGAACGCGACGGACAACACCGGCACCCACAACGCTGACGCCGTCACCCGCATCGCCGCGGCGGCCGGGGTGACGAGCAGGGAGAGCACCAGCAGTGCGCCGACGATCTGCACGGCCATTGCCACCGTCAGGCCCAGCACGAGCATGAAGATCGGCGACAACGCACGGACCGGAACGCCGCGGGCGGCGGCGATGTCAGGATCCACGCTGGCGAACATCAGCGGGCGCCAGATGACCGCGAGCGCCAGCAGGACCACCGCCGAGATGACGCCGAGCCAGAGCACCTGCGGGTCGTCGACTGCCACGATCTGACCGGTGAGCAGCCCGAATTTGTTCGACGATCTGCCCGGGTACAACGCGAGGAACAGCACTCCCAGACCCAACCCGAACGGCATCAACACGCCGATCACCGACGACCGCTCGCGCGCCCGCACGCCGAGCACCCCGATCAGCAGGGCGGCGACCAGGGAACCGCCGATGGACCCGATCACCACGTTCGCGCCGATCAGCAGCGCGAACGAGGCACCGGCAAAGGACAGCTCACTGATGCCGTGGACCGCGAACGTCAGGTCCCGCATCATCACGAACACGCCGATCAGCCCGCCGACGAGGCCGAGGATGGCGCCGGCCAGGATCGAATTGTGCAGCAGGGCAAGCAGTTCGCCGTAGTTGTCGAAGTTGAACAGCTTGTCCCACACGTTCATCCTCCGACCGGTCCGTCCCCGACTGCTGCGGCCATGGCTGTGATGTTGCCCTTCATCCAGGCCAGGTAGTCCTGACCTTCCGGCAGTGTCTCGCGCACCGGAACCGCCGCGATCGAGTTGTCCTTCGCGGCGGCGATCACGGCGTCGGTCTGCGGCCCACGGGTCTGCTCGTTGTAGAACAGCGCCTTCACCTTCTTGTCGGCGAACAACGCCAGCATCTCCTGCAACACGGTGGGCGGCACGTCGGTGTCCTCCTCGATTGCGGCGCTGAACTGCTCCGGCGTCAGGTTGTCCAGACCTGCTGCGTCCAGCAGGTAGAGCGGCACGGGTTCGGTGACTGCAACCCCGGTGCCGCCGTGCGCCGACCTGACCGCCTCCACCTCGGCGGTGAGGGCATCAAGTTGGTTGCCGAACGCTGTGGCGTTGGCGGTGAACTCCGCCTTGCCGGACGGGTCGATCGCGGCGAGCCGTACGGCGACATCGTCGGCGACCTTCTTCACCGTGGGCAGGTCGTACCAGACGTGCTCGTTGAGCCCGTCGCCTGCCGCGGCCTTCTTCCCGGACACGTCGACGGCATCGATCACCGGTGCCGACGAGTCTGCCGACGACAGCATCGTGGACATGAAGTCGTCGTAGCCACCGCCGTTCTCGATCACCAGCGCCGCCTTCGACAGCGCCAGCTGAGTCTGCGCGTTGGCCTCGTAGGAGTGCGGGTCCGCGCTGGGATCGGAGATCACCGAGAGGACATCGACGCGGTCACCACCGACCTGCTTCACGATGTCACCCCAGACGTTCGTAGACGCCACGACGGACAGCGCACCAACGCCCGCCCCGGTCGACGAACCTGACCCACCCGACCCGCAGCCCGCGATCAGAACTGCCGCGACCGCCATCGACACCAGCACCGACGCCCGTGGAAGGGTCGCTCTCATCTCACTCCCGCCACCGCGCCCGCTGATCGCCGCACGTGTTGATGTTGATAACAAGTCTCAACATCGTAACCCGCGAGGGACGCGCTCCATTCCTGACCGGCACCGCCGGGTAACACAACGAAGCGTGCCCAGGCCGGTGATGCGACGGGCCGGCGCGCGTCAGTACCCGGGCCCGACCGACCCCGCCGATGCACCGCCGGTGAGCATCCGGACCGGTTCCCCGTCCAGCCACGCCCTGATGTCCTCGACGGCGTCGCCGTAGCAGAGCTCGAACGCCGGCCGGCTGACGAACCCGACGTGCGGGCTCAGAATCGTCCGCGGGGTGGACAGCAACGGATGGTCGGGCGGCAACGGCTCGACGTCGTAGACGTCCAACGCGGCGCCGGCGATGGCGCCGCTCCGCAGCGCCGCGACGAGCGCCGCCTCGTCGACGATGGGCCCGCGGGAGGTGTTGACGAGATAACTGTCCGGCCCCAGAGCCTGTAATTCTTCGGCACCGACCAGACCGCGGGTGCGGTGCGAGAGCACGGTGTGAATGGTGACCACGTCGCTGCGCCGGAACAGGTCCTGCTTGCTGACGCGTTCCGCGCCGTGCTCCGCGGCAACCTCAGCGGTGAGGTTCTCGCTCCAGGCGATGACCGTCATACCGAAGGCGCGGGCGAGGGCGGCGATGCGCTGTCCGAGACGGCCGAGACCGAGGATGCCGAGCGTGCTGCCGGACAGTTGCGTCGGCAGGGTCTGCTGCCACACGCCGTCCCGGGTCCGGCGGTCCTCTCCCGGCAGGTCACGGACCACCGCCATGATCAGCGCCCAGCAGAGTTCGACGGTCGATTCGGCGACCAGTCGGGTCCCGCTGACGGTCAACCCCAGCTCTCCCGCAGCGGCGAGGTCGATGGCCTTGTTCCGCATCCCGGTGGTCACCAGCAGTCGCAGGTTCGGCAGCCGCTCCAGCACCGTGCGAGGCAGCGGGGTGCGCTCCCGCATCGCCACCACCACCTCGAATCCCGCGAGCCGCTCGACCACGGCGTCCTCGTCGGAGAGGTGATCGGGAAAGGCCACCACCGTCACCTGATCACCGAGCACTGACCAATCCGCGACGGACAGCGCCACGCGTTGGTAGTCGTCGAGCACCGCGACGCGGACGGCTTCGGTAGCACCGGCCGGAGCCGTGCTCACTGGAAACCGGCGATCGGCCGCGGGCTGTACGGCTTCTCCAGCGAGGCGATCTCCTGCGGCGTCAGCACCAGATCGACTGCGGCGACGGCATCGTCGATGTGCCCGAGCTTCGTGACACCGATCAACGGCGCGGTGACGACCGGCTTGCTCAGCATCCAGGCCAGCGCCACCTGGGCGCGGGAGACACCACGGGCCTCGGCGATCTCGGCGACCCTTCGGACGATCTGCTGGTCGTCGGCCACATACAGGCTGCTGATCAGCGGATCGGTTGCGGTGCGGGAACTCTCGGCGTCCCAGTCCCGGGTGAGCCGGCCGCGGGCGAGCGGGCTCCACGGGATGACGGCGATCCCCTGGTCCGCGCACAGCCCGTGCATCTCCCGCTCCTCCTCGCGGTGCAGCAGGTTGTAGTGGTCCTGCATCGAGACGAACCGGGTCCAGCCGTGCAGGTCGGAGGTGAACAATGCCTTCGCGAACTGCCACGCGAACATCGACGAGGCGCCGATGTAGCGGGCCTTGCCCGCCTTGACGACGTCGTGCAGGGCCTCCAGGGTCTCCTCGATCGGGGTTCCCGGGTCCCAGCGGTGGATCTGGTAGAGGTCGACGTGGTCCATCCCGAGACGGCGCAGGCTGCCGTCGATCTCGCGCAGGATGTTCTTGCGGGACAGCCCACCACCGTTCGGCCCGGTGCGGGAGCTGAAGAACACCTTGGTGGCCACCACGATCTCGTCTCGGTTGGCGAAGTCCTTCAACGCCCGGCCGACGATCTCCTCGCTGCTGCCGTCCGAGTAGGAGTTCGCGGTGTCGAAGAACGTGATGCCCTGCTCGACAGCGTGCCGGATCATCGGCCGCGCGCCCGCCTCGGGCATCGTCCACGGGTGATTGCCCCGGTCGGGGTCGCCGAAGCTCATGCAGCCCAGACAGATCCGGGATACGTCGAGGCCGGTGGACCCCAACTTGCGGTACTCCATGTCGATCATTCCTCCTTGGTAAGGCGAGTTGGGCCGGAGACCGGCGGGACAGCGTGACCGCTGCTCACACCTGAGCGAAGGCGTCCGCCAGCGCGCCGACCAATGCCCGGGTGGTCAACCCGTCGGGTGCACCGTGGTCAGGGTTGTGCTCGACAAGCGTGACGGCGCAGCATCTGCGGTCCGCGACCAGCACCCTGAGCAGGGAGATCAGCTGCGGGAGCATGAGTTTCCGCCCGAAGGTCGCCCGCGCCGCGCCGACGTTGTTCGGCGCGCCGTTGGCGGGCGCGGACGCCCATCCGACCACCGGAAGGTCACCGTGATCGGTCACCGTCAGGCCCGCCGCCCGCAGCCGCTCGAGCAACCCGGCAGAGCGCAGCACGGCAGGAGCTTTCTCCATGCCGGGCCAGTGCGCAGCAGCAGAGGACGGCACTCCGAGAACACCCCAGCTGCGACCCGTCCCCGCTTCGGTGACCAGATCCATCACCCCGCCCCCGTGACTTGGGACGGGCGTCCGGAGGTGTCAGTCCTGCCCATTGACCACCCTGGCCAGCTCGGCCGCCCGCGGATCGGAAATGACGCCCTCGAGCAGCAGCAACTTCCCGTCCGGTCCGGTCAACGGCACCCGCCAGTTCGGGTACTCGTCTGTCGTGCCGGGTTGGTTCTGCGTGCGCCGCTCACCGACCAGGTCCGACAGCGCGACGCTGATCAGTTTGGCCGGCGTCCAGGTGAGGAAGCGGTGCAGCGCATGGATCGTCGCCTGCACCTCGTCGTCCGAGGCGTCGGGCGCATCGGGCGGGGTCGCGGCTTCGGCGGAGTCCGCAACCGACTCGCTCAGCGCGCCGCGGCGGCGGAGTTCCTCGATCCAGGCGCTCCGTTCGGCATCGTCGGCGGCCAGCTCGTCCTCCAGGGACCGGGTCAGCAGGCCCAGCTCGTCCCGCAACCGGACATGATCGCCGGCGAGATAGCCTGCGGTGGGCGGCAAGTCGTGGGTGGTCACCGACGCCAGGCAGTACTCCCGCCACCACTCCGGCCGCAGCGGCGCACCGCTGCCGTCGAACTCCCGCTCGAACCACAGGATCGAGGTGCCGAGAATCCCGCGATCGCGCAGGTAGTCGCGGACCCACGGCTCCACCGTGCCGAGGTCCTCGCCGACAACAAGCGCGTCGGCCCGCTTCGCCTCCAGCGCCAGGATCCCGATCAGCGCCTCGTGGTTGTACCGCAGGTACGTACCCTGCGTCGGGCCGTTGCCTTCCGGGATCCACCACAGCCGGAACAGCCCGATGATGTGGTCGATCCGCACCCCGCCGGCCGACCGGAGCACGGTGGAGACCAGTGCGCGGAACGGCGCGTAAGCCTGCTCCGCCAACCGATCCGGGCGCCACGGCGGCTGCTGCCAGTCCTGACCGTTCTGGTTGAACGCATCCGGCGGCGCCCCGACCGTGATGCCGCGCGCGAAGACGTCCTGCAGCGCCCACGAGTCCGACCCCCACCGATGCACCCCGACGGCCAGGTCGTGCATGATCCCGATCGGCATCCCGGCCCGCACGGCGGCGCTCTGTACGGCCAGCAGTTGCTCGTCCAGCACCCACTGCAGCCAGCGGTAGAAGTCCACCGCCTCGGCGTTCGACTCGCGAAATGCGGTCACCGCCGGTGACGACGGTGACCGGTACTCCTGGGGCCACTGGTGCCAGTCCTCGCCGTAGACCTCGAACAGCGCGCTCCAGGTGGCGAAGTCCTCCAGCCCGGCACCCTCGCGGGCGCAGTACGCGCGGTAGGAGATCTCCCGCCCGGCGGACCGCGGAACGGCGTGCACCAGTTGCAGCGCGGCGCGCTTGGCGGTCCAGGCGATGTCCCGATCGATCCGGTCCAGACCGTCGAGCCGGCCGTGCACGTCGGTGCGGAGCAGATCGACCGTCGCCAGACCGGCGGCGGGCAGCTCGGCGTACTCGGGGATCCGTTCCACCCGCAGGTAGAGAGGGTTCTGGAACCGCCTGGTGGTGGGCAGGTACGGCGAGGGCTCCATCCGGGGCGCCGGCTCCGCGGCGTGAACCGGATTGACCAGAACGAAGCCCGCACCGAGCTCGGCGCCGCCCCACACCGCGAGATCCTCCAGATCGGCCGCGTCACCGACACCCCAGGACCGCGCCGACCGCACGCTGTAGAGCTGGGTGGCGATGCCCCACACCCGGCGGTCCCCCATCCGGGACGGGAAGCCGACCCAGGACGGCGTCACGATCAGCGGCGTGGATGCCTCGGTTCCGCCGGAGGAAGCACGCAGCGTGTGGTAACCCAGCGGCAGGTCGGTCGGCAGCGCGAAGCTCGCCTCACCGACCTGCCTGCCATCCAGCTGACGCGGGGCTGTGTTGTTCTCCAGCTGCGTGAGGTCGGAGCGGGTGCCGCCGAGCTCGAGCTCGACCCACACCGCCACCGGGTCGCCGTGCGTGACATGGACCTCGAAGGTGGCGCCGGCACCCTCACGGATCACCTGTGCGGCCGGCAGCGTACGTCGCCACGGCGCGATCTCGTGCTCCTGGGCGGCCCGCTCGGCGGTCTCCGGAGTCGACGCGTCGACGTCCAACGCCGCCAGCACCTTGACCACCGTCTCCGCCGGGACGTCGACGTGCCGCCCCTGCCAATCCCAGAAGTCGGTGGCGATGCCGTAGGCCTGCGCCAACCGGCGCAGTGCGACAGGAAGTTCCATGACGGCGTCATTCCTCGTTCCGGGCTGCGCTTCTCGGTCAGGTGCGATCAGTCGGTCGACCGGCGGGGCACCACCTCCGGGTATCCGGGCGGCATCAGCGCCGGCATCGTTGTGATGCGGCGAACAAACGGTACCGGTCGCGGTGAGTTGGCGATCAACCTGCTCTCCGGCTGCGTCGGTCGGTGACGTCGCGGTGGATTGTGTTGCGGTGGATAGTGCTGCCATGAAGCGCCCCGCTCGAGCCGGTTCCATCGCTGCCGCCGCCGCAATGTCGGCCGCCCTCGGCGTCGCCGCTCGGGACGCCCTGCAGCGGGAACACACCGTGCTGAGGAATTTTCCGTTGATCGGTCACGTCCGGTACCTGCTGGAGGCGGCCGGGCCGGAACTGCGGCAATACCTGGTCGCCGGGAACAACGAGGAACGGCCGTTCACCCGGGATCAGCGGCGGTGGGTCTACGCGTCGGCCAAAAAGCAGAACAACTACTTCGGTTTCGGCACCGACAACGACGTCGAGTACACGGCCGGCTACCCGGTGATCAAGCACCGTACGTTCGGGCGGACCGTCGCGCCCTCCACGCCGACGGCGGGTCATGAGGTGCGCCTGCCCAGCGCAAAAGTCCTCGGACAGGCGCGGCACCGGAGGGGAGCCTTCCGGCCCGAGTCCGCCGTCAACATCTCGGCGATGAGCTACGGGGCGCTGTCCGGGCGTGCCATCGAGGCACTCAACCGCGGAGCGGCGCTGGCCGGTTGCCTGCAGAACACCGGCGAAGGCGGACTGTCCTCCTATCACCGCAATGGAGGTGAGCTGATCTTCCAGATCGGGACCGCCTACTTCGGCTGCCGGGACTCTCGCGGCCGGTTCAGCTTGGACAAGCTGACGGAGCTGGTGGCCGGAGCTCCGGTCAAGGCCATCGAGATCAAGCTGAGCCAGGGCGCCAAACCGGGCCTTGGCGGCGTGCTGCCCGGCGCCAAGGTGTCCGCATCGATCGCAGCGACACGGGGGGTACCGGCCGGCGTCGACTGCGTCAGCCCGTCCCGCCACGCCGAGTTCACCGACACCGACAGCCTGCTGGACTGGGTGGAGATGCTCGCCGACGCCACCGGCCTGCCGGTCGGGATCAAATCCGCGGTCGGTGACCTGGACGTCTGGGAAGAACTGGCGGCCCTGATGAGTTCCACCGATCGCGGAGTCGACTTCGTCACGATCGACGGCGGCGAGGGTGGCACCGGTGCGGCGCCGTTGATCTTCACCGATTCGGTGTCGCTGCCCTTCCAGCTCGGTTTCGCGCGGGTGTACAAGGTCTTCGCCGAGCGCGGCCTGCACGACGACGTCACCTTCATCGGCGCCGGCAAGCTGGGCCTTCCGGACAACGCGGTGGTCGCGTTCGCGCTCGGCTGCGACATGGTCAACGTCGCCCGGGAAGCGATGCTGTCCATCGGGTGCATCCAGGCTCAGAAGTGCCACACCGATCGCTGCCCGAGCGGTGTGGCCACGCAGAACGCGTGGCTCGCGCACGGGCTGGACCCGGCGCAGAAGTCGGTCAGAGCCGCGAACTACATCAAGACGCTGCGCCGCGACCTGATGAGGGTTGCCGGGGTCTGCGGCGTCGAACACCCCGGGTTGATCGGCCCGGACTCGGTCGAGATCCTCAACGGCCGGACCGCGGCGACTCCACTGCCGGAGGTCTACGGCTACGCGCCGGGTTGGGGATTGCCGTCCGCTGCCGACCGTGCGGCGCTCATCGAGCTGATGGTCGGTGCGCCGCAGGGTGGCGCCGCGCCGCCGTCACCCGCGGCTGCCGGCTGACGCCTGGTCCGACACCGAGCCGGCGCAGGGGGATGCACGAGGGAAAGCCAGCTCACAGCCTCCCGGACGCACCCTTTCCCACCCGTGGGGCGTCTTTACGGTGTCTGGATCGAACAGGCGATTGGGCACCGATGCCCCCACCCCACCCCACAGCGCGCGGAAACCACGCGCGCCGATCGACAGGAAGGAGCAGGACCGATGACAACCACATTCGACCGAGTGCTGAACGCCGGCCGGGTCCGGCTCCGGTTGCGCAGCCGCGCCGCCATGGCCCGTGCACTGCGACTGACCGGAGCCGCCGTCGCGGCGTTCGTCGTGGCGCAGGTGGTCTTCCCCGGCGCGCTGCCGATCCTCGCCCCACTGACCGCGCTGCTGGTGGTCGAGGTCACCCTCAAGGACATCGTGACCAGCGGGCTGCAACGAGTCGCCAGTGTCACCGCCGGTGTGCTGGTGGCCGTGGCGTTCTCCAGCATCGTCGGCCTGACCTGGTGGAGTCTGGGCGCACTGATCGCCGTGTCGATCCTGCTGGGTCAGCTGCTCCGCCTCGGGCCACATCTGCTGGAGGTGCCGATCAGCGCGATGCTGGTGCTGGCCGTCGGCGGGGCCGAGGCCGCCGCGGTTGACCGGATCAGCGAGACGCTGATCGGCGCCGCGGTCGGTGTGGCGGTGAACCTGCTGTTCCCACCGCAGGTCAGGGCCGGTACGGCCGCCGAGGCCGTGCAACGGTTCGCCGGTGAGCTCGCCCGGCTGCTGAACGGCGCCGCCGCCGAACTCCGCGATCCGATCACCCAGGACCAGGCCGAGCGGTGGATGAACGATGCCCGCACGCTGAGCCGCAACGTCCCCAGGATCGACGACGAGCTCCTGCAGGCGCAGGACAGCCGACGGCTCAACCCGCGCGCGCTGGTGGTGCCCGACACCAGCCGGACCCTGCGCGCCGACCTGGACGCGTTGGAGCACACCACGGTCGCGGTGCGCAGCATGTTCCGCTCGATCAGGGACGGCGTCCGGGACAACCCCACGGTCGACCCGGCCCGCGGGGAGAACCTGCGCGATCTGTACACCGCGCTGCTGACCGACCTCGCCGCGACGATCGAGGCGTTCGGCGAACTGGCCCGGGCCGAGGGCACGGACAGTGTCGCCGAGACGCAGCAGGAGGTCGCCGCCGCACTGGCCGACCTGAGCGAGGCACGGGACCGGATCGACGACCTGCAGCTGATCGACATCGGCGCCCACGACAACGGCTGGGAACTCAGTGAACCCGTCCTGGAAGCCGTGGAATTGGTGTTGCGCGATCTGGACATCAAGGAGCGGGGACGGCGGCGGGCGGCGGCCCGGGTGCCCGTCAAGGTGCCGCCGCTGCTGCAGACCTCGTTGCGCCCGGCCCGGCCCGACCGACCGCAACACGGCCCTCGGCTGCCGCACCGTCACAACGGCCCGGTCGGCCGGACCGAGTCACCGGCCGAGAGCACGGGGTCGCACGGGCCGGTGCACGACCACCGCCCGCCGCCGCGCCGTCGACCCACAGCGGTGGACACGGCACGCCTGCAGGCCGTCGGACGGCCGTCGGGACGGCTCATCGGGTCGTCCCCCGAGCACCGCTGATCCGCCGTGACGGCCGCCCCTTCCCAGCGGTGCCCCGCCCGCCACTCGCGAAGGCGGGTCGGTCAGGATTTCCGTCATGACGCGCCCGTTGATCGGCATCACGACATACCGGGAGCCGGCCACCTGGCGGCGCTGGGAGGACGTCGAGGCGACATTGCTGCCGGCCGCGTATACCGACGCGGTGCGCGACGGTGGCGGGACCGCGGTGCTGATCCCGCCGCTGGGGATCGCCGACCAGGCATCGATGATCGTGGACAGGCTCGACGCTCTGCTGATCTCGGGCGGCTCCGACGTCAATCCGTCCCGCTACAGCGCTGAGCCCGACCGGGCCACCACCGGCTGGCGGGACGACCGCGACGTCTCCGAGATGGCGTTGCTCGACGCGGCCGACGACATCGGGCTGCCCGTCCTGGGGATCTGCCGCGGCATGCAGGTGATGGCGGTCACCGCGGGAGGGTCGCTGCTGCAACACGTCCCGGACGCGGTCGGTTCCGACAAGCACTCACCCGGCCCGTCCTCCTACGGTGCTGTGGACGTGCGAACCGTGCCGGGATCGCGCCTGGCCGGGATCCTCGGCGACGCGGTGACGGTGGCTTGTCACCACCACCAGGCCGTCGCCTCCCACCCGGGCTATGTCGGTGTCGCGACCGCCGATGACGGGCTGCTCGAGGCGATCGAAACGCCCGGCGGCCGCTTCCGGCTGGGCGTGCAATGGCATCCCGAAACCCGGGCGGATCGCAGGTTGTTCCAGGCACTGGCCGACGCTGCGACACAGTGGCGTCGATCCCGGTGATGTCGCCTCTCGCAGGCGCCCGGCCTGTGTCAGGCTGACCCCGTGCGCATGCAATTCGCCACCGGCCCGGACCCCACCGACCTGTTGATGCTGCCCTGGTCCGCACCGCTCGCCCAGTGGCCGAAGGAAAAGCTGGTGTCGTTGCCGCGGGGGATCTCCCGGCATGTCGTCCGGTTCGTGCGGATCGGCGGCATCGTCTATGCCATCAAAGAGATCAGCCAGGGGTTGGCCGAGCACGAGTACGAACTGCTGCGCGAACTGGCCAAGGCGGGTATCCCGGTCGTCCAGGCCATCGGGGTGGTCGGCAACCGGATGACCCCGGAAGGGGAACCGCTGGACGCCGCGCTGGTGACCAAGCACCTGCGGTTCTCGCTGCCGTACCGCGCGCTGTTCTCCCGCCGAATGGACCCGGATCTGGAGACCAAGCTGCTCGACGCGCTCGCCGAACTGCTCGTGCGGCTGCACCTGATCGGCTTCGCGTGGAAGGACTGCTCACTGTCGAACACGTTGTTCCGCCGGGACGCCGGCGCTCTCGCCGCCTACCTGGTGGACGCCGAAACCGGCGAGTTGCGGCAGAGCCTGTCCAACGGTCAGCGGGCGCAGGACCTCGACATCGTCGAGACCAACCTCGCCGGTGAGCTCCTGGACCTGCAGATGTCCGGCCTGCTGTCCGAGTCGGTCGACCCACTGGAAACGGCGATGTCGGTGGTGGAGCGGTATGAGAAGTTGTGGGACCTGCTCACCGCGCCGCAGACCATGGGCGATGACGAATGGTGGCGGATCGAGGAACGACTGCGAAAGCTGAACGCCCTGGGATTCGACGTCGCGCAGATCCAGATCAACGAGTCCGGCGGCGACCCGCACGTCATGGTGCAGACGCAGGTCGTCGACGCCGGACACCACCGGCGGCGGCTGTTCTCGCTGACCGGGATCGACGTCCAGGAGAACCAGGCCCGACGGATCCTCAACGACCTCGACACCTACCGGTCACAGGCGGTCATGCCGCAGACCGAGGTGGACGAGGACACCGTCGCCCACCATTACGTGACCGACGTCTACGACCCCGTCGTCGAGGCGATCCCGCGTGAGCTGGCCGAGAAACTCGAACCGGCGGAGGTGTTCCACGAGATCCTCGAGCATCGCTGGTTCCTGTCCCAGGCGGCAGGGCGGGAGGTTTCGATGGAGGCGGCAACGAAGTCCTATCTGGACAACGTGTTGCGTCACCGGCCCGACGAGAAGGCCTTCCTGGATTCGTCGCTGATGGGGATCGGAGCGCTCGACGGCGACGACATCACCGACGAGGTGACCGACGAGGTGACCGACGAGGTGACCGACGACGTCCGATGAGCGTTCGCTGTTCAGCGTTCGCCGTCAGTGAGCCGAGCAGCAGCACATTCGGATGAACGGCGCGACCGCCGGCCGGTGCCGGAGCTGATCCGGCGCGACCGGGTCCGGGACCGGCTCCAGTACCCGGTTGAACGATCGGAGCCCGAGCCGGACGGCGTGCCCGTCCCGGGTTCCGCCGGGGCTGGAGGGGAGTTGCGCGGCAACGTGAGTTCCTGCGGCGTGCTCGACGGAAGGCACACGTTGGATCGGCATGATCCGGCGTCCTGAGCTGATCGTCCTGCCGTCGATGTTCACTTCGCCACCACTGCTTCCTGTCCCCCGACACGGCTTCTGACGCTCAGGAGCGAGCGCCCAACGCACTGATACCGTTCTGCGGCAGGGAGTTACGGACATTCCTCAACACATCGGGCGATGCCCGGTAGCAGGGAGGCAGGCCATGACGACGTCGATCCGGGGAATGGGCACGCTGGCCGCGAAGTACTGGTGGCTGCTGCTCGTGCGCGGCATTCTCATCGTGGCACTGGGCATCGTGATGCTCGCCTGGCCATCGCTCGCGCTGTCGGTGTTCAAGATCCTTTTCGCGATCTACCTGTTCGTCGACGGCGTGATGGCGATCGCCCAGGGATTCCAGGAACGCAACACAGGTCAGCCGGCCGGCTGGTCCTTCACGCAGGGCGTGTTGGCGATCCTGGCCGGCATCGTCGTGCTGGTCTGGCCGGAGGCAACCGCGACCGTCATCGTGTGGATCATCGCGTTCTGGGCACTGCTGGCCGCGATCGCCGGTATCGCAGCGGGATTCAGCCTGCGCAGGACGCCGGGCTCCGGATGGGGCTGGTTCATGGCGTGGGGCGTCCTGGCAGGGATCTTCGGCATCATCCTGCTGTTCAACCCGACGGCCGGGATTCTGAGTGTGCTGTGGTTGATCGCGGTCTGGGCCATCCTGAGCGGCATCGTCTTCATCGTCGCGAGCTTCTTCGTCCGCAAGGTCGGCAACGCGATCGTCAACGACCCGGCGTACTGACCGATCGCCCTGCACGGCGATCGTCGCGGGCGTGCAGAACGACAGAACTGATGCAGAAATGACGGCGGCGGCCTACCGTCGGGCGACCGGATCGTCCGCCCGAATCGGAGTTGGCCATGACCGCTACGTCGCCCGCCGTTGACCCGTCCGCCACCGCATTGGTGCTGATCGAGTACCAGAACGACTTCACCTCGGAAGGCGGCTCGCTGCACGGCGCGGTCGCGCCCGTCATGGAATCGACCGGCATGCTGCAGAACACCGTCGATCTGGTGAAGGATGCGCGGGCCGCCGGTACCGCCATCGTGCACGTACCGATCTCCTTCGCTGCCGGCTACGGCGAGATCTCCGACCAGCCCTACGGGATCCTGGCCGGCGTCGTCGACTCCAACTCGTTCGTCAAGGGCACCTGGGGTGCCGAGATCGTCGACGAGATGAAGCCTCAGGACGGCGACATCCTGGTGGAGGGCAAGCGTGGTCTGGACGCGTTCGCGTCCACCAATCTCGACTTCATCCTGCGATCCAAGGGGATCACCACGATCGCCATCGGCGGCTTCCTGACCAACTGCTGCGTGGAGTCGACGATGCGCACCGGTTACGAGAAGGGTTACCAGGTCTACACACTGACCGACTGCGTCGCCGCCACCTCGCAGGAGGAGCACGAGAACGCGATCAGCAAGGACTACCCGATGTTCTCCCGGCCGATCACCAGCACGCAGTTCCGGTCGGCCATCCAGGGCCGGACGGCGCCGGCGGACAGCTCCCGCGGATACTGAACCCGCCGGGTGTGAGGGCCGGCCGGGTGACGGTGGGACCGGTTGTCGGACCGCGCCCCTACAGTGAGGACCACCGCTGATCCGGCGATCCCGGATCCCCGCAGGAAAGGTCCACGATGACTGATCTCGCCACCGAACGTCCGATCGCCGTCGACAGCTCCGATACTGCCGTCGCCGATCGGGATCCCGAGCTGGTAAGCCGACTCGAAGACCATCGCCGCGAGCTGGGTGGCTATTGCTACCGGATGCTCGGATCGACGTTCGAAACCGACGACGCCGTGCAGGAGACCATGGTGCGCGCGTGGCGGGCACTGCCGAGGTTCGACGGGCGGTCGTCGCTGCGAACCTGGCTGTACCGGATCGCAACGAACGTGTGCCTGGACCTGCTCAACGGGCGCAACCGGCGGGCACTGCCGATGGATTTCGGGCCCGCATCGCCGCCGATCGAGTCGTCGCTCGGCCAGCCGCGGGCGGAGTCGCTGTGGATACAGCCGATACCGGACGGTGCGGTGCTTCCCCACGGTGATCCTGCCGACGTGGCGCTGGAGCGCGACACCATCCGGCTCGCCTTCGTGGCGGCGCTGCAACATCTGCCCCCCCGCCAGCGGGCGGTGTTGATCCTTCGCGAAGTGCTGCGCTGGAGCGCCGTCGAGGTCTCCGAACTGCTCGACACCACGGTCGCCTCGGTGAACAGCGCCCTGCAGCGGGCGCGGGCGACGCTGGCCGCCGCGGGTCCCGGCTCCGACGACCGGTTCGACCCGATGGACGAGGCGCACAAGCAGTTGCTGGAGAAGTACGTCGCCGCGTTCACCGCCTACGACATCACCTCGCTGGTCGCCTTGTTGCACGAGGACGCGACGGCGTCGATGCCGCCGTACCAGCTGTGGCTCGACGGGCGTGCGGATATCGCACGCTGGCACCTCGGGCCGGGCGCCGGATGTTCCGGTTCGGTTCTGGTGCCGGTCCAGGCAAGCGGTTCAGCCGCGTTCGCGCACTACCGGCCCAGCGCCGACGGGCACCTTCCGTTCGCCATCCAGGTGCTGGACGTCAGTGGCGGCCGCATCTCACGGATCACGTACTTCTTGGACACCGCGCTGTTCGAGCGTTTCGGCCTGCCCGCGAAGTTGTGACGCCACGGTCCGCCGCCACTACCGGAGGGAGCCGACCGACTCGGCAGGCCGGCCGGCCGGCGGGCGCGGCGGACCCCCGGGATCAGTCCGATTCCGGGCCGCAGCAGTACGGGCAATGGTCCTCGCACAGTGGCTGCGCCATCGGGGCTCCTGATCGGCTGGTCGACGTCGTGACATCGACGAGCGGGGAACGCCCGACCGCCGAGGGGTCCGGTGGTGGTCCGACTGGTGGTTCATTGCGATGATCGACAGCCCTCAATGCGTGAAGTACGTCAGTCATGCCTGGAGGACGCGCGTCGGCCTGGTGCGGATGCGTGGCAACTGTTGATCGTGCCGTGATCGGCGCCACGGATGACGAACAGTCGCAGAAGGGCTGAGCCAATGAGCGAGGCAGCCGATTCGCACCGGTTCTACGGCGATTTGGCTCGATGGTGGCCACTGCTGTCACCGCCCGAGGACTACCGCGAGGAGGCCGGCTACCTCGCGACCCTGCTGGCGTCGGCGTCGATTCCGGTCAGCACCGTGCTCGAACTGGGCAGCGGCGGTGGGCACAACGCCGTCCACCTCAAGGACCGATTCACCATGACGCTGGTCGACCTTTCGGCGGAGATGCTGGCCGTTTCGCAGGAGTTGAACCCCGAGTGCGAGCACCAGCAGGGTGACATGCGCAGCTATCGCACGGGGCGACTGTTCGACGCCGTGCTCATCCATGACGCGGTCGACTACATGACCAGCGAGGACGACTTGCGGCTCGCGGTGCGGACGGCGTACGAGCACTGCCGTCCGGGCGGAGTCGCCGTCTTCATGCCCGATGACGTCACCGAACGTTTCACCGAATCCACCGACTGCGGCGGCACCGACCTCGGTGCGGATGAGCCGGGTGTACGGGGATCGGCCACCCGAGCGCAGGCCGGGGCGGCGGGTCCTTCGCGCGGCGCCCGCTACCTTTCGTGGACCTGGGATCCCGACCCCGGCGACGAGTGGGTGCTGACGGAGTACGCCTTCCTGCTGCGGGAGGACGATGGCGTCGTGCGGGTGGTGCACGAGACGCACCGGACGGGGTTGTTCAGCACCGCGGTGTGGTCACGGATCCTGCAGGACGCCGGTTTCCGGGCGGATGCCGTCGACGAGGAGACCACCGAGGACCGACGGCCACGGCTGGTGTTCGTCGCCCACCGGCCCAGCTGACCGGCCAGCTGACCGGCCCGCTGACCGGCAGAGCTGACCGGCAGAGCTGACGGAACGGCTCCGCACCGGGTCGGCGGGGGATAGCCGGCACTGCACCGTCGACCGCTGATCAGCCACGCAGCCAGCGCCGCACCCGTTTCCGGCTCAGTGCATGCCATGCCGCGTCGAACTCCGCGATCGCCCGGTCGCCCCGCACCTGCTCCAGCGCGTGCAGCCGGCCGACGGTGAAAGTGTTCTCGCCGTCGAGGAACATCCGTGCACCGAGATCGCGCAGCGCCTGCCGGGCGACGACGCTGTCCTGGTGCTCGCCGAGCACCTCCTGCAGGTCCTCGGCCGCCTCGGCCATCGTCGTCGCGGCCGCACCGAACGCCGGCTCGACGGATTCAGCGGCATAGCGGATGCGCTTCGCGGCCTTACGGATCTCGTGGTACCACTCGTCCACATGCGTCGGGTCCTGCGGGCGGCCGTGCGAGACGAGCCGATCCACCCGGTCGTAGGCCTTGCGTACCCGTCTGGTGAGGACCTTGTCGGCGCGTTCATCGGCCCACTCGGTGAACGGCGGCGCGGTCACCAGCTCGTCGAGCCGGTCGAGCAGGCCAAGGTAGCGGTCGCTGTCCAGGGCCTCGATCAACTCGTCATGGGCCTTGCGGTGATCGCTGCGCAGTTCCACTTCGATCCGCGATGCGACGGGCCCGAGCACAAGGTCGTCCGGTTCCTCGGCGAGCTCGTCGAGCAGCCTCGCCCGGAGCACCTCCGCATCGCGGGCACCGCCCAGCTCACCCGCGATCCACTTCAGTTCTTGCCGCAGCGGATCGGTGATCTCCCTGTTCAGCAGGGGCCGGAACGTGGCCAGTGCACTGCGCAGCCGCCGGGTCGCGACCCGTGCCTTGTGCACCCCATCCGGGACATCGGCCCTGGCGTCCTCGCCGCGGGTCAGCAGCGCGTCGAATTGCTCGATCAGGTGCGCCTGGATCACCTCACGGGCGGGGCGCTGGGCGGTCAACCCATCGAGGTTAGGCCGCTTCGGCAGGTCGGAGAGCCGATCGCCCAGCGCCCGCGCCAACTTCGAGGACGACGCGGCCAGGCCGGCACCGGCGTCGAGAAGGACCGGACCGGCGGCATCCAGCAGTTCGATCGGCCCGTCGATCAGTTCGAGCTCCCACTCCCGCCATGAACTGACGGTGGTTCCGCCGTCACCGAGGGCGCGCGCCGACACCACATCATCGGCAGCCTCGGCCAGCGCGGTCCCGTCCTCACCGAGCAGTCGATACACGGTTCGCTCGGTGTCCAGCCGCGCGACGGGACGAAGAGTCCGGCCGCGCACGTAGGCGCGGACCATGGCCCTCAGCGTCGGGGGCACCTCCTCGCCGTCACCGAGCGGTTCTGCCAGCTCGGTCCGGTCCCCGACCGAGCCCTTCGCAGAACCGGCGGGCAACTTGAGATGCCAGCCCTCGTCGGTGCCGCCGACCCGGCGCCGAAGGGTGATCTTGGCCCGCGCGAGGTCGAGCCGGTCGGTGTCGTAGTAGGTGGCATGGAGCGAGAACGACTCGGGCCCGGTGACGGACCTGACGCCCGGCAGGCCCGTCAGGTCCACCCAAGCCAGGCGTGGGTCGACCTCGTATTTGCGCTCGACTTCGAGGTGCTGGGACGTCATGGGACTGGTCTACCAGAGCGCCGGGCTGGGTTCTGGAGAAGCCTGGATGCCACCGCTGTGACCGCCGACCACGCAGGTCGCGCAGCAGCATCGGCGCGGCTGAGCCCAGGATCTGGTCCTGTTCAGCGGCGGGCGGACGACCGCCCTGCGGCGCTGCGGTGATGCGCCAGCACCCAGCCGCTGACGGCCGGGTCCCAGACGATCGGGGTGCCGGCGGAGTACGGGGTGGAACAGCAGTCGCAGCGCCCGAACCGGGTGGCGGGGACGGGAGAACTCATCGTGGTGTCCTTGCGTGTCGATGATGCGGCCGCCGTTTCCATGGCCGGAATCGACGGCGGGAAACGGCGAACCGAGGAAAGAGGTCCGGCTGCTCATCAGGAGGCAGCACGCGGACGGTGATACAGAAAGGTCTGAAACTTGCGCCTGGAGATGGCCTCCGCCGCACTGTCGGGTCGTGCGCGTGACGGTGAGTCAGCGGGTGTGCAGCAATCGGCGTTGATCAAGTGACCTGTCGACGAGGCTAGCCAGCGCGACACCTCGCAGGCAAGCCGGGCCTTGTTAACTTCGGACTTCGCGCAGATGAAGCGCGCCCGACACGTGCCGGGGCGAGGGGCCGCCGGCCGGCGGCGCGGCCCTCACGCCGGCGGGTGGTACAGCGCCCTGCCGGCGCGGTCGAACACGTGCGCCCGGGTCGCATCGGCGGTGACGGTGACCAGGTCCCCGATGGTGACCGGGCTTCCCCCGGGGAATCTGGCCACCAGGCGGGCGCCGCCGACGTCCACCGTCAAAAAGGCGTCACGGCCGTTGCGGCCGACCGCTCGAACGCGACCTGTGAGCCGGATCCCGTCGGGGTTTGCGCCGGCGTCGGCGGGTGTGACGTCCTCTGCCCGCAGACCCAGCACGACGTCCTGGTTGATGTGCTGGCGCAACTCGGGCGGGACCGGCTGCCAGGTGGGCAAGGTGCGCTCGCCCACCCGGTACCCGGCCATCCCCGACGACGCCATCAGCCGGCCCGGCACCACTCCGATCGGCGACACCCCGACGAAGTCGGCGACGAACAGGTCGGCCGGGCGGTCGTACAGGTCCCTCGGGGTGCCGATCTGCACGAGCCGGCCGGCTCGCAGGACGGCAATCCGGTCACCGATGGCAAGTGCGTCGGACTGATCATGGGTGACGTAGATCGTGCTGACCTTCGTGGCGCGAACGGTCTCGGCGATGACCCGCCGCATCCGGGCCCGTTCCTGAGCGTCGATATGGGCCAGCGGCTCGTCCAGCAGGAATGCCTTCGGGGTGCGCACCAGCGCTCTTCCGATGCCGACCTGGCCCTGTTCGCCGCTGGAGAGCTGGTGCGGCATCCGCCGCAGCAACCTGCTCACCCGCAACCGTCGGGATTGATCGGCGACCCTGCGCTCCACCTCGCCGGCCGGCAGCCGCCGGGCGCTCAGCCCGAAGCCCATGTTCCTGGCGACGTCGAGCAGCGGCATCAGCTGGGTTCGCTCGAACACCATGGCCAGGTCCCGTTGCGAAGGGTCGGCCCGCGTCGGCTCGCCGGCGATCACCACCCGGCCCGAACGGAGTTTGATCAGTCCCGCGATGGCCCTGAGCAAGGTGGACTTTCCGCTGCCGGATGGTCCGAGGACGGCGAGCAGCTCACCGGGGCGGGCGAGCACCGTGACGTCCGCAAGGGAGACCGTGCCGTCCCGTTGCACCACCGTGGCAGCGTCGAGGCCGGTACCGCCTTCGACCTCGCTGACCATGACGTCCTCCCTCCGGAGTCTCCACGGTAACCGTGACCGAGCCGTTCGTCCGGGTAAGTACACAGCAGGGCCGCCACACCGATCGAGCGATCACCGTGTCCGGTCCGCCCTCCCGGATGAGCTGGTCGCCCGTCCGTGCGGCAGTTCTCGGCCCCGCTCCCTCGTGGCACATGGCGCTCGGTCCGACTCGATTCAGCATCTGCGGATCTGGGCGAGCATGAAGAGTCCGCACCCGCGGGTCTAGAGTGCCTTGCATGAGGCAGTTCCCGATTCGCGAGGCCGCCGATCTGCTCGGCGTCAGCGACGACACCGTGCGCCGGTGGATCGACGCCGGTTCGCTGCCGGTGGCGAAGAACGACGTCGGCCGCAAGGTCATCGACGGCGTCGCACTGGCCGAGTTCTCTCGGCAGCACGCCGCCACCCCGGCGTCGGACCCCTCCGGGGTCGGTCGGTCGGCGCGGAACCGCTTCGTCGGCCTGGTCACCAAGGTGGTGATGGACGGTGTGATGGCTCAGGTGGAACTCCAGTGCGGCCCGCACACCGTGGTGTCGCTGATGAGCAGTGAAGCCGCACGCGATCTCGCGCTCGAACCGGGACGGCTGGCAGTGGCCGTCGTCAAGGCCACCACCGTGATCGTCGAGACCCCGGAAGGCGCGTGACGGTGAGCCTGTCCCCCGTTCCTCGCGTCCGGCGATGGGCCGCCGCAGGGTTGATCCTGGCTGCGGTGACGCTGCTGGGCGCGTGCGCCGCGAACGGGGAAACCGCGGCCGGCTCGACGGTCGCAGCCCGATCACCGACAACCGCCTCCCCAGGGTCCGCGGGGCCGGCAGCGTCCGGCACGCTGACCGTCTTCGCGGCCGCGTCGTTGAAGCAGACGTTCACCGAGATCGGCAAGGAGTTCGAGAAACAGAACGCCGCAACGACGGTGATGTTCAACTTCGCCGGTTCCTCGGATCTGGTCACCCAGATCACCGCCGGTGCCCCGGCGGATGTGTTCGCGTCCGCCGACACGAACAACATGACCAAGGCCGTCGACGCCGGTGCGGTGTCCGGGACGCCGGTGAACTTTGCCGCCAACACTTTGACGATCGTCACCCAGCCCGGAAACCCGTTGCAGGTGGCGTCCTTCGCCGGCCTTGCGCGGAAGGATCTGCAGGTGGTGGTGTGCGCGCCCCAGGTCCCGTGCGGCTCGGCCACCGCCAAGGTCGAGAAGAACACCGGCATCACGCTGCAGCCCGTCAGCGAGGAGTCGTCGGTGACCGACGTGCTGAACAAGGTGCAGACCGGCCAGGCCGATGCCGGCGTCGTCTATGTGACCGACGCGCGCGCGGCCGGTGGCAAGGTCACCGCGGTGCCGTTCCCCGAGTCCACGGCCGCGCTGAACGTCTACCCGATCGCCACCCTCACCGACGCCGGGCAACCGGGGCTGGCGGAGCAGTTCCTGCGGCTGGTCACCGGGCCCGATGGCCAGAAGATCCTGCAGGACGCCGGTTTCGCTCCGCCACCGTGAGAGGTCCCGACCGTTCGGACCGGCGATCGGCCGCGCCGCGCGGGGTCCCGCGCCATCCGCGAACTGTCTCCGGCCTGCCCGGCTGGGTCTTCGTGCCGGCCGCCGTCGGCGGGCTGTTCATCGCGCTGCCGCTGGTCGCCATCCTCGCGAAGGTGCAGTGGTCCCGGTTCTGGACGCTGATCTCCTCGGAGTCCTCACTCGACGCCCTGTGGCTCAGCCTGAAGACGTCGACCGCCAGCACACTGCTGTGCGTGTTGCTGGGAACACCGATGGCCCTGGTGCTGGCGCGCGCGCACTTTCCGGGGCTGCGAGTGGCCCGGTCCCTGGTTCTGCTGCCGCTGGTGCTGCCGCCGGTGGTCGGCGGCATCGCATTGATCTACACCTTCGGGCGGCAGGGGCTGCTCGGCAGCTCGCTGGAGGTGCTGGGGATCCGGGTGGCCTTCACCACCGCCGCCGTCGTCATTGCTCAGACCTTCGTTGCCCTGCCGTTTCTCGTGCTCAGCCTGGAGGGTTCGCTGCGGACCGCCGGTCGCCGGTACGAGGCTGTCGCTGCCACCCTGGGGGCCAACCCGACCACGGTCCTGCGTCGGGTCACCCTGCCGCTCGTGCTGCCTGGCCTGCTCTCCGGTGCGGTGCTCGCGTTCGCCCGCGCCCTCGGTGAATTCGGGGCCACCCTGACGTTCGCCGGCAGCCTGCAGGGCGTCACCCGGACGTTGCCGCTGGAGATCTATCTGCAGCGTGAGACCGATGCGGACGCCGCCGTTGCGCTGTCCCTGGTGCTGGTGATCGTCGCGGTGCTGATCGTGCTCGGCACCCGCGGGCGTCGCACCGAGGGTGCCCTGTGACGCCGGAGATGGGCATGACAGGCACTGCGGCGCAGGAACTGTCGACACCGACCGGCGCGGTGGAGCTGGCGGCGACGCTCGCCGAGCGCGGCATCGGCCTGGAGCTCGCGATTCGACCGGGTGAGGTGGTCGCGGTCCTCGGTGCGAACGGGGCCGGCAAATCCACGCTGCTGTCGCTGCTGTCCGGGCTGCTGCGCCCCGACTCCGGCCGGATCGTCGTGGACGGGGAGGTGCTGGTCGACACCCGCTGCGGCGTCTGGGTTCCGCCGCATCGCCGGAAGGTGGTGCTGCTGGCTCAGCAGGCGCTGCTGTTCCCGCACCTCACAGTCGCCGCCAACGTCGGCTTCGGCCCGCGCAGCCGCGGCGTCCCACGGCGAGCGGCGCAGGCAACGGCGCAGCACTGGCTGACGGCGGTGGATGCAGCCGAATTCGCGGATCGCAAGCCCGCTCAGCTCTCCGGTGGTCAGGCGCAGCGTGTTGCCATTGCCCGGGCGCTCGCGGCCGAGCCGGCGGTGTTGCTGCTCGACGAACCGATGGCCGCCCTCGATGTCGAGGTGGCACCGGCGCTGCGGCACCTGCTCAGGCGCGTCCTGCGCAGCAGCCGGCGGACGGCACTGCTGGTCACCCACGACCTGATCGATGCCCTGTCGCTGGCGGACCGGGTCGTCGTGCTCGAATCCGGCCGGATCGTCGAGGACGGCCCCACGAGGACCGTATTGGCCGAGCCGCGGTCGGCGTTCACGGCGCGGATCGCCGGGATCAACCTGGTCTCCGGCATCAACGACGGCCATCACCTCGTGACGCCCGACGGCAACAGGGTCATCGGGCGGCTGGACGCCGCGTGCCTACCCGGGGAACCCGCCGTCGCAGTGTTCACCCCGCAGTCGGTCGCGATCCATCTCGCCACCTCAACCGGCAGTCCCCGCAATCACCTGAGCGTCGTCATCACCGAACTGGAGCCACGCGGGGAGATCGTCCGTGTGCACACCGCACCTGTTTCCGGTGGCAGCGGGCTGATCGCGGACGTCACCGCCGTGGCCGTCGCCGACCTGGAGTTGCGGCCGGGCCTGCCGGTTCAGTTCGCCGTCAAGGCGACCGAGGTGTCGATCCACCCCGCCGCTGGAGCCGCCGAGGGGACTTGAACCCCTAACCGCCCGATTACAAGTCGGGTGCGCTACCAATTGCGCCACGGCGGCAGGCCGGTCCCCCGGCCGCCGGCTGTTCTCCGGCCGTCCCAGCGTAGCGGGGCAGGAACGCACCTCCAGCCACCTCGGCCCTCCACCGCCCGACCGGCCCTCCCCCGCCTGCGACCATCTACGGCCGGCACGACCCCACCGGTGGAGACCTCCTAGGTCGTCCCGGTGTCGGACTGGGTCGGCGTCTCCGTGGTGGAACAGACCACGTTCTGCTGGCCGTTGTAGACGGTGGTGAAGTCTTCCCGGCGGATCTCCTTGCCGGTCAGGTCCTCGATGATCCTGGTGTCGACGATCGAGAAGCCCTCGGTTCCCTCCGACGGGATGCACTCCGGGCCGGCCGGTTTCACGATCCGCTGCGGCGGTGTGGAGTCGAACCGCTCACCTGGCACCGACTCCACCTGGACGTGATTGGTCCCCCACAGCCGCACAGTGATGTCTGACTCGGTCCAGATGGTCTGGATCAGCACACCGGTCGGGTAGTCGTTGGAGAACGCCAGCTCGATCTCACCGTCGTACACCGTGGCCTCGCGCCCGGGTGGATACCGGCTGATGTAGAAGGAATGCGGGGTGTGCGTGACGTCGCCCATGCCGGCGAAGTACGCGGCGTTGTAGAGGGTGGTGGCGAACTGGCTGATCCCGCCGCCGACCGCTTTGGCGAGCGCGCCCTCCTGGATGACGGCCGCTTCCACGTATCCCTGCTCGGACCCCCGGGTGCCGGTGAACTCGTTGAGGCCGAACGTCTCGCCCGGCTGCACGATGGCGCCGTCGACCTTCTCGGCCACGACCCGGATGTTCTCACCGGAGGCGTCGGCGAAGCCGCCGGTGGTGAACTCGCCGATGACCTCCTTGATCCCGAGCGCTTTGGCCTCCTGTGTCGTGAAAGCCGGCTCCGTGGTGGTGTAGACCACCTTCACGTCGCGTTGATCGGTGCGCAGCGCATCGCCGATGGCGGCCTCGGTGGCTTTCCAGTCCACCGCTCGACCCGCGGCCCCCGGGGTGATCACCGGTGCGTTGTTCTGGATCGTGATCTTGGCGTCGACCGGCTGGGACTGGGTGGACTCGACGGGAGCGGTTGCGCCGGCGCGCAACGCGGCCACATCCACGCTGATCGAGAAGCCGTCGGCGTCGTCGGGGGTGACGGTGGTGGCCGCGGCGATCGTCGCGACCGGGATCGACGCGCCCTGGATCGATGCGCCCTGGATCGATGCGCCCTGGATCGACGCGGTGGCACCCTCGCCGATCAGCCGGACCGGGCCGGAAAGGACCGCTCCGGCCTCGGCCGCGGCGGTCTTCACCTTCTCCGCACTGGCCCGCACCGGCGAGTCGTCCACCGGCAGCACGAGCCCGGCCACCGCTGCAGGTCCGCCGGCGGACCAGGCGTCGGCGACCTGATCGGCGGCGGCATCGACTCGCAAGGCCCGGCCGACCACCGGCTGGACGGTCACGACCTCGGATCCCTCGATGCGGACGTCCCCTTCGACGGCCTCGGTGTCGGTGTCCTCGGCGACCGTGGAGAGATAGGCGCGCAGGGCTGTCCCGTCAGTGCTGACCCGCAACGGCACATCGGTCGAGCCGAAGAACGAACCAATCCTGCTGAGCGGATTCGCCGAGCGCAGTCCGACCTGCGCGACCGTTGCGGAGACGTCCGCGCCGAGCCCGGCCTGCCCCGGATCGATGGGTGTGGAAACACCGTGCACGTCGACGGTCACCGGTGCGCCGTAGCTGGCGAGCGCCTGCGCGGTCAGCGCCGCCGAGGCCTGCTCCGGCGTCATCCCACCGACCTCAACGCCCGCGACGGTGGTGTTGCGTTCGATCTCGCCGCTCGTGCTGATCACGTCGACCAGGTAGGCAATACCGAGGACAGCGATCACCGCACCGGCCACCATCGCGGCGACCAGGCCGGCCGATCGGCGACGCGGCGGCGCTGGTTCATCGCCCACGGGTTCGAGATCGCTGCGGTCGATGCGCTCCGTGGGCTCGTCCGGGGCGTCACCGCGGGTACTGCGGCCCGCAGGGTCGGAGGCGGAATGGCCGTTCGGGTCCGTCACATCTGTCCTTCGCCGTCGCGCTCGACTTTGCCGACCAGAACCGGAGTGTCCTGATCGTCGTCACGGTCTCATGGACGTATGACGGGCGACGACGCAGCGTCGGAATGATCAAGATCACGGGAAAGGCGCAGCCGGCCGATTCGAGTTCAACCGGCAAGAGAGGTGTGTCAGCGAGCCTGCACGGGCAACGGCGAGTGCCGGACTCCGCGGATCGTCGAGATCAGAATCCGCCGGCATTCCAGTGCAGTGACGTTCATCAGTGAGGCCAGCGCGGCGATGGCGCCGTCGTCGAGGGTCATGGCCGAGGACGCGCCGTTGGTACGGAGCTCGAACCAGCGCTTGACCGGCCCGAGCCGAGGATCGGCCGCCGCCATCACCTCGTTGACGTCCACCGTGATCGAACCGCTCGCGCCGGCGCTGGGCCGCAGCGCCACACCCTGCTCGGCCGCGCCGAGCAAGGTCCCGAGATCCTCGCCGAGCGCGCCGGCGATCACCCACAGCACGTCGACCCGCAATGATCGGTGGCCGGTCTCGTAGTTTGCCAGCGCCGCCTTGCTGACCAGACCGCCGGTGCGTTGAGCCACTTCGGCCTGGGTGAGCTTCTGCCGGCGTCGCGATTCACGCATCACCCGGCACACGGCAGCGGCGAACGCCTGCTGCGATCGTGCGTCGTAAGCCTGCGACACGTGCGTCCCCTGTCATCGAGTACGGCGGAAAGCCCTTCTGACCGCCGGAGAGACCCAGTCACGGTCACTATCCGTACACAAGTTCGTGCGCCACGGCAGAACATGTGAGCCGGACGGGCTATCCCCGGACCTGGAGTGCGCTCCCCTCGCGTCTTTCTACCACAGGGTAATCAGAATTACACTCGTTCGGCCCATTGGGGAACAACGATTGCCCCGAACGTGTCAATCGGAGCGCGAATTGACCATGGGCGCACTTCAAAGCACTGGTCGGATACCCCGCGCGGCAACTGCGAGCGGGGCCAAATGGTTGACAGCGCGAGCAATTGTCGCCCAAGCGAGCCGTTCCAGTCAGCGGAACAGGGCTTTGCCGAACCAGTCGCCAGGGCCGCTGACGCCCGGCGGGCAGGCCCAGAGGCCGCCACCGATGTGGGCGATGTACTCGTTGAGCAGGTCGGAACGGCCGAGCCTGGTCTGCAGCGCCTTGAACTGAGCGTGCGGATCACGCTGGAAGGCGATGAAGAACAAGCCCGCCGCGAGCTTGCCGGTGGCCGGGTCCTGACCGTCGGCGTAGTTGTAACCGCGCCGGAGCAACTTGATGCCGCCGTTCTGCTCCGGGGAGGCCAGCCGGATGTGCGCATTGACATCGATCACCGGACCGGAGGGTCCGGCGGCCGCGTAGTCGACGGGAGTGAATTCGTCACCACCGGTCAGCGGCGCCCCACTGGCCTTGCTCCGGCCGAAGATCCGTTCCTGATCGACGAGCGGGTCAGTGTCCCAGGATTCGATCTCCATCCGGATCTTGCGGGCGACCAGGTAGGAGCCACCGGCCATCCACTCGCCCGCGCCACCCGGCTGGCCCCCGGCCGGCGCGCTGGCAGCGATCGCCGCCGAAGGCACCCATACCTGCGCGTCGAGGGCCGCGGTGTCGTCGGCATGGATGTTGCGGGTGCCGTCCTTGAAACCCATCAGATTCCGCGGTGTCGACTGGCCGGAGCCGGTCGCCGAGGCGCGACCGAAGCCCACCTGCGACCACTTGAGCACCGCGGTGCCGCGGGCGGCGCGCACCATGTTGCGGACCGCGTGGAACACCACCTGTGGGTCATCGGCGCAGGCCTGGATGCAGAGGTCCCCGTCGGACAACGCTGGCCTCATCACCGCGTCACCGGGGATCGTGCCGAACGGAGCCAACTCGGGCGGCCGGCGCTCGGCGAGTCCGAAACGGTCGTCGAACAACGAGGGACCGAAGCCGACGGTGACGGTCAAGCAGTGAGGTCCGAGGTCCATCGATTCACCGGTGTCGAACGGCGCCTGCTGATCCCGCACCGGGGAGTCGCTCACCTGCTTGCCGGCTGTCAACCGCGCGGCCACGGCCGCCCACCGACCGAGCATCCGCTGGAGCTCGTCGGAGTCGGTGGTCGTGACATCGAGCGCGGCGAACATCAGCCGTTCCTGCTGCGGGGTGGTGATCCCCGCCTGCCGGGCACCGTAGAACGGCACCACGGCGGCGGCTCTGGCCGCAGCGGAATCGACCGACGCAGCGTCGACGGGTGGTGCCGAACCCGCATCGGCTGATCGGATCCCGTACCCGGCACCCACCCCGACGCCGGCCGCCAGACCGACACCGGCAGCCGCGGCTCCGCCCAGGAAGCGCCGCCGTGACGTCGCGCCGGTCTCACCTGAAGGGGGCGCGTTCACCTGCGGTTCGTCTCGCACGTCAGCCGGTGATCTTCGCCGAGATGGCTGACAGCGGTTCCTGGACCACCAGTAGCGCGTCGGTCAGTTTCTTCTTGTCCTGGGTCGTCAGCTTGTCGTACGGCGTCCAACCGCCGGGCGCGGCAGGATCCCGGTAGTGCTCCAGCGCGCTGGTCAGGGCATCGAACGCACTCGAGATCTTCGGCACCAGCGTCGGGTCGATCTGATCCAGTGCCGGTTTCAGGGTGGCGAAGGCCTGCAGCGAACCCTCGACATTCGACTCGAAATCCAGCAGGTCGATGCGCGAATAGGCCTCCTCCTCACCGGTGATCTTGGAGGCCAGCACCTCGTCGAGCAGCGTCGCGGCGCCGTTCGCGATCTCGAACGCCTGGTAGCCGCCCGCGGTGCCGGCGGCCGTCGCGGTGGACAACTTCTCGGCCTCACCCTGTAGGTCGTGGATGTCGGCAACCAATCTGTCGGCCAGTGGCGTGAGGCCGGCGGTCGTCTTCTTCTCGAACAGCGCCTGCTCGATCGGGTGGAACCCGGTCCAAGCGGTGCCCGCCTCGACATCACCCGCCCGCAGGTCGATGGCGGGGTCGAGATCGGGGAACGACTCGGCGACAGGTTCGATCCGTTCGTAGAATGCGCGGGCCTTGATGTAGGCCTGCTGGGCGGCGGACAGGTCGCCCGCCTTGATGGCGGCCGCCAGCTCTTGTACCGGGACGAGCAGGAAGGCGATCTGATCGTCGACGTAGGTGGCGTAGTCGACGGTGGCCTGCCGGAGCAGGACCGTCAGGTCGGCGGACTGGGCGGCGGCCCGCCCGGTGACGGTGAACGGCGTCCGCTCGGTGCTCGCCCCGGGGCAGTACACCTCGTAGGTCCCGCCGTCCAGGCGCGCGGAGAAGGTCGAGTCGAAACCGGGCGCTAGATTCTCCCGTTCACCCACGATTCGCTGATCGGCCACCAGTTCGACCTCGGTGACGCCGACGGCGTCGACGTTGGTGACCACGAACGTCACCTGCCCGGCCGGCACCGAGTTCGGGCTGGCGACGCAGCCACCGTCCTCGGTCAGGGTGATGGCCACCGCAACGCCGTCGGCCGGCGATCCGCTGCCGTCAGCGCCCGACGACGCCGGCGCCGATTCCCCCGTCGCTGAGGCGACCGCTGCTGACGGGGATGTCGACGAGGCCGCCGCCGGGGTCGACGCACTGTCGGTGTTCGAGCCGCAGGCCGACAGCATCAGGGCCGCCGACAGCATCAGGGCCGAAACGGTCGCCAGCCCGACGGGGGCGAGGGCGGCGCGGCACAAAGGGACGTTCATGGGTCTCCAAAGCGGTCGGGTCCGCCGGTGGCGGCGTGGGAAGGCTGCGACGGGAGCGGGATGACGGCGGCACGTCTGACGGCGCCCGGCGTGACGGTGACGGGCATGACAGCAACCGGGATGTCCTCGGCGGGGATGACGGCAGGTCAGCGCCCGGGCCGTATCCCCGAGCCAACGGGCTGCGGGGGCGCCGGCCGGATCGGTTCGCCAGGCGTCGACCCGGCCGAGGTGATCGCCGGATGCCCAGGTTCGGGTGGTGCTGTTCGAGTCGGTGGCCCATCCGTCGGATCGGCTGCCGGGGGCGCGTCATCGGCCGTCGGCCCCCGCCGGACCAACTTCGGTACACCGAATGCCAGCAGCAGCACGGCAAACACGGCGAGCAGCGTCGGGATCACCTGGCCGAGGACCTCCTGCCTGACCCGGTCGTGCTCGAACGCCGCGATCCGTGCACGGCCGGCGGCGAGGCCGGCGTCGGTCATGATCAGCGTGGCCTCCGCCACCGCGCCGGCAGGCGCTGCCGACCGGCCGGGAACCGTCACCTGCATCGAGCGGATCAGCCGGAGCTCCACGGCTGTCACCACCCCTGTTTCCGCATCGACGGCCAGAGTCGGCGTCAGGCTGTCGGTGTAGGTGATGCCCAGGACCTGCGTACCGCCGGCGGACCGGACACCGACGGGCAGCCGCCCGCCGTTGCGCTCGGCCAGCTGGGAGGCGGTCAGCGAGGTCGGGAGTCCGGCGGCGGCGGCATCGACGCCCCTCGTCGACGGCTCGCCGATGAAGGTGGTCCCGCCGGGGCCGGTTCCGGTGGGCGTCAGCACCAGCTCGAAACTTCCCGCACCCGGCAGCGCACCGCTGACATCGGCACCGACCCGGGCGGCGGAGGACGCGTCAACGGTGGCGGTGACGTTTCCGGCGTCGCTGCCGGTGGCGGCGGTCCGGGCGGCCGTCGACACGACGAATGGTCCTTGAGCCGTCGTCACCCGCGCAGGCGTCGCGGGCGCCGACATCAGGAGCAGGCCGGCCAGCACCAGTGCGCCCGTGGCAGCGCCCACCAGGACGCGGCCGAGCGCGGGTCCGGACGGTGTGCGGCGCGGCGGCCACAGCACGACGAGCAGCATCGGCACCATATAGAGCAGGTAGGCGACGACCTCGACCACCGGCAGGCCGGAGCGGATTCCGAGCATGCCGGTGAGCAGTGATTCGGTGACGGAGCCGGGTCGGGCAATGGCCGAGAGGTCCAGCACCGGCTGCTGTCCCGCAGTCAGCCAGCCCGCCTCGTACGCCGCGCGCAGCGTGCTCATCACCAGGCCGCCCGCGACCAGCACGAGAACCACGCCGGTGATACGGAAGAAGCGGGACAGGTTCAGTGTCACGCCGCCCCGGTAGACCAGGTACCCGAGTCCCGTCGCGACGCCGACACCGAGGATGACTCCCGCAACGGCCTCCGCCGGGGACAGCGCGGATTGGAAGGCAGCCAACAGGAACACCGCCGTCTCGAAGCCCTCCCGAATGACGGCGAGGAACGCCATCGCGACCAGCGCACCCGCCGAGCCGCTGGCGAGCGCACTGCCCGCGGCGGTACGCAGAGTGCCCTTGAGATCGCGGGAATGCGCTCGCATCCACAGCACCATGTAACTGACCATGACCACGGCGATGGCCGTCACGACGCCCTCGAGCATCTCCTGCTCGCGCTGCGGCAGGGCCGTGTTGAGCAGCTGCAACGACATCCCCACGGCCAGACACAGAAGGACCGCGGCACCAACGCCGGCCCACACCTTGCGCAGCGCATCGGGCCGATTGCTCTGCCGGAGGAAGGCAGCGATGATCCCGATGATCAACGCCGCTTCGAGCCCCTCGCGGAGCCCGATGACGAACGTCGCCAGCATGCTGCCTCCCGATAGCGTCACGGACCATCGCATGCCGTGCTGATTCTGAGGTTAGCCTGCCCTTACAAGCCGCGCCACACCGCCGTGTGGAAGCCGAACTGGCTGCGGACAACGGTTCGCCGCCCGCTCCGCGACCACCGGGCGCTGAGGTTGGCACCTGTCACTCGGATTGCCCGGCACTGTGTCGTGGAGCACGCGGCACGATCCGCGTTGCTCTGTCATTACCCTGTTCCGATGACCATCCGACCCATCGTCATCTGCGGTGACCCGGTCCTGCACCGCCCGACCCGCCCTGTCACGGAGTTCTCGACGCCGGAACTGGAGATGTTCGTCGAGGACATGTTCCAGACCAACGACGCCGCTTACGGCGCCGGTCTCGCGGCAAACCAGATCGGTGACGACCGTCGGATCTTCGTGTACGACTGTCCCGATCACGGCACCCGACGCCGCGGCTACGTCATCAACCCGACGATCGAGACCTCGCCCATCCCGACCAACATGCCCGATCCTGATGACGACGCCGAGGGTTGCCTGTCGGTGCCGGGTGAGAGCTTCCCCACCGGACGCGCCGATTGGGCGAAGGTCGCCGGCGTCGACATGGCAGGCGATCCGGTGGAGGTCGAGGGGACAGGTTTCTTCGCACGGTGCCTGCAGCACGAGGTCGATCATCTGGATGGGTTCATCTACCTGGACAGGCTCATCGGCAAGAATGCCCGCGCCGCGCGCAAGGCCGTCAAGGCACACGGCTGGGGCGTGCCCGGGCTGACCTGGCAACCCGGTAAGGATCCGGATCCTTTCGGACACTGACCTTCCGACCTGCCCCGATGACGAATAGGACATCTCACACCAAGTGACAAGGTTGTCACGCTCGGCCCATCGGCCTGTCGTGTCCGGCCGCTAGGGTGAGCGACGTGCCGACCGCCCACTCCCCGTCCCTGACCTCCCAGACCGCGTCCCGTCCCACTGCGGCCGCGGCCGTCCCGCTGACCTCTGGGCGGGTCGCGTGAGCACTGCAACGACCTCCACCGAGGCCCCGTCCGGGGGCCCTGCCACCGGCGACTCGACCGGGCCGGCCGGGCAACCGAACGGTGGCACCGGCGCGAACTGCGGCAACGGTGCGACGACCAACCAGGTCCAGATGGTCGTGGTCGCCAACCGGTTGCCGTTCGATCTGGAGAAGATGCCGGACGGGTCCACCAAGGCCCGGCAGGCGCCCGGCGGCCTGGTGACCGCACTGGCGCCGATCCTGTCGCGTCGGCACGGCGCGTGGATCGGCTGGCCGGGTACCGCTGACGTCAGCCTGGAGCCCACCCAGACCGACGGGCTGAGCCTGCACCCGGTGACCTTGTCCGCGCAGGAGGTCGACGACTACTACGAGGGCTTCTCCAACGAGACGCTGTGGCCGCTGTACCACGACGCGGTCGTCGAGTCACACTTCCACCGCGAATGGTGGGAGGCCTACCAGGTGGTCAACGCCCGGTTCGCCGAGGCGGCCGCGGAACTGGCCGCACCCGGCGCGACCGTCTGGGTGCACGACTATCAGTTGCAGCTGGTACCTCAACTGTTGCGCAGGCTCCGTCCGGACGTGCGCATCGGCTTCTTCCTGCACATCCCCTTCCCACCGGTCGAGCTGTTCATGCGGTTGCCGTGGCGCACCCAGATCATCAACGGCCTGTTGGGTGCCGATCTCATCGGCTTCCAACTGCCGGGCGGCGCGCGCAACTTCTCCCGGCTCGCCAAGTCATTGACCGGCGCTGTGACGACCGGCGGCAGCATCGAGCACGACGGTCGGACGATCAAGGCGGCCGCCTATCCCATCTCCATCGATTCGGCGGAGCAGTCGGCCTTGGCCGCGACGCCGCGCGTGCACGCCGCCGCGCGACAGCTTCGGGAGGACCTCGGCAACCCCAGCAAGATCATCCTGGGCGTCGACCGGCTGGACTACACCAAGGGCATCGACGTCCGGCTGCGAGCTTTTCGCGAGTTGCTGGCCGAGGGCGATCCAGCGGTGGAGAACGCCGTCATGGTGCAGATCGCAACTCCCAGCCGTGAGCGGCTCGGGTCGTACCGCCGGATGCGGGAGGCGATCGAGCAGCAAGTCGGCTCGCTCAACGGTGATTACGGCAAGATCGGCCATCCGGCCGTGCACTACCTGCACCAGTCGCTACCCCGGGAGGAGCTGGCCTCGTTCTACGTGGCCGCGGACGTCATGACCGTCACACCGTTCCGGGACGGGATGAACCTGGTGGCCAAGGAGTACGTCGCCTGCCGGGTCAACGGCGGTGGGGTGCTGCTGCTGTCCGAGTTCACCGGCGCGGCCAAGGAGCTGCGGGCCGGGCTGCTGGTGAACCCGTACGACACCGACGGTGTGAAGAACGGGCTGCGGTCGGCGCTGACGATGCCGACGGTCGAGGCCCGACGCCGGATGCGCTCGTTGCGCCGTCAGGTGCTGACCCATGACGTCGATCGGTGGGCCGCGGCGTTCCTGTCGGCACTGGAGAAGACCCGGGACCACGTCGCGGACGCCATTTCGCGGTTGCCAGGTGATGTCACTGCGGCGCTCGCCGAGGTCAGCGAAACCGAGAGACTGCTGGTGGCAACCGATTTCGACGGTTGCCTGGCGCCGATCGTCGACGACCCATCGAGCGCCAAGCCGTTGCCGGAGTCGATGGAAGCACTGCGCGCTCTCGCCGTCACCCCCGGGACGGTCGTCGCCGTGGTGTCCGGACGTGCCTTGAACGACCTGGCGCACCTGCTCGGGCCGGCGGACCGCATGCACCTGGTGGGATCGCACGGCGCGGAGACGTCCGCGGAAGATCGCGATGACCAGAGCTCACTGAGCCCCGAAGACGCCAAGCGGCTTGCCAAGCTCAGGCTCGAACTCCAGCAGATCACCGCCGAGTACCGGGGCGTTCGCCTGGAACCCAAGCCCACCGGAATCGCGGTGCACCTCCGCGGGATGGACGCCGCCGATGCCGCGGAGGTCACCCACAGTATCGAGGAGAACCCTGCCAGCTGGCCGGGAGTGCACCTGCTGCGCGGGAAGATGGTGCTCGAGCTGACCGTCGTCACCACCAACAAGGGCCGCGCGCTCAAGGCCCTGATCAAGGCCAACCAGTGCACGGCCACGGTGTACATCGGTGACGACGTCACCGACGAGAACGCCTTCGGTGTGCTGGTTCCGGGCGACGTCGGGATCAAGGTCGGGGCGGGACGGTCGGTGGCCGACGTTCGGATCGCCGACCCGAACCGGGTGGCTGATGTGCTCAACGTGCTCGCGGACAACCGTCGGCGCGCGCAGAAGCGCCGCTCCCAGCATGCGGCCGGAACGTCCGGGCCCGTCGCGAAAGCGCAGACGTCCGGCAGCTGAACGCCGACTGTTCAGCGCCGGGCGTTGGCCGGACGACTTGTCTGCAACCGGCCGACCGCATGAACCCGAATGGACGCCGTGACGTGAACCGTTGGTGCCACCACGGCTGGCAGTTGCAACGTCTGCGTGGCGCCGGTTTCGCACCGCTGACAGCGGGGAACAAACTCCATGCCGGATCTCGTGTCGTCGGCCCGTCGTCGGGGGCGGGCCGGAGCAATCCCGATTCCTCGCCGGATGCGCGCCCCGGCACATTTTCTCACCGCCGATCGCAGCGCTGGACTTGAGCGGGCTTCGGATCTACGGCCGACCGGAGTCTCCGAAAGTTCTCATCTTCTCAGCACTTCGGTTTCCGTGGGTCTTTTCACGCCGCCCGGGCCTCACGCTGCCGACCTCGCGAGGGCGCGCAAGCCATGTCCAGGCACGCGGTGAACAAGGTGGGTCGAGCCGGAGCATGCCTCGTTGCCGACTGAAACCACTGTTTGCGCCCGATCCGGGGGCTGGCGTTGGAGACCACCGATGGCGGGAGCCTGTCGGGCGGTTGAACGCTTCTGCCGCAGTCGGTATCGGCCCTGTGCCCGGTGCGTTCATGTTCGTCGAGCCTTGCGCCGACGGGTTGCGACAATTGGGCCTTTCGGGCCGATAGGGCTCTGCCACAAAAGGTGCAGATGACTTAGAACCGTACGACCTTTTGGCAGTATGTTTCGATTCGTTTACAAAGCGATGCCTCGGATATATACAGACCCTCTGCCGGCGCGGGTGATGTCACTCCCCGGTGCACGTCGAGCGTCGTTACAAATCGGAGGCGGAATGAAAGTCAGAAGACGAATCGGGCTCGTGGCGGCGGCAGCCGCAATGGCTGTCGGATTCATCGCAGGCAATGCAGGTTCCGTTGCCGTGGCGGCTCCCCCGGCCGCAGCGGCCACGCCGGCTTGGACGTCGAGTGGTGCCGGCGCACACAACCGGCCCGCCGGTACCTATGAGAACCCGATTCTGCCGAAGATCCCCGGTGACGGCGTGGTGGAGAGCTGCGCGGACCCGACCGTCATCCATGGGCAGCAGGCCGGGGACCGCTACTGGTACATGTACTGCACCACCGACCCGCTCAACGACAAAGACGTGAATGCGGCCGGCGAATTGCAGTTCCACCGGATCCCCACCATGCGTTCACTGGACCTGGTGAACTGGACCTACGTCGGGGATGCGTTCAGCGAGCTTCCGAGTTGGGCCGCTCCCACCGCGGCGCTGTGGGCTCCGGATGTTGTTTACTCGACGACGTTCTCGCAGTACTACATGTTCGTCGTCGTCACCGACACCTCCGACGCGACGAGCGGGCAGCCCAACTGCGATGCGGACAACGCCATCGGGGTCGCCACCGGCCCCACCCCGCTCGGCCCGTGGACGTTCAGCAATCAACCTGTCGTCGGTCCGCGCCGCGGTGGCGACGGCTGCAATTTCCTGTGGACCTACGACCCGGAGGTCCCGGGCGACAAGGTGGCCGACAAGGGCAGTCTGTTCTACGGGAGCTACTACGGTGGCATCTTCGGAACCGATGTCACCTTCACCGCCGACGGAGCGACCATCTCCGGCCCCGGGACCCAGGTCGCCCTGGACAACAAGTATGAGGGCGCCAACGTCGTGCACCGGAATGGGTATTACTACCTGTTTGTTTCTGCGACAAATTGCTGTAATGGTGCCCTGACGGGCTACAGCGTGTTCGTCGGGCGTTCGAAGAACATCTATGGCCCCTATGTCGACCGCGAAGGCAACTCATTACTCGACGCCCAAACCGGTGGCACACCCGTCATCAGCATGAATGGTAATCGGTGGGTCGGTACCGGGCACAACAGCGTCTTCCAAGATTACGATGGCCAATGGTGGACGATGTACCACGCCGTTGATCGCGAGGATCCGTTCTTCGCGCCAAAGCCTGGCTTCACCAAGCGGCCGGCCATGCTGGACCCGATTGACTGGGTCAATGGATGGCCAACCGTGCGCGGAGGCCAATGGGCTTCGGACTCGAAGCAGCCTGCACCCGCTGCCCAGCCCGGCCAACGCACCAAATACAGGACAACTCTGGTTCGGCCGCAGGTGCCAGGAAAGTTGTTGACCCGATACTCCGACGAGTTCAACCACTCGAACCTTGCTGGGTGGTCGTGGGTCCGCCCGCCGACTGCCGGCTCGTACTCGGTTGGCCGCGGTGTGTTGACCTTGCCGATCCAGCAGACGGACCTCTACGTCGACACCAATACCGCTTCGGTGTTGCTCAGAAATCAACCCCGAGGGGATTACGTCGTGGAAACGAAGGTGCGGGTGAACGTTCCGAACGACGGCTGCTGTTTCAACTACGCCCAAGCCGGGATCGTCCTTTATGGCGATGACGACAACTTCGTCAAGTTGGTGGAGTTTTCGAACTTCAACACTCGACAAACCGAGTTTGCCAAGGAGATCAACCCGGTCCCCGAGGGGTGGGCGCGTTACGGCAACACAGTTGTCGGTCCGCCGTCAGAAGATTGGACGTATCTCCGGATCGTCGTCGAGCAACTCAGAGGCAAAGTGCGTGCGGAGGCTCTCGGTGACACCGAGCGGTACACGGCGTACACCAGCCAGGACGGCCGACATTGGGTTCGCGGTGGGGCGTGGACGCACAGTCTGGGCTGCGACGCGCGGATCGGGCTGATCGCGATGGGCCAGACCAGTGAGACCGTCGGCACATTCACGGCTGATTTCGACTACGTGCGCGTCAGCACGTTGAGAAGCGGGCCGCGGGGCTAGCTGACGGGAACGAACAGAGCCCGGTGCGGCGGCCACCATTTGGTGGTCGTTCGCACCGGGCTCTTTCGTTGTCGGCCCGGGCCGGGTGCGTCGTCAGAAGGGTGGTGCGTCCTCGTCGCTGTCCCCGTCGCTGTTGTCGTCGTTGTTGTCCAGACCGCTGTCTGGGGAGCCGCTGCGAGGAGCGGTGTCGTCGGCGTGGTGCAGGGACGGAATGTCGGTGTTCCAGGCGTCGGGGTCGGGTTGGTATTCCAGTGGCGCCTTGGTCAGGTGGTGGTGCAGGAGTAAATCGGTGAGGAGTCCTTCGATCCATCCGGGGGTGGTGTCGTGGTGGCCGGGGGTTTCTGTGGCGGTGGTGCTTTCAAGGGTTTCCCCGGTCGTGGTCGTGGTGGTTGCAGCTGCCGGCGCGGTCGCCGTGGTTCTCGTGGTGGTTGGGGTTCTCGTGGTTCTCGTGACGGTGGTGGTGGCGTTGCGGTTGTCGAGGTGTTGTGCGATGGCGGTGCCGGGGGTGGTGATCCAGAGTTGGGGGGTGTGGATGGGTTGTTGGGTTTTGTTGTAGGTGTGGCCGGTGGGGCTGGCCCAGGTGGTGGTGAAGTCGGCGGGGTTCATCCGGACGTGCCAGCCGGTGTGGTGTTTGAACAGGTGGTGGCGCCGGCACAGCGGTGCGGTGTTGGCGGTGGTGGTCGGGCCGCCCCGGTCGGGGTGTTGATGGTTGAAGGCGTTGGTGTGGTCGATGTCGCAGCGCCAGGAGGGTTGCCGGCAGGACGGGAATTGGCAGGTGCTGAGCAGGGTGGTGATCTGGTCACGCAGTTCTTGCCGGGGCCGGTAGGTCAGGGCCCCGGCGGCGGTGGCCGCCCCGGTGGTGGGGTCCGCGGTCAGGGTGGTGATGGTCGCGGCGGACGCGGCGATATTGCGGGCGGTGCCGGCGGGGATGGCCCCGTACCCGGCGAGCAGAGCGGGCAGGTCGTCCAGGCCGGCGAGGGTGTCCAGGCCGATCACGACCGACAGGTGTGGTCGGCGGCCCTGCCGGGTCAGTGACCGCCGGCCCCGCCCGGCCGGACCGTTCGGCGCGGCCGGTGGCGGTGCGGCCGGTGGCGGTGCGGTCGGTGGCGGTGCGGTCGGCGCGGTGGGTGGCGGTGCGGTCGGCGCGGGCTGTGTGTTGGCCGGCTCCGGTGCTGCCGGTGGCAGCACGGCACTTCCGGCCTCCTCGTCCTGGCCGGCGCCACCGGTGTGGGTGTCGGGTCCGGGTATCGGGTCGGGTCCGGGGTCGGGTTCGGGGATGGGGTCGTCGCTGGCGGCCCATCCGGTGTCGCCCGGGGTGAACGGGTCCCCGCCGCCGGTGCATGTCCCGCTGCCTTTGCTCCCACCGCGTTCGGTGCCGGTCCCACCGCGTTCGGTGCCGGTCCCACCGCGTTCGGTGCCGCTGCGGGTGTCGGTGTCGGTGCTTGTCGGGTGATGTGGTCGGGGTGGTGGTGGGGTGCCGTGGTCGGGCAGGGGTGCGCCGAGGTATCCGGTGAGGTCGAGGTGCCCGTGGGTGAGGAGTTGTTCGGCGATGTCGACCCAGGCGTCGACCCGGCGGGCGCTGATCCCTCGGGGGTCGGTGGGGTTGCCGGCGGTGCCGGTGGCGAGCAGGTCGCTGAGTTGGAAGATCTTCACCGCACCGTCGGCGGGCAGGGTGGCCCGCAGGCAGGCCATCGCGTCGGGTAACGCGGTCAACGCCAGGGCGCGGCGGGCGGCGGCGTGTTCGTGCCGCTCGGCCGCCCCGTCGGGGTCGACGGTGATCACCGCGCGCCCGGTCAGTTCCCGCAGTTCACCGGTGGACAGGTCCCCGGCGCGGGGCAGCACGAGGTGCTGCACCGCCGCGGTGTGCTGACCGCTCAGCGGTGCGCAGTGTTCGCTGATCACCCTGGACTTGCCGCGGTCCAGCACCCCGGCCTGCAGCGCGGTCAGCGTGGGGGCCAGCACGGTGGTCATCGCCTGGGCGTCACGGACCCGGATCCCGGCGGTGATCGGGGAGATCCGCAACGCCGCCGCGATCTCCGAGCCGGCCAGCGACACCGCCGCCTCGTCCACGAACAACACGACCCGCACCTGGTCCTGATCACCCGGCGCGCAGCTCTTGCGGGCCAACCGGGCAGCCAACGGCATCGGGTCACCAGCGGTGAACGGCACCGCCAACGCCGCCTGCAACCGGATCTGCACCGCCGACAGCAACGACAACGCCTTCTCCGCAGCCAGCACCGCGTCCACCAACGCCGACCCGGACAGCCCGGCCGGGTCCACCCCGACCAGCGCGGTCAACGACTCCACCGACGCCGCACCGGCCGCGAGTGAGGCCCACCCGGCATCCTCCCCCGGTGAGCCGTCCCGCTCGTTCATCGAGGAATCCTCTCGCCATCGGTTCGAACGTGTGTTCTAATCGTAGCGATTGAGGTTGCCAGAAGCAAGAGCCAGAGAGTGGATGTTGAAGACGTTGCCGCGGCCCCGTGCGCCACCACCGATCCAAGAAGGGTCTCGCCGCGGCAGGGCGTGCGCTGCGAAGGCATTCAACTTCGCGCCCGGCCCCAAAGGTGAGTTGGAGCGCCAACCAGCCGGGCAGTCGGTCCGCGCCTCGGACCGAACGAGCCAAAGCCGCATTGAGGCCGTCACGTTTCGGGGAGAGCGGGTCCAACCGGTACCGAGGTGCAGTGAGGGTCGCCTACTGCTGGCCCACTCGGCACCACATCTGCAGTCAGCTGCATCAACGATCTGATGCAAGTCGTCGGTGAGGTCATGCCGAGCGTTCGCCGTCCGCAAGTTTCGCGGTCCACCTCTGTTCGACATTTGAGTACCGCCAGTAGAGGAAGGAACCTGCCCACACCAGGACAAACATTGCGACGATGACATAGCCGATGTCGTCGAGGGTGATCGCTGCGACCCATGACGTGATGGGGTCGGTCATGTGAGCCCTTTCGTGCAGCACACTGATCAATTCGATGCCGCCGATGATGAGTGCCACCGCGACGGAAAGACCGGTCGTGGTCAGGTTGTAGTAGACCTTGCGCACCGGCTTGACGAAGGCCCACTGGTACGCCGCCTGCATGAAGGCTCCGTCCAACGTGTCGAACAGACTCATCCCGGACGCGAACAGCAACGGCAAAACCATCACCGCGTACCAGGGGAGACCGGTCGCCGCCCCTGCACCCGCCAGCACGAGAAGCGATATCTCCGTGGCTGTATCGAAGCCCAGTCCGAACAGGAACCCGAGTGGGTACATCTGACCGGGGCGTTTGATCGCCTTCATCGCCGGGCGCAGCAAGCGCGCGAAGACCCCCCTGGAATTCAGCGCCTCCTCCAGTGCCTCCTCGTCATACGCCCCGGTCTGCGCATCGCGCCACACCCGGTAGATGCTCACCAGTGCGACGAAGTTGATCAGCCCGATGACGATCAGGAAGAACCCGGAGATCGATGTCCCGATGAGACCGAGGGTTTGGTGGACGTCGGAATCACCAGAAACCAATGTGCTGACAAATTGCGCGCCGACGGCAACCAACACGGCCATCACGAACACAACGGTCGAATGACCGAGCGAAAAGAACAGACCGACGGTGACGGGGCGTTTGCCGTCAGCGACCAGTTTCCGCGTGGTGTTGTCGATGGCGGCAATGTGGTCCGCATCGAAGGCGTGCCGTACTCCGAGCAAGTAGGCGGTGAGGGCCAGGCCGACACCGAATATCTGTCCGTTGATCTCATGCCGGCCGGGCAGGACCGCCACGAACAGCAGACCGAATGAGACGGCCGTCAACAGGACAACGACCCCCAGCGCACCGGCAATGCGCCTCGGCCCGCCCGGCGGTCCCAGCGCGCCGTACTCGACAGAAGGACGCGACAAGTACGCGGCGGTCTTTGGGTCATGTCCGGACAAACTGCCCCTCCCGCCGTGCACGCCCGCCATCCGCCGCTTGTTGGGATGCTGCGCCAGGATCGTAAACCCCACGGCGGGCAGGCGGATCTGTCCGACCCCTCGACCGCCACGATCCGACCGCCACCAGCCCACCCCTGGACGCGAACCCAGGGGATGGCCAAGGGTCACCACGGACGTCGGCACCAAGAAAGGCAACGCAGGGTGGGGCCGGTTTTTTCCTCAGCTTCCTCGGTGCCTACACAGCGTTCGGTGGACTGGTCCTCTCCACCTCCTCCTGGTACCTCTTCCTCAAGGGGCAACCCGATCCCGCCGCGCCGGCGCGCGAGAAGCCGGCAAGGGAAGCCCCGGAACGTGAATGACGGGCCGTACCACCCACAGGGGTGAATTCGTCGTTGTTGTCGTGCATACGGTTTCGACCCTGCGAGGCCGGGTATCGATAGATCGGAGACACATGGATCTGCACGCCGCGGATCGGTGTCCCCGGAAAGGCCCCGCCCTCCGCCGAGGGCGGGGCGTCCTGATGTTCCACGTTCGATGGACCGCACCCTCAAGTGCCGATCGGTCCCTGGTCGACCGGGTGTGCGCATGCCCTTGAGCCCACAACCTGACGAACCCGGCAGCACTCCACACGTCGTCGGCGACCGGATGCCGATGAGGGGGGAAGTCCACGGTGATCACCGCTGCCGTGATCTGCTGCGCGATTGTCTGGGGCGACGAGCTGCCGCCCTCTCGGCCGAGTGGCGACGGATGGAAGCGCGATCCCGACCGCACCCGCCGGCCTCGCACGACTCGCCACCGGCAATGCGGATGGCTCTGATCGGCGGATACCGATCCGTCGACGACATCGGGAGCAAACCCGACGGCACCGGCACCTGAGGCGTGGCCATCACGGCAGAGGTCAATCCGAACTGTCGCCACACTGACAGCTGCACCGCGACGGGACCGAGGTCACTGCGCGATGTCGTAGACGACCTGCACCACGACGCTGAGTTCCTGGCTGCCCGGTTCGACCGGGACCGACGCTGCGGCTGCCCCCGCGGAGTCCGCAGTGGCGTAGATCGGCATCGGCACCGATCCCGAGGACTCCACGATCGAGTGCACCGCACCCAATGTGACCCCGGCAGCATCTGCAAGCTGCTTGGCCTGCTTCTGCGCCTGCTTGACCGCGTCGGCCCTCGCCGCGGCGAGCAGGGCGCTGTCGTCATCGATGGAGAAGCTGAGTTGCTGGACCCGGGCGGCGTTGCCCGCCTTCTGCCCCACCGCGTCGATCACCGCACCGGCGCCCGCGATGTCGCGCAACACCGCGGTGACGCTGTTGGTGACCTGATACCCGGTGATGGTGTTGTTGTCGCCGTAACTGGGGTTGACCGACAGCCGGCTGGTCTGCAGGTCTGCCGGGTCGACGCCGCTGTTCTTCAGGACGCCGATCACGTCGGCGGCGATCGCATTGTTCTGCTCCAGGGCGTCCTTCGCCGACGACGCCCGCGTCTCCACGCCCAACGAGATGGTCATGACATCCGGTGTCCCGGTGACCTTCCCGACGCCCTGGGCGGTGATCGAGCCGCGATCGGCGGTCACACTCGTTGACCCGTCAGGCACTGCCGCCATAGCGCCGGCACCCCCCTGCGGTGCGGCGGCTACCCCGGCTTGCGGCGCGGTGGCGACATCTGCCTGCGGCGCGGCGGCCTCGGCCACGGCAGCGCCTCCGGCGGCAGCGGACACCGGCCCGGCCGACGACGCGGAAACCGCGGAGTCACCCCCCGTCGAACATGCCGAGAGGGTGAGTGCGGCGGCGACGGTGACGCCGGCGACGAGCGATGTCCTTCTCATGTGTCCTCCTGCAGGTGGCTGTTGCAGGAAGGACGGAGCGCGCGGGTCCAAGGGTTGCACGACCCGCCGGCGTCACCGGCAGGATCCGGCGGGGAATCCCCCGAAATTCCAAGGGGCGCCGACAACCCCTCACCGCCGGCGTCGCGTCGTACCGCGAGACGGCGTCATCAGGGATCCGTCCGGATCCTGATGTGATCGATCACGAGGTCACCGCTTCACCATTGCCTTCCCGCTGCGTCTCCGGATCCGCGCCGTCGCGACCGGGCACTGTCGGTGGGCCTGCAGCGACCGAGACCCCGTCGCTCTGTGCGCGTCTGGCTCGCCGGGAGGTGAAGTCCGGCCGGTCGCCGAAGAAGAGTTCCAGCCACTGAGCCCGCGGATCCATGTCGACGAGCAGCGCCTTGAACAGCAGGCTCGCCGGGATGGCCATGATGGCGCCGATCGGACCGAGGATGAAGGCCCACACGATCAGCGACAGGAAGCTCACCGTCGTCGTCAGTCCGACGGCGTCACCGACGAACTTCGGCTGAAGAACAGATTGAATGACGAAGTTGAGGACACAGTAGGTCACGATGACCGCGATCATCAGGCCGGGCCCACCGATCACCAGTCCGAGCAATGCAGGCGGGATCAGGCCGATGATGAAGCCGATGTTCGGGATGTAGTTGGTGACGAACGCGAGCAACGCCCAGAGGCCTGCGGCCGGGACACCGAGGATGAGCAGCGCCGCCCAGTCCAGAACGGCGACGATGCCGCCGAAGACCGTCGCGACACCGAAATACTTCCGGGTGCCCTTCGCGAAGACACCGAGGGCGTCCAGCACGGATTCGCGTCCGGGGCGCACCTTGGCCATTCGATCGCCGAACACCATTCCGTCGACCGTCAAGAAGATGCACAGCACCAACAGCAGAGCCAGCCAGGACAGCAAGCCGCTGATTCCACCGAGCAGCGATGCAGCGAAGGATGCAATGGCACTCGGGCTGATGCCGCTGAGCATGTTCTGGATGTCGGCCTGGCTGACGCCCATTCCGGCGAGCCAACTCTCGATGCCGCTCAGCTGCTGCTGAATCTGATCGGAGTATTGCGGAAGGAGGGTGGCCAACTGGATGAGCCCGACGATCGACGCCGCGAAAAGGCCGACAACGATCGCCAGCACGCTCAGGAACGCCGCCAGCGAGGCAAGCCACCGCGGCGCCCCGCGTCGCAACAGGTAGGTGCGCACCGGGTCGACGGTGATCGTCAGCACCACAGCGGTGAACACCGGGCCGATGATGTCCGGAATGGCGCGCATGCCCGCCACGATGACGACACCGCCCGCCAACCCGAGGACGACGATGAGGCCGCGCGGAAGTGACGAAGAACCAGCCATTCCCGGGGGGCCCGACGCCGGAGGAGCGGAGAAAGTCTGCGGTGATGCGGTGGAAGCGCTGTCCATCATGTCGGGATTCTGTGTCATCAAGGGGTGCGCAGCCAAAGCGTGTGGTGGACGGAGAGCCGGTGAGGGCGAGCGCCCGCCACGGTGACGACCGTCGTCAACCGTCCAGCTGGTCCAGCCGGCCCCGCAGAAAACACTTCTCGACGGCATTGTCGGTCAGCGCAATCGCTGTGCGATACGCATCGGCTGCCTCCACCGGGCGCGCCAACTCGCGGAGGAGGTCCGCGCGCACCGCGTGGAAGATGTGGTGGCCGCCCAGCGCGAGACCATCGACCAATTCGAGCCCGGCCTGCGGACCGTCCACCTCGGAGACCGCGACCGCTCGATGCAACATCACCAGCGGCGTCGGTTGCAGGAACATCAGCTGGTCGTACAGGGCAACGATCTGCCGCCAATCGGTCCCGGCCGACGTCGTGTCACTGTGCACCGCGTTGATGGCCGCCTGGATCTGATACGGCCCAGGTTTGTTGCGCCGCAAGCACCCTCGCACCAGCGCCTGGCCCTCGGCGATCGCCGCTGCGTCCCAGAGGCTGCTGTCCTGCTCGCCGAGCGGAACCAGATCGCCGGAGGGGCCGGTGCGCGCGGCGCGACGGGAGTCGACGAGCAACATCAATGCCAACAGACCGGCGACCTCCGGCTCGTCAGGCATGAGGGCAGCCAGCATCCGACCGAGGCGGGCGGCCTCTGCGCACAGGTCGCCCCGGGTGAGCGTCACGCCCGCTGATGCGGTGTACCCCTCGGTGAAGATGAGGTACACCACGGCCAGGACGGCGGGCAGCCTGTCCGGGAGTTCGGACTCGGTCGGCACCCGGTAGGGGATGCCGGCATCGCGGATCTTGGCCTTGGCACGGACCAGTCGCTGCGCCATGGTCGACTCGGGAACGAGGAATGCACGGGCGATCTCCGGCGTCGAAAGGCCGCCCAGCAGGCGCAATGTCAGAGCAATCTGCGCGGGTACGCCGAGCGAGGGATGGCAACAGGTGAAGATCAGCCGCAACCGGTCATCAGGCACGGCGTCGCCCTCCTGCTCGTCGTTGCCAGGAACGCCGACTGGCCCCATGAACACAGCTGCCTGCGCCTGGCGATCCGCGCGGACCGACTCCCGCCGGAGGCGGTCGATCGCCCGGTTACGGGATGTGGTGATGATCCATCCGGTCGGGTTCGGCGGAAATCCGTACTCCGGCCAGCGCTGCAGCGCAGTGGTGAAGGCCTCCTGCACGGCCTCTTCGGCAAGGTCGATGTCACCCAGGACCCGCACCAGAACCGCCACCGCACGGCCGTATTCGGCGCGAAAGAGTTGCTCGATCCGCTGTGCGTCCGACGCCCCGGTGTTCGCGCGTCCATCTGTCGCGCTCAGCCGGGGCCGTCCTGGAACGGGCGCACCTCGACGGGCAGCGTCGTCGCCTCGGCAAGCCGCCCGGCCCAGTGCAGCGCCCCATCGAGGTCCGGCGCACTGATGACGATGATCCCGCCGATGTGCTCCTTGCCCTCGGTGTAGGGGCCGTCGGTGAACAGCAGAGAGGCACCGGCCGACCGAACGACGGTGGCGGTCGTCGGCGGGTGCAGGCCGCCGGCGAACACCCAGCTGCCCTCTGCTTTCAGGTCGGCGTTCAGGACGTCGAGCTTCCGGACGATCTCTGCCATGAGGTCCGGGGCAGGCGGCGGGCCGTCGGGCTGCTCAATGCTCAACAAGTACTGCTTCGGCATGATCCACCTCCCCGAATGCGGTTGTGGTCCCGGTACCAACGGGCCGGAATGTGCAGATCACCACGCCCGTGGAGGTCGGCGTGCAGTCCACCAACTCCAATGACGCAGGCGGCATCCCGTCCGGGAACAGCCGCCGACCCTGCCCGAGGGTCAGCGGGTGGATCAGCAACACATATTTGTCCACGAGCCGAGCCGCGGCCAGCTCCCTGACCAGTTCTCCGCTGCCGAGCACCACCAGCGAACCCGATACCCGGCCCTTCAGCGCGGTCACCGTTGGCCCGACCGGTCCCTTCAGCACGACCGAGTTCTGCCACGGCAGGCGCTCGGGCAAGGTTCCCGAGACGATGTACTTCGTCATCCGCTCGAGAACCCCCGCGAAGGGATTGCCGTCCTGGCGCGGCCAATATTCAGCGAAATCCTGATACGTCCGCCGGCCCAGCAGCAGCGCACCGTCGCCGGCCAGGCCGCTACCCATCACCCGACCCATCGCGTCCCTGCTGTAGGGAACCGCCCATCCGCCGTGCGGGAACCCGCCCCGCAGGTCCTCGTCCGCACGGCCCGGCGCCTGATCAACACCGTCCAACGTCAGGTTGTGGATCACGACGATTCGTCCCATCTTGCCTTCCCTCCTGCAACGGCCGGCCCATCGCCGGCCCTCACCATCCATACGAACGGGGCGGCAGAAATCGACATCGCACGGGGGCCGCGGGCCCAGAGTTCAGCCCAGAGTGACTTCCAGAAGACGATCTTGACGTTGCCGGGACCGGACAACCATCAGATGCGCGTGCTGTTCGAACGCCCGCCCGCTACACCCGCGGCGGCGCAGTTGTTCGTCCGGGCAGGAAGGTCGTCTCCAGCATGACCCGGCGCCCCTGCGTCTTGCGCTCCGGATTGAGCAGCATCCGGCCCGCCTGCCTGCCCTTGTCCACCACCGGCTGCACGACGGTGGTCAGTTGTGCGTCGATCGCTTGCCGGATGCCGTCGAAACCGGTGACCGAGACGTCCTCCGGCACCCGCTGCCGGCGCCGGGTGAGCTCTTCGATCGCCCCGAGCGCCAGTACATCGGAGGTGGCGATCAGTGCTGTGATGCCGGGATCCAATGCGAGCACCTCGGCGGCCGCGGACGCGCCTGCCTCCACGGAATGCTCGAAGCGCTCCACGACCGGCACCCGATCCCAGGCCACCCCGGCCTGGGTGAACGCGGCGCGCAGCCCGATGAGCCGGTTGCGCTGCACGTGGTAGTGCGCCAATTGCTGACGTTCGATGGACACCTCACCATCCAGCCGTGCGCGGCCCAGCCGCATGCAGATCACGCCGATCCGCCGATGACCCAGCGCGATCAGATGGTCCGCAACCCCGCGGATCGCGGCCGCATCATCGATACCCACCAGGTCGGCACCGGGGATGCCGGGCTGGTCGCAGATGACGGACGGCACCGGCCGAGCGAGCGCAGCTGCCAGATGCGGGTCGTCATCGGGCATCGAATAGACGACGAACCCATCGACCGCCGCGCCCGCCACCCCGAGCACGTCCTCGGCATCCGGCCGGGCGGGCACCAGCAGCAGGCCGACCCGCGCCTCATCGCACTCGAGGGTGAGACCTTCGAGGAAGGCGACGGCGCCGGGGTCACGGAAGGCGTAGGACACCTGCTCGGTGAGCAGCAGACCGACCGCGCCCGCCTTGCGGGTCCGCAGCGAACGCGCCACCGGATCGGGTCCCGGGTATCCCAGCCGGCGGGCCGCCTCCATCACCCGGGACCGCAACTGCGGGGAAAGCTGGTCCGGGCGGTTGTACGCATTGGACACCGTGGTCCGGGAGATCCCCAGTTCCGCGGCCAGCGACGCCAGTGTGGCGGGTGGGCGGGTGCGTGCTGGGCGATCCACGGTCACACGGTATCCGCTCGGTGTCCGTTCGTTCTCCAAGGGGCGCTCGGCGTCGCGGCGATGCCGTGCCGATCAATTCCGGACAGTCCGGACAAGCGCGGTAAACGTTTTCCAAGGACCTTCACAAGGCCCCGGGAGTCCTCTATCGTCGACTCAATCCCTGTATCGACGCAGGGCCACCAAGCTGGTTCTCGCTCGAGAGGACCGATGGAAGGACGTGACAATGGCTGACGTCAAGTACGAGGACGCCTCCCGCATCTACGCAGGTGACCCGCCGGTTCGCGCCGTGGACAGCCTGAGCCTGGATATCCCCGACGGCGAGTTCCTTGTTCTTGTCGGTCCGTCCGGATCGGGCAAGTCCACGGCCCTGCGCATGCTCGCCGGCCTCGAGGACATCAACGAGGGCCGCATCATCATCGGTGGCCGCGACGTCACCAATGTGCCGCCGAAGAACCGCGACATCGCAATGGTCTTCCAGTCCTACGCGCTGTACCCGCACATGACGGTCGCCGAGAACATGGGCTTCGCGCTGAAGCTGCGCGGCGTCAACAAGTCCGAGATCGCCACCAAGGTGCGCGAGGCGGCCGGGCTGCTCGATCTGGAGAAGTACCTGGACCGCAAGCCGAAGGCGCTGTCCGGCGGCCAGCGGCAGCGCGTGGCCATGGGCCGGGCCATCGTCCGCGAGCCCTCCGTCTTCCTGATGGACGAGCCGCTGTCCAACCTCGACGCCAAGCTGCGCGTGGAGACGCGCGCGAACATCGCCGAACTGCAGGCCCGGCTGGGCACCACCACCGTCTATGTCACCCACGACCAGGTCGAGGCGATGACGATGGGTCACCGCGTCGCGGTGCTGAAGGACGGCATCCTGCAGCAGTGCGACACCCCGCGGACGCTGTACGACAAGCCGAACAACGTCTTCGTCGCCGGCTTCATGGGCTCGCCGTCGATGAACCTGTTGACCCTGCCGTTGGTCGCCGAGGGCGCCAAGCTCGGCGAGACCGTCGTGCCGCTGCCCCGTGAGCTGATGGCGGAGGCGTCGGAGAAGAACCTCAAGGAGGTTGTCTTCGGCGTCCGTCCCGAGAACCTGACGCTCAGCGGTGAGGGCCTGCCGGTCACCATCGACCTGGTCGAGGAGCTCGGTGCCGACTCGTTCGTCCACGGGCACACCCCGGACGGCGGCCGGATGGTGATTCGGACAGACGCCCGGGTGCACCCGCACAGTGGCTCGACGGTTCGGGCGACAGTGACGGACAGCAACCACATGCACGTGTTCGACCCGAACACCGGGCAGCGTTTCGCCTCGTCGTCGGCGGTGTCGGCCGACTCGTCGCTGACCGGGCACGACATCCCGGCCTCTGGGAGCTCTGCGTTCGTCAAGGACTGACACGCACGGTTGCGCAGTACCACCGCAGGGGCGGTCCGGGTCTCCGGATCGCCCCTGCGGGCTCTCTCTGGAGCGGTCCACCGTCGCGGCCGCTGTCGCTGCTGCGGGTTCTTGACCGGCGCTCAACCTGCTGACGCGTCAGTCGTCATGCCGGCTGTGATCGCCGGCACCGTGATCCCTCTCGTCCAGGTGGAATCCGGTGCTGGGATCGCTGGAGGCCACGACGATCACCCGGCCCTGCGCCCGGACCACCTCGACCGGTGCGCCGTACAGCTCCGTCAGACCGGACGAGGTCAGCACCTCATCGGGCGTGCCCAACCGGAACTGGCCGCCCGCCAGGTACAGCACCATGTCCACGTAATCCAGGACCGCATTGATGTCGTGGGTGACGAACAGGATCGCGGTCCCGTGTTCGCGCCGGCGACGGTCGAGCAGCGCGGCCACCTCCTGCTGGTGCCGCAGATCGAGTGCGGCCAACGGCTCGTCACACAGCAGGATCGATGGGTCGGACGCCACCGCCGCGGCGACGCGTACCCGCTGCAGCTCGCCCCCGGACAGCATCGCCACGGGCGCGTCCGCGAGATCGGCGGCGTCGACCGATTCCAGCAGCGCGGTGATCCGGTCGCGCATCGCCCGACGCGAGCGTCCGGCGCCGATGGGTAGCCCCCAACGGTGCCCGTCGATACCCATCCGCACCACGTCGCGGGCCCTGATCATCGTTCCTTCGTCGATGGCTACCCGCTGGGGGACGTACCCGACCTCGGTGCTGCCGCGCCGAACCGGCTCGCCGCCGATCCACGCCTGACCTCTGGTCAGTGGTTGCTCACCCAGCAACACCTTGAGCAGGCTCGTCTTGCCGGAGCCGTTGGACCCGAGGATTGCGACGAACTGACCCGGCGCAACATCGAGGTCGAGCGCATCCCAGAGCACCCGGCCGCCGTAGGCGAGGCAGGCATCCCTGGTGCGGACTGCGCTGGCAACCGGCCCGGCGGTGCTCGCAGGATCGCCCGCGCCGGCCGGCACGTCGACAACCCGGTCTGTTCCGGACGGGACGGTGGAACCGCTCACGGATGCACCGCCTCTGCTCACAATGAGAATCGCTCTCATCATGCTATCGCAGCGATCGAGCTCTGGAGCGGCAGGAGATGCCCCCTACCCCGACCCAGGTGGCGCGGTGATGCTCAGCCGGTCGCTTCCAACCTGCGCCGGCGGGCAACCTCGGCCAGCACCACGCCGGTGGCGACGGAGGCGTTCAACGACTCGACGGACCGCGCCATCGGGATCGACACCGTGACGTCACAGACCGTCCGGGTCAACCGGGCGAGCCCGCGCCCCTCCGAACCGACCACGATCACCAGCGGCGACGTGGCCAATTCGAACGAATCGGTGTCGGTGGTGCCGTCCGCATCCAGGCCCGCGATCATCAGGCCCTGCTCGGCGTAGTCCTTCAACGTCCGCACCAGGTTGGTGCAGCGCGCCACCCGGATCCGCGCCGCCGTGCCGGCCGACGTGCGCCAGGCAGACGCGGTCATGCCCGCCGACCGCCGCTCCGGGACAACGACCCCGTGCGCGCCGAAAGCGGCGGCCGACCGGACGATGGCGCCGAGGTTGCGCGGATCGGTGACCCCGTCGACGGCGACGATCAGGGGTGCGCGGCCCGAGTCCTTCGCCCTGGCCAACAGGTCGGACGGATGGGCGTACTGATACGGCGGGACCACCAACGCCAACCCCTGGTGGATGGCATTGCCGGTCAGCCGGTCCAACTCCGGCCGACCCACCTCGAGCAGCGCGATCCCGCGATCGCCGGCGGCAGCGATGGCCTCGTTGACCCGCTCATCGCTGGCCAGGCCGGTCGCCACGTACAACGCCGTTGCCGGAACACCGGCGCGCAGCGCCTCCACCACCGGATTGCGACCGACGACCGTCTCGGGGAGTTCGCCACGTCCGCGGGCAGCCGCCGGCTTGCCTCCGGGCCCGTCACGGCCGTCGCGTTTCGCGGCCGCAGCGGCCCGGCGGGCTGCCGGATGCCCCTTGCGGACCTCCGCCGGCGGCGTCGGGCCACGACCCTTGACCGCCCGCCTGGACTGCCCACCGGATCCGACGACGGCGCCCTTCTTCGTACCCGGCTTGCGCATTGCGCCCCGCCGCTGGGAATTGCCCGCCATCAAGCCTCCATAGGTCATGCCACACTCATGTCACTGATTCACTGCCTGCACTACTGATTGCCTGCACTACTGACTGGCTGCACTGCTGACTGCCTGCACGCCGATTGCCGACTGCCGCTGGTCGGCGTCCGTCTCCCGGTGCCGAAACGCGGTGTCACGCGATCGGCGCGACCGACCAGACGGGCCCGTCCCTGGTGTCCTCGATCGCGAAACCGGCCTCTGCCAGGCGGATACGAATGGCATCGGCCTTCGCGAAATCACGAGCGGCACGCGCCTCGGACCGTTCGCTCAGCAGTTCCTGGACCAACCGGTCGGTGGCTTCGGCCAGCCGGCCATCCTGGCCGCTGCCGGGGGAGATGACCCCCGCCCATGGCGCCGACCACGGATCGAGTCCGAGCACGGCGAGCATTGCCCGCACCGCGGAGCCGATCTCCGTCGCCCGGTCCGTGTCTCCCTTGGCCAGCGCGGCATTGCCGGCCCGGACCCGGTCGTGCACCACGGCCAGCGCCCGCGGCACCCCCAGATCGTCGTCCATCGCCTCCCGGAACGCAGGCGGGACGTCGCCGATCGGAACGGCCGCCCCCGTCGGCGAAGCGGCAGCAACGCCGGACTGGCCTTTGTCGGCCACCCGGAACAGGAATGCCTCGATGCGCTCGTACGCCTTGGACGCGTTGTCCAGGGCCTCCCGGGAGTACTCGATCGATGACCGGTAATGCACGCTGATCAGGTAATAGCGCAGAGCCACCGGGCGGGTGTGCTCGGTGATCGCGGGCACGGACAGGATGTTGCCCAGTGATTTCGACATCTTCTCGCCGGCCATCGTCACCCAGTGCGAATGCACCCAGTACCGCGCGAATCCGTCACCGATGCCATGCGACTGCGCGGCCTCGTTCTCGTGATGCGGGAACACCAGATCCAATCCGCCACCGTGAATGTCGAATTGCGGTCCGAGATAGGTGCGGGCCATCGCCGAGCACTCGATGTGCCACCCCGGTCGGCCGGCACCCCACGGTGACGCCCACGACGGTTCACCCGGCTTCGCGGCCTTCCAGAGGGTGAAATCTGCGGGATCCCGCTTGCCGGCGGCCTCGGTCTCGCCCTGCACCATCTCGTCGATCCGTTGGCCGGAGAGAAAACCGTAATCCGGCTGGGTTCGCACGGCGAAATAAACGTCGCCACCCGCCGCGTAGGCGTGCCCGGCGGCGATCAGTTCGTCGATCATCTGCACGATCTGCGGGATGTGACCGGTCGCGCGGGGTTCGATCGCCGGACGAAGGCATCCGAGAATGTCGTACGCATCGTCGAAACTGCGCTCATGGGTTGCAGCCCATTCCCACCACGGGCGACCGGCTTCGGCGGCCTTGGCGAGAATCTTGTCGTCGATGTCGGTGACGTTGCGGACGTGCAGCACCTCGTACCCACTGAACTCCAGCCACCGTCGCAGCACGTCGTACACCACACCTGCCCCGCGCAGGTGGCCGATGTGTGGATGCCACTGCACGGTCGCGCCGCAGTTGTACAGGGAGACCACACCCGGACGAAGCGATTCGAACGGCCGAACTGACCGGGTGGCGGTGTCGTACAGCTGCAAGCTCACCCGACGATGGTACGGGGCCGGGGCGGCCCTTTCCGGACGAGCGGCTCGGCATCACCGGTGGAGCGGTCCCGCCGGAGCGGATCAGCCGCGACGGCGGTAGATCCTCGACTCCCACGGACGCAGCTCGAGCGTGTCGGACGGCTCAGGTTGCGGGTAGTTGCCCAGCACCCATTCGGCGCCGGACCACGCTTGTTCATCGGGGACCGGCGCCCTCGCCGGAACTGGCGAGAAATTGCCCAGCACCAGCAACGCGGTGCCGTTCAATTCACGGGTGAACGCATAGACCTGCGGGTCCTCGGGCAGCAGCATCGTGAAGTCGCCGTGCGCCACCACCGGATCCGACCGCCGCAGTGCGATGACTGCGCGGTAATGCGCGAACACGGAATTCGGATCAGAAATCTGATCGGCTGCATTGATGTCGCGGTAATTTGGATTGACCGCAATCCACGGCGTTCCGTCGGTGAAGCCGGCCTCTGATGTGGCGTCCCACTGCATCGGTGTCCGCGCATTGTCCCTGCTGCGCAGACGCAGCGCGTGCAAGACATGGTCCGGTTCTTCACCGGCGGCGACAGCGGCCGCGTAATGGTTGACCGATTCGATGTCGCGAAAATCCCCAGCAGCGACGAAGGGCATGTTCGTCATACCCAATTCTTCGCCCTGATACACGTAGGGCGTGCCGCGGTGCAGGTGCAGCACGGTGGCGAGCATCTTGGCCGACTCGACGCGGAATTCACCGTCATCGCCGAACCTCGACACTGCTCTTGCCTGATCGTGATTGTCCCAGTACAGGCTGTTCCACCCGGTGGCGGCCAAGCCGGCCTGCCAACGGCCGAGGCTTGCTTTCAGGTCGACCAGTTGCAACGGTCGGACATCCCACTTGCCGCCGGGGCCCGAATCGAGCGTGACGTGCTCGAATTGGAAGACCATGTCGACCTCGCGGCGGGCCGGATCGGTGAACAGCACGGCGTCATCCACCGTGACGCCCGGCATCTCGCCGACGGTCAGCAGCGCCTTGTCCCGGCCGGTGAAGACCTCGGCGTTCATTTCCTGCAGGAACTCGTGAATGCGCGGCCCACACAGGTAATGTGGAGAACCATCACCATAAAGCCCGCCATGAATGGTCGAGCCATCTGGCAGCGCGGTGTCCTTGGAGATCATGTTGATGACATCCATGCGGAAACCGTCGACACCCCGGTCGAGCCACCACCGCATCATCTCGTAAACAGCCGAGCGAACCTCGCGATTCTCCCAATTGAGGTCGGGCTGCTTCCGGGAGAACAAGTGCAGGTAGTACTGACCGGTGGCCTCGTCGAACTGCCAAGTCGAGCCGCTGAAGAAGGAATACCAGTTGTTCGGTTCAGCCCCGGGCGCTCCTGGCTCCATTCCGTCTCGAGCCGGCCGCCACCAGTACCAATCACGCTTCGAATTGCTCGTATTCGATCGTGACTCGAGGAACCACGGATGCTCATCGGAGGTGTGATTGACCACCAGATCCATCACCAGTTTGATACCGCGCCGATGCAGACCGGCCAACAACTCGTCGAAATCCGCCAACGTTCCGAATACCGGTTCGATATCGGTGTAATCGCTGATGTCGTAGCCGTTGTCGTCCTGCGGCGACGGGTAGACCGGAGACAACCACACGACGTCGACGCCCAGTGCCGCAAGGTGATCGAGCTTGGCGATGATGCCTCGGAGGTCGCCGATGCCATCGCCGTTGCTATCAGCGAAGCTTCGCGGATAGATCTGATAGACGACGGATTCTTTCCACCACGGCTCGCCGGTCGGCACCGCCACCAAGGGCCGGTCGACGTCTGTGTCGGTCCTGACGTCTGTGCCGACGACGAAGCCGTCGGCCGGGACGACCGACGCGTCGGGGTCGGCGGGCCGCGCGGGAATGCCGTCATTCATGTCAGTGACATCCTCGAAATTCGGACATTTCCGCTTGGGTTCGGTGACCGGGTCGATCAGCCGTTCGCTTCCTGGAAACGCTCGACGACGTCCGAAGGCACCCGGCCGCGGGCGGAGACCTTGTAGCCGTTCTCCTGCGCCCATTCGCGAATTGCCTTGGCGTCCACTCGCTCCGACGTCTTCACCGTCCGGACGGCGGCCGGCCGGCCGCTGCGCACCCGCCGTGCCGACGCGGTGAATTCTCCCAGTGCTTTCCGAAGTGCGGCCGCGTTCTTCTTGCTCAGATCGATCTCGTAGATCCGACCATCGAGTCCGAAGGACACGGTTTCCGCCGCCTTCCCTCCGTCGAGGTCGTCGGTGAGGGTGACCGTTGTCTGCTGTGCCATGGTGCCGCGCCTTTCTGGTGGGCAATGCCGTCTTCCGTGGCAATGCCGTGGGGTCGAGCTGTTTCGATGATCGGTGGTCAGTGTCCGGGCTCAGTGAGCCTCAAGTCCGTCTGCTGGCGCAAACTTCCATACTGCCGCATCGAGGGTGATCACCGGCGCCGCGATCCTGCCTGTCGTCGTCGTCATTGTCGGTCCCGCTCTCGAGCGGTTCAGGTGAAAGTCCTGCACTCGCTACCAGGGTAGCTCTTCCGAACCGGAAGAGAACCTGATTGCTCAGACAATAGCCGACGATCCGCCCGGAATTACCAAGACGCCTCAGATTGCAGCGGCAAGATGAAGTCGGGCGAAGGACAGTGCTTCTGCGAGATCGATCTCGCGTTGGCCCCGCTCCACACCCCTTGTGGTGATCTCGACGACAACAGATCCACGAAAGTCGTTGCGGACCAACAGGTCCAATATCTCTGCACACGGCTGTCCACCGCGACCGGGTACCAGGTGTTCATCACGGGCGGACCCGGAGCCATCTGCCAGGTGCAGGTGGCCCAGGCGCGACCCCATGGCCCCGGCCAGTTCAAGGGCATCGGTCTTCGATGTCGCGGTGTGCGAGAGGTCGAGCGTGAACCAGCGGTGGCCGGCCGGGACGGGATTCCAATGCGGCCGGTAGCTATTCACAATTGCCCCGCGGACCTTGACCGGAAACATATTCTCGACCGCGATCCGTACGTCGGTTCGAGCCTGCAGTTCCGCGATAGACGGAGCGAAGATGGCTGCGGCGGCGCGCTGCCACACAAATGGCGGATGCACCACGACGGTGTCGGCGCCGAGTCGCTCAGCCATGTCCACCGAACGCGCGAGCTTCACGAGTGGGTCGTTGGACCACACCCGGGCGGTGACCAACAGGCAGGGCGAGTGCACGGACAACACCGGAACGCCGGTTGTCTGGATGAGGTCGGCGATCCGGTCGGCATCCTGACTGAGCTGTTCCGCGGTGACGAGGATCTCGACGCCGTCATATCCGAGTTCGGACGCCAGTGCGAATGCGGCGGCCGTTCCCTCCGGGTAGACCGCGGCCGTCGACATGCCCACCTTGATCGGCGGAATGCGAATGACCCTGGAAGCACCGGCGTCGTCGCTGTGTGCGGCCGGCCGCTCGGCTGCTCCGCCGCGTTCGGCGTGTGGGGTCACGATGTCTGCCTTTCGCGGTTGCGCCTCACCGTTGCTCGGTGCACAACGCTACCTGCGGCGACTCATGATTCCAGCTTGTAACCCAGACCTCGCACGGTGATGAGGTAACGGGGCGCTGCCGGATCGGGCTCTATTTTCGCCCGCAAGCGCTTGACGTGGACGTCCAGGGTTTTGGTATCACCCACGTAATCCGAGCCCCATACCCGGTCGATCAATTGACCACGCGTCAGCACGCGGCCCGCATTGCGGATCAAATACTCCAAGAGATCGAATTCTTTGAGCGGCAGTGATGCCTGCACGCCGTGGACGCTCACCACGTGGCGGTCGGTGTCCATCCGGATCGGGCCCGCCTGCAAGATCACCGAACCGGCATCCTCGGTCTCGGTGCCGCGCCGCAGGACGGCGCGGATCCGGGCGATGAGCTCGCGGGTCGAATACGGCTTGGTGATGTAGTCGTCGGCACCCAATTCGAGTCCGACCACCTTGTCGATCTCGCTGTCGCGGGCGGTGAGCATGATCACCGGGACGGGCCCGCGGGCACGGAGCTGCTTGCAGACCTCGGTGCCGCTCATCCCCGGCAACATGAGATCGAGCAACACGATGTCCGCGCCGTTGCGGTCGTAGGCGACCAGTGCGTCCGGCCCGTTGCCCGCGATCTCCGTGCTGAAGCCTTCCCGCCGCAGCAGGAAGGCCAGTGGATCGGCCATCGACTCTTCGTCCTCGACGATCAAAACCTTGGTCACGGAGCTCCTCGATACGCAGGTTCAACTGTGGCGGTGTGCGATGCAGGATCGGTTGCGGCCGGGCCGTCCGACAGCTCGGAGCCCTGTCCGACCGCCGGTAACCGCAGGGTGAAGGTGGAACCCGTCCCCGGGCGACTCCAGACGGTGGCGGTACCGCCGTGGTTGGCTGCGACGTGCTTGACGATGGCCAGACCCAGCCCGGTTCCGCCAGTGGAGCGGGAACGCGCGGGGTCGATCCGGAAGAACCGCTCGAACACGCGCTCGGTGTACTCGGGGGCGATCCCCACCCCGCGGTCGGTGACGGCCATCTGTACCCAGCCGTCGACGAGGCCGCGGCTGATGGACACCTGGGTCCCGGCGGTGGAGTAGTTGATGGCGTTGTCCACCAGGTTGGTCAACGCCGTCACCAGCAGTGCCCGGTCGCCCCGGACCAGCAGTCCGGACGGCTGATCACAGATGACCGTGATCCCGGCCCGCTCCGCGGCTGACGCGGTCCGTGACATCGTCTCCCGCACCACGGCGTCGACTTCCACGACCGCGAGATCGGGCAGCGGATCCGCGCCCTGCAATCGGGACAGCCCGATCAGCTCATTGACCAGCGCGGCCATCCGGACGGCCTCGGCCTGCAGCTTGCCGGCGAACCGGCGTGCCTCCTCCGGATCGTCGGCGGCGTCGACGGTGGCCTCCGCCAGCAGGCCCATCGCGGCGACCGGGGTCTTGAGCTCGTGCGAGACGTTCGCGACGAAATCCCGCCGGGCAGCTTCCATCCGCTGCGCCGCCGTCTCGTCCGTTGCTGACACCAGGATGCGACCGTCGCCGATCGACCGTACGACGGCGTGCACCGCCAGCGGACGGCTCCGGGCCGTCAGTGACGCGGTGCTGCTGACCGGCCGCAACTGGACGTCGACACTCTCTCCGGAGACACCGCTGCGGCCGGCTGTCGCGACGATGTCCCGATTCACGGTGCCGCCGTGCACGACGCCCAACTCGGTGGCCCGGTCGTTGTACAGCAGCGGCCGGCCGGCCTCGTCCATCAGCAGGTAGCCGGTGCTCGACCACCGCAGGACTTCGACCTCCAGCCGTTCCGGTGCCGCAGCCGGCGCGGACGGCGTCGCCTGCGGCACTCCGCGGAGGTCGGCGAAGTAGTAGATGAACCAGCCGAGCACGCCACCACCCAGGAAGGCAGCGACATAACCCAGGCTCGACACACCGTGATGGTAGGTCGGCGAGGAGGCTGCAGGACCACGCCGGACGCCGTCGCGGCGCGTTGTTCGGGCAGATCGGGAACCTGTTCACCCAACGTTCACCGAGCGGCTACCGGACGGCTGCCGGTATCACCTGCCCTGGTTGGCCACCGCGGTGATGGCCGCTGCGGCGGCCTCGGGGTCGAGGTAGGTGCCGCCGGCCTTGACCGGCTTGAAGTCGTCGTCCAGGTCGTACCGCAGCGGGATACCGGTGGGCACGTTCACCTTCGCGATGGCCTCGTCACCGATGCCGTCGAGCATCTTCACCACCGCTCGCAGCGAATTGCCGTGCGCCGCGACCAGGACCACCTTGCCGGCCTTCAGGTCGTCGAAGATCGGGCCGTACAGGTACGGCTCCATCCGGACCACGACGTCGGCGAGGCACTCCGTCTTCGGGTTCGCATCCCCCAGGTCGGCGTATCTCGGGTCGTTGGCCTGCGAGAAATCGTTGGTGTCGCTGATCGGCGGCGGCGGCGTGTCGTACGAGCGGCGCCACAGCATGAACTGCTCCTCGCCGTACTGCTCGAGGGTCTGCTTCTTGTTCTTGCCCTGTAGGTCGCCGTAGTGGCGCTCGTTGAGCCGCCAACTGCGGCGGACTGGGATCCAGTGCCGATCTGCAGCGTCGAGGGCGAGGTTCGCGGTGGTGATCGCCCGGCGCAGCAGCGAGGTGTGCAGGACATCCGGGTACACGCCGGCGTCGGTGAGCAGCGTGCCACCGCGGATCGCTTCGGCAGTCCCCTTCTCCGACAGCGGCACATCCACCCAGCCGGTGAACTGGTTCAACGCGTTCCAGGTGCTCTCGCCGTGACGCAACAAGATCAAGGTGTAAGTCATGGCCGGTATTGTTCCGCAGCCTGCCGTCCTGCACCGATCGGGGTGGGCGGCGTCACGCGCCAGGTGATGTACCCCTGCCTGGACGAGCAGGTCCGGGCCGGGAAGCGCCTGTCAGGACGTCCCTGTCAGGACGTCCCTGTCAGGACGTCGAGGTCGGCGCCGTCGGCGGCAGGCAGGGCAGCAGCTCAGGGTGCTGGGCGGGCACTGCCTCCGGGTCGATCTCGACGTAGTTCAGCAACGGATCACCGTTGATGTCGAACGCGGGCGTTCCCTTGGGCAGGGTGCACATCGGGACGGTGGGATCGGTGGTGTACGTCGGGCTGACCGGCGTGGTCGTCGTGGATTGTGTCGTCGTGGATTGTGTCGTCGTGGATTGTGTCGTCGTGGTGGACGAGGTCGTCGTGGACGGTGTCGGGGTAGACGTCGTGGACGAGGTCGTCGTGGAAGGCGCCGTCGTGGACGAGGTCGTCGTTGACGAGGTCGTCGTGGAAGGCGCCGTCGTGGACTGTGTCGTCGTCGACCGTGACGTCGTGGACTGTGTCGTCGTGGACTGTGACGTCGTGGTGGACGGGGTCCTCGTCGTGGACGAGGTCGTCGTTGACGAGGTGGACGGGGCCGTGGTCGTCGGAGCCGTGGTCGATGCCGCGGCCGTCGTCGACGGCTTCACCTGCCTCGTGGTCGGCGTGGGCCGCACCGTCACCGGCGTGGAGGAGGCCGGTCGCTGCGTCGTTGTCGACGGCGGATTGCGCCGTGGTGGATCAGGGTTTCGCGTCGTTGGATCGGGCCGGTCCGCGCTCGGACTGGTCCCCGAGGGACCACCCGGCGCCGGATAGGTCGCGGACGGAGGCGGCGGCGCGGTGATCGGTGCGGCCGGCACGGGCGCCGGCCACGGCCGGGGCCTGATCCGCTGGATGGTCGCGGTGTAGATGCCGTCGCCGATCATCACGTCACCGGCCGAGCCGGAATCCGGCGCCGAGTAGGTCACCATCGGCACGCCGGAATAGCTGCGCACGATTGCGGAGAAGTCCGCGACCTTCGGCGCGCTGACGGCGGAACCGGTCCAGTAGCGGTGCACCCTGTCGTCGAAATCGGTGCGGGTCAGCGGAACCACATGGATCGGGGTGCCGACCCAGCTCGCCTCGAGGATGTAGGGCCGACCGCCGAAGGTTCCGAGGTAGACGGCGACGTGTCCGGGGAAGCCGACGATGTCGCCCGGCAGCGCCTGGGACCAGCTGATGGATTGACCGGCGCCGCGCTGTGCACCGGAGTCACCCGGAGTGCGATATCCGGCCATGCCGAGCACGTAGGCGGTCAGTCCCGAGCAGTCGAAGCCGATCTCGGTGCCACAGGAGTTGTAGTCGCCGCCGCCGCGGGCACAGCCGTTGTTGGGGCCCGCACCGGATCCGCCGCCGCCCCACACGTACGGCATGCCCAGTGCGCTGAAGCCGGCTGCCAAGCCTGCCGCCACCGCGGCATTGGGTGCGGTGACCTGCTGACCGGCGAGGGCCGCGGAGACGTACGGGCTCCTCGGGACCGTCACCGTGGTGCCGCTGGCCTGGACCACCCCTGCGGTCGTCGAGGCGCCACCACCGGTCGACCCGAAGTATTTGCGAAACAGGTAGAAGAAGTTGCGGTTGCCGTAGGTGGAACAACGGTCGCCCACACCGGGATAGGCGGCGAGCGCGGCCGCATTCGGCTGGTACGGCGTGTAGTTGTACAGCGCGGCGGTGGCCTGGTTCTTGATCGTCACCGGCGCGGAGCCGCACTTGGACTCGGCCACATTCCACGCGACGTCGGCGGTCTGGCCCGCCCGGTAGCTGTACTTTCCGGGGTCGACCCGGTACCGCGACCACTGCTTGGCCATGCCGTAGCCCTGATTGAAGAAACCGGCATGCTCCGGGTCGCAGTTGGCCGAACCGCCGGGACCGGTGTCCGGGCAGTGCCAGCCCCAGGCGGCGTCGTAGGTCGAGGCGGTCGGGTTCGTGCGGTTCAGCAGCGCCGATTCCTTCTGCAGGGTCACGAGCATCACCTTTGGGTTCACACCACAGGCGGTCGAGACCTTGGAGATGACGGCGGCGGCATCCTCGTTCGCCGCGCCCCGATACGCCTCGCAGTAGGCATCCGCCGGCTGGTCGGTCGTCGTCACGGCAAGATTCTTCAGGCAGTACGGGCCGGTGCACCCCTCACCCTCGGCGCGGATGAAGATGCGGATCTGGTCGACCGTCATCGCGGCGCTGTTGTAGAAGACCTGGTCGGAGACGATGTTGCCTGGATCGAACCGAGAGCCGGTCGCTTCCGCGGTGGCGGCCGGGATGCAGGTCACGTCGTCCTGCTCCAGGCTGACCGCGTCCATCAACTTGCCGGCGAGCTCGGTCGCCATCTGCTGGTACTCGGCAAACCGCTCACCGGTCGCCGTCTTCTGGACGACGTCACCGATCTCGTAGTTGGTGCGCGGGTCTGCGTCGTACTTCGGCACCAGCTTCAGCAGCTGGTCGAAGAACATCCACGACGCACCACCCGGTTCGGTGCGCCGGTATTGCGTGTACTGCTCCGGGTTCTGCTGGAAGAGTCCGAGCCAGTCCCTGTTGATGGCCTCGGGCCGCAGACTCGACTGCTCGGTGGCGACCGACAACCCGATCTCGATGCCGCGACGGGTGATGCCCATCTGCTTGCCGACGGCGACAATGGTTGCCGCCATGTCGATCTGGCCGGCATCCAGCGAGACCCCACCGAAGGTCCCGCCACCCTTGACGTCAGCGGGAACGCCCAGCAAATTGCCCAGCGGCGCCGGTGTACCGGTACCGGACACGGTCGTGGCCACCTGCCCGGGCAAGCAGACCGGGAGCGACGACGCGGATGCCGCGGGGGCCGCCGGAGTGACGGGAGTGGTGGGTGCCGCAGCAGCAATGCCGACGGACAGACCGGTGCTGATGACGGTGACCGAGAGGGCCGCTACGAGCAGCCTGCCGGCATGCACCAGAGCGGCGCGTGCTCGTGATTGCGGCCCGCCCACGGTCAATCCCCCAAAGATGAAGCCGGCCGCCCACATCCTGCGCTGCCCGGTTTGACGATACTAGACAGGCCCGGCGATTGTGATCCTGATCCTAGTGACGCAACGTGCCAACCGATGCTCTCTTTTGGGTGGGCTTGTTCCCGTTCGAGCAGAATTCCGGTCTTCGGTGCGTAGCGCTCGTTCCGCACTGTCACTTATCCACTCGAAACACCTCGAAAGGACCCGATCGGTCGCTCAGCCGCCGGCGCCGTCGATCAGATGACGAAAGGCCGCGAGATTGCGCACGGATTCGCCCCGTGAGGTGCGCCATGCCCACTCCCGCCGGATCGCCTCGGCGAAGCCCCGCTCCAGGATCGGGTTGAAGTCCGCGTCGGCGGTCTGCAGGACGACACCGAGGACGGTGTCCAGCTCCTCGACGGACAGCGTCCGCCGGTCGAGCCGACCGACCAGATGGATGTCGCCCGAGCCGTCCAGCGCATACGCCACCGAGCGCAGCTTCGCGTTGCGTTGGAGCAGATACCGGTACACCTCCTCGGCGTTCTCGTCGGGAGCCCGGCAGACGAAGGACTCGACCAGCACGTGATGCGCGCCGAGGACAAGCCAGACCAGGGTGCGGTGACGCCGCTCGCCCGCCAGCGTCACCAGGAATGCGTCGTCCGACTCGCGCACCGTGTCGACGCCCAGCTCGGCCAGCGCGGCCTCGAGGTCGTCGGGCGTCAAACGGGATGCCGCGGACCGCGAGTCGTCGGCCCCGACTGCGGCAGGCCGGTCGAACGCGTCGTCACCGGATGCGCCCGCGGTGCTCGGCGATTCGGTCATGAACCGGCCGTCCGGACGAGCCTGCCGTCGAAGCTCTCCCGCCCGATGGCCGCGTCCCGGCCCGAACGAGCCTGGTGCACTGCCCGGCCGTAGCTGTCCAGCAGACCATCGACGGTCACCTCCCACGAGAACCGCCCGGCCTGCACCGGCGCCTGGCGCGCAAGACGCCGCCTCAATTCGTTGTCCAGCACCACTGCCGCGAGCGCGTCGGCCCAGCTGCCGGGGTCGTGGTCGGGCACCAGTACCCCGCTGATCCGGTCCGCGACGGCCACCGTCAGGCCGCCGACCGCGGCTGCCACCACCGGTGTGCCGGCCGCCTGCGCCTCGAGGGCCACCAGACCGAACGACTCGTTGTAGCTCGGCACGGCGACGACGTCGGCGGCCCGGTACAGCTGCACGAGCTCCGCGGCCGGCACCGGCGGGCGGAAATCGACCGATCCGGAGACTCCCAGGCGGGCCGCCAGTTCGTCGAGCCGGTGTCCCGGACGCCGGCCGGTGCCGGAATTCCCACCGACGATCACCGCGCGCCAACGCCGTTCGGGATGCCGGGCGGTGAGTCGCTCGAGGGCCCTGATGACCACGTCCGGCCCCTTCAGCGGCTGGATCCGGCCGGCGAAGACGATGACGGCGTCATCGGCGCCGATGCCGAGATCGCGCCGAGCGGCCTGCTGGTCGCCGGGACTGAAGACGTCGGTGTCCACTCCCGGCGGCACGACGTCGATCCTGCCCGGGTCCGCGTCGTAGAGGCTGACCAGCTCCGCCCGCTCGGCGACGGTGTTCGCGATCAGCCGGTCCGCCTCGGCCACCACCTGCTCCTCACCGATCAACCTGCCCCGTGGCTCGGGCTCGTCGTCCTGAGCCATGGACGCGTTCTTCACCTTTGCCAAGGTGTGCGCGGTGTGCACCAGCGGAACCCCCCACCGGTCCCTGGCCAGGTAGCCGACCTGGCCGGAGAGCCAGTAGTGCGAGTGCACGACGTCGTAGTGGCCCGGGGCCGTGCGGGCCTCGGCTCGCATCACGCCCGCCGCGAACGAGCAGAGCTGGCCGGGAAGCTCTTCCTTGTCGAGCCCCTCGAACGGTCCGGCGACGATGTGCCGCACCAGCACACCTGGCACCAGTTCGGCGACCGGAGCCTGCTCCGACGACGTTGCCCTCGTGAAGATCTCGACCTCGACCCCGCGAGCAGCCAGCCGCCGGGACGTCTGGTCGATGTAGACGTTCATCCCGCCCGCATCACCGGTGCCTGGTTGGGCGAGCGGCGAGGTGTGCAGTGAGATCGCCGCGAGCCGCCGGATGCTCTCCGGCCGCTTCCCGTTCGACGCGCGCGCGTCCGCTCGATGAGTGCTCATGATCAGACGCAAAGGTACTCGCGGCTAGAGCGCGGACAGGTTCTGCCAGTCGTCGAAGGAGTAGATCCAGTCGTAGATGTAGTCCTTCTCCGTCATCGGCACGCCGGTGTTCGTGACCTCGACCGGGTCGCCGTACAGGGCTGACTTGTAGTACTCCTCCGCGTCGCCGACGCCCATGTTGACGCAGCCGTGCGAGACATTGGCCTTGCCGAGGAAGGGCGTGGTCTTCGGGTTCTCATGGATGAACTCGCCGTTGTTGTTGATCCGGACGGCCCACTTCTCCTTGACGTTGCAGTAGTCGAACGACGGGTTGCACATCTCGAACTCCGGGAATTTCTCGGTGACGACGTGGATCCCGCTGACCGTGGCCCGGCCCGGGACCGACTCCTTGCCGTAGGACACCGGGTAGTTCTTGGTGACCTTGCCGTCGACCAGAACAACCATGTGGAAGCTCTTCACGTCCGCCTGCACGATCTGCGATCGGCCGATCTTGAAGTCGGTGACGATGTCCTCGCGACCCCAGGAGCCGTCACCGAGGTTGACCCCGGCGAGATCCGCCTCGACGTGCACCTTCGTGTGGCCGGGCCAGTAGGCAGCCGGCCGGAAATGCACGATCGACTGCTTGGTACCGGTGCCCTGGATGTCCTCGTCCTGCAGCCAGCCCCACGATCCCTTGATATCGCCCTTGTCGGTGGTCAGCTTGAAGCTCGCCTGGGCGGCGGCCTTGTCCGCGACCGGCTGAGCGAAGGTGATCACGACAGGAGCCGCGACGCCGACGGTGGTGCCGCTCGGGATCTGGAACGAGGCGCGGATCGTCTCCTTCGGCTTGACGGTGGAGATCGTTCCGGTGAACGGCGATTCCTCGCCGGCCGCATCGACCGCGGTGCCGTTGAAGGTGTACTTCGTGTTGTAGGCGAGCCGCTGCGCGAGCGTCCAGGTGGCTTTGTCGTCGGAGATCTTGCCCTGCACCTCGATGCCGTCGTCCGCGGCGACCGTCAGGTCTTTGATCTTCGCGGAGAACACGGTCACCGTGATCGGGTCGTTCGGGGCGACGTCCTTGCTGCCGAACTTCGGCTTGGCGGCGACGCGCACCTTGCTGGCCAGCGAATCGGACGTGGTGGGTGCCGCTGACTGATCGAGCCCGGAGACCGTGACTGCCGGTGCAGCGGTGGAGGTCACGGTCACCACCACGTCGCCCCCCTGCGAGCCGCCGCAGCCGGCGGCCGCCAGCAGTATTGACAGGAACAGCGCAACTGCCGCGGCCGTTCGGCCGCGCGTTGTCCAGGTCGGCGAGCGTCGCACCGTGGTGGTCCCTTCACGAGCCTCGGGCTCTTGCTGATCATCGCCGCGTGTCACGGCACGTGCTGCACTTGCCGGTTCTGTCCCGGGCATTGTGTGGGCGCGCGGTGCGTCGCCGCTTCCGATGGAACCACCGTAGGTGCCCGCCGTGTGATTCTCGTGACGAGGTTGTGATCATGGGCACGGGTGCCGGACCCGGAAGCCTCATCGGGCGGAGGCCGGGTGGCCGCTCATTACCCTGTGCTGGTGCCGAACCCCGTACTGCTGTCCGAGCTGACCACACTTCGGCTCGGTGGCCCCGCTCCGGACCTGGTCACCGCGACGAGCGCGGAAGAGATCGCGGCGCAGGTCGGCGCCGCGGATCGGGCCGGATCGGGCGTACTCGTCCTCGGCGGCGGCTCGAACATCGTGGTCGCGGACGCGGGCATCGACTTCCCGATCGTCAGGGTCGGCGTCAAGGGCATCCGGGTGCACAACAACGGCGACGGGTCGGCGCTGGTCACGGTCGGCGCCGGTGAGGACTGGGACACCGTCGTCGCCGATCTCACCGACCGCGGGTTCGCCGAACTGTCGCCGCTGTCCGGCATACCGGGCTCCACCGGTGCGACGCCGGTGCAGAACGTCGGGGCGTACGGCACCGAGATCGCCGAGATGCTGACGTCGGTCACCGTGTACGACCGGGCCGGCGGGGAAATCCGGGCAATCAGCGCCGCCGATCTCCGGATGAGCTACCGCAACTCCATCCTGCGCGGCACGAACAGCGCCGTCATCGTCGACGTCACGTTCCGGCTGACCGCGCACCCGGTCCGGATCAAGTACGCAGAGCTTGCCCGCGAACTCGACGTCCCGCCGGGCGGCACCGCTGCGCCGGCAGACGTCCGTGACGCCGTGCTGCGCCTGCGCCGTTCCAAGGGGATGGTGCTGGACCCGGACGATCCCGACACGTACAGCGCGGGCTCCTTCTTCACCAACCCGATCCTGGATGCGGTGACCGCTCGCCTCGTGGACGAACGCATCCGCGGCGAGTTGGGCGCGGACGTGCGGTACCCGTCGTTCCCCGTCACCGGTACTGACGGGATCAAGCTCTCTGCCGCCTGGTTGATCGACCGTGCCGGATTCCGCAAGGGCCACCCGGGGCCGGGGGGGCGGGTCCAGCTGTCCAGCAAGCACACCCTGGCCCTGACCAACCGCGGCGGCAGCACCGCGGACCTGCTGGCGCTGGCCGGCGAGGTTCGCGACGGCGTGCGCAAGGCCTTCGGCGTGACGCTCCACCCGGAGCCCGTCCTGGTCGGGGTGGCGCTGCCGGACTGAGCGCGATCGCCCTGCGCAGCTACTCCGGAATGACCAGCGACGGCGTATCACGGCGGAGCGTCTCGCCGCGGAAGAACGCCGGTTGCCGGGCGCGCATGATCAACATGACGACAACGCCGGACAGGATCAGCCCGAGCCCGAGGACGAGAACGGTTCCGACGCCGAAGATGCTGGACCCGGAATAGTCCGGATCGGCGCTGTCCCGGATCGTCACGAAGAACACGAACCACAGCCCGAGCCCGCCCAGGAACGGGAACAGGAACTTGAAGATGAAGTTGTAGAAGCTCGTGAAGAGCTCTTTGCGGAAGTACCACACACACCCGATCGCGGTCAGCCCGTAGTAGAAGCAGATCATCAGGCCGAGCGACAGGATCGTGTCGAACAGCACCGCCTCGGAGACGAACGTCAACACCGCGTAGAACGTGCCAGCGATGATGCCCGCGACGACGGTGCCGTAGCCGGGCGTGAGGTATTTCGGGTGGATGCTGGCGAACCGCTTCGGAAGCGCGCCATATGCCGCCATTCCGAGCATCGTCCGGGTGGTCGGCAGGAAGGTCGTCATCAGGCTGGCGGCCGAGGAGGCCAGCACCGCGAGGAACAGCAGGTTGTTCCACGGCGTACCCATCACGGGCTCGGCCAGCGCCCCGAACACGTTGTCGGAGATCTCCCCGTTCCCCAGGCCGAGGCCGTCGGCGCCGTCACCGGCGTACATCAGCGTCGAGATCGACACCAGCAGGTAGGTGAGCAGGATCGACACCACGGCGAGCAGCGCGGCTCGACCGGGGGTCTTGTCCGAGCCCTTGGACTCCTCGTTCACCGTGAGGGCGCTGTCCCAGCCCCAGAACGAAAAGATCGACGCCGACAACCCAGCGACCAGCGCGGTCATGCTGAGCCCGGTGAACGGGTTGAACCAGTCCCAGGAGAAGGAGAGTCCGGTGTCGGAGCTCCCGGACTTGGCCAGCGCCATGACGGAGAACAGGATCAGCACGCCGAGCTGGAAGAAGACCAGGAAGAACTGCACCTTCTCGGTCGTGGTAATACCGCGGTAGGCGATGGCGGTTGCCATCAGCAGGAAGGCCAGGCAGGTCAGCACGTTGATCGCCCGGTTCTCCCACAGCGCCCCGAGATCCGCGTTGTTGAAGAGACTTCCGAGCAGCTGATAGAAGAACTGCACGCCGATGCCGGCGAGGTTCGCCAGCACGATGATCGTGGCCAGAATGGCCGCCCAACCGCCGAGCCAGCCGATGTACGGCCCGAAGGCGCGGGTCGTCCAGGTGAAGGACGTGCCGCAGTCCGGATCGACCTTGTTGAATTCGCGATAGGCGTACGCGGCGAACAACATCGGGATGAAACCCGCGATGAAGATGATGGGCATCTTCACTCCTGCGACGGCAGCGACCAGTCCGATCGTCGCCGTGAGCGTGTAGGCCGGCGCGACGCAGGAGATTCCCAGCACGGTGCCGCCGAGCAAGCCCACTGAGTTACCGGCCAGACCCTTGTCCACCTGCGGGTGGTGGTGGATCAGCCCTGTCGGGTCCGGTCGCGGAGAACCGCTGGTCGGGGTGCCCTCTGTCGCCATCTCAAACCTCGCAAAGGTTCGCAGAAGTGGTCAAAATCACCGTCGCTCACAGTAAACTAGTGCCCTGCAGTCGGCAGCGTGGACTGGCGCACCCTGCGTGAACGGACCGAATGCGCGGCAGCGAGAGACGGAGACCGGGCGTGGCTGACGAAGTGGTGGAGATCCGTGCCGAGGCCGTACCGGATGTGCACGGGATCGTCGCCGGGGTTGACGGATCGCCCTCCAGTCGGCTGGCCCTGAACTGGGCCGCGGAGACCGCGCTCCTCTATCAGGCTCCGCTCACGGTGTTGTTCGCCCGGCCGGACGCCGACGGCGACGTGCTGATCAGTACGGACCAGCGTGCACTGCAGGGCCCGCTGCAACCGACCATTGCCGAAATTCGTGCGTTGCATCCCGAACTCGACGTCAAGGGCGCCAGATTCCCGGAGCCGCCTGTTCGGTCGTTGCTGCTCGCATCGGAGACCGCGGACCTGCTGGTCATCGGGTCCCGTGGCTGGGACGGTTTCACCGGCCTGCTGGTCGGGTCGACGACGCTGCATGTCGTGCCCTACGCCAAGTGCCCGGTCGTGGTCCTGCACGGCCCGCGGCCGGACGATCAGCCGGCAGATGCGCCGGCGCCACACAGCGGCGAGGTCGTCGTCGCCTTCGACGGGTCTCTCGAGTCCAACGCCGCCGCGGCGCTGGCCTTCAGGCACGCCGCGGCAGTGGGCTGCGGGGTCGCGGCCATCACCGTGCACAGCAAGCGCGCACTGTCGGCCGTTCGTCAGGTCGACCCGCTGGAAAGCGCACCCGGCTCCCCCACCGCTGCCTTCTGGGCACCGCTGGTGCTGGCAGCACAGTCGTTCCCGGGCGTTCCGGTCACCTTCTGGGAGGGGGACGGCAGACCCGGTGCCGTGCTCGTCGAGCAGTCGCGTGGCAGCGTCCTGCTCGCGATCGGAGCGCGCGGCAAGGGTGGCTTCCGCGGTCTCGTCATGGGTTCGGTGAGCCAGCAACTGCTCGCTCACGCACAGTGCCCGGTCGGCGTGCTGCACTCCACGGCGGCCGAGGCAGGGTGATCGCCGCGGCGTTATGGTCCTGAATGGTGAGTGACGGCGCGCGCAGGATCCGGCGCCACTGCGGCCGCATGTTCGGCGGCACTGGCGAATGCCCGGGTTCCAGACCGGCGTCGACGTGGATGGCCCGACGAAAGGTGCCGACAGGCAATGAGCGACAAGATCGTGCTGGAGAACATCATCAACGGCGAGTCGGTACCGGCGGCCGACGGCGCGACGATGGACGTCATCGATCCGAGCACCGGCGCGGTGTACGCCACGGCTCCGCTGTCCGGCGAGACCGACGTGGACGGCGCGTACGCTGCTGCCACGGAGTCGTACCGGAAATGGCGCTGGGCCACCCCGAGCGAGCGGCAGCTGGCATTGCTCAAGTTCGCCGACCACCTCGAGGCCAATGCGGACGAGCTGGTTGCCGTCGAGGTGCAGGACACCGGTAAGCCGACCGCCCTCACGCTGTCCGAGGAGATCGGGCCGATGGTGGACCAGGTGCGCTTCTTCGCGGGCGCCGCGAGGGTGCTGGAGGGCCGGTCCTCGGGGGAGTACATGCGGGGGCATACGTCCTCGATCCGGCGCGAGCCGGTCGGGGTCGTCGGGCAGGTGGCGCCGTGGAACTACCCGATGATGATGGCCATCTGGAAGCTGGCCCCCGCGCTCGCGGCCGGCTGCTCGGTGGTGCTCAAACCCTCCGACACCACTCCGGCCAGCTCCGTCTGGATGGGTAAGGCGCTGCAGGAGTTCTACCCGCCGGGCGTGGTCAACGTGATCTGCGGAGACCGGGACACCGGCGCCGCCCTGACCAGGCACACCGCTCCCGCCCTGGTGTCCATCACCGGCTCCACCGGCGCCGGGATCGCGGTCGCAACGGCCGCCGCGAAGAACGTCACCCGAGCACATCTGGAACTGGGCGGGAAGGCGCCGGTGGTGGTGTTCAACGACGCCGACATCGAGGCGGCCGTCGAGGGCATCG
>CAWCVW010000013.1:0-404800 GCA_963798965.1 uncultured Actinomycetota bacterium
TGACCACCACGCAGTTGGCAGATGCCGCCAACGGCACCTCGTAGGCCGCGCAGAACGCTGCGGTGTCGGCCAGGGCAGGATCGATCGGCGCCACCGTGGCGCGCAGTGCCCAGCCGGCGAGGGCGGCCCGCACCGGTGGGGCGAGGAGCTCGGGGCGATCCGCCGGCTCTTCCGCCTGCAGGAGCCCGAGGGTCAATGGGGTGCTCATGGCGACACCCTGCCATCCGAGTGGCCGCCGGCGGCTCGGAACCCGGCGGGCAACGGGGACAATGGTGCGGTGAGTTCCTCGACAGCGCCCGCTCGCACCGGCGGGCTGACCATCGGCCCCTACCCGGTGTGGCCGCCGGTCGTGCTGGCGCCGATGGCCGGCATCACCAACTCGTCGTTCCGATCACTGTGCCGGGAGTTCGGTGCCGGGCTCTACGTCTGCGAGATGATCACCACCCGCGCGCTCGTCGCGGGCGATCCGAAGACCAGGGAGATGATCCGGTTCGCACCGGATGAGTCGCCGCGCTCGGTGCAGTTGTACGGGGTCGACCCGGACGTCGTAGGTCAGGCGGTCCGGATCGTCGTCGAGGAAGACCTCGCAGATCACATCGACCTCAACTTCGGCTGTCCGGTGCCCAAGGTGACTCGCAAGGGTGGCGGATCCGCACTGCCGTACAAGCGAAACCTGTTCGAGTCCATCGTCAGCACCGCGGTGCGAACGGCAGCACCGGCGGGGATCCCGGTCACCGTCAAGATGCGGATCGGCATCGATCCCGAGCACGTGACCTATCAGGACGCCGGCCGGATCGCCGAGGACTGCGGCGTCGCGGCCGTCGCGCTGCACGGCCGGACGGCCATCCAGCACTACTCCGGCAAGGCCGACTGGGATGCCATCGGCACGCTCAAGCAGCTGGTCACCAGCGTCCCGGTGTTGGGGAACGGTGACATCTTCGCCGCGTCCGACGCATTGGCCATGATGGCGGCGACCGGATGCGACGGCGTCGTGGTGGGCCGCGGCTGCCAGGGCAGGCCATGGCTGTTTGCCGAACTGGCGGCCGCCTTCGAGGGCCGCCCGTCGCCGACACCGCCCGATCTGCGCGCGGTGACACTGATCCTGCGACGGCATGCCGAGCTGCTCTGCCAGGAGATGGGCGCCGACCGCGGGATGCGCGACCTGCGCAAGCACATCGCCTGGTATCTCAAGGGTTTCGCCGTCGGATCTGAGCCGCGAAGACTGCTCGGGATGGTGTCGACGCTCGACGAACTCGACGGGCTGCTGGGCGGCCTCGACCTCGATCAGCCGTTCCCGGACGCCGGCGACGGACCGCGGGGGCGGCAAGGCTCTCCCCAGCGCAAGGTCGCACTTCCGCACGGCTGGCTGGACGACCCGTACTCGGCGGCCGTGCCGGAGGGCGCAGAGATGGACGACGGCGGTGGTTGATGCCGCTGCCGTTCCGCAGATATCGGTCCGATGACCCCCGTTGGATTCGCCCGGCCGGCGGGTGGCCGCGACCGGTGACCGGCCAGGGCCGGAAGCCGCCGCAGCGTCGCCATCAACGGCGACGCGAGCCGCTGATCGGTGTCGCCGCGCTGGCGTTGCTGGTGGCCGTCGCCTCCTGCACAGGAGCCGACGCGGTCCGGGCACCCGGACCCGCAACGGCTGTGGCGGCCGGCCAGGCTTCGTCCGCCGGCATACCGGCCGATGACGAGAACGCCATCCGCAGCGCCTTGGATCGGCTGAACGCCACGGCGGGAGGTCCGGTGGCCGATCAGCAGAAGGTTCTGGCCGAACTCGTCGATCCCGGTTCGGTGACCGTTCTGCGCCGATGCCCGCCGACCACCGCAACACTCCGCTTCGAGCCGGTATATCCGGCCCTGCGGAGCGCGCCGGGGTGGCGGCCGAACTCGGGTGCACTGTCCGGCACCGTCTACGCGCTGCCGGTCCTGATCCGGATCTACACCGGGAACCGGATCACCGGGACGGACCTGACGACCCTGCACCTCGGGGTAGCCAACGGTGAGGCGTCGCTCACAGCTTTGTGCGTGAGTTGAACGCAGATGCCCGCGTTGCGTCATTCGAGTGGTTGCGGGTACTCCTGCGGGTGCGCCGTCCACGACAGAGCGGTTCTGTTCCGCCAGTCGGGACCCGTTCCGCCGTCGCGGGCACTGTCCGTACCATCGCGTGAGGGACACCGTCACTCGCGACACCCGAATGCCGCATGTGGTCGACCGAAATGACTCAGAAGAACCAGAACCCGCCCGGATGATGGCCGGGTAGGACAACGAACAGCAGGAACACGAACAGGAGGTCGCGTGAGCGAGGAGCCGCGCGACACCGACCCGTCGAGCGAGCAGTCGCCGTCCGATGACGCTCCCGGGACAGACGCCCCCCCCACCGACGGCGTCCCAACAGATGATCAACCGGCGAGCACAACCGGCAGCCGGCCCCGTCGGCACCGCGCACCCGACGGGCATCACCGTTGGCTGATCGCCGGCCGGATCGCCGTCGCCCTGGTGGCAGTCCTGGTGCTGACCGGCACCGGCCTGGAGTGGGCAATCAAGTCGCGTGCAGACTCCGGCATCGTCTCCCGCAGTGTGCAGGCCATCGTCAGCGACGACACCAACATCGCCACCGCGACGGCCATGCCGACGGCGCCGGACGAGGCGGGCGACACACCCACCTACAAGCCGGAGAACATCCTGCTGCTGGGCTCGGACACCCGGTCCGGTGCCGCCAACAGCGCGGCCGGTGGCACCGATGCGAGCACCCGCGACGACGTCGCCAACTCCGATACCCAGATGATCGCCCACATCAGCGCCGATCGGCAGCACGTCACCGTGCTGTCCGTCCCCCGCGACACCCTGATCGACGCGCCGACCTGCAAGAGCTGGGACGCGGCGACAGGCAAGCTGTCGGCGGACAACTACCCGACCAATCCCGGCGACCGCTGGCACATCAACTCGGCGTACTCGGTCGGCGGGCCGCAGTGCTCCGTGCGGGCGATCCAGGACCTCACGGGCCTGCGCATCGACCGGGTCATCGGCATCGACTTCGCCGGATTCCAGAACATGGTGGACGCCCTGGGCGGCGTCACCGTGAACGTCTGCGGCCGCATCGACGACGCCGAACTGGGCGTGGTAGTGCCTGCCGGTGGCGTTCAGACGATTCAGGGCCAGCAGGCCTTGAGCCTCGTGCGGGCACGAAACGTCAAGGGTGACAAGGATTCGGACCTGGCCAGGATCAGGCGTCAACAGATCGTGCTGTCCGCGATCTTGCAGCAGGTCACCAGTGCCGGGACGCTGCTGAACCCGGTGAAGTTGGACTCGTTCCTGCAGGCCTTCGTCTCCAACACCTTCACCGACAACGTGACCATCGACGATCTGGTTGCGCTCGCCCAGTCGTTCGGCAACCTCGACCCCGCCAGGGTCACCTTCTTCACCCTGCCGACGGTGCCCTCAACCTTTGATCCCGAGGCCCTCGAGGTCGACGAGAAGAAGGCCCCGGTGGTGTTCGACGCCCTGGTGAACGACCGCCCACTGCCCGGCGAACCTGCCGCGACACAGGCATCGACCGCTCCGCCGACCACGGCTGCTCCGTCGACCAGCGAGAGCCCGGCGCCGAACTCGGCGAAAACTGTCGACCCGGCCGGGGTCGACCTGAAGGTCGTCAACGTCACCGGACGCACCGGCGTCGCCACCGAGGCGATGAACCTGCTCAACGACGCGGGTTTCGACGTCACCGAGAATGACCTCCAAGCGCCGGACGGGCAGATTGATCCGGGGATCACCATCCAGTACGCACCGGAGAATCTCGCGGCGGCGCTGACAGTGGCTGCGTCGGTGAAGGGTGCCGCGCTGGTGCCGACTGCCGGCCGGGGTGACGAGGTGCGCTTGATGCTCGGACGCACCTATGCCGGGAAGGTCACCCCGGTGCGGGCCGGGGTCGCCGTGACCGGAACCGTCGCCACGACCGCCGCCCAGGACGCCGCCGCCCCGCCGACCCTGACCTCGGGCGCGCTGGCGTCGGTGAACGCCGGCCAGGCGCTGTGCGCCTGAGGACCCGGCCCCGTCGGCGGCGCTGACGCCGGGTCGGAACCTGGACGCCGCTCGCGAGATCACGTTGTCCCCCACACGTTCACCGGCCGTTCACCCGACAGGTTCGGCCAGGTGAGCGGGGGGAACTATCGTTGAACCATGAGACAGGCCTACCACCTTCGGCTCGCCGACCTGGGCGAACACGGATCGTCGATGTGTGCCGTCGCGAGTGATGCGTTGCGGGACGCCACCAAGGCGGTGCTGGACGCTGATCTGACGATCGCCGAGAAGGTCATCGCCTCCGACGTGCGGCTCGACGAGATGCGCGCGAACGCCGAGAAGGTGGCCTTCGAACTGCTTGCTCTCGAAGCCCCGGTGGCCGGCGATCTCCGCGCGGTCATCGCCGCCATCTGGGTCGTCGCCGACCTGCAACGGATGGGCGCGCTCGCCATCCATGTCGCCAAGGCCGCACGCCGCCGGCACCCGCTGCATGTGGTGCCGGCGGAGATCCGGCCGATCGTCGAGCGGATGGGTCGGGTCGGCGTCCACCTGGCCGACCAGGCCGGCGTCGTGCTCCGCGAGCGTGACGTCGAACTGGCCCGCCAGCTCGAGGTCGAGGACGACCTGATGGACGACCTGCAGCGGGAGCTCTTCGTCGCGCTGCTCGATCCGGGCTGGCGCCACGGGGTCGGCCCGGCGGTGGACATCGCCCTGCTCGCCCGCTTCTACGAACGTTTCGCCGACCACGCGGTGTCGGTCGCCCGGCGGGTGGTTTTCCTGGTCACCGGCGAGAACGTCGGTGGCGACACCACGCCGGCCCTGGCCGCCGCTCCCGAGAGCTGAGACAGCATCGCGCAGTAGGCGCATTGCTGCCATTGCACGACATCTACGTGGATGCTCGCTGCCGCGTGACGGGCCGTGAATTCCCGTGGGTGAAGCGGTAAACAATCGGTGAACGAGCCCGGTGGTCGGTCACGGCGGTGTGACACTGTCCAGAACCGGGCAAAAGCCGCCGACGCGCAACACCGAGGGGCCACTGATGACCCTGATCGACAAGGCCGTGTACGTCGCCGGCCAACGCGCACCCGACGCGATGCCGGACGCCGGGTCGCACGACGGGTTCACCCGGAGCCATGGGATGGCGTGGATCGGGCTGTACCGACCTGACGCTCACGAGATCCTCGCGGTGGCAGAGGAATTCGACCTGCACGAGCTGCCTGTCGAGGACGCGATCACCGCGCATCAACGCCCCAAGATGGAGCGGTACGGCGACACGTTGTTCGTGGTGCTGCGCCCGGCGAGATACCTCGACGACGTCGAAAAGGTCGAGTTCGGCGAACTCCACATCTTCGTGGGCAAGAATTTCGTCATCACGATCCGCCGCGCCGAATGCCCGGATCTGGCGAAGGTCCGCCGCCGGCTGGAAACCACACCCGAACTGCTGTGCATGGGTAGCGAGGCCGTGCTGTACGCCATTCTGGACGAGGTCGTCGACGAATATCACCCGGTGATGGTGGGGTTGCAGAACGATATCGACGAAATCGAGAATCAGCTGTTCCAGGGGGATCCGGCCGTGTCCCGGCGAATCTACGAGCTGACCGGCGAGGTCATCGAATTCCAGCGCGCGGCCCACTCGCTGCGGGAAATTCTCGGCGGGCTGGCGGGCGGGTTCGACAAGTACGGCGTCGACGTCGAGCTGCAGCACAGCCTCGGTGACGTGTCCGACCACGTCGAACATCTTGTGGAACGGGTGGACGGCTATCGGGATCTGCTGGCCAGTGCCCTGACGGTCAACGCCACATTGGTCGCGCAGCAGCAGAACGAGGAGATGCGGGCGCTGACCGAGGCGAGTTATGCGCAGAACGAAGAGGTGAAGAAGATCTCGGCGTGGGCGGCGATCCTGTTTGCGCCCACCCTGGTCGGCACGATCTACGGGATGAACTTCACTGCGATGCCCGAACTGCAATGGAAGTACGGCTACCCGTTCGCGATCGCACTGATGCTGACGCTGGGATTCGTCCTGCACCGCGTCTTCCGGGCTCGCCGATGGCTGTAGCTGCGACCTCGAGTCCGGCTCACCTGGCTGCGACGACGTCGGTGCCGGAGTAGGGCTCCGGCACCGCGTCACCCTCGAGCATCCGGTCGAGCAGCGCCAGCGCCGCGCCGCATTCCTCCACCGGGATCCTGCCGACCACGATGGCGACCCCCCGCCAGGCGCCGGTCAAGCCCGCGGCAAAGGTGGCGCGGGCAGGCCGGTCCAGCCCGTGCGCGATGCACCGACGGACCGCACCGAGCACCGCGGAGTTCTCCGCGCACGACGCCTGATCGCGTGCCGCTGCCGCCGCCGAATGGAAGCTGAAGATCCAGCCCGGGATTCGTCCGCGACCGCCGCAGCCCGGGCAGGGACCGGCTGACCTGCGGTAGCTGACCGGGTCGCCGCGCCGCTCGGCGACGACGGCGCTGGAGGCGAACGCCGTGCCGCAGTCGTCGCACACCGCTTGGGAGAACAGCACCAAGCACTCCCGTCTCTCGACCCGCCCGGAGGGGACAAGGGTCAGGAGACGAGCGTTGCCACTCGAGGCGAACAGAAGGTGAACGCCAGGCGAACAGTCGGTGCCGCCGCTACTGCCCGCAGGAAAGCCGAACGGGTGGCGCGGCACCTCCCCCGACCGGGCGACCCGGCACGCCCGGCCGGGAGCACGGTGTGCCGGACTCCCGCACCACCTTCGTCAGCCGAAACGACCTGAGATGTAGTCCTCGGTGGCCTTCTGCTCTGGATTGGAGAAGATCTTGGCGGTGTCGTCGTACTCCACCAGCCTGCCTGGTTGGCCGACGCCGGCAAGGTTGAAGAAGGCGGTCCGATCCGAGACCCGGGCCGCCTGCTGCATGTTGTGGGTGACGATGACGATCGTGTACCGGGCCTTCAGTTCGCTGATCAGGTCCTCGATGGCCAATGTCGAGATCGGGTCGAGCGCCGAGCACGGCTCGTCCATCAGCAGCACCGACGGCTCGACCGCGATCGCGCGCGCGATACACAGGCGCTGCTGCTGACCGCCGGAGAGGCCTGCTCCGGGCCGGTTCAGCCGCTGCTTGACCTCCTCCCACAGGTTCGCGCCCTTGAGCGACCGTTCGACGATGTCGTCCAGGGCTTTCTTGTTCTTGCGGGTGCCGGCGATCTTGTAGCCCGCGATGACGTTGTCGTAGATCGACATCGTCGGAAACGGGTTGGCCTTCTGGAACACCATGCCGACGGTCCGTCGCACGTTGACCGGGTCCACGCCGGGGCCGTACAGGTCCTCCCCGTCGAGCATCACCTTCCCGCTGACCCGGCCGCCCGGGATCACCTCGTGCATCCGGTTGAGGATCCGGATGAACGTGGACTTGCCGCAGCCCGACGGACCGATGAGGGCCGTGACGGACAACGGGGCGATGTTGATCGAGGCGCCCTCCACCGCCAGGAAATCGCCGTAGTAGACGTTGACGTCCTCGACGTCGATGCGCTTGGCCATATCTCACAATCCTCGTAGCGATGGGGTGGTGCACCGGCCGACGACATCGGCCGTGGGCACGCGATTCCGGGACATCACGATCATCAGCGGGCCTTCGGCTGCGCCAGCTTGGCGAGCAGCCTGGCACCGATGTTCAGCAGCAGCACCAGCAGCACGAGCGTCAGCGCGGCACCCCAGGCCCGTCCTTCGGTGAAGGCGTTGGACGTGGTGCCGGAACGCTTGCCGAGCTGGTCCCAGACCATCATCGGCAGGGTCGCCTGATCGCCGCTCAACGGATCGAAGTTGATCCGCGATGTGTAGCCGACCAGCAGGATCAGCGGCGCGGTCTCACCGGCCACCCGCGCGATGGCCAGCAGGGCCGAGGTGATCAGACCGGACATGGCCGTCGGCAGCACCACCTTGATGATGGTCCGCCACTTCGGTACGCCCAGCGCGTAGGACGCCTCCCGCAGATCGCGGGGCACCAGCTTGAGCATCTCCTCCGACGCCCGGACCGACACGGGGACCATCAGGATGGCCAACGCGATCGCCCCGGCGGCGCCGAACGGTCGCATGCCGAAACCCAGCAGCAGGAAGGTGTAGACGAACAGGCCGGCCACGATGGACGGCACACCCGTCATCACGTCGACGAAGAAGGTGACCGCCTTGGCGAACTTTCCGCGGCCGTACTCGACCAGGTAGATGGCGGTGAAGATCCCGACGGGCAGCGCGATCACCGCCGCGATCCCGACGATGATCAGCGTTCCGACCAGGGCGTGGTACAGCCCGCCGCCTTCCTCCCGGCTCGTCACGCCATTCATCGACTTGAGGAAGAAGTCCGCGCTGAGCACCGGGAATCCCTTGACCGCGATGTAGGTCAGGATCAGCACCAACGGCACGATCGCCGCGACGAACGAGGCGTAGATCAGCGTGGAGGCGAAGCGGTCCTTCGCGCGGCGGCGCCCCTCGACCGCGAACGACCAGGTGGTCAGCGCGAGGACGAACAGCACGGCCGCGGTGAAGAACCAGGTGTACCAACCGGTCCAGCCGAGGAGCAGTTTGAGTCCCAGCGCGACCGACGCGCCCGCCGCTGCGGCGCCGATCGGCGCCCAGGACGGCAGCCGGACCCCGACCAGATCGGAGGTCATCGTCGGTTTCGCGGGCGGCGGCGCGAGGGCAACCGCGTTGCCACCCGACGGGGACGGCACGTTCTCGCTCATGCGGTGAACTCCTTACGGCGGGCGATCACGATGCGGGCGATGGAGTTCACGATCAGCGTGATCACGAACAGGAACAGGCCCGCGGCGATCAGCGCCGCGATGGCCGTCGGCGAGCCGCCGGCCTCACCGAACTTCAACGCGATGGTGGAGGCGAAGGTGTCGCCGCCCGGCTCGGTGAGATGCCAGTTGATGTTGAACCCGGAGTTGAGGACCAGAGCCACGGCGATGGTCTCACCCAACGCACGACCCAAACCGAGCATTGCGGCGGAGATCATGCCTGGCCGGCCGAACGGCAACACGGCGGTGCGGATCATTTCCCATTTCGTCGCCCCGAGCGCCCAGGCGGCGTCGATGGTGTCCCGCGGGACCTGCAGGAAGACCTCCCGGCAGACGGCGGACACGATGGGGATGATCATGATCGCCAGGACGATGCCGGCGATCAGCAACGACTTCCCGAATTGACCGACCGTCGTCGCGGTGGTGTTGTTGAAGAAGGGCAGCCAGCCGAAGTAGTCCGAGAGCCACTTCTGGAAGCCCTGGGTCTGCGGGATCAGGAAATACAGGCCCCACATCCCGAAGACCAACGACGGCACCGCCGCCAGCAGGTCGACAACCGCACCGAGGCTGGTCGCCAGCCGGCGGTTCGCGTATTGCGAGATGAACAGCGCGATGCCAATGGCCACCGGCACGCCGACGATCATTGCGATGAAGGCGGCGACGACCGTTCCGAAGAACACTGCCGCCATTCCGAAGACCGGCGGGTCACCCTGCGGGTTCCATGTCTGCGTCGTGAACAGGTTGCCCGTGTTGTTGGTGAACGCGGGGATAGCCTTCCAGATCAGGAACCCGGCGATCGCCGCCATCACGACCAGCAGCAACCCGCCTGATCCGGCAGCGAGACCCTTGAAGATCTTGTCGCCCAGCCGGACCGAGCGGCCGGTGATACCCGCCTCCGGTCGACCGTCCGGCGTCAGCGAACCTTCCTGGTCGGGTCGGTCCTCACTGTCCGGATCACCGGGCCCAACGGGCAGTGCGCCCGGTACGCCGAGCGCCGCGATCTCGTACCGGTCGTCGGTCATCGGCTCGTTCTCGGTTGCCGTGTCATCTCTGGGATTGGCCATGTCTCCTCGACCGGTACATCGACTGCGGGTGGGCCACCGATCGCCATACCACTCATCGTGACGGATCGGACAGGGGTTGGAGAAGGCCTGCGCCCGGGGACCGCCCGGCCGGGAGGGGACCCGGCCGGGCGGCGGCAGGGGCGTTGCGTCCTGCGACGCGTGGCCCGACTCCGATCGACGATGACGATCAGCTGCTGATCGTCTGCGCTGCGGCGATCACCTTGGTCTGGATCTCGGCAGGCAGCGGAGCTGCACCGAGGTCCTGCAGGCTGGTCTGCCCGTCGGTCGCGGTGTAGCCCAGGAAAGACTTGAGCAGCTCGCCCTTGTCACCGTTGCCCGCGGAGCAGACGATTTCGTACGTCACCAGGACGATCGGGTAGACGCCCGGCTCCTGCGTGGCGTAATCGAGCTTCAGGGCAAGGTCCTGTCCGGTGCCGACGACATCTGCTGCGGCGACTGCCTTCCCCGCCGACTCGGCGGTCAGCTCGACCGCGCCGCCGCCATTGTCGACCTTGGCGACGTTGAGCCCGTCATCGACCGCGAAACCCCACTCGACGTAGCCGATGGAGCCGTCGGTGCTCGCCACCTGCTTGGAAACGCCATCACTGCCCTGCGCAGCGACCCCGCCGGGAGCGGCCCAGGCCTTCGCCGGGTCGAAGGTCCACGCATCTGGCGCGGCAGCCTTCAGGTACTTGGTGAAGTTCTCTGTCGTCCCGGAGTCCTCGGCGCGGTGCACTGCCTGGATTGCCAGATCAGGCAATGTCACACCCGCATTGAGGGCGGCGATCTCCGGCGCGTTCCACTTCGCGATCTTGCCGGAGAAGATGCCGGCGACGACCTCGGGGGTCAGGGTGAGGCTGTCCACTCCGGACACGTTGTAGGCCAACGCAATCGGCCCGGTCACCATCGGAAGGTCGAGAGCCGCGTTGCCGGCGCACCGGCTGTCCTTGGCCGTCTTCGCCTGGTCCTCCTTGAGGGCCGAGTCGGATCCGGCGAAGTCCACCTGGTTACCGAGAAAGTCCTGGATGCCCTTACCCGACCCGCCGCCGCCGTAGGCGTTGAGGTTTGCCCCGCACTTGCTGTTGTAGTCGGCGATCCACTGCTCCATGACCTTGCCCTGGGCGGTGGAACCGGACGACCGCAACTCGCCGGTGGCACAGGCGAACCCGGCGCCTTCGAACGTCGTGTCGCCGGCCGCACCGCCACCGGCGGAGGACATCTCCGAGCCGCCCGACGACATCTCCGACCCGGCCGCCGATGTCGCGCTTGCGGCAGCCGAGGTGGCTGCGTCGGCAGCGGACGTCGCCTCCGCCGCAGCGGACGACGTGCTGGTGGAGTTGTTGTCACTTCCGCATGCACTGAGGGTCAACGCCCCAGCGGCGAGAAGGGCCATCAGCCCGCTCATTCGCGTGATCTTCACGCAAGAACCTCCATCGATTCCGGACATCATGCTCGTGTTGTGCGCCCGTTCGGCGGCACGGCCAGGCACCGGATGGTGACCGCCAGGCTGGACGCTAGAGGCCTCGCATGGACAGCAGACCCCGCCGAGGTGAACGGAAGGTGAACCGAAAGCGCGACATTTCGGGCCTCCGGAATAGCGTCACCGGCAGTCGGCGCCGGACACTCAGCGGAGCCGGCGCTTGACCGCGGTCCTGCTGCCCGCCGGCCCGCCGGACACCGTCAGCTGATAGCCGAATCCGCGTACCGGCCGAATCCACGCCTCACCCGCGATATCGCAGAAGCGGCGGCGCAGCCTCGTCACGTGCACCGACAAGCTGTTGCTGTGCCGGGCAACGGGCTCGTTCCAGGCCGCGGAAACCAGTTCGGAACGGGAGATGATCTGATTGTGACGCTCCGCCAGATACCGCAGTAGCAGGAACTCCATCGGCGGGATCACACATTGGACGTCATCGATCCAGATCCGCGGACCGGCACCGTCCACCCGCAACCTGCCCAGGTCCAGCACCATGGGCCGGGTCCGGAACGCCGAGTCGGCCGGCACACTCTCCTCGATGGCGGACAGCAGCGGCCCCGGCGCGAGCGGCAGCGGCAGGGACCGGGTCGCCCCAGCGACCGATGCTTCGGCCCGGCCGTCGCTCGCGTCCACTCCGACGATCACCGGGGTGTGCGTGTCGACCTGCCGCAGCGCCTGGAGGAACTCTCGGGGCGGCACGCCGTGATCGATGGTGCCGATGACGATGACGTCCGGAGCAACCCGGCCCGCCAGATACAGCACGGTTCCCAGATCTGTGCGGTGCTCGACGTCGACAGCCTGGCCGACCCAGGCTGCGCGGATCTCCGCCGCCTCACAGTCCCGGCACGCGAGCAGTACCAGCAGGCGCTCCGAAGCCCGTTGGCCACCGACCCATGGCGTCTCGACGCTGCTCGCTGTGCTCATGGGCGGCTGCTCACCTCCTGCGCGGTGGGGCTGGACCGATGGGCGGCTCGGCGAGGCCGTCCGAGCCCCGCTTCGGGCGCCGATGTGGATGCCCGCGCAGCGGATCTCGACCCAGGCGGCTCAGACGTCAGTGGAATCGCGGGATGATCAGATACAGGCCGTACACCACCAGCAGCGCGGACACCACGACACAGGCGCCGCCGGCCAGCCGTGCCGTCCGGCCGACCGGCCCGGCGCCGGCGTTGTTGCCTCCGGTCAGCGTCAGGACACCGATCGAGAAGATCCCGACCACGGCGATCGCCGCGACGACCGTGGTGACGGCGACCAGCAGCAGGGAGTTCCAGTCGATGGTCATACCGAGACCTTCCTGCGCTCGAACTCGACCTTGACATCGGAGGCGTCATTGACGTTCCCGCTGGAAACCGGGGAACGCTTCGAGATGGCATAGATCGCTGACGCTCCCGCGACCAACGCAGCGAACACGAGCACGATGCCCACCGTGCCGGTCAGCGCGATGGCCGCCGCCGCCGCGCCGACCAGACCGGCTGCCGGCAGGGTCAGCAACCAGCCGTACAGGATCTTGCGCGCGACGCCCCAGCGCACCTTCGCCAGCTTCTTGCCGACGCCCGACCCGATGATCGACCCGGAGACGACCTGGGTGGTGGAGAGCCCGAATCCCATGTGCGATGACGCAAGAATGGCTGCGGCAGAGGTCGTCTCGGCCGCGAAGCCCTGCGGAGCCCGGACCTCGACAAGTCCCTTGCCCATCGTCCGCATGATCCGCCAGCCACCCGAATACGTCCCCAGTCCCATCGCCAACCCGGCGGCCGCGATCACCCAGACCTGCGGGCCGGAACCGGATTCCTGGTAGCCGGCGGTGATCAGCACCAGGGTGATGACGCCCATCGTCTTCTGGCCGTCGGAGGTGCCATGAGCAAGTGCCACCATGGACGCCGACACCGACTGCGCGTGCCGGAACCAGCCGGCCGCCGGCTCCTGGTCCGCCCGACGGATCATCCGGTACAGGAAAAAGGTGGCCAGCCCTGCCGCGAGGCAGGCGACCAACGGAGCGACCACGGCCGGCAGGACGATCTTGGACACCACGACGGAGAAGTTGACCCCCGACGCGCCCGCCCCGATCCAGACCGCCCCGATCAGGCCGCCGAAAAGCGCATGCGACGAACTCGACGGCAGGCCGAACAACCAGGTCGCGAGATTCCACAGTATTGCCCCGACCAGACCGGCGAAGATCATTGTCGGGGTGACGAGGTTGTCGTTGACGATCCCGCCGGAAATGGTCTTCGCCACTTCGGTCGACAGGAATGCACCGACCACGTTGAGAACGGCCGCGATCAGGACCGCCCGTTTCGGGGTGAGGGCCGTGGTCGCCACCGACGTTGCCATCGCGTTGGCGCTGTCGTGGAAACCGTTGGTGTAGTCGAAGAACAGTGCCGTGATGATGACGACCGACACCAGGAACAGCGTTGATGAACCTCTCTTCCGAATCGGTCATTTCAGGATGACGGCGTAATTCGGCTCTCCCTGCACCACCGCGACCGGGCACGGTGCCGAACGGACCAGCGCCAGACCGGTGGTGCCGACGAGCAACCGGCTGACCGGAACATGGGACCGACCACCGACGACCAGCAGGTGCGGCGGTCCGTCGGGGCTTTCGCTCAGATAGCGCAACACGGTCGGGATGAGCCGCCCGTGCAGGACCATCGATCGCACGGGAACGGTCGGGTACCTCGACGACCACCGGGCGGACAACTCCACCAACTGCCGATGCCGCTGATCGTCGATCGCCTCGATCGATGCCATGTGCGCAGACTGCGCCCGCTCGTGTTCGGGTTTGTCGTTCCAGGTGTGCAAAGTGACCAAGAGCGACCGGCGGACGGCGGCTTCTTCGAACGCGAAAGCGATCGCGGCCTCGGTCCGCGCGGATCCGTCGATCCCCACCACGACCGGACCTGCGACGGTCCGCCACGGTGACTGGCCGTGCGCCGGATCGGGCGTTTCCGCTGGGACGAAAACCACCCGTCCCCTGGCATGGGTGGCCAGCTTCGCTCCCACGGAGCCGAACAGGGCATCGGAGATCCGGCCGCCCGGGTGGGTGCCGACGACCGTCACCGTCGATTGGCGCGACTCCTTCAGCAGCACGGTCGCCGGAACGCCGACATGGCTGACCGTTTCGACCTGCAGACCGGGATACTCGGCCAGCAGAGCGGACCTGGCCTGATGAAGCATGCTGCGGGTCCAGCGCCGGGTCGCGTCACTGACCTTCGACGGCGCCAACTGCGGGGCCGGGTAGTCCCCTCCCGGACTGGGCGTCATCACATGCACCAGGCGCAACGGAATCTCGCGCCGCAGGGCGTCTTCGGCCGCCCAATGGGCTGCCGCCATCGAGGCTTCCGAGCCGTCGAGCCCGGCCACCACGACTTCAGGGTGCAAAGGATCCATTCCGTGCCTCCTCGATGCGGCGGCGCGAGGTTGCGGGAGAAGATCCCGCGCTGCCACGACGAGCATGTCGACACGGGGTGCCGGGAAGGCGAACCGGACATGAACAATGAGCGTCGACCGGACAAAGCGTGCACCCCGGACAGCTCAGTCGGCGGCGGTCGTTCCGTCCTGGTGCCAATCCCGCACGACCACCACCGGGCAGCCCGCGTGGCCGACCAGCGCGGTACTCGTCGAGCCGAGCAGCAGTCTGGCGAATCCGCCGCGCCCGCGATGCCCGACCACGACCAGCTGGGGTGGCCTATCGCTGCGCTGCGCGAGGTAGGACAGCAAAGCAGCCGCCGGCCGACCTCGGATCACGACCGGGCGCACCGACACGTCCGGGTAGCGCTGCACCCAGCGGGACAGATGCCGGAGCAGCTCACGGTTCTCCTCGGCGTGCACCGAATCCGCATCGAGATGGAGGCCGTGGTCACCGAGCGAATGCTCGAGCGGCCGGTCGTTCCAGGCGTGCACCGCCACCAACGGAACCCGCCGTAGGACGGCTTCACCGAATGCGAACGAGATCGCTCCGTCGGCCTCTGCGGAGCCGTCGACCCCGACGACAACCGGCGCACTCGCGGCAGGCGACTGCTGACCGGGATGCCCGGAGGTCGCCTTGCCCGTGGTCCGAACGATCGCCACCGAGCCGTGCGCGTGCGCAGTCAACCGCGACGCCACCGATCCGAGAACGACCTCCTCGATCTGGCCACCACCGTGGGAGCCGAGCACAGTGAGGGACGCGGTCGCTGATTCATCGACCAACACCGACCACGGCCGCCCTTCGACGATGGCCGTTTCCACCGTCAGCTGCGGGTGGACGTCACCGAGCGTGGATGCGGTGGTGTGCAGAAGCTGTCGAGCCCAGCTCCGCATGTGCTCGGTGACGGGCTGCGTCACCAGCGCCGGCGCGGGATAGCCGGCCGACGCCGGGTGGTCCAGGACGTGCAGCAGTCGCAGAGGGACACCCCGTAGGACAGCATCATCGGCGGCCCATCGAGCAGCCGCCCGGGCCGCGGCGGATCCGTCGACGCCCACGACGATCAGTCCAGGTTGTGCATCCGCCACGATGGACTCCTTCCGCCCGGGTCAGTGTGGCCCTGCGCGACGCCCGCGCCCGCATCACGGTCCCGCAAGGCCGGCGACATGCGCCGGTGCACGATTTCCCAGGACAGCGGACGGTGGTGCCAGCGGTCCGAGTCGCCGATGAATGGTCGCGGGGTGACTCTTCTCGACCGGCACGACGATGTCCGGGGACCAGTGGGCCGTCCCGCCGCAATCGTCGGCGCGCCCGCCCCGTGCGGCCGCGTTCATCCCGCCGGGTCCGCCGGGAGGGTCGGGTCCGCAGGCGCCGGTTCCGCCGGGTGGGAGTACACGACGTTGGTCAGGTGGGTGACGAATCCGAAGCGCTCGTACAGCCGCAGCGCCCTGTCGTTGTCGCCCTCGACGTACAGCATCACCGTCCCGATGCCGCAGCGGTGGAAGTACTCCAGACCGGCTGCCGTCAACGGGGTCCCGAGGCCCCGCACACCGGCGGCCGGATCGACACCGATGACGTACACCTCCCCCACCGGCCCGAGCCGTCCAGCGGGCTGGTCGGAGGGCTCGCCGGCACCTGGCGTGGGGTCGACCGGGTGCACCTTCGTCCAGTGGAAGCCGACCACCTCATCGCCCCGCACGGCGAGGAAGAAACCCTCGGGGTCGAACCACGGCTGCGCCAGGTCGGCACGCAACCCGTCAAGATCCAGCCGCCCCTGCTCGGGGTGCCACGCGAAGGCCCTGGCATTCACCGCGAGGAACGCCTCCTCGTCACGGCCGGGGACGAAAGTCCGCAGGCCGATCCCGGCCGGCAGCTCGATATCCGGCCCGGCGCCATCCGGGTCCACCCGCCGGCGCAACTGCAGCAGCACCCGACCACGCGCGAGACCGAGCCGGTCGGCCACCCGTGCGGCTGCGGGGAGGTCGCCGTACGCCCAGACGCCGCCCTGACGGTCCACTGCGGACCGCACCAGACCGGTGCCCAGGCCGCGGCCGCGGAAATCCGGGTCGACAACGACCTCGGCCGGATCGGCGGCGACGGCGACCGCGACGCCCCGTAAGTCCCTGCGCGTCGTCAGCCAATGGGCGGAACCGCGGCCAAGCGCGTCCAGGACGTGTCCGGACACCGCGGCGACCCCGTCCACTCGCACCGCTCGAGCGGTGAGATCGGCGACGGCCTGGGCGGCGGCGGTACCGACCCGCCATTCATCGGCAGGTGTAGACGCCGCCCCGGGGACGGCGGGTGTCACGCCGGGGTACCGGCCGACTCGTCGCGCAGGACCGACCTCGACGGCGGGACCATCTTGTAGCCGACGTTGCGGACGGTGCCGATCAGGGCCTCGTGCTCGGCGCCCAGCTTTGCCCGCAGACGACGGACGTGTACGTCGACAGTCCTTGTGCCACCGAAGAAGTCGTATCCCCACACCTCGGTGACCAGCTGCTCGCGGGTGAACACCCGGCCGGGATGCTGGGCCAGGAACTTCAGCAGCTCGAACTCCTTGTAGGTCAGTTCGAGCGGCCGCCCTCGCAGCCGTGCCGTATAGGTGTCTTCTTCGATGGTGAGGTCGCCCAGGCTGATCATCCCCGAGTTCGCCGAGCTCGTGGTCCGCGCGGCGAGCAACCTCAGCCGTGCATGCACCTCGGCGGGCCCTGCCGAGGACAGCACGACATCGGACACACCCCACTCCGGACCGATCGCAACCATGCCGCCCTCGGTGACGATGGCCAGGATCGAGACCGCGAGCCCGTCGGCGCCGAGCAGCCGGCACAGCGAGCGGGCCGCGGCGAGATCATGCCGGGCGTCCAGGAGCAGCAGATCGTAGGGGCCGGACGTGACCAGGGACGCCGCCTCGGGAGCCGCCGACCTGATCCGCACCGGCAGCAGGTCGACAGCGGGCAGCACGGAGGCAGGAGTGGGATCGGTGGTCAGCAGCAGGAGATCCATGCGTTTCCCTCCACATCCGCGGGTCACCGACGTCCGAGTCTAAACGTCGATTGACATTGGTCCCCGCTTCGCCCGGCTGTCGGCCGCCGGCAACCCGGCGCCAGAACTGAGTCGGGAATATCAGCCACCTGTGACAGTCAGGTAACAACCGGTCCGTCCAGCCTTGCACTGCGCCAGAGGTCACAGTGATCGGCCACGGCGGTCGGCGGCTGCAGCGACAACGTTGGCAGTGCGGAGCGGTCGGGCGCGGATCGTGCGGACCGTCAGTGCGATGACCCTGCCACACTGACGCTGTGCGCAAGTTCGCCGTCGTCCTGATCGTGCTGGCTGCCCTCCTGGTGGCCGCGGACTTCGGCGCCCGCGCCTACGCCGAATCACGGGCGGCGACCGCCGTACAGTCCGAACTCGGCACGACCACCCGGCCCGACGTGTCCATCGAGGGCTTCCCCTTCCTGCTGCACGCAGTACGCGGTGAGTACCCGGAGGTGATCGTCACCGCCCCGGACGTCAGCAACCCGGTTCTTCCCGGGATTCGGGCGATCGCCGATCTCTCCACGGTCAGCCTGCCGTTGCGGGACGTGATCAGCCAGGACACCTCCGCGCTGACGGCGCAGTCCACCCGACTGCAGGCACTGGTGCCGCTGTCCTCACTGGCCGCAGCATTCGGTGACCCGAACCTGACCATGTCCGCAGCGCCGGACGGATCCGTGGCGGTCAGCACCACGTTGGCGATCGCCGGCCGGCGGATCCCGCTCGCCGGCACCGCGTCGGTCACCGTCGCCGATGACACGCTGACCATCACCGTCAAGTCCCTCGACGCCGCGGGGGTGGACGGCTCCCCGGAAACCACTGCAGCAGCGAGTGAGCTGGTCGGGGGATTGAGTCGGTCATTCCCGATGCAGGGACTGCCCTTCACCATCACCACTGGTGACGTCACCGTCGCCGGTGAGGATGTCGTCATCACCGCGACGACCGGTCCGGTGACGCTGAGCCAGTTGCGCGCCGCCCGCGGCTGAAACCCGTAGCCGCGAGGGGCCGGGCCTCTCGCGGCCGGCTGACGCCCACCACATCGCGCCGCCATCGGCACCTGACTCATCGCCCGACGCTGCCCCTGACACCGCTGCCCCCGGACACCGCTGCCCCTGACGCCGCTGCCCTTGACGCCGTCCAGCACGACCCCTGACGTCAGCGGGGACATCCCTCGTCCTCCGGCCGGTCGCTCGTCGACAGGGAAGCAACCCGGGGATGCGCCGGTACGGTGGGCGCACCGCATCGGGTGCCGACCATTCGTCGAGTCGAGGCAGGTCACGATGACCGCGACGATCGCTGTCGGTCTGGACCTGTCGGCGAGCAGCCTCACCGCCCTGCGTTGGGCCGTTCAGGCTGCCGCTGCCGGTGGCACGCGGACCCTCGCGGTGATCGCCAAGCCCCGCGTCGGCAAGGGCTTGACTCCCGAATCGGCCAGGATCAGCGCATCCCGCGCGGAAGAGCATGTACAGGACGTGCGGACGGCGATCCGCCGGGTGGCCTCCGATGCCGACCTCGATGTGCTGGTGATCGAGGGAAACCCGACGGAGGTGCTGATCGGAATCTCGGACCAGGTCGACCTGCTGGTGGTCGGTCGTCACGCCGACCACGGCTGGCGAGATGTGATGACGCCGTCGCTACCCGGCCGGCTCGCCACCCGCACGGCGGCCGCGCTGTGCGTGGTGACCTCCGTCCCCGAGCCACCACGGGGACGCATCATCGTCGGCCACGACGGGCCGGCCAGCGACCCGGCGGCGCGGTACGCGGCGCACCAGGCGAATCTGCGCGGCGCCGAACTCATGGTGGTGACGACCTGGAGCTACCCCGCGGACACCAGGGCCACGTCCGCGGATGCGTCGGTCCTGCTGGAGGAGGGAGCGGCGGCCGGACAGGCGGCCGTCGTGCGCGCGCTCCGCGATTCCCACCCGGCGGTGCACATCACCACGACGGTGCGGCTCGGCAATCCCGTCGAGGTGCTCGCCGAATTCGCAAAGTCGGCCGACATGGTTGTCGTCGGATCACACCGGCAGGGGCTTCGACACACTGGGGTCGCCCGCCTGGTCGTCGGTTCGGTGGCGGGCGCCTTGATCCGGAGGTCGGCCGTACCGGTGCTCGTCGTGCCCCATGGCTGAGCGCGACGGCGCCGGCACGTCGCTGGGCGCCGGCGCCTCCGGCGCTGGTCAGGAGGGTTGGACGGGTCCTGCTACCGTTGTCGGCATGGGCCCGATGCTGACCAGCCGACGAGCGGTCGACCTCGTCCGGGTCGGCAGCGCACTCTGTTGCGCCTTCTCAGGTTGCCCCTCCGACCGCTGACCGATTTTCGGTCTACCGGCGCATCCCCCCGCCTGACGCCATCGCGGCACATCCGGCTGCGCAGCCGGCGGTGCTCATCCGGCAGCAGCGCGAAGCGCCTGCCGTCGCTCCGCAACCTTCCCGAGCAAGGACACCAGATCGCCCGGACGTCCCTCCTGTCGCCGCCCGGCGCACAGGTCCACCTCAAGGAGCAAGCATGAGCCGCGAGTCTTCCCTCGTCACCACCGAATGGGCTGAGCAGAATCTGTCCAGTCCCGGTCTGGTCTTCGTCGAGGTCGACGAGGACACCACCGCCTACGACGCCGGGCACATTCCCGGCGCGGTACGGATCAATTGGAAGACCGAGTTGCAGGACCCGGTCCGGCGAGACTTCGTCGACAGGGCCGGCTTCGAGAAACTGTTGTCCAGCAAGGGCATCTCGAATGATGACACGGTGATTCTGTACGGCGGCAACAACAACTGGTTCGCCGCCTACGCCTACTGGTACTTCAAGCTCTACGGCCACACCGATGTCAAGCTGATCGACGGCGGCCGCAAGAAGTGGGAACTCGACGGCCGGCAGTTGGTCACCGACGTGCCGGATCGGGTCGAAACCACCTACACCGCCAAGAATCAGGACCCGTCGATCCGCGCGCTGCGCGACGAGGTGGTGGCGGCCATCGGGTCCCAGAACCTGATCGACGTCCGGTCGCCGGATGAGTTCTCCGGCAAGCTGTTCGCGCCCGCGCACCTGCCGCAGGAGGCAGCGCAACGGGCCGGTCACATCCCGACCGCGGTCAACGTCCCGTGGTCGAAGGCAGCCAACGAGGACGGCACGTTCAAGTCCGACGCCGAGCTCGCCGAGCTCTACTCGGCCGCCGGCCTGCAGGACGACAAGGACACCATCGCCTACTGCCGCATCGGCGAGCGCTCCAGCCACACCTGGTTCGTACTGACCGAGATCCTGGGCAAGCGCAACGTCAAGAACTATGACGGGTCGTGGACCGAATACGGCTCCCTGGTCGGCGTTCCCGTCGAGGTCGGTGCCTGAGCAGGCTCCAGACCCGCACACCGCCACCGGCGCCTGCCAAGCCGACCGGTGGCGGGGATTTTCATCACTGAGCAGCATGTCGAGAGGAAACCTTCAGATGTCTTGTGCAGCACCAGAACAGGGCACCGCCGTCCCGGCCGGGGTCTACGTCGAGCGGCAGGCAGTGGTCCAGGGCAGAGTGCTCGCCGGCGCCGAACCTGTGCGCGGCGCCTACGTCCGACTGCTGGACTCCACCGGCGAGTTCACCGCCGAGGTGGTGACGTCCGAGGCGGGCGATTACCGCTTCTACGCCGCCCCGGGTTCGTGGACGGTTCGCGCACTGTCCCGCTCGGGCAACGGGCAGGCGAGCGGAGATGTCGCGCTGGGCATCAACGAACTGGACATCGTGCTGTCCTGACCGGGACCACGGATCACGGGTGGTCCGGATTCCTGCGGCTGGGATGACCATCGCGGTCGAATCGCCCGCCGAGCGTGGAAGCTTCCGCGCTGGGCGCGCATGGCGGCCTACCGACGGCATGTGCGGACACCCCCTTGCCGGACGAACGTTCTGCAAGTCGCCGCTGCGGCATCCCCCCGTCGCGGCGTCGGTCCATTGCTGTGACGTGCGCGCCCACACAGGACCGCGCGGACTTACCCGGGCTAGGCTTTGGATCGTGGAGATCTTCTATACCGGACTGCTCATCCTGGTGGCGTTGCTCATCACCTGGTTCGCGATCTACGTTGTCTACCGGTTGGTCCACGAAGACAAGTGACCGAGCGGCCCGACAACGGACACGTCGGTCCGACAGCCGACGAAATCGCCGGACTGGTGGACGCCGAGCGCACGGCCGGCGAGTACGTACCGATGCCGACCAGCGGCACCGCTGCGGTCGCGGCCGCGGAGGAACGAGCCGCGAGGACCCGCGGGCTCGATCTCGCCGATGCCCCGTCGCTGCCCGTTCCTGCGGACACCGCGAACGTCCGGGCCAGGCCGGGTCTGCACCCGGACTGTGCCGGCCTGCTGCCCTTGCTGGGGGTGTGGCAGGGAACCGGATTGTTCGGCAACGACCCCGGCGCAAAAGATCCACAGTTCGGACAGCAGGTGACGATCTCGCATGACGGCCGGCCGTTCCTGCGCTATGAGTCCATCTCCTGGCTGTTGAACCCGGATGGCAGCGTGCGCGGACCGGGTCCTCGAGAGCTCGGCTTCTGGCGTCCCCAGCCGGACGGGTCGCTCGAATTCCTGGTGGCCCATTCCGAGGGGCGCATCGAGGTCTTCTACGGGCAGCCACGCTCGGCCGCGAGCTGGGCGCTGTCCACCGACGTCGGCTGGCGCACACCGACCGCACCACCGGTGGTGGGCACCACTCGGCTGTACGGCATCACCCCCGACGGTCGGCTGGCCTACGTCGAGGAACGCGCACATTCCGACGTCGAACTGGCGCCGCACTCCTCGGCGGCACTGGACCGGGTCGCGGGCTGACGGTCCATCGCCGCCCCGGTGATCAACGTTTCGGTCCCTTTCGCGTCGTCCAGTGACGCGGAATGTTCCAGGGCGGTGATCACCCCGTCCGACGCGGCCCCTCGGAGCGGCGATCACCGTTTCGGTCCCCATCCCGTCGTCCAGGTCACCAGTGCGCTCGATCCGGACTCGTCGGCGAGGTGCTGACGCTGCTCGCGCAGCTCAAGGCCGACGGCATGACGATGATGGTCGCCACCCACGGGATGGCCTTTGCTCGCGAGGTCGCGGACCAGGTGGTGTTCCTGGAGAACGGCGTCATCGTCGAGATAGGGCCGCCGGAGCAGGTTTTCGATGACCCGGTCGATCCCCGCACCCGCCGGTTCCTGCGCAGGGTGGGCACTGCACGGAGCTGACCCGGGACCGCGCACGCTCGCAACGAACGCGATATGGATCCGACCGGCTGCGCAGAGACGGTGCGTGACCAGCGACACCAAAGCCATTGCGGCAAATCGGGCGGCCGACCAGACGCGCGACCGACAATGTCAGCGAGCAAACAAATGCCGGTCCTCGCCACAGCGAGGCAATGACGCTGGGAAGGATGCCGTTCGCCATGACAACGACCACCCACCCTCCGCAGATCCTCGACCGATCGGCGTTGACGGCCCGCTACCGCACCGCTCGAGCCGCCGGGAATGACGTGCAGGCCACGGCGATTCTGGCGGTGTTGAAGTACCTCGATCGTGGCTCCCGGGCGGGGGGCACATCCGACTGCACGCCCCGCTATCCCACGGTGGCCGAGCAATTCGACGCCCTGGTCAGTCTGTGCTGGTGGTGGGCCACGCCGGTGCTGACGCCGGTCCTGAGAAGTTGACGTCAAGAATCAGCATCGCGCGGTTCACCGGTCGGCGACCACCTGTTGTCGCCCAGCGCTTCGGCCACCGCATCCCGGTCATCGATGTCGATGAGCGCACGCCCATCCGGACTGCCGAATGTTGGCAGCGAAACGCGCGGCCCACCCGGCGCGGCACATCGGGCTCGCAACGCATCGTCGTTCACTGGAGGAGGCCCGCCGTTCTCGGCGCGTCAGCCGGCCAGCGCGGCAGAAACCACCTCGCGGGCCTGAACCTGCACCTCCGCCAGGTGCTCGGGTCCCTTGAACGACTCGGCATAGATCTTGTAGACGTCCTCGGTACCGGACGGCCGGGCCGCGAACCAGGCGTTCTCGGTGGTGACCTTGAGACCACCGATCGCCGCGCCGTTGCCGGGCGCCGTCACGAGCCTCGCGGTGATCGGCTCACCGGCCAGTGAGTCGGCGGTGACGTCCTCCGGCGACAGCTTCGCCAACTTGGCCTTTTCCGCCTTGGTGGCCGGCGCATCGACCCGGGCGTAGGCGGGGTTGCCGAACTGCTCGGTCAGCTCCTTGTACCGCTCGCTCGGCGACTTGCCGGTGACGGCGGTGATCTCGGAGGCCAGCAGCGCCAACAGGATTCCGTCCTTGTCGGTGGTCCACACCGTGCCCTTCTTCCGCAGGAAGGACGCACCGGCCGACTCCTCGCCGCCGAAGCCGATGGACCCGTCGATCAGGCCGGGCACGAACCACTTGAAACCGACCGGCACCTCGACCAGTCGGCGGCCGAGCTGCGCGACCACCCTGTCGATCATCGATGAGGACACCAGGGTCTTGCCGACGCCCATGTCGGCGCCCCACTCGGGGCGGTGGCTGTAGAGGTAGTCGATCGCGACGGCCAGGTAATGATTCGGGTTCATCAGCCCCGCATCGGGGGTGACGATGCCGTGCCGGTCGGCGTCGGCATCATTGCCGGTGGCGATCGCGTAGCCGCCACCCTCGCGGACCTTGTTGACCACCGATGCCATCACATTCGGCGACGAGCAGTCCATCCGGATCTTGCCGTCCCAGTCCAGCGTCATGAAGGACCAGGTCGGATCGACCACCTTGTTCAGCACGGTCAGGTCAAGGTGCAGGCGTTCGGCGATCGCCGCCCAATAGGCGACGGAGGCACCACCCAGCGGATCGGCCCCGATGTGCACACCGGCGTCCCGGATGGCGTCGATGTCCAGCACGGAGTCGAGGTCGCCGACATAGCCACCGATGTAGTCGTAATACCCGGTGGTGTCCGCATCCCGGGCCGCCTGGTAGCTCATCCGCTTCACATCGGCCAGGCCACCGGCGAGAATGTCGTTCGCCCGCGCGGCGATGGTCGCGGTGGCGTCACTGTCCGCGGGACCACCGTTCGGCGGGTTGTACTTGAAGCCGCCGTCCCGCGGCGGGTTGTGGCTGGGGGTGACGACGATGCCATCCGCGAGCTTGCTCGTGCGGCCCCGGTTGGCCTTCAGAATGGCATGGGAGACAGCAGGTGTCGGGGTGTAGCCGTCTGCTGCGTCCAGCATCACGGTGACGCCGTTGGCGGCCAGCACCTCCAGGGCGGTGGAGGTTGCCGGGCCCGACAGCGCATGGCTGTCCGCGCCCATGAACAACGGCCCGTCGGTGCCCTGCTCGGCACGGTACTCACAGATCGCCTGTGTGATGGCCAGGATGTGGTCCCGGTTGAACGCGGTGTCCAGGCTCGACCCGCGGTGGCCCGAAGTGCCGAACACCACCCGCTGTTCGGGCACCGAGACATCGGGGTGCAGATCTTCGTAGGCCGCGAGTACCGCGTCCACGTCGATGAGATCGCTGGCCTGAGCGGGCTGTCCCGCGCGTGGATCCATGGCCGTATTGAACCGGACCCGGTACGGGACGGCATCACGGGTCCCCCGAGCGCCGGTGCGGAACTGTCTTTTGCCCGATCTGCCCTGACCGCCGCCGCTCCGCACGTCGTCTGGCCGCCGCGGGAGGAGCCGAGCCGGCGCAATACTCGACGATCTCAGGCCCGGTTTCACCGCCGCATTCGTTCGGCGGTCTTCAGCCGCTGCTGGCGATGGTGTAGCTGTCGCCGCCCGGGCTGACCACGACCCGCGCCGGAACGGTGTTCGGGACGTTTTTCAACGTCAACTGACACAGGGCGTCACCCGGGGCGGTGAACACGCAGCTGACGTTCTCGGCGGCGATCCCCTTGGCGATCTCGTCGGCCAGCAACGCCTTGGCCAGAACGTCCGGGTCGTTGTAGTCCAGCTTCGGCGACCCAGCGCCTGACCCCTCGCCAACCGCTGCCGCGGTAGACCCGCCGGACGTTGCGGCAGCGGTGCCGGTACTGGTGCCGGTACCGGTATTGGTGCCGGTACCAGCAGGCGGCACCGGCAACTTCGCCGCAAAGCGGCCCGCCCCTTCGATGAGTCCGGTTCCCGTCAGGGTCTGCGATTTCCCGCCGGCCGTCTCGGTCAGGCTGGTGAACTGGCCGCCGACCGGATTCGACAGCGTGATGGTGGTGGGTATCAACGTGATCTTCCCGCTGGCGCAATTGGGATTGCAGTCGTCATGGACCCGGCTGCCTTTCCCGGTGGCACCCGTCGCCGTCCAGGATGTCCAGCTGATGTCCTTGATCGTTGCGTTCACATCGATCGAATACGCGATGTCGGTGGGCTTGATGACGCCGTAGTCGGCCTCACCGGTCAGCGGGTGCACGACCAGCACGGGAAGAGCCAGCGCGGTCGTTGCAGTCGCACCCGTGACCGTGCCGGCGGCGGGTGTCGAACCGGTCGTGGCGGACGGTGTGCCCGCGGCAGTGACGGAAGCGGACTGGACCGGTGCGGCTGTCTCGGGCCGGGTGCCCACCGGGCCGGATGCCGTGGCGGCTGAGCTGGTGAGCGGGGCGGCCGTCGTGGCCGGCCCACTCCCGCAGGCGGTGAGCGACGCCAACACCACCACTGCAGCCAGCAGGCCGATCCTCTTCATGACTCTCCGCTGCACGACGCCGCGAGTGCACCGCCACATTTCACGTACACCTCGGCGCACAGTATGCGGCGAAATGTCCTATCCGGGAACCCCGCCGCATCGCCGCCACCCAGCCCGCGAAACCTCCTACGAGCCATCGCTTGCAAGTTTCGGCGCCGACGAGGGCAAAGGAGCGCAGGCGCGGTGTGAGCTTGCGACGCAAGAGATCACCAGCCGGCGATCACCGGCACCACCTCGCGGCCCAGCGTCTTCAGCGGTTCCAGGCTCCAGACGCGGGGCACGCCGCCGTGGGCGTGGCTGATGCCGAGCTTCGCGTAGCCCTGCAGCGTTTCCAGGATGGTGTCGATGTTCTCGCCGTTCTCCCCGGGATCGAGCGAGGCCATCACCGTCTTCTGGATGTCGTCGTAGTTGGTGCCTTCCCGCTCGCAGTGCCCGCGCAGCACATCGAGCTTGTGCTCCAGCTCGGGCGTCGGGAACAAATTGCATGCCTGCGCATACTTGGCGACCAGTCGCAGGGTCTTCTTCTCCCCCGATCCACCGATCAGGATCGGCGGGTGCGGCTTGCGCAGCGGCTGCGGCGAGTTCAACGTTCGGCCCAGCGTGTAGTGCCGCCCGTTGTAGGGCTGGTCGTGCTCGCTCCACATCTGCAGACAGATCTGCAGTGTTTCCTCGAGCCGCTCGAACCGTTCGGCGGTGGGTGGGAACGCCAACCCCAGGCCGGTCGCCTCTTCCTCGTTCCAGGCCGCGCCGATACCGAGCCACGCCCGCCCCCCGGACAGCACGTCCAGCGTGCTCACCAACTTCGCCAGCATTCCGGGCTCCCGGTAGGTCACCGCCGTCACCCAGGAGACCAACTCCACGGTCGATGTCCTGGCCGCCAGGTAACCGAGAGTGGTGTATGCCTCCAGCATCTCGCGCTCGGGCGGGCCGATCATCCCGATCTGCCAGAGGTGATCCATCACACTGACCTTCGCAAACCCCTCCTGCTCAGCGGTGCCGACGATCCGGTCGAGATCGGCACGCAGGCCGGCCGGTCCGTCCGGAAAGGTGAAGTCGGCGATGTGCAACCCGATCTGCATCACGCTCCCATCCGCCGCCGGGTCAATCGCCCACGGCTGTGTCGAGCGTACGGCGACGGAGAGGTGATCCGGTCTTGCGCACAGCACCGGTGAAAGCAAGGCTGGCCATCATGTGTCGCAACATTCGAACCCTGCACAACTTCGACCCGCCGGCGACAAGGGACGAGGTGCACGCCGCCGCCCTGCAGTATGTCCGCAAGGTCAGCGGCACCACCAAGCCCTCGGTCGCGAACAAAGAGGTGTTCGACCGCGCCGTCGACGAGATCGCCCACATCACCAGGCATCTGCTCGAGGATCTGGTGACGACCGCGCCGGCCAAGGACCGGGAGACCGAAGCCGCCAAGGCGCGGGCACGGGCCGCGGAGCGCTACGGTCGCATCGCGGGCTGAGCGACCCACCCGCCGGACTCGACCGGGGTTGGGCCGCAGTGACGGGACGAGTAGGTCACAACCGCACTTCCGCCGCGGGGACGCCCGGACTCAGCCTGGCTACTATCCGTCCGTGACCGCCGCCAAGCACATCGTCCAGGTCGATCTGACCGACGTAGAGAACTTCACCCGTCAGTTCCTGGAGGAGCTCCAGTTCGGGCAGGGTGTGGCGCTGGTGCGGGCCACCACCCATGACCTGTACATGGCACTGGCCAGGACCGTCCGCCAGCAACTGATGTCCCGATGGCTCGACACGCTGAACACCCAGCTGGACGTCAACGCCAGGGCTGTTGCCTATCTGTCAGCCGAGTACCTGCTCGGGCGCCAGCTCGACAACTCGCTGCTCGCGGCGGGGCTGAGCGACGTCGCCGCCCGATCGATGGAGTCGTTGGGGCTGAACCTGGACAGCCTGCGCGACGCCGAGGTGGAGCCGGGACTGGGCAACGGTGGTCTCGGCCGGCTCGCCGCCTGTTTCATCGATTCGTTGGCGACCATGGGCATTCCGGCGGTCGGCTACGGAATCCGCTACGAGTACGGCATCTTCCGTCAGACCTTCGTCGACGGTGAACAGGTGGAACAACCGGACTCGTGGCTGACCAACGGCTCACCCTGGGAGTTCCCGCACCCCGAGATGGCCGTCACGGTGCGGTTCGGTGGCAGCACAGAGCAGTACGTCGACACCGACGGCGTCCTACGGTCCCGCTGGAATCCCGGCTGGGAGGTTCGCGGAATCCCTTACAACTACATGGTTCCCGGATACGCGACCGGGAACGTGAACACCCTGCGGCTGTGGAGTGCCCGGGCAACCCAGGCTTTCGACCTGACCGTCTTCAACGCCGGCGACTACCTCGAGGCCGTCCGCTCGCAGGCGTTCGCGGAGAACATTTCGAAGGTTCTCTACCCGGAGGATTCGACGCCTCAGGGCAAGGAGCTCCGCCTGCAGCAGCAGTACTTCTTCGCCGCCTGTTCGCTGCGGGATTTCCTCGACAACACCCTGCCCAAGGACTTCGACCTGCGCAAACTGCCGGAACGGGTGATCTTCCAGCTGAACGACACGCATCCGGTGATCGCGATCCCCGAGCTGATGCGCATCCTGGTCGACGAACGGCAGATGGACTGGGACCAGGCCTGGAACATCACCCGACAGTGTTTCGCCTACACCTGCCACACGCTGCTGCCCGAAGCCCTCGAGGTATGGCCCGTCACCCTGCTCGGCAGGCTGCTGCCCCGCCATCTGGAGATCATCTACCGGATCAACGAGGACTTCCTCGCCGAAGTGCGGACCGCCGACCCGGAGGACGAGCTGCGGGCACGGCGGATGTCGATCATCCAGGAGTATCCGTTCCGGGCCGTGCGGATGGCCTACCTGGCCACCGTCGCCGGGTCCATGGTGAACGGCGTCGCCGAGCTGCACAGTGAACTGCTGCGCGACCAGGTGCTCAGCGACTTCGCGGCCTACTGGCCGAAGAAGTTCACGAACGTGACCAACGGCGTCACCCCACGGCGGTTCCTCCGGCTGGCCAACCCGGGGCTCTCCCGGTTGATCACGGCGACCATCGGCGACGGCTGGGTGCAGGACCTCGACCGGCTGCGCGAGCTGGAGCCGTATGCAGACGACAACGGCTTTCTCACCTCGTTCGCGGCGATCAAGGGCGCCAACAAGGTCCGGCTGGCCGGGCTGCTGGAGCGGCGCGACGGTGTCGTGCTGGATCCGTCGGCGATCTTCGACGTGATGGTGAAGCGTCTGCACGAGTACAAACGGCAGACGCTGAAGTTGCTGCACGTGATCACGCTGTATCAGCGGATCCAGGACGATCCCGACGTCGAAATCGCGCCTCGCGTGGTGCTCTTCGGCGCCAAGGCGGCCCCGGGCTACCGGATGGCCAAGTCGACGATCGCGTTGATCAACGCGGTCGCCGGCGTGCTCGACGCCGATCCGCTGGTCAACGGCCGACTGCAGATCGCGTTCCCGGCGAACTACAACGTGACGCTGGCCGAGACGTTGATCCCGGCCGCCGATCTGTCCGAGCAGATCTCGTTGGCCGGCAAGGAGGCATCCGGGACCGGCAACATGAAGCTGGCGTTGAACGGCGCCCTGACCATCGGCACCCTGGACGGCGCCAATGTCGAGATCCGGGATCTGGTCGGCAAGGAGAACTTCTTCCTGTTCGGGATGACCGAACCCGAGGTCGCCGCCACCACGGCCGCTGGTTACCGGCCACAGATGTACTACGAGAACGACCCGATCCTGCGCCGCGCCATCGATGCCATCAGCTCCGGTGAGTTTTCTCGTGGCGACCGGGGCGCCTTCGCCCCGATCGTCGACTCCCTGCTGCACCACGACCAGTACCTGGTGCTGGCCGACTACAAGCCCTACATCGAGGCGCAGGACGCGGTCGAGGTCGCCTACGGTGACCAGTCAGCATGGACACGCAGTGCCGTCCTGAACGTGGCTCGATCCGGGTTCTTCTCCAGTGACCGGTCGATCCGCGACTACCTCGACCGGATCTGGCACGCGGAGCCGGTCCGCATCGACTGAGTCCCGCACCGGCCCATGTTCCGCACCGTCTGAGGCGACCTGAGGTGCCTCAGGTCGCCTCAGGGGTGCCTCAGAGCTCCACCCGGTTGGCAACTGAGTCCTGCACCGCCGAATGGTGCTCGATCACCCGATGCCCAGTGGCCGGACTCAGCGGCATCGTTCTGATCACGACGACGAACACGGGGTTCGGCGGATGTGAGGAGGAACGGGATGAGCATTCTCTGGGGTCCAGCGATCGAAGCAGAACTGGGATACCGGCAGCAGCAGGTGCGGTTCCAGTTCCGGCGCAACCACCAACTTCGACGCGCAGCACGCAGCACCCCGCGCAACGGTTCACGTGCGGGCGCCCTGCGCCAGGCGCCAGCCTCGCTGGCGGCACGAGCTGCCTGACGCCGGACGCTGCCGGGTCCTCCGGTAGCGTCCGGCCGACCCGACGGCGCCAGCAACACGGCGGAACAACGGTGACAAACACCAGTCTCCGGCCCCGGGAAAAATTTCTGGCTCGGCTGTCCGGAACACCCTGGGGCGTTCGTCATCATGACGAACCGAACCGAGGGAGACTCGAGGCCATGAAATACATGATGTTCGTCTGCACCGACCTGGAACCCGATCCGGACACCGCGAACGAGCCCGACATCGACGACTGGGTGGCCGAACACGATGCCGCCGGGCGGCGCCTGCAGGGCATGGTGCTCGGGCCGCGCTCAACCGCCACGACCGTACGGGTACGCAACGGCGAGGTGCTGATCTCGGACGGTCCGTTCGCCGAGACCAAGGAACTGATCGTCGGTTTCGACCTGTTGGAATGCGCCGATCTGGACGAGGCGATCGACGTCGCCCGCGGTCATCCGATGTCCCGCAGTGGACGGATCGAGATACGGCCGCTCGCCGATTTCGAGCAGTGATCGACGCCGGTCGCAGCGTCGCGCTGGCAGCGTCGCAGGCATACCCGCGGATCGTCGCAACGCTGATCCGCGTCACCCGCGACTGGACCCTGGCCGAGGACAGCGCACAGGAGGCACTGGCCAAGGCGCTGGCGCACTGGCCGGTGGACGGGATACCGGCCAATCCCGGCGGCTGGTTGATGCGGGTCGCCCGCAACCACGCGTTGGATGTCCTCAGACGTGCCACCGTCGAGCGCCGCACACTGCGCGACATCGCGGTCCTGGCCCTGACGGACGCCGGCGATGAGCTGATGGACGGGACGAACGGGGAGGCCATCACGGACGATCGGCTGCGGTTGATCTTCACCGCCTGCCACCCGGCGCTGTCTCCGGAGGCCAGGGTCGCGCTGACCCTGAGGACTGTGTGCGGCGTCCCGACCGCCGACATCGCCCGCGCGCTGCTGGTGACGGAGTCGACGATGACGCGGCGGCTCACCCGGGCCAAAGGAAAGATCATCGACGCCGGGATCCCTTTCCGGGTACCGCCGGGCGACTTGCTCGCCGAACGTCTGCCCGGCGTGCTGGCCGTGCTGTACCTGCTCTTCACCACCGGTTACAACACCGACGGCACGACGGCTTTTGCGCAGGAGGCGATCAGGCTGGCCAGGTTGCTGGCGGAACTGCTGCCGTCGGAACGCGAGCCCGCGGCGCTGCTGGCGCTGATGCTGTTGCAGCACTCCAGGCGGTACGCGCGTCTGGACGGAGCGGGCCGGCTCGTCGACCTGCAGCGGCAGGACCGATCCCGCTGGGACCGGACGGCGATCAGCGAGGCCTGCGGCATCCTCGACACCGACCCCACCGGCGACGGTGATGCCGGGCCCTACGGCCTGCAGGCTCGGATCGCTGCGTGCCACGCCTGCGCGCCTTCGGTCGATGCGACCGACTGGGGGCGCATCGCCGGGTGCTACGACCTGCTGGCCGCGCTCGGTCGCAACCCGGTGGTCGAGCTCAATCGTGCAGTCGCTCACGGGTACGCGCACGGACCCACGGCAGGGCTGAACCTGCTCGCCGGCGTTCGGCAGTCAGGGGCGCTGGGTGAGCATCCGCTGTTGCTGGCCGCTGAGGCCGATCTGACCGGCAGAGCAGGTGACGGTGGACAGGCCGCTGTGCTGTTCCGTCGGGCTGCCGCACTCGCACACGGTCCCACCGAACGTCAGGCGCTGCTGGACCGCGCCGACGAACAGTCGGTCTGTGCCGGGCTGCCATGACCGTCTGCGGACGACCAGCTGCGGACGACCTGCTGCGGACGACCTGCGGCAATGACGCGGGCTGACAGAACCCGGCGCCGGGGACAGTCGTTGTCGATCGATTCCGCAGTGTCGGTGCCTGCTGACACTATGGACGACGTGGTCCGGTCCGCGGCAGGTGCGCCGTTCGTCGCTCGTGCGCAACAGTTGGCGCAATTCGAGCGGGCGCTTGCCCGCGCCCGGGCGGGTGAGCCCGGTGCCCTGCTGCTGTCCGGCGACGCAGGCGTCGGCAAAACCCGGTTGTTGAACAGAATGTCCGAGATCGCAGAGTCCGACGGCGCTCTCGTCGTCGTCGGTCACTGCATCGACCTGGGCGACGTCGGCCTGCCGTACCTGCCGTTCACCGATGCCCTCGGCCAACTGCGCGCGGTGACCGACACCGTGGAACGGGCGGTGGCAGCCCGGCCGGCGCTTGGCCGGCTGCTGGACGGTGGTCTGGCGGATGCGGCCGGGCAGCCGGAGAACCAGGCAGCCCGACTCCAACTGTTCGACGGGATAGCCGCCGTCCTGGGCGTGATCGGGACGGCGGAACGGCCGTTGCTGGTGATGCTGGAGGACCTACACTGGGCCGACCCGTCCAGTCGAGATGTGCTGCGATTCCTGTTGGCACGTCTGCGCAATGAGCACCTGCTGGTGGTGGGCACCTACCGCACCGACGATCTGCACCGGCAGCACCCGCTGCGCCCGGTGCTGGCCGAGCTGTTGCGGCATCCCAAGGTCGACCACCTCGAGCTGCCCCCGTTCACCCATGACGAGTTGGCCGAGTTCGGCGAAGCCGTCACGGGGCGGCCATTGCGGGAGACGGCGCTGCAGAGTGTCTTCACCCGATCCGAGGGCAACGCCTACTTCGCCCAGGAGATCCTGGAGGCGGGGCCGGACGCCGCGGTGCTGCCGGGTTCACTGGCCGACGTCCTGCACGGACGGCTGGAACGCCTCGATCCGTGTGTGCAGGCGCTGGCCAGGGTCGCCTCGGTGTCGGGTCGACGGGTGTCCGAGCCACTGCTGTGGGCCGTCGCCGCGCACGACCCGTGCTTTCCGGACGCCGCGGCGTTCGACCGTGCGCTGCGGGAGGCGGTCACCCATCATGTCCTCGCCGCGGAGGACTCGCGCTGGATCGCGTTCCGGCATGCCCTGTTGGCCGAGGCGGTTTACGCCGACCTGTTGCCAGGCGAGCTCGCCGGCCTGCACGCCTCCTTCCTGCGCGAGTTGCTGGCCAACCCCGGGTTGGGTTCACAGGCCGAGATCGCCCACCACGCCTTTCGCAGCCACGACCTGCCGGCCGCACTCACCGCCTCCCATGCGGCTGCCCGGGAAGCCGGTGAGGTACTCGCGCCCGCGGAGGAGCTGCGCCACCTGGAAACCGTCCTGCAATTATGGGACGCGGTACCGCAGGCGTCCGCACTGGTCGATCGTGACCGGATCGACGTGACGATGGCGGCCGCGGCGGCCGCCAGCAGGGCCGGGCAGCCGTCGCGGGCAGCGGCGCTGGCCACGTCGGCTCTCGCCGAGGCGGACCCGGTCCGGGCGGCACGCATCACGCCCGCCGCGGTGTCCCAACTCATCGACGACGACCGTGCTGGTGAGGCGCTGGAAGCGGCGAACCGGGCGTTGGCCGTGCTCGAGGCAGGCCCGCCCTCGGCGGATCGGGCGCGGGTGTATGCGGCGCACTCCAGGTCGGCGCTGAACATGGACCACGACGAGGAAGCTCGACGGACGGCGGAGAAAGCCATCACCGAGTCCCGTCTGCTGGGCGTCTCCGACGCCGAAGCGGACGCACTGACCACACTTGCGGTGCTCAACGTCGATGACGCCGACCGGGCGGCCGCTCTGCTCCGCGGCGCGGTCGCCACCGCACGGCGGACCGGTGATCTGCTCGGCGAGCTCCGCGGAGTGCACAACCTCGGCGCGAACCGTTACTACGCCGGCGACCTGGCGGACGCCGCTGCGGCACTGGACGAAGGGATCGATCGCGCCCGGACGGCCGGCGTGCTGTGGACCGGCTACGGCGTCGGCATGCTCATTTTCCGGCAGCTCATCCGTTACGTCTCGGGCGATCTGGCGCCGGCGCCGCCTTCGGCGGATTGGGTTCCGGAATCCGCCACCTGGATCTTGTCGGTGGTGGACCTGTACGGAGCCGTTGCACGGGGTGACGACGATGCCATCGACCGGGGGCGTGCGGTCAAGGCCGACTGGCGCCGGGACCCGATGGTGGCGCTGATCTCCGGCGGCTGCACCATCGATGCACTGACCTGGTCGGGCGAGCATCAGGGCGCTGTCGACCTGACGTTGCAGGTCATCGAGTACCTGGACGCAGCGTGGAACGACTTTTTCCTGGGCGGCATCTGGCTCTCCGCCCTTGGCATCGCCGCACTGGCCGATCGCGCCGAGCAGACGAGACTGACCGGCGGTGACCCGGTCGCCGACATCGCGACGGGACTGACGCTTCTGGATCGCGCCGTGGAGACGGCTCGACGCGGCCGACCGCGCGGCGGACGCCTTGGCCCCGAAGGACGGGCATGGCTGGCAAGAGCACGCGCCGAACACGGCCGCCTCGTCGGTGACGACGACCCTGCCCGTTGGGCCGAGGTGATCGAGGAGTTCGGCTACGGCTACCGCTACGAGATTGCCCGTGCCCGTTGGCGGATGGCCGGCGCACTGGCCGCCGCGGGCGACCATGCGGCCGCCCAATCACAGGCGCTCTCTGCGCTGGCCGAGGCCGTGGAGATGGGTGCGCGTCCGCTGGCCGACGCGCTGCGCGAGCTCGGCCGACGGGCGCGGCTCGATCTCCCCGGCAGCCACCCAGTGATGGCTGTGCTGACCGAACGCGAGGAGGCGGTGCTGGCCCTGGTGGCGAAGGGGCTGACCAACCGCCAAGTCGGCGAGCGATTGTTCATCAGCTCCAAGACGGTCAGCGTGCACATGTCGAACGTCTTGTCGAAACTCGGCGTCAGCGGCCGCGCCGAAGCCGTTGCGGTGGCGCATCGTCGAGGGTTGCTCACTGCCGAACGCACCCGCTGACCGAGCCGCGGGTCGCACTCACACCTGGTCGCTGCACGCCCCGCTGGTGAAGGATGAGTTGTGGCCGAGATCGATGAGGTCGTCCGCAACGCGATGGACGAGCTGTACTCCGACGACCCCGACAACTTCATGCAGCGCCGCACCGCGCTGGCCGCTGCGGCCAAGCAGGACGGCAAAACCAAGGCCGGACAACAGATCTCGGCGCTGCGCAAGCCGACCCGATCCGCCTTCGCGGTCAACGCCTTGGCCCGCCGCGACCCTGGCGGGGTGGCCGAGCTCGTCGAACTCGGGGAGCAGCTGCGGCAGGCGGAGCGCTCGGTCGACGCGAAACAGATCCGGGAGTTGACGTCGCATCGGCGCCGCCTGGTGAACGCCCTGACCAAGCGGGCGTTCGAGTCCATCGACGAGCGGGAACCGAGCTCTGCCGTCCGCGATGAGGTGGTGTCCACCCTCACCGCCGCGCTCGCTGACCCGGAGGTCGCGGCGCAGTTGGCCGACGGAACTCTGGTCAAACCCGCCCGGTGGGAAGGGTTCGGCTTCGGTGGGTCACCGGACCTCACCCTCGTCGGCGGGACCGGCGGCCGCGCCGACAGAACGCCGGTCGGCCGCGGGGGCGGTGCGAGAACGTCCGGCTCGGAACGCACTTCCGGCCCGCGCGCTTCGACGAAAGGCATGTCGCGGGAGGAGCGGGAGGAGGCGCGGCGGCGGGCCGCGGAGGATCAGGCGGAGCGCAAGGCCGCGGAGCGGGCTCAGCAGAAGGCGACCGCCGAGGCGGCCGCCCGGGCCCGGATCGCCGAGGCCCAGCAGGCGGTGGACGACGCCGAGGAGGCGTACCTGCTGGCGGAGGACGAGGAGCAGACCCGGGTGGAACGGCTGCGTGACCTCGAGGAACAGGTGGCGCAGGCACGTCGTGCCGTCGACGAGGCGCGGATTGCCTTGCGGCGCGCCGAGATCCGGCAACGGCGCACCCGTGACGCGTTGGCGCGGCTCGGTGGCTGACCCAGGTCGTCCGCCGATGAAGCGAGCGGGCGCGATTCAACGGATGTGTCCGGCGCTTCGCATTGATCAACAGCCGCCGATCCGCAGGCTGAGCGCCGGGTCGCACTCGGTCGAGATCACCTCGCCGCCCGCGTCGACGGCGACCGCGAACGGGGCCCCGTTCACCGACAGACCTGACACGGTCAGCGCGCCGACCGCGGCCGACGGGTTCAGTCGCACAACTCCGTTCGGTACATCCGGATCGAGTCCGAGGAACCCCTGCAGCATGACGACGGCGCTGGCCGCCGCCCAGGCCTGCGGCCGGCAGGAGGCCGGGTAGGGCACCGGAACGGGGACGTCGGCGGCGGCGAATCCCCCGAACAATTCGGGTAGCCGACCGTCGAAGGCCGTGCCGGCTGACAGCAAACCGGAGGCGAGCGTCGCCGCGTGCGCCGTGAAACCGGCCTTCACCAGGCCGTGGATGGCGATGGCGGTGTCGTGCGGCCAGACCGATCCGCAGTGATAGCTCAGCGGTGAGAACCCGCCGGCGGTGCTGGACATGGTGCGCAGGCCGAACCCACTGGCCATGCTGGGATGCACCAGACGGTCCGCCACTGCCCGGGCCTCGTCCGGGGACAGGATGCCAGTGGACAGCAGATGCCCCATGTTCGATGCCGGCGCATCAACCGGGCGCTTGTCGCGGTCCAGCGCCAGTGCCGGGAAAGCGCCGAGGTCGTCGGAGACCCAGAACGCCGTACGAAAGCGCGCGGCCATGGCAGCGGCGTAGTCGCGCCAGCGCGGCGCCCCCGGTCGGCCGAAGGCTTCGAGCAGTTCGGCGCCCGCGAGTGCGGCTTCGTAGGCGTAACCCTGCACCTCGGCGAGCGCGACCGGACCTTTGGCGATCGTGCCGTCGGCGAATCGGACGGAATCGTCGGAGTCCTTCCACCCCTGGTTGGCAAGACCACGTCCCGACTCGTCGTAGTAGTCGAGAAATCCGTCACCGTCGGCATCGCCGTAGTCGGCGATCCAGTCGAGCGCACGCTCCATGTGCGGCAACAGGGCCCGCACCTCGGCCGCGGGCATACCCCACTTCCAGGCGTCCGCCAGCAGGCACACCCACAGCGGTGTCGCATCAACGGTGCCGTAATAGACCGGCGGCAGCACCGCCGCGGGCTCTGTGTCCGGTCCGGCGGCAATCAGTGTGGTGGTCGATCTGCGGACCTCGTGCAGGATCTTGCCGGGTTGCTCGTCGGTGTGCTGGTCGACGGCGGTGCCCTGCATGGACGCCAGGGTGCGCAGCGTTCCGGCGGCCAGCTCGGTGCCGAGCGGCAAGGCCATGCGAGCGGCCCAGATCGAGTCTCGACCGAAAAGCGTGAGGTACCAGGGAGAACCGGCAGCAGCAAACGCATCGTCGGGTAGTTCCGGCAGCGACATCCGCAGCGCGGAAAGGTCTGCCACCGAGGCGGTGACGAACGGGCCGAGCCGGCGGTCGTCGGCGACGGCGGCGGCGGTCATCCCCGAGGGACGCGCCGCCGGCACCACGGCCGCGCCGTGGTCGCGCACGGACATCGACCACGTGAGGGTGACGTCGGAGTGCGGCCCGATGACCACCGGCCACCGAGCGGTGGCCGAGCTCTCCTCCAGACTCAGACGCGCTGCGGGAAAGGCGATCTGGACCGCGAAGGAACCGTTGTCATACCGCACGCCGTCGGCTGTGCCGGTCGGTGCCACCGCGCGGCCGGACCGCCCCGACTTCACCAGGTCCATCTCGACGAGGTCCGTCGCGACGCGGACCTCGACCGTTGATTCCACCGGTCGTGCCGAGGCATTCACGATGGTCAGTTGTTCGATCATCCCGGCTACATCGGCCGTCCTGCGTCGCCGGAGCCACACCGTCGGATCGGGCGAACGGTCGCCGAGAGAGCGGATCACACTGATGAATTCGACGCCGCCCGGCCCAAGGGCCGATGTCGAGACCGGGTCCCCTTCGTCACCGTCGAAGGAGACAACCGCCTCAGCCACCGCGCGGATGTCCGCGACGAAGGCGCCCTGGGCGCCCCGCGGCCGGATGTGCCCGTCCAGCCCGGACAGCACGACACACGGTGCGGCGAGGCAGGTGACGAGGTCGTGCAGGAGTGGTTGACGTGCGTGCGCTGCGGGAACGCCGTCATGCGGTGATGAGATTGTGATCGCCTCCAGTAAGACCGAGCCTTGACACGATTGGTGACCGCGGTAACACTACGACCATCCTTGGATCGTTCCAATACCGGGGATGCCAGGAATTGGATCGATCCAATGGACCGTCTCAACGAGGAGAGCAACGCGTGAGAACACCGGGACCCGCCGCGACGCCCCCACCGGCGACGGGTCCGGACGCCATCGCCGGGACCGACGGTCAGTCCACCCGGGTCGCCAAGGTCCGCACCGCGCGCGCCACGCTGGGCTCGGTCGCGCAGCGGGCCGGCGTCTCACGGCAGACCGTCTCGAACGTTCTGAACTCCCCCGAACTGGTCAAGGCCGAAACGGCCGAACGCGTCAGGTCCGCGATCGCCGAGCTTTCCTACCGGCCACACCTGGCGGCGCAGCAACTGCGCACCCGTCGATCGCAATTGCTGGGCATGCGTATCCACCAGGCGCCGGAGCCGACCGTCTTCGACCGTTTCCTGCACGCCGTGACCGAGGCCGCCGCGGCAGCCGACTACCGCATCATCCTCTACACCGCACCCGATGACGCGGGTGAGATCGATGCCTATGACGAACTACTCGACCGCTGGAACGTCGACGGACTGCTGTTGACCTACACCCACGCCGCGGACCGTAGGACGCAGCATCTACGGCAGGAGGGAATACCCTTCGTCACCTTCGGCCGGCCGTGGGACGGCGGCAACGGGCACAGCTGGGTCGATGTCGACGGCGCGGCCGGCACCAGGGCGGCCACTCGCCAGCTGCTCGCCGCCGGGCATCGCCGGATCGGGTTCCTCGGCTGGCCGGAGGACTCCGAGGTCGGCGCCGATCGGCTGATGGGCTGGGCCGGCTCGATGAGCGCGGCAGGAGTGTCCGCGCCGTCGCCGCGGCGATGTCTCAACGACATCGACGCGGCCAGGGTCGCGGCACTGGATCTGCTCCATTTCGCCGACGTCAGCGCCGTCGTCTGCGTATCCGACATCGTCGCGCTCGGCGCCCTCGCCGCAGCCGACGAGCTCGGCCTCCGCATCGGCACGGATCTGTCGATTGTCGGGTTCGACGACAGTGACAAGGCGCAAGGTGCCGACCTCACCTCGCTGGCGCAGCCGCTGCGTGAGGTCGCCGACCATTGCCTGCGCATCCTGCTGCACCAGATCACCGCCTCCGGTCAAGGACCGCCGGCCCCCGAACATGTCCTACTGCCGCCGACCCTCATGCTCCGCGGGTCGACCGGCGCCATCCGTTGAAGTCGCGCTACCGCGTGCCTGTCGTGCTGACCCATCCGTAGCCACCCGTACGAAGCCGATCTACCGACATCACCGCCTGCCGAACATCTCGCGCCGGCTGCCCTACTCCTTGGAGGATCCATGCAAGCCAACAGATTCCGGCGCACGGCCATGGCCGCGACCGGTGTCCTCACCATGCTGGTCGTCGCCGCTTGCGGCGAGGCCAGCACCTCGACGCCGGGCGCCGGCGGCGCGACATCGGCCGAATCGTCCGCGGCCGGCGGCGGTGCGTCCGGAGGCGCCGATTCAAGTGGTGGCGGCGCCGCTGCCGGCGGCGGCGGCGGCGGCGAGATCACCCTGCTGTATGGAGCGTCCGGACCGGCCGAGACGGCTGCGATCGACGAGGCCGCCAAGGCCTTCAGCGACAAGACCGGCACCAAGGTCACAGCGACTGCAGCGCAGGACCTTCCGCAGCAACTCGCGCAGGGTTTCTCGTCCGGCCAGTCACCGGACGTCTTCTACGTCGGTGCCGATCAGTTCGCAAATTACGCCAAGGCCGGCAACCTTCTGCCCTACGCCGACTCGCTGCCGAACGCCGACGATTTCTACCCGGCACTGAAGCAGTCCTTCACCTACGAGGACAAGTTCTACTGCGCACCGAAGGACATGTCGACGCTGGCGCTGTTCATCAACACCGACCTGTGGACCAAGGCAGGCCTCACCGACGCCGACATCCCCACCACCTGGGACCAGCTCGCGGAGGTCTCGAAGAAGCTGACGACACCCGACGTGGCGGGCCTCGTGGTGGCCCCCGACCGTGACCGGCTCGGTGCGTTCTTCGTGCAGAACGGCGCCTTCCTGGTCGATCAGGACGGCAACGTCACGGTCGACGATCCCAAGAACGTCGAGGCCTTGAAGTGGGTGCAGAACCAGTACAAGGAAGGGTCTTTCAAGGGATTCAAGGACCTCGGCGCGGGCTGGGCCGGTGAGGCCTTCGGCAAGGGCAGCGCCGCGATGACGATCGAAGGCAACTGGTTGCTCGGGTCCCTGCAGAAGGACTTCCCCAACATCAAGTACAAGGTCGCCGAACTGCCGGCCGGCCCGTCCGGTGACAAGGGCACCCTGGTGTTCACCAACTGCTGGGGTATCGCTGCCACCACCAAGAACCCCGACCAGGCCAAGGCCTTCGTCGAGGCCATGACCGCCAAGGATCAGCAACTCGCCTTCTCCAAGGCCTTTGGTGTGATCCCCTCGATCAAGTCGGCCCAGGCGGACTACCTCAAGGAGTTCCCCGAGAACGAGCCGTTCGTCAAGGGTGTGGAGTACGCCCGGGGGGTCATCGGCGCGGCCGGCATCACCGACGTGCTGACCGATTTCAATGCCCAGCTCGACACCCTCGCCAGTAGCGGGGATCCGAAGGCCATCCTCGACTCGGTGCAGCAGAACCTGACAGACGCCATCGGCGGCTGATCTCGCCGGGTACGGCCGGTGCGGGCGCGCACCGGCCGATCCCCGTGAGATCACCGCACAATTTCAGGGTTTCACCTTCTTCGGCCAGTCCCGGCAGGCCCGTCCCCATCCGCCCGAGCGCGACACCGTTGCGCCACAGGCAAGCAGGCAGGAGCACTCATGAGCACGATCGGCACAGGCGGCATCGAAGAATCCATCGCCGACGTCGAGCGAGTCCGCACGCTGGAGGACAAGCCGCGCGAACGCAAACCGCGCGGAACCCGGAATCGGGACGCCCTCGCGGGCTGGCTCTTCGTCGCGCCGGCGGTCCTGGTGATCGTCATCTTCGTTCTGGTGCCGGTGTTCTCGGCACTATGGGTATCGCTGTCCGACTGGTCGGGGAAGGGATCGCCACTCAAGGCGGACTTCATCGGCCTGGACAACTATCAGGCTCTGCTCACCAAACCCGGTCTCGCGCAACGAGACCTTGCAACATCGCTGCGCAACAACATGTACTACGTGCTACTGGTCGTGCCGTTGCAGACCATCCTTGCGCTGTTGCTCGCGACCACGCTGAACCGGCGCCGGCTCCGCGGCAAGGGCTTCTTCCGCAGCGCGTTCTACTTCCCGTCTGTCACGTCGTCGGTGGCGATCGCCATCGTGTTCCTGTTCCTGTTCAACGCATCCGGTGTTGTCAACGCGATTCTCGCGTGGTTCGGCATCAACGGTCCCAACTGGTTCGCGGACCCCCGCGGCGTCGGGCACATCCTCCTGGGGCTGGTGGGCGTCGGTACCGAATCACCGCCGGAATGGCTCACCAGCCACGAGTTCCTCGGTCTCACCTGGTGGCAGTGGTGGGCCGGACCCTCGGTCGCGATGTGCGCCATCATCGCGCTGGCGGTCTGGACGACGTCCGGCACCTTCATGCTGTTGTTCCTCGCTGCCCTGCAGGACATCCCCGCCGACGTCGAAGAAGCTGCCATGGTGGATGGCACCACGGCGTGGCAACGATTCCGGGCGGTGACCCTGCCGGCGCTCAAGCCGACGATGTTCCTGGTGATCACACTCGGTCTGATCGGCACGTGGCAGATGTTCGACGCCGTGTTCATCATGAGCCAGGGCCAGCCGGCGAAGACCACCCTCACCCCGGCGTATCTGTCGTATCAGGCATCCTTTCTCAACGGGAAGTGGGGCCAGGGAGCGGCCATCGCCTTCATCCTGTTCGCCATCATCGTGGCCTTCAGCTTGTTCCAGCGGTTTGTCATGCGGGATCGCACCACCCTGCCACGCCGCCGTCGCATCGCCACCTGGGAGGGAAAGTGAGCACCACACTGTCCGGACGGCCGCTCGCAGGACCGGTCGAGAAGACACCGCCCGAGGTGGTCAAACGCCGGTGGCGCCTGGGCTGGCTGATCTACCTGGTGCTGATCTTCTTCTCGCTGATCTACCTGTACCCGTTCATCATCCAGCTCGGGACGTCGTTCAAGTTCGACCCGGACGCCGCTGCGAATCCGCTCAACCCCATCCCACAGGAATGGACGCTCGACGCGTACCGGAGCCTCGGCGCCGCCGACTTCCCGCGGTGGTTCATGAATTCGGTGATCGTGACATTCTTCGTCACGATCGGCCGCGTGTTCTTCGACTCGCTCGCCGGATATGCACTGGCGCGATTGCACTTCGCCGGCCGCTCGGTGACGTCCGGTTTGTTCATCGCACTGCTGGCGGTCCCGGGTGTCGTGTTGCTGATCCCAAAGTACCTCGTGCTCGTGCAGCTGGGCATCTACAACACCTATTTCGGTATGATCATCCCGCTGATCGCCGACGCGGCAGGTGTTTTCATCATGCGTCAGTTCTTCATCAGCATTCCGGTCGAGGTCGAGGAATCGGCGCGGCTGGATGGGGCCGGCGCGTTCCGGACGTTCTGGTCGGTGGTGCTGCCGATGGCGAGGCCGGCCGTCATCACGCTGACCATTCTGTCGTTCCAGGCTTCCTGGAACGAGCTGCCGCACTTCATCATCTCGCGGCAGAGTCCGGAGTTGAACACGCTCACCTCCGGGGTGGCGACCCTGGTCAGCGGGCAGCTCGGCTCGGGCTCTCAGTTTCCGCTCAAGATGGCGGCCGCCCTGCTGATGACGATCCCGGTCGCCATCGTGTTCTTCATCTTCCAGCGGTATTTCGTCCGCGGCGCCAGCACGGGAGCCGTCAAGGGCTGATGCTGCCGGAGGTTCCGTCCATCCTGTCAGGTCGGCCGGTCACCTCCTGACATCACGAATGGGCGGACGGAATCTCCAGCAGCGCAGCAAGCTTGCGGGTCAGACCGCCATCGGAGCGCTCCACGCCGTCGATGGCGATGACCGGCGCGAGCAGACGGGCACTGGACGCGAGCCACACCCCATCGGCATCCCGCAGGTCTTCGGCGTCGAGAGAAGCGGTGTCGGTGGCCCAGCCCGCCGCGGCGGCCGCCCGGAACAACCGCCGCACGGTGATGCCGTCGAGGATCCCGCGGTGCGGCGGCGTCATCAACATCCGCCCGCGCGCCACCACCACCGACGCGGTCGGTGCCTCCAGCACAGCCCCGTCCGAACCCACGAAGATCACGTCGTCGGCCTCGTTGGCCGCGGCATGGCGGAGCGCTGCCATGTTGACCCCGTAGGACAACGTTTTCGCGCCGGCGAGGAGCCACGGGGCGATCTCGGCCGCCGCCGCGGTGAACCCACGATCGAGCAGCAGCACGCGCACGCCCGTCTCCCGCTGTCTGATGCTGATCGGCGAGAGCGCAGACCCCAGGGCGTAACAGACCGAGCCGGATGACGCCTCCGGCCCGCGACTGGCCACCAACCGCACGACCATCTGACGGCCGCCCTCCCAGGCACCGGTGAGAGTGTCGACGGCCCGTCGCCACTCGTCCGGCCCGGGGACCACCATGCCGGTCATTTCTGCCGACACGGCCAGTCGGACGAGGTGGTCGTCGAGGTCCCGCGCGACGCCGTCGACGACCAACGTCGTCTCGAACACACCCTCACCGCGCAGCACGCCCAGATCGTCGGGGCGGAGCAGCGGTTCCTCCGGGCTTCGCAGGCTTCCGTCGAGCAGCGCCACCAGTGGCGCGGGGTGGTCCGTCACGGGCCAACCCTATGGGAGGTGTCGACGTCAGGACCGTCGCACCCCGCCGCACCGCGCAGCGCCCGGCGGCGGCCCGCCGCGCCAACCGGCGACCCGCCGGGCCGTGGTCCTTCGGACTGGATCGTTCACTCCAGCTCGCTCGCGCCGCACTGCCGGTCCGGTTGCGCTGCAAGTTCTTCGAGCTCTTGCTTCAAATCTCTTGCGTCGTGATTAGAGCGTCTGCTCTACTGCTTGCAGCCGACTTGCGCTCGGCGGCCGGAGGTGTCCATGCACGTCACGAACGTCCACCGCAGACACATCCGCGCCGACCGGCGCGAGGTGGGCGAGCTCATCGACTCGCTCGCGACCCGGGATGACCGGTTGTGGCCGCACCAGAATTGGCCCGCAATGCGGTTTGACACCAGCGAATTGGTGATCGGCGCTGTCGGCGGTCACGGCCCCATCGGCTATGCCGTCCGCGGCCACCAGCCGCAACACAGCGCGACCTTCGAGTTCCTCAACCGTCCGGCCGGGCTGCGCGGCATCCACACCTTCGTCGTCGTGCCCGACCACGACGGTTGCGTCTTGTGGCACATCACCGATGGTGAACTCAGCGGTCTGATGCGCCTGTGGTGGCTGCTGTTCATCCGGTCGCTGCACGATGCACTGATCGAGGACGCACTCACCTGCGCCCACATCGAGGTCGGCGACCCGGCAGCCCGATGCGGTCCCCGATGGTCGGTCTGGGTGCGCACGCTCAGGGCCGTGGACCGCCGCGCTGTCATGCTGCGCCAACGGCCGCGCAGCCACCATCCACCCCGACCAGGAACACCACAACCGGCAACAACACGGACCCGTCTTTTTCGATGTGCCTGCTGCACCGATCCGGGCAGTCATCCGCAGGAACCCGCTGACGAGCCCGCCATGAGCACCGGCATCAGCCCACGTAGCCCACCGCGCCGATAGGGTGACCAGGTGACCGCCCGAGATGTCTCCGGAACTCCACGGTCCGTCCCGCGGCGCAGCCATTCCGATGAGCAGATCCTCGGGGCAGTCCGAGACCTCCTGCTGGAGCAGGGATCCCGTGGAGCCACCACGGCCGCCATCAGCGAGCGCAGCGGCGCCCCGACGGGAACCCTCTATCACCGTTTCGGTTCCCGAGCGAACATGGTCGCCGAGTTGTGGATCCGCACCATCCAGCGATTTCATGTCGAGCTGCTCGCCGCCACGAACGACGCCGAACCAGGGATGGACCGTGCCCTGGCCGGAGTGCGTGCGGTCGTCGATTTCTGCAGCGCCAACCGCGCCGACGCTCGGTTGATGTTGGTGGCCAGTCGGCAAGAACTCGAAGACGATCCGACATTGCCGGAGCATCTGGTGCAGGCGCTGCGCACACTGAACGATCCCATCGAGGCGCTGCTCAAGCAATTGACGCACGAGTTGTACGGCCGGGTCACCAGGACCGGTCTCGACCGGGTGGCGATCTCCGTCACCGGTCTCCCGTACACCGCCGTCCGGCGCTGCCTGCTCCAGGACCGGAACCCGGCGCAGTTGCGCTCCCTGGTGGAGGAAAGCGCGAAAGCGGTGCTCTCGGCCGGTTAGACGGTCCGCCGGCCGAACCGACCATTGCTGTCGGCGTCGGCAGCACACCACCCTTCGACGGCCGTCGACCAACGGTTTCCCACCGACCCGCTCAACTGACAGCGGTCCGCCCGCACGAATTCGTGCCCTTGCCTGTCCCGCCCTCCGGGGCCGGCGGAATCGAGGATCTCGATGACCGACCTGGATGTTGTCCTTCCGCAGTACGACTTCGCCGAGCGCCACCGGCGGCTCATTCGCGCGGAACCTGAGTCCGTGTGGAACGCCCTCACCACACTGACCCTGGCAGACCTCCGGCTGACGCAACCATTGGTGTGGGTGCGGGGGCTGGGTGGCCGCCGCCCCGAGGTTGACAAACCTCTGTTCAGCAGCGGCCCGGTCACCATGTTGATCGTCAACGGTCCCTGGTATGCGTTGGGGGGCGCTGTCTCCCGTCCCTGGCAGCGCAGCCCGACCCGTCTCCCCGTCACGACCCTCGAGGAATTCCTTGCTGTCGACGAGCCCGGCTGGGCCACCTACCTGACGGACTTCCGGCTGCGCCCGGTGTCGGGCGGCACGCTCCTGAGCACCGAAACCCGCGTCCGCTGCACGGATTCCCGGTCCCGTCAGCGTTTCGCGCTCTACTGGGCCGTCATTCGGCCGTTCTCCGGGATGATCCGCCACGAGATGCTCGCGGCGGCGGACAGGCGGGCCAGCAGCGGGCACTGCGCGGCCGAGCCGGAATCCGGACACGAAACTGCCAACCCGGCAGACCGGTGACTCACCGGCAGCCGTTCAGGCGTCGACCAATGCACCGAGCCCGGTCGGACGGGTTGTCGCCGGCCCGTACCCGCGGAGCCGACCCCACACAGCCGCACCGATCAGGGCCGGGTGCAGCAGGGCCGCAGGCGACCCGACGAGGTGGTACAGCCGGGTCATGGACTCGAGTGCCCGCGCATGTGCGTGGACCGCCAGCACCGACACCTCGCGTGCCCAGCTGTCGAGAATCTTCTGAGTCAGGGTCAGCCGACCTGCGCTGCTGGGCTGCCGCAGAATCCTGACCGATCGCAATGCTCCACGGCAGATCGGTGATACGGGCGAAACGCTCGAGCACGCGCCGGCAAGGGGCGTTGCGTCATTCACCGCAGGTCCCATGTTGACAGGCAGAACGGGTGCCCGGCGGGATCGGCGTACACCAGGCAGTGATCGGAATTCGGCTGTGAGCCGAGCAGGGTGGCGCCGGCCTTGACGACCCGCGTCCCGGCGGCGTCCAGGTCGTCAACGAGGAAGTCCAGGTGCAGTTGCGTGGGGGCCGGTCCGCCCGGCCAGGTCGGCGGTCGGAAGTCGTCGACCTGCTGGAAGGTGATGAACCCGTTCGGCCCGGAAACGGCAGCCCATTGGGAGCTGCCGACGGCAGTCGCGGCGGTGATGTCCCCGTAGAACCGGGCAAGAGTCAGCGCATCGGCCGCGTTGACCGTGGTGCCGTTGAGGCGGATGGTGTCGGACATCAGCCGACCGACCTGCGCTGGTATCGGGCAGTGAGCGCGGACCAGCGTGCGTGCCAGGACGCGGCCGGCGTCTCCGAAGACCAACCTCCGCCGTACGGCGCCCCGTCATTCAGTAGCGATCGCGCCAGATCTTCGAGATGAGCCTGCCAGCCTGCACCATGAAAGTGGAGAGCGCCGATCGGCAGGCCACGTTCTTCGACAACGAGCCTGGTCCGGCCATCCTCCACCGTGAGCCAGGCCTCGAGCGCGGTCTCCTGGTCGGTGTCCGGCTGAGTCGTGACCAGCAGGTGGTCAGGGGCGTCACAGGTCTCGATTCTCGCCGGTCCGGCCCACGTGCTCGTGAACACGGCGTGGACGATCCCACCCTCGTGAAGGTCGCCTGTCACCTGCGCAATCCAGCGTGCCAGCCGTTCCGGCCTGGTGCACGCTTCCCATAGATCGTGGATGTCGGTGTCGTACACGTCCTCGATCCGTACCGCTCCCCTGGTGTCGTCCAGTGCGGTCATCGTCGCAATTCTGCTCATCTGGATTTCCTTCCCAAGTCATGTCACCACGACGAATTGTCTGTTCCGAAGTGCCACAGGATGTCTCGAGCCGGTCGTCGACCACGTCCGACTTCGGCGGCGGTCCATGCCCCACCCGAGGACCGTACCCGATCCGTTACGTACCGACAAGGGTACTAACAACGACGGAGGTTCACCGTTGTCAACGATCCCGGTCTGGTCGGCGGACCCTCACTGGTGATGCTGTCGCGCCATCCCTGGTGTGGTTCCACCTGGCGGCCCTGCTCCACCACACCCGTCGAGTGCAGACACAGAGTTGGATCGTCCGCGGCTCCAGAATGGTTGGCCACACGGGTTTACGAAGGACACCATCGGATCAGACGGAGCAACGACACGTCATCGACAAGACCAACTGGCGTCGGAGGTCGCGAGCACTTGCCGAATTGCTCGCTGACCCGATTCACACCGTCATGGAGGCCGGTTGTTCGTACTGTTCAATTCCCGATCGCGTCAATTCCCGATCGCGTCAATTCCCGATCGCGTAATCCAAGTCGAGTCGGTGGGCGCCGTCAGCGTCGACGCGAATCCAGCCGGTACCGGTCATGCCGCTGAGCTGACCCGTGCCGCTGGCAGGCACGACCACGACGATCTCGTGGAGTCGGTCAGCACCCCCGTCGGTGGTGGCGGTATGCGCGATGTTCACGGTTCCTGCGCGCCCGTCGATGCTGCCGGTGAACGACTCCATCGCGACGTAGGTACCGACACCCTTGTCCTGGTCAAACGCGCTGGTGAAAAGAGTCTCGGCGTAGCCTTCAATGCCGCCCTGAAATTGCTTGGTCATCCGGGCGATGGCAACCGGTGTTCCTGTTGAGATCTGGGACGAGGCGAAGCCGGCCGGCTCGAACGCTGTCACCGTGAAGGTCGAGGTCGTATGCATCCGACCAAGATAAAGCCAGAGTCCTCGAGGCTTGCGGCGTCCGCCTGTACGTACCTAGACAGTTATGTAACGGACTTGGTACCCTGGTTGGGTGGACGCGGTATTGAGGGCCCTGGCGGATGAGAGCAGGCGCACGGTCCTGGAGGCTCTGGCCACCGGCGAAGCGACTGCGGGTGAGCTGGCGGCTTTGCTGCCGATCGCCCGACCCGGCGTGTCTCGGCATTTGCGGGTGCTGCGGGAGGCGGGGCTGGTTGAGGTCCGCCAGCAGGCACAGCAGCGCATCTACAGCCTCCACCCACAGCCTCTTGCCGACGTCGAGCTCTGGTTGGTTCGGTACCGAACCTTGTGGGAGCAGCGGTTGGACGCACTCCACACCGAGGTCGCCCGCGGAAAGCGGACGAGGCGGGCGAACCCGCGATGAGCGGGACCCGGCTGCGCCCGAGACCAGATAGGCTCCTGCCCAATGGCTTTCGTTGCGTCTTGAACGCGACCACGCGAGAGGGCCCGCACGACCGGTCGGGGCGTGGCACGCTGCTGCGGTTGCCAACCACCTGCGGCCTGGGCCCGGGGCCCGTCAGGGCTGTCCAGGCAGACAGCAGGAGATGGAAGAGATCATGACAATCCTCATCACGGGTGGGACTGGACTCGTCGGCTCACGTCTACTCCGACGGCTCGCGAACGCCGGCATCGACTGCCGGGTTCTGGTCCGTGCCGGCACGGAGGCGCCGGCGGTCGTGACCGCCATCGAAGGAGATCTCCTTGACATCAACTCGCTTCGGCAAGCGCTCGAGGGCGTTTCCGCCGTCGTCCACCTCGCCGCGGTGCTGCGTTCCACCGATACCGCACTGATCCGGCGGGTGAACGTTGACGGCACCCGAAATCTGGTGAGCGCGGTGCTGGCGCACGCCTCCGACGCGCGAATGATCATGGCGAGCACCGGCCTTGTCTACGACGCCGGTCTCCCGAGACCGGCGCGTGAGCACGATCGAACGTGGTCGCTCTCGCCCTATCCCGAGAGCAAGATTGCTGCGGAGCAGGCTGTGCGTGAGAGCGGGCTGACCTGGTGCATACTGCGGTTCGCTTTCGTCTACGGCGACGGCGACGGTCACCTCCAAGCCGCACCCCAGTTGCTGGGCGGACGCAACTGGCACCCGGCCCAGACAATGAGTCTGCTTCACCATCTCGACCTCGCCGGCGCCGTCCGGCTCGCCCTCGCGGGGCGCATGGACGGCCGCGTCGTGAATATCTCGGACGACGCGCCTACCTCGATCTACGAAATCGCCCGAATTGTGGGAGCTCGGTATGAGGAATCCGCCGAGCCCCTCGAGAACCCGTGGAACGGCCGCATGGACGGATCGCTGGCGCGGGCGCTCGGCTTCACACCGGTGATGCGCAGCGTGCACCAAGCCGCCGCTGAACGCGCGCTCTGACGACGTCGCAAGCAAATGATCATCCGAGAGTGAGAGACGGAAGTGACGCAACCTTCGACACAGGTGCCGGGCATGGATCCAGCAGTACTCCCACGATGGCGTGACCACCTTGCTGTTCCGCTCGGCCTTGGTACCAACACCTCTTGAGTTGCTACACAAACCACTGGCCCACTCCGGCGTTCTCGTTCGACCCCGCCCTCACGGCGCATCGGTCAGGAAGCTCGCCGGTGCTGCGGTTTGCGCCTGCCCCTGCGCTTGACTGCAGCGGGAAGCGCACCTGTCCTCGCGACGTCCGCTGCGATGTCGTGGAGCTTGCGGTTCAACTGCTGACTCGCCGTCCGGAGCTGATCGAAAGCCTGCTGATGATCCAGGTTCCCAGCAGCCATCAACATGCCCATGGCCACGCCGATCTCCCGGTTCGTCTCCAACGCCCCGACCAGATGGTTGGCCTGCTTCTGCATGACCGCGGCAAGCAACGCCACGGAGCTGTAGGCGGCAAACATCGCCCCGGTTGCCACGGCATGCTCGCTGAACGCGTCGACCCGGGTCGCATACATGTTCAACCCGGCCCGGCGGTCCTTGCTGACGAACAACCTGAAGCTGAGCATGCTCCGCACAGGGGTCTGCTCCACCAGAGCGCCGGCGAGCAGCGGCCACCGCGGGTCCGCCCGCAGATCCGCTGCCAGCACAATTCCGTTTGTCGCGATCGCCTCCAAGCACGGGCCCTGCCCGTACCGGTACTGCAGCAAATCCCATTGGTACGGAAGGGCATCGCTCTGCGCCGTGGTCCTCGGCGGCTGACCCGCGGTGACCTCGGTCAGCGAGGCGTGCTCAGCGCCGGGCACCCCCCGGACAGCGAACTCCACCAAACGCTGCTGCACCAGCGGTTCGGACGTCGCACCGACCAGCAAGGTCGACAACTCACCGAACTGAACGGCCAGAGTGGTGCACTCATCACCACGTGCGAACTCCTGCGGGACCATCCGACACTTCGACCTTCCAGCTGCCACGCGAGGCAACCCAGCGAACAGCGCGGCGGGTCCCAGCGTCAACGGGCCTCGCACGCGTGAACGAGAACCCAAGCACCCGAGGGCACCGGTCAAAGCGGGGTGAGTCATCACGTACCACTCAATATTCACGGTACAGGGCACACATGGGAATAGATAGCGTCCCTCAGCAGCAGCGCTGACCGAGCGGTCGCAGCCTGGCACTCACCGATGGGGTTTCACCAGCACGCCGCGGCAGACGAGGTTTCTTGCAAGCCGTGACGGCAGAACCGAGTCGGTGCGGGGCATTTCGTGCCTGCGGGTGCCAATCCGGTTCCGGCAACCGGGGAGTGCACCCGCGAGGTGCCGCGGCCCGTGCCGGGCACACGGTGGTCAGCGCCGCAGTCATCTCGCAACGGATCGGCAGTGCGGCCAACCGGCGCCGCGCGTAGGCGAGCCCGACGGTGACCGGGCCGAGCCCTGATCTCACGACCCGACGCACTGCGGCGCAATGGAACCCGGGGCCTGTTGACGGCGAGATCCTGCGGCGCCCGTGCTGGGCTACAGCTTGCGCAGCCGGATCCTGGACACCGCGTGGTCGGGACCCTTCGTCATCACCAAGGTCGCCCTGCCCCTGGTCGGCAGGATGTTCTCCACCAGGTTGGGCTCGTTGATCGACGCCCAGATCTTGTTCGCCAGATCGGCGGCCTCGTCGTCGGTGAGATCGGCATAGCGCCGGAAATAGGAATCGGGATGGCTGAACGCGGTGCCCCGCAGCCGCAGAAAACGCTCGATGTACCAACGCCGCACGTCCACCGGGGAGGCATCGACGTAGATGGAGAAATCGAAGAAATCGGAGATGGCCAGTGCGCTGCGGCCGCGCTGATCGAGGTTGGCCGGCTGCAGGACGTTCAGGCCCTCGATGATCAACACGTCCGGGCGCCGCACCACGACCTCATCGCCCGGCACGATGTCGTAGGTGAGGTGGTCGTAGCGCGGTGCCCGTACCTCGGTGGCGCCGGATTTCACCTCGGCCACGAACCGGAGCAACGCCCTGCGGTCGTAGGACTCCGGAAAACCTTTGCGATCCATCAAGTCCCGCTGTTTGAGGACCTTGTTGGGAAACAGGAACCCGTCGGTGGTGACCAGCTGGACCCGCGGTGTGTCCGGCCAGCGGCCGAGCATCTCGGCCAGCACCCTGGACGTCGTCGACTTGCCGACTGCGACCGATCCACCGACACCGATGATGAACGGCGTCCGTTCGGTCCGCTCCCCCAGGAACGTCGTCGTCACCTGGTGCAGCGCACCGACACCCCCGACGTACATGTTCAGCAATCGGGACAGCGGCAGGTAGATGTTCTGCACCTCATCGACGTCGATCGGATCACCCAGGCCTCGGAGCCGCTCGATCTCGGTCATCGTCAGCGGGAGCGGACTGGAGGCCGCCAGGGTGGCCCAGGCCGGCCGGTCGAGTTCGACGAACGGTGTGACGCCATGGCCGTTGAAGACGGGTGCACGCCGCCGCTCGGTGACCCTCGTCTCCCGAGCGAGCTCAGACGTCACTGTCGCCCACCACCATGAGGCGCCATTGTGCCGGTCCCCCGCTTCGCCGACCAATCGGCAAGGGGCGGCTGTGACCGATCACTCCGGAACCGGCGCACCTGACTGCGCGGTGCCATCCTTACCCGGTGGATCAGCGGCAACAGATGGCAGCGGGCTTCGACGCCGTCGCTCAGACCTATGACCAGGTCGGCGTTGACTTCATTCAACCCATCGCGAAGGGCCTGATCGACGAACTCGCCCCGGTGCCGGGTGAGCGCGTGCTGGACGTGGGGTGCGGTCGCGGGGCGGTTCTGATCCCGGTCGCGGCTGCGGTTGGCGACACCGGGACAGCGACGGGCCTGGACCTCTCGCCGCAGATGGTGGCGGCGGCCGAGGCGGAAGCGGCCAACGCCGGTGTCCTGGTCGAGGTGCTCGTCGGTGACGCACAGGCACCCGGTCTACCGGCCGCATCGTTCGACGCGGTCACCGCCTCTCTGGTGCTGTTCTTCCTGCCCGATCCTGCTGCTGCGTTGCGGGCATGGCTGGACCTGCTCATCCCCGGCGGCCGCGTCGCCGTGTCGACCTTCGGTCCCTACACACCGGAGTGGAAGCAGGTCGATGGCGTCTTCACGCCGTACCTCCCGGCCGGCATGCAGGACGCGCGCACCTCGGGAACCCGGGGGCCGTTCGCATCCGACGAGGGGATGCGGGGCTTGCTGACGGACGCAGGGTTCGTCGACGTCCGCACAGCAGGCGCCGTGGTGTCGGTACGTTTCGACACTCCCGAGCACTGGCAGCGGTGGTCGATGTCGCTCGGCCAGCGTCGCTTCTGGGATCTGGTCCCGGACTCCGAACGCGACCTGGTACGCGAGCAGGCCTATGCGGCGGTGGAGCGGAGTCGGCAGCGAAACGCCGACGGACGCATGGGTTTCGATCAGCAGGTGCGGTACACCCTCGGGCGCCGCCCGACCCCGAGCTGACCGAACCCGAGTGTCCGGACGTCACCGACCGGAGCACCGCGCCGGTGGCCGTCCCGCTGGTGCGTCCGTGCTGCCTACCATGGAGAGATGGCCTCACCGCAACCCTCCGGCTCGTACCGATCCCCCCTGCTGCAACGCCCTGGGGCGGTGGAAGCGGTCGGCATCGACGCCGGAACGGCCTGGCACTACGGGGATCCGATCGCCGAGCAGCGTGCCGCGGAGACCGGTGCCGTGTTCTTCGACCGGTCCCACAGATCGGTCCTGACCGTCACCGGTGATGATCGACTGACGTGGCTGCACACCCTGACGACCCAGTTCCTCAGTACCTTGACCGAGGGCGCGACCACCGAGGCGCTGATCCTGTCGCCGCAGGGGCATGTCGAGCACCATTTCGTCGTCACCGAGTGGGACGGCGCCGCCGTCCTGGACACCGAGCCGGGTGCGGGGTCTGCACTGCTGGCTTTCCTGGACGGCATGCGGTTCTGGTCGAAGGTCGACAATGCCGACGTCACCAGTGATCTGGCCGTTCTCACGCTGGCGGGTCCGGCAGCGGCGACGGTTCTGGAGCAGACCTGCGGAGCACCGGCAACGGGACCGGCTGCGGTGGCCGTGGCCGGCGGTTTCGCGCGGCGAACCGAGCACGGCATCGACCTGGTCATCGCACGGTCGAAGCTCCCCGGGCTGACGGCAGCACTGATCAGCGCCGGGGCCACCCCGGCCGGCAGCTGGGCCGCCGACGCGCTCCGAATCCCGACCCGCCGTCCGCGGTGGGGCGTCGACACCGACGATCGGACCATCCCGAACGAGGTGTCCTGGTTGCAGTCCGCCGTGCACCTGGACAAAGGGTGCTATCGCGGCCAGGAAACCGTCGCGCGCGTGCACAATCTCGGCCGTCCGCCGCGACGCCTGGTGATGCTGAACCTGGACGGGTCGTCGGGCACCCTCCCCGCCACCGGCGGCCCCGTCGTCACCGCACAGGGCAAGGTCGTCGGCCGGGTCGGCACGGTGGCACATCACCATGAGGACGGGCCGATCGCGCTCGCGCTGGTCAAGCGCGGGGTCGACGTCGGCACCCCCCTGCTGGCCGGCACCATCGACGCTGCCATCGACCCTGACGACGCACTCCCCGAAGCCGATCGGGCAACCCCACTGTCCGCCGTCGACCGACGCGCGTTCAGCCAGCTCCGGCGGAACTGAACCCGTGGCCGCTGAACCCCGCACTCTCGAGCCGCGCACGCCGACCCCTCGCATCCGGACCCCTCGCATCCGGACCGCGAGGACCCTGCCCTGGTCACCCTCGCCGACATCGAGGACGCCGCCACGCTGATCCGTCCGTACGCGGTACGCACGCCCTGCTCGCCTCGCCATGGTCGGGTCTGTGGATCAAGCCCGAGAACCTGCAGCCGATCGGTGCCTTCAAGATCCGCGGCGCCGTGACGGCGATGTCCCGGTTGTCACCCGAGGTTCGCGCACGGGGTGTGCTCGCCCACTCTTCGGGCAACCACGCCCAGGCAGTCGCCTATGCAGCAAGGCTTTTCGGGATCGAAGCACACATCGTGATCCCGGACAGCGCGCCCGCCCGCAAGGTCCAGGCAACCAGGGATCTCGGTGCGACGGTCGAGTTGGTGCCGGTAGAGCAACGCTTCAGCCGGCCGCTCGAGCTCGCCCAGCTGACCGGCAAGGCACTGATCCCGCCGTTCGACCATCCAGACGTCATCTCCGGCCAGGGCACGGTCGGCCTGGAGATCGCGGCGGACGCACCCGACGTCAGCACCGTCCTGGTGCCGGTCTCCGGCGGCGGGTTGATCTCCGGCGTGGCGGCGGCGATGACGGCGCTGCTGCCGGACGTCAAGGTCGTCGGCGTCGAGCCCGAATTGGCCGGCGACGCCGCTGAGTCGTTCCGGGCGGGGCGGCGGATCCCGTGGACGCCCGCGCTGACCGCTCGGACGATGGCGGACGGCCTGCGCACGTTCAGCGTCGGCGAGTTGCCCTGGGCGCACATCCGGACCCAGGTGCACGACATCGTGACGGTCACCGAGGACGAGATCGCCGACGCGACCCGCCGCCTGCTGCTGGAGGCCAGACTGGTCGCGGAGCCCAGCGGGGCGGTCGCCACGGCGGCCTTCCTGCATCATCGCGAACTGCTGCCCGGAGGGCGGACGGTGGCCGTGCTGTCGGGGGGGAACATCGACCCGGCGGTGCTGGTGGCATTGTTGGGCGCTGCCTGACCGCCGCTTGTCCGCGCCGCAGCGTCCACCGCTCTACCTGAGCCCCGGACGCGACGCCGCCCAACCCCCACGAGGAGCAGAACGCCGTGCCCGGCACTCCCACCGAACTTGTCAGGGTCTACCGATCGGGCTTTCACGAGGGCTCGCATTTCGGCGCAGTGGTGATGACCGACCGCGACGGCTCCGTGCTGCACGCCCGCGGGGACGTCACCGGACCGATCTTTCCGCGCTCCTCCAGCAAGCCGTTCCAGTCCGTGGCGATGCTCGGCAGTGGCGCCGATCTCGCGAATGCCGATCTCGCCCTGGCATCCGCCTCGCACTCCGGTGAACCGATGCATGTGGAGCGGGCGCTCGCCATCCTGGCCAGGGCCGGTGTCGGCGAGGACGACCTGCGCTGCCCGCCCGCACTACCGATGAACGAGGCAGCCAGACTGGCTGTTGTCCAGGCCCGCGGCCCTGCGCGCAGCGGCGTCCGGTTGGAGTCGTTGGCGCGGCGGATCTTCATGAACTGCTCCGGCAAACACGCCGGAATGCTGACCGCATGCGTGGTCAGGGACTGGCCGATCGAGGATTACGTCGCGCCGGACCATCCGTTGCAACGACGGGTGGCCGAGGAGATCACCCGACTGACGGGCGAGCCCCCCTCCGCCGTCGGCATCGACGGTTGCGGCGCGCCGCTGTTCGCGATCTCACTGCTGGCACTGGCGCGCGGTTTCGGCGGCGTCACCGCTGCGGCCGAAGGCACACCGGAACGCGCCGTGTCCGACGCGATGCGCAGCTACCCCGAGATGGTGGGTGGCACCGGACGCGAGGACACCCGACTGATGCAGGCAATCCCCGGCCTGCTGGTCAAGGGCGGTGCCGAGGGTGTGCACTGCGCCGCACTCGCTGACGGCCGTTGCGTCGCGGTGAAGGTCACCGACGGCGGGGACCGCGCCCGGATGCCGGTGCTCGTCGCCGGTCTGCGCAGCCTGGGCATCGAGATCGATGACGCGGCGTCGGCACTGCTCGACGAGCTGGGCACCGGGAAGGTGCTCGGCGGCGGTGTGCCGGTCGGCACCGTAGAGGTGGCTCCGGACGTCTTCTGAACCCAACGGTCACCGCTCGGGTGGTGCCGGATCCGGGTGGCGACGCGCAATCAGGGCAGGGCCTACGATTGTGTTTCCGCACTGCCGCGGGACTCGCTGTTGCGCGCGCCGAAGGATCGGCCGGTGTGGGAACAGCACCACCGAGCCTGTACTGTTGACACCACGAAACACACCTGATTCCGGGGCCGCCGTTTCTCGGCCGCCCCGCTTCTTACTGCAAGGGGGTCCGCCATGGGGCGTGGCCGTCAGAAGGCTAAGCAAACGAAGGTCGCGCGGGAGCTCAAGTACCACACCTCGTCGATCGACGTCAACGCCTTGCAGCGCGAGTTGACCGGCGGGGCGGTGTATCAGCCCCCACCACCTCCGGTCGTCGATGACGATGACGACGACGATCCCATTGCCGTGTACTCGAAGTACGCCGAGGAGATCAGCGACGAGCCGGTTGACTACGTCACACCGTCCCGACGTCGCTGACGCCGGACTGATGCGCCGCGGCTGAGTGGCCGATCGCGGCGACCGGGTTCTCTGATGACATCCAGCAACGATTTCGGTGGGCTCGATCCTGCGCGCCTGGATGAGCTGTGGGACTTCGACGACCCAGCCGCATCCGAACGTAGGTTTCGCGATGCCCTGGACCTGTTGTCCGACGCCGGGTCGCCTGGGTCGGTCCAGGGCGCCGAGCTGATGACCCAACTGGCCCGCGCGCTGGGTTTGCAGGGCAGGTTCGACGACGCACACGCCCTGCTGGATGCGGTCGCCTCGAGTACGGTCCCGGTGTCCCGTCCTGCCGGTCGGGTGGTGGCGGTCAGGGTCGCGCTGGAGCGCGGACGACTGCTGAACTCCTCCGGCGACCCCGCCGCAGCCATCGCGCATTTCACCGAGGCGCTGCGTACCGCGGGCGCGGCGGGCCAGGATTTTCTCGAGGTCGACGCCGCACACATGCTGGCCATCGCGGACAGCGAGCACTCCGAGGACTGGACGGAGCAGGCACTGCGTGTCGTCGAACGCTCGGCGGACCCGCGGGTGCAGCGTTGGTCCGGCTCGCTGCACAACAACGCGGGCTGGGCGCGGCACGACACCGGCGACTATGCCGGTGCGCTGACCGAGTTCGAGCAAGCGGCAGCGGCGTACTCGGTGCACGGCACGGTCGAGCAGGTCAGGATCGCCCGGTGGGCGGTCGCGCGGGCGTTACGGTCGCTGGCGCGTTTCGACGAGGCCCTGCAGATCCAGCAACGGCTCGCTGCGGGCGGCCCCGCCGACGGCTACGTCGAAGAGGAGCTCGCAGAGCTCATGCTGGCTCTGGGCGAGCCGGACGAGGCGGCGCGGCACGCGGCCGTCGCGGTCGACTTGCTGACCTCGGGCGGGGCCTTCGCCGAGTACGAGCCCGGCCGGTTGGACCGCCTCCGCCGGCTCGCCACGACAAGCTGAGCGGGGTCGGCACCACCAACGGTGCGGTCACCACCAGCCCTTGCGTTTCGCCCAGATCAGCAGCATCACCGACATGATCAACATGGTGACCAGCGCGACAGCCAGCTGCCCGTAGTGCGTCTGGTCGTTGACGATGACGTTCATGCCCAGGATCGAGGACAGCGCGGTGATCGGTAACGTCACCGCGGCGATCACGGCGAGCCGCTCCGCGGCGATCGTCATCTTGGTGTTCGTCCTGGCCTGGTAGAACTCGATCGTCCCGACCAGGTACTCCTTCTGACCGTGGGACATCGCGCGCAGGCGGTCGAACTGGTCCACGGTGTCGTCGAGCAGGAATGCCCCGCGGCCGGATCCGAACGCCTCGATCTTCGCCATCCGGGCGTAGACCTCGCGGCTCAGCCCGGCCATCGTCTCGACCGTCAGCAGCCCGTGCCTGGCCCGGAACATCTCCTCAAGAAACTCCTCTGGATCCCCGAGATGGCCTGCGGTGACGCGTTGTTCGAGCTGCCAGACCTCGCGCGTCAGCTCTGCGGTGTAGGTGCGGAGGCGACCGGTCAGCGCGGAAACCAGCCCGTGGGAGAGTTCGAACGGCTCGCTGGGGCGCAACCTGCCCGAACGCAGTCTGTTGAGCAGCGACTGCACCTCGACGGTCGCCACCTGCGGGTCGACCGCCGGGTTCAGCGGTCCGTGCACGGTCACGAGGTAGTTCCGCCCGACGAACTGGTCCAGCTCGATGTAGTGCACGTGACCGGACTTCCCCGCGAACGGCGCATGCAGCACCAGGAACAGATGATCTGCGTAGAGGTGCACCTTCGGCACCTGGTTGCGCTGCTGGCAGTCCCGGATCGCCAGCGGATGGAATCCGAACATGTAGGTCAGCGTCGCCGTGGCCTCGTCGTCCCAGCTCGGTACGTCCACCCACACGATGCCGTCATCCCGGCGGAGCAGGTCCGGCAGTTCGTCGATGCTGTGCTCGGTGACGACGGCCCGAGCCGCAGGACCGGCGCCGTCCCGACCGGGCTGGTCAGCGCCGTCCGGCACCCAGCCGTTGGACGTCGGCACCCCGGACCCGGACACCGACGAACTCCCCGGTGCAGGTGCGGCCGCACCTTCCCCCACGGCGATGGGTGAGAGTGCCGGCTGTGTCTCCGCCGGCGCCAACGCAACGAATCTGACCTCCACGGCCGCCACCTTTCCCACTGCTGCTAGCCCAGCGCCGCGCGCCCGCCCACTTCGACGCAGGTGAACGACCGGCCGACCGCTCAGTCCTCCATCACAGCACCACCATCAAGGGTGGCGATCCACCGCCGGGGTCAGTGCCCGTACGGGTGCTGGCACTGATGACGCCCGACCCTGCCGATCGGGAGGGTGGATGCACCGTCACGGTCTGTCAGTGGCGGGGGTTTGTTCACACCGATCGGTGCCCGCGCGACCGGTATCACCGGGGAACGGCCGGCTCTCCGGACAACCGGACAACCGAACCGGACAAACCAACCTGACGACGTGGACCTGGGGGAACCGTGACACCGACCGTGCTGGTGGAGCAGTCCGCGCCGACACCGCGATCGGGGGTGCGACAGTCGGGGCAGCCGGAGCGACCGGAACCGGGTCGGCACAACGAGGAGGTCGGGTACAGGGCGTCGGTCACCACCGCCGCACTCGCGCCGGACTCGCCAGCGCAGGAAACACCGGTCCTGCGGGTGGACACCGCCGTGATCCGCCAGCGGTTCCTGGGTCTGCAGGCGGCGCTCCCGACGGTGGCACTGCACTTCGCGATCAAGGCCAATCCTGCACCGGAGGTGTTGCGAACGCTCGGCCCGCTGGGGTGCAAGTGGGACGTGGCCAGTCCGGGTGAGATCGACGCAGTGCTCGCGGCGGGTGGGGCTGCTGCCGACTGCTCGTACGGCAACACGATCAAGAAGGCCGGCGACATCTCCTACGCCGCCCGGCGCGGTATTCGGTCGTTCACCGTGGACAGCCCCGGGGAGCTGCAGAAGGTCAGCGCGCAAGCGGCCGGCTCGACGGTTCTGGTCCGGGTCGCGACCAGCGGCAAGGGTGCGGATTGGGCCCTCGGCGGCAAGTTCGGCTGTTCCCCCGCGGAGGCCGAAACCTTGCTCAGCACTGCCTTTTCGGCTGGTCATCGGGTCGGGGTGGCATTCCACGTCGGAAGCCAGCAACGGGATCCGAACGCATGGGACGAGCCCCTGAGCCAGGCCGCCGCTCTCCGGCGGCGGCTGCGCGAGCGTGGTGGTGAGCTCGACGTGGTCGACATCGGCGGCGGCTTCCCGGCCGGCCTGCTCACCAGCGCGCCACCGATCGAGGCCTACGGGGTGGCGATCGAGAAGTCGCTGCGGCGCCACTTCGGCGACGACCACATCGAGCTGATCGCCGAACCCGGCCGTCACCTTGTCGCCGACGCAGGCGTGCTGGACACCGAGGTCGTGCTGGTTTCCCAACGTGCCGGCGTTCGTTGGGTCTATCTGGATGCAGGGCTGTTCACCGGCCTTGCGGAGGCCTACGGGGAGAGCATCCTGTACCGATTGCGGACATCCAGGGACGGTCAACCGCTTTCCGGTGACGTCGGTGAGGTCATCCTGGCGGGACCGACGTGTGACAGCCTCGACGTGCTCTACCAACGTCATCGGTATGCGTTGCCACTGGGCCTGCGGCCCGGCGACAGGCTTCGGTTCCTGGCGGCCGGCGCCTACACCGCGACCTACTCGACGGTCGGGTTCAACGGGTTCAGGCCGCTGCGCGCGGAGTACCGGGACTCTGAACAGCCGGAGGCGGTACAGACCCCGGAGGCCCGCACCGAGCGCGGCCGCACCGCACCGGCGGCCCGGCAGGGGCTGGACCGCCCGCCGGCGCCTCGGAGCCGGTGATGTCGACCGCCGCCGGCGGCCCGGCCACCGTACCGAGCTTCAGGTCCGCGCTGCGGGTGCGCGACTTCCGGTTCCTGCTGGCAGCGCACGGCGCGGGCACCGTGGCCCAGCTGATGCTCACGCTGGCCGTCGGCATCGAGGTGCTCGCGAGAACGTCATCGGGAGTGTGGGTTTCGGTGACCGTCGCCCTCGGGTTCGCGCCCTACGTGGTGTTCTCCGGGTACGCGGGATTACTGGCCGACCGGTACTCGCGCAGCGTGGTGCTCACCTGGTCGTTCGTCAGCCGGGCCGGCTGCGCCGTCCTGCTGGCAGTGGCGCTGCTGTGCCACTGGCCGGTGCCGGTCTTGGTCGGTACGGCGGCGGTCACCGCCGTGCTGGCCACCCCGTCGTACCCGGCGCTGGCGGCGGCAACGCCGGAATGCGTTGCAGACGAGCAACTCCCGCCCGCCAATGCGCTGGTGACCGGCGTGGAGAACGTCACCTGGATCTCCGGACCTGGCCTGCTGGGGCTGTTGCTGCTCTCCGGCAGCGGTCCCGCTGTGGCCACCGCCGTGTCCGCCGCCCTGTTCGCGCTTGCCGCAGTCCTTGCCGTCAGGGTCCGGTTGGCGCGGCCGCCCGCCGGTCCGATGTCCGCCGGCGCCCTGCTGGACGGTCTGCGCGTCGTGGCGTTCGTCGCTGCCGTCCGCCGCCCGATGACGGTCGCAGTGATCGACAACTTCCTGTACGGCTACCTGGTCGTCGCGATGGTCCTGCTGGCGGAGCGACTCCTCGGCGGCATGAGCACCGTCGGGTGGCTGAACGCCGGCTTGTCGCTGGGCGCGCTCGCATCGATGGCCGTGGTGAACAGGATGGCCGGGCACACCCGGCCGGCACCTGCGCTGACCGCCGTGATGATCGTCTTCGCGGTCTCCACCGGACTGGTCGGGCTGTCGGGGTGGCTGCCGCTGACCGTCGTCCTCGTCACGATCGCCGGTGCCACCACCCTGATCGCGGAGGTGATGGCGGTGACGCTGCTGCAGCGCGCGGCACCGGATGCATTGGTGGCCAGAGTGTTCGGCGTGTACGACCAGCTCAACGTCGGAGCGATCGCGGTCGGCTCGCTGATCGCCGGCCCGCTCGCGGACCTGCTCGGCGCGGACGCCGCCATTGCCGTGGTCGCCGCCTGTTGCCTGCTGGCGTCGATCACGGCGACCAGCCGACTGGCGTCATCCGAGCCGGCAGCGGCGCCAACTGGCCGTCACCCACTGCGGAGCCGCCCGGGCGAGATCTCTGGCCGCAGGTGATGACTTTTCGGGCAGGACGCCGTCACACACATCATGACCTTCATCGCTGACCAACTCCGGCCCCTGGACGAGCACGGATTCGATGCTCGAGTCGAGCCGCACCGCCGCGAACTGCACGTCCACTGCTACCGACTGCTCGGCTCGTTCGAGGAAGCCGAGGACCTCGTCCAAGAGGCGTTCCTGCGCGCATGGCGCCGGCGCGAAACGTACGCGGGCCGATCGTCGGTTCGGGCGTGGCTGTACCGCATCGCGACGAACGCCTGCCTGGACGCGCTCGACAAGCGCCCGCGGCGGCCTGGCGCGAGTGGCGAGATCGCGGTATTCCGGCACTTCGAGCTCCCCGACACCCTCGACGCGACAGTTGGTCGGAGATGAACGCGCCCGCTCCCTTCACCGTCACACCGGTTCTGGTCGCCGACCTGCTCGCCGGGGAAGAGCGGATGCCGGTCTACGTCCACGTCATCGAGCACCCAGATGCCCGGGTGCTGGTCGACACCGGCATGACCCAACTGCATCCGCTGGTGGCCGACATGGATCCCCGTATCCAGCCACTGAACCAGCAGGATTTCGACATCGCCGCGATCGACATCGTGGTGAACACCCACCTGCACTTCGACCACTGCGGCGGCAACCGACTCTTCGCCGGCAAGCCGATCTACGTCCAGCGGCGCGAACTCGACGACGCCCGCACCCAGGACGACTACACCATCCGCGAGTGGGTCGATGCGCCCGGCGTGCACTACGTGCCGGTCGACGGCGAACTCGAGCTGCTGCCGGGCGTCCGGCTGGTCCCGGCGCCGGGCCACACCCCCGGCACCCAGGTCGTGGTGGTCCAGAGCGGCGGGCGTCCCACCGTCATCTGCGGTGACGTGGCGGTGTGGTTCGGCGAACTCGACAACCCCGAGACCGAGGGCCAGCGGATCGTGCGAGCGCTCGACCCGGAGCTGGTCTGGCTCGCACACTCACACGAGCCGTGGCGACCCGGAGCCGGCTGACGCCTCATCGCCGGGCGTCAGTTGGATGCGGTGACCGTGGTGGTAACGATGACGGCGGCGGCGATCGCGGCCTGAGCCTCCTGGATCACCTTGCGCACGTTGTCACTCGCCCAGTTGCCCTCGCCGATCTGCTTGCCGCGTTCCTTGGCTGCCTTGAGATCGGTCTTGTCCACGACCGTCCCGAGCATGTCCGCGGCCGTCAGCACCGAGATGACGGCGGCGGTCCGGCCGTCCGGTTCCGTTCCCGTGACCAGCACCGAGGCAATGGCGCCCCGCAGGCTTGCTTCGTGACCGACATCCTGTGCCGGCCACCGCGTCGTCGGGAACAGTCCGAGGATCCTCCCGGACTCACGACGGAGAATCCCGCGTTGCGCGAGGTTCTCGTTCAGCCGATCACGCAAGCCCTTCGCCAAGGTCCCGATGGCGTGACCGGGCTTGGCCGGGCCCTTGTCGATCAGGCTCTGCAGCGCGACGTCGAGCACCGGATCGCCCAGTGGCTCGACGTTGACCACCACAACGCGCGCTCTGCGGCCATCACCCTCGAGGTTGATTCGGCCCGCGATCACCAGGTCCATCAGCACCGCACCGGCCAGAGCCGGGTCGAGATGCGTGGCCGACACCGTGGTTTTGCCGGTGGCATCGTCGGTCGCGAGCAGCAGCAGATCTTCGGCCAGCAGCATCACACCACCGTATCCAAGCTCGGCGAACGGTTGTCACAGACCTGACCGGCCGAACGATCATCTGCCGACCCTTCACTCAGCGAACGTCTTCGTTGCTCACGCTGCTGCCCGAGCAATCCGTGGGCGATGCGAGTCGGGCCGGGTGGACCGGCCGTCACCGGCGCCTGGGATCACTTCGATGGCAGGAGATACGGTTCCGGCAGGCTCGCGGGAGTTCCGAGGTAGTCGCCGAAGCGCGACACCGCCTGCCCGAGCGCCGCTCGCTCAGACACCGAGACGGGCCGGCGGAGTTGGACGTCGACGACCGCGGCAGAGCCGCTCGGCCGGTGCCGCCAATGTCCGGCGAGCGCGCCGTCGATGAGCTGCGCGTCAGAAAACTGTCCGCTGCGACAGCCGGCCTGGTTGTGGCCCAGCCCCGTGGTCGGACGGAGACGGTGCACGAATGCGTCAGAACCGCGGATGGTCCCCGCTGAGGATGACCCGCTCCATCCTGTCCCCTGACCGTTCGACCGTCCCGAGCACGACGCTCCACAGGTGCCGCGCGGTCAGCATCGCCATGGCACGGTCGACGTCATCGGCGGGCAGCACCGCCACCATGCCGATGCCCATGTTGAACGCCTTCTCCATCTCGTCGCGGGACACCCGGCCGTGCGAGGAGATGTAGCCGAAGACCGGCAGCGGATTCCAGGCCCGGCGATCCAGCGCCGCGGTCAGACCGTCCGGGATCACCCTGCCGAGGTTGTTGGCCAGCCCACCGCCGGTGATGTGCGCGTAGGCGTGCACGTCGGTCTCCCGGGTCAACGCCAGGCAGTCGAGCGCATAGATCCGGCATGGCTCCAGCAGTTCCTCGCCGAGGGTCCGGCCGAACTCCTCCACGTGCCCGTCGAGCGGCAGCCGGGCGATGTCCAGCAACACGTGCCGGACGAGCGAGTATCCGTTGGAATGGATGCCCGAGGACCCCAGGCCGAGGACGACGTCCCCGGGCCGGACCCGGTCCGGTCCCAGGATGGCTTCGGCCTCGACGACACCGACGGCGGTACCCGCGAGGTCGTAGTCGTCATGGGCCATCAGCCCGGGGTGTTCCGCTGTCTCGCCCCCCACCAACGCGCAGCCCGCGCGGACGCAACCCTCGGCGATGCCCGCGACCAGCGATGCGATCCGCTGCGGCTCGAGCTTCCCGCAGGCGATGTAGTCCTGCATGAACAACGGTTCCGCACCGCACGCCACCAGGTCGTCGACGACCATCGCGACCAGGTCGATGCCGATGGTGTCGTGGACGTCCATCGCCTGCGCGATCGCCGACTTGGTGCCGACACCGTCGGTCGAAGAGGCGAGCACCGGCTCCCGGTAGCGGTGCACCGGAAGGCGGAACAGTGACGCGAACCCGCCGATGCCACCGATCACTTCGGGCCGGTGCGTCTTACGGGTGTACGGCTTCATCAGGTCTACGGCCTGCTCACCCGCGGCGATGGAGACGCCGGATCCCGCGTAGGTGGCGCCGGAGCCGATGGGATGGCGCTGGTTGCTCATGCCGAAACTCGTCTCATGGTCTGGTCAGCGCGTCCTCGGCGCCGTATCCGGCGGCCGTCACGGGCGCGGCATCACCGGCCACTCCCCTGGCGTGACCGTCCAGCGGGCTGCGCAGCGCCGGATCCGACGCCGACCGCCCGTTGACGTGCGCCGGATTGGTGACGCCACGGCCGATGCCTTCCAGGACATGCTTGCCGACCTGGTCCGGGATGGCGATCGGGTACTCGCCGGTGAAACAGGCCGCACACAGCCGGTTCTTCGGCTGGTCGGTGGAGGCGATCAGGGCCTCCAGCGATACGTAACCGAGAGTGTCCGCACCGATCGAGCGACGGATCGCCTCCACGTCGCCGGCGTTGGCGATCAGTTCGGCGCGGGAGGCGAAGTCGATGCCGTAGAAACACGGCCAGCGGACCGGCGGCGAGGCGATCCGGACGTGCACCTCCACCGCGCCGGCCTCGCGCAGCATCCGCACCAATGCGCGCTGGGTGTTGCCGCGGACGATCGAATCGTCCACCACCACAAGGCGTTTGCCGCGGATGACGTCACGCAGCGGGTTCAGTTTGAGCCTGATTCCGAGCTGGCGGATGGTCTGCGAGGGCTGGATGAAGGTCCGCCCGACGTAGGCGTTCTTCACCAGACCCTGCCCGTAGGGGATGCCGGAGGCCTGCGCGTAACCGATCGCGGCCGGCGTCCCGGACTCCGGGGTGGGGATGACCAGGTCCGCCTCGATCGGCGCCTCGGCAGCAAGTCTGCGGCCGATCTCCACCCGGGTCGCCTGCACCCCGCGGCCGGAGATGGTGGTGTCCGGGCGGGCGAGGTAGACGTATTCGAAGACGCAGCCCTTGGGGGTCGGCGGTGCGAAGTGCTCGCTGCGCAAACCGTCTGCGTCGATCGCCAGCAGTTCGCCGGGCTCGACCTCGCGGACGAAGGAGGCACCGACGATGTCCAGCGCCGCGGTCTCGGAGGCGATCACCCAGCCGCGGTCCAGCCGGCCGAGCACCAGCGGCCGGACACCGTGCGGGTCGCGGGCCGCGTACAGGGTGTGCTCGTCACAGAAGACCAGGCTGAACGCGCCCTGCAGTTCGGGCAGCAGTTCCAGGGCGGCGGCCTCGAGACCGGAGTCCGCGGACTTCGCCGCCAGCAGCCGGGTGATGACGTCGGAATCGGTGGAGCACTTTCCGCGGCCGGCCTTGCCCGGCAGCGAGGCCACCTTGGCCGCGAGTTCGACGGTGTTGACGAGGTTGCCGTTGTGGCCCAAGGCGATGCCGGACCCCACGTCGGTGATCGCGAACGTCGGCTGGGCGTTCTCCCACGTCCCGGACCCGGTGGTGGAGTAGCGGCAGTGTCCGACGGCGATGTGGCCGTTGAGGGAGGACAACGTCTGCTCGTCGAACACCTGGGACACCAGGCCGAGGTCTTTGAAGACGACGATCTGCGACCCGTCCGCGACCGCGATGCCGGCGGCCTCCTGGCCACGGTGCTGCAGCGCGTAGAGCCCGTAATAGCTGAGCTTCGCGACTTCTTCGCCGGGCGCCCAGACGCCGAAGACGCCGCATTCCTCACGGGGCGATGGGTCATTCTCGGGGTCGAACAGCTGCGCGTCATCGACGGCGGCCCCGGGCGCGCCCGACCGACGCACAGTGGGCATCGGGAGGGTCGTGCTGGTGGGGATCGCGCCGGTCATGTTTGCCTTCGACGGACCAATGACCACGAAAACCGTGCTCCTCTGCGAGCGGATCGAGCCAGGGGATCAGCGGTACCCCACTGTACCTGCTCGAGGTGTCGATTCGGACGGCTCGCGGGTGCGGCAGGCGCTGACGGGTGGGCGATCGCACACGATCTGGCGCGGTGGGGCGACCGTCGACGCCCGGATGAACATCGATATGCCTCGTGCGGATCTCTGCGCCGACGGTGGGCATCCGCAACCGGCATGTCGATCACCCGGGAACGAGCCCGCCGGTCACTACCGACGGCTGGATGAGAGTTCCTGGTCAGACCGGCGGGATCGCGTCCGGGTCCAGCGGCAGCACCGCTGTCAGGTCGGCACGGGTGCCGCTGGCGACGACGCGGCCGTCTCCGACTGCGTCTGCCCAGGCCAGCGCACCGGTGACGAGCGCAAGCCAGGTCGCGGCATCGGTCTCGATGACGTTCGGCGGCGTGCCCCTGGTGTGGGTCGGACCGGCGAACGCCTGCACCGCGCCCTGCGGCGGGACCCTGACCTCCACGGAACGGCCCGGGTATGTCTGCGCGATCCAGCCGAGGGTCGCCCTGACGGCGGCGCGGGTGGCGGTGGGGTCCAACGGGCCGCCGGCGGCCGCGAGCGCGGCGGCCACCTCATCTCGGGTCACGACGCGTCGGGGCATGAGCAACGACTGTAGGGGCGCCGAGCACCGCCCGGGGACCGGCCCGGCCGGATAATCGGCCCGGTGAACCTCGTCCACGGCGATGCCCGGCTGACCGTCACCGCCGCACCCGAATCCGCGACCGCGGCCGTTCTGGTGCTGCACGGCGGATCGGTGGACTCCACCCAGCGGGTGGGACCGTTGAGTCTGGCGGCCCTGCGGCTGGTGCCCGTCGCGCGGACGGTGGCCAGGAGGGTGCCGTCGGCGGCGGTCTACCGGCTGCGATTCTCCGTACGCGGGTGGAACGGCGACGGCGAAGCGGTGCTCCGCGACGCGCGCTGGGCAGCACAGCAGATCGCCGCGCGGCACCCCGGGCTGCCCATCGTCGCGGTGGGTCACTCGCTGGGCGCACGGGTCGCCGTGCAGACCGCCCGCACCGTTCCCGAGGTGGTCGGTGTGGTGGCACTGGCTCCCTGGTTGGTCGCCGACGATCCGGTCGAGGGTCTGCGCGGAGTGCCGCTGTTCGCCGTGCAGGGCACCCGGGACCGGACCATCCCGGAGAAGACGACGCGGGCCTTCATCGAACGCTCCCGCCGGGAGGGCGCATCGGTCGAGTCGGTCCTCGTCGACAACGGTGGCCACCCGATGCTCAGATACTTCCGCCGCTGGCACTCGCTGGCGGTCGACGGTGTCCGCGCCGTCCTTGCCGCCGCCGGCGCGACGTCGGGGAAGCGACCTTCGGAACCCACCGCTGCGTCACCCACCGACCCGGTCTGATCTCGACGCCGAGGGTGCGGCATGGGAGCACCACGCGGTCGGTGACGTCATCACCGCCGGGGATCCACTGGCCGATCCGATTGACGCGAACCGGCCCGCGGTGTCCGTTTCGTGATGCCGAGCGGGCTGCGCGGTGGTAATTCTTGGCGGTCGGAGGAGACGGCGGCCGGCTTCAGGAGGCGGTATGACGTCGGTGCGCGACGCCACCGGTGCGGAGAGCTCCGACTCCGACCGTCCGTTGCCTGAGAACCGTCCACGGGTCCGTGCCATCAGCGGCAGGCGGCCCTCCGGTTGGCGCGATCGGGTGCGGGGTGTGCCGGCGGTCCCGATCGTTGCGACAGGTGCCGCTTGGGTCGGGCTCGGCATCGCGTCCCTCGTCGGCAGCACGGATCAGCCGCCCGGTCACACGCACACCATCAGCACAGCGTCCGGACTGCTGGTCATCGCAGTGATGACGGTGGCGATGATGGGCCCGCTGACCATCCCCGGCGCCCGGGCTGTCGCGTCCCCGGTCAGCGGACACGGGCACGGGCCGTTCTTCGGTGCGGTGTCGTTCTGTGCAACGTTCCTGGGTGTCTGGATCGTCATCGCGATCTGCCTGCAGCCGGTCGCCGCCACCGTCACCGGGGTCGTCGGCTCGGTCGACGTCGGCGCGGCGCTGCTGCTCGCCATCTGCGCCGCGGGCCAGTTCGACCCCCGTCGCCGTGATCCGATCAGGGGGTCCGGCGAACAGCCGACGACCGGCGACGGCGCGCGCGACGCTCTTGTCGCAGCCCGGTCCGGCGGGTCCGCGGCGATCGGCGACATCCGGTTCTGTGGACTTCCGATGCTGGCGATGCTCGCTGTGCCGGGAAGCCTGCCGGCGATGGCGGCGATCACCGCCCTGACGGTGCTCGACCGGGCGATCGGCCGCTCCCGTTCGGGCGTGGCCGCGGGCTATCTGGTGTTGGCGGGTGCGTTGTTCCTGTTCTGATCAGTCCCGTTGATACACGTCGGGAATACCGTCGTGGTCGGTATCCACTTCCTCTTCCTGACACAGCGCCCGGTACCGCCGATTTCGCAGCCGCAACAGAACGGCAGCAAGCAGTGCCGCCGCCACCGAACCGGCCAGCACGGCGATCTTGACGTGGTCGTCCGCCTCCGAATTTCCACCGAAGGCCAACTCACCGATCAGCAACGAGACGGTGAAGCCGATACCGCCCAGGATGGCCACGCCGGTGAGATCCGGCCAGGTGAGGCCCTTCTGCAGGGACCGTCCGGTGAACTTCGACGTGAGGAACGTGGCGATGAGGATGCCGGCGGGCTTACCCAGGACGAGCCCCGCGATGATGCCGATCGCGATCGGGTCGCTGAGGGCTGACTGCAGCCCGCTGAGACCACCGATGGCGACTCCCGCCGAGAACAACGCGAAGATCGGCACCGCGACACCCGCCGAGATGGGTCGCCACAGGTGCTCGAAGTGTTCGGCCAGCCCCGGCCGGTCGTCGTCCTTGCCGGCAACCTTGGGAGCCCGGACGGGGACCGCGAAACCGAGCAACACACCCGCCACCGTCGCGTGCACACCGGAGGCGTGCACCATCGCCCAGGTGACGAATGCCAGCGGGAGCAACAGCCACCAATGGCTGATCCGCCGTTGCACCAGCAGCGTGAAGATGCCCAGCGGCACCAACGACAGCAGCAGCCACAGCGGCTTGAGATCCGACGTGTAGAACAGCGCGATGACGGTGATGGCGAGCAGGTCGTCGACCACCGCCAAGGTGAGCAGGAAGGTGCGCAGCGCAGTCGGCAGGTGGGTGGAGATCACCGCGAGAACGGCCAGCGCAAAAGCGATGTCGGTGGCGGTGGGGATGGCCCAGCCCGTGGGGCCGGTGCCGCCGGCGATGGCCAGATACAGCAGCGCGGGAACGATCATCCCACCGACGGCCGCGGCCACCGGCACGATGGCGCGTTGCGGATCCCGCAGGTCGCCGGCGACGAACTCCCGCTTGAGCTCCAACCCGGCCACGAAGAAGAAGATGGCCAGCAGCCCGTCTCCTACCCACGCACCGACACTGAGGTCCAGGTGGAGTGCCGCAGGGCCGATGACGGTGTCGCGCGCAGTGAAGTAACTGTCGGACACCCCTGAGTTCGCCCAGACCAACGCCACAACAGTGGCCAGGAGCAGCAGCGCACCACCGACGGTCTCCTTGCGGAGCAGTTGGGCGACACGGCCGTCCTCGGCCCACGTACCGGGTGAGAACAGGGCAGGGCGGGTGACGGCCATCGGGAAGTCCTTCTCTCGTCACATCGGATCGTCGGTTCAGCCACTTGCCGACCAGACTTCCCGGCGCACCGCGGTCACCCTATCCGACAGGTCGGACTGAATCGGTCCGGCCTGGGAGAACAACGGCGTGCTCGGGTGGGCGCGAGGAGGATCTCCGGCAGCCGTGCGAGCGGCGACCCCGTCACGCCGGGCGAGCTCGTGGCACTCGATGAGGTGGTTTCTGACGCGGGCGTCACCAATGTCCTCTACGGTCAGCTGACTCCGGCTCGCCGCCTCGACGTCGTGCACCGGACCTCGACCGAATGTGGGTACCGGTGTGACCGACGCGAGCCCAGACCCGAACACTGAGACCGAAGACCGAGGCAGGCGAACGGCCGTCATCGCGGCGGTCGTCGCCGCCATGGTCATCGCCGGGGCAGTGGTGGGTTTCGTGCTCCTCCGGCCGAATGAGGCCCGGACGATCGCGGCGCCGGGCACTGCCACCCCGACACCCGTGCCCGCCACGCCGGTGCGCCCGGCGCCGGCGACCTCGACGGCGGAACAGGTCGATCTCACCGAGCTCGGCGAGGCGACCGGCTCAGGTACACCGTCGACGCCTGCCCAGGCTGCGAAGCCGCTCCTGCTCGGCATCGCCGGGCCGGTCGATGCCGCGACGGGCACGATCTCGGGCTCGATCGTCAGCAGCCCGGACGGCGTCAGCTGGTCGACGGACTTCGTCCCCTCGACCACGATTCGAGCGCTGGCCGCCGGTGAAGGGACCGTCATCGCGGTCGGTGAAACCGTCGCGACCACTGCGGACGGAGTCGACTGGACCGAGGTGAAGGGCGGCCCGACCGCCGCCCGGGACATCGCCTACGGCGACGGACGGTGGATCGCGATCGGCGACCCGGCACGACCGCGCAGTGGCCGGGACACCGGCAACACGTTTCGATTCACCACCTGGACGACAACCGACGGACGGACCTGGCAGCGGCGCGAACACACCGCGGACCTGCCGGACGGCGGCCGGATGAGCGTCCACGGAATCGCCTTCGGGGACGGCGGCTGGGTGGTGTCAGGTGTGGCCGAGCTGGGTGACAGCTTCGTGCAGGTGCTGGGCGTCAGCAAGGACGGAATCTCATGGAGCGATTCCGGCGCGGCACAATCCACCCCTGTCGGCGCCTTGTGGTGGAACGGCGGGAGCTGGGGAAAAATCGGTGGCCGCTTCGACTACTTCCAGAACCCGCCCAGCTCGACGCTGGTCGCGTCGAACAGCGTCGACCTGCGCTCGTGGACCACGGCTGATGCCACCCCCGCCGCGGCCGTGCTGGGCAACCTGACCTGCAGCGGAGACCGCGGTTGGCTGGCCGTCGGTTCCGACGCCCCACTGACCACCGGCGAGCGGCCGGCCGACCTCTATCGCAGCAGCGACCTCGTGTCGTGGACAAAGGTCGGCCGACCCGACGTCGGCGGGCTCGCCGACGTCGTCGCCTACGGGGACCGGACGGCCCCGTCGGCCGACGTCTGCGCCGTCGGAACCGGACCCGCTGACGCGCCCTCCGGCTCCGGCTCCGGCTCCGACCCGGCCTACTGCGCCTTCACGTCGGCGAAGTTCGGCGGCCCCGCCTGGCTCGACGCCGATCCCGACGGCTCGACCGGCTGCCCGGCGATGCTGAAGACCTGGCAACAGTACGAATCCTGGACCGGCCCGGCGGAGGGGCAGCTGCTGTTCGTCACCCTGCCCGACGGTTGGCGCTGCGGCATCAGCAACTTCCCACCCAGCGAGGCCGGCCGGCAGCTCGACGACGGATCGATCGGCAGATGCGAGCTGACGGACGGTCGCAGCTTCGTCGTGTGGCGCGGTGCGGCCGGCCAGAAGGCGACCCAGGACGGCCGGAACCTGGGCACGGCCGAAGCGCCGCGGACATCGCCGGTTTCCACCTCGAGACCGACGGGAGCGCCGGGCGGAACCGTCACCGGCGACCTGGGGTTGTCCGTGCAGATGACCCGGCCTGCCTGCGACGGCACCGCGATCGTGGTGCTGTTCTCCGCCGTCAATCCGGCCGCCTACGCCGCAGAGGTTCAGGACGCGCTGGACGCGAACCCCGGCGCCGCCTACCTGCGAACAGACCAGGCGTGTCCCTCGCTGACCCAGGCCACCGAAGCGGGCGACCCCATTTATGCCGTGTACCGGATCGGCGGCACGACACAGTCGGCGGTCTGTGCGGCAGTCGCGGCGGCCGGCGACGGCGCCTACGGCAAGTGGCTGGACAACACGGGCGAAGCAGCTGCCGGGATCGTCTGTTGACGCCAGCTCAGCCGGACGAGCCCGGATCTGTGCCTGTCCGCGCCAACCGGCCCTCGGCACCCGACCCCCGGTCTCCGGCGGGCGGCCGCGCGCCGAGGCAGACGGTCAGCCGAACAATGCGGGCAGTGTTCCCGACCACGCCCGCCGTAGATCCGCGAGCGGGATGGTGGCCACATCCTGGATGTCCAGCACCTGCTCGTCGGGTGCGCCGGTGTCGCCGCCGTCGACAACGCCGATCTTGACCCAGGGCTGCCGGCGGACCGTGCACATCTCGGTGAAACGCAACTCCTCGGTGCGTGGCACCGCCACCACGACCCTGGCGGTGGACTCGGAGAACAACCAGACGAACGGGTCGGCATCCTCGGGCAGGATGACCCGCGCGCCGGTCTCGCCGGACAGGCACATCTCCACCAGCGCCTGCGCCAATCCACCCTCCGACAGGTCGTGGGCCGCGGAGATCATCCCGTCGCGCGATCCGGCGATGAGGATGTCGCCGAGCTTGCGTTCGGCGTCCAGGTCGACCGACGGCGGGCGACCACCGAGGTGCCCGTGCACCACCTCCGCCCATGCCGAACCGTCGAATTCGTCACCGGTGGTGCCGAGCAGCAGCAGTGTCTCACCGGTGTCCTGGCCGATGCCGGGGATCGTGCGCCGCCGGACGTCATCGATCACGCCGAGCACACCGATCACGGGTGTCGGCAGGATGTTGACCCCCGCCGTCTGGTTGTAGAGACTGACATTGCCGCCGGTGACAGGGATCCCGAGCTGCGTGCAGCCGTCGGCGATGCCGTGGATGGCTTCCCGCAGCTGCCACATCACCGACGGATCCTCTGGATTGCCGAAGTTCAGACAGTCGGTGACCGCGAGCGGCGCTGCTCCCGTGGTCACGACGTTGCGGTAGGCCTCGGCCAGGGCGAGCTGCGCTCCGGCGTAGGGATCGAGCACGGTGTAGCGGCCGTTGCAGTCGGTCGCCATCGCCAGTCCGCGCTCGGGGCCGGTCTCGGTTTCCTCGACCCTGACGATGCCGGCGTCGGCGGGTTGCGCGAGCACGGTGTTGCCCCGGACGTAGCGGTCGTACTGGTCGGTCACCCAGCCGCGTGAACACAGGTTCGGCGACGAGATCATGGTCAGGATCAGCGCTCCCAGCTCGTCAGCGCCAGGGCGCTGCAGCGACCGGGACGTGTTGGCCTGCAACTCATCCTGCCAATCCGGCCGGGCAACAGGACGATGATAGACCGGCCCGTCATGCGCAACGGAGCGCGGCGGGACGTCGAGCACCGTCTCGCCCTGGAACTCGATCGTCAACCGGCCGGAGTCGGTGACCTCGCCGATGACGTCCGCCTGCACCTCCCACTTTCGGCACACGGCGAGAAAGGCGTCCACCTTGTCGGGGGTGACGATCGCGCACATTCGCTCCTGCGACTCGCTGGACAGGATCTCGGCCGGCGTCATGCCCTCCGCGCGCAGGGGCACGTTGTCCAGCACGATGTGCATGCCGCCGTCACCGGCGGACGCGAGTTCTGATGTGGCGCAGGACAATCCGGCACCACCGAGGTCCTGGATGCCGACGACGAGGCCGGCGTGGAAGACCTCGAGCGTGCACTCGATCAGCACCTTCTCGGCGAACGGATCACCCACCTGCACCGACGGCAGCTTGCGCCGCGCGGAGGACCTGCTTGCAGCATCCGACCCATTGTCACCGACGCTGTCCTCACCGTCGCCTCCGGCGAAGGTTGCCGAGGCCAGCACCGAAACGCCGCCGATGCCGTCGAGTCCGGTCCGCGAGCCGTACAGGATCACCTTGTTGCCGACACCCGAGGCGTGCGCCGTCTGCAGGTCCTCGGCGCGCAGCACGCCGATGCACGCAGCATTCACCAGTGGATTTCCCGCGTACGACGGATCGAAGATCACTTCGCCGCCGATGTTGGGCAGCCCCAGGGAGTTTCCGTAGCCGGAGACACCCGCGACGACGCCCGGAACCACCCGCTGCGAATCCGGGGCATCGGCCGGCCCGAACCGCAGTTGGTCCATGACCGCGACCGGACGCGCGCCCATCGCAAGAATGTCGCGAACGATGCCGCCGACACCCGTTGCGGCGCCTTGATACGGCTCGACGAAGGAGGGATGGTTGTGGGATTCGATCTTGAAGGTGACCGCCCAGCCGTCCCCGATGTCCACGACGCCCGCGTTCTCGCCGATGCCCGCCAGCATCTTCGCGCGCATCTCGTCGGTGGTCGTCTCACCGAAATACGCCAGGTGGACCTTGGACGATTTGTAGGAGCAGTGCTCGGACCACATCACCGAGTACATCGCCAGTTCCGCCGCTGTGGGCCGGCGGCCCAGGATCTCCCGGATCCTGGCGTACTCGTCGTCCTTCAGCCCGAGTTCACGAAACGGCTGCGCCACATCGGGTGTGGCCTGCGCGTGCGCGACCGTGTCGAGCTCCTGATCGAGATCGACCAGGTCGACCGCACCGATGGGGTCGGTGATGTCCAGCAGGTCCGCGGCGCCTGGGTGTGTGACAGGGGCGTGTGTGACAGGGGCGGTGTGTGACAGGGGGGTGTGCGTCAGGGGGATACGGCGTGCCGTCGCTCATCTCAGGCACCGGCCCCGGCGGACGCGGCCGCGCCGATCAGGTCCCGGACGGACAGGAACAACCCGAGCCCGTCATCGGTCGGCCCGGTCAGCGCGTCGATTGCGTGCTCCGGGTGCGGCATCAGACCGGCGATCCGCCCATCCGCCGAGCAGATCCCGGCGATGTCCCGCATCGCACCGTTCGGGTTGCCCTGAGTGGGACCATCGCCGACATAACGGAACAGCACCCTGCCATCGCCTTCCAGTTCGTCCAGCACCTTTTCCGATGCGACGAAGCAACCCTCCGCGTTCTTCATCGGCACCAGGATCTCGGCGCCGGGCTCGAAGCGTGATGTCCAGGCGGTGTCGGTGTTCTCGACCCGGAGCCACTGGTCGCGGCAGATGAACCGCAGGCTGGCATTGCGGACGAGCGCGCCCGGCAGCAGGCCGGCCTCGCAGAGCACCTGAAAGCCGTTGCAGATGCCGAGCACCGGCATCCCGGCCCGCGCCGCGTCGATCACCGAACGCATGATCGGGGCCTGTGCTGCGATCGCCCCGGCTCGGAGGTAGTCGCCGTAGGAGAAGCCACCGGGAACCACGACGGCGTCGACTCCACGCAGGTCCTCCTCTGCGTGCCAGAGCGCAACTGGCTCGGCTTCGCAGTAGCGGACCGCGCGTGCCGCGTCGATGTCGTCCAGCGTGCCCGGGAAGGTGATGACGCCGATCCGCGGACCGTCGTCGCCCTCGATGGCCGGGGTGGTCGCCTCACCGGTCGCCCCACGTGAGATGACGGCGTTCCAGGTCACAGCGCAGCCTCCGGGGCCGCCTGTGCTGACTCCAGCCGCTCCGCCAGCCGGGTCACCGTCCACGTCTCGATGACCGGATTTGCCAGCAGGCTGCCGGCCAGCTCTTCGAGGTCCTCATCGGTGACGGTGTCGTCGACCTCCAGGTCGAAGTGCTTGCCCTGACGCACCGACGTGACGCCGGCGTGGCCGGACCTGGCAAGGGCGGCGAGGATCGCCTTGCCCTGCGGGTCGAGGATCTCGGGTTTGATGACAACGTCAACTGCCACGCGCGCCACGGCGGTGCTCCCAGCGGGTTCAGGTGCGTTCAAAGGTTTCTTCAATCGCGGCCCGGAGCTACGCCTCTGACCGGCGATGCCCAGCTGCTGCCGGGCGCACGTCAGAAATGCACCGGCGCACCCGAACCGTCGGCAAGCCTATCGCGGGCGGACGCCTGTTCCGGGCGCGTGCAGCGTGCGCCGCACCCACCCTCACGCTCTGACCTACGCCGCGCTCTCGGTGGGCGCCGCGCGCCCTCTGTGTGCGCCGCGGTCCCGGTGTGCGGTGCGGTCTTGGTGTGCGGTGCGGTCTTGGTGTGCGGTGCGGTCTCTCTCGTTGCGTCAGGCCCGGTGATCACCGTCCGGGAACAGTTCGCGTCATCCCCCGACCTCAGCGGTACCGAAACGGTGATCAACGCTGCTCAGGCACGGAAGGGCACGCCGCCGGCAGCGCCGCGACCTGGCTCCTGCTGTGGACAACTGACGGGTGATGCGGGGCATCGCGTCATGCTCCGCCGGTGGACGATGCCGACACCTGGGTGGCCGAGATCCTCGGGCGGCAGAACGGGGTCATTGCCCGACAGCAGGCCCTGGCCACAGGGATGACGCCCGGCCGTCTCCGCTCGAAGGTCCGGATCGGACGGTGGACGCCGGTGCACCCCGGGGTGTACCGGTCCGTGGAGCACCCCTACTCCAGCGTCTCGCGGGTGCGGGCGGCCGCGCTGTGGGCTGGCACCAACGGGTACCTGTACGGACACGCCGCCGCGTGGTGGTGGGGCCTGACGTCGATCGAGCCGGCTCGAGTCGCCGTCGTCATTCCACGATCAGAGAACCGGCGCGGGCAGGGCGGTATCACCGTCATCCGGCGACCGCTCGCACCAGCGGACCGGGCGTGGTACCGGTCGGCGCAAGTGACGGCAGTGGCGTTGTCGGCGCTCACCGGGAGTGTCGCCATCGGCAGGGGCGGCGCCGCGGTGCTCGACCGGGCTCTGCAGACGAAGGTCGGCCTCGCCGATGTACGGGCGGCCCACTACCGCAACCTCGGAAGCCACGGATCAAAGGAAGCCGGGAATCTGCTGCAGGCGGCCGCTGACCGGTCGTCGGCCGCCAGCGAACGCCTGTTCATCAAGTTGCTGCGCGACGCCGGCATCCGTGGCTGGCGGGTAAATCAAAGATGGCATCCCGCCTCTCGATCGACACTGGACGTAGCGTTCATCGCAGAGAAACTCGCGATAGAGATCGACGGATGGGCCTGGCACCACACACCTGATCGTTTTCAAAGGGACCGCACCAAGCAGAACGAGCTCATCGCGGCGGGTTGGACGGTCCTCCGATTCACCTGGTTCGACCTCACCCAGCGTCCCGAAGAGGTCATCCGAGCCGTGCGGCACGCGCTCGGCAGGGCTGGCGCACCCTGAGTGGGGCGGTCATTCCGGCGCGCGGGCCTCGGGTGAGCGCAGTCCGGATCGACCCCGCCGCACCTTGCTACCCGAAACCGCCCGCGCCGCACCCCACCGTGGCACCCGGGGTGATCACCGCTTGGGAACAATTCAGGTCGCGGGGTGACACGGGATGTTCCGAAAAGGTGATCATCCGTGTCGACCGCGGAGGCGCTCCGCTGAGACGGAGATGGCAGAAGGAGCCTCCGTCCGGACGTACCCTGACCCGGGTCATTTCCGCCATCGGAGACCCGCCAGGACCGTGCCCGGACAAACCCGAGCACCGTTCCCCGAACAGCACCGAGCAGCGCCGGATGGTTGACCGCGGAACGACCAGGACGGAAGGTTTGCGTATGAAGATCACCAAGTACGGGCACTCGTGCCTGCACATCGCCGACGGCAAGGCGAGCATCCTGATCGACCCGGGCGGCTTCTCCCAGGGCTTCGAGACGCTGTCCGGCCTCACTGCCGTCCTGGTGACGCATCAGCATGCCGACCATGTGGACGCCCGGCGACTGGCCGGGGTGCTGCGGGCCAACCCGGACGCGACTCTCTACGCGGACAGCGGTTCGGTCGGCGTTCTCGCAGAAGCCGGCCTGACTGCCACCGGTGTGCGGACCGGCGATGTGCTGGACGTCGGCACGAGCGTGGAGGTCTTCGCAGGTGACCACGCGATCATCCATCGCGACGTCCCGGTGATCCCGAATGCCTGCTACCTGATCAGCGGCCGACTGCTGCATCCCGGCGACAGCCTGACGGTGCTGGATCGCCCGGTGGAGATCCTCGCCCTGCCTGCATCGGCACCATGGATGGCGGTCAAAGAGGCGATCGACTACTACCGCCAGGTCGATCCGGCGGTCGCCATCCCGATCCACGAGAAGATCCTTGCCTCCACCGACCTGGTCTACGGGCTGCTCACGCGGCTGGGCCCGAAGGACGCGCGATGGCTCAACCTGGACGACGGGCACTTCGAAGTCCTGTGAGGACCCACCCAGGCGCGCCTGACCCATCTGGCACGACCCGGCCGGAAGCCTGAGACCGCAGCACCACGCCGCATTCCCGACACCAAGAATTCCAACATCGAGCGCACGAGCCGGCCGAACCTTGGCCGGACGGAGGTACGACATGGCCGACGGTCCCGGACAGCCGATCACTGAGCCGCAAGGCGCAGGACCAGGCACGGTTGCCGCGCCGCGCCGTTCGTGGCGGCTGCCGATCGATGCCGATCCGGAGAAGCCGGATTACGCCGTCGTCCGCCGATTGATCCTCGGCAGCGCCCTCATGCTGTTCCTCGAGCTGGCGCTGATCCGCTGGCTCGGGTCGAACATCGTGCACCTGAGCTACTTCTCCAATTTCGTGCTGCTCGGCTCGTTCCTCGGGATCGGTCTGGGTTTCCTGATCGCGCGGCGCAGCTGGTCGGTGTTGCCGTTCACACCGGTGATCCTGGCGCTGCTGGTGATCTTCACCTTCATGGAACCGGTGACCATCGACCGCGCGGTCGGTGACCAGGTCATCTACTTCACCTCGTTGAGCACGACCGGGCCGCCGGCCTGGCTGGTGCTGCCGGTGATCTTCGTGCTGGTCGCCGCGTGCCTGGCCGGTCCTTCGGAGGTGGTGGGCCGGTGCTTCGCGCACCTGCGACCGCTGACGGCGTACCGGTGGGATCTGGTCGGGTCGCTGATCGGCATCGGGCTGTTCACGTTGATGTCATTCCTGCGCGCGCCGTCGGTGGTGTGGGGCGTGGTGGTGACCGTCGCCTTCGTGGTGCTGATCGGCAAGTGGCAGCGCTACCTGGCGCTGCTCGCGGGCGCGGCAATGATCACCGTCCTGGTGATGGAGACGCTGACCCCGGGCATCTCCTGGTCGCCCTACTACAAGATCTCCACCGAGGACCGGATCGTCGGTGGGACGCCGCTCACCGACATCTCGGTGAACGGCGTTCCGCACCAGATCATGCGCGCTGCCCAGCAACGTCTGCTGGAGGAGCCGCAGTACGGGCTGCCGTACGAGCGGTCACCGCAGAACCCGCTGGACAACGTCCTGATCATCGGAGCCGGCTCGGGTTCGGACGTGGCCATCGCACTGTCCAAGGGCGCCAAGCATGTCGACGCCGTCGACATCGACCCCCGGATCATGGACATCGGCAAGGAGAAGAACCCGGACCACCCCTATGACGACCCACGGGTGACCCGGCACGTCAACGACGGCCGGGCGTTCCTGGAGACGACCGACACCAAGTACGACCTGATCCTGTTCGCGCTGCCGGACTCGCTGGCCCTGGTCACCGGCGCCTCGCAGATCCGGCTGGAGAGCTTTCTGTTCACCGAGCAGGCACTGGCCGCGGCCGCCGAGCACCTGACGCCCGAAGGCTCGTTCTCGATGTACAACTACTACCGCGAGGACTGGCTGATCGACCGGTTGGCCGGTACCGCTGCGGCCGCTTTCGGGCACCAGCCGTGCGTGGACAAGGTCGGCGGTGGGCAGGCGGTCGTCACCGCGGCGCTGGACGAGTCGAAGCAGGCGTGCGCCGCGCCGTACGCGCCGGCGGGCGCCGTCATCGCCCCGGCGACGGACGACCGACCGTTCCTGTACTACCAGGGCGGGTCGATCCCGTCGCTGTACCTGTGGACCCTCGGCGGCATCCTGCTGATTTCGCTGATCGCCGTCCGGCTGCTCGGCGGACCGTTCCGTTCCATGCGGCCTTACGCGGACCTGTTCTTCATGGGCGCGGCGTTCCTGCTGCTGGAGACGAAGAACATCGCCACCTTTGCGTTGCTGTTCGGCACCACGTGGCTGGTGAACGCGCTGGTCTTCGCCGGCGTGCTGATCATCGTGCTCGCCGCGGTGGAGACGACCAGACGTTTCCGGACGCCGCCGTTACCGATCGTCTTCGCCGGCATCGCCGTCTCACTGGCGGTGTCGTACTTCATCGAGCCGTCCTGGCTGTTGACGTTGCCGTTCCTGCCCCGGCTGATCGTCGCGATCCTGCTGGCGTTCATCCCGATCTATCTGGCCAACGTGGCGTTCTCCAAGCGGTTCGGCGCCTCGGACGACTCCCGATCGGCGTTCGGGCTGAACCTGTTGGGCGCCATGCTCGGCGGTTGCCTGGAGTACATGGCATTGCTCACCGGGTACCGGAACCTGCTGCTGCTGGTCGCCGGGCTGTACCTGATCGCGTTCCTGCTGGCGCCGCGCAAGGGGCTGGTCTCGGTCTGATCCTTCGGGACCGGGGCGGTCCGGATCGCACCGGAAGGCACCGGGCGGGAAGGCACCGGGCGGAAGACCACCCTGCCCGGACGCGCTGTCACACCACGGGGGCCGGTGGTGTCCCATGGGCATGACACACACCTCACTGCACACCGGCCGCCCCGTACCGCCGATCTCCGTCCCGCCGATCTCCGTACCGCCGATCTCCGTACCGCCGACATCTTTGCGGGAGCCCGGCGGCGGCGGTCGCGCCAGGGTTGCCCTGCAACCGCCGAGCGGAGTCGTCGGGAAGCTGCTGACCTGGTACGCCAAACGGCGTTTCGGCCAGGTCCCGGAGAACATGCTGGCACTTGCCCCGAACCCGCGCGTGCTCCGCAGCCAGGTGCGTCACGAGATGTCCGTGGCGCGCTGGAACGCCCTCGATCCGCAACTCAAGTCTCTGGCCGAGATGGCTGCGGCCAGCGCAATCGAGTGCAGCTGGTGCATGGACTTCGGCTATTACCTCGCCCATTCGGCCGGACTCGACCTGGTGAAGATCTCCGCTGTGCCGACCTGGCGCAGCTCGACTGTCTTCACCGACCTCGAGCGCGGCGTCCTGGAGTTCGCCGAGGCGATGACGGCCACACCGCCGACCGTGAGCGACGAGTTGGTCGATGCCCTGGGTGAGGAGCTCGGGGATGCGGCGCTCGTCGAATTGACGATGATGGTGGCCGTGGAGAACCTCCGCTCCCGCGTGAACGCTGCTCTGGGGCTGAGCTCGCAAGGTTTTTCGGACGCGTGCCGGGTCCCGTTGCGGCCGGTACCGACCGACGCCGCCGAGCCCGGCCGCCGTCCGGATGCCGGATCCGATCGGGGGCGGGACCTGCCGTGACAGGACCGCGCGATCGAGTGCGCACCGACGACACCGCCACCGCAGTTGCTGATGCCGTCGAGTTCGCCGCACACCGCGATCTGCTGTTCACGCTGTCGTACGAGATCACCGGGTCGGTGGCCGACGCCGAGGATGTCGTCCAGGACAGCTATCTGCGGTGGGCGGCACTGTCGGCGGCCGACCGCGACGAGGTGGTCAACCGGCGCGCCTACCTGGCCCGGATCGCCACCCGGCAGGCACTGAACCGGGTACGGAGCAGGGCCAGGCAGCGGGAGGAGTACGTCGGGCCGTGGCTACCGGAACCACTGGTGACGGGTCCTGACATCGCCGATGACGTGGTCCTGGCCGACTCCGTTTCGATGGCGATGATGCTGGTCGTGCAAAGCCTGAGCCCGGACGAGCGGGCCGTCTTCCTGCTGCACGAGGTCTTCGGTTTCGCTCACGACGAGATCGCCGACGCGGTGGGGAAGTCGTCGGCGGCCGTACGACAGATCGCCCATCGAGCCAGATCCCACGTACGGGCTCGACGGCCACGCACCCCGCGCCCGTCTGAGCCGACACCGCAGGACCTGCCCGAGGTTGCGCAGAGGTTCCTGCTGGCGGCTTCCACCGGCGACCTGCAGGGGCTGATGGACGTGCTGGCCCCGGACGTCGTGCTTCTCGCCGACGGCGGGGGGAAGGTGAGATCGGCGCTTCGACCGGTCATCTCCGCCGACCATGTTGCCCGGCTGCTGGTCGGGCTCTGGGAGAAGGTGCTGCGCGACAACCCTGGCGCGACGCTGCGATTCGAACCGGAGATGGTGAACGGACGGCCCGGCGCACTGCTGTACGTCGACGACCGACTCGAGACGGTTGCCACCGGGGAGATCATCGGGAACCGGGTGACCGCGGTGTATCTCGTCCGCAACCCGGCGAAGCTGGCCGCGGCGGTGAGGGCGCACCGACCACAGCGCTGACATCCGAGGCTGACATCCGAGGCTGACATACATCCGAGGCTGACATCCGAGGCTGACATCCGAGCGGCGAGCTGGGCCGGGTTCGCCGTCCGACGAATTCAGGTCGCCGGGCGGTTACCCGGTGGTCACCAGGGCGCTGTTTCGGGGGCGTATCGTCCGGCTCTTGCCGGTTTGCCCGACTCAGTCTTTGGAGACACCCGTGCTGGACGCTGCCGTATCTGAATCCGCTCAGACCTCGACCGTCGGGGCGGAACCGCTGTCGCCGGAACAATTGGCGGAGATCCATGCCTGGTGGCGGGCGGCGAACTACCTTGCGGTCGGCCAGATCTACCTGCTCGACAACCCGCTGCTGCGCCGTGATCTCGTTCCCGATGACGTGAAACCGCGGCTTCTCGGCCACTGGGGAACCACCCCCGGCCTGAACTTCATCTATGCGCATCTCAACCGGATCATCCGCGAGCGGGATGTCAACGCGATCTTCCTGGCAGGTCCCGGTCACGGCGGTCCGGCTGCCGTCGCCAGTGCCTACCTCGACGGCACCTACAGCGAGGTCTACCCCCGAATCACCCCGGACGAGGACGGGATCCGCAAGCTCTTCCGCCAGTTCTCCTTCCCCGGCGGCATCCCCAGCCACGTCGCTCCGGAGACACCCGGCTCGATCCACGAGGGCGGCGAGCTCGGCTATGTGCTCTCCCATGCCTACGGAGCCGCATTCGACAACCCCGACCTGCTGGTCGCCGCGGTGGTCGGTGACGGTGAGTTCGAGACGGGTCCGTTGGCCGCGTCGTGGCATGCCAACAAGTTCATCGATCCGCTGCACGACGGCGCGGTACTGCCGATCCTGCACCTGAACGGCTGGAAGATCGCCAACCCGACCATCCCGGCGCGGATCACCCGCCCGGAACTGGAAGCACTGCTGACCGGATACGGCCATGAGGTGTTCACCGTCGAGGGGGACGATCCACAGATCCTGCACCAGACGATGGCGGCCACCATGGATCTCGTCACCGAGCGCATCCGCGACATCCAGGCCGGGGTCCGCGAACGCGGTGAGACCGAGCGTCGCCCGTGGCCGATGATCGTGCTGATCACCCCCAAGGGGTGGACCGGGCCCAAGATGATCGACGGGCTGCAGTACGAGGGAACCTGGCGCTCACACCAGGTGCCGCTGACCGGCACCAAGGACAACGCCGATCACCGCAAACTGCTCCAGGAATGGATGGAGTCCTACCGTCCGGACGAGCTGTTCGACGACGGCGGGAAAGTTCTCGACTCGATCAGTGCCCTGGCACCCAGCGGTGACCGGCGGATGAGCGCCAACCCGCACGCCAACGGCGGCCTGCTGATGAAACCGCTGGCGCTGCGCGACTTCCGCGAACGCGGCGTCGAGGTGGCCTCCCCCGGCGCGTCCATCCATGAACCCACCAGGGTGATGGGTCAGTACCTGCTGGACGTGATGACGGACAACAGCGACAACTTCAGGATCGTCGGCCCGGACGAGACGGCCTCGAACCGGCTCGACGCGGTCTACGCGGTCACCGACAAGGTCTGGCAGGGCGACATCCTGCCGATCGACGAGCATCTGGCGCACACCGGCAGGGTGGTCGAGATCCTGTCCGAGCACACCTGCCAGGGCATCCTCGAGGGGTATCTGTTGACCGGCAGGCACGGCCTGTTCTCCTGCTACGAGGCCTTCATCCATCTGGTCGACTCGATGTTCAACCAGCATGCCAAGTGGCTCAAGGTGACTCGCGAGATCGGTTGGCGGCGACCGATTCCGTCGCTGAACTACCTGCTCACCTCGCATGTCTGGCGACAGGACCACAACGGTTTCTCGCACCAGGACCCGGGGTTCGTCGACCATGTGATCAACAAGAAGGCCGAGGTGGTCCGGGTCTACTTCCCGCCGGACACCAACACCCTGCTGTCGACCACCGAGCACTGCCTGGCCTCGGTGAACTACGTCAACGTGATCGTCGCGGCGAAGCAGCCGTCGTTCGACTGGCTGACGCCGGACGAAGCGGGCGACCACTGTGCACGCGGACTGGGCATCTGGGACTGGGCGTCCAACGACAACGGCGACCCCGACGTGGTGATCGCCTGCGCGGGTGACGTGCCGACCCTCGAGGCGCTGGCGGCGGTCAGCATCCTGCGGGACCGGCTGCCGGAGTTGAAGATCCGGTTCGTCAACGTCGTCGACCTGATGCGGCTGCAGGACAAGAGCGAGCATCCGCACGGGCTCTCCGCCCGCGACTTCGACACCCTGTTCACCACCGACAGGCCGGTCGTCTTCGCCTATCACGGGTACCCGACGCTGATCCACCGGCTGACCTATCGGCGCACGAATCACGCCAACATCCACGTGCGGGGTTACAAGGAGGAGGGCACCACATCGACACCGTTCGACATGGTGATGATGAATGACATGGACCGGTTCCACCTGGTGATCGACGTGATCGACCGGGTGCCGTCGCTGCAGTCGTCGGCGGCGCTGCTGCGTCAGGAGATGGTGGACGAGCGGGCGGCCGCCCGGCGCTACACCCGCCAGTACGGCGACGACATCCCCTCGGTCAGGGACTGGACGTGGGCAGGCGCGAACGGCACCGGCCAGGGCCCGACCGCACCGTTGTCCGACACCAGTGCGGACTTCAGCCCGGAGGTGGAATCGGCCAAGAGCTGACGGTACGGGCGGCGCCCGGCAAGGGCGCCGCCTCCCGGCCGGACGGATCCGGCTATCGGTTCCGGTGCCGTCGCAGAGGCGACCAGCCGGGGGGCCTCCCATGGGCCGTCGGCACGGCGAACGCCACCAGCATCCACGCAAACCCGGTCAGGCTCAGGATGACACCGGCGGCGACCGCACTCATCGCCAGCATCTCGCCCAGGATCAGCAGGAGCAGGCCCGGAACGGCCACCAGCAGCGCACGCCGACGGCGACGCCTGGCCACCTGCCGCGGGTCGAGATCGGCGGTGAAGGTCGGGTCCTCGCGCAATCCCTGCTCGATGTCGTCGAGCACGCTCTGTTCTTCTCCGGACAGTGCCATGGCGCTCACCCGTCTTCCGATCCGTGTCCGATGGCGATGTGCCACAGCCGTTTCCAGTCGATCCGGGGCTGTGGGGATGGAACACCCGGGCGGTCCCTGGGCAGCAGCACGCGAAGCGCCCGGGGCCGTACGGAGCACTGCACCGGGGTGTCGACGGTGACCGCCTCCCCGTCGATGCCGACGGGAATGGTGGGGGCTGCCGCGTCGATGGTCACATCGCCGGCGGCGACCATCTTCGTCACGCCTCGGTGGTGAGAGCGTCGCAGCAGGCTGACGGCCTGGCCCGCGCTGTTCAGCTTGACTGCCAGCACACCCAGTTCGCCCTGGTCCAGTCGTGGCCGGCGCGCGAGGTCCATCATCCGGCCGGCGCCGTAGGGGTTGTTGCTGACCAGCACCGCCTGCAGGCCGTCCAGCGATGCACCGCCCACCTGTGCCGTGAGGTCGGTACCGCGCCGTCCACTGAGCAGGTCGGGCAGCATCTCCAGCATCGTGCGGTTCTTGTTGTCCCGGTATTCCGGGCGCTGCACGATCTCGGCGTAGGCGCCGAACGAGGCGTTGTTGACGAACGGGCGGTCTCCGATCATCCCCAGATCGACCCGCACCTCCTCCCCGTCGACCAGCGCCCTCAGGCAGGTCGACGGGTCGTCCCGGTCCAGCCCCAGGTCCAGTGCGAAGTGATTGCGGGTACCGGCGCTGATCACCAACAGCGGAATGTTCCGTTCGGCCGCGATCCCGGCCACGAGCGCCTGGGTTCCGTCACCGCCGGCCACCCCGAGCATGTCGGCCCCGCGGTCTGCTGCGTCCCGCACCAGGGCGCCGACGTCGACATACCCAGGGCCGTCCAGCAGTGCGATCTCTGCGCCGAGATCCTCGGCCTTGCGTGCCAGGTCGAATTTGACGACCTTCCCGCCACCCGACCGCGGGTTCATCACGATGAACGGACGGGCCGGTGGCGTGGCCGGCACCGTGGGCATCCAGGGTTGGTCGGTGTGCCGCAGGGCGTGCCGTGCAGCCGCGCCACCGATCACCAGGAACACAGCTGAGGCCAGGGCCCAGCCGACGGCGTTCGCCCGGAAGAATCCGGTGACGACCGCGACGATCGCCAGCACGGCCACAGCCAGTCCCAGCCACCGCTGGAGCCCCCGCTTCGCCAGGAACCAGAAGCCACCAGCGAGGAACAATGCTGCGCCCACCAACCCGAGCAGAACCAGTCGGAGCCCGGCCGCGCCCTCGGCCGGGATCAGAACGAGAAACGCGGCCGCCATCGCGACAAAGGCCAGCCGGGCCAGCCACCGCTGCCGCACCGCCACAGGCATCTCGCGCCCTCACCATGTTCGCCGATGATTCGGTCAGGCAGCCAGTTTGCTCACGAGAAGGGCTATCCGCACCATCCGCACAGGATGAAAGGTCGTACCGTTCGGCGCCCAAACACGTCGTCGGTCCCGGGCAGGCGGTCAGTCCAGACAGGCGGTCAGTTCCAGTGGTCGAACTCGTCAGAATCGTCGATGGCGTCGTCGATGGCGTCGTCGATGGCGAGAGCAGTGGGCACGACCTCGCCGTGGACGGTCAGGACCCAGATCAGACAGACCTCGATGACGATCACCAGGACGCTCAGGACCGGGTTGTTCGGCGACCACATGAGGCTGGCCAGTGCGCTGAACGCGAGCAGGGCCACCGCTACCGACCGCGCCGCCGCGCGGCCGCTGAACAGGAACACACCACCACCGAGAAGGAGTGCCCCGAAGGTGACGGGGATCCGGCCAACCCGCCCGCATGGCGGACCGGGGCCGGAACCGCCGGTCTATGAGAATCGCCCGTCAGAACCTGCGGTCGCGGCGGTCCTCCCGGCGATCACCGCGATCATCACGGCGGTCGTCGCGCCGATCATGGCGTCGCCCGACCCCGTGCGCGACAACGGCTGTCGTCGCAACAACCGCGGTCGTGCGACCGACCGGCCCGAGGACCCCACGCCGTCCTGCACGTCCTGCTCTCAACATCTCAGACACCTTCCCTGGCGATGGATGCCTCTTGCGCCTGGAGTTCTTCCGCCTGGCCTTGCTCTGGCAGGACTTCCTGTTCCAGCGCTGCGAGCAGCGCCTGCACCGGGATGCGTCCGTTGGCGACCAGCTGTCCGCCGGCGCGACGCACCGCAGATCCGAACGGCGCGGCCCACACGTTCTCGTACACGAGCAGAGCCGCCGTACTCCCGGGCTCCAACGCCTCGGCAACAGCGACGACGTCATCCTCGCTGAGCAGATCGGCGAACTCCTTCTCGAGTTCCCTCACTTCGCCGAGAATGCCGTTCTCGGCGTCACCCGCCTCGAAGGCCTCATACCCGCCGGAGTCGTCCTTGTAGATCAGCACCAGGTCGAGCACCCGGACGATGTTGCGGGCCACCAGGTCCGTGAGTTCGGGAAGGATCTCTCCCTTGAACCGGCTCCCCGGGAACTCGACCACCAGATAGTCCACCGGACCGAGTTGATCGATTGCTTCTGTCATGACCACACCTTTCATCGCGCCGCGTCGGTATCTGCTTCATCAGTCATTGGTCGGTACGTCTGGGGGTTCACCGTTTCCATTCCACGCCCACGCCCACGATCGTCCAGGCAGACGCGACAGTCGATGAGCGTCACCGAATGCAGCACCCGAAATCCCCGGGTCGCAGAACTTGGATCATGAAACGCCGGTGACGAAAACGGGTTACGACACCCGCGCGACGTCGCGCCCGTGAGCGGTCAGTGCCCAGATCACGAAGACATCCAACGCGATGACGGCAATGGCCCAGACCGGGTAGTACGGCAGCCACATGAAGTTGGCGACGGCGCTGATGCCGACCACCACCACGCCCACCGTCCGCGCCCACACCGCGCCGGTGAAAAGGGCAAAGCCGGCCAGCGCCACGATGATTCCGCCGAGCAGATGGATCCATCCCCATTGGGTGAGGTCGAACTTGAACGTCCACTGCTGCCCGACAACGAAGAATTCGTCGTTGAACAACGCGACCAGGCCCTGGATGACGTGGAAGGCACCGATCATGATCATCATCACGCCGGCGAAAACTGTCAGACCGACCGCCGCCGTGCTCGGGGGTTCACTTCGCACATTCGAATCAGTGACCATTGGACTCACCTTTCACGAGAGGACCGTTCACCTCGATCGTCCTCGTCCGCCACTGCCAACACACCACCCGATCCGTATGAGTTGACGGGTACCAAATGGTCGCCGGTCACTCCGGCGATCACGCCTCGGACTTGCGCCCGGATGATGCGTATCGGTTCATCGGTCACCCGCGCCGGGGGTGACCGGCCCGCGCAAACGGTCCTAGGGCGCTGTCCGGACCGTCGCCCGGGCAACAGGACCCGATCACTCACCCCGTCGGCATGAGGCGCCGCGGACCGCCCAGTGGCACCGTCGAAGAGGACGGGCGCTGTGTTTCGTGCACAACGGGCTTCCGACGGCGCGCCGCGTGCCTCGTGATCACCGGCGGGGACGATCCCGCAAGCCCGCGAAGGAAGGACCTTCCATGCCGGAGTTCAAGGGCAAGATTGCGCTCGACATCCGCGACTCGGTGCCGGATTGGGAGCCTTACCTGGCGCCGAAGGCCGCGGCCGGCGCTCCCAACGTCCTGTTCATCGCCTGGGACGACATCGGTTACGCGACGATGGACATCTTCGGTGGTCCCGTCGAGACGCCGACCATGCGGCGCATCGCCGACCGCGGTGTCCGGTACTCGAATTTCCACACCACGGCGCTGTGCTCACCGACCCGCGCGTCGCTGCTCACCGGCCGCAACGCCACCTCCAACGGGATGGCGACCATCGCCGAGTTCAGCTCCGGGTTCCCGGGCATCTCGACCCGGATCCCGTTTCAGAACGGTTTCATCTCTGAGGTTCTGGCCGAGCACGGCTACAACACCTACTGCGTCGGCAAGTGGCACCTCACCCCCGGTGAAGAGACCAGCATGGCCGCGTACAAGGGTCGATGGCCGCTCGGCCGTGGCTTCGAGCGGTTCTACGGTTTCCTGGGCGGCGAATCCAGCTCGTGGTACCCGGACCTGATCCACGACAACCACTCCATCGATCCCCCCGGGACACCCGAGGAGGGGTACCACCTCTCGAAAGACCTCTCCGACCAGGCGATCCGGTTCATCAGGGACGCCAAGGTCGTCGACCCCGACAAGCCGTTCTTCATGTACTTCGCCCCGCAGGCCGGCCATGCCCCGCACCATGTCTTCGCCGAATGGGCAGACAAGTACAAGGGTCGGTTCGACCAGGGCTACGAGGAGATGCGGGCCGGCATCCTGGAACGTCAGAAGGAACTGGGGCTGCTGCCCGTTGACACCCAGCTCTCACCGATCAACCCGCACGGTGAGCCGGCGGTCACCGGCCCGGACGGACAGCCGTGGCCGTTGCTGGACACCGTCCGGCCGTGGGACACGCTGTCGGCGGACGAGCAGCGGCTGTTCTGCCGGATGGCGGAGGTATTTGCCGGATACATCTCCTACGCCGACGACCAACTCGGTCGCGTGATCGACTTCCTGGAATCCTCCGAGCAGCTGGACAACACGATCGTCGTGGTGATCTCGGACAACGGCGCCAGCGGCGAGGGCGGCCCCAACGGATCGTTCAACGAGTGGCGCTTCTTCAACGGTGTCCAGGACACCACCGCTGAGACCCTTCCGCACATCGACGAGCTGGGCAGCCCACAGTCCTACAACCACTACAACACCGGCTGGGCATGGGCGCTGGACACCCCGTTCCCGTACTGGAAGCGCTGGGCCGGCTACGAGGGCGGTGTCTCGGACACGTGCCTGGTCTCCTGGCCGGCAAAGATCCCGGCCCAGAAGCAGGTCCGTTCCCAGTACATCCATGCGGTCGACGTCGTTCCCACGGTCTACGAGCTGCTCGGCATCACTCCGCCCGCGGTGCTCAAGGGCTATACCCAAAGCCCCATCGAGGGAGAGAGTTTCGCCGCATCGCTCACCGATCCCGACTCACCGGGAAAGTCGACGCAGTTCTACACGATGCTGGGACAGCGTTCGATCTACCACAAGGGTTGGCTGGCGTGCACCGTTCATCCGCCGTTGTCAGGCTGGGGAAAATTCGAAACCGATGTCTGGGAGCTCTACGACATCGAACACGACCGGTCGCAGAGCAACAACGTCGCCGAGAAGGAGCCCGTCAGGCTGCAGGCCATGAAGGACATGTGGTTCTACAACGCAGGCATCTACCACGGCTTGCCACTCGACGACAGGTCCGCCATCGAACAGGTGACGGCCGTCCGCCCACGTGGTGCGCCCGATCGCGACCACTACATCTACTACCCCGATTGCGCCTCCGTGCCCGAGCAGTCCGGCGTGCTGATCGGTGGCCGCTCGTACACGATCGCCGGCAGCGTCACGACGGACACGGCCGCAGCGGAGGGCGTGATCTACGCACACGGCGGCATCGCCGGCGGGCACAGCCTGTACGTGAAGGACCGCCGACTGCACTATGCCTTCAACTGGGTGGGGACGTACTTGCAGGAAGTCCACGGCGACCGCGACATCGAGCCTGGCGCGCATGTTCTCACCGCGGAATTCACCGCAACCGGCCGGAGCACCAACCCGAAGATGCCGGGCGCACGGGGTGAGCTGGTGCTGTACGTGGACGATCAGGAGGTCGGCACCGGCGAGATCGTCACACAGCCCGGTTACTTCTGTGCCGTCGGCGACGGCATCACCATCGGCCGGGACGACGCTTCACCTGTCACGTCCGGATATCAGGGACCGTTCGCGTTCACCGGCGGGATCATCGACAAGGTCGTGGTCGACGTGTCAGGGGAGCGGTACATCGACCACGAGGCACAGGTCCGCGCGTGGCTGAGCCTGGACTGACGGATCCGATCGCCGAACCGGCGATCGGACTCGGGGCGTCACCGGGCGGGATCCCGCCCGGGGCGCCGCGTGTGTTCCACCTCCTGGCGAAGCCGACCGGGGCGGTTTGCAATCTCGATTGCACCTATTGCTTCTTCCTGTCCAAGGAAATGCTGTATCCGGGGAGCCGATTCCGGATGGCCGATGACCTGCTGGAGATCTACCTGCGGCAGTTGATCGGGGCCCACGTCCACTCGCCCGAGGTGGTCGTCGGGTGGCAGGGCGGCGAGCCGACCATGATGGGCCTGGACTTCTTCCGCCGTTCCGTGGAGCTCGCGAAGGCGATGGCGCTGCCCGGTCAGCGACTGATCTACACCATTCAGACCAATGGCACGCTCATCGACGACGAATGGGCAGCGTTCTTCGCCGAACACGGCTTCCTGGTGGGACTTTCGATCGACGGGCCGCGGGAGATCCACGACACCTACCGGGTCAACAAGGCCGGCCGTGGCAGCTTCGACAAGGTGATGGCCGGGTTGGACGCGCTGCAGCGGCACGGCGTCGAATGGAACGCTCTCACGACAGTGCACGCCGCCAACCAGCACGCCGGCCGGGAGATCTACCGGTTCCTGACCGGCGAATGCGGCGCGCAATACCTGCAATTCATCCCGATCGTGGAGCGGACCACCCAGGCACTGCTGCCGGTGACCGGCGTCGGCTGGGGCGAAGGGGTGCGGGACCGGCCACTGTATGTCCAGGACGGAGACCTGGTCACCGACCGCTCGATCTCGCCCGACGGCTTCTCCCGGTTCCTGATCGATGTCTTCGAGGAATGGAAACGCCGGGACATCGGAACCGTCTATGTGCAGATGTTCGACGTCGCACTGGCCAATTGGTACGGCGAACCACCCAGCCTCTGCGTGCATTCCGAGACCTGCGGCCTCGCAGTCACTCTGGAGCACACCGGTGACCTGTATTCGTGCGATCACTTCGTCGAGCCCAAGTACAAACTCGGCAACATCCGCGAACACCGGTTGATCGACCTGATCGTGCTTCCCCAGCAGCAGGCGTTCGGACGAGACAAGCGGGAATCCCTTCCGCAGTACTGCCTGAACTGTGATGTGCGGTTCGCCTGTCACGGCGGTTGCCCGAAGGACCGTTTCACCAGCACCCCGGACGGCCAAGGTGGGCTCAACTACCTGTGCCGTAGCTACAAGTCCTTCTTCCACCACATCACCCCGGCCATGGCGGACATGACAACGCTGCTGAAAGCCGGTCGCGCCCCTGCGGAACTGATGGCGCGGTATGTCGCCGAGGACAGCCGCCGAGGACGCAACGAGCCCTGCACGTGTGGGTCGGGGCGGAAATGGAAGATCTGCCACGGGCTCAGAGATCGTCATTGCGCACCTCCTCAGGTTGCGGCACGGCGGGCGGGCGGTCCACTCTCTTCGACGGGACACCCCAACCCTTGTCGCCACGACCGAAGGCATCGGCCAGCCGTACCCGCCTCCCGGGCCCGGGCAGCGGGGGGCTCGCGCCCGGTTCGAGCGCTGTCTGTTGCCCGGCGCGCAGCCACCTGCCGACGCGATCATCGCGTTCGGTGAGAACGGGGCTCACTGCCGCTGCGACCACGACGATGAACCCCACGCCGGTCAGGAAGGTGACCAGTGACAACGCGATGCCGAAGGCACCGAACTGACTGAAGTTGTTCCGGACGGTCGCGGGCATCCAGAGATCGGATTGCATGGCGTACAACGAAGCGCCGACGGCCGTCAGCACGGCGGTGGGAAGTAGCGCACGCCAGCGCACTTCGCCGCGGACCATCAAACGGGCGGTCCACCACCACAGCCCGATGCCCACGAGGAAGCTGACTGCCCACGCCACCGCAGTACCGGACTCGGTTCCGATCACGGTGCGGACCGAGGAGATCAGCACGAAGAACAACAGCACGGCGCCGAGCCACAGCGCCCCGCGCCCCTTGTTCCGCACTCCTCCCCCGGGCGGCCGCCGCCACGCCCGCAGGTAGACGCGCTGCAGAGCAGTCGTCGACGAGATCGCGAAGAAGGCGGTCAGCAGGACGCCGAAGAAGCCCGTGGCAGCCTTGGTCGCTGCGGGCGTCGCGAAGGCCTGCCTGACCAGCTCCATCGAAGCACCGTCGATGCCGAGGCGGGTCCGCATGGCCTCCAGCATCTGTTCACGGATCGAACTGGGCGCGATGGCGGCGACGACCACCAGCATCGGGAAGAACGACACGAACAGCTTCGCGGCGAGCGCGATGGACCTGTCGATGAATTCCATCTCCAGCAGGCGACCCCACAGGTCGCCGACTCCGGATGAATCCAAGCGCTCGGCCGAACGCCGCGCCAGCGCCCTGGCCCGCTCCGTGACAGCGGCCGGTCCCGGGTCTGCGCCGACCTCGGCCGGCTCGGGCGGGCCGGCTCGTTTCATCGGTGGCACCTTCCCGCGGGCATCGGCTTTGTCCCGTCGGCCAGGATAGAGAGCCCTGACCGCAGCCGACGGATCAGCTGCCCTGATCGTCCTCCCACCGGGACATCGATGAACCATCCGATCGGAGTGAAACCACCGGTCATGTGCCCGGCCCACCCGCAGTCATCTGGCTGTGGTCATCTTCCTTCGCAGTCATCTGGCCGATCCTGACCTCGGCCGTCGATGGGACACTGCTCGAACGAGCAATCGTGGCGGCCGGCATGTACCGGGCGCGCGACCCGGCTGAGGAGCAGGCAGCGACGTGAGCAGGCACTACGGCGACATCGCGTTCACCGACCCGGTCCAGGATGTCCAGCAGGGTTACGGCAGCAAGCTGTTCTATGCCAGGCATCGGGCGCACAGCCACGGCCCGGACGGTGCCGACTCGATCACCCCGGACGTGGCGGAGTTCCTCGCCGAACGTGACGGCTTCTACCTCGCAAGCGTCAGCCAGACGGGCTGGCCGTACGTCCAGTTCCGCGGCGGCGCACCGGGATTCGTCCGGGTGCTGGACGACCAGACGTTCGGTTGGGCGGATTTTCGGGGCAATCTGCAGTACATCAGTACCGGCAACGTGATCGCCGACGACCGGGTGTCGGCGATCTTCATGGATTACCCCCGCCGTCGCCGGCTGAAGATCTTCGGGCGCGCCCGAATCGTGTTCGCACCCGACGACCCGACAGTGATCGCCCGGCTCGCCGTACCCGGTGACGACTCCGTGGTGGAACGAGCAGTGCTGGTCGCCGTGGAGGCGTTCGACTGGAACTGCCCGCAGCACATCACGCCCCGGTACTCGGCGAGCGAACTGGAACCACGGCTGGGTGCCCTTCGTGCCGAGATCGCTGCACTGAGAGCGGAGAACGTCGAGATCAGGAAGTCCTGCATGCCCGACGAGTGAGGCGTCCACCGACCGAAGGTCGACCCGGAAGGCGGATGCCCAGGTACGGCCGGCGCTCAGGTACGGCTGAGCGAGCCCCACAGCAGAGCCGCGGCGTAGGTGCGGTAGGGCGACCAGTCGACGCCGCGCCGACGGACCTCTTCGATGGTCGGCACATCGGGCAGGTCCCAGGTGTTGCGGACCGCGTGCCGTACCGAGGTCGCCGCCGCGATGCGATCGAACATCGCGAACGCCACCGCGGTGGAGATCTGCTGACTCAGGATGTGCACCGTCAATCCCGCGAATCGGCTGGAACCTGTTCTGCCGCCGGTGTTCCAGCGGAACGGATCAGGACGCCCGACCCGGTGTGACAGGCCCCGTAGTACCGGGTCGGCGTCGAGCAGGACATCGTACGGATCCGGTGTCGCGGCACGCACGGAAACCCTTGGGGTGGGCGCGCCTGGCCGCCGACCGTCTGCGAGGTCGACCACGGAGGGATCGGTGCTCATGGCGCTCAGTGTCGAACGAACCCCACCCGCTTGCATCGGTCATGTGACGGTGGAACGAGTGACGGGCCGGTCATGGCCGACGGGGCGGAGAGGTTCGTCGCTACGCTCCAGCGACGCGGAAGCGCGGGCAGTGACGACGAGCGGAGATCACCGTGGCCTGGCTGGTACTGATCATGTCCGGTGTGCTGGAGGCGGGTTGGGCGCTGTCGCTCAAGGCTTCTGACGGCCTGTCGAAGCTCTGGCCGTCGGTCTCGTTCATCGTGTTGCTGATCGCCTCCATGGCCGGCCTGATGTTCGCCTTGCGGACCCTGCCCGTCGGACCGGCGTATGCCGTTTGGGTCGGGATCGGCGCGGTGCTGACCGCTGTCGTCGGCATCGTTGCGTTCAAAGACCCGGCCAACGTGATCACCGTCGGTTCCATCGTGCTGATCATCGCCGGGGTGGTCGGCCTGCAACTGGCGGGCGCCGGCCATTGATGGCACCCGCCGACCCTCGAGTTCTGACCGGAGCCGGCGGGGTCGCTGCTATCCGAGCGCCGGCTTGCCGGGCGTCTGGAGCCAGGTGGTGAAGAACGCGTCGAGGTCGGTCCGACTGACCCTTTCGCTCAACGCGATGAACTCCGCTGTGGTCGCGTTGCCGTAGCGGTGCTGGGTGTACCAACGCTGCAGGATGGCGGAGAACTTCTTGTCTCCCACCTTCTCCCGCAGCGCCTGCAGCGTCATCGCACCGCGGTCGTACACGGACCCGGAGAACAGGTCGGCTGCATCGGACAGACCGTTCGGCGGCAGCTGCCAGAAGTCGTCGTCGGCGGGCGTCGCGTACAGCTCCGCGAACTTCTCGTGCGCCGACTGCACACCGGTGTGCTCGGCCCACAGCCACTCGGCCCAGGTCGCGAAGCCCTCGTGCAGCCAGATATCCGGCCACTGGGTCGCGGACACGGCGTCACCGAACCACTGGTGTGCGAGTTCATGCGCGAGCGTGGACTCGTCAGGTGCCGCGTCGAAGATCGGCTTCGTCTGCGTTTCCAGGGCGTAGCCGACTTCCGGCGCGTTGTCGACGATGGCGCCGACGGTCTCGAACGGGTACCGCCCGAAAACTCCGGAGAAGTAGTCGACGATGTCCGGCAGCTTGGCGAGCACCGGAGCCGCGTCTGCGGCCTGCGACGGATCGACTGCGATGTAGGTCGGCACGCCGCGGTGGGTACGGCCGGTGGACACCTGGAACCTGCCGGTGGTGATCGTCACCAGGTGCGGCGCCATCGGATATCGCTCCAGCCAGCGGAATGTCGTCTTGCCGCCGGTCGTGCGGGTGGAGACCAGAGCGCCGTTGCCGACGGAGGTCAGACCCTTGGGCACCGTGATCGCGATGTCATACGTGGCCTTGTCCCGGAGGGTGTCGTTGACGGCGAACCACCCCGGCGATCCCTGCGGCTCCCCGACCACGAACGCGCCGTCGTTCGTTGGGATCCAGCCCTCGATGGAACCGTCGGGGTCGGTGACCACCTCGGGTGTCCCGGCGTACTCGATCCGCACGACGAACGGCACGTGCTTGCGCAGCGACCGCGCCGGCGTGATCGTGAGCTCCTGGCTGCCCGCGACTCGGGATACCTTGGCCGGCGCACCATTCACCGTGACACGACTGACATCGAAGCCCCGCAGATCGAGGTCGAACGAGCTCAGGTCCTGTGTCGCGGTGGCCAGCACGGTTTCAGCGGCGCTGAGCACGTTGCCCTTCGGCTGCCAGTCCAGCTTCAACTGGTAGTGCGCGACGTCATAACCGCCGTTGCCGCCGTGCGGGAAGAACGGATCCCCGACGCCGGGGGCGAGAGCCATGCACGGCATCGGTGCGGTCGGGCATGCGGCACCGTGATGGTGCCGTGCGATGCCAGAAGAAACAGCCGAGGTCGGCTGATCGGTGCCGGCCGCCGACCGCTGTCGGGGCCGCGGAGTAGGACATCGTCATGCAGACATTGCCGCGCAGTGCCGGGGACATCCGGATCGGTGACACGATCCTGCAGGACGATGGCCGCCTGCTCACCGTGACATCAACCAGAGTGCAGGGGCCCGGACGCGGCATGGTGTCCGTCGGCTTCGCCGAACTGGGACATCGGGTGAGCTACCGGCCCGCCGACGCCGTGCTGATCGTCCGACGATGAAGAAACGACTCCCGCTCAGCCCGCCCCACGCCGTCGAGCACGCATGACGCGACCACCCCTGCTCAGCCGGGCCACTGCGCGAAGGAGAGCCCGGAGATCCGTTCGTACGCCTCGACATAGCGCTGCCTGGTGGCAGCGACGACATCCACCGGCAGCGGCGGCGGCGGCGCATCCGAGGACCTGCCCCACCCTGACTCCGAGGACGTCAACCAGTCCCGCACGTACTGCTTGTCGAAGGACGGCTGAGCCCTCCCGGGTCGGTATCCGTCGGCGGGCCAGAATCGCGACGAGTCGGGCGTCAGCACCTCATCGCCCAGCACCATGGCGTTGCCGAGCATCCCGAACTCGACCTTGGTGTCGGCGAGCAGCAATCCGCGCGCCGCGGCGTGGTCCGCCGCGCGTGAGTACAACGCCAGGCTCACCGCCCGCACCTGTTCGGCGCGTTCCGGACCCACCGCCCCGACAACGGCGTCGAAGGAAACGTTCTCGTCGTGCTCGCCGATCTCTGCCTTGGTGGCCGGGGTGAAGATCGGTTCGGGCAACCGCGATGCCTCGACCAGGCCCGCGGGAAGGTGGATGCCGCACACTGCGCCGGTCCGCAGGTAGTCGGCCATTCCGGACCCCGTGAGGTAGCCCCGGACAACGCATTCCACCGGCAGCATGGCGAGCCTGCGCACCAGAAGTGCCCTGCCACGAACCTCCGACGGGATCCGCGGATCGTCCACGGCGACAACGTGATTCGGAACCAGATCCGACAGCAGCTCGAACCAGAACACGCTCATCGCGCACAGGATCCGGCCCTTGTCCGGGATCGGGTTGGGCAGCACGTGGTCGTAGGCGCTGATCCGGTCGGAGGCGACCATCAGCAACAGCTCGTCGTCCACCCGGTAGAGGTCGCGGACCTTACCGGACGCCACATGACGGTATCGGTCCAGTGAAGCCGCTCCCGCCGATCCGCCCGCGCTCATGCGGCTCCATCCAGCCCCCGACGACGCAGCAGCGGCTCGATCCGGGCGTCGCGCCCGCGCACGGATCGAAAGGCGGCCATCGCGTCAACGGCACCGCCCACGGACAACAGCTTGCTGCGGAACGCATCTCCGTTCTCCCGCCGCAGCCCGCCGTTGTCCTTGAACCACTCCACGGTTTCCGCATCGAGCACCTCGGACCAGATGTAGGAGTAGTAGCCGGCCGAGTAGCCACCGGCGAAGACATGCTGGAAGTAGGTGGTGCGGTAGCGCGGAGGCACCAGGGGATGACGGATCCCGTAACGGTCCAACGCCTCCCGCTCGAACTGGACGGCGTCGGTGACGACTCCGTCCGGCGAGATGCGGTGCCAGGCCTGGTCGAGCACCGTCGCGGCGAGATACTCGGTGGTCCGGAAACCCTCCCCCCACTGCTCGGCCGAGCGGATCGCGGCGACCACCGACGCATCCAGCGGCTCACCGGTGGTCACGTGCCGGGCGTAATGCTCGAGCACATCGGGCCACAGGATCCACATCTCGTTGACCTGACTGGGGAACTCGACGAAATCGCGGGGCACCCCCGTGCCGGACAGCCGCGGGTACCGCACCTGGGAGAAGAGCCCGTGCAGCGCGTGGCCGAACTCGTGGAACAGCGTTCGCACCTCGTCCAGCGTCAGCAGCGCCGGCTCACCCGCGGGGGGGTGCGGGATGTTCAGAACATTGACGACCACCGGCTTGCGGTCGAACAGGAAGGACTGGTCGACGAAGTTCGTCATCCACGCGCCGCCGCGTTTGCCTTCCCGGGCGAAGTAGTCACCCAGGAACAGACCGATCACCGAGCCGTCTGCGTTGCGGACTTCCCATACCCGGACGTCGGGGTGGTAGCCGGCGAGGTCGTCACGCACCATCATCTCGATGCCGTAGAGCCGACCCGCCGCCGCGAAGACGCCGTCGGCGAGCACCCGCTCCAGCTCGAAATACGGTCGAAGCGCGGCGGTGTCGAGCTCGTAGCGTTCCACCCGCACCCGGTCGGAGTAGAACGCCCAATCCCACGGCTCGAGTTCGACGCCGTCCTTGGCGGCGACGGCTGCCAGCAGCTCCGCCTCCCGGTCGGCATTGGCCATCGCCGGACCGACGAGTCTGCCGAGGAAGTCGTCGAGCACCGCGGTCGACTTCACCGTCTGATCGGCCACCTTGGCGTCGGCGTGGGTGGCGAAGCCGAGCAACTGCGCCCGCTCGGCACGCACGGCGGCCAATTCGACCGCGATCGGTCCGTTGTCGAACTCACCGGCGGACGCCCTGCTCACCGACGCCTCGAACAGCCGCCGCCGCACGTCCCGGTTGCGCAGCGCGGCGAGCAGGGGCTGTCCGGTCGGCAGCACGAGCGTGATCGCGTACGAGCCATCCCGGCCGCGCGCACGCGCTGCTGCCGCCGCCGTCCCGATCGCGTCCGGGCTGAGCCCGTCCAGTTCCTCTTCGTTGTCGACGAACAGCGCGGCGGCCTCGGTGGCCTGCAACAGGTTCTGCTGGAAAGTGGTGGACAGCGTGGAGATCCGCTGGTTCAACTCGGCGAGCCGGGTCCGTCCGGCCTCGTCCAGAGCTGCGCCGTCGAGCACGAAATCCAGGTGGTAGCGCCGGACCAGCATGGCCTCTTCCGGCCCGAGCACGGGTGTGGACTGCTCCGCGTCCTGCACCTGCGCCACCCTGGCAAAGAGCCGCGGATCCAGTCGAATCGCGTCCGAATGTGCGGTCAATTGAGGCGAGTACTCCTTCTCGATCGACCGTAGAGCCTGGGTTGAATCGGTCGACGCGAGGTTGAAGAAGACCGCAGAAGCTCGCTGCAGCAACCGGCCGGACCGCTCCAGAGCGACGATCGTGTTCTCGAACGTCGCCGGCTGCGGGTCCGCGATGATCGCGTCGACCTCGGCGCGTTGTTCCGCCATCCCCTTGGTGAACGCCTCCGGGAAATGCCCGTCCTCGATCACGCCGAACGGCGGCAACGCGAAGGGCAGATCGGACTCGCGCAGCAGCGGGTTCACGCTGGTCGGCCTCAGGGAACGGGCGGCGGTCGGTGTCTCGGACATGGAGCTCCTCTCGACAGTCGCCCAGTGCACCACAACGGACGGAGGCGGCCGTTGCCAGGTCTCGACCGTTACTCTGATCGGCGTGGCAGCCGACGACGAGCCTGCGGAGACGGCCGCCTACTCACTCGAGCCGACCGAAACGGGTCAGCAGCAACAGCCGACCACCCGACCCGGCGCACGGCAGCCCGAAACCGGGCAGCCCGGCGAGGCGACCGAGCCGGCACCCACCGAGGACGATCCGACGCCGGAGGTCATTCCCGGCATCGTGCTGGACAACAGGTACCGGCTCGGCGAACTGCTCGGCCGCGGCGCCACCGCCGAGGTCTACCGCGCCAGCGATGAGCTGCTCGGCCGGTCGGTCGCCGTCAAGGTGTTCCACCGGGGCATCGGTGACGCCACCACGGTGGCCCGGCAGCGCACCGAGATGCAGGTGCTGGCCAAGTTGCACCATCCGCACCTGGTCACCGTCTACGACGCGAAACTCGGCGTTGACCACGGCCGGGACCCTGGCGGCTCCGACGATGACGACCTCACCTACCTCGTCATGGAACTGGTCCAGGGCGGCACGCTCGCCGACCGGATCACGCCGACCGGCATGTCACCGGCCGATGTCGCCAGGGTGGGCGCTGCGGTCGCCGGGGCGCTGGCCGCGGTCCACAGCTACGGGCTGGTTCACCGGGACATCAAGCCGGCGAACATCCTGATCTCCACTTCCGGCGAGGTGAAGCTGAGCGACTTCGGCATTGCACGTGAGCTGGAGGCGGAACGGCTGACGGCGGCGGCCGACGTCATCGGTACGGCTGCCTATCTCAGCCCTGAGCAGGCGCGCGGCGCCCAGGTCGGCCCTGCCACCGACGTCTACGCATTGGGACTGGTGCTGCTGGAAAGCCTGACGGGACATCGTGAGTACCCGGGCACCGCGGTGGAATCCGCCGTCGCCAGGCTGCTGCGCGACCCGGTGGTACCGGCGACTCTGCCGGGGTCGTGGCCGACGCTTCTGCGCGCGATGACCCAGTCGGACCCGGCGCGCCGACCGACGTCCGCGGAGGTGGAGGCTGCGCTGACCGGCAGGGCCGACGTCGTCGCTGCGCCACCGGCGACAGCCACGCTGCCGCAACCGGTTCCGGTACTGCCACCGCCGCAGCCGTCGACCGCACGAAAGACCCCGTCGGCAGGCCGCACGTTCCTGGTCACCCTGCTCGTGCTCGCAGTGACGGCCGGTGTGATCGTCGGCATCGTCGCCCTGCTGCAGCAAAATGGCAACACCCCGCCGGCGGTGACGCCCCCGGCCACCAGCGGCGCGGCGCCGTCGGTGATCACGACAACGCAGGTCACCACAGAAATATCGACGGCCGTGACGACAGCGGAGACGACGCCGACCACACCCACGACGCCGACCACCGCGGAAACCACACCCACCACGCCGACGACGGAGCCGACCACGCCATCGACGCCGACGACGCCCACCACCGCGACGACCCCGACCACCACCGAAGAGCCGCCCATCACGCCGACTTCGGCGGCGGAAGCGACTGCAGCCCCTGCGCCGGGCGGCACCGGCGCGGACGCCGGTTCGGCACCGGCCGGCGGCTGAACGACCGTCGGGCCGGGCCAGGTGCCGGGATCGGAAGAATCCGGTCCCGGCCGAGCGTCAGTCGGCGGCGATGAGGCGCTCACGGAGCTCGGGCACATTGCCTGACTTCGGCAGGCCCCGCTTGACCAGCTCCGCCTGCAGCTGGGATTTGCTCCAGCCGTCGTAGGCATCAGCCTTCTTCGCGCTCTTTCCGGTTGCGGCCTTCTTCGCCGGCGAGCTGTCCGCGGGCGCCGACTCCTTGGCCCCCGACTCCTTGGGGGCGGCGTTGGCTCTTGTTGCAGCGTCATCGGTTGCCGGCGACGGCTCGGCAGCAGCCGCGGCCACGTCGGTCGGCCCGTCGGTGTCGGCATTCGGTGTTTTCGTCGACGCATCCGAATCTGCTGCGTCGTCGGCGATCTCGGCTGCGACATCGACGGACGGCGGCACCACGGGCACCGGTTTGGGCTGAGTGGCGGGGGCCTTCATCACCGCAGAGGTGGTGGCCCGGGCACTCGCGGCCAGGTCCGTCAACGGCCGGCTGACCGCCGCGGCTTGCTTGCGGGCGGCGTCCAGGATGGCCTCGGCCTGCTGGCGGGCGACCTGCAACACGGCTTCCGCTTGATCCCGGGCGGCCTTGCTGGCCGCCTCGGCTCGCTCCCTGGCCGCCTCGATGATCGACTCCGCCTGCTTGCGGGCGGCTTCGGTGCGCTCCTCGAGCTGATCGCGCACTGCCTCCGCCTGGGAGCGGATCGCCTCACCCTGATGGCGGGCAGCCTCCGTCCCGGACTCGACCTGCCCGCGGATCGCCTGCCCAGCCGACTCCAGCTCTCCCCGAGCCACTTCACCGGCGCGTTCGCTCATCCCGAGCATTCGCTTGGCGAAATCCCGCTGACCCTCGAGCATCTTCTCCGCGAAATCGAAGACCTGATCGATGACCTGATCCGGGTTCGCCGTCGTTCGCGGGCCGTCGCTGACCTTTCCGAGCGCGTCCTGGGTGATCCGGGTCCACGTCTCGACCGCATCGACCGCTTGGGCCTGCGTCGAACGGACGGCGGCCGCGAACTGCTCCTGGGGCGAGGACATGGGAGTTCCTTCCGATTGACCGCGGACGAAATGAACCACGGTGGGACGGTCTCGAACATTCACTTCGAGCTGTCACGGTATCGACAAAGTCCCGACTTCGACACAGCGGGGCGAACGCCGCGACCTGCGGCGACATCGGACCCGGCGCCATCGCAACGCTGCCGGGATGCTGGTCGGGTCCGCGTCTGCCCGGGAGAAACATGCCTCCGCCCAGAGCCCTGCCGATCAACGACCCGAGCGCGAAAAGGCCCCGGTCGGAGAACTCCGACCGGGGCCTTTTCACTGCTGCGCGGACGAGGTCACGTCAAGGTTCGACGCTGCGGAAGCCGACGCGTGGGGAGTCAGGAGCGGACGCGCGAGCGATTGCCGAACTTGATCCACAGCAACAGGACGATGACCGATCCGATGACCGAGCCGATGATGCCGGAGGGCTGCAGGAAACCGTCATTGCCATCCTTGTGGAACAGCAGGTATCCGAGGAAACCGCCCACGAACGAACCGACGATTCCCAACACGATGGTCGCCGGAATCGACATGTCCTGCTTCCCCGGTACGAGCAGCCGCGCCAGCGCACCGGCGATGAGGCCGATCACGATGAGGCTGATGATGAGACCGAGCATGGTGCTTCTCCCTAGGGATCTGATTGACGGACGTTACAAACGTCCGCGCCTGTCTGGCAGGTGGGCGTAGCTCGCCCGATTGCTGCAGTGAAGTACCCGATCCCATGCGCTCGAAACAACTGCTGGTGATGTCGGACTGCTCCGATCGGCGAGCACCTGCCCGGTACGCGCAGTCCGATCGGACGACTGAGTTCGCGGACCGTCGGCCTCGGGTCCCTTCTGTGGGTTTCACGCAACGGGCAGCGGGTACCGAAAGGACATAGCGGATGCCTACTGACGTACGGGAAAGCGATGCATCAGGTCCGGACGTGTGAAGGCGGTGCGTCGCAACGACGGGTGAGTGCCCGACGCGGCAATCTGTTCGTGCGGCACGACTTTGCGGCACGGTGACCGGTTGTCGAGCGCGGCTCGTGATGACAATTGCGCAGCACCGCTGCGCCGCCTTGCGGTTCGCAGTACTCCGTCGCACCCAATCCGGGGTGCGGCACACGACAGGAAGGATCGCACTGTGGCATCCCTGTTCAGCGACGTCGTTCGGCTGGCCGTACGCCTGGGAGTCGGTGGCGTTCTGGCCATTGACGGCTACCAGAAGATCCAGATCTGGTACCGCGGCCGGGCGGCCGCTGCTGAGGCCGCATCGGACCCGGCGGCGGCCACCACCGCAGGAGGCCGTCGGGCGGGGTTGGCGGCCGGGATCAGTCAGGCCGCGGGCGGGGTGCTGTTGATGCTGGGCGCGGCCACTCCGGCGGCGGGGGCGGCCGCCGCGAGCAGCATGGCCCTCACTGCGACGGGTGCCGGCGATCCGAGCGCGCACCGGATGTCCGGCGGCTACGAGGTTCCTGCGGTGCTCGGCCTGGCGGCGGCCGCACTGACCGTCGCCGGTCCCGGACGGATCTCCATCGATCACCTGTTGGGTGATCGCCTCGCCAGCAGACCCGCGGCGCTTGCCTCGCTGTTCAGCACGGTGTCCACCACGGGCATGGTTCTGCTGAAGAGGCAACGAGCGGCCGCTCACCGCACCTGACAACGGTGCTGACGGTCACACGCCGGTTGTTAGCTGATTAGCTGAGTTGTAGCTAATCTGCTAACAGGCACATGTGCCGACCGGGATCGGAAAACCGATTCCTCCCGTCGTGAAGGAGTCACCATGGCAACCGCCACCGCCACCACAGCCGCGAGCAACGGCATCGCCGCGGGCGATGCGGCTGTCGCCCGGGTCAACGATTCGGTCGTGAACGCGACCGCTGCCGCCACCGACATGCTCCACCGCGCGGCCGACGCCTTCGCTCCCGTCGTCAAGTCGGCCGAGGCACGCGTGTCCGAGCTGTCCGGCACCGTCACCGCCGAGGTCAAGAAGGCGGAGGCGAAGACCCAGGAACTGCTGAAGACGTTCACGGACGAGGTCAAGAGTGCCGAGGCCAAGACCCAGGAACTCACTTCCGTGTACGCCGACCACTTCAAGAACGCCGAAGCCGCCGGTCGGCAATGGAGTGACACCTTCGTCGCGCAGTTCTCGGAGTGGACCGCACGCTCGATGCACTCCTACCAGGTCGCGGTAGAGCGCTCGTTGAGCGCGACGATCTCCTTCGCCGACGCCATGAAGGTCGACTGGATCAGCGATCTGACGCGGCGCAACGCCCAGGCGATGACCGAGCTGATGGACGGATCGGTCAGCCAGACCAGCGAGCTGCTGAAGTAGTAGCACCCGCCCCCAGCCAGGGCACCTGAACCTGAAGGGGTGGATGGCCCGACCGTCCATCCCTTCGGCTGACATGGATGAACCTCCCGGGCCATCGGCCCGGGAGGTTCTTCGTCAGCGTTGACGTGGGTTCCTGCGGCGAGCAGGACCGGCCGGTGACCGTTCGGCACCCGAGCCGTTCAGCCGCCGGTCAGGAAAGATGCAACACGGTCTCGTCGACCAGCGAGTCGAGCCGGCCGGCCCGAACATGCCCACGGTTCTGCTGGGCATTGGAAGCGTGACCAGCAGCCATCACCCGGGCCGACTTCCGGCCGAAGCCATCGCGTTGCCAGGCCCCGCAACGCACCCAACCGATGGAATGCAGAGCCTCGTCCGCGGCATCGTCATTCGCCGCGGTCAGGGGCGTGTCGCTGACCCGCACCCCGCCGCAATCCAGGACGAAGATCTCACCTTGTGTACGCCCGCCGTCGCGCTGGCCGCTGTCGCCCTGGACGACCGGCCAATCCATGCAGAAGGAGGTGGCGTCCTCTTGCACTGCGGTGAAAACCTGACCTTCCTGGTTCATTCATGTCCTCCCCAGAATTCGGCATCGATGCCCCGGCGTACGGTGCGGCGGAGATGGTGCCTCGGCAGCATCTCCCCTGATCGTCTCGCCGGTGCAGAAACGACCCGATCGTGCGGCACCGGGTCGTCGCAAACCATCCGAACGGGCAGCAATGGATGGGTTGGCGATGACTATCGGTGACGGCGGAAGGGGTGACGCAAATTCGCCCCAACCGGACCAACTGCAGTGTGCCATGACACTAGCGCGGCTGTCCGATTCAAGGAATGAAGTGCACCGCTTCTCGTCCGTTCGGCCCACACCCGTGTTCTGTCAGGGCTTTTCACCGCAACGCCGTGTCTAATATGTCAATTGTCGAAACAAACACTGCGTAACAATTCTTTCCGGCCCTTGGGTCCGTTCGTGGCCCGAATCGCTCGCCGGATCATTTCCGCGGACGGTAGAGATCGTGCGCATTGCCATAGAGGGCCCGATCGACCAAGCCCTCATCGCTCAGCGCATCCTGCAGGAGGTTCACGTCCGGCGCGGCGAAGGGGCGCGGCGCCCTGGTACCGGGAAGGGCCGTGCCGAACATCGGCGCCGAGGGGTTGAGCCGGGCGGCTCATCGCCCGTGCCGGATGGTCGCTCGGAAGCTCACCGGCAGACCGAGCACCGGTCAGAGGATCGCTCCGGGCGTATACCCCGCCACCGACGGATGCTGGGTGACGACGGCCGAGATCCGGTCGAGCACCTGCGAGACCTGCTGCTGCGCGAGGCCGGTGAACGACAGCGGATCGGCGAGCAGCCCTTCGAGGTCGACGCGGGACAGCGGAAGCCGCTCGTCGGCGGCCAACCGCTGCACGAGATCGTTGTCCGCCTGACCTTTCTCACGCATGGCCAGGGCTACGGCCACAGCGTGCTCCTTGATCACCTCGTGGGCCGTCTCCCGGCCGACGCCGGCTCTCACCGCGGCAATCAGCACCTTCGTGGTCGCCAGGAACGGCAGGTACCGCTCCAGTTCGCGGTCGATGACCGCCGGGTAGGCGCCGAAGTCCTCCAGCACCGTCAGGAACGTCTCGAACAGGCCGTCGATCGCATAGAAGGCGTCTGGCAGCGCCACCCGCCGCACCACCGAACACGACACGTCACCCTCGTTCCACTGGCTGCCGGCCAGTTCGCCCGCCATGCCGGCATACCCGCGCAGTACGACCGCGAGCCCACACACGCGTTCGCAGGAGCGCGCATTCATCTTGTGCGGCATCGCCGACGACCCCACCTGACCCGGCCGGAAACCCTCCGTCGCCAGTTCGGCACCGGCCATCAGCCGGATGGTGGTGGCCAGCGACGCCGGACCTGCGGCGAGCTGCACCAGTGCGGAGAGCACCTCATAATCCAGCGACCGCGGGTACACCTGCCCGACGCTGGCGAAGACTTTTCCCGTTGGCGACATCTCGGTCACCACGGCCGATTCCAGGGACGCAACGGCCGCCGCCGACCCGAGCAGGTCGAGCATGTCCTGCGAGGTGCCGACCGGGCCCTTGATCCCCCGCAGCGGGTACCGCTGCAACAGGTCCGTCACCCGCAGGTATGCCTGCAGCACCTCTTCCGCCGCCGAGGCGAACCGCTTGCCCAACGTCGTCGCCTGCGCCGGCACGTTGTGCGAGCGGCCGGCCATCACCAGATCGGAGTACTCCGCCGCCCGCCGGCCCAGCCGGTCCAGCACCGCCACGCACCGGTCCCGCACCAGCGAGAGCGCGCTGAGCACCTGCCACTGCTCGATGTTCTCGGTCAGGTCGCGACTGGTCATCCCCTTGTGCACCTGCTGATGGCCCGCCAGTGCGTTGAACTCCTCGATCCGGGCCTTGACGTCATGCCGGGTGACCCGCTCGCGGGCCGCGATCGAGGCGAGGTCGACCTGCTCCACCACGGCCTCGTAATCGGCGAGGGCACCGTCCGGGACGTCGACGCCGAGCGCGGTCTGGGCGCGCAAAACTGCGAGCCACAGCCGCCGCTCGGCAATGATCTTGTCCTCCGGCGACCAGATGTCGACCATTTCCGGGGAGGCGTACCGCTGGGCAAGGACATTCTCGACGGCGCGTGTGCTCACCGTCCGATTGTCCCAGCCGGCAGGTCGGTTCACGGACGGACAGCCCGCCCACGCAACCTGTCCTGCCGGCAGGTTGGTGACCGACGCCCGTGCTGGTCGATTCCCACGTCGGGAGCCCCTTGACCCTGCGGACGGGTCAGTCGGCACATTTCCGGTTGCCCCGGCACCGGCGAACCCGGCACCATCTGGCCATGACGACCCTGACGCCCCGTCCCTGCCGCGTCGACGATCCGGCGCCGCGGCAGCAGGGCGACGACGGGATCGGCGGCGTTCACCGACGATCGTGACCGCCGCGCTGGCGGCGGGCCTGATCGCCGGCTACGGCATCGCCATCCCGGTGGGCGCGGTCGCCACGTACCTGGTGGCCCTCACAGCGCGGACGTCGGCGCGGATCGGCGCATCGGGGGCGCTCGGCGTCGCCACCGCGGACGGTCTGTACGCGCTGGCGGCGGTGGTGGGCGGAACGGCGTTGACCGGTCTGATCAACCGGGTCGCCGGGCCGCTGCGGTGGGTTTCGGCCGTCGTCCTGCTCGCGCTGGCCGCCCGGATTGCGTGGACCGCCGTCCGTGATCACCGGTCAGGGTGAGCTGGCGGTCACCGGCGGCGGCACCCGGACACCTGGCCGTGCCTTCGCCACACTGCTCGGTATCACCCTGCTCAACCCGGTGACGGTGCTCTACTTCAGCGCCCTGGTGCTCGGCGGCCGGGCCAATGGTCTCGGAGACGGCTCCGGTCCGGCGGCCGCCTCGGTGGCGTTCGTTCTCGGCGCCTTCCTTGCTTCCGCGAGCTGGCAACTGCTGCTGGTGGCCGGCGGCGTCGCACTCGGGCGTGCGCTGACCGGGCGCGCCGGGCGGTTGATCACCGGCCTCGGCTCCAGCGCACTGATCGTCGCGCTCACCATCGCCCTGCTGACCTGAGCAGTGCCCGGGCGGCCGGCCCGGTGTCAGTCCGCGAAAACCAGCCGGTTCAGGTAGTCGTTACGGAAGACGTGCTCGGGGTCCATCCGGGTTGCCAGCGCGCGGAAATCAGCCAGCCTCGGATGGGCAGCGGTGAGCGCCGCCGCGTCGGCGACGAACAGCTTGCCCCAGTGCGGGCGCGGATCGCAGTCGGCGATGGCCGCCTCGATCTCTGCGAGCAGAGCCAGCACGGCCGGCTCATCTCGCAGGAAGGTGAAATGGAAACCGACCGTGTCCCGACCGTACGCGGGGCTGAGCCAGAGGTCGTCGGCCGCGACGGTGCGGATCTCGCAGACCTGCAACAGCGGAGCGATCCTGCCCGAGAGCCCGCGAAGAGCCGACACCACCTCGTGGGCGCGATCCTTGGCGAGAAGATACTCGGTCTGTACCTCGTCACCGTTGCTCGGAGTGAACGCCAGCTGGAAGTGCGGCAGCCGGTCGTGCCAGGCACCCGCTACCCCGAACTGGCCGGTGCAGACATCGCCGGCCATGCCCGGAATGGGATGACGCGACGCGGTCGCCGGCGTCGCACCGAAGAATGATCCGCGGACCCGTCCGGCGTCGTCGAAGACCGGCGAGGATGTTGCCGGCGCGTCCATTCTCGACTTGCACCACACCTGGGTGACCGTGTCGCCCTGCAGGTCGGTGAACAGACTGACGCTGTAGGCGGCGGACAGGATCTCGGAAATGTGCTCCTCGACGGCCGACCAGGGCAGGTCCTCGAACACGTCCTGCCGCACGTCGAAGGTGGGCTCCACGTCGAGGGTGACCGTGCTGACGATGCCCAGTGCACCGAGCGAGACCACGGCGCCGTCGAAACCGTCATCGCCACGGCTCAACGTCGTGAGTTCTCCGCTGCCCAGGACGATGTCCAGTGACCGCACCGCCCCGGCCAGGCCCCGATTGAAGACACCCGACCCGTGCGTTCCGGTGGCCACGGCGCCGGCCACGCTGATGTGCGGCAGTGAGGCCATGTTGGGCAGCGCCAAACCCTGGGCATGCAGCGCGGTGGCCAGCCGGCCGTAGTTGATCCCGCCGCTGACCGTCACCGTCTGCCGGTTCGGGTGGATGCTGATGGCGTCCGGCAGACCGGAGGTGTCGATCAGATCGCCCGGAGTGTCGGCGATGTCGTTGAAGCAATGACGGCTGCCCAGCGCCTTCGCGCGTTCGCTGCCGGCGACGATGGCTTGCAGCTCGTCCACCGATTCCGGCCGGTGCACCCGCGGCGCCCGGTAGGTGTAGTTGCCCGACCAATTCGACAGTGCACGGGCACCGGGAGATCCCGGGCCGGACCCGATCGACGACAGCGTCATCTTCCAACCCCCGAGACTTGGGCGTGAGCACGCAGTCGTGTCGCCCTGCGCCGCTGGCAGGTTAACCCAGCCAACGGACCTCGCCGTCCTGGACCAGCGATGTCGGGCTCAGTCCGAGCCGGCGGGCGACGGCGGCGGAGGCAGCGTGGTCGGGATGAACATGCGCCATCACGGAGTCGACCCCCTGAACCCGCAGCCACCGCACCATGGCCACACCGGCCTCCACGGCGTACCCCCGGCCCTGGTCGGGAACGCCGATGACCCAGGCGATCTCGGACGCCATATCGCCCGCTGGTCCGGTGACGGTCGCCTGCACGTATCCGATGGCACGGTCGTCATCGATACGCCGGACGATCCAGTTGAGCCAGTCCTCGGTGCCGTCCGCGGACACACCTGCGACCTGTGCGGCGTAGCGTCGGCGGAGCTCGTCGGCGTCGGCCGGTGTCCCACCGATGAACGTGTGCAGCGCGACATCGTCCAGGGCGAGAGCCATCTCGTCCGCATGATCGATACGGAGCGGCTCCAGAACGAGCCTGTCGGTGACCAGCCGCTCGGCGGTGATCGTGTTCCGGCCGGTGCTCACTGCAGGGCGCCCAGAACGGCACGGGCCGCGGCAGCCAGTTGATCGGCGGACAGGCCTGACGGCACCGACGGCACCCCGTCCACCGACGTCAGGCTGCCGACCTCGACCTGCTTCCCGTCGCCGTAGACCAGCACCGTCATTCCGCCGGAGGGATCGGTGGCGGTGTAGCTGTCCTCGCCCGATGCGACGCATCGCGACCCGGCCTCACCGGCACTGCGTGCGCAGGCGCCAGGGGCGGCCTCGACGACGCGCACCACCAGTTCGGTGCCGGGCACCGCACCGGGCAGCACCGCACCGGCCACCGGGTTCCGCGCGCACCCGCCGTCGAGGGCGACAGGTGCGGCAAATGCACCGGGTGGCAGGGCGGCAGTCAGAGCGGTGAGCGCCGCCGCGGGCAGCGGCGGCCAGCAGGATTGCGTCACCGCGGGGTCGCCGGACGGCGCTGCGGCAGCGGCCTGGCCACCGCCCGGCGGCTGCCCGGCGTCGGAGGCGCCCGGCGCGGAGACTGCCGCCGGGCCGGACGCCGCACCGCTCGCATCGGCTGCCGCACTCCCCGAGTCGAGTTCCGGGGCAGCGCCTGCGGCATTGGCGCCGGCCGCCTGATCGCCGGCAGCACTCTGCTCAGCTGCGGAGCCGGCGACGACCTCACTCGCGCTGTTCGATGCGGTGTTCGTCGAGAGACCGCCCAGCGTCAGCGGGACGACGATGGCTGCGATACCGGCCAGCGACGCGGCCGCGACCAGGGCGACCAGCCCGGTGCGCCGTCGCGTCCATGCCGTCCGTCCCTCCCCCGGCACGGCCGTCAGCCCATTCCTGCCACGGCCCGGCGCGCGCGCGGCGGCCAGCACGGCGTCGGCGGTGACCGTGGACGGTGGAGCATCAGTGTCGTCGGCCAGTTCGGTGAGCGCCGCGGTCAGGGCTCGGGCGTCGGCGGTGGAAATCTCCGCAAGGTGGGGGGCGTCGGGGCGGTCCGCGGTGTTGAGATCCTCGGGTCGTCCGGCACCGTCGGCTCGATCGGGAGAGCCGCCCCGGGTGTCATCGGTCGACACGTCACTCACCGCCCCGGGACGCCGAGCCGAGTTGGCCGAGGGCGGCCTTCAACGCCGCGAGACCTCGGGCGGTCTGCGACTTCACGTTGCCCTCCGAACACTCCAGTGCCGCCGCCGTCGCGGCGACGTCCATTCCCTCGTAGTACCGCAGCACCAGCACTGCCCGTTGCCCTGGCGGAACCAGATCCAGCGCCTGCCGGATCAGTTCCCGGTCGACGACCACGGAGGCAAGGTCCGCCCGGATGTCAGCCGCACCGTGGTGCTCCGGCAACTCGTCGACCGACCGTTCCCGGCGCCACGGACGCCGCGACTCGTCCACCGTGGCCCGGACCAGGCAGGTCCGGACGTAGGCGTCGAGCGCGGCCCGATCCCGCACCTTGCCCCAGGCTCCGTACAGCTTCACGAAGGCGATCTGGGTGAGGTCGTCGGCCCGATGCCAGTCACCGCACAGCAGGTACGCCGTCCGGCGCACACGGTCACGTCCGGCGGTGACGTACGCGGCAAACTCCGCCTCCTCCTCCGGACTCACCGGACCTCCAGCCGTATCGGGTAGACGGACGCTGTCCGCTGGATGGTTGCACGGACCCGGCGGGAAGACCGGTCCACCGAGCGCCGTCGGCCGCAGGCTCGTCGCGGAACGTGGTCGTCGCGGAACGTGGTCGTCATCGTCATCGTCATCGGGCACGATGATTCGTCGTGCCCACCAGCAACCCCGAGAAGACCTCCGCAGTGATGTCACCTCGCACCACCGGGTGGGCGTTGTTCGGGCTGCTGGCCGTCGCGGCCGCATGGGGGTCGAGCTTTCCGCTGACCAAGGCCCTGCTGGACCGGATGACGGCGGTGAACTTCCTCGCCGTCAGGTTCACCCTCGCGGCGGTGCTGATGACAGTGGTGTTCCTCCCGGCGCTGCGCCGGCTGTCCCGCCGGGCACTGGTCCGCGGCCTGTGGTTGGGCCTGGCGTACGGCGTGGCCCAGCTGCTGCAAACGGTGGGGCTGCAGTACACCCCGGCAAGCATCTCCGGATTCATCACCGGCATGTACGTCGTCCTCACCCCCTTGTGCGCCGCGGTGCTGCTGCGAGTGCGGATCGGTCCGCGGGTGTGGCTGGGTGCCGCCATCGCCACCGTCGGGCTGGGCCTGCTGGGTCTGAACGGGCTCTCGATCGGCTTCGGCGAGGCCATCACCCTGACCTCCGCGCTGGTGTACGCCGTGCACATCGTCGGGCTCAGCGCCTGGGCCGACGCGCGGGATGCGTTCGGGCTGGCGACCGTGCAGATAGCGGTGACGGCCGCGGTCAGCGTGATCGCCGCCGTCGTGGCGGACGGCGGCGTTGTACTGCCCGGCACCGGCTTCGATTGGGCGGCCATCGTCTACATGGCGGTCGTCTCGGGGGCGGTCGCGATGATCGTCCAATCGTGGGCACAGGCTCACCTTGCGCCGTCCAGGGCTGCGATCACGATGGCCACCGAACCGGCGTGGGCGGCACTGTTCTCGATCTTGTTCCTGCACGAGCCGCTGACCTGGCGGACGGCCGTGGGTGGGGGTCTGATGTTGGCCGCGATGATCACCGTGGAGTCCGGTCCGCCGCCGCGCGAGCAACAGGCGCGCACACTGCCCGCGCCCACCGGGACCGGCTGAACAGCAGCCGAGTCGTCACCGCAGCTCCCGGCGTACCGGCAGGGATCGAGATGCTGCGGAGTCTCCCGCTGGGATGAACCTGCTGAGTCAACTGGCCGGGTTCAACCAGCCGGGGTCAGGCCGCTCGGGTCGGCGCGAAGCCGCCGGTCAGCCCGGCCTGCGGCGGCCGGCCAATCAAGCCAGACCGCCCACGGCCCACGGCCCAGCAGGGACGGCCGTAACTGCGGCGGGACATCGGCCCGGAACTCGTGTGGGGGCGCGCCGTCGCGCACAACGGCGGCAGCCCCCGGCACGGCCAGCTCACCGGCGCGGGAGGCGCGGGTCCGGTCGATCAGCCGCCGGATCGCCGCGCTGGCCCCCCAAGGCCAACGCTGACCGGCGTGCACCCCCGATCGGGAAGTCAGGTCGGCCGCACCGAGCCGGCCGATCGCCAGGTACTCCTGCACCCTGTCCTGCGCGGCGATCTCGACCGGCTCCGGATGTGTTGTGTCGAACAGCGCCACACTGATTCCGGACGGCGAGATCGCCACTGCCGTCACTGAATCCGGCGCAGCCGGCACCGTCAGGAGGTGACCGTCCACGACGACCCCGTGCCAAGGGCCACTGACAGGTCGGGCCACCCACCAGCCCCCTCCCGCTGCCGTGAGAGTCCCCTGGGCGGCGAACTGGTCGGGGAATCCGCCCAGAAGCTCGGTCGCCGACGGCAGCGACGGATCACCGCCGACCAGCAAGAATGACTGATGCCCGTTCGCCCACAGGGCGGAGGTCGTCATGGCCAACTGTGCCGCCGGTGACGACCACCGAATTGCCGGATCGTCGATGACCCGAAACCCGTCGGACCTGGTACGGGGCTCGAGCACCGCACGGGCCGTGGAGGCGGATGCCACCGTCAGCGGTACCCGCGGGTCAGCGCCGCACGGATCGGCGAGCAGCGCCGTGTACCGACCGACCGGCAACCGACCCGTGATCGAACCGACGCCCACGGCGTGCCGGACCCCCGCACCGTCCTCGATGATCAACATGGCGTGGGGGTCGGCGCACCGTAGCTGCACTTCGCCGTCGACGACGCCGTTCCCGGACCGGACTGTCCGCTTCTCACCCTTGTCCGGTGATCGGCCGGCCGATGGCCCCCCGTCCGCCACCAGCGGAGTGACCGTCATGCCCGGATTGGGGCCATTGATGGTGGTGGGGGTCGACATGACAGACATCAGGTGCCGCTCCAACTCCGACCAGCGCAATGGTTCAGCTGCTGCGCCATTTCCGTCGGTCGCGCTCAGCGGAAGGGTGGCTCGGGCGCCGGGCCGGGCCGCCGGCGCCACCGCCGACAAGAACGCCTGCGTCAGCTCCGACCGTTGAACCTCATCGACCTCGGCTGTGCCCCAACGGCTTTCGTCCGGCAGCTGAATGCGGTAGTGCATCGGCGCACCGGTTCGCCGGCGGCCCAGCCACCCGTTGCCGAGCCCTGCCGGCGTGATCCTCTGGCGGACCGGCGTTCCCGGTCCGCAGTCCAGCAGGGTGAGCACTTCTCGAAAGTCGGCGTGAGCGAGGTGGGCCGAGAGCTCCTCCAGCGAAAGGCTGCCGGTCTTCGGGACCGCGGGGTCGAAATCGCTCAGCAGGATCAGCGACTGGCCGAGGAATGGCCGAGCGGGGTCGCTCAGACCACTGCGCGCAGAGATGTACAGGTACAGGCGATCCCCGGTCATCGCGGTGAGCAGGTGCCTCAGTTCCGCTGTGAAGCATTCGAGATCTGCCGGGCCATCGAGCTGCGGGCCGTCGTCGACGCGATTCCGCGCCGGCACCGCAGGACGGGCCGGCCTCTCCCAGTCGGTACGTTGCGTCGCCCCGGCAAGAGGGCTCAGCAGCGTCCGCAGGCCGGACGGGTCGACGCCTCCGGCTCCCACCAACCAGGTCCGCATCGCCAGAGCCGCCGCCACGGCGCCGCCTGGTCGAGCGCCGACTCGTCGAGCGCTACCTGCTTCAGCGCCGCCGGTGTCCGGGCCGCCGATGGCCGGGCCGCCGGTGTCCGGGCCGCCGATGTCCGGGCCGCCAGGGTGGGGGCCAACAAGGTGCGGGTACTGGTCGCAACCCACCACCAACGCCGCCGCCCTCATGACCCGCGCCGGGATGTGCACTCTTTCGACCCGGCGACCCGGCGCGTGCCGCTGCGCTGGCGGGCCATGAGCGAAGACCTCCGGATGGGCGAATGGGGAACCGCTTGATCTTCAGCCAACCGGCGCCGAGGCGCACGGTGGAGCGTCTTGACCCTCGGACACCAACGCAGAACATCCGGCCGCCATGGGAAGCCGGCTGTTCCGAGTTCAATCCAGTTCGTCGGGCGCTAGGAGGTGAGTGCCGCCTGCCACAGGATCGGTAGCGTCGGTGTCTGGGAGCCGCCGGCGGGTTCGGCAGTGATCGCGACCGCGGTCTCGCCGGACTGCGTCTGCGCCGCGATCACCTGGGGCTTTCCTGCCGTGGCATCCGGCAGCGTGCCCAGTGACCGTGGTGTCGACCCGGCCAGCGCCCAGAGTTGATAGGTCCGGTTCGAGGCAAGCGCCGGGAGCCCGGTGACGTCGAGCAGCGCGGCACCGCAGGACGGCGCGTAACGCACCGTTCCTCCGCCCTGTGCGGGCGTGATCTGCCGCTGGTCGGCGGCCTGGGCGACGCACTGTTCCGGGGTCTGCGCGACCTCGTTGTCCTGGCCGATCCGATTGACCGCGACGATGCTGCCGCCACCGATGACGATCGCCGCGACCGCCGCGGCCAACAGCGCACCCGGACGGCGGTACCACCGCGGCGGCTCCCCATCGGCCCGGTGCGAACCGGACTGCTTCGGTCGCGTCACCGATGCCGGTTGCTGCGCATCGGCGTCCGCAGCGGCCGGCTTGCGCGGGTCGGCAGCGGTGAGCGGCGGAAGCTGCGGGGTCACCGCGACCCGGGCCAGGATGGACGCGCGCAGCGAGGCAGGCGGCCGTTCTGCGACGGCCGACCCGAGCAGGGCGGCCGTCTCCAGGAAGCCGACAAGTTCCGCAGAGCACGATTCGCAGGAGTCCAGGTGACTCTCGACCTCTGCGGTTTCGTCTGCGGGCATCGCGTGCAGCGCGTACGCCGCGGTGTCCAGATGCGGATCGGCGGTCATGACGCCACCCCCAGGCAGTCGCGCAGCCGGATCAGGCCGTCACGCAGCCGGGTCTTGATCGTCGGGAGCGGGACCGTCAACAACTCGGCCACCTCCCGGTACGTGTAACCGCTGTAATAGGCCAGCGACACCGACTCCCGCTGCAGGTCGGTCAGCGTGCCCAGGCATCGGCGGACGGCCTTGCGCTCGAAGGCCGACTCCACCGCTTCCACCACGGTATCGATGTCCCGCTCGGTGGAGGAGTGTGCGACCTTCGCATCGCGGTCGCTGGCTGCCTGCGCGGACCGCACCCGGTCGACCGATCTTCCGTGGGTCAGCGTCATGATCCATGACGTCGCCGACCCCTTGGACGCGTCGAACCGACTGGCGCGGCGCCAGATTTCGAGGAACACCTCCTGCGAGACCTCCTCTGCCTGGCTGGGATCGCGGACGATCCGCCGGGCGAGGCCGAAGACCCGGGCACCGAAAGTGTCGTAGAGGCGTTCGAAGGCGTCCTGACGACCTACAGCGGTGAGCTGCAGGAGCTGTTCGGGACTGGGCGGCTCAGCAGGTCGGTCCGGGACGGCGGACAGCGTCCGCCGTCCTGCTCCGGACGCTGACCTGTCCGGCCAGGAGGATTCCGGGGGAGGCATCGGCTCATCCTTTCGGCCCCGCACGACAACTGGCGGGACGGGTGCATGTGCCGGTGATTCGGCGCGGTGCGCCGCCCGGATGGCTCAACCAGGCAGACGGCGTGTCGTTTGCGGACATTACAAGTCCGGGTCACCAGGTTCGGGCTTTCCTTACGAAACAGTGACGTCGGCGCGCCACGGCGGCCGGTGAGCGCACGATGAAGGACGTGACCGAGCCGACGCCGCAGCACCCCGTGAAAGAAGCTTCACGTTCGGCCCATCCGAACGGTGCCGGAGCGCGAATACCCGACATGACCTCTTCCCCGCCGGCGCGCGCCGTGCAACCCGGCCGCCCGACCGACCAGGCAGCCCCGTCCGCGGGTCCGTGGCGGCCGGGCATCGCGGCATCGGCGCTGGTCGGTGTCATCGCGATGGGGTTGGCCATCGGGATCGCCGAACTGCTCGCGGCGCTGGGCCAATGGCTCGGATTCCTCAATGCGCCGGCATCGGCGGTGTCGTCGCTCGGTCAGACCTTCATCCAGTTCACACCGGAATGGCTCAAGGAATTCGCCATCCGGACCTTCGGTGAGAACGACAAGAATGCGCTGCGGGCAGGCATGGGCATCACCCTGTTACTGGTCGCGATCGTCATCGGAATCCTCGGCCGCCGCAGCCCGCGATTGGCGGTCGGCATCACCGGCGTGCTGATCCTCGTGACGGCCGCTGCAGTGCTGAGCCGCACCGGCGCCTCGGTTTTCGACACTTTGCCGATCCTGTTGGGTGGCGCTGTCGGCATCTACTTCCTCGTCTCGGTGTTCTCCCGGCAGGTGGACGCAGACGTCCGGACGGCCGGCGGGTCAGCCGTCCATTTCGGAGTGACCGGCTCGGCACCGACATCATCTGGGGACAGCGCCGACGGAACAGCGGATCTCACCTCCGGACCTGACTCGGACAATCCGAAATCGGCCCGCAGCGGTGCATCTCACCCGATGGCCAGAGCCGGAAGCGGCCTGGCGAACCGGCGGCAGTTCTTCAGGATCGCCGGCATCGGCGCGCTGGTGGCCGTCGCCGCGGGCGTACTGACCAGGTGGATCCCCAGCGCCGCCGACGTGGCCGCCAGCCGCGACCGGGTGGCTCTGCCCAACCCTGTCGACGTGGAGAAGGTCGACGTCGCGGCCGTGCAGATCGACACTCCGGGTATCACGCCGTTCGTCACCGACAACGCCGAGTTCTACCGCGTGGACACCGCTTTCGTTGTCCCGCGGTTGACCGCCGACGACTGGCAACTGAAGATCCACGGCGCGGTGGACAAGGAGATCACGCTCTCGTACGCAGACCTGGTGGCGATGCCCTCGATCGAACGAATGATCACGTTGACCTGCGTCTCCAACGAGGTCGGGGGCGACCTGGCCGGCAACGCGCGCTGGCAGGGTGTCCGCATCGCAGACGTGCTGGCGATGGCTGGACCGTCTTCGGGTGCGGATTGTGTGCTGTCCACCAGTGTCGACGGCTTCACCGTCACCACTCCGATCGAGGCACTGACCGACGACCGGGACGCACTGCTGGCCTTCGCGATGAACGGCGAGCCGCTTCCGGTGGAGCACGGTTTCCCCGTTCGGATGGTCGTACCCGGGTTGTACGGATATGTCTCCGCCACCAAATGGGTGGTCGACCTCGAGGTCACCAATTTCACCGAGCAGAGTGCGTATTGGACCGACCGTGGATGGTCGGCGAAGGCTCCGATCAAGACCGCTTCTCGCATCGACGTGCCCAAGAGCTTCGAACAGCTTTCCAAGGGAACCGTCGCCGTTGCCGGCGTCGCGTGGGCACAGCACCGCGGAATCACCGGCGTGCAGGTCCAGATCGATGACGGTGAATGGAAGGACGCGACCCTTTCCGGCGAGGTGAGCACCGACACCTGGCGCCAGTGGCTGTATCAGTGGGACGCGACCGAGACCGGGTCGCACACGATCCGGTGCCGGGCCGTCGATCCGGACGGAGTACAGACCGACCAGGTTCAGGGCGTGATGCCGGACGGCGCGACCGGGTGGGATTCCCGTTCGGTGACCGTCACCGCGTGATGACTCCGGGCGTCGAGCAGCTGTTTCGCAGTATGACGATGCCGCGGGCACAGTCCGTCGCAGGAAAAGAACCGCCGCCATTTTCCGTCTCCGACCAATCCGCAGTGGCACTGGTACCGAACACCTTTTGAGAAACAAGGCCAGGCTCGGTGACCGAGCCCCCCGATCGTCCACACGGGCGCCGATTCCGGCACCAACAGTCCAAGGAGCAAGAAATGAAGATGAAGCGCGCCCTCACCCTGGTCGCAGGAGCGGCCCTGGCCGTGACCCTCGCGGCCTGCGGCTCGAACTCGACGACCGCGTCGAGCAGCACCTCCTCCGCAGCCGCCTCGGCAGCAGCGAGCACCGAGGCGATGACCTCCGACGCCATGACCTCCGAGGCGATGACCTCCGACGCCATGACCTCCGAGGCAATGTCGTCCGACGCCATGACCTCCGAGGCAATGTCGTCCGACGCCATGTCGTCCGATGCCATGTCCTCGGATGACAGTGCAGCGCCCGCACTCGTGGGCGCCGGCTGTGCCGATTACGCGAAGGCCGTGCCGACCGGCGCCGGGTCGGTTGAAGGAATGGCCGCAGATCCCGTGGCCACCGCCGCGTCCAACAACCCCCTGCTGACCACCCTCACGGCTGCGGTCTCCGGCAAGGTCAACCCCAAGGTCGATCTCGTCACCACGCTGAACAACGGTGAGTTCACTGTCTTTGCACCGGTCGACGACGCCTTCAAGAAGATCGACGCCGCCACCATGAAGACGCTGACCACCGATTCCACTCTGCTGACCAGCATCCTGACCTACCACGTGGTTCCCGGACAGCTGTCGCCGAGCGACGTCGTCGGCAAGCACCCCACCGCGAACGGCGCCACCCTGGAGGTCACCGGCTCCGGTGACAATCTCAAGGTCAACGGCGCCACCGTCATCTGCGGCGGCGTGAAGACCAAGAACGCGACCGTGTACCTGATCGACCAGGTGCTCACTCCCCCGAGCAGCTGACATTCCTCCTGCCGGTCCGCCTCCTGCGCGGGCCGGCGGGTGAGAAACTGCGAAAGGCCGTCGACGGATCACGTCGGCGGCTTTTTCGTACCAGAGCATCTATCGGAGTCAGCTTTGGTTGTCGCCCGCGAGACGCTCGAGCAGGCGGTCGAGCAGGCGGTCGAGGTGGTGGTATCCGGCAGCCAGGCCCCGTTTCATCCCGGAGTCGAGCGCGCCGTCGCGGGCCGCACGAGAAGGGTAAGTGGCCGTGGTGGTGAGCAGAGTTCCGGAGCCGTCGGTGGTCAATTCGTACACCGCTGTCACCTCACCCCCGGTCCAGTTGTCGTCGAAGACCTCGGCAGTGACCAGCCGTGACGGTCGGACGATCTCGCGCACAACGCCTTTGGCCGCCATCGACTGGCCGTTCGGACCGTGCCAGCGGTACCGATAGCGACCGCCCACGACAGGGTCGAATTCACATTCCACCATGTGCCACCCTGCCGGCCCGTGCATCCATTGGAGCAGCAGAGCAGGTTGAACGAGCGCGTCGAACACCAGCGGTGGTGGAGCGGCGAAGCCTCTGGTCATCACGATCTGACGTTCGCCGAGAGCGTCGATGTCGAGACCGCCCACGGACTGCCGGCTGCTCTGAGAGGCCATCGGTGACATCTCCGTTCCGCAGGGAGACGGCGATGGTATCGCCGTCGCAACCGACGTCGTCATTGGCCGATGGCCGAGTACTGCACCCTGATGCCTGCTCCAGCAAGGGGAACGCCACTACTTCGATGAGCCGCCGCACGTGGCCCACATGTGGCACCGTGGGGGTCGTCCGTGAGGACAGGGTCGTCCGTGAGGACAGTGTGACCCACTCGCAACTCAGTAGCCGGAAGCAAGGGTGCATCAGCGCTAAGGGTGAAGATGCCCGCATCGCCAGAATGCCCACGCCTTCCGGAGGCCGCAGGTAGAGCAGTCGGACATAGCTACACCAATCACCCGACTGAGGTAGTGCCTGCGGACGCCCAGCGGCCCACAATGACATTGACTCTTCCAGATTCAGCCGGCCCGGACGCTCGGGGCGGCTGACACAACGGCTCACCGAGGTGCACCCGCCATGTCCGTACGACGCAACGAGCGCGATGGCGCCACCGAGGTGGAAGTGCGCCGCGGGCCGGTCTCCTTCGGCAAGTCGATGATCTCCGTCGCCGTGCGGCCCCGGCGGTACTACCTGGTCCCGGTCGTGGTCGGCGCGAAGTACTTCACGGTGACCGCGATCCCCCGCCTGATCGACCGCCGCGACCTCCGGAAGGGGCCGCACCGGCCCATGGTGGTCACCGTCGCAGCGCTCGCCATCGCCGGCCGGGTGGTGCTCCGCGCGACCGCCAACGGAACCAGGCGCGCTCGGCGCTAGCCGCGGGCACGACCGCGTTCTGCTACGGCGAATCCGGGTGTCGGCTTCGCCGCCGTGCCCCACTCGTCGAGCAGCGAGCATTCAGCCCCGGCTCTCTCCCCGCAGGTCCCTTGCTTGCATCCGAGAGCATGTGCGCCCAATGTGGAGCGGTGGTCGCTCGCACGGGAAGAGCTGCCCAGGGTCGAGCGGAGGTCTGTATGGGCGCTTCCGAGCAAAAGGATGCGGCGGTGAACCTCGCCGAAGCGGTCCGCCAGGCGACGACCCAACCGGCCTCGATCGACGCGCTCAACACCGTCATCACCATGGCGACCGACTGCGGTCCGTGCGACGGAGCATCCGTCACGATGCTGGGCAAGAACCGCTCGCTCACCACGGTCGCCTCTTCCGACGAGCTGATCACTCGCGCGGATCGCCTGCAGTACGAACTGCATCAGGGACCGTGCCTCGACGCGGTCTGGACCGACGAATTGTTCATCGTGAAGAACCTGGTCGAGGACGGCCGGTGGCCGCAGTGGGCCCCACAGGCAGCAGAGCTCGGCGTACGAGGCGTCCTGTCGGTGCACCTGTTCACCGACACCGCTCTCGGCGCCATCAACCTCTACTCGATGCAAGCGCGGGAATACGGCCACGCCGACATCGAGGTCGCCAGGGTCATCGCCGCACATGCCTCGGTGGTGTTGGCCTATGCGCGGTCGGAAGAGAACCTCTGGCAGGCGATCGACTCCAGGAATCTGATCGGCCAGGCCCAGGGCATCCTGATGGAGAGATTCGGCCTGGCCCCGCAGAGGGCCTTCGCGGTGCTCCGGCGTTACTCACAGGATCACAACCGCAAGCTGGCTGTGATCGCCGAAGAGCTGGTCAGGACGGGAAAGCTGGTCGGGCTCGACGACGACGGATCCCGCAACGCCCAGCTCGTCACCAACGCTCTGGAAGAGTCCGCGGGTTAATTCCGCGAAACATGGACCGTGTAGCTTCGCCGCACCGAACGGCCGCGCATCCGGGTGCGTTCGTCAGCGAAACCCGGGCCGGCAGCCGCAGCCGCCGGCGGCCAGGACGAAGGGACCGATGTGTGCGGACTGAGCGGTGAGTTCAGGTTGGACGGGAGATCTGCAGACGTTGCCGCTGTCGACCGGATCTCGGCAGTGATGGAACCGCGGGGGCCCGACGGGCACGGCCTGTGGCACGACGGACCGGTGGCCCTGGGTCACCGGCGGCTGGCGATCATCGACCTGTCCGAGACCGGCGCGCAACCGATGGTCGACACCGAACTCCGGCTGGTCACCGTCTTCAACGGCTGCATCTACAACTACCGGCAGCTGCGGGACGAATTGCGCGGCCTGGGGTACCGGTTCTTCTCCACCTCCGACACCGAGGTGATCGCGAAGGCATACCACCGGTGGGGCGTCCGGTGCGTCGACCACTTCTTCGGGATGTTCGCCTTCGCGATTCTCGAGCAGGACACCGGCCGGCTGATCCTCGGCCGTGATCGCCTGGGCATCAAACCGCTGTACCTGTCACAGACCGCCGACCGGCTGCGCTTCGCGTCGTCGCTGCCCGCCCTGCTGGCCGGTGGCGACATCGACACCGCCATCGATCCCGTTGCGCTGCACCACTACATGAGCTTCCACGCCGTCGTCCCGGCGCCGCTGACCATTCTGTCCGGCGTTCGCAAGCTTCCGCCCGCGACCGTCCGCACGGTCGAACCCGACGGGACCGCGAGCGAGATCACCTACTGGTCACCGTGCCACACGCGGCAGGACAAGTACGCCGGGCTCACCGACGACGACTGGCAGCAGCTGACGCTGGACACCTTGCAGACCGCGGTGCAGCGGCGGATGGTCGCCGATGTGCCCGTGGGCGTGCTGCTGTCCGGCGGCATCGACTCCAGCGTCATCGTCGCGCTGCTGGCCGACGCGGGGCAGCACGGACTGCAGACCTTCAGCATCGGATTCGAGCGGGTCGGCGACCGGGAGGGGGACGAGTTCGAGTTCTCCGACATCGTCGCCAAGGAGTTCGGCACCGACCATCACCAGCTGTTGATGCCCTCGGGCGTGGTGCTGGACGGCTTGGACGGCGCGGTCGCCGCGATGAGCGAGCCGATGGTGAGCCACGACTGCATCGCGTTCTACCTGCTCTCCGAGGCGGTCTCCCAGCACCTCACCGTCGTGCAGTCCGGGCAGGGCGCCGACGAGTTGCTGGCGGGTTACGACTGGTACCCGCCCTTGGACGGAATCGACCCCGAGCGTGCCCTCGAGGTGTACGCCGCGCACTTCTTCGACCGGGACCACCGCACGCTCGGCACCATCCTGCAGCCGCAGTGGACAACAACCGACGATCCGAGCCGCGAGTTCGTCCGGGAACACCTGAACCGTCCCGGCGCGACCACCGCCCTGGACCGGGTGCTCCGGCTGGATTCGCAGATCATGCTGGTGGACGACCCGGTCAAGCGGGTCGACAACATGACGATGGCCTGGGGTCTGGAAGCTCGCACACCATTCCTGGACCACGAGTTCGCCGAACTCGCGGCAGCGATCCCGCCGGAGTTGAAGCTGGCCCAGGGCGGTAAGGGAGTACTCAAGGAAGCGTCCCGCAAGGTTCTGCCCGCGGAGATCATCGACCGGAAGAAGGGCCATTTCCCGGTTCCGGCGATCATCAATCTCGAGGGTCCTTACCTCGAGCGGGTGCGTGATGCACTGTCCGCACCGGCCGCCCGCGAGCGGGGACTGTTCCGCACGGACTACGTCGAGATGTTGCTGGCCGATCCGAACATCCACCGCACCACGCTCGGATCCAACCAGCTGTGGCAGCTCGGGCTGCTCGAGATGTGGCTGCAGAAGCACGGGATCGGATGACGGTCGTGCTCGACGAGTCGTTCCCCGTGCTACCGGACTCGGCTCTGCCGACGGGATCAGGTCTGTTGCCCGCCCTCGCGCAGCGTCCCGAACTTGCCGCGTACATCACCGACATCGCCGGTGTGGTGGGTGCCTGGTGTCCGTCACTGTCCCCGGCGGGCGACCGGATCGCGTATGTGACCGATCGGTCCGGGCTCCCGCGGTTGGAGGTGGCCCACCTCGACCGATCCGGTGAGCATGCCGACGCCGCACCCAGGACCGTGTCGTTGCCGAGCCAGGAGGTTGTCTCCGTCGCCTGGTCGCCGGACGGACACTGGTTGGCCTACCTGGTCTCTCCTGATGGACTGATTCGCGCGGAACTGCATGCCATCCGGCCGGACGGCACCGATCACCGGGTGCTGGCCGGTACCGACCCACTCGCAACCGTTTTCGCCGGCTGCTGGACGACCATGCCGAACACCTATGCCTTCTCGCTGGCGGACGGCGCAGGTCCCGACGCGGACGTCCGCCTGGTCGACGTGGTGACCGGAACGATCCGTACCCTGACCCGCGGTGGGTTCCACACGGTGACATCGGTGTCACCCGACGGTCGCCGATTCGTCGCGCGACGAGGACCGCGGGGGCGCCGCCACCTGGTCCTGGGTGAGATCGGTGACGAAGGGTCCGCGGCTGTACCCCCGCCGCCGACGCGCCTGCTCGGTGTCGACTTTCCCGTGCCGGGAACGGATCTCGCCGAGGACGGCCGTTTCTCTGCCGACGGGCGCAGCGTCTTCGTCCGGGCAGCGGCCGGACGGGAGCGGACCGCATTGGGCGTGGTCGACATCGACGAACGGGGAAGGCCGGGACCGTACAGACTGCTGGCCGCCAGGGATGATGCCGACCTCGAGTCGTATGCGGTGCTCGGCGCGGGCCGGCGTACGGTCGCCGACCGTGCCTCGACGGAGCGCCCGGCACCGGACGGCGCGGCGGCACCGCTGGAGGCGCTGCTGGTCTGGAACGTCGGCGGGATCAGCGATCTCGAGGTTGCCGCGCTGCCGGCGCGGGCCACCGGCGGTGACGGTCGGGGGCCGGCGGCGGCGTACCGGGTCGATATCGGCCAGAAGGTGATGCCTGGCTGGTCGGTCCACCGGGATGGACGCTCCGGCATCCTTGAACTGACCGAACCGGTCGCGCCGCGCAGTCTGTACCACGTCGATCTGGTGCACCCCGGCCCGTCCGCACCCTCGGCGCAGGTCCCGCGGCGGATCAGCGGGCTGCCCATCCCGGAATTGGCGCCGGAAGCCATGGTGGTGCCCACCTCGATCAGCTACCCGTCCCGGGACGGCGTGATGCTGCAGGGACTGCTGTACCGCCCGCACGGCGTCACCGGCGCGGCCCCGACCGTCGTGCTGCTGCACGGCGGACCGGAAAGTCAGGAGCGGCCGGCGTTCTCGATCCTCATCCAATCGCTGGCGGCAGCCGGGATCGCGGTGTTCGCGCCCAATGTCCGCGGGTCCACCGGCTACGGCCTGCAGTTCACCGCAATGGACGATCTGTACGGCCGAGAGTCATCGTTCCAGGACATCCCCGCGACCGTCGACTACCTGGTCTCCGCAGGACTGGTCACTTCCGGCCGGGTGGGCGTGCACGGTTGGTCCTACGGCGGTTACCTGGCGCTGGTGTCCGTCGCCCGCTGGCCGGAGGTGTTCGCATCCGGATCCAGCCACGCCGGGATGTCCGATCTGCACTGCTTTTTCGCGGAGACGGAAGCCTGGATGGCGGCGGCCTCGGTGACCGAGTACGGAGATCCCGCCCGGGACGGCGAGCTGCTCACCGCGTTGTCACCGATCCACTCGTTCGACAGGGTGATCGCCCCCACCCTGCTGGTGCACGGCATGCAGGACACCAATGTTCCGGTCGGCGAGTCGATCCGCGCGCATGAAGCGCTGCTGGCCGCCGGAAAGCCAACCGAGATGCTGCTGCTGCCCGGTGAGGGGCACACGATCGTCGGTCGTGAGGGCAGGATTTCCTCGACGAAGGCGATCGTCGACTGGCACCTGAGGTGGTTGGGGTGACCGGGTCCGACCGCGCCGATGCCCACCGAGATGACGATGACGATGCTGTCGAAGAAGCCGGCACTTCCGCCGACAACCCCGCTCCCGAGCGTCCCGGCGGGATCCTCGCGACATACCCGGCCGGCCCGCTCGACGAGGCGGTCGATCCGGACGGCAGGATCCGGGAGCCCTACCGGGAGATCTTCGACCGCATCGACGCCGGTGGCCTGTCCGGTCTGCGCGCCGCATCGTCGGAACTGGACCGCGCGCGGATGAGGGAAGGAATCTCCTTCATCGCCGACGTCGACGGCGAGTTGCGCGAGCAACCGTTCCCCCTTGACCCGATCCCACGCCTGCTGTCGGCGCCGGATTGGGCGACGATCTCCGCGGGATTGCGGCAGCGGACCCGGGCACTGAACGCCTTCCTGGCCGACGTGTACGGGCCGGCAGAGATCGTCAGGGACGGTGTGATCCCAGCGTCGGTCGTCCGGAACTGCCCCGGATTCCTCGAGGCTGCAAGGGATCTCGCGCCGGGCGGTGGGCCGCGGGCAGTTGTCCTCGGATTCGATCTGCTGCACACGCCGACCGGCAGCTGGGTCGTGCTGGAGGACAATCTCCGGGTGCCGTCGGGGTTGGGGTATGCCATTGCGAATCGGCGAACGGCGATCGGCGCATTGCCGGCCTTGCACCCGTGGCCGGGGCTGGTCTCACCCGAATCGCTGGGTGCGCAGATGCGTGAAGCCCTGCAGGCGGCCGCTCCACCCTCCTGCCGGCGAGGCGTGCCGTCCGTCGCAGTGCTCTCCGACGGCCCGGAGAACTCCGCCTGGTACGAGCACCGGTTGCTCGCAGAGGCGATGGGGGTGCCGGTCGTGCGGCCCGACCAGCTGATCGGCGGCCCGGAGGGCATCTGCGCGGCAATGGACGGCAGCACGGCGCCGGTCGACGTGCTCTATCGCCGACTCGGTGACGACGAGATCATCGACGGACCGGCGACTTCCCCGTCGGCGAACGCATTGCTGGCCGCTGCGGCCCGCGCCGGGACAGTGTCCCTGGTCAATGTGCCGGGCAACGGCGTCGCCGACGACAAGGCGATGTACGCCTTCGTCCCGACGATGATCTCCTACTACCTCGGTGAGGACCAGGTGATCGGCGATGTCGGCACCTGGGTGCTCGCCGACCCCAATCAGTACGCCGGCGTACGGGACGTCCTGCACGAGCTCGTGGTGAAACCGGTGGACGGATCGGGCGGGGCCGGCGTCATGATCGGGCCCGACCTCACCGAAGCCGAGGTGAGCACCATGCGGGCGAAGGTCGCTGCCGAGCCGGAGCGGTACATCGCGCAGGAGGTGATCCGGTTCTCCACGCATCCGACCCTGAGGCCATCGGGGTTGGCTCCGCGACACGTCGACCTTCGCGCGTTCGGCTTCGCCGGAGCCGACGATTCGGTCACCGTGCCGGATGTGGCGCTGAGCCGGGTCGCGCTGGACTCCGAGGGCCTGCTGGTGAACTCCTCCCGTGGCGGCGGCTCGAAGGACACCTGGCTGCAGCGCTGACGCGACAGGACGCTGGGTCAGCGAAACGCGGTGACCCGGTTACTCACCTCGCGAAAGTTGCCGGGTGCGTATTGACGCAATGACAGGCCGTTGCGGGGCGAATGACGGCTACGGCGCGGTTTGAGAGCGTTGCCGCCGGGGGACATGAATACCGGGGCGTAAGAAGCACGCCTCGCAAGGTTCTAGTCCGAGGGTCTGATGCATGCGCGTGCTCGGCGTCAATGCGATTTTTCACGATCCCTCCGCGGCCCTGGTGGTCGACGGCGAGATCGTGGCGGCAGCAGAGGAGGAGCGGTTCAGCCGGCGCAAGCACGGTAAGCGGCCCGTGCCGTTCTCGGCCTGGGAACTACCGGAATCGGCCATGCGCTGGTGCTTGGCGCAGGCGGGCCTGCGTCCCCAGGACATCGACGCGGTCGCCTACTCATTCGACCCTGCGCTGGCCAAACCCGCTGACGCGATGGGCCTGTCGGATCCCTGGGACCACCTCCGGGTGACCTACGCCGAACATGCCCCGGGCTTCCTGGCCACGGCCCTGCCCGGACTGGACCGTGAGGCCGTCACCTACGTCCCGCACCATGTCGCGCACGCGGCCTCGGCCGGACTCGCCGCACCGCACCGCAGCAGTGCCGTACTGGTCCTCGACGGCCGCGGCGAGCGGGCCTCTCACCTCGGCGGCCGGTACGTCGACGGGCAGCTGGAAATCCTTGCCTCACAGGAACTTCCGCATTCGTTGGGCCTGTTGTACGAGTCGCTGACCGAACATCTGGGATTCCTGCGCTCCAGCGACGAGTACAAGGTGATGGCGCTCGCTTCGTACGGGAAGCCGCGATTCCTCGAGGAACTGCGCGAATCGGTGTACGCCGATGGCAACGGCGGCTTCGTCGCCGACATCCCGGACTGGTCGCGGTGGTCGGCCCCCCGTGTCGATGACGGCAAATGGGGCGGGGACGACGCGGATCTCGCCTGTTCCGTTCAGCACCGACTGGAGGAGGTCCTGGTGGACCTCGCCCGCTGGCTGTACGAGCAGACCGGCGAGAAAATGCTCACCATGGCCGGCGGGACGGCCCTGAACTGTGTTGCAAATTCACGTATCTGGCGCGAAACGGCGTTCGAGGACGTCTGGGTCCAACCGGCCGCCGGTGATGCCGGCACCGCACTGGGCGCCGCCCTGCAGGTGGCCGCTGACCACCGGGAACCGCTGGGCTCGATGACGACAACAGCCCTCGGCCGGGGCTGGAGCGACGAGGATCTTGCCGCCTGGCTGCGCGCTGCCGCCGTTCCGTACAGCACTCCGGATGACCAGGCGGGCGAGGTGGCCGACGTCCTCGCTGCCGACGGCGTGGTCGCCTGGTTCGACGGTCGCAGCGAATTCGGCCCGCGGGCGCTGGGTCACCGGTCCCTGCTGGCGCACCCGGGTCGCGCGGAGAACCTCGAACGGATCAACGACGTCAAGGGCAGGGAGCAGTTCCGTCCCGTTGCGCCCATGGTGCTGCTGGAGCACGCTGCCGGGATCTTCTCCGGTGGACCGGTTCCCAGCCCGTTCATGTTGTTCGTGCACGACGTGGCGCCGGCCTGGCGCGACCGCATTCCGGCGGCGGTCCATGTCGACGGCACTGCGCGGATCCAGACCGTCGACGCTGCCAGCCAACCGCGGCTCGCAGCGATGATCCGGCAGTTCCACGCCAGGACCGGCCTGCCGGTGGTGATCAACACCAGCCTGAACACCGCCGGCCGGCCGATGGTCGACGATCCGCGGGACGCCCTGGAACTGTTCGGATCGGCGCCGGTGGATCTGCTGGTGCTCGGGCCACACCTGGTCCACCGCAACCAGTTCTTCGCGGCCCACCGGGGCCGGCCTGGCGGGACGGCCACCGGGTGATGAGCCCCCGGTACTCCATCGTCATCCCGTCCATCGGACGAGGATCCCTGGACCGGCTGCTCGCGGCGCTGTGCGAGTGCTCCGACGGCCCGGCACCGGAACGGGTCGTCGTCGTCGACGACCGGCCCTTCAGTGTCGGCGTGCCACTGCCGTTGCAGCCCGGGCCGCTCGGCGTGCAACGCCGCCGGTGGCCATGGCCGCTCGACGTGGTGCGTACCGGCGGGCGCGGGCCGGCCGCCGCCCGCAATGCCGGCTGGCGCTCGACGACGTCCGACTGGATCGCCTTCCTGGACGACGATGTCGAGGTCGGCGCCGACTGGATGCGTCGGCTGGCCACCGACATCATCAGCGCGGCGGCTGATGTCGCCGGTGTGCAGGCGTCACTGGTCGTGCCGCTGCCCGGCTGGCGGCGACCGACCGACTGGGAGCGGAACACAGCGGGCCTGCAGGACGCGGCCTGGATCACCGCTGACATGGCCTACCGGCGATCGGCGCTGGAGCAGGTCGGCGGCCTCGACGAGCGCTTTCCCCGCGCCTATCGGGAGGACGCGGACCTCGCGCTGCGCGTCCAGCAGTCGGGGTGGCGGCTCGGTCGTGGCAGCCGCGTCGCGACGCATCCCGTCCGCCCCGCGGACGGCTGGGTCAGCGTGCGAGCGCAGGCCGGAGCCGCCGATGATGCACTCCTGCGGGCGCTGCACGGTCGGGACTGGCGGACCGCGGCGGCCACCGGGCGGGGCCGGTTCCGCTGGCATGTCGGCACCGTGGCGACGGCGTGCGCAGCCGCGGCCGCGTTGATCACCGGGTGGCGCCGCACCGGCACCGTGCTGGTCGCCGGGTGGGCCGCCCTCACGGCCGACTTCGCCCGCCGGCGCCTCGCACCGGGACCCCGACCCGGAGACGACGTATGGGCAGAAGAGTTTCGACGGATGGTCGCGAGCAGTGCGGTGATCCCGTTCGCCGCGGTGAGGTCGCGGCTGCGTGGCCTGCGCCGGCACGGGCTGTCCGCAGCGCGCTGGCCGGTTCCCATCGCGGCCGTCCTGTTCGACCGCGACGGCACGCTGGTCCACGATGTGCCGTACAACGGTCAGGCCGATGCCGTCCGGCCCGTTGCCGGGGCGCGCCAGGTTCTCGACGACCTGCGCTCCGCCGGGGTGCCGGTCGGCGTGGTGAGCAACCAGTCCGGGATCGGGCGCGGGCTGCTGACTGCTGATCAGGTGGCTGCGGTCAACGACCGGATCGAGCGCGAACTCGGGCCGTTCGACACCTGGCAGCTCTGTCCGCATGTCGCGGAGGACAACTGCGTCTGCCGTAAGCCGTTGCCCGGCATGGTCATCGCTGCAGCGGCTGCGCTCGGTGTCGCACCGTACGAGTGTGCGGTGATCGGTGACATCGAGGCGGACGTGCTCGCCGCGAGAGCGGCCGGGGCCACCGGCGTGCTGGTGCCGACGCCCGTGACGCGGGCGGATGAGATCGGCCGTGCCGACCTGGTGGCCGCCGACCTGCGGACCGCGGTGGCAGCGGCCTTCGATGCCCGGCGTCACGCCGACCCGGCAGTGGTGCCGGTGCGGTGGAACAGCGCCGAGCCACCCCGGGAGGTCGCATGAGCAGGCTCCTCGCAGTGCGCCTGGACAGCGACGGTGACGTGCTGCTGACCGGGCCGGCCGTCCGTGCGCTGGCGCAGACGTCCGATGGGGTCGACCTTCTCGTCTCACCTGCCGGGCGCGCAGCGGCGGACTTGCTGCCGTGCGTGGACGACGTGCTGGTGTTCGACGCGCCGTGGGCGGGCTACTCCCCCGCAGGCGTCGACCAGCGGGCGATCCGGTCGCTCGTGCGCACCCTGCGCCGCCGGGCGTACTCGCGAGCCGTCATCTTCACCTCGTTCCACCAGAGCCCGTTGCCGATGGCATTGCTGGCAAGAATGGCCAGGATCCCGTTCGTCGCCGCGACCAGCGTCGACTACCCCGGTTCATTGCTCGATGTCCGACATCAGCGGCCGGACGGTCATGAGGTGCGCGCCGCGCTCGACCTGGCCTTCGCAGCCGGAGGCCGGCTCGCGGCCGGCGACCACGGGGCCCTTCGGCTGAGAGACGATCTTCCACAACACAACCCGGTGCCGATCAAGCCGTACGTCGTCGTTCATCCCGGTGCCTCCGTGCCGTCCCGCGCCATGACCGCCGAGCACGCGGCAGGACTCGTCGGTGCGCTGTCCCGGGCCGGCTGGCCGGTGGTCGTGACCGGCGGTCCCGCGGAGGTGGACCTCGCCGCACTCGCGGCCGGCTTCACCGCGATCAACCTGGCCGGGCGCACCGACCTGCCGGGTCTGGCCCGGGTGCTCGCCGACGCGGCATGCGTGGTCGTCGGCAACACCGGTCCCGCGCACCTTGCGGCAGCGGTGGGCACACCGGTGGTCTCGTTGTTCTCCCCGGTGGTGCCGGCGGAGCGGTGGCTCCCGTACGGCGTGCCGACCGTCGTCCTGGGGGACCAGATGGCGGCGTGCCGTGATTCCCGGGCGCGCACCTGCCCACTCCCCGGTCACCCGTGCATGAGCCAGGTCTCGGGTGACGAGGTGGTCGCCGCCGTCGAACGGCTGACGGCCACGGCGGTCGCGGGGGTGGGACGATGAAGGTGCTCATCTGGCATGTGCACGGCTCCTGGATGACCTCGTTCGTCGCCGGACCCGACGAGTACCTCATCCCGCTGGTGCCGGACCGCGGACCCGACGGCCGAGGTCGGGCACTGACCTGGCAGTGGCCGGCCGGTGCAGTGGAGGTCACGCCGAATCAGTTGCGGGACAGTGAATTCGACATCGTGGTGCTCCAGCGCCCGCACGAGGCGGATCTGCTGGAACGGTGGACGGGACTGCGCGCCGGCGTTGATGTGCCGGCCGTCTACGTCGAACACAATGCGCCGCCCGCGACCGCGGCCGGCTCCCGTCATGCGGTGGCGGACCGCTCCGACATCCCCGTGGTGCACGTCACCGGGTTCAACCAGCTGATGTGGGATTGCGGATCCGCGCCAACGACGGTGGTCGAACACGGCGTCGTGGATCCGGGCCCGCTGTACACCGGCACGTCCGAGCGGGTTGCGGTGGTCGTCAACGAACCGGTGCGGCGGTGGCGCGTCGCAGGCACCGACCTGGTCCGCGACCTCTGCGCGACGGTCCCGCTCGAGGTCTACGGGATGGGCATGGCCGCGCTGGCCCAGGAGGTGCCGGCACTGGACGGGTACCTGCACGACGACGTCCCACAACAGGCCATGCATCAGATGTTGGGTACCCACCGGGCATATCTGCACCCGTACCGGTGGACCAGCCTCGGCCTGTCGCTGATCGAGGCGATGATGATCGGCCTGCCGGTGCTCGCGCTCCCGGTGACAGCTGCGCCGGAGGCCGTTCCGGCCGAGGCCGGTGTGCTGAGCTCCGACCCCGACGTCCTCGCGGCGACGGCGCTGCGGTGGCTGGCCGATCCCGATGAGGCAGCTGCGCGCGGCGCCGCCGGGCGCAGCCACGCCCTGCGCACCTTCGGGCTCGACCGGTTCCTGACCGATTGGCAGCACTTACTGAAGGAGGTGACCGGATGAGGATCGCCATGGTGTCCGAGCACGCCAGCCCCCTCGCCGCGTTGGGCGGTGTGGACGCGGGCGGGCAGAACGTGCACGTCGCGGCGCTGGCGCTCGGCCTGGGCGCTCGCGGCCACCAGGTTCGGGTGTATACCCGGCGCGACTCGATCGATCTGCCCGAGCGTGTCGAACTCGGCCCGGGCGCCGAGGTCGTGCACGTCCCCGCCGGGCCCGCTGAGCCGATCGCCAAGGACGAGATGCTCCCGTTCATGGCGGCTTTCGGGCGGTGGATGGCCAGAACCTGGGTCCGGGAGGGCATCCCGCACCTGGTGCACAGCCACTTCTGGATGTCCGGTATCGCCGCACTGGAAGCGGTACGCGCCGTCGATGTCCCCGTTGTCCACACCTTCCACGCCCTGGGTACGGTGAAACGCCGGCACCAGGGCCTGCGCGATTCCAGCCCGGCGCAGCGGCTTCGCACCGAGGTGCGCATCGGTCGCAGCGTTGACCGGATCATCGCCACCTGTACCGACGAGATCGCGGAACTGGATCGGATGGGTGTCCCGATCGACGGCATCAGCGTCGTGCCCTGCGGTGTGGACACCACGCTGTTCAGCCCGTTCACCTCTTCTTCACCGTTCACCTCGTCCGCGCCGGGCGCGGCGTCAGTGGGACACGTTCCGCATCCCTCGTTGGTGGAGTCGCACTGGTCCGGCCGGACCCTGCTGAGCGTCGGACGACTGGTCGAGCGAAAGGGCGTCGACACGGTGATCGAGGCGCTGGCCGAATTGCCCGACGCGCAGCTCGTCATCGCCGGTGGCCCGGATCGCAGCGCGCTCGCGACCGACCCGGAGGCCACCCGGCTTCGCCGACGAGCGGCCGAACTCGGTGTGGGCGACCGCGTCCGGTTGCTCGGCAGCGTCCCGCACGAGGCGCTACCCGGGCTGATCCGGGTGTCCGATGTCGTCGTCTGCACGCCGTGGTATGAGCCCTTCGGCATCGTCCCGATCGAGGCGGCCGCCTGCGGCACACCGGTTGTCGGTGCCGCGGTGGGCGGACTGCTCGACACCATCGTCGACGGGCACACGGGAACCCTTGTGCCGCCGAAGGATCCGCAAGCCACGGCCGCTGCGATACGCCAGTTGCTGGACGACCCGGCCCGCCGCCTCGCCTACGGACGGGCCGCCCGGCAACGCGCTGTCTCGCTGTACGACTGGGATTCGGTCACCGCGGCGACCGACCGGGCCTATGCGGGCGTCGTCGCCGCGGACAGCCGCTCGGAGGTGTCGGCCTGATGATCACCAACGACTGGATGGTGGAGCACGAGCGAGAGGTCCGGCTCGCCATGGATGGGCTGCGCAGGGACTGGCCGCGGCTGCAGAGTTGGGGGGAGCAACTCGTCGAGGTGTACGCCCGGGGCGGCCGGTTGCTGGCGGCCGGCAACGGCGGAAGTGCGGCCGAAGCACAGCATCTCACCGCGGAGCTGGTCGGCAGGTTCCTCGCCGAACGCCGCGGTTTGTCCGCCATCTGCCTGAGTGCGGAGACGTCCAGCCTGACCGCCATCGTCAACGACTACGGGCAGGAAGAGATGTTCGCCCGGCAGGTCGAGGCGCACGGACGGCCCGGTGACGTCCTGGTGCTGCTCTCGGCATCGGGGCGCAGTCCCAACGTCCTGTCCGCCGCCGAAAGGGCGCGCGAGGTCGGGATGATCACCTGGGCGATGACAGGCCCGGGGCCCAATCCGCTGAGCATGCGATGCGATGACGCTGTCCTCGTCCGCGCACCGTCCACCGCCGCGATCCAGGCCATCCACCTCATTGCCGTGCACGGCCTGTGCGCGGTGGTCGACGCCGCAATGATCGACGCAGCAGGGATCGACGCAGCAGTGGACGCCTCGGCTGCGTTCGGCGCGACGGGGCTGCGCGCGGCCGAGATGGACGCCGAGCTGGATTCGGAGCTGACCGGATGACGGCCGACCCGACGGCAGCCGACCCATTGGCACCCCATCCGACGGCAGCGGACCGGATGAGCCTGCGAGGCAGGCGGTCCGGGGATGGCCGACCCCATGTGGTGGTGATCGGTGACGTCCTGCTCGACCGCGACCTGGTCGGTACCAGCGAACGCCTCGCGCCCGACGCACCGGTGCCCGTGCTCGATGTGACCGCACTGCGCGAGAGCCCAGGAGGGGCCGGCCTGGCCGCACTGCTGGCGGCCCGCTCCGGCGCCCGGGTGACGCTGATCGCGCCGATTGCCGACGATGCCGGTGGTGCTGCTCTGCGTGACCTTTTGGAGCCGCATCTCGAGGTGATCCCGTTGGGCCACGACGGGCCGACGAGGCGCAAGACCCGGGTACGCAGCGGTGGTCAGTCCCTGCTGCGCATCGATGACGGCGGGCCGGGGCGGCCCGTCCACCTTCCTGCGGAACAGATCATCGCGACACTCACCGATGCCGACGCCATCCTGGTCGCCGACTACGGGGCCGGGACCACCACCGACGACCGGATCCGCCGGCTGCTGGGCGACAGTGCCCACCGGACAAGGCTTGTCTGGGATCCGCATCCCCGCGGCGGCCGACCTGTTCCGGGCGCGGCGCTGGTCACGCCCAACCTGGCCGAGGCGACCGCGGCGGACAGGTCCCTGACGGGCGGGCGAGCCGATTCCTCCCACGCGCCGGACGTTCTCGCCAACCGGCTCCGAACCTCATGGAAAGTGGATGCGGTGTGCGTGACGGCCGGCGCCGACGGCGCCTTCCTGGCCGGATCCGACGCCGGCGCGCACTACCTGCCGGCACCGCCGGTACGGACCGGTGACTCCTGCGGGGCCGGTGATCGCTTCGCCGCGACGGCTGCCGTACGGCTGGCGGCGGGTGATCTCGTCTCCGAGGCCGCGGCCGCCGGTGTCCGGGATGCATCCGCCTGGGTCGGCGCCGGTGGTTCCGCGTCATTCCAGATGGACCGTGCTGCAATCTCTCCGCCGCAGGCGGGGCACGTTGAACAGGTCGCGGACCGGCCCGTCACCGGAGCTGTCGGCGGCGCATCGGACCTCGAAGAGGTCGCCGACCGACTGCGCGGCCGGGGCCGCACGCTGGTGGCAACGGGCGGTTGCTTCGACATCGTCCATCCCGGGCACGTGGCCACCCTGCAGGCGGCGCGCCGGCTCGGCGACGCCCTGGTTGTCCTGATCAACTCCGACGCGTCCGTCGCGCGACTCAAAGGCCCGGGGCGACCGGTGGTCAGCGCGCAGGATCGGGCCGGCGTGCTGCAGGCCTTCGACTGCGTCGACGCCGTGGTGATCTTCGACGAGGACGACCCGCGGGCGGCTCTTCACCGGCTCCGTCCCGACATCTGGGTCAAGGGCGGCGATTACGGCGGCACCGAACTGCCGGAAACGGCGACCGTCCGGTCCGGCGGCGGCCGGGTCGTCTTCCTGCCGTACCTGCCGGGCCGATCGACAACCAGCATCATCGAGCGCTCCCGCTCGCATGCAGAACAATCAGCGTGAGAGGAATCATGACCATCACCAGCAATCCCAGCGCAACGGCCAGTTCCGCGGCAGGGGCCGCCGGGCCCCGCACCATCGGCACGGTCTACGTCACCGGGGGATCCAGCGGACTCGGTGCCGCCGTCGTCGCGGCAGTTGCCGCCGCCGGCGGCACGCCGGCGGTCATCGACCGGATGGCACCGGCGAACGACGTGGCCCATGTCATCGCCGATCTGGCGGATTCCGCCGCGGCCGCCGCCGCCGTCACCTCCCTCGTCGAAACGGTCGGGGCTCCCGACGCCGTGGTCACCGCGGCCGGCACCGACGCCTGCGGCCAGCTGCTCGACATCGAGACCGAGGATTGGGAAAGAGTTGTCCGGGTCAACCTGTTCGGCACCGTCGCGGTGATCCGGGCAGCACTGCCCTACCTGGAGAAGAACCGGGGCACCGTGGTGACGGTCGCGTCCACGCTCGGGCTCAAGGGCGTCAGCGATGCGACCGCCTACTGCGCCTCCAAGTTCGCTGTGCGCGGGTTCACCCACGCGTTGGCCGCCGAACTCGCCGGTCGGGTCGGTGTCACGTTGCTCATCCCGGGCGGCATGCGGACGGCCTTCTTCGACGGGCGCACGGAGCAGTACAAGCCTGGTCCGGACGCAGATCTGGATGACCCTGCGAACACCGCCACTGCGGTTCTGACGGCTCTGCGTCAGCCGGTGGGCAGCGAGATCCGCGAGATGCTGGTGATGGCCTCCGGCGAGAGTTCGTGGCCGTGATCAGTCCAGCCGTGACCAGGCCAGCCGTGACCGGTCCGGCAGCAGGGTCGGCGGGGTCGTACCGCGCCGACGCAGGAGTCACCGCGGGTTCGGTGCTCGTGCTCCGGGCACTGGGCCTCGGTGACGCCCTGACGGGAATCCCTGCACTGCGTGGGATCCGCCGGGTGTGGCCGGATCGCCGGCTGATCCTGGCCACCTCCGAGAACCTCGGACGGTGGCTGCAGGGACTCGGCGTGATCGACGACGTCCTGCCGACCGATGAGCTGGCACCGCTCCGACTGCCGACGGGCGACGGAACGGGCGGTGGCGGACATATCGCGGTCAACCTGCACGGCTCCGGTCCACAGAGTCACCGGTTGCTCCAGGCAACCGACCCGGCGGAACTGGTGGCCTTCCGGTGCGCTCCGACCGATCACCTCGACGGTCCGCAGTGGCGTCACGACGAGCACGAGGTCGACCGGTGGTGCCGATTGATCATGGCATGGGGTGGCCGGTGCGACGCCACCGATCTGCTTTTGCGCCATCCCGCTCAGCAGAACCGCGGAGAAACGGTCCTGCTGCATCCCGGTGCCGCGAGCGGATCCCGCCGTTGGCCGGCCGATCGATGGTCTTGGCTGGCGGCGGAGCTCGCCGCGAACGGCTTACCCATAGTCATCACCGGTGGACCGACGGAGATCGCGCTGTGCCAGGGCATCGCCCGGCGCGCGCTGGATCGGATGCACCTTTCCGGGGCGCGGAGCCCGCAGATCACCGTTGCTGCAGGCACACTCGGCCTCCCGGGCCTGACAGACGCGGTTGCGTCGGCGCAACTTCTGATCTGTGGCGATACCGGAGTCGCTCACCTCGCCACCGCCCTCGGCACACCGTCGGTCCTGTTGTTCGGTCCGACCCCCGCCCGTTGGTGGGGTCCGCGGATCGATCTCGCCAAACACCGGGTGCTCTGGCACGGGGATGTCAATTACCTCGGCGACGCCCACGCCGACACGATCGACCCTGCGCTCGAAGCCATCTCCGCAGAAGAAGTTCTCGAGGCGGCCGAGGAGCAGCTCCGCCGGACCGGTCACCGTGGCCCGGACACGGTGACGCGTGCCCGGCCCGCTCATCAAGTGCTCAAGGCGGGTTGAGGTCCGACCGCCCGAGTACCACCCATCGGAATCGACGGGCGGCTCTCGCCCGGCACCCGAAGTGATCAATCCATCTGGTTCCAGCTGTCGCTAGATCGACGGCCGCGTCGGATCCGGTGCGGTGGGATCGGGGGAGATCGGTCCGGGACTCGGAAACGGCTGCCCGGGCGAGGGTTCGACGGGGCCCGGCTCTGTGGGCGGAGGTTCAAGAGGGAGCGGCGGACGGTCCGGTTCCGGCGACCCGGGTAACGGCGGCGAGGGTGACGGCGGCGCGACTGGATCCGGGCCGGGAACCGGGCCGGGAGCGCCTGGCTGCGGAATCGTCATCGAGCCCTCCTCTGACATCTGCTCGAGGCGGCGGATTGGCCGCCCCGGACTGCACGCCCGGTACCCGCCAGCGGCGGCGTCAACCCCGGTCGCCGTCAACCGGTGATCACCGACCGGATCATCCTTCGTTGCCGGAACCAGCTCCTCGTCCGGTTTCACCTTGCAATCGGTCGATGTGCTGCGATGCCTCCGCCTTGGTGAGATCTGCCGGCAGTTCCTCGCCGGCCTCCCGCGCAAGGGTGTCGAGATAGCTGCGCTGCGGGCCGGTCATCGGCTCGTCACCGGTGACCCACTCGTCGGGATCTTTACTGGCCGTCGTCGAAGGGTCCGGGCGGGCTCCGCCGATCGTGCCGGATTGCTGCTGGTCGGCACGCGTTCCAATGGTTTCGGCTGGGGCGTCGGCTTTGTCGCTCTTGCTGTGATCCGTTTCGGTGCTTGCGTTCTGCGTCATGAGTGCAGAGTATTCGCTGCCACCGACAGCCGATGGCCCTGGCCCGAGCCCACACAATTCTCGTGACGCCCGGCGGCTGATCGCACTGCCCACACCGAGATCAGCGGCCAGTGCGGTCTTCGATGACATCGGCAGCGGCAATCAGGACGTCGATGCCGTGGGCGGAGGCGGTGGCCTGAAGGCGGGCCCGGGCCTGTTCGGAAGTCATGTCGTACATCGCCATCAGCACGCCGATCGCCTGCCCGATGATCTCGCGGTTCGTCAATGCGGATTTGAGCCTGGCCGCCTCCGACTCGCCGGGCCGCGATGCGGAGTAGGCGGACAGACCCCGGTTGAGGTATTCGGTGAGCACGGTCAGCAGGTCGCGGTCAGGTGCCTGCAGGCCACCTGACCGCGCGCTGTACATGTTCAGGGCGCCCACCGAATGCGCCCTGGCGTGCAGCGGCTCGGCCCTGAATGCCGCCACCCCCACGGCGTGCGCCGCCCGAGCGAGATGTGGCCAGGTGGCGCTCACCTCGTCGAAGGTCATGAAAACTGTCTGCCCGGTACGCAAGGCCCGCAAGCACGGGCCGTCACCCTCGCCGTACTGGCCCTCATCGACGACCAGGACCCGCGAATCGGTGTGGGCGGTGGTGAACGGAGCCCCGGCGAACTGCGCCGTCACCCCCGCCCAATCGACATCCTCGATCAGCCGAACGGCCTCGGCGGCGACGCGCTGCATCAGATCCAGCAGGCTGTCCTCGTCCCTGACCTGCCCGTGCAGACCCTCGACCAACTGCGCCATCTCTGTCGGGTGCGCGGCGAGTGCCCGCAGGAAAGCAGGGCACATCGGCTGGTCGGCGGCATCGTCGGGGCGGTCCGGGTGAGCCTCCGGGGACGACTGCTCGCTGGTCATCATCTCTCCCACTGTCGCGGCGGAGTGCCGATTTCCACCGAAGCTCCTGGCGGCACCATTCTCGACGTCGGCACCATCGGCTTCCCCTGCGGTCGTCGTGTCACCGAGACCAGCCTGGCCGGGCGCTCGACGGCTGATCATCACACTGCGCGCGGTGACGCGCTGCATTTCGGCCGAGCGAACACCACGAAACGCCGTGAATGGGACACCTCGCGGTAACCGGTGGCACTTTTTGAGCGGTGTATTCGACGCCGCCGCCCGGCAGGAGTTGAATCAGCGAAGAACCCAAAGGCACGGACGCAACTGGGCCGAATCGAAGGCGGAGCGTGTGGAGGCAACGGAAAACGGGACAGGCGCCGGTGCAGCGGCCGCCTCGGTGGCGAACACCGTCACCGAACACACCAAGGCGCTGTGCGAGATATCGCTTCAGGTGCTCCCCATCGACGGTGTGTCGGTCGTCGTCAGGAGCGGCACGGATCATCGAGAGATGGTGCACGCCACCGATACTGTCATCACCCAGCTGGACGACTTGCAGTTCGTCCTCGGTGAGGGCCCCTGCCTGGACGCCTACCGGTACCGCTTCCCGGTCCTGGAACCCCGCCTCGACGGCGAAGCCGCGGCCAACCGCTGGCCCGGCTTCGCGAGGGAGGCAACGCAGGCGGGAGCTGCGGCGATCTTCGCGTTTCCGCTTCAGGTCGGTGCTGTGCCGTTCGGCGTGCTGGAGATGTACCGCGCGGCACCGGGTGGGTTGGACGAGGGCGACCTTGTCACTGCGTTGTTGCTCGTCGACGACATCGTCCGGGTCGTCCTGCACGACCTGACCTACGCGCAGCTCACCCCTGACTCGACGACCGCGTCACCGCTGTTCGGACGCAGCGAGATCCCCCAGGCCACCGGCATGGTTGCCGTGCAGTTGAACGTGTCCATCCCGGAGGCACTGGCCCAATTGCGTGCAGCGGCCTTTGTCCGTAACCGCAGCGTGCAGGCCATCTCCGAGGACGTCGTCGCCCGTCGGCTGAACTTCGCGAGCCTCGAGGGCTGATTCGGGCTGCGCCGTCAGCGCAGCGCGGGCCGCTCAGATCAGCTCAGCTCAGTTCGGCGATGGCTTCGACATTTCCTGCGGGCCACCAGAGATGGCCCAACGACGCATCGCCATCGTCGTCGGGGTCGTCGTGATCATCGATGAGGTGCGCCGCGATCCCGGCGAGCGTGATGATGCCTACCAGCGTGCCTGCCTCGACCACCGGCAGCATCCCCAGGGGTTGGCGCAATACCAGGCTCAACACCGAGGCATCGGCCACCCGATCCACCGAGATCGAATCCTGCGGGCCGCGCAGTAACGCTCCGACAGGCATTTCGCGCGGATCGACTGCCGCCGCCACGCAATGCTCGACGATGTCCCGCTCGAACACCATGCCCAGAAATCCGTTCTCCGCGCCGCTGACGGGGACCGACGACACGCCCAACGCGCGCATTCTTCGCGCTGCCAGCACCACGCTGTCGGACTCATCGAGGCACCTCAGCGCCGGGGCCATCAACTGTCGCGCTTGCAGGGGAATCACATTCCCTTCTGTCCTGGAGGTTGTTCGTGATCGGCGGGAACTTCGTCGCTCGCCGGACGACCGGATCGACCGTCAGGTGGCGCGGTCGAACTGGATGTCCCGGATGTTGAGGTCCCGGGAAACCACCGCGCCGGCAACCCGGTCCACCGTCTGGCCGTTCTCGCTGGCATAGCGGCGGAGCTGGGCCAACGCACGATCAGCCGCGAGCCCCTGGGCGACGCTGATCATCCCCATGGCGATCAACACCTGATTGCGACTGGTGGCTCCTGGGCCGTCCAACCACCGCGGGTCCGCTGAACGTCCGCTGAAGACCTCTTCGGCGAGCAGCCGGTCGGTCAGCAACCCGGCGATCGCTTCCACGTCGTCGATGGCCAGATTCTCCACCTCCGATGCTCCGCGGCAGTAGAGATCGACGGAACCGACTCCACGCAGCGCACCGAGGAGCGGGAAGGACAGAATCGACCTGAAGGGGGTGGAGGCAATCAGCCGGTGATGGAAGTCCGGCCATCTGCGGGCCAGCACTGATGCAGTGGCCAGCACCGGGGACGACGTTCGATGAGCGTCCAGGCAGGGTCCCTCGTCGGCCGTGAACTGCAGCCGTTCCGCCTGAGCCGCATCAGGACCGCTGGCGCCGACCGGCACCCTGATGTCGCTGCCACTGAACATGCTGATGCCTGCGCCTGCGACCGGGAGCACGGCGACGCACGCCCTGGCAAGGCCGACGGGGGCGAGCTCAGGCTCTGCGCCTTCGGCGCGGATCGATGCGTAGGCGAGTGCGAACTTGTCGAGGAGTGTCACGGAGAATCCTTTCGCGGCTGGATGGTGGCCGCTGCCGGGCCTCCCCGTCTGGAAGTCCCGTCGACATCGGCACCTTGTCGGGCCGATGTGTGTCGGGACTCCTTCTTTGTTCCCGGCGGCATGGCAGGGAAACAACACCGATTGCGACCCGGTCACGCCCGGCCGAACATTTATTGCATTCTTGAAACTGGCACATGCGAATAAAGGACAGGCCGTCCCTTTGGTGGCCGTTTGACCAGCGGCACCGATGGGCAGACCCCACCCGTCCGGGCGCGCGCACACCGGCTGAGCATGGAGCAGTCCAGGTGCGTCACCTCGGCATCGATGGCAACCCGTCCTGGGCGGCGTGGCGATGGCGCTCCCGCGAACGTCGGGCGGCCTCCGATCGTTGACCGGTGCCGCCGCCGCCGCCGGGCTCGTGGTCAGTCGGCGAGCATTTCCAGTACGGCCCGCTCGACCGACGGCGCGGCGCCGATGACGGGCAACCGGTCGGCCGGGATCCTGTCGTCATCGGCCGCCGCGTCTGCCATCTCACGACCGATGCGCGAGACCGCTTGCGAAATGGTGACTCCCTGTCGGAACAGCTCCACCGCTCGCGGATTGATGTAGGAACCACGGCACACAGCCGGAGTGTTGCCGAGGTTCTCGGCCACGGCCTGAACAGAGCGTCGGACCGCCTTGTCCAGCGCCGTTCGGCTCCACGCTGTGCCGGCCGGGTGATGCAGCTGCTCGTCCGCCATCGCGACCGAGCCGAGGACGGTCCCGTGCCACGTCCGGAAGTCCTTGGCCGAGACGTCCAGCCCGACAACCTCCTTGACGTAGGAGTTGATGTCGTCGCTGGTGAGCCGCCGCCACCCGCCGGCGTCCTTGTACACCAGCAGCGAATCGATGTCGCCGACCCGCCTTCTCAGCAGCGAACCCATGACCTCCACCAACACCGGGTCGTCGATCCGCTCGACGCGCTGGAGTCCTGCCTTGGCCACGTATTCGAAAACCAGGGCACCGGCCCGACGATGGACGTGATCGCGCCGCAATGTCGACAGGCCGTACGAGCCATTCGTTTCGGCGTAGATCTGGCCGCCGATGCGGAAGTGACCGCGGTCCAGCAATCGGAACGCAGTTCCGAGAACCCGATTCCTGGTCAGTGAGGACTCCGAGAGATGCTCCGCGACGATGCTTCTCGCACGCGGAAGCGCGGCGCCGAGTTCCAGCACCCTGGCGTGTTTGATCCGGTTGCGGTTCTCCTGCCAATCCGGGTGGTACAGGTACTGGCGGCGGCCGGCGGCGTCGGTCCCGACCGCCTGCAGATGACCGCTGGGATAGGGCGTGATCCACACGTCCTGCCAGGCCGGCGGAATCACCAGGGCCTCGATCCGGCTGCGCACCGCCCGGTCGGTGATCAGCGCGCCGGCCGCATCGAAATAGGCCCAGCCACGCCCGCGTCGTCGCCGGGTCAGCCCCGGCTGACCTGGATGCGTCCGCCGTAGTCGTGGCACGAAACCCTCCGACCTACGACTTGCCCTTGGGCGCGGTCAGCTTGGCATGCAGTGCGGCGTTGACCTTGTCGGGAAGGACCGAGGCCGCCGCAGTCAACAGCTTGTTGACCGCAGGCCCGGCCACGACATGGTCCTTGCCGTCCATCAACGCTTTGAAGCCCTGCTCGGCGACCTTGGCCGCGTCACTCTTGGGGCCCTGACCGGCCGCCGTGTCCTTCATGTCAGCCCTGTCGAAGAAGTTGGTGTCGGTAAGGCCCGGCATCAAAGCGGTGACCGTCACCCCGCTGTCCTTCGTCTCGTGACGCAGTGCCTCTGCGAACGACAGCACGAACGCCTTCGACGCCGCGTAGGTCGCGTAGTACGGCCCCGGCTGGGTGCTGGCGACCGACGCGGTGAACAGCACCCGGCCCGCCCCTTTGGCCACCATGTCCGGCAACAACGCCTTGGCCAGGTGGACCGTAGACGTCACGTTCAGCGCAATGAGATTCAGGTCCGCCTCGAGCGAGGTCTCGACGAACGGGCCGGCGTTCCCCACTCCCGCATTCAGTGCCAACGCGTCGACGACGCCCTGGGTGGATTTGATGACGGCGACCAGCTCCTCGACACCGGCAAACGTCGCAAGATCCGCCCGGACCGCCCGTACCGGCGCCAAGGGACGCGACAATGTTCGGGCAGCCTCCGTGACGTCGGCGTCCCCGGCGCAGATCAGGACGTCGTAGTCGGCCTCGACGAAATTCTCTGCGAGGTGGTACCCGATTCCGCTGGATCCGCCCGTCACCACTGCCAAAGGTTTGATTGCTGCAGTCATTGCCGTCCCTTCCGTTCCGCATGCAAATGACCTCCGGGCGATACCCGCAGGTGAGCGCTGCGAAACAACGCCGGCGTTGCTCCGATCGGGCTGAATTGGACCGCCCTTGAGCCCCCAGGGCCGGCTCGACGGCCGTTTGACCGTTGCGATCACCCGATTGACTACTCCGTCCGGGGGGTACCAGCACCGGCAAGGAGTGGAGCCGTCCGGACGTCCCCGCGCCCCAGGTCTGGCCGGCTGAATCCCACACGCCGGCCAGACCGCTCGCGCACCCGAACCACGCTCCCGTCCGCCATCCCCTCACCATCCACCAGGATGGTGTACCGTGATGAAGTCGGAAGGAATGCACCCATGGCGGAACTCGAGAAGTCCGAGAAGATCACCATCAACCTCGGTCTGGTCGATCTCGGCGAGATCGACCTACTGGTCGGCGAGGGCTTCTACGCCAACCGCACGGACTTCATCAGGACGGCCATCCGGCGGCAGCTCGAAACCCGTTCGGGGGCAGTCAAGGACAGTGTCGAGCGGCGCACCCTGGCGCTGGGCAGTGTGCATTACAACCGTGCTCAACTGGAGGCCCTGCGGCGCGAGGGCCGAACGGTGCAGCTGCGGGTATTGGGTCTGGGCAGCATCGCTGATGACGTCTCCCCAGAACTCGCCCTGGACACCATCGAATCCGTCGAGGTGCTGGGTGCATTCAGGGCACCGCGTGCGGTGAAGGCCGCATTGGCCGATCGCACCGTCTGACCGCAGTCGCCTCGCCGTCTTCCGACCGCCCACCGCAATCGCCTCTCGATCATCGGCTCCGTCGCGTGCGGAGACGAACCCGACAACACCCTTGGGGAACAGTCATGTCCGAAAAACGTGCTGCGACGCAGCATTCCAACGCTTCACCAGCTGCAACCGACCGTGCGGCGGCTTTGCACCGTGCCCGAGAACTCGTACGGCGCACCACCGCATCCGTTGGCGCGCCATCACAGTGGGGGCAGTCGATCCCGAACGGCGGAGACCTACCCGACCCCACCGGCATCCTGGCTCAGCTCGGATTGACCCGGGGAGCAGATGACAGCGGTCATCGGGCGACTCATCCGGCGCCGACCACCACGACGCGGGAACAGGTCGCTGGACCGTCGTTGAAGGACCGGTTGACCGGTGCGATCAAGGGTCTGCCCGGTCGGGTCGCGACCGGTCCGGCCGCCCTCCGGCTGCCCGGTACCGCTGGTCATCATGACCCCGCAGCAGCCGCATCCGTTGCGGCCGCACCCGGCGGAAAGTTCCTCCGGATGCGGCACAGCGAGCCGGCCGGCACCAGGGATTTTCAGCTGTACGTGCCGAGCGGGCATGGCGATCGACCCACGCCCTTGGTGGTGATGCTCCACGGCGGCACCCAGAACGCCGTCGACTTCGCTGCCGGGACCGGCATGAACGCACTTGCCGAGCAGCACGGATTCCTGGTCGCCTATCCCGAGCAATCGCGGTCGGCCAATGCCCAGGGATACTGGAATTGGTTCCGCCCCGAGGATCAGCAAGCCGGCTCCGGCGAACCCGCCATCATTGCCGGGATCGTTCGGCGGGTGATGTCGGATCACATCATCGATCCCGAAAGGGTTTTCGTTGCCGGGCTGTCGGCCGGCGGTGCGATGGCCTCGGTGATGGCCGGGGCGTACCCCTCGTTGTTCGCCGCCGTCGGCGTGCACTCCGGCCTGGGTTACCGCAGCGCCCAGGACATGCCCTCGGCCTTCTCAGCCATGCGGTCAGGTGGACATCCTGTTGCGGCCGGCCCGGCGCGGGTCATCGCCTTCCATGGTGCCGCTGATGGCACGGTTGCGCCCATCAGTGCCGAGAAACTCATCGGCGCAAGGGTCGCGGCCGCTGCGCGCTCGGGACAGGTGCGGGCGACGACCTTCTCGGACAACGGTGACGGCCGTCCGCGCACCCGGACAGTGCACACCGACCTCGCCGGTCGGGTCGTCGCCGAACACTGGGTCGTCAAGGACGGCGGGCACGCGTGGTTCGGCGGCCACCCTGCCGGCAGCTACACCGACCCGCAGGGTCCGGACGCGTCCGCGGAGATGATCCGCTTCTTCCTCGACCCGCGGGCTGCCGGCTGACAGTGCGACTCGAATCGCCTGGGGCGGCGGGTGAAACCCGCCTGGTGCGGCCCGGGCGCGAACGGGCAACCTGAAGGGGCCCGGGAAGCGTTGCTTCCCGGGCCCTTCGGTGACTCTCGTTCAGGCCGTGCGTGACAATCGTCCCGCTCACATCACGGCCGGGCGCTCAACTGTTGGCGTTCTGCTGCACCTTGTCCTTGGAGTCAGCGGCCTGGCCCTTGACGTCCTGCGCGGCAGTGGTGCCCTCGTCCTTGACCGTCTGCGCTGCATCGGTCGCGCTGGCCTTGACCTCCTGCACCGCCTGCTGTGCGGGCTCCTGCAGATTGCCCGCAACCTCCTTGGCGGCGTCGGTCAGCTTGTCGACGACAGGCTGCGCCTGCTCCTTGACGGCCTGCGCCGCCTGCTGCTCCTTCTGCGATGCCGGCAGCAATGACGAGACGAGCATCCCTGCACCGAAGGCGATCAACCCGGCGGCAAGTGGGTTGCCCTTTGCCTTGCTGGCCACCGTGCTCGGCGCATCGGAGATGGTGTCACTCACCGAGCCTGCCGCCCGGTGACCGGCGTCGCCGGTGCTGGAGGCGGACCCCATGATCGAGTCCTTCGCGTCCGTGGCTGAACCCATGATGGACTCCTTCACCGAGGTCGCGGCTCCCCGCACCCGGTCGGTCTGTCGTCGAGCGATGCTCGACGGATTGACTTTCTCGCCCAGCGCGTTGACGTTCTCGCTGAGATCAGTGCGGGTCCGCTCGATCTCGCGGCGGATCTGTTCGGGATCGCTGGTCATACCTGGTCCTCGTTTCCTTTCAGTGCGTCAGGGATCTTCTTCACCGTCGCGGTCGTCTTCGGCAGGCCGCGGACATTCCGCAGTTCCTTGCGACCCACCTGGGCAAGGACGGCCGCGACGATGGCCCAGATCACCGCCACGATCAGCGCGGACCAACCCAGCCCGGTGGCGGAACCGATGGCCCACCACAGCGCCAGGGACAGGAACAGCAACACGAAGTAGCCGGCAACAGCCGCGCCGGAGAGCATCCCGGCGCCCTTGCCGGCCCGCGAAGCCGACTGCTGCACCTCGGCCTTCGCCAGCTCCACCTCCTGGCGGAGCAGCGTGGACAGGTCCTGCGTGACCTCGGAGATCAGCTCGCCGAGCGAGCGCTCACTCACGCCCATCGGATCCGACGGGTGCCTCCCCGTTTCCGTCGGTGAACTCATCGGGTCAGATCTCCCTGCCCACCGGATGTGCCGTAACCCTCGACCGGCGGAACGGCCTGCACGGCAGGGACATCACCTGACGTCAGCAGTGCGTCATCCTGGCCGTACCCGCTCCCCGCGGAACCGGTCGTGCCACCACCGGTCTCGTAGCCCGTCGTGCCCGCGTAGCCCGCGGTCGCCGCGCCCGCACCTGCGTAGCCGGTGCCTGCAGAGCCGGTGCCTGCAGGACCGGAGCCCGCATAGCCCGTGCCGGTCGGGCCGCTGTATCCGTAGCTTCCCTCTCCCGTCGGGCCGGATTGCTGCCGGTCATCTGATCCCGTCAGACCCTTGGTCAACCGGCCCGCGAGGATGCCGGCTCCGAGGGCGATCGCCAGGTAGGTGCCTGGCCTACGGCGTGCGTAGGCCCGGACCTCTTCGAGCAGACTGCCGGGGTCGCGCCGGTCCAGCCAGTCGGCGATCTCTTGAACCTTGTCCGAGGCCGTCCTGGCCACGTCCCGAGCGATGCCTTCCTGGGGCTGACCGTCGATCAGGCTCTGCAGTTCGTCTGCCAGCGAGTGGAGACCGCCGGCGACGCGCTGCTGCTGGGTGGAGGCCTGGTCGCTGATCTCGCCCTGCACCTGGCTCAGCAGCTGACGCGCCTGGTGGGTGGCCTCCGCCGTGACGGCGCCCGCCTGCTCCTTGGCCGTGCCTGCGACCTGCGTGCCGGCTTGCTGCGCGGTCTGCGCGACCTCGCCTGCCTGCTCCTTGGCCGCGCCGGTCGTCGAGTTTCCCGCCCCGTTACCGCCCGTGTTCACGTCGTGGTGAGGCGGGCGCGACTCCATCGCGGCCGTCGGGTACGTCGACCCGCTGGTCGAAGTGGTGGAGAATCCTTCACTCATTTGATCCGTTCCTCTCTTCATGGGATGTGCCGGATCGACTCGGGCGGCCCTGTCGCCGCCCTACTGGGAAGTAGTACCCGCCGATGTCGCAGTGAATCGTCGAGTGCCGTCGTTGAGTGCCTATTGCCAGAAGTTTCCGGTGCCGCGTGAAATGCCCCGACTGCGCGGTCACGAAGGGTTTCAGACGGGACGAGCAAGGGCACCACTCAAGCGCCGGGCATCGTCGCGCACTGCGCCGCAGGTGCTTTCGACGCGACGGTACGGCAGGCGATGACAGTGACACATTTGACCGAGGGGTAAATAGATGGCAGACCGCGCAGGCGTGACGAAAAGCCCGAACGGGACGCGTGACGCGTCGGGCACCGACGCTCAGCGTGAATCGGATGTCGATGGAGCTGACCAGCCCGACACTCCGGCAGATCTCAAGAAACCGTCATGGAAATACATCGCCGGGAAGACACTGCGTGAATTCTCCAAAGACGAATGCACGGATCTCGCGGCGGCCCTGACCTATTACGCCGTCCTCGCCCTGTTCCCGGCGTTGCTGGCCATGGTGTCACTGCTCGGTCTGATCGGTCAGGAGAGCACCACACAGTCGCTGCTGGACATCCTGGATCAGGTCGGGGCCGGCTCGGTCGCCAACACGATCGAACAGCCGCTCCAGGACATCACTGCGAATTCGGCTGCGGGGATCGGACTGATCATCGGGCTTGCCGGGGCGCTCTGGTCCGCGTCCGGCTATGTCGGTGCCTTCGGCCGGGCGATGAACAGGGTGTACGAGATCGATGAGGGCCGCCCGTTCTGGAAGCTGCGCCCCCTGATGATCGTGGTGACGCTGATCGCCGTCATCCTGGCCGGTGCCATTGCTGTCGGGCTCGTCGTCACCGGTCCACTGTCGCGGGCGATCGGTGACGCCATCGGGCTCGGCGACACCGCTGTCACCGTCTGGAACATTGCCAAGTGGCCGGTCCTGGCGGTGCTCGCCGCTCTGGTCGTCGCGATCCTGTACTACGCCACTCCGAATGTGAAGCAGCCCAAGTTCCGCTGGCTCAGCATCGGGGCGCTCGTCGCGATCCTGGTGTGGGTCCTTGCCTCTGCGGCATTCGGGTTCTATGTCTCGCAGTTCTCCAACTACAACAAGACCTATGGCTCGCTCGGCGGCGTGATCATCTTCCTGCTGTGGCTGTGGCTCACCAACCTCGCGTTGCTCTTCGGTGCGGAACTGGATGCCGAGCTGGAGCGCGGTCGCCAACTGCAAGCCGGCATCCCGGCGGAGCGCGAGATCCAGCTCCCGCGACGCGACACCACCACCATCAAGAAAAAGGCGGCCAAGGCACAGCAGGACATCGAGCGCGGAGAACAGCTACGGCTCAGTCGTGGTGACTCGCTCACCGACGATGACGGGGACACGGACAAGGACGGGCGCGTCGACAAGGACCGGCGCGTCCGACGACAACAGAGAGGCTTCACGATGAGTCAGAGCACAGGATCGGTTCCGTCCGGGGACGAAGCGGACGTGGCCACCTCCGTACCGGCCGACCGACCGCAACAGGACGGTGACGTCCCGGCCGGCGGCGACGGCGTCGGCATCGGGGCCGACAGCGAGCCGCACACCTTCGAGCCGGAAGAGTCCGAGGTGTCGTAAAGCCGCATCCGACGAGCAACGGTTGGGTGACTTCCAGGGCCCCGTCGACGACCTCGGATATCTGCACACGGCGGAGTTCTGGAACCGCAGCCTGCAGAACGGGCCACTCGAGCAACTTCGTTCCCGGCGATCACCGAGTCGGATCAACGGCGCCCGATCGGCTCCGGCGGGGTCATGCGTGATGCTGTGCCGGCCCGGGTACACCCCGAGCGGCCGGTCCGCAGCTGCGTCGGGCCGGTGAACGAAGGGAATGTGCCCGTGAGCCCCACCACGACGGTCGATGCGGTCGTCATCGGTTCAGGTCCCAACGGCCTGGTCGCCGCCAACGCCCTGGTCGATGCCGGCTGGGACGTGATGGTCCTGGAGGCACAGGACACCATCGGCGGTGCCGTGCGCACGGCCGAGGTCACGGCTCCCGGATTCGCCAGCGACCTGTTCAGCGCGTTCTACCCGCTCGCCGCAGCGTCGCCGGTGATCAAGGACCTGCACCTGGAAGGCCACGGCCTGCAGTGGGTCCATGCGCCGGACGTGCTCGCGCACGCGCTCGACGACGGGCGCGCCGCGGTGCTGTCGACCGATCCGCAGCGCACCGCGGAGAGCCTCGACGGCTTTGCCGCCGGTGACGGGCAGGCCTGGCTGGACATGGTCACGCACTGGCAGCGGATTCGGGATCCGTTGCTGGACGCCCTGTTCACTCCGTTTCCGCCGGTCCGCTCGGCGCTGTCCCTGCTCCGCAGGCTCGGCACCTCTGGAACCATCGATCTCGCCCGGCTCGCCGTACTGCCCGTGCGCCGACTTGCCCAGGAGAACTTCCGCGGCGAGGGTGCGGGCCTGTTGCTGACCGGAAATGCCCTGCACAGCGATCTGGGTCCCGATGCTGCCGGCAGCGGCGTGTTCGGCTGGCTGCTGGCGATGCTCGGCCAGGATGTCGGGTTCCCGGTCCCGCGGGGCGGTGCGGGCCGACTGGCCCACGCCATGCAGCACCGACTCGTCGCCGGCGGCGGCCAGATCCGGACCGGCATGACGGTGACCGGGATCGAAACGAGTGGCGGCCGGGCCACGGGGGTGCGATGTATGGACGGCACCGTAGTCCGAGCGACCAAGGCCGTGTTGGCGGACGTCTCCGCGCCGGCGTTGTACCGGGACCTGGTCGGGCTCGACCGGCTGCCGCCGGGGATGCGTCGCCAGCTGGACCGTTTCCAGTGGGACTACGGCACCCTGAAGATCAACTGGGCGCTGGACCGCCCGGTGCCGTGGCGCGCGGAAGGAGCACGGGGAGCGGGCACCGTGCACCTCGGCGTCGACAGCAACGGATTCGTCGACTACGCCGCCGATCTCACGTGCGGCCGGTTACCGCGCAAACCGTTCATCCTGTTCGGGCAGATGACGACGAGCGATCCGACCCGATCACCGGAGGGCACCGAATCCGCTTGGGCCTACACGCACGTCCCGCACGGGCCACAATGGACGGCCGAGCAGATGGAGCAGCAGGCGATCCGCGTGCAGGACCAGATCGAGCTGGTGGCACCGGGTTTCTCGGCAAGTGTGCTGGCAAAGAATGTCCAGACACCGGCCGGATTGCAGGCCTGCGATGCGAACCTCGTTCACGGAGCCACCAACGGCGGTACCGCCGGGATCCACCAACAGTTGATCTTCCGCCCGGTGCCGGGCACGGGACGGCCCGAGACTGCTCTGCCTGGGCTCTACCTGGCGAGCGCGTCCGCGCATCCCGGCGGCGGCGTGCACGGTGCCTGCGGGTGGAACGCGGCGCTCGCCGCGCTGGGCGCGAACAGCAAGATCGGCGGCGTACGCCGGCAGCTCAACAGCACCGCATGGTCGCGACTACTGCCGTCTGGGAAGTGACGCCAGCTCGTGTCCCGGACCGTGGCGCCTAGTCCCCGCCGGGAAGCGACCCGGCAGAGCCGGCAGCCGGGGCCGTGCCTTCGAGCCTCGTCCGGAAACGGCCCTCGGCGATCAGCGCCAGCCGGCGCAGGGTTTCGACGTTGCGCGGTCCGATCGCCAACTGACGCACGGGAACCGGTATGGCCCGGCTCGGCCCGGCGGTCGCGTCCTCGGCGATGCTGACCGTTGTGTGCTCCGCACGCTCCGGAGTCAGGGTGATGGCGATGTGCGCCTCCCCCACCGGCCAGCCTCGCGCCTTGAGCACCAGTTCGCGTTCGGGCACGGAGCGCAGCACTTCGGTGCTGTCGTCGATCAGCAGCGGCCACACGCCGACCGAATGATGGATGCGGCTGCCCTCCGCCGGCCATTCCCGCTCGACATCGCGGATGCGGGACGCGCCGACCACCCACGTGACGTAGAGCCAACCGTCGGCGAGCACCGACCAGACGACGTCCGCGGGTGCTGCGATCGTTCTGCTGACCACCGGCTTGCCCTCGGTGGGCGTTCCCTTGCTCGCGGCGGGAGACGGGTCGTTGATGTTGACCGACGTACTGCCGTCCCCCGACGTGCCCGCTTCCGCCATTCCAGACCTCCGGTACTCGACCCGATGCTCGCCGCAAGCAGTTCCGGCGGATCGGTGTGATCCGCCGGGCCGTTCGTCGCGACCAGTACCCGCAGGCGGGTGGTTTCACACCGCTCGGGCGGTCGGTCGGCTTCACAGTCCTGCACGACCGATGCAGACCGCGCCTTCCCCGGCCTCCGGGCGCAACGGTGCACGCCGGTGATCGACATCCTTTTCAACTGCTAATCTTGGTGAGCCACACTGACGCTTGGTTCACCGCGCCATCGTCTGTGATTTTTGCCTCGGCCGGCGCAGCGACGAAGCTGCCGTGGATTTGAATCCCGGATTCGATCCCGCCGTTGTGAGCTGAGAACCGCTGTTTCACTGGGTCTGTCATTTCTGTGACAAACGGCTGTCACATGCAGGGCGTATGACGACCGGGTGACATCACTGTCCCGCCAACATGTTTGCCGTATCGATTGACGGGTACCGCATTTCGACACAATCCACTGCACCGGAAAGAGACCAGCGCCATGACGATCCGGTTCGAGCGATGACTTTCCGTATAGCTCTGATATCCACCTACCCGCCGCGTCCGTGCGGAATCGGGACCTTCTCCAGGGATCTGCGATCGGCACTGCTGGGCTCCGACCCGTCGGTGGAGGTCGACGTGGTGTCGATCGTGCGAGACCACCACACAGCCGAACCCGAAGTGCTGTCCGTGGTCCGGCAGGACGTCAAGGCGGACTACCTCGCCGTACCGGCCGTGCTGGACGGCAGAGGTACCGATGTCGTGCTCATCGAGCACGAGTTCGGCATCTTCGGCGGTGAAACGGGCACGTACGTCCTGTCCCTGGTCCGCGACCTCCACCAACCGTTCGTGGTGACCCTGCACACGGTGTTGTCCGCGCCGACGGAGCAACAGGCCTCTGTGCTCCGCGAACTGTGCCACCGCGCGGCGCTGGTCACGGTCTTCACCGATACCGCCAAGAAGATGGTTCTCGAGGCCGGCCTCGCCCCGGCGGGTCGGGTCCGGGTCGTTCCGCACGGGGCACCCACAGCACTTCTGCCGGCGATCACGTCGGCCGGCGAACAGGATTTTCGCGCGGACCGCGACCAGGTCGGGGACCTCTCAGTCCGGTCGGGCGTGGGATCCACCGGGGCTGCCCGCCGCGCTGCACCGTCGGCGACTGCACCCACCGCCCAGCGGACCATGGCGCATCTCGAGGGCCGGACGGTGCTGTCCACCTTCGGGTTGATCTCCGCCGGCAAGGGCATCGAGACCGCCATCGAGGCGCTGGCCGACGTCGTCCCGCTGCACCCCGAGGTGCTGTACCTGATCGCCGGGCAGACCCACCCTGAGGTGGTCAAGGACGAGGGTGAACGGTATCGGCTGTCGCTGGAGCGACTTGTCCGGGAGCGGGGACTGGAGCGGAATGTCTACTTCCTGGACCGTTTCCTGGACATCGAGGAATTGGCGTATCTGCTCAGCGGCACCGACCTGTACCTCACCCCGTACCGCTCGCGCGAGCAGATCGTCTCCGGCGCGTTGACCTTCGCCATCGCTGCCGGGTGCCCGGTGGTCTCGACGCCGTACTTCTACGCCGAGGACCTGCTCGCATCCGGCGCGGGGGTGCTGGTCCCCTTCGATGACCCGAAGGGTTTTGCGAAGGGGATCCTGCAGCTGCTGGACTCACCGGCCGAGCTGGCCGCTGCCGCCGCGCAGGCACGCAGGGTGGGCGCCGAACTGTCCTGGCCCGCGGTGGGCGTGGTGACGCTCGGCGTGCTCCGGCACGCGCAGGGCCTCGGGTCACCGGCCGAGCGTGGGGCCGTCGCCGGCCGGGTCGCCTCTTCACCGTCCATCCGATCGGACCACCTGCTCACGCTCGTCGATGACGTCGGCATCGTCCAGCACGCCGACGGCGTCATCCCGAACCGGTCGAGCGGCTACTGCGTCGACGACATGGCCCGGCTGGTCATCGTCGCCCTCGGCCTGGATCGGGAGGCCGGCGAACGCACCTTCAAGGCCATGATCACCCTGGGGCTGAGCTTCCTGCGGTACGCCTGGTCGGCGGAGGCCTGCGGGATGCACAACATGATGGCCTATGACCGCACATGGCTCGACGAGCCACACAACGGTGACCACGTCGGCAGAACCGTCTGGGCACTCGGCGCGGTTGTTGCCGCGCACCCACCGCGCGCTGTGGCCGCACCGAGCCTGCGGCTGCTCGAGGACATGGCCGACACCGTCGAGCGGACCGACAGCATGCGGACGATCGCGTTCGCCGTCATCGGGCTGACCCGGCCGTCACTGCGCGCGTTGACCCCGCGTCTGCAACAGCTGCTGGAGGTGCTCGGCGATCGGCTGATGGGCTTCTACACCCAGTTCAGCACGCCGGACTGGCAATGGTTCGAGCAGAGCTTGACCTACGACAACGCTCGGCTGCCGCAGGCCCTGATCGCTGCGGGCCACCGACTGGGCAGGGCAGACATGCTGGCCGCCGGCCTCGCCGCACTCGAGTGGTACGGCGCGCAGTGCCAGCTCGACGGGCCCGCGGTCCGGCTGGTCGGGAACAGCTGGGACCGCACCAAGGACCGACCCCAGGCCGTGCCCGATGACGGCGATGAACAGGCACTTGATGCCGCAGCGCTGGTCGAGGCGCTGACCGATGCCCTCGCCGCGACCGAGCAGCGTTCGCACGGCGCCCGGGCGGTCCGTGCCTTCGAGTGGTTCCTGGGCCGTAACCGGCTGGGCGAACCGGTGTACGACTTCGCCACCGGTGGTTGCCACGACGGGCTGTCCGCCCGCAGCCTGAACGACAACGAAGGAGCCGAGTCCACGCTGGCGTTCTTCCAGGCACTGGTCGCGCTGGAGGCGGCGGGGTTGCAGTCGTCCCTGCCGCAGCCGTGACGGCTCGTCACGGCGCGAGTGGGACCGCGCCGACCTCGCTCGCGACACCATCGCCGGTGCCCACGGCGGTGAGCGCCGGGTCTGCGCTCTCGCCGTGAGGGTCGCGATGCTGGCGCCGGTCGCCTGGCGTACACCTCCGGTTCACTACGGGCCCTGGGAACAGGTGGCGAGCCTGATCACCGAGGGCCTGGTCGCACTCGGGGTCGACGTGACACTGTTCGCCACCGCCGATGCGGTGACCGCGGCCGAGCTGGAGAGTGTCTGCGACACCCCCTATGCCGAACGCCGGGACGTGGACGGCCGGGTTGCCGAGGCGCTGCACGTCGCGTACGCGTTGAGCCGGTCCGGAGATTTCGACATCCTGCACAGCCATCTCGACTGGCTGCCGCTGAGCTTCATCGAACACTGCCGCGCACCGATGGTGACGACCGTGCACGGCTTCTCGGATCCGAAGATCCTGCCGGCCTATCGCGCCGCGCAAGAATCCGGCCGATCCTTCCTCGTGTCGATCTCGGACTCGGATCGGGTCCCGGATCTCGAGTACCTGCGGACCGTCCACCACGGCATCGATCTCGCCATCCTGCCGTTCTCCGCCCACGGCGGTGACGACCTGGTGATCCTGGGCCGCATCTCCCCTGACAAGGGCACAGCCGAAGCCATCGACATCGCCCGGCGGGCCGGCCGGCGGCTGGTCATCTGCGGCATCGTCCAGGACGCGGAGTACTTCGAGCAGGCCGTCCGACCCTGCATCGACGACGACAAAGTTGTCTACCTCGGCTCCGTGCAGCCCCAGCAACGGGCCGAAGTGCTCGGCAGCGCCCATGCACTTCTGCATCCGATCGCCTTCGCCGAGCCGTTCGGGCTCTCGGTTGTCGAGTCGATGGCCTGCGGGACACCGGTGGTCGCCTACCGACGTGGGTCCATGCCGGAGGTCGTGGACAACGGCCTGACCGGTTTCGTGGTGGACACCGCGACCCAGGCCGTGTCCGCTGTGGATGCGGTCGGTGGACTGGACCGGATGAAGTGTCATCAGGTGGCCACCGCGCGGTTCAGCGCTGAACGCATGGTGCGCGACTACCTTGCTGTCTATGAACAGGTCCTCGGGCGTCGTGGTGGGTGACGGCTTGTTCGAGCGTGCCAGGGGCAACCCCTTGTTGAGCCCGGAACGCTGGCCGTACCGGGTCAACGCCGTCATGAACGCCGGCGCCACCACGGTGGGCACCGACACCATCCTGCTGTGCCGGGTCGAGGATCTTCGCGGCTTCAGCCATCTGACGGTCGCGCGCTCCAGCGACGGTGTCTCGAACTGGGTGGTCGACGATCACCCGCTGATGGCGCCCCGCCCTGACCACCCGGAAGAGGAATGGGGGCTCGAGGATCCCAGGATCACCCGCGTCGACGAATTGGACGCCTGGGTGATCGCGTACACCGTTTTCGGCCCCGCCGGACCGGCAGTCGCCCTCGCGACCACCACCGACTTCGAGTCGGTGAAACACCTGGGGGTCGTGTGCGTCCCCGAGGACAAGAACGCCTCACTGCTCCCACGCCGGATCGACGGCGAGTTCGTGCTGTTCCACCGGCCTGCCGCGGTGACCGGCGGTCGAGCCGACGTCTGGATGTCGCGATCCGCAGACCTGCACAGCTGGGGAACGCCCGAGCCGGTCTTCGGCGCCCGGCCCGGCGGATGGTGGGACTCGGCGCGGATCGGGGTCGGCCCGCCACCGATCGAGACCGAGAGGGGCTGGCTGGTCGTCTACCACGGCGTTCGCAAAACGGTCGCCGGTGAGCTCTACCGGGCCGGACTCGCACTGCTCGACCTGGACAACCCCGGGCATGTGGTCAAGCGCTGCGACGAATGGGTGCTCGGCCCCAGCGAGGACTACGAACTCAGCGGTGACGTCCCCGGCGTCGTCTTTCCCTGCGGGTTGATCCACGACACGGAGAAGGGGCTGCTGCGGATGTACTACGGCGCCGCGGACTGCCGGGTCGGGATGGCGTCGGCGCGGTTCGATGAAGTCATGGCGTTCATCGACGAGCACGGCTGAGTTCACGCCGCCACGACGCCCGCACGACGCCTGACCGAGCCGGACCGGACACCGATCGGGACTCGGTGATGGCACCGCCAGCGGCGGCGAACGCCGTGGACCGGGTTGTGGCTCGATCGGCGGTGCTATGCCCTGTCCGGTGCGGAGCCGGACCCCACCCGGTCAGCGTCATCTGAGCGGACAGCGGCAGAGGCGTCCAGCTCGGCAGCCTCGTTAGGACCGGTGACTGCGTCATCGGCGCGCTCCGCGGTTTCCCCGGCAGCGAGCCCGTCGTTGCCTTCGCTCTCGTCGACGGGCAGCGGGTTACGCAGCGACGCGATGATCGAGACGGTCAGTGCGACGACGATGACGCCCAGTGACACCAGCGACGGGATCTCCGGGATCGAGGTCGAGATGACCTTGTGGCCGGCCTGCAGGAACAGCTTGACGCCGATGAACGCGAGAATGAAAGCCAGGCCCTTGCCGAGGTGGTGGAACTTCTTCAGCATGCCGGCCAGCAGGAAGTAGAGCGCGCGCAGCCCCAGGATGGCGAAGGCGTTGCTGGAGTAGATGATGAAGGTGTTGTCGCTGACCGCCAGCACCGCCGGCACGCTGTCCACCGCGAAGATCAGGTCGGCCGCCTCGATCGCGACGACCACCGCGAACAGCGGGGTCGCGATGCGCTTGCCCGCCTCCTTGTAGAAGAACTTGGTGCCGCGGTACTCGTCGGAGACCGGCACGAACTTACGGAGCAAGCGGACCGCGAAGCTCTTGCCGGGGTCGACGGAGTCGTCGTCGTCCTTCAGCAGCTTGATGGCGCTCCAGATCAGGATCGCACCGAAGACGAACAGCACGGCGGTGAACGTCGAGACGATCGCGACTCCGAGGGCGAGGAAGATGCCGCGGAAGATCAGCGCGCCGATGACGCCGTAGAACAGCACCCGGTGCTGGTACTCACGCGGAACCTTGAAGTAGGCGAAGATCAGCGCGAAGACGAACAGGTTGTCGACGCTCAAGGACTTCTCGAGAAGCCAAGCGGTGGTGAACTGGACCCCGGCGTCGGCACCGAGGGTGAAGAAGATGACGACGGCGAAGACCAGCGACAGGCCGACCCAGACGGCACTCCAGATCGCCGCCTCCTTGAACTTGATGATGTGCGCGCCACGGTGGGCGAGCAAATCGATGGCGAGCATGATCACGACCACGGCGCCGAATGCGGCCCAGGCCCAGAACGGAACGGTCACAGGTGTCCCCGATGGAAGAAGGAATGGCGACATACCGGTGCGGTCTTGCACCGACCTCTCCACTGTGCCGAGCATCTAGCTGCCGATCCACGGCAATGTTGCGCGGACTTACGTACTGAATGCTGCCGACATCCGGCAGTGGACTACCTCTGACCCGGCCAGCCCAACAAGCGCGCTCCCATGACGGCGGTCTGCAGTTCGAAACGCTGCGCCGGTTCCGCCGGATCGCGGCCGGTCAACCGGCCGATCTTGTCCAGCCGGTAGGTCAACGCCCGCACCGACAGATGCAGGGACCTGGCGCTGAGCGAGGCGTTCCCGCCGGCGGCGAAGTACGCCTCCAGCGTCCGCAGCAGCGGCTCGGCACCGCCCCGTGCTTGGGTCAACGGCGCGAGCAGGGCCTCCACCAACTCGAGCATCGCGGCCCGGTCGCGGATCAGGACGCGTTGAACCATGAAATCGGCCGCATCCAGCACCCGATAGCTCGCGTCGTCGCCTGCCCCCAACCGCAGCGCCTCCCGCGCCTGCTCGTAGGACAGCCGGACCCCCGACGGTCCCGGATGGGACAGTCCGACACCCATCCGCCATTCACCGACCTGAGCGGTGCGGCGCAGCTGGACGCCGGTGGCCGTCGGGGCTGCCGGAAGCGTCGCGGTGAGCCCGCCGATCACCTGGTCAACGGCCGCGCGGTCGGGGGCGGCGAAGATCACCACCAGGACGCCGTCCTTTGTGGTCACCAATGCGTCTGCGTCGGCCTTGCTGCCCAGCACGGAGCGCTCGAGCACCGCGGTCACCGGTGACGAATCGGCGAACGGCTGCGCCGCCTCGACGACCACGACGGCATGCGGACCCGCCAGGGTCAGCCCGAAGGACGCGGCCCGCTCGATCAGGCCGGCGAGGTCTTGGGTGCCACCGAGCAGCAGGTCGTCGACGAACTCCCGCCGGGCCGCCGCCTGCGCCGCAACGAGCTCGCGACGGGCCAGTTGGTAGCCCTCGGTCAACGCACCCACGGCGTCCTCGGTCGCCCGCAGCATCAGCTCGCCGGCGCTGACCAGTGTGGACGGGTCGTGGCTCGGTGCCCCCACCGCAGGCAGCTCACGCCACAGGCGCCAGGTGGCGGACAGGAACAGCGCCAGAACCGATCGCAGCGCGAGACCGCGAGCCGCCGCGGTCCGTCCCGCCCCCCGCAGCGCCGCAAGGTGACTGCGGCTCAGTCGGTTCTGCGCGGTCACGGTGGCAGTGAGCACCGGCAGGTAGTGATCCAGCAGATCGGCGTCGGCGAGGCCGGCGTCCTGCGCGGCCGCGGCGGCGATGCCCTCCACCACGGCTCGGGTCGGTGGATCCTCCGCACCGGGCGCCGTCGTCATAACGGGCCCAAGGTTACGGGCTGGGATCGGTCCGACCGCTAGCTGGCGGACCGGCGGGTGATGAAGGATCCCGCGGGGTCGGTGACCGACACAGTGCCCGCGCAACGGCCGATCACCGTGCTTGACGTGCTGGAGTTCCGGCTGTGGACGTCGCCGCATCCGCCCACGGTGTTCGTCGACTTCTGGGCGTCCGCCTTCGGAGGCACCCCCGGGATGTCGCGCGGTGTCGATCGCTGACCCCACCGACCCCTGTGCCAAAGCGCTGACGGTGTGGACAGCGGGACGGTGCGGACAGTGGAAAGGTGCGGACAGTGGAACGGCGGGGCTTGCATCCCCCGAGAGGATGCGAGCCCCGCCGTCGTCAACCGGTCGGCAGAGATTCGCGGTGTCGGCACGGGCCGTGCGACCCGTACGCGTGATTCAGCGCCGGTACCCCACCTGATTGCGGTTCTTCCGGTTGGCGATCGCAACGCCGGCCCAGACACCACCGGCGACCAGAGCGATCCAGAACAGGCCGGAGAACACCGCGCCGATCACCCAACCGATCAGGCTCAGTGCGATCCACGCGACCACCACGATGCCGACGATCTTCAAGAACTTGTCCATGATTTCCTCCTGCGGTAACCGGACTGTTGTGGAGCGGCCGACCGGCCGATTCATGTCCTACTGTCCTCCTGCAGCGGCGGCTCCGCGTCAGGTGTGGACCCTGATCTTCGGGTGAGGGTTTATCCCTCATTCCGTCGATCACGGCGCCGCCTGCCGTGTTGCCCCCTGCCGTGTTGCTCATGGATGTCAGGCGGCTCCAACCGGGCAAACGACCCACGGTTGCTCCGTGTTCCCCGCCGTTGCTGACTGGCCCGGCCCGGCATCCGGGTGCGTTGAGCACCGCACGGTCGGCCCAGCAGGATCAGGGCGGCAACGTCACCGCAGGAAGTCTTCCAACGCCGCGAGCGCACCTTCGATCGCGGCGGTGGAACCGGCGAACGAGAAGCGCAGGAAGCGGTGGCCGTCAACCTGGTCGAAGTCCAACCCGGGTGCGGCGGCGATCCCGGCCTCGGCGAGCAGCCGGGCCGCGAAGATGGCGGAGTCGTCGGTCAGGTGCGAGACATCGGCGTAGACGTAGAAAGCCCCGTCCGCAGGCGCCAGTTTGTCGATCCCGAGCCTGCGAAGTCCATTGAGCAACAACGCCCTGTTCGCGGCGTAGCGGGTGACGTGGTCGTCGCACTCCTCGTACCCGTCGAAGGCAGCCAGCGCTGCGTACTGCGCCGGAGCGGGCGGGCAGATCGCGAGATTGCCGGCGAGTGCATCGATCACGTCATTGAGGTCCCTGGGCACCAGCAGCCAGCCGATCCGCCAGCCGGTCATCGAGAAGTACTTGCTGAACGAGTTCACCACGAAGCCGGTGCGGTCGGTCTGCCAGCTGCACGCTGTCTGCCCGGTGTAGGTGATGCCGTGATAGATCTCGTCCGAGATCAGCCGTACCCCGGTCCCGGCGCAGTGCCGGGCCAGCGCGGCGAGTTCCGCCGGCGGCAGCATGGTGCCCGTCGGGTTGGCGGGACTGGCGACGATCAACCCGTCCAATCCCAGGCCGTCGATCATCGACGCCGTCGGCTGATAGCGGGTCTCGGGACCGCAGGGCAGGTCGACGACCTCGCAGCCCAGTGCATGCAGGATGTTGCGGTACGCGGGATACCCCGGACGTGCCAGGCCCACCCTGCTGCCGGCGTCGAAGGCCGCCAGAAAAGCGAGCAGGAAGCCGCCGGACGAGCCCGTCGTCACCACAACGTCGTTGGCGTCCACCTCGAGGTCGTAGCGGCGCAGGTAATGGCCGGCGATCGCCGACCGCAACGGGGCGATGCCGGGTGTCTCGGTGTAACCGAGGATGTGCTCGTCCAGCGACCGGTGGGCGGCGGCCAGCACCGGGCCAGGCGCCGGCGTGGACGGCTGACCAGCCGCCAGATTGAACAGCGGCTCCCCCCGTTCCGACCGTCGCGCGGCTGCGGCCAGGACCCGCATGACGTAGAACGGGGCCACTGCGGACCGCTCCGACGGTCGCATCAACGGCGGCCCCGCATCGGGTGGCCGATCAATCTGAGGTCCGTCACCGCGCGGTGAACCAGCGGGCCGGTCGGCTCGGGAATCAGCAGCGGTCGGATCCAGGGAGGGCGGGTGATCGCCCGCCGGGGATGCGGGGCTTGACTCGTGTGCGGCTGTCATGTGGTGGGTGTTCCCTCACGCGGTGCCCGGTACCAGCACCCGGCCTTCGGCAGCAGCCGCGGCGATGTCGGTGCGGTGGTGCGAGCCACGCAGCCGCACCCGGCCGACCAGCTCGTAGGCCTGCGCACGAGCAGAAGCCAGGTCACCGCCGGTGGCCACCACGGACAGCACGCGCCCGCCCGAGGACACCACGGTGCCGTCCTGCGCCGTGCGGGTACCGGCATGCAGGATCCCGTCCACGTCCGCCCCGGTGATCACGTCGCCGGTGACGGGCGGCCCGGGGTAGTTCTCGGCGGCGATGACGACCGTCACTGCGGCCGCTCCACGCCAGGCCAACACGGTGCGGTGGTCGAGCTGCCCCGCCGCCGCAGCCGCCAGCAACGAGCCGAGCGGCGTGTCGAGCAGCTCCAGCACGACTTGCGTCTCCGGGTCGCCGAACCGGCAGTTGAACTCGATCACCTTCGGCCCCGCGGAGGTGATCACCAAACCGGCATAGAGCAAACCGGTGAAAGGCGCTCCGCGGCGGGACATCTCGGCCAGCACCGGATCGAGCACGGTGCGCTGGACCTGGTCCACCAGTCCGGCCGGCGCCCACGGAAGGGGGGCGTATGCGCCCATCCCGCCGGTGTTCGGCCCGGCGTCACCGTCGCCGACACGCTTGAAATCCTGGGCCGGCAACAGCGGCACCGCGACGGTTCCGTCGCACACCGCGAACAGCGACACCTCCGGTCCTGCCAGGTACTCCTCGACCAGCACCGGGTGCCCGGAATCGAGGACCGCGACGGCGTGCGCCCGTGCTGCCTCCCGATCCCGCGTCACCACCACGCCCTTGCCGGCAGCCAGACCGTCGTCCTTGACGACGTACGGGGCGCCGCTGCGGGCGAGTGCGTCGTCGATGCCGGCGATCTCGCTGACCCTGATCGCCGCCGCCGTCGGCACCCCGGCCGCCGCCATGACCTCCTTGGCGAAGGCCTTGGAGCCCTCGATCCTGGCCGCCGCTGCACTGGGCCCGAAGACCGCGAACCCGCGGCGCTGCAGCTCGTCCGCGGCCCCGTTGACCAACGGGACCTCGGGCCCGATGACGGTCAGATCCGGTTGGACACGCTCGGCCAGGTCCGCGATGGAGCGGGGGTCCTTGTCGTCGACGGGGTGCGCGGTGGCCAGGCTGCCGGTGCCGGCGTTGCCGGGCGCGATGTGCAGCTCGGTGACGGCAGGGTCCCGATGCAGCGCCCGCAGCAGGGCATGTTCGCGGGCTCCGGAACCGATGACGAGAATGCGCACGACGCGCACAGTATCGGTTCAGACGGGTATCGATGGACCCATATCGGGCTCGTCCCCCGAAGCCTCACCCTGCTGGACCACCGGACAACCTGCTCAGGCCCATACAGCAGGGCGAGTGCCCCGTGCGCAATCCGGGCCGCACTCGTGTCACCCTTGCGGCCATGTCCGGGTTCCTCACCACCGACGAACTGGTGGCCGTGCTGCAGGCCGAGTCGGCGTCATTGTCCGAGCAGGCCGAGCGGGTGCTGGTCACCGATCGGGTGCCCACCTGCCCCGACTGGACCGTCGCCGATCTGCTTCGCCATGCCGGCGGCGTGCAACGGTGGGCCACCGCCGTGGTTGCCGGCGCCCTGCAGCAGTTGCCCGGCGCCGAGCAGGAAGCAGCGCTCTTCGAGGCACCCGAGGACGACCTGATCCGCTGGTTCCTCGCGGGCAGCGTCAGGCTGGCAGATGCCCTCCGCGCAGCACCCGAGGACCTCCGCGCGGCGGTGTTCCTGCGGAACGCGGACGGGGCCAGGCACTTCTGGGCTCGGCGGCAGGCCCATGAGGCGACGATGCACCGGGTCGATGCGTTGTCTGCCCGGCTGGGCCGGATCCCGTCCACCGCAGAGGCGGGCATCTCGACGTCACTGGCCGTGGACGGCATCGACGAGCTGGTCACGGGTTTCGTGCCCCGTCGCAGCAGCCGGCTGCGGACCGACGAGCCGTTCTCGGTGGTCATCAGTCCGACCGATGCCGACGCCGCCTGGACAGTGCGGGTGTCCGACCAGCACCCGTCGGTCGAGCTGGGCGCAGATCCGGGCGCTCATTCAGTCCTGACCGGTAGTGCTGCTGCGTTGTATCTGGGGCTCTGGAACCGCGGCGACGACGTCGCCGAGAACGGCACGGTGGACGCGCTGGGCCACTGGCGGCAGCAGGTCCGCGTCACCTGGTGACGACGGTCGGTCAGCTCGCCGGGGTCATCTCGGCATGCATCTGCAGGAACCGGAACAGGCCCGGAGCACCGACCAGCGATTCGTATTCATCGACCACCTCGTCGATGAAGGCACCGGCCCGGTCGGCCGGCAACCGCGCGGTCCAGTCGGCGAAGCCGACGGTGCACCACTGCGTGAAGGCCTCCCTGGAGCCGAAGTCCCACCTGAAGTCACCGGCGGTCAGGTCGACGATCCGCAGCCCGGCCGACTCTGCGGTCTGCGGGTACGTCTCCGGGTCCACGTGCACGAACGGTGCAGGGAACCCGGCGAACGCCGACCGCCATCGCGGCCGCTCGGTGACCTGCATGGCCAGCTGTTCCAGGCTGAGCCGGGGACCCGCGCAGACCTGTTGGACGACCACCCGCCCGTGCGTCCGGGTCGCCCTCCCGATGGCCGACAGCGCGGCTTGCTGGTCGGTCACCCAGTGCAGGGCATTGAACGACACGACGACGTCGAACTCGTAGCGGTACGGCAGGTCCAGGACGTCGCCGATCTCGAAGTGGACCTCTGCGCCGGGGGGATCCGGCCGCGACCGCGCGGTCTGGATCATTCGCGGGGACGGATCGATGCCGACCACCGAGCCGTGCGGCAGTTGCGCCGCGATCGAGCGGGTGACGTACCCGTCACCGCAACCGATGTCGAGCACGCGCTCGTGGCCGGCGAACAACAGATCGGCCAGTGCGCGGCCCGCGAGTTCGCGCTGCAGCCCGCTGATCTGTTCGTAGCCCCGGCCGTCCCAGTCCGCCATGACACTCCGTCCGGTCCGTGCCGCTGTTGCCGCCCGAACCGGGCGTCGGTGAGCTGTCCGCTCGTGCGGCGCTTGCTGTGCCGAGCCAGGCCGGGTGCTCCTCGCAGGCAGCCTCTCAGGAGTGCGGGCGTCTCGCAGCTTCGGCCAGCACGTCGTGCAGCACGATGGTCTGATCGCGCCCCGGTCCGACCCCGATCGAGGACACCCTGGATCCGGACAGCTCCTCGACCCGGCGCACGTAGGCCCGCGCATTCGCCGGCAGCTCGTCGAAGTTGCGGCAGCCGGAGATGTCCTCGAACCAGCCCGGCATCATCTCGTACACCGGCCTGGAGTGATGGAAAGCCGTTTGGGTGGGCGGCATCTCGTCGAAGCGCTCGCCGTCAACGTTGTAGGCGACGCAGACCGGCACCTGTTCGAGCGAGGACAGCACATCGAGCTTGGTCAGGAAGAAGTCGGTGATCCCGTTGACCCGGGAGGCATAGCGCGCGATCACCGCGTCGAACCAGCCGCAGCGGCGTTGCCGCCCCGTGGTCACCCCGACCTCGCCGCCGGTCTTGCGCAGGTACTCACCCCACTGGTCGTGCAGCTCGGTGGGGAACGGCCCGGATCCGACCCGGGTGGTGTAGGCCTTGAGAATCCCGAGCACCGAGGTGATCGCGGTCGGCCCGATGCCGGCGCCGACGGCGGCGCCGCCGGCGGTCGGGTTCGAGGAGGTGACGTACGGGTAGGTGCCGTGGTCGACGTCCAGCAGTGTGCCCTGCGATCCCTCGAGCAGAATGTTCTCGCCGCGGTCCACGGCGCGGCCCAGTTCCAGTCGGGTATCGGCGATCCGGTGCTTGAATCCCTCCGACTGCGCCAGCACCTCATCCACGATCCGCCCGGCGTCCAGCGCCTTGCGGTTGTAGATCTTGACCAGCATCTGGTTCTTGATGTCCAGGGCGGCCTCGACCTTCTGCGCGAGGATCGACGGATCCAGCAGGTCCTGCACCCGGACTCCGAGTCGCGCGACCTTGTCGCCGTACGCCGGCCCGATACCGCGCCCGGTGGTACCGATCTTGGCCTTGCCGAGGTAGCGCTCGGAGACCTTATCGATCGCGACGTGGTACGGCATGATCAGATGCGCGTCGTTGGAGATCAGCAGGCGCGACGTGTCGACGCCGCGGTCCTCGAGACCGCCGAGCTCACCGAGCAGGACCCCGGGGTCGATGACCACGCCGTTGCCGATCACGTTCGTCACGCCGGGGGTGAGGATTCCCGACGGGATCAGGTGCAGCGCGAAGGTCTGCCCGTCGGGCAGCACCACCGTGTGCCCGGCGTTGTTGCCACCCTGGTAACGGACCACCCACTGCACCCGATCGCCGTACAGATCGGTGGCCTTGCCCTTGCCCTCGTCGCCCCACTGGGCGCCGATCAGCACCATCACCGACATGGCACACTCCGATCGTCGTCATGCTCGTTGCTCTGCTGGTGTCGGCCTTCACCGCACCCGCCGACCGGCCGCGACACCCGCCGGACAGCGGCTGCCCGCCGGCGGTCGATGCGCGCCCGATCACGTCGGTTCTGCCTGGGCGGCAGCATGGCGGACCGATCACGCAAGAGGGAAGGGTAGTCGGTGACAGCTCCGTCAACGCTCACCGTGCTCTGCTGTCGCGCCGATCCCGGGGCCGGCGGCGCTGGCGACGACGACGTGCGCGACCAGCCGAAGATCGCCGCGGTCATCGACCGGATGGTCGCCGCCTGCGCACCGGACCAGGTCCACTTCGTCGGCAGGAGGCCGGGCAAGGCCGTCGACCCGCTGCTGACCGGCAGGGTCATGGTGATCGGTGACGATGCCGATCTCGCCGCGGTCGCGCAGCGGTTGCTGCGCAAGGACCTGCTGGGCTCGGTGGAACTCGCCCATGCCTCCCCGCGCCGTTCACCGGCCACCGACCTGTGGACCCTCCCCCACGGCGAGGACGCCATCGCCCTGGCGCGCGGTGGCGAGGTGGACCTGGTGCCGCTCGTGCGGGATGACGTCGGCGGGGTGCTGATCGCCGCGGGCTATCTCGGGCCGCTGAACGGCACCGTCTACGTCGACGAGCACCGGGTGCTGCGCGGAGCGGCTCAACGGCTGCGGGTGGAACCGGATCGGGAGAAGGGCCTGGCGGTCACCGTCACCCGCCGCCGGGTGATGGGTGTCGGACGCCGCCCGCGAACGACCCTCGGCCGCGCGGTGCAGGTGGGCACCGTCGCCACCATGGTGGTCCGGGACGGCATTCCCTACCCGCGGCCGATGGACCGCTGGACCTTCTACAAGCACACCGAGCCGCTGCGGTTCGTGCGCGGCGTGAGTTGAACCGGATCAGCGGACCTGTTCACCGAGCGCGGTGAGGGATGCCTCAGGGCAGCAGTTCGGCGGGGATCTGCGGGTCGGCATCGTTGAGAAATGCCTGGACCCGGGCGACCTCGTCCGCTTCCTCGAACAGCGCGGCGGCCTGGCCGAGTGCGGACAGTGCGCGCAGGAAGCCCTGGTTCGGTTCATGCGTCCAGGGAATCGGCCCGGCACCCTTCCATCCGTTGCGCCGCAACATGTCCAGCCCACGGTGGTAGCCCACCCGGGCATAGGCGTAGGCCGCGACGTCATCCCCGCGGTCAAGTGCCGCCTCCGCCAGCACCGCCCAGGCCAAGGACGACTCCGGGCGGCGCCGGACGATCTGCTCCGCAGATTCACCCGCCGCGAGCTCCGCCGCTGCGGGATCCACCGGAAGCCGAACGGGAGGTGGACCGAGGAGATTCGATGCGCTCATGACGCCGATCCTGCCATCCGGCGCCGGTGCCACCCAGCCACCTGCAGCCGGTCGCCCGAACCGGTGCTCCGGACGTTCCGATCAGCCGAACTGCGCCGCCATGCTGAGGTCCACCTGCCGATACTGCTCGCCCGCATTTCCGACGACCGTCGCCAGTCCGTGCAGGGCGCTCTGCCGCTGTGCCGCGGCGGCGTCCCAACGGGATTTCAGGGCGCGATAGGCAATCAGGGTTTCCGCCGACATGTCAGCCGTGGCCGCGACTCGTGCGTCGAGTTCGGCCAGGTGCGCCTCGATCCGATTCCAGGTGGCCACCAATCCGTCATGGCCGCCGCTGAGTGCGCCGTAGTCCACCGCGATGGTCGCCATCAGCCGAGCGCCGGAACCGTGTCGGCGACCGATGTCTCGGTCTGTGCGAAGCGTTGGGCGGCGGTGGTCAAGGCAGAACCCTGACCCAGCAACGTGTTCTTCAGGTCGGCGGCGTCGGACAGATGTGCCTGCATCGCCCGGACGAATCGCGGTGCAGCCTCACTGGACTGCCAGCCGGCGCTGATCCGGGCCAGCAGGTCGTGCATGGTCGCAATCTCGCCCGCCAGTGAGGCGCCCACATCCGAGACACCCAGGCCGGCGCCCGCGATCCGTCCGGTATCGACATTCAACCCGCTCATCCACGGCTCCGTTTTTGTCGCGTCGATGACGGACGTCCCGCATCGATCCCGGATCAGGGTGCGGCTTTCGCCGCATTCGCGGTTATCCCAGCCGAGACTTGTGGACAACAATGGACGGTGGAGCAAAATCCTGCGGTCGGTGCGCCGGACCGTGCAGCGAAAGGTGCTGCCCTCCAGTTCATGTGTCGAGCGGCCGGACCTGCCATCATCGCGGAACATCGTGCCGTTCCTGGCGGCCGGATGTTTCGCGCTGCGGTGACGTTCGCGCACCGACCTATGCTGGCGCGGGGTGTGAGGGAGCCCATGCACGCGGAAGGCATCCAACTGACCAGACGAGGCGGTAGATACGGCATGGCCATTTCAGTGCTCGTCACGGGCGCGTCCGGATTTGTCGGATCGCGCCTGGTTCCGGCACTTCTCGAGCAGGGCCATCGGGTGCGAGCCATGACCCGTCACCCTGACACCTATGACGGTGCCGGAGAGCCGGTGTACGGAGACGTCGCCGACAAAGACAGCCTGCGGGCAGCCCTGGACGGGATGCAGGCTGCCTACTACCTGGTGCACTCGCTGGACTCCGATGACTTCGAGCAGCGCGACGCCGAAGCCGCGACAGCGTTCGGCCACGCCGCCGCCGACGCGGGCGTCGAGCAGATCATCTATCTCGGCGGCCTCGGGGACCTGGACGATGCGCTGTCGGCGCATCTGAGGAGCCGCCGCGACGTGGAGCAGCTGCTGGGACTCGGCGGCGTCCCGGTGACAGTGCTGCGCGCCGCTGTGGTGGTCGGCCACGGCGGCATCTCCTGGGAGATCACCCGGCAACTGGTGGATCACCTGCCGGCGATGGTCACCCCGAAGTGGGTCAACACCAAGACCCAGCCGATCGCGTTGCCCGACGTCGTCCGTTACCTGGTCGGGGTGCTCGACCGGCCGGAGGCGATCGGCGAGGTGTTCGACGTCGGCGGTCCCGAGGTGCTGCGGTACGTCGACATGATGCGGCAGGCGGCCAAGATCCAGAACGGCCGAACACCACCGATCGTGCCGGTGCCGTTGCTGACGCCGCGGCTGTCGTCGAGGTGGCTCGCGCTGGTGACGGACGTCGACCTCTCCACCGCGCGAAACCTGGTTGATTCGATGAACAACGAGGTGGTGGTGAAGAACGACGCCATCACCCGGTTGCTGCCGGGCGAGCTGATGTCCTACCAGGACGCCGTCCGGCTGGCGCTGCAGGAGCGCGCCGACGAGCACGCGTCGACCCCCGACAACCCCGTAGAGCCGGTCGCGGCGCCAGCCGGCGAGGAGACCACGGCGGCGAATCGAAACGGGTCGGCGGGCGAGAACCGTTCGGATCACACCGTGGGCGCCGGGACCGAGGGGGCGGCGGCCGAGACGGCCCGGGATCGACCCCGCCGATGAAGATCTGGCCCGACCGACTGGAGAACGCTCTACGACCCGTGCTGGTCGACAAGGTCGAACGTGATCACCGGCAGACCGACGCAGAGTTTCTCCGCCGCAGGATCGTCGTCGCCATCACCCTGGTCATCGGCGCGACCCTGCTGGGTGTCTCGCTCAACGTCCCGCCGGACAGCGTCTGGTTCTATCCCCTGACGGTGGCGCTGGCCTTCACCTGGGTCATCGGCGGTTTCCTGTCCGGCCCGCTGCATCTTGGCCGGGTCAATCTGCACGGCGAGCTCAGGCGACCCATCCTCATCCCCATCCTGTTCGGCCTGGCCACTGCAGCGGTCTTCATCGTCGGCGCCGTGGTGGTGCGCGAGATCGAACCGCTCCGCCGGCTGACCGAGGATGTGCTCGCGTTCGCCCGGGAAGGATCCCTGCCGCTGATCATCCTGGTGACGCTGATGAACGGCGTTGCCGAAGAGATCTTCTTCCGCGGGGCCCTGTTCGCAGCCATCGGAGTGTGGCACCCGGTGGCCATCTCGACCGCCATCTACGGCCTGGCCACACTGGCCACCGGCAACGCCATGCTGGTGTTCGCCGCCATCCTGCTGGGGTTGCTGTTGGGCCTCCAGCGCCGCGCCACCGGCGGGATCCTCGGGCCGATCCTCACCCACTGCACGTGGTCGCTCACGATGCTGTTGGTGCTGCCGCCGGTCTTCGCCGCCGCGGGCTGACCGCACGTCGGGGTCGCCGCGGGTCGGCACTCGATCGGCGAAGTCGCTGCGGGGTTGGCACGTTCGGGGATGTGGCGGGCTCCACCCCGAGCGAGATCGCCGGCACGCACTGTTGTCAGCGGTTCACCGGAGCTGGTCGACCATGGCAGCCGCAGATGCCGTTGGAGATGCAGAGAGGCCCGGAGCGGCATGCTCCGGGCCTCTCTGTGCACCGTCCTACGCGTGCATCGCGGATGACGGGCGCTCAGCGGAACCGATCAAGTCCCTACCGAGCACGTCGTCCGCACCGCCGGACGTGTTACACATCTCATATTCTTTTGACATTCCGTTATGTTGCGACCTCGCCGAAGGGCCGTTCGGGGATCACTTGCCCTGCCACGCGGCGACCCAGGTCCGCTGGCCGATGATGCCGGACGGGTTGATCCCGTTCCGCTTCTGCAGGGTCACCACCGCGCTCTTGGTGGCCGGACCGTAGTAACCGGTGCCGGTCAGCCCGTACCCCCGGCTGCCCAGTTGCTTCTGGAAGCACTGCAGCTTGGCGTCGGTGTCACCCTGCACGAACTGCCGGGCCGGCCAGGTGGGCGCCTTCGACTGGCCCACCCCGCACGAATTGGTGGCCGGCGGCGGTGCGGCCGGGCTGGGACCCGAGGACCCGGACCAGGCCGCGGCCCACGTCTTCGGCCCGATGTACCCGACGGTGTCGAGCCCGGACTTCCGCTGCAGATCGATCACGGCGGCCTTCGTCTTCGGTCCGAAGAATCCGGTACCGGTCAGTCCGTAGCCCCGCTTGCCCATCTGACGCTGCCAGACCTTCAGCGACTCCGAGGAGTCCCCTTCGGAGAACTGTCGGCCCGGATAGGCGGGAACACCGTTGCTGGCCGGGGGCGGGTTGCCGGATCCTTCACCCGCACCGCCTCCTCCCGGATTGCCCGCCTGATTACCCGGGACGGGCGGCTGCACGTTGCTCCCCGCATCGCCGTCCTCGCGCAGACCGACGATCCGTGCGCATGTCCACGGCTCCCAGCCACGCTCGCGGTACAGCCGCAACGCCCGGTAGTCCTGTTCTGCCGGGGACGCCTGATCCGGCCGTCCACTACCGCCCACAGATCGCCAGGTCGACAGGTCGAACTGGTAGGCGCCGTAGTACCCATTGCCGGTGTTGATGTTGTAGCGGTTCGTCGACTCGCACATGCGGAGCCGATACCAGTCGTTGGCTGACGGATCGGCCGAAGCCGTGCCCGCGGTCAAGAAGATGGCAGAGGTCATCATGGTCGCGAGCGTGGTCGCGATGGCCAGAGCACGCCGCACGGGCGCCCTTCCCGGGTCGCATCCACGTCATCCGGCGCCCATGGGTATGCCGGCGTGGGGCGACGGCGACCGCAAAGCAGCGCCGTGCCCCGACGACAGCGATGCCTCTTCCCCTTGCCCGACATCGCGATCGCGTGCCCCGCCCGACCTTCGTGTCGCATGCAGGCGCCCTGACGAGGCGGAGCGGGGAGCCACGCCGTCGGGGGGGTCACGAAGGGCGCGACCCGCCCTTACCGTAGATGACCAGTCACAACAGTCACAAGGCCCCCAGCAAATACATCCTGTCCCATCTGTATCGCCGTGCCGCGCCGACACGCCGCAACTACCTGCCGTGGGATGCCGGTCCGGCAGATTGATCAGAGCGCCTGCATGATGCGCGTCACGCAATGTCGTGCTTCTTCCGTCCCTACCCGGATGACCGAGCAGCGCCCGGATGTTGTGCGTGACGCATGCTGTGCCAGGTGGCACTCCGCTGCGCGAGTCAGCCACGGCAAAGAAGAAGAACCAAGACCAAGACCAAGACCAAGACCAAGACCAAGGGGAGACGATGACCCGACGTGGATGGGCGCTCTTCGCAGCGCTGAGCGTGATCTGGGGTATCCCGTACCTGCTGATCAAGATCGCGGTCACCGACGTCGACCCGCTGATCGTCGCCTTCGGCCGCACATTCATCGCGTCGGCACTGCTGCTGCCGATCGTGCTGTACCGGCGGGCGTTGATGCCGGTGATCAGACGGTGGAAGTGGTTGCTGCTCTACACGGTGGTCGAAATCAGCGGGCCGTGGCTGCTGCTCGGACGAGCCGAGACGCGGCTGAACAGCTCGACAGCGGGCCTGCTGATCGCGGTGGTACCGATGATCGCGGCGATCGTCCTCACGCTCAATGGGCAGGACAAGCTCGACGGCCGGCGAACAGCGGGTCTGGTGATCGGCTTCGCCGGCGTCGCCGCGCTGGTCGGCCTGGACATCCATGTCGACGACCTCGGCGCGGCCGGCGCGCTGCTGCTGGTCGCCATCGGCTATGCCATCGGACCGATCATCATCAATCGCAAGCTCGCTGACCTGCCGCCGATGGGCGTGATCGCCGCGTCACTGATCGTCGCCACCGTGATCTACGCGCCGTTCACCGTGACGGTCTGGCCGGACCGGATCACCGCGCCGGCGGCCTGGTCGATCGTCGGACTTGCCGTCGTCTGCACCGCCGCCGCGTTCGTGATCTTCTTCGCACTCATCGCGGAGGCCGGTCCGGCGCGAGCAACGGTGATCACCTACATCAATCCTGCGGTGGCCATCACTCTCGGGGTGCTGCTGCTCGACGAGCCGCTCACGATCGGGATGGCCATCGGCTTCCCACTGGTCATCGTGGGCTCGGTCCTGGCGACGTCCCGGCGGAATTCGGCACCCGCAGAGCGGGCGATGCTGCCGGCGACCGCTGCCGTCTCCGCTGTTCCGGTCGTGGACGGCGACGAAACGAGGGCCCGGGACGCCGACGGCGCCCGACCGGTGGTGAACCGGCCGGGCGCCGTCGAATGACTCGGGGCCCGCTCTCGCGCAATGGCGCGGGGGTCATGCCGCAGCTGGTCAGGCAGACAGTGACTTGCCGGCCGAGCCGAGCTGCTGGCAGGCCTCCACAACCCGGTCGCCCATGGCGATCTCGCCCAGCTTGTTGTAACTGCGCGGGTCGTAGACCTTCTTGTTCCCGACCTCGCCGTCGATCTTCAGCACACCGTCGTAATGCTTGAAGAAGTGGTCGACCAGCGGCCGGGTGAAGGCGTACTGCGTGTCGGTGTCGACATTCATCTTGATGACGCCGTACGACACCGCCTCAGCGATTTCGTCGGCGGACGAACCGGAGCCGCCGTGGAACACCAGTGAGAAGGGCTTGGACCCGGCCGGTAGACCGAGCTTCTCCGACAGTGCGGCCTGGCCGTCCCGGAGCACCGTCGGCCGCAGGGACACACCGCCCGGCTTGTACACGCCGTGCACGTTGCCGAACGTCGCGGCCACGATGTAGGAGTTGTTCTCGGGCAGACCCATGGCGTCCAGCGTCGCCAGGAAGTCACCCGGAGTGGTGTACAGCTTGTCGTTGATCTCGCCGATGACGCCGTCCTCCTCTCCACCGACCACTCCGACCTCGATCTCGAGGATGATGTTGGCGGCCTTGGTCAGCTCCAGCAGCTCCTCGGCGATCTTGAGGTTCTCGTCCAGGGGCACGGCCGAGCCGTCCCACATGTGCGACTGGAACAGCGGCAGCCCACCGTTACGGACCCGCTCGGTCGAGATGGCGATGAGCGGCCGGACGTAGGTGTCGAGCTTGTCCTTGGGGCAGTGATCGGTGTGCAGCGCGACGGTGATGCCGTACTTGTCGGCGACGACCTTGGTGTACTCGGCGAGCGCGACGGCGCCGGTCACCATGTCCTTGACCTTGGTGCCGGAGGCGAACTCCGCTCCACCGGTCGATGCCTGGATGATGCCGTCGCTGCCGGCCTCGGCGAAGCCACGCAGCGCTGCGTTGATCGTGACCGACGAGGTGATGTTGATGGCCGGGTAGGCGAACCCGCCTTCCTTTGCCCGATCCAGCATCGCTGCGTAGGTCTCCGGAGTTGCGAGGGGCATGGCGTGTGGTCCTTCCACTGACGGTGACCCAGGTCGATGACCGGGGTTGCTGGTTGGCTGGTGACGTGCCGAGCGACGCCGTTGGGCCGACGGCGCCCACGGCCTTGCAGACCGCGACCGGCACCACGAACCCGGCGTTGTGGGACCGAACCGATCTGGTGCCGGGTCCGGAACCGGCCCGCGGCACAGTATTCCGCATAGGTAGTGCGCGCGGCTCTTCGAGTCGTCACCGCCCCGGGACGTTGCAGTGACAGAGCCGGTGCAGTGCAGAGCCCGATGCAGCGGCAGAGCATGGGGCAACCGGCAACGTCGCCGACCGCGCGGCCGGGTCAGTCGGGTCAGTCGGGTCAGTCGGGTCAGTCCGAGCATCCGTTGTCCGCGGCAGCCCGCACCCCGGACACGGCGCGCGCGAACCCGGCTTGCGTACCGCTTCCTGCCCGATCCGCCGCCCGGTCGGCTTCCTCTGGCGGGGGTGCCTGATCGGAGTGCGAGGCGCGCACGGCAGCAGGTCGAGTCGACGGGCCCGGCAGCTGCTCGGTCCGACCCTTGGCCGGTTTTCCCCTGGACCCGGCGGAGAGGCGAGAAGGCAGTCGCACCGGCCCGGTGGTCCCCCTCCTGATGAGCCCGGAGCCCACCGACACCACCGACGGCGGGCGCGGCTGGGTGCTGTTGACCTGTTCCAGCAGCAACCTGGCAGCTATCCGTCCCTGGTCGCGGACGGGCTGGCTGATCGTCGTGAGGTCGAACAGGTAAGCGAAGTCGTGGCCGTCGACGCCGATGACGGACAGGTCTCTGGGGACCTTGATGCCGTGCTCCCGCGCCGCGTAGAGGACACCCATGGCGACCTCATCACTGACCGCGAAGACCGCCGTCGGCAGCTCAGACGACTCCCGGCCGCTGCCGAACATGCGATGCAGCGCGGCCTCGCCGCCGTCCATCGAGAAGCCGGTCCGCTCGACCAGCGTGGGGTCGGGTTCGATGCCCGCGTCCTGCAGAGTGAGGTCGTAGCCGCGGTGCCGGTCGACGGCCGCGGTGAAGCCGTGCATGACGTCCAGGTCGTCACCGAAGAAGGCGATCCGGCGGTGACCCAGATCCAGCAGATGCTGGGTGGCCTGCCGGCCCACCTCGACGTTGTCGACGAGTACGCCGGACATTCCCTCGATCGCGGTGCCGACCGTGACCACTGGCACCCGCAGGTCCCGTAGCGAGACGATGGACTTGTCGGCCAGCGGCACATTCAGCGCGAGCAGGCCGTCCACCCGCTTGTTCAGCGAGCGGGTGTCCAGCCCGCCGGCCCGCCGACCGCCGGCGACCCCGATCGGATACAGCAGCAGGTCGTAGCCCTGTGCGCTGAGCACTTCCTGCGCGCCCTCGACGACCGCCGAGAAAAACCACCGGGAGACCCACGGAGCGATGACGCCGATCGCGTTGGTTCGCCCGGTGGTCAGCGCGGCGGCCGACGGCGAGGGGAAGTACCCGAGCGCGCTCGCGGCCTCCTGAACCGCCAGCCGGGTGGTCGCGGACACCCCGGGTAGCCCCCGGAGCGCCCGCGACACCGTGGCGGGCGAGAACCCTGACAGCGCGGCAACTTCGACGATGCCCGCAGGGCCCATCGCTGGACCGGACATGAGCGTTCCTCTTCCGATCCGTGACCGATCAGCCCTTGACGCCTCCGGCGAGCAGGCCGCGGACGAAGTACCGCTGCAGACCGATGAACACGGCCAGCGGAACGACGATCGAGATGAAGGCGCCGGCCGACAGCAGCTCCCACTGCGAACCCTTGGTGCCGGACAGCTCCGCGACCGCGGCGGTGATCGGCCGCAGGTTCGGGGACGGGGCGAACACGGTCGCGACCAGCAGGTCATTCCAGACCCACAGGAACTGGAAGATCCCGAAGGCAGCGATGGCCGGCACGAGCAGCGGCATCAGCACCACGAAGAAGATCTTGACGTGGCCGGCGCCGTCCACCCGGGCCGCCTCCACGATGGAGGCCGGAACCTCTTTCATGAAGTTGTGCAGCAGGAAGATCGCCAGCGGCAGGCCGAAGATGGTGTGCGAGATCCACACCGGCCAGAACGAGTTCTGCAGACCGAAGTTGACGAAGATCGTCTGCAGCGGGATCAGCGTGACCTGGATCGGGACGATCTGCAGCGCGAAGACGGCCACAAACAGCACGTTGCGGCCGGGGAACTCGACCCAGGCGAAGCAGTACGCCGCCAGCAACGCCAGGCTGATCGGGATCAGCACGGCCGGGAAGACGATGACGAACGAGTTGATGAAGAAGTTGCCGAGCCCACCCGCGGAGTTCGACCACGCGTTCGTGTAGTTCTCGAACGTCACCCCGGGGTTGGCGAAGAAGGTCCACCAGCCCGACGTCTGGATCTCCGCCGGCGGCCGGAACGAGGTGACGAACAGGCCGAACGTCGGAATGGTCCACAGGATCGCCAGCACGATCGCGATGCCGGAGGCCCACGGTGACGAGAGCTTCGTCTTCGCGTCCTGCATCCGGATTTGCTTCTTGAGCTGACGCGGGCTGAGCCGTTCCTCAGGGGTGACGTCATCGCGGATCGGAAGCTCGACAGCACTACCCGACATGCTCATCGCATTTCCTCCGAAAGCCGCATCTGCCGAACGTTGTAGACGATCACCGGGACGATGATGATGAACAGGATGACCGCCAGCGCGGCGCCTACGCCGACGCCGGCCTCACCCTGGCGGAACGACTGGGTGTAGAACTCGTTCGCCACCACGGAGGTCCCGAAGTTGCCGCCGGTCATGGTGCGGACGATGTCGAAGGCCTTCAGCGAGCCCATCGCGATCGTGGTGAGCACGACCACCACCGCGGGGCGGATCGTCGGCACGGTGACCTTGCGGAACAGCTTGAAACCGGTTGCGCCGTCGATCTGTGCCGCTTCGACGATGTCGTCGGGCACCGACTTGATGGCGGCGGACAGCACCGTCATCGCGAACCCGGCGTTGATCCAGATCATCACCGCGATCAGGAAGAAGGTGTTCCACGGATCGGTGATGATGAATTGATACGGACTGAGCCCCAGCCAGACCAATATCTGGTTGAGCAGGCCGATCTGCGGCGAGCCGGCCTGCCGGTACTCGTACATGAACTTCCAGATGATCGATGCGCCGACCATCGAGATCGCCATCGGCAGGAAGACCAGCGCCTTGGCGAGCTTCTCCCCGCGGGTGCGATCGACCAGCACGGCGTAGATCAGACCGAAACCGGTGGCGACAACCGGAACCAGCACGACCCACCACACGGTATTGATCAGAACCTTCTGGAAGCCCGGGTCGGTGAACACCTTGGTGTAGTTGGCGAGGCTGAAAACGAGCTCGCTGGATCGCTGACCGGTCTGCGGGTTGATGACCGGCTGCCCGTCCGGCCCGACCGCAGCCTCCGAAACCTGGAACGACCGATACGCGGTACTGAGCGCCGGATAGAAAAGGCCAATGGCCAGCGCAATGGTCACCGGACCCAAGAACCCGACGACAACCAACCAGTTGGGCACATTGGGGCGGTCGATGATCCACAAGATCAGCGACATGATCGCGACGAACAGAATGATCGCGACGAACATTACGAGGAACTTGTCGAAGATCGACTCGGGCCTCAGAAACCAGTCCACTGCCACTCCTTCCCAGCACTGGACACCGACCGCGCGTCGGGCGCGCCGGACCGGACTTCCGGTCCGGCGCCCCCAGCGCGGATCAGGTGTCGATGGTCATACCGTCAGCCGGCAGGCCAAGCGGCATCGATGTTCGCCAGGGTTGTTGCATCGTCCTGACCGGTGATCCATGCGGTGAACTGCTTCCACTCGGCGTCCGAACCCACTGCCGCAGGCATCAGGTCGGATGCGTCGAAGCGGAAGACCGTGTCCGGGTTCTGTAGCACCGTGAGTGCGGTTTGCTGAACCGGGCTCTCCACACTGGAGGCCTCCAGGCCGAGGTTGGCGGAGATCCAGCTTCCGGCCTGCGCGCGGGTGTTCGCGAAGTCCGGGGTGGCCAGGTAGTACATGAACGCATTCACTTCCGGGCGGTCAGCGAAGGCCGCCCAGAACGTGCCGCCGCCGAGAACGACCTGACCGAAGTCGGTGTTGATCGGCGGGAAGTAGAACGCGTTGATGTCGCCGTCGGGGCCGATCTTCTTGCCCTTGAAGTTGGAGTCGAAGTTCGCGGCCTGACGAGACAACGTGCATTGCCCGTTGATGAGCAGCGGTGCGACGTCGTTGAACTCGGTGGATGCGATCGTTGCGACGTTACCCAGACCGGCGTTGACGTACTTCGGGTTCTTGATCAGGTCACCGACCTGCTTGAGCGCGTCGGCGATCGGCGGGTCGCTGAACTTGACCTCGTGGCTGACCCACTGGTCGTAGACGTCAGGGCCGGCAAGGCGGAGCACGTACTCCTCGAGCCAGTCGGTGATCTGCCAGCCGGTGGCCTCACCGGACTTGATGCCGATGCACCAGGGCTTCTCACCGGTGGCCGCGATCTTCTCGGTCAGGTCGGTGAGTTCCGCCCATGTCGTCGGGACCGTGTAGCCCTTCTCCTCGAAGGTCTTGGGCGAGTACCACACGAGCGACTTGAAATCGGCGTTGTTCGGGACGGCGAACTGAATCCCGTTGACGGTGCCGTAATTCATCCAGTCTTCTGGGAAGTACTCGTTGCCGAGAGCCTTGGTGTCCTCGGCAAGCGGCTTGACGGCGCCGGTCGAGTTGACGATCTGGCTGAGCAGACCCGGCTGCGGGAAGATCGCCACGTCCGGCGGGTTACCGCTCTGGATGCGAACGATGACCTGGGCCTCGAATTCCTTCGACCCCTCGTAGTTCACTTGAGCGCCGGTGCACTCGGTGAACGGCTTGAATGCGTCGATGTACGGCTGATCCTCCGGCGCGACGATCGTCGAGTACACGCCGACCGTCTTCCCGGTGAGGTCGCCGTAGGTCGACTTGAGGGTGTCGCACCACGGGATCGAGGCGGGTTTGGCGCTGCCGCCGCCGCCCGCGCTACCGGATGCGGCGCTGGAAGCACCACCGGAGGCACTCGAAGCCGCGCTGGAGTCCGCACTGGACGCCGCGGCGCTGGTGGCGGCGGCACTGGTTTCCGCTGCACTGGTGCTGCTACTGGAACTACTGTCGGAACTGCTGCCGCAAGCCGTGAGCACCAGCGCAAGGGCGCTGACACCGACGACCGCCGCGGTGAACTTCTTTGCCGGTCTGTAGGTCACTCGGCCGACCTCCGTTTCTCGGGTCTGGGCGTGTGAGGGCGCTCACACACCACAAGGAATGGAAGCGTTTTCAACGGGCATCCGCAAGTCGAGATGGCATGCAGCTCGTAACGATTGAGTAACCCGGTCGTCACTGTTCACGGAGCGAAGGCGAAGGGTGAGCGTTTCGGCGGTACCCGTGGCTCCAGCCCGCAGTGTGGTGGTCGTTTCGCGATGAAACCGCTCTCCTGCTGCCGGACCCGCGACGGCTGCAGGCGTGCCAGGATCGACGGCAGCCGGCAATCGTCAGCCCCCCGCACATGCTCAGGAACGGAGCAATTCCGCACCGATGGTGGAAGACAGCGAGCCGACCCGCGAGAACGAGCCCGAATCGGAGGTCGAACGGACGCTCGGCACGCTGGCGAGCCTCAATCCGGCCTACGTTCTGGACCACACGCAGCAGGAGCGTCCGCCCGCACCGATCACCATCGACGACCTGTACCGCACGCACCGGATGCAGATGGTCCGGCTGGCGATCCTGCTGGTCGACGACCTGGCCAGCGCCGAGGACGTGGTGCAGGAAGCGTTCGCCGGGCTCTACCGGAACTGGGGTGGACTGCGCGACCGCAACGCCGCGATCGGGTACTTGCGGACGGCGGTGGTCAACGGTTCCCGATCGATGCTGCGCCGTCGGCGCACGGCCCGTGCGTACGTGCCGCCGGACCCGGGCACCGCCAGGTCGGCAGAGTCGCTGGCGATGCTGTCCGCCGAGCATCAGGCCGTGGTGACGGCGCTGGGTGACCTCGCGCCGCGGCAACGCGAGGTCCTGGTGCTGCGCTACTACGGGGGCCTTTCCGAGGCTGAGATCGCCGCTGCCACCGGCCTTTCCAAGGGCACGGTCAAGTCGACCGCGAGCCGCGCCGTCGCCAAGCTCGGCGACATCATGAGGACGACGCATTCGTGACCGACGATCCGCGTCCACCGTCCCGCAAACCGCCGCACGGCGAACCCGGGTCGGCGGACTCTCATGCCGAACAGGTGCTCTCACAAGCCCTTCGGCTGATGGCAGGCGGCGGTGCGGCGGGGCAGCAGCGCACGGGCCAGACCTCTCTCGTGACCCGAAAACTGACGACCGGGCAACTGTTGCTGCTCGCCGCGATCGTCGGCCTGCTGGTGGGCATCACCGTGGGGTTGTTGTCCCTGCTCTGAACACCTCGCTCCCCGTTCACGTCCCGATGACGACGGCCCCGCCCGGGCACCTCTGCGCTGGTTTGCGCCAGGCGGGTGACCAGCCGGGTGCTCTACCTTGGGAGCATGGATCGGCGGCTCGCCGGAGCGCTGTTGGTCATGGCCGTGCTGGCCGTGGCCGTTGTCGTGCCGCTGCTCGGCGGACGCCGGATGACCGGGTCCGGCGGGCCGGTCGCCATCCCGCGTGATCCGCGCATGGGTGACTGCCTGCTGCAGCGACCCGAGGGAATCGCACCTCCGCTCACCCGGTCCGGTGCGTTGTCGAGCGGCACCTCGAACACGCCGTTGGCGGTGTCGCTGCCCCTCGGCCCGACGGCGGTTTCCTGCCGGAATTCGGCGGTCGCCGCCGAGGTGGTGCTGACTGTCACGGCCACCGGGGATATCGAGACCCGGCAACGCAAGATCGCCCAGACCGGCATCGACTGTCATGAGGCGGCCTTGCGCTACGCGGGCCTGACCCGATCCGCGGAGGGCTTCCGACCCTCGTCCGTCACCCCTGCGCAGGCGGCCGAAGACCCCGTCGGCTGGCGGATGTCGATCAACGTGCGGACCGCATGGGTGTACCCGTCACCATTCCTGCGATCGGAGGGGCGGATCTGGGCCGCCTGCGTCGTCGCCCCGCCGTCGGATAGTTCCTACCGGGGAACGCTGGCCGAGGCGTTCAGCACTGGGCGGTTGCCGGATCAGTACGGGACCTGCTGGGACGCACCTGCGGTGACCCCCTCCATCGAGACCGTCGGCTGTCACCAGCCCCACCAGTCGGAACTGCTGTCTGTCGGGGTGATCGCGGATCGCTCCCGGGTGACCACGGCCGACCTGCGGGAGTCCTGCCGACGGCTCGCCGTTGCGGCGGTGGGCCGGCCGGACCCCACGGACGGCGGTCGATTGGTGCTGAAGACCACCCCGGCCAGGATGTATGCCTCCGATTTGGACAGATCGGTCAGCGTCTCCTGTTACCTGACAACGGCCGGGCCGAGATTGTGGGGCAGCCTGATGGGCCTGCACGACCATCCCGTGCCGTTCGGCGGTTGACCCGAGCACCTCGGAGGCCGGCCCGGACCGGGGTTGCGTGAGCGTGCGAACCATCTCACCAGGCGCCGAACCAGGCCGATCGGCGAGGACCACCCGATACCCTTGGTCACTGTGACCACTCAGCTCGCGCTCCTGCCCGGATGGCTCGATCCGTCGAACCTCATCAACGCCATGGGCACCTGGGCGTTGCTGGGCATCATGCTGATCATCTTCGCCGAGTGCGGCATCCTCATCGGCTTCTTCCTGCCCGGTGACACCCTGCTCTTCGTTTCCGGGCTCTTCATCGCCACCGGTGCCCTGGATGTCAACCTGTGGGTGTTCATCGGATTGGTGTCGCTGGCCGCTTTCGTCGGGAACATGGTCGGCTTCGGGATCGGCTGGAAGCTCGGACCACCTGTCTTCTCCCGGCCGGACGCGAAGTTCCTCAAGCACGAGTACATCGAGAGGTCCGAAGCCTTCTTCGCCAAGTACGGCAAGATCACCATCCTGCTGGCCAGGTTCGTCCCGGTGATCAGGACGGTGGCCACGGTGATGGCCGGCGCATCCAGGATGAACGCCAAGATCTACACGGTGTACTCGGCCATCGGCGGCGTGTTGTGGGTCGGGGTCGTGACCATCGCCGGCTACTACCTCGGGCAGATCGACTTCATTGCCAAGAACGTCGACCTCATCGTGATCATGGCGGTCGTCATCGTGATCCTGTTCAGCGCCGTTCCGGCGATCGCGCACTGGATGCAGCGCCGGCGCGGCCGCGACGTGGCCGGTCCTGCCTCCAAGCCCGGCTCGCCGGAAGGCGCCCTGGACTGACGTCCCTGTCCACACCGCCTTCGGAGACGACCCTTCGCTGAGGTCCGGCCGTGCCGGCCAGGGTCAGCCGCACCAGGAGTCGGGCAGAGAGACCTCGATCCCGACGAAGCTCGGCGCACTCTTGCAGGTCTGGTCCTTCATGGAGTTGGCGTAGTCGATCACGTGCTGACGTTGCTGCCAGCCGACGAAGATGAGCACTGCGGCCAGGACCAGGGCGATGATCTTCCCCACGATTTTCTTGATGATGATCGCGGCGACGATCCCGATCACCCCGATGGCGATCAATGCCCACGGCGCCGTGGTCCGGATGGTGTTCAGCTCCACAGTCACCCGACGAACCTATCCGGACGGAGTCGGGCGATCCGCCGCCTGCCTCGCTCCAGCGAACTGCTCGCCCACCCGGGGCCGGACGCACTCCCGATCCGAACAGGGCCTGGAGCCTGCCCGCACTGCAACAGACAAGCACAGAGCCCGACCTGCGAGGCAGATCGGGCTCTGTGGTGGTCCCCCTTACCCAGCCTGTCGCTCACGGACGCCTCGGCGTTACGCCACCACGCCGGTTTACTCGCTGCGGTGCACATGGCGTACGTCACGCCTGCTCTCATCCCACCGATCACCGCCGGCGGGCGGTGGCAGTTGTCCGTGACATCCCTGGCAACGGTCCGTCACGGCGCGGCCTCCGACTTCCCCTGCGGAAGCCACGACGCGGCGCCGAGGTCTGCATGCTGGCGAATCCAGGCGTGCATCGCGATACCGGCGGCCACCCCCGCGTTGATCGACCGGGTCGAACCGAACTGGGCGATCGAGACCGTCATCGCCGCGCGCGACCGGGCCGCGTCACTGAGCCCTGACGACTCCTGGCCGAACAGCAGCAGGCAGTCGACCGGAAGCGTTGTCGTCTCGAGCGGGACCGCGCCGGGGAGGTTGTCCACGGCCACCACGGTCAGGCCGGCCGCCTCGGCGAAGTCCATCACGGAGGCGACGTCCGGGTGATGCCGGATGTGCTGGTATCGATCGGTCACCATCGCGCCGCGGCGGTTCCATCGCTTTCGGCCGACGATGTGTACGGCCGCGACCGCGAAGGCGTTGGCGGTCCGGACGACAGTGCCGATGTTCATGTCGTGCCCGAAGTTCTCGATCGCCACGTGCAGCGGGTGCCGGTTTTGATCGAGATCGGCAACGATGGCTTCGCGCCGCCAATAGCGGTACCTGTCGACGACATTGCGGGTATCGCCCTCGGCCAGCAGCTGCGGGTCGTACCGCGGATCTTCGGGCCAGGGATGTGGATGCGGGCCGACTCCGACCGATGGTGCGGCACCGACCCACTCGGTGGGTCCCCGGCCGTCCTCGTCCGGCTCGGCGGATTGCGCATCGACGGGGCGGTCCCGGTCCGGTGGGGCCTGTCCGGGTTGGCCATTGCCGGGCTCGGGGCAGCCCGGTTCGTCGACGGTGACACCGTCGCCCCGCGGCCCGGGTCCGGTCACATCGGTGGCAGGCCCAGGTCCTCCAGGCCCAGCAGGAACCGGTACTGCAGACCGGCATCCGAGAGCACCCGGTCGGCGCCGGTGCCGCGATCCACGATCGTGGCCACCCCGACCACGTCGGCGCTTTCTGCACGCAGTGCGGTGACAGCGGTCAGCGGTGAGGCACCGGTGGTCGTGGTGTCCTCGACGACCAGCACGCGTCGCCCTGCGACATCAGGCCCCTCCACGCGGCGCTGCATTCCGTGCGCTTTCGCCTCTTTCCGCACGACGAAGGCATCCAGGGCGGGACCAGGGGCGTGCATCATCGCGGTGGCCACCGGGTCGGCACCGAGGGTGAGGCCGCCGGCCGCCTCGAACTCCCAGTCGGCGGTCAGCTGCCGCAGCAGGATGCCGATCAGGGGACCGGCTTCGTGGTGCAGGGTGGCGCGCCGGAGGTCGACGTAATAGTCCGCTTGACGACCCGAGGAGAGGGTGACCCGGCCGTGGACCACCGCCAGCTGATTGACGAGCTCAGCGAGCCGCGCCTTCGCAGCGGCGTCGGGAACGGGTTCGCCGGGCCGGTCGACGGGGTCGGGCACAGGGCTTTGACTCACCCGACCAGCCTGGCACATCCCTGCACCCGTCCGACATGGAGGCGACCGCCCGGTCGCTGATCGGCGCGTGGGGCCACAAATTCACCACGGTCCGGCAGCCGAAGCCCGCTCCTGCAAGCAGTTCCAGCCTGCAGTCGCGTGATCGCGGAGCGCGATGGCGTCCCCGCGAATACGGGGGCCGGCGCGCTCGACGCACTCAAAGGTCAGGTGAAGATGCTGACGCCACCCGGGCCGACGAGCAGACCGACCACGATCAGCACGATGCCCCAGACCAGTTGCTTGCGCACGATCGCGAAAATCCCCGCGATCACCAACACCACCGCAATGATCCACAACAGGGTCGCCATCTTCGTCTCCTCAGCTGCTCGGGCGGCGCCGGTCGGTGCCGCCTCGTCTGGCGATTGCGTACCCCGGGCCCGATGCGACGAAACACGGTTGACGTCGGTGTTTGATCCCGCTCGTACCGGGAACATGGCCTTTGACGCTTGCCATGTCGGTCGGCGTCCCGCACCCGATCTCAGGAGGGACACATCATGGCTATGGGCGACAAGATCAAGCACTCGGGCGAAGAGGCCGTCGGCAAGGTGAAGGAGGCCACCGGCAAGGCCACCGACAACGAGAGCCTCGAGGCCGAGGGTCAGAGCGATCAGGCCAAGGCCAACGTCAAGCAGGCCGGCGACAACGCCAAGGATGCAGCCAACGACGTCTTCGGTCGCTGAGCCCGAAAGCCTTCGTGGCGCCTGAACTCGGGGCGTCGTCTGCACACATGCAGTGCGCAGCGCAGAACACTGAGCGCTTGCAGCGCCGCCGGTGACCCGTCAGATCGATGACGGGACCGGCGGCGTTGTCGTCTTCTGGTGGCCGTCTGCCGCCCGCCGTTCCCAGCCGAACGTTTGGTGCCGACCGATCCGGGCCGACCGATCTGGGCCGACCGATCTGGGCCGACCGATCTGGGCCGACCGTCGTCACACTTCAGGTGCGTCCCTTGGCGTTCACCTTCGAGGCCATCCGCCTGACCAGCCCCCGGGGCGCCATCTTGGTGGCGACGTACAGGCTCTTGTACAGCACGCCAGGGATCGACAATGGCCGGTTGGCGCGCAGATCGGCCAGCGACGCTGCGACCAGATGGTCGTCGTCGACGTACGCCCAACTCGGTGTCGCGCTCATGTCGATGTGGGCGCGCTGGTGGAACTCGGTTCGGACAAACCCCGGACACAATGCCTGGACGCGTACGCCGGTGCCCCGCAGGGACATCGCCAGACCCTCGCTCAGCGAGATGACGAACGCCTTCGTCGCCCCGTAGGTCGAACCCCTGCCGGGCACCAACCCAGCGGTCGACGCGACGTTGATGATCCCTCCGTGACCACGGTCGATCATCGCCGGCAGCGCCGCATGGGTCAGGCTCATCACCGCAATCGAGTTCAGCTCGACCTGGGCGATCAGGTCCGAGTCGGCAGCCTGCAGGAACTCGACGCCCAGGGTGCTGCCCGCGTTGTTCACCAGGAGATCGACGGGCCGCGCCCGGTCACGCAGCCGTTCGGCGACCTGCTCCCGTTCGCCGCGATCTGCGAGGTCGGCCCGGATGGTCTCCACCGTCGGCGAACCCAGCGCCAGGAGCTCGGTGCGGCGGGATGCGAGCCGGTCACCGTCCCGGGCGACAAGCACCAGATCGTGTCCGGATCGTGCCAGAGCACGCGAGAACGCATATCCGATGCCGGATGTCGCTCCGGTGACCAGCGCGGTGGGAGTGCGGGAAGCGGGCATGGGCGACGGTAACCCAGCGCGCTTCGCGACGACCGCACCGGGTGGGCGGATGGCGCACCCACCGATCGAGCGGGCGTATCAATTCTTCAAATGCCTGGACAACGTCAGCTCCCGAACGGCCCTGTCAATTAGGTCGAGCGATCGACGATAAAGTGTGCCGATGAGCAGCGAATTGCCGACACCACCGAGCCGGACCGCCCTGCCGCAATTCCGGGCTCGGCGGCGAGGGGGTCGGTTTGCCAGGCTGTTCAGCGTGTTTGCCGTGCTCGTGATGACCTTGTCACTGGCCGCATTCACCGGTACGTCGGCACCTGCTACCGCGGCAGACGGGACTCCTCGTCTACTCACAGACGGTTCCCGAATAGTCACCACAACGGGTGAGGAATTCACGATCCGGGCGGCGAATTGGTTCGGAATGGAAACGTCCAATTGCGCTCCGCACGGACTGTGGACGATCACGCTCGATCAGGCGATGGATCAAATCGCGGCTTTCGGATTCAACGCCATTCGCTTGCCGTACTCATCGGAATGCATGGCGGCCCCCGCGTCCGCCGTGTCGGGTGTGGACAGCTGGCGCAACCCCACGTTGGTCGGACTGACTCCGCTGCAGATCATGGACCGGGTCGTCGAGGCCGCTGCCGCTCGACACCTTCGGGTGATCCTCGACCGGCACCGTCCGGACTCCGGCGGACAGTCCGAACTGTGGTACACCTCGCGGTTCCCCGAACGGCAGTGGATCGCGGACTGGGTGTCCCTGGCCGGCCGGTACCGCAATCAGCCGGCCGTCATCGGTGCAGACCTGCACAACGAGCCGCATGGGCCGGCCTGCTGGGGATGCGGTGACCCGGCGACCGACTGGGCGGCCGCCGCAACCCGAGCGGGTGACGCAGTGCTGGCCGTCAACCCGGACTGGCTGATCTTCGTCGAGGGTGTCGAACAACAGACCACCGGCGGTAGCACGTGGTGGGGCGGCGGGCTGGCCGACGCGGCCACTCGACCGATCAGCTTCGCCTTGCCGCACCACCTGGTCTATTCGGTCCACGACTACCCCGCCAGCGTGTACGCGCAGCGTTGGTTCAGCGATCCCGGGTACCCGGGCAATCTGCCTTCCATCTGGGATCGGAACTGGGGGTACCTCCAGCAGCGCGGGCTCGCCCCGGTCTTCGTCGGTGAGTTCGGCACCAAGCTGGAGACCGCGTCCGACAAGGCATGGCTGACAACCCTGGTCAGCTACCTGGCCGAGCACCGGACGAGCTTCGCCTACTGGTCCTACAACCCGAACAGCGGCGACACCGGGGGCCTGGTCGCCGACGACTGGCGGACCCCGCAGCAGGCGAAGCTGAACGCCCTTGCGCCGCTCCTCCCGACCTCGGGGACACCGGGGACCAGCACGACCACGACCGCCAGCACCGCGAGCACCAGCCCGACCAGCACCACCCCGACCAGCGAAACCCCGCGCGCCACGAGCACCGCGCCTGCCAGCACGACGCCTGCCAGCACGACGCCGCGCACCACGGCGACACCCACGTCCGGTGGAGCAACCCTGACGGCGGCCTGGCAGTTGGGCGACCAGTGGCCCAGCGGATACGTGGCAAACCTGACCCTGCGTGCGCCCGGCACGGCGGTCAGCAGCTGGCGGGTGAGCTGGGCAGATCCGCATGCCCGGTCCGTGTCGTCCTCCTGGGGGATGACTTGTTCGGTGGCGGCGGGACGGGTGACCTGCACCGGCGCAGGCTGGGCGGCCGTCATCCCGGCCCGCGGCAGCGTCCAGGTGGGCCTGGTCGTCGTCAACGACGGCATCGCACCCCGGTCCCCGGCGCTGACCATCGGCTGAGACCCCGCTGCTCCGGCCGGCACACCGGAGCAGCAGGCTGTCCTCATGGATGACCGGGGACCATCGACACCACACAGGATCCCGGCCGGCGAATTGCCATCTCACGAAACCGCGTCGAGCACCGTCTGCCTGATGTGACCAAAGAGCCCTTCGAGCGGGTCGTGCACCAGCACGGTGGCACCGTGCTGCGCGTCTGCCGTGCCGTCGTCGGGCTCCACGATGCCGAAGATGCCTGGTCGGAAACCTTTCTCGCTGCGCTGCGGGCGTACCCCGATCTCCCGGCCGGCGCCAATGTCGAGGCCTGGCTGGTGACGGTCGCGCACCGGAAGGCGGTCGACGTCATCCGCAGCCGCGCCAGGGCCGCCGTCCCTGTCGACCGGCCACCCGACGGCCGTTCGTCGCTGGGGCTGCCGGGCGCCGGTGACGAACAGCTGTGGGCGGACGTCGCAGCTCTCCCCGACCGGCAACGCCAGGCGGTTGCGTATCACTACCTGGCCGGGCTGCCGCACAAGGACGTCGCCGCGATTGTCGGCGGCAGCACCGACGCGGCGCGCCGGGCCGCAGCAGACGGCATCCACGCGCTGCGCAGGACCTACCTCGAACCTCGTCTCGGAGGCACCAGATGAACCATCCATCCACGACTCCCGGCCGGTTCGGCGGCGGGTTGCCTGCCGCCCTCTACGACACCGATCCGCAGGCCCTGTCCCGACTGCGCGAATCTCTGCTCGGCGCTGCGACCTCCGCCGGACTGCTGGACATCGCCTACCGAACCCTGGACACACCGGTGGGCAGTCTGCTGCTCGCGGCCACCGGCGACGGGGTGGTCCGGGTGGCTTTCGAACGCGAGGACCACGACAGCGTCCTGGTCGCACTGGCCGAACGAATCAGCCCCCGCATCCTGTTCGCGCCCGGCAGGCTGGACCATGCGGCGCAGCAGATCTCGGAGTACTTCGACGGCTCCCGGACAGCTTTCGACCTGCCGCTGGATCTCCGGCTCAGCCACGGCTTCCGGCTCGACGTGCTCGAACACCTCAGGGCGATCGATTACGGCGCTACCGAGAGCTACGCCCAGGTGGCGCTGGCCACCGGGCACCCCCGCGCGGTCCGCGCGGTGGGCACAGCGTGCGCGACGAACCCGCTCCCGGTGGTCGTGCCGTGCCACCGGGTCGTCCGCTCGGACGGGTCCACCGGACGGTATGTCGGTGGGCCGGAAGTCAAGACCGTGCTGTTGCAACTGGAGTCATCGCACGCACCGGCGGTCGAGGGCACTTCCTGACGGCAGGTGAGGCCGTCGCCTCGCCGCCTAGTTCACCGCGCGTGCCGCCCGCAGGGTGAGGGTGACGGCAACGCCGACGGTGCGGAACCTGCGGTCCAGCCGCGGCGAGACGAGCACGTCGTACCAGCGAAGGACGGTCGGCGCGTGGCAGGGAATCACGATGCCCACCGGAGCGGGCAGATCCCCGGACGCTGCAGCCCTGATCGCGGCGGCCACCTGGCGTGCGTTCATGTCCTCACCGGCCGCCTCGCAGACTGCCAGGTAGGACGTGCCGACCCCCGTTCGGCTGCCGTTGCCGCCATTGGCCGCGCCGAATTCGCGCCACGCGTCATTCACCGAGACGATGACGCCCGCCCGATCCAGCATGGCGACCTCAACGCTGTGTCGACGACCCGTGCCGGCCGCCGGGCCCGTCGTGGGGGCCTCACCGATGGGTCCCTGACGGTGCGCCCGCATCGGCTCTCGGACAGCCGACCCGCTCGCCGTCCAGCCTCCCGCGGTGGCGACCCGTAACCGATGGCCGACCGCCCTGCGTGCCGAATCGATGAATCCGACGCCGTCCGCTCGCCGCCAGGCCAGCACCGCCTGCGCCAGCCCCAGTTCGGCCGCCTGCTCGAGCTCGGCAGCTCCGGAAGGCTGGACTCCGGCCGGCCGGTCGGTGACCGCGGCCTCGGCAGCGTCGGCGGCCATCGCAGCGGCCATCGGCCGGTAGCAACGGAAGACGGCGTCCTCGGCGGCGGCGACCGCCGCCGGATCGCCCTCGGATCGCGCCCCCGCAAGCAACCTCCACAGCTGACCGTCAGCCATCGGTTCGACCGTGTGTGGACGCGAAGTGTCAGCAAAACCCGGACTGTGTGATGGAAATGGTGCTGGAGCCGTCATGAACATCCCTCCCCGTTGAGGACAATTCCTGCCCCCGAAGGGGCGGGAATGACGGAACCGCGAAGCGCTGAATTCACTCCATACTGCTGGGTCGGACCATAGACCCGTCGACATCCGCTCACAATGCGTGCTGGAACACACACCGACGCATGACAGTCGTGCCAGAAGAGCACGCCCGCATCGGGGGTGACCGTCGCGACGGTGCCGGAGCGACGGCTCGCGCCGTCATCCCGCTCAGACCGGGGCAGCTTGCCGGTCCGCGCCGCTGACCAGCAGCCGCCGGCCACTCAGCCGCCACAACGGCACGGCAATGATGATGGAGCAATGACCGGACGTGTCGCCCAGATGGTCCTGGTTGCTCATTTCCGCGAGACGGCGCGCCCCGGAGACCTCGTACGCGCGGCCGACGCCCAGCACGCTCCAGCCGTGACCGGTTTCGTTGTCGAAGCTGTCAGCCTGGAAGGCGACCACGGCGTTCTTCGCCGCGGCGGCCAGCCGTCCGCCGGCGGTCGCCCGGAAGACGATCTCCTCACGGTCCAACAAGTAGCTCACCGGCTCTGCCGTGGGCAGGGCACCGTCCGTGCAGACCACCCGACCGAACCCGCCCGGCGCCAGCAACCGAAGGCACTCGACGCGGTCCAGCGCGGTCAGGTCCATCAGTTCTGCAATGGCGGTCATGGCGATCTCCCCAGCACATCGTCGATGCGCCTTGTCGGATGAATGTCCTTTCAGGATGCGCCTTGGGGCCCCTGGGGCGGCAAGTGCCGAAGGTCCCGTCGGGACCCGACCGAGCGTTGCCGAACTACCCGGATACCGGCACTGACCAGCGCAATTCGGTTCCCCTGGGGTCGCCGGCGAGCAGTTCCATGGCACCACCGCGACGCTCCGCACGGCGACGAAGGTTGGCCAGGCCGCTGCGCCGCTGGGTGTCGCCGATCCCTGTGCCGTCGTCCCGAACGACAACCGTCACGCGGTCGGCAGCGGCGGTCACAGCCGCGGACGCGGATGACGCGCGAGCATGCCGCGCGACGTTGCTGAGCGCCTCGTGAAGGACGGCCACCATGTCGTCGGTGACGTCCCCGGTGGGGAGATCGTCGATGGAACCCGAGAAGGTGATGACCGGTTCGAATCCCAGTGCGGGAGCAACGTCTGCCACGGCATCCAGGACGCGCGTGCGGACGTTGAGCTGACCGACTCGCGGCGGCTGGCTCAACTGGAAGATCGATTCACGGATCTGCCGGATGGTGTCATCCAGCCCTCCGATCGTGCTGAGCAGCCGATCCGTCGAGGGACCCGGCGGCAGACGAGTGGCGACCGCCTGCAGGGTCAGCCCGGCGGCGAACAGGGACTGGATCACGTGATCGTGCAGGTCGGCGGCGATCCGTTCGCGTTCGTCCAACATGGCGGCGCGCTGTTGTTCGTTGCGCGCCTCGGCCAGTTCGATCGCGACCGCGGCCTGATTGCTGAAACCGCTGGCCATCGCCAGGTCTTCTGCGGTGAAGGCCGACTGCCCGGCCAGTCGGGCCGCGGTGAGTACGCCATGAACGCGCTGGGAACCGACCATGGGCAACACCATGACGGGACCGATCTCCAGGGCGCGCGCCGCAGCCAGCGCGAGTCCCGGCTGCTCACCAGGGCTCACCAGCCGCATCGGTTGACCCGTGCTGTACACGCGGCCCGACAACGACTCGGCAACAGGCAGCCGCATCCCGATCAAGGTGTCGGCGCCCTCGCCGACCGCAACATCCACCCGCAGGTCGGCATCGTCGGTGGCGCCGGGCAACACCACGGTCACCAGGTCGGCCCGGGCGATCTCCTTCGTCCGCTCGGCGATCATCGCCAGCGGGCGGGTGGGTTCGGCGGACAGCAGCTGACGACTGATGGTCGCGGTTGCCTGCAACCACTCCTGCCTGGTCCGGGCCGCCTGGAACAGCCGAGCGTTCTCGATGGCGACGCCGGCGGTGGCGGCCAGTGACTTGACCAGTTCCTCGTCCTCGGCGGTGAACTCACCGCGAACGCTCTCGGCCAGGTAGAGGTTGCCGAACACCTCGTCCCGCACCCTGATCGGCACTCCGAGAAAGCTGTTCATCGGCGGGTGGTGCGGCGGGAATCCCGACGATCGCGGATCCGTCGAGATGTTGTTCAGGCGGATCGGGTGCGGGTCGTCGATCAGCGCTCCGAGCAGACCCTTGCCCTGCGGCAGCCGCCCGATCTGCTCGACCAGGTCAGTGCCCATGCCGACATGCACGAACTCGGAGAGATAGCCGTCGGGGGCGATGACGCCCAGCGCCGCATACTCCGCTCCGATGAGCTCGCGCGCGGCCTCGGCGATCCGGCGGAGCACCACAGGGAGCGCCAGGTCGCCGACGATCATCTGGTTCGCGTGCAGCAGGCCGCGCAGCCGGCCCTGGGTGGCCATCACCTCGGTGGCCCGGGCAACCAGCTGGCTGAGCAGCTCCTCCAGTTCCAGCCGCGGAAGGTCCGGGAACGTCAACGCCGGATCCGACGGTCGCTGGGAGCGCCGTTCGACCGGGTCGGTCACCGGGTCCTTCACCGGCTGCCGCTCCGGTTGATCCGAAACCATGGGCGCCCTCACGTGAGAACCGACGGATGTGTGATACATCGGGTGTATCGCCACCGGCAGCGGCCGGCGAACGATGGCGTGGACAGAGTTCACCACACCGCTTCTGACGGTCAGCATCATCCGGTTCGCGCCGGACGGTGACCAGGATACGGCGACCTGTGCGCGCGCCGCTCGTCAGCGCAACTGTCGCAGCGCCGGGTCGGGCTTCGGCGTCGGCACCGCCACCCGGATCCTCGCGTCCACCACGACCAGCTCGTCGCCCCGGCAGATCACCGGATTGAGGTCCAGCTCGGCAACCTCGGGAAGATCGTCGGCGAGTATTCCGACCCGAACGAGCAGATCGGCCAGTGCCACACGGGAGACCACCGGCGCCCCCCGGTAGCCGTCGAAGAGCCGGGCCGTTCGCAACGCATCCACCATCGCCGCCGCGTCCGGCCCGGTCACCGGTGCGAGCCGGAAAGTGCGGTCGGCGATGAGATCGGCCAGGACGCCGCCGGCACCGATCATCACGGCCGGACCGAACAGTGGATCCTGGACCGCGCCGATGATCACCTCGGTCGCGGCCCGGTGCATCGGCTGCACCAGGACGACCGGGCCGTCCGGGCACAGCAGGGCCAGATCGGCGAACGCTTCCCGCACCTGGGCCGCGGAGCCGATACCGAGCCGGACACCACCGATATCGGTCTTGTGCAGCCCACCGACCGCCACCTTGACGGCGACGGGGTAGCCGAGTTCGGCGGCCGCCGCGGCGGCATCATCGGCGGTCCGCACCACTCGCTGCGGGCATAGCGGGATGCCGTAGCAGCCGAGCAAGGTCGCGATGTCGTCGGCGGCCAGCCAGCTTCCGCCGGCCGCCAGCGCGCCGGTCACCACCCGCCGGGCAGCGTCCGCGTCGGTGACCGCCGGGCGTCGCAGCACCGGTTGCTCCTTCGACCTGATCGCCGCGTACCGCACGGCCAGGGCCAGCGCGGCAGCGGCGGGTTCGGGGAAGGTGAACACCGGCAGGGACAGTCCCGCCCGGCCGGATCCCGGGATCGGCACGGAGGCCGGAACGGCGCCGACACGCGTGACGATGACGGGCTTGTCGACGCCGTGGCCCGCCAGTTGCGCTGCGCCGATCTGCGCCAGCACCTCGTCGGAGTCGGTCACCGCAATGTCGGTGAAGATGGTCAGCACGGCGTCGACCTCCGGGGCGGCCAGCACCACCTGTAGCGCTCGGCCGATCCCCTCGGGCGTCATCCCCGCTCCCAGGTCGATCGGATTCCGGCACGACGCGGCGGTCGGGACCGCCTGCCGGACCAGGCTCTCGGTGTGCGCTGACAGCGTCACCACCTGCAGGCCCGCACTCTCGGCGGTGTCGGCCGCGAGGATTCCGGGGCCGCCGGAGTTGCCGATGACCACCACTCGCGGTCCCGGTGGCAGCGGCTGGTCGCAGAGCACCCGGGCGACATCGAGCATCTGCTGCATGGTGTCCACGCGGAGCACGCCGGCCTGCTCGAACATCGCATCGACCACGACGTCCGACGACGCGGCCGCAGCGGTGTGCGATTGGCCCGCCTGCCGGCCGGCGGCGGATCTGCCCGACTTGATCGCGACGATCGGCTTGCGCACCGCCACGGACCGGGCGATACGGGCGAACTTGCGCGGGTTGCCGAACGACTCCAGGTACAGCGCGATGACCTTGACGCGATCGTCGTCCTGCCAGTCGAGCAACAGATCGTTGCTGCTGACGTCGGCCTTGTTGCCGACCGACACGAACTGGGAGATCCCCAGACCCCAGCGCGCGGCGGCCGCGATCACCGCTATGCCCAGTGCCCCGGACTGGGAGACCAGTCCGAGCGGGCCGCTGAGCCCCGGAAGTGCGGCGAAAGTGGCGTTCAGCCGCACAGCCGGATCGGTGTTCTGCACTCCGAGACAGTTCGGCCCGACCACCCGCATGCCGAAACGGCGGGCGATCCCGATCACCTCACGCTGGCGGGCCTGGCCGACCTCCCCCGTTTCGCTGTATCCGGCGGTCAGCAGCAACAGGCCGCGGACGCCGCGCTCGCCGCAGTCCCTGACCACCTGCGGCACCTTCTCCGCCGGGACCGCGATGATCGCCAGGTCGACCGCCGACGGCAACTCGCTCGCAGTCGGCACGCAGGGCACTCCGAGCATGCTGTCGTGGTGCGGGTTCACCGCATAGACCTTGCCGGTGAACCCACCGTCGACGATGTTGCGCAGCACCTGGTGACCGACGCTGTGCGGCTTGCTCCCGGCCCCGATGACGGCAACCGAGGCCGGCGACAGGATGCGCCGCAGGCTGGCCTCACCGGCGGATCGCTCCCGCGTGTCCATCGCCTGCAGCGCGCGATCGTCCGTGGCCAGGTCCATCACGATCAGCTCCGTCGAGCCCTCCATCCGCAAACCCACGTGGAAGCCGAGGTCGTGCAGGACCTGCACCGCGGCCCCGTTCTCGGCCAGCACCTCGGCGTCGAACTGCCGGATGCCGACCCGTCGGGCGGCGGCCGCGAGATGCTCCAGCAGCAAGGTGCCGATGCCCTGGTGGTGGTGCTCGTCGGCCACCAGCAGAGCCACCTCGGCCGCCGTCTCACTGATCCGCTCGAACGCGGCGACGCCGACCAGCCGGCCGTCGATCCACGCGCACAACGCCACATGCCGGTCGCTCGCCGGTTGCACGAGCAACCGAACGTAGGCACCCGCCGAGTTTCGGCTGAAGGAGAAGAACCGCAGGTACCTGGAACGCTCGGAGACCCCGTCGTGCAGATTCAGCAGCGGCTCGATGTCTTCGGGCTGCACCGGCCTGATGTGCACCAGTCCGCCGTCGGTGCGCACCGCGTCGATGCCGCCTGCCGCGTACGGCGCGACAGTCGGATGCACTTGCTGCGTGATGCCCATGAGGTACCGCCATCTGTGGAGGGACCGGCGGCGCTGCCCGGTGGGGTGCCGTCGGGCATGACAGATCTCCGCCTGTCCCGTGTCCATCGTTGGCGACGCAGCGTCACAACCCAAGGGCACTTGGTCCTATAGCAGTCGTAGCGCTGATCACAGAACGCGACCACCCGCGGTCAGTGCTGCAGGGTGGCCGACAGCTCCCGCAGCAGGTCCAGGGCCGCGTCGGCGATCACCGTTCCCGGGCCGAACACGGCGGCCGCACCGGCCTCCCGGAGTTCGGGGATGTCACCGGGCGGGATGACGCCGCCGACCACGATCATGATGTCGGGCCGGCCCAGGTCCGCCAGCGCCGCCTTCAGCGCGGGAACCAGCGTGAGGTGGCCCGCCGCAAGCGAGTTCACGCCGACGACGTGCACGTCGGCGTCCACCGCCTGCTGCGCAACCTCCTCCGGGGTCGAGAACAGCGGGCCGACGTCGACATCGAAACCCAGGTCGGAGAAGGCGCTGACGATCACCTTCTGGCCGCGGTCGTGGCCGTCCTGGCCCATCTTGGCCACCAGGATGCGCGGGCGCCGGCCCTCCGCCTCGGCGAAGGCCTCCGTTGCCGCGAGAACCTCCTGGATGCGCGGGGACTCGCCCGCTTCGGCGCGATACACGCCCGATATCGTACGGATCACCGCAGTGTGCCGGCCGAACACCTTCTCCAGCGCATCGGAGATCTCGCCCACCGTGGCCTTGGCCCGCGCGGCATCGACCGCCAGCGCCAGCAGGTTGTGGGAAAGGTCGCCGAGGGGCCCGCTGTTCGCTGCGCCCGCCGCGGTCAGCGCGTCCAGCGCGCGGGTCACCGCGTCGGCATCCCGCTCCTCGCGCAGTTGCTGCAGTTTCGCCACCTGCTCGGTGCGGACCGCCCGGTTGTCCACCTTGCGCACCTCGAGCTCGTCGGCGTCTTCGGTGCGGTAGGTGTTGATGCCGAGAACGGCCTGCGTGCCGGAATCGATCCGGGCCTGGGTGCGGGCGGCGGCCTCCTCGATGCGCATCTTCGGGATGCCCGCCTCGATCGCCTTGGCCATCCCGCCGGCCGCCTCGACCTCCTCGATGTGCTGCCAGGCCCGCTGCGCGAGGTCGTGGGTCAGCTTCTCCACGAAGTACGAGCCGCCCCAGGGATCGATGATCGCCGTGGTGCCCGACTCCTGCTGCAGCAGCAGCTGGGTGTTCCTGGCGATCCGCGCCGAGAAGTCCGTCGGCAGCGCGACCGCCTCGTCCAGCGCGTTGGTGTGCAGCGACTGGGTGTGCCCCTGCGTCGCGGCCATCGCCTCGATGCAGGTGCGGGCGACGTTGTTGAACGGATCCTGCGCGGTGAGCGACCAGCCCGAGGTCTGCGAATGTGTCCGCAGCGACAGGGATTTCGGGTTCTTCGCGCCAAGTTCACCGACCAGCCTGGCCCAGATCGCCCGGGCCGCGCGCATCTTGGCGACCTCCATGAAGAAGTTCATCCCGATCGCCCAGAAGAAGCTGAGCCGCGGGGCGAAGCCGTCGATGTCCAGCCCGGCCGCAATGCCGGCGCGCAGATACTCCAGACCGTCGGCGAGGGTGTAGGCGAGCTCCAGGTCGGCCGTCGCGCCGGCCTCCTGGATGTGATACCCGGAGATCGAGATCGAGTTGAACTTCGGCATCTTCGCGGCCGTGAAGGAGAAGATGTCGGAGATGATCCGCATCGACGGCAGCGGCGGGTAGATGTAGGTGTTGCGGACCATGAACTCTTTGAGGATGTCGTTCTGGATCGTGCCGGCGAGCTTCTCCGGCGGAACGCCCTGCTCCTCGGCGGCGATGATGTACAGCGCGAGAACCGGCAGCACGGCGCCGTTCATCGTCATCGACACGCTTGTCGAGCCGAGCGGGATGTTCTCGAACAGTTGCCGCATGTCGTAGATGGAATCGATGGCCACGCCTGCCATCCCGACGTCACCGGCCACCCGGGGATGGTCCGAGTCGTAGCCGCGGTGGGTGGCCAGGTCGAAGGCGACGGACAGCCCCTTCTGTCCCGCCGCGAGGTTCCGCCGGTAGAACGCGTTCGATTCGTGGGCGGTGGAGAAGCCGGCGTACTGCCGGATGGTCCACGGCTGGGTGGTGTACATCGTCGGGTACGGCCCCCGCAGGAACGGGGTCAAGCCCGGGTAGGTGTCCAGCGCGTCAAGACCCTCCAGGTCGGCCGCGGTGTAGACCGGCTTGATCGCGATGCCCTCCGGCGACAGCCACGAGGAGACCCCGTGATTGCCGACGGCATCGGTGACCGCGGCCTCGTTCAGGGGGATGTCGGCAAAACTGCGCGGCACACTCATCGGGCCACCTGCCCTTCCTGGAGATGTTCCCTGGTCCGGGTGAGGAACTGGACCACGTCGTCGCCCGCGGCCACATGATCGTCCACAACACCGTCGAGCGCCCCGGCCGGCCGGCCGGCAAGGACCACCCACCGCGCCCCGGCCGACCGCAGCGCTTGGACGGCGTCGAGACCGATTGCGGCGTAAGCCTTGTCCGTTCCGGCGAGGCAGGCGACCGCAGCGCCGCTGTCGCGGAAGGCGGTGATCACATCATCGACGCCGACGGTGGCACCGGCCGTCACGCTGTCCACGCCGCCCGCGGCGAAGAGGTTCGCGGCGAACCCGGCGCGTGCGGCGTGTTCGGCCACCGTGCCCAGGGTCGCCAGGAACACCGGCACCGGCGCCGGCCGGTCACGCATGGACTCGAAAGCATCGGCCCAGCCCGGCGTCGCGTCCTCGTCGGCGACCGGCGCACTCCGCCTGGGCGGCAACGTCTCCCGTAGGTGCGGGAACTCACTGACGCCGGTGACCGGCCGGCGGCGGGTGGCGATGCGCCGCTCGCGCTCCGCAGCCGTTGCCGCCCAGCGGTTCTGCACCGATCCTTCGGCCAGCGCGGCGAGGATTCCACCGGCCGCCTCGATCTGCTGGAACTCTGTCCACGCGGCCTCGGCCAGCTCGGCGGTCAGCAGTTCCACCGCGAACGATCCGGCGGCCGGATCGGTGACCGCGGCGACATGGGACTCGCTGATCAGCAGCGAAGAAGTGTTCCTGGCCATCCGCCGGCCGAGGGCGTCGGGGACGCCGAGTCTGCTGTCGAACGGCAGTACCGTCACGGCGTCGGCCCCGCCCACACCGGCGGCGAACGCCGCCACCGTGGTCCGCAACAGATTCACCCAGGGGTCGTACCGGGTCAGCATCGGGGCCGATGTCACCGCGTGCTGGAACTGCCGGCTGATGCCGCTCGCACCGGACAGCTCTCCGACCCGCTGCCAGAGGCTCCGCGCAGCACGGAACTTCGCGATGGTCGGGAACTGTTCGTCGGTTGCGGCGTACCGGAACTCCAGCAGGCGCAGTGCGTCGTCGAGCACCACGCCGGCCGCTTCCAACGCCCGTAGGTAGTGCACACCGGCGGCCAGGCTGAACGCGACCTCTGCGGCGTCCCCGGCCCCCGCCCGATGTGCGGCCGTACCGTCGACCACGAGCGCCCTGACCCCGAGACCCGTTGCCAACGGGACGATGTCGGCCAAGGCGATGTCGAGATCGGCGGGTGCGGCGGAGGTCTGACCGGTGCGGACCGCGCGACCGACAGGGTCGACGCCCAGACAACTGCCAGGGTCCGGCTTGACGCCGCGGTGGTGGAACAGTTCGGCGAGTTCGACGGCGGCCTGCGCATCGGTGACGTGGCCGTGGGCCGTCACCACGATCGGCACCATCTCCAGGAACACGCCCGCAAGTGCGGCATCGAGATCACCCGGCGCCGTGCCCGCGCCACCGACGGCGACCCACAGCGAGGTTCCACCGTTCTCCAGGTCGGTCCTCGCTGAAGCCGAGGCCTGAGCGGGATCCGGATCGTGCAGCAACGGGCGGATGTCCCACCCGACCCGCACATCGTCACCGCGTCCGGCCGGAACCGCCGGCGCGACCGGCGCGACGGGTCCACCCCGGCGCGCGAGGCGCTCGGCGGTGCCCAGTGGAGGGACCACGAGCCCCTCGACGGTGGTGACGGCGAGCGCGTCCCAGGCGGCTCCCGGCCCGGCCTCCTCACCGAGTCGGCCCGCCTTGCGCAGCACGGCCGACGCGGCCGCTTCCCAATCCTGCTCGGAGACGCGCGTGGCACCGGCCAGCCGCACCGGACCCTCGCCATCGAGTGTGTCCATTCGCGGATCATAAGTCCGTGCTCGGATGTCGCGATCGGCGCGATGCCACAAACGTGAGCCACTGCACCATTTGGCCGATCCCGACGTTCCTCGCCGTCGCCGGCACGGGCATCGGGAGCCGGGTCGACAGCCTGATCGACGAGTCGTTCACGGCGTGTCACCTCGGCCCGAGTGCGGCGGTTTGCGCCGGCCATCGGGCCGGTCGCCCGCCGCACACGTCACCCGGCGCCCGCGATAACGTCGGACTCCCGACACCGGAGAGGCTCCGACATGACTGCCAACGATGACGAGATCGGTCTCGAGACCCCGGACGCCGACCGCCTGGAGCAGGCGCAACCCCTCACCGACGACCAGGATGACAGTTCCGCCGAGTCGGCGCGCCCGACACCGGGGGCGGTGGTCGGCAACATCGACGCGGACGAGGCCGACGTCCTCGAGCAGTCGATCGACGTCCCGGCCGATGACGACTACCGCGACGGCGGGGCCTCCTGACCCGATTCCGGCGGCGGGCGGCGTCGCGAGGGTCGGGGTCACAGGCGAACCCGTCAGCTGCTGCGCGAGGCAGCGCCGACCGTTCCCCGCGCACTCCGAGGTGCACGGCGGCTGACCGCCGGCCCCGGCCTGCACGTCATCGCGGCAGGCGGATTAGCTCCGTGACCTGACCCTGCTCTGCGGTGGAAGGCCCGGTCAGTCACCATCACCGGGTGCTGCGCGCGCTGGGGCGGGGAATCGCCGCCCGACCCGGGCTGGTGGTGATGGTTTGGCTGGTGCTGACCATCGCCGCGTTCGCTGCTGCCACCGGGACCTTCGGTGAAGGCCTGTTCGCCCGGTTGAACGCCGGCGAAGCAACGGTTTCGAGCGAATCGTCACGGGGCCGGGAGATCCTCAACTCCGCCAGCACCGCCGGCCCCACGGTCAGCCTGTTGGTGCAGGGGGCGCAGGTCACCGACCCCTCGCTGGCACAACCACTGACCGCCGCCCGCAACGAGCTGCTGGCGATTCCCGGCATGGCCAGCGTCGTCGACGCGCTGGCCGTCCCCGGCGGACCGTCCTCGCCCGCAGCCGCGGCGCTGACCGCCAGGGATGGCAACGGCTTCCTGGTGTCGGCCACGCTCGAACCCGACCTGCCGGCGGCGACGGAGGACTCGTCACTGACGGCCACCGAGGACCGGCTGGCCGCGCTGTCCGCAGAGATCAGCGCAGCCACGCCCGGCGCCACCGGCCAGGTCGGCGGCGGAACGCTGCTGTTCGACGCGATCACCGGGCAGGTGGAGAAGGACCTGGTTCGCGGCGAACTGATAGCGCTGCCGGTCAGCCTGCTGGTCATGGTGCTGGTGTTCGGTGGTTTCCTCGCGGCCGGCATGCCCATCGCCGGCGCCATCGCCTCGATCGGCGGTGCACTGGCCGTTCTGCTGGGCTTCTCCTATCTGATCGACCTGGACGCGGCCGTCGTCAACGTCGTCACCGTGCTCGGGCTGGGCCTGTGCATCGACTACGGGCTGCTGATCGTGTCCCGCTACCGCGAGGAGCTCCGGACGCGGCTGGCCGAGCGCACCACCCGGTCGACGACGGCCGCGCGCACGGATGCGCTGGTCGCGACGATGGCGACGGCCGGTCGCACGGTGCTGTTCTCGGGCGTCACCGTGGCGATCAGCCTGTCCGGCCTGCTTCTGTTCGAGGCGCGCATCCTGCGGGCCGTCGGCGCCGCGGGCGTCAGCGTCGTCGTCATCGCCCTGCTCGTCGCGTTGACGCTGGTCCCTGCGCTGCTCGCGATGGCCGGCGGCAGGATGGTGCGGCCCGGTTTGCTCAGTCGCATCCCGGGGCTGCGGCGGGCAGCCGATCGCTTCGGCGACGTCGCACCGGAGGACGGATTCTTCTCCCGGCTGGCCCGCTGGACGCAGCGCAGGCCGTGGCTTGTGGTGGGTGGCGTGCTGCTGATCCTGGGCATCCTGGCCGCCCCGGTGCTCCGGCTCGAACTCCGCAGCTCAGGGGCGCAGTTGCTGCCGCCCAGTGCCCCTGACCGGCAGTTCTTCGACACCCTCGCCGCCCAGTACCCGGCGTCGGGCATCCCGACGGTGCAGATCGTCGGTGCGGCGACGCCGGAGCAGATGGCGCCGCTCGCCCGGCAGATCGCCGCACTGCCCGGCGTCGAACTGGTCGCTCCGCCGCGTGCGGTCGGCGACACCCACGCCGTGGTCAACGTGTTCATGGTCGACCCGGACCAGGGCAGCGACGACGCCAAGGCGGTCGTCGAGAACGTCCGCGCCGACCGTCCCGACTTCCCGATCTGGGTGACGGGCCAGACGGCGGCGTTGATCGACTTCACCCATGCTCTGGCCACCCAGGCGCCGGCCGCCATCACCGTCGTCATCCTCGCGACGTTTGTCCTGCTGTTTCTGCTCACCGGGTCGATCCTGGTGCCGATCAAGGCACTGTTGATCAACATCGTGTCGCTCGGCGCTTCCCTCGGCGTCCTGGTGTGGGTGTTCCAGGACGGCAACGGCGAGGCATTGCTGGGCTTCAGGTCCACCGGCGGCATCGAGACGATCATCCCGATCCTGGTGATCGCGCTGGGCTTCGGGCTGGCCATGGACTACGAGGTGTTCCTGCTCAGCCGGATCAAGGAATTCAGGGACAAGGGCATGGCGAACGACGACGCGGTGGTGGCAGGTTTGCAGCGATCGGGCCGGATCATCACCTCCGCCGCGTTGATCGTCGTCCTGGTGTTCTCCGGGTTCGTCGCCGGCGAACTGCTGGTCATCAAACAGACCGGCGTGGCTCTGGCCGTCGCCGTCGCGATCGACGCGACACTGGTGCGGTGCCTGCTGGTGCCGGCGACCATGACGCTGCTGGGCGAGTGGAACTGGTGGGCTCCTGCGCCCCTGCGGCGGCTGCACGACCGGATCGGGGTGCGGCACTGAGCGGGAACGTGACTGCGCGATGACCGTCGGGCTCCGCCGGCGCCGACGCGGCCGGCCCCCATCACCGTGGGTCCGCCCACCCCGAGCGCTCTCGTCTTCGCTGGGACCGAGTTGGCAGAAGCTGTAACCTCCGGTCACAACGGACATGCGGTCACCGACGGTTCTCGGGTCTCGCGATGGAACGCACCTGTTGGCCGCGCGTCCTGCGGAGCAAGAGCTCCGGCGGTCGCGGTCACCGGGTCGAACAAGGGGGCAGTCGATGTCGGGAAAACGATGGCGCGCCGGGGTCGGGACTGTCGCGGCGGTGCTGTGCGTCGCGCTGGCCGGCTGCGGCCCCGCGGACACCGGAGCGGCCGGACTGCAATCGGTGGCAGGAACCGGCGTGCCGTCGTCCCGGGCATCGACCGACTCGGCGCCCGCCACCACATCGAAGCCGACAGCTCCCCGACCAGCAGCGGCCGCGACCAACAAGACCACCGCCTCCGCGCCGGCATCGTCGACCAGCGCCAAGACGTCCGCGCCGGCCCCGAAGCCCACTCGGAAGACGACGGCGACCCCGGCCCCTGCGAAGCCGGCCAAGGCGACCGTCACCCTGACCGCGTCCGCAGGTGACGGCCAGGTCCGGTACGGAGACCAATCCGCGTTCATCGTCACCGTGCGGTCCGCGACGGCCGGCAGTGACCTGAGCGGTCACGTGGCCGTGCTCGACGGCACGGCCGTGGTCGCGGAAGGCGACGCCGACGCCACCGGGAGCGTCCAACTCGGCTTCCTCAACACCGCGGACCCGGGCAGCAAGACGTACAAGGTCACGTACTCCGGGAATCCGGAAGTGACCGGGTCGGCGATCGAACTGCCCGTTCGGACCACCCAGACCAATGTCGACATCGCGATCGACTGGCCCGAGGACGCAACCCCGGGCAAGGACGTCACCATCAGTGCGGACGTCATCGGGACCCCGCAAACCCCGTCCGGCCGGGCCACCATCACCGTCGACGGTGCACCGGTTGCCGACGCGGCGATCGCCGATGACGGGACCATCAGCGGAACCGCCAAGGCCGTCCCGGCGGGCGATCACGCCGTCGAGGTGCGGTATGCCGGCGACGTTCGCTTCGAGGCCAACACCGCGACCGCAACGTTGACGCTGAAGCCCCCGCCGGTGAACCCGAATCAGGCCGGCGCGGCCGCCGCGCAGGCCTCGAACCCCTGCCCAGCAGCGGCTTCGGCGTGCGTCGACCTCTCCGGTGAGCAGGCGTGGCTGCAGTCCGCCGGCAAGATCACCTACGGTCCGGTACCGATCACATCCGGCCGGGAGGGACACCGCACCGGAACCGGCATGTTCGAGGTGTTCTGGCTCGACAAGGACCACCGCTCGAGCATCTTCAACGACGCACCGATGCCCAACTCGGTGTTCTTCGACAACGGGATAGCGTTCCACGAGGGCAGCCTGTCCGACCAGTCGCACGGCTGCATCCACCTGTCGTGGGATGCGTCGGAGACCTTCTACGACACCCTTTCGGTGGGCGACAACGTGTACGTCTGGGGCGCTCCCCCCTACTGATCCGTCGTCCCGATTGATCGGCGCTCTTCTGATCGGTGCACCGGCCGCCTTCGCTGCGCGAGAAATTCGCACCGATCAGACCCATCCGTGTCGGCGCCGGTGGCGAACCCCTGACGCGGTACCGGTGGACACGGCCGGTGTCGCGGCGGCGGTTCTGGGCGATTGCCGTCGCACGAGCCACCCTGACGCCGGTGGAGGGGTACGGCGTCGGGCGCTCTGGGTACCGAACAGGCGCGTGCAAAAAGTCGCCGCGCGCCCGCCGGTCTCAGGGTGGGATGTCGGCGTGCCCCCGGCTGACAGCCGGGGGCACGCTTCCCGTGGCAGCGCACCGATCAGGGTCCCGACGGGAGTGCCCGACCAGCGCGCTGGTGCCATCGGGTGAGGTTCAGTCGAGTGTGCCCTGACGGACTACGACGACGGGCCACTGCGAGTGGCAGATCAATCGTTGACTGGTCGAGCCGAGCAGCAGCCCGGTCAGTCCGCCGCGGCCGCGGCTGCCGACCACGATCAGCTGTGGGCCGCCGCCCGCGGCGAGCCCCTCGGCGTGCCGGAGGATTGCTTCCGCCGGCTTGCCGCGGACGACGATCTGCTCGACCTCCACGTCAGGGAACTTGTCCCGCCAGCCGGCGAGCTGCTCGGCCAGGACGACGTGCTCCTCTTCGTCCTCCATGACGGCCATGTCCGGCTGCCCACCGCCGAAGCCGCGCATGGCCAGGTCGTCCCATGCCAGGACGGCATCGAGTTTCGCGCCCCGCCGGGAGGCCTCGTCGAAGGCGTAGGCCGCAGCGTCCTCGCTGACTCCTGACCCGTTGACGCCGAGCAGCACCGGGCCGTCGGACGGATCGGGGGTGTGCGCGGAGATCACTGCGACCGGGGAGCGGCCGTGAGCAGCCACGTGCAGTGCGACGGACCCGAGCACGACCTCGGGTATCCGGCCACCGCCACTGCGGCCGATCACGGTCAGCATTGACGTCGCGGATGCCTCGATCAGCGCAGGCCGTGGGTCCGACTTCACCAGTTCGGCGGTGAAGGCGACGTGCTTGTGCATCTTCTCGACCTCAGCGGCGGCCTGGGCGAGGGCGTCGGTACCGGCCTCGATCAGCCCCTCGTTGATGTCGGAGGGCACGCCGTAAGCCGGCACGCCGATCAACGGGGTCGTCGCGTAGGCGTGCAGCAGCCGTAGCGTCAGCTGACGGCGTGCGGCCTCATCCGCTGCCCACCGCGCAGCCACCATCGACTCGGGTGAGCCGTCGATACCCACCGCAATCACAGCGTGCCGAATGCCACTCATCAGCTGACTCCTCAGGCGACCTGTTCCGCGAGGTCCTGAGTCCAGCGTCGAACCAAGTACCGCGCCCGGCCAGAGGCTAAGGTCCCTGCGCCAACCGGCCCGGGGCCGACCGGCCGGCCGGACGTCAGACCGACGAGGAGATCTCGGCAGGGCCGCGGTGCTCCAGCTGGTGCTTGGTCGGCTTCGGCCGGATCGGCCACCAGGTGAACCATCCCATGTCGATCGCCACCGCAGGCACCAGCAGCGTCCGCACGATGAAGGTGTCCAGCAGCACGCCGAAGGCCACGATGAAGGCGATCTGGGCGAGGAACAGGATGGGCAGCACCGCCAATGCGGCGAACGTCGCGGCAAGCACGATGCCGGCGCTGGTGATCACACCGCCCGTCAGCCTCAGTCCCCGCATGACGCCCTCGCGTGGACCGTGGAAGGCGACCTCCTCCCGCGCCCTGGTCATCAGGAAGATCGAATAGTCGATGCCCAGCGCGACCAGGAAGACAAAGGCGAACAACGGAACCGCCGGATCGGCGCCCGGGAAGTTGAACACGTGGTTGAACACCAACGCCGAGACGCCGAGGGCGGCACCGAAGGACAGCACCGTCGCAATGACCAGCAGGACTGCGGCCACCAACGACCGCAACAACAGGATCAGCACCAGGAGCACCGCGCCGAGGATCACCGGGATGATCAACCGCAGGTCACTGGCCGAGGTGTCCACGGTGTCGATCTGGATGGCGGTGTTGCCGCCGACCAGGATCTGATCGCCGTACTGCGGGATGGCGTGCACCGAGTCCCGCACCGCGCGGACCGCGTTCTGCGCGTCTTCGCTGTCTGACTGCGCCGACAGGGTGGCCTGGATCTGCACCTCTCCGTTGACCACCAGAGGCGGCGCACCGGCGGCTTGCGGACCGGTGCCGGCGGCCGTCAGCACGACCGGCTCGCCGGAGATCCCCTGCACACCGGCGACGGCGTCGACCACCTGCTGTGCTGCCGCCTCGGGCGCGATGATCACCACCGGATTGCCGGAGCCACCCGGGAAGTGGTCGTTCAGTGCCTCCTGCCCGGCGATCGAGTCGACGTCGGTGAGGAAGACGTCGGTCTGCGAGGTGCCGGACGCCTTCAGGGTCGGCACCAACAGGCAGGCCAGGCCCAGCGCGATGGCCGTGATCGCCCAGATGCGGCGCGGCCGCCGGCCGACGAAAACGGAGATCCGCTCCCACACGCCCGGCTTGCGTCCCACCACATGGCCTTCGGCGTCGTGCTCGACAACCCGCGGGATGCGCGGCCAGAACAGCCACCGGCCGGCCATCAGCAGGGCCGGCAGCAGCGTCATCGCAGCGATGAAGGCGGAGGCGATCCCGATCGCGCCGACCGGACCGAGTGAGCGGTTGGAGTTCAGGCTCGACAGCAACAGGCAGAGCAGGCCGATGATGACGGTGCCCGCGCTCGCCGCGATCGGCTCCAGGCAGGCCCGCCAGGCACGCGTCATCGCAGTCCATTTCGACTCGACCCTGGTGAGCTCCTCGCGGTAGCGGGACACCAGGAGCAGGCCGTAGTCGGTGGCGGCACCGACCACCAGGATGAACAGGATGCCCTGGCTCTGCCCGTTCAAGGGCAGCACATCATTCTTCGCCAGCAGGTAGACCACCCCACCGGCGAGCGCGAGAGCGCTGATGGAGGTGAACAGCACGACGAACGGCAGCACCAGCGCGCGGTACACCAGCACGAGAATGATCAGGACGGCCGACAGGGTGACCAGCAGCAGCAACCCGTCGATGCCGGCGAAGGCCGCGCTGAGGTCTGCGATCAGGCCGGCCGGGCCGGCGATGTGCACGGTGCCGCCCGCCGCCGACGCCTCCGCGGAGGCGCGAATGCCGTCGATGACGTCACCGAGCGGGTTCTTGCCCGCCGCGTCGACCGCGGTGACCTTGTCCGCGGACAGCGGCACCAGGACCAGCGCCGCCTGCCCGTCCTGCGAAGGAATGAAGGGCACGACAACGGGCTGACCGGGTGCCTTCGGATCGACGAAATAGTCGCCGACGGTGCCGAGTGCCGGATTGCCGCTGTCGACGGGCTGCCCGGCGAGCGAAGTGGTGAAGGCCCGCCAGGACGCCAGCTGTTCGGGCGTGGCCGGTTCACCGGACGTCTCGAAGATGACGAACCCCGGGAGCTCACCGGAGTTGTCGAACGCCGCAGCCGCGTTCGCCGCCTGTACCGACTCGACACCGTCCGGCAGGAACGATTCCTGGTCGTTGGACTGCACGGTCGACAGCGAGCCGATCGCCGGACCGCCGACGCCGGCGATCCCTAGCCACGCGAAGATGACGGCGAGCACGCCGACCGCTCGCAGCACGGCGTTGCGCTTGGAAGGCGGTGGCGAGGTGGGACGCTCGACCGGCGGCTCGACCGGCGGCACCGTAGCGGTACCGGCCTGGCCGTCGAGCGGGCGGTCGGATGATGCGGGGCTCGACCCGGCGGGGTCGGCTGTCGTCTCGTTCGACCCGGTGGTCATGACGGGTTCCGTTCTGTCGTGTGCGGGGGGATGTCAACCACTACCGCTGAATGGCACGAATCGGATGCTCAGCATGCTGAGCATTCGCCATCCTGCCACAGGTACCGTCGTCATCCAGTGGAGTTCGAGCGGGGAACGGGACGGGGCAGATGGCACTGGAACCGGGTGCGGAGGAATGGGTGACGGGCCGCCTGCTCAGTACGGCGGCACGGCTCGTCGAACAGGCGTGGAACACCCGACTCCGCGAGCACGGCGTCAGCCACGCCGGACTGATCGTGATGTCCACTCTCGGCCGCGGTGCCAGCAGCCAGCGCGACCTTGCCGAGGACCAGCACGTCACCGAGCAAACGATTGGCCGCACGATCGCACATCTGGAGTCGACCGGACACGTGCTGCGGCGAGCGGATCAAGCCGACCGCCGTCGCCGCTCGGTGGAACTGACCGAGTCCGGCACCGCCCTGCTTGCCGAGATGTTCGATACCGGTGAGCGCATCACCGACGACATCCTGCAGGCCAACGGCGTCGACGTGGCCGCATTCCGGCGGAGCCTGACCACCCTGATCAACGCGATGGACCCGAGCGGGGTGCGAACCGCGGACTTGCAGCGCGCCGGCGCCCAGGACTTCTGAGGGTCGCGACCGAGCGCACCGTGCTCCGGCATCCGGCGGATGAACTGGCGGACAACAGGGGATGAATGAGACGATCCGGACTTGCTTCCGATCGTCGCCGCTGGTGGTTCAGCGCGACGCTGCCGGATCGAACCGTTGAGAACACGCCGCCCCGGAGGTCTGGATGTCCGTCGACTCACCGATCGAACAGACCTCGGCCCTGAAGGCCGAGTCCGCGGAGTACGTCGCCGAAAAAGTCGTCGATACCGTGGGACGGATCCACCTCGACCTGATCGGCGAGGCGGAGGTCCGCGCGATGGTCGAGCAGGAATGGCGGCGCTACGAGCACGCCACCGTCCGGCACTTCGTGCCGGTGTTGGTGCATCGCGCCGTCATCGAGCAGCTCGCACACCATCCGGCCATCGGCCCGGCCGTCCGCTGACGAAGACGCGGTCCTGAAGATCACCCGACACTGACGATCACACTGCTACTGGCGATCACACTGCTACTGGCGATCACACTGCTACTGGCGATCACGCTGCGATCTTGGCATCGCCGGTGTGCCAGTCGTAGACCACCACCGTGCGCAGCACGACATCCTGGATCGACCGCCGTTCCGGACTCAGGACGACCCAGAAGAGCCCGATCGGAAAGAACGCACAGAACACCGCGCGCAGGAACGACAACGTCCAGCCAGGGATGCCACCACGCCGGTCGAGCACCCGCAGGCCCAGCAGGGAATCACCGTAGGTGCGGCCCGCGATCGCCCACGACGCGGTCAGGTACAGCACGGCCAGCGCGAACTGTGCGCTCAGCGTCAGGAAGACCGGGACGTCGGGCCAGCGGAAGGTGGTCGGCGACAACACGAACGTGAACCCGGCGAGTGCGAGGTAGATGGCCGAGCCGAGGACGACGACCACCGCGATGTCCACACCCATCGCGGCGCCGCGCGTCACGATCCCGGCCGGCCGGGGCTCGGTATCGGGAAGCTTCGACGAGGCTCGGGACGCGGTCATGGCGGCGCGTACCCGTCGACGATTCCCTTGCGACGGAACATCCGGCCGACGAGCTGACCGACGGCATCATCTGCCTGCTGCCCCTGCAACCGGACACCGTGCACGGCTTCGGAGGCGAGCGACCCGGTCGAATCCCGGATGATGCCCGGCAGGTCGACGCCGTCCACCACCTCCTGCGCGATACGGATCAGGTCGATCCGGGCCAGGGCAGCGTCGAAGTTCACCTTGGCCACCACCGGATCCGGGTCGACAAGGGCGACGATCGCGGCAATGTCCAGCCGGTCGATGACCGCCTGCAGATCCACACCGGAGACAATGCCGTCCACATCGATCCGGTCGATGATGCGTTGCAGATCGACCCGCGCCACCGCGCCGTCCAGATCCACCCGGGCCACCGCGGCATCCAAGTTCACTCTCGCGACCGCCGCGTCGAGATCGACCCGGGCAACAGCGGCATCAAGGTCGACCAGGGCGACGGCGGAGTTCAGATCGACTGTCCGGATGATGGCGTCGATGTCGATCCGATCGATGATCCGCTGCAGATCAACCCGCGCCACCGCGCCGTCCAGATCCACCCGGGCCACTGCGGCATCCAGATCCACCCGCGCAACGGCGGCGTCCAGATCGACGGTCTCGACGATCGCGTCGATGTCGATCCGGTCGATCACCGCCTGGAGATCCACCCGAGCGACAGCGGCGTCGAGATCGACCCGCGCCACGACGGCGTCGAGATCGACCCTGTCGATCACGGCCTCGACGTCGAGTTCTGCGGCGATCGCATCCAGGTCGACGTTCTGAAGGACCAGGGTTGTGACGTCCAGTTCGGCCAACGCCGTGGTGACCACCCGGACGATGACCGGCCGCAGGACAGCTTGCACGAGTGAATCCACGACGCCGCGAAGGGAGCCGCTGCTGGCCGCTGCACCGCCGGAGGTGCCGGCCCCGGCTCCGGTCGCTGCACTGACATCGGCCCGGGCCGTTCCGACGCCGGTCAAGACCCTCTTCCCGACCTCCCGCGCAGCGGCGTCCGCAACTCGGAAGGTCAGCCGCGCTCCGGCGCGGACCGGCCAGGTCAGCCGCCATGCGGCACCGGTCGCCCAGCCGACCGCCGCGAGCAGTGGCCGGGGGGCGGGGTCACGCTCAGTGGCACCCGCCGTGCCGTCCGATGCGGCGACGTCCGATGCTGTCCCGGTCGCTGCTGTCCCGCTCGATGCGGGCGGGTCCGATTCGGCACCGTGGGTCGCCGAAACGGTCAGTAATGAGTCGACGGGCGCGCTGCCGGCCGAGGGGGTGCTCGATCTGGCGGTGCTCGTAGAGGCGGTGCTCGTCGAGGCGGTGCTCGTCGAGGCGGTGCTCGTCGGGAAGGTGCTCATGGGGTCGTCGGGCAACGGCACGACCAGACGGACGCGAGCACGCCCGGCGCGAGATGCGGCAGCGTCCACGTGACCTCCTTCGACACCCACCCCCGGAAGACCCGGCATACGGACAAAGCGGTGTGCATCACCATCTTCGCGACCGAAGGCGCATTGCGCACCTGCTCTGTGCCGATTGTCCGCGCAGAACCACGGCAGGACCTCATCCAGCGCGGATGAAACGGCCCCATGGTGGGCAGAACGGTCAGGCCCCGGGCTACGGGTCAGTCGCTAGACCCGAGGGTGACGTCGACTGTCTTGCTCTCGCCGCCGCGCGTGTAGGTGATGGATACCGTGCCGTTGGGCGCGGCGGAGCGGACAGCGGCGACCAGGGCGTCGGCGGACTCGACCTTCTGCTCGCCCACCTTGGTGATCACGTCACCGACCTGCAGCCCGGCCTTCTCCGCGCCACCGCCGGATGTGAGCTGGCTGATCTTCGCTCCCGAAGTGAGCAGCGCCTGGCCGTTGACGGTGGCGTCACCGACGGAGGCACCCAACACTGCGTGAGACGCCTTGCCGGTCTTGACGATTTCGTCGGCGATCCGTTTGGCCTGATCGATCGGAATGGCGAACCCAACGCCGATGGACCCCGACTCGCCATTCGTTCCGGACGACAACGACGCGATCGCCGAGTTGATACCGATCACGTTGCCGGACATGTCGACCAGCGGGCCACCGGAGTTGCCCGGGTTGATCGCCGCGTCGGTCTGAATGGCGTTGATCACTGTCGACTGCGGCGCGGCCGGTGCAGCCTGGCTCTGACCCTGTTGCTGCGGTTGCTGACCGAAGCCCGGAAGTTGCTGCTGCTGTGGTTGCTGGTCCTGAGCGCTGGAGGTGGCCACCGGACGGTTCAGCGCGGACACGATGCCGGCCGTGACGGTCGCGGACAGGCCGAGCGGTGATCCGACCGCGACGACGTCCTGGCCGACCTGTAGGTCGGCGGACGTGCCGAGGGTCGCCGGCGTGAGACCCGAAACCCCCTCGGCCTTGATGACGGCCAGGTCGTCCACCGGGTCGGCCCCGACGACGGTGGCCCTTGCGGTGGTTCCGTCGTTGAACTGGACCTGCAGGTCGGTCGCGCCCTCGATCACGTGGTTGTTCGTCAGGATCTGGCCGTCCGCGGACAGGATGACGCCGGAACCCTCCCCCTCGGAGCTGGACGAGCTGGACAGCACCGACACCACCGACGGCAGGATGGCATCGGCGACCTGTTGAACCGAACCGCTCGGTGCCGGCTTGACCGATGACACCGCCGGTGAGGTCCCCGTCGTCGCCAGCGCGCCGGCGACGGGCGCCGCGGGGTCGTTGTTCAGGTTGGAGGCCAGTGCGCCGCCGCCGAACCCGGCGAGCAGCGCGAGGGCGACGGTCGAGGCGGCGATCAGCGTGCCGCGCCGCCGCGGGGCTGTGGTGATGACCGGTTGTGACGACGTACCGGTACCCGCTGCGCCGGTATTGCCCGCGTATGCCCGTTCACCGAAAAGGGGAGACCCGATGGCAGTCGCTTGTCCGCCCGGTGCACCGGGGTACGACCCTGCTCGGGTCCAGCTCTGATACGGCGGTACCGAGCCCTGCCCCGCTGCCGGGACCTGCTTCTGGGCCGGCGGGGAAGCAGCGTTCGATGTCGTGTTCGGCGAATCGCCGACCGGGTCGGACGGTCCGGTCGGCCGGTCGCCGGCGTTCACGTGAGAACCGGTGGGGTCAGCGATGTACTGGCCCATGACCGGATAGGAATAGAGCCCGGATCGCTGCCCGGACCCAGACGGCTGATACGGCGCGGAGCGGTGCTGCCCTGACCCCTCAGGCGGGTGCGGCGCCCACCAATGCCGACCGGCGTCGGTGTTCTGGCCGGCGGCGTCCCCGCCGGCGGTGTCCTGGCCGGCAGTGTCCTGGCCGGCAAAGTCCTGGGCGGCAGCGTTGCGCCCGCCGGGGTGGTGGTCGGCGTCGGGCGTCGTCGCGACGTCGGGCGGCACTGCGGACCCTTGCTGCTGAAAGTTGTCCTGGCTCATGAAACCCACCGTCACGCCGGAAGCTGTGCGCGTCCTGTGGGTTACGTCGGATCGGTGCGATGGAGCGCTGTACGACATCGGGATGTCACGCCGAGGCAGTTTGGCGACAAAGTTCGAGGGGTTGTCGATTTCGTCCGGAGGTGTCCGTCTGATGGGTGTCAGACGGAGCGGACCGGCCACATCAGGTGACCGGCGAACAGCGAAGGAGCTTTTCTGATGGCGAAGTTCATGTACCTCTACACCGGCGGCAGCGCTGCACCCACACCCGAAGGCCAGCAGGAGGTCATGCAGGCCTGGGGCGCATGGTTCGGTGAACTGGGCGCATCTCTGGTCGATGGCGGCAACCAGTTCGGCGCCTCAGCCGGGATCGGCAACGACGGCGCGGTGTCCCCGACAGGAGCGGCCGGCGCGACCGGCTACACCATCGTCAGCGCGGACTCGTTGTCGGACGCGACCGCAAAGGCCAAGAGCTGCCCCATCTTCACCGCCGGTGGCGCGGTGCAGGTGTACGAGGCGCTCGAGATGTGAGCCGCACGGTCGGTGTGAAGGCGGCACACCACACCGGCGGCAGGTCGAGCTGCACAGGAAACCCGCGTGCCAGAACGGCCCGTCCAGCACGGGGCCGGACGGGCCGTTGGGTTGTGCGGGCGCCGCCGTCAGACAGTCAGCGCGTCCGGCAGGTCGGATGCGGCATCGGCCGGACGGACCACCAGCGCACCCGGGTCGTTGTCGTTGACATCGACCAGAACTGTTTGACCGTCACGGATCCGACCGGCGAGCAGCTCCTTGGCGAGTTGGTCACCGATTGCCGACTGGATCAGCCGGCGGAGCGGACGCGCACCGTAGAGCGGGTCGAATCCGCCGATGGCCAGCCAATCCCGAGCCTCCCGCGAGACCTCCAAGGCCAGCCGGCGGGCGGCCAGCCGACGGCTGAGGGCATCGACCTGGATGTCGACGATCGCACCCAACTGCTCGGTGTCCAGGGCGTGGAAGAACACGATGTCGTCCAGCCGGTTGAGGAACTCGGGCTTGAAGGCCGTGCGGACCACCGACATGACGGTGTTCCGCCGCTGCTCCTCGGACATTCCCTGATCCATCAATGCCTGGCTGCCCAGGTTGGACGTCAGGATCAACAGGGTGTTGCGGAAGTCCACCGTCCGGCCCTGACCGTCGGTGAGCCGCCCGTCGTCCAGCACCTGCAACAGGATGTCGAAGACGTCCGGATGCGCCTTCTCCACCTCGTCCAGCAGGATCACCGAATACGGCCGGCGGCGGACGGCCTCTGTCAGCTGACCGCCCTCGTCGTACCCGACGTATCCCGGAGGCGCTCCGACAAGCCTTGCCACGGAATGCTTCTCCGAGTACTCGCTCATGTCGATGCGCACCATGGCCCGCGGGTCGTCGAACAGGAAGTCGGCCAGCGCCTTGGCCAACTCGGTCTTGCCGACGCCCGGTCGGGCCGATGAACAGGAACGAACCGGTGGGCCGGTCCGGGTCTGAGATGCCTGCCCGTGCACGCCGAACCGCGTCACTCACGGCGCCGACGGCCTCGCGCTGGCCGATCACCCGGCGACCGAGCTCGGACTCCATCCGCAGCAGCTTCTCGGTCTCGCCCTCGAGCAGCCGACCGGCCGGGATGCCGGTCCAGGCGGCGATGACGGTCGCGATGTCGTCGGGTCCGACCTCCTCGCTGACCATCGGAGCTTCCTTGACGTCTGCCTCCCGCTCGGCCGAGATGGCCTGCGACAGTTCGCGTTCCAGGGCCGGGATCCTGGCGTACAGCAACTCCGAGGCCTTCGCCAGGTCGCCTTCACGTTGGAACCGCTCGGCCTGCATGCGCAGCTCGTCGAGTTCCTTCTTCATCTCGCCCACCCGGTTCAGGCCCGACTTCTCCTGCTCCCAGCGGGCGGTCAGCGCGGACAGCTGCTCGCTCTTGTCGGCAAGGTCACGGCGCAGCCGGCCCAGCCGCTCGACGGACGCCGGATCGGATTCCTTCTCCAGCGCCAGTTCTTCCATCGTCAGCCGATCGACAACCCTCTGCAGCTCGTCGATCTCGACGGGCCGGGAGTCGATCTCCATGCGCAACCGGGACGCCGCCTCGTCGATCAGGTCGATCGCCTTGTCCGGCAGGAAACGGCTGGTGATGTAGCGGTCAGACAGCGTCGCCGCCGCAACGAGCGCGGAGTCCGCGATCCGGACGCCGTGGTGCGCCTCGTAGCGCTCCTTGATACCGCGCAGGATGCCGACGGTGTCCTCGACGCTGGGCTCACCGACCAGCACCTGCTGGAAGCGCCGCTCCAGAGCGGCATCCTTCTCGATGTGGTCGCGGTACTCGTCCAGCGTGGTGGCGCCGACCATCCGCAGTTCGCCGCGGGCGAGCATGGGCTTGAGCATGTTGGACGCGTCCATGGCGCCCTCGCCGGTTGCACCGGCGCCGACGACGGTGTGCAGCTCGTCGATGAACGTGACGACCTGTCCCTCGGAGCCCTTGATCTCCTCGAGGACGGCCTTGAGCCGCTCCTCGAACTCACCGCGGTACTTCGCGCCGGCGATCATCGATCCCATGTCGAGCGAGATCAGCCGCTTGTTGCGGAGCGACTCGGGCACGTCACCGGCGACCATCCGCTGCGCGAGACCCTCGACCACGGCGGTCTTTCCGACGCCGGGCTCGCCGATCAGCACAGGGTTGTTCTTGGTGCGCCTGGACAAGACCTGGACGACTCGCCGGATCTCGGAGTCCCGTCCGATGACGGGGTCGATCTTGCCCTCGCGGGCCCTCTCGGTCAGGTCGACGCCGTACTTCTCCAGCGCCTGGTAACTGCCTTCGGGGTCGGGCGAAGTCACCTTGCGGTCACCACCGCGAACCACCGGGAACGCCTCGATCAAGGCCTCGGTGCTCGCGCCGAGTCCGCTGAGCAGATCACCGACATCGGTGCCGGGCCGGGCCAGCGCGGCCAGCAGGTGCTCGGTGGACAGGTATTCGTCGCCGGTCGAGGCCATGATCTGCTCGGCGCCGGTGATCACGTTGACGACCGCTCGGGACAGCCCGGGCTGGGCAACCGTGCTGCCGCTGACCCGGGGGAGTCGGGAGAGGATGGCGTCGGACCGCGACCTGACGTCGCCGGGATCGGCTCCGACGGCCCGCAGCAGGCCGGGTGCCGTCGATCCCTGCGTCACCAGTAGTGCGGTGAGCAGGTGGGCCGGCTCGACCGATGAATGACCCGCCGTGGTCGCGGCGGAAATCGCCGCGGCAACGACCTCGCGGCTCTTGGTGGTCAGCTTCTCCAAATTCACGGCGGTGGGTGTGCCTTTCTCATCGAGTGAGTTGGTGCGATGTGTCGGCGAAGGCACGTACAGCCTACGCACACGTCTACTCGGTGCAACGCATGTAAGTTGAGTCTATTCCGCTCAACTGTGGCACGGGCACTTTCCCGGCCATACATCCCGCGTCCCGATGGACTCCGAGCGTGACCGGCGTCCGTTCCGGGAATGGACCGCAGAAGCCGGCCGGCACCGTCAGGGCAGGCGCACCCACGTGCCCGTGACGACCGACTCCGCCATCGCATCCAGCGCCTGCGCGCTGCGAACCGCGTCCGCCAGTGTGGCGCCGTGCGGTGACCCTTCGGCGATGGACCGGATGAACTGGTAGGCCTCGATGATCTTGAGATCGTCATAGCCCATCGCGGTGGCCGACCCGGGTTGGAAAAATTCGTAGAAGCCGTGACCGGGTCCGACATACAACGTGCTCATCGATTGATCCTGGTAGGCCGTCCCGTGGCCGACTCGCAATTCGCCCATCCGCCGAAAGTCCCACGACAGTGCCCCTTGGGTGCCGTGGACGTCGAAGCCATAGGTGTTCTGCTCACCGACAGCGACCCGGCTGGCCTCGATCGTGCCGCGCGCGCCCGAGCTGAACCGCAGCAAAGCGCCCGCGTAGTCCTCGTTCTCGACCGGTCCGGGCACACCGCCGCTCGCCAGAGCGTGCCCGCTGGTGGCACCGACGGACCTGGCGCGTTCCGAGATGAAGGTCGCGGAGTCGGCCACCAGGGATTCGATCTCGCCGAGCAGGTGACGAGCCAGATCCAGGCCGTGTGAGGCCAGGTCCCCCAGGACGCCGCTTCCGCCGCGTGCCCGCTCGTACCGCCAGGTCAGCGCGCCGTCGGGGTGCGCGGCGTAGTCGCTGAGCATCCGGAAGGACACGTGCGTGATCCTGCCGAGCTCACCAGCGGTGATCAGCTCTCGCGCCGCCGCGACGGCGGGCGCGTTGCGATAGTTGAACCCGACAGCGCTCTGCACGCCGGCCGCGGCGGCCGCATCCGCAACGGCGGCCGCGTCGGCCGCGCAGAGGCCTACCGGCTTCTCGATCCAAAGATGTTTGCCTGCCTGGGCGACCGCCACACCGATCTCCCGGTGCAGGAAGTTGGGGGCGGTGACGCTGACCGCGTCGATCGCCGGATTCGTCAGCAGATCCCGCCAATCGGAGCTGGCGGTGGCGAACCCGAACTGGCCGGCCGCCTGCTCCGCCCGTCCCGGGACCTCATCGGCCACAGCGACCAATCGGGGAACGAGCGGCGATCCAGGGAAGTGATGCAGCAGCCGCGCGTACGCCTGTGCGTGGACCCGCCCCATCCAGCCGAACCCTGCGACGGCAACGCCCAGCCGCCGCTCGGATGGCCCGCCGGCTTCCGCCGTCATCGCCGTCCGCCGTCGGAATGGCCGTCGATCACCCTGTGCGCCATCGCGTTCCCTCGGTCATTCCGTCACCAGCCAGAGCAGTGAAGATCGAGCGTTCCAAAACTCATGTTCTCTTGTCAAGACATATGGAATCATCAGCGCCGGGATGGGGAGGGAACACTGAGCCGGGCGCAGGCGCTCGAAGGCATCGCGCCGGCCCCCGAACAGCGGTTCGGCGGCAACACCCGGCGAGCCGAGGTAGCCAGGACGAACCGGACGGGGTACCAACAACGTATGGCCACCCGTCAGAAGAAGAATGCCGCAGCCGGCCAGGTGTCGGACGCCGCTCTGGTGGCGGCCATCTCGGTCGGCCTTCCGGTCGGTGCACGGGCCGGCGCTGACAACGGTGCCGCCGGCGCCGCGGCAGCCTCGCGCCAGATCGAGATCGAGACCAAGCTGGAGATCGCGCCGGGCACAGCACTTCCGGCGTTTGCCGGCCGGCGAAAGCTGATGGCGGTCGGGATCGTCGATACGACCGAACCGCAGTCCTACTCGCTCGATGCGACCTATTACGACACCGTCTGCCTCGATCTGCTGCGCTCCCGGATGACCCTGCGCCGACGAACGGGTGGACCGGACGCGGGGTGGCACCTCAAGCTGCCCGCCGCCGACAGCAGGACCGAGGTGCAGTTGCCCCTGGACGCCGGAGCTGCTGGTGAGGTGCCGGCCGAACTGGCGAGCCTGGTCCGCGGCGCGGCGCGCGGGCGGGAGCTGATCCCGGTGGCCAGAGTGCAGAACGAGCGAACGGTGCGTCACCTGCTCGACGCGTCGGGGGCGACGCTGATCGAGGTCGCCGACGACCATGTCACAGGAACCAGACTCCTGGACCAACAGACCGGGCCGACGACCTGGCGGGAGCTGGAAGCCGAGATCGTCGAGGGCACCCGGGAGCAACTGGCGGCGACGGTTGAGTTGCTGCTCGCCGCCGGAGCCGGCCGGGCCTCGTCGGCGTCCAAGATGGCCCGCGCGGTCGGGTACCGGCCGCCCGTTGCACGACGCGGCAAAACCGCGGCCGCCGTTGTCTTCTCGGCGCTCGGCCGGCAGCAGGACTTCCTGATCGCGGCCGACCGGGGGCTGCGCGAAGGGCACTCCCATGCTCCCGACGCCTTGCACGAAGCGCGCTCCGCCGCGCGGCGGATGCGAGCCATCCTGACGGTGTACGCACCGCTGCTGGACGCTGACAACACTCCTGAGCTGAGGTCGGCCCTTCGGACTTTCGGGTCGGTGCTGAGCACCGCTCGCGACGTCGATGTCGCGTGCCGGCGGTTGACCGCCCAGCTGGTCGAGGAGCCTGAGGACTACGCCGCGGCCGCGCGGGCCCGGCTCCAGGACGGGTGCCGGCGTCGGCTCCGGGCAGCGGCGACCGAGGTCAGGATCTTCCTCGACACCCCCGAGTACCTACAGATGCTCCGGGACGTCGACGCGGTGGCGATGGAGCCGCAGGTGTCCCGCCGCGGTGGCCGTACCGCGAGCAGCGAATTGCCGTCGCTGATCGCCGCCGCCTGGCTTGGCCTGCGCGAGCGGGCCGACAACGCGCTGGGCGATCCGGACAATGTCGGTGCCGTTCACGAGGTCCGCAAATACGCGAAGACGCTGCGCTACGCGACCGAAGCCGCGATCGAGGCGCTGGGCGCCGATGCGGTCGTCTTCGCCTCCGCCCTCGAGGAGATCCAGGAGACGCTCGGCGAGTTCCAGGACGCCCAGTACGCCACCGCACTGCTGGCGTCGATGGCCCGAGAGGACGAGACCGACGGTGTGGCCGGTTTCATCTTCGGCCGCCTGCATGCCTTCGAGCAGGCGATGGCGCAGGGCGCGTTCGATGAGTTCACCGACGTGTGGGACCGGATCGAGGACGGGGATCTTGTGGCCCTGCTCAAAAGGTCATGACGCCGCTCAAGAGGTCACGACGCCGGTTCCCCGGATCGGGGTACCTGGTCTTCGGGGAGATCCTCCTCCCGCACCGCGTCGGCCGGCAGCGGCTCCTTCGTTCCTCGACCCGCAGGTGGCCCACCCGTCGGGGCGCCCGGACGCCGGTTCGGCAACCGACGTGCCAGGAACCAGGCACCGGCGATCGGGATCGCAGCGGCCAGTGCCGCCAGCCGAACGCCTGTCGCGAGCGAGGATTCCGTGGCCTCCTGAACCCCGGCAAGGCTGTCCGGAGGCAGGGCGGCGAAAACTCCGCCGTCGGCGCCGGGATCGGCCGGGCTGCCGGCGATCGCCGCCGCGACCGCTGATCGCTCGGCCTCCGGGATGCCCGGCGCCGAGGCTGCCAACCGGTCTCCCAGGGTCACCGCCAGCACACCACTGAGGATGGCCGTGAGCACCGCGACGCCGATCGCCGATCCGAGCTGTCGGGCGGTGCTGGACAGCCCCGATGCCTGGCCGATGCGCCACACCGGGATCTCCAGCAGGGTCGCCCCGGTCAACTGGCTGATCGCAAACCCCACGCCGGTGCCGTAGACCATCAACGCGGGCGCCATCCACAACACGGACAACGACGGATCCAGGACCACGGCGAGCAGCACGAGACCGACCACTTCCAGGGCCAGGCCGAGCAACACCCAGGTCCTTGCCGGCACCGTCTTGCGGGTGGCGGTCAACGGAGCCGAGATGAAGGAGCCAAGGGCGGTCGGAAGCACGACGAGCTGCGCCTGCAACGGTGACAACCCGCGGCCGACCTGAAGGTACAGCGGCAGCAGGAACAGGATGCCGAATTCGCCCAGGGCCACCACGAACACTGCCGAACTGCCCGCGGAGAACGACGGGATCTTGAACAGCGAGAGGTCGACCAGCGCCGGTTTGCCGGCGGCGCCCTTCGCCCGCTCCACCGCCACGAAGACGATCAGGACGAGCACGCCGAGCAGCAACGACGCGAAGCCGACGCTCAGCGGCGCACCGGTACCCCAGGTCACCGGGCCGAGAACGACATCCGAGGTCGGCGACAACCAACCAGCGCGAGGGGCCTGGACGAGCCCGAAGACCAGCAACGCCAAGCCGACGAACAACAGCACCTGCCCGGCCGGATCGGCACCCTCACCCTTTTCGCGTCCCGGCAGCGCCGGGATGGTGCGCAGGATGCCGACGACCACGACCACCGCGACCGGCAGGTTGATCAGGAAGGCGGACGGCCACCCGAACCAGTCGACCAGGGCGGACCCGATCAGGGGTCCGAGGGCGGCGGCCGTACCGATCGTGGCGCCGTACACGGCGAAGGCCGCGAGCAGGGCCTGCCCCCGGTAGAGGGAGCTGATCATGCTCTGCACCGTGGGCAGGATCGCGGCAGCCGAAGCTCCCTGGAGCAACCGTCCGATGATCAGGACGGCCGCACTCGGAGCCAACGCACACACCAGGCTCATGGCCGCGAAGGCGACCACGCCGGCGAGCAGCACCCGCCGCTGCCCGAACCTGTCGGCAAGCCGGCCGAAGCTGATCAACAGCGACGCCAGCATCAGGCCGTACCCGGACACCACCCACTCGCCCTGGGTGAGGGTCAACCCGATGTCGGTGCTGATCGACGGCAGCGCGACGTTGACGATGGTGGCATCGATGATCGCCAGTGCGGTGGCGAGCCCGAGGAAGAGCAGTGCGCCGCGGGCAGGTGCCGATCGCACCGTCGATTCGCCCCCTTGTCCGGGCGTCGCGTGCTCGGTCATCCAGATCCTCCGACTTTCTTGCAAGACGATCAAGTAACTAGGTCATCTAGTGATCCGCGGGCTAGCATCACACCATGGACAGCGATGTGCAAGAGCCGGCCGCGGAACGTCCCGCCGCTCTGCGCAGTACGGCGAGCGGGCCGGCGCGCGCCCTGCGACGGGTGCAGCAGGCCGGCATCGAGGCGAACCAGGAATTGGCCAGGCGACTGGGGGTCGGCATCACCGATGTCGCCGCCCTCGAGCATCTGTCGTCTGCCACCACGCCCCTCGGACCGGTGGAACTCGGTCACCGGCTCGGCATCCGCAGCGCCAGCGCGACGGCCCTGGTCGACCGGCTGGAACAGTCCGGGCACGTTCGCCGCGAGCCGCGCGGGGATGATCGCCGCCGCGTCGCGCTGGTGACCAGTGACCACTCGGCCGAACAGGTGCTGGCGGCACTGTTGCCGCTGCTGATCGACATCGATGCCGCTGCCGCCCGGTTGACCGAGGACGAGGCCGCCGCGGTCACCCGATTTCTGGGCGAGGCGGCCGAGGCCATGCGTCGTTATGCCCGGGGCGGCACCGGCTGAGCCGTCCGCCGAGTCGAGTCGCGTCACAACGCTCCCGATCAAGCGGTATCGCAACCGGGGACGGACAATGGCGACCGCCCCGCGTCCCGTCGACAGACGTCCTCAGGTCGGGGTGATGCTCTCGAGCACCACCGGACCGGCCCGCAGCCCCGCGGGCGTCGAAGATGATGAAGCGAGTGGCCCATGCGCATCGCACTGTTCGCCACCTGTCTCGGTGACGCGTTGTTCCCGGATGTCCCGAAGGCGACGGTCGCGTTGCTGGAGCGGCTCGGGCATCAGGTCGTCTTCCCGCCGGCGCAGGTCTGCTGCGGCCAGATGCATGTCAACACCGGCTATCTGGACGAGGCCGTGCCGGTGGTTCGGCACCACGTGGATGCCTTCGAGAAGGTTGATTTCGATGTTGCGGTGGCGCCGTCCGGGTCCTGCGTCGGGTCGATCCGACACCAGCAGGCGATGGTCGCCCGGCGCGCGGGCGATACCGAGTTGGCCGACCGGGCGACCGCGCTGTCGGATCGGACCTATGAGCTGTCCGAGTTGCTGGTCGACGTCCTGGGGGTGACCGACGTCGGCGCCTATTATCCGCACCGGGTCACCTACCACCCGACGTGCCACTCGCTGCGGATGCTGCGGGTCGGTGACAAGCCACTGTCCCTGCTGCGCGCGGTGGCGGGCATCGACCTGGTCGAGCTCCCGCAGGCGGACACCTGTTGCGGCTTCGGTGGAACCTTCGCGCTGAAGAACACCGACACGTCATCGGCAATGCTCGCGGACAAGATCGGGAACGTGCTGTCCACCGGGGCCGAGGTCTGCTCGGCCGGTGACTCGTCATGCCTGATGCACATCAACGGCGGGCTCACCCGCACCGACAGCCCGACCCGGACCGTCCACCTGGCAACGATTCTGGCATCGACCAAGGAGAACCCGGCATGACGACCTTTCTCGGTGTCCCCCGCCGCCACTCCGCGCCGGAGGAGTCGCCGCTGCGCGGATCAGAGCGCTTTCCCAAGGCGGCGCACCGCGAGCTGCAGAACGGCCAACTACGCCGCAATCTCGCCCACGCCACATCGACCATCCGGGCGAAGCGCGCACTGGTGGTCGACGAGATGCCCGACTGGGAGGCATTGCGGGACGCCGGTTCCGCGATCAAGACCGATGTGATGTCCCGGATGCCCGAGCTTCTCGAGCAGTTCGAGGCCAACGTCACCGCTCGAGGTGGTGTTGTCCACTGGGCGGCGGACGCCGAGGAGGCGAACCGCATCGTCTGCGACCTGGTGCAGGCAACCGGCGCCGACGAGATCGTCAAGGTCAAGTCCATGGCGACGCAGGAGATCGGCCTGAACGAGTATCTCGAGGAGCGCGGCATCGCCGCGGTGGAAACCGATCTCGCCGAACTGATCGTGCAGCTCGGGCATGACAAGCCGTCCCACATTCTGGTTCCGGCGATCCACAAGAACCGCACCCAGGTCCGCGACATCTTCCTGGCCGAGATGGACGACGCGCCTGCGGATCTGACCGACGAGCCGCGCCGGCTGGCGATGGCGGCCCGGGAGCATCTGCGGCGCAAGTTCCTCACGGCGCGAGTTGCGGTGTCCGGCGCCAACTTCGGCATCGCCGACACCGGCACGCTCTGCGTTCTCGAGTCCGAGGGAAATGGCCGGATGTGTCTGACGCTGCCGCAGACGCTGATCACGGTGATGGGCATCGAGAAGCTCCTGCCCACCTTCACCGACCTCGAGGTCTTCCTGCAGCTGCTGCCGCGTTCCTCCACCGGGGAGCGGATGAACCCGTACACCTCGCTGTGGACCGGCGTGCATCCCGGCGACGGGCCACAGGAGTTCCACCTGGTCCTGCTCGACAACGGCCGCACCAACGCGCTCGCCGATCAGGTGGGAAGGGCTGCGCTGCACTGCATCCGCTGTTCGGCGTGCCTGAACGTCTGCCCCGTGTACGAACGGACCGGTGGTCACGCCTACGGTTCGGTGTATCCAGGCCCGATCGGAGCCGTGCTCACCCCGCAACTGACCGGGATGCACGGGCACAGCGATCCCAATTCGTCGCTGCCGTACGCATCCTCGCTCTGCGGCGCCTGCTACGACGTCTGCCCGGTCAAGATCGACATCCCCAGCTTGTTGGTGGAACTGCGGGCCAGGGCGGTCGACAACGACCGGGGCCGCACCATTCCCGGCGGCTGGGATGCTGCGATGCGGGCGGCCGGCTGGGTGATGAGTGATGAGAAGCGTTTCGCCGCAGTGGAAAAGGCGCTCGGAGTGGGCCGCGTCATGGGTGGGCCGAAGAAGCGGATCCGCCACCTCCCGCCTCCACTGTCCGCCTGGACGACGAGCCGTGACCTGCCGGCACCGCCGGCCCAGACCTTCCGGGAGTGGTGGCGCAAGGAGCACACCGATCCGCCACCGGTGGGATCGCCGGGCCAACCACAGGCGGAACCGACAGGCCGCACCGTGCAGGCCGAGCCGGAGACCCGATGAACAGCCGGGACGTCGTGCTCGGGCGGATCCGCTCCGCCCTGGCGCAGGACGGGCCGGCGCAACCGATCCCCCGCGAGTACATCAAGTACACCGACAATGCACCCGGCAGTGCAGCGGTCGTCGAGTTGCTGACCGATCGGCTCGTCGACTACAAGGCACTGGTCAAGCATGTCGACACCGACACCCTGACCCCCGCCATCGCCGACGCCCTGGCCGGGCTGACGACCATCGTCATCGCGCCCGGTCTGCCGGACGTCATCGGCGGCGCGTGCGCGGCGAACGGCAGGCGGGTGGTGACCGACACCGCACCGACGACGCTGAGCCCCCATGAACTCGACGCGGTCGATGCCGTGGTCACCACGGCGCGGGTCGCCATCGCGATGAGCGGCACCATCATCCTCGACGGCGGTCCCGGCCAGGGCCGCCGAGCCATCAGCCTGGTGCCGGATCGGCACGTCATCGTGCTCGACGCCGACCAGATCGTCGAAACCGTGCCCGAAGCCATCGCGATGCTGGAGCCGACCGCGCCGCTGACCATGATCGCCGGACCGTCGGCGACCAGCGACATCGAACTGGAACGCGTGGAGGGAGTGCACGGACCGCGGACCCTGCACGTGCTGATCGTCCGCTGACGCCACACTCGGACAGTCCAGACAGGTCGCTCCGGCAAGGCGTGCGGCGCCGGCGTCGACGACCGTGAAACATCTTGCTGCGCCCAGCAGCACGATGGCTCACGATGACGTTGCTGCCGAACAGGATGGCGTCCTGCAGCGGCGGCGTGTGAGCCTCGGCCGACTGGGTAACGTGCACTGGTGACCGAACCCGCGACGACGACCCCGCTCGAACAACGACCGTTCCCCCGACTGGCACGCTCAGGCGCCCAGCACTCCTCCGCCTCGGTGGTCGGCCTGGGCTGCTGGCAGCTCGGCGCGGACTGGGGCGAGGTCAGCGAGGACGACGCGCTGGGCGTCCTGCAGGCGGCATTCGATGCCGGCGTGCGGTTCTTCGACACCGCCGACGTTTACGGCGATGGCCGCAGCGAGCAGCTGATCGGCCGGTTCCTGCGCAACAACACGGCCGCGGCGCGCGAGGTGATGGTGGCGACCAAGATCGGCCGCCGTGCGGATCCGTTCGCGCCGGAGACCTTCACCGAGCAGAATCTGCGCACCTGGGTCGATCGCTCACGCAGCAACCTGGCGGTGGACACGCTCGACCTGGTGCAGTTGCACTGTCCACCGACGGCAACCTTCTCCGACGACGCGGTCTTCGGCGTCCTCGATGCCCTGCGAGCGGAGAAAGCCATTGCCGGGTACGGGGTTTCCGTCGAAACGTGTCGCGAGGCGCTGACCGCGATCGCCAGGCCCGGTGTGGTGAGCGTGCAGATCATCCTGAACGCCTTCCGGCTCAAGCCGCTGGACGAGGTGCTACCGGCCGCGGTGGAGGCGGGCGTCGGCATCATCGCCCGGGTGCCGCTGGCCAGCGGTTTGCTCTCCGGGCGGTACTCCACCAGCACCACCTTCGCCGAGAATGACCACCGCAACTACAACCGGTCAGGAGCCGCGTTCGACGTCGGCGAGACCTTTTCCGGGGTGGACTTCGAGACAGGTCTCGCGGCGGTCGCCGAACTGACGGCCGCGCTGCCCGAGGACGTGCCGCTCCCCGGGGCTGCGCTTCGCTGGATCATCGACCAGCCCGGCGTCACGACCGTGATCCCGGGTGCGCGCAACGCTTCTCAGGCACGCCGCAACGCCGATGCGGGCCGCTCCGAGCTGCCGTCCGGCTTCTCGGAGACCGTGCGGTCCGTGTACGACGAGCGGCTCAAGGCGGACATCCACCCCCGCTGGTAACAGCGCCGACCTTCGCGTTGATCATGCGGCGGCGCCCGCTTCCAGGGTGTCCGCAGCCGACGGCACGTCGGCGTTCGACGGCGCCGGGGCGGGCAGGAAGTGGCTGGTGACCACGGCGATCAGCAGCAGGCTCATCGCGATCAACTGGGCAGCGATCAGTTGCGCCATCGAGCCGTGCATCAGCAGGAGCAGGCAGGTCTGCACGACCGCCCCCGCGACGATCACCCAGGACTCCCGGATCCGGTGCTTGGCCAGGTGGTGGCTGGCGATCAGGTTCGCCACAGCAAACAAGGTGGTGGCGAGCGCGTAGACGGCGAGCGGGATGCTCAGACCCGCGTATTCCGGACCCAGTACGACGCCGAGCACGGGGCCGCCGATGAACAGGGCGCCGAGAGTGCAGGCAACACCGAGCCCGATGACGGCGACCACCCCACCGGCCAGTATTCGCTGCCCGTTGTCACCCTTCGCATGGCGCGATGCGACTACCGGGAACACCACCGTCGCCACCGACCAGGACAGGAAGAACACGGCTCGGCCGACCAAAGCGACGGCCGAGTACAGACCCGCCTCGGTGGGAGCGAGGAAGATCTTGGAGATCAGCACGTCACCGTTGTTGATGATGATCTGGCCGGTCAACAGCACGGAGACGAACACCGCGTATTTCCGCACGCCCGTCGTGTCCGCGATGCCCGCCGACGACCCCTTTGTCCGGTGGCGGCTCAGCAGCGTCACCGCGGCCCACGCCACCAGCAGCGAGAGCGACACTGCGGCGGTGGCGCCGTTGACACCGAATCCCAGCGCGACGAGCGCTGTACCCAGGCCCAGACGGACCGCCATTTCCACCATGTAGGTGATGGCGAGCGGGCGAAACCTGAAGCGTCCCTGCATCACTCCGCGACCGACCGCACACCGGAAGTAGAACGGCATGCCGCACGCCAGGATGACGAACGGCACGGCGGACCCGGTGCGGAACAGGCTGCTCCACAGCGGTGATCCGGCGGCAAGGACGATCGCGACAGCCAGGCCCGCGATCAGCGCCCAGCGGCGGAAGGTGCGCGCCAGCCGTTCCGCGTCGTCGTAGCGCCCCTCCGCATCGCGGGTTCCGATGAACCGCGCCGACACCAGCACCAGGCACACCGAGACGGAGGTGAAGGTCAGCATCAGCGTGACCATCAGATTGGCGTCCGAGAATTCCGCCGGCGTCAGCCACCGTCCGAGCAGCAGGTTGAGCAGGTAATTGCCCGCGTTGGTGATCAGGATTGCCAGGACGAGCAGGCTGCCGCCGGCCACCAGTTGCCGCGACTCCGTCCGTCCCGGGTCGGTGCTCCGCTGCGGCAGGTCGGTGCCGGTGTCGGCCACAGTCATGCCCGGGCTGTGACGCGATCGGACGTGCGACCCAGCACCCGCCGCAGGTGCACCAGATGCCAGTGCACCACCTCGGACATCGGGATGCCGGCGGCGGCAGCAAAGTTCTGCCGTCCCAGTTCGATCTGCAGAGCGGGATCGTCAAGCACCTTCGCCAGCGCATCGGCGAGGCTCGTCGGGTCACCCGGCTCGAAGTAGACGCCGCGGAACCCCTCTTCCTCGATGATGTCGACCAGGTCACCGATGCGCGGCAGCACCGCGGCGCGGCCGTACTCGCCGGCCTGGTGCAGCACCCCTGAACTGCCGGTCGTGGATGTGTACGGGAACGCGACGACGGTCGACGACCTGAACAGCGGAGCGACGTCGGCTTCCTCGACGTAGCCGGTCAGGACCAGGCCCGGCAGATCGCGGTGCTCTTCGGCCACTCCGGCCATGTAGCCGGCCGAATTGGGGCTGTCGCCACCGGCCAGGACCAGCTCGAGATCGGAGTACCCACGATCGATCAGCTGCTGGTACGCATCGATCAACACGTCGACGGTCTTGTAGGTCCCCCACTTGCCGAATGCCATGATCCTGCGCGGTCCCGGCGTCACCGAGAACGACGGAACCGCCACCTCCTCGAAGCTGCCGTGCGGCGCGAGGACTGCATTGCGGGCGCTGTAGCTGTCCTGCAGGTACTCGACGTAGCGGGGAATCGTGACCGCGACCAGGTCCGCCGTCAGCAGCGCCCGGGTCAGCACCCGGCCCGCCATGGTCATCAGCCGCGCGGTCACCGCGGAGCCGGCGAAACCAGCGTCCTGCATGTCCACGTTGTCGGCGAGGTTGTGCAGGATGACGACCGACGGCACCCGCATGATCTTGAGCAGCAACGGCAGCAGCAGGCCGAGCGCGCCCGGGATCCGACGGTCGCCGAAGGTCGCGAATTGAAGGTTCAGCAGAACGGCGTCCGGTCGTGAGCCGCGCACCGCCCGGGCGATTCGCAGCACGTTCCAGACGCTGTTGAACTTCCAGCACACCACGCCGCGGACCTTCGGCATGGGCGCGGGCGGACCGGCGTCGGTCTCGTCGGCCAGCAAAATGACCTCGGCGACTTCCGTCTCGTTGGCCAAATGCCTGACGAGATGAAAGCCGAACTCGTTCAGACTGTTCCGGCCCGGCGGAAAGGCGGTGACGACGGCCACCCGCAATCGCTGATCGGCGGCGTCGACGTGCGGGTCGATGGTGAGGTCTGCCATTTGAAACCGGCCTTCGGGAGTGTGGGAAATTTCGTTGTCCGGAGATCGTTTTGCGGGGGACGCAACACTATTCATTGCGCGTTCGCCGAATATCACCAGCTGTGACGGCCTGGCCTCGACAGAGTGGTGATTGTCAGATGCGCTGCACCGTAGGAAAGCTCGTCGGCGACCCGATACCTGCGCAATGTGACCACCCGGCGGTGACCGAGTGCGAAATCTGCGCCGTCGTCACCTGATCGAGTGCCGGCAAAAACTGGATCAATGTCTCCTCGTGTCATAATGCTCAGTGTCGATGGGGTGCGTCAAAATAATGCCCTGCGCTTCATCAAGATTTCGTCAAGCCGGCGCGATGGACCTTGAGCGGATCTTGACGACGTGCAGAGCAGATCATCATGGCGAGCCTGTTGACTGGCAAGACGAGCCGGTCCGACGCAGATGAAGGTCCGTTGGTGCAGCGGCATCGTCGGTCGCCGGTCAGCGAGCCGGTGAGTACCTGCGTTGACAGCCGGCGCTTTCCGCATCGGATGATCGCTCGGCGGGAGAAGTGTGAGGTCGCCGTGGATCAGGCGCGGGCGGCCGTCACCGTTTCGAGACCAGCTGTGAAAAAGGCCGTTGACCGATGATCGGCGTGGTGCGTGGCGACACAGCGGCCACCGGGGCCGTTGATCCTGAGGCAACAGCACTTGCCGTCGATGCACCGCCCGCTCGACCCGTCGGCGGCCAGGGGCTTTCCGCCCGGACGATCGCGCTGGTGGTCGGGGCGAGCCTCTACATCGGCTCGTTCATCGTTTTCCGGCACGTACTGACCGCCATCCCGTCGGTACTGCGCGGAGACGCCGTCATTGCCGGCGACGAGCTGGTGCCGTTCTTCAATCCGCGCAGTCAGTTGCTGGAACAGGCAGCGGGCCAGTTCAACGAACTCGTCAACGGCTACGAGTTCCGCGTGCGCTACGCGTTTCTCACGACGTGGCTGCGCTACTACAAGGTGCTGCCGTTCGCGATCGTGCTGGTCATCCCGACCATGTTCTGGGCCGTTTACCTGACCGTCGCACGTTTCATGGACAAGGTTTTCACCACCCTGTCCACGCAGGCCATCTACCTGGCCACGGCCTTCCCGGTCACGCTGATCTACCTGATCATGACGTACTCGAAGATCACGCATTTCTACACCTTGATCCTCGGGCTCGTCCTGATGACGATCTCCTCGCTGTGGATGCTGTACGCGCTGCTCTTCGCCGGCCGAAAGTGGAAGCGCTGGATGGTGCTGTCCAGCGTGGCCACCTTGCTCAACCCGGCCATCCACTACCTCATCCTGTTCAGTCTCTTCTTCGGCATCACGGTGGTGACGCTGACGGTCGGCGAGATCGGACGATGGATCCGGCGTGGCGGGCCGGCGCGAGTGCGGTTGCTGCCCGGCCGCATCCGGCTGCTGATCTTCCATTCGGGGCGGTGGCGCAGGGGGCGGGCGGCGGTTCGCCACGGGGCGGGAACGGTCATCGGCAGGTGCATCTCGGCGGGCGTGCTCTACGGGCTGATCACGCTGATTCCGTACGCGCTGTTCGTCAAGTACATCGCGCTGGCGGGGGTGACGAACCTGTCCGACACGGTTCCTGGTGACTTCTACTTCATCCAGGACGCCTCGGTCTCCTGGCTCCATCTGCTGTCCTGGGATCTGGCCGGCATCACCGACAAGATCCTGTACGGCGACTACCTGGCCAAGGTGCCGCGGTACCTCAACGCGCTGTACACGATCCTGATCGCAATCCCGCTGCTCGTTCCCCCGGTACGACGGCGACTGTTCCCCACTCGTCCGCACCGCCAATTGCTGGGTGTCATGTATGTGGCGATCGCCTTCGCGCTCTGGGCGACAATCGGCTACGCGCAGCCACTCTGGTTCCCCACGTTCCACCGGACCTTGGCCAACCTCGCCATCGCCGCCAACTCCAGCCACTCCGCCATCGGCAACCTCATCGTGACCGGGGCCGGTACGGTCGTGCAAGTGCTGCGGTTCCCGCACCGGTTCCAGTTGATCCTGTTCATGCTGGCGCCGCTGGTGATGTCGCTGACGCTCGCCTACTTCATCGACACGATCGGCGGCCGCTGGGCGCGCACCGCAGCCCGGCCCACGGCGCACCCCGCGCCGGCGCGCCATCGCCTCGGTGCGCAGCGTCCACGGGACCGGGCCGGCGCCACCGCGCGGAGCGGGCTGCTGCTGCGACTGCTGGCCACCGCCTGCGTCGCGGCCGTGTTCTTCACACCGTTCTGGTCCAGCGATCCCTACCGCCGGGTGTTCGCGTCCGGCGACATGGCGGGCTTCCTCGCACCCTTTCCGCTGGGCGACCTGAAAGAACTCAAACATGCACTCAATGAACTGCCGGAAGGCAAGACCGTCGTCATCCCGCCCACCGAGACGGCCAAGCTCGTCGGTGACGAGAACGGGGTCGACCACAAGTTCATCGACAAGTTCTTCATCTATTATCTCGACAAGCCGAGCTTCTATTACGGGCTCACCGGAGACGTCAAAAACAAGTTCGAGTTCTTTCTCATCCTGCGCGGGTTGTACTACCAACAGGATTGGTGGATCAACGAGGCACGCGACATCGGCATCCGGTACATCGTGGTGAACCGCAAGATCCACGACAACGGCGGTGTCGGTGCCGAATACCTGCCGAAGGTGGAGACCTACGTCGAGCCCGCTCTGAAGCGACTCGAAGACGATGTCGCGCTCCGGTTCGAGAACGACAGTTATGCTCTCTACGAGATCACCGACCAGGCAAAAACCGACCGGCCGACGCTGCTGGTGGACTCGAGCTGGCAGAGCTACCTGAACCTGGTCTTCAATCGACGCAACCTGAGCCGCTGCTACAAGTTCGAATACACGCCGTACTACGACGCCGCAAAGGCCACTCCTGGCGCGCCGATCCAGTTGCTCACCGACGATGTGCACACCTCTGCCATCGACCTCTACCTGCTCGACCATCCCGAGGCGATCACACCGCCGGACACCCGGATGTTCGCCTTCAATCCGAATATCGTGGCGTCGAGTTATTACCTCTCACCGATGTTCCGCGCATTCCTGCTGTTCTCGAACACCAAGTGGAACCGCACCAACATGATCACGCCGGGCGTCTTCGGCACCCTGCGGGGCTCCTTCATCGGAGTCCCCCGCGCCACCGAGTTCAACCTGCCGGTGAAGGTGAAAAAGCCCGGTCGCTATCGGGTGCTGATGCGAACCGCGGACACCGCGAACTCGGTCCGGATCACCTCTCCCTCACTGGGTTACGACAAGACGGTCGAGCTTCGCTCACCCGCCACGAACGTGCAATTCTTCAACGCCGCGGACGTCTACGAATCCAATCGCAAGCCCGTCGACACCTCCTCGATGACGTTGGCAGAGCTCGAGGCGGCGATCCCGGACACGCTCGTTCCAGTCAACTTCGGTTACAGCTACCAGGATCTCGGCGTCATCGATGCGAAGGCAGGCACACACAACTTCTCGGTGGACAAATCCGACGGAAATCCGATGCTCGTCGAGGGAATGATGCTGGTTCCCGAGGAGACCTACCAGAACCTGGCTCTGCCGTCGAACGTCACCCCGATCACCGACCCGAACAAGCTCGGCTGTTCCGAGCGGACGACATCGACCGGCACGACCGACGGGTACGTCGACCCTGCCGCCAATCCCGAACATGCCAACCTGACCCAGGACGAACTGCTCAACCTGGCCGCTGCGGACGTGCAGGACCTCACCCCGGGCGAGGGTGGGGTGGTGGGGCCGACCTGGCTGGGGCTGGGCGCCACCGGCCTGCTGTTGCTGCTCAGTGTGCTGTTGGTGCGTTGGCGTGCACGGCGCGCCACCGAGGACGACGGCCCGTCGGCAGCCGGTGCCACCCCGCACGACGGTGACCGATCAGCGACCGTGCCGTCAGAGCAGCTTGCCGTCAACGACCCTCACCCAGTAGCGGGACCGCCCGCTCCCGCTGACGACTCACCCGATCCACCATCGATGGAGGCAGGACGATGACCACCAACCCGCGCAGGATCGTGTTCCTCGGGACGCACGGCCAGTACAACATCGGCGACGAGTTGCTGCTCGAAACCTTCCTCACGCAGCTCGGCGCCGAGCACCACTACGTGGTCAACAGCTACGACCCGGAATTCACCCGCCAGTCAGCTCGCGGGGCGCTTCGATGTCGACGTCATCGACACCACCACCGATCGCGTCCAATTGCTGCGTGAACTCCGCCGCTGCGACCGGTTGTGCTTCGGTGGCGGGTCGATCATCAAGGAGCTGTATGCGTCCACCGGCCGGAACCGGTATTCGACGCTGCTGATGATCCTGGCGATCGTCACCTTCACCCGCTGGATCGCGCGGAAGCCGATCGCGATGTTCAACATCGGCGTCGGACCGTTGCGCAGCAAGGGTGGACATCGCATTGCCAAGCTCATCCTGTCCCAGGTCGACGAGCTGACCGTGCGCGACGAGAAGTCCTTGGCGACCTGCCAGAAGCTCGGTCTGCATGCTCTACGAGCGACGGACGCCGTGTTCTCCGCCGATCCGGGTTGGCTGCTCGGTGCCGACGCCGGCAACGCTGAACCCGCAGGCTCCGGTGCGCTGCGTGTCGCGCTGAACCTCAACTACGACATCGAGAACCCCGACAACTGGGAACTCTTCCTCGAGCGCCTCGCAGCAGCACTCGAGCAGGTTCACGCGGTGCAGCCCATCGAAGTGCACGCGCTGCCGATGCAGATCGGCTTCAAGCACCACGACGACGGCGAGATCCTGCGTGAGTTCGCCGCCAGGGTGCCGGGTATCACGATGCATCACCATGAGCTGCGGACGCATTCGGACGCGGCTCGGTTGATCCGCAGCTGCGACCTGCTGGTCAGCGAACGGCTCCATGCGATCGTGATGGCCTCCATCCTGGGCGTGCCGTCCTATGTCCTGGCCTACGACGTCAAGGTCCGTGAGCTCGCCGCGATGCTCGATCTGACTGGGTGGATGACCGACATCAACGAACCCTTTGCCGCAGCCGAACTCGGCGCGGCGCTCGGTGCGCTGCTGCAGCAACATTCGACGGTTGCGACGGCGGTGCGTGATCGCAGCGCAGTCCTGGGCGCCGAGGCCCGGCGGAACTTCGAGGCGGCAAGAGCCTGGGTCGGCGGCACCGCCGCCCCGGCGAAGGTGTGACCGCACCGCCGCCGAGGCGGATCAACCGCCGGCAGATCCGCCGCAGGCAGAAACAGCTGCCGTCACTGCACTGGATGCCGCATCGTCGAAGCATGCCCCGCTCACGACCGGGTGCGGGCACACCGACGAAGGGAAACGTCATGGACACCATGCGAATGCGGGCCGACGCGCCGCTGGGCGGACCGTTCGACGATCAGCTGGCCACCAGGCTGCTGCACCAGCGGATCGTCGTTCTCGGGCAGGAGGTGGACGATCCGGTGGCGAACCGGATCTGCGCCCAGTTGCTGCTGCTGTCCGCCGAGGACCAGCGCCGGGACATCAGTCTGTACATCAACTCTCCCGGCGGATCGGTGTCAGCGGGCCTCGCCATCTACGACACCATGCGGCTCATCCCCAACGACGTGAGCACGCTGGCGATGGGCATCGCCGCCAGCATGGGTCAGTTCCTGCTGTCGGCAGGAACCAAGGGCAAGAGGTTCGCACTGCCCAACGCACGCATCCTGATGCACCAGGGATCCGCGGGAATTCGCGGCACCGCGGTCGACATCGCCATCCAGGCCGAGAATCTCGAGTACACCAAGCAACTGATGACCCGGCTGACCGCCGAACACACCGGGCAGGAGATCGAGACGATCACCCGGGACGCCGACCGCGATCGCTGGTTCACCGCGCCCGCGGCCCGGGAGTACGGCTTCATCGACGGCGTTCTGGAGTCCGTCGCAGACGTCCGCCCCGCGGGCGACCGGCAGCGGATCGGACTGAGCTGACATGGGCCACTACACCGTTCCCACCGTGGTCGAGAAGACCCCGTCCGGCGAACGTGTCGTCGATGTGTACAGCAGGCTGCTGTCGGATCGAATCGTCTATCTCGGTACCGAGATCGACGACGACGTCGCCAATGTCATCGTGGCGCAACTGTTGTACCTGGAGTCCGACGATGCGGACCGAGAGATCGGGCTGTACATCAACTCGCCGGGCGGTTCCATGTCGGCGATGACGGCCATCTACGACACGATGCAGTTCGTCAGGGCACCTGTCGCGACCACCTGTGTCGGCCAGGCCGCCTCGGCCGCTGCCGTACTGCTCGCCTCCGGCGCCCCGGGCAAGCGCTTCCTGCTGCCGCACACCCGGGTGGTTTTGCACCAGCCGTCCACCGGCGGCCAGGGCACCATCTCCGACCTGGCCCTCCAGGCGCAGGAGATCCTCCGCACGAGAGCCGAGATGGAGCAGGTGCTGAGCGCGCACACCGGTCAGAGCCTCGAACAGCTCCGGGTGGACACCGACCGGGACAAGATCTTCACCGCGCAACAGGCGGTGGACTACGGACTGGCCGATCACATCATCACCAACCGGGTGCTGACCGTGGCACGGCCCGCCTGACGAGGAGTGATCACGGCCCGGTCCGGGTGTAGCCGATCGCGAACCTCAGGCGGCCATCAGCGTCGGACCGCTCGGTCGACCCGCTGTCCGGCGCAGCACGCCGGAGCACCGGGAGGCGAACTCGGCGAGAGTCAATCCGAGGGATCCACAAGCGGCGGACAGCATCTCGGACGACGCCTCCTTGCGCCCGCGTTCGAGCTCCGAAAGGTATTGCACGGACATCCCGGCGCGCGTCGCCACCTGGGCAAGGGTCCGCCGCTGCCGCCTGCGCTCATCGGCGAGCACAGCGCCACTGACTGCCCGCCACAAGGGTTCCGCGCGAGCAGGTTCCCGGGCGCCGATCGGGCGCCGATCTTCGGCGGCGACACCACCGGCGCCGGCGTCCCTCCGGTCCGGGCGCCGGCCGGCGACTCCAGCGGCATTGCTCCGGACCCGCCGCGGCCCGAACGGCACAACCTCACCCATGACCTGCTCCTCTCGGTCGCCCAGCAGGAGATCGATACGCCGACCGTAGGTCTTCAGGGGCCGTCCCGGCAGCCTGTTCGCCAGCAGCAGAGGGAACTCTCGGATCCTCAGCCGGCGATGTACGCCGCGAGATGCTGCCCGGTCAGGGTGGATCGGTCCTCGACCAGTTCGGCCGGGGCGCCCTCGAAGACAACCCGGCCACCGTCGTGCCCGGCACCCGGACCGAGATCGATGATCCAGTCGGCGTGCGCCATGACGGCCTGGTGGTGCTCGATGACGATGACGGACTTCCCCGAGTCGACCAGGCGATCCAGCAGCCCGAGCAGGTTTTCGACGTCCGCGAGATGCAGACCGGTGGTGGGTTCGTCGAGGATGTAGACCCCGCCCTTGTCCGCCATCCGGGTCGCCAGTTTGAGCCGCTGCCGCTCACCACCGGACAGCGTGGTCAAGGGCTGACCGAGGCTGATGTACCCGAGCCCGACATCGGCGAGCCTGGCGAGAATGGTGTGCGCGGCCGGCGTGCGAGCATCCCCGGTGCCGAAGAACTTCTCGGCCTCGTTGACCGACATCGCGAGCACCTCGCTGATGTTGCGGCCGCCGAATTGGTATTCGAGCACGGACGCCTGGAACCGCCTGCCTTCACACTCCTCACAGATGGTCGAGACGCCGGCCATCATCCCGAGGTCCATGTAGATCACTCCCGCGCCGTTGCAGGTCGGGCAGGCGCCCTCCGAGTTGGCGCTGAAGAGTGCGGGTTTGACACCGTTGGCCTTTGCGAAGGCCTTGCGGATGGGCTCGAGCAGGCCGGTGTAGGTCGCCGGGTTGCTCCGTCGGGAGCCGCGGATGGCCCCTTGATCGACGGTGACGACACCGTCCCGGCCCGATACGGAGCCGTGGATCAGCGAGCTCTTCCCGGATCCCGCCACACCTGTGACGACGACCAGCACCCCGAGTGGGATGTCGACATCGACGCCGCGGAGGTTGTGGGTGCTCGCGCCGCGGACCTCGAGTGCGCCGGACGGCTGACGGATCGAGGTCTTCAGCCGGGCCCGGTCATCGAGGTGCCGACCGGTCAGCGTTCCACTGCTGCGCAACTCCTCGACGGTGCCCTCGAAGACGACCTCACCGCCGGCGGTGCCTGCACCCGGCCCGAGGTCGATGACGTGATCGGCGATGGCGATCGCTTCCGGCTTGTGCTCCACGACGAGCACCGTGTTGCCCTTGTCCCGCAATTGCAGCAGCAGGCTGTTCATCCGCTGGATGTCGTGGGGATGCATGCCGATGGTCGGCTCGTCGAACACATACGTGACGTCGGTGAGGGAGGACCCCAGATGGCGGATCATCTTGATCCGCTGTGCCTCGCCGCCCGAGAGCGTCCCCGACGACCGGTCCAGCGAAAGGTAGCCGAGGCCGATCTCCACAAAGGAGTCCAGCGTTTCCCGCAGCCCCGTGAGCAGCGGCGCAACCGAACGGTCCTCGAGCGTGCGTATCCACTCGGCGAGATCGCTGATCTGCATCGCACAGGCGTCGGCGATGCTGACGCCCTTGATCTTGGACGAGCGAGCGGCCGCGGACAGTCTCGTTCCGTCGCATTCCGGGCATGTCGTGAAGGTGACGGCGCGCTCGACGAAGGCCCTGATATGCGGCTGCAACGAGTCGACATCCTTGGACAGCATTGACCTCTGCAGCTTGGGGATCAATCCCTCATAGGTCAGGTTGATACCGTCCACCTTGATCTTGGTCGGCTCCCGGTGCAGCAGATTCTGCAGCTCACGCTTGTTGTATTTGCTGATCGGCTTGTCCGGGTCGAAGAAGCCGGAACCGATGAAGATTCGTCCGTACCAACCGTCCATGCTGTACCCGGGGATGGTGAATGGGCCCTCATTGAGCGACTTGCTGTCGTCATACAGGGCCGTCAGGTCGATGTCGTTGACCGACCCGCGACCCTCGCAGCGCGGGCACATGCCGCCGGTGATGGAGAACTCTCGACGTTCCTTGACCTTCTCCCCACCGCGCTCCATCGTGACCGCGCCTGCGCCGCTGATCGAGGCAACGTTGAACGAGAACGCCTGCGACGAACCGATGTGCGGCTTTCCGAGCCGGCTGAACAGGATGCGCAACATCGCGTTGGCATCCGTGGCGGTGCCGACGGTGGACCGCACGTTGGCGCCCATCCGTTCCTGGTCGACGATGATCGCCGTGGTCAGGCCGTCGAGGAGGTCGACGTCGGGCCGGGCCAACGTCGGCATGAAGCCCTGCACGAAGCTGCTGTAGGTCTCGTTGATCATCCGCTGGGACTCGGCGGCGATCGTGCCGAAGACCAGCGAGCTCTTGCCCGACCCGGACACCCCGGTGAAGACGGTCAGCCGGCGCTTGGGCAATTCGACACTGATGTTCTTGAGATTGTTCTCGCGGGCGCCCTGCACGCGGATCAGATCGTGGCTGTCGGCGACATGCGGCGTCGAAGTCGCGGCGTCCGTGGTGGTCGCGGTGCTCATCGTTTCTCCTCTTGGGCGCGTGCGGGTGGCACCGATCCTGTGCCCGCACGGTGGACCCCGACGGCCGAGCGGACTCATCGGCGGGCAGCGCCGGGAAGCAGATCCTGCCGACTCCGACGTTATCCGCGTCGCGGTCCGTCCGCTTCTCAGTTCCTGATCCGATCGCACCTGCGATGGAGCGAACTCGGAGTTCAGCCGCGCCGCTGCCGCCGCCACGCCACGAGGGCGGTGCTGGACTCCTGCCACGGCACCACATCCCGGCGAAGCCCGGCGATCGCGTTCGCCGCTGCATTTGCCGCGTCCAGCCGGGATTCCACCAGATCGGCGCGCAGCGAGGCGATCTCGTTGGTCGCCTCGTCCAGTTGCTCGCGCAGCACGTCAACCAGGGCCTCGAGTTCGATGATCCGGCGGATGCCGGCCCGGTTGACCCCTTCGTCCTGGCTCAGCCGCTGCACTTCACGGAGGAGTTCGATGTCGCGCTGCGAGTACCGCCGCCCGCCGCCGGTCGTTCGACCCGGGGACACCAGACCTTCGCGGTCGTAGGAGCGGAGCGTTTGGGCGTGCATGCCGGCCAGTTGCGCAGCGACCGAGATGACGAACAGCGGCGCATCCATCTCGAAGCCGCGGGAACCGGAAGGCCGTGCGGCACTGCGGTTCTGCGCGGTGTCACCCGCGTCGGGCGGGTTCGCTCCAGACATCCCCGCACCGCGGCCGGGCGCGTTCGACCCGCCAGGACGTGCCGCCGCCGCGTCTGAGGATGTCCGCGCCGCCGACCCACCTCCCGGCGTGGCACCGGCGGCCTCGTGGGCGGCAGGCTCACCGCCGCCGCGGCGCGACCGGGGTCCGGTCATGACGCGCTGCCGGCGGTCGCACCAGCGGCCTGCGCTCCGTTCCGGGAGCGCAGGGCACGGGTGATGGCCTCGCGGGGATCATCGGTCTGAGCCTTCGCGAAGGCTTCGAGCGCCGCCTTGCCCTCGGCGGAGAGGCGCTGTGGCACAGCGATTTCCACCGTGACGATCAGGTCACCGGTCGAATCCTTGCGGGCAACACCGGCCCCCTTGACGCGGAACTTGCGGCCGTTGCTGGTACCCGCCGGTACCCGCAGGCTGACGACCCCGGTGAGCGTCGGCACGGTCAACGTGGTGCCCAGGGCCAGTTCGGGGAAGGTCACCGGCACCGTCAGCGTGAGGTTGTCGGCGTTCCGCCCGAAGATCTCGTGCGCGGAAACATGCACCACCACGAACAGGTCACCGGCGGGGCCGCCGCCGGGTCCCGGCTCGCCCTTACCGGCCAGCTTGATCCGCTGGCCGTCGGAGACGCCGGCCGGGATGCGCGTCGTCAGCCGGCGGTTGTGCACCACCGTCCGCTCGCCATGGCAGGTGGGGCAGGGGTCGTCGATCACCGATCCGGTGCCGTGGCAGTTGGCGCAGGGCTCGGAGAAGGCGAACGATCCCTGGTTGCGGGTCGTCAAACCGGTGCCCTGGCACACCGGGCAGTCACGCGGGGACGTGCCCGGGCGCGCGCCGACACCGTGACAGGTCGGACAGGTGGTCCGCTCGGTGATCTGCAGCGGCACCGTCACGCCGGTGACTGCATCGTTGAACGCCAGTCGCACCTCGGTTTCGACGTCCGCGCCGCGGCGTGCCCGCGGCTGCCGCGCACCACCGGCGTTGCCGCGGTTGAACAGGCCGCCGAACAGGTCACCCAGACCGCCTTGGCCACCGGCACCACCGGCATTGCGGAAGATGTCGTTGACATCGAATCCGCCGGTGCCGCCGGCGCCACCGGCACCACCGGCACCGCCGAAGCCGCGGAACGCGCCGGAGGACATCAGGTCCCTGGCCTCGTCGTACTCCTTGCGCTTGGCGTCGTCGGAGAGCACGTCATAGGCCTCGGAGATCGCCTTGAACTTGTCTTCCGAGATCTTGTTCCCGGGGTTCTTGTCGGGGTGCAGGTCCCGGGCGAGCTTGCGGTAGGCCTTCTTGATCTCGGCACTGGACGCGCTCTTGGTCACGCCCAATTCCTTGTAGAAGTCCTTCTCGTAATAGTCCTTCGCGCTCACTCGGAACCTCCCTTCCTCGTCGTCGCCGCCGCATCGGCCGCGCCGGACACCGCCCATCGCATGCTCGTCGAACCGAGCATCGTCAACCCAGTGTTGTTCAGTTGAGTACTTTCTCGCTCATGGTGCGCCGGTCCCGAGAACGCTGTCTTCAGAACGCTGAGACGGGCACGTGCCGGCCGGCGCGCCGCTTCACAGCGGACGCGCCGACCGGCACTGGTGATCATGCTCCTGCGGGTCCGGCATCGACCGGCGTTTCCGCGGAATCCGCGACGTCACCGTCGGCCGTATCGGCCGGCGCTGCGTCGTGCTCAGGACCGGTCACCACGACGACGGCCGGACGGACCAGCCGATCGCCGAGGGTGTAACCGCTGCGGAACACCGAGGTGACCGTGGGCTCGGTGACCTCCGAGGACGTCTCGAACTGCACGGCCTCGTGCACCGCCGGGTCGAACGAGTCGCCGACCGCGCCGAGCGGGGCGAGCCCCAGCTTGGTCAGCGCCCCGGTCAGCCGATCCGCGACCGCACCGAACGACCCGACGAGGTCGCCGTGCGCCCTCGCCCGGTCGAGATCGTCGACCACCGGCAGCAACTCGAGCACAACGCTGGCCTTCGCCGCGGTGACAACGGATTCGCGGTCACGATCGACCCGCTTGCGGTAATTGGCGTACTCCGCCGTCACCCGCTGCAGATCGGCCGTCCGCTCCGCTGCCTCCTGGCGTGCCAGGTCCAGCTCGGCGGCGCTGAGGTCCACCGACAACGGCTGGGCCGCATCGTTCGGGTTGCCCGGCTCCGGCACCTGGTTCCGGCCGGCGCCCGGGAAGGGGCTGGTGCCGCCGGCCGGGCCAGCGGCCCCGTCCCGGAGCTTGCCGGTCTGCGGGTCGATCCGTCGCTTGTCCCGGATCACCGGCTCCTCTCCGTGCGCGCCTTCGGCGCCTGATTCGGTCACTTCTTCTCAGCCTCGTCCACGATCTCGGCGTCGACGATCTCCTCCTCCTGCGTGGAGGATCCGCCGGCTGAGCCGTCGGCCGAGCCGTCGCCTGCGCCGGACGCCTGGTCCGACTGGGTCTGCGCGTACAGCGCGGATCCGAGTTGCTGCGACTCGTTGGCCAACTCCTCGACCGCCGACTTCAGCGCCGGGATGTCGGTGCCCTTGAGCGCCTCGTTCACCTTGGTGATCGAGTTCTGGACGCGCTCCTTGGGCTCCTCGGGCAGCTTCTCGTCGTTGTCCTTGATGAACTTCTCGGTCTGGTAGACCAGCGCCTCGGCCTGATTGCGGACCTCGGCCTCCTCGCGGCGGGCCTTGTCCTCCTCGGCGTGCGCCTCGGCCTCCCGCATCATCCGGTCGATGTCGTCCTTGGGCAGCGCGGAGCCGCCGGTGATCGTCATCGACTGGGACTTGCCGGTGCCCAGGTCCTTGGCGGACACGTGCACGATGCCGTTCGCGTCGATGTCGAAGGTGACCTCGATCTGCGGCACGTTGCGCGGTGCCGGCGGCAGCCCGGTCAGCTCGAACATGCCGAGCTTCTTGTTGTAGGCAGCGATCTCGCGCTCACCCTGGAAGACCTGGATCTGCACGGACGGCTGGTTGTCCTCGGCCGTGGTGAAGATCTCGGACCGCTTGGTCGGGATGGTGGTGTTGCGCTCGATCAGCTTGGTCATGATGCCGCCCTTGGTCTCGATGCCCAGGGACAGCGGGGTGACGTCCAGCAACAGCACGTCCTTGACCTCGCCGCGCAGCACACCGGCCTGCAGGGCGGCGCCGACGGCGACGACCTCGTCCGGGTTGACGCCCTTGTTGGGCTCCTTGCCGCCGGTCAGCTCCTTGACCAGATCGGTGACGGCAGGCATCCGGGTGGAACCGCCGACCATCACCACGTGGTCGATGTCGCCGACCTTGACGCCGGCGTCCTTGATCACCTGGTGGAACGGGTTGCGGGTGCGGTCCAGCAGATCGGAGGTGATCTTCTGGAACTCGGCGCGGGACAGCGACTCGTCCAGGAACAGCGGGTTCTTCTCTGCGTCGACCGTGATGTACGGCAGGTTGATCGACGTCTGCTGCGAGGACGACAGCTCGATCTTGGCCTTCTCGGATGCCTCACGGATCCGCTGCATGGCCATCTTGTCCTTGGTCAGGTCGATGCCATTGGCCAGCTTGAACTTGTCGACCAGGTACTTGACGACCCGCTCGTCCCAGTCGTCGCCGCCGAGCTTGTTGTCACCGGCGGTGGCCTTCACCTCGACGACACCGTCGCCGATCTCCAGCAGGGACACGTCGAACGTGCCGCCACCGAGGTCGAAGACCAGGATGGTCTGCTCCTTCTCGCCCTTGTCCAGCCCGTAGGCCAGCGCGGCCGCGGTCGGCTCGTTGACGATGCGCAGGACGTTGAGGCCCGCGATCTCGCCGGCCTCCTTGGTGGCCTGACGCTGGGCGTCGTTGAAGTACGCAGGCACCGTGATGACCGCGTCGACGACCGGCTCACCCAAGTAGGACTCGGCGTCGCGCTTCAGCTTGCCGAGAACGCGGGCACTGATCTCCTGCGCGGTGTACGACTTCCCGTCGATCCCGACGTTCCAGTTGGTGCCCATATGACGCTTGACCGAACGGATGGTCCGGTCGACGTTGGTGACCGCCTGACGCTTGGCGACCTCACCGACCAGCACCTCGCCGTTCTTGGCGAAAGCGACGATGGACGGGGTCGTGCGGGCGCCTTCGGCGTTGGCGATGACGGTCGGCTCCCCGCCCTCCAGGACGGCGACGACCGAGTTGGTGGTACCGAGGTCGATACCGACGGCACGCGACATGCAATCCTCCAGCTGCTACCCCGCCGATGATGCTCGGCAGGTCTTCCTGTTTCGCGGGGCACCGGTTGGTCCCCACGTGAAAGTCCGATCGGCAACTCCCAGGTCGCACGGCCGGACAGGCACATCTCTGTGGTCTTGACGCCACAATGCCCGCGGTGCACGACCGTGTCAACTGACCTGAGCCTGCTTCGCTCAACTTTACTGATCCGTTACAACCGCACTCTCTGCTGAATGATTCCCCGGGAAGCCGGGGCCGATTCGCTCGCGATCGCCAGCGTCTGCCCTTCGGCACGAGGCAGGTCGGAAGGCCTAGGCCGAACGGGAACTTTGTCACCGACTGCTATCACACCACTACGCTATGCTACGGCAGCGACACGCCGTGACTTCCGAACCCAGGGCCGCGGCACGGCCATCCGACGTCGCGATCCCGCTACGAGCACCCTGCACCACGCCATCAGCACCGAGCACCTCTGCACCCATCTCTCAGCGCCCCAGCACATCGGCACATCAGCACATCAGCACGGACAAACCCTCGGCCGTACGCGCCGACGAGCAGAATGAAGGTTCACCCCATGACCGTCCGGACCGGCGGCGCCACCCACTCCACCCTCCGCACTCCCCACACCCGAAGCGTCGGGTTTCTTGCCCTGGTGCTCGCGCTGATCGCGGGGGTCCTGCTGGGCGTCGGCGGAACCGCCTCCGCCACCGTCGTCCCGGTCCGTGGAGCGGCCCCGGTCCTGGCAACAGCTGCGGCCGGTTGCACGCCCATCCCCGCCGGCGTTCCGACCAAGTCGTCGGGAAGAGCCGCGGTGCGGACCATGATCGGCGTCGCGAAGACGATGGGAGTTCCCAGAAAGGGCCAGATCATCGCCGTCATGGTGATGTACCAGGAGTCCTCGATCCGCAATCTCGCCAATGACGGAACGAGCCTTCAGTCCACCTATTGGTCATCGCCCGGCAAGGCCTACTGGATGGCGGTCACCAAACTGTCGTTGACCTATCCGCACGATCTCTTCGGCTACTCCGACGGTGCCCACGACACGGACTCGGTCGGCCTTTATCAACAGCGCCCGTCTTCCGGATGGGGCAATTACGGCGTCAGTACCGGCATCACCGATCCCGCGGCCGCGGTCAAGCGACTGCTGGACCCACGCTGGGAGGCGATGGCGTTCTTCGGCGGCCCGCGCAGCGCGTCACCCAACCGCGGACTCCTGGACATCTCCAACTGGCAGGGCATGGCACTGACCTCTGCAGCAAACGCGGTGCAGGGCAGCCTCTACCCGTCCGCGTACGCCAAGTGGGAGAGTCCCGCGACGAGCTACGTCGACGCCAACCAAGATGCACCCGCCATTTCCCTGCCGTGGGCCGCCGCCGGCCCGAGCACGAGCGCGTGCACGAGTCCACTGGTGGTCTCCTTGCGGGCGCGGGCCAACAACAAACTCGTCACCGCCGAAAAGGCAGGCGCGGCACCATTGATCGCCAACCGCACGGCCATCGGAACCTGGGAGAAGTTCGATCTGATCAGCCGGGGCTACACCACGGTCGCCCTGCGCTCGCACGCCAACAATCGATACGTGACGGCCCCGAACTCGGGGGCGTCACCGCTGATCGCCAGCAGCAGCCTCGTCGGCGACTCCCAGCTCTTCAGCCTGATCAGCAACACCGACGGCACCGTCAGCCTGCGGGCGCAGATCAACTACAGGGTGGTCAGTGCGGACAACGCGGGCGCGAAACCGCTGATCGCCAACCGGACGGCCATCGGCACCTGGGAGCAATTCAGCCTGGTCGGCTCGTGACGACGACGACGGAAAACCGTCACATCCTCGTGATCTGCCTGCTATCCGAGACCCGGATCCATGATTCAGAATGAACCGATGAACGAACCGGACTCGACCGACATCCATGCCGCAACGGGCACGGGCGGGGACGGCTCGACGCAGACCGCCGTCCTGATGGGTTCGGCGGCCCTTTCACTGAACGGAGATGCCGGGGCCGGCTCCCCGGTCGCGTCGACGAGCATGGCACCGGTCCACCCGGCGATGCACGGATCCGGCAACTTTCCCGGTATCGGCGATTACGCGTTTCTCTCCGACTGCGAGTCGAATTGCCTGATCGCACCGTCCGGTGCCATCGAGTGGATGTGCGTGCCGCGACCCGACTCACCCAGCGTCTTCACCGCCCTGCTCGATCGGGCCGGCGGCTCGTTCCGCGTCGCCCCTTTCGGGGTTGCCGTACCGGCTGCCCGGCGCTATCTACCGGGGACGCTGGTGCTGGAGACGACCTGGCAGACACCGACCGGCTGGCTGGTGGTCTGCGACGCGTTGATCATGGCGCCCTGGCACAACACCGACCAGCGCTCGAAGACCCACCGACGCTCCCCCACCGACGACGACGCTGCCCACGTGCTGCTTCGCACGATCACCTGCATCTATGGCAACGTCGACCTGCAGATGAGTTGCGAGCCGGTGTTCGATTACGCCCGCAAGGGCGCGAAATGGCAGTATCCCGCGGCCGGTTACTGCGATGTGGTGGCCAGCGCGAAGGGTCAGCCGACCCTCAAGCTGTCCAGCTCGTTGCGGATCGGGCTCGAGGGCCGCACCGCCATCGCCCGCACCAAGATGAAGCGCGGCGATGTGCACTATGTCGCGCTGGCCTTCTCCGAGCTGCCGCCTCCCGAGAACACCGATCAGGCCACGGACTGGATGGAACGGACCTGCGAGTACTGGCGACAGTGGTTGAGCCAGGGTACTTTTCCGGACCATCCATGGCGCTCGTACCTGCAGTCGTCCGCACTCGCGCTCAAGGGCCTGTCCTATGCACCGACCGGTGCGCTGCTCGCCGCCGCCACCACCTCGTTGCCGGAAACGCCTGGGGGGGAACGGAACTGGGATTACCGCTATACCTGGATCCGGGATTCGACGTTCGCCCTGTGGGGTCTGTACACGCTCGGGTTCGACCGCGAGGCGAACGATTTCTTCTATTTCATCCATGATGTCTGCCGGGACAACCCGAACGATTTGCAGATCATGTACGGCGTCGGCGGCGAAAGACGTCTGGACGAGGTGATTCTCGACCATCTGTCGGGGTATGACGATGCCAGCCCCGTGCGTGTCGGCAACGGCGCCTACAACCAGCAGCAGCACGACGTTTGGGGCGCGCTGCTGGATTCCATCTACCTGCACACCCGCTCGAGAGAGCAGATGCCCGAGGAGCTCTGGCCGATCGTCATCGCACAGGTCGAGCAGGCGGCCGCGCACTGGCGGGCCCCCGATCGCGGGATCTGGGAGGTGCGCGGTGAACCTCAGCACTTCACCGCTTCCAAGATCATGTGCTGGGTCGCGCTGGACCGCGGCGTACGTTTGGCCAGGCTGCACGATTCCCCCGCCATCGCCGACAAGTGGCAGAAGATCGCCGACGAGATCCACGACGACATCCTCACCAACGGCGTCGACGCACGCGGGGTACTGGTGCAGCGATACGGATCAAAAGCACTGGACGCCTCCCTGCTGCTCGCCCCGCTGGTGCGCTTCCTGCCACCGGACGATCCGCGCATCCGTGCCACCGTGCTGGCCATCGCCGACGAGCTGACCCACGACGGCCTGGTGCTCCGTTACCGGGTCGAGGAAACCGACGACGGCCTCAGCGGCGAAGAAGGCAGTTTCACCATCTGCTCGTTCTGGCTGGTCTCGGCGTTGGTGGAGATCGGCGAACTGGAACGCGCCAGGGCGCTGTGCGAGCGACTGCTGTCCCACGCCTCCGTGCTCGGCCTGTACGCAGAGGAACTCGACCCGGTGACGGGCCGGCACCTCGGCAACTTTCCGCAGGCCTTCACCCATCTCGCTCTGATCAACGCCGTCACGCATGTCATCAGGGCCGAAGAGAGTTCCCGCGCGCACGGATTCGCCCCGGCCAATCGGCAGGCCTGACCTCTCGCCGCCGGCCATCCACTGTCCGCCCGATCCCACGGCGCAATCGACACGCACGGTCATCTGGAGTCCATCCGTGTCTCGGTAAGGTCGGTCCAGCGTTCCCGACCGGAAGGACCGAGATGGCACGAACACGATCGCGGTGGGCCGGACTGGCGGGGGTGATCGCTGTCTTCGTCGCCGTCATGCTGCCGACCGCAGCCGCCGCGGAGCCGCCCTTCCGGGTTCCCGCGCAGATCACCGACCGGGCCGGCGCGCTGAACGGCGGTGACCAGGCCGACGTGCAGGCGGCGCTGAACCGGCTGTCCAGCGAGGAGAACATCAATCTCTTCGTCGTGTACGTGCAGAACTTCGACGAGCCCTCGGACGGCGACGCGTGGGCACGGGAAACTTTCGGACTGTCCGGTTTCGGCGCTAATGACATGCTGCTGGCGATCGCCACCGACGGCAGGGCGTACAGCGTCCAGGTGCCGCAGAACTTCAAGCTCAGCAGCAGCCAACTGAGCAAGGTCGACCAGAACGACATCCGTCCGCAGCTGGTCGACAGCGACTGGGCCGGTGCGGCCATCGCCGCCGCCAACGGGTACCGGGAGGCGCTGGGCGGGTCATCGTCGGTGTGGTGGTGGATCGCCGGCGGCATCATCGTGGTCGGCGGAGGTGCCTACCTGATCAGCCGGCGCCGGCGGAACGCTGCGGCGCAGCAGAACGGCACCGCCGGCGGGGTCGGGCCGGACGGCGCACCGCAAGAACCCCTGGAGCCGCTGGACCAATTGTCCGCACGCAGTGTTCAGGCGCTGATCGACACCGACAATGCCGTGCGGGCCAGCGAGTTCGAGCTGTCCGCGGCCGAATCCGATTTCGGCGCCGATGCCGTCGCGGACTTCCGGGCGGCTTTCGATTCGGCCCGGGAATCACTCACCGCCGCCTTCGAGATCCGGCAGCGGGTGGACGACGAGATCCCCGAGGACGAAGCGACCAAGCGGTCGATGATGAACGAGATCCTGCAACGCTGCGCGGATGCCTCGGCCAAGCTCGACGCCGAGAGCGACCGGTTCGACGCCCTGCGCGACCTGCGGTCCCGCTTGCCCCAGGTACTGGCGGAGCTGCCCGGAGCCATCGAGGCGCAGCAGTCCCGCCTCGCCAAGGTCGGCGCGACACTGCAATCGCTGCAACAGCACTATGCACCGACCGCACTCACCACAGTCGCGAACAACGTGCAGGAGGCGACGTCTCGGCTCACCTTCGCGCGGGCCAGCCTGCAGGAGGCACAACAGGCAGCCGCTCCGGTCCCGGTTGCGGGCGGCCCCGTCACCGACGGACCGCCCACCCTTCCGCAACCGGGGGTTCCTGCAGCGCCCGCCGCACCCGCGGTGCTGGCCGCAGGAGCTGCCCAGGAGGCCGTGGGGCAGGCGACGACATTGCTCGACGCAGTGGAACGAACCGCAATCGATCTCGCTGCCGCGGCCGCTTCGCTCACCACCGCCATCTCGGCCGTCGACCAGGAACTCGCCGCCGCGCGCAGGGCATTGTCCGAAGCCGAGGCAGGGCGGGCCGGGACATCGCTGGGTGCACAGCTCGACCAGATCCAGGCGCTGCTCGGTATGGCGAGATCGCCGCAGGGCGAGGCGGATCCACTGACCGCATTGCACAAGGTGGAGGAGGCCGACGAGGCCCTGGACACCATCCTCGCCGCCACCCGAGATGCACAGCAGCGCGAGCAACGCGCTCGCGCCGCGCTCGCGCAAGCGCTGTCGACAGCGCGGGCCGAGGTGTCAACGGCGGACGACTTCATCTCCACCCGGCGCGGCGCGATCGGCAGCCAGGCGCGGACGCGGTTGGCTGAGGCAAAGCGCCATCTCGCCGCGGCAGAATCGTTCGCCGTGACCGACGCAGCGGCGGGTCTGACCGAGGCTCAGCAGGCTTCGACCCTGGCCCGGGAGGCCGCCGACATCGCGCAACAGGACGTCGGTGGATGGGGTGGCGGCGGCGCGCCGCGGGGCGGCGGCGTCAACGGCGCCATTCTCGGCGGCATCATCCTGAGCTCGGTGCTGAACTCCGGGCGCGGCGGACGCGGCGGTGGTGGCTGGGGCGGCGGCGGATTCGGTGGTGGATTTGGTGGCGGTGGCTTCGGCGGTGGGGGCTTCGGCGGCGGGGGTGGCGGCGGCAGTGTCAGTGGTGGCGGCGGCCGGTTCTGACGCGGCAGCGGGTTCGCGGCGTCCGTTCCGAGTGCAGGTGAGGACGTCGGAGTGACGTTGGAATGAGTCCCAGAAGTGATGCCGCTGCCCCTGCGCTGCGGGTGGTTTCATCCCCGGCGGGTGATCCCGCGGCACGACCGCGTCACCTACCGTCAACCCCGGATGACCGGCGGGAGTGACGTCCTGGTCGGCCACCGCGATGTCCATGCCGACGAAGGGAACCGCAGTGCCGAAATTGGAGATCACCCGCAAGACAACCCTGACTCGACAGGAAGTTGCCGAACGCCTGCTGGCGTGGGGCAAGGCCCTGGCCGCGGGCTCCGACGTGGAACTGGAGGCGGGCGACGACTCGATCAAGATCACCGTCGCCGATCGGGTCGAGTGGGAGCTCGAGATCGAGATCGACGGTGACGAGACCGAAATCGAGATCGAGCTGAAGTGGCGGGATGGATCCGCTCCGGCCACTCGTCGACCGTCCAGCTCCGGCCAGACTGCCGCCGTCACCCCTCCCGACGAGGTGCCGGCCGACGCCACGGAAGCCCCCGCGGAAGACTCAACCCCCGATGCGCCGAAACCACCAGCACGCCGGGGCCGCCCGCGCAAGGCGGCCGCGAGCTGACCGTCGGTCGGCTGCTCAAGGCCGGAAACACGTTGTGCTCACGGGCCTGCGATGACGGATGTGCTGCACTTCGCATCCATCGGGCGTCCTGCGCCGGTACCTGCTCTGTTCGATCCTCGAGCTGCCGTGCCCGGGGATGACCGGACCGTCAAAGGAGTGCACCGTGACCGAGCTTCGTGCCGTGCCGCAGCAAAATCAGTCCAGCTTCGCCGACCTCGCCGCGCAACTGTGGTCGTACCTGACCGAGCGCGGCGCTGCGATCAACTATGAATTCGTCGACATGCACATCGAGGTCCCCCGCGAGACAGGGCCGGAGGCGCCGCGGGCGACCTGGCGACTGAACGGCACCCTGCGGATCACGACCGCGGAGGGCGCCTCCGCCGCATGACGGTGCACAGTGGCACCCCGACACCGCCGGTAGCACCTCGGCCGGCGGTGTCGGTCTTCGCCGATCTGCGCATCGACAACGACGGCCGGCGAGCACATCTCGTCGGTGACGGGCAGACGTTGGTCCTGCACACAGACAGCCCGATGGCATTCTGGTCGACCATCAATCGGGCCGCGCTGCCCGCCGGTGTGGGTCGGGTGAACGGTCCGCGTGCGCTCGGTCGGGCCGCCGGACTGCTGTCCGAAACCGGGATCACCCTCGACGTCACCGGGCCTGACGGGATGATCGTTCGTCTCGGCGAGGGTGCATCGTCCCGCCTCGGCCAGCTCACCACCGGTAGTGCGGCGGTGCAGTTCGGATCGACCCGTGTGCTGGCGTCCACGTTGTCGGCGCAGGTACCCGTCCGCCGATACGGTTTGGCAGCGGCTGTGGCCTTGGTCGTCGGCGTTGTCCTCGCGGCGCGCCGGCGCCGCAGCTGACCCGCGCGCCAGGATTCGGTGTGCCGCAGAGAGTGTTCGGCGCAAGTCCATGATGCTGCTGTGAAACGTCAGGCGCCCTGACCGGTGTCGACGCCTGCAGACTCGGCGGGCGCACCGCTGCCGATCGCCCCTTCGGCGTCGTCGCCGAGCGCGACCTCCACCTCCTCGGGCTTGTCCACGTCGGCCAGTACCGGTTTGCCCTGGGCGGGTGTCACGTCGGGACTGAACGGCCCACCGCTGGTGGTCTTGTCACTGGTCGGGGTCATGAGACCCACAGTAGCCGCGCGAAAACCCTGACCCCGGAACTGATGTGCGCAGGGTCAGTCGATACGGGCGTTTGCTGACGGTGTGGGCGAACCCCCGCGCTGGCGCCTGTTGCCGAGCCGCTGCAGGGCACCCAGTACCGCGGGGGAGCGTGCGGGTACAGCCCGCGCGAGCAGGTCCGGCAGCACCGCGGTCGCCCCGATCAGCAGCCGTGGCTTGCGGCGCTCGACGGCACGAACGATGAGCTCTGCGGCCTTCTCCGGCGGAATTGTCAGCAGACGTCCGACGTCGTCCCGGCCGGCCGCGGCCTGGTCGGCCGACACGGCGGCAGCGATGCGCGCGGTCTGTGCGATGCGCGTCCGGATGCCACCCGGGTGCACGACCGTCACGCCGATCGTCGGCGCCAGTTCGGCCCGCAGCGCCTCGGTGAACCCACGGACCGCGAATTTGCTGCTGCTGTAGGCGACCTGGCCGGCGGGGGCGATGATGCCGAAGATGCTGGACACGTTCACAAGGTGAGATCCCGGATTGCGGCGCAGCACCGGCAGCAGCGCTCGGGTGAGCGACACCACCGCGCGGAAGTTGATGGCGAGCAACCAGTCGAATTCCTCCTCTGCCACCTGCTCGAAGGCACCACCGAGCGCGACGCCCGCGTTGTTGATCAGCAACGCGGTGTCTGGATGCTTCGCCGCCAGGGTCGCGCCCAGATTGCGGGTTGCAGCCGGGTCGGCAAGGTCGACGACATACGTGGTCACAGGCCGGGGCGAGATCGAACGCGTTGCGCCGGCGACTTTATCGAGCCGATCGGCGTCCCGGTCGATCAGCACGAGAGCCGATCCCCTCCGGGCCAGCTGATACGCCAACTGCTCGCCGATACCGCTCGCCGCACCGGTGACGACGGCCGTGCCGGTACTGAAGTCGAAACGCGATGTCACGCCGCCACCTCCGTCACTGCCGACGTTGCCGCACCGGTGGTGGCCGGCCGGCCCTTGCTGAACAGCATCCCCTCGTCCCGCAGTCGGCCGAAACGCATCAGCAGCACATCACGCAGGTAGTTCTGGTACAGCCGCCACGGAGCACGGCGACCCTGGCGGGGAAATCGGTCGATTGCCCTGAGCACATAGCCCGCCTGAAAATCCAGAAAGGGCTGATCGGCCGGCTCACCGACCGGCGCGAGTGGCGTTGCACGGTCGACGCCGTGCCGGTCCAGGTACTTCAGCATCCTGCCCACGTACCTGTTCACCAGGTCCGCCTTGAGTGTCCACGAATTGTTCGTGTAACCGATGACGAGGTTGAAGTTGGGCACACCGGACAGCATCATCCCCTTGTAGGCGACGGTGGAGGCGAGATCGACCTCGCGACCGTCCACGGTCAGCTGCATCCCACCCAGCGCGAGCACACTCAGACCCGTTGCTGTGACGACGATGTCGGCATCGAGCCGGCGACCTGAACGCAGCAGGACACCGGTGGGGGTGAACGTGTCGATCTGATCGGTGACAACTTCGGCGCGGCCGGCGGACAGCGCCTTGAAAAGATCACCGTCGGGGATCAGGCACAACCGCTGATCCCAGGGGTTGTACGGCGGGGTGAAGTGCCGGCCCACGTCATACCCGTGCGGCAGCGCGCGGATGATGCCGTCGCGCACAAAGGCTTTCATTCGCTCAGGTCGGCGGCGGGCGAACTGGTAGGAAGCGGTGTTCAACAGGATGCTCTTCCACCTGACGGCGCCGTGCGCCATCCGTCGCGGTAGCACCCGCAACAGCTTCTCGGCGATCGGGTCCTTGGCCGGCAGCGAGACGACGTAGCCGGGCGTCCGCTGCAGCATCGTCACATGCTCGGCCTGCTGCGCGAGCGCTGGCACCAGGGTGACGGCGGTTGCACCGCTGCCGATCACCACGACGCGGCGGTCGCTCCAGTCCAGGTCGGCCGGCCACCGCTGCGGATGGACGAACGTCCCGCCGAACACCTCCTCGCCCGGCAGTTTCGGTCGGTACCCGGCGTCATAGTCGTAATAGCCCGAGCACACGGACAGCCACCTGCAGCTGAGTGCGGCGACCGTCCCATCCGCGCGTCGCACGGTCAAGACCCAGCGCGCCCGGTCTCCGTCCCAGTCCGCCGAGACCACCCGGTGGCCGAATCGGATGGCCCGGTCGACGCCGTACTCGCGCGCGGTGTCCCTGATGTACCGCAGGATCGATGGACCGTCGGCGATGGCCTGCGCCTCGTCCCACGGCCGGAAGGAGTAGCCGAGGGTGAACATGTCCGAGTCGGATCGCACGCCCGGGTAGCGGAACAGGTCCCAGGTTCCCCCGATGACCTCCCGCGCCTCCAGGATCGCAAACGTCTTCTCCGGGCACTGCTTTCGGAGCATGCAGGCTGCGCCGACCCCGGACAGGCCCGCCCCGACGATCAGCACGTCGAAGTCCGGCTCTTCGGCCGGGTCGGCGTCCCGCAAATGCTGGGAGCACGTCATTGAACCGTTCCAGGCAGACCGTGGTGGCAGAGCATCATCGGATATCCCATCGTTTCTCACGTGTGCAGCGACGGGGTGGCGTCCGTCTGACACGGCGGTCGCCCCCGTCGGACGTCCCCGCCCGGCGATGCGATGAAACACTCGGTCCCGTGGAACGTCAATCGAGCTCCCTGACGATGAGCGAGGACGATCGGCGCCTGCTCGCCGCCTGGGCCGCCGACTGCGCGGAGCGGGTGCTGCCCATCTTCGAGGATGCATGCCCGGACGACCAACGGCCGAGGGCCGCCATCGACGGTGCCAGGGCGTGGGCACGTGGTGACATCGAGACGGCGGCGGCGCGCACCCTGGCATTGGCCGCACAGGAGGCGGCAAGAAAAATCGAGGACCGGGCAGCACGCTCCGCCGCCCGGGCCGCGGGTCAGGCTTGTGATGTCGCACTGATCGGTGCGCACGCCAAACATGCTGCGGCCTACGCCGTCGCGGCCGTCATGCAGTCCCAGCCCGAAGACCCGGGGGGCAGCACGGCGGAGTTGGAGTGGCAACGCGGGCGATTGTCGGGGCGCGGGCTGATGCTCGCCTACCCGGCCGAACAATCCACGCCATCGGGCGCCATCGGTACGTGGCGACCGCGGACGGACCGAAAGCCCCGCGGGCGCTGACCGACGCGCTGTCACGCCGTCTCAGCGCCGTGTGCGTGAGCTGACAGCGGCGCGCCGCATCCTCGGCTCAACACCAAAGCTGAGGAGCACTGCCATGAGCATGATCATCGAGGCCGAGGGGCTCAAGAAGCGCTTCGGCACCACCCAGGCCCTGGACGGCGTCGACCTGGCGGCGCGTGAAGGCACCGTGCTCGGCGTGCTGGGACCGAACGGCGCCGGCAAGACCACCGCCGTTCGAGTCCTGGCCACCCTGCTGACCGCGGATTCCGGCCGGGCCACCGTCGCGGGATACGACGTGGTCAAAGACGCCGGCGCGGTCCGCCGCACCATCGGGTTGACCGGGCAGTACGCCTCCGTCGACGAAGACCTCACCGGCACACAGAACCTGCTGCTGATCGGGCAACTGCTGAACCTGTCCACCCGGGACGCGAAGGCGAGGGCCGCGGAACTGCTCGAATGGTTCGGGCTCGCCGATGCCGCCCAGCGCCGCGCAAAGACCTACTCGGGCGGCATGCGCCGTCGGTTGGATCTGGCGGCGAGCCTGGTCGGCCGCCCGCGGGTGATCTTTCTCGACGAACCGACCACAGGGTTGGACCCCGCCAAGCGCGAGGACATGTGGGACGTCGTCCGGCGGCTGGTAGGGGACGGCTCGACCGTGCTGCTGACGACGCAGTACCTGGAAGAGGCCGACGCCCTCGCCGACGAGATCACCGTCATCGACAAGGGCCGGGTGATCGCCCACGACACCCCGGACGGGCTGAAGCGGCAGATCGGCGGTCAACGGATCCGGGTCAGACCGTCCGACCGCGAACGCCTCGACGACGTCGGCCGGATCCTGGGTGAGATCGCCGGCTCCGCGGCACAGCCCACCGGCCGTGACGAGCTGACGGTCGCCGTCAGTTCGGAATCGGCGCTGGCCGCCACCGTCGGCCGCCTGGACGCGGAAGGCATTGCGGTGACCGAACTGTCCCTGCACCTGCCATCCCTGGACGAGGTCTTCATGACGCTGACCGGTGAACGCGCCGGCGGCGACCCACAGATCCAGAGCGACCCCGACACGTCCGGCAGTACACCGGCAAGCCCATCGCCGGCCGGCGTGACCGGCCGCCACCACGCATTCGAGGAGGACGCGGCATGAGCGAAACAGTCACCACCACAAGAAGTGTCCTGACCACAGGCCGCGCAGCGGCACCGGCAACGGCGGCTCCGACCGCCGCGTACCCACGGCACGTCTCCGCCCTGGCACGGCGGAGCCTGATCAAGATGTGGCGCACCCCCGAGGCGCTGATCGACGTCACCCTGCAACCGATCATCTTCCTGCTGCTGTTCACCTATGTCTTCGGCGGGGCGATCGGCGGCACCCAGGAGGATTACCTGCAGTTCCTACTGCCCGGCCTGCTCGGCCAGACCATCGCGATCGCGGGAGTAGCGCTGGGCCAGAACCTCAACGCCGACATCGAGAAAGGCGTCTTCGACCGGTTCCGGTCACTGCCCATCGGCAGGTCGGTGCCGCTGGTCGGCGCGGTGATCGCCGACATCGGCCGGTACCTGATCCTTTGTGTCGTCACCTTGGGTTTCGGCATGCTGATGGGCTTCCGCATCGAGACGAATGCCGTTGCAGCGACGGCCGGAGTGGGCATCTCGATCGCCTTCGCCCTCTGCTTCTGCTGGATCTCGGTGTTCGTCGGTATGAAGGCACGGACGTCCGGTGCCGTACAGGGCATCATGTTCCTGATCGTGTTGCCGCTCTCCTTCGGCAGCAACACCTTCGTCAACCCGGACACCATGCCCAGCTGGCTCCAGACGTTCGTGAACGTCAACCCGATCTCGCAGCTGGTCACCACGGTGCGCGGGTTGATGATCGGCGGCCCGGTCGCGGAAAGCCTGATGTGGACGCTGGTCTGGATGGCGATACTGCTGGTCGTGTTCGTTCCACTGGCCCTGCGCGGTTACCGCCGAAGGGCGTGAGCGAGAACAGCGGAGGATCCGCCGACTGCTACCGGCGGCAGGAATCGGCGACCGCCCAATGCCGCGACCGTGCGGATGATCAGGGCGGCTGCCGCACCGGTGGTGACGATCAGCAGCAACCACGTCCACACCGCCAGCCCTGGGAGTTCCGCCACCCCGAACCAGCGGATCGCGTACCCCGCGGCGGCGGCATAGGGAAATGAGAATGCCCACCATGCGGGTCCGAACGGGATCTCGCGATACAGCGGAGCCAATCGCAACTGCAGGCCCACCATCAGCAACGCGTACCCGGCAAGGAGCAGGGCAACGGTGTCGACGCGGTTGCCGTTCATCTGGAACCACGCGATCCCGGCGATGACCGGCGGGGCCAGTTCGATCGCCAGACTGCTGCGCAACGGAACCTCCAGCGGCGGTTCGGTGAACAAGCGAAGCCGGATGATGGGCCCGAGCACGACCCAACTGATCAAGCCGTACCCGAACAGCAGCATTCCCAGCGCCCGTTCATCGATGGTCGTTGCAGCGACGGACCCGATGAAGCCGCCCCCGACGGTGGGCAGGAAGTATCCGGGGTGCCACTGGCGCAGTGGTCGGCCTGAGATCGTCCACTGTCCGAGCAGCCAACCACCGAGAATCACGGAGATGACCAACGCGGTCCAGAAGACGACGTGTCCGGCCGTCGGCGCGTGCCGGGCGAGGGCCGCGCCGAGCAACATCGGTGCCAGCGCGGCAACGGGCAGAAACGGCCCGAACTTCGGGTCCGCCAATTCCGCGGCGAGGTCGGCACCGTGGTGGTGACGAGAAAAATAGGCGGTCGCGATGGCTACCCACGCGCACGCTGCAACCGTCCAGAGCACGTCGGCGGCCCACGGCGGGCTCAGCTCGAATCTGCCGGCTGTGGTCCAGCATTGGGCCAGCCCACACAGACCCAGCGGGATACCGAAGAGATTGGCGTTGATCCGGCTGCGATGGCGTGGTCGAGACATTTCTTCCTCAATCCTTCTCATGGGCCCGGATTTCTTTCACGGCCCCGATTCGGACCGTGACGGCGTTCCGTCGCCGGCGCTAGGGCCACCTGGGCCTCTGCACTCGCCGGCCCGCTTCGGGGGTCCGTCAGTGGGTTCGGCGTAGTGGTGACGATGCCGAACCATCAGGCCACAGATCACCCGGGCCGCCGTAGAGATGCAGGGGGCTGTCCCGATCCCACCGGGATGACCAGCAGGCAGGCATAGTTTCCGGATAGCCCTACCTCGGGAATGGGTGGTACGTGGAATCCTCGAACGATGGCGCGCGAAGTGTTGATCGTTGACGACGACGACGCCTTCAGCGACCTGGCCGCAAGGGTGTTGACCGGCTGGGGGCACGTCGTCGTCGGTCGTGCGGGCACCGTTTCCGAGGGAATTGCTTGCGCCTCGGCATTGCGCCCCGAGGTGGTCCTGGTCGACATCGGGCTCCCCGATGGCGACGGTTTCTCCTTGGCCGAGAAGCTGAACGCCATGCCGTGGCCGATGTGCGTGGTGCTGATCTCGTCGGACTCCGATGCGGCCAACGGTCGGGCCGCCCTCCGGGCCGGCGCATCAGGTTTCGTGCCCAAGCACGAACTGTCCGGCATTGAGCTACGCGACTTCGTCGAACGCGGTTGACTTCCATGTCGACAGCGGCGGAAGCCTCACCCGCGCTCCGGGTCGTCATCGGCGAGGACGACGTTCTGCTGCGGGAGGGAATTGCCCGCATCCTTCAGGGCGCCGGGCTCGACGTCGTGGCCACGGCCGGCGATGCCGATGAGTTGCTCAGCAAGATTCTCGCCTTCCGCCCGGACATCGCCATCGTCGATGTCCGAATGCCCCCGCGGCGGGAGGATGACGGGTTGGTGGTCGCCATCCAGGTACGGCGCCGGCTCCCCGCGACCGGCGTCCTGGTTCTGTCGCAATTCTGTGAGCCGAGTTTCGTCACCGACCTGATCGGCGATCACCCGGCCGGGGTCGGTTATCTGCTCAAGGAAAGGGTGGGCAACGTGCCGGCATTCGTCGATGCCGTCCGCCGGGTGGCCGCCGGAGGAAGCGCGCTCGATCCAGAGGTCATCGGGTTGATGCTGGGCGGCCGCACCACCGTGAATGCCCTGAACCCCCTGACGCCGCGGGAGCGTGAAGTGCTCGCGGCCATGGCGGAGGGCAATTCAAATCTCGGCATCTCGCAAAACCTGCACATGAGTCTGGCCTCCGTCGAGAAGTACGTGACGGCGATCTTCCGCAAGCTGAATCTTGCCGCCGCCGATACCGACCATCGGCGGGTGCTGGCTGTGCTGTCCTACCTTCAGGAGCGTGCACCCCGGTGACATCGCCTGAACTGACCGGCACTTCGGCACCGCTGCTGCTCGCCGACCGCTACTACGCCGCGTTCAACGCCCGGGATATCGACGGCTGGCTCGAGATGCTCGACGAGGACGTGCAGATACTCGTCGATGCCGGGGTCCTGCGTGGTCGGGACGCTGCCCTGCGATACGTCACCGGCATTCTCCACGCCTATCCCGGCGTCACCGTCTCCTCCCGCAGGGTCGTCGCCGTGTCCGGCGATGCGGTGGTGTCGGAGTTCCAGCTCACCAACCCCAGGTCGATGGTGGCGGCCGATCCCGCCGCGGCCGACGGACCAGCCGTCCCGTGGCGGCTCGACGGTGTGACCTGTGAGGTCCTCCGACTGGACGGAAATCGGTTGACCTCCCTGCACAGCTATTACTGCCCGACAGCGACCGACCGGACTCCGACGGCGCTGGTCCCGTCGCGTGCGGAGGCGGCTCGGATCGCCCACCGGCAGGCCGCGCTCGGCCGCGTTGCCACACAGGCTGCCGGTGGCGGATCGGAGCAGGAGCTCGTCGCGGTCATCAACCAGGTCATCGCGGACTTCGCCGGCGTGGACGTCAGCCTGATCATGCGTTTCGAGAACGACGGAACGGCCTCATTGCTCGCTGCGTCCGACCTCGTCGACGACACGGCTGTGATCGGGCAACGACTGGATCTGCACGACGACATCCAGGCGATCCGCGACAGTGGTCGCTCGCTGCAGTTCGGCGCGCAAGGATGGCCCCTACGGAAGTCGCTGATGGGCTCATCCAGCGACGAAGTGCGGTGGTGTGTCGGCGTCCCCATTCAGCTGCACGGCAAAATCTGGGGGGTCAGCCTGCTGGGCTCGGCCCGGGACGAGCCGTTCACCGAGGACATCGAGGGGATAGCTGCCTTCACCCAACTCGTGTCCACGGCACTGTCCAATGCGCAGGCCAACGACGCGTTGCGGGAAAGAGCGCGGGAGCAGGCGGAACTTCTGCAGGTCGCCGAGATCGCAGCGGCCGGAGCAGATCCGATCGACGTGTTCACCGCGGTCGTCCGGTCCGCTTCCGCCGTGTTGAACGGCCAACCGATCACCCTCATGCGATTCGTCGACGACACGGTGGCCGACGTCCTGGCTTTCAGTGGAGCGGGAATCCCGGCGTCCGGGGAAAGGCTGGTCATCGACCCGGACAGCGTCACCGCGCTGGTACAACGCACCGGCCGATCGGCCCGCATCGACAATTATCGGACGACGCCAGGCAATCATTTTGCCAAGGAAATAGCAAAGCTCCAGGCTTCGGCCGGAGTTCCGATCGCCGTGGACGGGCAGTTGTGGGGCATGCTGGCCGCATCGTCCCGGGACGGACCCCTCCCGGCGGACATCGAGAGTCGGCTGACTCAATTCGCGGGGACCGTGGCCACCGCGATCGCCGGTGCCCAGGCCCGCGCAGAGTTGCGCTCCCTGGCCGATGAGCAGGCCGCCCTGCGACGGGTCGCAGAACTCATCGCCCGGGGCGCCGAGAAGAGTCAGATCTATCGCGCAGTCACGAGTGAGGCGGCGAGCATCATCCGCGAAGAGACGACGCTGATTCGTTTCGATGATGCGGGCTCCGGTGGGACCTCCGCCTACACGGTGGTCGCGAGCAGCGGAGCAGCCGGAATCCGCCGCCGCATCGATCTCAGCCCGGACGACGACGGGTTGGTTGCCCAGATCCTGCGCACCGGACGGCCGGCCCGGGTGGAAAACAGCGGCGAACCGACCACCGAGAGCAACGACTACCACCTGCGCGGGCTGACTTCCAGCGTCGGAGTTCCGATCTTCGTCGGCGATCGGCTGTGGGGTGTGCTCAGTGCCATCGCCACGAGCCGCCGGCTGTTGACCACGGCGGAGCAGAGCTTGCTGCAGTTCGGTGGGCTGATGGCCGCAGCCGTGGCCAACGCCGAAGCGCGCGGCAAGCTGGAGAAATTTGCCAACCAACAGGTCGCGCTCCGCCGGGTCGCCGAGCTGGCCGCTCATGATGCGCCCACCGATCACGTGCTGCAGGCATTGGCCGTCGAAGCATCGGCACTGGCCGGTGTGGCCTTCGGGATGGTCCTGCACTACGAGGGCTCTGATGGTGCGACTCGCATCGTCGGGCTCGACGGCGCGCCCGACACCTTCTCGTTGGGGATGACCGCACCGGGCACGGGTGACAGTGCGGCGCAACGGGTGTGGCGCACTCGCCGGCCGGCTCGCATCGACGACCTGAGTCAGATGGGGGGCCTGTGGCCGAGGTTGGCGCACGAGCGCGGGTTCACCCGCAGTACGGGGGTCCCGATCGTCATCCACGGCACGTTGTGGGGCGCGCTGATCGTCGTCAGCGACCGGGATGCCATCCCCCCCACCGTCGAAGAACATCTGGCCAACTTCGCCGAACTCGCGGGCACGGCGATGTCGGCTGCGGACGCACGTCGCGAACTCAGATTGCTGGCCGATGAGCAGGCCTCCCTCCGCCGCGTCGCCGAACTCGCCGCTCACGAGGCCCCCGCCGACATCGTGCTGGAAGCCACCGCACGAGAGGCGTCGGCGCTTGCCGGGGTGGACTTTGCGGCGCTGCTGCGTTTTGCGCCGGACGGCGGCTCCGTGATCGTGGCGTTGGACGGTGCGCCGGACGGAATCACCGTGGGGATGCGATCACCGGGCAGCGGTGATGGCGCAACACAACGAGTGTGGCGCACCGGGCGGCCCGCCAGAATCGACGATCTCGGTGAAATGTCCGGTCTGTGGCCGACGTTGGCACATCGCCACGGCTTCAATGCCAGCGCGGGGGTGCCGGTCACCATCAACGGGCAGTTGTGGGGCGCACTGGTGGTGGTGGGTCGGCACGAAGCGTTTCTGGACCACATCGAGGAACACCTCGCCAACTTCGCCGACCTGGCCGGCACCGCCGTCTCGGCGGCAGACGCGCGTCAAGAGCTCAGGCTGCTGGCCGACGAGCAGGCTGCCGTGCGCCGGGTGGCGGAGTTGGTCGCCCGGAGCGCTCCGCTGGATCAGATCTTCACTGCCGTTGCCTCCGAGACTTCCTGCCTCATGGGGAATCTCGCGTCGTCTGTCCTGCAGTACGAACCGGGCCAACGCGCCGTCGTCGTGGCCAGCACCGACCCCGCAATGCCGGTGGCCATCGATCTGTCGGTCCAGCCGGACATCACCGACACGCTGGTGAACCTCCTCCGACCGTCCCGGCCCGGGGTTCCGGAACAGTCGTCGACAGACCAGGACGCGGCGGTGCTCGTGGTGCCGATCATCGTCGAAGAAGAACCCTGGGGCGTCCTGACGGTGGTCGCACAGGCTCCACCACTGCTGCAGGGCAGCGCACAACGGCTGACACCCTTCGCGGAGCTGACTGCCGTTGCGATCGTCAATGCCGAGAACAAGTCGAAGCTGACGGCCTCCCGAGCGCGCGTCATCGCAACCGCCGACGAGACCCGGCGTCGGATTCAACGGGACGTTCATGATGGTGCACAGCAACGGTTGGTGCACACCATCATCGTTCTGCGAATGGCGCGGGACGCCGCACTCACCGGTCCGGTACCCACGGACATGTTGGACGAGGCATTGGCCAATGCCGAACGCGCCAGCAAGGAGTTGCGCGACATCGTCCGCGGCATCCTTCCGGCATCGCTCACCCGCGGCGGTCTGCAAAGCGGCCTGGAGTCGCTGTTGAGCAACCTGGCGCTGCCGGTCGAATTACTGGTGCACGCTCCCCGACTGTCGCCGAAGATCGAAACCACGGCCTACTTCATCGTCGCCGAGGCAGTCACCAATGTGGTGAAACATGCCCACGCAGACCACGCGACCGTCGAGATCACTCTCGCCGGTTCGACACTGGTGATCGTGGTCCGGGACAACGGCAGGGGAGGCGCGGATGCCCGGGAGGGCAGCGGGCTGACCGGACTCCTGGATCGGGTCGAGGCCGGCAACGGAACCCTCAGCGTCGGCAGCCCACTCGGCGGCGGAACCGTCCTGCGCGCGGCGCTCCCGCTCGACGAGGAGTCCTCGGAGCTGCTGTCACGCGGCGGCTCTGTGCGCTGATCGCACGACCAGGGGGTAGGGCTGGCCGGAGGTCTCCTCCGGACATCCCCGATACAGATGTCCGGTCAGTGGGGCTGTCCCACCGCACGTGAGGTTGCGAGTATTACCCACAGATCAGCCGGCGTTACCACACGCCGAACATCTGCAGGACAACGGATCTCGCACTTCGACAGCCTGCGCCCAGTCAGGCCGGCATCACCCCTCCGGCGGCCGGCAACCCACCCGGAGTCCAACCGGGACCCAGCAGGAAGGCAACGCACATGCCACACGTCACCGTCGGTCAGGAGAACGGCCACGACATCGACATCTTCTACAAGGACTGGGGCAGCGGGCAACCCGTGGTCTTCAGTCACGGATGGCCACTGACCGCCGACGTCTGGGACGGCCCGGCCAACTTCGTGGCGTCCCACGGGTACCGCGCCGTCGCCCACGATCGCCGCGGCGGCGGTCGGTCCAGCCAGCCGTGGAACGGCAACGACCTCGATCACTACGCCGACGACCTGGCGGCGGTGATCGAATCGCTGGACCTGAAAGACGTGGTCCTGGTGGGTCATTCCACCGGCGGCGGGGAGGTCACCCGGTACATCGGCCGTCATGGAACCGCCCGCGTCGCCAAGGTCGTCCTGCTCAGCGCCATCCCACCACTGATGCTGAAGACCGAGGCCAACCCGGAGGGTCTGCCGATCGCACCGTTCGACGAGATCCGCAACGGTGTGCTCACCGACAGGTCGCAGTACTACCGGGACTTGGCGTACCCGTTCTACGGCGCCAACCGCGACGGATCGACCGTCTCACAGGGTGCCCGGGATGCGTTCTGGGCGATGTCGATGACCGTCGGCATCAAGGGCGCCTATGACTGCGTGAAGGCCTTCTCCGAGACGGACCTGACCGAAGACCTCAAGAAGATCGACGTTCCGACACTGATCCTGCACGGGGACGACGACCAGATCGTGCCCATTCAGGCGGCGGGGCTGAAGTCGGTCAAGATCGTGCCGGACGCGACACTGAAGATCTACCCCGACGGGCCGCACGGTCTGACCGGCGCGCACGAGCAGGAATTCAACAAGGACCTGCTCGCCTTCCTCACCGGCTGATCCCTGCGCATCACCCAGTGTTGCTGTCGACGGTCGCAGCGCACCGTCGCACACGTTCCACATACGAAGGCTCATGAAACGAAATCATTGTCGTTCTTTGGGTGCCGGCACGGCTGACGCGAGGGTCCACCTCGGTGATGCTCTCGCCATGCACCAGCACATGACCGACCCCAGTGCCCGCGGCGGGAAGGCCGCGTGTTCCCGACCATGGAGATGTCGATGACCCAATCCCTGGACGACCTCGCGGCCTTCCTCATGCACCGCACTTCCGACGAGGGGATGCCGGAAGAACAACGGCTGGCCATCTTTGTCCTGGTGGGCGCCTACCAGGAACAGGATGACCCGACCACGGTGGCGGCCGCGATGCGCAACGAGGCCACAGCTTTCGCCACACACGCCGGCTACCGCGCGGAATGGGCAGTTCGCGATGCAGATCAAGGCGTGACCATCGAGCGGTTGATCACCGCAGCGGAATCCGGTGAATGACCGGGGCGGCACCGGTGCGTGTATCAGGTCACGACCGCGTCGCGGCCGGTGTCCGTTCCGCGCCGGTGCCGGCGATCCTCAGGATGCGGCGGGCCCGATCCGCGACCGGAAGATCGACGAACTCGCCGCCCGGTAATTGGAAGGCTTCCCCGCCGGTCGCATCGAACGCGGTGAGCACCGTCTCGGCCCACTCGATGTCCCCGCGGGTCGGGGTGAACACCTGGTGCAGGATGTCGATCTGCCGGGGGTGGATCGCTGATTTCCCGAAGAACCCGAGGGATCTGGCGAACTCGGCCTGCTCGCGCAGACCGCTCGGGTCGTCCAGTTGTGGGTACACACTGTCGATCGGCGGTTCGATCCCGGCGGCACGGGAAGCCAGCACGAGATGCGATCGGGCGTAGAGCGTTTGCAGGTTGCCACCGGTGGTGTTCAGGTCACGTTGCAGGTCCACCCCGCCCATGGCCAGATGACGGACACCGGGAGCGGCAGCGATCTCCCGAGCGGCGAAAACCCCGACGGCGCTCTCGATCGCGCAGATGACGGGCTTGCCGGGGGCGCGCGCGGTGACCCATTCCACGTCGCCGGCCGATTCCACCTTCGGTATGCGGATCCCGTACGCGTGCCCGACGACGGCAGCGAGATCGTCCTCGCACCACGATGTTCGAGCGGCGTTGACCCTCACCCATGCGGGATGGTCGACGAGGACCTCGGCGACCATGGCCCGGGCGGTGGCCTTGGCGTCGGGTGGAACGGCGTCCTCGAGGTCGAGCATGACTGCGTCCGCGCCCGCATCGAACACCTTGGTCAGCAGTTTCGAGTTGTGTCCGGGGGCGAACAAGTAGCTGCGGTGCATCAAAGGACTCCGCCGTTGCGTAGCTCCTCCAGTTTGTCTCCGGAGATCCCGAGCAGGTCGTCGAGCACGCTCTCGGTGTCCTGGCCGAGTGTGCGGCCGCCGTGCCGGATCGCCCCGGGGGTTCCACCCATCCGAAAGATCAAATTCTGCATCTTCAGCGGGCCGAGGTCCTCGTCGTCGATCGTGGTGATGACTTCCCGTTCCCGCACATGCGGGTCGTTCATCAGTTGTTCGATGTCGTACACCGGAGCCAGCGCCGCGCCGGCTTCCTGGAAAGCGGCGGACACCTCCTCGTAGTCGCGGTCGGCGATCCATTCCGCGACGGGAGCATCGATCATGTCCGCGTGTTCGACCCGTTTGCCGGCCTGGGAAAACCACGACTGCTCGGCGATGTCCGGGCGCCCAACCAGGTGCATGACGCGCTGCGCGATGGAGGTGGCGCTGGCCGAGATGGCCACCCACCGGCCGTCTCTGGTCAGGTAGGCGTTGCGGGGCGCGTTGTTGGCGGACCGGTTCCCGTGCCGGCCGGAGATGATGCCGAGCTGGTCGTACACGCTGGGCCCGGGACCGAGGATCCCGACCAGTGGTTCCAGCAGCGAAAGGTCGATGACCTGTCCTGCGCCGCCCGAGGCATCCCGGTGGTAAAGGGCGAGCATCACCGCATAGGCACCACTGAGGCCGGCGACCCCGTCGGCGAGGCCGAACGGCGGCAGCGTCGGCGGGCCGGTTTCCTCACCGGTCTGGTGGGCCAGACCACTCATTGCTTCGGCGAGGGTGCCGAACGCCCGGCGCTCGGCATAAGGCCCGGTCTGGCCGAACCCGGTGACCCGCAGGACGATCAGAGCCGGGTTGATCTTCTGCAGATCAGCCGGGCCGAGCCCCCACTTCTCCAGCACTCCGGGACGGAAGTTCTCGATCACCACGTCGGCCTGGGCAACCAGCCGGCGCAGGATGTCCTGGCCCTCCGGCTTGCTGAAGTTCAGCGTGATGGTCCGCTTGTTGCGGGCGATCACCTTCCACCACAGACCATGGCCGTCCTTGTTCAGCCCGTGGGTTCGGGCCGGGTCGCCGCGCGGGTGTTCCACCTTGATCACATCGGCTCCCCAGTCGCCCAGCAGCATGGCCGTGATCGGGGCGGCGTAGACGGTGCCGAGGTCCAGCACCCGCAGCCCGGTCAGCGGGCCGTTCGGCGGCACTGTCCGTCCCGTGGAGGTCTTGGTGTCGGTCGATGCGGAGGTGGTGGGCATGTCGGCTCGTTCTCCTCGGTTCACGAAGGCATCGGTCGTCCATGGCCGGGCATGGATGGACCTGATGCGGCGGGGTCATTCGGGCACGCGGTAGGTCGGTGGCGGGCCCGGTGATCGCCGGGCCCGCCATCGGGGTCTGGGTAAGGGCGTTCGAAGGGTTCGGCTGTCCTGCCGGCTATTCGTTGTAGCCGAACAGCGAGTTCCACATCGCCTGATCCTCCTTCGCGTAGCCCTTGGCGTCGGGCGGCAGGATCCGGTGCACCTGTTCGGACTCGAACGGCGGGAACTGCTCGCCGAGCACCAACGGGGGCTCGACGTCGGTCCGCACCGGGTATTCGCCGAGTTGTCGGAACACGTTCTGCCCGCGTAATGACAGGTTCCAGTTCATGAAGACCTTGGCTGCATTGAGATGTGTTGCGGTGGAGGCGATCCCTGTGTAGTAGTCGTACACGGCGAAGCCCTCTTCCGGGATGACGAACTGGACGGGAGCATTGCGGGCCTGGGCGAGGTTGACGGCGCTGACCACGGTGGTGCCGACCTGCACCTCGCCGCGGGCCAGGCTGTCCAGCTCGGCACCGAGGGAGTCGAAGATCCGCGGCCGGTTCGCGGCGTAGGCGGTGAGGAACTCGTCACCCAGCACGGACCGTTGGAACCGCGTGAGCGCCAGAGCGCTGCCGCCCGCACCGACCTGGGCGATGCCGATCTTGCCCTTCATCGCCGGGTCGGTCATCACCGTCCAGGACTTCGGCGCCTCGGCTGCCGTCACGATCGCGTTGTTGTAGCCGAAGGTGTAGATCGGATCGAACGTGCGGTAGTAGTTTCCGCCGTCGAAAACGACGTCCTCGTGCAGGTTCTGGGCGGTGTCCGGGGTGTAGGGCTGGAAGACGCCCTTCTCGCTCAGCGAACTGGCGAACCCGGAGTCGGAGGTGCGCACCACGTCGGCCTTCAGCTTGCCGGCGCCGTATTCGGCGGAGATTCGCTCGAAGAGCCGGTTCGGGGTGAGCCGGACAACGTTGACCGCAAGGCCGGTGTCGGCCTTGAACTGCTTGAGCAGGGCGGCTTCCGTGTTCTCGGTGTATCCGGTGTAGAGATTGATGCTGCCTTCGGCAACAGCGGCGTCCCAGAGCTTCTTGTCGGCGATCTGCTCCCCGTTGACGACCAGACCGTTGCTGGTCTCGACGGTGCGGGCAGGTTGGGCGACCTCTTTGGGTGCCGGTGGCGGCGCGCATGCCGTGGTGGCCACGGCGGCGATCCCTGCGGCCACCGCAATTGCGGCGGCCCGGCGGACCGTTCGGATGAACGCGGTGCGGGTGGAGCTGGTCATGTCAGGCCACATCCTTCGCGCCGAAGCGGCGGGCGAGAACTGCGAGGATTCCGATGACCACGATGTAGAGCAGGCTCAGTTCGGCGGCCTGCTGGAAGGACCCGTTGTCGTACGCGTCGAAGATCGCGATCGACAGCAGGCGGGTGTCGGAGGTGAACAGGAACAGCACGGCGGTCAGCTCCCGCATGCCGAGCATCAGCAGCAACAGGAAGGTGGAGGACAGACCGACGCGCAGCAGCGGGACGGTGACGAACGAAATCGCCTTCCGGCGGCGGGCACCGAGCATGATGGCGCTGTCCTCGAGATCCTTGTCGAGTTGCACGATGGACGACGACACCCCGCGGTAGCCCTGGGGGATGAACACCGCGATACAGGCGATGACGAGCACGACCAGCGTGCCGTACACGGGGATCGGCAGGGTGAGCCAGGTCCACAGCAGACCCAGGCCCAGCACGATGGCGGGAATCGCCAAGGGCAGCATGGCGATGTACTCCAGCCACTTACGACCCCAGGCGTTGGTGCGATACCTGGTGTACGACAACGCGAAACACAGTGCGGTACCGATGAACGCGGTACCGAGCCCCACGATGACGCTGTTCTCCAGCACGTGCCAGAACTCCGCATCCTGGAGGGTCTGACCCATCGAGTAGAAAGAGAGTGCACCGGGCTCGAACAGCTGGGAAAGCTGGCCGAGGTAAGGGCTGGTCTGCAGCGCGGTGAGCAGCAGGGCGCCGATGGGCAGGATGACGGCGAGCAGGAAATAGACCCAGGCGGCGATCGCGGCGGGCCAGCGCCAGTTGCGCAGCGGCACCCGGCGGGCACGCACACCCTTGCCGCTGACGGTGGTGTACTGCTTCTTCGCGACGGTGCGCTGCTGCACGAACACCACCACCATCAGCAACGCGGTGAGCACCACGGCGATCGCGGCCGCGGCGTTCTGCCGTGACGGAGAGGCGTTCATCAACCGGTAGATCAAGGTGGGCAGCGTGTCGATCTGCCCGGGCACTCCGATCACCTGGGCAACCGGGAAGTTCTCCACGGTCAGTGCGAAGACCAGGATCCCGGAGCCGACGATGGCCGGCATCACCAGCGGGAAGGTGATGGTGCGCAACATCTTCGTCAACGGCGCGCCGTGCAGACTGGCCGCGTCCTCCAAGTCCGGGTTCATCAGCGACAACGCCGAGTGGACCATCAGGAACGTGTAGGGCGCGTAATAGAGGCCGAGGACGAAGATCAACCCACCGAAGCTGTAGATGTTGACCAGATCCGGCACGCCGATGGCGCGCGCGACGACGTTGATGTAGCCCGACGCCGGGCTGCCCAGTTGCGCCCAAGCCAACGCGCCGACCAGGGCCGGCAGGAACAGCGGGGCGATGCCGAAGAAATAGATGAGCTTGCGGCCAGGGACGTTGGTGCGGGCAGCGAGGAACGCCATACCGGACCCGATGACCAGCGCAACGAGGGACGACCCGAGCCCGACCAGCGCCGAGTTCAGCATCGCCGACAACGCGCTGCTGGTGAACAGCACCTTGAAGTTGCTGACGGTGAAGGAGGTTTCGCCCAGCGATCCCGGTCCTGGACTGGTGTCGGTGAACGCGGCAAGCAGGACGAATCCGACGGGGAACAGCACCAGCAGGGTCAGGATGATCAACTGCAGTCCGGACGGCAGAACCCGTTTGAGGGTCCGGACACCGGTCGGCTGGCGCTTTGGCTCGACCGGTGGCACGGTGCCGGTCGGCCGCGTCATGGTGGCGGTCATGCCGCGACCGCCGTGGCTGCCGCCGGAGAGGCCAACACGGGGGACGCGGTGTCGTCCTTGAGGACCTGCGCCGTATTGGGGCAGACCCGGACGATCGCGGTATCACCGGTACGGAGCCAGTCACCGGTCTGCGGCATGGCAATGGCTTCCACAACCGGCCCATCCTCGAGCGTGATCCGGTAGCGCACGGTGGCGCCCTGGAAACTGGCGACATCGATGTGGCCGCGCCAGATCCCGGGCCCGGTTGCATCACCGGGGTGGGATTTCGACACGAGCAGGTCCTCGGCCCGCAGGCACAGACTGGTCGGTCCGGTGCCGGTCGGCACGTCCGCGACGGGCAATGACACCGGGAAATCGGTCATGGTGGCGATGTGCTCGTTGCCGTTCTTGGCGACGGTGCACGCGAAGATGTTGCCCACGCCGAGGAAATCCGCGATCGACTTGGTGCACGGAGCGGCGTAGATCTCCTGCGGGGTACCTATCTGCACGATCCGGCCGTGCTGCATCAGCGCAATACGGTCCGCGAGGGCAAAGGCCTCGATCTGGTCGTGGGTGACGTACACAGTGGTCAGGTTCAGATCAAGCTGGATCTCGCGGAGCTCGATCCGCAGCCGTTCCCTCAGCCGGGCATCAAGGTTCGACAGCGGCTCGTCGAGCAGCAGCACGCTGGGCTGCATGACCAGGCTGCGGGCCAACGCGACGCGCTGCATCTGACCACCCGAGAGTTGGCTGGCACCACGGGATTCGAAGTCTGACAGACCCACGACGGCGAGCGCCTTGCGGACCCGCTTGGTCGCTTCCTCCTTGGGGACCTTCTTCATCTTCAGCGAGAACCCGACGTTTTCGAAGACGGTGCGGTGCGGCCACACCGCGTAGGACTGGAAGACCATCCCGACGTTGCGCTTGTACGGGGCGACGCTGATCCGGCGCGAAGAGTCGTGAACGACGGTGTCGCCGATGGTGATTCGGCCGCCGCTGGGCTGTTCCAGGCCCGCGATGCACCGCATGGTGCTGGTCTTGCCGCAACCGGACTGGCCCAGCAGGACCAACGATTCGCCGTCGGCGATCTCGAGGTCCAGCTCTTTGACGACCGTGTTGCCGTTGTACTGCAGGCTCAGGTTCTCGAGGGTGATCTTCATTGGTCTTCCTCTCCGTCATGACGTTTCCATCGTGACGGCTCGGCTATTGCGGGGGATAGGGGCAATACCGGGGTGATCCGGCGGCGGTGCTGAACGGCGCCTGGCGACTTCGTCGCAGGCGACCTCTACGCGACGGTGGTCGCGGCGCGGCGATGGAACCGGGAGTGCTCGTCGGCCGCTGGTGTGCTCTTGGACGGGATGTAGACGAGCGCATCGACAATGCGCCGGGAATTGCGCCGGAAGGCGGCGGTCCGGCCGTTGACGTCCTCGGTGATGGCGACCGAGATCGGCCCGCTCAGGGTGCCGATCCGGTAGGTCGGCCGGGCCGGGGCGAGATCGTGCACGAGACTGCCCGGAATGGTGGCAGCGGCAGCGAGGGCGACAGCACTGGTGAGACCAATCGCCGGATGCGGCGCGCCCATCGAGATCATTCGGGCGTTCAGGTCCTCGGTTTCGGTGCCGGAGCCGACGATCCCGACCTTGGGCACCGATTGATCGTCATCGGGCAGACCCATGACGCGGGCGGCGCTGCGGCGCAGTTCGGCGAAGAAGGGCATCTTCGCCGCCACGGTGTCGGCGTCGTCGCTGCCGGTCAGTCCGATGGCCTCGGCGCGCACCACCGCGACGGGGGCGCCGGCGTCGATCAGGGTGACCGCATAATCCGATCCGTTCACGGTCACCTGGTCGACCGGGGAACCGGTGGGCAGCAGCGTTCCGTGCGTCGACCAGGAACCCTCGGTGAAACCCAGATCGACCGGTACGCCAGGGAACGGCACACCGCGGACCAGTTGCCCGCCCTGTGACGGGGCGGTTCCGTCGGGTGTGGGGACCTGGGCCCGCAGCACCAATCCGGTCGTCATGTTCAGCATGGCGAACTCGGTGATGTCGCCGGCCAGCGCGACCAGCTCGTGTTGGACGGCGTACAGAGCCAGCGCGGTGGCGCAGTTGCCGCAATTGCTCAGCCATTCCACCCGCGGGTGGTCGACGCTGACCTGGGCGAACGAGTAGCGGACCAGGTCGGCGGCCTGACCTGCGGTGCGGGCCTCGACGATGATCGCCTTACTGGTCGTCGAGGTCGCTCCCCCGATTCCATCGATCTGACGCAGATCCGGGCTGCCGAAGGCCCGGAGCAGGAACTCGTCCCTGGTCACCGGCAATGCGTCGACGTCGGCGGCCCGGAAGATCCAGCACTTGCTGGTTCCTCCCCGAACCCATGACGCCGGCACGGCCAGCTCGGCCGAACCCACCTCGATTTCGCTCATCCGTCCCTCGCTACATCCAGTCGTATGTGTGTGGATCCCACTGTATACATTGGGATGCGCCTGTCAACAGGTGTGTGCCACATAACATTGGGGGGTGAAACTGGATGCCGGAAACGACGGCTGGATACGGTGCTCGGGAAGGCACTCGCGCCCATGGTCCAACGGCGGGGTCGTGCCTCACCGAGAAGGGAACTTCGGATGAGCGTTCCGGTGTACGACCAGCTCCGTGCGCTGATCCTGAGCGACGAGTTCGGTCCTGACACGATGTTGGTGGAGACGGCTCTTGCGACTCGCCTGGGCGTCAGCCGGACTCCGATCAGGGAGGCGCTACGTCGCCTCGAGCAGGACGGCCTGGTGGAACGGACCAGCCGGGGAACCCGGGTGGTCGAACGGAGCCCCGAGCAGATCCTGGAGATCTACGAACTCCGGATCCTGCTGGAGGCGCAGGCGGCGCGCACCGCTGCTGAACGGGCGACAAGCCTGGACATCAACCGATTGCGCGCCATCCACGAGCAGATGCTGGCCGCCGGGCCGGACGACGACGACGACCGGGTAAGGCTCAACCGGCTGTTCCATGAGGCGCTGTGGGCGGCCAGTCACAACGGCACCCTGGTGGAGGTCATCGACCGGCTCATCTCGCATCTGCACCCGCAGACGACGTTGCGGTTCCCGGGCCGCTGGGACAGCATTCTCGTCGAACACGGTGAGCTGCTCCAGGCGATCACCGAACACCGCGCCGAGGACGCGGCCGCCATCGCAAGTAAGCACATGACCAGCGCGCGCGAGATCAGGCTGCAGCTCTACGCCGGCGCGCTCGCAGACCGGCTGATCGAACGCGGGGCCTAGCCGAGCAGACCCGGGTCCACCCGGGCAATCGCGGCGTCATGATCGAGATTCCGACCGGCGGCGTAACACTCGTCGAAACGGGACCCCATTGCTCCTCGCAGGGACGCGGTGAGCCGGGCGATCGACGGGTCCGTCGCATCCTCGCTGCCGCGCAGGCGGGCAGCGGCACCGAGGATCTCGGCGGCGTCCGCCAAGCGTCCGGTGCGCTCGGCGAGCATCCCGACGCTGACCCCGACGGTGGCGACGATGGGTTGATCGGTCGTTGCGACCGCCACCGGATAGACCCGTCGCAATTCATCTGCCGCGTCCGTCAGATCGCCGGTGCGCACCGAGACCGAGGCAGTGATCGCGCCGACGACGGCGACGGCGTGCCCGTGCATCATGCCGAGACGACGGCTCTGCACGTCCTCGCGCAATTCCGCCGACATGAGGGAGGCCTTTTCCAAGTCACCTTCCTCGGCGGTGAGCGCGATCAACATGCCCTCGGCAAACCAGTTCCGGTCGAAGCCCTGCCAGGGCCCGCCCTCACCGTCACGAATGGCTTCGATGTCCCGACGCGCCCTCACCAGGTCACCGGTTCTGATCCGCAAACCCGCCAGCCGCATGTGCAGGAAGGAGAGGTCTTCCTGGGAGCCCATTTCGGCGCTGTACTGCAGCGCGCGTTCGTAATCGGCCGTGGCGCCCTCGAGATCGCCCTCGAGCGTGCGCAACTGGGCGCGGGCGGACAGCACCCCGGCCAGTCCCCAGTGATCACCGATGACCTCGAATTCGGTGTAGGACGCCTCGATGTCACTGCGCATCATGTCGACCTCGCCCATGTTCTCCGCGAGACCGGCACGGCTTGCCAACACCGCAGCGCGAATCCACGGATCCGGTGATTGCAGCACCGACCTCATCGCCTTGTCCGCTTGCTCGGGGTCGCCGCCGAAGAACCAGAGAACCGGCCGCAAGATCTGTAAGGCCGCCGGCACCGGGGTCGGCGCGTCGGTCAGCTCGGCGGCAATCGGCAGCAGATCCTTGCGGAGGTCGGCGATGCTGGTGGCCTCCCCGCCCAGACCCCCCGACGCGAGCGTCGCCACCATCCAGGCGCAGCGAGCCCAGATGCGTTGCGGATGCTCGATTCCTTCCACCGCGGCCAACGCGAATCCCAGCCACTGGCCGGCCTCGTTGCCGGCGCTGATCATGGTCCAGTACCAGGTGAGCGACAGCGCAAGATCGAGAGCCGCCGAACGCCGGGAATGTTGCGGCGATTCGCCGAGGTAGCGCAATGCGGCCAGGATGTTGTCCCGCTCGGCAGTGATGGTGGCGAGCGCTCCGAGCTGTTCCCTGGTGCGGAGCACCGGATCCAGCCGGCCGACGAGTTCGGCGAAGAACCGCGCGTGCGCGGCACGGGCGGCATCGATCTGGCCCCGATCGGCAAGTCGTTCGATCCCGAACTCCCGGATGGTCTCCAACATTCGATACCGCACCTGCTGGTCTCCGGTCACCTGGAGCAGCGACTTGTCCGCCAGCGCCATCAGCAGCTCGGGCACCGCGCCCGCGGCCAGCCGTTCGTCTGCGCAGACTGCCGCCGCGGTGTCCTCGGTGGCGCCGCCGGGAAAGACGGCGAGCCGTTCCGCGAGCAGCCTCTCGTCGTCGGTGAGCAGATCCCAACTCCACTCGACGACCGCGCGCAGGGTGCGATGCCGGGGCAACGCTGTCCGGCTGCCGCCGGTGAGCAGGCGGAACCGATCGGACAGCCTCACCGCGATCTCCCGGATGGGGAGGACCCGCAGCCGGGCGGCGGCCAGCTCGATCGCCAGCGGCAGACCGTCGAGCCGGCGCACGACCTGCACGACATCGGCGACAGTGCTGTCGTCCACGGCGAAGTCGGTGCTCACCGAGCGGGCTCGTTCGACCAACAACGCAACGGCCGGGTACCGCAACGCTGCCGAGGCGCCGGCATCGGCGGGCGGTAATCCGAGCGGTGGCAGGGTGCACAGCGCCTCACCGGAGATGCCCAACGGTTCCCGGCTGGTGGCAAGGATCCGCACGCCTGGACAGCCGGCCAGCAGCCGGTCGATCAGCACGGCGGTCGGTTCGATCAGGTGCTCGCAGTTGTCGATCAGCAGCAGGCATCGCGCCTCGGCCAGCACCTCGAGCAGATACTCGGCGGAGTCGCGCGACGGTGTCTCCACCCGGCGTTCGACGACCTTGGTCTCCAGCAGCCCGATGGCACCGAGGACGGCCGGGGCAATGGCCCGGTCGTCGGTCACCGGCGCAAGTTCCACCAACCAGACACCATCCGGTTCGGCCGGGATCCGGCGGTGCGCGATCTCGCCGGCCAGCCGGGTCTTGCCGGCACCACCAGGGCCTGTCACCGTGACCAACCGACCGGTGTCGAGCAGACCGGACACCCGGTCGAGTTCATCATCCCGTCCGATGAAGCTTGTCAGCGCGGCCGGCACGTTGGTGCGGCGGCGACCATGGGGTAACGGCGGGCCGGCCACAGAGGTGCCTCGCAAAACGGCCAGGTGCAGGTCCTGTATCTGCGGGCCGGGGTCGATGCCCAGCTCGTCGGCCAACCTGTCCCGGTAGCGCTCGTACGCGGCGAGCGCATCCGGCGTCCGGCCGACGGCGGCCAACGCCCGGATCAGCAGAACTGTCAGTCGCTCGCGGAAAGGCTCTGCTGCGGCGAGCATCTCGACGTCGGTCAGGACATCGGCCGCCCGGCCCAGAGCGAGGGCGGCCTCGAGATGGTCGCAGTGGGCATCGAGCCGGAGTTCACTGAGCCGGACGCGCTGGCCGGCGGCATACGCGGCGTCCCCGGCGTCGGCCAGCGGTACGCCGCGCCAGAGCTGCAATGCGCTCGCGGTGGTCTCCCAGGCTGCCGCCGGTGACCCCTCTCGCAATTCCCGGCGGCCGGTGCTCACCAGGATCTCGAACTGCGCGGCGTCCACGTCGGCGCGATCGGTCGACAGCCGGTAACCATCCGCCAGCTGCTGCACCAGAGCGCCATCGCCCAGTACCTTGCGAACGCGGGAGACCAACGACTGCAGGGCATTTGCCGGATCAGCCGGTGCACCCGCCGGCCACACCGCATCGACCAGGGCTGCGGCGGAAACGACCGCCGGCGCATCCAACGCGAGCCTTGTGACCAGCGCCCGCAGCCGGGAGCCGGTGACCGGCGTCGCAGTGCCGTCGGTCAGCACCTCCAGCGGCCCCAGGATCCCGATCTTCACCCGACCACTGTGGCAGACGCAGACGCGACGACCCTCAGGGTTCTTCCCTGAGGGTCGTCACGCCGCACGGCCTTCACATCAGGCAGCCAGCAACTCGAGATCGGGATCCAATTCGCGGGTGGAGACCTCGCCCACCGGCAGGTCACGCCGGACCAGTGCCGCGTACCTTCCGCCGAGGCTCATCAACTCCTCGTGTGAGCCCTGCTCGACGACCCGGCCGTGGTCCATCACGACGATGACGTCGGCGTCCCGCACGGTGGACAGCCGGTGCGCGATGGTCAAGGTGGTTCTGCCCTCGAACAGATCGATCAACGCTGCGGTGACCGCCGCCTCGGTCCTGGTGTCCAGCGCGCTGGTGGCCTCGTCCAGCACGAGCACAGGCGGGTTGCGCAGGATCATCCGAGCGATGGCGAGCCGCTGTTTCTCGCCACCGGAGAAGCGGTAGCCGCGTTCGCCGACGACGGTGTCGTAGCCCTGCGGCAGCGAAACGATGAGCTCGTGGATCTGCGCGGCCCGTGCTGCGGCCTCGATCTCGGCATCGGTGGCGTCATCACGCCCGAAGCGCAGGTTGTCGGCCACCGACGCATGCAACAGGTACGCCTCTTGGGACACGACACCGATGACGGAGGCGAGATCGGTCAGCCCCAGCTCTCGCAGGTCGACGTCGTCGAGCAGCACCGCCCCGCCGGTCGGGTCGTAGAGCCGCGCGGCGAGGTACCCGAGTGTTGTCTTGCCCGAGCCGGTGGAGCCGACGATGGCAACGTGGGAACCGGCTGGGACAGTGAGGTCGACGCGCGACAGGGTGTCGGTTGCGGTGCCCGGGTAGCGGAAGGTCACGTCGGAGAAACGCAGTTCTCCCCGGCCGGCGGGAAGCGCGCGCGGCGCGGCCGGCTCGTCGATGTCGACCGGTTGGTCGAGATAGTCGAACACCCGCCGGAACATCGCCAGCGAGGTCTGCAGGTCGACGCCCGTTCGCAACAGCGAGACCATCGGCCGGAACAGCTGCGACTGCAGGGCGGTGAAGGCGACCAGCGTGCCGATCGAGACCGGACCCGTCGTGCCGGAGATGCTGATCGCCGCGGCAAGGTAGATGGCCGCGGGAAGGATGGAGACGATGATCCCGATGCTGGACTGACGCCATCGGCCGGTCATGGCGGACCGGACCTCGAGATCGGCCAGGTCCTCAGAGGTGCCGGCGAACTTGTCGCCGAGCGCGCCGCTGCGGCCCATCGTCTTGGTGAGCAGGATCCCGGAGACGGACAGCGACTCGGAGACCTGGCTGGACAGGTCGGCCATCCGTTCCTGCCGGGTGGTGGCGATCGCCCGCCGCATGCCGCCGACCTTGCGGGAGATCAGCACGAAGACCGGCACCAGGACCAGGGAGACCAGCGTGAGCTTCCAGTCCAGCGCGAGCATCGCGACAAGCGTGGCGATGACGGTGGTCCCGGAGGACACGACACTGGTCACCGTGCCGGTGACGGTGGCCTGCATGGAACCGATGTCGCCGGCGATCCGGGACTGGATCTCGCCGGTGCGGGTCCGGGTGTAGAAGCCGAGCGAGAGTCGCTGCAGGTGCGAGTACACCGAGGTGCGCAGCCGATGCATCACCGACTGACCGACGATGGTCGATTGCCGGGATTGGACGACGTCGAGCGCTGTGGTGCTGATCGCGATGAGCACCATGCCGCCCGCGAGCAGCGCGGTCAGCACCGTGTCCCGTGTCGGCAGCGAGACATCGAGCATCTCGCGCAGCAGAAACGGCGACGCGACGGAGATCAGCGCGGAGGCGACGATGAGTACCGCGACGAACAACAGCCGGCCGCGGTGTTCGGAGAAGAGGCCGACGATACGGCGGACCTCGCCGGGGCGGCCGCGGGTTTCGTCCGCGAGCCGACGGCCGCGCGTTGCAGGCTTGGTGGGAATGAAGGCCGGCGCAGGGGAGGCCGCGCTCGACGGCGCGGGAGCCGGGTTGATGGAGGCCTGTGTCTTTGTTGACGTTGTCGATGATGTCGTCATCGGGCACTCCTTTCGTGTCCGATTTGATAAGCTGAGTTTGCCTCATACTGAGGCATCCTCACGATGTAACCGAGGACGTCGCCGACCTATTCCGGAGGTCCGATGACACCGACCCGGCGGGGAGACCGACCCGACGGCGGGGCGCTGCAGTCCAATCAAGTCGCCTCCATCGGTGCTGCCAGCGCCGCTGAGCTCACCGAGCGGGTGTTGCGGGTTGCCCACCTGATCAGGCGTGCCTCCATGTCCACCCTCGCGCCGTTCGGACTGACACCCGCGCAGAGCCGGGCGCTGCGCACGATCAGCACTGCCGGGGGACCGATCCGGATGGGCGAGTTGGCTTCGACGCTCGGCGTCGTGCCACGTTCGGCGACCGGGCTCGTCGACGCCCTGGAATCAGCCGGGCTGGTCGAGCGGACCGTCGACCCGGACAATCGGCGGTCGGTCCTGGTGCAGCTCACCGATCGGGGACACGCAGTGCAGCAGCAGATGTCGGACGCCCGAAAGGCCGCGGGCGCAGGGATTTTCGAACCGCTGACCGACGACGAGCGAAGCCAACTGGCCGAACTGCTGGGCCGGGTCGGGAGCTGATCTGGTCGACACGTCCCGGCGGATCGGCCTGAACCAGACGGCCGAGGCCGGTGCCTACTTCCGCCGAGCTCGATCGCGGTCGAGCTCGGTCAACCCGCCGATGTCACCCGGCACTGCGCCGTCCCACCAGGAAGTCGATGCCGGTTGCGAGCAACAAGGGCGTAGACCCGGGCAGCGACGGCAGACACCGGCGGACGTTCGATGATCCATCCGGCGGTTCGCCAGCACCACCGCGGCTGTGCCTGCAGGAGTCCCGCGACGGCCCGGTGTCCACCGCGCACGGGCCGACTCGGCTGCACCCACCACACCTCGGTGCGAACCTGCTCCGCCGTCAGACCCAAGTCCGCCAACGCCAGGAATTGATGGGGCTCGGCACGGAACGCGCCCGGCAGGATCCGGGAGCCGACGTCCACGGACCGCTGGCAGAACGCGCAGTCACCGTCGTACACCAGCAGGGCAGCGTCCGGTCGGGTCACCACTTGATCATGCCCTTGACCCATCGTCGGATCATCCACCCGGATCGAAGACGTCCTCGATCGACACTTCGAAAAGCCTTGCAATACGGAAAGCCAACGGAAGACTCGGGTCGTAGCGGCCGGTTTCCAGGGCATTCACCGTTTGCCGGGAGACGTCGAGCTGATCGGCGAGCGCACCCTGTGTCCAACCGCGGGCCTCGCGCAACGACTTCAGGTCGTTCTTCACCTGCGACCGGCGGCGATGGAGGCGACACCCCACCCGATCATGCCGGCACCGAAGATCACCCATCCGGTGACCTCACTTTGCAGGCCGGCTGCCTCCAACAGGCCCACCGTCACCGCGGCCACCATCGCCACTCCGAAGCCCACCGCGAAACCGTCGAGCATCAACCGCTGTTGATAGTCGTCGAGCCGGTGCAGATGCCGAACCACCGCGGCCAACACCCACAGCAGCGGTATTGCGGGCAAGACCGCCCAGAGGAACCGGGAGGGAGCGGTTCCGTCCAGACCGCCGAAGATGATCACGAGCACGAGGACGACCGCGTATGCCACCATCCCCGGCACGAATTCGCGGAAGTAGGCCCGCGCCCTGGCCCGGTCGCCACTGCTTGCGCCGGACCCCCGCCTGCCGGGATCGGTGCCGTCCGGCCTGTCAAGGTTGTTTGTCATCATGGTTCCCAGGATGCGACTCCTGCGGTGCCCGTGTCAAGCTTCCTTGTCACTCCTGTCTTGCGCTGTGTGTCCCCGACTCACCACCCTCGGGGCCCCGATGACCGACCGGCTCCGCTTCATGACCTGTGGCATCGTGGTCGAATGCTGCTCGAGGACCTCGTCCGGCTGCGTCGAGCCCGCGACCTGATGGACCGTCAGTACGCGGAACCGCTGGACGTGCCGGCGCTGGCCCGGTTCGCCCTCATGTCGCCGGGGCACTTCTCGCGGAGCTTTCGTGCGGCGTTCGGTGAGACGCCGTACAGCTACTTGATGACCCGGCGGATCGAACGCGCAAAAGCGCTGCTGCGCAAGGGCGACCTGTCCGTCACCGACGTCTGCTTTGCCGTCGGATGTACCTCGCTCGGGTCGTTCAGCAGTCGGTTCACCGAACTGGTCGGCGAGAGCCCGAGTTCCTACCGCGCTCGGTCCCATGCGGACAGTGCGTCCATCCCGGCGTGCATCGCCAAGTCGTACATGCGACCGGTCAGGAATGGAGAAGCGCGGAAGTCGAGCCCGCCCCTAGCGTGAACAACATGGACATCAACCTCTCCCAGTGCTTCATCGCCGTCGACGACCATGACAAGGCGCTCGCCTTCTACCGTGACGTTCTCGGGTTGGAGGTCCGCGCGGACGTCGCCTACGAGGGCATGCGCTGGGTCACCGTCGGATCGCCGTCGCAGCCGGACGTCTCGATCGTCCTCGAACCCCCACTGGCGGACCCGAACGCCCCTGCCGCCGACAAACAGGCCATGGCCGAGCTTCTGGCAAAGGGACAGCTGCGCGGCGTCATCTTCGCCACCGACGACGTCGACGCAGCCTTCGAGCGGATCCGCGCTGCCGGCGGGGAGGTCCTGCAGGAGCCGATCGACCAGCCCTACGGCGTCCGCGACTGCTCGTTCCGCGATCCTTCTGGAAACATGTTGCGCTTCAACCAGCGTCGCGGGTGAACAGCAGCAGTCAGGCGACCGGGCTGTAGGCCAGGTGCACCACGCCGTTGCCGAGCGCGTCGCAGCCCACCAGGTTCATCGAACGTTGCGGCGCACCATCGGGGAACAGTCGGGGTCCGTTACCAACGGCGACCGGATAGACGCACAGGTGCACCTCGTCGACCAAGGCCATCAGCAATCGTCGCGCGGACCAGCGTTCCGCTGGCGGTGAAGTCGTCGCCGCGATGGCGAAAGCAGGTCTGGGTACTTTCAGATGAGCGTCGTCAACGGTTCTGCGTGTCAGCTGAGCGACGGACGAAAGGGCAGATGTGCTGCCCTTATGGGCAGAGGACGCCCATGTCGATTACGTACCACGTCGGTTTCTGTCTGCGCGACTGGCCATCTTGCGTGTGCAGCCATTAATGAACCCCAGCTCCGATCCATCTTTGGTTACCCCCGGATTGCGCGGAAACCAAATATCCGTTGGGGCAATCGCCAGCCAGTTGGTGCAGGTGAAGTCGGGCAAAAGAGCTACGTGTGTCACTCCTTTGCGCGGCACTGGGATGCACTAAATGCAGCGCGCGTGCACGATGGGGCAACCATCACAGCCTTTTTGGCATGGTGCGGGCAAGGGCCGGATGCGAAAAGGTTGGAGTCGGCAGGTTTCGATCGGACAGACGGACAGCCAAGGGGGATCCGTGGCCGAATTCACCAGAGCCGAAAAGGATCAGCCGACGCGGCGACAACCTGAGCCGCCGCGAGCTGCACACACCCAGAAACACTGCATCGGTTCAGCCGGAATCCTCAGTTTGCAAGCCCTGGCCGGCAACCAAGCTGTCAATCAGATGCTGCGGCAAAGCGCGGGCAACAGGCCCGCACGTAACACGATGTTGGGAGCCCGTGCTAGTGGTGTTGATCCGGCCGCGCAATACAGTGTCGGCGCAGACAACAATCCAATCCAGGGACCCGCTACGCCCACCCAAGTGCACGGCGACACTGCAGATTCTGAGGCATCTGCGGAGCCCACGCCCGGTCCTCGCCGATCGGGGAGCGGCGGACCCCCAGCCGATCCTCAGGTGGTGAGATTAACGGGGCGCACGCGGACGGAACCAACAGTGATTCGGTGCAGAACACCGTAGAGGGGCTTGCCCACTCACCTCGGACGCCAGCGACGCGGTCGCCCGTAAAAGGCATCTCGCCCCCCCACCCGAAGGCATCCACATCCCCAACATCGGGAGGTCACCGTCCGATTCAGCGAACACCAGTAGCAAGCACGACACCCAGCCTGTCGAAGGCGGCTAGTGGTCCCGTCGACCTGGAGCCATCATCAGGGGCAGGGCCCACCGCCGCGAAGGCCGATCTGGGTGGTGCTAGTTCCGCTTTAGTTGAAGGCCATGGTGCTTCGTCGACTGCTGCGGGTTTGGAGGACCTACCCGCCGCCAGCGGCCCCTTAGCGACAAATCCACCCTTAGCAAGTGGTGGGGCGTCCGATCCGGCGGCCGCGAATGGGGGGACGGAGAGCCCGGCGCAGCCGCTGTCTCAGCTGAACGGGCTTGACGCAGCTGATTACGTCGGCCAGCTAGTTCGAGCTGCTCCGGCGAGCAGCACGGCTCTCCAGACTGAGCAGGCACTGATAACCGAGCATCTGCCGGCTCGACGAGCGCCGACTGGTTTGCCTACGGGGTCGCGCTGCCCGTGCCGGCGCCCACCGAGCCTGGCGTTCCGCAAGCCATTCGGGCGCCGCGGCCTGACGCCAATGTGAGTGAGACCGACGATCTCGCGAGTCAGGGAAGTGCTGCCGTCAGCGAGGTCGCAGCAGGTGCGCGGGTCCCAGTCCCGGCGACGGCGTCGCTGATACATCCGACTGCGACTCCACCCGAATTGCCTGCGCTAAAGATCAATTCTGCGCCCTCATTGCCTAGTCCGCTCATGCTGATCGTGGCTGCTGGGGACGAGCGCAAGGCTCTAAATGCCTCGCTGAACTCTGAGGTGCATCGGATGACGAGCCAAGCTCTGGCGCCGGCGCTCGCGGCAAGCGCGGCCCACCGAGCTGAGGTTGCCACCACAAAAGTAGACACCGACAAGTCGATTAGGGCCGGGGACTTGGAGTCGGCTTCGAAGCAGCGTGCGGCGGCTATGGCTGCAGACGCTGAGGTGCGCGAACTGCATGCGGGGTGGGAGCGCGAGAAAGCAACTGTGGTCAGCTCCAACCACGGAAAGATCCAGGCCGAGGCTGGACAAACCCGCGCCGAGGTTGACCGGACAATGAACGATGCCCAGACCGAGGCACGGGCCAGGGCGCGGCAGCAGGACACGAGTGCGCAACGAGATGCAGAGCCCGGGATGTGGGACCGCGTCACCTCGGCGGGCAGCAAGGTCGCAGAGGGAGCCAGGAACCTGGCGGCGGGTGCACTGGGTCTGGTCCGCGGCATTTTTGAGGCGGCCAAGCGACGCGTGCTGGGAATGATCGCTCGACTCAGTCAAGTTATCCGCGACCGGGTCGACACGGCGATGCGTGCACTGCGGAAGGGTGTACGGCGGGTGGCGAAGGCGATCTCCGGAGCAATCCGGCGTGGCCGCCAAGTGGTGGAAGGGGTCGCTCGTGCTTTGGCAACGGTCGCGCAACGAATCTGGCGGGCGGCTCGGCATAGGCTCACTGAACTGTGGAGCAGGCTGACCACGGCCATCGGAGGGGCCTTCGCGGCTGCGGCACGGATCGCCAAACGGATCGCGGACGCACTCCGCACGGTGAAGCAGATCGTCATGCTCCTAGACAACAAATTACTTGGATTCATGGCCGAAGCAGTAACGAACCCAGAAGAGAAGGTAGGAAAGCCGCTCGTTGCCATCGCCTCCCCGTCAGCAGCGAGCGTGCCGGGTAAGGCAGAGGAAATAGGCGAGGAAAAGGCGCAGGGCGGGTCGGACGCCGTCATCGCGACCCCTGTGCAGCGGGTGGTTCCGCCCGGTCCGCCTGGCGAGACGTTCTGGCAGGGCGTCATGCGGCACGCCAAAGCGTCGGGCGACGAATTCCGCGCGCACTGGGTGCGGGAACTGCTCAAGGTGGTCGCAAGTATCTTGTTTTTCCCGATCGCCGCGTGCATGGAGCTCCCTGCACTGTGGAGGGAGCTCGTCGGAATCTTCAAGCCGGAGCCTGGCGGTGCCGACCGGCTCGATCACCTCCTCGGCGTCTTCCGTCAGGTGGTGAACATCGCCGGCCTGATCGTCGCTGGCGTCGGGGTGTGGGCACTAATAATCGGACTAGTGTTCCCACCAGCAGAGCCGTTCCTAGGGGCCGGCTACTACGCGATCAGCCTTGGTGTCCTGGCCGCCGACGCGGTCGTCGCCGCTGCCCAGCTTGCCAACGCTTACGCAGGCGCGTCCCGCGCGACCTCGACCCCGCAGCGCGAGATGTACCTCGGGATGTTCTCCGGCAGCCTCATCGGAGCAGCGATTACGGCCGTCATGGTGGCGATCGGAGCCGCGGCTGCGTGGCTGGCCAAAGTGTTTCGTGGATATCGAGCAGGAACGGCGGCGGCCTCTGGCGAAGCGGCCAGGCCAGCGGTCGGCAAAGGCGAGCCAATCGGGGAGCCGGCGGCCACCGACGTCGGTGCGAGAGGTGGACCGGCGCCTCGGCCAAGCGAATGGCCCTACTCCAATCCGCCCGATATTCGCACCGTTCCGCCGGGGACTCCGCTCGACCTGAACTCCCTCAACCCAAGAACCAAGTACCTCTGGGTGGTTGATGGCGAGGGCAACTTCAAATTCGCGCCAGAACGACAGAACACCTCCGACTTCATGAAGCCGCTTCCACCAGAGCAGGGCTTCAAAATCAAGCACGGTGACCTTCAACCGGCGGAAGGTGGCATGGCGCGAGGCCCAGCGCGCGCCGGCGGCGAGCTGCACAACGTCCTTGACGCGGACGGCGCGCCGAGCGACATGTGGTGCATCAACAATGACTCGAGCTACACCTTCCGTAGGGTCGACGCGAACGGGCAGCCGCTCCCTTGGGCGCCGGCCGAAAGCGTCGAGGCGGTCCGCCAGCACCTGATCTCCGGTGGGACGCCTGGTGAGAGACTCATGACGACAGATATCCTGGCCGCCGAGCGAGTGAGAAGAGGTGTGCCGTGACCGGCGGACCCAACGGACTTGGCAAGGCCGCGCGTGCCCTCATGGATTCCGGCTCGTCGGACTACGCGGAGCATTCTGCGTCGGAGCTCCGAGACGGCATCGTGGAGCTTGTCGCCGAGCAGGAATCGGATTATCTGGAGTACCAAATGCGGGAGATTGATCTTGCCTTGGTACGGGCCATGCGCCTCGAAATTGGTGACATCGATGGGCGCCTCATCGAATGGCTTGCCCGCTCTCCCTCGACGGCGCGGCTCGGGGTGACGTGCCGGGCGCTGTGGCAGTTATGGTCGCCGGTCAACCCCCATCCGCCCATCGATCCGGCGAACGTGCGGTGCCTGATATCTGCTGCCGCGGAGGTTGTCATCGGGATGAACGAGATCGGCGCGTATCGTGCGGCGCTGGGATTTGGCTCCCGTCAGGTCGACGACCCTGGAACGCTCGCGGCAATTAACCAGGAAGTCGCCCGCTTAGCGATTGCGATGAACGGGAGCTGATCCACAAGCCCGCAGGAATCTCAATGTAAGACTTAAAGGCGATTGGTGAAGGCATAATATGCAAATGCATAATTTCCGACCCGAGTCAGTTTTTGTCTGCCAGTCTCGTAGCGCCGACACGATGTTCCCGAGCATGGTGACGTCTGGGGTGTCCAGCTCGATGGCCATCTCGCGATCCAACAACGCGGCGTCGACTGCCTGCCAGCTGTTTTCAGACCCGACACCTTCCCGCCCCGGGTCGACTGCGCCGCGGGCCTGACCCGGAGAATGCCAACGGCACCGGGACCCGAGCAGGTTCCGGTGCCATTGGCGCTGCTCAGGCGGTGGCGGTGACTCGGACCGGCTGGCCGGCCTTCCGGCCGATGATCACGCCGACCGCGCCGAGCGCGGCCCAGCTCAGCAGGACCAGCACCGGTTGCCAGACCGGCGCGTCCGGGAAGTACGCGGCCGTACGGAGGAGCGTGCCGCCGGCGCCCGTCGGCAGCCACTGACCGAGCTCGCCCCAGGGCGCTGGCAACAGTCGCGGCGAGGTGGCGATGCCGGACAACGGGTTGCCGATGATGACCAGCAGGAGCGCGCCCAGACTGGTGGCGGCCGGGCCGATCATGCGCACCAACCCCGCCACGACGAGCGCCGACGCAGCCACCGTCAGCGAGATCGCCGACGCCTCCGCCGCATACCGGCCCGCCGAGACCCCCAACCAAGCAAGGACTCCCGCGAAACTCAGACCGATCGCGACGGCTCCGCCCACCACCGTCCCGAGCACCCACCAGCGTCCGCGCAGGGCGAGAGCGGACGCGGCACCCAGCGCGAGCCCGGCGATGATCATCGGGAAGGACCCGGCCCCGAGACCGACGCCGCGGCTGTCCGTCTCCGGCAACGGAACGGCGTCGACTACTGCCGGACCGGCGACCGGCGCCTCCCCCAACCGTGCCGCGGCCGACGTCAGGAGTTGCGTGATGGCCGGCGAACCCGCGGGGGCGGTGAGCAGTGTCGGCCCGGCAGGACCGACGACGATGGCGCCATCCGCGGTTCGGTCGGCGAGCGCAGATCGGGCGGCGGACTCGTCGGCGACGACCGTCACCTCGAAGGCGTCGGGACCGGCAGTCTGGACGAGCCCGGCCTGGATCTGCTCGACGGCGGCCGGTGGTCCGGTCACGGCAAGCCGGATCTCGTTGGGCCCCGAGTTCACTGCGACACCGACGAACAGCCCAAGGACCAGGGACAGCCCGGCCGTCAGCGCGAGAATCAGCGCCACTGCGGTGCGCCGCTGATCAACAGCGCCGATGGACGGCTCTGCGACACCGCCGGAGCGCCCGGTGTCAGAAGCACCGCCGGATTCCGGTCGGGTCGGTCGATACACGCCTGGGACAGTCATCACTGCCGCCTTTCAAGAAGGATCGTTCGTTTTTCATATCGTGCGGTAGCCGTCCCGACGTGTCAAGAACGAATATTCGGTTTACGATGGACCCATGCCTCGAGTCAGCGATCAGCACCGCGAGGACCGCCGTGAACAGATCCTGATGGCGGCGTGGAAGTGTTTCTCCCGTAACGGCTTCCACAGCACGTCGATGGCGGACGTGATCCGCGAGGCGGGCCTGTCAGCGGGTGCCGTGTACCTGTACTTCCGGTCGAAGGACGACATCATCGTCGCCGTCGGAACCGAGGTGTTCAACGGGATCCGGGGCAGGCTGACCGAGTTCGCCGCGCAGGAGCCCCCGCCCCCTCCGGCCGAGATCGCCGGGTACCTCGTCCGGCAGCCGGTTCTGGCCCAGGAGCAGGCACCGGCGGACATCTACCCGTTACTGCTCGCCGTGTGGGGCGAAGCAACCCGGAACCCGGCGTTGATCGTGCTGGCAGAGGAGATTCTGACCGACCTGCGGACCGTCGTCATCAGGATGCTGGAGCGATGGGCGGAGGTAGGCAACGAACTGCCGCTCCCGGCCGGCCAACTCGCGCCGGTGCTGATCTCCCTCGTGCAGGGTTTCGTCGTCCAGCAGTCCCTCGTCCACGGACCTCGGTCGGAGGACTACGCAGCCGCAGTGAAATCACTGTTCGGCGCGGCAGGAATGGGTGCTCTCAACGCTCGCCCTTGACGCCGGCCAGCAGCATCTGCGCCACGTCCAGCACTTCGACGTCGCCGATGTCACGGCCCGGGACAGCCGGCGTTTCACCCTGCCGGGCGGTCAGGCCGTCGGTGAGCATCACCTTGCAGAACGGGCAGCCGGTCAGGATCTTTTCCGCACCGGTGTTCAGAGCCTCGTCGGTGCGCTCGAGGTTGATCCGTTTGCCAATCTTCTCCTCCATCCACATCCGGGCGCCACCGGCGCCACAACACAGTGCGCGGGCAGAGTTTCGAGGCATCTCGGTCAGCGTGACACCGGAGGCCTCGATGAGCTCTCGGGGCGGCGTGTAGACCTTGTTGTGCCGGCCGAGGTAGCACGGGTCGTGATAGGTGACGTCCTTGCGAGCCGCCCGGTCGGCCGGCTTCTGCACGATCAACCGGCGGTCCCGCACGAGCCGGTTGAGCAGCTGCGTGTGGTGGATGACCTCGTACTCGCCGCCGAGGTCGCCGTACTCGTTGGACAGCGTGTTGAAGCAGTGCGGACAGGTCACCACGATCTTGCGGGTGGTCCGCTCACCGAACGCTTCGTTGATCGTCTCGACCGTCGCCTGGGCGAGCATCTGGAACAGGAATTCGTTGCCCGCTCTGCGTGCGGGGTCCCCGGTGCAGGTCTCGTTGGTGCCGAGCACGGCGAAACCGACTGCGGCCATGTGCATCAACTCGGCGACCGCACGCGTCGTCTTCTTGCCGCGGTCGTCGAACGCGCCGGCACAACCGACCCAGAACAGATACTCATGATCAGGGTCGATCGTGTCGGTGACCACCGGGACCTCGAACGGCAGATCCTTCGCCCACTCCATCCGGTCCTTGTTGTTCTGCCCCCACGGGTTTCCCTTGTTCTCCAGGTTCCGGAACAGACCGCCCAGTTCGGAGGGGAACTCGGATTCGATCATCACCTGATACCGCCGCATGTCGACGATGTGATCGACGTGCTCGATGTCGACCGGGCACTGCTCCACGCAGGCCCCGCAGGTGGTGCAGTCCCAGAGCACCTCAGGATCGATGATGCCGCCGACATTGCGTCCCTCGTCATCGATCTGCGGCCCGCCGATCAGCGGTCGCTGCGCCTCGAGCATGCCCAGCGGGTCCGCGTGCGCGTAAGCGGCGAGGTCGGCCTCGGACAGCTTCTCCTCACCGGTCGCCAGATCGATGCCACCACCGGCCCGTAGGTACGGCGCCTTGGCGAATGAGTGGTCCCGCAGCGCCAACACGAGCAATTTCGGGGACAGCGGCTTTGCGGTGTTCCATGCCGGGCACTGCGATTGGCAACGTCCGCACTCGGTGCAGGTGGAGAAGTCGAGCCAGCCCTTCCAGGAGAAGTCCTCCACCCGGCCGGCACCGAAGGTGTCCTTTTCCGGGTCCGCCTCGTCGAGGTCCAGCACCTCGCCGTTCGAGAGCATCGGTTTCAAGGACCCGAGCGCGGTGCGGCCGCTGTCCTCACGTTTGAAGTAGATGTTGAAGAAGGCCAGGAATCGGTGCCAGGCAACGCCCATGGACAGGTTCCGGGCGACGACGATCGCCCAGACCATCGAGATGATCACCTTGATCAGCGCCACCACACTGATGGCCCACAACCACGCCGGCAGCCAGGATCCCAACCAGGTGGAGATCGGCGCCGCCCACGCCGGGTACGGCAACAGGCCGTTCGCGGACTTGAATCCGCGGATGAGGAAGATGCAGATGCCGATCGACAGGATGATGAGTTCGACGAAGTAGGCCTGCGCGAAGTTCGAGCCGGCGAAACGGGACTTCAATCCCACCTGCCGTGGGTGCTGGCGTTGCCGGATGACGATCAACGTGCCGATCCCGAGCACCGTCGTCAGGGCGATGAACTCGACGAAAAGCCCATACCAGGCTTGGCTTCCGAGCCACGGGATCTCGAACGAGGGCGAGAACGTCTCACCGGTGGCCTCGACCAGCGTGAGGAACAGCGCACCGAAACCGATCATCACAAACCAGTGCGCAGCGCCGACGACCCCCCACTTGAGCATCCGGGTGTGCCCGAGCGACTCCTTGACCATCGTCTTCAGGCGCTGCCCGACCGGTGCCGCACGGTGCGGATCGGGCCGACCCAACCGCACATGACGGTAGATCCGCAGTCCCGCCCGAGCCAGCATGCCGAACCCGACGATCAGGAACCCGACGGCGATCAGGCCGCAGACCAGTGACCACCAGGTCATCGCGAACACCGGCCCGGTCGCAGCATCCGAGCGGTACCGGGCACCGTGGACATCCGGGAGTCAGTCATAGGGAACACCGCGCCATGGGCCGGCTCATCTCCTTGTGCAGCGCGGCGATGGACATCGCCGACGGTCGAACGATACGACAACGTTACTGGTGAGTAACTTGCGGTCTGGAGCGCCCGCATCCGTGCCGATGATCACATCATCCGCGGCCCGGTGCCGCGTCGTCCCAGTTGAGGGCCCCGGAGTGAACTGCACCACGACGCGGGCGATTTCCGCCGAACAGCTTGCACGGCATAACCTTTGTTGGACTGTCCGGCGAAACGTTGGGCAGAGACCGGCTCCAGACACGACCTCGACGGCCACGAAAGGGCGACGACGCCACACCCGGGCAGCGATCCGGCGGACGTGGCCTCCCCTTTCGAAAGTGGTTACCACTGTGTTGACTTCCCGTTCCCGCATTGTCGCTGCATCGGCTGCAGCCGCCGTCTTACTCGCCGGTTGTGGCGCCTCCGGAGGGGGCGCCGACCCCGGCGCCGGGGCCACGGCCGGCCCGGCCACCAATCCCTCCGCCAGCGGTGCGTCCGGTGCTCCGACAGCGTCTTCCTGGTCCCCCACCACGGACACCGCCACCAGCGCGCCCGCGGTGCCGGACAACGAGCGCTGGCATCCGGTCGTCCACCTCGCTCCCAAGTCCGGCATCGCCGGAGCGCCGGGCGGGCTGGTCTACCAGGACGGCAACTACCACGTCTTCTACCGCCATCAGAACACCACCGAATCGGCTGAGTCCGGAGCGTCGGACTGGGCGCACGCCACCAGTAGCGACCTGGTGCACTGGACCGAACAGCCTGTTGCGCTGCCGGCCGGCGACGGTGACGTCCTGACGGGCTCGATCGCCGTGGACGCCGCTGACGATTCCGGACTCGGTGACGGCACCAGCGCCCCATGGGTGTCGGTGTACTCGACAACCGCCGGCGCGAACTCCGGCGTCGCCACGGCGTACAGCACCGACAACGGGCAGACATGGCAGCGCACTGGCGAGACGATCGACGGTTCGTTCGGCCTGCAGGACCCGAAGATCTTCCGTTACGAGCCCGGCGGCTATTGGGTGATGACGGCCGCCGACCCCAACGGTCACCGTGTGCAGCTGTTCCAGTCGTTCGACCTGTGGGGCTGGGACCCGATCAGCAGCTTCGGGAACGCCGGCACCCAGGCCGGCAGCTGGCACAGCCCGGACCTCTTCCCGCTACCACTGGACGGCAACAGCGATGACGTGAAGTGGGTGATGCTGGTCAGCACCACCGCCGGTGCGGTCGCCCGGGGTTCGGGCGTTCAGTACTTCGTCGGTTCCTTCGACGGCATCACGTTCCGGCCCGAGCACACCGGGCCGGCCGGCGTAGGGGCCGTTCGACCGACGGAGAACTTCTCCTGGCTCGACTGGGGACCGGACCTGTATGCGGCGACCACCTTCCAGGGCGCGCCGGACGGCCGGCGGATCGTCCTCGGTTCATTGGGCAACCAGGCCTACGCCGAAGCCACCCCGACCGATACCTGGCGCGGAACCATGTCGTTGCCGCGCGAGCTCACCCTCGCAACGGTGGGCGGCATCCCAAGGCTGACGCAGCAGCTCCCCACCGGGACCGTGAAGGCGCTGGAATCACAGAGCCCCGCCGTCACCGAGAAGTCCGTCGTCACCAGCGGCAACCGCAAGCTCGACAGCAAAGCGAACGGCACCGCCGTGAGCGTGCGGGCCACTCTGGTACCCGGTGACGCGGCCGCGGTGGGCGTCAGCGTGCTCGGCTCCGGTACCGGTCAGCGCGGCACCCGGGTCTCCTACTTCAGCGAGTCCGGAGTCCTCCAGGTGGACCGCAGCACCGCCGGCAAGGCCGACTTCACCGACGCGTTCTCCGCGAACTCCGCGGCGCCGGTGAGTCTGGTCGACGGCAAGCTGCCGGTGCGGATCGTCGCGGACGGCTCGACGGTGGAGGTGTTCGCCGGCGGTGTCGTCCTCAGCACACTGGTGTTTCCGGCGCAGGGCGACGACGCGGTGTCGGTCTTCGGGTCCGGCAAGGCGACCGTCGAGGACATCACGGTCACGCATGTGGGATGACAAGTCGCCCGACCCGCCGGGTGCTCCCTTGGCCGGGTGATGAATGGTCCGTCGTCTGTGGCGAGTGACCGGAGGCCCGGCTCAGCGGGAGCTGTCAGCGACGGGTGTCGTCCTGCCGGAAGTTCAGGTGCGCCCGCGACGGTGTCGGGCCCCGCTGTCCCTGGTAGCGGGACCCGTACTGCGCGGACCCGTACGGGTGCAGCGACGGCGAGGTCAGCCGGAACAAGCAGAGTTGACCGATCTTCATCCCCGGCCACAGGGTGATCGGCAGATTTGCGACGTTGGAGAGTTCCAGGGTGATGTGGCCGCTGAACCCGGGGTCGATGAAACCCGCGGTGGAATGTGTCAGCAGGCCGAGCCTGCCCAGCGAGGACTTACCCTCCAGCCGGCCGGCGAGCGAATCCGACAGGGTGACCGCTTCGAACGTCGAGCCGAGGACGAACTCACCCGGGTGCAGGACGAAGGCGTCATCACCGTCGACCTCGACCAGCGTGGTCAGGTCATCTTGCTGAACCTTCGGGTCGATGTGGGTGTACCGGGAGTTGTTGAACACCCGGAAGTAGCGGTCCAACCGCACGTCGATGCTGGAGGGCTGGATCAGCGAAGCATCGAACGGGTCCAGTCCCAGCGCACCGGTGTCGATCTCGGCCAGCAGGTCACGGTCGGACAGCAACATGTGTTGGAGGGTAACCGGCGCCCGCGCGCAGATCGGCCCGCCCGTGCCTGCGCCTTCCCGGGTGACCGTCATCCGATCGACGGACAGTGACGTCTATCGCGTTGCGTGAGCGACCCGGCGTGATTCACTCTTAACCGGACAAAACGTCACAGGCAGCATGGCGCCCGGACAGCGGTGCGCTGACGAGCAGGGAGTCGCGCGATGGTCGAGATGGTGCTGATAACGGCCCTGCTTGTCGGCGTTCCGATGGCGTATCTGCGTGGAAAACGGATCGGGTTCGAACGCCACCATTGCCTCTGGGTGCCAGAGTCACAGGATCGTGCGCCGCAGACTTTCGTCACGCTGCCCTGTCCGGCCTGCGGGGAGGGTGTGGACTGTGCACTGCACCTGCAGCACCGTTTTCTGGACGGTGTGCCGCAGGTCAGCGCCACCGTTGACGCGACCGACCTGGAGCACCACACGCTGACCCACGTCGACGAGCTGCGGCGGCCGGGCTGACCGTCAGCCGCCCGCCCGAACAGGTCCGTGTTGACGCTGGTCGGCGTCCGGCGCTTCCAAGGCACCAATCCTCACTCGCGCTGCACAGCGTGAGCGGTCGGCGGGTACCCCGCGCATCGGACCAACGTCTGCAGTCACCGGCCAACCACCGCGGAGGTTGCGCCGTGACGAGAACGGTTGCAACGACTTCTGCCGCGCCAGTCAGACACCGTTCGGCCGGCGAGGTCGGCCCGAACGGCTCCACTGTCGTCGCTGGGGCCACACACGGTTCGCTATAGTGGCGGCGCCGATGCGGGCGTAGTTCAGTGGCAGAACTTCAGCTTCCCAAGCTGATAGCGCGAGTTCGATTCTCGTCGCCCGCTCCACACCAGCTGTCGGGCGTTCAGGCGCCATCAACGGGCCCTCCACCCGGACCATCGCCGGACGAGCGCACCGACGACCGCCCCGGTCGGGGGCACGTCCCGGTACTGGCGGTACTTTGCGGCCAGTGCAGACATCGCGCGGTCCCGGTCCACTCCGTCGAGCACACCCGCTCGGGCGTCGGCGCGAACCCACCACAGCCGTTGCCAGTCCTCGTCGAAGTGGTCGACCAGGAAGCAGACCTGCGGGTTGGCCGCGATGTTGTCAAGCCTGCGCAGCGCCGTGGTCGATTTCGGCTTGTGATCGACGGCGAACACGACCAGCTCGCCGGAAGCGGGGTCAGCGCTGTCTGGCAGCCGTTCCGGGATCACGGCGAACGTCACCGGCACCAGGTGCGGCACCCGGTCAGCGCCGACCGTCGCCAGCCGGGCAACCCGGGCCTGAATGAACAGCGCGCCGGCGCGACCACCGTCGATGCGCATGAGTCCTCGTCCCACCTTTCGCCCTCGCCCAGTTCAGCCTCCGCACTGACCGCACCACAGTCCACCGGAGTCTGAACAGGCACGCCCCAACAGGCACGCCCTGACAAGCGGCGCCCTGGACCTCGGCAGGTTGGTGACGGCCAGAACTGGGGCTGGTCGGCCCGGTCTACTTCGCGTCGGCGTAGCAGTCGACGGTGATCGGCCGCGCCGGCATCAGCGCCGACGCACCTGGAAACACCCACCGGCGCGCATCGTCCGCGGCCGCGACGACGAGATCGGAAACCAACTGCGTACTTCCCTCGGGGACCTCGACGATCAACTCGTCATGCTGGAAGAAGACGAGCTCGGCCCCGGGAACCGCACGCAAACCGCGCCGAAGCCCGGACAACCACACCGAGGCCCAGTCCGCGGCAGAACCCTGGACGACGAAGTTCCGGGTGAAGCGGCCACGGTCGCGGGCGTACTGGCCGGCACGACGGCGCTCCGCATCGGTCGCGTCCTGCTGTGAGCCGATCTCGACCACCTCACGCCAGCCGATCGACGGCGGGGGGCAGGCTCTGCCCAGCACCGAGTGCACGACCTCACCACCCTCGCCCCTGCGCGCGGCGTCCTCGACGAACTGCATCGCCTGCGGGTACCGCCGCTGGAGTGTGGCGACCAGACGACCGGCCTCCCCTGACGTCGCCCCGTACATGGCGCCCAGCATCGCCACCTTGGCGCGCGGCCGGCTGCCGCCGAACCCGTCGGCCGCCAGCGCTGTGTACAGATCAGCGTCGGCCGAGAGTTGTTGCAGCGTCGTATCACCCGAGATCGCCGCCAGGACCCGCGGCTCGAGTTGGGCAGCATCGGCAACGACCAGCTGTCGCCCCGGGGGGGCGATCACCGCCCGCCTCAACGTCTTCGGGATCTGCAGCGCACCGCCGCCCTTGGTCGCCCAACGCCCGGAGACGACGCCACCAGGCAGGTATTCCGGCCGGAAACGACCGCCGTGAACCCACTCGTCCAGCCAGTTCCACCCGTTCGCGGAGTGCATCCGCGACAACTCCTTGTACTGCAGGACGGCCGGCACAGCAGGATGGTCCAGGTCCTTGATCACCCAGGATCGGGTGCTCTCGATATCGAAACCGGCCCGCCGGAACGCATCGCGCAGGTCCTGAACGGAGTCCGGATTGACGAAGAATCCGAACTCCTCGGAGATCGTTGTCGCAAGCTCATCGAGGCGTCGCGGTCGCTTCCCCGTCGCGGGCCTGGGACCGAGCATGTTCTCCAGCAATTCCCGGTGCACGTCCGCCCGCCACGGCAACCCGGTGCGGCGCATCTCCGCAGCCGCCAGTGCCGATGCCGACTCCGCCGCGATCAGCAGACCGAGCGCTCCCCGGCCGGCAGGCCCACTGCTGCCCGACCCATGGCCGGCAGACCCACTGCGGTCCGACCCACTGCCGCCCTTCGGATTGTCCATCCGACTTCGCTGGTCCCCGTAGGCGATGCGCAGGACCTCGAGGGGGTCGAAGTCTGTGGGTCGGTCGTCGAGGGCCGTGGGGTCGAACAACACCGGCTGGTCGGTCGTCGCGGCTGCAGGTTCTGCGGGCACCACGCCGCCGGTTGCCCGGGCGTGCACCGCCGCGGCCGAGCACGGCTCACCGAAACGACCGGCACGGCCCAGCAGGATCCGCTCGGTCAGCGTGACGTCGTGACTCCGCTCGACCCGCAGGCCCGCCGAGAGAAGCAGCGGATAGATGTCCGCGGTGCTGTCCCACAACCACCGTTCGTCCTCGGCGGTGAGTGGGACCAGGTCCGCCGCGGAGCACGGCATCACCGGGCTGACGGGCTGCCCTTGCTCGGTCATTCGCTGGACGCGGAAGCCATCCCCGCCTGCCATCGCGGCAACGACCAACACGTCAGGATTGTCGGTTCTTTCGCAGTGACTGCCGGATCGCCTCGAGCGCCGCCTCGGCCGCCTTCGCCCGCTCCTCGGCGCGCTGCTCGAAGGATTTCGCCTCCTCGGTCTCCCGTGCCAACTCCTCGGCCCCCAGGGATGCCGCGTACCGGGCCTCGATCTTGTCCCGGACGAGGTCCAGCGTCGGAACGCCGTACTTGTCGTAGTCACCGGTGGGTTGCCGCGGGGACACCGGCGTCGGCGAGGTCGGTGTCGAGGTCGTGACCGGGCTCGCTGTCGACGTCGTGGCTGGGGTCGGTGGCAAGGCCGGGGGATCGGTGGATGCCTCGCCGCCCGGTTGCCCGGAGGCTACGGTCACCGGTTGCGCGGCAGGGGCCATCGGATCCGAGCCCGGACCGGCCAGCGTGTAGCTGTCCGGGTCCACAGGCGCAGTCCCTTCGTCAGGCGAGGTGATTTCGTCGCCCGACGATCCCGCAGCCGTCGGTGGTTCGTCCCGGTCCTGGGTCATGTCCGCCTCCCCGATGGCACGTTCGCCCGACAACATCCGCCCGGCCCGTTTCACGGTACGTCGGACCACCGACAGGAATCACCGGCTGTCCGCACCCGCTCCGGCACGGGCCCCCCTCGTTCCCCGCGGCAGCCGACCATCGTCCACCACTCTTCTGCTCACTGATACCGGGTGAAACCACCTGCGGCCGTGGCCACCCTTGCTAGCGGCAGAATCCTCGTCTCGTTGCCCTCTGCACCATCCGCGCCGCGTTGCTGATCACCCATTCGGGCAAGATCCGCACTTCGAGCGGCTCGACGGGACGGAAAAGAAGTCAACGACTCTCGCCGTCGGACGTGATCAAGGAGAGTCGGCAACGATGCCGGTTTCGTGATCGTTGTCACGATCACCATTCGAAGCGCACACTGGCGTCGAGGTCCGTCACACCGCCGTGAAGACCACAGCAGGCGATCGATTCGCGCAGTTTTCCATGCGACTGGATCAATCCGACAGCGAGCGGAGCTACCGGCGGCCGGCATCAACCGTGAAAGGTCGTCCATGCAGACACCCGCCCCCGTCGACTACGCCAGGGCGCACAGCGTCCGAGAAGCCCTGGAATTACTGGAGCGGTACGGCCCGGACGCCAGCCTGATCGCCGGAGGCCACAGCCTCATCCCGATGATGCGATTGCGCATCGCGCAGCCTGAACGCGTCATCGACATCAACGACCTCACCGAACTGGACTACATCAAGGCCGTCACCGCACCCTTGTCCGACGGCACCGGCCCGCACCTGGCGATCGGCGCCATGACCCGGCACCGCAGCGTGCTGGCCTCCGCGGTGATCGGCGAGCATTACGCGATCCTGCACGACGCGGAACGGGTGATCGCAGATCCCATCGTCCGCAACCGCGGAACCGTCGGTGGGTCGCTCTGCCAGGCCGACCCCGCCGAGGACCTCTCGGCCGTCGCCGCCGCGGTCCGCGCGGATCTGGTGTTGCAGTCGCGCACCGGGACCCGGATCGTCCCCGCTCGCGAGTTCACCGACGGTCCTTACGACACCGTGCTGGAGGAGGCGGAGATGCTGGTCGAGGTCCGCATCCCGATCCGGCCGGGTGCGGGCAGCGCGTACGAGAAGGTCGAGCGGCGTGCCGGCGACTGGGCGGTTGCCTCCGTCGGTGCCTTCGTGGTGCTGGACGGGGACCGGGTGACCGACGTCGGCATCGGCATCGCCGCGCTCAGCGCCGATCATTCCTGCGCGCCCGAGGCCGAGGAGTACTTACGCGGAAAGGTTCTCACCGACGACGCCATCGCCGAATCGGGCCGGATCGCCGCGGCCGGCACCAAACCCAGCGCCGATCAGCGCGGGCCGGTCGTCTACAAGCGGCATCTGGCCAACGAGCTCACCCGGCGGGCCCTGCGCCGCGCCGCCGCCCGCGCGCAGGGAAGGATCTGACATGCAGGTACACATCACCGTCAACGGCACCGAGCACACCGACGAGGTGGAGTCCCGGATGCTGCTGGTGCACTACCTGCGCGAGACCAGGGGGCTGACGGGAACCCATTGGGGATGCGACACCTCGCAGTGCGGAACGTGTGTCGCGTGGCTGGACGACGAGCCGGTGAAGACCTGCACCGTGCTGGCCGCGATGGCCGACGGGCACCGGGTGCGCACCGTGGAGGGGTTGGCCACGAACGGGAAGCTCGACCCCGTGCAGGAAGGGTTCATGAGTGAACACGGCCTGCAGTGCGGGTTCTGCACCCCGGGGATGATGATGACCGCTCGTCACCTGCTCGATCACAACCCGGACCCGGACGAGCAGACGATCCGAGAAGCCATCTCCGGCCAGATCTGTCGCTGCACCGGCTACGAGAACATCGTCCGGGCGGTGCGTGCCGCCGCAGGCCACCCGTCACAGCCGTCCGGCGGGGCGGCGGCGGATCCCGCCACGAACGGCGCCAGCACCGTGGTCGCCGAGCCGAGCCAGGAAGTGCCGGCGTGACACCCGTGCTGTATGCCCTCAGCTCGACCCCCTCGACCCGTTCCGCCGTATCGGCATCCAGGAGTGTTGACCAGTGACCGCGACCATTCCCGAGACAACCCATCCGAAGTCGCCGCGGATCTCACCCGCCGGGAACCCCATAGGTTTCGGCCGGATGCCGCGGAAGGAGGACGCGAGATTCCTTCGCGGGCAGGGCAAGTACGTCGATGACGTGACGATGCCCGGCATGCTCCACTCCGCGATCCTGCGCAGCCCGTATGCACACGCCCGCATCCGCTCCATCGACACCACCGCTGCCGCAGCACTCCCCGGCGTACACGCGGTGATCACCGGCGAGACGCTGACCGGGCTGGGACTGGCATGGATGCCGACGCTGTCCGCGGACGTGCAGGCGGTGCTGGCCACCGACAAGGTGCGCTTCCAGCATCAGGAGGTCGCCTACGTCGTCGCCGACACGAAGTACATCGCACGGGACGCACTCGAGTTGATCGAGGTCGACTACGAGCCGCTGGCCCCGGTGGTGGACGCCAAGCGCGCACTCGATCCGGACGCCCCGGTCATCCGCGACGACATAGCGGGCAAGACCGACAACCACATCTTCGACTGGGAATCCGGTTCCGCGGAGGAGACGGCCAAGGTGTTCGACCGCGCGGAGGTCGTCGTCACGCAGGAGATGCTCTATCCCCGAGTGCATCCCGCGCCGATGGAGACCTGCGGCACCGTCGCGTACATGGATCCGGTGACCGGAAAGCTGTTGGTCTACTCGACCAATCAGGCACCGCACGCGCACCGCACGATCTATGCGCTGGTCGCCGGTATCCCCGAGCACAAGATCCAGATCATCTCTCCCGACATCGGCGGCGGCTTCGGCAACAAGGTCGGGATCTACCCCGGCTACGTGCTGGCGGTCGTCGGGTCGATCGTCACCGGGAAGCCGGTCAAGTGGATGGAGGACCGGAGCGAGAACCTGATGGCGACGTCCTTCGCCCGGGATTACCACATGACTGGCAGCATCGCGGCGACCAAGGACGGCACGATCCTGGGACTCAAGGTCGACGTCCTCGCCGATCACGGCGCCTTCAACGGCACCGCGCAACCGACCAAGTTCCCGGCCGGCTTCTTCCACATCTTCACCGGCAGCTACGACCTGCAGGCGGCGTATTGCAGCGTCAAGGGCGTCTACACGAACAAGGCGCCGGGCGGCGTCGCTTACGCCTGCTCGTTCCGGATCACCGAGGCGGTCTACCTGGTCGAGCGGATGGTCGACATCCTTGCGGCCGAGCTGAAGATGGACCCGGCGGAACTGCGGCTGAAGAACCTGCTGCGACCGGAGCAGTTTCCCTACGTTTCGAAGACCGGTTGGGAGTACGACAGCGGCGAGTACCCGCGTGCGTTGAAGCTGGCCATGGAGATCGCCGGGTATGACGAGCTCCGCCGCGAGCAGGCCGAGAAACGTGCCCGCGGTGAGCTGATGGGCATCGGCATCTCCTTCTTCACCGAAGGCGTCGGCGCCGGGCCGCGCAAGCACATGGACATCCTCGGACTGGGCATGGCCGACGGCTGCGAGCTGCGGGTGCACCCCACCGGCAAGGCCCAGGTGCGGCTCTCGGTCCAGACCCAGGGTCAGGGCCACGAGACGACGTTCGCGCAGATCGTCTCCCAAGAGCTTGGGATCCCGCCGGAGGACATCGAGGTCATCCACGGCGACACCGACAACACCCCGTTCGGCCTGGGCACCTACGGTTCCCGCTCGACTCCGGTCTCGGGTGCGGCGGCGGCCATTGTGGCGCAACGGGTCCGGGAGAAGGCGAAGATCATCGCCGCCGCCTCGCTGGAGGTGGGGGTCGACGACCTGGAGTGGGATCACGGACGCTGGCAGGTCAAGGGCGACGCCGAGCAGGGCCGCACCATCGCCGAGATCGCCATGCTGAGCCACGGGACGCTGACCCTGCCCGACGGCGTCGAGGGTCATCTGGACGCCTCCGTCGTGTACGACCCGCCGAACCTGACGTACCCGTTCGGTGCGTACATCTGCGTCACCGACGTCGATCCCGGCACCGGGGTGGTCAAGGTCCGCAGGTTCATCGCAGTCGACGACTGCGGTCCCCGGATCAACCCGATGATCGTCGAAGGGCAGGTGCACGGCGGTCTGGCCGACGGCATCGGCATGGCTCTGATGCAGTTGATCGCGTTCGACGAGGACGGTAACTGCGTCGGCGGCTCCTTCATGGATTACCTGCTCCCGACCTCGTTGGAATGCCCCAGCTGGGAACTCGGCGAGACGGTGACGCCGTCGCCACATCATCCGCTCGGTCTCAAGGGCGTCGGTGAGTCGGCGACCGTCGGGTCGCCGCCGGCCGTGGTCAACTCGGTTCTGGACGCCATCTCTCCGTTCGGCGTGCGGCACGCGGACATGCCCCTCACCCCGGCGAACGTGTGGATGGCCATGCAGGGCACGCCGATGCGCACGGATCTGGCGGTCACATGACGCCCTGCTGGTTCACCGGCTCGACCCCGTTGATGGCAGCTGTGACCGAAGCGTCGCCATGAGCAGCGCCGAACTCGACCTGCGCGCGACACAGCTGAGGCAGCAAGGTATCCCGTTCGTCAGGGCGCGGGTGGTGCTGGCCGAGAAACCGACCTCGGCAAAGGCCGGTGACGAGGCGATCATCCATGCCGACGGTTCGATCGAGGGGTTCGTCGGCGGAACGTGCGCGGAGACCACCGTCCGGGCGCAGAGTCTGCTGCTGCTCGAATCCTGCGAGCCACTGCTGCTGCGGATCACGCCGACCGAGGACACCGCGGCATCGGGCCAACCGGGGCATGTTGCACCTGGAACCCGCACGGTTCACAACCCGTGCCTGTCCGGCGGGACGCTGGAGATCTTCCTCGACCCGGTGGTGCCGCCGCCGCTGATCGCGATCCACGGTGACGGCCCGATTGCGGCCGCCCTCACCCGACTGGCAGCCGAGCTCGGCTACCGAACGACGGCGGCACGCGAGGCGGAAATCGGGTCCGCGCACGGGGTCGTCATTGCCTCGCATGGGCGCGAGGAGATCGAGACGCTCACAGCTGCCATTGATGCGGGCGTTGCCTATATCGGGCTGGTAGCCAGCCGGCGGCGCTCGGCCGGTGTCCTGGCCGAGCTGGCCCTGGCCAGACCCGATCTCGGCGGGGCCGTGGCGGAACGGGTGCACAGCCCGGCGGGCCTGGACATCGGCGGCCGAACGGCAGCCGAGATCGCGCTGTCCATCCTGGCCGAGGTGGTCTCCGAGCGGGCCCGTCGTCACCGGGTCGGTGAGGTCGCCGCGCCGGACGGGTCGCTCTCAGCCACATGCGCTGGAAGTGAGCGCCGCGTCGGCCTCGGCCGACCCGTCCCGGCAACGGGCGGCACCCGCACCGGCCGAGTCGACAGCGACCACCGCGACCGACCCCATCTGCGGCATGACCGTCGCCGCCGTGGACGCCAGCCTGCACACCGACCGTGGTGGACAGCGGTGGTACTTCTGCGGATCCGGCTGCCTGCGCGCCTTCGCCAGCACCCCGGAGCCCGACCCGGTGGCTGGGTACGCTGCATCGTGACCCCGCCGGCGGACCTCTCGCAGATCGTTCCCGACGTCGCCGCGCTGCGCGAACTGCTCGCCGGTGACGGCTATCTCGCCGATGACGGACTGGCCACCGCGCTGTTCTGCTCGTTGCGCCTCGGGCAGCCGCTGCTACTGGAGGGTGAAGCCGGCGTCGGCAAGACCTCCGCGGCCAAGGCGACCGCCGCGGTCCTCGGTACGCCGCTGATCCGATTGCAGTGTTACGAGGGCATCGACATCGCCGAGGCGGCGTACGAGTGGAATTACCCGCGGCAACTGCTGGCGATCCGGCTCGCCGAGGTGAGGGGCGATGCGCTCGGCGCCGATGATCTGTTCCGCCGGGACTACCTGGTGGAGCGGCCGCTGCTGCGCGCGGTCGAGCATCACGGGCCGTTCCCGGCCGTCCTGTTGATCGACGAGATCGACCGTGCCGACGAGCATTTCGAGGCATTCCTGCTCGAGTTGCTGGCCGAACGGACGATCACCGTGCCCGAGATCGGGACCATCACGGCGTCCTTGCCACCGATTGCCATCCTCACGTCGAACCGGACCAGGGATCTGCACGACGCCCTCAAACGCCGGTGCCTGTACCACTGGATCGACCATCCCGATCTGGCGCGGGTGGTGGCCATCGTTCGCGAGCGCGTGCCGGGTGCCCGCGAGTCCTTGGCCGCGCAGGCCGCCGCAGCGACCGGCCGGCTGCGGACGCTGGATCTGCAGAAAGCGCCGGGCACCGCGGAGGTCATCGACTGGGTGCAGGCATTGCACGTGCTCGGCCTCCCGGCACTCGACAGCGCCGCGGCTGCAACCACTCTGGGGTCGGTACTCAAGTACCGGGAGGATCAGGAGGTCGCCATCGGCGCCGGCTTGGGCTGGGTGGTCGGTGACTGAGAGCAGCACGGCGGCGGCCGTCAACGGAGCGGCAGGTTTCATCGGACCGGACGGCACCGATGGCACGGCCGCCGATCTTGCTGCCGTGTGCGCGTCGTTCGCCGCACTGCTCGGGGACGCCGGGCTCACCGTCCCGGTGCAGCGGATCGCCTGGTGGGCGCAGGCCATCGCAACGGCAGGTCCGGCCACGGTGCCGGACCTGTACTGGCTGGCCCGCGTCACCTTGGTCGACAGGGCGGATCAGATTGCACTCTTCGATGCGGTTTTCGCGCAGGTGTTCCGCGGCATGGTCGATGTTGCGGAGTTCCGTGGCCAGGCCGGGAATCAGCTCAGCGCGCACACCGAACCCGGCGCGCCCCAGCAGTCCGGACCCGACGCGGTTCCGGCGGCCGACCACACGACCAGCGCCGAAGAGCCCCGCCCGGTCGGCGCCGCCGCCGATTCCGACGACGGGCCGGACGACGACGCTGGTGACGCCGACGGCTCCCCCGCCATCCTCGCCGTCGCCTCGGAGCAGGAAATCCTGCGGAACAAGGACTTCGCGGATTGCGATGCCGATGAACTGGCCGAGTTGGCCCGGATCATCGACCGGATGAAAGTCGTTGCGCCGGTGCGGCCGTCACGGTGGCAACCGACCCGCGGAGCCGGCAGGACCGTCGACCTGCGGCGCACGTTGCGGGCCGCCTGCCGGACAGCCGGCGACCCGATCCGCATCCATCACCGCCGCCGGGGCATGACACAGCGCCGGGTCGTGCTGTTGGCCGACGTGTCCGGCTCGATGCAGGCCTACTCCCGGATCTACCTTCGGATTCTGCAGGGTGCGGTGCTCGGCGCCCGCGCACATGCCTACGTCTTCGCGACCCGCTTGCATCCCGTCACCCGCACGTTGAACCGTGGCCGCCGCGAGGACGCCATCGCGAGGGCACTGGCGGCATCACCGGACGCCTCCGGGGGCACCCGCATCGGCGCCGCCGTGAAGACCTTCCTGGACTCGGACGGCAGGCGTGGCCTGGCCCGCGGTTCGGTCGTCGTCATCGTTTCCGACGGCTGGGAACGGGCCGACCCCGCGCTGCTCGGCGAGCAGATGAGCCGGCTGGCGCTTCTGGCGCACCGGGTGATCTGGGTGAACCCGCGGAAGGCGGCGCCCGGCTTCGCACCGCTGACCGGCGGGATGGCGGCGGCGCTGCCGCACGTGGACACGTTCGTGTCCGGCCACTCCGCGCGCTCGGTGGTCGAACTTCTGGATGCGATCGCGCGCAACTGACCGCGTCAGAAGGCTGACCACATCGGAGGGCCCGCCGAAAAGGACGGTTGACAGACGGTGGGCCGGCCGGACCGGCCTCATTCGCGAAACCTTCGCCCTACTCGTGCTGCACCCTGCGCTTCGCGTCGAGGGCAGGAGTGAGAGTTCGGCGCGTGAGGGTCCAGCACGCTTCCGCGACTTCCACTGTCTCGCCACTGTCTCACCGGTCCGCCCAGATTCAAACATGACTCGGGCCCGCTCATGGTCACACCCAGGCGTTAGCAAATTAGCGGTAGAACTTGCTAACCTTGCTAACAGGCACACCGGAAGGCGTGCCGCCGACCACCCGGTCAACCTCCCGACGTGGCCAAGGCTGCGGGGGCAGACAAGCCGTCATCACAAGGAGATCCATGACCATCACCGATACCTACACCACCGTCGCCGGCCAGGCGCGCGAGGTCACCGACCGGTCCGTCGAGGCGTGGAAGCGCAGCGCGAAGACCGTCGTCGAGCAGGCCACCGCCGTCACCAAGTTGCCGACCGTCGATCTGGTCCAGCCCATCGAGCGCTACTTCTCCTACGTCCAGCGCTCGGTCGACGTGACCCGCGACCTGGCCACCAAGTGGGCCGAGTCCGTCACCAACCTCTCCGGCGTCGTCCGCGAGCAGGCAGAGCGTTTCGGCACCGTCGTCGTCGAGCAGGCCGACACCGTCGGCAACCTGGTGACCGAGCAGGCCGAGACGGTGCAGCACGTCGCCGACGAGCAGGCGCAGCAGGTCGAGCGCGTGCAGCAGGAGCAGGTCCGGCTCGCCGAGCAGGCGGAGCAGGAGCGCGTCGAGGCAGAGCAGGCACGGCAGGCCGAGCAGGAGCAGGCCGAGAAGGAGCAGGCCCGTCAGGCCCGCGCCGCCGAGCGCGCAGAGGCCCGCGAGGCACACGCGAAGGCTCGCGAGCAGTACGAGAACCTGACCAAGGCGGAGCTGGCCGACCTGCTGGCCGAGCGCGGTCTGCCGAAGTCCGGCAACGTCGACGAGCTCATCGAGCGTCTGGTCAGCGCCGACAGCGAGTGAGCTGATCGGGACACCGATCCCGACGGTGCGTAGCAGATCAGCACCAGTCGACGCGGTGAGCAAGCATTTCCTGACGCCGGTGCGGGCACTTCAGCCCGCACCGGCGTCAGCCATTTCCGCACTCAGTACCTTCGGAGGACCCCACCGCATGACGAACACCAGCACGACAGCATCGAGCACTCATCTGGCCTCGGCCACAGATCCGGCGTCGCCGATCCCGGGACCGATCCCGAGCGGCGGCGGCCTGTTCGTGCATCGCGCCGGTTCCGGCACACCCCTGGTGCTGCTGCACGGCATGGGCGAGTCCCACGTCGGATGGCGGCCGATCATCGACGGGCTGGCAGTTCGGCATGACGTGCTGGCGATCGACCTTCCGGGTTTCGGCAAGTCCCCGGCCCTTCCCTCGCACGTGCCCCCGACAGCCGCGAATCTCGCGGCTGCCGTCCAGGTGGCGCTCGACGGGCTCGGCGTCGAACAGTACGCCGTCGCGGGTTACTCGCTCGGCGCGCGAGTGGCGCTCGAGCTCGCCCGCAACAAGCAGGTCAGCGCCGTCATCGCGATCGGCCCGGACGGCCTGGGCACTCCGCTGGAGCGGGTCCAGAACTATCTCGGTCTGGTCGCAGGGCGCGGTGTCGCGATGGCACTGGCACCGGCGGCAGGCGAGCTGAGCCGTACGCCGCTGGGTCGGATGTGGTTCTTTTCCGGCAATCGCAGCCTGCCGTGGCAGCTGGATCCGGCCGACGCCCGGGAACTGCTGACCGGCTTCGCTGCCGCTCCGGCGTACGAAGCGGTCAATTGGGTCGGGATGTTCGACTTCGCAACGCATCTGCCCACGATCCAGCAGCCCGTGCTCTTCCTACAGGGCACCGCCGACCCGATCACCGGACAGGTCATGCGTTACCTGCCGCTGATCCCGGGGGCGGAGCTCAAGCTGCTGCCCGGCCTGAACCATGTGCCGATCTCCGACGACCCGGTCGGGATGGTCAGCCACATCGAGGAATTCCTGCAGCGCAGCGCACGCTGACAGGCCGGCGCTGACAGGCCCGACCTGACTGGGTCAGACGCTGACCGACGCGGGCGCTCGGGGCCCAGCTCGAGGGTCCGAGCACCCGCGCGCGGCGTCTCGCGGATCAGCCGTGCGGCCGCGTGCCGGCGTCCGGGCTCTCCAGCACGACGACGTCCGCCACGGGCGTGCGCAGCTCGTCGATCCTGACCAGCGCCACACCCAGCAGGATGAACATGCCTCCGACCAGTTGCATGACGGTCGGCAATTGACCGAGCAGCACCCAGGCGAACAGCACGGCGAAGAGCACCTCGGTGAGACCGACGAACGATGCCAGCTTGGAGCCGAGTCGGCGGGTCGCGGAGATGCCGAGCACGTAGGCCAGCGCCGCAGCGAAGAGGGACAGACCGATCACCGGAACCAGCCAGCTCACCTGATGCCCGGCGAAATCGACGTCATCGGTGTTGGCGGCCATCGGCAGGGCGCCGACGGCACCGAGCAGCAGCAGCGCGACGGCGCCGACCGTCATGCCTCCGCTGGCCATCGCGACCGGCGGCAGTTGCCCGTCGCTGTTCGCCGACAGGATGAAGAACAGCGCCAACCCCACCGCCGCACCCAGACCCCACAGCACACCGACGAAGTCGACCTTCGTGTCACCGGTCAGATCGAGCACCAATGCCAGCCCGAGCACCGCCGCAACGGAACCGGCGATGGTCAGATTCCGCGGCCGCTGCCGGGTGCGGATCCACAGCCAGCCGACGATCAACACGATGCCCATGTACTCGAGCAGGAGCGCCACTCCGACCGAAAGGTGTTGCACTGCATTGAAGTAGGCGACCTGGCAGCCGGCGACGGCGACCAGACCGTAGATCGAGACCATGCCCAGGTTGCGGCGCAGCACGGTCCACCGACCGCGGAGCAGGACGATCGCCGGCACCGCGAGGATCAGCGCGGCGACACTGATCCGCACCGTCACGGCCGCCCCCGGGGACCAGCCTGCGTCGATCAGTGCGCTGGCGAAGGTGCCCGACGTGCCGAACGTCGCCGCCGACAGCAGCGCGAGGATGAACCCGGTGCGGGCGACGGGTTGTTCCAGCATCCTGACCTCCGGGTGCGTGTGGGGTGGTGCTGTGGTGGAAGCCCCGTCACGAGCAAGGCGCTATCTGACGAGTACCGCCGGGTCATGAGCAAAACGGCTTATGCTGATGACACTAGGACCGAAGGGTGACAGGAGTCAACATGCTTTTTGCTCATGACACCGAGGTGGCACTGGCCGCCGCCGCCGCCCTGATCAACACCAAGGACGTCCTCGACCCCGACCACGAGGCCCTGCCTGATCCCGCGGCACTGCACCGGTTCGTGCAGACCTGGGGCTGGACCGGGCAGTTCACCGGGGACCAGCAGGAGTTGGAGCAGGTCCGCGCGCTGCGCCCCCGGCTGCGGGAGATGTGGCTCGCCGACCGGGACGGCGTCGTCCGCATCGTCAACGGGCTGCTCCGCGAGTTCAACGCACTGCCGCAGCTGATCAAGCACGACGAGTGGGACTACCACCTGCACGCCACCCCGGACGCCGCGCCGCTGGCGTCGAGAATGGCGGTCGAGGCAGCCATGGCGGTGGTCGACGTCGTCCGCGCCGACGAGCTGTCCCGGCTGCGCATCTGCGAGTCGCCCACCTGTGACGACGTCGTGGTCGACCTGTCGAAGAACAGGTCCAAGCGGTTCTGCGACGGCACCTGCGGGAACAAGGCGGCCGTGGCTGCGTATCGGGCGCGCAAGGCAGTACGCCGCCCCGCCGGCAGGACCGGCTGAGGGCGGGATGGAAGTTGCGCGGAGCTGGCGCGCGCCCAGATGCGCGATCGCGCGATTCGTCAGCGCAACTCTCGAAGCTGACATCGGCCGGGGCGCCCCGTGTCACGGTCAGGCTCGGGGTGTCCGCGCGGCCGTCTCGGTGCCTGACAAGCGCGACAGATCCGGAGCGGAGTCAGCGGCGGTCACGCCGTCGACAGTGATGCTGACCTGGTCGTTGTAGAAGGCGATCAGGCCGGCGATCGGTGCGAGGGCCGGCGTCGGGAAGGTGTAGGTCCAGGCTGCATCGTCGATGAGTCGACGTCCGGTGTCGATGGACCAGTACTGCGAGGTACGGCCCTTGTACGGGCACGCGCTCTGGGTGTCGGTGGCGATCAGGCAGGCCATGTCGACATCCGACCGATCCAGGTAGTAGCGAGTCGGCAGGCCGGTTTCGAAGACCAGCACCGGGGAGGTGGAGTCGGCAATGGTCCGGCCGTCGACCTCGATGTGCACGTGCGCACTGGAGCGCAGGGCGTCGGCTCGCGTGTAGGGGTTGCGCGGGTGGACGAAGATCTGCTCGTCCTCCTCGAACCACGCATCGAGGCAGTCCCAGTCGAAGCGGACGGTGTCGGCAAGCCCGTCACGGGCATCGGCGCCGTAGACGCGCGCTGCTGACGGCCTGGACGCGTCGCCGGCGCGCAGTCCGTGCACGGCGGCGGTGCCGCGACGCAGCCGCTGGCTGTGGTTCTCGTTGATCAAGATGCCGGACGTGACGTCGGCCAATGGGATGTAGTACTGCGGGTACTTGACGCTTTCCCAGACATACTTGGCCGCCCGTGTGTCGAACACCGTGATGCCGGCAAGCTCCGCCCGCACCCGGCGCGGAGCCCACGCGACGAGATCCTTGACCGGTGCCGGGTCGGGGTGGTCGCTCATTGTCGTCTTCCTGCCTGTTGTCGTTGAAGCGATTGTTGTCTGTTTCTCTTTGTTCCGTTGGTACCACCACGGGCGGTCGGGAGGTCACCACAACCGCTCGCGCGGTGACCATCCCGCCTCGCCCGGGCGACGACGAACGGCCGATGCGGGCTGCGAGCCGAGCGTGCGCGGCATGATGACCGCGTGAACGCCTTCGAGTCCAAGCCCTGGTTGCGGGCCTATGCCCCCGGGGTCCCGGCCGAGATCGCCCCGATCGACCAGACACTGGTCGAGATGATCGAGACGTCCGTGGGTCGCTTCGGGAGCCAGGTCGCCGTCGATTTCTTCGGCGCCACCACGACCTACCGCCAACTCGGGGACCAGATCAGGCGGGTGGCGAACGCGCTCCGGCAGCGTGGTGTCGGGCACGGCGACCGGGTCGCCCTGGTACTGCCCAACTGCCCGCAGCACGTGGTGGCGTTCTATGCGGTGCTCCGCCTGGGAGCCGTTGTGGTGGAACACAATCCGCTCTACACCGACCGCGAGCTCCGTCATCAGTTCGAGGACCATGGAGCACGGGTCGCGATCGTTTGGGACAAGGTCGCGGACACCGTGCTGAGCTTCCCGGCTGCGATGGGTGTGCACACGGTGATCTCGGTCGACCTCACCGCGGCGATGCCACGGGCCAAGCGGCTCGCCCTGCGGTTGCCGCTGGCAAAGGCACGGGACGCCCGGTCCGCACTCACGACGGGCCGGCTCAGTGCCGGTGCTGTTGCGTTCAGCACAGCCCTGCGCACCCGACGGTTGCCGACCAACCATGCCCGACCGGCACTCGCCGACACCGCCGTGCTGCAGTACACCAGCGGCACCACCGGCAGTCCGAAGGGCGCGATTCTCAGCCACCTCAACCTGCGGGCCAACGCCGCGCAGGGCCAGGCATGGGTGGTCGGGATGCGCCCCGGAGAGGAGATCTTCTACGGGGTCCTGCCGATGTTCCACGCTTACGGCCTGACGCTGTGCCTGACCTTCGCGATGAGCATGGGTGCGCGACTGGTGATGCTGCCCAGGTTCGACGAGAACCTCGTGCTGGATGCGATGAAGCACGCCCCTGCCACGTTCCTGCCGGCTGTCCCGCCGATCTATGAACGGCTGGCAGCTGCCGCGTCCCAGCGCAAGGTCAGCCTGCGCAGCATCCGTTTCGCCATTTCCGGCGCGATGAGCCTGCCGGTGTCCACGGTCGAGTTGTGGGAGCAGGCAAGCGGTGGCCTGCTGGTCGAGGGTTACGGCATGACCGAAGCGTCACCGATCGCCGTGGGCAACCCCATCGGCCCCAGCCGCCGACCGGGGACGGTCGGAATCCCGTTTCCCAGCACCGAGATCCGGGTCGTCGATCCGGCGGATCCGGCAATCGACCGGGGGATCGGCGAGGAGGGCGAACTCCTGGTCCGCGGCCCACAGGTGTTCTCCGGGTACTGGAATCGACCGGAGGAAACCTCGGAGGTGCTGCTGCCGGGCGACTGGCTGCGGACCGGTGACGTGGTGCGGGTATCTGCCGATGGATTCATCGAGATCGTCGACCGGGTCAAGGAACTGATCATCACCGGGGGCTTCAACGTCTCTCCCTCGGAGGTCGAGGAGGTGTTGAGGTCGCACCCCGACGTCATCGACGCGGCGGTGGTCGGGCTTCCTGGTTCCGGTGGCGGCGAGACGGTGGCCGCCGCCGTGGTGATGGCCGAGGGCGCGACCCTGGACGTGGACGGGTTGCGGGCGTACTGCCGTGACCAGCTGACCGCGTACAAGGTCCCGCGGACCATCACGGCCGTTGCGGATCTGCCGCATTCGATGATCGGCAAGGTCCTGCGTCGCGAGGTGCGGGCCGAACTGGTCGCCGCCGACTGACGACCCGCCCGTCTTTGCTGGCGCTGATGCGGCGCTGAACGGCGGTCGGGAAGATCGTCCTTGCGTAAGTTACTGGCCAGTAGATAACCTGGGTTAACGCGCCGCTGCTCGCTCCGAGCCCGAAAAGGTCCATGGGCGCGCAGCAGACGCCGAGTTCTCAGACCAGCGTCACGACCCAGCGTCGCGACACGAGCCACCGACCGATCGCCTGCCGGCACCCACCACCTTCAAGGAGCATCGGCCATGAGCCACTACCGTTCCAACGTTCGCGACCTGGAGTTCAACCTGTTCGAGGTGCTCGGTGCAGGCGAGCGGATGGGTACCGGCCCGTTCAGCGAGATGGACGCCGAGACGGCCTCCGGCGTCCTGCACGAACTGGAGAACGTCGCCGCCGGCCCGGTCGCAGCCTCTTTCGTGGACGCCGACCGCAACCCGCCGGTGTACGACCCGGCCACCTTCGGCGTCACGCTGCCGGAGTCGTTCAGGAAGTCTTTCAAGGCGATCATGGACGGCGAGTGGTACCGACTGGAACTGCCCACCGAACTCGGTGGCTACGGCGCATCGCCGAGCCTGCGCTGGGCGGCCGCGGAATTGATGCTCGGCGCCAACCCGGCACTGTTCATGTACTCCGGGGGGCCGAACTTCGCCGCCGTGGTGCACAAGAACGGCACTCCGCTGCAGCAGCAGATGGCTCAGACCATGATCGACAAGCAGTGGGGCTCGACCATGGTGCTCACCGAGCCGGACGCCGGGAGCGATGTCGGCGCCGGCCGCACCAAGGCGATCCTGCAGGAAGACGGCAGCTGGCACCTGGAGGGCGTGAAGCGATTCATCACCTCCGCCGAGCACGACCTGACCGAGAACATCATCCATCTCGTGCTGGCCCGGCCGGAAGGACCCGGCATCGACAACCGGCCGGGCACCAAGGGTCTGAGCCTGTTCATCGTGCCGAAGTTCCATTTCGACGCGGAGACCGGTGAGCTCGGCGAGCGCAACGGGGCCTTCGTCACCGGCCTGGAACACAAGATGGGACTGAAGGTCTCGACCACCTGCGAGCTCAGCTTCGGGATCCACGGCACGCCCGCCGTCGGATACCTCCTGGGAGACAGCCACGACGGCATCGCGCAGATGTTCCAGGTGATCGAGTACGCCCGGATGATGGTCGGCACCAAGGCCATTGCGACCCTGTCCACCGGCTACCTCAATGCACTCGAGTACGCCAAGCAGCGTGTCCAGAGCGCCGACCTGACCAGGGCCGGCGACAAGACCGCGCCACGGGTGACGATCATCCACCACCCGGACGTCCGGCGGATCCTGATGAAGCAGAAGGCCTACGCCGAGGGACTGCGGGCGGTGTATCTGTACACCGCCGGCTGGCAGGACCGGATCGCCAGTGGCGAGCTCGGCGCCGAGGAGCTCGCACGGGCCACTCGGGTCAACGACCTGCTGCTGCCCATCGTCAAGGGTGTCGGATCCGAGCGGGCCTACGAGAATTTGGCCCTGTCGCTGCAGGTGTTCGGCGGCTCCGGCTACACCCAGGACTACCCGATCGAGCAGTACATCCGCGATGCCAAGATCGACACCCTGTACGAGGGCACCACCGCGATCCAGGCGCAGGACTTCTTCTTCCGGAAGATCGTCAAGGACAACGGAGCCGCTCTCGGTGCGGTCGCCGGCGAGATCAGCTCCTTCATCACCGCATCGCTGTCGGAGAACACCGACGGCCGGATCAAGGAGGAGCTGGCGCTGCTGGGCACCGCGCTGGCCGATGTGCAGGCAATGGTGGGGACGCTGGTCGGCTATGCCATGGCCTCGGTCCAGGAGCCGGAGTCGGTCTACAAGGTCGGCGAGCACGCGGTCAGCCTGTTGATGAGTGTCGGTGACCTGCTGATCGGATACCTGCTGCTGCGCCAGGCCACCGTCGCACAGGACGCCCTGGACAGCGGCGCCTCCCCCAGGGATGCCGCCTTCTATGCCGGGAAACTGGCAGTGGCGCACTGGTTCAGCCGGAACGTGCTGCCCGAGTTGACGGCCCGCCGCGCGATCATCGAGAACGCCGACCTGTCCCTGATGGACGTGGCGGAATCCGCGTTCTGAGCCCTACCGTGGCACGGTGACCGGCGGCGCACTCTTCGGTGAGGCTGTTTCCGGTGGGTCAGCACCGGATCAACCGGCTCCCGACGAACCATCCGTGCGGCTCGCGGCGGCCGGTGCCGGCAGTATTGCGCAGCTGGACGCGGTGATCACCGACTGTCGGGCCTGCCCGCGGTTGGTGGCCTGGCGGGAGAGCGTCGCCGAGGTCAAGCGGCTCTCGTTCCGCGACGAGACGTACTGGGGTCGACCGGTTCCCGGACTCGGTCCGGCCGACGCCGGGGTGCTGATCGTCGGCCTGGCGCCGGCCGCGCACGGCGCCAACCGGACCGGCCGGATGTTCACCGGCGACCGGAGCGGTGAGGTGCTGTTCGCGGCGCTGCACCGCACGGGCTTTGCCTCACAACCGGTCTCGCGGCGGATCGACGACGGGCTGAGGCTGAGTGGGCTGCGGATCACCGCGCCCGTGCACTGCGCGCCGCCGGCGAACAAACCGACCCCGGACGAGCTGCGCACCTGCTCGCCCTACCTGCACCGCGAGTTGGACCTGCTATCGGGCACCTTGCGGGTGGCGCTCACTCTGGGCGCCATCGGTTGGCTCGCGTTGCTGCGCGCACTCGGCGACTCCGGCTGGGCGATCCCGCGGCCGCGGCCCGCGTTCGGGCATGGGGCGGAGCTGCCTCTGACGCACCCCGACGGGCGTCGGTTGACAGTCCTCGGCTGCTACCACGTCAGCCAGCAGAACACCTTCACCGGACGCCTGACGCCGGCGATGCTGGACGAGGTGCTGCTCCGGGCGCGCGAGCTCGGTGCCCGCTGATCACCGTTCCGGTCCGATCCAGGTCATGTACCGACGTGGGATGTTCCCGACTGGTGATCAGGACGTCGGTCCGGTTCCACGATGAGAAACGCCCGGGTGAAAACGCGGGACGCGTTTCACCCGGGCGTTTCCCGGTCATGCCGGTGGATCAGTCGGAGTCGCTCTTGTCCACCCAGTCGAAGGTCTTGGTGACGGCCTTCTTCCATTTCGCGTACAGCTTCGCGCGCTGCGCCTCGTCCATCTGCGGTTCCCACCGCTTGGACTCGGCCCAGTTGGTGCGGATGTCCTCTTCGCTCTCCCAGAACCCGACCGCGAGGCCGGCGGCGTAGGCCGCGCCGAGCGCGGTGGTTTCCGCGACCACCGGTCGGATCACCGGGACACCGAGGATGTCGGCCTGGAACTGCATCAGCGTCTCGTTGACAACCATGCCGCCGTCGACCTTGAGCGCCGTGAGATCGACGCCGGAGTCGGCGTTCATCGCATCCAGGACCTCCTTGGTCTGGAACGCGGTGGCCTCCAGGACCGCCCGCGCGATGTGACCCTTGTTGACGTAACGGGTCAGTCCGACGATCGCGCCGCGGGCATCGTCACGCCAGTAGGGCGCGAACAGGCCGGAGAAGGCCGGCACGAAGTAGCACCCACCGTTGTCCTCGACACTGGCTGCCAGCGTCTCGATCTCGGGGGCCGAGCTGATCAGGCCGAGGTTGTCCCGTACCCACTGCACCAGCGAACCGGAGACGGCGATCGAACCCTCGAGTGCGTACACGGTCGGCTGATCGCCGATCTTGTAACAGACGGTGGTGAGCAGGCCGTTCTTCGACGGGACCTTCTCGGTGCCGGTGTTGATCAACATGAAGTTGCCGGTGCCGTAGGTGTTCTTGGCCTCACCGACGGACAGGCAGGCCTGGCCGAACGTCGCGGCCTGCTGATCGCCCAGGATGCCGGCGATGGGAACACCGCTCAGTGAACCCTTGGCGCGGCCGTGGCCGTACACCTCGGAGGACGACCGGATCTCCGGCAGCATGGACAGCGGAATGCCCATGTCCTTGGCGATATCGGCGTCCCAGCTCAGGGTGTCGAGGTCCATCAGCATCGTGCGGGAGGCGTTCGTCGGATCGGTGTAGTGCAGTCCGCCGTCGACACCACCGGTCATGTTCCACAGGGTCCAGGTGTCCATGTTGCCGAACATCAGGTCACCTGCATCGGCCTTTTCCCTTGCCCCCTCGACGTTGTCGAGAATCCACTTCACCTTCGGGCCGGAGAAGTAGGTCGCCAGCGGGAGGCCGACCTTGGCCTTGTAGCGGTCGGCGCCGCCGCCGAGGTCGCCGAGATCGTGCACGATGCCGTCGGTCCGGGTGTCCTGCCAGACGATGGCGTTGTACACCGGCTGGCCGGTGTTCCGGTCCCAGACCAGCGCCGTCTCGCGCTGGTTGGTGATGCCGACTGCGGCGATGTCCGCCTCGGTCAGGTCGACCTTGCTCAGTGCGGCGGCCGCGACTGCTCGGGTGTTCTCCCAGATCTCGATCGCGTTGTGCTCGACCCAACCGGCCCTGGGGAAGATCTGCTCGTGCTCCCGCTGATCGACGGAGACGACGCGCCCCTCCCGGTTGAACACCATGCATCGGGTCGAGGTCGTCCCCTGATCGATTGCTGCGACGTACTTCTCACTCATCTGCTTGTTACACCTTTCGTCAGTGCGTCTTCGAACATGACGTGGAGCCGCCGTGCCCGACAGGCTTCGTGACGGCCGGCCGGATGATCGACTCCCTTGGGCTGATGCCCGGATCACCGACCCGTCGGGCCGGTGACGTTTCCGCGCTTGGCGCACGGAACGGCACTTCTCGGTCTGTACTGCTGTTTGGTGCCCGGTCGCCTTGCTGGTGATGCCGTCCGGCCGACCGGACGTTGCGCCGCCAGGGCCGGCGCCGTCACGACATCGATCAAGAGATGCCCGGGGCGCGGCGGCGGCGGCCTGGACACATCCGGTGAAACACCATCAACAACGCTGTCGATCAGCCCTCCAGGAAAGCCGATCAGACCCCGCCGATCAGACGACGCCGATCAGACGACGCCGATCAGACGACGCCCAGGAACAGGTCGGGCCCGCCCAGTGCCTTGAAGGCCAGCGCAGCCAGAGCCGCACCGATCAGCGGGCCCACGACGGGCACCCATGCGTAGCTCCAGTCCGAGCCACCCTTGCCCTTGATCGGGAGCAGCGCGTGGGCGATACGCGGGCCGAGGTCACGGGCCGGGTTGATGGCGTACCCGGTGGGACCACCGAGCGAGGCACCGATACCCAGGACGACCAGTGCGACGAACAGCGGGCCGAGACCGGACGGGGTGCCGCCGGAGATCAGGATCAGGAAGATCAGCACGAAAGTGCCGATCACCTCTGTGACGGTGTTCCAGCCGTAGCTGCGGATCGCCGGCCCGGTGGAGAACACAGCCAGCTTCTTCCCCGGATCCTCTTCTGCTTCGAAGTGATCCTTGAAGGCCAGCCACGCGATGATCGCGCCGATGAAGGCACCGATGAACTCCGCCGCGTAGTACACCAGCGACTGCGAGAAGGTGATGTCGCCGGTGATCGTCAACGCCAGCGTGACGGCGGGGTTCAGATGGGCACCGCTTCGGAAAGCGACATAGACGCCCATGAAGACGCCGAGACCCCAGCCGAAGTTGATCAGCAGCCAGCCGCCACCCTCGCCCTTACTGCCTTTGAGGATGGCCGTGGCCACAACACCACAGCCGAGCAACAGCAGCATGGCTGTGCCCGTGACTTCCGAGACGAAGATCGTCCCATTCGAGATGTCCAACGCTGACCTCCTGGTGAGAACCATCCGGCATCGGCATCGAGACCGGAAAAACGAGCATGTAATACGCCAATCCTGGTGGAACCTACGCCACTTCGGTGAGCTGCGTCACTGATGACGAGCGGGTGTTATTGCACCGTGACGACCGGTTGCACACCGTCAAAGATGATCACCCAGCGCCCACTCGTACATCAGGGGCGCCGAGCCGCGCAGCGTCCGCCGTGCGGTCGTCGGGCTGCACCTGGGACTCCCGCTCGGCGGCCACCCGGGCACGGTAGTGCTCCACCTCGTCGGCCACCGTCGCCGCGTCCCAGCCGAGCACCGGAGCCACCAGATCGGCGACCTCCTGGGCAGCCGCCTCACCGCGGTCCCAGGTGTCGATCGAGATCCTGGTGCGCCGGGCGAGGATGTCGTCCAGATGCAGGGCGCCCTCGTGGGACACCGCATACCTGGCCTCGACCTTGAGATACTTCGGCGCCGTCGACAACGGTTGCGCCAGTTCGGGTTCGGCTTCGATCATGTCGAGCAGCTCGCTGACCGCGCTGCCGTAGCGGCCGAGCAGATGCTCGATCCGCGGCAGATCCAGGCCGGTCCGCTGGGCCAGCTTCGCCCTGGTCGCCCACAGCGGCTTGTAGCCGTCGGCGCCGATCAGCGGGACCTTGTCGGTGATGGACTTGCCCACCTTGCCCGGCAGCCCCTTGACCGCCTCGTCGATCGCGTCCTCGGCCATCACCCGGTAGGTGGTGTATTTGCCGCCGGCGACGATCACCAGGCCGGGGACCGGCGAGACCACTGCGTGCTCGCGGGACAGTTTGCTGGTCTGGTCCGATTCGCCGGCGAGCAGCGGACGCAGGCCCGCGTAGACGCCGACGACATCGTCCCGGGTCAGCGGCTTCTCCAGCAGCGCGTTGGCGTGCTCGAGGATGTAGTCGATGTCCGAGCTGCTGGCTGCCGGGTGCGCCAGGTCCAGACTCCAAGGTGTGTCGGTGGTTCCGATCACCCAGAAGTCCTCGCTCCACGGGCACGGGATGATGAACAGCAGGCTCTTCTCGGTCTCGGTGATCAGCCCCGTCCGCGACTTGATCCGGTCCCGCGGCACCACGATGTGGACGCCCTTGGACGCCTGCACCCGGAACTGGCCCTTGCCGCCGATCATCTTCTGGATGTCGTCGGTCCAGACACCGGTCGCGTTCACCGTTTCCTTCGCCTTGACCTCGATTTCGCGTCCGGACTCGAGATCCTTCACGGTCGCGCCGATCACCCGATCGCCGTCCCGGAGCAACCCGATGACGCGGGCACTGCTGGCCACATGCGCGCCGTAGGCGGCCGCCGTCCTGGCGATCATCATGGTGTGCCGGGCGTCGTCGAGCTGGCCCTCGTAGAACTTGATCGCGCCCTGGATGTGGCCCTTCTTGCCGTCCGGGAAGCTCTCCAGCGTCTTGCTCTTGCTCATGTGCTTGTGGTGCGACGGAACGCCCTTGCCGGCGCCGAGCACGTCATAGACGCCGATCCCGAGCCCGACGTAGCCACGGTCGATGCCCTTGCGTTCGAGCGGATAGATGAACTCGACCGGCTTTGCCAGGTGCGGGCACAGCACGTCCAGGATCAGCGATCGCTCGCGCAGGGCCTCGAAGACCAGCGAGAAATTGAGCTGCTTGAGGTAGCGCAGGCCACCGTGCACGAGCTTGGACGAACGGCTGGACGTGCCGGCGGCGTAGTCGCGGGCTTCCACCAGTCCGACCGTCAGCCCCCGGCTGGCCGCGTCGAGCGCGGCTCCGGCACCGACGACGCCGCCGCCGATGACCAGCACATCCAGCTCGGTGGCCGCCATGTCGTCGAGCGCCTGCTGTCGCGTCGCGGGACTCATCTGCGTTGCGGTGTAACTCATCGGTTGCACTCCTGCTGGTGTGGTGAGAAGGGGAAGGGGAATCGCTGATCACGCCGGGATGCGGCTTGCGGCGCGAGGCCGCTCAAGTGTGCGGCGTCGCGGGCCGGACCGCAGGGCGGCGGGCCGGCGCATGCACTGTCGACCACTCGCGGCGGTGTCCGTTCGGGCGGCAGCGCGCGGTCCGGGTACGGAGGAATTCGGAGTTCGATCAAGGACTGGCCGCCTCCTTCCGGGAAAGGACATCATTGCCCAGGGCCCATCGGCTCGCGACCGTACTCACCGCCGTCACCAGGTCACAACCGGCACCGTTCGGCAATGCCGAATGGGCAGTGCTGCCCGGGGGACGGATAGCCTGGCGGCGTGCCGGGCAGCGTGCAGTCGGTGGAACGAGCGGCGGCGATCCTTCGACTGCTGGCGGAGGAGGACGAGCCGGTGGCGCTGTCCCAGATCGCCGGCGCACTCGGGTTGGCCAAGGGGACCGTGCACGGGATCCTGCGCACTTTGGAGGACGTCGGTTTCGTCGCACAGGACGAGGCGAGCGGTCCCTACCGGGTGGCCACCGAGGTGTTCCGGTTCGGCTGGACCCGGTTGGATCCGAACGAGCTCCGGTCGAAGGCACTGAACTGGACCGACGCCCTGGCCGCCCGCACCGGGGAGTCCGCACGGGTGGCGGCGTTCTCCGGCGGGCGCGCGGAGATCGCGCACCACGTCTTCCGTGGCGACGGTGGATCCCAGGTGCTGGTCACCGGGACCGAGGTACCGCTGCACGCCAGCGCGTTGGGCAAGGTGCTGCTGGCGTTCGACCCCGGCGCAGCACGGAGCATCGCTCATCATCAGCTGCCCGCACTGACCAATCGGACGATCACCGACAAACACGCGCTGCACACCGAACTCGCCGCGATCCGCGATCTCGGATGGGCCGCCTGCATCGGCGAGGAGGAGCCGGGCACCGCCGGTATCGCCGCACCCATCCGTGACCGCGGCGGCTATGTGGTCGCCGTGGTCGGCATCGAGGGCTCCATCGATCGGCTCTGCGACGAGCGGTCGCGCCCGAGGACGGCCCTGGTCAACCACGTCAGCCGGGCCGGCCGGTCCATCTCCAGGGAACTGGGACACGGGCGGCACTGGTGACCCCGACCTTCGTCGCCGCCCTGGACCAGGGGACCACCTCGACCCGCTGCATGCTGTTCGACCGCCATGGCCGGCTGGTCTCCATCGCCCAACGTGAACACCAGCAGTACTTCCCCCGGCCGGGGTGGGTCGAGCACGATGCCGCGGAGATCTGGTCCATCGTGCGGCGGATCCTTCCGCAGGCACTGGCCGAAGCCGGCGTGGAGCCGCGCCAGGTGGTCGGCCTGGGCATCACCAATCAACGCGAGACGACGGTGGTCTGGAACCGCCATACCGGGATCCCGGTTGGTCGCGCGATCGTCTGGCAGGACACCAGGACCAGCGGACTGCTGGCCGGGATGTCAGATCCAGCCAACCCGCACCGCGACATCGACCCAGACGAGATCCACGCCAGGACGGGATTGCCGATGGCGTCGTACTTCTCGGCGTCCAAGCTGCGTTGGCTGCTGGACAGCGACCCGTCGCTGCGGGCGGCCGCCGTATCGGGGGACCTGCTGTTCGGGACGATGGACAGCTGGATCACCTGGAATCTGACCGGCGGCCCGGGCCCGACCGGCTCTCCCGGCCTGCATGTCACCGACGTGACGAACGCCAGCCGGACCATGTTGATGAACATCGAGACGCTGGATTGGGATGACCGCCTGCTCGATGCCTTTCACGTCCCGCGCGTGATGCTGCCGGAGATCCGGCCCACCATCGGTCATTTCGGCGTCACCACCGATCCACTGCCGGGGATCCGGATCGGTGCGCTGATCGGTGATCAACAGGCATCCTTGTTCGGGCAGACGGCGTTCGACGCCGGTGAAGCCAAATGCACCTTCGGTACCGGCACCTTCCTGCTGTTGAACACCGGCAGGGAGATCGTGCGATCCCGGCACGGGCTGATCACCACCATCGCCCACAAGATCGACGGCGAGGACGCTGTGTATGCGCTCGAGGGATCGGTGGCCGTCGCGGGAGGGCTGGTGCAATGGTGCCGGGACAATCTCGGCCTGATCAGGACGCCCGCAGAGATCGAGACGCTCGCCGCGGGTGTCGCCGACAACGGTGGCTGTTACCTGGTTCCGGCGTTCTCCGGGCTGTTCGCACCGCACTGGGATGACACCGCGCAGGGCGTTCTGGTGGGTCTGACGTCCTACGTCACCAAGGCGCACATCGCCAGGGCGGTCCTCGAGGCAACCGCGTGGCAAACCATGGACGTGGTGGAGGCGATGAACGCCGATGCCGGGGTACCCGCGCAGTCGTTGGCCGTCGACGGCGGGATGACGGGCGACAACCTGCTGATGCAAATGGTCGCCGACGCCCTCGACATCCCTGTCGTGCGGCCGATGATGGCCGAGACCGTGGCCCTGGGCGCGGCCTACGCTGCCGGACTGGCGGAGGGGTACTGGCCGGATCGCCGGGTACTGCGCAGTCATTGGCAACGCGCCGGGGAGTGGCGGCCCAAGATGGATCCGCCCCGGCGGCAGGCGGAGTTGGCGCAGTGGCGGCATGCGGTGTCGATGGCCAGGGCCTGGGGAAACCGGCCAGGGGCCCGGGCAACACCGGCGGCCGGCTGAAGGCCAGGGCGTGAACGCCCGCAGCGACGAACGGCACCGTCCCCGGGAGGATCGGTGCCGCTGGATCTCGTTCATCGGTGGTGCCGTCGGGAGGAATCGAACCTCCCGCATCGCCCAAGCTCGACTGCCGCGTGCACGAGGCACACCGTCTGTCGGCAGAAACTACCTTCGCATCCAGGGCCGGCCATGTGGTTCCAACGGTAGCCCCGTTCGAACTATTCCGGCGCCCCGGCGGGTGTGTGGTTGCCGACAGCGACCTCTCCCGCCCTTTGCACGTCCGGCGGAGGGTAGGGCAGGGCGCCGGGATTGAGCAGGTGTTCCAGCTCGCGTGCCGGCGCGGGCCTGGCATACAGGAACCCCTGGACCAACTGACATCCCAACTGGCGCAGGATCTCGGCCTGCTCCACCAACTCGACGCCCTCGGCAGTGACCAGCAGATCCAGATCCCTGCCGAGAGCCAGCAGCGCCTTGAGGAACCGCTCGGCGGAGCGGTCGGTGTGAATGTTCGCCACGAATGCGATGTCGATCTTCACTGCCTGCAGCGACATCTGCCGCAGGCTGAGCAACGACGAGTACCCGGTCCCGAAATCATCCAGCCACAGCTGCACTCCGAGCCGCCGCAAGGCGGTGGCAACCTCCTGCGCCACGGCGGTTTCGCCCAGCAGTGCGTCCTCGGTGATCTCCAGGATGAGCCGGTCCGGCCCTAGCCCGTGGCGCCGCATGATCGCCGAGATCCGTCGGGGGAAATCCCGGTCCGTCATCAGGCCCGGCGGGACGTTGACGCCGACCAGCATGTCGTGCCGGCGGAACCGCAGCGACCAGTCGGCCAGCTGCGCGCAGGCCCGTTCGACCATCATGTCGGTGAGCTCGGGGAGCAGCCCGAGCCGGCCGGCGAGTTGGATGAAGTACGCCTGCGGGACGGTCTCGCCGCCCACCCGCCACCGGGCGAGCGCCTCCAGGGAATGCACGCGGCCGCTCTGCAGGTCGATGATGGGCTGGTAGACGGTGTCGATCGCGCCCAGCTTCATCGCCTCGATCAACAGCGGCCGGTACTGCAGGTCGGCCGCCTCCGGCAGGATCATCGACGGGTCGTAGATCGCCAGCTGGCCCTTTCCGGCGCGCTTGGCCGCGTACATCGCGATGTCGGCGCGGGAGAAGAGTTCGTCCACGGTCGGCGTTTCGCTGCCACCGGGCACGTCGGCGATGCCGACGCTGGCACCGATGGACAGCTCGTCCCGGCGTAGCACGAAGGGCTGCCGCAGGGCGTCGACGATCCGGGCACCCGCCGTCGCCGAGTCGATGTCCCCCTCGATCAGGATGGCGAACTCGTCACCGCCGAATCGGGCCACCGTGTCACTGGCGCGCATCGCCCCGCGCAGCCGCTCGGCCACCCGGATCACCAACTCGTCCCCGACCGGATGCCCGAGGGTGTCGTTCACGGCCTTGAAGTCGTCGAGGTCGATGAAAAGCAGAGCCAGTGGCCGCAGGCTTCGGCGGTGTTGCTCGAGCGCGTGGGTCACCCGGTCGATGAACAAGGCCCGATTGGGCAGGCCCGTGAGCTGATCGGCGAACGCGCGCCTCTGGAGTTCCCGTTCGCGGTTCTCCAGGTGCCTGGTCAGCGCCTGGTTGTCGCGAATCGTCAGGTACTGCCGCGCCAGCACACCGACGAAGGTGATCACCAGTGCGATATTTGTGACCCGGTCCGCGCCGTTCTGGGCGCGTTGGGCGGCCACCACGAGCAAGGCAACGGCCAGTGGGATGTACGGCAGCGAGCTGGCCCGCCGCGCCCGGTCCTTCAATTCCGCTTCGCCATCACCGTCGGAACGCCGGTCCGCCCACCCGGCCACCGGTGCCGAGGCGGCGGCCAGGCGGCCACTGGCGAGCCCGGCACATCCGATGATGCCGAAACCCAGGATCCAGCCCAGGGTGGTGATCGAGCCGGCCTCGAAGTCATCCGCCGCGGACATGTAGGCGTAGAAGCCGTCGGATACCGCGATCAACGCCATGCCCATCGCCACCGCGGCCAGGCTGGACCGGCGGTCGACCCGGCGGCTGGCACTGAGCAGCACCATGGTCAGCACGATGATGTCGCCGCACGGGTAGGCGAGGTTGATCACCAGCGCCAGACCGTCGGTGTCTTCGGTCGCCGCCTTTGCCAGGCCGCCGATGGTGGTGACCCAGCTGATCGTGAACAGCGACAGGCCGATGATGGCGGCGTCGAGGGTGGTGCGCAGGCGGTCGGTGTGGCGGCCGTTCGAGGGCCAGACGGCGACCGCCATCAGCGCGGTGAAGGACAGGAACAGCACGTCGGCGACGGAAACCTGGGGCACCTGTTCGCCGCGCACCAACTCGATCCAGCACCAGTACAGCTGGCCGAGGGTCCAGCACGCGCAGGCCGCCGTCACCAGCAGCCAGGCGCGTCGCCGGTCGTCACCTTGGTGACGGGTGACGGCAACGGCTGATCCGACCGTGGCGAGCAGTGCAGCTGCCAGCTGCCCGAGATTGCTCCACCACGCCGCGACGTCGGAGTCCGCACCCGACCACTGCGATGTGAGGTAACCGCAGCAAGCGACGGCCATGACGAACAGCGCAGCCAGCACCACCGGCGGTCGGCGCCACCGCGCAGGTGCCACATCGCTGTCGTCCGGGGCAGGCACATAGCGTGACCCCACGCGGGCAGGCATTCGAACGACGCTCCGTTCGGCCGGTGCCAGATCTGCCTGCGGCAGTCGGCTCGAGGACGCCACCGTGGCCGCCTCCCCTACCCTGGTCCGCTTTGGCCGCGACATCACGGGACTCTCCCGATCGGCGCAACAGCGTGCGTCAAGAGTGTCTCTTATCGCCCATCCGGAGCAATCACACGCACCGATATTCATCGCTATGACGGCAGAGTTCACCCGACTCAGAGCATGATGAGAGACCTATGACATAGAGTAATCATTCGAACGCGGAATGTCACCAGCACCGACAGGTCGGGAACGCTCGACATATCCGGGCGGTGAGCGACAGGGGCGGTTCGCTACTCCGGAAGCGGCGTGAACGACCCGGTCTGGGTCACCTTCGCGATCGCGCGCATCTTGTTCACCGCATCCAGAGCGGCCACCTTGTACGACTCCGCCAGCGTCGGGTAGTTGAAGACCGCGTCGACGAGATAGTCCACTGTCCCGCCGCAGCCCATCACGGTCTGGCCGATGTGCACCAGCTCGGTGGCATTGGTGCCGAACACGTGTACGCCCAGCAACTCACGGGATTCACCGTGCACGAGGATCTTCAGCATTCCGTAGGAATCACCGAGGATGGCTCCCCTGGCCAGTTCGCGGTACCGCGAGATGCCCACTTCGAACGGCACATTCTCCCGGGTCAGCTCCTCCTCGGTGCGGCCGACGAAGCTGATCTCCGGGATCGTGTAGATGCCGATCGGCTGCAGGTCGCCCAGCTTGCTGCCGACGGGTTCACCGAACGCGTGGTAGGTCGCCCGCCGCCCCTGCTCCATCGCTGTCGCTGCCAGTGCCGGGAACCCGATGACGTCACCGACCGCGTAGATGTGCTCGACCTCGGTCTGGAAGTGCTCGTTGACTTCCACCCGTCCGCGGTTGCTCGCGGTGACACCTGCCGCGCTGATGTTGAGTTCGTCGGTCACGCCCTGGCGGCCGGCCGAATACAGCACCGTGTCGGCGGGGATCTTCTTGCCGGACTCGAGGATGGTCAGTGTGCCGGCCGGGTGCTTCTGCACCTCACGGACGGATTCGGAGAACCGGAACGTCACGGCCAGTTCGCGCAACTGGTACTGCAGGGCCTCGACGATCTCCTTGTCGCAGAACTCCAGCATCGACTGCCGCTTCTCCACGACGGTGACCTTGGTGCCGAGTGCGGCGAACATCGAGGCGTACTCGATGCCGATCACCCCTGCGCCGACGACGACCATGGAGGTGGGGACCTTGTCGAGCCCGAGGATCTGATCGGAGTCCACGATGGTGGCACCGTCGAAGTCGACGGTGCCGGGCCGGGCCGGCTTGGTTCCCACCGCGACGACGATCTTGTCCGCAGTGATGTCGTGATGGTGACCCGCCTCGTCGACCACCGAGAGCTGATGCGGATCAACGAATCTCGCTGTTCCCACGATCAGGGTGACGTGGTTGCGGGTGAGCTGATTGCGGATCACGTCGATCTCCCGGGCCACCACGTGCTGGGTGCGGGCGGACAGGTCCGTGACGGTGATGTCGTCCTTGACCCGGTACGACTGCCCGTACAGCTCCCGCTGGTTGAGGCCGGTCAGGTACAGCACGGCCTCGCGCAGGGTCTTCGACGGGATCGTGCCGGTGTTGATGCAGACGCCACCGACCATGTCCCACCGCTCCACGACAGCAGCCCGGTGCCCGAGCTTCGCCGCGGCGATGGCGGCCTTCTGGCCGGCGGGACCGGATCCGATGACGATCATGTCGTAGTGGTCCATCGCGATCTGCTCCCTCGTGGCCGGCTGCGATCACCCGCCGAACGGCGGTTCACCCGCCTATAAGTAAAGACCTGTCCCACCCCGGGCGCGCTCACTGGCCACCGCCTGCAGGTCGCGCTCGCGCAGCACCAGGAAAGTCTCTCCGCCCAACTCGACCTCGTACTGGTCCTCGGGGCTGAAGAGCACCCGCTCGCCCAGCTTGACCGACCTCACGTGTTGGCCGACGCCGGCGACCTCCCCCCAGACCAGCCGCTTTGCCACCTCGGCCGTCGCCGGGATCAGGATCCCCGCTCTGGTGGTGCGCTCGCCCGGACCGCCGGCCCGGCGGATCAGGATGCGATCGTGCAGCATCTGGATCGCGAGCGCAGCATCGGCGGGGGCGTCGACGGTTGACATCCGGCGAGCCTAGCGCCGCAAAGCAGGCGCCTGGAGACAGCCGCCGAGGGCCCGTGTTCGGTGACTGCCCAGTTCGGCGAAGGTCAGTGGGAGGTCGCCGCGGGCGGCGGAGAGGGGCACCGCAGCGGCGACGGTGCCCGGACGATTCCGGGGCCCCTGAAGACAGGTCAACTGAAGACGGGTCAACTGAAGACAGGTCAACTGAAGACGGGTCGCCTGAAGACAGGTCGACCCCGGACGGCTGCCAGGTCGGGGGTCCGGCAGCTGTCCGGGGTCATTTGGCATATCGACGCCCACCCGACCGGCGTTACATCGTTCCGGAGGAAATTTCTTCCGGTGTGCGTCGGTCGGCGGCGTCAGGTGCCTCGCTGGATCAGCGAAGCCAATAGCCCTGTGCCTGCGCCATGGTGCGCAGCTCGTCGCGCACGGCCGGGGTGGCCGCGCGGTCGATGGCCCGGTTGATCTCGCGACGGGCTCGCGTGCTGTTGCGGTGGTTCCGTACTGCTTGGCCGAGGCGGCTCATGATCGTTCCCTTCTGACTGCACTGCACTGCTGTGCTGTTGCTGTTGCTGTTGCTGTTGGTGCGTTGTGGTCCTGCACTTACTATGACGCTCAACCGGCTCCCAAGATGCCCGAATCGACGGTGAGGCGTGCCACATGCCGGAGATCGTCCGGGCAAGAACCGCTTTCACAATGTATTCGCCGCTCGCTGGTCGCGCTCGATGACGCGAGTCACTGCGCTTCCGGCTCCTGCGCTTACGCTCTTGCCGGGCTGCGGCACCGCGAAGCCGCCGGACCTGGGAGGGCACATTGGTCAGGCCGGGCACGAGATCCGCCCAGCTGGCGGTCTTCGTCGGGCTGGCCACTCTCGATGTCATCCACCGGGTGGCACGCCGTGCCGGCCCGGACGAGAAGGTCACCGCCCTCCGCCAGGACATCGCTGCCGGCGGGCCGGCGGCCAACGCCGCGGTGACGTATGCCACCTTGGGCGGTCGCGCACGGCTGGTGACGGCGCTCGGCAAGGACCGGCTGGCCGGGGTCATCGGTGACGAGCTGCGCGCGCAGGGGGTCGAGGTCGTCGACGTCGACCCCGACGCGGACGCACCGCCTGCTGTCTCGGCAATCCTGATCGACGACGACACCGGGGCCCGATCGGTGACGTCCCTGGACGCCACCGGTCGGTCGGTTCCGTCCGCCGCGTCGACCCGGTGGGACGAGCTGCTGACCGACGCTCGCGTGGTGCTGTTGGACGGCCACCACCGGATGCTGGCCGTCGGAGCCGCGCGGGCTGCCGCCGGGGCCGGTATTCCGGTGGTGCTGGATGCGGGCCGATGGAAGCCGGTGATGGCGGAACTCATCCCGCTGGCCGCCGACGTCCTCTGCTCGGCGGAGTTCCGCTGGCCGGGCACCACCGACGCCGTCGCGTCCGCCCGTCGGATCCTCACGGAGGTGGCGGAGGACAGAATCGGGCACGACCACGCCGCCCGGCGGGACGGGGCACGGTTCGTGGCCGTGACGAACGGCGCCGGCCCGGTCACCTGGTGGAGCGGGCGGGAGTCCGGTCAGGTGGACGTTCCGCAGGTCAGGGCCGTCGACACCCTCGGCGCGGGTGACGCCTTCCACGGGGCTTACGCCTTCCTACGGAACGACCCGGCACTGTCGCCGGCCGAGCGGCTGGCCGGCGCAGCACGGGTCGCGGCCCGACGGGTCACGACGGTCGGGCCCAGGGACTGGCTGGCCGGGATTCGCCCGGCGCCTTCCTAGAAGGCCAGCGCCAGGCCCGGATCCGACAGCAGCGCGCCGACGTCTGCGAGGAACTGCGAGCCCTGCTGGCCGTCGACCACGCGGTGATCGAACGACATCGCCAGCTGGCACACCTTGCGGACAGCCAGTTGCCCGTCGACCACCCAAGGCGCGTCCTTGATCGAGCCGAGCGCCAGGATGGCCGCCTCTCCTGGATTGATGATGGGTGTCCCGGTGTCGACCCCGAACACGCCCACGTTCGTGATGCTGAAGGTGCCGCCGGACATCTGCGCAGGCGTCGTCGTTCCGGCCCTGGCGGTAGCGGTCAGTTGGTGCAGCGCGGCCGCCATGCCCGCGAGGTCCAATCGGTCGGCGTCGGTGATGACCGGCACCAGCAGGCCGCGTGGGGTCGCGGCCGCGATGCCGAGGTTGACGTAGTCCTTGACCACGATGTGGTCCTGGCCGCCGGCGTCCGCCGAGGCTTCGAAGGCTGCGTTGACCTCGGGCGTCCGCCGCGCCGCCAGGCAGACGGCCCGCGCCGCGAAGGCCAGCGGCGAGAGCTTGACGTCGGCGAACTCCGGCCGGCGTCGGAGACGGTCGCGCAACTCCATCATCGGCGTCACGTCGACCGTCAGGAACTCGGTGACGTGCGGCGCGGTGAAGGCGCTGGCGACCATCGCGGCCGCCGTCACCTTTCGCACGCCCTTCACCGGGATGCGCTGCTGCCGCTGGGGATCAACCGGCGGACGACCCGCGTCCGGTGACCCCACTGTGCCTGCGGCCGCAGCCTTTTCGACATCCGAGCGGCTGATCACGCCGTCTGCCCTGCTGGGAGTCACGCTGCTCAGCGCGATACCCAGGTCCTTCGCGAGCTTTCGCACCGGCGGCGCCGCCAGCGGAGCCCGACCGGACAACGATGCCGAGGCGGTGGGCTCGTGGTCCTGTTCGTCCTCGACCACCGGGACCGACGATGCGAGCGGAGCCGGCATCACGACCGGTTCGAGCACCGCACCGGAGGCTCCGCGCCGGGCGCGCCGCACGGTCGCCGCCCCCGCCGAGGTGTACCCGACCAGCGTCGCGATCCGGCCGTCCGCCGACACCTCACCGATCTTGGCTCCGCCGGAGCCGCCCGGTTCGACACCTTCAGCGGCGGCACCGTTCTGGGCGGAGCCGTTCGCGGGTGCGCCGTTCTCCCGGGCGGCCGTTGCGCCGGCCGGGACCGGTGACGGTTCCAGATCGCCGCCGGCCGGATCGGTGTCGACGGTGATGATCGGAGTGCCGACCTGCACGGTCACGCCGGGCTCGACGAGCAGTGCGTGCACCCGGCCGGCGAACGGTGACGGCAACTCGACGGCGGCCTTGGCCGTCTCGATCTCCACCATCACCTGGTTCACGGTCAGCATGTCGCCGACAGCGACCCGCCAGCTGAGCACCTCTGCCTCGGTGAGACCCTCGCCGGCGTCCGGCATCGCGAAGGTCCGCAGCCGGGTGCCGGCCGCCGTGCCGGGACTTCCTGTCGCATTCACGAGATCCACTCCTCAGTACGCCAGAGCGCGGTCGACGGCGTCGAGCACCTTGTCCAGATCGGGTAGGTATTCCTCCTCCAACCGGCTCGGCGGGTACGGGGTGTCGAAGCCGGCCACCCGGATCACCGGGGCCGCGAGAGAGTAGAACGCCTCCTCGGTCACCCTGGCCGCGATGTCAGCGGTGATGGACGCCTCACGCGGCGCCTCCGACACCGCCACGAGCCGGCCGGTGCGGCGAACGGACTCCACCACCGGCGCCAGGTCCAGAGGTGAGAGGGTGCGCAGGTCGATGACCTCGAGAGATCGGCCCTCGGTGGCGGCGGCATCCGCAGCGGCCAGCAGGATCGGCATGCTCGGCCCGTACGACACCACCGTGACGTCTGTCCCCGGCCGCCTGATGACGCTGCGGAAACACTCCGGCGGCCACTGTCCGGTGAGCCCGCCGTCGCGGGAACCGGTGTCCAGCGGCCCCTTCTCCCAGTAGCGTCGTTTCGGCTCGAAGAACACCACCGGATCGTCACACGCGATCGCCGCACGCAACATGTCGAAGGCATCCTGAGACGTCGAGCAGGACACCACCCGCAACCCACCGATATGGCAGAAGAAGGATTCCGGCGACTCGGCATGGTGCTCGACCGCGCCGATCCCCCCGCCGAAGGGAATGCGGATGACCATCGGCATCGACCAGGCGCCCTGTGTCCGGTAGGTGATCTTGGCGACCTGCGAGACGATCTGGTCGAACCCCGGGAAGACGAACCCGTCGAACTGGATCTCGGTCACCGGGCGGTACCCGCGCATGGCGAGACCGACTGCGGTGCCGATGATCCCGGATTCGGCAAGCGGGGTGTCGAGCACGCGGTGATCGCCGAAATCCTTCTGCAGGCCGTCGGTCACCCGGAATACGCCACCGAGTTTGCCGACGTCTTCGCCCATCACGATGACCTTGGGATCGTCCTCCATGGCCGAGCGCAGCGCGGTGTTCAGCGCCTTCGCCAGTGTGCTGTTCGGCGGCGGCGGCGCGGTTCCGAGGAAACTCTGCAGGCCCTGCGGGGTCTGGCCGCCGGCGGTGGACACGTCCGGCGCACTCATGCCCGTGCCTCCATCTGCACCGAACCGTCGTCGGCGAATCCCGCGAGGTACTGCAGGTACTCGCGTTGCTGGGTCTCGAGTTGTCCGTGCGGATGGCTGTAGACGTTCGCGAAGATCCGTTCCGGAGGCGGCTTCTGCATCCCGATGCAGTGCGCCCTGAACCGCGCCGCCAGCGCGTCGGCCTCGGCGTTGACTCCGTCGAAGAACTGCTGGTCGGCCATCCCCTGCCGGGACAGGTGCGCCCGGACCCGCTCGATCGGGTCCAACAGCTTCCAGTGCTCTTCCTCGGCTGCCATCCGGTAGCGCGTCGGGTCGTCGGACGTGGTGTGCGCGTCCATCCGGTAGGTGAACGCCTCGATCATCACCGGGCCGTTGCCGGAGCGGCACTCCTCCAGCGCCCAACCGGTCACCGCAAGACAGGCCAGGACGTCGTTGCCGTCGACCCGCACGCCGGGGAACCCGTAGCCGGTCGACCGCTCCCACAGCGGGACCCGCGACTGCCGGGACACCGGTTCGGAGATCGCCCACTGGTTGTTCTGGCAATAGAAGACGACCGGCGCATCGAACGCCGCCGCGAAGACCATCCCCTCGTGCACGTCGCCCTGGCTGGTCGCGCCGTCACCGAAGAAGGCGATGGTGGCCTCGTTGGTGTCCTCGCCGGTGGTCCCGCGCAGCAGGTCGACTGCCGGGTCGACAGCGGCGTCACCTTCCTTGACCGCGGCCACCGACCCGATGACGCCGTCGAAGCGCTGACCCATCGCATAGCCGGTGGCGTTGAGCACCTGATTGCCGATGACGATGGTGTAGCTGTTGAAACGGGTCGCCTTCGGATCCCAGCCGCAATGGTCCGTGCCGCGGAAGATACCGAGCAGTTGGGTCGGGTCCACACCGCGGCACCAGGCGACGCCGTGCTCGCGGTAAGACGGGAATGCCATGTCGTTGGGCCGCATCGCGCGGCCGGCGCCGATCTGGGCGGCCTCCTGGCCGAGCAGCGGAACCCAGATGCTGAGCTGACCCTGCCGTTGCAGCGCGTTGCCCTCGCGATCGAACCTGCGGACCAGGACCATGTCGCGGTACAGGCCGCGCAGCAGCTCCGCGCTCACCTCGATGGGGAAGTCGGGATGGGCGGTGAAGTCGCCTTCCGGGGACAGCAGCTGCACAAGGTCGTCGCCATGGCTGGTCGCGCGGAGACCGGCGATGACCTCCGACGGCGTTGGCTGACCCCGTAGACCGGCGGCGCCGCGTGCGGCGGCCTCCCCGGCCGTGGTCGGGGCGCCGATCGCCGACTGATGCAACTGGTCGAGATCGGCCGGGCGGTGAACGGGTGGAACGCCTGCCATTGCGCAACTCCTTCACTTCCGATGACCCGACCCCCGGGATCGCCGGGAAGCGGCACCGACGGTGGGCATGGCCGCGCTGGCCCAGGTGCGTCGTCGGCGGTGACGGTGGCGAAGCCGGCAGCCGGGAAGTGGATCACACGCCCGGCCGCCGATCGACACCTCGATACTGGCACGGAATCATCACCATCTCGACATCCGCCACGGCCGTCGGGGGTGCCCCGACGCAATGACGAGCGCGCCCCACCTGCGGCGTTGCCACCGGACGCGGCTCGGCGGGTGTCGACATACGATCGCAGCCTGCCGGCGGATCAGATCGTCCGGCCGGATACCCGGAGGTCTGTCGTGGAACTGGAGCACCGGTTCGAAGTCCCGGTCGGCGTGGAGAAGGCCTGGACGAGTTTGCTGGACATAGAGCAGGTCGGCACGTGCTTTCCCGGAGCCTCCCTGGACAGCGTCGACGGAGATGAGTTCAGCGGCTCGGTCAAGATCAAGCTTGGCCCGATCCGGATGACCTACAAGGGTTCGGCGCGGATCGTCGAGAAGGACCCGGTCGCACACCGGGCAAAGATCGAGGCGACAGGTAATGCGGGTGGCTCGTCGTCCACCGCCGCCATGATGGTGACCGCCACGGCCACGGCGCTGGCACCCAATCGCACGGCCGTCGACCTGGTCACCACCCTGTCGCTGACCGGGCGTCCGGCGCAGTTCGGCCGCGGCGTGATGGTCGACGTGGGCAACAAGTTGATCGGTCAGTTCGCCGATTGCGTCTCGACCAAGCTCAGCGGCCACACCGGGACCGGCGCGGAGTTGATCGACGTCACCAACCCGGACGAGGTGGCCGCCGAGTTCGTCGCCCCGCCGGCCGACGCCGCTGCCGGAAGTGCGCCGTCCGCTGCGTCTGAGCCCGCGTCGTCCGGTGACCTGAACCTGCTGTCGGCGACCGCGGCGCCGATCCTCAAGCGGGTGCTGCCCGTGCTGCTCGGCATCGTGGCCCTGGTGCTCGCGCGCAAGCTCTTCCGCCGGGGCGGCGGTGACGACGCAGCCGACGACTGACCCGGGTCAGCACCTCGGCGTTCGACCGGGACGCCACTGACCGCCAGGGCACGACGCTGGGCCCTGGCGGTCAGTGGTGGTGCTTGTTCAGTTGAGTCCGAGGCGGAGCTTGAGCGAGTCGAGTTCGTCGCGCAGTGACGTCGGCACACTGTCGCCGAGCTTGCCGAACCACTCCTCGATCAGCGGTACCTCGCGCTTCCACTCCTCCGGATCGAAGGCGAGGGCCGCTTCCACCTGCTCCAGCGTCAGGTCCAGCCCGTCGATGTCGAGCGAGCCGGCGGTCGGGACCAGGCCGATGGGCGTCTCGACCGTGCCGACGTCGCCCTCGATGCGGTCGACGACCCACTTCAGCACCCGCGAGTTCTCGCCGAATCCGGGCCACAGGAAGCCACCGTCGGCATCGCGACGGAACCAGTTGACGTAGAAGATCTGCGGCAGCTTGGTGGCGTCGGCGCCCTTGCCGAGGTTGATCCAGTGCGCGAAGTAGTCGCCGGCGTTGTAGCCGATGAACGGCAGCATGGCCATCGGGTCACGACGCACCACGCCGACGGCGCCGGTGGCGGCGGCGGTGGTCTCGCTGGACAGAGTCGCGCCCATGAACACGCCGTGCTGCCAGTCGCGGGCCTGCGTCACCAAGGGGATGGTGGTCTTGCGCCGGCCGCCGAACAGGATGGCCGAGATCGGCACCCCGGTTGGCTCGAAGTACTCGTCGGCGATGATCGGGCACTGGGTGATGGGTGTGCAGAACCGCGAGTTCGGATGGCTGGACGGTTCGCCGGCCGACTCCAGCTTGTTGCCGTCGGCATCCAAGCCGCTCGGCGTCCAGTCGCGGCCCTTCCAGTCGGTGAGGTGGGCCGGCGGCTCCTCGGTCATTCCCTCCCACCAGACGTCGCCGTCGTCGGTCAGAGCGACGTTGGTGAACAGCGAGTTGCCCTGTTCGATGGCCTTCATCGCGTTGGGGTTGGTGCCCCACCCGGTGCCGGGGGCGACACCGAACAGGCCGAACTCGGGGTTGACCGCGTACAGCCGGCCGTCGGCGCCGAACTTCATCCAGGCGATGTCGTCGCCGAGGGTTTCCGCCTTCCAGCCGGGCACCGTCGGTTGCAGCATGGCCAGGTTGGTCTTGCCGCAGGCGCTCGGGAATGCGGCCGCGATGTAATGCACCTTTTGCTCGGGCGAGGTGAGCTTGAGGATGAGCATGTGCTCGGCCAGCCAACCCTCGTCACGGGCCATCACCGAGGCGATGCGCAGCGAGTAGCACTTCTTGCCCAGCAGGGCGTTGCCGCCGTAACCGGAACCGAAGGACCAGATCGCCCGCTCCTCGGGGAACTGCACGATGTACTTGATGTCGTTGCACGGCCACTTGACGTCCTGCTGTCCGGGCGCCAACGGCGCGCCGACGGAGTGCAGCGCCTTGACCCAGGTAGCACCGCCGTTGATCAGCTCCAGCGCCTTCGCGCCCATCCGGGTCATGATCCGCATCGAGGCGACAACGTATTCGGAGTCGGTGATCTCGACACCCAGCTTGGGATCGTCGGCGTCATAGGGGCCCATGCAGAACGGGACGACGTACATCGTCCGGCCGCGCATCGACCCCGCGTACAGGCCGGTGAGGATGGCCTTCATCGCGGACGGTTCCATCCAGTTGTTCGTCGGACCGGCATCGGCCTTGTCCACCGAGCAGATGAACGTCCTGTCCTCGACCCGGGCGACATCGGTGGGGTCCGAGGCGGTCTGGAAGGAATTCGGCTTGGCCGTCAGCCGAGTGAAGGTGCCCGCCTCGACGAGCGCGTCGGTGAGCCGGGTCCACTCCTCCTCGGAACCGTCGCAGAAGACCACCCGGTCCGGCTGCGCGAGCTCGGCTACTTCCAGTACCCATGAGAGCAAGGCCGGCAAGGTGCCCCTCGGCGCTCCCAGCACCTGAACCCCGGTCGAGACCGCCGCGGGGCCGTTTGTGGTCGAGGACGTCGTTGCCGGCGGGCGGATGACCGCGGTCACATGCACCATCTCCTGGAGTTTTTGAGCGATCCCAGGCGGCCGTTCGGCTCGCGCTGGCTGAAAATCAACGGCACCGCGCTGTGCCCCTGGATTCAGCGACCATAGCGAGTAAAGGCCATGAGCGCCTCGAAATAGCCTGTTGCTCGGCCCACAGAATCGAGAAAGTCACCGCCCTATCGAGCGGACCGAGTTGCCTCGATGTTAGGTTTTGTTGGTTCGCGATATTTCATGATCGAACATGCCGCTACCTGGGCAGACGCTCCATGACGCAGGTCACCTCAGGTTCGCGCGGTGAGAGATCGGAGTCTCAACGGTATTGGCAGTCGAGAAACGACCGGCGGTGCCAAAGGTGAAAGCCATTGGCTCGGCGAATGATGCGGTAATTCCCGCGGTATTGCGTTCCGGCCCGGCGCGTACATAAGAATTCCCGGGCCGCGCCGACATGCGGTGGCAACGTGATCATGAGACGGTCTGGTGTTCACAGTTGAGACCGCACCGGGGGAGCCGAGATGTGTCGATTGTTCGGACTGCACGCGGGCGTGGACCCGGTTTCCGCGACGTTCTGGTTGCTGGACGCGCCCGACAGCCTGCGTGAGCAGAGCCACCGCGAGCCGGACGGCGCCGGAATCGGCGTTTTCGACGCCGACGGGCGACCCGTACTCGACAAGCAACCGATCGCGGCGTGGGAAGACGCGGAATTCGCCAGAGACGCACGCGCGGCGCGCAGTCGCACCTTCATCGCACATGTGCGATATGCGAGCACCGGCGCCCACACCGTCGAGAACACCCATCCCTTCGCTCAGGACGGGCGGCTGTTGGCCCACAACGGCGCATTCGGCGGGCTCCAACAGCTCGACGCCGTACTCGAGCAGCAGGGCGTAGCCGACCTGGTGGCCGGACAGACCGACAGCGAGCGGATGTTCGCGCTGATCACCGCGCACGCCCGGCGCAACGGCGGCGACGTGTCCGCCGCAATCGTGTCTGCGGTGTCCTGGATCGCCGCGGAACTCCCGCTGTTCGCCGTCAATCTCCTGCTGGCCACCCCCGACGACCTGTGGGCGTTGCGGTACCCGGCCACCCACGAGCTGTACATCCTGGAACGGCCGGCCATCGATCAGCACCTCGAGGTCCGCACCCGCCGGATCCACACCCGCTCGCACGAGCTCGCCGGGCGGCCGTCGGTGGTGTTCGCCAGTGAGCCGATGGACGGCGAAACAGGTTGGCGGCTGATGGATCCCGGCGAGCTCCTGCACGTCGGGCGCGACCTGGGGGTCAGCAGCAGCCACCCGCTCACGGCGCCGCCGCGGCACCCGTTGACGCTCGCCGACCTCTCCCCCGCGGCCGCCGCATCACAGGCCGGCGACGCACAGCGGACCCAGTGACCGGTGCGGTGCCTGGGATGCCTACTGCGCCTTGGACACCGACGACATGTTGAAGTCGGCCACCACCAACGGCGGCATGGCGGACCGGGTGAACCAGTCACTCCACTCCCGCGACAACGCCGGCACCGTGCCACCGGCGTCGGTTGCCTGCCGCAGCACGTCCAAGGGCGACATGTTGAAGCGGAAGTTGTTCACCGCGCCGGCGATCTCGCCGTTCTCGATGAGGAAGACGCCGTCCCGGGTGAGACCGGTGAGCAGCATCGTCATCGGGTCGACATCTCGCAGGTACCACTGCGAGGTGACCAGCAAACCGCGACGGACGCCGGCGACCAGATCCTCGGTCGTGCGGCCCGCCACCCCGCCGGTGAGCACGAGATTGTCGGCCAGCGGTGTGAAGGCCTCACCGAATTCGGCAGCAGACCCCCTGGTGTGCAACAGGTTCGAGATCACGCCGTCGGTCAGGATTTCGCACCGGCCGATCGGCGCGCCGTTGTCGAAGACCGAGACCTCGTCACCCGCAGCGGATGTCACCAGGAACGGGGATGACTCAAGTCCCGGGTACGTCGGGTCGGCGAACAAGCCGAAGGCCCGCTCGGTGAGCCGCTGCCCCACCTTGGTGCCGCCGCCGGGGGCCGAGAATGCCGACCGTCCTTCGTGTGCCGGCCTCGCGCCGGCGCTCCAACTGAGGAAGACCATGAAGTCGGCGACCGCGGTCGGCGGGAGCACGGTGTCGTAGCGGCCTGGCGGGAGGTCAACGCTGCGGCGGGCCCAATCCAGGCGGGTGGCCAGCGTGTTCGCCACCTCGTCCACCCGCACACCGGCGAAGTCCGCCGTCGAAACCCCGGACCAGGCGGAGCGCTGCAGGTCGGTCGACTTCGCGTTGAGCTCGAGCAGTCCGGTGGGTTGCACCCAGCGCGCGCGCAGCCCCGTCGACGATCCGAGGTGGGTCGTCGTGCTCTCGTGGCGGGCGAAGCCGTACAGGATCCGGTCAGCGGAGTGGGCGTCCCCGAAGGCCGTGGCCAGCGACGGGAGGAGGTCGGCGAACACCTCGAACGAGGTCGCCTCGGCCGGGTCCTCGAACCCCGCAGATGCCTCACCCGCGCCCGGTTCCACCAGCGGCTGGGCGTCCCTGGCCGGCCCGGACGCGGCCGCCGCTTGCGCCGCCGCGTGCGCCGCGGCGACGACTTCCCGCACTCCGGCGACGGATTCCGCTGACGCCGCCGACGCCGCAACCGTCCCCGCGGCGCCGTCGACCACGGCCACCACGAACCAGGACAGCGACCTGGACACGCCGTTGGTGGTGACCGTGTTGTTGGCCCATCGGACGTTGGCCTCGGTGCTGGACTGCACGACCACCACGCAGCCGTCCGATGTGGACGCGGCCAGCCCGGTCTCGATGATCTGCTGCGGGCTCAGCAGGCCGGTGGCCGTCATGCCGCACCTTCCTGGACGGTGTTGAGAATGGAGATTCCCCGGAATCGCGCGGCGGGACAACCATGTGAGACGGCGGCCACCTGGCCCGGCTGCCCCTTACCGCAGTTGAACGCACCGCCCAGCAGGTAGGTCTGCGGCCCGCCGACCCCGTCCATGGCGCCCCAGAAGTCGGTGGTGGTTGCCTGGTAGGCGACGTCCTTGACCTGCCCGGCCAGCCGGCCTCCCCTGATCCGGTAGAACCGTTGCCCGGTGAACTGGAAGTTGTAGCGCTGCATGTCGATCGACCACGACTTGTCGCCGACGACGTAGATGCCGTCGTCGATCCCGCCGATCAGATCTGCGGTGCTGCCGCCGGCCGGATCGGGTTGCAGGCTCACGTTCGCCATCCGCTGGATCGGTACGTGGGCGGGCGAGTCGGCGTGCGCGCAGCCGTTCGACCGGTCCAGTCCGAGCCGGCGGGCGAACACCCGATCCAGCTGGTAACCGGTGAGAATGCCGCCGCTGATGAGGTTCCAGGACTGACCTGCGACGCCGTCGTCGTCGTAGCCGATGGTGGCCAGGCCGTGCTCGACGGTGCGATCGCCGGTGACGTTCATCAGTGCGGATCCGTACACCAAGCTGCCCAGCTTGTCCGGCGTGGCGAACGACGTCCCGGCGTACGCGGCCTCGTAGCCGATCGCCCGGTCGTACTCGGTCGCGTGGCCGATGGACTCGTGGATCGTGAGCCACAGGTTGGTCGGATCGATCACCAGGTCGTAGCGGCCGGCTTCGATCGATGGAGCCTTGATCTTCTCCGCGAGTTGCGGTCCCATCGTGGCGATCTCGCCATCGAAGTCCCAGCTGCCGTCGGTCAGGTATTCATAGCCCCGGCCGACCGGCGGCGTCAGGCTCGACATCGTCTCGAAGGCGCCGGTGTCGGAGTCCACCGCCGTCGCGGTCAGCGTGGGTTGCAGCCGGACACGCTGCTGCGTCGTCACGGTGCCGGCGGTGTCGGCGTAGAACTTGTTCTCCTTGACCTGGAACAGCCCCGCTGTGCTGTGCGCGACGCCGTCGGAGGCGAGCAGCCTCTCGGACCTGTCCAGCAGCAATGCGATCCGGTCGGCGGACGGCACGCTGAACGGGTCGATCTGATAGCTGCTGACCCATTCCCGATCGCGGTGTACCGGCTCGTCCGCCCGTTCGACGCGCTCTGCCACCACACCCGACAGCGCCCGGGCGACCGCCACCGCCTCCCGTGCGGTGCGGGCGACCTCGTCGGGCGTCGCGATCACCGACGATGCGAAACCCCATGTGCCGTCGACGATCACCCGGACCGCATATCCGGTGGTGACGGCGTCCGTCGCGGATTGGACCGCGGTGTCCCGGATGGTCAGGTCCGCGGTGACCAGGCGCTCGAACCGGAAGTCGGCGTACGAGCCACCGGCCCCGGTTGCGGCCGACAGTGCCGCGTCCGCCAACGCCCGCAGGGGGAGGTCGAGAAAGGCGGCGTCGATCCGGTGCTGGGGGTCGGGGTGCCGTGAGTCGGGGTGCCGTGAGGAGGAGATCACCGGCGGCTGGGACGCGTCGATCGGTTGCACGGCGGTCAGCCTAACGGGGCACCACCAGTGGCCCGCGGCCGATCAGTTCAACGCAGCGACGCCCGCGTTGAGCGTCGTGGCGTACACCGCCCACGCGAGGTAGGGCATCAGCAGTACCCCGGCGAGCCGCCGGCGGCGGTAGAACGCGACCACCGTGATCGCGAGCACCACATCCAACGCGACGATGACGGCCAGCCCCGGCCACAGTTGCTCGGCGCCGAAGAACAGCGGCGTCCACATGGCGTTGAGCGCCAGCTGGCCCGCGTAGAGCAGCAGCGCAGGGCGCGCTTCGCGCCAGCCCCAACGGCGCCACACCAGCCACGCCGCAACGGCCATCGCGGTGTACAGGAACGTCCACACCGGGCCGAACAGCCAGTTCGGCGGCGTCCACGGCGGCTTCTGAGCATCGGCATACCACCCGTCGACACCCGACGTGCTGGACAGGCCGCCGACGAAGGCGACGAGGAAGGACACCACCAGTAGGCCGGCCAGCACGAACCACTGGCGTGCGGTTCCGGCTTCGGTGTCCCGATCGGGTTTCGTGACGGTATCCACAGGGCTCATCGGATCAATAGTAAGCGTGCTGACCATCGGACCCGAGTGCCTGCGATAGGTTCGGCCGGGAATGATCAGCCCCAGCCGACGCCGGAACCCCGCCTGATGGCCCACCGTCCAACTGCCCGATACCTCAGATGAGTCAGGGACGCCACGCATGATCGAAGCGATCGAACTCACCAAGCACTACGGCAGCACCGTTGCGGTCGACAACCTGTCCTTCACCGTGCAGGCCGGAACCGTCACCGGGTTCCTGGGACCCAACGGGGCCGGCAAGTCCACCACCATGCGGATGATCCTGGGACTGGACAACCCGACGCGCGGCACCGCACTGATCGGCGGACAGCCGTACGCGAAACTGACCCGGCCGCTGACCCAGGTCGGCGCCCTGCTCGACGCGAACTGGATCCACCCCAACCGTTCGGCCCGCGCCCATCTGCGATTCCTGGCCGGGTCCAACCGCATCCCGGCGAAGCGGGTGGACGAGGTCCTCGAGTTGGTGGGCCTGAGCAGCGTCGCGAAGAAGGCCGCCGGGAAGTTCTCGTTGGGCATGAAGCAGCGACTCGGACTCGCAGGTGCATTGCTCGGCGATCCGAAAGTGCTGCTGTTCGACGAACCGGTGAACGGGCTGGACCCGGAGGGCATCTTCTGGATCCGCAACTTCATGCGGAATCTCGCCCGGCAGGGACGGACAGTGCTGGTGTCCTCCCACCTGCTGTCCGAGATGGCCCTGACCGCGGACCATCTGATCGTCATCGGAAGGGGGCGGTTGATCGCGGAGGCCTCCACCGCGGACTTCATCGCGCGGGCGACCCGGACGTCTGTCCGGGTGCGCTCACCGCAAATGGATGATCTCCGGTCGGCACTGCGCGACGCATCGTTGACGTTCACCGACGCGGGCGGCGGCGCATTCGAGGTGACCGGGGCGCCGATCGAGCAGGTCGGTGACATCGCCGCGCAGGCATCGGTGACCTTGCACGAACTGTCCCCGCAGGCCGGTTCGCTCGAGGAAGCGTTCATCCAGTTGACCGGCGACTCGGTGGAGTACGGGACCTCGCGAGCAGTGCCCGGCCGGGAGGCCGTGCTCACGGGATCCGCCGCTGCCGGCGGGCCGGTACCCGGCGGTCCGCCCGGCTTCAGCCGACCCGGCTCCGGACAGTCCGGCTTCGGGCCGCCACCGGGCTACGGACCACCGCCCGGCTACGGACCGCCCCCGGGTCGCGCCGGAAACGGACCTCCCGGTCAATCGGCCGGGTACGGCCCCCCGGCGGTCACCGGCGGTCCGCAGGGCTTCGCAGCACCCGGATACGGTCCGCCTCCGGGATTCGGTCCACAGCCGGGCTATCCGGCAGCAGCTGACTCACCCCCGCCCACCGCCGAGCCCGGCACGGCGCCCACCGCCGACCCCGGCACCCGGCCCACGCCGCCCGCCGGCCCGCAGGAAGGGCAGCAGCGATGACCCTGCTCAATGTCGAACGCATCAAGTTGTTCTCCACCCGTTCGCCGTACTGGTGCCTGGTGGCGATCGCGGTGGCCGCGCTCGGTTTCGCCACCCTGTTCGGTCTGGTCGACCGTGGCAGCGCGGCCCTGCCCTACCTGGTGCTGCGGGGTGTCAACCTCGGGCTGAGCATCTTCATGGTGCTCGCGGCGCTGTCGGTGACCACCGAGTACCGGTTCGGCACGATCCGGAACACATTCCTCGCCGTTCCTCGCCGCCCCGCTGTGCTCGCGGCCAAGACCGTCCTCATCGCACTGATCGGAGCCGTCGTCGGGCTGATCGCCGCCTTCGGCGCGTTCTATCTCGCCAAGGCGTTGGCCACCGACCCACCGGTGCCGCTGCAGCTGTCCACCGGTGACGACTGGCGGCAGGTCGCCGGCTACGGTGCGCTGTTTGCGATCGCCGGCGTCATCGCGGTGGCGGTGGGCACCATCGTCCGGCAGTCCGCCGGGGCGGTCGCCATCCTGTTGCTGTGGCCGCTGGTGCTGGAAGGTCTGTTCAGCCTCATTCCCACGGTCGGCAAGGCCGCACCCTGGCTGCCGTTCAGTGCGGGCGATCGTTTCGTCACCCCGACATCGGGTGTCGGCAACCTGTTCACGCCCAGCGAGGGTCCGACGCCGATCCAGGGCCTGCTGGTGTTCGCCGGCGCAGCTGTCGTGCTGTGGCTGGTGGCCCTGATCCTGCTGCAGAAACGGGACGCCTGAGATGGGCGAGCTGCGGAATGCGTTCGGCTCCGCCCGGCACACGGACAGGAACGTCGCGCACCCACGACCAGCCGGGGTCGATGACGCGACCGTCGACGCCGTCGGCAAGATATCCGCGGCCTTCGAGGTCGTGGAGAACGCGCGTGGCCTGCTCTACCAGTTCCACCGGATGTCCGGCGAGGCCGACCTCGCCCTGCAAGAGGCACTCGCCGCGCTGCGGGAGGCGGGCCACGCGGACCTGGCGGCTGAGATCGACGATGTCCTGGTCGGTCGGGACGTCGTCGGGGACATGTGGACCTTCCAGATCGTCGAGTCCTACGACGAGCAGTACTGGAGTGCCTTCAAGGCCGCTGACGAGCTGGTGCGGAAGCGGCTCGCCGGCGGGACTCCGCACGTGTTCGAGGCGGAGATGAAGCAGCGGGAGCAGACCGAAGGGGCGTCCTGACCCGTCCGGGCGGCGGAATCGCCCGGCGGGGAAAGTACGGTCTGCACCATGTCCAGTTCAGACACGTCCGTTCCAAGGGTCTCCGCAATGCCGGACACCCGGATCGTGACGGCGAAGGTCGATGACGGCCTGCCGCAGCATTTCCGTCGAGTGGTCAGTTTTCACCCACGGGGCGGCCGCCTCAATGCCGTGCAGCGCAAGGCCTTCGAGACGCACGCGGATCACTGGTACCTGGAAGCCGCAGAACTGTCGGCGCCGATCGATACGGCCGCGTTGTTCAGCCGCGAGGCCGGGGTGGTCCTGGAGATCGGTTCCGGGATGGGCGAGTCGACGGTCGGGATGGCAGCTGCCCGCCCGGAGATCAACCTGCTCGCCGTCGAGGTCTACAAGCCGGGTGTCGCGCAGACGCTGCACCACCTGAGCCGGGCGAACCTGCACAACGTCAGGGTGCTGCGCGGCGACGGGGTGCAGGTGCTCACCGATCTCACCGCGCCGGCGAGCCTGGCGGAGGTCTGGTTGTTCTTTCCCGACCCCTGGCCCAAGACCAAGCACCTCAAGCGGCGCCTGGTCACCCCCGACTTCGCGGCCCTGGTCGCCTCCCGACTGCGCCGCGGCGGGATCTTCCGGCTGGCCACCGACTGGGCGCCGTACGCGGAGAGCATGCTCGCGGCCTGTACCGCCACCAAGGGACTGCGCAACGCCTACAGCGGTTGGGCCCCGCGGCCCGACTTCCGACCCAAGACCAGATTCGAGCGTCGCGGCCTCGCCGCCGGCCACGACATCTTCGATCTGGAGTTCGTCAGGCGGTGAGCAGCCGCCGTCAGCCGAGGTCGACGATCGCTGCAACGGGGCCGCCGCCGTCGGGCCCCTGATGTGCAGCGGATACCGACACGAACACGGCGGGATCGCCGGTGACGGCGGCGGTCACCCCGCCCACGCAGGCCTTGATCTGCCGATGCCAGTGCACGTCGGAGTCATCCAGCATGGCGTTGCGACGACCGCGCACCTGGCCGTCCTGCGACGCTTCGCATTTGAGGAACACGTTCACCAACCGGCCATCGAGATCCTCGGTCCGCGGCCGGTCGGGCAGCTCGAGGCCGGCGCTGCGGATCGCCTCCCAGATGCCGTCGGCGTCCAGCGCGTCCTTCATCACCGAGTGGCCGACCCGGTATCGGCCGCCGATGCCGGCCGCATTGCCGACCACCACCACCTGGGCGCGATCCAGCTCGACACCGGAGGAGCACGACGCCACCGCGGAGTAGAGCGACCGGTCGTGCATGACGTCGGCGTCCGTGGGCATCTCGATCTCGCCGAGTGCGACCGCGACACCCAGCGCGGTACACCCGTTGGACAGGTCCATCGACTCGTGTGTGTGTTCGGTCCAGACCGTCTTCCCGCGGGACTTGGCATCACGGATCGTGGTGATGGTCAACAGCGGGGTCTTGGTCTGCACGTAGTGCACGTCCGCAGCGTCGGTGATGCCGGCGCGTCGCATCGCCTCCCGCACGGCGTCGGCGACCTTGGTGATCATCGCCACCCGGCCGATGTCCTCCGGCAGCAGCGTGTCGCTCATGGCGAAGCCGACGGTCAACCGGGGCTCGTCGGTCACGGGCGCCCGGTCGGCCGGCAGGGTCGCGAACACGGTCGCGTGCGGGGACAGCACGCCGTCGGTGCCGCCGGACCAGACGATCGGGATCTGCTTGACCTCCTCGGCGGAGCGGGTGCCCTTCGCGGCGATCACCTCCCGGAACGCCCGGTCGGCGATGATCCGGGTGTAGTCGTTGACGCCGCCGTTGCCCTCGGTCTTGCCGATGACGGCGATGATCCGGTCGGCGTCCAGCACGCCGTCGTCGATCAGGGCCGTCAGCTCGCTCGCGTCGGAGACGCTGTGCAGCGGAATCTTGCGGACCTCGATGGGCTCTGGCACGTGATGCTCCTTGTCGTCGACCTGACCGGAACCGTACCCATCCGCCGGTTTCCCGGGTCGGACCCCTCCGCGCCGATGCCGACAGCACACGGCTCGCCCGTTTTCACCTGATTCCGCATGCGTGAGTTGGCTCACCCGCAATCCGTACGGCGGCCGGGCATCGACCAATGCAGCGGGCGGAGCGCCAATTGTTTGACTATTTCTTTACTCAATTGTCCGGCGGTGAAGGTGTGATCCTCAGGGCGAGAAGCGCTCCCCGCCAGCACTTCCACGACGGCACCCCGACTGCGTAGGCACGCCGACAACGAAAACCCGGCGAAACGGCGGGCTGCCGTCAATGCCTGCTCAGCCGGTTGTGCTCGCGCCCGGGTCCATGTACCGGAATGGTCAAACTTGTTACCGAATAATGGTAAGAGCTGCGATAATCGGCCGCGTGCAAACTCCCGATCTGCCGACCGTGACCTCGATGAAGGTCGTTCGATGGTGGGACACCCTGCCTCGCGCGACGCGGATCGTGATGGTCGTGCTGCCGGTCACCGTGGCGGCCTTCGCCTCGTGGGTGTTCGGCGAGATCATGGGGCAGCACCACTCGCAATTCGACCTGCGGCTGTACTTCGACGCCATCAACTACTGGCAGTCCGGGCACGACCTGTTCTCGTATTCACAGCCGGACCCCGTCAACGTCTCTCTCGGCTTCACCTATCCCCCGGTGGCCGCCGTGCTGATGACGCCGATGGCGTGGCTGTCCTACCCCGTCGTGCTGCTGATCTCGTTGACCGCGATCATCGCCTCCGCGGCCGTCTTCGTGTACCTGATCCTGGCCGAGCGCATCCGGCTCCCGAAGCCGTTGCTGCTCGGGGTGGCCGGCGTCGCGACCGCGTTCGCCTTCACTCTGGAGCCGTTCCGGCAAACGCTGTCCTTCGGCCAGATCAACATCTATCTGGGTGTCCTCGTCCTGCTGGATCTGCTCGTGCTGGGGCGGCGCAACAGCAAGTGGACAGGGGTCGGCATCGGTCTGGCCACCGCCGTCAAGCTCACCCCCGGCATCTTCATCGTTTATCTGCTGCTGATCGGGCGCTGGCGGGCTGCGGTCACCGCGATCGGCACCGTCATCGCCGCTAACCTGTTCAGCGCACTCGTCGCGCCCAGCGAGACATGGCGCTACTTCACCTCGCTGATCTGGGAGACGTCCCGGGTCGGCTTCATCGACACGACGATGAACCAGTCCGTCAACGGACTGCTCGCCCGCCTCGAAGCGCCGCTGGCGCCGGGTCGGGTGTCCTGGCTGGTGCTGGCCGGGGCGCTCGCGGTCTTCGGGCTGTGGCGTGCCCGCCGCGCCGCGATGGCCGGTGACGAATTGGCCGGGTTGACCCTGGCCGGACTGGTCGGCGTCCTGGTCAGCCCGGTCAGCTGGGTGCACCACATCATCTGGGTCTTCCCGGCCATGGTGCTGTTGAGCCTGCGACTGATGTCGGGTATTCGGGATCTCGCCAATGACGACAGCGGCTACCAACGGTCCGACCGGGTGCTGACCGGTCGCATTGCCCAGGTGATCGGCTACTCGGTGCTGATGACGGCGGGCCTGGCCATCTGGTGCACCCCGACGGCCTCGCTCATGCACGTCCAGGACAGCGACTACGACGCGGGCGGCGCCGTGCTCGCCGTCGCCGGTAGCGTCCAACTGCTCTGGCTGGTGGTCGCGGTGTTCGTGCTACCGGTGCACCGCACACATCGCTCATCAACAGTGCCGAGCGGTGCTGCAGTGGCTGCAGCCGGAGTGCAGGAGTCCGCGGCCGCCCCCACGCGGAGCCCGGTGACGGCATCACCGGCCGAGCCGCCGGCGAAGCTCTCGGTGCAGCACAAGATCGTGCTGCCCTCGCAGCACGTGCAGCGGGACTGACGGACGAACGGCGCGGTCGGTCACCGCGTCGACCGCAGCAAGACCGCGCCCAGGGACTTTCCTCCCTCGTCCACGGCGATCACCGGCGAGGCGCCACGACCCGCCCACACCACGGCCACCCTCCCGTGCCAGGGCACCGGCAACAGCCTGTCGCGGTTGCGGATCGACACCACCTGCGCGTTGACCCGCACCTCTGCGTAGTTGATCCACCGGCCACTCCATGGCCAGCGATCCGCCCCTGCGAGATCGTCGTGAACGCCGCCGCAGCCCTCGACGGACAGGACCTTCGGGTCGGCATCGACGACCGCGCTGTCCAGCGGAACCGGCGGAACCGGAAGCTCGGCCGGCCGGTCGGCGAGCAGGTCGTCGTCGCCGTCCCTGCTGGTGCCACCACCACCGAGGCACCTCCACGTCCCTTGCCGCTGAGCGAGCACGTGGAATTCCTGCCAGACGCAGGCGACGCCGCGACGCGCAAACATGGTGACCGCCACATCGCCGTCGACGTCGACCGCCATCGCCGTGAACCGACGCCGCCGGCTCAACCGCTGCACCGGCTCGACTCGGCGGGACTGCACCAGAGCCACGCTTTCCGCGACGGCGTCGTAGGACACAGCTGGATGGTATGGCCTGGCCTGGCCTGGCCTGGCCTGGCCTGGCCGTGTGCAGTGCGGCGGTGGCTGCCCGGCCACGAACGGTCGGACCGTGGGTGCCGTCCTCCCTGCACGGCCGTCACGGTCCCGCCCAATTCGGTCCGTGCCGTGTCGTTCTGACCGTTCCCGGGAACAGGAGGCAAGCACATACGTATCGAGGATCGGAGATCTCACATGGCTTTGCCGAAGTACACCGTTCCGTCCATGACCGTCGAGGAAGGCGGCGCCGTTGCCGGTGCCCTGCAGGACCGGCTGAACGCGCTCAACGACCTCGCCCTGACGCTCAAGCACGTCCACTGGAACGTCGTCGGTCCGCACTTCATCGCTGTTCATCAGATGCTCGATCCGCAGGTCGATGCTGTCCGGGCAATGGCCGACGAGGTCGCCGAGCGGATCGCCACCCTGGGCTCCTCGCCGGTGGGCACGCCTGGCGCATTGGTGAAGCAGCGTTCGTGGGATGACTACTCGGTGGGTCGCGACGACGCCATCGCGCATCTCGGGGCGCTCGACCTCGTCTACCAGGGCGTCATCTCCGACCACCGCGAGGCGGCCGGAAAGGTCGAGGAATCCGACCCGGTGACGAACGACCTGCTGATCGGTCAGCTGCGCCAGCTGGAGCTCTTCCACTGGTTCGTCCGGGCCCACCTGGAGTCGTCCTCCGGCGCCCTGTCGACCAACGGCGAGGCCACCGAGAAGGGCGCTGCCCAGCGGGCGGACGTCTCCAGCTGAGGATTCCGCAACCTGCGCGAAGGGAATCCCGCCGTCATCCCGCAGTCTCGGGGTGGCGGCCTTTCCGTGCCCGGTCCGGCGTTCTCGCCCGTCGGTGTCAGGGTTCAGGGTCGCGCGGACGTCCGGCCCAGCGGGTGGGCCGGCCCGCCGGCGCGGTAGAGCGAGCTGGGCAATGTGTGCCCGACGGCCTTCTCGGCGGCCGCCCCAGCGTTCAGCAGCGCAGGCATGTCCAGCCCGGTCTGCACCCCCGACTCGGCGAGCCAGTACGCCAGTTCCTCGGTGGCGATGTTGCCGCTCGCGCCGGGCGCGAACGGGCAACCGCCGAGCCCACCGATGGACGCATCGAGTTGCGTGACGCCGGCCAGCACAGCCGCGAGCGCATTCGCCTGGCCGGTCCCCCGGGTGTCGTGGAAGTGCACACCGAGCTCGACGCCCGGCGTCGCCGCGCGAACGGCGGCGACCAGATCAGTGACCCGTCGCGGCGTGGTGGTGCCGATCGTGTCACCCAGGCACAGCCGGTCCGCCCCCAACTCGGCCGCCCGCCGGGCCACCTGAACGGTCCGGTCGGGCGGCGTCCGGCCGTCGAACGGGCAGTCCCAGGACACCGCGATGACCACCTCGCATCGACCCCCGGCATCGTGCGCGACGGCAGCCACCTCGGCGGCCTGCCGGAGAGCTTCGTCGCTGGTCCGTCCGACGTTGGCCAGGCTGTGCCCGTCGGAGGCGGAGATCACGTACTCGATGTCGGTCAGTCCGGCCGCGACCGCGCGACGCGCGCCGTTGGGGCTGGCAACGAGCGCGGACCAGGAGATGTCCGGCCAGCGGTGCAACTCCCCGGCCACCCGATCCGCGTCGGCCATCGCCGGCACCGCCCGGGATGAGACGAAGGCGGTGGCCTCGATGCGGCGGGCACCGGTGCCGGCCAGCGCCTCGATCATCGCCAGCTTGTCCTCCCACGCCAGCGGTTCTTCGATCTGCAACCCATCGCGCAAGCCCACCTCGCGAATGTCGACGGCGGACGGCAGCTCCAGCACGAACGACGTCATGAGGCGATTGTCCACCCCTTCCCGCGCTCGCCACCTGATGGCGTGCAACGGCGGCGCGCGGCGATGTTCACCCGGTCCGGACGAGGGCGGGCTGCCCGGGTCTGGGCGATACTTCCGCCATGGCCCTGCATACCGGCTCGTCGCAGCCCGTCCGAGCAGTCCACTCCAACCCCCTCTACGGCCTGGCCAACCCGGCCGTCGGCGACGAGGTGCAGTTGCCCGAGATTGCCATCGGCGACGATCCGGTGCCTGCCGACGTGGCCTACCAGTTGATCAAGGACGAGTTGCTGCTCGACGGCAGCGCACGGCTCAACCTGGCGACCTTCGTCACCACCTGGATGGAACCGCAGGCACTGACGCTGATGTCGGACTGCGCCGACAAGAACATGATCGACAAGGACGAGTACCCACAGACCGCGGAGATCGAGCGGCGGTGTGTCGCGATCCTCGCCGACCTCTGGCACGCGCCGTCACCCGACGACGCGACCGGCTGCTCCACCACCGGTTCGAGTGAGGCCTGCATGCTCGCCGGGATGGCGCTCAAGCGCCGGTGGGAGCGCAAGGTCCGCGACAGCGGCGGTGACCTGAACGTCCGAAAGCCGAACCTGGTGATGGGTGCCAACGTCCAGGTGTGCTGGGAGAAGTTCTGCCGGTACTGGGACGTGGAGCCGCGAACGGTGCCGATGGAGGGTGAGGTCTTCCACCTGGAGCCGGCCGGCGCGATCGCGGCCTGTGACGAGAACACGATCGGCGTCGTGGCCATCCTCGGATCCACCTTCGACGGCAGCTACGAACCGGTCGCCGAGATCTCCGCAGCATTGGACGAACTCGCCGCCGGCGGCGGTCCGGACATTCCCGTCCACGTCGACGGCGCGTCCGGCGGGATGATCGCACCGTTCCTGGATCCAGACCTGTCGTGGGACTTCCGCCTCCCGCGGGTGTCGTCGATCAACACCTCCGGGCACAAGTACGGGCTCGTGTACCCGGGCGTCGGGTGGGTGCTGTGGCGGGACAAGGACCACCTGCCCGAGGAACTGGTCTTCAACGTGAACTACCTCGGCGGCAACATGCCGACGTTCGCGTTGAACTTCTCCCGGCCCGGCGCCGAGGTCGTCGCGCAGTACTACAACTTCTTCCGGCTCGGCCGGAAGGGTTTCACCGCAGTGCAACAGGCCTCCCGCGACGTCGCGATGTCGCTGGCCGAGCGGATCGGCAATCTGCCCGAGTTCCGGTTGATCACCAAGGGCGATGAGCTCCCGGTTTTCGCCTTCACCACCTCCGACGCGGTCTCGCAGTGGGACGTGTTCGCGGTGTCCAGGAGGCTACGGGAACGCGGTTGGCAGGTTCCGGCCTACACGTTCCCGGAGAACCGGCAGGACCTGGCCGTGCTGCGCGTCGTCTGCCGCAACGGCTTCTCACTCGACCTCGCCGACCTGTTCTTCAAGGACCTGCTGTCCGCGGTCGACAACCTCAACGAGGAAGCCAGCAGTTCCGGCAAGCTCAGTGGCCCGTCGGGCTTCCGGCACTAGCCGACCTCGGGCGCCTGTCAGTTCCTTCCATGCATGTCGACGGCAGGGATGTCGGCATGCGAACACCGGATGCGCACGATCAGCCGGGCCGCCGTCCGTCCGAGCCTGCCCGCAGGTCACTGCGCACCCGTTGACGACGATCCAGGTGGCATCAGGCGGCTGCACCGGGATACCGCGCCGGCGGTACGGCGAAGTGTCGTCACCGGGACGACGACGTGGCGACGGTGGAAGGACAGGCTGGAACCGACACGTTGTTCCGTTCCGACCTGGAGTCCGACTTGATCGTCATCGACCACATCAGCAAGCGTTACGGCCGGCAGACGGCCGTCGACGACCTCAGCTTCACGGTCAAACCCGGTGTGGTGACGGGATTTCTCGGCCCGAACGGTGCCGGCAAGTCCACCACCATGCGGATGGTCATCGGCCTGGACCGGCCGGACGCGGGCCAGATCACCATCGACGGCCGTCGGTACGTCGATCATCTGGCGCCGCTGCATGAGGTCGGCGCGCTGCTGGATGCCAAGGCCGTGCACCCGGCACGATCGGCGCGCAACCACCTCCGCGCACTGGCCGCCACCACCGGGATCTCCGCGGGTCGGGTGGACGAGGTACTGGACACGGTCGGCCTCGCCGCAGCGGCGAACCGACGGGCCGGCGACTTCTCGCTCGGCATGTCACAGCGGCTCGGCATCGCGGGCGCGTTGCTCGCCGACCCACAGATCCTGCTGTTCGACGAACCGGTCAACGGCCTGGATCCCGAGGGGATCCTGTGGATCCGCGGCCTGCTCGCCGACCTCGCCCGGCAGGGCCGGACGGTTTTCGTGTCCTCGCACCTGATCACCGAACTCGGCGCGGTCGCCGAACATCTGGTGATCATCGGCCGCGGCCGGTTGATCGCCGAGATTCCGATGTCCCAGCTCGGCGCGGGCGCCGCGCAGAGTTCGGTGTTCGTCCGTTCGCCGGAGGCCGGCCGACTGGCCGAGGCCTTGTTCGGTGACGGCATCGGGGTCCGGGCAGGCCCGGATCGCGATGTCCTGGAGGTCACGGGTCTGCCGGCGAAGGACATCGGGCAGCGCGCAGCAGACACCGGCGTCGTGCTGTACGAGCTGACGCCGCGCACCGTTTCACTGGAGCAGGCATTCATGGACCTCACCAGGGACAGCACCGACTACTCCGCGCATGCCGGTGGCCGTCCGGTGGCCTTCGACTCCACCGCCGCGGCCAACGCTGCAACCACCACCGCGGCGATCACCCCGGACCGGAGCGCCGCCTGATGAGCATCCTCGACGAATCAACAGCCGCCGATCACGGCACTACCCCGACCGCTCCGTCCGCCGCATCGCGGGCCGCAGCCGAGCAACAGCCCGGAACCGAGCGAAGGGGCGGCATCAACCTGGCCGTCACCCAGCGCCGGGTGATCCGGTCCGAGTGGATCAAGCTCCGATCGGTCCGCTCGTGGCTGATCATGATCGCTGGGGCAGCAGCGGTACTGGTCGCGTTCGGCGCGCTCGCCGCGTCGGTGGCCAGCGGCGCGGTCACGACGCAGAACGGCGCTCGCCCGGCAGGACCGTTCAACGGTACCGACCCCACCGCGCTCAGCCTGGCCGGCGTCACGCTGGCCCAGTTGATCATCGGCATCCTGGGGGTGCTGGTGATCAGCAACGAATTCGCCAGCGGCTCGATCCGCAGCACCTTCGCGGCTGTCCCGAGGCGACTCCCGGTGCTGTGGGCGAAGGCCCTCGTGCTCGCCGCTGTGCTGGCGGTCGTGATGGTGATCGCCGCTGTGGTCGCGTTCACCGTCGGCCAATTGATCTTGGGCGACGGCAACAACACCACGCTGTCAGCTGACGGGGTGCTGCGCGCGGTGGTCGGATCCGGGCTCTACCTGGCCGGCATCGGAGTGATGGGCATTGCGGTCGGTGCACTGCTGCGCAACACCGCAGGGGCCATCGCAGTGGTCGTCGCCGCTCTGCTGATCATTCCCGGACTCATCAGGATCGTGCTCCCGGACAGCTGGAGCGACGCCATCGCCCCGTACCTGCCGTCCAATGCCGGTTCCGCATTCAGCAGCGTGAGCGGCTCCACGACGCTGCTGAGTCCGGTCGCCGGGGCCGCGGTGTTCGTCGGATGGCTGATCGTGGTGCTCGCCGCCGCCGCTGTCCTGATCCGGCGCAGGGACGCCTGAGCAGGCGGCCATGCTGAGATGGAAGCCATGAGGGAGACGACGGTGCCCGGGGCTGCGGCTCCGGGCGCCGCCGTACGTGGCCCGGCGGTTCCCACCAGCGATGAACCGGTCACCAGGTCGGCGCCCGCACCGGTTTCGGCTGCGGTGCCCGTCAGCACCAGCCCGACCGCGGCAACGGTGGACGAACCGGCCGCGCCGCCGGACCGGTGGCAGCGGCAGTGGCAGCGCGGCTGCCGCGCCCACCCACACGTCTTCGACGCCGGTCTGGCCGTCCTGATCTTCGTGCTCAGCGCGGGCGGATTCGCCGCCGGCGCACGGATGGGCGTCGATCAGTTGCCGCCCCCAGGGGTATGGATCATCACGGCCATCGGATGCCTGTCCCTCCTGTTCCGTCGGCGATATCCGTGGCCGGTCCTGTCGGTCGCCGCTGCCTGCTACCTCATCGTCCAGTCGTTCACCGAAGACGTCCCGTCGGTGATTCTCGCGGTCGTCACCGCCCTGGTCACGATCACCCTGAACGGGCAGCGATGGCCGGCGATCGCGGCAGCCGTGCTGATCACCTTGACCGCGATGGGCATCGGCACCATCCGGGACGCCGAGTACTGGTCGCATCCCCGTCCCGTCGCGGTCGCGGCGCTGTGTGCGCTGGCCATCGCGCTGGCCGATGCGGTCCGCAACCGGCGCGCGTACGTCGCCGCCGTGGAGGAGCGGGCCCGACGGGCGGAGCAGTCCCGTGAGGCGGACGGCCGGCGCCGGGTCGCCGACGAGCGGTTGCGCATCGCCCGCGAGTTGCACGACGTCCTTGCTCACCACATCGCTGTGATCAACGTTCAGGCCGGAGTTGCGGGCCACCTGCTGGACCGCAAACCCGAACAGGCACGGCAAGCACTGGATCACGTGCGGGACGCGGCCCGCTCCGTCCTCTCCGAGATGCAGGCCGTGGTCTCCGTCCTGAGGGAACCCGGAACCAGCGGCGACGACCGGGAACCCGACCAACCGGCACCGGGTCTGGCGGGCGTCGCCGCGCTGGTCGAGGAGTTCCGGTCCACCGGGCTGACCATCGGGACGGTGGTGAGGGGAACTCCGGTGGCGTTGTCGCCGGCGGTCGATCTTGTCGCCTACCGGGTGGTGCAGGAGTCGCTGACCAACGCCCGCAAGCACGCCGGGCGCACTGATGTCGAGCTCGGTTTCGATTACGCCGCAGGCATTGTGCGGTTGACGATCGTCAATACCGGGACGGGGCCGGAATCGGCCGACGCGGGACGGCGCACAGCGAACACCGGCGGATTCGGTCTGCTCGGCATGCGGGAGCGGGTCACCAGTGTGGGCGGCGATTTCGACGCCCGCCCGCTGGCCGACGGTGGTTTCCGGGTCGCGGTCGGCCTTCCGGTGACACCGGCATGAGCGGGGACGCGCTGCTGCCGGCCGGGGCCACCCGGACCCGCATACTCATCGCCGACGACCAGGCGTTGCTACGGGCCGGCTTTCGGGTGCTGATCGAGTCGGCCGACGACCTGGAGGTGGTCGGCGAGGCCACCACCGGTCTGCAGGCGCTGAACCGAGTTCGGTCAGGCGGCGTCGACGTGGTGCTGATGGACATCAGGATGCCGGAGATGGACGGCGTGGCGGCCACTCGCGCGATCATGGCGGATCCGGACCTGAGCGGGGTGAAGGTGTTGGTACTGACCACCTTCGAACTCGACGAGTACGTGTTCCAGGCGCTGCGCGCGGGAGCCAGCGGGTTCCTCGGGAAGGGTGTCGGTCCGGAAGAACTGCTCGATGCTGTCAGGCTCGTCGCCCGGGGTGACTCGCTGCTCTCACCGCAGGCAACCAAGGCGCTGATCAGCACCTTCCTCGACCGTCCGGAGCGCTCCGACGCTGTCGTCACCGACCGGCTCGCGGCGTTGACACCGCGCGAGCGGGAGGTCCTCTCGCTGGTCGGGTTGGGTTTGTCGAACGACGAGCTGGCCGAGCAGTTGGTGGTCAGCCCGCTCACCGCCAAGACCCACGTCAACCGGGCGATGGCCAAGCTGGGTGCCCGCGATCGCGCGCAGCTGGTCGTCATCGCCTACGAGAGCGGACTGGTCCGCCAGGGATCCCCCTGATCTCTGGCGCATGAGGTTGCGTGGTCCACGCCGCCCCACCGGGGGTACCCCTCCTGACCGGCGGGCTGGGTGTCATCGGTCGACCCCGACAGGCCCGCTGGTCGTACTGCGTCGGCAGTAGAGGCAAGAGTCGCCGTCGGGACGACGACACCCCCGCCTCCCGTCACGAAGAATCGGATCGGGGAAGGGACGTTGGGAGTCGATCATGGCCACCGCCGGAGGGCGCCGTAAGGTCGCCGGACTTGCCGTCACCGTGCTGGCCATCGCCGTCGGCGTCTTTGCCGTCCGCGACCGGCTACCCTCGCCGACCTCGGTCCTGGACATCCTCGCCGGTGCGGACCCGCTCTGGCTGGGTGCTGCGCTGGTTGCGACAGGCATTGCGACACTGGCGTTCTCCATGGTGCAACGGCGCCTGGTGGTCGATCTCGGTGGTGACCTGAGCCGCTGGCGTTCGGTGGAACTCACGCTGACCAGCGGCGCCATCTCGATGGCCCTGCCCGCAGGGTCGGCATTGGGGGCCGGCTACACCTATCGACGACTTCGCCGGACGGGACTCAGCTCCGCCGATGCGGGCGTCGGCATGGTCGGCTCGGCCGGCCTCCTCAGCGTCACACTCGTCGCTGCCTACCTCGCCGTGACAGGTCCCACCCTGGTCGACCAACTGGTGGCCGAGCTCGGCATCGCCGCCGTCACGGTGCTCGCGCTGCTCGTGTTGGTCGTCATCGCTGCCGCGGCACACCGCCTGCAGACGGGCGGGCCCGGCACCCGTAGCTCAATGCCGAGCGCCGGTGTTCCTGTCCGGGTGTCTGCGGCAGCGACACCGGCGCGGCGGTCGCCCGGCCGGCGAACCCGCGCTCTCGACGCGGTCGTCACCGGCCTCCGCCGGCTCTACCACTACCTCGGGGCGCTGCGGCTGACAGCGGCCTCGGTGTCGGTTGCGACATGGCGATCCGGCGCCGCGTGGGCGCTGGTCAAGTGGGCGGCCGACTTCGCCGTCCTCGCCGGAGCCGTGCTCGCCGTGGGCGCCGGTGTGGACTTCATTGCCGTCGCCACTGTGTACGTGGGGGTGCAGGTGCTGCGCCAGATCCCGATCACACCTGGCGGCGTCGGAGTGATCGAGGCGGCACTGCTGGCCGGGCTGATCGCGGCCGGTGTGACGGCCGCCCCGGCCGCAGCCGCTGTGGTGATCTATCGGGCACTGACCTTCTGGTTGACGCTGGCGGCGGGCGGGGTCGTTGCCGTGGCGTTCAGGGCCGCACCGGGTCGCGACGCCATCGAAGCAATCGTCGCCGCACCGATCGACACCGCACAGATCGACACCGCACCAGTTGGAACCGTGGCTGCCGGAGAGACACCATTGGTCATGCAGGCGGCCTGATCTCACGCCGCTTGCGTTGCGACTCTCTGCCGACCTGCTCCAGCAGATCGTCCACCACCGTCCGCCGGTACGGCAGCGCACCGGACTCGACCACGGCCGCGGCGATGTCGCGCAGCTTGCTGTTGGTGTTCTGGGAGGCAACCGTCAGGAGTCTGAAGGCCTGCTCGGCGGCGAGATGGTGGGTCGCCATGACGATGCCGATGGCGGTCCCGACCACACGATTGCTCTCGAGGGCACCGCGAATCTGATTCGCGCGGGTCTCCGCCGCGTCCACCGCACCCTCTCGCAGCAGGTTCAGCTCATGGTTGGCTCGCACCCTGGCGAGCAGGTCGCGGGAGGAGAACGGCTTGGTCACATAGTCGTCGGCCCCGGCGGCGAGGCCATCTCCGGCTGCGTCGGCGCCGCCGCGTCCGGTCACGATGATGACCGGCAGCCGTGCGGTCCGTGGATCCTTGCGCAACCGGGCAACCAGCTGCAGTCCGCTTCCCCCCGGCAGCATCACATCGGTGACCACGACATCGGGCACCACCGACGGCGAGAATGCCGCCTGCTCGGCGCTTTCGGCGTCGGCCACGGCCGTCACCGCCCAGCCGTCGCCGTCCAGCAACCGGGCGAGGTAGCTGCGCAGGTCAGGGTCGTCCTCCACCACGAGCACCGTCGGCCGCGAGTCGGCGCGGTCCCGCAGCGGTGCGTGCGGTGTCGCGGCCGGGAACCATGACACTCCCAGCGGCACGGTCAGTGTGACGGTCGTGCCCAGGCCCGGGGAGCTGGTCAGCTCGATGTCCCCCCGGTGCAGCGTGACGAGGTCCTGGACCAGCGCGAGTCCGATCCCGGCCCCGGACGATGCCGCCGCGCCGGCCGACGAGACGCCCGGCCGGTCACCGTCATCACCCTCGGGGGAGCTCTCGGCGGCTGCCGCCTCATGCCCGTTGCCGACGCGGTAGAACCGCTCGAAAACCCTGGCCTGCTGATCCGGGGCGATCCCGCGTCCGGTGTCGGTCACGGTCAGCACCGCATCGCCGTCTACGGCCACCAGCATCACCGAGATGCGCCCTGCCGCGGTGTATTTCACTGCATTGGACAGCAGGTTGGTGACGATGGTGGACCACATGGAACCGTCCACCGCGGCGATCAGCGGCTCGTCCGGAACGCTGACATCGAACCTGAGGCCCTGGTGTTCGGCGACGGAACGGAACATGGCCGCTGCGTCTGCGGTGGCCGTCGCCAGATCGGTCGGGCGCGGCTGGGGGGACAGGAACCCCGACTGGGTCATGGACTCGTCCAGCAGGGCGTCGACCATCACCCGGAGCCGTTCGGCCGCGCTGACCGCAGCACGCAGGTCCTGCCGGGTGACGATGCTGTCCGTGGAGCCGTGCTCCGCGGCTGCGAGCAGGTCCTGCAGCGGGCCGAGGAGCAATGTCAGTGGCGTCCGTAGTTCATGGCTGACGTTCTGGAAGAACTCGGTCTTGGTGCGGTCCAGGTCGGCCAACGCCCGTAGCCGGCTCCGTTCCGTCTGGTGCGCAACAGCGTCGGTGACCGCCACCCGCAACTGCCGGCCGATCAGGTCGACGAACGACAGGTACGCCTCGTCCAGCTGTCGGTACGGGTTCACGCCGAGCAGCAGCGCACCCAGCGGCACGCTCTGTCCACTCACCGTCAGCGGCAGGACCATCGCGACGTCGGGCAGCAGCTCACCGATCGGCCCCGGAGTCAGCGCGCCCTCCGACGTCGCCCGAAGGTCACCCAGCACCTGGAGCCGATCCGATGCCAACGCGTCGGTGACCGCCTCGCCGGCGCCGCGCACAGCAGTCAGCACGTCCTGCTCCGCTCCCGCGGCGAGGCCGTAGGCAGCGACCTGCCGTGGGCGTGGGGCATCCCGGTCGGACAGGAACGCAGCAGCGAACGGCACACTCTCGCGCGCGGTCGCCAGCACGGCCAGCGCCGCAGCGCAGGTCCGCTCGAGGCCGCCGGACTCGGCTGCGGACAGTGCTCCCAGTTCCCGGACCACCCGCATCCGGCGCTCCGACAGCACCTTGCCGGTGGTCTCGGTGGCTACGGTCATCGCCCCGGCGATGCTTCCGTCGAGGTCGATGACGGGGCTCTGCGCGAACGTGAAGTAGCACTCCTCCGGGTAGCCGTGGCGATGCAATATCTGACGTTCGTCATCGAATCGCAGGGTCGCGCCGCGAAGAACCCGATCGAACCTCGGACCTGCCCGATCCCAGGTCTCCGGCCAGACGTCACGCATGGCCCGACCCAGACCGTCCGGATGACGGTGACCGCGCAGCGGCACGTGCGCGTCGTTGTAGATGGTGATCAGGTCGGGGCCCCAATGGATCTCGGTCGCGAATCCCGAACGCAGCGCCATCTGGACCATCAACCGCAGCAGCGGAGACCACGAGGACACCGGGCCGAGCGCAGTCGCGGACCAGTCGATGCCTCGCAGCAGTTCCCGGAGGTCCGGGGAGGCACCGGAGAAAACAGAGGAGTCCGGATCGACCACCCTCACTCCCACCTCAACTCGCATTCCAAGTCGGGCCTGGTGCACAGACCGATGTGCGGCAGGCTCCCTGGTCACAATCCGCCGCATCAGGCTGGGAATCTCACCCGGTCGGCTCAGTGCACGGTAAGCGCGCCGGCAATACGCCGCAACGCCGCGCAGGTCACAGCCGGTCGACGGCAGCCGTTGCCCGGCCGCCCGACAGCGTCGCGTACCCGGGTCCGCGATCGAAGAACGCTCCGTCCGGCAGCGCGTCCGCCCCCAACAGCCCGCGCGCGGCGGCGGTGCCCTCGTCGTCCACCCGATACCCGTCGGCGTCCCCGGTGACGACGACCCCGTAGTCGGAAAGGGCACCGTCCACCGACACCTTGCCCCAGCGGACATCTCGTAGCACCTGCTCCGGCGGCCGCGTCAACGGATCACCCCAGCCGCCGCCGCCGGTGGTCCGGATGCGGATCACCTCACCGGCCGCGACCGGTTCCGCGTCGGCCAGGGCGTCCACCCTGCGCTCGTTCGGCCCGCCGGGATCGATGGTGACGCTGAAGGAGCGGCCCGCCCTCCCACCGGCGACCCCCCAGCAGGCCAGGATCGACCTGTCGGCGATCGACATGAAATGGGCATCGGCGAGCATTCTGATGTGCTTGTCGTACCCCAGGCCCCCGCGGAACCGGCCGGGCCCACCGGAGTCCACCGCGAGTCCGAGCCGCTCGACGACGAATGGGAACCGCGCCTCGGTGAACTCCGTCGGCAGATTGCGCGAGTCCGGCACGACATGGATCGTGTCCTCGCCGTCGGCGTAGTACCGCCCGCCGGACCCACCGCCGAGCACCTCCCGCATCAGGTAGGGCCGGCCGGCGAGGTCGCTGCCGTAGACGCCGGTGTACCTGATCGTCTCCTGGTCGGCCGGCATCCGGCCGTCGACCGCCTTGGCCAGCACTCCGGCCAGCACCCCGAGCAATCGCAGGATGACGAAGGTCCTGGCGTTGGTGGGTGCAGGGAACACCGGCGTCAGCAGCGTTCCCGGTGGCGGAAAACGCATCTCGATCAGGGGCACCACGCCCTCGTTGACCTCGAGCTGGGCCATCCGCTCCGGGGTGTCAGCCAGGTTCCGCAGGATCGGCGCCAGCCACTTGGCGAGGAACACACCGTCCGAGTAGTCCGCGCAGTGGTTGATCGGCCCCCTGGCCTGCGGCGAGGTGCCGGTGAAGTCCAGGATCAGCCGGCCGTCGGTCACGCCGTCACCGGCCGAGAGCTTGGTCAGGGTGATCCGCTGGGTGTGCAGCCGCGGCGGATCCACGCCGTCGTGCTCGGCATAGTCCTCCCAGACGTACTCCCCGTCCGGAATCTTGGACAGCAGTTCGATGCGGTAGGTGTCGGTGGTGGCCTGCAGGATGGCGTCGAACGCCGCCTGGATCTGTTCCCGGCCGTAGCGTTCGAACAGCTCCGCGAGCCGCCGGGCGCCCATCAGGCAGGCCGCGCATTCAGCGTCCAGGTCTGCTGCCAGCGACTCGGGCATCCGCGAGTTGCGGGTCATGATCGTCAGCGCTGCCCGGTTCGGGACGCCGGCCGCCCACAGCTTGATCGGCGGCACCATCAGTCCCTCCTCGAAAACGCTGGTGGCATGCGAGGGCATGGAACCCGGAACGGTGCCGCCGATGTCGTCGTGATGACCGAAGGCTTGGACGAACGCCACCACGTGGCCGTCGTGGAACACCGGAACGGTGACGCACAGATCCGGCAGGTGGCCGATGCCCCCCTCGGACAGGTAGACGTCGTTGTGGAAGTAGACGTCACCCGGTTCCATCTGCTCGATGGGGAAGTCCCTGACCACAGGCTGCACCAACGCGGAGTACGAACGGCCGGTCAGCTTGCGCATCGCCGCGTCGTGGATGCCCGCGCGGAAGTCGTGTGCGTCCCTGATCATCGGCGACCGGGCGGTTCGCCCGATGGCGGTCTCCACCTCGGCCTCGACGGAAGCCAGGGTCCCGGCAACGATCTCGACGAGAATCGGGTCGATCATGCCGGCCCCCCGCTGCCAATGGCACTGTCTGCGCCGCCGTGCCGGCCGGTGCCGTCGGCGGTGGCGCCGGCGGTCTCGCCGGTGGGCGCCGCAGCCCGCAGCAGCAGGTTGCCGAAACGATCGACCGTGGCGGTGTAGCCGGGAAAGACCGGGATGGTGGCCCCGAACTCCTGCACGACGGCCGGTCCGGTGACGACGTCACCTGCACCGAGACGCGAACGGTCGTAGATGGCAGCCTCCTGCCATTGTCCGAAGTGAACGGAGCGTCGGCCGATCAGTCCTGCCAGGGCGCCCTTCCCCGGCTCGATCTGTCGAATGCGCGGGCGTTCGATCGGCCCGACACCGGCGACCCGCAGGTTCACCCATTCCACGGGTTGATCTGTGCGCGACCGGAAGTCGTACCCGTACAGCGCACGGTGGGCGTCGTGGAACCGCTGCACGACGGCGTCCGCCCAGCCGCGATCGACCTCGCCGGTCGGGCACGGCACCGTCACCTCGAAAGCCTGTCCGACGTACCGCAGATCGGCCGACCTCTCCACCAGGCCGCTCTCAGCGGCGAAACCCTCGGCGAGCAGGGCCCGCCGGGCGTCCGCGCTGAGTTCCTCGTAGCCGCCGCGCAGCACCGCCAGGTCGAGGTGCAGGTCGGGGATGACGACCGTCCGCACGCCGTCGTTGCGGACGTCGACGGTCAGCAGCCCGTAGGCAGAGACGTTGCCGGGATGCGGCGGCACCAGAACCGTTCCGATGGACAGGATGTCCATCAGGCGGCAGGCGAGCAGCGAGCCCGATCCGCCGAATGTGGCGAGCGGGAAGTCCCGGACATCCAAGCCGCGCTTGGTGGTGATCCGTCGCACCGCGTTGGCCTGATTCCACGCGGAGATCTCCAGGATTCCGGTCGCGGCCTGGTCTGTCGACAGACCCAACGCGGCGGCGATTCTCGCGATGGCCCGTTCGGCAGACGCCTGATCCAGGCCGATCTCGCCACCCAGCAGGTGCGGCGGTATCCGGCCGAGCGCCAGGTGCGCATCGGTGACGGTGGGCTCGGTGCCGCCCCGCCGGTAACACGCCGGGCCGGGATCCGCGCCGGCCGACCGCGGCCCGACCTTCAGCGTGCCTTCGGGCGAGATCCACGCCACCGAGCCACCTCCCGCGCCGACGGTGACGACGTCGATCATCGGGATCTTGGCCGGGAACGGACCGACCGCGCCTTCGGTGGTCAGCGACGGGCGGCCGTCGGTGATGACGGTGACGTCCGTGGAGGTGCCGCCGCCGTCACAGGTAATCACCGCGGGAAAGCCGGCCCGGGCAGCGATCGCGGCGGCGCCGAGCGCGCCGGCGGCCGGACCGGACAGCACGGTGCTGATCGGCTGCCGGGCCACATGGGCGGCGGAGAGCACGCCACCGTTCGAGCGCATGATCGAGAACGGCGTGCCGCGGCCGCCGTCGAGCTCAGCCAGCCTGCTGGCGATGGCCGAGACGTACGCGGCCACCGTCGGTTTCACCGCCGCGTCGATCAGCGTCGTCATCGCGCGCTCGTACTCCCGATACTCCGGCAGCACCTGGCTGGACAGCGAGACGACGGCTTGCGGGTACTCGGCCGCGAGGACCTCTGCCATCAGACGCTCGTGCTCATCATTGGCGTAGGAGTGCAGGAAGCAGACGGCGATGCTGGCGATTCCGTTGTGCCGGAAAAAGCGGGCCGCGGCGACAGCGGCCGCACGGTCGAAGGGGCGCAATTCCCGGCCTTGGAAATCCATCCGACCGCCGACCGTCTTCACCAGGTCGGCCGGCACGATCCGGTCCGGCTTGACCCAGAAGTACGAGTTCCCGTATCCGTCCGGGACCGACTGCCGCGCGATCTCCAGCATCGACTCGTAGCCATCGGTGGTGATGAACCCGAGTGACCCGGCACGGCCCTGAAGTAACTGGTTGGTGGCAACAGTCGTCCCGTGCAGGATCCATTCGATCGCATCGGGCCCGGAGTCGAGCAGGGCCAGGATCTTGTGGACTCCGGCCAGGAAACCGTCGGCCGGATCAGCCGGGGTGGACGGCGTCTTGGTGGTGGTGACCTCGCCGTTGCGGGTGTCCACGGCCACGACGTCGGTGAAGGTGCCACCGGTGTCGATGCCGATCCGCAGATGCGTCATCGCGACATGATGGCATCACCGGCCAGGCCGTCGGGCGTGAACGGCACCGTTCGGCTGAGGACTGTCAGTACCTCCGCCTATTGGTCGTGGCGGTCGAACCGCGGGACGGCGTCCTCACTTGTCTCGCCGAGTTTCTGCACGTCGTGCCGGGAGAAGTCGCCGATCTCTTCTTCACGCTCCGCGTGCGGGGCCTGCTCGTCGTGCTCGTCGAAGCTGCCGACGTGCTCGGGCCGTTCCTCGTGCGGTTTCAGGACGTCGTGCCGGGCGAAGTCGCCGACCTCTTCAGTGCCCCTGGTCCGATCGCTCTCGCTCATACCCGCAGGGTAGTCCCTGTTCTGCGCGACGGCCGGGTGCCGAGGCCAACGCCTCGATCAGCAAACCAGTGGCACCCGGCGCGATCCGTCGGTGAGGATGCGATGCGCGGCGCAGAGGGCTCCGGTGCCGCAGGCCGGCGAGAGGACCACCCATCACCATCGACCCCGTCGTCATCGACCGCACACTGGTCGGTGCGCTGATCAGCAGCCAGTTTCCGCGGTGGTCGGAGCTGCCGATCACCCCGGTGCTGCCCGGGGGCGTCGACCACCGGACCTTCCGGCTGGGCGAACGGCTGCTGGTCCGGTTGCCCAGTGCCGAGGGCTACGCGGTACAAGTCGACAAGGAACAGCGCTGGCTTCCGGTGCTGGCGACGGCGTCACCGGTGCCGATCCCGGCGCCGATCGCGCGCGGTGTTCCCGGGCACGGCTATCCCTTCGACTGGTCGGTCTACGGCTGGCTCGACGGCCGGACGGTGCTCGATGGCGCGGACATCGACCTTCCGGGGTTGGCCGGCGACCTGGCGGCCTTCCTCGGCTCCCTGCAGGCGGCGGACCCCGCCGGTGGTCCCGGACCAGGGCTCCACACCGGGTACCGGGGCGGGCCGCTGGACCACTACGACGCGGAGACCCGGCACGCGATCAGAGCTGTGGCGGACCTGGTCGACCCGGCGCGGGCCACCGAGACCTGGGAGCGCGCCCTCGCCACCCCTCATACGGGCCGCGGCGTGTGGTTCCACGGAGACGTCGCGCCGGGCAACCTGCTGCTGCGGGACGGCCGGCTCAGCGCCGTCATCGACTTCGGTTGCGCGGGCGTCGGAGACCCGGCATGTGACCTGGTGATCGCGTGGACGCTGTTGGACGCCCCCAGCCGGGCGGTGTTCCGGGCGGCCCTGGACCCGGACGACGACTGCTGGGCCCGCGGACGCGGGTGGGCGCTGTGGAAGGCGCTGATCACCCAGCGGGACCTGCGAACGCCTGACTCGCTGGACGGTGACACCGTGGCGGGCGAGGAAACCCGACGCGTGATCGACGCGTTGCTCGCCGGCGACGACTCATGAGAGTCGCTACGGCGCCGTCTGTTCCGGTTCCCGTGCGGGGACCGGATGACGACCCGCATCGCATCAGGTCAGATACCGGTAGGCAGCCGACCCCGGCAGGATTCGCTCGACTTCCATCGGTGCGGCCGCCATACGCTTCAGCAGCGCGGGCAGGCCGTCGGCAGCGCCGATCTCGACGCCGACGAGGGCCGGCCCGGTTTCCCGGTTGTTGCGCTTGACGTACTCGAACAGCGTGATGTCGTCGTCCGGGCCGAGCACCTCGTCCAGGAAGCGGCGCAGCGCCCCCGGCTCCTGCGGGAAGTCGACCAGGAAGTAGTGCTTGAGCCCGAGGTGCACCAACGAGCGCTCGAGGATCTCCCCGTACCGGGACACGTCGTTGTTGCCGCCGGAGACGACCGCGACCACCGTCGAGCCGGCGCCCAGATCGAGCTCGGCCAGCGCGGTGACGGCCAGTGCGCCGGCGGGCTCGGCGACGATGCCCTCGTTCTGGTACAGCCGCAGCATCTGGGTGCAGATGGCACCCTCGTCGACCGACATCACCGTGGTCCCGGTCTCAGCGACGATCTTGAACGGCAGCGTTCCGATCTGCCGGACGGCGGCGCCATCGACGAACGGGTCCATCGCCTCCAACCGGCTCGGTGCACCCTGCTGCAGAGCCTGGATCATCGCGGGTGCACCGGCCGGCTCCACCCCGACCACCCGCACACCTGGTGCCCGCTCGCGAAGGTAGGTCAGCACGCCGGCGATCAATCCGCCGCCACCGACCGGGACGACGACCACGTCGGGTGGGCGGCCCAGTTGCTGCAGCATCTCCCGGACCACGGTGCCCTGGCCGGCGACGGTGCGTGGATCGTCGAACGGCGGCACCAACACCGCGCCGGTGCTGTCCGCATGCTCGGCTGCGGCGAGCGCTGCGTCATCGAAGGTGTCACCGGTCAGCACCAACTCGACCCTGCCGTCGCCGTGCGAGAGGATGCGGTCCCGCTTCTGCCGCGGCGTCGTGTTCGGCAGGTAGATCCGGCCCCTGATGTCGAGCTCGCGGCAGGCGAAGGCGACGCCCTGGGCGTGGTTGCCCGCACTGGCGCAGACGACACCCGCCGCGCGCGCTGCCGCGTCGAGCTGAGACATCAGGTTGAAGGCGCCGCGCACCTTGTACGACCGGACCACCTGCAGGTCCTCACGCTTGAGCAGCACCGTTGCGCCGGTCTCGGCCGACAGCCGGCGGCATTCCTCCAGCGGTGTCAGCGCGGCGATCCCGGCGATCCGCCTGGCCGCGGCGTCGATGTCAGCGGCGGTGACCGCACGGTCACCGCCGCGCAGCTGCCTGCCCCGCGTCACAACCTCGATCCTGTCACGCCGATCTCGCCGGTCCGGTTTCGTCAGCCTGATCTTTCGGCACCGGGACGGTAGGTTCGTATCGTGCTCGCTGCCATGCGCCAGGCCCGCATCCTGGATGAGGTTCGCCGGACCGGCGGAGCCAGGGTGGCGCACCTGACCGCCCTGCTGGGCGTCTCGGACATGACGGTCCGGCGCGATCTCGAGGCGCTGGACCGCAAGGGCCTGCTGTCCAAGGTGCACGGCGGTGCGACCGCGATGGACACCGCGAGCGCCATCGAACCCGGATTCGAGGTCACCAGCCAGCGCGAGGTCTCGGAGAAGGAAGCCATCGCCGCCAGGGCCGCGCAGCTGGTCCGTCCCGGCATGGCGATCGCGATCACCGCCGGGAGCACCACCTGGACGCTGGCCCGCCATCTCGGCGAGATCGCCAATCTGACCGTCGTCACCAATTCTCTCAAGGTGGCGGAGGTGCTCAACGCCCGCCAGCGGCCGGATCTCACCGTCGTGCTGACCGGGGGCCTGCGCACCCCGTCCGACGGACTGGTGGGACCCGTTGCGGTGCAGGCGATCCGCTCGTTGCACGTGGACATGGTGATCATGGGTGTGCACGGGATCGACGAGCGGGCCGGACTGACGACGCCCAACCTGCTGGAGGCCGAGACGAACCGGGCGCTGGTCGAGTCCGCCCGCCGGTTGGTCGTCGTCGCCGATCACACCAAGTGGGGGGTGGTCGGACTGGCCCAGATCGCGCCGCTGCGGGCCGTCACCACCCTGCTGACCGACGACCGGCTGCCGCCCGGTGCCGCCGAGGTGCTGGCCGAGCAGGTCTCCGAGGTGATCATCATCCCGACCGAGGGCGCGGATGATCACGGTGGGGGCGCCGTCGTGACCGCCGGACGCGGCGGCGGTCACGATCGGGCGGCTACCGGTTCTGGTCGTTGACCGCCGGCCCGAACAGTGACTTTCCCGTCTCCAGCAGCGTTTTCAGATCGCTGAGCACTTCGGCCCACCCCCCGCCGGCACCGTCGACCGAGCCACCGACCATCGCGGCGGTGTTCGGAGCGCCGTCGAGCTCATGGGTAACCGTCAGACAGGTGACACCGTCGGCCTTCTCGGCGATGGTGTAGGTCAGGGTGGTCGCCGGCTCGGCATCCCAGCCGGCCCGCCAGGTCTGGACGAGCCGATGCGGCGGATCTGCCTCGACAACCTGCCCGTCCACGACAACCTCGGGCATCCCCGCCTGCTGCATCTCGGCGCTGGCGATGATCTTGAACGCACCACCCGGCCGCAGGTCGAACTCGGCCCGCCCGCCGTAGCCGTATTTCTCGGTCCAGTCCGGTTGGGTGATGGCGTCCCAGATGGCCTGCGGGGTGGCGCGGATGTAGATCCGGTTGATCTGCACGACCGCCGATGCCCCAGTATCGAGGGCCGCAGGATCGGCGGCCGCTGTATCGAGGGCTGCAGTGTCGGGCGTGGTGGCGGTGTCGGTCATGACGGGTTCTCCAATTCCGCTTTGAGGTCGGCCAGCGCGGAAAGCGCTGGCTCGGTGTACTTGTCGATCCAGCGGTCGTGGACTTCTCGGATCGGTACGGCGTTGAGAAAATGCTGTTTCTCCCGGCCTGACCGATGGGTGATCACGAGCCCGGCGTCCTCCAGCACCTTGAGGTGTTTCATGACGCCGAAGCGGGTCATCTCCACGGTCGATTCCAGCTCGCTGAGCGTGCGGCCGTCACGCTCGAAGAGCAGGTCGAGGAGCAACCGCCGGGTCGGGTCGGCCAACGCCTTGAACACCAGGTCGTCGTCGATCACGGGTCCGACCATAGGTGACCATTTGGTCACCTGTCAACGGTCGTGTCGCCATCATCGTGAGGCCGGCCTGTCGGTCCGCGGTTGACCAGCCCTCAGGACGCCGCCCGCACCGGTTGCCGCAGTACGGTTCTCAACTTCTCCGGAGCCACCTTGCGCGGGTCACCGAGGTAGATCTCGTGATGCCGCCCATTGAAGGTCAGCCCGAGCGTCGGCATGACCTCGTCGTGCAGATGGGCCAGCGTGGCAGCCTCGTCGTCATAGGACGTCGACCTCGGTGAATTCCCTTGCCCCCGGCCGGTACAGGTCCGGGCGCTCCTTCTTCAGATCGATTCGCACGGTGAACTTTCTCCGTCCCGGAGCGCGGTGAGTCCACCCAGGCGCCACCCCACATGGACGCCTCGGCAAGGGCCGCGGCGACGAGCTCGGCAGCTCACCAGCCGGCGGTCGCATCCCGCAGCACGCCGTACTGTTCCCGGACCTCAGGCGTGGGGTCCGCGGTCAGCACCCGTGCCTCAGCGGCCGGCCACTCCGGCGGCGTCGCCGCTCCGGACAGCGCCCAGGCGGCCTGCCGCGCCGCGCCCAGTGCGACGTACTCCGCAGCCGCCGGCACCAGCACGTCGGTCCCGAAGATCGCCGGCGCCAGTTGCTGGATCGCCGGGTTACGTGCGGCGCCCCCGATCATCAACACCCGCTGCGGCGTGACGCCGAGGGCATCGACGGCGTCGGCCAGCGAGCACAGCAGCGCCTCGACCGCTGCGCGGGCCAGGTCTGCTCTGGTGACACCCGAGGTCAGCCCGCGCAGCACGCCGGTTGCATGCGGGCGGTTCGGCGTCCGCTCACCGTCCAGGTACGGCAGCAGAGTGAGGCCACCGGCGCCCGACGGTGCGGACAGGGCCAGATCGGCGAACTCGGCGTGGTCGACCCCGAGCAGGTTCGCGACGACGGCCAGCACGCGTGCGGCGTTGACGGTGGCGACCAGCGGCAGGTACCGGCCAGACGCATCGGCAAAGCCGGCGACAGATCCGCTCGGGTCCGCGGTGGGTGAGTCGGTCACGCAGAACGCGGTCCCTGAGGTCCCGATGGACACCGCGACATCGCCGTCCTGCAGACCCAGGCCCAGTGCGGCAGCCATGTTGTCGCCGGTACCGGCGCCCAGCGATGCACCAGATCCGGTCTTTCCGACCACCTCGGAGGGCGCGGCGATTCGCGGTAACCGCAGCTCCTCGTCGCCGGCGCCACGGCGCAGCGCCCACTGTGCGATATCCGGCAGCCAGGCCCGATCGGCGGGCGAGTAGTAGCCGGTCCCGGACGCATCACCATGATCGGTCGTCATCGCTGCCCCGGACTCCGCGCCGCCTGCGAGCTTCCAGGTCAACCAGTCGTGGGGCAGGAGCACACTGGCTGTCCTGGCAGCGTTGTCGGGTTCGTTCTCCGCCATCCAGCGCAGCTTGGTGACGGTGAAGGAGGCGGCGGGGACCGAGCCGATCGTCTCCGCGCAGTGCTGCGGCCCCCCGAGATGCTCGACGACCTCGGCAATCTGCGGCGCAGAGCGAAGGTCGTTCCACAGCAGCGCATCGCGCACCACGGCACCATCGGTGTCCAGTGCGACCATGCCGTGCTGCTGCCCGCCGACGGCCACCGCGGACGCCCGATCCAGCAGCCCGGAACCGGCCTGCTGCAGCGCCTCCCACCAATGCTGCGGATCGACGGCGGTGCCCGCCGGGTGCGGCGCAGAGGACTCGGCGACGACGGAGCCGTCGGTGGCCCGGACCAGGACCACCTTGGTGGACTGGGTCGAGGAGTCGATACCGGCTACCAGAACATCATCGGCCAAGGGGTGCCATCCTTCTCGGTCATCGTGCGGGCGTGGTGATCGGGCAGCAATGGTGCTCCGGCGGCGGGTCGCACCGGCGGCGCGGTGGATCGGGACCGGCAGGGTGCGTCCGGGGCTCTACCGTACGGCGGGCCGCCGCTCGCGGAAACACCCCGGCCGGTGCGACCTCCGGCTATCCGGTGCGGATCCTGGCCAGCGTCGGATCGGCGATCAGTTGCTCGATACCGGCGTGTGCGGCACCGAGCGACGCGGCCTCCAGGCCCAGCTCGGAGAATTCCAGCCGGCACATCGCCGCCGGCCCCGCCAGCACCCTGGATCGCAGCTCCGCCATCACCGGTTCTTCGAGATACCTGCGAAGGGCGGGGTAATGGCCACCCAGCACGATGGTGTCCGGGTTGAGCACGTTGGCCAACACCGCGATCCCGATCCCCAGCCACCTGGCCTGCCGGGCAAGCGCGTCGAGCACGACCTGTTCGCCGTCCTCGGCGCGTTGGACGACCCGCACCAGCTGTGCGCCCAGGTCGCCACGGGGATGGTGGGACGACGTCCCGGGCTCGGCCACCATGTCCAGCAGCGCGGCGAAACCGACCTCGGTCTCCCAGCAGCCGCGCCGGCCACACCCGCACAGCCGGTCCGGCGCGCCGATCGTCATGTGACCGACCTCGCCGGCGAAACCGTCTGCGCCGCGAACGATGTGACCATCGACGATCATCCCGGCGCCGACCCCGACGGCGCCGGCCAGGTAGAGCAGGTTCGAGGCACCGGCGACCTGCCCGACCGCGTAGTGGGCCATCGCGCCCATGTTGGCGTCGTTGTCGACGGTGATCCTGGTGTCCGCCCACTGCAGGCGACCCATCAGGGTGTGCACGATGTCGACGTCCCGCCAGTGCAGGTTCGGGGCGAAGGAGAGCATCCCCGCGTTGGCGTCCACCAGTCCGGGAAGCGCGATGTGCAGGCTCTGCACCTGCTCCACCGAGCAGCCCGCCTCCTCGACGAGCTTGCGGGCGACGTCGGCGACGACACCGAGCGCCCTGGCCGGCCCCAGTTCCGACATCGAGCGGGTGATCCGGCGCCGGCACAGCACCTGGCCGCGCAGGTCGACGACGATCCCGGCGATGTAGTCGACCTGCACCTCGATGCCGATGAACCGGACCCAGGTCGGGTCCAGCTCGACGGTCCGGCCGGGGCGGCCGAGACCGCCCCGGTCGATGTTGCCCTCGATGACCAGCCCGCGGTCGTCCAGCTCGGTGACCAGGCTGGAGACGGTTGCCTTGGTCAGGCCGGTGTCGTGGGCAAGCTTCGCCCTCGGGCGCGGGCCGCCGTCGGCCAGGCTGCGCATCAGCAGCGCCAGGTTCAGCCTTCGAACCGTGGCCTGGTCAGCCGGAGTCGCATCGCCGGTGGACCGGACGGCGATGGGCACGAGAAGCCTTTCGTCGTTGCGGAGGAATCGACCTGCTGCTGACGTGGCCAGCGGAGGACGTGATGGACAGGGCGGACGTGAGCTCAGCCCCCGCTGCTGGCCCGCCTGCGACGGGTGATCGCATCGACGCTGGCGGCGAGGAGCAACACGACGCCGGTGATGATGAACTTGATGTAGGCCTGCAGTCCGAGCAGGCCCAGCCCGTTGTCGATGACGGCGATGACCAGGCCACCGATGATGGCATCGCGGGCCTTACCCTTGCCGCCGAACAGCGACGTGCCGCCGATGACGGCAGCTGCGACGGCGTACAGCAGGGTGTTGCCGGCGCCGGCGTCCGGGGTCACGGAGTTCAGCCGGGACGCCGCGACGATGCCCGAGATCACCGCCATCCCGGAGCTGATGACGAAGCAGGCGATGGTGATCTGACCGACCCGGATACCGGCCCGGCGGGCGGCCTCGGCGTTGCCACCGACGGCGTAGATGTGCCGGCCGAACGCGGTGCGGTTCTGCACGAAGGTCCACAGCACCAGCAGCACGCCGACCAACGGGGCGATCCACGGGATGCCCTCCAGCACGATGTTGCCGAAGGCGCGATTCTGGCTGAGCAGGAAGGTAGCTGCCAGCAGCACGACCGCAAGCACCCCGATACGTATCAGGATGATGGCGAACGGCGGAGTCACCAGGTTGTGCGCGGTCCTGCGTTGGTACACCAGCAGGTTCAGCGCCGCGTACGCCACGATGGAAGCGATGACCACGATCCACCCCAGCAGCACCGGCATGTTTCCGTTGGAGATGTTCAGGATGGTCTCGTCGTTGATCGGCACCGTCCCGCCGGTGCCGATGATCCACAGCAGAACGCCTTGATAGGCAAGGAATGTTGCGAGGGTGACGACGAAGGACGGGATACCGACCGCGGAGACCAGAATGCCGGTGAAAATTCCCATCGCGACGCCGACGCCGAGCGCGATCAGGACCGCCAGGTACCACGGCAGGTCGGCCTTGATCATCAGCATGGACATCACGCCGGCGCCCACACCGCCGATCACGCCGGCCGACAGGTCGATGTGGCCGAGCAGCAGCACGAACCCGATGCCCATGGCAAGCACACAGATCGACCCGGCCTGGGTCAGCAGGTTGGCCAGATTGAACGTGGAGAGGAACACATTCGGCGCTGCGATGGTGAAGACGATGACCAGCACCACGAGCCCGAGAACGGCCGGCAGGGAACCGACGTCACCGGCGCGCAGCTTGTTGCGATACGCCTGGAAGTACTGCCCGACGGACATCGTTCCGGCCGCGTCGCCGGAGAAGGCCGCACGCGCCTCCACATCCGGGATGGTCTTGGTCGGGCCCGGCTTGTCGGGGGCGCTCATGCTGTGTCCTGCGCAAATGCCGGGGCGAGCCCGTGGTCCCCCGAACGCCCGGTGGTGATCAGCTCGACGATCTCTCGGCTGCTGACGTCGGCGGCCGGTACGTCGGCCGCGACCCTGCCCAGGTACAGCGCGGTGATCCGGTCGCTGACCTCCTTCACGTCGTTCATGTTGTGACTGATCAACAGCACACCCAGACCCTGATCGGCCAGCCTGCGCACCAGGTCGAGCACCTGTCTGGTCTGGGCCACACCGAGCGCTGCGGTCGGCTCATCGAGCATGACGACCTTGGAGTTCCACAGCACGGACTTGGCGATGGCGACGGTCTGCCGCTGCCCACCGGACAGGCTGGCGACGAGTTGGCGAACCGACGAGACGGTGCGGACGGACAACGAGGCGAGGGTGTCCCGCGCCTTGATCTCCATCTCACCCTCGTCGAGCACGATTCCCGACTTTGGTTCTCGGCCGAGGAACATGTTCTGGACGATGTCCAGGTTGTCGCAGAGGGCGAGGTCCTGGTAGACGATCTCGATCCCCAGGGCGGCGGCATCCCGAGGATTACCGACATGAACCGCCTTTCCGTCGAACAGGTACTCACCGGTGTCGATGCCGTAGATACCGGCGACGCACTTGACGAGCGTGGACTTGCCCGCGCCGTTGTCACCGACGAGCGCCGTGACCTGGCCCGGATAGATCGAAAGATCGACGCCGTGCAACACCTGGACGGCACCGAAACTCTTGTTCACCCCCCGCAATTCGAGAATGGGGGCAGTTGACTGCGTCATCGGACGTGCTCCTCGGCTGGGAGATCGGGGGACAAAGACCTGCGCCGGGCCCGGACGTCGCACTGCGTCGTCCGGGCCCGGCGAGCTGCTTCAGGTCAGCTGATACCGAGTTCGGTGCACTGGGCCGCGTAGGCCCCGGTGCAGAGTTCCTTCGCGGTGACGCCCTTGGCGTCCACGACGTCCTTGACGTTCTCCTTGTAGATGGCCTCCGGGGTTTCCAGGATGGCGTTGACGTCCCGGTTGCCCTCGGTGTCCTTGACGGTGCCGGTGGTGTCCGGGGTCTGGCCGTTGGCCAGCGCGATGGCGACATCGGCCAGGGCCCCGGCCTCCTTGGTGGTGTCCTTGAAGACCGTCATGCACTGGTCCCCGGCGAGGATGTTCTGCAGGCCCTGAACAGTCGCGTCCTGGCCGGTGACCGGGATCTGCAGGCCGTTCTTCTTGTTGATCGCGATGACCGCGTTGCCCAGACCGTCATTGGCGGCGAGGACACCGTCGATCTGTCCGCCCTGGGCGGTGAACATCTGCTCGTAGATGGTGCCGGCCTGCTGGTTGTCCCAGTCCGGAACGGCCTGCTCGGCCACGACGGTGTAGTTCGTCATCGGGTCGAGGACCGAGTGCGCACCAGCGGAGAAGGCGGTGGCATTGGAGTCCGACGGCGACCCGTTGAGGAAGACGATCTTCTTGTCGCCGCCGCCCAGACACTTGTCCAGACCCTTGCCCTGCAACTCACCGACGGTGGTGTTGTTGAACGACACGTAGTAGTCGGCGTTTCCGCCCAGGGTCAGCCGGTCGTAGTCGATCGTCTTGACGCCCTGCGCCGCGGCCTTCTTCTGGATGGCGGCACCGGACTCGTTGTCCAGGTTGACGATCGCCAGAACGGTCGCGCCATTGGCGATCATCTGGTCGGCGATGGTGGCCATCGCGGCCTTGTCACCGTTGGCGTTCTGGATGTCGTAATCAACCCCGGCGGCCTTGAACGCGGCCTCGAGGTTCGGCCGGTCCTGCGTCTCCCAGCGGGCCGACGACTTGGTGTCCGGCAAGATGATGCCGACCTTGCCGGTGCCTGCGGCGGCGCTCCCGCCGCCGGCCGCACTGGAGGCGGCTGATTCCGCAGATGTCATCGCCGAATCCGCGGCGCTGGTGGCGCTCGCGGCTGCGGACGTCGCACCGGCCGCGGCGCTGCTGGTGTTGGCGCTGTCATTGCTGGAGCCACAGGCAGCCAGCAGCAGCGACCCTGCCGCCACCAGGCCGAGTACTGCGGAGGTCTTCAGACGCATGAACATTTCCCTCTCTGACGAAACCGCCTGCCGGACAGCAGGCGGAAGGGGCACAGAACTTGACGACCGGCCGGATGGAACCCGAGACGGGCCGACCCGGCGTCCCAACACAGCAACGGGCACGCCGATTTACCTGCCGAACATCTGCCCGACATGTACTAGTACGGTGGTCACACAAACTATGGAGCGCGACTCGCCGCGTCAATCCCCCCAGAGATCACATTTTGGTAAGTGTCCCAACGAAGTCGCTGCATCACACGATCGGCATTGTTAACCGACCGCGAAGGGTGACGCAGCGACGACCGCACTCCCCGGCCGTGGGAAAAAGGGCAGAAGTCACGGTGTTCGGCCCACGATTCGACAGGGCATAACGATTCAGTACGAGTAGAGCGAACCCCGCACGGCGCCGGTCCCGGTCACGATCGAGATGCCCGCCGAGGTGCCGATCAGATCGGCCCCGGAGCTCAGCAACGCACGAACCTGCTCGACGGTTTTCACTCCCCCCGAGGCCTTGACGCCCATGGACGCCGGTACCGACCGGCGCAGGTACGCGATGGTGGCCGGATCTGCGATGCCGACCGCACCCCGGGATGCAATCGACACGAATGCCGCGCCTGCATCGATGGCCGCCTGTACGGCCTGCTCGCGCTGGCGGGCGTCGAGCAACGGCAGTTCGAGCATGAGTTTGACCCCGACCGGTTCGGCCGCGCCGACGACGGCAGCGAGGTCGGCGGCGAATTCCCGCACTCTGCCGGAGAGCAGATATCCCACGTTGACGGTGGCGTCCAGTTCGTCGACGCCGGCTTCCACGAGTGCCTTGACCTCAGCCACCCGCGCCCCGGTGAGGCTGGAGCCGTTGGGGAAGTCGACGATGGACCCGATGCGGGCGGCCGTCCCGCGGAGCTCGTTCCGGGCGGCCCAGACCCAGCACGGCGGCACCACGACGGCATCGAAGCCATGGGTCAGTGTTTCCTGAACATGCCTGCGCACCTGGCGTTCGGTGATCGCCTGGCCGATCAGCGTGTGCTGGATGCGGCCGGCGAGTTGGTCACGAGGTAGCACCGCACCCGGATGCTGCGCCTGGTCTGCTGGCTCCCACACGGGCCTCAGTCTGGCACGCTGCCGGCGGCCCGTTCGGGGCGCGCCTAGGCTGTGCCGTCATGCGAGTCCTGTCAATCCAGTCCTCGGTCGCTTACGGGCATGTCGGCAATTCGGCCGCGACCTTTCCGTTGCAGCGGCTGGGACACCATGTGTGGCCGGTGATCACCGTCCACTTCAGCAACCACACCGGCTACGGCTCGTGGCGCGGACTCGTGCTGGAGCCGGCCGTCATCGCCGACGTGATCGACGGGATTGCCGATCGCGGCGTTCTGGGTAGCGCCGATGCGGTGCTGACCGGCTACCAGGGTTCGCCGGGCGTCGCCGACGTGGTGCTGTCGGCGGTGCGACGGGTGCGGGACCTGAACCCAGACGCGGTGTACTGCTGCGACCCGGTGATGGGCGACGTCGGGCGCGGCATGTTCGTCCTTCCCGGCCTGCCCGAACTGATCAGGGAGCGGGTGGTTCCGGTCGCGGATGTGGTCACGCCCAACGCTTTCGAGCTCGCCTACCTCGCCGCAGGCGGGGATCCGTCCGCGGTGGACGTCAGCGCTGTCGGCACCGTCGAAGGGTTGCTGTCCGCGGTGGACGCGGTCCGCGCAATGGGGCCGTCGACGGTGCTGGTCACCTCGGTACAGGGCGCCGGGGTCGCTGACGGCGAGATCGGGATGCTGGCGGTGGACGGTAGCGGTGCCTACCTGGTGCGCACGCCGGAACTTCCGATCAGCGTCAACGGCGCAGGCGACGTGACCGCCGCGCTGTTCCTCGCCCATCTGCATGACGGACCGGAGGTGGCGCTGGCCCGGGTGGCGTCATCGGTGTACGGCATCCTGGCTGCGACGCACGTCGCGGGGTCACGTGAGATCTGTCTGGTCGAGGCGCAGAATGCGATTGCCGACCCCGACTGCGAATTCGAGGTGGTCCGGATCCGCTGAGCTCGACGACCGTGACCTGTGCGGGCAGAGCGCCGGTCGGCTCTTCAGCTCCCGGCGCCGAGTTTGTCCAGGAAGTCCGCCAGGAACGCGTCCGCGTCCACCGCGGTCACCGCAGTGCTGTCCGGTGCCGGCTCGATGTCCCAGGCCACCGGTGCCCCTTCCCAGGTCTGCATCACGTGCGCCCGAGTGGCGAACCCGTCGAAGGTGATGTTCACCGGTCCGGTCACCTCCGTCTCGATCCAGTCCGGCTGGACGGCCAGCGCGGCCGCCAGACCGTCGTGGACCGGGCAGATCCGCCGGCCCCAGGCCAGCCGGTAGAAGTCCAGGTAGGACTCGAGAATCGCTGCGGCGAAGCGTGTCCGGTCAGATGACCCCGCATGCAGACGGGCGATCGCGGCTTCGTCGGTGACGACGGTCCGGGTGACGTTGACCCCTACCATCACCCGCCGCAGGCACGGCGCGGCGAACACCCGACGGGCGGCCTCGCCGTCGTTCTGCACGTTGGCATCGACCATCAACGAGGTACCGACGGCGGGGAACGGGCCGGACCCGCCCATGATCACCACTTGCCGAAAACTGTTCAGCAGCGCCGGCTCCCGCTCCAGCGCCCGGCCGACGTTGGTCAGCGGTCCGAGTGTGAGCAAGGTGTAACGGCCCGGATCGGAGCGGGCCCAACGGATCAGCGCATCGGCGGAGTCGAAGTCCAGCATGACCGCAGGGTCGGCCTTCTCCGCCGCCGACACCACATCGCCGAGCCCGTCGCGTCCGTGCACGTAGTGCGCGATGTGCGCCTCGCCGATCAGCGGGCCGGACGCGCCACGAGCCACCGGGGTGTCGCCGATTCCGGCCAGCCGCAGCACGTGCCCGATGTTGCGGACGGCGTCGTCGACGGTGCAATTCCCGTACACACCGGTGGCACCGACGATGCGGACATCGGGCCGCGCGGCGAGATACAGCAGGGCAAGGGCATCGTCGATGCCGCAGTCGGTGTCGACGATGATCTCATGCGGCGCTGATGGTGATTCATGTGGCGATGCGTCCTGCGGCCCGGTGGTCACCATGTCGCCATCCTGCACACCGCGGCGGCGCGGGCGGCGACCGCCCCTGCCGTGTTCGTGCGGTGACGGGTGAGCGGTGCGGCGGGCGGCGCTCTACTGCTTGGCGGTCTTCTCGATGTTCATCACCAGGATCACCCGGTCAGCGCTGTCCGGCGGCGGCTGCTGGCCGGCGTTGCCGTACCGCTGCCCCAGCCGGACGTAGAACGAGCCGGTCGGATCGGGGACGACGTCGACCAGTCGGCCGCGCAACTCCAGGTACCGGTACTCGTTGTCCGGGTCGACGATCGACAGGCTCATCGACGGGTTACGGCGCAGGTTGCGGTATTTCGCCCGCTTCGTCGTGTGGGTGAAGCGGATGTGCTCACCGTCGTACTCGAACCACATCGGGTTGACCTGGACGGTGTCGTCGGGACGGATGGTTCCGAGATGGCCGTACAGCGGACGCTCCAGCAGGTGGGCGTAGTCGGCCGGGATGAGGTCGGTCATGTTTGTTGGCAACACAGTGAGCGCGGCGAGAAATTCCTGGTGCGACCTGACGTCGAACTCTCGGTGCTGTGTCCGCTCCGCTGACGCTGGTGCAGGGAGTTTTCGCCCGCTCACCCTGCACGAGCGATAGTCGAGGAGAAGGACTGCTGAAGTTGCGGAGGCGGCGCGGAGGACGGCGCCGCGCACGGGGCGGCAGCCGGATCAGCGGCGGCGGGCGATCCGGGCGCCGACCAGCACACCGGCCAGCATGGACAGCGCGCCGAAGGCCGCTGCACCCAGGAGTGTCACCGGCCCCTGTCTCGAGCCTGCCGCCGCCGGTCGTGCAGTCGCGAACGCCGCAGCCGGACCCACTGCCGACGCCGGGGCTGCCGACACTCCTGTTGCCGACGCGTCTGTCGCCGACGCGTCTGTCGCCGACACCGCCGCTGCGCCCGGATGCTGTCGGGTGCCGGTGAGAACATCGTCGATGGCCGCGAAGAACAGGCCGGCGGTCTTCTTCGCCACGCCGCCGAGCACCCGCTGCCCGACGCCGCCGACCATGCCGCCGACCATGGCGTCGGCGTCGTAGTCGACCCGGGTGGTGCCGTCGGGCAGGGGAGCGAACGTGACACCCACCGTCGTGTCGATGGTCCCGGGACCGCCGGATCCGTTGGCCCGCATGGTCAGCGCCTCCGGTTCGCGCAGCTCACTGAATGCGATCTCGCCGGTGTAGGAGCCCTTGATGGACGCGACACCGAGCGTCAGCACGACCGAGAACCGATCGGGCGCCGTGGCCGTCAGGCGGTCACACCCGGGGATCACGGTGGCGAGCACGGCCGGGTCGGTGACGGCAGCCCACACCTGCTCGCGGGAGCCGTGCAGCACCGCGGAACCGGAGACCTTCATGGCGTGCGCCCCTTCACCATGTCGACTCGCCCGTCCGCGGCCCCCCGGCGCAGGTCGAACAATGCGCTGGGAGACAACGGCATCGCGTCGATACGGATGCCCAGCGCGTCCTCGATGGCGGAGGCGATCACGGCGGCGACGGGGATGACGCCGGCCTCGCCGGCACCCTTGATGCCGAGCGGGTTCAGTGGCGACGGAGTCTCCTGGTGCCCCAGTTCCAGCGTCCTGGGCATCTCGGTCGCGTAGGGCATCAGAAAGTCCATGAAGGAGGCGTTGAGCAGCTGGCCGTGCTCGTCGTAGGCCAGGGTCTCGTACAGCGCACCCGCGATGCCCTGCGCGACACCGCCGTGCACCTGCCCGCTGACGATCATCGGGTTGATCAGCGTCCCGCAGTCGTGCACCACGCAGTACCTGTCGAGGATGATCTCGCTGGTGCCCGGATCGATCTCGACGATGGCTGCGTGCATTCCGGAGGCGAACGTGCACCGCGGCGGCGAATAGTAATCCCTGGATTCCAGGCCCGGTGATTCACCTTCGGCGACCGGTGGGACGTCGGGGTCGGCCGGGCGGGCGAACTGCGTTGCCGCCTTTGCTGCCTCGTCGAAGGCGTAGCGCAGCGGGTTGGACAGCACGGCGACCTGACCGAGCGGGATGGAGGCAGTGGGATTGCCCTTGACCGACACCACTCCGTCGGTGAGCACCAGGTCGTCCGCCGAACACTCCAGGGCGTCAGAGGCGACCTTCAGCGCCTTGGCCCGCACCGCCCGCGCCGCCAGCGCGACAGCGGAGCCGGACATCACCGCGGCCCTGGAGGCGAAGGTGCCGACGGCGTAACCGAATCGCCTGGTGTCCCCGGACGTGACGTGCACGGCCTCGAACGGCACACCGAGCTCGTCGGCGACGATCTGGGCGAACACCGTCTGGTGACCCTGGCCCTGGGTGGTGAGCCCGATCGCCACCTCGACGGTGCCGTCGCCGAGCACCTGGACGTGCGCGCCCTCGTAGGGCCCCGGCCCGGTCCCCTCGACGTAGCAACCGATCCCGATGCCGAGCAGTCTGCCGCTCGACGCGGCATCGGCCCGCAGCCGTTCGAAGTCGTCCCAGCCGATCAGATCCTTGATCATCGTCAACTGCGCCGGGTAGTCCCCGGAGTCGTAGATCAGCGGCCGGCCGTCCTGGAACGTCAGGTGATGGTCATACGGGAACTCGTCGGGCTGGATGAAATTGGCCGCGCGCACGGCAGTCCGGTCCATGCCCAGGGTCTGCGCGATGCGGTCCATCGTCCGCTCCATCGCGAACACGCCCTGCGGCCGGCCGGCGCCGCGATACGGCGTGACGATCACCGTGGTGGTGTACAGCGAGGAGAACTCGACCCGGTACGCGCCAGGTTTGTAGGGCCCGAGCAACTGGGTGGAGGTGACGATCGGGCAGATGATGCCGTACGGCGTGTATGCGCCGTTGTCGTGCCAGAAGGTCACGTCCAGCGCGAGAACCCTTCCCACATCATCGAATCCGACGCTGATGTGCTGTTCCTGGCCACGCTCGTGCGCGGCGGAGATGAAGTGCTCACGCCGGTCCTCGGTCCACTTGACCGGCCGCCCGAGCCGCATGGCGGCCATCGGCACCAGGATCTCCTCCGGCCAGGGGTGCATGATCTTGACGCCGAAACCGCCGCCGACATCGGGCGCGATGACCTCGACCTTGGGCAGCGGAAGACCCAGCTTCGCGGCGATGGCCGCGCGGACGGACGTCGCGGCCTGCGTCGAGGAATACACCCGCAGGCTCTGGTCGTCGGGGTCCCATCGGGCGTGCACCGCCTTGCCCTCCAGCGGCATCGAGCAGGACCGCTCGATCTGCAGGTCGAACTCCAGCCGGTGCGGCGCCGCGGCCATCGCGGCGTCGACGTCGCCCACCTGCTGGATCAGGTTGGCCGCGACGTTGTCCGGGATGTCCTCATGCACGGCGTGGACGGCCGCGCGGGCTGCCGCCACGCCGACGACGGCCGGCAGCACCTCGTAGTCGACGACGATCCTCGCGGCGGCATCCTCAGCCAGGTAGCGACTTTCGGCCACCACCATCGCCACCGGTTCACCGACGTGATGCACGGTGCGCTTGGCCAGCGCGTAGCCGGTCCGCGGTGCGTGCAGCGCTGGATGCGGGATGAGCACCGGCAGCGGTTCGGCGGCCGGGCCCTCCAGGTCCTCGTGGGTGTAGATGGCGACGACACCCTCGATGTCCAGCGCCGCCAGCACGTCGATCTCACCCACCTTGGCGTGCGCGTGCGGTGAGCGGACGAAGGCAACCTCTAGGGTCCCGGTGCCCTCGCCGATGTCGTCGGTGTAGCGCCCCTGCCCGGTGATCAGCCGGAGGTCCTCCACCCGGCGGATCGGCTGGCCGACGTAGCGAGTGACCATCAGCCGGGCCCCCCGTCAGCATGCCGGGCGACGCCGGCTTCAGGGTCTGTTTCGACGGTGAGCTCCGCGGCCCGCAGCACAGCGTCCACGATGTTGTGATATCCGGTGCACCGGCACAGGTTTCCGGCGATCATCTGCACGGCGTCGTCACGGGTCGGCGCCGGGTTCTCGGCCAGGCCTGCCGTGATCGTGGTGAGGAAGCCGGGCGTGCAGAAGCCGCACTGCAGGGCATGACATTCCCGGAAGGCCCGCTGCACCGGCGACAACGCGTCCGGATCGGCCAGCGAGGCGCCGGACAGACCTTCGACGGTGGTGACGTCGTGGCCGGCGACGGAAATCGCGAACACCAGGCAGGAACGGACCGGCGCGCCGTCGAGCAGCACGGTGCACGCTCCGCAGACGCCGTGCTCGCACCCGACATGGGTCCCTGTCAAGCCGATGTCGTGTCGCAGATAGTCCGACAGTGTCCGCCGTGCGACGACCCGCGCCGACCGGTGGATGCCGTTGACGACGAGCGACACCTCGTGGCGCGGTTCGGCGGCGACCTCGTGGTCGGTCATGCGGCCGCCGTCCCTGCAACCGCTGCCGACAGGGCCTGCCGGGCGGCTCGGACGGTCAGCACGCCCGCCAACTGCCGGCGGTAGTCCGAGCTCGCGTGCAGATCGGTCTGCGGGTCGACGGCGCGGCGGGCCTGCTCAGCGGCATCCCGCTCACCGGCGGCCCAGGCCTGGGTGAGGTCCAGCACCAACGGTGTGTCGCTGACGGACAGGTACCCCGCTCGCAGGCTGAGCAGGGAGCCGGCGGCGCCGACCACAGCAACGGCGCCGACCCCGCACAAGGCGTAATCGCCGTGCCGCCTGCTGATCTCGACGAAGGCGGAGCCGCTGCCTTTCGGCGGCGCCGGAAAGAATGCCTGGGTGGCCATTTCGTCCGGACGCAGAGCGGATTCCAGTTGGCCGACGAAGAAGTCACCGGCGGCGATGGTCCGGCTGCCGCTGGCCGAGGCTGCGGTGACGGTGCCGCCGAGAAGGGCGAGCACCGCCGTCATCTCACCGGCCGGATCGGCGTGCGCCAGCGAGCCTACGGTGGTGCCCCGGTTGCGGATGGTCGGGTGTGCGACCAGTTTCAGCGCCTGACTCAGCAGCGGGACCGCCGCTCGGGCGGCAGCGTTCTTCTCGACGGCGGCATGACGGGCCAGTGCACCCACCGTGACGCCCGCGGGTTCGCTTCGCACGTAGTCCAGTTCACCGACCGCGTTGATGTCCACCAGGTGAGCCGGCGCGGCGAGCCGCATCGCCAGGATGGGGATCAGCGATTGACCACCGGCGAGCACCTTGCCCTCATCACCGTGTTCGGCCAGCACGGCGACCGCCTCGGCGACGGACCGCGGTCCGTGCCAGGTGAACGGTGCCGGCTTCATCCGATGATCCTTTCGCGGGATCGGCGTGCTGTCGCAGCGAAAGCGCCAGGCTACGTGCCGTCGCGGGTCCGGGTGCTGCGGGTTCGGGTGCTGCGGCTGGGATGCGGCGGAGGGGCGCTGGCCAATCTCTCAGATGGACGGTTGGGCGGACGGCTCGGCTCTGGCCGCCGAACTGAGCACCGCCCCGATCTGGACCCCGAGCGCGATGGCGATCACGGTGGCCACCACACTGCCCAGCAGCGCCTGACCGGTCGGCGCGTCACCGCTCACCGAAACCTGGGTGATCGCCACCAGACCGAGCGAGCCGGGCACGAGCAGCCAGAACGCCGGCCGGAAGGTGACGGCGGCGGGCCACCGCGGGCTGTGGATCTCCAGCAGTCGCAGCAGCGGCAGCATCACCGCCGCTGCGACGCCGCTGGCCACCGGCGCGACGGTGACGACCTGGGTGATCGCCACCAGCCCGTAGGTGGCGGTGCAGACGAAGATGAGCACCGCGATCAGCGACCAGGACGCGTCGAAGAACAGCCCGACACCGACGGCCAGCACCACGACGGCCGGAATGACGGCCCATCCCGGCACCGGGTACGCCGGCGCGGCACCGGCGCCGTCCACCGGCGCACCGAGAACGGCTGCCCCGGCCGCGATCCCGACGGCGAGCATCGCCCACAGGATGAGCCCCGAGACGAACCTGCCACCACCGGACACCACATCCCCGGCGGCGAGTTCCACCACGCCGGTGGTGATCGTCGCGCCGGGGATCAGCACGACCAGCGGTGCGCACACGACGAACAACGTGACCCCGCCGGTCTGCAGGTAAGGGGCCAGACCGTAGACGACCGCGGAGACCCCGAATGCGGTGAGGAAGGGCAGCAGTGCGGTCAGTCCCTTGATCCCGGTGCCGTAGATCAGCACCACGCCGACCAGCAGGGCCAGCACGAAATCGATCAGCACGGCCCACCAGGTGGTCCGGAAGACAACAGCGATTCCTGCTGACATCAGCCCGCTGCCCAGCACCGCCACCGGCCTGGGGAACTTGGCCGGCAGATCGCGGACCGCATGGAGCTGCTGTCGGAGAACGGCCGGCGGTTCGGTGGCGTTCTGCGCGGCACTCGCAATGGTGGCGACCGCGGCCACCTGCCGGAAAGACATCAGTTCGCCGGTGGCGTTGACCAGCCGGGTCCGGCCGTCCGCGGGGTTGTCGATCAGCACGGCGTTGGGCAGGACGCCGATGGTGATGTCCGATCGGGAATGCGCGTCGGCGACCTCGCAGAGCAACCGCTGGACATCGGTGACGGCATAACCCGCGTCGAGCAGCGCCGCGCCGAGCTCGCCGAGGGCCAGCGCCGGGTCAGGCAGGCCAAGCGGGTTGTCCGTGGCCGGCTGACCGGGGGGCGGAGAGCTCACCGGAACACTTCACCACAATGGCCCGGCCGAGCCCGGGTGGCGGGCGCGAAAGCCGGTTCACCCGTCCCCGACCTGATGACCCTGGGATTGTGAAGGATCGTGCGGCTCCAGCCCGCAAGTTCCTTCACAATCTGGGCCACTCGGGATTCGCGCCCATGATGAACTGGCACCGCATGTTGAGGCCCGGCAGGAGGGAGTCGATAGTGGTCGCCCATCGGGATCGGCAGCAGGTTCACGCCGAGACGGTTGCAGAGTGGCGGCAATGGCTCATCGACAACCACGAGCAGACAGACGGCGCCTGGCTGGTGTCCTGGCGTGCCGCCACCGGCAAGCCCCGGTTCAGCTACGCAGAGGCGGTGATCGAGGCGCTGGCGGTCGGGTGGGTGGACGCCGTGCAGGTCAAGATCGATGACGAGCGCAGCATGCTGTGGTTCTGCCGCCGCAAGCCGACCAGCGCCTGGTCACGGCCCAACAAGGAGCGTATTGCGCTGCTGGAAACGGAAGGACGGATACTGCCGGCCGGCCGGGCGGCGGTCGAGACGGCGAAGGCGAACGGCGCCTGGTCGCTGCTGGATGACGTCGAGAATCTTGTCGTTCCCGACGATCTCGACGCCGCCTTTGCCGCAGTGCCCGGATCACGAGAGAACTGGGACGCCTTTCCGCGGTCCGCCCGGCGGGGCATCTTGGAGTGGATCGTCCAAGCGAAGACGGCTCCCACCAGAGCGAAGCGCATTGCCGAGACGGCGGACAAGGCCGGGCGCGGGGAGCGGGCGAATCAGTGGCCACGCAACTAGCCGCCGCGGCGTCAGGTGTCATGCCCGTGCTCGCCGGACCCGTCCGGCGGGGATCGGTGGTCGGCAGTCATCGGGCGGTCGTGATCATCTCGGTACCCGGGTCGACCGGACATCGGCTGGTATCGGTGCTGAACCCGGGCGCCGCCGGAGTGCCCAACGGGGTGCGACTGCAGGAGGCCGCAGACCTGGCCGACGCCAATGTGGGAGCCGAGGCCGTCGTCGGCCGGCGGCAAGTATGCGTCGGCAATCTGACTGTGGACATCGTCCGCAGTTGGGACAGTTCGGTGCCACGGCGCTTCACAGGGAGCCGTGTCGCGGCGGCCCGCGTGCGGGAGTTGGCCCGCGCGGCCGCATGCGCACAGCGGGGGGTTCCCGCCGGTCCCGTGGACGCGCTGCGAACCGCACTTGCAGATCCGGCGCACCGGCCGTTGTCGGTTGGCGTCGTGAACGGGCTGGTGGGGTTGGGTGCAGGATCGACGCCGGGCGGGGATGACGTCCTCGCGGGCGTTCTCGCGGGTCTGCACGCAACCGGGTCGACGGACCTTGTCCAGCAGATCGCCGTAACCCTCATCGATCTCGGCCGAGCGGACCACGATGCTGTCCGCCGATCTACTCGCACTGGCGGTTCGTGGGCATGCCTGCCTCGAAGCACTGGAAATGCTGCGGTCGGCGATGCACCCCAACGATGGGCCGCAGCCGGACGGTAGATTCACCGACGCCGTCGCGCGGTTGCTGTCCCTCGGCCACACCAGCGGTGCCGACCTCGCGACGGGCTTGGCCATCGGTCTGACCGTCGGTCAGGCGGCCTCGAGCCTGACCGGCACCGTCGGGAAGCCGCACGATCTGTTCGCCGCGCGAGTGCAAGCCACTGCGCCGACCGCTTTCGCCGACCGACAGGGGCTTTGATGAACGCTTCGATATCTGCTCAGCGTCAACATGTCTCACTGCGTCGAGGCGCCTACCACGACTCCGTGACGCTCTTACGCGTCTCGCAGGGCGCCGCATCGACACCAGGAATCACCGCGGCGCAGGTGGCGATGGCAACGCCACTGAACACCGAATTGGCAGCGGGACTGGGGTTTGCGGTGCCGGACGGTGCCGGCCCGAACGATCTGTTGATCGCGCTGGCCGGGGACGACGCGGCGATCACCGCCGCGTTGGCCGCAGTCGAGGTTGCGCTTACGGCGCGGGCGAGGCCGTCGGCGTCCGGTCCGGCCGGCGGGGCCGCGGCGCCGCGCACAGTCCGGACGGCCTGCGGCGCACATCCGGAAGCACCGCTGGTGCTGCTCTCCGTGCCCGGTGCTGCGGTCATCGCGGAGGCGCTCGACGCGGTCGACGCGGGCCGGCACGTGATGATCTTCTCCGACAACGTGCCGGTCGACGACGAGGTGACGCTCAAGGCGGCCGCGGCCGCAGCTGGTGTGCTGGCGATGGGCCCGGACTGTGGGACCGCCGTCGTCGGCGGGGTGGGACTGGGCTTCGCGAACGTGCTGACCGCTTCGGGCGGGCCGGGCGTCGGTGTGGTCGCAGCCTCCGGAACCGGTGCGCAGCAACTGACCTGCCTGTTGGACGACGCCGGAATCGCGGTGTCTGCCGTGCTCGGGGTCGGCGGCCGTGATCTGTCCGCGGCGGTCGGCGGCCGCAGTGCGCTGACCGCGCTACGCATGCTCGAGGCCGACCCGGCCACCGACCACATCGTGGTCATCTCCAAGCCGCCGGACCCCGCCGTTGCCGATGCCCTGCGCGCTGCCGCCCGATCGCTTCAGACGCCGGTCAGGTTCGTGTTGATGGGCGTCGGTCAACCCGATATCACCGCGGCGGCAGACGATCTGGCGCAGCAGGTGCGCGACGTGCGGCCGGAGTGGCGCCGGTGGTTGCCGGTCGACCCGCCGGGAGCCGACGAGCCCGGGGCGCTGCGTGGTCTGTACTCGGGCGGCACCCTGGCCGATGAGGCAATGCTGGTCGCCGGGGCAGTTCTCGGGGACATCCGGTCCAACATCCCACTCCGGCCGGACCTCGCTCTCCCGCCCGGCAGGCCCGGCCACCGGCAGCCCGAACTGACCGGGCTGGGGCACGTCATCGTCGACCTGGGGGATGACGAGTTCACGGCGGGTCGCCCGCACCCGCTGATCGACCCGTCGGTGCGGTTGTCGTTGCTGGACAGGCAGGCTCGGGACCCCGAGGTCGCCGTCCTGTTGATGGATGTGGTCCTAGGACACGCCGCCGACCCCGACCCGGCCGCGAGCCTCGCGCCGGCCGTTCGGAATGCCATCGCCGCCGCCCAGGGTGCGGGCCGGACGTTGGCCGTCGTCATCGCCCTGTGCGGAACCGGTGCGGACCCACAGGACCGCGAGGCACAGGCTGCTGCTCTGGTTGCCGCGGGCGCGTCCGTGTTCGCCTCCAACGCGCAGGCCGCCGCGCTCGCCGCAAAGCTGGCCGCAGGCAGCGGCCCGTCGGTAGTCGACGAGCCGGTGCTCGGCGAGCCTGCGAACAGTCGGACGGGAGCGAGGCGCGGGTCCGACCGACCGGTGCGCACCGACAGCTCAGCACCCTCCGCGCCTGTCACCGGCGCCGCCGACTCGGCGGCAGAGAGCCCCCTCCCGGTCCTGCCGCTGGAGCTGTCCGCGGTGATCTGCGCCGGTGTGGATCTGCTCGCCGACGCGCTGCGGGAGCAGGCCGTCGACGTCACGCAGGTCGACTACCGGCCCGCGGTCCTCGAGACCGCCGACGCCGCAGCGGTTCCGGACGCTCTCCGGCGGGTGCTCTCGGACCCGCGCCGGGCAGCGGCGAACGCACTGGCGGCGAACCGGATGCTGGCCGTCCGGGCTCGGTTGGTGGACGTCCGGCCGGCGGCCGAGGCGCTGGGGCTGCGGGCCGGCGAGTTCTGCCACGCCGGCCCGCCGATCACCTTCGAGCGGGCATCGGGGCCGCTCCGCGGGGCTCTGATCGGCGCGATGATGTTCGAGGGTCTGGCCGTCGACGAGGCGGACGCAACAGCGAAACTGGAGTCGGGTGAGGGTATTTCGCTGCAACCCTGCCATGACCGGCACGCCGTCGGGCCGATGGCCGGCGTCATCTCGCCTTCGATGTGGCTCTTCGAGTTGGCCGACGAGGAAACAGGCGCACGTTCCTGGTGCTCCTTGAACGAGGGTCTCGGCAAGGTCCTGCGGTACGGCGCCTACTCCCCCGAGGTGCTGACCAGGCTGCGCTGGATGGCCGATGTCCTCGGGCCGGCACTGGCGATCGCCGTCCGCGAAACCGGGCCGGTCGACATCACCGCGATCATCGGCCAGATGGTGCAGATGGGGGACGAGGGCCACAACCGGAACCGGGCAGGGACGCTGATGTTCCTGCGCGAGATCCTGCCCGCCCTGATTGCCTCAGGCCTGCCAGCAGCCGACATCGCCGAGGTGGCACGGTTTGTCGCCGGCAACGACCATTTCTTCCTGAACCTGGTGATGCCCGCCGGCAAGCTGATGGGCGACGCCGCGGCGGGCATCCCTGGCAGCACCGTGGTGACGGCGATGTGCCGCAACGGCACCGACTTCGGCATCCGGGTGTCCGGCACCGGCGACCAGTGGTTCACCGGGCCGGCTCTGTATCCCGACGGACTGTTCCTCGCAGGTTTCGGGCCGGACGACGCGAATCCCGACATCGGCGACTCCGCGATTGCCGAGACGATGGGCATCGGCGGCATGGTGATGGCGACGGCTCCCGCCATCGTCCGCTTTGTCGGCGGATCGGTGCCGGACGCGCTGTCCGTCACCGGCCGGATGTATGAGATCACCGAGGCGGAGAACCCGGCGTTCGCGGTCCCGATCCTGGAGTTTCGCGGCGCCCCAACGGGAATCGACGTCACCAGGGTCCTGCGAACCGGCATCCTGCCGCAGATCAACACCGGTATGGCGGGCCGGGTCGCCGGCACCGGGCAGGTCGGCGCGGGACTGGTGACGCCTCCGATGGAGTGCTTCACCGCAGCCATCGCCGGGCTCGCCGCCGCAGTCTGAAGCAGGTCCCGATGCCGAACGCCCTGCTGATTCGGGTTGACAAGTGTTGGCCGACCAACCCTTCGGCCTTTCGCGGTGGCCACTGCTCGGGCGTGCGCAGATTTACCGGGACCTTCGGGCGGCCGGCGCCGCGCACGTCACGGTCCCGGGCGAACTCAACGACGACCCCAGCAGCCCCGCGCTCGCCCCGCTGCTGCAGGACACCGACCTGGCAGACATCAGCACCCACCCGAGTTCGATTTCAGCCCGCGCAACGGCACCTACGGCAGCAGGAACGAGAAGGACAAGATTGACCACGTGTTGTTGTCAGCGGACCTGTATGCGACCGCCACCGGCGCGCAGGTCTCTGCAAAGGCGTCTACCTCGGCCCGAACGTCCGCAACCCGTGGGAGATGTACCCGACCATCACCACACCCGCTCTCGCCGCACCCGACCACGCCGCCATCACCGCCACCCGGGCCTTGGACTGAGCGGCCCGAGACTCGGCACCAAGTACGACGAAAACACCGCCTGGCAACACAGCACAGTCTCACCGCTTGGCCTGGATGAGCTTGAATGTCTGTTACGTCCTGATCTGGGGACGGTGTCCGGCAGCGCGGTGCCGACGCACGGAGGCCATGTTGCTGATCAGCTTGGACGCGGGGCGAGCTGAGCGTCGACCGAAGTGTCCAGGCCGCCCAGCGTCACCTGCTCGCTGCACTGTCTGGACGCCGACGATCCCGGCGATTAGCACTTCGCCGGGAGATGCACACTGCTGCCCGGCACGCGGCTGTCCAGGGCCGTCGACCGGGTCGAAAGTCAGGAGGAGCGTTCGTGGTTGAGGCACCGATCGCCGGGTACCCGCTGCATTGGGAGGCTGACGTGCTGCTCGCCGACGGCGGTGTCGCGCACCTACGGCCCAGCGGTCCGGGTGACGAAGACGCGATCCGCGCCATGCACGCCCGGTCCAGCGCGAAAACGTTGTATCTGCGGTACTTCTCGCCGGTCAGTACGGTCTCCGAGCAGAAGGTTGCGATCTTCACCGACGTCGACTACGACTCCAGAGTCGGGTTGGTCGCCGTGGTGGGCGGGCAGATGATCGCTGCGGGGACCTACCATCGCTCCCCGGTCGGGGACACCGACTCAGCCGAGATCGCGTTTTTGGTAGAGGACTCGCAGCACGGCCGGGGGCTGGGGTCGATTCTGCTGGAGCACCTGGCCGCGGCCGCCCAGGAACGCGGGATCCACCGTTTCACCGCCGAGGTGCTCGGCCAGAACACCACGATGCTGGGGGTGCTCGTGGACGCCGGGTACACGATCCACGAGCAGAACAACTCCGGCGTGGTCGACCTGGTGTTCGACATCGAGCCGACCGAGAAGTCGAGGGCGGTGATGACCGCCCGGGAACACCGGGCGGAGGCCCGGTCGATCGCCCGGCTGCTCTCACCACGCTCGATCGCGGTCATCGGAGCCTCCCGGGAGCCCACCAAACTGGGTCACGTCGTGCTGGAGAATCTGTTGCGCGGTGGCTTCACCGGGCCGGTGTTCCCGGTCAACCCGGTGGCCGGGTCGGTGCAGGGTGTCCGGGCATACGCCTGTGTCGCCGACATCCCCGATCCGGTCGACTTGGCCGTGGTGACGGTGCCGGCCCGGAACGTCGCCGAGGTGGTCGAACAGTGTCGGGCGAAGGGAGTGCACGGCCTTGTGGTGATCACTGCGGGCTTCGCCGACGCCGGACCGGTCGGCGCCGATGCGCAGCGGCAGTTGGTCGCGCTGGCCCGCGGTGCGGGCATGCGGGTCCTCGGCCCGAACTGCCTGGGCCTGATCAACACCGACCCGGCGGTGCGGATGAACGCGTCCCTGGCCCCGCTGGTCCCGCCGTCGGGTCGGGTCGGGTTCTTCTGCCAGTCCGGTGCCTTGGGGATCGCCATCCTGGCCGACGCCGCCGCCCGCGGGCTCGGCCTGTCCACGTTCGTCTCGGCCGGCAACCGGGCCGATGTGTCAGGCAACGACCTCCTGCAGTTCTGGTACGGCGACGACCGCACCGAGGTGGTGCTGCTGTACCTGGAGTCGTTCGGTAATCCCCGCAAGTTCGCCCGGTTGGCCCGGGTGCTGGCCCGGACGAAACCGGTCATCGCAGTGAAGTCCGGCCGGCACGCCACACCGAGCCCCGCAACCGGGTCGAACGCGGCCCCGATGTCCGGGGCCGCGGTGGCAAGCCTGTTCGCACAGTCCGGGGTGATCAGGACCGAGACGCTGGCCGCTGCTTTTGATGTCGCCCAGCTGTTGTCCACTCAGCCGGTGCCGGTCGGTGACCGGGTCGCCGTCATCGGGAACTCGACCGCGCTGAGCATGCTGGCGGTCGATGCCTGCCGGGACGCCGACCTGCGAGTCACCGACGGCGGGCCCCTGGACCTGGAAGTGGGCGTGAACCCGGAGGACCTGGCCGAGGCCGTGCGTGCCGCACTGGCCCGGGCCGATGTCGACGCGCTGGTGGTGGTGTACGTGCCGGTCGTAGCGACGACCGGACTGGCGCACGCGGCTGCGCTGCGGTCGGCGGTCAGCCAGACCACCATTCCCGTGCTGACCACCTTCCCGATGCCCGCCGACGGCACCCCTGCTCGCGGGTCGCTGCCGTCCTTCCGCACCCCCGAGCGGGCGGTCGTCGCGCTGGCCCACGCGGTGCGGTACGGCTCGTGGCTGACCAGACCGGCCGGCACCGTCCCGGATCTGCCCGGGACGGACGCCGACGCTGCCCGTTCGCTGATGACCCGGCTGCGCGGCCCGGATGATCCGCCGCGGGCGCTGACCGACGACGAGGTCACCGAACTGCTGGACAATTACGGAATCCCGCTGCTGCCGTACCGCGCGATCGGCAGCGCGGCGGAAGCAGTGGCCGGGGCCGCCGAAATCGGGTACCCAGTGATGCTCAAGTCATTCGACCATTCGTTGCGGCACCGGATGGACCGCGCCGGTGTGCGGCTCGGCCTGCATACCGCCGACCAGCTGACGGCTGCCTACGAGGAGCTGTCAGGGGTCGCCGGCCCGTGGCTGGACGTCCAGGCGATGGCACCGCGCGACCGGTCCGACGTGTCAACAGTCTTCGCGATCAGCGCCGACCCCTCGTTCGGCGTGCTGGTGTCCTTCGGGATTGGCGGCGTGGCTACCGAGTTGCTCGACGACCGGGCCTACCGGGCCGTGCCACTGACCACCGCCACCGCCGCCGAGCTCATCTCGGCGCCGCGGGCCGCACCGTTGCTCGACGGCTACCGAGGCACCCGGCTGGTCGCCCACGATCCCCTCATCGACCTGGCTTTACGGCTCTCCACCCTCGCCGACCAGCTACCGGAAGTCTCCGAACTCGAACTGCGTCCAGTGCTGGTCGGGCCGGCCGGCCTGGCCGTGACCAGCGCCACCTGCCGCATCGGTCCGGCGATCGCCCGGCCGGACACCACCCGCCGACTGCACTGACACGATCAAGCGGGCAACGGTACCTGCCCTTCCACACCCCGCCAGAGAAGAAGGGGCCCCTGGGGGCCCCAGCCTGGAACGCGGATCTAGGTAGGTAGGGGGACGATCTCGGTACCCACCACGGATTCGGACGCGCCGGCAGGCCGACATTCTCGAACGGTCAGCACACTGCGTACACCCAGGAAAACATCGATGTCCCAACTTGAAGAAAGGGGGCCGTTCCAGAAACCCCACCGCGAGCCGAAGGAACCACCCGCACCGAAACCCCCGGTGAGCAAGCCGGCACCGGCACCGCCCGCGCCACCTCGTCCGACTCCGCCCGCACCGCCTCCTCCGTTCGACCCTGTCGATGACGGACCGGGAGGTCCGGTGTTCAAGCCGGGCCCGAGACCGAGGGAACCGACGGAACCCAAGCCACCGTCGACGATTCCCGGGCCGATCGGCGAACGCTGGCGTGCACTGGGCGGCAGGTCCTGGGGGATCCCCGCCTTCCTGCCGATGAGCGCCGGTGATGGTCGCGGTCGCTGGACCGACTTCACCCATGCCGATGGATCCTCGACCAGCATCGTCTGGACGCAGCAGACCGGCGCCCGGCTGATCGGCGGCGAGCTGCGCAACGCGTGGAACAGGCTGGGACGCAACAGCGGTCTGCTCGGTTTACCCGACCAGCGACATGCTCGTCGCCGACGACGGTGTCGGCCGCTATCAGGGTTTCGAATCCGGCCTCATCGTGTGGCATCCCACGACCGGGGCGAAGGAGGTGCACGGCGCCATCCTCGCCCGGTACGGCGAACTGGGCGGCAGCGCCTTCGGCTACCCGATCACGGACGAGAGCGTCGCCGGGCGCGACAGGCGTGGTCGGTTCAACCACTTCCGCGACCCGGCGACCGGTGCCGAGAAGTCCATCTACTGGACATCGGACACCGGCGCCTGGGAGGTGTACGGGCTCATCCGGTCCCGCTGGCAGCAGTCGGGCTGGGAGAACAGCTATCTCGGCTACCCGACCAGCGGCGAGCTGCTCTGGTCCGGCGCCTCTGGCGGCCGGCTGTCCACGTTCACCGGCGGCAGGATCTTCTACAGCCCACGGCACGGCGCCTATCCCGACCCGATGAAGTGGATCCATTTCATCCGGGAGGGTGGCTTCAAGGGTCAGGTCGGGGTGACCGCGAATTCCGCCGGGACGGTGGAACTCACCGGCTATGTGCGCAGCTCCGCCGCCGTCGGCTACGAGTACCTCGAAGCCGTCTCGCTGGCCACCAGCGGCAGCCTCGTCCCCGGGGCCAGGATCATCTCCGGGACGATGTGGTTGGCCGGCCCTGCCGGCACCCTGTTCGCACTGGCGGCGGACGGCCTGACCCGACTGGCATCCAATGAGCGGACCCTGCGGCCCGCCGAGTACGAGCATGCGAACCTCGTGTTCAAGGGCAGCCTGCCGCCCCGGGACAAGATCACGGTCTCGGACAGCATCGGCGGTGGGAACAGGCCCTTCACCTACCCGCGGTTCGACGGCAAGGTCGTGCTGAACATGGGTGACGACTTCGGAATTGACCTGCACACCCTCATCGCCACCGGTCATCCGCAGCCCGGCCAGCTGTTGATCCACGAGATCACCCAGGCCTGGCAGTACCACAACAACGCCGCGTCGATCAGCTATGTGGGAGACGCGATCTGGGCGCGGGTCCGGGAGGATTACGGGCTCTTCCCAGTTGAGGGTGTAGACGGCGGCCGGCTGGAGCGCGGAGGGGTCGGCGCGTCGGTGCCCGGGTAGAGGTCGAGGCCTCCCGAGGATGGGAGCTCCGACACTGCCCACCTAGCTAGGCCGGCTTGCGGACGAGGGCCTCAAGTACGCTCAAACGGCCCTCGTCCGCACTCCGAGCCGCGTTGATCTGATATTCCCCAATCCGCTCGCCCATGAGCGTCTGCAGCCCCAGCGGCGGCAGCCCGTGTTCCTCTAACCGCCGGCGGTTCTCCCGCAAGTCCGGCAGGACCTCCTCCGTCTTGTCCCGGAAGATCACGATCTCGAACCCCGCGGTGAGAACTTGCTCCCGTGTCTCCTCGGGCGAACACAAAAAGCTCGTGCCCGGCCCTGCCGCCCAGGTCAGCGGGTAGTCGGGCTCGCCTTTCGGCCCGGCTCCGTAGTGGGAGAATGCGAACACCGCGCCGGGACGAAGCACACGAAGCGCCTCGGCAAAGAAGCGCCGCTTGTCGTCGATGTTCATCGCCACGTTCTCGGAATAGGCTCGGTCGAACCCATCGTCCTCGAAGGGCAGATCGGTCGCGCTGCCCTCCACCACGCGCACGCGATCCGAGAGGCCGGTCGCGGCATTCAGCTCCTCCGCCGCGCGGCAGAACTCCGGCGTCAGGTCGAGCGAGGTCACGTGGCAACCGAAGTGCGTCGCGGTCCACCGCGCCGGTCCGCCGATCCCGCCGCCGATGTCGAGGATGCGCTCGCCGGAGAGGGGTTCGAGGAGCGCTACCGTCTCCTTTGTCGCCTTCAGCCCCCGGCCGTGGAAGTGGTCGAGTGGGGCGAGCGCGTCGGGCGTAATCGGGCCCGCCTCGCTGCCTCCTGCCGCCCTAAGCGCAGCGAGGATGCGGGCTGCGATGCCCTCGCTGGCGTAGTGGTCTTGGACCTTGTTACCGGCTGCGGTCATGTTTCGTTCTCCTCCCGAGCCGCCCGCGGTCGATGGCTTGCGAGGGTTCGTATGACAAATCCCTGAGAGGCTCAAGGCTGGCTAGGAAGACCTCGACGTGCCTGACGCTACCTTCGCGACCCCTGATGTGACGACGTTCTGCCGCCTCGACGAGCTGGGTCTGGTGGTGGTCGGCCAGCACCTCCAACCGGATCGGGCGGTGCTGGCCTGCCGGGTCGCCGACGACGCGGTCGAGGAGGCGGACCGCTGGTGCCGGCGCTGCGGCTGCGAGGGTCGCCCGCGGGACACCGTCACCCGTCGCCTGGCGCACGAGCCGGTGGGCTGGCGGCCGACGACGCTGCTGCTGTCGATGCGCCGCTACCGGTGCGCTGGCTGCGGGCATGTGTGGCGCGAGGACACCAGCCGCGCCGCGGAGCCGCGGGCGAAGCTGACCCGCACCGCGCTGCGGTGGGCGCTGGTCGGGCTGGTCTGCCAGCACCTCACCGTCGCGCGTCTCGCCGAGGCCCTCGCGGTGTCGTGGAGCACCGCCAACACCGCCGTGCTCGCCGAGGGGCAGCGCGTCCTGCTCGACGACCCGACTCGCTTCGACGGGGTCCGGGTGATCGGCGTCGCCACCCCGGGGGCGCTGACAGACCAGGCGTTCCGCTTCATCCGCGACAACATTCGCACCGGCCGGAACTGACGCGCAGACCACAGCGATTCGGTGGATCACGGTTTCGGAGGCAGCGGCTTTCGTTGGCAGGTACGTCGCGGGCTGTCCGCGGAGCTTCTCCGCTCGCGGGATCCGGATGCGTGATCCGTCAGGCGCGAACGCTGTCCGCGGTGACCAGCGAGCGGTCATCGGTTTGCGGTGCAGGCAACCCGTCGCCATTGGGGCCGCGATACCGCGCGACGTCGAGTATTCCCTGACGCTTGGCAACGATGACGGGGACGAGGGCCTGGCCGGCGACGTTGGTCGCGGTGCGCATCATGTCCAGGATGGGGTCGATGGCCAGCAGCAGCCCGACACCCGCCAGCGGCAGGCCGAGGGTGGACAGGGTGAGGGTCAGCATGACGACCGCTCCGGTGAGCCCCGCGGTGGCCGCGGACCCGACGACCGACACGAAGGCGATGAGCAGGTAGTCGGTGATGGACAGCGGCACGCCGAACACCTGCGCCACGAAGATCGCCGCGAGCGCCGGGTAGATCGCCGCGCAACCGTCCATCTTGGTGGTCGCACCGAGCGGCACCGCGAAGCTGGCGTACTCGCGCGGCACACCGAGGTTCTCGATGGTCACCTGCTGGGTGACCGGCATGGTGCCGACCGAGGAACGGGACACGAACCCGAGGGTGATCGCGGGCCAGGCCCCGGCCAGGAACGCCTTCGGCGACAGGCCGTGGAACTTGAGCAGCAGCGGGTACACCGCGAACACCACGATCAGGCAGCCGACGTAGACATCGGCGGTGAACACGGCCAGCGGGCCCACCAGGTCCCAGCCGTAGGCCGACACGGCGTGCCCGATGAGCGCACCGGAGCCGATCGGGGCCAGCCGGATGATCCACCAGAGCACCGTCTGGACGACGGACAGGCCGGAGTCGGCGAACCGGATCAGCGGCTCTGCCTTCGTTCCGGTCTTCAGGGCGGCGGCTCCGAGAACGATGCCGATCACCACGAGTTGCAGCACGTTGAACGACACCGACGTGGTGGCACCACTGTCGCTGACGGTGGTGGAAGCCTGCAGGCCCAGGAAATTGGACGGGACGAGGCCGGTCAGGAAGTCGGTCCAGCCTCCGGTGCGTCCGGCGTACTGCGCACCCTCTGTGGACAGGCCCGTTCCGGTGCCCGGATTGGTGATCGTTCCAAGGGTCAGGCCGATGGCGACGGCGATCAGCGCCGTGATCGCGAACCAGACCACCGTTTGCACGGCCAGGCGGGCGGCATTCGCCACCAAGCCGAGACGCGAGATCGACACGATCAGAGCCAGCAGGATCAGTGGGACGACCACTGCGCGCAGCAGCGTCACGAAGATGGAACCAACCTCATTGAGCAGGCCGTCCAGCCAACCCACGTCGTACCACCGGGCGATCAGCCCGAGGCCCACGCCCACCAGCAGGCCGATGATCGTCTGCGCCCAGAAGGGAATGCGGCGCACGCGCCCACCGATCCTTCGCAGACCTAATGATTCGGACAAAATGATCCACCCTCTGTGTCACTGACGATTGATCGGCCGAGTCGTCGACCGGCGGGATCCGCTCCTTGTTGAACGGCATCTTTGTTGAACGGCATCTTTGCTGAACGGCATCTTTGCCGAACGGCGATGGCGGCGTCCTGCACTGAGGCGCACGGTCACCGTACTGAGCAACACGAAGTAGTTCGGTGACATTCCACTCCCGCTGCCGCCACCGGTGTGCGGTACAACACGGACCGAGCCGCCGTTCCGGGGCAGGCGGTCGGACGGTACGAGCAGGAAGCCGGCCCTCAGCCGGCCGGCGCTGCGGTCACGACGGCGGGGCGTTCACGACGGCGGGGCGGTCACGACGGCGCGGCAATCACCGAAGCCGACGGAGGCGAATCCGGGCCGGTGCGCGCGGCCGCGGAGGGTGATCTCGTCGCCGTCCTGCAGGAAGGCGCGAATCTCGCCCGAGGCGAGCCGCAGCGGCTCGGCGCCGTTGCCGGTGATCTCGAGCAGGCTGCCGGCGGCCCCCGGCTCCGGGCCCGACAGGGTCCCGGTGCCGAGCAGGTCCCCCGGCCGCAGGTTGCACCCGTTGCTGGTGTGGTGCGCGATCATCTGTGCGACCGTCCAGTACAGGTGCTGAGTGGAACTGAGCGACAACCGTTCAGGTGCCTCATTCCTCGAACGCATGGCGCCCGTGCTCACCAGGACCTCCAACTCGATGTCCAGGCCACCTGCGGCCTGATCGGCGGGGTCGATCAGATACGGCAGCGGTGCGGGATCCTCCGGGCGGTGGTGCGGCACCACCGTCCGGAACGGAGCGAGCGCCTCCGGTGTGACGACCCACGGGGACACCGTCGTGGCGAAGCTCTTCCCCAGGAACGGGCCGAGCGGCTGGTACTCCCAGGATTGGATGTCGCGCGCCGACCAGTCGTTGAGCAGGCAGAAGCCGGCCACCTGGTCGGGGGCGGCGCCGATCGAAACGGGTTCACCGGCCTCATTTCCCGGCCCGATCCAGACTCCCAGCTCCAGCTCGAAGTCCAGCTTCTCGGTGGGCGCGAACAGCGGCTGGGACGTGCCCGGGGAGGTGTACTGGCCGCGTGGCCGGCGGACCGGCTCGTCGCTGACCCGCACCGACGAGGCCCGGCCGTGGTACGCGATCGGCAGCCACCGGTAGTTCGGCAGCAACGGACGGTCCGGGCGGAACAATGTGCCGACGGTGACGGCGTGATGGATGCCGGCGTAGAAGTCGGTGTAATCCCCCACCTCGGCAGGCAGTCTCATGGCGACATCGCGAACGTCGTACAGCAGCGGTCCGATGGCGGCCCTGTCCGACGCGGACGCCGACTCGGACAGAAGAGCATGCAATCGCCCCCTCAGTGCCTGTCGCTGGGTCTTGCCCAGCGCGAAGAAGGCGTTGAGCGTCGAGCGCGCGGCGGCCTCTGCTCCGATCTGTGCGTTGCCGGTCAGCAGCCCGGACCCGGCCAGCCCCTTGAGATCGAGCACGAAGTCGCCGATCCGGACCCCGCCACGCGCATCCGGTGCAGAGTCACTCGCGCCAGGTGGTTGGAAGACGCCGAAAGGCAGGTTCTGCACAGGGAAGTCGGGATGCCCGTCGGCGCCGTCCACCCAGCTGGTGACGGCAGGATCATGGGTGGCGTCGAGGCCGGTGGAGGGCGGAACCGTCATCCTGGGCGGCCCGGGTCCGGCGGAGGCGGCGGGCTGAAACGCGCATCCAAGCCGGCCCAGCAATCCGCGTAGTCATCCTGCAGCTGCGGTAACTCCGCGGCATACCGGGTCACCCGCTGCGGGAAACGGGTCTCGAACATGAACGCCATCGTGCCGACCAATTTGGTCGGCTTCAATTCGACGGTGCTCGCCGCCTGGAATGCCTCGGTGTCGGGTCCGTGCGGCAGCATGCAATTGTGCAGGCTGAAGCCGCCGGGGACGAAACCGTGGGGTTTTGCGTCATACACCCCGTAGATCAGTCCCATGAATTCGCTCATGATGTTCATGTGATACCAGGGCGGCCGAAAGGTGTTCTCGGACACCATCCATCGATCCGGAAAGACCACGAAATCGACATTGGCAGTGCCCGGCGTCTCCGACGGCGCGGTCAGCACGGTGAAGATGGACGGGTCGGCATGATCGAACAGCAACGGCCCGACCGGTGAGAACCGCCGCAGGTCGTACTTGTAGGGCGCGTAGTTGCCGTGCCATGCGACCACGTCCAGTGGCGAATGCCCGAGGTCGGTCCGCCAGAGCGACCCGCCCCATTTGACGTACAACGCCGACGGCTCGTCCCGCTGCTCGTACGCTGCGACCGGCGTCAGGAAATCTCTGGGATTGGCCAGGCAATTGGCGCCGATCGGGCCGCGCTCCGGCAAGGTGAACGTACCGCCGTAGTTCTCGCAGACGTAGCCCCGTGCCGGACCGTCGATGATCTCGATCCGTATCTTGACACCCCTCGGGATGACGGCGATCTCGCCGGGTTCGGTGTCGATGATACCGAACTCGGTCCAGAAGCGGACGGCTCCTTCCTGCGGCACGAACAGCATCTCGCCGTCGCCGTTGTAAAAGTACTCATTCTGCATGGAGCGGGTGAAGAAATAGAGATGGTTCGCCATTCCGGTGTGGGTGTCGGTATCACCGGCCGCGGTCACCGTCCGCAGGCCGCCGTCGATCAAAGTCAGTGGTTCATCGGGAATAGGGACCGGGTCCCAACGCAGCGGGCCGATCGGGATCTCGACCTCGCGGTCCGGCGCGCTGCGCCACAGTCCGGGGTCGACCTTCCGGAAGCGGCCGCCGTGGCGGACGGTAGGCCTGATGCGATAGAGCCAGGAGCGCTCGTTGCTGGTCCGCGGAGCAGTGAACGGTGATCCACTGAGTTGCTCGGCATACAGCCCGAAGGCGACCTTCTGCGGCGAGTTACGGCCCACCGGCAGGGCCCCCGGCACGGCCTCGGTTTCAAAGCCATTGCCGAAACCCGTTTGATAATCGGTCATCTGGAACTCCCCGTGGTGGTGTGACGGTGGTGGCAGCCCCGGCGGTCACGGACTCCAGAAGCCTGCGTGGACATCACGTGCCTCGGGCAGCGCGACCGGTCCCCGCACCTCGACCGGCCGTTGACCCGCCGCGAACACCGTCCTGCAGTCCAGTGCCAGAGTGGGGTTCTGCGGGTCAGCGCCGGTCATGGCGCGCAGCTCGTCTTCTCCCAGCGCGTAGACCACGGTGCCGATCCCCGACCAATAGATGGCCCCGGAGCACATCGCGCACGGCTCGGTGCTGGTGTAGAGCGTCAGGGCACGCAGGTCGGCGACCGGATACGTGGCGGACGCCAGCCGGACAAGGTTGGTCTCAGCGTGTCCGGTGACGTCCCCGGTGGTCACGACGGTGTTCTCGGCAGTCAGCAGGAGGTGCCCGCCGGCGTCCGCGAGCAGGGCGCCGAACGGGTGGTTGCCGTGCTCCCTCGCCCGGGCGGCAATCGCGATGGCCTGCAACAACAGTGATGCGGTGTCGGCCATCATCAGTCCTGAAAATCCCAGTGCACGGTGACATCGACACTCACCTGTGCATCACCGGTCGCGACGGGCATCGAGTCCGCTGCGCCGGCCCGCATGGCCATCATCGGTCGCGGTCCGCCACCGGACGGCCGCGCGTCGATCCAACCGACTCGGCCCAACGAGCGCCCGGCCAGCGCCGCAAACTGCTCGGCCTTCGCGCGGGCATCGGCAAAGGCCAGGTCCCGCGCCTGTGACAAGGCCTGTTGCGGATGGGCGGGGCTCAGGGCCACGCCGTCGATGCGGACGCCATCGCCGCCCAGTGAAGCGACGTCGGTCAGCAACCGTTCGATGCCGTGCAGACCTTCGCGGCGGACCGTGAGCCGTTGTCCGGCTTGGTATCCCAGCACTTGCTGGCGTCCGTTGGCATACTCGGTCCGCGGCCCCAGGGTCAGGTCCGACGTCCGGACCGAGCGAGCATCCACCCCGCCGTCCGCCAGGATGGCCAGCAACCTGGTTGCCGTCTGCGAGGCGACCGCGAACGCATCACCCGGCTCGGCCATGGCGACCTCCACGGCCAGCGAGATCGTCACCTGATCAACGACGGCCGCGGCCGCTCCCGACCCGATGACGGTGATGCCCTGCGGGGGTGATGCGGCGATGGTCACCGGGTCAGTTTGCAACACCCCCGGGACGATCACCCGCCCAACTTCCCGTTTGCGGACCGTCAACTGCGCTGCGACCCAGACTCGGCCGCGGCTGCTTTCGCATCGCAGTGGGCGCCTGCTGCGACGTCGGATCAGTCCAATGACAGTCGTTCGATGCCGCGGGCATGTACCGCGTAGAGGAATGGACCAGGCCCCGTACATGCGCGGCCGATGGCGCGCAGATTGCGAAGGTATCGCTCGGCCATGGTGACAGCCGGAAGGTTCGCGTTCGCAAGACAGAAACAACGGGCGGCACTCGCCTTGATCGCTGCGCGCTCGGCAGGCCTACGACGGATATTCGCATCCTTCATGAAGGCAATCCACTGTCGCCCGGCCGACTCGGCGATCCACGTGGCATCGTCGACGCGCTCGTCGGCTGGTATCCCGTAGTGCTCAGCCAGTGTGACCAGTTGGACACCGCCCGCTCTCAGCAACTTGGGAACCTGAATGCGGCCAAGGCTGCGATCGACGAAGACGAACGGTAGTTCGCCATGAGACTCAAGCGGCGTGCCGTGATGCGACACGAAGGGCGTCCTCCAGCTCGCTCTCCGGGACTCCATACTCGAGCGAGACTTGAGCTAACGACTCGCCAGCCCAGAACATCCCGAGAGCGTCCTCCACTCTTGCTCCACCGCGCTTGAACGTTGGTTGGCCGAACCCTCTTCTCGGATCAGCCACAACCTCGGCCTGACCGTAGCCCGGCAGCATGATCACCTGCGCATAGCGATCTGGGGCAAATTCGACTCGCTGCAGATAGTGGTCGACTACTTCGTTGAAAACATGCTGTCCGTGGCGAACGACCACCAACTGCCGAGCGCTGGCAGCTTCGGGGGAGTCACCGGCCTGCTCGGCGAAATCGTAAAGCAGTTCGGCGCCATCGGTGTACAGCGACTTCGACGCCAGCACGTGATCAATGCCGAGCTCGTCCCGCAGGAGATCCAGTGCGGGACGGATTCTCTGCAACGGCACTCCTGACCGGCGAATAGCGGCCAGCACGAGTCCCTCCGCCAACCCGACGAAC
>CAWCVW010000014.1:0-120308 GCA_963798965.1 uncultured Actinomycetota bacterium
GGAACTGACGCCGATCTCGGTGATTCAGCCTCGACTGTGGTCACGACGGGTTCGCCCCGAACGTCTCGGCGTTGAGGGAAGTGCCGCACAGAGCCCTTGGCCCAAGTTCGGAACGTCGAGTCAGGTACTCCCAGATAGTGCGACGCCTCGCTGACGGTGTACAGGGGCGTCGAGAAGCGGTCGGCCTCAATCACAGCCATCAGCACCCCCTCCCGCACGTCGTCTCCATGCCGCTACGACTGACCAGTGTGACACTGCCGCAGGCTTGCGTGCCTGATCGCCACTCACCGTCGCCCCCGTCGATGAGGCATACCGTTGCAGCGGCCACGTGAGCATGTGGGAGCGTTAACGGCGACAAGTTCTGCGAACGGCCATCACGCGGATTGCGCTGGGAACCACCCGGCCCGACTGAGTTGGCCGGACACCGGATGCCCGATCTCGGCGCCCAAGGCGGGAAGCACCTCGACGAGCTTGTCCGGGTCGATGCCGGTCGGCACACCGGAACGGTGCAGCAGGTAGAGCAGGTCCTCGGTGGCGATGTTGCCGGTGGCGGCGGGTGCGAACGGGCAGCCGCCGATCCCTCCGACGCTGGAGTCGAGCGCGGCTGCTCCGCGGTCCAGCGCCGCTTGCGCGTTCGCGTAACCGGTGTTGCGGGTGTTGTGAAAGTGCCAGCGCAGCGGGATTTTCGGCGCCGCAGACGCCGCCAGATCGGCCAGCGCGTGCACCTGGGCAGGGACGCCGACACCGATCGTGTCGGCGATCGCCAACTCGTCCGGCGGTACTTCCAGGCACCGGATCACGACGTCCAGCACGGTGTCGGGCGACACCTCGCCCTCGAACGGGCAGCCGAACGCGGCCGCGATGGTCAGTGTCGTGCGTAGCCCGGCGGCCCCCGCCCGCCGGGCCAACCGATGCCAGGATGCGATCGATTCGCCGATCGTCATGCCCTGATTGCGCCGGCTGAACGTCTCGCTCGCCACCACGACGGTGTTCACCTCGTCCATCCCCGCGGCGATGGCACGATCCAGCCCCCGCTCGTTGAGGACCAGCCCGATGTAGGACACCTCGCCACGGGGCAACCGGGCGGCCACCGCTTCTGCGTCGGCCATCTGCGGAACACGTCGCGGGTGTACGAAGCTGGTCGCTTCCATCCGGCGCACACCGGCCGCGACCAGCCCACCGATCAGTTCGAGCTTTGCCCCGGTGGGCAGCACCGCGGACTCGTTCTGCAGACCGTCGCGGGGGGCGACTTCTACGATCTCCACCCGATATGTATACAACCGCAGGCAAGTATCGGGAAGTCTTCGCATTCCGGTCTTGCGGTGGGGCAATGCCTCTGCCAGCATTCCATGCAATCCCGCCCCTACCCGACCGAGGAGTTCCGTGGCCCACGCCTCGAAGAACACAGCGGTCCTGCTGCGCGAGATGATCCTCGCCGGAGCGTTGCCCGCCGGGGCGAAGTTGGGTGAAGCGGAATTGGCGACCCGGTTGGAGGTCAGCCGCACCCCGGTACGCGAGGCACTGTCCCGGCTGGCCGCGGAGGGCCTGGTGGAGCTGGTGCCCAACCGGGGCGCCCGAGTGGCGCGTTGGACACCGGAGGACCTGGAACAGATCTTCGAGCTGCGTTTGCGGCTCGAACCCTATGCCGTCGCGCTGGCAGTCCCACGGCTGACCGACTCCGATCTCGACGACCTGGAAGACCTCGCACACCGCATGCAGGCTTTCGGCAAGCCCGGCCGAGCGCAGGATCTCGACGGGATCGTGCACCTGAACCGACAGTTCCACCGAATGTTGATCAATCGGGCGGCGAACCCGGCGGTGGCATCGGCGCTGCTGGCCGTCACCCACGCGTCGGTGGTGAACCAGAACTTCCACAACTATTCGCCGGAAGCGCTGGCACGCAGCCTGGCGCACCACGTGGAGATCGTTGCGGCAGCCAGGGCAGGGAACCCGGAATGGGCGAACAGCGTGATGCGCTCGCACCTGTACAACGCACGAGCGACGATGCTGCCTGCTCACCGACCCGAGCGGAATCAGCCGTGAGCGAGCCGGCCGGTCACCCGCCGACATCGAGAGCCGACGCGGCCGGCGCGGATTTGCCGCTGGGTGACCTGCGGGTCGTGGAACTCGGCCAACTGCTGGCGGGTCCGTTCTGCGGGCAGCTGCTGGGGGACTTCGGCGCCGAGGTGATCAAGGTGGAGGACCCGGGCCGCGGTGACCCGATGCGGCAGTGGGGTCGGGAGAAGCCGCACGGCAAATCGCTGTGGTGGCCGGTCGTCGCCCGCAACAAGAAGTCGGTGACCTGCAATCTGCGTTCAGCGGAGGGTCAACTCCTGCTGCGCCGGCTGATCGACAATGCCGACATCCTGGTGGAGAACTTCCGGCCCGGCACCCTGGAACGCTGGGGTCTCGGCCCGGAAACCCTGTGGGAGAGCAACCCCGGTTTGATCGTCACCCGGGTCACCGGGTACGGCCAGACAGGGCCGTATGCACCGCGCGCCGGCTTTGGTTCCATCGGCGAGGCGATGGGCGGTATCCGCTACGTCACCGGGAATCCCGACCAGCCACCGGCCAGAGCCGGGATCTCACTGGGTGACTCGCTGGCCGCGACCTTCGCCTGTCTCGGGACACTGGTGGCCGTGCACAGCCGCGGTCGGACCGGTCGCGGCCAGGTGGTGGATTCGGCCATCTATGAGGCCGTCCTGGCGATGATGGAATCGCTGCTGCCGGAATGGGCGATCGCGGGGTACCAGCGCGAGCGCACCGGGGCGGTGTTGCCGAATGTGTCGCCCAGCAACGTGTACCCGACCGCGGACGGTGATCTGGTGCTGATCGCGGCCAACCAGGACTCGGTGTTCAAGCGACTGGTCGACGTGATGGGCCGGCCCGAACTGGCCACCGACCAGCGGTACTCCACCCACTCGGCGCGGGGCGCGACGATGACCGAACTGGACACTCTGATCGCCGAGTGGACCGGCACCATCGGTGCCGACGAACTCCTCGAGCGTCTGCACGCCGGTGGTGTGCCGGCCGGGCGCATCTTCCGGGCCAGGGACATGTTCAACGACCCGCACTTCGCCGCCCGGGAGGCCATCGTCCGGGTCGTGCATCCCGAACTCGGTGAACTGCCGATGCAGAACGTCACCCCGAAGTTGTCGCGCACTCCCGGTGCGGTGCGAACGGCGGGACCGTCGCTCGGGGAGCACAACACCGAGATCTGGCAGGGCCTGCTCGGCCTGTCCGAAGCCGAGATCCGCGGCTACACAGAACAAGCGGTGATCTGACAGCAATTCGCCAGCCCACCGACCGTCCCGACCAGCAGTTGTCCCGACCAGCAGTTGTTCCGACCAGCAGTGGAGGACAGATGAGTTATCGGCTCGGCGTCGACGTCGGTGGCACGTTCACCGATGTGCTGCTGGTCAATTCCGACAGCGGGCAGACCTGGCGCACCAAGACCGCATCCACCCCTGCGGATCAATCCGTGGGCGTGCTCCGCGGCATCGAAAAGGTCTGCGCCGACGCCGGTATCGCACAGACCGAGATCGCCAAGGTCCTGCACGGCACCACGGTCGGCACCAACGCCATCCTGGAAGGCAAGGGTGCGGTGGTCGGGCTCGTCACCACCCAGGGCTTTCGCCAGGTGCTGCAGATCGCCCGATCTTTCGTCCCCGGAGGCTTGGCCGGCTGGATCATCTGGCCGAAGCCGGAACCGTTGGCGGCGCTGGAGAACACCATCGAGGTCCCCGAGCGGATCGCCAGTGACGGCACGGTGGTGCTGCCGCTGGACGAGGAAGAGACCCGCCGGCGGTTGCGGGCGCTGCGCGACCACGGCATCGAGGCGCTGGCCATCTCGCTGATCAACGCCTTCGCCAATGGCGACCACGAGGAGCGGATCGCCAAGATCGCCGCGGAGGAGCTGCCCGGCATACCGATCTCCCGCTCGAGCATCGTTCTGCCCGAGATGCGCGAGTACGAAAGGGCTCTCACCACGGTCGCGAACAGCTATGTACAGCCCCAGGTAGCCAGGTACGTGCGGAATCTGTCCGATCAGCTGGCGCAGCAGGGACTGACCGCGGAGCTGTCGATCCTGCGCAGCGACGGCGGGCTGGCGGCGGCCGAGGTGGCCGCCGATTCGCCGGTGACCATGCTGATGTCCGGTCCGGCCGGCGGCGTCACCGGTGCGGTCTGGCTCGCGGGTCAGACCGGGAACAAGGACCTGCTGACGTTCGACATGGGCGGCACCTCCACCGATGTCGCACTCGTTCAGGGCCTCAAACCCCGCACCGGTCGGGAGACCAAGGTCGGTGACCTGGTCGTCCGGGCCTCATCGGTGGACGTCCGGACGGTCGGGGCGGGTGGTGGGTCGATCGCTCATGTCCCAGAGTTGACCAAGGCACTGCGGGTCGGTCCGCAATCCGCAGGCGCAGTGCCCGGTCCGGCCGGTTACGGCCTCGGCGGCACCGCGCCCACCGTGACCGACGCCAACGTGGTCCTCGGTTACCTACCGACCTCACTGGCCGGCGGGGAGATCACCCTGGACGTCGAGGCGTCCCGTGCCGCGGTGCAGACGATTGCCGACGCGATGGGGTTGCCCAGCGCCGAGGCGGCGGCGGCCGGCATCATCGACATCGTCAACGAGAACATGCTGGGCGGTCTGCGACTGGTCAGCGTCCAGCAGGGATTCGACCCGCGGGATTTCGCCCTCGTCGCTTTCGGCGGCGCAGGACCGTTGCACGCCAACGCCATCGGGGCACTCACCGGGGCCTGGCCGGTGATCGTCCCACCGTCACCGGGCGTGCTGTGCGCCCTGGGCGACGCGACCACCTCGGTGCGTGACGAATCCGCCCGCACCTGTTTGCGCAGGTTCTCCGACCTCAGCGGCGCCGAACTCAGGGAGATCCTCACCGGGCTGTCCGACGCTGCATCGGAAAGGCTTTCCGCACAGGGAATCGACGCTTCGGAGCAGCGCATCGAGTACGAGGTCGATGTCCGTTACTTCGGGCAGGGCTTCGAAATTCCCGTCGTCATCGACCATGCCTGGCTGCAGGACCTGGACGCGCTGCTGTCGCAACTCGGGTCGTCCTTCGACACCGAGCACGAACGACTGTTCTCGTTCCTGCTGAACACCGACCACGAGCTGGTCAACGCCCGGGCGTCGGTCAGCGGGCCGCGGCCAGAGGTCGCGGTGACCCTGCTCGAACAGGGCGACGGCGACCCGTCCGCTGCGCGGACCGGCACGACCAAGGTCTACGTACAGGGCGCGTTCGCCGACGCCGCCATCTATGACCGCCTCCGACTGCGGGCCGGAGACGTGATCGCGGGGCCCGCCATCGTGGCCGAGATGGATTCGACCACGTTGATTCTTCCTGCGCACCGGGCGACGACGCACCCCTCGGGGAGCCTGCTGATCGAGCCGGAACCGGGTACCGCAGATGCAGCTGATCAGGCAGACCAGAACAGCGCCGATTCGTCCAGCACCAATTCCGCTGGCACCAATTCCCTGGCACCAATTCCGCTGGCACCAATTCCTCTGGCAGTAATTCCTCTGGGGAGGGCTGAGCCATGGCACGCGTCATCGAGACCACCACCACCCCGTTGCCTGCCGCCGACGTCGATCCGGTCACCCTCGACCTGATCGAGAACGGCCTGCGCAATGCCCGTTACGAGATGGATGAGGTGCTGTTCCGCACGGCACTGTCCCCCGGAATCCGCGAGCAGCACGACGAGTTCCCGTTGATCGCCGACCCGTCCGGGAAGATGGTGGTCGGTCAGTTCGGCCTCTCCATCCCCGATTTCCTCGACGGCTTCGACGGTGAGATCGGTGAGGGTGACGTTCTTCTCACTTCCGACCCGTATGCCTGCGGCGCCGCGATCAGCCACGCCAACGACTGGCTGGTCGTCACTCCGATCTTTGTCGAAGGCAGGCTGGTCGGGTGGGCGTCGATGTTCGGGCACATGTCCGATGTCGGCGGCAAGACGCCCTCGTCGATGCCGACCGACGCCCGGACGATCTACGAAGAGGGCGTCGTCATCCCGCCGTTCAAGCTGTACGAAGCGGGAAAGGTCAACGAGGACGCGCTGCGGATCATCCTGAACCAGGTCCGGGTACCGGATTGGAACCGGGCGGACCTCAACGGCCTGGTCGCGGCCTGCCGGACGGCGAGTCGCCGGGTGCAGCAGATGTGTGCCAGGTTCGGTACTGCCACCTATCTGACGGCCCTGGATGCTCTGCTGCAACGCAACTACGACGCCATGAAAACGCTGCTGCACCTGGTGTTCCAGGAAGGCCGGACGCTCTCGTTCACCGATTACATCTGTGACGACGGCGTCGGTTACGGGCCGTACGAGCTGAAGCTGTCACTGACCCGCACCGGCGACACCGTGCACCTGGACTTCACCGGCTCGTCGCCACAGGCTCAGGGGCCGATCAACTACTACATCAACGAGAACCTCGTCCGGATGTTCTTCGGCATCTACATGATCACCGTCGCCGACCCGCAGATCCTGTGGAACGACGGCTTCTATCCGCTGGTGGAGGTGACGATCCCCGACGGCTCCTTCTGGAAGCCGAAACACCCGGCGGCGCTGAATGCCCGGAACCACGGCATCGGCAGGGTCTTCGACCTGTTCGGCGGTCTGCTGGGTCAGACCAACCCGGCCCTGCTCAATGCCGCCGGCTTCTCCTCGTCGCCGCATTTCATGTACTCGGGCAACTATTCCACCGGCGACCGCAAGGGCGAATGGTTCCAGCTGTATTCGATCGGGTTCGGCGGAATCCCGGGCCGGCCGCTCGGCGACGGTCCGGACGGCCATTCGCTCTGGCCCAGCTTCGTCAACATCCCGTGTGAATTCCTGGAGTCGTACTACCCGCTGCGGATCGAGAAGTGGGAAACGATCGCCGACACCGGTGGGTCGGGCCTGCACCGCGGCGGCAACGGCGTCGACGTCGCCTACCGATTCCTCGAACCGGGGACGATCGCCATCCACGACGACCGGTGGCTCACCTACCCGTGGGGTGTCAACGGCGGGGAGCCGGGCACCCGGGGGACCAAATGGCTGGACCGGGCGGACGGCACACATCAGGTGCTGCCCAGCAAATGCCATGACGTACCGGTGTTCCCGGGAGATGTGCTGCACTTCGTCACCTGGGGCGGCGGCGGTTGGGGCGACGCGTTGGAGCGTGACCCGGAACTGGTGGCGCTCGAGGTGCGCCGTGGCCTGGTCAGCGCGGCCGGGGCTCGGCGCTACGGTGTCGTGGTGGACCACGCCGGGCAACTCGACGCGGCGGCAACGACGTCGCTGCGCGCGGAGATCCGCAGCGCCAGGGTCGGCGAGCTGCCCGTGTTCGACATGGGACCGGGCCTGGAGAAGCTGCTCGAGCGGTGTGAGGAGGAAACGGGTCTGCCGGCACCCAAGGCGCCGGTCTGGCTGTGACCCCGGCCGCGTTGGGCCCCGCACCCGGCGGTGCGCAACCGGACGACGAGCTGCCGACTGCCGCTGAGCCGGAGACGTCGACTTTCGGCGGCCGGATCGGTTGGGGCCGCCGACCCGCACTGGTGCTGATCGATCTGATGCGCGCCTATTTCACCCCGGGCAGCCCGCTGGACCTGCACTCGACGGTGGCCCTGGACACCGCGGCCGTCCTGCTGCACGCGGCACGGCTGCGACACATCCCGGTGGTGCACACCGCGGTCCGGTACCGCGCAGGTGCAACCGATGCCGGTCACTTCGTCACCAAGGTGCCTGCGCTGGCCCTGCTGGCTGACGATGCGCAGGGGAACCTGCGCGAATTCATGCCGCAGGTCGAGCCCCACCCCGGTGAGGTCGTCATCGTCAAGCAGTACGCATCGGCATTCTTCGGGACCTCCCTGGCCTCGACGCTGCGGGCGATGGACGTGGATACCGTGGTGATCGTCGGGGTCTCCACATCAGGGTGCATCCGGGCCAGCGCGACCGACGCGCTCCAGCACGGCTTCCGGCCGATGGTGGTGCAGGACTGTTGCGCGGACCGCAACGACGAATTGCATTGGAGCAACCTGCGCGACCTGGACGCCAAGTACGCCGACGTCATCGACAGCGCGGAGGCACTCGATCGGCTGAGCCGGGGTTTCGGCACCGCCTGATCAGGAAACCTCGGCGGTGTGACCGAAACACCTGACAACACGGCCGAGCTGGACACCGCAATCTTCGACGTCGACGGCACCCTGGTCGACAGCAACTACCAGCACGCCCTTGCCTGGTTCCGCTCCTTCCGGCGCTTCGACATCACCCTGCCGCTGTGGCAGTTGCACCGCGGCATCGGGATGGGCGGTGATCTGTACGTCGAGCACGTCGCGGGCAAGAAGGTGGAGGCCGAGCACGGCGACGCCTTACGGCAGGGCTGGGTGGAGGAGTTCGACCCGCTGATCGACGAGATCCAGCCGTTCGCCGGCGTCCGGGAGCTGCTCGAGGACGTCAAGGGACGCGGATTTCGGCTGGTACTGGCCAGCTCCGGGAAGAAGCAACACGTCGAGTTCTTCCTCGACTCCTTCGGCGGCAAGCACTTCGCCGACGCCTGGACGACCTCCGACGATGCGGAGACGAGCAAACCGGCACCCGACATCGTGCAATCCGCCCTCGCTCAGGTGTCCGGCGCGCGCGGCGTGATGATCGGCGACTCCACGTTCGACAGCATCGCCGCCGGCAAGCTGAACGTGCCGACGATTGCGGTTCGCACCGGTGGATTCTCGGTGGAGGAATTGCGCGAGGCGGGTGCGATCGCCGTCTACGACTCGCTGATCGAACTGCGCAACGACCTGGACAACACGCCGCTGGCTAAGGCCGTCACTGCCGGGTGACGTCCAGGGCGGGCGCGCCTGCCGGCAGCCGACTCGCCCGTCGGGCGGCGTTGAGCCGGAACCAGCTCAGCAGCAGCAGGCAGGGGATGACCAACGCGCCGACGCCGAACACGAGGAACGTCTCCAGGCTGTTGATGTGGTCGACGAGCCAGCCGAAGTTCTGCCCGAAGAACCCGGTGACGAATGTCAGCGGCAGGAAGACCGTGGACAGCTTCGTCAACTGCTCGATGGTCGCGTTCTGCGCCACGCTGACCTTGGTTTGCTCCACCGAGATGACCGCAATGTTGGCCTCCAGCACGGTGGTCAGCAGATCACGTTGTGCCGCAACCTCTTCGTTGACCAGGGCGAGGTTGTCGTGCACGTCGTGCAGGTAGGGCAGCAGCTTCTCCGGCGCGGACCGCTCCAGGGTGGCGATCACCGCCAGCAACGGGTGCACCGCGCGGTAGAAGTTCGTGACCTCGCGCCGCAAGAAGTAGATCCGCTCGGTGGGAGCGACAGCGCCGGAGAAGACCGTCGCCTCCACCTGCTCGATGTCTCGGTCCACCTCCCCGATGACCGGCGCATACCCGTCGACCACCTGGTCCAGGATGGCCCACAGGGCCGAGGCGCTGCCGGCCCGCAGCAGTTCCGGCCGGTGCTCGAGCCTGGCCCTGGCTCCGCGGAGTTCGCTCGCAACACCCTGCCGGACGGTGATGACGAAGGTCGAGGCGAGAAAGACACTGATCTCGCCGAAGTCGATCTCCTCGCGGGCGTCGTCGTACCGGGCGGTGCGCAGGATGACCAGTTGCACGCCGTCGTCGAATTGCTCGACCTTTGGCCGCAGATGGAACTCCTGCACGTCTTCGACGGCAACCTCGTGCAGGCCGAAGGTCTCCTTGATCTCGATCAGCTCCGTGGGCGAGGGATCCAGCGTGCCCAGCCAGACGAACGCGCCGGCCTCCCGATGTGCCGAGGCCTCCTGCAGGGTGAGTCGCTCCACCTGTTGCCGCCGGCCTTCCCGGTACACCGCACAGTCCACGATCACCCCGCGGTGGTTCCCGCCGTGTGATCGTTCGAATCGTGAGTTCCGATTGACAAGAGCCGGGCCGGGAACCCCACCACTGAGGTTCGAGGCGGGCACGGAGATCGGTGCGCCCCGGACTGCCACCACCGAGCCCCAGAGGGAGTTCCGACATGTCGTTGGCAGGCAAGTTGCGCCGTGCACCACTCCGGGTGGTCACCGGCGCCTACATCGTCAATTCCGGCATCACCAAGCTCAACGCCGGTGAGACGGGCGCCGAGGGTGTGCACGGGATGGCCTCCGGTGCCTACCCGGTCGTGAAACGGGTGGAGCCCAAGGTCTTCAACCAGTTGCTGGCCGCCGGTGAGATCGCCGTCGGGGCGGCGCTGCTGTTGCCCGTCGTCCCGGCCGGGCTCGCAGGCGTCGTGCTCACCGGGTTCGGCGTTGCACTGGTCGGCCTCTATGCGCGGACCGCCGGCGTCCACGACAAGAACTACCGCCCGACCCAGGAGGGCGCAGGCCTCGCCAAGGACATCTTCCTGGTGGGCATCGGGGTGTCGCTGGTGGTGGACGCGGCGCTGGCGGAGTCACCGATCACCAACACCGACTGATCCGCGCGGAAAGCGCGCCACCGCATCGGCTACGACGCACGGCGGTGGCGGCCGACCCGGCCAACGTCGGCATTGTGACGGCTCGTGCCCAGCAGCGGCGCGCCGCGTACGACTTCCCGGAGCGCCCCAACAGAGATCTCGACGTCGTTGACGCAGTTGTAGAGATAGAAGCTGAGCCTGCAACTGGCGGGTGGATCCAACTGCAACGCCTGATGGGCCAGGGTCGCGCAGTGGCAGCCGGCTCTGGACTCCACCCCCCTGGCATCCAGTCCCTCGGCGATGGCGAATGGATCCCAGCCGTCGATGCTGAAGGCCAGCAGCGGGGAACGGGGTTCACTGGGGGCAGGGCCGTGCACGGTGACGCCCGGGATCGTCGAGATCAGTTCGTACGCGAGCTGTGTCAACTCGGCGGTGTGCGCCCCGACTGCCCGCATGGCGGCCGGTGCAGTACCTGGAGATATCGGACGCACGGTGCCGAAGTGCCGCTCACCTCCATTCGGTGGCGCCACATCGGCCGGCACCAGGTCTGCGACCCATCGCAGTGCTTGCGCGGAAGCGATGACCCCGAGGATGTTCGGCGTGCCCGCCGAGTACTTCCAGGGCAGATCGTTGTACTCGACACGATCCGGGAACACGCCATGTTCGGCGATCATGTCGCCGCCGTAGAGAAACGGTTTGGAGCTGCGGAGCAGGTGCTCCTTGGCATAGAGCACTCCCACACCGAACGGCGCCATGAACTTGTGGAACGAGAACGAAAGGTAATCCACGTCCAGTTCGCGGACATCCACGTAACTGCTCGGTACCAGCTGCGCTCCGTCGACCAGTAGCAACGACCGCCGTTCTCTGCCCGGTTGCCGATACCCGCTGCTGTCGGCGATCTCCCGGACGATGTCCAACGGTGGCCTGGTGCCCAGGAAGTTCGAGGCACCTGTACAGCAGACCAGTTTCGTTCTCGAATCGACCAGTGAGGCGAGATGGTCGACGTCGAGCTCCCCCGTGTCCGGGTCGAAGCGCGCGATGCGGCATTCCACGTTCCTGCCGAGAGCGGGCAGGATCTCGTGGCACAACGCGAACCATGGCACGAAGTTGGAGTTGTGTTCAAGGTACGTCGTGACGACATTGTCGCCGTCGCGGAACTCCGTCAGCAGGGAATACATGACGGCGTTATGAGCCTCGGTGGTGTTGCGGTACGTCGAGATCGTTGCTCGACCTGGCGCATTGATCCACGCGGCAATCGTGTCGAAGGATTCCTCGAACAGCTCTGTGGTCCGCCGCGATGCTGCCGACTGTCCCCTGTGGACGTTCTCGTAGGACGGCACCAGACCGACGTAAAGGTCCATCAGCTCGCGTGGCGGTTGGGTACTGGCGGCATTGTTCGTGACGATGCGGCCGGCCCGGACGAAGTCGAAACCCTGCCGGATGCGCTCCACATCCAGAACTGCGGTCCTTTTCACGGCCATGTCGGGGCTCCTGCCGGCGTCGTCCGCGCCGTATCGGGGCGGAACACCCATGAGGAGCGGCCCGACGGTGCGGTGATGCAACGGAGTACGCGAATGCGGGGCAACCGGTTCGCGGCAGGCACTCACACCGGTTCGTCCGGTGGCACACGGGATACATCGTGGGCATGGCCGAGCACGCTGCTGACGTCGACGGGATCTGGGACGACTGGAACGACGCAGTCAACATGACCGCCTCGGAGATCGACAACTGGCTGAAGACCGACGAATCCCAATCCGTCGGGGACAAGAAGGGTGGCGGAGAATCCGTCGGGCACCATTCCGGCCGCCGCATCGTCGAGATACTCGGCAAGAAAAAGGGTGATCTGACCCAGTCCGACGTGGAGTGGATGCACAAGGTCGTCGGTTACGTCCACCGGCACCGTGCGCAGGGTCCGTCCTCGGATGTCGAGCACTCACGCTGGCGCTACTCGCTGATGAACTGGGGCAACGACCCCCTCAAGTCCTGAAGCGGGTCGTGCGGGCCGCCGTTAAGCTGCGCGACGTGCACGAGATCGACGACTATCTGGCCACCGTCGATGAACCGGCACGTGCCGCGTTCTCGCATGTGCGTGATCTTGTGACAGCGATCGAGCCGTCGGTGTCGGAAGGCACCAGCTACGGCATGGCTGCGCTGAAGTACCGCGGAAAACCATTGCTGGGCTTCAACGCCGCGCGCGATCACCTCAGCCTCTTCCCGTTCAGCCCGCAGGCCATCGACGCGGTCCGCGACCGGCTCGGGGGCTTCTCGCTGTCCAAGGGCACCATCCGGTTCACCGCCGACCAGACCCTGCCCGACGACATACTCGGCGACCTCGTGCGGTACCGGATCGGGGAGATCGACCGCACGCACTGATCTCGCAGCCCCATCTCTGGCGATCAAAATCTGTTACAGATGGTGATGTGGTGCTAGCAATGTGTAATGTCCCCGATCGGGGCGACGCTGCGCGGGGTGGCGTCGGCCGCACGACTGGCAGTGACCGGCGGCAGCGGTGGCGATGTGGGGGTCAGTGATGGTCGACGTCAGCACTCGGTCGGACGCGCCTCCTGCGCAGGAGCCTGCCGGGCTGTCCCGCGCCCGGATGAACGTCATCTTCGCGACCATCTTGCTCGGTATGTTGCTCTCCGCCCTGGACCAGACGATTGTGTCCACGGCGCTGCCGACCATCGTCAGCGACCTCGGCGGCGGCGCCCACATGAGCTGGGTCGTCACCTCCTACATGCTCGCGGAAACGATCTCGACCGTTCTGGCCGGCAAGTTCGGCGATCTCTTCGGTCGCAAGCGCGTCTTCCAGTTGAGCGTGCTGATCTTCATCGTGGGGTCCTTCTTCTGCGGTCTGTCGCAGGACATGACCACCCTGATCATCTTCCGCGGCGTGCAGGGCATCGGCGGCGGCGGACTCGCAGTCACCGCCACCGCATTGATCGGCGAGGTCATCCCGCTCCGCGACCGGGGCCGCTACCAGGGCGCTCTCGGTGCCGTTTTCGGCGTCACGACGGTGCTCGGCCCGCTGCTCGGCGGCCTGTTCACCGACCACCTGTCATGGAGGTGGGCGTTCTACGTCAACGTGCCGATCGCCATCATCGTCATCCTGATGGCCGCTCGCACCATTCCCGGTGGCCGGGGCGGAAAGCGGCCCAGCATCGACTATCTCGGCGTGCTGTTCGTTTCCCTCGGTGCCAGCGGCCTGATCCTCGCCACTTCCTGGGGCGGCACCCAGTACCCGTGGAGTTCGGCCACCATCCTCGGCCTGTTCGGTGCGTCCCTGATCTCGCTCGCGATCTTCGTCTGGGTCGAGACCCGGGCCGAGGAACCGATTCTGCCGATGCGGCTGTTCCGCGGCCGGGTGTTCACCATGGCCTCGATCCTGAGCTTCGTGGTCGGATTCGCCATGATGGGGTCGATCACCTTCCTTCCGACCTTGCTGCAATACGTCAGCGGCGCCTCGGCCACTTCCTCCGGCGTGCGAATGTTGCCGATGGTGGTCGGCCTGCTGTTGACCGCCATCGCCAGCGGGAACGCCGTCGGCCGGACAGGCCGCTACCGCATCTTCCCGATCGCCGGCTCCGCGATCACCGCGCTCGGGCTGTACCTGATGTCGCTGCTGGATCAGAACACGTCGATCCTCGTCGAGTCCGTCTATTTCTTCATTCTCGGCGCCGGGATCGGCCTGATCATGCAGATCCTCACGTTGATCGTGCAGAACACTGCCGAGTACAGGGATCTCGGTACCGCAACGTCGGGCGTCACGTTCTTCCGGACGCTCGGGGGGTCATTCGGTGCGGCGGTGCTGGGCAGCGTCTACTCGAACAACCTGGCCGACCGGCTCCCTGCGGCGGTGATCTCCGCGCCGGGCTTCCCGCCGGCGGCCGCCACGAGTCCCGAGGCCCTGTGGGCACTCCCGACCCAGACCCGTGCGCCGGTGGTGGAGGCCTACGCCGCTTCGTTGCACAACGTCTTCCTCTGGGCGGTCCCCGTTGCCCTGGTCGCACTGGTGGTGGCGTTCTTCCTGCCGCAGGTCAAGTTGCGCGGAACCGAGCGGGCGTCCGGTGCCGGGGAGGGATTCGCCATCCCGGAGGGTTCCGACGCGGACACCCAGCTGGAAAACGTCATCGGCGAGGTCTTGCAGAAGAAGGGACGATCCGCGGCACCGGAGATTCTTGCGGCGTCCGGCACGAGCATGGATCTGGCCCAGTCGTGGGGTGTGATGGGTGTGTACCTCCGCGACGCGATCACCGCTGGCGCCACCCAATCGTCGATCGAGAACAGCGTGGGTGTCCCCCCCGGGGTGCTGCGTTCGTTCTTCGACGAACTGGTGGTCGACGGCTATCTCGACAGGGACGGCAGCACGCCGAGCGGCGACGTTCTGCGGTTGACGGCGTCGGGGCGCGCCGAGATCGACAAAATCATCAGTGCCTGGCGGACGTGGTTGATCAAGGAGCTCCGGGACTGTCTGCCGGCCATCGACGCGGCCGCGTCCGGCAACGTTCCCGGGCCGGACCCTGCGCAGGCGGCCCGGATCAACGCGGCCGTCGACCGGCTGGTGGTGCGGCTGGTCAGGGAGGACGCGGCGCGGACCGAATCGCTGGAGCAGCTTGCCCGTTGAGGGTCTGGTCGGGTGCGGTCAGTCCAGGAACGCCGGCAGCGGGTCGACGAAGACGGTCTGCGGCGATCGCAATTCGACGACAAGGACCCTGCTGCGGGCCGGAACGACGGTGACGCCGTCCGAGGTCGGCACCGTCCTGAGCGGCGTAGGACAGCGCGCGGACGAACTGCGCGTCGAGCAGCTCGTCGTTCATGACCAACGACGCCATATTTCTTCCTTCGGGATCCGGTGACGCGCATCGGCCGGGACGTCAGCCCGCCAGGTCGGCGAACCTCGAGTAGTGCAGCTGGTGCGCGACGGCGATGGTGGCGGTGGGTCCGTTGCGGTGCTTGGCGATGATGAGGTCGGCCTCGCCGGCGCGGGGGTCGTCGGCCTCCCAGGCGTCGGGCCGGTGCACCAGGATCACCATGTCGGCGTCCTGCTCCAGCGACCCTGATTCGCGGAGATCGGACAGCATGGGCCGCTTGTCGGTGCGCTGCTCCGGGCCACGGTTCAGCTGGCTGAGCGCGATGACCGGCACCTCGAGCTCCTTGGCGAGCAGCTTCATCTGCCGGGAGAACTCGCTGACCTCCTGTTGCCGCGACTCCACCCGCTTCCCGGACGTCATCAGCTGCAGGTAGTCCACCACGATCAACTTCAGGTCGTGCCGCTGCTTGAGCCGGCGCGCCTTGGCCCGGATCTCCATCATCGTCATGTTCGGCGAATCGTCGATGAACAGTGGGGCGTCGGAGATTTCGGTCATCCGCCGGACGATCTTCTGCCAGTCCTGCTCGCCCATGGTGCCGGCCCGCATGTGCGAGAGCCGGATGCCCGCCTCGGCCGACAACAGCCGCATGGTGATCTCGGTCTTGCTCATCTCGAGGGAGAAGATCACCGACGCCTGCCGGTGTTTCACCGCCGCATGCCGGGCGACATCCAGCGCCAGGGTGGAGTTGTGCGTCGGGATCATGGACCGTCCGGCGAGATACAACCGATCCGGTCCGTCCACCTGGACACAGCGCACCGGCACGCTCGGCACCGGTCGCACGTCCACGATGTAGTGGCTCTCGTGGTCGCGATGCCAGTCGCTGCCGACGGAACAGGCCTTGCGCGGCAACCGGGCCAGTGCAGACCGCGACCGGGCGACGACTTCCCACACCGTGGGCCGCGGACGTCCCTCATGGCTCAGGTACCGCCGCGAAAGCCGGGATGCGCAGCCGAGGGAAGCCAGCAGCTCGCGGATGCTTTCGGCGAGTTCGCGGTCCGTCGTGCTGAAGCGATACCTGCCATGGGTGTCCACATCTCCATCACTGTCCATCAGGCCCTGCACCAATGCGGCACGCTGCTCGATCGATGCCGTGCGATAGACGCCCGGGACGGCGCGCCCGCCGTCCAGGCCGAGCGAGCGCCAGATGCGTCCCACGTCCTGCACGAAGAATTCCACCGGCGACGCCGACTCGCGCACCCGGAACCCGAGGCGGTCGAACTCCTTCATCGCCCACTCCCGGTCCTGCACCGGGCACAGCACGCGGGCGGACCCCGACTGGTGCGCTGATTCGACCCCCGGTTCGAGCCCGCCCATCCTGACTCCGGCACCGAGGAGGTAACCCAGCGCCCATGGATCCAAGGGCAATGATGCCTCCGCCATCCGCACCGGCTCGCACGTCGGCAGCGCGTGGTTCAGCGCCGCACCGTCGTAGAGCGTCGCGGCGAGCTCGGCCGTGGTCCGGCAGCGCGGTCCCGGTCCGGCCCCGTTACCGGTCCATCGACCGTCTGCGGGCCATCCGCGGGTTGCGGCGGCCGGATGTTCCAGGCTCTTGCGCGCGGTCGAATCCCAGGTGAGCCACTCGTGCTGGGCGTCGGCGACGATCACCTGGCCGTCGGAGAACTCCACGCGGAAGCACGGGCGGCCCGGCATCACCTCGGTGGCGGCCAGCACCGTCGTCGGCCGGCCGTCCGCCCCGATCAGCTGGTCGCCGACACCGACCTCGCGCATGGTCGTCCAACCCGACGGTGTGATCAGCGGGGTGTCGAGAGCCAGCGCCTTACCGATGCCGGGCCGGGCGGCGACGATGATCATCTGGCCCGGGTGCAGCCCATTGGTCAAGTTGTCCAGATCGGCAAACCCGGTCGGAACCCCTGCCGCCCTGCCGCCCTGCTGCGCGATGGCATCGATCTCATCCATCGTCGGCTGGAGCAATTCCTCGAGCACGACATAGTCCTCGGTGGTCCGCCGCTCGGTGACGTCGTAGATCTCCGCCTGCGCCCGGTCCACGATCTCGTCCACCTCGCCCCCGCCGACGCTGCCCTCGCTACCTCCGTAGCCCAGCTGGACGATGCGTGTGCCGGCCTCGACAAGACGCCGCAGGATTGCCTTCTCGGCAACGATCTGGGCGTAGTAGGCGGCGTTGGCAGCCGTCGGCACGGTGGCCATCAGGGTGTGCAGGTACACCCCGCCGCCAATTCGCCCTAGCGTCCCGGCCTTCTCCAGTTCGGCGGCAACGGTGATGGTGTCGGCCGGTTCGCCCCTGGAATACAGGTCGAGGATGGCGTCGAACACGAGCGCATGCGCCGGCTTGTAGAAGTCGGCGGTACTGAGCGTCTCGATGACGTCTGCGATGGCGTCCTTGGAGAGCAACATGCCACCGAGCACGGACTGCTCAGCAGCCAGATCCTGCGGCGGCTGCCGGTCGAACGCGCTGGGCGGCGCTGACTGGGCGGGCGGGCCCGACCACCGCTCGTCGACAACCACCATCGGCAGACCGCCTCCCCGTGCGCTTCTGGGACTGACCGAGCCGGCCGGTGCTGTGGACATGTGTTCTGTTTACCGTCGAGCACCGACAGGACCCGCGAGCCGGTGCTCTGATGCTGGTCGGTTGGAACAGCCGTGAAACTTGCGGCGGTGTCACTCACTGTGTTCGACCCACCCCAACAGCGAACTGCCGGAGAGCACCGCGCCGAGCACCTCCGGCACCGTAGGACGGTCAGTGCCCAGCAACCAAACTCCGTTGTGGACAAGGCCCTGAACAAAATGTGGACAGCTCTTTGTGCCACGCGTGGGCCAACCTTCACAGGGTGGGGACAGCGTGGGGAGAACTAGCCTTGAGATCGCTGTCTGCCCACGTCACAGGAGTGATGTGCTGACCAAGGCCTGTGGACAACTATTCTTCGACGGCTCTCGGCGAGTTGCACCCCGGCGTGTCGGCAGCCACGGCCGTTCCCGCGATCGTCACTGCCCCGTGACGCGATCGTGACCTTCGCCGGTCGCTGCAGGAGCCGCGCGCGCAGCTGAATTGTTGCCGTGGGAGCGCTGACATGCTGGCCGGAGTCTCCGCCATGAAGATCACTCACCGTGACGTCGTCGTGTCGAGCCCCTCGATGGCACCCCGAAGTGCTGGCCGCCTGTGCAGCCGGACCACGAAGACGCCGAGAGCCCTTGACGAAGCGACCGCACCGTGATCGGTTTCGCGCCATCCGTGTCACCGCGGTGCTCCGTCGGGGAGCGCCGCAGGTGATCGGAGGCGTTGGCACGGCTGCGCTTTCACGGCCTGCTGCCGGCGGACACCAGGACCACATTCGGCACCGGTGGTGGTCGTGCCGGCCGGGATCACGGCCACCAGGGCGCATACGGCCGAAGGGGATCAGACCGAGTCGGCGGCCACCGGGGCGAGAGTGGACGGCGCGCCGGTCCAGGTCCATCCGGCGAGTCCCGGCGGCCCCTGTACCCCAGAACGGCTGGGCACAGGACGGCCGAACCCCGGGAGGTCTGAGCCCATCAAACACGCGCAGCGAAGCCCGCGGGCAAAGCCAAGGCCGTCACAGGTCCCGCAGTGGGTCCCGTGACGGCCTGGTGGCAGATGGCTGATCCATCGTTGGTCAGCCGGCATTGGTCAGCCGGCGTTGGTCAGCCGGACGTGACCCGCACGGTCAGCGCAGCGGTGACACCCGGGTGCAGCTTGACCGCAACCGGATGCGCGCCGACGGTCTTGATGTGCCCGCCGGTGTCGATGGTGCGCCGGTCCAGGACCGGTCCACCGGCATTCTTGATGGCGTCGGCGACGTCGACGGCGGTGATCGAGCCGAACAGCTTGCTGCCGTCGCCCGTGGTGCGGGCAACGATGGTCAGCTTGTCGCCGAGGTTCTCCAGCGCCTGCTTCACCTCGTTGGCGTGCTCGGTGCCGCGGATCTCCCGCGCGTTCTGCGCGCGCTTGATGGTTGCGACCTGCTTTTCGGCGCCCTTGGTGGCAACGATCGCCTTGTTCTGTGGGAGCAGGAAGTTCCGGCCGTAACCGTCACGCACCTCGACGATGTCGCCGGGCGCACCCAGGCCGGGAACGTCGGTGGTCAGGATGAGCTTCACGTCTGATCCCCTTCCTAGCGAGCGGTGGAGGTGTAGGGCAGCAGGGCGACCTCGCGGGCATTCTTCACGGCGGTAGCGATGTCGCGCTGGTGCTGGGTGCAATTGCCGGTCACCCGACGCGCGCGGATCTTGCCGCGATCGGAGATGAAGCGGCGGAGCAGGGTCGTGTCCTTGTAGTCGATCGGCTGCGCGTTCTCCTTGCAGAACGCGCACACCTTCTTCTTCGGCTTGCGGACGGGAGGCTTTGGCATGAAAGGTCCTTGTGGTCTTGATCAGAATTGCTGTGTCAGGAAAGAACGAGGTGTTGTGAAGAAATGGCGAGCACGCACCGTCTAGAACGGCGGCTCGTCCGAATATCCGCCACCGGAGCCGGCTGCGGGTGCCGAACCCCATGGGTCGTCGGCGGGCGCGCTCGGGCGGGAGGAGCCGCCGGACCCGCTGCCGCCGTACCCGCCGCCGCCACCGGAATCGGACCGCTGGGCCCGGTTCACCTTGGCGGTGGCATAGCGCAGCGACGGGCCGATCTCATCGACCTCGAGCTCGATGACGGTGCGCTTCTCGCCTTCCTTCGTCTCGAAGGAACGCTGCTTGAGGCGCCCGGAAACGATCACCCGGGACCCGCGGGTCAGCGACTCGGCCACGTTCTCTGCCGGTTGCCGCCAGATGTTGCAGCGCAGGAACAGCGCCTCGCCGTCCTTCCACTCCCCCGACGCGCGGTCGAAGGTGCGCGGGGTCGACGCAACGGTGAAGTTCGCGACCGCAGCACCGGAAGCGGTGAACCGCAGTTCGGGATCGGCGGTGAGATTGCCGACCACGGTCATGATGGTGTCGCCAGCCATGTCTGCCTGCCCTACTTGGCGTCGGGACGGGTGATCTTGGTGCGCAGCACCGACTCGTTCAGGTTCAGCTGACGGTCGAGTTCGGTCACCACCGCGGACGGGCAGGTCACCTTGATGACGGCGTAGATGCCCTCGGGGTTCTTCCTGATCTCGAAGGCAAGACGGCGCTTGCCCCAGATGTCGACGTTCTCGACGCTTCCGCCGCCCTGACGGATCACGTTCAGGAACGTGTCGATGGACGGCGCAACCGTCCGCTCGTCGAGGTTGGGATCGAGGATGAGCAGCAATTCGTAGTGACGTGGAGCAGTCGAAACGCTCACGTGCACCTCCTATGGGCTTGTCGGCCACGGTCGTTCCGTGGCAGGAGGGTGGAACAGCAAGCACCCGCCGGACCCTGTCGGAGGACCTGGCGGGCTGTGTACAACCATTCGATCTTACCAGCGGTCACGGGTCACCCCGACCCGTTCGGACGGCCCGGAGGTTCAGCGGTTCCGGAGTCGGGTGACGAACTTGAGCCCCGACCAGGTCGCGTCGATGGCAGCCACTTTGACGTCGACCTGCCCGTGATCGAGCCCGTACTGACGGACGACGCCGTCGGAGAGGTCGGTCCGCACCCCGGAGGAGCGCTTGGGCCAGCACACCCAGACCATCCCCGCGGGCTCGTGCGCACCTGCCGCCCGGTCGAATCCCGTCCGCAGCGCCGCCATGTCGGCACAGAACAGGATGACCACGTCGTAGGGCTCAGCGCCGGAAGCCGTACGGGCCGGGGGGCTTGTGGGGGAGTCGGTGGCCGTGTTCAGCAAGCAGTCGAAGGGCGCACCCGGGTCGAAGCCGACGGGGGCGTCGAGGACGAGCACCCGGGAGTCGGGCCGAACGCCGAGCTTGCGCGGTAGCGGCGTTCCTGGGTAGCCGGTGGTCACAGTCCCGATTGTGGCTGGCGCCCGCCGTCCAGGTCTGGTCAGCAGCCGTAAAGTGAACCTGGGTAAACTCGGCCCACCATCGGTCCACAAGGAGATGCCATGCGTGACGCAGTGATCGTCGACGCCGTCCGCACACCCGTCGGCAAGCGGAACGGCGCGTTGTCCGGCGTCCATCCGGTCGACCTGTCGGCACACGTGCTGCGGGCGCTCGCGGACCGTACTGGTGTCGATCCCGCGTCGGTCGACGACGTCATCTGGGGCTGCGTCGGACAGGTCGGCGAGCAGACCCTCGACATTGCCCGGACGGCCTTGCTGGCGGCCGGCTGGCCGGAGTCGGTGCCCGGCGTGACGATCGACCGTCAGTGCGGCTCGTCCCAGCAGTCCGTGCACTTCGCCGCGGCAGGTCTGATCTCGGGTCAATACGACGTCGTCGTCGCCGGCGGCGTGGAGTCGATGTCCCGGGTCCCGATGGGATCCGCCGTGCAGGTGGCCGGCAACCCGTACACCGCCAGCGGCTGGACCGGCCGGTACGGCGAGGTGATGCCGCACCAGAGCGTCGGCGCGGAAATGATGGCGCGACAGTGGGGGCTCAGTCGCACCCAGCTCGACGAGTACAGCCTCTCCTCGCACGAGAAGGCGGCGGCCGCACAGGATGCGGGGCTCTTCGACACGCAGATCGTCCCCGTGCCGGCCGAATTGACCGGCGACGCAACGGCAACCGCCGACGAGGGCGTCCGCCGCGGCGGCACCCCGGAGGCGATGGCCAGGCTGCGGCCCGCGTTCGCGGAGGACGGGGTCGTCACGGCCGGAAATGCCAGCCAGATCTCGGACGGCTCGGCAGGTTTACTGATGATGACCTCGGACAAGGCACGCGAGCTCGGGCTCACCCCGTTGGCCCGCGTCCACACCGCTGTGCTGGCCGCCGCGGATCCGGTCATCATGCTGACCGCGCCGATCCCGGCGACGCGGAAGGCGTTGCAGCGCAGCGGTCTGCGGCTGGAAGACATCGGGGCGTTCGAGGTCAACGAGGCCTTCGCGACGGTGCCGCTGGCCTGGCTCGCCGACATCGGCGGCGGTGACGCGGCGCTGGAGAAGGCGCTCAACCCCAACGGCGGGGCGATCGCCCTGGGCCACCCGCTCGGCGCCTCCGGTGCGCGGATCATGACCACCCTCGTGCATCACCAGCGGGCGGCGGGTATCCGGTACGGGCTGCAGACGATGTGCGAGGGCGGCGGCCAGGCCAACGCCACCATCCTGGAACTGCTGTAACACCGACGCATCAACGGCGAATCCATGCCGGTGACGCCGTCACCGGGCCGGGCGCGTCGCCGGCCAGTTGCTTCAACCCGGTGCCGTCGAGCCCGATCGTCCAGATCTGATGGCCGTCAGCCCCGGCCGCGCTCGGGCGATTGCTCTTGAAGGCCAGTTCCGTGCCGTCCGGGGAGTAGCAGGGATTGATGTCGCCGTAGGCGCTGGGCGGCGTCACGGCGCGCAGGTTGGAACCGTCCACATTCACCTGGTACACCCGGGTCGAGGCGCTGACGCCGTCGCCTGCGGACTGGACCCGACTGAAGGCGATGCTGCTGCCGTCGGGGGAGAACCCGGGATCCACGTCCTTCGCGCCTTCGGGCGTGCCCGCCAACTGGTGGGCAGGGGCGCTGCCGTCCGCCGGTTGCAGGTAGATCGTGCCGCCGGAACTGCCCGCCTTCTCGGACGCCCAGAAGGCCAACGTCGAGCCGTCCGGCGAGTAGGTGACGTCGTCCACGACAGTGAAACCTGTGGTGATCGTGCCTTCGTCGGTGCCGTCGACCTTTGTCCGGTGCAACCTGACCTCGCCCTGTGCCGTCGTGCACGGCAGCGCGAGCTCCGTCTGATCGATCGGATTCCAGGCCGGCCGCGCCAGTTGCTTGCAGCCGCTCGGGAGGGCGTCGAACAACTGGCGGTCACCGCTGCCGTCGACCGCGACCGTGCGGAGGGTATTGGCCTCAGCGGTTCCGCTGTGCACATAGATGAGCGTGCCGCGGTCCGCGGACAGCAGGGGTGACAACGACCCCGGCACTCCGGCTGTCAGCTGCTGTCCGGAGGTCCCTGACGCGGCATCGAGAAGGTACAGAGCGGCCACGTTGTCCACGACCCTGCCCACGACGAGAAGGTTCTCCGGCAACGGCGTGGCGTGCGGGAGGCCGGCGACCGGCCCGGCCGGCGGCGTTCCCACCGCGCTCGAGCTCGACGCCGACGCGCTCGATGGTGACGGGCTGGGCGACGCGGACGGGCTGCCGCTCGCTGAGCTGTTGACGGCGCTGCTCGCCGCGCTGGACGGCACGGTCGTGGCAGCCGTCGTGGTGCCGGTTCCCAGTGACGCGGTGCTGCTCGTCCCGTCGCGCAGCACGAACCAGGTGCCGAGGGCGGCGATGATCAGCACGGTGGCGACGATCGCGGTGATCACCGGCCATCGCCGCGGTGATCCGGGCGACGGGTCCGGCGGCAGACCGGTCGGGCCGGGCGGTGGACCCGTCGGGCCGGGCGGTGGACCCGCCGGATCACGGGCACCGCTGTACCCGCGGGCACCGTCGTACCCGCCGCCCGGCGGAGGACCGGGGAACGCCGGTTGCTCGAGCGTTCTTCGCGGGACCTGCGGCTGCGCGGCCGGAGCGCCGCGCGATGCCTCGGGGCCCGGCTGCGGGCCGGACGCCAGCCGGGGGTCGCGGGCGCGCGAATCCTCGGACCCGCCTCCATCCGGCGGACGACCCTGTGCGGCGGGATCCGGTGACTGCGGGTTCGGCGCCCAGGAAGCTTCGGACCCGGGTGCCGGCGGCGACCCCACGCCGGGCCGAGCCTGCGCCGACGCGACGGTCGCCATGCCATCGACGGAGGATGCGGACGCCCCCGGGTTCGCCTGTGTCGCGGCTGACGTCGCGTCCCGCCCGGACGCCGACGGTGTACCCGGATGTGCCCGCGGCGCGGCTGCGGGGAGGAGGTATGCCGTCGTCGGCAGGCTGTCGTCGGATGCGTCGGCGGCACCCGGCGCCGCTGGGGCCGCCGGGGCCGCGGGGGCCGTGGTCAGCGCCGCCCTGGCCGCCACCGCCATCGCGCGGCAGGTCTGGTATCGCTGGCCCCGTTCTTTGGCCATCGCCATGGCGATGACATCGTCGAACCCCGACGGCAACGACGGGACCGCCTCGGTCGGCCGCGGGATGTCCTTGTTCAGGTGGCCGTAAACCCTGGCGACGACCGACTCCGCCGGGTACGGAACATCTCCGGTGAGCAGCTTGTACAGCACGCATCCCAGGGCATAGATGTCGGATCGGTGGTCCAGGGCTTGGCCCTTGATCTGCTCCGGAGAGGCATAGTCCAGGGTGGCGACCACGCTGCCCGTACTGGTCAACGACGACATGCTGTCCGAGGCTTCACCTATCGCCTTGGCGACACCGAAGTCTGACAGGAAGACCCGTTCCAGCTCGTCCTCGTCCTCGGCGCCCGGCGTGAGCAAGATGTTGGCCGGCTTGACGTCTCGGTGCAGGAGGCCGTGCCGGTGGGCGTAGTCCAGGGCGGAGGCAACCTTGCCGATGATGCGAACAACTCGTTCCGGCGACATGCCGGCGGGCTCGGACCGCAGGGCCTGCTCGGCGTTGGTGCCGTCGATGAAACGCATGCTGATCCAGAGCTGCCCGTCCTGCGATCCGCGATCGTGCACGGACACGATGTTGGGGTGATCCAGCCGGGCAACCATGTCCGCCTCGCGCTCGAAACGCATGACGAAACTCTGGTCAGAGCACAATTCCGGCCGCAGCAACTTGAGCGCGTCCATCCGCGGCAGCCGGGGATGGCGGGCGAGATACACCGAGCCCATCCCGCCCGAGCCGAGTTCGCGCTCGATGATGTAGCCGGCGAACACGTCTCCCGGCCGAAGCGACATGTCCGGCATTGTGCCAGTAGCCGGTGCAGATCGACCCGATTCGCCACGGCGGCGGCCGGGCGGCCACACCGCCTGCGACACGAGAATTCTGGCTCACTGCAGACGCCGCCCCGGTGCCGCGGGAACGGCGCCGGTCGTCCTCACACGATGGCAAAGGCGTCCGTCGCCGCCGGAAACGGTCAGGTCCGCGCCGGCACCATCCGACTCAGGGCCGCGATGAGCGGCCGCACCCGTCCGGTCTTGAGCACATAGTCGTTGGCACCGGCTGCCCGCATCGCCTGTTCGATCGCGTATTCGTGGCGTCCGGAGTAGACGACGATGTACGTCGCCGGCGCGATGTTCTTGACGCCCTGCGCGACGCGCGGTCCGCCGCCGGGCATGTTGATGTCCAGGATCAGCAGGTCCGGCCGGAGCCGACGGACGGTCTCCAGGCAGGTGACGTCGTCGCACGCTTCACCCACGACGGTGAACCGGCCGGTCGAGGCGAGAAGTTGCTGTACCGCCGACCTCAACTCGGGCTTGTCGTCACAGATGACAACGGTGGCCGGTTGCAGGGCCGCATCGCCGTGCGGCATCGACGGACACATTTCGCTCGAGGCGTTTTCCATGGGTCAATGCCCCCGTCCTGCCGCCACCCGCACGAGGTTTCCGCGGATCATGGTGATCCTATGTCGACGCGCTGGGTATTGCCCTCGACATTGACAGGCAACCTCAGGGTGACGGTCGTGCCCCGCCCGGGCACGCTCGTCACCTCGAGTGATCCCTCCTCGGCGGCCGCCCGCGCATGCATGGTGGGCATGCCGAGGTGGCCCGCGCGCCCGTGCAGGGCCTGCGTTCCGACCCCGTCGTCCCGGACGCGGGCGACCACCCACCCGTCCGCCTCCTCGAGGCTCAATTGCATCAGGCCTGCATCGGCGTGCTTGCGGACGTTCACCAGGGCCTCGCGAAGGATTCGATACGCGTTCCCCTTCCGCAGTGGTGTGAGGTGAACGTGCGGAAGGCAGTTCAGCTCGATCTTCGTCCGTCTGCCGACGAAAACCCCTCGCGCCAGCTTTTCCAAGGCGACGCCCAGGCCCTGTGCGAGGTCGGGTGGTGTCAACGCGATGATCAAGGTCCGCAGTTTCGCGACGGCCGTCTCAAGGATGCCGACCAGCTCCTCCATCTCCCCCGGGCCCAATGGATCGGCACCCATACCGATGCTGTCCATCCTCATCATCACTGCGACGACGAGCTGCAGGGGATCGTCGTGAATGGCTTCCGCCAGCAGCATGCGTTCGCGTTCCTCGACGCCGGCCAATTCCTCGAGCAGCACCCGCTGCTCGAGGGTCAACTTGTGCAGCTCGGCGGCGACGACCCTGCCCATCGAATGGTGGAATTCCAACAGCTGACGGACGCGGGATTCTGCCAGCGCAGCGCCGATCCTGTCGGTGATCACCTGGAGCAGGTCGGCGTCGGCATTCTTGTACGGATTGCCCTCCGAGAGCCGGAAGGCACGGACGAAACCCAATACCTGCCCGGCGTGTCGAATCGGCGCCGAAATGAGGTGGGCAGCGTCCGGATGCGCCGATCGGCCATCGATGGAGATGCCCTCGGCGCCCGGCTGCACGGAGTCCGCCGAGAGGGACCAGCCCGGCATCGGCAGATCGGGGGCAACCGGTTCCGGTGCGGTCGCCGGATCCCAGCAGCGGACGGCCTCGATCAGGGCCTCTGATATCCGCCGGACGTCCTCGCGGTTCTGCAGAGAAGTCAGATCACATTCCACATCGGTGCGGTCGGGGGTCAGGATCCGCACCACCACGCAGTCCCCGATCGCGGTCGCGGCAACGTCAGCGATTTTCTGCAACATGCTGGTCACCGACCCCGACGTGCCCTCCATCGTGTCGCTGACCTTGCGCAAGAGTTCGGTCCTGGACAGCGCGTGGGTGAGGTTGAGCTCATCGGCTGCCACCGCCGCCGACACATCGGCGTGCGTGATCATCGCTCGCAGCAGACGGCCGTCCGCGTCGGTCATCGCCCGGAACGCGCCGCGGATGTGGCGCACCGCGCCGGTTCCCCCCTGAACGATCCGATACCGCACCGTCGTCCGGCGGCCCGTCCGCCCGGCTTCGCGGAAGGCAGCGCGCACCTCGTCGCGGTCCTCCGGGACGATCAGTCTGTCGACGGCGGTGAGGACCTGCTCCACCCGGTCGACGCCGAGCAGGGCCAACAGCTGAGTGTCGGCCTGCCACCCGTTGATGAGGTCGTAGGAGCAGCTGCCGGCGTGACCGAGCCATTGGACCTGTTCGATCAGGCCCCGGAGGGTGTGGTCGGCGGTCACGTCAGCACTCACCAGCAGGCAGCCGGTAATTCTCCCGTCGTCCGACCGGATCGGCCGAGACCGTACCCGATACTCCAGGCCACTGGCCGGGCTGAGGTATTCGGACTCGGAATCCTCACCGGCAAGTGCTGCCTCGATGTCCGGCCGCAAACGGTTGAAGGCGAGCGCCGGAAACGCATCCCCGAAGAACTTGCCGATCATCGACGATGGTTCGTAGCCAGCGTGTTCCAGAGCCTCTCCGGCGGCGCCGGCGACACGCATGTCCCGGTCGAGGGATATGACGCCGAACCCTGGAAGCGTGTCGGACAGCAGCCGGTATCGCGTTTCCGCCTCGTGCGTACCCATTTTCGGGTCCGCGGCGACGGTGGGCCGACGGTGTTCATCGTTCAGGGGGCAGAACTGCACCAGGGAGAATTCCTTCTCAGTGGAGACCGTGACCCGGTCGAGCCGCAGAAGTTCGAATTTCGATGTCAGCGTCGATCGTTCGCCGTCTTCCTGCCCGCTCCTGATGGTCAGCGTTCCCATACCGGGTGCGGTGGACTCTCGGCACAGCTCGATCGAGAATGACGGCAATTCGCGCATTCGGCCGCCGAGAAGGCCTCTCGCCGCCGCGTTCGCACATCTGACACGCGAACCGTCGTCGACGAGCACCATGGCCACGGTCGAACAGTCGAATCCGACGCCGAGAACCGTTCGGAGATCGTGGCTCTCGTCGCTCGTCCGATGGCGGGCATCGGTCGGAAGCCGCATCGTTCCCACCCCCCAGAGCGCTCACTTAGCGTAGCTTCTGACTACCCTACGCGCATTCTCAGGGTGGAGCACCCATCGATTCTGGTTGCGCACCGTCAGGAGCGGGTGAACGGCAGCACGGTCGTCAGCCAGTCCACCAGAGCCGTGGCGTTGCGGGACTGCGTCCACACCCGACCCGGCCCCTGGATGTCCATGACCAGGCCCTCGCCGGATTTGCCCGTCTGAATCCAGCCCTTGGCGACCTTCCGCACCTGTACCTGCATGCCGTCGTCATAGGCCACCAGGTGACCGGTATCGATGGTGAAGCCCTGCCCAGCAGGCAGTTCCAACAGATCGAGGGCACCGAACGAGCCCGCCAAGACCTTGCCCTGGCCGGTGCAGTGCACGATGAATCCGCCCTCGCCGCCGAACAACATCGCACTGCCACCCCATTTGGTGTCCAGGTTGACACTGGTCTCCGATGCCAGCCAGGAACCCTTCGTCAGCACGAGACCGCGGCCGGGTTGCACCTCGATGACCGTCGCATCACCGGGCAGTCGCGCAGCGACGTCCACCCAGGTCGGACTCTGCGGATGACCGATGAACGTGGTGATGAAGAACGACTCGCCACCCAACGCCGAACGCTTCAGCGCCTTCATGAAACCGCCCTGCATCTGGGACTGCACGGTCACACCGAAGGACTGCATGACCATCACACCGGCCTCGCCCTGGAACTGCTCACCGGGTGCCAGGTGCAGCCGGGCCACCGCGTATGACGGGCTGTGCCGCAATTCGACCTGCATGCCGACCATCTCCTCGAGGTCTTGACGTGGCGACCTGCACCACCGGACACGTCGCGAAACCATCACTCTGGCGGTGCGCGCACGACCGTGCCACCCGACGTCGCAGGCCCGCGCCACCCTCAGGTCAGGTGCTTGAGCGCCTCACGCCGCGACAGCGAACTGATGGTGCCCGCATTGGCCCGGACGAAGCCGCGCACCCAGTCCGGGTCCGTCCTGGCGTACTGGCGCAGGGCCCAGCCGATCGCCTTGCGGACGAAGAACTCCGGGTCCGCCAGGTTCGGTTCGATGACGTCCCGCAGCAGGGCGGTGTCGGTGTGCTCACGCAGTGCCAGCTGGCAGATGATGCTGCACCGCCGCAGCCAGCGGTCATCGTCCGTACTCCATGACCTGACGACCGGTTCGATCGCGGCGCGGTGTGCGGTGAGCAGTGTGCCGATTCGCTGCGACACCGCGTCCACGTGATCCCACCAGGCGCCGGTGACGATGATCTCGGAGTACAGCGGAAGAAGTTCCAGTCGGCCGGCAGCCATCCGAAGACCGGTGAGTTCAGTTGCCGCGTAACGCTCCTCGCGGTAGTCGGCGGTTCGCCACAGTGCGGTGGCGCCGTCGATCAGGTACGGCAAACCGGGCGGCGGATGGTCAGCGGCGGCACGCTTGGTGAGCGAACGGGTCAGCGGCAGCGGCACGCCGAGGTAGGGCATCTCCGATTTCATGTAGGCCTGCATCTGCGGGGCGCGGGATGGATCCGCCGCGGCCCGGAGCCCGAGCTTGATCGCTCGCATCAGGTCCGCGGCGGCATCCTCGGCGGCCTGCCCCATGGTGTTCAGGCGGCCGGCGGTGTGCCGGGAACGCCGACCCCCGCGTGCAGCAACGCGGCGACGAAGCCGTACGCACCGTCCCGGTGCAGGATTCCCAACTGCGCGAAGAGCACATACGGCACGTCGGTCAGGACGGCCCGCAGCACGACCAGCATCGCGCGTGGATCGTCGGCTGCAGATCCGCTCGCCGATGCCACACAGTCGGCGGCGGTGTCCAGCGCATGGTCCATCCGGTCGGTCAGCTCCGCCAGGGCTGGGCTGTCGACCTCGTGTGTCCAGACGAACAGCACCGGACCGTGCTGATCGAGCATCGACACCCACTCGTCGAGCCAGCCGTCGAAATCGACCGGGCTGTGCAGCGCCCCGGGCAGTGCCGCAACGCGCAGCTCGACCGCGGCCACGGCATCCTGCGCGAGTGTCCGGAAGACGGCCTCCCGATCCCGCCAGTAGGTGTAGACGCTGCCGTGACTGACCCCGGCGGTTGTCGCAACATCGGTGAGACTCGTTCCCTGGTAACCCAGTTCGCGGTAGCGATCGATGGTCGCCTGAAGGATCCGGTGGATCGTGCCGACTCCCCTCGCGGTGACCGGTCGGCGCAGGCCGAGCGCATCCCCGAGCGGCAGGCTGGGCACCTGGTGACGTTCTTCCGCGGTGACCGGCCAGTGCACCGGCGGGCCGGGAGGGCCGAACAGGTAGGCGTGCAGCACGGCGGCGAGGGCGCGTTCCACCCTGGGCAGGCCGAGCTCGGGATAACGCGCCACGAACAGGAAGTACGACCACTGCACCACCGAGAGGATGCCGACCGCCACCATCGCAGGCGACGGTGGATGGGCCGGGGACATCGCCAGCCGGCGCAACACCGCGCTCTGGAACCCATCGAGGTTGCTGCGGCCGACAGCTGCCAGATCGGGTTCGTTGAACTGCACCTGGGCCCACAGCAGGAACGTCCCGTGGTGCCGGCCGACCACCGCCACCAGTTCGGCGATCCAATCGGCGAGCTGAGCTCGGCCCTCGGCGTCGTCGGTCAGCACGGGGAACCGCTCGCCGACGGAGCACAGATCTGCCCCTGCCTCGCGCAGGAAGATCCCGAAGATCTCCGCCTTGCCCTCGAAGTACTGGTAGACGGCGGCCCCGGACCGGCCGGTCGCCTCGCCGATCGACTCGACGGTCGTGCCCTGGTAGCCATGGGTGGCGAACAACTCTCGCGCCGCCGCGATCATCTCGGCGCGCGCCCGTATGCCGGCCGCCGCCAGCACGGGGTTGCGCCCGTACGGCGGTCGGCGCACCTCGCCCATCACCGGCGGCGGGCCGGCCGGCAGGTCACCGGCCGGTGGCGCGCTCAGCGGACGGTCCAGGTGTCGCGGCCGGCGAGCAGCGTGGCCAGATCACCATGTCCCTGACGCGCGACCGCGGTGTCGATCTGCGCGCTCATCGCCGAGTCGTAGGTGCCGCGTTTGACGTCCCGGAAGATTCCGATGGGCGTGTTGTCCAATGTCTCGGGGTGCGACAGCCGGGACAGTGCGAAGGCCGTCGACGGGTCCTCGTCGTGGGCGTCGTGGACCAGCAGGGCCGCCTCGCCGACCTGGTCGACGTCCACCACCTGCAACCGGCCGGAGCGGTCCCGCAGGATCCCGCGGTGACCGCCGATGCCGAAGCGGATGGGCTTGCCGTGCTCGAGCCGGATCGTCACCTCCTCCTTGCTGGTGGCATCCTTCAACGGTTCGAAGGCCCCGTCGTTGAAGATGTTGCAGTTCTGGTAGATCTCCACCAGCGCGGTTCCGGGATGCACCGCGGCGGCCTGCAGAACCGAGGTCAGGTGCACCCGGTCGGAGTCGATCGTCCGGGCCACGAAACTGGCCTCCGCGCCGAGCGCGACCGACACCGGGTTGAACGGGGTGTCCAGCGAGCCGAGAGGTGTCGACTTGGTCCGCTTCCCGACCTCGGAGGTCGGCGAATACTGGCCCTTGGTCAGCCCGTAGATCCGGTTGTTGAACAGCAGGATCTTCATGTTCACGTTGCGCCGCAACGCATGCATCAGGTGATTGCCGCCGATCGACAGTGCGTCACCGTCGCCGGTGACCACCCACACCGACAGGTCGCGCCGGGTGCTGGCAAGGCCGGTGGCGATGGCCGGCGCGCGGCCGTGGATGGAGTGCATGCCGTAGGTGTTCATGTAATACGGGAACCGTGCTGCGCAACCGATCCCGGAGATGAAGACGATGTTCTCCTTGCGCAGGCCCAGCTGCGGCATGAAACCCTGCACAGCTGCCAGGATCGCGTAGTCACCGCAGCCCGGGCACCAGCGCACCTCCTGGTCGGACTTGAAATCCTTGGCAGTCTGAGCGATGTCGGTCTTCGGAATGAGCTTCAGCGCCTGCGCGCCGGCGAGCGAGACCGCCTGCGGGCGGACCCTGGCCGGACGGGGCTGTGCCGGATCGGGATGAACTGTCTCGGTCATCGTGCTGCTCCGTTCGTGGCCGGCACCGGCGCCGGATCCGCGGGGGTCCGCCCCTCGAGGTCCTCGTGATCGCCCCCGTCGGCCGGATCCGCCGTCCCCACTGCGATCGTCGGAACACCGATGGTGCCGAGCCGACCGGCACTACCGATCGATGTCCGGACGTAGGTCCCGTCGACGACGGAGAGCATGGCCGTGACCAACTCGTCGACCCGGAACGGCAACCCTCGCACCTGGTTCACTGCGATCACATCGATCAGGAACTGTCCGCGCAGCAGCAGCGCCAGCTGCCCCAGGTTCATCTCCGGCAGCACCACCTTCCGGTAGGAGCGCAGGACGTCCTCGGTGTTCGCGGGCATCGGGTTCAGGTATTTGAGGTGCGCCTGCGCGACCGGCACCCCGGCTTCCCGGAGCTTGCGCACCGCGCCGGTGATCGGCCCGAAGGTCGACCCCCAACCCAGCACCAGCACATCGGCGTGCCCCGCTGGGTCGTCGACCTCCAACGGCGGGACGTCGATGCCCGCCACCTTGGCTGCCCGGGTACGGACCATGTGATCGTGATTGGCCGGGTCGTAGGAGATGGCTCCCGACCCGTCCTTCTTCTCGATGCCACCGATCCGGTGCTCCAGACCGGCGGTGCCGGGAATCGCCCACGGCCGGGCCAGCGTCTCGGGATCACGCAGGTAGGGCCAGAACGTGGCACTGTCACCCTCGCCGTGGTTGGTGGCGGTGGCGAACTGCACGCGCAGGTCCGGCAGCGATGCCACGTCCGGGATCAACCAGGGCTCCGAGCCGTTGGCCAGATATCCGTCGGACAGCAGGAAGACCGGCGTCCGGTAGGTGGTCGCCATCCTGGCCGCCTCCAGTGCCGCGTCGAAACAGTCCGACGCGGACCGGGCAGCGATCACCGGGACCGGCGCCTCGCCGTTGCGACCGAACATCACCTGCAGCAGGTCTGCCTGCTCGGTCTTGGTCGGCAACCCGGTGGAGGGACCGCCGCGCTGGACGTCGACGACGATCAACGGCAGCTCCAGAGCGACTGCCAGTCCGATGGTCTCGGCCTTCAGCGCGACGCCGGGGCCCGAGGTCGTCGTCACTCCGAGACTTCCGCCGTAGGAGGCACCGAGGGCGGCTGCCACACCGGCTATCTCGTCCTCCGCCTGGAAGGTGCGGACGCCGAAGTGCTTCAGCGCGGACAGCTCGTGCAAGATGTCCGATGCCGGGGTGATCGGATAGGAGCCCAGGAACAACTCGAGTCCGGATCGCTCGGCAGCAGCGACCAGCCCGTACGCCAATGCCTGATTGCCGCGGATGGTGCGGTACCGCCCGGGCGGCAGCGCCGCCGGCTTGACCTCGTAGTGCACCGCGAAGCCCTCGGTGGTCTCGCCGAACGACCAACCCGCCTCCAGCGCAACCAGGTTGGCGCGCAGGATCTCCCGCTTGCTGCCGAACTTGGTCTCCAGGAACCGCCGAGTGCCCTCCAGCGGCCGGTGGTACAGCCAGGACAGCAGTCCCAACGCGAACATGTTCTTCGACCGCTCGGCGTCCTTGCGGCTCAGCCCGACCTTGCTGACCGCCTCGACTGTCAGCGAGGTGAGCTTGACCGCATGCACCTGGTAATCCGACAGGCTGCCGTCATCGAGCGGGCTGACGGCGTATCCGACCTTGGCCAGGTTCCGCTTGGTGAACTCGTCGGTGTCGATGATCACCGTGCCGCCCCGCGGCAGGTCGGGCAGGTTTGCCTTCAGGGCAGCCGGATTCATCGCCACCAGCACCGTGGGCGCATCACCGGGCGTGACGACGCTGTGGTCGGCGAAGTGCAACTGGAACGCCGAGACACCGGGCAGGGTGCCGGCGGGTGCGCGGATCTCGGCCGGGAAATCAGGGAGCGTCGAGAGGCTGTTGCCGAACGCGGCCGTTTCGGTGGTGAACCGGTCGCCGGTGAGTTGCATGCCGTCACCGGAGTCGCCGGCGAACCGGATGATGACCTCGCTGAGGTTTTCGACCGGCTTGCCGGCTGTCGTTCTCGTCATGCGCATCTCCCCTGGTCCCGCATGGATTGCCCTCGCCGGTGTGGTCCCGCCACCTCACAGGATGTCACTGACGCGACCTTCGATTGCACAAGAGTCCGGCCGGTGCGCGCAATGTGCGTCCGTGGTCAGCCCGGTGGGGTCGCGGACAGCCCCGCGCACTCGCGCACCTCGTCCAGGGCCGTCAAGATCTGCTTTCGGTCGGCACCGGCCGCCGGCACCGGGACGCCGGTGTCGTCCAGGCGTGCCGGCGCGAAATCTGCGGCAGTGACCGCCCGGCCATCGACGGTGAGCGTGAGAACACCGTTGTCGTCCTGCGCGTTGCCGAACGAACGCCACCACAGGTAGTTGCCCAGACCGTAGGCGACGTATGCGCCGTCCGGGCGCCATCCCTGACCCTGCAGGACGTGAGCATGGGTTCCCACGACGGCAGTCGCACCCGCCGCGGCGAACTCGTCCGCGAGAGCACGCTGGTCATCGTCCGGGCAGCCGACGAACTCCGTTCCCCAGTGCAGGTACACCAGCACCGTCGCGCCGGAGGCGGCGGCTGCCCGCACCCGCTGAACCAGCGCCGGATCGAAAGCACTGGCGACACCTGGCGTGCCGGCACCGGCCGTCCACACATCGAGCGTCCGATCGCGGACGGCGCTCGCAGCGAAGACCACCACGCGGACGCCGTTGACGGTCGTCCGGTACGGCTCGGTGGCGCTTGCCTCGTCAACGCCGATCCCGATCACCGGCAGCTTCGAACCGGCGATCGCTGCCAGGCTCTCCCCGAGGCCGGCGGCGCCGTAGTCCGCGCCGTGGTTGTTGGCCATGGTCGCGACATCGATGCCGGCCGACTTCAGCGCGCCGAGAGCCGTGGGCGGCGCACGGAACGTGAACTCCTTCGGCTCGGGTGCGCCACCGGTGGCGATCGCGGTTTCCAGGTTCACCATGGTCAGATCCGCGGCCGCCAGCGAAGGGGTGGCTGCCCCGAAGACCGTTGCCGGGTCCGCGGCCAGTCGCTCGGCGGTGCGATCGGCGAAGTTGACGTCGCCCGCGAAGCTGATGGTGAAGCGGCGGGACGGGACCGGTGGGCGTGGGCCGGTTCCGGTCGCCACCGGGATCGGACGCCGCGACGACTCCTGGACCGGCTGGGTCGCCGCCGGGCCGGGCACCCCGTACCCGGTGCCCGCTGCGGTCGGTAGGGCTGCGGTCGGTAGGGCTGCGGTCGGTAGGGCAGCGGTCGGTAGGGCAGCGGTCGGTAGGGCAGCGGGCAGCTCCGGAGTGGTGACGTGCGGTCCATTGCCGGTCGCCGAAGGCGACAGCGACTGCATCGGCGCAGAACTGCTCGTGGACCGCGACCCGACCGCCTGCGTTGATCCGCAACTGCTCACGAGCACGCCCGCACAGACCAGCCCGATGATCACCCGCCCTGGGGCGCGCGCCGGCCGGCTCAAGGGCGCGCGGCCTCGGCCGTGTCAACCAGGGGCTCCGCGGTGCTGGAGGCTTCTTCCCCGGTCGGCTGAGCAGGACGGCGGCGCCTTCGCCACAGGGCGGGCAGCGACGGTACGACGAACCGGTCCGCTGCGCCCTCGAGGACACCGCCCGATGGGTCGTCATCACCCGCCATCCGCACCACGTCCCCCGCGGGACGCAGGATGTCGCGCACCACCAGGAAGATCAGCACCAGCAGCAGGACGTCGCGCAGCAGTGCCGCGTTGAGGAACGGGTAGATCGACAGGCCCTTGTTGGCCACCCCCGCGAACGACAGCATCAGCAGCACCCAGACGATCACCTCGGAGGCCTGCCACAGCAACAGTGGGCGCCAGCGCGGCAGCGCCAGCACGGCCAGCGGCAGCAGCCACAACGAGTACTGCGGTGACCACACTTTGTTGGTCAGCAGGAACGCCGCGATCACCAGGAACGCCAACTGTGCGAAACGCGGCCGCCGGTGTGCGGACAGCGCCAGCCAGCCGATGCCGACGCAGGCGAGCAGGAACAGCGCCAGCGACAGTGCGTTCACCAGCGTCGGAGTCGTGCTGCCGGGGGTCGCCTCCCAGACCTTGGATCCGGTCAGTGTGGCGTAGATGAAGTACCAGGAGTCGTATTCCGGCGGACGTTCTGAATTGAGCCTGATGAACTCGTACCAACCGGCGGGCGCAGCCAGCCAGACCGGCACGTTGATCACCAGCCACACCACGGCGGCCGACGCCGCGGTCCGCCCCCAGGCGCCCATCTTCCCGGCTCGCAGGCACAGCACCAGCAACGGGCCGAGCAGCAGGATCGGGTAGAGCTTGGCCGCCGCGCCGAGACCGAACAGCGCCCCGGCGAGCATGGGTTTCTCCCTGGCCCAGGCAAGCATCGCCGCAGCGGTGACACCGATCGCCAGCAGATCCCAGTTCGTGAAGGCGTGCACCACCAACAGCGGCGACAGGCACATGATCGCGGTGTCCCACACTCGCCGGCGGGCGATCCTGGCGGTGGACGACACCGCCCACAGGTACATCAACCCGAGCAGGATCGCCCCGATCGTGAAGTACGCCGCCACGTTGAGCGGATCCGGCAGCAGACCGGTCGACTTCGCGAAGGTGACGTACCGGCCGGAGATCTCGGCCACCGCCCACATCCAATAACCGGTGACCACCGGGTATTCCATGTAACGGGTCTCGCCGTTGTCCTGCCATGACGTCGTGTACGGCAACGCGTTCTTGTCGAGCTGGTGGCTCCCGTACAGCGGGACGGCGTCGTTGTAGCAGGCGGTGATCCAGGGGCGTTCCCCGCCCTGGTCGAGCGTGACACCGCCGGAACCGTCGGGCCCCTGCTGAATGCACGCCGACTTGGCCAGCCACCCGCAGATCAGCACGACGATCGCCATCAGCAGGCACACCCGCAGCGGCGTGAAGATCTTGGCGCGGCCGATCAGCGCGTGCCGACCCATCGGCCCGCCGATCAGATCGCTCGCCCGCCGGACCGTGGGATCGGTCCAGGTCGGGACGACACGTTCGGCCACAGTCAGCGAGGTGGACCGGCTCGGCAGACCGGCGGCCGCAACTGCGTCATCGGCGCCGGCATCCGCACCCTGGTCATGGGAACCCTCGGGCGACGGCTCGTCCGCGGGGGCGTCGGTCACGGGCGCGATGCTACTGCTCGGCGCGTCAGGCTCCGGTGATCTGCGCGCGCCGGGGTCGCTCCGGTTGTTGTCCGCCCGTACTCACTTCGCGGAGCCACCCACGTGACGGCGGCCTGACTCGACCGCGCGGCCTCACTTGACCGCGCGGCCTCACTTGACCGCGCGGCGACGGGCTCGCGGAGCGGTGTCGCCCTTCGATCCCATCACGAACGAGGAGACGAGGTGGTTCCATGAGCAGGTCCTGCACACCTCGACCTGGTACACCGAGAACTCACCGAACGACCCGGCCATCGTCTCCAGCTCGGCCGGCAGTCGCGCCGACCCAGCCATGTGCTTGATCTCGTCGCCGTAAACCCAGTACACGTGCGTCAAGGGCTCCTTGCGGCACACCGGACACGCGGTCTGGGTGGGAACCCCGTGGAACTTGGCGGCCCGGATCAGGTACGGCGAGGCGTCACACACCTCGACGACACCGGTTCTGCCGGAGCGGACCTCGGCGAGCAGCGCCCTGCGCTGCAACGCATAGTCGACCAGTCCCCGTTGGGTCCGCACCGAATCAGGGTACGCGCGCGGGCACCGTCACCGACGGGCCCTCCCGGGCGCAATGCGACGACGTGGCCGGCGGCGGCGAGCGCGTGGGCCACATGGGGCCGACACGGTGCTCGGTGGTCGTCGACGCGGCTGCGGCCACCCGCCTCAGCGGCTCGGCGGGTGCGCCGACCTGATGCCAAGGATCCGTCGCAGCCACGTTCGGCGCGACCGGGTCGGCGCCTGTGCCGGCGGGACGAGCTCGTCGTCCGCGGTGGCCTGGATCTCGGCGGCCAGGGGGTGCTCCGGGCCGTAGTTCTCCACCAGGGCGACGACGACGGCGGCGATCGGCACACCGATGATTGCGCCGATCGGACCCCAGATGGCCGCACCGAGGAAGACGGCGGCCAGCGCGACGGCCGGATTGACGTTCATCGTCCGTTGGGAGACGTGCGGGGTGAAGACGTACGTCTCGATCTGCTGGTAGACGATCGCGAACAGGACGATCCAGAGCGCGTTGATCGGCTTGTCGGCGAGCGCGACGATGATCGGCACGGCGATGCCGATGTAGGTACCGACCAGCGGGATGAACTGGGCTGTCAAGCCGACCAGCAGGGCCAACGGCAGCCAGCCCGGCAATCCGATGATGTAGAAAAAGACGCCGTAGAAGGACGACGAGATCGCCGACAGTACGACCTTGGAAGCGACGTAGCCACCGGTCTTCTCGGTGGCGATCTGCCACAGGTCGCCGAGCATCAGCTGCCGTTCGTGCGGCATCCAGACGGCCAGCCGCTGCACCAGCCCGGGTCCGGCGCCGGCAATGTAGAACGAGAAGACGATCACCGTGATCAGGTCGAAGATCACCGATGCCAGCGACCCGAACACTCCGAGCACACCGCCGCCGAGGTCTTCGGCCAGGCCCTGCACGTCCGAGGCCTCAAGCTGCAGACCCGCGACGATGGCGTTGGGATCGAGTGTCAGGCCGAATGCCTCGTTGAGCTGGGTGGTGACGCTGCCGACGACAGCAGGCCCCTGCCGGACGAGCTGGCTGGCCTGCTGGAACGCGGTGGTGCCGAACAGCACGAACAGACCGAGCAGCACCAGGATCGACGTCCCGCCGACCACGGCGGTGGCCAGTCCCCGACTGCAGCCACGCCGGAGGAACCACCGGATGGCGGGTTCAGCGGCGATCGCCACCAGCCACGCGAGCAGGATCAGGAACAGGAAGTGACGCGCCGCGCCGATGACCCAGATCGCCACCAACCAGGCCGAGATGACCAGCAGGATCCGGATGGTGGCCCGCTGGATCTCGTGGACGTCCATCCGGATGCGCAGGGCGGGATCTGCGTCCTTGCGGCCGCTGACGCTGCCACCGACGGGAGATGCGGAGTGCGGCCGCGGCGCCGCGGTGGCCGCGCCCGAGCCGCCGGTACCCGTCTGCGGGCGGGAACCGGCGGGAGTTCCGTTCGTACCGTTCGATGGCGGCGCGTGGGCATCGGTCACCTCTGACGGGCGACCGGACTGTGGCTGCGCCGGCGCATCACCGGTGGGCGCGACGCCACCGGTGAACTCTGGATCCACCCTGGCCACCGTTACCGCCTTCCCGCCCGCCGTGCGGGTCACCCTCATCTTCCCAGTCGGCTTCGCAGTCGGCGGCGCTCCAGCCCGGGAATGCCGGGCCGTACCCGCACGGTCCGCCATCACATGACTACCCGTCAGCCTCCTCGCTTCCGCGAGATCTGCCCGGTTGTGGCGCGATACATGTCACCCGGACCAGGGGCGACTCGACGTCCGGCCACACCGGGCGCTCACGGTGAGTGCCGACGGCCGGGCGCGGCGGTCCTTGCGAACCCGAATCTCGATGTATCGTCGCGATATAGTTTGGCGAGGTATCGATCGGGGTATCTCCGGATCACGGCAACATCCCGCGGCCGGTCCGCGGGCAATCGGTGGAGGAGGTGGGTGACGTCGTCAAGGAGAGCTCCAGCGTGTTCGAGCTTGCCGTGCTGGGGTTGCTCAGCGAGTCCCCGATGCATGGCTACGAGCTCCGCAAACGGCTCAACTCGACGCTGGGCTCATTCCGCGCGTTCAGCTTCGGGTCGCTCTACCCCACGCTGCGCCGGCTGCAGGCAGCCGGGCACATCGCCACCGAGGACCCCGTCACCGACATCGATGCGGTGCCGTTGTCCTCGAAACGGTCCAGGGTGACCTACCGGATCACCGCCGACGGCAAGGACCGCCTGGGTGAGCTGCTTCGCGACACCGGCCCGCAATCCTGGTCGGACGACGGGTTCGGCGTGCATCTGGCGTTCTTCTCCCGCACGACGTCGGACGCCAGGATGCGGATCCTGGAAGGTCGGCGCCGGCGCGTGGAAGAGCGCCGCGAGGGTTTGCGGTCCGCCATGACCAAGGCGGCGGAGCGGCTGGACACCTACACCGCCGAACTGCACCAACTCGGACTCGAGGCATCGGACCGCGAGGTGCGCTGGCTCAACGAGCTGATCAATCAGGAACGGCTGGGTCCTGCAGCGGGCCAACGGGCAACGTCGCCCGATCCGTCCACCGGGAGCAGCCCCACCCGCTTCCCGTCCGGCACCACCCCACCGCTCTCCACCCCACCACCCAGCAGCACCCCACCCAGCAGCACCCCACCCAGCTGACCGAACGTCACGACATCACGGCCCTGCCGCGCGGCGGCCGTCGCACCAGGAGGAAATTCATGGCAACACCCCAACGGAAGATCCGCACCGCCATCGTGGGGGTCGGCAACTGCGCCTCCTCACTGGTGCAGGGCGTCGAGTACTACAAGGACGCCCAGCCCGGAAGCCAGGTCCCCGGCCTGATGCATGTCCAGTTCGGCGATTACCACGTGTCGGACGTCCAGTTCGTCGCGGCCTTCGACGTGGACGCGAAGAAGGTCGGGTTCGATCTCGCCGACGCCATCGGGGCCAGCGAGAACAACACGATCAAGTTCGCCGACGTGCCGCCGACCGGCGTCATCGTGCAGCGCGGAACCACCCTCGACGGCCTCGGCAAGTATTACCAGCAGACGATCACCGAGTCGCCGGCCGATCCGGTCGATGTGGTGGCGGCACTGCGCGAGGCCGAGGTCGACGTACTGGTCTGCTATCTGCCGGTTGGTTCCGAGGACGCGGCCCGGTTCTACGCCCAGTGCGCGATCGACGCCGGTTGCGCCTTCGTCAACGCGCTCCCGGTGTTCATCGCCGGCACCCCCGAGTGGGCCGAGAAGTTCCGCGCAGCAGGGCTTCCGATCGTCGGTGACGACATCAAGTCGCAGGTCGGCGCGACCATCACGCACCGGGTGCTGGCCAAGCTGTTCGAGGACCGCGGCGTGGTCCTCGAACGGACGATGCAGCTCAACGTCGGCGGCAACATGGACTTCATGAACATGCTCGAGCGCGATCGCCTCGAGTCGAAGAAGGTGTCCAAGACGCAGGCCGTCACCTCCCAGGTCGATCGGGATCTCGGTGCCCGCAACGTGCACATCGGCCCCAGCGACTACGTCGCCTGGCTCGACGACCGCAAGTGGGCCTATGTCCGCCTCGAGGGCCGCGCTTTCGGTGACGTCCCGTTGAACCTCGAGTACAAACTCGAGGTGTGGGACTCGCCGAACTCGGCCGGCGTCATCATCGACGCGGTCCGCGCCGCCAAGATCGCCAAGGACCGCGGGTTGGGCGGACCCATCCTGTCCGCCTCGTCGTACTTCATGAAGTCGCCGCCGGTCCAGTACCCGGACGATCAGGCGCGGGACAACGTGGAGAAGTTCATCCGCGGCGAGGTCGACGGCTGATCGATCGCTGATGCGCCGGCCCGGGTCCGCTCCTGGGCCGGCGCTCTTTTCCGTTTCCGGCACCCTTGCGATAGCCGGACCACGAACAACTGTCGGACATCCTGTAGCGACGACATCGCGCTGACCGCGCTGGGGCGGGATCACGCGATCCCACCGCACGTCGGCGTCCACCGCGTCCCGCGCGTTCGCATCCAATCTGGGTGGAGGGCTACGAGCTCGACGTCGGGGACGGGGTCGTCCTGATTGCGGCGCTGGCAGTCATGGCGCTGATCGGGCTGGTGAACTTCTTGGCGTCGGCGGGAGCGTCAAGGCCAACGTCGTCCTGACCGGCATCGAGCTGTCCGGGCTGCTGTTGGTGATCATGGTCGGGTTCTTTCGCGCTGTTCGGCGGTGACGCCGACTTCTCGCGGGTGGTCGGGCCGGGACGACTGACTCCCCGGGCCTTGGATCGCGTCCGCACAACGGCTGCTGTCACCGGCCAACGCCCACGGGCGTTGCACCGTCCTCGCGGCGGTTGCAGCGTGCCGCGGTTCGCGCCGTAGTGCGTCGCTCCACCGGCAACCTTCAGACCCGCACGATCGTTCCCCCGAGAATTGCCTCGAGCCGATCACAGTTCCGCGCGCCTTCGCAGGCGACCGTCCAGGTGTCACCGACCAGAACGTCAGCGGAGAGATCAGTGCCCGTGGCTGCTTCCTGCAGCGACTCGCCCCGGGCGGCGGCCGACGGGTACGTCGTCACGACAAGGAGGTGGTGGTCACCTGTCGCGCAGACCGCGGACAGACCTCCGTCCGCCGTCGCCCGCCGCGCGGTGTTGGCGGAATGGCATTGGACACCCCCTCTCGCCATCGTGAGCAAGAGGTCATCCGGGCCGGTGTAGCTGCTCTGCGCGACCCGGGTGACCGTGAAGGTCGAACATCCGGCCAGCAGGACCGTCACCGAGACCAGCACCAGAACGAGCCATCGGCTTGGGAGTGCGCTCCGCGGCACGGGGCCTCCTGTTCGCGGTCATGGGAGAAATTGCCGTGACCACCGGGCCGCCGATCCCGAACTGGATGAACCGGTCGACTCGGAGCGCTGCGACGGACCTCAGCGGCGCCACACCCCCGTCCCGCCGTTGCTGACGGTATCCCGTTTTGCCGTGTTCGTCTGGTTCCAGGTCGACCCGGAAGGGCGGCCACCAGCGACCCCTGGAGAGGATCAGGTGGAGGTCGGCGCCGACGGCTCGGGCAGCCGCTGCGTCTTGTGCATCGCAGACTCACCCAGACCTGTGCTTCGGCCCGGCAGCAGCAGCAACGCGGGGCTGCCGGGAGAGGTTCATTCGGGGGAACCGGCCCGTCCCGGCTTCCAGCAGTACATTTCACGACGTGCCGGTCGAGCGGAAAACGTCGTCCACCGTCTTCGAACTGGCTGTCGGTGGCGTCGCAGGGGCGGCCCTGACCGCATCCCGGGGTCGGATCGCGGCGGTGTCCGGCGCCGGTGTCGGAGCCGCTGCCCTGCTGGCGACGAACTGGCTGGCACACCGCCGGCAACGCCCGGACGAGATCCCACCGCTGTGGGCACGCGTCGTCTCGAGCGCCGCACTGGTCGCTCCGCTCGGCTGGGCCGCAGGGCGAGCCCGGCTGGGCACGATGACCGTCGCTGTCGGGACCGGGGCGCTGGCCGGAGTGCTGGGGATCCGCCCGCAGAAGGTGGTGCTCGGGCCGTTGTTCGGTGCGGCGATGGGGCGGGCATTCCTTGTGCGCGGCCGGCGGACGCCGGCGGCCGTTGTCGCCGCCGTCACGATGGTGGCCTATCGGTTCCTTTCGCCCGTGGTGTTCCACACGGCCCAGGTCGACCTGCTCGCCGTCCGGGCAGCACCGCAGGAACTTCCGTTCGTCGTTCCCCGTGCGGCTCGTTCCCGCTACGTCGGCACGGACTACGTGCGCGAGTTGGCCACCGAACTGGAGGGCGACTACGTCGCCGACGCGCCGGACACCGGAATCGTGGCGTCGCTGGACGCCCTCGCCGGCCCCGACTTCGATCCCGACGCGGTCGCGCCGCAGGTCCGCGAGTTCTATGAGCACACGACCCGGTTCCGGCTCGACATCATCCCGCACTGGCGCATGTGGGTGCGACCCGGATATCTGCTCTATCGAACGATCATCGCGCGGCCCGTGGGCCAGGCGAACGTGCCGATGAATCAGCGAGAGACGCTGCGCGGCATCCGTAGTCGCATCGACACGGTGAGTTTGCCTGATCAGCCCGAGGTGCAAATTCGCGGATGGATCCGGTCCTTCACCGACACGGACGAGCCGATCTTCGTCGGCATCTACACGACCTACCGCGATGACCGGCGCGGATACGTCAGCGTCGGGTTTCCGGTCCCCGAAGGCAGCTTCACCGCGACGCTACTCCCCCGGAACCGTCCCGACGGGGGGCTGACGCTGACCAGTCGCGGTGAAGGTCTGACTCATCCCGGTCACTACCTGACCTACGTGGACCGGTCCGATGGTCAGCTCACAGCCCTGGCCGTACCGGGCTTCGCCGAACAACTCGACGTCCATGTCGAGAATGGGCAGCTGCGTGCCGATCATGCGTTCGCGGTGTTCGGACTACCGTTCCTGACGCTGCGGTACACCATCGACCGCAAACCCGAGTCGTCCTAGCGCCGGGGAAGTCCATGGCCAGCACACGTCGATCAGCACATGTCGATCACAAGGCGTCGATCAGCACCGTGTCGCCGAGCGCAACCGTTCCTTCCGTCGCCGCCCTGGAGCGGTAGCCCCGGGCGCCGCCGTCGAGCGCGACCATGGCGTCGCGGACGTCGTCGTCCACCACCGCCGAGGTCTCCTGACGCAGGCAGAACCGGCTGAACTCCACGCACGGGTCCGCCGCCCGGACCTGCTGCAGGACGAGGGGTCCATCCGCGGTGTTGACCGTGACCGACGGCGGCAAGCGGTCGCCGGCGAATCCCTCGGGTGCGTCGAGCAGGATCGTCTCACCGGCAATCCCGTCCACCACGTGCTCGCCGTAACGCTCACGCAGGGCAAAGTAATCGCCGGTGCCCATGAACAGGACCCCGGCGTCCCCTCTGCGGTCACGGCTCTGCGGGTGGTGCTGGTGATGCACGTCCAGCACCGTCTCGCCGGCCGCAGTGATCCCGCGCACTCCGAGTGGTCCGGCCGAGAGCCGTTGCACGGCAACCAGTGCCGCGGGCTCGTAGTACCGCAACGGCGCCCGGCCCGCCTTCATGGGGTAGCGCTGTACCTGCAGCCGAACGATGCGGTACTCGGTCACACGGCCTCCTGACGAACGACGTCGACCACGGGCCGCGCAGGCGGTCCGCCAACAGACGTCACGGGACGATCGACACCATCTTTCCGGGCACGACGACAACTTTCCGCGGCGCGGCACCGGCCAGCAGCTCGACGATCTTGGCATCTGCCAGCGCCGCCGACTCGATGGTCGCGGCGTCGGCGTCCGCGCCGATGGTGATGCGGGAGCGCACCTTGCCCTTCACCTGGATCGGGTACTCCACCTCGTCGGCCACCAGCAGCGCTGGGTCGGCGACCGGGAACGGGCCGTGCGCCAACGATGTCGCATGACCCAACCGCTGCCACATCTCCTCGCTGATGTGCGGCGCCAACGGGGCCGTCATCAGCACCAGGGCCTCCGCCACCGACCGCGGTACCGGTGCCGCCGACTTCGTCAGGGCATTGGTCAGCACGATCAGCTTGGCGATGGCAGTGTTGTAGGCCATCTGCCGGTAATCGCTGGAGACGCCATCAATGGTGCGGTGCAGCAGCTTTCGCAGCTCGTTATCGGGTTCGGCATCGACAACGATGGTCTCGCCGGTGGTTTCGGACACCACCAACCGCCACAGCCGCTGCAGATACCGCAGCGATCCGACGACATCCCTTGTCTGCCACGGACGGGACATGTCCATCGGGCCCATGCCCATCTCGTACATCCGGAAGGTGTCGGCGCCGTACCGGTTGCACATGTCGTCAGGTGTGACGACGTTGTTCAGCGACTTCCCCATCTTCCCGTACTCCTGGGAAACGGGTCGTCCGTCGTACTCGAATGCCCTGGGCCCGACTTCGACGACCTCATCTGCGGGGACGTAGATCCCACGTTCGTCGGTGTAGGCGTACGCCTGGATGTAGCCCTGGTTGAACAGCCTGCGGTACGGCTCTTCGCTGCTGACGTGGCCCAGGTCGTACAGCGCCTTGTGCCAGAACCGCGAGTACAGCAGGTGCAGCACCGCGTGTTCGACGCCGCCGACGTACAGGTCCACGCCGCCGGGGTCTTTGACGCCGTCGGAGCTGTTCCGGTTCCTAGGGCCCATCCAGTACTGCTCGACACCCGGGTCGCAGAAGGCCTTGTCGTTCGTCGGGTCCAGGTAGCGCAGCTCGTACCAGCACGAGCCCGCCCACTGCGGCATGACGTTCAGCTCGCGGCGGTAGGACTTCGGGCCGTCGCCCAGGTCCAGCGTGACGTTCGCCCACTCCGTCGCCCTGGCCAGCGGGGGCACCGGCTCGGAGGTCGCATCCATCGGATCGAATGACTGCGGCGAGTAGTCCGTCACCTCCGGCAGGGTCAACGGCAGCTCGTCGTCGGGCAACGCGATGGCCACGCCGTCCTCGTCGTACACGATCGGGAACGGCTCACCCCAGTACCGCTGCCGGGAAAACAGCCAGTCCCGCAGCTTGTACTGCTGCTCCGGGCGACCGAAGCCCTTCTCCGCCAGCCAATCGATCATCGCCGCCTTGGCGTCAGCGACACCCATTCCGTCCAGCGAGATCTCGGTGTTCGCACTGTTGATCGCCGGGCCCTCTCCGGTGTAGGCCTCATCGTCGGGGAAGCCGTCCGGTGGCTGCACGGTGCGGACGATCGGCAGCCCGAAGGCGGTGGCGAAGTCCCAGTCCCGGGTGTCCTGCGCGGGGACGGCCATGATCGCGCCGGTGCCGTAACCCATCAGCACGTAGTCGGCAATGAAGACGGGTACACGGGCTCCATTCGCCGGGTTGACGGCGTAGGCGCCGGTGAAGACGCCGGTCTTCTCCTTGTTCTCCTGCCGGTCCAGGTCCGACTTCGTCGACGCCTCCCGGCGGTAGCCGGCGACAGCCTCCACGGGGGTCCGTGAGCCACCGGTCCACCGCCGGTCCGTGTCCACCGGCCACTGCGCGGTGGTGATGACGTCGACCAGCGGGTGCTCGGGCGCCAACACCATGTAGGTCGCGCCGAACAGCGTGTCGGGCCGGGTCGTGTACACCTCGATGACGCCGTCGCGCCCACCACCACGCAGCTCGCCCTCCGCGGTGACCGGGAAGCTCAGCCGCGCACCGGAGGAGCGGCCGATCCAGTTGCGCTGCATGGCCTTCACCGACTCCGGCCAGTCCAGCCGGTCCAGGTCGTCGATCAGCCGGTCCGCATAGGCGGTGATCCGCATCATCCACTGCCGCAGGGTGCGGCGGAACACGGGATAGTTGCCGATGGCGCTGCGGCCCTCCGGCGTCACCTCCTCGTTGGACAGCACCGTGCCCAGGCCCGGGCACCAGTTCACCGGAGCGAAATCGATGTAGGCCAAGCGGTATCCGGCCAGCACCTGCTGCTGCTCGGTGCGGCTCAGCTCGTCCCACGGCCGGCCGGTCGGGGTCGGCCGGACACCGGCGCTGAACTCTTCGACCAGCGCACTGATCGGCCGTGCACGCTGGGCGTCCCGGTCGTACCAGGCCTCGAACAGCTGGGTGAAGATCCACTGCGTCCAGCGGAAGAACTCGGGGTCGGTGGTGGCGACGCTGCGGCGCTGGTCGTGCCCGAAGCCCAGCCGTCGCAGCTGCGCGCGGTAGCGCACGATGTTGGCCTCGGTGGTGGTCCGCGGGTGCGTGCCGGTCCGCACGGCGTACTGCTCGGCCGGCAACCCGAACGCGTCATACCCGATGGTGTGCAGCACGTTCCGTCCGGTCATCCGCATGTACCGGCCGATCACGTCGGTGCCGATGTAGCCCAGCGGGTGGCCGACGTGCAGGCCCTGTCCGGACGGGTACGGGAACATGTCCAGCAGGTAGAACTTGTCCTGCGGCACGGGGGCACCATCGGCCGGTGCCAGCGGACCTGTCGGGTTCGGTGCGTTGAATGTCCCCTCCGCCTCCCACCGGTCCTGCCAGCGGGCCTCGATCTCGGCAGCCAGGGCGGCCGAGTAGCGATACGGCGGGGACTGGTCACCCGCGGCCGGCTGCCCTGCGGACAGCTGCGCGCCGTTGGTTCCGGCCGTCGGCGTCGGCGTCATCGGGGTGGGGCTCATCGGAATCGTCTCTCCCTCGTCGGCACTGCTGCGCTGCGTGGTGGTGAACCGTCATGTCCTGTGGAGCCCGCGCGACCGGGCGGCCGCGGGGCACAAAAAATCCCTCCTGCAGTTGCAGGAGGGATCGCCGCGCCGCCGACCGGGTCGTCGTTCCTGACCCGGCGGTCAGCGCGGCCGAGGAAGGAGCCGGATCACTGCCATGGCATCAGAGTCTACCCCGCAGCGTGCTGCCGGTTCGAGTAATACCTGGCACTGGCCGGTGCCAGCAGGAGCAGCACGATGATCACGTCGATGACCAGGCCGATGACGTTCACCGTCACAGTCGCGGTGTCGTCGTAGTACAGCGCAACGCTGAGATTGCCGATCACTCCGATCAGCGCCACCACCAAGGTCAGGATCCGAGCCCAACGGTGTCCCGCCCACAGGTAGTACGCAGCGACGCCGTACAGCACCAGCAGGAACAGCGGTGTCGTCACGACCAGGGTCTGGTAGTCCGCCGGCCGCAGGTAGGCGGTGAGCGCCGCAGCGGCGGCGACGAGCAACGCCAGCACGACCAGCAGGACGGCCAGGGTCACGGTGGCGGGACGTTTTCCGGTCATGGTCGGCTCCTGACGACGACGGTTCGCCATCACGGTACGAATTGCCCGATCCGTCGCGCACCACCCGATTCGGGCGAGTTCGGACGGGCGACCCCGCGTCAGGCAGACCTGTGCTTCGGCACCTGCATCGGGGAGGCCGGGCGGATCCGACCCGGGCGCGACCGACCTGGCGCACCGATAACATCGCTGGTGTGTCCGCCGCCCCGTTGTATGTCGTGCTCCCCCTCGCCGTGATCCTCGTGGTGATCGCTGCCGCCGCAGCACTGATGGCGGTCCGCGGCAGGCGCGGCGCGCTGACCCGCAGCGGCCGGCTGGGCGTGCACACACCGGCGGCGATGGCCAGCGACGAGGCGTTCACGATCGCCAACAGGGTGGCCGCACCGGTGGCCGCCGGCGCCGCGGCCGTTGCCGGCGTGCTGGCCGTGCTGGTCGTCGTACTCCCGGTGGCGACGGGGGCCACTGTCGTCATCGGGTTGGTCGGCCTGGTGGGTTCGCTTGCACTGTTGATCGCCGCCGGTCTGCTCGGCGACCGTGCGGCGCGGATGGTCCCGGTACCGGCCCGCCGTCCTGGGTCCGCAGCGACCGGCAGCTGTTCGGGTTGCGCCTGCGGTGGTGGCGGGTGCGCGGGGATCAGCCGCAACGACCCGGCGGCGGCAGCCGGTTCCGCCTGAGCCGAATCGGCGGCAGGGTCACTCACTCGAGCAAGTGCGCCGGAGCCGAAGGGTTCATCTCCGTCTCGGCGCCGGATCCCCGATCGCGTCAGTTCCGGGTCAGATCTCCCGGGTGGTAGGCCATCAGCGCCAGCGGGAACGGCTGCCGGCGAAGGACGGCGAACCACAGGTCGGTCCGCGGCCCGGCGATGATGTCGTCCGGGAGCCCGGGCACGACGTACCAGGACCCTTCCAGGATCTCGTCGACGAGCTGCTGCGCGTCCCAACCGGCCCGGCCGGCGTAGATCCGTGCGCCGCGCAACGCGGGCGTCACCGTCTCCGGATCGGCGTCCAGGTTCACCAGCACCACCGGCCCGGTGACGCCCACCACGCCGTCCACCTCGACCGGGTTGGTGCCCACCCGGCAGACACCCAGGCACATCGCCGCCGTCGTCTGCACGGGTCCGCCGGCGAAGACGGCGTGTGGGCGTGAGGTGTGCGACGCCCAGGTGGGCAGCACGTTCTGCACCGCCGTCTCGCTCGGGCGGTTGAGGATGACACCCACGGTTCCGTCCTCACCGTGAGCGACGAGGTACACCACGGTGCGCCGGAAGTGCGGATCCCGCAGCTCCGGCGTGGCGACCAGCAGTGTGCCCGCCCGCAGTGTCTCGATCCGCTTCATCGCCGCCCATTCTCCCTGTCCGCCTGGACCCCGCACGGCGGGCGGGACGCGTGTCGGCGTCATCCGAACGTCCGGCGTGCGCCGACGGTCCCACCAGATCCGGCGCGAACATCATCCGCGCTGGCCCCTTGCGGAGCAGCGGTCCGCAGCGTGCGGGCGGCCGCGTACTGCTCGTACTTCGCGCGCTGTGCGGCAGTGGCGGTATCGGTCGGGATCACCACCAGTCCCTGGGACACCCGTGCCTGCTCACCGGCCGGATGGTGCGCGCGGAACGTCCTGATGTGCGAGAGCTGGATGTCGGCGAAGTTCTCGGCATCCTCGGCGCGGACGACGCTGCTGGCCAGCAGGTTCATCTCGTTCGTGCCGGCCCACTGCGCCGACCGCAGGCTCGCGCCGCCGTACCCCATGCGGTCGGCCAGTCCCGGTGAGTGGGGCTGCACACGGTCCGAGAAGACGTCACTGCCCTCGACGCCGCTGAACGCGGACGCCGGTTCGCCGCGGATGAACCGCAGCAGCCGCAGCACCCGCTCGTAGCTGAAGTCCTCGATCTCCTGTCGAGGGGTGTACCGGGTGCGGGCATCACGATCTCCTCGGTCCGCCCCGTGCTGGCCTCGAGATTGTGCCGCCGGTCCGGATGTGCGTTCACCGGCAGGGTCGGATGTTCAGCCGTGCCGCACCCCTCGGACGGCCGTCCCCCGGACCGGTGGATCATTCACGAGCCCTGGGACGCAGCGCTGTTTGCCGCGTACCGTTCGACCGTGACCCCCGGAATTCCGTCGGCGACGGGCGCCGGCACAGCGCAACAGCCGACCGCTGCCACCGGTGCGCCGGCGGCTCGCCCGTCGGCGCGCGGGCTGCTGTCACTCTGGCGGGTTCGCGGTCTGCGTCGCCTGGTGTTCGTCCGGGTGATCAGCGCCTTCGGTGACGGCGCCTTCCAGGGAGCGCTGGCCGTCCTGGTGTTGTTCAGCCCGGAGCGGCAGACAGACCCGGCCGAGATCGCCGCAGGCTTCGCGGTGCTGCTGTTGCCGTACTCGGTGATCGGGCCGTTCGCCGGCGCCCTGCTGGACCGCTGGAGCAGACGCCGGGTGATCGTCTGGGCCAACTTGATCCGGTGCGCGCTGGTCGCCGTCGTCGCGGTGCAGATCGCGGCCGGCCTGCCCAGCATCATCCTGTTCGTCACTGCGTTGTTGATCATGGGTGTCGGCCGGTTCGTCGGTTCGGGGCTGTCGGCGTCGACTCCGCACACCGTCGCGAAGGACTCACTGGTCGGCGCGAACGCCCTGACCACCACGGCGGGCGCGGTGGCCACCGCCGTCGGCGGCGGCTATGCGATCGCCCTGCGCAGCGTGCTCGGTGACAGCAGCGACCGGATTGCCATCATCACCGCGACGATCGTGCTGTTCTATCTGGCCGCCGCGATGATCGCGATGCGGTTCAGGCTGATGGAGCTCGGTCCGGACGAGACGGACGAGCCTGCGCAGCCGCTGCTCGCGGTACTCGAGGGTCTGACCAGCGCACTGCGCCATGTCTGGCAACGGCCGACGGTGGGCCTGGCGATCCTGGTCGTGATGGCGGTCCGATTCTGCTTCGGCATCTGCACGCTGGTCGTCCTGCTGCTGTTCCAGAAGCACTTCACCCGCGGATCCGGGATCCTGGCGACCGGGGCGACGGGCATTGCCGAGGTGCTCGCGGTCGGCGCGATCGGGGTGTTCGCCGGAGCGCTGGTGACGGCGCCCATCGTCCGCAAGGCCGGACGGACGCGTTACCTGGTCATCCTGCTCAGCGTGACCTCGGTGCTGGTTCTCGCCTTCGGATGCCAGTTCACGATCTGGTCGACCCTGGTCACGACGTTCTCCATCGCCTTCGCCTACCAGTCGAGCAAGGTTTGCATGGACTCGGTGGTGCAGGCCGATTCCGATGACGCCCACGTCGGTCGGGTGTTCGCGCTGTACGACACCGCCAACACGCTCTGCTATGTCGCGGCCTTCGCCGTCGGGGTGGCGATCCTTCCGGCCGACGGCGCAGGTATCGGGGCGGTCATCCTGGTCGCGGCGCTGTTCCTGGTAACCGGACTCGGGTACGGCCTGGCGATGTCCCGGCTGCGCAGCGGCCCGGTGCAGCTGGACAAGCTGGACCTGCTGTTCGATCCGTCCGCGCCCGGCCCACCCTCTGATGAATCGACTCCCGACGCGCAGCGGACCTCAGCAGCCGCTGCGCCGCCGGGGTCCAACCAGCAGGGTCAGTAGCCCCGTCGATCCTGTGCAGGACCACTTCCGGCCGCTGATCCGTCATGCGCGCAACGGAGGTCCGTGCAGCGGATCAGCCGCCAGGTCCGGCCGCCTCCGGGCCGGCAGCGTCCGGGCGATCCGTACCCGGACCGAGAACGCCCTCCCGCCGTGCCCACTGCAACAACTCCCGCTCCGCCTCGTCCGGGTCCAGCGGCCCCCGCTCCATCCGGAGTTCCTTGAGAAATCCCCAGGCGCGCCCGACCACCGGCCCGGGCGGGACGCCGAGCAACGTCATGATCGCGTTGCCGTCGAGGTCCGGCCGCACCCGGGCCAGGTCCTCCTCGGCCGCGATCCTGTCGATCCGCTGTTCCAGGTCGTCGTAGGACCGCTGCAGCGCGGCCCGCCGTGCGGGGTTACGGGTGGTGCAGTCGGCGCGGACCAGCTTGTGCAGCTGGGGCAGCAACTCCGCGGCGTCGGTGACGTACCGCCGGACCGCGGCGTCCGTCCAGGCGCCGGTGCCGTACCCGTGGAAACGCAGGTGCAGGTAGGTCAGCATCGCGACGTCGTCGATGAGTGCCTTGGGCATCCGGAGCGCCCGGAGCCGCTTGCGGACGAGCTTTGCGCCGACCACCTCGTGGTGGTGGAAGCTGACCCCACCACCGCCGGTGAACCGGCGGGTCGCCGGCTTGCCGATGTCGTGCAGCAGCGCCGCCAGGCGCAGCGTCAGGTCAGGACCGTCCGTTTCCTGGGCGATGGCCTGGTCGAGCACCGTCAGGGTGTGCTCGTAGACGTCCTTGTGCTGATGGTGCTCGTCGCGCTCCAGCCGTAGCGCGGGCAGCTCCGGCAGCACCCGGTCGGCCAGCCCGGTGTCGGTCAGCAACGCCAGCCCCGCCCTCGGTTCCGCACCCTGGATCAGCTTCACCAGCTCCGCGCCGACGCGCTCCGGGGTGATCCGGTCGATCTCACCGGCCATCGCCGTCATCGCCGCGACCACCCGGGGCGCTGCGCCGAACCGCAATTGGGAAACGAAGCGCGCAGCGCGCAACATCCGCAGCGGGTCGTCGCGGAAGGAGTCGGCCGGTTCGCCCGGCGTATCCAGCACCCGACGCGCCAGCTGTTCGAGCCCGCCGAACGGATCGGTGAACCGGTGATCGGGCACCGACACCGCCATCGCGTTCACCGCGAAGTCCCGACGCAGCAGGTCGCCCTCGAGCGAATCGCCGAACGTCACCACCGGGTTCCGGGTGTCACCGTCGTACAGGTCCGAGCGGAAGGTGGTGATCTCCAACCGAAGACCGGACTTGGCGACACCGACCGTGCCGAACTCGATCCCGGTCCCCCAGGTGCCGTCCGCCCAGCCGTCGACGACGGCCTGGATCTGCTCCGGACGGGCGTCGGTGGTGAAGTCCAAGTCCTCACCCAGCCGGGACAGCAACGCGTCACGGACCGACCCGCCGACCAGATGCAGCTGGTGACCCCGCGCGGCGAAGCGGGCACCGAGCTCGTCCGCGACCGGAGAAATGCGCAGCAGCTCGGCCACCGCTGCCTGCTGCAGGTTCGTCAAGCGACCTGCGGAGGGCGGCGACGTTTTCGGGGCCTTGGTGGGAGTCACCGTGGGAGCGACTGTGGGAGTCACCGACGGTGAGGAGCCGGCCGCGGCGCCCGCTGGAACGGGATGCGCGGACGGGGCGGACCTACGGGGGCGGCTGGACACGACGAACCAGTCTATCGGTGCTGCTCACGGCCCGGCGACGCCTCGGGCTCCGCACGGCTGCGCCGGCCACGGGCGTTCCGCGTCGGAGGCCTTCCTGGGCTGTTCGACCGCATTACCATCGGCCAATGCCCACCGTCCGCCACCCTGCCGCCGGCGCTGCGCCGCGGCGGCGGAAGGCGGACGAGACCTCCGCCGGCGGACTGGTCGTGCGGACGGAGGACGGCACCTCGTCGGGAGCGCTGATCGGCAGGCTGGACCGTCGCGGCCGACTCCGTTGGTCCCTGCCCAAGGGTCACGTCGAACACGGCGAGACCCACGAGCAGGCCGCCGTCCGCGAGGTCGAGGAGGAGACGGGGATCTCCGGACGGATCACCGCGCGGCTCGGCAGCGTCGAGTACACCTTCATCGCGCATGGCAAACGGATCCACAAGCGCGTGCACCACTACCTGATGGAAGCGGTCGGCGGCGAACTGTCCGACGCCGACGTCGAGGTCACCGAGGTGGCCTGGGTCCCACTGTCCGACCTGCCCGCAAGACTGGCCTACGCAGGTGAACGGCGCCTGGCCCGGCGGGCCGTCGAGATGCTGGCGGACCCCGCGTGACCCGCTGGCTCGGCCGGATCACCGCGCTGCTCGCCACCGTGTTCCTCCTGATCGGGACGGCAGCGGTCGGATCGTCCGGAGTGGCGGCGGCATCGGCACTTCGTGCGCCGTCCGCCGGCAGTCCCGGCGCGGGCACTGTCACCGGGACCCCCGCGAGGCTGTCGGCACGCACCGAACCGTTCGGTGACTACATCGGCCGACTGAGCTTCGATGTCAGCGCGGTCAGCCCGGCGTTGGTCACGGCCGACGGCCCCAACGCCTACATCGTCACCGGAACGCTGAAGAACAACGGACCCGAGGCGATCAGCGACCTGATCTACCGGTTCCACCGCGGTGCGCAACTCGGTGACACCGCCGCAGTACGGCAGGAACTCGCCGAACCGAGCGAGCCCACCGATGTGGTCCAGGAAAGCTTCACCGACGTCGGATCACCCGGCTCGACGCTGGAGGCCGGCGCGTCGATCCCGTTCCGGTTCACCGCCTCCGTCACCGACCAGCAGGGCCTGGCCGTCACCGCTCCCGGTGTCTACCCACTGATGGTCAACGTCAACGGCGGCGTCAACCTGCCGGACGGCACGCTCGCGGCGAGAGTCGGTGAACTGCACCTGCTGCTGACCGTGATGGGCGTTCCCGGAACGGCAACGCCGGCTGGCGGCGCCGGCCAGGTGACGCCCAGTCGCTCCCGCCCGTTGCCGGTGAACGTCGTCTGGCCCCTCGTCGACCAACCGCACCTGGGTGTCGGCGGTGTGTTCCTCAACGAGGACCTGCTCACCGCCATCGCCCCGGGCGGGCGACTGACGACCCTGGTCAACGCGCTGACCGATCCGTCGGCCGCCGCACTGCCGCTGGGATCGGTCACGGTCGTGCTCGATCCTCAACTGCTGGACGAGCTGGACCGGATGAGCCAGCCGTACCGCGTGGTGACCGATCCGGGCAAGCCGCAGCCATCGATGAACGACATCCTGCAGGCCGCGCAATCGGCGGCCGACGCAGCTGCCACGGTGACGTCGTCGCCGGGCTCTGCCACGTCCGGCACAGCGCAGGGCTCCGGCACCGCACTGGCGTCCGGCACAGCGCAGGGCTCCGGCACCGCACTCGCCTCCGGCACCGCACTCGCCTCCGGCACCGCGCAGTCGGCGCCCGCCGCCCGGCCGACCCCCAAGCGCATCGTCACCGCGCCACCGCTGCGTTCGACCACCACCGGATCCACCGTCACCGGATCGACGCCCGCCGCTTCCACTCCCGCGTCAGGCACGGCCGCGGCTGCAGTCCCCGGCCCGTCCGCTCCCCCCGCCTCGACGCCGCAGCCGCCTGCTGCCGGCGGCACCACCACACCGACCGCTGCCCAGACCGCTGCACCGACCGCTGCACCGACCACTGCACCGACCACTGCCCAGACCGGCGCACCGACCGACCAGAACACGCCCACCAGCACGCCGGCCCCCGGCAGCGTCGACATCCCCGGATCCATCGACATCCCCGGCACCCGAGCCGGAACCGGCCAGGCCGCCGCTGCGTCGTTCCTCCAGCAACTGCGGACAGTCGCCGCCCGGTACCCGGTCGTCATGCTGCCGTACGGCGACCCGGACGTGGTCGCGTTGACCCGGCAAGGACTGACCAGCGAGGTGGATGCGGCGGTGAAGCACGGGACCGAGGTGACGCGCCGCGTCCTGGGCACCGCGGCCGGGCTGAACCTCGCGACGGCCTACCCGATCAACGGGGCCGTCGACGACGGGGCCCTGTCCGCGCTCCGCGCGGCGGGCCTCACCACCGGTCTGCTCGCCGCGTCGTCCGTCAGGCCAGGATCGCCGCCGAACTCCGCGGCCGTCGTCTCGGCGGGCGACTCGCCCGACGCGGCCGCCAACCGGCTGAAGTCGGTGATCGCCGAAGCGGACGTGCTGGACGGCGTGCGGAACCTCATCGACGGCGGCCAGCAGTCCGGCTGGGCGACCAGGGTCAATGCGCTGACCGGCATTCTGGCGCAGCGATCGATGGACGACGGGGCGGCGCCGGCGGTGTTCACCCCGGCACGCCGGTGGGCGCCCGATGCTTCCGGACTGCGCGTGCTGACCGACCTGCTGACCACGTTGGGGACCAGCAAGGTGATCGCCGGAGTGCCGCTGACCCGGATCGCGGGCGCCGCCACCGCGGACGCGGCGACCGCCTATCCGGAGCAGGCTCGGCTGCAGGAGCTGCCGGCGAGCTTCGTGCAGCGCATCTCTGCCGGGCTCGCCGAGGTGTCGAGCCTGCGGCAGACCCTCGCCAGCACCCGGCAGGCCAGCGATCCCGAGGTCGTGCTGGCGCCGTTGGACCGCGCGCTGGACACCGCCGCGTCGACCGCCTTCCGGACGGACCCGGCCGTCGGAGACGCCAACCTCAGCACGGTGGAGTCCACCACGGCCGACATCCGGCAGGGTGTACAGATCTTGTCGGCCGGCAACTCCTACACCCTGGCCTCGTCGACATCGCCGCTGCTGCTCACGGTGCAGAACACCCTGCCGTGGGATGTCCCGGTGCGGGTCCGGATCAGCGGCGGTGAACTGGTCGGGCTGAGCGTCACCAACCCGGAGATCCAGGTGGTCCCGGCCGGCCGCTCGCAGCAGGTCCGTATCCCCGCCGAGGTCTCCCGCTCCGGCCAGTTCCAGGTGACCGCGGAGCTGATCGCCGCTGACGGCACCTCCTGGGGGCCACCGGTGGAGCTGTCGGTGGAGTCGACCGCCTACGGTGCACTCACAGTGGTCATCATCATCGTCGCCGGCGGCGTGCTGATACTGATGGTGGTGCTGCGGATCGTGCAACGACTGCGCGCACGGCGGGCGCGGCTGGCCGCAGCCGCCGCCGGCGAGAGTGCCGACGACGGGACGAGTGCGGCGGTCAGCCGGGACGCCGACGACGAGCCACACGCCGGACTGCGTGACGTCCTGCTGGCCGACCCCGTCGAGAAGGCGCGGGCCGAACGCACCACCGTGAGAACCGAACCGCAGAGGAACGACGTGCCCACCACCGATCCGGCGACCACAGATACGACCACCGCACAGGTGAACGAGACCGATCTGAACGAGACCGATCAGGTCGGGACGGAGCGCCCGTGACCAGACCAGGTGCGCCGGCGCAACTGGCGCAGGACCAGCAACAGCCACTGCCCCCGGACATCCGGGCCACCGCCATCGACGACGTCAGCGGCATGAAGACGGCCGGCACCGGCGGTGTCGTCCGCGCCGGTGCGGTGATGGCCGTCGCGACCCTGGTCAGCCGCCTGACCGGGTTCCTGTCCAAGGTGGTGCTGCTCAGCGTCCTGGGCTTCGGCATCGTGAATGATGCCTACACCCTCGCCAACACCCTGCCGAACATCATCTTCGAGCTGCTGATCGGCGGCGTGCTCACCTCGGTCGCGATTCCATTGCTGTCCCGGGCGAGGTCGGATCCCGACGGCGGCGAGCTCTACACCCAACGGCTGGTGACGGTCGCGTTGGTCGGCCTGCTGGGCGCGACCCTGCTTGCAGTGGCAGCCGCACCGCTGCTGACCACGCTGTACCTGTCCGGCGGCGATGACGGGGTCGACCGGGGCCTGGCCACCGCTCTGGCGTACCTGCTGCTGCCGCAGATCTTCTTCTACGGCATCGCCGCACTGTTCGGCGCGATCCTGAACACCAAGGAGAAGTTCGGCATCCCGGCTTGGGCGCCGGTGGCGAACAACCTGCTCGTCATCGGCGTCGGAGTCGCGCTGCACCTGATGCCGTCCGATCAGACCGGGGGGCTGACCAGCGTCAGCCGGGCGCAGTACCTGGTGCTCGGCCTCGGCACCACCGCGGGAATCGTGCTCCAGGCAGCGGTCATGATCCCCGCGCTGCTGCGATCCGGCTTCCGGTTCCGCTGGCGGTGGGGCGGCGACCGGCGGCTGCTGGAGGCGGGCACGCTGCTGCTGTGGGCGGTGGCCTACGTACTGGTCTCCCAGGTGGGCTACATCGTGACCACCAGGGTGGCGTCCGACACTCCCGGGGCTCTCGGGTTGTACGCCTTCGCGTCGATGCTGTTCCAGCTGCCGTACGGGATCATCGGCGTGTCGATCCTGACGGCGATCATGCCCCGGATGAGCCGGCACGCGGCGGCCGGTCAGATGGCCGACGTCAAGCAGGACGCGGGACTCGCCAGCCGGCTCTCGATCGTGGCGTTGACGCCGATCGCCGCCGGAATGATCGTGCTGGCCACCTCGCTGGCAGTCGTGACATCCCTGTACGGGGCAGTCGAACTCGACCAGACGGTCGTGCTGGGCACGACACTGGCCGCGCTCGCCTTCGGGCTGGTGCCGTTCGCCGTGACTCTGGTGCAGATGCGCGTGTTCTATGCGATGAAGGACGCCCGCACGCCGACCGTCATCAACGCGATCATGGTCGTGGTCAGGGTTCCGCTGATGATCGCCAGCGCCTCGCTGGACGAGCGGTTGATCGTGCCCGGGCTGGCCGTCTCGATGTCCCTGTCGTACCTGGCCGGCGCCATCGCGGGTGAGATCTGGCTGCGCGCACGGTACGGCCCGATGGGCACCCGCCGGACGTTGATCACCCTGGTCAAGATGACGCTCGCCGGCGCTGCGGGTGCCGGCGCTGCGCTCCTGGTCAGTGGTCCCCTGCTGGGTCTGCAGATCAGTGGTCTGGCCGACGCCCTGCTGCAGATCCTCATCGCCGGCGCCGTCGGCCTGCTGGTCATCGCGGCCGTCGCGACCGTGCTCAAGGTCGATGAACTGGTGCCGCTGCGCAACCGGTTGCTGGCCCTGGTTCGCTCCCGGAGCGGGCGCGGCGGAGGCGACGGTCCGGGGCCGGGAGCGGGCGGCGCGGGTGCGGCATCACCCACCGCCGGCCAGGAACGTGACACCCTCGACGCACAGACAGTGGTGATGGCGTCGCCGTTCCGTGGAGCAGCGACAGGATCGGCGGCTGACGCCGGTACCGTTTCCAGGCAATCGAGCAGCAGGGAGCAGGTGTCCAACGCGGTGCCGAACGACAGTGGTGGCCCGGCGGTCCGCAACGACGATCCCGGCACCGACGAACAGGGCGCGGCGGGTCTGCGGGATCCGGGCCCGGAAGACGCGACGAGCGTCATGGCCGCCGGTGGCGCACCTGCGGATGACGAACCCGCGAACCTCCCGGCCGGTGCCCATGCCGCCCCCGACGAACCGGCGGACATCGGAGCAACCGGTGGTGAGACCACCGTCATCGCCTCGACCGCTGCTGAGTCCGATGATCAGAACATCCGCAGCCTGCTGCGCGGAGAACTGCCATCTGAGCAGGCAAAGGATCCTTTCGGTGAATCCGGCGCCGACCGCACCCTGCCCGTCACCGAGTCCGCCGCTGCTGCCAGGGCAGCGGCCGAGGCGCACCCCGGGTACGCCAAGGAGCTGACCCCGGGCACAACCGTCGGCGGACGCTACCGGCTGGTCACTCTGGTTGCCGAAGACGGTGCGGGCCATTGGTTCTGGCGCGCCAAGGACACCGTGCTACCGCGCGACATGGCCGTCACCATGCTGCCGGACAACAGCGGTTCGTCCGCCACGGTGGCCCGGACCTTGCGAGCGGGCCGGTTGCACCACATCGGGTTGCCGCAAACGCTGGACGTCGGTACCGATCACGGCCAGTCCTACGTCGTGGGCCAGTGGGTGGACGGTGCGACGCTGACCGATCTGGTGTCCGGCGGCCCGCTGGAGGCCGACGTCGCGACGTCGATCACCGCGAAGCTCTCGGAGGCCGTTGCCGAGGCGCACCGGAACGGAATTGCGTTCGGAGCGCTCAATCCGTCACTGATCCGGGTGAACTTCGACGGTCAGGTCCGCCTGTCGCATGTGATCGCGCACGGCTCGGCGACCACGGATCAGGACATCAGGGCGATCGGTGCACTGCTCTACCTGACGCTCACCGGCACCTGGCCGCTCGGCGATCCGGTCAAGCCCGGTGCCGGCTCGGCGATCGGCGAACTGCCGGCGGCACCCACCAGTCTCGGCCGGGAACTGCCTGCCGCCGAGGTCAACAACACGGTCCCCGAAGCCCTGTCCGCACTGGCCGAACGGGCGCTGCATCCGGAGGAACCGGACGGCATCCACGCGGTCGGGGCAATCGCCGCGCTGTTGCGCAGCCCGGACGTCGTCGGGCCGCCCCGACCGGCGCCGGCAGCGGAGGTCCGCCCGCTGAGCGCAGCCGATCGGCGATTGATCAAGGAACGGCGGGTGAAGCTGAGCCTGGCGACCGTGGTACTCGCGGTGTTCGCGGTGCTGATCATGATCGCCCTCGGCGGGCTGACCAATCAGGTCGTCGCCTCATTTCAGAACAGTGCCCCCGAAGAGTTGCCGGTGATCGATACCAAGGCGAACCCGGCGGCCGCCACGCCGACCCAGACCGCGGATCCCGGTGCGCCGAAACCGTCGGCCGCCGCATCATCATCGGCGGCCGCGCCGGCCGCCGGACCGATTCCGATCGTCGGCGGCAGCGTCTACGACCCGCAGGGCGACGGCAGTCCCGACTACAAGGACTATGTCGATCGCGCGTTCGACGGCAATGCGGAGTCCGCATGGCTGACCTGGGTCTACAAGCAACAGTTCCCCACGCTGAAGACGGGCGTCGGATTGATGCTGGAGTTCGATCGGGAGGTCACCCCCACAGCGGTCAACATCAAGAGCACCGGCACGCCGGCCAGCGCCACCAACGGCACGGTGGTGGAGGTGCGCTCGGCGACCGCACCGACGGTGCCACTGGACCAGACCAAGGTTGTCGGCACCGGCACGGTCAACAACGGCGCGGTGGACATCCCGCTCACCAAGGCGCCGAAGTCGAAGTACCTGCTCGTCTTCATCACCACCCTGAGCCCGACCCCCGACGGCCAGTTCCAGAGCAAGATCAACGAGGTCACGGTGCTCGGCAGCTGAACGGCCGATGGAGTTCGGCGTCTCCGGGCGGGGGAATCTTCGTCGGTAGGTTGACGTTGACAGGGCTGTACCGCCGACCCCCGCGGCGCGCCGCACAGGCGGCAGGATGAGGACACCGACGACGGCGGGGGCCCGCCCGAGGAACAGCGGGCGTGGAGCGAAAGGGATCGTTTCGATGGATCAGACATTCACCGCCACCGCTTTGCCGACGGAGCCCTCGACTGACGCTGTGCATGACGTGATCGTGGTGGGTTCGGGCCCGGCCGGTTACACCGCGGCGATCTATCTGGCTCGCGCGGAGTTGAAGCCGCTGGTGTTCGAGGGTTACTCCTACGGTGGTGCGTTGATGACGACCACCGAGGTGGAGAACTTCCCCGGCTTCCCCGACGGCATCCAGGGCCCCGAATTGATGGCCAAGATGCGGGAGCAGGCCGAACGGTTCGGCGCGGACCTGCGCACCGTGGACGCCGACGGGGTGGACCTGACCGGGCCGGTCAAGACGGTCACCGTCGACGGCGTCGCCCACCGGGCCCGCGCCGTGGTGCTGTCCACCGGGTCCGCCGCCCGCTACCTGAACCTGCCCGACGAACAGCGGCTGATCGGCCGCGGCGTCTCGGCGTGCGCCACCTGTGACGGGTTCTTCTTCCGCGACCAGGACATCGTCGTGGTCGGCGGCGGGGACTCCGCGATGGAAGAGGCCACCTTCCTGACCCGGTTCGCCCGGTCGGTGACGATCGTGCACCGCCGCCAGGAGTTCCGGGCCAGCGCGATCATGCTGGACCGCGCCCGCAAGGACCCCAAGATCCGGTGGGTCACCAACGCCGCGATCACCGCCCTGCACGGCGACACCAGCCTGACCGGGATCACCGTCACCGACACCGTCACCGGCGCACAATCCGAACTCGCGGTCACCGGGGTGTTCGTCGCCATCGGGCACGACCCCCGCTCGGGGTTGTTCACCGACCAGGTCGCCACCGACCCCGAGGGATACGTCCTGACCGGGGCCGCCGTCGCAGCGACCGCGTCCACCGGCACCAGCATCGAAGGCGTGTTCGCCAGCGGCGACCTCGTCGACCACACCTACCGGCAGGCCATCACCGCCGCCGGATCCGGCTGCGCCGCCGCCCTGGACGCCCAGCACTACCTCGCCTCCCACCCACTGCCCACAGCCGACGGGCCGGTCACCCACACCACCAACCCCTTCCCGCAGGAACCGGTCCAGGCATTCGCCGACTCGCTCAACATCTGAGGCATCTGATCGGGCCGTCCTGCGCGGCGCCGGCCACACCCCAGCGGCGATCTGCCCCGGCAGAGCGTCACCAACCGAACAAGCGTCATCCACAGAAAGAGGTATCCCCATGGCAACCGTGAAGGTCACCGACGAGAGCTTCGTCGCGGACGTCCTGCAGTCCGATGTTCCGGTGATCGTCGACTTCTGGGCCGAGTGGTGTGGTCCGTGCCGGATGGTCTCGCCCATCCTCGAGGAGATCGCCGCCAAGAACGAGGGCAAGATCACGGTCGCCAAGCTCGACATCGACGCGAACCCGCAGACTGCCCAGCAGTACCAGATCCTGTCAATTCCGACGATGCTGGTCTTCCAGGGCGGCAAGCCGGTCAAGCAGGTCGTCGGCGCGAAGCCGAAGGCCGCGCTGCTGGCCGAGTTCGCCGACGTCCTGGCCTGAACCCCGCCGTATCAACGCTATTTGTCCGAATACACGGACAGTTGGCTGCCGTCTGTCCGATTTCTTCGGACGGGCGGCAGTTCGCGTTCGACGCCCGGCCGACCGCCCGGTAGCCCGCCATACTGACGGGGTCGTCCGCCACGACAATCGGCAGGCGGCAGCCGGAAGGTCACCGGCCGAGGCGTGTACTGGTCAGCCGATCAGCTCATCCGTTGCACAATAAGGATCGTCAGACGGCGGATGACGGGATCATTGCGTGCCGGTGCCAACCGGATTGCCCGTGAGACGTCCTGTACGTGGGATGAGTGAGAGATGTGTGTTCGATGTACGTGCTGGTGTCCATGCTGAGGTACTGAAGATGTCAGGGAGAGCGATGCTGCTGCGGCGCGGTGATCGAGGACCGGCGGTTGCCGAGCTACGGGAAGCACTGGCCAGCCTTGCGCTGATGCCGGTGTTGAACGGGTGTGATCGCGCGACGATCGAGTTCGACGCGGCGACCGACGGCGCGATTCGCAACTTCCAGCAGCGACGCGGGCTGATCGTCGACGGCATTGTCGGCCCGGTCACCGTCCGATCGTTGACCGACGCCCGGTGGACGCTCGGCGACCGCCCGCTGACCTACACGCTGTCCGCCCCGATGACCGGTGACGACGTCATGGCGCTGCAGACCCGGCTGGCGGAGATGGGGTACAACACCGGGCGCCCGGACGGCGTCTTCGGTGCGCTCACCGATGCCTGCGTCCGTGATTTCCAGCGTCACCGCGGACTGCAGGAGGACGGCGTCTTCGGTCCGGCGACGTACCGCGAGCTCAACCGGATCGGCCGCATGGTCACCGGCGGGCGGCCGCAGTACCTCCGCGAGTACCAGCTGGTCCGGCAGGCCGGGCCACGGTTGCACGGCAAGCACATCGTGCTCGATCCCGCCCACGGCGGCGACGACCCGGGATGGACCGTTGGTGACGTGCGCGCCGCCGACCTGACCTACGACATCGCCGAACGGCTGCGGTCCAGGATGATGACCGCCGGCATGCGGGTCTCGCTGACCCGCGGTCCGCAGGAGAACCCCAGCGCTGAGGACCGTGCCCGGTACGCCAATCGGGTGGGCGCCGATCTGCTGCTCAGCCTCCATATCGACGGTTCCACCTCACCGCAGGCCGGCGGGATCGCCACCTTCCACTTCGGTACCGATTCCGGTGCCACGTCCACCGTCGGCGAGACGCTGGCCCAGTTGGTGCAGCGAGAACTCGTCGCCCGGGCGCAGTTCCCCGACTGCCGGGTCCATCACCGCCCGTGGGACGTGCTGCGGCTGACCGTGATGCCGGCGATCCAGGTCGAGATGGGGTACCTGTCCAATCCTGTCGAGCGTCAGCGGCTCCTCGCCGACGACTTCCGGAACAGGCTCTCCGACGGGATCCTGGTCGCGGTGAAGCGGCTGTACCTGGACGGCCGGGACGACCCGCAGACCGGCAGCTTCAGCTTCTCCGACCTGTTGGCCCACGAACGGACCATCCGCGACTCGGCCTGAGTCGGGGGGCCTGAGCCGTCGCTCAGCGCCGGCCGGCCAGTTCGCCGACCAGGGGCGACGGCGACGCCGGCACCGTGATCACGGTGAACAGCTTCTCCAACGCGGACTCCACCTCCGCCTTCCAACCGATGTCGCGGCCCAGTTCGAGCCGCAGTCGGGGATAGCGGTGGTGCGCAGCAACGACCTCGAAGCCGACCGCCCGGGCAAAACCCGCGGGCAGCAGACACGGGGGGACGGCGTCGCCATCTGCCCCTTCCTCCGGGTACGCCGGCGCAGCCGCTTCGGACGAGGACGATCCGGAAGCATGCGACCAACCCTGTGCGTCGAACTCCGCCCATTCCACGTCGACCCCGGCAGCCTGCACCCGGCCGGTTTCCAGCCAGCCGAAGTCATCGGATTCCAGGTCCCGGCTCCCGAACGACCGTGAGCCCGGTTCTTCTCGCCCGAACACCTCGATCGCCCGGACACCCCGCCGGGTCAGCTCGCGGACGACCCCGTTCATCAGGTACCCGGCGAGCCCCTGTCCGGTGAACTCGGGGTGGATCCGTGCGGTGGTCAGCAGCACGGCGTCCGGCGAGACCGGTGAGGTAGGGAATGCGGTGGCGCCGGGCACGGCCGTCGGCGGCGCGAACAGCGCAAAGCCGACGGGGACGTCATCGACGGTGACGATCTGGCCGGCCGAACCCCAGGTCAGCATGACCCCGGAAAGCCAGACCTCCTTCTCGAACTCGGTGTCGCCCAGCCTCACCGCGGACCTGACCGCGTCCGGTTCGAGTTCCCAGGCCACACAGCCGCGGCAACGCTCGGGCAGCATCCCGATGGTCTTCATCGACAGCGGCACCAAGGCTCGCGTCACACCGCTCCCCGCCATCTCAGCTGTCGATCAACGTGGCGCGCTGCCATGAGGATCGATACGCGGCACGGCCCGCGCCGGGCCGTGAAGGAAGGACGGACTGCGTCCGCAGCAAGAATAGGTGCCCCAGGTGTGGGTCGGTGCGTCGGTCGGCGCGTCGGTCGGTGCGTCGGTCGGTGCGTCGGTCGGTGCGTCGGTCGGTGCGTGGGTCGGACGGTGAGGTGGGCGCGACAGCCCGCGGCCGTCGCCCCGTCGCGGGGATCACACGCCTGACTGCCCGGCACGAACGCACTCGGCAAGCGCAGAGCAGGCAGGAGCTCCCGGCTACGATGGGCCCGACCGTTCCGGCGCCGGACAGGACCGCGCTGCCGGCCGAGGGCCGGGTCGTCGCCGGCCGCTTTCCGAGGTGTTCGCATGACGGGCAACAGCCTGGACCAGCACATCCAGCGGTATGCGCACCGTACTGCCGGCATGCGGGCATCGGCCATCAGGGCATTGTTCGCAGTCGCCAATCGCCCCGAGGTGGTGTCGCTCGCCGGTGGCATGCCGTATCTGCGATCGCTGCCGCTGGAATCCCTCGCCGCCGAGGCCGGTGCGTTGGTCGCCGAAGACGGTCTGGTCGCGCTGCAGTACGGATCCGGGCAGGGCATCCCCCAGTTACGTGAGCAGATCTGCCAGGTGATGGCGCTCGAAGGGATCAAGGCTCACCCGGACGACGTCATGGTGACCGTCGGGTCGCAGATGGCGCTGGACCTGACCACCAGGATCTTCATCGACCCGGGCGACGTCATCCTCGCCGAGGCGCCGTCCTATGTCGGTGCGCTCGGCACGTTCCAGGCCTATCAGGCGCAGGTCGTTCATGTCGCCATGGACGACAACGGTTTGATACCCGAAGCTCTCGAAGCCGCCATCGAGGCCTGTGCCGCATCCGGCCGGCGCGTGAAGATGCTGTACACGATTCCCAACTTCCACAATCCGGCCGGCGTCACCCTGTCCGAGGACAGGCGTGGAGTGATCGCCGAGATCTGCCGCCGCGCCGGCATCGCGATTCTCGAGGACAACCCCTACGGCCTACTGGGTTTCGACGACAAGCTGCGCAGGGCGATTCGCGCGGACGATGCGGAGAACGTCATCTATCTGGGTTCGTTCTCCAAGACGTTCGCCCCGGGCCTGCGGGTGGGGTGGGTGCTCGCGCCGCACGCGGTTCGGGAAAAGCTCGTGCTCGCCAACGAAGCTGCGACGCTGAACCCACCGGTGTTCAATCAGATGCTGATCTCCCGCTACCTGGCGAAATTCGACTGGCTCGGTCAGATCAAGGCTTACCGGCAAACCTATGCCGAACGGCGCGACACCATGCTCGGGGCTCTGGAGACGATGATGCCCGAGGGCACCACCTGGACCCACCCGGACGGCGGTTTCTACGTCTGGGTCACATTGCCGGAGGGTTTCGACGCTGCGGCGATGCTGCCCCGGGCAGTGACCGCTCGAGTGGCGTACGTACCCGGGACGGCTTTCTATGGTGACGGTCTCGGCTCCCGGCAGCTGCGACTGTCGTACTGTTTCCCGACTTCGGAACGCATCGTCGAGGGCGTGCGGCGGTTGGCCGGCGTACTGGACAGCGAGTTGGACGTGATGCGGACGTTCGGCACCACCTGGTCCCGCCCGGCGGTCAGCCCGTCCTCCCCGTCTCCGGACACCGCGTGAGGTTTTCCGTTCGGTCCCCACATGATCCGCCCGACAGCACTGCGGCAAGGAGCTTTCGATGACCCGTCACGTGGTGGTGCTGGCCGGCGGACTCAGCCATGAGCGCGACGTGTCGCTCCGCTCGGGCTCCCGCTTGCACGAGGCGTTGCGAGCCCGCGGGATGGAGGTCACGCTGCGCGACGCGGACGTGGAGCTGATCCCGTGGCTCATGCAGACCAAGCCCGACGCCGCCATCATCGCGCTCCATGGCGGGCGCGGCGAGAACGGCGCCATACAAGGAATTCTCGACATGGCCGGTATCCCCTACGTCGGCACCGAGGGTGCCAGTTGCCGCCTGTCGTGGGAGAAGAACATCGCCAAGAACCTCATGCGGCGTGCCGGCTTTGCCACGCCGCAATGGATGTCGTTGTCGCATGCGACATTTCGAGACCTCGGTGCGCAGACCCTGATCGGACTGCTGATCAACCACCTCGGGCTGCCGTTGATGGTGAAGCCTCAGCACGGCGGATCGGCATTGGGGGCGGCAGCGGTTCGGACGCCCGAGGAGTTGCCGGCCGCGTTGGTCGGCGCCTTCGCCTATGGGGAGACCGTGGTCGTCGAGCAATTCGTCGACGGCGTCGAGTTGGCTATCACCGTGCTCGAGGAGGATGACGACGGCATTGCGCTGCCGGCGGTCGAGATCGTCCCGGAGAGCGGGATCTTCGATTACGAATCTCGCTATACCGCGGGCCTCACGACGTACTTCACGCCGGCCCGCCTGGACGATGAGGTGGCGGAGATCGCAGCGGAACTGGCATTGGGCGCGCACCGCACCCTGGGTCTGCGGGACATCTCCCGTACTGATGCCATCGCAACCGACGACGGAGTCGTCCATTTTCTGGAGGTCAACGTCTCCCCCGGGCTGACCGAGACGTCGATGCTGCCGATGTCTGTCGCGGAGTCCGGTCGGGATCTGGGAGCTGTCTACGCGGAACTGGTGGAACGGGCGATCGGCCGGTCCGCCTGATCGCGAGACGCCTCGGATTTCCCAGAGTTGTTGTGTTGCAACGGATTTCCAGGTCAGACGAGACGCCTCGCGATCGATGCGTCACCGTGACGGTTCTACCTGGGGCGACCGGTCGACGGAATCGATGTCCACATCATCATTCTCGTGGCTCAACAGTTCAGACGCCATGGCGTGCGGCGCCATCACGGTCACAATCCGCCGAAGGTCCTCGTGAGTGGCGAATTCAACGACAATGCGGCCCTTGGTCCGGCCCAGCTCCAGCTTGACCCGGGTGTCGAAGGTATCCGACAAGGTGACGGCGAGGTCATCGAGCCCAGGAATGACCTTCTTGGTCGAGGCAGCGCGACGTCGGGGTGCCGGCCGTCCGGCCAACAGGGTCACCGCCTCCTCGGCGCCGCGGACCGACAGTCCTTCCGCGACGATCCGGGCGGCGAGTTGCTCCTGATCATCGGGGTCGGGCAGCCCGAGGAGCGCACGAGCGTGGCCGGCTGACAGCACACCGGCCGCGACTCGTCGTTGCACGGGCACCGGCAACCTCAGCAGCCTGATCGTGTTGGAGATGACGGGCCGGCTGCGGCCGAGGCGAGACGCCAGTTCCTCCTGTGTGACGTCGAACTCTTCCAGCAGCTGCTGGTAGGCAGCAGCCTCTTCCAGCGGGTTGAGGTTCGCCCGGTGGATGTTCTCGAGCAATGCGTCGCGGAGCAGGTCGGCATCCTCGGTGCGCCGGACGATGGCCGGGATCGTGGTGTGGCCGGCCCTCTGTGCCGCCTGCCAGCGGCGCTCCCCCATGACGAGTTCGTACCCGCCGCCGGGAACGTCGCGCACGACGACCGGCTGCAACAGTCCGAACTCCCGGATGGAGTGGGTGAGCTCGACAAGGGCGTCCTCGTCGAACACCGTCCGCGGGTTCCGCGGATTGCGCCGGATCTGGTCGACCGGGACATCGAGATACCGGGGGCCGGGTGCTTGCGCATTGGATGACGTATCAACGAACGTGGATTGGCCGTTGTGGTGACTGTTCTGCGCGCCGTTCGTCCCCCCGTCGTCTGTGGGAGCAGATTGACCCACGAGGGTGAGAGGAGGCGACTCGCGCCGCGGCGCCGGGCCGTTGATGAGGACGTCGGCCACCGTGGTGGTGTCAGGCCCGGTCGGGATCAGGGCGGCGAGCCCCCTCCCGAGGCCGCCTCGCGACTTACCGGTCATGACAGCTCCTTCGTACCGCGCTCGGCGATCTCGCGCGCGGCGTCCATGTAGCTCATCGCGCCGCGGGATCCTGGGTCGTACGTCATCACCGACTGCTGGAAACCCGGTGCCTCGGAGATCTTGACCGAACGGGGAATCGAGGTGGTCAGCACCTTGGGTCCGAAGTGTTTGCGTACCTCATTTGCGACCTGGTCGGCGAGCTTCGTTCGTGCGTCATACATCGTCAGCAGGATCGTGCTCACCAGGAGGTCAGGATTCAGATGTTCCTTGATCAGGTTGATGTTGTTCAGTAGCTGACCCAGCCCTTCCAATGCGTAGTACTCGCACTGGATCGGGATCAACACCTCGTCCACGGCGGTCATCGCGTTCACCGTCAGCAACCCGAGCGAGGGCGGGCAGTCGACGAAAATGTAGTCGTAATAGACGTCGATCGCCTGGATCGCCTTCTTCAGGCGAAGCTCTCGCTCCTCCATCGTCACGAGCTCGATCTCCGCGCCGGCCAAGTCGATGGTCGCGGGGATGCACCCGAGTCGCGGCGCGTCAGGGCACGTCTGAATCGCCTCGGCAGGGGTGATGTCGCCGACGAGTACGTCGTAGACCGACGGAGTGCCCGCCGTGCGCTGGACACCGAGTGCGGTGGACGCATTGCCTTGTGGATCGAGGTCGATGATCAGGACGTGCAGTCCCGATAGGGCCAGCGCAACACCGATGTTCACCGTGGTGGTGGTTTTCCCCACGCCACCCTTCTGATTGGCGATCGAGAAGACTCGCCGATGGCGCGGGCGCGGCAGAGTCAGGTCGCCCGAGCGCATCTCCATCGCGGCCTCGGTCGCCCGGGCGAGTGGTGTGTCCTCTTCGTCGATGTCCGGTGTTTCACGGGAAACATCGAAGTCGATGCTCATGCTGCCTCCGGTTCTGTCCGAGCCTCTCGACCGCCGACGGGATACGACGATGCAGAGTTCGGGTTCACGCGGCGGACGCTACGGCTGCCATGCAGGCACATCGGTGCACCACGCCGCGGCGCCGAGGAAGCGCACCCGTATGGCCGCACGACCTCGGCGTGTCGCCGCCGTTTCACGTGAAACGGCCTTCGATCCGTCACTTGTGTGCAACCGTCTCTCCTTCGTCGGCGTCGGTCGGCAGGTGACGATTGACGGACCGCCGGATCGAATCGGTACCACTCACGGCGGCGGAACGCGGGCGCGCTGGGAAGGCCGACGCATTGGACACGTCGTCGCACGTGAGCGGGATCGACGAGGTCCGGGGACCGGCACGGCCTGTGCGGGTCCGGCCATTGTCCAGTCCCACGGGCCGGCCTGTGGCGCTCTGGTTCATGACAGTCGCAGCATGGATGACGTGAGGCGCCAGTGGCGTGGGACAGGCCACAGCCTCGGGATCGCGGGCGCTCTCGGACTCTCACGGACCGAATCGAGCCGCTCGTTTCACGTGAAACGAGCGGATTGACGGCAATGCGACGGACGCTCGGCGGACCCTATCGAGTGCTCCGGCATCACATATCGGCGGTGTGATGCAGCGATTGTCGCCGCATCTCTGCATTTGACCGCCCCCGCGTCTGGCGCGTCATTGACGCGAGAAGTACGCAGGGATTCGGCGCGCGTCCGCGCCGTCGTCGGGTGATCTCCGATGACGGAACCACCCAGCGGGAGAGGCTCACCAAGGACGGCGACTCCACCGGTCGGGGTCGCATCCGCATCGGGCCGACATGCACGGGGCGCGAACGCGACCCGAGCCAGACCACCAACCGATCTGCGGGCCCGGCCGCGCGGAGCTCGGGGACGCCGAGCCCGGGCGCCCGCCGGACGGCATGCCGAGTAGGCCGGTGTCGGCCTTCACGACGTGTTCCACGTGAAACACGAGGACGCCTTTCACCCGACCGCGCAAGCGACGCGGTTTCCAACCAGGAATGGCTACCCCGCACGACACGAGTGAGCCTTGGACAGATCGTTCCCATTGCCGGGAGCCAAACGGTTCCGCTTCACCAGCACCTTTCGTCACGTGACGCTTTGCATGCCCGCCACAAGCGTTGTTGAAAGCCGGGCGAACACATCTCCCGCGAGCGACTGACCCGAGCGGAGGCCAACAGTTGACGCTCCGGCAAGTCCCACCCTGGTCGGGTGACGCGCTTCGAGTCGCCAGCGGGCATCGTGTTTTCGACAGACGCTGATCCGGAGGCCTCAGGTGATTTCTTCGCTCGAGTACGAGATACGGGTGTCGGGCGCCGTCCCCGCCGCGGTCCTGACCGAAATCGAGGGTGCGCAAGTCACTGTCGAACCCGTGCAGACCATCCTCCGTGGCCCGGTCGCCGACCAGGCCGCCTTGCACGGGATCATCAACCGCTTGCAGCGCCTCGGCCTGGATCTGATCGAGGTTCGCCGCATCGCTGCGGCATCCCAGGGAACCGAGCAGCCGACGACGGATCCTGTCGGCGAGCACTGAGGTGGCCGACCTCTACGAGTTCCGCATTGCGGGCACCGTCGGGCCGGTGATCCTGTCCGCCCTACCGGAACTCACTGTTCACCCAGCGGAACGCTGTACGGTTCTCGCCGGATCCGTCGATGGTGATCAGGACATCGATCAGGTCCTGCGACGGTTGGAAGATCTCAGCGTCGTCGAAGCGGAGATACACGTACGCCGTGTCGCTCACGCCGCACACTGGCACTGATAGGTCGTCGCCAGGCCGCACACCATCCGAGCAACCTGCCGAAGCGAAGGAACCCACTCCGGTCGCTGACTTTACTTTGCGGTACTCATTAGCACGTCGCGCGCTATCGCCTAGGATGACCGATGTGTCTTACTCGCCAGCATTGGTATGCCGGGTCGCGACTGTGACGGGCTGCGCCGGGTCGAGTTTCGACTAAGACGAAGACCGGCTTCGATCGAGGTGGTACCGATGCTCGACATGTTGCAGTCCATCCGTGAGCTCAAGGCACGTCCACCCGACGTGCCGTTCGGCGTGGTCCCGCGACCACGGCTTTCTGAGCGCCTCACCACCGGCACTGCGGGCCCGGTGACGCTCGTCTGCGCCGGGCCGGGAGCCAGCAAGACGTTGACCGTCGCAGCATGGGTGAAGTCGGAGGACGCTCCGTGGCCCGTCGGCTGGTTGAGTCTGGACGCCTCCGACAACAGCGTCCATTCCTTTTGGTCGTCGGTGCTGTTCACGTTGTCCGAGTGCGGCGGACTGCCGGACGACAGCGGGCTACGCGAGATCACCCCGGCCGCGGGGTTCGGTCCCGAACAACTGCTGGAAGTGCGCGCCCGCCTCGTCGAACTCCCACTGCCCATCGTTCTCGTCCTGGACGATTTCCAGGAGATCACCGATGACGACACCCTGACGTCGTTCGGCGAGCTGGTCGATCACCTGCCGGCGTCGCTCAGGCTCGTGTTGATCAGCAGGTCAGACCCGACCCTCCGCCTCCACCGGTTGCGGGCGAGCGGTCAGCTGACCGAGATCCGAACCTCGCAGCTCGCTTTCAACGATGACGAGACCGCCACGCTGTTCGCTTCGGCGGGCATCCCGCTACGGTCGGACCAGGTCGCGCTGATCCGTGAGCGAACCGAGGGATGGCCGGTGGGAGTTCGGCTCGCCGCGCTCTCCATCGACCGGGAAAATATCGATGCCTCGATCCGCCGGTTGTCGGGGACGGACGGCGCCATCGCCGATTACCTCGTCGGGGAGGTGATGCGGCGTTTGTCGCCCGAGCACCGCGACTTCCTGCTGCGGACAAGCATTGTCGAAAGAATCAGCGGTCCGCTGGCGGACGAGATCACCGGTCGGTCCGACAGCCAATCGCTGCTCGAAAACTTCGCCAAGGCCAATGCTTTCGTGATGGGCATCGGCGACGGTGGCGGGTGGTTCACCTACCACCGTATGTTGCGTGACCTGCTGTCGTTACGGCTGGCTCTGGAACAGCCCGATGCTGAGCGTCAGGCCAATCGTGCCGCGGCAGAATGGTTCTCGCTCAACGACGACCACATTGTCGCCATTCGACACTGGTTGCTTGCCGGCGAACGTGATGCGGCCGGCCGGATCCTTCTCCGCATCATCCCGAAGGTGCTGTCACCGGAAGGGCCCGAACTTGCCGCCGTGGTCGCCCCGTTGGCTGCCGAGGCCACCGACGATCCCTGCCTGACAACGCTTCTCGCAGCTGCGATGTGTCACTTCCGGCAGTGGGAGATCCCGGAGATGGAGCGGGACGCGCGAGCGGCCCACCAGTTCCTGGACGAGGCCGGTGAGAGCAGGGCCAGTGCCGAGGGGGTGCTGATGCTGTTCGAAGTGGCCGCCGCCCGGTTCAGTGCGGACAGTGCAGCGGTGGCCCGTATCACCGCGCAGGTGATCGATCTGGTGGACCGGACACCGCGCCGGACACTGCCGGCCGGCCCGGCTTTCCGGGTCATCGCGCTGATCAACCAGGCCGGAGCCCAATTGTGGAACGGACTGGACGATGACACCGCCGCCGTTCTCAAAAATGCCGCAGAGCAGGCTGCACGGCTCGATCTTGTCCTGCCGCAGCTCAATGCCATCGGTCATCTGGCACTGGTCGATGCGTTCGGTGGCCGATGCGCCGCCGCCGAGAACTACACCACCCAAGCAACGGAGATCATCGACCGTCGCGGCTGGGGATCCGAACCTCAGGCCCTGGCAACGTATCTCGCGCAGGCGCTGGTCGAGCTCGCGCGGCAGCGGCCGACCGAGGCGGCCCATCACGTTCGTCGCGGCCTCGCTGCGAGTGCCGGGCACACCGACCGGTCGTTACGGCTTGCCCTCGGCATCGCCTGGGTCGAGGTGATGGTTGGTCGGCAGGACGCGAGTGGCGCGCTTGCCGCGGACTCGCGGATGGTCGACGGTCTGCGGCGAACGCCGTGCGCGTCGGCGTATCTCCGCCGATGGAGTGCGGTCGCCGGCGCCGAGGCGCTCCTGCTTGCGGGTCGACCCGAACAGGCAGTGACTCGGCTCGCCGCGGAAATCGGTGACCCTGCCGACCAGGACGGGATCGGAGCGATCGCCCGCGACTCGACTCTGACGGCTCGGGAGCGAGTCTGCCTGTCTCGAGCGGCTCTCGCGCTCGGTGACGACGCGGTCCTGGCCATCCTCGAGCCGGTGCTGACATCCCCGGCGTCGGACAAGGAGGCCGTCATCGGGGCTCACCTGTTGCACGCCGTGCTGGCAACTCGCGGCCATCGGGACGCCGCCGCGCTGGCCGCCCTGGGTACGGCGCTGGAGTTGGCGCACACGGAGAACATCCGCCGTCCATTCGTGTCGATCGGCGACCGGGTCGACAGCCTCCTGAACCGCTACCGGCACCTGGATGGCACCTACAGCTCCTTCGCCGGCGAGATACTGACCTTGCTGCGCCCTGTGTCGGCATCCGCACCGACCACTGCCGTCACCGGGAACCTGACCGAGCGCCTGACCGAGCGTGAGGCCATCGTCCTGCGGTACCTGCCGACCATGCTCAAGGCGGGCGAGATCGCCGACGATCTGTTCGTCTCGGTCAACACGGTGAAGGCCCATCTCCGGGCGATCTACCGCAAGCTCGGGGTCGCCAATCGTCGGGAGGCGGTGGAGAAGGCCAGGGTGGCCGGTCTGCTCTAGACCGGCCTTCGACCGCGCATCGTCGGGCCCGACCCACCGTCCAGCCGATGAGCGGACATCGGAACTAGCCATTGGACGGGTTTCCTCCGGCTCGGATGAGGCGCGGACGATGCCGTCGGCCCTAGTGTGCGTCGGTGCCCCCGCGCCGGTCCGGGCGGGGCTGGCTGGATATCCACCGAAGATCGCGACCGCCATGCGGCTGCCGCCCTGTCGATTCACGTCCTACCTGTCGACCGAAGGGATCGCTGATGAGCACCATCGGCTGGATCATCCTGCTCATCGTGCTGTTGCCGGCCCTCGGGATCCTCATCTTCATCATCGTGACCGCGTCCCTGGTCCGGGTGCCGTCGGGCAGCCTCGGACTGGTGATGTCGAGGGGCCGAGCCACCGACACCGTGCTGCTGCCCGGTCCGCACTTCGTGCCGACGTTCCGGCGCCGGATGGTGGAGGAGTACCCGTCGGTGGAGATGGCCTACCGGGCGGGCAGTGAACCCGATACCGAGAGCACCCTGCTCGGCGAACGAGTAGCGGTCGATCGCGCGGGCCCCCGCCGGCGCACCGCCATCCTGGAAAGAAACGGGCCGGCCCTGCAGGTCGCGCTCGGTGATCGATCGAGCGCCACCGTTTCCCTGACCGTTCGCTTCCGGTTGATACCGGATCACCTGCGTCTGGTGCACGAGAGGTTCGGCCCGGACGGCATCTTCGGGATCGTCAGGGACGAGACCGCCCGCGCCGTCGCTTCGACGCTGGGTGATCCCCAGCGCGGGGTGGACAGCCTGTTCGGCCCGGCCCGTGATGCCTGCCAGTACACCTTGCTCACGGACATCGGCGCGGCCCTGGAGGCCGACGGCATCGAGGTGACAGCCGTCGTCATCGGCACCGTCGACCTCGGGCGCACCGGCGAGGTGATCCAGGCGACCGTCCGGGCGCGGTACGAACTCGAACGCGAGCAGGCGGAGGCCGCCACCCGGACAGTGCGCGCGTTGAACGATGCCGACCTGCAGGTGAAGCTCTCCGCGCCCAGCGAAGGAGCTTGGCGTTACCGCGAAACAGACGTCTGGCGCGATCTCGTGGAACAGGCACAGGCCGTCAACCTGGCGCTGCGCGAGGGACCCGCGGTGGGATCCAAGGGGCTGGCGCCGCCGATTGATCCGACCGGCACCGTCTTCACCGCCAACCAGGAGAAGCCTTCGTGAGCAACGACGCCGCGACGTCGACCGGTGACCGCCTGCTGGAGATCGTCGCCGTCCTGCTGCTCGCCGTCACCACCCTGGGCACCGCATGGTGCGGTTACCAGTCCTCACGGTGGAACGGCGTGCAGACCGACCTCGCCCGCCAGTCCTCCGACGAGCGGGTCGAGTCCAACCGTCAGTTCGGACTGGCCACCCAGCGCGTTGCCTACGACAGCACGCTGGCTGCCGATTACGCGAAGGCGATCCAGGCCGGCAACACCGGTTTGGCGCAGTTCTACCGGAACACTCTGGTACGCCCGGAGTTCCTGCCCCAACTGGATGAGTGGCAGAAGCAGATCCAGGCCGGGCAGAAGGTCAACATCTTCCAGGACCAGGCGTACTTGAACGGCCAGTTCCAGCAGTACAACGACGCTGCCGGGAAGGCCGAGGCGCTCAGCGTCGCCAGCCAGGACGCCGGTAACACCGCCGACGACTATGTGCTCACCACCATCCTGTTGGCGGTGGCTCTGTTCTTCGCCGGTGTCACCTCTTCCTTCCGGTACAAGCCGGCTCGCGCCCTGCTGATCGTCCTTGCGCTCGGGACGATTGCCGTTGCCGCGTCGCGGCTGGCCGACCTGCCCGTCGCGTGAGCGACTGCTCCGGCAGATCCGACGAGCCGCCAGCCGGCTCGGCCGGGGCGGCAGGCGGTGCCTGCTGCTACTGCTGAGGCGGTTGCTAGGACTGCTGGGGCTGCTCCCGCTGACCCTGTTCCTCGGCTCAGCCCGCAACGGATCCAAGCGCAGCGAGGACGGTGTCCCGGGGTACTCGGGCCTGGTCGAGCACAACGGCACCCGACCCTTCCAGCGCCGCGACGAACGGTGCCGCCCAGGTGTTCTCCCAGCAGATCACCAGGATTGACGAGTTCGCCTCGAGCAGGTCCGTCAGCTCCGCGACGTCCTCTGCGTCGAGCAGTCCACCGGGGACGTCACCGTCGACGCTCTCGAACAGTGGGCCGTATTGGGCATCGATCCCGGCCAACTCGATGGAGCCGACCTCACCCTCGGGAGTCCTGTAGGCGAACAGCAGGTCCAGTACCCGGATCGTTCCGGAACTGATCAGGTCCTCGAGCGCCGGAAGGATCGCGCCGTTGAATTCGTTGCCGGGAAAGGCAACCTCGAGGATGTCGACGGGTCCGATGTCCATGCACACTCCTTGGGGGGTGGGAATCTGGTGGATGGTGTGGATCTGAGTGTCTGCCGGCCCGGCCCGACGGCCCGCGCGGCGCTGGTCATGTCGGTCCCAGCAATCCGGTGCAACAGATACCGGTGCAATGACTCAACCGCAGGACGGGAGCATGGCAGCGCTCAATCCTCGGTCAGCTCGTCGATGCACACGGTGATGGCCAGCAGCAGCGGTTCGTTCTCACCGCGGCCGATCTCGATGCCGTAGGTGTCCCGCACGCGGAACCACTTCTTCGACACGGTGGCCACCGTCTCGCCATCCCGCTCGATCTCGTACTCGTGGTCGACGAAGTTGCCGTGGGCACGCATGTCGGGGCCGTTGTCGACGTCGATCTGGAATCGGTGACGCAACCCGATCAGCGACTTGTGCACCGTGGCGGTGGTCTCACCCAACTCGATCTTCATCTTGTCGCGGATGCTGAGTTTGCGTTCCTGGATCTTCGCGAGATCGTTGCCGTTCAGGTCCTTCAGGACGAAGGTCTCCCGGATACGCAGAGCCTTGCCGTCCACCTTGTAAACCTTGTCGCCGGAGCCGTTCTCGATCCATGAGTCGTCACCGATGGACAGCAGCTTCTCCCGCATCTGATACCGCGTCGGTTCCGGTCCGTCGTCGTGCCCGCGCCTGAAAAGACCCATCGGGTCATCCTTGCCGGATCGCTGATCCCCGTCATCACCTGACCGGGGTGAGTCGCCCGGATCGTCGCTTCCGCACCGCCGCGCCCGTCGTGCGGCACCAGCTGGACAGCACGTTCATCGGCGCGCCGATGGCCTTGCGCTGTTCAGCGTCCTGCGCGACGTCGGCCTGACCGTGGTGAAGGACGCGTCGGGCGAGCGGACTGAGCGGCCTTGCGCCTGGCCCGGATGACGAAGGTCCTCTCCGCTCCGGTTTCGCGTCCTGCGTCGAGCGCGAGCACTTCGGCATCGACCAGCCCCGCGGCCGTGACCGCACTCCGGTCGCGCTCGAGTTCTTGGGCGGCGCTCGCACCTTTGAGCGCCAGCACCCATCCACCGTCGCGGGCCAGCGGCGCCGACCAGGCAGCCAGCCGATGCAATGGCGCGACGGCCCGCGAGGTGACGACGTCGGAGTTGCCGCACTCGGCGATGACGTCCTCCGCGCGGCCGCGGATCACCCGGCATCCGGTCAGTTCGAGTTCGGCGAGGACCTCGGCGAGGAAGGTCACCCTTCGCTCCAACGGTTCGACGAGGGTGACCCGCAGGTCCGGCCGGGCGATGGCCAGCGGAATACCGGGCAGACCCGCGCCGCTCCCGATGTCGACGACCGTCGCGCCCTCGTCGATCAGCGTTCCGACGACCGCCGAATTGAGCACATGCCGGCTCCAGAGCCGCTGCGACTCACGGGGTCCGATCAACCCACGGATGAGGCCGCCGGTGGCGAGCGCCGCAACGTAGCGGCGCGCGTGGTCGATCCGGTCGCCGAAGACGTCCACCGCAACGGCCGGCTCGGTCTCGATGTCCGGCGAGCCGGGCGAGCCCGCCACGTTCGACGAGCCGGACGTGGCGGTCAGGAGGCCGGGCTGACGACGACCCGCCGGCGCGGCTCCTCGCCCTCGCTGGAGGACGACGCACCCTGCACGGTGCCAACAGCGTCGTGGACGACCTTGCGCTCGAACGGGTTCATCGGTGCCAGTCGCACCGGCTCGCCGCTGTCGGCGACCTGCTCGGCGGTCTTCGTGCCCAGGTCGGTGAGCTCGGCGCGGCGCCGGGCGCGGTAGCCCGCGATGTCGAGCATCAACCGCGACCGCTGGCCCGTCTCCGCCATGGCCGCCAGCCGGGTCAGCTCCTGCAAGGCGTCGAGCACCTCACCGTGATCGCCGACGAGACGGTTGACATCGCCCTCACCGATGATCGAGACGACCGCGCGCTCACCTTCGACGTCCAGGTCGATGTCGCCGTCGAAATCAAGGATGTCCAGCAGGCGCTCGAGGTAATCACCCGCGGCGTCGCCCTCGGCGACCAGCAGATCGTGCTTGCTCATCGCGCCGGAACCGGCGTCCGACACCGCCCGGTCGTCCGCACCGGGCGTGCCCGGCACGTCCTGTTCCGACGGCGGATCCGTCTCGTCCTGCACGGCGACACCCGCGGAGTTCTCGGTCATCAGTTCTCCCTGCTGCTCTCTTACGGTCTGTTGGCCGGCGGCGGTACCGATCACGGGCGCCTCTGCGCGACGACGCACACCGGCAGATCTTCGGGTCTGTTCGTCGGGTCTGCTCGAATACGCGGCCGACCGGACGGTCAGCGCTGGCTGGAGTTCTTCTTCTTCGACTGCGGGTTGGTCCGCTGGGATTTCGAGCCTGGAGCGGGTTTGGCGCCGGGCGCCGGCTTCGCGCCGGGCGACGGCTTCGCGCCGGGGGCCGGCTTCGCGCCCGCCTTGGGAGCAGCCGGTGTCGAGCCGGCGCCGGGGCGGCCCTTGCTGAGGTTCGTCTTGCCGTTACCGGCGGTTCCGCCGTTGGCGCCACCGTTCGCGCCGTTCGGCGATGCTTCGCCGATCTTGGACGGCGAGATCACCGGCCGGTTCGACGCGGGCTTGGGTTTGGCACCGGGCCGTGGGGTCGAGAACTTGGACATGTCCTTGACCTCTTCGACGACCTGCGCCTGGGCCGCGGCGCGCTTGTCCTGCAGCGTGTGCGCCACCCTCAGCTGCCCGAAGGTCCAGGAGTTGTTGGCCAACCAGTAGAACAGGATGGCCAGCGGGAAGAACGGACCACCGACGACGACGAAGAGCGGGAACAAGTAGAGCATCAGCTTGTTCATGATCGCGGTCTGCGGGCTGGACGCGTCGATGTTCATCTCGGCCTGCCGCGCGACCGAGCGGCGGCTGGTCAGGTGGGTGGCGATACCTGCCAGGATCATCAGTGGAACGCCCCACCAGATGATGGCCTCACGGACGCCGGCCAAGAAGTCAAGCTGACCGGCCGGCATCGTCATGTAACCAATCAGCGGCGCGCCGCCGGGCAGCTTGGCGTTGGCGAACGACTGCACGTCCTCGGACCCGAAGAAGTACACCTGGCCGCGCAGGTTCCACACGCCGGGAGGATTCTCGACCGGCTGGAACATCCGCAGCACATGGAACAGACCGATGAAGACGGGCGCCTGGATCAACGCCGGCAGGCAGGAAGCCAGCGGGTTGACGCCCGCCTCCTTGTTCAGCTTCATCATCTCTTCGGACAACCGCTGCTTGTCGTCCTTGTACTTCTCCCGCAGCTTCTTCATCTGCGGCTGCACGGCCTGCATCTTGAGCTGCGAGTCCATCTGCTTCATGAACGGCTTGAACAGGATCGCGCGCAGCGTGAAGATCAGGAAGACGACCGACAGCACCCAGGACAGCACGTTGTCGGGCCCGAGGACCGACCCGAAGATCTTGTGCCAGACCCACATGATCCCGGAGATCGGGTAATAGATGTAGTCCAGGGACCAGAAGTTGAAAGTCACGCTGCAGATCTCCCGGTCATCGGTTCCGCGGCCGCGGACTGCGGCGCGTCAAGGTCTGTGCCGGCGGCGGGGTGCACCGCGGCGCCGGTAGGGGAACTCCCGGCATTGTCGTCGCGTTCCCGGTCGCCGTCGGCGAATGTTCCGTCCACGCCCCCGGCATGCTGGTCGTGATCATGTTCCGGCATGGCATCGACTGATGCCTGCGACCGCCGGCCCTTCGCCGGCACGTGATCGATGCCGCCGTCACTCCAGGGGTTGCACCGCAGCAGCCGCCAGATCGTCAGGCCGGTACCGACGACGGCGCCGCGGGTGCGGAGCGCCGTCACGGCGTAGGCGCTGCACGTCGGGTAGTACCGGCAGCTCGCAGGCGTGTACGGGGTGATGAAGCGTTGATAGAACCGGATCGGTGCGATCAGGATCTTCGCCGCAACGGAGGTCATGACCGGCTGCCGGACGAGGCCGGGACGGCCCGGCTCTTGCGCTGCGCAGCGGCCAGTCCGGTGCGCAGGTCGGCCGCCAAATCGGCACTGGACGCCGCCGCAGCAGCAGGCAGCGCACGGATGACGACCTCGGTGCCGGCGGGGAGCCGGTCGAGCTCCAGCCGCATCAGTGGCCGCAGTCGCCGGGTCACCCGATGCCGGACAACCGCATTGCCGACCTTCGTGGATACCACGAACCCGGCCCGGGGCGAGGTCGAAAGAGCGGTGTACAGCAGGTGCACCACCAGGTGCCGGGTACCCGCGCGGCGACCGGAGCGCACCACAGCGGCGAACTCCTGCGACGTGTGCAGCCGACTACCCGCGGGCAACATGAGGTCGATCGAACCGACGGCCGGGACCGTCAGGCCGACAGCTCTTCGCGGCCCTTGCGACGCCGGGCGGCGAGGATGGCACGGCCCGCGCGGGTGCGCATCCGAAGCCGGAACCCGTGGGTCTTGGCACGCCGGCGGTTGTTGGGCTGGAAGGTGCGCTTGCTCACGGCTATCTCTCCACTGTCAGGAACGACTGAAAACGCTTGGCACGGTGCTGGTCACTGCTAGCTGGTCACTGCTCTGGCTGTCACTGCTGGCGGAACTCGGATCGCGCCGCGGTACCCACCGCTGGTGGGCACCGACTACAAGGCATGTTGCCGTGCAGGCCCGCGATGGCGGGCAGCAAAAAGCGACCGGGAGACGCCGGATGAGTCCCAGGGTACGGAAGGCGCGGCCCAGGGGTCAAACCCGCGCTAGCAGGCGCCGTTGAGCCACCCGGGTAGACACGCCGAGAGTTCCCACCCGGTCGGTGGTCGCCCTTGTGGGAAGCGGAGGAAAGTTGTTAGCGTCCCGCTTCGCACGACTCGGAATCACCGGGTCCCCCGGCACCGCCGCGTTGCTCACCGGAGTCTTCTCCGGGGCAAGGTGGGCCGTTACCGTCTCGAGTTCTGTCCACACCTGTGGATAACTGCTGTGGACGGCGGACGGGGGCGGAGTATTGCGCAAGGGGTTGACTGGTGACACTCGAGGAAACGGAAAACCGGCTCACGCCTGTGTGGCGGGCCGTGGTGACCGATCTCGAGCCGACTCTCAGTCAGCAGCAACGGGCCTGGCTGTCACTGACCCAGCCGGTCGGCCTGCTGGGCACCACCGCGTTGTTGGCGGCGCCGACGGACTTCGCCAAAGAGGTGATCGAGCGGACCTTGAAAGACGCGATCACCGGTGCACTGTCGGAGAAGCTGCACCAGCAGATCAGTCTCGCCGTCACGGTCAGCGAGGACGGTGCGATGGCACCGATGCCGCCGGCCAGCGACCGGCGGCCGCCGCCGGACCGCTTCGTCAACGGCTCGGTGACCTACGGGACCGACAGCGAGGGCGTACTGCGCCGGCCGGGCCAGGGACCGATGAGCGAGCGGGCCGCCGCCGACTTCCGCGACACCGAGGACTTCGAGGAAGGTGACGAGGAGGCCGACGCCCTCGAAACCGTCACCGCCATCTGGCCGACGTATTCGGGCCGGCGTGATCAGGCCCCGCCGAACCCGTCGCAGACCCGGCTGAACGAGAAATACACCTTCGAGACGTTCGTCATCGGCGCCTCCAATCGGTTCGCACACGCCGCGGCGGTTGCGGTCGCGGAGGCGCCGGCCGTGGCGTACAACCCGCTGTTCGTGTGGGGCGAGTCCGGACTGGGTAAGACCCACCTGCTGCACGGCATCGGCCACTACGCGCAGCGACTGTTCCCGGGGATGCGCGTGCGGTACGTGTCCAGCGAGGAATTCACCAACGACTTCATCAACTCGCTGCGCGACGACCGCAAGGTCGCCTTCCAGAGGCGCTACCGGGACGTCGACGTGCTGCTGGTCGACGACATCCAGTTCCTGGAAGGCAAGGAAGGCACCCAGGAGGAGTTCTTCCACACCTTCAACACGCTGTACAACGCCAACAAGCAGATCGTCATCTCCTCCGACCGACCGCCGAAGCGCCTGGAAACCCTCGAGGACCGGATGCGCACCCGGTTCGAATGGGGTCTGACCACCGACATCCAGCCACCCGAGCTCGAGACCCGGATCGCCATCCTTCGCAAGAAGGCGGCGATGGACCGGATGAACGCACCGGACGATGTTCTCGAGTTCATCGCCAGCCGGATCGAGCGCAATATCCGCGAGCTCGAGGGCGCGTTGATCCGGGTGACGGCGTTCGCGTCGCTGAACAAGCAGACCGTCGACCTGGCGCTCGCCCAGATCGTGCTGCGCGACCTGATCCGCGATCCAGTGGCGAACGACATCGACGCGGCCACGATCATGGCGGTGACGGCGGAGTACTTCGCGGTGACGCTGGACGAGCTGTGCGGGCCGGTGAAGACCAAACAGATTGCCTCCGCCCGGCAGATCGCGATGTACCTGTGCCGCGAGCTGACCGACCTCACGCTGCCCAAGATCGGGCAGACCTTCGGCGGCCGCGACCACACCACCGTCATGCACGCCGCGAAGAAGATCCGCACCGAACTAGCCGAGCGCCGCCAGACGTACGACCACGTTCAGGAACTCACCGCCCGGGTCCGTGACCGCGTTCGGCACTGATCGCTCCGGTGGGTCGTCCCGCTGGATTCACCCATACAGGGTGCTGGTCGCTGGCTGGCCGGCTCCGCGGTTGGTCGCGCAGCGACTCTTTCCTGTGGAATTTAGAGGCTCTGCGTTACTTTTTGTCCGTTTGAGTCACGGATCCATCACGTCACTGATTACCCATGCACATCGTGTGCACAACTCTGTGGACAGCTCGACACCGTTCGGGGGACAACCTGGCCCGAATGACAACGCTCCACAGCCGGCTCTGGAGCTCCCCACCATGCGCCACCTGCTGTCCACCGCGGCGCCACGCCTGCTGACCAGCCTCATCGCCCCGGCTTCCACACCATCCACACCGCCTACTACTGCTACTGCTTTTATCTCTAGAAGAGCTCTGCTTGTCAGTAACGCTGGGGAAGAACGCCGCGCGCCGCTGTTGACACCTTCGACAGCGGCCGCCGATGAGGTCGGACACACACCGGTCGTCGACAAGAAAAACTACGCAGCGCGGACACCCCGACTGTCGCGTCACGGCAGGTTGGCCGTACGCTCGGACGCCCCGCAGCCATGCGGGCCGAGCGACGGGACCGTCGCCGCCCCTGGTTCGCCGACCTGCAGCACCTGACTGGTACCACCGATCCGCATGACCCGACCCGCTCCGAACCTGTGTGCAAAGCCGCGACCGTGGAGGTCTTCTCGATGAAGTTCCGTGTCGCCCGTGACGACCTCGCCGATGCCGTCGCCTGGGTGGCCAAGTCCTTGCCGACCCGTCCGCCCGTTCCGGTGCTCGGCGGGATCCTGTTGGAGGTCAAGGGCTCGACGCTCACCGTTGCCGGGTTCGACTACGAGGTGTCGACGAGGGCAACAGTCTCGGTGGACACCCTCGATGCGCTGACCGAACCCGGCGAGGACGGCGAGCCGACGGCCGAACGGGTGCTGGTCTCCGGGCGGCTGCTCTCCGAGATCGCTCGCTCCCTGCCGGCCAAGCCGGTCGAGCTGACGGTCAACGGCCCGCGGGTGTCCATCGTGGCCGGTTCGGCGCGGTTCACCCTGCCGACCATGCCGGTCGAGGACTATCCGCCGTTGCCGCAGATGCCGGCCGCATCCGGTCGGGTCGATGCGTCTGTCTTCGCCGAAGCGGTCGCCCAGACCGCGGTCGCCGCCGGGCGCGACGACACGCTGCCGATGCTGACCGGCATCCGGGTCGAAATCGACGGCGAGACCCTGACCCTGGCCGCGACCGACCGGTTCCGGCTGGCGGTGCGGGAACTGAACTGGATTCCGGACAGCCCGGACATGTCCACCGCAGTGCTGGTTCCGGCGCGCACACTGGCCGATGCCGCCAAGACCCTCGGTGGCGCATCACAGGTGACGATCGCGCTCGGGGAGGGCTTGCTGGGCCTCGAGGCGGGCGGCCGTCGCACCACCGTCCGGTTGCTGGACGTGGAGTTCGTCAAGTACCGCTCGCTGTTGCCGTCATCGCACACCACCACGGTGGACATTCCGGTCTCCGAGCTGGGGGAGTCGATCAAGCGCGTCGCGCTGGTCACCGATCGTGGGCATCACCTGCGGATGCAGGTGGGTGACGGTTCGCTGACGCTGACCGCCGGCGGTGACGACGAGGGTCGCGCCGAGGAGGATCTCGCTGCCGCGGTGGACGGCGCCGAACTGCTGATCGCGTTCAACCCCACGTACCTGCTGGACGGGCTCGGTGTGGTGCATTCCGATTCCGTCCGCCTGGCGTTCACCACTCCGGCCCGGCCGGCGCTGCTGGTTCCGATCCCGAGTGGTTCCGGCAAGGGCAACGCCGACGGCAACGGCAGCGGTGAGGGCAGTGCCGGCGCCGCCGATGCAGCTGACAACGGACCCGGCGGCGCGCCCGGCAGTGCCAACTCGGCCTACCGGTACCTCGTCATGCCGGCCCGGCTGCCCGGCTGAGCTTCGCCTGGCCGCTCACCGGGTCTCCGCCGCGTCGTGGCGTGCCAAGCCGGGGCCGGTGTGCTGGGATTCGGTTGCAGTCCAACGGGAGGGGTACCGGCACAGGGAGCAGATCTTCGTCGAGGGTCGGCAGAGCACTTCAGGACACGTCGTGAGGGGAATGAGCATGCAGATCGGCCTCATCGGACTGGGCAAGATGGGCGGCAACATGGCCGAGCGGCTGCGCCGCGACGGTCATCAGGTCGTCGGGTACGACCGGAACCCCGCGAGCCCTCGGGACGTGGCAACGCTGGAGGAATTGTCCGCGGCACTCTCCACCCCTCGGGTGGTGTGGGTGATGGTGCCCTCCGGTGAGCCGACCAGGGCGACGATCGTCTCGCTGGCCGAGGTCCTGGAGTCCGGCGACATCATCATCGACGGCGGCAACTCCCGGTACACCGACGACCAGAAGCACGCCATCTCGCTGGAGCCGAAGGGAATCCGGTACCTCGACGTCGGTGTCTCCGGCGGTGTGTGGGGTCTGACCGAGGGCTACGCGCTGATGGTGGGTGGTGAGGCCGACACCGTCGCCGTCGCGCAGCCGATCTTCGACAGCCTCAAGCCGCCTGACGGCGGCTTCGTGCACGCCGGACCCACGGGCGCGGGCCACTTCACCAAGATGATCCACAACGGCATCGAGTACGGGATCATGCAGGCCTACGGCGAGGGCTACGAGCTGCTCAAGGCCGTTGACATGGTCCCGAATCCGGACGCGGTGATCGCCTCCTGGCAGGAGGGCACCGTCATCCGGTCGTGGTTGTTGGAGCTGTTGGTCCGCGCGCTGGCCGACGACCCGGGACTCGAGGAGATCCGTGCCTACGCGCAGGACTCCGGCGAGGGTCGCTGGACGATCGAGGCCGCGATCGAGAACGCCGTGCCGATGCCGGTCATCACCTCGGCGCTGTACGCACGGTTCGCCTCCCGGCAGGACGAGTCGCCGGCGATGAAGGTCGTCGCGGCGCTACGCAACCAGTTCGGTGGGCACGCGGTCGGCAAGGAAGGCACCACCGGGACCATCCCGGTCAGCTGACCCGGCCCCCCACCTCCGCCGGTCGGACTTCTTCGCGGGTCGCGGTCGGCCGCTTTCCGTGTTGATCATGACGAAACTCGCAGTCCGCACGGCGTGTCGCGGTCCGAGGAGGTGAGTTTCGTCATGATCAACATCAGTTCTCGGGACCACAGCAGCGAGGAGCGGTCGGGGTGTTCGCGCGGCACCTGTCGCTGACCGACTACCGCTCATGGGCGACGGCGGAGGTGCCGCTGCGGCCCGGTGTCAACGTGCTCATCGGCCGGAACGGCACCGGGAAGACCAACCTGGTCGAGGCGCTGGGCTACCTGGCGACGCTGTCCTCGCATCGGGTGGCCTCGGACGCGCCGTTGATCCGCCGCGGCACGGAGCGCGCCGTGGTCCGGGCCGCCGTGGTGTCCGAGGACAGGGAGTTGCTGCTGGAGGTGGAGATCACCGCGGGGCGGGCGAACCGGGCGCGGATCAACCGCGCACCCCTGACCAGGGCCAGGGACCTGCTCGGCGTGTTGCGCACCGTGCTGTTCGCGCCGGAGGACCTCGCGCTGGTCCGCGGTGACCCGACCGAACGGCGCAAGTTCCTCGACGAGGTGCTGATCATGCGCGCCCCGCGGCTGGCCGGGGTGCGGGCCGACTACGACCGTGTGCTCAAGCAGCGCAACGCCCTGCTCAAGACGGCGGGCACCGCGCGGCGATCGGGCGGGAACCTGGCAACGCTCGACGTCTGGGACGAGCATCTTGCCGCGGTGGGTGGCGAGCTGGTGAATGCGCGGCTGGCACTGGTCGCGGAGCTGCGGCCGCACGTGCAGGCTGCCTACGCCGACGTCGCCGGCAGCGACCAGGTGGTCGATCTGCAGTACCGATCGACAGTGCCGATGCCGGACGGGACGGCCGGGCCGGGTGACCGGACCGCCGATGACGTGGACCAGCCGGACGCACCCGAGCCGGCCTGGCGCAATCCGCAGGTGCCCGCCGTCGAAGCACTGCGGGCGTCCATGCTCGCCGAACTGGCGGTGGTCCGGTCGAACGAGCTGGACCGCGGGATCTCACTGATCGGGCCGCACCGCGACGACCTCGACCTGCTCCTCGGCGGCGGTCCGGCGAAAGGGTATGCCTCGCACGGGGAATCGTGGTCGTTCGCGCTCGCGCTGCGGTTGGGGGCGTTCGCGCTGCTGCGGTCGGACGGAGTAGATCCCGTGCTGGTGCTCGATGACGTGTTCGCCGAGCTCGACGTCACCCGCCGCGAACGGCTCGCCGGTCTGATCGCAGACGCCGATCAGGTGCTGATCACCGCGGCGGTCGATGCCGACGTGCCGTCGGTCCTCGGCGGGCAGCGGTTACTGGTCGGTCCGGACGGCGTCACCGACGGAAATCAGTAGCGCCGGCTGACGGTCGACCCGGAGGATTCTGCGATGACTGACCTGCCGACGGCGCCGCCGGACATGGCCGTGCACTACCAGGCGGGCGGGGAGCAGGGCCGGCTCGACGACGGAGCGTTGGGGACGGTCGAGTTCCTTCGCACCACCGAGTTGATCGAGCCTTTCCTGCCGCCTGCGGCGTCCGTCATCGCGGACATCGGCGGCGGACCCGGCCGCTATGCGTTGTGGCTCGCCGAAGCCGGGCACCGGGTCGAGCATCGCGATCTGATGCCGCTGCACGTCGACCAGTTGCGGGTTGCCGTCCCGGTTGGATCAGATGTTCGGTCCGCCGTGGGTGATGCCCGCCGGCTCGATCTGGCGGATGCGTCAGTGGACGCCGTGCTGTTGCTCGGCCCGCTGTATCACCTGGAGGCTCGTCAGGATCGGGTGCAGGCGTTGGCGGAGGCGCGCCGCATCGGCCGGCCGGGCGCGCCGGTCTTCGTCGCCGCGATCTCACGCTGGGCTCCCCGACTACACGGATTCCTGGCGGACCGGTTGTACGAGCGGGTCGCGGACCTCGCACCGATGATCGATCGGCTCGAACGGAACGGCCGTCTCCCACCATTGTTCCCGGGTTCCTTCACCGGCTACCTGCATCGTCCCGGCGAGCTCAGATCAGAGGTGCAGGAAGCCGGGCTGACGGTCGAGGACATCGCCGGGGTCGAGGGTCTGGCCTTCGCGCTGGCGGATCTGGATCAGAGGATGGCGACCGACGTCGGTCGGTCGGCGGTGCTGGAATCGGCGCGCGCCCTGCAGCACGTTCCGGAGTTGCTCGGCATGAACCCGCATTTTCTGCTGCGCGCGCGGTGCTGAAAACATGCGGTGCTGAAAACATGCGGTGCTGAAACATGCGGTGCTGAAACATGCGGTGCTGAAACATGCGGTGCCGAAACCGCAGCAACCGGGAGTTCGTGTGTGACGTCAGGTGCGGGCGACGATGCCGGCACCCAGGAACTGCAGCACGCGGGTGGTGGCGTCGGCCTGGGCGTGCGCGAGACCCTTCCGGGTGCCGCCGAAGGCGATGCCGTTGGTCCACGGCGCATCGGTCGGCAGCACTCCGAGGCGGATGAGATGCCCGGCGCCGTCGTACATCTGGAGTCCGTCCTGCTGGTCCACCCCGGCTGCGCGGCGTTGGGCGGCGATCATCGCTGCCATCGGCTCGGAGGGCCAGAGGTGATCGTCGCGGCCGCCGACCAACAGGAGCGGAGCCCGTACGGCGGACGCGTCCAGCACTGCCGGGTGCCGACCGACCTTCCCGTGGTCTGCGAGGAAATCCGTTGGCCTGCCGTGCTTGTCCAGCAGCCCGACGTCGACCAGTGAGCCCTGGTAGGCCGGCCGCAGCCGCAACAGGGTGGGCCGCTGCCGGGAGATGTCACGGCCCACGGTCCAGGCGTTGCGGACGATCTGCCGCATCAGCACCCCGCTGGCCAGCGGGACCCACGGCAGCGGCGACCCGCCGGCGGTCCACGATGCGGTGTCGGGAACCTCGCCGCTCGCGCCGAGCGCTTGCCAGGCGACGCTGCTCGGGCTGATCAGCACCAGTCCGGTCAGTGACGGGGTCAGACCACGGGACACCGCTGCCAGCAACCCTTCCGAGCCGCGGGAGATCGCCATCGCGCTGAGCCGGGAGCCGTCGACGGCGTCGTGCGCCGCCAGCGCGGTCAAGGCCGCGCCGAACCGCTCGAGCGGGACCTCGCAGACGGACTCACCGGCGTCCGACTCGGAAATCCATGCCTGGGCGAGCACCGCGAACCCGTGTGACGCCAGGACGGCCGCGTTGGACAGTTGCGATTCGAAGCCGCCCTCGGACCCGCCGAAGCACGCCACCGCGGGCCACCCACCATCGGGGGCGTCACCGGGTGGGCACAGCAGCATGCCCGGCAGGCCACCGATCTCCGAGGGCTCGTACCGCAAGCCGGTCGCGCCGGTGCGCCGGAGCACCACGCGTCGTCCGGCGACGGCATGCGCCGAAGTGCCGCTGTCGGTGGACGCGACCGCCCCGACGCCCGAGGCCTCGATGGTCAGCCGCCACGGTTCCGCCGGCGGCACGAACATCTCCGGGGTCTGGCCGTCGTCATCGAAGCGCATGGCCCAGATCGGTGCGGTTCCGTCGGCGGCGGTCCAGGCGGGATCCTGGCCGTCCACCGCTTGCGGCGCGGTCGATCCGACGTCGAGCACGCCCGCGGACGGAACGATGAAGTTGGCCTGGGACCGCCATGTCCGGCCGAACAGGTCGGTGCCGGAGGTGCTGACGGTGACCTGTGATCCGGCGCGGGCACCGGTCACCGTCACCCCGAAGGACTCGTCGAATCGGCTGTCGTCGGGGGCGTCGATGACCAGCCCGCCGGCGCCGCGCGCGTCGGCGCTCACTGCGCTTGCGGCGAGTCCAGCGCCGTCCCGTCCGGCCCCGGATCGCCGCCCGCGGGTGGGGCGAACCGGTCCCGCGGGCTGCGGGACGACCGCGGGCGCGCCGGTCGTCCGCTGGTCGAGCTCCGCGGACTTCCGGTCGAACCAGGGCGGAAAGGCCGCCGACACGGCCCCGGCGAGGCCGAGCACGGTGAACGGCACGACCCAGTAGCAGACGATCGAGAGCGTGTTGTCCATGTCCAGGATGGTGGCGTCGCCATCGACGATCGGCGGGATCATCGCGGACCCGAACATCACCGCGAAGGCCGCCACCCACATCCACGTCATCGCATTCGTGATCGTGCGGAAGCCCTGGGTCTTGGCGGTTTGGGCGTCGACCGAGGACTCGGCGTACTCCCGGACGAACGGACGCCCGATGAGCACACCGACGAGCGCGATCAGCAGCAAGCCGAGGCTGCTCAGCGGCTGCAACCACCGCTCCAGCACATCGTCGGGGACGAGGTAGGCGGCGATCATCAGCAGCGCGAAGACCACGAGGTTGCCGACGTCGAGCGTGCGCATCGGCTGCCGGCGGATCCGCAGCGCGATCTGGATCAGTAGGGTCACCCCGAACGCCGCCGTCACGGCAGCGGTGAAGGGAATGTTCCCGACAAGGATCCAGTAGACGATCCACGGAATGAAACCGATGACGATGCCCATGCAAGCCCCCCGGGACGCGGTCGCGCCGTTCTGTACCGCACTCAGTGTCCGGATGAGCCTTCGGTTCGGCAACGCACGGCTGACTTTCGACCGGGTGGGGTGGCGCAGATGAACGAACCCGCACGTCCAGGTGATGCCCGATCACATGCGGGAATCGAGCCCGCGGGCGCCAAGGGCCCGCGGGGTGCGGACCTCGCCCGTGATGCCTTGGCCAACGCCAGAGCCAGTGCTGCCGCGCGCCGCAAGGCCGCCGGACGCACCCCGATCGCCCAACGCGGCGGCGCGGGCAAGCTCCGCCGATCACGTTGGTCGGGATCCGGGCCCGACTACCGGGACCCCCAGCCGCTGTCCGCCACGCTGCGCACCTGGGTGTCGACCGCGGGGACCGCCGCGGAGCTCAAAAAGGCAACGCTGTTCGCGAATTGGGACAAGATCGTCGGGGCAGAGGTTGCCGACCACTGTTCGCCCGTGACGCTGAACGAAGGGGAACTGATGCTGCAGGCGGAGTCAACGGCCTGGGCAACGCAGATCCGGATGCTCGCCCCGCAATTGCTGCGGCGGATCAACGCCGAGATCGGTGACCGGACCGTCGTCAGGATCAAGGCCCGGGGTCCGTCTGCACCGTCGTGGAAGTTCGGCAACCGGCACGTCCCCGGACGTGGCCCGCGGGACACCTACGGCTGAGCCCCAAGGGAATCGGGCCGACGGAAGCCGGGCCGCCCGGAGGCAGCCCGCGGGGATCAGACGGCCGGACCGGTGCCGCCGCCGACCCACATCAGATATGCCGCCCGGTTGTAACCACCGCTGAATCCGTTCCGCAGCACCCACAACACGGCACGCGGCGTGCGCGCCAACACCAGTCCGGCCAGGTACGGGTCAGCGTCGTCGAGCAGCCAGAACAACCGGCGCGCCCGCGCTGCCGGGCCGACCGGCCGCGCAGCGCCGAAGTGCAGCATCGGCGGTGCAATCCGCCGGCCGATCTCCGACCACTCCTGGTCGGACAACACGTCACAGGCGACCGGCAGCTCGGCAGCATCACGGTCCAGCACCGGGCCGACCGCGTCGCGCACTGCGCTCACAGCTTCCCGCACCTGCTGCCGTAGCACCCGCACCGACGACCAGCTCTGCGCCGCCCTGCGCAGTTCGCGGCACGGCTGTTGGAGGTGCGCGTGGCAGAGCCGGACCCGGTCGGCCACATCGGCGAGCGCCGCGCGTTCGATCGCAACGCGCGGCCAGATCACCTCGTCCTGGACCCTGTGATGTGACTGCAGCTGGTCGAGCACGAACACGACGTGCTCGGTGAGTGCGGCCCGACGGACATCGGTGATGGGCTCCTGCAAGACGTCGACCAGCCGGTCGAGGTCCCGGGTGATCGCGTGCCGGACCGCCGCATCGAAGATCGCGTACGGGTGGTCGTCGATGGTCAGAGCGCCCGACGTCGTGGGGTGCAGGCTCGTCATGCGTGGCGACATCCTTTTCAGCCGTGGCGCTCTCACCGGCGCGGCGCCGATCTGCCGCGGGAGCAACTCTTCTGTACCCGCAGGTCAGCGCTGTGACGCGAAGGCGCCCCGAAGGCTGGTCGTGATTCACCCGGCTGCCGTTCCTGTCTCTCCCGGCAGGTCCGCACGGCGGGTTCGCACCCGGCTCGGGGACCCGGAGTCGGGCAGGCTTCCGGCGCCGGAAACCGGCACATCACCCCCGCAACTCGACCCGCCATCCGCCGGCCGTCGTGCCCGGTGGGACCGCCTCGCGTCATCGACCCTCCGAGCCGCCGACTTGCTGATGCGGTTCCAGCCTCGGACGCAGGCGCTGAGCGCCCGGACAAGCACCCGCCGGGGGCGGGGTGCGGCCGATGACTATCGACGGTGTCCGTTGGACGCGCCACGGCATCCACAGGGCCCGTATTTGGCCTCCTGCACGCCGACGAACCGGTAGACTCGGGAGGGTTTCGCCCGCAACAGGCCCTGAGGGCTCCGCTGGCGGATCGAGCGGATTGGTCAAGTAAACCGCGAATTCGATCCGGCGGCGGCACCGGAACACCCGGTGACAACTCCCGGTTCGGTGCGTGCGTGCCCCCCGATCGCTTCGCGGGCCGACCGATCTGCCATCCCGATCTCCAACGGGCCGGCGGTGCGGGCGACTCCCTCCGGCGGCCGGGCCGAGCAGCGAGCACAGGAGCGAGCAGCAGATCCGTGACGACGAAGAAGAATGACTACGGCGCATCCTCGATCACCGTGTTGGAGGGCCTGGATGCTGTCCGCAAGCGCCCCAGCATGTACATCGGCTCCACCGGCGAACGCGGCCTGCACCACCTGGTGTGGGAGGTCGTGGACAACTCGGTCGACGAGGCGATGGCCGGCTTCGCCGACACCGTCAGCGTGACGTTGCGGGGCGACGGCGGCGTCACCGTCGCCGACAACGGCCGTGGCATCCCCACCGAGATGCATCCCAAGGAGAAGCGGCCCACCGTCGAGGTCGTCATGACGATCCTGCACGCCGGCGGCAAGTTCGACTCCGACTCCTATGCGGTGTCCGGCGGCCTGCACGGTGTCGGCATTTCGGTGGTGAACGCCCTGTCCCGCAGGCTCGAGGTGGAGATCCATCGCGACGGCCGCGGCTACGAGCAGACCTACGAGTACGCCAAGCCCGGGCCCCTGCACGACCTGGGTCCCAGCGACAAGACCGGAACCATCATCACGTTCTGGGCCGACAGCGACATCTTCGAAACCACCGAGTACAACGTCGAGACGGTGTCCCGGCGGCTGCAGGAGATGGCGTTCCTCAACAAGGGTCTGACCATCAACCTGCGTGACGAGCGGCGCGCCGGCGAGCTGGTGGAGTTCGCCGAGAGCGCCGCCGCGGCCGACCCGTTGCCGGCGCAGGTGCCGGAGGAGAAGGCGTGGAAGCCGCTGGTCCGCACCTTCCATTACCCCGGCGGCCTGGTCGACTACATCAAGCACCTCAACGCCACCAAGGACGCCATTCACCCGTCGATCGTGGGATTCGAGGTGAAGGGCGACACGATGGAGGTGGAGATCGCGATGCAGTGGAACTCCTCCTACAACGAGTCGGTGCATTCCTTCGCCAACACCATCAACACGCACGAGGGCGGCACCCACGAGGAGGGTTTCCGGGCCTCACTGACCACCGTGGTCAACAAGTACGCGCGGGAGAAGAAACTCCTGAAGGAGAACGACCCGTCGCTGTCCGGTGAGGACGTCCGCGAGGGGCTGGCCGCGATCATCTCGATCCGGCTGCGAGAGCCGCAGTTCGAGGGTCAGACCAAGGGCAAGCTCGGCAATACCGAGGCCAAGTCGTTCGTGCAGAAGGCCGGCAACGATTGGATCGCGGACTGGTTCGAGCGCAACCCCGCCGAGGCCAAGACGATCATCAGCAAGGCGGTGTCGTCATCCCAGGCCCGCGCCGCCGCCCGAAAGGCGCGCGACCTCGTCCGCCGCAAGGGCGCGCTGGAGATCGGCGGCCTTCCCGGGAAGCTGGCCGACTGCCGGTCCACCGACCCGGCACGCTCCGAGCTCTACATCGTCGAGGGCGACTCCGCCGGCGGCAGCGCGAAGTCGGGCCGGGATTCGATGTTCCAGGCAATCCTGCCGATCCGCGGCAAGATCATCAACGTCGAGAAGGCCCGGATCGACCGGGTGCTGCGCAACACCGAGGTGCAATCGCTGATCACCGCGCTCGGCACCGGCATCCACGACGAGTTCGACCTGTCCAAGCTGCGCTATCACAAGATCGTGTTGATGGCCGATGCCGATGTCGACGGCCAGCACATCCGCACGCTGCTGCTGACGTTGCTGTTCCGTTTCATGCGACCGCTGGTCGAGGCCGGGCACGTCTACCTGGCGCAGCCGCCGCTGTACAAACTCAAGTGGACCAAGGGTGCGCAGGAATTCGCCTATACCGACCGCGAGCGGGACGGCCTGATTGCCGCCGGCGAGGAAGCCGGCCGTCGCCTGGTCAAGGATGAGGGCATTCAGCGGTACAAGGGCCTGGGCGAGATGAACGCCAAGGAGTTGTGGGAGACCACGATGGACCCGGCGCATCGGCTGCTGTTGCAGGTCACCCTGGAGGACGCGGCGCAGGCCGATGACCTCTTCTCGGTGTTGATGGGTGAGGACGTCGAGGCACGCCGTGCGTTCATCACCCGCAATGCGAAAGACGTTCGGTTCCTTGATTTCTGATCCGCAAGATGGCCGGCCCGGTCCTTCGGGAGAGGGCCAGCCCTCCGGTGGCATGTCCGAAATGGGTGAACGAGATGGGCGCAAGAGTTTCAAGGAGTGACACATGCGATGCGCATCACATTCCCGAGGGCTCGCTCGTGATCGATCGGATCAATCGAGGTCTGTGCACAGTAACTGTCCACATGTGGACAGTTTGTCGGCCGTGACCTGCAACGACGCCGTCAGCGGTGATCTACCCGGCGGCGGGCGGGAAATCCGGTAGCGCCGGCCGATCGGTGCGAAGGGAAACTCTCCGAACAATCCCCGATCGACGGCAGTAATCAGCATCTCAGCGTGATGTAAATGTGACATGGAAGGTCATCAGCCGTGACAGGTCCCACCACACCGGAACACGATCGCACCGAACCGGTCGACATCCAGCACGAAATGCAGCGCTCGTTCATCGACTACGCGATGAGCGTCATCGTCAGCCGGGCGCTGCCGGACGTGCGTGACGGCCTCAAGCCGGTGCACCGCCGGGTGCTCTACGGGATGTACGACTCCGGTTTCCGGCCGGACCGCAGCACGGTGAAGTCCTCCAGGGTCGTCGGCGACGTGATGGGTAACTACCACCCGCACGGCGACTCGTCGATCTACGACACCGTCGTCCGGATGGCCCAGCCCTGGTCGTTGCGCTACCCGATGATCGACGGCCAGGGCAACTTCGGCTCGATGGGCAACGACCCGCCCGCCGCCATGCGGTACACCGAATGCCGGCTGACGCCACTGGCCATGCTGATGCTCGCCGGCATCGACGAGAACACCGTCGACCGGATCCCGAACTACGACAACAAGACCACCGAGCCGACCGTCCTCCCGGCCCGGATCCCCAACCTGCTGGTGAACGGCTCGTCCGGGATCGCGGTCGGCATGGCGACGAACATCCCGCCGCACAACCTGCGGGAGATCGCGGCCGCTGTGGTCTGGTCTCTGGACAACCCGGAGGCGTCCGCCGAGGAGCTGCTGGACGCTGCGATGGAGCGGGTCAAGGGACCGGACTTCCCGACCGGTGCACTGATCGTCGGCACCGACGGCATCCGTGACGCCTACCGCACCGGCCGCGGATCCATCCGGATGCGCGCGGTGGTGGAGATCGAGGAGGACGCCAAGGGCCGCACGATCCTGGTGGTCACCGAGCTGCCGTACCAGGTGAACCCGGACAACCTCGTCGAGGCCATCGCCCAGCTGCACAAGGACGGCCGGATCAGCGGCGTCGCCGATATCGCCGACGAGTCGTCCGACCGGATCGGCATGCGCATCGTCATCACGGTCAAGCGCGACGCCGTCGCCAAGGTGGTGCTGGCGAATCTGTTCAAGCACACCTCGTTGCAGACCAGCTTCGGCGCCAACATGCTGTCCATCGTCGACGGTGTGCCGCGCACCCTGCGACTGGACCAGATGATCAGCTACTACGTCGCGCACCAGATCGACGTCATCGTCCGGCGCACCCAGTACCGGCTCGACGAGGCCGAGAAGCGGGCCCACATCCTGCGCGGCCTGGTCAAGGCGCTGGACATGCTCGACGAGGTGATCGCCCTCATCCGGCGCTCGCCCTCGGCCGAGGAGTCCAAGGCCGGCCTGATGGAGCTGCTCGACGTCGACGAGATCCAGGCCGTCGCGATCCTGGACATGCAGTTGCGCCGGTTGGCGGCGTTGGAACGGCAGAAGATCGTCGACGACCTGGCCGCCATCGAGCGGTTGATCGCGGACCTGCGGGACATCCTGGACAAGCCGGAGCGGCAGCGGACGATCGTCCGCGACGAGCTCACGGAAGCCGTCGACAAGTACGGTGACGACCGCCGTACCCGGCTGGTGCCCTACGACGGCGACGTGTCCATGGAGGACCTGATCGCGGTCGAGGACGTCGTCGTCACGATCACCCGAACCGGCTACGCCAAGCGCACCAAGACCGACCTCTACCGGGCGCAACGTCGCGGTGGCAAGGGCGTGATGGGCGCGGCGCTGAAGGCCGACGACATCGTGGCGCACTTCTTCGTGGCCTCCACCCACGATTGGATCCTGTTCTTCACCAACAAGGGCCGCGTCTACCGGGCGAAGGCGTACGAGCTGCCGGAGGCCAACCGCACCGCGCGCGGACAGCACGTCGCGAACCTACTGGCGTTCCAGCCGGACGAGAAGATCGCCCAGGTCATTCAGATCCGCGACTACAGCGTGGCGCCCTATCTGGTGTTGGCCACCAAGGGTGGGCTGGTCAAGAAGAGCGAGCTCACCTCGTTCGACTCGAACCGGTCCGGCGGCATCGTCGCGATCAACCTGCGCGAGGACGACGAGCTGGTCGGCGCCGTGCTCTGCGGATCAACGGAAGATCTCCTCCTCATTTCTGCCGAGGGCCAGTCGATACGCTTCCATGCATCCGACGAAGCGCTGCGGCCGATGGGCCGGGCCACGTCCGGTGTGCTCGGCATGCGATTCAACGCCGGTGACGAGCTGCTGTCGATGGACGTCGTCCAGGAGGGCGCCCAGGTACTGGTGGCAACCGAACGCGGCTACGCGAAGCGGACCGACATCGCCGAGTACCCGGTGCAGGGACGCGGCGGCAAGGGTGTGCTGACGCTCCAGTACGACCGCAGGCGTGGCAAACTCGTGGGCGCACTGATGGTCGATCTGGACACAGAGGTGTACGCCATCACCTCCAGCGGCGGGGTCATCCGGACCCTTGCCAAGGAGGTCCGCAAGGCGAAGCGCCAAACCATGGGAGTGCGGCTGATGAACCTGTCCGAGGGCGACACCCTGGTGGCGATCGCCAGGAACGCCGCCGCCGAGCAGGTCGAGGACGCGGTCCTCGGCAACACCGGCCCAGGGACGGCTTCTTCCAACGGTGCTCCGTCCTCGAACGGCGACGCGTCCGGCTCCACCGGCGGCAGTAACGGAGGGCGCTCATCGTGACGGCCACCTCGGGCCCCGGCTCGTCGACCGCTTCACCCGCGGATTCCCCCCGCGGCAGCGATGACGGCTCGCTCGCCCCGTCCCAGCACGTCGGTCCGCCGTCCCCCCGGCCGGGAGCTCCGGCGGTGCCGCCGCCGCGGGTCGGGTCGGAGAACGCCCGCCGCGCCAAGGCTCCCAGACGGCCGCCGCGGTTGGCGTCGCTGCAACTGAAGCGGGTGGACCCGTGGACAGTGCTGAAGATCAGCCTGATCGTGTCCATCGTGATGTTCTTCGTCTGGATGATCGCCGTCGGCGTGCTCTATTACACGCTCGGCGCGATGGACGTCTGGTCGAAGATCAACGACACCTTCTCGACCCTGACGTCGTCGCCCGACCAGGCAGCGGCCGGTCAGACGGACCTGATCACCGCGCTACGGGTGTTCAGCGTGACGGCGGTGATCGGGGCGATCAACATCGTGCTGTTCACCCTGCTGGCGACGGTTGCCGCGTTCATCTACAACGCCGCCGCCGCAATGTCCGGCGGAGTGGAGCTGACGCTGGGCGAACGCGACTAGCTCCGACAGTGCTGCTGCGCTCGAGGCCGTCCCGTTGCGGGCGGCCTTTGGCGTCTGTGGGTGGACAGGGAGCGAGCGGGGCGCCGCGCGGCGTGGACGCTGCACATCGGTGCAACCGCTTTGGTGACGGTGCAACGTCCGGAGCGGTTGTTCGGTGACGCCGCGCGTTGCGCTGATGCCGGCGTCGCGACTGCGAGCCGGGCTTCCGTCAGCTGCCGGGGATCAACCGCTTGCCCAGGTGGATCGAGCGCGGACTGTCGGCGTAGTGACCGAACGGCACGACGTCCTGGTAGCCCGAGGATCGGTACAGTGCAACGGCCTCGGGCTGCATGTCGCCGGTTTCCAACACCATCCAGCCGGCGCCGGCCGCCGCGGCGCTGCGTTCCAGGTGGGACAGCACATGGCGGGCGTGGCCGCGTCCGCGGCTCTCCGGGACGACGTACATCCGCTTCAATTCGACCACGCGATCGTCGTAACCCAGCTTGACCCGGACCACCTCGCTGAATCGCCACCCGCCCATGGCCACCGGCCGCCCGTGGACGTAGCGGACCACGAAATGCCCGTGTGGGGGCGTGAACTCGTCGAGTTCGACCGGGGAGCCGTCCGGCCCGCCGTACCGCATGACGTACTCCTGCTGCACCTGGTTGATCAGCAGTTGCGCGTCGGCGTCGTCATAGCCGACGAGCCGCACGTCGGTATTGCTCACCGGAGCATTGTTCCCCCAGACGCGTCTTGATGAACCTGCATTGGAAAAACGGGTGTTCGTCGGCGTCGAATGCACCAGCCCGGACGACAGGTACGACCACGCTGGCGGCGAACGTACGGTGGATCGCATGGCACGAGGGACCGGTGCCGCGCGGCGCTGGGCCCTGGTGGCCGTCGTCGTTGCGGTTCTTGCTGCGCTGCCCGCAGTGGTCGGGGCGTGGCCGGCGGCGGACGCGGACCGTTCCGCCGCAGATCTGCGTGCGGCCGCGCTCGCCAGCGCCGACGTCCCGTTCTCCGGGTACGCCGAGTCGGCGGGTGGCCTCTCCTTCCCGGTGACGGAGCAACTCGGCTCGCTCGCGGATCTGTTCAGCGACCGCACCACCATGCGGGTCTGGTGGCGTGGGCCCACCGCGAACCGGGTGGACGTGGTCACCCCGTTCGGCGAAACAGACCGCTACACCGACGGCTCCGCGACCTGGACCTGGGAGTACGAAGCGGACCGGGTCACCATGACCCGAGCTGCTCCGCTGACCGTGCCGGCAGCGCCCGACCTGCTGCCCGGCGCGCTGGCCCGCCGTCTGCTGTCCGAGGCCGAACCCGGTGAGCTCTCCAGGATCGGCGCGCAGCGTGTCGCCGGCCGCGACGCCCTCGGCCTGCGGTTGGTGCCGTCCGCGGCGTCGTCATCGATCGACCGCGTCGACATCTTCATCGATCCGGACAGCGGGCTGCCCCTGCAGTTGCTGGTGTTCGGAAAGGGGGCGACCAACCCGGCGCTCGACACTCGTTTCACAGACATCGATCTCGCCATACCGGACGACGACCTTGTCACGTTCACCCCGCCACCGGGCGCAGATTACGACCGCGGCGACAATCTGGGCGTTTTGCGGTCCGCGGACCGGGAGCTGTCACCGGTGCCACTGCCCGACACGCTGGCCGGCCTCCCGCGCCGCACCATCGAGGGATCGCCGGCCGCGGTGGGCCTGTACGGCCGAGGTATCACACTGCTGGCCGTCGTCCCGCTGCCGTACGGGGTCTCGAGCGACCTGCGCCAGGCTGCCGCGCAGGACCCGAACGCAATCGCCGACGATCTCGGCGTCCGATTGACCGCGGGCCCGCTGGGCATCCTGCTGGTCGGCAGCCCGGGCCGGTCATCATCGGTGCTCACCGGGACGGTAACCCTCGATGCGCTCGCGCAGGCCGCGCGGGAGCTGGCAGCGCGGGGCGGCGCCTGATGCCGACGGTCATCTCGACCCGCGCGCTGACCAAGCGGTACGGCAAGGTTCGCGCCGTCGACGGCATCGACCTCGAGGTGAGAGCGGGTGACGTCTATGGGTTCCTCGGCGCCAACGGCTCCGGCAAGACCACCACGGTCAGGATGCTGCTCGGGTTGGTCCTGCCCACCAGTGGGGAGGTACACCTGCTGGGCGAGAAGATGCCGCGGGCCGGCAAGCGGGTGCTGCCCAGGGTCGGTGCGCTGATCGAGGGTCCCGCCGCTTACGGGCACCTGTCCGGCCGGGAGAATCTCGCGCTGCTCGACGCGTCGGGTCCGGGCACTGCGGGTCCGGGCATTGCGGCTCCGGGCATTGCGGGTCCGGGCACTGCCGGTGCGGGCGCGGGCCGCCCCGGCGGTGGCAGTCGTACCCGGCGCGCGCGGATCGACGAGGTGCTCGAGCAGGTCGGGTTGTCCGGTGTCGGCCGCCGCCCGGTACGGGCGTACTCGCTCGGCATGCGGCAGCGGCTGGGATTGGCCGGGGCCCTGCTGCGGCGGCCCGAGTTGCTGATCCTGGACGAACCGACCAACGGGCTGGATCCGCAGGGCATCGCCGAGATCCGCACCCTGCTGCTGCAACTGCACGACGCCGGAACGACGGTGTTCCTGTCCAGTCACCTACTGGCCGAGGTGGAGCAGATGGCAACCCGGGTCGGCGTTCTCGACCGCGGACGGCTGGTGCTGCAGGAGCAGTTGTCGGTACTGACCGCACCGACCGGGTCGACGGTGGTGACAACTCCGGAACCGGCGCGGGTGAGCGCCACCCTCAACGGTCGGGTCAGTTCGACGGTGGGGGAGCGGGTGGTGGTCCGCGGCGCGGATCCGGCTGAGGTCAACGCCCTGCTGGTCGCCGCGGGAGTGCCCGTGACGGGGTTGTCGTTGGAACGCCCGACGCTGGAGGAAGTCGTGCTGGCCGCTGCCAGTGCCAGCCCGGACCGGGTGGACGCTTGATGATCGCCGTCGAGCTCCGCAAACTGTTCCGGCGTCCCCGCACCTGGGTGACCATCGGCATCCTCAATGCACTTCCGATCATCGTCGCGGTGCTGCTCGCGCTGACCGATCTCGCCCCGAGACCCGGACAGGGCCCGGCCTTCCTGTCCGCCGTGCTCACCAACGGTGCGCTGTTCCCGCTGGCCGCGTTGGCGATCGTGCTGCCGTTGTTCCTGCCCATCGCGGTGGCGGTCGTCGCGGGCGATTCGATTGCCGGTGAGGCGCAGGCCGGCACTCTGCGATACCTGCTGGCTCGACCTGCCGGGCGGACGAGACTGCTGGTGGCGAAGCTGGTCTCGGTCCTCACGTTCGCGCTGGTCACCGTGCTGATCGTGGCCGTGGTCGGGTATCTGCTGGGCGTGACGCTGTTCGAGACGCAACCGCTGGCCGGCACCTCGGTGTCCGGAACCACGCTCACCGCGCAGGAGTTGACGGTCCGGACCATCCTGGCCATCGGGTACGTCACCGTGTCGATGTGCGGGGTCGCCGCATTCGCGCTGTTCTTCTCGACGTTCACCGACTCGCCGCTCGGCGCGACCCTCGGTGCGCTGGCCATCCTGGTGGCGTCATCGCTGTTGTTCACCCTCGACGCCGCCTCCCCGATCGCGCCCTACCTGCCGACCCGGTACTGGCTGTCATTCGTCGACTTCTTCCGCGACCCGATCCTGTGGCGGGACATCGTCAGAGGGCTGGGGCTGCAGGGCATCTATGTCGGGGTGTTGCTGCTCGGCGCGTGGGCGAACTTCACCACCAAGGACGTCACCAGCTGATGGCGCTCACCTGTTGAGTGCCCACAGGTGGAGCGCCGCTCAGAAATCACCGTCACGACGGTCAACCTTGCGACCATCGACGCGGAGGGAACGGTGTGGCAACGTTTGTGTTCATCCACGGTGCCGGTGACGTGGGGTGGTACTGGCATCTCGTGCAGGCGGAACTCCATGGGCGAGGGCACGACTCGATCGCGCCGGACCTTCCGTGTGATGACGATGCGGCCGGTTCGGTCGAATATGCGGACAGTGTGGTGGAGGCGATCGGAGACCGAACCGATCTCGTGGTCGTCGCCCAATCCGCAGGAGGATTCACCGCACCGTTGGTGTGTGAGCGGGTGCCGGTCCGGCTGCTGGTGCTGATCGCCCCGTTGATCCCCGCGCCGGGCGAATCGCCCGGCGACTACTGGACGAACACCGGATATCACCCGGAGAAGTACTACGCCGACCCGATCGAGCTGTTCTACCAGGATGTCTCACCGGACCTGGCCGCTGAAGCGCTGCGCCGGGGCCGGGACCAATCCGAGGCCCGGATGGACGAGCCGCTCCCGCTCTGCGCCTGGCCCGACGTCCCGACCCGGGTGCTGCTGTGTCGCGACGACCGGGTGCTTCCCGCCGCGTACGTGCGCCGTGTCGCTCAGGCGCGGCTCGGTCTGACTCCCGACGAAATCGACGGCGGGCACACCCCGGCGCTGAGTCGCCCGAGGGATTTGGTGGACCGGCTCGAGGAGTACGCCGCCGAGCTCGGTGTGATCGATGGCGTCAGTGGTCGGAAAGGGTCGTCGGGCGCCGGGCGGTACGGTCGGGGCCTTGGTCGCCTACACCGGGTATGACGCCGAGCTGCACCGGCACAACGACATTCTGCAGCGTGGACATCTCGGCGGCCGCTGTCGGCCGCGCTCACGAGTTGGCCGCTGCGCAGGGTGTGACCGAGGTCCTGCAGGCGGCGGGGTTCACCGATGTGACGTTCATCGACGTCCGCGAGCCGGTGTACTACGGCCCGGACGTCGCGGCGGCGCTGCAGTGGATTCGCGGTTTCAGCGCCTGGCTGGTGACCGCTCGCCGCCCGGATTGATGGGTCGGCGTCGGTGCTACGCCTTGAGGACTCGATCGAGCTTGATGGCTTGCTTGATCGGGCCCTTGATGCGCATCCGGCCGGTGGCCATCCCCGCCATCGGGTGCAGGCGACCGAACACCAGCTCCGCGAAGTCGTGCCGGCTGAGCGTGACCTCGAAATCGGCCGTCAGGCGCAGTGTCTCGACAGGTGATTCGACGAAGCCGGCACCGTCAGGACGCCCGTCGAGCGTCGCGCCGGTTCCGTCCTCGAACCGGAAGGCATACACGGCACCGATTTCGGCGCGCATGCGATCGGTGAGTCGGCTCCGCAGATGATCGACCGCGGATCGGTATTCGATGTCGGTGGGTGTGGTCATGACGTTTCCTCCAAGGTCTGGGTGGGCTGCGTTGTGGGTCAGTGGTCAGCGCGGCTGCGCGACGTGGACGAGGGTGTAGAAGCGAAAGTCCGGCTCGGCGATCTGCACTGTTTCTTCGAGGTTTTCGTCCATGTCGGCCATGCGGCTGATGGCATCGATGCAGTGCTGAGGTGTGTCCCACAACGAGTAGTTGACGGCACGTTGCCCGTCCGCACTCTTGTGGAAGTTCGCCGACCGGTAGCCGGTGGTGCCGATCGATTGGGCGGCGTTGTTCGCGATGACGAGTTCGAGCAGCCTGCGCTGCGTGTTTGGCGCGGTGGTGATCTCGTTGATGAAGGTCGCGCCCATGAAGTCCGCGGAGATGGTGCTGACCCCGTCAGGGCTGCGGTCGTCGGTGTACACGACGCTGTACAGCCGGGGCCGGGGATCGTTGCTGACGATGCTGCGGACGCGGCGCGTCAACCGTTCGACCTCGTTCGCCGACCGTGCCGCGGTCCACACCGCTCGATTCGGCCACTGCGCGTAGGTACAGACGCGGCTGCCGTCGATCGACCGGAGCACGTTCGCCGTCGCCTGTCCGACCCCCGCCCGAGTGGTGGTCAGGGAGGCGAGATCGACGGCCAGCTCGAGCGCCGCATCTTGATCCGCGGGCTCGACGTGCAGGAAGTCGATGGTTGTGACGCAACGGGCTCCCGTTTCGATGCGGGTAGCGCGCTGCGAGGTGGTCAGTGTTGTCATGGCTCTCCTTGGGGCGCGGTCGGATGCGGGTCGCTCATCAACAAAACAGTACTGTTCTGTTCTGATAAGAACGATACGGTACTGTTCTGTTCTGTCAAGGGAGAACGAATGCCGATCCAGCGGGAGAGCCCGCGAACGCACCGGACCAGAGAGGCCGTCGTGCGGTCAGCCGTCGACCTGCTCGTCGAGGGAGGTGTCGGCGCCGTCACGGTCGAGGCGGTTGTTCAACGGTCCGGGGTGGCGCGATCGACGATCTACCGCCACTGGCCGACCCGCGGCGAGATGGTGGCGGCAGCGTTCGCGGAACTGATGCCGCCGCTGTCCGGGCCCAACGACAAGGGCGGCACCACTGAACAGCTCCAGTCGCTGTTGTGTCCGCTGGCCGAGGAGATCGACACCGAGGAGTTCGCGGCCCTCGTGCCCTCGCTGCTCGCCGGCGCGAGAACAGATCCCGAGCTCGCCTCGTTCCACGACCTGTTCGTCGCTCGCCAGCGCGAGCCCGTCCATCGGATCCTGACGGACGCCGTGCAGCGCGGCGATGTGCGACCACTCGATCTCGACGAAGGCGTGTCACAGCTGGTGGGGCCGTTGCTCTTTCAGCGCATCATCCTCGGTCGGCCGGTCGGTGCCGACTTCGCCCGGCGCATCGTCACCGACTTCGTCGCGGCCCACGCACACCACGCGGACCAAGCGGACCGCGGCCTCAGGGGGCCACCGACACAGTGATCAACCGGCGTTGATGGTTTTCGTCATGACGCAATTGCCCTTGCCCTTGGGTCGCTGGTATTCGAACCCGAGCTGTTCGTACATGGTCCGGGTGGCGTTGTAGAGAAACGACGACGACGTCTTCTTGTCCGGCGGCAGGTCGTGCGGATACGACTCCACGAGCCCACCGCCCGCCTCGGCAATCAGCGCCAGCGCGCCGCGAACTGCGATGGCGGCCATGCCTTTCCGCCGGTAGCGGCGGTCCACGAACAGGCAGGTGATCCGGAAGTCGGGCCGGTCGACGACGCCCTGTTCCCATTCCTTGCGGTGGTGGATGTTCGGCAGTTCCGCGACCGACCCGTATTGCGCCCAGGCGATGGCTTCGTCACCGTCGAAGACCACCGCCCCATGCGCACGGCACTGCTCGACGAGCTGATGCTTGAACTCCCGGTTGCCGAGTTCCTTCCGTTCAGGTGGGTCCGGATAGAGGTGGAACCAGGTGCACCAGCATCCGCCCCATACCCCGTTGTGCCGCTCTGCCAGCCCGGCGTACGCGTCCCACGTCCGAGGCGAAAGCGCCTCGACCCGATAGCCGTCCACCCTGATCTCGTCACCCATGCGGGAATGATGCTCTCCGCCGCAAGGGATGTCATGGTCATGAATGGCTATGCCCGGCACGACGTGGGTGTGGGGGCGCGCAGTGGTCGCCCAAGCTCACACTGTTCCGCGGGCGCCTGCGAGGCGATGCAGGTGCCACACTGCTTCGCCCGCCGGGTCGAGAGCGCGGATTCGGGTCCCCAGGTCGGCAGCAGCGGCGCGATGTCTCCTCGACGAAAGACGACATCTCTCGTCCGGTGTCCGGTTGGAAACCCCCACCCGAACAAGGACGTCGCGCAACGGACCGACGTCGCGGTGCTTCCAACCCGTAGGAAAATCCGGAATAATCGGACACTGGACGACTCAAGACGAACGGATCGCTTGATGGAGGTGGTGCCTCGTGGGAACTGGCGGTGCCCGAACCGGGGTATTCGACGGGGCATCTGTGCAGCTACGTCAATTGTTGGAGTCGCGTGACTGGGCGTCCAGCGCGGTGGGACCGGTTTCCACCTGGTCACCGGTGTTGCGGACCACCGTGCAAACGGCATTGCATTCGCGTTTCCCGACGATCGTCAGTTGGGGCCAGGAGTTCATCGCGGTCTACAACGACGCGCAGGTGCCGCTGTTAGGTGCCAAACATCCCGCGGCCCTGGGTCGGGCACCGGCGGAGGTATGGCCCGAATCCTGGCCATGGATCGCGCCCCGGATGAACCAGGTCCTGGTGGACGGTGAAAGCCTGCTGTTCCATGACGAACGCCAGATCCTTCAGCGCAACGGCTACCCGGAGGAGTGCTACTTCACTCTGTCGCAGTCGCCGCTGACCGATATCGACGGCCGGATCGGAGGGGTGTTGACGGTGGCCACCGAAACCACCGGCAAGGTTCTGTCCGAGCGCCGGCTGCGGCTTGTCGCCGAGCTGGCGGGCCTTTCCCTGGCCGGAACCGGCCGCATTGTCGACATCCTGCAGGCAGCGATCGGTGTGTTGGCAACGGTGCCGGAGTCGGTTCCCTTCGCTGTTGCCTACACGGCCGGTTCAGCAGCGAAACCGGGAAATGCACCCGAGCCTGTGCAGGTCGCCGGGTACGGGTTCGACGGCGTCTCTGACCGGGCACCCGGAGCGCTTGTGAGGGATCTCGAGGCCAGGGTCCGCAGCGTGCTGGCCAGTGGGTTCCCAGCCGTCGTCACCGGCCTGCGTGCACGGGGGGTAGGTGTGTTGTCGCCGGGCCCGCTGGGCTTGCTGCGACCCGAAGCGGCCGTCCTGTGGCCCTTGAAAGTGAGCGGACGGCCCGACCCGGTCGGCGCACTGCTGCTCGGGGTGAACCCGTACCGCCCGTTGGATCCGGCGTACGAGGAATTCTTCGCACTGCTGGGCAGGCAGCTGCAGGTGATGCTCACCGAGGCGGCCGCCCATGAAAGCGAACAGCACCGGCTGCGGTTGCTGGCCGACCTGGACCGTGCGAAGACGGAGTTCTACCAGAACGTCAGCCACGAGCTCAGAACCCCGTTGACGCTGCTGCTCGCACCACTGCAGGACCTGCAGACCGCGATCAGTCAGGGTGAGCCGCCGCGAGCCGACGATGTGGAGCTGGCCGTCCGGGCAGCCAGCAGGATGCGCACGATGGTCGACGGGCTGCTGGATGTCTCCGGCGCTGCGCCCGGCGCCTTGACCCCCGACAACCGCATCTGTGACCTGTCGACGCTGACGGCCGACACGGTCAGCATGTTCCGATCCACCGCGCAGCACGCCGGTCTGGCGCTGTCCGTCCAGCTGCCCGAAGGCAGGACGGTGGCGAAGCTGGACCCCTCGATGTGGTCCACCATCGTCACCAACCTGGTCGCCAACGCGGTGAAGTACACCGTCAACGGCAAGGTTGAAATCCGGCTGGAACCATCATCCGACGACGCGGTGCTGACCGTGTCCGACACCGGTGTCGGGATCAGCGCGGAAGACCGCCTCAGGGTGTTCCAACGCTTTCATCGCGGCGCGTCGGGGGGCGTCGCCGACGGCGCCGGGATCGGCCTGTCGCTGGTCGCCGATCTGGTGCGCGCCCTCAACGGCCGGATCGACCTGGACAGCACACCCGGCCGTGGCACAACCGTCACTGTCACGGTCCCCCTGGCCCCGGAGCGCACATCCAGCACCACCGAAGCCCCGCAGACTCCCGGTGCCACATGGGACGGCCCGCGGGTGCTTGTCGTGGAAGACGACACCGACCTCCGGGGATACCTGACCAGGCTGCTGACCAACGACGGTTGGCAGGTGATCTCGGCACCCGACGGGGAGACCGCCCTGAAACTCGCCAGGTCCGCTGACGCCATCCCCGACCTGGTGGTCACCGATGTGATGCTGCCCGGCCTCAGCGGGCTGCAAGTTGTCGACGAACTTCGCCGCGCGCCGGACACCGGCCGCCTACCGATCATCGTCGTCACCGGCAGGGGCGGCACCGCTGCAGCTGCCGAGGGACTGGCCGCCGGCGCCGACGACTACATCACCAAACCTTTCTCCTCCAGCGAACTGCTCGCCAGGGTTCGCGCCGCCCACGAACTACACCGAATGCGGGAAGCGGCCGTCGACGACGCACAGAACCGGGCCGAGCAGATCCGGGGTGCCCTGGACAGCAACAGGGTGATCGGCACCGCCACGGGCATCGTCATGGCCACCTACCGACTCACCGCCGATCACGCATTCCGCCTGCTGCAACTGCACAGCCAAAACAGCAACACCAAACTCCGCGACGTCGCCGCGCAAGTCGTCGACAACCGCGCACTGCGAATGCGGCCGACCGACATCGACGACCTCCTCATCCGCGTCGCCACCAAACGCTGACCACGATGCGGCGTGGGCGATGAGCATTGATCCTCTGGTCGACGGTTGGGGACGGGCCTCAACGTCCCCCTCAACGTCGTCATTGCCCGGGCCAACGTTGCTGCGATGAGCCGAATTGGTGTGGATGGAACACCGCGAGCGGTCAGCGCCACACATGCTCGACTTTGTGTGCAGCAGCGACCGGGCTGGCGGTGGTACCGCGCGGAACGCGGAAGTCTCGTGGTCGACGAGGTGCCCACCCCGTTGGACAGAACAGTGGCCAACAGCAGGAGGAACTGCTCGTGCACCTCCCTGCCTTGCAGTCAGGCGGCCGCAGCCAGCGGAAGATGACCGTCCGCGATCCGTTCACCGCGGGTTCGGTACGCGGGCACGGCCGCGGAGGGGCGTAGCGGCAACGGCACCTCCGGTCGGTCAGCTGTCCCTGCTCGCCCTCGCAGCGCTGGTGGCAGCAACCGACCTCATCGCGGCGGTCAGCGCAACCAAACTCGCCACGGGCGGCGGTGCCTTCCTGGGCTGGACCGACGATTTCCGCACAGAAGGCCTCATTGCTGCCCCACTACTCGGCGTGCTGATCACATGACGTGGCGTCGCTGCGGAGGACCAGGTGGCAGACTGGCTAGTCGTCGGGGACCCGGCCGCGAACCCCGACCCCACGGCCGCCTACAGCGGACTGGCCAAAGAAGTCCTGGACCGCATGCGAGGGAACAGCAATGGGTAAGACGATCTCCGCCTCACAGATGCTCAGAGCTGGCCGCAAACGCCCGCCCAGCCCGGCGTCGACCCGCCTGACAAGGGCAGACGTCTGACCTCGCCCCGGGCCTGGGCCGGGGCGGTCTCACCACCAGCGGGCGTCCGCGGATAGGCACAGGATTGACCTTCGAAAGCATCCTTGACCCCACTCCACGGCGTGGCGGGCACCCCGAGACGAAAGGATAAGCCGGTGAAAATAGAAACGGCAGAGTTCCGTGTTGAGTCCGATGAACGGGTAGACCTGACCGATCGGCCCACCGCCGTGAAACCTCTCTACAAGTCGAAGAAGAAATACAAGAAGCATCTGAAGAAGCGAGTCAAGAAACTGGCCTCACTGCAGCGGCTGCATTACGCCTCCGGCCACTGGGCGTTGCTCGCGATCTTCCAAGGCATGGACGCAGCCGGTAAGGACGGCGCGATCCGGCACGTCATGTCCGGGGTCAACCCGCAGGGCTGCCAGGTGTTCAGCTTCAAACAACCCACCGACCAGGAACTCGACCACGACTTCCTCTGGCGCACCACCAGGTGCTTGCCCGAACGCGGCCGGATCGGCGTCTTCAACCGGTCCTACTACGAGGATGTCCTCGTCGCCCGGGTCCACCCTGAAATCCTTTACGGGCGTGGACTACCCGATGAGCTGATCGACGAGAAGACGATCTGGAAAGAGCGTTACCGCTCCATCCGCCACCACGAGAGTCACCTGTACCGCAACGGCACGCAGATCGTCAAGATCTTCCTGCACCTGTCCAAGGACGAGCAGGCGGAGCGGTTCCGGGACCGTATCGACGAACAGGACAAGAACTGGAAGTTCAGCCTCGCCGATATCAACGAACGGTCCTTCTGGGACAGCTACATGACCGCCTACGGAGACTGCTTGACCGCCACCAGCTCCGGGCACGCACCGTGGTATGTCGTACCTGCAGACGACAAGCGCAATGCCCGGCTGATCATCTCTCAGATCCTGCTCGACACGTTGTCAGAACTGAAGATGGCCTACCCCGAGACGACGGACGAGCGCCACCAGGAACTGCAGTCCTTCCGCGACCAACTCTGATCGGCGGGCTCGGCAGGTTCCAGGCCACCGTGAGACGTCGCTGGCGCTCTGCTCGCCGGGTTGACCGACACCAGTTTGCACATGTCCGGCGACAGCCTGACGGAGGGCGGCGGCCGCAGACAACAACGTCCATCCGCGAAGCATCACTGATCGGTTTCGGGGGCCGGGATCAGCGGTGCGTCGGTCAACGAGAAAATGCGCCGCGCCTCGTGAATTGCTTCGTCAAAGGTTTCCTCCGGATGGTCGAGTAAATGCTGGGTGGCGAGCGCGTGCGCCCGGACGTTCTCGTCATGCTCCGACGCCGCCTGCGCAACGGGCCCGCGAGCCGCATCACCGACGGCGACGAGTGCCCGGCTGAGGCTCAGTTGCACCTCGCGGCCGGCCCGCCCGAGCTGCGAGGCCAATTGCCATGCAAGCCGAGCTTCGTCGCCAGTCGGCACCAGAATCACCGCGGCCCGCCAGGCGCTCCGGGCCACCTCGTCGTCGGGATCGCGGAGCAGGTCTGTGGTGATGGCCGGCCAAGCGACGGGGTCGCCGATCTTCGACAGGGTGTGCAGCGCCTGACTGCGGGCCTGCGGGGGGCTTCGGTGCAATTCGGTCAACAGCCGCGGCACGGTCGCCGTCGCGGCTTGACGGGTCAATGCCCACGTCAGCATGTCGCGCACGTAGAAGTCAGGCTCGATGGCGCAGCGTTCGACCAGCACGTCGATGTACTCCGGATCCGGTCGGGTCCCGGCCTCCAGAGCGGCTTTCAATCGGTCGGATGATTCGTCCTGCGCGAGGTTCTCCCGGAGCCTCGAAGCAGCGGGGGGTGGCATGGCTTACCTCGTCATGATCATCGGTGATGGAGGCTGTTCAGAATTGCCGGAGATGCATGGATAGTCCAGCGGATTGCTGTCCGGGCCGGCGGTGCTCCTGGCGAGGCGTCACCGAGCACAGACAGCTCAGTCTCGTCTCAGACGGGTGCAGTCGGCGTCGGTCAGCGGCACCGCGGGGCCTGCCCCCAGTTCGGCCAGCACGATCGCCTGCACCAACGGTGTGCTGGGCAAGGCGCTGTGCCCGACCCGGGCGTCCGCGCACACGGACTGGATGGGCACATTGACCGCGCCGTCCAGCCGCGCGGTCTCCGGTGGGGTCACAGTTTCATCCTGGGTGGTCCAGATGGACACCCACGTCGGACCGTCGGGTGTTTCGTCGCCCGCGTTGAGGCGGCGCAGGACGTCGCTGTCGGTGGCGAGTTGCCGGCACGCCGCGGGGCAGGCGTCGATCGGAAGGTTCCCGGCCAGATCCGCCAGCGAGGTGCCGTGGTTGGGCGAGCCGAGCAGCACGACTCGCCTTGTCAGGTCCAAGCCGCCGTCGGCGACCCAGAGCCGGGTGACGATGCCGCCGGCCGAATAGCCGACCACGTCAACACTTGTCGCACCGGTCCTGGCCAGCGCGGCACGCGCTTCATCACCCAGGACGTCGGCCGACGCACTGAGATCACCGGTCCCGTTACCGGGCAATTCGATGACGGTCGCGTCCCGACCCGCCGCGGTGAGCTTCGCCGCCAACGACCGCAGGGATCCGGTGGACCCCCCGTATCCCGGCACGAGCAGGACCGGGCCGGGTTGGTTCTGATCCGCCTGCTCAGCGGATCCACCCATCACCCGTGGCACGACCAACACGACGCCCAACGCAACCAACGTCACGCAGACCGTGGCCAGCAGCCCGAACACCAGGCGACGGCGGGCGGGCGCGAGGTTGGCGAACACCTCACCAGTGTTCCTGCCGGTGCGTCCGTCCCGACCAGCGATGTCCGCCAACCAGGTACCGGACCGAATCAGTAGTCAGTGTTGCCAAGTACCAGTACCTAGCGTTACAGTTGACCGGTACTCAGCGTCAGAGAGTAGACCAGGGAGATCAGCCATGGGCAATCAGATGACAGAGATGCTCAAGGGGACTTTGGAGGGCATCGTCCTCGCGGTGCTCGCGACCCGACCGGCGTACGGCTACGAGATCACCACACGGCTCCGGGAGCAGGGGTTCTCCGATCTGGTCGAGGGAACTGTCTACGCCCTGCTGAACCGTGTCGAGCAGCGCGGTCTCGTCGACGTGGAGAAGGTCCCTTCCGAGAAGGGGCCGCCCCGCAAGGTGTATTCGCTCAATGCGCAGGGGCGCGAACAGCTCTCGGAGTTCTGGAGGACATGGAGCTTCCTCTCGGAACGGATTGGAACGCTGCGATCGGGCATCGAAGCAGCCGACACGAAAGCCAATGCAGAAGGAGAAGAGTGACATGGTCGCCAAGTGGATCGAGACCCTGACCGGGTCGCTGGAGCAGAAAAAGCAGTACCGGCATGACAAGGCCCGCATCGACGCCCTTGCCGAGCCGTACCGGACGGCGGCGCAAGCGATGCACCGGTACCTCATCTATTACGGCGGTGTCACCGACGGCGACACCCTCATCTTGATGTTCGGCGATCTGACCGACCTCTGGGAACGCGCAGCCACCGATGAGACGCCCGTGCGTCAGATCGTCGGCGACGATCCGGTCGATTTCGCCGAAACCTTCGCGCAGGCCTATTCCGGCCGGCAGTGGATCGACAAGGAACGCGCTCGCCTGGTCAAGGCGATCGAAGAGGCAGAACGGGGCGAGCGGTCATGATCGCCGCACCGTCCATCCACGTGCAGGGCATCGAGAAGTCCTTCAAAGACGTGCACGTCTTGCGCGGAGTCGACCTGGACGTGGAGGCGGGCAGCATCTTTGCCCTGCTGGGTTCGAACGGTGCCGGCAAGACGACGCTCGTGCGCATTCTGTCGACGCTGATCAAGGCGGACGCCGGAAGCGCAGCCGTGCACGGCTTCGATGTCGGAAAAGATCCCGCCGAAGTGCGCCGATCGATCAGCCTGACCGGCCAGTTCGCCGCCGTCGACGAGATACTCAGTGGCCGCGAGAACCTTGTGCTGATGGCCAAGCTTCGTCATCTCGAGAACCCAGGGGCCATTGCCGACGACCTGCTCGCACGCTTCTCGCTGACCGATGCGGGAGGCCGGAAAGTGGCGACGTACTCCGGCGGCATGCGCCGCCGACTCGACATCGCGATGAGCCTGATCGGCGATCCACCCGTGTTGTTTCTCGATGAGCCGACGACGGGCCTGGACCCCCAGGCCCGGGTCGAGGTCTGGCGCACCATCAAAGATCTCGCACAGGGCGGCACAACGGTGCTGTTGACGACCCAGTATCTGGACGAGGCCGAGCAGCTAGCCGACCACATCGCGATCCTGCACAACGGCACCATCATCCAAAGCGGCACGCTCGCGGAACTGAAACAGCTACTTCCGCCCGGCAAAGTGGAATACGTCGAGAAACAACCTTCACTCGAGGACGTGTTCCTCGCCCTCGTCGGCGACAACCGCCGACCCGACCCGGCCGACGACGAAGCCCACGACACGGTCACGAGTGGAAAGGAAGACTGATGACCACGCATGTCCCATTCCGGCTGGGCCTCGGCGACACCAGCGCCCTGACCGGGCGCTCATTGCGTCACATCGTCCGTAGCCCGGACACCATCATCACCACGGCGGTCACCCCGATCGCACTGATGTTGTTGTTCGTCTATGTGCTCGGCGGCGCGATCAACATCGGAACCGACGAGTCCTACATCGACTACATGCTTCCCGGAATTCTTCTCATCACGATCGCATCGGGGATCGCCTACACCGCGTACCGCCTCTTCCTCGATCTGCAGGGCGGGATCTTCGAACGCTTCCAGTCCATGCCGATCGCCCGACCGAGCGTGCTCTGGGCACATGTGCTGACCTCTTTGGCAGCCAACACGGTGTCGGTGGCGATCGTCATCGGAGTCGCCGGGCTGATCGGATTTCGCACGGGTGCATCCCTGGGAGCCTGGATTGCGGTCACCTGCCTGCTGATCCTGTTCACCCTTGCGCTCACCTGGATCGCCGTGATCGCGGGGCTGTCGGCGAAGACTGTCGACGGGGCAAGCGCTTTCAGCTACCCGCTGATCTTCCTGCCATTCATCAGTTCCGCCTTTGTGCCTACCACCTCGATGAGCGGCCCGGTCGCCTGGTTCGCCGAGAACCAGCCCGTCACCGCCATCGCGAACACCATCCGGGACCTGTTCGGCCAGCAACCGGTCGGAAATGACATCTGGATCGCGCTGGCGTGCATGGTCGGCATCCTGGTGATTGCCTATGCCAGCGCAATCCGCGTGTACCGTCGCAAGTTCAATTAGGGTCGCGTCCGCGGCGCCTCGTATCGATACGCATCCCCGATTCATACCCAAGGAAGATGGAATTTCTGCAGGCTGAGCCACCGGTGTCACCGCGGGCAACGGCAGCTGAATCGGGATGCCCCCGGTACTATTTGAGCGAGGATGCACGCCGGTTCAGACTGGGGGAAAGAAAGTCGTGTTCGACACCCGTGGCAGCACCGGGTGTCAGGTGAGTCGTTCAGCGGCCAGTGGGGATCCGTCCAGGTCGAGGCGCTGATCTCCAGGGGGCGTGGCCATGGGCGACCGCGAGTACGGCAACAAATCGTGCCCGAATTCGATCACCTCGGTGAGGCGAACCCACCGCGGCACGCAGATCGGCAAACACCCATCACACCGCTGGCAGTCCTCCGCACCGCGTCCTGTGGCCCCTGTGACACTTGGGAGCGATCGATGAACGGATGTGCCAAGCGCGGATCGAGCCACACGCTTGGTGACCGTTGACTCCGCCCCTGGTTGACTCCGCCCCTGGTTGACTCCGCCCCTGGCGGCCGCCGCCATCTACAGTGAATGAGTTCGGCGCGGCGCCATGTCCGCAAAGCTCGGAAGAATGAGTTCGGAACCGACCTAGGAGGGGCCTTCGTTGTGGTGCATGCTGCCGCGCGCGAACGGATACGCGCCGCCCGGGTCGATCAAGGTCTGACGCTGCGGGAGTTGGGGCGGCGAATCGGTTTGTCTGCCAGCCTGCTGTCGCAGATCGAGACCGGGAAAACTGAGCCTTCGGTTTCAACCCTGTACGCCTTGGTGACTCAGCTGAACCTTTCCTTGGATGCGCTGCTCGACCGCCCCGCCGACGTGCATCTCGATGACGACGGATCCCTGGACAACCGAGACGGCCCACCCACCACGTCAGCCGGTCATGAGTCCGGCCCGGTCGTCACCCACGCGCAACGCCGGATCCTGCAGATGGAATCAGGTGTCATCTGGGAGCGCCTGACGCGCGGCCCCAGCGATGTCGACATGCTGCTGGTGACCTACGAGCCCGGCGGCACTTCGTCGACGAGCGGCAAGCACATGACGCATGGTGGGCGCGAGTTCGCCTACATTATCGAAGGATCCCTGACGCTGGAGTTAGCCTTCGAGACGCACCTCTTGCGGGCCGGTGATTCCCTGGAGTTCAACTCCTCTATTCCGCACCTGTTCCATAACGACGGTCGCTCCAGAGTCCGCGGCGTGTGGTTCGTACTACCTGATCTCCATCACCATGATTCCGGCGATAGCGTAGAGGCAGCCAGCCATTCGATGCCGGGAGCGACACCCCGGTCCGCGGTCGATGTCCTGCAGGACTTCCACAAGCACTAGCCGCGGGAAGCTGACTAGCGCCGGTAGTCGACGATCGCCCGGTCGGCAATGAGGGGGTTGATGACGCCGATCACCGCGACATGGTCCGGGTGTGCCTGGTAGGTGCCCAAGTCCTCGGGCGTGTCGAAGTCGGTGAGCAGGGCGAGGTCCCAGTGGCCGGACGCGTCACGCACATCGTCACCGACCTCCAGATGCCGTAGCTGCGGTATCCGGCCAACCAGCCCTTCCAAGTTGGCACGTAGGACGCTTGAGTCGGCCGTCTTCTGCTCGGCGGTGTCCGCAGCCAGCCGAAAGCAAACGATATGTCTGATCATCACTTGTCCTTTGGGTCGGGGAATCAGACGAGGATCCGCAGCGGGTTCTCCAGCAGGCTGACTAGTTCGGAGAACCACTGTGCAGCAATAGCGCCGTCAACAGCACGGTGGTCCACCGAGAGTGTCATCCGCAGAACGGTTCCCACCTCGAGCTGCCGGTCCACCACCACCGCCTCAGGCCGGGCCGCGCCGACCGCAAGAATGGCCGACTGCGGCGGATTGATGATGGCCGCGAAATCTTCCACCCCGAACATGCCCAGGTTGCTGATCGTCAGCGCACCTCCCTCCAGCTCGTCGGGTCGTAGCCGACCCTCGTCGGCCCTGGCGACGAGATTCTTCATCTGCCTTGCGATCGCGGTGACCGAAAGCGTCTCCACTCCACGCACTGTCGGGGTGACGAGACCCTTCTTCGACGCCATCGCGATCGAGATGTCGACGGTCGTGAAGCGGCGGAGCACGGCTTCAGTCCAGATGGCATTCATGGCCGGGACCGCTACGTGAGCGCGCGCCGCGGCCGCGATCACCAGATCATTGACCGACACTTTCACCGGCTGGTTGCCATTGACGTCCGCACGCAAAGCCAGCAGCCCATCCACCCGTGCCGATGCGCTGAGGTAGAAGTGCGGAATCGTGTTCTTGCTGGTGGTGAGCCGGTTGGCGATGATGCTGCGCAGTCGGGTGTGCGGCTCGTCCTCCCACGGGCCGTCGGCCTGCGGTGTCGACCGCGGCAGCCGTTCCGGCTCTGTCATGACCGGTTGCGCGACAGTGGGTTCGGCAGCCGGGAGCGGTGCATGTTCGGGTTGATCGGCCCGGCTGTCGCGCAACTGGATGGCGTTGCGGACGTCATCGCGGCGCACCCGGCCGTTGGGACCGGAGCCGGTCAGCTCGGTGAGTGACACGTTGGCCTCGGCGGCCAACCGTCGAGCCAGCGGGCTGGCGAAGACGCGGCCTTGTTGGGAGCCGGCCCTCGCCCCTCCGTGACCCGTCGCGGCCGTCGGGCCGCTCGCCGGCGGGTTCTTGGAGGGCCCGGTGTGGTCGGAGGGCAGGGCGTGGTCGGACACCAAAGCGCCGTTGGCGCCGCGCGTGACGTCGGGGGCGCCCTCGGTCCTCTCCAGTGGATCGACCGTTTCGCCCACCGTGGCTTCGGCATGGGCGGCAGGCTCGTCGGGCAGGACTGTGACACTGCCGCCCGCATCGTCGGTGTGGTCGCCGGAAGCGGACTCGCCGGAACCGGAGTCGGTGGAGTCTACGCTGACGCCCAGCTCGGTGAGCAGCGCAGCGATGTCGATGTCTCGTTCACCGTTCTGCCCCAGAACCGCAATGGGTGCGCCGACCTCGACCTCGGCACCGGCGGAGACCAATCGCCTGATCAGCACGCCGTCGGATTCCGCATCGATGTCAACGACTGCCTTTTCGGTCTCGACCTCGGCGATGGTGTCGTCCACCCTGAAGCTCGCCTTCTCGCCGACCGACCAGGTGAGCAGCACGGCCCGGTCCGCGTTGGCGGACACAGCAGGCATACGCAGGATTTCGGCCATGGTGGTCCTACTTCGTCATCTCGGTCAGGGTGGCGCTGACCTCGGGGTCCTGGGCGATGGCGGCGCGCTCGAGCACCTTGCTGATACTGGGCGACGCGTCACCACCGGTGACACGCTGCACCGGCTGGTCCAGCCAGTCGAAGTACCGCCGTTGAATCTCGTCGGCCAGCCAACCGCCGTAAGAGGTGCCGCGGGCGCCTTGTTCGGCGATCAGCACATTGTTCGTCTTCCGGACGCTGGCACCGATGGTGTCCCAGTCGATGCTCGCCCGGTCAAGCCAGCGCAGGTCGATCACGTCGGCGTCCACCGCGGCATCGGCGGCAAGATCGTCCAGCGCCTTGAGCACATAGCTGGTCATCGCCAGGTAGGTCAGGACGGTGACCTGGTCACCGGATCGGCGGAGCGCGGCCCTGCCCACGGGCAGGCAGTAGTCGAGGTCGTCGATGGGCGCGGGACCGGTGGCGCTGTAGAGATCGACATGCTCGAGAACGACGACCGGGTCCTTGCAGCGCAATGCGCTGTTCATCAGCCCGATGTAGTCCAGGGGGGTCGACGGGGCAACAACGCGCCAGCCCGGGTTCGTGGTGAGGACGCCCGCCGGGTCCATCGAATGTTGTGAGCCGTAACCGGTTCCCATCGCGATCTTGCTCCGCAGCACCATGGGCACGGCGTCCTCGCCGCCGAACATGTGACGCGCCTTGCCGATCTGGTTGAACAGCTGATCCGCCGCTACCCACATAAAGTCGGCGTACATGAATTCGACGACCGGTGTGAATCGGCCGTCGAGGGCTATGCCGCCGCCGAGGCCGGCGAAGGCGTTCTCGCTGATGGGCGTACCGAGAACCCGGTCGGGGAAATCGTCCGTCAGGCCCCGGGTCGCGCCGTTGGTGCCCCCGTTGAGCCTGTGCACGTCCTCGCCCATCACCACGACGCCAGGATCGGTCTCCATCCGCCGATGCATCACCGCCGCCACCACGTCGATGAACTTGCGTTCCTCGAGCCGGTTGCCGAAGTCTTCGATGTCGGCGAACCGTGCGTCGTCGAATTCGCTCAGATCACCCCTGATTCCGACGTCGACAAAGGCGGGGTTCGGCCATTCAGCGGGCTTCACCCGCAGCTGTCCGGGCTTACCGCCGGGAAGAGGCTCGAACATCTCCAGGCGGATCTCGGACATCAGCGCTTCACACTGCTGCACGGCGGCCTTTGCGTCGTCGGTGCCGAACAACCCGCGCCGGACGAGATGATCGGTCACCACACGCAGCGGATCCCTTGCCCGCCAATCCTTTTCCTCGGATTTGGAGCGATAGCCGAAAGCGCTGCCCGGGAACGGCCCGTTCTGGTGGAAGAACCGGTAGACATCAGCCTCGATGATCACCGGGCCCTGGCCCGAGCGGAGGACCGTGAGGGCCTCCTGCATGGTCAGATGGACCGCCAATGGATCCATTCCGTCGACCTTCCAGCTGGGAATGCCGAAACCGGGGCCGCGAGCCGACAGCCGCGGCTCGGCAGTGACCTCCGAGACCTCCGTGGAGACCGCGTAACGATTGTTCTCGATGAAGAAGCAGATCGGCAGCTTCCAGGCGGCAGCCAGGTTCAAGGTTTCGAGCGTCGATCCGATGTTGGATGCACCGTCACCGAAGTAGGTGACCGCGACCGAGTCGGTGCCGGCGAACCTGTGCGCCCAGGCTGATCCGGCGGCCAGCGGAACGCCGCCGCCGACGATCGCGTTGGTGCCGATCGCTCCGGCCTCGTTCCACTTCAAGTGCATGGATCCGCCTCGCCCGTGGCTGAAACCCCTGTCCAGCCCGCAGATTTCGGCAAGCGTGCGGGTCAGGACGGCGCGCACCTCAGCCTCGACGGGGCGACGTAGATCGATGCCTTTCGGGGCGACGTGATGCAGCACCTTGGCCAGGAACTGGTGGTGGCCCCGGTGCGAACCGTTAACCGTGTCCTCGGAGGTCAGGCTCATGACGGAGCCGACCGCGCCGCCCTCCTGACCGATGCTGGAATGAGCTGGACCGTGGACCAGGCCCGC
>CAWCVW010000015.1:0-1287500 GCA_963798965.1 uncultured Actinomycetota bacterium
AGCGCCGAACCGGGGTCGGCGATCCACAGGTACACCTGGTCGAGCTGCCGGCCGAGGACGGCGGCGGCGAGGATCAGGTTCGCCAGCAGCTGCGGGCCGGCGGTGTCGAAGTAGGCGTTCTTGCTGGACTCCGGCGGCGCCGAGGCGTCGGCGAACACCCGCGCCAGGGAGGCGGCCTCGACCGGCCCGGTGATGCCCTCGAGGGGGTTCCACCACCACGCCGGCGGCTTGCCGCCGGTGTAGTCCGCGATCCGCTGCGGGTCGAACACCCAGCAGGTGCCCCGCTGCTCGCAGGCGGATCGGACCCCGTCCGGGAGGTCGCGTTTGTTCGACGTGGCCACGACAACCCCTGGGGCGTCGACGATCAGCGGAATTGCGATCCCGGTGGTCTTGCCCGACCCCGGGCCCATTTCCACGACCATCCCGTCCCGCCAGTAGGACCACAGGTCGCGGCCGTCGGCCACGGCCCGGCCGAACATCAACCCCGGGGCCTCACCCTCGCGGTACATCCGGCCGTCGATGCACCGCTTCACGGCGGCCTCCCTGGACAGCACGCTGGACCGGCCCATCGCCCGGGCCTTTCCGTCGACGCTCTGTGCCTTCCGGCGTGCTCGAACAACCAGGTACGTGACGGCGACGATGACCGCCGCCGCGAGGATCCCGACGACGCTCAACGCTGCGGTGTAGCGCCACGTCCACGCCAGCTCGCCCTTGCCGAGCGCGAGGACGTCCTCGGGAAGGACCCAGTGACCCGATTCCCACCAGGTCCCGAGCCCGAGGCCGGCATAGGCCAGCAGCAGGACGCCGGTTCCAGCGAAGCCGGGCACCAGCATCGGCGGCGTGGCGCCGACGGGATTGGGCTGCGCGCCGCGCATCAGGCCACATCCCATCGCTGGTCGGTGTTGTTCAACCCGGCCAGCTCGGTGCGGGTCAGCCGGAGATGGAAGGCCACACCAGGGGTGTCGGCGCCGTCCCCTGCCTTGAGCAGGAAGTTGCCCTGCCCGGGCGGCCGGCGGCGTTGACCGGTGGTCTGCAGGGTCGGCGGAGCCGACCACCCGGCGACCTCGTCCTCTTCGCGGCGGGTGAAATGCGTGACCGCCCGCAGGCGGGTCACCTCCGAGCGGGGCATCCCGGCGCAGAAGACCATCCCGGCCCGCTCGATCAAACCTCCGGCCTTTGCCCGGTCGGCCTCGGACTCCAGTGCGGCGAGGTCGGCGCTGGAGTGGAACGCGGTGATGGTTCCGACGCCCTCGGTCCGGTTCAGGCGCGACAGCCCGTTGTACCGGTCGACCAGGCCGGTGCCCTCCTGCAGCACGCTCCACAGCTCGTCGGTCACCAGGAACTTCCGGCGGGCCAGCTCCAGGCCGGCGTCTTCCATCACGTTGCTGACGGCGATGGCGCCGAACCCGGCCGTCCAGCAGGACAGCAGCGCTGCGGCACGGAGCTTCCGTTCGCCCTTGTCGATCCCGGACACGTCGAATACCAGCGGGCGGTGCCGGTCCAGTGGAACCGTCGTCGGCCGGTTGAACACCGCGCCGAGCCCGGCGCTGGACGCCAACCCGGCCAGAGAGGTCCGCAGGGAATCCGTTGCGGCGTAGTACTTCGACAGCTCACCCCGCGCCAGGGCCACGTCTTTCAGTTCATCCGGGGCGTTGTCGACCAGGGCCAGCAGATCGCTGACCAAGGGTGCGCCCTTGCGGCGCCTCCAGGCAGAGTCGAGCAAGTCCAGGGCGACGGCCAGGACCAGGCATTCCAACTCGACCGGCGGCTGGCCGCGTTGCACGGTGATCAGGGCCTCGACCCCGAGTTGGCGCCGGGCCTTGGCTTCGGCGAGCAGGGCGTCGGCTTCGGTGCGGTGGCTGGTCGCTTTCAGCCTGGCGGCGGCCGCCGGCGCGTCACCGAGATCCAGGACGTTCAGCGCACCACCGCCGCGGCCAAGGCTGATCACCTGACCACCAAGCCCGGCGATCAGCGTCACGTACTCCCGCTTGACGTCCCCCAGCACCCAACTGAGCACGCCCTGATGGGCCAGGGCGAGGATCTGCCGCCGGATCAGGGTCGACTTGCCATGGCCCGGGCCGCCCATCACCACCGCCGAGGGGTTACTGATCAGGCCGCCCCGTTCGAACCAACTGATCGGGTCCGCGCACAGGATCGCGGCCGGCCCAGGGGTTTTCCGCAGGACCGGGCCCAGCGGGGCACCGGTGCCGAGCTTGGACCCGGTACCGGCGACCCACGGGTACAAGCCCTTGACCTGCGCAGCAGACGCGCGGCGGACAGCGGGTACCCGCCAATAGGTGTCGGCGCCCCCGCCCGCGCCCGGAACACCCCGGGTCGGGAACAGTCTGCCGCTCATAGCTCCTCCCGCAGCCAACGGGGAGTCAGCGAGTGCGCGGCGGCGACAAGACCGACACCGGGCAGGCTTTGCGCGAACGCCTGCGCGTGCCCGCCGTCCTCCGGCCGCAGCAGCAACCGCGCAGCCGGGCCGAGAGAGTCCAGTGCCGCGTCGACCGCCGGCAGCTCCTCCGGGGACCCCACCGTGACGGTGACGATCACCGCGACGTCGATCAGTGCGTTCCCGTGCGCCTCCTCGGCCGCCGTCGCCTCGGCTGCGGCCAGGTCCCGACGGTCGGCGGCCGACGGCTTGCGGGTCGACATCACCCGGTACTCCGCGGCTTTCACGTCGGCGGCAGCGATCCGCTGCGAGCGTCCGGGGTCGTGCGGGGTCAAGATCAGGCTGACCCGCTTGCGCCAGTTCCCGTGCGGATGCAGCAGCGGCCCGAGCCCGAGGGCGTGAACCCGGCCCATGATGTCGGTCATCGACCACGATCGGGACACCGCTGCGCTGTGCCGATAGTGCGTCCACTCTCGGGCGTCGGCGGTGACCGGGCCGACTCCCGACCACAGCAGCACGGTCGGGTTGTTGCCAGACAGGAACCGCGCTGGCGGCGGGGTCATACGCGATACGGACGACGTCGGCACAGTCCTTGCCCGTCAAGCGGTATCGCTTGGCCGGCGCCGGTCCCGCTGAGCCGGGAGACGATCGGCGGCAGCCGGTGAGCCAGAGTCGATCCCATCTGCTCCGCCGTGCGGGCACGCTTCCCGTCGACGGCGGTGAAGGTCAGCGTCACGAACGAGCGGACAGCGGCCGAGCCCGCCGGGTAGCTGCCCAGAATCTCCTGCATCACCTGACCGGCCAGGGCCGGCGCATCGGTGCTGGCCCGAGCTTCGGCTTCCGCTCGCAGCCCGGTGCCATCGTCAGGACCGGACTCGATCGTGACCATCGCCTGCACCAGTCCCGGTTCGAACGCCAGGAACGACAGGAACTCTCCCCACCGGTCGACGTTCTCGGCGGTGTCCGCAGCGTCCAGCAGGGACGCCCCGTCGGGATGGCACTCGATCGTCACGGCGTAGTGATTCGGTCGTGGGGTGTGCACCAGCGCGAACGGACTCCCCGTGGTGTCCTCGTGCTCGGTGAGTTCCGTGTCGGCCAGCACCCCGGGAAGTCGGTACTTCCCGAGCCTGGTCAACGGACCAGAGCGGTACACGGCTGTGCCGCGGCGGACCGCCCTGCCATGAGCCGCCCGTGCCCCGGTGCGTTCCAGCACCGACAGACCGTGCCGGTCCCGGCGGGCGATTGCCAACAGCACGGCGCCCGCCAGCACGCCCCACACGCCGCCAGCGATCAAGTTGACGTTGATCGTCAGGACAATCCCGATCACTGCGGCACCGATGAGAAGAAGCGTGCCCCACTTCCCAAGCCCACCAAGCCCGGGCGACCGAGGCTCCCTGAAGTTTTCGAACGAACGCTCAACGACGGCGGACGTCATCCTGATGCCTCGCGCTGCTCCGGCACTTCGGTCGCCTGGCGGGCCGGACTGAGCGGCGTGGCCACGCAGCCGCAGGAGCGCACCATTGCGGCGATGGTGGTGGCGTCCTCGTCGTTCGCCGTGAAGATCACTGCGCGGTGGTAGCCCGGGAGCACCACTTCCAGGCCGTGATCGGTGACGATGCTTGCGCTCATCGCGACCACGCCCCGGCGGGCGCGACTGCCACGTCGAACAGCTCGAGCTGGCCCTCTTCGTCTGTCCTGCAGGGGGATTCGGTCGCGGATTCCGCGTCGCCGCGGGTGTCCATGCTTTCGGTCGCCATCAGAACAGCAGCGTGACGGCGCTGGCGGCGACACCACAGACGATGGTGCCGGCCAGCGCGAACAGCAGTGACATGCCGTGCTCGCCCCCGGCGCCCCGGCCGGAGCCGCCCATCGCGATCTTGATGCCGGCGGCGATGACCGCAGCGACGCAGGCGGCCGTTGCGATCCAGAGGACCCAGCCGAGGATCGTGGTCAGCTTGTCCGCGCCGGGCGGCTCAGTCGGGCTGACGTCCGGGACGGCCGCCAGCAATGCGTTGACAGTGCTGCGAAACATGTTGCTCCTTCGGGGAAGTTATGAGTGCATGTCGAGAAGTGCTGGACATAGCGGCTTTTGGCAGCCACGGTGGACACATGGGTGAGATGCGTTGCGTTGAGACGCCTCCGGATCGGTGGCCGTCTCCGACAGATGGCGAGCATCACCGACAACGTCGAGCGAAAGGTCAGCCGCGAATGCGCAGCGCTTGGAAGCTCCGGCACGAGAGCTACTTCCGGGGCGCGTCGCTCGTCCCGCTGGCCGTGGTCGCCAACAGCCGCGACTGGCACCGGTAGTGACAGCCGACGTCGTGGTGCTGCGGCCGCCGGCCCCGCCGGACGAGTTGGTTTATCCGAATCACGTCGCCTTCTACGAGGCGTTCTTGGCGCTGATCTTTCCGCAGTTGGAAGACGCCGAGCCGGGATGGTGTCCACAGTGGCGGGATCATCCTGCGGCCGAGAATGGAGTGGCCGCTCTCTGGCGCGCGTGGGAGATCCTCCAGCAAGACCCAGGTCCTGGTCAGGCGTCATGGCTTGCGAACCTCGCCATCCCGATCATGCGGGAGCTCCGGGACGACGACGGTCCATTCCGAGGCTGCTCACCCGCCCGCCATACGCCCACGGCGATGTCGCTGCCGGTGACGCAATAGCTCGACCACCGCGGTGGGCCGAAACAGACTGTCGCAGTGTGGTTTCGATCGGCTGTCGGACGCCCTTTCGTCACCGGTGTCATGTCGCCTCCGTCCCTGCTGCTGCAGTGCTCGCGGCTTCGCTGGCCACGTCCGGCGCCGACCGATTCCCGTGATCCGTCTTGCCGCCCGCGTTCGATGCGATCGGCTCACCGCGGCGTGCGCGGCCGCGTGCCGCGAGTTCTCGTGCGACCCGCCGCGCCTCCTGCCGCATGCCCGAAGCTGCGCGGGCCGCTTCCATCGCGGCCGCGTGTTCTTGCGGGCGGCCAGTTGGCGCTCGATAGCAACTTGGCGGTCGGGGGATCCAATGGCCGGCGACCAGTCGCTCGCAAGATCGCCCACCCACCGGACGACGGCCCCTGGCCCTGCGCCCGTCCACGATCGAGCTCGCGCCACGGAGGCCATCCGCTCGGGCGTCCAGCCCAACGCGGTGAGAGCCGGATGCATCGATCCCGCAGCACACTCGTCCTGATCTGCCGGGCAAGCTCGCTGGGGATCGAGGCTTTGACCGCCGCCGCCAGATCTGTGGCGGCGCGATCGGACGGTTTGCCCTCGTGGCCGCTCACCTGCAGAGCCGGATCGACATCCACCACCCCCAAGTCCGTAGCGACGGCGCAACTGTCCGCCGCCCTTGGTGGTGATGGGTTCTTGGTAGTAGTTATTTCTCTTTGCCGCGAAGATTCCTTCGCCGGGGCCCTGACGAATTCATTCTCTGGCCCCCCTGCAGATTCATTCGCGGGGGTGACCGGTGCCACCGGCCCCGGAGCAGAATTCTGCACCGGGGTCTGACCTGCGGAGGATCGCGAGCCGGCGGCTGGGTCAGGTTGCGGCGTGGTGCCGCGTTGACCCGACCCGGTTGCGGTCGGCGGGATCCGTGCATCCCATTCGAGGATGTATCTGTTGTTTCCGCGCCCGCCGTCCGCACGTCGGGTCGCCTCAATCGTCAGCCAACCCGCTCGTTCAAGCTGGCGCAGATTGAGGTCCACGGCTCGGACGGAGCTGTAACCACAGTTCCTTGCCAGCGCGGCGCGGGAGGGGCGGGTGACCACATCGCTGCCGTATGCGTAGGTCGCCAAAACGGTCCACAACCTGACGGCCGAAGACCCAAGCTCAGGATTGCGCGCCAGCTCAGTTGGAATCATGGCGAACGGCTTGCGGCCACGGACGACGAGGTCGCCGGTGTCGTTGTCTTCAGCGGTCATCGGCGTGGCCATCATGAGAAACCTGCTTCAACCGCTGCGAGGTTGATCTGGTTTGCAGGTGGGCCAGTTGTTGGCGGGCGTTGTCCAGGAACTGGCCGAGTTCATGTGCGGCGTGACGGCCAGCGGCCAGTTGGGCGGCGGCCCGATCCACGACGAGGGCTTCGTCGAGGTGGTCGTCGGACCCGATTCGGCCGGCGTCGTGTTCGGCGTTGAGCCAGCTGCTCAGTTGCCTGATCAGTTGCGGGAGCCCCTGGGCCATGGTGGCGAGCTCGGCGACGATTCGGTCGAGCTCGGCCGGCTCGCTCAAGGCATGCCGGCCCAGGGTGTGGTGATTGAGTCCGCGGACGGCTTCGGCCGCGGTGACGGCGAGATCGACCGCGGGCTGGGCGCCGGAGTTGGTCATCGGCGTTCACCACGGGACAGTGCGGGGCCAGCAAAGGTCCGAATGGAGCCCTGAGAGCGCGGTGCAGGCGTCAACCGGCCGCTCGCGCAGTGTTGCCAATAGTGTTGCCTAGAGCGCGCACAACCCCGGTATTGGACGGGCTTCGCTGGACTGTTTGCGCACGTCAGACGCGTCGACGGACTCCGCCGAACGTGGTGGTCCGAATTTGCAAGGCGGGGGTTGAGAGTTCGATTCTCTTCGTCTCCACAGGGTCTGACCTGCCCGTTCTTCCGATCTGACGAATCGATTAGGCCCCCAAGTCACTGCCGGAGTACCGCCTAAATACTGCCAAGGGCTTTTCGACTGCGGTCACTTTCCACCTCCAAGTACTCGTTCGATCGCGTCGACCGCGCTTCTTGCGCGGGATGCAAGCACGTGCCCGTTGTTCACCTCGGGGTTCGACGCGGCTGCGATGGGCTGGCTACGCAAACGTGGTCTTCCGTTGGTCCTGGTGGACCAGGAACCCATCCCGGGGGTCGCCGCGGTGAACGTCGACGACCACGACGGTGCCCGGCTGGCCGCGAACCACCTGCTGGCACTGGGGCATCGGCGGATCGGGATCGTCTCGGTCGCGATGTCCGAGCCCTACGGGCTGCAAGAAACAGGCAACGCCACCGAACCCGAAAGCCCGGAGTCCTTCATCACCCGGCAACGAATGCGCGGCTGGCTGGACGCCCTCACCACCGCCGGCGTCACCCCAGCCGTGGTGAAACAGCCGAAGAACCCGTACCGGCCGGAGATCGACGGGTACGCCGCGTTGACGATGCTGTTGGATGCCGACCTGGAGATCACCGGGGTGTTGTGTTTCTCGGACCGGTTCGCCGCCGGTGTGCTCGCCGCAGCACTGGACCGGGGGCTCGCCGTACCGGGCGACCTGTCGATCATCGGGTTCGATGACGGTCCGGTCGCGTCGAACTCCCGGCCCACGCTGACCACCGTGCGGCAAGACCTCTCCGGGAACGGGCACGCCGCCGCCGAGGAACTCATCGCCGCGATCCGGTCCAACAAGACGAAGTCAACGCCGGAACGCCTGATGCGCAGAACATGTGGTGTTGCCCGTCGAACTCGTCGTCCGGGAAAGCACCGGGCCGTCGATAGCCAGCACCCCGCGGGGGTCGAAAGGTAGACCCCGGAAGACTCGTGCCACACCGCAGCGCCGCGATGCCCACAACGAGTAGGCGCGCAGGGCGACCCGGGGCCGGCCAGATCCGTCGAGCCCTGCAGCCAGCGCCGGCAGAGCGATCATCGAAAAGGCCGGCCGGGAAACGGAAGGCGACCTTAAAGTGCTCGAAACCCTGGCGGCCGTCACGGATGTCTTCGACACCCACTTCGATACCTCCACACCCTGACTCCACCGGCGGAGACCGGACAGGGAGTTTCCAGGGTCATGTTTGCGCGAATGTGCACGCTGTGACTGATGTGGTGTAGATCCACTATCGTTGCAGCAGTGGCAATGTCAAGTAACTCGTGTACGCGTTACTTTGTAACGTAAGCTCCGATCTCATTCGTACACGGGTTGCTTTACATCAGCCTGGTGTTGTAACGAATCCGATCGTTTCCGATACGGAGTCCATCACCCCTCTGTAGGTCTGCCGCTAGCTAGCCAACAGCTCACGCTCCTCAACGAGGTCCCAATGACATGAGCGCTTCCTGGACCTGGCCGGCCGTCTGTGGCTCTGGGGCGCGCGGAAGTGGCGGTCAACGCCAGACCAGCTCCTTCGCCCACCCCGCCCCCTGGTGCAGATGACCAGCGCTGGCGGTCGTGCGTCGCGCCGGGAGTTGACGACACGCCGTCGTACGTGCGGACATGCCAACGAAGGCAGCGTTACGTTCTCCTCGTCCGGCTGACTGGGAGAGTTCATGACGGCATTTCCTGCGGGTGCTCATCTTTCTGTTGGTCAAACCCGGCGGGCGCGCCGGGACGTCGCCGCCTACCGAATCAATGGGCTCTGCGCGACCGAATCCGTCCGGGTGCCATGGGTGGTGATCACGCTCGGGATCGCTTTGCTGCTGCTGGCGTTGATGGACGTTGCGTGGACTGTCGCCGAACTGATGTGAGCCACTGGGCCGGGTAACTCGGACACGCCACCGGTATCACGGCGAGACACCCTGTCCCACAACCTTGATCACCACTGTTGTGCACCATTCGAGGAGATGTTCGTGAGCTCGCAGGATGTGTTGCCGTTCCCGCCGACCCCGTCGGCCAGTATCGCCGGCCGGACCATGCAGGAATCGACGTACCAGCAGCGGGTGCAGCCGCGCCGGTTACCTGAGGACGCCCCGAACATCCTGATCGTGTTGATCGATGACGCCGGACCTGGGCTGCCCACCACCTATGGGGGTGAGGTACGCACTGACACGTTGACCCGCATCCATGACGAGGGCATCGGGTTCAACCGGTTCCACACCACCGCGATGTGTTCGCCGACCCGGGCGTCGTTGCTGACCGGGAGAAATCATCACCGGATCGGCAACGGGCAGATCGCCGAACTGGCCAACGATTGGGACGGCTACGCCGGGGAGATCCCCAAGAGCAGCGCCCTGGCCGCCGAGGTATTGAAGGACTACGGGTACGCCACCGCCGCGTTCGGCAAATGGCACAACACCCCGGCGGTGGAAACAACAGCGGCCGGGCCCTACCACAACTGGCCCACTGGCATCGGTTTCGAATACTTTTACGGGTTCCTGGCCGGTGAGGCATCCCAGTACGAACCGAACCTGGTCCGGAACACCACCAGCGTGCTGCCGCCGAAGACCCCGGAGCAGGGCTACCACCTCAGTGAGGACCTGGCCGACGACGCCATCTCCTGGTTACACCGGCACAAGGCGCTGCAGCCGGACAAACCGTTCTACATGTACTGGGCCAGCGGGTGCCTGCACGGCCCGCACCACGTGATGAAGGAATGGGCCGACCGGTACGCCGGGAAATTCGACGACGGGTGGGACGCCTACCGGGAGCGGGTCTTCCACCGCGCCAAGGAAATGGGCTGGATCCCCCAAGAAGCCCAACTCACCCCACGCGACCCGGCGATGACCGCGTGGGAGGACATCCCCGAACACCAACGCCCGTTCCAGACCCGGCTGATGGAGGTCGCCGCCGGGTACGCCGAACACGTCGACGTCCAGGTCGGCCGGTTGGTCGACGAGATCGACCGGCTCGGTTATGCCGACAACACCATGGTGTTCTATATTTGGGGCGACAACGGCTCCTCCGGTGAAGGTCTCGACGGCACCATCAGCGAACTCCTCGCGCAGAACGGCATCCCGACCACCGTCGACATGCACATCAAGGCGTTGGACGAACTCGGCGGGCTGGACGTGCTGGGCTCTCCCAAGGTCGAGAACCAGTACCACGCCGCGTGGGCGTGGGCGGGCAGCACCCCCTACAAGGGGCTCAAGCTACTCGCATCCCACCTCGGCGGGACCCGGAACCCGATGGCCATCCGATGGCCAGCGAAAATCACCCCGGACAGCACGCCGCGGAGCCAGTTCCATCATTGCAACGACATTGTCCCGACGATCTATGAGGTCATCGGGATCACCCCACCACGGGTGGTCAATGGCGTCCCGCAGGATCCGATCGACGGCACGAGCTTCGCCTACACATTCGATGAGCCCGACGCCCCCGGCCGGTTGAAGACCCAGTACTTCGAGATCATGGGCAGCCGGGCGATTTACTACGACGGGTGGATGGCGTCCGCGTTCGGGCCCCGCACGCCGTGGATCCAGGGGCTGCCGCCAGGGATCCATGACTGGACCCCGGACCAGGATGTGTGGGAGCTCTACCACCTCGACGAGGATTGGACCCAAGCCAACGACCTGGCCGCCCAGAACCCCGAGAAGCTGGCTCAGCTCAAGGAAACGTTCGCGATCGAGGCGGCGAGGAACAGCGTCTACCCGGTCGGTGGCGGGTTGTGGATCGTCTCCCTGCACCCGGAGTTGCGGATCTCCACCCCCTACCGGGAATGGAACTTCACCGGCGACATCACCCGCATGCCCGAATTCTGCGCGCCCGCCCTGGGTAACCGCGCGAACCTTGTCACCATCGACGCGGTGCTTCCCGACAAGGCCAGCGGGGTGCTGTATGCGCTCGGCGGTGCCGGCGGCGGCCTTACCTGCTACATGGACGACGGGTACCTCTGCTACGAGTACAACCTCTTCATCGTCATGCGCACCAAAATCCGTTCCGCGCAGCAGCTTCCCGCGGGACCCGCGACGATCAGCATCGAAACCGTGTACGCCGAGCCACGGCCCGGCGGCCCGCTCACCGTCACCATGACCGCCAACGGTGACACCATCGCCACCGGCACCGTCCCCATCAGTGCCCCGTTGCTATTTACCGCCAACGACTGCCTCGACATCGGCACCTGCCTCGGCGGACCCGTCTCCCTCGACTACTACGACCGGGCACCCTTCCCCTTCAACGGAACCATCAACACCGTCAACGTCCGCTACATCACCTAACCGTCCGGCCGTCGACGAATGGACATCCCATCGCGGCGGGTACGCCCCTGGGACTGTCCGAAAAACGGTGTTTCTGGCCTGACACGCTGAGCGTTGCTAGGTGGGCGGCGTGTTTGGCGGTGGGGTAGCGGGTCAGGAACTCCAACGCGATCGGCGACTCGACGTCGGCGAAAATCTTTGCGGCGCCTGGCCAATGGGCATCGAGCAGGGCGGTCAGCTAATTCGTCGCGGTGACCCGCATGGCCACGATGTCCTCGCGGGTGCGGACGACTGTGCGCAATGCCTTGGTCTGCGAGGAGAACGGGGTGGCCGGCCGCAGCCGGTGCGACCGCAACCGCAGGTACTCGGCGATCACCGCGGCGTCGCCGGCGTCGGACTTCGCGCCGGAAAGCACCTCACCCTCGCGCCAGGTCTTGATCGCGTTCGGGCTGACCGGCACGACCGGGTGTCCGACCTCGAGCAGTGCGTCAACGGGCCGGCCGTTCCACTGCGCGAACACCGTCATCGGGTCGTCGGCCAGTCGACCCAACCGGTCCGCGAACCCGTCGGCGGTATGTGTGATCGTGAACTGCGACCTGATCTTTCCGGTGGCGTCCAACTCGCACACCGGGTGGATTTCCGCGGCCCAGTCAAGGCCGACGTAGGAAAGGCATGGCGAACGGCTTGCGTCCACGGACGACGAGGTCGCCTGTGTCGTTGTCTTCAGCGGTCATCGGCGTGGCCATCATGAGAAACCTGCTTCAACCGCGGCGAAGTTGATCGGGTTTGCAGGTCGGCCGGTTGTTGGCGGGCGTTGTCCAGAAGCTGGCCGAGTTCATCTGCGGCGTGACGGCCAGCGGCCAGTTCGGCGACGGCCCGGTCCACGACGGGGGCTTCATCGAGGCCGTCGTCCGACCCGATTCGGCCGGCGCTGTGTTCGGCGTTGAGCCAGCGGGCCACACGGAGTTCGCGCTGAACAGCGCGGCCTTGACACGGTTTGCCTTGGCGAAGGCGTCCCGGATGCCGTCGAGACCCCGGAGGACGTGGCGGGGGTGGAGCGCCGGCTTACTTGCGATTCCAGAGCGATCAAGATAGCTTCACTTGCAACCGACAAGCGATTGCCCTAGGGCCCGAAGGAGCAGCTGTGGTGGCGGTGGATTCACGAGTTCCGGCCGACGAACCCGAATACCACGAGGGCACCGCACTCCTCCTCACCACGGAAGAGCTCGTACTGAATATGGTTGGTGAGGACGCCGCATGAAACTGGAGTACGCAACGATCGACGGCCGCCGTCTTCGGTTCGCCGCATCCCGCCAGCCCGGCGCACCTCAACTGATCCTCACCTCACCGCAGCCGATGAGCGTGCTCACCTACAGCGACTGGTGGGACCAGCTGAGCGAACAGTTCGACGTCGTCGCGGTCGACCTCCCCAACCACGGCGGGTCAGCCGCCGATCGGACACTCACCACCGTCAGCCAACAAGCTGCCTTTCTGTCCGGGATCCTCGACCACTTCGACCTCGTCAACCCCCACTACGTCGGCCCCGACGTCGGCACCCCCATCGCCGTTCGGTTCATGGCCGACAACCCCGGTCGCCTGCGATCCGCAGTCATCGGCGATGCCGGCGCCGTCGGTCACGTCGAAGGCGCTCTGCTGTTCCGTCTGCTCGTGAACTTTCGACTTGCCCGCCTTCTCACCCTGTCCGCTGGGGGCGCCATCGGCGGTCGGATCTACTGCGCCATAGCGAACAGCGTCGGCTACAAGCGCACGCAGCAACCCGACAAGGCCCGCCTCGCCGACTACCGCCGAGGCTCCACCGAGTTCGCCAAGCTCCGCGGACAATCGGGCTTCCTGGCGAGCTACCCCGACGAGACACCCGCCCTCGAACAGGTCGCCCCCACCATCGAGACCCCCGTCCTCGTCCTCCACGGCGAGCGCGACACCTTCGTCGGGATCGGCAACTCCCGCCGTCTCTCAGAGGCCTTGTCCAACAGCGAGTTCCACGTGATCCCTGAGGCCGGGCACTACGCGTGGGAAGACAACTCGGAGCCGTACCTCGCTCATGTGCTCCGCTGGATCAACCAGGCCGAGGCAAACAGCTGACAGGCTGCTAAGGGTGGCCGTCTGCTGTGGAGCGACCACATCGACCGGTCGCTGGAGTCGTTGCGCGAGCGTCCTGGTGGCAACTGACTCGTCGACTGCGAAGCCGGTGGGAATGCATTGCGCCTGATCCATCAGATCATCCACCGCCACCGCGGTCGTCGTGATGATCGGTCGCAAGTCTGCGTCCACAGCCGAATGTGAGTTCGTGCCGGGCCGCGCAACTCGCCTCACCGGGTACGTCAGTGCGTTCGGCTCGCGGGAAAGCACGTGCACGAGCATCAGTACGGACTGTGGCCCGAACGGTTCAGATCAGCACGCCCGGGGCCGGTCGCCGGGAACCATCGAGCCGGTGTGCAGGTCAGCGCCCCTGCCGTCGTCCGCGGGGCCGCCCGACGGGGCGTTCTCCTGAAACCGCGTCATGTAGTCGATGATCTCCTCGACACCCTCCGCGTGCACGGACGGGTCGGTGTACGTGCAGCCCGCGGCCAGCACCCCGTCGCACGCTGCCTGCCGGGTGGCGACATCGGTGATGGTCCACAGTTCGCCGTAGGCGTCCACTGTGAGCGGTGGGCGCGTGCATCTGTCATGTCTGGTCCTCGTCTCGTGGGGTGGATGGGGCCAAGGGCCGGTGGCCGGGCACTGCCGGGCGTGCTCGGCCGCCGGCAGGTGCTGCGGAGAACTCACTTCGGCGCGCTGTCAGGGCGTAGAGCACGTAGCCGTGGGAGAGCACGAGCAGCGGGGCGATGAGCCCGAAGGTGATCCACATGACGCCGATTCCCTGTTCGAGCGTTCCGGCCCTGGCCACGGTGACGCCGACGGAGGCCAGGTCCGTCAGGCCCACCACGGTGAACACCCATGCCAGCGGAACCGTCAGGGGTGATCGCCGGTAGGCAGCGAGGGCAGCGATGACCCCTGTCACCGCTGCAGCGAGGTCGCCGTAGGCAATGATCTCGATAGCACCCATGTCCTGGCCGGCGGCGACCTGTCCCGGCGCGAGCATCGTGAGCCCGAGGAACCGCAATCCCTGGATCAGGAGGACGGCGCCGAGGGCGAGGAACACCTCCGCCGACTGCAGCACGCCGAGCACATACTGCCGGAACGCCGTTGCGAAGATGATCAGGCCGAGGGTGAACTGGATGGCGACGATGAGGTAGGGGGACGGCATCAGATGGGTCGCTTTTCCGGTCGAGGTTGCCTGCTGATCGAGGCGCCGATAGCAAGGAAGGCGGCGGTCGTGGCGACGACCCCGGCCGCGGTCCTCACGGCGTGCAGGGCGAGCCACCAGTGCAGCTGGGAGGTGAGCTCGCTGGAGGACATGCCACCCGACCAGATGCGGATGTTGACCGGTAGGTGGTAGACGAGGGTCACCAGCACGGAGACCGTCAGGCCACCGACCGTCACCGCCCAGCGCCGCTTCGCCGCGGAACCGGCAGCGGCATCCCGCCAGGACCAGATGGCACCGATGAATGCGGGGATGAGTGTGATGGCGATGCACGGGAGGAGGAACAGGAAGGTGTTCAGCCAGGTGTCGCCGTAGACCACGGGGTCGATCTGCACCCAGAGCCTCCCCAGGCCCATGCCGATGGTCAGCATCACCGCGGTGAACCCGAGCGACCCGCCGAACGCCATGGCCCACATCGGCCAGGCACGACGCCTGTCGGTGGAGGTGCTCGTCATCGTGTCGCCTGCCTGTTGAGGATGCCGAAGATCAGCGAGGGTGCGAGCCGGTTGAGCCACTTGAGTCCCAGCGCCTGACCCGGAGCGATCTCCTCGCGCCCGCGCCGCAGCCCCGCCAGCACGGCGGCCACGAGGTCGTCGAGGTTCATCCGCGAGAAGCTCGGGTTCAGGCCCTCCGCGAGGGGGGTGTCGACGATCGGGGGGAGGATCTCCACGACCCGCACCGAGCTGTCCTTGAGCTGGTGGCGCAACGAGATCGTCCAGGCGTGGATGAAGGCCTTGGCGCCCGAGTAGACCGGGGCCGGCGCGTAGGGAACCCAGGCGAGCCCGGAGCTGACGTTGATGATCGTCGACGGCCGCAGCAGGAGGTCGGGGAGGAAGGCGTCGACCATGCGCATCGGACCGGACACGTCGATGGCCACCTCCTGCAGCTGGCGCTCCAGTGGGAACCCGGCCGTCACGTCGAAGAAGTGCATCACCCCTGCGCAGTTGACGAGCACGTCCAGCCCACCACCGGCGATGATTTGCTGACGAAGCGCCCTGACCTGGTCGTCGTCGGTCACGTCGCACACGACCCCCTCGATCGACCGATGACTCTCGGCGACGGCAGCCAGGCGTTCCGGGTCGCGGCCGGTGACCACGACCGACGCCCCCTCCCCGGCGAGGGCCCTGGCGAGGGCCATCCCTATCCCCGAGCTGCCACCGGTCACCAGCACCCGCTGCCCTGCGACTGGGAGAAGGGACCTCGACCCACCCCGGCTGGGCCAGCGACTGTCTGCGCGGGAGGGCTCCGCGAAGTCGGTGCCGGCAGCGCTGACGGCCGTCGCTCTCCCAGCCGGGCCAGCTCCGGGCGGAAAACTCACTTGTTTCATGCAAGCGACCATACGCACGATCACTCCTCATTTGCAAGTAGGATGTGGCGATGTCGACCTCGACCTCGCAGGCGCCGGAGCCGCGGTCCTCATGCCCGGTCGCCGCGTCGCTCGACGTGCTCGGAGACCGGTGGACCCTGGTCGTGCTGCGCGACCTGCTCATCGGCGGGCGCACGCACTTCGCCGACTTCGCCGCCGACGAGTCGATCGCCACCAACACCCTGGCCGAGCGGCTCCAGCGCCTCCGGGACAGCGGCATTGTCGGCCGTGTCAGAGATCCCGAGGACGGCAGGCGCTGGGTCTACGTTCCCCGACGCCCTGCCATCGAGCTCATCCCGGTACTGATCGACCTGATGATCTGGGGGATCGCCAACACCCGCGTCGAGGTCCCCTCAGAACAGGCTGCTGCGGCCGAGCATCGTGAGGAGCTGATCGCGCAGATCACCGAACAGGCGAAGTCCCGGATGATCCCGTGAGGACCACAGCCCTTGCGACGATCGGCCTCGAGGTCTCGCCAGGTACTTCGGCACACCCAGAGCGTCGCCGAACCGTTCCCCAAGACGGTGGTGCGTCGCTGCGCGAGCGCCGCGCACAGCGCGTTGCACCGACGACCGGCGCTTGATCGGATCAAGCATTCCTGCCGATGAAAAAGGGTCGCACCGGCACGGAACCACCACCCTGTTCGCGGGGTTGGACGTGCTGACCGGGTTGGTGATCGGGCAGTGCCCTGCCCGGCCACCGGCACGAGGACTTCCTCAAGTTCCTGCGCACCATCGTCCGTGAGGTCCCCAAAAGCCTTGCAGTGCATTTGATTCTGGACAATTACGCTGACCACAAGCACCCCGACGTGAAGGGCTGGATGGCGTCGCACCCCCGGTTCCACCTGAAATTGCCGCCGACCTCCTCGTCGTGGCTGAATCTGGCCGAGCGGCGGTTCCGGGACCTGACCGACAAAGCCTTACGCCGGCCCAGTTTCTACTCCGTCCCCGACCTGATCGCCGCGATCGAGGACTACACGGCAGCCAGGAACGACAACCCGAAACTTTCATCCGTACCGCGACAGCCGAGTCCATCCTCGCCAAGGTCCGTCGCGGACGAGTCGCCCTCCAGCAAGCCGTCAATCAATAATGAAACACACCACCAGAGAAGGATGATTTGCCAGGCTTCCCTGCCATGCAGCGGATTTCGTGATCGAGATTGGCTTTGTTCTCTGTCGCACCGCGGGTGTGGTCCGCCGCTTGCTGGGTCAGCCAGGTTCGGCGAACTCAGTCAGAGAAAGATTGTTGCCATCAGGATCCAGGAACCAGGCAATTCGGCTGCCGCTGGGTGCTGTCCACACGCCGCGTCGATCCTGGTTCAGGGCTTCGTACCGGGTGAATGTCACTCCACAAGAAACAAGGTGATCTATCGCCGCGTCGATATCCCGGACACTCCAACCCAGAACGGTGTAGGTCACCGGTGAAACGTCGTCCACAGCGGTGATCCGGAGCATGGTCCCGCCCGCCTCCACGACGAGCGCGAACGGCGCTTCATCCCGCAGTGGTAGTCCAAGCTGGTGGCCGTAGAAATGCCGGGCGCGATCAAGGTCGGAAACGCCGACGAACCCGACAAGGGCAGCGGACTCCAGCATGACGCCTCCCGACGGTTCGATCAGTCGAGGGTAGCGATCGTCGCAGCCCCGGGTCGGCTCGGCAACCCTCAGCAGGGTTGAGGCATGGAGCCGGGATGACCAACTTGTTGAGACGCGGATCGTGTTCTGGTGCCCCGCTGTGGCCGTCGTCGTCTCATGATCATGAGGCGGATGCGTGTTCGTCCGCGATCATCAGGCATCTGCGCGTCAGCGTCTGTCACGTCGGTGGTCGACGATCATCGTGTGCCACCCGACGCCGGGCTGGTTGATCGAGCACGGTCCGTTGGACGCCGTCGGGATCGAGGGGACCAGCAGCTACGGCGTGGGAATCAGCTTTGACTACCACCGGCACGGCCCCACCACCCTGTTCGCTGCGTTGAACGTCCTCACGGGGTCGGTGATCGGTCAGTGCCTGCCCCGGCACCGGCACGAGGAGTTCCTCAAGTACCTGCGCACCAACGACCGTGAAGTGTCCAAAGACCTTGCCGTGCACTTGATCCTGGACAACGGCGCACCAGCAATCGGGGTCGGGAGCGGAGCAGGAAGTCACGCCTGCCACGGCGTGCGGAGTGGCTCGCCGTCGAGTCCCGATGCCACGGTCGCCGGCGATGCGGTGCGGCGTGGCCAGGTCCATGCGGTACGCAGGATGAAGGCCAGGATCAGCACCTCGAGTCCGATGGAGAAGCCGTAGTAGAAGGCCCAGTCCGAGGACGCCCCGGCCGCGTTGAAGACCATGACCGGTATGTAGACAGATGCCACGACGAGGTTCGTCGCACGGTTCACCCGGGCGGGCAGCGCCATGGAGAGCATCACCATCAGGGCCGGGATCCCTATCACCACAAGGAAAACGGTCACCAACGTCGGGGTGATGTCGAACTCGTAGACGCCGCCACCCCGGATTTGGTCGATGGCGCCGGGCTGGTAGAGGTGGAAGTAGTCGATGTAGATGACGAAGAACATCAAGCTGGTCCATGCTGCCGCGAGCTTGCCCTGTACGGGCATTCGCAGATCTTGCAGCGTGTCCTCGGTCGGCGGATTCTGTGGTTCGGTGTGGGCTTTGGTCACAATGCTCCTTCGTTGATCGGGTAGGTGCTTTCACCCTCACGGATACCGGCGGCGGGCACATCGGCCACGAAGCCCGATTCGACCTGGCCGTTGGCACAGCCGTGCTCTTGTACTTTCGGCCGATACGCCGAGCAGCTGGCTGCCTAGGCTGATCACATGGCCACCAGCGCACTCCGCTCGCTGTGGGCCGAACCTCGACCCGCGAATGCCCCGGACCTGGGGCCGCGGGACTGGGCGCTGGTCGCTGTATTGATCTGCTGGTCCGTGGTCGAAGTGGTGCTCCGCGAGGACCTGGCGCCATTCCCGTTGTTGCTGTTCGCGGTCCTCGCGGTCGTCGGGCCCCTGTTGTTTCGACGCACGCACCCGCTCGTCGCGGTTGCGGTCTCTGTCGGCACGTTGACGATCGTCGACATCGTCAGAATCCTCAGCGGGTCGCAAGGCGCCCTGCTGAACAGCAGCATCGCTGTGCTGATCCTTGCCTACGCGCTGTTCCGGTGGGGCTCCGGTCGGGAGGCGGCCAGCGGCCTCGGCGTCATCCTGCTCTGGCTGACCGTCGTCACCACCCGCGGCGCCGACCCCACCAGCCTGGCGGAGGCGGTCGCCGGGTATGCGTTCTTTCTGTTCGCCGCCGCGCTCGGCGCAGCGATCCGCTTTCGCGCGAAGATCCGCATCCGCGACATCGACCAAGCCAAGACTCGCGAACGCGAACAGCTCGCTCGTGAACTGCACGACACTGTTGCCCACCACGTCACCGGCATCGCCATCCAGGCCCAAGCAGGACGTGCCGTCGCGGCCTCCCACCCCGAGCGTGCCATCCAGGCTCTGGTCGTCATCGAGGACGCGGCGACCCGCACCCTCACCGAGCTGCGCGCCATCGTCGGCGTGCTCCGCACCCCACAGGACACTGAGTTCGCGCCGCAGTCCGGTGTGGCCGAGGTCGAGCAACTCGCCACCGATGGCCATTCGCGTCCCTACGTCGAGGTGAGGCTCTCCGGCGAGTTCGACGACCTCAGCCCGGCGGTGGGGGCCGCGATCTATCGCCTGGCCCAGGAGTCCGTCACCAACGCCCGACGGCACGCCCGCCATGCGACGCGAGTCACCGTCGCCATCACAGGCGACGCCGACGATGTGCGGCTGACCATCGACGACGACGGCGCCGCCGGGGGCCGGGCGTCAGCGGGCTACGGCCTGGTGGGAATGCGGGAGCGCTCCGAATTGCTCGGCGGCACCTTCCGGGCGGGCCCAGGCGCCGAGCGGGGCTGGCGGGTGGAGGCGGTCCTGCCAAGAACCGGGACGCCCCGATGACCATCAGGGTCCTCATCGCGGACGACCAGCCCATCGTGCGCACCGGGCTGACGATGCTGCTCGACGCCCAACCCGACATCGCAGTGGTCGGCGTGGCCGCCGACGGGCGCGAGGCAGTCCGCCTGGCGCTTCAGCTGCGTCCCGACGTCGGCCTGTTCGACATCCGGATGCCGCTCATGAACGGCATCGAGGCGACCCGACGCCTCGCCGGCCCCGACGTCACCGACCCCCTGCCGATCGTGGTCATCACCACCTTCGACCTCGACGAGTATGTCCACGGTGCGCTCAAAGCCGGCGCCCGCGGGTTCCTGCTCAAGGACGCCGGACCCGCCCTGCTGACCCAGGCCATCCACGCCGCCGCCGACGGAGAGGCGCTGATCGCACCCAGCGTGACTGTCCGACTGTTGGCCGCATTCGCCCATGCAGAGGCCTCATCACCGAGGCAGCCGATAGAACTGCTCACGGCCCGCGAGGAAGAAGTCCTCGTGCCGGTCGCCCAGGGCCGCACCAACAATGAGATCGCCGCCGAGCTCTACATCACGCCCAGCACCGTCAAAGCTCACCTGGCCAGCCTGATGCGAAAGCTCGGTGCCCGAAACCGCGTCGAGGTAGCCATGTGGGCCCACGAGACCGGCCGGGTGTGACGCGGCGAAGGCACTGGGACCGTGCCCGGTTGGGCAGCATCGATCGGCCGAGGTCGATGCCGGCCCGGTCGGATTCGCGACAAAGTCGGTCAGGGCGCCGGATCCACCGGCCACACCGCGGCCAGCTCGCCGCGTGATGCGATGCCGAGCTTGCGGTACGCGTTGGACAGGTGCACCTCCACCGTCTTGGGGGTGACATACAGCTCCTGCGCGATCGCCCGGTTGCTCCGTCCCGACACGGCCAATTCGGCGGCGCGCCGCTCGCTGGGTGTCAGCGAATCCATGCCCGAGACGGCTCGCTGACGGGTGCGGCCACCCGCGACTCGGAGCTCGGCCACAGCCGATGACGCCACACCCGTTGCGCCGCAGGCTGTCGCCAGTTCCGCTGCACGTGCGAGGTGCGGCCGGGCGGCGACCGCCTGACCGCGCCGCCGCAGGGCCGCGCCCAGACTGAGTGAGGCATTCGCCCATTCCAGCCGGGCAGGTGATGCCTCCAACAAGCCCACCGCTTCCTCGAGAACCTTGACACAGCTCGGGGAACCGGCCGCGTCCAGCGCGGCGCCGAGAACCCGCAACGAGGCACCGACGGCGCTGCCGGCATTCCACAGACGCGCCGCGGCAAGTCCGGCCTCGGCTGCCGCAACCCCTTCGTCGAACCGCCCGAGCCCCACCAACGCGCGGGCCGACAACCCCGACGACGGTGACCAAGCCGGGTTGACGACCCGCCGCTGCACCTGTGCCAACCGGGAAGAAGCATCCAACGCCCGCTCCCACCGTGCCTCGGCGAGAAGCACCTCGGTCTCGGCCCGACGCATCAGCAGGTCGCCGTCCGAGCCCGGGGCAGCGCGATCGGCGGCCGCCAGCGTGGCCCGCGCACCCGGGATGTCACCGCGAGCGAGCAGCACGCGCGCATTGAATCCAGCCCAGTACGCCATGCCGCTCTCACGTTGACCGTCGCGGCGGGCGGTGTCGGCGGCATACAGGTCCAGGGTCTGCTGGGCGTCGTCCAGCGCGCCCCATTCCAGGAAGTTCCAGCCCTGCCACAGTCGCACCCCGCTGATGGTGAGCTGCGAGCCGTTGCGGTGACCGTCGGCGAGCATCTGCTTCCACACGTCGGAGGCGCTGGGATCGTCCGCAAGCACCAGCACCCCGGCGGCGACGATGGACATGAACCACGGATCGGCCCGGATCAACACGCCGCCGTCCAGCGCAGTTCGCGCCAGCTGGACGCAGTCATCGCTCGTGCCGCCGGTGAGTGCCCGGTCCCACGCGGCGCTCGCGGCCAGCATCCGCGCCCCCGGCCCAGAACCGACCCGCGGCGGGCCGACCATGGACAGCCGATCGCCGCCGTCGGTGTCGTCTGCTCCGAAGTGCACGGCATACAGCTCGACGGCGGCAAGTGCGTCGTCCAGATCACCGAGCTCGTCCGGCATCGCCGCCCGCACCTGACGGAGCAGGGCGACCGCGTCATCCGGCGGATTGGTGAAGATCAACATCCGGGAGAGCACGCCGACGATCTCCGCGCGCTCGGCGGGGTCGGCCGCCAACCTGTGTGCGGCACGTAGGTGCTCGATCGCCGGCACGGGTTCGTTGGCCAGCGACTCGGACATCCCGAGTTCCTGCAGGAGCCGTGGCCGGACCTCCTCGGGCGGCGGCTCCGCCACTGCCCGCCGCAGGTAGGCAAGAGCATCGTCGGCGGCCCCGCGGCGGACAGCGATCAGCGCAGCCTCCCGTAGGCAGTCCACCACCCAGCCGCGGGCCGCCGGCTGCAGGGCAAGCGCATGCGCCGCAATCTGCTCGACGGGACGACCCATCGATCGCAGCACCTCCGCCGCCCGCAGATGCCGGCGCTCGGACTCCACGGGCGTCAGTTCTCGGTAGATGACGTCGCGCACCAGGGGATGCACGAACTGCAACGGCGACCCCGGCTGCAGGATCTCAGCCCGCAACAGGGTCCGGACTGCGACCTCGATCCGGTCGGCGTCCAGACCCGTGACCGCCTCCACCAGGGCGGTCGATTCCCACTCGCCGATGACGGCCAGCGCCTGCGCCACGGCAATGGCGTCGGGTCCGGAGCGCGCGAATCGGGACAACACGGTGCGGGACACGGCTCGTGGACCGAGGGTGGCGATCACCTCCACCGGAGCGGTATCGGGCCGCACGCCGTCCGCGTGCAGGGCGCGGGCCAGCTCGTCCAGCAACAGCGGGTTGCCGCCGGTGACACGATGGCAGTCCGCGGCGAAGGCAGCAGCAGGCTCCACGTCCATCCGCCGGCGCAATACGTCGCTCACCGCGTCCACCGTGAGCGGCTGAGGTTCGACGACCCGTGTCGTGGGGTCGTGCGCGAGCCCGGCCAGGGTGGCATCGGTGAAGGGTTGCCCGGCGGTACGGACACCACACAGCAGGACGACCGGCAGCCCGTCGAGCCGGCGACTGAGATACGACAGGAAGCGCAGCGATGAACGGTCGCAGAGCTGCAGGTCGTCGACAGTCAGCAGCAGCGGCCCATCGGCGGCGGCGTTGACGACCAACCAGTACAGGCCGTGCAGGACCGCCTGCGACACGTCCTCGAACACCCCGCCGGTCGGCGGCGGGACGTCATCGAAGATCGTCCGGGCTTGCGCTGCCGCCCCCGCCCACCACTGCGGCGACCTCCAGGCTGCCCGCTCGAACAGCTGCCGTGCGACACCGAACGCGAACTCGCGCTCCAGCTCGCTCGCGCGCGCGGCCAGCACGGTGAAGCCGTCGGCTCGTGCGGCCTGTTGAGCCGCGGTCAGCAGGCTTGATTTGCCGATGCCGGCCCGGCCGGAGATCACCACGACCCGGCCGTCACCGATCTTCGCGGCCTGCAACTCTGTCGTGATCGCCGACAGGTCGACCTGACGCTCCAACAAGAGACCGGCGGGCGTAACGCCACGGTTTCGGCCATCGCCCGTCATTCCGCCAATGATCCCATGCGTGACATCCCGGACACCGTCCGTACGCGAAATGTCGGGGGGCGAGGGCGCGGGGATCGCGAGCGGGTGCATGCCACGCATCACCCTCGTCGGTCCGGTTGCACGGCCTCTGATCAGCAGTTACAGTCCATGCGCAGCCCTGATCTGGGCTGTCCAGGGGGATACGCACTCGGGGCGTCTCGCCAGGTTCAATTCCTGGGTCCTCCACCACACAGCGGCGCGCCGCGTCTGGATGGACGGGCAATCCACTTCCAACGCCCGCCCGGCGCGGGCGTCCCCGGGCAGCCGCGCAGAGAAAATCTTCACCATCGCCTGAGCCGTCGGCCGCTGAAGAGGATTGCCGGTGGCGGGGTTTTCACCTCGGTACCGGTTGCACGCCGGTCAGTCGCAGTTCCTCGAAAGCGGTGACCAGACCTTCGCGATCCGGACCCGGAACCACCAGATCAGCGGCGGCGAGCACTCGAGGATCGCTGCCCTCGATGGCGACCGCAGTGCCGGCGAACTCGAGCATCTCGATGTCGTTGAGCCCGTCGCCGACCGCGATGACGTCCCGCACGGTCATTCCCAGATGGTCGATCACCGTCTGGATGCCGACGGCCTTGTGTACCCACGACAGGAAGATCTCCCCGGCCGAATCACCCATGTCGGGGATCGAGCTCGGCAGCGCGCTCAGCTCGGGCCCGATCTGGGCTGCCAGCGAGATGACGGGTTCAGGTGAGTCGAAGCAGGTCACCTTGCCGAACGACGCACGCGAGAGATCGCCTGACATCCGCAATGCAGCAAGGATGTCGAGCGGTCCCTCGCGTTCCGGTCGGTCGGTGGACCGGAGATGCCGCGCGAGCAGATCCGTCAGGCGGCGATCCACACCCGGCGGTCCGTACAGCGCTTCCGGCGCCTCGAGGAGATACGCGACCTCGTGCTGGTCGAGCAGTGACACCAGCCGTGCCGCGAGCTCCGCCGGAAAACGGTGATCCAGGAACACTTTTCCGTCCATCTCGACGTAACCGCCGGCCGCTGCGACGAAGCCGTCGAGATCGGCGAGCACCGAGGCGGGAATCATCGAGCGGGGACGTCCGGTGCAGAGGAACACCCTGTGTCCGGCTGCCTGCACCGCCCGCACCGCGTCGACATGTGCGTCGGGGACGACGCCGTGAAAGGCGTAGGTGCCGTCGAAGTCCAGGAACACCAGCCGTCGATCGGAGCTCGTCACCACCACGTGCACCCTACCGGTGGCAGCACCCTGGTCGGGACGACAGGAAGGCGAGATCGCTGCCCCGCACGGGTCAATGCGTTGCCGTCGAACGAAGTTGCTGTGACCGGGCGTTCGTTGCCCTGGCCGGCGTCACTGCGTTTGGCCCGCCTGCACACTGGTACCGAGCGAGCTGTTCACGATCACCGGTATGCCGCTGGGCAACTGGTCGCTCAGGTCCTGCATCAACGCGTCCGTAGCCGGCAGTTCCTGCGGTACCTGCACCTGGATGTGCAGCTCGTTGGCGACGAAATCGACAGACTGGATCTGACCGCCAGGGGTGCCGCTGATCCATTGCTGCGCCGCATCCGTTGCCCGGCCGGCGAGCACGCTGATGACGTAGTTCCCGACCGTGTTGACCAACAACGGAATACCCACAACGATCAACAGGATGGTGATGGTCAGATAGGCGCGCCGACGCGGACCGCCGGTCGGCCGTCCCGGGTCCTTCGCACCGAGCGCCGCGAAGACCAGGGTGCCGGCGAGCACGAGTGCGATCAGATTGGACAGGAACAGCACCAGCGCACCGATGGCCAGACCGAAAGCGGCCTGCCCCAGGCACACGCCGACCACCGCCAGTGGCGGGACGAGCGAGATGGCGATCGCCACCCCCGGCAACACCGCGGCGACGTCACGTCGCGCCAGGGCGATCGCCCCGGCGAAGCCGGTCGCGACAGCGGCGACCAGATCACCGAGTCCCGGTGACGTCCGGCCGCTGATCTGGCTGTTGCCGAGCAGGTCGAAGGTATCCGGGATGACCAGGGCGAACAGGACCCCGATGCCCACCACCAACACGGCGCCGCCGAGGACGAATCGACCCGCTCGGGCGGCACCTCCCGGTTCTTGTTTGGCGATGCTCAGTGCGATGCCCATGATCGGCGTCGACAGCGGAGCGATGATCATGGCGCCGATGACCGTGGCGGTCGAGTCGGACAGCACCCCGGCAGAGGCGATCAGAGCCGACAACGTCAGCATCGTCCAGAACGCCGAGCGCTTCGACACGGCGTCCCCGACGGTCAGATCGAGATCCTCGGTCAGCTCGGTCAGTGAACGGCGTTGACTGTCCGGTAGCACCCGGTTGATGACACCCACGAGTGCAGCATCCGGCAACCAGCGGCAAACCACCCGTACCTGCACAGGTGTGTCCCGGCGGTTGCGGCGATCGAAGACGCCACCGGCCCGGCCGAAGATCTTGTCGACTCGCTCCGTCATCGGCGCGTCGTGCCGGTCGAAGTACGGTGCACCGGGACACCCGCACACGTCTTGACCGGTCCGGGCGGTGTCGGTCTCGACCACCTCACCGATGGACCACCGCCATCCTGCCGCGCGGCGCACATCCGACTGGAGGACCACGCCGATGAGCTCCAGCGTTAACCCGCCGACAGATCTCAGCGTCCGGCTGGCCAGCACGAGATCCGTGGTCGCCGTTGCGTTGATGTTCGCGGTGAACGGGCTGATCATCGGCGGCTACGGCGGCGTGCTGCCGTCCATCCGCGAACGGCTGGACATCGATACGACCCAGATCGCGATCCTGCTGTTCAGCGGCGGGTTGGCCGGCATCCTCGCGATGCAGATCGGCGGCAGGCTGTCCGACTCGATCGGCGCGCGTCAGGTGGCGCTGACCGGGTTGCCCTTTCTGGTCGCTGCGGCAGTCACGTTCGCCTTCGCCGACACCTTCCCGGTGGCGGTCTCCGGCGCCGTGCTGCTGGGGCTCGGGAACGGCTCCATCGACGTGGCCATGAACGCGATCGGGGTGCAGGTCGAAGCGGCCCGGAAGCGTCCCATCATGAGCAGGTTCCACGCGTTGTGGTCGGTGGGTGGGCTCATCGGCGCCGGCTGCGTGCTGCTGATGGCGACAGCGCTCGGCCTCACCGGGGGTGACATCGTGCTGCCGCTGCTGCTGTTCGTCGCCGCGCTGGCCGCCGTCGCCTTCGTCGTCCTGCTGAGGATCACCCCACCCACCGCGGTGGTCCCGCACAGCGTCGACGGCGTCCGCACGAAGATCCCGCCGATCGCGTGGGTGCTGGCGGTGATGGCACTGGCGTTCGGGCTCTCAGAAGGCACGGCCACCGACTGGGCGGCGCTGCACGTCACCGAGGTGGCCCAGGTGGACTCCACCACCGGGTCGCTGGGGCTGGTCGCGGTGAGCGCCTTCATGGTCGTCATCCGGCTGTTCGGTGACCGTCTGGTCTCCCGGTTCGGCCGCCGCGCCGTGGTCCGGTTCGGCGGCCTGTGCGCGGCGATCGGTTACGGCACAGTCGCTGTCGTCAGCGGTCTGCCGCTGCTGCTGGTCGGTTGGGCGCTGGTCGGGCTGGGCGTCGGGATGATTGCGCCGCAGGTGTACGCGGTCGCCGGGCATGTCGGGGGCGGCCGGGTGCTGGCCTTCGTGGTGACCTTCGGGTACGCGGCGTTCCTCGCGGGCCCTGCCATCGTCGGCTTCCTGGTGAACCATCTGGGGCTACACCACACGATGGCCGTGCCTGCCGTGCTCTGCCTCGGCATCTTGGCGCTGGCCTCGATCATGCCCAAGCATGATGCCGACCTGGCTCCGACCACCTGAGCGATCGGCGGACCCACCGACCGCGCGGTGCGGGGACGGACCCGCTGGGGCGGTTACTCCTCGTCGGCGTCGATCGTCGGGTGCTGCTCGTCGAGGGCACTGACGGCAATACCGTAAGGCAGGAACCGGACACGGCGGGCGCTGTCGGTGTTGTGCTTGTTGGCCCGCAGCGCGTCGAGTTCGGTCGCATAGACCTGCTCGACCTGTGCTCCGCCCTTGTCGTCCACGGTGTAGATCGCCCACACGCCGTCGCCGGTCTGCCCGGTGGTGGTTGGCTCCACAGTCGCACCCGAAGTACGTCCGAGGTTGTCGAGCAAACCGGACAAGCCTGCCCCGTTCCCGGACGCATCGAACATCCGGCCGAACTGACCCAGAGCTCCACGGAGCATCCGATCGAGGTCCTGTGGGTCGAATCCGAACGGATCGTTGTCAGCCATGGTGGTCCTCCCGCCGGCGTCATTCCGCAGCACCCGCTGCCCCACCCAGTGTGCGCCATCCTTCCCGCGGCGGACTCAGGGATGACCCGGAGTTCCGGAGGGGCGCTTGATGCCCTGGCCTTGGCTTCGGAAAATTCTTCGCTCCACCTCTGCTGCGACACGAGCAACGCCCGGGCGCGCCGAGTGAGAGTCTGCGGCACACCGTCAGCCCAACGGCGGTTGATCCAGCAGGCGTCCCGCCGTGAGCATGAGGGTTCCTCGACGCGTCGCGCCGGAAGCGAGTGACCGGGAAAGGAGCGCCACGAATGACCTACAGGTGTGACGCCCGCTGCCTGAGCCTGCGCGGGCACTGACGGCGGGCGCGCCGTCGGCGCGAGAATCGGCCGACGTCAGAGACGTCGGGTCGCGCGGACGACCACGTCGCTGAGTTGATGGCTCCCGGCAGTTTGGCCGATGGTGCGCTTCTGCTCCATCGCTGTCATCACGTCCCACTGCGCCGGTTCCAGCAGAGCGGTGACAGCGGTCGCCGTGACCGATGCGTCGGTCGGCGGTCGAACCCGGTGCCCGTGCCCGTGCTCGGGACCGTTCGCGGCGTCGGGCGCCTCGAGGTGCCCGACGATCAGCAGCGTGCCGCCGGGCGCCACCCAGCTCGAGATGCGTTGATAGAAGTCCAGTTGCGGTATCGCCGGGTGCGCGTAGTGGGTGGTGACCAGGTCGAACTGCCGGTCCGGCTGCCAGCTGCTGAGGTCGGCCTCCATCCAGTTCAGCCGCTCGCCAGGGGCGCCGCTGCCGGCCGCGCGACGCGACGCGCGGGAGAGCGCCTCGGACGAGATGTCGGCGGCCGTCACCTGCCAACCCGCGCACGCGAGCCAGATCGCCTCCGCTCCTTCACCGCAGCCGGCGTCGAGCACCGTTCCCGTTGGCAGCCCGCTGATCTCGATCTCCAGGTAGGGGTTCGGATCTCCCGCTGGGAAACGACCGTCGGCTTGCGTCCAGTGGTTCTCCCAGTAGCCCTTGTCGAAGCTGTGCGACACAGCGCCTCCCGGAGTCCTCGACGCGATCGAACAGATCGACGGCCCAGGCTATGCCTGCCGAACCACCACCACGGGACAGGTGCCGTGGATGATCAGCGAGTGGCTGGTCGAGCCGAGTAGCATTCCGGTGAAGCCACCGCGTCCGTGACTGCCGACCACCAGCAGTTGGGCGCCGGCCGACTGCTCGAGGAGACCGGCGGTGGCCCGGCCCTGGATGACGAGCTTCCGCACGAGCACGTCGGGGTACTTCTCCGCCCAACCGGCGATGCGTTCCGCGAGCAACACCTGCTCCTGCTGCTCGATCCGCGCCGGATCCATCACGTCCTTCATCCGGTGCGACACCGGAACAGTACTGTCGTTCCACACGTGCACGGCGACCAGGTGGGCGCCGCGCACCGAGGCCTCCTGAAACGCGAAGCTCACAGCGGCATCGCTGGTGGACGAGCCGTCGACCCCTACGACCACCGGTCCATCGGAACGCTGGGTCTGCCCGCGGTGGATCACCGCGACGGGCGCGGGGTTGGTGGAAGCGACGGCCAGCGCAACGGATCCGAGCATGACGCCATGGAAGCGGCTCACATGGTCCGAACCGACCACCGTCAGGACGGCCTCCTGCGATGCGTCCTGCAGCGCTGAGATGGCCGGCTCCTCGACGACGGTGGCGGTCACTGTCAGCTGTGGGTTCGTCCGCAGCACATCTGCTCGCGCGCTGTCGATGATCTTCTGGCCCTCGTCGAACAGCACTGGTGCCAGCACCTCGGGCATCGGATCGTAGTCCGGGTAGCCCACCATCGCCGGCAGCGAATAGGCAAGCAGCAAACGGAGTTCGCAATGCCGTCGGACGGCCTCGTCGGCAGCCCAACGCGTCGCTTCGAGGGCGGCGTCGGATCCGTCAACGCCCGCCACGATGAAGTCGCTGGTGATCGTCATTGCCCGACCCTTTCCCCGTGGTGCCCGACTGATCTGCAGCCGGCGCACCCGCCGGTGTGTCCCGCATGCGGAGGCGCGGAGGAGGGGACCGCACGACGGGATCGTGGCGTCACACCAGCGATTCCGTGCCGGTGACCCCTGCCACGGCTTTCAGCCTTCACCCGGCGGGGTGGGCCGGACAGGGCAGAAGGTCCCGCCGGAGGGCGGCGGACCTGCGTCAGTTCAGTCGACGAATTCCGCCTGCAGGTTCAGCATCCGCACCCGGGCGGATTGCAGGCGATGGTTCATCACGGAGACGAACCGCTTCGTCAGCTCGTATCCGACGGCAGGGTCGGCCTCGCACTTTGCGCGCAGGCAGGCCGCATCGAAGGCGAGGGCGCTGGTGTCGGTGACGGCGCGGGCATCGAAGGTCCACTGGTAGGGCGGCACCATCCACGACCAGCCGATGACGTCCTGCCCATCGAGCTCGTCCAGTTCGACTCCGCGGGCGGGCGTGCGCACCTCGATGGCGACCCGGCCGCGCCGTAGCACATAGAAATGGTCGGCGGCCTCGCCCTCGCGGAACAGGAACTCACCGGGTCGGGCATGCACGTTGACCGCGCAGCCGGACAGCAGGTCGGTGGTCGCGGCGTCCAGCCCCTGGAAGAACGGGTGCTCGGGCAGGTACTGGTCGATGGTCTGCATGTGATCCCCTCGAATCTGCTCGATCATGTCCGGCGCGCCTCAACCACTTGGCGGCGTCCGTCCTACCCAGTGTTCGTCGGGTCACGGGGACACCGGAAGGGACCAAAGTCACCGATGGTCGAAAATTGGCTGCGGCAGCTCGGTCCGCAGATCTCCGGCACCGGGCCGCCAATCGCTAGGCGGGTCCTCGCCGACCCGCCCGTCGATGGCCTCCCGGATCAAGTCCGCGTGCCCGGCGTGCCTTCCGTACTCCTCGAGCAGGTCGAACAGGATCCGGCGCAGGCTGAGATGACCGAGATCCCCCCACGCCATGTGGACGGGCCGGTCCAGACCACCGTCGGCCAGCGCGGCCGCCAGTCGACAGCGGGACCGTCCCACGGCCCCGTCGTACAGCGCATACAGATCCTCGGGCGAATCGTCGGCCGCGGAACCGAACACCCACTCGTCGGTTTCGTCACCGTCCGGCGGGCCGCCGAGAGTTGTCCACGGCTCGCCCAGCGGTTCGCCGGACAGCCAGACGGTGAACTTCTCGTCCTCGACGACGGCCAGGTGCTTGAGCAGGCCGCCGATGGTCATCTTCGATGCGGCGATGGTGGTGTTCAACGCGGCGGAGTCGAGGCCGTCGGCCTTCCAGCGGAACGTCGCACGCTGCCGGTCGAGCGCCCCGAGCAGATGCTCGGTCTCGGTGCCGGCCAGCGGCGGCTCCCAGGGCGGCGGCACCGACGGGGTCGGGGCCTGCGGGGCCGGCCCGTTGACGGTGGAGGGTGCTGACAGTTCGGCATTCTCGGTCATCCGGAAATGCTAGGACCCGATGCGGACGGTCGGCTTCCGGAATGCCGAACGCCGCCCGGTACTCGCCAACGGCAATACTGGGCGCATGGCCACCGAATCCCGCATGGTCTTCCTCGGCTTCGGCAAATACGCCCGGGCCGACAGGATCTTTGCCCTGGAACCGATCCGCGGCGAGGACCGCGGTGAGGGCCGACGCACCAGGGTGTGGGTGGAGGGCATCACCAACCCGGTGATCGCGTCACGCACCGAGCGCACCATCTTGGGCGACATGGGGCAGGCCAAAGCGGCGCAGGCCTTCGTGATCGATGAGGCGCTCGATCTCGCCGAGCGGCTGGCCGCTGCGGTGGATGCCGGACGGGTCGACCTCGGCGATCTGGGGCGCAGGGCTCGCCACCTTCTCGAGGCGGCGACAAGCGCTGCGGCAGAGGCAGAACCGAGCTGAGATTCGACGGCTCGGTCCGGCTCCGGCGAACCGAGGTCAGGGCCGGTGATGCGGTCGGCCGGCGCCCCAGACCGGCGGCCATCGCTCAACGCGAGATGACGGGGGCGCGAGAAGACGGCTGCCGGGACGCCAGCAAACCACGGACACCCAAGACGGCGACCACGGTGCCGACGGCCAGGGCGGAGGAAATCAGCACCGCGTGCACCCACAGGAATGACGTCGCAGTGGAGGAGCCGATCTCGCCGGTCCAGGCCCGTTGGTCCTGCCAGATCGCAAGCGCGAATCTGGGCCAGACCAGCCAGTTGAACACCCCGGCCAACACCAGGAACACCGACCACTTTCGTGTGAGGATCACCGGTCGAGTATGCCCAGCCCGGTCGGTAAGGTCGCAGAATGGCCACGACCCCAGCGCCGTTCGCCGGCTTCCCGGCGCGGGCCTGGTTGTTCTACGAGCAGCTCGTCACCAACAATTCCCGAGAATTTTTCGCCGCCCACCGCGACGAGTTCGAGACGTGCGTGCGCGACCCGATGATGGCGCTGACCGACGAGTTGGCTCCGGAGTTCGGTGTTTTCAAGGTCTTTCGCCCGCACCGCGACGTCCGGTTCAGCTCGGACAAGAGCCCCTACAAGACGCAGATGGGTGCCGTGACCGAAGGGGAGGGTGGCGAGTTCTACTACCTGCATCTGGACGCCGACGGCCTGTATGTGGCGTCGGGCTACTACCAGATGGCCGCGGACCAACTCGACCGGTTCCGGCGCGCGGTGGACGACGAGCGGACCGGGCAGGATCTGCTTCGCCGGGTGGCGAAGCTGGAGAAGGACTACGCAATCGGGGGTCAGGCGCTCTCCACCGCGCCCCGTGGGTTCCCCCGGGATCATCCGCGGATCCGGTTCCTCCGGCACAAAGGCCTGACCACCGGGAAGGCGTTCGGTACCCCCGACTGGCTTTCGACGAGCCTGGCCCGAGAGCAGGTTGCCAACGCGTGGCGGGGCGCACGGCCGATCAACGACTGGCTCAACACCAACGTCGGCCCGTCACGGATACCGCCGGACCCCGCTCGTCGATAGACCCGTGGGCACCCAGCGCCGTTCGAGGGCAGTCGGCGCTTCCCCTTCGGGCACGATCCGCCGCCGACAGCTGCCGGTTGCCCGGGTGCCCCCTACCGTTGGTGCATGACGGATCGGGCGCATGGTGCCCCGCAGCCGCGGGCGGCCCAGCCCGTCGCCCGAACGCGTCCGCACACCGCAGAGCATCAGATCGCGGCATTGCAGCGGCAGGTCGGCAATCGTGCTGTCGCAGCGTTCGTCGCGGCGTTGACCGTACAGCGCGAAAAGGAGGGCGACGGCCCTTCCCAGGCCGTCGGGGTCATCCAGCAGCAACTCAACGGTGTGGGTGCCGCGCCCCGGCTTGCCGTCACCGGACGTTTCGACGCGGCCACCACCGCAGCGACCAAGGTTTTCCAGAAGAAGCTGATCACCGAGAAACTCGCCGGCGTCACCGAGGACGGAGTGGTCGCGGGTGTGACGCACCAGCAGCTCAAGGCGAGGGCGCCGTCGGTGTCCGTGAGCGGTTCCGACACCGTCATCGACGGGCCCGGTAACAGTCAGGTCCCGCTCAACCCGGCAGCCGGCACCCATGCGCAGCTGCAGGCCGGCGCGAAAGGTATTGCCGTCAAAGAACTCCAGCAACGGTTGAACAACAGTGGCGCGGTGGCTGCGGTCAAGCTGAAGGTCGACGGCGACTTCGGGCCGAAGACGGACACCGGTCTGAAGGCATTCCAGACCGGGGCCAAGCTGACGGCCAACGGCATCGCAGACCCGCTGACCTGGGCGAAGCTCGAGACGACGGGCGCAGCTACCCAGGGGCACGTGGAGTTCGACTGGCGCGAGGAGGTCGAGGGCGTCAAGAACGTCGGTCTCCGCGCGAACTACGACTGGAAACTGTCCAAGACCGCTCTCGCCGTCACCGTCGGGATCACCTTCCAGCAGAAGCAGAAGAACGTCGGCGGCCGAATCAATCAATGGCTCGGGGACATCAAGCAGATCTGGAGCACGTTCAAGGCGGTCAATCACAGCGATCCGAAAAAGAAGAGCGTCGATCTGAACTTCGAGGTCAAACGCGGCGGGGCGCACACCGTGCAGGTCTTCCAGTTCGACAAGTCGTTGACGAAGGCCGAACGACCGCAGAGCCGGTCCAACTCGGGCACCTGGTACACGATCGACAACAGGCGTTCGATGGCGCCGCACGAATTCGGCCACCTGCTCGGCCTGGCCGACGAATACAACCGCGTCGAGGAACATTATGTGAAGGTGACCGGCGAGGAGCCTGCCGTCGGTGATCCGGCCGGTGTTGCGGCCACTGCCACCAAGGCCGCTGCCGACATCAAGGCGAAATTGCCGCTGGACGACAAGCTCGCGGCGCCCGTCGCGGCGTCCGACGACCCCCGCTGGGGGGCGAATCTTGCGGCCGTTGTCACACCGGTGCTGGGAACGAAACAGGGCGGATTCTCCCGTCTGACGGCACAGGAGTACGCCAAGGCCAACGGTGGCGCCTCGATCTACGCCGACATCCAGAGCGCCTTCAACGCCAAGAATGTCACCGGGTTCCAGGCGAACTTCGGGGCGTGCGTGACGCCCTTCCTGTACTCGAATCGGAGCCTGATGGGAACCATGGAGACCACGCCGGCCAAGGGCGGTGGGGGCAAGGCGGCGCCCGCGCACGAGCACCCCATCGAACCGCGGCACGTGCAGCCCTTCGTCGACCTGTTGGCCAGGGAATGGACCCTGCAGACGGGCAAGGCGGACGTGTGGAAGCCGGAACGCCGATGACACTGCGACTGACCAGGACCACGCACGGCGCCCGCACCGCGTCGGCAACGCTGGAGATCGACGGCGACCGGGCCAGCTGTGCGCAGGCATCGGGCCAACGGGTGGGCCGGTTCGCCCGATCCTTGTCCACCCGTGAGCGACGAGCGCTCGACCGGGCACTTGCCGCGGCCGCCTCTGCGGAGCCGCCGGCACCACCCGCAGGGCCGTTCCGCCCGAGCGGGACCGTCGAGCAGCTGATCGGTGACGGGCTGCCGGAACTCGTGCTGGACTCCGCTGCCACGCCGCCGGGCGCGTTCAAGGACCTGCTGCGGCTGCTGTTCCGGCTGCGCGAGAACCTGGGCGAGAGTCCCGTTGCTGTCATCGAACTCGAGGTGGCCGGGACGCCGCCCGGGGCCCGCTTGCGCCACCTCGGCTCCGATCCGATCCGTTTGCGGATATCGACGCTGACCCTCACCACAACGCTGTTCGGCCCGGACAGTGCCATCGTCGACACCAGCAGTGAAGTCGTGGAGGCATCTGCAGTGGACGGTCAGGTGGGGCCCGGCTGGGCCATTCCGTTGGTGTCGGACCTCGGCGTCGCGGCTCCGGCCAAAGGTGGGTTCCTCACGGTCACCGTCGGGACCGCGGAGGTCGATGCCCTGGGCGACGGCGTCCTGCGACCGGCCGTCCTGAGTTGGATGAGCGAATGACCGCCGTCGACGTCTCGCCCGCCGACGCGTCCCTCCCCGGGGTCAGGGCCCCGCACGAGGTCCCGACCCGGGCTCTGCAGACCGCGCCTGATCGTCCGACCCGACTCTCGGACTCGCCGCTGTGGGAACGGCAGCGGCAGTTCTATGACGCCGGTGCGGCGGACCTGTGGGCGACGGGCATCGTCCCGCACGGCATCACCAGCAATCCGCGAATCGCCAGTACGTATGCCCGGCTTGCCCTTTCGTTCCTGCAAGCAGCGTCTCGAATGCCGGCCGACGGTGCGGTGGAGCCGGGCGTGCATGACGGAGTGGACGTGCCACATTTCGTCGAACTCGGAGGCGGCACCGGCCGGTTCGCCTACCTGTTCGTCCGGCATCTGCGGGAACTGGCCCCAGCGCTGCGCTTCACCTACGTACTCACCGACTTTGCCGTTGAGCGGGTTGCGGCGTGGGCGGAACATCCCGGCTTCGGTGCCCTGGTCGAAGCGGGCTTCATCGACTTCGCCGTGCTCGACGCCGACCGGCCGGGCCCGCTCGATCTGGTGGTGTCAGGACGCACGCTCCAACCCGGCTCGCTACGGGCCCCGGTGGTGGGCATCGCCAATTACGTTTTCGACTCCCTCCGTCACGACAGCTTCATCGTTCGCGGAGGTGGCCTCTTGGAGAGTCGGGTGACGGTGACCGACGGACCTCCGGGTGACGCCGGCGGCCCTCCGGCTGTCATCCACTGGACCACCGAGCCGACCGGGGAGGTCGACGAGACCATCGCGCCGGTTCTTGGCGAGTACTGCCAGATCCTCGACGACACCGCCGTTCTGGTGCCCACCGGCGGCCTGCGTTGCCTGGAGTTCGTCGCCGACCTGACGTACGGGCCATCGTGCACGCTGGTCGCCGACAAGGGGCATTGCACCCCGGTGGAACTGTGTTCACAGCAGAGCCCGGCCGTGGTCTACCACGGCACCGGGTTCTCGCTGATGGTCAACTTCGACCTGCTCGCCAGGTACACACGGAGCCGCGGCTGGCGGGCCATCCTTCCGCGGGACCCGGCACGGAGCCTGGTGGTCGCCAGCTTCGTCCGCGGCGACATCGACGACCCGGCGCAATTCGAGTGCTGGGTGCAGGACCTGCTGCTGGACACCGGGCCGGACAACTACTTCACCCTGCGGTCATTGCTCACTGCTGGTTCGCCCGCCGTCGACACCGTTCTCGCCGCGCTGCGGCTGTCCAGATTCGACCCGGCACTGCTGATCGAGGTGCTGCAGGACCTGCTGGAACTGTTGCCGGCCGTGCCCGACTCGGTGCGGCACGAGGTCGATCTGGTGCTGATGAGGGTGTGGCGCAACTTCTTCGACATCGGTGAGCCGGTGGACATGGCGTTGTGTGTCGGACTGGCGTACTCCGCGATGCAGCGGTTCACCCAGGCTGCGAGTTTCTTCGAGTTGTCGGTCAAGGTGTACCCGGACAGTGCACCAGCGGCCTTCTCGATGGCCGTCGCCCGTCGCGGCCAGCATGATCTCGGTGCCGCGCTGCAGTGGGTGGAGAAGGCACTGGAGCTCGAGCCCGGGTTCTCCGAGGCCCGTGCGCTGCGCAGCGTCCTGCGCGAGGAGGTCGGTGCCGGCCTCTTGCCGTGAGCGCCTGTACCGCGTCGACGCGTCCGAGCCTGAGGTGTCAAGGGGCCGAAACGGACGTCTCGGCCAGCGGCGCAACATCTTCGGTCAGTCGTACCACTCCGCTTGCACCGTCGACAGTGACGCTGTCCCCGGTGCTGATGAGGTCCGTCGCCCCTGCGACTCCGACGACGGCGGGGATGCCGTACTCCCGTGCCACCACTGCGCCGTGGCTGTTCGCCCCGCCCATCTCCATCACCAGCCCACCTGCGGTGAGGAACAGCGGCGTCCATCCCGGATCGGTCGACGGGGCGACGAGGATCTCGCCCGGCGTCATGGTGGCACCGGCCGGATCGAGGATGACGCGCGCGGGCGCCGTCACCAGACCGGCGGACGCAGGGGTGCCGGTCAAGGTCCCGGGTTCGGACGGTGCGCCGTCCCGGACCGGGAGTGCCTCTGGTTCCGTGCCGTCGGACAGGAGAACCCGTGGGACGTGACGGCGTTGCAATTCTGTCCCGTACTCCCGCCGGCGCTCGGCGACCAGATCCTTCACCGCGATACCGCCTGCAGCCGAGACGATCTCGTCGAAGTCCAGGAAGAACACGTCATCGACGTCGGAAAGGGCCCCGGAGGCACAGAGGTCCGCGCCGATCCCGGCCAAGACTTCCCTGGCCTTCCCGAATGCCGTGATCATGATGAACTTCGGCATCTCGCGGAGCCCGACAAGGGCCCTGGCACGGCCGAGACAGAAGCGAACGATGGCAGCACGGACCGGTCCGCGCTGCCGGGCGCGGGTGTACAGCAGCTCCACCATCGCCGTCGCCTGGTCCTCACCCTGCTTGAAATGCGCGCTGGGATCTCGGGTTTCGTCGGACAGCTGCAGGTATCCGGCAACCACCCCGAACAGGTGCGAGGGGTCGTCGGACCACCGCGGCATCCCCAGGTCGATCTCGGCGACTGCCCGCTGGCCATAACGGGCAAGGAAGGTGGCCATCGCGTTCTGCAAGGTCATGGGCAGTGTGCCCGCTCGGTACCGGTCCGCGAGGTCGACGGGGGAAATCTCCCGGACTGCCGCCGCAGCAGCGGCATCCGCGCGGACTGCCACCGCCGAGCGCCACAGTTCGAGGTCCATCTCGGTCGTCACGTTGCCCGGGGCACTGCGCAGCACGGCCTCGAACTCTGCCCGTTCCGCGCTTCCGCGGAGCAACCGGGCGGCCACACCGAGCGCCGCGAACCCTGCCCCCGCCGCCGGAAGGACCTTCGGCGCGAGTGGCAGCGCGTGTGCCAGGTGCTGGACGACACCCTCGACACGCGTGGGAATGTCGCTGCCCGCCCCCTTCACCGGCGTCCGCCGGAGTTCGTCGAGCATCCGCTTGACCCGGCGCTGCGCACCGGCTGGATTCAGCATCGCCTGCGCCGCGAACACCGGTATCCGGCACCGCACCGCAACGCGACCCAACGGGACGACTGCCCTGCGGGCGGACCGGGCGAGCGGGGTGAACCGAGGGTCGTCGAACAGCCGCCGCATCACGACCGCTGACCGAGCCTCCATCACGTCCAGCGCGCGCGGCATGATCGCCCGGCCGACCGGAGACCGCAGAGCCGGGGTCGCGTCGATGAAGATCCGCCCCGCGGCGGTGGCGAAGCCGCCCGGCCCATCGATCGGCCGGGGCGGCGGGTAGCCGGCCAGACCGAGGAACGCAGAACCCATCACCCGGAACGCGGCGATACCGATCGGGGTGATGGGCCGGTGCAGTCCCTGAGCCAGGCTGACACAGAAGAACGCGCGAATGTCGTTCTCGGGTAACGGCGTTCGGCGAGACGGTATCGGGAAGAGCGTTGTGATGGGGCGGGACTGGACGAGCCAGGGATGTCCCGCAGGGTCGATGGCCCACTCGATGTCCTGCGGTGCACCGAAGTGTCTTTCGACCTGATCGCCGAGGCCGGCAAGGTCATGTACCTGCCGATCCGTCAGGCAGTACGCCGGGGTGCCGCCGTGCCGTCGTTCCAGGACGGCCTGGCTTCTCGTGTCGACGACGAAGTGGTCCGGATCGACCGACCCGGACACCACCGCTTCACCCAACCCCGGTGCGGCGTCGATCACTGCCTGCCGCCGCCGCCCGGTGACCGGGTCCGCGGTGAACAGCACTCCGGCAACCTTCGCGTCCACCATCTGCTGAACCACCACGGCAAGGGCAACGCCGGTTCCGGCGATGCCCTGCGCGGCCCGGTACGCCACCGCACGCCCGGTCCACAACGACGCCCAGCACCGCTGCACAGCGTCGAGGACGTCGTCCACGCCGGCGATGTCCAGGTAGGTGTCCTGCTGGCCTGCGAAGCTGGCACCGGGGAGGTCCTCGGCGGTGGCGGACGATCGCACCGCAACGCGCGTCCTGCCCCCAGCAGCCAAGCGCTGATACGCCTCTCGGACGGCGCGACGCACCTGTTCAGGCATGGACACCGCAAGGATCGCAGCCCGGGCGGCCACCGCGTCCGTGGTGAAACCGTCCTCGACAACTGTGCCGTGAACGACCTGCCGATACGCCGCCGTCGTCACGCAGAAACCCGGTGGGACATCGAAGCCGCCGCGGATCAGCTCGCCCAGGTTCGCGGCCTTCCCGCCGACCTCGGCGACGGTCTCGGCCGACACCTCGGCAAGGTCATGGACGAGCACGTCATCGGGTGCACCGGACGCCCCGCGGGCGGCGACGACGGGTTCGGCCATGCCCGGCCTCCTTGGCATAATTCAACACATGGAGAATTCTTCTCGTCAGCGTTGCAGTGCCGCGGGCGCAACGCAACGACTTTGACCGCAGATCCACCGTTCGGACGACAACGCACCGCTTGAACCCAGCCGACCTCAGGTGCATTCAAGCCGTCGGTGCCGCTCCGCGGTCGAGTCCGAGGGTCGCCAATAGATCCTCGTGGAGTTCGAACCACACCGTGTGGCAAGAATCGATTCGCGGTGCATCGACCCACTTGCGCTCGCCGTGATCCACCCGGTCCAGAGCCGCCATGAACCTCTCCGAGTAGAAGGCAAAGCGACGCAAAGCTTCTGACAGACCATCGGCAATGGGGCCCAAGCCGTGCCCCGGGTACCGCAAGCTCTTCGTCATGCCCTGGATGCGCACGGCGTGCAGGACGAGCAGGTCTTCTCGAGCCCAGAGCCGAGTCCACCCTGCGCTGACGGGAGTGGACAACAGGTGGTCAGCAAGAGAGGAGACATCCGCTTGATAGGAAACCATTTGGTTCCCTATACTCCGATGGATGGAGACGGTGTTCAGGGCGCTCGCCGACCCCACTCGAAGGGCGCTTCTTGACGCACTGTTCGAGCAGGACGGCCAGACACTGCTGGCGCTGACCGCCGCGCACACCATGACGAGGGTTGCGGTCGCGAAGCACCTGCGACTGCTCGAAGAGGCCGGTCTGGTGGTGAGCCGGCGCCGTGGCCGGGAGAAGCTGCACTACTTGAACACCGTGCCGATTCGGCTCCTGCACGACCGCTGGGTCAGCAAGTACACAGAGCCTTGGGCGGCCGGCCTCGCCGGTCTGAAAGCCGAACTGGAGCATCCGATGGAGAAGATCTTCGAGATCTACATCAAGACGACACCCGAACGGCTGTGGACGGCCATCACAGATCCGATGATCCGGGCGAAATACCATTTCGGCGCGGCGATCGAGTCGGACTGGACGACCAATTCACAGTATGAGCTCAAACACCCGGCCAACGACGCCCCCCTCGTCGAAGGACAGAACCTGGTCGTCGATCCCCCTCGCAAGCTCGTCCAGACCATGCACACCCTGTGGAGCGACGAGGCGATCGGTGCCGGTACGTCGCGGGTCAGCTGGGAGATCGAACGCGTCGGCGACTCCTGCCGGTTGACGGTCACCCACGACGAGCTCAGTGACACAGCGCCACCGGAGATCTACGGTGGCTGGCCCATGATCCTTTCCGGGTTGAAGACCTGGCTGGAGACCGGCGAAACACTCACCACCCCCGGCTCACTCATGTACGGCATGCCCTGAGGCCGGACCCGCATGCCCCATTCCCGTGTACGGAATCCGGCAACCACTCGCTTCCTCGAACTTGGAAAGGACCGTCATGCCCACCACCACCATCACCGACATCCGCACAGTCGCAGTCACTGTCACCGATCAGGACAGCGCATTGAAGTTCTTCACCGACACTCTGGGGTTCGAGAAGCGCCTCGATGCTCCGATCAGCGCGACCATGAGATGGATCGAGGTGGCACCGCCGGGTGCGACCACCTCGATCGCACTGATCAGCGGAACGCCCGCCCGCGGCAACACCGATAGCGCAGTCAGATTCACCACTCCGGATGTCGGTAAGGAACATGAGGTCCTACGACAACGGGGCGTCACCGTCAGCGACATCATGCGTTGGGACGGCATCCCGCCGATGTTCACCTTCGATGATCCCGACGGTAATCGGTTCGTCATCGTCGAACTCGCCGAACGGTGACGACAACGGCTGCGGTCACCGCGTGACTGCTGCCGGTTGCGCAGGCCCTCCGGTCGGTCCGCATTGATCCGCACAGGCCGATGCAGGTGCCGGCGGTCCGGCGTCGACCGGGCGACCGCGGTGGATCAGCTCTTGCCCGGAGTCCTCGCCACCCCGATCAGTACGGGATCGTGATCCGACGACCGGTACGGGTCGGGTCGGTAGAAGCCGGGCGGATTGAACTCGGTGTTGTAGTCCTGGAACAACGCCTCGTCGCTGTTGATGTGCCAGATGTCCACCCCGGTGACCCTGCGGGCCAGCTGACGGGACACCAGCGCCTGATCGAGGTAACCGGCCTGGCCATCGAAAACGTACGAGTAACGGTCGCTCTCGGCCAACCGCGACTCGATGAGGTCGACGAAGCCGGCCGCTTCGAGCACGTCGATCGGGTCCTCGTCGCCATAGGAGTTGAGGTCGCCCACCACCATGACATCGGGTCCGTCGAGCGACCTCGTGAAGCGCGCGAGCGCCGTCGCCTGCGCCACCCGGTCGGCGTTGAAGCAGCCCTGCCCGTCGCCCTGGTCGGCGTTGGGCCCGGTCGGCGCCGGTGTGCCGCAACCCTTGGACTTGAAGTGGTTGACCACCACCCAAAACGGGCGTCCCCCGTGCGCAGGCCGGAATCGCTGGGCGAGCGGGTAGCGGGCGTTCGCGAACGCGGGGTCCTTGGTGGTCCGGGCCCTCTCCATGGGAACGACCCGCGCCGGTTGGTAGATCATCGCAACCTTGATCGCATCCGTGCCGAACAAGCGCTTTCCAGGTTCTTCGATGGTGGCGTAGCGGCGTGTCCCCGCTGCGGCGTTCAGGCCGGTGACCAGATCCTCGACAGCCTGGTCGTCGCTGTCGTTCTCGATTTCCATGAGCCCGACCACATCGGCATCGAGCGCCGTGATGGCCGAGATGATCTTGGTCCGTTGCCGCTCGAACTCCGCCGCACTGTCGGCGCCGCGGGGGTCGTCACCGGTATCGGTGAGCGCGCCGGGGACGTCGATGGTGGTGAAGTAGTTCAACACGTTGAAACTGGCGACTCGGACATCGCCGCCGACCGGGTCAGGCGCCGCCGTTCGGGGATTGCTCCGGGTGACGACGGGATCGGCAGTCGGCTGCAGTCGATAGACACCGAAGTCGTAGGACAGCACCCCGACGACGCCGCTGAGGGTGTCACCCAGCCGGATCACCTCGCCGTCGACGTCAGTGAACGGAATCGTCGCAGGGTTGGACACGCCACTGCCGTCGTCGAGCAGCAGACTCCGGGCGTCGTTGGCCGCCTGTTCCGCGGCATCATCCGCACCGCCACCGTTGGTCGGCTGGAACAGCCGGCCGCCTGCCGAGACGAGCAGTTCGCCGTAGCGCGCCAGGGTGAACGACTCGGTCGCGGTGACCGTCCCGGTGAGTGCGATCAGCATGCCTTCCAGCCGCTCTCGTTGATCCGGCCCAGCGGGCAGCGTGAGCGCGGTGGGCGCGGGAACGGCCGCGTCACCGCAGTCGCCGATGGACCTCAACGACGAGAGCTGGGTCAGATCGAACTGCTCGCTGACGGTCCCCGTCACCCGAACCACATCACCGACCGCCAGTACCGGGACAGGGGGTGTGGAGACGAAGATCCCGTCGGACGTGGCGGGGTCACCGTCGCTCTGCTGCAGGAACACACCGCCGAGTCGGTCGCTGCCCTGGAAGCTGCCGACGACGACGCCCTCGACGGTCACGACCTGTCCCTGGAGCGGGCTCGCTGCTCCGGTGCCCTGCACCTCGCCGATCCGATGGGTCACCGGAACGGCGCAGGGATCAACCGGAGGTGGTGGCTCCTGGAAGGTCTGATCCGGATTGACGGTGCCGAACGAGCTCGCAGGTGCTGCTGCCCAACGAAAGTCGCCGTAGGTGCGGCCGGTCCCGATCAACGCCAGCGATGATCCCACCGGTGTGGTGGACGTTTCCGAGACGCCGATGTCGGTGCTGGCAAGGCCCGCTGCCGGACCATCGGTCGCCGTGAAGTCATCTTCGTAGGACAGGAATTGCAGCACCGTCGACGACGCGTCCACCAGGGCGAGGCCGTCAGGGGCACCGTTCTGGATCCCGTTGGCCGGGTAGCTGACGCTGACGACGCCGAAGCCGCCCGCTTGGTCCGGGATCACCCCGGTCAGCGCTGTGGTGGTGTACACGCCGCCACCGGTGCCGTTGTAGAGCACCAGCGACCAACCGGTCAGGTCGGTGCCCGCTGGCCCGGCCACCTCGATCGCCTCACCCGTGTCGGCATTGGCGTTGTCGTAGTGGATCTCGTTGATGAACACCGCACCATCGGGTGGTGCGACCGCACCCGCCGTCGATCCGCTGACCATCACCAAGCCGGCCGTCAGGGCCGCCACCATCGCCGCGGCCAGTGCTCGTCGTCGCATTCAGTGCTCCCCGTCCGAATTCGGCGCGGCGAGATCGCGCCTGACGTCGAGCATGTCATGGTGACAAGCGTTGCGAAACAACGGGCTGTGAACGGTCCGTGACAACTGGCTAGCGACGTCGGCGGTACTTCAGTCTGACCCTTCCGTGGTCGAAAGCGGTGCTGTCGATCAGCTCCAGCCGGTAGGACTGCGGGTTTCCGTCGAACAGCCGGGTGCCGACCCCGGTGATGTAGGGATACAGATGGATGCGGAACTCGTCGATCAGGTCGAGTTCGATGAGGGAACGCCAGAGGGTGACGCCGCCCCAGACGATGATGTTGCCGTCACCTCCGGTTCGGAGACGGTCGATCTCCTCGGTGCTGTCGCCCGCGGCGATCGTGGTGTTGACCCAGTCGGCCGTCCGCATGGTCCGGGAGAAGACGACCTTGCGCGCGTCGTCCATGAATTCGGAGAAGGGGTGATCGCCGCCGGGCAGTGCTTTCGACATGCCCTCGTACGCGCTGCGGCCCATCAGATGTACCTCGGCGCCCCGGTACAAGTCGATCTGTTCCGCCAGGTCGACGGGATCGAAAGGCAGGCTGAAGCAGAAGTCCGCATAATCGGTGCCCTGATCAGGCATCAGTCCGTCCAGCGAATACATGAACACACAGGCGATCAACGTCCGCATCGTCAACACTCCCCGCAGCCGGCTCGGTGGTATCGGTTCCACCGTTTCGCAATGCTCAGACGCCGGTGCCGCCCGAAAGTGATCGGCGGAAGATCAGAACGGCGTGCAGCCGCCGGACCCGTCGCAGCAGAGAGTGCCACCATTCGGCGGCCGCGGACGTCAGGACAAGGCGCTCTCCAATCGCCTCGACAGCAGCGTGACAAACGCTGCCGGCTCGGCAAGCTCGCCACCCTCGGCCAGCAACGCCATTCCGTACAGCAGTCGCGCGGTGTCGGCCAGGGCGGGATCTTCCCCGTTGGCCTCATGCGCGGCACGCAGGCCCGTGATCAACGGGTGCTTGGGATTCAGCTCCAGGTTGCGCTTGACCTTCGGCACTTCCTGACCCATTGCGCGATACATCTTCTCCAGTGTCGGGGTCAGGTCGCCGGGGTCGCCGACGAGTACCGCGGCCGAATCGACCAGCCGATGCGAGAGCCGGACCTCTTTGACGTCGTCGGACAGGGTCGACGCCATCCAGGTCAGCAGCGGCTCGAAACCCTGCTTGGTGTCGTCATCGACGTCGTCCCCACCGAGGTCCACCTCGCCGCGCGCGATGGACTTCAGCTGCTTCTCGTCGAAGGACGGCACGGCGTCCACCCAGACTTCGTCGACCGGGTCGGTCAGCAGCAGAACCTCATAGCCCTTCGCGCGGAAGGCCTCCATGTGTGGCGAGTTCTCCAGGGCCGACCGGGACTCGCCGGTGGCGTAATAGATTGCGTCCTGACCCTCCGGCATCCGCTGCACATATTCGCGCAAGGTCGTGGACTTCTCCGGGTCGTGGGTCGAGGAGAACGAACAGATCTCCAGGATTGCCTGCTGATTGTCGAAATCAGACAGGAGCCCTTCCTTCACGGCGCGTCCCATCTCCGTCCAGAACGTCGCGTATTTCTCTGTCTCCTTCTCCTGCATCGACCGCACCGTCGACAGGACCTTGCGCACCAGCCGCTTGCGGATCAGCTGGATTTGCCGGTCTTGCTGGAGGATCTCGCGAGAGATGTTGAGCGACAGATCATTCGCGTCGACCACACCTTTGACGAAGCGCAGGTATTCGGGAACCAACGCCTCGCAATCGTCCATGATGAAGACCCGCTTGACGTACAGCTGCACGCCCCGCTTACCGTCCCGCATGAACAGGTCCATCGGCGCGTGACTCGGCAGGAAAAGCAGCGCCTGGTACTCGAAAGTGCCTTCCGCGGAGAGCCGGATGGTCTCCAGCGGCGGCTGCCAGTCGTGGCTGACGTGGTGGTAGAACTCGGTGTATTCCTCCTCCGACACCTCGCTCTGCGGACGCGCCCACAGCGCCTTGCGAGAGTTGATCACCTCGGGGGCGCCGGCGCCCTGGTCCCCGCCGTCCTCGTCCTGGTCCTCTTTCTTGTCGACCGGAGCCATCCGGATGGGCCAGGTGATGAAGTCCGAATAACGCTTGACGATTCCGCGGACGGTTGCGGGGTTGGTGAAGTCGTGGAGTACGTCGTCGACGTCCTCGGGCTTGAGGTGCAACGTGACGGCCGTACCCTGCGGCGCGTCGGCGACCTCGGACACCGTGTAGGTGCCCTCGCCCGCCGACTCCCACCGCACGCCCGAGCTGGTGCCGGCCTTGCGGGTGACCAGGACAACGTCGTCGGCGACCATGAAACTCGAGTAGAACCCGACACCGAACTGGCCGATCAGGTCCGCCGTGGCCTGCTCGGATCCCCCGCTCGCCTCCCGCGCCTGCCGCAGTTTCGCGAGCAGCTCACCCGTGCCGGACTTGGCGATGGTGCCGATCAGGTCGATGACCTCGTCACGGGACATCCCGATGCCGTTGTCCCGGATCGTCAGCGTCCGCGCGGTCGGGTCGATCTCGAGATCGATGTGCAGGTCAGTGGTGTCGACCTGCAGGTCCTTGTCCTGGTAGGCGGCGAGTCGCAACTTGTCCAGGGCGTCGGATGCGTTCGAGATCAGCTCGCGCAGGAACACGTCCTTGGTCGAGTAGATGGAGTGGATCATCAGCTGCAGCAGCTGACGTGCCTCCGCCTGGAATTCGATGGTCTCCGTCGACGCCGCTCCTGTCGATGGTGCTCCGGTCGATGATGCTTCGGTGCTCATTGCTGATAGCGCCCCTTCAAAGCTGCCCGCCCGAATCGTGCACGGGACACTGTAATCGCTGCGGGACCTGGTTCCTTGCTCGGCGACGGCCCGCTCCCTGATGGAGCAGTATTCAGGTCGGACGGCTCATTCGGCTGAGGATGTCGCGCCAGTGGTCGTACCACAGGAAGTGGGTTGCGCCTTCGACCATGGTGAGGTCGGCCCCGGGGATCGCCGCCGCCAGCCGCTCGGCCCACTGCGTCGGAACCAGGTTGTCCGCGGTGCCCTGCCAGACATGGGTCGCGGTGGTGATCGCGGACGGGTCGAACCCCCATGGCCGGTCAAGAAGTCGGTACTCGTGCACCACAGCGTCGGCGTCCGCGAGGCCTTGGGTCAGCGCAGCGCCGACCTGGGCGGCGACCTCGGTCGGCGCGCCGGACCGCCGTGCGAAGGCCTCCGGCCGCCGGTGTGCATATCCGCGGAGCGACGCGAACATGCCGCGCTCGAGCGGCGCGCCTGCGTGCGACAGTGTCATGAACATGCGATCCATGCGATTGATCTGGCTCTTCATGCCGGACCAGTCCGGAGGGATCACGCTGGCGACGAGCCCGAGAGCGGTGATGCGGTCGCGCAGCGCCACGGCGCAGGCCATCGCGTACATGCCCCCGGCAGACCAGCCCAGTACGGCGAAGCGCCCGAGGCCCAATCGGTCGGCGAGTTCGGTGACGTCGGCAGGCCAATCGAGGACTGTTCGCCCTGGCTGCCGATCCGAGCTGCCGATACCCGGCCGATCCGGTGACAGGATCCGGATCCCGAGCGCGGTGGCAGTCTCGGCCGCCGGCGCGGCGTCCAGCCGTGAGCTCAGGCCGCCATGGCAGCTGACGACGGGAAATCCGTCCGGCACGCCGATGTCCAGGTAGCTGAGCCGACGGCCGTCGGACAAGGTGACGGCGCCGTCGGGACCGGTCATGACGGTGATCTTGGCAGCCGGTTGCCGCAGCGGGCTCGGCGTACGCGTCCGGGTGTCCGCGCTCGGGCGTTCTCAGCCTCCCGAACGCGGGCCGCGAAGGGGCGGGTCAGGATGCGGGTGCCGGGCCGGCCAGCGCGAACGGTGCCCCGTCCGGATCGGTGAGGAAAGCCATCCGGCCGAACTGGGTGTCCGTCGGCTCGCTCAGCAAGGTCCCGCCGCCGCTCGTCGCGGCGGCGCAGGCCACATCGACGTCCGCCACGGAGAAGTAGGCGAGCCAGTGCGAGGGGGTGCCGGCTGGTGCGCCCATCATGTCCCCGATGCCGCCCAGCGGATCGCCGCCGAGCGTGAAGAGGGTGTAGTCGCCGGGCGCACCGGGCAGCGGTTGGTACTGGTAGCCGAAGACGGCGGTGTAGAACTGCCTGCCGGCCGCCGCGTCGGCCAGCCGGGCGTCCTCCCAGGTGATGCCGCCGGGCTCGTTGTAGATCTGCGACCCGATGGTTTCGCCGGCTTGCCAGATGCCGAAGGCAGCGCCCGCCGGGTCCATGACCACCGCCATCCGGCCGTTGCCGCCGACGTCGAACGGCTCAGCCAGCACCGTTCCGCCGTTCGCGGTGACCGCTGCCGCGGTGGCATCGACGTCATCGGCGGCGAAGTAGACAGTCCACACCGTGGGCTGATTCGGGTCTTGCTTGGGTCCGATGCCGGCCGCGTCGGAACCATTGACCCGGCACATGTTGTAGTGCCCGAAATCCGCGCCGGTGTCCTCGCACGACCAGCCGAGCACGGCACCGTAGAAGGTGGTCGACGCCTCGACGTCGGGCGCACCCAGGTCGACCCAGCACGGCGTGCCCTGCGGCCACGGTTCAGAACGGATCGGCATCGGCGGACCTCCTCCTGTGCATCTCGGACACCGGCCAGACTGGCACGTCGCCGTGCTCGAGGGAACCCCACTTCGGGCGTTCGGCGGCTAACTGGACCACACGCAATCGCCGTTCAAACAGGCCCATCCGTCCCGCGTGTCGGCAGGTCTGGTGTGGGAACCGCAGGTCGGACAGGCTGTCGGCGCGCCGAGTCGGATCAGTGCGGTGGCGTGTGCGGAATCGTCGCCGGCGTGGTTGCGCGGCTGGGGCTTCTGACGGGAGGTCATGTGAGTCCTTCGGGTACCGGGTTGAAAGCTCAACCCTGCGAGGGACGCACGCGGGCGCGGCCGGTTGCCACACGGTGAGTCGACCCACAGGGGAAGCCGACCGATCAGGCCGGTATCTCCACCGGGTGGATCTGCCCGTCAGGCACCGACTGTGCCGCTGGAGCCTCGAGCGCCGGGACTTCGCCGGCTGCCGTGCGCGCCTGCGCCTGCGCCATTCGTCGTGACTCGGCCAGCCGCAGTTCGACGCGCTCGGCCGCTGCCAGCAGGTAGGGGATCCGTTCCACCCGCGCCGGTGCATTCGGCGAGTCCGGCCCGTGCCGTGCGATGGCCTCGGCGATCCGGTAGGGCACCGTCATCCTGCGGCCGTGCGGGCCCACAGTCTGATCGGCGGCGGTCAGCGCGTCGGAGACGGGGTCCTCGACGAACGGGAACTCCGCCATCATCGGGCCGAATCCGCGTTCGGCCGGGACGAATCTGGCACCGGAGTGCTGTCCCACCAGGGCGGTGACCCGGTCGTCCCACCCTTCGGAACGCAGGTAGAGCGCGCCGTCCAGCGGGTGGAACCCGGTCTGCTGGATCGGCGGCGCGTACCCGATGTCGTGCAGCCACGCGGCGGCGATCAGCACCGCGCGGTCCTGTTCGGGAACCGTGACGGCGAGCTCGGCGGCGCGCCGCGCGACACCTCGGGTGTGCTGCCATCGCTCCGACAGTTCCTTGCGGAGCAGCTTCCTCGACAACTTGAGCGCGGCGGAGATCAAGCCCTGCTCGTCCGGTACCGGTGTGACCACTCCTTTCGGCATGCCGATCAGTCCTGCACCGATTCCCGGCTGCGCTGGACGATCAGCGGGTCGGCCGGGTAGACGACGGCGGGGTTCTTGTCCTCATAGTCGAACTGGTTGAGGAAAAAGCGCATCGCATTGATCCGGCCGCGCTTCTTGTCGTTGCTCTTGACGGACGTCCACGGCGCGTTGTCGGTATCGGTGTTCGTCACCATCGCGTCCTTGGCCGCGGTGTATTTGTCCCACCGGTCCAGGGATTCGATGTCCATCGGCGAGAGCTTCCAACGGCGCACGGGATCGATCTGCCGGATTGCGAACCTGGTCCGCTGTTCGGACTGGGTGACCGAGAACCACAGCTTGGTCAGCGAGAACCCGCTCTCGATCAGCATTTCCTCGAACATCGGCGCCTGCCGGAGGAAGATCTCGTAGTCCCTGTCGGAGCAGAAGCCCATCACCCGCTCGACACCCGCGCGGTTGTACCAGGATCGGTCGAACAGCACGATCTCGCCGGCGGTCGGCAGGTGCTGGATGTAGCGGTGGAAATACCATTGGCCCAACTCGCTCTCGGTCGGCTTGTTGAGCGCGACGACTCGGGCGGCCCGCGGGTTGAGGTGCTCCATGAACCGCTTGATGGTGCCGCCCTTGCCGGCGGCGTCTCGACCCTCGAACAGGACGACGTGCTTCGTGCCGGTGTCCTGCGCCCAGTATTGGAACTTGAGCAGTTCGATCTGCAGCTCGTACTTCTCGGCCTCGTAGATTTCGCGGTCCAGCCGCTCGTGGTAGGGGTAGCTCTCCCGCCACGTCTCGATCGGGTTGCCGCCCGGGTCGATCAGATCCGGATCGGAGCCGTGCTCGTCGTGCCGCACGGAGTAACCGTCGTGCAGCAGTTGGTCCAGGTACTCGCGGAAGTTCTCTCGGATCAACACGTGGAACAGTATCGGCCACCGAGGTGCCGTTCGGCTGATCCGGAGGGGGAACGGCCACCGCAGACCCCTGATCTTCTGGCCGGGGAACGGCCGGTATTCCAGTCGGGCTGCCTGGGTTTTCGGGTCGAGCAGCGAACCGGAGGCGAGTTCGTCACCCCAAGACCGCAAGTCGTCCAGGTTGGAGATCATGGCTCCCGCGGTACCGGGAATGGTCGGGTTCAACGCGGTCACCACCTTGGGCGGATCGGCGGCGTTGTCGAAGGGGGCGTTGGGGTCGGTCACCGGCGGGACGTACCCGGTCGGGTGCGGATCCGGGATCGACTCTGTTGTGGGATAGGAGGTCTGCGGCAGATCGAGCTTTTCGATGACGTCAGCGGTGATCACCTCGCCGGCCGGTCGGCCGGTGAGCTTCTGCAGGACCATCCCCAGCAACACATAATTCGAGTCGCAGTACGAGACCTCGGTGCCGGGCGGGAACAGTGGGTCGTGCCGAGCGATGATGTCCAGTGTCTGCTGATCCGACCACGGCATCGTGGGGTTCGCATCGAATGCCGCCAGGAACTTCTCGTCCGAGGTGAAGTCGTAGATGCCCGATGTCATTCCGAGCAGGTCCTTGATGGTGACCTTGTCACCGTTCGCAACCCCCGGCACGAACTTCTGCAGCGTGTCGGTCAATGCGAGCATGCCCGCATCAACCTGCAGGAGCACGGCAGTGGCGGTGTAGGACTTGGTGATGCTGGCGATGCGGACATGATCGGCCGGCCGGAACGGCTCTTTCGTGTTCAGGTCGGCGTAGCCGGCTGATCGTTGCCAGGCGTCTGACCCGATCCACACGCCGGCCGCCATGCCGGCCAGGCCGGTCGCGGTGAAGGTCTTGTCGAAGATGGCGTCGAGAGTGGCGACGGTCGCGCTGTCGAGCGTGGCTGAGCCGGATGGTGCTGATCGCCTGGATGAGCTGCCCGACGACACCACGGTCGACGACGGCACAGCCGAGCTCTGTCGGCGGCGGGCGCCTGGTCACCCAGTCACATTCGGTCGGCGTCGTGCTCGATCCACACACTGACGAGGGCACCATCGTCTTCCCGCCGCGGATCCCGGTCGGGACGGCCAGCAGCCAACCGTCCTGAGGGTCGAGCCATGGGTGCGGGCGGATTCAGACATCCTTCTTCGTCTGTGGGTATTGACATCAGACTGTCGAGCGAGTGAGCTACCGCACGTCCGGCCGCGGCGACAGAGTGGTAGCTGGCCGTGATTCCTCGCAGTGGCACTCTCCCTGCGAGTGCCGGTGGCCACTCGCGGAAGGCATTGGCATGCGCCGTTTCTCCCGGGTTTCGATTCTTGCGACGTCCGTTTCGCTGGTCGCGACCAGTCTGCTGGTGGTGCCGACGGCGGAAGCGGCGCCCAGCCCCGCACCCGGTGGCCCAGGGTCCTTGTCGCACTTCGGCCTCGCTCGCAAGGACTGCCTCGGGACCGCCCGCAACGGCACGTCCAAGGTCTGGTTCACCGTTGCCAATGGCGTCCTGTCGGACGTCTACTACCCGACGGTCGACAACACCAACAACGAGACGCTCCAGTTCATCGTGACCGATGGGTCGACCTTCACCGACCTGCAGTCCAGAGACATGACCTACAAGGTCAGCGCACTGGACGACTCGGGCATGGCCTGCCGGGTGACCTCGACGGACAAGAACGGGCTCTACACGCTCACGACGGATTACTACACCGATCCGGCGCGCAACAGCGTGGTGATGCGGACTCGGCTGAAGGCGTCCAAGGGCAATCCGCGCTACCAGCTGTACGCGCGATTCGACGGCACCATCAACGGCAACGGTGGTGGGGGACCGGACAATGCCGGTGCAGACAACGCAGTGATCGACACCAGCACGGGGTCACCGGTGCCGGTCTCCATCGACACGGTGACGGCGACGACCGCGGCGAACCGTGATTACGCCACCCCGGTCTTCGCGGCGTTGCGCGCGGATCGGCCATTCCTCAAGGCCTCCAGCGGTTATGTCGGCACTGCGAGCGATGGCCTGGCACAGCTCGATGCAGCCGGCCGGCTTTCGACCACCTACAGCACGGCAACCCAGGGCAACGTTGTGCAGACTGCCCAGTTGGATGTGAATGGCGGGCGGCCGGCCACCTTGGCGCTCGGCTTCGGTGCCAGCAAGGCGGTGGCCATCGCGACCGCCGGACTCACCGCCCGGTCCGATGCCGGCCGGATGCTGGCCACTTACAAGGCCGGATGGCAGCAGTACGACCGGAAGCTGAAGCCCCCTGCCAGGCCGTCCGGCATCTCCCACGGACAGCGAAAGCAACTGGCGGCAACGTATTACCTGTCCGCGAACGTCCTCAAAGCGAGCGAGGACAAGACCTTTCCCGGCGCCATCGTGGCGTCGCTGGCCAGCCCGTGGGGCCAGGCCGTCTCGGCGGGAGATCCGGCGCAGACCTATTTCGGCTCTTACCGCGAGGTGTTCGCCCGTGATCTCTACGAGACGTTCACCGGCCTGCTCGCCACAGGTGACAAGAACACCGCGAAGGCGACGGTGCGGTTCCTGTTCGAGCGCCAGCAGTTGCCCGACGGATCCTTGCCGCGCAACAGCCTGATCAACGGCAGGACCGCACCGGATTCGTTCGGCACGCAGTTGGACGAGGTTGCCTACCCGATCCTGATGGCGCGGACTGTCGGTCTCACCGACAAGGCGTTCTACGAGGCGCACATCAAACGCGCCGCCGACTTCGTCGTGTCCCGCGGTCCGTCGTTCGGGTCGGAGCGATGGGAGGAGCAGAGCGGATACTCGCCGTCGACGATCGCGGCCGAGATCGCCGGTCTCACCGCCGCCGGTGCGATCGCCCAGCTCAACGGTGACGCCGCCGGTGCCAGGGTGTACAGGGCGACCGCCGACTACTATCAGCGCAACGTCAAGAAGTGGACCGTCACCTCGAACGGGCCGCTGAGTGCGGATCCTTACTTCATCCGGTTGTCCAAGAACAGTGACCCCAATTCGGCCTTCACCTACAACCTCGGCAACGGTGGCCCCGACGCGGACCAACGCTCGGTGATCGACGCAGGGTTCCTGGAACTGCCGCGGTTGGGGGTTCTGCCGGCTGACGACGCCGATGTCGCGGCGACACTGCCGTTGGTTGACCAGGTGATCGGGAAGATGACGAGCAGTGGTCAGGGCTATTACCGCTACGGAGTCGACACCCCGGGCACTGAGGACGGTTACGGGGACTGCCATGTCGATGACCCGACGGATTGCACCATCGAAGGCAAGCCGTGGGCCGGTGAGTGTGGAACCCAGCCGCAGAACAAGGGCTCGGGCCACGTCTGGCCGGTGCTGTCCGCGGAACGTGCTGAGCACGAGATCGCGACCGGCAATGCCGCGGCCGCGGGGCCGCTGTGGCTCGGGATGGCCAAAACCGCCTCCGGTATCGGGCTGATCCCGGAGCAGGCGTGGGAGAACGCTCCCGTCCCTGCCTCGCCGTTCGGCACTCAGCCGGAATGCGCGTCGATCGGTTTCGAGAACGGCAAGGCAGCAGGCAGCGCCTCACCGTTGACCTGGTCGGCCGCGTCGTTCGTCAGGCTGTCCACCAACATCCGGACGAACTCGGTCAGCGAGACCCCGGTGGACACCACCCGGCGCTACATCGACAGTCCGCCGCCGGCGGCCACGACCGTGACGATCGATTCCCCGGTGGCCAACACCGTCATCGCCAACGCCCCACTCACAATCAGCGGTACGACGGCACCGAACGCCACGGTGGACGTCCAGGCCACCAATACCGACGGCGATGGCGCGGTGGGCACGGGAACGGGCAGCGCCGATGGGACCGGCGCCTACTCGGTTGTCCTGACCCCGCCCACCGGTACGTTGTCCATCACCGTGCTGGCCACGACCCCGACCGGCGCAACCGGGTTCGCTCAGACGTCGGTGGTCAACGACGTGGTACCCGGCACTCTGATCGCTGCGGTGCAGGACCCGGCAGGTGACGACAACGGGCCCGGAACGTACGCCTACCCGACGGCGAGCGATTTCCAGCCCGGGGCATACGACCTGCAGAACTTCCAGATCTTCGACGTCGGCAGCGATGTCGTCTTCAGGGTTCAGACAGCCGATTTGTCGCCGACCTTCGGGAACCCGTTCGGCGCGCAGTTGGTCGACCTGTACGTCACGAACCCGTCAGGCGGCCAGACGTCCACCGCGGCGTCGTTCCCGGGCCGGAATTACTCTTTGCAGACTGGATGGAACCGGTTGATCGAAGCTCAAGGCTTCGGACAGCGTTTCATCGACGCCACCGGGGCGACCGTCGGCTCGGTCGGCACGAAGGCATCGGCCGTGACGCGCTACATCACCATCACGGTCTCGAAGTCCGCGCTCGGCGGAACGCCCTCCAGCGGATGGAGTATCGCGGTTGTCCTCACCGGGCAGGATGGCTTCTCATCCGATCAGGCGCGCGGCTTCCAGTCGACACCGGAGGGCTATCAGTTCGGTGTGTGCGCGACTGCAGGCGATCCCGACCCGATCTGTGCGGTAGACCCGGGATCTGTCCCCAAGGCGATCGACATCCTGACGCCGAGTGGGGTTTCGCAGGCCGACGCCCTGGATCCGACACAGCAGCCGGTCGTCATCCCGGCGATCAGCATTCCCTGACAGCAGCTGAGCTGCGAACGGTCATCCGTCCCGGTGCGGGTGACCGTTCGCTGTCTTGGTGGACGGCGCCTGCAGCGGCAGGCTGATCCGGAAGGTGGTCCCGGCAGGCGAGGTCTCGATGCCGATGTCGCCGCCGTGCCGCTCGACGATGATGCGCCGCGAGATGTCCAACCCCAGGCCGGTGCCCTTGCCGATGCCCTTGGTCGTATAGAAGGGATCGAACGCGCGCGCCCGGACGTCCGGTGGCATCCCCGGTCCCGTGTCGGCGATCTCGACGATGACGCGCCCCGATTCCGCGCGGGTGCGCACCCGGAGTGTGCCGCGACCGTCCATGGCGTCCACCGCGTTGTCGATGAGATTGGTCCACACCTGGTTCAGCTCACCGACATTCGCCTCGATCAGCGGAACATCGCCGCCGTACTCGCGTACCACTGTCACGCCGTCGGTGAGCTTGTGCCCCAGCATCACCAAGGTGCTGTCCAAACCCTGCGAGACCTGGTTCGGTTGCAGAGATGCGCGGTCCATGTGGGCGTAGGACTTCACGGCGCCCACCAGCTCGGAGATCCGGCGCGTCGACTCCTTCATCTCGGACAGCAATGACTTCGTCACCAGCGCGCTGGCCACCCATTCGATTCCGGCGCGCAGGGCTGAGCCGTCGAGGACGTCGGCGACCCGGTCGCACCACTCGGTGCCCAGCCCCGCCGCGGCCAGTGCACCGGCGGTCGCCCACCCGTCATCGATGTCGTGATCGTCGAGCCACGCAGAGATCTCCTCCTCCCGGTCGGCGAGCAGCAGCGGCTTCATGATCGGCGCGGTCTCCGGAATGGTGCGTCGTAGGTGATCCAGGGCAACGAACTGAGCGGGCGATGCCTGCCGCCAGCGTGCCGAGAGCGATGAGCGCTTCCCGCTGCCGGGCCATCGATTCGATGTTGCGAACGGTGCCGACCAGGCCGGTGATGAAGTGGATGCCGAACGGGAACCAAGTGTCGGCAAGGCGTCTCAGCTCGGTGGCGGTGACCGTCAGCATCCGTCCCTTCGAGGCGGCGCGGGCGGTGGCGAGATAGACGCCGTGGCTGTCCCACGCTTGGAACCCGCCGGCCCACTGTCCGGGTTCGCGCATCACGCCGAGCACTGTTTCTTCCTTGCCGACGCGGCGGAGGAGTTCGATGCTGCCGTCCAATAACACCCACCAGGTGTCGGCGGGTTTCGCCTCGTGGAACAGTTCCTCACTCGGGTCGAAGGTGACTTCCCTTCCGGCGATGAGCAACTCGTCCAGTTGCTGATCGGTGAGGCCATCGAACAGCGCGATGTCCCGCAGTTCCTCGCGCCTCATCGAGGCGCTGTCTGGGCTGTGCTGGTCCGGGTCATGGAACCTCGTTACGTCGCCTCGGTGCGAGCCGGTCCAGTTGAGGGTCGACCGCTGCACAAACAGGACCACTGCACCAGTGGGCCGCGCGGGGGCGCCGCGAACAGGTGCCACTCACCTGTGGTCCCGGCACCATGGAAGGGTGACTTCGGAGCCCACTCGCAGGCAGCCTGATCGAGCCGAACGGCTGTCGGGGATCCTCGCCCGCGATGGTGCCCGGTGCGTGTGGTGCGGTCGCTCGTTCGGTCGACTGGTGCCGCCGACAACGGACCACCTGATTCCGCGGGTCAAAGGCGGCCCATCGTGGATCGAGAACGAGGTGGCCGCCTGCCGTCGGTGCAACGGTCAACGCGGCCATCGGGCACCGATCGACTGGTTGCAGGAGTGCGAGAGCAGAGGCTGGAACCCCGACACCCGGACGCTTGTCGCCGCGATGGAATCGCTGCAGGCAGCGATCCTTCAGCCGCGGCGGGCAGCGCCGTGCTATCAGGTATCTGGACGGTCAGCGGCGGCGATGGGTCAAGCGCTGACGAATGCAGCGCCGAGGGGCCGACGCGTCCGGGCAGGATCCACTTCGCCGGGTTCCTCCGAGTCTGTACGGAATCGACATAGGATCGGCTTCCGGCGCGCGCAAACGCCACGGACGAAGCCAGGCTCACCGGCCCCAGCGGCCACGGGCCGGACCAGGGGAGCCACCGTGACCGAGGTCGATCAGCAACCACCTGCGGACTCCCCGGTGCCGCGGCCGCCGAAGGCCCCGTCGACGGCGGGGCCGGTGGCCGCCGCCCCCGCCGAGCCCAAGGACCCACCCAAGTTCCTCGCTCTGGTGAAGAGAGTCCCGTTCACCACGTTCTACGTCGTGACGACGATGGTGCTCGCCATCGTCCTCGGCACCCTGTGGGTGACGATCGAGGACAAGTCCTGGTACTCGGACGTCGCCTATGGCCTGCCCGCCTTCGAGGACGGCCGCTGGCTGACCCTCATCTGGGGCGTCTTCTTCGCGCTGAACCCGTTCTACTACCTCTTCGTCGCCGGTGCGTTCGCGCTCCTGACCGGCTTCTCCGAATGGCGCCTCGGCACGCGACGAACGGTGATCATCGTCGTCGGCTATCAGTTCGTCGCCGTTCTGGTCGTGGCATTGGTGTACCTGATCTTTCGCGACTCCGGCTGGGACTGGGCGGCCGAACGCGCAAGCGAGACCGACGTCGGCTTCTCCGCCGGCATGCTCGCGGTGCTGAGCGTCGCCACTGCGACGGTGAAGCCGCCGTGGCGGCTACGCATGCGGCTCGGAATCTGGGCGTACGTGCTGTTCTCGATCGTCTACATCGGCCAGATGGCCGATGCCGAACACTTTGTCGCCGTCATGTTGAGCATGCCGTTCTCCACCCGGCTGGCCGGCTCCAAGGCCCTGCGTGCGCGCGCTCTGCCGACCCGGCACGAATTGCGGCTGCTCGCCTTTGTCGGGGTGTTGCTCATCGCCACCGTGCAATTGCTGGCCAATTTCCTGCCTGACAGGCTGACGCCGTTCGGCGTGCCCGACGACGCACCCGAAGCCTGGTACGGGTTGATCCTCTACCTGGCGATCTCGCTGTTCATCGCCAACGGGCTCAGAAAGGGCTACCGGTGGGCGTGGTGGGTGGCGGTGATCGTCGCCGCCATCCCGGTTCTGGTGGTGGTCCTGGTCGCGGTGCTGCTGATCATCCTGGCGTTCGCGCCCGATGCCGACATCACGATCGACGGGTTGCCGCAGATCATCGCCAGCGGCACGCTGTACGTGTCGTTCCTGGTGGTGCTCATTCTCGGGCGCAGCGCGTTTCGGGTGCCCCGCCGCAGCCGCCGGCGGATGGCGTCGGGAACTTCGCACGCCGATACCGCCAAGGAGCTGCTGCGGCAGTGGGGCGGCAGCACGATCTCCTGGATGACCACATGGCCGGAGAACCGGCACATGATCACCGAGGACGGGCAGAGCTATATCGCCTTCCGCAAGCATGCCGGGGTGGCTGTTGCGCTCGGCGATCCGATCGGTCCGCCGGGGTCGGCGGAATCGACGATCAAGAGTTTTGTGCAGCTGTGTGACAGCGCAGCAATGGTGCCGTACTTCTTCTCCTGCACCACGGTGACGACGGAGGTGACCGACGCCCTCGGCTGGGAAAGCGCCCAGGTGGCGGAGGACAACGTGATCGACCTTCCGGAATTGGCCTTCAAGGGAAAGAAATGGCAGGACATCCGCACCGCCCTCAACAAGGCGCCGAAGGAGGGCGTGAGCTTCCGGATGGTCACCCTCGCCGACGAGTCGTGGGCGCTGGTCCGCCAGGTCGAGAACCTCTCACAGCAATGGTTGGGGGACAAAGAACTCCCCGAGATGGGTTTCACACTGGGCGGTGTCACCGAAGCCCTGGACCGTGAGGTCAAGGTGGGGCTGGCCGTCGGGGCCGACGGCACGCTGCACGGGGTGACGTCTTGGATGCCGGTGTACGGCAGCAACGGCCGGATCGACGGGTGGACACTCGACCTGATGCGACGCGCCGACGGCGGCTTCCGCGCCACGATGGAGTTCCTCATCGCCTCCTCCTGCTTCTGGTTCAAGGAGCAGGGGGCGCTGTACGTGTCGCTGTCCGGTGCGCCCCTGGCGAAGTCGGATGCCGACACCGCCGGCGAGACCGTGGTCGAGAAGTTCCTCGACACCCTCGGCGAGAGCCTGGAGCCAGTCTACGGTTTCCGCTCCCTGCACGCGTTCAAGAGCAAATTCCAGCCGAGACTCTCGCCGATGTACATGGCCTTTCGTGACGAGGCCGACCTGCCACGCATCGGTATCGCCATCACCCGCGCCTACCTGCCCACCGCGAAGGTCCGGGACATGCTCGCGGTGGTCAGACACTGAACCGTCCGTGCGCCTGCGGCTCACAGATCCAGATCGACGTAGACGGCCGCGTCACCGCAAGCAGCTTGGCGTGATCCGGTGATCTCGTCGCAGATCTCCGAGTCCAGGGGCTTGTTCTTGTTCTTCCGCTTGCCCCACAGGCCCTTTACCCCACAGGCCCTTTACCCCACAGGCCCTTCCGGCAGACGCCCCCTGGCTTGTTGCCGCGGCAGGTTCAGGTGACAACAAGATGTAGTCGACGGCGGGAATCCCGCTGACGCGCAGGGCCTTAGCATGGCGATGGACCGCTATGCCGATGAGATGAAGCGGATGCGCCCGGAGATCATCGGTGCCACCATCGCTCTGCACGGCCACGGTGCCTTCGTCGAGACCGTGTATTTCCTATCGGAGGACGAAGCCCGCCAGCAGGAGTCGATGCCGCCGCCTCCGGAAATGACGCAGGCAATGCAGCAGAACGCAGGCAATGCAGCAGAACCCGGGTCTCATGAACGATGTCGACTACATGGATCTTCACCGGCCTCGATGGCGCCTGATCAGTGCGGTATGTCGCACCGGGCGATTCTGCTGAACCGATGGCCACCGGCGGTCACGCCCGTGACGCAGACCTGCACCGCTGACGTTCCGGTGACAGGTGTCGCGAAGGTGGCCGTCCTGGTGGTGTTCCGTCCGCGGAAGTTCAGTGCCGACGTCGAAGAGTCGAAGAGCGACGGCTTGCCCGAACCCACCAGTGCCTGTTCCAGCAGCGGCAGCTTTGCGAGATTCGGATCGAGCTCGGGCGTGTCCGGCTTGTCGCCCAGATCGATGCGGTCCAGTTGGTCGCGGTGTTTGATGATCACATCAGCGATCGAGATCACTGGTACCGCAACGTTTCCGGCGAATCGCCGGGATCGGGCCAGCTTGTCCGGATCAGAGAGCGAGGCCTGAAGAATGAGCTTGCCGGCGCCGACCGACTTCGCCGGCTGTGCGAGCTCCAGGCCGAACGGTGATTCCCCGTGCACGCCCCAGGTGTAGCCGTGCGGACCCTTCGCGTCCTTGGCGCTGACGCGGAGCGTCCATTCGCCCGGCTCCGGACTGTCGACCCTGATCACCAGGTAGCTCGAACCGGTCGTCACCACATTGGCCGGAGTGGCGGCGGTGATCACCGCCGCCGACGGGCTGGTCAACGTCAACTCGACCGGACGCGTCGGGTCGTGCCAGCTCACCACGAACGCGGCCGACGAGACCGTGTCGTCGATCAGTGCCGAGTGCAGATTTCGGAGCTTCCGGGCGTGCCGGATCGCCTCGCCCAGCGGCGACGTCGGGGCGAGCAGGCCGATCAGCTCGGGCCGATCCGCGGCGACCGCGGCCAGATCCTGAGGTCCCGCCACCAGACCGCCGATACCGTCGACCTCGTCGCTGCCGGCGGCGATCACCTGCTCACCGCCGACGAGAGCCTGCAAGTGCACGTAGATCTCGTGCAGCTTGCCGTTGTCGGCGGCGCTGTGCACGGACTGGAAGAGCCCGCCGCGCGCGGCGGCGATGCCGGCCAGCAGGACCTCGTCGCTGGCCACTCCGAGCGAGACGGTGTAGACCTTCGTCGCCGCCGGCACCGAGGGCAGTGCCTGCGTGAAGTCCGGCCCGCCGTACCAGGACGGCGGGGAGTTGGTGAGCCCGCCGCCGACCCACGGCGGGGTGTTCTCGTGCCCGTCGCTGAGCAGGACGATGGCCTGCGGGTGCGTGGCATCACCACCGGCCGCGAGGTCGGTCACCGCCTGCTGCAGGCCGGCGCCGATCGACGTCGCACCCGCCGGTGCGATGGTGTCGATCGCGGTCGTCAATGCGTCCTGGGTGGCGGCGCCGGCAATCGGCACCACCGGGCTGACGGTGGCCGGTGCGTGGTCGAACATCACCACTCCGGCCCGGTCGTTGATCCGCAGCACGTCGATCAGCTGCTTGGAGCGCTCGCGTGCGGGGGTCATGAAGTTGTAGAAACCCATGCTGCCGCTGTGGTCGACGACCTCCACCACGTCAACGGGTTTCGGCGAGAAGCCGACGCCGTTCGAGATGGCCAGGGCGAAGTCCTGCCGCAGCGCCGGGGCCAGCGCCGGGATGCCGAATGGCACCGAAAGGCCGTGCACCTGCACTGTGTAGGTGCCGGCAACCGGCGCGGCGATGTGTACCCGTTGAACGTTGTTCGTCGCCGTCGGGAAAGCGGTGACGTCGCCGTCGACGGCGGCGCCGCCACCCGGTGGGACCACCCGCAGGTACAGCCGGTTCTGCAGACCTTTACCCGGACGGTCGGTCCACACCAGGGTGATCCGCAGCGGCTGGGCGAGGTCAGCGACGGTCACCGACATCGTCCGGATCTCGCCGGTCGCAACGGCCAGCTGGACGTCATCGCTGAACGATTGTTGGCCGGTGCCAGCAGGTGTCAGCACCTGCTGGACGTCGAGCCAGCCGAAACCCCTGGTGTTGTCCGGTGCTGCCGGGCCGCCGCCCGGCACCCCGGCGGCGTTGACGATCATCGCCTTCATCAGCGCCGCTGACGGGTTGGCAATGCCGCGCCGCTGTCGGAGGTACTGGCGCAGGACTGCCACGCCGCCGCTGGTGATCGGCGTCGCCATGCTGGTGCCGGAGTCGTAGAAGTAGTTCTGCTGCGCCAGTGGTCCGGAGCCGGCCGGGGCGGGCGGGGTGGTCTCGTTCCAAGTGCCGAAGAACGGTGCCCCTGGCAGTCCCCGACCGACCGCCTCCGCATGGGTGGCGACGCCGTCCGCGTCGTCGGCGTAGAAGGAGTCGACATTCGCATCGTGTGCCAGACCGTCGGGGCCGCGGTCGGCCGTACTGACCGTCGACCGGCAGGACAGGATGAACGAGCCCGGCGCGACGATGTCGGGCTTGGTCCGGGTGTCGCCGGTGTCGTTGACCGGACCGCGACTGGAAAACGTGGCGATGTCGCCCGAGTTGTCGGCCTGGCCGGCGATGCCGTTCAGCGTCAACGGCACATTCACCTTCGGGGTCGCCGGATTGTGATCCGCATCCTGCAGATTCGGATTGATGGAGATCGCCGCGGGCAGCGGGCGCACGCTCTCCGCGGCGCCCACCGTCAGGCAGTTCTTGGCAGTTCCTGGTGCGCTCACCGTTGACGGCCCAGGACCGGAATTGCCGGCGGCGATCACCACCAACATGTCGGGGTGGTTGAAGACGAAGTCGTCGACGTCCTCGGAGAAGGCGGTGTACTTGCCGAGGTTGTTGTTCGAACCCCAACTGTTCGAATGGATTCGGGCGCCGTCGCCGTACGCGTCGGTGAAGACACCCGTGACCAGGTCGGCGGGGACACTGAGACCAGTGGAGTTGTCGGGGCCCATGGACAGCACCGTCAGCTGTGCACCGGGGGCCATGCCGCGCAGGGTGCCGTTGGAGTTGGCGCCGTCACCGGCGATGCTGCCGCACACATGGGTGCCGTGGTTGTTCAGGTCCGCACCATTCGCAGGGGACTTGGTCACGGTTGCCCGGATGTTCACCACCCGGCCGGCGAAGTCCGCGATAACCGTTGCCGGTACGCCGGTGTCGAGTCCGCTGTCGGCGACACCGACGATCTCACCGGCGCCATCCAAGCCCAGGGTGGTGCTGACCGGTTCCGCGCGGGTCAGGCTCCTGGCGATGTTGTTCTGGGTCGTGACGTCAGGCAGCACTTCTGCGCGCAGCACGCCGGGCACCGCGGCGAGGTCGGCGAGCCGTCCGGTGCTGGTGTGCACGACCGCCCGCCGCGCACTGGCCTCTCCCACCTCGCCGACGCCGCCGAGCGCTGACGTGGTCTCGGCCGTGTCGATGGCCTGGTCGAGGGTGACCAGGACGTCTACCGTTCGATCGGCGACTGCGACGTCAGCCAACGCAGCCACTCCCACCACGGCCGCTCCGTTTGTCACCTCGGCGGCGAGCGTCGGATCCAGCTTCTCGATCGGGTCGAACGCCCTGACCTCTCGGATGTTGTCCAGGGCCAGGACGTCGGCCGGTCGAGCCGGTGTCTCCCCCCGGACGCGATAGCCGCCGTCCGGCAACCGGTCCACCACTCGCAGGCCGAGACCAGCCAACTGGGCGATGTCGCCCGCGGACAGCGGATCGGTGGTCCGCAGGCGCAGATCTTCGTTGGTCATCGCACTCCTCGATGCAGTCCGGCTGACCTGGCGGCCCCCCGGCCGGGTCCCGCCCCGACGCGGGTGGGACAGCGGCGGTGGTGCCGCTTCATGTCGAGAGACCGGGACGAATCACCGTGATACTGCGGGCGGTCGGGAAACCTACCGTCGCCGTCCGAACTCCGCCAATCCATCGTCCATCCGGTCGTCCTGCCCGGTGGCTCTGGCGAGGTCCCACCCCTGGATCAGCAGATCTGCGAACAATTGCATCGCATACTCGCTGCCCGGGAAGTCGCCGAAGGACAGGTGGACGGTCCGGTCCCGAATCTGTTCTGTGCCTGCGTGTACAGCTCCCGAACGTCGTTGTTCACGGCTGCCCCTTCCCGGATCTGCGCCGGTGACCGAATGACGCCACCATCCATCGATCCTGGCCCGGTTCAGGCGCGAGCAGCATCACGGCGACATCGGATGTTGTCAGTGCAACCGGGGCAGCACCTGATGCTCGTCGAGCACGGCACGGAACAGATCACCGCGCTTGGCGATCCTGGGCACGATGGTGCGGATGGTGAAACCGTCGGGTCGCAGGTCCGGGTCGTCGAGCTCGTCCCACTCGATCGGCGCGGAAACCGGCGCGCCGGCAGCCGCTCTCGGGCTGTATGGCGCGACAAGTGTTTTGTTGATGGCATTTTGCGTGTAATCGAGCCGGGCCAGCCCACGCCGCTCGTTGACCTGCCACTTCCAGCTGACCAGCTCGGGTACAACCTGGCCGACGGTCCGGGAAAGCTGCTCGACCCACGCCCGGGTTTGCTCGAAATCCAGCGTGGGGGCGATCGGGATCCAGATCTGGATCCCGCGCCGGCCGGTGACCTTCGGCCTGGCGACGACCCCGAGGTGCTCGAAGGCCGTCCGGTGTAACCGGGCCAGTACGAGAAGGTCCGACCAACTGGTGGTGTCACCCGGGTCGAGGTCGACCAGGGCGTAGGTGGGCCGATGTGGGCTTTCCACCCGTGAGGTCCACGCGTGCCATTCCAACGCCCCGAAGTTCGCCGCCCAGACAAGAGCGGCCGGCTCGTCGACGACCAGGTATGTCCGTGTCTCGCCGGGGTCTGCGTCAGGGTTGTCCCAGCGCGGGATCCAGTCTGCTGCGTGCGTCGGAAGCTCCTTGTGCCAGAAACCCTTCGCCGCAGCACCATTGGGGTAGCGGTGCATGTTCAGGGCGCGACGGGTCAGGTAGGGCAGTGTGGTTGGCGCGACCAGCGCGGCGTAGCGGATGAGATCCCTTTTGGTGATTGGGTCTTCATTGTCACGAGGCGGGAACAGCACTTTGTCGAGATTGGTCACGCGTAGTTCACGACCGAACACCGACCAGGTCCCTGAGGCCTTCATCGCGTCCAGCGCCCGGAGTTCGTCATCCGTCGCTGCATCGACAGCGGACTGCTTGAGCGGGATCGATGCCCGCTGCGCGGGGAGGTCCGAACGCCAGAGCCGGTCGGGGTCGGCCTTCACCTCGTCATTGGTGCGGCCGCTGAGTACCGAATACGGATGTTCCTCGGCGTCCCAGCCCTCGACGGCGTGGTCGTCGTGCTTGTGCAGCAGCAGCCATTGCTCCTTGCCCGCATCGTCGGTCCTGGTGCGCACCAACACGAATCGGCCACGGAGCTTCTCACCGAACAGGTCCAGATGCAGTTCACCGCCATCGACCGCCCGGCGCGGATCCGGTGCGTCGTGCGGCTCCCACCGGCCGGCGTCCCAGACGATGACATCGCCGCCGCCGTACTCGCCGGCCGGGATGATGCCTTCGAAGTCGAAGTACTCGAGCGGGTGGTCCTCCACATGGAACGCAGAACGCCGGATGTTCGGATCGAGGGTGGGGCCCTTGGGGACGGCCCAGCTGACCAGGACTCCGTCCATCTCCAGCCGGAAGTCGTAGTGCAGGCGGCGGGCGCGGTGCCGCTGGACGACGAAGCTCCGGGCCCCCGCGGGTGCACCACCGGCGATCGTTCCGGCGGGCTCCGGTGTTCGAGCGAAGTCCCGTTTGCGCTGGTAGGCCTCCAGCGGTGACCGGGAGGCTGGTGCCGCACCGAGATTGCGCGCCATCGACTCCTCCTGGCCGGGTTCGAGGCACATCCCCGGTTTGTGTCTACCCCACCTGGACAGGCGCCGCACGGAACCGTTGACGGGAGAGTGACTCCGGGACGGTGAGGGGCGGTCGGGAGAATCCGGCCGCCCCTCACTGCATTGCGAGTTGGCCGACCTGTCATCCATGGTGACTGGGCCGTGCAGATTACTTCTCCCTGGCGCGGGCCGACTCCCGGTCGTTGGCCTTCTGCAGTGCCTGCACCAGTTCGTCCTTGGTCATGCTCGATCGCCCCGGAACGTCCAACCGCCTGGCCAGTTCCTGCAGGTGCTTCTTGGACGCATTCGCGTCGACTCCACCGGCCGTCGGCCTGTCGGTGTCGCGGCCGCCCTCCGCCTGCGCGTCGGACGGGCCGTACTCGTCCTTCGGCTCCCAGTGGTCACCCACCTTCTCGTGGGTGTGCTTGAGCGAGGCGAACGCCGTTTGATGGGCGCGGCGTTCGTCGTGGTACTCCTCGATGGCGGAGTCGTAGGTCTTGGCGAACGTCTGCTTGGCCTTGGGTCCGGAACGCTGCAAGGTGCTCGGCAGTTCGTCTTCCTTGGCCTTGCCGTCCTTGGTGGTCTTGGGCATGGTCCACCTCCCTTCACCACCAGAGTTCCCCGGACGGTGACGACCCACGCCGGGGAGTCCGTCACCGGGTGGCGATCGTGAACCCTCCGGGCTCGATCAACACCCAAGGGTCGGTAGCAGTACTCGTCGATCGGCGGACCAGCCGGCCCGATCGGTCGTAGGACGAAACGGTGGTGACGCCGGATCCGGCGAGGGCGACACTGCGTCGCTCCCGTGCGGTCGACTTCGATGTGAGCAGGGCGGTGGCGTGCCCGTCACCTCCGGACAACAACGTCGCCACTTCCGGCATCACCATCAGCGCGTCGACAAGTCCGGTGCCACAGGTTGTCTGTAGCGAGACAGTCGTGCGGCGGGCATCGACGCCGCGTCGGAGATCGATCGGGAGCAGCTCGATCGGCGACGGGGCGTTGCCCTGCGCGCCGACGTCGCCGTACCGCACCGTGCCGAGCCTGATCCTGCCGGCCAGCACCGTGCTGCGCGCGCGGGATCCGTTGGTGAGCCCGACGACGGGCTGTACCAACCGGGGTTGCGTGGCCGCCGGCAGGTTCCACGCAATGGTGCTGCCCGCCGGTGCAGACACGTATTTGCTCCCACTCCACAGGGACTCACCGGTCCATGCCTGCTCCGGCGTGGTGACAACGGCACCGCCGGTCAAGGAGGCGGTCTCGGCCTCGAGCACCTGGAGACCGTCGCGTTGCTGGACCGAGGCCGACGCGCGGGCCGTCGCGGCGAGCTCGGGGTGGGCGTCGAGCACCTGCATGGTGAGCAGTCCGTGGATCGTCGATTCCGCTCCGGAGTTGCGGTTGACGACGCCCTCGGCGCTCACACCGTCGAAGGTCACACCCGTGGCGGGGTCGTACACCGGCACTCCTGCAGCGTTCTGGCCGAAGAACCATCCGGCGGCGATGCCGGCGAGCGCGACGATCCCTGGCCGGCGGGCTGTCTCACCGACGGCAACCAGGGACTGGACGCGGGCGTCGGCGCCGTACGCGATCTGGGTCGCGTCGCCGGGCGTGGGCAGCAGACCGTTCACCGGCCCGGTGGAGGTCAACAACTGTGGGGTGAAGCCAGCAGCGTCACCGACGGCCTGTGCAAGGTAACGACCATTGCCGACCGCTGCGCTTGCGACCGCGAGGGCCGTTGGCATGTTGGCTCCCCAGGCGTGCCAGTCCGACCGGGACAGCGCCCACGGCAGGATCGCCCGGTACGGCCAGGTCGTCGTCGATCCTTCCGACATCTTCGCAATACCATCGGCCAGTTGGGTCAGCGCCGTTCGTGCGGCCCGGTCACCGGTTGCGGTGACATACGCGGCGAGGCCGAGAACTGCTTCCGAGCTCGCGTCGGCGCCGTCGACGATGAGCCAGTTCGGCACCTTCTCGCCGTGGATGGTCTGGTAACTGCCGTACCGGACGAGCACGTCCCGGCGAAGGGCCGTGACGGCAAGATCCATCCGGCTCTTCAGGAACGCGGCGAAGCCGCTGTCGACGTCCTTGAAGGCGGCGTATCCCTCACCCAATGCCCACAGTGTTCGGGCGAGCCAGTACGACGCGTCGGAATCGGAGGGGTCCGGCAACTCGGCCGGAGTCGCGGAGGGATTGAGGGTGCCGTCCGGTTGCATCCAGAGCACCACTTCGCCGGCCTTGCTGCCGGTCAGCGTCTGCAGATACGTGAGGCCGCGCAGCTGTTGGTACGCCTGCTCTCTCGCGGCCGCGTCTCCGGTGGCCCGCCATTGGCGGAGGTACACGACCGCGGCCCTGGCGATGTCGTCGGCGTCATAGGCGCCCTGCCCGTAGGTGTCGCTCGCCGCGTCGTACGCTCCACCGCCGACCCGCTGGAACGTGCCGCCGTCCCTGGCGTCCGCGTACACCCACAGCACACCGACCTCAGGCTCGGTGTCGAGGCGGTAGGTACTGTGGGACGGCGTGTCCCGCACTGCCACCTGCTCGGTGAGGAAATCCAGGTGCGCGAGGTTCGTCAGCGGCGCCGCGCCTGCCTGGGTGGGTCCGGCGGCGAACGCCTGACCGGTCGGGCCGACCAACGACACGGCCACGGTCAGCGCGACCACCGCCGTCCGCATCCGGCCGGTCAACGATGCAGCCGTGTTGGATCGAGCACCGAAACGAGCTGCGTCCGACTGCGGGATCAGCGTGCTGGTCTGCCTCACGGGCTCTCCTGGATGCGATGTAGTTCGGCCACCCCGATGCGGGAGTCGGCCATGCCGTAGAAGACGAACTGCCGACCGTCGATCTGCTCGATGGCGGTCGGGAACACCACGTTCGGGACGATGCCGCTGCGTTCCTCACTCAGTTCGGCGGTCATCAGCGGTTCGGCCGTGCGCGCCATCACCACGCCGGGGTCGTCCGCGGACAGGATCATCGCGCCGACGGCGTAGTTGACCAGCGGTTGATGATCGACTCCGGGCAGCAGCTTGCCGGTGACCCCGTGATGAAGCAGCAGCCAACCTTCGGGGATGCGCAGCGGTGGGGGCCCGGCGCCGATCTTGAGTTCCTCGAAGGGGAAGGCCGGCCCGGCCACCGCCCGGTGCCGGTGGAGCCTCGCCAGGGCGGTGATGTCGGCCAGCACATCGTCGACCGGGACGTAGGAGATCCAGATCCCCGGTCTGTCGTCGGACACCCCCGCGGGTAGGTACGTCCCGAGACCCGGCGCCACGATGTCGAGGTCCCACGTCGGGCGGTGCAGGGCGGCAAACGACGGCTCGCCGTCTGGTCCCGGAACCGGCTCGGAGAAGAAGACGACGTCCTTGTTGGTGAAATGGTTGAGGTCGACGTCGAGGTCCGGTTGGTAGCCGAACTGCAGCGGCCCCAACCGTTCCCAATGCCTCAGGTCCGCCGACACTGCCACCGCCGTTCGTGGCCCCAGCGGACCGTAGGCGACGTAGGTCATCACGTGATGGTCCAGCGCCGGGACCCAGGTGATCCGCGGATCCTCGACACCGCCGTGCGTGCGGGCCTGTTCCCAACCGGCGTCCGGTTGCAGCACGACGCCTTCCCGGTCGACGCCGACCGGGACGCCGTCGTCGAGCAGCACCCTGGCCAGGCCGACCCTGGATCGGTTGCCGGCAGCGACGAGTCGCGGTAACAGGTAGACAGCGCCGTCCGCGTCTCGGCCGCTGCCGGGATTGAGCACGCCGTCGACCTCGTCGGGATTGTCGAGGTCGGGAGCCATCACGACGCCCAGGCGTTGCAGCGCATAAGGAACCGTGGTCGGAAGTACCTGCACAGGTCTACCCCTTCACGCCCGACCCGAGATCGGTCGAGACGAAGTGCCGTTGAAAGATCAGGAACAGACCGACGGCCGGAATGGCCAGGACGCAGGCGCCGGCCAGGATTGCACCGTAGGGGTTGGTCGTCAGGCTCACCTGAACGGTGGTGATGTAGTTCGCCAGCGAAACGGCCAGCGGTTGCTTCGATTGGTCCTTGGTGATCAGGAACGGCCAGAGGAATTCGTTCCACGGGCCGATGAAGGTCAGCAGGACGGCGGTCAGCAGCGCCGGGCGCACCAGTGGGAGCGCGATCGACCACAGGGTGCGTACTTCTCCCGCTCCGTCGATCCGTGCGGACTGGAACAGCTCCGGAGGCAACTGCAGGAAGTACTGCCGGAAGATGAACACCGCCGTGGAGTTGATGGCGAATGGCAGGATCATCCCGAGATAGCTGTCCCCGAGCCCGTAGTCGCGGGCGATCAGCACGTACAGCGGCACCATCAGGAGCTGGAACGGCACCACCAGCACCAGCAGCACGGTCAGGAAGACGGTGCCTTTCCCGCGGAACTGCAGCATGGCCAGGGCATACCCGGCGAGCAGCCCGAAGACCACCGTGCAGAGCAGGACGCCGCCGGTGAAGATGCCCGAGTTGAGCAGCGACTGCCACAGATCGAGGGCGTCATTGATCTGGCTGTAATTCTGCAGGGTGAGGTTCGACAGATGCGGGAAGGCTCCCGCCAGCGACGTGTTGGGCGCCTCCTGCAGGGACCCGATCAGCATGTAGTAGAACGGGAACAGGAAGACGAGCGCGCCGATGAACAGCACGATCATGACGACGATCGCGCGGCCCCTGGACAGCGCTCCGGGCGCTTCGGTTGTGACGACGGGTTCTTCTGCTGCGGTCTGGGCGGGCGCCGACGGTTGGGTGCTGGGTGTCGTCATCGGCTCTGTCCCTCGTTGATCCGCCGGGTGGCCAGCGCGATGATCAGTACCACGATGACCAGCACGACACCGAGGGCGGAGGCGATGTCGGGCTTGCCCTGTTGAATACCCAGCTGATACATCAGCAGCACCGGTGTGGTGGACGCGCCGTCCGGGCCGCCACCGCCGGTGAGCAGGTAGGGCTCGGTGAAGAGGTTGGCACCGGTGATGATGGCCAGCAGCAACACCAGTGCCGTCGCCGGCCGGACGCCGGGCACCGTCACCGAACGGAAGCTGCGCCAGGCGCCGGCGCCGTCGACCGCGGCGGACTCGTAGAGCTCCTTGGGCACGTTCTGCAGCGCCGCCAGGTACAGCAGGATGAAGAAACCCAACTGCTTCCAGGTGACGAACAACGCGATGCTCGGCATCGCCCAGGTCGAACTGACCAGCCAGGACGGATCAGGGGCCAACGGCCCCAGGATCTGGTTCACCAGCCCGTCCGAGCGAAACAGGTAGAGCCACACCGCGACCACCGCAACGCTGGCAGTCACGTAGGGGACGTAGTAGGACGCCCGGAAGAACGTCCGGAAACGAATGGCGCGGTTCAGCGCCACGGCCAGCAGGAGGGACAGCGCCACGGTCAGCGGAACATTGATGATCAGAAAGATTCCGACATGCACGAACGATGCCAGGACCGCCGGATCGGTCAGGATGGTCTGGTAGTTGTCGATGCCGACGAACGGATGCGGCACCGACACCCCGGGAGCGGTGAAGTAATAGTCGTGCACAGACATCCACACCGCGAACCCGAGCGGGAAAGCGAAGACCACCGCGATGAAAACCACATAGGGGGCGGTGAAGAGCATCCCGATGGGTTGCCGGCCCAGGATGCGGGTGCGCAGTGGCGTCCGATGTCCGGCGGCCCCCGACCCGGCCGCCGGAGCGGCCGGGTGCTCGGAGGGTCGGGTGGCCGCAGTGGTCACGACTGACCGGCCAATCCGTCTATCTTCGCGGCCGCGTCGGTCATCGCCTGCTGGACATCTGCCTTGCCGAAGATCACCGACGAGGTCCAGGCGTCGCGGAACGTCTGCCAGATCTCCACCGAATTCGGGACGTTCGGCACGTCAACGGTCCGTGCTGCCTGATCGGCGAACAACGTGTACTCCGGGTTCTTCTTGAAGTAGTCCGGGTAGCTCGCCGGGACGTCCGAGCGCAGCGGCATCTGCCCGGTCAGGGTAAGCAACTGGCCGTCCTGCTCCTTGGAAGTGCTGAACTTCAAGAAGTCCCACGCTGTGGCCTGGTTGGCGCAGGAGACGTACATGCCGACGTTCTTGGCGTCGGAGAAGGTATGGATCTGATCGGCCGCCATCCCCTTGGCTGTCGGGACCGGCACAACACCCCAGTCCACCTTGTCCTTGTAGGCCGCGATCGCCCATGGACCGACGATGGCCATCGCAGATTTGCCGTCGGCGAAGGAGTCTCCTGTGTAGGTCTCGTTTCCCGCCAGCTTGTCGTCGTAGATCTGCTTCCAGAAGTTGGCCACCTCGAGCCCCTCGGGACCCGCGAACTGGCTCTTCCCGTCTTCGACCAGTTGCTTGCCGCCGGACGCGGCGGCGAAGAGCGGATAGAAGTCGAACCAGGATTGGAAGAACTCGCTGCTCGGCGCGGGGTAGATGGCGTACTGCGCAGCCTTGGAGTCGACGATCTTCTTCGCCGTGGCGAGGAATTCGTCGTAGGTGGCCAGGGGTGGCTTCTCGGCGTCGACGCCGGCGTCGGCGAAGATCTTCTTGTTGTAGAAGATCATCACCGGGTTCGATTTCCAGGGCATCTGGTAGTAGGACCCGTCCGGTGACTTGTACTGCTGCGCGGCCTCGCCGGTCCTGTCCTCGATGTAGGAGGCGCCATCAGCGAAGCTGCTGAGGTTGACCAGCCCGCCCGCCTTCTGGAAGCCGGGCACGGCGGCCGGCGCGGTGTTGTAGATCAGGCACGGCGTGGTTCCCGCGGTGATGGCTGCGCCGATGACCTCCTCGGACGATTTACCTGCCGGGATCTGCTGGGCCGTGACCTTCTCGTCGGGATGGTCCTTGTTCCAGGCGGCGACGACCTGCTCGCCCCAGGCGATCTCCTGGGCGTTGTTGGAGTACCAGATGGTGATCGGGCCTCGCGCGCTCGCTGCTTCGCTCGACCCCGACCCGCTGTCCGAGCCGCAGCCGGTGAGCACCAGCGCACTGGCAAGCACGGCGGCGGCCGCGCACCGGATTCCTTGTCGCGACGACAGTTTCATCTGCTCTCTCTTTCTGGTCGGCGCGGTGCAGTCCTGGTGGGATTGCGCCGCGGTGGCTCACCGGGGTTCCGGCGGGAGTGGGGATGCCGGGCGGGCGGAGGCCGCCGGGTGGCTGGTCGGAGCGGGGCCGGTGGCGGCCCCGTTGAGTCCCTGGAGATGAAGCGCGCTGCCGGCAGCTCGACGTCGTCGATCCGCTGACCGTCGACCTTGGCCAGCAGCGCCGTTCCGGCCGCGCTGCCCCAGCCGTACGCATCGGTGCGGACCGTCGTCAGCGGGGCGCTGAGGTAGGCGGACAGTTCGCTGTCGTCGAAGCCCACCACCGACAGGTGGTCCGGTACCAACACCCCGAGTTGCCGTGCGGCCGAGATCCCCGCTACTGCCATCAGATCGTTGCCGTAGAGGATGGCCGTCGGCGGCGACGGTCGACGGAGCATCTCGACCGTGGCGGCGGCCCCGCCCGCGGCGCCGAAATCACTACGCAGATAGGGGCCCTCAGCTAGTCCGTGGTTCCGCAACGACCGCAGCCACTCCGCGTGGCGATGAGCGGCATGCAGGTACCGGTTCGGCCCGCCGATGTGTCCGATGGTGGTGTGGCCCAGCTCAGCAAGGTGCCGGACCGCGTCATGGACCGCGGGCCCGTCGTCGACGCACACCGCCGTGGCGCCCGAGCGGCTGGTCGCCCGATTCAGTGTCACCGCCGGCAGTCCGAGAGCGTCCATCAGCTCGGGTCGGCGGTCGTCCGCGCGCAGATCGGTGATGAAGACGCCGTCGACCCGGCCGGTGGTGGCCAGTTCCCGGTACGCCTGCGTCTCTGCGGCCTCGTCCGGTACCAGCCGAACCAGCAGGAAGTTGCCTGTCGATGCCACCGACGACTCGACGCCGGCGATGAACGCAGGAAAGAACGGATCGGCGCCGAGTGTCTCGTACGATCGCGCCATGACGAGGCCGAGATTGCCGCTTCGCCGGATGGACAATGCACGTGCGGAGGAATTCACGCTGAATCCGAGATCAGCTGCGACGGAGAGGATGTGGTCCCGCGTCGTCGACGAGACACCGGGGCGATTGTTGAGCGCGAACGAAACTGCGGCCTTCGACACACCGGCCTGCGCGGCGACATCGGAGATCGTCGGCTTCGTCGCCATCGGCATTGCCCCGTCCGGCTATCGGGCAATCAACCGCCAGTGGCGTCGTTGCCCTTCACGGAGCAAATAAACCGGTTTAGGCTGCTGAAAGCAATGGCGTGCCCGATATAGGTCCCCGATACACATTTCGACGTTTTGCAGGCGTAAAGGGCGTTCGCCGTTCGGTGCACCGGGTCCCGGTGGTCGCTGTCAGGGCGCATCAGCACCAGGCCGGGTCGCGCAGTGGCCCCCCGGGACCGGCTCAGGGCCGGTCCGAGGGAGCGGTGGAAAGACGGGTGGAATGTGTGCCGGACGCCAACCGCTTCGCGTCCTCAGGTGACGCAGGACGGTGGTGATGCACCTGCTGGCAAAGCGCAGGAACCCGTCGTCAGAACCCGGCCACGACAGCACCGCCTGCGCAAGGCCCAACTCGGCAGCGTGCCGGGCGGCCTCCGTGGTCACCGTGCGCCCGGTTGCGCCATCACCCAGGGCATGTGCCAAGGGCAGGTAGAACCGGAACAGCGCATCCTCGGCGGGCGCCGTTCCCCGAGCCGTACCGGCGGCCCGGGCGTGGGCGAGGTCTGCCCACAGCTGCTGGGCCTCGGCACGGGCCGCCTGTTCACAGAAGTCGCCTTCGGGCAGTTCGGCCGGCGATCCCGCCGTGCCGTCGGAGACCGGCGCGCCGGATGAACGCGGGGAGGTCAGGCTCGATGCTGTCCCGGTCATCAGGAGTGCCCCTTCCCTTGCCCTTGTGTTGCTGTGTCCTTGTGTTGCTGCGCTGTCTTGCGGCGCAGCGATCAGCTCTCGCGGTACCAGCCAATGGATCGGGAGACGAATCGCTGCCAGGATTCCTCCCACTCGTCCCAGCCGTAGGGCCGTTGGAGCGGCGCAGTTTCGGACGGGCGGTCTGCTTCGACCGTCGATGGAACGACCCGGTAGTAGAAGACGATCCAGCCGTCGTAACCCTGGTCGTACAGCGCGCCCTCCCGGTGGTATCGGCTGTCCGCGGCCATTCCGATGCCGACATAGACCTTCCGACCGACAGAGACGGGGTCGACCGTCCAGGTGAGCTCGACGCTGTCACCCCTGACCGCCGCGAGTCGATCACTGCCTGACGGATGGACCCACCAGCGCAGCGTCCGGCCGTACGGATCGCCGCCGCGGCAACGGAAGGTCACCCTGTCTCCCGGGTGCAGGGTGCGCTCGGTGTCCACGACCGCGCCCAGCGTCCGGCCGTGTGAGATACGCGAGGTGCCTTTGCCGCTGTCGTCGGTCACCACTTCGATCCACGGATAGCGGAAGCCGTCGGGATCCTGGCCGGCAGTGCCGATGCTCCCGATCATGCTCTGGTCAGGCATTTGTTTCACTCCCTTGCTCTGTGCGCAATGGCCGGCGCCCAAAGGTGGCACCGTGACCGTGACCGGGTGACCTCTCTGTGCACGACCCGTGAATCCACCCGCATTCATTGGTCGAACCTCATGCGCGAACTCGTTGACGGGAATTGATGAATCGTCATGGAGGGCGGGAGAGTGAATGTGCGGCACTGCCGTACGATCGCGATCCGCCCGTGTATCAACAGATCTCGCCGGTTGTCATCGATGTCCGGGAACGGCCGGCTGAGTACAGCGTAGCCCTGCTGACACCGTTCTGCATTCGAGCGGAGTGACCGCTCGGCGATCCCCTGTCCGCAATGAATCCTGGGGAATTTGTTCAAACCGAGGCCGAATTCGCGCCTTGTGCAACCTCTGCTCGTGGTCTTCTTGCCGACGACCATCCGCGCGCGATGGTCTTGGCACGGACCGGTCATTCGTGTCGCCGGCCCTCGATGGCAGACTGCACCCGGTCGAACCGCTCGGCATCGGCTCGATGCGTCTGTTCCTGTTCAGCGGCGGCAACGATCTCGGCGTCCGGCCCGGGAAAGACGACCGATTCCTTGTCGTCGTCGAGCCAGCGGACCGTGAAGGGCGTCTGTCCGCCGGGGTTGGTGCGGAGTATCTCCGCCTTGCGAATGTGGCCACCGTCGTTGTGGCTGTGCACGATCAGCCAGTCACCTGCCTTGGCCTTCACCGTGCGACCTCCTTTTTCCGTGAGGATTCAATTCATGTACCGGCGTCGGCCGTTCACCAGCCGGAGTCACCGCGGATGACGACATCCGAGCCGCCCTCAGGTGTGGCGATGAGATCAGCGACCATGGGGGAGTAATTGACCGCGACGGTTGCGGCCGTCGGTGTGGCGAGGCCGGCGTTGGCGATGACCGCGTCGATCTGACCACCGGTCCGTCGGGTGACTTCCCCCACCAGTGCCTGCCGGCCGGCCGGTGTCGCCAGGTCGGCGGTGATGTCCGCATCGTGCAGGTCGACGCCCAGCACGGTGTTGCCCTGTTCGGTCAGCAGGTGCGCGGTGGCCAATCCGATGCCGGACGCCGCCCCCGTGATGACGTACGTGCGCATGACTCCTCCTGTGTTACGGGCATCACAATCCCACCAGGTGAGACCGCGGCGACAGTGCCGTTGGTCCCGATCTGCCGATGATTCGTGCCACCGCAGGAGTCGGTACGGTGCGCGCGATTCAGGGGCTCGGAATTGCCGCTGCCGGCCACGTCCAGTCGGCCACCTCTGGGATGTCCGCGCCGTGCTCACGCGTCCACGCGCGTGCGGTCAGCCGTGCGTCCACCATCTCCTGACGCAGACCGGCTGCGCGCGCGCCGAGCGATCCCACCCTGTCGATGACGTCGATCACCAGGTGGTACCGGTCCAGGTTGTTGAGCATCACCATGTCGAAAGGCGTCGTTGTCGTGCCGTTCTCGATGTAGCCACGGACGTGCAGGCCGGAGTGGTTGGTGCGCCGGTAGGTGAGCCGGTGGATCAGCCACGGATAGCCGTGGAACGCGAAGATCACCGGTTGGTCGGTCGTGAACAGCGTGTCGAACTCCCGGTCGGGCAGTCCGTGCGGGTGTTCCTCCTCGGGCAACAGCCGCATCAGGTCGACAACATTGATTACCCGTACCCGCAGCTCCGGCAACCGTTCCCGCAGGATGGCCGCGGCGGCGAGGGTCTCCAGCGTCGGCACGTCGCCCGCGCAGGCCAGCACCACGTCCGGGACGCTCCCGATGTCATCGTTGTTGCCCGCCCACTGCCAGATACCCACACCGCGCGCACAGTGCAGAGCGGCCTCCTCGACCGACAGCCAGTCGGGAGAGGGTTGTTTGCCGGCCACCACAACATTGACGTAGTGCCGTGACCGCAGGCAATGGTCGTAAGTGGACAGCAGGGTGTTGCCGTCAGGTGGCAGGTAGACCCGGGCGATCTCCGGCTTCTTGTTCAGCACGACGTCCAGGAAGCCCGGGTCCTGATGGGTGAAGCCGTTGTGGTCCTGCCGCCAGACATGGGAGGACAGCAGGTAGTTCAGGCTCGCCAGCGGTCTGCGCCACTCCACCGCGGCACTTGCCTCGAGCCACTTGGCGTGCTGGTTGAACATGGCGTCGACGATGTGGATGAAGGCCTCGTAGCACGTGAACAGACCGTGCCGCCCGGTCAGCAGATAACCCTCGAGCAGGCCCTGGCACATGTGCTCGGACAGGACTTCGATCACCCGGCCGTCCCGATCGAGTTTCTCGTCGTACTGCCCGATCTCGGCCTGCCAGTTCCGACCGGTGACCTCCAGGATGTCCTGCAACCGGTTGCTGGCCAGCTCGTCCGGCGCGAAGGTGAGGAAGCTGTTCGGATTCGCCGCCGTGACGTCGCGCAACCAGGCTCCGAGCACCCGGGTCGTCTCATGCATGGTTGCGCCCCGCGCCGGGACATCGACGCCGTAGCCGCGCCAGTCGGGCAGTCGCAGGTCACGCAGCACAGCGCCGCCATTGGCAACCGGATTGGCACTCATCCGCCGGTCACCCGCGGGTGCTGTCGCGACGAGCTCGGGGACCGGTTGGCCCTGATCGTCGAACAGTTCTTCCGGGCGGTAGGAGCGCAGCCACAGCTCGAGCACCCTGCGGTGGTCGTCATTGGTGCGCGCGCCCGGCAGCGGCACCTGATGCGCTCGGAAAGTTCCCTCGACCTGCTGACCGTCCACCTGCGGCGGGCAGGTCCAGCCCTTCGGGGTGCGCAGGATGATCATCGGCCAAGCCGGCCGACCGCCGTCCCCACCGCTACGGGCCGCGCTCTGGATCTCGTTGATCCGGTCCAGGCAGGAACCGAGTGTCTGCGCCATCTGCTGGTGGACGGCGGCGGGGTCGTTCCCGGACACGATCACCGGGGCATACCCATACCCGCGAAACAGATCGAGCAATTCGGATTCGGGGATGCGGGCGAACAGCGTCGGATTGGCGATCTTGTATTCGTTGAGCGCCAGAATCGGCAATACTGCGCCGTCGCGGGCCGGGTTGAGGAACTTGTTGGCGTGCCAGCTGGTGGCCAGCGGTCCGGTTTCGGCCTCGCCGTCACCGACCACGCAGAAGACGGTGAGGTCGGGGTTGTCCAATGCCGCCCCGAAGGCGTGCAGCACCGAGTAACCGAGCTCGCCGCCCTCATGGAACGAGCCGGGCGTCTCGGGAGCACAGTGGCTCGGCACGCCGCCGGGGTAGGAGAACTGGGCGAAGAAGGCAGCCATCCCTTCCGCATTGCGTGGGATGCCGCTGTAGACCTCCGAGTAGGTCCCCTCCAGCCACGCGCAGGCGTTGGGCCCCGGCCCGCCATGGCCGGGGCCGGCGACAAAGACCGCGTTCAGCTCGCGCGCGAGGATCTCCCGGTTGGCGTGCGCCCACACCAGGTTGAGGCCAGGGACTGTCCCGAAGTGACCGAGCAGGCGTTGCTTGATGTGCTTGGGCTGCAGCGGTTCTGTGATCAGCGGGTTGCTGCGCAGGTAGATCTGGCCGACAGCGAGATAGTTGGCCGCGCGCCACCAGGCGTCGACCGACTCCAGCTCCCCGCGGTCCAGTGGACCCTCGGCGTCGCCGAGCACATACGCGGTCGGGGCAACGGTCTGTCCTTCCCCGCCGGATTCGAAATCTGCCGCGGTGTCCCCGCCCATGCTTGCCAGCTGCGTCATCCGATGGCCTCCCTGGTGAGGTGCCCAGGTGCCACGTCGTCGTCACCTGAGCGTCGTCGGGACCCGCGCTGGTACGGCACCGGGTCCTTTTCGGAACGAGTTGCCCAGGTGGCTCGTCGGTCAATCATTCGGCCGATCGATGCGGATGCGGAGCGGTCGACGGACTCACCCGGCGGGCGGGCAGAAGATCTCCAGCGCCACGCCGTCGGGGTCGGTGACGGCCATGCCGGTTCCGTAGCCCGCGTCCATGATGTCGCCGTGGCCCACCCCGAGGTCGTCCAGTCGCCGTGCCCACGCCTCGAGTTCCGTGCGGTTCGCGCACCCGAAGGCGATGTGGTCCAGGCCCGGACGGCGCGGGTTGAACGGCAGGTCGTCGACCGGACCCTCGGAGAATCCGTGCAGGGCCAGCAACGTGGATCCGAGGGCAAAGACGACATGCGTGAAGCGGATTGCGATCGCCGGTCATCGCGGCGAACAATTCGATGTCCCGTTCCGTCACACCGCGGGTACGGCGGGCGCCGCCGCCGATCTTCATCTCACGCCGCCTCTCGCCGGTCGCGCCGAGTGCGTGCGTCCAAGAAGTACTCCGTGGACCACCATCGACGGTACGTTTCCTCGCCCACCGCGATGATCAGGTCACCGGTCTGCGAGCGGTGGGCGGCCAGCGCAGCGAACTTACGGTCCAGCACGTCCCCTTCGCAGGTGACGGTGTGGGCCAGCTGGTCCTCCGGGTCCGACGGTGGTTCGGAACCCTCGGGCCACAAGCCGATCTCGTCGTTCAGTGCGCCCCACCGCCGGTGGAACTGCGGCGTCAGGGTGGCGTACCACAACCGGCCCGGCCGCCCCTCGGCGTTCCAGGCGGCGGTCACCCAGCCGGACACCGTGCGGTGATCCTCGTGCCCCGTCATCCCGTCCGGTCCGAAGGTCACGATGGTGTCCGGTCGCACCTCGTCGAGGAGCGCGCGCACCTGCTGCACCCCTTGCTGATGCGGCAGCGTGTGCAGCGTCCCGTCTCGGTGGTCCAGCCACCGGTGGTCGGTGACGCCGAGCGCGGCCATGCTGGCTCTGGTCTCCGCTTCGCGTTCTGCAGCCAGCCGCTCGGGCGGCCAGGTGGCCGGGTCACCGGTGCCGTCCTCACCGCGGGTGGCGGTGGCGATGACCACTCGCTGTCCCGCAGCGACTGTCGTGGCCGTGAGGCCGGCCATCAGGTAGGCCTCGTCGTCCGGGTGGGCCCAGACACCCAGCACGGTGCCCACCTCCGCCGGCACCGTGGTGGTCCCGGTTCTGTGTTCGTTGGTCATGCCCGGAACGGTACGAAGCGGACCTTCCCCGAACCTTCCCCGATGTTTCTGCCCCATCGGGTTGTGGTGCCGCGCAGGGAAGGTCGCCGGAAGGTGGGCTCCCTAACGTCCGCTGTGTCGTCATGGCCCACCAATCGAAGGAGAAACCCATGACCAGCACGCAGACCCGCCCCGCGATGAACGGCGTCGACGTTCCCACGTTGTTCGCCACCCTGGACGCCGTGAAGGGACAGCCGGAAATCGCACAGTTCCAATTCCGCGCCTCCAATGAATGGATCAGTGGGACACACAACCGGTCCACCATTCAGGGCTTCTACGGCGCCGGGCAGGAAGACGCCAGCCGCACCGCACCGTTCACCTACGACGCCGATCACCCGGCCGTGCTGGTCGGCAACGGCAACGGCCCCACCGCGGTGGAGATGCTGTTGCATGCGATCGCCTCCTGCCTCACCGCCGGTATCGCGAACATCGCCTCGGTGCGCGGCATCCGGCTCCACCGGGTGCGGTCGACCGTCGAAGGCGACATCGATCTGCAAGGCCTGCTGGGTCTTTCGGATTCCGTGCGCAACGGCTACCGGCAGATCCGGGTCAACTTCGTGATCGAGGGCGACGCGTCGGCCGAGCAGCTGGCCGGGCTGGTCGAGCGGTCTCGAGCGAGGTCGGCCGTCTACGACGTCCTGGTCAACGGGACCGACGTCGTCATCGATGTGACGACACCGTCCGCCAGCTGAGGACAGCTTCCACCCTGATGAGGCAGCAGGTGTTCGGCCGGCCGGACCGGCACACCCAATGAGGAGAGATCATGATGCGCACCGACGTGATCGTCATCGGTGCCGGTCAGGCCGGGCTTGCCGTCAGTCACGAGCTGACATCGGCCGGAGTGGACCATGTGGTCCTCGAACGCGGCGACACCGGCGCGCGGTGGTCGACCCAACGCTGGGATTCACTGCGGTTGCTCAGCCCGAACTGGATGACCCGGCTGCCCGGTTGGGCCTACCGCGGCCCAGATCCCGACGGATTCATGACGGCTGACGAGGTCGCCGAGTACCTCAGGTCGTACGCACGGTCGTTCGGCGCGCCGGTGACCACCGGCGTGACCGTGCGCACGGTCGCCAGGAGGGGCAGCGGCTACGTGGTGCGCAGCGATGCCGGTTCGTGGTCCGCCCCCGCCGTCGTCATGGCCACGGGCTATTGCCATCAGTCATCCGTGCCCGCCGTGGCCGGTGCGATGCATCCCTCGGTGCGTCAGCTCACGCCGGACGACTACCGCAACCCCGCGAACGTTCCCGCCGGTCGGGTGCTGATCGTCGGGGCTTCGGCCACCGGCGCCCAGCTGGCCGACGAGTTGACCCGTGCCGGCCGGGATGTCGTGCTCGCCGTCGGCCGTCACACACGATTGCCGCGCCGGTACCGCGGCCGGGACATCTTCTGGTGGTTGGACTCCATGGGCGTGCTCGACCGCCCGGCCGGACCCGACCGGCAGGACCGGCCGCCGCCGCCCTCGCTGCAGATCGTCGGGAGCCAGGACGGGCACGAGATCGATCTGCCCTCGATGGTGGAGCGCGGCGTCCGGCTCACCGGAAGGGTTGTCGGTGTCGACGGTCCCCTCGTTGCGGTCGCGGACGACCTGCCCGCGACGACGGCGGCGGCGGACCTCCGCCTGCAGGCGCTGCTGGACCGCATCGATCAGCACGCCGCCACCACGGGCCTCGACCAGCAGGTGCAGCGACCGCAGCGTCCCCGGCCGTCCGGAGCGCTGCCATCGCAACTTCGCTCGGTCATCGACCTGCGCACCGCCGGTATCCGCTCGGTCATCTGGGCAACCGGGTACCGGCGGAACTACCCGTGGCTCGAGGTCCCCGTGCTGGACGGCGCGGGGGAGATCATCCAGACAGCCGGCCGAACCCCGTCGCCGGGGTTGATGATCGTCGGCCAGTACTGCCAGACACGGCGCAGCTCTTCCACTCTCGACGGCGTCCGGTATGACGCCACCACCGTCGTGCAACACCTCACCGGTCGAGTTCTCGGCCGCACCGTCACCGCTCGGAGGGCATCATGAACGACTCATTCGATGTGATCGTCGTCGGAGCGAGGGTGGCCGGCGCGGCGACGGCAATGCTGCTGGCCCGGGCCGGTGCGCGGGTGCTGTGTGTCGACCGTGCGCGGCGGGGAAGTGACACCGTGTCCACTCACGCGCTGATGCGCGGCGGCGTCGCGCAACTGCAACGGTGGGGGCTGCTCGCCGAATTGGAGGCGGTCGGTACCCCCGCTGTCCGTCGCACCGTCTTCCACTACGGGTCCGAATCGTCGGCGGTGTCGATCAAGCCGGCAGCGGGGGTGGCCGCCCTGTACGCGCCGCGCCGGACGGTGCTCGACGCCCTGCTGGTGGACGCCGCCATCGCGGCAGGAGCCACGTTCCAGTTCGGTGTGGACCTGCTCGACCTCTGCCGCGGAGACGACGGCGAGCTGACCGGCGTGGTGTTGCGCGATCACCGGACAGTCACCACCCGGTCGGTCTTCGCCCCGCTGGTCATCGGCGCCGACGGGGCACGTTCGGCGGTCGCACGTTCGGTCGGATCCCCGCTGCAGCACAGCGGGTCTCACGCCAGCGCAATCCTGTACGGGTATTGGTCCGACTTCCCCTCCGACGGGTACGAGTGGTTCTACCACCCGCAGCTGACCGCCGGGACCATCCCGACCAACGACGGCCTGACCTGTGTCTTCGTCGGCGGTCCGCCGGCCCGCATTGCATCGGTCGTCCGGTCCGGCACGCCGGCCACCGCGTTCGGGCGGCTGGCCGTCGCCGCGGGACTCGGTGAGCGGCTCGCGTGCGCGGCAAGGGTCGGAACGGTGCGCTCCGTCGGGGGGCTGCAGCCGGGGTACCTGCGCTCGGCCGCCGGTCACGGGTGGGCGCTGGTCGGCGACGCCGGTCATTGGCTGGACCCGATGAGCACACACGGGATGACGGCGGCCCTGCGGGACGCCGAACTGCTCGCCCGCGCGGTGCTGTCGTCGACCACCTCGGCCGCCGATCGCCGCGCCGCGCTGGCCCGGTATCAAGCCGATCGCGACCGGCTCTCCCTCCCCATGATGGGCGTCACCGACGAAATCGCCTCTTACGGTTGGGACCTCTGCCGGATCCGGGTGTTGCTGCGGCAGCTGGCCTCGGCGATGACGGTCGAGGTGGAGGCGTTGACAGGGCTGCAGCCGGTCGGATGACGCGCGTCAGGACAGGACCACCCGGCCGCTGCATCGTCATTGCGATGTTGAGGACAGCTCGGCCGCAATAGGATTGTCCACCGGGAGGTCGGCTCTGCGATGAAGGTGGCCATCACCCTGCTGGGTGGCTTTGCCGTGAGCGTCGGCGGAAGTGTGGTCGACCCCGCGTCCTGGCGCCGCCGGCACGCCGCGTCGGTGGTCAAGGTGCTGTCCGTTGCACCGGGCCGCAGGCTGCACCGCGAGCAACTGATGGAGCGGCTGTGGCCGGAGGTGAGCGTCGAGGACGCCGCGCCGCGTTTGCACAAGGCGGCGCATTACGCGCGGCGCGCGCTGGGTGATCCGTCCTCGGTGGTGCTGGCGGACGATGGGGTCGCACTGTTCCCCGACGCCATCTTCCGGGCCGCGGACGTGCTCGTCGACGCCGTCGATTTCGAAACCCAAGCCCGGCACGCCCTTTCAACCGGGGACGCACAGTTGGCCGACCGTGCCGCCGACCTGTATGCCGGTGAGTTCCTGCCGCAGGACCCCTACCAGTCATGGACGCAGGACGTCCGCGATCGGCTCAACGTCGTGTACCTGGATGTGCTGCGGTTGGCCGGCCGTTGGCACACCGTTGTGGCCGTGGATCCCACCGACGAGGACGCCCAGCTGCGGCTGATCACGGCGATGGCACGCAAGGGCGATCGGGGCGGCGCTCTTCGACAGTACGAACGTTTCGAGCGCGCCCTGCAGCGCGAGCTCGGGGTCGGACCCAGCCGGACAGCACTGGACATCCATGCGCGGTTGCGGGCGTCCCAGCCATCGACCGCGGTACCGGGTCGGCCGCGGGTCGAGCCGAGTTCCCCGTCTTTGTCCGATCCCGGCGCCGCAACCGCGGTCGGTGCATCCGCGGCTGTCGAGAGCCCGCTCGGTCCGGCCCTCGTCGGCCGGGACGGGGACCGCGAACGCATCGCGCAGGTGCTCGAGACCGTTGCCGACGGCAGCGGCCATACCTTGTTCGTCGAGGGTCAGGCAGGCGTCGGCAAGACGTCACTGCTGGCGTGGCTGGAACGCACTGCAGCGGATCGCGGGATGCGGGTGGGGACGGGGGCTGCCGCCAAAGTCGAAGGTGCTTGGCCCTACGCGCCCGTGCTGGAAGCACTCGCCGACCTCAGCCGTCATCACCCGACACTGCTGGATGGGCTGGACGACGCCCTTCGCGAGGAGATCGAGGCCGGCCTGGTCGGACGGCCGACCGCTCACGGTGGGCACCAGCGGTTGTTCGTCGCGGCCGCCGAATTGCTCAGGCTGGCCGCGGCCGGCGCCGGGGCGGTGCTGGCCATCGACGACGGGCACGTCGCGGACGAGGCCAGCCTGCGATTGCTGCACTACCTCGCACGTGGCACCGGGCCGGACAAGGTGCTGATCGTGATCACTCATCGCCCGGGCGGCTCACCGGTGCTGGGCGAGATCCGGCAGTCACTGCTCGCCCGCTCCCGCGCGGTCACGCTGAACCTGGAGCCGCTGACCCGCGGCGACGTCTCCACACTCGTGCGCCGGCTCTCCCCGTCCGCAGATGAGCCAACGGTGGAGGCGGTCTGGTCCGCGTCCGCCGGCGTGCCGTTCTTCGTCGTGGAAATGGCGCGCTCGGGGTCCGACGTCAACGCGACGACCGCCAGGCAACTCCTGCTCTGCACACTGCCGCCCGGCACCGTCCGCTCACTGGCTTCTGCGGCCGTGCTCGGCCAGACCTTCGACACCGACGAGTTCGTCGAGGTCAGCGGGCTGTCGGACAGCGAGTCCTACGCAGTCCTCGACGAGGCCGAGAATTCTCGCCTCCTGCGCCGGACCCGCACCGGCTACGAGTTCCGGCATGCACTCGTGCGCGATGCGGTGCTGGACGGCCTGCTCGGTTCGGATCTTCGGACGCTGCACCGCCGGGCCGCCGAAGCTCTCATCGGGCTCGGCGCCTCACCGGCCCGGGTCGGTCACCATCTCGTCGAGGCGGGGGATCGCCCCGCTGCCGTTCCGTGGTTGGTGCGGACAGCGGCGACCTCGGCGTCACTGGGCGCCTACCGGGAGGCCCTGGAGACACTTGCATCGGTGGATGTGCCGCCCGGTCACGTCGACCGGCCGAGGGTGCTGGAGATGCACGCCGACCTGCTGATGGCCTGCGCGGACGTGGGCGCCCCGGATGCCTATCGGGAAGCCCTCGCGGTGGCCCCCGACCGTGCGTCCAGGACGCGCCTGCGGGCACGGCTCGCACGGGCCGCCACCTACGCCGGGGACCTGGCCACGGCGGTGGCCGCCCTGGACGGGCTCGAGCCCGACGGATCCGCCGACGATGTCGACCTGCTCCTGGCCAAGGGAAATGTCGCGATGTTCGTCGGCGACCTGGCCGGCGCGGAAGCGGCCGCCGTGGAAGCCCGCCAACGGATCGCGCTCGACGCGCCCGGTGACTGGCAGCGATTCGACATCGTCGGGCTCGAAGGATTCCTCGCGCACACGAGAGGTGAATGGTTCCAGCGACTGCGTTCCGAGCTGCGCATCGGCGTCAGCCGGCCCGCGCTGGCCTCGCGGATTTTCGACTCCCACCTGTGTGTGGCGGAATTCCTGCTGTACGGCCCGACGCCGTACGAAGAGGTGCTTGCGTTGGCTGCGTCGCTGCGGGACACCGCGCAGCGATCCGGGGTGCTGCGCGCTGTCGCCTTCGCCACCGTCCTGCGCGGCGAATGCGCATTGCTGATGGGCGATCTCGACCTCGCCGAAACAGAGTTGACCGAGGCCGTGGACCTGCACAGGGACATCGGTTCCACCACCGGTGAGGCACACAGCCTGCAGCGACTCGCGGAGGTGAGGTTGGAGCGGGGTGACCGCGCGGAAGCGCATCGGCTGCTCGCGCGTGCTCTCCCGCTGGCGAGGTTCTCGAGCCTGGCCAAGCACGTCATCCAGCGGATCTACGGCACGATGATCACCGCCGCGGCGGATCCCTCCGCTGCGCTCGGTGTGGTGGAGCGTGCGGAAGCGGCGCTGGGACTGGAGGATTACTGCTCGTTCTGCTCGATCATGCTGGAGGTTCCGGCTGCCATTGCCTGCGCCGACGCCGGCGTCATCGATGATGCCGGGCGACACCTCACGGCGGCGGAACGGTCGGCGCAATTGTGGCAGGGCACATCCTGGGAGGCGTCCCTGGTCGAGGTTCGCGCGCATCTGGCCTGTGCCGAGGGTGACGCGGTGACCGCCGAAACTCTTCGGGTGGCTGCAGCCGACCTCTTCGAGGTGGCCGGCCAACCCCTGGATGCCCAACGCTGCCGGCGGTGGCAGCCGAAGGTGCCGGTCGGCGTGTGACGTCTCGGGTGCCAGGCGGCCGGTCGGCCCGGCGCCCTGGATCCGGGCCGGTGGCCAGTGCTCAGGCCGCGTCCGTGGATGTCGTGCGGGCCATGGCAACTCCAAGGGCTCGGTGGGGCTGGATTCCCGGCGGCGACGCCGACCCGGGTACGCACTCGACGGCGGCTTTCGGTATCGCCATTCCGCTGTGCCTGACGGCGATCGTGGCGCCGCACCTGCGCCTGCGCGGCGGTGTCGCGGCGGTGACTGCCGGCTGCGTCGCGGCGCTGGCCACGTCCATGTGGCCCGCCGGGTACGGGATCCCGGCGGCCATGGCCGCAGCCGCCCTGGCGGGCGGTCTGTCGATGGGGCGGCGCTCATGATTGTCTGGATCGCTGTGCTCGCCGCGGGTCTCGGAAGTTGTGCGATGCGTATGGCGCCGCTGCTCTGGGGCGAGCGGCTTGCCATGGGTGAGCGCACACAGCAGGTTCTCCGGCACGCCGGCATGGTCGGCATCTCGGCGTTGGTGATCTACAGCGTCGTCGGGACCGCCCGCACCGGTGACCTGATCGGGCTGCTGCCCACGGTGGTCGCCATTGTCGTTGCAGCGGTGCTGACTTTTCGGGGACGATCGATGACGGTTGGGCTCATCGTCGGCGTTGCGGTGCAGCTGGGAGCGAGTCTCGCGCTGACCCTGTGACTCTCGGCGCTGGGTCTTCAGTCGCGTTCGGCGTAGCGCCGTGCAGCGTCCTGGAACACAGGGATCGCCCGATCGACCATTTCCGGGGTGGCCGTCAGGGATATGCGGAAATGCCCGGGTACCTCGCAGATGCTCCCGGGCAGCACGAGCACTTTCTGCTCGGCGAGCAGGCGGCAGAATGCCGCATCGTCCGGATCTGGGGACCGCACCCACAGATAGAATGCGCCCTCCGGAGTCCGCAGCTCGTACCCGGCGTCTCGCAGGGCGGCGCTCACGGTGTCGCGCTTTCGCTCGATCTCCGGGAGGTCGATCGACAGGCCTTCCAGGTCCGCCAGGGCGTGTTGCAGAACCGCATTCGGAAAGAGCCAACCGCCGGCGATCTGCGAGATCTCGATGGAGTGCCGCAGCGCTTCCCGATCCGGAACGGACGGGGACAGCGCAAGCCAGCCGATCCGTTCGCCCGGCGTCAGCAGGACCTTGCCGTAGCTGTAGGAGATCAGCGTGTATGGGTAGAACTCGCTCGGACTGTGGAATTCGGCGTCGCTGAACACCAAACGCGAATACGGCTCGTCGGACAGCAGCCATATCGGGCGGCCGAATTGGTCCGACGCGCCGGTCAGCAGGGTGGCGAGCGCTCTGAGCGTGCTGGGCGGGTAAATGCGTCCGGTGGGATTGTTCGGGGTGTTCACGATCACCGCACGGGTCCGGGGTCCGATCGCCTTCGCGATCGCGGCGAGGTCAAGGTCGTTGTCTGCCATGACGCCGACCTTGACCGGCACCGCGTCCACCGACAGCAGCATCGGTTCGTACAGAAACCAGGGCGGCAAGGAATAGATCACTTCGTCACCCGGGTCGAGGATCGTGCGGAATGCGGTCGCGATCGCTCCGAAAGCGCCTGGGGTGAGGGCGATGTCCTCGGGTTCGAACGGCAACCCGCGCCAACTCCGTAATTCCTCGGCAACAGCGGTTCTCGCCCCGGAATCAGACCTCTTGTACGCGAACCAATCCTTGTTCTGCGGCTCGGCATGCCGGGTGATCGCGCGGACGAAACCGGGCAGAGGCATGTCTTGCGGGTTGCCGAACACCATCTCGCTGACACCGGGCATGCCCTGCAGTGTGCTGCAGAAATCCAAATGGGCCAGGAAGTCCTTGACTGCGGCGTCGATGGCCGTGGTGCGCCGCGCCGTCAACCGCGCTGTCGTCGGGAGTGCTTGCGCCATGCCGGTTCCCGTCTGCCGATGGAGCCCACGCCGTGACGCGCCCGGGCCGCGTCAGCGTACGCCGAAGGTCGCTTCTGCGCGTCCGATTTGCACGGGTTCGCTGGCCGGCCGGCGGGGGGCGTGCCAGGGTGGCAGCAGGCCGGCACTCTCGCCGGCGGTTGGCGGAAGCTGAAGCATCAATCGTGAGACTGCGGTGGTGACACTTGTCTAACACTTCTTACTGTAAGTACAGTTAGTTCATGAACCTCAGTGGTCGCCCGCTGCTGGACAATCCGGCGGACCAGGCACTGTTCGTCGGTAGGGACGCCGAACTACGGCGCATCGAGCGATCGCTGCGATCCGGTCTGAACTGCCTCATCGTCGGCGATCCCGGCAGCGGCAAGACCTCCCTGATGCGCGCACTCATGTACCGCGTTCACGAGCACGCCGACGACCTGCGGTTCGTGTACGTCCGGGCGTTGGCCGCGCGGACCGCCTCCCAGTTGCTGGCGGCGGTGCTCGCCGCGGTCTCGCGCGACGCCGTGCAGACGTTCGGCGGGACGCGCGCCGACGCTGCGCCGACCGACCTGGTGAACGAGCTGATCACTGCCGTCGGTGACGGCGCCGACCGACCGAGGGTGATCGTCATCGACGATGTGACCGCAGAGGCGGGCCTCGACCTGTTCGGCGCGCTGCGCGACGAGCTCTGGCAGGTGGATGCCCGCTGGCTGGTCACGGTGTCCACGGTGCAGGCCGCCGCCCTGTTGCGGCCGCCCGCCGATGTGTTCTTCGAAACCCGCGTCCAGCTGGAACCGCTGACCGTTCCGGAGATCGACGAGATGCTCCACCGGCGCATCGATGGCTCTGGCGGTGCAGCCGACGATCCGGTGCTCGCAGCCGCCGCGGACGCCGGTCCGCTGACGCCTCGGCGGCTGCTCGAGGTGGCCCGCGAACTGGCCGCGGACCCCACTGTCGGTGGCGCGGGGTTGACTACCGTGCGGGGACTGAGAGAGCGGACCGCAGCACTGGAAGCGATGAGCAGACCGGCACGCATGCTCGCTCAGGAACTGGAAAGCCTGGGCTGGGCGAGCGCTTCGGACGAGCGGCTGCTCGACCGGATGGGGTGGACCAGGCCGCGCGTGGTGCAGGTGATCGGGGAGTTGGAGCGGAGGGGGTTGATCCAGGTGCGCGAGGAGAACACGGGAAGGGGGCGCCCGCGCAAGCTCTTCCGCTTGGTACCGGCGTCCGAGTTCCACGGGTCGGACGAGCCATGAGCCGCGCCGACCTGGCGCTGCTGCACGACGGCGGAGCATTCAACCCGTCGCCGCGACACCAGGAGCTGTACGCCACCCACGTCCCGTTCGACACGATGACCGGGACCCGCGGGTGTGAAGGCGCGCTGGCCGCAGCGCTGCGGCGGCAGGAACGGGTGACGCTGGTCGGCACCAGCGGAGCCGGTAAGTCCAGCGTCATTGCCGCAACACTCAACCCGCTGGTCGAGGATCTCGTTCCGCTGCCGATCCCGGTGGCGGTGGAGCGGCCGGCCGTCGCCGGTGATGCCGTTGCCTTCGTTCGTCACCTGGTCCAGGTGGTGAGCCGGTTGGTTCAGCTCATCCAACCCGAGCGCGCACGCCAAGCGCGTGCGATCGAGAGCGAGACGCAACCGAAGGTCCGCCGCGGCAAGGGATTCAGTGTTGCCCCCGGGATGGCGGGGGTATCGGTTCGGCTCGCCTACGAATTGGAGGCGGCCGTACAGGAGCCCAGCGTCACGAGCGACCAGATCATGGACCAGGGCCGGCAGATCCTGGACTTGTTCCGGTCACGCGACCTGACGCCGGTGTTGGTCCTGGACGACACCGACCGGTGGCTCAGCACCACCTGGCTTCCCGACAGCGGGCCGATCCGATCTGCCTTCTTCGGCACGATTCCCCGGCTGTTGTCCGAGGAACTGCACGCCGCCGCGGTGATCGCCGTCCACCCCACCTACCTCGACGACCCGTCATTCCGGGCGGCCCGCGGCTTCCTGTCCCGGTCCATCACGGTGCCGCCCGTGCCATCCGCGGGTGCCGTGGCCGCGATCCTGTACCGGCGCATCGCGCTCGCCTTCGATGCCAAGGGCCTGCCCGCGGTGGAAGTCGGTGACGTTCTGGACGACGCGGCGTTGGTGACCGTGCACGATTACTACGCCAGCAGCCCGTCAGACGTGCGGCGCAACGTGCTGCTCGTGCTGCATGCCGCGCTGACCCTGGCCATGGACGATCCCGGCGCGCAGTGGATCGACCGCCGGCATGTCGAACTGGCGATTGCCGAGGCCGAGGGTTGAGGGCACTTCGACGGCCGGAACCGGCGGAGCGGGACTGTCGGTAGCCCGTGGTACATATGTTCGAACGATCGCCAACGAGGGTCGGTCGGGCAGAGAAGGTTGGGGAACTCGTCATGAAATTGCTGGTGGCCACCACGCAGACCCAGGGAGCGCGGAGCAACGACTTCCACTTCTGCGTCGAGGGCGAACTCGTCTGGATCGCCGAGGCGTGCGTGGCCGATCGGCGCGACCCCGACGGGGGCTGCGGTTGCGGGCGCTCCTTCGCCGGGATGAGTTCCCATCGGGCAACCACCACCGCCCGCATCGTGGAGTTGGACATCGACTTCCCGCACTACGCAGAGGCGCTGCGTGCGAGCCTGAAGGCTCAGGGCTACCGCACCGACGCCGCCATTCCGTTGGCCGGTGAGTTGGCGGACATCGCCGCCGACTTCCCGACCGGAGCGGTGCTGGAGCGCCGGCTGGACGAACTGCGGTGGCGCACAGTCTCCCCGGCAATCGGCGGATGAGGCGGAACCTCACCCGCCGTGAAGCACGGAAGCGCGGGGACGGCAGCGGCGTCGGGGGGCGCCGCTACCCTGGCCCGCATGACGATGCTCGGTGTGCATGTCGGCGCCCGTGAGGACGACGCCGACCCGGTCGACGAGGCCCGCGAGTCCGGCGCCGATGGTGTGCAGATCTTTCTTGCCGACCCGCAGGGCTGGAAGAGCCCGAAGCCGCACCCGCACGCCGAGGCGCTGCGGTCGTCGGGGCTGGCCGTTTTCGTCCACGCCCCGTACGTCCTCAACGTCGCCACGACGAACAACCGGATCCGGATTCCCAGCCGCAAACTCCTGGGTGCTCATGCCACCGCCGCGGCGGCGATGGGCGCGAAGGGTCTGATCGTGCACGGCGGACATGTCACCGCGGACGCGGACCCGGCCGTCGGCGTCGACAACTGGCGCAAGGTGTTCGCCCGCCAGGCGGAGGACGGCGGGTTCCCGCTGCCGATCCTGATCGAGAACACCGCCGGCGGCGACAAGGCGATGGCCCGGCACCTCGAGGCAATTGCACGGCTGTGGGACGCGGTCGGTGAGTTCGGGCCCGGCTTTGTCCTGGACACCTGTCACGCACATGCCTCCGGGCTCGATCTCAGCACCGCGGTGCAGGACGTCATCGCCATCACCGGACGGATAGACCTCCTGCACTGCAACAACTCTCGCGACGAAGCGGGTTCCGGTCGGGACCGGCACGCACCGTTGACCGACGGTGAGATCGACCCCGACGTGCTGGTCGAGATCGTCAGGGCGGCCGATGCGCCGGTCATCCTGGAGACACCGGGCGGGCCGGACAGCAGGGCCGCGGAGATCCGGATGCTCCGGGATCGCCTGCCCGTGGCCTGACATGCGGTCGTCCCGGCACCGGAGGGGACGGTGCCGGGACGATCGTCCAGCGCTGGGGGGACAACGCTGTGGGTGAGTGCTCAGTCCTCGATCTCGAAGGTCCTGCGCACCGGGTGATTGCCGACGATGAGACCGTCAGGGTCGAAAGCGGACTTGATGGCGACCAGGCGTCCCCAGGCCACCGGGTCGTAGCTGATGCTCGGGTCGACGGTGTGCTCGACGAAATTCAGGTACTGCCTGCCCGAACCGAAGGGTGCCATCGCGGCAGCGAACGCGTCCGCATCCGCCTGCCCGGCGGCGCCCATCTCCGGCGTCGCGGCGATGGCAGCGGCGAAGGACAGGAAAGCCCCGTCCAACATCGGCATTGCTCCCGCTTGCGGGTGTGGGCGACCGAGAGCGCCGCCCAACTGACGGAGTTCGCTCAACAGCAGGCTCGACCGTGAGTCGGGTCCTGACTGCGCGACGAACGTGTCGATGGCCGCATCAGGCATCGCGTCCACCATCGCTGTGTTGGACACCGAAGGGGTGGGGCCCTCCGGATCCATGTGCAACCGGACCAGTGACGCTGCGGGCACCCGGGAGAAGGTGTCCACCTCCGGGCGCAGATCCCGCAGGGCGGCAAGGATCTCGGCGCTGCGCTCGTCGGAGGCCAGTACCGCTCCGTCGATTACCACCAGGTTGCGTCCCCGGAAGGGCTCGGGGATGTCCGGCAGCGGCGGCAGGTTCAGTACCCGGAACGAGGTGGTGACCTCGTCCGGGGCGCCGGAGGCCCAGTCCACCCACCGCCGCAGCACCCGCTCGGTCTCGGTCCGGTCCCACACCAACATCCCGCCGAAGGCGGTCTGGAACGGGAACATCCGGAACTCGATCGCGGTGACGATGCCGAAACTGCCACCACCGCCCCGCAACGCCCAGAACAACTCGGCGTTCTGGCCGGCGTCCGCCCATCGGATCTCACCATCGGCGGTCACCACCTCGATGCCGGTGATGTTGTTGGTCTGAAGCCCGAGCTTCCTTGCGTACCAACCCGTCCCGCCGCCGAGTGAATAACCGGCGATGCCGACATCCGGTGACGAACCGTGCAACACCGAGAAGCCCTGCGCCGCGGCCGCCTCGACGACGGGCAGCCACACGGTGCCACCGCCGACCCGGGCGACCTGCCGCACCGGATCGATGTGGACCTGCGACATCGCCGACGTGCGGACGACGACCACATCGTCCAGGCGGCCCAGCGGTCCGGCGTTGTGGCCGGTGCTCTGCGGCGCGACCCGGAGCCCGGCCGCGGCTGCGGCGCGAATGAGTGCTGAGGTCTGGGCGGCATTCTCGGGGTAGGCGACGGCGGCCGGCCGCTGGTCGACGGTCACGTTCCACGGCATGCGGGCCTGGTCGAAACCCGGGTCACCGGGCAGGTGGACGGCGCCGCCGCAGAGCCCGCGGAGCGATTCGGCGCGGGTCACGCGCCGCTGTTCCGGGCGGGCGATGTCCTGGATCGTCATGGTTGCTTCCTCCTGGTGGATGGCCGTTCGGCCTTGCTCTCGATGAGCACCACCATGGAGCGGGGCGGTTGCGATCCACTGAAGGACGGCTGAAGCGCCGCTGTCAGCGCCGACGTGCGGTTGTCAGCACCGACCCGATCCTCGCGCGGTACGCCGATCTGACGGATACCTCTCGGCTGTCAATGCAGCCCTGTCCGGACTGACCGGGATCATCGGGGCGACCGCCAGGTTCGCTCGAACGGGAGTCGCCAGGCATGCGGCGCGATCAGCTGGTGAATGGCGTTCGGTCCCCAGGACCCGGCCGCATACGGCTTCACCGCGGGCGGGTCGTCCAACAGGAGAATCGAACGCTCCCAGAGGCTCTCGATGCCTTCCGCGGTCGTGAACAAGGTGTGGTCACCGCGCATGGCGTCCAGCAACAACCGTTCATAGGCCTCGAGGACATCGTTGGACCGCCCGGTGTCGTGCGCGGAGAACTGCATGGACAGCTTGTCCAGCCGCATGCCGGGCCCGGGACGCTTGCCGTAGAACGACAGTGACACCTTCGTCTCGTCCGCCAGATCGAACGTCAGGTGATCGGGACCTTGGGTGCCGACACCGGATCCCGGCGGGAACATCGACTTCGGCGCCTCCTTGAACGCGATGGAGATGATCCGCTGGCCCTCCGCGAGCTTCTTCCCGGTGCGGAGATAAAACGGAACGCCTGCCCAGCGCCAGTTGTCGATCCTGGCCTTGAGGGCGATGAAGGTCTCGGTGTCGGACTCGGGGTTGACCCCCTCTTCGTCCCGGTAGCCGATGTACTGCCCCCGCACCACCTGTGACGGATCGATCGGCAGCAGCGATCGGAACACCTTGTTCTTCTCTTCGCTGATCGCGCGCGGTTCCAGCGCCGTCGGCGGTTCCATGGCGACGAAGGCCATCACCTGGAAAAGGTGGGTGACGACCATGTCCTTGTAGGCGCCGGTGGCCTCGTAGAACGCCGCACGCCGATCCAGCCCCAGTGTCTCCGGTATGTCGATCTGCACATGATCGATGAAGTTGCGGTTCCAGATCGGCTCGAACAGACCGTTCGCGAACCGGAACGCCAGGATGTTCTGTGCCGCTTCCTTTCCCAGGAAATGGTCGATGCGGAAAACCTGGCTCTCCCGGAACACCCCGTGCACCTGGTCATTGAGCTCGATCGCGCTCTCCAGGTCGGTGCCGAAAGGCTTTTCCATCACGACCCTGGAACGTTCGACCAGACCGGCGTCCTTCAGCATCGTCACCACAGCCAGTGCGGCCTTGGGAGGAACGCTGAGATAGTGCAGCCGCAGGACGTTCTCACCCAGCTCGGCCTCGGCCTCGAGCACCGCGGCAGCAAGCGCCTGCGGCCCCGCGCTCTGCGGTACGTACCGCAGCTTGCTGGCGAATTTCGCCCACTGACCTTCATCCAGGGGCCGGCTGCTGAACTCCGTGACGGCCTGGTGTGCGAAGTGCCGGAATTCGTCGTCGCTCATTTCTTCCAGCGAGGTGGCGACCACCTGCACATCCGGGGTCAACGCGGACAACGCGAGATGGGTCAGCCCGGGCAACAGCTTCCGGCGCGACAGGTCACCGCAGGCTCCGAACAGCACGATGACATGCGGGTCGAGATGCTCGGGCTCGCGACGGGACGGGCGCGAACCGGGTGCGGGGTAGGCGATGCTCTGCGCATGAGCGACGGTCATGACGAAGATCATGTCACCGGAAACGCCGTGGGTGGCCCCGCTCTGTCGTTTCGCGTGCGTCAACAAGCGCGCGGTGCAAGCCTCACCGCAGGTCGGCCATCAGCGCGGCCGTGGTCCGCAGCAGGGTGTCGCCGACCATCACGTCGACCTCGTCCTCGTGGCGGTGCCACCGCTGTGCGGCGCGAGAGGTGGCAAAGCTGACCACCGATGGATCGATGCCGGACCCGGAGAAGACCGAACCGGCGATCCGCCGAACGTACCCGTCGAGCAGATCCTGATCTCCTGAGCCCGGTCGGCCCGCCAATTCGATGGATCTGACGAGGTCTCGAAACACGCTGTCGTAGAACGCCTGCCCGCGCACGGCACCCGGGTCGCTCGCGGTCGGGCCAGAGAAGTCGGTCACTGGAGAGCCCTTCGGTCGGTGGTGCTCGGTGTGGCTGAAAGTGGTTCGGTCGTGGTCAGCTGATGAACAGCGCCGCGACGCCCAGGACGGCGGCGACGGCGAGCAGAGAGCCGACGGTGATGACCATGGCCGGCGCGGCGCGGAACATCTCTCGAATGTCGTTCATGGGGGATCTCCTCAGATATCGGTGCGGGGATGAGCGAGGTACGCGCGGTGGCGTACCGCTTGTTCGTCGTAGGTGACGGTGATGCTGCGACCACCGGCCTCCCACAGTCGGCGGAGGTGGTCGGTGGTCACCGCTGGATCTGTGTCGAACCGAGCGGTGTCGGAAACGGCGGTGTCGGAAACGGCGGTGTCGGAAACGGCGGTATCGGAAACGGCGGTGTCGAGCGTGGGATGTGCGGTCAGTCCGGCGTCGCTGTCGGCTGGCACCCCATCGGCAGGGATGTCCATGGTGCGATGTCCTTGAACCGTGCCGAGGCGACGACGCGCTCGGCGGAATGTGATGAAGGGCGTCCTCGCCCGGAAGGCGGCCCGACTGACTGCGGGCCGACTGGATCGATCCAGCAACATCAGGTTACAAGGCTCATGTGTCATTGCCGGGTCGTGCCGGGACGGAAACCCGTGACCCTCGTTACGGTTCGGGGCAGCCGCCCCCTCGGGCAGCGTCAGCCCGGTGCGATGTTGCCGCTGCCGGTGGACGACTTGTCGACCCGTGCCGGGTTGCCGCTGTAGACGATGTCGCCGCTGCCGGTTGCGGTGGCGGACAGCGTGCCCGACACGGTGAGCGCGACGTCCCCGGAACCGCTCGCCCGCACTTCGGCGTCCTGGGTCACCAGACCCACCCCGCGGTACTCGCCGGAGCCGGTGCTGGTGACCCGTTGCCGACCGGCACGCCCCGCCAGCTCGACATCTCCCGAGCCCGTCATGTCCACCACCACCGACGTCAGGTCCAGGCCGGTCAGGGTGGCCGATCCCGACCCCGTCACCGTGACCTGCGCGTCTCCGGTCAGCACCCCGACGCCTTCAGCGCCACCGGAGCCGCTCAGTTCTATCGAGCTCAGCGGCGGGACGGTGAGGGCGTAGCGGATCTCGCCATCCGGGAAGTTGTTGCTCTTCTTGTCCAGGATCAGCGTGCCGTCGATCACCTGCGTCGTCAGCCCAACGAGTTGGTTGGCGCCCGCTGTGACCGACAGCGTCTGGGTCGTGCCGGGCGTGATGGTCAGCGTGCCGCTGGTCAGCACCCGCACCGCGGTGACGCCGGTGATCGAACGTTGCTCGGTGGTCTGCGGTCCGGCGTCCCGGAAGAAGCCGCAGGACGCGGTCACCAGCAGCACACCCACGGCGGCGATCAAGGTGCGCCGCTTCATCGGGAGACTCCGCGCTGTGGTTGGAGGGTGGTCGGATCGGCCAGCACGCCCAGCAGTCGGTCGAGGAAGACTGTTTGGCCCTTGACCAGTTTGCGGCGGGCTGTCGGGACGTCGAACCATTCCGCGCGGTCGACCTCGGGGAACGTCTGAAGTCGCCCGGACCGTGGCGGCCACTCGGTCTGGAAGGTGTTGCTCACGCACGTCGTCGCATCGAAGTCGGCCGACCGGGCGAAGACGGTGATCTTTTTCCCGCTGGCGGTCGCGGTCCCCAACGACACCTCAGGGCCGTCGGGCAGCGGTGAACCGAGTTCCTCGGCGAACTCCCGGGCCGCCACCTGGTGTGGATCGTCGGTGTCGGAATGCTCCCCCTTGGGAACAGACCACGCATGCTCGTCCTTGCGTGCCCAGAACGGCCCTCCCATGTGCACCAGCATGACCTGCACCTCGGATCCGGCGAGCCGGTACAGCAGGGTTCCCGCGCTGTTCCTCACCAGGTACCCCGCTTCCTCCGCGACCGCCGGGCGCGGTCGACCGCCGACGGCCCGGCGGCCGGGATGGCCTCATCGTTCCCGCCCGGGTTCATCGTCCTCCAGCCGGACGAACGGCGCGCCCGGGTGGCGGCGCGATGACTGTCCAGCAGGACAACAGCGCGGACGGCGCGCGGCCCGAGTCGCCGGTCGTCACCCTGGGTATGAGCAGTCAGGACGGGGACGACGGCAAGTCCGGCAGCACCCTGACGGTGATCCTGGCGTTTGTCGCCAACTTCCTCGTCGCCGTCGCCAAGAGCTGGGCGGCGATGATCACCGGCTCGGCCTCGCTGGTCGCCGAGGCGGCGCATTCGTGGGCGGACACCGGCAACGAGATCTTCCTCTTCGTCGCCGACCGCAGGTCCAGGAAAGAGCCGGGGCCCAGACACCCACTCGGCTTCGGGCGGGAGGCGTACGTCTGGTCGCTGTTCGCAGCGCTCGGCCTGTTCGTCGCCGGTGCCGCCGTGTCGATCATGCATGGCATCCAGGAGCTGCGAGCTCCGGAGGAGGCAACCGACTTCCTGGTCGGCTACATCGTTCTCGCCATCGCCTTCGTGTTGGAGGGGGTGTCGTTCCTGCAGTCGGTACGGCAGGCCAGGCGCGAGGCATCGACCCTGCATCGGGATCTCATCGACCACGTGATGCGGACATCGGACCCGACGCTGCGCGCCGTCTTCGCCGAGGATGCGGCGGCGTTGATCGGACTGCTGATCGCTTGCGGCGGGCTCGCCCTGCACCAGATCACCGGCTCGCCCACCCCGGACGCGATCGGCTCCATTCTCGTCGGCGTGCTGCTGGCCGTCGTCGCGGTGGTGCTGATCAACCGGAACCGGCAGTTCCTGATCGGCCAGGAGGTCAGCCCGGAGGCGCGCAACGCCACCCTGGAAGCGCTGCTCGCCCTGCCGGAGGTCGACCACGTGACGGCGCTGCGGCTGGAGTTCGTCGGACCGCGCCAGGTGTACGTGGTGGCCGACGTCGACCTCACCGGTGACGACACCGAGCAGCATGTCGCACTGCGGCTGCGTGCCCTGGAGGCGGAGATCCGCCGGTCGCCCGCGGTGGTGGATGCCACGCTGAGCCTGTCCGCGCCGGACGAACCGGCGCTGCGCCCCTGACGTTACGGCGCCCCTGACGTTGCGGCGCCCCTGACGTTGCGGCGACCCTTACCTTCAGCCGCTGCCACACCCCGTCGTCAGTCGGTGCGCTCCCTCGACCATCAGTCGCTGCGCTTCACCGAGCACTGCGCGCAGGTGCCGAACAGCTCGAGCTCGTGGTTGATGTCGGTGTAGCCGTGCTCGGCGGCAACCGCGCGTGCCCACTGCTCCACGCTCGGGGCCTCGACCTCCTGCGTGCGGCCGCACTGCCGGCAGACCAGATGGTGGTGGTGTGCCGGCTGAGCACACTGCCGGTACAGCACCTCGCCGCTGGCGTTGCGGACTGTATCCAGATCTCCGCCGCCGGCCATCTCCTGCAGAGCTCGGTACACGGTCGCCAAGCCGATGGTCGATCCACCGGCACGCAGTGCGCCGTGCAGATCCTGGGCGGACTGGAACTCGTCGGTGCCCGCCAGGACGTGCATGATCGCCGCACGCTGAGTGGTGTTGCGGCGTTGCGTGACGACCATCGCGATGTCTGCCTCCACGGCTGGATCCGCGGCCGTCCGGACATCGGGGCCGCAGCGGTTCCTCCGGGCCGAGGGTACCCGGCGGCACGTTCCCGGACGGCGCCGTGCGAGCGTGAACCCGGTCTCGGATCGACCCGCGACCGGCGTGTCCGACCTCCCCAGGGTGTGTCGCGTTACCGTGCTCCCACGGCCGGAGGGCCGTTGGGGGGGGTGGCATGGTGCGCCGGTTTACCAGCAGGTTCGGCGCCGCGACAGCGGTGCTGATGGCGGCTGCGCTGACCGCTTGCACGAGTCCGGCCGCAGCGCCGGTGATGACGTCGACCACCGGTACCCGAACGGTGACTGCCGGGACCATCACCACGCAGCTCTCGACCACCGTCACCTCGACCGCCCCCGGCGACACCATCACCGCGGCGCCGCCGTCGCCGACCCCGGAGCCACCTCCCACCGACGGCGTATGCCCCTACCTGTCCGACGATGCGGCCGCCTCCATCAACGGCCAGCGCACCGGGACGACGCAGGTCATCGATGTCGCCCCGCACCCGGTGTGCGTGTTCTACCGCTCCGACGGCGGGCCGCTGGCTTCCATCAGGGTGATCGAGGCGGACACCCCGCAGGCGGCCGTCGCCGCGGTCGACCAGCACGTCCCGATCGGCTCGTCGAACCCGGCCAAGCAACCACCGGGGTGGACCGGTGGGTCCATGGTCACCGACAGCGGCTCGGTGTATGCGGTGTCGAAGGGGAAGATCGCCATCGTCGCGGAATCGAACCAGCAGCAGTCCATCAAGGGCCGGCAGATGGTGATCACGGCGATCCAGAACCTGGGCCTGTAGCGCCGGCTGTACGGGCCCTGACGGCGTGCCGTGGCAGGATGGATCACCGTGAGCCTCTACGCAACCCTGCACACCAACCGCGGCGACATCCGGATCGAGCTGTTCCCGAACCACGCGCCCAAGACCGTCAACAACTTCGTCGGCCTCGCCAAGGGCACCGCGAAGTACACGACCAAGAGCGCGTCCGGCCAGACCACCGGACCCTTCTACGACGGTGCGATCTTCCATCGGGTGATCTCGGGCTTCATGCTGCAGGGCGGTGACCCGACCGGCACCGGGCGCGGCGGCCCCGGTTACACCTTCGCCGACGAGTTCCACCCGGAGTTGTCGTTCAACCGTCCGTACCTGCTCGCGATGGCCAACGCCGGCCCCGGCACCAACGGATCGCAGTTCTTCATCACGACCGGGCCGACCCCGCACCTGAACTTCAAGCACACGATCTTCGGTGAGGTCGCCGATCAGTCGTCACGGGACGTCGTCGACGGCATCGACCGCACCAAGACAGACCGCTTCGACCGCCCGGCCGATGACGTGGTGATCAACTCGATCTCCATCGAGGACACCGAGGCCGCCGCTGCGGACCCTGCAGCAGAGCCTCCGGCGTCGGTCTGAACCGGCCGCCGACCCTGAGCTGGTGACCACTCCGCCGCCGCAGTTCCCGGCCCAGGGACCCGCGGGTTACCAGCCGCAACCCGTGGCGGCCTGCAGTTGGCATCCCGACCGCGGCACGGCGCTGACCTGCTCGCGGTGTGGCCGGCCCGCCTGTCCCGAATGCCTGACGCCGGCCAGTGTCGGGTTCCACTGCCGGGCCTGCGTCGCAGAAGGCAGGAACGTGCAGCAGGCGCCGCGGACGGTGGCCGGCGCGCGGATGGGCCAGAAGCCGCTGGTCTCGATCGTGCTGATCGGGATCAACCTGGCGGCGTTCCTGCTGACTGCGGTGCAGGCCCGATCGGGAATGGACCTGTCCGGCTCGGTGGTGTACCAACACGGAAGCCTGCTGCCGATCGAGGTCGCGTCGGGCGACTACTGGCGGCTGCTGACGGCGGGTTTCCTGCACGCCAACCTGATCCACCTGGCAACGAACATGATCTCGCTCTACATCCTGGGCATCCCGCTGGAGCGGATCCTCGGTCGTGGCCGGTTCCTGCTGATCTACCTGCTCAGCCTGCTCGGCGGGTCGATCAGCGTGATGCTGTTCAGCGGCCTGTTCACCCCGACGATCGGTGCCTCGGGCGCGATCTACGGCCTGATGGGCGCGCTGCTGGTGACATTCAAGCGGCTCAAGTACGAGCTCCGGCCGCTGCTGATCGTGCTGGCGCTGAACATCTATGTGACGTTCCAGTTCGCCGGCATCTCCTGGCAGGGCCACCTCGGCGGGCTGGTGGTGGGCGCCATCGTCGGTGCGTCGATGGTGTACCCGCCCCGGGAGACCCGACAGCAATGGCAGTGGGGCACAGCGATCGGTGTACTCGTGGTCTGCGCCGCGTTGCTCGTGTTCCGTAACGCGCAGATCGGCGAATGGTTCTGCGTGTACAACGTCCGCGGCATCACCTGCGTCCCGGCGCACTGACCGTCAGCAGCCGCGCGCTCAGGCGACGTTCGGCCGCCACCACACGCTGACGGCGGCCAGCACGTCCGCCGGGTCCGCACCCAGGTCGATCCGGCTGAAGACGAGCAGTTCGTCATCGACGGTGTCGATCTCGATGGTGCTGCTGGAAATGCCGAGATGCGCCGAGCGGGCGCTGCGGACGCTGCGGATCTGGGACCACGGCAGGATCTGTGGGCTGCCGATGCCGTGCACCAGCAACCCGCGTGGTCCGGCCACCAGACGGCGACGGGCGCCGATCACGGTGCCGGCAGCGAACACGACGGTGACGAAGATGGCCACCAGCCGATCCAGCGGTTCCGCGGTGAGGACCGCCCATGCCGCCGCGCCCGCAGCCCCGCCGGTGCCCAGCACCAGCAAGGGCCGCGGGGGTTTCCAGGTGTGCGAGCCCTGGCCGGGGAAGTCGGACCCGAACGTCATCGGCGAGCCCCACCGGCAAGGAAGCCGGTTGTGCACACGGCTTGTCCACATTGGGGATGAATCACATCAGTGTTGTTCGGCCTGGAGTCGCGTTCGGTACACGTCAGGACCGGAACATCGCCCGGCACTGTCGGTGACCGGCGTCAGCGCCACCGCATCGTCATGAGAAGGCCCGCGATCATCAGAGTGAAGCCGATGGCGAAGTTCCAGTTGCCCAGATTCGCGATGAACGGGATGCTGGCGCCCCAGAGGTAATACACGACCAACCACAGCAGACCCAGCACCATCAGGCCCAGCATGATCCCGACGTAGATCGGCGATGACGGGGCGGCGACGTGCGCCCGGGTGGCCGCGGCGGCAGCGGTGTTGGCCTCGTTGCTCGCCCGGGCGTTCGTCGTCGCGACCTTCTTGCGGACCTTGGACTTCGGCACGTGGTTCCTCCATGCTCACTACAGCTGTTCTGTGGCTCGAGCGGCGCTCGCCGACCGGCCCCACCCGTCGGCCGCCGGCGGACAGGAGGGCCATCCCTCGTCGCTCGCGGCACGATCCGGCATCACCGGAACCGTACATCTCTGCTACTAGCCTACGGTGTTGTCATCAGTGTTGCGCCCGCTCGCATCACCGACCGTGATCGGTCAGGCGGACGGGTGCTGCTGGGGATCGATGGGGTTGATCCGGACAGGAGTCGGCAACGGGGGCGCACGTTTTTCGATGGGTGATGGGGGTTCGGTGCAGCAACCGGCGGGATCGGCGCGCGAGCGGAGGCGTTTCACGCGCCCCGGCTGGCAGATCGGTGCCATCCTGGCGTTCCTGGTGGCAGGACTGCTGCTCGGGACTGCCCGCAGCTACTCCGAGGGCGAGGACATCAGCCGCCGTTCGGTCGACCTGTCAGCGTTGGTGCGTGACGCCGGCGTCCGTGTGCAGGCCGCGGACGCCAAGGCCGTCGCCCTGCAGGCGCAGATCGACGCCGCCGCGCAGGCCGACGTCTCGCCCAAGGTCGAGGCCGCCCGTCGGAAGGTCGCCGGCCTCGAGCCGGTCGCCGGACTGAGGGCGGTGAAAGGCCCCGGACTGTCGGTATCGATGTCCGATGCCCCTCGGGACGCCGATGGCAATTACCCGCAGGGTGTCGAACCCGACGACCTGGTGATCCACCAGCAGGACGTCCAATCCGCGGTCAACGCGCTGTGGGCCGGTGGCGCCGAGGCCATGATGATCATGGACCAGCGGGTGTTGACGACCTCGGCCGTGCGCTGCATCGGGAACACCCTGCTGCTGCAGGGCCGCACCTACTCGCCGCCGTTCGTCGTGACCGCCATCGGTGACGCAGCCCGGATGACCGCGGCCCTCGACGCCGAACCGGGGATCCAGCTGCTGCTGCAGTACGTCAACAAGTACAACCTCGGCTACGAGGTGACACCGCTGGACGAGGTAGAGCTGCCCGCCTACGACGGCCCCATCCGATTGACCTCCGCCCGAGCGGGTGACCGATGACGGTCGACGAGAAGAGCGCCGGTCCCGCGAGTCCTCGTCGGCGCACCGGCCGTGACGTCGTCCGCACCGTGCTGCGGGGGGTCGGCCAGACACTGATCACGCTCGGCCTGGTGGTGCTGCTGTTCGTCGTCTACGAGGTGTACGTCACCGATCTGTTCGGCCATCAGAAGCAGGTCGCCGCCACCACCGCGGTGGACCAGGTCTGGGCAAAGGCAGAGGTGGACGCCACCAGCACCGTCGTGGTCACCAACCCCGACCAGCTGGTCACCGACCCGCGCAAGCGCACCCCTACCTACGCCACCCCCACCGGTGAGGGCTTCGCCAAGTTGTACGTGCCTGCCTTCGGCGCCGATTACGTCTTCACCGTCGTGGAGGGCACCAACTCCGACGACCTCTACATCGGTCCGGGCCACTACTCCGGGACCCAGCTCCCCGGGCAACCGGGCAACTTCGCCGTCGCGGGGCACCGAGTGTCCAAGGGTTCGCCGTTCAACGACCTGGGCCTGCTGAACTCGTGCGATGCCGTGGTCGTCGAGACCCAGGACGACTGGTTCGTCTACCGGGTGCTGCCGATGGCGGAGGAGGTCGGCGGCTGGGGCAAGACGCCGCGGCCGCAGTGTGCGGGCGTCCAGCCGCAGACCGGCGCCTACTCCGGGGTGTTCGGTCGGGAGATCACCGTGCCATCGGACTACGCGCAGGTGCTGCCGGTGCCACACCTGGACTCCACCACGGTGCCGCCGGACGCCGAAAGGCTGATCACCCTGACGACCTGCCACCCGCAGTTCTCCGATGCCGAACGCATGATCATCCACGGGGTCCTCGTGCGCAGTTACGGCAAGTCCCCGGGCTTCCTGCCACCCGAACTTGCGGAGGGCTGAGCCGTGTACACCTGGATCTGGCGGCACCTGCCCGGGCCGACTGCGGTGCGCGCGATGCAGGCGCTGCTGCTGTTCCTGGCGGTGGTGGCGCTGCTGTTCTTCGTGGTGTTCCCATGGCTCGAGCCGTATCTGCCGTTCGATCGGGTGACGACGGGCTGAGCAGGTTCGGCTCTAACGATCTCGAGCGGGCCGACCCGAGGCGGCGCAGCCGGTTCGCGCGGTATGCCACCCTGGTCCGGTGAGCACCATCCTCGTCGTGGACAACTACGACTCCTTCGTCTTCAACCTCGTGCAGTACCTCGAGCAACTCGGGGCGCACTGCATCGTCCGGCGCAACGACGCCGTCACCACCGACGAGGTCGACGGCCTGGGCGTCGACGGGGTGCTGCTCTCGCCAGGCCCGGGTACACCGGCTGACGCCGGAGTGACCGAGGAGATGGTGCGCTGGGCGGCGGGCCGGTTGCCGGTCTTCGGGGTTTGCCTCGGACATCAGGCCATCGCCGAGGTCTACGGCGCCGTGGTGGACCGCGCCGAGGAGCTGCTGCACGGCCGGACGTCGCTGGTCGAGCACATCGACGCCGGCGTGCTCGCTGGACTACCGGACCCGTTCACCGCCACCAGGTACCACTCGCTCGCGGTGGTCGACGGGACCGTTCCGGCGCAGCTGGAGGTCACCGCCCGCACCACCGGCGGCGTCATCATGGGTCTGCGGCATCGTGAGTTCGCGGTCGAGGGCGTCCAGTTCCACCCGGAATCCGTGCTCACCCAGGGCGGTCATCGCATGCTGGCGAACTGGCTGGCCACCTGCGGCGATGCGGCTGCGGCGGATTTGGTGGCACCGCTGGAGGCGGACGTGGAACGGTTGCGCCTCAGCGCCGTGTGACTCCCGGATGCGCTGGCGAGACAACGCTGAGCAGACAACGCTGAGCAGACAACGCTGAGCAGACAACAGGGCCCGTCACCGGCGATCCGGTGACGGGCTCTGTCGTACCCCTCAGCTGTGTTCTCAACTGAGCTGCTCTCTGCCGATCAGACCTCGCTCAGGTGCTGCTACCGATGGATTCGGCAACCTCGATAGGTGGAGATCAGTTGGCTGTCGCCGACCCCAGAGTGACGTCGACCGTCTCGCTCTGACCGCCTCTGATGAAGGTCACCGAAACGGTGCCGTTCGGGGTCGACGACCGAACCGCCGCGATCAGCGCGTCTGCGCTCTCCACGCTCTGGTTGCCGAGCTTGGTGATGACGTCACCGGCCTGCAGACCGGCGGCCTCGGCGCCGCTGCCGGCCGTCACCTGGGCAATCTTGGCGCCCGTCGGGATCTGGCTGGACTGACCGGCCGCGCTGGAGACGGACGCGCCCAGCACGGCATGTGTCGCCTTGCCCGAGCTGATGATCTCCTGCGCGATCCGCTTGGCCTGGTCGACGGGGATTGCGAAGCCGACACCGATGGAGCCGGCCTGGCCGCCCTCGGAGCTGGACAGCGAGGCGATCGCGGAGTTGATGCCGATGACGGCACCGTTCATGTCCACCAGCGCGCCGCCGGAGTTACCGGGGTTGATCGCCGCGTCCGTCTGGACCGCATTGATGACGGTGTCCTGCGACTGCCCGGACTCCGAACCGGTTCGCACCGGGCGGTTCAGTGCAGACACGATGCCGGAGGTGACGGTGGCAGACAGCCCGAGCGGTGACCCGATGGCGACGACCGGCTGGCCGACCTCGAGGTTCGACGAGCTGCCCAGGGTGGCGGGCGTGAGCCCGGAGACGCCGTCCGCCTTGATGACGGCGAGGTCGTCGGTCGCGGTGGTTCCGACGACCGTAGCGGCCGCTGTGGTGCCGTCGTTGAACCGGACCTCGATGGTGGTGGCGCCCTCGACAACGTGGTTGTTGGTGAGGATGAGGCCGTCGGCGGTCAGGATGACGCCGGAACCCTCGCCGGCAGAGCCGCTGGAGCTGGCCAACACGGAAACCGTCGAGGGCAGAACCTTGGAGGCAACGGCTTGGATCGAGCCGGCCGGTGCGGGCGTGCGATTGTCGGAGACCGGCGCGCTGGTGTTCAGCTGGGTCAGCGAACTGTCGGCGGAGGCCGCGGAGTTCGAGCTGACCTCACTGCCCAGGTAGCCGCCGCCGAACCCGGCGATCAGGGCGAGTGCCGTGGTCGCGGCGACGATGGTCGAGGTCTTGCGGCCCTTGGCCGGCCGGTCCGAGGTGACGGGCGGCATCGTCGCCGTACCGCCCGCCGGGTAGCCGGGGCGCTGCGCCGCGGTGCCGTAGGGACCGGGGTAGCGGTTCGACTCGGCTGCGCCCGGTGCGCCCCAGGTCGGGGACGACCACGCGCCGCTCGGACGTGGCTCCCACCACGCCTGGTCGGTGCGGGGCTGGTCGGTGCGGGGCTGGTCGGTGCGGGGCCGATCGATCCGGGACTGGTCAACGCCGGGCTGACCACCGCGGACGGGACCGACGTTCACCGGACCGGTGTCGTTGGTCATGGACTGGCTCCAGGCCTGTGCGCTCGGCGGAACCTGGCCCGGCATCCGGGTCGAGGTGTGGCTCGCGGACTGGTACCCGGCGGCGGGCGATCCGGCGACCGGCGACCCGGTGGTCGGCGCGGCGCTGGGCGGCAGGGTGGTGGGGCGGTCGGCCGGCGAAGGGGCTGAGTACGGCGATGCAGCGGCTGCGTCGCCGGGGCGCTCGAAAGCGCCGCCGGCCGTGCCGTCGGTGTGTGGGGTGTTGTCCTGGCTCATGGTTCTCACCCTGCCGCAGCTCCGTGTGGAACTGCTGAGCGGCCTTTGCGTCCGGTCCGTGAATACCTGGGCGGACCCTGAGAAGCCACCACGGAACCGCTGAGAGCCGCCCCCGGACGGTCAGCCGACCCAGCCGCTCAGCCGACCCAGCCGCTCAGCCGCTCAGCCGACTCAGCCGGTCAGCCGCCCCCGGGTTGACCGTTGCCGGGCACGCTGGCCGGTGGTCCGTTCCCCGGTGCGGGCGCCGGGCTGCCGGCAGCGGCTGTTGTCTTCGGCGTTGTCGGCGGCGTGGTGGGGGGTGTTGTCTTCGGCGTCGTCGGCGGCGTGGTGGGCGGCGTCGTCGGCGGCGGCGGCTCGGCGCCGTAGATGCTCACCGTCACCGGTGTGCCGATGTCCACCGAGCCGGACACGCTCTGTCCTTGGACGCGACCGGCCTGGCCGGGAGGCGTCCCGCCGACCGTCACGAACGACACGTTGGGGATGCCCTCCATCGCGGCCCGGGCCTCGCCGTCGGTTCTGCCGACGACATCCGGGATGGTGATCTTCGCCGGGATGCCGACCTGGATCTGCACCGGGGTACCGACCTTGGGCACGACGGACCCGGACGCAGGATCCTGGCCCACCACGGCGCCGACCAGTCCGGGGTTGGTGACCTCGACCTCCGACACTGCGATGGTCTGGCTGTCGCCCGACCAGCCCTGCTCCTGCAGCAGGCCGACGGCCTCGCCCCGCGTGTTGTTCTGCAGGTTGGGCATCACCATCAGCGCGAAGTTCGACACCGTCAGGGTGATCGGCGTGCCCTCCTGAACGCGTGCGCCCGGGGCCGGATCCGCCGCCTTCACCTGGTTCAGCGGCTCGACGCCGTCTGCCTGCTTGGACACGGCCTTCAGCTTTGCGCCGGCCAGGATCTTGGTCGCCTCGTCGAGGCTGCGCCCGACGAGGCCGTCCGGCACCTGAACGGTCTCCAGGCCGGTGCCGACCGTCACCTTCACCACGGTGCCCGGTTTGACTTGGGCCTGCGGGGCCGGATCCTGTGCGAGCGCCTTGCCCTTGTCGGCGTCAGAAGAGGACTTGGGTACTTCCTGGAATTGCAGGTTCGCCTCGTTGAGCGCCTTCTTCGCCTCGTCAGGGGTGTACGTGACGACGTTGGGAACGCTGATCAGGCTCACCCCCTTGCCGATCTCGAGGTTCACCGCGGAATCCTGCGCCACCTGGGTGCGGCTGGAGGGCCGCTGGTTGACGACCTTCTCCTTGTCGGCATCCGACGATTCGGTGGGCGTGACCGTGCCCAGCGTGAGCCGGCTGTCCCGGAGCTTGGCCGTCGCCTCCTCGAGCGACATCCCGGACAGATCGGGGACCGCGACGAGCGCCGCCGGCGGTGGTGCACTGACCACTCGGAGGGTCAGCCAGATCGCGCCCGCCAGCAACGCCACGCACAGCAGGCCGATGCCGACGAAGCCCCAGACCCGCTTGGAACGGTCGGCCTCCTCGGGTTCCCAGTCCTCGTCCTGCACGCCCCGGTTCGGCGGCGCAAGCAACGGTGGCGACCCGCCGCCGACCCGGGTGGGACCGACCCGCATCAGCTCGGTGCGCTCGTCGTCACTCATCAGCGGGGTGGCCTGCACGGCCTGCCCGGACAGCGCGCGGACCAGGTCCGAGCGCATCTCGGCAGCCGTCTGGTACCGGTTGAGCGGGTTCTTGTTCAGCGCCTTCAGGACGATGGCGTCCAGTTCCTTGGGCAGATCCGGCTTGATCTCGCTCGGCGGGCGCGGTGCCTCGCGCACGTGCTGGTAGGCGATGGCGACGGGCGAGTCGCCGGTGAACGGCGGTACGCCGCACAGCAATTCGTAGAGCACGCAGCCGGTGGCGTAGACGTCGGACCGGGCGTCGACCGCCTCGCCGCGGGCCTGTTCCGGAGAGAGGTACTGCGCGGTGCCGATGACGGCGGCGGTGGCCGTCATGGTGGCCTGACCGTCGGCGACCGCGCGCGCGATACCGAAGTCCATCACCTTCACCGCGCCCGCCCGGTTGAGCATGATGTTGGCCGGCTTGATGTCCCGGTGCACGATGCCGTGACGGTGCGAGAAGTCCAGCGCTGCGCAGATGTCCGCGACGATCTCCATCGCGCGGCGGGGCGGCAGCGGGCCTTCCTTCTTCAGCACGTCGCGCAGGGTGTCGCCGTCGACGTACTCCATGACGATGTAGGGGATCGTGCCGCCCTCGCCCATCGTCTCGCCGGTGTCGTACACCGCGACGATGGCGGGGTGATTCAGCGATGCGGCGTTCTGTGCCTCGCGGCGGAACCGCGCCTGGAACGACGGGTCACGGGCCAGGTCGGCACGGAGCACCTTGATCGCGACGTCCCGGCCGAGGCGAAGGTCGCGGCCACGGTGCACCTCGGACATGCCGCCGAAGCCGAGGGTGTCCCCGACCTGGTAGCGCTCGCCGAAAAGGTATGCCGTTGTCATTGCCGTCCCTTGTTGCCCATCGGTCCTGCCGTCTGTGTCGCTGCTCAGTTCCACGCTGCCGCTCGTCGCCCGGCTCGCTGCGGCATGCGAGATGTCGCCCTCCGCAGGATGCGTCGCACGACGGTCCGGTTGCTCCGGCGAACTCATCCGTCACCCGGTCGCGACGCCGAGTGTGCCATTTGTCCCGCTCGTGCGGCGGCACCTGCCGTCCGGGTCCCGGTCATCCGGACCCGATCGCGAGGGGCGTGGCCAGCCGGCCGGCCAGCACGGTGGCCGCCGAACCCGGCAGTGCACCGAAGACCTCGTGCAGCACCAGGAGCAGCATCGCGGCGGCCAGCAGCACCAGCAGCGCCAGGAGCACCGACAATCCGGTGCGGCGCCCCGGTGGCCGGCCGACCGTCAGCTGTTGCGGCGGGGACACGGGCCGGGGCGGGGTCGCGGTGACCACCGACCTCGCCCCGGCAGGTGCCGGCGCGGGGTACTGCGCCGGCTGCACCCGGGTGGGCCGCGGCTGGCGGGTCTGGGCGACCGGAGCGCGCTGGGCGAGCGGAGGGGCTGATGAGCGGCCGGCCGGCGGCCGGGATGACGCGGCCGGCGGCCGGGATGACGGTGTCGCGGATCCCGGGGCCGGCATGGGACGCGGCTGACCGGTGCGATGCGCACCGGGCGATCGCAGTGTCTCGACCTCCCGCGCCAGCGATCCACCGTCGGGGTACCGGGCCGCGGGGTCCTTGGCCAGCATCCGCATCACCAGGGCCGCAACCGCCGGTGGGATGTCGGGTGGCAGCGGGCGGGGTGCCTCCCGAACATGCGCTAGTGCCATCGCGACCGCGTTCTCGTTCGGGAAGGGCAACCTGCCGGCGAGGCATTCGTAGGCGACCACGCCGAGTGAGTAGACGTCGGAGGCAGGTACCGCCTCACGCCCGGAGGCCTGCTCCGGGGAGATGTACTGGGCGGTGCCCATCACCATTCCGGTCCTGGTGACCGGGACCTGGTGCGCGACCTTCGCGATCCCGAAGTCCGTGACCTTGAGCTGGCCGGCGGGGGTGATCAACAGGTTGCCGGGCTTGATGTCCCGGTGCACCAGTGCCCGGCTGTGCGCCGCCTGCAGGGCGCGGCCGGTCTGGTCCAGCACGTCCAGCGTCCGGCCGGGTGAGAGCCGCCCAGTCCTGGCCAGCACCGCGGACAGAGATTCGCCGGCGATCAACTCCATGACCAGGTAGGCGGTGCCGCCCAGGTACGGGCCGCCCATCAGCTGATGTGGGCCACCGTTGATCTCGCCGTAGTCGTACACCGATGCGATGCCCGGGTGGTTGAGCGAGGCGGTGATCCGGGCCTCGGTGCGGAACCGGTCGACGAACTCCGGGTCGCCGGTGAGCTCGGGCCGCAGGATCTTCAGAGCGACCACCCTGGCCAGCCGGAGGTCGTCGGCGGACCACACCTCGCCCATGCCGCCGACCGCGATGCGAGAACGGAGTCGGTAGCGCTGCGACAGCAGCAGGCCGGGTGCGGACATCAGGGACCACCGGCCAACGCCGCGGCGATGATCGAACGCCCGATGGGCGCGGCGACCTTGCCGCCGGTCGCGTCCAGGCCCAGGTTGCCGCCGTTCTCGACCATCACGGCAACGGCGACCTTGGGATTGTCCGCCGGCGCGAACGCGACGTACCACGCATGCGGCGGGGTCTTCTTCGGGTCCTTGCCGTGCTCCGCGGTGCCGGTCTTCGAGGCGATGACGAGATCGGCGATCGCACCCGAGCCGACCGTCTCCTGCTCGGAGCGGATCATCATGTCGCGGACCTGGTCGGCGACCGAGATCGGGATCGCCTGGCCGAGCGATTCGGGGGCCGGCTCGGAGATGACGGTGAGGTCGGGCTTGGTCGTCTTGGCGATCAGGTGCGGCGCCATCTTGTCGCCGCGGTTGGCGATCGTGGCGGTGATCCAGGCCATCTCGAACGGCGTCACCGCGACGTCCCGCTGACCGATGCCGGTCTGCGCCAGCGCCGCTGTGTCGGGCACGTCACCGAGCCGGCTGCCGACGACCTCGATGCCGATGTCCTGCTCTTCGCCGTTGACCCCGAGCGCCTCTGCCTGCTTGGCGATCGGTGCCCGGCCCAGGCTCATCGCGACCTCGGCGAATGCGGTGTTGCAGGAGAAGGCGAGGGCCTCCACCAACGGAACGTCCGCGCCATCGCCGTTGCCGCACGGCTCACCGCCGAAGTTCGACAGCGTTGCTCCGCCGGTCCCGGGCAGGGTGATCTTCGGTTCGCCGGTCACCGGCGTGTCTGGCGTGTAGTCCTGCTGCAGTGCGGCCGAGGCGATGACCAGCTTGAACGTCGACCCCGGGGGATAGACGGCAGCGGTCGCGCGGTTGAGCAACGGGCTCGGGTCGGCGCTGACCAGGTCGTTGTAGGCCTTGCGCTGCACCGCGTCGGAGTGGCTGGCCAGCGGGTTGGGGTCGTAGGAGGGTGTCGAGACCATCGCCAGCACCTTGCCGGTGGCCGGCTCGATGGCCACCGCCGCGCCGACGAACTTCGCGTCGTTGAGCCCCGAGTAGGCGGCCTGCTGCACGGCCGGCACGATGTTCAGCTGGACGTTGCCGCCCCGCGGGTCGCGGCCGGTGATGAGGTCTGACAGTTGCCCGGCGATGAGGTCGGGTGCCTCCCCGGACAGGATGTCGTTCTGCGTCCGCTCCAGCCCCGTCGGTCCGTACCGCATCGAGTAGTAACCGGTCAGGTCGGCGTACAGCGGCCCGTTGGGATACACGCGCTGGTAGGCGTACTGGTCGTCCACCGGAGCGGAACGGGCCAGCACCACCCCGCCCGCGGCGGTGATCTGGCCGCGCTGACGGCTGTACTCCGCGACCAGCGTGCGCTTGTTGTTGGGGTCGGCACGGTAGTCGTCGGCCTTGATGACCTGCGTGTACGCGATGTTCGCCAGCAGCAGCCCGATCATCACGATGACGGCGGTGCCGAGCCTGCGCAGTGGGCGCTTCACGACGCGGCCCCGTGCGACTCGGTCCTGCTGAGCAGCGGCACCATCTGTGTGCTCGCCTCGTCCAAGGGCACCTGCGGCACCGGCCTGGGCGACTTCGGCGGCGGCGGCCGGCGTGAGGAGTCGGAGATCCGCACCAGCAACGCCAGGATCGCGTAGTTCGCCAGCAGGGACGATCCGCCGTACGACAGGAACGGCGTGGTCAGCCCGGTCAGGGGGATCAGCCTGGTCACGCCGCCGACCACGATGAAGGTCTGCAGTGCCAGGGAGAAGGAAAGTCCCGCGGCCAGCAGTGTGCCGAAGCCGTCCTTCGCCGCGAGCCCGGTCCTGATGCCCCGCGCGGTCAACAGCAGATAGCAGAGCAGGATGGCGGTCACGCCGACCAGACCGAGTTCCTCGCCGAGCGCCGCCATGATGAAGTCGGTGGACGCGAACGGCACGATGTCCGGTCTGCCCGCACCGAGCCCGGTGCCGAAAATGCCGCCGGTGCCCAACCCGAACAGCGATTGGACCAGCTGGTAACCCGCGCCGAGCGGGTCGCCGAACGGGTCGAGCCAGATGTCGACCCGGACCCTGACGTGGCTGAACAGCTTGTAGGCGATGTACGCGCCGCCCGCGAAGCCGAGCACACCGATGATCAGCCAGGACACCCGGTTGGTCGCCACGTAGATCATCGCCAGCAGGGTTCCGAACAGCAGCAGCGCCGTGCCGAGATCCTTTCCGCGGACGAGGACGGCCAGTGCGAGCAGCAGCGCCACCAGCAACGGTCCGAGGTCGCGCGCCCTGGGCAGCACGAGGCCGAAGACCTTCTTGCCGGCGGTGGACAGCACGGTGCGCTTGGAGACCAGGAAAGCGGCGGCGAAGATGATCAGCGCGATCTTGGCGAACTCGGCCGGCTGGATGGAGAACAGTCCCGGCACCTTGATCCAGATCTGCGCTCCGTTCACCTCGGACAGGCTCGCCGGCAGCACCGACGGCACTGCCAGGAACACCACTCCGACCAGGGCCAGCGTGTAGGCGTAGGACTGCAGCACCGTGTGATCGCGCACCACCAGCAGGACGACCAGGAAGAAGACCAGCGCGACCCCGGTCCAGACCAGCTGCAGTGAGGCCTGTGGGGTCGGGATCTCCTCGCCGCGGTTGGCGGCCGCCACCTCCCGTGCGAGGTCCAGGCGATAGATCATCACCAGCCCGATGCCGTTGAGCAGCGCGACGATCGGCAGCAGCAGCGGGTCGGCATACGGGGCGTAGCGCCGGACCAGCAGGTGCGCTACTGCGAGCGCGGCCAGATACCCGCCCCCGTAGTACGCCAGGCTCCAGCTCAGTGTGCGGTTCTGGTTGAGCTCGACGATCACCAGCGCGGAGGTCACGATGATCGCCGCGAAGATCAGCAACCACAGTTCGGCGGCGCGGCCGGTGGGCCGCTTGCGCCCCGTCGCGGTGCCGTTCTCCGCTGATCCGTTCGAGGCGTCCTTGTTCGAGGCGTCCTTGTTCGAGGCGTCCTTGTTCGAAGCGGCCTTGTTCGATGCGGCACCGTTGGTGGCCATCACGTCACTCACCTGACCAGCCGGCAGGTCACCCCGGGTTCGGGTGCCCGGGTCGACAGCGGGGTGGCGCTGTTTCCGGTGCTCGACGTCGAGGCGAAGGTGGAGCCGGTGACCGGGGTCGAGCCGGTGGGCGGTGCGGATGCGGGTGCGGACGACGGCGCACCGGCGGTGGTCGCCGAGACCCCCGGCACGCTGGGGGCCGCGCCGAAGCCGGGGATGAGACCGGACCCGGCTCCACCCGGTGCCGCCGCTCCGCTGAGCGCACTGCCGCCGCCCGGCACGGCGGTGGTGGGGGTCGCTCCGGTCCGCACGGACGTCCGCGCGGAGGTCACGGCCGACCCGAAAGGAGACGTCAGCGCGGGCCCGGCCGTCAGGGCCGAACCGGACGGGCTGGTCAGCGGTGCAGAGGGTGCCGTGGTCGGCGCCGTCGATGCGCTCGGCTGCACGGGCGGGGTGACCTGCGGTGTGGGACAGGGCGGCAGCAATTGGCCGGCCAACCGGATGACCACGCCTCGTGCGTCATCGAGCGTGCCCGCCCGGATACCCGAGATCACCTGGGCGCGCGCCGCCGGAACGAGGTCGTCCACCATGAGCGGTAGGCAACCGTTCAGACCGGGTTCGCAGGACCCCTCCTGCACCGAGGACAGCCGTAAACCCAGCACGGAGCCGTCGAGGCCGCGGAAGACGACAACCTCTCCGTTGCTGGCGCCGACGTAGTACTGGCTCCGCACCCACACGAACGATCCGGCAATCGCCACCGATGCCAGCACGACCAGGCTCACGACGCCGATCAGCGCACCTCGCCGCCGCCGGGACCGGCGCCTCCCCGGTGGTCCGGAGATCGACCGGCCGTCATCGAACGGGGCGACGTAGGCCGCGTCGGACCTCGGGTCTGCGGAGTCCGGATCCTCGTCGTCGGGCGGTAGGTACTCCGGTTTGGCGGGGACGTCCTCCGGGATGGCGGGCAACGGCACCCGCGGCATCTCGGCGGTCATCCGCACCGACTCGTACGACCCGATGGGTCCGGTCGCGTCGGGGTCGGCGGGCGCCGCGACCTCGGTCGGGCCGGTGCCGACACCGGTGTCGACGACGTCCGCGACGATGACGGTGATGTTGTCCGGTCCGCCGCCCACCAGGGCGAGCTGGATCAGGGCGTCCGCGGTGGCACCCGGATCGTCCCCGTTGCCCAGCGTCTCGGCGATGGTTTCGGCAGAGACCACGCCCGGAAGGCCGTCGGAGCAGATCAGGTAACGATCGCCGGCCGTGACCTCGCGGACGGTCAGCGACGGGTCCACCTCGGTGCCGTTCAGCGCACGCAGCAGCAGCGAGCGTTGCGGGTGGTGGGTCGCCTCCTCCTGGGTGATCCGACCGTCGTCGATCAGCGATTGGACGAAGGTGTCGTCGTGGGTGAGCTGGTGCAGCACGCCGTCCCGGTACAGATAGGCCCTGGAGTCGCCGACATGGGCCATGCCGAGCCGTCCGCCGTCGAACAGCAGCGCGGTGACGGTGGTGCCCATCCCGTCCAGCTCGGGATTGCGGTGCACCACGTCGGCGATCGCGCTGTTGCCCTCCCGGGTGGCCTTCGCCAACGCACGCAAGAGGTCCCCACCGGCGTCGCGCGCATCGAGCGGGACGAACGCGCCGACCACCAACCGGGAGGCCATGTCACCGGCGGCATGGCCGCCCATGCCGTCGGCCACCACCAGCAGGCTGTCGCCGGCGTACACCGAATCCTGGTTGTTCGACCGGATGAGGCCCTTGTCGCTGCGCGCTGCGTAGACGATCTGATGCGTCATGGTCGCAACTCGAGCACCGTGCGACCGATGCGGATCGGCACTCCGATCGGCACCGGCGTCGGCGTCGTGATCCGGGCGCGGTCGAGGTAGGTCCCGTTGGTGGAACCGAGATCCTCGAGGAAGTACTCGGCGCCCTGCTGGGTGATCCGGGCGTGCCGGGTGGAGGCGTAATCGTCGTCCAGCACCAGGGTCGAGTCCTCGGCCCGGCCGATCAGGATCGGGCCGGCTCCCAACCGCAGGCGGGTGCCGGCCAGACTGCCCGCCGTCACCACCAGTGTGGTCGGGTGCAACCTGCCCGAGGAATTCTGCCGCTGGTCCGGCATCCGCCCGCGGGATCGGCCGCGGCCGCCGTCCACGCGCGGATCCGCCGCGTACCGCAGGTCCGACCGGACAACGCGCATCGCGGCCAGCACGAACAGGCAGAGCAGGATCAGAAACCCGATCCTGGTCAGCTGAAGAATGAGTGCCGGCACTGTTGTCCTGTTCCCGTCTGTCCTGTTCTCGTCGGTATCAGTAACGGCCGGAGAAGACGACCGTGGAATGACCGATGTGGATGACGTCGCCGTCCGCCAGTTGCCACGTCTGCACGGACGAGCCGTTGACGGTGGTCCCGTTCGTGGAACCCAGATCGTGCAGCACCGCGGTGTGACCGTCGAAGTAGACGTCGACGTGACGACGGGAGACCGACGTGTCGGCCAACCGGAAGGCCGCGTCCTGGCCGCGCCCGATGACGTTGGACCCGCGCTGCAGCTGGTAGCTGCGGCCCGACCCGTCGTCGATGGACAGCGTCGCCGTCATCTCCTGCTGGGGAGTCGGCGGCAGGCCGTAGTTCTGGCCGTAGTTCTGCGGGTACTGCTGGCCGCCGGCGTACGGCGTGGGCTGGTATCCCTGCTGGTAGCCCTGCTGTGCAGGGTCCCACTGCGCCGGACCCTGCTGCGGCGGGCCCTGCTGGTACGGCTGCTGCTGCGGGTACCCCTGGTTCGGTGGCCCTTGGTTCGCCGGCCCGGCGTTGGGATAGCCCTGCTGCGGATAGCCCTGCGGGTAGCCCTGGTTCGGCGGCGGGTAACCCTGGCCGGGACCGTTGAACTGCGGTGCCGGTGGCTGCTGGCCGTACGGCGCTCGGTCCGCTGCCTGCCCGTACTGATCCCACTGCTGACCTTGCTGATCCCAGCCGCCCTGCCCGTACCCCGGCGCACCCGGTGGGTACTGCTGGTCCTGCTGGGGATTGCCCGGTGGCGGCTGCTGCGGATGACGGTCGCCGTCGCCTGGTTGTTGGGTCATCGGTCCCACTCCTGACCTTGCCTGCGGTGAACGCCGACCGACGTCGGGGTCGACGATCGAGCTGATGCGGAACTGCCCGGTGTGCAGCGAATCGGACTGCTCCAGCGTGACGGACACGTCGCCGAAGGTCTGCCATCCCTGCTCGACCAGATACTCCCGGATCATGTCCGACAACGCAGAGGCGACACTCACTTCGTCGGCCCCGAGCCCCTGCCGGTCGGTGGGACCGAGCCGAACGCGGTAGGAATTGGGCGCAATGGCGGCGTCACCCTGGTGCTGGACGTGGTCGGCGGCCTCCCGCTGCAACGCGTCGGCGACCTCTGCCGGCTGCACCGTTCCGCCGAACAGGCGGGCGAAGGTGTTGCCGACGGCGCCCTGAAGGCGGCGTTCGAAACTCTGGATGACGCCCATCGTCACCTCCCCGTCCGGTGATCTGGCTGCAGCCCGCGGGTGGCGGGCCTTCTCGGCTGTGTGTCAGGTTCCCCCTTGTTGCAAGCGGGCCCGTGTTTCAAGCGGTGGCTCAGGTGCTGTGTTCTCAGGTGCTGTGTTGTCAGGTCGGCGTTGTTCGGTGGCGGGTGTGCTGGTGCGCTTGCTTCGTTCATCCATGCGCATCGATCTGCGGCGCCCGGCCTTGCCGCGGCACCGGCCACCCACAGCGGTGTCAACTGACAATCGTAATAGGGACGCCCGGCGCCGGTGACGGTTGCGCACCGGGCGGCCCCCGATGCAGCCGCTCGACCCGCTCAGCCCGAGCGTCGGTCCGGCACATCGACCAGGACGACATCCCCGATGGAGGCTGCCGCCCGCCCACCGCTGCGGTCGGCCAGCCAGACCGCGAAGTCGGCCAGGTCCGCCGCCGGGATCAACACCGTCAGCTCCACGTCGGCGGCGTACCGAACGGCTTCCAGTCGGTGGCCGGACGCCAACATCTCGTGGTGCAGCCGGCCGGCGTCGCCATGCCCGGCCCTGACCACGACGGTGGTGTGGGATACCCGCTGGACGGTTCCGACGGCATCGATCGCCTCGGCCACCGACCGCCCGTAGGCCCTGATCAGGCCTCCGGCACCCAGCTTGACGCCGCCGTAATAGCGGGTGACGACGGCGACCGTGTCGGTGAGCTCCCTGCGGGTCAATACCTCCAGCATCGGGACGCCGGCCGTACCGGCCGGTTCCCCGTCGTCGTTGGACCGCTGCTCCTGCGCGCTCGGTCCGACCCGGAACGCGGTGCAGTGGTGGGTGGCGTCCCAGCTGTCCTTGCGGATCGAGGCGATGACGTCCGTCGCCTGCGCTGCAGTGCCGACCCGGGCGAGGCTGCAGACGAAGCGAGATCGCTGCACCTCGATCTCATGGGAGCCGTTCATGGCGATGGACCGCACGGGCCAACGGTAGCCAGAACGGGTCGTTCGGGACCGCCGTCCGCCGGTGCCGATGCGTTCTGGCAGCGTGTTAGCCTGTTCCGCGTCACTCGGGCAAGTGGCGAAATGGCAGACGCGCACGGTTCAGGTCCGTGTGTCCGAAAGGACGTGGGGGTTCAACTCCCCCCTTGCCCACTCTGGTTGAGACAGACGTCCAAGGCCCCGCCGGCATCCACAGCCGCGGGGCCTTGTGCGTGTCCTGGCTGTGCATGTCCTGGTTGCGAATGTGCTGGTTGCGCGTGTCCTGGTTGTGCTTCTCCTGTCTGGGTCATCGCGGGCGATCCGGGCGTTTGCCGGGGATGATGCTGTTGACGCACGCGATCGGACGGGTGTGCGCGACCCACCGTGGAGGTCGGCGGACATGACACCGGACGACTCCGCACCGGCCCTCGACCGGCCTTGGCGGCGGCCCGGCGCCGCGCGGTACGCGATGCGCAAGCTCCGCAGCATCGTCCGCCCGCCGGTGACGATCTACCCGGCAGCGGCAACGGTGCGGGTGCAGCGGGACCTGCCCGTCGTCACCCGTGACGGCACGGTGCTCAGGGTGAACCTGCACCTGCCGCCAGGGGACGGTCCGTTCCCGGTGTTGATCTCGGCCCATCCGTACGGCAAGGACAACATCCCGCGAAAGCGCCGCCGCGGCAAGGGGTACCGGATCCCGTTGCAGTATCGGATGCTGCGCCAGACGGGTCCGATCAGGATCTCGGACCTGACCGGCTGGGAGGCGCCCGACCCGGCGTGGTGGACGGCCCGGGGCTATGCCGTGGTCAACGCCGACCTCCGCGGAGCCGGTAGCTCCGACGGTGTCGGGTCGCTGATGTCCGACCAGGAAGGCCAGGACGTCACCGACATCGTCGAGTGGGCTGGCGGGGCACCCTGGAGTACCGGGGCGGTGGGCCTGGTCGGCGTCTCCTATCTGGCCATCTCGCAGTGGAAAGCCGCTGCGCAGCGGCCACCTTCGTTGCGCGCGATCGTGCCGTGGGAGGGATTCACCGACGCCTATCGCGATCTGGTCCGACCCGGTGGAATCCGGGAGGTCGGATTCGTCACGATCTGGAGCAAGGGCACGCAACGTGCCCGGCTGACCTTCGCGCTCGACGCGCAGAGCCGGTCGCGACCGCTGCGGGACGACTGGTGGCAGGCGCTGGTTCCCGACCTGTCCCGGATCACGGTGCCCGCGTTGATCTGCGGCAGCTTCTCCGACAACAACCTGCACGGCCGGGGCTCGTTCCGCGGGTTCGAGCAGATCTCCTCCACCGAGAAGCACCTGTTCACCCACCGCACCGGCAAGTGGGTCGCCTTCTACTCCGAGGAGGGCCGCTCGCTGCAGCTGACCTTCCTGGATCGCCACCTCCGGCCGCCAGCCGAAAGGCCCTTCCCGGCAACGGGTCTCGGGAACAACGCCGACCTGCGTGAAGGCGCTCCGCCCGCGGTGCGGTTGGAGGTGCGGGAGAGCCGGACCGTCATCGCGGACGTCCGGGACGAACCCCGGTGGCCGCTGGAGTCCGCTCGGTGGACCGCGCTCTACCTGACCGGAGCGGGTCTGTCACCCGACGCGGCGACCAGCGCCGGTTCCATCGCGTTCGGCACCCGATCGCACGGCGTCCGGTTCGGTTGGACGGTGCCCGATGACACCGAGCTGACCGGCCCGATGTCGCTGCGATTGTTCGTTTCAGTGGCCGGTGCGGATGATCTCGACCTGTTCGCCGGTGTCGAGAAATGGAGTGGCACAGGGTATGTGCCTTTCGAAGGGTCCTACGGATTCGGTCGGGACCGGGTGGCCACCGGGTGGTTGAAGGCGTCGCTGCGACGTCTCGATCCTGAGCGTTCCCGGCCGTTCGATCCGGTCCCTGTGTTGGACCGCCGTGAACCGCTGGCCCCGGGTCAGATCGTGCAGGCCGATGTCGCGCTGGGACCCTCGTCGACCCGGTTCCGGGCGGGGGACAGCCTCCGGGTCGTCGTCGCGGGACGCTGGCTGTGGCCGCGCAATCCGCTGACCGGGCAATTCCCGGCCGCGTATCGCAGGGCGCCGCGCGCCATCGGCCGCGTGCACTGGGGACCGGACCGGAAGGCGCGACTGCTGATCCCGGTGATCGAACCGGCCGGGTGAAATGCCACCGGCACGGACGGCGTGTGCTGCCGTCCGTGCCGGCGTCTCACCACCCGTGCGCCCGCGGGAAGTGAGATCTCCTGGTTGGTCCGAGTTGCCCGGCTGTCAGGTGTCGGCTGTCAGGGGCCGGCTGTCAGGGGTCGGCCGTCAGGGGGTCGGCGAACCGCCCGTCACCGAAAGGGTTGATCCTGTCGTGTAACTCGACTCGCCGCCGGCCAGGTAGACGTAGGCACCGGCCAGCTCCGCCGGTTGCCCGGCGCGACCCAGTTCCGACTGCGCGCCGAAGTCGGGCAACTTGTCCGCCGGCTGCCCGCCGCTGACCTGCAAGGGCGTCCAGAACGGCCCGGGGGCAACGACATTCACCCGGATGCCCTTGGACGCGACCTGCTGTGCGAGGGCCTTGGAGTAGTTGTTGATCGCTGCCTTGGTGGCCGCGTAGTCCAACAGACCGGGCGACGGGGTGTACGCCTGGACCGAAGAGGTGGTGATGATGCTGCCGCCGGCCGGCATGTGTGGCAGCGCCGCCTTCGTCAACCAGAACAGACCGTAGACGTTGGTCTTGAACGTCTCGTCGAACTGCTCGGTGGTGAGATCGCTGATGTCCTGCACGTAGACCTGCTTGCCCGCCACGGCCACCAGCACGTCGATGTGGCCGAATTCGGAGACCGCCTTCTGGACGAGGTCGATGTTGCCCTGCTCGGTGGACAGGTCACCCGGAGCCGCGACGACCTTCTGGCCGGTCTCCTCGAGCAGTTCGAGAACCTCGGTCGCGTCCGGTTCCTCGTTCGGAAGGTAGGACAGCACGACGTCTGCGCCTTCCCGCGCGAAAGCAATGGCGACGGCCCGGCCGATGCCGGAATCGGCACCGGTGACGATCGCCTTGCGACCCGTCAGCCGTCCGCTGCCGACATAGGACTGCTCGCCATGGTCCGGCTTGGGGTCCATCGCACCGGCGAGGCCCGGCGCCGGCTGCTGCTGCTCCGGCTGCGGCGGTGCCGGATACCTCGTCGTCGGATCGGTCTGGTCATATTGGGACTGCTGTTCTTTCTGGGATGTACTCATGGGCAGTCAGTACCCAATCCGGTCGTCGACCAACGCACCGGCGGTGAACGAGCTCAGCGGGCGGCGCTCGCATACCGCCGGCTCAACCGGCCCGCGGCTGCCTTCAGCTCGGCTGGCCCGACGATCTCCAGGTCGACATCGAACATGCCGACCCACCCGGCCAGCCGGTCCCAGGACCACGACCCCGCCAGCACCCGGCACCGCCCCGGTGACAGGTCCTCGACGACGGCCTGCCGCCGCACCCAGTCGGCGATCTCCGCCGCCGGTGCGTGCAGCACGAACTCGCCTCTGCAGGGCCATCCCTCGCTGCCGCGGAACGACGCGTCGATGTATGCCGCGACGTCGCCGCCGGGCAGCTCCCGCGGCGAGAACCCCGGCCCGGTCGGCGTTCTCGGCGTCATCCGGTCGACCCGGAAGGTCCGCCAGTCGTCGCGTTCGAGATCCCACGCGATCAGGTACCAGCGCCCGCCCCAGGTGACCAGGTGGTGCGGCTCGGTACGCCGAGGCGGCTGCCACGCCCGCTCCTCACCGGTCCAGTTCGGTGTTGCGTAGTCGAACCGGAGCACCTCGCGGGCGCGAACCGCGGTGCCGAGCGCGATCAGATGCTCGGTGTCCACCGTCGGCCTTTCGTCCCCGCCGCGCGGAACGGCCGTCACCCGAAGGGCATCCACCCGCTGCCGTAGCCGGGCCGGCATCACCTGGCGGATCGTCGCCAGGGCCCGCAGCGCACCCTCCTCGATCCCGGTGACGCTGGACGTGGCGGTCTGCAGCGCGACGGCCACCGCGACCGCCTGCTCGTCGTCGAACAGCAGCGGAGGCAGATCGGTGCCGGCGTCCAGCCGGTACCCGCCGTCCGGGCCCTTGGTGGCCCGAACCGGGTAACCGAGGTCGCGCAGCCGGTCGACGTCTCGACGGACCGTGCGCGGACTCACCGCCAGCCGCTCCGCCAGCTCTCCGCCCGGCCAATCGCGGCGCACCTGCAGCAACGACAGCAGCCGGAGCAGCCGTGCCGACGTTCCGGAACTTGCTCCCGCGCTCATGCCCTCAGCATCTGCTCTGACCCCCAGTGCCACGTCAGCAGGGACTTTCCTCACGAAAGTCCCTGCTGACGCGGCACTGGGCCGTTGGTGTCGGAGTGCGCTGGCAAGCTTGGCCAGGTGAGTGAGCACGGACGGACCCGGGGAGCGCGACGGTGAGCGACAAGGATCTGACCCGCATTGCGGCGTTGTTGCGCAAGGCTGAGGGAACGGACAACGAGCACGAGGCCGACGCCTACCTGCAGGCCGCTCAGCGGCTGGCCACCCTGGCATCGGTCGACCTGGCCGTCGCCCGGGCGCACACCCACCGGCAGGAGCGCCGGGCCGTCGCCACCCAGCGGTCGATCGTCATCGGCGAGTCCGGCAAACGGGGGTTGCGCACCTACGTCCAGCTGTTCCTGGCCATCGGCCGCGCCAACAATCTGACCTGTGACATCGCCCGTGACTCCTCCCGGGTCTACGCCTATGGCTTCGACACCGACATCGACATGGTGCAGACCCTGTACGCCTCTCTGGTCGTGCAGATGGTGCGGGCGTCCGACGGGTACATCAAGTCCGGTGACTATGCCCGTGAGCTCGTTCGAAGACAGGTCAAGGTGACCAGGCCGGGGAAGTTCGGCCGTTGGATCGAGGCGTACGAGTACCAGGACCGCCCGGTGCACGCGAGCACCGCGCGGATCAACTTCCAGGCGGCGTTCGCGGCGCGCATCGGCGAGCGGCTCAGCCAGGCGCGTCAGCAGGCGGAAGAGCAGATGGTCGCCGAGCTGCCACCATCCGAGCGATCCGGGGTTGCCCTGGTACTGCGTGACAAGGAAGTAGAACTGCGCGACCATTACCGCGCACATTCCACCGCCCGCGGATCCTGGGCGGGTAATCGGGTGACAACTGGGTACTCAGAGCGGAGTCGACGCGCCGGCGACGCTGCCGGGCGACTCGCGCGGATCGGAGCCGAGCAGTCCATCGGTGGCCACCGGGCGGGAATCGGCAGCGGATGACTGCTGGCAGTATGTCGGCGGGCATCCACGGTCACTGGTACGGCGTAATGAAGGGCGGCTCATGTGGCGGCGCGCAGGACATCGGCACGGGTTGCGGGCGGAACTGCCGAAACCTCCGGGGTGAACCGGTCCGATGCCGATTCGGCCGCTGACAGTGCGGCCACCGCCCGCCAGGGGCTGGACCGATCGCGGGCCGATCAAGCTCGCGCAGACCAGCTCAGAGCCGACCAGATCAGGTCGGGCCGTACCACCTCCGCCCGAACCCGGGCGGCGGGACGGATGACGGCCCGGCAGCAAGGGCCGCTGCTGAGGGACTTCCAGCGCTCCAAGGTCTACGAGGCCGAGCATCTGGTCCAACGAGTCTTCGACCGTTCGGCGGACTACCCAGTGGTCGAGGTCGCCGGGTCGCATCTGGCCCTACCGGTCGAGCGCAGGTTCGGATCCATCGATGCGGTGCAGCAATACGTGGACCAGGTCCTCGCGCTCCGGTGGGTGCGCAACACGTGGCGACGTGCGTCCACCCCGGTCACCGTGCGGGAGAGGGCCGGCGGTGCGCAGGCGCACTATCTGCGGCCGGGGGCGATCATGGCCGTTCCTGGTGGTCGGGCCAATTCCACCTGGGCGCTGCGCGAGTTGGTCATCCTGCACGAGATCTCCCACCATCTCGCCGACACCGTCGAGATCGCCCACGGCGCAGCGTTCGTCGACCGTCTGCTGACGCTGCTCGACGGCATCATCGGACCGGAGGCCGCGCTGCTGCTGCGGGTCACCATGGTCGACGTCGGGGTCCGGGTGGGCTGATCGGGTCAGTTCGTCTGGTCCCTCGCGACTACCCTCGGGCGCGTGACAAACGTCGATCTGCACCCGGACGAGATCATCTGCACCAGCAGTGCTTCCGCCGGGATCGCTCGCGATGGGCGACCCGCCGGCAGGTCGCCGAACGCGGCCCCGCCCGGGCCCGCGCCGGAAATCCTGTCAGCCAGGGACGTGCCGCTGGGTGGCCTGCGGGCGATGACGGTGCGCCGCACGCTGCCACAGAAGGCGAGATCGCTCATCGGCGCTTGGTGCTTCGCCGACCATTACGGGCCGCAGCGGGTCTCCGACACCGGTGGCATGACGGTGGCGCCGCATCCGCACACCGGCCTGCAGACCGTGAGTTGGCTGTTCGAGGGCGAGATCGAGCACCGCGACAGCGTCGGTTCGCAGGCGCTGATCAGGCCCGCCGAGATGAACCTGATGACCGCCGGCCGGGGCATCTCCCATTCGGAGGTGTCCACCCCGGATGCGTCCGTGCTGCACGGCGTCCAGCTGTGGGTGGCGCTTCCCGGGGCGCATCGCAGCACCTCACCCGCCTTCGAACACGTCCTGCCGGCTGAGGCGAGCGGCGCCGGTTACAGCTGCAAGGTCTTCATCGGCTCCTGGCTCCGGGCAACCTCCGCCGCGACGACGTACTCACCGCTGCTCGGCGCCGAAGTGGTTCTCGAGCCCTCCTCCACCGTCGCACTGCCGCTCGACAGTTCCTTCGAGCACGGCGTTCTCGTGGACACCGGTGAGGTGACGGTTGCCGGGGTGCCGGTGCCGCGGACCGCACTGGCCTACCTGGCGCCCGGCACGACCACGCTCGAGATGACCTGTGGCACCACTGCGGCCCGGGTCGTGGTGCTCGGCGGGGCACCGTTGGACGAGGACATCGTCATGTGGTGGAACTTCGTCGGCCGATCACACGACGAGGTGGTGCAGTTCCGCGAACAGTGGCAGGCGGAGATCGGTGCCTTCGCGGACGGGGCGCCGCCCGCCACGGTCTTCGGCCGGGTGGAAAGCTACCCGGGCCCGCCGCTGCCGGCGCCGGAGATGCCGGGTGTGCGGCTCAAGCCGCGGCCGCGGCCGCGTCCTGCTTGATGAGGGTGCCGATCGACGGCCGGCGCTCAGTCGTTCCGCCGAGGTGCGGTCAACCGCGGTCTTCGAGACCGAAGGACCGCACCCAATCGGGATGGATCTTGATGATGTCGCGGGAAAAGCCCGGCGCGGGCGGCTCCACGTCCGACAGCGCCTCGGCGGTGCCCCGGATCTCCAGGTAGCGCGGATTCCAACCCGGCCCCGGCAACAGGTCGTCGACCACGAACGCCACCCTCGACCCTGCCGTCACATTGCGGAACTTCTTCGTGCTGCCCATACGCCCGCCGCCGATGTCGACTGTGTCGTCGCTGCGCACGAAGAAGGTCACCGGTGCATTGCCCACCACCCCGGTCGGTGACACGGTGGCGAGGCGGCCCAGTCGCTGCCCGGCGAGGTACTCGCGCTCGGCCTTGCTGAACCCGGAGAAAGCCATGAGGACCTCGGTTCTGATCAGCGTTCCGGAACGTCAGGCAGCTGCATCCTGCAACCGCCGCAGCACCACCGGCAACTCTCCGGTGTGCACGACGGCCAGTCGCTGGGTGCTCCGGGTCAGCGCCACGTAGAGGTCGGACAGGCCTCGCTCCGACTCCGAGATGATGCCGCCCGGGTCTGCGACGACGACGCTGTCGAACTCGAGTCCCTTGGCCTCCGACACCGTGAGCACCACCACATGCCTGCGCAGATCGGTGCCGTCGATCGACGTGCCGTCGGTCGTGGGGCCGGCGGTCGGGGGGCCGTCGATCCCCGCCGCCTCGGTGTGCATCTCGAACAATCCCGGAGCTTCGGCCGCGGCAGAACCGTTGGTACCCGGGGGTCTCTGCGAGCGGAGCACGGCGGCTTCGACCGCGGCCCGACGTCCGCGGGACACGATCACCGCCAACGTTCCGCTGCTGTCCAGGTCCTCGTCGTCGAGCACTGCCCGTGCCACCTCTTCGGGCAGGCCGGCCGGATCGGCGCGGCGATGGGACGGTGCGATGCCGGCGTCGCGGACGGAACTGGGCGCGGACAGCGCGGGATCGATGGCCGCCAGCACCGGTTCGGCGACGGTCATGATCTCCGCAGGCGTCCGGTAGTTGACCGTGAGCTCCTCGACACGGAAACCCTGCCGGGCGTATGGCCGCAGCACCCTGGTCCAGGAGGAGGCGCCAGCCGGGTCGGAGGTCTGCGCGAGGTCACCGACCAGCGTCATCGACCGCATCGGACACCGCCGCATCACCATCCGCCACGCCATCGCGGACAGCTCCTGAGCCTCGTCGACGATGACGTGACCGTAGGTCCACTCACGGTCTGCCGCAGCCCTTTCGGCGGTGGAGGTCCAGTCGACTGCCTCCGCGTGCAGCTCCGCCAGGTTCGCGGCGCTGACCATGCTGACCAGCCCGACCTCGTCCGGATCGGAGTCGTCGGCGAATTCGCCGCCGCCCATCATGTCCACCACCTCGGTGGCGTACTCGAGGTCGGCCGCAGCCCGGCCACGAGTTGCGATGTCCACCGGCCCGAGGATTTCCGCCGCCTCGTCCAGCAGCGGCACGTCCGCCGGTGTCCAGTCGCGCGGGCGATCCGGGCGGCCGAGCAACGACCGGTCGGCGGCGCTGAGCGATTCGGCGGCGAAGGCAAGCCGCCCCGGGGAGGCATACAGGTCGCCGAGCAGGCGCTGTGCGGTGAGCAGCGGCCAGATGTCGCGCAACGCGTCCCGCAGGCCCTCGTGCTCCACCAGATCCTGCCGGATGGAGTCGAGATCGTCGCGGGTGGCCAGGCTTTCACCGTCCGGCCCCCTGCCCAGCCGCTCAGCGACCTGGCTGACCAGACCGTCGATCACCCGCTTGACGAAGACCGGGCGCGCCTTGTTGTGCGGTCGGCGGGACGCCCAGGCGCGGTCCCGTGCGGCGCTGAGCAGCGCACGATCCAGCCGCACGGCGCCGTCCGGTGCGCCATCGAACCGAACCCGGACGGTCTGCGCCGGCAACGCCTGCCGATGCAGCACGGCATTTGCCAGCACGGTCGTCATGGCGGTGCGGCCCTTGATCCTGGCCACCCGCGGTTCATCACTGCCGCGGGCTTGCACGCCGGGGAACAGGTCGGCGATCGTCGAGAGCACCACGGCGTTCTCGCCCAGCGAGGGCAGCACCTGGCTGATGTACCCGAGGAACGTCGGGTTCGGGCCGATGATCAGCACCCCGCGCTGCTCCAGTTGGGCGCGGTGGTTGTACAGCAGATACGCGGCGCGGTGCAGCGCAACAGCAGTCTTGCCGGTGCCGGGGCCGCCCTGTACCACCATGATCCCGGCCTGGTCGGCACGGATGATGCGGTCCTGCTCGGCCTGGATGGTGGCGACGATGTCGGCCATCCGGCCGGTGCGTGGTGCCTGCACGGCGGCGAGCAGGGCCGCCTCGCCGGCGGGACCGACCGGCGCGCTGGCGGCAGCCGCTGCCATCTCCGGGTCACTGAGGTCCAGGTACTCGTCGTTCACGCTTTCCACGACACGGCGGCGGGTGCGGATGTAGCGACGGCGCCGCAACCCCAACGGGTTGGCGGCGGTCGCCACGTAGAAGGGGCGGGCAGACGGTGCGCGCCAATCCATCAACAGCTGACGGTGCTCGCCCGAATCCTCGAAGATCCCCATCCGGCCGATGTGCATTGATTCACCGTCGGCGGGGTCGAGCCGGCCGAAGCAGAGCCGATCCTCGGCGGCGTTCAGGGCCTGGACGGCGGCGGCATGGCTGGCGAAGGCCACGTCGCGTTCCACCCGGCCACCGGGGGTGTTGTCGCTGTGCCGGATGTACCGGTCGCGCAATGCGATGCGCTCGGTGCGCAGCTCGTCCAGCCGCCGGTAGAGCAGCGAGATGTGTTGCTGCTCCTCCGCAATCGCCGACGCGGTGCTGGTCGCGGCACCGGTGCCGCCGGGCGCGGCGGCTTGAGTCGTTCGGTCGGTCTCTGACACGCCTGCCCTTCCTCGTTCCATGCGGACGGTTCCCCCGGGTCCGACCGGCACACGATGCGACGCGCACGAGGCCGACAGAACAGGCTACTCCGCGCCGGGCGGTGACAGGTGCAGCGTTGGCGGGCGGACAGTCGAACCCGGCGGTCAACGATGTCACCGGGGAACAATCACCGACGTGATCTGGTTGTGGGCAGGCATGACAACTCTCGGACTCATCGGCAGCGGGAACATCGGCAGCGCGGTTGCGGGACTGGCGGTGGAAGCCGGGAACAAGGTGGTGCTCAGCAACTCTCGCGGGCCCGAGACGCTGAGCGACCTCGTCACCGAGCTGGGACCGCTGGCCTCGGCGGCCACAGCGGAGGAGGCCGCGGAAGCCGGTGAGGTCGTCGTGGTGACCATCCCGCTCAAGGCTTACCGCTCGGTGCCGGTGGAACCCCTGGCGGGCAAGGTCGTCATCGACACCAACAACTATTACTGGCAGCGCGACGGGCACATCGCCGAGCTCGACGACGAATCCACCACCAGCGCCGAACTGCTGCAGGCGCACCTGCCGCAGTCGCGGGTGGTGAAGGCGTTCAACCACATCACTTCTGCCGACCTCGCGTCCCAGGGGCGACCCGCGGGTACCTCTGATCGCCGTGCGCTGGCCATCGCCGGCGACGACGCCGATGCCAAGGCCGTGGTGACGTCACTGCTGGACAGCTTCGGGTATGACGTCGTCGATGCCGGTTCGCTGTCGCAGGGGTGGCGTTTCCAGCCGGACACCCCCGCCTATGGCCCCCGGTTGACGACGGACGGGATGACGGCCGCGCTGGCCCAGGCCGAGCGGCGCAACAGCTGACGCTGGCCGGGATGCCGGCCCGTTCGTTGTTCAGCCGGCGCCGGTGACCGCGGCGTATTGCGTCGCCGTCGCCCCGTTCCAGTCGACCAACTGGACGATGACGCCGTTCGGATCACGCACCTGGAAGGCCCGCTCGCCCCATTCCTCCGCGGTGAGCGGCATGGTGATCGCGACCCCTTCGTCCTGCAGCCGGGTCAGTTCCCCTTCCAGGTCCTCGACGACGAACGCAACGATCTGGCCCTGCGCATGCACATCGCGCTGGTCGGCGGGCAGGGTCGGCATCCCGACGACCAGGTACGCCAGGCCGATGCCGGCGTCCTCGCGGGTCAGTGAGGCGAATCCGTCGGCGGCCATGACCTGGCGAAAGCCGAAGTGATCCACCATGAAGCGGGCCGAGGCCGCCGGATCGGAGACATTCAGGCTGAGCGCGGTTTCGAGGATCTTCATGGCGCCTCCAGGTGGTGTGAAACGGTTTCCGTACGGCGTACTCTATACGCCGTACGGAATGGTACCTCGGACCGTGCAGAATGTCAGCCATGACTCCCGCCCAGTCCGGCGCCGGCGATCCGGCACGCACACTGGCGCTGCTGTGGAGACACGCGCTGCCGGGTGAGGGGTCTGGACACGGACCACGCAAGGGCCTCACCGTCGACGCCATCGTCGCGGCGGCGATCGGATTGGCCGACGAGGAGGGCATGGACGCGGTGAGCATGCGGCGGGTCGCCACCGCACTCGGCTCGGCGCCGATGACGCTGTACACCTACGTGCCTGGCCGTGAGGAACTGGTGGATCTGATGCTCGACGAGGTGTACCGACGGATGCCCGCACCGACGGCTCCCGGGGCAGGAGTTGGTTGGCGGCAGCGGGTACGGGATGTCCTCGAGACCAACCGGGCGCTCTACGAGCAGCATCCGTGGCTTGCGGCCGTCGACACGAGCAGGCCGGCACTGGGCCCGGGGGCGATCGCGAAGTACGACCGCGAACTGGCCGCGCTGGACGGGAACGGGCTCGATGACGTGACGATGGATGCCGCGCTGGCCTGGACGCTGGCCTTCGTTCGCGACTGGGCGCGCGCCTCGTCCGGCGCGGCACGAGTCCAGGAGGCGAGCACGCTGACCGAGCAGCAATGGTGGGACCGTGCCGGCCCGACCCTCGAGCGGGTGCTCGATCCGGCCGACTACCCGCTGGCGGTGCGGGTCGGCGCGGCCGCCGGTCGGGCGCAGGGTGCCGCCTGGGATGCGGTGCATGCCTACGACTTCGGTGTCGACCGGGTGCTGGACGGCCTTGCGCCGTTGTTCGAGCGATGACGCGGCCGACGGCCTGGCTGTCCTGGAGCAGCGGCAAGGACAGTGCGTTCAGCCTCGCCGTGCTGCGCGAGCAGGCCGAGGTCGACGTCGTCGGGCTGGTCACCACGATCGACGCCGCCGCTGACCGGGTCGCGATGCACAGCGTGCGCCGCGAGCTGCTGGAACAGCAGGCCGACGCGGTGCAATTGCCGCTGCGGACCGTGGTGCTGCCGTGGCCGTGCCCGAACGACACCTACGAGTCGATCATGGCTGAGCTGGTGACTTCGGCTGTTGCGCAGGGTGTCTCGGTGATGGCCTTCGGGGACCTGTACCTGGCGGACATCCGGGCCTACCGGGAACGGCAACTGCAGGGCAGTGGCCTGCGGCCGGTGTTCCCGCTCTGGGGGCGGGACACCACAGCGCTGGCGCAGCGCATGGTGGGCAGCGGCTTGCGGGCGCGGATCAGTTGCGTCGACAGCGCCCAGCTCGACGCGAGCTTCGCCGGACGGGAGTTCGACGCCGAGTTGCTGCACGACCTGCCGGAAACCGCCGATCCGTGCGGTGAGAACGGCGAGTTCCACACCTTCGCCTGGGACGGCCCCGGCTTCCGCCGGCCGATCGGCATCAGTACCGGCGAGACCATCGAGCGCGATGGTTTTGTCGTCACCGACCTGCTCCCGTTGCCGCGGCCGTCCGGGCCAGGGCCGACCGGCCAGCTACCGTGAGCGCATGTCTCAACCAGACGGGAACAGCTCAGAACGCGACAGCTACGACGTCATCGTGATCGGCGGCGGGCCGCCGGGCGAGAATGTCGCGCAGTACGCCATCAAGGGCAGCGACCGCACCGCCGCGATCGTCGAGCACGAACTGGTCGGCGGCGAGTGCTCCTACTGGGCGTGCATGCCCAGCAAGGCGCTGCTGCGACCGGTGGACGTGCTGGAATCGGCGCGCCACATGCCCGGCGTCGCAGGCATCGTCGGGGACCGGGGTCTGGACGTTCCCGCCGTTCTGCAACGCCGCGACGATTTCACCCACCACCACGACGACTCGAGCCAGGTGGAGTGGGCCAACGGTGCCGGGATCGAGGTCGTGCGCGGTTGGGGCAGGCTCGCCGGGGAGAAGACCGTGCAGGTCCAGGCGCCCGACGGATCGATCAGGGTGCTGACTGCCCGGCACGCCGTCGTGCTCGCCACCGGCACCACCGCAACCGTGCCGGACATCCCCGGCCTGCGTGCCGCCCTTCCGTGGACGTCGCGGGACGTCACCAACCTCCATGAGGTCCCCCGACGTGTCGCGGTGATCGGCGGCGGGGTCGTCGCCTGCGAATCGGCGGGCTGGTTGCAGGGTCTGGGCGTCGAAGAGTTGACGATCATCGGAGCGGCGCCGACGCTGCTGGCGCGCAACGAGCCGTTCGCGGGCGATCTGGTCCGGCAGGCGTTCCAGGAGCACGGAGTGAGCGTGGTGCTCGGTGCCAGCGTGGACGCGGTCAGCCGGGTCGATCCGATCGCCACCGGAGAGGGGCACGTCCACGGCGGCGAGGTGACGGTCAGTTTCGGGGACCGCACCGTGGCCGTCGACGAGATCGTGGTGGCCACCGGGCGTACGCCGACCAGTGCGGACATCGGTCTGGACACCGTCGGGCTCGATGTCACCGGCTCGCACGGGTTCGTCAGCACGGACGATCACCTTGCGGTGCAGGGCGTCTCGGGGGACTGGCTGTACGCCGTCGGGGACATCACCGGCCGGGCCCTGCTGACCCATATGGGTAAGTACCAGGGCCGGATCTGCGGCGCGGTGATCGGCGCCCGGGCGGAGCGTCGACCGGCCGACGGACCCCGGTTCACCGACCTTGCGGACGCCGGCACCGTGCCGCAGGTGACCTTCACCGACCCGCAGGTCGCGTCGGTCGGCGTCACCGAGCAGCAGGCGCGGGACGCCGGCGCAGAGGTGGAGACCGTCGAGTACGACCTGGCCAACGTCGCCGGTGCCGCGTTGCTGCGCGAGGACTATGTCGGCCGGGCGAAGCTGGTCATCGACGTCCCGTCCCATACGCTCCTGGGGGCAACGTTTGTCGGCTCCGATGTGGCGGAAATGGTGCACGCCGCCACGGTTGCCATGATCGGCAAGGTCACGCTCGAGCAACTGTGGCACGCGGTGCCGTCCTATCCGACGATGAGCGAAGTCTGGCTCCGGCTGCTGGAGACCCACGCCGCGCAGCACTGACCTGAGCCGGCGGCCGCGGATCAGAGGTCGTTGCCGGCGTAGGACAGGTTGAAACTCTTGTTGGCCAAAGGGAAGTCGGGGACGATCGTGTCCTGCATCGCGATCGGCAGTGCAGGCCAGTTGAAGAACGACGGATCGACGATCTTGACCCGGGTCAGCGCACCGGCGGCGTCCAGCTCGACGCGGTGCACGATGGTGCCGCGCCAGCCCTCGGCGATGCCGACACCGGCGCGGCGGCCGGGGTGATGGCTCGACGCTGATCCGTAGAGTTCCGGTGCAGCTTCCCCGGTGGGGCTGTGAACGTCACCGTGTTCTCCCACCAGGACGGCGATGGCGTCCACCGAGTGCCGGAATTCGGCGACCCGAAGCGTGAAGCGGGCCAGCACATCTCCGCCCGGATGGACCTCCGGAGGCGCCGGATACCGCACGCCCGGCACCGGGTGGTCGTACCGCGCGTCGGTCGCCAGGCCGCTTGCCCTCGCGACGTAGCCGAGGGTGCCGAGATCCGCCGCCTGCTCCCTGGTCAGCACGGCGGTGCCGTCGAACCGATCACGCACGACGCTGTGCCCGGTGGCCAGGGCCGCGATCTCGTCGACATCGTCGGCGATCCCGCGGAGCACCGCGGTATCGGGCAGTGTCCGGACGCCTGCTCCGCCGACGCGCACAGCACCGCGGAGCAGGCGATCGCCGGTGACGTCGTCGTTGATCCGCAGCAATTGCTCCCGCACCCGCAGGGCGTGTGTGTTCAGGATCGCGTGACCGGCGTCGTTGCACAGGGCGCCGATGTCGCCGATGTGGTTGTAGAGCCGCTCCAGCTCGAGCAGCATCGCCCGGATCCGCTCCGCCGCAACAGGAACGTCGACTTCGGTCGCGTCCTCGACGGCCCGGCAGAAGGCGACGGCGTGGCCGACGGACGTGTCACCGCTGATCCGCTCCGCGAGCGCGACGGATGTCTCGGGAAGTGTCTGCTCGAAGAGCTTCTCGATGCCGCGGTGGGCGAACCACAACCGGGCCTTGAGGTTCAGCACCGTCTCGCCGACGACGGAGAAGCGGAAGTGACCGGGCCCGATCATGCCGGCATGAACCGGCCCGACCGGGATCTCATACACGCCCGCGCCTTCGACCGTGCGGAAGGAGAACGGCCCGTCGACGTCACCGAACGGTGGCGGTTCGCCCGCCGACTGCCGCATCGGGTACCAGCCGCGCGGCCAGTGGAAGTGCCGCACCATCCGGCTGGGCAGGACGTGGTGCTCGGGCACGATGCCGAGCAGGTCACGCATCTCACGCTCGAACCGTCCCGCGGTGAACGAGATCGACGACAGGCTCGGGATACGAGGGTTTCCGGGGTCCACCGTGAGCTGCAGTTCGGCGCGCCCGCGGGTGCCGGGACGGAGGAACAGGTAGACGACCCGCAACGCGTCGCCGTCGTCGTGCCCGGCGATCAGCGCAACCCGGAATCCCCGCGCGAGGAGCTCCCCGGTCCTCGTCGGCAGGTCGGCGGCGGTGATCTCCTCGCGGGCGACGACGCCGGGCCGGCGGTGCGGTGCGGTGGTCACGGTGTCAAGCCCGTGATGACGGCTGTTGCCTGCTGCAGCAGTGTCCCGAGCGGTCCCGACCAGATGCCCAGCACCGCGCAGACGGTGAGCGCACCGACCATCGCCCAGACGTCCGACCCCGACCGCTGGGCGGCGACCGGCGCGAGCACCGGTGCGGGTCTGAGCGCCACCGCGGTGCCGACCGCGGTCGCTCCGCCACCCGCAATCATCGCGCCGTCCGCCGCCTGACGACTTCCGGTCTCCGCGGCATCGCCGACGCGCAGTCTGCCGGCGTCCACCGCCGGGTGTTCCGCACCGCGTCCATCTCCGGCCGAGCCGAGCAGCATCCTGCTGGTGTGCACCATCAACGCGCCGGCCGTCACCAGGGCCAGCAGCAAAGCCGCGGTGGTCGCGACGCCGAGCCCGGCAGCGAAGCCCGCCGTGGCGATACCGAGCTCGCTCGCGAACAGGCTGAACGGCGGCAGCCCGATGAGGGCGAGGATCCCGACCCCGAAGGCGCCGGCGACCGCGGGTGCCCGCGCCGCCAGGCCACGGACGCCGTCGATCCGGGTGGTTCGGGTGAGCTGCAGAATCCTTCCGGCGCCGATGAACAGCGCACTCTTGACCAGCCCGTGGCCCAGCACGTGCAGCAGCACCGCCGCGATGGCCAGCGGGCTGCCGATGGCGGCGCCCAACGCCATCAGGCCCATGTTCTCGATGCTCGAGTACGCGAGCATCCGGGTGTAGTCGCGTTGCCCCAGCGTCAGGGACGCGGCAAGGGCCAGTGAAGCCAGAGCGACAACCAGCAGCAGATTCCGGGTGAAGTCGATACCGAGTGCAGCATCGGCGATGACCTTGACCCGCAGCACGGCGTAGAGCCCCACCGAGGCCAGCACGCCGGACATCAGGGCGGACACCGGAGCGGGTGCCTGGCTGTAGGCATCGGGCAGCCAGCCGTGCAGGGGCGCCAGCCCGGCCTTGGTGCCGAACCCGAGGACGAGCAACAGCACCGCGATGCGGGTGACCGCGGGGTCGAGCTGCGAGGCGCTCGCGACCAGCCCCGTCCAATCCAGCCCCGCGGCTGCCGCAGTGTGCAGCGAGGCGAAGTTCAGCAGGAAGGTGCCGAGCAGCGCGAGGGCGATCCCGGTGGAGCTGATCACCACGTATTTCCAGGCTGCCTCGACGGCCGTCCGGCTCCGGCGTTGCCCGACGAGGAACGCGGTCACCACGGTGGTGGCCTCGACCGACACCCACAGCACGCCGAGGTTGGCGGCCAGCACGGCCAGCGCCATCATCGCCAGGAACAGTTGGACGAGCACGGCGTACTGCCGGTCGGTCGCGGGGTTCAGCCGGCCCAGCGCGCGTTGCCCGCGGAGGTACGCGGGGGTCGCCACTGCGGAGACCAGCGACACCGCGCCGATCACGATCAGCAGGAAGGCGCTGAGCGCGTCCACCCGCAGCAGCCCGGCGGCGGTCTGCGGTCCATCGGCGGTCACCACGACGGCAATGGCGATGGCTGCGGTCAGCACCGCCGCCGCCGTGCACGGCGCGAGCAGGGACCTGATACCTCGGCCGGGCATCAGGCGCTGCGCGGCCGCGGCCAGCAGCGGCAGCAGGATCGGCAGGATCATCAGGAGCGTCATCAGTCGTGCAGCTCCCGAAGTTGGTCCAGGTCGGTCACGCCGAACACCTCGCGGATCCGGCTCTTGAGGACCTGCAGCACCAGGACCACGAGCAGCACGTCCAGGGTCACGCCGAGTTCGACGATCACACTCACTCCCGCCGTGCTGAGGAAACCGACAGCGGTGATGCCGTTGTCCAGCAACAGGAATCCGACGAGCTGCGACAACGCCAGCCGGCGGGTCACCAGGACGAAGAAGCCGATCAGCACGACACGCCATGCCGACCGGAATGGCGTGCGCCGCGGGTGAAGGGTCCAGCGCCACCAGCGGCTGGGACACCGCGTACGCCAGCAGGGTCAGCGCCGCCGCCGCCAGCAGTGACGTCACGACATTCACCAATGGGCGGATCTCGCGCCGCGTGGCACCGGTGTGCGACAGTGCGCGGCGCAACAACCACGGGAGCACACCGGAGCGCACCACGAGTACCGCGACGGCGATCACGAACAGCTCGACGGAGCCCTCGTCGACGGCGATCACCCCGACCATCACGGCGAGCGCCACGCCCTGCAGGGCGAAAATGTCGATGATCGAGGCCAGTTCGCGGCGCCAGAGGATCAGCACGGCGGTGAAGAGGAAGGCGCCGGCCGCGATGTTGAGCAGCTGGGTCGACAGGCCGGCGTTCATGAGAGCACGAAGCTTGCTGCGACGGCCAGCAGGCCGAGAACGAAGGAACCGGCAAGCAGTTCCGGAACGCGGAACAGCCGAAGTTTCGCCAGGAAGACCTCGCCGGCGGCCAGCACGCCGCCCAGCACGGCCACCTTGGCGATGAAGGCGACGCACCCGACCGCGAGCACGAGCGGTGTGCCGGTCGTCGCGATGCCCCAGGGGACGAACAAGTTTGCCAGCAGTCCGAGGAAGACGACCAGTCGCATGGACGACGCCAGTTCGATCACCGCAAGATCCGGTCCGGCGTACTCAAGGACCATCGCCTCGTGCACCATCGTCAGCTCGAGATGCGTGGACGGGTTGTCCACCGGCAGTCGACCGGTCTCCGCGACGATGACCACGATCAGCGCCACTGCGGCGAGCAGGCTGACCGGCGAGAACACTCCTGCCGGATCGTCGAGCCCGGCGCTGACGATGGCGGCCAGGTTCGTCGACCCCACCGGCACGGACAAGGCGAAGATCGCCACCAGCAGGGTGGGCTCGACCAGGGCGACGATCGTGGTCTCGCGGCTGGCGCCCATCCCGCCGAACGCGGTGCCGGTGTCGATGCCGGCCAGCGCGATGGCCACCGTGCCCAGGGTGAGCACCGCCACGACGGCGAACAGGTCGGCGATCGGATCCAGTGCGGACGCGGTACTCACGAACGGGGCGGCGGCCGCCACCACGGTGCAGGTCGCGATCAGCACCAGCGGCGCCAACCGGAACACCTCGGTGGTGCCCTTCGGGCGGATCGACTCCTTGCGCAGCAGCTTGCGCAGATCGCGCCATGGCTGCCCGATCCCCGCGCCCGCTCTGCCTTCCATCCTGGCCCGCACCTGCCGCATCAGACCGGTGAGGACCGGCGCCAGGACCAGCACGATGCCGAGCTGGAGCAGGACGGTGATCACTCCGAACGTGGTCACCGGATCACCACCAGCACGATCAGTGACGCGCACAGGGCGGCGAATCCGTACCCCAGATAGCGGTGCACGCTGCCGTTCGCGAGCCCCCGCGCGGCCTCACCCCAGCCGGTCAGAGTGGCGAGAACCGGTGCGTACAAGCGGTTCTCGATAGGGTCGGGGGTGCGGCGGCGGTACTCGATGGTACGCACCAGGTACTGCGATTCCTCGTAGTGGGTGACGTCGACGTCCTGCTCCGCCGCGACGACGTCGTCGAACACCCGCTGCAGTGGTTCGGCGAAAGATGTTGCCGTGTATTCCATCCGAGCCGACATCGGCCCGGCCCCGCAATCCCACAGCCGTGCCTGACGGGCAGCCCGCCGGCCGGCGACGCCCCGGACGGCGGCCAGCGCTGCGATGACGGCGACCGTCAACGAGACGCCCAGCAGCAGCGGCGACAACGACCCGGCGACCCCGTCCAGTTCGATGGTCAGGTTGCTGACGGTCAGCGGGTCGCCGCCGTCGACGATGCCGGCCGCCAGCCGCCCGATCGCCGGCAGCACCGCCGTCGGCAGCAGGGACAGGGCGATGCAGACCGCTCCGGCGATGCCCATCCCGGCCAGCATCCCGGTGGGGCTCTCGGTCGCGGCCACCGCCTCCGGGCTGCGGGCTCGGGCGAGGAAGCCGACCCCGAAGGCCTTCACGAACGTCACCACCGCCAGACCCGCGGTCAGCGCCACTGCCGCCACCGCCAACGGCAGGACGATGGCGGCCGAGGTGTCGGCCGCCGGCAGCCCGTGGATCAACGCCTGCAACAACAACCACTCACTGACGAAGGCCGCGCCGGGCGGCAGGGCCGATCCGGCGAGTGCGCCGAGCCCGAAAGCGCCGGTGGTGGCGGGCATTCCGCTGCGGAGGCCGCCGAGTTCGTCCAGATCCCGATGCCCGGTCGCGGCGACGACAGAGCCGGCGGCCTGGAACAGCAGTGTCTTGAACGCTGCGTGGTTGACCACGTGCAACAGGCCGGCCGTCATCGCCAGGGCGGCCAGCAGCGCCTGGCCGGCTTCGAGAAACATTCCGGCGGCGCCGATACCGACCAGTACCAGTCCCATGTTCTCCGTCGTGGAGTAACCGAGCAGCCGCTTGAGGTCCGTCCCGATGGCCGCCTGCAGGATGCCGTAGATGGCGGACACGGCGCCCAGGGTCAGCGCCAGGATCCACCACCACCCGGTGCCCCCACCGAGCAGATCGAAGCCGACCCGGACGATGCCGTAGACGCCGAGATTGACCATGGCAGCGGACATCAGGGCGGAGACGCTGCTGGGCGCCTCCGGATGCGCCCGCGGCAGCCAGGCGTGCAGCGGCAGGATCCCCGCCTTGGCGCCGAACCCGATGCCGGTCGCCAGGAACACCACCGCCGCCGTCGTCGGCGACATCGTGAGACCGGCTGCCCTGAGTGCTGCGAACGACGTGCCGGCGGCGTCGGCGGCGAAGGTGACCAGCCCGATGACGATGGCGACCGTTCCGAGTTGCGTCATGACGGCGTACCAGCGGCCCGCCGATGCGACGACGGCGCGTCGGCGGTGCTCGGCGAGCACCAGGATGAGGGAGGTCAGGGCCATCAGTTCCCAGCAGAGCAACAGCGTCCCGACGCTCGCTGCGGCCGGCACCAGCACCATCGACATCACGAACAGCGGCACCACCGATTGGAACGACCGTGCGGTCAGACCGTGTGCGGCGTAACCGGTCCCGTAGACTCCGACGGCAATGGCGACGCCGCCGGTCACGGCGATGAAGAATCCGGCGAGCGGGTCGACGTCAAAGATCAGGCCCGACAACGGCAGCAACTCGGGAAGAACGAGCGTCATCCTCTGCCCGGCCATCGCCGCGACGCCGGCGACCACGGCGGCGACGCCGAGCACTGCGACGCCCAGCCCGGCGATCCGGGGCCGCAGCGCCCGCGGCGCCAGCAGGGCGGCGACGGCACTGCAGATCCCGGCGATCAGCACCATCAGCAGGCCGGCCGAGACGGTGTTCATCGGCCGGTGATGGCGCGCAGGGCCGCCACGATGGCCTCCGGACGTGGCGGGCAACCGGCGATTTCCAGATCGACCGGCAGCACGGCGCCGACCGGCCCGGCAACCCCGTACGCGCCGGCGAAGACGCCACAATTCCGGGCGCAATCGCCGACGGCCACAACGAGCTTCGGGCCGGGCACCGCGTCGTAGGTGCGCCGCAGCGGCTCGGCCATGTTGCGGGTGACCGGGCCGGTCACGAGCAGGGCATCGGCGTGACGTGGTGACGCGACAAGCCTTGCGCCGTAACGCTCGGCGTCGTACACCGGGCCGAAGGCAGCGCCGATCTCGATCTCGCACCCATTGCAGGATCCGGTGTCGACATGCCGCAACTGCAGCGAACCGTCGAGGGTGGCGCGGGTCGCGGCGGCGGACGGAAGCAGGGTGTCGACGGGCGCGTCGGGTGCCAGTTCGGCCACCCGACCGGTCGATCGAATCTTGCGCCACAGATCACGCATGCTTCACCTCCCCTCGTCCAGGGATCGGGCATTGCGGGATGTCGCGGTTCGCACAGCAGCATCGGTCCGGCTGCGAGGCTGTTCCGCGGCGCTCCGTCGCGGGGTGGCGCGCAGGTCCTCGAGCAGCCCCACCTGTCCGGTGAGCACCTCGGTCAGGATCACCCTGGCAACCCGCAGCAGCTCCGCGATCTCGGGGCTGGACAGCGAGTAGTAAGCGGCGGAACCTTCCCTACGGGTCTCGACCAGACCCGCGCGACGGAGCACCGCCAGTTGCTGCGACAGATTCGCCGGCTCCACGCCGATCTCGGGCAGCAGTTCCGACACCGCATGCTCGCGCTCCCCGAGCAGCTCCAGCACCCTGATCCGGCCGGGGTGACCGAGGGTCTTGAAGAACTCCGCCTTGAGTTGATACAGCGGCATGCTCATCGGTGCGATCGGCTGCACATCTGCGCCACCGTCCCTCCCGCCCGAGCGAAGGCCGGTCCGCGCGGTCTTGCCGGCGTCTGCGACCATGCAATTGCAATGATTTGCAACTGTAGGACGAAGAGGACGAAACGGACGCACCGTGTGGGCGGCGTCACCTAACGCGACGGTTGGCCTACGGCAGAGAACGCCCGTTGCGATCACGGACCAGGTCGCCCAGTGGCATGGCCACCATGATCGGGGCCCATTGGCCGTACACCACTGTGCAGGACTCGACTCATGTCCCGGCGTCCGCACTGAACCGATGTGACGAACTACCCGCCTCGGGTGATTCGACTGTTCCCGCAAACCGGAACTCTGGTGGGCACGCGATGCGCTGGCTGCGCCAACCAGTGTGGGTCCCTCGCGACCGTTCGTCCACGGCTTCGCGGAAGGCACAGGGATGCCGAGTCAGTCTGGTGAGATCGTCCTGATCAACGGGTTCGGGGTGCTTTTCGTCATCTTGAACGCCTTCGGTTTGGGCCTACGCCTCCCGGTCGGCAAGTTGCTGGGACAGGCGGCGGCGCATTGGAAGGTCGTTGTGTGGGCGTTGGTCATCAACTTTGTCCTCATTCCACTACTGTTCGTCGGCTATTTGCTGACGGTCGCCTCGTCCATCCCCGGTGAGATCAAGGTGGGATTCTGCGTCGCTGCCCTGTGCGCCGGCATGCCCTTCGCTCCGATCCTCGCAGGGTTGGCCAAGGCGAATGTCAGCATTGCGACCACCCTGTTGGTGGTCATGACCGTGGCCACCGTCATCGCCCTGCCGGTGGGTTTGCCGCTGGCCGTCGATGCGGTTGACGTGCAACTGAGGATTTCGTTCTGGGGCGTTGCCTGGCCGTTGCTGCTGTTCCTGCTCCTGCCGCTGTTTCTGGGGTGTTGCTTCAGAGTCTGGTGGCCCGACCTGACGGCGCCATTGGCCAAGTGGGTGGTCCGGGTCGCCATCTTGTGCCTGCTGTTCAACCTCAACTTCACGCTGGTCGCGTATTGGGATCTCTTCGTGCAGACGTGGGGCACCGCAAGCTACATCGCAGCGATCGCCGGCCCGTTCATCGGCCTCGGGTGTGCCTACCTCCTGGTCTCCGGTCTCCGGGTCAAAGACGTCGGAATCAGGCATGCCACCGAGATCACCACAGCGGTACGCAACATCGCCCCGATGCTACTGATGATGATCTTTCCCTTCGGCGCGGATCCGCTGGTCACGGTGTCGATCACGATCCTGAATACCGTTGGTGTCACGGTCGTTCTCTTGTTCGCCCTCCTGTGGAGGCGCGCTGCGTCGCCGGCAGGCAGCACGGCCACATCCGATGCGCCGAACCTCAATGATGCCTCTCCGCCACCATCGGTTCACTGACACTCAGCACGGTGATCAGGTGGTGAACGGCCGCTTCATCTTTCGACTCGTATGCGTTCAGCTTCGATGGTGACGTCGAACGGGGCTCGGCCGGGAGCAGGGTGATCCGACCGTCAGGCTCTCCCGAACTGTGCGCCTGGGGACCCGGCCGGGAGGTGCCGGGTCGTCAACAACCAGATGCCGAGCCATCCTTCTCCGATCATGGACGGAACAGCCACCAGCACCAGGAAGACGCCGGACACGGCGGAGTAGTCGGGAAGGACAAGGTGCGCGACTGTGTCCGCGGCATAGGCAAGACCGGCGAACGCGAGAACGTAGCCCAGTACGCGCGGCGCGAAGTTCGAGCGGGCGACGAGTGCCCCGAGAAGTGCCAGGTGGACGGCGAACAGACACAGGCCCAGTTGCCACGTCGTCCGGAAGGCGTCGATGGCCTGCATGGTCTGCGCTGCCTGTACGCCAGCGGGAGCCGTTGCGGTCGTTGCCACTGTCAGCGCCTGGACCAGGAAGACCAGAGCGACGCCGAGCATGACGCTGTAGCCCAGTCGGAACCAGGCCATGACGATGGATATGTCGGGGTTGACGCTACGGAACACGACCTGGAGAGCCCAGGCCAGCGTGATGTCGAGCAGCACGATGAAAAGGAACGTCAGGATGCCCGCACGCAGCAGTTCGGGGGAGCCTGCGATGTTCGCCGTCGTCGCGGCCGGGTCGTTTTTCACGACGAGTCGGTCGAGGACGAAGAAGTTGGCGACGATCGCGAGGGCGAACATCAGGAGGTAGGCCGCACCGGCGATTCGCGCGATGCGGCGGGCCTGTCCGTCTGCGGTCGTGAAAGGTGGCGTCGGCGGCGTGGCCGGGGCGGCCTCAACGGTCTGCGTGGTCATGAATCCTCCTGGGCGGACGAATCGGTGCGGTGGCCCGTTGCCGGGTCGGACCGGACGATGTTCGGGCCAATGGCGATGACGGCCTTGCCGGTGACGCGTCCGGATTCGAGGTCGGCGAGGGCATCGCGGACGCGACCCAGCGGGTAGCGGGCTCCGATCAGGGGGGTCACCGCACCGGTTGACAGCAGTTCGGCAAGTCGATCGGTGTTGTCGTGATGCTCGCGGCTGATGAAGGCCGTGAGACGTTGCCGGGAGAAGGCCGACAGCACCGTCGCCCGGAGGTTGCGGCCGATGCCGCCGGTCCATCGGCCACCGCCTTCGCCGCCGACGATGACCAGGGTGCCGGTCGCGGTGAGTGCGCGCTTGAGCCGTCGCAGCGGGTTGAGGCCGCCGGCGTCGATGATGAGGTCGTAGCGAACGCTGCCGTCCAGATAGTCCTTGGTGGCGTAGTCGATGACACGCTCAGCCCCGAGGCCTGTCACTGCCGCTGCCTTGGCAGCGCTGGACACGCCCGTGACGTGAGCGCCGAGCGCAGTCGCGATCTGCACGGCGTAGCTGCCCACCCCGCCCGACGCGCCGATCACCAGGACCGACTGGCCTGCCTCGACCCGGCCGACGTCGGTGAGTGCCTGCAATGCGGTGCACCCGGAGATGGCGGCGGCCGCAGCCGACTCGAAGCCGACGGTGGCGGGCTTGCGGCTGAGCTTGTGCTCCGGAGCTGCGGCGAACTCCGCGAAAGTGGCCCGCCCGATCCCGAAGACCTCGTCCCCTGCTTCGAATCGGTGCACGTTCTTGCCAACCGCCACGACGACGCCGGCCAGGTCGAGGCCGGGGACGGGCTGCTTCGGCCGGGTCAGGCCGAACCCCAACACCCGGATGAGGTACGGCGTGCCGGTCATCAGATGCCAGGTGCCGCGATCGAGTCCGGCCGCGTGTACCTGGACGAGGACCTCGTCATCGGCGATGGTCGGTCGATCGATGCGGGCTTGCTGGACAACGTCGGGACCGCCGTAGTGCGGGGTGACGACGGCGCGCATCCGCCCGGTTTCGGGGATCTGTGCTGCTGCCTCGGCGCCGGGGGCGTCGTGGGTGCTGGTGGACATGTGGTTCCTCTCCGACACGGTTTCGTACTTTGTATGGTGTGTTGCGGGGAACACTACTCGTACTTAGTACGGTGTCAAGCGATCGGCGGAAGTTGCCGTCGAAGAACGCCCTCGCGGCCGGCTACGGCAGCGTGTCCGGCGACGTGTCCGGGGCGCTCACGATCGCGATGGTCGCGATCACGGCAGCGGCCGCCAGGGTGATTCTCCGATCAGGATCATTCCGGCCGGCGCAACGATCGACTGGCCGATGAGAGCCTGGACGGTGAGTAACACAACGGTCGCAGCGAAGGTGGCGACGGCGAGTTGTGTCAGCCGCAGACGTCGGCGGGCGCTGCGCAACGCCGGCATCTTCCGGGAGAGCACTTCGAGCATGAGCACGAATTGCGGTAGTGCCTGGAGTGCGTGCATGCCGACGAAGTGCGGGATGCGCAGGTCTCCGCCGATCGTGCTCCAGCCGAGCAGCGGTAGGCCTGGACCGCCGTCCGCGAGCCCGACCGTGTGGGCTCCGACGACACGTGGGTGGTCACCGGGTTGGTCGGCTTTCGGACCCGTCATCAGGAAGCCCAGTGCCATCCCTGCCATGGCGATCAGTGCGCCGGCCGGAGTCGTCCGATCAGCCACGCCAAAGTGAGCGAACAGATGCCGATGGACAGGGCGAACTTCAGCGGCTTGATCCACACCGCGGAGTTGGTGACCTCCCGGGAGTCGAGGAGAACGCCCGCGAAGCTGAGGATTGCCAGACCGCCCGTCACGGCGGCGAGGACGAGGAGGGGGCGGTGCCAGTGCGCCGGTCGGGTGGCGAATCCAGCGATGGCCGGTGAAGCCCCGGGGGAATGGCGTACTAAGTACCAATCGTTCGGCGTACAGTATCAGTACTAAGTACGAACACCAATCGAAGGGACAGGAAGGACCAGCAATGGCACCCGCAGCCAAGACCGACAAGACCAGGGACGCAACCACGCCGAGCCGGTCCGCGCTCAGCAGAGAACGCGTCATCCAGGCAGCCGTCGCACTCGCCGACACCGCCGGGTCCGACGCTTTGACCATCCGCAAGTTGGCGGCCGAGCTCGGCGTGAAACCGATGACGATCTACTACCACGTCCCCACCAAGGAGGCCATCATCGACGGAATGGTCGACCAGGTCTTCACCGAGATCGCGCTTCCGCCGACCGACACCGACTGGAAGACCGCAATACGTCACCGGGCCGCGTCCGCCCGATCAGTACTGGCCAAACATCCCTGGGCGACGCCGCTGATGGAGTCGCGAACCACCCCCGGTCCGGCGACGCTGCTGCACCACGACGCGGTCATCGGCTGTCTGCGCTCGGGAGGCTTGTCCATCGAGATGACGGCACACGCGTACGCAGTGATCGACGCGTTCGTCTACGGATTCGCGCTGCAGGAAGCGAGCCTGCCGGCCACGGCGGGAAACGACATGACCGACCTGGCACAGTCCATCGCCGGCGCGATGCCGGCCGGTGACTACCCGCATCTGATGGAGCTGACCACAGAACATGTGCTCAAGCCGGGCTACGACTTCGGCAACGAGTTCGACTTCGGCCTCGACCTGATCCTTGCCGGTCTCGAAGCAGCCTCGCGGTGACCTGGAAATGCGGAGGCGTCCTGGCCCTCATCGAGGTTCATGGTTGTCTTGGGTTCGCCTCCGGTCAGGCGAGTGTCGACGCCGAACCAACTGCTGGCCCCTGGCGAACAACCCAGGGGGTCAACCCAGCAGTTCGCGCTTCTTCTCCAGCAGCCGCAGGATCAGCGGCGTGAAGATCAACTGCATCGCCAGTTCCATCTTCCCGCCGGGCACCACGATGATGTTGGGCCGCGACATGAACGAGTCGTGCAGCATCGTCAGCAGGTAGGAGAAGTCGATGCCCCTGGGCTTGGCGAACCGGATCACCAGGAAGCTCTCGTCGGCCGTCGGGATGTACCGGGCGGTGAACGGATCCGAGGTGTCGACGGTGGGCACCCGCTGGAAGTTGATATCGGTGCGGGCGAACTGCGGGCAGATGTAGTTCACGTAGTCGGGCATCCGCCGCAGGATGGTGTCGGTGACCGCCTCGCTGGAGTAACCGCGGGCGGTCTGGTCCCGCAGCAGTTTCTGGATCCATTCGAGATTGATGATCGGCACCACCCCGACCAGCAGATCCGCGTGCTGCACGATGTTGACCGTTTCGGTCACCACCGCCCCGTGCAGGCCCTCGTAGAACAGCAGGTCGCTGCCCGGGTCCAGCTCTTCCCAATGCGTGAACGTCCCGGCCGGCTGCCCGTAGGGCGCGGCTTCCTGGTCGTTGTGCAGGTACTTGCGCGCCTTGCCGATGCCGGTCTCGCCGTACTGCTTGAACAGGGCCTCCAATTCGCCCAGCAGGTTCGCCTCGGGGCCGAAGTGCGAGAAGTGATTGTTCTTGTTCTGCTCCGCCTCCGCCATGGCCAGCCGCATTTCCTGCCGGTCGTAGCGGTGGAAGGAATCACCTTCGATCAGCGCAGGTGTGATCCCCTCGCGACGGAAGATGTGCTGAAAGGTCTTGGTCACCGAGGTGGTGCCGGCCCCCGATGACCCGGTGACAGCGACGACCGGATGCCTGACGGACATGGCTCACACCGTCCGGAACAGCGATCTCGCGGTGAACAGTGACGCGTCGAAGGAACCGACCATGCCGTCGAGATATTCGGCGTGATACCGCTCGATCCGCTCGACCTCCTTGCGGGAACCGAAGATCAACGGCACCCGCTGGTGCAGGCTGTCGGGGACCAGGCCGAGCACCGGTTCGTTGCCGGTACTGGCCGCACCACCGGCCTGCTGGATCAGGTAGGCGATCGGGTTGGCCTCGTACAGCAGTCGCAGCCGGCCTGAACGGCCCTCGTCCTTCGTCGCGCGCGGGTCCAGGTAGACGCCGCCGACGGTGAGAATCCGAAACGTCTCCGCCACCAGGGATTCCACCCATCGCATGGTGAAATCTCGGCCGCGGCGGCCCGCCGCGCCGTCGAGGCATTCCTTGACGTATCTCTTGACCGGCTGCTCCCAGAAACGCTCGTTGCAGGCATTGATGGCGAACTGGTCGTTGTACTCAGGGATGCGCATCTGCGGGTGCGACAGAACGAACGCGCCGATCTCGCGGTCGAGGGTGAAGCCGTCGACCCCTCGCCCGGTGGTGAGCACCATCATGGTGGCCGGCCCGTACAGCGCGATGCCCGCGCAGACCTGCTCCGTGCCCGGCTGCAGGAAGTCCTCGGCCTGCGGTTCACCTTCGGTGTCCGGGCAGCGAAGGATGCTGAAGATGCTGCCCATGGTCATGTTCAGATCCAGATTGCCCGATCCGTCCAGCGGGTCGAACGCCAGCAGGTACTTACCGCGGCGGTAGCGCTCCGGCACCGGGTAGAACTCGTCCATTTCTTCCGAGACCATGGCCGCGAGGTGACCGGCCCACTGCGTCTCCCGGATGAGGACCGCGTTGCTCAGCGCGCTCAGGTTCTTGTCCAGGTCACTGTGGGCGCTGCCCGCAACACGTTGCGAGGCAAGCAGTGCGCCCCTGTTGACGTTGTTCGCGACGATCTTGATCGCCGTCGACAGCACGTTCAGCAGACCGGAGAAGTCGCCGGTGGAGCCGGGATGACGATGCTCCTCCTCGATGGTGTACCGGGTGAGCGTCTTGAGTCCTTCTGGCATGACGTCGGTCTCCTGTCGGTGCGACGAGCCGTAGGTGCGGGCGAAACCTGGTGCGGCGGTGACTGTGTGGTGGTGACTGTGTGGCGGTGACTGTTGGTGGTGACTGTTGGTGGTGACGGTGTGGCGGGAGATCAGCTGATCGGTACGACTTTCGGCTCCGTACCGGTGTTGGTGCCCGGGGCCTCAGCGGCCGGCGCCGCGGCCTGGGCGGTGAAAAGGCTGCTGCCGTAAACGTCCTGCCCGGTGAGCGTCACCAGGTCGTCACGGGTCAGTGGCCGATGCAGCTCCACCAACCGGCGCGCCTGGCGCAACCGGCACCGCTCGATGGCGTTGCGCACGCTGCGGGCGTTGGAGAAGCGGGGCTGCCGCATCCGCAGGTCGAGATAGCGGGAGAAGGCTTCCCGCCCGTCGTCGTCGAAGCGGAAGTTCTCCGCCGCCACCATCAGGTCCGCGATCTCGACCAGTTGCTGATGGCTGTAGTCATCGAAGGCGATGTGGTGCGGCACCCGCGAGGACAGTCCCGGGTTGGCGGAGAAGAAGGTCTCCATCCGATCGGGATAACCGGCGAAGATCACCACCAGACTGGCCCGATCGCTCTCCATCTCCTGCAGCAGGATCTCGATCACCTCCTGCCCGTAGTCCCGTTCGTTCTCCGGACGGAACAGGTAGTAGGCCTCGTCGATGAACAGCACACCGCCCGCGGCCTTGGCGATGATCGCCTTGGTCTTGGGCGCGGTATGCCCGATGAACTGGCCGACCAGGTCGTCTCGGGTGACGCTGAGGACCTTCGGCTGACGGACGTATCCCATGGCATGCAACATCTCGGCCATCCGCAGTGCGACGGTCGTCTTGCCGGTGCCCGGACCCCCGGTGAAGCTCATGTGCAAGGTCGGGCGGGACGAGCTGAGCCCGAACTGGCTGCGCGCCCGGTCGACCAGCAGCAGGGCGGCGATCTCCCGCACCCGCCGTTTCACGTTGGCCAGCCCGACCAGTTCCCGATCGAGCCTGTGCAGCGTCTCGTCGACGTCCCGGCGGGCGGCGTCGGCGGACAGATCCAGGACGGCATCGTCGGCCAGCACCGCGTTCGCCGGTACGGCGTCCACCGGTGCCGCATCGGCTGATGCAGGGACGTGCGCACCCTTGGGCACGCACGCCCCCGCCGAACCGACCCGTGCGGGGGCCACCGCCTCGGGCCGGTAGTACCCGAAGCCGGTGGTGCCCTGGCGTGTAGGCCCGTCAGCAGCCACGGGGTCCACCGGCGATGACGAAGTTGATCATGACCCGACCATCAGGACGGAGGCCGGCGGCCGGCACCGGCCTCGGCGGTGCTGTACGAATGCACCGCGTACCCCTGCCGACGGTCCTGCCCTTCGGTGCGGGTCAGCAGGAATCCCGGCTCGTGGGCGGGTCGCTGCACCAGGAATTGCAGGGCAGTTGTCTGCCGGCCGAGTGAGGCGTCGTAGGCCAGTACCCGGATGTACTGATCGGGAAAAGTGGCGCGGCAGGCGTTGATCTCGGCCAGTGCGCCGTCCGGCTCGTCGAGGTCGAACAGCGGCAACCCCCACATCTGCCAGTAGATGTTCCGTGGGTGCGGGTCGTCGGTGTATTCGATCGAGATGGGCCAGCCGTTGAGCAGCGCGTACCGCAGCTGTGCCGCGATCTCGTCGTCGGTCAGCTCCGGAAGATAAGAGAAAGCTCCGTGACGCAGATGCATGTCGGCTCCTAGAGGCTCACGGTCGGGACGGCATCGGGCGCGTCGGTCGAGGTGTAGTCGAAGGTGATGTCGCCCCAGGTGGCCAGCGCCACCTCGAGGGGGTGGCAGTTCTCGGCCGCCCGGCGCAGCACGCCCGGCCCCTCGCGGAGCAGGTCCCTGCCCTCGTTCCGCGCCTTCACCACAGCCTCGAGGGCCACCCTGTTCGACTCGGCGCCGGCCGCGATGCCCAGCGGGTGGCCGATGGTCCCACCACCGAATTGGAGCACCACGTCATCGCCGAACAGATCGAGCAACTGATGCATCTGGCCGGCGTGGATGCCGCCGGAGGCCACCGGCATGACGCCCGGCATGCTGGCCCAGTCCTGGTCGAAGAAGATCCCGTTTCCCGGCTGGATGGGAATGTGATCGTCGCGCAGGGTGTCGTAGTAGCCCTTCGTGGTCGCCGGATCGCCTTCCAGCTTGCCGACAACGGTGCCGGCGTGCAGGTGGTCGACCCCGATGAGCCGGCACCATTTCGCAAGGACGCGGAAGCTGACGCCGTGGGTCTTCTGCCGGGTGTAGGTGGAGTGCCCCGCACGGTGCAGGTGCAGCAGCACGCCGTTCTTGCGAGCCCAGTGCGACATCGACTGCATCGCGGTGAAACCGATCGTCAGGTCGATCATCACCACGACGCTGCCCAGTTCTTTGGCGAATTCGGCTCGCTCGTACATCTGCTCCAGGGTCGCCGCCGTCACATTGAGGTAGTGACCCTTGAGCTCGCCGGTGTCGGCCATCGCCTTGTTGACGCCTTCCATGCCGAACAGGAACCGATCCCGCCAGCGCATGAATGGTTGCGAGTTGATGTTCTCGTCATCCTTGGTGAAGTCGAGTCCGCCTCGGCACGCTTCGTAGATCACCCGGCCGTAATTGCGTGCGGACAGCCCGAGTTTCGGCTTGACCGTTGCGCCCAGCAGCGGTCGGCCGAATTTGTTCAGGTACTCGCGTTCCATCACGATGCCGTGCGGCGGGCCCTGGAACGTCTTGACGTACGCCACCGGAATGCGCATGTCCTCCAGTCGCAGCGCGGAAAGCGGCTTGAATCCGAACACATTTCCGATGATCGACGACGTCAGGTTGGCGATCGAACCTTCCTCGAACAGGTCGATGTCATAGGCGACGTAGGCGAAGTACTCGCCCGGACGGCCGGGTACCTCGTCGACCCGATAGCACTTGGCCTGGTAGTGGTCGTTGGCGGTCAATCTATCGGTCCAGACGACAGTCCATGTGGCCGTTGAGGATTCACCGGCCACCGCGGCCGCGGCTTCGATCGGATCGACGCCCTGCTGCGGAGTCACCCGGAACACCGCGAGGATGTCGGTGTCCTTGGGTTGGTAGTCCGGCGCGTAGTAGCCCATCGACGCATACGTCTGGACGCCCGGATCCCAGCGTTCTTTCGCGGCCTGCTCAACCATTGTTCCTCCTGCACTCGTCCTGCGTGGGGCAACGTGTCAATACCGCGAAATGACTATTTAAAGTGTCGTCGATCACATGCTGGGAATGGCGCCGAACGTCACGGGATCGTGGAACGACACCGATCATCGATCAGCCCCCACGAACGCCGCTATCACCGCCATTTTCGGGCGGTTACTGAAAATCGGTTTCGCCGATGGTAGCGACCCGGTAGGGGCTGTCAACCGGAGTGCGCACCCCCGCGTCAGGCGCCGGTCACGACCGGGGTGTTGATTGCCGATGATTGTTCGAGAAAGTTGGACGCTGGGGAATTCCGTCGTCGGCGGTAGAGCGCGGGGCGCGGCGGCGCGCGCTGGGCCGGCACAGAAGGGCGTCAGATGAACAGCGGGTGAATTCACGGTGAATCCGCCCACCCCGACCTCGCGCGAGTGCCAGGCGATCACGCCACACGTCATGCAACGCGTCGTGCGACCGATCGGGCGAACAGAACCGATCTGCCTTGACAGGAAATCCTGTCAAGGCAGATGATGCCTGTCATGGAAGCGGTGGAAGTGATCAAGGACCCGGTCACCGCCGTGGTGGCGCTGGACCCGGTGCGTGCCGCACTGCTTGCGCAGCTTCACGTTCCGGCGTCGGCCACCGAGCTTGCGGACCGGGTGGGACTGACCAGGCAGAAGGTGAACTACCACCTGCGCAAGCTCGAGGACCAGGGGCTGGTGACGCAGGCGGACACCCGACGATGGGGCGGACTCACCGAGCGCCGACTGATCGCGTCCGCATCGGGTTACGTGGTGTCGCCGGAGGCACTCGGCGCTGCAGCCGCCGATCCGCGCGCTTCCCAGGACAGGCTGTCGGCGGCCTATCTGGTGGCCCTGGCCGGACGACTGATCCGCGAAGTGGGCGGGATGTCGCTGCGGGCCAGAGCACGCGGCGACCGGTTGCCCGTTCTGGCCCTGGACACCGACATCCGCTTCCGATCCCCCCAGGACCGCGCCGCGTTCGCCGACGAGCTTGCCCGGGCAACGGTTCGGCTCGCCGCGCGCTACCACGACGACGCGGCGACCGACGGTCGCTGGCACCGCGTCGTGATCGGCGTACATCCCGTTCCCGCCGACGTCCCCGTTCCCGCCGACGTCCCCGTTCCCGCCGACGTCCCCGTTCCGGGCGACGTCACCGTTTCTGCAGACAGTGCCGTCGGCCCGTCATCGCAGGAGCAGACGTGAGCGAATTCGATCCGCGTGACCCGCCGGCCAGGGTCAGCGCCCACGAGGTGGAGGTGCCCGACAGCCCGGAGCAGGTCTGGCGGGCCATCGCCACCGGCGCCGGAATCTCGGGAGAAGCACCTCGAGGGCGCCGACGAGGGCTGGTCGGCCGCCATCAGGAACCTGCGACTGATGAGGACGCACTTCGCCGGAATGCCGTCCGCGCACCTGGTCGCGACCGGCACGGTGACCGACCGAGCGCCGGATGACGTCGGGCGAGAGCTGCTCAGCGCTCTCCGGCTGACCGATGTCGCCATCGGTACGCGGGCCCACGTCGACCACGGTGCGCCGCTGACGACCGGCACCGTCGTCGATGTGGGGTCCCGATCCGTCACGCTGCGCACTGACCGGCCGCGGGCCGGGATCGTGGAGTTCGGGGTCTTCGACCACGCCGGCGCCGCGGTGCTGGTACGCGGCTACCTCGTTGGCGCCGGCGCTGAACAGGTGGCAGCGCGGGAATCCCGACGTTGGTCGGCGTGGCTCGCGGACGCCGTGCCGGGACTTGTGCCGCTGACCTGAGCGCCGACCGCCTGCGGGGACCTCAGGACTCGATCCGCACGCCGTTCCAGAACGCGACGTGCTCGGTGATCTCCTTCGCAGCGGGCTTGGGGTCCAGGTAGGTCCAGGCGACATCGGTGCCCACCTTGTCGCCAACCTTCGCGGAGTAGTAGCTGGCCTGGCCCTTCCACGGGCACCTCGTCGACGTGTCCGTCGACTCGAGCAGATCCCACTTCACCGAATCCGGCGGGAAGTAGTGGTTGCCTTCGACGACGACCGTCTTGTCGCTCTCCGCCAGGACCGTGTCGTTCCATACAGCTCGCATCGGGCAGACCCTTTCCACGTCGCGGGCACGATTTGCCCGCCGCACGATGTGACCAACAGTGCTCACTCGTGGTCGATTCCCGTCGGCCCCCGCGACTCCGGTTCAGGTGAGCCGCCCGCACGGCTGAGCAGGTAGCGCTGCTGCTGCAGGCTGGAGGTGCGCGCGGCCGCCATCCGGTAGGCCGCCACGGCCGCGGGGCCGTCGCCGGCCAGCTCCAGCAGATGCCCGCGGACGGACGGCAGCCGGTGATCCTGCTCGGCCAGCGCCCCACTCAGCACTCCGGTGCTCTCCAGCTGGTCGAGCCGGTCGAGGCCCGCGCGGGGTCCGTGCACCATCGCCACCGCGACCGCGTGGTTCAACGCGACGACCGGGTTGTCTCCGGTGCGCAGCAGCAGTTCGTACAGCGCCAGGATCTGCGGCCAGTCGGTGTCCGCCGCCGTCGGCGCCTCGTCGTGCACAGCCGCAATGGCCGCCTGCAGTTGGTAGGGGCCGGTGCTGCCGCGCGGCAGGGCGTCGGTGAGCAGCGCGGCACCCTCGGCGATCTGGTCGGCGTTCCACAGTGAACGATCTTGCTCGGCCATCGGGATCGGTGCGCCGCCGTGATCGGTACGGGCGGGGCGGCGTGCGTCGGTCAGCAACATCAATGCGAGCAGACCCGTCACCTCGGCGTCCTGCGGTTGCAGACGGTGCAACAGCCGGGTCAACCGGATGGCCTCGGCGGCCAGGTCAGCACGCTGCAAGGTGGGACCGGTGGTGCTGACGTAGCCCTCGTTGAAGATCAGGTACAGCACGTGCAGCACCGCGGCCAGCCGTTGGTCGAGTTCGGCGACCGGCGGGAGCCGGAACGGCAGGCCACTGTCCTTGATGCGCTGCTTGGCGCGGCTGATCCTGCGCGCCATCGTCGCCTCGGGCACCAGGAACGCCCTGGCGATCTCGGTGGTCGTCAGGCCGCCGACGGCCCGCAGGGTGAGGGCGATCTGTGCCGGGGCCGGCAGGCTCGGATGGCAGCACAGCAACAGCAACGTCAGCGAGTCGTCGGTGGCGGCGCCGCTGCGGGGGACGGGTTGCTCGTCCGGCTGCCGGGTCTCGGCAAGAACCCAGCGGGCGACGGTGTCCTCGCGCCGCCGCCGGGCCTGGTCGGCGCGCAGCAGGTCGGTGAGTCGGCGGGACGCGACGGTGATCAACCACGCCCGGGGGTTGTCCGGCAGGTTGTCGGTGCCCCACTGCGTCGCCGCGGCGATCAGTGCCTCCTGTGTCGCGTCCTCGGCGATGTCGAAGTTGCCGTAGCGGCGGACCAGCGCGCCGAGGACCTGCGGCGCCTGCATGCGCAACAGGTCCTCGACCCGCGTCACGGTCACGGGGACTCAGGCTCCCGGCACCTGGTCGCCGGTCGAGAAGCTCTCGTCGATCGGCCTGACGTCGGCGTACTGACCATCGCCGCCGCCCGGACCGGGCGGGCACTTGGCCAACCGGGCGGCGATTTCCGTTGCCCGGTCGAAGCTCTCGCATTCCACGATGGTGTAACCGGCGAGCACCTCCTGGGTTTCCGCATACGGGCCGTCGGTGACCGCGGCGACGCCGTTGCGCAGTTGTACCCGTCTGCTGTGCACCGGCGCGGACAGCCCCTTGGCGTCGACGAATTCACCCGAGCTGACGAGCTCGTCGTTCCACTGCCGCATGAACTCGCCCATCGCGGCCAGATCCTCGCCCGACCACGCCGGCTTGGTGGCGGACTGGCCGGTCATCGCGTCGTAGTCCTCCTGCGAGCCGTAGAGCAGGATCATGTATTTCACGGTGGACCTCCTGTTCGGGCACCCCGTCGGCGCCTCATACCTGCAACGTCGATGCGGACTGCTTCACCCGGACATCCTGATCGATGCCCGGACGTGTTGGACCTTCGGTGCCCGCGGGTAGCGTTTTCGGCAGCAACCAAGGCGTGGACGTTCCCGCCCGACGAAGGAGACCAGCCGTGACCGCCCTCCCCGATACAGCCGGCCCAGATAGCGCGGACTCCGACGCCGCAGGCCCCGATGCCGGTCCGGCGACCGTGGCCGGCATCCGCCCGCAGGACGACCTGTTCCGGTACGTCAACGGCGAGTGGCTGGCCACCGCCGTCATTCCCGAGGACCGAGCCGTTGACGGCGTGTTCTACAAGGTGCGCGATGCTGCTGAGGCCGACTGCCGGGCGATCGTCGAAGAAGCCGCTGCGACTGCAGACGCCGCAGTGGCGGGATCGCCGGAGAAGTTGATCGGCGATCTGTACCGCAGCTTCATGGACACCGAGACCGTGCAGCAGCGCGGACTTGATCCGATCCGCGAGATGCTCAGGTCGGTGGCCGAGGTCACCGATGCGACATCGCTGATGGAGCAGCTGGGCCGGTTGCGTCGCGGGGGGGTCAGCGGGCTGTTCCAGCTCGACATCGACAGCGACCCCGACGACCCGGACCGGTACGTGCTGAACCTCTACCAGGGCGGGCTCGGGTTGCCCGACGAGTCGTACTACTCCGCCGAGCAGCACGCCGAGGTGCGGGCTGCCTACGTCGCATTCCTGCCGGAGATGCTGGACCTCGCGGGGATCGAGGTTCCCACCGAGATCAGCCGGGCCACCTTCGCTCTGGAGAATGATCTGGCCGCTGCCCATTGGGATCGGGTGCGCTCCCGCGACAGCTCGCTGACCTACAACCCGAAGACCCGGGCGGAGCTGGACGAGCTGCTCCCGGCGAAGCTGTGGGACGCATGGTTGAGCGGGTTGGGCGCCGATCCGGCGCTGCTGGACAGGGTGATCGTCCGCCAGCCCGATTTCATCGCCGCCCTCGCAGGGCTGCTGACACCCCAGCGGCTGCCGGACTGGAAGGCCTGGCTGAGCTGGCAGATCGTTCGGGCGGCTGCTCCGTTCGGCCCGGACGATCTGGTGGAGAAGAACTTCGGGTTCTACGGCCGGACACTGTCCGGTGTGCCGCAGCTGCGCGAGCGGTGGAAGCGGGGTGTCGGTTTCGTCGAGGGCGCTGCAGGCGAGGCGCTGGGTCGGCTGTACGTCGAGCGGCATTTCCCGCCGGCTGCCAAGCAACGGATGGATGAGCTGGTCGCCAACCTGCTGGAGGCCTATCGGCGGAACATCAACGAGTTGCCGTGGATGGGCCCGGACACCAAGGCGCGGGCCCTGGAGAAGCTGGCCACGTTCAACCCCAAGATCGGCTACCCGGACCGCTGGCGGGATTACAGCGGACTCGAGGTGCACTCCGACGACCTCGCCGGCAACGCCCGCCGCGCGGCGGCCTTCGACCTCGACCGGCAGCTCGCGAAGATCGGCACGCCCGTGGACCGGCTCGAGTGGTTCATGTCGCCGCAGACCGTGAACGCCTACTACAACCCCGGGATGAACGAGATCGTCTTCCCGGCGGCCATTCTGCAGCCGCCCTTCTTCGACGCCGACGCCGACGACGCGGTCAACTACGGCGCCATCGGCGCCGTCATCGGCCATGAGATCGGCCACGGCTTCGACGACCAGGGCTCCAAGTACGACGGTCGTGGTGCGCTGCACGACTGGTGGACGGCGGACGACCGGGCGGCGTTCGATGCGCTGACCCGGCGACTGATCGACCAGTACTCGGTGCTGGAGCCCGCGCAGACCCCTGGTCATCACGTCAACGGTGCCCTGACCGTCGGGGAGAACATCGGCGATCTCGGCGGACTGGCCATCGCGTTCCAGGCGTGGCTCATCTCGCTGGACGGCCGGACCCCCGAGGTGCTCGACGGGTTCACCGGCGAGCAGCGGCTGTTCCGGTCCTGGGCCACGGTGTGGCAGAACAAGATCCGGGACGAGGAACTGCTCCGCCGCATGTCCATCGATCCGCATTCGCCGGAGGAGTTCCGCTGCAATCAGGTGGTCCGCAACCTCACCGAGTTCCACGAGGCCTTCGGTGTGCAGGAGGGTGACGGGCTGTGGCTCGACCCCGCCGACCGGGTCCGCATCTGGTAGTCAGTCGGGCAATCTGCGGTCAGTCGGGCATCTGGCGGTCAGTCGGCGAGCTGGCGGTCAGTCGGCGAGCTGGAGGACCGGCGGCTTCCAACGCCCGTCCAGAGCCTGCGGCCGGGGGGCGTACAGCCGGAGCAGGAGGGAGAACGGTCCCTCGGGTGCCGGCAGCCAGTTGGCTTTCAGCTGATCGTCCGGGGCGGTCGCCTGGACCAGGATGTCGAGTGACCCGTCGGTGTTGTGGACCAGCGGGTCGCGGTCGCCGATGGCGAACCGGTTGATCGAGTTGGCCACCTGGAAGCCTTCCTCGTCGTACATGGTGAGCGACCAGAACCCGTCGACCGGTGGCCGGGCGTCGGCCGCCAGGTGCAGGACGTACCGGTGCGACCCGTCGGCCGGTGTGATGCCGATCGGGTAGATCGCGTCCTCGGGAGGGTTCGCGCCGAGGCCCACCATCGTGACGGCCGCTCGCTTGGCATAGAAGTTGCCGTACACCCCGATGGTGTCGGTGTTCATCACCCAGCCGTTGACCTGCCGCGCCGACGTCTGGACGGTTTGCTCCAGCAGGGCATGCGCGGCGGACGGAACGGCCTGTAACGCGGAACGGACCTCCGGTGTGAGGGAGCCGGCGTCGAACGGTCCGCCGGGGACGATGCCGATGTGGGCCATCCGCGCCAGCTGAGACCAGTCGGTGGCGTGCGGCGGGTATCGCGTCATCAACTCGGCGCCGAGGGCGAAGTACTCGAAGACGTCCAGGCGGTTGACCTGGCGCAGGGGTTCGGTCTTCATGTCGACATCCGGGTCGACGGTGATCTCGACCTGCGGTGCGGGGGTGCCGTCGAGCCAGTTCGCCAGCGGAATGATGGTGAGGCCGTCCTGCACCGCGTTGACCGCCGGGTAGTCCGCCGGTCCGTTTGTCTGGATACGCCCGATGAGCCATACCGTTTCGGTCGGCGCGGTGATCAGGTCGACGCCGTCGGGGACCGTGCCGTGCCACCCGGTCGGCGCGACCAGCCAGCTCTGCGCAGCCGTCCCGGTGGTCCGCCAGCCTGGGACCGCGAACACGTCGGTCCACATGTCCAGCATCGGCAGCAGGTAGTAGCGGCCGGCGGTGTCCGGAGCGGTCACCACCAGGGGTCCGACAGACAGATCCAGCCACGCGCTGGAGTACAGGGTGTCGAAGTTCGGCCGGACCACAGCCCGGAAGTCGGCCTCGGGGAACTGCCGCAGGTGCACGAACGTGTTCATCGGCCCACGCCCCGCCTGCTGTCCCGATTCGGTGTTGGTCAACTGCCGGCGGGTCAGTTCCATCGTCACCAGGGGGTACAGGTACACGTAGGCCTCGAGTCCGATGGTGCTCGGATCCAGGTGCGGCGGGGTGGCCGTCATGCGGTTCTCCAACTCGTTCGATACGGCGTCGGCGGCTCGCCGCCAAGGGGTCTGGCGGCTCGAGAACCCACGGTGGACGCCGGTCGGACGCGACGCATCGTCCGGGTCAGGTAGTTCGATCTCGGCCGCGCCCAGGCGGTGGATTGTCGGGTTCCTGCCGAACTGGCTACGTTCTCACCATGCATGTCCAGTCAGCGTTGTCAGCGTCGCTGTCACCGCGGTCCCCATCGGGCTCGTCGGGGAGGGTGTCCCGCGGGATGCTCGTCGCCTGCCTCGGCAACGTCATCGAGTGGTTCGACTTCGCGCTGTACACGGGGTTCGCCACCGTGCTCGCCGCTGTCCTCACCCCCGGCGGCTGGGACGGGCTGCTGACGGTGTTCGGCGTCTTCGCGGTGTCTCTGCTGTTCCGGCCGATCGGCTCGATGATGGCCGGGTTGCGAGCCGATCGGGTCGGCCGGCGCCCCGTCTTGGTCGGCACGATCGTGCTGATGACCATGGCGACCGTGGGCATCGCGGTGTTGCCACCATGGGCGGTGATCGGGGTCGCCGCGCCGGCCGGCCTGCTCACCTTGCGGGCGCTTCAAGCTTTCGCCGCCGGTGGTGAGATCAGTGTGGCCGTCAGCTACCTCGCCGAGGTCAGCCCGACGGGGCAGCGCGGGCGGTACGGGCAGTGGTACATCTCGACGCTTGCGGTCGGCTTCGCCGCCGGAATCGGCGTCAGCGCGCTGATCACGGCACTGCTCACTCCGGCCGAGCTCCAGGCGTGGGGATGGCGGCTGGCGTTCGGGTTGGCGTTGCCGCTGGGTGCTGTGGCCCTGTATCTGCGCGGCCGGCTGGCGGAATCACCGCTGTTCCGGGTGCCACAGCGGCGGGTGGACCCGCTGTCGGTGCTCCGCGGACACTGGCCGGTCATTCGCCGCTGCCTGCCGGTGGTAGGCGCCAACAGCGCGACCTTCACCCTCTGGTTCCTGTTCCTGCCCAGTTACCTGGTGACGACCGGGGTGGCGTCCCTGCAGGCATCACTGACCTGCGCGCTGACCGGCCTGGTGGCCGCAGCCGTCACCGCGCCGCTGTTCGGGAAGATCTCGGACACCGTTGGCCGGCGTCCCGTGCTGGTTGCCGCGACCAGTGCGCTGGCGGTCATCTGCGTACCCGGCTACCTGTGGGTTCGCGGCGGGTCGACGGTGTCGATGGTCGTGGTGAGCATCGCCATCGGCATCGCACTCGGGGCGTTCGTGCTGCCCGCCTTTCTGGCCGAGCAGTTGCCGACCCACGTGCGCGCCACCGGTATCGGGCTGGCCTACGGAGTGGGCAGTGCCGTCATCGGCGGGACGGCCCCGGTGATCGCCCTCGCCCTCGCCCGGGACGCGCCGGCCGTCGCGGTTCCGCTGTATCTGGTGGTGTGGGCGGTGGCCGCGGCGGTGGCGGTGATCCGCTCACCGGAGACCGCTCCCGGCCGGACGAGGACCGCGGTCTGATCGCATCAGACACCGACCACCAACGGCCGCCGGCACCGAGACCGACACGGACCAGGTCACGCGCTCAGCCCAGCGTGCGCCACCAGGCATCGATCTCCGTGTCATCGGCGGCGACCGCATCGAGGTCACCGACCCGCTGGCCGGGCCGGGGCAGCGCCAACCGGACGCCCTTGCCGGCGGTCAGCAGTCGCTCGACGGGCTCGCTCCAGGAGTGCAGTGCAAGGTCGAACGTCGCCCAGTGGATCGGCACGAACACCTTGCCGCCGAGGTCGCGATGCGCCCGCACCGCCTCTTCCGGGTTCAGGTGGATGTCGGGCCATTGGTCGCCGTAGGCGCCGATCGGCAGCACGGCGATGTCGAACGGTCCGTGCCGTTCACCGATCCCGCTGAACGCAGCGGTGTACCCGGTGTCCCCGCCGAAGTAGACCCGGTGTGCAGGACCGGCGATCGCCCACGAGCACCACAGAGTGCTGTTGCGACGGAGCCCCCGGCCGGAGAAGTGCCTCGACTCGGTGCAGGTCAGGGTCAGTGCGCCGACCGTCGCCTGGTCCTCCCAATCGAGTTCGATGATCCGCGACTCAGGCACGCCCCACCCGCGCAGGTGCGCGCCGATACCCAGCGGCACCAGGAACGGCGCCCGCTGGGTGGCGAGCAGTTCCCGAACCGTGGGCAGGTCGAGATGGTCGTAGTGGTCGTGCGAGATGACGATGGCGTCGAGCACCGGCAGGTCGATGATGGCGATCGGCACCGGATGCAGCCGGGCGGGCCCCACCGACGGTGACGGTGAGACCCGTCGGCCCCAGACCGGATCGGCCAGTACGAAATGGCCGTCTACCTCCAGCAGTGCGGTGGCGTGACCCAGCCAGCTGACGGCGAGCGCAGCCGCGCGTGCCGGCGGCGGCACGGTGACCAACGGAACGGGACCTTTCGGCTTGCCCTCCCCGCGGTGCCGGATCAACGCCGGGATCATCGACGCGAACTCACCCGGCGCCACCACGTGTGACGGCTCGGTGTTGTGGAAGGTCCCGTCCGCGAAGTGCGGGGACCCGGTGGCCGCCGGTCGGATCTCGGCCTGCCCGGCGCCCATCGACTCGGGCAGGCCGCGGGCTGCCCGCCCGATGCCGGTGAGCGTGGCGAGGGCCGCGGCGCCGGCGGCTGCGGTCAGTGCGATCGCGGCGCCGGCGGGGCGCTGGTGGTGAGAGGTCACGCCGTCATCCTCACCCCCGGGACGCCGTGATTCGAGTGCGTTCGCTGTCGGCTTTACACCGGTTCCTCCACCAGTCACAGCGCCGAGCGGGGGACGGGTGCGGTTCCAGGCAGCATCCGGCCCGACTTCGTGGTGTTCTCAGTGCAGCGGTGAGGCAGCAATTCTCACCAGGTGCACATTTCGGATGCGGCCGTCGATCGGAGGACGCTGATGTCTGTTCTCGCCGAACGGTTGCGTCGCTCTCTCTCGCCCGACCGGGTGATCACCGACCTGACCCGGTTGCGGACCTACGAGTGTGACGGCATCACCGGGCACCGGGTGGTGCCGGCGGTGGTCGCGCTGCCGGAAACCACGCAGGAGGTCGCGCTTGTCGTTGCGGCCTGTGCCGAGGCCGGGGTGCCGTTCGTGGCGCGGGGGGCGGGCACCGGCCTTTCCGGCGGCGCCCTGCCGGTGGCCGACGGCGTGGTGATCAGCCTGGCCCGGATGCGCCGGGTGCTCCACATCGACGTGCCGAATCGCCGGATGACGGTCGAACCCGGGGTGACGAACGCGGACATCAGCCGTGCCGTGTCCGCGCACAACCTTTATTTCGCGCCGGATCCGTCCAGCCAGACGGTCTGCACCATCGGTGGGAACATCGCGGAGAACTCCGGTGGTGCGCACTGTCTCAAGTACGGCTTCACCACCAACCACGTGCTCGCGATGACGTTGGTGCTGCCGGATGCGTCGGTGGTGACCGTCGGTGGGGAGTACGAGGAGGGGGTCGGTCCCGACCTGCGCGGTGCCGTGATCGGCTCCGAGGGCACCCTCGGCATCGCCACTGCGATCACCGTCCGGTTGCTCCGGATCCCAGAGGCCGTCCGCACGTTGGTGGCGGACTTCCCGAGCGCGGAGGCAGCCGGTGACGCGGTGAGCGCGATCATCTCCGCCGGCATCATCCCGGCTGCCGTCGAGATGATGGACGCGTTGGCCATCGAAGCGTCCGAGGCGGCCGTGCATGCCGGTTACACCCTGGACACCGCGGCGGCGCTGGTGGTGGAGGTCGACGGTCCGGAGGCGGGCTGCGAGCACGACTTCGCGCTGGTCCGGCAGATCTGTCTGAGCGCCGGCAGCACACACATCAGGGTGGCCACCGATCCCGGCGAGCGGGCATTGATCTGGAAAGGGCGCAAGGCGGCGTTCGCGGCCATGGGCCGGATCAGCAGGGACTACTACGTGCAGGACGGCGTCATTCCCCGGACCAGGCTCGGTGAGGCGCTGGGCCGGATGCAGGACATGGCCGACGCCGCGGGACTGCGGGTCGCCAACGTCTTCCACGCCGGCGACGGCAACCTGCACCCGCTGGTGCTCTACAACGGTGCTGTGCCCGGCGAGTCTGAACGGGGCGAACAGCTCTCGACCGCCATCGCCGAGCTCTGCGTCGAGATGGGCGGCTCCATCACCGGTGAACACGGCGTCGGCTCCGACAAGGCGTGCTCGATGCCGAAGATGTTCTCCGAAGAGGATCTCGAGGTGATGAAGCTGCTACGGGCCGCGTTCGACCCGGACGGCATCTGCAATCCGGGAAAGATCTTCCCCACCCCGCGGCTGTGCGGGGAGCGGCCGGGTCCGTACCGGCAGCACCCGCTGGAGGCGGCCGGCCTGATCGAGCGACTGTGATGACGCGGGCCCATGTCCTGACCGAGCGACCGGCGACGACGGCCGAGGTTGCCGGTGTGCTGCGGCAGACGTCGGGGTCGGTGCTGGTCCGCGGTTCCGGTACGCACGCCCAGTGGGCGGGCCGGGTTTTCGATCCCGACCTTGTCCTGGACACCACGGGCCTGCGGGGTGTGCTGACCTACAACCCTTCCGACATGACGGCGTCGGTGCGCGCCGGCACCCGGCTGACCGACCTGCAGGACCACCTGGCCGGGAACAACCAGTGGCTCGCGCTGGACCCTCCGGCAGCCGGTGCCGGTGCCACCGTCGGCGGCCTGCTGGCCGCCGGGGACTCCGGTCCATCGCGGCTCCGGTACGGCGGGATCCGTGACCTGGTCATCGGTGTCACCCTCGTGTTGGCCGACGGGACGGTGGCCCGCGCCGGCGGCCATGTGATCAAGAACGTGGCCGGCTACGACCTCGCCAAGCTGGTGCACGGATCGCTCGGATCGCTGGCCGTGATCACCGAGGTCGTCGTGCGGTTGCACCCCCGACCCGGGGGCTCGATCACGGCGGCAGGGACCGCGAATCCGGCCCAGGCGACTGCGGCATGTTCGGCAATCGCCGCCAGCCCGGTGGAACCAGCTGCAGTGGAATGGATGTCGGCTCCGAATGGCGGGACGTTGCTGGTTCGACTCGACGGTGGTGCCGCCCACCTCGATGCCTCGAGCAGGCAGCTGACGGAACTGTTGCAGGGCAGCGGGATCACCGCATCGATCCTCGGCGCCGTCGAGGCGAGTAGCACATGGGCTGCGCACGCCGCGGCGGTCCTCGGGTCGGGCGGGGAAACCGTCACCCGCATCGCCGGTCGACCGAGCGACGTCGCCGATCTGCTCGGCTGTGCCTCTGAAGCGGCCCGCCGGGGCGGGGTCGGGGTCGACGCGGTCTCCAGCGCCGCAGCGGGTCTGCACACCATCCGCTTCGGTGGCGGCTCACCCCGTGCGCAGGCCCAGGTGTTCGGTGAGGTCCGCGAGTACGCGCTGCGCTGCGGGGCGAGTGTGCTGCTGCGGGAACGCCCCGCCGAGGTCGACGAGGTGCTCGACCCCTTGGGTCCCGCGCCGTCCACCGCGCCGCTGCTGCGGGCGGTCAAGAAGCAATTCGACCCTACCGGCCGGCTCGCGCCCGGCCGTTTCGCGCCGTGGTACTGAGGCCCGTGAAGAGCAGGAGTGCACGCATGACGCAGAACCGTGACAGCGCCGAGGGTCTGGACGTGCTGGCAATGCTTGCGCACCAGTCGCCGGATGCTCCTGCTGCTGTCCGCGGGCCGTCGGCCTTCGACGTGCATCGACCTCCGGACGAGCGCCTCATCGACGACTGCGTGCATTGCGGGTTCTGCCTGCCCACCTGCCCGACGTACCTGCTGGAGGGCAACGAGACCAACTCGCCGCGCGGCCGGATCTACCTGATGAAGATGGGCAACGCCGGCGAGGTGCCGATGGACCGTGAGTTCGTCGGCAACTTCGATGCCTGCCTGGGCTGCATGGCCTGCGTGACGGCCTGCCCGTCCGGGGTGAAGTACGACGAGTTGATCGCCGCGGTCCGGCCGCAGATCGAACGGAACTGGGCTCGCACCCCTGGTGACCGGCTGTTCCGGGCGATGATCTTCGCCCTGTTCCCCTACCCGTCCCGGTTGCGCCCGGCCGCCTTCTTCGGTGTGCTGTACCAGCGGCTCGGCGTGCATCGGATTCTGCACCGAACCGGTTTGCTGCAGCGACTCCCGGCGCGGCTGCGGGCGATGGAAGCGCTGCTGCCGAATCTCTCGATGCGGGCGGTCGTCGCCCACCAGCCTGCGTTCACCCCGGCCGTCGGCCGGCCACGGCGCCGCGTGGGGCTGCTGTCCGGGTGCGTGCAGCGGGTGTTCTTCGGTGACGTCAACGCAGCCGCCACCCGGGTGCTGGCCGCCGACGGCTGCGACGTCATCGCCCCGGCGGCCCAACGCTGCTGCGGTGCGCTGTCCGGTCACGCCGGCCGCGAGGACGAAGCGGCGCAGCGGGCACGGGCGATCATCGACGTCTTCCAGCACGCCGAGGTGGACAGCATTGCGGTGACCGTCGCGGGCTGCGGGTCCGCGATGAAGGAGTACCCGGAATTGCTCCGCGACGACCCGGTGTACGCCGACCAAGCCGTCGCCTTCGCGGCGAAGGTGCGGGACATCTCCGAGGTACTCGACGACCTCGGGCCGATGGCGCCCCGGCACCGGTTGACCGCGCAGGTCGCCTATCACGACGCCTGCCATCTGCGGCACGCGCAGGGTGTCACCGGACCTCCGCGCGCCGTGCTGCGGGCCATTCCGGGCCTGCGGGTCATGGACATCCCGGAGGCCGACATCTGTTGCGGATCTGCGGGTATCTACAACCTGGTGCAGCCCGACGCCGCCGAACGACTGGGCCGGCGGAAGGTGGAGCAGATCGGCACCACCCGCCCGGATGCGGTCGTCACCGCCAACGCCGGTTGCCTGCTGCAGATCCGCCGGTATCTCGACGACGGCGTTCCGCTGTTGCACCCCGTGCAGTTGATCGACGCCGCCATCCGCGGCGTCGATCCGCTCCGGGCGGGCGGTACCGCTGGTCCCGGCAGCTTCAGTCCCAGGCGAGCCCGCCGCCCGACTGGTATTCGATCACCCTGGCTTCGAAGAAGTTCTGCTCCTTCTTGAGGTCCATCACCTTGTTGCAGCCGGCGAGGTACTTGTCCCACGCCCAGCTGGACTTCAGCGGTAGCAATTGGTTGACGTCGGCGCGCGCGTTGATCATGCACTTCTCGGCGACGTACAGGTTCGAAGCCCGGCCGATTCCCCTTGCACCGCAACGAAGGGCTTGGTGATCGCCACCGCGATGCGTCCGGAATCGAAATCCGCGACGGTGCCGTTGCGACGGGCCACCCGCATCACGATATGTCGTGTCGGGCCCTGTTCAGACCCTGAGGTCGGGCGCGGCCTGCCGGCGCCGTTCGGTGGCCCAGACAGCGATCTCGGTGCGCGAGGTGAAACCCAACTTCGCCAGGATGCTCCGCACGTGGCTCTCGACGGTGCGCTCGGACAGGAACAGCTTCTCGGCGATCTCCCGGTTGGACATCGCCCGTGCCACCAGCAGCGCGATCTCAGCCTCCCGTGGGCTCAGGACGGGCGCGGCACCTCCCGCCGACCGGCCCTGCACCTCGAGGGCACGGGCCAGCGGACCGGGCATGTCCAGCCGGCGGAATTCCGCCGTTGAATCCGCCAGGAGCGTCCTGGCCACCTCGAGATCGCCGTCCCGGCTGCCGGGTTCACCCGCTCCGCCCTTGCAACGCGAGACCAGCGCCCGGGCCAGCGCCAAACGCGCGCGGGCCGCTGCCGGCCTGGCACCGATGCGGGCACTCATCGCGATGCCGTCGCGCAGCAACCCGATCGCGTCGTCCAGCAACCCGGCGGTCAATGCCAGCTCGCCGAGAACCCCCGCGTTCGCGCCGTGGCTGTACAGCGCTCCCGAGCCGTCCCCGGTGTAGTACGTCGAGGTCGGCTCGAGCGCGGTGTACACCGATCGCGCGACCTCCGCATCATCGAGAAGGATTGCGGCAGTGCCGATCTGGCCAAGAGTGCCGGCCCATCTGGTGCCGTAGGGGAAGGTCCGTGGCACTTCCCGGAAGGACTCGAACGAGGCTCGCGCCGCCGAGAGGTCGCCGGCCAGCGCGGACATGATGACGCCGGAGATCAGCACCAGCGGCATCGGCGGCATCGACGCGATGATCCGCTGGAAGTCGTCGGGCACCTCGGAGACATCACCCCGGACCAACGCCAGTTGGGTGCTGAAGGCGTAGGACATGCCTGCCAGCGACAACTCCTGCATCCGCTGTGCCAGCCGTGACGCATCGGCGTTGTGGGCGCGGGCGGCCGCGAAATCACCGATGAGCGCGGTGCGGGTGGCCTGCAGCCGGTGCCAGTGCCAGCGCGCGAGCGGTGAGCGCCGATCCGTTGCGATGCGGTCGATCTCGCCGATCTCCCGGTCGACCTCGGTGAGATTGCCCAGCTGGAAGGCGGCGTCCACCCGCCACAGATGCCCCCACAGCCCGGCCAGCGGCCGCTCGGCAGCTGCCCCCAGGGCGACCGCCCGACGACCGAGCTCCAGGCGGTCGGCCACCCTGTCCGGCACGGAGATGGCCAGGTGACGGGCGGCGATGGCCTCCAGAGTGGCGGTGTCGTCACCGGTCTGCTCGGCGGCGCTCAGCGCTTCGGCAGACAGCCGCTCGGCGAGCGGGCCGCCTTCGTCCTCGGCGGTCGCGGCGGCGATGTGAGCGAGCAATCTGGCGCGGGTGGCGGTGGGCTCGTCGCCGAGGGCGCCGAGAGCGCGGTTGCACAGGGCGCGAATCCGGCGATTGACGTCGGGGGTGCCGATTCCCTGGACGATCAGCGCCGCCGACGCCATCAGGTCCGGGCGTCCTGCGCGGGCGGCGATGTCACTCGCGGTGCCGCACGCGGCCAGGCTGGCTTCGACGTTGCCGGCCGCGAAGTGCAGTTCTGCGAGCCGGACGGTCAACGCGGCGACATCGGCGTCCGGCGCACGGGAATCGACCGCACAGCCGACCGCCAGTTCGGTGCAGCGGGCGGCGTCGTCGTAGGCATAGGACGCCTCGGCCTGGTCGGCGGCGACCCCCGCCCAGTGCATGCAGCGGGTGACCGCGTCCTCACCGGTGGCCCGCTGCCAGTGCCCGGCGATGATGCCGGCGGCCGTTGGCGGGGAGGACGTCTCGAGTGCGAGGGCGCACCGCCGGTGCCGTTCGGCGCGTCCGTCCGGCGAGAGTTCCGCGTACACCGCGTCCCGGACCAGGGCATGGGTGAATTCGACGGAGCCCGGTACATCAGCTGTTTCCCGGAGCACGCCGACATCGATCGCTTCCTTGATCAGCGGACCGATGGGCTCCCCGATCAGTGTGCCCAGGGTCGCGCGGGCACAGCGTTCACCCAGGACAGCGGCAGCGTCGACGACCTCCCGCGCCGCCGGGTCCAGCGTCGCGGTCTGGAAAGCGATCAGCCGGCGGACGTCGGGGCGCTCGGTGAGGATCCCGGGCAGCGATGCAGGGTCACGGATCAGCGGGGCTGCACCGATCGCCTGGGTGATCAGGTGGACCAGCAAGGGGTTCCCGCCGGTCCGGTCGTGCAGTTCACCGGCCAGCGACGGGGCCACGGCGTCTGCCGGGAGGTTCCGCACCCAGCGCTCGACGTCCGCCGCGCTGAGCCCCGCCAGCGGCAGGTGGGTCAGGCCGGGCGCCCTGGTCAACCGGTTCACCGTCGTATCCGGCGCCGGCTGTGGACGGTAGGTCACCACCAGCAGCACCCTGGACCGGGGGAGTTCGGCCGCGACATGTTCGAGCAGGGCCAGCGACTCTCCGTCGGCCCACTGCATGTCCTCCAGCACGACCAGCAACCCGCTCGGCTCAGCATGCTGCGCCAGGGCGTCGCCGACGTCGCTGAACAGCCGGAAGCGTGCCGACCTCTCGCCGGTACCGGTGCTCGACGGCTCCTCCAGAAGGGTTGCCACGGAGGGGATGTCCCGGAACGCTCGGCGCCACGGCCAGAGCGGTGGTGCGCCCCGGTCATCGACCGCGGCTCCCCACGCCCGCGGCACCCCGCACTCTCCGCCGCGATCGGCGATCGCCCGGGCCAGCCGGGTCTTCCCGATCCCGGCCTCACCGCTGATCAGCACCAGCCCACCCGTGCCGGCCAACGCGCCGGTCAGGGCGCCCCCGGCCGCGGCCAGCGGCGCCTCTCGCCCGACCATCAGGTCCACCCGGGAAGTATGTCCGTTCCGTCGGCGGAGCAGTACCGCTTTCCGTACTGGCACTGATGGCAGGCGGCCGCATCGGCGGCAGGGTTCCCTTTGTCGAGTTGTCACAGCCGAGCGGGGAGGACCCCATGTACGCACAAGTTCTGCACTTCGAAGGCCCGCGATCACCAGAGCTGATCGCGGCCGCGGAAAGGGCAATGAGCGAGCGGGTCATGCCGGCGGTGATGAGCCGGCCGGACCTGTGGGACAACCTGGTTGCGCTGTACGAGCTGCGCCAGCCGGACGGCGCCCAGGTCACCATCGTGATCGTCAGCGGCGAGAACACGCTGCAGGACGCGGAGAACGTCATCATGAGTACCACCCTGTTGCCGGGCGAAGATCCGGCCTTGTTGCCCGGGCCCGACCGGGTCGAGCGCTACGAGGTCGTGCAGAGCCTGACCGGTGGTCGCGTGACCGCTGCGGGCCGATAGGCGACCGGCCATGGACACCACATCGTTCGGCGCGCCCGCCACCAGGATCGACATCAACCCGGACGTCGAATCCGTCGGTGGCTGGGCCATCGTGCCGGATCACTGCACCGCCGCTTTCGCCGTCCGCAACTTCGGCGTGCACATGGTTCACGGCGTCGTGCCGGTTCTCGACGGCACCGTGGCCATCTCCGTAGACGGCGACGGTGTCGGCTTGTCGGCCGTGCGGATGACGCTTGACTTGGCGGCCATCGACACCGCCAACCGCCGCCGCGACAAGGACCTGCGCAGTCCGCACCTGCTCGACACCGAACATCATCCCGAGCTCGTCTTCGACTGCACCGACGTCCGGGCGGTGTCGGGCGGCTGGCGACTGAACGGAACCCTTGCGGCACACGGACACACGACGCCGGTGATGGTGGACGCCGTCCTCGTCAGCGGTCCGATCAGGGACCACATCACCGTCCGCGGAACGACGTCGTTCGACCGGCGGTCGCTGGGCATCAGGGTGCCCAGTTTCATGATCGGGCAGAAGGTCGCCGTCGAGGTGTCCGCCCAGTTCCGGCGGCAGTTCCTCCCGGCACCCGGCGGGCCCGGTGAGATACCCGCTAGCCCAGCGTGGCGCCGAAGGCCAACCCCAGGCCGTAGGTGATCGCCGCGGCGCCGAGCCCGATCGCCAGCTGACGCAAGGCCCTGCGCAGCGGGGGACCACCGGACAGCACACCGACGATGGCCCCGGTCAGCATCAGCGCGAGCCCGACCAGGACGACAGCGGTGATCAGCGCCGCAGTCTCGGTCAGCCCGAACAGGAAGGGCAGCACCGGGATTGCGGCACCGGTGGCAAAGAAGCAGAAGCTGGACAGGGCCGCGCCGATGCCGGTGCCGACCACGTCGTGGCCCTCGCCCTCCGGTTCGCCCGGATGCTCCAGCCGCCCCGGATAATTCTGCAGCAGCTCGGCGGCCAGCTCATGGGCCTCGTCCGGCGGCATTCCGCGGGCGCGGTAGACCAGCGCCAGCTCGTTGGCGTTGACGTCGAGCAACGGCACCGCAGTGTGCGCGGACGGCCCAGGGGTCGAGGCTGCCAGCAGTTCGCGCTGCGACCGCACGGAGACGTACTCGCCCGCGCCCATCGACAACGCACCCGCCAACAGGCCGGCCAACCCGGTCAGCAGGATGGCCTGGTTGGAGACGCCGCCACCGCTCACGCCCAGGACCAGCGCGAGATTGCTCACCAGGCCGTCGTTCGCCCCGAAGACGGCCGCGCGGAAGGTGCCGGACACCCGGGCGCGCCCGCGCGCGGCCAGTCCGCGGACCACCTCTTCGTGCACCCGCTCGTCGGCGGCCATCGCCGGCGTCGCGTCGGTGTCGTGCTCGTACGGTGACCGGGTCTCCGCACGCTGGGCCAGTGCCAGCACGAAAACGGAGCCGAAATGCCGGGCCAGCCAGGCCAGCACCCGCATCCGGACGTCACCGCGCCTCGCCGGACCGACGTCCTCGCCCAGCAACTTCTCCCAGTGGGCGGCGTGCCGTTCCTCGGCGTCGGCCAGTTCGAGCAGGATCTCCCGTTCCTCGCCCGTCCGGCGGCTCGCGAGGCTGCGATAGACCTTGGATTCCTCGCGTTCATCGGCCAATCTTCCGCGCCACTTGCGCAGCGCGGCCGGCGAAGCGGCGGTGGGCGGCGAGGGGTCGCCCGCGGTCGTCGACATGCCACCGAGTTTCCCAGACCCGGGCACCCCCTCGGACACGTCGGACTACTCGGCGGCGGTGCTCGCGGCGTCTCGCTCGGCCGCGTCCATTGCCTGATCGGACACCAGCGGAATGAGCGCGAGAAGGGACAGGACCAGCACTCCCGCGACCGCGAACACTGCCCGCAGGCCGAACAGGTTCGCGAGCACACCGCCGAGTACCGCACCCAGTGGCAGCGTTCCCCATGCCACCAACCGGTAGCCGCTGTTCACCCTGCCCAGCAACCGGTCCGGCGCGATCCGCTGCCGCAGTGACACGACGATGACGTTCCAGATCACCACCGTCACCCCGCCGATGAACAACGCGGCGCCGATTGCCCATGAGTTGGCGGTCAGCGCCGGGATCCCGGCCAGAATCGCGCTCCCGACGATGGTCAGGACCAGCGATCGCGACCGGCCGATCCGCCGTTCCACCCGGTCGGCGATCAGCGAGCCGACCAGCCCGCCGACGGCAACCGCCGTCATCAGCAGCCCGTATTGCGGGTCGGTCAAACGTCCCGGCGACTGCGGACCGACCAGATACAGCACGAGCACGGCGCCGCCCGCGGTCATGGCCAGATTGGAGACCCCGGTCATCACGGCAAGCGTCCTGAGCACCGTGTTGCCCCACAAGAAGCGCAGTCCCTCGGCGATGTCCGAGCGGAGCGTCGTCCGGCCGCGCCGCTCGGTCCGGAACGATCCGCGCACCATCGACAGCGCGCCGATCGCGAGAACCCACAGGGCCACCGGCGTCAGGAAGGCGGCGGCTGCCCCGACGGCCACCAGCACGCCGCCGATCGGTGGTCCGATGAACTGGTTGGCCGTCAGCTCCGCCGCGTACAGCCGGCCGTTTGCCAGCGACAACTGGTCACGGTCGACGATGTTGGGCAGGAAGGATTGGGCGGACGTGTCGTACAGGGTCTCGGCGGTGCCCACGCAGAAGGCGATGACGTACAGCGCCCAGATGGAGCCGAAACCGAGGAGCAACCCGATACCGAGCGCGCCCAGCAGCAATGCGCGGGCACCATTGGCGCCCAGCATGACTTTTCGACGATCCCAGCGGTCTGCGAAGGCGCCCGCCGGGAGCGCGAACAGCAGCCAGGGCAACGACAGCGCGAAGGCCAGACCGGCGATCAGGGTGGGCGACTGGGTGTACTTGACCGCGACCAGTGGCATCGCGACCTTGACGATGCCGTCGGCCACATTGGACAGTCCCGACGACGTCCACAGCCGCCAGTAGCGCCGGCCGAGCGTTGTCGGGGTCTGCTTCGCTGCAGCGGGGGGTCGATTGCCGGAGGTATGGCCCACACCGGCAGCCTGACACCGCGATGGAGTTTCTTCAAGGTGGTGGGATTCTTTCATCGTGCGGATTAGGGTGATGTCATGAGCGCCGGCACCGAGGACAGGGCGGCGAAGGAGCCGGGCGGGATCACCGCGGGTCCCGAGAGGCCGATGGCGACCGTTCAGGAAGCCAAGGCGGTGGCGCACCCGCTCCGCCTGCGCATCGTCCGGCTGTGCGGCGTCGAGGACCTCACCAACAAGCAGCTCGCGGATCGGCTGGGCCGCGACCCCGGCACCGTGCTGTACCACGTCCGGCAGCTGCTGGCGGTGGGCTTCCTGGAAGCGGCACCGGTGCGTGCCGGATCGAGCGGCGCGCTGGAGAAGCCCTACCGGTCCACCGGCCGGTCGTGGCGGATCGACTCGACGTCCGCGGGTGCTCTGCCCGGAGGTGCGATGGCGCCGCTGGAGGCGTTCCGTGCAGAGCTGGCGGAAACCGGCCCCGCGTCGATCGCGACCATGTCCCGGTTCGTGCTGCGGCTGTCGGCCGACGATCTTGAAGGGCTGACCGAGCGCATCCAGGCGGTGCTGGACGAGTACGCAGCGACTGATGCGTCCCGGTCCGGGCAGCCTGCGCACGGCGGGATGTTCGTGCTGCACCGCCTCGGGTGATCCTCGCCCTCCGGCGACGCTGAGGTTGTCAGCGACCGTCAAGCGTTCGTTGAGCCCGCCTCGGCACTGTGAGGTCATCCGGGCCGAGTGGCCCGGGACGAAGGCGCCAGCGGAGGCTCCCATGCGATTCGGTATTGCCCTGCCCGGTTCCGGCCCACTGGCCGACGACCCGGCGGTGGCGGCCACCGCGCGTGCGGCGGAGCAACTCGAGTACGCGTCCATCTGGTCGACATCGCTGCGGCACCTGCTGATCGTCACCGCCCATGCCGCGCGGTTGCCGGTCGGTCTGCTCATCGAGGCCGACGATGCCGCCGGGTCCCCCGCGCTGGCCAGGCGCCTCGGCTCGCGGCTGCGGTATGTGGGCGCGCTGCCGCCGGCGCACGGAGCCGTCCGACGACAGCTCCCTGGTGCCGTCCTGCTCGATACCTCCGATCGGCCACCGCCGCAGCAGGCGGGCGGAATCCGCGGTGCCGTCGACGGGTGGAGTCCGCCGGCAACCGCGACCGGTGTGATCACGCGCGACTGGCAGCCGGACGGCTCGTCGCTCTTGCTGATCCTGCGCCTGGAGGGGTCCAGGTCCGGCCCGGTCCCGGCGGATCGCCTCCGAGAGGCGATCCGCGCTCGCGCCGACGAGGTGGTGGTGGCCTTCCCCGATGCGCGAACCCTCGACGAACAGCTGGCCGGGTTCGCCGATGTCGCCGAGCAGGTCGCCGCACTGGGCCAGCCCGCGGGTTAGATGAGCTGACAGCGGGCTCAGACGGTCGCCTGCTGGGCGTCCAGCCGCGCGCCCTCGCGGTCGATCCTGGCCACCAGGCCGAGACTTCCGTGCTCCATCGCGGTTGCGCGAGCACGGTCCAGACGTTCCCTGACCCTGTCCGCGTCACCTTCCGCCGCGGCCAGGTGCGCCTCCGCCAGCTGGACGAAGGGCGCGTAGGCGATCTCCCACGTCTCCTGCAGTTCGGCGCGCGCATCGGCGAGCAACCGCCGGGCGTCGTCGAGCTCGCCGGCCGTGCTCAATGCCTGCGCGGCGGCCGCGTAGATCCCGGCCAGCATCGTCCTACCGCCGCCTTCCCGCATGTGCTCCTGTCCCCGCGTGAGAACGCTGAGTCCTTCGGTGATCTCACCGCGCTGCAGCATGCTGACGGCGGTGTACAGCTCGGCTGACGCAGACCAGAAGGACAGCAGCATGTCCGGATCCGCGGCCGTCATCCGCTCGGCGAACAGGGCGAGTCCTGCCTGGTCGCCGACCGCCATGGTGGCTGCCGCCCCGAACAGGCTGATCACGATGCGGCCGAAAGGCAGGTCGTGGGAACGGTATTCGTGTTCGAGCTCGGCCCGGTCGAGTTCCGAGGTGAGCGCCATCGCCCAGAACCGGTACCCGCGGCTGGTCAGGAAGCCGTTCAGGTAGAAGCCGGCCTCCTGAGCTTCGCCTGCCTCGGCGAACTTCGCGATGGCCCGCTCCATCTCCTGGGACGACTGCGTCATCCGACCGAAATGTCGTTCGCTGAACGCCCGCATCGACGCGACCCCCGCCTGCAGCAGGGGATCGTCGATACCGGCGACCAGCATCTCGGCCTCCACCACCAGACGTTCCGCCCGATCGGGTTGGCCGCCGGTGTCGCAGCCCGCCCAGTCGGCCCAGATGACGTCGAGCAGGATGTCCGGCCGATCGGTCGCCCGGGCCAGTTCCCGCGCGCGGCGCACCAGCGAGGAATCGGCATTGACGGCGTAACCGTGCAGGGCCGCGTTGACGAATCCCAATTGCCGCAACACCCGCAGCTCAGCCAGCGCACCTTGTTCCCCCGCACCCCGATAGAGCGAGACCGCCCGCTCCAGCAGCGATTCCGCGCTGACCAGGGCCTGCCTCTTCAGCGCCACCTGTGCCGCGCGTTCCAGGGCCGCTGCGGCGCGACCGCTCGCGCCGACGGCGGCGGCATGCCACAGGTGGTCGGCGACGATCTCTGCCGTGTCGTCGTTCTCGCCCATCGTGGCGAGGATGCCGTCCGCTGCCCGCAGATGGAGGCGGGCCCGGCGCAGCGAGGACATCCCTTCGGCGAGTGCTTCCCGGACCAGCGCATGGGTGAACCGAATCGCACCGGGGGCTTCTGCTGGAACTTCGAGCAGTCTGTGCAGCAGCGCAGGCTCGATGTCGTCGAGGCAATCCTCCAACGGCCGCTGCGCCACAGCCGCCAGCAGTTCCAGGGCAATCTGCCGACCCAGCACCGCTGCCACCTCGAGCAACTTGGCGGTGGCCGACGGTAGCCGGCTCACCCTGCGGCGCAACACGTCTCGTACCCCGTTGGGCACGGCCGTCGCACGGACGGCGGCAGCGCCGGACTGACCCTGCTCGCCGAGCATCCGGGCGAGTTCGGTGGTGAAGAAGGGGTTGCCTTCCGACCGCGCGTGCACCGCTGCGACCACATCGCCGGGTAGGTCAGCTCCTGCAGTTCTGGTCAACAGCTCGCGCGATTCGGGGAGCGTGAGCCCGCGCAGGTGAATGCGGCGGGTACCAGGCTGACGGGTGATCAGCGCAAGGGTGTCGACAACGGCGTCGTCACGGCCGACCTCCAGATCGCGCACGGTCGTCACGAACAGCACCGGCGCGTGTGCCACCCGGGGTCCCAACCCGCTCAGCAGGTCGAGCGAGGCAGGGTCGGCCCATTGCAGGTCCTCGAGCAGGATGACCACACCGCGATCACCGGCCAGGGCAACGACGGTCTCGGCCACGCTGTCGGCAAGTGCTCCCGCGACGACGGAGGGCGCCGTGCCGGCAAGCACCGGCGCGGACCCGTCCAGCCATTTCTTCCCGGCGTCCAGGAGGTTCGCCGGTTGCTGGTCGCTGAACCGGAACAGCTGCAGCCATGGACCGTAGGCGGGGGCGGCTCCGCTCTCCAGGGTGGCCGCGGTCAGGCCGATCGCGCCACGGGCCTCTGCCGAGCTGACCACCGCGTGGGCCAGAGTCGTCTTGCCGATGCCGGGTTCGCCCTCTATCACCACGTAGCGGGGGCCTTGCCCGCCGAACGCCTCCTCGACGGCCGTGGCGAGCAGGCGGCGCTCGCTCTGCCGGCCGATCAACCGGCCGCTGCCGGAAGGATCGCGGTCGATGGCTCGCCGCAGGAGGTGGCTGTCGCTGCCCGCGTCGCGGGTTTCCGGTCCCTGCTGCTCTGCCGCGACGACGAGGTGTTCTCCGGCGGCGCGGGTGCTGATCGGGGTGCCGATCGGGGTGCCGGGCGGGGTGCCGGTCGCGGCGCGGGTCGGGGCTTCGGGCGGAGCGTCCAGAGCCGGGTCCTGCTCGAGGATCTGGGATTGCAGATCCCGAAGATCGCGGCTCGGCTCCAGGCCGAGTTCGTCGCGCAGGATCCGGCGACCCTGGTCCAGCGCCGACAACGCGTCGGCTTGGCGTCCTGACCTGTACAGCGCGAGGGCCAGCAACGCGCGCAACCGCTCACGCAGCGGCGACGCGGCGACCGCGTCGTACAGATCCGCGATCACCGCCGCGGATCTGCCGCCGCGCAGCTCGGCGTCGTAGAGGTCTTCCTGGGCGGTCAGTCGCCGCTCGTCGAGCCTGGCCGCGGCGGCCCGGACGAAGTCGGCGTCCGCGTCACCCAGCAACTGCCCGCGCCACAGGCTCAGGGCCTGCCGGAGCAGCCGTGCCGCCTCGACATGCTGCCCGGACCGCAGCAGCCGGGCGCCCTGGTCTGCCAGTTCGGTGAACCGGCGGGCGTCGACCCGATCGGCCGGGACGTCGAGCCGGTACCCGGATGCTTCGTAGCGCAATGCCTTCGACTCTTCGCTGCCCAGCGCTCGGCGCAACCGGGAGATGTAGGTCTGCAGCGTGGCATTGGCGCGCTCGGGCGGCTCCGGTCCCCAGAGCGTCTCGAGCAGCGCGTCGGCGGGGACGATGCGCCCCTCGGCCATGATCAACCGGCCGAGGACGAGCCGGGGCATGGGCCCACCGACGTCGATGACGGCGCCGTCCGGTCGCCGCACCTCGATGGGCCCGAGGACACAGAAGAACAGTGCGTCCGGCACGCCCGGACATTAACACCCATACGGCCCATCCGGCTGGGCACTGTGCGTCAGCCCAGACCACGCGGCACGTCAGCCCAGACCACGCGGCAGGTCAGCCCTGACCGCGCGTCGATGGTGCCCGGGAGACCGCTTGCAGCACCACATCTTCGCCGTTGGCGTTGTGCAGTGCGCGCAACCGGAGGCCGGCGAAGAACAGCACGTCGCCGGCGCCGAAGCCACGACGCGCACCACCGATCGTCTCCAGTTCGACGAGACCCGCGACCACGATGACGAGCGTTCCGCGCCACTCCGCTTCTTCGTATTCGACGGATGTCCCGCCGGGCAGGACGACGGTGCGAACGGTGAACCCGGGCCAGGATCGACCACCCGCGTCGAACGCCGCCGTCAGGTCCACGCCCAACAGACCAGGACCGCCGGCACAACTCATCGAGCAGGCATCGGCATACTGCTCGACATGAAATTCCGCGGCACGCTCACCCTCGCCGGCAAGACGGCCACCGGCATCGAGGTACCGGCCGAGGTGGTCGCCGATCTCGGATCGGGCAAGAAGCCGGCGGTCACCGTCACCCTGAACGGTGGGCACACCTATCGGTCCAGCGTGGGTTCGATGGCCGGCGCGTTCATGCTGCCGGTCAGCGCAGAACACCGCGCCGCAGCGGGTGTGTCCGCGGGAGACGAGGTCGACGTGGAGCTGGAGCTGGACACCGCACCGCGGGAAGTGTCTGTGCCGGCGGACCTCTCGTCCGCGCTGGATGCGAACCCGGTTGCCCGCGCCTCCTTCGATGCTCTGTCTTACAGCAACAAGCTGCGTCATGTGCTGGCGATCGAAGGCGCCAAGACCGCCGAGACACGACAGCGGCGCATCGACAAGTCGGTCGAGATGTTCGCCCAGGGCCGCAACTGATGGACGGGCCGTATCTCGGTGACCCGGCGGTACAAGTGGAATGGGACAGGCGTTACACGGACCGTGAGCAATTGTGGAGCGGCCGGCCCAACGGTGCGCTCGTCGACGAGGTGGCAGGACTCGCCCCCGGCCGCGTGCTGGACGTCGGCTGCGGCGAAGGGGCGGACGCCGTCTGGCTGGCGCAGCGCGGTTGGCAGGTCACCGCGCTGGAGGTATCGGGTGTGGCACTTGCCAGGGCGGCGGGTCACGCGCGTGACGCCGGAGTGATGATCCGGTTCCTCCATGCCGGTCTGGCCGAGGCGTCGTTGCCCCCGTCGTCGTTCGACCTGGTGTCCGCGCAGTACCCGGCGCTGCTGCGCACCCCCAGCGCCGCCGCCGAACACGCACTGCTGGACGCGGTCGCGCCAGGCGGCCTGCTGTTGCTGGTGCACCATGCCGGCATGGAGACGCGGGACGTCGACGACAGCGGCTTCGACCCAGCTGACTACGTCTGGCCGTCGATGGTCACCGCGTTGCTGGACGACGATTGGGTCGTCGAAGTGGACCAGAAGCGACCCAGGCCCGCGCCCGAGGGTGGCGCGGGCGCGCACCACTCTGAGGATCTGGTGCTGCGTGCCCGACGCCTCAGGTGAGTTCCCGGTGCCGTGTCATCGGCTGCCGCCCGACAGGTCCTGCACCGCCCACGCGTTCCCGTCAGGATCGGTGAAGAAGACGAACGCACCCCACGGAAAGCGCTGCACGTCGCTGACCTCGATGCCGCGGGCCACCAGATCCGCCTTGGCCTCCTCGATGTCGCTGACGACCACCTGTAGGCCCTGCACGGATCCGGGTGCCGCGGTCGTGATCCCCTCACCGATGGCGATGGAGCACGCCGACACCGACACCGACACCGCCACACCGCTCAACCCGCCAGGCCGCTCAGCGTGCCAGCTGCCCGACGGCGGCGTCGAACAACCACGGCAGCCGCTGTGCCGCCGGGACCAGCGATCGGCGCAGCAGCGGTCGGCCACTGGCCCAGAGCAGCGACGAGGTGAGCGACCGGTAGCGGCGGGACTGACGCAGCCAGGCGGCCTCGTAGTCGGCCGGCCGACCGGCGACCAGGCACTGCACGAGCGAGCGCGAACACGCCAGCGACACCGCGATGCCCTCACCGGTGAGCGCGTCGACGTAACCGGCGGCATCGCCGACCAGCAGCACCCGCCCCGCCACCCTGCTGCTGGTGCGGCGGCGCAGTGGACCGGCGCCGCGCACCGCACCGCCGTCTGTCCCGTCCAGATGTGTTGCCAGCAGCGGGAAACGGGTGAGCTGATCGTCGAACGGCTTTCGTTCGCTGCTCAGCACGGCGACGCCGACGAGGTTCTCCCCGACCGGCGTCACATAGGCCTCCGACCGGTCCGACCAGTGCACCTGGACGAGATCGGACCACGGCGTCACCCGGTAGTGACGGCGCAGCCCCCAGCGCGGTCGCCTGACCCGGACCGGGAGATCCAGACCGAGCGAGCGGCTGATCGGCGAGTGCAGACCGTCGGCGGCGGCAAGGTATCGCGCCGTGAGACCGGCCGCGGTCACCGAGGTGTCGTCCTGCGCGATCGTCGTCACCCGGCGCCCGAGCACCGGGATTCCGGCGGCGCTCACCGCCGCGAGCAGTGCGGCGTGCAACTCGGTGCGGCGCGAACCCACTCCGGTGCCCGACCTGAACAACGATTCCGCGTGATGCCCGGCACCGAAGTAACCGATACCGCGGAACGGGACGCCCGGCGGCTCCACGCCCAGTGACCTGAGCGCGGTCACCGCGCCCGGCATGAGTCCCTCGCCACAAGCCTTGTCGATCGGTTCTGCCGACTCTGCCGATCCGCCCCTGGGGTCAACCACCGCGACGTCGAATCCCGCCTGTGCCGCGAACAGCGCGGTCGCCAGTCCGGCGGGTCCAGCGCCGGCGACCAGGACGTCGATCATGGTGTGTGCGAGCCGGAGTCGGTGCTCTGCCGCGGCGACGCCGCGGCCGCCACCGCGAGAGCGCGCTCCTCCTCGCGAATCCGCACGGTGAGCAGAGCGGCGTTGAGCACCGTGAAGGTGAGCGCGGTGATCCAGGCCGTGTGCACCATCGGCAGCGCGATGCCCTCGACCACGACGGCGACGTAGTTCGGATGACGCAGCCGGCGGTAGGGCCCGCGGTTCACCAACGGCAGCCCCGGCACGACGACGATCAGGGTGTTCCAGCGCCGGCCCAGGGTGGTGATGCACCACCACCGGAGCCCCTGCGCGGCAAGGACGAGCACCACCATCGTCCAGCCGAGCACCGGATAGAACGGGCGGTCGAGCAGCCAGACCTCGGCGATGCAGCCGACCAGCAGCGAGAAGTGCAGCAGCACCATCGCCGGGTAGTGACCGCGACCGTACTCACGGCCGCCGTGCGCGAACGCCCACGCGAGGTTCCGCTTCGACACCACCAGTTCGGCGATCCGCTCGACGCCGATCGCCAGCACGAACAGCGTGTAGGCGATCAAGCCGTCTCCTTCCGCCGCCCTGTCGATCAAGAACCATGGTGCCGTACCGGGCCGGTCACCAGCGCAGCAGCACCAGCTCGGACGCGAAGCCCGGTCCCATCGCCATCAACACGCCGGGGCTGCCCGCCGGCGGGGGTCGATCCCGCAGGGTGTCCCGGAGCACGTGCAGCACCGACGCCGAGGAGAGGTTGCCGATTTCTGCCAGCGACCGCCAGGTCATCTCCAGGGCGTCGGGTCCGACCCCCAGTTCGGCCTCGATGGCCTCGATGATCTTCGGGCCGCCGGGATGTGACACCCAGGCACCGATGTCGTCGACCGTCAGGTCGTGCGCGGCGAGCATGTCGCGGATGTCCGTGCCGAGGTAACGGTGCACCAGGTCCGGCACCTCCGCGGTCAGCACGATGCCGAAGCCATCGGAACCGATATCCCACCCCATCACGCCCTGGGTGTCGGGATACAGATGACTGCGGCTGGCCACCACCCTCGGGCCGCTCGTCCCGAGTCGATCGGCTCGCTCGGAGCCGACGGCGACAACCGCGGCCGCACCGTCGCCGAACAAGCCGGAGGCGACCAGATTGGCCATCGACACGTCACCGCGTTGCACCGTCAGCGAGCACAGTTCGACTGCCAGCAGGATGCCGACGTGATCCGGCCAGCCGCGCAGGTAGTCGTGCATCCGACCGATCCCGGCAGCGCCTGCGACGCAGCCCAGCCCGAACATCGGCACCCGCTTGATGTCCCTGCGGAATCCGACCCTGGCGGCGATGCGCGCCTCCAATGACGGCACCGCGAGGCCGGTCACCGTGGTGGAGAAGATGACGTCGACCTCCTCCGCGCCGATGCCGGCTTCCGCCAGCGCGCCGTTCACGGCTTGCACGCCGAGATCGACCGCCACCTCGAGGAAGGCGTCGTTGGCCTCGGTGAACCCGGACATTTGCCCGTACTGCTCGAGTGGGAGGGCGAGATAGCGGCTGCCGACGCGGGTGTTGGTGTGGATCCGGCGCACCACCTCGTGGTTGGTGCCTTCCTGCAGGACCTGCTCGGCGATCGCCTCGGTGATCTTGTCCTGCGGGTAACGGTGAGGCGGAAGAACTCCGTGCACGGCCGCAAGGCAGGTCATGCAGGCCACAGTACGGTGGCGCTGACGATGCCCTGAGCACGGTCCAGCGGAGGTGACGATGACCCGACCACGGCCGGCTGCCCCTTCGATGGCCGGCGCGGTCCGGGCCCTGGCGCTGTCCTGCCATCCCGTCCCCACCATCGCCGTCACCGCGATCAGTGCCGGGCTGGCCGCACTGGCCGGCCTCTCCGCCGGCCGCGCACTGCTGCTGGTGACCGCCGTGTTCGCGGGTCAGTTGTCCATCGGCTGGTCCAACGACGCGATCGACGCCGCCCGTGACCGGGCCACCGCCCGGGCGGACAAGCCGGTCGCCCGCGGTGCCGTATCGCCGCGCACCGTGGGCATCGCGGCCGTCGTCGCACTGCTCGCGGCGGTGGTGCTGTCGCTCGCCCTGGGATGGCTGCCCGGTCTGGCGGCTCTCACCGTCGTCGCGTGCGGGTGGGCGTACAACCTGGGACTCAAGGGCACAGCGGTCTCGTTCGTGCCGTACGCGATCGCTTTCGGAATCCTGCCCGCAGTGGCGACGCTGTCCGCGCCGGTACCGCAGTGGCCCGCGCCCTGGGCGATGATCATGGGCGCGCTGTTCGGGGTGTCGGCCCATCTGGCGAACGTGCTGCCGGATCTGCAGGACGACCTGGACAACGGCGTCCGCGGGTTGCCGCACCGCATCGGGGCCCGCGCCACGGCGGTGGCCTGCCCGATCCTGTTGGCCGCAGCCTGCCTGGTGGTGCTGCTCGGCACCACCGAAGAGGCGGGCATCGCGCCGTGGCGATGGGTCGCCGCAGCGGGGTTGGTGCTGCTCGCCGCGGCCGGGGTGGTGCTCGCGCTGCGCCGCCCGGCCGGCCGCGGGCTGTTCGGGATCGTCATCGTCACGGCTTTGATCGCCGTCGTCCTGTTCGCCGTGTCCGGCCAGGCGTTGACCTGAATCGACCGGCCACCGGACCTTCCACGGATGGCGCAGTCAGTCATTGCTGATCGTCATCTCGCCGCGACGACTTGCAACTTCAAGTACGAAAAGTCCGAGTCGTCCTCGGCAAATGGGAACTGTTGAACAGCATGCTGTTTCCGCTCTGTTTCGGCTCTTGCCCACACTCCCGGCGAAGAGCATTGTCAGCGTCGAAGCGGAGCGCTTCACTCACTGGGCGTCACAACTGAAGGAGTCCGACGTGGCTGCACCTGCAGAGCTGCACAAGGGCCTGACTCAGCGGCACCTGACCATGATCGCGATCGGTGGGGTGATCGGGGCGGGCCTGTTCGTCGGGTCCGGGCTGGTCATCCTCGACACCGGCCCGGCGGCCTGGTTGACCTACGCCATCACCGGCGTGCTGATCATCATGGTGATGCGGATGCTCGGTGAAATGGCTGTCGCGAGCCCGTCGACAGGGTCGTTCGCGGACTACGCCAGGCGAGCACTCGGCGGCTGGGCCGGCTTCTCGGTCGGCTGGCTGTACTGGTATTTCTGGGTGATCGTCGTCGGCTTCGAGGCGGTCGCCGGAGCCAAGATCATCACCTATTGGGTGGACGCACCACTGTGGCTGCTGTCGCTGGGTCTGATGGTGCTGATGACGGCGACCAACCTGTTCTCGGTCCGTTCGTACGGGGAGTTCGAGTTCTGGTTCGCCGGTATCAAGGTGTTCGCGATCATCGCGTTCCTGGTGTTGGGCACCTTGTATGTGCTCGGCATCTGGCCGAACAAGGAGATCGATTTCTCCAACCTCACGGCGCACGGCGGCCTGTTCCCGCTGGGTCTCGGTGCCGTTTTCAGCAGCATCGTGGTGGTCATCTTCTCGATGGTCGGGGCCGAGATCGCCACCGTCGCAGCGGCGGAATCGAAGGATCCGGCGCGGTCGATCGCGAAGGCCACCAACTCGGTGATCACCCGCATCGCGATCTTCTTCGTCGGTTCGATCTTCCTGCTGTGCGTCATCCTGCCGTGGAACTCCAATGAGGAGGGCGCCTCGCCGTACGTCAGCGCGCTGACCGCGATGGGCATCCCCTACGCCGACCACGTGATGAACGCCGTGGTCCTGACCGCGGTGCTGTCCTGCCTGAACTCCGGGCTGTACACCGCGTCCCGGATGTTGTTCGTGCTGGCCGCCCGGCGGGAGGCACCGGTTTCCTTCATCGCGGTGAACCGCCGCGGGGTTCCGATGGTCGCCATCCTCGTCTCGACCATCGTCGGCTTCCTGTGCGTCATCGCGGCTGCGGTGTCCCCGGACGCCGTCTTCGCGTTCCTGCTCAACTCCTCCGGCGCGATCATCCTGTTCGTCTACCTGCTGATCGCGATCTCGCAGCTGGTACTGCGCAGGCGGACGAAGCCCGAGGACCTCAAGGTCAAGATGTGGTTGTACCCGTTCCTGACGATCGCGACGATCGCCGCCATGCTCGCCGTCCTGGTGCTGATGTTCTTCGACAGCAGCGCCCGCTCGCAGCTGCTGCTGAGCCTGCTGGCCTTCGCCGTCGTGCTCGGCCTGTACGCGCTGACGAAGTCGCGGGGCGGATCGGTCGGTAAAGACTTCGACGGCGCGGCGCAGCCCGGCGGCACCAAGGTGCTCGTGCTGGCGAACCAGACGGTCGGCGCCACCGAACTGCTCGACGCGCTGCGAGCGATCGACGCCGAAGGGAAGGCGGAGTACTTCGTCAGCGTTCCGGCGAACCCGGTGGACACCGGCCAGGCGGAGCATTCCGGGGCGGTATGGGTCTGGGAGGAAACGACGAAGGCGGCCCAGGAGCGGCTCGACTCCACCCTGGAGATCCTCCGCTCGGAGGGCCTGCACGCGAGCGGGGAGCTCGGTGATCACCGGCCCATGCACGCCCTGGAACACGCGGTGAAGGAATTCTCGCCCGATCGGATCGTCGTCTCCACGCACGGCCACGGTCACTCGGGTTGGCTGCGTCAGGACGTGGTGGAGCGCGCGCGCAAGGAGTTCGACGTCCCGGTGCGGCATGTCGTGGTCGCGACGGATGCGAACGTGCCCACCTGATTGCTCCCTTACGGTGGTGCCCATGCTGAAGTTCGACATCCTCAAGTTCGACGGGGCGATCGCAGGGATGGGCACCACCTCTGGCACCAGGCTGGTCGTCGGCATGTGGCCGCTGTCGCCGTACGGGTCCGTCACCGACGTGATGATCGAACGTGCCGACGGGCATCGGATCCTGCTCGCACCCACCCAGGAGCTCGCCGACTTCATCGCCGCCACCTACCAGTTCGACGAGGTACGGGTGACGCCGGTGCTGCGGGTGCGGGACGGCAGCAAATGGATGGTCAGCAGTGACGAACTGGCGCTGACGTTCGAGGTCCACGGCCGCCCGCCGCTGGGCTGGCTGCTGCTCGCGGTTCCGCGCCGGCTCGCGCGGGCTCGCTGGTGGGCGACCGTTCAGGACCCCATCGCCAAGCTGGTGATGGACGGTGTCCGCACCCGCGGCAAGGCCGGTGGTGGCCGTCGGGAGTGGTACGCCGCCCTGGACCTGCACCGCATCCGGTCGGTCAGTGCCCGGCTGGACGGCGTCGACCTGGGCGAGCTGCAGCCGGTCAGCCCACCGGTCCGGTTCGGCTTCGGGTCCACGCCGGAGGAACCGTCGCTGGTGCGGGTGCTGACCCAGATCGCCGGGGCCGACGAGCCTGCGGGCGGTTCCTGACGGTTCCGCTCAGTGGTCCGCGTGCAGGTAGAGCGGGTTGCCCTCACTGTCCAGGATCAGCGCGAACCACCCGAACCCCGGCCGTTCGTGCCGCGGTTCGACAACCCTGCCGCCGTTCGACAGGGCAGCCGCGACCGCTGTGTCGAGTTCGGGCACCTGGAAGTAGGGCAGCGTTCCATCGGCATGCGGCCTGAAGCCGGGGGTCTGGTTGAGCGACACGGTGGGGTTGCCCGGGATGACGGTGATGGTGCGGGTGCCGTTGTCCACGGCCTCGGTCGCCGGGTGGGCGAACACGGCCTCGTAGAAGGCCTTCGACCGGTGCAGGTCCAGCGCCGGCAGTTCGATCCAGATGGCTTGCATCGGGATTCCTTTCTGGTGGTGGATGAGGTTGCGGTGGTGGATGAGGTGGGCGCCTTGGGACAGGGCTGGTCAGGTCAGCCGGGCGACACCGCGTTCACGCGCAGCGGCGCCAACTCCAGCGCCAGTGCCCGCGCGAGCTGTTCGGCCGCGGCGGTTCCGACGCTGGAGGCCCATGCACCGGTGACCGGCCGGTCGGTGGAGATTCCGCCGATGAGCACGACGGACCCGTCCGGCCGGAGTGCCGGGTGCACCGCACGGATCAACTGCACGCTGCCCCGGAGGGGGGTGTCGATGGCGGTGAAATGATCGTCGATGGGCTCGGGCGCGAGCACGTCGCCGAGATGCGCGGAGCCCGCTGCGTTCACGACGTGATCGACGGGCGGACTCGGCGGTTGCCAGCCCGATACCGGAGCTGCCACCGGCGATCAGCACGTGTTGGTCGGTCAGGGTCTGTGATGTGGTCGGCACTGTCATGGCCACCAACCTGCGCGCGTCCGGCGTGGTCAACCAGGCCCGCGCAGGACTGGCCCTCGGTGGGCCAGGCAGCGCGAGGTGCGACGGCCGCACAATGGCGGCGTGACCACCGATGCGCGCGAACTCGGCCTGTTCCTGCGGGCCAGGCGGGCTGCCCGCTCGCCGGCGGCGGCCGGTCTTCGCGGTGGCGGGAATCGCCGGACGGCGGGGTTGCGGCGCGAGGAGCTGGCCACGCTCTCGGGCGTCTCCATCGAGTACCTGGTCCGGCTGGAGCAGGGGCGCCACCCTGAGCCATCGGTGCAGGTGCTCTCGACGCTCGCCGAGTGTCTCGGTCTGGACCGATCGCAACGCCGGCACCTGTTCGCCCTGGCCGGACGGCGTGATCCCGGACCGGCGCTCACGGTCCGGACGGACGTACCTTCCCCACTGCAACGGCTGCTCGTCCAGGTGGAGCCGGATGCAGCATGGGTGCTCAACCGTCGTCGCGACGTTCTTGCCTGGAATCGGGGCGGGTCGGTCCTTCTCGGCGGTCTGGAGCACCAGCCGATTGCACGGCGGAACCAGGTGCGGCTGCTCTTCACCGGAACAGGAAGCGACTCCTCGGCGGACATCGGAGGATGGGTGGACCTCGACCTGGTGCGCCGCGACACCGTTGCCCAGCTGCGGACCGCTTTCGCCGATGCTGCCTTCGACCCGGCCACGGCCGCGCTCGTGGACGAGCTCGGTCGCGCATCGTCCGAATTTCGCGACCTGTGGGCGGAGCGGCACGTTGCCCGGGCCTGCAGCCGCCGCCGGGTATGGCGCCATCCCAAGGCGGGCGCGATCGACTTCGCCACCGAGTTGATGGACGTGGACGGCGGCGACCTGCAGGTCGTTTTGATGCAGCCGGACGAACAGGACGTCGCGCGGTGGACGGCGTTCGTCGACAGTTGGTCGCGCCGCGCGGTGCGCGTGGTTCGCTGAGCCGGCGGCTCGTACGCCGGACACTGGGCTCGAATTTCCGCGCCCGACACACCGAGGTCACACCTGCGCAGGACGCTTGATCGATGGTGCATCTCGCGGATCTCCAGGTCAGGCAGCTCGGTGAGTGCCGGCACGATTCCGCGTTGGCGAAGTATGTCGCCGGCCGCACCACCAACGACCATTACGTCGAGGAATCCGACCGGGTGCTGTTCGACGACACCGTTTCCTTGCTGCGCGGGCACGGTGTGCCGCTCGACGAGGTCCCGACGCTCGAACCGGGCGGTCCGCGCCGCCGGCTGTTCCATCAGCCCGGCGCCACCAGGGCTGCCATCGTCACCTGCGGCGGGCTCTGCCCCGGGTTGAACGACGTCATCCGGGGTCTGGTGATGGAATTGCACACCCACTACGGCATCGACGACGTCGTCGGGTTCCGGAACGGGTTCGCCGGCCTGGTACCCGATCTCGGCCATCAGCCCATCGTGCTGACGCAGGAGCGGGTGCGGACCATCAACAGCCACGGTGGGACCATCCTGGGCACCTCACGCGGTGCGCAGGATGCGGGAGTGATGGTCGACAGGTTGGTCGACCTGGGCATCGACATGCTGTTCGTCATCGGTGGTGACGGTTCCATGCGCGGCGCCGGGCGGATCGCCGCGGAGTGCCGTCGTCGCGAGTTGCCGATCGGGATCATCGGGATCCCGAAGACCATCGACAACGACATAGCTTTCATCGGACAGAGTTTCGGGTTCCAGACGGCGTTCACGGTGGCGGCCGAGTCGATCGCTGCGGCGCAGGTGGAGGCGCAATCCTCGATCAACGGCGTCGGGTTGGTGACGGTGATGGGGCGCCATGCCGGGTTCATCGCCTGCTACGCCGCTCTTGCGAATCACCACGCCGACTTCGTCCTCATCCCCGAGGTGGAGTTCGCGTTGACCGGCGAGTCCGGCTTCCTCGCCGCGCTGCAGCGGCGGGTGGCCGACCGCGGCAGCGCCGTGGTGGTGGTGGCCGAGGGCGCGGGCCAGAATCTGATGCCGCGCGCCGCGACCGGCACCGATGCCTCCGGCAACCGAACGCTCGGCAGTATCGGGCGGTATCTGGAGGCCGCTATCACCGACCACTTCGCCTCCGCTGGAACCGATCTCACGCTGAAGTACATCGAACCCGGCTATGCCATCCGGTCAGTGCCCGCAAAGGCGCACGACTCGGTCTACTGCGTCCGGCTCGCCCAGGCGGCCGTGCACGCCGGGATGGCGGGTCGCACGGACATGGTCGTCGGGCGTCGCCACAACCGTTTCGTGCACGTGCCGATCGACATCGTGGTCTCGGTCCGCAACCAGGTCGCCCCGGACGGCGACCTGTGGCTCAGCGTGCTGGAGTCGACGGCTCAGCCGCTGGAGATGCGTTGATGCACAGCAGGTTCTGGCGTCCATGACCAGGACGCGGTGAGCATTTCGTCCACCGGCTGATTCGGTGGTGGGGTGCCGTCACCGAAGGGCCGCCCACCGAGCTCCGCACGGTTCTGCGGTTCGAACCAGCCCGAGAGATCGGGACCCTTCGGCACGATCTGCGTCGGGTTGATGTTCGTGTGAACCTTGTAGTAGTGCTGCTTGATCTGCACGAAGTCGGTGGTGTCCCCGAATCCGGGCGTCTGGAACAGATCTCGCGCGTAGGCCCACAGAACCGGCATCTCGGCGAGCTTGCTCCGGTTGCACTTGAAGTGGCCGTGATAGACGGGGTCGAACCGTGCGAGCGTGGTGAACAACCGGACGTCCGCTTCGGTGATGGTGTCGCCCACCAGGTATCGACGGTCCGTCAACCGCTTCGACAGCCAGTCCAGCCTCGAGAAAAGCCTGTCGTAGGCGCTGTCGTAGCCGTCCTGTCCACCGGCGAAGCCGCAGCGGTACACACCGTTGTTGACGTCACCGAAGACGACATCGTTGACGGCGTCGATCTCCTCCCGGTGCACCTCGGGGTACAGGTCCGGCGCGCCGTCCCGGTGGAACTCACGCCACTGGGTGGAAAGGTCAAGGGTGATCTGCGAGAAGTCGTTCGTCACCACCTGACCGGTGGAGACCTCGACCATCGCCGGAACGGTGATGCCCAGCGGGTACTCGGGGTCGCGCGCCAGATAGGCCTGCTGCAGTCGCTCGATGCGCAGTACGGGATCCACGCCGCCCGGATCGAGATCGAAGGTCCAGCTGCGCTCGTCATGGGTCGGCCCGCAGACACCCAGCGAGATGACGTTCTCCAGGCCGAGAAGCCGGCGCACGATCGTCGAACGGTTCGCCCACGGACACGCCCGGGACACCACCAGCCGGTACCGTCCGGGCACGACCGGGTAACCGTCGCGGGCGTCGGCGGTGATCCGGGTGGTGATGTAGCGCGAGTCCCGGATGAACTCACCGCCGTTGGACTTGCCGAGCTCGTTCGCGGGTGACATTCGCCTGCCTGCCTGTCCTGTGCTGGTGTGTCGGTGGAGACCGTATGACCCAGCGTGCCCGCTTGCCATCTGCCGAAACAATCGGGAGGCACACTATGCCGGTGGCGAAGCGGACCGTGGGTGTCGAAGAAGAACTGATGCTCGTCGATCCGGCCGATGGTCGGCCGGCGTCCGCGGGAGCGAGTGTGCTCGAGGCGGCGCAGGAATGGCTCGGTGCGGACAGCCGGGTCGAGCACGAATTCAAGATGGAGCAGGCGGAGATCGGGTCGTCGCCGACGCCCGACATCACCGCCCTGCGCGATGATCTGCTGGAGTTGCGCCGGGCGGTCGCGACCGCCGCGGGCAGCACCGGCGTCCATGTCGTCGCCGTCGCCACCAATCCGTTCAAGGTCCGCCCCACCGCCACACCGGATGACCGCTACGACCGGATGGCGGAGACGTTCGGCCTGATCGCCCGCGAACAGCTGACCTGCGGTCAACATGTTCATGTCTCGGTGGTGTCCGGCGACGAGGGCGTCGCCGCCCTGGACCGCATCCGGGGCTGGTTGCCGGTGCTGACGGCGCTGTCGGCGAACTCACCGTTCTGGCAGGGCAAGGACAGCGGCTACGCCAGCTATCGGTCGATCGTCTGGGGTCAATGGCCGACTGCCGGGCCGACCAACCCGTTCGGCGACATCGGCGGTTACCAGCGGGCGATCGCCGAGTTGCTCACCACCGGCGCGGCGATGGACGACGGGATGATCTATTTCGACGCACGGTTGTCCGCGCACTATCCGACGGTGGAGATCAGGGTGCCGGACGTCTGCACCGATGTCCGCGACGCCGCGTTGATCGCCGCCCTGGCAAGGGGTTTGGTCGATACGGCCGTGGCGGAATGGCAGCACGGCAAGCCGGCGCCGGTGATCCGGGTCGACGTGCTGCGTGGGGCGATCTGGCGGGCGGCGCGGTTCGGTGTCTCGGGGTCGCTGTTCGACTACCGCACGCGCGAGCTCGTCCCGGCGTGGGCGCTCGTCGACGGTCTGGTCGAGCACATCCTTGCCGCGCTGCGCGCCAACGACGACCTGGATTTCGTCTTGGAGCAGTTGGACCGGCTACGCCGCTCGGGTACCGGTGCCGACCTGCAGCGGGCGGAGTTCGCCCGCCGCGGGCGGCTGACGGACGTGGTGCAGCACGCCGCACAGCGCACGCTCGAGTAGGAACTCAGCCGGCGGCCTTCGTCCGCGGCTTCCGGGTGGTCTTCGGCTTCGTCTCCGAAGAGCTGTTGCCGGCCGCACCGTTCTTGGCCCCGTCATCATCGCTCTTCGCGCGGGATCGGGTGCTTCGGCCGGACCCGGAGGACGACTTTGCCGACGAGCTCCGGCTGCGCGACGAACTCTCGCCGTCACCCTTGGCGTCGGCCTTGTGCCGCTCGACGCTGCGCTGGAGCGCGGCGAGAAGGTCGACGACCTCAGCGTCCTCGCCCTCGTCCTCCTTCTCCGGCGTCGGGAATGCCTCGCCGCCTTCGAGCTTCGCCTCGATCAGCTGCTCGAGCTCCGCCCGGTACTCATCGGTGTAGTCCTCGGGGCGGAAGTCGTCGGCGAAACTGTCGACGAGCATCGAGGCCATCTTGAGTTCTGCGGGTTTGATCGTCACGGATTCGTCCAGCGACGCAAACTCGGCGGCCCGCACCTCGTCCGGCCAGAGCAGTGTCTGGATCACCAGCACGTCGTCGCGCACCCGCATCGCCGCCAGCCGCGTCTTCTGCCGCAGCGCGAAATTGACGATGGCGATCCGGTCGGTCTGCTCCAAGGTGCGCAGTAGCAACTTGTAGGCCTTCGTCGATGACGACGCAGGCTCCAGGTAGTAGCTCTTGTCGAAATACAGTGGGTCGATCTGGTCGGCCGGGACGAAGCTCGACACCTCGATCTCCCGGCTGGCGTTCACCGGCAGCTGCGCGAAATCGTCATCGGTGAGAATGATCGTTCTGCCGTCGTCGCTCTCGTATGCCTTGGCGATGTCGGCGTATTCGACGACCTCGCCGTCGATGTCGCACACCCGCTTGTACCGGATCCGGCCACCGTCCTGCGCGTGCACCTGGTGGAACCGGACGTCCTTCTCCTCGGTGGCGGCGTACACCTTGACGGGAACGTTGACCAGCCCGAAGGCCACGGAACCTTTCCAGATCGATCGCATGTGCCCATGATGGACCTTCCGGGTGAGCCGAGCCAGACCGATTCCGGTCATGCACGCTCAGCGAGCGAAGATCAACAGGAGGTGCGCGGCGTGCCCGGCGATTCGGCGACCATCGAGCTCGACGGTCATCGGCTGGCGCTCACTCGCTTGCGGAAAGTTTTCTACCCGGCCACCGGCACCACGAAATCGGACGTCATCGCCTATTTCGCCGAGGTCGCACACGCAATGATTCCGCACCTCGCCGGTCGACCTGTCACGCGCAAGCGATGGCCGGACGGAGTGAACACCACGCCGTTCTTCCACAAGGACATCGGGAAGGGGGTTCCGTCGTGGGTCACCCGCAAGACGATTCAGCACTCCGACGGTCCAAAGGCCTATCCCATCGTCGACTCGCCGGCAACGCTCGCCTGGTTGGCCCAGGTCGCTGCCCTGGAATTGCACGTTCCGCAATGGCGATTTCCCGATGTCGGGACCACCGAGGAACGTGCATTCGACGGCCTCCGGCCGGACCGGGTGGTGTTCGATCTCGATCCCGGACCAGGTGTCCAGCTCGCCGATTGCGCCGTCGTCGCGCGTGCGGTGAAGGCCAGGATCCAGGGCCCGCTGGTTCCGGTGACCAGCGGCTCCAAAGGCATTCACCTCTACGGCCGGCTGGACGGCTCGATGACGTCCGACGAGGCCTCCGAGTTCGCTCGGGAGATTGCCGAGGCGATCGAGGCCGAGATGCCCGGCAAGGTCGTCTCGAAGATGGCGAAGTCGTTGCGACCGGGCAAGGTGTTCATCGACTGGTCGCAGAACAATGCTGCCAAGACGACGATCGCGCCGTATTCGCTGCGCGGTCGGGACCATCCGATGGTCGCCGCCCCGCGGAGTTGGGAAGAGCTGGCCGATCCGGACCTGCGGCAGCTGGATTACCGGGAGGTGCTCGAGCTGCTGTCCCGGGCGCCGGACCCGATGCTCGGGCTCGAAGAAGGTGACAACGACGGTGCCGAGACCCGTGGGCCCGGCGGGACCCGCGCATCTGCCGGGACCCGCGCATCTGCCGGGTCGGACCGGAACACGGTCAGCCGCAGTAGGTCTGCCCCGGATGCGCCGGAGGACGGTGCAGTCCCGGATCAGAAGCTGGACAAGTACCGGTCCATGCGGTCGGCGTCGAAGACTCCGGAGCCGGTACCCGAACCGGGGTTTTTGCCGCACGGCAACGACAACACCTTCGTCATCCAGGAGCATCACGCCCGCCGGCTGCACTACGACTTCCGGTTGGAGCGCGGTGGGGTGCTGGTCTCCTGGGCGGTGCCGAAGAACATTCCGCCGGAGACCGGCCAGGGCCGGCTGGCTGTGCAGACCGAGGACCATCCCCTCGATTACGCCGATTTCGCAGGCATCATCCCGCGCGGTGAATACGGCGGTGGCACCGTCACGATCTGGGACGCCGGCACCTATTCGACCGAGAAGTGGCGCGAGGACGAGATCATGATCGTCCTGCGTGGCGAGCGGGCCCGTGGGCGCTATGTGCTCATCCGAACCCAGGACAACTCGTGGTTGATGAACCGGATGAAGGACCAGAGCGTCGACGGCCCGGCCTATCTGCGCGCCGGGACATCCGAGGCTTCTGCGCCATCCACCTCCAGTCCACCTCCCGCTCCGGGCCGACGCCGCCGGCCGCCCGATCCACCGGCGGATCTCAGCCCCATGCTGGCCACGGCAGCTACCGCCGACCAGGTCGGTGACGATGGCAGCTGGCGGTTCGAGGGCAAGTGGGACGGTATTCGGGCGTTGGCGGCGTTCGGCAGCAGGGGACTGCAATTGCACAGCCGCGCAGGCAACGATTTCACCCATGCCTATCCGGAACTGCAGGTACTGACCGAATTGCTCGCCGGGCACAGCGGAGTTCTGGACGGTGAGATCGTCGCCCTCGACGAGAAAGGTCGGACCAGTTTCCATCTGTTGCAGCAGCGGATGAACCTGGCGGCTGCGCGTGACGTGGCCCGTGTCCGGCAGAAGGTCTCCGTGCAATTCTGGTTGTTCGACGTGCTGCACCTGGATGGAGTGTCGCTGCTGAACAAGCGGTATGACGACCGACGCCGAATCCTCGAGGTGCTGCCGCTGTCGGGTGCGGTCTGCCTGGTGCCGCCGCAACTGCCGGGTCCGGTCGGAGAGGCATTGCAGCACAGCGTCGATCTCAAGTGGGAAGGCATCGTCGCGAAGAAGGCCGATTCGGTGTACCTGCCGGGCAAGCGATCCCGCAGCTGGCTCAAGATCAAGAACTTCACCGAAGTCGAGGTGGTCGTCGTGGGGTGGCGTCCCGGTGGTGGCCGGCGGGCCGGCTCGCTCGGGGCGCTGTTGGTGGCGGTTCCGACCGCGGACGGCGGGTTGCGGTACGCCGGGAAGGTCGGCACAGGCTTCACCGACGCGGTTCTGGCTCAGCTGATGGGCATCCTGGAACCGTTGCACCGCGGTGATTCTCCGGTCGCCGACACAGTCCCGCGGGTGGATGCCCGTGATGCGAACTGGGTGGAACCGACGCTCGTCGGTGAGGTCACCTACAGCGAGTGGACCCCCGAGGGGCGGCTGCGGGCACCCAGTTGGCGCGGGTTGCGGCCCGACAAGTCAGTTGCCGACCTGGTGGCGCCCGCCGAATAACCGCCGGGCACTGAGCGCCGACAACCAGCCGAACGAGGTCCCGACGAAGATCCGCTGCATCAGACCCGCCCGGTCGACAAGTCCTGGCTGCTGACCGAAGCCGGCAGAGGCGAGGACCACGCTGATCAGCGCAACGACTGCGGACTTCGCCGAGTACACCGCCCACCAATGCTTCCCGAGCCGCCAGGATCGGGTGGCGTCGACGATCGCCGCCGCGGGCAGGCACAAGAACGCCGGCACCGACACCAGGTCGTGCAGCAGGCCGGTCCTGGTTCGATTTGTCTGCTGATCCGGTGTCCCGGGTGGGTACCCGCTGACCGGATCGGCGGTGAACACACCGGCCCCGACCAACCCGAGTGCCGCGGTCGCAACGAGCGCCGGGACCGCGATCTCGCGGTCGGCGCGTCGGGCTGCACGGGCCAAGCCGATTGCGGCGCCGCCGTACAGCGTTCCGGTGAGCACGAAATTGACACTCTGCACGCGACCTCGTCGACCGATCGCCAGCGAGCTGACCGGGTGTCGCATCGGGTGGTAGCCGGGTCGACGGGCGCCCTGGACAAGTGCGGTCGTCAGGAACAGGGGTCCGGCCAGCGCGCCGCCGGCGAGCAGCGCACCGGTCAGCCGGTCTCTCGTCATGGCCGGACCTGGTCTCGCCAGCTGTATCGCGGCTCGAAACCAAGCACCCGGCGGGCCTTGTCGATGCCGAGCATGGTCTCCGTCCCGGTCAGTTCCCTCTTCAGCGGAACGCCCGGGAACACCTCGGCGGCGAGGCCGGCGCTGTCACGGCTCATCACGGTGTCGGCATTCGCCACGATGAAGACGTCCCGGCCCGGCCGTGCGGCCTGCAAAGCCAATCTGACCGCCTGGGCACCGTCCCTCGCGTCGATGTACCCCCACAGGTTCCACACTCTGGTGGCCGGATCGTCGTCATATCCAGGGAAGTCGGCGTAGTCGGCGGCTTCCATCACGTTGGAGAACCGCAGGCCGGTCATCGACAACTCCGGATCCCACCGGCAGAACTGGTGGGCCATTTCCTCCTCGAGCGTCTTTGCCAGCGAGTAGGCAGAATGCGGCCGGGGGTGGTATTCCTCGTCGACCGGGATGTACGGCGGCGGTGACGCCGGCCCGAACGGCAGTCCCAGCACCGTTTCGCTGGAGGCCCAGACGACTGTCTTGATGCCCGCCGCACGGGCCGCCTCGAAGACATGATAGGTGCCGGTGATGTTGTTCTCGAAGGTCGCGGAATTCGTGGTCAATCCGGGGGCGGGAATTGCCGCAAGATGGACGACGGCGTCAATTCGGTCGTACCGGTCGTCGACTCCCTGCAACGCGGCCACGGTCTGCCCATAGTCGGTCAGGTCCACCTTGACGAACAGCGCGCCCGAATCCGGCCCGGCCACCCGATCGAGATTGACGACGGTGTAACCGTTCTCGAGAAGATCTGTCACCACTGCACGACCGAGTTTGCCGCTGCCGCCGGTGACCGCCACTACTGCGTTGGAATCCATGGGCACAGTCGAGCATCACCGGCCGGGCGTCGGCAACCCGGGTCCCTCGTGACATCCATCCTCAACGGTCGGCGCCGGTGACCATCCACTGGTCGCCCCGGTAGCGCAGACCCAACGTGACCGCACGTGCACCCATGAACGCGACCGTGAAGGCCACCCACAGCCAGACCAGCCCGGCGGCGCCTCCCGGCGCGAACGCCCCGACCGCGGCCGCGGCCGGCAGGTAGACGACCAGTGTGAGAACACCCGCACCGGCGAGATAGACGCCGTCCCCGGCGCCGATCAGCACGCCGTCCAGCACGAACACCCAGCCGGACAGCGGCTGCGAGATGGCGACCACGATCAGTGCCGCGGCGACCGCGGCGCGAACCTGCGGATCAGGGGAGAAGGCAGCGCCCGCAACGGCGTGCACGACCAGGATGACCACACCGATCACCACCCCCGCCCAGACGCCCCAGCGCAGCATCGCCTTGGTCAGCGCCCGCGCCGCTCGACGGTCGCCTTCACCCAGCGCCTTCCCGGTGAGGGCCTGAGCTGCGATGGCCAACGCATCCAGTCCCAGCGCCAGCCAGTTCCAGATCGCGAGCACCACCTGCTGCGCGGCCAAGGCGACCACGCCCTGCCTGGCCGCGACCACGGTGGTCACGATGATCGCGATGCGCAGGGTCAGTGTCCGGATGAACAGCGGGATCCCGGCCCGCCCGGCGCCGCGGATCAGGCCGGCATGCGGGGTCAACGGCGCGCCGGCGGCGCGGGCCTCCCGGACGACAACCGCGACGAGGGCCACGGCCATCAGGGTCTGGGTGATCACGGTGCCGATCGCAGAGCCGGCAACCCCGAGCTGCAGACCGACGACCAGCCACAGGTTCAGCCCGACGTTCAGGGCAGCGCCGAGAACGGCGACCAGCAAGGGTGTTCGGGTGTCCTGCAGTCCGCGCAGCACCCCGGTCGTCGCGAGCACGGTCAGCATCGCCGGCAGCCCGATCAACGACAGGCGCAGGAATGTCACGGCGTAGCCGGACACGTCAGGTCCGGCGCCGAACAAGCCGATGACGCTCGGTGCGAGCGGCCAGCCGACGAGCAGCACCAGCAGCCCGATGATCACCGCGAGGTAGAGTCCGGCGACACCGAACCGCAGCGCCCGGTCGGTCCGGCCGGCGCCGAGCGAGCGCGCCACCTGGGCCGTGGTGCCGTAGGCGAGGAACACCGACAGCCCGACCAGGGTGCCCAGCACCACCGACGCCAGCCCGACCCCGGCAAGCTGCCCGGTACCGAGGTGCCCGACGATCGCCGCGTCGACGATCAGGAACGTCGGCTCGGCCAGCAAAGCACCGAGCGCGGGAACGGCGAGCCGCAGGATCTGCCGGTTGAGTGTGGGCTCGGGGGTTCCCGGGGGTGGCGGCGGTGCTGTCGAGGGCGGAGGGGCGGGCACGGGTGACCACTGTGCCAGGACTTGGACCGTGCCCGGCATCGGTGCATACCGCGTCGGTGAGGGCCGCGGGGTGGCACGGTGGACGCCGGTGCCGCATCGTGTTGCAGCGGACCTTCACCGGGTCCGCCGGATCGGAGGGTGGTGAATGGTCACCGACGACAGTGGGCTGATGACGGGCAGGACCGCCGTGATCACCGGCGCGACCGGCGGTATCGGCAAGGCAACCGCGCTGGGATTGGCGCGGCTCGGCGCTCGGGTGGCGATCACCGGCCGGGACCGGGCGCGGGCTCAGGCGGTGGCGACCGAGATCCGCCGCGCCGCCGGTGAAGCCGACGTCTTCGTGGCCGACATGACCTCGCAGCAGGAGGTGCGCCGACTCGCCGGCGAACTGCTGGACAGATACCCCCGGATCGACGTGCTGGTCAACAACGTCGGCGGCTACTGGAACACCAGGCACGTCACACCCGACGGCCTCGAACGGACCTTCGCCCTCAACCATCTCGCGCCGTTCCTGCTGACGAACCTTCTCCTCGACCGGCTCACCGTCAGCGCCCCCGCCCGCGTGGTGACTGTCTCCTCCCAGGCGCACGCCATGGGGCGCATCGACTTCGACGATCTGCAGGGCGAGCGCCACTATTCCGGCGCCCGCGCCTACAACCAGTCCAAGCTTGCCAACGTGCTCTTCAACGACGAACTTGCCCGCCGGACGAGCGGGCACGGCGTCACCGCGAACGCGCTGCACCCGGGGGTCGTGCGCACCGGGTTCGGCTCGGAGGACCCTGGTCGTTTACAGAAAATGCTTGTCCCGCTGGGCAAGTGGCTGATGAAGAGCCCGGAGAAGGGCGCTGAAACGTCCATCTACCTCGCGTCGTCACCGGATGTGCAGCGCGTGACAGGTCGGTACTTCGCGGACAGCAAGCCGAAGAAGCCCGCGCCGGCCAGTCGTGACGAGGCTGTGGCGCGGAGGTTGTGGGACGTCAGCGCGGATCTGGTCGGCGGACTGTGAGGCTTGTTCTGGCCGTCATTCGGGGATGTCCTGCGCAATTCGCAGGATCGTCGCCACCGACAGATCGACATCGGCATCGGTGGTCGACCAGTTCGACACCGACACGCGCATCAGTCGGCGGCCGCGCCACGTTGTCCCTCCCAGCCAGCAGGTGCCGTCCTGCTGTACTCGGTCGATGACCGCGTCCGTCCTGCCGTCGGTGCCGAAGCTGACCAGCACCTGATTCAGGACCACGTCGTTCACCACCTCGGCACCACCTGCGGCGAGCCCCTCCGCGAACCGCCGGGCAAGCCTGCAGCATCGCTCGACCAGTTCGGCGACACCGTCCCGGCCCAGCTCTCGCAGCGCCGCCCAGACCGCGAAACCCCTTGCCCTGCGTGACGATTCGAGGGCGAAGTCGGACGGGGAGTGCACCGCGCCGGATCCGACGAGGTAGGAGGCGGTGTAGGAGGCGGCGGCGACGTGGGCTGCCGGATCGGCGCAGAACACAAAGCCCGAGTCGTACGGGACATTGAGCCACTTGTGCCCGTCACACGCCCACGAATCGGCCAGTTCGATGCCGTCGACAAGGCTCGCGGTACTCGGGCCGGCCGCCGCCCAGAGTCCGAAGGCGCCGTCCACGTGCGCCCAGCCCCCGTGCGCCCGGACGAGTTCGCACGCCGCGCGCAGATTGTCGCAGGCACCGGTGTTGACGTTGCCCGCCTGCAGGCAGACGAGTGTCGGACCCGGCGGGCCGGCCTCCAGAAGCCTTGCCAGGTCGCGGATATCAATGGCTCCGGAGACGTCGGCAAGGACGGGCTCGACGCTGTTGTTGCCCAGTCCGAGCAACCGTAGGGAACGGTCGATGGTGGCGTGCCGCTCGATGCTCGCCAGCACCCGCACCCGCGGCGCACCGTTGAGGCCCTGCTGCTCGACGTCCCATCCTGCCCGCTCCAGCACCACGTGCCGGCCGATCGCCAGTCCGATCGTGTTCGCCGCCTGTGCTCCGGTGACGAAGCCGACCGATGCGTCCGCCGGGATCCCGAGCAGGTCCTTGAGCCAGCCGCCGGCGACCTCCTCGACGACGCTGGCGGCCGGTGAGAGCACCGCGTTGAACCCCACCTGGTCCCATCCGACGGCCAGCATGTCGGCGGCCGTCGCGGCCGGCAACGAGCCACCGATGACGAAACCGAAGAACCGCGGCCCCGCCGTCGCGACCAGCCCGGGTTCGGACGCCGTGATGAGCTGTTCCAGGACCGCGGCGGGCGGGGTGGGACCGTCTCCCAGGGGACCACCGAACGCGGCGCGAAGTTGCTCGATACCGGTGTGCGGCGCCACCGGCCTGTCCGGCAGGGACGCGCGGTACGCGGCGGCGGCATCCGCGGCGCGGGACAGCAACGTCGACAATTCATCAACCTGGTTCTCCACGACCACGGACGCTACGCGGGCCGCGGAACTCCGGCTTGCCGGTTGCTCACCGGGGGACCTGGACCGGCCATCCCGGCGCGACGCCGATGTCGAGCGGTTCGACGCTGAGCAAGGTCATGGGAGCCTCGTGCCGTGCGCGAGCGGAGCGGGTCAGTGAGGCCATTGAATTCCTGGTGCTCAGGGGTAGGCGCGCAAATGCGGTACGGACGCGGTGCGACACAAAATTCGCGGGGTTGGTCGCGCGGAATGGATTGATCGTTGCGGTCCGTGATCGAGGCGGAAGACGTTGCCGGACCCCGACTTTGGTCGGGTGATCGGAAACGCAGCGAAAAAGGGACTGTCGGTGGTGCCCGCTAGGGTTTTGGTATGGGGAAATCGAGGGCCCGCCGGTCGGGGAATGGGCGGGTTGTTGCCGGTGCTGCCGCGGCGGGGGTGATTGATGAGTTGGCGGCGCAGTGCCGGGTGTTGGCGCGGGCGCAGGCTCGGCAGGCGTTGTTGATGGCGCAGTTCACCGAACTGCGTGCCCGGTTGGATCAAGACCTGATCGATGCGACCCGGGCCATGGGTGGCCGGGAGCAGTTCAAGGCCGGTGAGTTCGCATGCACGGAGATCAGTGTGGCGGTGACGGCGTCGAGGTTCGCGGTGCAGCGGACGGTGGCGATGACCCGGCGGGTGCAGGCGGAGGCACCGGAGGCGTGGGATGCGTGGCTGGCAGGCGATATCTGCGCGGACAAGGTCGTGCGGATCAACCGGGCGTTGCGCCGGCTGGTGCGGGATTCGTCCAAGGCCCTGCTCAACAGTGTGGTGGTGGATCTGGCGGTGTGCCGGACCCCGGAAATCCTGGGTCGCTGTTTGAACCAGTTCATCGTGCGCGTGGAACCGGATCTGCAGGACGAGCGGTTGCGCCGGTCGTTGGAGGACCGGTACGTGTCGGTGCGGCCTGACCTGGACGGTGTGAGTTTCCTGTCCGCGGCGGTGTCGTCGGTCGATGCGCACGCAATCGATCTGGTGTTGACGGCGGTCGCGGCGGTCGCCGACCCCGGAGATCAGCGGACGCTGCGGCAACGCCGGGCTGATGCCCTGGTGGAGATCCTGCTCGGCCGGGTCAGCAACGGCTGCCACGTGGTGTGGGACACCAACACCGACAGCGACGACCACCTCGACGACCACCTCGACGACCACCTCGACGACCGCCTCGACGACCCCAGCAACGGAGACCGCGACGGCTCCGACGGCACCGATCCCGACGGCACCGATCCCGACGGCACCGTGGCCGGCGACACCGCCCGAACCGCGAACGACGGCGACAGCGTCCCCGATCCTGCCGACTGCGTCCACGATCCTGCCGACGGCGTCCACGATCCTGCCGACTGCGATGCCGGCCCTGGTCACGATTGCGGTGACGTCGCCTGTCCGGGACCGGGTGGCCTTGGCGTGGACGAGTGGGAGTTGCCGGCGTCGGCGTTCCGCCCGGACTACCGGGCAGAGTCCCTGAACGACGGCGACCCGTCGCCCGGCGCGGCGGACGGTCTCCGCACGGTTGCCGGGTCGGGGGTGCCGCGGGTGACCCGGTGCACCGGTGGCGGAGAGCCGCGGCCGTTGCCGGTGACGATCGGGGTCGTGGTGTCGGTGCAGTCGCTGATCGGGATCGCCGACACCCCCGGGCAGTTGATGGACCGTACGGCGTCTGTTCCCGCCGACATCGTCCGGCAGTTGGCGCAGCAGCCGGGGACGTTGTTCTACCGGTTGCTCACCGACCCGGTCGGCAACCTGCTCGATGTGACCGAGCTGGGCCGCTTCCCGTCCCGCAAGCTCGGTGCCGCGGTGAAGTTCCGGGACGGAGTGTGCGCGAACCCGGCGTGCACCGTGCCAGCCGCACGCTGCGATCTGGACCACCTCATCCCCGTCCCGGAAGGTCGCACCACGGCGGGGAACCTGAGCGCGGAATGCCGACACGAGCACCGGGCTAAAACCCACGGCGGTCACCGCTGCGAACGCGACGGTCCCCACGGCACTCGGTGGACCACTCCGACCGGGCACACCTACACCAGCCCCGACGAGCCACTCCCCATCGAACTCTGGCCGGACCAAGAGTGAACCCGGGCGAGAGTGAACCCGTGCAGGATGCCGCACCCATCGTCCGGGGCGGCCGGACGGCGGCTCCGGGGGACGGTCGGGCGTCGGTCGCCGACCGCCTACCCTGGTCCGAACAGCCCAGCGGCCGTGGTCCACGTTCGATGGAAGGGCCGGGGCGAAGCAGCGCCACGGCCTCGGTGACAAGGAGTTTCATGCCTGACGAGCCGGTCGATCTGCCCATCCCTCCGATGCCCAGCCCCATGGCTCCCAGCCCGATCACCCCCAGCCCGATCACCCCCAGCCCGATGACCCCCAGCCCGACGACCCCCAGCGCCTCCGCCATGCGCCGCGCTTTGCGGCGGGCTCGTGACGGTGCCGTCCTCGATGTCACCGAGGCGACGGTTCTGCTGCACGCCCGGGGGGACGACCTCACCGATCTGTGCCTCAGCGCGGCGCGGGTGCGGGACGCCGGACTGGCCAATGCCGGCCGCCCCGGCGTCATCACCTATTCCCGCAAGGTCTTCATCCCGCTCACCAGGCTGTGCCGTGATCGCTGCCATTACTGCACGTTCGTCACCGTTCCCGGGCGCCTGCCGGCGGCCTACCTGTCCCCGGACGAGGTGCTCGACATCGCGCGCCAAGGGGCAGCGCTCGGCTGCAAAGAGGCGTTGTTCACCCTTGGTGACCGGCCTGAGGACCGCTGGCCGCAGGCAAGGGAATGGCTGGACAGCCACGGCTACGACAGCACCCTTTCCTATCTCCGGGCGATGGCCATCCGGGTCCTCGAGGAGACCGGGCTGCTGCCCCACCTCAACCCCGGCGTGATGACCTGGCAGGAGATGCAGCGGCTCAAGCCGGTCGCGCCATCGATGGGGATGATGCTGGAGACCACGTCGACCGAGATCTTCACCAACCCGTCCGGCGCGCATTACGGATCCCCGGACAAGGACCCTGCCCTGCGGCTGCGGGTTCTCGAAGATGCCGGCCGGAGCACGATCCCGTTCACCACCGGCGTCCTCGTCGGTATCGGTGAGACCATCGCCGACCGCGCGGAGTCGTTGTTCGCCATCCGGAAGGTCGCCCGGCAGTACGGCGCCATCCAGGAAGTGATCGTGCAGAACTTCCTGGCCAAACCCGATACCGCGATGCGCTCCGTCCCCGACGCCGGCCGGGAGGAGTACTTGGCGACCGTCGCGGTGGCGAGAATGGTGATGGGGCCGTCGGTCTGCATCCAGGCGCCGCCCAACCTGTCGGCTCCCGAAGAACTTGCCGGGCTCATCGCCGCCGGCATCGACGATTGGGGCGGGGTCTCCCCGCTCACTCCCGACCACGTCAACCCTGAGCGCCCGTGGCCACAGCTCGACACGCTGGCCGATCTCACCGCGGAGCAGGGGTTCACCTTGCGGGAACGGCTCACCGCCCACCCCTCGTATGTGCTGACCGGTGAGCCCTGGCTCGATCCGAGGGTGCTTCCGCACGTCACGGCGCTGGCGGACCCGCACACCGGACTCGCGGTCGAAGCTGCTGTCCCGCAGGGCATCCCATGGCAGGAGCCCGACCCGGACTGGGGCTCGGCAGGCCGCCTGGACCTGCACACCGCCATCGACACCGAGGGTCGGCGCACGGAGACCCGCAGCGACTTCGATGCCGCCTACGGTGACTGGAACGTGCTTCGGGAACAGGTGTCGGCGCGGCCGTCACGGACTCCGGTGCACGTCCTCGACGCAGACGTCCGCGCTGCCCTCCGTGCAGCGGAGCGGAACCCGGCCGGCCTGAGCGACCGGCAGGCGCTCGATCTCATGCAGGCCGACGGACCCGAACTCGACGCGCTCTGCGCGCTTGCCGACGACATCCGCCGCGACGTGGTCGGTGACGACGTCACCTACGTCGTCAACCGGAACATCAACTTCACCAATGTCTGCTATACCGGTTGCCGCTTCTGTGCTTTCGCGCAGCGGCGCACCGACGCCGACGCGTACACCCTGTCGCTGGAGGAGGTCGGCAAACGGGCAGACGAGGCGTGGGACGTGGGCGCCACCGAGGTGTGCCTGCAGGGCGGCATCCATCCCGACTTGCCGGGCACGGCCTACTTCGACATCGCCGCCGAGATTCGTCGTCGGCAACCGGATCTGCACATCCACGCGTTCTCGCCGATGGAGATCGTCAACGGTGCTTCGAGGACGGGACTGTCCATCCGGGACTGGCTGGTGAAGGCCCGCGAGTCCGGGCTGAACTCGATCCCGGGGACCGCGGCCGAGATCCTCGACGACGACGTCCGCTGGATCCTCACCAAGGGCAAGTTGCCGACAGCGTCATGGATCGAGGTGGTCAGCACCGCACACGACGTCGGTCTGCGGTCCAGCTCGACGATGATGTACGGGCACGTCGACACCCCGGCGCACTGGGTCGCCCACCTCAAGCTCCTGGCCCGTATCCAGGACACCACAGGCGGTTTCACCGAGTTCGTGGCCCTGCCGTTCGTGCACCAGAACTCGCCGATCTACCTCGCGGGTGTCGCATCGGCGGGCCCGACCCTGCGGGACAACCGGGCGGTGCACGCGATGGCCAGGCTGCTGCTGCACCACCGGATCGACAACATCCAGACCTCGTGGGTCAAGCTCGGCACCGACGGGTGCCGTGCCGTCCTGCAAGGCGGAGTCAACGATCTCGGGGGCACCCTGATGGAGGAGACCATCTCGAGAATGGCCGGCTCTCAACACGGTTCGGCGAAGACGGTCGCCGACCTGGAGGCCATCGCGGCGTCCGCCGGCCGACCGGCCCGCCAGCGCACCACGCTGTACGGCGAGGTGACGCAGGAGCGGGTGGCGGCCGGCCGGCGGGGCGGTCGGTTACGGCTGCCGATCAGCGCGGGCTGAACCATCCGGGCGCCGGCCGTTCAGGCCGACGGATTCAGGACGCAGATACGGCTTCGGGCTTCTTCTGCTCGACAACCTGCCGGTCATCGCGGGTCTCGATCTTCACCCGACGCGGCTTGGCCTTGTCGGCGACCGGGATCGTGACGGTCAGCACGCCGTTCTCGTAGCTGGCGCTGATGTGTTCGGTGTCCACACCCTCGCCCAGGGAAAGCTGGCGAAGGTACGCGCCGGTGAAGCGCTCCCCGGCGATCCACTGCACGTCGTCCGCCGACCGGGCGCTGCGCTCGGCCTTGATCGTCAGGGTGTTGTTGTCGATCCCGATATCGACCGAACCGGGGTCCACGCCCGGCAGGTCGGCGTGCAGCACATAGTGATCGCCCGCACGATAAAGGTCCATCGGCATGAACTGCGGGGTGCGCGCCGAGGATCCGGGGAAGGCCGTGAGCCGGGAAGCAAGCCGATCCATGTCACGGAACGGATCGAAACCAAGCACAGCAACCACCTCCTGGACTTCGAGGTGCCCGCCACCCTGGCGGGCGCCGTTTCAAGCTGTGCAGGAGCAAGATTAGCACTCACCATGACCGAGTGCCAGTACCCCGATCGGGCGAAAGTGGTTCGAGATAGCCTGCAGTGCAGTGGAAGTCAGTGCTGCAGCCAGCCGCTCGGGTCGTCGATGACGTCCGACAGCACCGCCGATGCCGCACCGATGAGGGCGGCGTCATCCCGGACGGTCGCCGGCCGGACCTGCAGTCCGGACCACGGGGCCGCCAGCACCCGCGTCGTCAGGACCTCTTCGATGCCGGGAATGAGAAACGGTGCCAGCGGCCCGTAGATCCCGCCGAGCACCACGTCCTCGACGTCGATGAGGTTCACCGCATTGGCCAGGGCCGTCCCCAGGGCTCGTGCACCCCCCGCGAGGGATGCCAGGGCGCCCACATCACCGGCCTCGGCGGCGGCCTGGAGGTCACGGATCGGCCGGTCGAGCTCGAGCGACGCCGAGCGCATGAGGGCGTCCTTGCCGGCGTACTGCTCCAGGCAACCGGCGGAGCCGCAGCGGCACTGCCGACCACCCGGCGCGACAACGGTGTGGCCGATTTCGCCGCTCCACCCGTGTCGCCCACCGAACACCGCGCCGTCGACCACCAGGGCGCCGCCGATGCCGACCTCGCCGGACACGTACAGGAAAGACAGCCTTCCGGCCGGCCGCAGGGCATCGGCCTCGGCCCTCGCGGCCAGGGTGGCCTCGTTGTCCAGCCGGATCTGGATGTCGGGCGTTCCGGCCTGCGCGTTGACCGGAGCGGCATTGGACACGGCGGTGTTCGACACTGCGGTGTTGAACAGCGTCACGACGTCCACGTCGCGCCACCCGAGGTTGGGCGCCATCCGCACGGGACCGCGGGGCCGGTCGACCAGGCCTGGAACCGCGAGGCAACTACCCGCCATCCCGATGCCGTCCGGCAGCGTGCCCACGACGTCGCAGTACATCTGCGCCAGCCGGCCGAGGACCAGCTCCGGATCGCTGCCGCGGAAGTCGGCCGCGGCCACCTGTTGCCCGAGCACCGCGCCGGACAGGTCGACCACCCGCACGCCGAGGTAGTCGACATTGACCTCCATACCGACGGCGGCCAGGGTCCCTTTGGCGGGAACGAGCGGGACCGCCGGCCGTCCCGCGCGCTGCGACATCACCGGTGGAAGCTCGGACACGAGATGCGCGTCGAGCAGGCGATCCGCCAGCGAGGAAACGGTGGCCCGGGTCAGGCCGGTGGCATGGGAGATGTCGGCGCGAGAAATGGGTACTTGGGCATCGATGATCAGACGCAGCACGAGACCGAGGTTGTGCTCGCGAAGATTGGCCTGACGGATCGCGGAAGCGCCGAGCGGAGTCGATCGGCGCGACGGCATGGGTTGACCTTAGCGGGCACCTGCGATATGTTCAACGAACCAACAAATATGGCACCGACAAAGGAGTCCTCCATGGTTGCGCAGCCCACCCCCGAAGATCGTTTCTCATTCGGTCTGTGGACCGTCTCATGGCAGGGCCGCGACCCGTTCGGTGACGCCACCCGGCCCGCGCTGGACCCGGTCGAGGCCGTCGAAAAGCTCGCCGAGGCCGGAGCCTGGGGAGTCACGTTCCACGACGAGGACGTGGTGCCGTTCGGCTCCGACGCCGCCACCAGGGACAGACTGCTCGGCGCCTTCCGCGATGCGTGCGCCGCGAACAACATCACCATCGAGATGGTGACCACGAACCTCTTCACCCACCCGGTCTTCAAGGACGGCGGTCTGACCTCCAACGACCGGTCCGTACGCCGCTTCGCGCTGCGCAAGGTGCTGCGCAACGTCGACCTGACAGCCGACATCGGCGCACAGACCTTCGTCATGTGGGGTGGCCGCGAGGGCAGCGAGTACGACGGGTCCAAGGACCTGAACGCAGCCTTCGACCGGTACCGCGAAGGCGTCGACACGGTCGCCGGATACATCAAGGACAAGGGCTATGACATCAAGATCGCCCTGGAGCCCAAGCCGAACGAGCCCCGCGGCGACATCTTCCTGCCCACGGTCGGCCACGCCCTCGGCTTCATCGCCCAACTCGAGCACGGCGACATCGTCGGGCTCAACCCGGAGACGGGCCACGAGCAGATGGCCGGCCTGAACTACACCCACGGCATCGCGCAGGCGCTGTGGTCGAACAAGCTGTTCCACATCGACCTCAACGGCCAGCGGTCCATCAAGTACGACCAGGACCTGGTGTTCGGGCACGGCGATCTGCTGTCCGCCTTCTTCACCGTCGACCTGCTCGAGAACGGCTTCCCGAACGGCGGCCCGACCTACACCGGTCCCCGCCACTTCGACTACAAGCCTTCCCGCACAGAGGGTTTCGACGGTGTGTGGGCCTCGGCGCGGGCGAACATGGCGACCTACCTGCTGCTCAAGGAGCGCGCCCTCGCCTTCCGCGCCGATCCCGAGGTCCAGCAGGCGATGGCTGCGTCCGGCATCGCGGAACTGGCCGTGCCGACGCTGTCCGCGGGGGAGTCGGTCGCAGACCTGCTCGCCGATGACGCCGCCTTCGAGGCCTTCGACGCGGAGAAGGCAGCCGAGCATTCCTACGCCTTCGTGCACCTGAACCAACTCGCGGTGGAGCACGCCCTCGGCGGTCGCTGACGTCCGGTGCAGGTGATGTCGGCCGCCGAGCTGTCCGTTGCCCTGCGGATGGCCGGCGGCCCGACTGTTGCAGGAGATCTCACTCGCTGGATGGCCTGCGGCAGAAGCGATGTGGCTCCCCGGGAGGACAGCGACCCACCCACCCGACGCCCCACGGGCGTCCGCCTGTTCCCTACTTCGATGCGTACGTGATCGGTTGCGAGGTGATGTCACCCACGGGACGGGCGGCGCGGCGGTCGTCATCTGTGCGCGCGCGGCCGGCGTGCTCCGGTCTCGCCGGCGAGCAGTTCGGCGAGAGTGTCGAAAATCGGCAGGCCCGTCTTGATTTCCAGGTAGGCGAACTGCCCCTGCGGATTGACCTCGAGGAAGTAGTACTCGCCGTCCAGGCCGATGCGCATGTCGATCACCCCGAAGATCAGTCCGAGATCGCTCATCAGCGATGCGAGCGCCACACTCACCGAGTCCGGTAGCCGATGAGGCGAAAAATTGACCGTGGTGTCGAGGCGGGAGTCGACCATGCCCAGGCCGGCCGGGGAGTCGATCGCAACAGTCAATTCGGTGCCCGCGATCCAGACGATCCGCACGTCGGCCTGCGCTGGTATGTAGTCCTGGAACGTCGTGGGAGAAGTTCTGATCGACGCCAGCCGCGGCAGATCACGATCGGTGACGACCCGCGTTTCGCTGAATTCGCCGCGCTGGGTGCCGGTGCGTTTGTAGATGACCGCGCCGGGGCGGGCGGCGATGAATTGCGCGGCCTGATCCGGCTCGTTGGTCACGAATGTCTCCGGGACTGCCAGCCCGACCCGGACGGCGGTCTCCAGCTGGACGAGTTTGCGAGTCGCGCGGCGCTCCGCCCCCGGTTCGTTCACCCAGAGTGCGGCGATGGACCAGAGCAGGCCCTGGACGAAGCTGTCGCATTCCGCCTGGCGGAACCTGTCGTCCTCCGGGCGGCTGCCGAGCGGAACCCGCGCCGGGTGCGGGCGCCGCCACCACACCGCGCGGACGTCGTCGAGCGAACGGTGCAGTGGCAGCGCTCGGGTCACGCCGTCGGATCCGAGGCGGAAACTGGCCCGCTGATCCGGGAAGTCCCGCAGGTCCAGCATGATCGGCTCGATGCCGTGGCAGCGCAGCAGCCTGGTGGCCAGCGCAGCGCCGTGCACGTCGTCGTGCTCGGTGACGATCAGGACGTCCCCGTCCGTCACAGTCCCGGGATCAATCGAGACTGTCGCAGAGATAGAAATCCCCGCCGGTGCTGGCGCACGACGACCGGGTGGTCCCCCCGTCGGGCCAGGGCTCGGCGATGAATTCCAGATCAGCGGACCACGCGCGGGCCTGCCGGTCGAATTCCAGGTCGTCGGCAAAGACCGTCGGCTCGTCCGGCAGCGTCATCGGCCTGTCCGCGAAGTCGACCCGGAAAGTCTGACTGAACTCGGCCTGCGCCCCGATCCGGATGTCCAATTGAACCGGCCGGTCGCCGGGCGAATCCGAAAGCCCTTCCCACTCAACAATCTTCAGGACGTCCTCACGGCGGAAATGCCACGTGCCGTCGCCGGAGCGAACCCGGATCACCGCATCGGACTCGTCATTCTCCAGATAGCCGCGCAACAGCGGGGGTTTCGGTCTCGTCCGCTCGTCCATGGGTCCCCTCGATCTCTCGCCCCGCACCACAGCAGAGCATCGTCGCCCACAAACGCGGCCGTCAAGACGTCCCCCGTCATCGAACGGGCGAACACAGCGGCCCTTTCGGCAGGGGCATTCACCGTCTGTGCACAGCCGCGGTGCTGCGCCGGATTGGCGCCGACGAAGACGCGAACCGATGCAGCCGTCTCCACGTACCAAGGTGGAGTACGACATCGTCTGGAGCAGCTTCGATCAGCTCACCAATCTGCAGTACCTGGACTCGTTCCGGATCATCGAGGACGACACCAACCAGGATGGCGACGACCTGCCTGTCGGCGACGATCCGGTCTCGATCGGCTTGCGGCCGTTGTTGTTCATCAGCTCCAACGGCAACGCCGTCACCCACCGGTCGCAGCCTGAGCTGGCGAGACCGGACTGGGGGATGCCGGTTCATCCCTGCCCGAACTCGGTGGGGGCGGCTCAGCCGCCGGTGATCACCGGTTCCTGCAGTTCGGTCACCCAGGTGGCAGGGTCCTCGCCTGTCTCCAGGTACAGCTCACGGTTGTACCCGGTGGAGCGGTAGCCGTTGGCGTCGATCCACCGGGCGAGGACCTGGATGCTGCCCATCACGTCGTCCATCGATCCGTGGTGCACGATCGTTGCGGCCGTGGTGATCTCGGGAAGGTCGACGAGAGTCAGTTCGGGGCTGGAAGTGTCGCGCGGAACGGGGAGTGCGGCGTGCACCAGCACCTCGCCGTCGGCGCCGTCCTCGTAATAGGCGACGGCAGGTCCGACCGGGGTGACCCCGGCGGCGTGCAGGCGCTGGACGAGCCGGTCGTAGAGCGGGCCGATCACCGGGCTGATGTACTCGGGGGCGAAGCCGCCCGCGGTGGCGGTCATTTCGGCGACCCGCACCGGTGGGATGCTCTTGATGGTGATCTCCTGGGTTGGCATGATGCCCTCCTGTTCGATGACGTGGAGTCGGGCCTCCACGTGGGCCAATCTGGCGGTGTCGTCGGCGATCCGGGAGTGCAGTTCGGCCCTGCGCAGGCGCAGCATCCCTTGCAGTTCGGCGGCCGTGACGGTGTCGTCGAGAATCGACTGCACCTGCTGCAACGTGAATCCCAGGTTCTTGAGCGCCACGATGCGGTTGAGTCGAGAGAGCTGACCGGCCCCGTAGGAGCGGTAACCGGTGACCCGGTCCACCTGCGCGGGTCGCAGCAGCCCCACCGCGTCGTAATGACGCAGCATCCGAACGGTGACCCGCCCGTGCCGGGCAAACTCTCCGATGCTGAACATGCATCAGGTATAGGGGCTGACACGGTGTCAGGGTCAAGCGCATACAAAAAACGCAACGCGATCCGTCGATTGTCGCGTCAGCAGGGAGATCGGCGCCCCACAAGCCGCAAGGCCCTGCACACGCGTCACTCGGGCGGGCTGCGACCGAAAAGGAACGACCGCCCGCTGTTGTTCTCGAGTCAGGTCTGATGCAAATGTGCTGCGTCGGTCCATGACGCGAGGAGGGCCAACGCATCGGCGGTTCGGGAGGCCGGCTCTGCCGCGTAAATGGTGAGGGTCAGCCCCGGCTCTGACAGCAAATCCATGCTCTCGTAGGCGAGATCCAGCTCGCCGACTGTGGTGTGGTGGAACTGCTTGCTGCCGGCCCCGTGCAGTCGCACATCGTGCCTGCCCCATCGGCGGCGGAAGTCGTCGCTCCGCGTCGACAGCTCGCCGACGAGATCGTGCATCCGCCGGTCGTGTGGGTCACGCCCGGCCTCGGTCCGCATGATGGCCACGCAGGTGTCGGCCGCGGTGTTCCAGTTCGGATAGAAGCGGTGTGAGTCCTCGTCGAGGAACGTGTAGCGGGCAAAGTTGGGGACCTGAGCTGTTGTGCGCTCGTACAGGCTCGCGTGCATGGCTCGGCCCAGTTGGTTGGTCGCGAGCAGATCCATCCGGCCGTTGCGCACGATGGCCGGCCCGCCGATCGAATCGAGAACCCACACCAGGGTGGGGTGCGCGGTCCAGCTGGGTCGTTTGCGCCGCGTCGGGCGGAGCATTGCACCGGAACCGTTGGCGGCCTGCGCCAGGTGCAGCAGATGAGCGCGTTCGGCGTCGTCGAGTTGCAGAGCTCGCGCGATGGCATCCAGGACCGACGGGCTGACGCCGGCCAAGCCGCCCCGTTCAAGTTTCGCGTAGTACTCGACGCTCACGCCGGCGAGCGCCGCGACCTCTCCCCGACGGAGCCCAGGAACCCGCCGCTGCCCGACGTCGGGAAGTCCGGCGTCGCGCGGGGTCACCTTCGCCCGTCGGGTGGTGAGGAACTCGCGGACCTCGGCTCGGTTGTCCATGACGACCACGGTAGGGCCCGGCCGGCCGGCGAAGGGTGCCCTGGCGGTACACGTCACGACAGGGTCTTCTCAGCGATGCGCCGCAGCCGTGGAATGGAGGCACGACAGCACATTCGCTGTCGCATAGCCCCTCTCGATGGACCACTGTGACCGGGCCGGTCCGCGAAACGGAGATTCCGCCGGCAATGCTTCTGACCACGCCTGTGCGCATGACCAAGGCCGTCCTTGCGACGGTGACGCTGGTCAGCACGATCGCTCCCCTGGCCACCGACATGTATGTACCGGCCTTTCCTCAGGTCGGGACCGACCTCGCCGGTACCGCAACCGCGGTGCAGCTGACCCTGACGACCTTCTTCGTCGGAATGGCGCTGGGTCAGTTGATCGGCGGACCGGTCTCGGACGCTCACGGCCGACGCACACCGCTGCTGCTGGCCCTGATGGTGCTGACCCTGTCTTCGATCGCCTGCGCCTTCAGCGCGTCGATCTTCGTGATGATGGCCGCCCGTTTCGTGCAGGGCCTGTCCGGTGGTTGGGCGATGGTCACCGCGCGGTCGGTCATCATCGACCTGTCGCGCGGCCCACAGTTGGTCCGCAGATTGAACCTCGTCGCCGGTGTCGGCGGCATCGCACCCATCGTCGGCCCACTGATCGGCGCGGTGATCCTCCAGTTGTCCACCTGGCGGGTGTCGTTCTGGGTGGTCGCGGCGCTCGGTGCGCTGATGCTCTCGGCCGTCGTGGTGGGCATTCCGGAATCACTCCCGGCCGATCGCCGGCAGCAGGGCGGTTTGACCCAACTCGGCCGCACAGCCCAGCAGGTCGTCGGGCACCGCGGTTTCGTCGGCTACCTCATCGTGATGGCGTTTTCGATGGGTGTCACCTTCGCCTATGTCGCCACCTCGGCGTTCATCCTGCAATCGATGAACGGTCTGTCGCCGATCATGTATTCGGTCGACTTCGCCGCGAACGCAGTCGGTCTGGCCCTGGCCACCCTGCTGGCTGCACGGCTGGCCGGTCGGGTGCCGACCAGGATTGTCATCAGCATCGGCCTCGCCGTGACAGGTGCTGCGGGTCTCCTCCTGCTGGTCGGTGCGCTGTGGTGGGGCACTCCGCTCGTCGTCGCCCTGGTGGCATTCTTCCTGCTGATGAGTGCACAAGGCCTCGTCGGGCCGAACGCCGGCGCCCTCGCATCTGCCGAGGTACCCGATCACCCGGGTACCGGTTCGGCCGTGCTGGGTTTCCTGCAGTGGTGCATGGCTGGTGTCGTAGCGCCCATCGCCGGTCTCGGCGGGGCCGACACCGCTGTCCCGATGGCGCTCATCGTCCTCGTCCTGGTCGGTGTCTCGCTGGCCGCGCTGTTCGGCCTGACCCGGCCCGAGTCCCGGCGCCGGGACCACCACGTCTTGGCCGCCGGCTGACGGTCCTACCACTCACCATCGAAATCTCGCCATCGAAAGGAATCCACCCGTGCGCGCAGTTCTGATGCACGGTCCCCGCGACGTCCGCGTCGAGGACCGACCCGACCCCGTGCTGCTTCATCCCACCGACGCGATCATCAGGGTGTCCGCCGCCTGCGTCTGCGGATCCGACCTGTGGCCCTACCGCGGCACCGACCCGGTCAGCGAACCGACTCCGATGGGCCACGAGTACGTGGGCGTCGTGGAGCAGATCGGCGAGCAGGTCAAGAACGTCAGGGTCGGCGACTTCGTGGTCGGCTCCTTCTTCGCCTCCGACAACACCTGCGAGATCTGCAGGGCCGGCTACCAGTCGCGTTGCGTGAACGCAGAACCCATGGGCAGCATCGGCACTCAGGCCGAACTCGCTCGCGTCCCGCTGGCCGACGGCACCCTGGTCGCCACCCCGGGCCGTCCCGACGACGACCTGATCCCGTCCCTGCTGACCGCTTCGGATGTGCTCGGCACCGGGTGGTTCGCCGCCGTCGCCGCGGAAGCAGGTCCCGGTAAGACGGTGGCCGTCGTCGGTGACGGCGCGGTCGGCCTGCTCGCCGTGCTGGCCGCGGACCGACTCGGTGCGGAGCGGATCATCGCCGTCAGCCGGCACCCGGACCGGCAGGCCCTCGCCCGGGAATTCGGCGCCACCGACATCGTCGAAGCACGCGGTGACGAGGGCGTCGCGGCGGTCAAGGAACTCACCGGCGGTCTCGGCGCGCACAGCGTCATCGAAGCCGTCGGCACGCAGGAATCCATGATGCAGGCCATCCGCTCCACCCGGCCCGGCGGCCACGTCGGGTACGTCGGCGTCTCCCACGACGTGCAGTTGCTCGGCGAGGAGCTGTTCTTCAGCGGCGTGCACCTGCACGGCGGACCGGCGCCCGTCCGCAGGTTCCTGCCCGAGTTGATCGGGCTGATCTGGGATCGAAAGATCAACCCAGGCAGGGTGTTCGACCGCACCCTGCCCCTCGAGGATGCCGCCGAGGGCTACCGGGCCATGGACGAGCGTCGCGCCACCAAGGTTCTCCTGGCCCCCCTGAGGGATTGATCTGACATGAGACGCACACATCTTTCGACGTTGTTCACCGGCCTTTCGTTCGCGGCGCTGCTCGCCGCCTGCGGTTCGAGCGACTCGGATTCATCGGCAACGGGCTCTGGCCGGGACCTGACGCCTGCGCAGACCACACCGCAGCGGGGCGCCGTCACCGTTGGCGTCGGATCAACCCAGTTCTCGGCGGCTCTGGCGGACACGGCAACGGCACGAGCCTTCGCCGAGCGACTACCTCTGACGCTGGACATGACGGACGTCAACAGCAACGAGAAGGCGTTCGAGCTGGCCGAGACCCTGCCCGCGGATCCAGCAAACCGGGGCACGATACGGAGCGGGGACCTCATGCTGTACGGCTCCGACACGATCGTGCTGTTCTATGAAACCTTCGACACCTCCTACGCCTACACGCGAATCGGCCGGCTGGACGACCCGGACAGCCTGGCCGACGTGCTGGGTGCCGGTGACGTCACGGTGACGTTCGCTCACCCGTGACACCCATCAGCATGATCATGCTGCTGCATGAACCAACGATCCTCAGGAGGCAGAAATGAAGTTCAGCCCGAGTTCCGGCCAGAGCGGCCGAGGCCCGGCCGACTGGTTCACCGGCACCGTCTTCATCGACACGGTACGAAATCCCGACGAGCAATCGGCCATCGGGTGCGCCCACGTGCGGTTCACCCCTGGTGCGCGGACCGCGTGGCATCACCACCCCAAGGGACAGACGCTGTACGTCACCGACGGCATCGGGCTGGTCAACCGCCGCGGTGGCGAGCCGGTCGAGATCCGGCCCGGTGACGTGGTCTACATCGAGCCGGGCGAAGAGCATTGGCACGGAGCCACTCCCGACCGGTTCATGGCGCATGTGGCGATGCAGGAAGCCGACGACCGGGGGCAGGTCGTGACCTGGCTGGACCACGTGACCGACGAGGAGTACCGCACAGCGCGATAGCCCGGTCTATCGCCGCCGTGGCCCGCTGCACCAGCAGGCCGACGATGCTCCGCGCGGTGTGCCGCCGGATCGCCGCAGAGCACCTATCATCAAACGTATGTTCGATGCGGGTTGGGACGCGGGCCTGGACGACTCGCAACTGGCCGCCGCCACGCACGGCGAGATGCCGTTGGTCATCCTGGCGGGCGCCGGGACCGGGAAGACGCGAACGTTGACCGCCAGAGTCGCGAGTCTGGTGGACCGCGGTGTCCCGCCCGAGCGCATCCTGCTGCTCACTTTCACCCGTCGGGCGGCCGACGACATGATGGCCAGGGCCGCTGCAGTGTGCACCCGTCCGGAGGCCGCGCGTCGCCTGCAGGGCGGCACGTTCCATGCCGTCGCGCACCAGGTGGTCTCCACCCACACCGAAGCCCTGGGACTGCCCGAAGCCGTGTCTGTCCTCGATCGCGCCGACTCGGTCGATGTGATGGATCTGCTCAGGCACGATCACGGCCTCGCCGATGGGGGCGCCAGGATGCCGACGGCCTCGGCGCTCGTCGACCTGTACTCGCGGGCGGTCAGCACCGGCACCCCGGCGCGGACCGTGCTGACTCGCGACTTCCCCTGGCTCGAGCCGCATGTCGACGCCATTGTCGATCTCTTCCGCGGCTACGTGACACGCAAGCGCAGCCGTGGGCTGCTCGATTTCGACGACCTGCTCCTTGCGTGGCGATCGTTGCTGGCAGATGCCGAGGTGGGTGCCGGGATCGCCGCGAGATGGGACCACGTCCTCGTCGACGAGTACCAGGACGTCAACCAGACCCAGGTCGACATCGTGCGCATGCTCAGGCCGACCGGGACAGGCCTGACGGTGGTGGGCGACGACGCCCAGGCCATCTACGGCTTCCGCGGTTCCGACAGTGCTCATCTGCTGAACCTCACCGAAGCCTTCGATGACGTGACGGTGGTACGTCTGGAACAGAACTTCCGGTCGCGCCAACCGCTGCTGGATCTGGCCAATGCCGTGCGGCCACAAGGCTCCGCCGATCATGGATTGCGGTTGCACTCGGCGCGGACCGGCGGCGTGCGGCCAACCCTGATCCGCTGCCACGATGCGCCGGCCGAGGCTCGGGCGGTGGCCGACGCCGTTCTGGAGCATGCCGCGAACGGTCGGTTGCTCCGCGACCAGGCTGTGCTGATGCGGACGGGACACCACAGCGACCTCCTGGAGGTCGAACTGACCGCGCGGCGGATCCCGTACGTGAAATTCGGTGGCCTGAAATTCTTGGCGGCCGCGCACGTCAAGGATCTGGTCGCGGCGCTGCGGGTGACCATCAATCGGGTGGACGAGGTGGCGTGGTACCGGCTGCTGCGCCTGCACGACGGGATCGGTCCGGCCCGCGCCCGAGTCTTGCTGGAGCTCGTCGCGGCGCCCGACCTCACCGGTGACTGGGTCGGCGAGTCCGTCGCCGCGGCACCCGCGATGAGTCGTTCGGCGCTGGCCGCCACCCTCGGCGGGGTGGTGGCGGCGCGGGCCGCCGCCACCGTGTCAGAGCGGGGTGCCCGGTGCGTGAACTTCTTGCGGCCGTTGCTCACCGCTCGCTATCGGGACGCGGTCGCGCGCCTGGCCGATCTGGACCGGCTGCTCGGCGCGGCGGCGGCAGCGCCCGACCTGGCCGCGTTCGTCGCCGAACTCACCCTCGATCCACCGGCGTCCACGTCGGATCTGGCTGGTCCACCCCATCTGGACGAGGACTACCTGGTGCTGTCCACGGTCCACTCGGCGAAGGGATTGGAATGGCCCATCGTGCACGTGCTGCACCTGGCCGATGGGGCCTTCCCGTCCGACATGTCCCTCGGTTCGCAGGAAGGTCTCCTGGAGGAGCAGCGGCTGTTCTACGTCGCCGTCACCCGTGCGGCCGACGAGCTGTCGCTGTACGCCCCGCTGCGCATGCCACACCACCGGTTCGGCGGCAACGACAAGCACAGCTACGCCCAGCTCACCCGGTTCCTGGACGACGCCGCGCAGCAGACCCTTTCGGTCAAAGACCTGGTACCCGCGCGGGCGGCGTCGGCGGCGCCCCGAACCGCCCACACCCGCGTCGAACTGCCCGCGCTGGACGAGCTCTGGGCCTGACTGCGTCTGCAAGAGTGGCCCCCATGGCCAACGGCGTACTCGTGATCGATATCCAGCAGGACTACTTCCCCGGCGGTGCACACCCGCTCGTCGAACCGGAGGCGGCCGCCGAGGTCGCCAGGTCCGTCGTCGACGAAGCCCGCGCTCGAGGTGGTCGGGTCCTGCACATGCAGCATCAGGCGACCGAACCGGATGCAACGTTCTTCGTACCGGGGACGCCAGGCATCGAGATCCATCCACTGCTGGCCCCGGCCGACGGCGAACAGGTGATCGTCAAGCACGCACCGAACAGCTTCGTCGGGACGGGACTGGCGGCCATCCTTGCCCAGCAGGGCATCGACGAGCTGACCGTCGTCGGGATGATGAGCAGCATGTGCGTGGATGCGACCACCCGCGCCGCCCTGGATCTCGGACTGTCCGTCACCGTCGTGGAGAACGGTTGCGCCGCACCCGATCTGGTGTTCCAGGAAGAGACAGTGCCGGGCAGGACGGTGCATGCTGCGTTCATGGCGGCGCTGGGTCAGGCGGGCGCGACCATCGTCTCCCGGTGAAGGGCCCTCACTTTGACGAGACTCCCGGTTGGTCCGGGAGAGTGACTTGACGCCCAGCAGTCACCTTTTCCGCGCCCGGGTCTTGACGAACGGTTTTGTTCACCTGATACTCAAACCCATCGAAGCGCTTCGACGATCAGTTCGAGGGGTGCCTTCGAGGCCGGGCAGCGGGACAGCGTTCCGCACGATGCAGCCGCCGGCATTATCGAAGCGCTTCGATTTACCCAGCGATGACGGTCACCGACGACGGAGGAGGCGAGATGGCCACCATGCAGGACGTCGCCACCCTCGCCAACGTGTCGATCAGCACCGTGTCGTACGCGATCAACAACACCCGGCCGATCTCGGCGGCCACCAGGGAACGCATCGAGCGGGCCATGGTGGCACTGGACTTTCGTCCGAACGCCATGGCCAGGGGACTCGCGAGCAGGCGCAGCCGGATCCTCGCGCTGACTTTCCCGGGCATCGAGAACAGTTTGGGGAGCACGGTGATGGAGTTCGTCACCGGTGCGGCCGAGGCCGCCCGCGCCCGGGACTATCACCTCGTCGTCTGGCCGTACGCACCGGCGCAGGCCGAGGAGATGCTGGAGATGAGCCGGCAGGGCCTGACCGACGGCGTCATCGTCATGGAGGTACGGCGCGACGACCCGCGGGTGCGGGTGCTGGACGGTGCGCGGGTACCGCTGACGATGATCGGCCGCGCCGACGACTCGGGTGACAGCCGTTGTGTGGACATCGACTTCGATGCCACGACCGAGATGGCGGTCGATCATCTTGCTGCGCTGGGACACCGGCGCATCGTCCTGCTCAACCACTCCGAGTCCAGCCGGGACAACGGCTACGGACCGACATTGCGCGCGCAGCAGGGCTTCGAGGACGCGATGCGGCGCCGGGGGCTGATCGCCGAGGTCATTTGGTGCGAGGAGTCACCGGCCGCCGGCCGGGTCGCCGCCGCCGAACTGCAAGGCAGACTGCCGGACCTGACCGCGATGGTGGCGATGAACGAGAACGCCGTGATCGGCGCCGTCTCCGAACTCATCACCCGCGGATTGCCGGTGCCGCAGGACTTCTCGGTGCTGTCCATCGTCTCATCACCGTTGATGGCGGAGATGGTTCAACCGGTCCTGACAACGTTGCACGCCCCCGGCGCCGAACTCGGACGCCTCGGCGTGCAGTCCCTGCTCGACCAACTCGACGGCAGGCAACCGGTCGGTGGACCGGTGTTGCTCGCCTGCCGATGGGAGGCCGGCCGAAGTACGGCGCCGGCCCCGCCGGACCCGCGCCGGCATCGCTGAACTCCCCGACCCCGACGACCGTCACTCCCCGTACCTCCCGCCACCGCAGCTGTACTGCCGCACGTGAACGACCGCACCTGAACGACCCCCAGGGCCCGCACGCCACGCGCCCGCCGAAGAACCGGCAGCCGCAGGCGGCGCGCATCAAGCACGTCCGTTGGGCCGGCCATCCATCCGGCACCAGTCCCCGCCCATCCCCCGCATCACCAGGAGGAACCGCATGAGAATTTCCCGGTACCGAAGCGGCCTTGTTGCCGCGTTCGCAGCGGTCTCGTTGACACTGGCCGCCTGCTCGGGCGGCTCCGGTGACACTGCCGACTCCGCCACCGCGGGTTCCGGTGCACCCGAAACCGGCACGCTGAAACTGTGGCACTACGAAAGTGCCAACGGCGCGATGGGTATCGCGTGGGACAAGGCGATCGAACTGTTCAAGCAGCAGCATCCCGGGGTCACCGTGGACTTCGAGCGCAAGGCGTTCGAGCAGATCCAGCAGAACGCCGGCATGATCATCAGCTCCGATGAGGGGCCGGACATCATGGAGTACAACAAGGGCAACGCCACCGCCGGCCTACTCGCATCGCAGGGTCTGCTCACCGATCTGAGCGAGCAGGCGACCAGTCGCGGCTGGGACCAGAAGCTGCCGCCCAGCCTGCAGACGACCGCCCGCTACGACGAGAAGGGCGTCATGGGCTCCGGCAACTGGTACGGCGTCCCCAACTACGGCGAGTACGTGATGGTCTACTACAACCAGGACCTGTTCACGAAGAACGGCATCACGGTGCCGACGACGCTGGACGAGTTCACCGCGGCGATGGACAAGTTCGTCGCGGCCGGGACGACGCCACTGTGTATGGCGGGCGCGGAGTATCCCGCAGGGCAGCTCGCCTACCAATTGGCGCTCACCAAGGCGGACCGGCAGTTCGTCGACAACTACCAGCTCTACCAGAATCCGGTCGATTTCCAGTCCGACCCGCTGAAATACGGCGCCGACACCTTCGACCAGTGGGTGAAGAAGGGCTACATCTCCAAGACCTCCGCGTCACTGAAGGCGGAGGACATGGGTACCGGGTTCATCGGTGGCAAGTGCGCGATGATCGTGTCCGGAAGCTGGTGGTACGGCCGTTTCACCGATGAGATCAAGGGTTTCGACTGGGGGACCTTCCTGTTCCCGGGCAGCAAACTGAGCCTCGGCTCGTCCGGCAATCTGTGGGTGGTGCCCGAGGCCTCCAAGAACAAGGAGCTGGCCTACGACTTCATCGACATCACGATGAGCCCCGAGGTCCAGGAACTGCTCGGCAACAGCGGCGGCGTGCCGGTGGCGGCCGATCCCGCCAAGATCAAGGACCCGAAGAACGCCGAGCTGATCGCGAATTTCAACAAGATCACCGCGGATGACGGTCTCGCGTTCTACCCGGACTGGCCCGTGCCCGGCTACTACGACGTACTGGTGTCCGGATTCCAGTCGCTGATCAACCAGTCCAAGTCGCCGGAAGAGGTCCTCGACCAGATCTCCGGTCCGTACGAGGAGGGCGTGTCCTCCATCCAGGCCGGTTGATCCCGTGTCCACCGAAACGGTCTCGACTCCAGGAACCGGTGGGGGAACCGGCCCGGCCGACGGCCCGGAGTCCGATCCACAACCGCGCGGCAGGGCACGTGCCAATGCCTCCGTCGGCTTCAGCTCGCGCGGCTACTGGCTCTATCTGATCCCGGGTGGCGTGGCCTTCGCCGCGATCATCCTGGGCCCCCTGGTCTACAACGTCTATCTGTCGATGACCAAATGGTCGGGTGTCGGCACACCCAGGTTCATCGGCTTCGACAACTACATCCGGCTGGCGACCGACAGCGTGTTCTGGGAGTCGTTCAAGAATTCGCTGGCGATGATCATCGCGATGGTGGTGGTGCCGACGGTGATCGGCTTGTTCCTGGCCTCGGTACTGTTCGACTACCTCGGAAAGCGTTTCGGCGGCTCGAGTGTCAGCGTGCTGCGGGCGGTGTTCTATCTGCCGCAGGTGCTGCCGGTCGTGGTGGCGGGCATCGTCTGGGGTTGGATCCTGCGGCCGGACGGCGCCTTCAACGCCTTCCTCGACGCGGTCGGGCTGCAGGGGTTGACCCGGGATTGGCTGGGTGATCCGAACACCGCACTGCCCGTCGTCATGCTGGTGATGGTCTGGGTCCAGATCGGTTATCCGGTGGTGATCTTCATGTCGGCACTGCAAAGGGTGGATCCCGAGATCTACGAGGCGGCGGAGATCGACGGTGCGGGATACTGGGCCCGATTCCGCGCCATCACCGTCCCGCAGATCAGGCCGGAAACCTTCGTCGTGGCGCTCACCTGCACCATCGCCGCCCTGAAGGTCTTCGGACCGATCTACGCACTGACCAGGGGCGGCCCGGAGAACGCCACCAACGTGCCGTCGTACTTCGCGTACTTCACGTTCTTCAAGAAGCTCAACGTCGGGTACGGCGCTGCCATCGCGACCGTCCTGACGCTGATCATCGTCCTGGTCGCCGCGGTCATCATGCGCTGGCAGGCCCACAGTGAGAACAAGGAAGTGGGCTGAGATGACCGTCTCCGTAGTGCATCCCGACCGACCGGAGGTCAGTGCCGGCCAACGCCGGGCCGACGAGCGGGCGCTCAAGGCCCGTGACCGGTTCCATCGCGGCACCGCACGGTGGGTGGTGCTGGTCGGCATCTCCGCCGCCGCGGTGCTCATGCTGATCCCGTTCGCGCTGATGGTGCTGAACGCCTTCAAGTCGCCGGCCGACTATTCCAACAACGGTCCTCTGAGTTGGCCGACCGAGTTCTACACCAAGGGCCTGGTGACGTACTGGAATCAGGTGAACTACCCGGAGAAGCTGTGGAATTCCACGCTGATCGCCGGCGTCGTGGCGGTCGCCGCAGTACTGCTCTCGTTGCTCAACGCGTACGCGATCGGCGTCGGCAGGGTGAAGGGCCGGCTCTGGATCGTCGCTCTGTTCCTGTTGGGGAACATGCTGCCGCAGGAGGCGCTGGTCTACCCGCTCTACTTCTTCGCCAAGGAGGTCGGGCTGTACAACACCCGACTCGCCGTGATCATCATCTTCACCGTCATCCAGAGCGCCTTCGGCACCTACCTTCTCGCCTCCGTGCTCGGCACATTTCCGAAGGCGCTGCTGGAGGCCGCGGCGCTGGACGGCGCGTCGCGATGGCAGATCCTGTGGAAAGTGGTCTTCCCGATCGTCCGGCCGACGCTGTCGGTGCTGTTGATCTTCTTCTTCATCTGGACGTGGAACGAATTCTTCATCCCGCTGGTCATGCTGATCGACAACGCCACCCAGACCATCCCGGTTGCGCTGGCCTCGCTGCAGGGCGACCGGCTGATGGACGCCCCGACCACCAATGCGGGAGCATTGATCAGCCTGATCCCCGCAGTGATCTTCTTCTTCATCTTCCAGCGGACCCTGACCCGCGGGGTCACCGCCGGCGCCATCAAGTAGCCGTGCCCCCACCGAGCCCAATTTTTTCCAGTTGATCATGGCAAAACTCGCACTGTTCTGGCGGATTCGTCGGCGTGTCGCGTGAGTTTTGCCATGATCAACACCAACTTGTCAGCGTCGGAAGGTCTCAAGAGATGAAGTTCAGCGATGGCTACTGGCACGTCCGGGAGGGCTTCGACATCCAGCACCCGGCGCAGGTGCGGGACGTCAGCAGCGACCAGCGGTCGATCACGCTGCTGGCCTCCACCAGGGTGATCGCTCAGCGCGGCGACACGCTGAACCGGCCGACGGCCACGGTGACGCTGTCCTCGCCGATGCGGGACGTCATCCGGGTGCGGATCGAGCATCACGCGGGACACCGCGCCCCCGGGCCGGACTTCGCACTGCCCGGTGCGGACGGCCCGAGCGTTCAGATCAGCGTCACCGAGCAGGCCGCCTCACTCACCTCGGGGGCGCTGACCGCGCGACTGCAGTGCGGAACCGGTTGGCTGCTGGAGTTTCTCGACGGAGATCATCTGCTGACCAGCGCAGGCCCGAAGACCATGGGCCTGGCCACCGGACCCGAAGGCGCTCCGTACGTCTTCCAGCAACTGCAGCTGGACGTCGGCGAGAAGGTCTACGGGCTCGGCGAACGCTTCGGTCCGGTCGTGAAGAACGGCCAGCCGGTGGACATCTGGAATGCCGACGGCGGGACCAGCAGCGACCAGGCCTACAAGAACGTGCCGTTCTACTGGACCACCCGCGGTTACGGCGTCTTCGTCAACCATCCCGAGCGGGTGTCCTTCGAGATCGGTTCGGAGACCGTCTCGAGGACGCAGTTCTCGGTGCCGGGGCAGTACCTCGAGTACTTCGTGATCAACGGACCGGCGCCCAAACAGATCCTGGCCAACTACACCGCACTGACCGGCCGGGCCCCGCGGGTGCCGGCCTGGTCGTACGGACTGTGGCTGTCGACGTCGTTCACCACCGATTACGACGAGAAGACCGTCACCGGCTTCATCGACGGCATGGCCGATCGCGACATCGCCTTGTCCGTCTTCCATTTCGACTGCTTCTGGATGCGGGAATTCCGCTGGTGCGATTTCGAATGGGATCCGGAGACGTTTCCCGAACCGGAGGCGATGCTGGCCCGGTTGAAGCAGAAGGGCCTGCGCATCTGCGTCTGGATCAACCCCTACATCGCCCAGCATTCCCGGTTGTTCGAGGAGGGCAGAACGAAGGGATATCTTCTCACCCGCGCCGACGGCAGCGTGTGGCAATGGGACATGTGGCAGGCCGGGATGGCACTGGTCGATTTCACCAATCCCGCTGCGGCACAGTGGTATGCCTCCCACCTGGAGCGCCTGCTCGACCAGGGCGTCGACGCCTTCAAGACCGACTTCGGTGAGCGCATCCCCACCGACGTGAGCTGGCACGACGGTTCGGACCCGCAGCGGATGCACAACTACTACACGCACCTGTACAACCGGACCGTCTTCGACCTGCTGGAGCGGCGGCGCGGAGCGGGTGAGGCCGTGCTGTTCGCCCGCTCGGCGACGGCCGGGGGTCAGCAATATCCGGTGCACTGGGGCGGCGACTGCGAATCGAACTACGCCTCGATGGCCGAGACGCTGCGCGGGGGCCTGTCTCTCGCGGCCAGCGGATTCGGCTACTGGTCACACGACATCGGCGGCTTCGAGGGCACACCCGACGCCGGGGTCTTCAAACGCTGGTTGGCGTTCGGGCTGCTGTCCAGCCACAGCCGGCTGCACGGGTCGGGCTCCTATCGGGTGCCGTGGGCGTTCGACGACGAAGCGGTGCAGGTTGCCAGGCGGTTCACCAAGCTGAAGATGACGCTGATGCCGTACCTGGCGGCGACCGCTCGCCAGGTGCAGCACGCCGGCACCCCGATGCTCCGACCGATGGTGCTCGAGTTTCCCGACGACCCGGCCACCGAGCACCTGGAAACCCAGTACATGCTGGGCGATTCCCTGCTCGTCGCACCGGTTTTCCGGACCGACGGCAGCGTCGTGTTCTACCTGCCGGAGGGCACCTGGACGCACCTGCTCGACGGGCACACGGTGACCGGACCGCGCTGGGTCACCGAGCAGTACGGCTTCGACTCCGTGCCGGTGTTCGTCCGCCCCGGCACGGTGCTGCCCATCGGCGCCCGTGACGACCGGCCGGACTACGACTACTCCGACGGCATCACGCTGCGATTGTTCGCGCCGGAGGCACTGGCGGCGACCTCGGTCGAGATACCTGGCACGGCCGGTGCGCCGGACGCCGGCTTCGAGGTGAGCAGATCGGACGACACCGTCACCGTCACCCGGGTCGCCGGGTCCGGCTCGTGGTCGGTGGCCGTAAGCGCTTCCACGGTGCAGGCCACGTCCGATACGGTCGCGATCACAGTGGCGCCCGCACCTGCGGATGCGCCGGCACTCGAGGAGGAGTCCCACCGATGACCGACCCGACGATCGCTGGCCCGGGACGCACGTTCCCGAAGGACTTCCTCTGGGGGTCGGCGACCGCGTCGTACCAGATCGAGGGAGCCTTCGACGAGGACGGGCGGACCTTCTCCATCTGGGACACCTATTGCCGCACACCGGGAATGGTGCTCAACTCCGACACCGGTGACGTCGCCGACGACCACTACCACCGCTGGCAGCAGGACGTCGGCCTGATCAAGGGCCTCGGTCTGCAGGCCTACCGGTTCTCCGTCGCCTGGCCGCGGATCCAGCCCGGCGGTAGCGGACCGTTCAATCCCAAGGGCGTCGAGTTCTACTCCAGGCTGGTGGACGGACTGCTCGAGGCCGGTGTGCAGCCGGTCGCCACGCTCTATCACTGGGACCTGCCGCAGGAGCTGGAGGACGCCGGCGGCTGGCCGAACCGGGACACCGCGCTGCGGTTCGCCGACTACGCCGAGTACCTCGCCGGCCAGCTCGGCGACCGGATCTCGCTGTGGACGACGCTGAACGAGCCGTGGTGTTCGGCGTTCCTCGGATACGCCGCCGGTGTGCACGCCCCCGGCCGTCAGGATCCGCTCGCCGCGCTACAGGCCGCGCACCACCTCAACCTCGGGCACGGGCTGGCGGGCCGCGCGATCCGGTCGGTGCTGGGCGAACAGACCCCGTTGTCGGTGACGCTCAACGTCCACGTCACCCGGCCGGACAACCCCGACTCGGCGCAGGACCGGGACGCCGTCCGGCAGCTGGACGCGGTCGGCAACCGGGTGTTCAGCGGCCCGATGCTCGACGGCGCCTACCCGAAGGACCTGATCGAGGACACCGCCTCGATCACCGACTGGTCGTTCGTGCAGGACGGCGACGAGAAGACCGCTGCGGTCCCGCTGACGGCGCTGGGCATCAACTACTACTCGACCTCGCGGGCGCGCCGGTACAGCGGCGAGGGTCCGAAGTCGCAGGCCGACGGCCACGGCGATTCCGACGCCAGCCCCTGGGTCGGCGCGGACGACGTCGAGTTCCTGCCGCAGCCCGGGCCCCACACCGCGATGGGCTGGAACATCGACCCGAGCGGGATGACCGAGCTGCTCACCGATCTCGGCACCCGCTACCCGGACCTGCCGCTGATGATCACCGAGAACGGCGCGGCGTTCTACGACGAGCTCTCGGCCGACGGCCGGGTGCACGACGCGGACCGGATCTCCTATCTGCACGGGCACATCGACGCCGTCGGCCTGGCCATGGACGCAGGCATCGACGTCCGCGGCTACTTCCTGTGGTCGCTGCTGGACAACTTCGAATGGGCCTGGGGTTACGACCGCCGCTTCGGCATCATCCGGGTCGACTACGACACCCAGCAGCGCACCGTCAAGGACTCCGCGTACTGGTACGCCAAGCTGATCCGCACCGGGCAACTGCCGCCGGTGCAAGAGGTGGAGGCTTTCGGCATCTGACCCATCGACCGCCGGACGTCGGGCCGGTGGCGGCCCGAACCGATGAGTCAGGCGTCCGGTGACTGTCAGACCAGGGTGGCACGGTGATGCCGGGATCAACCGTGCGCAGGACGAGGAGGTCGACGGCAATGCCGGAAGTCGTGGTGCTGATCGGTACCCGCAAGGGTCTGTGGATCGCGCGTTCGTCGAAAGACCGCACCGAGTGGGAGCTGGACCCGCCGCAGTTGAAGATGGAAGAGGTGGCGGCGGTCGGCGTCGACCCGCGGACGGCGACGGCCGGCTCCCCGCCGCGACTGTTCGCCGGCAGCACCAGCTTTCCCTACGGGACCAGGCTGCTGCACTCCGATGACGGCGGCCGGACCTTCGTCGGGCATCCCGCCGACGCGGTCAAGTTCCCCGAGCGGACCGGGGTGGCGCTGGAGCGGATCTGGCAGATCACCCCGGGCGTGCGCGACGGGGAGGTCTGGGCCGGCACCCAGCCGTCGGCGCTGTTCCACTCCGTCGACGGCGGCGAGACCTTCACGATGAACGACGCCCTGTGGGACCACCCGCACCGGGAGAGCTGGGCGCCCGGCTTCGGCGGTCAGGCCATTCACACCGTGCTGCCGCACCCGGACGACCCGGACGAGCTGATGGTGGCGATGTCCACCGGCGGTGTCTACCGCAGTGGTGACGGAGGCGGCAGCTGGGAACCACGCAGCAAGGGCATCCGTGCCGATTTCTTCCCGGATCCCGAACCCGACCACGGCCAGTGTGTGCACAAGGCCGTCCGCAATCCGGCAAATCCCGACCAGTTGTTCGCACAGAACCACGGCGGCGTCTTCCGGACCGACGACGCGGGATTGCGCTGGACGGAGATCAGCGACGGCCTGCCGGCGTCGTTCGGCTTCCCGGTGCTGGCGAATCCGCGCCGGCCGGGCACCATCTACGTCTTCCCGCTGCTGGCGGACATCGAGCGCTTCCCGCCCGGCGGGGCGATGGCGGTCTGGCGATCGACCGATGCGGGTGAGAACTGGCAGCCGCTCACCGAAGGGCTGCCGCAGGCGGGCGTCTACACGGCCGTGATGCGGGACGCCGCCTGCGTCGACGATCTCGAGGACACCGGCCTGTACTTCGGCACCCGATCCGGCTCGGTGTACGCGGGCGTCGACGACGGCGCGACCGCGCAGTTCCGGCTGATCGCAGAGAACCTGCCTGACGTTTTGTCGGTGCGGGCCGCGACCGTCGGCTGACCGGTCAGGCCGCGACCACACCCGGGAACGACGATGCCGCAGCACCCAGGATCGAGGTCCAGGACCCGAGGATCGCCGAACTCCCCGCAGCGGTGTGGACGGTCCACCCGGGGATGCCCTGGGCGAAGCTCTGCACCGCCTCCAGCGTCGTGCCGGTCTCGTGCCTGCCGTGCCACAGGTGCACCGGGACCCGCACGGCCGCCGGATCGGCGACCCACTGCGGAGGACCGGCCGGCCGGGCCTGCGCCGTCCAGGCGGGGTTGATCTGCGCCGCATCGGCGGCGACGGCGTCCCTGAAGTCGGACTCGCGCCAGCGGTCGCCGAGCACCTCAGCGGCCACCGGGTCGAGCCGGTCGAGCATCCGGGCCCAGGTCAGCTGCTCGGTGAGGTCAGCGCCCCGGCCGGCGGTGCTGACCCAGGCGGCCAGCGGGCCGGCCCACGAGCGGGTGTGACGCCGGGCGAACCGCGACCGGGAGCGTCCCTCGGACCCCTTGCCCGGAAGGCGCACCGACACCGCGGACACCGACGTGACCAGCGCCGGGTAGCGCGCCGCGAACGCGAACGCGTCATCAACCCCACGCCCGATGCCGATCACGGCAACCCGACCGACGGCCAGGGTCTCCACCATGTGCCGCAGGTCCTCGGCCGGCTGCTCGGCGCCGCCCAGGCCGATCGGATCGGACACACCGATGCCGGGCCGATCCAGCGCCAGCATGCGGATGACGGCCGGTAGCGCACTGTCGTGGAGCAACCAGCCGGGCGCCAGCCGCGACGAGGCGGTGTCCGGGATCAGGACGCACGGCAACCCGCGGGCGCTGCCGTACTCCGCCCAGGCCATCGCACGGCCATCGGGCAGCCGGAGCGCCCCGTGCGGCGCTCGCTCCGCCAGCGGCAACAGGATGTCATCGTCATCGAACAGGTCCGGCTGGATCCGCTGATCACCGATGCGCCCGTCCTGCACTGCCGTCATGAACTTTCCCTGCCCGCTGGTGACCCGCCTTCTCCGCCGCACGGCGAAGCGAGAGCCATCTCTGATCGTCATCCCGTCAATCCCCCCGGGAGCCAGACGATCGAACGTCGTGGCTCACGCAGCAGTTATATGCCCATGGGAGGTCGGCCGGGCCCTTTTTGATACCAACCTGTGATGTGACAATTTGGTGACAATTAGTGAACGCTCAGTGACCAGCATCGGTCCGGTCGGCGTTGCGCTGGTCCCGCCACGCAATCCACGCGGGCACGTCCGACAGGTTGTAGTCCGGACCGGACGTCCCGATGGTCAACAGCGTGAAGCCCTCGGCGACGAGGGCGTCGGCGGCTGCCGTGTCGGTGCCCGGCGCCGAGGTCGAACGCTCGATCTCGCCGGGGTCGCGGCCGACGGTCTCGCAGTGCCCGGCCAGCACCGCCGACTTGTGCCGGAGGGTTTCGGCGCCGCCGAAGGCGTGCCAGATGGTGGCGTACTCGGCGACGAACCGCAGCGTCTTGCGCTCACCGGCACCACCGATGAGCATCGGGATCTCGCGGGTCGGGGCCGGGTTCAGCTGCTCGAGCCGGGACGCGATCCGGGGCAGGTAGCTGCCGAGCAGGTTCAGTCGGCTGCCCGCGGTGCCGAACTCGTAGCCGTACTGGTCGTAGTCCTTCTCGAACCAGCCGCTGCCGATGCCCAGGATCAGCCGGCCGCCGGAGATGTGGTCGACGGTCCGGGCCATGTCCGCCAGCAGGTCGGGATTGCGGTAGCCCCCGCCCGTCACCAGCGCGCCGAGCTCCACCCGCTCGGTCTGCTCCGCCCAGGCCCCGAGCATCGTCCAGCACTCGAAGTGCTTGCCGTCGGGGTCGCCGTTGAGCGGATAGAAGTGGTCCCAGTTGAAGACGATGTCGACACCGAGATCCTCCGCGCGCAGGACGGCGTCCCTGATCTGGCGGTAGTCGGCGTGCTGGGGCTGGATCTGGATGCCGATACGGATCGGCGCGGCAGGCGAGGTCATCCCGCCATCGTGCCCCGACCGGCGGAACCGAAACGGCGCGGGGTGCTTCCGCCGTCGGCGCAACCCGTCCCGGTCGTCGCAGCCGGAATTGTCACTACCGTGACAGGGGTGAGCGTGAGCGACAGGACGGCGCAGGACCGCGAACTGTCCGCCGGCGACGAAAGGCCCTCAGCTCCTGCGACGACCACGACCCGGTCGATCACCGCCCCGGCTGAGAGCTCCCCGTCGGAGACCGCCCCGTCGGAAACCGCCCCGTCGGGCAACGACGCGACCAAGCCGCGGATCCCGCTGCGCAGCCTGTGGCCGTACCTGCGACCGCACCGGGCCGTCCTGCTGGTCGTCACCGCCATCTCCGTGCTGGGCGCCGGGTTGTCCGTCGCGCAACCCGCGATGGTCGGCGTGGTGATCGGGTCCGTGCAGGAGTCGCGCCCGCTCGGGGGCGTGGTCGCGCTGCTGATCGCGTTGGTGCTGGCGACGGCCGTGATCAGCGGTATCCAGCAGTACCTGTTGCAGGTCACCGCCGAAGGGGTCGTGCGGAACACCAGGCAGTCCCTGGTGCACCGGTTGCTGCGGCTGCCGATCACCGAGTTCGACACCCGGCGCACCGGCGACCTGGTGTCCAGGGTCGGGTCCGACACCACGCTGCTGCGATCCGTCGTCACCTCCGGGCTCGTCGATGCCGTTTCCGGCGCACTGGTGTTCGTCGGCTCGGTGATCGCGATGGCGTTGATCAGCCTCCCGCTGCTGGGCCTGACGTTGGTCGTCGTGGCGGTCGCGATCGGCGTCGTCGTCGGGCTGGGCGGACGCATCCAGAAACTGACCCTGACGGCACAGACCCAGGTAGGTGCGCTCGCCTCCGGCGTCGCCCGGGCGATTCCCGGGATCAGGACGATCCGGGCGGCCGGCGCCACCGAACGGGAGACCGGGGTGCTGGACGACCTGACGACCGACGCCTACCGGACCGGGGTGCGGTTGGCGAAGGTGATGGCGCTGATCGCGCCGATCATCGGCATTGCCATGCAGGGCGCGTTCATCGCGGTGCTCGCTGTCGGCGGGTACCTGGTGGCGGACGGCACCATGTCGGTGGCGCAGTTGGTCGCCTTCATCCTCTACTTGTTCATGATGATCATGCCGCTGGGTCGGGTCTTCCAGGCCTACACCGCGACACAGAACGCGCTGGGCGCCGTCGTCCGGATCCAGGAGATCACCTCGCTACCCGAGGAGGGGGCGAGCGCTGACAGCGGCTCCGGTGTGGCGGCCTCGCCGGCCCGGGTACTCGCCGCGCCCACGCTCGTCGCTGGCGACCCTGCCGTCAGCTTCCGTGGAGTCAGCTTCGGATACGGCGACCAGCACGTGCTGCGTGACGTCAGCTTCACCGTCCGCGCGGGCACCAAGACCGCGGTGGTCGGTCCTTCGGGTGCGGGCAAGTCGACGATCCTGGCGCTGATCGAGCGGTTCTACGAACCGTCCGCGGGCGTCATCGAACTGGGCGGGGTCGACGTCCGGACGATGACGCGGGCCCAGACCCGGGCGGCGCTGGGCTACGTCGAGCAGGACTCGCCGGTGCTGGCCGGCACGATCCGGGAGAACCTGGTGCTCGGCGCCCCTGGTGCCAGTGACCGGGACTGCGAGGACGTGCTGGCCGCGGTGAACCTCGACGGGGTGCTGCGCCGCGACCCCAAGGGCCTGGATGCCCAGGTGGGTGAGGACGGCATCCTCCTGTCGGGGGGTGAACGTCAGCGACTCGCCATCGCACGGGCCCTGCTCGCCTCACCGCCGGTGCTGCTGCTGGACGAGCCGACCGCCAGCCTCGACGGTAGGAACGAGCAGGCACTGCGCGAGGCTGTTGATGCCATCTCGCACGACCGGACCCTGATCCTGGTCGCCCACCGGCTGGCCACCGTCGTCGATGCCGACCAGATCCTGGTCCTGGAGGACGGCCGTGTGCAGGCGGTCGGCACCCATCAGCAGCTGCTGTCGAGCAGCCCGCTGTACCTGGAGCTGGCCGAGCACCAGCTGCTGGCCTGAGGCTGTCCGGCTGCGAGCCGATCAGGCGAGAGGTTCAGGCCGCACGCCACTCACACCGCAGCAGCCGCCGCCCGGCCCGCCACCCGCCCGGAGAACATGCAGCCACCCAGGAACGTGCCCTCGAGACTGCGGTAGCCGTGCATGCCGCCGCCACCGAACCCGGCGGCCTCACCCGCCGCATAGAGCCCGCCAACGGGTTCCCCGGACAGCGCCAGCACCCGACCCGAAAGGTCGGTCTCCAGCCCGCCCAGGGTCTTGCGGGTGATGACGTGCAGCCGGACAGCGATCAGCGGACCGGCCGCCGGGTCCAGCATCTCGTGCGGCTCGACGGTGCGCATGCGCCGGTCACCGAAGTACTCCCTCGCCGCCTTGACGGCGATGACCTGCGGGTCCTTGCCCAGCCCGGATCGCACCTGACCGTCCCGGAGCACCACCGTCGCGGCCACCTCGTCGGCGTCGATGAGCGGTTCGCCGACGAGGTCGTTCATCTTCTGCACGAGCTCGCCGATGGTGTCCGCGGTCAGGAAATCGACGCCCTTGTCCAGGAACGCCTGCACCGGCGGGGTGATCTTTCCACCGGCCCTGGTGGTGAGCAGCAGCTTCACCGACTTCTGGGCGAAGTCAGGGTTCTGCTCCGAGCCGGAGAGGCTGAACTCCGGACCGATCGTGCGCTGGTCGAGCAGGAACCAGGAATGCGCTCGACCGGTCCCCAGGATGTGTCGTAGCGCGCCCAATGCATCGAAGCCAGGGAACAGAGGAGTGGGCAACCGGTGGCCGTAGGCGTCCAGCCAGAGCGGGCTCGGACCGGACAGGACGCGGATCCCGTGGGAGGTCCACACGGGCGCATGGTTCCGCACCCCCTCGGGGTAGTGCCACATCCGATCGGGGTTGATCAGCCGGCCACCGGCACGCTGGGTGACGCCGAGCATCAGCCCGTCGACGGAATCTGGGACGCCGGACAGCATCTCCGAGGGCGCCAGGTCAGGACCGCCGGGCCAGTTCCGGCGGACCATCTCGTGGTTGCCACCGATGCCGCCGGAGGTCACGAGGACGGCCCCGGCCGCCAGCGAGAACTCGCCGGTCGGGACCCTGGAGGTCGGTTCGCCACGCGCTGCCGAGGTCGACTCCAACACCTCGCCCGCGGCGCCGGTGATGCCGTCGGCAGTACGCAACAGCTCCGTCACCCGGTGCCGGAACCGGATCTGGATCCGCCGCGCGCGCACGTGCTCGGTCACCCGGCGGACGAACGGCGTCAGCACCCCGGGCCCGGAACCCCAGGTGACGTGGAACCGCGGCACGGAATTGCCGTGCCCGCCCACCTGATGGCCGCCCACCTGATGCCCGCCCACCTGATAACCGCCCACCTGATAACCGCCGCGCTCCGCCCACTGCACGATCGGGAACAGCGACAGCCCCTGTGATCGGAGCCAGGACCGCTGCTCGCCGGCGGCGAAGTCGACATACGCCTGGGCCCATTGCCGTGGCCAGTGGTCCTCCGGTCGGTCGAAGCCGGCCGATCCGAGCCAGTCGGACAGGGCCAGCTCCGCCGAGTCCCTGATGCCGAGCCTGCGCTGTTCCGGCGTGTCGACCAGGAACAGGCCACCCAGGGACCACCAGGCCTGACCGCCCAGGCTGGCCGCACCTTCCTGGTCCAGCACGATCACGGACCGGCCCGCGTCGGCGGCCTCCGCAGCCGCCACCAACCCGGCCAGACCGGCCCCGACGACAATGATGTCCGCGTCCGTCATGCGCCCGACCCTGCCACAGCATCCGGCGTCACACAGGGTGGCCGCAGACCATCACGGAAAAGCTGCCGCGGGTGGGCCGTTCGGGTCGCCCGCCATCCTCTCTTGGCGCAGGATCGCGTCACCGTTCGTCACCGCACTCGACCGGGTTGACTCTGATCGGGCGACCCTGGGACCAGCGGTGATTCCGCTCGGTAGTTGTCTGGTGACGATATTCACCCGTTAGGGCAGAACTGCGAGACGGCGACAGCCGTACCCTTGGCACAGATCCTTTGGGGGAAGGGGACCTCGGTGATGCATCGATCGGCGGTCTCCGCTGTGCCCTTCGGCGAGACTCCCTTCCGTTTCCGGCTGTCGATGTTCGCCGGGGTCCTGCTCGTCATTCCCGGCTACGCGCTGCTGCTCGCCTCGCCGATCGGTGACACCGTGACCGACACCGTGCGGCAGCCCGGTTTTGTCGTCCTCGTTGCGCTGCTGCTGCTTGCCGATCTCTACCCGTTGCTGCCCTGGATGCGGGAGGTCAGGGCCAGCGTCACCTTCGCCTGGTCCGCCTCACTGTCCCTGGCCGCCGTACTGGCGTTCGGGGCAAATGCGGCGGTGCTGTTCCTGGTGACGGGGCTGACCACCTCGCTGGCGCGCTGGAACGGCAGATGGTGGCCGGTCGTCTGCAACGTCACGATCTTCGGGCTCATCGGTCTGGTGGTCGGCGGAGCTTTCCAGGGTGCCGAGCAGCTGCACCTGCTGCCGCCCGGTGGATGGCGGCTGGCTGCCCGCGGGTTGGTGCTGGCCGCCGTCATCGTCGTGTTGTGCGTGGCGCTGACCGCCATCTCGCTCACCTCCCAGGGGGTGTCGACCTGGGCGAAGCAGCGCGCGCGCCTGCCGAAGACCCTGCGCGTCTGGGGCAGCAGTCTGGTGGCCGCACCGTTGCTGGCGGCGGTCGCACTCGACGGTCCGTGGGCTCTGCTGTCGATGGCGGTCGTCATCGTCGCGCTGAACCACGCGAGCCGGACGATGTTCCGCAGCACCGTCGCCTCCCAGACCGACGGTCTGACCGGACTGGCCAACAGGTTGACCCTGACCCGCCGGCTCAGGTCCCGGATCGCTGCGCTGGAAGCCGGGCACAACGTCACCCTGCTGCTGATCGACCTCAACAGGTTCAAGGACGTCAACGACACCTACGGACATCTGCTCGGCGACGAGGTGCTGATCGCCGTCGGTCGACGGCTGCTGTCCGTCGCAGGACCCGACGACCTGGTCGCCCGGTACGGCGGTGATGAATTCGCCATCGTCGCGGGTCGGAGCCTCACGATGACGCAGGCGCAAGCGGTGGCCACCGAGGTCCGGACCGCCTTGGCTGAGCCGCTGGCCGCCGGTGGCGTACAGGTCGTCGTCGGTGGTGCCGTCGGCATTGCGCAGTGCGCCGATCCCGACGGTGACGTCCCGGCGCTGGTGGAGGAGGCCGACCGCCAGATGTACCAGGCGAAGCGGCTCTCCGGTGACCGGACAGCGCCGCGGCCGCCGGTCATCCCCGACCGCCGCCGGTCCGCGACGCTTCCCCAGCAGCCGCTGCCCCAGTGGTCGGTGACCGTGCAGGGAGCTGCTTCCACCGCCGGAGCGGGGTTGCCCGGAGTGCAATGGTCGGTGTCATCCGCATCGCGGTCGGCAGTGTTCGACGGGTTGCTGCAGCCGCCTGCGCCATCCGAGGGCGGCCGGATGTGATCGATGTGGAACGGATGTCGGTGCCCCTGCGCCGTACGCCCGTTGCCTTCAGGTGGTGGTGGGCCAAGTCGGTCGTGGTGTGCGTCATCGCCCAGGGCGCCATCGCGGTATGGGCGCCGGGCCCCGATCTCTGGTCGCTCCTGCGGGAGCCCGGATTCCTCATCCTGCTTGCGCTCGTCGTCGTCGCGGAGGTCACTCCGGCACTGCCGTCGATCCGCAAATCCAATCCGTACGAGGAATTCGTCCTCTCCACACCGCTCGTCATCGCGGCCGTCGTCGCGTACGGACCGCACGCCGCGGTGTCGTTCGTCCTCGCCGGGCTGGCGATGACCCTGCCCTACGGCATGGTGTGGTGGCGCGTGGTGCTCAACGCGGCGGTGTGGGGCGTGCTCGGGGCAGCGGCCGCAGGCGTGCTGATCGTTGTCACGGCGGTGTTCGACATCGCCCAGCCGATGACCGCCGGCGTGCTGGTGGCGGTGGCCCTGCTGCTGGCGGTGGTGGTCGAGATCGGCAACGTGGTGTTGGTGCTGACATCCCAAGTGCTGGCCGGCGCCACCACCTGCCGGGCGTACCTGGCCGACTGGCCCAAGCAGGCGGCGATCGCCAGCCTCTCGCTGATCGCCCCGATCCCTGCGGTGCTGGCGATCAACCAGCCGGCCCTGTTGCCGCTGCTGGCAGTCGCGATGGTGGCCGCCCAGTCGGGGATGAACGCGGTGTCGTCCCGCACCGCGCTGGCCGGGACCGATCCGCTCACCGCAACGGCCAACCGCGATCGGTTGCTGGTACAGGTGGCTCACCGGCTCTCCCGGCTGCGCGAGCCCGATGACACGGTGACCTTGCTGCTGGCCGACCTCGATCACTTCAAGCACGTCAATGACGTGTACGGGCACCTGGCCGGCGACATGGTGCTGGTCGAGGTGGCCCGCAGGCTCGAGGACGCCACCCGCGCCGAGGACCTGGTGGCCCGTTACGGCGGCGACGAATTCGTCATCGTGCTGGCCGGCACCGTGCCGGAATCGACGCTGGGCGAGGTGATCGACCGGATCCGCCGTGCCGTCGCCCGGCCGATCCCGGTGCAGGATGCGTCGGTGACGGTGACCGTGTCCATCGGGGTGGCGGTTGCCGCCAAGGCGGGGGTGGACCCGCTGCGGTTGATCGCGCTGGCGGATGCTGCGCTGTACGAGGCCAAGAGCTCACGCCCGCCGCTGGACGGCTCACAGGCCGTGGTGCACCTCGGCCGGCAACCACTTCCGCCCGCGCAGTGACGCCGTGCTGTGTCCCCGGCCTGTCGGTGGAACGTCGCATGATGGTGATGTCCGGGGAATGTGCCACCATTCCACCGGCCCGCGAGTCGTGCCCCACCATCGAGTTCCCCGCCACCAGAAAGGGTCGGCAATGACCGATCAGAACCCGTCGACCGGCACGCACGACCTTTCCTCCATGGAGCAGGTGGGAGCCGGTCCCACCCGCACCAACGTCGTACAGCACCTGCAGGAGCACGGTCGGTTCAGGTTGCTGATCGACGATCGTGAGGTTGCCGTGCTCGATTACCGCCGGCTGCCCGGCAGCTGGAACATCGTGCACACCTACACCGACCCGGCCTCGCGCGGCTACGGCGTCGCGTCCGATCTCGTCCGGGCCGCGCTGGACACCGCGCGGGAGAACGGTGTCAAGGTCATCCCGACCTGCCCGTACGTCTCCTGGTGGATCGAGCAGCACGACGGATACGAAGATCTCGTCGCGGCCGCATGACCGATTCGACGCGGGAGGTCCCCGACCCGGTCATCGCCGGGTCCGCAACCGCGTCGGTGCCCGTCGCCAACGGCATCCCGCTGGCCCAGCCGGCAACCGGATCCGCGTCGTCCGGCCCCCAGGCCGCCGGCATCCCGCTCACCGACGCCGGGTCCGCCGGCATCCCGCTGGCAGCTCCGCGGGTTGATGGTGCCGCGCCTGGTGAGCCCCGGACGCCCGTCGATGACGGCCCTGTCGGCACCAGCGAACCTGACACCGGCCAACCCGACATGAACGGGGGCGCCGACGACGAGGCTCGCAGATCCAGGGCGCGGCTGCGCGGAACGCTCGGCTCACTGACCGGGCGGATGATGTCCGAGCGCGCGGTGCGGGCCGGCGAGGCGGCTGCGGCGGCCGCGTCCGCGAGTGCCGAAGCAGACCAGGTCGCCGACGGTCCGACCGGACCCCAGGAGCGAGGCCGGCGCTCGGCGTTCCACTGGGGATTCTTCGGCGGTGTCGGGGTGCTGCTGGCCTACGTCAGCTACCTGATCCTGGACACCCTTCGCGACACGCTGGTGCTCATCGCGATCGCGACCCTGCTGTCGATCGGGCTCGACCCGCTGGTCAGCTTCTTCACCCGCAGGGGAATGCGGCGCGGAACAGGTGTGGCGATCGTCTTCATCGGCCTGCTGGCGATCATCGCCGCCGCCATCTACGCGATCATCCCGCCGATCGTGAACGAAGTGGGCAGCTTCGTCTCCACCCTGCCGGACACCATCACCAACTTGCAGAACGATCCGGGTATCAAGAACCTCGACCAGAAGTTCGGGGTCCTGGAGGCCCTGCGGAACTCCAACGTCGTGCAGACCCTGGGCAGCGGTGCGGCCGGCGGATTGCTCAGCGCGAGCGTGACGGTGGCGTCGATCTTCGTCGACCTGCTGATCATCCTGGTGCTGACGCTGTACCTGCTGGCCGGCTTCCCCAAGATCAAGGCGTCGGCCTACCGGCTGGTGCCGGCGTCCCGGCGGGCGCGGGTGACCGACCTGGGCGATCGCATCCTCAAGCAGATGGGTGGATACCTGTCCGGAGCGACCATCATCGCAATCCAGGCGGGTCTGGTCGCCGGGATCTTCGCGTCGATCGTCGGTCTGCCCTACCCGTGGGCGATTGCGCTGGCGGCCGCGGTGCTGGACTTCATCCCGGTCGTCGGGCCGATCACCGTCGGTGTGGGCATGACGCTGCTCGGCCTGACGCAGGGTCTGGCCATCGGCATCATCGCCGGAGTCTTCTACCTGGGGCAGCACCTTTTCGAGGCCTACTGGCTGTACCCGAGGGTGATGCGGCGAACGGTCGACATCTCCACCGGTGCGGTCGTGGTCGCCATCCTGATCGGCGCCGCGCTGCTGGGTGTGACCGGTGCGATCCTCGCGGTCCCGGTCGCGGCTGCGATCATCCTGGTTGTCAGAGAAGTGATCATGCCGATGCAGGAGCGCTCGTGAACCGCTGGCGGGACCTGGGAGTGAGCGATCAGACCGGCCGGCGGGCGGTGGTCACCGGCGCGAACGCGGGGCTGGGGTACCAGACCGCGCTGGCACTCGCCGGCGCCGGCGCCGAGGTGGTGATGGGCGTCCGTGATCTCGACAGGGGTCAGGAGGCGGCTCAGCGGATCCGCGAGCGGATCGAACTGGCCAAGGTGCGGGTGCTGCTGCTCGATCTCGGGGACCTGTCCTCCGTGCGCGAGTTCGCTGCAGCACAGCTCGAGGCCGGACCAGTGGACCTGCTCGTCAACAACGCGGGCCTGATGCTGGTGCCGCGTCGCGAGCTGACCGTTGACGGCTTCGAGAGCCACATGGGCGTCAACCATCTCGGGCATTACGCGCTGACCGCGCAGCTGCTGCCGGCGTTGCTGGCCGCCCCGTCCGGCCGCGTCGTCTCGGTGACGTCCCTGATGCTGCGGACCGCACGCAGGCTCGACCACGGCCTCGGGCTCAGTCCCGAACCCGATGGCCCGTACAGCCCGTCGGTTGCCTATGCGCAGTCCAAGCTCGCCGTCGCGCTGTTCGCCACCGAGTTGGAACGGCGGCTGCGGGCCGCCGATTCGACGGTGTCCTCGGTGTTGGCCCACCCGGGTTGGTCGGCCACCGGCGGCCGTCGACCCGCCCCTGCCGCCCGGTCGGTGAAACGTCCGGTCTCGGTGCGCCTCGCGAGCCGGGCCACCGCACTGTTCGGGACGTCCGCACGGACCGGTGCCCGCCCGCAGGTGTACGCGGCGACCGCCCCGGACCTGACCGGCGGCGTTTTCGTCGGGCCGCGGTTCGGCATGCACGGGGGACCGCGGCCGATCACGCCGCCGTCAGCGGTCACCGACCCGACGCAGGCGGCCTGGCTCTGGGCGGAGTCGGCGCGCCTGACCGGGGTCGAGCCGAAGATCTGAGCCTGCGCAGCGGCGTGGGCGCCCTACCGGGTCCGGTCGGGCCGCGGTCGCCGCACGATGACCACGATCGCCGCTGCGACCAGCACCACCGCCAGCGCGATCGCCGCCCACACCCACCCGGACAGTCCCGACGACGAGGACGCCGGAGCCACTGCCGCGGTCGTCGTCGGGGCCGGAGCTGCCGATGACGAGGCTGCGCTGTCGGCGGCCCCCGAGCCCGTCGTCGAGGAGGGCGCTGCACCGGCCGATGCCGGCGTGTCCAGCCGGAACTTGATCTCGCCCTGCACCGGATGACCGTCAGCGGACACCACCCGGTACGCGATGGTGTAATCCCCCGCCCCGGGCAGGGTTCCGACGGCGGCCGTGACCTCCGTGCTGTCAACCTGCGGCGCACCGGCCTCGTAACGCTGCCCGTCCTGGCCGAGCACCGTCACCACGGGCTGGAAATCCTGCACCGGCTGATCGAATGTCAGCCGTACCGTCCCCGGCGCAGCCTGCAAGGTCGCGCCGTCGGCCGGATCACTGGAGATCAACACGTTGTGCGCCGACGCCGGTCCGGCCAGACCGATCGCTGCCAGCACGGCGAGCAGCGCGACGACGGCCAGCCGGACCGACGCCCGCATCAGGCCCGCCCGCCGGTCGGCCGGCGGCGCAGCGCGAGCGCTGCGACCACCAGCGCCGCAGCGGCGATCACCAGGCTGACCGCAGCCAGGATCGTCGCGCCGCCGTTGCCGTCGGAGGTGGCAGCAGCGGTCGTGTCCGACCCGGCCGCGGGGCTGACCGCAGCCTCGGACACGCCCGCACTCGCAGACACGCCCGCCGCCGCGGATGCGCCCGCTGCCGATGCGTCGTCGCTGTGGCTGTGCGCGTCACCCTCACCGGCTCCGGCAGGCGTGACCGTCAGCGTCGGCACCGGGTATTCCGGTTCCTCGCCCGAGGCCGGGGTCGGCTCGTTCCACTGCACGACCTTGCCGTCGTCGTAGGTCTGCGTGGTGGGGAAGGTCAGCTCGTCGACCGAGGGGACCGGGCCGACGGAGAGCTCGAACTCGGCGAACTCGCCCGGGCCGACCGAGACGCCCTTGTCGGCGGTCCAGGTGACCGACGTGACGGCCTCCTTGATGGTGGTGTCGCCCTCGGTGACGGGGGCGGGCAGCGTGGTCTTGGTGGGCTTGACGGTCCATCCCGGGACCGCCTTCACCGCAACGGAGGCGAAGGGGTGATCGGTGGGGAGTTCGACGGTGAGACCGACCGTGCCTGCGGTCGGTGATTCGTTGGGAACGCGGAAGGTCAGCGTCGTGTAGCCGCCGGCGGCGGCATCTGACGGGTTGACGGTGACGTGCGCGGATGCGACGCCGGCACCGGCAACGAGAGCGACGGCGGACAGCGAGAGCACGGTGAGCAGGCGTCGCCAGCGGCGCGCATGTGGAGAAGTCGTCATGAGAATCCTTGCAGGAGAGATGAATGGTCGGGCCGGCCGACGGCAGGCGTCATCGCGCAACGGATGAACGTCTGACAGGGCCGGTGCGGAGTCGGCAGGCGTGCCGCTCAGCCGAGCAGCGACGCCGGGCCGCTCGGTGGACCGCGCCGGGACCCGGCTGACAATTCGGCCACCGACGGCTGCAGACCCGCAGCTCCCGCCGGTACCAGGGCCGTCCAACTGGGCGTGAGTGCGACCGGCAGTGTGCGGACAACGTCCAGCAGCACCCGGTGCAGGGCGGCGAACAGCCGGAACAGGCTGCTCTCGCCGCCGGTCATCAGCCACGAGGTGGCCATCGCCGCCAGCACGTGGAGGGCGACCATCGCCGTGGATCCGCCGGCATGCGCCGGCAAGCCGTGCGTCAGCAGGTCGTGGGACGGCATCTCGTGCCCGGTCGTCGGGCCGGCGGTCAGCGAGAAGGCGAGATGGAACGCCAGCTGGCTGGCCAGCACGGCCGCGAGAATCTGCGGCCCGGTGCGACGCCGACCGGTGAACCCGGAGACCGATCCACCCAGGAACACCGCGACGGTCATCAAGACGGCCGGGTCGGGAAGTGTGCCACCGGCCATCATGTGGCCGAGCGCGGCCAGCTCGGTGGCGATCACCGCGAAGATGCCGGCGCGCACCAGCCGCCAGCCGCTGCTCGTCGGAGTTCGCACCGCACCGACGCTACCGATCAGCACAGAGCCGGTCGACACCGTGATTTGGGGGGTTCGCCACACCGAGATGGTGGAGTGCGGGACCTCGTGCCGGACCCGCCACCCGCTCAGGACGCGAGTTCCCGCCGCCCGTCCGTCGCGGTACCCCCGGTCGGTGGTCCCACCAGGAACGTCATCAGTTCGGCATCCAGCTGGTCCAGGTCCGCGGCAATGGCCTTGACCGCCGACTTCTGGGTGGTCGACGGCATCGAGTGCGTCGCGGCGACTGCAGCGGACAGCTCCTGCAGACGGATCCCGCTGGTGCTCACGAAACGGTCGACCCCCTGCTCACCGCCACGGCGATCGCGAAGATCGTTGACGGCCTTGGTCAGGCCGGTGATCCGGGCCTGGACCTGTCCGGCGGGTCCCTTGTAGAGGGCCACGTCATCGACGGGAACGCCGAGCTGGCGCGCCCGGCGGTCGTCGAGCGCACCGCGAACGGTGGTCGTCGTCTTCATCGCGCCCGCGGCCACGGCAGGGCCGACCACCTTCGCGGCCAGCATCAGTCGGCGCAGCGTCTTGGGGTCGCTGAGTTGGGCGACCAGGCCGGCTGATCCGGACGGCGCCTTCGCCGCGGCCCCGGAGCCGGACTTCGAGGAGCCGGACTTCGAGGAGCCGGACTTCGACGAGCCGGACTTCGATCCGCTGGACGACGATGCGCTGGACGACGGTGTCGGGGACACCTTCGAGGACTTCGTGCGTGCCTTACGACGCAGTGCCACGCTGCTCCTCCCTCGGGCCGGCGACTACCGGGCTCGCGGCAAGCGTAAACCGCCTACCCTGTTCGGTCATGACGCCCCCGACCGGCCCGGAGACGTCCGGCCCGGATCCGGCGGGTGCGGCCGCGAGGATCCGGCTCGGGCCGTCGGCCGCCGGGCGATGTCGCCGGCGCATCCACCTGGATGCCGCTGACCCCGAGCTGCGCGGGGAGATGCCGGCGGCGGCACGGCGCGCTCTGCAGGAATTGGCCGCGCACCGCGAGGTCGTCCTGGCCGCAACCACCGGTGCCGAGGCGGAAGGCGACTGGCGGCGCTCCCCGCAACCGGTGGTGTTGCGTCCGGAGACGGAGACCGCCCACCGGACCGGGTCACCCGACCTGGTGGTCTGGGTCTCCGACGGGTACCTGCCGGTCCTGGTGAAGGCGCACCGGACGCGGGACCCTGGCAGCGGTGCGGTGACGTCCACGATCGGCGACCCGGTCGCCGTCAACTCCGATCCGGTGCATCGTGCCCGGCGCAACCGCGGAGACAGGTTGGCGCTGGCCCACCACTACCGTCAGCTGGCCGAGCTCGGCTGCGCCTCCAGTACCGCCCGGGGCGGTGTCATCGGCTACGGCAGCCCGACCGACGGGGCGGGTCGGCCCGATGCGGTCGGCAGTGAGGACGACAGCTCCGTGATCGTCTGGCATCCGCTCGACACCCCCGGTGCGTCGGTGCTGGACGACTACGACCGCAGGTTCGCCGACCGGCTGGCGGTGGCCACTGCGGCCGTCACCGGGGGCAGACCGCTCGCGCAGCCGTCGAGGATCGCCGAGTGCCGTCGGTGCCCGTGGTGGCCACGGTGCGGTGACGAACTCGCGGCCGCACGGGACGTGTCCCTGCTGTTGACCGGTGAGGACGTCGACGCGGCACGGGCGGCGGGGGTCGGCACCATCGACGACCTCGCTGCGCTGCCACCGCAGGCCCTGGCCGATCTCCCGCTGGTCGATGCCAAGCCCGGGCATGCCCAGGTCAGGGCCCGGGCGTGGCTGCGCGGGCTGCCGCTGGTCAGGCTCGGGCACCGAGCAGCGGTCCGCCGCGCCGACGTCGAGATCGACGTCGACGCCGAGTCCTACGGGGAGGACGGGGCGTACCTGTGGGGTGCGACGCTGTCCGGCGCCGATGTGGGGCTGCCGCACGGGTATCGCTCGTTCGTCACCTGGGACCCGTTGCCGACGGCCCGCCAGGGGGCGGTGTTCGGCGAGTTCTTCGCCTACCTGCTGCGGGTGCGGGCGGCGGCCGCCGGGCGGGGGCTCACGTTCGCCGTCTTCTGCTACGCCCGGCAGGCCGAGGAGCGCTGGATGCTGGGCCTGAGCCGCCGGTACGCGGGGCTGCCCGGGATTCCGGATCCCGCAGCTGTGACCGCGTTCTGCCAGTCCGAGCAGTGGGTCGACCTGTTGCTGGAGCTTCGCCGACAGTTCGTCGTCCCCGGCTCGCTGCGGCTCAAGGAACTGGCCGGCGCCATGGGTTTCCGCTGGCGCGACCCCGAACCCGGCGGCGAGAACTCGATGGCCTGGTACCGCGAGGCCGTCGACCCGGCCAACCGCCGGGCGCGGCAGATGGCGGAACGGCTGCTGCGGTACAACGAGGACGACGTGCTCGCGACGTTGGCTGTCCGGGAGTGGATCACCCTCCACCGTGCCGAACTTCCCACGGTGGCCGACCTGGAGGGCCCGGACCCGTGAGAGCTCGTGCGCCGGAACCTCAGCGGGGCGGCATCCGCAGCGCGCCGTCCAGCCGGATGACCTCGCCGTTCAGGTAGTCCTGCGACACCATCGACAGCACCAAACCCGCGTACTCTTCCGGCTTGCCGAAGCGCTGGGGGAACGGCACGTTCGCGGCCAGGCCGACGCGGAACTCCTCCGTCACGCCCGCCATCATCGGGGTGTCCAGGATGCCGGGAGCGATGGTCATCACCCGGATCCCGAACTGCGCGAGGTCACGGGCCGCGGGCAGCGTCATGCCGACGACGCCGCCCTTGGACGCGGAGTAGGCGATCTGGCCGATCTGGCCGTCGAACGCGGCAACCGACGCGGTGTTGACGATCAGCCCACGCTGGCCCTGGTCGTCGACCGGCTCGGTGGTGGACATGGCCTCCGCCGCCAGTCGCAGCACGTTGAACGTGCCGAGCAGATTCACAGCGACGATGCTGCCGAACAGGTCCAGGTCATGCACTCCCTTGCGGGACAGGATCCGGCCCGCGGTGGCCACCCCGGCGCAACTGACCGCAACCCGCAGCGGCCCCCGCTCGCCGGCCGCCGCCACGGCCGAGGCGACATCGGTACCGCTGGTGACGTCACCGGCGATTGCGGTGTACTCCCGATCCAGGCCACCGGTGCGCTCCCAGCCGGCGGCCAGGTCGATGCCGACCACGTGCGCACCGGCGGCGGTCAACGCCGTCGCGGTCGCCGCGCCCAGGCCCGATGCCGCTCCGCTGACGATGGCCGACGCGCCTTGAATCTGCATGCGGAAAGCCTGGCACGGCGCCAGATGCCCCGTGTACCCGGGCTCACCGGGCCGGATGCTGCCGTCCTACGCTGCACCGCATGCCGAGCCGGGACAGACGTGAGCCAGGGGGAACGGGGTGACCGCGGTGCTGGTGATCGGGGCCGGCGTCTCCGGCCTGACCACTGCGGTCCGGTTGCTCGAAGCAGGCGCCGACGTGTTGGTGCGCACCGCGGCGCCACCGATCGGCACCACCTCGGCTGTCGCCGGTGCGATGGTCGGCCCGGTGTTCGGCGGCACGGCGGAACCGACCCTCGGGTGGCTCGCCGAGTCCGACGCGATGTTCCGCGAACTCGCGGGCGATCCCCGCACCGGCGTCACCCTGCGCACCGGACGTCTGCTGTCGGCGCCGGCGCTCGGGGAAGGGCTTCCGGCCGGCGCGGGGAAGGTCCCCGGGTTCCGGCCGCTCAGCCCGGAAGAGTTGCCGCCCGGCTTCCGCGCGGGATTCCGTGCGCAGCTGCCGATGGTGGACATGCCGGTGTACCTGCGCTGGCTGACCGATCGCGTCAGCGCGCTGGGTGGCCGCATCGCCCTGGACCCGGTGCTCGACCTGGCCGCCGCGACCCGGCAGGCGGACGCGGTCGTCAACTGTGCCGGTTCGGTGGCCGGTGAGCTGGCCGGCGACCCGGGGACGACGCCGGTGCGCGGGCAGCACGTGATCGTCGACGCCCCGCTGCTCACCGATTTCCTGTACGAGCTCGGCGGCGCCGGCCCGGGCGGGACAGGTCGGTGGGTCGGTGTCATGCCGCACGGTCGGCGCGTGGTGCTGGGCGGGGTGTCCCAACCCGGCGACACGTCGCTGCTGCCAGACCCGGACATCACGGCCGGCATCCTGCAACGGTGCGTCGCAGCGGTGCCGGAACTGCGGGACGCACCGGTCGTCGGGGTGGAAGTGGGGATCAGACCCGGCCGGGCGTCCGTCCGGGTGCAGCGGGAAGGGGCCGTCGTGCACAACTACGGGCACGGCGGTAACGGCGTCATGCTGTCCTGGGGGTGCGCCACCGCCGCCGCGAATCTGGCCGTGCCCGGTTGACCCGGACTCCATCGAAGCGGTTGGCCGACTCGTTGACGCCGCCTGGTTTGATACAGCCTGGTTTGACGCCGCCTGGTTTGATGCCGCCTCGTTTGACGCCGCCGCCGCAGGTGGGACAGGCTTTGGTGGGTCGGCGGCACCCGCCGGCCGGTCCTGGAGGACATTTCCGCACGCAACGCCCAGAAGGTGACGATGTTCCTGCTGCGCAAGCCCATCCTGGCAATGTCGGGGAGCACCGCGGTCCGCGACACCGTCTCCAAGGCGCCGTTGACGAAGTCCGTCGTCGACCGGTTCATCCCCGGCGAGACGACCGCAGACGTCGTAGCGGCGGTGACGGCGCTGCGGGCGAAGGGCCTGCAGGTGAGCCTCGACCATCTCGGCGAGGACACCACCGACCCGGCCGCAGCTGACGGCACCGTCGCGGCGTACCTGGAGCTCATCGGGGCCCTGGCCGACGCCGGCCAGGTCGCCGGTTCCGAGGTCTCGGTGAAGCTGTCCGCGGTGGGTCAGGCGCTGATCGCCTCCCCCGAATTGCCGAACGGCGGCAACGCCTATGCCCTCGCCGGTGCCCGCAGGATCGCCGACGCGGCCTACGCGGCGGGTGCCCGGATGACGCTGGACATCGAGGACCACACCACGATCGACCAGACCCTCGAGGTGCTGTTCGAACTGCGCCGGACCCACCCCGATGTGGGCGTCGCCATCCAGGCGATGCTGCTGCGCACGCCGAAAGACCTTCTGTCGCTGGTCGGGCCCGGGTCGCGGGTGCGCCTGGTGAAGGGCGCGTATCACGAGCCGGAGACGGTCGCGCACACGGATCCGAAGCAGATCGACCTCGCCTACGTCCGCGCGATGAAGACGCTGATGTACGGCAGGGGTTATCCGATGATCGGTTCGCACGACCCGCGGATGGTCGCCATCGCCGGCCAGCTGGCGCACGACGCGGGCCGCACGCCGGACCGGTGGGAGCACCAGATGCTGTTCGGCATCCGGCCGGACGAGCAGGAGCGGTTGGTGAGAGCCGGCCGGACGGTCCGGGTGTACGTGCCGTACGGGCACGACTGGTACGGCTACTTCACCCGCCGCCTCGCCGAGCGGCCCGCCAACCTGCTGTTCTTCCTGCGGTCCGTGGCCACCCGCGGCTGACCGACTTCCCTCATTGCAGTTCCCCGCCATCAGAAGGGCCGCTCCATGGACGCCGTCACCCATCCGCCAGCCCCGGTGAACGAGCCGGTGCTCGACTATGCGACCGGATCGGCCGAGCGCGCCGCCCTGGTGCAGGCCCTGCAAGCGGTGACCGGCCCGGTCGAGCTCGGTGCGGTGATCGGCGGGGTCAGCAGGCGCCCTTCCGGTGAGCCCTTCGACGTCGTCGCACCGTTCGATCACCAACGAGTGCTGGCCAGGTCCGCCAACTCCACTCAGCAGGACGCCGAGGCGGCCATCAGCGCCGCGCTGGACGCGGCCCCGGTGTGGCAGGCGATGGACTTCGATGATCGGGCGGCGATCCTGCTGCGTGCGGCCGAGCTGCTCACCGGGCCGTGGCGCGCACGGATCAATGCGGCGACCATGCTCGGGCAGGGCAAGACCGCGTACCAGGCCGAGATCGATTCGGCCTGCGAGCTGGCCGATTTCTGGCGCTTCAATGTTCACTTCGCCCGGCAGATCCTGGCCGACCAGCCGATCGCCAACGCCAAGGGGATCTGGAACCGCACCGACCACCGGCCGCTGGAAGGTTTCGTCTACGCCGTCACGCCGTTCAACTTCACCGCCATCGCCGGCAACCTGCCGACCGCGCCGGCACTGATGGGCAACGTGGTGCTGTGGAAGCCGTCGATGACGCAGCAGCTGGCCGCGTCCCTGGTGATGGACCTGCTGATCGAGGCCGGACTACCGCCGGGCGTGATCAACATGCTGCCGGGCGTGGGGCCGGAGATCTCCGAGGTCGTGCTCGCGCACCGGGACCTGGCCGGGATCCACTTCACCGGCTCCACCAGGGTGTTCCAGCAGCTGTGGGCAGGCGTCGGCGCCAACATCTCGGGCTACCGCGCGTACCCGCGGCTGGTCGGGGAGACCGGCGGGAAGGATTTCATCGTCGCGCACGGCTCCGCCGACGTCGACGTGCTGCGCACCGCGATGGTCCGGGGCGCCTTCGAGTACTCCGGGCAGAAGTGTTCGGCGGCAGCGCGGGCGTACATCCCGGAGTCACTCTGGCCCGGTTTGAAGGACCGGCTGATTGCGGAGACCGAGGAGCTTTCCATCGGCTCGGTCGAGGACTTCGGCAACTTCTCCAGTGCGGTCATCGACGACCGCTCGTTCGGGCGGCTCAAGCAGGTGCTCGACCGGGCCAAGGTGACCGACTCCATCGAGGTGCTCGCGGGCGGCACTTATGACGACTCGGTGGGTTACTTCGTGCGGCCCACGCTGCTGCAGGGGACCGACCCGCGGGACGAGATCTTCTGCAACGAGTATTTCGGTCCGATCCTCTCGGTGCACGTGTATCCCGATGCGGGCTTCGATGCCGTTCTGCGCGAGGTCGATGGGGCGACCCCCTACGGCCTGACCGGTTCGATCATCGCCCGCGACCGGGTCGCCGTGGCGGCGGCGAGCAAGGCCCTGCGGTACACGGCGGGCAATTTCTACATCAACGACAAGCCCACCGGCGCGGTGGTGGGGCAGCAACCGTTCGGCGGTGCGCGCTCGTCTGGAACGAACGACAAGGCAGGCTCCCCGGCGAATCTGACGCGCTGGACCTCTCCGCGTTCGATCAAGGAGACATTCGTGGCGCCGACATCGATCAGGTATCCGCACCAGTTCCAGGACTGATCAACACAGCGAGTACGCGCTCCGCGCACAATTCGGCGTCCGGGCACCCCCTTTTGGAGTGCAGACCGGTGCGGTCCCGGCCGAACGTTGACCGGTGGTAATGGTGGGGCGAGGCGGTACCCCGGCCCGACCTCGACGACAAAGCCCTTGTGGCCCAACGCTGCAGGTCATACACGGTTTGGTTGTGGGCGTGACAAATAAGGTCTGTGATCTTTTCGTAACACCCATTCCTACCCGCTCGTGTGACGTCTGACGTTCGCCATCCTGTAATGTCTCGGTTGCTGAAAGTGACAGCCCAGGTGGGAACGATGTCGCCGTTTCGCATGAACCGCGGCTCGGTGGTGCTTTGGACCAGTGGCCCACACAGAGGTACGGGTGACGCGACGACCGGATCGCCGACGAGTCGGGCGGGATGTCACCAACTCAATCCTGTTGCAGCCACAACGATCTCCGCCGCAGGGACACCTGAGATGCGCACCCACGCGGCCCATCGGCCACGCGTTCGGGAGCTTGCGCCGGTGATCACTGGTATCGACATCAGACATGCGGGGGAAGGAACACCGATGGTGACAATGCAGAGCAGCCAACTACGAGATCAACCTGACGTTGCCCAAACCAGGCTGCCGGAACAGCGCGGGCGTTCGGCGTCGGGGGACGCCCGGAAGGTACCGCCAGTGCTGGTCGTCGATCCCGATGACCGCATGGAGAAGATGCTGCGGTCAGCGCTGGCGGGACCCGTCGTGGTGCGGGCGCGCTCGTTGTCCGAGGCGCAGCGGCTGACCTCGACCCTCGGCCCGGGTCCGCTGGCCATGGTCGACCTGCGGCACTGCGGATCCGTCACCGAGATCATCGGCGGGCTCCACGCGGCCGGTTGGAAGCGGATCCTGGCGATCACCGACCGCGGTACCGAGACCGGGCAGATCCTTGCGGCATTCAGCGCAGGTGCCGGCGGTGTCGTCCGGTATGACGAAGGTGGAGCGCCGGGCCCGCACCCGCTGGATGAGCCCAGCCGGTTGTCCCGCCGGGAGGTGGAGGTGGTGCAACTGGTTGCCGACGGGTTGTCCAACAAGTCGATCGGCGAACGGTTGTCGCTCTCGGCATTGACCGTGAAGAACCACCTGGCCAGGGTCGGCCGGAAACTCGGAACCGGCGATCGCGCGCACATCGTGGCCATCGCCTGCCGTCACGGCATGATCCTCACCGACCACTGAGGTTCCTGACGCATTCGCGCACCCGGGGTCCCCGCGTCGTACGGTGACGGCATGGCTGACTACTCCCTCCGGCGGAACAAGGTCGCGATCGTCGGTGCCGGTTCCGTCGGCGCCACCCTGGCGTACGCGTGCCTGATCCGCGGGCTTGCGCACGACGTGGTGCTCTACGACATGAACGCCGCCAAAGTCGAGGCGGAGGTGCTGGATCTGCGGCACGGGCTGCTGTTCTGCCCGCCGGCGGAAGTACACGGCTCGGACAACGTCGCGGTGTGCGAGGGCGCCGACGTCATCGCCATCACCGCGGGTGCGAAACAGAAGCCGGGCCAGACCAGGCTGGACCTGGCGGGTGTCAACGTCGAGATCTGCCGGTCACTGATCCCGAGGCTGCTGGACGTCGCGCCCAACGCGGTCATCCTGATGGTGACCAACCCCGTCGACGTGTTGACCCTTGCAGCGCTGCAGTTCTCGCACCTGCCGCCGCAGCGGGTGCTGGGCAGCGGAACGGTGCTGGACTCCGCTCGGCTGCGGCACCTGATCGCCCGCCACCTCGGCGTCGCGCCGCAGAGCGTGCACGCCTGGATCGCCGGTGAGCACGGCGATTCCGAGTTCCCGCTGTGGAGCAGCGCGACCGTGGGCTCGGTGCCGGTTCAGAAGTTCTCGCTGCCGGGCGGCAGCAAGCTGAACACCGGAGCGGAGGAACGAATTGCCACCGACGTGGTGACCGCGGCCGAGCGGATCATTCGAGGCAAGGGCGCCACCAATTACGCCGTCGGGTTGGCCGGCGCCCGCGTCATCGAGGCAATCCTGCGGGACGAGAGCGCCGTGCTGCCAGTCAGTTCTCTGCTCGACGGACACTACGGGCTGCACGATGTGTGCCTCTCCTTGCCGTCCGTGGTCAACCGCACCGGGGTGGCGACGATGATGGACGTACCGATGTCCGAGCACGAACTCGAGCTGTTGAAGGCTTCCGCGGCTGCCGTGCGGGGGGTGGCCGACTCGCTGGGCCTGTGACGCCGGCGAACCGCGCCCCAGGGTTCAGGCGAACCCGGCACCGGTGGTGGCAAGTGCCGGGAAACCCAGGTGCTCGAGGACCCGAGCGCTACCGACGTCCCACGGGTTCGGCATGACGAAGCAGCCCGCGGAATGCAGTCGCCGGAAGGCGTCGACCCGATCGGCAAGAGTGTTCATCTCGGACCTCCGGTCAGCCTTTGCCGACCATTATCGCCGGGGGCAAGAGCGTTGTCGGCGGATTCCGGCCGATCACAGCGCCGAGACGCCCAACCCCGTGGTGCCCTCGATCGAGCAGCTCACGCCCGTGCCGTGCATGTTGCAGTACCCGCCGGGATTCTTGTCCAGGTACTGCTGGTGGTCGTCCTCGGCGTAGTAAAAGGTGCTGAGCGGCTTGATCTCCGTGGTGATCTCGCCGTAGCCCGCGGCTTGCAAGAGGGCGGCATAGGCGTCCCTGCTCGCCCGCGCAGCAATCAGCTGCTCCTCATCGGTGGTGTAGATCGCCGATCGGTACTGGCTGCCGACATCGTTGTACTGCCGCATTCCCTGGGTCGGGTCGTGGTTCTCCCAGAAGGCGCGCAGGAGTTCGGCGTAGCTGACCTTCCCGCGGTCGTGGACGACGAGCACCGCCTCGGTGTGCCCGGTGCGCCCACTGCACACCTGGCGATAGCTGGGATTCGCAGTGAATCCGCCGGCGTACCCGGCGGCCGTCACGTGGACGCCGGGCATCCTCCAGAACAGCCGCTCGATGCCCCAGAAGCACCCCATCCCGAACACCGCCGTCGCCAACCCGGCAGGCCACGGCGGCAGCATGCTGGTACCGAGCACGGTGTGCGTTCCGTCGATGGTGACCGGTTCGTCCCGGCCGCGCAGTGCAGTGTCTGCGGTCGGCACGCTGGTCTTGCGGAAGAACAGGCTCATGCACCGAGGGTACGAGCCGGCGGCCACGACGCTGAGGCTGGATCGGCCGTCACCGTCGACGTCCTGGTCCTGATGGTGCTGTGGTGCGCTACCCGGGAGCGGGGATCGACCTCACTTCGGCGACTGCAGCAGCTGCCACGGCGAATCATCGGTCGGTGACGCCGGAATGGCACCGGGCCGATCGCCCTGGGTCCAGTACTTCGCCTGCCAGCCGATGCCGTCCAGCAGCACCCTGCTGCCGGCGACGTACACCGCCTTGGGATCCCACTGCGGGTAGGTCCCGGCAGGCAAGGTCGGTGTGGGCGCCGGTGTGTCGCCCGGCAGCACCGGACCGATCAACGTCCACGGCGTCAGATCCGCTGTCGCGACGGGTGTGTCGGGCATGTCGCCGACGGTGTAGAACTTGGCCTGGTAGACGTTCCGGTGCCAGACGACCTTCGTTCCCTTGGCGTACGCGACGTTCGGGTTCCAGATCTGGTACGGCGACTTCGCCGGGTCGTCGGCCACGGCGGTGCCCGTGGTCGACGCCGTTGCCGACGCGCCGGTCGAAGCGGTGGCCGGCGCAGACGTTGCGGCCGATGTCGTTGCGGTGCCATTGGCCCCGGACGCCGGATCGGAGCCGAACGTCCGCAGGATGCTGGTGAACTGCCCGACAGTCTGGTTGACACCGCTGCAGGCGTCCGAGACCACCTTCACGTCCGGGTAGTTCGGCCCGCAGGACTGGTCGCGGTTGGCCGACCACATGGACATCCGGGCCAGCTTGACCTGTTGCGCGTACTGCACCAGTTGTTGTGCGTCGTCGAGAGTGAAGACCTCGTCGGGGATGTCGTTCTGCCCGATCATCGGCGTGGCGCCGACCATCTGCCAGGCCTGGGCGTCGGTCAGTTCGGTGCCCGCTGTGCCGTACGCAGACTTGATCTGCTGCTGCAGCGCGGTGAGAGCGAGTTGCGCGGCGTCGGCCATCGTGCGGCCCGCCGGCAGCGGCTCACCGTAGTCCATCGTCATGCCGTTGACCCCGGCCAGCGGCACCTTGGCAGTGACCATGGAGTTCAGCACATCCAGACCCTCTGCTGTCAGTCCACTCTGGGCGACCGGCAGGGTGAGCCAGACGGCCAGGGGCTTTCCGGCGGCGGCCGCCTTGCTGGTGACGGTGGCCATGGCCTGCGCGCGCCGCTTGTTGACCTCCGGCGCGGAGGCGACGGAACCCTCCACGTCCAGGTCGATCTCGGTGGCCTTGTACTGGTCGATGACGGACTGGTACGCGGCGGCCAGCGCCTTGGGATCCGTGCAGCCGATCGCCAGTTCGGAGTTGGCCGCTCCGCCGAAGGACACGGTCACCTGCCCACCGAGCTGCCGCAGTCTGGCAATGCGCCGGTCGAGATCGAGCTGGTCCCCGGCTGCCGCCATGGTGTAGGCGCCGCCCCAACTCGGCTCGCAGGCATTGCTTTTCGCGCTCACGATGAATGCCAGCACGACCGACGTCGGGTCGGCGTTGGGCACATTCTCGAAGGTGTAGGTCGGGGTTGCGGTGACGTCCACGTACGGCGCGAACGCCGCAGTCGGCACCGGCGCGTTGGCCACGGCTTCCTGCCTCTGCACGAAGTACCACCCGCCGTAGATCAGAGCCGCCACGATGGCGAAGACCAGGAAGATCCGGAACCACGACAGGTGACGGCCGTCGCCGGTGGGTCCGTCGGCGGGCGGCAGGTCGATGGTGGAGATGTCGTCTGTCTCGGATTCGGCATTGGGCCCGTCCGGATCCCGGACGGCTTCCTCGAACTGGATGATGTCGTTCTCGTTCATCAGGAATCGCTCCCGGTCTCGACGGCGACGGGAACCTGCTCGGCGGTGCCGGGAGCTTGCTCATGGTCGACGGGTCCGTGCTCGACGGCATCTTCGGTGGCACGCGTCCCGTTGCCGCCCGCTGCGGAGGCCCGGTGGCCACCGCCGTTCGCATTTGCCCGGTCGGTGGCTCTGCTGCCCTTCGCCCGATCACCGGCCCGATGCTCGCCGGGGTCCGCCGACGCGATTGCCGGTGTTGGCCGGAACGCGCTGCTCTGCCGCGGTTCCCACCCGGTCGGCCGCGGACCCGGTGCGGCGGTCGGCCGCCGTCCCCACCCGGTCGGTCGCCCGCCGGTTGTGCTGAGCCTGGCCGCCGCCGGACTGCGTGCGGTCGGACGCTCGCCTGTTGTGCTTGACGACCGGTTCCGGCACCTCCGCGAGAATCCGGAACATGCCGGTGCCGTCCGAGATGTGTTCTCCGGTGGCGGTTGCCGGCGCACCGCGGTACAGCACGTCCTGCCAGGTGGGCTGCCGCAATGTCGGCGGCGCCTTGCGGGCCCGGCGGACGGCGACGGTCGGCCTGCTGGCCTTGTCGGTGACGTACAGCCGCTCGACGAAGCCCAGCCAGATGTCGACCAGTGCGTGCCGGGCGCCCATCAGCGCGACGAGCGCGTAGGTGGCGGTGACGGCGTTGAAGGCGGCGAAGGTGGCGTTGCCCCAGAACTGCATGTTGACGTCACGCCACACGGTCAGCACCGAGAAGCCGATGATCAAAAACGGCGACAGCGCGAAGAGCAACGGCGTGGCGGTGCGGTTCGCGACCTTGGGCGTGCGGGCGAAGGGGATCCGTTTGCCGGTGATGGCCTGCTGAATCGATTTCACGACGCCCGCGAGGTTGACCGGCAACAGAATCAGGTTGAACCCGTAGACCCGGAAGATGTCCATGCGCTTGTAGCCGCAACGCTTGAGGTCCGACGACATCGCGATGAAATACGGCGCCGCGGCCAGCAGCACCAGCGGGCTGAGGAGTTGACTGTTGAACGGGTACGCCAACAGCAGTACCAGGGCGATGCTGCTCCAGCAGGTGGACGCGAGATAGTTGACCCGCAGCAGGGTCTGGATGGTGCTGCCGTGCTCGGCCCGCTTCAGCCTTGCCTTTCGCAGCACCCGCAGCTTCGGCATGATGATCAGGCCGCCGTTCGCCCAACGGCGGCGCTGGATGCACAGCGATCCGAAATCGGGTGGGGTGGCCGAATAGCTCAGCCGCTCGGGGTAGTTGAGCAGTTTCCACCCGTGGATCGCGAGGTCGATGCTGGACTCGGTGTCCTCGATGACGGTGCGATCCATGACGTACCGCCGGATCTCGAACCCGCCCTGATGCTCGATCTCGACGATGTCGTCCAGCGCGCGCTTGCGGATCACGGCGTTGGCGCCGACCCAGAAAGTGGCGCCGTGGTAACTCATTCCCTGGTGCACGATGTGCTGCAGGTCGGTGGTGGCTCCGGAGAGCCGCTCCATTCTGGTGGCAGCGCCGGGAAACGCGGAGTACGGCGTCTGGATGACGGCGAGCCGGGAATTCTCCGGCTGGTTCATCACGTACACGAGGCGGAGGCAGTATTCCGGCAGGATGATGCTGTCGGCGTCAAGGGTCAGCACATATTCGGCGTCGGGAATGGCCAGCGCGCCCTCCGAACCTTCGGCCGGCGCGAGCACTTGGCCGTCGGGGGTCGTTCGGACGTGGAAGCTGTGGCCCATCAGGCCGATGTAGCTGTTGAGGTTCATCGCCTTGTTGGCCTCTTGGGACAGCGATGAGTACAGCTTGCGCTCGAAGGAGGTGATCTCGGCGCGGAACGTCCACGCCAGCCGGCGGTGCAGCTGCAGCAGGCGGTCTCTGGTGAACGGTGCCTCTTCCGAGGCCGCCGTCATGAGAGCCTGGCTCACATCGGCGAAATCCCTGCCGAGTGCGCCGAGAACCTGCTCGGCGAAGAACTTGTCGACGTGGTCGCTGATCCGTTCCTCGGCAACACGTTCACGCAACCAGTCCGCAGCCCAGCGGTATTGGCGGGCAACTTCCAGCACCTGATCGACGGAGGTCTCCCGGAGCGTGCCATCGGCATCCTCGCTGCGGGAGGCGCCGTCCCGTGGACCCTGATAGGCCGCGTCATCGGCACCGTCCATGTCCTGCAGTTCGCACCAGGCCTCGAATTTCTGCAGACTCGCGTCGAACCGCTGCCGCGGAAGGCGAAGCCATTCCATCAACTCGCCGGGCAATTCACGGGCACCCTTGAGTGATGCCTTGTGGGACGCCGCGGTCGGGTGCGGGGGGTCGTCCAGCAGCAGCACGACCCGCATCTTGGGGTATTCCTGCAACGCCGCCGACAGCAACGTCATCCGGACGACCGCGATCTCTTCCCGGTAGGACGGCACCAGCACCGTCATGGATGCCTGATGGGTGTCGAACGACTCGTCGATCACGGCCCGGGGAACCCTGCGGTGGGCCCGTGTCCGGTAGAGGGCGCCCTGCCGCGCCACCAGGTAGAGCAGCGAGGACAGGGCAAGGAAGGAGGTGATCGCGACGTAGGTGACGGTCTCCCACAGGAAGCGCGGGTTGCCCTGATAGGAGTTGTTGATGATCCCGGTGAAGAAGTAGGAGAAGACATAGGCGAGCCAGGCGAGCACGGTGAAGACGATGGCGATCCGGCCCATTGCCATGCGGCCGTCGCTCGCCTGCGGCGCCACCGGTGGCAGTGGGTCGGTTCGCTTGTCGGCGCCCCACTGCCGTCGCGGGGGCGGAGGCTGCTCGGTGGTGGGGCGAGTGGGTACGGCGACGGTCATGTGTTTCTCCTGCTCGAGGCCGTCGGATTCACCAAGAAAACTGCGGTGAATCGAAGGCTTCATACTCCGCCGGACGGGTGATGTACGTCCGTTTAGTCTAGCTTGTGGTTCAGACCGTCGACGGTTCCGCGGACCTCGGTGCGGGATTCCGCGCGCCCGGCAGGGGATTTCCTGCCGCTATTGCCGACAGCAGGTCCCGGATTGCGCTGAGCGTGATCGGTTTGCTGAGATAGCCGTCCATTCCGGCCGCGATCAAGCGTTCGCTGTCTCCTTCGAGTGCATTTGCGGTGACTGCCACGATCTTCGGCATCACCCGTTCGGAGGAGGCTTCCGCCCGCACCTGCGCGCACGCCGCGACGCCGTCCAGGCGAGGCATGTGCACGTCCATGAGGACGACGTCGAAATCGTTCTTTCGAATGGCTTGCACCGCTTCAAGGCCGTCGGTGGCGACGTCCGCTGTCACGCCGAGCCGGGTCAGCATGCGCAGGGCGACCATCCGATTCGTCGGGTCGTCCTCGGCGAGCAGCACCCGCAGGTCCGCCACGGCCGGGCCCTGGGCGGCCGCGCTACCGGGTTCGGGAAGGGCATCGATCTGCGGCTCGGCCAGGCGCAGCGGCACGCTGAAGGTGAAGACCGAGCCGGCACCGGGAGTGCTGGTGACCTCGAGTGTTCCGCCCAGGTGGTCGGCGATCAGCCGGCAGATCGACAGCCCCAGGCCGGTTCCGCCGAACCTGCGCGTGGTCGAGGCATCGACCTGGGTGAACGGCAGGAAGATGCGGTCCTGGCGGTCCTTGTCGATACCGATACCGGTGTCGCGAATGGCGAACCGCAGGGCCCCATCGGTGGTGGGTTGAGCGTCATGCGGACCAGGGTTGGAGCGCTCGACGGTCACCCACACGCCGCCGCGGTCGGTGAACTTGAGCGCATTGCCCACCAGGTTCAGCAGTACCTGACGGATTCGCCCTTCATCGCCCTGTACGACGGCCGGGATGTCGTCGGCGACCCGGACATCGAGTGCCAGGTCGCGGCCGGACGCCGCGGTGGCGAACAGCGAGCGGATGTCTTCCATGACGTCGCGGACCGAGAACTGCCGGGTCTCGATGGCGACGCGGCCGGAGTCCAATGCCGAGAAGTCCAGGACGTCGTTGACGACCGCGAGCAACAAGGTGCCGCTGCGCTCCGCGGTGTCGACGTACTCCTGCTGCTCGGGGTCGAGCAGGGTGCCCTGCAGCAGTGACGTGACGCCCAGTACGGCGTTCAGCGGCGTGCGGATCTCGTGGCTCATCGTTGCCAGGAATGCCGACTTCTCCTCCGCCAGGCTCAGCGCGGTGTCGGTGGCTTCCCGCAGTTGCTGTTCGGTGAGGCGCCTTTCGGTGACGTCGGTCTGGATGGCGACGTACCGGTTGACCCGGCCGGCGTCATTGCGCACCGGGTGCGCCTCGATGTGCACCCAGTACTGCCGGCCGGACGCCGCATAGTTCAGCACCTCCGCGACGAAACCCTCGTCGCGGGCAAGAGCTTCACGCATCATCGCCACGGTGTCGGGGTCGGTGTCCGGCCCCTGCAGCAATTCACCGGGCCGTCGGCCGAGCGCCTGGTCCAGCGGGTATCCGGTGGTGCGGACGAAGGCGTCGTTGACCCATTCGATGCGGCCCGACTCATCGGTGATGATCACCAGGTTGTCGGTGGCATGGACCACCAGGGCGTGGGTCCGCAATTCCGCATTCAGCGCGACCATCTCGGCCGCCGCCTTCTCGCGCTGCCTGCGCGAGCGCTGCGAGGCGTAGCCGGCCACGGCCAGGAAGACGACGAAGCCGACGGTGGTGACCGCCAACCCGATCATCAGCGTGTCGGTCTGCCCGAGGAGTTCGCGGGTCTCCTCGTTGGCCCGGGCCGCACGCATCTTGCGGTTGATCTCGCTGTCGCTGACCAACTGGTTGTACTGCTGTTCCAGCTCGACGAGGTCGGCGGCGACGGCGCCGAACTTCGCCGTGTCCCCGGTCGCGAGCGCCGCGTCCAGCCGTGGCCGAACCGTGGTTCGCCACTGGTCGGCCAGGGCGGCGGATCGCTCGAGAAGTACTTCGGAGCCAAGCGTCTGGCCCTGATAGGGCAGTTCCCCCTCCTGGACCCGTTGATCGACGAGGGCCTCCGCCACGGCGGTCGCGGCGGGGTCGACGGGGGTGGTGATCAGGTGTGCGCGCAGCCGGAGCAGTTCGCGCTGCGCCTGACCGAGGGTGCGGAAATTGGCGTCGACCGCCTGTTGGGTCGAGGCGACGCTGCTGCGCAGGGTCCTGGTCTGCTGAACCAGCAAAATGCCCAGCCAGGAGGTGGCGAGCAACATCGCCACGGCGAGGACGAGAAGGGTGCTGCCGACGAGTTTGGGAGTCCAGATCCGCCGGCGGGTGGGCGTCATCGGATGTCGATCGAGGACAGCTGCCAGATCCGGCGTGGGTCATAGACCGTCGGGTCCAGGTCGTAACCCGTGGTCGGGTAGATCACCCGCAGCGGGCCGTAGTGCGCCACCGACATCGGCTCGCCGTCCATCCGGGTCGCGAGCAGGACCGGGAGCTCTGTGATGTCGGACATCGGCAGGTCGACGGAGTAGTCGTTCAGGGCGGACGCGGACAACGTGATTGCCTGATCGGCACCGAGATGCGTCAACAGGGCGGACAGCAACACGCCCCTGAACCTGACCTGCCTGCCCTCGGCGATGCGGTCGTCCACGGTGCATTCCACCTGCGGAAGCGCATCGAGCTGCGCCAGGGAGAGCGACACCGCCTCGGTCCGACCGGTTTCCGCCGGTGGAGTGACCGTCAGCACCGTCCCCCCGGCAGGGGCAGCCGAAGGGGCGTCGGCGCTGTGGCAGTCGGCACGGGCCAGACTTTCCGCTGCGGTCGTGGGATTGCCGATCACGGCCACCGCCGACTGCCCGGTGCCGGAAGCGCCGGCGCACGCGGTGAGGGTGAACAGCACCGCGCACGCGGCGACGGGGAGAATTCGCATTCGGCGCATGCCAGTAGTCAAGGCGTCCAGGCGCAGCGACCGTTCTGGGAAAGGTCAATATCTGATCAAGACCGCGCGCTCGGGCGCCGGCGACGTGCACGATGGGCGTCATGCTCCCTGTCCTGGATCACGAACAACTCGACGCGCTGGGCGACGACCTCGGTGACGTCGACTTCCTCCGGGAGACGGTGGAGATGTATCTGTCCGAGCTGCCGGGACGGAAATCGTTGATGCAGCAGGCCTATACGGGTACCGATCTGTCCGGGTTGGTCGAGATCGCCCACAGCCTCGGCTCTTCCAGCGCAATGCTGGGCGGCGCGCAACTGGCGACTGCCTGCCGCGCCATCGAGCACCGGGCTGCGACGGCAGAACCGGGCGAGCTCGCCGAACTGATGCGAGTCTGGGATGAGGCATGTGACCGCACGGACGGCGCGATGCGGGAATGGGTCATGCGGGGATGGTCAGGGATCGAAACGGTAACCGACCCCGCGCACCGTCGTGATGTGACGTGAATTCGCGGCGGACTCACCGATCTTCCGCCGCATGTTCGCCAGGTGGACGTCGATGACATGGTCGTCGCCGAACCAGTCCTGGCCCCACACGCGAGACATCAGTGTGCCGCGGGAGAACGCCCGACGCGGCGTGGCGGCCAGTGTGTCCAGCAGCTCGAACTCGATGCGGGTCAATTCGACCAGCTCGCCGTCCACCCGGACCTCCCTGGCCACCGGATCGATGGTGAGGTTCCCGAAATCGCGAAACTCCGCACTGACGGCAGGCGCGCGTGGCCGCCGTTGCATGGCCTTGATCCGCATCGACAGCTCACGGGCCGAGAAGGGCTTGGTGACATAGTCATCGGCGCCGACCGCCAATCCGAGGACCCGGTCGATCTCGTCATCCCGTGACGTCAGCATGATCACGTACGCGTCGGTGAATTCGCGTACCTGCCGGCAGACCTCGATGCCGTCCAGCACCGGCAGGCTGATGTCGAGCAGCAGCAGTTCGGGCGATCCCGACCTGGCCAGTTGTACCGCCGTGCCTCCGTCACGGGCGACGGAGACGGTGTAGCCCTCGTTCTGCAACAGGCGGGTGCCGATCGAGACGTATTCCTCGGTGTCCTCGACCAGCAGCGCGCGTCGTTCGCTCATCGGGTGCCCTCCAGGCGTGCGGGTTCAGCTGCAGAAGCGGGACGCGGTGCGCTCGACGCGGCCAACTGCGCGGCGAGTTCGCTCTTGCGCAACGGTTTCGTCAGCCAGTCGTCCATCCCGGCCGCCCCGCAGTCCCGCCTATCGGCGGGTCCGGAACTGGCGCTGAGCGCGATGATCCGGGGTTGCCGGATCGGCAGCCGCCGGATGCGGCGGGTGGCGTCGAGGCCGTCGAGCACCGGCATGTGGACGTCCATCAGAACGACGTCATACCCGTCGCGCAGCACCCGCTCCACCGCCTGCCGACCGTCGGCGACGGTGTCCACGTGATGCCCCAGCCGCCGGATCAGCAGGGCCGCGACGCGCAGGTTGATGGTGTTGTCGTCCGCGACCAGAATCCGCAACGGGCGTTCGGCTTCGGACACCGTCGCTGGAACACCCCGCGGGTCAACAGGTTCGACTGTCGGCTCGGCGGGGACGGCCGCTGCGACCGCGAGTGGGATGGTGAACGAGAACGTCGAGCCGTGACCGGGCGTGCTGTCCACGGTCAGCTGTCCGTTCATGGCCGCCGCGATGTCCCGGCTGATCACCAGGCCGAGGCCGGTGCCGCCGTACTTGCGGGTCACCGTGGCGTCGGCCTGCACGAATGGCGTGAACAGCCGTTGCTGCTCGCTGCGACTGATGCCGATGCCGGAGTCGGTGACGGCGAATGTGGTTGCGATGACGGACAAGTCGTCGTCCTGGCTGGGCGACCGCTGCACGGTGATGGAGACGGCGCCGGCATCGGTGAATTTGATGGCGTTCGACGTGAGGTTGACCAGCACCTGGCTCAGCCGGGTGACGTCGCCGGTCACCCGGTCCGGGCAGCCGGGACCGATGGAGCAAGCCAGCTCGAGTCCCTTCACCCGCGCCGTCGGGGTCAGCAGGTGGACCACGCCTTCGACGGTGCCGACCAGTGAGAACGGCGCATTCTCCAGCACCAGACGGCCGGCGGAGATCTTCGAGAAGTCGAGCACGTTGTTGATCACCGACAGCAGCAGGTTGCCGCCGCGGTCGACGGTCTCGGCGTAGGAACGCTGTTCGGCGTCGAGGTCGGTCTCCAGCAGCAGTTCGGTCATGCCGATGACGGCGGTCATCGGAGTGCGCAGTTCGTGGCTCATCATTGCCAGGAACTCCGACTTCGCCTCGGTCGCGGCCAGTGCCTCGTCCCGGGCAACCTGCAGGCTCGTCCGCAGCACCTTCTCGTGGCGGCCGGCGGCAACCGCTTCGCGCACCGCCAGCACCAGCCTCGCCGTGCCCAGGATGAGGGTGCCGAAGGCCAGCACGACGGCGAGTTCGGGACGCTCGGTGAACTGGTCCACGATCAGCACGCCGACTGCGGCGGCCAGACAGCAGGCCGGGATGACCAGCGAGATGGCCGACGCCAGCGACTTGCTCGGCGCCGGCAGGCCGGCGTGCCAGACCGCGGCGGCCAGCAACAGCAGGGCGCCCAACCACAAGGCGTCGGGCGGGGTGCCCCGGACGTAGGTGCCCGCGGCGACGTCGGGCAGCAACACGGTGTTCGCCGCTGCCATCACACCGAAGGCGGTGACCATCATCCACCAGACGCGACTCGGCCTTCGTCCCAGCACGGTGAGCATGCTCAGCAGCATGGCGAGCAGCACCAGCAACCCGAGCGGGTAGGCGACCGCCGCCGCCGCATCGGTCATTTTCGGTGCCTGCGCAGAGATCGGATCGAAGATCACCGACCCGATTGCCGCCGTCAGGCCGAATGCGGTGATCAGGCCGTCGAGCCAGACCGCGGCCGGGGCAACGGGCAGTCGCCGGCGCAGGGTGAGAACGAGCCCGACGAAACACAGCACGACAAAGCCTGCGTAACAGAAGTACGTGAACATCGGCGTCTGTCCGCTGGACTCGGCCGTGACGGAGACGACGGCGTCACCGATCGGGATACACAGCGCCGCAACTCCGAACGCCGACCAGGCGAGGCGCTCCCGCGGATCCCGGACGACGCGGACAGCGATGAGAGCGGCCGGCAGCAGTTCGACGGCTATGTAGAACCAGGTGTCCCACCAACCGGGCCGCTCGGTGTGCCCGGTGAAGGCGGTGGACACCAGATACAGCGCACTTCCGATCGCGCCGACGACGAAAGCCCCGCGTACCCACGGCGGCATGACCGGCGGCGGGCTGGGCCCGGCCGCAACCGCTGCCGGCACGGATTCGGGCTGAAAGTCCGGCACGGATTCCGGCACAGGATCCGGCAGTGTTGAACTCGTCACGCCCGGACACCTCCCACCGTGAGTGCGACCCGCGAGCGCGCGTGTTGACCCAATCTTGACCTGCAGTAGAACACTTCATGGAAATGCAAGGCCATCGTCTCCATGAACGAGGATCACCGCCGCACCGGTGGTGATCCGAGGTCACCGGAAAGGTATCGCGATGAACAGCACGAGCGCCGAGCATCACTCCATCGGACTTTCCGTGGTGACTCACGATATCCGGTGCAGCAATTTCACAGCTCGAAGAGGTGACGGCGCTCCTCATCCGGTTGGTATTGGCGCCCGTCACCGATTCGGCCGCTCGTCGTTCACGTCGGACGGTCGCGACGGCCGGCGGAATCGGACGAACGTAGCGTAATCTCACTGATGTGGTCGCCGTCGCCGGGGATGCCTCACGGCGGCATTGCTGCCGGTAAACCTTTGTGGTGCAACGATGATTTATTGCTTCCGGCCGGTTCCTGCGGGGCAGATCGTGATGGTTGAGGGGAACTGAGGTTTTCATGACGTCCGGGCAGAGCGCGACCTACCAGGCTTATCGCACATGGATCAGCGAGGAATTGGCGCTGCGCCCACTGATCTCGGTGGTGATCCCGGCCTATAACGAGGAGTGGCGCATTCTGCCCACGGTGGGGGCCATCGCCACCCATATGTGCGCTCGCGGCGAACCATGGGAACTCCTGGTAGCCGATGACGGATCGACCGACAGCACCGTTGAGCTGCTGCGTGAATTGCGATTTCCGAACATGCGGATTCTGGTGGCGGACCGTAACCGTGGAAAGGGAAGTGCTGTCCGACGCGGCATGCTCGCCGCCCGCGGGGAATTCGTGCTGTTCGCCGATGCGGACCAGTCGACGCCCATCGAACAGGTCGACGCCCTGCTGGCCAGGATCGCGCAGGGCTATGACGTCGCGGTCGGCTCCCGGGCGTTGGCCGGTGCGGCGGTGAGCGGGAAGAGTCTCGTCCGCAAGGTCCTCAGTGCTGGTCTGCGCGCCCTGGTGTCCATCGGTTTCGGGATCGGCATCACCGACACCCAGTGCGGTTTCAAGCTCTTCACCGCCGAGGCCGCCAAGACCCTGTTCGAACTGCAGATCGTGGACAGCTTCTCCTTCGACCTGGAGGTCCTGTACCTCAGCGGCAAGGTCGGCCTGCGGGTGGCCGAGGTTCCGGTGGAATGGATCGATGCACCGGGCTCGACGGTCGACGCCGCAAAGGTCTCCGCTCAGTTCCTGCGCGATCTGTTCCGGATCAGGCTCAACGATCTGCGCGGCCGATACACGCAGGGCGGTAACGAGTCCGTGGCACACGCACGAGCCGCTCACAGTCTTGCCTCGAGCAGTCTTGGAACTCAGACACAGGGAGCCCACTGATGAGGATCCGGACCGAGACCGGCGCGGGTCGGCACCTGATGACGCTGGCCGGCCGTTTCGATGCCCACGAGGTGCCGGCGTTCGCGACCGCCGTCGACGCAGTGCTCGCCGACACCGGGTGCACGGTTCGGATCAACCTGTCCGGCGTCGTCTTCGTCGACTCCAGTGCGTTGGCCGAGTTGCTACGGGCACAGCGTGCGGCCACCGCGTCCGGAGGCGATGTGCTGCTCGTCGACCCGTCCGACCCGGTGCGCATCATTCTCGAGCTGACCGCGCTGGATCAGGTGCTGCGAACCGAGTCACCGGCGGCCGTCAGAGGTGACGGTTAGGTGCGGCCCGACGTCCGGTGGCCGGACGCCGACAGTTCCGGGATCGACGGCCCTGTGCTGGCACTGCTGCGCGCCGCCGGGTCCTCAGCCCCGGCCATTGGCCGGGGCGGCACCGTCACCGCCGATGATGCGACCGCGGATGCGGTGTCTGCCGCGGAGCGTGTGCTGCGGACCGTGCACAGGCTCACCCAGTCGCAGGCCCGGCTGACCGAGGCGCTGGTCGAATCACACGACCGGATGGCCGCGTTGCGTGCGTTGATCGCCGTCCCGGTGAACTCGCTGGATCACACCGAGGCGCTCACCGCGATGCTCACCGAAGCGCTGGAACTCACCGACTCCGACTGCGCCGTCCTGATCACGACCTCGAATTTCCTGGTCGTCGGCGACGACGCTGTCGGCGCTGCCCTGCGGCGCAGGATGGTGCCACCGGAGCTGCTGCTGCGCGACCCGCTGCCGATCGAGTTCCCCGGCGGGGCCGCAGTTGTCGCGGCATTGTCCGACGGGGACGGCTGGGCCACGCTCGGTCTCGCACGAACCGCCGGGGGCCAGTACTCGACCGGTGATCTGGAACTGGTCGATGCCGTGGTGGCCGCGACGGACAAGCTGTTGACGTTGACTGCGATGTATCAGCGCGACCTCGCGCAGGCCGGCATCGAGCGGGAACATCAGCTGGCCTCCGGTCTCGCGCAGGCGGTGTTGCCGACCGAGCCGCCACATCTGGACGGTCTGGAGATCTTCGCGACGGTGCAGCCGGCCGCCGTCTCCGGCGGAGACTTCATCGTGTTCTCCGAACGCGACGGCGTGCTGTGGTTCGCCGCCGGGGATGTGGCCGGCAAAGGACTGCCGGCGGCAGTGGTGATGACAAAGGCGGTCAGTGCGGCCAGGGTCGCGTTCCATCGCCACGACGAGAACGATGCCGCCGCAGCGCTGGATGCCATTGCCGACGAATTGTTCGACTATCTCAGTGACACCGGTCTTTTCGTCACGCTGGTGGTCGGCGCGCACCGTCCCGGCAGCGGTGTGGCGACGATCTGCAACGCGGGCCATTCACCGGTGCTGCTCCTCGACGGTCCAGTGGCGCAGGCGATTCCGCCTTCGACTCCTCCCGTCGGGGTGGTCCGGGGGCGGCCCGGACGCAACTACTGCGTTCCGATGGCCGGCGGCCAGGTGCTCGTTCTGGGCTCCGACGGGTTGAGCGAACAGCAGAACCCGGAGGGAGAGTTGTTCGGGTACGACAGATTCGAGCAAGCGGTGCTGGCTGGATCCTCCCAGCCGCTGACGGAACTGGGAACGTCCGTGATCGCCGGGGTCACCGCGTTCGCCAACGGCACCCCTGCGTCGGACGATCGCACACTGGTCCTGCTCCGGGCCGCAGCGTGACCACCTTTGGCGGCGGCTCCGTTGCGGCTCTCGAGCTGCGCGCGGAACCGCTGGCATTGCGCGCGCTGACCGATTGGGTCACTGCACTTCTCGGTGCGGCCGACGCGCCGGGTCTGCAGGGTGCGGTGGAGTTGGCGGTACACGAGGTGTGCATGAACGTCATCGACCACGCCTACGGCCCCGCGCACACTCCGCAGCCGGGCGACATCACCGTGGACGCCACCTTCGACGACCGGGCAGTGGTCGTCCGGGTGCGTGACAACGGCGTCACCTGCGAGCGGACCGTGGGCAGCACAGCCCCGCCGGGCGTCCCGACCATCGGTGGATACGGGTTGATCATCGTCGAGAAACTCGTCGAAGAGCTGATCTATCAGCGCATCTCGAACACCAACATGTGGGAGCTGCGTTTCGCCCGGACCGGTTCACCTGCCACGAAACCCGCCAGAAGTCCGCAATGACAAAGCCTGTGGAGCAAACCCCGTGACCGTTCCCCGAACCACCCGCCCCGAACCGCACCGCCCCTGACCACTTCCACCTCGGCCGGCTCTACCGCGCTGACCATCGACGTCTCGCTGCTGCCGGGCGACGTCGCGGACCGCGGTTCTTCGGCGGTCGTGGTGCTCTCCGGTCGGTTGGATGCCGTCGAAGCAGTGCAACTGCGGCAGGAGTTCGGTGCCGTGCTGCAGGCGGGTGCGAACCTCCTGCTGGTTGATCTGTCCGACGTGGAGTTCGTCGACAGCGCCGGCCTCGCGGCCTTGATCCGTGCCCGGCGTGAGGTCGAGAGCGCCGGTGGCGCAATCGTTCTGGTCAGTCCGAGGCGCCGCGACGCGCTGCGGGTGTTCCGGCTCACCCAGTTCGACGCGGTGTTCCGGATGGTCGAGGTCCGGGGCGCGGCTGATGTCGCCTGATCAGCAGCCCTCCGTCCTGGTGGTCGACGACGACACCGTGTCGCGGCTGGTCCTGGCGCACATGTTGCGCCGGCTGGGTTATGACGTCGTCGAGGCCGATGACCTCGGGCCGGCCGTGCAACTGGCCGGGAGCTCCGAGTTCCAACTGGTGATCTCCGACTACGCGATGCCGGGTGGCACGGGCCTGCAATTGCTCGCTCAGCTACCCACGACGAAGCGGCCCGCCTTCGTGCTGGTGACCGGGATCGCCCCGGACGCGGTGAGCGGCGCCGCCGACGCCGCGGCAGCCGGTGCTCGGCGGTTCGACGTCCCGGCGGGCCGCACGATCGACGGGTACCTCACCAAACCGGTCAGCACCCGCGCCGTCCGTGCCTGCCTGCGGGACGTGCTGACCGCCCAGGATCATTGACCCGTGGCCCTGATCACCCGGAAACGTCTCGGCGCCGGCGCGCTCGCCGCCGGCTGGACGCTGGCCGCCGCGATGTCCGGTGTCGGGTTGATCCGGCTCGCCCGGTCGGACAGCCAGCCGCTGCTGATCGGCATCCAGGGCATCGGGATGTGGCTGCTGCTCCCCGCCTACCCGCTGGCCATCGCCGCGGCCGCCACCCGCAAGCGGGCCCTCGCCGCGGTCGCGGTGGCGCTCGCCCTGGGGAACGTCGTCTGGGTCAACGACCTGTACCGCACCGGCACGGTCGACACCGCGCCGGCCGGGTCGACCACGATGCACCTGGTGACGGCGAACATGCTGTTCGACAACCCGGACGCCGCCGCGTTCGCCGCGGACCTGCTGTTGACCGGTGCCGACGTGATCACGCTGCAGGAGGTGACATCGCAGCACCTGGACGACCTGCGAGCCGCTGGGCTGCTGGCCGCGTATCCGTACCAGGTGCTCGATCCGCAGCCCAAGTTCCACGGGTCCGCCATCCTGTCCAGGTTGCCGATCGCGGACGGCGGCCGGATCGATGTCGCCGGGTCGCCGATGACGCAGGCCGACGTGGTCACCGCGGCGGGCACCGTCAGGATCGTCAGCGTGCACACGGTTGCCCCGGTCAACGAGGAGAACACCCCCATCTGGCAGGCCCAGATGGAGGCGCTCGGCGGATTCGGCGGCCAGACCTCCCCGCCGTTGGTGATGGCCGGCGACTTCAACGCCACGGGCGACCACGAGCCGATGTCGGCGCTGCTCGCGGCTCACGGGCTTCGCGACGCCTTCACCGAGGTGGGCCGGGGTGTCGGTGCGACCTGGCCGCAATGGGACAACCCGATGATTCCGCTGATGCGGCTGGATCATGTCGTGGTCACCGACACCGTGAAGGTGCTCTCCGCCGAGGTCCAGCCGAGCCCGGGCAGCGACCACCGGCGGCTGTCGGTGGAGCTTGCGTTCCCGCCGCTGGACGCACCTTCCTGACGCTGCGTCGGTCACTCCAACGCGAACTTCGATCACCCTCGCTCCGTCATACGGGTGACTCTGGTGGACAAACGGCGGCATCGGTCACCGACGGTCGACCTACTCGTGTGATCCTTGCGTCGTCACACCCGATAAGGGTGTGCTCGGGGGACGGTTCCGGACAGCGGCTGTCGCACGCCGCGGGCCGGTCATCGGGCGCGAGGGGGATTGATGAGGAGGGGCATGTCGCCACGCGTGTTCCTCGTCGGCAGGGCGCGCCGCGAAACTCTTTCTTCCCCGGGCGCGCCGCGTCGGGGGGCAGCAGCCGGGACGACAGGTGCCCGACGGAATCGTCGCAAGCCCGCTACCGGGTCCACGAACTCGGTCACCTCCCGCCCCGCCCGAAGGCCTACCACCAGGCGGGTGCCGGGGCGGATCGCGCCGCCGAAGGTGCGACAGGGTGCATCATCTCGACCCACTCTGCCGGCCAGGGTGCCGGTGACCACCGGGTGGGTCAGCAAACGACGCGTCGCGGGCGCCGGCGAGTTCGCCGAGCAGGAACGCAACTGGTACCGGCAGAACCGGGAACGGTCACTGGCCGCGCACTGGGCGCCGCCACCTGTTCCGCAGCAGACCGTGCGGCGCATCGTCGACCCCGACTCCACAACCCCTCGGCGTGCCAGGCACTCCGAGGATCAGGCCAGTGTTCCCGCGGCCGCTCTCACGGCGGCCCCGTCCTCGCCTCCACCGGGAGCTTCGACTCGGCCGCCGTCCGCACCTCGCCCGCCTTCGTCCGGCTCATCGCCCCGGCACCGATCCGCAGCATCGGGCCGACGGTCACAGCGGATCGAACCCGCATCGAAGGAGAGGAAGAAGCGGTTTCGTCTCGGCAGGGTGATCGGCTGGTCGCTGCTGACGGCGTCCGTGCTGGTGATCGCCGGTGCGGCCTGGGTCGGCTGGCGCACCTACGAGGCGTACGTGCATCTGCAAGCGGCGTCGGCCGGCGTCACGACACTGCAGGGACAGCTCACGGACATCACCGCCGTCGATCCTGGGCTCACCGCGGAGACGGTGGACAGGTTGCAGGCCGAGGCCGCCGAGGCTCATGCGGCAGTGGATGATCCGGTGTACCGGTTGGCGAGTGTGGTGCCGTTCATCGGCCCGAACCTCAAGGCCGTCGACCAGGTGACCACCACCGTGGACGGGCTCGCCCGGAACGTCATGCCCTCGCTCGTCGATGTGGCGACCACGTTGCAGCCGTCCACCCTCGCCCCGAAGGACGGGGTCATCGACTTGGCGCCGATCCGGCAGATTGCGCCGCTGCTGCAGTCGGCCGACGACTCCGTCACCGACGCCACCGCCGAACTCGCCGGGATCGACCGGACCGAGCTGATGCGGCCACTGGCGGATGCCGTCGACACGCTGTCGGGCAAGTTGCGGGAGGCCGCCGACGTCACCGCACCCGCGGCGAGGGCCGCCCGGCTGATGCCGGCGATGCTGGGTTCGGACCGGCCGCGGACCTATCTGGTGGTCTTCCAGAACCCGTCGGAGCTGCGTGCCACCGGCGGGATCTTCGGGTCGTACGGCGTGCTGTCCGCAGACAACGGCAAGCTCAGCCTGCGAGGACAGGGCGCGGCCTCCCGTCAGCTCGGCTACTTCGACCCGCCGGCCGCAGAACTGTCACCCACCGAGCAGGCCCTGTACGGGGGGCTGATGGCGAGGTATCCGCAGGACGTCAACTTCACCCCCGACTTCCCCAGGGCCGCGGCGATTTTCGCGGAGATGTACAAGGAGCGCAACGGTGGTGTGGTGGACGGCGTGCTCGCCATCGACCCGGTTGCGTTGTCGTACACCCTCGAGGGCACGCCCGGCATCGACGTCGGCAACGGCGTGACGCTGCGGGCGGACAACCTGGTGGACACGCTGCTCTCGACGGCGTACTCGCAGTTCGACGAGCCAGGTCAGGCTCAGCGTGACGCCTTCCTCGACTCGGCGACCAGCACCGTGTTCTCCAGGGTGATGGCGGGCCAGGCGGAGCCGACCGCGATCATCGAGGGCTTGCAACGTGCGGCGGACGAGCGGCGGGTGCTGATCTACAGCACGCACCCCACCGAAGAGCGCGACATCAGGTTCACCGGCCTCGCCGGGGCGCTCGACGCGGACGTGGACAAGCCCAGCATCGGGGTGTTCCTCAACGACGGCACCGGCGCCAAGCTCGGCTACTACCTGCGGAACCAGGTGCATCTCACCGAAGGACGGTGCGGCAGCGACGGTCGCTCGGAGATCCAGGTGCGGGTCACCATGACCTTCGACGCGCCGCCGGCCCGACACGCCGACCTACGTCACCGGAGCGTCCGCACCCGGTGAGCCCTACGTCCTGCGCACCAACGTCCTGACGTTCGCCCCGGTCGGCGGCTCGGTGACAGGCGCGCAACGCGACGGCAAGGCGATCGGGATGCAGACTGGCACCGACGGCGGCAGGCCGGTGGGCGCGGTGACCGTGGAAATGTCTCCCGGGACCAGCACCGAGTTGGTGTTCACCGTGCTGCCCGGGCCGGGCGCCGCCGCCGATGGCGTTGCGGTACCGAGCGCTGGTCCTGACTCCCGGGGTGAACCCGTGGCGGACGTCGGTGGACCGCTTCCGGGCGTGCACGACCAGCGCGAGCTGACCCGGCCAGTCAGTTGGCGTCGACCTCCAGATTGACCGGTGTCTCGGCGTCGACCTGGGTGCGCTCCGATGGCCGCTGATTGACGACCTTCCCCACCAGGTTCTGCGGTGAGTCGACCTGCACGACGGCGCCCAGCGTCAAGTTCTTCTCCTGCAGCACGGCGACCGCTTCGGACACCGACAGGCCGGTGACGTCCGGGACTGCCACCTTCGCCGGTGGTGGTGGTGCGGTGACCACCAGCACGGTCAGCACGAGTGCGATGACGACGGCCACACCCACCGCACCGAGCGCGACGAACCGCCACACCCTGGTGGCGGGGCCTCCCGTCGGCTCGGGCATCGCGGGCTCCATCGGCGGAGCGGTCCGGACCGGGGCCAGCAGCGCGGGACCCGACCGCGGCGTGACCGGCCGCTCGGCTGCCGACCCTGCCCCTCTGGCGACGGCGCCGACCGCGACCGGTGCGCCGTGCAGTTCACGACGTTCCCGCTCGCTCATCAGCGGCGTCGCGTCGACCGACAGGCCGGCCACCGCCCGCCGCAGGTCCGTCCGCATCTCTGCCGCGCTCTGGTAGCGGTTCATCGGGTTCTTGCTCAGCGCCTTCAGCGCGACGGCGTCGAGGTCCTTCGGGATCCCGGCCCGGCGTTCGCTGGGCGGCCGCGGTGCCTCCCGCACATGCTTGTTGGCCACCACGATCGGTGAGCGCCCGGTGAAGGGCGGTGTGCCGCAGAGCAGTTCGTACAGCACGCAGCCGGTGGCGTAGATGTCCGACCGAACGTCGACCGGCTGCCCGCTCGCTTGTTCCGGCGACAGGTAATGCGCATTGCCGATGACGGCCGTGGCCGTGGTCGGTGCTGAGTCGTCACCGCCGGCACGGGCGACACCGAAGTCCATCACCTTCACGGTGCCGCTGCGGCTCAGCATCACATTGGCGGGCTTGACGTCGCGATGGACGACGCCGTGCCGGTGGGAGAAATCCAGCGCGAGGCAGATGTCCCCGACGATCTCTGCGGCCCGGTGCGGTGCGGGCGGGCCGTCCCGCTCCAGGGCGTCGCGGAGCACCTCCCCGTCGACCCACTCCATCACGATGTACGGGATGGCCAGATCGCGGTCGGTCATCTCACCGCTGTCGTAGACGGCGACGATGTTCGGGTGGTTGAGCGAGGCCGCGTTCTGCGCCTCCCGGCGGAAGCGCTCCTGATGCCCGGGGTTGCGAGCCAGGTCCTTCCGCAGCACCTTGACAGCGACGTCACGGCTCAGCCGCCGATCCAGGCCGCGGTGGACCTCGGACATGCCGCCGCGCCCGACCACATCACCAACCTGGTAACGGTCCGCAAGAATCTGATAACCCATGGTTCGACCCTCTTCGGCAGTAGCACACCCGGCCCTCGTCCACCGACGGCTACAGAAGGTGTACCGCGCCGCACACGCTCGCCGGTGACGACGTGCCGAAAACTGCACATCGTTGCTGAATTGCGGCGATCCGGAGGTCGAACGAGCCAGTTCATCTGGCACGGTTGCGTGTCGGTGCATCCCGTCGGGAGGGGGTCACCGCAAAGGCCAGGTATCGTCGCGCTGCGTATACGAGGGGGTGCTGGAAGTGGCCGACGGCGATGATCCGGCTCCTCGCTCATCCGAGGAACCGCCGGCCGACGATCCCGTGCAGTCGGGGCCGGAAGAGCGTGATCCCGCCCGACCCCGTCGACGGTGGCGGCAGGTCATCGGCTGGTCGATGCTCGGCCTGGGGATCTTCGTTCTGCTGTCCGTGTTCTGGGTGGCTTACCGCAGTTACGAGGCGTACGACCACCTGAAGACGGCCTCGGACGAGGTCTCGACGCTGCAGCGGGAGCTCGAGAACTTCACCGATGCCGACCCGACCGAGGCGGCCCGGACGGTGCAACTCCTGCAGCAGGAAACGGCCGCGGCGCGGTCCGCGGTGAACGACCCGATCTTCCGGATCGCGACCGTCACACCGTTTCTCGGCGCCAATTTCGACGCCCTGCGGGAGGTGACGCTCACCGTCGACTCGTTGGCCAACGATGTGATGCCCTCGCTGGTCGACATCGCCGCCACCTTGCAGCCCAGCCAGCTGGCCCCGAAGGACGGCACGATCGACCTGACACCGATCGAGCAGATCTCACCGGTGCTGCAAGATGCCGACGCCGCGGTCACGGCAGCCCGTGAGCGGGTGTCAGCGATCGATCGATCGGCGGTCCTGCAACCGATCGGTGACGCGGTACTGAGCCTGTCGACCAAGCTCGATCGCGCGGCCGACGTGACCGGGCCGGCGGCCCGGATCGCGCGCCTGTTGCCGCCGATGCTCGGATCCGAACGTCCGCGAACCTACTTGGTGGTGTTCCAGAATCCGGCCGAATTGCGCGCCACCGGAGGGATCTTCGGTTCCTACGCCGTGGTGAAAGCGGACAACGGCAAGATCACGATCGGTGAACAGGGTGCGTCGTCACGGACGCTGGGCTTTTTCGACCCACCGGTGGCGGACCTGCCACCGAACCAGATCAAGCTCTACAGCCAATTGATGGCGCAGTACCCACAGGACGTCAACTTCACGCCGAACTATCCGACTGCCGCACCGTTGTTCATCGAGATGTACCGGCTGCGCAACGGTTCCACCGTCGATGGTGTCCTCGCCCTGGATCCGGTGGCGTTGTCCTACACACTCGAGGGCACGCCGCCGATCGACGTCGGCAACGGCGTGCAGATCACTTCCGACAACCTTGTCTCGATCCTGCTGTCGACGGCCTACAAGAAATTCGACAACGACCCCGACCAGAGTGAGCGCGACGCCTTCGTCGCCTCCGCGACGTCCACCGTTTTCAAGGATGTGATGTCCGGCAAGGGAAGTGCGACGGCGATCATCGACGGCTTACGCAAGGCCGTCGGCGAACGGCGCCTGCTGCTGTACAGCACCGATCCGGCCGAACAGGCGGACATCGCGGCGACCAGCATCTCCGGTGCGATCACCATCGACAACGCTCCGCCGACCATCGGGGTGTTCTTCAACGACGGCACCGCGGCCAAACTGGGCTACTACTTGCGCAACGAGGTCCATGTCACGGAGGGTGCATGCCGCACCGACGGCCGGCGTGAACTCCAGGTGCGGGTGGTGATGAAGTACGACCCCCCGGCGTCGGGCCTGCCCGACTACGTCACGGGCTCGTCACCGCAGGGCAAGAAGTATGAGTTGCAGACCAACGTGCTGGTGTTCGCACCGGTCGGCGGCGACATCGTCGGTGCCGAAAAGGACGGTGCCGACCTGGCCATCGGGCGGGGCGAGGATCAATCCCGCCGGGTGGGGACGACGACATTGGTGTTGAAGCCGCGGACCTCGGCCGAGTTGACCTTCACGGTGCTCGGTGCCGCGGGCGGAAGCGGTGACGCATCGGAGCTTCCGCCTAGCTTGGTGGTCACGCCGGGCGTGCACCCCACGGTGACGTCGGTCGGCAAGTATCGGGCGTGCTCGCCGGCCGGCTGAAAACGATCAGCGTGTGCGCGGGGTGGTCGGCGTCAGGGCCCCATTGGTTTCTGCCTCGCTGACACCAGATCCTGGGCTCGTGGTCGGGAAGGCCACCGGTGCACCGCGATCAAGGTGTTGCGGCCCGTTCTCCCGTGGCTTGTTGAAGATGTCCAACCCCTCGTCGTACGTGGGTTGCGAATGGTCCGCACCGTTCGGCGACGTCACCGCGACCTGCGGTGTCATCTTGTCCGCGGCCGGTGCGGGTGTGGGCTCGGCGGGAGGCGCGTCGTCCTGCGCCTTCACGCCTCCCGGCTTGGGTGCATAGCCGTACCCGTAGCCGTACCCGTACCCATATCCCTTGCCGCCGCGATCGGGGGCGAAGTTCATCACCGTACCGACCAGCGACGCTCCGACCGAGTCCAGCCGCTGCTTGGCCTGCGCCGCTTGGTCTCTCGTCGTCTTGCCGTGCCGGATCACCATGATGGCGCCGTTGGCCTCGGCGGCGAGGAGCGCGGCGTCGGTGACCGGAAGCAGCGGCGGGGCGTCGATGATGACGATGTCGTAATTGGCTCGCAAGTGCTCCAGCAATGTCTTCATCGCGTTGGACTGCAGCAATTCCGCGGGATTGGGTGGGAGTGCGCCACTGGTGATCACGTCGAGTCCGGTGGTGCCCCAGGGCTGGACGACGTCGGCGAACACGGCACGTCCCGAGAGAACAGTGGACAGCCCGGCCGCAGTTTCCAATCCCAGGTATTCGCCGACCCTGGGACGACGCAGGTCTGCTTCCAGCAGCAGAGTCCGCTGGCCGGCTTGGGCCAAGGTGATCGCGATGTTGATCGACGTCGTCGATTTGCCTTCACCTGGCAACGGACTGGTGATGGCGAACACCTTCGACGGCTCGTCGACATCGATGTATTGAAGATTCGTTCGCAGCACCCGGAACGATTCCAACCGAGGGGCATGGTTGTCCAGATCGGTGACCAGCGGCGCCTTCACCGCGGCGGGATCGTAAAAGATCGCCCCCATCGAGGCGGCGCCGGTGATTTCCTCCAGCCGCTCGGAGGTTTTGATGGTGGTGTCCAGCGTTTCTCGCAGCCATGCCACCGCCAGACCGATCAGCAGGCCGAGGATCGCGCCGAGACCGATGGTCAGCATCGGCCGCGGTGCGACCGGAGTGGTCGGCAGGCTGGCGGCATCGACGATATTCGCTCTGATCGGCGCAGTGGAAGCGCTGCTGGCACCCTCCAGCACTGTGACGTATTGGGTGAAGACTTCTGCGGTGGTCTGGGCCAGCAGTTGAGCTTCGGTCGGGCTGGGATCGGTGACGGTCACCTCGAGGATCACCGACTCAGGTGCGGCCGTTGCGCTGATCTGACTGACCAGTGCTGTCGGTGACACATCAAGGTTCAGCTTGTCGATCACCTTCTCGGCAACCGTGGAACCCTTGATGAGATCCGCGTACGACGTCACCCGTTGCTGGGAAAACAGGCCCCCCTGATACGCCTGGGCATTGGCGGCATCAGAGGTCGGTGTCGAGACGAACAGTCGCACGGTCGACGAATACAGCGGCGTGGTGCGCAGCACGACGAGCGCTGCCGCCGCAGTCCCGACCAGCACGCAGAGGACGATGACCAGCCACTGCCGTCGCAGAACCCGCAGATAGTCGCGCAGGTCCAATTGTTTCCCCCAAGGGTCGTGGCAGCATCGCGGCACAGGAACAGCACCCAGAGACCCCGCTGACCGCGATGGGCGGTCCCCCGAGGGGCTATACCGTAGGTTACGGCTAAGATACTCCCAGTTACACCGGCGCGGTCAACTGTGAGCGTCACGGATCAAGCGAGTCCCGTTGATCCACAGAAACCCTCCATCGATAGTTCCGGCGACTGACCGCGACCGTGCGCTGGGGGAATTGGCCCGATTCGGGTCGAACCGACGAGCCACCGCGAGAAATGGGTCTCATGGACGGTGAGCAGGTGGAGCCCGATCGGCCCGCGCCTGATGACGCGACCGCAGCCGTTGAGCCAACCGGTTCTCCGGGGGCTTCTGCGGACGGGGGCCGTCGAGCAGGCAAGGTGGTGGCCTGGGCGATGATCGCCGCCGGGGTGTTGATCCTCGCGGCCACGGCATGGGTCGGTTGGCGCGGCTATCAGGCGTACACGCATTTGAACAACGCTTCGGCCGACGTCAGCCGGCTGGAAGCTGACCTGAGAAGCGTCGGTGCGGTCGCAGTTCCGTCGACCGCCGCGACAGTTGCCCACCTGCAGGAGGAATCGGCGGCGGCGCGGTCGGCCGTCGACGACCCTGTCTTCCGCGCGGCCACCACGCTGCCGTGGCTGGGTCCCAATCTCGACGCCGTTCGGCAAGTCACGGTCACGGTCGACACGCTCGCCACGGACGTCATGCCGTCGCTGGTCGGGGTTGTCGGGTCATTGGAGCCGGCTGATCTTGCACCCAAGAATGGGTCGATCGACCTGCGGCCCATCGAGCAGGCTTCCGCCGCCCTGCAGAATGCCGATGCCGTCGTGGTGGCGTCGCGGGCCGCCATTGACGGGATCGACCGTTCAGAGCTCGTCCGGCCCATCGGTGATGCCGTCGCGACGATGTCGAACAAACTCGCGAGTGCTGCCGCAGTGACGGCGACAGGCGCACGGGCGGCTCGACTGATTCCGCCCATGCTCGGTGCGTCGGGCGCCCGAGACTATCTCGTCGTGTTCCAAAACCTTGCCGAGCCGAGGGCAACTGGAGGCATCTTCGGGTCCTTTGCTGTGGTCCACGTTGACCGGGGCAAGGTCACCGTCGTTGATGAGGGAACACCGGCGCGGACCCTCGGTGTGTTCGACCCACCGGTCGCCCAGTTGTCCGCGGATCAGCTGGCGCTCTACACCGATCGGCCGGCGGTGTATCCAGGCGATGTCAACCTGACACCGGATTTCCCCTTGGCTGCAAAGCTGTTCACCAAGATGTACGCCGAGCGCACCGGCAAGACGGTCGACGGGTTGATCGCGATCGACCCGGTCGCACTGTCGTACCTGATGAAGGGCACCGGGCCGGTCGACGTCGGCGACGGCGTGGTCCTCACCTCTACCAATGTCGTTTCCGTGCTGCTGTCCGGCGCCTACGCGCAATTCGGCGACAGCACGGACCAGGCGCCCCGTGATGCGTTTCTGGCGCGTGCAGCGGCTGCCGCGTTCACGTCGGTGTCCCACGGTGGTGGCAACGCCCAGGAGGCGATGAAAGGTCTTGTGCGGGCGGCGAACGAGCGACGGCTGCTGGTCTGGAGCGCGGATGCCAAAGAGCAAGCGGACCTGACGGCAACCCAACTGGGCGGGCAGCTCCTGCAATCAGCCGGGCACACCGACCATCGGCGTCGCCCTCAATGACGGCACCGGCGGCAAGATGGGCTTCTACCTGCACAACAAGGTCTCGGTCACTGCCGGCGACTGCACGGCCGACGGTCTCCGTCGGCTGCAGGTCGCCGTCACGTTGCACTCCAGTGCGCCTGCCTCAGGTTTGCCGACGTACGTCACCGGTCCGATGCACTTGGTGGAGCCATATTCCGTACAGACCAATGTGTCGGTGTTCGCCCCGGTCGGTGGTCGGCTCGATCACGTGATCGTCGACGGGGCGATCACCGGAATACCGATCGGGCGGGACGGCGCACTCGAGGTCGGCACTGTCACCAGTGTCCTCAAGCCCGGAGCGACGTCTCAGATCATTTTCACGATTCTCAGCCCGACAACGGCGCAGTCATCCCTCGATCCGGAGCTGGTTCTGACGCCGGGAGTAAATGCCTGGACCGAGTCGAGTGCGCCCTATGAGCCCTGCCGGGTGCGAAGGGCTTATTCGTAGCGCTGGTGCGGGCCGTTCGGGCACCAACCCGGGGCCACACTTTCGGGTAATTCTCAGTGATTTCAGCACCGATGACCCACGGTGATGTTACCGAGAGCCACTGTCTTCGGGCGGCTAACGACGACATGGAGAGCTACAACCCACCAGGCCCAACCAGTTGATGGGTAACGGCTCTCGTCAGTAACCGTGCGTCCCTATATGTCCAAGGGGGTAGCGAAGTGCTGCAATATGCTGCCGTGACGGCGGCAGTCATGAGGCCGGGGGCCTGAGGTTCATGCACCACCTAGTGGATGGAAATCGCGATGCTTCGCAAGTTCGTCACTGTCATGTTTGCAGCCCTGTTGAGCATGTTCGGCTTGGCGGGAGTCGCTAACGCCGCACCCAATTACCCGCCACCGACCGGCGTGAGTGTCGGCATCGGCGGTGGGGGAACCGTGACCGACGCCAATGGGAATCCAGTCGTAGATGCCAATGGGAACGTCATCATCAACGGCAGCGCCGTCGTGGATGGCAGCGGCAACACCGTCGTCGGCGGTACGTTCACCTTCTCCGGCAGCGGTTTCTTGCCCGGTGAGACCATCACCTTCACCATCACCGGACCGTCCGGTCTGCGCAGCGTTGCAGCCGTGGAAGCGCCAGGGCCCACGACCGCCGACGCCAACGGCAATTTCAGTGTTCCGGTGACGATCAACGAGACAGGCACCTTCACCATCACAGCCATTGGTCAGACGAGTGGTAAGTCGGCCAGTCTCACCGTCACCATCGTTGCCGGTGGCAGCGGAAGTGGCGCTGGTACGGCCACCGGCGGTGGCAGCGGAGCCGGAGCGGGCTCGGGTTCTGGCGGTGGCGCAGGAACCGGAAGTACCGGATCGAGCAGCGACGGCGGCCTCGCCTACACCGGCGCCAGCATTGCCGGCCCATTGGCTATCGGGTTTGTCGCACTCTTCGCCGGACTCGCCCTTCTGTTCTTCGGCACCCGCGGAATGCGTAGACGAAGGAATGCATAAGAATGTCAGCTGAGTGACCCGGAGGGGTGTGGTCGGGAGCGCGCGGCCAGGAGCTGGGCTCTGTCCAGCACAAATTGTACAAGATACGTCCTCCTGACGGTGTTGCAGTTTGGCAGTGGATAAGGCTAGGACCCGTCAGAATTGCGCCATGGGCGGTATCGATCCGCTGGACGGCTCTCCCCGCCACATAGGTTTCGTGTGGTTGGAGGACTTCACGAACGCGGTTCACAACGCCAAGGTCGCAAGCGCACCTGAAGTACTAGCATTAGGCGAAGGTCGCGATTCTTCTATTGATGTATTGAGCGCTGGACCGGCAAGAAGACAGGATAGGATCGTGAAACGGGCAGTTGACCTGGTACTCGCTACACTGCTCACCGGGCTGGCATTGTTACCGTCCATCGCAATAGCCGCTCTGGTCAAGGCAACCTCATCTGGACCGGTCCTGTACTGGTCAAAGAGAGTGGGCCGCGACAACAAGACGTTCGTGATGCCGAAGTTTCGCACAATGCGAGTCGGCACGCCTGCGGTTGCTACTCATCTACTCCTTGATCCGACGACGTATCTGACGCCGGTCGGTGGGTTCCTTCGCAGGACCAGTTTGGATGAAATACCACAACTATTGTCTATTCTCAAAGGGGACATGTCGTTCGTCGGGCCGCGTCCTGCTCTATTCAACCAGCTTGATTTGATTGACCTCCGCACTAGTGCAGGTGTTCACCATCTTGTGCCCGGGTTGACTGGCTGGGCCCAGGTCAAAGGTCGCGACGGCTTAAAAATCGAAGCCAAAGTCAGGTTGGACGCCGAGTATTTGAAGTCGCGCTCGCTACGCATGGACACCAGCATACTGACCCTCACACTAGTTAAGGTAATAAAAGGGGACGGGGTATCGCATTGACTGCGGCCGTGAATCTCGTTCGCGAGGTCAATGCCGCCGTATCGCTCCGCTGAGCTACTTCGAATTGATCAAGCCCCACCACTATGCATGCCGAAAGGAGGCTTCGTGACCGACCAGGGCGACTCAAGGACGAGCACTGGGCCGTCGTCGGTAGTGGGTTTGTCGGGTCCGCCCTGGCCGCCGACCTCGAACTCGCTCCATTCCCCACCGTACAGTCCACGCGCCACGGGTACACCTGGCCCTGGCCGCGACTGTCAGCGAAACCTTGGCGCTGTGCGGATGCCCGGAACCAAGATGACGTCGAGACCCTGGCCGCTAGCTTCGCGGGGCGTCGGTCGTCGTGAACGCGGCGGGCTTGCCGTTCCCGACGCCGCTCCTTCTCCTGCCTTGACGGGGGCGAACGGGTTGTTCCCATCCTCGATCTATGCCGCTGCTGTCCGTGCCGGAGTCCGGTGCGTAGTCACCTCAGTTCGGCGACTGCGCAGGGGCGCATTCGAGTCCTCACTGAGTCAGAACGTAAGCGGCCGGTTTCGCCTTACGGCCGTTCCAAGGCCCTCGGGGAAGACGCGGCGCTGTCTTCTCAGCCGCTGCTACCTAGAAACTGCATACACAATTTCGCATTTTCGCGCGACGTCTGTGCAGGACCGGACCGGAGCACATCTCCTCTTTGAACCGTGTGGCAACGGTCCACTTGCCAGGTGGCGGGGGCAGGTAACCGGCCGAGCCCGGTCTCAAGTACGGAAGGGGATCGGCGATCGTCGCCTGGCCGAGGCTGATGACGCGCCATCCATCGTCCTGCAGCCGTGGGAAGGCCTCACAGCGCGCTCGGTATTGAAGCGGTTCGGGGGAACTAACCCTCTTCCGCTACCCGCGCCGCTGTGCCGTGGGTTGCTGTGGCGGGCTATGCAGTCGGCCGCTCGCTACGAGGCCGATTCAATGCATCTGTTCGCCGACTCGAAATTATGTGGTTCGGGCAGCGCCAAGTTGTCGGATGGCTCGTTACTAGTGGGACAATGCAACTAGCGTCCGAAGTACGACGAGACTCACCTACAGTGCTCTTTGGCGCTACGGCAGCTTTGACGGCCCGAGTCTTCATGCAGGAGCAGTGCCGATACTTGGCGCGCCGCGGGTGGGACGTTCATCTCGCCACGGCGGACGGCGCGGAGCGTACTCCCGCCGCAGAGTTTGAGTGGCACACCATCGAGATGGATCGGACGATTTCGCTGCGTAATGACCTGCGGTCATGAAGCAATGGGTCCATCTAGTCCGGCGCCTTCGCCCAGACGTCATTATGGTCGGACCCCAAAAGCTGGTTTGATTGGCACGATCGCCGCCTATGTGTGCGGAGTTCCTGTCCGGGTGTACCTTGTCCGGGGACTTCGCGCCGAAGGTCTAGTAGGAAGAACACGCACCCTTTCCCTACTATCCGAGCGGCTGACCTGCCACTTGGCCACCCATGTTGTCGCAGTCGGTGACGATCTGAGAAAGCGATTGCAAAGGAGCACCTGGCGCGCGCAAAAAGTCGACGTGATAGGGCGAGGGGGAAGCAACGGCGTCGAATCGCCCGGTTTAGGCCTTCGCGACTGAAGATGAAAGAATCTCTCTGCGAAGAGACTTGGAGTCGATGACAAAATCGTTGTTGGATTCGTTGGTCGCCTTACCCTAGGCAAGGGCATTGAAGAGGCCCTGGCGGCCGTGCGAATACTTAAACAGTGACGCGATCGCGCACGCCTGCTGCTGGTCGGAGACTATGAGGCGGAGAATCCGGTTTCTGGAGGTAGTCAAGAACTAAATTCGCCGCAGGTTGTTCGCGTCGGCCGCGTATAGACACGGCGCCGTATACAGGGCAATGGACATCTATCTCTTCCTCTCGCGATATGAGGGACTGCCAAATGCAGTGCTGGAGGCAGGTGCCTCTGGGGTGCCCGTCGTGACGACAGATGCAACGGGGTGTCAGGATGCGATGTCGCACGGAACGACTGGGTATGTCGTGCCCATCGGCGATGTTGAGGGACTTGCCGAGCGCCTAGGGGAACTCTGCGCGTCCTACGAGCAACGCCAAACTATGGGCAAAGCGGGACGCCAATTTGTCACTACCTACTTCACGAATGAAATCGTCTGGAACAACCTCCTGTGCTATCTACACTCAGTTGTCCGATGAAAAGAGATTCTTCATGAAAGTCGTAGTCACTGGGGCTGCCGGATTCATCGGGTCGCATCTCGTTGCGGCGCTGCTGGAGCGAGATGGCGTGGACGTGGTTGGGATCGATTCGTTGACTGACCATTACAGCCCCGAGCTGAAGAGAGCGAGGGTCGAGAGACTAGCGTCGCCTCGATTTAGGTTCCACAAAGACGACCTGCTGAATGCTGATCTAGGCGGATTATTCGGCGATGCCTCTGTCATTTTTCATCTGGCGGGGCAGCCCGGTGTACGGCCATCTTGGGGCACTGACTTCAGCAGCTATATGGATCGCAACATTCTTACAACGCAGCGAATATTGGAATTCGTGCGTCAGGTCTACCCAGTAGATCGCTTCGTGTATGCCTCCTCCTCATCGGTCTACGGCAACGCAGACAGGTATCCCGTGACAGAGGGCGCCCTACCGCGCCCGTTTAGCCCATATGGCGTAACCAAGCTGGCGGCCGAGCATCTATGTGGCCTATACGCGGAGAACTACGGAGTGCCGACAGTAAGTCTCCGATACTTCACCGTCTACGGACCGGGGCAGCGTCCAGACATGGCGTTCAATCGCTTCATCCGCGCCGCCCAAGAAAATAGTCAAATTACCGTCAACGGTGACGGCACACAGATCCGCGACTTTACCTACGTCGGGGATGTCGTCCGGGCCAACATCGCGGCCGCCTTTGCGCCCCGTTTAGCGCCGGGCAGAGTGTTTAACGTTTGCGGCGGATCGGCCGTGACCCTTCGTACGGTATTGAACACTCTGCAAGATATCGCGGGAAAGCCCCTGCGCATCAAGCACACGAGTCAGAAGGCGGGAGATGTGTTCCAGACCGGTGGTTCGTCAGACGCAGCGTACCGTGCCTTCGGCTGGTCGCCCAGGATCGATTTACCATCGGGATTACTTGCCCAATGGCGAGCCGCGCAGGACGATTTGTCGAAATTGACGCCAGTCGGCATTGGCGGCTGATTCATGCCCCTTGTGACGGTCGGCTCTTCAAATGAAATTCTCGCATCGCCCTGTTGCCGTGCCGAGCTCGAGTCACGCCGGTGTAGCGGTTGTGGTCGCACCTTTGCCGCCACTGGACCGTGGCCTATCCTCGTAGATTTCGACGACAGCGTCCTAGAACTGGGTGCGATAGCCGAAAGCGAGGGTAAAAGTCCAGTCTCCCGAAGCCAGTACCGCGGTGTCAAAGCGGTAGTCCGTCGCGTGCTGAAGGTGCACAACCGAGTCGCCGAAGTGAACCTCGCCGCCCTGCTGGGCAGACTCAGTGCTGGTGCCCGGGTACTAGTCGTAGGCGGCGGCGCAATTGGAGATGGGATGGACCAGTTGTACGCCGCGCACACAGAAGTCGCTCTCGTTGGCTTTGACATTTACGGGTCCGAGAATGTTCAGCTAATTGCAGATGCTCACCGAATCCCGTTTGTTAAGGCGACTTTCGATGCAGTCGTGATTCAGGCCGTGTTGGAGCACGTCCTGAACCCATCAGACGTCGTCGGCGAGATCTGGCGTGTCCTCAAATCGGACGGCTACGTATATGCTGAAACACCGTTTCTCCAGAACGTTCACGAGGGCGCCTACGACTTTACCCGTTTCACCGAATCGGGCCACCGTTGGCTATTCCGCAACTTCGAGCTAATTGCGTCTGGCCCCAGCAACGGACCCGCGGCGCAGTTCATCTGGAGCACGAGCTACTTGGCTTGGGGGCTCACGCGCAACCAACGGGTGGCGAAAGCTGCACGAGCCCGTGCTGTCCCCCCTGCAATTACTGGACCGCTTTATTCCGCGCCGTTTTCACGTTGACTCAGCCGCCGGGATGTTCTTCTTGGGGAGGAGGTCGGAGCATTCGATGACACCTTTAGACATCATCAACTACTACTCCGGTGCCCAATAGGCGCAGCGCTATCGCTCTTCCGGCAAGATGGGGGGACCTTTATACCGTTTGGCGATTCGCGGGCCCACTACAATGTATATCGCGCAAGACACGATCAACGGCACTGTGGAGCCGATGACTACCACGCGATAGTCATCCAACAACGCACCTATCAGCCACACCGTCGCAGCGCCGACTACGGCAGGCACAAGGTAGCGGAGGTCAATGCCGGGCTGGCCGCATCCGAGTCCGATGTTTGTCGTCGGAGAGGCAACGCCGCTAGAAGTCAGCGACGCCAACAATAGAACCAGATCCATGCTGGCGCATCGCGGGGAGCGACACCGAAGATGTAAACGGCAAGGAATACCACGGTGCACAGGACCACGCCGAGCGCCGCTGCGACAATCGTTGCGCGAATGACTACCCGCTTGACGTTCGATTCGTCCCGTCCGAGACTGACGCCGTGCGGGATCAGATAAGTGGTCAGACTGGTAATCACAACCCGCGGAATGGATGCGAATCGCCAAGCCACTTCATAAGTACCCAGAATTGCAGCGGTCGCGACGCCAGCCAGCACCCAGCGGTCAGCCTGAGAGTACAATTGCCGAACGCGACGGTTGACCCGGTTCGGCGGAATGCGAACTGTCGCGCAATTCGGCCGTAATCGATACGCGTATCCGATGAGCCGTCGCCGATGTTGAAAGCATCGCACATCACGACGGTACGGCGCACCCAACCGTAGACGGCGAATGGAATCGACGCTGCTAAGTAGCTAATAGGCAGTGCCCAGGCCGAGTGTGTGACCTCGACGAGTGGCCACACGATCGCGATGGCGACCGCAGTTTGCCCAATCAATAACTGGTCTCGCAACCGGAATCTTTCGGGCGGCCATGGCAGCTTGCGCTGCCACGACCAGAGAGCCCCGAGCCGTAACACCGACGATCATGACTGCGATCGCCCATAATCCCTGCTCCAAACCCCACCCAGGCGGGGCGACGTTGCCGGCGACAAACAGCCAGCCTATCAGGCAGACCAAGCCAATCAAGCTGCTGCCGAGAACGTTCAACCAGTTCCCTGCAGCCATTACACGCACGCGATTCGAACGTGATGCGCTCGCGGAATATACTGAAGCAACGTAAGACGAGGCACCCAAGTCCAGACTCATCGTGACGCTGGTTACTGCGGTTAGGAGGACCCACATCGCATATTCTCGATCACCGAGGGCCGTCGCGCCGATGAAGGTAAAGGCGAAAAGCCCGCAGGCACTCGCGAGCTGACCGGCTGAGGACCGAAGAACCCCCGTCATCAGATCGGAGCGCATATTCCACACTCGAAACATGCATGGCCGCTCACGTTTGCGATCTACGCCTTGTGATTGATTTCGCACTGTTTCCCACCGCCTCTCGCGAACCCTAGTTCGGTGCCAGCGAGCGCTAGAATGCGCATCCCGTAGCTCCGTGGTGTCGACCTTCAAGGTATTATATGTTTTCTCACGACGGGAAGAACACCGGGCATGTTGAAAACTGCAGCTATAGGCTCCTAACAACTACAACCGCGGTGAAGCTTGGTGGAGACAATGGCAACGCGTCAACAAGGCACCTCTGACGGCGGATCGTCGTGACGCCTGGGATGTGCGGCCGACTACTTTCAAACCTTACCAGTGAAGTGGCTGGAAATTAGGCGAGATCATGCGGGACGCCCACACGCTGCGCGAGCTGCGCCGTCGGACGCGACTCATTGGTCTAAACCACGCGAAGACCGTGTGTTGACTGAAAAGGCGCGCAGTGCCGTCGCACCGCCCTTGCGAGAAACTAAAACGCACCGAGAAACCGACAGATTGGGGCCACGAAGTGAACGCAACTTGGGTATGATCTCCGAATGCTTCACATCGCAACCCGTAATCTCTGCGCCAACCCCCGTCCCTAACGCATACTTCTCCGCGGCATGAAGCTTTCTGCGCCGGGCTTGGCGCCGGAGACAACCGGGATAGGCGTCATCCAGCGAAGCCTTTACCCGCGCCTCCAGGGCCTGGGGCATGAACTCGCGCTGACAGCCATCCGCGATCTCGGGTTGTCACCCCTACGGCGCGCAGTCGGTCTTAGTGCGGCTTTTTCGGTGATCCACGCGGAGATGTGTACCTGTCATTGACGTCCCCGCTGCCGCTCCGAACTCAATGTCCTGTGGTCGCACTTGTGTGTGATCTTCGATGGCAACGAACACGCGGCCGCCTCGGCGTCGCGTACCGGGCGGCCGACCTGCGACGGACGGTTCGAATCGCCGATCGCGTCCTGGTAATCAGTGATGCGACCGCGGTTGACTTGGCCGCCTTCGCGCCCGAGCAGGCATGGAAAGTGCATGTCACACATCTCGGTCCCGGGCAGTTCGACGGGCCACCATTTGCGGAAAATTGCTCCGGGAGACTTCTGCTTATGGGCGGCGCGCGTCACAAGCGGAACGAACTGGCAATCCAGGCCCTGACGGCGGCGGGAGCTCTGCCGTGGATTTCTCGCAAATTGTAACCGTTGGCGTCAGCCCTCAGTCGGTCATGCTCCTTGAAGCTTCGCCCTATCCGCATGAGATTCATGATCGCGTCTCGTTGGCTGACCTGTCAGCTATCTTTACTAGCTGCCAGTATTTCATGCATTTGGGAGTGGATGAGGGCTTCGGCCTGCCTTATGTTGAAGCGCTTGCCCATGGATGCGAGGTTATCGCCATCGAGCAGCCGCTGACGGTGGAACTGTTGTTCGGTGCCGCCGTACTTCTCAGGGATGGTCCTGCAAGCGACTTAGCTCTCCAGCTTCGTCAGTGCCGAGGGTACCGCCCAAGATCGGCGGCGGCTGCTCGCAGGTTTTCATGGCAGCGTTTCGCTGAGCAGATTGCGTGCCATCTCGAGGCCGTCGTATAGATTCGAGGTAGTATTCGTCTATGAGTCTCGCGTATGTAATCGACGCCATCCTGGGCGTTGTCTGCCTCATAATGGTGGGACGACGCTACCGCGGGCACTCCGTTCGACTCATCCCGGGTGACATGGTGCTGTGGACCTTTACTTTATTTTTCATACTGCCGTTGTTCTTGGACGCGACGGATTACGTCGCGGTGTACCGGACCTACCCGGAGTTGCAGACTGTTAGCTCGGTACCTGAGGTACACATCATCTCGGCCTTAACGGTACTGGTCGGGACATTCCTCATTGCACGGACCGTTCGACGGATGTCGGTAATCTCTGTCGAGCCAATGGTTATCCGCCACCGCTGGGTCTGGTTCCTCATCGCGCTTTGCCCTCTTGCCGTGGTTGCCTTAGCGCCAGATCCGGGAGTTTACAGCCATATGGCCGCTGTTATCAGCCAGAGTGGTCCGGGAGAACCATCTCTTCGCCATGTATACAAACCCGTCCCCAACTGCGCGATATCATGTGTACGTCACGTGGTCGACACTGGTCTCAACCGTGGATTATCAGTGTGGTTCATGTCGCGTCATCGGAATGCGGCCCTATGGATGGTCCTGCCGATCGGTTTCATGGACTTCTGGATCAACGGTAAGCGGAACATAATTGCGCTCCTATTGATCCAGTTCGCATTTGTGATCGGGCGCAATCTATCGGTGGACCGCCGCAGTTTGCGTCGCTACGTCGCGATTGGGACGTTGCTTCTGCTTGTTCTCGTCGCTCTGTCCAGTTGGTTTCAGAACCAGTACCGCGCAACGGTGGTCGCCAACAGCTCTGGCGAGAGCTTCAAGATTGACTTCGGCCGCACGGACGTTGTTCATTTGGCGGTCGCGGGCCAACTGGGGTACGCGCCGAGGCCGCTAAGTTACCCGGGTCAAAGCCTGGTGCTCTACGTCGATGCTGTTGCGGCCCGCGTGATGGGCGGGCAGAAGGATGTTACGTATCCGGATAGGGTTACTTCTATCGCGAAGTCGCGTCCGATTGAATCAACGCCAGGTTCGATTATTACTACCTCGATCGTGAGCGAGGCAATCGACAATTTTGGATGGTTTGGCATATTTATCGGCCCAGTGGTCCTTGTACTCTTGATCCGGTGGAGCGCGCGGGTTCGAGATCCTATACTGGGGCTGTTAATAGCTTTGCTTGCCACCCTGCTCATAGTCACCGAAATTCTCGCAGCTGTACCTTTAATCGCCTTCGTAGTCGTACGTGCAGTTTGGATACGGCGGACAACTCACAGGCCGCGCCCGGAGTCCCGTAAACATGAGCCTAAGTACTAGAAGTGAGAAGGCCGTTACGGCAGCCACTTCAAGAGCAGCGGAGCGGGAGCCGCGAGCATCCCGTAACGCCCCACCGCAGTGCGGTTTGTGATGCGTCGAAGGGAACATGAAGGCGTAGTTGAATCCCCGATGACGCCGAGTCTTCGGACCGCGAGTTCAGTGCGCATTGGGCTGCGCATTTGTCAGCTGGCCCTGCTGCAAGTACCTCGTCGATGGTCGGCACGAGAGTTGGCCAAGCGGTGGCACCAAGCGCAGCATCGATCTGGGCCGCCAGCTCGATCCGTGCGGCGCCGGCAGGTGGGGCCGTAGTCGTGCTGGCCTTCGGCGCGGTCGGCTGCGCGGCATCTGTCGAGCACCGGCGCCTCGGCCGCCTCATCGCCGCTTCGACCAGCGCCGAAACGGCGACAGTCCGACGGCCGGCATAGAGGGCGGCGATGTGGACGAGCCGCTCGAAACCTACTTGAGCTCGCCGGCGTCTAGAGTCCGGCAGGGCGGCATGCGACCGGCCGGACACGGCAGCGCAGATGGCGACAGCGGTGGCCCGCCGTGAAGGCCATCGGGTAGGTTCACGGCCGGAACTGGGTCGCACGATCGATCAGTGTGCCGATGGCGGACGTGCCGTGACGGCCGACGATCAGGTCGCCTTGGCAGTCGCTGATCTCTGAGCGTTCCTCGACCACGGCCGAGCGCTCGTCGAATTTCCTAGTCGGAGGTCTGCCCCATGCACTGAGCCTTCCGCCAAGGGCGTTGCGACCAATACTCGAACCCGATATCGGCAGGGGCTTTCGCGGTCCGAGGTCAGAGATTCGCTGGCGCCGGACGAGATGGCGGGTCGTGGGTCTACCGCTCAACGAGATTGCACGGCTTCCCGGAACAGGTTCAGTGTGCGCCAGTTCGCTCGCGAGGTCGGGCGACTAAGGCTTGGCGCTCTATGTACTCCGTCACCTCAAGTTTCAGCCCGTCAGGGAACGGCGTAGGCGCGTAACCGAAGTCCGCTGCAGCGCGTTCATAGGAGAAGCTTCTGTCCTCGGCCATGCGCTGAACACGTTCAACGAAGTCAACTGGACCAAGCGTCGCAATCCTACCGGACTTCGCCATCGAGCACACTAGGTTGAGCAGAATACGGATGAATGTTGGCTTCTTGCCGAGAGCCGCACTAATAAGCTGCAGCATTGTCAATATGGTGACTGCGTTGCCACCAGAGAGGATGTCGTCACCGGTCGTTATGTCCTGCTTGTTGAGCACTTGGTCATAGGCGCGTCCAAGGTCTCGCCCATTAACGGGCTGGATTAGGCTGTTGCCGTGATCGACCACTGGCAACACCCTCAAGGCGTCGACCATCTTCCTGAATTTGCTAATGTTTTTGTCGTTCACGAGCCGAAGATCATGGTCGGCCTCGGTCTACGACTCCGATTTCACTGCTGCTGTTTCTAATGATGCCATTAATGGACCTTTCGATTTCAGTGTAGCTCGGTGGGGCGCTTTTATACTTCGAATAGATTCCTGCGGTGTGTACAGGATGGATCCGCCTCGCACCACTGCTTATGACTCGCTTCACCTGCCATTGACACCTATTGAATAGTGGATCGACGCAATATGGAGCACGGTATGCACTCCGACCATAGCTCGATCCAAGAGCTGTGCTGATCCGCAACGTCACCTACGATCTTCTCGATGTTCAGGTCGCTCGTGTCTAGGATTGCCGTGTTCGACGTTTCTCTGACCACGCACCTAAGGTGACCGTTGAATCCATAGCGAGAAGTTCTTCACAAAGAAGCGTCCGCTGTGTAAGCCCATGATACCGACACTAATATGCAGCAATTTGATTCCTAATCTTCGTGTTTAACTGCCATGGAATGTGGTCTTAAGTGTTTGTCATGGGCAGAGTATGTAATCATCCGCGTATCGGATTTCCACCGTCGAAGACATTGTCGGCGGATGCCGCGTCCAGGCTCATCGCTAGGCGAGTGTCGCTCGCTGCGGTGTCGAGGCGTCTGATGTGGCGGATCCTGCCACCGGAGGGACGTTGACGTGCGAAAGAAGGGGATGCACGGGTAGCCAGATCGGATTCAGCCCCGTCGTTAAGAAGGTCCTCGTCGATACCAGCGGGTGGACAGGTCGGCGATCCGGCTCGCCACTGCTGAAGAGATCCTCATGCATCTTCTCGCCATCCCGCAGCCCCGTGTACTCAACGGCGATGTCCTCGCCGGACAGTTCGATCAGGTGCCGAGCCACCTCGTCGATGCTGACGGGCTTGCCCATGTCGAGAACTAGCGCCTCGCCGCGGCTCCCCATGGCCGCCGCCTGGATCACCAGTTCCACAGCCTCGTTGACCGTCATGAAGTACCGGGTGACGTCGGGGTGTGTGACGGTCACCGGTCCGCCGGAAGCGATCTGCGCAGCAAAGGCGGTCAGAACTGATCCGCGGCTGCCCAGGACATTGCCGAATCGCACGCTGAGGAAAGTGCCTTCAGCCTCGGCCGCTACAGCCGCCGTCAATCCTTCAGCGATCCGCTTCGAATAGCCAAGGACGCTGATCGGATTAGCAGCCTTATCGGTGGAGATGTTGACAAAACGCTCGACACCCACGGCCTGCGCCGCCTCGAGAACCGTCAGGGTGCCCCAGATGTTGGTCTTGACCGCTTCGGCCGGGTATTGCTCCAGCATCGGCAGGTGCTTGAGCGCGGCGGCATGAAACACGACCTGCGGGCGGCGCTCGGCGAAGATTTCGCGAATCCGGTCACCGTCACGGATGTCCGCCAGGACGACATTGGGGGAGTCGAGCATTGCCCGGTGCTCGATGGACAGTTGCACGCCGTGCAGTGCGGATTCGTCGCGGTCCAGCATGATGAGTTCGGCAGGCTTCCACTGGCTGATCTGCCGGCAGAGCTCCGAGCCAATGGACCCGCCGGCTCCGGTCACCAGCACTCGTTGTCCGGTGAGATACCCGGCGATGGAGGCGATGTCGGTGTCGATCTGACGCCGTCCGAGCAGATCAGGGATGTCGATGTCGCGGACGTCCTTGATGCCGACCCGGCCGTGCAGCAGCTCGTTGACTCCGGGAAGGATCTTCACGGCGACGCCGGCTTCGGCGGCGGGCCGCGAGATCTCACGCAGAAAGGCGGCGTCGGCACTGGGGATGGCCACGACGACGGTCGAGACCCCGGTTTTCTCCGCCATGGTGAGAGGTCTGCAGACGTTCCCATCACCGGGACGCCCTCGATCCGCAGGTACCGGTTGTGCGGGTCGTCATCAAGAATCCCGACCGGGTACCAGCGCGACGTGGGGTCGCGGTGCATCGACTTGATCAGCTGCCGGCCGCCATCCCCGGCGCCGATCACCAGGACGGGTTGGCCGCGGTGGTCGGTGTCTGGCGGGGCGGCGTTCTCCCGGATGGCCCTGACCATGGCGCGTCCCCAGGCCATCACCAGGATCGCGCACAGGGTGGCGATCAGCGGGACCGAGCGCGGGAGATACGGCCAGGACGGCCACGCCACCGAGGCGAACAGGTTGACGAAGTAAACAGTCACGCCGGCGCCGAGGGCGGCCGCGCTGAGTTGGATCATCTCCTCGAGGCTGCCCATCGCGGCCCGGCCGTCGTGCAGCCTGGCCGGCCATGCAATGAGCGTGAACAGTGCGGCGGCAGCAACACCGGCGGTGAGCGTGACGCCCCAGTGCACGTTGCTGGGATCGAAATCCAGCCGGGCCAGTGCCGCGAACGCGACCGCGAAGATCCACACGCACGCGTCGAAGGTCATCAACCAAAAATGGCGTCGCCGGGATAGGCGCTCGATCAGCCTCACCCCTGTTGCCTGCTGCACAGCACATACCCCCCCGGGCCGAACACGCCGGACGCCGGGCGTCCCCACCGTGCGTGTCTAGTTGACTACAGAAAGTACCACGCACGTCTAACGGCGCCACCCGCCGTGGGGCCGAAGGTGGCCCCGCTCACCGCCAGGTTGGTGGGAGGTCAAGATCGAGTAGCAATGCCTGGCGCCGCGGACCGTCCAGCGGCCCGTCACCGAATCCTCGCGCCGTGGCCCGCATGGTTCACGAGGGACGCACGTTCAGGGTGCGAAAGGTCGGATCGCTGTCACAGGGTGCCGATCGGGCGTTCGAAGTGGTGAGGGCCGAGGCGGATCGGCACGCACGTGTTTGCGTCGGATCGGCCCGCAATCTCGCCCCGGACGCCGTCCTTGCGCAGCGCTGCATGGTTCGTGGGCCTCGGCACGAACGGCCGGGGAAGGCGTTGGCCTCGCGGTGCGCGCCCCATGAAACGGATCCGACGCGGATGAGAATTGCTCTCTGGCAGGGGACTTGCTGGTCCTGGCGTGCGGCGTCTGCACAGAGTTCGGCAGACACAGGGCGTACTGAGGACGACTGGAATGCCCGCGTTTGTCACCCTTCTGCCGGTTCGAGCGCAACCGCCTGGGAGGTGTTTGGCCCGGGCGGCTCGGCGACCGGACTGCCGTCACCCGGTCGCGTCGTTTGCAGCATTGATCCTTCGCATTGATGAGGGCCAAAGGTCCTGTTGACCGCTCCGCCGTGGAGTCCTATCGTCATGACGCGTAGTAACGGCGACGTTACTGCCGGTTATAGAAGTGGATGGGAGCGGGCGGCGGTCAGTCCGAGGTGGGAACAGGCGTGGTCAGAGGGGAACACACCTGCTCCACCGCCCGCATCTCGTCGCCACGCCGTAGTGCGTCATCTGCAGGTGCGGGGGCATCTGTGTGGTCTCTCCAAGGGGGAAAGCATGTTGGACACCGATCGCCTCGAAGCTCGTCCGGAGTACCTACGACCATGGCAGCGCGACGCCGCGTGCCTGTCCGAAGATGTCGGTCTGTTCTTCCCACCGGAGGCAGAACGGAAGGGCGCCCGTCTTCGCCGCGAGGCAAGGGCCAAGGCCGTCTGCGGTCGCTGCCCCGTGCTGGCCCAATGCCGCGCTCATGCGCTGAAGGTGGCCGAACCGTCGGGCATCTGGGGCGCACTGACGGAGGACGAACGGCACGGCATGCTCGCCGGTCCCACCCCCGTCCGCAGCGGCCAGCGAAGCTGAGACCGGGCACCAGGTGGAGGCCAAGAGGGTCGTCCCGGTCACCGTCGTCGTGGTGGCATTGAACTCCGCAGAACCACTGCCGGCCCTTTTCGCCGGCCTGCACGGGCAGACCGTCTGCCCGGCCGAGATCGTCATCGTCGATCGCGGATCGTCCGATGCCACCATCTCGCTGCTCCACGCCTGGTCACCGCCGCCGTCGACGGTGTTCTCCGTCATCCGTGCCACCGGCGCATCGATCGCCGAGGCGCGCAACGTGGCGGTCGAGGCCGCCGCGTTCGACTCCATCCTGGTCACCGAGGCCGACGCTGTTCCGGACTCCACCTGGATCCAGCAGCTCTGGGGCGCATTGCAGTCGGGCGCCGAGGTCGCCGGGGGTCAGGTCCGCGCTGCCGCATCGACGGCCCGGGAACTGGTGCTCTCCGCAGTACGCGGAGCCACGGCAAGCCGGGCCACCGAGGCAGTGTTCGTCCCGTCCGGCCGCAACCTGGCTTTCCGCGTTTCCGCGTGGGACGCGGTCGGCGGCTACCCGGAATGGCTCGCGGCGGGGGAGGACGCCGTCTTCGCCACCGCGCTGCGGGCGCACGGCACCCGGATCGACTACGCCGCGGGCGCGGTGACCACCTGGCGGTCATCCATCGGATTCCGCGACTTCCTGGCCAACGCCTACCGATCGTCGAAGGCCTGTGGGGAGGCAGGGGTGTGCGAACACCACCCCCGTCCTGAGCTGACCGGCGCTCACGGCAGCCGTGTCGTCACCGCGGTGCTCGCGGTACACGTCCTCGTGCAGCTCACCCGAACAGTCGGTCGGCTGACGGGCATGCTCGCCGCCCGAGTCCAGCGCGACAGGTTGCATGTGCGGGCGGCCGACTCGGCGCCGGTCTTCGCCGACCACGTCCGGCTGCGCTGGTATCCGTTCGACGAGGAAACCTTCACCGCGCCCGAGGGGCCGCGGGTCACCTCGGTCAGTGGGTGAGGGTCAAGTGGGTCAGAGTCCGGTGTCACCCTGCGCTGAGGTTCAAGGCGGTTGCCGCGCTCGGCCACCGTTGCTGGCACATGTTCAATGCGGCGCGCGGGTCACCACACGGGCAACGTGCGTCACCAGCCGTCGCCGTGCACCTCGTGGCCCGGCGCCACGTTGATCAGCCCGCGATAGGCCTGCATCGGCGTGGAGCCGTGATTGACGACGGCGTCCACCTCCCTGGCGATGGGCATCTCGATGCCGTACTCGGCGGCCAGCTTCATCACCGTCGACACCGTCTTGACGCCTTCGGCAACCTGCTTCATCCCCGCCAGGATCTCGTCGATGCTCTGCCCGCGGCCCAACTGCTCGCCGACGTGACGGTTCCGGCTGTGCGGGCTGGTGCAGGTGACGACGAGGTCCCCGAGCCCGGCGAGACCGGAGAAGGTGTCCCGGTCGCCGCCCATCCGCTCACCGAGCCGAGACATCTCCCGCAGCGAGCGGGTGATCACAGCGGCCCGCGTGTTGTCGCCGCTGCCCACTCCGTCGCCCATACCGACGGCAATCGCGAAGACATTCTTCAAGGCACCGGCCGTTTCGACGCCAACGACGTCCGAGCTCGAGTAGATCCGGAACAGCTTGGTGCGGAACAGTTCACCGAGTTGCGCCGCGAGGTGCTGATCGGGCATCGCGAGGACCGCCGCGGCGGCATATCCGGCGACGACCTCCCGGGCGATGTTCGGGCCGGCGAGTACGCCGGCGGGATGGCCGGGCAGCACCTCGTCGACGATCTCCGTCATCCGCCGGTGCGTCACCTGCTCGAGACCCTTGACCAGGCTGACGACCGGCGCCCACGGCCGCAGGTAGGGAGCCAGGTCGGTCAGCGCACCGCGGAACCCGTGTGACGGCACGGCCATGACGATCACGTCGCTCGGCTCCACCGCCTGCTGCAGGTCCGACGTCGCGCTGAGTGTCTCCGGCAGCGGATACCCCGGCAGGTAACGCTCGTTCTGCGCGTTCTCGTTGATCTGGCCGGTGACCTCCGCGGAGCGGGCCCAGATCACCGTCGGCAGCTTGCGCGCGATGATCGCGGCCACGGCGGTTCCCCAGGACCCGGCGCCGATGACGGCAACCCTGGGTTGGCGGCGCGACGGCCCTTCGGTATTGATGGTCATCGCGTCGAATCCGTCCCTCGAAGGCAGCTCTGCATGTCTGGATTGTGCGGGAGCGGCCCTGTCTCCGCACTCTCCGCGCCGCCCGCGCCGCTCGTCACGGTTGCGGTGTTGCGAGCCCTTCCGTGTCGACAGTGGCGACCTGCAGCACTCGGTGACCGTCCCGGGTCGCCCATTGCGCGCGGCCCGGCGGCAGGCGGCTCGGCACCAGGCCGTGCGTGAGCCGGCCTTCGGCGGGTGATCCGGACAGCAGCAGCGTCGGGGTGGCGAGGTCGGTCAGGGTTTGCAGCAGCGGTTCGTACTGGGCGCGGGCGAGCCCGCCGGTCCTGCGGGTCACGATCAGGTGGAAGCCGATGTCCCGGCCGAGTGCCAGGAATGGCAGAACTGCGCGCAGCGGGTCGCTGATGGGCGTGCTGACCAGGTCGAGGTCGTCAACGGCCAGCCACAGGTGGCTGTTGATCTGTTGGTGGCCCGATTGACGGGCGAGGTCCCGTGATGACGCCAACTCCACGGCGAGCGCCCGGCAGAGTTCCGCTGCTGATTCCGGGTCACCGGCGGTTCGCGTGGCCGGTCCGGCGGTGGGCAGTCCCGGGTTCCGCCGGTAGTCGATGACGGCCAGGTGCATCCTGGCGGGCGTGCGACCCTCCGCACTGCTCATCCGCGCGACCTGGGACAGCACCGTGCGCAGTGCTGTCGTCTTCCCGGATCGGCCGTCCCCGTAGATCACCAGGTGCGGGTCCTCGCCGAGCGGGTCGTGCCGGACCGGCTGGTGGTCGTCGTCGGCCAGCCCGAGAGCGATCCCGTCTGGGGACGGATCGGGGTACGCGGTGATCTCGGCCAGGGTGACGAGCCGGGGCAATGTGGTGATCTGGGCGACGCTCTGCCCGGGCCAGCGGCGCCGGACCTCGACCGCACCGTCCACCGTTGGAGCCGGCCCGGTTGCCTCTTCGGCATCGTCCGATGTCGTCAACACCGGCAGCGCAATCTGAGCGAAGTGCCGGCCCGCCACCAACGCGCGGCCGGGGCGATCCGCACCGATCGTCGCAGCCAGCCGGCGGTCGATGACGGAGTCGAAGGGGTCGGCCAGTCGCAGCTCGATCCGTGACGACAGCCCGGCGAGCAGGCGAGCGCGGACCTGCAGCGGGGACACCGCGGTCAGCGCGACATGCACACCCGCGCCGGGTCCACGGGTGAGGATCTTCTCCAGATCGTCCTCGAGCGCCGGGTCCGTTTGCAGGACGCCGGTCCAGTCGTCGATCAACAGCAGCATCCGCGGCGCGGCCGGGTGGGCACCTGCACGGGTGATCCGGGTGAGGACGTGGGTGAAGATCCGCCGGACAAGCTCAGGGTCCGATCGTGACGCGACCGCAGCGACGTGCGGCAGTTGTTGCAGGTTGCTGGTGAAACCCGCGTCGAGATCGACGCACAGCACGGTGAGGTCCACCGGCGCCAGGCGCAGTGCGGCCGACAACAGCAGGGCGCCGAGCGCCGTCGACTTCCCGGCCCGTCCCGCACCGACGATCAGCAGATTGCCGTTGCCCTGGGCCGTATCCCAGACCAGCACCTCCTGTCGCTGTCGTTCCGGTCGGTCGATCAGGCCGATCGGGACCTTGATCCCGGCTTCATCGGAGCTCTCCGTGGTTCGGCTTGTCGCAGCTTCCAGTACCGAGCCGAGAAACAGGCGCGCGGGAAGCGGCGGCAGCCAGATCGGCCGCACGGGCCGGCCGGACGGAAGATCGGCGGCCACCTCTTGGATCCGGCGGACCGCGGCGTCCAGCACGCTGCTCGACCGCAGACCTTCCCCGGCTTCGACCGGGCGGTCATGTCCGGGTGCCTGGCCGAGCCGATCGCTGCGGCTGAGTTCGCTGATCCGCGCCGCGAGGTCGTTGTCAGCGCAGAAGGGCAGCACCACCGGTGACGCCGTCGGCGGCGGAACCTCGGCCGCTGCACGATGGGGCCGGGACACGGTGGCGGCGCGGAAGAGCCGTGGTGGCCGCCCACCGGTGACGAGGTACGCCCAGCCCGGCTCCATCGGCAGCCGAAAGGCTTCCGCCCCGCCGATGGCTTCGCGGGATTCGGACTCGGAGAAGGTCCGCAGGCAGATCCGGTATGACAGGTGCGACTCCAGCCCGCGGAGCCGGCCGGTGTCCAGTCGCTGGGTGGCCAGCAGCAGGAACACGCCGATCGACCTGCCGAGGCGGCCGATGGTGGCGAACAGTTCGGTCAGATCGGGCCGGGCCAGCAGCATCTCGGAGAACTCGTCCACGACGACCAACAGCCGTGGCAGTGGTCGCAGTTCGGTCTGATCGCCCGCAACGGCGGCATAGTCCTGCAGCGAGCTCACCCCGGCCGCGGCGAAGAGCTCCTGCCGCGCCAGCACTTCCCCGCCGAGCGCATCGCGGAAGCGGTCGATCAACGCGGCGTCGGCGTCGAGGTTGGTGACGACACCGGCCACGTGCGGCAGACCCGCCAGCGGCGCAAAGGTGGCCCCGCCCTTGAAGTCCGCCAACAGAAACGCAAGATTCTCCGGTGGGTGCCCGATGGCCAGCGCGGTCAGCAACGTGCGGAGCAGTTCCGACTTCCCGGATCCGGTCGCGCCCACCACCAAACCGTGCGGTCCGGATCCACCGTGCGCGGCCTCCTTCACATCCAGGGTGACCAGGGTCCCGTCGGCGGATGTGCCGATCGGCGCACACAGGTCGTCACGTGCCGGGCGCCGGCCCCAGGCCTCGGCGATGTTCAGCGTGGCGACATCACCGGTGGCGGGGTTCGGCACGGCGCGGTCCTGCACGGCGTTTTCCTGATCCGACATGGTCCGTCGTCCACCACGTGTCACCGAATCGACGCGCGCACCCGCGAGGGAACGCGCCATCAGCCGAGCGTCGGCGATCGTCAGTTCGTCGACGACGCAGGCGATCTCATCGCCGCAATCGCCGCCCGACCACCGGGTGATCACATCGGTCGGTAGGGGCGGGACTGCGCTGTCGCGTCGAAAGCCCAAAGTGACGCGATGATGCGCGGTCACCAGGCTGTGTCCGCGGTTGGCCAGCTCTATCACCACGGCGCCCGCTGCCCGCGCGGTTGCGGCGAAGGCGGCACCGGTCGGGTGGACCTTGTCCCGCGCACCCGGGTCGTGGTCGTCGAGTCCGTCCAGGATCACCACCATCCGTCTTCGGGCCGCAGTGGTGACGGCGTTGTGCTCGGATTCCGCGCAGACCAACGCGGCACACCGATCAAGCCGGCGGGTGATCAACCGGACCGGCAGCGGTCCGTCGCGGTTGGCGTGGGATGCCGTGTGTGGCAGCCATTTCGCCCAGTCCCATGCATCGAGCTCGGGGCTGCAGATGACGATGGACAGATCATCGGGTGGATGGCGCCCGACCAGCTGCGAGAGCATCGCCCGGGCAGCCGCTCCGGCGCGATCGCCCGGTCCGCTGACGAGCACCGTGTGGCCGGGCGAAAGATCCACCGTGATCGGCTGTCGCGCGAGGACGGTGTAGTGCGCGACCAACTCGGCGGCTGCGGACGCACAGACAGGGTCGGGCTCCATCAGCGGGTCGCCGTGGGCGTCGATCACCCGGACTGGACGTTGCAGCGCAACGGTTCCCACCCCGATCCGCACAGTGAACTGTCCGGCACGCAGATTGCCGTTCAACGGTGACGAACGGGCAGCTGCCGCACTCAGCGGGTCCGGGTGCAGCCGTGCGGACTGGAAGTGCTGCTCCACGGCTGCTGCACGTGCCTGCCGGCGCACCTGCTCGACGTGATCCAGGTACCTCTCCCTGACCCGGCGGGTGCGGCGGCGTTCGCCGGTCCGGGTGCCGATCACCATCACCAGTCCGACGGCGATGGACGCCACCAGCACGACGGCCGCCATCACCGCCATCAACGGCCGCCCCTGTGACGTGACGGCGAGGACCACAGCACCAACGCCCGACGCAGCCGGCATCAGGATCATGCCCAGCGACCCACCGATGACGGGCGCCTCACCTCGGTTCGGCACGGATTGAAGCTCGAACGGAACAGCCGGAGTCGGTGGCACCCAAGGCTCCTTTCGGCGGAACAGCGGCGCCATCGATACAGCCCTGACGGCGCACTGGGGACAACTCGACGGGCGTGCGTGGAGGGGACGTTACGATCCGCAGCCCGGAGTCGGACGACTTGTCCACATCGGCAGGCCGATGACGCGGATCCGTTGTGCGGCAACACACCAGGGGGATCGTGGTGAAGCTGGACCATGATTCGGTCGACCCCGGCGACGGAGTCGGCCCGAGCGGCTACCGCTGCGTGACGGTGGTTGCCGGCACCGAGCAGCTGGACCTCGCGCTGCCGCCGGGTGTGCCGTTGGCGGATCTGCTGCCCGCAGTGGTCCGGCTTCTACGACCATCCAGCACGAACGGCTCGGCAGCGCAGGGTTGGTGCCTCACCCCGATCGGTCGCCCCGCACTGCGGTCCGGCGACACCATCGATACCGCAGGCATTGTCGACGGCGACGTACTGACGCTGGGTGATCCCGGCCCCGGCATCGACCCGCCGGTGACCGGGACCGTGCGCGACGCGGTCGAATTGCGGGTCGACACCGGGTGGAGCACCTGGAATGCACTGTCCGCGGCGCGCTGGGGCTGGTGGACGATCATCCTTGCCCTCGCAGCGCTCGCCCAGCCGGTGGGTGCACTACCCGCACCGGTGCGTGCCGTGGTCACCGCACTCGGTGCGGTGCTGGCCGCGGCGGTTGACCGTGCGCGCCGGCCGCAGCGGCGACGGCCCCTGTGCCGCAACCGCTCTGGTGACGGCGGCGGTGTCCGCGGCGTGGGCCGGGATCACCGTGACCGAGCACTTCTGGTCCGATCCCGCGGCAGAACTTCTGGCTGTGCCGGCCCTCGGTGCCGCACTGGTGTTGTGTTGCACCGTCGTCATCTGGTGGCGGCCGGCGATCGTCGCGGCGGTCGCTGTGGGCACGATGCTCGTCCCCTCGATCGTGCTGACGCCGCTGGTGATGGCGGGTGTCGACGTCGTCACGGGTGCCCTGGCGGTGGCCGTCCTGCTGGTGTTGCTGATGGGTGCTCTGCCGCGCGCCGTGCTGGCGGCGACCGGACTGTCGCACGCCGACCCGGTGGCGCCCGCGATACCCGACAGAGTGCACCACGCGCAACGAATGCTGGTCGGCTGCCTTCTCGGCGCATCGGTCGTGGCGGCGGCCGGGATCATGCCTGCCGCTGGATCAGATGACGCCGGCCTGCACCTGCTCGTCGCCGGTATCGGGTGCCTCATTCTGCTGCGGGCAAGGGCTTTCAGCCTGACGTGTCACACCGCGGCCCTGCGAGCAGCGGGACTCGTGGCCATGGTGGCGGCGTGGTCCGCCGCCTACCGGGACCTGTCGTCGTTCCGCCCGGAGCTCGTCCTCGGCACCCTTGGCGTCCTGGTGCTGATGCTGGTCGGGCAGCGGCTGCACGGTCCGGACCCGCGCGGCCCCATCCGGAACGCACGCATGGCGCGGTTGTTGGACGCCGCGGAATTCGTGCTCGTCATCGTGGTCGTGATCGCCACCGCCGGTGCACTCGGGATCGGCCGCTGGGCGGCAACCGTGCTCGGTTGATCCGGGGTGCTCAGAGCGCAGAGATCAGATCCTGCAACGGCTCCGGGACGCGGGAGGGATCCAGAGCGCCCACCAGCACAGGTGCGTACTGGATCTTGCGCCCACCGCGGGTTCCCATGAAGCGCCGCAGACGGGCCTGATCGGACTTCCCGGACTGCGCCGGCTGCCGTTGGAACAGGCGGAACGAGGCGAGGTCATGATGCTCGTCCAGCAGACGTTCCACCGCGTCGACGCCCAGCGCGCGGATCAACTCGTCCTCGAGGTCGGCACTGCAGACGAAGAAGTGTCGGGCTGCCAGATCGGCCGAAGTCGGCACGGCACCCAGGCCGGCGCGCTCGAAACCCCGCTGGAAGAAACGAACCTCGGCGGCGTCACACAGTCCGGCCAGTCGCAGGTCGAGCCCGAGCGGTCCGTATCGCTGCAGGAAGTGACCGATGTTGGTGGCGCCCTGCATCGGCAACACCGCGACGCGCTCGGCTTGCAGATCCCGACCGAGGCGCTGTGCGAGGGCCGTCACGGCCAGTTGATCGCTGCGGCCCTCGACGAGCACAACAGTGCTCGCGTGCACCTCGACGTCGATTGCTGATCCCGGCACAGGGCGGACGGTATCCCTCGACCGGCGCAGGCGGCAGTTCTTTGTCCGCGCCGGCAGTGACAGGCGTCAGACCCGGAGCGTTGCCACCACGCTGATCGCCGCCACCACCAACGCGATGATCACCACCGCGACGACGACCGCGGGCCAGATCCGGCGGGTGTCCCGCCAATTGCGCCGGGAGCCGTGCAGGAACGCCGTCCGCAGCTGGCGTTGACGAAGCGCATGCAGCGCCAGCAGGTCTCGATCTGCCTGAGGTCCACGAGCCGGGTCCGCCGCCGGCCGGCCCGGCCGTGCGGCGCTCGACGGGGATTGGCCAAGCGGCTCGGAACCCACCGCCGCACCGTACTTGCCCGCACCGGCTTGATCCGGGGTTGTCCACAAGTCCTGCGGTACTGCGCCGGTGCCGTGCACACTGTCCGCATGCCTGAGTTGCCTGAGGTCACAGCGCTGGCCGCGTTCCTCACCGAACACGCCGCCGGGCAACCCGTGGCGTCGGTGACGGTGGCTTCGCTCAACGTCCTGACGACGTACGACCCACCGGCGTCCGCGCTGGTGGGGCGGGTCATCACCGGTGCGGGCAGACATGGCAAGTTCCTCGACATCGTCACCGCCCCCGGCGTGGACGGCGGTCAAGGCAGCGCGATCGGAGAAGACCTGCACCTGATCGTCCACCTCGCCCGTGCCGGCTGGCTCCGCTGGTCGGACGCGCTGTCCGCGACTCCACCGAAGATGGGTGGGCCGATCGCGCTACGGCTCCGTCTCGGCAGCGGCGCGGGCTTTGACATCACCGAGGCCGGCACCAAGAAGTCGGTGGCCGCAGCCATCGTCCGCGACCCGGCCGCCGTCCCCGGCGTCGCCCGTCTCGGCCCGGACGCGTTGGCCCTGGACCCGCGGGCGCTGGCGGAGCTGCTGTCCCGCACGACCGGCCGGCTGAAGACCGTCATCACCGACCAGACTGTGATGGCGGGCATCGGCAACGCCTATTCGGACGAGATCCTGCACACCGCAAAGCTTTCACCCTTCGCGACCGCCAAGAAACTCAGCCAGGACGAGGTCGACCGGCTGGCGTCCGCGATGCACGCGGTGCTCAGTTCTGCTGTAGAGCGGTCGGTGGGCGGCGAGGCGGCAAGGCTCAAGGGGGAGAAGCGCACCGGACTGCGGGTGCATGCCCGGACCGGCCTGCCCTGCCCGGTGTGCGGTGACGTCATCGCCGAGGTCTCGTTCGCCGACCGGTCGTTCCAGTACTGCCCCACCTGTCAGACCGGCGGCAGGTTGCTGGCCGACCGCCGGCGCTCCCGACTGGTCAAATGACGCGGCGGTCAGCGGCCTGGTCGGTAGCGGCCCAGCCGGCGTGGGCTGGCGGCGACCGGCCGTTCGGGCCTGGGACGCACCGTTCCCGCCGGCATCGGGACAGCCGGAACGGGGGCGGCCGCCGCAACCGGCGCAGCGACTCGCACCGGGACCTGTCCTTCCACCGGCCGGCCGGGCGCCTGGGTCATCGGCGGAGTCAGCTGCAGCGGCCGCAGCATCGAATCGATGGCCACCTGTAGTTCGTCGGCGCAGGTCCGGAACTCCGCGACCCCCTGACCCATCGGGTCCGCGAGATCGTCCATTTCCACCGGAACCGGCTGCAGCGACGACCGGGCCAGTTTCGCCTGGATCACCAGTTGCCGTCCCAGCTCACCGGGATCATCAGAGACGATCGGCGCCACCTGAGTGCACAACCTGGCGAACTGCAGGATCGTGAACGTCCGGCCGATCGAGGCCGGAACCATGCTGACGACGGTGCTGCGGTGGTGGCGGGACGCGGTCAGCACCAGGTCCGCCCAGTCGATGGCCGCCGGCGTCAGGTCGGTCGAGTGGTGCAGTGCCACCTCAGGTAAGCGCTCCGCCAGCACGGTGTGCGCGTGGTCGTGCAGCGGCCACGGGGCGCGAACGTCGGTGCCGGCGGATTGCATTTGCCACGCTCCGTCGGGGCCGAATCGTGCGGCGGTTTCGTGTGCGAGCAACTGGTGGGCCAGGGGAGAGCGGCAGTGATTGGCCGTGCACACCACGAGAACGCGGAACGCCGACATGACACCCCCACCCCTTCCTGCGTCGCTGCTGAAACCCTGACGCGCTCTGCCCGGTCACCACCCCGGGATGCCGAGCGTACAAGTTCGTCCCGGCAAACAACGCTGATCTGCGCACCCAAGGCCAAATCCGGCTCGGCCTGTTGACCGAGCCGGATCTGGGACTCGAGGTACCGGCGGGAAGACTCCCGGCAACCCACCGGTACCGGTTTGATCAAGCGCTCACCCCTCGTCAGCGCTTGAAGATCTGTCAGGGGCGGTATCCCCTGGTCGGCTTGAGCAGGCGAATGAGTGCGAAGCCGGTCAGCACCAGGGTGATGACCGTGACGACGCTCCACCCGGTCGTCAGCACCGTCTCCTGGAACGCGGGAGTGGCCTTGGTGATCCAGAACCAGACACCGACCGCGATGGACAAGCTGCCGAACACCGCCCACAGCAGGACCTTGCCGATGACACCTGACCCGCCCTTGCCCGACTCGGCGGCGGCCTGCGCGGCCCAGCCGTCGCGGCGCGCGCCGAACCAGATGTTCAGCCAGGAAACCAATGTCGACCACATCCGACCGATCAGCCAGAACTCCGCCGGGAAGACCAGCAGGGCATAGACGATGTCGGCCGGGGTGCGGTTCGGCACCCGCCACGCCACCTTGAGATTGAGCGCGACCCCGACGGCGATCGGGATCAGCCAGATCGGCGACCACTTGAACTGGTCGACGCTGATCGCCAGCAGCAGCATGATCAGGAAGAGAATGCGGACGACACCGTTGGCGAGCATGGAGAACTGCTGCTTCCACGGGATGATCGTGTTCTTGTCGGGCATTTTGTTCTGCCACAGCAGGGCCGCCATACCCTCGTCCCACTTGCGGCGCTGCCCCATCAGGCCTTTGACGGTGACCATCGGACCGGCGTAGGCGCGGGCGGTCGCCGAGACCAGTGTCTTGCGGCCCGCCTCGTGCAGTCGCCAGGTCAACTCCATGTCCTCGACCTGGGCGTCCGGGTCCCACGGCGAGTTGCGTTCGTGCACGTCGATGACGTCCTGCAGGTGCTTGATCCGGAACAACGTGGCCTGCCCACCCAGGACGTAGGTGGAACGGTTGCGGGCCATGATGTCGGTCAGCCAGGACGCGAAGTCCATCCGCTGGGCGCGAATCAGCTGCCGAGCGAAAAACGTTGTGCCCAGATTGATGTCGAAGGTGTAGCGGCACATCACACCGGCCGCCGACGGCACCCGCAGCATTTCGGCTTCGAGTTGCTCCAGGGCGTCCTTGGCAAGAACGGTGTCGCCGTCGACGCCGAGGACGAAGTCGTAGCCGGCCGACCAGCGTTGCCAGCCCTGGGTCAGCGCGCCCACCTTCTTGTCCACGTTGCCAAACGTCTTCTGCACCGTGATGCCCTTGTAGCGGCGGACGATTGCCTCGGTGTTGTCGGTGCAGTTGTCGAGGATGACGACGATCCGGTCGATCCGCCGGGTCTGGCTCAGCAGCGCCTCGACCGTGCGGGCGATGTCGGCCTCTTCGTTGTGGGCGGGTACCAGGGCCAGGATCTTGGCGGTCCTGGCGAGCTCCCGCTGAGCCGGCTTTCGTTTGAACAGGCTGCGCAGCGACTTCTTCGCCCCGTGCTGAGCCTGCAGCAAGGTGTTGCGGCCCGCGTCGAAGATCGTCGTCAACGAACCGGAGTCGATCACCGAGCCGTCGACGACGTCGGCATGGTCGGTGTTGGTGTGGGTGCGGGTGTCACCGCCCAGATCGTTGTCGGGGCGGGTCCGAGTTCGGGGAACGAGGGTCATGGTCATGTGGGAGTCCTTCGGGAGTTAAGGGCTGGCACTGCACTCCGGCGAGTGCACGGAGCGTGAAGTTGAGCGAGGCTGAACGACTGAATCCGGATCATTCGGCCCTGTCTTGGTGACTACGATCAGTGAACAGCACGTGAGCACGTTCCGACACAATTCCGGCCCGAGTTCACCGCAAAGGGGGTTGTGTCACCCTTTAGGGAGGCTTTGAAAGCAGCTGTGTGTCCCGATTGCTGACTCTGAGCGGCATGTCGGTTGACCCACGGTCACCGAATTGCACATTCATGAACTTCGCCGAATGTCCTCTTGGCGAAGCCTCGTGTCACTCATTGGAGTCACGACGCTTGCAACCGACTCGGTGCCGCGGGTGCGCGGGGGCGGAGGCCATCGAGCCGCGCGTCGAGCGGTGGAAGGATGGAAGGCGTGAGCATGCCGTCCATTCCCGAGGTCCCCGTCAGCGAAGTCCCGGTCGATGCCGTGTTGCTCGACGTGCGTGAGGACGACGAGTGGGCCGCCGGACACGCGCCCTCTGCCGTCCACCTGCCGATGACCGAACTGGCAGCTCGGCTGGACGAGATTCCCGAGGGTGATCCGGTGTACGTGATCTGCCGCTCGGGTGGTCGTTCGGCACGCGTCACCGCCTACCTGAACGCCCAGGGCTGGGATTCGGTCAACGTCGGGGGTGGAATGGGTAGCTGGGTGGCAGCCGGCCGCCCGTTGGTCGCGGACGGCGACGCCCCGGCGCAAGTGCTGTGAGATGACTCCAGCCGGAATGCTCGCGAGGGCCTCGAGCGCTGACGGCGGGTATCGATGACGACGGGCAACGCCCCCACCGGCGCCGTGTCGGCTCACCCGCAGCCGACGGCCGCGCGTTACCTGCGGTGCGCCCGCTGCGGAGTACCGCAACCCGTGCTGTCCGGTGGCCAGTTCCGGTGCGTCTCCTGTGGGGCTCCGCTGCAACGCTGGATCGCCCACCCGCCGCCCGGTGCTGACATCACCAGCACCGCCCCACCGGCGGCCAGACGCACCGGTCCCGCCCTGCCGTATCTGGGGCCACCGTCCTACCGCGGGGGCCACCCGCGGTGGTCGTTTCCGCCGGTGGTGTGGAAGGAGTCACCGGACCAGCCCGCCGAGCCGGTCCGGCCGGCGGCGCCGGGTCTGCGCCGAGCAGCCTGGTTGGCGGCGGTGACGGCGGTGGCCGCCGCAGGTGCCGCCGGGTCAGAGACGTGGCGGTTCGCGCTGATGCTCGAGGGACGCACGCAGGTCCTGTCCGGAATCGCGGTCCGCACGAGCGACGTGCTCGTCGCCGCAACGGGACTCGCCGTTGTCGTTGCCGCGATCGCCACCGCTGTGGTCGCGGTGCCCGCGCTGGTCAGGGCGCACAGAGCGGCTGCGATGCGACAGGGCCGCGCGCCGTCGCGGTCCGCTGCGGCGATCGCGCTCAGGCTGCTGGTGCCCTTCTGGAACATCTACGGAGCCGGGCAGATCGTCACCGAGATCGACCGGATGCTGCAGCAGTCACGACCCGATGACGAACAACCCGGGCGGTCGACCAGCCGGCGGCCGGGCGGATCCGGAGAAGCCGATGGTGCACCGGACGCCGCGGTGGCCGTGACACCGCCGGTGAAGGCGTCGCGTCTGACTGCCCTGTGGTGGTGCGGGTGGGTCGCGTCGGCGCTGCTGATCGTCGTCACGCTCGCCCGGGGCTGGGGTGAGGGCCTGCAGGCCATCGCCGACACGGTGCAACTGCACATCGCCCTCGACGTCGTCGCCGTGGTCGTCGCGGTCCTGACTGCACTGATGCTCCGGCGCTTCGCCGCACTGTTCGACGGCCGACGCGACCGGGCCGCCGGCTGGGTGGTCCAACCGCCCGCGCCGACCAGACCGTTGCCCGCCAAGGCCTGATCGGCCGGGGTCGCCTGCCCGGTCGGCTACCGTGGCCCGGTGTCCAAGAAGACCCAGCGCCGTTCCTCCGGTGGCGCCACCGCGACCGCCGACCGATCGACCGAGAACCCCCGCCGGCCCTGCCCCTGCGGCTCGGGCCGGCGGTACAAGGCGTGCCACGGATCGGCAGATGCCGCCGACATGATCGTCACCCGGCCGTTCGCCGGGCTGGCTGCCGAGACCGAGCTCATCGCCCTGCGCGAGTTCGTGCCGTCGGCCAACGCGCCGTTGACGCTGATCGACCCGGTCGAGGACATCCCGTCGGTGACCCTTGCCAGCGTCCTGCCCGGTGCCGCCGCTGCGCTGACCCGATCGGACCGCTCCATCCTGCTGGGCATGCAGGTGCAGACCCACAGCGGCGACCTCTCCCGGGATCTGGCCGCATCCCTGGAGTGGGCGCTGGCCGCGGAGCCGTCATCGGTGCTGTCGGTGGTCGGCCGGGCCAGCATCGGACCTCGTTACGCCGACCTGATCGTCGACGAGCCGATCGAGGTGACCGTGCACGACGACTTCAGCTGGTGGCTCGAGGAGGAGCCGGAGGCCGGCAGCGAGGTCGCTCTGTCGTTGGAACGGGCGAATGCCGCCATCATGCCGACGGCCAGGGTCGCGGGTCTGCGCGGCGCCTACTGGGTCGACGCCGGCGACCGCGCCCACCTGCGCTGGGTACGGCCCGAGGACGAGCAGCCGCTGATGGCCGCGCTGGCCAGGCTGGCCGTCGCGGAGCAGCTGGGCCTGGGCGAGGGATCCCGGTACGTCGGGTCGTTCCGCGCCCACGGCCGGTTGGTCCCCGTGTGGGACCTGGACCGCGATGCGCACCCGAGCGAGTGGGACGCACCGACGCTGGCGTTCGCCGAGCGGCTGGAGACGGCGCTGGCCGACGAGACACCGCTGAACGACGCGGAAAGGCGTGCCCGGGACGGCATCCTCGGGCGGCAGTTCACCCTGCGCTGACCGATCAGCTGTCTGCTCGGAATCCAGTTGGCGAAATCCGACCCTTATCCGCCTCCGGAACGTCGGATTTCACCAACTCGATCCGGCGCGGCTCACCGCACCGGCAACTACGGCAACCAGCTGACCGTCCCGCGTAGTGCCGCGTAGCCGACGAAGACTGCGATGTCGAGCAGCGAATGCGCGATCACCAGCGGCCAGAGCCGGCGGGTGCGGCGGAACCACCAGGCGAAGACGACGCCCATCGCGGCGTTGCCCAGGAACCCGCCGAAGCCCTGGTACAGGTGGTACGAGCCGCGCAGCACTGCGCTGATCGCGATGGCGATGGGCGCCGGCACCTTCAACTGTTCGAGCCGGGTCAGCAGGTACCCGACGACCAGCACCTCTTCGAGGAAGCCGTTCTCGACGGCGGCCAGGATCAACACCGGCAGCCGCCACCACACGTCGTTCAGGGTGGTCGGGGCGACGGTGAGGTTGATGCCGAGCTGGACGGCCAGCAGGTAGAACAGCAGACCGGGGATCCCGATGACGGCGGCCAGGGCCACCCCGACGCCCAGGTCCGCCCACGGTTTGCGCAGGTCCAGGCCGAGCCGCTGCCGAAGGCTCACCCCGCTGCGCCACAGCAGGTACAGACCCAGCGCCCCCCAGGCGAATCCGCGCAGGATCGACAGCAACTGCTTCACCAGGTCCAGCAATGACGCCTGGGCCTGCGGAACCAGGATCGAGACCGTCTGCGAGGCCAGCGGAGCCGGTGCCAGCAGGGCGTCGATCAGGCTGGTGAGCGAGAACAACCCGCTCATGCCCAGCGTGATCAGGAACACGATGACGAGCTCGACCCGCATCGACCGGTGGCTGTAGGCGCGGGCGACAGGTGCGGGGTTGCCGTCCGGGCCGTCCGCCGGCGGCACGAGAGACGGGTCTGCGCTGGTCACGGTTGGCGAGCTTAGGCGCGCTGCGCCGCCCTCGACGGGTGCTGTGCGTCCGAGGACGGTGTGGACGAGATGGGAGCGGCCCCTGTGGTGTGCACCACCGGCGTTCCTCACGTCGAACGAACGCCCTGTCACGGACAGTAGGGTGAGGGTTCCTTGCGTCGTGCATCCCGATGGGCGCAAGGCTTTTCTGTTGTCGGGCGGGCACGTCGTGCTCACCGGAGATTCCACCTGTGGAGGATGTAGATGCGCGTGCGCCGGGGCCCGATGGTCGCCGCAGTGCTGTCGAGTTTGGTGATGCTGACGGCTTGCGGGTCGGGTGGGCAACTCGCCGACCAGACGGTGACCAGTTACGTGACGGCGGGTCCGGCGTCCGCCGCGACCGGTTCGTCGCCGGCGTCGTCGGCTCCTGCATCCAGCACGGCCGCATCCTCGTCGGCCCCGGCGTCCTCCAGTGCTGCGTCGTCCAGTGCTGCGTCGTCCAGCAGTGCGCCGAGCAGCGCCGCCGGCGATGCCCTGCCCAGTGGGTTCGTGCCGACGAAACTGAAGCCGGGCGAGAAGCCGCCGCAGTTCATCGTCGTCAGCTTCGACGGCGTCGGCTGGCACGAGAAGTGGCAGCACTGGTTCGATGTCGCCCGACAGGTCCCGTTCCACTTCACCGGCTTCCTGTCCGGCACCTACATGCTGTCCGACGAGACGAAGATGGCGTACCAGGGGCCGGGTCACAGCCCGGGCAAGTCGTCGATCAGCTGGAACTCCGTGTCCGATCTCCCGGTGGAGATCGCGGACCTCAACGAGGGCTACAAGCTGGGCAACGAGATCGGCTCGCATTTCAACGGGCATTTCTGTGAGGGCGCCGAGCCGAGCGGCAATCAGTGGACGACGGCTGACTGGAACAACGAGCTCGACCAGTTCTTCTCGCTCATCAAGAATGTCAAGAAGAACAATCCGGGTGTGGACATGCCGGACCTCGTGTTCGACGGCTCGGTCGTCAAGGGTGAGCGCACACCGTGCCTCGAGGGTCACGCCGAGGATCTGTTTCCCGCCTTGGTCGCCCACAACATGACCTATGACACGTCTTTCACCCGCACCGGGCTCGACTGGCCGAAGAAGTCGCCCAAGTACGGCATCTGGGGCATGGGCATGGCGACGTTCCCGATCCACGGAACCGACAAGCAGCAGATCACCATGGACTACAACTTCTATTACACCCAGCGGCAGGCCTCCAGCGACGGTGTGACGCAGGCCGAATCCGATGCGGACGCGGCACAGGTGCAAGGCACCTATGACGACATGTACAACGCCGCCTACAACGGCAATCGTGCGCCGCTGATCCTGGGTAACCATTTCAACGCCTGGAACAACAATGCGTACGAAAAGGCGTTGACCGCGTTCGTGCTCGACAAGTGCGGACAGCCCGACACCTACTGCGTCCCGTTCCGTGACGTCATCGCGTGGATGGAGATGCAGGACCCAGCGGTGCTTGCCAAGCTGCAGGACCTGCCGCCGGAAACCGGTCCGCGGTCCTGACGGTCGTTCACCCCGCGGCACCGCCGCGGGGTCTACCGCACAGGCATGTCCCGGGAAAGCTGTCCGCCGACAGAGGTGCCGACCCTTTCCTGGCACCTGTCCGCGGCGGCATGCCGGATGAGTGACCACTTAATGTGGCAAGGGTGATGATGTCCGATCCAGCTGTGCCGCGCCGCGGTGACGGTCCCGAGACGTGGGCGTACCTGGGTCCGGCAGGCACCTTCACCGAGCAGGCCGCGCAGTCGATGGCCGACAGGGCGCTAGCCGCAGGAAGCGGTGAGATCCTCCTCGAGTCACAGGTGAGCGTGACCGCGGCGCTGGACAGCGCCCGCAGCGGCGCCGCCGACGCCGCCTGCGTGCCGATGGAGAGTTCGGTGGAGGGCGCCGTCCCGCTCACCCAGGACGAACTGACGCACGGCGAACCGCTGCTGATCACGGCGGAGGCCTACGTGCCGATCACGTTCGACCTGCTGGTCCGGCCGGGAACGCAGCTGTCGTCGGTGACGACCGTCGGGGCGCATCCGCACGGGCACGCACAGATCCGCGGTTGGCTCGCCGACGCGCTGCCGCAGGCGCAGGCGGTGATGTCGCCGTCGAATGCTGCTGCCGCGCAGGCCGTCGCGGCCGGTGAACTCGACGCGGCGGCGGCCGCTCCGGTGGCGGGGCCCCGCTACGGGTTGGTGACGCTGGCGTCCGACATCGGCGAGGTGCGCGACGCCGTCACCCGGTTCGTGTTGCTGCGCCGTCCCGCCGCTCCACCCGCCCCGACCGGCAACGACCGGACGTCCCTGGTGCTCTCGGTCGGCAACCACCCCGGATCGCTGCTCGCGGTGCTCACCGAGTTCGCGGCCAGGGGAATCAATCTGACCAGGCTGGAGTCTCGGCCGACCCGCTCGAAGATGGGGGAGTACGTCTTCCTCGTCGACGCGGACGGTCACCTGGACGAGCCGGCCATGGCCGACGTGCTCGCCGCGTTGAGCCGGAGATCCGCGCTGCTCCGCTGGCTCGGGTCCTATCCGAGGGCCCAGGGCAGCAACGTTCCGCAGGCAGAGTTCGCCACGGAGCGGGCGTACACCGCGGCCGACGAACTGCTTCGCCGTTGGCAACGAGGAGACTGGTCCTGATGCGTCTGCTGCTGATCCGACACGGCCAGACACCGTCCAACGTGCTGGGTCTGCTCGACACCGCTGTTCCCGGTCCGGGGCTGTCGCAGCTCGGCCACGAACAGGCCGCGGCCCTGCCGACGACGCTGCGCGGTTACCGGATCGACGCCATCTACGCCTCCACGCAGGTCCGGTCCCAGTTGACCGCCGCTCCCCTCGCCGCAGCCCGCGATTTGCCCGTCCAGGTGCGCGCGGGGCTACGGGAAGTCAGCGCGGGCGAGCTGGAGATGCGGGGTGACGAAACCTCGATCGAGACCTATCAGCGGGTGGTGCGGGAGTGGATGTCCGGGGCGGTGGACGTCGTCATGCCGGGCGGCCCGCAGGGCAGGGATGTGCTGGACCGGTTCGACGCCGTTGTCGAGGAAGCGACCCGGATGCTGCGCCGCGATGTCGGCGAGAACGGCTGTGCGGTGCTGGTGTCGCATGGAGCGATGCTCCGGTTGTGGGCCACCGTCCGCGCCTGGGACCTGGCCGCCGTCGAGGACGTCCTCGGCCGCCGGCACGCCCTGCACAACACCGGCATGATCGTCGTCGAGTCGATTCCGATCGGCTCGGGAGCAACGCAACCGGGCAGGACCTGGCAGGTGCTCAGCTGGGCGGGCAGGGCGATCGGCGGCGGCACCCTGGACGATGCCGGCGCTGACGGACCGACGGGCTCGCCGGCCCCGGTCGACACGGTTCTCAACTGATCCCGGCCAACTATCCTGGGCCGATGCCTGGATCGCCGATCGACCCGCGCGACTTGCGCGTCTCCGATGACGAGCGCTCGCATGTGCTGGCGCTGCTGGAGAAGGCGACCGGCCGCGGTCTGATCGATCTGGGCGAGTACACCGAGCGCAGCGCGAAGGTGATCGCCGCGCGCACCCGCCGCGATCTCAACGCCGTGCTGCTCGACCTTCCAGGACTGGAGATCGCCGGCCGCTCGGTCGAGGCCGCCACCCATGCCGTCGGTCCGCAGCGCACCCCCGCGCCCGGGTATTCGGGGGCGGTGCAGGCAGCCCGGCCAGATGCCGTCCTCGAGCTGACCGGGTGGGGATCACGGACCTTCAAGGGCTTCTGGACGGTGCCCCCGCGAATCGTCATCGGCGGCACGGGGGCGAGCACCCGGCTCGATTTCACCACGGCACAGTTGGCGTCCCCGACCGTGACCGTCGAGTTCAGGTCGAATTACGGCGGGTCCGCCGAGCTGGTCGTCCCGAAGGGCGCAGTGGTGCGGGTGGACAACCTGCAGATGCGTGGCGGACATCTGCACAACAAGGTCGACCCGCGCTCCGCCGCTGCCGGGATGACGCTGATCCTGACCGGGGTGAAGAAGGCCGGGTCGGTCACGGTCAGGCATCCGCGGCAGAACGTCTTCGCGCACTGGTTCTGAGGTTGCCGGTTCGCCGCATCCGTGCGGGTCGCTCATGCAGTGAGCGCAGGTCCCTGCCGGACGATCCCCTTGGCGTGATACATCTTTCGGTCCGCGGCGTGCAGGGCGGCGTCCGGTTCGTCGCCGGCGATGGCCAGATGGCGGCCGATGCTCACCGAGATCTGCACGTCCCGTCCGCGAACGCGGTACGGCAGGCTCAACGCGACCGAGAGCCGGTCGGCGATCAGCGCGAGGTCGGAATCGGTGATACCCGGTGCGCAGACCGCGAACTCGTCACCGCCCATCCTTGCCACCGTGTCCATGGACCGAACCTGTTCGCTCAGGCGATGGGCGACGACGGTGAGCAGTTCGTCCCCTGCGGCATGCCCCAGCGAATCGTTGACCGGCTTGAAGCTGTCGAGGTCGATGTACAGCACGCCGACGCCCAGCGGATGGAGTTGTCGGGCGCGGCGTCGCAGCGCTTCGCCGAGCCGCTGCCCGAAGAGCAGCCGATTGGCCAGTCCGGTCAACGGATCGTGCGAGGCCCGGTGCGCCAGTTCGTCTTCCGAACGCTTGCGCCTGGTGATGTCGACGTGCGAGACCACCGCTCCTGATCCGTCGCCGTCCATCCCGGTGATGCGGGAGAGGAACCAGCGGACACCGGACGGCGTCGGGCACGGGTACTCCCATTCCCTGATCTCCGTCTTGCCGGAGAGCACTGCCTGCAACCCGACCAGTGCTTCCAGTGCGTCCGCCTCACCGGCGGCCGCCGACCGCGCACAGACTTCCAGGTAGCTGGTGCCGACGCCGGTGGCGTCGAGGCGGCCACCGCCTTCGACGGTGAACAGGCGCCACGCCCGGTTGACCGCGACGATGACACCGGTGCTGTCCAACACCGCCGTCGCGTCGGGAAGCGCGTCCAACACGGCGACCGCGAACGCTCCGTACCGCGGCGGCACCGGCTTCCCGGCGGTGTTCGAGGGGTGCCGCCCCATCGGCCCGCCGATGTCCTCATCAGCTCCCCAGCTCCAATGCCCCGGGAAGCCGATCGGGCCGCGTGAGGTCGCCGCGACGTGGTCGGACGGGCCGCGGTGGTCAGACGAGCTCATCGATGCGGCGGTCGGTTCGCCAAAGGCTGTCCAGGTGGCCCACTCACGCCGCTCGACCGTCGGCCGACCGTAGAAGAAGCCCTGCACACATTGGATGCCGAGTTCGCGGATGCACGTCGACTCCCGCAGTGTCTCAACGCCTTCGGCTGTCACCTGGGCGCCGATGTGAGCGGCGAAGGCCACCAGGCCGGCGGCCAGTGCGCGCTGACCGGGTTCGGTGTCGATGGCCGTGATGATGCCGCGGTCCAGTTTGATGACGTCCGGTTTGATCTTGAGAATGTGTTGTCCGGACGCGAAACCGGCTCCGGCATCGTCGACGGCGATACGGATTCCGCAGGCCCGCAGTGCGCTCAGCACGGTGATCAGCGGCTCGTAATCGGCAACCTGGCTGTGCTCGGTGACCTCCAGGATCAGTCGCCGTGGGTCGATGCCCGATTCGGTGAGGATCTGCGGCAGATCGGGATGTAGACAGGTCGTCGGCGCGACGTTCACCGACACGTACAGGTGGGTCGGCAGCGCCTCCGCCGCGGTCAATGCGGTCCTGACGGCTCGCAGTTCGAGCTCCGCGCCGAGACCGATCGCGCTCGCCTCCGCAAACCACACATCCGGGGCGGTCCCCGGGTCCTCGACGAATCTGCTCAGCGCCTCGACCCCGACGATGGTCCAGTTCTGGACGTCGACGATCGGCTGAAATGCCGTCATCAGCAGCCCGTTGTCGATGATGTGCTCGATCCGGCGGCGGACCCGTTGCGTCGCGAGCACCTGCGCTGCGTCCGGCCCGATGTACCGGGCGATCCCCCGGTAGCCGACGAGCTCACCGCGCGCGTCCGTGCTGGGCTGGACGGACACCTCGAACCACGGGGAGGATCCGTCCCGGTGCGAGGCCGAGACGATCAGGTTGGACAGCCCTTCCTGGGGAATTCCGACCGCATTGACCATTGCCTCGGCGCGCGCCAGTTCGCGCAGGTCCATCACCAGGTCGACATTTCTGCCGACGAGTTCTTCCGGGTGGTAGCCGATCAGCGGGTAACTGTCCGAGCTGCTCCAGATGAACACCGAATTCAGATCGATGATCCACGCCCATCGTGACTCTTGCCGCTTTCGAGAGTTATCCGATGACGCCGGCTTCATCTGCCGCCGCGCGACGGTCGTCACACCCGGGCGTGCGTCACGTACCTTCTTGGCTTTCTCGACCCGGCGGGTCCAGGAGGCAACGCCGCGCGCCATTGCGTCCCCCGTCGCCGTTCAGCGGAAGCGATCCCATCATTTCCCCGGTTCGCTCTGCGCACGACATCATATCGGTCGCCACGTCCATACGCAGGACGGGCGGGCATCACAGGGTGAATAGCCACTTCCGGATGACGCGCAAGCAAGTCTTTCGATCCATTCCTTCACCGATACAGTGGTTGATCCGGTGACCCTGCGCAATAAAATCCTCGATTGACGCCGACCGGGTGGTCCGAATGATGGAGGTGAACGCCAGCTGAACGAATCGACCGGCTCAGTCGGAGCTGGAGCGCTGCCGGTAAGGCGGTAGCTCACCGTCCGCCGTCTCGATCGTGCCGGTCGAGATGGCCGCGCCGCCCACATAGGCTCTGTCCTGCAGCAACGGTTCGCGCAGTTGCCGCGGGGCCAGCAACCGGGCGAGGTGGTAGCCGACGATGGCGACAATGGATCCCAGCGCGATACCGGACAGTTCGAAGCTGTCACCGAATGTCATGCTGACATTGCCGACGCCGATGATGATGCCCGCCGCGATGGGTACCAGATTGACCGGATTGGCGAAATTGACGCGATTCTCGATCCATATCTTTGCGCCCAGCAGACCGATCATGCCGTACAGCACGACGGTGATCCCCCCGAGTACACCGCCCGGCGTCGCGCTGACCACCGCGCCGAATTTCGGCACCAGGCCGAGCAGGATCGCCACCGCTGCCGCAACGTAATACGCGGCCGTCGAATACACCCTTGTCGCTGCCATCACACCGATGTTCTCGGCGTACGTGGTCGTCGGTGATCCACCGATCGAGGACGACAGTGCGGTACCGAAACCGTCGGCGAACAAAGCACGGCCCATGTAGGGATCGAGGTCGGTTTCCGTCATTTCCGCGACAGCCCTGACGTGTCCGGTGTTCTCGGCGATCAGGGCGATGACGCCGGGCAGCGCCAGCAGGATGAAGTTGAGCTGGAATTCGGGGGCGTGCAAAGGCGGAAGGCCGAACCAGGCGGCATCCGAGACGCCGCTGAGGTCCAGGCGCATGTGGGTGGTCACGGTGCCGGTCCCGTCCGGAGCAGTGATCGCACCCAGGATTGCGTCCAACGCCCAGGACAGCAGATATCCGAAGATCAGGGCCAGGAAGATCGCGATCCGGGACCAGAATCCGCGGAAGGCGACGGCGGCGATGATCGTGAAGGCCATGACGGTGAACGCCACCCCCGGATCCTGCGGCCAATAGACGCCGGCCACCACCGGGGCCAGATTGAAGCCGATGAGCATGACGACGGCGCCGCTCACCACCGGTGGCAGCGCTTGTCGCAGCGCCCGCCCACCGACGAAGTGCACCAGGATTCCGACGGCCGCGAGGGTCAGGCCCGCGACCAGGATGGCCCCGGTGACATTCGCCGTCGTTCCACCCGAGGCGCGGATCGCGACGACCGCGCCGACGAACGATGCCGACGTCCCCAGATACGACGGGATCTTGTTGGCGACGATCAGCAGGAACAGCACCGTGCAGACGCCGGACATCATGATCGCCAGATTCGGGTCGAGACCCATGATCAACGGGAAGACGAACGTCGCCCCGAACATTGCCACGACGTGCTGCGCGCCGACGCCGATCGTCTTCGGCCAGGAGAGGCGTTCATTGGGCCGTACCACCGCGCCGATCGGGAGCGGCTTGCCGTCACCGACGAGTTTCCAACCGATGGCCATGTTCTCGCCCTCTCCACGCCCGTGGCGCGAGGTCGGGGACGGCTCGTGCAGCCGTCGTCAGCGGGGACGTTATTCCTCCCGGCGACGGCTGTGTGGCATCAGCGCGAACGGCGCGTTACGGCTTTTCGATCACACGGGATTTCGGTCGGCGTTATCCGCCGTCCATTCCGATACGCCCGTTCAGCCGGCCAGTTCAGCGGCCCACGGCGGGTTTGCGCCGGCCCGCGAGCAGGTGATCGCGGAGACCTTGGAGGCGAACACCAACGCGGCCAGCAGACCGTCCACCGTCAGCGACTCCAGCCGGCCGCCCAGGTAGCCGGCCTCGGACAGGTAGTGCAACAGCCCGCCGTGGAACGAGTCACCCGCACCGACGGTGTCGACCAGTGTCGTCGGCGCGATCGGCGTCCGTACCTGTTCGCCGCGCAACGAGGCGAACGCGCCGTCCGCGCCGAGACTGATCACGGCGAGCGGCACTCCGCAGGCATGCAGGTGACCAGCCGCCTGTTCGGGGGTCCAGCCGGGCCACAGCTGCTCCAGGTCGTCCTCGGAGAGCCGGACGATGTCGGCCAGCCCCGCCCACCGGTCGATCCACAGCCGGTAGGAGGTGACCGGAACCAGCAGGGTGCGCAGATTCGGATCGATCGAGACGGTCATCCGCGGCCGGGCGCGGGCCAGCAGGTTCTCGATCACCTGACCCGAGGGTTGCAGGGCCAACGCCAGGGTGCCGGTGTGGATGGCGACCGGGCCGATGGCGGTCGGGAACGGCCCGTCGATCAGCGGCGCCAGGGAGGCGTCGGTCCACGCCCAATCCGCGGTGCCGTCGGTGTAGAACTCGTACGATGCCGCGCCGGTCGCATCCAGCCGGGCGATGGCGAGGGTGGCCGGTTCGGTGGCGTTCTCCGACGCGCTGAGGTCGACGAGCGACTCCTCGAGTTTTGCGCGGCAGAGGGCGCCGAGCGCGCCGCCGGAAAGCCTGCCCGCGAAACGGGCCGTGGTGCCGAGCCGGGACAGCGCCACCGCGGTGTTCGCCGGGCCGCCACCGGGATGGACGGTCAGGTGCGCTGCCCCGTCGACGATGCCGTCGGGCGGCAGGACGGCATCGGCGACGACCTCACCGACGACGGCGATGGTGGGCATGGGTGCCTCCTGTCTGCGGGCCTGGGCCGCAACGCGCGGCGGCTGCGGTGGCTCCGGAAGCGTAATCGGTGCCGGTCACCGGCCAGGGAGTGGGCAATCGGCCCACCTCGCGCGACCGATCGTGCCGTCAGGCCCAGCCGAGTTCGTCCAGCCGGTCGTCGTCGATCCCGAAGTGATGGGCCACCTCGTGGATGACGGTGGTGGCCACCTGCTCGCGCGCTCCGTCCAGGTCATTGGCATGCGCGAGGATCGGCAGCCGGTAGATCGTGATGGTGTCGGGCAGGTAGCCGGCGTACTGGGACGTGCGGGAGGTCAGGGCGACCCCGTGGTAGAGGCCGTACAAGTTCCGCGTCGGATGCCTGTCCTCGACCAGCACCACGACGTTGTCCATCGCCTTGGTGAACTCGGCGGGGATCAGGTCGAGCGCCTCGGCGACCAACTCCTCGAAGTCCTCACGCGACATGACCACCGGCATCGGTCCATTCTGCCTGCGGTTGACGCCTCGATCCGCGCGCCCCGAACCGTACTATTCGGACCGGCGAGGATCGGGGGGACTGGTGGTGAAGATCAGAACGGTGCTCGTCACCAGCGCGGGCAGCGGTGTCGGGCGCGCGATTGCCGACGCGGCGCGCATCAGCGACCACTCCTACCGGGTGATCGGCATGGATTGCCGGCCGGCCTTTGCCGATGACGTGCGCGTACCGCCGACCGACTCTCCCGAGGCTTTCCGCCGCGCCGTCACCGCCGTCGCCCGGGGGGCGGGACCATCGCTGATCCTGCCCGGTCGGGATCCGGACGTCGCAGTGCTCGCGGACTTGACGGCTGACCTCGCCGCCGCCGGCTCGATCTTTCCCTCCGGGCCGAGCACTGCCGTGACGGCCACCTTGGACAAGGCGCGCACCGGTGACGTTCTGGGGATCGGTGACGTCTTCGCGTCGACTGCGACGACTGTTGAAGGGGCACAGCGGATTGCCGCTGCGACGGGCTGGCCGCTGGTCGTCAAGCCGAGGTTCGGCTCGGCCTCCCGCGCTGTCCGCTCGGCCGGCTGTGCGTCCGAGCTGTCCGCCGCGATGACACCGGCGGACGTCGCCCAGGAATTCCTGCCGTTGCTCGCAGCGGACCGTCGGCCCTATGACGGGACGGTGGCCGGGCGGCAGGACGGTGAGTACTCGCTCCAGCTCGTCCTTGGTCCGCGGTCGGAGTTTCTCGGATCGTTCTGCGCCCGCCATTGCCTCGCGGCGGGCCGGCCGGTTCTGGTCGAGGTGCTCGATCGGGCAGTGGCGGCTCCGGCGCTCGCCGTGCTCGTACCCGCGCTGCAGCGGATCGGCGCAACCGGGTGCTGGAACTTCCAGGGTCGGATGGCGGAGCGCGGCGTGCGGTACTTCGAGGTGAACGGTCGGACGACAGGGATCACCGGGCTTCGGGCCGCACTGGGCTTCAACGAGCTCGACCTGCTGTACGACGCGTTCGTCCTGCAGCAGAGGTCGGCGCGGCGACCGGTGGTGCGACCGTGTGTCGTCGACGCCTCCGACTGGACCGCGCCACCGGAGCCCGACGCGGCCCGCGGATCCGCCGGATCCCCGCTGACGTCGGCCGGCGGAGCGTCAGGCGCGAACAACTAAGGTCTGGTGCGTGATCGACCTGCGCCTTGTCCGTGACGACCCCGAGCAACTGCGTGCCTCCCAGCGCGCCAGGGGCGCCGACCCGTCGGCTGTCGACCGGTTGCTCGCGGCGGACGTGGCCAGGCGGGCGGCCGTGTCCGCCGGTGACACCCTCCGGGCAGAGCAGAAGACTTTCGGCCGGACGATCGGCAAGGCCTCCCCCGCGGAGCGGCCGGCCCTGCTGGAACGCGGCAAGGAACTGTCCGCCGGCGTCAAGCGTGCGGAGGCCGAAGAGCTCGCGGCGAACCAGGAGCTGACCGCCGCGCAGCTGGCTCTGCCCAACATGATCGAGGGGGCGCCGCCCGGCGGCGAGCAGGACTTCGTCGTTCTGCGGCACGTCGGCGAACCTGCCGTGCTCGATTTCGAACCCCGAGATCACCTGGCGCTGGGGGAGGGGCTGGCCGCGATCGACATGGAACGGGGCGCCAAGGTGTCCGGCGCCCGCTTCTATTTCCTGCGGGGGGTGGGTGCGCAGCTGCAGTGGGCGATGCTGAACCTGGCCGTCGGCAAGGCGATCGCCAACGGCTTCATCCCGATGGTCCCGCCGGTGCTGGTGAAGCCGGAATCCATGGAAGGCACCGGCTTTCTCGGCGAGCACGCCGACGAGGTGTACCGGTTGGCGGCCGACGACCTGTACCTGGTCGGCACCTCCGAGGTGCCGCTGGCGGCGTACCACTCCAACGAGATCCTCGATCTTGCAGGCGGTCCCGCGCGGTACGTCGGGTGGTCCTCCTGCTTCCGGCGGGAGGCCGGCTCCTACGGGAAGGACACCAGGGGCATCATCCGGGTGCACCAGTTCGAGAAGGTGGAGATGTTCTCCTACTGCCGGCCCGAGGATGCCGCCGACGAACACCAGCGACTGCTCGGATTCGAGGAGGAGATGCTGGCCGCGATGGAGATCCCCTACCGCGTCATCGATGTCGCGGCCGGAGACCTCGGGACCTCGGCCGCCCGGAAGTTCGACTGCGAGGCATGGGTGCCGACCCAGCAGGCCTACCGGGAGCTCACCTCGACGTCGAACTGCACCACCTTCCAGGCGCGCCGGCTGAGCGTTCGTTACCGGGATGCGGACGGGAAGCCGCAGATCGCCGCGACGCTGAACGGCACCCTGGCGACCACCCGATGGCTGGTGGCGATCCTGGAGAACCATCAGCAACCCGATGGTTCGGTGCGGGTGCCGCAAGCCCTGCGTCCTGGCCTGGGCGGCCGCGAGGTGCTCGAGCCGGTCTGACCCCGCGCCCCCGGCGGCCCCGCCGAGGGATCGAGTTGGCGATTTCCGTCCTTCCCGGGCACCGCGAACGTCGGATTTCGCCAACTCGATCGCTCTGGCGTGCCGCGGACGGCGTCAGCAAAATGCCGGTGCATCCACTCCAGGTGATCGTGCCGGCTGCGCATGATGCGCAGGGTGTCCCAATTCGGGAACGTCTGCTGCAGAACATGTTCCTGCATCAGGCGGGCGTCCACCTCGTAGACGTGCTCGAAGGTGGTGACGGCGACATCGCTGACCGGCACCCCGGGCGGCGGGGTGTACTGCTCCAGGTAGCGGAATTCCGCCGCGGCCGAACGGCCGATCGGTTGCCCGTTCGTCATCAGCGGCTCCCGTCATAGGCGCGGTCCAGCAGATACTTACCCGGATTCATGATGTTGTTCGGGTCGAGTGATCGTTTGACGTCCAGCATCACCCCGAAGCCGCGGCCGAGTTCCTCTGGCAGCAGGTCGACCTCACCCTCGCGGCAGGACCCGTGGCAGAGGCCCGGTCGTCGAGAAGCTCTCCTTCGCCGGCACTCCGGAGGAAGTCACCGCAACGGTCAAGGACATCGAACTGGCCACCGTCGACGAGCAACTCCGGCTGCTGCATGACGAGGTCATGCCCTCCTTCGCCTGATACTCATCCGTGCCTCGGCGGCGCAGGCCAGTGATCAGCGGCCGGGTAGCCGGAGAACGACCGAGCGATGACCGAGCGCAGTAGCGTGTCCTTCGTGATGAACCAATCGCGCCGGCCGGCGATGCCAGGCCCGATGAACGGCGTCCTGCGATGAACGAGCCCATCACCCGCATCAGCACCCACGTGCTGGACGCCGTGCTCGGCAGGCCCGCGCAGGGCATCCCGGCGCTGCTCGAACACCTGGGCCCGGACGGCACCGTGGTCGATGTCGGGCACGGCGCGACGGACGGCGACGGGCGGGTCGGCCGGCTGAACGTCCGAGACCTTCCCGCCGGGGAATACCGCCTCACGCTCGGCACCGGTGGCTACTTCCAGGAGCATCACGGGTCGGTGTTCTACCCGACCATCTCGGTGCAATTCCTGCTGCCCGGCGACCGGGATCACTATCACATCGCGGTGCTGGCCAGCGTTTATTCGTACACCACCTACCTCGGCAGTTGAGGCTGACGACCGCCGGCCGCCGACCCGCGTGATACATCGCCGTCACAATCGTTTGCCAGCATGACGGAGTCGACCGTCGAGGCCGGTCCACCGGATCACCGAGATCAACGGCAGCAGAAAAGATGACCGGCGATGTCGCTCGAAGCCATCTGACCGGCATGAACTCGAAGTCATCGCGGCGTCATCTGACCCGAGGGCGCTGATCTGTTGCGCGGAACATGCAGCACGAGGGGAGCAGTGTGGCCAGTCAGATCGTGGTGTCCGGGCCGCCGGTCGAGGGTATTGACGAAGTACTGACGCCCGAGGCCCTGGTCTTTCTGGCCGGCCTGCACGAACGGTTCGCTGCTCGGCGGGACGAGTTGCTGGCGCTGCGTCAGACCCGTCGCGATGCCCTCGCGGTCGGAGAACCGCTCGACTTCCTCCCCGAGACCGCACTCATCAGGGCCGGGGACTGGACCGTCGCGCCGGTTCCGGCGTACCTGACCGATCGCCGCGTGGAGATCACCGGGCCCACAGACCGGAAGATGACGATCAACGCGCTGAATTCCGGGGCGAAGGTGTGGCTCGCCGATCTGGAGGACGCCAACACTCCGGCGTGGGGGAACGTCATCTCCGGCCAGGTCAATCTCCGCGAAGCCGTGCGCCGCACCGTCGTGCTGGACCAGGGTGGGAAGTCCTACCGGCTGAGGTCCGACGCCGATCTGGCAACGATCGTCCCGAGACCCCGGGGTTGGCATCTTCCCGAGAAACACCTGACCATCGACGGCGCACCGTTGGTCGGCGCACTGGTCGATTTCGGTCTCTGCTTCTTCCACAACGCGCAGGAATTGTTGGCGGGCGGAGCGGGCCCGGCCTTCTATCTGCCCAAGATGGAGTCACATCTCGAAGCCCGCTTGTGGGCAGAAGTTTTCGCCTACTCCGAGGATGCGCTCGGGCTCGACCACGGCACCATTCGGGCCACCGTTCTCATCGAAACGATCTGGGCGGCCTTCGAGATGGACGAGATCCTCTACGAATTGCGGGAGTACGCAGCGGGTCTCAACGCCGGGCGGTGGGATTACCTGTTCTCGCTGGTGAAGACGTTCCGCGACGCGGGCGAGGCATTCGTGCTGCCGGACCGCAACACCATCACCATGACTGCCCCGTTCATGAAGGCGTACTCGGACCTGTTGGTGGCGACCTGTCACCGCCGCCGCGCCTACGCGATCGGTGGCATGGCTGCGTTCATCCCCTCGCGTCGCGACCCGGAGATCAACGCCGTCGCGTTCGACAAGGTGCGCGCCGACAAGTCTCGGGAGGCGGCGGCGGGCTACGAAGGATCATGGGTGGCGCACCCCGACCTGGTGCCGATCTGCCAGGAGATCTTCGACGCGGCGCTGGGGAACCGGTCCGATCAGCTCGACAAGCCTCTCCCGGCCGCAGATGTCACGGCGAAGGACCTGCTGGACATTCGATCACTACCGCTGACCGTCACCGGCGAGGGATTGCGGGACAACATCGAGGTGGCGCTGGAGTACACGGTGAACTGGTTGGCCGGCAGTGGTGCAGTCGGGATCAACAACCTGATGGAAGATGCTGCGACAGCCGAGATCTCGCGTTGCCAGGTCTGGCAGTGGCGGCGCAACAGGGTCATCCTCGATACGGGCCGGCAGGTCACCGCGGACATGATCACGGCCATCCTCGACGCTGCCACCGAGCGGCTCGCCGACGATTGGTCCGAGCGCCCGGGCGGCCGCGAACTTCTGGCGAACGCCCGGAATCTGCTCTTCGACCTGTGCACACAGGACGAGTTCGTGGACTTCCTGACGCTGCCTGCCTACGACCTGCTGCCCTGAGGTGGCGGGTCGCACTGATCCCGCAGCGACCTGACCGCGCACGAACATCCCGCATTTCTGGCGACGCGGGGTCGGTCCGCTGCTGGCCACCGCCGCCCTCACCGGCGGCACCATGCTCGCTGCGGCAGGCACCGCCGACGCTGCCACCGTCGCGGTCTTCTCGGGCGGCGCGCTGAACGGCGGCCGGGCACCCGACCATCCCCGTCCCGGCCCCGCCGGGGCGGGGATCCGGCCTGTTCTATTTCCGTAAGGTCTGAACTGCTGACGCCGCCGTCGTGCGGGGGCTAAGAACAAACGATGATGGCTGAACACGGTGCAGCCCGGTGCTGACGCTGCTGCTGATCGGACTGCTCGCCGGCGCGGTGACGGCGGTTTCTCCGTGTGTGCTGCCCGTGCTGCCGGTGGTGTTCTTCGGGGCGGGCGGAGCCGCCCGGAGGCAGAACGATGCGGGTCCCGCGGTGCCGATCTCCGCCGGCGCGCGCGCCGCGCCCGTGCTGATCGTCGCCGGCCTGGTGGGAAGTTTCGCCGTCCTCACGCTGGCCGGTTCGGCGGTGGTGACGGCCCTGCACCTACCGGCCGATGTGTTGCGGTGGGCGGGCCTGCTGGTGCTGTTCACCGCGGGCCTCGGGTTGTTGGTGCCCGGTGTTCAGCGTCAACTGCAGCGACCGTTCAGCCGCTTCCCGCGCTACACACCCTCGGGGACGGCCCGACCCTTCGTCCTCGGGCTCGCATTGGGCGCGCTGTACGTGCCATGCGCGGGTCCGGTGATCGCCGCGATCGCCATCGCCGGTGCCACCGGAAACGTGGACGGCGGGGTTGTCGTCCTGACCGCGGGATTCTCGGTCGGTACGGCCATCCCGTTGCTGCTGATCGCCTATTGGGGTGAGCGAATCGGCATCCGCTCTGCGCGCGTCCGGTCCGGAGCCCGTCGATTCCGGATCGCCGGCGGCGCGGTGATGATGGTCCTTGCTGTCGCTCTCACCCTGGGCGCCGGCCCGGTTCTGTCCGGTTGGGTGCCGTCGTACACGACCGCCGCCCAGGATTCCATCGAGGACAGCGCGACCGCTCGAGACGCGTTGCGGCAGATCAGTGCTCCCGGCGAGAGTTCCGCACCGAATTCGCTGCCGCTTCCGGCGCCGCTGGCGACCCCGGCTGCGTCGGCCGCTGCCGCGCCCGCGTCGGGGCCTGTCGTCACCTGTGAGTCGGCGGCCGACACGCTGCAGAACTGCGGCGCCGCAGCCGCTCTCACCGGCATCGAGAGCTGGATCAACACTCCCGGCGGTGCCGAGGTCAGCCTGGCAGGGTTGCGGGGGAAGGTGGTGCTGGTGGACTTCTGGACATTCGCCTGCGTCAACTGCCAGCACGTCCTGCCGTGGGTGACGGCGTGGTCGGACCGGTACCGCGACGCCGGATTGGAGGTGATCGGGGTGCACACCCCAGAATTCACCTTCGAGCGGGATGCCGACAACGTCCGCGACGCGGTCCTCGAAGAGGGTATTCATTACCCCGTCGGACTGGACAACGCTGCCGCGACGTGGCGGAATTTCAACAACAGTTATTGGCCCGCGGCGTATCTCATCGACGATGACGGAACACTGCGGTACGTCAAGTTCGGCGAAGGCGACTATCAGCACACCGAATCCTTGATCCGCCAATTGCTCCTCGCGGCGAATCCCGGGCTCCCCCTGCCGGATCCGGTTGACCAGCCCGGTTCGTGATCCGGACCCTGGCGAACCGTGGCAGGGGCGTGCCATCGTCGAACGTGCCATCGTTGAACAATGATGCAGACCCTGTACGAAGCCTCCGGCGGCGCAGACGGAATGCTGCGGCTCGCGCACGCCTGGCACGAGCGGGTGATGGCCGACGATGTCGTCAGCCACGCGTTCAGCCACGGTTTCGATCCGCATCACACCGAGCGACTGGCGGCCTATTGGGGCGAGTCGTTGGGCGGGCCGGCCCTGTTCACCCAGCAGTACGGTGACGAATCGTCGGTCGTCCGGATCCACAGCGGCAACGGCGAGCACGACGACATGGACCGAAGAGCCATCGCATGTTTCGACCAGGCACTTTCCGATGTCTCGATCTCCGACGAGCGAATCCGCACAGCGCTGCACGACTACTTCGGCTGGGCGACCACCACCACGATGAACCGCTACCACCGGTCTGCCGACGACGTGCCGGACGGGCTCCGCATGCCGCTCTGGTCGTGGGACGGGCTGGTACCCGGCACCGGGCCGGACTCCTGAAGACGGGGCGGAATTCGACGGCCGACCCCGAGGTGGTCGTGTCGTTGCCCTCTGGCGTGCGCTGCATCGGGTTCGTCGGAACCTTGCCGACACGTCCCGGAAACCTCCTTGCTGCACAATTCACGCGACGTGCTGAGCGGTCCTGAGCAGGGCCCCGACGAGGAGGCGCACCGGTGCATCTGACCCCCGCCGACACCGAGAAGCTGCTGCTGGCCGTCGCCGGCATGGTGGCCAGGGACAGGCTGGCGCGCGGCGTCAAGCTGAACTACCCGGAAACCGTCGCACTGCTCACCACCTGGGTGATCGAACGGGCACGGGACGGCCGCACGGTGGCGGACCTGATGACCAGCGGCCGCGAGGTCCTCAGCCGCGATCAGGTGATGGAAGGGGTCGCCGAGATGCTGCCGGACGTCCAGGTCGAGGCGACGTTCCCGGACGGACGCAAGCTCGTCACCATCCACCAGCCGATCGCGTAAGGAGCGTCATCATGGCTTCCTCGTCTTCCGGTGGGCCGGGCGCGATCCGCACCGCCCCGGGCTTCATCGAGTTGAACGCCGACCGCAGCGACGACGAACGGATCGAGCTGCTGATCGTCAACACCGGTGACCGGCCCATCCAGATCGGCTCCCACCTGCACCTGCCGGACGCGAACACCGCGCTGGACTTCGACCGGGCGGCCGCCCACGGCTTCCGGCTCGACATCCCGTCCGGCACCTCGCGCCGTTTCGAGCCCGGTGCCTCCCGGTCCGTGGCAGCCGTTGCCTTCAAGGGCAAACGCATCATCCCGGGAATCCAGATCAAGCCCACCGCCGAGCAGGAGCTGTAGATGGTGCAGATACCGCGTTCGGAGTATGCAGCCCTGTACGGGCCGACCGTCGGCGACCAGGTCCGGCTCGGCGACACCGACCTGTGGATCGAAGTCGAGCAGGACCTGACGGCCGGCGGCGAGGAGGCGGTCTTCGGCGGCGGCAAATCCATCCGTGAGTCGATGGCTCAGGGCAGCACCACCCGCGCCGACGGAGCGCCGGACACCGTCATCACCAACGCGATCATCCTCGACCACTGGGGCATCGTCCGGGCCGACGTCGGTATCCGCGGCGGCCGGATCGTCGCGATCGGCCGGTCCGGCAACCCCGATGTGGCCGACGGTGTGCATCCGCTGCTGCAGATCGGGCCGTCCACCGACGTCATCTCCGGCGAGGGGAAGATCCTCACGGCCGGCGGCATCGACGACCACGTGCACCTGATCTCGCCGTCGCAGATCGTCGAGGCGTTGGCGACCGGGTTGACGACGCTGGCCGGCGGCGGTACCGGGCCGTCCGAGGGCACCAAGGCGACCACCGTGACGCCCGGCGCCTGGCACCTGGAGAAGATCCACCGTTCGATCGACCCGTACCCGATCAACCTGCTGCTGCTCGGCAAGGGCAACACCGTCTCGATGGAGGGCTTGAAGGAGCAGGCGCTGGCCGGCGCCGGTGGCTTCAAGGTGCACGAGGACTGGGGTTCCACTCCCGCCGCCATCGACGCCGCACTCCGCGGGGCGGACGAGTGGGGGCTGCAGGTCGCGCTGCATTCGGACTCGCTGAACGAGGCCGGTTACGTCGCCTCCACCATCGCCGCGATCGCCGGCCGGTCGATCAGCGCCTTCCACGTCGAGGGCGCCGGCGGCGGGCACTCCCCGGACATCCTGACCCTGGCCGGGCTGCCGAACGTCATCCCCGGGTCGACCAACCCAACGCTCCCGCACACCGTCAACACCGTCGCCGAGCACCTCGACATGCTCATGGTCTGTCACCACCTCAACCCCTCGGTGCCGGAGGACCTCGCCTTCGCGGAGTCCCGGATCCGCGCGACAACCATTGCGGCGGAGGACATCCTGCACGACATGGGGGCGATCTCGCTGACCTCCTCCGACGCGCAGGCGATGGGCCGGATCGGCGAGGTGATCTGCCGGACCTGGCAGGTCGCGCACGTGATGAAGGTGCGGCGGGGTGACATCGGCGGCGGCATGCCCGCGGACAACTTCCGTGCCAAACGGTACATCGCGAAATACACCATCAACGCTGCGATCTCGCACGGCATCGATGATGAGATCGGATCCGTCGAGCCGGGCAAGCTCGCGGACCTGGTGCTGTGGGAGCCGAAGTTCTTCGGGATCCGGCCCGCGGTCGTGCTCAAGGGCGGCGGCCTGGTCTGGGGCGCCCTCGGGGATCCGAACGCCTCCATCCCGACGCCGCAACCCGTGCTGATGCGGCCGGCGCTGACCGACACCATCGGCGCGGAACTGTCGCTGTCGTTCGTCTCCCCGTTCGCTCTGGAGGATGGGCTGGGGGATCGGCTGGGGCTGAAGCGGGGCTTGGCGGCCGTCAAGCCGACGCGGGATGTGGGCAAGGCGCAGATGATCAACAACGACGCGCTCCCGGACATCGACATCAAGCCCGAGACGTTCGAGATCAGGATCGACGGCGAGGTGGTCGTTCCCGCCCCCGCCGAGTGGCTGCCGCTGGCCCAGCTGTATGCCCTGTTCTGACCGGAAGCGGGCCGGCAGGGCGATCGAGTTGGCGATAACCGACCTTCCGAGGGCCCGCGAACGTCGGAAATTGCCAACTCGAAGGGTGGCCGCTCGCGGATTGGGGACAATCCCCGTGACGTGCCTGCGTCCCGCGCGAATATGCGGCATGCCGCCCCACCCCCGCAAGCCGCTCCCTGCATCACTGCGGACGTCCCCGTTCACCGTGGCGCAGGGGCAATCGCTGGGCCTGGGTGAACGGCGGCTACGCGGTGACGACCTTCGCCGGCCGTTTCACGGCATCCGTGTTGTCCGGGACAGTTCCTCCCGCGTGGACGTCCCGGTCAACCCGCTCCAGGAGCTGGTGGCGGAATGTTCCGCTCTACTTGTCGCGCTGCCGACAGGGGCCTTCTTCAGCCACGTGACAGCGGCGCGGCTCTGGCCCGTGCCGGTTCCCGCCCCGGTTGCCGCTGAGCTCGTCCACGTCGGAATCCGCAGGCCGAGGTACCCGCCGCGCCGATCCGGGGTCGTCGGGCATCGGCTCGCCGCGTCACACGTGGCGGTCGTCGACCGGGGAGGGCTCCCGGTGGTCGATCCGGCCACCCTGTTCTGCCAGCTCGCCCAGATCCTCTCGTTGCCTGACCTGGTTGCCGTGGGCGATGCCCTGGTCCTCGAGCCTGTGTTCCAGGATTGGCGCGAGGAACGCCCCTGGGTGTCGCTCGGTCAGTTGACGGATCGGGTCGACGTCTTCCGCGGACGTGGCAAGGCCGCGGCGGTGACCGCGCTGAGCCTGATCAGGCCCGGCGCGGAATCGAGGCCGGAGACACTGCTGCGGCTGGCCATCCGCGGGGCGGACCTGCCGGAACCCGAGGTCAACGTCGATGTGACCGATGCCGATGGCAGGTTCATCGGTCGTGGCGACCTGGTGTACCGACGGTGGCGCGTCGTCGTGGAGTACGACGGAGACCAGCACCGCACCACGACGAAGCAGTTCGACCGTGACGTGCTGCGCCTGGAGGCTTTCGCGGCTGCCGGGTGGACCGTGGTGCGGGTCTTGGGAAGGTCGTTCTTCGGCGACCGGGACGCCTGCATGGCCCGGATCCGCAGCGCGCTCGTCGCGGGGGGATGGCGAGCGTCATGATTGCCGATCGAGTTGGTGAAATCCGCCCTTCATCGGCCCCGGGAACGTCGGAAACCGCCAACTCGATTCCGCTTGCCGGTCCGTCGGCGGAGGTGATGATGATGCTGCTCGCGGACGCGCGGCTGCCGACGGGGGCGCACACCCAGTCGGCGGGGCTGGAACCGGCGCTGCGGGGCGGAATGTCACCACGCGACGTGCCGCGCTACATCACGGCACGGCTGCGAACGGTCACCGCGGTCGAGGCAGGCGCCGCGGTGATCGCCCGGGCCAGGACCGTGGCAGCGGGTCAGGCCCCGACGACCGCCACAGGACCCGTCTCGCCCCCGGCACCTGACGCATCCGTCCAGCCGGAAACACCCGCGGCGGCACTCGCCCGGGCGCTGACCGAGGTGGATGCCGCGTGGCGGGCGCGCACCATCAGCCCGGAACTCCGCGAGACCTCCGTGCTGCTGGCCCGCGGCTACGCTCGGCTCGCCAGCCGGCTCTGGCCGGATGCGCCTGCGACCCAGGCGTTGTCGCTGATCGAACGGCCGGGCCGGGCTGTTGTCCTGGGGGTGACCGCGGCGCTGGCGGGGCTGACCGCCGCGCAGCTCGTCCGGCTGATCGGGTATGACGACGCGCAGACGGTCGCGGCGGCGACGCTCAAACTGGAACCGCTGGACCCTGCCGTGACCACCGGCTGGGTGATGGCCGCGGCACCCGAGATCGACCGATTGGTCGCCGACCTCGCCACCATCGAAACCATCGACCGGATCCCCGCCTTCGGTGCGCCGCTGATCGAACGGTGGGCCCAAATCCATGCCACGACGAGCCAAAGGTTGTTCCGTGCCTGATACCCCGCCACCCGCCCTTCACCAGACCGGCACCGGACGCAGCACTCTCCGACTCGGGATCGCCGGCCCGGTCGGCACGGGCAAGTCGTCGCTGATCGCGATGATCTGCCGGGAACTGGCCGGGGAGTTGAGCCTCGGCGTCATCACCAACGACATCTACACCGACGAGGACGCGCGGTTCCTGCGTTCGGCGGGAGTGCTTGCGCCGGAGCGGATCCGGGCCGTCGAAACCGGCGCGTGCCCGCACACTGCCATCCGCGACGACGTCACCGCCAACCTGCTGGCCGTCGAGGACCTCGAGTCCGACTTCGCCCCCCTCGACGTCGTCCTGGTCGAGTCCGGCGGGGACAACCTGACGGCGACGTTCTCACCGGCCCTGGTGGACGCGCAGATCTTCGTACTCGACGTGGCCGGGGGCGGTGACGTCGCCCGCAAGGGTGGACCGGGGATCGGCCGGGCAGATCTGTTGGTGGTCAACAAGACCGACCTCGGCCCGTACGTCGGGGTGGACGTCGATCAGATGGTGGCGGACGGCCGCGCGGCCAGGGACGGCCGGCCCGTGATCGGTCTGTCCCGGCTGGACCGGGACTCCATCGACAAGCTCACCGGCTGGGTGCGCGGCGTGCTCGGTTCCTTCCGTTCGGGCGCCCACGTTGCCGTCGACCCTGGCCCGATGGCGCCGCACAGCCACGCCGAGGATGGCGGCGCCTCCACGGTGCACACCCACGACGGGTCGGCCGGTCACAGTCATTCCTCTGCCGGCCCTGCGCATTCCGGTCGTCCGCACCCCGATCCCTCACACAGTGGCCACGGGCAGCCGGAACCGGAGAACCGGTCGAGCATCGGCATGGCGTGACCCGGATCGCTGTCCACGCCGCCCCCGGCCGCGCCAGGCTGCAGCTGACCGACGGCCCGATCGGCGTGCGACTCCTGCGCGCGGACGCCGACGGCGCAAGGGTCGGCCTGGTCGCGACCACGGCGTTGCTGCTCGCCGGTGACCACATCGAGATCGACATCGAGGTGGGCACCGGGGCGTGGCTCGAGGTGGTGGAGACCGCGGGCACCGTGGCCTATGACGCGGACGGGGTTGCGTCGTCGTGGACGGTGTCGATCAACGTCGCCGAGCAGGGGGTCCTCAGTTGGGCGGGGGAGCCGTTCGTGGTGGCGGCAGGGGCGAATGTCCAACGCCGCACCACGGTCGATCTCGGACGGCGTGCCGTGGCGTGCCTGCGGGACACCGTTGTGCTCGGACGCAGCGGGGAGGTCGGCGGCCGCGTGGTGTCGAGTTTGTCGGCCCGCTGCGGGGGTGAGCTGCTGCTCGCCGACACGCTGGACCTGTCCGATCACAACACCCGTGAGCTACCCGGGATCGTCGGTGTGGCCACGGTTGTCGACACCGTCACACTGCTGGGGGCGCGGGCGCCGGCGACCCCGCAACTGCCTGCCGGGACCAGGTTCGAGTTGGACGGAGCCGGCACGATCGCACGGTGCCTGACTGCCGGCTACGCGGATTCGCCTCTGGCGGCGGTTCTGGCCGCGTGGGCGGCCGCAGCGTCACGGTCGGACCACCAGCCTCTCAGCACGGTTTCCTCCGCAATGACCTTGTAACGCGACAGTCATCGCGAGCGTGATCCCGCTCCTTACATTCACGACTGACCGGCCCGCCGCGGGCACTGACCGATCCAGCAGCGGCGACCGCACGACCTCAGTCACGAGAGCCAGGAGCAACCAGATGACCGCACCCGACCCGCAGTCCGCTCGGCAGATCGCCGCCCGTCTGGCGAGTCGCCGGTCGTTCCTGCGACTGGCGGGCCTCGGGGTCGCCGGGGTCGGCCTCGCCGCGTGTGGGTCCAACACGACCAGCGCCACCAGCTCCAGCGCAACGGGAACCAGTTCTGCGGCGGGCACGGCCGCCGCAAGCGCAGCGGGCTCGGCGAGCGCCGGATCAGCCATGTCGACCGCCATCGCCCCCGGCTCCAACGGCGACATCTCTGTGCAGCTCTCGTGGATCAAGAACATCGAGTTCGGCGGCGAGTACTTCGCCGACACCAACGGCTACTACAAGCAGGCCGGCTTCAACTCCGTCGACCTGGTCAGCGGACCGGTCGACAGCGCCGATGCCCTGGTGGCGGCCGGCAACATCACGGTCGGGATCTCTGCACCGGATGCCACCGCGCGGTTCATCAGCGAGCAGGGTGCGCCGCTGAAGGTCATCGGCAGCACGTTCCAGAAGAACCCGTTCTGCATCCTCAGTCTCGAGGAGGGCAAGCCGATCAAGACGGTCGGCGACCTGGCCGGCAAGAAGATCGGGATCCAGGCCGGTACCAACCAGCAGATCTTCGACGGGTTCCTCAAGGCGAACAACGTCGACCCGGCCTCGCTGACTCAGGTGGTCGTCCAGTACGAACCGACGCCGCTGACCGAGAACAAGGTCGACGGCTTCATGGCGTTCCTGACCAATGAGCCGTTCCTGGTGAAGAACCAGGGGTTCACGCCGGTCACGTTGTCGTTCGCGGAGAACGGCCTGCCGCTGACGTCCGAGACCTTCACCGTCCTGCAGGAAACCATCGACACCAAGCGCGACATGCTCAAGGCGTTCCTGGTCGCGGAGATTCTCGGCTGGACGGACGCTGTCGCGGATCCGGCCGGCGCGGCGAAGCTCGCGGTGACCCAGTACGGCAAGGACCTCAAGCTCGACCTCGCCGGCCAGACCGAACAGGCGATCGCGCAGAACGACCTCATCGTCTCCGCCGACACGAAGAAGAACGGTCTGTTCACGCTCACCGAGGAGCTGCAGAACCAGATCATCACGGCGCTCGGCAACATCGGCATCACCATTGCCGCAAGCGATCTGTTCGACCTGTCCATGCTGAACGAGATCTATCAGGACAACCCCAGTTTGATCACGGGATGAGCGAGGCGATGACGGAATCGACCAGCGAAACGCTGACCGCAACAGCGATGTCCACGAACCCCGTTTCTTCGTCCGGGCACAACGCGCCGGTGGAACAGCGGGTGGACCGTTCCGTCATCTCGACCACCGACCCCGCTGCGCAGCCGTGGGCTGCCACCGGGATCGACATCCAGGGTCTGAGCAAGGAATTCAGTCTCGGCCGGAACACCGTCACGGCGCTGTCGGACACCAGCCTGGGCACCCAGCAGAATTCGTTCCTGTCCTTGCTCGGCCCGTCCGGCTGCGGCAAGTCGACGATCCTGCGGATTCTCGCCGGACTGGAGACGCCGACCGCGGGCCGCGCGCTCATCAACGGCGAGTCGACCCTGCAGATCCAGCGAAATCACCAGCTGGGCATCGCCTTCCAGGAGGCGGCGTTGCTGCCGTGGCGGACGGTGACCAGCAATATCAGGTTGCCGCTGGAGGTGGCCGGCATCAAACCGGAGCCGGGACTGATCGAGGACCTCATCGCGCTGGTCGGGTTGACCGGATTCGAGAAGGCGAAACCCGCTCAGCTCTCCGGCGGCATGCGGCAGCGCGTCGCGATTGCCCGGTGCCTGGTCGTCAAGCCGACCGTCATGCTGCTGGACGAGCCGTTCGGCGCCCTGGACGACATGACCCGGCAGCGCCTGAACATCGAGCTGCTGCGGATCTGGACCGAGAAGCCCGCCACCACTTTGATGGTGACGCATGGCATCTCGGAGGCGGTGTTCCTTTCCGACGTCGTCGCGGTGATGAGCCCGCGGCCCGGCCGGGTCACCGAGGTGGTGCAGATCGACCTGCCCAGGCCCCGGACCCCGGACATGATGCGATCACCGGAGTTCCACGCCTACGCCGACAGGTTGTCCGAGATCCTGTTCGGGCGATCGGGCGCGGCCGGAGCGGGGGTCTGATGTCCGACCGGCACGCGCCGGGTGACCTCGACGAGGAGATGGACGTCGCCGAGGACAAGGCCCTTCTCGGCGCACGGGGCTACTCGGCCCCCACTGTCACAGCTCATCCGGAACGAACCCGCGCCCGCTGGTGGGACGGTGCGCCCGCCTGGGTCGGCGGGTTGATCGGTACCGCCATCATCATCGTGCTGTGGTGGATCGCCTCACAGACCCTGTACCAGGACAGCGGTGCGATACCCAGCCCGGCGCAGGTGTTCTCGCTGCTGCTGGACCCGCAGCAATGGCAGACCACCTGGAACAACGCCTCGTCGACCGTGTCAGCGGCGGTCAAGGGTTACGCCATCGGGAATCTTGCGGCGGTGGCGCTGTCCGTGCTGGTGCTGCTGCTGCCGTTCCTGGCCGAGATCGTCAACCAGATCGCCATCGTCACGTACTGCATCCCGCTGGTGGCCATCGGACCGATCCTGGTGATCGTTTCCGGCCGGTCGTCACCGAACGGCGCATCGATCGCGCTGGCGGCACTGAGCGTCTTCTTCACCACGGTTGTCGGATGCCTGCTCGGCCTTCGGGCGGCGCCTCGCACCAGCCTGGATCTGGTGATGGCCTACGGCGGGTCGAAATGGACCATGCTCCGCAAGGTGCAGCTCATCGCGGCCCTGCCGAGCCTGTTCGCCGCACTCAAGATCGCCGCCCCCGCAGCGTTTCTCGGCGCGGTGCTGGCCGAATACCTGGGCAGCGGCGGTGACTCGACCATCGGCCGAGCCCTCATCGCGGCGCAGACCCAGTCCGACGCACCGCAGTTGTGGTACCTCGCGCTGGTGTCCGGTGCGATCGCCGGTGCGGGCTACCTGCTGGTCGGCCTGGTGGCTCGCGTGGTCACACCGTGGACCACCGGCGCCGATTCTCCGGGGGCGGTTGCATGACGGCCGTCCTGTCCCGACCGGACATCACCGCACCGGGGCCGGTTCCGGCGGCCGGCCGCTCCGTCGTCGGGCGGCGCATCCTGACCGCCGTGACGACCGTCGTGGTGGCGCTGGTCGTGCTGGTGCTGTTGTGGGCGGCGCTGCTACGGATCTTCGACGTGTCACCGTTCGTCGGCAAGACGCCACTGGATGTCTGGAACTACCTGTTCTCCAGCAACCCACCCAAGGGTGTCCGCCCGGCTTCGCTGACCGCCCAGGAGGCGCGTTCGGAGGCATTCGCCGCCTTGGGCACGACGCTCGTCGACGCGGCCATCGGCTTCATCGCCGGCATGGTGACCGCCACCGTCGTTGCCGTCGGCTTCGTGCTGTTCCGCCCGTTCGAGTTCGCGTTCATGCCGATCGCCATGTTGCTGCGCTCGGTCCCGCTCGTTGCCATGGCGCCGGTGCTGCTGCTGATGTTCGGGCAGGGGAACCTCGGCATCGCCGTGATCGCGGCCATCGTCGTGCTGTTCCCCGCATTGGTGAACATCGTGGTCGGCCTGCGCTCCGCGTCGCCGCAGGCACTTGACCTGATCAGGGTCAACGGCGGCTCCCCGGTCACCCAGCTGACAAAGGTCCGCATGCCCTCGGCGTTGCCGCAATTCTTCGCCTCCGTGCGGATCTCCGTTCCTGGTTCCATCGTCGGCGCGATGCTCGCAGAATGGCTGGTCGGCTTCGACGGGATGGGCGGCGTCCTCAGCGGCTACAAGGGCTCGGGGAACTACGGCGGCGTCTGGACCATCGTGGTGTTCGCAGTGGTGAGTTCCATCGTGCTGTACGCGGTGGCGACGATCGTGGAGGCAGCCGTGCTGACCAAGTGGGGGCCCAACGCCGGCAAGCAGTGACCCCTCGGGTGGATCCTCGAGGACCGGCGCGCCGTCTCCGGCCCGCCTATTGACGTACGTCACACTCACCCCTATATTTCGACACGCGGAAAAGAACTTCCGAAATCGGAGCTCAACGGGGAGCGGGTGCACATGTCGACCACGGCGTCACGACGTGCCCTGCTCGGCGGGCGAACCTTACGCTGCCTGGTCGGTCGGCGCACCGGTGCCGCTGTGCCGCAGGCGCTGTCGGTGCACGTCCAGCACGGGCCGCCGCCCTGGGACCACCCGGCGAGGACGATGCCGGGCACCCTCGCCGACCGGACGGGCGCCACCCTCGCCCGGTTGCGCCTTCCACGTGCGTGAGGCGTGAGGCCCGTTCACGAACCACCGCTGCACCGTCAGCCTGACCTCATGCCGGCGGATCCACGCGCGGCGCGACCCGCGTCGCACGCCCGGGCATCTGCCCACTGGCCCTGACCAAGGAGTTGAAGCGATGACGATCGTCCTGGGAGCAAACCAGTACGGCAAGGCGGAGAACCGTTTGGTTCGGGTCTACCGCGACACCCCGCGCCATGAGATCCGTGACCTCAATGTGTCCTCGTCCCTGCGCGGTGATTTCCGAGATGCGCATGTCACCGGCAACCAGGACGCAATCCTGCCCACCGATACGCAGAAGAACACGGTGTTCGCGTTGGCCAAGGAAAAGGGCGTCGCCTCGATCGAGGAGTTCGCCCTGACGCTCGGCGACCACCTCATCGAGCACACGCCCAAGGCCACCGGCGCCCGGATCGAGATCGAGGAATATTTCTGGGACCGTATTCCGATCGATGGTTCCGAACATGACCATGCGTTCGTCCGCAATGGCGGCGAGACGCGGACGACGGTGGTGACCGTGGAGGGACGAGGCTCCGACCGGCGGGCCTGGGCCGTCTCCGGGCTGAAGGATCTCGTGGTGGCCAAGACGACAGGATCTGAATTCTGGGGATTTCTGAAGGACGAATACACCACCCTCCAGGAGACCACCGACCGGATTCTGGCGACATCGTTGATTGCGAGATGGCGTTACGATTCCATCGATATCGACTTCGACAAGTCGTATGCGCAGATTCGGGCGATGCTGCTCAAACGCTTCGCCGAGGTCCACAGCTACGCGTTGCAGCAGACGCTGTATGCGATGGGGACGGCCGTCCTCGAGGAGTACCCCGAGGTGGCCGAGATTCGTTTCAAGGCACCGAACAAGCACCATTTCCTGGTGGATCTCTCACCGTTCGGTGACGAGAACCCGGGTGAGGTCTTCCATGCTGCGGACCGGCCCTACGGCTTGATCGAGGCCGCCGTCGAGCGTGATGACGCATCGGATCCGGGCTCGGCATGGGAGACCGTTCCCGGATTCTGCTGATCCGACCTGATTCGACCCGATCCGAGCTGATCCGACCCGACCCGACCCGGGCGCTGTCCGGACCGCCCCGTCCCGGGTTTTCCAGATCCTCACGGATCAGAACCTCGCCATGGCGCGAGTGCGCCATTGTGCAGTCCGCGAACAGCGCTTTTCCGCAGGTGAACCGAAAGGGCACTTCATGACGTCATCCACGAAATCCCCGGGCCGCCGTACCAAGTCGATCAAGCATCCGGTCGACCAGATGCTGCCGGTCCCCAAGCTGGCGGTGTACGGCATCCAGCACGTGCTCGCGTTCTACGCGGGCGCGGTGATCGTGCCGATCCTGCTGGCGAGTTCGATCGGGCTGTCCCAGGAGCAGTTGATCCACCTGATCAACGCCGACCTGTTCACCTGCGGTATCGCCTCGATCATCCAGTCCGTCGGCTTCTGGAAGATCGGCGTGCGACTGCCGCTGCTGCAGGGCGTCACCTTCACCGCCGTGTCACCGATGATCGCGATCGCGCTCGCCAACGGGGGCGGAACCGAAGGCCTGCTGTACATCTACGGCGCCGTCATCGTCGCCGGCCTGTTCACGTTCTTCATCGCGCCGTATTTCGCGAGGTTGATCCGATTCTTCCCCCCCGTCGTCACCGGCACCGTGATCACCATCATCGGCATCGCGCTGCTGCCGGTGGCCGCGCTGGACGCCGTCGGCGGCGGTGCCAACCCGGACCCGACCAGCGGCAAGAACCTGGCGTACGCGATGGGCACGCTGGCGATCATCGTCATCATCCAGCGGGTGTTCAAAGGCTTCATGGCGACGGTCGCGGTGCTGGCCGGCCTGGTGATCGGCACCGGGGTTGCGTTCATCCTCGGTGATGCCTCCTTCACGAGCGTGTCGACCTCCGAATGGGTCGGCGTCACCACCCCGTTCTTCTTCGGCATCCCGAAGTTCTCTGCGGCGGCCATCATCTCGATGATCGTGGTCATGCTGATCACCGCGGTGGAGACCACCGGCGACGTCTTCGCGACCGGCGAGATCGTCGAGAAGCGCGTCGGTGCACAGGATGTCTCCAAGGCGCTGCGCGCCGACGGCCTGTCCACCCTGATCGGCGGCGTGCTGAACTCCTTCCCGTACACCTGTTTCGCGGAAAACGTCGGCCTGGTAAGGCTGACCCGGGTGAAGAGCCGCTACGTGGTGGCCGCCGCCGGTGTCTTCATGATCCTGATCGGGCTGATCCCGAAGGCCGGTGCGCTCGTCGCCAGCGTCCCGCCACCGGTGCTCGGCGGCGCCGCCATCGCGATGTTCGCCACGGTCGCCGTCGTCGGCATCCAGACTCTGGCCAGAGTCGATTTCCACGACCACCGCAACGTCGTCATCGTCGGCACCAGCCTCGGTCTGGCGGTGTTCGTCACGGTGCAACCCGATGTGGCGAAGGCGGTTCCGGAGTGGGCGCAGATCATCTTCGGCAGTGGTATCACCCTGGGCAGCCTGACTGCCATCCTGCTGAACCTGGTCTTCCACCACGTGGGCAAGAGCTTCGGGCCGGCGGTCGCCGGTCGGCCGGGCGCCGGCGTGATCCGGTTGGACCAGGTCAACCAGATGAGCCGGGAGACCTTTGTGCAGACCTTCGGCGGGCTGTTCCAGGGCCCCACCTGGGTGGTGGAGCGGGCCTACGACCAGCGTCCGTTCAGCGACACCCATGACCTGCGGATGGCCTTCCAGGAGGCGTTGTTCTCGGCGGACCGCAACGAGCAGCGGGATCTGCTCTCGTTCTACCCGGACCTGGGCAGCGACGCCGTCGAGGGTGAGACCCGCAGCGAGTGGACCGAACGCGACCAGGGCTCGGTCGGCCTGACCACGCTCAATGACGAGGACCACGAAGAGTTCGCGCACCTGACCGAGGCCTACCGTGACCGGTTCGGTATCCCGCTGATCGTTTCGGTCCGGGATGTCGACAAGCGCGACGAGATCCTCAAGACCGGTTGGGAGCGCATGCAGAACGCACCGACGCAGGAGCATGCGGCCGCGGTCATCGAGGTGGCCAAGATCGTCAACCACCGGTTCGACGACCTGGTCGCCGACGCCAGCCCCATCCTCGGTGCCCGCGCGGCCAACCTGGAGGCGGCGCCGCTGTCAGGGTCCCAGCCCAGGCGCAACACCGCCGCCGACCGGCCCGGTGAAGGTCTGCAGCGCTTCAACCAGCAGTCCGAGCCGGAGGCCAGGGCCACCCTGCAGTCCTGTCTGGACGTGCCCCGCTGGGTCGACGAGGTGCTGGCCGGGCGGCCCTACAACTCGGCGCCCGCGGTGCTGCACCGGGCGCGGATGGCGGCAGCCTCGCTGTCCGAGGAGGAGATCGCCGCGGCGCTGGCCCGGCACCCCCGGATCGGCGAGCGGGCCGGGGCCGGCCACGACGCGGAACTCTCCGCCCGTGAGCAGGCCGCCGTCAGCGGCGCCGACCCGGCGATCACCGAGGCCATCCGGGCCGGCAATGCCGAGTACGAGAGCAGGTTCAACCGGGTGTTCCTGATCAGAGCGGCGGGGCGTCCGGCGACCGAGATCCTGGCGGAGCTGCGGCGCAGGCTGAACAACACACCGGAGCGCGAGAAGGTCGAGGTCACCACCCAGCTCCGCGAGATCGCCCTCACCCGGCTGGAATCGGTGCTCGCCTGATGGGCAGCGACGAGGCAGTCACCGTGCTGGACGGCGCTCACGTCGTCACGGTGGACGGATCGCGTTCGGAATACCCGAACGGCCATGTCGTGGTCACCGGCAACCGGATCACGGGGGTCGGCGCGGGGCGGGCACCGGCCGCCCCCGCCGGCGCCCACCGGGTCGATGCGTCCGGATGCCTGATCACCCCCGGTCTGGTCAACACCCATCACCACCTGTACCAGTGGATCACCCGCGGGCTCGCCGTCGATGCCACCCTGTTCGGCTGGCTCAGCACGCTGTACCCGGTGTGGGATCGGATCGACGGGGACCTGGTGAACACGGCGGCCCGGGGCGGGCTGACCTGGTTGGCGAAGACCGGCTGCACCACGACAACCGATCACCATTACGTCTTTCCCCGTGACGGCGGTGACGTGCTGGACGCGGAGATCGCCGCGGCGCGGACCGTGGGGCTGCGGTTCCACCCGACGCGGGGATCGATGGATCTGGGCCACAGCAAGGGCGGCCTGCCGCCGGACTCCGTGGTGGAGGACATCGACGCGATCCTGTCGGCCACAGAGGCGGCCGTCGACAACTATCACGACGGTTCGTTCGACTCGATGCTGCAGATGGGTGTCGCGCCCTGTTCCCCGTTCTCCGTCACCGGTGACCTGCTGAAACAGACCGCGGACCTGGCCCGCCGCAGGGGCGTCCGGATGCACACCCACCTGTGCGAGACGCTCGACGAGGAGGAGTTCTGCCGGCAGAAGTTCGGCTGCTCCCCGGTGGAGTACGTGGACTCGCTCGGCTGGCTCGGGCCCGATGTCTGGCTGGCGCACGCGGTTCACCTGTCGGACGCGGCCATCGCGACGGTCGCATCGACCGGTACCTCGGTGGCGCACTGCCCGACGTCCAATGCGCGGCTGGGAGCGGGCATCTGCCGGAGCCGGGATCTGCGCGACGCCGGGGTGGCGGTGGGTCTCGGTGTGGACGGCGCCGCGTCGAACGAGGCCTGCTCGCTGCTCGAGGAGGTGCGGCACGCGCTGCTGTTCGCCAGGGCCCGCGGTGGGCCCGAGGCGCTGACCGTCCGGGATGCGCTGGAGATGGCAACCATGGGTGGTGCCCGGGTCCTCGGCCGGGCGGACGCGATCGGGTCGCTGGAGGTCGGCAAGCTCGCGGACCTGGCTGTCTGGCGACTGGATACGTTGGCGCACATCGACATCGCCGACCCGGTCGCCGCCCTGGTGCTCGGCGCGCCGCCCCCTGTGCACCTGTTGATGGTGAACGGACGCGCGATCATCTCCGGCGACCGGCATACCGGCATCGACGAGGACGCGTTGGCCGCGGAGGTGTCCCGGGCCAGCAAGACCCTGCTGAGCCGAGCAGGGGTGGGCTCCGTCGCGACGGGGGCACACTGATGAACGGACCCGGCACGCCGCTGTGCGGCTGCGGGCGAAGACCACACGAACAGGAGTACGCGACGTGAAGCCTCACGTGACAGTCAACGGCCGGGCGTACGAGCTCGGCGAGGTCGGCGGGCACGTCACACTGCTCGAATGGTTGCGCAGCACCGGATTCACCGGATGCAAGGAAGGGTGCGCCGAGGGCGAGTGCGGCGCCTGCGCGGTGATGGTCGCCCGCCCGGCCGACCGCGGCACCAGCCGCTGGACAGCCATCAATGCCTGTCTGGTTCCGGCGGCCGGGTTGGACCAGCAGGAGGTCGTCACCGCCGAAGGGCTCGGTGGCCCCGACGACCTGCATCCGGTGCAACGCGAGATGGCGGACCGTGGCGGCTCGCAGTGTGGCTACTGCACACCCGGTTTCATCTGCTCGATGGCCTCGGAGTTCTATCGCGCGGGCCGCGGACGGGACACCGGTCCGACTCCTGAGCGGACCGCGGAGGCGGAACCGGACACCAGTGGGGTCGCAGCGGAGCGAGCTGTGGGCAACGAGGGCTCCGACCCCACCGCGGCCCGTTCCGCGGTCGATCACGAACATGGCCCGAACGGCTTCGACCTGCATGCCCTGTCCGGGAATCTGTGTCGCTGCACCGGGTATCGGCCGATCCGCGACGCCGCTTACGCCTTGGGCGCTCCGGTGGACACCGATCCGCTGGTGGCCAGGCTGTCCCGACCGGCACCGGCTCCCGTTCCGACCAGGATCACCAGCACGCAGGGCAGCTTCGTCCGTCCGGTGGATCTGGCCGAGGCGCTCGATCTGCTGGCCGAGAACCCCGCTGCGCTGGTGCTGGCCGGCTCCACCGACTGGGGTGTGGAGCTGAACATCCGCCACTCGCGCGCCGCCCTGACCATCGGTGTCGATCGGCTGGACGAGCTCCGGCAGTTCGACATCAGCGCGAACAGCATCGACATCGGTGCAGCTCTGACCCTGTCCGAGGTGGAGCGCGAGCTGGCCGGCCGGGTACCGCTACTGGCGCAGTTGTTCCCGCAGTTCGCCTCGCGCTTGATCCGTAACGGCGCGACCTTCGGTGGCAACCTCGGCACCGCTTCGCCGATCGGCGACAGCCCACCCGCGTTGCTCGCGCTGGACGCCTCCCTCGTCCTTGCCTCCCGCGGCGGCGATCGCGAGGTGCCCTTGAGTGGTTACTTCACCGGTTACCGGCAGACCGTCAGACGGCCCGACGAACTGATCAGGACCATCCGCATCCCCACACCGGTCGCGCCGATCTCTGCCTTCCACAAGATCTCCAAGCGCCGCTTCGACGACATCTCCAGTATCGCTGCGGCTTTCGCCCTCCGGCTGAATGCCACCGCGGACGGTGCTGCACCCACCGTGGGCGAGATCAAGATCGGGCTCGGTGGGGTGGCGGCCGTCCCGATGCGCGCCGTTCGTACCGAGGATTTCCTGGCCGGTCGACCGTGGTCGGCCGAGGTGGTGGACGAAGCCGCGTCGGTACTGAACGCCGAAGCCACACCGATCAGTGATCACCGAGCCAGCGCGGCCTACCGGACCGCGATGCTCGGATCCTCGCTCCGCAAGTTCTTCGCCGAGAACAGCGCGAAAAATCCCGAATCCCGGGTCTTCCAGGAGGTCTGACGAACATGAGCAACGCACACGGGCCGCTGGCGGATCGGCCGAACAATCCCAAGGTGGGCCTGGAGATCTCGCACGAGAGCGCCGGTCTGCACGTCACCGGGAAGGCCCTGTACACGCAGGATCTGGTGAACCGCACAAAGGACACGTTGCATGCCTGGCCGGTCCAGGCGCCACACGCCCACGCGATGGTCACCGCGCTACGGAGTGAGGACGCGTACGACATCCCCGGCGTTGTCAGAGTTCTGACCGGCGCCGACGTGCCGGGCCTGAACGACGCCGGGGAGAAGCACGACGAACCGTTGTTCCCGACCGAGGTCATGTACTACGGGCACGCCGTCTGCTGGGTGCTCGGCGAGACCCTCGAAGCCGCACGGCAGGGTGCCGATGCCGTGCAGGTCGAGTACCAGGTGCTGCCTTCACTGATCACCATCCAGGACGCCATCGAGGCGGACAGCTTCCAGGGCACACCGCGCACGATCAGCCGCGGTGACGCGGACGCCGCCCTGGAGCGCGCGGCTCATCGGTTCAGTGGCGAGTTCGAATTCGGCGGTCAGGAGCACTTCTATCTCGAGACCAATGCGGCGTTGGCCATGGTCGACGAGAACGGCCAGGTCTTCGTGCAATCGAGTACCCAGCATCCTTCGGAGACACAGGACATCGTGTCGCATGTGCTGGGCATCCCGGCCCATCACATCACCGTTCAATGCCTGCGAATGGGCGGTGGTTTCGGTGGGAAGGAGTTCCAACCGCACGGGCTGGCGGCGGTGGCGGCGCTCGGTGCGGTGCTCACCGGTCGCGCGGTCAGCTTGCGGCTCAACCGCACCCAGGACATCACCATGACCGGCAAGCGGCACCCGTTCCTGGCAACCTGGGAGGTCGGGTTCGACGACGACAGCCGCATCTGCGCGCTGCGGGCGACGCTGACCAGCAACGGCGGCTGGAGTCTGGACCTGTCCGAGCCGGTGCTGGCCAGGGCGTTGTGCCACATCGACAATGCTTACTGGGTACCGGACATCACCGTGCACGGCCGGATCGCGAAGACCAACAGGAGCTCGAACACCGCGTTCCGCGGGTTCGGTGGGCCCCAGGGCATGATCGTTCTGGAGGACATCCTGGGTCGTTGCGCGCCCTTGCTGGGCGTGCAGCCGGAGGAGCTACGGCGCAGGAACTTCTACACCCCCGGCCAGAGGACTCCGTACGGGCAGCCGGTCCGGCACGCGGAGCGGCTCGCCGACATCTGGTCGATCTTGAGCGAGCGCAGCGACTTCCAGCTGCGCAAGGCCGCGATCGCCACCTTCAACCAGGCGCACCCGCACACCAAGCGGGCGCTGGCGATGACGCCGGTGAAGTTCGGTATCTCGTTCAATCTGACCGCCTTCAACCAGGCAGGTGCGCTGGTGCACGTCTACAAGGACGGCTCGGTGCTGATCAACCACGGCGGTACCGAGATGGGACAGGGCCTGCACACCAAGATGATCCAGGTCGCGGCGACATCGCTCGGCGTCCCGTTGAGCTTCGTCCGGCTGGCCCCCACCCGCACCGACAAGGTGCCCAACACCTCGGCCACCGCGGCCAGTTCCGGTGCCGACCTCAACGGCGGCGCGATCAAGAATGCCTGCGAGCAGATCCGTGCGCGGCTGAACGTCGTCGCCGGCGGCAAGCTGGGTGTGCACCCGGACGACGTCCGTTTCGTCGACGGCGTGGTCACCGGGATCGGTTTCGACGACCGCGAGATCGGGTGGGCAGAACTTGTTCACGACGCGTATTTCCAGCGTGTACCGCTGTGGGCGGCGGGCTTCTACCGGACAGCAGGATTGCACTGGGACTCCTCCCGGATGCAGGGCGAACCGTTCAAGTACTACGCCTACGGGGCCGCCTGCTCCGAGGTCGAGGTCGACGGCTTCACCGGCGCCTACCGGGTGCTGCGGGTGGACATCGTGCATGACGTCGGCGACAGCTTGTCGCCGCTGATCGACATCGGCCAGATCGAGGGCGGTTTCGTCCAGGGCGCCGGCTGGCTGACCCTGGAGGAGCTGCGCTGGGACACCGGCGACGGCCCCCACCGGGGCCGGTTGAACACACAGGCCGCCAGCACCTACAAGATCCCCAGCTTCTCCGAGATGCCCGAGCAGTTCAACGTGCACCTGTTCGAACGCGCGACCGAGTCCGGTGTGGTGTACGGGTCCAAGGCGGTCGGTGAACCGCCGCTGATGCTGGCGTTCAGCGTTCGGGAAGCGCTGCGGCAGGCGGCGTCCGCGTTCGGCCCGGAAGGTTGGTCGGTCGACCTGAGCTGCCCGTCGACCCCGGAAGCGGTCTACTGGGCGATCGACGCCGCCAGGTCCGCGCGAAACGGGGCCGTTCCGTCCGCCGACGGGGGCACCTCCGTCGCGCACGCGGTTCTCACGGGGGTGTGATCAATGGATTGGCTCAGTGCCGTGCATCGGCTGCGGCAGGACGGCCTTCCGGGCGTGCTCGTCACCGTCATCGCCGTGCGCGGTCACGCGCCGCGCGATGCCGGCGCGAAGATGGTCGTCGGCGCCGATCACACCTGGGGCAGCGTGGGCGGCGGCAACCTGGAGGAGGCGGCGGTGCAGCGGGCTCGCGAGCTGATCGCGTCCGCAGCCGGCACACCCGAGACCCAGGACGCGCGGTTGAACGAGCATGCCCGCAACCAGCACGGCCGCCAGTGTTGCGGCGGTGAGGTGACCCTGCTGCTCGAACCCCTGCCGGCCCGGCCGGTGGTGGCCGTCTTCGGGGTCGGGCACGTCGGTTACGAACTCGGCCGCATCCTCTCCCGGCTGGATATCCAGTTGCATCTCGTCGATTCCCGGGAGGAAGAACTCGACCAGCTGCGGCTCGCCGATGTCACCCAGGGCGTGGCGGATGTGACGGTGCACCACGCGCTTCTCGGGGAGCAGGTGCTGGAGATGCTCCCGCGCGGTGCACATGTGCTGATCATGACCCACGACCATGCCGAGGACTTCGCGCTGTGTGACGCGGCCCTGCGGTTGCCGTCGTTGGGCAGCGTCGGCCTGATCGGGTCGAGCGCGAAGTGGACCGGTTTCCGCCGCCGGCTGGCCGAACTCGGCCACGATCAGTCGGTCATCGACCGGATCACCAGCCCGATCGGTCTTCCCGACGTCGTCGGGAAGGAGCCCGCGGTCATTGCGATCAGTGTCTCCGCGGCACTGCTGACGGCGATCCGACCAGCGAAAGACGGTGTGACCGAGCAACTCTCACCGACCGCATCGGATCGGACGGCGTCGCGATGACGCTCTACCGGGCGACGGTGGTCGACACGCCCGGCAATCCGTTCGCCGGTGATCCGGCCGATGCGCTGGCCGTCGACCAGGACGGCGGGCTGTTGGTCTGCGACGGGATCATCGCCGCGCGAGGGACCTTTTCCTCGTTGCGGGCGCGGTACCCGGCGGAACCGGTCGTCGAGCTGACCGGTGGCCTGCTGCTGCCCGGCTTCGTCGACACCCATGTGCACTACCCGCAGATCAGGGCGATCGGGGGCCTCGGGATGCCCCTGCTGGATTGGCTGGAGCGGTGCGCTCTCCCAGAGGAGAGCAGACTCGCCGATCCCGCGTACGCCGCCGTGGTGGCGCGGGAATTCCTCGACGGGTTGGTGTCCTGCGGGACGACGACGGCCTTGGTCTTCGGCTCGCACTTCGCACCGGCGATGGACATCCTTTTCGCCCGGGCGCAGGCGCTGGGGCTCAATGTGACGGCGGGACTCGTGCTGTCCGACCGGGTGCTGCGGCAGGACCTGCTGTGCAGCCCGGAACGCGCGTTGGCGCAGAGCCGGGAGCTGATCGAGCGCTGGCACGGCAAGGGCAGCGTGCGGTACGCGGTCACCCCGCGGTTCTCGCTGTCCGCCTCGGACGAGATGCTCGCCGTGTGCAGCGCTCTCGTTCAGGACAGTGCCGGGGGGCGCGGTGACATCTGGTTCACCTCGCACCTGAACGAGAACCTCGCCGAAGTGTCCGCGGTGGCATCGCTGTTCCCCGGGTCCGACCATTACCTCGGTACCTACCATCGGCACGGACTGGTGAACTCGCGCAGCGTGTTTGCGCACAACGTGCACGCCGGGGACAGCGAGCTCGCGCTGATGGGCGAGGCGGGTGCATGGGTCGCGCACTGCCCGACGAGCAACTCCGCGCTCGGCAGCGGGCTGTTCCCGCTGCGTCGGCACGTGGAGCACGGCGTCGGCGTGGCACTGGGTTCGGATGTCGGCGCCGGAACCGGGCTCTTCCTGCCCAAGGAGGCTCTGCAGGCCTACTTCATGCAGCAGCTGCTCGGCGCGGAGGGGCTACCGCTCACCCCGGTGCACCTGCTGTACCTCGCCACCCAAGCGGGCGCACGGGCGCTGGGCCTCGCGGACCGCGTGGGTGACTTCAGTCCCGGCAAGCACTTCGACGCCGTCTGGCTGCGCCCCGACCAGGGCAGTACCTACGCGGTGAACCTCGCGCACGCCGCCGACGGCACCGACGCGCTGGCCCGGACCTTTGCCCTCGCCACACCCGCGGACGTGGCCGCCGTGTGGGTGCGGGGAGTGGGGGTGCGGGGTGGGCCGGCGGGCCCGCCGATGACGTCCGGGGACGGTTCCGGCGAGCTACTGCGAGAACAGGCCGGTTTCGGTGGGTAGCTCGGCGACGACGGCTTCGAGGTCGTCCAGATGGCCCCGGGCCGCGGCCAGCAGTTCGGCGGCGTCGCGCTTGATGAAGGCCTGCAGCATCACGCTGTGCTGAGCGTGGAGGTGATCGCGATGGGCGTCGCCGATGTGTTGCATCGGTTGCATCGGTTCGGTCAGGTTCCAGACGAGTTCGATCATGTGCAGCAGCCGCGGCATCCCGCACGGCTGGACCAACGCGACGTGGAACTGCCGGCTGTCCCGCTGGTAGGCCTGGTAGTCCTTCGCGGCCAACGCCTGGTCGAGCGCGACCAGGGCGCCCGAGGCTCGCCGGTCGTCCTCGACCTGGGCGCCACCGACCGCAGCGGTCAGTGCGGCCATCTCCAGGACACCGCGAACGACGTAGATCTCCCTGAACTCCTCGATGGTGAGGCTGGCGACGGTGTACCCGGCGCGCGGCCGGTGTTCGACCAGTCCCTCGCCGATCAGTGTCTTGAGGGTCTCGCGGATCGGGATCCGGCTGACGCCGAACACATCGGCCGTCTCGTCGACGGGGATCGGGCTGCCCGGTGGCACCGCACCACTGAGAATGGCCCGCCGTATCTCCTGGAGAATCGCTTGCTGGGACATCCCCGGACGGTCAGAATGCACTATCGCCGGCAGTGCGGACGTGCGGTCCAGGTGTTGCATCGTGGGCACCTCCTTCACGGGCCGTCGTCGGCGTGTTCGACCCAAACCTGCAGGAAACCGAGCAACGTTCAGCCTGTGCCGCACCGGTACTCGCGCCGGGCAAACATACGTCCACCGGCAACATACGGACATGCCACCGGACATATCACCACCACCGACCGCCACCGGACACATCGCCCTCGCTGCACCCGCTGTCCTGATGTGCTCCCACAGATATATCCGAGATAGCGCGAGGAACCCGTTGACGCCCCATTCGTGTGGCGAGTAGTTTCGTATCACGACAGCGCGATTCCGTATCGCGAAATCGCAGGAATGCGATCAGCCTCCTGACAGAGGATGGTGCCAGTGTCATTCTCCACTCACGTTCTCGATGCCGGCAGAGGCCGTCCGGCATCACAAGTGCCGGTCAGCCTGAGCGTCAGCGGAGCCGACGGTTGGGCGGTCCTCGCCGAGGGCCGGACGGACGACGACGGCCGCTTCGGATACGCAGATCACGCAGGCACCGGTGAGTTACCGGCCGGCAAGTACCGGGTCGAGTTCGACACCGGTTCCTACCACGCCGCATCCGGCCAGCTGGGCTTCTATCCGGAAGTCACGGTGACGTTCCGGGTCACCGACCCCACGGCGCACCACCATGTCCCTTTGTTGTTGTCCCCTTTTGCCTTTTCCACCTATCGAGGAAGTTAGGACAGACGATGAGTGTCACGCTCGGGCACAACCAGTACGGAAAAGCGGAAACCCGGGTCGTCCGGGTCTACCGTGACGCAGATCCGCACGAGATCGTCGACTACAACGTCAGTGTGGCGTTGAGTGGCGACTTCGCCGACATCCACCTCACAGGCGACAACGCGAACTGCCTGACGACCGACGCCACCAAGAACACGGTGAACGCGTTCGCCAAGGAACACAGTGAGGCGGCGCGGCAGCCGGAGTCGTTCGGTATTGCCCTCGCCCGGCACTTCGTCGACGACGTCGAACCCGTCCACCGGGTGCGCGTCAAGATCGAGGCCTATCCGTGGAACCGGCTGTATCACAACGGAGCTCCGCACCCGCACGCATTCGCCCGGGACGGTGGCCATGTACGAACTGCCGCCGTCACCTACGACGGGACGAATCTCTGGGTGGTGTCGGGAGTCAAGGACTACGTCGTCCTCAAGACGACGGATTCGGAATTCTTCGGGTATCTCGAAGACAAATACACGACGTTGCCACCCACCCACGACCGGGTGATGGCCACTGCGGTGACCGCCCAGTGGTGGCACACCCACACAGAGGGCGTCGATTGGGGAAAGTCCTTCGACAAGGCGCTTCTCACGATGAGCGACGTCTTCGCAGGGCACCACAGCCTGGCGTTGCAGCAGACCATGTACGCGATGGGGGAAGCCATGATCACCGATCAACCGGAAATCGGTGAGGTGCGGTTCTCGCTGCCGAACAAGCACCACTTCGTCATCGACCTCAGTCCGTACGGTTTGGACAACGACAACGAGGTCTTCCACGCCGACGACAGGCCGTACGGGTTCATCGAGGGCACCGTGCACAACGATGACGCCCCGGCCCCGGGGCCGGCTTTCGATCCGGGCCAGGGCTGGTAACCGCAGATGACACACAACACCGAACCGGCCGGCGGGACGGGCGATCAGCTGGCCGTTTTCGACGGCGGGAACCATCCGGTCGACGAGGTCCTCAAACCGGGACCGATGTTCGTCTACGGATTGCAGCACGTGATGAGCATGTACGCGGGCGTGGTCGCCGTCCCGTTGATCGTGGGCAGCGCCCTGAAGCTGCCGTTCGCGGACCTGTCCTATCTGCTGGCGGCCACCCTGCTCATCTCGGGGCTGGCGACGCTGTTGCAGACCCTCGGTGTGCCGTGGATCGGCGCGAAACTGCCGATCGTGCAGGGCACGTCGTTCGCGGCTGTCGGCTCGATGATCGCCATCGGCACCGGGGCCGGAGGTGGAACCGCCGGGCTGAACGCGATCTTCGGTGCGATCGTGGTCGCCGGTGTCATCGGGTTCGCGCTCAGCGGCGTGTTCAGTCGCCTGCTGCACTTCTTCCCGCCGGTGGTGACGGGCTCGGTCATCACCGTGATCGGCGTGTCGCTGCTGCCCGTCGCCATCCGCTGGGCCGGCGGCGGCGCCGGCAGCCCGGACTTCGGTGCACCGTCCAACGTCGGCCTGGCCGCCATCACGCTGGCCATCATCCTGCTGGTCTACCGCTTCCTGCCCGGCTTCTTTTCCCGCATCGCGATCCTGATCGGTCTGGTCGCCGGCGGGGTCGTGGCCGCGCTGTTCGGCAAGATCGACTTCTCCCGGGTGTCGGAAGCACAGGGTTTCGCGGTGTCCACTCCGTTCCACTTCGGCGCTCCCACCTTCGAAGTGGCCGCCATCGTCTCGATGGTCATCGTCATGCTGGTGATCATGACCGAGACCACGGCCGATCTGCTGGCCATCGGCGTCGTCGTCGGCCGCCCGGCCGACCGGAAAACCGTCGCCAACGGGCTGCGCGCGGACACGCTGTCCACCGCCGTCTCCGGCGGCCTGCTGAACGGCTTCCCGGTCAGTGCGTTCGCGCAGAATGTCGGCCTGGTTGCGCTCACCGGCATCAAGAGCCGATTCGTGGTCGCCGTCAGCGGCGGGATCCTGCTGATTCTGGGCTTCTTCCCGCAGGTGGGGGCCGTCGTCGCAGCACTGCCGGTGCCCGTCCTGGGCGGCGCCGGGTTGGCGCTGTTCGGCAGCGTTGCGGCAAGTGGCATCCGGAGCCTGTCCGCGGTGCACTACGAAGGCAATCAGAATCTGGTCATCGTGGCTCTGTCGATCAGCATGGGTGTGATTCCCATTGCCGTGCCCGACTTCTACGACGAATTCCCGTCGTGGTTTCAGACGATCTTCGACTCCGGCATCAGCGCCGCCGCGGTGACCGCCGTGCTGCTCAACATTCTGTTCAACGTGCTCGGTCGAAAAGACAACGTCGCACCGATCGTCGCAGAGGGGCCGGCGCCGGGTGTGACCCCGGAATATCAACCCGGTCAGCATTCGCCGCACGGCCCGGGCACGGCTCCTGCCATTGACGGGACCGCGTCCACCGCTGAGTCGAACGAGCGCGCGGACGACGGTCGACAGGGCCGTCGCAGCCACTGAAATGCCGGGTGCCGAACGGCATCGCTTGGATGAAACGGCCCAGGAATACCGGGGGATCCGACCGCCGGTGCCTTCTGGGCCGTCTTCATGCTGGGACCCGGAACAACCGGGCCGCCGCGACACACAAGATGATGTCAGTGCCGCAGATGATGTCAGCTTTTCGGCGCGGGTATGCAGATATATCGGTGACCTATCTTGACCGGTTTGCCGCCATGCCGAATCATGGTGCATGAGCGAGTCGCAACTGTCACGGAAATGCGATCGATCGATGAATTCCTTTCTCGTCACGACAGGATGAGATGTCAGGAATATTTCCAGCGCATTCGAGTTGATCAGACCATTTTCGTCGACGAGGAGAATCACGTGTCGGGCGTTCGGGAGATTCATGAAGAAGGGGTCGATGTCAGTCCTCGCCTGTACAACCAGGACCTGGCGCCAACACAGCGCGTCGGTCGCAAATGGCGGTCCTACAACATCTTCACCTTGTGGGCCAATGACGTGCACAGCCTGGGGAATTACGCGTTCGCCATCAGCCTGTTCGCGCTGGGCCTCGGCGCCTGGCAGATCCTGCTGGCCTTCCTCATCGGCGCAATGCTGCTGTTCGGCCTGCTGAGCCTGTCCGGGTTCATGGGGGAGAAGACCGGCGTCCCGTTCCCGGTGATGAGCCGCATCGCCTTCGGCATCCATGGCGCGCAGATCGCCGCGGTGGTGCGTGGGGGCGTGGCCATCGTCTGGTTCGGCGTCCAGACCTACCTGGCCTCTGTTGTCCTGCGCGTGCTGTTGATCGCCATCGCCCCGTCCCTGGAATCACTGGATACGAACAGCGTTCTGGGGCTCTCCACCCTCGGCTGGATCTCATTCATCGGTCTGTGGATCCTGCAGGTGATCATCGTGAGCTACGGCATGGAGATGATCCGCAAGTACGAGGCCTTCGCCGGCCCGATCATCCTCACCAGCATGCTCGCCATCGCCATCTGGATCTTCGTCCAAGCCGGCGGCTCGATCGCCCTCTCGACCGATCAGGCGCTCACCGGCGGCGAGATGTGGCGAGAGATTTTCGTCGGCGGCGCCCTGTGGATCGCCATCTACGGAACGTTCGTGCTGAATTTCTGCGACTTCACCCGCAATGCCAAGACGAAGTCGGCCATTACGCGCGGCAACTTCTTCGGGATTCCGTTGAACATGCTGTTCTTCGGCGGCATCGTGGTGGTGCTGGCCGGTGGTCAGTTCAAGATCAACGGTGAGATCATCGAGAGCCCCGCCGACATCGTCCAGACCATCCCCAATACCATCCTGCTGGTGCTGGCCTGCCTCGCACTGATCATGGTGACGATCGCGGTGAACCTGATGGCGAACTTCGTCGCCCCCATCTATGCGCTGGCCAATCTCTTCCCGCGCACACTCAATTTCAAGCGGGCAGGACTGGTCAGCGCGATCCTCGGACTCGTCATCCTGCCGTGGAACGTCTACAACAACCCGACGGTCATCGTGTACTTCCTGGGCGGACTCGGTGCCATCCTCGGGCCGCTGTTCGGGGTGATCATGGCCGACTACTGGCTGATCCGGAAGACCCGGGTGAACGTGCTGGACCTGTACACCGAGGCGGCGTCCGGTGATTACCACTACCGCAGAGGGTTCAATCTTCGCGCGGTGTGGGCGCTGGTGCCGGCGGCGGTGATCGCGGTGGTCATCGCAGTGGTGCCCGCGTTCCATGCCGTGGCGGGTTTCTCGTGGTTCATCGGGGCCGGACTCGGACTGGTCTTCTACCTGATCACGGCCGATCGCACGATGCCGGTCAACGAGGTCGACGGCGAGTCGATCGCGGTTCCGAGCGTGCACTAGTCGCCCTCGGCGTCCGACCATCGTCACACCGACCTGAGGAGATCCCGCAGTGCGCATTCTCGTGGTGAACGTCAATACCACCGAATCGATGACCCAGGCCATCGGCAAACAGGCTTCCGCGGTCGCTGCCCCGGACACCGAGATCGTCGCTCTCACACCGTTGTTCGGAGCTGAATCCGTTGAGGGTAACTACGAGAGCTACCTCGCCGCGATTGCTGTGATGGAGACCGTACGTGCCTATCCTGATTCGTTCGATGCGGTCATCCAGGCGGGTTACGGCGAGCACGGCAGGGAAGGACTGCAGGAGATGCTGGACGTCCCGGTCGTCGACATCACCGAGGCGGCGGCGAGCACGGCGATGTTCCTCGGCCACAAGTATTCGGTGGTGACGACGCTGGACCGGACGGTCCCGCTGATCGAGGACCGGCTGAAGCTGGCGGGCCTGGATGCACGTTGCGCGTCTGTACGGGCCAGTGGCATGGCGGTGCTGGAGTTGGAAAGTGACGCGGACGCAGCGGTCGAGGCGATCGTGGCGCAGGCCGTCCACGCCGTCGAGATCGATCGGGCGGAAGTCATCTGCCTGGGCTGCGGTGGCATGTCCGGACTGACCGATGCGGTGGTGGCAAGGACCGGTGTGCCCGTCATCGACGGAGTCGCCGCGGCGGTCACGATTGCGGAGTCGTTGGTGCGGCTGGGATTGGGCACATCGAAAGTGCGGACGTACGCGCCGGCCCGGCCGAAACGATTCAAGGACTGGCCGCCCGCTGCCCGCACGGCCTCAGCGGACAACGACAACTGATCGACACCGAAACGATCGACACAGAGAAACGATCGACACCGAAACGATCGACACCGAAACGATCGACACCACGTGATCGACAACCACCTGATCGACGAGAAGGAAATGGCCATGACTGCAACGAACCTCACGGATGTGGCGCCGGGAATCGATGACGGGCGCGGCGCGGACTACGACCTGGTGATTCGCGGGCGGCGCATCATGACCACGGCGGGCGAGGTGGCCCGCGAGATCGGTGTGCGGGACGGCAGGATCGTCGCCATCGAACCGCTCGGCAACGCACTGGCCGGCACCGAGGTGATCGAACTGGCCGACGACGAGGTGCTGCTTCCGGGTCTGGTCGATACGCACGTGCATGTGAACGAGCCGGGACGCACCCATTGGGAGGGGTTCGCATCCGCAACGCGAGCCGCTGCCGCCGGTGGGGTGACCACCATCATCGACATGCCGCTGAACAGCATCCCGCCGACGACATCGGTTGCGGCGCTGGAGGTGAAGCGGGAGGCCGCCCGGAACCAGGCGTTTGTCGATGTCGGCTTCTGGGGTGGCGCGATACCGGGGAACCAGGCGGATCTTCGGCCGTTGCACGATGACGGCGTCTTCGGCTTCAAATGCTTCCTGCTGCATTCAGGGGTGGATGAATTCCCGCACCTGGACGCCGATGAAATGGAAGCGGACATGGCTGTCCTGCGTGATTTCGATTCGCTGCTGATCGTCCATGCCGAGGACTCGCGGGCGATCGAGCGGGCGCCGTCGGCCGAGGGGGATCAGTACGAGAAGTTTCTCCGGTCGCGGCCGCGGGGAGCGGAGAACGTGGCCATCGCGGAAGTCATCGAGAGGGCGCGCTGGACCGGTGTGCGCGCGCACATCCTGCACCTGTCGTCCTCCGATGCGCTGCCGATGATCGCCACCGCGAAACGCGACGGCGTCCGATTGACGGTGGAAACCTGTCCGCACTACCTGACCTTGATCGCCGAGGAGATCCCGAACGGGGCCACCGCGTACAAGTGCTGTCCGCCGATCCGTGAAGTCGGCAACCGGGAACTGCTCTGGGCCGGACTGATGGACGGGACGATCGACTGCATCGTTTCCGACCATTCACCCAGCACCCTTGATCTGAAGGATCTGGAGAACGGGGATTTCGCGGTCGCCTGGGGTGGCGTGTCGTCCCTGCAGCTCGGACTGCCGATCATCTGGACGGAAGCGCGCCGCCGCGGTATCGGACTCGACCGGGTGATCGGATGGATGTCATCGCGCCCGGCGGAACTGGCGGGGCTGTCCGGCAAGGGCAAACTCGCTCTCGGCTATGACGCCGACCTGTCGGTGTTCGCCCCGGATCAGGCCTTCGTGGTCGACGTCTCCCGCCTCCAGCACAAGAATCCGATCACGCCCTACGACGGTCGGGTGCTGTCCGGAGTGGTGCGCAAGACCTTCCTTCGCGGATCCGAGGTTGATGGAAAGGCGCCCACCGGTCGACTGTTGCGGCGGGGAATGGTGTGAGCGCCTCAGGCGGACGATTGCCGACTCTGCAGGTCGGCCGCGAGGCCGTGGGCGGCCGATTGCAGCAACGGGACGGCGCGGTCGAGCAGGTCGCCGGTCATCCGCGGCGTTGGACCGGAGACGGAGATCGCGATGGGGTTCGCGGCGTCCCCGACCGGGACCGCCACGCAGTGCACGCCGATCTCCTGTTCACCGTCGTCCACGGCATAGCCCTCGGTGCGGATCCGGTTCACCTCGGTCAGGAGTGCATCGAGGTCGGTGATCGTCGCCGGGGTGGCGGCCGGCATGCCGGTGCGGCCGATCAGCTCGGCGATGCGGTCGTCGTCGAGTTGGGCGAGCAGCGCCTTGCCCACACCGGTGCTGTGCAGATAGACCCGCCGGCCGACCTCGGTGAAGGCCCGCATGGTGTGCCGGGACGGCACCTGGGCGACGTAGGTGGCGCGGTCGCCGTCGAGCATGCAGAGGTTGGCGGTCTCGCCCAGGGCGTCGACCAGGCCGCTGAGCCAGGGGCGTCCCCACTCACCGAGCATGCTGCTCGCGCTGACGCCGAGGTTGATCAGCCTCGGGCCCAGGGCGTACTGCCGGGACTGGAGCTGGCGGACGTAACCATGGGTCACCAGGGTCCGGAGCAAACGGTAGATCGTCGGCATCGGCAGTCCGGACCTGGAGGCCAGATCCGACAGCGAGAGTTGGCCGCCCGCATCGGAAAGGCACTCCAGGATCTGGAATGTCCGGTCGACCGATTGCACGCTGCCGGGGGAACTCTTCTCCCGTTTGGCGGAGCTCGCGGCTCCGTCGGCCGATGCTTCGCCCCGCGCCGTTTCTTTGGTGGTCGGTTCTTCGGTGGTCGTGGCGTCGCTGCGGGGGACCGGCTGCAGCCGGTCCCGGCGGTGATCGGTCACGGCTCAGTCCTTCCCTGCGCAGGCCGGCGCGGATTTCGCATCGCAGAAGAAGTTTATCGTCAAGAGGAGAAGTAGATGCCATCCACAAGTCCTGGATACGCCGTCACGGTACGGGTGCAATGCCCGACGTCGACGGATGCAACAAGTCGGCTGACGACGGCAGTGACCCGCGCCGGCGGGTCGCTGACCGCCCTGGACGTGGTGGAGTCGCATCACGACTCCATGGTCGTCGACGTCACCTGTGACGCCACCGACCAGGCGCACGCCGGCCGGATCACCGAGGCGCTCGGAGAGCCCGCAGGTTTCACCGTTCGCAAGGTGAGCGACCGCACCTTCCTGATCCATCTCGGCGGCAAGATCGAGGTGAACCCGAAGGTGTCGCTGCGGACCCGTGACGACCTGTCCAGGGCGTACACACCGGGGGTGGCTCGGGTGTGCATGGCCATCGCGGAGAACCCGGCCGACGCGCGGCGGCTGACGATCAAACGGAACACCGTTGCTGTGGTCACCGATGGATCCGCGGTTCTGGGCCTGGGCAACATCGGCCCCGCCGCGGCACTGCCGGTGATGGAGGGCAAGGCGGCGCTGTTCAAGCAGTTTGCCGGTGTGGACGCCTGGCCGGTCTGCCTGGACACCCAGGACACCGACCAGATCGTCGAGATCGTCCGGGCGATCGCCCCCGTGTACGGCGGCATCAACCTCGAGGACATCGCCGCGCCGAGGTGCTTCGAGATCGAGGCGAGATTGCGTGACCTCCTCGACATCCCGGTCTTCCACGATGATCAGCACGGCACCGCCATCGTGGTGGCCGCAGCGCTGCGGAACGCCTTGCGGGTCACCGGGAAGTCCCTGTCACAGGTGCGGATCGTGGTGTCCGGAGTGGGCGCCGCGGGTACCGCCATCATCAAGCTGCTGCAGGCCCAGGGTGCCCGGAACATCGTCGGCTGCGACCGGAACGGTGCGGTGCACCCGGGCAGCACGGCGCGGGACGACATGCGCCGCTGGCTGCAACGCAACACCAACCCGGAGGGCCGCACCGGTTCCCTGGTCGAGGTGCTCAAGGGCGCCGACGTCTTCATCGGGGTGTCCGCGCCGAACCTGCTGACCGGCTCCGACATCGCCACCATGGCACCGGATGCGGTCGTCTTCGCGCTGGCCAATCCGGTCCCGGAAGTCGATCCGCTCGCCGCCAGGGAGCATGCGGCGGTCGTCGCCACCGGGCGGAGCGATTTCTCCAACCAGATCAACAACGTGCTGGCCTTTCCGGGCTTCTTTCGCGGGCTGTTGGATACCGGAGCCTCGGACATCACCGAGGCGATGCTGATCGCCGCCGCCGAGGCCATCGCCGACGCGGTGCGCCCCGACGAACTCAATCCCAGCTTCATCGTGCCCAGCGTGTTCGACCCGGCTGTCGCGCCGGCTGTCGCGGCCGCGATCCGGCAGCTGACCGGCCCGCAGCAGATGGTCGACGAGTCCGCCTCGAGCGCGTACTGACCCGACGAGGTCCCGCCGTCCCTTCCCGCGCAGCCGTCCCTTCCCGCGCAACCGAATTGGATTTCCAGATGAGCAATGCATCGTCACCAACCACGTCCACCGGCGTCGAGATCCGCGGTCCGGAGGTCGTCGGCTCGGAGCAGATCCTGACCCCAGGGGCGCTCGGCTTTGTCGCCGACCTCCAGCGCCGCTTCGGCGCCCGCCGCAACGAGCTGCTGGCCCGCCGAGGGGAGCGACGTGCACAGGCCGCCCGAACCGGTGGCCTGGACTTCCTGCCGGAGACCGAGCAGGTGCGGCACAGCGAATGGAGCGTGGCAGCGGCACCGCCGGACCTGCTGGATCGGCGGGTGGAGATCACCGGCCCGCCGGAGCCGAAGATGGCGATCAACGCTTTGAACTCGGGCGCGAAGGTGTGGCTGGCTGACCTCGAGGACGCGAACACCCCGCACTGGTCGAACGTGATCGGCGGGCAGGTCACCCTCTTCGATGCGATCCGCCGCCGTCTGGAATTCACCTCGCCAGAGGGAAAGCAGTACAGGGTCGCGCGGGACCGACCCCTGCCGGTCATCGTGCCGCGGCCCAGGGGCTGGCACTTCGACGAACGCCATCTTCTCATCGACGGCACTCCGACCGTGGGGGCGCTGGTGGATTTCGGTCTGTATTTCTTTCACAATGCCGCCGAATTGATCACAAGGGGCAGCGGCCCATATTTCTACCTGCCCAAGATGGAGAGTCATCTCGAGGCGCGGTTGTGGAACGACGTCTTCAGCTACTCCGAGCAGCGGCTGGGTATCGAGGCCGGCACCATCCGCGCCACCGTCCTGATCGAGACGATCCCCGCTGCCTTCGAGATGGACGAGATCCTCTTCGAGTTGTCCGATCACGCATCGGGATTGAACGCCGGACGGTGGGACTACCTCTTCAGCGTCATCAAGTATTTCCGCGACGCCGGACCGCAATTCGTGCTTCCCGACCGTGCGGCGGTGACCATGACGGCACCGATGATGCGCGCCTACACCGAATTGCTGGTGTCCACCTGTCATCGCCGGGGCGCCGTCGCAATGGGCGGGATGGCAGCGTTCATCCCCAGTCGCCGCGATCCCGAGGTCAATCGGGTCGCCCTGGCCAAGGTGCGGGAAGACAAGGAACGTGAAGCGAGGGACGGGTTCGACGGGTCGTGGGTGGCCCATCCCGACCTGGTGCCCATCTGCCGGGAGGTCTTCGATCGCGTCCTCGGTGAGCGGCACAATCAGCTCGACCGGCGCCGTGACGACGTGGCAGTGACCGCGGCCGAACTGCTGGATGTGTCCTCGGTCGGCGGAGTGGTCACCCAAGCGGGGCTGCGCAACAACATCGAGGTGGCGTTGCGGTATCTCGAGGCGTGGCTGCGCGGCAGCGGCGCAGTCGGCATCCACAACCTGATGGAGGACGCGGCGACCGCCGAGATCTCCCGGTCGCAGGTGTGGCAATGGGTGCACAACAGCACCGTGCTGGACACCGGCGAGCCGGTGACCGCCGATCTCGTGCGATCGATCGCCGCGAGCGAGCTCGCGTCGATCGCCGCCGAGATGGGCGACAAGGCTTTCGCAGCAAGCAGATTCGAGCTGGCCAGAGAGGTTTTCGAGGAAGTTGCGCTGGCCGACGACTTCGTCGACTTCCTGACGTTGCCGGCATACGCAGCCGCTGTCGACGCGGACTGAAACGTCACCCGCACCCTCTTGACCGGTGCGTTTCCGTGAGCTAAGTTTCATCTAGCGAATACAAACTTCCAGCATACGAAAAGGTGACCAGCATGGTTGGCACGTCGTCGATGGGCTCACCGGCGGCCTCGGCTCTGACCGACGACTTCCTGACCGAGCTGGATCAGTTCCTCGCCGGCGCCGACACCGCGCTCGCCCGCCGGTATCCCGGCGATCCCGGAACACGGCAGCCGGTGCACACCGTCTACGTGCCCGCCGCCGACGCGGACGCCGGAACCCCGCGGCGCTGGGGCGACGCGGCCCTGCATTTGCTCGACGAGCACGCGCCTGCGGACCTTGTCGCGGATGTCACCGGCCTGGGCGGCAGCGTCGACGCCGCCGTCTACGAACGCGTCCGGGCGAAGCTCGCCGCTCAGCCGGTGGAGGATCTGCGGCTGGATTTCGAGGACGGTTACGGCAACCGGCCCGACGCCGAGGAGGACGCCGACGCGCGCCGCGCCGCAACCGTCCTGTGTGAGCTCTTGAGCAGCTCCAACGGTCCGTCCTTCGCCGGTATCAGGTTCAAGAGTCTCGAGACGGCCACCCGCCGGCGCGGTTTGCGGACGCTGGACCTCGTGGTCGGCGGCGTACTGGGCGACAGTCGCGGCGCCGCAGCGGCTCTGCCGCAGGGATTTCTCTTGACGCTGCCCAAGGTGACCTCCGTGGAGCAGGTCGGCGCGATGGTCCGGATCTGCGAGGAGCTGGAGCGTGCGCATGGCCTGCGTCCCGGTGCGTTGCGATTCGAGATCCAGATCGAGACGCCGCAGTCCATCCTGGCCGCCGACGGCACGGCCACCGTCGCGGCGATGATCCATACGGCCGGGTCCCGTTGTGTGGCACTGCATTACGGAACCTTCGACTACAGCGCTGCCTGCGGCGTGGCACCTGACCAGCAGAGCCTTGCGCACCCGGTCGCCGACCACGCGAAGGCAGTGATGCAGGTGGCCGCCGCCGGCACCGCGGTCCGGCTGAGTGACGGATCGACGAACATCACCCCGACCGGCACTGCGGAACAGATTCACCACGCTCTGCGATTGCATGCGCAACTGGTGCGCCGTTCCCTGGAGCGCGCGTACTACCAGGGCTGGGACATGCATCCGGGGCACCTGGTCACCCGCTACCTGGCGACCTACGCGTTCTACCGGTCGGGGCTGCCCGCAGCCGCAAAACGGCTGTCGAACTATCTGACGGCGCAGGCCAGCGGTGTGATGGACGAACCGGCCACCGCACAGGCGTTGGCCGCCTTCGTGGTTCGCGGCCTGCACTGCGGTGCGCTGGACGACGACGAGGTGGCCACTGCAACCGGAGTGGACCGCCGCACCCTGGAAGCCCTCGCCCGGCGCCTGCCGCTGCCCGTGCCGACCACCGACTTCCCCGATGATGAGGATCCCGCGAGATGAACACCTTTCGTTACGACGCCAATCTGTCCATGCTCTTCACCGAGGTGCCGCTGCTGCAACGGCCCGCAGCCGCAGCGGAGGCCGGCTTCGACGCCATTGAATTCTGGTGGCCGTTTTCGACCGCTGTGCCGTCCGACGCGGACATCGACGCCTTCGTTCGAGCCGTGCAGGACGCGGGAGTGCGACTGGTCGGGCTGAACTTCTTTGCCGGCGACATGCCCGGGGGAGACCGCGGGCTCGTGTCATGGCCGGCTCGGTCCTCGGAGTTCCGGGACAATGTCGACGTCACCATTGGTCTCGGAGAACGGTTGGGCTGCACAGCGTTCAATGCGCTGTACGGCAATCGGACCGATGATGCCACACCGCAGGCGCAGGATGACCTGGCCGCGGAGAATCTCGCCATCGCTGCGCGGGCAGCGGCCCGGATCGACGGTGTCGTGCTGGTGGAACCCGTCAGCGGAGCGCCGCGGTATCCGTTGCTCACCGCAGCAGACGTCATCGCCGTGCTGGACCGCGTGGAGCGGGAATCCGGCGCCGGCAACCTGAGATTCCTCTGCGACCTCTACCACCTGGACACCAACGGTGACGACATCGCCGCCGTGATCACCGAGCACGCCGATCGGGTCGGACACGTCCAGATCGCCGACAGCCCGGGACGGAACGAGCCCGGCACCGGGAAGCTCGACATTCCAGGACATCTGGCCGCGCTCGCGGCTGCCGGCTACGACGGCTACATCGGTCTGGAATACAAGCCGAGCGGTAGCACGCTCGAGGGCCTCGGCTGGTTGCCCGCTCTCGCCCGGTCCGGCCGGTCGTGAGCGACCAAACATCCCCGGACAGTTTCGATCACCGACCAAGGAGAAGCACATGACCACCGTCGCTTTCATCGGCCTGGGCATCATGGGTGCCCCGATGGCCGGCCACCTGGTGAAGGCCGGGTTCGACGTCATCGGCTACAACCGGAGCCGGCCGAAGGTCGATCAGCTGATCGATGCCGGTGGCCGTGGGGCGGATTCCGTGCGCGACGCCGTCTCCGGCGCCGACATCGTCGCGGTGATGGTGCCCGACTCGCCGGACGTGCAGGACGTCCTCGCCGGCGACGGGGGAGTGTTCGAGTCGGCCGAGCCCGGTACCCTGATCATCGACTTCTCCTCCATCCGGCCGGATGTCACCACAGAGCTGGCCGAACGGGCCAGGGCCAAGGGCTTCCGGCTGCTGGACGCGCCCGTCTCCGGCGGCGAAGCCGGCGCCATCGCCGGCTCACTGTCCATCATGGTCGGTGGTGACGCCGCCGACTTCGAAGCGGCCGCAGACGTTTTCGCCGCCGTCGGAAAGACCGTCGTGCATGTCGGTCCGAGCGGCGCGGGCCAGACGGTGAAGGCCGCGAATCAGCTCATCGTCGCGGGGAACATCCAGCTGCTCGCCGAGGCGGTCGCGTTCTTGGAGGCCTACGGCGTCGACACCGCCGCCGCCCTGGAAGTTCTCGGCGGCGGACTGGCCGGTAGCAAGGTACTCGACCAGAAGGGTCAGAACATGCTGACCCGGTCGTTCCCGCCCGGCTTCCGGATCCAGTTGCACCACAAGGATCTGGGCATCGTGACCTCGGCGGCCAGGGAGGCCGGCGTGGTCATCCCGCTCGGCGCGGTCGTCGCCCAGCTGATGGCCTCCGCGCTCGCCTCCGGCGACGGCGCACTGGACCACTCGGCGCTGCTCCGCGGCGTCCTACGACTGTCCGGCCGTGACCCGCTGGCCGCACCAGCCGAGCAATCAGCGGCTCCCGAGACCGCCTCCGCTGACTGAGCTTTCCACCACTTGAGACTTGGAGAATTTCGATGACCCGTATGCGAGCGATCGACGCCGCAGTCGCGATCCTGGAACGCGAGGGCGTGCAAACCGTCTTCGGGCTCCCGGGCGCGGCCATCAACCCGTTCTATTCCGCGATGCGCGCGCACGGCGGCATCAACCACATCCTCGCGCGGCACGTCGAGGGTGCCTCGCACATGGCCGAGGGCTATACCCGCGCCAAGGCCGGCAACATCGGCGTGTGCGTCGGCACGTCCGGGCCGGCCGGGACCGACATGATCACCGGCCTGTATTCGGCGTCGGCCGACTCCATCCCGATCCTGTGCATCACCGGGCAGGCGCCGGTCGCCAAGCTGCACAAGGAGGATTTCCAGGCGGTGGACATCGCCTCCATCGCAAAGCCTCTGACCAAAATGGCGATGACGGTGATGGAGCCCGCGCAGGTGCCAGGTGCTTTCCAGCAGGCCTTCCACCTGATGCGATCCGGGCGACCGGGACCGGTGCTGATCGACCTGCCGTTCGATGTGCAGATGGCCGAGATCGACTTCGATCCTGACACCTACCAGCCGTTGCCGGTGTACAAACCGCGGGCAACGCGCGCCCAGGCCGCGAAGGCGCTGGACATGCTCCAGGCCGCCGAGCGACCGCTGATCATCGCCGGCGGCGGCATCATCAATGCCGACGCCTCGGATCTGCTCGTCGAACTCGCCGAACTGCTGAACGTGCCGGTGATCCCGACCCTGATGGGGTGGGGAACGATCCCGGACGATCACCCGCTGATGGCCGGGATGGCCGGACTGCAGACCTCGCAGCAGTACGGCAACGCCACCATGCTGGCCTCCGACCACGTCCTGGGCATCGGGAACCGGTGGGCGAACCGGCACACCGGCGGGCTGTCGGTGTACCGGGAGGGCCGCACGTTCGTGCACGTGGACATCGAGCCCACCCAGATCGGCCGGGTCTTCCCGCCCGACTACTCGATCGTGTCCGACGCCGGGGCTGCGCTCACCGAGTTGGTCGCAGTCGCCCGGGAACGCCGCGACGCGGGCGAGCTGCCGGATCGGTCGGATTGGGTCGCGAGTTGCCAGGAGCGCAAGCGCACGATGCACCGTCGGACCCATTTCGACAACGTGCCGATCAAGCCGCAACGTGTGTACGAGGAGATGAACAAGGCGTTCGGCCGGGAGACCCGCTACGTCTCCACCATCGGGTTGTCACAGATCGCCGCGGCCCAGTTCCTGCACGTGTACAAGCCCCGGCACTGGATCAACGCCGGGCAGGCCGGACCGCTGGGCTGGACCGTCCCCGCCACCTTGGGCGTGTGCGCCGCCGACCCGGATGCCACCGTCGTCGCGCTCACCGGTGATTACGACTTCCAGTTCATGATGGAAGAGCTCGCCGTCGGAGCGCAGTTCAACCTGCCGTACATCCACGTCCTGGTGAACAACGCCTACCTCGGACTCATCCGGCAGTCGCAGCGCGGGTTCGACATGGACTACTGCGTTCAGCTGGCGTTCGACAACATCAACACCGAGCCCACCGAGGACATCGCCGGTTACGGCGTGGATCACGTCAAGGTCGCAGAGGCATTGGGTTGCAAGGCATTGCGCGTTCAGGATCCGGCCGAGATCCTGCCGGCCCTGGAGAAGGCCAAGAAGCTGATCGTGGAACACCGGGTGCCGGTGCTGGTGGAGATCGTCCTCGAGCGGGTCACCAACATCTCCATGGGCACCGAGATCGACAACGTGGTGGAGTTCGAGGAACTGGCATTGTCAGCCCAGGACGCTCCCACCGCCGTCATCTCGATGCTCGACTGAGGAAGCCCGTCATGCAGGTGTTGCTCGCTCCGGACAAGTTCAAGGGCTCGCTGCGGGCCGGTGAGGTTGCTGCCGCCGTCGCGGACGGGCTGCGGGACGTCGTGCCTGACGTGGGGACGGACAGTGTCCCGGTCGCTGACGGCGGCGACGGCACCCTGGACGCCGCCGTCGCTGCCGGGTACCGGCATGTCCCGGTGCGAGTGGCGGGTCCGACCGGGGAGCCGGTGGACACCGGGTACGCGGTGCGAGACGGGGTCGCGGTCGTCGAGCTCGCCGACGCCTGCGGGCTGAACCGTCTGCCCGGCGGGCGGCTCGCGCCGTTGACGGCCAGCAGTACCGGGTTCGGGCAGGTGATCGCCGCGGCGCTGGATGCCGGCTGTCACCGGGTCGTTCTCGGTGTGGGAGGCAGTGCGAGCTCCGACGGAGGCGCCGGGATGCTGACCGGCTTGGGCGCCCGGCTGACCGACTCCGGCGGCGACCTCCTGCCCCCGGGTGGCGGCGCCCTGGAGCACTTGGACCGGGTGGACCTGAGCGGACTGCACCCGGCGGTGAACGGCACCGCCTTCGTGCTGGCCGGTGACGTGGACAACCCGCTGCTGGGGCCGTTCGGCGCAGCGGCCGTCTACGGGCCGCAGAAGGGCGCCACCCCCGACGACGTCGCCAGGTTGGAGGGGGCCTTGCGACGGTGGTCCGTGACGTTGGCGAACGGCGTCGGCGCGACCGCCGGCCCGTCCGGGCATCCGGCAGCAGACCTTCCCGGAGCAGGAGCCGCCGGCGGCGTCGGATTTGCGGCACTGGCGGTTCTGCATGCCCAGGCCCGGCCGGGTATCGATCTGCTGCTGGAGTTGACCGGGTTCCACGAGCTGTTGTCCGCGGCCGACCTGGTGATCACCGGGGAGGGGTCACTGGACAGCCAGACATTGCACGGAAAGGCGCCCGCCGGGGTGGCGGCGGCCGCCCGCCGCTCGGGGGTGCCGGTGATCGCGGTGGCGGGTCGAAACCTGTTGCATCCCGACGAGTTGACGGCTGCGGGCGTCAGCGCGGTGTACGCGTTGCTGGACATCGAGCCCGATCCGGAGGTCTGCATGGCCGAAGCCGCGCGGTTGCTGCGGACAGTCGGTGGCCGGATCGCCCGCGACTGGCTGACCGATCGCACGAGGACTGATCGCACGAGGACTGATCGCACGAGGACTGACCCAACGGGAACCGATCGCATGGGAGCCGACCACTCATCGGCACAGGTGCCATCGACCATCCAGCAAACGACGACTGGATGAAGAAGACGGGATGAAAAAAATGCCAGAGGTGTATCGCACGACCGCTGTGTCGACCGGGGACGGGCGCAACGGCCACTCCCGCACGACCGACGGGATGGTCGACGTCGACCTGGCCACCCCCAAGGAACAGGGTGGCCCCGGCGGCGCGGCAAATCCGGAGCAGCTCTTCGCCGCCGGCTACGCAGGGTGCTTCCATTCCTCCCTCAAGGTCGCCGCCCGCGCCGAGGGCATCACGCTGGCCGACTCGCAGGTGGCCGTCACAGTGGGCCTGGTCAAGGAAGCCGGCGCCTTCTCCCTCGCCGTCGGCATCAACGCCGAGCTGCCGGGAATCCCACCCGAACAGGGCGAGCACCTGATGGCCGAAGCCCACCGGCGCTGCCCGTACTCGAAGGCAACACAAGGCAACATCGACGTACAACTCAGCCTGGGGCAGCGGGTCAACACCCCTTCCGGCTGAACCCGGGGGCCGTCGCGACGGACATCGGACCGGAGTGAGTGCTGTGACTGCCCGACGCCAACGGCTCGGAGAAAAGGATTGTCATGACAACCAGCTACTACGCACCCAGGGGCGGGCTTCCGGGTCAGACCGAACTGACGACGAACCGCGCCGTCTTCACGCAGGCCTACGCCGTCCTGCCCCGAGGGACCATGCGGGACATCGTGACCAGCCTGTTGCCCTTCTGGGACCGCACCCGGCTGTGGGTGATCGCCCGGCCGCTGTCAGGTTTTGCGGAGACGTTCTCGCAATACATCATGGAGGTGTCGCCCGGCGGTGGCAGCGACCACCCGGAGGGCGATCCCGGCGCCGAGGGCGTGTTGTTCCTGATGGAGGGCGACCTTTCCGTCAGCCTCGACGGACAGCACCACCAGATGGCGGCCGGCGGTTACGCCTACCTCCCGGCCGGTGCCGATTGGCAGGTCCGCGCGACCGGCGACACTCCGGCCAGGTTCCACTGGATCCGGAAGGCGTACCAGAGGGTCGAGGGCATCGAGCCGCCGGCGGCGTTCTTCACCAGCGACGCCGAGGTCGACGCTGTGGAAATGCCGGGCACCAACGGCGCCTGGCGAACCCAGCGCTTCGCTGACCCCACCGATGTGCGTCACGACATGCACGTCAACATCGTGACTTTCGAGCCGGGCGGGGCGATCACCTTTCCGGAGACCCACGTGATGGAACATGGCATCTACGTGCTGGAGGGAAAGGCCGTCTACCTGCTCAACCAGGACTGGGTGGAAGTACAGGAGGGCGACTTCATGTGGCTGCGAGCCTTCTGCCCGCAGGCCTGTTACGCCGGCGGTCCTGGACGGTTCCGGTACCTGCTCTACAAGGACGTCAACCGGCACGCCACCCTCAGCCGACAATTCGGTTGAGCGAGCCGGCCCCGTTCGCGCCGGACGGTCGGGCCCCGTCGGTCGGGGCTGTCGGTCGGGGCTGTCGGTGTGGCGGGTGACAATGTTCGGGTGACACCTCCTTCCGTGCCCCCCGCCCTGCAGCTGGACCGGCCCATCGGCACTCCCGGTGCGCCGGGTGACATCGGCGCACGGCCGGCGATGGTCGTCACCGACATGGACGGCACCCTGCTCGACGAGACCGGCGACCGGGTCAGCCGGCGCAACATCGATGCACTGCGCCGCGCACAGGACTCGGGCGCAAAGGTGGTCATCGCCACCGGCCGCCCGGTGTGGTGGCTCGGGCCCGTCATCGAGGCCGGCTTCACCGGCACCGCCGTCTGCATGAACGGCGCCATCGTGTACGACATCGCCACCGAGCAGATCGTCGCCTCCTCACCGATGACGTCGGGCGCGATGCGCACCTTTGTCGATGCGCTGTCCCGGGAGACCGACGAGTTCGCGATCGCCGTCGAGCGACTCGGCTCCACCATCGCGGCATGCCTTGCGGAGGAGCGCTACGACCACCCGTGGGCGTTCGGGTCGTTCCGCCGCGTCGACCGTGACGAGTTGCTGTCCGAGCCGGCAGCGAAACTGCTGGTCCGCGGCACCGGGGATTCGCGTTCGCTGGCGACGGCGGCCAGATCGGCCGGTGCCGACGGCGTGCATGTCACGTACTCCACCGACGACGGCCTGATCGAGGTCGCCGCCGCCGGGGTCAACAAAGGCAGCGCGCTGGCCGAACTCGCCGGGCGGTGGGGGATCGCCCCCAAGGACGTCGTCGCGTTCGGCGACATGCCGAACGATCTGGAGATGCTCAGCTGGGCGGGCCTGGGCATCGCGATGGGCAACGCACACCCGGACGTGCTCGCCGTCGCCGGCGAGGTGGGGCCACACCATCACGAGGATGGCGTGGCGCAGATCCTCGAGCGCTGGTTCTGACAGCGCGGTGGCCCGGCGGCGAGCCGCCAGTGGTCAGCCCAGGGTGCTGAGGTCCGGCGGTACGTCGACGGCGTGCCGGCGGAGGTCCTCCAGCGACACGACGTCCAACGCCCGCGCGTGCGTTGCAGCGAGCACGACAGGTGCGGCGGCCCCGTCCTCGAGGGCCTGCTGCCAGCGCACCGCGACGACGCACCACCGGTCGCCCGGCACCAGACCGGGAAAGCGGTACTGCGGCATCGGGGTGCTGAGGTCGTTGCCGACGGAGCGTTGATGGTCCAGGAACTCTTCGGTCACCACCGCGCAGACCACGTGCCGGCCGACATCCTCGGGGCCGGTCGCGCACAGCCCATCCCGGTAGAAGCCGGTCAACGGGTCGATCCCGCAGGGCTCGAGCTCGTCCCCGAGAACGTTCAGTTCCGTCATCGGGCAAGCGTGCCACGCCTCGGGGAGCTGGAGGCCCTGCAGGACAAGGACATTGCCTGGATCGTCCGGGAGAACCGGAAGAAGGTCAGGTTGGGGTGAGCCGTTGCCGACTCGGCGCGATCCCCCGGGTGAAGCTCCTGTCACCGACTGCTTGGCCGGACATCGGCGGCCACGTCACCCTGCTGCGATCTCCCGAGCCCCACGCTGCACCGTGCCATCATCGGGTCGTGGCGGACATGTCGGTCGGTGAGGTGGCGGGGCGCCTCGGCGTCGCGCCGTCGACCGTCCGGATGTGGGGCACGAGGTACGGCCTGACCGCGTCCGCACGCAGCACCGGCGGTCACCGGCGCTACACCCCGAAGGACTTCGAGCGGCTCCGCCGGATGCAGGAGTCCGTCGTCACCGGAGTGAGCCCGTCAGCTGCGGCGGCGGCGGTGCTCGCGAGCAACGACCTGACAGAACGCGCCGGGGGCACGGTTGGCCCGCCGCGGAGCGACGCCGACATCACGACGGGCCGTCGTGGTGGCCCGGGCGGAGCTGTGTTGGCGGTGCCCGGTGCGAACCGGGAGGTCCGGGGACTCGCCAGGGCGGCCAGTCGACTGGACGAGAGCGCTGTGACGGCCGCGGTTGTCGCTGCCCTGCAGAGTCGCGGGACGATCGCCACCTGGGACGAGCTGTTGCGTCCGGTGCTGGTCGCGGCGGGCGAGCACTGGCAGCGCACCGGTACGGGTATCGAGGTGGAGCATCTGCTCACCCAGGCCGTGACCTCCGCGTTCGCGCAGTACATGGCAACTTTGCCCAAAATTGCACAAGAACTGCCCGTCGTTCTCGCCGGCAGCCCCCGGGAGGACCACGTGCTCGCACTGCACGCCGTTCGTGCAGCGCTCGCGGAGAGGGCGGTGCCGGTCCGCTTCCTGGGCCCGAGGACTCCGTCGGCGGCGCTGGCGGCCACCGCGCGGCTGACCCGCGCGCCGGCGGTGCTGCTGTGGATGGCTCTGCAGGACCGAGACACCGCAGCCGAACTGGTCACGGTGGCGGCCGCACACCGCCGTCTGGTGCTGCTGGTGGGTGGATCTGGATGGGTCGGCCTGGACACGTCTGCGGCCACCGTCTGCCACAGCCTTGACGAGGCGGTCGCCGGACTTGCGGCAGCGTGGGCGCGGCGATCGGGCCCGAGCAGCTAGTTGGGTTTGTGAGCCTAGAACTTGCACAAGTTTGACGAGGAGGACATCCGAGGCGTACAACGAAATGGACTCGCCGATCACGGAGAGCCTGTTTTCCACGGTGCTGCACTCATGCCGCACCGGCCCAGATCAGGAGTCCGGACATGGACAGTGACCAGTTCGCCGTCAACATCACCTCCCTCACTGCGGGCCAGTACGACGTCGTCTACAACCTGTTCTCCCTGACGATCGCGTCGATGCTGTTCACCGCCCTCTACCTGCTGCTCTCGCAGCGCCGGGTGGCCCCCCGCTATCGCAATGCGATCGTCATCTCGGCGATCGTCTGCGGTATCGCGGCCTACCACTACTTCCGGATCTTCTCGAACTTCCAGGAGAGCTACCCGCCCGGAGACAGCGTCACCGCAGACCATGCGCTGTCGAACGTCGTGTTCAACGAGGCCTACCGCTACGTCGACTGGCTGCTGACCGTCCCGTTGCTGCTGGTCGAGACGGTGGCCGTGATGGCGCTGGCGCGAGCGGCTCAACGCGCTTTGCTGGTCAAGCTGATCCCGGCCGCCACGGCGATGATCGTCCTGGGGTACCCCGGCGAGATCGCGACCACCGACACGGCGCGGATCATCTGGGGAATCCTGGCCACACTGCCGTTCCTCTACATCGTCTACGTGCTGTTCACCGAGTTGTCCAAGTCGTTGGACCGGCAGCCGGCAGAGGTTCGCGGACTGGCCAAGCTGCTCCCGGTGACCCTTGTCGTGCTGTGGTGCGTCTACCCGATCGCCTACATGTTCCCGATCATCGGTGGCGACTTCTTCGGTGGTGCAGACGGTTTCGTCCTGCGTCAGGCCGGCTACAGCATCGCCGACATCCTGGCCAAGGCGGCCTTCGGCCTGCTGATCTTCCGCGTCGCCCGCATCAAGAGCCGGTTGGACGACCCGGCGACCTATGACGACGACTTCATCCCGGCGGTCTCCGCCGGCCGGAACGTGCAGGGACCGGCCACCATCGTGGACGGGGGTCGCGCGAGTGACGGCGGCAGCGCGACACACCCGGTGGCCACCCGATGAGCGTGCTGAGCCTGGTGGGGACCAGCCTCACCCGGGAGATCGAAACCGATGTCGCACCAACCCGATCCACCGTGGGGACACCTGTTCGTCGGCAGAAGCGGAGCACCGTTGTGGACACCATCCGGATGCAGGAGAAGCCGTTCTTCGCGCTGACGACGCAACTGCTCGACGGCGTCCGGGATCACGACTTCCGGGTGCTCTCGGACCTGTGTGACGACGACTTCGGGATCGTCGACATCGCCACCACCGGCGGCTCGGTGATCATCCGGGACCGGGCCGGCTGGGAGGAATGGTTCACCGGATTGTTCGCCCAGCTCGATGCGCTCCGTGCCCAGACCTGGTCGGAGATCACCGGCTACCAAGCCGTGCTCGGCGGCGACATGGGTTACAGCGTTGTCGACTTCAACCAGATTCTGGTGACCGAGGACGAGAAGCTGCGGTTCGGGGTGATCGCCACCATCATCTGGAAACGCGTCGACGGCCGCTGGAAGGAAGCCCGGTACCACAGCTCTCTGCTCGCGGTGGAGAAGATCTGAGGCCACGATCGTCACGGCCGGGCGGAACTGTGCTGGGGAGTGCTCCCGCATCGGCACCGACGATCCGCATGAGCGCCACCACCCCTACCCCCGGGGTGGTGGCGTCTTGCGCTTCCGACCGAAACCGTACGCCGAGAACCGTTACAGCAGCGCCCATGCGTCGGTGAACACCGAGCGCAGGATCGACTCGATCTCGTCGAATTCGCGTTGCCCGCTGATCAGCGGCGGTGCCACCTGGACCACCGTGTCCCCCCGGTCGTCAGCGCGGCAGTACAGCCCCCGGTCGAACAGCGCGGTGGAGACGAAATCCCGCAGGATCCGCTCGCTTTCCTCCTTGCTGAAGGTCGCCTTCGTTGCCTTGTCCTTCACCAGTTCGATGCCGAAGAAGTAGCCGTCGCCGCGGACGTCACCAACGATCGGCAGGTCGAGCAGCCGCTCGAGCGTTGCCCTGAAGGCATTCTCGTTGCGCAGGACGTTGCCGAGCAGATCCTCCCGCTCGAAGATGTCCAGGTTCGCCAGTGCCACCGCGCACGACACCGGGTGCCCGCCGAAGGTGTAGCCGTGCGGAAAAGTGGTGGTGCCCTTGCTGAACGGCTCGAAGATCCGATCGGAGATGATCGCCGCCCCGAGCGGCGAGTATCCCGAGGTGAGTCCCTTGGCGGAGGTGATGATGTCCGGCTGGTAGCCGAACTTCTGTGCGCCGAACATCGTGCCCAGCCGGCCGTACGCGCAGATCACCTCGTCCGAGACGAGCAGGACGTCGTGCTCGTCGCAGATCTCGCGGAGCCGCTCGAAGTATCCGGGCGGCGGCGGGAAGCAGCCGCCGGCGTTCTGCACCGGTTCGACGAACACCGCCGCCACCGAGTCGGCGCCCTCCATCAGGATCGCCTCCTCGATCTGGTCGGCGGCCCAGCGGCCGAAGACCTTCTCGTCATGCGCGACCAACTCGGGGGCGCGGTAGAAGTTCGTGTTCGGCACCCGCACCGATCCCGGTACCAGCGGCTCGAAGGCGTGCTTGAAAGGCGGCACCCCGGTGATCGACAGCGCGCCCTGGGTGGTGCCGTGGTAGGCGATGGACCGGCTGATCACCTTGTACTTGCCCGGCCGGCCGGTCAGCTTGTAGTACTGCTTGGCCAGCTTCCAGGCGGTCTCCACCGATTCACCACCGCCGGAGGAGAAGAAGACCTTGTTGAGGTCACCCGGCGCCGCGGCGGCGATCCGGTCGGCGAGCTCGATGGCTGTCGGGTGGGCATAGGACCAGATCGGGAAGAACGCCAGCTTGCGGGCCTGCGCGGCGGCCGCCTGGGCGAGTTCCTCCCGGCCGTGCCCGGCCTGCACGACGAACAGGCCGGAGAGCGCGTCCAGGTAACGCTTGCCGTTGGTGTCCCAGATGTAGCAGCCCTCGCCGCGTTCGATGATCGGCACCGGGGTCGTGTCGTAGGAGCCCATCCGGCTGAAGTGCAGCCAGAGGTGATCGGTCGGCGATCCCCCACCGTCGGCGGGGTCGGTCGAGGCTGCTGCGGACGGGATCGTGGCGGTCATCGGGTTCCCCAGGTGTAGGTCTGTTTGGACAGTTCGAGATAGACGAATGTTTCGGTGGAGCGGACGCCGTCGATGGTGCGGATCTGCTGGTTGAGTACGTGCAGCAGGTGGCTGTCGTCCTCGCAGATCACCTCGGCCAGAACGTCGAACGACCCTGCGGTGATGACGACGTACGCGACCTCGTCGAGTGCGGAGATGGCCTGGACCACCGGGTCGAGGTGCCCTTCGACCTTGATGCCGATCATCGCCTGCCGGGTGAACCCGACGTTCAGCGGGTTGGTCACGGCGACGATCTGTACGACCCCGTCGCGGACCAGCCGCTGTACGCGCTGCCGGACGGCGGCCTCGGAGAGTCCGACCGAGGCGGCGATCGTCGCGTACGGCCGGCGGCCGTTCTCCTGCAATTGCTCGATGATCTTCTTGGAGACGTCGTCCAACTGCTGGCGAGGACCCGTCTGGCCCGGCTCGAGCAGCGGGGTGTCGGTCGACGTCCGGTGCGGCACCCGCCGATCCTCGCAGCCCCGATGAGCGTTGCGCAAGGGAATCCGTGGCCGATAGGGTCCCAGACGACGAAATCCGTCGTATTGTCGGCCCTATCAACCAGACGCGAAGGGGATACTTCCTCCATGCCCAGATACGGCGCGATGTACGGCCCCGACGTCACCTTCACCGGGGTGCCGCGGTGCGACCTTGCCGACCCGGCGAGCTACGCGGACGCGAGCGCCGTGATCGTCGGTGCGCCGTACGACTCGGGGACGTCCTACCGATCCGGCGCCAGGATGGGCCCGCTGGCGCTGCGGATCTGTGACTACTCCGAGCACACCGGGTCCCGGCCGCACCTGTCGATGCGGGTGGACCCCCTGCTGGATCTGGGGGTGGTCGACTCCGGTGACGTCGAGATGGCACCGACGGAGACGAAGAAGGCACTGGACAACCTGCAGGCCGCGGTGTTCACCATCGTGGCGGCCGGCAAGATCCCGGTGGTACTCGGTGGTGACCACACCGTCGCGATGCCCGACATCACAGCGCTCGCCGAACATTTCGGTGACGGCCGGATCTCGGTGATCCATTTCGATGCGCACGCCGACACCGGGGACATCCAGTTCGGCTCGTTGTACGGGCACGGGCTGCCCATGCGCCGAGTGATCGAATCCGGCGCGGTCCGTGGTGATCGGTTCCTGCAGATCGGACTCCGCGGCTACTGGCCCGAGCCGCCAGAGCTGCTGTGGATGGCCGAGCAGGGCATGCGCTGCTACGAGATGGCGGAGATCCAGCGGCGTTCCCTCGACGAGGTGCTCACCGAGGCCATCGCCATCGCGATGGACGACACCGACGGGGTGTACCTGTCGGTCGACATCGACGTCGTCGACCCCGGCACGGCGCCAGGTACCGGTACCCCGGAACCCGGTGGCCTGACGGCGCGCGAACTGCTGGACGCCGTGCGCCGGATCGGCCGCGACGTCCCGCTGGTCGGTATGGAGATCGTCGAGGTGGCGCCGCCGTACGACCACGCTGACATCACCGCGATCCTCGGCAATCGCGTTGTGCTGGAGACGTTGTCGGGCATCGCCCGGCGCCGCGCGGATGCCGTGGACGGCAGGCGGTGGGACGAGTCGACACCGATGATGGCCGGGCGGGTGCAGGCGCTCGAGGTCGGTGTGCACGAGGAAGCTGCCAGCTCCGCGGCCTGCGCCGACGGCTCCGAGGGCGGCCGGGAGCACGAACGCGCGTTGTAGGCCACGGGCAACGCCTACCCACACACCCACCACAGCAAAGAGCCGCTCCCCACGCCATCGTGTGGAGAGCGGCTCACCCCGGGTTCAGCCGAGCGCTGCTAGAACACCGTCAGGCCCCGTGCGGCGAACTGATCACTAGCGCGTTGGATCAGTTCGCCGTCGGGCGGCGGAGTCCCTTCGAGCGGGTATTGCAGACCGAGTTCGTGCCATTTCTCCCTGCCCATCTGGTGGAAGGGCAGGATCTCCACGCGCTCGATCGCGGGCTTCGAGCCCAGCAACTGCAGGCTCTGGGCGTAATCGGCGACGGCATCGATGTTGTCCACCGCGTCGGTCAGTCCAGGTACCAGTACGTACCGCAGCCAGATCGTGTTCCCGCGCTCGGCCAGCCTGCGGCCGAACTCGAGAGTGGGGGCCAGGCTGCGGCCCGTCACCGTCCGGTAGGTGTCCGGAAGCCCCGACTTGACGTCGAGCAGCACCAGAGAGGTGTCGTCGAGCATCTCGTCGGTGGCCCGCTTCCCGAGGAAACCGGACGTATCCAGGGCGGTGTGAATGCCGACCGAAGTGCAGTACCGGAAGATCCGGGCGGCGAAGTTCGCCTGCATCAGCGGTTCCCCGCCGGTGAGGGTCACTCCGCCGTGCGCCGCCCGCAGCACAGGTGCATAGCGGTCGATGCGTCGCCGGATCTCCTGGATGGTGGTCGGCATGCCGTCACGGAGCTGCCAGGTGTCGGGGTTCTGGCAGTACTGGCACCGAAGCCCGCAACCCGACAGGAAGATCGTCAGCCGGGTCCCGGGTCCGTCGACCGCCGTCACCAGTTCCCAGGAGTGGACACTTCCCACGCTCCCGATGTGCTCCGCCTGCAGGAAGGCGTGGCGCAACGCGTCCGGCATCTCGCCCGAGGTGGGCTGCTTGCCGATGGTGGGGGTGCTCAGGGTGACGGTCACGTCCCGTCTCCCCTCCTCGGTAATGGTGATCGGTCGGTCTTCGGGCATTACAACTTGCCGTGGAATGTCCGCGACAAGACGTCCAGCTGCTGCTCACGCGTCAGCTTGACGAAGTTCACCGCATACCCGGACACCCGGATCGTGAGCTGCGGGTACTTCTCCGGGTGCTCCATCGCGTCCTCGAGGGTTTCCCGGTTGAGGACGTTGATGTTCATGTGGAACCCGGACGACACCACATACGCGTCGAGAACGCCGACCAGGTTGGTCGCCTGCTCCTCGGGCGAGTGGCCGAGGCTCGCGGGAATGACAGTCGCGGTGAGCGAGATGCCGTCCTGTGATTCCTCGTACGGCAGCTTCGCAACGCTCAACGCGCTGGCCAGCATGCCGTGGGTGTCCCTGCCGTTCATCGGGTTCGCACCCGGGGCGAACGGCTGGCCGGCGCGCCGGCCGTCGGGGGTGTTGCCCGTCTTCTTGCCGTAGACCACGTTGGACGTGATCGTCAGCACCGACTGCGTGTGCAACGCGTTGCGGTACACGGGCTGCTCGCGGATCTTCTCCATGAAGGCCCGCACCACGCCGACCGCGATCTCGTCGGCCCGGTCGTCGTCATTGCCGTAGCTCGGGTAGTCCCCATCGACCAGGTAGTCGGTGACCAGCCCGGACTCGTCCCGCACCGCGGTGACCTTGGCGTACTTGATGGCGGACAAAGAGTCGGCCACCACCGACAGGCCGGCGATGCCGCAGGCCAGCGTGCGCAGGATCTTGCCGTCGTGCAGCGCCATCTCGATGCGCTCGTAGGCGTACTTGTCGTGCATGAAATGCACGCAGTTGAGCGCGTCGACGTAGGTTTCGGCCAGCCAGTCCATCGTCTTGTCGAACTTGGCAGCGACGTCGTCGTAGTCCAGGACGTCTCCGGCAACCGGGGCGGCCGCAGGGGACACCTGGTCGCCGGTGATCTCGTCGCGACCACCGTTGATCGCGTACAGCAGCGTCTTGGCGAGGTTGACCCGCGCCCCGAAGAACTGCATCTGCTTGCCGACCCGCATGGCCGACACGCAGCAGGCGATCGCCGCGTCGTCGCCCCACGCGCTGCGGATGAGCTCGTCGGACTCGTACTGGATGGCGGAGGTGTCGATGGAAACCTTCGCGCAGAACTTCTTGAAGCCCTCCGGGAGCTTGTCGCTCCAGAACACGGTCAGGTTCGGCTCGGGAGCCGGCCCCAGGTTGTACAGCGTCTGCAGCATCCGGAAGGAGCTGCGGGTGACCAGCGGCCGCCCGTCCTCGCCGATGCCGCCGATGGACTCGGTGACCCACGTCGGGTCGCCGGAGAACAGCGCGTCATAGGCCGGGGTGCGCAGGAACCGCACGATGCGCAGCTTGATCACCAGGTCGTCGATGAGTTCCTGTGCGCGGGACTCGGTGATCCGGCCCTCCGCCAGGTCGCGCGCGATGAAGACGTCGAGGAAGGTGGAGGTGCGGCCCAGCGACATCGCCGCGCCGTTCTGCTCCTTCACCGCGCCCAGGTAGGCGAAGTACAGCCACTGCAGGGCTTCCTGCGCGGTGGCGGCCGGCCGGGAGATGTCGAAGCCGTAGCTGGCGGCCATCTGCTTGAGCTCGGCCAGCGCGCGGATCTGCTCGGAGTTCTCTTCGCGGTCCCGGATGACGTCCTCGACGGAACGCTCCATGTCCAGTTCCATGCGCTCGAGCTTCTTGCCCTGGATGAGCGCATCGACGCCGTACAGCGCGACACGGCGGTAGTCGCCGATGATCCGGCCGCGGCCGTAGGCATCGGGCAGGCCGGTGATGATGTGCGAGCTGCGGGCCGCGCGCACGTTCGGCGGGTAGACGTCGAAGACGCCGGCGTTGTGGGTCTTGCGGTACTTGGTGAAGATCTCCTTGACGGCCTGGTTCGGCTCGTAGCCGTAGGTCTTGAGGGAGTCCTCCACCATCCGCCAGCCACCGTTGGGGACGATTGCGCGCTTGAGCGGGGCATCGGTCTGCAGGCCGACGATCAGCTCGCTGTCCTTGTCGATGTAGCCGGGCGCGTGCGAGGTGATGGTGGACGGGGTGTCGGCGTCGACGTCGTAGATGCCGCGTTCGCGCTCGACCGGGAACAGCTCGGACAGCTTCGCCCACAGGGCGGAGGTCCGGTCGGTGGCGCCCTGCAGGAATGAGTCGTCACCCTCGTAGGGGGTGTAATTGTGCTGGATGAAGTCGCGGACGTTGATGCCGTCCTGCCATGGGCCGGAAACGAATCCCCGCCAGGGATCGGGGCCGGCACCGGCGGTGTCGGCGAGCTGCGGGCTTGGTGCGATGGTCATTTTTCTCCTCTAAGTTCGGTCGGGCCAGACCGGGCTGACTTACACGCTAGGACGCCAGTGTTGACGACGGATGAGCCTTTGGTCCTGTTCAGGCTGTGGTTCGCACCACCCACTCAGACCAGCGCGTTCATCTCCTGTTCACGTACCGAGTGCACTGATGTGCCGTAGTACGCGGCTGCCATCAGTTCCTTCATGTCTGCCAGCATGGGCATCCGCGGGTTGGCCGGGGCGCACTGGTCACGGAAGGCGCCCATCGCGAGCACGTCGAGATCACCGATGAATGTCGCCTCGTCGACACCCTGGGCAGCGAACGACGCCGGGATGCCGACCTGCGCGCGCAACCGCTCGACCGCAACGGCATACGACTCGACACCCTCGGCCGCGGTGGCCGCCGGCAGTCCGAGCACACTCGCGATCTGCTGGAAACGTTCTGGCGCGACGTAACTCTCGTACTTCGGCCAGCTGGTGAGCTTGGTCGGGACGGTGCCGTTGTACCGGATCACCAGCGGCAGCAGCGTCGCGTTGGTGCGACCGTGGACGAGGTGGTAGCGGGCGCCGATGGTGTGTGCCATGGCATGCACGATGCCCAGGAACGCGTTGCCGAACGCCATCCCGGCGATGGAACCGGCGTTGTGCATCTTCTCCCGCGCGGCGACCGTCTCCGGACCCCCCGGGACGCCGTTGACCGAGGTGGCCAGGTTCTCGAAGATCAGCCTGATGGCGTGCAGCGCCATCCCGTCGGTGAAGTCGTTCGCATAGACCGACACGAACGCCTCGGTGGCGTGGGTCAGTGCGTCGAAACCGGAGTCGGCCGCCAGGCTCGCCGGCATCTTCGCGGTCAGCACCGGGTCGACGATGGCAACCGTCGGGGTCAGCGCGTAGTCCGCCAGCGGGTACTTCTTGCCGGTGGCCGGGTCGGTGATGACCGCGAACGGGGTCACCTCCGCACCGGTACCGGACGTGGTCGGTATGCAGACCAGTTGCGCGAGCGCGCCGAGCGTCGGGAAGCGGAATGCCCGCTTGCGGATGTCGTAGAACTTTTCCTTGAGGTCGGCGAAGACCACCTCTGGGTGCTCGTAGAGCAGCCACATCACCTTTGCGGCATCCATCGGCGATCCGCCGCCGAGCGCGATGATGGTGTCCGGTTTGAACTCTCGCATCAGCTCGGCACCACGATGGACGGTGGCGACACTCGGCTCCGGTTCCACCGAGTCGATGATCTGCAGCGAGACGTTCTCGGGCCGGCGGTGCAGCGTCTGGATGATCTTGTCGACGAACCCGAGCTTGGTCATCGTGGTGTCGGTGACGATGGTGATCCGGGAAACGTCGGGGAGATCCTCGAGGTAGCGGATCGCGTTCGGCTCGAAGTAGGTCTTGCCGGGGACCTTGAACCACTGCAGGTTGTTGTTCCGCCGGCCGACCTTCTTGATGTTGATCAGATTGACCGCCGAGACGTTGCCGGACACGGAGTTGTGGCCGTAGGAACCGCAGGAAAGGGTCAGCGAGGGCAGAAAGGCGTTGTAGACGTCACCGATCCCGCCGAACGTGGTGGGGGAGTCGCGGATGATCCGGACGGCCTTGACCCGGCGGCCGAACTCGATCGCCAATTGCTCGTCCGCGGTGTGGATGGCGGCGCTGTGGCCGAGGCCATCCAGCTCTACCATCTGCTCGGCGAGAGTGATGCCGTGCTCGGCGTTCTCGGCCCGCAGCACGGCCAGCACCGGGCACAGCTTCTCCCGGGTCAGCGGTTCGTGCCGGCCGACCGAGGCCACCTCGGCGAGCAGGATCGAGGTGCCCTTCGGGACGGTGAACCCGGCCTGATCGGCGATCCATTCCGGGCTCTTCCCGACGACATCGGCGTTCAGCCGCGCACCGGAGCAGGCGGTGCCGTTCGCTTCCGCGCCGAACAGGAACAGCTCGAGGGCCGTCTTCTCCTCGGGCGAGCAGCGGTGGGCGTGCAGCCGGGCGAACTCCGTCATCGCTGCGTCGTAGATGGGCTCGTCCAGGATGACGGCCTGCTCGGAGGCGCAGACCATGCCGTTGTCGAAGGCCTTGGAGAGCACCACGTCATTGATCGACCGCTTCAGCTTCGCGGTGCGCTCGATGAACGCCGGGACGTTGCCGGCGCCGACGCCCAGCGCCGGCTTGCCGCAGGAGTACGCCGCCTTCACCATCGCGTTGCCACCGGTCGCCAGGATGACCGCAATGCCGGGGTGGTTCATCAGCGCATCGGTCACGGCGATCGAGGGATGCTCGATCCACTGGATGCAGTTCTCCGGTGCGCCGGCGGCGATCGCGGCGTCCCGGACGATCCGGGCCGCCATCGCCGAGGACTGCTGGGCGTTCGGGTGGAACGCGAAGATGATGGGGTTGCGCGTCTTGAGCGCGATCAAGCTCTTGAACACCGCGGTCGAGGTGGGGTTCGTCACCGGGGTGATGCCGCACAGCACGCCGACCGGCTCGGCGATCTCGACGATGCCGTCGAGTTCGTCGTTGCTGATCACGCCGACCGTGCGCATCCCGTTGAGCGAGTGGGTGATCTGCTCGCTGACGAAGATGTTCTTGGCGGCCTTGTCCTCGAAGACACCTCTGCCGGTCTCGTTCACGGCGGCCATCGCCAGTTGGCCGTGCTGGTCGAGGGCGGCGACGGAGGACTTCTTGACGATGTAATCGATCTCGTCCTGGTTGTAGCGGGCGTATTCCTGCAGCGCGACGGTTGCCTTGACGATGAGGGCGTCGATGGTCGCGGCGGTTTCGGTTTCTTCGACGGCCGGCGCGGTGGTCTCCTCCGCGACCGGCGCGGCCGCGCCGTCCGGGTCAGGGCTTTGCCTGGCCACGTTCGCGGTCGATGAACCGTTGCCGCTCTTCTCGACACTCCTGGTAGGGACGACGAACTCGGCGCGGTCGGTGATCGGCGCTGGCATGGATACTCCCGGTGAACAAAGGTGTGGGACGACGATTGGTCGTCCCGCCTTCAACGCTAGGGAGCGCCAAGCGGAATCACAGGGGCCGAAGGTCCCGCAATCGGCCCGGAAACAGGACGGACGCGCGCGTCGGTGCTCTACTGATTCGTTGGTCCCGGCGCCATCCGGCTCACCGGCCCAGGATCAACCCGAGCGCAAAGGCCACCACCGCGGCGTTGTAGAACAGCGAGACAGCGGAATGGACCAGGACGTGCCAGCGCATCCTGGCCGTGGTCACCAGGACATCGGAAACGGAGAACGCAGTTCCGATCGTGACGGCGAAGTAGACGAAGTCGACCGCTGCCGGGTGTTCGGTCGAGGGAAACGTGAGGCCGCCGTTGGTGCGGTACAGGCCCGCGTACCGCCGCGCGTAGCCGGCTTGCAGCAGCATCCACGACATCACCATCGCGACGAACCCGAGAAGGTTGAGCAGCAGCGTGTGGTCGTCGGAGTAGTCGGAGGTGGCGATATCGGTGGCAACGGTGACACCGGTGATGCTGGAGACGATGGCGAACGCGAAGTTGAACCTGAACCGCTCCGGTGCGGGTGCCTGCTCGGACGTCAGCGGCGGACGTGTCCTGCTGTGGCGCAGCAGCAGGACTCCCAGTCCGACATAGGCGACCGCCAGCGTGTCCCAGATCGCCAGGTACACGAGCTCGAGCTGATCGGTGGCGATGACGACGCCGAGACCGACCAGGATCAAGGCGATCTCGGCGGACCGGATGACGACGCGGGACAGCACCAGGGGACCGCGCGGACTGCCCGCCTCGACTTCCGCGCTCCCCGTGGTCATCGCGTTAGAGGTACTGCCCGTGGCCCGGGCCGAGTGGACCCTGCTCGTTGGTCGTCGACCCTGGCGGCAACGCGCCGCGCCGCATCTGTTCCAGTTGCGCGCGGGCAGCCATCTGCTGCGCGACCAGCGCCGCCTGCAACCCGTGGAAGACACCTTCGAGCCAGCCGACGAGTTGCGCCTGTGCGATCCGCAGTTCGCCCTCGGACGGGATGGTGTCCTCGGTGAACGGCAGCGACAGTCGCTCGAGTTCCTCGCGCAGATCCGGCGTGAGGCCGGTTTCCAGTTCCTTGATGGACCGCTCGTGCACCGCCTTGAGCCGGGCGCGGCTGGCCTCGTCGAGCGGGGCCGCGCGCACCTCCTCCAGCAGTTGCTTGATCATGGTGCCGATGCGCATGACCTTGGCGGGCTCGCCGATCGCGTCACTTGGATTCGCCGCGCCGCCCTCGATGGCGCCGTCCTGTCCGTTGGTGGGAAGTCCACTGCTGCCAGGCATCTCGGCGTAGCCGACGGGCTGGCCGTCCGGTCCGACCACCACGACGCGCTGGCTGTTGGGCTCGGTCATCATCGGCTCCCCTGTCCGTCGGTGTTGTTCGGTGTCGTGCCACTGGTCGTGCTCGGTGTGGTCGGGCTGCCGGCCGTCCGGCCGTCCGGTGCCCGCAACACGATCTTGCCGACATGCCCGCCGGCCGCCAAACGGCGGTGCGCCTCGCCGGCTTCGTTCATCTCGAGGACGGCGTCGATGACGGGTTTCACCTTCCCGGCGTCGATCTGTGGCCACAGTCCCTCTCGCACGGAGGCCACCACCTCCGCCTTCGACCCGGGACCTGTCACCGGGCGGGAGCGAAGTGTGGTGCCGATGATCCCGGCCCGCTTGCGGAGCAGCGAGTTGAGGTCGAGCTCTGCCTTGGTGCCGCCCTGCATGCCGATGATGATCAGCCGGCCGCCGTCGGCCAGCGCCGAGATGTTGCGCGCCAGATACTTCGCGCCGATGACGTCCAGGATGATGTCCGCGCCGCGCCCGTCGGTCGCCTCCTTGATCTGCTCGACGAAGTCCTGCTCGGCGTAATTGATGGTGATCGACGCACCCAGGGTGCGGCAGAACGCGAGCGCTTCGTCCCTGGACGCGGTGACCGCCACCGTTGCGCCTTCCTGCCTGGCGACCTGGATGGCCATCGTGCCGATCCCGGACGCGCCGCCGTGGATCAGCACCGTCGTACGTGAGTTCAGTCCCGCTGTCATCACCAGGTTCGACCACACCGTGCAGGTGGCCTCGGGCAACCCTGCCGCTTCCACCAGGTCGATCCCCTTGGGCACGGGCAGCACCTGCTCCGCCGGAACGGTGACCCGCTGTGCGTACCCGCCGCCGGCCAGCAGCGCACACACCCGCTCGCCGACCTGCCACCCGTACACACCGGGTCCGAGACCGCTGACCACCCCGGAACACTCCATCCCGAGAATCGGTGATGCACCCGCAGGTGGCGGGTAGTGTCCCGCTGCCTGCAGCAGATCTGCCCGGTTGACGCCGCTCGCAGCCACGTCGATCAGCACCTCGCCGGGGCCCGGCACCGGGTCCGGCACCTCCGTCCAGGCCAGGGTGGCAGGGGATCCGGGTGTCTCGACGGTGACGGCGAACATGGGCCGAAGGGTAACTGGCGGCACCGACCCGGGCGCTGAGTTGTTCGACCGGCGGCTGGCAGGCAGGCTACGAAGCGTGACGCCGCCCGGACGAAGTCTTGCCGAGTACTGGCCCGTCTTCGGGCTGCGGCTGGCGACGCCCCGGCTGACGCTCACCCCGTTGCAGGACGACGACCTGGTCGAGATCTTCGATGTCGTGCTCGCCGGCATCCACGACCCGGAACAGATGCCGTTCGCGCTGGCCTGGACCGATGCGCCGGCGGAGGAGCTGGTGCCCAACTCGCTGCGCTTTTACTGGAGCACCCGGGCGGCCAGCACGCCGCAGTCGTGGACCGTTCCGTTCGTCGTGCGCAACGGTGGCGCGGTGGTCGGCGTGCAGGACCTGACCGGGCGGGCGTTCGCGGTGACCAGGACGGTGTTCACCGGGTCGTGGGTGGGCAAGGCCTTCCACGGCTGCGGCATCGGGACCGAGATGCGTTCCGCGGTCCTGCAGTTCGCCTTCGATCACCTCAAGGCGGTGCGCGCGGAGAGTGGTGCTTTCGTCGACAACCCGGCGTCCCTGCGGGTGTCGGACAAGCTCGGGTACACCGACAACGGCACCCGGGTGGCCCAGCGACGGCCGGGTGAGCGGGTTGTCGAACGACGACTGGTGCTGGAGCCGTCCGCCATGGTCCGCCCCGGCTGGGACGTCCAGGTTCGCGGGCTTCCGGACTGCCGCCAGTTCTTCGGGATCTGACGCCGTCGTGAAGCTCGGCAGAGGCCCGGCCGCCGGGAAGGCGCCTCGCGGCGTCATCGACCGGATCCCGGCACCGGCGTTGTTCGTGGCCTCGGGGTTCACCCAGTACGCCGGGGCTGCGCTGGCGGTCGGGTTGTTCACCGTGCTTCCTGCCGCGTCTGTGGCGTGGTGGCGGCTGGCCGTGTCGGCGGTCGTGCTGCTGGCGTGGCGGCGACCGTGGCGGCAGGAGTGGAGCCGGCGAGACCTGGCGGGCGCGGCCTTGTTCGGCGTCGTGCTGGCCACCATGAACGTCGTCTTCTACATCGCGATCGACTACCTGCCGCTGGGTACCGCGGTGGCGATCGAGTTCCTCGGGCCGGTTGGGGTTGCGGCCTTCACCGGCCGCGGATGGCGTGACCGGGTCGGCATCGGGTTGGCCGCGCTCGGGGTGGTCCTGCTTGCCGGGGTGCAGCTGGAATCCGGCGTCAACTCCGATGTCGTGATCGGGCTGCTGGCCATCGGTGCGTCGGCCGCGGCCTGGGCCGGGTACATCCTGCTGGGCCGCCGGATCGCGGTGAAGCGGGACGGGATCAGTGCGCTTGCGGTCGGGATGACGGCCGGCGCGCTGCTGTACTGCCCGCTGGCGATCGGCGCCGTCGCACCCGTCGTCGGTGACGCGGGCCGGCTGGCAGCGCTGGTGGGAATCGCCGTGCTCAGCTCGGTGATCCCGTACGCCATCGAGCAGGTGGTGCTGCGCAGGGTGACCGCCGCAAGGTTCTCGATCCTGCTGGCACTGCTGCCCGTGACGGCCGCCGTCACCGGCGCCGTGCTGCTGTCGCAGCACCCGTCACTGGTCGATGTGCTCGGGATGGTGCTGGTCTGCGCGGCCATCGTGCTGTCCGGCAGGCGGTCCGTGCCGGTCGACGGCACCGGCCCGGAGGCCGCATTACCGGGGTGAATCGCTGACCGGCACGCCCGCGCCGGTGCCCTCGTGCCCGGATCAGCCCAGGTCGTTGGTGTCGAACGTGTTGCACGACGCCGGATTCCCGGAGCGGTAACCGGTCAGCAGCCACTTCTGCCGCTGCGCCGAGGAGCCGTGGCTGAACTGGGACGGGTCGACGTTCTGCCCGGAGATCTTCGACTGGATGTAGTCGTCGCCGATGGCGCCGGCGGTCTGGACGGCGTTCTGGATGTCGGTGTCGGTGATACCGCTGATCAGCGGCTGGCCGCTCGCGTCCGGGACGGACTCGGCGTGGTTCGCCCAGACTCCTGCGTAGCAGTCGGCCTGCAGTTCCAGCCGCACCGATCCCGAACCCGCCCCGGTGGCCCGCCCGACCCGGTCACTGGTACCCAGCAGGTTCTGTACGTGGTGCCCGTACTCGTGCGCAAGGACGTAGGCGCGGGTGAACGGCGCGTCGTTGGTGCCGAAGGTGGTCTTCAGCTCGTCCCAGAAGGACAGGTCGATGTAGACAAGTTGATCCGGCGGGCAGTAGAAGGGCCCCATCCCAGCGGTCCCGCGGCCGCATCCGGTGTTGGTGGATCCGCTGAAGAAGACGGTGTCGGCCTCGCGATAGGTCGTGCCGGAGGCGGCCAGCGCATCTGCCCAGTAACCCTGCACCGAGTTGATGATCGCCACCGCCGCGCAGTCCTCGTTGGTGTTCGCGTCTGCCCCCTTCTTGCACGCCGATGTCAGCTGACCGTTGTCGACGGCTGCGTTGCCACTCGCGCCCTGCAGCAGTCCGCCGGAGCTCCCGGTGCCGCTTCCTCCGCCGTCGCCGCCGCTGAACATGTTGAACAGGACGATGACGATGATCACGACCAGGCCGAGGCCACCACCACCGACGGCCAGGCCACCGCCCCGACGGCCGCCACCACCGCCGCCGAGACGGCCGAAACCGCCCAAGCCCCCGCCGCCGCCCCCGCCGCCGCGCCGGTCCTGCACCTGTGAGGTGTCCAGCCGGGCATTGTCGTTGAACTTCATCTCAGGCCTCCAAGAGTCCGGCTTCGCCGCGCGCAGCGCGAGATGCGCGATACCCCTTGCTGTTTCCGTGATGCTTGCCCGGCCGCAGGTCTGCTGACGGATGTGCCGCTGACGCCTGTCACGTCGCCGCAGGGTACCCCGTTCGGCGCAGCCTCAATCCGACTCTTCGTGACGGACCGCGACGCCTTTCCTGCTGGGCAAGATTGCACATTGGGCAAAGTGCGCCTAGAGTCGTCGAAGTGATGATGAAGACGGCTGCGCCTGAGGCACCCGCACCGGTGCTGACCGGCCTACGAAAGCGCAAGAAGGACGCCACCCGGCGCGCGCTGGCGGAGGCGGCACTGACCCTCGCTCTCGAGCGCGGATACGCAGCGGTCACGATCGCCGACATCACCGACGCGGTCGGCGTGTCCAGGCGGACGTTCTCCAATTACTTCGCCGGTAAGGCCGAATGCATGGCGGCGGTCGCGGAGGGCTGGTTCGACGACATCGGACAGGCCATCAGCGATGCGCCGATGGGCCAACCGCTCGACGTCATCCTGTGCGAATCGTTGCTGCGGGTCGCCGCCGATCTCCCCGAACGGTGGGAAAGGTTCTTCGGGCTGTTCCACGACGAGCCCGAGCTCAAGGCGGCCGTAGTGGCCTCCGACGAGGTCAACGTCGAGCAGCTGGGTGACGCGATCGCGGACCGCTGCGGCCTGCCGCGCGGCGACATCCGGGCGAGGATGCTCGCCGCGTACGGCAATCTCGCCGGGAGCACCTGCCTCGAGCGGTGGGTGCTGGCCGGTCGGCCGCACGGTGCCGACGGGTTCCGCGACCAGTTGACCCTCGCGTTCTCGATCATCGACCTCGGCGCACTGTCCGGCCCGCACACCTCCTGAGCTGTCCCTGTGCGCCGGCAGCGTTGCCGGCGTGGTGTTCCGAAGATCACTCGCCGTATCACCATCGGCTGATCACCTGCCTGACCAGCACCGCTCGATGAGCTGCCCGTATCACCACTGCTTGATCACCACTGCTTGATCACCACTGCTTGATCACCACTGCTGCATCTACTGGGAGAACGACATGGCCACGCTGCTCTACCGCCTCGGACGGATGGCGACCCACCGCCGATGGGCGGTACTCGGGATCTGGTTGGCGTTGCTGCTCGGCCTCGGCGGTGCGGCCGCCGCGTTCTCCGGGACGATGACGTCGTCGTTCACCATCCCGGGGACGCCTGCGCAGGCGGCGCTGGATCAGCTCAACGAGAAGCTCCCCGGTGCCGGCGATGCAACGGGTCGCATCGTCTTCGCGGCGCCGGAGGGCCGGACGCTCACCGAACCGGAGTATCAGCAGGCGATCGGCGCCGTCGTCACCGAGGCGAAGGCGCTGCCCGGCGTCACCAACGTCATCGATCCGGCGACCGGGCAGACCGTGTCCCCCGACCGGCGGGTCGCCTTCGCGCAGGCCTTCTTCCAGGGCCAGATCACCGAGATCCCCGAGTCGACGCAGGCTGAGCTCGCCTCCATCGCCGACGCGAACGAGGTCGACGGCCTGCGGATCGAACTGGGCGGCGGAGCGGTGCCGCAGGCGCCCGCCATCGGGTCCACCGAAGGCATCGGCGTCGTTGTCGCGATGATCGTGCTGCTGATCACCTTCGGGTCCATCGTCGCGGCAGGGCTCCCGATGCTGACCGCGTTGATCGGCGTGGGTACCGGCATGGCCGGCATCCTGTGGGCGTCCAACGTCATCGAGATGTCCAATACGGCGCCCATCCTCGCGCTGATGCTGGGGTTGGCCGTCGGGATCGACTATGCGTTGTTCATCGTGTCCCGGCATCGAAGCCAGGTGCAGGCCGGGATGCCGATCGAGGAGTCGATCGCCCGGGCTACCGGAACCGCCGGTACCGCCGTCGTCTTCGCAGGTCTGACAGTCCTCATCGCCCTCGCCGGCCTATCGGTGGTGGGCATCCCGTTCCTCACCGTGATGGGCCTCGCCGCGGCTGCGACGGTCGGTATCGCCGTGCTGATCGCCATCACCCTGCTTCCCGCGCTGCTCGGCTTCGCGGGGGAGAAGGTGCTGCGCAAGAAGGACCGCGCCGGCGCGGCCGCCCTGCGGGAACAGTCGTCCGGGACGATCGGGGTCATCGACCACGCGCATTCACCGAACAGGTGGATCCGGATGATCACCAAGCGGCCGGCCGTGGTGCTCGCCTCCGGTGTCATTGCGCTGGCAGTGGTTGCGCTGCCGACGGTGTCGCTCTACCTGGGCCTGCCGGACGACGGCACGGCCGCGCCCGACTCGACGAACCGGCAGGCGTACGACCTGATCTCCGGATCGTTCGGCCCCGGGCTGAACGGGCCGTTGCTGGTCACCGTTGCCGTCGACGACCCGGCGAAGATGTCCAGCGCCCTGCCGGCCACCGCCCAGGCCATCCAGGCCAGCAGCTCCGACGTGATGCTCGCGGTCCCGGGCCAGGTCAGCGCAGACGGCACCTTCGGCACCGTGACGGTGATCCCGAAGTCGGGGCCTTCGGACGAGGCCACCCAGCAACTCGTCCACGACCTTCGGGATCAGTCGGGCGCCATCGGCTCGCAGACCGGCGCCACCCTGGCTGTCACCGGCGTCACCGCTGCGGCCATCGACGTCTCGGACAAGCTCGCCGAGGCGCTGCCGGTGTACCTGATCATCGTTGTCGGGCTCGCTCTCGTGCTGCTGCTGTTGATCTTCCGCTCGATCGTTGTCCCCGTGGTCGCAGCGGCTGGATTCCTGCTGTCGGTGGGTGTCTCGTTCGGGGCCGTCGTCGCCGTCTACCAGTGGGGCTGGCTCGGTGGGCTGTTCGGGGTGGACACACCGGCGCCGATCATCAGCTTCCTGCCCATCCTGTTGATCGGCGTGCTGTTCGGCCTCGCGATGGACTATCAGGTGTTCATGGTGACCGGGATGCGTGAGGCGTACGTGCACGGCGCCGACGCGAAGCGTGCGGTCGTCAGCGGATGGACGGCCGGATCCAGGGTGGTCACCGCCGCCGGCATCATCATGGCGTCGGTGTTCGCCGGGTTCATCCTGGCGCCCGACACGATCATCGCCTCGATCGGTTTCGCGCTCGCCATCGGTGTGCTGGTCGATGCCTTCGTGGTCCGGATGACACTGACCCCGGCGATCATGACCCTGCTCGGAAAGTCCGCCTGGTTCCTGCCGCGCTGGCTGGACAAGGTTCTGCCGAATGTCGACATCGAGGGCGAGAAGCTGCTGGCGTCGCTGAACGGTGCCGGCGACGCGCACGAGCCTGCGCTGGTGGGGGGAGGCAACGGCGCTGTGTCCGACGGTGCTGTTTCTGACGGCGCTGTGTCGAACGGTGCTGTGTCTGACGGTGCTGGGTCCAACGGTGCTGTGTCGAACGGTTCCAGTCCCAACGGCGCCGCATCGGACGGTGCCTCCGAGGGCGCCGGTTCCAATGGTTCCGCCACCGGTGCTGCTGGACCGACCGGCAGGCACAGCGCCATTGCAGCGCACGGCCGCGACGACGCCGGTCGCGCGATCGTCGAGCACGCATTGCAGGCGACGTCGGCCACCGGCGAGGGCCGGCACCGCTCCTGAACCAGATGGTGCCTAGGGTCGTCGCCATGCCTGCCGATTCCCCGACGATCATCGCCACGTCCATCGGGTTCGACCCCACCGGCCGGGACCGCTCCGACCTTGCTGCGGGGCCGGTGTTCGACCTCGCCGCGGAACTGTCCGGCGCTGCAGGCACCCCGAAGGTCTGCTTCGTCGGCACCGCCACCGGTGACAACCCGGCGCTGATCACCAGCGTGTACTCGGCGCTGTCGCAAAGATTCAGGCCGAACCATCTCGAACTGTTCTCGATGCCGAACGTCGATGACGTCCGCGGTCATCTGCTCAGCCAGGACGTGATCTGGGTCGGCGGCGGGTCGGTCGCGAATCTCCTGGCGCTGTGGCGGCTGCACGGATGGGATGACATCTTCCGGGAGGCCTGGGCGGCGGGCGTCGTGCTCGGCGGCGTGTCCGCCGGATCGATTTGCTGGCACACCGGCGGCACCACCGACTCCTTCGGTCCGCAGTTGCGGCCGGTGACGAACGGGCTCGGGTTCCTTCCGTACTCGAACGGTGTGCACTACAACTCCGAGTCGCAACGCCGCCCGCTGTACCACCGGTTGATCGCAGAAGGGACCCTGACCGACGGCTACGCGACCGACGACGGAGTCGGCCTGGTCTACCGCGGCACCGAGATGGTGGAGGCGGTCGCCGACCGCCCGGACTGCGCGGCCTACCGTGTCCGGCGCGGTGCGGACGGTGCCGCGGAGGAATTCCGGCTCGAACCGCGCCTGCTGCGGTGACGTGCGGCGGCGGATCCACCGCCACATGACACCGCGCCCGTTCATGCTGGTCGACGGTCCGATCGGCGCGCGTACGACCACTACACTCCTTCCCGGAGGCGTGTCCGAGTGGCCGAAGGAAGCCGCCTTGAAAGCGGCCAGGTGTCAAAGCCTCGGGGGTTCGAATCCCTCCGCCTCCGCCATGAAACGTGGTGTGACCACTGAACCGGGATGACCGCGCTGTCGCGACGACCGCCGTCAGGGCTGCCACCGGAGCCGGTGGTACAGCACATCGCCACCTGATTCGACGAAACCCGCACCGAGAAACCAGTTCAGTGCTGGCGTGCCGAAGACGGCCGTCACCCGGACCTCTCGACGGGTCTGCGCTGCGGCCGACAGTAGCGCCGTCAGCACCGCCGATCCGATGCCTTGCCGCTGCTGCGTCGGGTGGACCGCAACGTCCACCACCGTGATCGGTGCAGTGTCCGGGCTGGTCAGGTCATCGTCGAGGTCGATCAGGATGCGCCCGACAACCGTTGCGTCCCGCGTGATCCCGAGGTCGCGCGCCCGGGAGTGTTCGCCGCTCAGCTGTCGGTTGCGGGCAACCAGTTGCGCGTCGATCAGTCGTTGGAGCTGCTTCGCGCGCATCCCCGACTCTGCCCAGTCGTCCACCAGCAGGGCGCGATGCACGTCGTCGCCGATGCCGGAGTTGTCGGCCGTCAGCGGCCATGGGCCGATCCGCACTCCGACCGGAGGCTCGATGCGCTGCTGCATCATGGCCACGACCTGGCCGATGGCGTCGCTCTGCAGCGCGGGATCATGTCGGTCAACGGGCACGGAACACTCCACGAGGGTGGACCGACGGATGCATCAGGTCATTGTGTCGAACCTGCACGCAACTCGCTGGCCCTGCAGCGGACGCCACTCCCGGCCACGATGCTCGGGTCCTCGTCGTTAGGGTTCCCGGGTGAGTCCGGTCGAGATCATCGCGATTTTCCTCGCCGGGATCGGAGCCGGCACGATCAATGCCGTCGTCGGTTCCGGCACGTTGGTGACGTTCCCGACCCTGGTGGCCTTCGGTTTTCCGCCGGTGACGGCGACGATGTCCAACGCCATCGGCCTGGTGCCCGGGAGCGCCTCGGGGACGTTCGGCTACCGCAGGGAACTGTCCGGGCAGGGGCCGCGACTGCGGTGGCAGATCCCGGCGTCATTCTTGGGCGCGATCTGTGGTGCGTGGCTGTTGCTGCACCTGCCTGAGACGACGTTCAAGAAGGTCGTCCCGGTGCTGCTGGTGCTCGCGCTGGTCCTTGTCGTCGTGCAACCTCGGCTACAGCGCTGGATCCGGGTACGGGCGGAGGCTGCGGGTCGTGACCAGAACGTGGTCACCCGGGGTCGATTCATCGCGCTGATCGTCGGTACCTTCCTCGTCGGCATCTATGGCGGCTACTTTGCGGCCGCACAGGGCATCCTGTTGATCGGGGTGATGGGTGCCCTGCTGCCCGAGACCATGCAACGGATGAACGGCGCCAAGAACCTGCTGACGCTGGTGGTGAACCTGGTCGCGGCCACGGCTTACACACTCGTCGCGTTCGACCGCATCTCCTGGGGCGCAGTGGGTCTCATCGCCGTCGGATCGCTGATCGGCGGCTTCGTCGGTTCCCACTACGGGCGCCGGCTCTCGCCGGTGGCGTTGCGCATCTGCATCGTCGTGTTGGGCCTGGTGGCCCTGTGGCGGCTGCTGGCGGTGTGACTCCGGCGCAACCACAGCTGCGCTCGGTCTCGTCGTCGCCAGCGGTCGGCTGCGGGTGTGGGCGGCCGTCGTGCGGTCAGGCCGGTCCGTGGGTCGTGGGAGCGCCCGCGGCTTCGTCGGCTGGGGTTTTGGTTTCGGGATCAGCTTGGATCTCTCGCGGACTGCTGGTGAATTCGGCTCGGACGCCGAGCAGGCGCACCGGCCGGTCGTGTTCGAACCGCTCGAGCACTTGCAGCGCAGCCTGTTCCAGCGCGACCAGCTCGGTGGTCGGTGAGCTCAGCGCGGCACTGCGCGTGGAGGTGAAGAAGGGTGCGTACCGAACCTTCACCGCTACCCGACCGGCGGGACGCCCGTCGGCCACGACGTCGCCGTGGACGCGCCGGGTCAGGGCGATGACGGCGTCGCGCACGTCCTGCCATCGGGTGAGGTCCTGCTGGAAGGTGGTCTCCCGGCTGTGTGATCGGGCGACCCACGGCTCGGCGGAGACGGTTCTGCGCCCCAACCCGCGTCCGAGACAGACGAGCCAGGGACCGGTGTTCGGCCCGAACCGGGCGGCCACCGCGGCTGGATCTGCCCCGGCGAGGTCGCGAACCGTGTGCAGCCCGAGTTCGGCGAGCTTGCGTGCCGTCTTTGTTCCGACGCCCCACAGCGCGGAGGTCGGCCGGTCGTACATCACCGGCTGCCAGTTTTCGGCGGTCAGCCGGAAGATCCCGGCGGGCTTGGCGAACTCGGTCGCCAGTTTGGCCCGCAGAGTGTTGTCCCCGATGCCGATGGAGCAGTGCAGGTTCGTGCCGGCCAGCACCGCGGCTTGGATGTCACGCGCAAGGGCCTCTGGGTCAGGTGTCTGAGCGCCGAGGAAAGCCTCATCCCAGCCGAGGACCTCGACGACCACGTCGAAGGACCGCAGGACCTGCTGCACTTGAGCGGAGGCTCGTTCGTACGCGGGATTGTCGGCCGGCAGGAACACCGCCTGCGGACACTTGCGCGCGGCCAACCGCAAAGGCATACCGGAGTGCACGCCGAATTCGCGCGCCGCATATGAAGCGGTGGCGACCACCGCCCGCTGGGTCGGATCACCGGCGCCCCCGACAACGACCGGCAGGCCATCGAGTTCAGGGCGGCGAAGCAGCTCAACGGCGGCGATGAACTGATCCATGTCGACGTGCAAGATCCACACAGAATCAGTGTGACGGTCAGGGTGTCCGTCGGTGGGTGACGTGGCACGGACAGTTGGTTCGGCGGCTGCTCTCCGCTGACAAAACTGCCCGGTACCACGGTGGATCCGTTGACCGATGCCCGTCCTTGCTTCTGTTGGCTGGGTCGCCGGCACTGCGTGTCAGAAGGGTGGTATTTCGTCGTCCCGGTCGTCCCGGTCGTCCCGGTCGTCCCGGTCGTCCCGGTCGTCCCGGTCGTTCCGGTCGTTCCGGTCGTCGTGGTTGTCGGTGTTCCAGGCGTCGGGGTCGGGTTGGTATTCCAGTGGCGCCTTGGTCAGGTGGTGGTGCAGGAGTAAATCGGTGAGGAGTCCTTCGATCCATCCGGGGGTGGTGTCGTGGTGGCCGGGGGTTTCTGTGGCGGTGGTGCTTTCAAGGGTTTCCCCGGTCGTGGTCGTGGTGGTTGCAGCTGCCGGCGCGGTCGCCGTGGTTCTCGTGGTGGTTGGGGTTCTCGTGGTTCTCGTGACGGTGGTGGTGGCGTTGCGGTTGTCGAGGTGTTGTGCGATGGCGGCGCCGGGGGTGGTGATCCAGAGTTGGGGGGTGTGGATGGGTTGTTGGGTTTTGTTGTAGGTGTGGCCGGTGGGGCTGGCCCAGGTGGTGGTGAAGTCGGCGGGGTTCATCCGGACGTGCCAGCCGGTGTGGTGTTTGAACAGGTGGTGGCGCCGGCACAGCGGTGCGGTGTTGGCGGTGGTGGTCGGGCCGCCCCGGTCGGGGTGTTGATGGTTGAAGGCGTTGGTGTGGTCGATGTCGCAGCGCCAGGAGGGTTGCCGGCAGGACGGGAATTGGCAGGTGCTGAGCAGGGTGGTGATCTGGTCACGCAGTTCTTGCCGGGGCCGGTAGGTCAGGGCCCCGGCGGCGGTGGCCGCCCCGGTGGTGGGGTCCGCGGTCAGGGTGGTGATGGTCGCGGCGGACGCGGCGATACTGCGGGCGGTGCCGGCGGGGATGGCCCCGTACCCGGCGAGCAGAGCGGGCAGGTCGTCCAGGCCGGCGAGGGTGTCCAGGCCGATCACGACCGACAGGTGTGGTCGGCGGCCCTGCCGGGTCAGTGACCGCCGGCCCCGCCCGGCCGGACCGTTCGGCGCGGCCGGTGGCGGTGCGGTCGGTGGCGGTGCGGTCGGCGGGCTGTGTGTTGGCCGGCTCCGGTGCTGCCGGTGGCAGCACAGCACTTCCGGCCTCCTCGTCCTGGCCGGCGCCACCGGTGTGGGTGTCGGGTCCGGGTATCGGGTCGGGTCCGGGGTCGGGTTCGGGGATGGGGTCGTCGCTGGCGGCCCATCCGGTGTCGCCCGGGGTGAACGGGTCCCCGCCGCCGGTGCATGTCCCGCTGCCTTTGCTCCCACCGCGTTCGGTGCCGGTCCCACCGCGTTCGGTGCCGGTCCCACCGCGTTCGGTGCCGCTGCGGGTGTCGGTGTCGGTGCTTGTCGGGTGATGTGGTCGGGGTGGTGGTGGGGTGCCGTGGTCGGGCAGGGGTGCGCCGAGGTATCCGGTGAGGTCGAGGTGCCCGTGGGTGAGGAGTTGTTCGGCGATGTCGACCCAGGCGTCGACCCGGCGGGCGCTGATCCCTCGGGGGTCGGTGGGGTTGCCGGCGGTGCCGGTGGCGAGCAGGTCGCTGAGTTGGAAGATCTTCACCGCACCGTCGGCGGGCAGGGTGGCCCGCAGGCAGGCCATCGCGTCGGGTAACGCGGTCAACGCCAGGGCGCGGCGGGCGGCGGCGTGTTCGTGCCGCTCGGCCGCCCCGTCGGGGTCGACGGTGATCACCGCGCGCCCGGTCAGTTCCCGCAGTTCACCGGTGGACAGGTCCCCGGCGCGGGGCAGCACGAGGTGCTGCACCGCCGCGGTGTGCTGACCGCTCAGCGGTGCGCAGTGTTCGCTGATCACCCTGGACTTGCCGCGGTCCAGCACCCCGGCCTGCAGCGCGGTCAGCGTGGGGGCCAGCACGGTGGTCATCGCCTGGGCGTCACGGACCCGGATCCCGGCGGTGATCGGGGAGATCCGCAACGCCGCCGCGATCTCCGAGCCGGCCAGCGACACCGCCGCCTCGTCCACGAACAACACGACCCGCACCTGGTCCTGATCACCCGGCGCGCAGCTCTTGCGGGCCAACCGGGCAGCCAACGGCATCGGGTCACCAGCGGTGAACGGCACCGCCAACGCCGCCTGCAACCGGATCTGCACCGCCGACAGCAACGACAACGCCTTCTCCGCAGCCAGCACCGCGTCCACCAACGCCGACCCGGACAGCCCGGCCGGGTCCACCCCGACCAGCGCGGTCAACGACTCCACCGACGCCGCACCGGCCGCGAGTGAGGCCCACCCGGCATCCTCCCCCGGTGAGCCGTCCCGCAGGGCCATCTCCGAACCTCCTTCTTGACATCATCGAACGTATGTACGAATAATAGCAAGGGCGGCCACGTTTGTACAGGAATTCTCAGGAGCGCCGATACCGGACCTGGCTTGGCAGATGACTCGTTGCAGATGTGGAGGAAGTTGTGGAGCTCTCAAGCGAGCGCCGGGGCCGACACCGGCCGTGCATCTCGGATGACGGCCGTCGGAGGTGGCGGATCCGCCGGACTGATCCGTCCATTGCGCTGCGGAGCTTGACCACTGTGGTTCGTCGCGACCGAGCGCCCGCTCCGCTGGGGTCCCCTCAGCCGCCGAGCGTGCGGTCGAATGTCAGAGCAGCCGACTCATGCCACCGGCCATGCCAAGGCCCCGCCAACGGCGTTGCTGTACGACGACAGAGCAGCCGACTCACGCCACCGGCCATGGTCAATGCCCCGCCGTCGGCGTTGTCCTACGGAAGGCCAAGGCAGATGGGTGCTCCTTCCCTAAAGCGGGAACGACCTGGCAACCTCCAGAAACCTGTCGTTCTCCCCTGGAGCGCCGATCGTCACTCGCACACCACCGGAAGCGTCCGGGAAGGCGCGCACGATCACCTTCCGGTCCTCGGCGTGTGCGGAGAACTCGGCCGCCCGTTCCCGCAGCGGCAGCCAGACGAAGTTGGCCTGCGACGCCGGGATCTTGAAGCCCATGTCCCGCAGCGAGGCCGAAACGCGCTCGCGTTCATCGACCACCTGCTGCCAGCGAGGCGCCAGTTCATCCTTCGCGGCCAACGCCGCCAGCGCGGCGGCCTGCCCTACCGACGACAGTGCGAACGGGATGGCCACCTTGCGCAGCGCGGTGATCACGTGTGGGTCGCCGACGGCATAGCCGACCCGCAGACCGGCAAGCCCGTACGCCTTGGACAGCGTGCGCAGGGTCAGCACGTTGGCCCGGGTCAGCGCGTATTCCAGCCCGTCGGGCGAGTCCGGTGCCGTGTCGAATTCGCGGTAGGCCTCGTCCACCACGACCAGCACGTCCTGTGGGACGGCGCCGATGAAGGCTGCCAGGTCCGCGCGACTCACCGCAGTACCGGTCGGGTTGTTGGGTGTGCAGACGAAGATCAACCGGGTGGAAGGGGTGATCGCTGCGGCAATGGCGGGCAGGTCCAACTCATGCCGAGCCGTGACCGGCACCCGGACCGCAGTGGCCCCGGTGATCTGGGTGACGATCGGGTACGCCTCGAAAGAGCGCCACCCGAAAAGGACTTCGTCACCCTCACCGGCAGTCGCTTGGACCAGCTGCTGGCACAGCGCCACCGAACCATTGCCGGCGATCACGTGTGTCTCGGGCGCCCCGACGTGACGAGCGAGGGCACCGATCAGCGCCGAGGCACCGTTGTCCGGGTAGCGGTTGATACCGGCGGATTCATGAGAGACAGCGCCGGCGATGGCAGCCGCCACCGAAGGCAACGTGGGAAAGGAGAGCTCGTTCGAGGCCAGTTTGATCGCGCCTGGGACGGTACGGCCGGGGGCGTATGCCGGCAGGGTGTCGAGCGCTGCTCTGATGCGGACCGTCATGGTGCCTCCGGGAACGGGTCGATGCGGTACTACGCGGTCGCGGGTCACCGGCGACCGCCCCAACGGTGTGATGTTCTGGGCGGACCGCCCGTGCTGCGAGCGTCCTCGACCCTAATCCGGAGGGCACAGTGTAGGAACATCACATGAGCCGGTCCGACGACGTGCCCGAGGTGCTCTGGACGCCGCAGCCCGAGCGGGTGGCAGGCGCAGCCATCACCGACTTCACGTCCTTTGTCGCCGCTCGAGCCGGCCGTGAACTGCCGGATTACGCGGCGCTGTGGAACTTCTCGACCGATGACCTCTCCGGATTCTGGTCCGCGGTCGCCGCGTACTTCCACGTTCGCTGGCACGACCAACCGACCGCCGTGCTGACGCAAGCGAAGATGCCGGGGGCTGACTGGTTCCCCGGTGGGACGCTCAATTACGCGGAGCACGCGTTGTCGGCGGCCGGTGGTAGCGGGGGAGGCGGATCAAGCGGCGACCCGGCGGTGATCGCCGTCGAGGAGGACGGCACCGAACGGCAGGTGACGCCTACCGAACTTCGGGCGATGGTGGGAGCGGCTCAGGCGGGTTTACGAAAGCTGGGTGTCGAAGCGGGCGACCGGGTGGTCGCGCTGGTTCCCAACACGGTGCACGCGTTGGTGGCCTTCCTCGCCACCGCGTCGCTCGGTGCGGTGTGGTCGTCCTGCTCGCCGGACTTCGGTGCCCCGTCGGTGATCGACCGGTTCACCCAGATCTCACCCACCGTGCTGGTCGCGGTGGACGGGTATCGGTACGGCGGCAAGGCATTTCCGGTCGCCGAGACCGTCGGCAAGATTCGTGCGGCGCTGCCCTCGCTGGCCGGCGCGGTGCACATCCCGGCGCTCGGGACTGAGGCGCCGAACGGAATGCTCAGCTGGGACGAGCTCACCGCGGTAGCCGCGGAGCCCGAGTTCACCCCGGTGCCGTTCTCAGCGCCGCTGTGGGTCCTCTACTCGTCCGGAACGACCGGGCTGCCGAAGCCGATCGTGCAGTCAGTCGGCGGCATTCTGATCGAGCACCTCAAATCACTTCGACTGCATTGGGATCTCGGCCCGGGAGACAGGTTCCTCTGGTTCACGACGACCGGCTGGATGATGTGGAACTTCCTCATCGGTGGACTGCTGGTGGGCGCGACGATCGTCATCTACGACGGCAGCCCCGGATACCCGGACCTGAACACGCTGTGGAAGATCGCCGAGCGGCACAGGGTCAACCTGTTCGGGATGTCCGCACCGTATGTCACCGCATGTCAGAAGGCGGGGCTGACGCCGGCCGCCCAGTTCGATCTGACGTCGATCGGCGCCATCGGGTCCACCGGCTCTCCGCTGTCCACCGCCGGGTTCCGATGGTTGGCCGACGAGGTCGGCGCCGACATCCAGATCGCCTCCTTCTCCGGCGGCACCGACCTCTGCACAGGAGTTGTCGGCGGCGCGCCGAACGTGCCGGTGTGGCTCGGCGAGATCTCCTGCCGCGCACTGGGTGCCAAGGTGGAGTCCTTCTCGCCCACCGGCGAATCGCTGATCGACGAGGTCGGCGAGCTGGTGATCACCGCACCGATGCCGTCGATGCCGGTGTTCTTCTGGGGTGATGACGGAACTCGTTTGCACGACTCGTATTTCGCGGACTATCCAGGGGTGTGGCGGCACGGTGACTGGATTCGGATCAGCTCCCGTGGGTCGTGCGTCATCGAAGGAAGGTCGGACGCCACCCTCAACCGCGGCGGCGTGCGCATGGGCACCGCCGAGTTCTACCGCGTGGTGGAGTCCGTTGCCGCCGTGGTCGATTCGCTCGTGGTGGACACCTCATCCTCCGCCGGTGAGGGTGACCTGCTGCTGTTCGTTGTCCTGGAAGGGCACCCCGACCAGGACGAGGTATTCGGGGACCTGCGCCGTCTGATCCGCACGGAACTGTCCCCGCGCCACGTCCCCGGCGCCATCATCGCCGTGCCGGCGGTCCCACATACGTTGAACGGCAAGAAGTCTGAGGTCCCGGTCAAACGCATCCTCGCCGGCGCCGACGTTGAAACCGCGGTATCACGTGACGCTCTCGCTGATCCGGCCGGTTTCGATGCCTTCCTCGAGGTGGCACGGAGCGCTCTCGGTGCGGGAGGGGGCGGGTGAGAGGGCTGATCCGTTTTCGCACCGGAGTGGGCCGGCCCGCGGCGGACCGACGGGGGTTTTCTGGTGCAGCTCTCGGCGCCGTTTGCACCGCCGTGCTGATGCTGTCCGCCTGCGGGGCGGGCGCACTTGCGACCTCTGACACGAGCGCACCGGTTGGTAGTACGCCTTCGTCTGCGGCGCCGAAGGCGACCGGGCCGACGCTGGTCGTCACCGTGCCGGATCTCGTCGCGGCAGGTGACTCGTCGGGGCCGGCTTCCGGACCTGGCGCTCAGGGTGCACCGACGCGTGAATCACTGATGGCGCCAGATGTCTCCAGCGCAGCAGGCAGCTCCGCAGGACAGGACCCCGTTTCGTCCGACCCCCCTGCGCCGCCCGCACCGGTCGAGCGGCCAACTCCCGAGCCGGCGAGCGAGCCCGCGACTTCCACGCCGCAAACCCAGCAACCGACTGCTGGCGCAACGACGACCCAGCCACCGACTGCCGCAGCGGCGGCGGCGGATCCCGCCGGGAGTGGTCTGAATGTCTCGCTGGCCAACTGCGACGGGTGCACCGTGTTGGCCACCCATCGTGACGTGACCGGAGAGTTGTCCGCGGCGCTGGTCGGCACCGGATCGAGGGCCATCCTGCTGTCGGTCACCCCCGACGGTGCGGCGACCGGCGTCATCGGTGTGCCGTACGGCGCAGCCTTTCCCGCACCTGACGGGGGTGTTCTCGCCTGCGCCGACAGCCAGTGCGTGGTCGAAGGCCGGCAGCCGGATGGCCGGGCGATCCTGTCCGCGTTCGAACTGACCGACAGCGGGGCATGGCGTGACGTCTCGGGCGACGACGCGTTCCCGTCCGCCACCGAGCAGGCCTCGGTCGTGGACATCGACGGGTCACTGGCCATCGCGGTGCAGGACCAGGGTGACGCCGGAGCCGTCTGGCTTCTGTACACCTGGAGCGGCGACAGATTTGTCGTGCTCGGATGCAGTGCGGACGGACTGGCACCGACATCACTGGACGCTGTCTCGCCCGATCAGTGCCTCTCCTGAGCGGTGCGCGACGGTCACTCAAGATCAGCCGATGCAGCGGTGACCTGCTGCTTTGCTCCGCCGCGCTGCTCCCAGGTAGGGTTACCCGCCGGTGGTCACCCACGGGTGGCCCTGGGAAGCGTGCCAGAGCGGCCGAATGGGACACACTGCTAATGTGTTGTGCTCGCAAGGGCACCGAGGGTTCAAATCCCTCCGCTTCCGCGCTGGTCACGGGCCTGGGTCCGGTACCGGTGGCACGATGTGTCGGCCCGCTCCCGTGGGTCGGTGGTACTCGCAACGATGGCTGTTGCGAGCAGAACTGAAGAGGCGCCCGTAGCTCAACGGATAGAGCATCTGACTACGGATCAGAAGGTTGGGGGTTCGAATCCCTCCGGGCGCACAGGTTTCCAGTCTCTGACCTGCATCGATGGCTCTCGTAGCCGCTATCGACCATGCCGTCCGCCCGTGCGATGGCCGTTGCCGCGAGCGGGCGACTGGTTGCGGACGTTCGGCGTGCCAGGTGTGACTGGCTGACCCAAGAAGCTCGCGGACTCGGTGCACATTCATCGGCTTCCTTCGATGAGCGACTGCTGCGGGCGGCCGCCGAGCACGATGTGGCGGTCGTTCCCGCCGCGCCGGTGCAGCCGCCTGCGGATTAGGCGACAACCGCAGCACCGCAGTCGGTCGGAGTAGGGCTGGCCAGCCGCCAAGCGCCGATGCTCCAGCTGGCGAGGTGACGAGCCGGCCTTGTACGCCGTTCTCGGAGTCGCGGCCGCCAGGAACCGGTGCCATCCTCGTGAACCATGAGCAGCGCAGCAGCGCCCCCCGCCCTCTCGGTGATGTTGATCGTGTCCGACGCCGACGCAGCGGTGAGTTGGTACACCAGGGCTCTTGGCGCCGAAGGAATGTGGGACCTCGGCGGCGTTGCCGGGCTGGAGCTCGGTGGTGCCCCGTTCTTTGTTCACGAAGCCGTGCAAGGCAAGAACCGGGAGCAGAGCCCGACAGCGGCAGGCTCGACGACCGCCCGGATCGAGGTGTTCATCGACGCACCCCACGAACTCATCCAACGTGCCGCAGAGGCCGGCGCGACCGACGTGGCACCGGTGAGCGAGCATGAAGCACCGTGGGGCGCACACCGTCAGGGAGGCTTCACCGATCCGTTTGGTCACCGTTGGTCAGTGGGTGACCGGACCCCGCTGCAACGGTTTCCAGGGTCGCCGTCGCGCTGAGCGTCCTGGCCCACCGCGGTCGCACCCCGGGTGCTGGTCGTCACCTGACCGTTGGGCTCGCCCGGGAACAGGACTCGATGGCCGCCAGACGGAGCTCGAGCACTCGCTCGAAGGCCACCACGTCGCCGGCGGCCTCGTCGAGGTCAGCGGCGGACAGCACCAGTAGTAGTTCGTCATCCTGACGCGCCAGAACCACGGGAGCGCCATTCGACTCCACCGCCGACGCAATGTCGTCGGTCAGCTCGCTGAGCTGCAGCAGCGTGAGCGCCCAGCAGCGCCGTGCCGCCCGCGCACGAGCGGCACCGACAGACCACCACGGCGAGGTGCGCTGTGACCTACGTGTGACCGTCGCCCTACTCATCTACTCTCACGTGAGAGTAGAGTCTTGCCCGCACACCGAAACGCTGTCGACTCGTCCCGGCGCGGTGTCCCCTCAGTCCTCATGGCGCAGCGGCGCGCCATTCCGAGACCAAAATCCTGGCAGAACGACGCGGGCCGCGCGCGCCCGCCCTTGAGCGGAGCGACATGACTTCTACCCCTGCAGATTCCGGCAATTCGACCGCGAAAGAGTCTGGCCGGCCGCGACTGCCGCGGATGCCGATGACGGTCCTGCGAACGGAAGTTTTGGCGGGCCTGGTGGTGGCGTTGGCGCTGATTCCGGAGGCGATCTCGTTCTCCATCATCGCCGGTGTCGACCCCAGGATCGGGCTTTTCGCCTCGTTCACGATGGCGGTGTCGATCTCGATTCTCGGCGGTCGGCCGGCGATGATCTCGGCCGCAACCGCCGCGACGGCATTGGTGATCGCCCCGGTGATGGCCCAGTACGGACTGGACTACCTGATCGCCACCGTCATCCTCGCGGGAATCATTCAGGTGGTCCTGGGCCTGGTCGGTGCCGCCCGGCTGATGCGTTTCGTGCCACGGATGGTGATGGTCGGGTTCGTGAACGCTCTCGCGATCCTCATCGCGCTGGCTCAGTTGCCTCAACTCATGCACGTGCCATGGGTGGTCTATCCGCTGGTCGCGGCCGGTCTGGTGATCATCTACCTGCTGCCCCGGATCACCAAGGTGATCCCATCGCCGTTGGTCGCCATCATCGTGCTGACGATCGTCACAGTGACAGCGCAGGTCGCGGTGCCCACGGTCGGCGATCAAGGGTCGCTCCCTGACACTCTGCCCACCTGGTTCCTGCCCAACGTTCCGTTCACACTGGACACCCTGGCCATCATCGGGCCGTTCGCCTTCGCGATGGCGCTGGTCGGCCTGCTCGAATCCCTGATGACCGCCAAGCTGGTCGACGATCTCACCGACACGCATTCCAGCAAGACGCGGGAATCCTGGGGGCAGGGCGCGTCGAACATCATCACCGGATTCTTCGGCGGTATGGGCGGCTGCGCAATGATCGGTCAGACCATGATCAACGTGAAATCCGGTGCGCGGACAAGGCTTTCCACCTTTCTGGCGGGGGTGTTCCTGTTGATCCTGGTGGTCGGGCTCGGCGACATCGTCGGCAGGATCCCGATGGCCGCTCTCGTCGCAGTGATGATCATGGTGGCGATCGCGACGTTCGATTGGCACTCGATCGCCCCCGCCACACTGAAGCGAATGCCGGCCGGTGAATTGCTGGTGATGGCCGCCACGATGACGGTCACGGTTGCCACGCACAATCTCGCTTACGGCGTTGTCACCGGTGTGATCGTGGCTTTCATCCTGTTCGCCAAACGGGTCGCGCACCTGGTCGAGGTCACCCGGCAGCCGTCACCGGACGGCACCGTCAGTCGGTACACGGTGACCGGTGAATTGTTTTTCGCCTCGTCCAACGACCTGTACTTCCAATTCAACTACAACGATCCGGCCGAATTGATCGTCATCGACCTCTCCGCCGCACACCTGTGGGACGCCTCCACCATCGCCTCTCTGGATGCGATCGAGACCAAGTTTCAGCGCCACGGCAAACACGTCGCCATCGTGGGGCTCAACAGCGACAGCGCCGCTCGGCACACCAACTTGTCCGGCCAACTCGGAGCGGGTCACTGAACGACGTCAGTCTGGAGTTCGATGACGGATCAGCTCGAGTCCTGCTCCAGCGCCTGCAGAGTGTCGATGAACTCCTCGGCGGCGGCGAGTTGCTGGGCCAGCTTGTCGCGGCGCTCGCCGGCGGTCTGCTTGAACGCACGTACCCGGGCTTGCAGGTCGTCGGCTTGGCCGGCCGGCAGCTCGGGCCGATCGGCAAGTCGATCGGTGATGACCAGAAGGTCCCGCATCTCCTCCAGGCTGAAGCCCAGCGGCTTCATCCTGCGGATCGCCATCAACCGCTCCACGTCTGCGTCGGTGTACAGCCGGAACCCGCCCTGCGTCCGAGCCGACGGCACGACCAGTCCCGCTTGGTGATAGTGCCGCAAGGTGTTCAAGGAGAGCCCGGTGCGTTCGGCGACCTCGCCGATCTGCATCAGGTGCTGCCTCGGACTTCGGGACACGTCACCCCTTCCATGTCGGACGCCAGATGTGGTCTGCCGCAGATCGCGCCTACCCACGGCCTGCGCTGATGAATCGGCCGCTGTGACGACCCTATTCTCCGGCGAGAGCAGAGTAAGGCGGTCGGGACGCGCGCGAAATTCCGACCACACCCCAATCGGCCGGCACTGTCCCGGCTCACGGCGCGCTCGCACCGCCGAGGCACGCACCCAGCATCCCAGCCAGGTGACCCCGAGAACTCAAAGGAGCCATGGTGACCACGACCGCCTCGAGCCAGACGGTCGACGTCGACAGCGGCACCCGCGCCGGTGCCGTGGTCGGTGAAGCCGCACGCCGCCGGTCGTTCGCCGTGATCTCCCATCCCGACGCGGGCAAGTCGACGCTCACCGAGGCGCTGGCCCTGCACGCTCAGGTGATCAGCCAGGCGGGCGCCGTGCACGGTAAGGCGGGGCGTCGCGGCACGGTGTCGGACTGGATGGAGATGGAACGCTCCCGCGGGATCTCCATCACGTCTGCCGCATTGCAGTTCTCCTATCGCGACCATGTCGTCAATCTGCTGGACACCCCCGGACACGCGGATTTCTCCGAGGACACCTATCGGGTGCTGGCGGCGGTGGACAGCGCGGTGATGCTGATCGACGTGGCCAGGAACGGGTCTGCCGCGGGATCTGACCAGCGGTCGACGGACACGAAGGTCGGATTGACCTCGCGACGTAGCAACCGCGCCGCGTCGCTGAGCCGCTCATGGACGTCGTCGCGGTCGGGAGAACCGACGATCAGGACGTCGATGTCATTCGGCAGCGGTCCCGGTTCGCCGTGGAACCTGGCCGCCCATGATCCGAAGAGGAACGCGTCCGAGATGCCGTCGACCTCTGCCAATTGTCGGCCGATCACGTATTGCGGTCCGTAGGCGATCATCACCAGGTCACGAAGTGGCCGGGTGGCTGGGTTGTCATCGTTGGGTTCGACGAGGCGCGGCCGGCCAACTCGGCGCGAAGTGAGAACCCCTGTCCGGACGAGTCTTTCGACCTCGCGGTGCACTGTGGACTCAGGCGCCTGGACCGTTCGAGCCAGAGCGGCAATGGTGAGCGCTTCGGTCCCGAGGAGCACGGCTGCGAGCAGTCTGCCCTGTAGATGGGAACGGAAGATCGGTGCGAGCGCCGGGGAATTTTCGGGGGTCGCCCTGGTGCGCCCTGCGGTGCGACGTCGTTGTGGGCGAGAACGCCGCCGACGTGTTCACGGTTTGCGCCTCTGCCCAGTGGCGGACTGCCTTCAACTGGACTGAACCCGCGGGATCCGTGCCATGGTGTCGGTATTCCGACAGGGGCGTCAGCGCGCATAGAGCTTGCGGAACGGTGACGAGGTCACCCCGAAGGCCACCACGCTCACCGTGACCGCCAGCGTGCCGGCCGCGAAGATCCGTGGATCGCCGACGCCCTGATCCGCGCTGTGCGCGAGGTAGAACACCGCGCTCACCCCGATCGGCCCGAACCACCCAGCGAAGAGTGCGTCGCGGCTGCGAAGGCCGAGCGGCCGCGCCAGCATCAGAACGAACGGAAGCCGGCGCAACAGCAGCAGCGCAGCGACGAAACCGAGCGCTCCCGGGCCGAAAGCCCACCACTCCCGCCACGGAAGGGACACGCCGAGCAGCAGGAACAGCGGGAGCACCGCGTACCGGTTGATCGCCTCGTCGATCCCGTCCTCCGGCTCCCGTTCGCTGCGTTTCACCAGTGCGTTGTAGGCCAGGCCTGCCACAAAGGCGCCCAGCACTCCGTCGGTGTTCGCCACTCTGCACAAGCCCAGCACAGCAACGGCGAGCAGCAGCGTCAGTGCCAGTTCCGGCCCGCTCTCGAGATCTCGGCGTTGGGTTGCCGCGCGCACCCCCCAGCCGGCCGCGGCTCCCACCACCGCGCCGATCAGGGTGGCGCCGAGCACCTCCCAGGCGATCCCGCCGATGGCGGACCCGATGTGCTCTTGCGGCAGGGCGACGGCAATGGCGGCTGCCACGAGGGGGAAGGCCAGACCGTCGTTGGCGCCGCTTTCCACGCTCAGCATTCTGCGCAGGCGTCCCGGGATCTCCTGCTCAGCGGGCTCACCGGTCACGACGGACGCCGCCAGCACCGGGTCCGTGGGACACAGACACGCCCCGATGACAGCGGCCAGGACAACGGGGACGCCGAGCAGCAGGGCCGCAGCGCCCGTCACCAGGGCCGCCAGTGGCATGGCGACCACGAGGAGCAGGACGACGGCTCGCACGACCGGCCGTAACGACCTGGCGGGGAACCGCAACGCAGCCGCCATGACCGACCAGCACAGGAGCAGCCTGCTCCCTTCCAGCAACACGAGGTCCCTGGTTTCGTTCGAGAGTGAGATGACCCCGAGCAGCGCCGGGCCCAGCAGCACGCCCAGCATCAGGGCAACCAGCGGCTCGCTGATCGGCCACTGTCTGATCGAACGGCTGACCAGGGCCAGCACGAGGCCCGCAGAGCCGACAACGGCGTACACCACATGCAACTGGTCCACGATTCAAGACTTTCTTGTGCCGACGGTGGAGAGGTAATGCCGACGACCGACGTGACACGCTCGCCGCGGGCCCGGATGCCGGATCCCGGTCGTCCGCCTGAGACGAGCGGTCCAGGGACCTCACTGGAGTTGGCTGAACCGCTCGATGCCGCGCGGCCCCGGCGCGTGGACGGAGCGAATCCCAGGTCACGCAGTCGGTGGGGTGAACTGGTCGCGACCGCTCAGGACTTGTTTCCAGTTTCGTTGCAACGAGTGTCGAATGAGGTGTGGCCGTGAGGGCATTTCGGGATCCTGTCGCCCTGGGTGACGTACACCTTCTCGTCACACTGGGCGCCGTAGAAGTCGCCGGTCTTTTGGGCCCTCTCGCCTGTGTGTGCCGCCACGGAATCCCCTTTCGTCCCGAGATGTCGATCACTTCTCGTCTTTCGACCGCTATCCGTTCGTTACCCGGCCGGCGCGGGAGTCAAGCGGCCGTGTTCCCTGTGTCACTCTCGACCGGCGGGTGCGCCCAGCCCGCCGGTACCACCGTCACGACCCCGGGTGACCTCGCTCGCGGGTGCGCAAGTCAACCCGGGCGGAGCTCCTCTACGGTCGACTCGAACGCACGAACCCCGGCCGGCCGGTCAGCGGCTTCGGTGCCCTAGCCGGGGCCGATCAGATTCGGACTCGGGACTTCATGACGGCACTCCGACGGAACGTCGACCGGCCCAGATCCCTGACCTGCATCCACCGGTGAGGGCAACGAGCCGCTCTGAAGACCCGCCCGGCGCGAGTAGAGTGAGCCCGTCGGGAAGTGCGGGAGAACGTCTCTTCGGATGAAGCTCCCAAGTCCGCCGCACCCGATTCGTCCCAACCGGCACAGACCACATCGCCTTGGCCGGCCAGACCCTGCTCACGGCGCGCTCGCACCGCCGCGGCACGCACCCAGCATCCCAGCCAGGTGACCCCGAGAACTCAAAGGAGCCATGGTGACCACGACCGCCTCGAGCCAGACGGTCGACGTCGACAGCGGGACCCGCGCCGGTGCCGTGGTCGGTGAAGCCGCACGCCGCCGGTCGTTCGCCGTGATCTCCCATCCCGACGCGGGCAAGTCGACGCTCACCGAGGCGCTGGCCCTGCACGCTCAGGTGATCAGCCAGGCGGGCGCCGTGCACGGTAAGGCGGGGCGTCGCGGCACGGTGTCGGACTGGATGGAGATGGAACGCTCCCGCGGGATCTCCATCACGTCTGCCGCATTGCAGTTCTCCTATCGCGACCATGTCGTCAATCTGCTGGACACCCCCGGACACGCGGATTTCTCCGAGGACACCTATCGGGTGCTGGCAGCGGTGGACAGTGCGGTGATGCTGATCGACGCCGCAAAGGGACTGGAACCGCAGACGTTGAAACTGGCCGAGGTCTGCCGGCTGCGTGGCATCCCGATGATCACGGTGATCAACAAGTGGGACCGCCCCGGCCGGGAACCGCTGGAGCTTCTCGACGAGATCACCCAGCGGCTGGGCCTGGACGTCATGCCGCTGACCTGGCCGGTGGGTGTCGCCGGCGAGTTCCACGGGTTGCTGGATCGCACCACCGGGAACTATCTGAAGCTGACCCGCACCCCCGGTGGCGCCACCATCGCCGAGGAGGAGGTGCTCACCCCGGAGCAGGCCGCCGTCGACCAACCGTCGGCCTGGCCGGTTGCCGTCGAAGAGCACGAGTTGCTCACCGAATCCGGCATGAACTTCGATGCATCGGCCTACCTCGCAGGGAAGGCAACCCCCGTGCTGTTCGGCGCCGCGGTCTTGAATTTCGGTGTCCGCCATCTGCTGGACACTCTGATCGATCTCGCGCCTGCACCCTCTCCTCGGGCCGACGCAGACGGTCGATCGCATGCATTGGATGCCCCGTTCTCCGGGTTCGTCTTCAAGATCCAAGCAGGTATGGACGCCGCACACCGCGACCATGTCGCGTTCGTCCGGGTCTGCTCAGGGACCTTTCATCGAGGGATTGTCGCGACGCACGCGGACACCGGGAAGCCGTTCGCAACGAAGTATGCGCAGGCCATGTTCGGCCGGGACCGCACCACGCTCGACACCGCCTATCCCGGTGACGTCGTCGGTCTGGTCAATGCCAGTGCTCTTGCGGTCGGCGACACTCTGTACGTCGATCAGCCGGTCAGATTCCCGCGCATTCCGCAATTCGCTCCCGAGCATTTCGCTGTGGCCCGCGCACAGGACAGCGGTCGCTACAAGCAATTCCGGCGCGGGGTGGCGCAACTCGAACAGGAAGGCGTTGTCCAGGTTCTGCGCTCGGACCGCCGCGGGGACCAGGCCCCGGTGTTTGCGGCCGTCGGTCCCGATGCAGTTCGAGGTGGCCACCCACCGCATGGAATTCGAATTCAACGCCCCGATCACCCTGGAGCGACTGGATTACGGCGTCGCCCGGCAAACCGACGCCGCAACCGCTGACGTCCTGGTCGGCGAGAGCGGCACCGAAACGCTGCAGCGCAGCGATGGCGCCCTCATCGCCCTGTTCACCACGTCCTGGCGGCTGCACAACATTCAGATGAAGCACGCCGACGCTGTGCTGCGCTCCTTGCCTGCGGGTGCCGACTGACCAGTCGGCGGCGAATCATGATCCTGACGGCGTACCTGGGCGCCACCAGTCAGACACCGGGGGCGTGTTGGTCGGCCAGTTGACGGGCGAGAACTGCAACGCGACGGGTGATGTCGTCCCGGACCAGGCGCATCCGTTCAATGCCGTCGATGCCGCGTTCGGACGGTTCGTCGGTGTGCCGACAGGGCGTTGACGGCAGTGCCAGGTGCGATGCCCGCGGAGTCCACGATGACGCGGTCGCCGGCAATGCTGCGCATCAGACCGGCAGCCATCTGTGACTTGCCGCCGTTCTTGACGCAGACGAACAGCACCGACGGCGCGGCTGGTGTGGTCATGAGTTGTCAGCCGCCGGCAGGCAGCAGCTCGCCGATGAGAGTCTCGACCCGGCCACGGATGTCGTCCCGCACAGTGCGGACCATGTCGATGCCCTGGCCGGCCGGGTCGTCGAGTTTCCAGTCCTCATAACGCTTTCCGGGGAAGATCGGGCAGGCATCGCCGCAGCCCATGGTGATCACGACATCGGAGGCCTGGACCGATTCGGTGGTCAGGATCTTCGGCGTTTGGGTGGAGATGTCGATACCCTCTTCCAACATCGCCTGCACGGCGACCGGGTTGACCTTGTCTCCGGGGATCGAGCCGGCGGACCGAACCTCGATCCGTCCCTTGCCGAGGGCGGTGAGATAGCCGGCGGCCATTTGCGAGCGGCCGGCGTTGTGGATGCAGACGAACAGCACGGCTGGCTTGTCGGACATGGATTCTTCTTTCTCTCGAAGCGGGGGAGCAAGGTCGGTTGAGGAACTGACTGCTCAGAGGTTCAGGGAGTCGGCGAATGCCTGGACCGGTTCCTGCGGGAAGGGGTTGGTGGTGTGGGTGACCGGCCCGTCGGCTGTGGGCAGTGGGTGGGAGGCGAGGTAGTGCTGGGCGTCCAGGGCGGCGGCGCAGCCGGATCCGGCGGCGGTGATGGCCTGCCGGTAGGTGTGGTCGACGAGGTCGCCGCTGGCGAACACGCCTTCGATGCTGGTGCCGGTGGACGCGGTCGCTGCGACGGCGGCCCCGGTCAGGACGTATCCCTCGGGGTCGGTGGCGACCTGGTCGGTGAACAACCCCGAGCGGGGGTCGTGCCCGATGGCGACGAACACCCCGGTGACCGCGAGTTCGGACTGTGCGCCGGTGACGGTGTCGGTGACGGTGATCCCGGTCAGGCTGGTGTCGCCGTGCAGGGCGGTGATCGCGGCGTTGGTGACCCACCGGATCTTGGGGTCCTTGCGGGCGCGGTCCAGCATGATCGCGCTGGCCCGGAACTCCTGGCGGCGGTGCACGATCGTCACCGACCGGGCGAACCGGGTCAGGAAGGTGGCCTCTTCCATCGCGGAGTCCCCGCCGCCGACCACGACGATGTCCTGGTCGCGGAAGAAGAACCCGTCACAGGTGGCGCACGCCGAGACGCCGCGGCCGATCAGCCGCTGTTCGTCGGGCAGGTTCAGGTAGCGGGCGGCGGACCCGGTGGACAGGACCACGGCGCGGGCCCGGTGGGCGACGCCGTCGACGGTGACCGTCTTGACCGGCCCGGTCAGGTCCACCCCGTCGGCGTCCACGGTGCGCAGGTCCGCGCCGAACCGTTCGGCCTGCTCCCGCATCTTGGCCATCAATTCGGGGCCCTGGATGCCGTCGGGGAAGCCGGGGAAGTTCTCCACCTCGGTGGTCGTCATCAACGCACCACCGTAGGAGTAGCCCTCGAACACCAGCGGCTTCAACTCGGCCCGCGCCAGATAGATCGCCGCGGTGTAACCGGCCGGGCCCGAACCCACCACGATCACGTCATGGATCTGCTCCGGCGCCTCAGCCGTCACTTCGCCGGAAATCTGGTCGCTCACGATCCACCCCTGTCTACTGATGTCATCACCGCGGGATTCCCGTCTGGTTCGGGTTGAGGATCGGTCGCCGGATCCGTCGTGTCGGGAAACAAGCTCACCACGACACCCAGACCGATGATGGCGCCGACGATCTGGGCACCGATGTACATCGGCACCGATCCCGGGGCGATGCCGGCGAAGGTGTCGGTGAAGATCCGGCCGATCGTCACGGCGGGATTGGCGAACGACGTCGAACTGGTGAACCAGTAGGCGGCACCGATGTAGGCGCCGACCGCCGCAGCCGACAGAACATGCCGACCAGTCCGCGCCAGCAGGAAGATCAACGCGACAAGACCTGCCGTGGCGACGACCTCCCCGATGCCATGGCCGGTGGTGGCCCGGTCCGTGGTGGAGATCTGCCCGGCGGGAAGGTCGAACATCACGTTTGCCAGGACCGCACCGGCGATTCCGCCGACGACCTGCGCGCCCATGTACGGGGCGACGTGGTGTCCCGGGATTCCGGTGCGCCGCCGCCGCCCGAGTAACCAATCAGCCGCGGTGACGACCGGATTGAAGTGCGCGCCGGAGACCGGCCCGAACATCAGGATCAGCACTGCCAGCCCGAACACCGTCGCCGTGCTGTTCTCCAACAGTTGCAGGCCGATGTCATCCGGGGAGAGCCGGGCGGCGGCAATACCCGACCCGACAACGACCGTGACCAGCATCGCCGTGCCGAGTGCCTCCGCGAAGAGTCGGCGCGGCAAGCTCATCGGGACCGCACCCTTGACTTCTGTCATGCCTCAACCATACTTGACTCAATAGGTTTGGAGGCAAATTGAGAATGTCGGTCGAGCAACGGGCAGCGGTCCATGCGGCGCTCGGTGAACCGGTGCGATTGGCCATCGTGGACCTGCTGGCTGTGGGTGACGCCTCCCCGGGGGAGTTGGCTGATGCACTCGGGATGGGAAGCAACCTGCTCGCGCACCATCTGAAGGTTCTCGAGGAGGCCGGCGCGGTGCGCCGGGTGCGGTCGGAGGGTGACCGTCGGCGCAGCTATGTGCAGTTGTGCCTGGATGACCCGGTGGTGTGGTCCGCCGCGCAGGCCGGGCTGAACACCCGCCTGTCCGACAGTGGCCAGATTCCGCGGGTCGTATTCGTCTGTACCGCCAACTCGGCGCGTTCGCAGTTGGCGGCTGCTCGGTGGAACGCCATCAGTCCGGTCCCGGCCGCGTCGGCGGGAACCCACCCCGCGGCACGGGTGCACCCGCGCGCCACCGCAACGGCGCGGCGGCATGGTGTGAAGCTCGGGCGGCCGAAACCTGCTGCGGTGCAGGAGGTGGTGCGGGAAAACGACCTCATCGTCGCGGTGTGCGACAACGTGCACGAGGAATTGGACGCGGGCCTGGATCGCTTCCACTGGTCGATCCCGGACCCGGTCCGGGTGGATACCGATGACGCCTTCGAGACCGCCTACGCCGACATCACTCGCCGCGTCGAGCGACTCGCCGCCGCCCTCAGTGCACCTGAGTCCGATGCCTGAACCGTCCTGACCACCCTGCACCACTGGAGGAATCAGCCATGAGCACTCCCAGTTCACCTCGATCGACGCTGCAGACGCCGACGTGGAACACGTTGCGGCCGGACGAATCACTGGCGTTGCGGTCCGCGGCCGCCCGTCTCTCCGGTGAGTTCGACGGGGTATTCGGTACCGAGACCATTGAACGGTTCCTCCATTCGTCGTTCGACCAGTTCGCAGTCCGGGCCACGGTCACCAAGTTCCTACCGTTGATGGCCGAACGCTTCGCCCGACAGCGCCTGCGCGCGTTGGCGAAGGTCGAAGGCCTGCATGACGACGGCAAGCCCACGGTGTTGTTCCTGTGCGTGCACAACGCCGGCCGCTCACAGATGGCGATGGGCTTCTTCACGGCTCTCGCCGGCGACCGGGCGGTCGCCTGGTCGGGTGGCTCCGAACCGGGCATCCAGGTCAACCCGGCAGCGGTTGCGGCGATGGCCGAACGAGGCATCGACATCTCGGCAGAGTTCCCGAAACCCTGGACCGATGAGACCGTCCGCGCCGCCGACGTGGTGATCACCATGGGCTGCGGTGACGCCTGCCCCATTTTTCCGGGCAAGCGCTATGAGGAGTGGGTTCTCGACGATCCTGCCGGCCGAGACGTACCCGGCGTCCGCCCCGTCCGCGACGAGATCGAACGCAGGGTCCGCACCCTGCTCGATGAACTGGAGCTGCCTGCTGCCCCGCTCAGCGCGGGAGCCCGACGCTGAGGTAACTGGTGAAGACGCGCTCCCGGGCGGCGCCCGCCCGGCAGGACGTGTCACACACCGACACCGAACCGCACGACTCGCAGACTTTCACCTGAGGCGAATCGGAGAGCACTGCGCGGAGCCTCCGCGCCACCGCCGTCATGACGACATCCCCTCCGCCACAGCAGAGACCGGCTTGACTGCGCGGACGATCGCACCGTGCATGCCTGGGGCGGCCTCGTGGGTGAACACGACCTCTGCGTCGGTGAAACCGGCGGCGGACAGCCCGTCGAGGTATTCCGACCTGGACAACGCGCCGGCGATGCACCCGACGTACGAACCGCGCTCGGCGCGTTCGGTGGAGGAGAGGTGGTCCTCGGCGACCACGTCGGAAATCCCCAGCCGGCCACCGGGAGTGAGTACACGGAACATCTCGGCGATGACCGCGGCCTTGTCCGTGGACAGGTTGATCACACAGTTGGAGATCACCACGTCAATCGAGGAGTCGCCCAGCGGAATGTCCTCGATCTGCCCCTTGAGGAACTCGACGTTGCTCGCGCCGGCCTTGGCGGCGTTCGCTCGGGCCAAATCCAGCATCTCATCGGTCATGTCCAGGCCGTAGGCGAACCCGCTCGGCCCGACCCGGCGGGCGGACAGCAACACATCGATACCACCGCCGGAGCCCAGGTCCAATACCCTTTCACCGGAGCGGATCTCGGCGACTGCCAGCGGGTTGCCGCAACCCAATGATGCCAGCACTGCTTCCTCGGGGAGTCCGTCGGTCTCGCCGGGTGTGTACAGCGCGGCGCCGAAGATGTCCTTCTCGTCCTTGTCGCTGATCGCGCCCAGCGCATCTGCGGGACCGCAGCAACTTGACTGCGGTCCGTCGGTGGGTCCGCAACAACTTGTCCCTGATCCGGATACCACCGACAGCGCGGCCGCTGCGTAGCGGTCCCTGACGTGCTCGCGGATCTCCCTGTCTGACGTTGTCACCAGCAACCTCCTATATAGACGGACATCGATGTCCCTACTCTGGCGCAGGCATCGACGTCTGTCAATATCTGAGGCATACTCGTTTCATGTCACGCTCCGCCGCGCTGCCCACCGTCGACGTCGTGTGCTGCGCTCCGTTGGTGCGTGAACCGCTCAGTGCCCACGCAGCAACGGATCTGGCTCGAACCCTCAAAGCAATCGCAGACCCCGCCCGGCTCCGCCTGTTGTCGCTGATCGCCGCGCACGAGGGCGGCGAGGCGTGTGTCTGTGACCTCACCGATCCGCTGGGGCTGTCTCAACCGACCGTGTCGCACCATCTCAAGGTGCTGGTCGACGCGGGCCTGCTGACCCGCGACAAGCGCGGCGTATGGGCGTACTTCACTCTCGTCCCGGAGACACTCGACGCGCTCGCCGCCGTCTTGAGCAGTCGCAACATGGTTGCCGAGGCATCTGCGTAAAAACAGGCCACAACAAGAGGACCTTGGCCTCTGGGGTGATCACGCTCGCCGCGCAACACTTCAATGGTGATTGGTACAAGCCTGATTGAAACGAGCGAATCGCTCAGCGGCGCCGCCCTGCTGGCCGTCGCGGCCGATCCGATCCGGTGGAGCCTTCTGCAGCAGTTGGCAACCGGCGAGCTGTGTGTGTGCAAGCTGCAGGAGCAACTGCCGATCGCGGCGAACCTGCTCAGTTACCACCTCAAGGTCCTGCGCGAAGCCGGCCTGGTCACCTCGAGCCGACGTGGTCGCTGGATCGACTATGCGCTTGCGTCCGACGCCACGGCTCGTCTTCGCGCAGCGCTCCCCGGCTCTGCGGTGGAGCAGTCGGTGCCGTCATGAGCGTCGTCGAACGGATTCCGACCACCCATCGTGGGCAGCTCCTTTTCCTGACCACGGCGGCAACAGGGTGGCTCGCTCTGTACTGGATCAACGGCTGGCTGTGGGATGCGCTGCTGTACAACGTCTTCGGCATGGCGCCGCAGGCCCGGTTCACCGAGACGCTGCACTTCTTCCTGTACGACACCATCAAGATCGCGCTGCTGCTGGTGTTGATCATCTTCATCGTCACGGTGCTGCGGTCGTACATGAGCATCGAGCGGACCAGGGCCATGCTCGGCGGCAAACGCGAAGGCGTCGGCAACGTGATGGCCGCCGGGTTGGGCGTTGTCACCCCGTTCTGCTCCTGCAGTGCCGTCCCGGCTTTCATCGGCTTCGTCGCGGCCGGAGTGCCGATCGGGGTCACCCTGAGCTTCCTGATCGCCAGTCCGATGGTCAACGAGATCGCGATCGGCTTGTTGTTCAGCCTGTTCGGCTGGCAGGTCACTGCCGTGTACATCGGGGCCGGACTGGTCATCGCGATCGTCGCCGGGTGGGTGCTCGGGCGCCTGGGTGTGCAGAAATGGGTGGAGCCGTTCGTCTTCGAGACCAAGCTGGGCGGGCAGAGCATCGACCCGGCCGCCGGGTTGACCTTCGATCAGCGGATCCAGATGGGTATCGAAGAGGTCGGCACCATCGTCCGGAAGATCTGGCCCTATCTGCTGGTCGGCATCGGGCTCGGAGCGGTGATCCATGGCTGGGTGCCCACCGACTTCTTCACCTCCTACGCCGGACCCGGCAATCCCTTCGGTGTGCTCGTCGCGGTGGGCATCGGGATCCCGCTCTACTCCAACGCCGCAGGCATCATGCCGCTGGTCGAGGCCCTTTACGACAAGGGTCTGCCCATGGGCACACTGCTGGCGTTCATGATGGCCGTCGTCGCGCTCAGCATGCCCGAGATGATCCTGCTTCGGCGCGTGCTCAAGCCACCGCTGTTGGCCGCATTCGTTGCCGTCACTGCGACCGGCATCGTCGCAATCGGTTACCTGTTCAACCTCCTCCTCGCCTGACACGCGCCACTCCCGAGAATGCGGACCATGGAAAGGATCCCGTGATGATCATCAAGGTGCTCGGCCCCGGCTGCAGCAACTGCAAGAACCTCGAACGTGTGACCAGGGAGGCGGTCGACGCACTCGGGATGGACGCCACCATCGAGAAGGTGACCGACTACGCGACCATCGCCGGATATGGAGTGATGAGCACTCCTGCCTTGGTCGTGGACGAGCAACTCGTCCTGTCCGGGCGGGTGCCGACCGCATCCCAGGTTCGCGAACTGTTGAACCCGGTCCCCAGGTAGGACGGCCGGTCGATCCAGCGCGGCTGTCTGACGCGGCCCCGACCACGGGCGAAGATGCAAACGCAGCTCAACCCCCGGGAGACCTCCTCCGGAGCGTCCCCCGACAGTGCCGGCGAGGTCCGCCCGTGCACGTAGCGAATGTCCGGTGACACGATCGGGCGGTGTTGTCGTTCGCCGTGCAGGAATGCCGCAGATGTCGTGTTTGACTCTTTCTCGCGTATGCCGGCCGCCGACGCCTTGTTCCTGATCCAAGGTGACGTCGCGATTTCCGGTGCGCTCGGTGGCCGATATTCCGGAACCTGCCGACCACGTAGCGGAAGGCAGTTCCACCATGGTTGCGGGTGCGGCAGGCGGGGGAGGCTTTCTGGTGTGCACCAGATGCTTTGGCCCACTCAATGATTGTCCGGCATGCCGGGACGAACGCGCGGAGGCGGCAGAAGCGACCGAAGTGTTGTGCGAACGGTGCGAGTCGACAGGCTACGAGTGCGTCCGTCATGACGGACGCTGGCAGTGATCTGAATTGTCATCGGATGCCTGACAATTCCGGGCACCTGATGGATAACAGGCAGATCAGCAATTGCATTTTCCTTTTCGCTTCCTGATGATGCCCCGGCAGACTCCTCGTGGAAACGCGGTCGGGAGTACCGCGGTGAACCGGCCCGGCGACCCGAGGCTTGCGGCCGAAGGTATGGTGCCCGCTGTGCGAGCGCGCGACCTGATACAGGACTTCCCGGTGGTGACGACCGGCACCGATGCGCTGACGGCAACCGTGTTGCTGGTGGAGCGCGGGTTGCCGGGGTTGGTGGTGCTCGATGCCGACGGATTGCCGCTGGTCGTGCTGCCGGCCTCGCAGGTGCTGCGCTTCGCGCTGCCGGACTACATCGAGGAGGACCCGATGCTTGCTCGAGTCATCCCCGAGACGGAGGCGGACCAGCTGTGCCGCGCACTGTCCGGGCACACGGTGGCGCAGCTGATGCCGGACAAGGCATACCTTCCGCGCCGGGACGCGGACCGCCCGATCGTGGCCGCGGACGCCACGGCGATCGAGATCGCGTCGGTGATGAGCCGGCAGCACTCGCCGATGGTCGCGGTGACGGAGAAGGGGCGGGTGCTCGGCGTGATCACGGTGCACCAGCTGCTCGGCGCCCTGCTCGCTGGCCGGTGAACGACACCAGCGGCTGGCTGATCATTGCGGCGATCGCGGTGTTCGTCGGGGCCTACGTCCTCATCGCCACCGAGTGGGTGCACCGGGTCCGGGCGGCTCTCGGCGGCGCCGCGCTCATGCTGCTGATCGGCGCCAGCACCGCAGACACGGCGTTCTTCAGCGCCGAGACGGGCGTCGACTGGAACGTCATCCTGCTGCTGTTCGGGATGATGGTCGTGATCAGTGTCGTCAAACAGACGGGCTTGTTCGAATATCTGGCCATCTGGGCCGCCAAGCGCGCCAAGGGGCGGCCGTACCGGCTCCTCGTACTGCTGTGTGTGTTGACGGCCGTGTCATCGGCCCTGCTGGACAACGTGACGACCGTGCTGTTGGTGGCGCCGGTGACCCTGCTGGTCTGCGCCCGGATGGGAGTGCGGCCCGAGCTGTACCTGGTCGCCGAAGCGATGGTCAGCAACATCGGTGGAGTGGGCACGCTGATCGGTGACCCACCCAACATCATCATCGGCAGCCGCGCCGGCCTGAGCTTCAACGACTTCCTGGTCAACCTGGCCCCGCTGGCCGTGCTGTTGGTTGCCGTTTTCCTGCTGCTGGCCCGAGTGCTCTTCCGCTCGGCGTTCACGGTGGACGCGGCGTCTGCGCAGGACGTGATGGCGCTGGACGAGCGCCAGGCACTCACCGACCCCGCCCTGCTCCGGCGCGTGCTCGCCGTCCTGGTAGTGATCCTGGCGGCGTTCACACTGCACAGCGTGCTGCCGTTGGAGCCGTCCGTGGTCGCGCTGCTCGGGGCCGGCGCCATGATCGTCGTCAGTCGGACCTCGCGCGAACAGTTCCTGGAAGACGTCGAGTGGGAGACGTTGGTCTTCTTCGTCGGGCTGTTCGTGATGGTCGGCGCATTGGTCAACATCGGCGTCGTCGACTACCTGGCCGAACGTGCCGTGGACGCCGTCGGTGGCCAATTTCTGCTCGCCGCCACCGTGCTGTTGTTCGGCTCCGCGGTGGTGTCCGGCGTCATCGACAACATCCCTTACGTGGCGACCATGACACCACTGGTCGCAACCCTGGTCGCCAGCGGCAGTGGCCCGCAGGCCGAATCGCTCTGGTGGGCACTGGCTCTGGGTGCGGGACTGGGCGGCAACGCCACCGCCATCGGTGCAAGTGCGAACGTCGTGGTCACCGGGATCGCCAAACGAGCAGGACATGCCATCTCGTTCGCCACCTTCACCCGTTATGGGCTGGTCGTCACCGCGATCACCGTGGCCATTTCCTGGCCGTACATCTGGCTGCGGTACTTCGTGCTGGCCTGAACACTCTCGCGCCGGCGCCGCTTCGGCCCTATAGCGTGGTCGGTGACATGCCCCGTCAACCCCTGCGAGTACTGATTTCGGGTGCCAGTGTGGCCGGCCCGACGGCGGCGTACTGGCTGTGCCGGTACGGCTTTGCGGTGACCGTGGTCGAGCGGATGCCGCTGCACCAGGTCCGCACGAGCGGCCACGCGGTCGACCTGTTCGGACCGGCGTTGGACGTCGCCGAATGGGCGGGTGTGCTGCCGGCGGTGATGGATGCCCGCACCAGGACCGACATCGTCTCCTTCCAACGAGATCATGGCCGCCCGGTGGATGTCGAGATGCGCAACCTGGTCGTGGGCAGCTCCGGTCGACATGTCGAGGTGATGCGGGGTGAATTGGCCGGCATCCTCCATGCGGCGACACGTGATGAGGTGCAGTACCTGTTCGAGGATTCGGTCACCACGATGACGCAGGAGCCGGGCGGGGTTGCGGTCACCTTCGAACGCGCCCCCGCGGACCGGTTCGACCTGGTGATCGGCGCTGACGGCCTGCATTCCAGAGTTCGGAGCCTGGTGTTCGGGCCGGAGCACCGATTCCGCCGTTTCCTCGGTGGGTATCTCGCGGGTGGAGCGCTGCCCAATTTCCTCGGACTCGAGGGCCGGATGGTGGTCTGGAACGCCCCGGGCCGGCTGGCCGCGATTTATCCCGTGAGTGGAACCTCGACCACCAGAGGCGGGTTTCTGTTCCGTAGCGAACTGGAGCTGCCCATCGACCACCGCGACGTGGATGCACAGAAACGACTACTTCATGAGATCTACGGTCGCGACGGCTGGCAGGTGCCCCGGTTGCTCGCCGAGATCGACGCTGCCGACGACTTCTACTTCGATTCGATCAGCCAGATCGTGATGGGTGGTTGGGTGAGGGGACGGGTCGCACTGGTGGGGGACGCCGGGTACTCACCGGGCCCGGCTGTGGGTGGAGGCACCAGCGTCGCGATGGTCGCGGCGTACGTGCTGGCAGAAGAACTCGCCGCTGCCGGCCGTGACCATCACAACGGGCTGCTCGCCTACCAGGACCGCATCCGCGAACTTGCCGTCACCGCGGCGGTCGCCGGATCGAGCACGATGTCCACGCTGATCCCGCGGACCGGGGTCCAGGTGCGTCTCATGCCGGAGCTGATACGGCTTTTCGCCCGGATGCCGCCAAATCTTCAACGACGCCTGTTCGCCGTGCAGAAGACGCCGGCCCGAGCGCTGGACTGCATTCGGCTGAGCCCACCGCATGGCACCTGAGTGGGCAGCTGGCAACCCTGCAGCATCAGTCGCTGGGCAGACGGAGCGGTCCGGCAGCCGGGAGGTAGGTGCCCCGGCGGAGGGCCCGAGCCGTCAGAACCCCCAGCACACCGATGAAGCCGGTGATGAGCAGCAGTATCGCCCAGGTCAGCGCCGGTTGGCCGGCCGGCTTCTCGACGCCGAGCCAGCGGACGGCCGCGGTGCATGCGGCCGCGTAGGAGAAGGAGAACGCCCAGCTGCCATGCCCGAACGGCACCTGCAGGTACCGCGGAGCCAGGCGGAGTTGAACCATGATCATGAGAACGGCGTAGCCGGCCAGCATCAGCGCGACCGGGTCGGGTCGACAGGAAGTACCCGGGGTGCCAACGAGTGAGTTCCCGCTCGTTCATCACCCATTGCCCGGTCAGCCAACCGCCGAGCAGAACGGTGGCGATCATCGCCAGGAAGAAGACCGTCTCACCCGGAGCGCCGAACAAGTTGGCAGGCAGGCGACGGTTGCCGACGACACCCTCCGTGATCCGCACAGCGGCACGGTAGGACACGCTGACGCACGGATGCCTCCCGGCGCAGGACATGTCACACCGGTCCACTGATACCCTGGGCGGTATTCATTCCCGCAGCGTCGCGGGCCGTTCGGACGCTGTTTCGGTCGCCGTCGAGCGGTTCGATCACATCTCCAGGAGGAAAAAGATGGTCGCACTTGCGCCCGAGACGATGGGCACGGTCGTGAACAGGCTGCGTCGCGCGCAGGGTCAGATCGGCGGCGTCCTGAAGATGATCGAGGACGGTCGCGATTGCCAGGACGTGGTCACCCAACTCGCAGCTGTCAGCCGGGCACTGGACCGGGCGGGTTTCGCCATCATCGCTGCAGGGTTGAAGCAGTGCCTGGTGGAGTCCGACGGTGAAGAGACGCTGGACACCAAGGTGATGGAGAAACTGTTCCTCTCGCTCGCCTGACCCGGCGGCGTCGATGCCGGTGCGATCGCCGGCGGCCGCTGGACGGCAGATGAACGGCTGTACGTCAGATGAACAACAGTTGCGCGCCCTCGGTTTTCTCGATGAAGTCCGACGCGCTGATGATGCCCTCGACGTCGTCGTAGAGATCATCCTTCGTCAGGTGGTTCATGTCCGCCGACATGCGGCAGGCCCAGAGGTGGCCCCCGGACGCGACGATCTGCTCGAGGAATTCCGGTACCTCGGGAACACCGATGTCGGAGATGGACTTCTTCAGCTTCGAGGTGGCCATGCTGGTCATCCACGGGAGCCCGCCGAGTCCTTGCGGCATGTGAGTTGCGGGGTTGCCCAGAACGGTGAACTGCAGATGATCCATGGTCTTCTTGTTGATCATCTCGAAACCCCAGAAGGTGAAGAAGAGGTGGGTCTCGACGCCTTCCCCCAAGGCGGCGTTGGCCAGGATCAGTCCTGGATACGCCATGTCGAGCGTTCCCTTGGAACAGATGATGGCGAGCTTGCGACCGGTTCCTTCGTTGTCGAACTGCGGAACGATCAGGGCGGCAGAGTCAGCCACGGTGGTCATCGGGTTTCCTTCCGGTTGAGGTGATCGCGGTCAGACGCAGCCTTGTGGCTTGGGCAGACCCGCGATGTAGGCCATCTTCTTCGCGGGCTTGCCCGGGAACAGGCGGAACAGTTCTTTCACCGGTATCCCACCCGCAGTGGAGACCCGTCGGAGGGTCGGAGTCTCACCCTTGACGGCGAAGTCGCCCCGCAGGAAGTTGATCGCTTTCCAGTGCGCATCGGTGAGATCGATCCCGATCTGCTGGGCCAGCGTCTGTCCCAGGTCGGCATTCCATTCGGTCGGGTCGGTGAGGAAACCCTCTGCGTTGACGTGGATCTCACGGCCGCCCAAGGTTGTGACGGGCATCGTCCTACTCCTTCTCTTGCTGCTGAGTGCGTTCAGCTGTTGACCAGTTCGTGGCTCTTCCCGGCCATGGACATGTGCGCAGGTAACGGAATCGGTCGACCCGGCAGCAGGACATTCCAGTAGATCCACCGGAAGGCGAGCTTGCCGAGATGGTTGGCGCGACTCTCTTGTAACAAGCTGAACGGCCCGACGACCGGCAGGGGATACTTGCCGGTGAGCGGTTCGGTGTCGTAATTGAAGTCGATCAACAACCCCTTGCCCTCCCCGGATTCGATGAAGCAGTTCGCGTGGCCGTCGAAGGAACCGCTCATCTGTCTCCCGGCGATCAGCTGCAGGAAGTTCTCACAGAAGATTTCCGCCGAGAAGTGCGCGACTGAACCGGCCTTCGATGTCGGAATGTCCGACGCATCACCGACGGCAAAGATGTTGGGATGGGCCGTCGACTGGAGTGTGTGTTTGTCAACCGGCACGTAATTGAGCTCGTCACCGAGCCCGGACCGTGCGACGAAATCGGCTCCCATGTTCAGCGGTACGGTCACCAACAGGTCGAACGGGATCTCACGCTCGTCGTAGGACACCAATGTCTTGCTGTCCTCGTCGATGTGTTCGACCAGAAAGTCGGTCTCGACGGCAACGCCACGGTCGGAAAGCATGGAACCGAGATGCTGCGACGAGATCGGCTTGGTGAATGCTCCGGACAACGGAGTCACGTACACCATCTCGACGTCGTCACGGATGCCGCGACGGTGGAAGTAGTCGTCGGCGAGGAAGGTGAATTCGAGCGGGGCGACGGGGCATTTGATCGGCAGATCGGTGATGTGCACGACAAGTCGGCCACCGCGGAAACCAGCCAGAGCCCCCGCCAGCGCTTCTGCACCGTCGAGGCTGTAGAAATCGAAGATGGACTCGCGCCACTGCTTTCCCAGCATGCCTGGAGTCTGGTCCGGCCGCGGTGTCGCACCGGTGGCGATGACGAGATAATCGTAGGACAAGGTGCGCCCATCGGTCAGCGTGACCACCTGGGCGACCGGATCGATGGCGTCGACCTCCGCGATGACGAAGTCGACCCCGTCGGGCAGGAACGCATGCCGCGACCGGGTCACCTGCCGCGGGGTGTAGGTGCCGAACGGCAGGAAGAGGTAACCCGGCTGGTAGTGATGCGCGTCGTCCTGATCGACGACGGTCATCGTCCACTCGGATGGGTCCAGCCTGCGCCGCAGCTTGTTGACGATCATCGTCCCGGCGGTTCCACCGCCGAGCACCAGCAGCCTTCTCATGTGTTTCTCCTTCGACGCTCCCCGCTTCTTCGCCGGCCGCGCTGAATGCGACGGGGTCCGGTTCGGGGTCGGGTTGCCGACGAGAGGCATCAGGTGAAGGTTCGCCGGCCGCCTGATGAGCAACCCGATACCCCTAAGGGTATGTATCGACGCATTGCTGCACCACGGTCGAAGGTCCCGACAATCCGCGGCGGGCGGCGGGCGGCGGGCGGCGGGCGGCGGGCGGCAAGCGGCAGCCAGGCGATGACCGCGATCCGTCGGTCAGGCGTCGGCGGTGCGCATGGTGGCGGTCCAGGCGGCGAAGCCACCGAGGAGGTCGGAGACGTCCGGGACTCCTGCTCGGCGCAGCATGCTGGCGGCCACACTGGAACGCCACCCCCCGGCGCAGTAGGTGACGATCGGCTGATCCAACGGGATCTGGCGAATGCGTCGATGAAGCTGAGCCAACGGGATGTGCACCGATCCCGGGACAGAACCCTCGTCGCGTTCCGATGCGTTGCGCACATCGATCACCATGGGAGCTCTCGGGGACGCCGATGCCTCCGCGAGTTGGTGGGATGTCAGACGGCTGGCGCGCGAGGCGAGTTCCGGGTGGTCCATCAGAAATGATTCGACGTCCGGTAGGTAGCCCGCCACGTGGTCAAAACCGATACGAGCCAGTCGAACGGCGATTTCCTGCTCGCGACCGTCGGGGGCGATCACCACCACGTCGTCGGTCGGTTCCACGACCATGCCTGCGGTTTCGGCGAATCTGCCGTCCGCCGGCACGTTCAGAGCACCGCGGAGGTGTCCGCGAGCGAACTCCGGCGCCTCCCGAGCGTCGATGGGGATGGCCCCGCCGGCGATGGCCAGGCGAAGGGAGTCGATGTCCAAAGCCGACAGGGCGTGCTGCGCGTCGTAGACAGCGCGATCCTTGCGATTCAGGACTGCGTCGTAGACGAAGTAGTCCGGGGCCGGCGGTTGGCCGGCAGTGACCAGGGCGACGAATTCAGGTTCGCCCATCGGCTGGCAGGCGTAGTTGAACCGGCGTTGTTCGCCGATCGTCGACTGCTTCTCGGTCGACAGGTTCTTGCCGCAGGCGGAACCGGCGCCATGCGCGGGAAAGACCCGCACACCGTCCGGCAGGCCCATCAGCTTGTTCTGGACGGAGTCGTACAGCAGGTGAGCGAGCTCGTCGGCAGTGACGCCGATGGACGCCAGCAGATCGGGTCGCCCGACATCACCGATGAACAGGGCGTCTCCGGTGAGGACGCCGTACGCGACCTCGTCGTCGGGGTGCTCGTACACCAGGACGCTGATCGATTCCGGAGTGTGCCCGGGGGTGTGCATGATCTGAAGCGTCACCTGACCCAGCGAAATGCGTTCGCCGTCGGCAAGTGACCGGATCGGGAACTCCGCCTCGGCGCCCTGCCCATATCCGATCCATGCCCCGGTGGCGTCGGCCATTTCCAGGTGCCCTGAAAGGAAATCGGCGTGGAAGTGGGTGTTGATGACACCGACGATTCGCATCCCGTGGTCGCGGGCGTCGGACAGATACTCCGCGATGTCCCGGCGAGGATCGACAACAATTGCCTGCTGGGTGGTTTCGTCGCCGATCAGATATGACGCCTGGGACAGGCAGTCGAGATAGTGCTGAGCGAAGTACACGAGGACCTCCGGATCACGTGATGATGATGGCAAGCGGCCGGAACGACCGTTCGACGTAGGGAATGCAGGGTGTCGTCGAGGAACGGCGCGGTCAGCGGCCGAACAGGCGTGACAGCATCGATGAGCCCCCGGTGGAGCGGGCAGCCGGTGCGCACTGGCAGCGCTTGTTCTGCGGCACACCGGCGAGGACCTGATCGACGTGCTGACCGCATCCGGAATAGCTGGCCTTGCCGCAGGTCCGACAGGTCGCAGGACTGCACATGAGTTTTCCCTTTCGAGAGTGTGGTGACAGCAGGATGTCGGTGGCCCGGATGTCCGCCCGGTCGGTTGCTTCACAGATCACGCGGATGTGGTGGGCCATCGCCGACAACGGTACCTGATACCCCGGGGGGTATCAAGAGGGATCGGGGTCGGTCATCCGCGAGTGCTCGCCACGTCGGCGATCGGCGGGGCGGGAACTAGGTCCAAAGTCTCTGTCGATACCCCCCGGGGTACGGTAGGAAGGAGGTCCTACGCGAAGGGAATCCTCATGGCCGACGTCGTCATCCTGGGTGCCGGGATCTCCGGACACACCGCTGCGCTTCACCTGTCACGACTGCTGGGACGCAGTCGCCTGGGCAAGCAGCACACGGTCACCGTCGTGTCGCCCAACTCGCAGTGGAACTGGATTCCGTCCAACATCTGGGTCGGAGTCGGAAAAATGGAGAAGAAGAACGTCGTCTTTCCGCTGCAACCCGTATACGGCCGCAAAGGCATCGTCTTCCGGCAGGCCGCAGCGATGGCGATCCGCCCGGACGGCGATGCCGACGACCCTCGCGGTGCGGTGGACATCCGGTACACCGGGCAAGGCAGAGAGGGTACGTCGGAGCGGCTGCGGTACGACTATCTGATCAACGCCACCGGGCCGCGGTTGCGGTTCGAGGCGACGCCGGGGCTCGGCCCAGACGGCCACACGGTGTCCGTCTGTACCGCCGATCATGCCCTCGAGGCAGCGGCCCGGCTGCGAGATGTCATCAAGCGGCTCGAGTCTGGGGAGGAGCAGACCCTGGTGGTCGGAATGGGTCACGGCACCTGCACCTGCGAGGGTGCCGCGTTCGAGTACGTGTTCAATGTCGATCACGAACTCCGCGAGGCCGGAGTCCGGGACCGGGCGCGTCTGGTCTACCTGACCAACGAGGCTCATCTGGGTGACTTCGGCGTCGACGGAATGACTTTCGAGGACCAGGGCTTTCAGACCTCGAGCGAACTGTGGACCGGGTCGTTGTTCCGCGAACGCGGGGTCCAGGCGATTCTCGGTGCCCATGTCGAGCAGGTCGAAGAAGGGGTGGTCCGCTACGAGACCCTCGACGGCCGGAAGCACAGTTTGGCATTCGACTTCGCGATGCTGCTGCCGCCCTTCGGAGGGGTACCGCTGAAGGCATACGATCGTGACGGAATCGACATCACGGCAGAACTTTTCGCTCCCAGCGGCTTCATGAAGGTCGATGCCGACTACACATCCAAGCCCTACGAGAACTGGAGTGCGGAGGACTGGCCCAGCACCTACCTGGCTCCCGGATACAACAACATCTTCGCCGTCGGCATCGCCTTTGCCCCGCCGCATCAGATTTCGCGACCGCGAAAGAGCGCCAACGGCACCGTGATCGCGCCTTCGCCGCCCCGGACAGGGATGCCTTCCGGTGTGATGGGCAAGACCGCCGCGCTGACGATTTTCGACCGCATCAAGAGCGGGGCCGACGCGCCGGCACACCGGGCGTCGATGGCCTCGATGGGCGCGGCCTGCGTGGCTTCCGCCGGACACGGACTACGTCGGGGGTCGGCGGCGGCGATGACGATGATGCCGGTGGTGCCGGACTATGTCCGCTATCCCAGTGGCCGCGACCTCAAGGACACCCGCGGCGAGATCGGGCTCAGCGGCCATTGGGTCAAGCTGATGCTCCACCACCTCTTCCTGTACAAGGCCAAGGGCCGTCCTGGCTGGCAGATGATCCCGGAATGAGCGACATGAAGGCAGAAGATCCCCGCACGCAGCCCACCGCCGGTACCGCGATAGACGATCAGCCGACGGCCGATCTCAGTCGGGCGCCGCTGCCCACCGCGGCAACCCTCCGCCGTCGCCGCAGCCTGCCGTTCCAGCTCACCCGTTTCGCGGTCTTCAACACGCGAATCATGCGGATGGTGGCCAAGGGCGATCACTGACCCCGGCTCGCGGAGCGCGCCACGCAAAGGTGCTGATCGTCCACGACGAGCCGCACTCCGCGCCGGCCTGCAGGGCCGGTCGCCGGGCGCCAGGAGATGCGGCCGGTGAACTTTCGTCGGTTGCTCTCGTGGCGAGCCTGTGGTGCACTCGGGCGATGTCGATGTCGGCGCGCATGTCGCGGCCCCCGTTTCGGGTGTGCCTGCTGGCGGTCACGTTGCTGTCCATCGACGACCGGCTCTGTCCGCTGCGCTGACCGATGCGAGCGCCCGCTGTGGGTGTTCGTCTCTGATCTGCGTACCTGCTGCCGGCCCACTGCGCAAGGACACCGCCGTGATCGACCCTTCGCCCACCCCTGCCGACACCCCTCGTGAGCCGGCGCCGAGCAGACTCGGCGGGGTCGAGCCACCCGCAGTCGAGAGGCCGCCACGCCGGCCGAATCGGTGGGCCGACCTGCTGCGGGAAGCGCATCGGTGGGGCGTGCCGTTCTGATCCGGTCGGTCGGCCAAGCATCGAAGCCGATGCGTCCGCAACTGGCTTCCCGGCGGCCTTCGGTCCGCCGCGGCGCGGTGTTGACCTGACCCCGCGCACGCCGTTCACCCCTCTCGCTCAGCCGGATGTGTCGGTACGTCGCCGAACCGGGTACGGTGGCGGCGGCAGCTATACCCCTTGGGGTATAGGACGAAACGGAAGTGAGGCGTCGCGATGCTCGAACGGTCCACGGCGCGCTTCGACGCTGCAGCACGCAACCTGCACCGGTCACGTCGATGACGTTGGCACTGGGCCATCGGGTGATCGCCATCGATGAGCGCGCCACCACCGCGGCCGGCCGGGGCTGATCACCTGATGCGGGCACGGTCGGTTCCTACAGGTCGGATCAGGCGGCGAACCCGGTGGTGGTGACGGTCGCGGTCGTGGTCGGTCTACTCGTCGGGCTCAGCATGGGCACCCTGGGCGGCGGCGGGTCCATCCTCACCGTTCCGGTTCTGGTCTACCTGCTGGGCATGGACACCGTTGAGGCGACCACCGGCTCCCTGATCATCGTCGGGATCACGGCGGTCTTCGGTGTGCTGGCGCACCGCCGGGACGGGAATGTGCGACTGCTGCAGGGTCTGGTTTTCGGTGCGATCGGTATTGCAGGAGCCGTTGCCGGCACACACTTGGCGCTCCGGGTCTCACCGGATGTGCTGCTCGCCGGGTTCTCTGTGTTGATGCTCGCTGTCGCCGCGTTGATGTTGACCCGCCGACGGGTACCGGTGACCGGCAGCGGGAGCGGAGATGAGCGCGAAGGGATCGGCGTCGACGAGCCGGTGATCAGCTTCGCCCCCCGCTTCCGCTGCTCCTGCCCCCGTGCTGCGAAAGTAGTCCTCGCAGCTCTGGCGGTCGGATTGATGACCGGATTCTTCGGCGTCGGAGGCGGTTTCATGGTGGTCCCGGCGCTGGTCCTGGTGCTGAACTTCCCCATGCCGGCCGCCGTCGGCACGTCGCTGCTCGTCATCGCCGTCAACACCGCAACGGCATTGGTCGCCCGCGCCGGGACCGGCGTCGACGTCGACTGGGCGATCATCGGGCCGTTCACCGTGGCCGCCGTCGTCGGCAGCCTCTTGGGCGCCAGGATCGCGACCCGCGCACGTCCCGGGACGCTGCGCATCGCCTTCGCTGTGCTGATCACCGTTGTCGGGATGTACACCGCCGCTCGCAGCATCCCCGGTCTGATCGGGTAGCAAGTGGTCGAGTCGTCACCCGGACTCGGGCCCGATGGCCCTACCGCGCGGTGACGGTCCGCATGCACTGTGGAGACATCGACGGCTCCGGGAGCGATGATGCGAAATTCGGGGGAGACGACCGATCAGGTCGGCCAGGATCGAGACGTCCTGCCGCCGGCACAGCGCCGTTCAGATGGACGAACTCTGAGACGACAGCTGCCGGGCTGGGTTCTGCTGTTGTGGCGTGATCGGCGGCTCGGGGTGGCAGCAGCGGTCGGTCCCGCGGTTGTCTTCGGACTGCTCAGCGGTTGGTTGATTCCTCGCGGACCGGTCACCGGCACGCAAGCGGTCGTCGCTCTGATCGCGGGCTTCGGGGTGGGTGCCTTCGCCGGCTTCGCGATGCGCTCGCGATGGGCCATGGTGATCGCACCGGCGGTCTTCGTGGCGGTGTTCGAACTTGCCCGGGTCGGCGCTGATGGTCCCACCGTCGACGCCCCTGACCTGAGCAGCCTGCTCGGCGTGGTGGTAGCGACAGTCGGGCGAGGTTTTCACGGCGTCCTGACGCTGATTCCGATGGCGCTGGGCGCAGCGCTCGGCGCCGGTGTCACCCGCCGGTTGCGCGGCCAACCTGCGGCCCGACCAGGGGGTTGGGGCACCACCGGTTTGGTCGTCCGACGGGGCATCGCCGCCGCCGCCGCGATCGGCCTGCTGCTGTTGGGCGTCTTCGTCGCACGTCCGGGCAGTACGGCGACCATCGTCGGTTCTGGAGGGCAACCCGCACCGGGCAGCGTCGCCGAGCTCACCCGCGCTCAGGTCAACGGCCACGACCTGTCGATGCTGATCCGCGGCACCGATGTCACCAACCCGGTGTTGCTGTTCCTCGCCGGCGGACCGGGTGGCGCGGAGTTCGGGGCGATGCGCCGTCACGGCCAGGAGCTGGAGCAGGATTTCGTCGTGGTCACCCTGGATCAGCGGGGGACCGGATCCTCCTACGACCAGATCGAGCCCACGTCCACGCTCACCCTGCAGAGCGCGGTCGACGACGTCGCCGGGGTGAGCTCCTATTTGCGCGAGCGGTTCGGCCAGGAGAAGGTCTATCTCGTCGGGCAGTCGTGGGGTACCACCCTGGGAGTCCTCGCCGTGCAGGCCCATCCGGAACTTTTCCACGCCTTCGTCGGCGTGGGCCAAATGGTCAGCCAGCGGGCAACCGACCTGATCTTCTACCAGGACACGCTGGCGTGGGCCAGAACTGAGGGGAATTCCGAGCTGGTGGCCGAGCTGGTGTCCATGGGCCCACCGCCGTGGTCGGACTTCCTCAACTACTCGACCGTGCTGGGCTATGAGCAGGAGGTGTATCCCTACGACCACCGGGAGAACGCCGAGGGCGCAGGGCAGATGACGGAGAATTTGCCGGTGGGCGAGTACGGATTGCTCGACACGGTCAACCTTGCCCGGGGCCTTGCCGACTCCTTCGCGCTGATGTACCCGCAGCTGCAGGACATCGATTTCCGGGTCGACGTGCCGACCCTGGACGTCCCGGTCTACCTCGCCGAAGGTCGCTACGAACCTCGGGGCCGTGCCGACCTGGCCGCCGAATGGTTCGGTGAACTGCAGGCCCCCGACAAGAAGTGGATCGAATTTCCGACCTCCGGCCATCGGCCGCTGTTCGAGCAGCCGGCATTGTTCCATCAGGTGATGACCGACACTGTCTTGGCTGCGACGGCCGGCGGAACCGGCTGAAAGGACGGCACCGGCGACCGGCCGCCCGTTTGTTCACGGGTATTTCAGAATGACGAGTTGCTGGGTGGCGCGCGTCATCGCCACGTATCGGTCGACGGCTCCCTCGACGCCGTCACCGAAACTGTCCGGATCGACGAGCACGACCAGGTCGAACTCCAGACCCTTTGCGAGCTCGGGGGTGAGGCGCCGGATGCGCGGGTCGGCAGGCGCGTTGCGAGTAACAGGGTCAGCGACACCGATGACGCACGCGATGCCCTCGGTGTTCTGTGCAAGCCAGGTTTCGAGGACTTCGCCGAGTTCGGTGACGGTTCGATGGGAGACGGGAACTCCCGTGGTCCGGATGGATGTCGGCACATTGGCGTCCGGCAGCACCGCCCGGATGATGGGCTCGGCCTCGGCCATGATCTCCTGCGGTGTGCGGTAATTGACGCTCAGCCCGGCCAGCTCGATCTGATCGAAACCGAGACGCTGCAATCGTTCTCGCCACGAATCCCGGAAGCCGTGACGGGCCTGGGCGCGGTCCCCGACGATGGTGAAGCTCCGCGACGGGCAGCGTGAGAGCAACATCTGCCACTCTGCGTCGGTCAGTTCCTGAGCTTCGTCGACGACGATGTGCGCGAACGGGCCGGTGAGCAGGTCGGAATCGAGCACCGGCAGTTCCGCCTCGTCGACAAGAGTGTTCTGCAGATCCTGTCCGCGCAGCATCGACATGACCGCCATCTCCGAGTCGTCGGATTCGATGAGATGATCGACGACCCGGGCCATCGATTCGCCGCGGGCGCTGAGGGCCGCCGCCCGGCGACGACTCACTGCCTCCGCCATCGGGTTCCCGAGTCGCTGCCGTGCCGCGTCCAATAGCGGCAGATCGGACACCGTCCACGCAGATGCGTCGGGTCGTTGCAGTGCGCGAACCTCGTCCGTGGTGAGCCACGGAGCGGATCTGCGCAGATATGCGGGAACAGTCCACAGATCTGCGACAACGTCGCGCGCCTGCAGCAGGGGCCACGCCCGGTTCAGCTCCATCCTCACTTCGCTGTTGTGCCGCACGGCTTTCTGCACGGCATCGGCCGAGACGCCCCTGTGATCCCGCTCGGTCAGGGTGGTCACCAGCTCCGCCCAGATGTGGCCGCGCGCCTCGTTGTGTGGGGTGCCCGGTTCGACGGCATCGAAGGCCCGCTCCCAGTCATCGGTGGTGAGCGCGATGTCGGTCCAGGGAGTTTCGATCGTCATGCCCGTGCGGGGTGGTTCTTCGTAGAAGGCCACCGCCGACTGGATCGCTCGGACCAGATCGGCCGACGATTTCAGCTGCGCCACCTGTGGATCGGTCTCGACCGGCGCTGTCGGCCCTTCGACGACGAGATCGCGCAGCGTGCAGATCCGCACACCTTCCTCTCCGAGGCTGGGCAGCACATCGGCAACGTAGGACAGGTAGGGCTGGTGCGGTCCGACGAAGAGCAGACCACCCCTGCGGTGCCCGAGACGCGGGTCGGAATACAGCAGATACGCAGAGCGATGAAGTGCCACAACGGTTTTGCCGGTGCCGGGACCGCCGTCGACGACGAGCGCGCCCCGGGAACCGGCCCGGATGATGGCGTCCTGCTCGGCGGCAATGGTGCCCAGCACATCGCGCATCCTTTGCGAGTGACTGCCGCCCAGGCTCGCGATGAACGCGGACTGGTCGTCGAGGGCCGCACCGGACTCGAGACCCTCGGTGGTGAAAACTTCATCCCAGTAGTCGGTGATGCGGCCACGTGCCCAGCGATAGCGTCGACGGCTCGCCAGGCCCATGGGGTTCTGGTGTGTCGCCCCGAAGAACGGCTCCGCCGCCGGTGATCGCCAGTCGATCAGGAGTTGGCGTCCAGCGGCGTCGGTGAGGCCGAGCCGGCCGATGTACACCGGTTCGGGATCGTCGAGGGCGACGATGTGCCCGAGGCAGATGTCCACGCCGAACCGCCGCAGGGCCCGCAGCCGGGCGGTCAACCGATGGATCTGTTGATCCCTCTCCATCGCCTCCTGGTGCTGCCCACCCGTCACCATGCGCTCGGCGGCGAGTCGGTCGGACAGTTCTGTGACCGACCGATCGAGACTGCCTGCAATGGCGTCGAATTGTTCCTGGTCCCGTGCCGTCAGGGCGGGGTCGGCCTTGCGGTGAAGATTCGTCGGCAGGTCGAACACCTTCATACCGGCCACGTTCACGTCATCAGCTCCGATCTGAGGCGTCGCGCAACCTGTTGCGAAATACCTCGGCGGGCGATTGTGCGGCCCGACCCGGGCCTTGCCGCAAGCCCCCCGGTGCGCTATACGTTGGTAGTGGCGAGGAATTGTCGCCCGGCCGGGAATCGGGTCGCTCGCGGCCGCAACAGGCTGAACAGTTCCGCTTTCCCCGGATCAGGCCCCGCAAGCGGCGGCCAATGCCGTGAACAACTCGGAGGCGGCCGATCCGGTTGCCGTGACCGCAGAGCCCACCGCGAGCAGATTCTCGGCGCCACCGCCGTTTCCAAGCTGAACGACTGCGGTCTGGACGCTTGTCAGCGACGATTGCAGGGCATCGATCTGCGGCCCGTAGGCCTGCTGTCCCGCCGCCACGAGACCCTGCAGGTCGGCCTGCACCTGGGCGAGCGCGGTCTTGATTTCGTCGGCGCCACCGGTCAACAGCGCCGGGTTCGTCAATTCACCGATCGATGCCTTCAAACGATCGCGTGACTGGCAGAGCTGTTGGTCGCCGGCGGAATCTCCGCCGCTGACAGTCGAGGTTGGCGTCACCGATGACGGCGCCGCAGCCGACGTGGCCGCCGGCGGCGCCGCAGCCGACGGTGTGCCGGTGAAGGTCGATGAGGAGCTGCAGGCAATGAGGGCACCGGCACACAGCACGACCCCGAGTGCAGGCAGGATGAGACGTGCCCGCCGTCGTACATCGCCGTTGTCGCGGTGTGCCGTCACGCCATGTGCAATCTTCATGAAACTTCCTCCTGCAGAGGCGGTCGCGCGCCTGTCGCCGTGACCTGCGCCGGCGCGTGGCTCAGCGCCCGGTGCCCTCACCCTGTGCTCCACAGTGCCGCGCCGGCCCGCGGGGCGCATCCTCCGGTGCGGGTGAACCATGTGTTCACGACGATCACCTCGGATCGAGCCGCCCCGACGCCTGGCACCATCGTTGCCGGTCAAACCCCTGATGCCGTCGACCGTCCATCAGCCGCCGCTACGCTGTCGCCGGACGGTCGATCGACCGTGCGAACGCACCGGAGAAGAGCCGTGATGGAAGATCAACCCAACATCGCCGAAATCACCCAGACGCTGGAATTCATTGAAGGCAGAGATCCATCGGTCACACCGGTGTCGCGGTACGACAGCGACCACGCCGTCCTGGTCAGCCTCCGGGACCGGGTGGCACCGCTGGTGATCCAGCCGCGGGATTCCGGCAGCGAGCAGGGGCGACCCGCGGCTGTCGAATTGCTGGACCGGATCGAGAACGCCATCGACACCAATCGTGCTCAACGGGAAAGTGCGACGCATCGGGGCTGATCCGCCGCCGTCGATCTCGCGCTGATCCAGCACTGCGGTCCGTGTACCGCGCTTGCCGTTGCCGCAGCGTGCTGCACGGCAGTCGGACGCACGCGCAGTCAGGAGACCTCGATGACACCCATCATGCCGGCGTCCTCGTGGTCGAGGATGTGGCAGTGGTACACCGTGCGGCCCGAGGCGGGGCCGAAGCGGATGAGAACGATGGTGCTGCTGCGCGCCGGCACGTTGACCACGTTCTGCCAGGTCGGTTCGTCAACGGCGACATCGCCGACCCTGACAATCTGCATCGGCCAGACATGAAGGTGGAAAGGATGATCCATCTCGCTGGTGTTGACGATCGTCCACTGCTCCAGCGCCCCGGCCGGCACCCGTTGATCGACCCGTGCGGGATCGAAGCGGTGACCGTCGATGGTGAACGACATCCCCACCGGACCCTGCATTTCCATTCCCATTGCCAGCGTGATGGTGCGGTGCGCCGTCAACGGTTCGCCGCGCAGATCCGGTACCGGTCCAGTGATCGGAGCCCGCGGTATCACCGTGACAGCCGAGCCGGTGACGACGAGATCGGCCAGGTCCATCGAATGTCCCGGGTCATGGCCGTCGATGTCCGGCACGGCCGTTCCGCCACGGGTGATGGCCGACTCACCCGTTCCTGAGCCGCCCGTCCCCCCAGCTCCAATCCCGCCTGATCCCGTCCCGCCGCCGAAGCTCATGCCCGGGGCGATCCGTGGGACCGGAACCGTCTGTAGCACAGCGACTCCCGTGCTGAGGGTGACGACGACGTCGGCGCGATTGCCCGGCATCAGAAGGATCTCGTCCACCTGCCGCGGCGAACCGAGCGGCAGGTCGATGCCGAGCAGGTCCATCCGCTGGCCGTCCAGCCGCAACCGCAGGAACCGGGACACACAGGCGTTGACCAGATGCCATTGCTCCCGATCACCCGGCGAGGCAGTCAGTCGCGGCTGACGTTGGCCGTTGACCAGCACCAGCTCACCTTCCCTGCCCATCCGGCGCTGCAGGGCAGTGACGGGAGAAACGTGGCCGTCCGGATCCAGCGTGACATCCGAGATGACCAGCACGCGTTGCCGTCCCGGCACCCGGCCGACCGCGACATCCGATGTCCGATCGGTAGCGGGATCCTCGATGATGATCGCCCCGTACAGTCCGCGGAACACCTGATCGGCAGCCAGGCCGTGGTGATGCGGGTGGTACCAGTAGGTTCCGGCCGGTTGGTCGTCGGGCACGACGTACTCGTAGCGAAAGCAAGCACCCGGATCGACGACCACGAAGGGGTTGTCACCGTTGCCCGTCGGTGAAACGGCCAGCCCGTGGGTGTGCAGGTTCGTCGGCTGATCGGAGGAATCGGTGAGGTCGACGACCAGGTGGTCACCCGGCTGCAGTCGCAGCGTCGGGCCGGGAACCTGGCCGTTGTAGCGCAACAGGTCGGCAGTGCCGCCGGCAAGGGGCGTGATACCGGTGGTCACCTCCAACCGGACCTGCAGCAGGCCATCGCTGCTGCGCAACACCTCCGGCTCGCGCAGCGGGTCGGACAGTGCCGGGATGTCCGACGCAGGTTGGTCACCGGACCGACGCAGCCCGACCCCACCGGCGAGCACTGCGGCCGCGCACAGTCCGCACATCTGCAACGCCCTCCTGCGGGTCATCGTCGCCGCGGCTCCCCAGCCGTGGTCGCGGCGCGCTGTACGGCCTCCACATGCCGTCACCACGGCCGGCGCCGTCACGGTGATCGTCGGCGCGTCAGCCGTCGTCCGGCAAGGGTCCAACGTCCCGGCCGAACAGGCATTTGCCACGTATACCCTAGGGGGGTAGCCTATTGCCGAGGACGAGGCGAGACAGGGGCCAGCGATGGATGCCGAGAACCATGATCATGCGGTGCCGTACGGCTACATCAGTCGGAAGGACGATTACCTCAAGCGACTGCGCCGGATCGAGGGGCAGGCCCGGGGGCTGCAGAAGATGGTCGAGGACGAGAAGTACTGCATCGACATCCTGACCCAGGTCTCGGCGATGACGAAGGCGTTGCAGTCCGTGGCTCTGGGCCTGTTGGACGAACACCTGAGCCACTGCGTCGTGCAGGCCGCAGCCAGTGGTGGTCCGGAGGCCGACGCGAAGGTCCGCGAGGCCTCAGAGGCGATCGCCCGGCTCGTCCGCAGCTGACCAACAGCCGCGAGAGCTCCAGAGAATCTGAGCCGCGGAGGTCACCGTCCATGCCGACGGCTGAGCGGTGACAGCGCTTTCGCCCTCGAAACGTCAACCAGGAGAGCAGCACTCGAATTCATCGGGAGGACCCATGAGTACCACCACGACCTACAGTGTTTCCGGAATGACCTGCTCCCACTGCGTGGCCGCCGTCGCCGAGGAGCTCGGCCGGCTACCCGGTGTCAATGCCGTCGACATCGACCTGATTGCCGGCGGCGATTCCCAGGTCACCGTCACCAGCGTCGCACCGCTGGCGGCAGACGACGTTCGGGATGCCGTCGACGAGGCGGGTTACACGCTGGCCTCCTGACAGCGGCCCAGCATCCGGCACACACCAGCACGGGGACCTACGACGTCCCCGCACCATTGACGATCCGAGGAGGTTCGTGGCATGACGCAAGAAGCGGTCGATCTGCAGATCGGTGGCATGACGTGCGCGTCCTGTGCCGCGCGGATCGAGAAGAAACTCAACCGGATGCCGGGTGTCCAGGCCAGCGTCAACTACGCCACCGAGAAGGCGCACGTGGTGCTGCCCGAGGGCACCGGAATCGACGCCGCGATCGCAACGGTCGAGGCGACCGGCTACACGGCGACAGTGCCCGAACCGCCTCGGGCAGACCCGGCCGCGGACACCGGCGACGGACATGGTGATGACGACGCAGTGACGTCGCTGCGCCGGCGCTTGCTGATCTCCACGGCCCTCACGGTTCCGGTCTTCCTGCTGGCGATGATCACACCGCTGCAGTTCGACAACTGGCAGTGGCTCAGCCTGACACTGGCGGCGCCCGTCGTGGTCTGGGGTGCCTGGCCGTTCCACCGTGCCGCCTGGACCAACGCCCGGCACGGCGCAGCCACGATGGACACGCTGGTCAGTGTCGGGGTGCTGGCCGCATTCGGGTGGTCGCTCTACGCACTGTTCATCGGTGACGCCGGCATGCCCGGGATGCGGATGACCTTCACCCTGTTCCCCGGCACACGGTCAGGCGCCGACGAGATCTACCTGGAGGTCGCCGCGGCGGTGACCGTGTTCATCCTCGCCGGTCGTTACTTCGAGGCGCGGGCGAAAAAGCGGTCGGGTGCAGCGTTGCTGGCGTTGCTGGAGATGGGCGCCAAGGACGTCGCAGTTCTCAGGGGAGCCGACGAGCAGCGGATTCCGGTGGACCAACTCGCGGTGGGCAACCTTTTCGTCGTCCGACCCGGTGAGAAGATCGCCACCGACGGTGAGGTCGTGGAGGGCTCTTCGGCCATCGATGCGAGCCTGCTGACGGGCGAGCCGGTACCGGTGGAGGTCGGACCGGGCGACACGGTGACCGGTGCGACCGTCAACGCGGGTGGCCGGCTGGTGATACGCGCCACCAGGGTCGGTGCGGACACCGCGCTGGCGCAGATGGCGAAATTGGTCGAGCAGGCCCAATCCGGCAAGGCCGACGTGCAGCGACTCGCGGACCGGGTGTCGGCGATCTTCGTGCCGATCGTGATCGCCCTTGCCGTCATCACCCTCGGATTCTGGTTGGTCGCAGGAGCCGGCGCCGAGGCAGCATTCACGGCAGCCGTCGCGGTGCTGATCATCGCCTGCCCGTGCGCGCTCGGCCTCGCAACGCCGACCGCCCTGCTGGTCGGCACCGGCCGCGGAGCACAGCTCGGGATCCTGATCAAGGGTCCGGAGATCCTCGAGGACACCCGCAAGGTCGACACCATCGTCCTGGACAAGACCGGCACCGTGACCACCGGCCGCATGCGACTGGTCGATGTGATCCCCGCCGAAGGTGTTGCCGCGGAAGAACTGCTGCGGCTGGCCGGCGCCGTCGAAGACGGCTCCGAGCATCCCGTCGGCACCGCCATCGCCGACGGTGCAAGGGAGTTGCTTGCGCAGTTGCCTGCTGTGGAGTCCTTCGGGGCGACCCGCGGGTTGGGCGTGCAGGGTGTTGTCGACGGCCACGCCGTGGTGGCCGGCCGGGTGTCATGGCTGAAACAGGAATGGGCAATTGTGTTGCACCCGGACCTGGAGCAGGTGCGTCGCACCGCCGAATCGGGCGGACGCACCGTTGTCGCGGTCGGCTGGGACGGTGCCGCCCGTGGTCTGCTGGTGGTGGCCGACACCGTCAAACCCACCAGCGCGCAGGCCGTGACGGAACTGCGGGAGCTGGGCCTGCGCCCGATGCTGCTCACCGGCGACAACGCAGCGGCGGCAGCAGCTATCGCGGCCGAGGTCGGCATCGCGCCCGGCGACGTGGTGGCGGAGGTGCTGCCATCTGAGAAGGTCGAGCGCGTCCTGGAGTTGCAACGCGCCGGCCGGGTCGTCGCGATGGTCGGTGACGGCGTCAACGACGCCGCAGCCCTCGCGCAGGCGGATCTCGGCATCGCCATGGGGACCGGTACTGACGTGGCGATCGAGGCTTCGGATCTGACGCTGGTACGGGGTGACCTGCGCGCTGCGGTCGATGCCATCCGTTTGTCCCGGCGCACGTTGGGCACCATCAAGGGCAATCTTTTCTGGGCGTTCGCCTACAACATCGCGGCGCTCCCACTTGCCATGGCCGGCCTGCTCAACCCGCTCATTGCCGGTGCGGCAATGGCCTTCTCGTCCGTTTTCGTGGTCAGCAACAGCCTGCGGTTACGCCGGTTCAAGCCGGTCTCGGCCCAGCCGGCCGCGGGCGCGGCGATGTCAGAGCCGCACAACACACCGCGCGTCGCCGCCGGATGACTCGCGCGCGGCCGTGCCCGCAGAAGGGTGATGTGATGGGGAGCACCATTTGTCTTGGCTTCGCGACTGCGGCTCCCATTGCGCAGGCCCGACGATGGGTCGGTACTCGCCGACGGTCATCCGCGTAAGGCGGTCACCGCGAGGTCCACGTCATCCGCGGTGGAGTAGAGGTGGAAGGCCACCCGCACCCGGCCCGCGCGCAGTCCGAAGCGGACGCCCGCAGCGGTCAGCCTGTCCGCCGCGCCGTCGACGGCCGGGACGCTGACGATCGCGGAGTTTGACGGTGCGGAGTCCATGGCCGCCAGGAACCGGTTGGCCAGCGCCACATTGTGCTCTCCGACCGCGGAGGCGCCGACCGCGGACAAGATCTGCAGGGCCGGGGCAGTGCCGACCCAGCAGTGCCAGGCCGGTGAGATGTCGAAACGGCGGGAGTCGCTCGCCAGTCGCAGCGGTAGACCGTAGTAGGACCCGTGCACGTCTTCACCGGCGAACCATCCAGCGGCAAGAGGTTTCAACCGTTCCACGAAGTCCGGGTGTCGCTCGGCAAGAGTCGGATGATGTGCCAGGAACGCCGTTCCGCGGGGGCTGCACAACCATTTGTAGGCGCTGCAGACCAGGAGGTCTGCGCAGTCCGGGTCGACCGGCAACCAACCGATGGCCTGTGTCGCATCGACCACGACCATTGCGTCCGCCGCCCTGGCAGCAGCGGCGATCGCACGCTGATCCGCGACCTCGCCGGTGGCCGACTGCACGGCGGAGTAGGCGACGATGTCCACATCGGGGCCGATGGAATCCACGAGCCGGTTCGCCGGGACGGCTCGGACAGTGACCCCCCGGTCGGCGTGGACCGCCCACGGGAACACATTCGAGGTGAACTCGACGTCGGGAACCAGGACCCGGGTGCCATCGGGAACCGCCACTGCAGCCGGGGCCAGCAGCTGTGACACAGTGCTGCCGGTTGCGACCGAACCGGTTGGCACACCGATCATCTCGGCGAACAGCTGACGGGACGAATCGACCGCAGCCGCCCACGGCTCCCAGCTCGTCCGGGCGGCCCGCCAGTCCTGCAGTGCCGCCTGCAGAGCCTCCCATGCAGGTCGCGGGGGTGCGCCGAACGAGGAGGTGTTCAGGTAGCCCGGCTCCACGTCCCACAAGGCTGCGGCCTCGGCCACTGTCAGCGTTGCCGCGGCCGCATCGGGGCCGACCGGCCCCGAGCCCATGACATCGGTGTCCGTCATGCGACCAGTGAAACATGGGGGCTGGTCAGCCGGCGTACTCCCGCACGGGTCGTCCGTGGACCCCGGGATCGACCTCGAACAACGATCCGGCGAGCGGTTCCTCGCCGTCCTCGAGGCCCTCCCTGGACGTGGTGATGTAGAGGCGATCCAGCTGCGATCCGCCGAAGGTGCATGCGGTGACGTTGGTGGCCGGGACCGTGACGATCTCTTCGAGGGTGCCGGCAGGGGAGTAGTGCCGGACCTGGGAGCCGCCGTACAACGCGACCCAGACGCCGCCCTGTGCGTCGACGGTCAACCCGTCCGGATGGCCGTCATCGCTGGGGACCTCGGCAAAGGTGCGGCGCCCGGTCAGGCCGGACGAGCTGTCGTAGTCGAAGACATCGATTGCACCGGAGGGGGTGTCGACGTAGTACGCCACCGTGCCGTCCGGGCTCCACTCGAGCCCGTTGGAGATCGTCACCCCGATCAGCGCGATCTGCACTGCACCGTCGGCGTCCAGCCGATACAGCATGCCACCGCCCGGCGCCTGGTCGTAGGCCATCGATCCACAGTAGAAACGACCGTCCGGATCGCACCCCCCTTCATTCATTCGGACCTTGTCGTTGTCCCACAACGGATCCAGCGCACGCAGCGTTCCATCCGACTCCTCGAGGACGAATCCCCGCTCCACCGCGATCACGGCACCTCCACGGGACCGGGGACGCAACGCCGCTGCGACCGAACCGACGCCTCGCCTGGAGACGACTCCGTCGGCGCGCAGCGAGAGGACATCGCCGGCGAGCATGTCGACCCACCGCAGACCGCCCCATCGGGGCGACCAGACCGGTCCTTCGCCGTGGAAGGCCACCGGGTCCGTCGCCTGTTCCGCCACCAGCACCATGGCTGCAATTCTGCACAGGACGACTGTCCGGGGTGCGCCGGGCCCACGGCCGGCGTGACGGTGGATCATTCTCGAGGTGGGGGAACAATGGGACCGATCGGACATCCCAGGCAGGGCCCGTGCCGATGACGCAGAGGAGAACGACGTGAACGAGGAACTGTCCAGGGCCCGACGCGCATTGCATGCTGCGGCGGAACTGCTGATAGCCGGGCCTCAATACGCAGCGACCGGCGACATCCGGTTGAAGGCCACCGGCGATGGTTTCTCCGGCTGGGTGTCACCGGTGAAGGTCTCCGGCAACGAGCTGATCACCACCGACGGGCGGTTTGCACTACGTGGGCGGTTGACCGATGTCGCTCGTAGCGCCGGCATCTCGCCACGGTCGCTGCGCGATGTCTATGCCGGTGGGCCCGATTTCACCGACGACGAGCCCGCGGAGGTGGGCCGCTCCGCAGCAGTGGTCCTGCTGACCTCCTTCGTCCATGGGGATGCTGCACTGCGTGGGTTTGCACCGGATGAGGAACCGGTCCTGTGGCCCGAGCACTTCGACATCGGCATCACCGTCGACGAGATCAACTACGGCGTCTCTCCCGGCGATACCGGAATCGAGGAGCCGTACGCCTACGTCGGCCCGTGGCGTGTGCCGGTCGGCCGTTTCTGGAATCAACCGTTCGGAGCTGCCCGGCTGTTGACCGAACTTCCGACGCCGGAGCGCATCGTCGACTTCTTCTTCGCCGGCCGCGACGCCGCGCGGGTGGACGGCAGCCACTGACTCACGGCGGTCGCGGCCCAGCAATGGTCACCGACGGCTCGGTTCCGGCAGCGCGGTCGAGACGCGGAACGGCAGATCGCCGCGCCACACGAACAAGCAATCCGTCGCGAGCAGGACATCATCGGCCGGGTGGCAACTGGAACGGCTCAATCCCGTAGGCCTCAGCCGTCATGAGATCGCGCCCGAGTCCGTCACCGCGCCGGCGACGACCTTCGGCACGGGTCCGACCGGCACCGTGAGACGAGTCAGCGACTGTCCCGCTTGGCCTGGCGACGGGCACCGGCTGCCGCGCTGGATGCGGCGCGCTTTGCCCGTGCGGGCGTCTTCGGACGCCGATCGGCCTTACGATCCGCCGGTCGGCGGGCATCCCCGCCCTTGGCCGCCGTCGTGCGATGACTCCGGTGGCCTGTCGCATCGGCGGCGGCGGCCAGTCGTTCGACCCGCAGGGCGGTGGCGCTGCGCCGAGCGACGACTGCCAGCCGCTTGCTGACGCGGGCGAGTGCATCCTCGAACACTTCGGCGCGATCGCGGTTGCGCCGATTCGATGGTCGTGCCCCGCCCCGGGTGCCGGTGGACTCCACCCGTTCCGCGGCGCCGCGCCGGTAGTTCTTGGAGTGCTTGTTGCGGGCCCGGCGTACCCGGCTGTGCAGATCGACAAGCGCGTCCTCGTCGAGAGTCTCGAGATTCTTGCGTTTGGTCTCCAGGATGAGGACGGTGTCCTTCTCGGTCAGGGACCGCAGTACCGACTGTTTCATCAGGGGACCTTTCATCGACGCAGATAGTCGGGCATTCACCGTAACTTGTCGATCCACTCGCTGTCTCGTATCCGCCGAACGGCCGATCGCAAATCCGTCTCACCACCGCTGGAGCGAGTCGGCCGGCCGGTCGGAGCTGAGAGTCCGGACCGTCATTCGGGGGTAGGCTGGAGCACAAACAAGGAGAAAAGATGTCCGTCGAGACGATGAGCCGCAGGATCAGCACGATCGAACAGACTTGGAAGAACGCGAACGAAACGGGTCGCGCCGGCTACATCGAAGAGTTGACGGAGATCTCCACCGGCCTGCGAGCCGTGACCGGTGTCGAGGCAGAACGCGCGGACTGGTTGAGCCGCAGGGTGAATCGCATGGTTCGCAACATCGGCACCGCCGGCTGAGCGTCGCGCCGATCCCGGCGGGAGCGCCCTGCCGACGCTCGGCAGCGCACGGCCTGAGATCCTGGACGAGTCTCTCCGACGATGACCGGGCCGGCGACCGAGCAGGAGTGAATCAGTTGAATTCCATATCAAGCGCATGGTCCGTCCCGCTTTCGCGGATGAATTCGCGCGAACAATACGCAGCATGCGGCGCGTGCCGGTGCGAACCTTCTGGCTCGAGCAGATGCGCGATCGAGGATGAGAACCCGCCGAGGGCAGGGAACCTCGAAATTCCTGTCATGAAATAGCCGGTTCGATGCCCCGGCGCCGAAAATCCAGCCTTCCCGTGTCCGTCCTGAAAGCCTTTCTGCCGCCTGCGCCATCCCGTCGGCGTGCGAAGCCCGCGCGAGCCGGGGTGATGAGCCCGTCGACCGCCCGTGCCGCTGGATCGGGGCTCTCCCATCCGGCGGCCAGGACCGGCGCTTCCACGCTGCCGGGCCGTGGCCGTTGGCGACAAGGCCGTTTCGTGGGCGCTGCCGGCTCGCGGTCGTACCGCGTATATGTCCCACTCGGCCTGCGCCGAACATCATGGGCACCCCTGCTGATCGCGTTGCACGGCTGCGGACAGACCGGGGTCGACTTCGCGAGCGGAACGCGATTCAACGACCTGGCAGACAAGCACCGCTTCGTCGTGGTGTATCCCGAGCAGGCTGTCACCCACAACGGCCAACGCTGCTGGAATTGGTTCCGGCCTGGACATCAGTCGCGCGGCGCCGGCGAACCGGCCATCTTGGCCGGCATCGTCCGCGCAGTGGTGGCCGAGACCAACGAGTGGCGCATCGATCCCGAACGGATCTACGTTGCCGGCATCTCGGCCGGTGGGGCGATGGCCGTGGTACTGGCGGCCACCTACCCGGAGTTGTTCGCCGCCGTGGGGATCCATTCGGCTCCGCCCTACCGATCCGCGAGCGGCCCGACGGAAGCCCTCTCGGCAATGCGGGGGATCACCGAGGCGTCGCCCGTCGGTCCGGAACCGTCGATCTCCATGCCGCCGATGGTGATCTTCCACGGAACTGCCGACGGGACGGTCCGGCCGGTGAACGGGCAACGCCTGGCCGATCAATGGCTCTCGTTCCGGCGGACCGCCACCGGCGCTGCGACCACCGGTCCGCCGGTGGGCCGGCCACGCATCACCGCCGTCGCGGCGACCCGACCGACCACGGCTCGCAGCCGTCGCGCCCATCAGGTCACCCGCTGGTATGCCGGCGGCCGCAAGGTACTCGAGCTCTGGTCGATCCAGGGGTTGGGCCACGGTTGGTCGGGAGGTTCGGCCGAGGGTTCCTACAGTGACCCGCGCGGTCCACGGGCCAGTACCGAGATGTGGAAGTTCTTCGCCGCACACCGGTCCCCGACCGCGGCGGCGGTACTCGGCGGGTAGACCGCTGATCGGCTCACCCGGATCGCTGGTCCACGAGCCGGGAGATGCTGGTCCGCAGCGCTTCCTGCTGCGCCGCGAGGTCGCGGATCTGAGCGGTGAGCACGGCAACAGCGTCGACCAGCGCGGCTTGGGCCTCGACCAACTCCTCGGAAAGCGGACCGTCGGCCGGATCGGCGTCAGCGAGATCGGTGTCTGCCTGATCAGCGGCTGCGACGTCAGCGGCAGCCACCGCGGAAGTGGCACGGTCGGTGTCGATGCGGGAGATCGCCGCGCCCTCGACATTGCGGTTGACAGCGGCGAGTTCCGCACCGGTTCGGTTGCCGTCACTGCTCTGATCGGTCGCCACGGTGTCCGGCCCGTCGTGCAGCGAAGGTCCGTCCGGCTGAGTTCCGGCAGGCTGAGTTCGGTCTGGTGGGGTGCCGGGCTTGCGGCGGGCGAGCAGGCGCCGGCGCCGTGCCACCTTCTTCGCCTGCAGTTCGTCGTCGCGCAGCTGTTGCTTGTGGCTCACGAACCAGGCCGCGACGGTGGCCGACACCGTGCCGATGAGGCCGATGCCGACAACCATGATCACCGAGGCGATCAGTCGCCCTGTCTGTGTCACCGGGTAGGTGTCGCCGTAGCCGACGGTCGTCGTGGTGACGATGGCCCACCAGAACGCTGTGCCGACAGTGGTGATGCTGGCACCTGGCGCAGCGTGTTCCACCTTCCACTCGAGGATGGCGCCGGTGGCCACCACGACCGCCACGACGGTGAACAGCGAACCGGCGATCTTCTCCATCGAGATCGATCGGATCGATTTGCGCAGCAGCAGCACCACCCGCAGGATCCGCAGCATCGGCAGCAACACCATCAACAGGTCCAGCTTGTGCGTCCGGACGAACGGCCACCGCTCGGGGGCGAGACCGAGGCGGACGACGTAGTCGACGGCGAACGCGAGCCAGATGAGCAGCGAGATGGCGGCGAAGAACGGTTGCCACCAGTCGGGTCCGGTGTCCACCAGCCGATTGGCGAGGAACGCGGCCAGGAAGATGAACGCGAGCACGTCAAGGGGTCGGGTGGTTGCCGCGACCCAGTTCCGGTACTGGCGCGCTCGTCGTGTGGCTTTTGGGTCGTCTGAGTGCGCCGGTTCGGCGGCGCGCTGCATCGTGCTCGCTTCGGTCACTGTTCCTCCAGGGTGTGCGCGTCCATCGTGCGGCGCCTGGACAAATGACTCAAATTGCCGTCGGGTCTTGCGTGCCTCATCAGCAGCACGGCTGGGCTTTTGACGGCTGCTGCGCCAGTCGCCCGTGCGATTGATGCGGTTCTGACGCGATCGTCACCCGGCTGTGCCGACGCTACGTAGTATAAAACTGTGCCCGACCAGCCGCGGATGACGCAGAGCACCCAAGCCGTACTGCGGGAGTTGCTGGACCGTCGCACCGAGGACGCCTACGGGCTCGAGATCTGCAGTGCCACCGGCTTGCCCAGCGGGACCGTCCATCCGATCCTGGCCCGATTCGAGGCGCTGGGGTGGCTGACGAGCTCGTGGGAAGATGTCGATCCACGCGAACAGGGCCGCCCCCGCCGCCGGTACTACCGGCTGACTGCGGAAGGGGCGGCCCTGGCGGCCGATGCACTGGCGAAGGCCTATCGAGCCCGAACCAGGATCATCACCCGGCTGCGTCCCGCCGGTGAGCTGTCCTAGCTCGCTCGACGGGACGCAGTACTGCTTGTTCAGCTGACCTACTTGTGCAGCGCGGGAATGATCATGTAGACGCCCCAGACGGCGATCACACCTGCTGCTGCGAGGAACAGGTAGCCCGTTGCCGTTGCGACCGTCGCGGCGGTCCCGCCCTTGGCGCGGGCCGCCGAGGTCAACCTGCCGACGCCGAGTGAGAAGAGGCTGACGATCCCGATCGCGCCTGCCAGCGTCACCAGGGCGACGAGTCCGAGAGCGCTCCAGTTGATGTTCATGACTGCGGTCCCTTCACGGACGTGTCGGTGCTGGTCGGCTGATGCTTGCCGGTCGGCTGGGAGATGATGATCGGCGCGATCGCGTCCGAAGCCGGAGCACCGGCCATCGCCAGTTCGTCGTCCTTGTGGCGGCCGAGCTTCACCTTCACCGCGACGTCATCGGTGACGTTGTGCGAGGTGACGGCATCCCGGCGGGAGATCTTCACGATCACCGCGGTGCCACCGATCAGGGCAGCCAGGACGATGATGACGCCGATCGTCCCGCGCAGCGCGATGGCCGCTGCGATGCCACCGAAGACGGCGGCCGCCGGCAGCGTGAGCAGCCAGCCGTAGACCATCTTGCGGGCAGTTCCCCAGCGGACCTTCTTGATGTTGCGACCGGCGCCGCTACCGATCACCGAGCCGGAGCAGACCTGGGTGGTCGAGAGACCGAAGCCCATGTGTGCCGAGGCGAGGATGGCGACGGTCGAGGTGGTCTCGGCGGCGAATCCCTGAGCCGGGTGCAGATCGACCAGACCCTTGCCCATCGTCCGCATGATCCGCCAGCCGCCCGAATACGTCCCCGCACCGATGGCGAGGCCGGCGGCCGCGATGACCCAGGTCTGCGGGCCGCTACCGGAGGCCTGGTAGCCACCGGTGATCAGGACCAGGGTGATGACACCCATCGTCTTCTGGCCGTCGGACGTGCCGTGCGCCAGGGCGATCATGGAACCCGAGATGGTCTGTGCGCGGCGGTACCAGCCGGCAGCCGGCTCGTCATCGGCACGCTTGAACAGCTTCGAGATGAGGAAGATGGCCGTTGCAGCGGCCAGACCTGCGACCAGCGGTGCCATCACTGCCGGCAGCAGGATCTTCGACACGACGATCGAGAAGTTGACGCCGGACAGACCGGCACCGATCAGCACAGCGCCGATCAGCCCGCCGAACAACGCGTGGGACGAGCTGGAAGGCAGGCCGAACAGCCACGTCGCGAGGTTCCACAGGATGGCCGCGACCAGGCCGGCGAAGATCATCGTCGGCGTCACGAACGAGTCGTTGACCATCCCACCTGAGATGGTCTTGGCAACCTCCGTGGACAGGAACGCGCCGACGACGTTCAGGACGGCCGCGATGAGCACCGCGGTCCGCGGGCGCAGCGCGCCGGTTGCCACCGAGGTCGCCATGGCGTTGGCGCTGTCGTGGAAGCCGTTGGTGAAGTCGAAGAACAGGGCGGTGACGATGACGACCGACACGATGAACAGGGTGGTTGTCATGGAGTTCCCGCCAGCCACTCGGGGGTTGTCATGGTCGGTTCGATCCACCGTTTCTGGGCTCGTGCGGAGGGTGCGGGACCCGTTAATACTGTGTTCATACCATCTGTCCGAACAGAGTCCTTTGTCCCGTTGTCGTCCCACGTCAAGGATGCGGACGGCGTGTCAGCCGTCATCTTCGCTGAATGGCTCATCCGCATCCTTTCGCATGACGTACAACCCTCGGGCGGGGGTCGCTCATTCCTGGCGGGATCGCCCACTCATTTTGACGTGGTGCGGGTTGTACATGACGCCCATGATGTTGCCGAAAGGATCGACAACCGCTGCGGTGACGAATCCTTCGCCGCGATCCTGCGGTTCCTGGTAAACGGTGGCGCCGAGCGACGTCAGCGTCGCCAGCGTCTCAGGGACGTCGCCGACATGCCAGTAAACAACAGCCCCGGCGACCGCTGCCCGCGCTCCGGGCGGAGCGTAACGGCTGTCGATGATGCCCAATTCATCCTCCTGCTGACCTACCCTGAACTCGATGTAGGCGGGGGTGCGGTAGTACGGCTCGATTCCCAGGAACTCGGTGTACCAGTCCTGCGCCGCCCGCAGATCATCCGCATAGAACGAGATGGTCGTCAGTCCCTGCAACATGGGATTCCCTCCTCGATCGGCGTCCGTCGCCGTCCAGATCGACCCTGCCGTGCAAAGTGCTCACCTGTTGAGCACTTTTCTCGGGACAATCGGCAGATGCGAGCTGACCGACTGGTGGCAGTGCTACTGCTGATGCAGACCCGCGGGCGGGTGACCGCGGCCGAGATCGCGACCGAGCTGGAGGTCTCGGTCGCCACGGCCCGCCGTGACCTGGAAGCGCTGTCGGCCGCCGGTGTTCCGGTCTATCCGCAGACCGGTCGCGGCGGCGGGTGGTCACTGGTCGGTGGAGCCCGCACCGACCTCAGCGGTCTGACGGCCCATGAAGCACGGGCACTGTTCCTCCTGCTCGGTACGTCACCGACGCTGTCGTCATCGGCAAAGGCGGCGCTGCGCAAGGTGATCCGAGCGTTGCCGGAGACGTTTCGCGCCGACGCCGTGGCCGCCTCCGAAGCAGTGGTGATCGACCCCGCGCGGTGGGGCCAGGTCGACCGGGCACGACCTGCACTCCTCGAGGTTCTCCAGGACGCTGTGGTCGGCCGTCGCCAAGTGCTCCTGACCTACACCGGCCGCACCGGCGAGAGGACCGAGCGCACGGTCCATCCGCTCGGGCTGATCGACAAGGACGACGTCTGGTACCTGATCGCCGGCACGGACCGCGGGGAGCGCACCTTCCGGGTGGACCGGGTGGTCGGCGTGATGCTGACCGAACAGCCGGCGCGACGCCCGCCGGACTTCGATCTCTCCGCCGCCTGGGAGCGGGTGGTGGGTGAGGTGGAGCAGCGCCGCTCCGGACTCACCGCGACGCTGACGATCGAGGAACGCTTCCTCGGCGTGCTCCGCGACCAGTTCGGCCGGCACTGCGATGTGCGGGGGCGCGCCGGACGCGGGCGGCTGCGGGTTGTGGTCAGCGCTCCCACGCCCCTGAACATCGCGCAGCAGCTCGCCGGCTGGGGCGCGCTGGTCGACGTCGAGGACTGCCCACCGGTGCAGGAGGAACTCGCCAGGCTGGGGGCGGAACTGGTGCAGCGTTACCCGGGACCGTCGGTGCCGGCGCCTACGATCCCGTCTGACGGGACGGCGGATGGCGCCGGACCGTCCGCTTCGCCCGGTGCGGTGTCGGCCTCTCCGGCACAGATCCGATGAGTTTGCAGGGAGACCCGGTGCCCACCACCACGCTGAACGAACGTGCGCAGCAACACCTCAGGGCGCTGGTCGGCTCGCCGGATGCAACGTTGCGGGCCGATCAGTGGACAGCGATCTCGGCTCTGGTCGCCGATCGGCGGCGGGCACTCGTCGTCCAGCGGACCGGGTGGGGAAAGTCGGCGGTGTACTTCGTCGCCACGGCCTTGCTGCGCGAACAGGGCGCCGGGCCGACGGTGATCATCTCGCCGCTGCTGGCTCTGATGCGCAACCAGATCGCGGCCGCGCAACGCGCCGGTATCCGCGCGGTGACGATCAACTCGGCCAATGCCGAACAGTGGCGGGAGGTTTACGACCAGGTCCGCGCCGGAGAGGTCGACGTGCTGCTGGTGTCGCCGGAACGCTTGAACAACCCCGGCTTCCGGGACGAGGTGCTGCCGCAGGTGGCAGCCACCGCGGGTCTGGTGGTCATCGACGAGGCACACTGCATCTCCGATTGGGGACATGACTTCCGTCCGGATTACCGGCGGATCAGGACGCTCCTCGAGGACCTGCCGGACGGTATCCCGGTGCTCGCGACGACAGCAACAGCCAATCAGCGGGTTGCTCGCGATGTCGCAGAGCAGCTCGCCATCTCGCATCACGCGGTCGGTGCTGGCGTGGAGACCGGTGCAACAGGCGATGTCGCGGCCGCCCCGGCGCTGGTCCTGCGCGGACCGCTCGACCGCAGCTCGTTGCACCTGGCCGTGGTCCGGCTGCCGAACCAGCCCAGCCGACTGGGCTGGCTGGCCGACTACCTCGACCGCACAGCGGGTTCGGGAATCGTGTACTGCCTGACGGTGGCTGCGGCCGAACAGGTGGCCGAACACCTACGGTCACGCGGACTCACCGTTGCCGCCTATACCGGCCGGACGGACCCGGCGGAGCGTGCGCGCGCGGAGGACGATCTGCTCGCCGGCCGGGTCAAGGCGCTGGTGGCGACCTCTGCGCTCGGAATGGGTTTCGACAAACCCGATCTGGCGTTCGTCGTGCATCTCGGGGCGCCGCCGTCACCGATCGCGTACTACCAGCAGGTCGGCCGCGCCGGTCGCGGCGTCGACCGCGCCGAGGTCGTGCTGCTCCCCGGGACCGACGACGTGGACATCTGGAAGTACTTCGGTTCCCTGGGCTTTCCCGCGGAAGCCGACGTGCGGCAAACCCTGGATGAGTTGGCCGATGCCGGCCGGCCACTGTCGCTGCCGGCGCTCGAACCGCGGGTCGCGCTGCGCCGGTCGAGGCTGGAGATGATGCTGAAGGTGCTCGACGTCGACGGCGCGGTACGCCGGGTCTCCGGTGGCTGGACCGTGACAGGGCAGCCGTGGGTCTATGACGCAGAGCGGTACGCCCGGGTCAGCGCCGCCAGGGACGTCGAGCAACAGGCGATGTCGGCGTACATCTCGACCGACGGCTGCCGAATGGCGTTCCTGCGCGAGCAGCTCGACGATCCCGCACCCGAACCGTGCGGTCGGTGCGACAACTGCGGTGGCCTGTCGCTCCCGACGCAGGCGCGCGCGGAATCGGTCCAAGCGGCCCAGGTGGAACTGGAGGTGCCGGGCGTGGCTGTCGAACCGCGCTCGCAGTGGCCGACCGGCATGGCGTCGTTGGGCGTGCCGCTGTCGGGCAAGATCGCGGCGGCCGACAAGCCGGAGCCGGGCCGAGCCGTCGGGCGACTGGACGGGATCGGCTGGGGTTCGGCGCTGCGAGCGGCGCTGGCGTCAGGCGCGGACGACGGCGAGGTGCCGATCCCGCTGCGGCACGCAGCCGTCCAGGTTCTCGACGGCTGGCTGCCCGCCGTCGACGGCGCCGTCGACGGGGTCGTCTACGTGGAGTCGTTCAGCCGTGCGGAACTGGTGCGCCACCTGGCCGGCGGGCTGGCCAGGTACCGGTCGCTGCCGGTGTTGACCACGTTCGAACTGCTGGACCACCGCCCAGGGATCAGCGGAACCAACTCGGCGCGCCGGTTGGCTGCGGTCCACCAACGGATCCGGCTCGGCGACCCCGGCTCGGTCGACGGTCGCCGTGTGCTGCTGGTGGACGACACCACCGACACCGGCTGGACGCTCACCGTCGCGGCGCGGCAGCTGCGGCAGGCGGGGGCGGCAGCGGTGTACCCGTTCGTGCTGGCCGTGCACTGACGGCGGGCGGTGCGGGTCGGCCTTCGATGGCGACGGAACTCGCGGGCCCTTGGTCCTTGCGCCGGTTGTGGCGCCCGTTGTGGCGCCCGTTGTGGCGCCCGTTGTGGCGCCCGGCCGGGGGTCGGGTTCGTCACTGTTCGTCCGGTGTCGGCCCTGGGTGAAATCCGCGAGCGTTGTCGGTGCTCTGTGTTGTACTGGCCGCGCCCTGACATCGCCACATGATCACGCGCGGAGACTCCATGGAACACAGGCACGGGCAGACCTACTCGGCGAACGCCCTTCGCCGCTCCAGGGGTGGGTCGCGATGAGCGCGGCCGTCGAAGTGCAGGGGCTGGTCAAGTCCTTCAAACAAACCAGGGCCCTCGCGGGTGTCGATCTCGAGGTGCCGGAGGGCACGGTGCTGGGCCTGCTGGGTCCGAACGGCGCGGGCAAGACCACTGTCGTCAGGATCCTGTCCACACTGCTGCGCGCGGACAGCGGGCGCGCGACCGTGTTCGGCCGTGACGTCGTCACCGATGCGGACGGCGTGCGTTCGATCATCGGCCTGACCGGTCAATACGCGGCCGTCGACGAGTACCTCACGGGCACCGAGAACCTGGAGATGGTGGGACGGCTCTACCAGCTCAAGAAGGCCGACGCCCGGCAGCGCGCGGAAACGCTGCTGGATCGGTTCGATCTGGCGGACGCCGCGGGCCGCATCGTCAAGACCTACTCCGGTGGCATGCGCCGTCGGCTGGACATCGCAGCGTCACTGATCGCCCGGCCCCGTGTGCTGTTCCTGGACGAGCCGACCACCGGGCTCGATCCGCGAAGCCGGATCGGAATGTGGGAGTTCATCGCGTCACTGGTCGCCGACGGCACGACGATCCTGCTCACCACCCAGTACCTGGAGGAGGCGGACCGGCTGGCGGACGGCATCGTCGTCATCGACCACGGCAAGGTCATCGCCCGGGGCACCGCGGACCAGCTCAAGGCGCAGGTCGGCGGTCACCGCCTCGAGTTCACGGTGGCGGAGGTCGCACAGATCCCGGTCGTGCTGGAACACCTTTCCGCTCTCGCGATCGATACCCCGACGGTCGACGAACAGACCCGATCGTTGACGATCCCTGTGCGCGGGGGTGCCGAGGTGCTGCGGGACGCGCTGCGCCGACTCGACGGGACGGAGGTCGAGATCGTCGATGTCGGCCTTCGCCGACCGGACCTTGACGACGTCTTCCTTGCACTGACCGGTCACAGCTCCGAGGAAGAAATCGCTGCCGATGCCCGGCGGGCAGCGGCGGGCACGACGGAGGCGCGGTCATGACATCAGTGGTGCAGGCGATCTCCGATGGCGCGGTGATCACCCGCCGCAATCTGCTGAAGATCAAGCGGGTGCCGGATCTGCTGGTCTTCGCGACGCTGTCCCCGATCATGTTCGTGCTGCTGTTCGCATTCATCTTCGGCAGTGCCATCCCGCTGCCAGGAGTGGACTACAAGGAATTCCTGATGGCCGGCATCTTCACCCAAACCGTTGTCTTCGGGGCGACGATCACCGGTGCGAGCATCGCCGAGGATCAGCAGAAGGGACTGATCGACAGGTTCCGATCGTTGCCGATGGCGCGGTCAGCGGTCCTGGTGGGCAGGACGTTCGCCGACATCGGCAACAACATCGTCGTCATCATCGTCATGTCGATCACCGGGCTGCTGGTCGGCTGGCGCATCCGCACATCCATCGGCGAGGCGCTGCTGGCGTTCGTCCTGTTGCTGCTGTTCGCCTACGCGGTGTCCTGGGTGATGGCCTTCGTCGGGCTGTCGGTGAAATCGCCCGAAGTGGTCAACAACGCCTCGTTCATCATCATCTTCCCGCTCACCTTCATCGCCAACACCTTCGTACCGACGAACAACTTTCCACCGGCGCTGAAAACGTTCGCCGAATGGAACCCGGTGTCGTCGGTGACCCTCGCGGCGCGGGAACTGTTCGGCAACACCAGTCCCGCGCTGCCCCCGCCGGACATCTTCCCGGGTCAGCACCCGTTCGCGTATTCGCTGATCTGGATCGCGATACTGCTGGCCATTTTCATCCCGTTGTCCGTCCGGAAGTACGTCTCGGCCTCACGCTGAGACATGGTCCCGGCCGTCAGGCGCTGCCGGACCGGTCGCGGTGGCCGGCGATGAGCTCCTGGTAGTGAGTCGCGTTGTGCACGAGATTTTCTCGTTCTTCTGCGGTCAGCTCCCGGCGGACCTTGGCCGGGACCCCCGCCACCAGCGATCCCGGTGGGACCTGCGCACCTTCCAGGACCACCGCACCGGCTGCCACCATGGAACCGGCACCGATCACCGCACCGTTCAGCACGATGGCTCCCATGCCGATCAGGCAGTCGTCCTGCACCGTGCAGCCGTGCAGGACCGCGGCATGACCGACGCTGACGCCGGACCCGATCGTCGCCGGGAAGTCGGGGTCGGCGTGCACGACCACAGCGTCCTGCAGGTTGCTGCCGGCCCCGACGGAGATGGTGCTGCTGTCCCCGCGCAGGATCGCACCGTAGAACACGCCGGTCCCGGCGCCGATGCTCACCCGCCCGATCACCGCCGCCGTGGGCGCGAGCCACGCGGTGGGGTGGATGTCGGGGGTGGCCCCGCTGAACGCAATGGTCTGTGGCACCGATGGCCCCGCTTCTGTAGGCCCCTGATGTCGGGGAACGACGAAATCCGTCAGCCGGGTGCGGCCCTTGTCCAGGTCGGCCCAGTCACTGTCGACGGCGATCACCGCGATCGCCGAGGTGGGGAACTTCTTCTGCACCCGCGCGAGCGCATCCCGATCCGACCCGCGGCCCGCGAGTTGCTCGGCCAGCGCAGGGATGCCGGGCCCGTGCCCGACCAGCAACACGGTGCGGTCGTCAATGGGGAGCGCCGTCAGGAGCTCGGTGAGCTCCTCCGGGTACGCCTCGTAGATCGCGCCGGTGAAGGTCACCCGCGCGGCTGAGACCAGCCCGGTTGCGGCCAACGTTTGCCGGGTCCGCGTCGCGGTCGAGCAGATGACCCGGTCGATGCGCGGCTGATTCCGGCCGATCCACCCCCCCGCCAGACCGGCTTGGGTCACTCCGCGCGGTGACAGCGGTCGATCGTGGTCCTGGACCCCGGGCGGATACGCGGACTTGCCGTGCCGGAGCAGGATGAGCGTCCGTCCAGCGGAGCGTTCCCGACCGGGATCTGACGGCATCGGTCCATCCAACCGTTGCGGCCGGCGCAGCGGCGCATCGGGGCCTGCCCCGCTGCTTCCCGGACCTCAACCGGAGTCGCCCGCCGGCGTCGCCTCATCGATCTGCTCACGCACGTACCGGGCGATCACCTGCACGACCGCGACGGCGGGTACCGCCAGAAAGGCACCGACGATGCCGAACAGTGTGCCGCCCAACGCGACGACGCCCAGCACGACCGCCGGGTGGATCTTCAGGGTCCGGCCGACCAGCAGGGGCTGCATGACGTTGCCCTCGAGCTGCTGCACGGCCACCACGATCGCGAGCACTCCGACCGCCGTCCACAGCCCACCGGAGACCAGGGCCACGAGCACGGCGACGCCGCCGGCGACAAAGGCCCCGACGATGGGTACGAAGGCGCCGAAGAAGGTCAGCACCGCGATGGGCAGGGCGAACGGCACACCGAGCAGCCAGACCCCGATACCGATGAAGAACCCGTCGACGAACGCCACCGCGGCCTGCGACCAGACGTAATGACCCAGCGCCGTCCACACCCGACCGGAGACGACCTCGGCGTGCCGGCCCGTGGTGTCGCCGATCCAGGTCCGCAGCCAGGGAAGGAACAGCGGTCCGTCCTTCAGGAAGAAGAAGCACAGCACCAGAGCAAGGACGAAGGTGACGACGGCCGAGCCGATCGCGCCCAAGCTGCCGATCAGGATCCCGGCGATTTCCTGCCCGTTGCTCTGCAGCTCACTGATGCCCTTGTCCACCAGCCCCCCCAGCGAGTCGGGGCCGATGTTGAACGGCGCCCCCGACAGCCAGGTCTGCAATGACCCGAGCCCCAGGGAGGCCTGGTCGATCAGATCCTGCGCCTGCGAGGTCACCTGCGGCGCGAGTATCGCGATCAGTCCGCCGACGATCGCCAGCAGCCCGACGACGCCGACCAACGCGGCCAGTGCGTTCGGCAGCTTCCGTCGCAGGAACCGCACCGGCGGCCAGAGGATGGTGGCCAGCAACAGACCCAGCAGAATTGGCAGCAGCACGCTCCACAGCTGCCCCATCAGCCAGAACAGCGCCCACAACCCGGCACCGATGACGAGCAGGCGCACCGTCCAGCGAGACGCATCGATGACGCCCTGCTGCAACCGGCGGGCCATCGGCGAGCGTCCGATCACCGCGCCGCCGTTGGCACCCGGTGTCGGATTGCCTGCGTCCCCGCCGATCGCGTCGGCCAGATCAGGCCCGTCTCCCGGGTCCTGTGTGCCCGCCGGCGATGCTGCGGCGGTCTCGGAGTTGGACGCGCCGTCGGCGTCCGCGGCCGGGTTGGCGTCACCGTCGGCCGCTCCTCGTCGCTTGCGCGGAAACGGCGACCGCTGTCCGGCCATCGGAACTCCTTTCGAGCCGGACCTCGCGCGTCACGGCTCTCCCTATCCTTCCCTGGCACGGGACGGTTCACTCTCGGGCAGGGATGGGCAGAGCCGGTTGTGTCCGGTCCGGTCCGGGCCGCTCGAGGGGCGACTTCGACTCCCCGTCAACTCCCTCCGGCGGCATGCACCGGCCCGCTGCGCTTCGATGGGTGGGTGCACTCGGTGGAGCTCGTCCTCGATGACGTCACCGACTCGCGCATCCGGCAGCAGTGGGCGGTGCTGCTGGACGCCGGCCTGCCCAGCCAGGGTCGGCACCGCGGGGCGTCGAATCGACCGCACATCACCATGGCGCTGGCCGACACCCTGGACACCGGCGACATCACCAGGTTGTCGTCGGCGGCGTCCGTGCTGCCGTTGGCGGTGACGGTCGGCGGTCTGCTCGTCTTCGGTGGCCGTCGCTTCGTGCTCGCCCGGCTTGCTGTTCCATCCGTCGAACTGCTGGACCTGCAGGTCGAGCTCGTCGGGGCGCTGGCAGCGCCGGCGAATCCGCACGGCGCGTTCTCCGCCGGCCGATGGACACCGCACATCACTCTGGCCCGGCGGCTCACCGCGGACGAATTGGCCGTGGCGTCGATGGTCCTGGGGGACATCCCGCCGCTGGAGGGCACCCTCACGGCGGCGCGACGGTGGGACATGGTGGCCAAACAGGAGCAATGGATCGATCCGGCTGACACTGCTTGACCTGCAGGGCAGCCAGTCCCGTGCGGCCGAGTGAAATGAGACGGCGCATCCCCGGTGCAGACCTACTCTGGATCCCGACATGAGCGAAACCTCAATGGCGGGAACCTCCACGCCAGTGCTGCCCGATCCCGCCGAACCGGTCGCCGAAGATCCGGCCCGGCGGCTGACCGAACTCACCTTGCTCGACGAGCGGCGACTGCGCCGACGGCTCAAGGGCGCACGGCGGATCTCCGACTCCGCGAAACGCGACAGGGCACTGGAGGACGTCAACCGGCAGATCACCGCGGCGCAACGACGTCTCGCGCGTCGTCAGGCGGCCGTGCCGACCCTGAGGTACCCACCCGAACTGCCGGTCTCCGAGCGGGTGGACGACCTGGCTGCCGCGATCGCCGGCAACCAGGTCGTCATCGTCGCCGGTGAGACCGGGTCGGGGAAGTCGACGCAGATCCCCAAGATCTGCCTGCAGATCGGTCGCGGGGTCCGCGGCAGCATCGGCCACACCCAACCCCGGCGGATCGCAGCGCGAGCGTTGGCCGAACGGATCGCCGAGGAGACGGGCACATCAGTCGGCGGCGCGGTCGGCTACGCGATCCGATTCGGCGATCACACCGGGCCGGACACCCTGGTCAAGCTGATGACCGACGGGATCCTGTTGAACGAGATCACCCGGGACCGGCTGCTGCTCGGCTACGACACGATCATCATCGACGAGGCCCACGAGCGGAGCCTCAACATCGACTTCTTGCTCGGCTACCTCAAGGAGCTGTTGCCCCGGCGTCCTGACCTGAAGTTGATCATCACCTCGGCGACGATCGACCCACAACGCTTCAGCCGGCACTTCGGTGACGCGCCCGTCGTCGAGGTCTCAGGTCGTACCTACCCTGTCGAGATCCGCTATCGCCCCTATGGTCTGGACGACCAGGCGGAGAGCGACCCGGAGGATGTCCCGACCGATGCGCAGGACTCTGCGGCGGCCGGAACGCGCCGACGCGGGCCGGTCGGCACAACGTCGGGAGGTTCCGCGGCTGCCAGGGCCCGGGAAGAGGCGATCGACCAGGCACAGGCCATCTGCGACGCCGCCGACGAGCTGCTGGCAGCCGGCGACGGCGACATCCTGGTGTTCCTGTCCGGGGAACGCGAGATCACCGACACCGCCGAGGTTCTCCGTGGACATCTGGCGGGACGTCGCGGCGTCACGGAAGTGCTGCCGCTGTACGGGCGATTGTCGTCGGCCGATCAGCACAAGGTCTTCTCCTCGCATGCCGGGCGGCGGATCGTGCTGGCGACGAATGTTGCCGAGACCTCGCTGACCGTCCCCGGCATCCGCTACGTGATCGACCCCGGTACGGCGCGCATCTCCCGGTACTCGCCGCGGAGCAAGGTTCAGCGGCTGCCCATCGAGCCGATCTCGCAGGCGTCCGCGGGACAGCGCGCGGGCCGCTGCGGCCGGGTGGCCAACGGCATCTGCATCCGGCTGTACTCGGAGGAGGATTTCCTGGGTCGGCCGGAGTTCACCGACCCGGAGATCGCCCGAACGTCGCTGGCATCGGTCATCCTCCAGATGGCCTCCCTCGACTTGGGGGACATCTCCGTCTTCCCGTTCCTGGAACCACCTGATCGGCGGCAGATCACCGATGGTGTAACGGTTCTCACCGAATTGGGTGCCTTGGAGCAGTCCGGCACCGAACGTCCGCGGCTCACCCCTATCGGGCGGAACATGGCCGGCCTGCCGCTGGACCCGCGGTTGGCCCGGATCCTCATCGAGGGCCACACGCAGGGCTGCCTGCGTGATGTTCTGGTCATCGTCGCGGCCCTGGCCATCGTCGACGTGCGGGAGTACCCGTTGGACGAACGGGACAAGGCCGTCGCGGCGCATTCGCGTTTCGTCGACCCGCAATCCGACTTCAGTGCCCTGCTCGGATTATGGGCGTATTTGCAGGACCAGGCGAAGACACTGTCCGGCAACGCCTTCCGGCGGATGTGCCGGCGCGAATACCTCAACTACCTGCGGATCCGGGAATGGCAGGATCTGCATGCGCAACTGCGGCAGCTGCTGCGCGGGCTGAAGATGGAACCGGACGCCGGCCCGCCGCGGGGTGATCGGTCCGCGCCCGCCGGCAAGGATTCGCCCACTGCCAGGGGATCGTCCGCACGCAGGGGATCGTCCGCACGCAGGGAATCGTCCGCTGCCAAGGTTCAGCAGAACAGGCAGACATCGGAGCCGGTGTCGGCGCCGCAGCCGGCGACCGGCGGACGGGGTTCGCTGGCCGTCGAGGTGGATACGCCACGGATCCATACCGCGCTGCTGGCGGGTTTGCTCTCGCACGTCGGGCTGAAGAAGGAAGCGGCCCGCGAGTACCAGGGCACCCGAGGTGTCAGCTTCGTCATCTGGCCGGGATCGGCGTTGGCGCGGTCCGCCCCGCAGCTCGTGGTCGCCGCAGAACTCGTCGAGACCAGCCGGCTCTGGGGCCGCATCTGTGCCAGGGTGGAGCCCGGTTGGATCGAGCAGGTCGCCGGAGACCTGCTGCGCCGCAGCTACTCCGAGCCGCGGTGGAACCCCAGGCGGGCCGCGGTGGAGGCCACCGAGAAGGTCCAACTGCTGGGTGTGCCGATTGTCGCGGCGCGCACGGTGCAATTCGACAGGATCGACCCTGAACTGTCCCGCGACTTGTTCATCCGGCATGCGCTGGTCGAACGTGATTGGTCGACACGGCACGCCTTCTTCGTGCAGAACCAAAGGGCCATCGATGATGTCGCCGCGTGGGAGGAACGTACCCGACGGCGGGACATCGTCGTCGACGACGAGACGCTGTTCGCCCTGTACGACGAGCGGATCCCGCCGGAGGTCACCTCAGGACGGCATTTCGACTCCTGGTGGAAGAAGGCGTCGCGGGCAGCCCCCGACCTGTTGACCTTCGATACCGAGATGCTGATCGCGGCCGGCACGGAGCGGTTCGACGCGGCCGCGTTCCCGGACCGTTTCAGCTCTGGCGGTGTCGATCTCGAACTCGACTACGTTTTCGACCCGGGCCGCCGTGACGACGGGGTGACCGTGACGATCCCGCTGGCCGTTCTCGCGCGGGTCGATCCGGCTGCCTTCGAGCGCCAGATCCCCGGCTGGCGCAGCGATCTGGCCGTGGCCCTGATCCGCACGCTGCCGAAGACGTTGCGTCGCAACTTCGTCCCGGTGCCGGACTTCGCCCGTGCGGCGCTCGCCCGTCTCGACGCCCAACAGCGGCCGGCAAACCCGGCCGCCACAGGCAGTTCCGGGCCGGCTGCCGTACAGCAGGGATCTGGAGCATCGCTTCCTGCGGAGCTGGCGGCGGCCCTGACCGCGTTGACCGGAGTCGTCGTGCGGGCAACCGATTTCGATCTCGAGAAGGTTCCGGACCATCTGCGGATGAACTTCTCGGTGGTCGACGACAAGGGCCGCACTGTCGCGACGGGGAAGGACCTGTCCGGCATCCAGAGCAGCCTGAAGACCGACGCCCGGCAGGCAGTGGCCAAGGCCTCCGGCGCGGTCGAACGGACCGGCCTGACCGCCTTCCCCTCTGACGGCCTGCGCCGCACCGTCACGACAACCGTTGCGGGACACGAGGTCACCGGTTACCCGGCACTGGTCGACGAGGGGAGCTCGGTCGGCATCACGGTGTTCAGCACGGCGCGGGACCAGGAAAGGGCCATGCGGGCCGGGACCAGGCGGCTCCTGGTCTCGACAGCCCCGTCACAGCTGGGGGCGCTGCGTCAGTCGTTGACCAGGGAACAGTTGCTGACCTTCGCGGTGACGCCCTACGGCTCGGTGGGCGAGCTGGTGTCGGACGCAACCGCGGCCGCGGTGGACGCCTTGCTGGACTGGGCGGGCGGACCTGCCTTCGACGCAGCGGGTTTCGCGCGCCTGCAGGAAAGGATCACGCCGCACCTGGGGAAGGCAGTCCGGGACGTGATGGTCGCCGGCGAGCAGACGTTGCACGCAGCAGCCCTGGCCGCCCGGGCGGTCGACACAGCGGCCGATGGCCCCGCCGGCGGCGCCATTGGTGATCTCTTGACGGACATGCGCCGTCAGCTCTCCGCGTCCCTGGCTCCGGGCTTTCTGACCAGAACCGGTGCCGCGGGGATTCCCGACCTCACCCGCCGGATCCAGGCGTTGACGGTGCGCGCGGAGCGGGTGACGACGGCGCCCGCCCGGGATCGCGAAAGGCTCGCCGAGATCACGACCCTGGACGCCGAGATCGAGCGTGCGGTGGCGGCTCTGCCCGAGGAACGCCGTCTCGACCGGGACGTGACGGCGGTCAGAAACCTCCTGGAGGAGTACCGGGTGGCGGTGTTCGCCCAACCGATGCGGACCTCGGTTCCGGTGTCCGCCAAGCGGATCCGGGCCGCGGTGGCCGCGCTGCTGCCGTGACCCGGTGTCCCCGGGCCCGGTGCCATGCTGCGGCGGGTTGCGCGCCCGGGGAGTGCCGGCGGTCGGCAGGTGGTCAGACTGCTGTGCTGGGCGGGGGATTCGGCGTGCCCGGCGGCGGGGTGGGATCGACCGGCGGTTGGGCGGTCGGCGGTGCGGGGGGCATGGTGCCGTCCTTGCCGGCCGCCTTGTCGACGAAGCCGTGCAACTTGCCCTCGATCGGATCGACCTTGTCGTGGCCGACCTTGCCGCCGACGAAGCCGCCGGCCTTGGTGATGCCCTGTTTCACGCTGTCCGAATGGTCCGCCAACAGGCCCTGGGCCTTGTCGCGGAGCTGTTTGAAGTCGACCATCGATGAACTCCCTGGTGGTGTCGGCTGACCGGAATGCCCGGCCCGTCCGACAACGAACGATGTCCCCGCGAGGTTCCGGTGGCCGGCCACCGGAGCGATCTCACCGCAGCCGGTAGGACTGTCGCGGTACGTCGAGCACGAAGCCGTGCGAATCGACTGTGAACTTCCGCTCCCCGCCCGGCCCGACATGGGTGATGGAAGCACCCTTCTCGTCGAAGCCGTTGGTACGGAACCAGTGTCGTTCAGCGGTGACCGCGAGGCCCGGAACGCCGACCTGCACGAGTTGCACCGTCTCGTCGGCCATCCGGCACTGCAGCCGCAATCTCCGAACCACCAGGGAGATGGTGAAGACACTTGTCAGCAGGTCGACGTCCAGGCAGACGTCCAGATCCGGAGCCGGGGCGGAATAGCCGGCGCCGTCCTGCCACGGGCCACCCGGCGTGTGCGTCAGGGACAGACCGCGGTCGGTCAACGCAGAATCGCTGTGCGCGGAAAGCCTCCGGGTCAGACCGGCTGCATCACAGAGCACCGAGTACGACGCACCGAAGCTCTGCCGGCCGACGGTGACCAGGTGTCCGTTCGCTCGCAGGCCGCGCCCGCTCAGCACGACCCGGACGATCTCCAGCCGGCGGCCATCGTCCGACGACCACGACAGCAATCGCGTGGGGTCGGCCGGTGCGGTCACGGAAAGTAGTCTAGCCGGTCGGTGCGGTCTCGAAGCGTGACCACGGGGCCCATCAGGACGTGTCCGGTGAGCTCAATGGTCGGTGCGCGGGGACCAATCGGTTTGACGCCCGCACACCGCACCCCCACTCTTGCCCGGTGGGTCACCTGGAATTCAACGGCGTCAGCTACAGCCTCCCCGACGGACGGCCGTTGCTCGCCGACGTCACCTTCCGGGTGGCCGCAGGTCAGGTGACGGCCCTCATCGGACCGAACGGCACGGGCAAGACGACGCTATTGCGGATCGCGGCTGGTGACGAGTCACCGGAAGACGGCGCGGTGGGCAGGTCGGGCACGCTCGCGGTGATGCGCCAGTTCATCGGGTCGGTCCGGGACGACTCCACCGTGCGGGACCTGCTGCTGTCGGTCTCCCCGGCGCCGGTGCGGGCCGCCGCGGCGGCCGTCGACGACGCCGAACTGGAGATGATGGCCGACGACTCGGACGCCGTCGCGCTCCGGTACGCACAGGCGCTCGCCGACTGGGCCGACGTCGACGGCTACGCGCATGAGACGGCGTTCGACGTGGCCACCGTCGCGGCCATCGGTGTGCCCTATGACCGCGCGAAATACCGTGCGGTGACCAGCCTTTCCGGCGGTGAACAGAAGCGTCTGGTGCTGGAGCTGCTGCTGGCGGGCCCGGCTGACGTCTTGTTGCTCGATGAGCCGGACAACTACCTGGACGTGCCCGGCAAGCAATGGCTCGAGCAGAAGCTCACCGCGACGAACAAGGCGGTGCTGCTGGTCTCGCACGACCGGGAACTGCTCTCCACCGCCGCGACCCGGATCGTCACGCTGGAACCGGGTGCGGCCGGCGCCGTGTCGTGGGTGCACGGTGGCTCGTTCGAGACTTACCGGGCCGCCAGGGACGACCGGAATTCGAGGCTGGAGGAGCTCCGCCGCAGGTGGGACGAGGAACGGGCGAAACTCAAGGCGCTGGTGCTGATGTACAAGACGAAGGCGGCGTTCAACGACGGCCTGGCCTCCCGTTACCAGGCAGCCCAGACCAGGCTCGCCAAGTTCGAGGAGGCCGGACCGCCGCAAGCCGTCCCGCTGACCCAGAAGGTCACCATGCGGCTGACCGGCGGGCGCACCGCCAAGCGGGCCGTCGTCTGCCGCAGCCTCGAACTCACCGGTCTGATGAAGCCGTTCGACCTCGAGATCTTCTACGGCGACCGGGTCGCCGTCCTCGGCTCGAACGGCTCGGGGAAGTCGCACTTCCTGCGGCTGCTCGCCCGCGGCGGTTCGGACCCGGACGTCGAGCACCAGCCGGTCTCCGACGAGGCCATCGACCCGGTGCCGCACACCGGGACTGCCGTCCTGGGATCACGGGTGCGGCCGGGTTTCTTCCGGCAGACCCACGCCCACACCGAACTCGCCGGCCGGACGCTGCTGGACATCCTGCACCGCGGGGATGAGCACCGCGCAGGCATGGGCCGGGAGCAGGCCGCCCGGGCGTTGGACCGGTACGGACTGGCCAGGGCCGGCGAGCAGACCTTCGACACGCTGTCCGGCGGGCAGCAGGCGCGGCTGCAGATCCTGTTGCTGGAACTCTCCGGTGCCACGCTGATGCTGCTCGACGAGCCGACGGACAACCTCGATCTGCACTCCGCGGAGGCGCTGGAGGTGGCCCTGGACGCGTTCGCCGGCACCGTCGTCGCCGTCACCCACGACCGTGCGTTCGCCCGGACGTTCGACTCATTCCTGCTGTTCGGTGAGGACGGCAGCGTGCGGCAGTCGGACGAACCGGACTGGGCGATGAGCCGGGTGCGCCGCCGGCGGTGACGTCGGCGCTGGATCGAGGTCAGGGCCCACCCGTGCCACCATGGACCGGTGAGTGTCCGACCTCCGCATCCGGCTGCGGTGACCGCCCGGCGCAAGCGGTCGGCAGCTGACCCCAGTTCGGGGGTCCCGCTCTTTGCGGGGCTGTTCCGTTCGGCCGCCGCCTTCGCTGTGGCGTTGGCTGCCGCGGCCGTCGTGGCCGCGATCGCCGGTACCGGTGCGACCGACCTGCCGCAGGTCGCCGGGTTGACCGAGCCCGGACCGCTGGTCCGGTACGGGATACCGGTCGCCAGGACGCTGCTGGACCTGTGTGCGGTGACGGCCGCCGGGGTCGCGATCCTCGCCAGGCTGCTCGGTTTCGACCGACCCGACGACACCGAGCCGGTGATGCGGTCAGCGCGGCAGGTGGGTGTCTGGGCCTCGGCCGGTTGGACCGCGTCCGCTCTGGCTTCCATCGCCTTGCTGACCGTCGAGCTCAACCCGGGATCCGCGCCGAGCCCCGCGGCGATGTGGCAGTACGTATCGAACATCGCCGCCGGCAAGGGTCTGATGCTGTCCGCGGTGTGCGGTGCGATCTCGCTGATGTTGGCTCGGCTGAGCCTGCGTCACGGCGAGAACGTGCCCGCCGAGCTGCGTGCGGGGATCGCGCTGTTCGGCCTGCTGCCACTGCCGTTGACCGGACACGCCTCCAACTGGCCGTACCACGACCTGTCCATGGTGGTGATGGAACTGCATGTGGTCGCCGCCAGTGCCTGGGCTGGGGCGCTCGGCGCTGTCGTGGTGTTCCTGACCCGGCGCCCGGCGCTGCTGGCCGAGGCGCTGCCGCGCTACTCCCGACTGGCCACCTGGTGCGTGTTCATCGTCGGTCTCAGCGGAGTGTTCACCGGGTTGCTGGAGCTGGCGCTGTCCCCGGTCAGCTCGCTGCCGATGTCGCTGTTCAGCACCAGGTTCGGTGTGTTGGTGCTGGTCAAGGCGCTGTCGATCGTGGTGATCGCGGCCATTGCCGTGGTGGTTCGCAGCCGGCTGATGCCTGCCATCGCGGCCGGCCGACGCACCTCGATCGCCGTGTGGTGCGGGTGGGAGCTGGTCGTGCTGGCGCTGGCCTTCGGTGTCGCGGTCGTGCTCACCCGAGCGTCCGTCACGCCCTTCTGACCTCCTATTTCAGCGGTCCGGGCCGGCGAAGGCCCCGATGACCTCGGCGAATCCCGCCACCTCCGCCGGTCCGGTCAGATTCGGCAGGCTGACGAACACGGTGTCGACCCCCTGACGTCGCAGGCCGCGGTAACGCTCGATGTGCCGATCCGCTGTCCCCGCATGGTGGGCCGCCGCATAGGCCGTCGCCGAGGTCCGGCCGCGGTGCATCTCCACCAGGCGCGCGACGTCGTCGGGCCCGTCGCCGACGACGGGTAGATCGAGCACGGTGATGCGCAGGTCCGTCGCCGACCGTCCCGCGCGGGCGGCGTGCTCGCGGAACACCTCGATCTTGCGCTGCAGCACACCCGGCGCCGAGCTGACGTTGCAGCCGTCCGCGAGCCGCGCGGCGATGTCCAGGGTGCGGCGCTCACCTCCACCGCCGACGATGATGGGGATGTTCCCGGGCCGCGGATAACAGGTGGACTCGGGCAGGTCCCCATACGGTTTCGTGCCCGGACCCCAGAACGCGCGCAGCACCCCGATCGTCGACTCCAGGTCGTCGAGCCGCGCTGCAGCCGGCGGAAAAGGGAGCCCATAGCCGGCATGCTCGCGGCCATACCAACCCGCACCGATGCCGCAGAATGCTCGTCCACCCGAGACGGCATCCAGGCTGGCGAGGATCTTCGCCAGCAGCGGTGCGGCACGGAAGGTCACCGGTGTGACCAGCGCACCGAGTTCGACCCGATCGGTGACCCCGGCCAGATAGCCGAGGGTCACGTAGGCCTCCGGGATCGGGTCCCACGCGCGGCCGACCTGCGGGATCTGCAACAGGTGATCCATCACGGCCAGCCCGGTGAAGCCGGCCGCCTCCGCGGTCGTCGCCACGTCGCGCAGCCAGCGCCGCGGGTCCTTCCCCCATGGAAAGGCCGAGATCTGCAGTGAGAAGCGCAGTGCTGCAGGCGGTGTCGTGGTCACCGGATTGTCTGCTGCACCATCCGGGGTGACCGCCGCCTTGGTCAGCGCCCCGCCGCCGCCCGCGTCGGGCGACGCGTCGAGCGTGATGATGCGATCGAAGTCCTCGGCGGCGAGGTCGACGGCGGCCGCGCGTTGGAATTGGGCCTTCAACGCCGGGGCCGGCACCGGACGCGAGCGTTCCCGGTTCCGCCGCCGGCAGACCTCCAGCGCTGTGGTGAAGCGGACCGCCACCACCGGCAGCCCCGCCGCGCGGCCGGCGTCGGTCGCAGCGCGCCGGCGGACCGGATCCAACCCGAGTGTGTCGATGACGGTGGTCAAACCGCGCCGGAGCCGCGCAGCGACGACGGCATCCAGGACGGCGAAGGCGTCGACCGAGGCGTCCAAGTCGCCCTCCCCGCTGCCCACCAGGCCCCGCAGCGCGTCGGAGGACACGACCTCGCCGGCAGCGAAATGCCTTCGCGCCCAGGTGGTCTTGCCGGAGCCGGACGGACCGACCAGGACGACCAGCGCGGGGCGGGGGAGCTGACCGCTGCAGCGTCCGTCGTTCGGCCGTCGCGGTCGTCGTCACGGGTCGTCCGGTCACCCGCTCGACAGCGTCTCAGCCGGACCGGGAGACGGCACCGTCATCGACCGGCCAGCCGGCCAGCGCGCGTCGATCATCACGGAGCGGCTCCGGACCGTAGGGCACCGTCCGGTGCGGCGGCCGGGGTGAATCCAGACCCACGCTGCGTGCGGCGAGCCAGGTGACCGCTGACCACGCGACCAGCAGGCCGACCGCCGCCACCCAGATCGACGTCCACGCGACCGGGACCATGTGCAGCGAACTGCCCTGCTCGAAGACCGTCCGCATGTCGCCGATGGTCAGCTGACCCAGGTTCGTCGGGGTGCCGAACGCGACCGTCTGGACCCAGATGGCGCCATAACCGACCAGCGTCACCAGCACCGCACCGACGGCCGCGCGGACGTAGGGCCGCAGCGGCAACAGGAACACCGCGTCCACCGCGATGCCCACCGCCAGCAGCCAGAACGGGACCACGCTCGGCGGGAAGATGGTGAAGGTCAGCAACGGCCAGATCAGGCAGCGGTAGGCGACATAACCGGCGACGACGACCGTCGCCGTGAACCGCCAACCGACCATGATCCTGGCCAGCACCAGCACCGGCACGCACACCGCGATGGCCCAGACCGGATACACCCACGGCGCGATCGGCATCGCGAAGGACTCGATGGCGATGTCGTCCACCGGCCGGCCGATCTGGCCGGCCGCGAAGGTCAGCAGTTCCGGTTCGGCGTAGGGCTGGCCGCGGAACCACGACGCGACCTCGAGGATTCCGTACTCCTGCTGGCCGGTCGGGAAGAACATGTTCTCGAACATGAACGCCCACAGCGCGATCAGCCCGAACCGCCACTGCCGCGCGTACCCGTCGTCGCCCGGGAACGAGTGGTACCAGTTGCGGATGACGCCGGCCAGCATGATCGCCGTGCCGCCGTACAGCAGCAGATGCGACGGCGACCAGGCGGTCAGGTCCAGGCCGTTCACCCGGTGGTTGATGACGTCGATCGGGCCGGCGAGCACGAAGATGCCGGTGCCGATCTGCATGATCCGCAGCGAACGGCGGTCGACGCCGTAGCCGGTGAAGGTGTGGGACAGCACCAGTCCGATCGCGATGCCGGTCCCTACGGTGTTCAGCACGTGAGCGGCCGCCAGGTCGTCACGCAGCCATTTGAAGTGCCAGGACACATCCCACGAAGAGCCGAGCAGCTTGAAGGCGAACGCCGCCAACCACATCCGCTGCATGAAGACGGCCAGAGATCGCGGGGTCGGGCGGCCCGGCGCCCCCCGGTTCCAGTAGGTGCGCATGAAGCCTGAGAGGCGATGCATTCTCCGCCTCCGATCTGCGGTGATGCCGTCGATGACGCCGGACGGTCTTCTCTGGACGAAGGGTACGGCCCGCCACCTCCGTGCACGGCCATCACGGCGCGTCGTCGGATCAGGGGGCCGGTGACCGTGTCCGCTACCCGTGCTCGGCAACCTGCCGGATCAGCGGGCCGGTGCGCCGGGGGACGGGCTTGTCCAGCGCGATTGCGGTTGCCGTCCGCAGCACCGCCGGGTCACGGACGACGTCGTCGATGACCCGCTGCAGGTCGGCGTTGGATCGCGCGACCAGGCGCACCAGCAGGTCCGCAGCACCGGTGATGGTGTGCACCTCGATGACCTCCGGAATGGCTGCCAGATGCGCCGTGACCTCCCCGCGGCCGCGGCCCTGCGCGATCTCCAGGGACAGGAACGCCGTGACCGGATAACCGAGCGCAGTCGGGTCGATGGTGGGCGCGAGGTCGGCGATGACCCCTGTTCGCTGCATCCTTTCCAACCGGGCCTGCACCGTGCCGCGGGCGGCACCCACCCGCCGCGCGGCCTCGAGCACGCCGATCCGCGGCTCGGCGGCGAAGATCTCCAGGATGGCGGCGTCGAGCCGATCGATCGACATGGGCCCACACTAGTCACCGTGCCCAGTCAACAGGCATCGGCGCGGGACAATCTGTGCACGGTGACCAACGTTCTGCGCAACTCTTGCCTACCGGCGGCTCGGGCGCGACCCTCTGCGGATGACGACGACGCCGACCGCCGCGCCCATCACCCTCACCGGCCAGGAACTGTCCGCCGACCTCGACGCCGATTCGCTCAGCCGGCTGGTCGGCCTGGTGGACTACGACACCAGCAAGGATCCGTTCCCGGTCATCGCCATGGACGCGGTCGTCTTCGTCTGCGGTAACGCCACGCAGAGCGCCCACTACTTCCAGTCGGCGTGGGGCATGGACCTGGTGGCTTACTCGGGCCCGGAGGTCGGGCAGCGTGACCACACCTCCTATGTCCTGACGTCCGGGTCGGCGCGGTTCGTGCTCCGGGGCGGGGTGTCACCGTCCAGCCCGCTGATGGACGAGCACCGCAGGCACGGCGACGGCGTCGTCGACCTCGCGATGGAGGTCAAGGACGTCGATCAGTGCATCGCCCATGCCCGCAGCCAGGGCGCGACCGTGCTGGTCGAGCCGCACGACGAGACCGACGAGCACGGCACCGTCCGGCTCGCGGCGATCGCGACCTACGGCAACACCCGGCACACCCTGGTCGACCGCAGTCGCTACACCGGCCCCTACCTGCCCGGCTACGTCGCCCGACGCTCGTCGTTCGTCAAGCGCCCCGGCGCACCGAAGCGGCTGTTCCAGGCGCTTGACCATGCCGTCGGCAACGTCGAAATCGGCCGGATGAACGAGTGGGTCGAGTTCTACAACAAGGTGATGGGCTTTGTGAACATGGCCGAGTTCGTCGGTGACGACATCGCCACCGAGTACTCGGCGCTGATGTCCAAGGTCGTCGCCAACGGCAATCACCGGGTCAAGTTCCCGCTCAACGAACCCGCTGTCGGCAAGCGCAAGTCGCAGATCGACGAGTACCTGGAGTTCTACGGCGAGCCCGGTTGTCAACACCTGGCGCTCGCGACGAACGACATCCTCGGCACGGTCGACGCGCTGCGCGCGGAGGGCGTCGAGTTCCTCAGCACGCCAGATGCGTACTACGACGACCCATCGCTGCGCGAGCGGATCGGGCACGTCCGGGTTCCGGTGGAAGAGCTGAAGAAGCGCGGCATCCTGGTCGACCGGGACGAGGACGGCTACCTGCTGCAGATCTTCACCAAGCCGCTCGGTGACCGGCCGACGATCTTCTTCGAACTGATCGAACGGCACGGCTCACTGGGCTTCGGCAAGGGCAACTTCAAGGCGCTGTTCGAGTCGATCGAGCGGGAACAGGCTGCCCGCGGCAACCTGTAGAACGGCTCTGCCGCGGGCCGGTGGTCAGTCGCCGTCGGGGTACCAGGCGTCGACCACCGGGCCGGCGTTCCCGCAGCGCACCGCGGAGACATGGCCGCCGGCCGCGCCGACCGCCAGCAACTGATCCACCAGGTCGTCACCGTCCAACGTGACCGGGCTCAGATCGCCGGCCCGACCGTCGAACTGGGTTCGCGCGTCATGCCCTGAGTCGGCGAGCTTGGCCAGCGAGCCGGTCGATGCCAGCGACCCGCGGGCAACCCCGAGAATGCCCAGGGCGTCGTCGACCGCGTCGATCAACGCCGCCCGGTTGGTCTCGCACATCGCCCGGATGAGAGCGGGTCTGGTTCCCGCCACCCTGGTGCCGTCCGCAAACGACGACGCCGCCAGCGACAGCGCCAGCGCGCCGCCCTGCTCGCCGACCTGGGCCAGGGCAAGGGCCAGCAGGTGCGGCAGGTGGGAGATCCGGGCCACCGCGAGGTCGTGCGCCTCCGGTTCGGTGGGCACGACCCGACTGCCCATGGACAAGGCGAGCCCGGCCACGGCCAACCAGTCGTCGACGTCGGTGTCATCGGTCAGCGTCGTCACCCAGGCGGCGTTGCGGAACAGCGTCGCCGATCCGGCCGGCCAGCCCGATTGCGCGGTGCCGGCCATCGGGTGCGAGCCGACGAAGCGTGCCCGCGGCGCCAGCGCCGCGACGTCGTCGTGCACCTGAGCCTTGACGCCGGCCACGTCCGTCAAACGCACTGTCGGAGCATGGTCGTCGATGCTGCGCAGCAGCGACGGGAAAGCGGTCACCGGGGCGGCCAGCACCACGAGGGCGTCGGCCTTGCCGGCCCGCTTCAGGCTGGCTTCCAAGGATCCATCGAGGTCGAACCCGTCCGCAGTCGCGGCCTGCCGCGTCTCCTCACTGGGGGACCAACCGAAGACCGGCAGATGAGGCTTCGCCGCGCGAACGAGTGATCCGCCGATCAATCCCCAGCCGAGAACGCACAGCGCGGGCGGGAGGACGGCCGGGTCCGAGCAGGGCTGGGTCGCGTCTGCTGTCATGACCCCATCATCGCCGGGGATGCTGGCTTCGCAACGACAACTCTCCGCGCAGGGTGTGCTGCGTCGAGCCTTCGGTGGTCCTGCGCTCCGCAGCAGGCGGTGATGGGCACGGCTCCCCGTCGCCGATTCGGGTACTGCGTAGCAACCACCCTGGGGAGGCCGTAACGTTGCGCCCCGTGAGCACCACCAGTTCCGCCACCCCGGACGGCTTCGGCGTCGCGGTCACGCGCGACGAGTCGACCTGGCGCTGCTCGCTGCTCGCTGCCGAATTGCTCGATGACCTCGACGGCGTGATCACTGCGCTGCGCCGGGTGGCGACGACCGGCCCGGTGTTCGGGATGCTCGCCGTCGACGACGAGTTCTTCGTCCTCGTCCGGCCGATTCCGGGCGGGGCCTCGCTGCTGCTCTCCGATGCCACCGCCGGGCTCGATTACGACATCGCCGCGGACGTGCTGGACCTGCTGCAGGTCCCGGTGCCCGAGGAGGAGGACATCGAGGACGATCCATGGCCCGAGGGTGACCTGGCGCTGCTGGCCGATCTCGGAGTCCCGGAGCAGGAAATGCAGCTCATCGTCGACGAAGTGGACCTCTATCCGGACGAGCAGCTTTCGATGATCGCGCAGCGGTGCGGCTTCGGCGACGCCTTCGCGGCCGTGCTGGAGAAGGTCTGACCACCGGTTCGATCAACCAGTGCACGGTCGAGGTGAACCCGGTGCCACCAGGAGAGCAGCTCACCGACCTGGAGCTGATCCGCATCGCGCTGGCCCTCGCGCAGCGAGCCATCGGATCCGACGACGTGCCGGTCGGTGCGGTGGTGCTGTCCGCCGAGGGGGTCGTGGTCGGCGAGGGGTGGAATGCGCGCGAGGCTTCGGTTGATCCGACCGCGCATGCCGAAATCGTCGCGCTGCGCGCCGCTGCCACGGTGCTGGGCAGCTGGAACCTCGCCGGATGCACTCTGGCGGTGACCGTCGAGCCGTGCACCATGTGCGCCGGCGCCATCGTCGCTGCGCGGGTGCAGCGGGTGGTGTTCGGCTGTTGGGAGCCGAAGACCGGGGCGGCGGGGTCGCTGTGGGACGTGCTCCGGGACCGCCGGCTGTCGCATCGGGTCGAGGTCCGCGGCGGGGTATTGGAAGACGAGTGCGCAGAGCTGCTGCGCAGGTTCTTCGCCGCACGCCGGGCTGCTCATCCTGCAGCGGGTCGACGAGCCGGGAACAACGAGTTCGCCTGAAGCGCTGGAGGCGATATGGAACTCGGCGTCTACAGCTTCGGCGACATCCATCGCAACCCCGTCACCAAGGAGAAGGTCTCGCCCGCGCAGCGGATGGCGGATCTGCTGGAGCGGATACGGCTGGCCGAGCAGGTGGGATTGGACTTCTTCGGTGTCGGCGAGCATCACCGTCCCGACTACGCCGTCTCCGCGCCGGCGATCGTGCTGGCGGCGGCCGCGGCGCAGACCACCCGCATCGGTTTGGGAAGTGCCGTCACCGTGCTCAGCACCGAGGATCCGGTGCGGGTCTACCAGCAGTTCGCCACCATGGATCTGATTTCGCGGGGCCGGATGGAGTTGCTCGCCGGACGCGGGTCGTTCATCGAGTCCTACCCGCTGTTCGGCGCCGACCTGGCCGATTACGACGCCCTGTACGACGAGAAGATCCAGTTGCTGCTCGCCATCGACGACGGCAACCCCATCACTTGGTCGGGGCAGTTCCGTGCGCCGTTGGAGAACGCGGTGATCCTGCCCCGGCCGTACGACAAGCCTGGCCTCGGTGAGCACCTGCGGATCGCCGTCGCCACCGGCGGCAATCCCGAGTCCTCGGTCCGCGCAGGGCTTCTCGGGTTGCCCATCAACTACGCGATCATCGGCGGCCAGCCCGCGCGGTTCGCGCCGCTGGTCGACCTGTACCGCCGCGCCTTCGCACAGAGCCAGCGGCCCCGCGGTGCTCCCGAGGTGAGCGTGTCCGGCATGGGCTTCCTGACCGATGACGGGAAGACGCTGGATCGATTCTTCCCGTACTGGATGGACTCGATGCGCCGGATCGCGCGTGAGCGCCGCTTCCAGATGCCCGACCGCGCGTCGTACGAAGCCCAGGCCGCGCCGGGCGGCGCCTACTTCATCGGTGCGCCCGAGCAGGTCGCCGAACGGATCGTGGCGCTGCACGCCGACCTGCACCACGACCGGCAGTCGTTCCAGATGGATCTGTCCAGCGTGCCGCAGGCCGATTCACTCAAGGCGATCGAGCTTCTCGGCACCCGGGTTGCACCGCTGGTGAAGGCCGAGCTGGCACCACCGGCGGTCGCCCGCGCCGGCGGGGATGACGCCGACTCACGCCCGCAGGTCGCGCACATCGGCCCCACCGGCTGACCGCCAGGGCCTTGGCGCGCCCGGGCTCAGCTCTCGGCGCCCTTGCCCTGCAGGGTGACCCACACCAGCCCGGCCGCGGCGACCATCATGACCACCGCGATCACCGACGTCACACCGACACCGGCACCGAATGCGTCCTGGGCGGACGAGAGGAGTTGGGAAGCCTGCGATTGCGGCAGGGTGGCTGCCACCGCCGTTGCGCCGCCGAGCGTTTCGCTGGCCGTTGTCGCGTCCACGGCGCTGACGCCGGCCGGCACGGCGACTCGAGCGGTGTACGCCGCCGTCAGGATGCCGCCCAGCACGGCGGTGCCGAGCACGGCGCCCACCTCGTAGGCCGTCTCCGAGATCGCCGACGCTGCACCGGCCTTCGACGCAGGAGCGCTGGAGATGATCACATCGTTCGAGATCGTCTCAGCGGCCCCGATGCCCATTCCGAGCAGGCCGAAGGCGCCCATCAAGGCGAACGGGGACTCGCCGGCCGCGCCGAGCAGCACCGCGCCGTAACCGGCGGCGCTGATCAGCAGGCCGCCGGTCACGACCGCTCGCGGGCCCACCCGCCGGACCAGCGGCACGACGGCCAGACCGGCGACGATGGTGACGAGCAGACCGGGGAGCAGGATCAGCCCGGCCCGCATCGGGCTCTCACCCAGGACCAATTGCAGGTGCTGCGAGATGAAGAACAGGAACCCGACCAGTGAGAACACGCTCAGCAGGTTTGCCAGGACGGCGCCGCTGAAGGCGCTGCGGGCGAACAGCCGTACGTCCAGCATGGGTTGCGGCCTGCGCAACTGGCGCCGGACGAAAGCGCAGCCCGCTCCGACGCCGATCACCAGCAACATGGCCGAGCCGGGGGCGAGCCCGTCGTGGGCGATGGCCTTGATCGCGTAGACGACCGGAGCCATGGCCAGCAACGACAGAGCGATGCCGGCCGGGTCGACCGGGCCGGGATTGGGATCCCTGGACTCGGGGACGAAGATCGGCGCGAGCACCAGCAGTACCAGCAGCACCGGCAACGCCATCAGGAAGACCGATCCCCACCAGAAGTGCTCGAGCAGGAAGCCGCCGACGATGGGGCCGAGAGCCGCGCCGCCGGAAAAGCCGGCGGCCCAGACCGCGATGGCGAGCCGGCGTTGCTGACGATCGACGAAGATGTTGCGCAGCAACGACAGTGTCGACGGCATCAGCATCGCGCCGAAGAACCCCAGGGCTGCGCGGGCAGCGATCAGCGCCTCGGCCGTGGGCGCGTATGCGGCGACGACCGACACGGCCGCGAAGCCGATGGAGCCGATCAGCAAGAGTTTCCGTCGCCCGACCCGGTCGGCGAAGCTGCCCATCGAGACGAGCAATCCGGCCAGCACCAGGGAGTAGATGTCGATCATCCACAGCAGCTGTGTTCCGGTCGGGCTCAGTGCCTCGGAGATGGCCGGCAGGGCAAAGCTCAGAACGGTGGCGTCGACGGCCACCAGCAGCACCGGGAGCAGGAGCACGCCCAGCGCCACCCACTCGCGGACGCCGGCACGCGCCGGGGAGCCGGTGCGGTCCCCGGCGGTAGCAATGGCGCCGGTTGCGGTCGGGCCGGTGGCGGTCGGGCCGGTGGAACCACCCGCTGACGGCTGCGCCGCTCGCGGGTGGAGGGTGGTGGACATCGTGAGAACTCCTGTTGATCGGTGCTGACCGTGTCACTATACCGACCAGTTGGTGTAGTAACAAGGCACGGCGGCATCGTCAGATCGCCCATCATGGTGACGATGTCAGGGAGTGGCGTGTCCCGTCCGGTAGGCATAGCGAACCAAGCCGGCCCGGTCCCGGCAGCCGGTCTTGGACAGCAAGTGATGAATGTGTGTCTTCACCGTCGCCTCGGAAACGAACAGCCGCGCAGCGATCTCGGTGTTCGTCAGCCCTTCCGCGATCTCGGCCAGAACCTCGACCTCTCGAGCGGTGAGCCCGTCCGGTGCGGTGGGTCCGGGTCGATCACCGTTCGGAACCCCTAGCCGCGCGCCGGAGGCCAGGGCCTCGAGCAGTCGCCGCTGCACGGACGGATCGAGCTGCGCCTGCCCGGCGGCAACAGTCGTGATCGCCTGCTCGATGTCCTCCGCGCCGGCGTCCTTGGTGAGGAATCCGCGGGCCCCGGCGTGCAGCGCCCGGAAGACCCAGTCGTCGTCGGCATAGGTGGTGAGCACGACCACCCGGGCACGCGAGCCCGCCTCCGTCAGCCGGCGGGTGGCCTCGACCCCGTCGACGGTGGGCATGGACAGATCCATCAACACGACGTCCGGATCGATGGCCAGGGTTTGCCGGACAGCATCGGCGCCGTCGACGGCCGTCCCGATGACCTCGACGCCGTCGAGCAGGCCGAGCATCATCGCCAGGCCGTCCCTGACCACCTTCTGGTCGTCGGCGATCAGTACCCGTAGCGGTCGAGATGTGGTCATGAGGTTGCCTTTCCGGACCGTGCTCGATTTTCGTCGGCTCGGACGGGTGCGAGCGGGTCACCGGTGCCGGTGCCGGGCCGCCCGGCCGCCGCCGGCGTGACCCCGTCCGGGTTGGACAGCGGCAGCGTCAGCTCGACGCGCCAACCGTCGGTCGTCGGGCCGGCGATCAACTGCCCGCCGGCGAGGGCGGCGCGTTCGGTCAGTCCGGCCAGGCCGTAGCCGCCTGAGGGTAGGTGGGCGTCGACCCTGTCTCCGCCGACATCGGCGACCTCCGTGACGAGTTCGGTGTCACCCCAGGTCAGAGTGACCGAGGCGGTCGCACCTGCGCCGGCGTGTTTGGCCGTGTTGGTGAGCGCCTCCTGCACCGCGCGGTACACGGCCAGGCCCGCATCCCCGGGCAGCGGACGGGCCTTGCCGACCACGTTGTAGCTGATCGGCAGGCCGCTGAGCCGGGTCTGCTCGATCAGGGCGGGCAGGTCGGCGGCACCCGGGAGCGCCTCCCCCCGCAGCGTCGAGACAGCCCGCTTGGCGCCGGCCATCCCGTCGCGGGCCAACTGCGCAGCGATGGCCACCTGCTCGGCCAGCCGGGCATCGGCGCCGGTGCGTTCGGCCAGCAGGCGGGCGCCTTCCAAGCGCAGGGCCAGGCCGGAGAGCGTGTGTGCCAGGACGTCGTGCAGCTCGCGGGCCAGTCGCTGCCGCTCACCCAGCACGGCGGCCTCCTGCTGCGCCGCCCGGGTGACCGCCTGCTGCACGAGCAGCTCCTCGGCCTGCGCATGGGCGTCGCGGGACACCCCCGCGAACGCCGAGGCCAGGAAGAGTGCGGCCGCTCCCGCGGCCAGGGTGAGTGCTGCCGACACCGGGTGGTCGCTGGTTGCGCCTTCCGCGTATCCGGCGGCCAGGACCACGACCGAGCCTGCGATCAGCGCGTTCCGGCGGGGCAGGCGCAAGCCGATCGCAGCCATCGCCATATAGGCGAGGACGAAACCCGGGCCGGACGGGCGCAACAGGTCCAGCACGGCGCCGATCAAGCCCATCGCGGTGAGCGCGACGGTCAACAATCGGGCGTCGCTCACCCGGCGGTTCAGCGCCAGTGCCCAGAGCGCCAGGGCCGCCGCGGTGAGGACGAGGACCGCGCCGGCGGCCGTCCGGTCGGACGGCAGGCCGGCGCTGACGGTGGACACCACGACGACACCCGCGGTGACCACGCCGGTGGCGATCAACAGTCGCCGCAGGTCTGGCACGGTTTTCACGGCACTCCTCCAGGTCATGATCGCGCGCTGGGCAGCGGTGCGACTCCGCCGGCGCAGGGCCGATCCAGCTTAGAAACCGATGAGGGTCGCCCGCATCAACACGGGAGTGGAGCCTGCCGGCCTCCCTCCACCCGTGGGTGGAGAGAGCGCGGTGCCCAGGATCAATCGCGCAGCCGATTCCGGCCGTGGGTCTGATTCCTAACGTCTGGAGACGACCCGCACCATTTCGCACCAGCACATCGGAGGCCGCTGATGACCCTCTCCCTGTACCTGCTCAACGCCGGATTGTTGGCTTTCGTCCTGCTGTCCAACCTCGGTGTTCGCCCGGTGACCCGCCGGCGATTCACGGTGCCGATTGTGCTGGTCGCGATCGCGGCGGCCGTGTTCCTGCAAGACATCCCGACCCATGGTGGCGATCTCGGACTGCAGGTGGCCGGGGCGGTCACCGGTGTGCTGCTCGGCCTGGTGGCGGCAGCTTGCGTGCGAGTCGAACGGGATCCGAGTGGCCGACTGGTGATGCGCGCCGGCATCGCCTACGCAGCCCTCTGGATCGCCGTCATCGGCGGCCGAATGATGTTTGCCTACGGCGCCGACCACTGGTTCCCGCGTGCCGTCGCCGAGTTCTCCATGGCGCACCGGATCACCGGGGCGCAGGCCTGGACGACCGCGTTCATCCTGCTGAGCCTGTGCATGGTGGTGACCCGGGTGGTCACGACGGCGCTCGTCGTCGGCCGGACCAACCGCCGCAGTGCCGACCTGCCGGCTCCGTCGGCCGCGCTGGCCTGAGCTCCGATGCGCACGTTGCCGACTTCGCGCGCCGCCGGCTCGCTCATCGCCGCCCATCCGCGCCGCGTTGCCGTCATTCTCGGTGGAGCGGAGATTGCGCTCACCGTGGCCGGGGCATTGACCGCCGCTGCGATAGCGCCGTCGGGGTCCGCGTGGACCTCGCGTTTGATCGTCGTGCTCGCCCTCGCTGCGGCTGTGACTGTCTTGCTGGCCATCACCCGCGCGTGGCGCCTGTCCGGATTCACTGTCAGGGTGGCCTCCCCGAGGCTGCTGTTGCTGCCGGCGGTGATCGCGCTCGCGCCCCTCATCGGCGGTGTGAACCCGCCCGGGGCGGATCTGCTGGCGATGCTGGTGATCGGTTATGCCGCAACGGCGTTCGCCGAGGAGGCGCTGTACCGCGGGATGATCCTCGGCGTGCTCCGGCCGGCCGGCACGTGGCCGGCGGTGCTGATCTCGTCCGGCCTTTTCGCACTCGCACACCTGGCCAACGTGCTCTTCGGGCAGGCGCCGGCGGTGACTGTCGCCCAGGCCGTCGGCACCTTCTGCTTCGGCATCGGGTATGCCGCACTGCGATTGCGAACCGGGAGCATCCTGCCGCTGATGGTGCTCCACTTCCTGACCGACCTGCTGCTGCGCATCGATGCGCTACCGGTGTGGGCGCACTGGTCGCTGATGGTCGGTGGAGACACCGTGTTGTTGCTCTATGGCGTTCTGCTGCTCCGAGGCAGATCGGTGACCGCGGCACAGCTTGGGTCCTGACGCCCCGGAAATATGGCTGACAACGCCGGAGCGAGCCGCTGAGATGGCTTTCAAGCCGACCGAGCTGATGTCGCTGGTCGGGAGATCTGTTCGAGGTCGGGGAGAGAACGACATGGCGCTTCGCTGGTACAGCACGGTGATCGACTGCCGGGACGTCAGGGCGCAGGGCAACTGGTGGGCGGCGGCACTGGGCTGGAAGAAGGCCTACGAGTCAGATGACGAGGTCGTGCTGGTCCCTCAGCACGCGACGATCGAGTTGATCCGGTCGACGCCGTGGGAGCAGGTGCCACCCGGTCTGGTGTTCGTCCGGGTGTCGGACCCCAAGACGGTGAAGAACCGGCTGCACCTGGATCTTGCACCGCACCTGGATGACGATCGGGACGCGGAGATCGGGCGACTGATCGACCTCGGGGCGACCCATGTCGACGTCGGTCAGGGTCCGTCGGTGTCGTGGACGGTGCTCGCCGACCCCGAGGGAAACGAGTTCTGTGTGCTGTCGTCGCGAGACGCCTGATCCGCGGTTCTCTTCCGTAGGGCCTGCGTCCGACGCGGCCGTCGTCGGGAGCCGCTCGCTACGGTGATGCGGTGCCCCCGCCGCCCGCCGCCCGAGAGAAGGTGCTCGACGCCTTCCAGCGACTGCTGATCGAGCACGGTGAGCGTGAGACCACTCTCGATGCGGTGGCGAAGGCGGCAGGCGTGTCCAAGGGCGGGCTGATCTACCACTTCAACTCGCGCGAGGCGCTGATCGAGGGTCTGCTCGGACGTCTGGAGTCGCTCGCCGATCAGGACCTCGCCGAGATGAACACGGCTCCCGACGGGCCGGTCGCCTACTACGTGCGGACGTCCGCGCAAGCGGACAGCCGGCTGGACCTGACGATGATCGCAGCGACGCGGTTGCTGCAGCGCTCGCACTCCCGGACCCGGCAGGTCCTGGCGGCCGTCCATGATCGCTGGTATCGGTCGCTGCTCACAGCGGTCGGGGACCCGGCGATCGCCCGGTTGGTGATGCTGGTCGGATACGGCATGTACTACAACGCCACCCTCGCCGGAGAGGAGGCCGCCGAGCTCCCTGCGGGGGTCGACGGTGCGCCCGCGCAGGAGGGCGTCGAGGACGTCATCGCGCTCGTCCAGGAGCTGATCAGGCTGCGCGGTCCGGCTTCGGCCGACTGATCTGCGGGCGGGGCCGGCGGTCATCGCACTGGTCGGGAGGCGCTCGGCCCGCCGGTATAGTCGTCGCCGGTAGCGTGTCCGAGCGGCCTAAGGAGCACGCCTCGAAAGCGTGTGAGGGGGCAACTCCTCCGTGGGTTCAAATCCCACCGCTACCGCCATCCGGCTCCGGCCTCCGCATCGGACGGGTGCGGTGTGTTGTGCTGTTCGCGCCCATTCCCTGTCGGGGTCGACCGTGATCTACCGATGGTCATCGTTCGTCGTCATCGCACCATCGAAACGGTGAATACTGCGAACCCGAGCCATTGTTCGCGCCGTAAAGTGACGATATCAAAACGTTGCAATATCCTGCACCATTCTGTTCGCGCCGCTACCGGGTCGCGGTCTTTCGTCATGCAATCATGGCGCCATGGGGAAACGGGTTCTGGGGGTGCTGTTGTCGTGCGCTGTGGGAATCGGCGTCCTGGCAGGCTGCGCCGGTGGCGGTCTGAATTCGGTGACGACCGGCGTCACGGGGCCGGCGACCGGTACCGGCGTCACGGCAACGACGACGACCGCCGTGGCTTCGTCTACTGATCAGTCCCGCAGTGCCGCGTCCGCCGCGTCCGCACGTGCGGCAGCGCAGAGATCATCCGCTGCCGCGTCGTCGTCATCAGCTCGATCGGCCGCGGAAGCCGCTGCGGCGCGGGCGGAACAGTCCGCAGCGGAAAAATCCGCCGCCGAGCCTGCTGACGCAGGGGATGCATCGTCGCCGGACGCCGAGCCACCGGTCGACGAGGAAGGCAACGGACCGCAGGTCGAGCAGAGCACGTCGGCCGAGGATGACGCACTGATCAACGGGTGGTATGACGAGCGCGGTTGGATTTCGCCGCAAACCGCCGCGCGGGCACTGGCGGCCGGAATAGCGCCGGGTGGAAATGTTCCCGACTACCTTCGCTGCGGCACCATTTGCGGCGAGGACCCGACGTCCGGGGAAATCCAGGCACAGAAAGCCGCGGAAGAAGAATCGGCTCGAGCGCAGGCAACGTCCACCACCCCACCGTGCGCCTACATGGTCGTCCGGGGGGTGTGTTACACGACACCCGAGGAAGCCGCCGCGGCCGGCGAATGAGCTGCCCCGGGCAGGGACCACGTGCGCGACGCCCCCAGTGTCGGCGTCATATCTCGGTGTCGCTTCCTTCGTCACACCACCGAGAAACCGGTCACACCACCGAAAAACCGACCGGCAGAGACCTGCGCCCGGTCAGCGCCAGCAGTACCTGCGCACCGTCGTCACGCAGCAGGGTGACGTCGGCAGCCAGGTGCAACGCCGCGCGCAGCGCAGGCGCAGGCGGCGAGAACTCCAGGCCGCAGGCTGCAGCAATGTCAAGGCAGTGCACCGTCAGCTCGAACGTCCGGGTCGGCAGATACCTGCTCAGCCGCATGCCGCCCGCGATCGTCGTGATCACCGGATCCGCGTGCACGCCGTTGACCGCGGTGACCGCTTCGTCGTGGAGGCGGCGGATCTCGGCAACGGGATCGGTCCCGAGCGCGATGCCTGCCTGCCGCCCCCTTTCGGTGACTGCGGCCGGGTCGGCCGTGATGATCTGCGAGCTGAGCCGGTAGTACACCGCAGCGGACGCCACGTCCTCGTTGTCCGCCGGTTGCCGCAGATACGTGATGACGGTGATCAGCGACCGGCTGGTGTGACCCACCAGGGACCGCAGATCCCATTCGCCGAGACCCTCGCGGTCCCAGGCGTTGTCCGGAATCCGATCGATGAGGTCCACGAAACTGCGACCGGCCTGGACGAAGGTGTCGCGTGCGTCCGACAGCATGCGGCGAGTATTGCCGATCGAGTTGCCGGTGTCAGAAGAGGATCAGCAGGATGATCGGGCTGACCGACACCACCGCAACGATGAGCCGGGAGACGTTGTTGCCGTCGGCCAATCCTTTGCCCACCGCGAGGTAGGCCAGGCCGACGAGGATGAACCAGGCGCCTGCCCAGGCCGGTATCCCTGCCATCATCAGAGCGACGATCCCGGTGAGGATCGACCCGATGCCGCCGATGACGGTCAGAACGACCACCAGCGTTACCAGGCCGGGCCTTCGAACCGTTGGTGCCGTCATGACCGATACCTTTCCGTCGGGCCGTTCGTCACGGCGTGACGGCGCAGTTGTCACAGAACCGCCCGGCCGCCGACATCGACGGCGTCATCGACGGATTGCTGTTCCGTGGCGATGAACTGGGCGCCGAGGCGGTGCGGTCGGCCCGCCCGGCTGGATGACTGTTCCGAGAGGACGAGGCCGTTCGGGTCAACCCTGCCGTCTCGCCCTGGCTCGGCGTTTGCCCTCGTGCATGGCCTGCACCCGGGCGATCGGGATGGCCCTGCCCTCCTGCACCAGGTCGGCCGGCAGGGATTGCGCCGGCGGCATCAACGCACGCCACAGGTCGCCACCGCCGAGCAGACCGACAGCCGTGGTGATGGTGAAATCCGACGGTGTGACGCCGTCGAGCCCGTCCCAGGGCAGCGGGAACGACACCGGCGCCCCCGGCCGAATTCGTGGGCTGTACGCGGCCACGACCGTCGCGCCGTTCGAGCGCGTCGAATCCACGAACACCTTGCCTGCCCTCTCCTCGAGCAGGTACGCGGTGGTGGCGATCGACGGGTCGGTCCCTGCTGCCCGGGCGGCGATGGCGCGGGTGGCGGCCGCTGCCTCGTCGGCCGACACGGTGTCGACGAGTGGCACGAAGATGTGCAGACCTTTGGCGCCACTGGTCTTCACCGCGCCGCGCAGGCCGGCTCCGGCCAGGGCCTGCTCGACCAGTCGCGCCGTTGCGACCACGACGGCGAAGTCGGTGCCCTCGGGCGGATCGAGATCCAGTACGAGGTGGCTCGGGTGCCGGGATCCGGCAGGGATCAGCGTCGGGTGGTACTCGATCGACCGCTGGTTGGCGAACCACAGCAGGGTCCGCCGGTCGTTGCACAGCGCGTACCGCACCTCCCGATGGGAGGCCTCCGCCCACACAGTGGTGGTCCGCACCCACTCCGGGGTGTACTTCGGGAGGTTCTTCTGCATGAACGGCGGCTGACCGGGACGGACCCGGATCACCGACAGCGGTCGCCCGGCGAGCACCGGGACGATGCGGTCAGCCACCAGGTCCAGATACTCCACGAGGTCACGCTTGGTCTTGTCCGCGCCGTCGAACAGCGGTGTGTCGAGGCTGGTGAGCGCGACGCCGGCCCGTTCCTCGTCCGGAGCCTTGGCGCTCACCGGGGCACCGCCGGTTTCGTCACCAGCGGTTTCGTCACGACCGGTTTCGTCACGAGCGGTGCCGTCATCCGAACCTCCGCATCCCGGCGGCCGGCTCACCACCCGCCGTCCTCGTTGTTGCACGGTAGACCGACGCCGCCGGCGCGCATCATCGATGGGCTCAGCCGAAGTCAGCAGCCGGTTCGGTGCTGATCGACATCGTTGGTTGCCCGTCCCTCAGCCGTGGCGTCCTCGTCGACATCGCCGGTTCGGGCGGCGGCCGGGGGAGGCAATTCGCGGCAGGTATCATCAGTTCCCGCTCCGCATCGATGCTTTCTGTCAGCCATTGATCAGCACCGGTCAACCAATCTCGAGGAAGTCGGCGATCGTTCTTGCCTGCAGCAGTCGCACCTCATTCCCGCGCGATGTTCCCTGAGCAGGACGTCGATCAGGGCGATCCCTTCATCTTTCGGGCACCCGACGATGCGGGCGGGGCAGGATTTCGATACTTCGTCATCGTGACCAGTCCGGGCTTTCCGGTGTACGGGTCCGACCGGCCGACCGATCCAGCGAGTTGGGTGCGGGTCGGCGACAGCTTTCCCGGCGTCGGTGTGCATCCCTGGGCGTGGGCGCCATGCGTGCGGCGTGTGCCGGACCTGGACCGGCCGTGGGTGATGCTGTATTCACTCGCCGCCGGTTCCGGCGATCCACGGGGCCACCAGTTCCACCAGATCCGTCGCGCCGACAGCCTGTTACCCGAGGGGCCGTACCGGGATTCCGGTGAGGTCCTGACCGCCGACTTCCCGTTCGCCATCGATCCCGACGTCGCGGAAAGAGCCGATGGGACACTCTATTTCAGCTGTGCAGCGGACTATACGGACAGCGCTCCCTACGGCACCGGGCTCTTCGAGGCCCCCATCTCGGCCGACCTGCGAACGCTGCTGGAACCGCTGCGCCCGATGGCCCGGGCCACCGCCGACTGGCAGCTCTACCTGCCGCAGCGCTCGCTGCCGTGGTTGACGATCGACGGCATCGATTGGGCCGGTGGCGCCACGGTCGAATGGCACACCATGGAGGGGCCGGCCTGCCTGGTTTCGCCGGACGGTCGGGATTTCGCGCTGTACAGCGGTGGCAATTTCGCCGATCTGTATGCGATCGGATTGCTGTCCCGCGACGAGGCGGGGCGATGGCACGATCTTTCTGTCGATCCGGCGGATTGCCTTCTGTCGCAGCGACCCGCAGATCATTTGTGGGGGCCCGGTCATTGCAGTGTGGCCGATCAATACATCGCCTACCATTATCGCGAGGAGCCGGGGTTGCCGCGCCAATTCGCCATTGCCGAATTGGTGTGGGACACCGCCACTGACCTGCCGTCGATCGTCGAGACCCGCGGCTGAGCACGGCGGACGGCGACGGGGTCGGCGGCGTGGCGCAGCTATGGACGTTGACTCGCGGGCGCGACCGTTGGGAGCTGGACCCGGCAATCGTCGACCGGCCGGACGCCTCGATGGCGATGGACGGTGACGTCGCCCGGCGAGTGCTGACCGGGACGTCGTTCGATCGGGAGCGGGTGACGGTCCGGGGAGACCGGCAGTTGGTCGACGCCGTGCTGGCGGTGCGCGGTGTCCTGGTCTGACGATTCGTATCGCGCAGCGGTGGTCCGCGGTCGTTGCAGTGATCGCTGAAGGCGAAACCGGCAAGTCACCTGCGTGTGGCACCATCCGAGGGCATGGCGGGTAGAGCACGGACAGTTGCCGTCGGCGAACGATCGAAGGTGACCTCGATCGAATTGTTCTTCGACCTGGTCTTCGTCTTCGCGATCACCCAGGTGACAGCTCTGATGGCCGAAGACCTCTCCGCGCGCGGTGCCGTCCGCGGCATCCTGGTCATCTCGGTGCTGTGGTGGTGCTGGGTCGGGTACGCGTGGCTGGGGAACCTCGTGCGGGCAGACGAGGGCGTCATGCGCATGGCGGTGTTCATCGCCATGGCCGCGATGCTCGTTGCCGCGCTGACCATTCCAGAATCGTTCACCGATTTCCCCGGTGGATTGTCCGGTCCCGTCGTCTTCGCAGTCTGCTACTTCGTCGTGCGGCTGGCGCACTTCGGGATGTTCTGGATCGCGAGCAGTGCCGACCCGGGGCTGCGGCGGCAGCTGTTGCGGTTCGTGCCGTCATTGGTGATCGGCACGAGCCTGCTGCTTGTCGCCTCCCAGCTCACCGGAACCGCTCAGACCCTGATGTGGCTGGCGGCCTTGATCGGTGACTATTTCGGCACCATTCTGGCCGGGGCGAGTGGCTGGCGGATCAATTCACCGGGTCACTTCGCCGAGCGGCACGGCTTGATCATCATCATCGCGCTGGGCGAGTCGATCGTCTCGATCGGCGTCGGCGTCACCGCGTTGCCGATTTCCTGGCCCATCGTGGTCGCGTCGGTACTCGGCCTCACCGTTGCCGGTGCGCTCTGGTGGTCCTATTTCGACGTGGTCGCGCTGGTCGCCGAGCGCATCCTGGGCAGGCTGCAGGGCGGGGAGCGGTCGCGACTGGCCCGCGACTCCTACAGCTTCCTGCACCTCCCGATGGTCATCGGCATCATCTTCCTGTCCCTCGGGCTGAAGAAGGTGCTGAACTACGTCGGCGGGGACGACGGGCACACCCTGACCGATCGGTTGTACGGGCTGCCACTGATCGCGTTGTACGGCGGGACGTCGCTGTACCTGCTGTCGCACGTCGCGTTCCGCTGGCGTAACACGCACACCGTCAACCCGCACCGGACCATCGTCGCCGTGCTGCTGTTGGCGTTGATCCCGGTCGGCGCGCTACTGCCCGCGCTGGCGACGCTCGGCCTGCTGGCGGCGATCCTGGTGGCGCTCATCGCATACGAATCGATCCGGTACGCCGCCGCCCGGGACGCGGTTCGGCACGAGGACGACGTCGCCGCCCCTGACGCCGCCCCTGACGCCGCCCCCTGACGCCGCCGGCTCGACAGCGTGCCGGCCGGGCAGCGATACGGTCGGGCCAGCGATACGGTCGGGCCAGCGATACGGTCGGGGCACCGGGCCGCCTATCGTTGGCCGGTGCGCAAGGCCCCACTCCCGGTGCGAAACGGGCTCAATCCCAGCCGGGTGCGGCTGCCGGAGAGCGGGCACTGGCCGACCACCCTCGAGTATCTGTTGCAGCGCTTCTACGCCGACGAGGTCCGGGTTCGGGAGAAGGTCGCGGCCGGCGAGGTGGTGGACGGTGACGGGCGCGTCATCGATACCGAGACGCCTTTCCTGGCCGACTCGTTCGTCTTCCTCTATCGCGATCCCGCTCCCGAGCGGCGGGTGCCGTTCGAGATCGAGATCCTGCACCGGGACAGCGATCTGCTGGTCATCGACAAACCGCATTTCCTGGCGACCATGCCCAGGGGCTTCTACATCGTCGAGTCGGCGCTCGTCCGGTTGCGCCGCGAGCTCGACCTGCCGGACCTCAGCCCGCTGCACCGGCTGGACCGGGTGACCGCCGGAGTGTTGATGTTCTCGCTGCGCCCGGAGCAGCGCGGTGCCTACCAGCAGCTGTTCGCCCACCGCAAGGTGACCAAGTACTACGAGGCGGTGGCGCCCTACCGGCCGGACGTCCCGATGCCGACGACGGTGCGCAGCCGGATCGTCAAGGAACGCGGCACGCCCACCGCCGATGAGGTGCCGGGTGAGCCGAACAGCATGACCGGTATCGAGTTGCTCGACGTCCGCGGCGATCACGGTCTCTACGGGTTGCACCCCGAGACCGGCAAGGTGCACCAGTTGCGCCTTCACCTGTGCTCGCTGGGACTGCCGATCATCGGCGACAACTTCTATCCACGACTGCTGGACCTGTCGCCGTACGACTATTCGTCCCCCCTACAGCTGGTGGCCAGGACGGTCAGCTTCGAGGACCCGTTCACCGGAAAGCGACGGGAGTTCCGGAGCCACCGAAAACTGGCCGCATGGGACGACCGCCCGGGATGACCGGACCTCTCGCCGGAACCAGGGTGGTCTCGATGGCCGGCATCGGCGCCCTGCCGCTGGCCCAGATGATGCTGGCCGACCTCGGCGCCGACGTGATCGTGGTCGGCCGCCCTGCCCCGGCCGAGCTCGAGATCGTCGCAGTCGAAGACGATCTCGTTCTGCGGAACCAACGGCTGGTGCGAATTGATCTCAAGGACCCGCTGGAGCTTCAGCGCGTGCGTCAGCTGATCGGCGCAGCCGACGTGTTCCTGGAGGCGTTCCGGCCGGGGACGGCGGAACGGTTGGGGATCGGGCCGGATGCGGTCATGGCGGTGCATCCCGGGCTGGTCTACGGCCGGATGACAGGCTGGGGTCAGCTGGGACCCGATGCCGCAGCCGCCGGACATGACCTGAACTACCTGTCCGTCACCGGCGCGCTGCATGCCATCGGGCCGGCCGACCGGCCGCCGCCACCGCCGTTGAACCTGATCGGGGACTACGGGGGCGGGGCGATGTTCCTCGTCACCGGGGTGCTGGCCGCGCTGCTCGAACGGAGCCGCACCGGAGTGGGTCAGGTGATCGACGCCGCGATGGTCGACGGAGTCGGCGCCCTGCTGCAGCCCGTGCTGTCCTGGCGAGCGGCGGGCATCTGGACGGACCGTCGCCAGAGCAATGTCCTGGACGGCGGTCTTCCGTACTACGCCACCTATCAGTGTGCCGACGGCCGATTCGTCGCCGTCGCCGCGCTCGAGCAGCGCTTCTACGAGGCGCTGCTCGCGGGCCTGTCATTGTCGGCCGTCGACCTGCCGGACCGGGCGTCACCGTCCGGTCGGGTCCGGTTGGGAGCCGCGATCGCTGATCGGTTCGCCGAACGAACACAGGACGAGTGGGTACAGATCTTCGCCGGTACCGACGCGTGCGTGACGCCGGTGCTGTCCCTGGCGGAAGCGGAGCACCATCGGCACCTTTCGGCCCGCCGAACCCTGCGCAGGCGTGGCGGCGCGCTGGAGGCGGGACCCGCTCCCCGGTTCTCCCGCTCGGAACCGCCGGAGCCGGTACCGGGTCGGGTGGTGGAGCTGGCGGAGGTGCTCGGCGAGTGGGGCCGCGCCGATCCCACGGGTCGGTAGCCGACCGGGAAGGTTCGGCGTTTCGTCACGGCCCGGTGCGGATACTTGCGCTGCAACCGGCAGTGGTGACACACCCGAGTACTGCCGGCAGGTGCCGAAGAAGACGGAGCAGGCAGTTGCCACTCTCGAGGGAAGAAGAACGCAAGCTCGCCGACATCGGGCGCGCCCTGGTCCGCGAGGATCCGGAATTCGCCGAACGGATCGGGGTGGTCAACCACCAACGCCAGCGGATGACCGCCTCCATCGTCGGGATCGTCAGTGCCGTGATGATGCTGCTGATGGGCGGCGTTCTGGTCGCCAGCGTGCCGGCCGCGGGGCTGATCGTCGCGTTCTACGGCGTGGTCACCATTGTCGTCGTGGTGGTTGTCTTCATCAGGGAGAGCCGGACCGCCACCTGACCCCGGGACCGCCGGCCACTCGCAACCACCGCTCGGGCCGGCCGAACCGGTCGCGGTGACGCCCCACCCGGGTGTTGATCATGACGAAACGTGCCGACCGCTCGGTGTGTGGCGGTCCCTGCGTGCGAGTTTCGTCATGATCAACAGCGCGCTGGGCGCCGGTCAGGGCTGAAGAACCACCCGCACGCAGCCGTCGGTCTTGTTCTTGAACATCTCGTAGCCCGTCGGTCCCTGGTCGAGCGGCATGACGTGGGTGGCCAGATGCTCCGTGCTCAGCTCGCCCGCCTGCAGTCGGCCGAGGATCTCGGGGATGTAGCGCTGGCCGTACATCTGCGCGCCCATCACCTTCAGGCTCTTGTTCACGATGGCACCGACCGGGAACTTGTCGACCACACCTCCGAAAACGCCGAGGATGAAGACACTGCCGCCCTTGCGGGCTGCTTGGATCGCCTCCCGCAGCGCCGTGGGCCGGTCGGATTGCAGCCGCAGTTGCTGCTTGACCTGGTCGTACAGGTACTGCGGGCCGGTGCCGTGCGCCTCCATGCCGACCGCCTCGATGCACACGTCCGGGCCTCGGCCGCCGGTGCGCTCCTTCAGTTCCGCGATGACCGAATCCTGGGTGTAGTCGATGGTGTCGGCGCCGATGAAGGTCCGGGCCTGCTCCAGCCGCTCCGGCAGTCGGTCGATGACGACCACCTGCTCGGCGCCGCGGAGCATCGCCGCGCGCGCCGCCATCTGACCGACGGCGCCCGCCCCCCAGACAGCCACTGTGTCGCCGGGAGTGATGCCGATCCGGTCCGCGCCGGTCCAGCCGGTGGAGGCCGCGTCCGAGGCGAACAAGGCGGCCATGTCCGACACACCGTCGGGGATGGTGAAGGCGCCGTAGTCGGCATACGGCACCCGGATGTATTCGGCGTGGCTGCCGGCGAAGCCGCCGAGCGCGTGGCTGTAGGCGAAGCACCCGCCCACCGACGAGCCCCACATGGCCTCGGTGATCGCCGGATTCGGGTTGCCGTTGTCGCACAGGGAGTACAGCTCCTGCTTGCAGTACCAGCACCGCCCACAGGCGATGAACGAGGAGACGACGACGCGGTCGCCGACCCGGTGCTTGGTCACGGCGCCGCCCACGTCGACGACCTCGCCCATGAACTCGTGGCCCAGCACGTCACCGGCCCGCATCGCCGGGATGTAACCGCCCAGCAGGTGCAGGTCCGACCCGCAGGTGGTGCTCAGCCGGACCTTCAGGATGACGTCGTGCTGATTGAGAATCTTCGGCTCGTCGACGTTCTCGACGGCGGTCTTGTTCACTCCGGTCCAGCACAGGGCCTTCACAGCAGTCCCTCCCCACCCGCTCTGCGGGTCGCGAAATCGATCACCTTCGAGCCGATGCCGCCGGAGCGCGGACCGTGCGGCGCCGGGTCGACCCGGAGGATCTCTCCGGTCTCGAGCAGTTGCTTGCTCTCCCGCAGTGCGGTGCGGACCCGCTGGGCCGGGTCGTCACCCTTGACCCTGCCGGCGGCAGCGCCGACGCCCGCCGGCTCCGGCGCGCGGAGTCTTGCGCTCAGCTCGGTGCCGCGATCCCCCGGTGCCGGCCGGACCTTGACCTCCACGAGGTCGCCCAACGCGGCCAGTGGCCCGGGCGGCTGCCCGTCCGGCATCACCTCGTCGGCCGGCAGCAGGACGGTGACCGACCGCCAGCGGTTGCTCCGCCTTCCGTCGGGCCCGTCGGCACGACCGTCGCTCGCACTGTCCGGCCCACCGGCGTCCTGCAAGCGTCGGACGATCAGCCCCGCCGAGGCGGCCGCCGCGGCGGCCGCGGTCAGCGTGACGGTCTGCCGGGTGGTCATGACCGACCCCCGTTTGATCCCGCGCTCACCCCGGCCCCCACGGCGTCCAGCAGGGCGTCGATGAAACCGTCCAGGTCCTCCGGCGACCGACTGGTGATGAGGTTCCCGTCGATGGCGACCTCCTGGTCGACGACCGTGGCGCCTGCGTTGCGCAGGTCTGTCCGGATCGAGGGATAACTGGTGACCGTCCGGCTGCGCAACACGCCGGCTTCGGCGAGCGTCCACGGGCCGTGGCAGATCGCCGCCACCGGTTTCCCGCTGTCCACGAACTCACGGACGAACGCGACGGCGTCCTCGTCACTGCGCAGCTTGTCCGGGTTGATCGTCCCTCCGGGAAGCACCAACGCGTCGTAATCGTCGACGGATGCCGATGCCACCACACCATCGACGGTGAAGGTGCCGGCGTCATCGAGATCGTTGTCCTTGGCGCGGATCTCGCCGTCACTGATGGACAGCAATTCGGTGGTCGCACCGGCGTCGTCCAGTGCGTTCCGGGGCTGTTCCAATTCCACCCGCTCGACCCCGTCGGCGGCCAGGAAGGCAATTCTGCGACCCTGCAGTTGCTCGGTCATGTGTGCACGCTCCTTCAGTACGGTTCCGCAGCACTCGGCGCTGCAGGACACTTCCGTTGTGCGGGTTCGGTTCTGCGGCTGCCGGCGGTGACCCGCGATGTTCTTGTTCCCCCGCTGCGCGGGGGCGAACCGCCTGACTCACACCGGACAGGACCTCGCGGAACGGACAAACCTCTCCGAACAGCCTGTCGCGGAAGCACTCTCGGAAATTCCTGCTGTGACGGACCCCTCATAGGGGTTGATGGCGAGAAGGCTGGCGGGCATAGTTCTTGTCAGCGCCGGGTGCCGACAGCGGTTGGCCCGGAGAGGCGCTGAGAGATCGAGAAGTCGATCGGCCGGGTTGGGCCGGGCAATGTTGCCCGTGGGTCTACCCGATGATGCGGGAAGCACCGAAGGCCTCCCGGATGGAACAACACCAAAAGACAGCCATTGATACATGCGGCCGACCGGACGGTTCGCCAACCGTAGGTCAGCGCCGCACACCATGCATCGTCGTCACCTCCGAGAACTACACCGAGAAGGAGAAACATGACCAGCACCGAGACGTATAGCAACGTTGCCGATCAGGCCCGCACCGCCGTCGAGCGGTCTGCAGATCTGTGGAAGCAGAGCACTCGCTCGCTCACCGAGCAGACCGATCAGCTGTGGCAGCTGCCGCAGGTCGACCTGGGTGATGCCACCCGCAAGTACTTCGAGTACCTGCAGGACGGCATCGAGGTCAACAAGGACGTCGCACTGAAGTGGGTCGGCGCGCTGACCCAGGTCGCCGACGCTTGGCGCGATCAGCTGCAGACCTTGACCGACTTCCAGCGCGGCCACAGCCAGGCCATCAGCACCTGGATCTCCAGCGAGACCGAGACCTTCGAGAACGCCGCCAAGGAGCAGGCCGAGCAGGTCGATCGGCTGCAGCGCGACCAGGTCAAGCGCGTTCAGCAGGCCGAGCAGCAGGCGAATGAGCAGATTCGCGACGCCCAGCAGAAGCAGGCCAAGGCCGAGCGTGACGAGGCCCGTCGAGTCCGCCAGGAGGCCCGCGAGCGTTACGAGGGTCTGACCAAGACCGAGCTCTCCGACCAGCTCGCCGAGCGCGATCTGCCCAAGAGCGGCACCGTCGACGAGCTGATCGACCGGCTCGTCGCCGCTGACACCAACTGAGCGATTCACCGGTCGCGAGCACAGCTACGACGCTGCACGTGACGAATTGAATTGAACATAGATCGAGAGCCGCCGACCCTCAGGGGTCGGCGGCTTTCGCCGTATCCGGCGGGCGTGCGCGATGCATCCGGGCGGGAGCGGGCTCGCCCAGCTGGAACCGGCCACCGTTTGTGACCGCAGAGCGCGGGTACTGCGCAACTGTCGACCGCGCCCGCGGCGCGCAACAGAACCGATCGGGGCGAGATGACCACCACCGCAAGAGACATCATGACGCAGAGCCCCGAATGCATCAGGGAAGAGGAAACCCTGCTGCAGGCAGCGCGCAAGATGCGCGACTTCGAGGTCGGAGCACTGCCGATCTGCGGTGACGACGACCGGCTCAAGGGCATCGTGACCGACCGCGACATCGTCATCCGCTGTCTGGCCGAGGACCGTGACCCCGGCACCGTCACGGCTGGTTCCTTCGCCCAGGGGCCACCGGTGACGGTCGGTGCCGACGACCCGTTGGAGGACGTTCTGGCGACGATGGCCGAGAACCAGGTGCGACGGTTGCCGGTGCTCGACGGTGACCGGCTGGTCGGCATCATCAGCGAGTCCGACATCGCGCAGAACGCCCCGGCCGAGGACGTTGCCGACACCCTCGACGCCGTCACCGAAAGCTGACCGTTCCGATCCCGGAGTCGCCCCCGATCACGTCGCTGTGGCTGGACAAGCGACGACCCCGCATATTCGCCCGTCACTCCGGGTCAGCGCCACGACATGCTCGTCGTGGGCGCCGGGTGACAGGTCTGGAGTGCCGGACGGGATGGTCAGCTGACGCACAGGCAGAACGGGTGACCGGCCGGGTCGAGGAAGACGCGGAAGGTGGTGCCGGGCTGGTGCGGGTGCTTTCTCGCCCCGAGCTCGATGACGGCGGCCTCCGCGACCTCGAGATCGTCGACCATCACATCGAGGTGCATCTGCTGCGGCAGATCCTGTGACGGCCAATTCGGCGGGACGTATCCCTGCACCTCGTGGAAGCCGATGGAGTCGCCGTATTCAGCGCGGATCTCGGCGCCGCCACCCTTCTCCAGTGGTGTGACGGGCCAGTCCAGCAGGGCTCCGTAGAAGGTGGCCAGAGCCATCGGATCGGGGCAGTCGATGACGAAGGACGGAAAGCGTGCGATAGCCATGGCCGCCAGGCTACGACCTCATCCGGTCGATCCGGTTCCGGATTTGCCCGTACTTGCCAGCCGATGTCGAGTGCGCGATCAGGTGGAAGCTCAGCGCTCGGCTGCCCGACGCGCCATCTCATGGATGGGGTCATGCCGATTCAGCAACGGTCGCCGGGTCCGGCGGCGGTCCAGCACGGCGATCGCGGCATCCAGATCCGCGGGCATCGGGCGCCGCCGGCGGGCCACCCAACCGGCCCCGCGCAGCGTCATCAGTACACCCCGCAGCCAATCCCGGTTCTTCGGCGCGTCCGCGAGGGTGAACACGGTATGCCGGACAGCGCTGCGAAATCGCCGGTGCAGCCAGGCATTCCACAGCGTGTTGCGCATTCCGAAGGACCGGAGCCGGGGTGCGTTCGCGACGCTCGGCCGGTGATACATCACCGCGTCCGGCAGATACCGCAGGTGCCATCGGGCCTTCAGCAGCTTGAACGCCAACGTCTCCTCCTCGCCGCCGAGGAAGAACTCGGGGTCGTACCCGCCCACCTCCCGGTAGGCCGAGACCCTCACCACGCTGGCGCCGCCCATGAAGCTGACCAGGACCGGACCCGGGATCCCGGCGGTGTCGGGCAGCGGACTGGCGGCCATCTCCGCCGAGATCGGATCCAGGTACTGCTCTTGCTTGACCAGGATCCGCGCGTTCACCAGCGCGAGGCGTTCGTAGCGGTCGAGGAAGTCGGCGGCGGCGACGAGCCCGTCACGGTCGTACCAGCCGTCGTCGTCACAGAAGGCGACATACGGTGTGCGGGCACGCAGCACCCCCTCGTTCCGCGCGGCCGCGCCATGTTTGCCGGCATCGCCACGACCTCGAGCCCCGGCCGTGCCTGCAGCACTGCGAGAGTGCCGTCGGTCGAGGCATTGTCGACCGCAATGACCGCAATGCCCAAGTCCAGCAGGCGATCCAGCACCGGCGTGATCCGGTGCGCGCAGTTGTACGTCAGCAGCACCGCCGTCATCCGGTCGGCGAGATCGACCCCCTCCCCTGGGTCGATCTCGATGCTTGTCGACTGCTGGGACACGCTGGCGGACAACACAACCCCCTCGGTCACGCAGGCTGGCTGACGGGTATTGGGACCCCGCCTCGGGACACCAGCCGGACAACGAGGACCGCTGAAGCAGGTACCCGCACGCCGGACCGGCAAAACGGTTCCGGTCGATCAGTGACGCAGACCGCGGCTGGACAGCGCACCCATCACCGTCAGCGCACCCACGGCGCAGAGAGCCGCGAGCAGCGAGGCGTCCCACACGCCGGTCGCGTCGTGCAGGGCGCCGAGCACCACCGGGCCGAGTGCGGCGACGGTGTACCCGCCGGTCTGCACGATCGAAGAGAGCCGGCGGTTCTCCCGCAGCGACCCGGCGCGCAGCACCACCACGGTGAACACCGCAACGAATCCACCGCCCTGCGCGGCGCCGGCCAGCGCGGCCCACAGCGCCCACACGTCCGGTGCCAGCAGCAGTCCCAGCGGCAGGCACGCCCAGAGCGTGCCGTTGATCAGGAACGCTGTCAGCGGGCCGCCGAAGCGGTTGATGATGACCGGGGTGCCGAACGCGCCGACGATGGCCGCTACCTGGAAGATCGACGCGGCCGCGCCCGCCTGCCCTCGGGTCATGCCCTGCTCGTCGCCGAGCAGGGTCGGCAGCCAGGCGGTCATGCCGTAGTAGGCGAAGGCCTGCCCGGCGAAGGCGATGGTCAGCATCCAGGTCGTGGGGCGGCGCAGGATGGCGCCGACCGTCGGCTCACCGGCACCTGATGCAGAGGCACCTTTGCATGCCGGCGCCGTTGCGACGTGCGCTGTCCGGCCGCGGCGGGCGGTCAGCGGCCACCACACCGCCCCGGCGATGAGCGGGACGACGGCCCACATGCCCAGCGCGACCTGCCATCCGAAGGCGTCCGCCACCGGGCCGGTCACGGTCAGCATGAGCATGGAGCCGATGTTCAACACGGCGGTGTAGAGACCGGTCATACCGGCGGCGCGACGCCGGAAATCCCGCTGGATGACGATCGGTGCGACGACGTTCCCGATGGTGATCGCCAGGCCCATGAGCAGCGTTCCGGCCAGGGCGGCCGGGATACCGCCCGCGGACCGGACCAGGATGCCGATGACGATGCCGAGCAGGGTCACCAGCGCCGCGCGCTCCACCCCGAGTCGGGCGATCACGGCGGAGGCGCCCGGCGCGGCGATGCCGAAGCACAGCACCGGCAGGCTGGTCAACAGGCCTGCGGCGGTGGCCGTCATGCCGAGCTCGGCGGTCAGGTCCGTGGTCACCGCGGACACCGCGACGAGCGGGCCGCGAAGGCACAGCGACAGCAGGACAAGCCCGGACAGGATCAGCGACGTCGGCGGGGCGGTGACTTTCGCCTCGACCGTCATGGCAGCCGGGCCGTCATTGGTGTGCGCACCGTCATGGCAGCCGGGCCGTCACGAGGCAGCGGGGCCGTGCAGGAACGCTTCGAGGCTTCGAACCACCAGGGCGTGATCGTCCGCCTGCGGGAGCCCGGACACGGTGACCGAGCCGACCGCTCCCACTGCGCGGATGATGATCGGGAACGAGCCACCGTGTGCGGCGTACAGCAGCGGCTGCAGGCCGGCGGACTCCTCGATCGTCCGACCGGCCGCGGCGAGCCGACGGCCGACCAGAAACGACGAACTGCCGAACCTGTTGACCACCCGCACTTTCCGCTCGATCCACTCGTCGTTGTCGGGCGCGGTGCCCGGCAGTGCCGCATGGAACAGCTGGTGACCGGAACGGCGGATGTCCACGGTGACGGGCAGCGCTTCGGCCCTGGCGGTGGTCACCAGCAGGACCCCGAGGTTCCAGGCGTCGTCGTTGTCGAAGTGCTCGAACTGGAGCCGCACCTGCTGCTCCTCGAGTTCGCGGATCAGACCTGGCAGGTCCACCGTCTCCGTCATCGGTCTCCTAGGGGCGAGGCGATCGTGCAAGGGATCACTCTGCCGCACCCGGGCGGGTGCTCGAGACCAACCGGCCGGCCGGTGTGCAGGTCACCCGAAGCACACATCCGAGCGTGCGAAAATCGCTTGCCGGACCGGCTGGCCCGCCCGGGTCGCTGATCCTGGGCGGTCCACGGTGGCAACAGTGCGGTTCCGGATGGGTGCAGTGCTGGTTCGGGCAGGAACGAGACAAGGGCTGGGGTGTCGGTGATCGCGGAGACGGACGGAAGTGCCGGCCTCGCCGTCTCCCACCCCGTTTCCGACCCCGGGCCGGCCCGCCGAACCGGGCGTGCGCTGTTGCTGGCGGCGATCCCGGCGGTGGTCGTCGGGATCGCGCTGCGCTACTGGGTGGCGCACACCTGGCTGTTGTCGCTCAACTCCGACGAGGCTCTGGTCGGCCTGCAGGCTCGTGAGGTGCTGGCCGGATCGTTCCGCTTGATGGTCGCCGGAAACGACTACGGGTCGACGACGGAGTCGTACCTGCTGGCGCCGTTCACGCCGCTCGGCAGCAGCGCCTGGCCGCTGCGCATCCTCGCGGCCGTGCTGTCCGTGCTGGCCGCCTACGCGCTGTACCGGCTCGCGCGGCCGTTCCTCGGACGCGCTCCGGCGCTGTGCGTCGGGTTGATCTTCTGGACCACGTCCGGCGCGATGGTGATCCTCTGGTCCCGGCCGTACATGGGTTACCCGACCGGGATCGCCGCCCAGATCGCCGCCATCGCGATGGCCTGTCATGCGCTCCGAACGGCCGAGAAGCTCCCTCGTACGGCACTTCTCGCAGGTCTGGCGACCGGGTTCGCACTGTGGAGCCACCCGATGTTCGGGATCGTCGCCGCGCTGGCGTTGATCACCCCGACCATCGTTCACGTCCGCCGACTGCTCCAGTGGTGGGCGCCGCTGGCTCTGGGCGGCGTGATCGGCGTGTTGCCGTGGATCGTGTACATCCTGCAGCACGGGCGGCCGCTGGAGGCGCAGGCCACCGTCGCCGCCACCTACACCGGTCGCCTGCAGATCTTCGCCACCGAACTGCTGCCGCGGGCCTTCGGGCTGCGGCTTCCCGACGGCCAGTGGCTCTCGCCGCCCTTGCTCGCCCAGGTCGCCGCGGCGGTGTTGATCCTCGGGTCGTTCGCAGGGCTGGTGGTGCTCGTCGCGCGCAAGCGGCTCCCGGCGGTGCCCCTGCTGGTGGCCGCCGTGCTGGCCTTTCCGTGCCTGGCGGTCTTCCCGCAACTGGCCTTCTCCGCCGATGCCCGTTACGCCTTGCCCTTCCTGCCGCTGCTGCTGGTCGGGCTCGGTGGATGGCTGCTGCTGCTGCCGGCCCGCCTTGGACGGTCGCCGTGGCTGGTGGCCGTGCTGCCGACCGCGTGGAGCCTCGTGCTGTGTGTCCCGGTGCTGGCCCGGCAGGCGGATTTCACCCTGACCGACCCGGAAGCGGCGCCGTCGGCGGTGGTCCGCGAACTCGACGCGAACGGTGTGCGGTACGTCCGCGGTGACTATTGGGCCACTTATCTGATCGACTATCTCGCCGATGGCCGGTTGCAGGTACGGTCCGACTTCCCGATCCGGCTGCAGGCCGAGGCGGCCGCCGTCGAGGCGGCCGATCGGAACGACGTGGCGCTGGTGTACTCCGCCGGGACCCGCCCGTCACTGCTTCTGCCGGCCGCCGAGTACCGGGTGCTCAGGGTGGACGGCTACGACATCTATCTGCCTCCGGGTATCACCCGCTGAGACCCGAGTCGGAAAAGCCAGGTGCTGACCGCGACCAAGACATGGTGTGAGCTGCCTGGGCGCGGCCGGGCGAGGGCGGCGTCGCCCCGCTGCATGGGAGAATTCGGCCAAAAAATCGGGTATTCAACACGGGGGCGGAACGCCGGTGAGCGCTGAGTCAGAAAGCTCGGCGAGCGTCACCGTTGCCGATCCGGATCTCGGTCCGGCTCCGGATGCCGACCGCACAGCCGGCCGCTTGCTGTTGCTGGCGGCAATTCCAGCAGTCATCGTCGGAATTGCGTTGCGCTACTGGATCGGGCACACCCGATTGCTGGCTCTGAACTCCGACGAGGCGCTCATCGGTCTGCAGGCCCGGGAGGTGCTCAACGGAACCTTCCGGCTGATCGTCGCGGGCAACGACTACGGGGCCACCACCGAGTCCTACCTGTTGGTCCCGTTGTTGCCGTTGGGCGACAACGCCTGGCCGATCAGGATCCTCGCCGCACTGCTCTCCGCCGTCGCGGCATACGCGCTGTTCCGGCTGGCCAGGCCGTTCCTCGGCCGTGCGCCGGCGATCTGCCTCGGATTGATCCTCTGGACGGTGTCCGGGGCGCTGGTCATCATGTGGTCGCGGCCGTACCTGGGTTACCCGACCGGTGTCGCCGCGGAGATCGCCACCGTCGCACTGGCGGCCGACGCCATGCGATCTGAAGAGAAGCTGACCCGCACCGCGCTGCTGGCCGGGTTCGCGGCCGGCTTCGCGATCTGGAGCCACCCGATGTTCGGGACGGTGGCCCTGCTGGCGCTGCTCCCACCGACCGTGCTGCACATCCGCCGGCTGCGGAACTGGTGGGCGCCGGTGATCCTCGGCGGCGTGGTGGGGGTGTCTCCGTGGCTGTTCCATCTGCTGCGGAACGGCTCGCCACGTCAGGTGACGCCTGCGGTGAAGGCCAGCTACCTCGACCGGCTGCAGATCTTCTTCATCGAGCTGCTGCCCCGGGGATTCGGACTTCGGTTGCCCGGCGGGCAATGGCTGGCACCGTCGCCGTTGACGCAGTTCCTCGCCGTCGCGCTGATCCTGGGCTCGTTGGCCGGCCTGGTGCTGCTGGCGGTGCGACAGCGGGGGCCCGCGCTCCCGGTGCTGGTCGCCGGCGTGCTGGCCTTTCCCGCTCTGGCGCTGTTCCCGCCGTTGGCCTACGCCGTCGACGCCCGGTACGCGTTGCCGTTCATGCCGCTGCTGCTGATGGGCCTGGGCAGCTGGCTGCTGGTGGTCCCCGCCGGCGTGCGGAACTCGCCGTGGCTGGTGGTGGCGCTGCCGACGGTCTGGAGCATGCTGCTGTGTGTCCCCGTGCTGCTGCAGCAGACGAGCTTTGCCCTGACCGATCCCGAGCGCGGTGCTTCTGCCGCCGTGCGGCAGCTCGAGGATGCGGGGGTGCACTATCTCCGCGGCGACTATTGGGCCACGTATCTGATGGATTATCTGGCCGGCGGCCGATTCCAGGTCCGGCCCGACGGCTCCGTCCGGTTGGGAGAAGAGGCCAACGCCGTATTGGCGGCGAACCCGGACGAGGTCGCGTTGGTGTACCGCAGCGGGGTCCGGCCGAAGCTGCTGTTGCCGGCGGGGGATTACCGGGTCGTGAAGGGTGGCGGGTACGAGATCTACCTGCCTCCTGGCGTCGCCGGCGGGGCGGGGTGATTGGGTACCCCGGTGACGTTCGATGCCTCAGGCGATGACAGCACCACTGCACCGATCCGCAACGCCGCGGCCGCGGAGGGCGTGGGGACCTCGGCGCCGCGCGGATTCGGTTTCACCGTCGGCACTGAACTTCCCGGTGCGCTCGGCCGGACCGGGCGGATCGTCACACCGCACGGAGTCATCGACACCCCGGCGTTCATTGCTGTCGGCACCAAGGCGACCGTCAAGTCCGTCCTGCCCGAGTCGATGGCCGCCCTGCAGGCGCAGGCCGTGCTGGCCAACGCGTACCACCTGTACCTGCAGCCCGGGCCCGACATCGTCGAGCAGGGAGGTGGTCTCGGCGCCTTCATGAACTGGCCGGGGCCGACGTTCACCGATTCCGGCGGGTTCCAGGTGCTTTCCCTGGGCGCGGGATTCAAGAAGGTGCTGGCGATGAACGTCGACGGCATGCAGGCCGATGACGTCATCGCACCAGGGAAGAATCGGCTGGCCACCGTCGACGACGACGGAGTGACGTTCAAGTCGCACCTGGATGGTTCGCTGCACCGGTTCTCGCCGGAGATCTCCATGCAGATCCAGCACCAGCTCGGTGCGGACATCATCTTCGCCTTCGACGAGTGCACCACGCTGATGAACACTCGGCCGTACCAGGAGCGGTCCGTCGTCCGCACCCATGCGTGGGCCCAGCGGTGCATCGCAGAGCACGGGCGACTGACCCGCGAGCGGGTCGGCAAGCCGTACCAGGCCCTGTTCGGGGTGGTACAGGGCGCCCAGTACGAGGACCTGCGCCGGCAGGCGACGCGAGACCTGGTGAGGCTGGGGCCCGACGGCTCGGCCTTCGATGGCTCCGGTCTCGACGGCGCGGGTTTCGACGGCGCGGGTTTCGACGGCTACGGCATCGGCGGGGCGCTGGAGAAGCAGAACCTCGGCACCATCGTGCGCTGGGTGTGCGAGGAGTTACCGGTGGACAAGCCGAGGCACCTGCTCGGCATCAGCGAACCGGACGACATGTTCACCGCCATCGAGAACGGCGCAGACACCTTCGACTGCGTCTCGCCGTCCAGGGTCGCCAGGAACGGCTCGATCTATTCCGAGCACGGCCGGTACAACCTGACGAACGCCCGGTTCCGGGCCGACTTCGGGCCGCTGGACGACGACTGCGACTGCTACACCTGCTCGCACTACAGCCGCGCCTACGTCCACCACCTGTTCCGAGCCAAGGAGATGCTGTCCGCGACGCTCGCGACCATCCACAACGAGCGGTTCGTCGTGCGCCTGGTCGACCGGATCCGGGCCAGCATCACAGACGGGTCGTTCACCGACTTCCGTTCCGACTTCCTCGGCCGGTACTACCGGCGATCCGCCTCCCCGCCGGCGGTCTCCGGCCCGGTCGTCGCGGGGACGCCCCGAGTACCGACCGCGACGGCGGCGCCGGGCACGTAGTCAGGCTCGTGCCGCTTGATCAAGCCGATCACCGGGTAGGTCACCGGCAGCATGACCACCTCGACGAGGCACTTGTAGACGTAGCCGGTGATGACGTAATTGAGGAAATCGCCGCCGGTGATGACGCCGTAGAAGGCGATCGTGCAGAACACCACGGTGTCGGCCAGTTCGCCGACGAGCGTCGAGCCGATCAGCCGGGCCCACAGGTGCCGCTCTTTGGTGCGTTGCTTGATCCGGACCAGCACGTAGGCGTTGAGCAGTTGCCCGGCGAGGAATCCGCACAGGCTGGCCAGCACGATGCGCGGGACGAATCCGAGCACCGCCTCGAAAGCGGCCTGGTTCTCGTAGGCGTCCGCCGCCGGGGCGATCTGCACCACCCAGAACGTCAGGGACGCCAGGATCGACAGGCCGAACCCCATGAAGATCGCCCTGCGGGCCTTCCGGAAGCCGTACACCTCGCTGAGCACGTCACCGAAGATGTAGGTCAGCGGGAACAGGAACGCGCCGCCGTCGGTGATGATCGGGCCGAACTGGATCAGCTTCGTCGCGCCGATGTTCGAGATGAGCAACATCCCGCAGAACAGCACCACGATGAGGTCGTAGTTCCCGGAGCCTGTCGAGTACCGGCCGGGACGGGAGGTCGCCGGATCGGGCGGCAACTCGGATCGTGATGTCACCGGGTCATCCAACCAGCGTTTCGAGGCAGCAAGGGACCGCTCGGTTTCCGGAGTTCACGGCTCGGGCCGGTTTGCAGCCCCGGCTACCTCCCGGACCGTCCACGGCTCCCGCGGGAGGGCGTGCGGGTCGAACCGCCGGAGGAGTCGGTCGACCGTCACGGACTCTCCTGGCTGGGCCAACTGCAGCGAGACGGCGATCAGGGTGAGCACCTGCGCCGGGTGGACGCCGAGAACGGCGAGATCGGCCAGCGTCACGGCGCCGTCCCGCTTCGCCAGCCGCTGTCCTTGTTGGTTCAGGGCGAGCGGCACATGCGCGTAGCCGACTGCTGCCAACCCCAGCAGGCGGCCGAGGTAGGCCTGCCGCGGGGCGGAGGTGAGCAGGTCATCGCCGCGGACCACCTGATCGATGCCCTGCGCGGCGTCGTCGACGACCACAGCGAGGTTGTACGCGGCGACTCCGTCGTTGCGGCGCAGAACGAGATCGTCCACGGCGCCGGTGAACTCGCCCGCCAACTCGTCGTGCACCGTCCACCTTCCGACGTCCGCACGAAGTCGCAGGGCGCTCGGCCTGCCGCTCCGTCTGCGTTCGGCGATCTCGGCCGGCGTGAGGTTCCGGCAGGTTCCGGGGTAGGCACGGTCTGCTGCCGGTGCGCGGCTCGGGTCGGAGTGCGGTGCCGACGCCGCTTCGAGAATTTCCCGCCGGGTGCAGAAGCACTCGTAGGTCAATCCTTTCGCGGTGAGCGAGTCGATGGCCGCTGTGTACAAAGACTGACGGGTGGACTGCCGGACCACGGGTCCGTCCCAGTCCAACCCCAGCGCAGCGAGGTCCCTCAACTGCCGCAGGTCCGCACCCGGTCGCACCCGGTCCAGGTCCTCCAACCTGACCAGGAAACCGCGGCCGGAGGACCGGGCGAACAACCACGCCAGCAGAGCGGTCCGGAGATTTCCGATGTGCAGGTCACCGGACGGGCTCGGCGCGAACCGGCCGCTACCACGCACCGGGGCCGGCTCGATCGTCGTCATCGCTGCTCATTCTGCCGGTGGGACCGGTGCCCGGTCACACCTCATCCGTTCAGCTCGCGAGCACACCGTCCAGCCAGTCGAACGCGGCGGTCCAGAAGACGATGGGTGCCATGCCCTCGCAGTGGCCGGCTGCGCCTTCGGCGATCGTGAACCGGCGGAACTGCTTGGGGCCCGTCAGGTGGTCGAACAGTTGCCGGCCCTGGCCGGTGGAGACCAGATCGGTCTCGTTGTCGGCGACAAAGGTGGGACAGCTGATCTTCGGGGCGGTATCCCGGTTGTGGTAGCGGGTCATGTCGCTGAAGTAGCCGCGGACGGTCGCGGTCCCGTTCGTCACCATGCGCGGGAGGAGAAGCGTTGCCATAGCGGGGTTGTCGAGCATGCCCTGGAAGATCGGGTCGGCCGTGGGGTCGTCGAGGCGCTGGTCAAGCGCGCCGAGGCGGGTGATCACGGCGGCGCCGATGTCGTACTGACCGGGGTCGACCACCAGCGCGGCCAACCGGCGCTCCGCGGACGCACCTCGGGGAGCGATGAGCCCGCCGAAGGATCGGCCGACCAGCACGAGCCGCCGTGGATCGAGCTCGGGATGGGTCAGGAGGGCATCGATCATCCCGGGAACGACGTTCTCCCAGTCCGGGCGCATCGGGATCCGCCGGTCGTACAGCATCGCCCCCTGCCCCGGCCCGTCGATGGCAGCGAATGCGTAGCCCCGCTCCAGCGCCGGATACACCGAGGCGTACAGCTCCTCGGCCGTGCCGTCGTATCCCCCGACGTGCAGCAGCGTGGGTAATGGACCGGTAGCGCCGGTGGGCGTGAACAGGTAGCCGGACAACGGGCCGGACAGCACCGTGGCCCCATGGTCGAGCAAGGGCAAGGCTTTTCGGAACGCCGCAACACCGGCGGAGTACGCCAGACGAAGTTCATCGCCGTCGAGGTTCTCCCGGTGGAAGAAGAATGCCTGCCGCAAGTACTCTGCCGCGCGCAGGTAGGCCCCGCGTGCGCTGACCCGATGCCCCGCCGCCAGCGCGGTATCCGCCTGCTCCACGAGCCGCCGTCCGAAGCCCGACCATGCCCGGTACCAGCTGTCCCGATCCCCAGGGGTGATCTGCGCCGCGATCGCCAGGCACTCACCCACATTGGCCATACCGGAATCGCTCTTGCCCACGCTGCGCTGCAACTGCCCGTCGAAGTTCTGATCGTCGAAGTACAGCTTCATGGTCGCACTCCTCGGGTCGGTCTGCGCCGATTCGGCGGTCTCCATGGTGTACCCGAGGGGCCGTTTGGGCAGGGTGATCGAAACGCGGCTCAACCAGGCTTCGAAGTGAGCGGCGGCGACGCCGACCTGCCGTCGGCCGATTGCCCGACCGTCGGTCGGGCGGCCTCCAAGTCGCGTTCTTCCTGTCTGAGCGATGCCGATTCAACGGACTTCTCCAGCACGATGTCCGGTGGATCGGGCTCGGACGGGCTGCCGGCGATCAGGTCACTGAGCCAGCGCCACTTGGGATCCCAGCGCGCGTCGAACTTGGCCGCCCGGGCGATCGCCTTCTTCTCCTTGTGCTTGCCCTTGTACAAGTGCCTCGCCCACCAGGAGGTGGGCCGGGCCAGCCGGATCGCGCAGAACCAGGCGACCAGCGGCACGAAGCAGCTGATCAGGGCCGCCCGGTACTTGCCCTTCAACAGGCAGATGAAGATCAGCGCGCCTTGGATCAGCAGGCCGGTGAGCACCGTCAGCCGGATGCTCAGCTCGTACGCTTCGAGATCGTCGACGCCGAGCGGGCTGGTGCCGAGCATCACGAAGCCGATGCACGCCGCGGTCAGCCCTGCCAGTTCGACCGAGACCCGGCCTTCCTCGGTCCAGTAGACGTCCTCGAGATGCAGGATCAGCGCGAATTCGTCCAGGATCAACGACGTCCCGACACCGACGATGACGGCCGCGATCTCCAGCCACGGTGAGTCGGGACCGCGGATGGCCATCAGCGAGCCGAAGATCAGCAGCAGAATGCCCGGCACGGCGTGATGGATGTGCAGGCCGCCGGAGGACACATTGTTCTTGAACGGGCCGACGCCCGCGCGGATCATCCGGGTGATCGCCCTGGTCAGGATGAACGTCAGCACGAAAGCGCCCAGGCACAACAGCATGGGTAGCTTGCCGGGCTCGATGATGTTGTCGTAGAACCAACCGCTGCTCATGAACCGATGGTAAGGAGCGGGTGTCCGTTTTTGAGTCTTTTGCTGTTCAAGAGATGACGTCGATCAGGTGTCGTGCGAGGTCCGGCGTCGGGTGACAGGGCGTGCGCCTGCTGTCAGTGGCAGCGTCAGCCGACGTCTGCCATCGCGGCTGTCAGCTGCGCGCGCGAGTTGATCCCGAGCTTCACGAACACCTTGCGGAGGTGATATTCCGCTGTTCGGGCGCTGATGAACAGGCGGGCTCCGATGTCCCGGTTGGTCAGCCCGTCACGGGCGAGCCGGGCCACGTTCAGTTCCTGATCGGTGAGCTGACCCACCGACTCCGATGTGCGCACCCGCACCGTCTCGCCGGTCGCCTGGAGCTCGCGATGCGCGCGTTCGGCGAAGCCGTTCATGCCGCACGAGACGAGCACTTCATAGGCAGCCCTGAGTTGTTCGCGGGCGGCGAGCCGGCTGCCCTGCCGTCGCAGCATCTCACCGTAGAGGAGTTGGCTGCGGCCGACGAGCATCGGCACCCGCACCCGCCGGAAGCGCTCGATCGCTTCCCGGTAGAGCGCCTCCGCAGGGGCGCCGTCCTTCAGCTGGGCGTTCACCATCGCCATGAATCCCAGCGCCCAGTCATTCTCGCCGACCGGCTCGGTGACAGCGGCGAGCTGTTTGACGGCGGCCTCGGCGACGATCCGTTCGCCGGTTCGGGATGCCGCCTCCACCACTTCGACGAGCGCGCGCATCGCATGACCGAGCTCGTGCGTGTAGGGCAGCTCACCGCGGGCGGAGGCCAGCGCTTCGGAGTAGCGGCCGGCCCCGTTGTAGACAAGGGCCTCGGCCAGGTTGGCGACGGTGATCGCGTAACCCTCGCCGCGGGCGTGGGCGTCGGCCCGCAGTTCCCTGGCGCGTCGTTCCACCTCGTCGATCTGTCCGCGGTAAGCCGCGAGAAAGATCCGCCCGTACTTCGGCAGCGGCTGGCCGGTGACGGCGAGGATGGCATCGCTCTCGTCACAGATGGCCTCGGCCTCGTCCAGTCGGCCGTCGAACGTCCTGACGACCATCAGGATGCCCAGGGCCATCGGGAGCACCGTCAGGATCCCTGCCTCGCGGGCCAATTCCACTTGACGAGCGGCCAGGCTGCGAAAGGCATCGGCGTCCCAGAGGTCTTGTGCGGCCCGCCCGGCAAACCACATCCAGTGCAGGTCTTGGGCATCGGGCGGCTGTTCGACGAACGCGCGAAGCGCTCGCCGCACCGTCGGCAGCGCGGCTTGCTGTCCCCGCGCGAAGAGCAGCGCCTGGCCGCGAAGGACGAGGTCCCGGCCGCGCTCGGAACGATCGGCGGCGGTCGCGTCGAGAATCGCACCGGAGATCTCCGCGACCGCGCCGGGCTCACCCAGCCGGCCAGCGAACAATGCGGCAGCCAGTGCCTCCATGTAGGTCGCCCGGGCGAGCGCCCGGTCGAAGGGCTCGAGATTCTTGCCGGCGGAGAGCAGCTGCCGTGGGGAACTCCGGTCCCGCCGCAACGCATACCGTGCCCGGGCGCGGAGCCGTTCGACCAAGGCTTCTTGCAGGTCGCTCAGCGGAAGGTCTCGTGCGCTGTCGAGCAGCCGGAGCGCGATCTCCGCAGCGCCCGCATTGTGCTTGGCCTCGGCGGCGGCGATCAGCCGGTCCGCACGCCTCGAGGGGTCGGGCGATAGCTCGGCCGCCCGCTCGAGAAACGCGGCGGCGGCGGCCACCCCACCCCTGGTGCGTGCCCGGTCGGCCGATCGCTCCAGATCGGCGGCGACCGTCTCGTCCGGCAGGGCTGTTGCGCCGCCGCGGTGCCACGCGCGCCGGTCGGGATCGCGTTCGACGGGCGTCGCGACGGCAAGGGCTCCGTGCACGGCTCGGCGATCCTCGGGCGCGGCCGCCTGGTAGATGGTGGACCGCAGCAGCGGGTGGCGGAATCCGACCCGGGTACCGACCACGAGTGCACCGGCTTGTGTCGCGATGTCCATGTCGTCCGCATCCAGCCCCATCGATCCGGCTGCCCGCCAGAGAAGGGCCGGATCGCCCGTAGGGTCCGCCGCCGCCAGAAGGAGCAAGGTCCGGGTCGTCGCTGGCAACGGCTCGAGGCGGCCGAGCAGGCTCTGTCGGATGCGATTCTCGACCGGCATCGACCGGGCGAGGGCAAAGCCACCTGCCAGATCGGTCGGTCTGGGCGCACGGGGCAGCTCCAGCAGCGCCAGCGGGTTCCCCCGGCACTCCGCGATGAGCTGATCGCGGACCCGTCCGTCGATGGCGCCCGGCAACGCGAAGCGGAGCAACGTGCGCGAATCCTCGTCTCCGAGTCCCTCCACCACGAGCTGCGGCAGGTCGGCGAACTGCTCGTCGATCTCCCGCATCGCCGCGATGATCACGATTCCCTCATCGGCCAGTCGGCGGGCCGCAAACGCGATCACGCGCGCGGACACCTCGTCCAGCCACTGCGCGTCATCGACGATGGTCAGCATCGGCCGGCCGTCGGCGACCTCGCCCAGCAGGCCCAGCACCGCGAGTCCGACGACGAACGGATTCGGCGGGTGCGCCTCCCGCAGCCAGAAGGCTGCTTCCAGCGCCTCGCGCTGCGGCCCGGGTAGCCGCCGTGAAGCAGCCATCAGGTGGCCGCAGAGCAACTGCAGGCCCGAGTAGGGCAGTTCCACTTCGCTCTCCGACGCAACCATCCGCTCGACGCGCATGGCGAGCGCGGCTTTTTCGGCGACGCGGTCCAACAGCACGGTCTTACCGGCTCCGGCCTCGCCGGTGAGTACCAGGGCTCCGCTGTGGCCCGCACGGGCGCGCGTCACCAGTGTCGTCAACCGCGCCAGCTCTCGTTCACGACCGAGGAGCAGCCCACCGGCTGGTGAGGCCGCGAACGGGTGACTGTTCACCGGACCGGGGTAGGCGTGCGACTTTGTCCCATCCGCTCCTCCTGCCGGCTTTCGTGACGGCAATTCGTCAGCCTAAGGGGCGCGGCGGCGTGCTGGGTAGGGCCCACCGGCGTCCTTCGGACTCCTTCGCGTCGCGCCCCTGCGTGCCGCGCCTTCTTGCGGGGCGACGCCGCGCCTTGGCATCCCCCGGTGGCGAGACCGGGGACGTCACCGGTCGATGCGACGGACTCCGTCAGGCAACGAGCTCACGACGATCAGGTCAGTGCAATTTCGTCTCCGAACCCATCTCGAGTGGTTCGCTTCTCGCCGAGGGAACGATTCTCATGCCATCGCCATCGCTCGCACCCGACACCACACAATCAGCCGGCAGAACCGCGGAATTGGCCGCGACGGATTTCGCACTGACGGATTTCGCACTGACGGATTTCGCACTGACGGATTTCGCACTGACGGAATTTCAATCAGTTCGGGGCCGCCTTTTCGGTATTGCCTACCGCATTCTCGGAAATGCGGCCGACGCCGAGGATGTGGTGCAGGAGGTGTGGATCCGCTGGCAGCGCAGTGAGTGGCCGGAAATTCGCGACCGAACCGCTTTTCTGGTGACGGTGACCACCAGGGTCGCGCTCACCGTCGCGACTTCGGCCCGCTGGCGGCATGAGATGCCGGCCGGCGACGCGATGTCCGGCGTCGTCCACCCCTGCGGTGACCCAGTCGCCGACATCGAGCTGGCTGACGAGGTTGCGCGCGCCATCAATTCACTCCTGCAACGATTGTCGCCGCTGGAATTCGCCGTCTTCGTGTTGCGGGAGGCGTTCGACTATTCGTTCCGCGACATTGCCCGAACCCTGGGACGGGCGGAACCGCATACTCGTCAGCTGGCCCGGCGCGCGCGGCTCCGGCTGTCCGGCGCGAGTCGCGTGTCGGTGGACGCCGAGCAACGACGTCGTGTGCTGGGTGCGTTTCGTGAGGCCGCGGGTTCGGGTGAGATGAGTCGGTTGGAAGGAATTCTCAGCGAAACGGCAGGAGCAGAAGAGGCCGCCTGATTCGGTCGGCGATGCGAGCCCTGCTTCGCAGTGGCCTGTCGGAGCAGGGCTCGCATCGATGAATGATCGGTCGATCAACCCCGGTCGACCCCGGCCGCCGTGCGCAGGATCATCGCCGTCACCTCATCGGGGTGCGACACGCTCAGCGCGTGCGACGCCCCGGCGATTTCGCAGGTTCGGCGAGAATCCGCACGCTCGGCCATGAATCGGATCAGCTCGGCCGGAATGTTCCGGTCGTCGCTGCCGAGGACGAACCAGGACGGAATCGTCCGCCAGGCCGGCGAAGTGGTGGGCAATCCGGTGGTGAGCGCGGTTTCGGTGACCGGCCGCTGGGTGACGGCCATCAGCGCGGCCGTACCGACCGGGACGTCGGCCGCGAACTGCTGATGGAACGACTCTCTTGCAATCGTGAATTCGTTGCCCCCCGAGGCAAGCGGATGCACGGAAAGTGTCGCACCCAGGGTACTGCCGGGGAACTTGGCCGAGAGCTCGAGGGCGGACTCGCCGTGTTCGGGCGCGAAAGCAGAGACGTACGTCAGTCCCACTACCCGGTCATTTCCGGCGGCGGCTTCGGTGATGACGATTCCACCGTAGGAATGGCCGACCAACACGACCGGTCCGCCGACGGCGTCGATCACGTCACGCACGTACGCGGCATCGCCGGCGACACTGCGCAGGGGGTTCGCGACGGCCGTCACGTCGAACGACTGCCGCTGCAGCCGCTCGATGACGGGATTCCAGCTGGCGGACTCGGCAAAGGCGCCGTGGACCAGGACTATCGCGGGCTTTTTCTCAGGCATCGGGTTCTCCTCGGTCGGTGTGGTGCGTTGTCGGGTGATGTTGTTCGGGCGGTGCTGTCAGTCCGCCGTACGGATGAATTCCAGGTCCATTGCGATGGCAATGCTGTCTGCCACGACGGCGTTGCCGGCGCCGAAGGCGGCGTCATAACTCACGCCAAATGCCCGGCGCGAGATGGAGGTGCTCGCGGTGAAACCGGCTCGGGTGAAGCCGGAGGCGTCAACGGTCTGGCCGAAGAACTCGACCGCCAACTCCACCTGGTGGGTGACGCCGCGAATGGTCAGCGCGCCGGCCAGGGTGAATTCATCGCCATTGCGGCCCGTCACTCCCGTCGAAACGAAGTGCATGGTGGGGTGGTGGTCGACGTCCAGGAAGTCCGCAGAACGGATGTGCGCGTCACGCTGCTTTTGATGGGTGTCCACACTGGTGGCGTCGATCTCGGCAGTGGCGGATGCCTGAATCAGGCCGCCTTCGCCGACATACAGAGTTGCCGCGTTGATGGCGAAGGTTCCACGTGCCCTGCCGACGGCCATGTGCCGCACGGTGAAGGAGACATCGGAGTGCGCGGTGTCCGCGGTCCAGGTGCCGGGGGAGAGGGTGGAGGTCGTCGGGGATGATGCGGCGGAGTTGGTGATTGTGGTGGTCATGATGGGGGTCCTCGCTGTTGGTTGGTTGGTTGGTTGGTTGGTTGATGAGATCGGCGCGGTGGCCGGCGCACGGCCGAGCCCGGGGAGGCCGCCCGGCGTGGACGGCCCTCCCCGGCTGCGAGCGGTGCCGTCCGGCGTGGGCGGCCCCTCCCGCGTCTGGACTACTCGTCGTCGGCCAACCACTGTTCGAAGGTGACCTGCCCGAGCTCAGCGCCCTGCCCGGGGACGAGGGTGCGGTCGTCGAGTGGGACGCCGTAGTAGGGAGCGTGTTCGTCGGTGACGACCTGGCGAGGATCGGCCCTCGCGGCGAGATAGGTGCGCACCAGCTGGTCGAGCCGGTACTGCTCGGGACCGGCGATCTCGCGGACCGCGTTCAACGGCTTGCCGACGGCAACCCGCCCGACGCCCGCGGCGACGTCGTCCGCCGCCATCGGCTGAATCGGTGCCGACGACAGCCGAACGACCCCTTCGACGGTGCTGAAATCGGCGATCGCCTTGATGAATTGGAAGAATTGGGTGGCGTGCACGATCGAGTACGGCAGCCCGGACTCCCGGATCAGCGACTCCTGCACGCTTTTCGCCCGGAAGTAGCCGGACACCTGCATGCGTTCGGTGCCCACCACCGACAGGGCGACATAGTGACCGACACCCGCCTGCTCCGAGTGCTTGAGCAGGTTCGTGGTGGCCGTCCGGAAGAATTCCATCACCGGTTCGTCCGCGAACGACGGCGAGTTCGACACGTCCACCACCACGTCGGCACCGACGAGAACCTCGGACAACCCTTCGCCGGTGATGGTGTTGACCCCGGTGTTCGGTGCCGCCGCGACCGCGTCATGGCCGTGCTGTCCGAGCCTGGCGACCAGTTTCGAACCGATGAGGCCGGTTCCTCCGATCACGATGATCTTCATGGCAGTACTCCTTCGTCCTTGCCGATGGATTCGCCCGCCGGCGGGTTGCAGGCGGGGACATCAGCAAGGACTGGATGGCGCGCGCTTTCGTGACGGCTCGTTGCAACCCTGCGGCGGAAAGCTTGTGACCGGCCACCCCGGCAGGCGGCCATCGCATCCGTTGAACACGCACAATCGAGTCATGACGACCCGATTGCCCCGATCCGTCCGCCCGATTCCGCCCGGCCCCGGTCAAGAATCGGTGTGGGACTACCCCCGCCCTCCCGCGGTCGAGCGTTCCGACCGCCGGGTCGTCGTGCGGAGCGGCTCGCTGGTCATCGCCGACAGCACCTCTGCCTGGCGGGTGATGGAGACCAGCCATCCACCGACCTGGTACATCCCCCGCTCGGACATCAGCGAACAGCACCTGCGCAGGTCGGCAGCCCGCAGTTCGGTGTGCGAGTGGAAGGGCGCGGCCACGTACTGGGACGTCGTCGTCGACGGCTCGACGATCCCCGCCGTCGGCTGGAGTTACGAGACCCCGACGCCCCGGTTCGTGCCGATCACCGGGCACCTGTCGTTCATGCCGGGTCAGATCGAGTGCTTCATCGACGACGAGCGGGTGCAACCGCAGGCGGGCGGGTTCTACGGCGGCTGGATCACCGGCGACGTCGTCGGTCCGTTCAAGGGCGAGCCGGGGTCCTGGGGCTGGTAGGTAGCGCCGCTGCGTCCGACGTCAGCCGGCGGAGGGCTGCGCGACGGCCGGTGCGGCATGCAACGCAGGCGGTTTCACCGGCAGCAGCGCGAGCAGGCCCGCAGCGAGCACGAGCAGGATGCCCACGATTCCGGCGCGATCGGCGCCGAAGATGAACGTGAAGAAACCGAACAGCGCGGGCGCCAGGAACGAGACGGCGCGGCCCGTCGTGGCGTACAGGCCGAACAGCTGACCTTCCTTCCCGATCGGGGCCAGTCGGGCCAGAAAGGTGCGCGAGGACGACTGCGCCGGCCCGACGAACAGACACAGGAACAGCCCGAAGATCCAGAACATCGTCGGCCCGGAGACGAACAGCAGGATGCCGCCGGCGATCAGCATGCCGCTCAGCGACACCACGATCACCCTCTTCGGGCCCAGCTTGTCGTCGAACCGCCCCGCGGCCAGGGCGCCCACCGCGGAGACCACGTTGGCGGCGACCCCGAAGATCAGCACATCAGCCGAGTTGATGCCGTACACGGTGACGGCGAGGACGGCGCCGAAAGTGAACACCGCTGCCAGGCCGTCCCGGAACAGCGCGCTCGCCCCGAGGAAGTACACGGTGTGCGGGCTGGTCCGGTACAGCTGCCGTAGGTCGGTGAACAGCACCCTGTAGGACGCGAAGAAGCCGACCCGCTTCGCCGCGGGCAGCGCCGGCATCTCCGGGACGGCGATGAGAACCGGGATCGCGAAGATGGCGAACCAGGCCGCCGCGAACAGCGCCACCATCCGGATGTTCAGGCCTTCGGCGTCGGTGACGCCGAACCAGCCGACGTCGGGCGCGATGAAACCGACGTAGCAGATCAGCAGCAGCACGATGCCGCCGAAATAGCCCATCGACCAGCCGAAGGCGGACACCCGGCCGATGTTCGCCGGGGTCGAGACCTGGTGCAGCATCGCGTTGTAGGAGACCGCGGCGAATTCGAAGAAGATCGATCCCAGCCCCATCAACAGCAGGCCGAGCCACAGGTAGTGGTAGTCGTTCTTGACCCAGAACAGGCCGATCATCGCCAGCACCGTCAACCCGGTCCAGATACCCAGCGACAGCTTCCGCCGGCCGCCGGCGTCCGCGCGTTGCCCGGTGACCGGTGCCAGCACGGCGATGAAGAAGCCGGCGATGCCGAGCGACCAGCCGAGCCAGGTATTGGCGGTGATGTCGCCAGGAAGGTCGTCGCCGACCGCATCGGTGAGGTAGACGGAGTAGACGAAGGTGATGATCACGGCGTTGAACGCCGCGGACCCCCAGTCCCAGACGCCCCAGGCGAAGATCCGCCCCTTGGTGACCGGCGCCGCGGGCACGCCGATGATGCCCGCCGGTGTGCTCATCGATCGACCCATCTGCCCATGGGCCACAGGCTAAGCCGGTCGCCCTGTCCCGGCACGAAGGCGCAGGCAATGATGGCTCGCGTGAGGATCGACGCGGCGCCGGCGGCAGACCTCGCCGACCGGCTGCGCGGTGTCCTCCGGGGTGAGGTCTCCGACCGGGCACGGCGGCGCGCCGAGTTCTCCAGTGACGCCGGCAATTACCGGGTCGTTCCGCAGGTCGTCGTCGCGCCCGCCGACATCGATGACGTGCTCGCAGCCCTCGCCGTCAGCAGGGACACTGGGATCCCGGTCACCGCAAGAGGTGGTGGGACATCGATCTCCGGCAACGCGATCGGCGCCGGGATCGTTCTGGACCTCGCCCGGCACCTGGATCACGTCCTCGAATTCGACCCGGCCGCCGCTACGGCGGTGGTGCAGCCCGGCGTGGTGCTGTCCGACCTGCAACGTCTCGCGGCGCCGTACGGGCTCCGTTTCGGCCCTGACCCGTCATCACAGAATCGGGCGACGCTCGGCGGGATGATCGGCAACAACGCCTGCGGCCCGCACGCGGTGGCCTACGGGCGTACCGCGGACAACGTGCTGGCGCTGACCGCCGTCGACGGCACCGGCCGGCTCTTGCGAACGGGGGAGGGCCTGGACGCGGTTCCCGGTCTCGAGCCGCTGGTCGGTGGCCACCTGGACGTGCTGCGCACCGAGTTCGGCCGGTTCCCGCGTCAGGTGTCCGGTTACTCTCTCGAGCACCTGCTGCCCGAGCGCGGCCGAAATCTGGCCCGTGCGATGGTCGGGTCGGAGGGCACGCTGGCGGTCACTCTCGACGCCACCGTGTCGTTGGTGCCGATCAGCCCGGCCCGGCTGCTGGTCGTCCTCGGCTATCCCGACATGGCAGCCGCGGCCGACGCCGTGCCGGCGGTGTTGAACCATTCCCCGCTCGCCGTCGAAGGTATGGATGCCCGACTGGTCGACGTCGTGCGTCGGCGGAAGCGGACCGGCGCGGTCCCCGAGCTGCCCCGCGGCGGGGGATGGCTGATGATCGAGGTCGGAGGTGAGACCGACTCCGCGGCAACGGCGTCCGCCTCGGCGGTCATTGCCGCCGCGGATGCGCTCGAGGCGACGGTGCTGCCCGTCGGTCCTGCCGCCACGGCGATGTGGCGGATACGCGAGGACGGGGCCGGGCTCGCCGGGCGCACACCGGACGGCGCCGAGGCGTGGCCCGGATGGGAGGACGCCGCTGTTCCGCCCGGCCGGCTCGGCAACTATCTGCGGGACTTCGACGCACTGCTCACCGGCTACGGACTCAATGGGGTCCCGTACGGGCACTTCGGCGACGGCTGCGTGCATGTCAGGCTGGACTTCGCCCTGGACCGGGACACCGCGAAGTTCCGCGAGTTCCTGGTGGATGCCGCGAAGCTGGTTGTCGCCCATGGTGGTTCGTGTTCCGGCGAGCACGGCGACGGCCGAGCCCGCAGCGAATTGCTGCCGCTGATGTACAGCGAGCGCGCGCTGACGTTGTTCGCCGCTGTGAAGAATCTCTTCGACCCACGTGACCTGCTGAACCCAGGGGTGCTGGTGCGACCCCGTCCGTTGGACGCGGACCTGCGTCGGCCGCTCGCTTTGGCTGTGCCGGCTGCCGGCGGCTACGCGTTCACCGAGGACGGCGGCGACTTCGCCCGCGCGGTGCACCGGTGTGTCGGCATCGGCAAGTGCAGAGCCGACACGTCGTCGGCCGGCGGCTTCATGTGCCCGTCCTACCTCGCCACGAAGGACGAGAAAGATGTGACACGGGGACGGGCCAGGGTGCTGCAGGAACTCACCAACGGGTCCGTGGTGACCGACTTTTCCTCGACCGAAGTTCACGAGTCCCTCGATCTGTGCTTGTCCTGCAAGGCTTGTGCCAGTGATTGCCCCGCCGGGGTGGACATGGCGCGGTACAAGTCGGAGGTGCTCTACCGCACGTACCGCCGTCGGCGTCGCCCGGTCAGTCACTACAGCGTCGGCTGGTTGCCGCGATGGTTGCGCATGCTCGACCGGGTCCCGCGGGTGGGGGCCGCAGCCGCCAACGGCGTGCTGGGTTTCTCGCCGCTGCGGGTGGCGCTGTGGCGCGCGGGCGGTCTGGACCCACGACGCAGCGCGCCGAAGCTTGCCCCGATGAGCTTCCGGCGCTGGTGGCGAGGGCAGGCTTCCGCTCGTACCGGCACGCGCGCCGGTCAGCCCGTCGTGCTGTGGGTGGACTCGTTCACCGGCGGACTGGATCCGGACATCGCGCGGGCAGCGATCGAGGTGTTGACCGCCGCTGGATTCGACGTCTCCGTCCCGGGTCGTGCGGCCTGTTGCGGCCTGAGCTGGATCACCACCGGTCAGCTCGACGGCGCCAGGCGTCAACTGCGCCGGCTGCTCGATGTCCTCGGGCCGGCCGCGGCGCAGGGGGTGCCGATCGTCGGACTGGAGCCGTCCTGCGTGGCGGCGCTGCGGTCCGATCTCGTCGACCTGTTCCCGGACGACCCGCGCGCCGCCGCCGTGTCGTCATCGGTCTGCACGTTGGCGGAACTGCTCACCGGTGAGCTCCGTCCGGACGGCTGGCACCCGCCCGACCTCACCGGCGCAGCGGTGCTCGTGCAACCGCACTGCCACCACCATTCCGTGATGGGCTTCGCAGCCGACCGGCGACTGCTCGCCGAGACGGGCGCCGAGGTGACAGTGCTGGCCGGGTGCTGCGGCCTGGCCGGCAACTTCGGGATGGAGCGCGGGCATTACGAGGTGTCCGTCGCCGTGGCCGAGACCAGTCTGCTGCCGGCTCTGCGGGCCGCAGGTGACGGTTCGATCGTCCTCGCCGACGGATTCTCCTGCCGGACGCAGGCGGAACAACTCGGTGGCGTTCGGCCCCTGCACCTTGCGCAGCTGCTGGCCGGTGAACAGCGTCCGGCCGGTGCGAAGGCGTCCGGCCGGTGAACAATACGGACAGACGGCTGGGCTCGCCGGTGGGCTCCCAGTCCCGCAGTTAGCCTTGCCGGATGTCGCGCAGCGTCTACATCGCCTCGCCGGACGGTGTCTCCGGTAAGTCCGCCGTCGCTCTCGGTCTGGTCGACCTGCTCAGCCGGCGGGCGGGCCGGGTGGGGGTGTTCCGCCCCGTGCTGTCCTCAGCCGAAGATCGTGATCCGATCGTCGAGCTCCTGGTCGGCCACCCCGGGGTGGTGCAGTCCTATGACGAGGCATGCGGAGTCACCTACGAGGAGCGGCACGCGGATCCAGCAGGTTCGCTGTCCCGGATCGTCGACCGCTTCGGTGAGATCAGCGCCAAGTTCGACGCCGTCGTGGTCGTCGGCAGCGACTACACCGACATCACCACCGGGAACGAATGGGCGGCCAACGCGCAGATCGCCGCCAACCTCGGCTCACCCGTGGTGCTGGTCGTGCACGGCCGCGGCCGCGACCCCGAGGACATCGTCTCGACGGTCGAGCTCGCTCGAGCCGAACTCGTTGCGCTGCATGCACATCCCATCGCGGCCATTGCCAACCGGGTGGATCCCGAGCGGTGTGGCGAGGTCGCCGAGTTGCTCGGCAGGACCGGTCTGACGGTCGGCGCCATGCCCGAAACCCCACTGCTGTCGGCACCGGTGGTCGCGGACCTGCAGAAGGCATGCGATGCCGAGCTGGTGCGGGGAGACCCAGATCTGTTGCACCGTGAGTCACTGGGCTTCGTCGTCGCGGCGATGTCCCTGCCGAACGTGCTCACGCGGTTGAAGGAGCACTACACGGTGATCGCCCCCGGCGACCGTTCCGACGTTCTGCCCGGACTGGTCCTCGCGCATCAATCCGCCACCTTTCCCGCTCTTGCCTGCATCGTGCTGACCGGTGGTTACACCCCGCCGGAGTCGGTGCAGCGCTTGCTGGACGGTGTGCGAACGGACCTGCCGGTGCTCGTCGCCGGCGGTGGCACCTTCGACACCGCAACAACTCTGGCCGGTGTCCGTGGCCGCCTGACACCGGAATCAGAGGTGAAGGTAGAGACCGCGCTGCGAGTATTCGGCGAAGCAGTCGATGCCGAGAGGTTGCTGGGAGCCATCGATGTCGCACAGTCCGATGTCGTCACGCCGCTGATGTTCCAGTACCGGGTGATCGAGCGGGCCAGGGCGGACCGGCGCCGTGTGGTGCTGCCCGAGGGCGAGGAGGAACGGATCCTGCGGGCCACCGCGGTCCTGCTCCGTCTCGGGGTCGCCGACCTCATCCTCCTGGGACGCGAGGACGTCATCCGGGCGAAAGCAGCCGAGATCGGTGTTGAGATCTCGGGCGCCGAAATTGTCTCGCCCAACGATCCGGAACTGGTGAAGAAATTCGCGCAGGAATACACACAACTCCGCGCGCACAAGGGGATGACCCTGCAGATGGCGTCCGAGACCGTCACGGACGTCTCGTATTTCGGCACCATGATGGTGCACATGGGGATGGCCGACGGAATGGTCAGCGGCGCGGTGCACACCACCGCGCACACCATCCGGCCGTCGTTCGAGATCATCAAGACGGCGCCCGGCACCAAGATCGTCTCCAGCGTGTTCCTGATGTGTCTGGCCGACCGGGTGTTGGTGTACGGCGACTGCGCAGTCAATCCCGATCCGACCGCACCGCAGCTCGCGGACATCGCGATCTCATCAGCGGCGACGGCCGAACAATTCGGCGTCGACCCGCGGGTCGCACTGCTGTCCTACTCGACGGGGACCTCGGGTTCCGGCGCTGACGTCGACAAGGTGCGGGAGGCAACAGAACTCGTGCACCAAATGCGGCCCGACCTGTTGGCGGAAGGCCCGATCCAGTACGACGCAGCCGTCGATGCGACGGTGGCGTCGACGAAGCTTCCGGATTCGAAGGTCGCGGGGCGCGCAACCGTGTTGATCTTCCCGGACCTGAACACCGGCAACAACACCTACAAAGCGGTGCAGCGCAGTGCCAATGCCGTCGCCATCGGGCCGGTCCTGCAGGGGCTGAACAAGCCGGTGAACGACCTCTCCCGCGGCGCCTTGGTGGCCGATATCGTCAACACGGTTGCGATCACCGCTGTGCAGGCGCAGGGCGCGGCGGGGCCGGAAAGCGGCGCCGATGCCAGGGGTGGGATTCCCTCGTCCGAGGCCGGCGGCAGCGTCGACGCCTTCGCCGCCGCGGCGGTGACCCGATGAGCGCAAGAGTTCTCGTCGTCAACTCCGGGTCGTCGTCGATGAAGTATCAGCTGGTCGAGCCAGAGCTGGGCATCGCTGTGGCATCGGGTCTGGTCGAGCGGATCGGCGGCGAGGGAGCCGCGACACACAGGGTCGGTGACCGCACGTTCACCTTCTCCGGGGATATCCCGGACCACGGCAGCGCGTTGTCGGTGATGCGGCAGCTGTTCTCGGAATCCGGGGAGCCGCTCGAGAGGGCCGGAGTCGTCGCAGTGGGGCATCGCGTGGTACACGGCGGCCCCATCTTCGGCGATCCCGTGATCGTGGATGACGATGTGCTGGAGCAGATTCGGGACCTGTCCCGGCTGGCCCCGCTGCACAATCCGGCGAATGCGAACGGCATCGCCCGGGGGATGACCGCGTTTCCCGGGGTGCCGCAGGTGGCCGTGTTCGACACTGCGTTCTTCCGCGATCTGCCGGCGGCCGCCGCCACCTATGCCATCGACCGCACTATTGCTGCGGAGCAACAGATCCGCCGCTACGGATTCCATGGCACATCACACCAGTACGTGTCCAAGCAGGTGCCGGACATACTGGGCCGAGATGCCGGTGAGCTGAGGCAGATCGTGCTTCATCTGGGGAACGGTGCGTCCGCCTCGGCGATCCGGGGCGGATCGGCCGTCGACACGTCGATGGGGTTGACACCGCTCGAGGGACTCGTGATGGGCACCCGGAGCGGGGATCTCGATCCTGGTGTGGTTTTCCATCTGCTGCGGAACGCCGCGATGTCGGCCGATGAGGTCGATGACCTGTTGAACCGGCGGTCGGGCGTGCTGGGCCTTTCCGGCGTCAGCGACTTCCGCGACCTTCACGCGATGATCGCCTCTGACGACAGCGATGCCTCCGCGGCAGCGACCTTGGCCCTCGACGTGTACTGCCATCGTGTGCGCAAGTACATCGGCGCCTACCTCGCGGTGCTCGGCGGCGTGGACGCGATCGCCTTCACCGCCGGGGTGGGGGAGAACGACCCCGTTGTACGGGCAAGGATCGTCGAAGGGCTTGCACCGCTGGGGATCTCCGTCGACGACAAGCGCAACAGTGCCAGGTCCCCGGATCCGCGAGTGATCTCACCCGACGGCGCGGATGTCGCCGTGTTGGTGGTGCCGACGAACGAGGAACTGGCCATCGCACAGGCGACGATGCGGCTGGTGAGGTAGCGCGACGTGCGCCCCACTGCGGCCGGGATTCGGGCGGCGGCGGTGCCAAAACGATTGGGCCAAATGAGTGGTGACGAAAACTGGCGGTTGACAGGCCGCGGTCGGGGCGCCAATCTATGTCTGTCAGCGATGCCAAACCGATTGGGCAGTGATGAGTCAGACAGCGACGATCCGGGACGTGGCCAAGCGGTCGGGTGTCTCGGTCACCACGGTGTCTCATGTGCTCAACGAGGTCCCGGGCAAGCGGATCAATGAGCAGACCAGGGAGCGGGTGCGGCAGGCGGCGCGGGAACTGTCCTACCGTCCGAACCGGCTGGCGCAGAATCTGCGCAAGCAGCGGTCGGAGACGATCGGTTTTCTCAGCGACCGTATTGCGACCTCGCCGCATGCCGGCTTGACGATCGTCGGGGCACAGCAAGCCGCCGCTGATTACGGGTCGTTGCTGTTGTTGATGAATTCCGGCACGGATTCCCGGCTCGAGGAGCGCGAGATCCGCGCGTTGCTCGATCGCCAGGTCGACGGCATCATCTACGCCGCCGAGTATCACCGGGTGCTGGCGCCCCCTGCTCTTCTCGACCCGACGAAAACGGTGCTGCTCGATGCACGCGCCGAAAGTGGCGAATGGGCTTGCGCCGTGCCGGACGAGTTCGGTGGCGCGGTGACGGCGGTCGCAGAGCTGCTGGCGGCAGGTCACCGCCGGATCGGCTACCTGTCCAATATCGACGACATCCCTGCCACCGTCGGGCGTTTGGACGGCTATCGGCACGCGCTGAAGAAGGCCGGGATCAACCCGGATTCGACTCTGGTCGCCATCGAGACGTCCGATTCCCATGGCGGTTACCGCGCCGCGATGGCACTCCTGGACCGACCGGACCGGCCGACAGGGCTGTTCTGCTTCAACGACCGGATGGCGATGGGTGCCTTCCAGGCGGCAGCCATGGTGGGTTTGTCCATCCCCGCTGATGTGTCAATCGTCGGCTTTGATGATCAGCAGATCATTTCCGACGGTCTTCGACCAGGACTCACCACGGTCGCGCTGCCGCATCTGGAAATGGGGCAGTGGGCCGTTCACACGTTGATGAAATTGATCAACTCCGAGGATCAGCTGCCTGTCGAGCAGGTGGTCCTGAGCTGCCCGCTCGTGCAACGCGCATCGGTCGGCCCGCCGCCCGGCTGCTGAGACCGGGCGGCGAGTACCGCCCCATTTCCATCCCGCCCGCTGTCACGGGCGGTCAGTCGTCCGGATGGCCCGGACTGCAATGAGTTGGAGGACTCCGTGGTATCGCACACCCTGAAGCGCCTCGCAGCGGCCAGTTTAGCCGCAGCCTTGGCGTTCTCCCTTGCCGCATGCGGCAAAGGAAGCTCCAGTAGTAGCGACAGTGGGACCGATGCCAACGGCACCGCGACCCTGAAGTTGTGGACGCACAACGCCGGCAATGAGACAGAATTGGCGGCGATCAATCAGATCGTCACCGATTACAACGGCAGTCAGACCAAGTACAAGGTCGAGGTCCAGGCGTTTCCGCAGGACTCCTACAACCAGTCGGTGACCGCCGCGGCGGCGTCGAAGACGCTTCCCTGCATTCTTGACATCGACGGCCCCAACGTCCCGAACTGGGCGTGGGGAGGCTATCTGGCTCCGTTGGATGGACTGGACGAGCAGCTTTCGAAGTTCCTGCCCAGCACCGTCGGAACCTATAACGGAAAGAATTACTCGGTCGGTTACTACGACGTGGCGCTCGCGATGTATGCCCGGAAGTCCGTTCTCGAGAAGAACAATATCCGGATCCCGACGATCGACAAGCCGTGGACGGCCGCAGAGTTCAATGCTGCCCTCGCAACCTTGAAAGCGACGGGTGAGTGGAGCAATCCGTTGGACATGGCGACCGCAAACACCGGTGAATGGTGGCCGTATGCGTACTCGCCGCTCCTGCAGAGCTTCGGTGGCGATCTGATCAACCGGACCGACTACAAGAGCGCCGACGGGGTCCTCAACGGCCCGCAAGCGCTGGCCTGGGCAAAGTGGTTCCAAGGCCTGGTCACCGACGGCTTCATGGCGGCGAAGTCCGGCAAGGACGCGGGGGCCGACTTCCTCAACGGCAAGAGCGCGATCGTGTGGAACGGTTCGTGGGGCGCCGAGGCGGCGCGAGCGAAACTGGGCGACGACGTGCTCTTCCTGCCGCCGCCCGACTTCGGCAACGGACCGAAGATCGGTGGCGGTTCCTGGCAGTGGGGCGTGAGCGCAGGATGCAAGGATCCCGCCGGTGCGCTGGACTATCTGAAGTTCTCGTTGCAGGACAAGTACGTCGCCGCGGTGTCCGAGGCGACCGGCACCATTCCGGCCACAGATGCCGCAGCAGCCATGGTCAAGGGGTATGAAGCCGGTGGAGTGAACGACATCTTCCGCCAGTACTCGAAGAAGTTCGCCTTGGTCCGTCCGCAGACCCCGGGCTACCCCTTCATCGCAACGACATTCACGAAGGCCGCACAGGACATCGTCAATGGCGGGGACGCGCAGGCTGCACTGGATCAGGCCGTTGCCGATATCGATGCAAACCAGAAGTCGAACGACTACTTCCAACAGCAGTAGCCCCCACTGAACCGACCGTGCGGGTCGCGGGCGCTTGCGGCCCGCACGGTCCTAGGGCTCTACCAGGAGACCCCACATGACACAAACTGCGACAATCGAACCGCGGGTGCCCGAAAGCCTGGTCACCGACCGATCACGCCGGCTCGGCCGGACCCACGGCCGCGCTGCCGCGTGGCTGGTGGCACCCGCCGTCGTCCTGATGGCGACATTCGTGCTCATCCCCATCGCGCTGACGTTCGGTTTGGCGTTCACCAACGCAAAACTGATCTCTCCGGAACCGGCGTCATTCGTCGGCATCGACAACTTCACCCGACTCTTCCAGGATCCCGTCTTCTTCAAATCACTCCGGAACACCATCCTGTTCGCCGTCTTCGTCGTACCACTGCAAGCAGGCTTGGCCCTCGGGCTCGCGCTGCTGATCAACGTGAAGGTCCGCGGGGTCAACTTCTTCCGCACGGTCTACTTCCTACCGGTGGTCACGTCCATGGTGGTGATCTCCACGTTGTGGCAGTTCATGTACCAGCCGGACGGTCTCATCAATTCTTTCCTGCGCGCCATCTCCGGCGGCGCCATTGCGGGAACCGACTGGCTGGGGAATCCCAACACCGCACTCGCCGCGATCCTGTTGATGTCCATCTGGCAGGGCGTCGGATTCCATATGGTCATCTGGTTGTCCGGGCTTCAGACGATTCCCGGTGACCTGTACGAGGCGTCCTCGCTGGACGGCGCCAGCACCTGGCAGAACTTTCGGTTTGTCACCTGGCCATCGCTGCGCCAGACCAGGACCTTCATCCTGGTCACGATCAGCATCTCCGCCTTCAGTCTCTTCACCCAGGTTCAGGTGATGACCCAGGGCGGGCCGCTGGACTCCACCAGCACCGTTGTTTTCCAGGCGGTCCGGGCTGGATTCGCCCAGCAGCAGACCGGTTACGCGTCCGCGATCTCGCTCGTGTTCTTCATTCTCGTGCTTGCCGTCTCCCTGGTTCAGCGCTACCTCACCCGTGACAAGGATGTGAAGAAGTGAGCGACACCATTGTCCCCGTCGCGCCTCCGAATTCTGCACCGCCGCAGGAGGTCTTGCCTGGACGTCCGCCGGGTCGCGGTCGGCGTGCTGGATGGCTGATCCTGCGGATCGCATTGTGCTTCGTCTTCGGGCTGCCGTTGGTCTTCATGCTGGTGTCGTCCCTGAAACCGGATATCCAGATCTTCGGCGACCTGACGTCGTTGAAAGCGTTCCTACCGGTCGGCGACGTCTCGCTGAACAATTACACCGAGGTCTTCAATCGGGTTCCGTTCTGGCAATTTCTGATGAACTCGGTGATCATCGCCGCGCTGACGGTCGTTCTTGGGCTTATCGTCAACAGCATGGCTGCGTTCGCCTTGGCGCGCTTGAAGTTCCGTGGGCGGCAGGTGCTTCTCGGAGTGATCATCGCAACGTTGATCGTCCCGTTCGAGACCCTGGCCCTGCCGCTGCTGTGGTGGGTCAACAAGCTTCCGTACTACGACGGCACGATCGGATGGATGGACACCTACGAGGTGCAGATCATCCCGTTCATCGCGAATGCCTTCTCGATCTACCTCTTCTACCAGTACTTCGATTCCATCCCGAAGGAACTGGACGAGGCGGCGATCGTCGACGGCGCCGGCTGGTTCACCATCTACCGCAGGATCGTCATGCCGCTGTCCGGACCGGCCATCGCGACCGTCGCGATCCTGACCTTCCTGCCCGCCTGGAACTCCTATCTGTGGCCCCTGATGGTGGTACAGACCGAGGACCTCCGGCCCGTGATGGTCGGGCTCGACTACTTCAAACAACTCAACACATCTTGGGGTCAGCTGATGGCCTACGCATCCCTGATCACCATTCCGATCCTCGCGCTTTTCATCGCGTTCCAGCGCTCATTCATCAACAGCATTGCCTCCAGCGGCGTGAAGGGCTGATCATGTTTCGACTTCCAGGCTCCTGGACGTGGGATTTCTGGCTCGCAGAGGACGACGGCAAATATCACCTGTTCTTCCTTTACGCCTCCAGAGCCCTGCACGATCCCGACCGGCGCCATCTTCGGGCAGCAGTCGGGCACGCCGTTTCCACCGACCTGGTGCAATGGGTACAGGTGCAGGACGCGCTTGTTCACGGGGACGCACCCGCCTTCGATCAGACCGCCACCTGGACCGGTTCGGTGATCAAAGGGCCGTCGGACACCTGGTACATGTTCTATACCGGTACCACCCGCGAGCAGGACGGGCGCTTGATCCAGCAGGTGGGTGTTGCAACCTCCCATGACCTGCACGTCTGGATCAAGCACCCGGGCAATCCCGTGGTCAGCGCGGATTCTCGCTGGTACGAGAAGGGGGGTGCAGAGCCCTGGCAGGACCATCACTGGCGAGACCCTTGGGTCCTGGAAGACCCGAACGGTCACGGCTGGCACCTGCTGATCACTGCGCGGGCGAACCGCGGACCGAATGACGACCGTGGCGTCATCGCCCATGCAACCTCCCAGGATCTCTTGCACTGGCACGTCCAGCCTCCGTTGTCCGAGCCCGGATCGGGCTTCGGGCACCTGGAAGTCCCTCAGGTGGTCACCGTGGACGGACGCCACCTGTTGATCTTCAACTGTCTGACCCCCGAATACTCCGACGCGCGGCGGGCACGAGGCGATCGCGGTTCCATCTGGGCGGCACCCGCGGACACACCGCTCGGGCCCTACCACATCTCGGACGCCGTCCCACTGAGCGACGATCGGTATTACGTCGGCAAACTGATCCAGGATCCGTTGAGCCATTGGGTCATGCTCGCGTTCGAGAACCGGGGTACTGAAGGGAACTTCGTGGGTGCACTGAGCGATCCCATGCCAATTCGATGGAACGGCGATGTTCCCTCGGTCGACCGCGCATATCTCGAAGCTGTTGCCGGCGACGGATAGGACGCGGCCGGCAGAGCACACGGGGGTATGTCCACGAGGCGCTGCTGATGGTGGCAGGGTGATGACATGGCCGACGAGACTGCCGGGTTCGAGCGGGGGACTGACGGCCCGCGCGTCATCGTCGTCGCCGTCGACGGCTCCGTGACCTCACTCCGGGCGGCGGCCTACGCCGCGGGGTTGACCCGGCGGCAGGGCGCGGAACTCGTCGTGGTGTTCGTCAACACAGCCTCGTCGTTGGCGAACCTCGTCCCCGAGGCCGGTCTGATGATGACCGATGCCCACGACGCCGTCGCCGAAGAACTGCGGCGGCAGGTACAGGACGGCGCGCGATTGACCGGCATCCGGGCGAGGTTTGTGGTCGTCAAAGGTGATGCCTACACCGAGATCTCACGGGTCTGCGCCGAAGTTCTGGCGGATGCCGTCGTCGTCGGCGCGTCGACCTCCGCCGGTCATCGCATCGTCGGCTCGATCGGCGTGAGGTTGTTGCGCGCCGGTCGCTGGCCGGTCACGGTGGTGCCCTGACCCCCGCCGGGAGCCGGCTCGGCGAATGTCAACCACGCAGGAAACGCGCGCGCGAACTGCTGCCGCGCTCACTCCACCGTGGCGCCGGCGTCGAGGTCCACCACATCCGGATCACCCAGATCCGCCTTCCCCTCACGTTCGTCCCGCTCCGCCCACTCCAGCAGTTGCGCGATGGAGAACACCGCGTCGTCGATGCCGGCGTGCAGGTCACCGAGCGCGGCGAAGCGAGCGGGCACCGTGGCGATCGTGAAGTCGGCCGGCACGGCGTCGTCGATCTCATCCCACCTCAAGGGTGTGGACACCGTCGCCTGCGGCACGCCGCGGACCGAGTAGGCGCTGGCAATCGTGTGGTCCCTGGCGTTCTGGTTGTAGTCGACGAACACCTTGCGGGGATCGCGGTCCTTCCGCCACCACGTCGTCGTGACGTCGTCAGGGGCCCGCCGTTCCACCTCGCGGGCGAAAGCCCATGCCGCCCTGCGGACGTCGGCGAAGCCCCAGTGCGGTTCGATCCGCACATAGATGTGCATGCCCTTGCCGCCGGAGGTCTTCGGCCACCCGACCGCACCGATCTCGTCCAGCACCTCCTGCGCAACACGGGCGACGCGACGGATTCGTGCATAGTCGCAGTCGGGCATCGGGTCGAGATCGATCCGCCATTCGTCGGGCTTCTCGGTGTCCGATCGTCGCGAGTTCCACGGGTGGAACTCCACCGTCGACATCTGGACCGCCCACAGCACACTCGCGAGTTCGGTGACACACAGTTCGTCTGCTGTGCGTTTGTACCGGGGAAAGAAGACGTTCACCGTCTGGACCCACGGCGGCGCCCCGCGGGGCAGCCGCTTCTGGTGCACCTTGTCGCCGCTGAGGCCCTCCGGAAACCGGTGCATCATGCACGGTCGTTCCCGGAGAGCCCGCACGATGCCGTCCCCGACGCTGAGGTAGTAGTTCGCCAGGTCGAGCTTCGTGGCTCCGGTCGCGGGGAAGTACACCCGTTCCGGGTGGGTGATCCTGACCGTGCGTTCCCCGACGGTCAATTCCGCCGGCTCGCTCGTGTCTCGCTTGCCGGCCACGGCGGACCTCTTTCCTGCTCGGGGCAGACCTGTCTACGAACCGCTGACCAGGGCGGCGACCGCTTCGTCGATCGGGACATCGCCACTGACCAGGTCGAGCGACAATCCAGCGGTCCCGGGTTCGTCGAGCAGGGCCAGCAGCACCGCGGCGACGTCCTCACGGGAGATCTGGCCGCGGGCTGCATGCTCGGCAAGCTGAACCTGCCCCGTCCCCGACGCATTCGTCAGACCGCCCGGCCGCAGGATCGTCCAGTCCAGGTCACGACCCCGGATGTCGTCGTCGGCCGCCTTTTTCGCTGTCAGGTAGGCCGCGAAGACCTCGTCGTGGTCGGGCGTGGGGCCGGTGTCCGCGCCCATCGCCGAGACCATCAGGTAGCGGCGGACCCCGGCGAGTGCGGCTGCGTCGGCGAGCAGGACGGCGCCGCCGCGGTCGACGGTGTCCTTGCGCTCGATGCTGCTGCCGGGTCCGGCACCGGCCGCGAAGACAACGGCGTCAGCGCCTTTCAGGATTTCGGCCAGCTCGGCGGCGGTGCCCGACTCCAGGTCGAAGAGCTCCGGATGCGCACCGACGGCAACGAGTTCGGCCTCGTACTCGCGCTTGCGGATCAGGCCGACCGGGTGCGCCTCCCGCTCGCCGAGCAACCGCGCGAGCCGCAGCCCGATCTTTCCGTGTCCTCCTGCGATGACGACTCTCATGAGGTCACCGTACCCACCGACCGGCCGCCGCTGACGTCGTCCCCGAATCCGGACGGAGCGGGGGTGATGCGGCGGACCTCTGCGGTAGGCATCATCGACAGATGCCGGCATGGTTGGGTCTTCTCCTGCTGGTGCTACCTGTGTTCATCGTGGCCATGTTCGGAACCCGCCAGGTGCGTGAGACCGGGGGCGACAGAGCCATCACCACGGTGCCGGAAGGGTGGGTGCCCGCCCGTGGCGTGGTCGTCGACGAGCGGACCTGGCACCGCAAACGTCGCACACCGGACGGTACGGTTCAGCCCATCCGTCAGCCGGTGATCACCTTCCAGTCGACGGACGGTCGCGAGATCACTTTCACCTCTCGCCTGCACGCCGCGGGGCTGCCCAGGCCAGGAGCGCTCATCGGCGTCTTCCATGACCCCGAGGACCCGACCAGGGCCTGCATCTCGCCGGAGTCGTTGAAGAACATGGCCACCCCGCTGGCCACCGCCTCCAAGATGCTGATCGCGACGATCTGGGTGATGGCTGCGCTGACGACGCTGATCTTCGTGCTGGTGCTGTTCGACGTGTAACCGGATGAGGTGCCGGTCAGGCGGTGAGCCGTCGGATCTCCGCCATGGCATCCCAGACCTCGGTGTACTGCAGCGGCAGCGGTGACAAGCCGATCCGGATCGTCTGCGGCGCCCGGAAGTCGACGAGCACCCCGGCTTCGATGAGCTGCGCACACACTGCCCGCGCGTCCGGCCGGTTGATGCTGACGTGCGCACCCCTGCGGTCGCTGTCCCGCGGCGACGTGACCGAGAAACCGTGCGGCACCAACCACTCATCGGTCAACCCCACGACCATGTCGGTGAGCCCGACGGCCTTGGCCCTGATGGCCGAAATGCCCGCCTCGGCGATGACCGATGCCCCCTCGCGGACGGCGAGAATGCCCAACAGCGGGGGAGTTCCGGACAGCATCGAACGGATGCCCGCCGCCCGCAGGTACCCCTGCTCCATTTCGAACGAGTCCCGTCGGCCCAACCAGCCCCAGATCGGCTGGTCGATGTGGTCGTGGTGCCGCGCATTGACGTAGCAGAACGCCGGGGCCCCGGGGCCGGCGCCGACGAACTTGTACGTGCACCCGACCGCGAAGTCGACATCCCATGCGTCCAGTTCGATTTCGGTGGAACCGACCGAGTGGCACAGATCCCAGACGACGAGAGCGCCTGATGCATGAGCGATCTCGGTGATCCGAGCGACGTCGGCCAGGTATCCGGACTGGTAGGCGATATGGCTCAGCGTCACCACAGCCGTGCGCTCGTCGACGGCGGCGGCAACGTCATCGGCGCTCACGCCGGTGCCCGATTCCGGCTGCAGCCAGACCAGTTCGAGATTCAGGTCGCGGGCCAGAGATTCGACGACGTATCTGTTGGTGGGGAAGTTGTCCCGGTCCACCAGCACCCGCCGCCGGTCCGGGCGCAGATTCAGCGCCGCTCGCATCGACTTGTAGAAATTGACCGTGGTGGAATCGGCGATGACGGTCTGACCGGGCGCGGCGCCGAGCGCCGCGGCCGCCAGTTCGTCGCCGACGACCTGCGGCAACTCCATCCAGCCCTCGGACCAACCCCTGATCAGGCGCCCCGCCCACTGCTCGGAGGCGAACGCCGCCCAACGCTCCGGGATCGACGCCAGCGGCCGACCGAGCGAGTTGCCGTCGAGGTAGGCGATCACGTCCTCGGTCTGGGGTACGAAACGATCGCGGAAGCCCGCGAGGGCGTCCTGCCTGTCCATCTCCACCGCGGCGTCCCGGTCGAGCATCGATCGGCCCTGCAGGGAGGACTGCACTCTCATCGGTCGCCTTCCATCTCACAAGGTGGGTACGGCACGGATCGACCTGACAGCCCGGGCCCCGTCACCCGATCTCCGTCCGTACCGCGAACAGCTCCGGGAAGAACGTCAGCGACAACGCGCGCTGCAGGAACGCCACCCCGGTGGACCCACCGGTGCCCCGCTTGTATCCGATGATGCGCTCGACCGTTTTGAGGTGCCGGAACCGCCACGTCTGGAAGGTGTCCTCGATGTCCACCAGTTCCTCGCAGGTCTCGTAAACCCCCCATTGCGGCTCCGGATTGTCATAGATCTCGGTGAAGACCTTCACCAGATCGGTGTTGAACTCGTGTGGCCGGGAGAAATCCCGTTCCAGTTCTTCGGCCGGAATCGGGTAGCCCCGGCGGGCGAGATAGGACAGGAACACGTCATACAGACTCGGCTGTCGCAGGGTGTCCTCGAGGACTTGCTGGGCGTCACGGTCGTGCGCGAACACGGCGAGCATCGCGGGATTCTTGTTGCCCAGCAGGAACTCCAGCGTTCGGTACTGGACCGACTGGAAGCCCGACGACTTACCGAGACGATGCCGGAACTGCGAGTACTCGGTGGGCGTCAGGGTGGCCAGCACGGACCATTGATCCGTCATCTGACGCTGGACATGCTTCACCCGAGCGAGTCGCTTGAGAGCCGGGCCGAGTTCGTCGGCGGCCATCAGGGCCATGGCCGACCGGATCTCGTGGATGACCAGCTTCATCCACAGCTCGGTCGTGTGGTGGACGATGATGAACAGCATCTCGTCGTGGTGGTCGGACAGTGGGCGCTGCGCGGCGAGCAACTGATCCAGGTGCAGGTAGCTCGCGTAGTTCAGCCCCTGCAGATCGCGCTCGATACCTTCCTCGAGCGGTCGGATGTTCTGTTGTGTCATGGCCACCTCCAGCGGTCCCCCGACTGTATTGGGTGCACGCGCGTTCCTCAGAACGACGAACAGGGAGTGGGGTGCGGTGTCCGCAGGCATTGCCGACAGAATGGGCGGTCCTGGGTCGGTGCCGGCGGGTCTGGGTATTGACGACGTGAGCTCTCGACCGAAGGAGCGCCCTCCCATGACAGAACGCGAACACACCGAACGCGAACACACCCCCGGGTCGATCCCGCCGCACTACCGCAAGCTGGCGTACATCTTCGCCGGCAGCTTTTTCGCCGTCCTCCTCGCCGCCGGGTTGGTGCTCAAGTTGGCCGCCGACCTGCCCATCCCATGGTTCTGGATCGTCGTGACACCGGTCTTCACGACCGGCCTGATCGTGCTGTACCTGTGGGTGCGACTGAGCGACTGAGCGACCGGGCAATGGAAGCCAGGACGATGGTTGCTGCGCGCCGCTACCGGTGGGTCCGAACGACCGGCAACCTCAGCACGACCGGCAACGTCAGCGCACATGTCACATTCGTCGTCCCGGCGGTGCTCTACAGGCATGGACCCGGGTTCAGAGCGCGGCGCAGCGACGGCCGTGCGTGCACGGCCAGCAGCCGTGGGAGTCGGCACCGGTCGGCAACAGGACGGGGGGACCAGGGCCGTGCCGCTGCCGGGTTCGGTTGACGGGGCGGTGCGTGCCGACCTGGGCGAGATCTTCCGCCGCGACTACGGCCGGGTCGTTGCTGTTGCGACCCGGGTACTCGGTGCGCGCAACGAGGCTGAGGACGTTGCCCAGGAAGTGTTCCTGACCTTCTCCCGGTCGGCTGTGCCCGCGGCTCAAGCGTCGGGCTGGTTGTCGGTCGCTGCCGCGCACACTGCCCTGAACCTGCTGCGGTCGACGCGCCGCCGGTCGTCCCGCGAGAAGTCCGTTGCCGCGTCGGGCGACACGGTCGTCGGCGACGTGGCTGATGCGGTGGTGACGCTGGACGAGCGCAGCCGGGTCCGCGCCGCGCTCGCGCAGCTTCCCCGCAAGCAGGCCGTAACGCTGGTGCTGCGGCACAGCGGCCTGAGTTATGCCGATGTCGCCGCGGCGCTCGATGTGTCACCAAGCAGCGTCGGCACCACCGTGCGGCGGGCCGAAGCCGCTCTGCGTAAGGAGTTGAATCGTCATGCGTCATCCCAGTGAGGGAACGCTGCGCCGCCTCGTCGACGAGCCGGCTGGAGTGTCGGACGCCGACCGCCGGCATGTCGCCGCCTGTGCACAGTGCGCCGCCGCCCTGGCCGCCATCGGTGAGGACGCCGTTCTGGTGCATGCCGCGCTGGCAACCGGGAGTGAGCTGCTCGACCCGAACGAGGCGTGGCGAGGCCTCTGCACCGCGGTGCGCGCCACGGAACCGGCCCGCCGCGAGATGCAGCGTTCGGCCGCATCCCCTGGCCGATCCCTCCGGTTCCTGCGCCGCCCGCTGGTGGCAGCAGCCGTCGTGGTGGCGGTGCTCGCCGGCGGTGGCACGGCCGCCGCGAACGGGTGGCTGGAGATCTTCCGCACGGAGCAGATAGCCCCGGTCAACCTGACCACCGCGGACCTGATCGCGTTGCCGGATCTGAGCGCGTACGGCGACCTGGTGATGACCGGCGGCGCAGACCTGCACGGTGTTCCCGATGCGGCTGCGGCGGCTGCGCAGACCGGTCTGGCTGTGCCGATCGTCGACGATCTCCCGAAGGGTGTCAGCGGCGATCCGGTGTTGCAGGTGGTCGACAAGGTCAGCGCGACCTTCACCTTCTCCGCGTCGAAAGCCGCGGCCGCCACCGGGCGGGCCGGCGGCGCCCTGCCGCCGATGCCGCCGGGGCTGGACGGCAACCAGGTGATGCTCGTCGCGGGACCCGGCGTGGCACAGGTCTGGTCTCAGCAGCAAGGTGTGCCCTCGCTGCTGGTGGGACGAGCTGTTGCACCCACGGCCTTCTCATCCGGGGTGCCGTTCGAGACGGTTCGCGGCTACCTGCTCTCGCTGCCCGGCCTGCCCGATCGTGTCGCGGCCCAGCTGCGTGCGTTCAGCGCCGACGGCTCGACCCTGCCGCTGCCCGTGCCGGCCGATCAGGTCGATACCTCTTCCGCGGACGTCAACGGTGTGTCCGCCACGGTGGTGACCACCAAGGACCGGACGATGGCGGCCGTGGTGTGGGCTGCCGACGGCGTCGTGACCGCCGTCGCCGGTCCGCTCGATGCCGACGAGGTGCTGACGATTGCGAGGAACCTGCGCTGAGCATGGCCGCCGAACCCCTGGGGCCGAACGCTGCCGGCGATGGCGCGGCTGCCGGCCAGGCTGCCGTGGATGCTGGCCGCCCCGGACCCCGGGCCACCCGGGCGGCTGAGAGGTGGGTCACCGGCCTGCCGCCGAGCTCCGCCGTGTGGTGCTCCGGACTGCGGAAGCGTTACGGCCGCCGGCCGGCGGTGGACGACGTGTCGCTGGAGGTCGGGCGCGGCGAGGTGGTCGGGTTGCTCGGTCCCAACGGCGCCGGCAAGACCACCGTGATCAAGATGCTGCTCGGCTTGGTTCACCCGGACGCCGGTGAGGTGATGCTGCTCGGCCGGCCATCATCGGATCCAGCATCGCGGGCCCAGGTCGGTTATCTCCCAGAGCTTTTCCGGTACCAGCCGTGGCTGACCGCGGCCGAGGTGCTGACCCTGCACGTCCGACTGGCCGGTGCCCGCCTGTCGGCCGACGAACAACGCGACAGCCTGTCGCTCGTCGGGCTTGCCGACCGCGCGCGGGACCGGCTGGGCGGCTTCTCCAAGGGCATGCAGCAGCGACTGGGTCTCGCGGTCGCACTCGTTGCCCGGCCCGAGTTGGTGATCCTGGACGAACCGACCAGCGCGCTGGACCCGTTGGGTCGCGTCGATGTCCGGGACATCGTGCTGGCCCTGAAATCCAGGGGTGTCGCGGTGTTGCTCAACTCGCATCTGATCGGCGAGGTGGAGCGGGTCTGCGACCGTGTCGTCATCCTGAACCGCGGCCGGGTGGCCACCTCGGGCACGCTGGCCGAGCTGCTCGGTCAGCGCGAGGTGAAGCTCCAGTTGTCCGAGCTGTCGGCGTCGGCGTTGCAGCGGCTGGCCGCTACCGGGACGGTCGAGCGTGTCGGGAACTTGTTCACCGTGGTGCTTCCGGCCCACGACGATCCCGCTCACGCTGACGAGCAGGCCGTCCCCGATCTGGTGCGCGACCTGGTCGCGTTGGGTGCCCGGATACATGCCGTCGAGCCCGCGCGGATCAGCCTCGAGGAGCGACTACTGGGCATCCTGCGGGACGCGAACGAACACGACGACCGGGTGGATCGATGACGACGGCACAGACGGTGCTGACCATCGCAGGGCTCACACTGCGTGAGGCGACCCGGCGGCGGGTGCTGCTGGCCCTCGCCGTGCTGACCATCGCTCTGCTGGGGCTCAGCGGCTGGGGATTCTCCCGGCTCGCCGCGGAGTCCGACTTCGGCACCCTCACCAGCGGTCAGGCGCGGCTGGTGGCTTCCCAGCTGCTCAACCTGGTGATGTTCGGGCTGAGCCTCATCGCCGCTCTCGGCACCGCATTCCTCGCCGGACCCACCCTGGCCGGTGAGACGGAGTCCGGCATTGCGCTGGCCCTGCTCGCCCGGCCGGTCCGCCGCACTGCGGTACTGGCCGGCAAATGGCTCGGGCTGGTGGCGTTCGGTAGTGCCTTCGTCATCCTCGCCGGTCTTGCGCAGTGCCTGGTCGTGTTGCTGACGGTGGGGTACTGGCCGCCGCAGCCTGCGGTGGCGCTGGCTTTGTTGGCCGCTCAGACCGTCGTCCTGCTGACGCTCGCTCTGCTGCTGTCCACCGTCATCTCGCCGATGGCATCGGGGGTGGTCGCGGTCGGCCTGTTCGGCGCGACCTGGATCGCGGGGGTTCTCGGCGGCATCGGTGAGGCGCTCGGCAACGACGGGGTGGCGCGGGTCGGCACGATCTCCCGGATGCTGCTACCGACCGACGGTCTCTGGCGCGGCGCCATGCATGCCTTCCAGGATCCGGCCGCGTTCGCTCAGTTCGGCACGCAGATGGACGGCTTCCCGTTCCTGAGCGCGGCACCGCTGACAGCGACCTACCTTGTCTGGGCGGGCATCTGGGTGCTGATGGTCGGAGGACTCGCGGCGACCTCGTTCGTGCGGAAGGACCTGTGAGGGCCGGCCGGATGCTGTCGCTGTGCGTCGTGCAGCCGGAGGGTTCACGACGGCTGGGCGGTGACGGTGGTTGCGCCGGAAACTATCTGCCCTGTCTGTTGTTGCACGGAACATGAAGAAGATCGGATTCCTGTCATTCGGCCATTGGACGCCGTCCCCCCACTCGCAGACGCGCTCGGCGTCGGACACCCTGCTGCAGTCGATCGAGCTCGCGGTTGCGGCAGAGGAACTGGGGGCGGACGGCGCCTACTTCCGGGTGCACCATTTCGCGAATCAACTGTCCGCACCGTTCCCGCTGCTCGCGGCGGTCGGCGCGCGGACCAGCCGGATCGAGATCGGCACCGGCGTCATCGACATGCGCTACGAGAACCCGCTGTACATGGCCGAGGACGCGGGGGTGGCCGACCTGATCTCCGGCGGCCGGCTTCAGCTCGGGATCAGCCGCGGTTCCCCCGAGCAGGTGATCGACGGGTTCCGGTACTTCGGGTACGAGCCGGCCGCCGGCTCCGATCACGCGGCGATGGCCCGCGAGCACACCCGGGCCTTCCTCGAGGTGCTCAAGGGCGAGGGCTTTGCCGAGCCGAACCCGAGGCCGATGTTCTCAAACCCGCCCGGACTGCTCCGGCTCGAGCCGCATTCCCCGGGTCTCCGCGAGCGCATCTGGTGGGGCGCGGGGTCGCGCGGCACGGCCGAGTGGGCCGCCGAACAGGGTATGAACCTGATGAGCTCAACCCTGCTCACCGAGGACACCGGCGTGCCCTTCCACCAGCTGCAGGCCGAACAGATTTCACGCTTCCGGGACGCCTGGCGGGCCGCCGGGCACCTTCGTGAGCCACGAGTATCGGTCAGCCGCAGCATCTTTCCGATCGTCAACGATATCGACCGCGCCTACTTCGGCGGAGAGGCCCGCAGCCACGATCAGGTGGGCATCCTCGATGGGGGCAAGGCGCGGTTCGGGAAGACCTACGCAGGGGAACCGGACCGGTTGGTCAAGGATCTCGCCGGCGACGAGGCCATCGCTGCGGCCGACACCCTCCTGCTGACCATTCCGAATCAGCTCGGCGTCGACTACAACGGGCACCTTCTCGACAGCCTGCTGCGGGACGTCGCGCCCGCTCTGGGTTGGCGGTAACCGCCGGCACTGGGTTGGCGATAGCCGCTGGCACCGGGTTGGCGGTCATGCCGGTTTGTGGGCGCTGATCAGCACCTGCGGTCGACCCGGCGGCGTAGGAGGCAGAGTCAGCACCGCGTCGACCTCGAACCCGGCGTCGATGACGACGGCACTGAGTTGCTCGGGCTGCCAGAGGTGCGTCGTCCAGCTGACCGGCACACCGCCGTAGGCCTCGGTACGGACGACATCGCCGTCGCCCACGTGGGTTCCCATCAGGAAGCTGCCACCGGGTACCAGCGCCCTGCAGTACGAGCGCAGCACGTGTGGCAGCACGTCCCGCGGGAGGTTGAACAGTGACCACCAGCCGAGAATGCCGGCCAGTGACCCGTCCCCGAGGGGGATTTGTGTGGCAGACGCGACCGAAAAATCCAGCCCGGGATGCAGCTGACGGGCATGCTCGATCATCCGCGGCGACAGGTCGACGCCGGCAACATCGACACCGAGGCCTGCCAGGTGGGCAGTGACCGTGCCGGGTCCGCACCCGATGTCGAGCACCGGACCCAGATTGCGGACCTGCTCGGCGAACACGGTCAGCGCCGCCCGGAGCCATGGCAGCCGGCTGATGTCACCGATGTCCATGGCGACGTAATTGTCGGCGACCCTGTCGTAGGAGTCGCGCACGGCGGCGAGGTCGGGCGGTTGCGCGATGTTCGGCATGCACGCACCGTAAACCGCTGCACCGACAGGCTTCCCAGGTCGATGCTCGCCACGTCAAGGGGGCGGCGACCCGAATCCGCGCGGGTCAGCCGGGAACGACGCGCAGGATCTTGCCCGGGGTGGCATCGGTGGCGATGAAGATGTTCCCGTTTGTGGTGTTGAGCACCGGGACCCGCAGCCGACCTGGTTCGCGACGACCTTGGTCTGCGTGTCGTCCGAATCGTTTGGCCGACGTCGGGCCCTGGAGGAAACAAAGCCGCCGCCGATATCGCCGCAAGATGCTGCGTCATCCGCCGGCAATGCGGTTCGCCGGAATTTCGTGGACTGATCGGTTTCTGTTCCCACTCGGCTGAACCGGACTTCGCGCGCCGCGGGTGTGCGGTGCACCGGGAGCGGGTCAGGATCGGCCCGGCTCCTCGGCACATTCGCCGGGCCTTTGTTGCGGGTCCTCCCGGGTGAGTGCGGTGATCCGTGCGCTTGCCCCGGGGCACATGCGTTGCAGGGCTTCTCGGTCACCGAGTTCGAACCGTGACCAGTCGAATCCCGGCGTGACGACTGTTGACACCAGGCACCATGCACCGTCGGCGGAGGAACCCTGCCACCAATTCGAGGGAACCACGCACTGTGGTCGTTGGCCGGTGTTGACGTCGGATCCCAGCAGGATTTCGTGGGCGGCACCGTCGGGGTCGATGAGCAGAATCCGCAGCGGCGCGCCGGCGTGATGGAAGTACACCTCGTCACTCGTCAGCCGGTGCATGGCCGAGAAGTCGTCATCGATGAGCGCGAAGTGGATCGCCGTGGCCTCGGCACCGGTATAGGTACGACGGAAAAGACCACCCTCCAACGGCAGTGGCTCGAGTCCGAGGGCAGCCACGAGATCGCGGCCGATCTGCAGGTCGTCGGCATTGTGCTCGCGCGGGGGCGGGTGCGGGTGCTTGCGCGTGTGCCGGTGGGGGTGCGGGCCGGCGGGCTGGGAACGCCCGTCCTCCGGCATCGAACTCACCCGGCGAGCACGGGCACGCCGGCGAGCGCCGCGACGAGTGCATCGTCGGACAGACCGGAGTCGACCATCCGACCGCCGAGGTACGCCTCGTACGCGGCGAGGTCGAGCAGGCCGTGCCCGCACAGCGCCGTGACGATCACCTTTTCCTCGCCGGACTCCCTGCAGGCCAGTGCTTCTGCCATCGTGGCGGCCAGGGCATGGGTCGGCTCGGGTGCCGGGACGATGCCCTCGGTACGGGCGAATCGGATGGCTGCGGCGAAGCACTCGGTCTGCTCCACTGCGATGGCCTCCATCAGGCCCAGTTCGTAGATGTGCGAGATCAGCGGCGCCATCCCGTGGTAGCGCAGACCACCCGCGTGAATGGGATCGGGGACGAAATCATGGCCGAGCGTGTGCATCTTCATCAGCGGGGTGAACCCGGCAGTGTCCCCGAAGTCGTACCGGTACTCGCCGCGGGTCAGCGACGGGCAGGATGCCGGTTCGACCGCGCGGATCACCGGACTCTGCCGGCCGGCCATCTTCTCGCGCAGGAACGGGAAGGCCAGGCCGCCGAAGTTCGAGCCGCCACCGGTACAGCCGACGACCAGGTCGGCACCGGACTCGCCGGCCATCGCCAGTTGCAGCAGGGCCTCCTCGCCGATGATCGTCTGGTGCAGGAGCACGTGGTTCAGCACCGACCCGAGCGCGTACTTCGTGTCCGGGTCGCCGGCGGCGACCTCGACGGCCTCCGAGATCGCGATGCCCAGGGACCCGGTGTGGTCGGGAGCGAAGGCTCGACCCGCCGATGTCAACGTCGACGGGGAACGATGGACCCTCCCGCCGAACGTCTCGATCAACGTCCGGCGGTGCGGCTTGGCGTCGTAGGAGGCGCCCACTTGCCAGACCTCGCAGTCGATGTCGAACAGCGAGCAGGCGAACGCCAATGCGGTGCCCCATTGCCCGGCGCCGGTTTCCGTCGTCAGCTTCCTGATCCCGGCCTTGGCGTTGTAATAAGCCTGTGGCACAGCGGTATTCGGCTTGTGGGAGCCGGCGGGCGACACCCCCTCGTACTTGTAGTAGATCCGGGCGGGTGTGTCGAGGGACTGTTCGAGCCGGTGCGCGCGGTACAGCGGCGACGGGCGCCACAGCCGGTAGATGTCCTGCACCTCGTCCGGGATCGGGATGTAGGAGTCGGTCGAGACCTCCTGCAGGATCAGGTCCATCGGGAACAACGGCGCCAGGTCGTCCGGCCCGACCGGCTCATGGGTTCCGGGGTGCAGCGGCGGCGGTGGGGGAGCGGGCAGATCCGGGACGATGTTGTACCAACTCGTCGGCATCTGGGACTCGTCGAGCAGGTACTTGTGTTGCCGAACAGTCATCGGAACCGCCTCGGGTGGTGGGCCCTGCGGCGGCCCGGGTTCCCGAAGGCTAATACGCCAGACGGGCGACCGGTACGGAAGCGGGCAGAAGGCGCTGCGCGAGGTGCGGGCTGGAAGGATGTGGCCGTGCGCGCTGTGGTGGTGTCAGCAGTCCGTGGCCAACCCGAGGTCTCCGAGGTGGGCGATCCCGTCCCGCCTGCCGGCGGGGTGGTGGTCAAGGTGATGGCGACCGGGATGTGCCGCAGCGATTGGCATGCCTGGGCGGGGCACGAGGACATCGTCTTCCCGCACGTGCCCGGTCACGAACTCGCCGGCGTGGTCGCCGAGATCGGTACCGACGTCGTGCGGTGGTCGGTCGGCGACCGGGTCACGGTGCCGTTTGTCTGCGGCTGCGGGCGATGCAGCTGGTGCCTGTCCGGCAACGCCCAGGTGTGTCCCGATCAGCAGCAACCGGGCTTCACCCACTGGGGGTCGTTCGCCGAGTACGTCGCACTGCACGCCGCGGACACCAACCTGGTTGCCGTTCCGGAGCAGGTCGACTTCGCGACTGCCGCCGGCCTCGGATGCCGGTTCGCCACGGCCTTTCGCGCGATGGCGGGCCGTGCGCGGGTCCAGCCGGACGAGTGGGTGACGGTGGTCGGCGCCGGTGGCGTCGGGCTCAGCACGGTGATGATCGCCCGTGCGCTGGGCGCCAGGGTCATCGCGGTCGACCGGAACCCGGAGGCGCTCGCTGCAGCGGCTCGTCTCGGGGCCGAACACACCCTGCGTGCCGACGTCGGCGACATCCCGTCGTTGATCGCCGATCTCACGGGCGCAGGGAGTTCTGTCGCGGTGGACGCGGTCGGTAGTGAGCAGACCTGTGCCATCGGGATCTTCAGCCTTCGCCGGCGAGGACGGTACATCCAGATCGGACTGCTCCCGCCGGTCGAGGGTCATCCTCGGGTGCCGATGGCCCGGGTGATCGCCTGGGAGCTCGACCTGTTGGGCAGCCACGGGATGGCCGCCGTCGACTACCCGGACATGATGGCGCTGATCGAGAACCACGCACTGCAGCCGCAGCAGCTGATCCAGCGAACGATCGGACTCGAGGGGGCCGCCGCCATGCTTCCAGGCTTCGATCGCACGACGCTGGCAGGCATCACGATCATCGATCCCTCCCGCTGACGTCCGTGCCGGACACCGACCCTCGACCGGGCGCCGACCTCTCAGCTGCTTGCGGCCCCACGGACTGCGCGATCACCACACGCTGCTGCCCCGGACCGCGCTCGCCAGGCCCCGCGCGGGCAGGCTCCACTGCACGGGGTCTTCACAAAGGGAAGGGTTCGTCAGGCCGCACCCCCTGACCGGGAAGCTGTCGGCGCCGCCAATCGCCCGGACGCCGCCCGGATCAGGACCGCCGCCCACGTCCGGTACGGCCGCCATGCCTCGGCGATCTCCAGGAACTGCTCGCGGGTGCACGGCTCTGGAAGCCGGTACAGCTGCGTCACGAGATCTCGCAGCATCGGCTCGTCGGCCGGTGGGGTATCGGTGAACCCGACCGCCCTGATGGTGATCAGCGACGCGTAGAACGGCCCGATTCCCTTCAGCCGCAACAGATCATCCGTACTGGCCTCGGGTCCGATGTGCCGGAGCCGATCGACGTCCAGCAGGCCCTGGTCTGCCTTCCGCGCGATGCCGTGCAATCTGTCGATCTTCTCCGGGGTGAGCCCGGGGAACTCGGAGCGGCGCAACAGCTGTGCGGGTGTCGGTACGGCGGCGAGCGACTGGCCGGCCAGCGTGAAGACAGCTCCGAACTGCTCGGACAACCGCCGCCGCACCTCGGCCATCTGCTTCGCCGGGCGGCGGGCGCTGATGATCGACCAGACCGCAGCCTCGTAGGGCGAGTAGAACAGCGCCGGCAGCAAACCGGGAGCCACCGCCTGCAGCCGGCCGATGACCGGATCGCGGATACCGACATCGGCGAATCCGGTGGCGTCATGGTCCAGCGAGAGAACCCGGGCGACCTGCCGGCGGACGACATCGACATCGGCCCGGCCCCTTGCGCCGTCGACCGTCCGGATCGAACCGTGGACGCCCCGTTCGTCCTGGCGCAACTCGACACCGACCTGGGACTGGTACCCGTCCACGCAGAACGCCATCCGCATGACGCCGTCGAAGCGGTCGGCCGCGCGGCCGCCGAACCCGAACTCCGCCGATTCCCGCAGGCTGTAGGCCGCGGTCGGGACGATCGTGAAGTCGTTCATCGCGACACCTGACTCTCGTGTGGGCTGGTGTCCACGGTTCCTCCCGTTGCTTCTGTCGGTGTGGTCCTGTTGCGAGCAGCGTGCACCCGAGCACCGACAGTCCACGTTGCCGATCGGTCAGCCCTCCGCACGGAACGACCCGCAACGGCAAACGGCCCTCCCGGTGTCGTCGAGCGACATCGGAAGGGCCGTTGCTGTCACAGCTGGACGGGCGTCACGTCAGGCCGCTGCGACCACCGGCGCCTCGGAGGCCCGCGCAGATGGCTCCAGCGCCTGCGCCAGGATCTGCGCCACATCGCTGACCGGGTGCACCGTGAGGGCCTGCAGGACCTCGGCCGGCACGTCATCCAGGTCCGGCTCGTTGCGCGCCGGGATGAACACGGTGGTGACACCTGCGCGTTGCGCGGCGAGCAGCTTCTGCTTGACCCCGCCGATCGGCAGCACCCGACCGTTCAACGTGACCTCACCGGTCATCGCGACGTCCGAGCGCACTGGCCGGCCGGTGGCGAGTGATACCAGTGCAGTCACCATCGTCACGCCCGCAGACGGTCCGTCCTTGGGGACCGCGCCGGCCGGGACGTGCAGGTGGATCCGGCGATCGAGTGCGGTGCGGTCGATCTCGAGTTCATCGGCGTGCGAGCGGATGTAGGACAGTGCTATCTGAGCGGACTCCTTCATCACGTCACCCAGCTGGCCGGTCAGGGTGAGGCTGCCCTGACCCGCCTCGGCCGTGGGCACGCCATTGGCCTCGATGAACAGCACATCGCCGCCCATCCCGGTCACCGCGAGACCCGTTGCCACACCGGGAACAGCCGTCCGCTCGGCGGTCTCGGAGATGAACCGCGGACGGCCGATCAGCTCGCGCAGGTCCGGCTCGTCCACCACGATCGGCGCCTGCGCACCCGCTGACAGCTTGGTCGCGACCTTGCGGAACACCTTGGCCAGCAACCGCTCCAGCTGCCGGACACCGGCCTCGCGGGTGTAGTCCGCTGCCAGCTTGCGCAGCGCCGCGTCGGTCAGTTCGACCTCGTCGGCGTTCAGCGCTGCGCGTTCGACCTGCCGGGGCAGCAGATGGGTGCGCGCGATCGCGACCTTGTCCTCCTCGGTGTAGCCGTCCATGGTGATCAGTTCCATCCGGTCCAGCAACGCGGACGGGATCGTCTCCAGGACGTTGGCCGTGGCAAGGAACAGAACGTCGGACAGGTCGAGGTCGATGTCGAGGTAGTGATCCCGGAACGTGTGGTTCTGTGCCGGGTCCAGGACCTCGAGCAGCGCCGCAGCCGGGTCGCCCCGGTAATCGGCACCGACCTTGTCGATCTCGTCGAGCAGCATGACGGGGTTCATCGAACCGGCCTCGGTGACGGCGCGGACGATGCGGCCGGGCAGTGCGCCGACGTAGGTGCGGCGGTGACCGCGGATCTCCGCCTCGTCACGCACGCCGCCGAGAGCCACCCGGACAAACTTGCGACCGAGCGCACGCGCGACCGACTCGCCGAGTGATGTCTTGCCGACCCCGGGTGGCCCGACGAGCACCATCACGGCACCGGAGCCACGTCCGCCGACGACCTGCAGGCCACGCTGGGCCCGGCGGCTGCGGACGGCCAGGTACTCGACGATGCGGTCCTTCACGTCGTCAAGACCGTGGTGGTCGGCGTCGAGAACCTCACGGGCGGCGGACACGTCGGTCTTGTCGTCGGTCTTGCTCTGCCACGGGATCTCCAGCACGGTGTCCAGCCAGGTGCGGATCCAGCCGGACTCGGGACTCTGGTCACTCGCCCGCTCGAGCCGTCCGACCTCGCGCAGCGCAGCCTCGCGGACCTTCTCCGGCAGGTCGGCCTGCTCGACGCGGGTGCGGAAATCATCTGCACCGTCGGGCTCACCCTCGCCGAGTTCCTTGCGGATCGCGGCGAGTTGCTGGCGCAGCAGGAACTCCCGTTGGCTCTTCTCCATGCCGTCGCGCACGTCGTCGCGGATCTTCTCGGCGACGTCCATCTCGGCCAGGTGGGCCTTGGTCCACTCGATCAACAGCTCGAGACGCCTGGTGACGTCCGGTGTCTCGAGGACCTCACGCTTCTGCTCGTTGCTCAGGTAGGGCGCCCAGCCGGCAGCGTCGGCCAGCACCGACGGTTCGGTCATCTTCTCGACCGTGTCGATCACCTGCCAGGCGTCGCGCTTCTGCAGGTTGGCGATGACGAGGGACTTGTATTCTGCCGCAAGCTCTTTCACCCTATCTGTGACCGGCTCGTCGTCGACCAGCTCGGCCAGCACCCACAGCGCCGCACCGGGACCGCTGACCCCGGTGCCGATGCGGGCGCGCCGACCGGCCCGCAGCACCGCCGCGGGGGCACCGCCGGCCAACCGGCCGACCTGTTCGATCGTCGCCACGACGCCGAAGGCGGAATAGCGGTCCTGCAGGCGGGGCGCGAGCAGCAGTTCGCCCACGCCCGCGGAAGTGTCAGCGGGGCGGCGAGTGGAATCGTCATCGGGTGCGTGTGCGGACCGTGCTGCGTCGACCGCCGCCTGCGCCGGTTCGTCGAGCTCGATCGGCACGACCATCCCGGGAAGCACGACGACATCGGTGAGCGAGAGCACCGGCAATCGGCGGATATCTGGCATGGGATCCAACCCTTCAAGTTGAGCGTGTCTGACTCAATGCGCTGGGGCCGGGCTTTGTTCCGTGAACGTTCATCTCTTCGCTGACGGCGAACGCAGGGTGCCGCCCGTGACGTCTCGACACTTCGCAGTCATCTGACGGTGGTGCGACCGACACCCGGCGACGCACAATCACGTTCACAATCTCCCCGTCAGCGGGAGTAACCACCGTGTGCTGGTGGTTGTCCCTTCAGTCGACAGACGGGTGGTGAGCCGGTGGCAGGTGTGGGCGGCAGGACGGCGCGACTCGGACCGCGTCCCGGCGACGATGAGCTGACCTACGCGTCCGCCCGCGGCAAGTGGGTGCTGGCGGCCACCGTCCTCGGCAGCGGGTTGGCCCAACTCGACGGCACCGTCGTCAACGTAGCGCTGCCGCGCATCGGCGAGGACCTCGGCGGCGGACTGACCAGTCTGCAGTGGACCCTCAACGCCTACACGCTGACCTTGTCCGGCCTGTTGCTGCTGGGTGGATCCCTCGGCGACCGGATGGGTCGGCGGCGGATCTTCATCGTCGGCGTCCTCTGGTTCACCGCCGCGTCCGTCGGCTGTGCGCTCGCTCCCGGCACCGAGGTGCTGATCGGGATGCGTGCGCTGCAGGGCGCCGGCGCGGCTTTGCTGACACCCGGTTCGCTCGCGATCTTGCAAGCCTCGTTCCGTAGGGAGGACCGGTCGACGGCGGTCGGCGCGTGGTCGGGTTTGGGCGGTGTGGCCACCGCGTTCGGCCCCATCCTGGGCGGCGTGCTGGTGGGTGTGGCGCCGTGGGGCTGGCGGCTGGTTTTCCTGATCAACCTGCCCATCGCGGTTGTCGTCATCCTGCTCAGCCGCAAGTACATCCCCGAATCGCGGGACGAAATGGCGACGGGACAGCTCGATATCTCCGGCGCCGTCCTGGCTTCCGTCGGACTGGGCGCCCTGATCTACGGGTTGACCGAGGGACCAGGGGGCGGCTGGTCGACGGTGGACATCGTGGTGACGGCGGCGGGTGTAGCGCTGCTGATCGCCTTCGTCGTCCTCGAGGGCCGCAAGCCGAACCCGTTGCTGCCGTTGAGCTTGTTCAAGTCCCGGCAGTTCACCGCCGCCAATCTGGTCACGTTCACCGTCTACGCGGCGCTCGCCGGCGCCCTGTTCCTCCTGCCGGTGCAGCTGCAGCTGGTGGCAGGCTTCACGCCTGTGCAGGCGGGGGCTGCCACTCTTCCGATCACGGTGATGATGTTGCTGCTGTCGGCCCGGATGGGACGGCTGTCCCAGCGGATCGGGCCGCGCCTACCCATGACGGTCGGCCCGATCATCGCCGGCCTGGCGATGGCCTGGCTGACGAAGGTGGGCCCCGACGCCACCTATGTCGGTGACGTGTTCGCGCCGATGGTGCTGTTCGGGCTCGGCCTGTCGTTCACGGTGGCGCCGCTGACGTCGACAGTGCTTGCGGCGGCGCCGGACCACCAGGCCGGCATCGCGTCGGCGATCAACAACGATGTCGCACGGATCGCAGGACTCATCGCGGTGGCCGTGCTTCCGTCACTGGCCGGGATCACCGCGCAGGCGTATGCGGACCCGGTACTGCTGTCCGCCGGGTTCCAGCGCGCGGTGCTCATCGCGGGCGCGCTCTGCTTTGCCGGTGGGGTGCTGGCGCTGCTGACCATCAGGACGCCGGACGATTCCGGGTACGACGGCGCGAGTCCCGACGGCTCTGGTCCCGATGGCTCCGCTGCGGGTGAGTCCGAGCCGAATGGTCCGCTGCTGGAGGGTTCCGGGGCCGCGGCCCCTGCGGCGGCCGGTTCGGTGACCTCGAGCTCGGTGACCGCGTCATCCGGCTTCGACACTGACCCCCACGCCGGCAGTATCGAGCCCGGCCCGGAGGTGCGGCGGCGACGGCACCGGCCCCATCTGGATCCGGCGGTCGGCTGCGCCGCTTGCCCGGTCCTCGCTCCGCACATCCGGCCCCGGTGAGGTCTGGTGCCCTCCGCCGGCGTGGTGGTGTCGGCCTCGATGGCGGCGTTGATCATGGCGAAACTCGCGGATTTCGACCGCGACACGCCGACATATCTGCGACCTTTGCCATGATCATCACGAACCGGGTCTGAGGACCAGAAAGGAAGCGCCATGGCAACGACTCGCGGGTTCTTCGGGCGGACCCACAAGGAGCGGGACCCCCGATTACCGCCTGGCCAGTACGACGTCGGCGCCGACTGGCCGGTGCTGACCGCGGAGGTCACGCCGCGCATCGCGCCCGAGCGCTGGAGCGTCACCGTGGACGGCCTGGTCGACACCCCGACAACGTGGACCTGGGCCGAGGCGCATGCCCTCCCGCAGTCGACGTACGAGGGCGACATCCATTGCGTCACAACCTGGTCCAAACTCGCCACCAGCTTCGAAGGGGTCAGCGTCGACACGCTGCTGGCGGCCGCCGGACCGAAACCGGAGGCCACCTTCATCCTCGCGACGTCGTCCACCGGCTACACCACGAACCTGCCTTTGGCCGACGTCACCGACGGCAAGGCGTGGGTCGTCTGGACGCACGAGGGCCGCCCGCTGCCGACCGATCACGGCGGCCCGGTCAGGATGCTGGTACCGCACCTGTACTTCTGGAAGAGCGCGAAGTGGATCTCCCGGATCACCCTGCTCGACCACGATCAGCAGGGGTTCTGGGAACGGAACGGATACCACGACCGGGGAGATCCCTGGCTGGAGCAGAGGTATCAGGGTGACTGACGTCGAGCAGGCCGCGTCGGCCGGCGGGTTGACAGATCGCGGGATGACAGGTGGTGGGTTGACAGCTGGTGCGATGACGACGTGGGCGGCCGCGCCGATGGACCTGTCCGGAGCGACTCCTGGGGCAGCACTCGCCCAGCTCGCCAGGCCGAGACAGGACTCGAAGCCCGCGCCGACCGGCGCTTGGCGGACGGCGAAAGTGGCCGAGGTCAGTCATCCCACACCGCGGTCGGTTGTGCTGCGGCTCGACGTCCCGGACCGGATCGACCACCTACCCGGACAGCATTACGTGGTCCGTCTGCGAGCCGATGACGGCTACGTCGCGCAGCGCTCCTACTCCGTGGCGTCGCCGCCGTCCGATCCGCTGATCGAGCTCTGGGTCGAGCGACTGGAGGACGGCGAGGTGTCCGGCTTCCTCGCGGACGTCGTCCAGCCCGGTGACGAGCTCGAGGTGCGCGGCCCCATCGGTGGCTGGTTCGTCTGGGACGGCTCGATGATGGCCGTCGGTGTCGCAGGTGGCAGCGGCGCGGTGCCCCTGGTGGCGATGCTGCGGCATGCAGCGGTCATCGGTCGCCCCGGCATGCTGAAGCTGGCCGTCTCTGCGCGGACGCTGGCCGACCTGCCGTTCCCGGACGAGCTGGCGGCGGCGGGCGCGTTCATCGCGCTCTCCCGCACCGATCAGCCGAACAGGCCGGCGGGGCGGTTGACGGCGGACGAGCTGCGCCCGTTGGTCGTTCCGGAGGCCGTGACCTTCGTCTGCGGCTCGGCGGTGTTTGCGGAGTTCGCCAGCACGTTGCTGGTGGACCTCGGCTGCCCGTCCGCGGATGTGCGGGTGGAGCGGTTCGGCCCGAGCGGCTGAGCGTCCGCTGCGACGCTGCCACCGGCGACCAGGAACCCGGCCGTCGCGACAAGGGCGTAACCGGAACGCACCTCGTCGCCCAGTACGAGGACGCCGAACGCCGACGGCATCAGGTCTGTCGTCGCAAGCGGAGGACGTCCCACCACTGGCTCCGTTCTGGCAGCAGCAACAGTCCAGCGACCGAGGCGGTCAGCGCGAGCCAGCCCGAACGCCCCAACGGGTGGCCGGACGCGGCGACGATCAGCGCCGTGACGCCGACGCTCGAGGCGACGATTCGTGGAGCGCGCGGCGTCCGTTCCTGACGCCCGATGCAGCCGGGGGAAGCCAACCGGGGGAGGCAACCGGGGGAGGGATGGTCAGCGCGCCGCCAGGCCACGCCACATGTGCGACAACGCGGCGTCGAAGAAGCCGGCGCGGTCGTCGGTCGGCCCGCCGAGCAGGCCCGCCAGTTCGAGTTCGACCAGCCCGTGCACCAGCGCCCACAACGTCGACGCCATCTGCTCGGCATCGGCGCAGGCGCACAGGTTCGCGTCGATGCACGCCTGGACCGCGTCCAACAGCACGGCGAACGTCGATGGCAGGTCCTGAACCGCCTCCCTCAGCCGACCGGGTCCCGCGTCGAACATCACCCGGTAGAAGTGCGGCTCCGCCAGGGCGCTGGCCCGGTAGGCGCGCCCGAGGTCGAGCAGATGCGCGGCGGGGTCATCCGCGGCCGGGACCGCCGCCAGGTGAGCGGCGAACCGCGCGACCGCCTCCGCCGCGACCGCGGACAGGAGCTGCTCCCGACCACCGAACAGCGCGTACACCGCTGACGTCGAGGTGCCCGCTGCGCTGGCCGCGGTCCGCACCGCGAGGGCCTGCACCCCCTGCTCTGCCACCAACCGGGAAGTGGTCTGCAGCAACGCCTCCCGTAGCGCTGCGTCATGCACCTTCGGTGGCGGCCTGGCAGCGGGGTTCTTCTTCTCCGCGATCGGTGCCGGTCGAACGTCACCGAACCGGTGGATCGCGCTGATCTTCGCCGGGGTCGTTGCGCTGGCGGGCGGGGTCGTGACGCTCGCGATCGGCCTGCTGTTTCCGGGTTGATCCGGGCGATCGGGTGATGCGATACAGCGCGAACGGCGCATCCTCGTGGACCTTGTCGGAGCCCTCCACCAGCCCGGGCGCCCGGATGATCTTCAGCAGGCTCATCCCGAGCCGTTCCATCACGGCGCGCGATGCATGATTGTGCACCTCGGTGTACGCGACGATCTCCCGATGGCCGAGCGACCCGAACCCGAAACGCAGTCCGGCGGCGCCGATCTCGGTGGCATAACCATGGCCACGCATCGCGTCCCGTAAGGCCCAACCCAGTTCGATTCGGCGCTGCTGATCGACGACGGCGAGGCTGAGGCCGCCGCGTCCCACCAGGACGCCGTCCGACCTTCGATGGGCGATCCACTTGCCCACGCCGTCCCGCGACCATCGCTCGTGCATCTCGACGGCGAACTGACGCGCGCGTGCCTTCGACCAGGCTCCGGCATTCCACCGGGCGACGTTCGGATCGGAATGCAGGGCGGCCAGGTCGTCGGTGTGTTCGGGGCCGATCGGCGTCAGTACCAGCCGGTCCGTCGTCACGACCTGCATGAAGTCATGCCCGCAGCACCTTGTCCATCGACTTGCCCTTGGCCAGCTCGTCGACCAACTTGTCGAGGTAGCGGATCTTCTGCATCAGGGGGTCGTCGATGTCCTCGACACGCACCCCGCAGATCACGCCCTTGATCGAGGACACGTTGGGGTTGAGATCAGCGTCGGCGAAGAAGTCCTCGAACGTGGTGCCCGCGCCGAGATGCCTGCGCAAGGCGGCCTCGTCGAAGCCGGTCAGCCATTCGATCACCTCGTCGAGCTCGGCACGGGTGCGGCCCTTGCGCTCCACCTTGTTGACGTAGTGCGGATAGACGTCGGCGACGCTGGTGGTGAAGATCCTGCTCATCGGCTGGATGGTAGTTGCCGGTGCGGCCAGGGGAAGGATGGCGCCGGTCAGCCGGCGAAGCGGTAGCCCATGCCGGGCTCGGTCAGCAGATGCCGTGGGTGGGCCGGGTTCGGCTCGAGCTTGCGGCGCAGGTGGGCCATGTACTGGCGCAGGTAATTGGTCTGCGTCTCGTATCCCGGACCCCAGACCTGCTGCAACAGGCTGGTTTGGGTGATCAGCTTGCCGGGGTTTGCGGCGAGGATCTCCAGCAGCTGCCACTCGGTGCGGGTCAGGTGCGGCGGCTCGCCGTCGGTCGAGCGGATCGTGCGGTCGGTGAGGTTGATCGTGAATCCGCCGATGGTGACGGTGCTGGCGTCGGCGGGTCCCCGGCGCCTGGTGACGGCGCGGATCCGGGCCAGCAGCTCCTCCAGGCTGAACGGCTTGGTCACGTAGTCGTCGGCGCCCGCGTCCAGGGCGTGCACCTTGTCGGAGCTGCCGGCGCGACCGGACAACACGATGATCGGGACTGCCGTCCAGGTCCGCAGCGAACAGATGACGTCCACCCCGTCCAGGTCCGGCAACCCGAGGTCGAGCACGACGAGGTCGGGCGGACGGGTGGCGGCGGCCCGCAGTGCGCCCTCGCCGTCGCCGGCGGTGTCGACGTCGTACCGGCGGGCGGTCAGGTTGATCCGCAAAGCCCGCAACAGTTGTGGCTCGTCGTCGACGACGAGGATGCGGATCTTCGGCGGCGGCAGCGAAGTCGAAGCAGTCGCATCGGGACCGTGCCCGCTGCCCGGCGCGCCGCTGTTCACGCGCCGAAGCCCTGGTGTTGGTGGGCCCGGTCCTCGCGTTCGCCGATCGGCGCCGGTTCGGCCCGGTCGTCGTCGGGCACGGGACCGGGGTTCACGTCATCGATCGGGAGTGCGACTGTCATGGTCAGGCCGCCGCCGGGGGTTGCTTCCGGAAACAGCGTGCCGCCCATGGCCTCTGTCAGGCCGCGGGACAGGGCCAGCCCGAGTCCAAGCCCGGTGGTGTTGTCGGTGTCGCCGAGCCGTTGGAACGGCAGGAACACCTGGTCGTAGTCGTCGACGGGGATGCCGGGGCCGTGGTCGACGACCCGCACCTCCACCCTGTCGTCGTGCCGGCTGACCGTGACGGCCGGCGGCTGGTCCGCGGGGCTGTACCGGATGGCGTTGGCGATCAGGTTGGCCAGCACCCGTTCCAGCAGCGCCGCGTCGACGGAGACGTCCGGCACGTCGTCGGCCTCCCGGATGGTGACGCCGCGTCCGAGATCGCCGAGATCGTCAATGGCGCGTGGGATCAGTTCGACGACGCTGATCGGCTGTCGGTGGATCGCCATGCCGCCGGCCTGCAGACGGCTCATGTCCAGCAGGTTCTCCACCAACCGGCTGAGCCGGTCGAGTGACACCTCCGCGGTTGCCAGCAACTCGGCCTGGTCGGCAGCGTCGAACGTGACGTCGGGGCTGCGCAGGCTCGTCACCGCGGCCTTGGCCACCGCCAGCGGGGTGCGGAAGTCGTGGCTCACCGCCGTCAGGAGAGCTGACCGCAGCCGGTCGATCTCCGCCAGTTGGCGAAGCTCCGCCGCCTGTTCGGTCAACCGCTCCTGGCGCAGCGCGACCGCCGCCTCGGCGGCAAACGCCTCGAGGACCCGGCGGTCACCCGCGGCCAGGATCGGCCCGCGCAGAGCGAGCGTCAGGTGGGGGTCGATGGGCACGTCGACCGAGCTGTCACCCGGGGCGGGGCAGGGCGGCCCGCCGACGCACGCCGCCACCCGCCACGCCGCGGATTGCTGGCGGACACCGGGTCCGTCACCGGTGCCGGGCACCCGTTCCAGCAGGGTGACGCTGTCCTGCCCGAAGGTTTCCCGCACCTGGTCCAGCAACGCCGGCAGCGGGCGTTCACCGCGGAGCACGCTGCCGGCCAACGCGGAGAGCGTCGCCGCCTCCGCCTGCGCGCGGGCCGCCTGGCCGGTGCGTCGGGCAGCCAGGTCGACCACCAGGCTGACCGCGACGGCCACCAGCAGGAACGCCAACAGGGCCAGCACGTTTTCACCCTGCGCGATGGTGAATTGGTGCAGCGGCGGCACGAAGTAGTAATTCAACAACAGGAAGCCGGCCACGGCCGCCACCAGCGCAGGCAGCAGCCCGCCGACCAGCGCCACTCCGACGACGCCGAGCAACAGGGCGAGGATGTCGCTGGGCAGGCCCAGCTCACCGCGGAGCAGCGTCAGCACAGAGGTCAGCAGCGGCATTCCAACGACCGCGAGGCCGAAGCCGGCGAGCCGGCGCCGCGCTGTGAGCGCGCCGCCCCAGGCGAAGCGGTCGTCGACGACGTTCTTGTCGGCTTGTTCGTGGGTGACCAGGTGGACGTCGATGGCGCCCGACCCGGCGGTCGTTGTGACGCCGACGCCCGGAGAGAACAGTTGCGCGAAGCGACCGCGCCGGCTCGCGCCGAGCACCAGTTGGGTGGCGTTCACGCCGCGGGCGAAATCCAGCAGGGCGGATGGGGTCTCGGTGCCGATCACCTGGTGGTAGGTGCCGCCCAGGCTTTCCACCAGGGTGCGCTGGCGGGCCAGGTGCACCGGGCCGGCGCCGGTCAGTCCGTCGGAGCGGGCGATGTGCACGGCGATCAGGTCGGTGCCCTTGGTGCGGTCGGCGATGCGGGCCGCCCGCCGGATCAGCGTGTCACCCTCAGGTCCACCGGACAGCGCGACGACGACGCGTTCCCTGGCTTCCCAGGTGTCGGTGATGTGGTGGTCGGCCCGGTACCGGTCGAGTTGGTCGTCGACCTTGTCGGCCAGCCAGAGCAGGCCGAGTTCGCGCAGCGCGGTGAGGTTGCCGACCCGGAAGTAGTTGCTCAACGCGGCGTCGACCTTGTCGGGCGCGTAGATGTTGCCGTGTGCCATCCGCCGGCGCAGCGCCTCGGGCGTCATGTCGACCATTTCGATCTGGTCGGCCCGGCGGACCACCTCGTCGGGCACCGTCTCCCGTTGCGGCACCCCGGTGATCTGCGCGACGACGTCGTTGAGCGACTCCAGGTGCTGGATGTTCACCGTGGTGATCACCGTGATCCCGGCGTCGAGCAGTTCCTCCACGTCCTGCCAGCGCTTCTCGTGCCGGGAGCCGGGCACGTTGGTGTGGGCCAGCTCGTCGACCAGCGCGACCTGCGGCCCTCGCGCGAGGACGGCGTCCAGATCCATTTCGGTCAAGCTGGTGTCCCGGTACCGGACGACGCTGCGCGGCACGATCTCCAGTCCGTCCAGCAGCGCCTCGGTGAGCGGCCGGCCGTGGCTCTCGACGAAGCCGACGACGACGTCGGTGCCGCGCTCCAGGCGCCGGTGGCCCTCCTCGAGCATCTTGTACGTCTTGCCCACGCCGGGGGCGGCGCCCAGGTACACCCGCAGCCGGCCGCGTGTCGCCATCGTCGTCGCCTCCCGTCCCGCGCTCGCCGCGTATCGGTCCGCTGTGTGATCCGCTGTGTGATCCGCCGTCACCTTAGGCGCGTGGCGGGTAGGGGTACCGCTGATCGAGTTCGGCGTTCACCTCGAGCACGTTCACCGTCGGTTCGCCGAGAAAGCCGAGCGCCCGGCCCGAGGTGTGCGCCTCGATCAGCGCCGTGATGCTCGCCAGGTCCGCACCGCGTTCCCGGGCGACCCGCGGCGCCTGCAACGCGGCGTACGCGGGGCTGATGTGCGGGTCCAGGCCGCTGCCGCTGGCGGTGACCGCGTCGGCGGGGACCGGCGGACCGGCCGGCGCGTCGCCGCGGACCGGGGTGATCACCCCGGCGGGGATGTCGCCCGGCGTCGCGCATTCCACGGGCACACCCTCGTATCGGTCGAGGAAGGGCCGGGCCGGGCAGGCCTGGTTGACGCTGACCACCCGTTCCACCCGGCCGGTGAGCCCGTCGGCGCGGACGACCGACAACACCGCGCCCACGCCGTCGCTCGTGCAGTAGGGCCGGCTGCCGTCGACGCCCTCGAGCCGGCCGACGTCCTGGCTTCGGGTGCAGACCTGGGTGAGCAGGCTCGGGGTGCCGGTATCCCGGGTCGAGTCCGGCAGGGTGTCGACGACACTTTCCGGACCGAGGTTGGACGCACCGCTGGACAGCGGGTCGTCGCCGCCCGCGGACGGCCGGCCCTGGAAGTACTGCACGAGCGGTGCGCCATCGGAGTCGGTGAACGACTGGCCGATCAGCCTGCTGCCGATCACGGTGTCACCGGACCGCAGCAGCGATCCGTCCGCGTTGGCCTTCAGGCCGGGGATCTGGCCGATGACGAGAACGGCGAGCGGGTACAGCACCCCGACCAGCACCGTCAGCACCAGTAGGGCACGCAGGGCGGCGAGGTGGTTGGACAACCAGGTAGGAAGGCGCATCAGGAGATCCCGGGAACAAGTGAGACGACGAGGTCGATGAGCTTGATGCCGATGAACGGGGTGATGATGCCGCCGAGCCCGTAGACCAGCAGATTGCGCCGCAACAGGGCCGAGGCGTCACCCGGTGTGTACCGGACTCCGCGCAGCGCAAGGGGTATCAGGGCCACGATGACGATCGCGTTGAAGATCACCGCGGACAGGATTGCCGACGTCGGGCTGGACAGCCGCATGATGTTCAGCGCGTCCAGGCTCGGGTACACCGCGGTGAACATCGCCGGGATGATCGCGAAGTACTTGGCAACGTCGTTGGCGATGGAGAACGTGGTCAGTGCCCCTCGGGTGATCAGCAACTGCTTGCCGATCTCGACGATCTCGATCAGTTTGGTGGGGTCGGAATCGAGGTCGACCATGTTGCCGGCTTCCTTGGCCGCCGAGGTCCCGGAGTTCATCGCCACCCCGACATCGGCCTGCGCCAGGGCGGGAGCGTCGTTGGTGCCGTCACCGGTCATCGCGACCAGCCTGCCGCCGGCCTGTTCCTTGCGGATCAGCGCCATCTTGTCTTCGGGGGTGGCCTCGGCCAGGAAGTCGTCGACGCCCGCCTCCTGGGCGATGCTCCTTGCCGTCAGGGCGTTGTCACCGGTGATCATCACGGTGCGGATGCCCATCCGGCGCATCTGGTCGAACCGCTCTCGCATCCCGGTCTTGACCACGTCCTTGAGGTGCACGACCCCCAGCGCGCGAGCCGGTTGCCCGGATTCCACCTCGGCGACCACCAGCGGCGTTCCGCCGCTGGCACTGATGCCGTCCACCAATGGTCCGATGGTCGACAGCACCCGGCCGCCGTTGTCCCGCACCCACGACATCACCGCGCTCGCCGCGCCCTTGCGGATGCTGCGTACGCCGCCCGGCACCTCCAGGTCCACCCCGGACATCCGGGTCTGCGCGGAGAACCCGACCCAACTCGCCCCGGTCAGCTCACCCGGATGCCTTTCCCGCAGGCCGTATTCGGTCTTCGCATACACGACAATGGAGCGGCCTTCTGGGGTTTCGTCGGCCAGGCTGGACAGCTGTGCGGCATCGGCCAGCTCTTCGATGGAAACGCCCTGCACGGGAACGAATTCGCTGGCCTGCCGGTTGCCGAGGGTGATGGTGCCGGTCTTGTCCAGCAGCAGGGTGTTGACGTCACCTGCCGCCTCCACGGCCCGGCCCGACATGGCGAGCACATTGCGCTGCACCAGCCGGTCCATGCCGGCGATACCGATCGCCGACAGCAGCGCGCCGATGGTCGTCGGGATCAGGCACACCAGCAGGGCGGCCAGCACGATCCCGGTCAGGCCGGACGAACCGAGCGCCGCCGTGCCGGCGGCCGCCGGGTTCTGCGCCGTGGAGTAGATGGCCATCGGTTGCAGGGTGGCGACTGCGAGCAGGAAAACGATCGTCAACGAGGCGAGCAGGATGTTCAGGGCGATCTCGTTCGGCGTCTTCTGCCGGTTCGCCCCCTCGACCAGGCCGATCATCCGGTCCAGGAAGCTCTCGCCGGGTCGCTGGGTGACGCGCACGACGATCCGATCCGACAGCACCCTGGTGCCACCGGTGACGGCCGACCGGTCACCGCCGGACTCCCGGATCACCGGGGCCGACTCGCCGGTGATCGCCGACTCGTCGACGCTGGCGATGCCCTCGACGACGTCACCGTCCCCGGGGATCACCTGACCCGCCTCCACCAGGACGATGTCACCGAGCGCGAGTTCTGTTGCGGTCACAGCAGTTTCAGCGACCAATGTCGATCCGGGTGACCAATCGGTGAGCCGCCGCGCGATGGTGTCCTGCTTCGCCCGCCGCAGGGATTCCGCCTGCGCCTTGCCCCGACCCTCAGCCACCGCCTCGGCCAGGTTCGCGAACAGCACGGTGAGCCACAGCCAGGCGGTGATCGACCAGGCGAAGACCGATGGGGACGCGATCGCCAGGACGGTGGTGAAGACGGATCCGATTTCCACCAGGAACATCACCGGGTTGCGCCACAGGGTGGCCGGGTTGAGCTTGCGCAGCGCGTCCGGTAACGACCGGACCATCTGCGCTGGGTCGAGCAGGCCGGCCGCGGCCCGTCGAGTCGGCCGGGCGGGTGCCGTAGGGGACGGCTCGTCCGCCGTGAGGATGGTCATGCTGGTCTCCTAGAGTCCTTCGGCCAACGGGCCCAAGGCGAGCGCGGGCAGGTAGGTCAGCGAGACGAGCACCACGGTGACGCCGACGAGCATGCCCACGAACAGCGGTTGATAGGTCTTCAAGGTGCCGACCGAGGCCGGCGTGGGTTGTTGCGCCGCCAGCGAGCCGGCCAGGGCGAGGACCAGCACGATCGGCAGGAACCGGCCGAGCAGCATGGCCACGCCCAGGGCGGTGTTCCACCACGGGGTGTTGACGCCGATACCGGCGAAGGCGGAGCCGTTGTTGTTGCCGGCGGAGGTGAAGGCGTACAGCACCTCGGAAAGCCCGTGCGGCCCGGTGTTCAGCGTGGTGTCGTTGTTGCCGGTGCCGAACGCGGCGGCGGTCCCGAGCAGCACGAGCAGTGGCGTCACCAGGAAGTACAGCGAGGCGAACTTGATCTCCCGCGGTGCCGATCTTCTTGCCCAGGTACTCCGGGGTGCGGCCGACCATCAGGCCGGCGATGAAAACGGTCACCACGGCCAGCACGAGCATCCCGTACAGGCCGGACCCGACCCCGCCCGGTGCCACCTCGCCCAGCATCATGTTGATCATCAACATCACCGCCGCCGAGCGCGGTGTAAGAGTCGTGGAACGAGTCCACGGCGCCGGTCGAGGTCAGCGTGGTCGCCGCCGCGAAGGTCGCCGATTGCGGCTACGCCGAAACGGGTCTCGGTGCCCTCCGTGGCCGCACCCACCGCCATCGGGACAGTGCCGCCGTGCGCGATCTGAAAGACGTTCACCAGCACCACACTGACCATCGCCAATGTCGCCATCACCGCGAGAATGGCGTAACCCTGACGGTTGTCACCCACCATGCGGCCGAAGGTCCGGGGCAGCGCGAACGGGATCAGCAGCAACAGGAAGATCTCCAGCCAGTTCGTCCACGACGTCGGGTTCTCGAACGGGTGCGAGCTGTTGGCGTTGTAGAAGCCGCCGCCGTTCGTGCCCAGTTCCTTGATGGCTTCCTGACTTGCCACCGGGCCGCCGGTCAGCTGCTGGGTGCTGCCGGCCAGGGTGCTCGCGTCGATGCCGCTGGTCAGGTTCTGCACTGCGCCGTCGGCGATCAGCACGACGGCCGCAATGGCCGCAATGGGCAGCAGCACCCGCAGAACGATCCGGATCAGGTCGACCCAAAAATTGCCCAGCCGATCGGTGCCCCGGCGAGCGAACCCTCGGACGACGGCCGCGGCGACCGCGATACCGACGGCGGCGGAAACGAAGTTCTGCACAGCCAGGCCCGCCGCCTGCACCAGGTAGCCCATCGTCGACTCACCGGAGTACGACTGCCAGTTGGTGTTGGTGACGAAGCTGATCGCCGTGTTCCACGCCTGATCGGGAGCAACCGCAGGCAGGCCGAGGGACAGCCACAAGTGATCCTGCAGCCGCTGCAGCCCGTAGAGCAGCAGCACGGAGACGGCAGCGAAGGCCAGCACGCTACGTGCGTAGGCACCCCACGACTGTTCACCGTCGGGATCGACGCCCACGACGCGATAGATGCCCCGCTCGACCCGACCGTGCCGGGTCGGGGTCAGAACCCGGACCAGGTAGTCGCCCAGCGGCCGGTACGCCAACGCCAGCGCAAGCACCAGCGAGACGATGAACAGCACCCCTGCGGTGGTGGTGCCCATCAGAACCGCTCCGGGAACACCAGGGCCACCAGCAGGTAGCCGACCAGCACGACGGCCAGGGCGGCGCCGATCAGGTTCACCCAGCTCATCCGAGCCTCCTGGAATCCGATGCCCCGGTCACAACCGCTCCAGTCCCCGGACGACCAGCCCGACGACGGCGAACAGCGCCACCGTCAGCGCGACGAACACAAGATCGGACATCACAAACCCTTCGACTGCGACAGCGGCACATTCGGCCGCCGGGATTCAGTCAAAGCCCGGATCGGTGCGGCGACAGGCGTTTTGACGGAAACTCAACGCGCGAGGCCCGAGTTTTCACGTTTTCGAGACGCCGCAGGCTCACTGGCACGGGGGGACCTCAAGACCAGTCGCATCACAGCGGGCTTCACGCCGCGATCGACCGCATCGTCCACCACGGCGCGGCGTCTTGTTCGACCCTCGAATACGCCAGCTACCGTCTCTGCGGCTCATCCGGTTTCACGGTCGCTGACGGCGTCCAGCAACTCCTGCATCGTGTGGCACATCGCATCGAACCGGCCCTGACCCAGGCCTTCCGCCAGTGATCTTCGATTTCCGCGACCCGGGTCCCGGCGTCGTTCACGGCCTGACGCCCGCGCGGCGTCGGGAAGATCAACTTCGCCCGCCCGTCGGCGGAATCCGGGCGCCGTTCGAGGTGACCCAGCCCCTGCAATTCAGTGGCGAGCTCCGACGTGGTTGCCAGGCCGAGTTGCGCTCGCGCGAGCAACTCGGTCAATCGCACCCCTTCGATCCCGATGTTGCCGAAGATCTGCAGGTGCGGCTCGCGCAGATCCGGGTAGGACTGACGGTCCGGGCGGCTGGGCTGGTGCCGGCGCCTGCGGGCCTGGAACGGCAGCCGGATGGGTCGAGCCAGGCCGGTGTGCGGCGGTCGGAACCAGGGACATTGACTCAGAAGTTCCCACTCACCGAGACAGTGAGGTCGAGTCGGTTCACGAAAGGCGCGTAGGCTGTTGCGCCGCGCTCGTGCTGCAGTACCCAGAACCCGATCAGGCCCGACGTGTACAGGTCCGCCTCGTCGACGCCGAAATCGTCGAGGATGACGAAACGCAGCGTGATGTCGTAGGTGCGGGTCGAGACATCGCCGGTGAACGCCGTGGCGTACAGCTCTTCACCCTGTGTGCCACCGATCACGGCCTTCAGCGCCAAGGGGTCGCTGAATGTGAAGTGGGTGGCCGGTACGGGCGCCACTGACAGCGCGCACGGGTCGAGCGAGCCGGCCGCCGCCTGGGCGGCGAGCTGCGGCTCTAGCACGGCTTTCACCCTCGCGATCGTCGCCAGGAACGACGGCGCACCCAATGCCGCGGCGCCGAGCGAACTGGTAGAGCCGTGGACAACTGTTGTGCCGGCGCCGCCGACGAAGGTCGAAAAGGCGTCGAGACCCGCCGATCCGCCCAACGCGCCAAGCTCGGCGGCCATCAGGGCCTCGGCTTTAAAGTTCGGCACGGCGCTGCGGAACGGCGTCTGGGACAAGCCCATCGCCCACGCGGACATTTTGGCGGTCGACGTCGCGGACACCGACGGGTGGTCGTTATGAGTGAAGTCTGTGCCCGAGGCATACGTGTGTCTGCCGATGCCCAGCGTCACGGGAAATGAACACACCGGTGGTGGTGGCGCCGGCGGCGGAAGCTGGGGAACGCTGATCGTGGCGCGTCGGTTGCTTGCCAGGTCTGGCCCCGCGGCGTTGCTCTCGCCGTGCGAGAAGCCCTGCAGGTTGACCGCTGCCACGCCGGGCGACCCGTCGCTCGGGTTGGCCAGCTCCGCGGTGACGGCGGACACCCGGTCGCTCGACAGCCCCCAATTCAAGGTGCAGGGGCCCTCGGCGCTCGCGTAACCGTCGACACGGACGATGATCTGCGCCCCGGCCAACCTGGCCGCCACGCCGTCGATCACCGCCTTCGCCGTCGGGGTCAGATTAGCTGAGCTCTTCGCGAAGACTGCCGTCCCGTCGACGGATGACGGCATGGATGAGGTCGGCGGATGAACTAACGACGCCGGTGGCGCGCACGCCTCCGGCGTCGGGCTGAGCCCACCGCCAAATCCAGGACCGGCGCCTGCGGGTGGCATTGGACCCGTGCTCGAGCTTTGGCTCGGGTCGGCAGTCCCCGCGGTGGCCCCTGTTCCGCTTGTTGGATCAGCGCGCTGGACCGTGGCATCTTCGTCGTTCTGATCCGTCGCCTCCCCTGAGCCGCTGCCGCCACATGACCCCGCACATGCGCACGACGCACAGCGTTGCACTGGACGACGGTCGGCAGCCTTGTCATCGGCGGCAAGTCTGCTGAGATAGCCCGCAGTCGCGCGATTTCCGGCCTGCCGTTGCAGCGCGAGGATCCGGGCCAGTGCCGGTGACGGTTCCCGACCCCGGCCCACCCGAACACCGCCGCCGACCGTGCGCGTAGGGGGCTGCTCAATGACGTGAGAAAGCATCCTGTGCACTCCGATACCGAGAGACTCGGTGATCATTGTCGGGCGTAGCGCCCGGTTTAGACCCGTCAGCCGGGCATGTCTGCCCCTTCGGGAAACACCAAGAAATTGAGTCCTGCAGAGTGGTGTACCGCCCAGCTTGATCGCGGGCGTGTCGTAGCCGGGACGAGGACGGTCACCGCGTGATTTGTGAGTCTGGGTTGCGGCGGTTCCTGGGTGGATCGCTACCAGGATCGGTGTCGGTGTCCGGAACTGACTCACGGGTGATTCGGCCGCTGCGGCGTGCTATTTGGAGGACACGTCGTCCCAGGCGCCGGCGCCGGTCTGGCCAGCTGCTGGCCCGATCAGAACCATGTCCACGCCGTGGGCGTGTGACCGATCACAGATATGCCGTTCGGTGACTCCACCCGGGCCGGCGCCGCCCCCGTGACCCTTCAGCCTGGAGGGTGACTTGAGGCCACATGCCCACGCTCGCAGAACAAGTCGACGCCGTCATCAGCGGTGACACTGACCGTGACAGTCATGCCCTGGACATGGCGGCACCGACCGGTGCCACGATCAGCACGCTGGAGATTGGCAACGACGCGGCGGGGTTCGCCGAAGCAGTGGAGTGGATCGCTCATCATTCACGCGACCTCGGGTGATCGTCGGGCTGGAGGGCACCGGAGCTACGGTGTCGGGTTGTCTCCAGCCTTACAGGCGGCGGGCCTGCTGTGGTCGAGGTCGAACGGCCACGCCGGGCCGACCGCCGGCGTGGGAGTCCGACCCGATCGACGCACACCTGGCCGCGCTGCATGTTCCGCGCATGCCCGCCGACCGGAAAGCGTTGCCTCGCAGTGACGGTGAGCGCGAAGCGCTGCGGATTCTGCTCGGCGCCAGACGGCAGATGACCACCACCAAATCCCAGCGGATCAACCGGTTGCGCTCGCTGTTGCTCGCTGGTGCTCAAGGTCGGCGAGGGCGGCCGGACGGTGACCGTGCCTGCACTGCTGACGACCGGTGTGAACGCAGAGGGGTACCGGGAGATCCTTGGCATGCACGTCATCTCCGCTGAGGACGGCGCCTGCTGGCTTGGGTTCGTCCGTAACTTGACCGCCCGCGGCCTGACCGGTGTCCGGTCGGTCACCTCCGATGGGCACCGCGGCCCGGTCGACGCCATCGGCGCCACCCTGCCGGGTGCGACCTGGCGGCGTTGCCGCACCCATTACGCCGCGAATCTGATGTCGGCGACCCCGAAAGCCCGATGGGGGTGGGTGAAAGCCTTGCTGCACAGCGTCTACGACAAGCCCGACGCTGACGCCGTGCACGCCCAGTTCGACCGCATCGTCGAAGCCCTGACCGACAAGCTCCCCGCGGTCGCCGCGCACCTGGACACCGCCCGCGCCGACATCCTGGCGGTCACCGCGTTCTCGAAAGCGATCTGGTGGCAGACCCGGCCGCGGTATGGCGGGTGCGGACACGGCGTGAGTCAGGCCGGTCTCGATCGACCCCAGTGTGGGCGAGGGCAACGGCCAAGCGTGGTCCCGAAGCCAGCCCCGGGTACGCGGACGGGTCGTTCAGCGCAGGGTCGCTGCGGCGTCGGGGTCGAGTCCGGAGGCGGCCACTGCGGAGGCAATGATGTGCAACGGCCGGTTGCTGTTCTGTGAGACGCGGGCCATCAGCAGAAATGCGGCGTCAGCTGGGATTTTGTGTCGTTCCATGAGGATCCCTTTGGCCTGTCCGATGACGTCAGAATTCACCATCGCCCGGTGCAGGTGGTGTTCGTGTTGGGCGCCGATCAGAGCGATCGCGGCGTGGGTGGCGAACAGCAACCCGATGTCCTCATCATCGGGAGTGAACGCACCCGCGTCGGCCGAGTACAGATTCAACGCACCGAGGTCCCGTTCCCGCACGTACAGCTGGAACGCCAGCATTGACCGCACCCCCAACGCGACTGCTCGGGCGGCGAACCGCGGCCACCGGGACTCGATGCTCAGGTCGTCAGTGCGGATGGTGACCTGTTCGCGCACCGAGCTCAGGCACGGTCCTTCTCCGGTTTCGTACTGCACCTCATCGATCCGCCGCACCAGGTCCGTGGTGGCCGCTGGGGTGCTGACCTCCCCGTTCCCGGTGACCAGAGTGATACCGGCGTGGTCGGCGCCCGGCACGGTCACCACAGCGGCGCTGACGATGGCATTCAGAGTTTGCTGCAGGTCCGGCGCGGATTGTAAGGCGCGGGCCAGCTCACTGAACTGATCGGCCACACCGCCTAACGACGGGCCGCCGGGAGCGGTCAACCCCTGCAGGCTGCAACTTTCCTTGTTCGGCACCAGCAGCTCCCTTGCAACGAACATCTCTCGGCCCCCGGGCACGTGACACATCCTCCCGGATGCAGCATCATCGGGTGGCCACTGTCGGTCATGGGCCACTGGACCAGGATCCTCCGGCTGGTGTGTCGGTGACCGCGTCCACGCCTGCGTCGGGTTCGCCCGCGGTCGTGCGGTCACTCGTACTGTGCCGGCCCGGCTCGGTGATGCGCCCGGGCGGGGGACGGTGGTCTATCGTTACCAGCGGGTGCGAATCGCTGCCCGACCGCCGATTCTGCTGCGCGGTCGCCCCGGTTTCCGCAAACCATTCTGGCGGTGTCCACCCGTGATAGTTCTGCGCATTGTCATTCCCCAGACCGCTAGCCCGTCCGGCAGCGGGCCCGACTTCGTTGCCGTCCGAGACCTTGTCGCCCCGGCCACTGGTCCCGCTCCGACAGGTCCAGCGCTGCACCCGCGCACCCATGTGAACCTCGCCGCCACCCCGCCACCGAAGGCCCCAGGCACCGCCAAGTTGGTGAGGGACCTCATCCACCGTCATTGGCAAATTCAAGTCGCGGTCGGAATGTTGATGATGCGCCGTGACGTGACTGCCGCCCGCGCGCACGCCCACCTCACCCTTGTTGCCGCCCGCACCGGAGTACATCCAGCGGATGTCGCGAACGTCATCATCACCGACCACGACCCGCACCCGCGCCGGTCGACGCTGTGACACGGTATGTATGCGACTCGCCAACGGTTGGCGCACTGCAGATACTGATCGCGTTCCGAGATGTAACGGGCTTGCAGGGGAAATCTGGGAAGGGGCCGTAGTGGACGGGTCAGCGGTGTACGGCGGCGGACCGGTCCAGGTCCCCGCCGGAGATGTCGCCGAGGCCGTGCGGACCGCTGTGACCACACCTTCCTCGAAGGAAGCCCTTGACACTGTCATTGACATGGCCATCGAATGTGGGCCCTGCGACGGCGCCAGCATCACCATGCTCGGTCCGCACCGGGTGCTGGAAACCCTCGCCCATTCTGACGACCGGATCCTGCGCGCCGACGAACTGCAATACCAGCTCGGCGAGGGACCCTGCGTCGACGCTGTTTGGGCGAACGGAATCTTCGTTGTCCCCGACGTGTCCAACGCCGGCCGATGGCCGCGGTGGACCACCGGGATCGCGGACACCAGCATCTCGGCGTTGTTGTCGGTGCACCTGTTCACCGACAACAACCTGGGATCACTGAACCTGTACTCGATGCGGCCGCGAACCTTCGACGACGGCGACATCGAAGACGCTCGGGTCATCGCGGCGCACGCCTCGGTGGTCGTGGCCTACACCAGAACGCAGGAGAACCTGTGGCGGGCCATCGACACTCGACTGCTCATCGGGCAGGCCCAGGGCATGCTGATGCAGAAATTCGGACTGACACCGGCGAAATCTTTCGCAGTGCTCCGTCGCTACTCACAAACAGGGAACATGAAACTGACTGCCGTCGCAGAACAGCTGACCCGTACCGGTCAACTCCCCGACCTGGCCAGCATCCTGGAAATTGAATGAACCGGCCCCGGTGAAACATTGAATTCCGGTGAGCGGGCCGGGTTCTGAGGCCGACCCCGGACGCGGCCCCGAAGCTGCTGCTGGCAATCGGTCGCTACCCGCTTGACAGTGGAACCAGAGCGGACCCTTCCGTTGGTCCGCAGGTCAGTACGGGCGGGAACGTTTCTGCCTGCTTTCCACGAGATCCTCGGACAACTTCAACAGCACCTGCCGTGCCGGAGATGGATTGGCCGCGGTGTCGCCTGCTTGGGCGCCGGTGACGACCGAAGCCATCTCGGAAGCGCCATTGTCCGGTTGTGCCCCTTCGGGTGGGATCCTTTGCGCTGCAGAGGAATCCATGTCGGTCTCGGCGAGCATGCCGACGGGGTGAGGGCCGGCGGTCCGCCTGCGTGCGCGGGCTCTGACCAGGACCACTCCGACGACGATGAGCAGCAGAACGAACAGAGTCATTGGAAGAATGAAGCCGAAAAAGCTCGGTCCGGATTGGATTGGCAGCCAACTCAACGTGCCGCTGATCTGCACGGGTTGGTTGTCCAGTGTCATATGGATCGTCCAAGGGCCGATGATCGTTCCGACGTCTGGCTGTGCTTGTACCGCGGGTGGTCGGTCGGCCGTCATCCAATGAATGCGGTGGTCGTGCCAGCGTGCAGTACGACCGGTGCTGTTGCTGTTCCAGGCCGCAAGCAGTGAGCTGTCGCCCAGTTGTGTCATGTCGCTGAACAGGCTCTGGTTGAGCGCGAGAGTGGGTGAGTATTGGTTTTCCGCGACACCGGTCTGGTCGATCCGCAGGTACGGTTCCCGCATGTAGCCCAGGATGACCAGGGTTTTGTTCGTGGTGTTGGAGACTTCGATCCATTCGCCGCGTGGATCGATGGACGCGCTCAGTCCGGGGATGGCCGGACTGATGCCCGTGACCTCGCTCAGGTAATGCTCGGCGTCGGGGATGGGCTGGTTATTGGATCCGTGTGCGGAGGCTGCTGGGGCCGCGGCCACCATCAGGGCGGCGGCGAGGATCGTCATGATGATGAGCCGGCGGGCGGTGGGTTTCATGGGCGTCCTCATCTGACGGTCAGCGGAACTGTGGTGGAGTAGATGTCCACGGTGCTGGCCCGAACGGTGAGCTTCAGTGTCCAGCTCCCGAGCTGAGGCAGCAGCACGTCGTCGGCGATGAAGTGCCCGGTGCCCGCGGGCAACAAAGGCACGGTGACCGCCTTGGGTGGCCCTCCGGAAGCCGTCGCCTCCGCTTGGACGTTGATGACGTCGGTGGGTAAACCGTTGGTGCCGAAGGTGTACAGGTGCACCGACATGGTCATGGGAGCAAGGGGAACGGCGGTGACTTGTACCGTGACGGGGCCCGCCATGGTTGTGATGTCCTGTACGGGGCGGTAGTCGACGCGGGCGGGTGGCGTGGCGACGAGCGCGGAGGTGACGGCGACGACAACGGCGAGCAGTAATGTCTCCACTGCGACGGTCCTGCCGAGGCGATCCGCGCGTTTGTCATCGGCGATTGCTGATTTCCGGTGCACGATCGTTCGTGACACCGCGGCCACGGCGAGGGTGAGCATCACGCCGCCAATCTTGACGATCAGTAACCGGCCGTAGGTGGTGTCGATCAGTGCGCCCCACTGCTCGACCTGGTGGATGGCTTGAACTACTCCGCTGATCGCCAGCACGGCGACACTGCTCATGGCAAGAGTTGAGAACCTGCGGACCGCGAGCAACGGCGGCGCCGGCTGAGCGACTGTTCTTTCCATGACGGCGACCGTCGCCGCCGCTGTCACATGCGGGTCCTGGGGTTCGCCGGCGGTGCGGTTGTTCCGGCGTGCCGCCAGCCATTCCATTGTGAGTACCGTGAGTCCACCGAACCACGCCCCGGCGGCGGCGAGGTGGGCCACGTCCACTCCGATCAGGAGTGGTGACCCACCGCTGTGGCCCTCGGCGGCAACGGTGACCAGCACCGCGGCGATCCCGGCGGCCGTCAACAGTCGTGTCTCGCGGCGGTCCGGCGATAGACGGTTCGTCGCAACCCAGATCGCGACCAGCAACATCAATCTGATGATGTGGGCGACGCCGAAGCGGGTGAAGAGCAGGTCCGCGACGCCGCCGGCATCGACCGCGCCCGTCCACCCGCGGCCGGCGTCGAACGCGGCCTGCAGACTGACACCGATGACGTCCGCCGCCGCCGCGGCCAGCAGCGCACCGCGCAGTAGCCGGCTCCGCGACGCTGCGGGCCACCCCGCCGGCCAACAAAAGAGAAAGAAACTGGTCACGCCGACCAACAGGAGCACCGCGGCGTAGCTGATGAATCGGTTGATTCCGAGCGCAAGACCGATGCCGTCCGCGGGCGGATCAGCAGCGGCTTGGGCGACCGATCCTGATCTTCCGAGGGCGAATGTGAACGACCCGTGCACGGGATGGGAGTCGGCGGAGATCACCCGCCAGACCACCAGGTAACTGCCCGGCAGAAGATCGTCCTCTACGCGTACCGCGACCCTGGCTCCGTCTCCTTCCGGGTGCTCGACAATGCCGGTGTCGACGCGGCCGCCGTCCGCGGCGATGACCTGCACAGCGCCTGGGGCCGCGTCCACCGGTTCGTCGAAACGCAACTCCACCCGATCGATGCGCGCACCCGACGAGAGCAGGCTGCCCGCGGTAGGCGAGCTGAACTGGAGAACGGCATGCGCGGACGCGGCGGGCGCGGCCACCACCATCAGCCCGCATACCATCAGGAGCACCGCCACCACACGGGAGTGATGGCGCGCAACAACCCCCACCATGACGCTGCCTCTCACTGTGAACGGGCAGAACGCGCACCGACTTTTCAGTCTCTGACACTAAGCCGTCCCGTTTATCGGCACAGGGTTCATGACGATTCTGTCATCTTCTGAAAAATCGGGGACGGGCTACCGCGCCAGGGACTGGCGGCCGGCACCCGGACGACTACCCGATGCCAATCGGTCACCCAATAGTGCCGAGTGGGGTACGGCCGGCCTTCGACCCGCCGACACGTATGGACCGGTCGAGTGTTGTGTCGTGAGCCAATTACTCGAAAAATTCGGCTCGGTCCGTGAGACCCGTTCACCCGTCGGTGATCGCATCGGGAGGCGCCGCGCACTACGTCGCCTGCCAATCGGGACCCGTAAATGCGCGGGTCGCTTCCGGGGTGTGGCGCTTTGGCGGCGGCTCCGGACGCTCGAGGGGCTCAGGACCGTCCCACCCATGCGCGGATGGCATCCGAAGCAATTCCGAGAGAACACTTGTTGTCGTGGCGTCGGTCCGTCGAATAGCGTTGTCGGTTCACGACACCCGATGCGCTGCTGTCACGGAGGAAGTTCATGCCGCTTTCGTTAATTCACGGGCCGAGTTCGCGCCGTGCCCTGACCTTGGCAGCCCTGACAGCGGTCGCGCTCCTTGCCGGTGCTGGGGTCGCCGCCGCCCATGTCACTGTCAACCCGTCCGCCGCAACCGCGGGCGATGAGGCGATCGCGCTGACCTTCCGGGTGCCGAACGAATCTGCCAGCGCCGGGACCGTCGGGATCACCATTTCCTTTCCGACCGATCACCCCTTCGCCGACGTGGCCGTGAAGGAAGTCCCGGGGTGGACCGTCACCCCGACCAAGCAGGCGTTGCCGACGCCGGTCACCGAAGGGAACATCACCATCAAGGAGGCGGTCACCTCGGTGAGCTGGACCGCCAAGCCGGGCACCATGATCGCACCCGGTCAGTTCGCCGAGTTCGAGATCTCCGCAGGGCCGGTTCCCGAGGCCGACTCCCTACAGTTTCCAACCACCCAGACGTACGACGACGGGACGGTGGTGCAGTGGAACGAACCAACGCCGGCATCCGGCGATGAACCGGAATACCCGGTCCCGACGCTGACCATCGCCGCTGCGGGGGATGCATCCGGCACGCCCACTGCACCGAGTTCATCCAATGAGGGGAGCGCCGCCGCTTCTGATGTACAGGCCACCGTCACGAGCTCCGCCGACGCGGTGGCGGCCACAACCTCGGACAGCACCGCGCTGGTCCTGGCCGTGATTGGGATCGTCGTGGCGGCAGCCGCCCTGGTCGTCGCCGCGCTCGCGCTGCGCCGCAGGTCAATCACAGACGCACCCCCACGGGCCTGACATCTTTCACCTGGCCCGACGATGGTGCCGTCACGGCAACCAATCGTTACCAGCGCGTCAAAATAATCCCGAATCCGAAAGTCGCGAGCTTCGCCTCGACCCGAGGCAATCGACTTGATCGAAAACTGATTGCCAGTCCGTCTTTCCCGCGTTGGCAGGATAGCAATCTCTTCTGATGTTGGCACAGCGCTCGCTGCTCCTTCAGAAGCCGCTCCACCCCTGCCCACGCAGTCCACCGGTAACCAGAGACGCCCCTGAATTCGCAAATAGCTTTCCGACCTCAACCGCTGTCCTATACCAGTCAGACCGTGATTCTACGTTCCTGGAGCAATCAGACCGTGGGGGACTTGTCGCGTCTTCGGTATGTAAGAACTTGTCTGCTTCCAGACGGCGTCGAAGTCTCGATGGCAATGGTCGGTAAAGTAGTCCGGGCCTCTTGAAGGTCTGCTCAATCAGATCGCTGCCTTGCGTCACCGCGTGAGTGAAAAGCGTGTGACGGTCCGGATCCGCACCCACCGCCGGGATGTCCCGGTCCGCACCGTCGCCGCGGGGCAACGCAAGGGGAGTCGCCTTAAACGAGCCTTAAACGAGGTGCATTTCCTGGAGCAGCTGCCCTCCGGCTACAACGTAGATGAGTGCGCGCGATTCTGAATGCAGCAGGTTGTCATCCAAATGGTGCCCGTTGGGCGATCGCTGTGGCGCTGGGCTCACGGCAAGGTGAGGTGCTCGGTGTGACCTGGTCCGACGTTGACCTGGCAGCCGGGTTCTTGCGAATTCGCGCGACACGACACAGGCCGAGCTATGCACACGGCTGCGGCGGGATCTGCGGAAAGGCGGCCGGCCGGTGTCCGCAGCGGATACAGACCAATCGGGCCGCAGGGGATACGAAGTCTGACGCCGGCCGGAGGGTGGTTGGGTTGCCGGCGGCACTTGGCGACCCGTTGCGCGAGCATCGCATCGAGCAGTGAACGGTGGCGAGCTGCGGCCCGTCAGCTCTGGCAGGACGACGATTGGGTCTTCACCTCCGTGGTCGGTGCGCCGCTGAACCCGAGTTCGGATTACCACCGCTGGAAGGCACTGCTGAAGGAGGCCGGGGTCCGCGACGGCCGGCTTCACGACGCCCGGCACACGGCGGCGACGGTGCTCCTGGTTCTCGGCGTCCCCGAGCGCACCGTGATGGGCATCATGGGTTGGTCGAGCACCGCGATGGCGGCGCGTTGTCAGCACGTCACGGACCCGATCCGGCGGCAGGTCGCGGACCAGGTCGGCGGTCTGCTCTGGAACGTCAAGCAACCGGTCCAGGATGACAAACGAGACTGGAGCCCGGTCGGTCGCTTGACCCTGCGCACTCGGTTTCCCGTTTGCGCTCGTCACAAGGGCGGAGGATGGGGGATTCGAACCCCCGAGGGCGTTAACCCAACACGCTTTCCAAGCGTGCGCCATAGGCCACTAGGCGAATCCTCCTGGCCGGCGAAGTGCTCGGAGCCCTGTCGGGCCCAGTGACAGCAGTGACCCGAGGGCCGCCCGTCACGGCAACAACGCCGCAGAGCAGTCTAACGGGCGGCGCGGGATGGTCCCGACCATCCTCTCCACGGAGCGTGGAGGTGACTGAAGAGAACAGCCAACCGCGGGTCAGCTGTTGCCGGAACCGGCAACGGGCAACGCTTCGCCGCCCGGTGAACGCCTGCGCCGCATGACAACGAAGGCGATCGCGGCAGCGGCCACGAGGATGACGAGTCCGGCGAGCATCCATGGTGAACGGGCGGCCAATGCCATGGACGCCTCGAAGGCGGCGATGCCGACCGTTGCGAAGATGAGCGCCCAGGCGAGGCAGCCGATCACCATCGCCACGGTGTACCGCGGGAACGGCATCCGGATCAGCCCGGCGCCGGCGTTGACGACCGTCTGAATCCCGACGGTGAGGAAGGACAGCGTGACCAGGGGCGGACCCCAGCGCTGCAGGGCGACCGTCGCTCTGGTCGTTCGCGGGCCGGTTACCTTGGCGGCGAGACGGCTGTGCAGCACGCCCGCTCGGACTCCCCGACCGAGCCAGTACGTCGCCTGTGCGCGCACCAGCACGATGCAGAACAGCACGGCGATTGTGACCGCGAAGGGCTTGCCCTCGTACCAGCTGGGCACGGCGTCAGGTGTTACTGGGGGCGGGTGATCTCGAAGTGGTCACGTCACACCCCCGAGAGCCGCCTGGCGATCACCCCTTCGGTGACCGATTGTCCGTTCGCCAGGGTAAGGCCTGGCGTCCAGACGTCAGGCGGCCTGAGCGGTGAGGATGTCCCTGATCTCCCGGGTCTCCTCGTCGCTGTAGCGGTCGATGATGGTCTCGATCTCGAGCCGGTCGGCGTGGGTGTTGTACGCGGCCAGCTCGTCGGCCAGGTGCTGGTGCGCGGCACGCTCGGCGCGGCGGGCGGCCAGGGTGTCGAGAAGGTGCAGGTGCATGGTTGTCTGTTCTCCTTGCGTTCGCCGGGACCTCGTGGAGCTCGGATGGCTGGCCGTCCCGAGGCGACCCGTTCAAACCATCTGAATCGATTATGCTCCCTGCTCAGAGCCCATTGAGGCGATCTTGATGTGGTCTTCGACGCACTGCGCCGAGACTGCTCCGGCAAACCGTTCGGCCGCATAGTCGATCCCGGCCGCCGCAGGACAGGTAACGGATCTCCGCTCGCCGATGGCGGATGGTCGATGCGAGCCTCGTTGTTGCGTCCGTTCGAACGGACGGGCCGCTGCCGCTAGACTTGTTGCCGGACCCCCGCGGCGTCCATCTCATCAACCCCCCCAGGGCCGGAAGGCAGCAAGGGTCCGTGAGCTCTGACGGGTGCGGGGGTCCCCTTTCTTCTGAGGCCGGCCAGGCGCATACCGCTGCACGGAGCCCTGGGCCAGGACCTGTCCACCGGCGCAGTCGCTCGGCGGCCGACTGTCGTCCCGCTGCCGTAACCTCGGTCCGTGGCGCTCGCCCTGTATCGCAAGTACCGACCCGCGACCTTCTCCGAGGTCGTGGGGCAGGAGCACGTCACCGAACCACTGCGCACGGCGCTCGCGGCCGGCCGGATCAACCACGCCTACCTGTTCTCCGGCCCTCGCGGCTGTGGAAAGACCTCGTCCGCACGGATTCTCGCCCGCTCGCTGAACTGCGTCCACGGCCCGACGCCGGATCCCTGTGGCGAGTGCCCCTCGTGCATCGCACTGGCGCCGGAGGGTCCCGGGTCGCTCGATGTCGTCGAGCTCGACGCAGCCAGTCACGGCGGTGTCGACGACACCAGAGATCTGCGGGACAAGGCGTTCTACATGCCGTCCGAGTCGCGCTACCGGGTCTTCATCATCGACGAGGCACACATGGTGACGACGCAGGGCTTCAATGCCCTGCTGAAGATCGTCGAGGAGCCGCCGGAACACCTGGTCTTCATCTTCGCCACCACCGAGCCGGACAAGGTGCTCACCACCATCCGGTCCCGGACCCACCACTACCCGTTCCGGCTGATCCCGCCGACGACGCTGCGAGCCCTGCTCGAGCGACTCTGCGCCGAGGAGGGTGCGGTCGTCGAACCCGCGGTGCTGCCGCTGGTGATCAGGGCCGGCGGGGGTTCCGCGCGGGACTCGCTGTCCGTGCTGGATCAACTGTTGGCCGGCGCAGGCCCGGAGGGAGTCACCTACCGCAGCGCGGTCGCGCTGTTGGGTGTCACCGATGCGGCGCTGATCGACGAGGTGGTCGACGCCCTCGCGGCCGGCGACGGGGCCTCAGTGTTCGGTGCGGTCGACCGGGTGGTCGAAGCCGGCCACGACCCTCGTAGATTCGCCGCCGACCTGCTCGAGAGATTGCGCGATCTGGTCATCCTCAACGCGGTCCCCGATGCGGTCTCCAAGGGGCTGATCGATGCCCCCGAGGACGAGCTGGCGGCGATGGTCGGCCAAGCCGATCGGCTCGGTGTCGCGACTTTGACGAGGATGGCGGAGGTGCTGCACACCGGTCTGGTGGACATGCGCGGCACCACATCTCCGCGGCTGCTGCTCGAACTGCTCTGTGCCCGCATGCTTCTGCCGGGATCGGCGGCGGGCGACGCGTCGCTGCTGCAACGCCTGGAGCGGATGGAACGGCGGATGGACATCGCCGCCGATCACGCGTCCGGGGACGGCGGGCGCCGCAACGAGACGGCCGGCGGGCGGCAGTCGGGTTCCGTCCGGGCGTCAACGGCCGGGACCGTAGGCGGATCGGCCGGCGCCACCGCCGGCACGACGAGTGACAGTGGTGGCCGGGCCCGCGCTGCAGTCGGTCGGGGCGCCCAGGAGCCTGGCCCTACGAGCGGGTCCGATGCCGGCGGGAACACGGACGTCGTCGCCTCGTCGAGTGATGTCGCACCGACTCCGTCGCGCGCCACAACGACGTCCCGGTCCACGCCGCCGGTTCGCCGGGCGGGTCCGGATCTCGGGCTTCCCGTTCCCCCGACCCTGAGTACTTCAGGACGCGGACGCGACACGACCGGCGACCGCTCCGGGCCTCCGGGCTCGGCGACGTCGAAGGATCACACTGGGGACCGCACCGCAGCCGGTGGTCAGCGCCCGAACGCACCGGCGTCACGCGGCGGGGATTTTTTGCCCTCCGGGCGAGATGCCCAGGGTGAAGGAAAGAGCGATCCGGCGCGCAACGCCAGCACGAATCGTGCTTCGTCGGACGCCGAGCCCGCCAACGACAACGGCGTAGCGAGAGACGCTCACCGACACGACGCTTCGATGATCGACGCCGAACCGGCCGATCCCGTGGCGCCCGACTTGTCATCGACGGAACCATCTGTGCCCGATGCCGCTCCGACAGGGGCATCACCGACAGATGCGTCCCAGACTGATGCGTCCCCGACTGACGCTTCCCAGACTGACGCTTCCCCGCCAGGTGCGTCCCCGACAGGGGCGTCCCCGACAGGGGCGTCCCCGACAGATGCGGCGACGATCGGGGTGACGGATGTGCGCCGTGTCTGGCCGGAAGTGCTGGCCGCGGTCAAGGAGCGCCGCCGGACGACCCAGATCCTGCTCGAGTCGGCCACCGTGGTCGCCGTCGAATCGGGCGTCCTGAAGTTGACGATGCCATCGGCCGGGACGGCGCGGCGCGTCCTCGAACCGGCCAACGCCGACCTGCTCCGCGGGGCGGTCAAGCACGTACTCGGGGTCGATTGGTCGATTGCCTGCACCGCTGGCAACTCCGGTTCACCGGCGGGGCAGGGGGCGCTGGGCCGGCCGCCGGCGGGCGCGCCGACCGGTCAAGCGGAACGCGGCGGATCAGGGTTCCCGGCGGCGGGCGTCGAACCGGTTCCGCCACCGCCCGATGACGACGACATCCCCGACGACTACGGCGAACCGCCGGACCCGTCGGCCGTCACCGGGAGCGTTCGCGACCCGGAACAGGTTGCCATCGCACTGTTGTCGGCTCAGCTGGGCGCCAGGCCGCTCGACCCGACGGCCTGAACTTCGCGGCCCAGCAGGGCCGCCAATCGGTCGATCGCAGGTGCACCGTCGGGCACGGATTGCGGGTCGGCGAAGCGTCGGCGGCCGGGTGGTACCCGGCTCAGATTCTGCTGCGAGAACACGATCTCCTGCTCGGCCAGGTCCTCCGGGAATTGCACGGCTGCACCGGTTGCGACCGCGATATCCCTGCCGTGCACCAGCATCTCGATGATGCGGAGATTCAATGCGACGGCACCTGGGATGGTTCCGAACGGAACGGTGATCATCCGGGTCATCGCATCCGGGGTCGAGAAGGCCTGCAGCAGCAGCTGTCCGGCGATGTCGAAGGCGACCGGAAGATCGGCGTCAGGAGACTCCAGGTAACGGCTGGTGTCGGCGACGGTCGGCGGCGCGTCCGGCAGCAGTGCATCGGCGAACAGGTGTTTTCCGACGATCAGGTGCACCACCACATCGCGCACCGACCACTGCGAACACGGCGTCGGTGCGGACCACTGAGCGGGCCCGACCCGGGCGATGACGCCTGCGCACAGTTGTGTGGCATCGGCGAGTTGATCGATATCGGCGCCATTCACCCGGCGAATGATGCGCGGCGCGGCGAGAGATGTCCAGCAGCAACGCGGCACCGACCCCGCAGCCACTGTCACGCGATGACGGAGCGCGCCTCTAATGCACTAATTTGTTCACCCGTTCGAGGCGAGGATGACGGACTTTCGACACTGTGCGTCACCTGTGAATCGTTGCTTCACTATTCGGACCAATGGGCGTCGGGGGACGCGTCGGATCGGAGCGAAAACGATGACCACAGATGCCGATACGAGCGGTTCGCGCGGCGTGCCCAGGCGCACGCTGTTCAAGGCGGCTGCCGGTGCAGGTTTCGGTTTGTTCTTCATGACCTCACTCGGCGGCCGCGCCGTCGCGCTGGAAGCTGTCTCGCCACGTCTGGCACGAGCCCTGTTGCCGAGCGACGGCATACCGCAGTTCGTGACGCCGATGTTGATCCCGCCGGCCATGCCCAAGGCGGGGACGGCACCGCTCGGAGGTGGCCGCACCGCCGACTATTACGAGATCTCGACGCGTCAGTTCGCCCAGCAGATCCTGCCGAAGCCTCTGCCCGCGACCACCGTCTGGGGCTACGGACCCGCCGGGGCAACGCATGTCGGTGTGGCGCCCCTGCACCATGCGCCCAGCCTGACCATCGAGGCCCGGTGGAACCGGCCGGTCCGCGTCCGATGGATCAACGAGCTCACCGAGCGGGGCCGCTTCCTTCCCCACCTGCTGCCGGTCGACCCGACACTGCACTGGGCCAATCCCGCCGGCGGAACGGCCGGTCGGGACAGTCGGCCGACGTTCGGTCGAACACCCGATCGCTACACCGGCCCGGTCCCGCTGGTGACACACGTGCACGGCGCCGTTGGTGTGGGCGATGAGAGCGACGGGTATCCGGAGGCCTGGTTCCTCCCCTCGGCCCGCGACATCCCGTCCGGCTATGCCAGGCACGGCACCTGGTACGGGTTCTTCGAGCGGAAAGCGAGAGCCGCTCACAGGGTCTCGTGGAGAGCCGGTTCGGCCACCTTCCAGTATCCGAACGACCAGCGAGCCTCCACCCTGTGGTACCACGATCACGCCCTGGGCCTGACGCGGCTCAACGTGTACGCGGGCCCAGCGGGCTTCTTCCTCATCCGCGGTGGGCCGGAAGGAGATGACGCAGTCCTGGACAAGCGATCCGGGCGACGAGCAGTTCTGCCCGGCCCTGCTCCGCAAATCGGTGATCGCGCATCGACGTGCTACCGCGAGATTCCGATCGTCATTCAGGACCGCTCCTTCAACAGCGACGGTTCGCTGTTCTACCCGGATTCGCGGGACTATTTCGAGGACACCGTTGGTCCGTACATTCCCGACACCGATATCCCGCCGGTCTGGAACCCCGAATTCTTCGGCAACGCGATCATGGTGAACGGCGCCACCTGGCCGTATCTGACGGTCGAGCGTCGCCGTTACCGGGTCCGGGCGCTGAACGGTTGCGACGCAAGATTTCTGATTCTCGACTTCGCCGAGATCCCGGGTGTCAGGGTCTGGCAGATCGGCTCCGAGGGCGGATTCCTGCCGAAGCCGGTTGACCTGAAGAATGTGGCGAACCGGCTGTTGCTCGCCCCCGCAGAGCGTGCCGACTTCATCGTCGACTTCTCGGCCGTGCCGGTCGGGCGTCATGTGCTGCGCAACGTCGGCCCGGACGAACCCTACGGCGGTGGTCTGCCGAATGAGGATTTCGACCTGGCCGACCCGGACACCACCGGCCGAGTTCTCCAGTTCAGGGTGGTGCCGGCCGTTGGCCCCGACCGGACGACCCCGCCGCCATTCCTCGCCCTCCCGCGCATCACCCCGCTGCGGCCGACACGAACCCGCCGGCTGGCGTTGATCGAGGATGCCTCAACGCTGGAGGGTGTGGACGCACCGATCGCCGGGCTGCTCGGCACGGTCGACCACCACGGCCACTACGCGGCAGCGATGTGGAGCGAGCCGGTCACGGAGAACCCGGCGGTCGGTGCCACCGAGACCTGGGAGCTGTACAACACGACGGCAGACGCGCACCCGATGCATCTTCATGATGTGTTCTTCCAGGTGGTCGATCGGCAGCGGGCATTGATCGACGAGGAGAATCACACCGCACGCCCCGACCCGACCGAACCGGCGCGCGCGCCGGAGCCCGGTGAACGAGGCTGGAAGGACACGGTGATCGCCTATCCCGGCGAGGTCACCAGGATCCGAGTGCATTTCGGGAAAGGTGGCCAGTTCGTCTGGCACTGCCACATCATCGAGCACGAGGACAACGAGATGATGCGCCCGATGCGCATCGGCCCACCGCAGCCCGGTGAGCCTGCGCCGCACCACATGTCATGACCGCGGCCGAGGGCGGCAACCGGTCGGCGCGATGAGCCGACCGGCCGCGCGCCGCGGTCAGTGCCCGCGCACGACCCAGTCGTCGAGGTGAGGCGCTTCCGCGCCGATGGTCGTGTCGTCCCCGTGACCGGTGTGCACGACCGTCGCGGACGGCAGCGTGAGCAGCTTGTGACTGATCGAATCGATGATCGTCGGGAAGTCGGAGAAGGACCGTCCCGTCGCACCGGGGCCGCCGGCGAACAGCGTGTCACCGGTGAACACCTTCGCCAGTTCGGGGACGAAAAAGCTGACGGCACCGGGACTGTGTCCCGGGGTGTGCAACACGTGGATCTCGGTTCCGGCGACGCTGAGCACCTGGCCGCCGTGCAGTTCGACGGCCGGTTGCACCGCGGGGTGCGTCATGCCCCAGAGGGCGGCGTCGGCCGGGTGCAGCCAGATCGTCGCGCCGGTTCGCTTGGCCAGATCGGGTGCGGCGTTGATGTGGTCGTTGTGGCCGTGGGTGAGCAGGATGGCCACGACCCGGCGCTGTCCGATGCGCTCGGCGATGGCGTCGGCGTCGTGGGCGGCATCGATGACGACCACCTCGTGGTCGTCACCGACCAGCCACACGTTGTTCTCGACGTCCCAACTGCCCCCGTCGAGGCTGAAAGTGCCTGCTGTGACAATCTTCTCGACCTGCATCGTCACACGCTCACCCCCAGACCCGGATAGAGCGGGTGGGCGTTCGCCAGCGCGGTCACCCGCGCCCGCAGCGCCGTCCGAACCGCAGGGTCGAGTTCCCCGACCGGCGCCGTCAGCGCGGCGGCGATGATGTCCGCGACCTCGACGAAGTCCCTGTCACCGAAGCCGCGGGTGGCAAGAGCAGGGGTCCCGATGCGCAGTCCGGACGTCACCATCGGCGGTCTCGGGTCGAATGGCACCGCATTCCGGTTCACCGTGATGCCGACGTCATGCAGCCGATCCTCCGCAGCGCGGCCGTCGAGGTCCGACTCGCGCAGGTCCACCAGAACGAGGTGGACATCGGTGCCGCCGGTCAGCACCTGTACGCCCGCACCGGCGACATCGGACTGCACGAGGCGCTCGGCAAGCAGCCGCGCGCCCCGGATGGTGCGCTCGGCCCGCTCGGTGAACGACGGGTCGGCGGCCATCTTGAATGCCACCGCCTTGGCGGCGATGACATGCTCGAGCGGACCACCCTGCTGGCCGGGGAACACCGCGGAGTTGATCTTCTTCGCGATCGCCGGATCGTTCGACAGGATCACGCCGCCGCGCGGGCCGCCGAGCGTCTTGTGTGTGGTGGTCGTGGTGACGTGGGCATGCGGCACGGGGGAGGGGTGCAGTCCTGCGGCGACCAGACCGGCGAAGTGGGCCATGTCCACCAACAGGAACGCATCGACCTCGTCGGCGATCTCCCGGAAGCGCTCGAAGTCGAGCCGGCGCGGGTAGGCGGACCATCCCGCGATGATCAACTTCGGACGGTGCTCACGGGCGAGGCGGGACACCTCGTCCATGTCGATCCGGTAGTCCTCTTTGGACACCTCGTACGCCGCAACGTTGTACAGCAGGCCGGAGAAATTGATCCGCATGCCGTGGGTCAGATGCCCGCCATGGGCGAGAGACAACCCGAGGATGGTGTCGCCCGGCTTGATCAGCGCCTGCATGGCCGCGGCGTTCGCCTGGGCACCGGAATGCGGCTGCACATTGGCGAAGCCGGCACCGAACAGCGACTTGATCCGCTCGATGGCCAGCGTCTCGATCGCGTCGACGAATTCGCATCCGCCGTAGTAACGGCGTCCGGGGTAGCCCTCGGCGTACTTGTTGGTCAGCACGCTGCCCTGCGCCTGCATGACCGACACCGGCGCGAAGTTCTCCGAGGCAATCATCTCGAGCGTCTGCTGCTGACGCTCCACCTCCAGGGCGATGTAGCGCGCGACCTCCGGGTCGGCGATCTCCACCGGGGCGTTCATGCCCGGCCAGGGCGCGGCGGCGGCAGTTGCCTGGTCCGCGATGGCCGCGGCCACGTCGGTCGTCGTCATGGCAGGTCCTCCTCGATTGGCGCCTGAACGGGGGCCGATTTGCTGGCCAAAGCCCGTCTGTCGCAGTGTCCACCGTAGTGGCCGAGGGCGGCGGGACAGAATCCGCCGATCGGCGGCCGCACGCCGGGATCGGGGGGACGTCACGGTTCTGTAAGGGTTGATCGGCCCGCCGAACGGACACAACGGGCATGATCAGGGAATTGTCCGCCGACCAGATGTGGGAAGAGGAGAGACGTGATTCGCGGAGCTGTGAGCCGCCGGCGTGGGTTCATTCCGGTGGTGGCTGCCATGTCCATGATGCTGCTGGCCGGATGTGCGGCATCGCAGTCGAACGGCGCAGCACCCGCTTCGGCGAGCGGGACGACGACCGCTCCCGCACCGACAACCTCTCTCTCGATTCCCGGCGCTGGATCGTCGGCCGGCGCACCGGCCGAGAACCCCGCCAGTGCCGGTGCATCAATCGAATCGGAATCGCGCACCGGAGAATCCAAAACGACCGCTGCCGAAACGAACCTCACGATGTCGACGTCGCCCGGCGCGTCCCAGGAAGGCCCCCCTTCCTCCGGGGCCGATGCGGCGCCGGTTGCGGTTCCCGAGCAGATGCAGTTCACCGCCACGACTCTGGATGGCGCACCGTTCGACGCCGCCGCACTGGTGGGCCGGCCCGTGGTCTTCTGGTTCTGGGCACCCTGGTGCCCGAACTGCCGCGCCGAGGCGCCGCAGGTGGCCGCCGCCGCCGCAGCCAACCCCGACGTGACCTTCGTCGGAGTCGGTGCGCAGGACGACCTGCCCGCCATGCAGGCCTTCGTCAACGACTACGGCGTCGGCGGATTCGCGCACCTGGCGGACCTGGACGCCTCGATCTGGCAGCGTTTCGGTGTGACCCTGCAGCCGGCATACGCCTTCGTCGGTGCCGACGGGTCGATCGACGTCGTCAAGAGCCGGATCTCCGCCGAGGAGCTGGACAGCCGACTCGCCGCACTCGCTCGCTGATCGCCACCTGTCATGGACCTGGACACCCTCGCCTTCGCGGTGGCAGCAGGTCTGGTCGCCGCGGTGAACCCGTGCGGGTTCGCGATGCTGCCCGGATACCTGTCGCTGGTGGTGGCCGGGGAGACGGCTGACGCCGCGACCGCGCGGACGGGTGCGGCGGGCATGAATGAGCTCGGAACCGGTGCGACCGGGACAAGTGCTCCTTCGGCGGCGTCCCGTGGCCGAGCCGTCGGCAGGGCGCTGGGCGCAACCGCAGCGATGGCGGCCGGGTTCGTGCTCGTCTTCGGAACCTTCGGGCTGGTCATCGCGCCGTTGACGACGTCCATCGAGCAATACCTGCCTGCCGTCACCGTGGTGATCGGCGTCGCCCTGGTCGCTCTCGGTGCCTACCTGCTCAGCGGCCGGGAACTGACACTGCTGCTGCCCAGGCCCGGCAAGGGCGCGCCAACTCGGCGAATCGGATCCATGCTGGGATACGGCATTGCCTACGCACTGGCATCGCTGTCCTGCACCATCGGGCCGTTTCTGGCCGTCACCAGCGCGACGTTCCGCAGCGGTTCGGCAATCTCGGGGTTCCTCGCCTACGTCGCCTACGGGCTCGGAATGGCGCTCGTGGTGGGGGTTCTCGCCGTCGCGACGGCCCTGGCCAGCACGGCGACGGTGATGCGAACGCGCAGGCTGCTGCCGTACGTGAACCGGATCAGCGGCATCCTGCTCGTCGTCAGCGGCGTGTACGTGACGTACTACGGCATCTACGAGCTGCGGCTGTTCGCCGGCAACGGCGACGCGAGCGACCCGGTCGTGGACGCCGCCGCCCGGATACAGGGCACGCTGGCCGGCTGGGTGGACGCGATCGGGCCGTGGCCGCTGCTCGGCCTGTTGGTCATCCTGGTCGCCGCTACGGTGATCGCCGCCAGACTGCGAATGCGCCGCCGGCCGTCACCGCGAACGGTGCGAGCCGCTCCACCGGAGTCATGACCTTGTCGGCTGCGTCACCGGTTGTGACGTACGGTGCTGGACCGGCTGGCAAAGGTAACGATGCGGTGACAGTGTGCGTCTTGGGATGAACCGGCGTTTACGGTGCCATGAGCACGGCGCAGCTGCGGCCCTTCCCGGGTGACAGGCGGCGCGTCGGCCGGTCCGCTTCGGCCCTGCACCGGGCGCGGCTTCGCTCTTGGGTGCACACTCCTGCGAACCGACCTCGGTGCGCACCGAGGCGGGCACTGAGCACGGCACGTCGATCCCGAACGGACACCGCACGACAGGCACACCGCTGTAGAGAACATCCCGGAAACAACGCTGCTGTAGACACCACGGCGGCACCGCCACAACAGCCCTGGAGGTAGTGAAGCGTGAGACGTCACCTGTGGATGGGGGCCGGCCTGGCCGGCGCTCTCGTCCTGACCCTGACAGCGTGCGCGAGCTCGGATCGCAGCAGCGAGACCAGCGCCACGAGCGGTGGTGCGGCCGCCTCCGCGTCCGGCTCCGCGTCCGGTGAGTCCAGTGCGGCCCCGGGTCCGGCCGACCCCAACGGGCAGATCATCTTCGGCGCAGCCGGCGCGCCCAGCATGTTCGATCCGCTGTACGCCACCGACGGCGAGACCTTCCGGGTGGTCCGGCAGATGACCGAGGGTCTGGTCGGCTTCAAGCCGGGCACCGCCGACGTGGAACCCGCGCTGGCCAAGTCCTGGGAGCAGTCGGACGACGGCCTCACCTGGACCTTCGCCCTGCAGGACGGCGTGACGTTCCACGACGGTACGACTTTGGACGCCGAGGCGGTTTGCTACAACCTCGACCGGATGTACAACCAGAAGGGTGCGGGTGCCACCCAGGCGCAGTACTGGTCGGACACCATGGGCGGCTTCAAGGGTCAGAAGGACCAGGCCGGAAAGCTCGTGCCGAGTGTGTACGAATCCTGCACTGCGCAGGATTCGGGCACCGCGGTCATCAAGCTGACCCGATACACCTCCAAGTTCCCGGCCATCCTGGGATTGCCGTCCTTCTCCATCCAGTCGCCCACCGCGCTGAAGAAGTACGACGCCGACAACGTCAAGGCCGAGGGTGATTCCTTCGTGTACCCGGCCTACGCCACCCAGCATCCGACCGGCACCGGGCCGTTCGAGTTCCAGGCCTACGACAAGGCCAACAACACCGTCACGCTGGTCCGCTACGACGACTACTGGGGCGACAAGGCCAAGTCGAAGACGTTGATCTTCAAGATCATCCCCGACGAGACCGCCCGCAAGCAGGAGCTGCAGGCAGGCACCATCGACGGGTACGACCTGCCGAACCCGGCAGACTGGCAGAACCTCCAATCGGACGGGTTCAACGTCGCGATCAGGCCTGCGTTCAACATCCTCTACCTGGGCATGACGCAGGGTAAGAACCCCGCGTTGGCGGATCTCAAGGTGCGCCAGGCGATCGCCTACGCGCTCAATCGCCAGCAGTTCGTGGACTCGCAGCTGCCGCAGGGCGCCACCGTCGCACCGCTGTACTACCCGGAAACGGTCACGCCCTACACGAAGGACGTCGAGACCTACGACTACAACGTGCAGAAGGCCAAGGACCTGCTCGCCGAAGCCGGACAGACCAACCTGACCCTGGACTTCTGGTGGCCCACGGCCGTCTCCCGGCCCTACATGCCGGACCCCAAGAGTGTCTTCACGGCGCTGAAGAGCGACCTCGAGGCAGCCGGGATCAAGATCAAGGAGACGTCCAAGGACTGGAACGGCGGTTACCTCGACGGCGTGGAGGCGCACCAGGCGGATCTGTTCCTGCTCGGCTGGACCGGTGACTACAACACGCCGGACAACTTCATCGGGACCTTCTTCACCCGCACCGACAACCGGTTCAACACCGGCAAGACGGACTGGGGCACGGAGCTGTCGAACTCCCTGAAGGAGGCCGACACAATTCCCGAGGAGTCCGCGCGGAATGCGGCCTACGACGACATCAACAAGAAGCTGAAGAGCACGTACCTGCCGGCGATCCCGATCTCTTCGTCGCCGCCGGCCCTGGTGCTCGCTGCGAACCTGCAGGGCATCACCCCGAGTCCGCTGACCGACGAGAAGTTCGTCGACGCCTACAAGAGCTGACTGTTGTTCCGAGGGGCGGCGGCGCCTGCGATCGGACCGATCGTGAGCGCCGCCGCCCGACCCGGGCAATCTCGATCCGCGCCGGGCGGCGCCGGCCGTGGCGTGATCATGTGACAGGAAGGATCGCCGCATGCCGTCGCTCCTGGCGTGTTCCGGCCGTCGCCGTCCCCGACCCCGGCAGCGGGCCGCTCGTTGCGGCCATGATCTCCTCCCGGACAACCATCGACCGGGAGGTTGCCGATGCTGAGGTACACGGTCCGGCGGGTCCTGCAGCTGTTCCTGGTGCTGTTCATCCTGTCGCTGCTGCTGTTCATCTGGCTGCGCAGCCTGCCCGGCGGCACGGTCACCGCCATCCTCGGTGACCGCGCCACCCCGGAGAAGCGCGCAGAGCTCACCGCGGTCCTGGGCCTGGACCAGCCGATCATCGTGCAGTACTTCAAGTTCCTCGGCCGGATCCTGCAGGGCAATTTCGGCCAGTCCACCGGCGTGTCCCCCGGCACCTCGGCGGTCGACGTCTTCATCACCCGCTTCGGCGCGACCATCGAACTGGCCATCGGCGCCATGATCTTCGGACTGGCCCTGGGCATCCCGCTGGGTTACATGGCCGCCAAACGGCGCGCCGGCGCGCTGGACAACAGCCTGATCGTCGTGTCGCTCGTCGGCATCGCGGTACCGGTCTTCTTCCTGGCCTTCCTGCTCAAGTACGTTTTCGCGGTCAAGTGGGGTCTGCTGCCGCCGTCCGGTCGGCAGACCCCTGGGATCGACGCCACCAGGGTCACCGGCTTGTTCATCCTCGACGGCCTGATCACTCGGGAATGGGACGCCGCGTGGGACACCTTCAAGCACCTGCTGTTGCCGTGGATAGCGCTGGGCACCATCCCGTTCGCCGTCATCTTCCGCATCACCCGAGCGTCGGTGCTGGAAGTGCAGGGTGAGGACTTCGTCCGGACCGCAGAGGCGAAGGGCCTCACCCGCACCACGATCAGGAACCGGCACGTCCTGCGGAACGCCATGTTGCCGGTGATCACGGTGACCGGCCTGCTCAGTGGCCTCCTGCTCACCGGAGCCGTCCTGACCGAGAAGGTCTTCGCGTACCCGGGCCTGGGCGAGGCGCTCTACCTCGGCTTCACCAAGAAGGACTATCCGGTGGTCCAGGTGATGATCCTGGCGGCCGCCGCGGCGTTCGTCATCATCAACACCCTCGTGGACCTGGCGTATGCATTGGTCGACCCGCGGATCCGGGTCCGCTGATGGCCACCACCTACTCGGGTGCGCGCAAGCAGCGCATCGACTCGCTGGTCACTGCCGATGACGAAGGAACGTCGCTTCTCAAGGACGCCTGGACCCGGCTGAAGGGCTCGCCGCTGTTCTGGGTGGGAGCCGTCATCATCGGCGTGTTCCTGGTGTTGGCGATCGTCGCACCGTGGATCGCGCCGCACGATCCGGGCGAGCAGCTGCTGATCGGGCAGACGTCACGGGCCCGCAATGCCATCGCGCCGGCGCAGCCCGGATTCCCGCTGGGCGGGGACACCCAGGGCCGGGACCTGCTGTCCAGGCTGATGGTCGGGGCGCGTCAGACGTTGCTCGTCGGCATCTTCGCCACCCTGATCGGTCTGCTCGGCGGACTGATCCTGGGCCTGTTGGCCGGTGCCTTCGGCGGCTGGGTCGACACGGTGATCATGCGGATCGTCGACGTCCTGCTGTCCATCCCCAGTCTGCTGCTGGCCATCTCGATCGGTGTGCTGTTCACCAACCCCAATCTGACCAGCGTGATCATCGCCGTCGGCATCCCGCAGATCCCTGTCTTCGCCCGGCTGCTGCGCGGCCAACTGCTCGCTCAACGCGAGTCCGATCATGTGCTGGCGGCGCGAGCGCTGGGCGTCAAACGGGGCCCTATCGTGTTCCGGCACATGCTGCCCAACTCGGTGTCCCCGGTCATCGTGCAGTCCACGCTGGTGGTCGCGACCTCCATTCTCGACGCCGCGGCCCTGTCGTTCCTCGGGCTCGGTTCACAGGACGTCTCGCAACCGGAATGGGGTCAGATGCTGGGCGAGGCGCAGGGCAGCATCGATTCACACCCGCAACTCGCCTTCTGGCCGGCCGGTGCGATCATCGTCGTGGTGCTCGGTTTCACGTTGCTCGGGGAATCGCTCCGGGAAGCCATCGACCCGAAGAATCGACGGTGACCCGGCGATGACAGCGTTGCTGCACGTTGAAGACCTGGCCGTCCAGTTCAACAGGAAGGGCGTCGCCCCCTTCACCGCCGTCGACAAGGTCAGCTTCGACGTGGCGCCGGGCCAGACCGTCGGGCTGGTCGGCGAATCCGGATGTGGCAAGTCCGTCACCTCGCTGGCCATCATGCGGCTGCTGCCACAGCGCGGCACGACGATCACCGGCACCGTCGACTTCGAAGGCACCGACCTGCTGACCCTGTCGCTGGACGACATGCGCGACAGGCGCGGCCGGGATCTGGCGATGATCTTCCAGGATCCGCTGTCGTCACTGAATCCGGTGGTGTCCATCGGCATCCAGGTCACCGAGGTGCTCGAGCGACACCGCGGGATGAGGCGGTCCGCCGCGATGGCCGAGGCCCGCGACCTGCTGGACTCGGTCGGCATCCCCGATCCCACCCGCCGGCTCAAGGAGTACCCGCACCAGCTCTCCGGCGGCATGCGTCAGCGGGCGCTGATCGCGATGGCATTGGCCTGCCGGCCGCGGCTGCTCATCGCCGACGAGCCGACCACCGCCCTGGACGTGACCATTCAGGCGCAGATCCTGGCGTTGCTGAAGACGCTGGTGGTGGAGCACGGGACGGCGCTGATCATGATCACCCACGATCTCGGGGTGGTCGCCGGTCTGGTCGACGAGGTCAACGTGCTCTACGGCGGCCGGGTGGTGGAGCGGGCCGATCGCCACGAACTGTTCTCCACGCCGCGGCACCCCTACACGCACGGGTTGCTGGAGTCGATTCCGCGGCTGGACGCGCCGCCCGGAGAGCGGCTGACGCCGATTCTCGGGTCGGTATCGGACAACATTCCGTGGCCATCGGGGTGCGCGTTCGCCCCGCGCTGCGGGAACGAGATCGAGAGGTGCACCCAGGTGACCCCCGCGCTGGAGCCGTTGGCCGAGCAACAGGAGCACCTGCTGCGGTGTCACAACCCGGTGCGGCCGGTTGCGGTCGGCGCCGCACCGGTCGCCGAGGCGGGAGAGCTCGCGTGACGGGCGCGGCGTGGGAAGGCGACGCCACCCGGCTGGACCCGGAGGCGATGACGGCCGAGGCCGCCACCGAATCGCAGCTGGACGGTTCCGCGGAGCGTGGTGCGCGCGGGCACCAACCGGAGCCGACCGAGCAGGTTCCCGCCACCCGGCTGAGCGCTGACACCGCCGACACCGACGTGCTGCTCGAGGTCAACGACATCAAGGTGCACTTCCCGATCAAGCGGGGCGTGCTCATCGACAAGACCATCGGCTTCGTCTACGCCGTGGACGGCGTCAGCCTGGCCGTCCGGCGCGGCGAGACCTACGGCCTGGTCGGCGAATCCGGATGCGGAAAGACGACTCTGGGTCGCGGGATTCTCCGGCTGGTGGAACCGACCGCGGGCTCGGTGATCTTCGATGGGCAGAACATCGCCGAGCTCAAGCCGGAACCGCTCCGGCAGGCCCGGCGCCGGATGCAGATGGTGTTCCAGGACCCGCTGGGCTCGCTGGATCCGCGGCAGTCGGTGCAGTCCATCCTCGAGGAAGGGATGAAGGCCCACGGGCTGGACGACTCGTCGGCGAAGACGAACGCGCGGCTTCGCGAACTGCTCGCCGAGGTGGGTCTGCCCAACACAGCGCTGCGCAAGTACCCCCACGAGTTCTCGGGCGGTCAGCGGCAGCGGATCGGCATCGCCCGCGCTCTGACGGTCAACCCCGACCTGATCGTCGCCGACGAGCCGGTGTCCGCCCTGGACGTCTCCGTGCAGGCGCAGGTGATCAACCTGCTGGAGGACCTGCAGAAGGACCTCGGCCTGACCTACATGGTCATCGCGCACGATCTTGCTGTGGTGAAGCACATCTCGGACCGCGTCGGGGTGATGTACCTGGGGGCGCTGGTCGAGGAGGCAGAGTCCGCGGATCTCTACCGCGAACCGCTGCACCCGTACACCCGCGCGCTGATGTCGGCGGTGCCGGTGCCTGACCCGATCGTCGAGGACGCCAGGGAGCGGATCCTGCTGACCGGCGACCTGCCCTCCCCGGCCAATCCGCCCTCCGGTTGCCGGTTCCACACCCGGTGCCCGTGGCGCCAGCCGACGCTGTGCGACACCGACCGGCCGGAACTGATAGAGCGGCAGCCGGGTCACCGGGTTGCCTGCCATTACGCGGCCGAGATCGCTGCCGGGACGCTGAAGCCGCACGACGTCACGGTCGATGTCATCTGACGCCGTCCAGGCAGCGGAGCGAAACGCCGGAGGGTGAAGGGTTTTCAGCCCCCACCGAGGTAGTTCAGAACGCCGTTGGCCAGGCCCTGGGCCACCTGCTGGTGGCCGGCGTCGGACTTCATCAGCGCGGCATCGGCGGCATTGCGCATGTTCCCCGCCTCGATCATCACGGTCGGCCGTAACGAGAGATTGAGCCCGGCAAGGTCATTGCGCGGCCACAAACCGTCGGAACCGAGATGGTTGGACGGCGAGAGGCCGGCGCCGACCAGCCCGTCACGGACATTGACCGCGAGACTCTCGGAGCGGGCGGCCATCACGGCACCCGCCGGGTCCTGCTCGGCCGTCATGACGTAGAACCCGTTGGCGGACGGCTCATCTCCATCGCCGTGGATGGAGATGACCACGTCCGCCCCGGCGTCATTGCCGATGCCGGCCCGCTTGTTGACGCACGGCCCGACCCCGTCATCGCTGCTCCTGGTCATCACCACCGTGATGCCCTGAGCCTCCAGCATGGGGCGCAGGTCGTTCGCGACCGCCCAGCTGAAGTCGTGCTCGGGGTACCCGTCATCGGTTTCGGTGCCGGTGGTGTTGCACGCCTTGGTCTGACCGAAGCCGGCCGGCACGAGGGCATTGATGATGTCCGGCGCGGCGCCGTTCCCGCCGTTGTGCCCGGGGTCGATGACGACGACCTTCTCCCCGCTGATCGGGCCGCGGGGCGATGGGTCGCGGGTGGCCGGCGTGGGTGGCGGCGCCGCCGTGGTGCTGGGCTCCTGCGTCGTGACGGGCTCGGGTGCGGGCGTGTCGACCGGTTCCGCAGCCGTGGTCGGTGCCGGGGGTGGCACCGGAATCGCTCTGCTGGTGACTGCGCTGGTCAACGGCGCCGTTGTCGGGCTGGGCGGCGGCGCCGATCTGCTGGTCGGTGCCGGTGAGCTCTTGGACGGCGAGGAGAGACTGGGAACCGTGACGCGCGGTCCGGACCTGGACGGCGCGGCGGAGGACGAGGTCGCGGTGCTGCTGGCGGGCGGAGTTGCCTGGTTGACCGGCGCCGCGCACGCGGCGAGCACGGCGCAGGCCGCGGCCACCGCGAACACCGCGCCGATGGCGCGGGAGGTCGCCGGGCGTCCAGTCATCCGCCCACTGTCCCATCGCAGGCGGTGGGGAGGTCGCATTTTCGCCCGGCCCGTCGGTGTGGTTGTCCCGGTCGCTCGCCGGGCAGCGTCCGAGCCGCCCACTACTGTTGCGGTGACGCGCAGGAGCCCTTCCGTGCGCGGGGAGAGGAAGACGCCGATGATGCCCGGAATGCCCGACCTCAGTCAGCTTCTGATGCAGGCGCAGCAGATGCAGGCCGACATGGCACGGGCTCAGGCTTCCCTTTCCGAGACGGAGGTGACCGGGTCTGCCGGCAGCGGCGCGGTCACCGCCGTGGTCAACGGTGCAGGTGACCTGCTGCGGATCCGCATCGACCCGGCTGTCGTCGATTCCTCCGATGTGGAGACGCTCGAAGACCTGGTGGTTGCCGCCGTTCACGATGCCCGCCGTGCCGCCGAGAAGGTTGCCGGAGAGGCGATGGGTTCGGTTGCCGGCGGGTTGGACCTGTCCGCGATGGGCCTGCCGGCCGGGATGGGACTTCCGGGTCTCGGGGGTGGCTTCGGGGATGCAGTCGACGAAGACGACTTCGATGAGGACGACGAAGAAGAGGACGACGAAGAAGAGGACGACGCAGAGGAGGACGACGAGGAAGAGGCTTTCGCCGATGCCAGGGCCGTCGACGACGAAACCGACGACGTCTACCGTCGCGAGTTCGACCGGAACCAGCTAGAGCAGGGCGGCCCGGCGGGACCGTCCGACCCGAGCGGGGCCTGACCGTCCGTGTACGAAGGCCCCGTCCAGGACCTCATCGACGAACTCGGCCGGTTGCCGGGGATCGGTCCGAAGTCCGCTCAGCGCATCGCCTTTCACCTCCTGACGGTCGATCCGGCTGATCTGGGCAAGCTGCAGGCCGCGCTGCAACGGGTGAAGGAGGAGGTGCGTTTCTGCGAGGTCTGCGGCAACGTCGCCGGTGACGTGCGCTGCCGGATCTGCAACGACCCGCGACGCGACGACGCGGTCATCTGTGTCGTGGAGGAGTCCAAGGATGTCGCCGCGATCGAACGCACCAGGGAGTTCCGCGGGAAGTACCACGTGCTCGGCGGCGCCATCTCGCCGATCGACGGGATCGGTCCTGACCAGTTGCGGATCAAACCGCTGCTGACCCGAATCGCCGAGCCCGGTGTTCGGGAGGTCATCCTCGCGACCGACCCGAACCTGGAGGGCGAGGCAACCGCGACCTACCTGAGCCGGCTGCTGCGTAGCTTCCCCGACCTGTCCGTCACCCGGCTGGCCAGCGGGCTGCCGGTCGGCGGCGACCTGGAGTATGCCGACGAGGTCACCCTCGGGCGCGCATTCTCCGGTCGCCGCTCGGTGGATGCCTGACACCCGCGCGACGGCCGAGCCGGCCGCAGCGCTGTTGCTCGAAAGGCCGCCGCGCATCGGCCGGACCCGGCTGGGCGTCGTCGACGGGCCGTCGGGGTCCGGCAAGACCACCTTTGCCCAGCAGTGGGCCGAGACCCTGCGTGCGCGGGGCGTATCCGTCGCCCTCTTCTCCTCGGATCTGCTGGCCACCTGGACCGATCCGTTCGGCTGGTTCGACCGCTTCGACGAACAGGTCCTCGGGCCGATCGGCCGAGGACGGCCCGGCCGGATCCGGCTGACCGAATGGACCGCCGGCGAACCGGCGCCGGGCCGCTGGCTGACCATCCCGGTGACCGCAGTGTTGATCCTGGAAGGAGTCTCGTCCGCGCGCTCGGCCATCGACGGCCGTGCCGGCGTCACGGTCTGGGTGGAGATCGGTGATCGCGCGGAGCGGCTGGAACGGGCCGTCGGCCGGGACGGCGAGTCCTCCCGGGGCTTCCTGGCCGCGTGGCAGGACGACGAGGACGCCTTCTTCGCCGCCGACGGCACCCGTTCACGGGCCGATCTGGTGGTCGGTGGACCGCTGATGGGCGGCAAGTTCGACGACCGTCGGGACGAGGCGCGAGTCACGACGGGCCGAGCGCCCAGGGACCGGACGCCGTGAACGAGCGGGACAAGGACGTGAACGAGCGGGACATGGAACGGAGCTACCGCTGGCGGGATCAACTGCGCGACACGGTCCGCGCGCTGAGTCCGGACGACACCCAACCCCTGCCGCGGATCACGCCGGAGCCGCAGCCCACCCCGCCAGGGTTGGTCGAGCTGCTGCGCGCCCTGGGTGTGGCATTGCTCAACAGCGCGGACTCCGCTGCGACGACGACCGAGATCCTGCAGGACGTCGCCGCCGCGTATGACGTCGACATACAGGCCATGGTCATGCCGACCGGGATCCTGTTCCGGATCGGGCCGGACGAGGTCGACCTGGTCTCGGTGCCGAACAAGAGCCTCCGGCTGGATCAGATCGCCGAGATCAACGACCTGGTCGTGATCCTGCGGCGGGCCGCGGTCTCTGCTTCGGTGGGGTTGCGGATGCTGCACCGGATCCTGACGTCCAAGCCGCGATTCGGCCCCTGGCTGGAACTGCTCGGGCAGATCATCCTCAGCATCGGCTTCGGTCTGCTGCTCAACCCGGACCTGATGGCGCTGCCCGCGTACGCGGCCATGGGTGCGTTCGTCGGATTGCTGCGGATGATCGCGGGCCGCTGGGCGACGCTGTCAGTGGCGCTGCCGGTGATCGCCGCGTTCCTGGTCACCGTCATCTCGGTGGAGCTGGTCGCGCCGTTCGTGCAGGACGACCCGATCCGATTGGTCGCCCCGGCGTTGGTCACCTTCCTGCCGGGCGCGACGCTGACCATCGCCACCATCGAGCTCGCGAGCGACCAGATCGTCTCCGGCGCGAGCCGACTCGTCTGGGGTGTCTCGCAGCTGCTGCTGCTGGCGTTCGGCGTCTTCGTCGGCTTGAGCCTGGTGGGCACCGTCGACGGCCAGGGCGCCGAGCAGGCCGGGGCGTGGGCGCCGTGGGTCGGCGTCGCGCTGGTCGCCATCGGCTATCTGCTTTTCGCGAGCGCACCACCCGGGTCGCTGCTGTACCTGTGGGTCGCGCTGTTCGCCTCGTACGGGGCACAGACCGTCGGCGCCGTCCTGCTGGACCCGGCATTGTCCGGCTTCGTCGGCGGCCTGGTCATCGTCCCGCTCACCTACGCGCTGTCCCGGTTCCGGTCCGCGCCGCCTGCCGCGGTGATGCTCCTGCCGGGCTTCTGGCTGCTGCTCCCCGGCGCGCTGGGCTTCCGTGCGGTGTCGGGCCTGGCCACCGGCGACTACGGCGGCGCCACCGACCTTGTCGTCACGGGCATCTCGATCTTCTCGGTCGCATTGGGGGTGCTGGTCGGCCAGTCCATCACCAGGGATGCGCAGGCGGTCAGCCGGACGTGGCGGATCTCTTTCCGGCACTGATGACCGGGCTCCGACTCCTGTTCGGACTTGCGCGGGGCCGCAGCACCCCTCGGCCGCCGGACGCGGATCAGCCCTGACCAAGCGGTTCTGGCACCTGCGCGAGCAGCCGGTCGAACACCTGGGCCAGCAGCGCCGGCGGGGTCGGCGGCAACCCGGCGATCGTCGACAGGTAGACCCCGTTGCCGACCAGGCGCATCGTCTCCGCCTGCACCGGGTCGGTGATGGCGGCGCGCATCGGCGCCTCCCAGGCGCGGAAGATGTCGGCCAGCAGTTCAGCGGCCTGGGCGTCGGTGTCCGGTCCGGTGCGGACGGCGGCGATCAACGAGGTGAAGAAGCCGCCCTCGGCGTCATCGGCCGGGATCGCGTACTGCAGGTAGGCGCGGGGGGCGCCGACCTCCTCGGTCGCCCGCTGCATGTCGGCCACCACCCGGTCCCGCACCGCGGCCAGCAGGCCGAGATACAGATCCGACTTGCACGGGAAGTGGTAGAGCAGTCCGCCTTTGGAGACGCCCGCCGCCGCGGCGACCGACTCGAGGGTCACCGCGCCCGTCCCGCCCGAGGTGAGCAGGTTGCGCAGGGCGACCAGAATTCGTTCGCGGGCATCAGAAGCCACGTCGTAGACTGTACCGGCCGGACGGTAAAGCGAAGAAGACTGGTCGCCGGCCACCAGCACTACCGGTGAGGTCCCTGTCTTGTTCGGTCCCTATCTGCAGGTCCTGCGCCGCCCCGGCGCCGCCCGGTTCTCCGCAGCCGGCTTCCTCGCCCGGATGCAGATGTCGATGGCCGGCCTCGGTGCCGTTCTGTTGTTGTCCGCCGAGCGCGGGTCCTATGCGGTGGCCGGCGTCGTGTCGGCGACCTTCGCCCTGTCGGCGGCGGTCATCGGACCGCAGGTCTCCCGTGCGATCGACGTCTTCGGGCAGCACCGGGTCGTCCCGTTGCAACTGGCGGTCCATGTGCCGGCGGTGGTCGGCATCATCGCCGTGGCGCTGACCACCGACGTCAACTGGCCCATCTACCTGCTGGCCGTGGCCGGGGGCGCCTCCGTTCCGAACATCGGTCCACTCGTTCGTGCCAGGTGGTCGGCACAACTGCACGGAACCTCGCTGCTCCGAACGGCCTTCGCGTGGGAATCGCTCGTCGACGAGGCGGTGTTCATCCTGGGCCCGCCGCTGGTGACGGTGGTGGCGCTCCAGGTCTCGCCCAGCGCGGGTCTGGTTCTCGCCACCGTGCTGCTGGTCATCGGAACGATGCTGCTGCTCACCCAGCGATCGACCGAGCCTCGCCCGACCGGACGCAAGAGCGGCGCGAAGGGCCGCCCGGCGATCCTGCTTCCGGGCTTGGGCGGCATCGCCGCGATCTTCGTGCTGCTCGGCGGGATCTTCGGTTCCTTCGAGGTCACCACCGTGGCCTTCACCAAGGCGGCGGGCGTCCCCGGTGCGGCCGGCCTGCTGCTGGCGCTGTACGCGGTGGGGTCGCTGACCGCCGGTCTGATCTTCGGGGCGCTGCCGATCCGGGCGTCGCTGGTCCGGCAGTTCCTGATCGCTGTCGCAGTGCTCGCGGTGGTGACCCTGCCGCTGCCGTTCCTCGGTCAGGTGTGGCTGGTCGGCATCGGGTTGTTCGTCGCAGGCATCGCCTGCTCACCGGTGCTGATCTCCGGCATGTCGCTGATCGAGCGGATCGTGCCGTCGGGCCGGCTCACCGAGTCGATGGCCTGGGCCAGCTCCGGGTTGGCGGTGGGCATCGCGACGGCGACGCCGATCGCCGGGGTGATCATCGATCGCTCGGGTGCGCAGACCGCGTACTGGGTGACCGCCGGATGCGGGATCGGTGCCCTGGTGATCGGTGTGCTGGTGGCGCGGTCGCTCCGGCGGGCGTTGCAGAACTCCGAGATACCCGTCGACCGGGTTCTCGCCCAGCGCACCGCCGAAGAACCGCGCGATCCGGAAGCCGCTGGCGCCAACACTTCTGCGACCCAGGAGAGCCCGGTGAGCACGCAGGTACCGTGATCTTCATGCACACCGGACTGTTCGGCCCCGACAGTATGACCTGGCGGGTACACGCGGATCCGGTGTTCCCGATCGCGGGCGTGCGGGCCCTGATCATGCAGGCGTTGCACCCGCTGACGATGGCCGCCGTCGCGCAGCAGCGCGGCTTCGAAGAGGACTTCTGGGGGCGGCTGGAGCGGACCGGCCAGTACGTCAGTTCGCTCACCTACGCTCCCGAGGCGACGGCGCTGCGGACCGCGGCGAAGGTGCGGGGCATCCATCGGCGGATCCGCGGCACCGACCCGGACACCGGGCACAGTTTCCGGTTGGACCGGCCGGACCTGCTGCTCTGGGTGCATTGCTGCGAGGTCGACTCGTTCCTCACGACGGCTCGCCGGGCGGGCGCGCCGATCAGCCCGCAGGATGCCGACGACTACCTCCGCGAGCAGGTGCTGGCAGCGACCCTCATCGGTATCCCCGAGCACATCGTGCCGGCCTCTGTCGCGGGGATGGAGCAGTACTTCCGGCACGTCAGGCCACAGTTGAAGTTGACCGATGACGCCACCCGCGCCGTCAAGGCGCTCATCGCCCCGCCGATGCCCAAACGGGTCCGGCTGCTGACGCCGGCCCGTCCGGCCTGGGCCTCGCTGGCCGGCATGGCATTCGCGCTGATGCCGTCGTGGGCGCGCCGGATGTACCGGATGCCGGGCCTGCCGACCACCGACCTCGCCGCGACGGCGGCTTGTCGCGCGCTGCGCGCCGGACTGCAGGTGTTGCCCGACAGATGGACCGGGCCACCGGAGGTGCAGGCGGCACGCGCACAGCTGGAGGCGCTGGCCGCCGAGCAACCACAGCTGGATGGGCCGACTCTCACCGACCAGCGCGCCGGATGACAGACGCGCCGAATCGGGTGCGGCGCAGCGCCATTGCGCTGGGCGCGCTCGCGCAGAGCGGGCTGACCTACGCGCAGAACGAGTACGACCTCGATCGCTACCGCAAGCTCGCCGCACTGGCCGCGGATCTGCTGGCCGCCGTCACCGATGAGCCCGCGGAGCACTGGCGCCTGGAGATGGGCAAGGACGCCGGATACGCCACCCCGAAGGTCGACGTGCGCGGGGCTCTGGTCGACAACGACGAGCGCATCCTGCTGATGCGGGAGCGATCCGACGGACGCTGGTCGCTGCCGGGCGGCTGGGCGGATCCGCTGGACACCCCGTCGCGGGCGGTCGAACGGGAGATTCTCGAGGAGACCGGGTACGGCGCCACCGCGGTCAAGCTCGTCGGGGTGTGGGACCGGGAGACGCAGGGACATCGTTCCGCCACTGCCGTTCTCGATCTACAAGTTGTTCTTCCTGTGCGCCGCCACCGGCGAGGTCCGTTCACCCGATGCGTTGGAGACGCTGGACGTCGGCTGGTTCGGGATCGACGAGCTGCCGGAGCTGTCGCTGGGCCGGATCAGCGAGCACCAGCTGCGGCGGATTCTGGCGCACCGAAGCGAACCCGGGCTGCCGACCGAGTTCGACTGATCAGGCCGGCTCGGTGTGCGCCGACCGGGCCGACGCCGGTTCCTGCGTTGCTGCCTGCGGAGTCTGCGGCTGCGAGATCGCTGCGGGACGGTCCTTGAGGAACAGATACCAGTAGGTACCGGCCACGAAAACGACTGCGCCGACGAGGTTCCCGGTGCCCGCGAGCAGCCAGTTGACCGCGGTGTTGCCCCAGTCGATGCCCGGGACGCCGGCGAAGATCGCCGCCGGCAGGAAGAACATGTTCGCCACCACGTGGTCGAACCCCATCGCCACGAACGCCATGATCGGGAAGAAGATCGCCAGGATCTCCCCGAGACGGAGGTACAGGTCCGATCCCGCCAGCAGGACGAGGACGAGGCCGAGGGTGAAGGCGATGCCGGTGAACAACGTCGGCAGGGTTCCCCAGATCGCTGGTTTGAGCCCGGAGGACACGGTGATCGCGACCATCGCACCGAACGCGATGTACGCGCCCGCCAGGAACGAACTGAGCAGCACCTTGTCCCAGCTGCGGTGCACCTTCTTCGCGCCGACCTGCACGGCCACGTCGGCGATCTCCTGCGGTTCCCGTGCGGTCATGACTTCTCCGGGTTCGTCTCTGTGCTCGGCGGTGTGGTGCTCGCCGGGACCTGTTGCTCAACAGTTCTGGGGTGGCATGACGCCGGTGGCGGCGGCGCCGATGACGCCTTGGTAGCGATCAGCCGGTGTCCCGCTGCGATGCCGCGGCACGTGGTATCCGGCGCGGGATCCAGTAACCCAGCCAACCGGTACCGAGCAGTCCGACCACGCCCATCGCGGCGATCCCGGCTCCGAGGGTCGTCAGGGCCGCGACGCCGGCGATGACGAACGGGCCCACCCCGTTGCCCGCGTCATAGAACACTCGCCAGATGCCGAGGAACACCGGCCGCTGACCGGGCAGAGCGAGATCGGCGCCGATCGTCATCACCAGCCCGGAGCTCATCCCGTTGCCGACACCGATCAGCAAACCGACGGCCAGCAGCGCGCCGGCCGAGTGGGTCAGCGGCACCAGCAGCAGGGAGATCGCCAGCACGGCCATCGACGGCACCGCGACGTAGGCACGTCCGTACCGGTCCATCACCTTGCCGGCCGGGTAGAACAGCAGCATGTCGATCGCGCCGGACAGGCCGAAGATCACCGAGATCGTCGTCGGTGACAGCCCCAGGTAGGTGCCCCACAGCGGGAGCACCACCTGGCGGGCCGCGCGGATCGCGCTGATCACCAAGGCGCCGACACCCAGCGTCGCGAACACCGACCGCTGCCCGCGCAGAACGGTGCGGACCGGAATCCGGGCGGTGGACGGTCCCGTGCGATCGGCCTTGTCCTCCGGGGTGAGGTCTGTGACCACCAGCAGCACACCGGCCGCAGCGACGGCCGCGACGATGTGCACCGCGTACGCGCCCCAGAGCCCGGTGAAGTGCACGACCGCAGCGCCGAGGAACGGCCCGATGAACAGCCCGATCCTGAACACGCCGCCGAGCGTCGACATCGCCGTGGCCCGTAACCGGTACGGCACCACCTCGGCAACGTAGGCCTGCCGCGCGAGCAGCCAGACCGCCGTCCCGGAGCCGGTGACGAAGATGGACAGCGCGAACAGCGGCAGGTTGGGCGCGAAGATGCAGCCCAGCAGCGCCAGGACCGTCAGCGCAGCGGCGCCGATCATCGTCGGTCGCTCGCCGTACCGGTGCACGACCGTGCCCGCCGGGATGTCCGCGAGCAGCTGCCCGAGGCCCGCGGTCGCGATCACCAACGCGGCCATTGCAGGTGTCGCACCCAACTCGGTGGCCGAGATGACCACCACCGGGGCGATCGCGCCCTGGCCGACGGCGAACAGCGCCGGTGGCAGGAAGGCGGCGGGCGCGATCTGCCGCAGCGTCAGCGATTCGTCGGTCATCGCCCGTCATCCTGCCCGGTGCTCCGGTGCGGGGTGGTGCGCCGCCGGGTCCCTCGCCGCCGCCGAGTGACGCTGGTGCAGGGTGAAACCGCCTCGCGGAGCGGATTTCCCCTGCAGGACCGTCGGTCGAGCCTCGCGGATCCGGGGCTCCGAGCCATCGCCGTCGGCATGCGGAGCCATCGCTGCCGGCGCGCGCGGCGCAGACCAGATGCAAATCCGGCCCGCGTCAGGCGTCCTCGTCGCTGTTCCGGGCCGCGCGGTTCACCGCCGACACGACAGCCTTGAGCGACGCGGTGGTGATGGAGGAGTCGATGCCGACGCCCCAGACGACCTGCCCGTCGATCGCACACTCGAGGTAGGCCGCCGCGCGGGCATCGCCGCCGGCGGAGAGCGCGTGCTCGACATAGTCGAGCACCCGGACGTCGTAGCCGGCCTCACCGAGGGCGGAGCAGAACGCAGCCACCGGGCCGTTGCCGCTGCCGTGCACGACGAGTTCCTCACCGCCAGAGACGATCCGGGCCGCGAGCCGGTCGAAGACGGTCTCGTCCTCGGCGTCCTCGGGGTTCTCGATCCTGGTGCGGATCAGGTGCAGCGGCGCGCTCGGCTCCAGGTACTCCTCCGCGAAGTACCGCCACATCGTCGGGGCGTCGACCTCGCCACCCGCGGTGTCGGTGTGCTCCTGCACCACCCGGGAGAACTCGATCTGCAGCCGGCGCGGCAGGTCCAGGCCGTGCTCGGTCTTCATGATGTAGGCGACGCCGCCCTTGCCGGACTGCGAGTTGACCCGGATGACGGCCTCGTACGACCGGCCGACGTCCTTCGGGTCGATCGGCAGGTACGGCACCTGCCAGGTGAATTCGTCGACCGGCACGCCGGCCGCCGCGGCGTCCCTGTTGAGGTGGTCGAATCCCTTCTTGATCGCGTCCTGATGGGAGCCGGAAAACGCGGTGTAGACCAGGTCGCCGCCGTACGGGTGCCGTTCGGGTACGGCGAGCTGGTTGCAGTATTCGACGGTGCGGCGGATCTCGTCGATGTCGGAGAAGTCGATCTGTGGGTCGACGCCCTGGCTGAACAGGTTCAGCCCCAGCGTCACCAGGCAGACGTTGCCGGTGCGCTCGCCGTTTCCGAACAGGCAGCCCTCGATCCGGTCGGCGCCAGCAAGGTAGCCCAGCTCGGCGGCCGCGACGGCCGTGCCGCGGTCGTTGTGCGGGTGCAGGGACAGCACGATCGCGTTGCGGCGCTCCAGGTTCCGGTGCATCCACTCGATCGAGTCGGCGTAGATGTTCGGGGTGGCCATCTCGACGGTGGCCGGCAGGTTGACGACCATCGGGTTCGCCTCCGTCGGCTGCCAGACCGCGGACACGGCGTTGCAGACCTCGACGGCGTACTCGAGTTCGGTACCGGTGTAGGACTCGGGGGAGTACTCGAACCGCCAGTCGGTGTCCGGATACTTCTCGGCCCAGCGGGCGACCTCCTCCGCTCCGTCGGTCGCGATCCGGGTGATGCCCTTGCGGTCCAAGCCGAAGACCACCCGCCGTTGCAGCGTCGAGGTGGAGTTGTACAGGTGCACGAGTGCGGACGGTGCGCCCTCGACGGATTCGAAGGTGCGGGCGATCAACTCCGGCCGGGCCTGGGTGAGGACCTGGATGCGAACGTCGTCGGGAACGGCGTCCTGCTCGATGATCTCGCGGACGAAATCGAAATCCGTCTGGCTGGCGGCAGGGAAACCGACCTCGATCTCCTTGTAGCCCATCGAGACCAGCAGGTCGAACATCCGGCGCTTGCGGGCCGGCGTCATCGGGTCGATCAGCGCCTGGTTGCCGTCGCGCAGGTCGACGGCGCACCACTGCGGTGCCTTGGTCATGACCCGTGTCGGCCACTGCCGATCCGGCAGGTCGATCGGCGTGAAGGGCTGGTAGCGGCCGATCGGCATGGCGCTGCCGCGCTGCCGGTTGTAGGCGGGTTGACCGGCGGGGATGTCGCCGGCCGGCGGACGCAGTCGGGAAGGGGTGGGGGTGCCCATGGTGGTTGTCCTCGCAGCATTCGGGTGGCCGACCGCTCGCAGCCGCGTGCGCTGGTCGGGAGGGGATGACCGGCAGCACGACAACCCGCGACGGAGGAGCCAGTCCGAGAATCAGGCTCCGTCGCGGCGGCGAAGAAGCAGGCCGGTCATCGCACGGACGCCGGGCGCTGCGGTGCGCACCACGGCTGGGACTCTACCCCCGCAGGTCCGGGCAGATGCAAGCACTTGCTGCGCGTTGTTCCCATCCGGCAGACCGGTGTTCCGAGGGCGGGTGCCTAGGCGTCGTGTTGATCATGACGAAACTCGCGCTGGAACCGGCGTGTCGGGCCCCGAAAGTGCGATCTTTGCCATGATCAACAATGGGTTGTCTTCGGCGGTGGCCGGTTTGTGGGGGGCGGAATCAGCTCAGGTCTGCCGAGCCCTCGCGGTAGATGACGACGTCGTGGATCAGCCCGTCCCGAACCTGGTAGAACGCCGCGATCGGAAAACTCCGCCGGATGCCGTCGATCGTGATGTCTTCGAGGAGGCGCGCCGCGACGGTGCCCTGATCCCGCACCAAGACCTGCACCGACAGCGTGGGCTGCATCGCCCAGAGCCCGTCGTCGAACAATTCCGCGAATTGGTCGTTGCCGGCCGCGGTGCTCGTTCCCGTGCGCCAGTGGGCGTCCGGAGCGAGGCCCGCGATCAGGGCCGCCGAGTCGTGGCGGTTGAACGCGGCCAGATGCTCCATCACGAGGTGGCGTGCATCGGCGTCATCGGCACTCATCGCACCTCTTCACCAGCACCTTCTTCAACAGGTGGCAGACGTTCCGCGAGTCACGATTCGGGACGGCCGACAGTGATGACAGGTGTCTAGCATGAAGCATGGCCGACTGGACGTTCTTCACCAACCATGCACACGTCCTGTTGTGCATCACCCGTGACCCCGGCATCCGGATCCGGGACCTCGCCGATCAGGTCGGGGTGACCGAGCGGGCAGCGCAGCGCCTGGTGGCCGAGCTGATCGAAGCCGGCTACCTCGATCGAACCCGTGATGGCCGGCGCAACCGTTATCAGGTGCGTGCGGATCTGCCGCTGCGCCATCCCGTCGAACAGCCGCATCGGGTCGGCGAGATCCTCGATGTGCTCTTGGATGACCCTGGCCGGACCACCGCTGACGAGCCACGGACGCCGGCCGGTCAGGCCTGACCTTCGCGCCCCCCGCCCGTCGCCCGGAATAGACGCCACGCGATACACGTCACTTGACACACGCGATTCATGTCACGTATTGATGTTCGCATGCTGCCGATCGGACGTGAGAGGTGACGGGCGGTTTGCTCGTCGCCGCCGTGTTGTTGCCGCTGACAGCGGCCCTGGTCGCCGCCGCGATGGGACCGCTGGGTGCCGAGACAGCGGGTCGGGTCGGTGCCCTCACCGCCGGCGCCGGGTTCCTGGTCGCGGTTGCGGTCACGGTGCTGGTCCTACGAGAAGGCCCGATCGCCGCGACGATCGGCGGGGGCAGCAGCGTCGCTGCGGGGTTGTTCGCCGATGAAGTGCGAGTGGTGCTGCTGTTACTGGTCTTCGGTGTCAGCGGCGTGGTCCAGTCGTTCGCGCGGCGTTACCTGCGCGGCGAGGCCCAGGCCGCCAGGTTCTTCGCGGCCACCGGCCTGCTCACCGGTGCGACGGTCCTGATGGTGACCTCGGTGACGCTGCTGGTGTTCGCCGCTGGCTGGACGATCGCGGGCCTGGCGCTCTGCCTTCTGCTCGGCCTCTACTGGCCCCTGAGCAGCGCCCGGCACGGGGTACGGGTCACCGTCCGCGCGTTCTTGATCGGCGACATCGCCCTGTGGACAGCGGTTGTGGTGATGACAGTGCAATCGGGGACCGTGGATCTTCGGGACCTCAGCGGCCCGTTGAACACCCTGAACGAAGAACCCGTTCTGCTCGGCGCTCTGGCCTGCCTGTTGCTGATCGCTGCCGTCGCGCGGTCGGCGCAACTGCCCCTGCAGAGCTGGCTGCCCGCGACATTGGCTGCACCGACGCCTGTCTCGGCATTGCTGCACGCCGGGGTCGTCAACGCCGGCGGCGTGTTGCTCGTCGTGCTGAGCCCCGTCTTCACGGCGTCTGCACTGGCCCTGCACATGGCGTTCCTCATCGGCGCGGCCACGGCCGTCTACGGCACGCTGTTGATGCTGACCAAGCCGGACGTCAAAGGCGCGCTGGCGCATTCCACCATGGGCCAGATGGGCTTCATGATCATGACCTGCGGCCTGGGCTGGTTCGGCCCGGCGCTGTTCCATCTCACCGCCCACGGGATGTACAAGGCCACCCTGTTCCTCGGTTCCGGCTCTGCCGTCCACAGTCAGGTCCGGCATCGGAAAGCTCCGCCGGCACCGGCACTGTCGCGGGCGGCCATGGCCGGTTGCGTGGTGACCGCGGTGGTTCTGCCGACGCTGGTGATCGTGACGGCCGCGGTTGCCTTCCCCTCGCCGGGCGGCAACGCCGAGATCCTGCTGGTGTTCGCCTGGATCACCGCGGCGTGGGCGACATGGGGCTGGTTGCGGCGTCATCCGACCCCGTCCGGGACGGTTGTTGCAGCACTGGCGGTGTCAGTGTTCGGGACGGCCTACGTCCTCACCGTCGACCTCGTCACAGGTTTCTTCGATCGCGCGCTTCCTGCGGCTGCACCGGGAGTGTCGCCGTGGCTGCTGACGCTGCCGGTCGCGGTGATGGGCGCGGTCGCGCTGGCGCGCTACGCACCGCACTCCTGGGGGTTGTCCGCCCTGAGCCGGCAGCTGTATGTGCTTGCCCTCAGTGCCGGTCACGTGCGCGGCGTTTCCCGGCCGGCACGCAGGCGGCCGACCCCGGCGCCGGCTGCACTGCCCCAACTCGCCCCGGAGGTGCGAGCGTGACCACACTGTCCGAGCGGACCCGGATCCGCAGCGAAGTAACCCTTGCAGCAAGAATTCTCGCCACCAATTGGCCGATCGATACCTTCATCGCCGTCAACCCGCTCGGCGGGCTGGAAGGCCGACCGTTCGGCGAAGCGGTGACGACGATGGCGGATGCGCTGGGTAGCAACGGTTTCCCGGGGGATGACGTCTTCCGGCAGGGCTATGCCGATGGTCGGATCACCGACGCGCATCTCGAGGTGGCTGCAGCCCGCCGCTACCCGGAGCTGTCCGATCTGCCACCGGTGTCGTTGGGCGGCCGACTGTTCCGGCCGGTCGAGGTCGTCCGGTGCGACCTCGTGCACGGTGCACCCGGACCTGGCCCGTCACGCCGGTTCAGGATGCGGAGCGAATCCGCGGCGCCCCGGATCGCGGACGCTGTCGACGCCGAGTCGGCCAAGTGGTGCGCGGCGTATCTGGACAGCGGACAGGCGTCGTGGACGATGCCGGGCCGGGAGAAGGGTTTCTACGCCGCCTGGCGGGATCTCGTCGGTCTGGACCGGGGTCTGCCTGGGCGGGTACGGGTCCGGCTGCGAGTCCTGCCCTACGCCCCCGAGGATGCTGTGTCGGCAGCCCTGTCCGAACTTCGGGTACCTGAGTCCGATGTCCGCGCGTACCTGACGGCGCACCTGACCCGGTTGCCGGGCTGGGCTGCACAGGTGAACTGGCGCGGGACCAACGGCGACGGCATCGACGTGCTGTCCTACCTGGCCATGCGATTGAGCTACGAAGCGGCCATGCTCGCCGAGGATCGGATCACCCTTCCCACCGGCCGGGTCGTTCTGGAGCGCGGCTCCGACAACTCCACTGCAACACCGACGCAGCGGGCGGAACTGGTCGCCGCTGTGCTGGCCGAGAAACCCGCGAGCGCAACAGAACTGGCTGATCTTGCCGCTGTGCTGGACCTGGTCACGGTCGACCGGCAACTGCTCTGGCTGGATGCGCTGGAGTTCGGTTACCGGGATGACCTGCTGACCCGGCTCCGTTCCCCCCGGCGCCGGACGACCGTGGTTCGTCCGGCGGCGCAGGTGGTGTGCTGTATCGACGTGCGGTCGGAGGGATTGCGCCGTCGGGTGGAGGCGACGGGCCGTTATGAGACCTTGGGTTTCGCGGGCTTCTTCGCCGTCGCCATACGCTTCCGTGAGTTGGCCGGCGGCGAGCCCAGCGACCTGTGCCCGGTGCTGCTCAAGCCACGCAACGACATCATCGAGTTCCCGCTGCCCGGGATGGAGGCGGCGGCGGATCGGCGCGTCTTGGGGGACAGCGTGCTGGCCGGCGGGCAGGACGCCTTCCATGCGGCCAAGGACGACATCGCGGCACCCTTCGCCCTCGCCGAGGCCGCCGGCTGGATCGCGGGCCCGATCGGTGCGCTGAAGACTTTGAACACCAGAGGTTTCGGCGCGCTGCGGCGCCGGCTCCAGGCCGTCGCGACACCGGCGGCGCCGACGCAGTTGAACGTGACGGAAGGGTTCACCTTCGAAGAGCAGGTGCTGTTCGGCGAGGTCGCCCTGACCATGATGGGGCTGACCCGGAACTTCGGCAGACTGGTGGTGCTCTGCGGGCACGGCAGCAGCACCGAGAACAATCCGTACGAGTCGGCGCTGGACTGCGGCGCGTGCGGCGGCAACCGGGGTGCTCCCAACGCCAGGACGGCGGCGGCCATCCTCAACCGGCTGGAGGTGCGAGAAGCCCTGGTGGACCGCGGAATCGCTGTCCCTGCGGACACCTGGTTCCTCCCGGCCGAACACGACACCGCGATCGATCACGTGGAGCTGCTGGACCTGCACCTGGTCCCGGACGACCACCGGAGCGAGCTCGGGTCACTGACCACCGATCTCGCCGCTGCCGGGGCGGGACTGGCAGCCGAAAGGGTGGTGTCGCTCCCCGGTGCCCGTCGGCGTCTGCGGCCCGCGGCGGCCGCGGCGCACGTTCGCGCCCGGTCGACGGATTGGGCACAGGTGTTCCCCGAATGGGGCCTCGCCGGGAACGCGGCGTTCATCGTCGGGCCACGGTCGATGACCCGGGACGTCGACCTGCAGCGCCGCACCTTCCTGCACTCCTACGACGCAGAGGTCGACAGGGACGGCTCGGCCCTCGAGACGATCCTCACCGCGCCGCTGGTGGTCGCGCAGTGGATCAACTGCCAGTACTACTTCTCCACCGTCGACCAGCAGAGCTTCGGTTCGGGCAGCAAGACGATCCACAACGTGGTCGGCGGCGTCGGCGTGCTGTCCGGACACAACGGTGATCTGCGGCTGGGGTTGCCGTGGCAGTCGGTGAGCGACGGCAGGCGCCTGATGCACGAGCCGTTGCGGCTGTTCGCGGTCGTACAGGCGCCGTTGGCGCGGATCGAGGACATCATCGGCCGCAACACCTTGCTGCAGAACCTCTTTCACAACGACTGGGTGGCGCTCGCCGCTCGGGACGACGCCGCGGCGCCATGGCACCGCTACACGTCCGGCGGTTGGATCCGCTGGTCGACAACGGAGGGAATCGCGCGATGAATCGCGATCAGCTGACGAAGATGGCCAAGGTCGAAGTGGTGGTGGCCGGCGCGACCGCGCCGGCGGTTCGGGACCTGTTCAAGGCCATCGGCGCCACCGGGTTCACCAGCGTGTCCGGGGTGTCCGGGCTGGGGCACCACGGATACCACCAGGGCAGATTGCTGTTCAACGAGCAGGCCACGCTGGAAATGTTGATCACCGTCGTCCCCGACGAAAAGGTGGAGCCGTTGCTCGCCGGGCTGCGACCGCTGCTCGAGTCCTCGTCCGGCGTGATGTTCCTGACCGACACCTTCGTCAGCCGCCCGGAGTACTTCTCGTGAGCAGCACCGGAGACTTCGACGCGCCCCCTCCCTCACGACGCCACCGGGCCGACGGCGACCGCCACGCGGCGCGAACGGCCGGCCCCCGCGTCGCAGCGTGGCAAACCTGTGCCCGGGACCGATTGCTGTTGGCCTTTCGGGTCCTCAACGCACACGGCATCGCTGCCGTCGGCGGATTCTGCGACGAGCCGGAGACAGCCCGGGACGCCATCACGGTGCGCCTGCGGCAACGGAACCTCGCCGCAGCGGCGTCGTACGTTTTCTGGACGGCGTCGGCCGACGACGCCTTCGATGGTGACGGGTCACTGCGCACGGCGCTGCGGTTGTTCACCAGCGGACCGGCGGTCGTACCGGCCGTGCTGGCCGCGCTGACCCAACATGGCCTTTGCGGCGTCGTCGGGTCGGACGGCACGGTCGGCGTGCTGCCGGTGCCGGCCGAGGAGCCGTCCCTCAACTGAGGGTGCCGTGCTGCTCAAACGATGAACCGAACAGGCTCGAATCCGATCAACGGCCGACGTCGCCCTCGGTCCGTTCGTCCGTTCGGTGAACCGGTGAGACCGGTGGCGGGGCGCCCTGTCCGTACAGCTCGTTGTAGGTGGCGCCGGCCGAGCCGATCCCCCTGGCGAGCCTGCCGGTTCGGTGGGTCCACACGTACGCGATGAGGGCTCCGGCGCCGAGCAGTCCGGCGATCACCACCAGAGTGGTCACTGCGGTTCCTTCCTCGCCAGTGCTCCCGCGGACTCGAACGACACGGGAGCGTCGGATGAACCGGCGGGCAGCGGTGCCGCAGCGCTCATCGGTAGTGCTGGACCACCGGCACGGCGGGGCGGTGTGCTGCCGCGAGACAACCCCAGATCATCGAGACCACCCACACGAAGGGCCACCACACCAGCCATCCGAGGCCGAAGGTCAGCACACCCACGAGTGCTCCGCCGAAGATCATGGCCGCCAGCATGATCAGTGCGCCCGTGACCGTGGAGTAGAACATCCCGAACGGACCGAAGAAGAACGTCAGCACCAACGCGACGCCGACCGACTTCCTCGGTTGCATCATCACCACCGTGGTGCCGCCGCCCGGCACGTGCACAGCCGGATAGCCACCCCGGTACCCGTTCGGATAGGACAGCATGGGCCCGGGAACGGGAGCAGTGTGCGGACTCCAACCCACACCGTCCCACCATCGTTGCGCGGGCAAGCCCTGTGGGTCCGGGTACCAGCCTGGCGCGATGGCCGGCATCACAGGGTCAGCGAAAGTCCCTGATCCGCTCACCGTCGCTGTGCCGGTGAAGCCTGTGCCGGTGAAGCCTGTGCCGGTGAAGCCTGTGCCGGTGAAATCTGTCCCGGTGAAATCTGCCGCGGGCCGGGCAGCGTCATCGTCGATGACGGTGGCCAGCGGGTGGTCGGCGGCAGACCATGCCACGGGTGGCTGACCCTCGAGGTCCGACGGATCCGACGGCGCGGGCTGCCCAACCGCAGCTCCCCTGGTGTGTGAGGTCCACTGCGATCCGTTCCACCAGCGCTCACCGGTCGACTCCGGGTCGGCATACCAGCCCGCTTGCAACCGGAAGTGCTCAGTCGTCATGGCGGGCCTCGGTTTTCGCCTGTCCAGCACCTCGTATCGGTGCCTGGAGGTTGTCCTGTTCCCGACAGTAGCAGCGGAGTCCGACAGCCTCACCTGCGATCAGCGCCGGTTGAGGTGACGGCACCACGCCGCCTGACCGCGGTCCGGCCCGCGGGAATGAGCCGTGATGATGGAGAGGTGACCGCACCGTCTTCCGGCCCTCCGGATCCAACTGCCGCCCCGATGACAGAGCCGCGCATCGGGCAGCACCTAGCGGCACCACCGGCTCCGGGGAACCGCCACCACGACGCCGATCCACCCACCCAGCCCATTGCGCTGGTGTCCCCGTCCCAGCCTCAGGGGCAGTTTCAGCGCCAGGGGCAGTTCCAGCCCGCGGCAGGGTTCCAGCCCCCGCCCCGCCCGATGCCCTCCGAGTCCGGTGACGGCGGGTCCGGGCGGTTGCCGGTCACTCCATGGACCTTTGTCGACGTCCCCGCCGGTCTGGGAGTCGTGCTGTTGGTCAGCCTGCTGATCAGCACACCGCTGCAGATTGCCCACTGGCGCGCAGGCAGCGCTGTCCTCGTGCTGTCGGCGCTCCCGGTCTGGATCGGGCTGCTGGGAACCGCACTGTGGGCATCCCGGCGGCACGGCAGCGGCAGCGTGATCCGCGACCTCGGGTTGCACTTCAAGTGGATCGATCTGGCGATCGGCGTCGCTGCCGGGCTTGCGCTCCGGTTCGCGGTCGGCGTCTGGACCGTGGTGTATTCCGCGATCACCGGTCAGCAACCGACGTCCAACCTGGAGTCGGTGCTGACCAACGGATTGGGCACGGGGTTCTGGTTGGTGGTCAACGCGCTGGCGATCGCGGTGATCGGACCGGTGATCGAGGAGATCTTCTTCCGCGGTGTCGGGTTGCGTTCAGCGCTGGCGAGCCTCTGGCGCCGCTCCGGCACACCGCGGTTCGCCGATCCGCGCCGCCGGATCTGGGTGTCGATCGCCGCGACATCCTTCATCTTCGCGCTGCTGCACCTCTCCGAGGTGCAAGACCTGACATCGGCGGCGGTGTTGCTGCCGGGGCTCTTTCTCGCCGGCTGGGTGCTGGCTCGGTTGACCATCTGGAGCGGCCGGCTCGGTCCGGCGATCGTCACCCATGTGGTGTTCAACGGCGTGGCGGTCGCAGCCCTCCTGGCACTGAGCTGATTCGCCGGTGCACGATGTAGAACTGCGGGGAGCTATCAGGTCGACCGTGATCCGACCAGTGATGCGAACACGATGATGTTGGATTCGTAGCTGCGAGCGTTCTCATCGAATTCACCGCCGCAGGTGATCAACCGGAGACCTGCGTGGTCCAGGTTGCCGTAGACCTCCGAGGTCGGGAAATCACTCTTCTGGACGGTGCGCACGGTGTCGACGGTGAAGATGGCGACGGTGCCGTTCTTGCGTGTCACATCAATGGAATCGCCGGGCTTCAGCTGGTTCAGCGAGAAGAAGACCCCAGGGCCGAATTCTCGCGAGTCGACGTGTCCCAGAATGATCGCCGGGCCGAGACTTCCCGGGGCGGGGGAGTTCTCGTACCAACCCGGTTTCGAGTCGGGATCGTCCAGCGACGGCACTTCTATCGCGCCGTCCGGTGTGCGACCGAGGTCGATCAGTGAGGCATCCACGCCGATGGCAGGAACCGACAAGGCCACTGGCGGGGAAGGCGGCAGGATCAGCGCATTCGGCGCCGGCTGAACCGCACCAGCGATCGAGGGCGCCATCGGGGGTTCCGAGGTCGGCGTCGAAGCAGGTTGTGCGGACGGCGGGCGTGCGGACGAGGGTTGTGCGGACGACGGTCGTGCGGACGAGGGTTGTGCGGACGAGAGTTGTGGGGATGGGCGGGCTGTCGGCGACGGCGATGCCGCTCGGGTCGGCGCTACGGATGCTGCGGACGATGACGAAATCGCAGGCTGCGCGGCTCCGGTCGTGCTGACGTCCATGACGCGCGCGTCGTCCGGAGCCGGAGCTCCTGCGCAGCTGATGAGTAAAGCCATCCCTGCCATGCAGAGCGCCGCACGGGCGCTCATCCGGCGCGCCGAGCCTCGGGTTGTGCGCACGTCGTCGTCCTCACTGCTTGCAGTGCCAGGTTCCCTCGGAGTTGCCGCCGGGACTGTCCCTGCGTCATTCGGTTCCCCGAGCGGCGCGGATGGGTGGCGCGGCGGGCGAGTCTGCGGTGTCGCTGCGGGTCGTCAGCACGGCAAAGTGCGAGCAGAGTCCCATCCGTCGGCGCCTCGGCCCCGAATTGTCCGTAGCTGCTCACCTCCCCGGTCACGAATCCGCCGGTCAGGGGCAGCGAAAAGCCCCAGTTCCAACTCGACAGGACAGGAAGAGGCCACGCCGTGATCGGTCCTGCCATCGCGCCGACCGCGGACGGCGTGACAGTGACGGGCACTCCGCGAAGACATCGGCGGCTGGCACGCCGTTTCGGTCTGCTCGGACCGGCTTTCGTCGCCGCCGTCGCCTACGTCGATCCCGGCAACGTTGCGACGAATCTGCAGGCGGGTTCACGGTACGGCTACCTGCTCGTCTGGGTGCTCGTCGTTGCGATCGCGTCGGCCGGACTGGTGCAGTTCCTCTCCGCCAAACTGGGTCTGGCATCAGGGCTGTCGCTGCCGGAGCTGGTCGGTCGGCAGCTGGGCCGCACCAGCCGGCTGGGCTACTGGCTGCAGGCCGAGGCCGTCGCCATGGCAACCGATCTCGCCGAGGTGGTCGGTGGTGCGATCGCGCTGTACCTGTTGTTCGACGTGCCACTGTTGATCGGCGGGCTGATCGCAGGTGTGGTCTCGCTGCTCGTGCTGGCAGTCCAGAGCAGACGTGGCCAGCGATCATTCGAGCGGGTGATCACCGGGTTCCTCATCATCATCGCGGTCGGATTCGTGGCGGGACTGTTCGTGGCGCCGCCGGCCGTGGGCGAGGCGGCGGCAGGACTGGTGCCCCGCTTCGCGGGCATGGACTCGGTCATCCTGGCTGCGGCAATGCTGGGTGCGACCGTCATGCCACACGCGGTCTACCTGCACTCGGCACTCACCCGTGACCGCTTCGGCCGGATCGAGCCGGGCGCCCGGCGCCGACAGTTGATCACCGCGACGAAAACCGATGTCGTCCTTGCGATGTTGCTCGCCGGCAGCGTCAACATCGCGATGCTGCTGACCGCGGCGGCCGGGCTCCGCGACCGCGAGGGCATCGACACCATCGAGGGCGCTCACGCGGCGATCAGCGAGACCATGGGGACGGTGGTGGGCACCCTTTTCGCGGTCGGCCTGCTGGCCTCCGGGTTGGCGTCCACCTCGGTGGGAAGTTATGCCGGCAGCGTCGTGATGGAGGGACTGCTGCATCGCCGGATCCCGCTGCTGGCCCGCCGGACGATCACCCTGGTGCCGGCCCTGATGGTACTGGCCCTGGGCGCCGATCCGACGGCGGTGCTGGTGATCTCGCAGGTCGTGCTGTCCTTCGGGCTCCCGTTCGTCCTGATACCGTTGATGCGAATGACCTCGGACCGCGCCGTCATGGGTGCCGACGCCAACCGACGAATTGTCAAACTGGTCGGCGGCACCATCATCTGCGCCATCATCGGGCTCAACGCCGTCTTGGTGATCGGCGTCATCGGGCAATTGTGATCGGAAATTTGCAACCCTAACGTGGACCAATCCGCGATGACCTTCGCCACGAATCGGTGATGAGGCCAAAAGGTCCTCAGACGCTCATTGAGAGGCGTGGCGGATGGGAAATCGAAGGATATTCGACGGGAAGCCGGTGCTGGAGTTCAGCACCGGAATCCAGCGGCGGAGCTTCCTGAAGTATGCGGGGCTCGTCGGTGTTGGTACCGGATTCGCACTGGGGGGCGGGTTCCTCATGGCGCCGGCCGCCGGTGCGGCGACAGCAGGGATCGACATGAGCGATGTCGACATCCTGAATTATGCGCTGACCCTGGAATACCTGGAGGCGGATTTCTACTCCCAGGGCTTGCAGGCCGGCCTGCTGACCGATCGTGAACTCGAGCTCGTGACGCCGATCGGCGACCACGAGAAGGAGCACGTCACGGCAGTCACCGCCGCGGTCAAGGCATTCGGCGGGACGCCTGCCGCGAAGCCGAAGATCACCTATCCGGCAGGGACCTTCGACAGTCGGGACAAGTTCCTGGCGAACGCTTCGATGTTCGAGGAGCTGGGAATCACCGCCTACCACGGGCAGGTGCCGCTGATCAAGGACCCGGATGTTCTCTCGTCCGCCGCCTCGATCGCCGGTGTCGAGTCGCGGCACGCGGCCGTGATCGCCAGCATCATCGGCGGTAATCCGTTCCCGAACCCCATCGAGAAGAACGCATCGATGGCAGACATTCTCGCGGCCGTCAAGCCGCTCATCAGCTGATAAGGAAGGAGAAACTCATGTCACGACAAGACTTTGTTCGCGGTCAGCAGGCTTTCGTTTCCGCCCCACAGGCCCTGGGAGCACTGAACAATCGATGGGCACTCGCGGCGCCAGGTGATTTCGCCAGCGACGTCGACGTCCTGAATTACGCACTGACCCTCGAGTACCTCGAGGCAGCCTTCTATCAGCAGGGCAATGCGGCTGGGCTGCTGGACGGCGTCGAGAAGGACTATCTGGCGTCGATCCAGTCGGACGAGGAATATCACGTCAAGGCGCTGTCCGACACGATCACCAAGCTCGGCGGGACACCGGTCGCCGCACCGGGTGTCGATTTCGGCGGCGCATTCGCCGACCGCAATTCCTACCTGACGACCAGCGCCACCTTCGAGAACGTCGGCGTCGGTGCGTATCTCGGAGCTGCCGGGTACATCAAGGACAAGGCGATCCTGCAGGCCGCGGCCGGGATCTTCGGTGTCGAAGCACGGCACGCCGCTGTCGTTGCCAGCCTGCTCAATCTGCCGGCCGAGGGAGGCGTCTACAAGGGTGCCTTCGAGACGCCGATCTCCAAGGCTGACGTGCTCACCGCAGTCACCCCGTTCCTGGCCCAGATGACGGGCGGGATGCCCTCGGGTGCACCGGAAACCGGTGGCGGAAGCACGGCAAGGACGGACAGCAACACCGGACTGATCGTCGCCGGTGGCGCGGCTCTGCTGGGTGCCGCCGCGTACGCGGGTCACCGGGCGACCTCACACGACGTCGCCGAGGACTCGCAGTCCTGAGCGCTCGAACTTCCTCGGTGTGCGGGATCGGTCCCGTGACGGACCGATCCCGCACACCGGGCAGTGCGCAGTGCCCAGCGATCCATGAAGCGTGAGATCGACACCGATCACACAGCACAAACATCGAACAAGGAGTGAGTCATATGGGTGGATTATCGTGGTGGCACTGGCTGATCGTGCTGGCGGCATTCGTGTTGTTGTTCGGCGCGAAGAAGCTCCCGGACGCGGCCCGCGGCGTCGGTCGCTCCTTGCGCATCCTGAAGTCCGAGGTCAGCGCCATGAATGACGACGACGCCAAGGATCCGACCACCGAAGCTGCTCCCACGCCGGTGACTCCGGTTCTCGTGGGTGCCCCCGTGGCGCCGCCGCTGCAGCCGTCCGTTCCGCTCCCGGTCGCCGATCAAATTTCCGAGCAGGACAAGTTGGCCGCGCCGATCGTGCGGTGACCGCCGGGCGGCAGCAAGGTCGCTCCCCTGCCATACCTGAACCCATGTGGAATCTGAGGAATAGCGGCCATGTCCCTTCGCCTGCCCCGGCTCAACCTCCCGATACCGCACCGTCGTCGTGCCGACCGGCCGACCGACGGAACCATGTCCCTGATGCAGCACCTGTTCGAACTCAGGCGCCGGCTGTTCTTCGCTGTTCTCGGCGTGCTGTTCGGCACCATTGCCGGGTTCATCTGGTTCGGTCACGGCATTCCGGCCATCGGGTTGCCGAAGCTTTCCGAGATCCTGACCGGCCCCTACTGTGCTGTCCCGGCCGCCGATCGGCTCACCTTCGGTGATTCGTCGGAGTGCAAACTTCTCGCGACCGGACCGTTCTCGGCACTCGAGCTGCAGCTGAAGTCGGCGCTGATGGCCGGCGCGGTCCTGTCGTCGCCCGTGTGGCTGTACCAGATATGGGCGTACGTCACGCCGGCGCTGTACTCGAAGGAACGCCGCTACGCGATCACCTTCGTGGCCACCGGCGGGTTGCTCTTCGCGCTCGGTGCGGTGCTGGCCTATGTGGTCATCAGCGAAGGTCTCGCCGTTCTACTCGGGTTCGGCGGTGACGCGACGATCGCGGCATTGTCGCCGGACAGCTATTTCTCCTTCCTGATCGCGATGCTGATCATCTTCGGTGTCTCCTTCGAACTCCCTCTGCTGCTGATCATGCTGAACCAGATCGGCGCGGTGACCAGCGCGAAACTCGCCCACATTCGCCGCTACGCCATTTTCGGCATGGTCGTGTTCGCCGGATTGGTCGTACCGGGGAACGATCCCGTCACCATGGGAGCGCTCGCCGCTGCATTGATCGTGCTGTACGAACTGTCGGTGCAGATCACCGGGCTGCATGACCGTCGCCTGGCGAAACGTCATGCACGGTCAGAGCTCTCCGACGACCAGGCGTCCGCCCTGTCCGATCTGGGGACCTCCGGAAACGACCATGACGTCCAACCCGTCGCTCCCGCGACCCTGATCACCGCACCGGGTCCGGTTCCTCCGCCCCAGCACGACCGCTGAGCCGACACCGGCCGGCGGCCACACCCCGACCGCGACGGTCGGGAAAGCAATCAAGGATGGGAGTCCGTATGTTCGGCCTTTCCTGGGGACAGATCGGCATCATCGTGCTGGTCGGACTCTTCGTCCTCGGTCCGGAACGGATCCCGACCGCGGTCTCGTTCGTGACGGGCGGCCTGCGCAAGGCACGGTCGATGGCCGACGGGGCCCAAGCCGGATTGCGCGATGAGATCGGCCCGGAACTGGACGAGCTCCGCCGGCAGATCGCCGATCTGCAATCGATGGTCAACGTGCAGGAGCTGCGCGACTTGCACCCGAAGCGGCTGATCGGCAAGAACATCCTCGGCGAGGAGTTCTCCGGCGGATGGGGTGGACTCCTGGGTCCGCCCGGTCCGGCCGGGGACGCCGCGGCGATCGCAGCAACCCGGTCGGAGAGCCCGCCGCCCGGCACCGCCTGAGGGCGGGCGCCGCGCCCCTGGCGGGTAGTCTGACGTGCACAATGACGCCCGGCCCGAGCCCGGGACAGCAGCGGAAAGCGGGACGTGCGGTGGGTCTGGTCGTCCAGAAGTACGGCGGTTCGTCGGTCGGCAGCGCGGAGCGGATCAAGCGGGTCGCCGAACGGATCGTCGCCACCCGCAAGGACGGTCACGACGTCGTCGTGGTCGTCTCGGCCATGGGGGACACCACCGACGAGCTGATGGACCTGGCCCAGCAGGTGTCGCCGTCACCACCGCCGCGGGAACTGGACATGCTGTTGACCTCCGGGGAGCGCATCTCCAACGCGCTGGTGGCGATGGCCATCTCGGCGCTGGGGGCGGAGGCGCGTTCGTTCACCGGTTCGCAGGCCGGGGTGATCACCGACTCGGCGCACGGCAAGGCACGCATCATCGACGTCACCCCGGGACGGATCAGGGCGGCCCTGGACAAGGGGTACATCGCCCTGGTGGCCGGGTTCCAGGGCGTCAGCCAGGACACCAAGGACATCACCACGCTCGGCCGCGGCGGCTCCGACACCACCGCGGTTGCCCTCGCGGCCGCCCTGCACGCCGACGTCTGCGAGATCTACACCGACGTCGACGGCGTCTTCACCGCGGACCCGCGGATCGTCTCCGACGCCGCAATGCTGGACACCATCACCTACGAGGAGATGCTCGAGATGGCCGCGGCCGGCGCGAAGGTGCTGATGCTGCGCTGCGTCGAGTACGCCCGCCGGTACAACGTCCCGGTGCGCGTCCGCTCCTCGTACTCGGACAACGACGGCACTCTCGTCACCGGCAGCATGGAGGATCTCACCGTGGAACAGGCACTGATCACCGGCGTCGCGCACGAGCGGGGCGAGGCCAAGGTCACCGTCACCGAGGTGCCCGACCACCCCGGCGTCGCAGCGAAGATCTTCCGCTGCATCGCCAACGCCGAGATCGACATCGACATGGTGGTGCAGAACATCTCCCGAGCGGCAGAGGGCCGGACTGACATCACCTTCACGCTGCCGAAGGCCGACGGTCCGAGGGCAGTCACCGCGCTCGAAACCCGCAAGGACGACATCGGTTTCGGCCAGATCATCTACAACGACCACGTCGGCAAGGTGTCGCTGATCGGTGCCGGGATGCGCTCCCACCCGGGCGTGACGGCGACGTTCTGCGAGGCGCTGGCCGAGGCTGGGGTGAACATCGACATCATTTCCACCTCGGAGATCCGGATCTCCGTACTGGTGCGCGACGTCGAACTGAACACGGCCGTCACGGCGTTGCACCGGGCGTTCGAGCTGGGCAGTGACCAACAGGCCGTGGTGTATGCGGGAACCGGGAGATGACTGGGATGAGCAACGCGCACCGGGGTGATCGGGTCGGTTTGCGGGTCGGCGTGGTCGGCGCTACCGGTCAGGTCGGCGGCGTGATGCGGCGCATCCTGGCGGAACGGAACTTCCCGGTCGAGCAGATCCGCTACTTCGCCTCCGCGCGCTCCGCGGGCACGACCCTGCCCTGGAACGGCGAGGACATCACGGTCGAGGACGCGGCTCTCGCGGACCCGACGGGCCTGGACATCGCGCTGTTCTCCGCCGGTGCCACCACCTCCCGCGCGCAGGCGCCGCGGTTCGCCGCCGCCGGCGTCACCGTGGTGGACAACTCCTCGGCCTGGCGGATGGATCCGCTTGTCCCGCTGGTGGTCTCCGAGGTGAATCCCGACGCCGCGCTGTCCGCGATCGCCGAGCGCGGTCCCGGGGTGATCATCGCGAACCCGAACTGCACCACCATGGCGGCGATGCCGGTGCTCAAGCCGCTGCACGACGCGGCGGTGCTGCGCAGGCTCGTGGTCACCACGTTCCAGGCTGTCTCGGGCAGCGGTCTGGACGGTGTGACGGAACTGGACGGTCAGCTGAAGGCCGTGGTGGACCGGGCGACCGAACTCACCCATGACGGCGGCGCCATCGAGTTCCCGGCACCGAAGAAGTACGTGCGTCCCATCGCCTTCAACGTGGTGCCGCAGGCCGGCAACTTCGTGGACGACGGATCGGGGGAAACCGACGAGGAACAGAAGCTGCGGAACGAGTCCCGCAAGATCCTGTCCATCCCGGAGCTCCTGGTGTCCGGGACCTGCGTGCGGGTACCGGTTTTCAGCGGTCACTCGTTGTCGGTGAACGCCGAGTTCAGCGAGCCCATCAGCGTGGCCCGGGCGACGGAACTGCTTGCCGGGGCGGCCGGTGTGGAGCTGACCGACGTGCCGAACCCGTTGCAGGCGGCCGGGGCGGACCCGTCCTTCGTCGGGCGAATCCGCACCGACCCGGGGGTACCGGACGGCCGCGGGCTGGTGTTGTTCGTCTCCAACGACAACCTGCGCAAGGGCGCTGCGCTCAACGCGATCCAGATCGCCGAAGTCGTCGCCGCGGCCCGGTAGGTGCCGTCGGCCGATTTCCGCACGGCGGGTGTCGATCTCGCGTCGTTGGACAGCAACACCGCGCTCGCCGAAATCGGCTGGCACGGCTCGACAGCCACCCTCGAGTCGGTACGGATGGGTGTCGGCAACGATGAGATCGTCGGCTGCGCCGCACGTGTCGCGGTGGTGGGCATCGATTGCCCGCTGGGCTGGCCGTCGGCGTTCGTCGACTTCGTCGTCGCCTCCCGGGACGGCACGCTACCCGCGAACGCCGCTGCGACGGCCGGCGCCAAGCAGCGACTGGCCTATCGCCGCACCGACATCGAGGTGCGGCAGGTGGTCGGCAGGTGGCCGTTGAGTGTGTCGGCCGACCGGATCGCCTATCCGGCCATGCGCTGCGCCGGGTTGCTCGCTCGGCTGGCCGCCGATGGACATCCGGTGCGCCGCAGCGGTGTTCACTCGCGCGTAGCGGAGGTCTACCCGTCGGCGACGCTGCAACTATGGCGAGTGGACGTTCGGGGCAAAAAAACCGATCCCGGCGCATTGGGAGTACTGGTCGAGGATCTGGTGCGCCGCACGCCGTGGCTGGACTGGGGTGGCTGGGGGGCTTCGTGCCGGACCGACCACGACGCGTTCGACGCGGTGGTCTGTGCGCTGGTGGCGGGCGCGGTCAGGCTGCGCAGAACCATCGGCCCTGACGATCTTGCGATCGCCGACGAGGAAGGCTGGATTCACCTGCCGGACGCCGATTTCCTCGACACCGGCCCGGCGGGCGCCGACGCCGCCCGGCAGCGCTGATCGGCCGGCGGACGTCGGGGGCGTGTGGGGTCAGGAGTGGCCGTCTGGAGTGGCCGTCAGGAGTCGTCGGCCATCTGATCGGCGAACATCGGCGGCGGTGCCCGAAAGTCCCATGCGCGCAACAGGACCGCGTTGCCGACGCCGACCGTCTTGCCCTGCATGGCGGTGATCATCTCCAGCAGTTTCCGGGCCGGCGGGTGACCGGGAATCATCGCGAGATACTGCTCGTGAGCCTCGAGCGCGGCGATGCCACGGTCCAACGGTTCACCGGTGACGTCGATCCAGTGCGTGGGCTGCGAGTGGCCGGGCACCAGCAACCAGCGCGGTGAGCACGGCTCGAGGCCTTCCTCCAGCAACTCGGGGAACACCCACCTGTTCCCCGCGTCGCGCACCGCATCCAACACCGCCAACCCCGCCACCCGGTGGTCAGCCTGATTGAGGCCGGCGACGAATTCGATTTCCCAGCTGCCCGATACGACGGCATCGGGCCGGTACCGGCGGATGGCCTTGCTGATGTCCCGTCGTAGCCCATTGCTGTACTCCAGGACGCCGTCGGGATACTCCAGGAAATCCACCGCCGTCACTCCGACTGCGGCGCCCGCGGCAATCTGCTCCCGGGTCCGCAGAACTGCCGTCTCGGCCGGTGACAGCCCGTCCATGCCCGCCTCGCCGCGGGTCAGCATCAGGTAGGCCACATCGATGCCCGCTGCCGTCCAGACCGCGACCGCGGCGGCGGTGCCGTACTCGATGTCGTCCGGGTGCGCCACCACGCACAGCACCCGGGAGAACGCATCGGAGGGGAAAACCGGTAGTTTCGCCGACGTCATGAACCCGGACCTTAGTGAGATCCGCCGGCGCGCACACCTCCAATACGGCGCCACCGGAAGATGGCGCCGTCCAAGACTCGCGTACCGCATCGATGCTTGTCGGGCGCTTGCAGAGCAGTGCCGTCAGCGGCAGGTCACGACGGCCAGCGAGCCGTTGCCGCCCCCGGGGCCGCCTTCCGAGGCGACGACGTACCCGCAACCGTCAGCCGCCGACGCGACGCCCTCGGCCTGCGGCAGGCCACCGAGCGGCAACCGCCGATGGGGCCAATCCGGAAAACTGCTGAGCGGTGCGTCGGCCTTCGGAGCCTTGTACTCCTGCACCTCGTCATAGGTCAGCAACAGCACCCGACCCGGCGCGGTGGCGAGGTCGGTGACGACGTTGCCGGTGAACATCGTTCGCAGCGGACGCTGGGCATCCGGCGGCCGGAACTCCCGCACGAGAACCAACTCCCCGCCGCCCGGTGCACCGCGGTACATCCGGTGCGGTGGCGATCCCGCCCGGCCCGGCTTGGTGACCACCAGCACCGACCCGTCGGTGTCGATGATCATTCCCTCGGCGTTGTGCGGGCCGTCCGGATAGGTGTAGTGCCACTCGTCCGCGGGGAGGGGACCGTCGGCGCCGCTGCCAGACGGGCCGCGGATGTCCGGCTCGGCCAAGCGGTACACCGCGATGTCGTCGCGGCGGGAGTTGTTGTCCCCGATGTCACCCACATACAGGCAGTCGGACGCCGGCGCGCCCGGGAGCGGCGTCGTACCGCAGGGCCCCGAAGAGAGCGCCTCCGCGTTCGCCGCCGACATCCCGGATACCGGCATCCGTGTCAGCAGTGTGCCTTTCGCATCGACCGCGACGATGTCGCCGGTACCGGTGGCGTCATCGACCAGGAAGAACGCGTTCGGCGTGCGGGAGGAGACGGCGACCCCGCTGGCCTCGTCGGACACCCCCTTGGCCAGGTGCGCGACGCTTTCGCTGAACGTGTCCGGTGCGGGCGCAGTGCCGGTCGCCGGCTCGGTCGCGGGCGTGGCCGACGAGGTTGCGGGGGTTGCCGCGGTGGATGAAAGGACGGGCGGCGGTGCAGGACGTGACAAGGCCGTCTGTGGCGAGACGGGAGAGCGGGGCGTTCCGTTTCCTGACCCGTCGTCCGCCGCCCCCGCATTGCTGCACGCGCTGATCGCCAGGGCCATCAGGACGCCGGAGAGCAATGGACGCCGCCTACCGATGGCATTCACCCCCAGAACCGCCCGCGGTCGCATGTGCCAGGACCACCCCGTTCCCTGACGGGCAGACACTACCGGTGCAGGGGTGACGTTCCGGTGAGAACGTTTCACCATGGGCGAGCGGGGTCGGTGAGCTCGAACGGGGCCCATGGGACACCCTGCCGTACCCAGCCGAACCGGTCACAGGGCAGGATCGAAGGGTGGGCATTCGGGTGGTGGGCATCGGCGGTTCGGTGGACCGCGGGTCGCAGTCGGATCGCGCTCTGCGAGCGGTGCTGTCCGCAGCGCAGGATGTGGGCGCCGATGTGCAGGTCTTCTCCGGCCTCGATCTCGATCTGCCGCCCTACCACTCGGGAGCGGTGCTACCGGACATGGCGTCGGACTATGTGAACGCCGTCCGGGCTGCCGACGCCGTCGTGATCAGTTCGCCCGGGTACCACGGCACGGTATCCGGGCTGGTCAAGAACGCACTGGACTATCTGGAGGAATTGCGGGGAGATCGGCGGCCGTACCTGGACGGAAGGCCGGTCGGTCTGATCGCGGTGGCCGGCGGCTGGCAGGCAGCGGTCGGCACGCTCGCGACGCTGCGTCAGGTGGTGCACTCGTTGCGGGGCTGGCCGACGCCGATCGGGCTGTCCATCAACAGCAACTCGACCACCTTCGACGAGGAAAACGACACCGCCGACGAATCGACGGCGACGTCGATCCGGATCCTGGCCGGCCAGTTGGTGGAGTTCGGCCGGCGCTGACCTGCGGTCCGCCCGGTCCGGTGCAATCCTCGTACCAGCCGGCGCCGTCGGGAGCCGCCGGCGGGAGGGAATCTCGGATGACGGCGCAGCACACCGCGGCCACCGATGAGGTGCAGGCGGCCCGTGACTTCCTGTTCGCGCACCGCGAGGACTACCGAGCGGCGGTGCAGGGTTTCCGCTGGCCGCGGCCGGTCACGTTCAACTGGGGTACCGAGTGGTTCGACGTGCTGGCCGAGGAGCGGCCCGACCAGCCGGCCCTGGTGATCGTCGAGCAGGACGGCAGTACACGGTCCTGGACCTTCGCCGAGCTGTCCCGACGCTCAGACCAGGTGGCCGGGTGGCTGCAGGCCAACGGGGTCAACCGGGGCGACCGGATCGTGTTGATGCTCGGCAATCAGATCGAGCTGTGGGAACTGATTCTCGCGTCCATCAAGCTCGGCGCGGTGATCATCCCGGCCAGTACCTTGCTGACCTCGGCCGATCTGGCCGACCGGGTGCGCCGCGGATCGGCACGGTTCGTCATCGCCCGTGACGTGGACGCCCCGCAATTCCGCCGGGTGCAGGGCACCTTCGTCAGGATCGCCGTCGGCAGGCCGGTCGAGGGCTGGATCGAATTCGACGACTCCGCCGACTTCGCCCTGCCACCAGGCGGTTTCCTCCCACAGGGTAAGTCACTGGCTGCCGACACGCTGCTGCTGTACTTCACCTCCGGGACCACCGCGCTCCCGAAACTCGTCGAGCACAGCCAGGTCTCGTACCCGATCGGTCACCTGAGCACGATGTACTGGATCGGTATGCGGCCCGGGGACGTGCATCTCAACATCTCCTCGCCGGGCTGGGCCAAGCATGCCTGGTCCAACGTCTTCGCCCCCTGGCTGGCCGGCGCCACCGTCCTGGTACACAACTACACCCGCTTCGACCCGGCGGCGTTGATGACGGTGATGACACAGCAAGGGGTGTCGACCTTCTGCGCACCGCCCACGGTGTGGCGCATGCTCATCCAGGCGGACCTCGCGCAGCTCGCCGCTCCGCCGCGGGAGGCGCTGGCGGCCGGTGAGCCGCTCAACCCGGAGGTGATCGACCAGGTCCGCCGGGCGTGGGGGGTGACGATCAGGGATGGCTTCGGCCAGACGGAGATGACGCTGGCCGTGGGCAACTCGCCGGGTCAGCCGGTGAAGGAGGGCTCGATGGGCCGGCCGATGCCCGGCTACTCGGTGGCCCTGCTCGACCCGCTGACCGGCGCGGCCGGCACCGAGGGGGAGATCTGCTTCGAGCTCGCCGCCCGCACCGTCGGATTGCTGACCGGATATGCCGGGGAACGGGACCGCACGGCCGATGCGACGCGTGAGGGTTATTACCACACCGGCGATATCGGGGCGGTGGACGCCGATGGCTACATCACCTACGTCGGCCGCTCCGACGACCTGTTCAAGGCGTCGGACTACCGGATCTCACCCTTCGCGGTGGAGTCGGTGCTGCTCGAGCATCCGGCCGTCGCCGAGGCCGCGGTGGTGCCGTCGCCCGACCCGGTCCGGCTCGCCGTGCCGAAGGCCTATGTCGCGCTGACCGAGGGCTATCACCCCAACAAGGTCGCCGCCCGGCTGATCTTCGAGCACTCCCGGCGGCGCCTGGCGCCGTACCAGCAGATCCGGCGGCTGGAGTTCGCGCCACTGCCGAAGACCATCTCCGGCAAGCTGCGCAGGGTCGAGCTGCGCGCCCGTGAGGAGCAGTGGCACGGACCTGGAGCGGGGAAGCGCAGCGACGGCGGCGTCGAGTACCGGATCGAGGACTTCCGCGAACTCATGGGACAAGGATGACCTTCCCACTGGTGCTGCCCGACTCGGCGAGTTCGAGCGCGGTCGACACCTGTGTGAGCGGGAAGGTCGCGGCGATCTTCGGAGTGATGGCGCCATCTCGGAGCAGCTGCAACACCGCGGTCAGGTCGTGGTGCTGACGCTTGCGGAAGGAGCGGATCGACACCATGTGCCCGGCCCAGAAGTTGTAGAAGGTCGCGCGGCGCTTGTTCGGCAGGACGTTCCAGCTGTAGATCCTGGCCAGCATTGCCAGGAACATCAACATCATCGAGTTGTCGTCGTCGAGTCGGGCTGCTGTGCCGTAGGCGACCAGCGTGCCTCCGGGCTTCAGCAGCGGGAATGACGTGCGGACGCTGTCCAGGCCGAGGTGGTCGAAGACCGCATCGACGCCCGCGGGTGCCAGCTCACGGACCCTGGCCGGCAGATCGGGGTCGTGGTAGTCGATCGGCTCAGCGCCGTTGCTCCGCAGCAATTCGTGATTGCGGGGCGCGGCGGTGCCCAGCACGCGGATGCCGTTGTGACGTGCCAGTTGGACCAGGACACCACCCACACCACCACTGGCGCCGTGCACCAGAATGGTCTGGCCCGGTTCGACGCGGGCACTGCGGCGCAGCATCTGGAAGGCGGTGATGCCGTTCACCAGAAGGGCTTCCACCTCCGCCGCGTCGAGTCCGGCGGGCACGGGGACAAGGTCGTCCACCGCGACGACGGCATGGGTGGCCCAACCGCCCGTCTTGGTCACCGCCGCCACCCTGGTACCGACCAGCGTGCCAGTGTGATCGGAACCGTGATCGGAACCGGCGCCGGAGCCGCGACCGGCAGCGGGACCGGCACCGACAGCGATCACTGTGCCGACCAGGTCGTAGCCCGGGGTGAACGGGAACTTCGGCTGCCCCGGATACCGCCCGCGGCGCATCGACTGTTCGGCGAATGACACGCCGGTCGCCTCGACCTGAATCAGCGCCTGCCCCTTGTCGAGAGTCGGCAGCGGCCGCCGGTGGATTCCCAGACCGGAGGGCTCCACGCGCCCGGGCAGGACCACCTCCGTCATGGTGTCCCCGCGGCTCGTGTTGGCATCGTCGTGATGAGCGCGCATTGTTTGCTCCTACATTCGTTAGGCTATGACACGTACGTTATAGACTATAACCATAGTAGGATCGCTTCACAACAGGAACGGAGAACAACGTTGCCGGAGTCGCCGGAGAACCCTCGCGCCCGTTACCGCAAACAGGTGCGCGAGGAGGTGCAGACCATCGCCTGGGAGCAGGTCACCCAGTCAGGACTGTCGGCGTTGTCGTTGAAGGCCATCGCCTCTCGCATGGGGATGACCGCTCCGGCGCTCTACCGCTACTACGGCAGCCGCGATGAGTTGCTCACCGAGATGATCCTCTCGACCTACCGGGACGTTGCCGAGGTGTTCGAGGTGGCCGCCGCTGCGGGCGAATCTCCTGCTGAGCGGCTCACCACCGTGGCGATGGCGCTGCGTCGGTGGGCGCTCGAGCACCCGCACCGCTATCTGTTGCTGTACGGCACTCCGGTCCCCGGCTACCACGCGCCAGAGACCGCCACCGCTCTCGCGCGACGGATCTTCGCTCCTGTTCTTGCCGGATTCGGCGATGCCACCGGAAAAGTCTCCTCGGATCCGGCCGTGCTGCACCGCTCGCTGACCTTCTGGACGCGCCTGCACGGCGTTCTCAGTCTTGAACTGGCCGGGCATTTCGCCGGCATGGGGTTCGACCCGGAGGAGCTCTACCGCGGTGAGGTCAGGACGCTGCTGGAGCCGACATCATCAATGAGCCGGCAGCCCTAGAACCCTTCGTACGAAGCCAATTTCGCACGCCAACTGGCGCAGCCGCTCGTCGATCACCATCGACCCGTGCCCCGCTTCGTAGCGGTACATGGCGTACTGCGCGCCCCGTGCGGCCAGCGCATCCAGGTAGTTGTCGATCTGCCGGATCGGGCAGCGGGGATCGTTCTCACCGGCCAGGACGAGCACCGGAACCCGGACCTGGTCGACGTAGGTCAGGGGTGAGGAGTCGCGGTAGGAGTCCGGAAGATCCTGAGGCGAGCCGCCGAACAACGCACGGTCGTACGCGCGCAACTGTTCCATCTCGTCCTCGTAGGCAGCGACGTAGTCGGCCACCGGAACGCCCGCGACGCCGGCTGTCCACCGGTCAGGTTGCACCCCCAAGGCGAGCAGGGTCAGGTACCCACCCCACGAATACCCCGAGATGACGGACGCCCCGGGGTCGGTCATTCCTTCGGCGATGAGATGGTCGTGCACAGCGGCGATGTCGGCGAGTTCGATGTGTCCGACCCGCTCGCTGAGCGCATCACGCCAGGCCGACCCGTACCCCGTCGAACCGCGGTAGTTGACCTGGACGACGGCGAAACCCGCGTCCAGCCAGGCCGCCCGGCCGGCGTCGAAGGAGTCCTCATCGCTCGCGGCCGGTCCACCGTGCACCGAGAACACCGTGGGCCAGCCGGTTTCCGGACGGTCCCGCTCGGCGGCCGGCGGGACCGCCAGCAGCGCGTGGATCCGGCCACCTGGCCCGTCGACCCAGACGTCGGTGACGGGTTCGGATCCGGGGGCGGCCACGCCGCCAGGGGTGAGCAGCACCCCATCGGTGCCGTCGGGGTCCAGTGACCTCAGCTGACCGGGGGACGCCGCGTTCGACCACCGGTACCAGACCGAGCCGTCCGGTCGGACCGAAGCACCCGAGACCACACCGATGGCCACCGGGAGATCTGTCAAGGCGCCCGAGGAGATGTCGTACCGATGCACGGTGGTGCGCCCGGCATGGGTGTGCAGCACCAGGACGGCCCGGCCGTCGGGGTAGAAGTCGCCTTGCAGGTCACCCGGCAGGTCGATCGCCAGCTCCGTCACCTCGCCGTCGGGCAGGCTCCAGATCAGCAACTCGTCGCGGCCGCGTCGCTCGTGTCCGATGAGAAGTCGCTGGTCGCCCGGAACGGGGGAGAATGCCACCGCGTGCAGACCCTTGCCCGGGGCGTCGGACAGCTCGGCGACCACCTCGCCCGTCGGCAACGAGAACGCCCGCAGCGCCGGGTATCTGGCATCACCATGCTCGGAATGTGAGAGCACCCAGATTGTCTCGTCCGTGGAAAGAGACCCGACACCGCCGTCTTCGACGTGCCGGTAGACCGTTCGGGGGTTCACACCCTGCTGCGCGTCTCCAACGCCGAGATGGACGCGGGTGCCGTCGTCATCGGAAAATCCCGCCAGGACAACGTCTCTGCCGACCTCCAGGCCCGCAGAATAGCCCGGCGCGACTGATGGGAGCGCCAGAATTGCTGCGCCGGCCGCAGCGGCGCTGCCGAACGGCTGTGCCTTCCAGGAGCCGAACTCGTCACCGTCGGTGTCGTCGAACCACCACAGCCGGCCGCCGTCCGCGGACACCGTGGCATGAATGGTGCCGTCCGGTCGATCGGTCGCGATCGTGTGGGTGTCGGTGCCGGTGTCCCAGCACGAGACCTCGTAGCGGCCGGTCGCGTTGGACACATAGACCGCATGGTCTGCGTTGTCCCGCGCCCAGTGCGGGAGGCTGATCCTGACCGCCGAGAACCGGCGCCGCCAGCGCTGTTCGCGCGCAGGGTCGTCGAACAGTGCCTGCGGTACCTCGGCTGCCGGGTGCTGGTGCGGCGTTTCGGGATGGGCCATGCCAGCATCCTGCCTCCTCGGCAACTGTTCCGGTGGCATCCTCGATGCCGACAGCAAAGGTGCGCCGCGGGTCAGCGGCGCACCTCCCGCGCCAGCACCGATGCCGCACGACGCAGTCGCCGGACCGCGCCGCCGATCTGGTCCGGCGTCAGCTCATCGACATGGCCGGAAAGGCCCAGTGCGAGGGTGTGTCCACCGATCGGCACCGCGATGCTGCGGACGTCCGGCAGCCGTTCGTGGTCGCTCATCGCAAAGCCTTCGCCCCGGATCCGGTGGAGCTCCCTTCGAAGCTCCGGCATCGTGGTCAGCGTCGCCGGCGTGGCCTGCTCCATGCCGGCCGCTTCAACGAGGGTGACGACGGTGTCGTCGGACAACTGTGCGGCGATCGCCTTGCCCACTGCGGTGCTGTGCAGCATGTCCCGGTCACCGACCTTGGGGATGCGGGGGTCCTTGCTCGCGGCGGCCACCCACAGGCACCGCACCGCGTCGCCGTCCAAGGTGGCGAGCAGGCACACCGGTGCCTCCTGTGTGAGCAGCCGCGACATGAGGGGACGGGCGACCGCCACCAACCGCTCGGCGACGGTGCCGGTGGGCAGCGTATGTCCGGCCAGTGGCGCGCCGAGCCGATAGCCGAAGGGATCGTCGGTCCGCACCACGTAACCGCGAACCTCCAGGGCGGCCAGATAGCGGAACGCAGAGCTTTTCGGCAGGTCCAGCGTGGTGGCCAGGAAGGAAAGGGTGACGCCGTCGACGTTTTCGGCGAGGAGGTCGATGATGTCGCAGACCCTGTCCACCGCCCGGAGCGGATACAGGTTCTGACGCACGTCCCCAGAGTCAGTCACCAGGGCTTCCCTTCCTGATTCGCCATCCGGTGCCGACCCCGTGCGGACGCCCGCCGGCCTGATGGCTTTCCCCGGGCAACCATGCAGCGGCGACGTGAACGGGCAGGGCACCGGGCTCATCCCGGTCCCTACCAACCCCACGGTGATCAATGTTGCAGACGGCCCCGCCGGCGCAGCGGCGACCGGCCCGAAAACGGGCGACTGTGTTGATTCTTGTCCGAAACGATATCGGCAGCAGGCGGGCCGTATGGGCAACGGCTGGGAACACCGGGACGGACCCGGGCAGGGGCCCGACCGCTGAGATGACGGATCGGGCCCCCGACCTCTGGTCGGGGTGACAGGATTTGAACCTGCGACCTCTTCGTCCCGAACGAAGCGCGCTACCAAGCTGCGCCACACCCCGAGGACTGAACGAGTCTAGCCGATCCGGCCGGTGCTCCGGACCAGTGGGACGCGCGGTCGAAGGGTGATCAGGGTGGCTTCGGGCCGGCAGCAGAACCGCATCGGCACGTACGGGCTGGTGCCCAATCCCGCCGACACGTTCAGCACGGTGTGCGTTCCCCATCGGGAAAGGCCGCGTGCCCTGGACCGGTCGATGCCGCAATTCGTCACGAGCGCGCCCAGTCCCGGCACCCTGACCTGCCCGCCGTGGGTGTGCCCGGCGAGCACCAGGTCGTAGCCGTCCGCGGCGAACCCGTCCAACACACGGGGTTCGGGTGCATGGGCAACACCGATGCGGACCACGGCCGTTCGGTCGGCCGGTCCCGCGATGAGCGGGTAGCGGTCACGCCTGGTGTAGGGGTCGTCCACACCGGCGAGCGCGATGCGCTGTCCGCGTACCGAGATCAGCTGCTTGGCGTTGGACAGGTCGAGCCATCCGCGCTCGGTCTGTGCGGCTCGAAGATCACGCCATGGCAGCGGGGCGCCGCGCGGAACCGGCTGCCGGCCGGGAAGGAAGTAGCGGTGCGGAGACTTGCGGACGGGCGCGGTGAAGTCGTTGTTGCCGAAGACGAATGCCCCCGGCAGGTCGAGAAGCTCACCGAAGGCAGCCACCGCGACCGGCACCGATCTCGCGTGCGAGAGCGTGTCGCCGGTGTTGATCACCAGGTCGGGACGCAGGTCCGCCAGCGAGGACACCCAGTCGATCTTGCGCTGCTGTCCGGGCAGGATGTGCAGGTCGGACAGGTGCAACAACCGGATGGGCCAAGCCCGTTCGTCGAGCACCGGGAGGTCGATCCGGCGCAAGGCGAACATTCGCGGCTCGGCCAGCGTCGACCAGGCCGCAGTAGCGGCGCCGGCCGCGACGGTGGACCCGGCCGCGAGCAGCAGGCCCCTGGCGGACGGTGCGATCAGGCACCGCCGGCCGAGATGAACAGCGTCACAACGGATCCCGGCAGGGCGGTGGAGCGCGGACTCTGATCGACGACGATATTGACCGCGGTTCCGGTGTTCTGCCGGGAGGCCACCGTGACGCTGAAGCCGGCAGCAGTCAGCGCCGCTTTCGCCTCGTCCACGTTTCGGCCGATCACCGTCGGGACCTGGGTGGCGGCCGAGCCGGTCAGATATGTCGGCGAAGCCGGCCGGAAGAAGGTGTCGGGTGTGCCTTCCTTGAGCGGCTTCATTGCCGAGAACCAGGTCTGCGCCGGGACCGACCCACCGGACATGCCGTTGCCGGCCATCGCCTCGTCGGTGGTGCAGGTTCGGATCGGGTCCTTGCAGATGGACTGCGGCCTGGGCTCGGAGTCCCAGACGATCACCGACGCGCTCATCTCAGGGGTGAAACCGAGGAACGCCGAGGACTTGTATTCCTGGGTGGTGCCGGTCTTGCCGGCGGCCGTCCAGTTCCAGCCCGCGGCAGCGGCGGAACTTGCGGCCGTGCCGTTGCCGGTCAGATCACCTTCCATGGTGACCGCGAGGGTATGGGCAAGATCGGCGGGGACAGCCTGGTCGCATGCGGCCTTGTCCCAGGTGACGAACTTGCCGTCGCGGTCGGTGATGGTGTCGATCGGCGTCGGCGGGCACCAGCGGCCGTCGGAGACCAGCGTCGCGCCGACGTTCGCCAGTTCGAGCGGGCTGACCGGAGACACCCCGAGGGTGAACGAGACGATCTTCTGGGCGACGACCTGCTGGGTGTAGTCGGTGCCCGCATTGGCGAAGGCCGGATCGACCTGCCCGGCATCCAGCGAGTAGCCGCGCAGTCCCAGCCGGACCGCCATCTCGGCGACCTTCTGCAGGCCGACCTGGTCCTCCAGCGCGACAAAGGCGGTGTTCGGCGAGGTGTGCAGCGCCTCGGCGAGCGTCATCCGGGGCGGGAAGTTGCCGGCATTGCGGAAGGTGTTCTGTGGTGTGAGGGCGCTGACGTATTCGGGTGGTGACTCGATCTCGGAGTTTGCGCCGAGCCCCTGCTCCATCGCCGCGGCGGCGGTGAAGACCTTGAACGTCGATCCGGCACCGAGCGGCGCGAAGGTCGTGGTCAGGCGCTGGACGGTCTGCCCCTTCGTCGCGTCGAGCCCGTACGGCCGGTTCGCGGCCAACGCCAGCACCTTGCGCGGCTCGTCCTTACCGACCACTGCGACCGCGTTCGCGATGCGCTCGACACCGGGCACGGTGGGGTCGGAATTCTTCGTGGCGGCGGCCTTCGCCGATGCCATCACCTTCGGGTCCAGCGTCGTCTTGACCGTCCAGCCGCTGCTGGCGACGGTCTTGGCGTCGAACCCGGCGTTCGACAGGTAGTCCAGGGCGTACTGGCAGAAGAACCCGTTCGTCTCGGAGTTGTCGGCCGGGATGCAGCCGTTCCTCGTCCTTTTCGGGTTCAGTCCGAGGTCCTGCTTCTTCGTCTCCTCGGCGGTCGTCTTCGACAGCCGGCCCGCCGACACCATGACGTCCAGCACGAGATTGCGGCGATCGCGGGCGTCCTGTACGTGGTTCTCGTCGAGCGGGTTGTACTTCGGCGGGTTGTTCACCATGCCGGCCAGCAGCGCAGCCTGCGCCAGGGTCAGCCGGTCGGCGGAGGTGCCGAAGAACCACTGCGACGCGGCCTCCGCGCCGTACTGCGACGGCCCGAACGAGACCAGGTTCAGGTAGCGCTCGAGGATCTCCGCCTTGCTCAGATTCTGCTCGACGGACAGCGCCATCTTGGCCTCACGGAGCTTTCGGATCGGCGTCGTGGCGATGGCGTCCGCCTTCTCCGCCTCCGTCTTCGCCTGCACGAGATAGAGGTAGTTCTTCACGTACTGCTGGGTCAGGGTGGAGCCGCCCTGCGCGGCCCGGTCGGACTGGGCGTTGCGCAGCAGCGCCCGGACGGTGCCGCGCCAGTCGACGCCCTGATGCTGGTAGAAGCGCCGGTCCTCCATCGAGATGACCGCGACCTGCAGATAGTCCGAGATGGAGGACAGCGGGACGTAGACACGATTCTGGTCGTAGAACGTGGCGATCGGCTTCCCGGCTGCGTCGGTGAACGTCGTGCGCAGTGGGACCTCACCGTCCAACGGGTCCGCTTTCGCGTCCTCGATGGCCGTGGTGACCGAGTTCGCGGCCATCCCCGCGCCGATGGAATAGGGGAGCAGCAGACCGGCCACCAGCGCCCCAGCCAACAGGGTGCCGAGCACCAGACGTCCTAGACCGCTCATGACACGCACCGATCCAGGCTACCGGCGGCGACGTGTGAGCCCGGTGATCTCGACGTGGGAGAGCCGGGCGAGTGTGCGCTGGTCCGGGCGGCTTCGGGGGCCCAGCAGGTCGGCCGGCTGGTGATCACCCTCACACGGCCGCGGGCTCGGTTCACGTCACGGTGGCCGGGGCGGCTCAGGCGGCGGTGAGGCGCCGCCCGATCTCCCGCAGCGCGGGAACGTCGTGGGCGTCCGACGGCAGTGTGGCCACCTCGACGACCGGCAGGTCGGCGTGCACCCGGTTGAACCGCTCCTGCATGTGCAGTTCCGTCGCCCGCACGGCCAACCGTTCGGTGTGGATGGTCAGCACCGCCGCGGCCAACGAGGCGTCGTCATCGATCTTCCCGATCGCGAGTTCGGCCGCGCCGGCCCGCAACTGGGCGAGCGGCGGGTGGGTGCGGTTGAGGATCAACCCGGCCAGCGGCATGCGCTCGGAACGCAGCCGGTCGGCGAAGTAGGACGCCTCCCGCAACGAATCCGCCTCGCAGATGGACACCACGACGAACCGGGTGCCGCTCGCGCGCAGCAGTTCGTAGGTGGCCTGCGCGCGCTGGCGGAACCCGCCGAACATGTCTTCGAACAGCTGCACGAACTGAGCGGCGTCCTGCAACATCTGGCCGCCCAGCACGGTGGTGACCGCCCGGGAGAACAACCCCAGCCCAGCGCCGACGACCTTCATCACGCCGCGGCTGGGCGCGGACAGCAGCTTGATCATCCGGCCGTCCATGAACGACGACAGACGTTGCGGCGCATCGAGGAAGTCCAGGGCCGACCGGCTCGGCGGGGTGTCCACCACGATCAGGTCGAACTGGTTCTTGCCCGCCAGCGTCGACAGCTTCTCCATTGCCATGTACTCCTGGGTGCCGGAGAACGAGGTGGAGATGACCTTGTAGAAGGGGTTGGCCAGGATGGCGGCCGCCCGGTCCGGGGTCGAATGGGTGGCCACCATCTCGTCGAACGTCCGCCGGGTGTCGAGCATCATCGCCCACAGTTCACCCTTGGGATCGGCGAGTTCGATGTCGACCCGACGCGGATCGTTGTCCAGTTCCTCGAGGCCGAGGGACTGCGCGAGGCGTTTGGCCGGGTCGATCGTCAACACGGCGACCTTCCGGCCGGCGTCGGCCGCCCACAGCGCCATTGCCGCCGCGGTCGTGGTCTTCCCGACACCGCCTGATCCGCAGGTGACGACGATCCTGGTGTGGGTGTCGGCCAGCACCGGTCCGAGTTCCAGCTTGCGGCGCGTCATGAGATCCCCTGATCGAGCAACCGGTCGGCGAGCTCGTACACCCCGCCGAGGTCGCCGCCGTCCACCAGCCGAGGCAACGACAGCAGCGGGATCCCGGTGGCGGCCAGGGCCGCCCTGCAATCGGCCTCGTCGAGCACCCGGACCGCGTGCTCGGTGGCCTGTTCGGCCAAACCCTCGACCAGGGCCGGACTCACGGTGACCCCCGCGGCCGCCAGTTCGGCGGACAGCTGTGCCGTGTCCAGCTCACCGCGGGCCGCCTGCGCCAGGGAGTCCGCCGGCAATCGCGGCTCGGTCGCGGCGTTCACGATGATGGTGCCGACCGGCAGGTCCGCCTCCCGCAGGTGGCGCACCGCCTCGATGGTCTCGGTGACGGGCATGTCCTCGAGCAGCGTCACCAGATGCACGATCGTGTCGGGGGAGTGCAGCAGGCGCACGACGCCCTCCGCCTGGCTGTGGATGGGCCCGCGCTTGGCGAGGTCGGACATCGCCTCGGTCACCCCGAGGAAGGTTGCCACCCGACCGGTGGGCGGCGAGTCCATCACGACATCGTCGTACACGGGCCGATTGTCGCTGCCGCGCCGGGTGACGGTTTCCTTCACCTTGCCGGTCAGCAGCACGTCCCGCAGACCCGGCGCCAGCGTGGTGGCGAACTCGACGGCGCCGAGCCGCTTGAGGCTCCGGCCGGCGAAGCCCAGGTTGTAGAAGAGCTCGAAATACTCCAGCAGCGCCTGCTCGACGTCGACCGCGAGCGCCCTGACCTCGCCGCCGCCGGTGGCGATCGCGACCCGCCGCTCCTCGTACGGGAGCGGTGGGACGTCGAACAGCCTGGCGATGCCCTGCCGCTCCTCGACTTCCACCAGCAGCACCCGCCGCCCGTTGGTGGCCAGCGCGATCGCGAGCGCTGCGGCCACCGTGGTCTTTCCGGTGCCGCCCTTACCGGTGATGACGTGCAGGCGGGCCCGCCGGCAGGCCGGCGTCCACACCTCGGTCACCGGCCGGCCCGCAGGTGTCAGATCTGTCGCCGCGGGCGGGGTCTCGGCCTGCCGTGCCTTCGCCATGGCGCCCGCTACCGTCCCGCCGTGTGCACGGGCGACTGGACGCCGTCGGCCAGGGTGAGCTCGACGTCCGCACCGCGTTCGAGGGTGCGGCCCACCGTGCAGTTGCGGGCGATCGCCCGCCGGACCACCGTCACCACCCGGTCCCGCTCGGCCGGCGCCAGGCTCGACAGGTCGACAACCAGTTCCTCGTGCAGCGCCGGGTAGCGCTCGTCATCGACGTTCTTGATGCCCGCCACATTCACGGTGATGGGCACGTCGGGTCCGAGTCGGCGGGAGATCGCGTTGTCGGCGCTCATTCCGGCGCACCCGGCCAGCGCGATCTTGAGCAGTTCTCCCGGGGTGAAGACCGCGCCGGCCTCAGCGGGACCCATGCTGACCTCCGCGCCGCGACTGTTGCGGCCCGTGTAACGGCGGGTGCCGACGCGTTCGGCCCACAGGCCGTCGGTGTGGGCGCTGCCGTCCGGCGCGGCAGCAGTGTCGACCGTCATCCCACGATCCTGCCAGCCGCGCCCGAAGGCGAAACCGTTGGCCGTCCCGGTGTCTCCCCACCGCCCCCGAACAAGGGGTGATAATCCGGGCGTCACCGCCATCGAAAGGGTCTCCATGTCCGACTGGAATGACAGCATCATCGACGAGTTCCGCGCCAACGAGGGTCGAGTGGGAGGACCGTTCGCCGGTGCTCCGCTGCTGCTGCTGCACAGCAAGGGCGCCAAGACCGGGGTCGATCGGGTCAGCCCGATGATGTACCGGACGGTCCCCGGCGGCTGGGCGGTGTTCGCGTCGAAGGCGGGCGCCGACACGAACCCGGACTGGTACCACAACCTGCTGGCCAATCCCAGGGCGACGGTGGAGATCGGCACCCAGACCAGGGAGGTGACGGCCCGCGTCACCGAGGGCGCCGAGCGGGACGAGATCTGGACTGCACACAAAACGGAGTACACCGGCTTCGCCGACTACGAGCGCAAAACGACCCGGCAGATCCCTGTCGTGGTGTTGGAGCCTGTCCGCTGAGGGTTCCCGGCCGCGCCACCCCGCGGGGCCGGCTGCCGTTCGGCGTGGCCCTCGGGCTGAACATCGCGATCCTGGCGGCGGCGAACGTCCTGGGTCACCGCGTCATCCCGGACGCCGACGCGGCGGTCGAGGTGGGCATGGTGGGCGCGCTCGCGGGGGTGGCCGCGGCCAGCCGGCTGACCGCGGACGACCTGGGGCTCGCGAGGCGGCGGCTGTCCGCGGGGGCGAGGTGGGGTGGCGTCGCGGCGGGCGCCGTGGTGATCGGGTACGGCATCGCTGCGTTCGTGCCGGCGGTGCGCGCAGCGATTCCCGCGACGACCGCGACCTGGGGAGAGACGCTGTTGCGCGCCCTGGTCGTGATTCCCCTGCTGACCGTGATCCCGGAGGAGTTCGCCTTCCGGGGCGCTCTGTGGGGGCTGATCCGGCGGCAATCCGGCCGTTGGTGGGCAACCGGCGTGTCGTCCTTGTTGTTCGGGCTGTGGCACGTTTCCTCGGCGCTGTCCGGGAGTGCCGCCAACCAGTCGGTGTCCGGCGTGGTGGGGGACGGCGCCGCAGGAACTGTCCTGCGGGTGGTCGGCACCGTTCTGTTCACCGGTGCAGCAGGAGTTCTCTTCGCCTTTCTCCGGGACCGCAGTGGCAGCCTGCTCGCTCCGATCGGGCTGCACTGGGCCGTCAACGGGTGCGGTGAGCTATTGCTCCAGTTGGGCACGGGCTGAATCATCTGTGCCGATCCGTCATTTTCATGACGGATACTGCCTCCCGTGATCGATGTCCGAAATGCGGCCCCGGGACACACGGTATGACGCAACCCGGCACGACCGCCGACGATCGGCTGCCGGCCGGTGAACCGGCGCCCCCACACCAGGGGGACGGCGCGGCGGTGCCGCAGCATTCGGTCGATGCACCGCGAAAACCGAGGCGCAGCCGTTGGTTTCGCTACACCTTGCCCGGTGCGTGGGTGGCGTTGGTGTTCGTCTGCCTGTCGTTCACCCCGTCACTGCTGCCGCGGCCCGCAGCGTTCCAGGGCTTCGTCTGCGGGGTCAACGGTGCGATCGGGTATGGCCTCGGCGTTGTCGGCGCGTGGCTGTGGCGGCAGTTCGCCGACCGCCCGGCCCGGCCCACCAGGCCGCTGTCGTGGCGGTTGTTCCTCATCGTCGGCGGTGTCGCGCTCGTCGTCTCCTACCTGCTGGGCAGGCGTTGGCAGAACCAGATCCGCGAGCTGATGAGCGTCCCCGCAGAGGGTTTCGGGACTCCGATCCTGCTGCCGATCGTTGCGGTGCTGGTGTTCGTCGGCCTGGTCGCAGCCGGACGTGGCCTGCGTGGGTTGTTCCGCTGGATTGCTCGACTGCTCGGACGCTGGATGGGGCGGCGTGCTGCCCGGGGGGTGGGCTGGGTGCTGGTCGCCGCCGTCACCGTCGGCGTGCTCAGCGGGGTGGTGCTGGACGGCGCTATCGCCGTCGCCGACCGCAGTTTCGCCGTCCTCGACACCACGACGAACGAGGCGGTGAACGGGCCGCTGAACACGTCGAGGTCGGGTGCCGCCGATTCACAGGTGCCGTTCGACACGCTGGGCTTCCAGGGACGCAACTTCGTCGGCACCGGTCCCACCGCCGCGCAGATCGCTGCGTACTCCGGCACTTCCGCGATGGAACCCATCCGCGCCTATGCCGGTATCGCATCCGCGCCGGACCTCGAGCAACGCGCCGCGCTGGCGGTGGACGACCTGATCAGGCTCGGCGGGTTCGACCGCAAGTACGTGCTGATCGCCGGCACCACCGGGACGGGCTGGGTCGACCCAGGCGGCATCGACAGCCTCGAATACATCACCAAAGGCAACGTCGCGAGCGTCGCGATCCAGTACTCCTATCTTCCCTCCTGGGTGTCGTTCATCGTCGACCAGACGCGGGCCAGGGAAGCGGGACGCGCACTGGTGGACGCCGTGTACAACCGGTGGATCGACCTGCCCGCGAACGACCGACCGAAGCTGTTGGTGTTCGGCGTCAGTCTCGGGTCCTTCTCCACCGAGGCAGCCTTCAGCGGTGAGTTCGACCTGCGGAACCGCACCGATGGGGTGCTGTGGGCCGGTCCGCCCAGCTTCAACTCACTGTTCACCGAGTTCACCACCGGCCGCGATGCGGGGAGCCCGGAGATCGAGCCGGTGTTCCGCGGCGGGCGCACGGTACGGTTCGCCGACAATCCCGACACGCCGGCCCCGCCGGCATCGGCGCCGTGGGACGGCGCGAGAGTGCTGTACCTGTCTCATCCCTCGGACCCGGTCACGTGGTGGAGCACCGATCTGCTGCTGCGTCGACCGGACTGGCTTTCCGAACCGCGCGGCGCGGACGTGCTGCCCGAAATGGTGTGGATCCCGTTCGTGACGTTCTGGCAGGTCACCGCGGACATGGCGGAGCCGGTCCCGGTGCCGTCGGGGCATGGACACAGCTTCACCGGTCAGTACGTCGACGGGTGGGCGCAGGTGATCAGTCCGCCGGGGTGGACACCGGAGAAATCTGCTGCGCTGCAACAGATCATCCTGGCGACCTCTGACTGATCACTCGCCGATGGTCGGTCAGAGTTGATCAGCGTTGAGCAGACCGGCGCGGGCCACGACGAGAGCAGCGGCGACCGCCCGATCCGCGGAATCCTGTGTCACCTCCTCCGCCGTGACCAGCAGCCGCAGATAGATCGGCGCGGTCAGCGCCCGGAGCAGCGCACCGGGGTCGACGGCGCAGGGCAGCTGACCACGTTCGACAGCTGCGTGTACCAATGGCTCCGCCGCCGCGACGCGGCCGGCGAAGAAGCGCCGCCGGGACGCCGCCACCGTCGGCAGGCGAGCGGCGTCGGACTGCAGGACCGCGAGCACGGCCCGGCCGGTTGCGCTGTTGAGCCAGCTGAACACGTCGCGCCGATTGGTACTCGAGCTGGTCGTCCTGGGTCTGCTGGTCGGGCTCCCCATCGAGTTTCCTGCGGAAGGAACGGCTTGGGGCTTCCTGGCGCAGCACCCGACCTTCGCGCTGCACGCGCTCGTCGGGGCTGTCGTGCTGGTCGAGGCAGTGCTTTTTGTTGCGGCGATCTTTGCGGGCAGCTCGGTGACCGGCCGCAGGCAGAGCCTGGTCATCGGTGGGTGCGGCCTTGCCTGCGTTTTCATCGCCTTCGGAGCGGGGACGGTCTATGTCAGCGACGGGCAGCACGGTCCGTCGCTGAATCTGATGACCGCCGGTTGGGTCGGCGCGCTGGCCGCCTACATCACCGGCTGGGTCGCGGGCCGGCGGGCGAGGGCACGCGGGCAACACCCGGCGTTTCAGCGCCCGGGTGGGTCCCCGGCCGCGGAATAAGGCCCCGTTGACAGGTCGAGCAACACCAGGCGGTTGCCGAACGGGTCCTCGACGACGGTGATCCTGCCGACCGGACCGTCGAAAGCAGCGACGAGCACCCGCCCTCCTGCGGCGACGAACAGCGCGGCTGAGCCGTCCGCCGAGTCCACCAACCAGTTCGGGGACGGCACCGCCGCCACTACCGCGGCCGGCACTGTCGGCACCGCGCGGATCGGTGGTCACAGTCGGACGGTCGCTGCGCGCAAGGTCAGTGAGCGTCGTTGTGGGTGTGTGGTTTTCGGCCGAGCTGGCGCCAATCGGTCTCGGCGACCTCGACGTCGTAGTGCGCCGCTGCCTTGCGGATATTGGCGAACGCCAGGTCGCGTTCGTCGTCGGTGACGTCCTTCACCTGGTCGAACCGGGCCAACGCGGTGCGCACATGTCCGGCGTCGGTCAATGGTTCCTTGCGCTTGTCCGGGAACGCGTACACCGACTCCGGCAGATCCTTGCGATCGGCACTGCTGAGTTGTCCGTGCTCGGTGTGTGCCTTCCAGGTACTGGAAACCATGGCGGTGTCCCTTCTCGCGGGTCCCTCTCGGTGCTGTCAACGGTGTCTGTTCGGTGCCCCCGGCCGCGGGCGGGCAAACGCCCGGATAGAGCACCGCCAAGAGAGTGGACGCGGGGATTCCGATTTCGATCGAGGATGTCGGTCGGGGACGTCAGTCGGCGAGGGCCATCACCAGCAGCACGATCAGCGGCACCACCATCAGCACGCCGCCCACCCAAAGCGGAAGGAACAAGGCCAGCAGGAACCCGATGGGTACCACGACGAGCGACGGCAACGCGCGGACGGTGGCCTGGCCGGTAGTGAGGTTGGGCCGCTCGCGCAAGGTGTCGTACCAGAGCAGGACCAGTACGAACAGCAGCAGCGCGACGATCGAGGCAGCTGCCCAGTGCCATCCGTCCGCGGCCATCGCGCAAGACTATTCAGCGGCCTGATCCCGCGCGCTCCTCGATGCTGCGGTGGCCGGGGTCCGCAGCCCGGTGGACGCGCCCTAGAGTCAGGGCATGTCCAATCCCACATCGTCGAACCCCGCCGGCCGGCGGACGTTCGAGTACGCCACTGTTCCGCTGATCACCCATGCCACCAAGGCGATCCTGGACACCTGGGGCGAGGACGGCTGGGAACTGGTCCAGGTGGTGCCCGGCCCGAATCCGGAGCAGCTGGTGGCCTACCTCAAGCGCGAACGCGGATGAGCGCGTCGGAGCGGCTGGCCGAGCTGGGCATCGCGCTGCCGCAGGTGGCTGCGGCCGCGGGCTCCTACCTGCCCACGGCGCGGACCGGGAACCTCGTCTACACCGCCGGCCAGCTGCCGTTCATCGAGGGCAGGCTGCCCGCCACCGGCCGGGTGGGCGCGGAGGTGTCGCCCGAGGACGCGAAGGATTACGCCCGCCAGGCCGCGCTGAACGTCCTTGCCGCACTGCATGCGGAGGTCGGCATCGACAACGTGGAGCGGATCGTGAAGGTCGTCGGCTTCGTCGCATCGGCCGAGGGATTCACCGGTCAACCCGGCGTGGTCAACGGTGCTTCGGACCTGTTCGCGGAGGTGTTCGGCGAGGCCGGCCGTCATGCCCGCTCCGCCGTGGGCGTTGCCGAGCTTCCCCTGGGCTCGCCGGTGGAGATCGAGGCCATCGCGCAGGTCAGGTGACGAGCGGGTCGGCCGGCTACAGGGAACGCCATTCACCCCACGCGAAGGTGCTCTCGGCGATCCAGTCCTGAAGATCCGATACAAGCCGGGCACGCAGTTCGAGGTCGGTCTCATCCGGATACGCGGGATCAGCGGTCCACAGCCGGAATTCGAAGCAGTCACTCTCTGCGGCGACATGAAGCCACGTCTCGGCGAACGAATCCGCGGGGCGGAAGATCCACCCTTGATCGTCATCGATCCAACGGCGCTTGGTCTCTCCGGGGCGGAGCATCCGGTTCAGCACGTCCTGGACTGTCTCGGAGACTGTGGCGTCCACCCAATCCGCTCCTTCCAACGGTGTCATCGCTTCGGGACCTGGCCTTCTCGGCATCCGCGTCATGGCGCGGTCTGGGGCGGAAATGCAGGATGTGAGCCGATTTTGACATCGTCGACGTCGCCGGCAGCCTGAAAACGGGCCGTCGAGCCGCGGAAGAGGGAAGGGCTTGAATTCGTTAAGTTGAGCCGATGACGACCGCACCCCTCGCCGGCGCCTCAGATCCGTCGGATGGAGGCGTCTTCGCTGCGGGTGGTGCCAATGCGTCTGCCGACGAGGTGCCGATCCGCGATGCGGCGACCGTCATGCTCGTCCGCGATGCCGTGCCGTTTGCGGAACCGGGCAACCGCGACGCCGATGATGCGACGTCTTACGACAACCCCGACGACCAGCCCGGTGTCGAGGTGTTCGTGCTCCGCCGGGTCGCCGCCATGGATTTCGCCGCGGGAATGACGGTGTTCCCCGGCGGCGCAGTCGACGAGGGTGACCGCGTCGAGGGCCTGGGTTGGATGGGGCCGGATGCGCAGTGGTGGGCGCAGGCGCTCGGTGCGGACCCGGCCAAGGCCGGCGCGCTCGTGGTGGCGGCCGTTCGCGAGTTGTTCGAGGAGACCGGGGTGTTGCTCGCCTCCGCAGCGGATCCGGGGCGCACGGCGGCCATCCCGGACGACGCCGCCCGGCTTGCGGTCCTGCACCGGCGCCGGACCCTGTCCGATGTGCTGGACGATGCAGGTCTGCAGCTCAGGGCGGACCTGCTCCGGCCGTGGGCGAATTGGATCACTCCGCCGGGGCGCACCCGGCGGTACGACACGTTCTTCTTCGCCGCTGCGTTGCCGGCCGGTCAGGAGGCGAGAATGCTCACCACGGAGGCGGAGTCGGGTCAGTGGCGGGCCCCGGAGTCGCTACTCGCCGAGCATGCGATCCGGGCGACCGCGCTGATGCCGCCGACGGTCGCCATGCTCACCGATCTCGCCGACTTCGGGTCGGTCGCCGGGGTGATGGCGGCGCATCGTGTCATCAGCCCGGTTCGGGTGAGAGCAGCCGATGTGCGCGACGTCGATGTGGCCAGTTTGCGCATGGTCGACCCGAGTTCGGCGCACACCGACGCGCCGCGGGGCACGTGACCATGACCGATCGCGAACCGACGCGGGTCACCGCGGCAGCCAGGGTTCTCGTGGCAGCCAACTCGGGCCCGATGACATTGGACGGCACCAACTCGTATCTGCTGGCCGGCCCCGGTTCGACGACCTGTGTGCTGGTCGATCCCGGCCCGGACGACGCCGGCCACCTGGCCGTGCTGTCGGGTGAGCCGGTGGAGCTGATACTGATCACTCACCGGCACCATGATCACACCGACGGCGCAGCCGAACTGGCCGCGCGGACCGGCGCACCCGTGCGCGCTTTCGATCCTGCGTTCTGCCACGGCGGGCCGCCGCTGACCGATGGGGAGATCGTCGAGGCCGCAGGTCTTTCCATCACCGTGCTGAGAACGGCTGGGCACACAGCGGACTCGGTCTGCTTCGTGGTGCCCGACGACGGCGACACCGGTTCGGTGCTGACCGGGGACACCATCCTGGGCAGGGGGACCACCGTCATCTCGCCGCCGGACGGCGATCTCGGCGCCTACCTTTCCTCGCTCGAGCTGCTGTCCGGTCTCGGCCCGCGCTTCGTGTTGCCCGCACACGGCCCACAGTTGCCCGATCTCACCGCGGTGGCCGGCCGGTATCTCGCGCATCGTCAGCAGCGACTTGCCCAGATCCGTTCGGCGCTCGATGTTCTCGGCGACAGCGCAGAGGTCGGTGCGGTGACCGATCTGGTGTACGTCGACATCGACCCGTCGGTGCGTTTCGCTGCCGAGCACTCGGTCGCTGCGCAATTGGAGTACTTGCGCGGGTCCGGTCCGCGGCGGCAGTGATCGGGCCGGCGGAAGCCGCGCTGGAGGCCGCGCTGCCGTTGCTGTGCTGCCCGCACTGCAGTCGGACGTTGCGCCGGATCGAGCGGAATGTGGTCGGTTGCGGCAACGGGCATCGGTTCGATGTGGCACGGCAGGGTTATCTATCGTTGCTGGGCAAGGCATCTCGCACCGACACCGGGGACAGCGCGGACATGGTGGCCGCCCGCGTCGACTTCCTGGGGGCCGGGCAGTACCTGCCGATCGCGGAGGCCGTTGCGTCTGCGGTGCAGCGTGGCCCCGTCGTGGAGATCGGCGCCGGCACAGGCTATTACCTCGCCGCCGTGCTCGAGCGGCTCGCCGGGCGCGGGGAGCGGGCGGTCGGGGTTGCGCTGGACTCGTCCCGGTACGCGGCCCGGCGAGCCGCGGTGGCGCACCCGGCCATGGCATCGGTCGTTGCCGATGCATGGTCTGCGTTGCCGCTGCTGGACGGCGCTGCGGGTGCGGTGCTGAGTGTGTTCGCGCCGCGCGACCCGGCAGAAATCGTCCGGGTGCTCGCGCCGGACGGCGTGCTCGTCGTGGTGACCCCCGAACCGGACCACCTGTCCGAGATCCGTTCGCACCTGGATCTTCTCGCGGTCGACGCGGGGAAGGCCGATCGTTTGTCGGGCGTCTTCGCAGACCACCTGGAGGTGATCGACCGATGCGTTGTTCGTCGTGAGATGAACCTGACACCAGCAGATATCAGCGCGCTGGTCCGGATGGGACCGTCGGCACGCCACCTTTCCGGTGATGAGCTGACGGCGGCGGTCGGCACCCTGCCCGACGTGACCGCGGTGACCCTGGCCGTGACCGTCAGCGTCTTGCGGCGGCGTCCGGACGCGGCCACGGTAGCTCGTCCAGGATGAGCACCGTCTTGGTGGACACGACGTCGGCCATGGTCTGCAGCCGGTTGAGCACCAGATCACGCAGTGCCGCCGCATCGGCCGCCCTGACCAAGAGCGCGAGGTCGTCGTCACCGGAGATCAACGCCGCGTGCTCGACCTCCGGGATCTCGCTGATCCGGTGCCGTACCTCCTTCCAGGACTGTTGCGCGATCCGCAGGTAGATGTAGGCGGACACCCCGTACCCCAGCCGGGCCGGATCCACGACGGCCGCGTAACCGGTGATGACGCCGATCTTCTCCAGCCGGGACACCCTGGCGTACACGCCGGCTCGGGACAGATGGACACGTTCGGCGAGCGCCCGCATGGACAGCCGGCCGTCCGAGCTGAGCGCCGAGATGATCGCGCGGTCGGCCTCGTCGAGATCCACCTGTCTCGCCGGACCGGGTGGAAGCGGCACGCCGATGGTCATATGGCCCAGCTTTGCAGGCAAGGAGGCCAATTGTCCAGCATCGAGTAGTCAAGGCAGACGAATGGCAGGTGTGCGCCGCATACTGATCCCACGTGCTGTGGGTCACAGCCAACCCGGAAGGCCGCCGATGTCTGTTCTCAGCGATCACCGAACCTCCTCCCTGCTGCCGTCCGACACGCCCCTGCAGGTGGTCGACGCCCATGGACAAGCCGTCCATGGGCCCGATCTGGCCTGTCCCTCGCGGGATGACCTGCTCCGCTTGCACCGCGCAATGGTCATCGGCCGGCGGTTCGACACCCAGGCGGGCGCACTCGTGCGGCAGGGGGAATTGGCCGTGTACCCGTCGTCCCGCGGCCAGGAGGCCTGCCAGGTCGGCGCGACACTCGCGCTGGATGAGGGTGATTGGCTGTTCCCGACCTACCGGGACTCGGTCGCACTGGTGACCCGCGGCGTCGACCCGGTCCAAGTGCTCACCCTCTTGCGCGGGGAATGGCACAGCGGGTACGACCCCTACGAGCGGCGGGTCGCGCCGCAGTGCACACCGCTGGCCACCAATGCGCTGCACGCGGTCGGGCTTGCGCACGCCGCCCGCTACAAGGGCGAGGACACCGTCGCGCTGGTGATGATCGGTGACGGCGCCACCAGCGAGGGCGACACCCATGAGGCGCTGAACTTCGCCGCCGTCTGGAAGTGCCCGGTCGTCTTCCTGGTGCAGAACAACGGGTACGCGATCAGCGTCCCGCTATCGAAGCAGACAGCGGCACCGTCGCTGGCGCACAAGGGAATCGGCTACGGGATGTCCTCCGTGCTGGTCGACGGCAACGACGCCGCCGCGGTGTTCTCCGCGGTCTCGGACGCTGTCCGGTCCGCCCGCGCAGGTGACGGGCCGACGCTCATCGAGGCCGTCACCTACCGGATGGATGCCCACACCAATGCCGATGACGCCACCCGGTACCGCTCCTTGGAGGAGGTGCAGCGGTGGGCGGCCAAGGATCCGATCGACCGGCTCGAGCGGTATCTGCGCGACCGCGGGCTGCTCGACGACAAGCTGCTGACGGCGGTGCGGGATGACGCCGAAACCTTCGCCCTCGCGCTCCGCGAGCGACTGCAGAGCACAGCGGCTCCTGATCCGGGTGAGCTGTTCGCGCACGTCTACCACCGACCGACCGCGGCGCTGCGGCGCCAGCAACAACAACTGACGCAGGAAATCTCGGACTGGCCCGAGCCCACAGAAGGGTCGGCGACATGACCGACGTGCTGCAGTCGCCGGCCACCCGTGATGGATCCGACCTGGTCCGGCCTGCAACCACCGCGGTGGACGGACCGCGCGCCGTCACGATGGCCGGTGCGCTCAACCGGGCGCTGTCGGACAGTCTGGCCGCGGATCGTTCGGTGCTGGTCCTCGGTGAGGACGTCGGGACGCTCGGCGGGGTCTTCCGGGTGACCGACGGGCTCGCCGAAAAGTTCGGTGAGCAAAGGGTTGTCGACACGCCGCTGGCCGAGTCGGGCATCGTCGGCACGGCCATCGGCATGGCGATGAACGGCCTCCGGCCGGTGGTCGAAATGCAGTTCGACGCGTTCGCCTACCCGGCGTTCGAGCAGATCACCAGTCACCTGGCCAAGCTGCACAACCGCACCCGCGGGGCCGTGTCGCTGCCGATGGTCATTCGGATTCCGTACGGCGGTGGGATCGGCGGCGTCGAGCACCACTGTGATTCCTCAGAGGTCTACTACACCCACACGCCCGGGCTCCGGGTGGTCACGCCTGCAACGCCGGCGGATGCCTACCTGCTGCTGCGGGAGGCGATCGACTGCCCCGACCCGGTGATCTTCCTCGAACCGAAACGGCGCTACTGGTCGAAGGAGTCGGCCTCGCTGACGACGGACGGGCCGGCCCTGGACCGTGCGGTGATCCGGCGTCCCGGCTCCGACGTCACGGTGATCACTTACGGCGGTACGGTCGCGACCGCGCTGGAATCTGCCGAGGCCGCCACCGAGGAGGGATGGGACCTCGAGGTGATCGACCTCCGATCGCTGTCTCCATTCGACGACGAGACGGTCGCCGCTTCGGTGCGGCGGACCGGTCGGGCCGTCGTGGTGCATGAGGCCTCCGGCTTCTGCGGGTACGGCGCGGAAGTCGTCGCCAGGCTCACCGAACAGTGCTTCCACCACCTGCAGGCGCCGATTCTGCGGGTCACCGGTTTCGACATCCCCTACGCGCCGCCGAAACTGGAGCAGTACCACCTGCCGAACGTCGACCGGATTTTGGATGCCGTGCAGCGCCTTCAGTGGGACGACACCCCGATTCTGCCCCGACCTGTGGGGGGTGGATGATGCCCGATTTCCTGCTGCCGGACCTCGGCGAGGGACTGACCGATGCGGAGATCGTTGCCTGGCTGGTGGATGTCGGTGACGAGGTCCGCGCGGACCAGCCCGTTGTCGAGGTCGAAACAGCGAAAGCCGTTGTCGAGGTGCCGGTTCCGTTCTCCGGCACGGTGACCGCGCTACACGGAAGGCCCGGCCAGTCACTTGCTGTCGGTCGACCGCTGATCACGGTCGGCCCTGGTGTCGATGAAGTCCGCGGGCTCGTGGAGCCGGGGATGGTCAGTGTTTCCGCGGCTGGTGGCAGCACCGCAGGCAGCGGCAATGTGCTGATCGGCTACGGGACGCCGGATTCTCCGCCGGGTCGGCGTCGGCGGCGAGCCGGCATCTCACCGGCCTTGATGGCACCGGCCGCGACGTCAGCGGTCATGACTTCACCAGCCGTGATTGCACCGGCCGGGATCGCACCGGCCGTGATCTCGCCACCGGTCCGGCTGCTGGCCAAGCGCGCCGGCGTGGCCCTGAAGGATGTTCCCGGTACCGGAGCCGGCGGGGTGATCACCCGGCGGGACGTCGAGGCAGCGATCGCCGCCGAGACCTCGGGCAGCGCGACTCCGGACGACCCGGCCCCGCAGCAGGAACACCCCGATGTCAGCCGACCGACCGACGATGCGGCGAGGGACCGCCGCGTCCCGATGACCGCCGCACGCCGCTTCATCGCCGACAAGATGACGCGGTCGCGACACGAGATCCCGGAGGCGACCGTCTGGGTGGACGTGGACGCCACCGATCTGCTGGCCGCCAGGTGTCAGATCAACCGGCGCGATGGTGATCGCCAGGTGAGCATCCTCGGGCTGTTCGCCCGCTTCGCGCTGCTCGGCCTTCGCCGATATCCGGAACTCAACGGCCGGGTCGACGGCACCGACATCGTGCTGCCGGCGCACGTCCACCTCGGTTTCGCGGCGCAGACCGACAGGGGACTGGTCGTCCCGGTGATTCGCGGTGCCGATCAGCTGAGCGCCCGCGAACTCTCGGCCTCGATCGGGGCGATGACCGCGGCCGCACGAGCCGGATCGCTGACCCCGCGGGACTTGTCGGGCGGGACCTTCAGCATCAACAACTACGGCGTCTTCGGGGTCGACGGGTCCGCAGCCATCATCAATCACCCCGAGTCGGCGATGCTCGGTCTGGGCCGGATCATCGATCGTCCCTGGGTTGTCGACGGTCAGGTGGTTCCGCGCAAGATCGCCCAGCTCTCGCTGGTGTTCGATCACCGCATCTGTGACGGCGGCGTCGCCGGCGGCTTCCTGCGCTTCGTCGCGGACTGTGTCGAGTCACCGTTGGGTGCCCTCGCCGATCTGTGACGCATTCCGTCATCGCGCGCCCGGCCACCCGTGCGCGTCAAGATGGGCCCGGCCGTGTCGGTTCCGGTCGACCGTGAGCGTAGAAGGGCGCTTCGGTGTGAACGACGACGATCGCGCCGACTGTCCGCGCTTCGTCGCACCGGCTCTCCTGGGTGACGTCCTGCTGGCCACCGCCGTCGAGCGGGTGCGTCAGGGCCGGAGCGGGTTGTACGACGTCACCGTCACCCGCGCCGACGGGGCGGTGATCGCGGAGTTCCGTGGTCGCAGCAGGTCCACCGGCCGGCTGATCCTCGATGACGGTGATCCTCGACCTGATGTCAGGTGAGTTGAGCGCACTTGCGGTGCTTTTCGGCGGCTGGAAGGCGCAGGAGATCCGCGCAACTCTTCGCATCCCGGGTCAGCGGGTGATTGCTCGGTAGTTCACAGCCCGCTGATGCCGTTGACGATCAGCAGCACGCCCAGCACCAGCAGCACGGCGGCCACAATGACGGAACTGTGCTGGGTCATCCACCGGTCCGTCGCAGCAAGGACCGGTTCCGCCCGCGACCCCAGCACCAGCGGCAACACCACCGGCGCCGCGACGCCGATGCTGCCGACAAGGGCGAAGACGACCAGCGCGATCCCCTGCTCCAACGGTCGGTAGGTCGCGTCGGCAATCACCGTGGCCCCGCTGACCACCAACAGCAGGTTCTTGGGATTGGCACAGGCCAACAACAGCGCCAGCTGGAAAGCCTTGCCGCCGTTCATCGTTGCGACCGACGACATCCACCTCGCAGGCTCGGGTTCGACGCCTGCGGGAGCACGGGACAGCCATTTGCGCGCGGCCAGCGCAACAAGTGCGATACCGAGTCCGAGCTTCACGTAGCTGAGCCACTGCGGGTGCACCTCGGGTCGGACGATGGCATCCGCGGCCGCGATGACGACCGCTCCGACCGCCAGCACCCCGGCCAGCCAGCCGGCGAGAAACGCCCGCACCACCCCGGCGGGACGGTTGGTCGCCAGCGTCAGCGGGATCAGCACGATCGGCAGCGCCGCCAGCGCCAGACCGACGGCGACCGGCAGCACCTCCAGGATTGCCGTCACGGTGGTGTCCGAATCGTCACGATCGATGACGCTACCGTCCGCGCCCGGAGGGCTGTCTGATATAGCCGCTCCGGCTCGGGAACTGGCGTGGTCCCGGGCGTCCCTTCGGCGTCCTCGGTGGTGCGCGGTCACAGGCGCGCGCGTCACGACGAAGGGAGTCGGTCGGTGGCCAATCCGGCGAACAGCGCAGACGCGGTCCGGGTCAGACCGTGGTGGCTGAGTCGTCATCCAGAGCTGGCGGACACCGTCCCGCGTCCCAACGCCCCACGACCACGATGGTCCTGGCGGCGACCTTCGTCGTCATCACCGTCCCGTGCGGGATCACCCGGTCCATGACCGGTGAGAGTTTATGGATGGCCGCGTTGATCTCGTGGCAGCTGGGTCATGGTGCTGGTTGCTGCAGCCGTGCGACAGGTGTCGCGGCGCGAAGCTGGTGCACTTCACGACCCGCCCGAACTCGGACGCAACAGCGCCTCGAACGGGGCGACGGTCACCACCGCCCGGGCGAACTTCGCAAGGCCGGTGTCAAGGGTGATGAACGCGTCGGCCTGCAGCTGGGTGAGAGCCAGGTACTCGGCAGTGAACGTGTCGGTCATCTGGAGTTGGTCCGCGACCTTCCAGGTAACGCTCTGCAGCACCCGGTCACCGAGCAGCCGGATCCGCAGCCCGCGAATGTGGTCGAGGTGGCGCTCGGCCTCGGTCTTGCTCAGGCGGCCGTCGCGCACCCTTGCGTACAGCAACGACAGCACCTGCGAGCGCAGCAGTGTCGGCGCGACCAGGTGGTGGTCGCCGTGGACCGCGGCCTGCTCCGCGGCGAGCCGCACCGCGACGTCCGGCCCGATCACAAACCTCGTCATCTCAAGCCTTTCGACGGTCAGCGGGATGAGAATCGAGGCTAGGACAGCGACGGCCACGCCGCAGACAACGCCGGGCGGCCGGGACCCCAAGATCCCGGCCGCCCGGACTGTCGCTCAGGACGCCGGCGGGACCGGTGCCTTCAGCGCCTCACGGATGAGCATCCGACCGTCGTAGTCGGTGATGAAGCCCTGCCGGACAAGTGCATTGGTGTCCTTGACCACCGCTGCGACATACGCCCGGTGGGTCGGGTACAGCGCGCGCAGTTTCTCCGGAGAGAACGGCACTTCGTGACCGGCGATGAAACAGAAAGACGCGCCGGTGGAGCTGCCGTACCAGGTGGACGTCGGCACGTCCAGATACGGCGACCGGAGCCCGCCCTGCACGTTGCCGAATTCGTCGAGCACCGGCTGTCCGTCGTCGACGACGATCGGCGAACCGTGCGGTGGCGGAACGTCCTTGCGGACCCAGCGATCGAGGTTGCGCAGGATTGCGTCGAAGAAGATCGAGCTCGGGAACCGGCTGCGCGGCCCCTCGTTGCAGCTCGCCGGCGGCACGTCGCGGCCGCCCTTGACGATGTCGGCCGGTGCTGCGGCGAAGTTCAGCTCGGTCGGCGTTGCGTGGCCCGCGCCCGCCATCTCGTACTGCCGATACCGGTCGGTGACCCAGTCGCTGTCCGGGCGGCGCGAGGCAATACCGATGAGGTAGTCCGACTGCGACATCACGTGGATCACCGGGACGCCGACATTGCTCAATTGCCGCCTCGGGTCGCTCACCGGCGGCGCCGGCTCGCACTGGTTGATCGGGTACAGCCCGGCAAAATCACCACCGGCCACCGCGACGATATAGGCGTCATAGATCGAATGGCCGGTTTGCTTCTCGGCCAGCGGCGCCACACCGTTGATGTAGTCGTACATGTAGCCACCGGTCTGCGAGTACCCGAAGCCGTACAGTTTCAGCCCGGCCTTGGGTTTCTTGCCGCCGTAGGCGATCGGGTTCTTCGAAGATTTCGAGCGGAGCAGTTCACCGACCTGGCTGTAGATGTCCCACGCCAGTCCGTTCTCGGTTTCCCGTCTCGTATCGGCGGGCAACTTGGCGCCACTGGGCAGCACGGTGCAATTCGCCGGATCCGACAGTGGCAACGGATTGTCCATCGACAACGGCGCGTACCGCTTCGGATTGAACGTCTTCAGCGTTTCCATCGACACCGGCTTGACGGTGATCCCGACCCACACATCACCGTTGCGGATCAACTGTTCGTGCATCAGCCCCCAACCGAGATTCAGATCGAACAAGTTCGACGGGTTCAGCGGCTCGACGACGACATTCCCGCTGAATTTGCCCGCCTTCGCCGGACGCCTGACGAGAATTCGCGTGGTGTAGGGGGCATCTGCCGTCCGCACGACCGCCGGTCCGGGCGCCGGCCAGGTGTAGACGTTCGCCAGCCCACTGACGAAGTACTCCTCTTCGACGTAGCCGATGGCGGCGAGCTTCTCCGGAACAGCGGTGTGGGCGGCAGCCCCGAACGGATACGACGTCCTTGTCACCGGGATCGGTCCGGTGATGCGCGGAACGCTCGCCCCTGACTTGAGGTCCCCGTGTGCGGTCAAAGCACGCAGGGCGGATGCGGGAACCGCGGCAGCTGCATCGGCCACCGGCGACATCGGAGGTGAGGCCGCGCCTGGCGGCGTGGCCGCCGCCGACGACAGCGGTGAGGTACTCACGAGCGTCGCCAGGGCGGCGCCGAGCACGATGCCCTTGACGATCGTTCGGTGCCTCGGGCGTCGGTGCGTCACAGCCGCTTCATTGCCGTGTGTCAGCACATGTGCTCCTGCTCTTGACGTTTCCGCCGGCCACTGCCGGCGTGCCCCTGGGAGGGGGATTGCGCGACGCTAACCGTCAAACGTTCCTGTGACCAAGCGCGCACGTTCGGCAATGTCGAATAGTCGACCATCCGGCGTAGTCGCAATCCGGTCGCCGATGCCTGGGTCGCCGATAAGGGACATTTCATCGGACCGACGGGGTCGAGGCGAACGGCATGGCTCGTCGGGGTCAGCTGCCCGACGAGCCCCCGTCGGGAAGGATCTCGAGGTAACCGTCGGTTCCGTTGACCCGGATACGCTGCCCGTCCCGAATGAGACTGGTCGCATTTTCAACGCCCACCACCGCCGGCAGACCGTACTCCCGCGCGATGACCGCGCCATGCGTCATCATCCCGCCGACTTCGGTCACCAGGGCGGAAATGCCGACGAACAACGGCGACCAACTGGGATCGGTGTAGGTCGTGACCAGGATGTCGCCCGGTGCGACATGGGCCTGCGCGATGTCGAGCAGGACCCGGGCTCGTCCCTCGACGATTCCACCGGAGACCGGCAAACCGGCCAGCGCTCCGTTCGGGAGGTTGTCGTGGCTGTACTTGCCGGTGACGACCTCGCCCTCCGAGGTGAGGACCCGCGGCGGCGGCAAGGCACCATACGACCGGAATGCTTCCTTGCGCCGTTGGATCAGCTGTCCGTCCACCCGGCCCATCCGAACTGCCTGGCGAAACTCGTCGAACGTGAGGAAGAAGACGTCGTGCGCTTCGGACAGCACGCCCGCGCCGGAGAGCCGTTGGGCCTGCTCGAGCAACGCCTTCTTGTAGAGGAAGAACCGTTGGATCAGAGCGTATTTGGGGTATTCGCGGTACCCGATGAAGGCGCGGACCCGGCGAATCATCCGTTCGGTCTCGTCGGCCTTGGCCGCGCCGTCCGGAAGCGCCCGCAGTCGTTCCAGAATTTCTCGTTCCTTGGCTCGAGCGTCCAGCAGGCCGCGCTCGAAACGCCGTTTGCCTTCTCCCGTCCGGAAATGGTCGATGTTGCCGAGGATCACGGGGAGAAGCGAGCTGGGCTGTTCACTCCAGCGTGGTCTGGTGATGTCGATCTCCCCGACGCAGCGCATCCCGTACCGGCCGAGGAACTCCCGCAGGGCGTCCTGCGACTCCCTGCCGCCGGGAAGATCGGAAAGCTCGTCCAGGAAAGATTCGTCTCGGACCGTGCGCAAAAATGCCACCACGTGCGGATGGGGGCGGATCGCATCGGCGACATCCAACAGCGCCAGGCCCATCTCCGAGGTGACGTTGCCAGGAGCGGACTGGATGAGAGTGCCCGCCGCATTGCTCTCGCCAAGCCATTCCTGCAGGTTCTCGTTCAGCCACCAGGTGGCTTCCATTCCGGCCATGATCGCCCGCATGCTGCGCCGATCGCTCAGGGCGCGTCGGTGTTCGGTGAAGGCTTCGATCAGGAATTCGAACAGTGCTGAGCCCGACTTGGTGCTGATGGCGCGTGACAGCTCGTCGATGGACGACCGGCTTTTCTCGATCAATTCCGCGACGATGGCGGGATCGGTGTCGAGGGGGTCGGCGTCGAGGGCACCGCCAGGGTCACCGGGTGCGGGTGACCCGCCCATGCGCTGCTGCGGCGTGAACGGCTCCGGCAGCAAAGGAACGAAACCGCCGCGATCCAGGATGGTCTGCAAGGCATCGCTGATCAAGGGGTCGGATCTGGCCGCGAGGGTGAGGAACGCCGCCCGGCTCGATGGCGTGCCCAACAGGCTGGTGGCGTCGACGAACAGCCTCCCGCCGGCCTCCAACATCGGGGCGAGTGCCGTCAGCTGCCAGATGGAAAGGCCCAACGGTTTCATGGGGTCGGTCATCATCTGCTGGTGCCCGACCGACAGGAAGACGTGATTCTCCTCGTCGCCGGTTTCGGGAATCGGGAACAGCGTCGTGATCGGACGGCTCTGGAGAATCTGGAAATCATCGCCCGTGAGGCACCATTCGATGTCCTGCGGCGCGTCGAAATGCGCCTCGATCTGTCGGCCGAGCCGAACCAGTCGGACGACCTGCTGATCGGTCAGGGCAGGCTGCCGCTGCTCCGCCGGGTCGACGGACCGGATCTGTGTGCCACCGGCCGGTGCGGCCCGAACCGCTCGCTCCTTTGCGGCGATCGCCCTGTCGGTGACTTCGCCGCCGCGAACGCGGAAGACGTCCGGATTCACCAGACCCGCGACGAGCGCCTCGCCCAGCCCGAAGCTCGCCTCGACCGCAGCCACGTTTCGGTTGGAGGTGACCGGGTCGGCGGTGAACAGCACTCCGGCGGCGTCCGGGAAAACCATTGCTTGCACCACGACCGCCATCCCGACCCTGCGATGGTCGATCCCGAGTCGCCGGCGGTAGTTGACCGAGCGCTCGGTGAACAACGACGCCCAGCATCTGCTGATGTGCTCGAGGATGTCCGCGCTGCCAGCAACATTGAGGTAGGTGTCCTGCTGGCCAGCGAACGAGGCCGTCGGCAGGTCCTCGGCCGTGGAGCTGGACCGCACGGCGCAGGCCGTTTCGGGCCCGAGGGCGTCGATGGCTTCAGCGATCTCGGCTGCCAGATCGCCGGGAAGGGGAAGCTTCTCGATGGCGTTGCGAATCTCCTGCGCCGTTGCGCGGCCGGCGTCCACCTCGTCCGTCCCGTGTTCGGTCAATTGATCGAGCAATGCGGAGATCGCAGGCTCTGCATGCACAACCCGGTAGTAGGCGTGAGTGCTGACGCAGAAGCCCGGCGGGACCTGCACTCCCGGCATCCGCTGCAGTTCGCCCAGACTGGCGCACTTGCCACCCACCGCTGCGATGTCGGTCCGGCCGACCTGTGCCAAACGCACCACCTGCCTGGTCCCGTCGGGATCGGTGGTGATCGTCGCCTTCGAAGGCATGGTCGTCCTCCCCTGAGTGCCTGCGCGAACACCGCGCGGGCACTGGTTTTGATGTGGCCCGAAACGGCACGGGTGGAGAGTGTGCGCCGCGCAGGGGGTCTTGCCACAAGACCCTGGGTGCGCTATACGTTGGAAATGGAGGGAGTCGTTCTCTCCCTTCCGATCTGCGGCCGGCGAGCCTGGGTCCGATCCGGCTGACCGGACACCCGCATCACTCCGCCGAGCGGGCGCGCGCCGTGGGCAGGAGTCCCGTCATCGTCAGTTCGACGACCGCCCGGATGATGTGCGTCCTCGAGATCCTGGACGTCGGCCGGTACCACTCGGTCAGCGAGTTCACCATCCCGAACAGCAACCGGGAGACGAGTCTCGGTTCGATGTCGGCGCGGATCTCCCCGGCGTCGGCGGCCGATCGCACCAGTACCGCCAACCGCTCGTCGAAGGCGCGACGCCGGTCCAGCGCGGCCCGCTCGACGTCGGTGTTGCCGCGCACCCGGAGCAGCAGCGTGACGTACGGGAGTTCGGCGAGCAGTACCTCGGTGGTCCGGCGCAGTGCATCGGTCAACCGGTCGACCGGTCGGGCAGGCTGCTCACCGGTCGTTTCGTCCTCGAACACCGCAGCCAGCGCGTCGAGCGCCCGGTCCACGGCCATCCCTAGCAGTTCCTCTTTGCTCGAGACGTGATGATAGAAGGTCGATTTCGTCAATCCGCTGGCCCGCGCCAGGTCCTCCATGCTCGCGGCTTCGTAGCCACGCTCGTTGAAGACGCCGACGACCAACTCCAGCAGGTCGTCCCGGGTGTAGCGAGCGGGTCGCCCGCGGCCCCGACTCGGCGCCACCGGGCCCGGAGCGGGCGGCTCACCGGCTCCGGACACCGCGGGTGCTGTTGACATGGGCTGATTCTGCCGCACATAATTTACTGACCGTTCGGTCGGGAACTACGCCCTGCTCGGAGCTCCACTGCATGAGTCGCCACGGGAGGCAGCATGTACGGCACCGCCGACGCACCGGAGGAGTCGCCCCTGCCGGCCGCCGACGTCCTGCAACAGCGCTTCGACGACCTGGTCGCCGCCGATCAGCGGATCGAGCCCCGCGACTGGATGCCCGACGCCTACCGCAAGACGCTGATCAGGCAGATCGCCCAGCATGCGCACTCCGAGATCATCGGGATGCAACCCGAGGGCAACTGGATCACCCGGGCGCCCAGCCTGCGGCGCAAGGCCATCCTGATTGCCAAGGTCCAGGACGAGGCCGGCCACGGCCTCTACCTGTACTCGGCGGCCGAGACGCTCGGCGTCGACCGGGAGGACCTGCTGGACCTGCTGCACGCGGGCAAGCAGAAGTACTCGAGCATCTTCAACTATCCGACGCTCACCTGGGCCGACATGGGTGCGATCGGCTGGCTGGTCGACGGTGCCGCCATCATGAACCAGGTCCCGTTGTGCCGATGCTCGTACGGTCCGTACGGCCGGGCAATGGTGCGGGTCTGCAAGGAGGAGTCGTTCCACCAGCGACAGGGCTTCGAGATCCTCAACACCCTGTCCCACGGAACAGCTGCCCAGCACGCGATGGCACAGGATGCGGTCAACCGATTCTGGTGGCCGTCGCTGATGATGTTCGGGCCGCCGGACGGTGACTCGCCGCACTCGGCCCAGTCGATGGCGTGGGGCATCAAACGGTTCAGCAACGACGAACTCCGCCGGCGCTTCGTCGACATGACGGTGCCGCAGGCGGATGCATTGGGCTTGACGTTGCCGGATCCGGACCTGCGCTGGAACGCAGAGCGCGAACACTACGACTTCGGCGCCATCGACTGGTCGGAACTGACCCGGGTGATCAAGGGTGACGGTCCGTGCAACGCACAGCGGATGGAGCGCCGGCGCACCGCCCACGAAGAAGGTGCGTGGGTGCGCGAGGCAGCCGATGCGTACGCCGAGAAGCATGCTGCTGCAGAGGATGTGGCCGCGGTGGATCCGATGGGCGCGGTCGCATGAGCGGGGCCGCAATGCCCACGAGCGGACCGGAACAGCCGGTCGACGGCACTGGGACGGACCTCAGGGCGGAGGGCGGTCACGGTGCCGTGCCGACGTCCGGAGTGCCCGTGCCGCAGCCGGTTCCCACGCCGACGGCGAATCCGCGCAAGGGCTGGCCGCTGTGGGAGGTGTTCGTCCGGGCACGGCGAGGCCTGTCGCATCAACACGTCGGCAGCCTGCACGCGCCCGACGCCGCGATGGCGCTGCGGAACGGCCGCGACGTCTACACCCGTCGTGGTGAGGGTGTCTCTATCTGGGTGGTGCCGTCGGCCGCGATCGCCGCGTCCAGCCCCGACGAGAAGGATCCGTTCTTCGATCCGGCTCTGGACAAGGCCTATCGTCACCCCACCTTCTACGAGGTGCCCGAGGGCGTGGCGCACCTGTGAGCGGATCCGGGACATCGGTGCAGGGGTCATCGGTGCAGCGAACAACTCTCACCCGTTACGTCATCGGCCTCGGTGACGACGCGTTGGTCCTGGCGCAGCGTCTGTCGGAGTGGGTCACCCGGGCGCCGCAGATCGAGGAGGACATCGCGCTGGCGAACATCTCCCTCGACCTGCTCGGTCAGGCCCGAACGCTGCTTGCCCATGCGGGCGACATCGAGGGCGAGGGCAGGGACGAGGACGCCCTCGCATTCCTGCGGGAGGAGCACGAATTCCGCAACGTGCAGCTGGTGGAGATCCCCAACGGGGATTTCGCGGTGACGATCGCGCGTCAACTCGTGTTCTCCGCCTATCAGTACGAGTTGTATGCCGCGCTGCTGCGGTCGACCGACCCCACTCTTGCCGGGCTCGCCGCCAAGGCGGTGAAAGAGGTTGCCTACCATCGTGATCACGCCCGCCAGTGGACGCTGCGACTCGGTGACGGTACGAACGAATCGCACACCAGGATGCAGGCGGCCGTCGACCGGGTATGGCCGTACGTCGAAGAACTCTTCGAGGCGGACCCGACGGCTGACGCTCTGCCCGGCGCCGCGGCGGACGCGGCCGCTCTACGACCTGGATGGACCGCGTTCGTCGGGCCGGTGCTCGACGAGGCCACCCTGGCGGTGCCGCATCCGACCTGGCAGGCCAGGGGCGGTCGCCGCGGAGTGCACACCGAACACCTGGGCCACCTGCTGCCGGAGATGCAGTACCTGCACCGGGCGCACCCCGGAGCGAGCTGGTGACGGCGATGACAGACATCCGGGCGACAAGCACCCGAGCGACCAGCGGGGCACCGACGGGCGGAGCCGTTGCAGCCTCTGACATCCGCACAGAGCGGGCGCGACTGCGCGCCGTCGCCGGCGCGGTTCCCGACCCCGAGATCCCGGTCCTGACGCTCGACGATCTGGGCATCGTGCGCGATGTCGTCGTGCACGGAGACGGGTCCGTCGAGGTGACGCTCACCCCGACCTACACAGGGTGCCCGGCCACCGCCGTGATCGCTGCGGATGTCGAAAGCGCCCTGCGGGCCGCGCATGTCGAAAAGGTCGCCGTGCGCACCGTGCTGTCGCCGGCATGGAGCACCGATTGGATGAGCGACGCCGGCCGGGAGAAACTCCGCGCCTACGGGATCGCACCCCCCGGCGCCTGCGCCCCGGGGCCGGTCGCCCTGACACTCGCCGCCCGCTGCCCCCGGTGCGGCTCGACCAGGACCAGGCAGATCAGCCGCTTCGGCTCGACGCCGTGCAAATCACTGTGGTCGTGCCTGACCTGCCTGGAGCCTTTCGACTCGTTCAAGGCCATCTGATGTCCTCCCCGATCACGGCTGCGCCTCCCGCACTGCAGCCCGAAACGACTGCGCCGGGGCAGGTCCAGGCTTCGGGATCCACGAGCCCGCGACGGCATGCCGTCTTCCACCCGCTCCGGGTGGCCGCGGTCGACCGGTTGACCGACGACGCCGTCGCCATCACGTTCGATGTACCAGCTCACTTGCGCGGGGAATTCGTCTTCGCTGCGGGACAGCATGTCTCGGTGCGGGTTCCCGGCCTCGGCGACGACGTGCGCCGTAACTATTCGATCTGCGCGCCGGCCACCGACGGCCCACTGCGGATCGGCGTCAAGCGGATCCCGGATGGCGTGTTCTCCGGCTACGCTGCCGAACGGCTGCGGCCTGGAGACGTACTGGATGTGATGACCCCCAGCGGAACCTTCTGCACCCCCATGGATCCCACGCAGTCCAAGCGTTACGTCGCAATTGCAGCCGGATCGGGCATCACCCCCGTGCTGTCCATCCTGTCGACCGCGCTGGCGATCGAGGCGGGCAGCTCGGCAGCCCTGGTGTACGTCAACCGGCGCACCTCGACGATCATGTTCCTGGAGGAACTCGAGGACCTGAAGAACCGTTACCCCGATCGCTTCGAGCTCATCCACGTCCTCGGACAGGAGTCGACGGACGTCGAGATGCTCTCCGGCAGGCTGGATGTCGCACGGCTCGGCCGGATCCTGGACACCATCCTGCCCACGGACTTCGTCGACGAATGGTTTCTCTGCGGCCCGCTGGAGATGACCGAGGCGGTCCGCGGCGTCCTGCTCGGACGGGCTGTCGAACCCTCGCACGTGCACCGGGAACTGTTTCATGTCGGTTCGACACCGGTTCGACACCGCCCGCGGCGAAACGCCGACATCTCGCACAGGGTCTCGACCGTCACGGTGTCCCTCGACGGCCGCTCGATGGACCTGGCGCTGGACAGGGACGGTGACCCGATCCTGGACGCTCTGCTCCGCGCCCGGCCCGACGCGCCTTTCGCCTGCAAGAACGCGGTCTGCGGCACCTGTCGGGCGAAGGTTCTCCAGGGGCGGGTGGAAATGGACTCCAACTACGCGTTGGAGCCCGACGAGCTCGCCCGCGGGTATGTGCTGACCTGCCAGTCCCATCCGGTCACCGACCGGGTCGTGGTGGACTACGACCAATAGCCGCTGCGGCCCCGAGACGTCACTTCGGTCCACCGGGCATCCCGGGTGCACCCCAGTGACGAGACATCCACGAGGAGAACATCAATGACGATGGTCGTCGACAGTTACGCGGCCGGCCGGTGGATCGCGCCGGCAGGGCCGACCACCCAGTTGCTGAACGCGTCCACCGCCGAGCCGGTCGCCGTCATCGGTACCGACCCGATCGACCTGATACCGGTGATCGATCATGCCCGCTCCGTCGGCGGGCCGGCATTGCGCGAGATGCCCTTTCACGAGCGGGCGATCGCGCTCAAGCTGCTGGCCATCCACCTGACGGCGAAACGTGACGACTTCTACGCCATCTCGCAGTGGACGGGGGCGACCCGCCGGGACTCCCTGGTCGACATCGACGGCGGCATCGGGGTGCTGTTCACCTTCGCCAGCAAGGGCCGGCGCGAGCTGCCGAACTCCACGGTGCTGCTGGACGGGCCGGCGGAACAGCTGGGCAAGGGCGGGCAGTTCCTCGGTCAGCACATCTACACCCCGCGGCGCGGTGTCGCGCTGCAGATCAACGCCTTCAACTTTCCGGTCTGGGGGATGCTGGAAAAGCTTGCCCCTGCGTTCCTGGCCGGCGTTCCCAGCGTGGTCAAGCCCGCGTCCCAGACGTCATACCTCGCAGCCGCTGTCGTGCACGAGATCATCTCCTCCGGGCTGCTGCCGGAAGGCAGCCTGCAGTTGGTGGCCGGTGGCTCGAAGGGTCTGTTGGACCTGCTGGGTGATCAGGACACGGTCGCCTTCACCGGCTCGGCGGACACCGCGGCGCACCTGCGGTCGCACCCCGCCGTGCACCGCGGGGGAGTGCGCTTCAGCTCCGAGGCCGATTCGCTGAACTTTTCCGTCCTGGGGGCTGACGTCACCGCCGGCAGTGCCGAGTTCGATCTGTATGTCAGGCAACTCGTCACCGAGATCACCTCCAAGGCCGGGCAGAAATGCACCGCGATCCGTCGCGCCCTGGTGCCGGAGTCGCTTGTGCACAGTGTCATCGACGCCGTCGGCGCCCGGATCCAGGAGAAGGTCACGGTCGGCAATCCCGGTGTCCCCGGGGTGACAATGGGCGCCCTGGCGGGGATTTCACAGCGCGATCAGGTGCGGGGGAGTCTGCGACGGCTGACCGCTGCCGCCGAGATCGTCGTCGGCGACCCGGACCGATTCGACGTGGTCGGCGCCGATCCGGTGACCGGCGCGTTCCTGCCACCGTTGCTGTTGCGCGCCGGCGACCTGGGGCGTCCGGAACCGCACGAGGTGGAGGTGTTCGGCCCGGTCAGCACCGTCATCGGATACCGGGACACCGAACATGCCGTCGATCTCGCCGCCCGGGGGAAGGGCAGCCTGGTCGGGTCGGTGGTCTCCGCCGACCCGGCGGTGGTCCGGGACCTGGTGCTGGGCGTGGCGCCCTGGCACGGAAGGGTTCTCGTGCTCGACCAGGACAGCGCTGCCGAATCGACGGGCCACGGCTCGCCCTTGCCGCACCTGGTGCACGGCGGACCCGGCCGGGCCGGTGACGGGGAGGAATTGGGCGGTATCCGCTCGGTGCTGCACTACATGCAGCGGACGGCCGTGCAGGGTTCACCCAAAGCGATCTCCGCGGTGACCGGTACCTGGGTCACGGGAGCGCCGCGCAGCACCGAAGGTCCGCACCCGTTCCGCAAGTGCCTGGCCGAACTCCGGGTTGGTGACAGCATCGAGGGTGGCCCACGGACCGTCACCCTCGATGACGTCGACGCCTTCGCCGATCTTTCCGGCGACCGCTTCTATGCACACATGGACGAGCAGGCCGCCGCCGCAAACCCGTTCTTCGAGGGCCGTGTGGCCCACGGTTACTTCGTCGTCTCGCTGGCGGCCGGCTTGTTCGTCTCGCCGGAGGCCGGCCCGGTGCTGGCCAACTACGGGCTCGAGCGCCTGCGGTTCCTGACCCCGGTCTATCCCGGTGACGCCCTGCGGGTGACGCTGACCGCCAAGAGCATCTCGCCGCGGGTCGACGCCGATTACGGCGAGGTGGTGTGGGACGCCGTGGTGGTGAACCAGAACGATGAGCAGGTCGCCGCCTACGACGTGCTGACCCTGGTCGCCAAGCAGTGGCCGGCCGGTTGACGCACCTCGGCTGTGCGACACAGCGCAGTCGGGCCGTTCGGCCCTGGCTGCACAGGCGCGCCCGCGATCAGATGGACGGGCACCATGGACCTCGCCGCGGAGGTGGAACGTGCCGCATCTCGGACGCATAGCTGTGCTGGCGGTGGCGGTGGGTTATGCCGCCCTTCAGGTCCTCGGTCGCCGTTCGGGAGCGACCGGGCACGAGCGCCGGGTGACGCTGCCCGGCGACGACGTCGTCCCGACACCACAACTGGTCACCGATCACGCCATCACCATTGGTGCTCCGGCGCAACGCGTCTGGCCCTGGCTGACACAGATGGGTTGGCACCTGGGTGGCTACTACAGCCCCGCCTGGGTCGACCGGTTGCTGTTCCCGCAGAACTGGCCGAGCCTGGAGCACCTGGATCCCGCGCTGCTGCGACACCTGGAGGTCGGCGACCAGATCCCCGACGGCGAGCCCGGCACGGCCGTGTACGAGGTGCACCAGGTGCAGGCTCCGCATGTGCTGGTGCTCAGGTCGACCACCCATGTGCCCCCGGGCTGGGACACCAAATACGGCGCTTGGCTGGTCTGGACCTGGTCGTTCATGCTGACCGATCAGTCCGACGGCCGGTGCCGGCTGCACCTGCGGGTCCGCGGCCGCATGTCGCCGTGGTGGTTCGGCACGCTGTACCAGGTGGCGGTCGTCCCGTCCGACGCGATCATGGCGACGGGCATGTTGCGCGGGATTCGCCGGCGGGTGGAAACCGACCCGGTCCCGCAGTTGTCCGGCCGGCACCCGTACACGACTCCAGTGGAACCTGCGGCCTGAACAGATCGGAAGTTCCACCGCCACCACTGCGGCAGGGGGCCCTGCTGGTCGACGCCTATGCCGCCGTTGCGATGCGGTCCAGCCGTGCCCGAGGATGTGCTGATGCGCGCGCGGAACGGGTGAACATCGAGGCGACCCAGGAACGCCAGAAGGACGGCCTGTCGATGACCCTCCCGTCGAGCCGGACGCCCTCGAACTGTCGGCGTTGGGCCCCGGAGGCGAGGACCTGGGCGGTGTACACGTACAACATGATGATTTCCCTTCGTGTCCTGTACCGCTACAGAACTGCTATACCGCTACAGTAAGCAGGACCGCTTTACCGGTCAAGCGCTTTTTGGGTACAGTCGGGCGGGTCACAAGATCGGCGACATACTCGTGAGAGTTCGGTCAGTCGGCGGCGAAGAAGGAGGCGGTCATGCCTCGCATCACGCTGCAGACGGTCGCCGACAAGGTGGGCGTCAGCCGGATGACGGTGTCGAACGCCTACTCCCGTCCTGATCAGCTCTCGGCGGAGTTGCGGTACCGGATCCTCGCCGCTGCCGAGGAATTGGGCTACGTGGGGCCCGATCCGGCGGCACGAGCGCTGGCCAGGGGCACCACCGGGGTCGTCGGGGTCATGCTCACCTCGGTCATCGGCACCGCCTTCACCGACGAGGTGGCCACCCGGTTTCTCGGCTCGATCGCCGAGGGCCTCGCGCCGTCGGGTCTGTCGATGACCTTGCTGTCCAGCGAAGAGACCGGCCCTCACGTGCCGGCTCGTGACGTCCCGATGGACGGCACGCTGGTCTACCACTGCGATCCCACATCGCCGGCGCTGTCATGGTTGCAGCGGCGAAAGCTGCCCTTGGTCTTCGTCGACCAGGAGCCCACCCCGGGTGTGCCCAGCATCAACGTCGACGACCGTGGGGGGGCGCGCCGGGCGGCCGAACACCTGCTTGCACTGGGCCACCGGCGGATCGGTGTGGTGAACTCCGGGGTCGTCGGACCGCACGGCCTGCAAACGGGCGAATCAATCCAACCAGAGGCGTACGTGACGACCCAGCGGATGCTCGGTTGGCGCGATGGCCTCGCCGCCGGCGGCCTCGAGCCGCTCGTGATCAAGCAGCAGCACGGGACCGAGGACGCCGGCTACGACGCGCTGGACATGCTCCTGGCCGCCGACCCGGACATCACCGCTGTGCTGTGCTTCGCCGACACCATCGCCCACGGCGTGATGCTCGCGGCCCAGGATCGGGGCCTCGAGGTTCCCGGCGACCTGTCCATCGTGGGCTTCGACGACAGCCCGATGGCGGCAAGACTTCGACCCGCGCTCACCACTGTTCGGCAGGACGTCGCCGAGAAGGGGCGACTCGCAGCAGAATTGCTGATCAGGACCGTCGTGCCAGATCTGAAGATCCCGGCCAGCGCCGACTCGACGGTGGACGGCGGCGATGCGGGCCTTCACGTCGTTCTGCCGACGGAGCTGATCGTCCGGGACAGTACGGGGCCCCGCCCGCCCTGAGGCCCGGCCAGTCAGGCAGGGCAGACGCGGCAGGGCCGACGGCGGCGGGGCGGACGCCGCAGGGCCGACCAGGCAGGGTCGGTGAAGTGGGCCGGTGATGTTGCCGCCGGCGAGTTGGGGCCGGCGAGTTGGGGCCGCCGTCAGCGGGCCCGGCGGACCAACCGCTCGGCGTCGAGCAGCACGACGCTCTTGCCCTCCAGACGCAGCCATCCGCGGTGCCCGAAGTCGGCCAGAGCCTTGTTGACCGTCTCCCGGGAGGCGCCGACCAGCTGGGCGAGTTCTTCCTGGGTCAGGTCGTGCGTGACCCGAAGATGGCCACCCTCCTGCTGACCGAACTGCCGGGCCAGTTGGAGCAGCGCCTTGGCGACCCGCCCGGGCACGTCGGTGAAGATCAGGTCGGCCAGCGCGTTGTTGGTCCGCCGGAGCCGGCGGGCGAGTACCCGCAGCAACTGCTCGGCGATCTCCGGGCGCTTGTTGATCCATTCCTTGAGGGCATCGCGATCCATCGTGGCCAGCCGGACATCGGTCACCGCCGTGGCCGAGGACGTGCGTGGCCCCGGGTCGAAGACCGACAGCTCACCGAACATGTCGGACGGCCCCATCACGGCCAGCAGGTTCTCCCGCCCGTCGGGTGAATGCCTGCCCAGCTTGACCTTGCCGGAGAGGATGACGTAGAGCCGGTCACCCAATTCACCTTCGGCGAAGATGGAGCTGCCACGCGCGTAGTCGACGGTCTCCAGCTGTGATCCCAGCGCCATCGCTGCTTCTGGATCGACGCCCTGGAAGATGCCGGCCTTGGCGAGTGTTTCTTCCACCCTGTCCTCCTGATCGGACCATTTGAGAATCGCCACCGAGAGGTGGACGCCGAGAGTTGGCGCCTCCGGCTGAGATCTGGCGCCTCCGGCTGAGACGCAGAGCACAGTGTAGGGGTCCGCCCCGAAGCACTGCCCGCCGCTCGCGTGGGAGTCCGGCGACCAATCTGGTGTGCTGCGTCTCAGGACGGCCGGTCAGTACTTCTGCTTGCGCCTGAACCTCGGCCGCCGACGCAGCCGGAACTTCGCGAACGCCTTCGTCCAGCCCTCGCGGATCAGTGTGTTGACCTCCTCGGGGCGCGCGGTGTCCAGGAACTCCTGGACGTCGGCCTCGCTGACCGTGGATGTCTGCAAACGCTTCTCGACCCGCTCCATGAACAGGGCGAACACCATCAACAGCAGGGGGATGAGCAGCACCAGGAAGACAGTCATGGTCGGGACATCATCCCAGATGCGGCTCGGGGTCTCGCAACCTGACGATTACGGCGCGGCCGGGGCACCGCCGGGCCGGCTGCCGAAGCACAGTGCGGAAGGGCGGTGCAGGAAGTGCGGTGGGAAGGGCGGTGAAGCGAGCGCAGGGGCCGGACCGGGCCGCCGAAGCGACGGGGGTGGAACCGGGTTGGGGGCCGGGCGTCAGATGCTTATGGCAACCTGGCAGCGTGCCCACCCCAGCGCGGCCCCGACCGGCCAAGCTCCCCGCGACGCCGCTCGCGCGTACCCGCCGGGCGCGGCAGATCGCGGCGCGGCTGGCGGACGGGTATCCCGACGCGCACTGCGAGCTGGACTTCACCACGCCGCTGGAACTGGCGGTGGCCACCATCCTCTCCGCCCAGTCGACGGACGCGCGGGTGAACATGGTGACCCCCGAACTGTTCGCCAGGTACCGCACAGCGGCGGATTACGCCGGCGCCAGTCGGGCCGAACTCGAAGAGATGATCAAGTCGACCGGCTTCTTCCGGAACAAGACGACGTCGCTGATCACCCTCGGGCAGGCGCTGGTGGAACGCTTCGACGGCGAGCTGCCGTCCACCCTGCCGGAGTTGGTGAGCCTGCCCGGCTTCGGCCGCAAGACGGCGAACGTCGTGCTGGGACACGCCTTCGGGGTGCCCGGCATCACCGTGGACACGCACGTCCTGCGGATGGCCACGCGTTGGGGACTGACCACCAACACCGACCCGGTGAAGGTCGAGTTCGATCTCAACGCGCAGCTGCCGCCGTCGCATTGGACCGTCTTCTCCGATCGGGCGATCTTCCACGGACGCCGGCTGTGCCACGCAAAACGCCCGGCCTGCGGCGCCTGCTTCCTGGCACCGCTGTGCGCCTCGTACGGGATCGGGACGACCGACCCGGAGGCCGCGGCAGCGCTCGTCGTCGGTGCGGAACGCCCGCATCTGCTGGCCATGGTCGGCATTGCGGACGGCAGCTGATGGCGACCGGCCGCCGGCCGGCGCCCGGTGGTCGGCCGGGACCGCTGGTCGCCCCGCCCGGCCTCGACGACCGCGGCCGGCGATTGGTGCCCGACGAGCAGCTGCCCGGCTGGATGCACCCACTGATGCGCAACGTCGACGGCGCACGCCTGCCGGCACCGATCCGGAGCCTGGCCGTCCCGGCGCCGACGCACGCCCGGCACAGCGCCGTGCTGATGCTCTTCGGTGACGGCCCCGACGGACCTGATCTGCTGCTCACCCAGCGCGCGTCGACGATGCGGTCGCATCCCGGGCAGCCGGCATTCCCCGGCGGCGCCACCGATCCCGGTGAGGACGACGTCGAGTGTGCCCTGCGGGAGGGTTTCGAGGAGACCGGCCTGCTGCCGTCATCGGTACTGCCCGCCGCGTTGCTCCCCGAACTGTTCCTGCCGCCGTCCGGGTTCGTCGTCCGGCCGGTGCTGGCGTACTGGCGCGAACCGGGCGAGGTCACGCCGGTGGACCCGGCCGAGACTGCGGTCGTCGCTCGGGTTCCGGTCAGCGAACTCGTCGATCCGGCCAACCGCGGGCAGGTCAGGCATCCCAGCGGCTACGTCGGTCCTGCGTTCGAGGTGGCCGATCTGCTGGTCTGGGGGTTCACCGCCGGGCTGGTCGACATGCTGCTCGAACTGGGTGGTTGGGCTGTGCCGTGGGACCGGGAACAGACTTTCGATCTTGCGGACCTCGGATGAACCGGGCAGTTTCCGGACTTCGGATGAACCGGGCGACGCAGTGACCATCGTCGACATCGTCGTGGTGCTCCTGGTGCTCGCCGCGGCCGTCAGCGGTTACCGCCAGGGTTTGATCACCGCGCTGTTCACCCTGGTCACCGCGATCGCCGGTGCGGTTGTCGCAATCCAGTTGGCGCCGTACCTGATGGAGCGGGTGGACGACTCGACGGCCAAGATCGCCATCGGCATCGCCTGTGTTGTGGTTGGGGTGGGCATCGGCGAGGTCGCCGGATCCACCGTCGGGCGGGCGATCTCCCAGCGGATCAGCTGGCGGCCGGCGCAGGCCGTCGACCGGACCCTTGGCCTGTTCGGTTACGCAGTCGCGGTGCTCGTCGTCATCTGGCTGATCGCGGTGCCGCTGGCCTCGGTGCCCTACCCGTGGTTGTCATCGGCAATCCGCGGGTCCGCGGTGCTGGCCAAGGTCAACGAGGCCATGCCGGCGCAGGCCCAGGGCATCTCCACCAAGCTCCGCGAGGTCTTCAACGACTCCGGCTTCCCGGCCATCCTCGACCCGCTGGCGCCGACGCCGAACACCTCGGTCGACCCGCCTGACCCTGCTGTCGGCGCCAACCGTGCCGTTGCGGCGGCGCAGAGCTCGGTGCTGAAGGTGCGCTCGGTCGCGCAGTCCTGTTCGCGGCGGATGGAGGGCACCGGTTTCGTCATCGCACCCGGCAAGGTGATGACGAACGCGCACGTCGTGGCCGGTTCGGACCGCGCTGCAGTCGAGACCGACGGCGGCACTCTGGACGCGTCGGTGGTGGTCTACGACTCCCAGCGCGATCTGGCGGTGCTGGACGTGCCTGACCTGGATGCCGCGCCGTTGAAGTTCGCCGCGGCACCCGCAGAGGCCGGCTCGTCGGCCATCGTCGCCGGGTATCCGCTGGACGGCCCGTACACGCTGACGCCGGCCCGGGTGCGGGCGTCCATCGACCTGCGGGGACCGAACATCTATTCCAACTCCACAGTCACCCGCGGGGTCTACACCTTGCGTGCGCAGGTACGACCCGGCAACTCCGGCGGCCCGCTGCTCGCCCCCGACGGCACGGTGCTGGGAGTGATCTTCGGCGCGGCCATCGACGAGACCGACGTCGGGTTCGCGCTGACGGCGGAGGAGGTCGCGCCCGTCGTGCAGGCCGGATTGACCGACGACACCGCTGCGTCGACGGAAACGTGCACAGCCGCCTGATTTTCGGCGACTGTGGAAGGACAGCCGCCTGAGACGGGGCGGTGTGCGGATAGTGGCCTGGTTCAGCTGCTCGCCCTGGTGGCCAGGTCGGCGATCATCCGGGTCAGGATCTCGGGCGCCTCCTCGGCCGGATAGTGACCGATGCCGCGAACCGTGGACAGCGTGTACCAGCCGGTGCACTGCTCGCGCGCATCCACCAGAGAAGACGGCGGTGTGAAGCGATCACCGTCGCCCACGACGTGCAGCACCGGCGCAGTGATCGGCGACGCGAGGGCCTCCCGGTGCCGGTGACCGTCCGTCCGCAGCGGGGAACGACCTGCCCATCGCAGGTGCTCGACCGCTCCCCGCGCCGCACCCGGCACCCGGATGGCCTGCCGCATCTTGACCATCGTCTCTGCGAAATCGGCGGACGCCTTCCAAGCCGGTCCCGACTGCGATCGGACCAGCCGCTCCAGCAGCGCCGCATTGCCCGCGACGAGATGCCGCTCCGGCCAGGCGGGTGTGGCCGCCCAGGCCAGCAACCGCCCGTACCGATCCGTGGAGATGGGTCGACGAACCCGAGCCAGCCGGATCGGGTGCGGCGCGGCGATCGCCACGACGCCACGGACCTGCACCGGGTTCATCACCGCGGCGTCGAAGGCCAGCACCCCTCCGTAGCCCTGCCCGACCACCACCGCATCGCGCTCACCGAGCGATCGGATCAATCCGGCGACGTCGGCGGCGAGATTGAAGGCGTCATAGCCGCGCTGCGTCTTGTCGGTGTCGCCGTAGCCCCGCAGATCGGGCGCGACAACCCGGAAACCTGCTTGGGCGAGCCCGGGCAACTGGTAACGCCAGGAGCGCCAGTACTGGCCGAAACCGTGCAGCAGCACGATCAGCGGGCCTGAACCTGCCTCGGCAACGTGGAACCGGATGCCGTTCGCACTGATGTCACGATGCCTCCACGGCCCCTCGTCACGCAGCATCGATCCGTCGGGAACTGGTTGCTCGTCCGAATCGGGCGTCGACTCGGCCGGGTCCAGCATGTCCTCGAGGTAAGCGCTGCTCTCACCACCCGCCACGCCAGGCTGGGGCGGGAGGTCGGCATCGGGACGGTCGTCCGGCACGGGCTCGATCGGCGTGGCCGGTCGTCGGCAGCCGGCGTCAGGAGCCGGTGGCAGCCGTCTTCAGCGCCGCCGCCGTCTGCTCGAGGGACGCGATGGTCTTCTCCGGCTTCTTGACCTTCTTCACCTTGCGCAGGCCGAGGAAGGCGAACGCACCGGCGATCAGCACCATCAGTACGAAGACGATGGTGAACGCCGCCCACTGCGGCAGCCAGATGGCGATGATCTGGGCCACCATGAACCAGAAGAACCACAGCGAGAATGCCCCGACGATGGCGGCGATGGCGAAGAAGACGCCGCCGGTGGCCCCCGTCTTGACGGTCTGGGTGACCTCCAGTTTGGCCAACTCGATCTCCGAGCGGACCAGCGTGGACATGTGTGTGGTGACGTCCTTGACCAGCTCACCCATCGAGCCGTTACGGTCGACGGCCGGCTCGGCCACCAGCGGGATCGACGCCGGCGTCGACCCGGGGACGGTGAACTGGTTCGGCGGGATCGGCGTCGTGCCCGAGGTCATAACTGCCCTCTCCTGAAGGTCGCGGGCCGCCGGCGATGCGGCCGGCTGCACTGTGCGGTCTCGTACTGATCGGTGGTGATCGGGTCGTTCTCTCTTCGCCCGACCAGACCTGTGGTCGGACCAGCATCGTTGCTGCCTGTCAATGCCCCGGGGATCGACGCGCCAATCGGTGCGTCCGGGTCACCGGAGTGATCGGCGGGGTTCATCGTGCCATGCCCGGTCAGCGCGCGTTGCCGCCAGGGGCGCGTCGGTCGCTCGGCGCGCCCGACCGGAACCGATCGATGGTGCCGTGCAGCATCGCGTCGCCGGTCGGCTGGACCCTACTGTCCCAGCAGCCAACGATCGGGCGCAGCCAGGTCGGCCGCGGCCGCCGGGCCCCAGCTTCCCTGCGGATACGGATGCACCGCCGGCCGGTTCTGAAGGACGGGATCAAGGACGTTCCAGGCGCTGGCCAGCCCGTCCGGGCGGGTGAACAGGGAGCGGTCACCGATGAGGACGTCGTGGATGAGCCGCACATACGGTGCGAGCGCGTCCGACCCCTCGACCTCGCCCAGCACGATCTTGGCGTTGCTGACCGTCAGGTCCAGACCCGGTCCGGGTTCCTTGACCACCATCGACAACTCGACCGCGCCGGTGCCGGCCAGCGAGAGGGTCAGCACCCCGCCGTCTGTGGGTACGTCGAAGGGGGCATGCTTCGGCTCGCGCAGGATGATGCTGACGCGCTGCGTCGCGCCGGCCATGCGTTTGCCGGTCCGCATCAGGAACGGCACGCCGCGCCACCGATCGTTGTCCACCCACATCCGGGCCGCGACGAAGGTGTCCGTCGTCGAGTCCGGTTTGACGCCCTTGACGTCCAGGTAGCCCTCGTACTGGCCGAGCACCACCTCGGTCGGGTCCAACGGCCGGAACTCGGAGATGACCTGCTCACGGGCGGACTGCAGATGCTCCGCGGTCATGCTCTTCGGCGGCTCCATCGCCACCTCAGCGGCGACCTGGAACAGGTGGGTGATCAACATGTCGAGCATGGCGCCGGTGGCGTCGTAGAACAGGGCCCGGTCGTCGATGTCGAGTTTCTCCGGTGCGTCGATCTGCACCGCCTTGATGTGCCGGTGGTTCCAGGCGTCGCCGAACAGGCTGTTGGCGAACCGCAGCACGTGCAGATCCTGGGTCGCTTCCTTCCCGAGGAAGTGATCGATCCGGTAGACCTGTGATTCCTTCAGGACCTTGTGGACCGCCTTGTCCAGCGCCCGGAAGTTGTCCGGGGACGTGCCGAACGGCTTCTCGTAGACAACGCGGGAGTCCTTGACCAGGTCGTGTGCACCGAGCGCCGCGGTCAGTTCCGGAAAGGCGGACGGCGGAACCGCGAAGTAGTGCACCATCTGCGCTTCGTCGCCGAGTTCTGCTCTGGCCTCGCTCAGGACGTCGAGCAGGCTCCCCGGATCGTCGCTGTCGAAGCCGCCGCCGGCGAAACGCAACCGGGATGCGAAGTCCTCCCACGGCCCCGTCTCCGGGCGCGGCCCGAACTCGGTCAGCACCTTGTGCACGTGACTGCGGAAGTCCTCGTGCGAGACGTCCCCGCGGCCGTTGCCGACGAGAAGGTAGTTGTCGGGTAACAGCTTCTGCTGGGCCAGGGAGTAGAAGGCGGGGATGACCATCCGCTTGGCGAGATCACCCGTGGCGCCGAACAACACGAACGCGATGGGGGTGCTGGAGACCGGCATGCTCGACATGAGACGGACCATAGCGGAGAGTGTCGGCGGCGCGACCGGAAACCGGCCGCACCGCCGACCATCGGTGGCCTTCTAGTCCGCCTTGGCGTTCGACAGCCCACTGGAGATCAGGTTCAGCACGGTGCTGTCCTGCAGGGTGGTGGCATCTCCCACGGCCCGGTTCTCCGCGATGTCGCGAAGCAGTCGGCGCATGATCTTGCCCGAGCGCGTCTTGGGCAGCTCCGGCACGACCAGGATCCGCTTGGGCTTGGCGATCGGCCCGATCTCCTGTGACACGTGGGCCTTCAGCTCGGCGACGAGGGTGTCGGTGTCGTGCGCCGACCCGCGCAGGATGACGAACGCGACGATGCCCTGACCCGTCATGTCGTCGTTGGCGCCGACCACGGCGGCCTCGGCGACGGACGGGTGCGACACCAGCGCGGACTCGACCTCGGTGGTGGAGATCCGGTGCCCGGAGATGTTCATGACGTCATCCACCCGGCCGAGCAGCCACAGCGCGCCGTCGGTGTCGTATTTGGCTCCGTCACCGGCGAAGTAGTAGCCCTGGCTGGCGAACCGCGACCAGTAGGTGTCCTTGTACCGATCATCGTCACCGAAGATGGTCCGCAGCATGCCCGGCCACGGCTTGTCGATGACGAGGTACCCGCCCTCGCCCTTGCCGACCGGAACGCCCTCGTCGTTGACGACCTTGGCGCTGATCCCCGGCAGCGGCAACATCGCAGAACCCGGCTTGCAGGGCGTGACGCCCGGCAACGGGGAGATCATGATGCCGCCGGTCTCCGTCTGCCACCAGGTGTCGACGATCGGGCAGTTGTTGTGGCCGACGTTCTCGCGGTACCACATCCAGGCCTCGGGGTTGATCGGCTCACCGACCGATCCCAGCACCCGCAGCGATCCCAGGTCGTACTTGCCCGGGATCTCCCTGCCCCACTTCATGAACGTGCGGATCAGGGTAGGCGCGGTGTAGTAGATCGACACCTTGTACTTGTCGATGATCTCCCAGTGCCGGCCCTCGTGCGGCGCGTTCGGGGTGCCCTCGTACACGACTTCGGTGGCCCGGTTCGCGAGCGGCCCGTAGACGATGTACGAGTGCCCGGTCACCCAGCCGATGTCGGCGGTGCACCAGTACACGTCCTGCCCGGCCTTGTGATCGAAGACCGCGTTGTGCGTGTAGGCCGCCTGGGTGAGGTAACCGCCCGAGGTGTGCAGGATGCCCTTGGGCTTCCCGGTCGTACCGGACGTGTAGAGGATGAACAGCGGCTGCTCGGCAGGGAAGGGCTGCGGGGTGTGCTGATCGGACTGGGCTTCCACCAGTTCGTCCCACCACAGGTCCTTGTCGGCGTTCCAGTCGACGTCGATCCCGGTGCGGCGGACCACGAGCACATGCTCGACCGGGGTGTCGGCTCCGGAGACCGCGTCGTCGACCGCCGCCTTGAGCGAGACGGCGGTGCCGCGCCGGTACTGCCCGTCGGCGGTGATCACGAGTCGGGTCTGGGCGTCGCCGATCCGGGTCCGCAGTGCCTCCGCGGAGAACCCGGCGAACACCACTGAATGCGCGAGGCCCAGCCGGGCACAGGCGAGCATGGAGAAGATTGCCTCGGGGATCATCGGGAGGTAGATCGCCACCCGGTCGCCTGCGGTGAGTCCCAACGACGTCAGCGCGTTGGCCGCCCTGGAGACCTCACGCTGCAGTTCGGCGTAGGTGATCGCGCGGGAGTCACCCGGCTCGCCCTCCCAGTGGATCGCGACGGTGTCCCCGAAACCGTCCTCGACATGCCGGTCGACGCAGTTGTAGGCGACGTTCAGCGTTCCGTCTGCGAACCACTTCGCGTGCGGTGCATCCGACCAGTCCAGCACCGTGCTGAACGGAGTCGCCCAGGACAGGCGGTTGGCCTGTTCCGCCCAGTAGCCCTCGAAGTCGGCCTCTGCCTGCTTGTAGGCCTCCGCGGTGAGGTTGGCCTGCGCGGCGAACTCGTTCGACGGCGGGAAGGTGCGGGATTCGGTGCCCAGATTGTCCAGGGCAACGGCGACGGCTGACGGGGACGTGCTCGCGGGACCACTCACAGGGTTCTCCTTGGTGACGGCAGTGTCATTTGTCGGGTGTCGATCTCGGTCGATCTGTCGCTCGCTCTGTGCTGCTCGACGGGTGGATGCTCGTGCCTGTCGATCGATGGACGTCGGTGTGTCCGTCCGACGTTGCAGGCTCAGGTTGCTGCGACCGGTGCTGCGATCGCCGCATGGTGCCCTGGGTCCTGGCGCCGGTGTGTGCAGTGCCCCCTTGTTGCTGTCCGGGCTCGATTCCTTTCGGGCTCGATTCCTGTCCGGTCGTTGTCGCAACCGGGGTGGTTCGCCGCCCCGGCTTGTTGCGGGTTGTGACTCGTTCCGTTCTGACTGAAGGACTGAACCCGGGTCGGTTGTGGGTGGAAGGTATCGCTGGCCGCGAAATCTCGCCACGCTTCATTGGTCGGGTGCGTGGCCGGGCCCGGCAATTCTGCTCAGGTCGGCCACGGCGTCGGTCGTTCTGGCTGGGTCGGTAGACCGGTCGCCCGACCGTCCTTGGGTGCTTCGCCCGCCGTATCGTTGCGCGGTGACATCGTGCGCAGGTGCCGGGTGAGCGAGCGGGATACGTCCATCGAGTTCGATCGGGTCACCGACGCCGATGTCGCTGCTGCCATCGAAGAAGCAAGGGCAGCGGTGTCTTCCCTGCGGATGCATCCGGCCAACCGGGCGGGATGGCCGCGGAGTGCCGCGGCCGCCGGTGTCCGGGCCGCCCGAGCCTCTGCCGCACTGGACGGCGCGCCGCTGGTTCTCGACGCCACCGCTTCCGCGGTCGCCGATCCGATCCTGGCCGGTTCACTGCGGGTCGCCGCCGCCGTGGGATCGATGGTGACGGTGTGGGCCCGCTCACCACTGCAGGTGCTGGCACGGTTGCACACGCTGGCCGCCGCGGACCTTGCGGAATCCTCGGATCTCGGTCGTCCACGACCGCAGGCGGGCCGCCATCTTCCGGCGGTGGCCGCCCTGGTGACGACGGCGCAGTTCCCCGGTCCCGTTCAGGTGGCGATGATCCACGGCACCCTGTTGGCACTCCGCCCGTTCGAGCAGGCGAACGGGGTGATCGCCCGTGCTGCCGCCCGGCTGACCATGATCAGCTCTGGGTTCGATCCCGCGGGCCTGTCCGTGCCCGAGACTGCTTACCTGCGTGCCGGCGACCGCTATCGCGCCGCAGCGGCGAGTTTTGCCCGCGACGACCCCGACGCCGTCTCGAGATGGACCTGGCTCAGCGCGCGCTGGCTGCTGGACGGAGCTGCTGAGGGCCTGTCCATCGCCGATGCGGCAGTGTGAACGGTTCGCCGCCGACTGGAGCGGGGCGTCGATTCGGGCCACTACTGAGGGTCACCGTTTGCCCGGTGGAAGCGATTCCATGACTGCCACCAGTCGGCCGAGCGATGTGGCCGCGAAACGAACGTTCGTCAAGATCGTCTTGCCATCACCTGCAGGGGAGGATGGACACCGTCGGGCGGCGCGCGGGTCGCCGACGCAGTCATACCGAAGTCCATACTGCTGCATAGAGTGTTCGTTCGGTGACGGATGGTGTGAAATCGGTAATATCAGCCGCGGCGAGGGGCATTCGTCTGAATGGGTGATTTTCCCGGCTGACCGGTTACTGTCTCGTCGAATCGACAGGACAACGAGCCGGCTGTCGACGGCCCGGTGCGCGCCGGCGTTCTCTGCACGACGTCATCGCCGGCCGCGAGATGGATGGAACCGCAGTCCATCCGCCCCGGCGCATCGCGATTGCCGATGGCCATCGAAGTCGTGCGAGAACGCGGCCGCAGCGTGAACGCACTGCGCGCAAACGATGATCTGGCGCGCTCGTCCGCGTGCTGTCGAGCGCGGACATGAAGACGGCGCCCCACCGAAGTGGGACGCCGTCTGCGCAGGTGAACCAGCTACCAAGCTTCACCACGACTCGTCGTGACGGGCTCCGCGACCTTCGTCGGTAACCCTGACGACGTACCTCCCGCGGCTTATAGCGGTGAGTGGGTACCGGGGCCTACGCGGGGAGCTCCGACCGGGGTTGGCGGAATTTCTCTTCCACTCCGTCTCTGGCCGATCAGGGGTCCCTGAGACAGTGATACGCCGTGCCGTGCGCAGGGGCAACAGCAGTGCGGTGGTCCTTTGTCCCGGACCGATTCAGATACACCCGAATGGGGTCGGTGATGTCGGAAGGTGAAGATCTTTGCAACCTGTCCGCGTCTTTAGGTGACGAACCCATGACCTCGGGTCTACAGTGAACTTGTCGGTTTCCACCCCCCCGGGAGCCGACCACTAGGTTCAGCTCAACCCCCCGGAGCTGAACCCCGCGGCCCCCGCCCTCCCCCCTGGCGGGGGCCGCCCCTATTTTTCGGCGTGGACCGCTTGCCATTGCAGGTAGCGGCAAGCGCGGCCAATGAAAACGGTTGCAGCCTGGCCGATCCCATCAACCACCAGCCTTCTGGCGCCAGAGTGGAACGCTCTCGACGGCTCCGTCACGGAGTCCACGACCTGGCAGCGCGCAGCGGTGGCTCGGTGGATGCCGTTCGATGCGGCAGCACGTTCGGCGGCGAATTGGCCGTTTGGGCGCAGTGCGTGCAACGCCATTTCCGATTTGTCGGTTTGGTCGTTCACTGACCCTGTCGATTTGTTCGCTCCCAAGAATTTATCCCCAACCGGCGGTCCTGCAGTCGACGCGCTCGGCCGAGCGTCACCTACTTGACCGGGCACCGTGATGCGGCAGCCGGAGGGTGGCGGAGGAACTGTGGACCATCGGCCGTTGTTGATCACCGACGACGAAATCATGCGCGACGATGTACTGCGGGTGGCAGCGGCCGCGGGACTTGATCTCGACCATCGTGAAAGCGTTGTCTCACACGCACTTTGGCAATCCGCCCCGCTTGTCATCCTCGATGAGGCGAGTGTCGCGGCCGCTGTTTCCGCCCGTGTCCGTCGCCGTCCCGGAGTGATCGTGGTGACCTCCGACGATCCCTCGGCGGAACTTTTCGAGAGGTGCGTGCGCCTGGGCGTCGAGCGGACGCTACCCATCCAGGGCTCCGCGGAACTGCTGATTGCGGCCTTGTCCGATGCAGTCGCCGGAAATCGTGGTGACGCTCCGTGCATAGCCGTACTCGGCGCCTGCGGTGGCGCAGGCGCCTCGGTGTTCGCTGTCGCACTGGCGCTCGCGGCAGCGAACGACGGCTCCGACGCGCTGTTGGTCGACGGTGATCCCTGGGGCGCCGGCTGTGATGTGCTGCTCGGCATCGAGAATCTGTCCGGCCTGCGATGGCCGGACCTGGGCACCTCATCGGGGCGCCTGCCGGTCGAGGCGTTGCAGCAGGCAGTGCCGACGGTTCCGGCCGGTCGCGGGCGGGTGGGCGTCCTGGCCTCAGGACGCATGACCACGCAGGACATCGACATGCGTGCCATGGATCTCGTCCTGTCGGCGGGTCGTCGGTCCGGCGGCGTCACGGTGATCGATCTCCCGCGTCAGCCGGGCGAGGCTGCGGATCGGGCGCTGGAACTGGCCGACCTGGCGGTGGTGGTCACCCCGGCGGACGTCCGCGGCTGCTGGGCGGCAGAGCGCATCAGTTCCCGCATCTCCGGATTCGGATGCCGGGCAGGAGTGGTGGTGCGCGGTCCGTCACCCGGCGGGCTCGGCGCGCACGACCTCGCCGAGGTCCTGCAATTGCCGCTGCTCGCATGGATGCGTGCGGATCCCACGCTGCCACGAGATCTCGAGGTGGGAATGTCGCTGGTCGGGCATCGGCGCCGACCGCTGGCGTCGGCGGCCCGCAAGGTGCTCGCCGAGGTTGTGCCGACGCGATGACGGCCCATTACCCGCACCGTTCCGCGTCGGACGGTCTGCTCACCGAGGACGTGATCGAACGGGTCCAGCGCCGCCTGGTCGACGAGAACTCAGATTCGTCGCCGGCCGCCCTCGCGCGGGCGTTGCGTGCCGAGTCCGCGGTGCTGGTCAGTGATGCCGAGATGCTGCGACTGCTGCATGCCCTGCAGCGCGAACTCGTCGGGGCCGGTCCGCTGGCCGAGCTGCTGGCGGATCCGGAGACCAGCGACGTGGTGGTGAACGGACCCGGTGACGTCAGGGTCGACCAGGGGCTGGGCTGGCAGGCCGCCGGCATCCACTTCGCCGACGAGGCTGCCGTGCAGCGGCTCGCCCGCCGGCTGGCGACAGCGGCGGGTCGGAGATTGGACGATGCGCATCCCTATGTCGACGCGCGGATGGCCGACGGCACCCGCTTGCACGCGGTTCTTGCCCCGGTCGCGGCTTCCGGGACGTGTCTGTCGCTGCGCGTCCTGCGACCGGTCCGGCATGACTTGAGCGCTCTGGAGCGACGCGGAAGCCTGCCCGGTGTCACGCTTCCCATCGTGAGCGCGATCCTGCGCGCCCATCTGTCGTTCTTGATCTCAGGTGGCACCGGATCGGGCAAGACGACGTTGCTGTCGGCGCTGCTCGCCGCGAGTCCGGCGGACCAGCGATTGGTCATCGTCGAGGACGCCGAAGAGCTCCGGCCACCGCATCCGCACGTCGTGCGATTGGTCGCGCGTCAGGCCAATGTCGAAGGCGCCGGGGCGATCTCGCTTCGCGACCTGGTGCGACAGTCGCTACGCATGCGGCCCGACAGGATTGTCGTGGGGGAGGTCCGCGGTGCTGAGGTGGTCGACCTCCTGGCGGCCCTGAACACCGGGCACGACGGTAGTTCCGGCACCCTGCACGCCAACACGGCTGGTGATGTGCCGGCCCGGATCGAGGCGTTGGCCGCCCTCGGCGGTGTCGGGCGCGACGCCGTTCATGCGCAGCTGGCGGGTGCTGTGCGGGTCGTCCTGCACGTCCGGCGTCAGGGTCCGTCGCGGGTCCTGAGCGAGATCGCCGTGCTGCGGCGCGGCACTGACGGATTGGTCGAGGCCCTCCCCGCTGTGGTGGGCGGCGAACCCACTGGCTGCGGAGCGCCGATACTGGCCGCTGCGCTGCGGGACGCCGGTGAGGCGGTGCCATGGTGATCGCGCTGCTGGTGGCTGCGGCGCTGATCTGCTGGCCAGCGCAGACGTGGCCGGCTCGCCGTTCCGGGCAGCAGATCGATCGGCGCCCGCGGTTCGGCCAACAGTTTCCTCGACCCGGTGTGGTGCGCGGAATCGGGGTGGCGGTCGGGGCGGCCGCAGTCGCAACGGTGACCGGATTCGCCGGTGCGGCCGCCGGTGCCGCCGTGGCCATAGCGCTGTGGACGGTCAAGTTCCTTGCAGAGCAGCAACTTTCCAGCAGCCGGCGCCGGCACGGGTTGGCCGACATACTCGCGGCAGTCCGGATGCTGGCCCGTGAGCTGCAGGCCGGCGCCGAGCCGCTCACCGCCACCGGAAACGCTGCAGCACTCGCGCGTGGAGATGGCGCGACCGTCCTGCACGGCCTGGCTCTGGTGATGCAGGCCCATGACCCGGGCGGTTCGGTGCGCAGGGCGCGGCTGCCGAATCAATGGCCGACCGCCTCCCGGGCGTCGCCGTCACCGAGCACTCGCAGCGGGTCCGACGAGCGTGGCGGGACTGGCATCTGGAAGCAATCGTCACCCGTGGCCGACGCGCTGTGGAGCTTGACCGCCGGGTGGACCCTGAGCAGTCGCTCGGGAGTCGCTCTCGGCCCACTGATCGAGGCTGTCACAGCAGAGATGGCGGAGGCGCTGTCGGCTGATGCGCGCAGAGCCGGCGAAGTGGCGGGGCCGCGGATGTCGGGTTATGTGATGTCCGGGTTGCCGGTCATGGGGCTGCTGCTCGGTGCCGGCATGGGTGCCGATCCCATCGGGGTGCTGCTGGGGACGACGGTCGGGCACATCCTGCTGGTGACGGGAGTGCTGCTCACCTCCGCGGGACTGCTGTGGTCGGCACGGATCGTGGGGCAATGATCCGATCACGTATCGCAGCGACGGCACGGTGATCGCGGCACCGGGCGCCGTCTGCCTCGCGCTCGTTCTGGCGGCGGCGGCGCTGATCGTCGTCCCTGAACGGGTGCATGTGCCGCCTGACCGCGCTGCCGACAACGGCGGGCAACGAAACCGCCGGTCTTCCCGGTCGCGGGTGGCGATGGCCGCAGGCGCCGCGGCGGCAGCGACCACGCTGCTGATGCCGGACCGGTGGTGGCTTGCGCTCGTTGCCGCGGCGACCACCGCTGCACTCGTCGGGCGGGATCCCGCGCGCCGCTCGCCCGGTGAGCGGAAGATCGACAGCCAGGTGACCGCGATGCACGCCGACCTGTTCGCGGCGTGCCTGGACGCCGGGATGCCAGTCGGACCGGCGCTCCGCGCCGCGTCGTCTGCGATGGCGGTGACCGGCTTTCCCGGCCCCGGCTCGGGTGGGCGCGGGGACAACGTCCCAGGTGACGCACGCAGCGGTGGTCGAACGCCGGTGCCCCGAGGGTCGGCCCTCGACCGGCGGATGGGCACGAACAATCCCGCGGTGGCCTACCCGCCCGCCCGTGGCGGATCTGGCCGGGGTGACAGCTGGACATCGGTCCACTCGCCGCCGTTGGCTGCGCTGGAGGCGGTGGCGGCGATGTTGGCCCTGGGTGCGAACCCGGATATCGCCTGGCGCGCAGCCGATCCGGTCGAGGAACTCGTCACGCTGGCGGCCGCGGCACGCAGATCGGCTGCGGGCGGCGGTCGTCTCGCAGACGCTGTCCGGGAACACGCGTCGCTGCTGCGGGCCGACCAGGCTGCAGCCGACCGTCGGGCTGCCGGTCGCGCCGGCGTCCTGATGACCGCCCCGCTCGGTATCTGTTTTCTGCCCGCCTTTCTGTGTCTCGGTCTCGCCCCGGTGATCGTGGGTTTGCTGGGCCAACTCGACATCTTCTGACGCCGCACGTGCTGGGCATGACCGGGCGACTGACCGCGCCGAATGGTTCACACCAGCGGAGTTGCTCCACATCGCCTGTCAGGCGGCTGCATCGACACGGGCGGAACGCCATGGTGGAGGTAGAGCACCGGCGCCCGGCCGGTGACGAGGGGAGTCGTTGTGTTGCAGGAGATCTTCGCCGCAAACCCAATGGGCGGGCGACATCCGGCCCACGTGGACGGGTCTTCGGTCGCCGGCGCCGCCGAGCCGGAAGCGTCGCTCGGGAGGTCGTCGGCGATCCGGCCGCTCACGGCGTCGGTGACCGCCCCGCTTCCGGCGGAAGCCGCAGCCCATCCATCGTGCTGGGGTGAGGCCGGGTTCACGTCCGAAAAGTACTGTGCGGGCTGTGATGTCCCGACCCCGGTGCCCCAGGATGCCGGAATGAGCACGGTAGAGTACGCGGTCGGAACCGTGGTGGCCGCGGCCTTCGCTGCGGTTCTCTACAAGATCGTCACCGGCGACTCTGTCGTTGCCGGCCTGACGAACTTGATCAATTCTGCGCTGTCGACGACCTTCTGACGAGCGTGAGTGGTGGACGAATCGGAAGTGCGACGCCGTCGACGGGCGCGGCGCCGACTCCGGTTCGGCGGAAACCGCGATCGGATCGGAGTCGGGCTCCCGGAAAGGCCGCGCCGGGACCGGTGGGTGGTTGCAGGTCGTCTGCATGAGCTGGGTGGACGCAGCGTTTTCGCCCGGTTGATCCGGCCGTCACCTCGCCGACAAGCGAAAATGCCTGTTGCGCAGCGCATTCCGGCGCCGGGCCGGGACAACGGTGGCGTGACGGTCGAGGCCGCCATGGCTTTGGCGGTACTGGCCCTGGTCCTGGTCACCTGCCTCGCGGGGTTGGCCTGCATGATTGCGCAGGTCCGATGTGCCGACGCGGCGCGGGAAGCCGCCCGGCTCGCCGGTCGCGGCGACAGTGACGGTGCGACAAACGCTGTCGCGACTCTCGCTCCGGCCGGGGCGTCCCTGACTCTAGGGTCGTCGGACGGTCTGGTCACGGCGACCGTCTCCGCTCGGCCCATCGGCGGCCTGCTGCCCGGTGTGACGATCCACGCCTCTGCGGCTGCGGCGCGGGAGCCGGCCGGATGACGGTCAGGGGTTCCGGGTGGCGGTGCCGCGGACGGGACCGCGGAGTTGCCACGGTGTATGCCTGCCTCGGTTGCGTGCTGCTGCTGATGGTCACCGGCATGGGAGTGCAACTCGGCGCCGGGGTGCTTGCCCGGCAACGCGCGGAGACGGCGGCGGACCTCGCTGCACTCGCCGGCGCTGCCAAGGTTCTGCACGGGCCGGATGTTGCATGTCAGGCCGCCGTCGCCGTGGCCTCGGCGAACGATGCAGCCCTGGAAACGTGTTTGATGACGGGCACCGATGTGCTGGTCACGGTCTCGGTTCAGCTGCGGGCCGGACCGATGAACGGATCGGCGACCAGTCGGGCGCGGGCCGGACCGGTCGCGCGGATCGACGACCGGCCCGCGCCGCGTCCCGGGGGTTGAGCCGGGCGCCGCACACCGCGTCCGCAACGGGCTGCACCGCGACGGACTGCACCGGCGGGCGGACTGTGGTCAGCGTCGGACTGCACCGGCCAGTGGCGGGGCGGACGCCGACCGAGCACGGCTGCGTTCGGGCTGCGGCACAGCCGGTGTCACCTGGTACCCGGGACCATCCGTCCTCGGCGGGTGGGTGGGGTCACTCCCGGGCATCGGCCCTGCCTCCGACGCGATGCTGTCCGGCGCACCTCGGTCCGCAGGGTCGGCGCCTGCGTCGGTCGTCGAGGCGCCCGCGTCAACTGTCGACCCGTCCGCGTAGATCGTCGATGCGCACGCATCGATTGTCGACGCGTCCGCCGTGCTGCCGGCCCCCAGCGATGTGGTGACCAGGCGCAGGACGGTGACCGCGCCGTTCTTGTCCAGTGGGTTGTTGCCGTTGCCGCATTTGGGCGACTGCACGCAGGACGGGCAACCCGCCTCGCACGGGCAGTCCGCCACAGCCTCGCGCACCGCTGTCAACCATTCAGCGAGTACGGCATGGCCGCGGTCGGCGAAGCCGGCGCCGCCCGGATAGCCGTCGTAGACGATGACCGTCGGTTCACCGGTGTCCGGGTGCAATGCCGTCGACAGACCGCCGATGTCCCACCGGTCGCACCCGGCGAACAGCGGCAACAACCCGATGGCGGCATGTTCGGCGGCATGCAATGCGCCGGGCACCGCTGTTTCGGCAATTCCCGCGGACAGCAGGGACTCGAGCGAAATGGTGTACCAGACGGCTCTGGTGTGCAGGGTGTGTTCCGGCATGTCCAACCCGATGACGTCGATCAGCTCACCATTGGGACGCCGCCGAAGGTAACCGATGACCTGCTCGGTGACCTCGACCGGGCCGACGCCGACGGCCACCCCGTCGGAATGCACCCGTCGCTGCTGGGCCGCGCCCATCGTCACCGTCGACTGGGACCGGGCGATCGTCGACCACTCGGGCCGCTCCTGGCGGACCAGGGCGACGCCGTGCTCGAGATCGAGGTCCTGCACCACGAAGCTCTCACCCCGGTGCAGGTGCACGGCACCCGTGTGCACGGCCGATGGCGCTCGGTGCAGGTCCACCGTGCCCAGCAGTCGGCCGCTGTCCTCGTCGACGATCGCCACCATGCCGCCACCCCCGCCGCGCAGGTCGACGCCGTCGGCGGGATGGCCGGGCTCGGCCCAGTGGTAGCCCGTCGGCCTGCGCCGTAGTACCCGCCGCGCGACCAGGTCGTCGAGCACCGGCCGGATCGCCTGCCCACCGAACAACTCGATGTCGGTGGCCGTCAGGTGACGTTCGGCGGCCGCGCAGGCCAGGTGCGGACCGAGGACGTACGGGTTCGTCGGATCGGTCACCGCGGACTCGACCGGGTGCCCGAACACCCGCTCGGGATGGTGCACCAGGTAGCTGTCGAGCGGATCGTCCCTGGCGACGAACACCACCAGCGCCCGCCGGCCGGCATCGGCGCGCCGCCCGGCGCGGCCGGCCTGCTGCCACACGGAGGCCAGTGTTCCCGGGTAGCCCGCCAGCACGGCGGCATCGAGCCCCGCGATGTCGACACCCAACTCGAGCGCGTTGGTGGACGCGACGCCCAACAGGTCGCCGCACCCCAGTGCCCGTTCGAGCTCGCGGCGGTCCTCCGGCAGGTAGCCACCACGGTAGGCAGCGACCTTGTCGACCAACCCGGGCGCGGTCTCCTGCAGCCGGCGTTGCGCCGTCAGTGCCGCCTGCTCCGCGCCGTGCCGTGAGCGGACGAAGGTCAGCGTCCGGGCATCCGCCGCGACCAGGTCGGCCATCATCCGGGCCGCCTCCGCGGGGGCGGAACGGCGTACCGGGGCACCGTCGTGGCCTTCGGCGCCCTGGAGTATCCCCGGCTCCCACAGCACGAAGTCGGCGCCGGGCCGCGGCGCCCCGTCATCGGTCACCGCCCGTACCGGCCGTCCGATCAATCGGCCGGCAGCCTGTTCCGGATCGGCCGAGGTGGCGGACGCCAGTACGAACACCGGCTCGGATCCGTACATCCGGGCGAGCCGCGACAGCCGGCGAAGCACCAGGGCGACGTGTGAGCCGAACACACCGCGGTAGGCGTGACACTCGTCCACCACCACGTACGTCAGGCGGCGGAGCAAGCGCGCCCACCGGGCGTGCCCGGGAAGCATGCCGCGGTGCACCATGTCCGGGTTGGTCAGCACCCAGTTCGCGTGCGATCGCGCCCAGTCCCGGTCCGGCATCGGGGTGTCCCCGTCGTAGCAGCCGGCGTGCAGCTGCGCCAGCCCGAGGGCCTCGAGCGATTGCAGTTGGTCGGCGCCCAGCGCCTTGGTCGGCGCCAGGTAGAGGACAGATGCCCGCGGGTCGGCGATGATCGCCGTGAGGGCAGGGAGCTGGTAGGCCAGCGACTTCCCCGAAGCCGTACCGGTCGCAAGCACCACGTCCACACCGGCCCGGGCCAGCTCCGCCGCCCGCACCTGGTGCGACCACGGAGCATCGATCCCCTTGGCACGCAGCGCATCGCGTAATGAGGATGGCGCCCATTCCGGCCACGACACCCGGCTACCGGGCGAGGCGGGAAGGTGCTCCACATGGGTGATACATGATGTGACTGTGGTCTCTGAATCGGTGCCACACTGCTCTAGCACGGTCAGCAAGCCGCCAGGATTCGCGCACGGCCCCGGTGGAGTCACCGCCTCATCCTCTCGCGCCCTACCGACAACCTGTCCAACGTCCCTACGAACGTCGTGGACGTGTCGTGGGCCACGACTGCAGGATGGGCGATGGACGTTATCGGTGCTTTACAGTACTCAGCGTCACGCCGGGTGACCGGCGCACGATGCCGTAGTGACCAGCGCCGGTCCGCAACGAGTTGACCGGTCCACTTTTGTTCCCCGAATGGATCAGGAGCTCGATGTCTTCCCAAACAGCCGCGGACCTCGTGGTGACAGGCAGCGACCAGGCCATTGTCATCGGCGTTGCCGTGATCGCGCTGATAGCGCTCGTGATCGCCTTCGTGCTGCGCGCCGGCGTGCTTGCTGCCGGCAAGGGCACACCCAAGATGCAGGAGATCTCCGCAGCAGTGCAGGAAGGTGCCGCCGCGTATCTCGGCCGGCAGTTCCGCACGCTCGGGATCTTCGTCGTCGTCGTCTTCGTGCTGCTGTTCGCACTGCCGGCGGACGACACCGGCCAGCGGATCGGCCGCTCGATCTTCTTCCTACTCGGCGCGCTGTTCTCGGCGTCCATCGGCTACTTCGGTATGTGGCTGGCCACCCGGGCGAACGTGCGGGTCGCGGCAGCCGCGAATGGTGACGGCGGGCGCGAGAAGGCCATGCAGGTCGCGTTCCGAACCGGCGGTGCGGTCGGCCTGGCCACCACCGGGCTCGGGTTGCTCGGTGCCTCCGCCGTGGTTCTCGTCTACGCCGGCGGTGCGCCGAAGGTGCTGGAGGGCTTCGGCTTCGGCGCGGCCATGCTCGCCATGTTCATGAGGGTCGGCGGCGGCATCTTCACCAAGGCCGCCGATGTCGGCGCGGACCTGGTCGGCAAGGTGGAGCAGGGCATCCCCGAGGACGATCCCCGCAATGCCGCCACCATCGCCGACAACGTCGGTGACAACGTCGGTGACTGCGCCGGTATGGCCGCGGACCTCTTCGAGTCCTACGCGGTCACGCTCGTCGCCTCGCTCATCCTGGGCAGCGCGGCCTTCGGCGCGAAGGGCCTGGTCTTCCCGCTGATCATCCCGACGATCGGCGTCATCACGGCCATCATCGGCATCTACATCACCCGGGCCAGGGCCAACGAGGCCGGCTTGGTGACGATCAACCGGTCGTTCTACATCTCGGCAGTGATCTCGGCGGCGCTCTCGGCTGTCGCAGCCTTCGTCTATCTGCCGAGCAACTTCAACGACCTGAACGTCGAGGCCGTTGCAGGTCTGCCCGGCAACCCGGCGGTCATCTCGATCAGCGCCGTCGTCATCGGCATCGTCCTCGCCGCGGTGATCCTCTGGTTGACCGGCTACTTCACCGACACCAACAATGAGCCGACCCAGGGCGTCGCCAAGAGCTCCCTGACCGGTGCGGCCACCGTCATTCTGGCCGGTATCTCGGTCGGATTCGAGTCCGCCGTCTACACCGCGCTCGTGATCGCCGCAGCGGTCTACGGGGCCTTCCTGCTGTCCGGGTCGCTCATCGTGGCGCTTTTCATGATCGCCCTGGCCGGGTGCGGCCTGCTGACCACCGTCGGCGTCATCGTCGCGATGGACACCTTCGGACCTGTCTCCGACAACGCCCAGGGCGTCGCCGAGATGAGCGGCGAGGTCTCTGCCGAGGGCGCGAAGATCCTCACCGAGCTCGACGCCGTCGGCAACACCACCAAGGCCATCACAAAGGGCATCGCGATCGCCACCGCCGTGCTGGCGGCGACCGCGCTGTTCGGCTCCTACTCCGACGCGATCAAGAACGCACTGGTCGCGGCCGGCGAGACGGTCTCGGAGTTCACCGCGAACGTGGTGTCGCCCAACACGCTGGTCGGCATGCTGCTCGGTTCGGCTGTGGTCTTCCTGTTCTCCGGTCTGGCCGTCAATGCGGTCGCCCGGGCGGCAGGCGCGGTGGTTCGCGAGGTGCGTCGGCAGTTCCGGGAGATTCCCGGGATCATGGAGGGCACCAACAAGCCCGAGTACGGCAAGGTCGTCGACATCGTCACCCGCGATTCGCTGCGGGAACTGGCAACCCCGGGCCTGCTCGCGGTCTTTGCGCCGATCGCCGTCGGCTTCGGGCTCGGCGTCGGTCCGTTGGCCGGATACCTGGCCGGTGCCATCGCCACCGGCACCCTGATGGCCGTCTTCCTCGCGAATTCCGGTGGCTCGTGGGACAACGCGAAGAAGATTGTCGAGGACGGTAACTTCGGCGGCAAGGGATCGCCCGCTCATGAGGCCACCGTCATCGGTGACACCGTCGGTGATCCGTTCAAGGACACGGCCGGCCCGGCCATCAACCCGCTGCTCAAGGTGATGAACCTGGTCGCACTGCTGATTGCACCCGCGGTGGTCACGCTGACCGTCGGCGCTTCGGAGAACACCCCGGTTCGATACGGCATCGCCCTGGTGTCCGTGGTGATCATCGTGGCCGCCGTCGTGGTCTCCAAGCGTCGCGAGTCCCACCTGCACGCCGAGGAGACCCAGCCGGTCTGACCCGAGGCGGTTCCCAGCGGCTCGGGCACAAGCCGGGGCCCCGAGGTGCAACTCCAACTGAATGCACTGCATCCGCGATCATCGGCGGGGACATCCGTGGCAACACGCGGTGTCCCCGCCGAGATCATTTCGTGGTCGTAGCGGTACGTTCTGCACGATCGACGTGGGGTAGCTACTGGTCGGGGCGAGTGGGCTCGCCCTGTTGCGCACTTCTCCGGGGGAAGGTCCGCCCGTGGACGGCGCTGCCACACCACTGGTGTGCCGGGTGAGCCGGTGCATCGCGGACAAGGGAAGGACGCGTCTATGAAGCGCACACTTTGGACGGCCGTGCTCGCGGCGGGTGTCCTGCTGGTGGCGGGGTGCAGTTCCAACAGCGCTGGTACGGGATCGGCGGCATCGACCACCGCGGCGGCGTCCAGCGCCGAAGCAATGACGTCAGAGGCAATGACGTCGGAAGCGATGACGTCGGAAGCGATGACGTCCGAGGCGATGACGTCCGCGTCATCAGGCTCGGAATCATCGGGATCGGAGAGTTCCTCCGAGTCCGGCGGGTCCGCCAGCGTCGCCCCGGCAGCACTCGACGAGCAGACCACGACGTGGTTCACCACGTTATGTGAGGGCATTGCCCCCATCAGCGAACTGTCCAAGCTCGACACCTCGGGGCAGGACGCCGCCACAGCACAGAAAACAGGCGTGCAGGCACTGCAGCTCTTCGGATCGGCGCTCACCGACACGAGCGCGAAGTTGACGGCCGCACCACCTCCCACGTTCGAGGGCGGAGCGGACTTCGCCAACCAGTTGACCTCCGGTCTGGCGGCGTCGGGTCCGAAGTTGAAGGCGCTGGCCGTTACCTTCGGTGCCATCGACCCCACCAACACTGCTGCTTTGCAGCAGGGAATTCAGGGGCTGTCCGCCGAACTGAGCTCCGCCGTCGCTCCGCTGCAGCAACTGCAGCAGTTGCCACCCGCGGTGTCGGAGTCGGTCAAGAACATTCCCGCTTGCGCGGCCCTCGGCAACTGATCCGCCCCCGATCACGGTGATCCGTTGCCGGACAGTCCCTTCCCTGGTGTCGGGGCTGTCCGGCATGATCGCGCCATCACCGTGCGGCCGGTGTCGTTCGCAACGGTACGAAGGGGCGCAGCGCAAACACCGCCGCCGCCGTGAAGTGTCCTGCCAGGGCTCTCCCGAGAACCGGCTGCGGACACGCACTGTCGAACCACCAACGTCCGCGCGACTGCCAGTGAGGAACCATTGATGAGGCGCAGCAGTTCCGTCTGGGCCGCCGGCGTCTGCGCCGCCGTCGTGTTCGTTGCCGGCTGCTCGACGACGGTTCAGGGCTCACCCGAAGTCGGTTCCGCCGTGGTCAGTTCGACGACGGTGAGTTCCAGCTCCGCTGTGTCGTCCACGACGGATTCGAGTGCGACAGAGTCCAGCGACACCGACACCAGCACGTCGGACACCAGCGCGTCGGACACCAGCACGCCGGACACCAGCACATCGGACACGCCGACGTCGGAGTCGACGACCGCGGCCGACACCTCCACCTCCTCGTCCAGCGGGTCCGCCGGCGCGGCCACGCTGGACGCCACCACCGAGAAATGGTTCACCGCCTTCTGCGACGGCGCCACCGATCTGCAGCAGTACGTCTCACCGGACACCACGGGTCAAACCGTCGCGCAGGCCCAGGACACCGTCGTGCGGACGTACACCAACATCTCCAAGAGCGCATCGACGACGGTCGGCGTACTGCAGGCGACCAGACCGCCGACCGTCCCGGGCGGCGACGACCTGCAATCGATCGCCATCGAACGGTTCACCGCCGTTTCCGATGTCTACGGCAGGGGTGCGCAGACGATTGCCGCGTTGACACCGCGCAGCACCTCCGATCTCAAGTCGGCGGTGGACGCCGTGGAGGCCGAGGCGAAGGCCTCCACCCCGGACAGCATGGCCTCGGTCGACCCGGAGGTCATTGCGGCCGCACGCGCGTTGCCTGCCTGCAAGAACGTGCTGGGGTAGCTGCGTTCCGCGAATCCAATTCGCTGGACCCGGTTACTCAGGTGAGTTAATCTTTACTCATGTCGGTAACTCCGGAGCCGGTTTCCGCTTCTCCGACCAATCGGGCGCGCCGCCAGCAGATCGTTGCGGCGGCGGTGTCCGTCCTGGCCGAGAGCGGCTACAGCAAAACATCATTCGCACGGATCGCCGAGCATGCCGAGCTGTCCAGTACCCGGCTCATCTCGTACCACTTCCGCGGTAAGGATGACCTGATGACCGCCGTGGTGGCCCACGTCATCGGTGCGCTCGGCAGCTACGTCGGCGAATTGGTCGGCAGTCAGCCGACCGCAAACGGACAGCTCCGCGCTTACATCCAGGGGGTTGTGGGCTTCGTCGACAGCCACCGCACCGAGATGATCGCGCTCACCGAGGTGATGTTGGGCGCCGGATTCGAGGACGGCATCAAGGCCGACGAGTCCGCGGTGGGGCACCTGGAGAAGATCCTCCTGCGGGGCCAGCGGACAGGCGAGTTCAGACCCTTCGACGCCGCGGTCATGGCGGCGGTTGTCCAGCGTTCGGTGGACGGCCTGCCGTTTGCGTTGCGCGCCGATCCGTCGATGGACTGCGGGCACTATGCGCGCGAGCTCACCACACTGTTCGGGCTCGCGACCGCGGCGGACCCCCCATGAGCTCCGACCGGTCAAGGTCCGGACAACGCGTGCCGGAGCGGCCCGGCGTGTTCCGGCGATTGCTGCACCCGACCCGACAGGTCACCGGCGTTCGGCGACGGGTGCTCGACGTGGCCGTCCGGGCCGCCATCGGGCTCGCGGCACCGATGGCGATCTATTACCTGCTCCGAGGGGCCGGGGCCGGCATCTATCTGTCGCTGCTGGTGTCGACGCTGGTGTCCGCCGCGCCGAGCCTGGCCGCCCTGGTGCGGCGGGAGCGGGTCAATGCGCTGTCGGCGTACTTCACCACGATGGTGCTGGGCAGCGTGGTGATCGCGCTGATCGCCGGCAGCACCCAGTTCCTGCTGGCCAAGGAGGCGGTGCTGACCGGCGTCACCGGTGTCTGGTTCCTGCTCAGCGCATTCACATCGCACCCGCTGTCCTGCGTGATGACGCGCCCACTGCTGCACGGCAGGCTGCACTGGCCCGATCACTGGGACGAGCTGTGGGAGCGCTCGCCCCGGTGGCGCGCGATGTGGCGGTGCTCGAGCGTGATGTGGGGGATCGGCACGCTCGCTGACGCAGTGCTGCGGGTCGTGTTCGCCTACACGCTCCCGCCCGATGCGGTGCCGGCACTGGCGACCGGGCTGATCGCCGTCACCACGCTGGTGCTGATCGTGAGCACCAATGTGATGTACATCGCCTGTGGCGTGTTCAATCCGCGCTCGGCCCTGTATCCCGATGCCGCCCGCTCCCCGAACACCGCCTGAATCGACCGCCTGAATCGACTGCCTGAATCGACTGCCTGAATTGACTGCTGGAACCCCGAGGCATGCCGGATGAGCCGGTGCCGACGGGTGACGCCGCAAGCCGGTGCCTGACGCCCTCGTCCGCCGGTGGGCGCTACCCTGTCCGTCCGGGGGAAGGGGGACGGACGTGACGCAACTGTCGCTGTTCTCCGCTGACCTCACGCCACCGCAGCTGACCGATCTCGGCGGTCTGCTGGCCGCGCACGGCCAGCTGTCGGCGGGCCCGGACGGGGTGCGATTGTCGATCCTGCTGGGTGACCACTGGCGGGCGACGGCCCTGTTGCGGGAATGCAGAGTGCGTGACGTGCCCGCAGAGATCACCGAGCCTGACCAGATCTCCGAAGTGGAAGTGGGTGACCCCGAGCCCGCCGGTGCCCCTGTTCAAGACATGGACCGGCGTTCCTTCCGCGGCATTCTGCTCGGCACGGAACGTGCCGCCACACTCCGGGCCGTCGCGACCGACTGGACCCGCGGGGCCGTCAAGGCCGTCCCCGACGATCTGATCATCACGGCGGGATTCCTGCGGTGCTGGACGCTTGCGGCGGGCCGCCCCGCCGAGATCGGCTTTCTGCTCGGCCTCGACCCGCACGCGCCCGACACGCACGAACCGCTCGCCGCGGCCTGCGCGGCCGCCGGATTGGCCGGCTCACTGTTGGGGGTGCGCGGCGGCGGCCCCGCCGTGCGTATTGTCGGACACCGGCGTTGCGCCAGACTGGCAGAGATGATCGGTACTCCGCCGCCCGAGGCGCCCGTGCATTCCTTTCCCGTGCAGGGCCACCACTAGTCCTTCGGGTGCCGTGTGACCGCCACCGCGTCCAGGACGGGGAACTGTGCGGGGCTGGAGATCGTGGAACAAACACAGGATCGGTCACGCACTGTGGCATCCTGCACGCGTCGCCCGCAGCGAAGCAGCCGCGTAGCCCCGGATGACCGGACGACCTGTTTGCCGCCGGCGCCCACCGAGAGGTCGGCACCGCCGAGCGCATATATAGAGGAGAGCGTGAGCCTGATGGCCACTGGTAAGACATCGGCGAGCCCGGGTTCGGGTGTGCGCCTGGTGGTCGTCGAGTCCCCGAGCAAGGCCAAGACGATCTCCGGGTTCCTCGGCGACGGGTACATCGTGGAGTCCTCCGTCGGCCACATCCGTGACCTGCCGCGCGGCGCGGCCGACGTTCCGGCCAAGTACAAGGGCGAACCCTGGGCACGGCTCGGCGTCAACACCGAGAACGGGTTCGAGCCGCTCTACGTCATCTCCCCGGAGAAGCGGGCGCAGGTGGCCAAGCTGAAGTCCCTGCTGGCCGGCGCCGACGAGCTCTACCTCGCAACGGACGAGGACCGCGAGGGCGAGGCCATCGCGTGGCACCTGCTCGAGACCCTCAAGCCCAAGGTGCCGGTCAAGCGGATGGTCTTCCACGAGATCACGCCCGCCGCGATCCGGGCCGCAGCGGAAAACCCGCGGGCGCTGGACGACAACCTGGTCGATGCGCAGGAGACCCGGCGCATCCTCGACCGGCTGTACGGCTACGAGGTCTCGCCGGTGCTGTGGAAGAAGGTGATGCCGAAACTGTCCGCGGGACGCGTGCAGTCGGTGGCCACCCGGATCATCGTGCAGCGCGAGCGGGAACGGATGGCGTTCCGGGCCGGCACGTACTGGGGCCTGGACGCGTCGATGGCCCCGACCTCGGCGGAGGCGAAGGACGCGTTCAAGTCGTCGCTGTCGTCGGTGGCGGGCCGCCGGCTCGCCGCCGGTCGCGATTTCGACCCGGCGACAGGTGGCATCAAGGCCGGTTCCGATGTCCTGCTGCTGGATGAGGACGGCGCCCGCACGCTGGCCCGCCAGCTCGAGGGCGGCACCGCGACGGTCAGTTCCGTCGAGGAGAAGCCGTACACCCGCCGTCCCTACCCGCCTTTCATGACGTCCACGCTGCAGCAGGAGGCGGGTCGCAAGCTCGGCTTCAACTCCGAGCGGACGATGCGCACGGCTCAGCGGCTCTACGAGAACGGCTACATCACCTACATGCGGACCGACTCCACCACGCTCAGCGCCACCGCGCAGGAGGCGGCCCGCGCGCAGGCCACGGGAACTCTACGGACCCGAGTACGTGCCCGACGCGCCGCGCCAGTACACCCGCAAGGTGAAGAACGCTCAGGAGGCGCACGAGGCCATCCGCCCCGCCGGGGAGACGTTCCGTACCCCGGGTCAGGTCGCGCGCTCGATCAACGGTGACGAGTTCCGGCTGTACGAACTGATCTGGCAGCGCACCATCGCCTCGCAGATGGTCGACGCCAAGGGGCTGACCCTCTCGCTGCGGATCACCGCCACCGCAGACGGACAGGAATGCATCTTCAGCGCCTCGGGGCGGACGATCACGTTCCCCGGTTTCCTGCGCGCCTACGTCGAGACCGTCGACGCCGAGGCGGGCGGCGAGGCCGATGACGCCGAACGCCGGCTGCCGAACCTCGCCGTTGGACAGCAGCTCGACATCAGGGAGCTCATCCCCGCAGGCCACGTCACCACCCCGCCGGCGCGGTACACCGAGCCGTCACTGATCGGCGCGCTGCAGGACCTCGGGATCGGCCGGCCGTCGACGTACACGTCGATCATCCGGACGATCATCGACCGCGGGTACGTGTGGAAGAAGGGCCAGGCGCTGGTCCCGTCGTGGATCGCGTTCGCGGTGATCGGGCTGCTCGAGACCCATTTCGCCCGGTTGGTCGACTACGACTTCACCGCGGCGATGGAAGACGAACTCGACGCCATCGCCGACGGCCGGATCGGTCGCACAGACTGGCTCGGGGCCTTCTATTTCGGTGGTGACCTCGGCCCGGACGGCTCGGTCGGCCGCACCGGCGGGTTGAAGAAGCTGGTCGGTGACCGGCTGGAGGAGATCGACGCCCGGGAGGTGAACTCGCTGCCGCTGCTGACCGATGCGCAGGGTCGGCAGGTCACCGTCCGGGTCGGCCGGTACGGGCCGTACCTGGAACGTGCCGCCGGGCCCGCGGACGGCGACGACGGGGGTGGTGAGGGGGCGAGTGTCCAGCGCGCGAACCTGCCGGAGGACCTGCCGCCGGACGAGGTGACCGCCGAGGTTGCCGAGGAATTGTTCGCGCAGGCCGGCGACGGGGCGGAGAACGAGCTCGGCATCGACCCGGACACCGGTCACATGATCGTGGCCCGGGACGGCCGTTACGGGCCCTACGTGACCGAGGTGCTGCCCGATCCGGATGCGGTGAACGGTTCAGCCGTCGACGGCTCGAACGGGACCGGCTCGAACGGGACAGCCTCCGCCGCGCCGGCCGCCAAGAAGGGCGCCAAGGCCGCCAAGCCGCGGACCGCCTCGTTGTTCAAATCGATGTCGCTGGCCACGGTCGACCTGCCGACCGCCCTGCGGTTGCTCTCGCTGCCGCGCGTGGTGGGCGTCGACCCGGCCGACGGGGTCGAGATCACGGCGCAGAACGGCCGCTACGGGCCGTATCTGAAGAAGGGCACCGACTCCCGATCGTTGGCGAACGAGGAGGCCCTGTTCGACATCACGTTGGACGACGCGCTCGCCCTCTATGCCCAACCCAAGACCCGCGGTCGGTCTGCTGCCACGGCGCCACCGCTGCGCGAAGTGGGTGTGGACCCGGTGGGCGGCAAGCCGATGGTGATCAAGGACGGCCGGTTCGGTCCGTACGTCACTGACGGCGAGACCAACGCCTCGCTGCGCAAGGGCGACGAGATCGACACCCTGACTGTCGAACGAGCCGCCGAGCTGCTGGCCGACCGTCGGGCACGTGGCCCTGCGCCGAAACGAGCCGCCGCCAAGAAGGCTCCGGCGAAGAAGGCAGTCAGCAAGACTGCTGCCAAGAAGGCCGGCACGACCACCGCCAAGAGGGCGGCGGCAGGCACCGGACGCGCCCGGTCCGCGGGCTGACCACGCACGCAGCGTAGAAGAGCAATGTTCCCCGGTTCGTCCTCGGCGACGCCTACGATGCAGGCATGACGGCGGCTTTCGACGCCGAGCGCGGGACGGGCACGTTCACCGATGCGCTCAGCGGTTCTGACGGCACCGGGGACCCGTCTGTGCTGATGCCGGTGCTCGACGTCTACCCGGACGCGCTGTCCGCGCCGATGCCGGTCGATCTCGTCCCGGTGATCGTCCCGCCGACCCCCCGGCCGCCCGGACCCGACGGGGTGCGGGCGAACCCGGTGACCGGCCCGGCCGCGCGACGTGCGCCCACTGCCCCGGCTCGGACGCCCGCCGCTGCGCGCGGTCAACGGCCGGGGCGTCCGGCCGCCGCCGGGATCGTCGACCAGCAGGGCAGGCCGCTGCGTCCTGGTCCGGCCCGACCGAACAGTGCGGCCCCGCCCGTGCGCCAAGCAGCCGCCCGGCCGGCCGCGTCGCCGCTGACCTCCCAGGGCCGGACCATGACGGCGGCCGACTTCGGCGCACTGTTCCGCACAATGCGCTCGGGGCAATCGGAACAGCTGGACCGGATCTCCTTCCAGGCGACGCACCCGCAGTCCCGGGGTTCCAACGCACCATCGGCAGTGCAGCCCGCCGCTCCGATGGCGTCGCAGTATTCGCAGCGTGGCCAGACCCGCAGCACCGCCCGCGACCAGGCGGCCGAGCGCCGCCGCACCAACAGCATGGCGCCCGGCAACAACAACCGTTCCAAGCGGGGTTCGAGCACCTGGGCGGTGATCGTTTTCCTCATCGTGATCGCGTTTTCCACCGGCCTCGGCCAGCGCGTCATCGATGCGATCAACGAGCTGTTGAACAGGTGAACCGCAAGCGCGAGCCCAACTCGGTCGGTGTGCTGCTCCGCATCCCGGTCTTCCGGCGCCTGTGGTCGGCGATCGCCATCTCCAGCCTCGGCGACTGGCTGGGGCTGCTCGCCACCACGGCCCTGGCCGCCTACCTGACGAAGGATTCGTCCAGCCTCGCCCAGGGCGCAGCCGTCTCGGGTGTGCTGCTCACCCGGCTGCTGCCCGACCTGATCCTCGGTCCCGTCGCCGGTGCGCTGGTCGACCGCTTCGACCGCCGCGCGGTGGCCGTCGTCGGAGACAGTCTGGCCGGGCTGCTCTACATCTCGATCCTGTTGTCCGGGAACCTGGCCTGGCTGCTGGTGGCGCAGTTCCTCGTCGAGGCGATCGGGCTGTTCTCCACGCCTGCCAAGCAGGCGATGTGGGTCAACATCGTCCCGCGCGAGCGGCTCGCCGTGGCCAATCAGCTGAACTACGTGTCGGTGTACGGGATGGTGCCGGTTGCGGCCACCCTGTTCGTCGTGCTGTCCACCGCGGCGTCGTTCTTCGGTGCCCCCGACGTGGCCGGCAGCGCCAGTAGTGCGCTGATCAGCGGATCCACCAACACCGTTGCCATCGACATCGCGCTGGGCATCGACGCGCTGACGTACTTCTACTCGGCCGGCATGGTGTTCGCCTCACGCCGGCTCATCCCGGCGTTCGTCGGTGATCGCAGCACCACCAAGAACATCTTCTCGCTCATCATCGAGGGCGTCTCCTTCGTCCGCAACAACCGGCTGATGCGCTCGATCTACATCGGCATCCTGGGCGCCTTCGGAGCCGGCGGGCTGGTCGCCGGTGTCGCCCAGGCGTACGTCGCGACCCTCGGCGCCGGCAACGCCGGGTACGGCATCCTGTTCGGCTCCGTCTTCACCGGCCTGGCGTTCGGCATGCTGATCGGCCCGAAGGTGCTGCCGAACGTCCCGCGGCGGATGATCTTCACCCCGGCGATCGGGTTCGCCGGCATCTCGCTGATCGTGATGTCGATCCTGCAGGACTTCCTCGGTGCGGCCATCACCGCCGCCGTGATGGGGATCTTCGCCGGCATCGCCTGGATCAACGGCTTCACCATGATCGGCCAGGAGGTCAGCGACCAGCTGCGCGGCCGGGTCTTCGCGTTCGTCATGTCGTCGGTACGGATCGTGCTGCTGGGCACCATCGCCGCCGGGCCGATCCTTGCCGGTGCCATCGGGACGCATCCGGTGACCGTCGGGGATTTCCGCTTCGACATCACCGGGCCGGCCATCGTGCTGGCAGTGGGCGGGCTCATCGCGTTCACCGTGAGCGGGATCATCGGCCGGCAGATCGGCGGTCTCACCTCGGGGCTGACTCGGCGGATCTTCGGCCGCCGCGGAGTCAACATCTGGGACGACCGCGATGAACACGCCGGTGCGCTGATCGCCGTCGAGGGCGCCGACCCGGTCGCCGTCGGCGACTACGTCGAGGCCGTCCTGAGCCAGCTGTGTGCCCAGGGCTGGCTGACGGTGCGGGTCACCGCGCCGCACCCGACGGTGGAGCGCGGCGCGCCACCGGAGAGTCTGGCCGATGCCCTGCGCGCCTCCGCGGACCTCGCCGACCTGACCAATGAACGGGTGCTGCCGGCGCTGCAGTCGGGGGCCGTGGTGGTGGCCGAGGGCTTCACCGATGCCACGATCGTCGCCCACCGTGCGGCCGGAGTGGAAGAGCAGCGGCTGGCCCGGGTCGCGCAGTGGGCGGTCAACGGGCTGAAGCCGGATCTCACGGTGCTGGTCGACGGGTCACCGTTCGAGCCGAGTCCGGTGCTGGCGGACCGCAAGGACCTGGTCGGCGACCGGGCCGGTGGCACCCGGGCCGGCGATGACGCCGTGGTTGGTGACGCCGTGGTTGGTGACGCCGTGGTGGGTGACGCCGTGGTTGGTGACGCCGTGGTGGGTGACGCCGTGGTCGGTGACGCCGTGGCTCATCACGCTGCAGCCGATGACGCCGCTGCCGCGGCTGCTGCTGAGGTGGGTGCTGCCGGCGCGCCCGGTGCCGCGCTGGACGCCGCTGTCGCGTTGGCCGCAGCGGACGTCGCTGCCGCCGAACCGCGACCGACCCATCACGATCCGGTCGATCCGGTCGGGGCAGCAGTTCCGGCGGCAGCAGGTCCGGCCGCGGCAGGTGTGCCCGGCGCAGTGTCGCCCGACGCGCCCGACGAAGAGGCGACCGCAGGGGAGCCGGACGACGAGCCGGTCGACCCGGTGCAGGGGTATCGCGACCGCGCGTCCTACGCGCCGGAGCGCTACCTCATCGTCCGCCCGCTGTCTGAAGGGCACGGCGTGATCAACCCCGAGGTGACCGAGCGGATCAGCTCGGTGCTCCGCCAGCGCTCGCCGTCGCTGGCCGAGCCCCGCCGCGACCAAGCCGCGCAGGGCAGTCAGGCCGAGCGCGGGCCGGTGACCGGGCAGTCTGGCGATGACCGCGGTGCGCGGAATGGGCGCGCCGCTGGCTCCGGCGGGTCCGACGCCGCCGGCTCCGGCAGATCCGATGCCGGGCAGCAGTCGGCGAACCAGGGAACAGTGCTGCACCACGCCTGACCCGTGCTGAACCATGATCAACACCGGCTGCGTGAGCTCTGGAGATCAGTGCGGTGTGGGCAGCAGGTCGCCCAGCGGAACATCGGGATCGGCCAGCGCGGTCAGGTCGACCGTGGTGCCCGCCAGCCCGGCCCGCACCAGATCGGCGATCGATTCGGTGACGTCCCAGACGTTGGCGTTCATGCCCGCGAGAACGGCACCGTCCCGCACCCAGAAGGCGACGAACTCGGGCGCCGCAGCGCCAGGATCGGTCGGCACGGCCGGGTCCCCGCGGAAGACGACCTGGTCGTACCCGCCTGGTTGGACCCACCCGGTGTATTCCATGCCCAGGTCGTACTGGTCGGAGAAGAAGTACGGCAGTGGTGCGTACTGCTCCGTCCCGCCCAGCATGGCGCGGGCCGCCGCCGGGCCGCCGTTGAGTGCGTTGGCCCAGTGCTCCACCCGGATGCGGGTGCCGAGCAGCGGGTTGAACATCGACGCCACGTCACCGCAGGCGAAGACGTCAGGGTCGCTGGTGCGGAACAGCGCGTCGGTGACGACGCCGTTGTCCACCGTCAGGCCCGACGTCTGCGCCAATTCGACCGCGGGAGTGATCCCGATCCCGGCGATCACCAGGTCGGCGGCAACCTCCCAGCCGTCCTCCAGCACCACCCCGCTGACCGTCCCGCCGGTGCCGCGGATCTCCCTGAGGCCGGCACCGAAACGGAAGTCGACCTCATGGGCGGCGTGCAGGTCGCGGTAGACGGCCGCCACCTCGTTCCCCAGAACACGTTGCAGCGGAAGGTCTCCGCGTTCGATCACGGTCACCGCACAACCGTGCTGGCGGGCGGCCGCCGCCGTCTCCAGCCCGATCCACCCGGCGCCCACCACAACCACGTGACGCGCAGCTTCGAAGCCGGCGACCAGGGCGTCCGCCTGTTCGATGGTGCGCAGGTACCGGACGCCGGTCAGGTCAGCACCCGGCGCATCCACCGTCCGGACGCGGGAACCGGTCGCGAGCAGGAGCTTGTCGTAGCCGATGGTGCCGGCCGGTTCGAGGTCGACCGTTCGGGCGGTCCGGTCGATCGCGACGGCGCGGGTGCCCGGCATCCACTCGATCTTGTTGTCGGCGTACCACTGGGCGTCGTGCACGAACGCCTTCTCCCGGGGCTCGTTGCCGAGCAGGTACCCCTTGGACAGCGGCGGACGCTCGTACGGCGGCTCGGTCTCCTCACCGATGAGCACCACGCGGCCACCGAAGCCCTCGCCGCGCAGTGTTCCGGCGGCTTTGGCCCCTGCGAGTGAGGCGCCGACGATGACGTAGGTCTGTTCGCTCATGCGGCCAGCGTCCTCTCGACCAGGTCCGCCGAGCAACGCGCCCCGGTGCAGGGGCACTGTCCGACGCTTCGGTTACCGTGGCCCAGCCACCGAATGGTGGCACGGGAGGGGTGACGGCATGGCCGGAACGTCGGGATCTTCGCAGGTGCGCGGCGCAGTGCCGTGGACCGCCGCGGACACCGAAGGCGTCAGCTGCTGCGTGTGTGGTGCCGCCGGCGAACCGCTGTACGACAACGATCCGTTCGCCGTCGTCCGGTGCCCGTCGTGCTCGCTGGTGTTCGTCTCCCCGCGGCTGTCGGCGCAGTCGCTCCAGCGGCTCTACGACGCGCCGTCCTACTTCGAGGGCGGGGTCTACGGCGCGCAGGCGGCGTGGTCTCCGGCCATGGTGCTGCAGCGGCTCTGGATGGCCGGTCGGTTGGCGGCCATCTCCCGGCTTCGCCCGGCGCCGGCGCGACTGCTCGAGATCGGCAGCGGGTACGGGCTGTTCCTCGAGCGCGCCCGATCCGCCGGTTACGACGTGCGAGGCGTGGAGCTGTCGGCGACGGCCGCCCGCCATGCCGCCGCGCGGCTCGGGCTGGATGTCTTCTGCGGTCAGCTCGCGCAGGCGCCGGCGGGGCAGGCGGAGGTGATCTGTTTCTGGGACACCCTCGAGCACGTCCCGGACCCGGTGGCCTTCCTGGGGCAGGTACGGACCCGGCTCGCCCCGGGCGGGCTCTTCGCGTTGTCAGTCCCCAACGTGGCCTCACCGCCGGCAAGAGTGCTGGGCTCGCGATGGTGGACGCTGAAGCCGGAGCAGCACATCTGGCACTTCTCGCCGGACACGCTGCGCCTGCTCGCGTCCGCGGCGGGTCTGGTCATCACGACGTTGGTCACCTCGCCGCTGCGACCGCCGAACGCCGGGCGGACGGATTCGCTGTTCGCCATCGGTCGCGTCGCGCACCCCGGCGAACTCGAGGGGACAGCCGAGTGACGGCAACCCGCCCGGCGACAGCCGTGTTCGACGACGTCATCGGGCAGCGGGCCGCGATCGACGTCCTGACGCTGGCCGTGGCGGCGTCCCGCGGAGAGCAGGGTGTGGCGTCCGCGGCGATGACCCACGCGTGGCTGTTCACCGGCCCGCCCGGGTCCGGGCGGTCGGTGGCGGCGCGTGCCTTCGCGGCAGCACTGCAGTGTGAGTACGGCGGCTGCGGCCAGTGCTCGCACTGTCGCACCGTGCTGGCCGCGACCCATGCCGACGTCCGGACGGTCACCCCGGAGGGGCTGACGATCTCGGTCAGGGAGATGCGCGCGGTCGTCCAATTGGCGGCCCGCCGGCCGGCGACCGGCCGGTTCCAGATCGTCCTCATCGAGGACGCCGACCGGCTGACCGAGGGTGCGAGCAATGCCCTGCTCAAGGCCGTCGAGGAGCCGCCGCCGCACACCGTGTTCCTGCTCTGTGCGCCGTCCACCCACCCCGACGACGTGTCGGTCACCATCCGGTCGCGGTGCCGGGTGCTGGCCCTGCGCACCCCGACCGCGGACTCGATCGCCGAGGTGCTCGTCCGGCGCGACGGCATCGACCCGGACATGGCGCGGTGGGCAGCGTCGGTCTCGGCCGGGCACGTGGGTCGTGCCCGCAGGCTGGCCACCGACGAGGAAGCGCGGGAACACCGCCGCCGGATCCTTGCGGTCCCCGGAGCCCTCCGCTCCATTGCCGACGTGTTCGCCGAGTCCGGCGACCTCATGTCAGCGGCGAAGGGTGAGGCGCACTCGATGTCCGACCGCCGGGATGCGGTCGAGCTGGAGGAGCTCAAGACCGCACTCGGGGCGGGCGGCACCGGAAAGGGCGCGGTGGGCGCGGCACGCGGGAGCGCCGGCGTGGTGAAGGAGATGGAACGGCGGCAGAAATCAAGGGCCACCCGTACGGAGCGGGACGTCTTGGACCGGGCATTGGTCGATCTGTCCGGGTTTTACCGTGACGTCATCGCGCGCAGTCTCGGGTCGACCGCCCCGTTGATGAATCCCGACGTCGAGCGCGACATCGACGTGGCTGCATCCCGACTCGGTTCGGACGGAGCACTGCAGCGGCTGGACGCGGTGCTGGCGTGCCGGGAGGCGATCGAGGCCAACGTCAAACCGCAGATCGCCGTCGAATCGATGATGATGACGCTGTTCGCCGGGCGCGTGCGGATCTGAACCGGCCTGTCACCTCGTCGGCGGTGGCCGCGCAGCCGACGTGATTGCGCCGGGTGGGTGACGGCGTACGGTGACCGGTCATGGGAATGTTGTGCGCGGTCACGTTCTTGGCGAACGGCCAGCTGCACTACGCCGATCCGGGCGAGCTCCGGCCGGAGGTCGGCGACATGGTCCTGCTGCCGACCGATCACGGCCCGGTGGCAGCCCGCGTCGTGTGGGCGGCCGAGTACTCGCCAGAGGACACCGACGGATTCCCGGTGCTGCTCGGGATGGCCTCGGAGGCAGACCTCGCTGCGACCGAACTGCAGCGCAAGACCAAGGCGCGCACCATGGTCGCCAGCCGCAAACTCATCCGGGAGCACCAGCTGCCGATGAAGGTGCTGGCGGTGGACCCGCAGCCGGACGCGGGCAAGACCGTGATCTTCTACTCGTCACCGGAAACCGTGGACTTCAGGTCGCTGCTGCGTGACCTGTCGGCGACGCTCGGCACGCGGATCGAGCTCCGCCAGCTGGCAGCTCGCGATGCGGTCCGGGTGACCGGGGCCATCGGTTCCTGCGGCCGCGACACCTGTTGCTCGACGTTCCTCAAGGACTTCGAGCCGGTCACCCTGGCGATGGCCAGGGACCAGGAACTTCCGGCCAACCCGATGCGGATCTCGGGTGCCTGCGGGCGGCTGATGTGCTGTCTGAAGTACGAGCACCCGCTGTACCAGGACTTCAAGGCCACCACGCCCGCAATCGGCGAAGAGGTCGAATCACCCGCCGGTCCCGGTCGGGTGGTCGGTCACTCGGTTCCGGGGGAGTCCGTGGTCATCAAACTGGCGGCCGACGGCTCACGGCAGGTTTGCCCGAAGGCGTCCGTGTGCGGGTCACGTAAGGCATATGAAGATCATCACCTCAACCGCTGACGGATCTGGCTGATCTCGACCGTTGACTCGCGTCGGCTAAGAGTTGCTCACGCTGCACAGCAAGAGCGGGGCGCAGACACCGCGGGCAACGTCCGGTCCGGCACCGGTCAGGCGCCGTCGTACCGTTTCACGACGCAAGCCGCCGCAGAAATTTGCACTTTCGGGCACCGTCGGTAGTCGAACGGGTCGGAAGGCGTCACGACAGCCGGTATCGTTGGCGTCAGTTGGCACGGCGTCGGACTGTGGCGTCGCAGGGGGGCTTTGAACTGTCATCCGTTCGAGACCGAGGAAACACCGCGTTCGTGCGGCGAATCGGTATCGGCTCGCGGAATCATGGGTCCTGGTGTCAACGCGCCGTTGTCTCATGCGTCTGACCAACACGTGCCCGATGCGATCGGACCGGCAGGCACCATCGTTCAGCTGTACCGCACATGCTCTGCCGCCGCCCGGACCGGCGACAGCAGCGGTCTCGGAGGGATCATATGCAGTCGACCTGTTCCCGGCGGCGGCGCCTCGTCGCGGGCCTCGTCCTAGGGGCCTTGCTGCTGTCGACGGCCGCCTGCACCGGGGCCTCGGGTGGGTTGAGCGACGCGCAGACCGCCGGCGTGAGCCCCGTGGCGGCGCCGGTCACCACGGTCACCACGGTCACCGACTCCAGCGGCGCAACCACCCTGGTCACGGTGCCGAGCACCACCGCTCAGAGCAGCACGCCCACGTCAACGAAGCCCGCGCCGCCGGTCGCGGTCGTCGCCGCGTCACCTGCATTCGGTGACCAGGAACTCTCGCCGAGCGAACCGGTCACGGTGTCCGTCACGAACGGCACCATCACCGATTTGACGTTCACCAATCCCGAGGGCAACACGGTCAAGGGCTCGCTCGCGAAGAACAAGACGGCGTGGACACTCGGCGAACCCCTCGGTTACGGCCGCACCTACACGGTGACGGGCAAGGCGGTCGGCACCGATGGGAAGCCAGTCCCGATCAGCGGCTCGTACACGACCGTGACGCCGGTCGACCAGATCACCACCAACATTTCCCCCGGTGACGACGCCGTCGTCGGAGTCGCCGCACCCGTCATCGTCCGGCTGGGCTACGAGCCGGCCGACAGGGCGGCCATCGAAAAGCACATCACCATCACCACCACGCCGAAGGTGGAGGGTGCGTGGGCCTGGATCCGGCACGACGGCGATCAGTGGCCGTCCTTGGACTGGCGGCCGAAGAAGTACTGGCCCGCAGGCACCAAGGTGCACGTCTCGTCGGACATCTACGGTCTGGACTTCGGCGGCGGCTACTACGGCGGCGACAGCGCCACCAGCGACTTCACCATCGGCCGCAACCAGGTCGTGAAGGCGGACGCGAACGCCCACAACATCGTCGTGCAGCGGGACGGCAAGACGATCGCGACCTACCCCGCGTCGTACGGCAGCGGTGACGACATCGGCGACCCGAACCGCGTCACCCGCTCCGGCATCCATGTGGTGATGGACAAGCAGGAAATCACCAAGATGAGCAATCCCGCGTACGGGTACACGAACATCACCGAGTACTGGGCCGTGCGGATCAGCAACAACGGAGAATTCATCCACCAGAACCAGGGCACCGTGGACGACCAGGGTGTGGTGAACGTCAGCCACGGGTGCATCAATCTGTCCGCCGAGAGCGCCGAGGCGTACTTCAAGTCCGCGATCTACGGCGACCCGGTCGAGGTCACCGGCACCAGCGTCCAGCTGTCCGAGGCGGACGGTGACTACTACGACTGGGCCATCCCGTGGAACCAGTGGAAGTCGATGGGTAGCCCGTCCGCGGGCTGACGGTGTGCTGCTGAGACGGGTTCGAGACCGACAGCCGGGGACCGACGGTCGTCCGGACCTCGATCCCGCAGTGCGAGGGCGTCCATGGGCGCCGGTGGAAGCGGTTAGACTCTTCCACGCCGCCGCTGTAGCTCAGTCGGCAGAGCGTCTCACTCGTAATGAGAAGGTCTGGGGTTCGATTCCCCACAGCGGCTCAATGTTGGCTTCGTGCTTCGGCTGATGGGTGGCGGCGACGTCGCCTGATGCGTGACACTTGACCACCACCTGTTCTGGCCCTGCGTAGCGGCGGGTCGTGAAGATCCGGGCGGACCGGCCGTATACCGAAGTCGACGCAACAGCCCGCAGATCTCGGTGCGCCCGACGTCACGCGGCGCCGGACCACGCCCGGACGCAACCCATCAGGGGTTTGGTTACTCCAGGACGAAAACCGGGATCAGTCGGTCCGTCCTGGTCTGGTATTGCGCGTAGGGCGGGTAGGCCGCCACCGCGCGGGCCCACCACTGCTCCCGTTCGTCGCCCTCGAGCTCCCGGGCGGTGAGAGTGATCCTCTTGTCGCCGTCCTGGACCGTGACGGTGGGGCTCGCCGCGACGTTGAAGTACCACGCCGGGTGCTCCGGAGCGCCGCCCTTGGAGGCGACCATCAGGTACCGGCCGTCGTTCTCGACACGCATCAGCGGGACGTACCGCTTCTTGCCCGACTTCGCCCCGGTGACGGTGAACAGCACGATGGGCCGGTCGAGAACATGAATGCCGTCGGTGGTGCCCTGCTGCAGGATGCGTTCGGTCTGCTCGCGAACCCAGCCGGTGGGGCTCAGCTCTGCTTGTTCAGTCATTTGCGGAAAAACGTTGCTGCGCAGCGCATTATTCCGGCAGCTCGGTCCTGCTCGGGCCGCTGACCCTGACGGCACACGACAATCTCGTCTGGGCGCCACCGGGCTGCGTCCCGACCTGAGCAATCCTGCGTCCGACCGCCCTTACGATGGCGCCAATGCGTTCGGTTCCCGGTTGGGTGTGGCCCAATGTCGCCATGCTGGCCGTGGTTGCCGGCTATCTGTGGTGGCGCTTGGTCAAGGGCACCACCGGTCCCCATACGACGGCGCGCCGGCTGTGGACCGTGGTGATCGTCGTCGTGGGGGCGCTGGGACCCCTCGCGTTGATCGCCCAGTACGCGCTGCCGATCCCGGCGCAGCGAACTCTGATCGGCCCGATCGGCTGGCTCTGCTACGGGCTGGTCATCTTCCTGGCGACCGCTACGGTGCTGACCGAGCCGGTGCGGATCTGGTGGTGGTGGCAGCGCAGATCGCGCGGGTCCCGGCGGGCCGCGGAGCAACCAGGTGTGGCGCAACCGCAGGACCCGGAGCGCCGAATGTTCCTGCAGCGCGTGCTCGCCGTGGGCGCAGGGGCGGCGGCCACCGTCGCGACCGGTGTCGCGGCGAGGTCCGCGCTGGGCGGGCCGGCCGTTCGCACGGCCACCATTGCGCTGCCGAACATCCCCGCTCAAGCAGTGGGGATGCGGGTTGCGCTGGTCAGTGACCTGCACGTGGGAAGCGTGCTGCGGAAGGACTTCTGCCGCTCGGTGGTGGAGTTGGTGAACGGGGAACGGCCGGACGTCATCTGCCTGATCGGTGACCTCTCTGACGGGTCGGTGGTCGAACTGGCGGACGACCTGCGGCCGCTCGCGGAGCTGCAGGCGCCTGACGGCGTTTTCGCCGTCACCGGCAATCACGAGTTCTACTTCGACCCCGACGGCTGGATCGCGTTCCTGCCACAGCTCGGGATGCGGCTGCTGACCAACGAGGGCGAGCAGGTCCGCGGGATGCTGCTGGCCGGTGTTCACGACATCGCGGGCCGGCCGACGGGGCGCGGACCGCACATGGACGCCGCTCTCGCCGGCCGCGTACAGGGGCAGCCGGTGATCATGATGAGCCACTCACCGAACCTGATCGACGACGCCGTGGACAGGAACGTCGACCTGATGGTGTCCGGGCACACCCACGGCGGCCAGTTCTTCCCGGCGACGCTGGCCATCGCGGTCACCTCACGCGCGGTGTCGGGACACTACGAGTTCGGGCCGACCCAGCTGTTCATCACCAACGGCGCCGGGTTCTGGGGTCCGATCGCCCGGCTGGGTGCGCCGCCGGACATCACCATCCTGACGCTGGTCGCGCCGGGGACGAGTTCGCCGGACTGACCCCCGTCGGACGCCTGTTTCATCCGCGAGGACTCTCGTCGCCTGGTAACCCTCTGCCCAGCGCGTGGATCTGTCATGGGTCCGTGCCGGCGACATGCCGTGACAGCCGGAAGTCAGCCAGACCGGGACAGCCGGACCAACGGCCGCTGCCGGCGCCGAATCGGTCCGATACAGTCCGTGCGTCAGCCAAGACGTGCTCGTACGGGTCGATGCGAGCCGGAGAGGTCGGTAGATGTCGGAGCGCATCGACGAGGAATTCCTGTCTCCCGAGGACGCACTTGCGCAGACTTTGGAGGCCCGTCAGGGTGAGGGATCCGGGTGGGCCCGTGCCCTGCGCGAGCTGGGAGCTGTCGACCGAGCGGTCTACAAGGCCATCGCCGAGACGCCGACGCCGACGCTAGACCCCTACGTGCGGCGGCTGTCGAACTCCGCGAACTACTCGCGGTTGTGGCTCGGTTTTGCCGCCGCTGTCGCGCTCGTGGGCGGAAAGCACGGCCGGCGCGCTGCGTTGGAGGGGGTTGCTGCGATCGGTGCCACCTCGGCGGCGGTGAATCTCGGGATCAAGCCCATTGCCCGCCGGCGACGGCCGGACCGGGCCGATGGTGCCCATGGTGCCCAGAGCGTGCGCATGCCGGAGTCGACGTCCTTCCCGTCGGGCCACTCTGCTTCGGCCTTCGCCTTCGCTTACGCGGTCGGTCGGCACGTGCCAGGCCTGGCAGTGCCGATTCGCTTGCTGGCCGGTGGAGTGGCTTACTCCCGGGTGCACACGGGCGTGCACTACCCGGGTGACGTGGCCATCGGGTCGATTCTGGGCGCCGGTACCGCGGCGATCGTGGCATCAGCGGCGGATCGGATCGCGAGGTCCCGAAGAATGCCTTAGCCGCCGACGCTCCGGCGGCGGTGGCGTGCTGGCGCTGAGCCGGTTGCTGCACGAGACCGGCAACCCGACCTGGTGATGACGATGGGCTTGGGTGCCATCGGCGCGGTTCGAGCTCGGCGCGGAGCCGGCACTCCTTGGCCTGGAGGTTGGGGTCGGTGAGGCGGGCTGCCTGGATCCGCCCAATAGCCTGCACCGCCAGGTCGGTCCGGTCAGCGGCTTGCCCCGCCGCAGCACCAGTGCCACGTCGACGTGAATCGCACGCCCGCACAACATGGCCTCCGACAAATGAAAATGCAACTGTTCAGTCCGCTGAACACGTCTGCCGGTACGCCTGCCCGCCAAAGTTGGTTTGCCATTCCTCCACCGTCATGTCCCGCCCCACGACGGCGCACAGATGCGAGATCCATTGCTGGAATTGGCTGTCTATTCGGTACACGGCGCCGTCGGTGGTGGCAACGACAGCGGTGTGACCGTCCGGCGTCATGGTGGCGATGGCCGGCGATTCGTCCTGTCCCACCTGCACAGCGGCGATGAGCGTTCCGTCCATGCCATTCGAGAATGCCACCGCACCGTCGAACGATGAGGTCACGAAGGTCCGGCCATCGGGCGCGAAAGACACCGCGCCCACGAACGACCGGTGCACCTTGCTGCGCGGCGGGGACAGCCATTCTTGCGACCCGAGGTCGAGCAGACCCACCTCGCCGGTTGCGCCGCCCACCGCCAGCCGTTCGCCGTCGGGTGACACCTGTGCCGCGCTGGCCCTGAAACCGACGTCGCCCCGTGTGGCGACCTCACCACCCGCGAAATCAACGACGTTATAGCTGTTGTCGTTCAGGACCGCAACAGCCGAATCGTTCGAGTGCGCGGCGACCGTCACCACCGGGTGGCCGAGTTCGATTGCCGGACCTGAGCTCAGGGTGGTCGTGTCGACGCGACGCATCGCGCCCGTCGTGTCTCCGACGAATACGTACCGGCCGTCGGGCGAAGCTGCAAGGGCGGTGACGTCGGCGTTGCTGATGATTCGCTTGTCCACGACGGTTTCGGTGACTCGATCCCATGCTTTCAGGACCGTTCCCGCGGCGGTGATGACCCGTTGATCGTCCGGCGGAAGCCACGCCGCCAGCGGGGCATTTCCGGGGTCGGGCACCTCCGGCCCCATCCGTCGGCCGGCGACGTCGAGGAACCGGGTGTGTTCGCCCGTGGCGGTGGCACCGGTGTAGACGACCGCTTTCCCATCAGGTGACGGCATGGCGATCTCGGCGACCCGGGTCCGGTGCTCGCCGTCCACCACACGCGCGGCAAACTGTCGGCGTCCGGTGAGATCCCAGACCATCAGGTGCTTGTCGAGGCCGCCGGTGTACAGCGTGCCGTCGTCCTTGGAGAATGCGACAGCCGTCACCGCGCCGGCATGTCCGGTCAGGGTGTTCACCTCACCGCCGGTGGCCAGATCCCACACGATCGCCGTGTGGTCGTCGGCACCGGCGGCCAGCACGTCACCGGTGTGCGAGAACTGCAGCGATCGCACCAGCTCGCTGTGGCCCGTGAGGATCGTGCGTCGGGTGAGCGTGGCGGCGTCATACAGCACGACATCGTTGACATCGGCAACCGCGATGGTCTTCCCGTCGGGGCTGACCTTCATGCCGTCGGCTAGTGCGTCCCAGATCTCCAATGAGGAGTCCAGATCGTCGGGCGGTGCGGCAACCCCGATTTGGCTGGACAATGCGATGGACCTGACTGTCCGCCCGGTGCGCACGTCGATCACCGCGAGCGCCGGTTCGCGCGTTGCCACGTACAGAAGGCGACCATCGGGGCTGAGTTCAACGGCGTAGGCCGCCTCATGCCTGACGAATACCGGCTGATCAAGATGAGCGGTGTCGAAAACCATGAACGCGGCATCGATTATTTCGTGGAAGTCGTCGGTGCCCACTGCGAACAACGCCAGGGAGTGACCGTCGGCACTATAGGCAGCATCCTTTCCGAAGTTCAGATCAGCTTTGAGTCCAGGAGTCGGCAGGTACTGCAGATCGGAAATGCCCGGGTCCGTCACGGCCGCCGACACCACTCGGCCGTCCTCGCCGAGCGAATTATGTCCTCTGCCGACCAGCAGCAGTTGTCGGCCGTCGGCCCGGTAGCTCGTCGTCCACGCCCCCCTCCCATACTGTGAGACGGGTGACATGGTGTCGGCGCTGTATTGGGTCGTCTCGTCGTCCTCGCCGACCAGCAGTGTCCGACCGTCCGGGCTGACCGCCAACGACTGCACCGGGTCCCTGGTCGGCAGCGACCGGATCAGTGCCGGGTGCGTCTGCAGTAGCTCGCTGATCACCCCGCGTGTCTCGGTGGAGTCGTAGATCTTGTTCGCTTCCAGGGCCAGCAGTGTCGAAGTATCGAAGGCCGGCGCCGCGCGCGCGGCGCCGTCCACCCGCTTCGCCTCGCCCACCGCCGCAGCGAGGTCCGCGGCGTCGCGTTGATGCTGTTGCCCAATCGCGATCAGCCCGGCGACCAGGGCCACCACGAACAGTGCGACGCCGCCGATGAGCATCAGTCCGGTGCTCCTGCGCGCGCGGATCTCCTGCCGGGCCCGCTGCTCGGCTGCTCGGGCCTCGGCGTCCCGTACCTGTGCGCCCGCGGCCAGGAAATCGCGTTCCACTCCCGTCAGGTGCGGATCGACGAAATCGGCAATCTCGGCGGTCGCCCTGCACGCCTGCTGCCATTCCAGCGCCTTCCGCAGCCTGGCACCCCGGTACATCTCACTGTCCGGCCGGCCCATCGCGTCCCAGGCATCTGCCGACGCGGTGAGGTGCCGCAGGATCCGCTGGCCCTCCACGTCCTCATCGAGCCAGGTCATCAGCCGCGGCCAGGCGGTGGTGAGACACTCGTGCGCGATCTGCACGGTGTCGCGGTCGGTGCTGACCAGCCGTGCCGTCACCAGGGCCTCGACGATGCGTTCCCGTTCCGGGTCGCTGAGCAGCACCCGGCGCGGCACCCTGTTCCGCACCGGCTCACCGTCGTCGTCCGTGCTCACCAAACGCAGCAGCACCTGCCGCAGCATGGGGCGCTGCTGGGGCTCCAGCGAGGTGTAGAGATGCTCGGCCGACTGCGCGACGCAGCCTTCGATACCGCCCGTCGCCCGATACCCGGCGACGGTGAGCGTCCGACCCTCCCTGCGTTCCCAGGTCCGCCGAAGTGCGTGGGAGAGCAACGGCAGCGCACCGGGTTGGCCCTCGACGTCGCGGATCAGCAGGTCAACCAGGCCCGGTTCCAGCAGCAGCCCCACCGCCGCCGCCGGCCCGGTGATGGCGGCACGTAGGTCCTCCCGGTTCATCGGTCCCAGCAGGTACAGGCCCCGCTCCACCAACCGCGCCAGATGCGGGTATTCGGCGACCCAGCCGAGCCGGTCGGCACGCAGTGACAGGATCACCGGTGAATCGGCAGCCTCCGCGACCAGCCCGGTCAGGAACCCGCTGCGCTCCTCGGGATCGGTGCATAACGCGAACACCTCCTCCAGTTGATCCACCACCAGGACGCTGCGCGGGGCCGGAGCCTCGGTGAGCAGCGTGGTGGGGCGCGAGCCCGGAGTGACGACGACCGGACGACGCCCCGTCCGGACCAGCGCCGCCGTCACCCCGGCTCGCAGGAGGGAGGACTTTCCGCTGCCCGACGGGCCCACGACCGCGAGCACGCCGGCGGTTTCCAACCGTTGCAGACAGTTGGTGACGTCCGTCTCGCGGCCGAAGAACAGCTCGCTGTCGGTGACGTCGTACGACAGCAACCCCGGGTAGGGGCACACGGTGGACGCTTCCGCGCTGGCCGATCCGGTGGACAGTCGCGGGTCCTGGCGCAGGATCGAGTGCTCCAGTTCGACCAGCTCGACGCCCGGATCGATGCCCAGCTCCGTTTGCAGAACCGCCCGTGCGCGGCGGAGCGTGCGTAGTGCGTCTGCTTGCCGGCCGACCCGGTACTGGGCGTGGGCGAGCAGCGCCCAGCGCTGCTCCCGCAGCGGTGCGCGGGCCACCGCGGCCTCCGCGGCGGCCAGTACCTCCTCGTGCCGACCCGCCCGCAAAGCCGCGCGGATCCGGCACTCCTGAGCCTGGAGGTTGAGCTCGGTCAGCCGGGCGGCCTCGATGCGACCGGCCTCCTGACACTCGAGGTCCGTCAGGGGCTTTCCCCGCCACAACGCCAGCGCCTCTTCCAAGGTGTGCTGGGCGCGTTCCGGTTGCCCGAGTGCCAGCAATTCGTGACCGCGGTCGAGCAGTCGCTCAAACACCTGCGTGTCGACATCACCCGCCGCGGTGGTCAGCCGGTAGCCGTCCTGCACCGTCTCGATCGCCGCGGCACCGAGCACCTGCCTCAGCCGCAGTACGCAGCCCTGGATCACCTTCTTCCATGACGCAGGTCGGCTGTCCTGCCACAACGCCTCGGCCAGCGCGGCAGCGCCGACCGCATCCCCCGGGCACAGGGCCAACGCGGCCAGCACCACGCGATCCCGCGGCGACAACCCCTCGGTATCGCCGTTCACCGCCAGTGGGCCCAGCAGGGCGATCCCGGGGGTGGCCATGACCGAAGTGTCGACCCGGCGTCCGTGCGGGTCAATCGCGCTGATACCGGGCCGATACCGGCCTTGATGAGGTTCTCGGGTCGTTCGGCCATAGCGCGAGCGGATCACCCTCACCCGTAGCGGGCAGCCTCACGGTGCTGATCTCCGTCGATGACATCGAGGCGACCGGAGATGACCGCGGCGTTCCGGGTCTTGGCGTGGCGTACCTGCTGCCGACCCGTCGCGGGTTCGGCTGATTGCCCGCCGCGGCCCTCAGCGCAGCAGGGTGCGGACCCAGGCGACATCAGGGTTGGTCCGGGTTTGGTCGTTGAACATGACGGTCGGCGTTGTGTGGTCGCCTCCGTTCTTCGATCGCACGATCGCCTCGGCCTGCTTGTCGACCGAGCTGTCGATCCACGACATCCGGCGCCCGGTCCGACCGACCGCGAGGCGCAGCCGGATGCAGTAAACGCAACCGGGCTTCCAGAAGACGAGTGGGGCCCGTCCCGCGGTGGCCCGTTCCAGTGCGACCTGCAGGTCCGCGCTCCTTGGATAGATGGCCGGGCTGACCATCAAGGCGTAGCCGCCCAACAGCACCGCAATCACGATGCCCACCAGGCCGTTGGACGCAATCAACACGGCAACAGCGCCGAGGGCGACGATGACCGGTGGCCACCAGCGGCCGATCACTGTCGGCATCTCTCCACTGTAGATCCGCGGTATGAAATCGAGCGCGCGTCCTCGTCGGCGCTCGGCACGTGCGGGTTCCCGATCGCCACTGGCCCGCTGGATCTCCGGCTCATCGGGGATGGGTGGCGCTATGCGCCTGGTTGTACGGCCCGGACGATGGCGGCGTAGGAACCGACGCCGAGCAGTCGAGCGGGGTCGATCGGGCCCGATTCCAGGATCAAGGCGTCCAGCCGCCCCGACGTTTGGTCGAACTCGACGTTCTGGACGGTACCGACATCCTCACCGGCGGTGGTCAGCACTCGTTTGCCGGGCAGTGCGTGGCGGGCGCCGGACAACGTGGTCAGGTAGTCATCGGCAGTGATGATCGCCTCTGCGGTCGGCACGGTGACCGCGTCGTTCCCGACGGCGATCACGTTCGCCCAGGGGAGGACGCTGCCCTGGGCGGGGGTCTTGGACAGGGTGAGCGCCACCACTGCCGGTACCTCTGGATCGACCAGGTAGTCGGCGACAACGCCGACGGTGGAAGCGTTGTCGGTACTGACGACCTTTCGGCCGGTGAGTTCTGTGAAGAGCATCTCCGATCACCCGCCCCGTAGCCGGTTACGAAAGGTGTCGACGGCCGCGCCGAACCCGGCTAGGTCGTCGGTGACGAAATCCTGCGCGGCGGCAGGCACCATCAGGTGCTCGCCTGATGCGGACAGCGTGTCGGGCAGCGGTATCAGCAGCCTGCTGCTTCCATGGCTCCGACCGTCTGCGGGATCGATCTCGTAACCGACCACGTCGGCCTGGGACTGGCCACCGCCGGTGACTTCGATGATCACATCGACGACAACCCCCAGGGCGGTGCCGGTATCGGTCAGTACCTGCGAACCGATGATATCGGCCGGCGTCCCGCCTGAGTCGGAACCTCCCAGCAGCATCTCCATGGGAGCCAGCACGTCGTCGCCGGGGATGATCACTGCGTCGGGGCCCAGCCCGGTCACCGCCGCCCAGGGCAGCGCCACGTGTAGTGGGCCGGCGAGTAGGCCGCGACCGTTGAGGGTGAAACCACCGAGCTGGCCGCCATCGGCGGCGTACACGACATCCTTGACCTGTGCGACGTCCTCACCGGCGAGCGTCACCACCGGCAGCTTGATGATCTCACTGGACCGCAGCAGGACGCTCATCTCGAATCCGGTCCCTTCGTGCGGTCACTGATGATGACCCCGCCGGACCGGCGGCGCGCCTGCACTGCCAAGAAGCCGCCTACCACCGCGACGATCACCAATACCGCGATGATGACCCATACCCACCACTGCATGGCCACACCTCACCCGAATCGGTCGCCGGCCCTGGGTAACCCATGCGGGCCCTTCTCTCCACAGTAGCCTTCCCGCAGGTCGCGGCCCGAGGGCAGGCCGGTGCAACCTCGTCGGAGGCGGGCGGCACTCTCACGACCGCGCTGCGGACCCTGCGCCTTCGGGTCTCCACCAAGCGCAAGGGCGGCCGAGCGCGGAATGACGCGTTTTCTCGGAGGCTTCATCGCGTCATTTCGCGCTTCGGTGAGTGTGTGCAAACCATTCTTGCGCATGGAAAGTTCGAGCCCGTCGGGTCACCGACCCGCGATGGCCACTTCCGGACCAGATTTCGTCCATTGAGCGGAGTCAGCGTGGGGCCCGCCGGTACGACCGTCGGGCCCCACGCCTGATGCCTACAGTGTCGCTGCGACGTCCTCCGGAATGAGGACGGAGTCGATGACGTGGATGACGCCGTTGGAAGCGTCGACGTCCACCGCAGTCACCGTGGAGGTGCCGTTGATCTTCACGCCTCCATCGGTGGTGATTGCGATCGTCGAACCTTCCACCGTGGCCACCTCACCAGCGGTGACCATGTCCGAGGTGACCTTGCCGGGGACGACGTGGTAGGTCAGAACCTTTGTGAGGGTGTCTTTGTTCTCCGGCAGCAGCAGCTTGTCCAGGACACCTGCCGGAAGTGCCTCGAAGGCCGCGTTGGTCGGAGCGAAGACGGTGAAAGGCCCTGTTCCGCTGAGAGTCTCGGCCAGACCGGCTGCCTCGACGGCGGCGACCAGCGTACTGAAGTCCGGGTTGCCGGAAGCGACTTCCACGATGGTGCCGGATTCTTCGGACGCCGCGGAGCCCATTGTCCCGGAGCCCATCGCGTCGGAGGTCATGGCTTCGGAGGTCAGGTCAGTCGCCTCCGATTCAGTCGCGGCAGCCGACGTGGCCGCGGCACTGGTCGTGGCTGCCGCGTCATCGCTGCTACTGGAGCAACCGGTGAGGATCAGCAGGGCAGCGACCCCTCCGGTCACCGCTGTCTTGATTTTCATCGTGATCTCCCGAGCTATCGGTGAGGCCGCCGTGTGCGACGCTTCACCTGTTATTCCCTTCCGGTGCGACGACCGGATGCATTCGGCGGATCACATTCTGATTTCAGCAATCGGGTGCGGGCGAACGCGTGATGCGCCTGCGCACGTCACACTTTGGCCGCGTTGGGCGGTTCCTGCTTCAGGGACACCGTGGGTTGCCGGCCGGTGCGCGGCGGCAGGACGGCGGGCGGTCGGCAGCGTCGCGAAGGGTCCAGGCGTGGTCCGCCACTGACAAATGCCGGCCGGCCGACACCTCCAGATCGACGGATCGATGGTGCAAATGTGCTGCCACTGAACCAATGTGAGCGGGTGGAATACTCCGCCGGCCGGCGCTGTGGAACTTCCCGTTTCTCCAGATCACCTGCCGCCGAGTATGTTTTCAGATTCACCCGCATTGAACATCGCCGACCTTCAGCACAGCGCGCTGCGTCGCGGCAGGTCTCGTCGAGTGGTGTCGTGCACACCATGACGGTCGTTCCGTCTCGAAGTGGTGATGGGCGTTGACGTTTGATTTCGACCGGCCGGCACCCTCGGGCCGACCCGAAAACCGGTTGACCACAGAACTGGACATCTGCGATGAGTCCGGCGATGCTGCGTGGTCATAGTGGGCAACCCGTTGCCGAGGAGGCCTTCCATGCACAGCGTGACCTTTTCGATGAGCGTGTCCCTCGACGGCTACATCGTCGGTCCGGACGGCCGGTTCGGCTGGTCGACGCCGGACGAGGAGGTGTTCCGCCTCGCCATCGACGAGATTCGCGGCGTCGGCACCCATCTGATGGGACGGCGGCTGTACGAGACGATGCTGTACTGGGAGACCGCCGATCAGGATCCGACTCTCGACGGGTCGATGCGGGAATGGACCGCCCTGTGGAAGCCGCTGCCGAAAGTCGTCTTCTCCCGGACGCTGTCGGCGGTGCAGGGCAATGCCCGCCTGCTCCCAGGCGGCGTGGCTGCGGAGATCGAGCGTCTGCGCCTGGAACCTGGCGACGGCGAGATCGCCATCGGCGGCGCTACTCTCGCCGCTGAGGCGGCCGCCGCGGGACTGATCGATGAGTACCGGCCGCGGGTCTACCCGGTGCTGGTCGGCGGAGGCATCCCGTTCTTCCCCGGGGCGGAGCAACGGGTCGATCTGGACCTGGTGGAGAGCCGCACGTTTGCCTCGAAGGTGGTCTCCCTCCGGTACCGGGTGGTGCGGTAGCCGCGGCACGCCAGGCAGCGGCCGAGCTTCCGGCGTTCCCGAGTCGTCACGGCGCCCGGAGGTCGATCAGCAATCCTTCCCTGCCGGAACCACGCCGTGCTTGTCCACGGCCGCCAGAATCGTCTCGCAGATGTCCCGGAAGCTGGCGAGTTGTTCGGGGCTGAGCGGGTCGAACATGATGGAGCGCACCGTCTCTGCGTGGCTCGGCGCGACCTCGACGAGCCGCTCGAACCCAGCATCGGTGAGTTCGGCGATGGCGCCCCGGCGATCTCCGGGGGCGGGCATGCGCCGCACCCAGCCGGCCTCCTCCAGCCGCGCGACCGCATGCGACACGCGCGATTGGGAGGCTCGGACCTCCTCTGCCAGCTGGTTCATCCGCAGCGACCGCCGCGGGGCTTCGGAGAGCATCGCGAGGATCAGGTAATAGGCGTGGGGCATCTTGGCCGCCTGTTGCAGATCACGCTCGATCCGGCCGCTCAGCTGCCCCCACACCCGGAGGAACTCGCGCCAGACGAGCTGCTCCTCGTCGGTCAACCACGGGTCCTCGCTCACGGGCCGATTATCCGCCTGCCGAGCTCTCTCGGCGATCCCAAATACTTGAACGCTCATGAAAATCAGCGTACGCTCACCCGCATCGCCCAGCAGGACCCCCAGTGAATCGAGTCGACGTGATCACCGAGACGACTTCAACGAACCCCGGCACCGCCCGGATGCCGGTGCTGTACCTGTCGCACGGTGCGCCGCCACTGGCCGACGATCCGACATGGACAGCCCAGCTGAAGTCCTGGAGCACGGACATCCCGCGGCCGACATCGATCCTTGTCGTCAGCGCGCATTGGGAATCGGCGCCGTTGACCGTCGGGGCGACGGAGGCGGTCCCCCTCACCTATGACTTCTGGGGCTTCCCTGAGCGTTATTACCAGGTCACCTATCAAGCCCCCGGTGCGCCACAGCTGGCGAGCGACGTGCACGGTCTGCTGTCCAGGCCGGGCGCGCAGGTGCACCAGGACCCGGCGCGGGGCCTGGACCATGGTGCCTACGTCCCGCTCGTGGAGATGTATCCCGACGCGGACATCCCCGTTCTCCAGGTGTCCATGCCGACGCTCGATCCGCGCCGGCTGTTCGAGATGGGTCGCAGTCTCGCGCCACTGCGCGATCAGGGCGTGCTGATCGTCGGGTCCGGCTTCACCACGCACAATCTGTCCGAGGCCAACTTCGGTGACACCAGCGGTCAGGCGCCACAGTGGGGTCGGGAGTTCGACGCCTGGGCCAGGGACGCCGTGGAGTCCGGTGACGTGGACGCCGTGCTGGACTTCCAGCACCGCGCGCCGGCCGCGCGCCGTGCGCACCCGCGGGCCGAGCACTTTGCCCCGCTGTTCGTCTCGCTCGGCGCGACCGCGGATACCTGGTCGGACGCCCGTAGCGCCGTCGACGGTTTCTGGTACGGCATGGCGAAGCGGTCGTTCCAGATCAACTGACCGGCTTGCTCCGGCGCCTGGAAATTCCCACCCCGACCAGCGACACGACGCCGCCCACGATGGCGAGCGGCACCGGCACCTCATCCAGGAACAACCAACCCATCAGGATCGCGATGGGCGGAACGGCGTAGGTCGTCGCGCCCAGCCGTCCGGCGGAACTGCGGGTGAGCGCATAGGCCCAGCTGACGAAGGCTGCGGCTGTCGGCACGACGCCGAGATAGAGCATGCCGAGTCCCGCGCTGGTGGGCGCCGACGACAGATCGGACAGCAGGGCCGGCAGGAACGGCAGGCAGGCGGCGGTGCCGATCAGGCAGGCCAGCCAGGTCACCTGCAGCCCGGGGACCTTGCGCAGCACCACCTTCTGCGCGACCACCGCGACGGCGTAGACCACGGCGGCGAGCAGCACGAGCAGTACACCGGCGACGTCCACCCGCCCGGTACTCGTGGCGATCCCGATGATGAGCGTGCCGGCAAAGGCGACCAGTCCGCCGATGACGAGCATCCGGGGAAAGCCCTCGCCGAGCAGCAGGCCCGCCAGGATCCCGATCAAGATCGGCGCGATCTGGATCACCATCGCGGCTGTACCGGCGTCCACGTGTTGCTCGCCGGCGTTGAGCGAGACGTTGTAGACGCCAAACCACAGCACGCCGATCATCACCGTCAAGGCCCAGTCCCGGCGGCTCATCGGTACCCATCGGCGCCCGATCAGCATCGTGATGCTCAGGCACACCGATCCGATCGCCAGCCTGCCCAGGCTCAGCCCGCCGGGGGAGTAGCTCTGCCCGACGAAGCGGATCACCACGAACGCCGAAGCCCAGGCCAGGACGGTGAAGCTCGCAGCCAGCACCACCCGCCAGTCCGGGGCGGCGGTGGTTGCGGTCGGCGCGGGTGCCGCTGCCTCGCCCCCTACATCGGTGCTGCCCAAGCGCATCTGCATGCTCGACCCCGCACCGTCGGCCACCTGTTCATCGTGCTGGTGTCCGAGTCGTCCGCTCACACCCACGTCCCGGTTCATGCCCACACTCTGCGTGAGCGGCGGTCGTGAGCACCAGCAAGTATTCATGTCGCAGACCGTGTAGCCGGTCTACGGGATAAGGGTGTCCGGCTGCCGGTGCCGAGACCGCAAACTGTAGCGATGAGCGCAATGGATCTCGGCCCACCGGAACTGGCCGCGTTGCGGCGTGCCGTTGAGCTGGCGGGTCAGGGCGCCGGAACGGTGCTGCCCAACCCGGTGGTCGGCTGCGTACTGCTCGCCCCCGGTGGCTGGACGGTCGGCGAAGGATGGCATGAGCGCCCCGGTGGTCCGCACGCCGAGGTGGTCGCCCTGGAGGCGGCCGGTGAATGGGCGCGCGGTGCAACTGCTGTCGTGACGCTGGAGCCGTGCAATCACTCCGGCCGGACCGGACCATGTTCCGAGGCGCTGATCGCGGCCGGTGTCGCTCGGGTGATCGTTCCGGTGCAGGACCCCTGGCTGCCGGCGGCGGGCGGGATGGACCGGCTCAGGGCGGGCGGCGTCGACGTCGTCGATCTGTCGGCCGTGCCCCCGGACCGCACAGGAACGGACACCGATGTCGGCACGGACGTCCGCACCGCGGTCGACGCGGCTGAGGACGTCAACCGGGTGTGGCTGACCGCCACCAGGCTCGGACGCCCGTTCGTCACCTGGAAGGCAGGGATGACGATCGACGGTCGGGTGGCGGCGCTGGACGGCACAAGTCGCTGGATCACCTCCGCGCCCGCGCGGGCCGATGTTCACCGGCTGCGCGCCGAGGTGGACACCATGATGGTCGGGGTCGGGACGGTGCTGGCCGACAACCCGCAGCTGACCGTCAGAGACGCCGATGGCACTCCTGCCGGCCGCCAACCGTTGCGGGTGGTACTGGACTCCGCGGGCCGAACCCCGCCAATGGCAAAGGTTCTCGACGACGCCGCGGAGACATGGGTGGCCACCGCCGCGGAGGTCGGCGCCGGCGATGACGGCAGGGTCGATGCTGCGGCCGTGCTCGCCCAGTTGTACCGCCGCGGACGTCGTCATGTGCTGCTCGAGGGCGGACCGACGGTCGCGGCATCCTTCTTCGACGTCGGGCTGGTCGACGAGATGGTCGTCTACCTCGCCCCCACGGTGCTCGGCGCGGGGCGCGCGGCGGTGGACGGCGGTTCGGTCGGCACGCTGGCCGACGCGCACTGCGCGCAGTTGCGGGAGATGACCCGCATCGGCCCCGATGTGCGGCTGCGGTTCACGGTCCCGTCGAGCCGAAGGTGACCCGGCGCAGACCGTTGAGGGCCCACCCACGGAGGTGAGTGAAGGGCACTGGCCACCTTTCCCGAACGCGGCACCGAACTCCTGTCGTCGCCGCCGTCGCTGCGTTGGCTCCGGGACTTGGTCGTCAGTCGGACCACGGGTCCCGGCCGCCGGGGTCGGCGGCCGGGACGGCGCGGGGTGGGCTCAGATACGCCGGAAGGCGGACGGCGCCACCTTCACGACCTGACCGGCGTCGGGAATGCCGAGGAACAGGCCGGCCACCGACCATGCGGACGAATACAACGCGCCGTCCTGCCACAGCAGGCCGGTCGGCATCGTGACCTGGGCCGCGCTCCGGCGGCCGTCGCACGACACCTTGACAATCCGGCCGATGGTGCTGGGGTCGAAGTCGGCGGGTGGCTCTCCCTCCGGTGCGCCTTCGAGCGCCTCGGAGACATAGATGTTGCCGTAGGGGTCGACGGCCACTCCGGTGGGCGCGGTGAAACCCTTGATCACCCGCTTCTGCTTGCCCGTTCTGGCGTCGAGAACGTAGACCCGACCCTCGCCGGGGACGTCCGCGGTGAGAGCGGAAACGTACAGGGTGTTGTGCGGCCCGTACGCGAGTCCGGTCGGCACGGAGTCGCACCCGGGGTGAGCGGCATCGTTGTTCGGCAGGTCCTTGCACGCGCCGGTGTTGACGGTCGGGGGTACGAAGAAGTTCGAGACCTTGCCGGTGCGGCTGACCGCGAGGACCGCGTTCGCGCCGCCATCGGCGACCAGGGCGAACCCGCGACGGGCGTTCAGGACGTAGAACGGGTTGGACAATGCGTCCAGCGGCTGGCCGGTTTCCGGGTCGAACTGCTGTTGACCGTCGGGGTTGTTGGCCAGTTCGTACGCCGTCAGGTCAGCCAGTCGGCTGGCCGGCTGACCCGCCCTGGCCACCAGTACCGAGGCGGACAGATCATCGGCGGACGGATCTGCTGCTGACGCGTGAGCCGCCGACGAGGCAGCGGCCGGCGCCGATGCGGCCGGTTCATCAGGCGGCCCGGACGCTGCTCCCGTGACGATGACGAACTGCCGGCCCACCCGAACCGCTCCGGCGGGACCCGGGAGTCCGGTGACCACGGGCCTCACGGCGCCGGACCGCAGATCGACCGCCGTCACCTGACCTGCATCGGCCTCGGTGACGTACACCGATCGGCCAGGGCCGTCCGAGAGCTCGAACGGACCGTTGAGTCCCCGCGCAACAACCGTGACACCGCCGCCGCTGCCGCCGCCGTGTCGTGCGGTGTCCTCGGCCGTCGCGAGGGCGGGACTGAGACCCATCGCGCACACCACTGTTGTCAGCACGCCCAGCACTGCCCTTCGTCGTTCCACTGCCCACCCCTGTTCTGTGCGGCCGGGTCGGCGTGGATCGCCGACAGAGCCCGGCGCGCAGACCGTAGAGCGCGAGACCCAAGGCTGTACAACAGTTTTCAATGACCGGAATTGTGATGCGTCGCTCTCTCGGGGACGGGATTTCATACCCGCTGCGGATTGACATGGCCAGCTTGTCGGAGGAACGACGACTGCCGAGCCGGAGATCTGGCGTCCGGGCGGCTTCATCCACCGCACGTCGCCCCGGCTTGGCCATGGCGAAATGTCCTCATCGTCGTGCGGGCCGTCCCACGGATCCGCCAGTCGCCGACGGTCTTGCCAAACATCGACACTCTCGGTCATGCTCACTGTCGGTGACCGGTGGAGAACGGCTCGTCAGAGCTGTGAACGCGAAGCGCCAAGTGAGGGCGACAATGTCGAAGCGCCGCGGGTCCCATCACGCTGTCATCGCGCGTTGCGCCGTCGCGGGATCGATGGTGATCGGGCTGCTGCTGGCGCCGTCGGGAGGATCGCCCGCAGACGCTGCCGCGCAACTGGTCCCGGCCGCAACGGCTCAGCTGGCAGGCCCGGCGGGAGGCGCAGCGCCCGGGGTCACCGGAGCAGCAATCGCAACGGCGCAGGTCGCCATCCCGGCCGATGTCGCCGCGCTGGTTGCGCAAGGTCCCGCAGACGTCATCGTGACCGTCGATCCGCTACCGGGGATGACGGCTGCTCAGCGCCCGGTCGCCGCACCGAACAGCACCCAAGCGCCCACCACCGCATCGCCCGGTACCGCCCTGCCCGCAGCGGCGGAGCGGCAGGCCGGCGCCGATCGGGCGTCGGCCGTGTTCGCACGACAGAAAACCGCCGTCCTTGCACATACCGGTGACGGGGCGCGGACCGTCCGCAATTGGGACGCGCTGCCGGTCCAGCTGGTCAGGGTCGACACGCCCGCGGCGCTGGCGGCGCTGGCTGCCGCGCCGGGCGTGACGTCCCTGTCCTTGCCTGCCGTTCGCCGCGCTGCCGTCGACACCGACCTCGCTCTGATCCGTCAACCACAGGCGCAGCAGGCCGGTTACACCGGCGCCGGAGTGGTCGTCGCCGTGCTGGACACCGGCGTCGACTACCGGCTTGCCGGGGTCGGTGGCGCCTTCGGCGATTGCAGCGGAGGTCCCGGGACAGGCTCCTGCCGCATCGACCGCCTCGTCGATGTCACCGGGACCGGGGTGCGGGATGTCGACTCCGGTCATCACGGCACGAACGTGTCGGGCATCGTCGCCAAGACCGCGCCTGGCGTGCATCTGGATGTGTACGGAGTCTTCGACACCCGCCTGAGCGCCTCCGACAAGGACATCATCTCGGCCCTGAACGCGGTCGCCCGAACCGGCGCGGCGCGCAACGTCCGCGCCGTCAACCTGAGCCTCGGCGATGGTTCCTTCAACACCACCGAGTGCACGGCCTCGCCGTATGCAGCGGTCTTCTCGTCGTTGCGATCGGTCGGCATCCTGCCGGTGGTCGCCGCCGGCAACTCTGCGGCGGACTTCTCAGCGTTCCGTTCCGGCGTTGCGAACCCGGCGTGTGCGCCCGGTGCAGTGCGGGTCGGCGCCGTGTATCCGCAGAATTACGGGTCCGACTTCTTCTGGCTGGGTTGCCAGGACCTGGCGCCCCGGGTCGATCACATCGCCTGCTTCTCCCAGGGCGGGCCACTGCTGTCGCTGCTGGCGCCTGGGATCGACATCACCGCGGCCGGCGTCACAGAGTCCGGAACATCCCAGGCAGCGCCGCATGTCGCGGGCGCCGTCGCCGACCTGGCCGTTGCCAATCCCAGCGCAACCCCGGCGCAGATTGCCCAGGCGCTGACGACCACCGGACCGTCGATCACCGACGCCAGGGACAACAACCGGGTGTTCCGCCGACTCGACATCGCGGCCGCCGCGGCCGCCGTCCAATGCCGCAGTCCGCTCGGTGCGACTCCGGCCCCGCAGGCGACCAATGCGGCCAGTTGCCCGTCGACGGTGCCGGGGACCTTCACCCCGGTCGCTCCGAGCCGGTTGCTCGACACACGGTTCGGGACGGGTGCCGCAGTCGGACCGGTGCCACCCTCCGGCTCGCTCTCCGTCCAGGTCCTCGGCGCAGGCGGCGTCCCGGCGGGTGGAGTCTCGGCGGTCGCGCTGAACGTCACGGCTGTCGCACCCACCGCCTCGGGGTACGTCACCGCCTGGCCGTCGGGCCGACCCCGGCCGAATACCTCCAACCTCAATTTTTACGCTGGCCGGAACATCCCCAATTCCGTCGCGGTACCGGTCGGCGCCGATGGAAAGGTCAACCTGTTCAATGGGTCCGGTGGCACGGTCCAGTTGGTGGCCGACGTGGCCGGCTATTACCTGGCCGGCGAGCCGACGGAAGCCGGGGCCTTCAAGGCCGTCGGACCCAGCCGTGTTCTCGATACCCGGAACGGCGGCGGTGCGGCTACCGGGCCGGTGCCCGCTCGGGGTGCCGTGTCGGTCCAGATCACCGGGTCGGCCGGGGTTCCCACCGGTGCCTCCGCGGTGGCAGTGAACGTGACAGCCGTCGCGCCGGCCGGCCCCGGTTACATCACGGCCTGGCCGTCGGGACAGGCCCGGCCGCAGGCGTCCAACATCAATTTCTCGGCCGGACGGAACATCTCGGGCCTGGTCATCGTGCCGATCGGGACAGACGGAAAGGTCAATCTGTACAACGGGTCCGGTGGCACGGTTCATCTGCTGGCCGATGTCGCCGGCTACTTCCTCGGTGGCGGAACACCGACCGTGCCGGGGGCGTTCCACTCGCTGCCGGCGAGCCGCGTACTGGACACGCGTACCTCGACCGGCGCTCCGGGACCTGTTCGTGCGCAGGGTGTGGCCACCGTCCAGATCACCGGCCGCGGCGGCGTTCCCGTGACCGGAGTGACTGCTGTCGCGCTGACCGTCACCGCCGCCGGCCCCACCGCAACGGGGTGGGTGACGGTGTGGCCTTCGGGCCAGTCACGCCCCGGTGCATCGAACCTCAACTTCGTCGCCGGCCAGAACATCGCCAACACGGTCGTCGTGCCGATCGGCGTCGGCGGGAAGGTGAGCCTGTTCAACGGGTCCGGCGGCACCGTGCAACTGCTGGCCGACGTCGCCGGCTACTTCCTGGCTGGGTGAACTGCCGCCTGAGCGCACGGCCCGTGGTCATGACGGCGCACGGAACTTGGCATTGCTCCCTGTCGATCGAGTCCGTGGCGCAGACCGCCCGGGTCGCGCCCACTCATCGTCGTCCGGAGCCCTAGTCTGTGACGGTCAGTGTCCGGTAGATCGCGCAATGGTGACGACACGTCATCTCTCCCGGACGTGGACGTCAGTGCCGCGGTGTCGGGGGAGGGCTCGAGATGACCACTTCGGAGAATTGGCGGATGTGGGCCCCGTGGGGATCGAACCCACAACCCGCGGATTAAAAGTCCGCTGCTCTGCCAATTGAGCTAGAGGCCCGCGACGGGTGTCCGCAGGCCCCCGGTCGCCACGCGAGCCTACCGGCTCGGTTGGATGGAACAGACACCACCGCGAGGGGGATGGCATGGGCCGGGACGACGACGAGCGCTCAGTCGGCGACGAACACTCCATCGATGACGAGAGCTCGGTCGGTGACGAGACGACGGTGATCAGCGATGGACGGCATGCCGCGCACGACGCCGGCGCAGCGGATACCGGCACAGCGGACGCCGAAAGTCCTGACTTCGCGGCCGCGGACCCGGTCAGGGCCGACATCGGCGAGCAGCACCTCGGCCAGGCCCCTTCGGCGGCAGACGGCACACAGCGCCCGGCCATCGACCCGCCCCCGCCCGACCCGGAGCGGCAGCAGGTCGTTCTCCCGCCCGGGCCCGCCCTGGTTGCCGTCGGGCTCGGGTTGCTCACCAAGGACGGCTGGATCTTCCAGGACATCAACCTGACGCTGCGCCAGTCATCGGTTGCCGCCATCGTCGGCCCGGCCGGCACAGGTCGGACGACATTGCTGCTGGCCCTGGTGGGCCGGATGGAGGCCAACACCGGGACCCTCACGGTGGCCGGTCACTCCCTGAAGGACCGGCCGCGGAACATCCGGATGGTCACCTCGGTGGCCAGGGCCGGCCGGCTGACAGCGCCCGAGCCAGGGCTCACGGTCAGCGAGTCGGTCGCGGAGCGGTGCCTGATCGAGGACGAGAGCGTGCTCGCCGGTCGCTCCCGATTCGAGGAGGCGTGCGCGGCGCTGCGGCTCGAACTGGACCCGACGACGCTCGTCGGCCGACTCGCCGGCGAGCAGGCCACATTGCTTGCCGTTGCGTTGGCCTGCGTCCGGGTGAGCGCCGTGATCATCCTCGACGACCTGGACCGTGACGTCTCCGCGGCCACCCAGCAACGCGTGATGGACGCGCTCATCAGGCTGTCCAAGGCGATGGGCCCGACGATCATCGTCAGCACCACCGATCGGATCCCGGTGATGGAGGCCGACGTCGTGCTGGATCTGACGCCGATGGACGGGGCCGCAATCTGGGAGCTCGATCCACGCAACGCACCTACCGAGGTCATCTCCCATCAGCTGGGCCACTACCAGTCGAGCCCGTGGGCGGGGGAGCTGCCGGTCGTCGACGCCGACCCCGATGCAGGGGAGCTGTCGGTCGTCGACGCCGACCCCGATGCAGACCCGGGCGCCACCGCGGATGACACCGACGGCACGGACAGCACCGGCTCCGACTACGACGGCCGCTGGAGTCGCGAGCGCTGGGAGAGCGACGGCACCGACGGCACCGACGGCACCGACAGCACCGACAGCACCGACAGCACCGACCGGGGCGGCGGCGACGCCACGACCACTCCCGGCCTGACGGAGGACCCTCGATGATCAAGACCGTCAAGCTCGCCACCTACGAGCTGCGCCGCTTCAAGGGGCCGCTGCCGGTCGTGGCGCTGCTGTTCCTGCTGCTCGTCCCCTCCCTGTACGGCGCGCTGTACCTGTGGTCGAACTGGGATCCGTACGGCAAGTTGGACCAGGTCCCGGTGGCGGTGGTGAACCTTGACGAGCCGGTGGATGTGGATGGTCAGCAGGTGGCCGCCGGCGACCGGCTGGTCACGGAGCTCAAGAACGATGAGCTGTTCGACTGGCAGTTCGTCAGCGAGGAACAGGCGCAGCAGGGGCTGGCCGACGGGACCTATTACCTGATCGTCACCATCCCGGCTGATTTCTCGGCGGACCTGGCCAGCGGTGCCGGCGAGAACCCCACCCGGGCAACGGTGCAGCTGCAGCGCAACGACGCCAACGGCTTCGTGGTGGGGCTGCTGACGAATTCGGTCCGGGACCAGCTGGAGGCGGCGATCGACCGGGCCGCCATCGGCTCGTACTTCGAGTCCGTATTCGCCAACCTCGACACCATCCGCACCGACATCGGCAAGGCCGCAACGGGTGCCGGTCAGTTGGCCACCGGCGCCGACACTGCGCTCGCCGGGTCGAAGGAACTGGCCACCGGCATCAAGACCGCGAAGGGGGGCTCCGCCGAACTCGTCTCGGGCCTGGCGACCGCGAAGCAGGGGTCGAGCCAGCTCGTCACCGGCGCCTCCGACGCGAAGGCCGGGTCGGCCTCGTTGCTGACCGGGTTGACCAGCCTGGAGTCCGGCGCGGCGGAACTCGTTCCCGGCGCTCAACAGGTCGCGGACGGCAACCAGCAATTGGCCAGCACGGTCGTGCCCGTGCTGGACGCGGTGGCCAAGGCGGTGCCGTCGCTGGGTCAGGCGGGTGCGAACATCACCGCGGCGACGACGGACGTCAACGATCTCGTCACGCAATCGCTGGCGTCGCAGTCCGCCGCAGCCAACGAAGCCCTCCGGGCCATCGAGGCCCAGAACCCCAACGACCCCAACGTCAGAGCGCTCAGCGATGCCCTGGCCGGGATCAGCCAGACGACCACCGACCTCTCGGCCGCCGCCGGTCAGGCGACCCAGGTGGCGAACGAGGTGAACACGGCCGCGGAGTCGGTGGGTTCGGCGGCCTCGGGTGACCTCTCTACCGCGAGTTCGCAGCTCACAGCGCTGGCGACCGGGTCGGCGCAGGTGGCCACCGGTGTGCAGTCGCTGAGCACGGGGATCAGCACGGCGAGCGCGGGGGCCGGCACGCTCGACGCCGGGATCGGCCAACTCTCCGCTGGAGCGACGGAGCTGGACAAGGGAATCGGGGATCTGCAGATCGGAGCGCAGAAGCTCGACGACGGCCTGGGCGCGTTGGAGAAGGGTTCACAGACCCTGGTCGGCGGTCTGACGAAGATCGACACCGGCGCCAAGGACCTGTCCAGCCAGCTCTCCTCGGCCGCTCAACGGATCCCGACCTTGGATCCCAACCAGCGCGCCGATGCGGCGCAGGTGCTGTCCTCGCCCGCGGAGGTGCAGCAGATCGTCGACAACCCGGCCACCTTCTACGGCCGGGGGCTGGCGCCGTTCTTCTTCGCCATCGCGATCTGGGTCTTCGGGATCGCGGTGTTCCTGGTGATGCGGCCGATCTCCGGCCGCGCGCTCGCCGGTCGGGCGCGGTCCACCAGGATCGCCGTCGCCGGCTGGTTGCCGGTATTCGGGCTGGCGGCCCTCGGCTCGCTGTTGTTGTTCGGGATCGTCTGGCTGGGACTCGGCCTCGACCCGGTCAACGCCGGCGGCTCTGTCGGCGTCGTGCTGCTGGCTGCGGCATGCTTCACGGCCATCGCGCATGTGCTGCGGACGTGGCTGGGTGTCGTCGGTTCGGCGATCACCCTGGTGCTGCTGATGGTGCAGTTGACCAGCGCCGGAGGCCTGTACCCGGTGGAGACCCTGCCGGCCCCGTTCCGCGCGGTGCACGCCTTCATGCCGATGACGTACCTCATCGACGCGCTGCGGATCACCTTCACCGGTGGTCTCACGTCGCACCTTTGGCGTGACGTCGCCGTCCTGGCCGGCTTCACCCTGCTGGCCGTCGGGCTCGCGGTGTACGTCGTGCATCGCAAGCGCCGGTTCCGGCCACGCGACCTGCATCCGGTGCTGGCCTAGGGGGGTCATCTTCGCCGGGCGTTCGCCTGGCGGCGTCCCGACGATGTGACGTGAGGGAAGTTTCTTCGCCAGGCTTGTGTTCTCCCCTTCGTGGACGCATGATTGCGTCCGGCAACTAGATGTAGGCAGCAAGCAAATAATCAGTTGCATATCGGAGGATTGTCGTGACGAGCATGAGCACGGTCGGTGCGATGGCGGCCGAGTCCGCGAACGCATCGCCCGCGAGCCAGGTCCCGGGCCCGGTGACAGCATCGGCAGACGAGGTCGGTGATTCCAGCGGTGACCGGAAAGACCTCGACCGGTCGTCCGAGGAGATTTCGGCGGCGATGTTGGCCATGATGCGGCAACTGAACGGCATCAAGTCGCGGATCGCGGCGAGCCCGAACGGCGAGAACTCACCGTTGCTGCTGCTGTTCAAGTTGGCCCACCAGGGCCCGCGTCGTGCCAGTGACCTCGCCGAGCAGATGTGTGCGGACCCGTCCACGGTCTCGCGGCAAGTCGGGTGGTTGGTGAAGGAACGCCTCGTCGAGCGACGGGCCGATCCCGATGACGGTCGCGCCTCCATCCTGGTGCCGACCGACAGGGGTCTGTCGACCATCCGGGAGCACACCACCCGCCGCGGCATCACCATGCAGCCCGTCATCGCCGACTGGCCCCAGCAGGACCGCGACGACTTCCTGCGTCTCATCACGAAATACACCGAGGGCGTCGAGGCCCATCGCGAACAGATCATCCAGGCGATGCTGCGCCACCACGGGAAGGAATCCTGATGTCCACCGCAACACCCGAGGTCGCCGAATCACCGGCCGGCCTCACGCACAAGCAGATCAAGACGATCCTGATCGGGTTGATGGCCGGCATGTTGCTGGCCGCCCTTGACCAGACGATCGTCTCCACCTCCATCCGCACCATTGCCGATGACCTGCAAGGGCTTTCGGCGCAGGCCTGGGTGACCACCGCCTACCTGATCACCTCCACGGTGACCACCCCCCTGTACGGGAAGCTGTCCGACATCTACGGCCGGCGCCCGATGTTCCTGACCGCGATCAGCATCTTCATCGTCGGCTCGATCATGTGTACGTTCGCCACCTCGATGTACGAGCTCGCGGCGTTCCGCGCGGTGCAGGGCATCGGCGCCGGTGGCCTGTTCTCGATGGCGCTGGCCATCCTGGCCGACATCGTGCCGCCACGGGAGCGGGCCAAGTATCAGGGCTACTTCCTGGCCGTGTTCGGGACCTCGTCCGTGGTCGGCCCCCTGGTCGGCGGCTTCTTCGCCGGCACCAGCACGATCCTGGGCATCACCGGCTGGCGCTGGGTGTTCCTGATCAACGTGCCGGTCGGCCTGATCGCACTGGTGATCGTCGCGATGACCCTGCACCTGCCGCACATCCGCACCGACCACCGGATCGACTGGTGGGGCGCGGCGGCCCTGATCCTGGGCATCGTCCCACTGTTGATCGTGGCCGAGCAGGGCCGCATCTGGGGTTGGGGATCCCCCGCCGTGTTGAGCCTGATCGCGCTCGGCATCGTCGGTGTCGTCTCGTTCATCCTGATCGAGCGTGCGATGAAGGACGAGGCGCTGATCCCGATGCGGCTGTTCAACAGCCGCGTGTTCTCCCTCGGCCTGTCCGCCAACGTGCTGATCGGCCTTGGCATGTTCGGCGCGCTGAGCACGCTGCCGCTGTACTTGCAGCTGGTCAAGGGCGCTACTCCCACCGAGTCCGGGCTGCTGCTGATCCCGATGATGGTCGGCATCATGGGCGGTTCGATCCTCTCCGGGCAGCTGACCGCGAAGACGGGCCGTTACAAGATCTTCCCGACGATCGGCACCGCGATCCTGGCCGTGACCTTCTTCCTGATGCTGACGGTCACTGTCGACACCTCATACCTGGTGCTCGATGTGTACTTCCTGGCCATCGGTCTCGGGTTGGGCCTGTGTATGCAGACCCTGCTGATCGCCGTGCAGAACACTGTCCCGGCGCGGGACATGGGTGTCGCAACGTCGTCGGCAACGTTCTTCCGTCAGCTTGGCGGCACGCTCGGTGTCGCGGTGTTCCTGTCGCTGCTGTTCAACTCACTGCCCGACAAGGTGCAGGGAGCGCTGCAGTCCGCGGCCGGAACGGACACCTTCAACAAGGCGGTCGCTGCCGCCGCGCAGGATCCGAACAGCCCCAGCCACGGTGTTGCGCAGAGCCTGGTCGCGGCCTCGCAGGGCAACACGGCGGCTGCCTCGGGCATTGGCGACGCGCTGAGCACGGACTCGTCCTTCCTCAACACTCTGGACCCGAACATCGCCCGGCCGTTCCAGGTCGGGTACGTCGATTCGACGCACCTGGTGTACATCATCGGCGGCATCATCATGGCGCTGGCGTTCGTGCTGGTGATCGCGATGAAGGAACTGCCGCTGCGCACCATGTCCGCACTGGACGAGCGTCTGCAGGAGCAGGCAAGGACCGACGCCGCACTGGCCGCAGCACAGGGCGAGGCGATCGACGGTTCGCCCGAGCTGGCCGGCGCTGCACTGGCAACTGGCTCTGCTGCGGGGAACGGAATTGCGGCCTCGAACGGCTTCGCTTCCAACGGCTTCGCTTCCAACGGCTCTGCTTCCAACGGCTCTGCTTCCAACGGCTCTGCGAACGGACACAGCCCTGCCGACGATGAGTTGGTCGCTGTGGGAACGCATGCATCAATCGCTGGTGGTGTCGACGGTTCCGCAGCGGCGACCAGTCACGTCAGCGCGCATGCGCTGAGCGACGACGAGGGTGCCCACGCCCTCAACGGCGCTGATGACGGTGTCACCCGCAGCGTTGTGATGTCGAAGCCGGAGCAGTCCAACGGGGCTCGCAAGGGCGGAAGGCACCGCGCGGACGCCTGATCCTCAACTGGCGCGAACTCGATCGCGTCCTGCTCGAACGACCGCCCGTCCCGGAGCCACACTTCGGGGCGGGCGGTTTCGCATTCCCGGGGCTTTCGGGGAATCCATCTGACGTTGGTGGACCTTCCTGGCCGGGTGGAAGGTCCGCAATGGGCATGTCGATCCAGCGGTCAACGCTGCCAGGGCGCGATGAGGGGTAGTTCCCGGTCGTCCACGGCAGGAACGGGCCGGCCGTCCACCAGCACATAGCGCCGGCGCGGCCCCGACGACGCGATCGATTCGACCGCTGCGATCAGCCGCTCCACATGCTCGGTGGTGCTGCCCAGACCAACGGAGGCGCGCAACGCCTGGCCGCCGTTCTCCACGGTGCAGCCTGCTGCGCCCAGCAGATGTCGCACCAACGGATGGGCGCAGAAGGCGCCGTCTCGCACGCCGATCCCGTGCTCGGCAGACAGCGCGGCTGCCACCACGCCCGGCTGTTGACCGGCAATGGTGAACGCCACCACGCCGATGCTGTCGACGGCCCCGCCGAACAGCGAGTGCACGGTGACGCCGGGGATCTCGGCCAGGCCGCGCCGCAGCGTGACGGTCAGTGCGGCCTCGGCCTGGGCCAGTGCGTCCCGGTCCGCGGTGGCCAGCGCATGGCAGGCGGTGGCCAGCGCGACGGCGCCGGGAACGTTCGGCGAGCCGGCCTCGTGCCGCTCGGGCAGCGGCTTGTACGCGGTGGCGTCGTCGGTCACGGTCGCGGTGGCGCCCCCGCCGATCAGGTATGGCGGCGCCGCGGCCAGCCAGTCGGCCCGGCCGATCAGCGCACCGGCGCCGTACGGCGCGTACAGCTTGTGCCCGGACAGGGCCACGTAGTCCACGCCCAGCTCGTCGATCGAGAAGGGCCGGTGCGGGGCAAGCTGCGCGGCATCGAGCGCGACGCGCGCGCCGCGGGCCTTGGCGACAGCAGCCAATTCGGCGACCGGCCACAGCTCGCCGGTCACGTTGGACGCGCCGGTGATCACCAGCAACGCCGGGCCGGGAGCACGCCGGCGCAGCGCCTCGTCGACGGCGGCGACCGCTGCACCAGGGGAGGACGGGGCCCTGAGCCGCACCACCGTCCGCGCGCTGCGGTCCTCGATGCGGGGATCGGGGCAGCCGCTGGTCGACTCGCCCCACGGCAGCAGCGCGGCGTGGTGCTCGGTCTCGAACACCACCACCGTCGTCCTGGCCGGAAGGCAGTGCGCCAGCAGGTTGAACGAGTCGGTGGTGTGCCGGGTGAAGATCACCGCGTCGTCGCCGCGTCCACCCACGAAGTCCCGCACCGGTTCCCGAGCGCCGTCGTACAGCGCGGTGCACACCTGGGAGTGCCAGCCGGCTCCGCGGTGGACGCTCGCGTACCGCTCGAGCAGTGCGTCCACGGTGTCTCGCACGATGCGCAGGGCCGGGGCGGACGCTCCGTGGTCCAGGTTCGCGTAGGTCACCCGGCCACCGCCCGCGAGCGGCACCGTCGCGTCGCCGCCGACGATCTCCAGGCCGGGCGCGTGCGGCTGCGAGACCGTGCGATCCGGCACCGCCGTTGCCGGCATCGGCGCGGGTGTCACAGCGAGTCGGCGGGGGGTGAGCGCCGAGATCAGGTCGGGTCGTTCCAGAAGGACGGTCATGTCGATCTCCCATGGTCTTCTCGGACCATCAGGGGAGCTGAGGTCCGCGCTTGCCGGGCGCACCTCGCGACCGGCCAGGTCCTCACCCGGGGCACCCCACCGCGGTTGGAGGGTTGCCGGCCAGCAAGCCGGGGCTATCTGCTGGCACTCATGACCTAGCTGGGGAGGCTAGCAGGGAGGGTGCCGTTTCGTCACCCGTGTGTGACGAGCCGCTCCGGAAAGTGTGCGGAGCCCGGATCCCGGGTGCGAGAAGGCCCTTCGACTCTGGCGTCCTCGACAAGCTGGTGGTGACGATGAGAGCGGCCCGGAACAGATGGGGTCGGGCCCGGGCTCGTTCCGCAACGGCCCGCCAGGAATCCGTTCAAGGAGGCCGACAATCATGCGAGCACTGGTGGTTTTCGAATCGATGTTCGGTGACACCAAGGCGGTCGCCGATGCCATCGCGATGGGACTGGCCGAGACCATGCAGGTCAACACCGTCGAGGTGGGCAGCGCGCCCACGGTGATCGACCCGGTGATCGACGTGCTGATCGTCGGCGGTCCGACGCACGCGTTCGGGATGAGCAGGGTCGGCACCCGCGAGGACGCCGTCAAGCAGTCCGCGGGCGCGGGTGTGCTGTCGGACAAGCTCGGCATCCGCGAATGGTTGGAGGCGGTGCACGTGTCGCCCCAGCTTCAGGTCGCGGCGTTCGACACCCGGGTCTACAAGCCGCACCTGCCCGGATCGGCGGCGCATGCGGCGGAACGCCGGCTACGCCGGCTCGGCTGCACGGTGTTCGCGCCCGCGAAGAGCTTCTACGTCGCCGGCACCAAAGGCCCCTTGGTGGACGGTGAACTCGACCGCGCCGTCGGCTGGGGCCGGGCGCTGACGCTGAGAGCCGCCCGGCCGGGAGTTCCGTCCTGAGCCGTCGCGGTGAGGTCCGGGACCGTCATCGCGGTACCGGTTGAGCGGCGAGCGTGCAGCGTGACGCCATCGCCGCCCGCTCTGGATGGCGCCGGGTTCGATCGGCGGCCATCGACCGCCCTGAAACCCCGCAGGAGCCGATGATTAGGGTGGCCCGGTGCCGGATCTTCTCGAGCAGGTGCGGGTGTTGCTGGCCGGGCCGCGGCCGTTGCCGCTGGTCTTCGCGGGCGATCCGGTCCTGCGCAGACCCGCTGCGCACTATGACTTCTCGTTGCCGCTCGACGTATGGGCGGAGCTGCTCGCGGCCATGCGGGAGACGATGCACGACGCCCCCGGTGTCGGGCTGGCGGCACCGCAGATCGGGCTCGGTATCCGGGTGGCCGTCATCGAGGATTCGGCCGCCGTCACCCCGGAGATCGCCGCCGAGCGCAGCCGGTACCCGACGCCTCCGCGGGTCATCGTCAACCCCACCTACCGGCCGCTCGACGCCGATGCGGATCCCGCGGAGTTCTACGAGGGCTGTCTGTCGGTGCCGGGGTATGGCGCGGTCGTTTCCCGGGCGCATGCCGTCCGGCTGACCTGTCAGGACGAGAACGGTGCGGACGTCGACGAGGTGGTGACCGGATGGACGGCGCGCATCGTCGCCCACGAGACCGACCACCTGGACGGCATGCTGTACCTCGATCGGGCCTTCACCCGCTCGCTGTCGACCAATCGCAACCTGGTGGAGCTGTGGAACGGCAGCCCGCTGACCGTCATCCGGCGGGAACTCGACTTCTGACGGTCGAGCGAACCGTGGCCGGGCGAGGTCCGGAGGTGAGGTACGGTTTTGGAGGTCTCCACGGCGGTGCCGTATGCTTTCCAAGCTCCCAACGGCCAGCCGTCGGAGGTTGGTACGGCCCAGCCCCCATCGTCTAGTGGCCTAGGACGCTGCCCTTTCAAGGCGGTAACACGGGTTCGAATCCCGTTGGGGGTACGAGGTTCTCGTATCGGCTAAGGTCGGTACGAGCGTCAGAGCAAGGCCCCGTAGCGCAGTTGGTTAGCGCGCCGCCCTGTCACGGCGGAGGTCGCGGGTTCAAGTCCCGTCGGGGTCGCTGTACGGGCCGGTCCACAGCAGTGGAGCCGGCCCGTTCTGCTGGCCAGGTAGCTCAGTCGGTACGAGCGTCCGCCTGAAAAGTGGAAGGTCGCCGGTTCGATCCCGGCCCTGGCCACCACGTGCGAGAACTGGGAGAACGCCCGAGCGGGGTGTTCTCCCAGTCGCGTCTGAACTCAGATGGCCGTGACCGACGCCGGTTTGGTGTCACCGGTGTGTTGCGTCGCCTCGCGGAGCCGCCTGCGGTCGAGGTGGCCCATGACGCCGGGGTTCGGCGACCTGTACAACAGCGAACGTCAGTGCCCCGGCAGCAACGTGAGAACTCCCACCACCGCGCAGAGCACAGCAGGTTCGTTCATCAGTGAAGGGCCCCGGGGAGGGCGACCGGGGAGCGGTCGATGGTCGGGCACCCGCGAGTTGCATCGGGTGGTGCAAGTCGGTGCCAGCTCGGGCCGGGTGGGGTCATCCGCAGTGGAAGGGTCGTTCTGCACTTCATGCGTCGGTAGAACCCAACGCAACTACCGTTCAGCACGCCCCAAGTACCGGCTTCTCGGGCGGCACCGACTGAGCCCGCCCCTCATGCCGGCACCTTTCGGGGCGGCCCGCTCAGGCCGGGACCGCCGGGACGTCGCCCGGGTCGTCGGGCCCGGGCATCGGCTCCACCGGGGCGGGCGGGAGCGTCTCGGGAGTGTCGGGCAGCAACTCGCCCGGGTCGTCGGGCACCGGCTCGGCCGGGTTGATCGGCGGATAGTTGTCCGGGTCCGGTCCTGGTTGCACCATGGGCGTCCTGTACCCCACCGCACCATTCGGTACTCGCGTCCGAATCATTCGGCCGCTTGCCGGCCGGGCCGTTTGGGCGCGCAGAGGTCGTTACCGCTGATCGCCCGCCACCGCCGCTTCCGCAGCGGGAGAGCGCCCGCTGGACGCGCGCACGGTTCAGCCGTCGAACGAAGCACCGCGGGCTCGCTCGGTCAGCGCGGTGATGCTGGCCATGATCACCGTGGTGGCCGTCACCGCTGCCTCGCGGTCGGACCGGCCCGCCCAGGCAGACAGATTGACCGGCTCACCCACGAACATGCGCACGGTGTGCCGGTGCCAGATGTGCCGGCGGCCCGGTCGCGGCCCCCACATGCCGACCGGGATCACCGGTGCCGCCGGATGCTGCAAGGCCAGCCGGGCCGCACCGGTCCGGCCCGGCCCCGGGCGCAGATCCGGCGCGGACGTCAGGTGTCCCTCCGGATAGAGGCAGACGACGTGTCCGCGCTCGAGCTCCCGGCCGGCCGCATCCAGCGACGCCGCCGCCTGCGCCGAACCGCGGAGAACCGGGATCTGGCGCGCCGCACGGAACACCCGGCCGACCAGCGGCCAGTTGAAGACCTCCGCTTTGGTGAGGAAGTGCGGAAACCGGTGGTGACCGGTGATCAGCCGAGCCAGAGCGAGGGTTTCGGTCGTGGACAGGTGGTTGGCCACGACGATGGCCGGGCCGGTCTTCGGGATGTGGTCCACCGGCTCGTACTGCACCCGGTGCACCACCCGCGCGCTCAGCGCGATACCGAGGAATCCGATGATGGTTCGCAGCGGCCGCTCGCGCGGCCAGTGCACTGGCGTCCACCGGCTCATCCGCCTGATCCTGCCAGCGCTCGTTGGCTGTCAGACGCTCTCAGTACGCTCACCGCGGGATCGGTTCGGCCGGTCTTCCCCTTCGACCGATGGGCGGAACAGATGACGTGCCGACGGCACCGCTCGCGGCGGCGCCCTTCGACGCGGGCCGGTTCGTGCCGGCCGAATTGGGCGCGCCTCGGAGCGGTCGGTTGACGTCGACATCGCCGCTCGCACATGCCGTGATGGCCTCACCCATCGGTGAGCTGACGCTGGTCGGCCACGCGGGCGCGCTGGTCGGCGTCTATTTTGCCGAGCACGTCCGCCGCCCGGAACCAGGACGCTTCGGAGTCCGTGACAACACCGCCGTCGTCGAAGCCCAAAGACAGTTGGCGGAGTATTTCGACGGTTCTCGGCAGAGGTTCGACCTGGTTCTGGCGCCTGTCGGCAACCCGTTTCAGCAGCGGGTGTGGGCTCAATTGATGGCCATCCCGTACGGCGAGACCCGGAGCTACGGACAGCTCGCCGCTGCTCTCGGAGATCGCGGTCTGGCCCGCGCGGTCGGTGCGGCGAACGGCCAGAACCCGCTGTCGATCATCGTGCCCTGCCACCGGGTGGTCGGGTCCGACGGGAAGCTCACCGGGTATGCCGGCGGGGTCGGGCGCAAGGCCTTCCTGCTCGATCTCGAGACACCCGCCGACCGCCGACCGGCCGCGTTGTTCTGACCCGCTGTTCCTCTCCGATCAGGTCTTGTCGACCATTTGGATGTCCCCGGACTTGATCCGCGTCCAGTAGCCGTTCACCTCTGCCTTGATGACCCTGGCGAGCAGATACAGCCCGATCACGTTCGGAACCGACATCAGGAAGATCATCGAGTCGGAGAATCCGATCACCGGGCCGAGCGACAACATCGCGCCGATCAGGGTGAACACACAGAAGATCGCCTTGAAGATGTTCTCGGCCTTGGCGCTGTCACCGAACAGGTAGCCGGTCGCCTTCATGCCGTAGTACGACCAGGCGATCATCGTCGAGAAGGCGAACAGCACGACGGCCACCACCAACACGTACTGGAACCAGGGCAGCACTGTCTGGAACGCAGCGGTCGTCAGGGCCACGCCGCCCAATTCCGCGGCCGCCTGGTCCTGCCAGACGCCGGTCATCACGATGACCAAGGCGGTCATGGTGCAGATGACGATGGTGTCGATGAACGGCTCGAGCAGCGCGACGAATCCTTCGGTGGCCGGCTCCTTGGTCCGCACCGCGGAGTGTGCGATGGAGGCCGAACCGACGCCCGCCTCGTTGGAGAAGGCGGCACGCTGGAAGCCGACGATCAACACACCGACGAAGCCGCCGGTGATGCCTTCCGGGCTGAAGGCGCCGGAGATGATCTCGCCGATCGCGGCCGGGACGAACGAGATGTTGACGACGATGACGATGATGCATGCGGTGACGTAGAGCGCCGCCATGAACGGGACAACCTTGTCGGTCACCCTGGCGATGGACTTGATCCCGCCGATGATCACCAGTCCGACGAACAACGCGAAGACGAGTCCGATCGCCCACCTGAAGTCGGCCATGCCGCCACCGGTGACATCCACGATCAGCGCGGTCGCCTGGTTCGACTGGAACATGTTGCCGCCGCCCAGTGACCCGCCGATGCAGCAGACGGCGAACATCACCGCGAGAACCTTGCCCAGACCCGGCTTACCGAGCTTGGCGACGCCGTCCCGCAGGTAGTACATCGGTCCGCCGGAGACGGACCCGTCCGCGCGTTCCTTCCGGAACTTCACTCCCATGGTGCATTCGGCCATCTTCAGGCTCATCCCGAAGAAGCCTGCCGTGATCATCCAGAAGGTGGCGCCCGGCCCGCCGAGGCTGATGGCCACGGCGACACCGGCGATGTTCCCCAGACCGACCGTGCCGGATACCGCGGTGGCCAACGCCTGGAAGTGCGAGACCTCACCTGCATCCTCGGGTTTGGAGTACCGGCCGCGGACAAGGTCGATGGCATGTTTGAAGCCGACGATGTTCTTGAAGCCGAGATAGATGGTGAAGAAGACGGCGCCGGTGATCAGCCACAGGACGATCACCGGAACCCCGACGCCGAACAACGTCAGCTCGTAGAAGACCAGCCCGGTCACCCAGTCGGCGACCGGGCCGACGGCATCGTTGACTGCGGCGTCGATCCCCGACGATTCCTCCTCCTCCGCCAGCGCCAGCGCAACATTCGTCAGCGTCATCGTCGACATCACGGGACCACCGTCACGGCGACCGGAGCATTCAAGATCAATCTGCCCGGGATTCCGCCGTACAGGACCTGTTTCATCTTGCTCTCGCCGGTTCTGCCGACGATGATGTGGTCGACATTGCGTTCCGCTGCGAGATCGACGAGCAGTTCCACCGGATGTCCGTGCCTGGCGATTCCATCGGCATGCACGCCTGACTCCTTCGCGCGTTCGAGTGTCGGTTCCAGCAACTGTGTTGTGGCAGCGTGGATCTCGGCTTCTCTCTGGCCGGCCCGCATTTCGTTGTCCTCCGCGGTCTGGAACGAGTACGGCGACCACGGAATGGCGTGCGCGATGAGCACGTCAGATCCGGTGGCGGTTGCCATCCGCAGGCCGAGAGCGACGGCCCTGTCACTGGCGGGACTGCTGTCGATACCGATCAGGATGCTGGTCATGGCACTCCCGTGCAGGATGGTCGACCGGTCAGGAGTCGATCGAGAAGTGTCCGGCTCCGCCATCGAGTCGTTGCTTGATCATCAAATCTTTGACGGTCGGCGCGGGAAAGGCCATGGAATCGCTCAAGAAAGCCGCGCGATTCGGCGTGTCGTCGGCGTGTCGCACGGAAATCGGCCCTGGAGTTCGCGCCGTCTTCACGGCAGGCGCATATTCTTAGAGTTGCGCACTGTCCGAAAGGTCCTCTTATGGACATGCTCGATTGACCGGTGGCGGGGGAGGATTTCCGGAGGTCCCCGACGTGAATTCGATCGGGGTCCGGCGTGAGTTCCGGATGGCCCGTCAGCGTCAGGTCATCCGTTTAACGAATCTGGCTGAACCACGACTGCAAGAGCGGTCACGGCGGCCGCCGAGAATTCCGACAACAAGGACCGACCGGGCGAAACGGACTCGGGGAAACGGTGGGCGGTGAGCCGGTGCGATGGCGAGAGTGCATCCGTGGCACACATGACTCAGCCGCCATTCTGCTGAATCGGATCCCGGATGCGCCTCACCTGAGCGCGTTGAATCGACGCGTGCAACGAGCTGAACAGCTGAGGCCTGTATATTCGGGTGCATGGTGACGGCACCGCTATAGTCGCCCTGCACCGCTCTCAGTGTTCACATCAGAAACAATGGCTTGCCGAAGGGGCAAGAAGTAATGGCCGACCCGGCAGGACGCACCGCGCACACCCGTATCGAGACCCTCGACCTGATGCGCGGGCTCTTCCTGCTCATCATCGTTGTGGACCACTTCGGCCGCTTCCCCAACATGTTTGGCGTCGTGACGGGGCGCGGGCAACTCTGGGCTTCGGCGGCGGAAGGCTTCTTCATCATCTCCGGACTGCTGGTCGGGCATATCCGCGGCAGACAGTTCCGAACAGGCCGGGCGATGCTGACATGCCGCAGGATCTGGGCAAGGAGCGCTTTCCTTTTCCTGTGTTCGATTTCTCTCACGCTGTTCTTCACGCTGTGGGGTCGCAGCGTCAACGGCATCGGCGCCAAGCCGGGACTGGACAGTATCACCGAGCTGAGCGCACTGATGTGGCACATCGTGAGCCTGCAGTACATCTACGGCTGGGCCGATTTGTTGAACAATTACGCGGTATTCATGCTTGCTGCCCCCTTGGCGCTGCTCCTGCTGAGATATCGTCTCGTCGCGCCGTTGATCGTGATCGTTGTCGCCGTGTGGTGGGCACGCGGAAACAACCCCTACCTGGGCTGGCAGGTGTATTTCTTCGCGGGGCTCGTGGTCGGCTACTACCTGCGCCCGATCGAAGCGCGGTTGGCCGGTGTGCCCACGGCATTTACACGATTGGTGAGAGCCATTCTTTACGTCACGGCGATCACCACCGTGTTGATCAGCGCCACGCTGACCCATGGCGCCGCGCTCTTGGAGGAATATGCCGATTTCGGGCAGCCCTGGTTGGAACCGGCCCGGTTGGGACTTCCGGAACGGGCGGCTCTTGTCGAACCGTGGTTCGACAAGTGGAGCGTTGCCTTCGGTGGTGTGATCATCGCTTTCCTGTGGTTCGCCGCTTTGTATGTCTTCGTCCGACGTCACGAGAAGTGGTTCGTCACCTACGCAGGTCGGATCCTTTTGCCGGTGGGGCGAAACTCGCTGTTCGTCTACGTGACCCAGGCGGTTCTCATCTTCGGACTGGGAATGATCGAGGTGAATTCAGAAGGTGTCTGGCAGAACACTGCAGCGACCGCAGTCGTCGCGGGTGTCGTCTGGCTGATCGCGGTTGGGTGGGAACAACTGCGGGGAACGTGGCCGTCCGACCGGATCCCGGCCGTCGGTGCCCGGGCCGAGTCCGGTCGGTAGCCCCGGTCATCGACGATTCCGATCCGCGGAACCCGAGTCCCCCGGCCCGGCTGGTCTGCTGGCTCATTGACGTCGGAGTTGGTGCAGCATCAGGACAATCGCCGCCGGCATCGTCAGGAATCCGAGCACGGCGACGACCGCTCCCAGCGCGAGAAGAGCGTGGGTGGCGACCAGACCGGCGACCATCACGACGGCGCCGAGCAGGAACAATCCGGCCGGGATGATGATCCAGCGTCTGCGGAGCCGCAAGATGTACTCGGGTCTGACGGTCTCTGCGAAGTTCGGATCTTCCTCGGCGAGCGCGCGCTCGATCTCGTCCAGTGCCCGGCGGTGTTCATCGGACAGTGACATCGTGTCTCCTTTCGGCGGGGCGGGGCGGGGCGGGGCGGGGCGGCCGGTGCCGGTCGGCGGGTCATCGATGACCGGTCAGGGTTCGATGAGCCCGACCCTGATGGCGAACCTGGTGAGGTCCAGACGGTCGTGCATGTCGAGCTTCTGCAGGACGTTCGCCCGGTGCCGATCTACCGTCTTGGCACTGATCACCAGCGTTCGCGCAATGCTGCGGGAAGAGTGGCCTTCCGCGATGAGCTTGACGATCTCTTCTTCCCTGGGCGTCAAGATGCTGTCGGGTATCCGCTCGCCGTTCCGGTTGCGCCGCAGGTACTCGGTGATCAGGGTGGTCAATGCGCCGGCGTAGACGAACGGCTCACCGCGGCACACGGACCTGCAGGCCTCGACCAGATCGCGATCGGCCACCGACTTGAGAACGTAACCCGCCGCACCGGCTTTGAGCGCTTCGAAGAAGTACTGCTCGTTGTCGTACATCGACAACATCAGCATGCGGACGTCCGGCGACCGGCGGGAGATCTCCCGGGCAGCCTGCAGCCCGGTCATCCGGGGCATGGCGATGTCCAGGATCGCGAGATCGATATCCCCGCGACCGGCGAGGTGGACGGCCTCACCGCCGTCGGCGGCCTCCGCGACCACCGCCAGGTCGGGCTCACCGTCCAGGATGAGCCGCAGGCCGCGCCGTACCAAACCGTGGTCGTCGGCCAGCAGGATCCGAGTTGCGCCGGTCTTCACCGAGGGCTTTCCTTTCCCTCCATCGGGACTTCCAGTCTGAGGACGGTGCCGCCCTCGGCCAGCGAACCGACCGACAAGGTGGCACCGATCAGGATGGCCCGCTCCCGCATCCCGCGGATGCCGGCACCTTCGACGGCGGCGCCGAGCCCCACTCCGTCATCGGTCAGCGTCAGCACCACATTCCTGCCCTGGCGGCGGACCGTGAGCGCGACCTCGGCGGCGTCGGCGTGCCGTGCAATGTTCGTCAGCCCCTCCTGGGCGATGCGATACACCACGAGCTCGGCGTCGCCGCTGAGCCTGGGCAGGGCCGGATCGAGCTGCGGAGTGACGGACAGCCCGCTGGCGGCGGTGAAGTCCGCGGCGAGCGCGTTGAGCGCGCTGGGCAGACCCAGGTCCTCGAGCACACCGGGTCGAAGCCGCCTGGCGACCATCCTGACCTCATCGAGGCTGCCGCGAACCATCTCCTGAACGGTCCGCAACTCTTCGCGAAGCTCTGCCGGGGCGCGGTCGATGGTGCGCTTGAGCCCGAGCAGGACCGCGGTGAGGCTTTGTCCGATCTCGTCGTGGAGTTCCCGAGCGATGCGTTGCCGCTCGCTTTCCTGCGCCGCGAGTGCGTGGCCGGCACTTTCCCCGCGTTCGTGCTCGAGCCGGTCGAGCATCTGGTTGAAGGTCCTGATGACCTCCGCGACATCGGTGTCGCCGGACACCGACAGGCGTTGCCCGGGACGGAGCAGATCGACCCTTTTCATCAGCACGGTCAGCCCGTCCAGCGGCCGAAGGGTCCGCCGGAGCAGCAACCCGTTGACGCTGAGCATCAACGCTGATCCGACGGTGAGAACGGTGACTTCGGCCAGTGAGATCGGAGCTGAGACAGTCGCCGGCGACAGCACGAGAATTGCCGCGCCCGCCACGAAGACCAGCGCGTTGAACCCGAACAACCGCCAGAACAACGCCGTCGCCGGCGTGCGGGTGGCGCGTTGGGACTCGCGGGTCGGGCCCGCGCGCTGCTCGACGATGGCTGACACACCCCCAGGGTCATCGCCCGGTGGTCGGCTGTCCATGGTGCCTGGCTACCACATCGCCCGGTCGGGATGGGTGCTGGACCCGATACCCGATCGGCTCGAAGCCGATGAGGATGAAGTCTCCCATCGACCGGACGGAAGCGAGAAGCCCATGCCAGCCAGCACGCTCGACCCGATGGCCACGGGCGTTGACGGGGTCGCGGGCTACGTGTTGGAGGGAGTTCTTCGGCGAACTCCCGTCGGAGGTTGTCGAGCTGGTGGTGCTGACGGCCCGGCAGGAACTCGAGGGCGAGGTCGCGCCGGGCTCGCTGGCCGGATTCGCCCACCGGGTGACCGGCCGCCGATTGGTCGATGTGCAGGACGGCCGACGATCGCGCGGGCGTGTCCGGTGATCGCCTGCAGCCACCCGATCTGGGGCCCGCGCCAGATCTGCGGCGCGCACGAGGTCTACGGCACGCATCCGAGCGACGGCGGGCCGCAGCTATCGGGCAGTCAGCGAATTGGGGGGAGTCGACGGTGACCGAGGAGGAGATCACCCATCAGCTCGTCGCAGTGGTCGCCCCGACCCTCGCGCATGGGTCGGCCACCCGATCCGACCTGCTGACGGCGGCCGTGTCGGCAAGAGCACCGACGCCCGTCATCCAGGCCCTGCTCGAGTTGCCCGAACGCCGTTATCGCGACATCGCCGACGTGATACCCCACTGACCCGGCACAGTCCGGCGTGGATCGACACGAGGAGTACCGCATGTCCGAACGCCGCACCCGGGCCCGGCGGGTGTTGGATCCACTGCGCGAGTTCCTGCACGAAGAGGCGGCAGGCGGAATCGTCCTGGTGCTGGCTGCGGTCGCCGCGGTGGTCTGGGCGAACAGTGCGTTCGCCGACTCCTACGACACCTTCTGGGGTCGCGATCTGACGCTCGGATTCGGATCGTTTGCGGTGACCGAGGACCTGCAGCACTGGGTCAACGACGCGCTGATGGCGATCTTCTTCTTCGTCGTCGGCCTGGAGATCAAGCGCGAGCTGGTGCAGGGCGAGCTGCGCGATCGGCGGGCCGCGGCGCTTCCGGCGCTCGCCGCTCTCGGCGGTGTCCTGGTCCCCGCCCTGATCTTCATCGCGGTGGCCGACGGTCCGGCGCTGGATGGCTGGGGAATTCCGATGGCGACCGACATCGCCTTCGCCATAGGTGTTCTCGCGCTGCTGGGGTCGCGAATACCGGCCGGCGCGAAGTTGTTGCTGCTGACCTTGGCGATCGTCGACGACATCATCGCGATCTCGGTGATCGCCGTCTTCTACACCGATACGGTGGCGTTCGGCTGGCTGGCCGGCGCTGCCGGTGGGCTACTGGTGGTGGTTGCGATGTCCCGCCTCGGGGTCACCGCGATCAGTCCGTACGTGGTGGTGGGTGCGGCCGTCTGGTTGTGCACCCTCGAATCGGGTGTGCACGCGACGATTGCCGGGGTCGCCCTGGGGCTGTTGACGCCGACCGGCATCGTCGGCAAGCGGGATGTGCTGGCAACCCTGGAGCATCGCCTCCACCCGTGGTCGGCGTTCTTGATCGTGCCGTTGTTCGCGCTGGCCAACGCAGGAGTGGATTTCAGCGGTGGGCTGCTCGGCCGAGCGCTCGGCGACTCGTTGACGTGGGCAGTGGCGGCGGGTCTGGTCGTCGGCAAGATCATCGGCATCTGCCTGGCGGTGTGGATCTGTGTTCGCACCGGCATCGGGCGGCTTCCCAAGGGTGTGACCCGGTGGCACGTTGCGGGGGTCAGCGCGCTGGCCGGCATCGGGTTCACCGTCTCGCTGTTCATCGCAGACCTGGCCTACACCGATCCGGCACTCACCCAGATCGCCAAGGTGGGCATCTTCGCCGGTTCGATCATCGCTGCACTGATCGGTGCTGCCGTGTTGCTCCTGGCACCCAGAAAGGACCATCGCCGGATCGCGGACGCTTCGCTGGAGCCGACGTCATGAGGGCTTCGACAAACGTGAGACCGGCTGCCCGCCTGGGGGTTCACCCACGGTCATCGTTGCGGCGAAGCGTTCAGCACGGACGGCAGCCGGTCCGGAGCGGCGGAGCCGTCGTCTGCGTCGAGGTCACCGGCGATGTCGGTGATCGCCGACGCCGATTCGACGACGATGGCGCGCATCGCCTCCTGCGCACCAGCGCCGTCACCTGCCTGGATCGAGGACGCCACCACACCGTGCAGGCGGATCGCCTCGGGCTCGGCGACGGCCGGCATCAATGAATGCCGGGTGCGGCCGGCGAGGACCTCGACCACCACGTCGGCAAGGCCGGCGAACATCGGGTTGCCCGAGGCCACCAGCATCGTGCGGTGGAAGTCGCAGTCATGCGCGAGATAGGCGGGGGCGTTCGCCGACCGGGCGGTCGACGACATGCCGATCACCGCCGCGGTGAGCGCCCCGCATTGCTCCGGAGTGGCGTTGACAGCGGCAAGTCGGGCAGCGAGTGGCTCGATCGCCGAGCGCAGTTCGCTCAATGACTGCAGGTGGGCGAGCCGAGACGGACCGGCAAGCCGCCATCGAATGATGTTGCGGTCGAACGGGTTCCAGTTCTGCGGCGGGAGCACGGTGATGCCGACCCGGCGGCGGACGGTGAGCAGCCCCATCGATTCGAGTACCCGGACTGCCTCCCTCACGACGGTCCGGGACACCCCCAGTTGGGCCGCTGCGTCGTCGGCCACGATGCGTGTGCCAGGCGGCAGCGCGCCGGAGACGATGTCCCAGCCCCAGCGCTGCACGACCGAGTCGTGCAGATGCCCGTTGAGCGTGCCGGCAGCTTCGGTCATCAGAAAAGTATGCCCTCAGCGCGTTCGGACATGTGCGACAAGCGACGGTCAACCGGATGAAACGTATTACGAAATGGCTAAGAAGCTTGCAAAAATAGGCTGATTGGGGCAGGTTACGTAGGTCTCATCTGCCGCTCGCGCCCGATGTTTCTGGCGGTATCCAGCCAGCCGAGCGGTGAAACCTCCATCCGGCAACCGGTCGAACGATTCCTCGGTCGACCGGCGGATGGACCCCAGGACGGCGCGTCCGCGCCGCCGGCACCGGCGCTCCAAGATGGAGGAATCGATGGTCCCGGAAGACTGGACGCAGACACTGACAGCGACGCCGCTGCTGCTGATAGCGGCAGGTGCGATCGCACTGCTGCTGTTCCTGATCATCCAGTTGCGGCTGCATGCCTTTCTGGCGCTGATCCTGGTCAGCTTCCTGACCGCGCTGGCGACCGGCGTCCCGTTCGGATCGATCGTCGACGTCCTCACCAGTGGCTTCGGCACCACATTGGGTACCGTCGCGCTGTTGGTCGGGCTGGGTGCGATGCTCGGCCGACTCATCGAGACCAGCGGCGGGGCAAAGGTTGTCGCTGACACGCTCATTCGCGTGTTCGGTGAGAAGCGGGCGCCGCTCGCCCTCGGGATCGCATCGCTGATGTTCGGCTTTCCGATCTTCTTCGACGCCGGTCTGGTCGTCATGCTGCCCATCGTCTTTTCGGTGGCCCGGCGACTCGGCGGTGGCCTGTTGATCTACGGGCTACCCGTCGCCGGTGCCTTCTCCGTCATGCATGTCTTCGTTCCGCCGCATCCCGGCCCGGTGGCCGCCTCGGAACTGCTCGGCGCGAACGTCGGGCTCGTGCTGGCCATCGGCCTCGTTGCAGCCATCCCCACCTGGTTCTTGAGCAGTTATCTGTTCGGCCTGTGGGCAGGCAAGCGATGGGTGCTACCGGTGCCGGAGATCCTGGGCAAGGCCGAGGACGAGGACGTGGAGAATCCCCCGTCGTTCGGCACCGTCCTGTTGGTTCTGCTGGTCCCGTTGGTGCTCATCTTCCTCAACACGGGTCTGGATCTGGCGGGAGCCGCGGGTTGGGTCGACCGCAATGAGACGTGGGTGGCGGTCCTGCGGACGATCGGGGCGACGCCGATCGCACTGCTGATCGCCGTGTTGGTCGCCGCGGTCGTACTGGGTAGGCGTCGCGGCTTGGACAAGACCGCGTTGGAGAAGACCCTCGACTCGGCGCTCGGGCCGGTGTGCTCGGTCATCCTGATCACCGGCGCCGGCGGGATGTTCGGTGCCGTCCTGCGGGCTTCCGGCATCGGTGATGCACTCTCGGATGTGCTGGCGAACATCGGACTCCCGGTCATCGTCGCCGGCTTCATCATCGCCCTGGTGCTGCGAGTGGCGCAGGGCTCCGCCACCGTCGCGCTCATCACCGCCGCCGGCCTGATCCAACCCGCCGTTGCCTCCGCCGGCCTGAACGGCGTTCAGCTGGCCGCTGTCGTGCTGGCGATCGCCGGCGGATCGGTGGCGTTGAGCCACGTCAATGATTCCGGTTTCTGGTTGGTCGGCCGGTTCTTCGACATGGACGTCAAGACCACGCTGAAGACCTGGACGGTCATGGAAACCGCGATCGGATTCATGGGCTTTGCGGTGGCGTCGATCGTCTTCGTCATCGCGTGACCGGGTCGGCCCGGTCACAGCACGCGCATCAGCAGACAACCGACGCACCAGCATTTTCGAAGGAGAGCTGATGGCTCACAACGACGTCGCACAGCAGCCGGTCCTGGTCATCATGGGTGTGTCCGGATGCGGGAAATCCACCGTCGCAGCCATTCTCGCCGGTCAGCTCGGTTGGGACCTGGAGGAGGGTGACGACCTGCATCCCGCCCCGAACGTGGAGAAGATGCGAGCCGGCACTCCGCTCACCGACGAGGACCGCTGGCCGTGGCTGGAGAAGGTCGCCGACTGGATCCGGGACCACACCAACGCCGGCCTGCCGGGCGCCATCACCTGCTCGGCGCTCAAGCGCAGCTACCGCGACGTGCTCCGCGGCGAGCACGTGGTGTTCGTGCACCTGGCCGGTAGCAAGGAGACCATTGCCAGGCGGCTCAACGCCAGGCTCGACCACTACATGCCGACCACGTTGCTGGATTCGCAGCTCGCCACCCTCGAGCCGCCCGGCCCCGACGAGAACGCCCTGGTGGTCAACCTCGGCCGGCGACCTGCCGAGGAAGCAGCGGAGATCATCGAACGGCTGCGGTTGACGGCGGAGAGCGGGTCCTCATCGCTGGGACACGCCTACCCCGGCGCATCGATCGCCCCGCCGCTCTCGGATCTCTGGAAGCCAGGCGACACACCGCGCTGAGTGTCGCGCCAGCAGGCGCAATCGGCCCGGTACCGCCGTGGATTCCCTGCAGGAGCGTCCGTCGGCCCCTGTCAGCTCGGTGGTTCGTCCTCGCCGGCGGCCTCCGCGGCGTCGGCTTCTTCCTTGGTGGCGTGCACGGTGCCGGGGGCGTGGTCGGGCGGGCCGTAGACGGTGGACAACACCAGCGGGTCGGGCCCGGTATTGGTGAAGTTGTGTTCGGTACCGGCCGGCACGACCACGAGATCACCCTGCTTGACACCGCGGGTCTCGCCACCGACGACGGCCTCGCCGGTGCCGCTGAGGAAGTTCAGGATCTGGTCGTTGTGTTCGTGGGTCTCCAGGCCGATCTCACCGCCCGGCGGGATCGTCATGAGGACAAGCTGGGTGTGTTCGCCGGTCCACAGCACCCGACGGAAGTCGGCACTGCGCTGGGCGACCGTGGCGATCTCGAAGTGTTCCATGAGCCGATTCTTTCCCGCTGCCCGCTCAGGTGCCCACCGGGGCGCGCGCCGTCCGGGTACCCAGTTGGTCAAGTGGTCGTTGTTGCGTCCGTTTGACGAGCGGCCTCCTCATGGTCCAGTGCTCACGCGGGTTGGTCACTGCAATCACGAGCTGGTACATTTCGGACACATGTTAAGCACTGAATATAGCGGCGACGTTGGTCACAGCCGTTCGGTCAGCAGGTCACCTCAGCCGCTGGTCAGCAGCCGGTGGGGTGTCCGTCGAGGCCGACCCGGATCGGAAACCAGGGACAAACCCGATGTCGCTCAGGGGCGTCGTTGCCCTAGCGTCCCTTGCGACCCCAAGACGACAAAACAGCCCACCGGACATCCACATCACGGAGAAAAGATGAGCCACGCCGCACCAACCTCGCCAGTCGCCGATACTGTCGACGCCGATCACGCTGCAACCGCGAACCAGCGGCGGGCGGCGGCTCCCGCCGCCAGAGCGATCGACCTGCGCAAGGTGTACGGGTCGGGGGACACCACCGTTGCAGCGCTGGACGGCGTCACCGTGGAGTTCTACCCCGGGCAGTTCACCGCCATCATGGGTCCGTCCGGGTCCGGCAAATCGACGCTGATGCACTGTCTGGCCGCCCTCGACGAGGCAACTTCTGGGCGGGTCTTCGTCGGTGACGCCGACCTGACGACGCTCGGCGACAAGGAACTCACCCGCATCCGGCGCGACCGGATCGGCTTCGTCTTCCAGTCCTTCAACCTCGTGCCGACGCTGACCGCCATCGAGAACATCACCCTGCCCATGGACATCGCCGGCCGCAAGCCCGACAAGCAGTGGCTCGACACCGTCATCCGCACGGTCGGTCTGGCGGATCGGCTGAGCCACAAACCCAGCCAGCTTTCCGGTGGACAGCAGCAGCGAGTGGCCTGCGCCCGCGCGCTGGCCGGGCGGCCGGACATCGTGTTCGCCGACGAGCCGACCGGAAACCTCGATTCCGTCTCCGGCGCAGAGGTTCTCGGGTTCCTGGCGTCGTCGGTCCGCGATTTCGGGCAGACCGTGGTGATGGTCACCCACGATCCCAACGCCGCGGGATACGCGGACCGCGTGCTGTTCCTGGCCGACGGCAGGATCGTCGACGAGATGCTCGAGCCCACCGCAGAGCGGGTGCTGGACCGGATGAAGAGCTTCGATGCCCAGCACCTGTCGGCCGACCGGCAGTCCGCCCCCGAGCAATCCGGCCCCCGGCAATCCACCGCGGAGCAGTCCAACGCCCAGCCCGTAGCCGGGTCCTGACATGTTCAAGGCAACCCTGAAATCTCTGCTGGCGCACAAACTCCGGATGGGGATGAGCGCGTTCGCCATCGTCCTCGGTGTCGCGTTCGTGGCCGGCACGTTCATCTTCACCGACACCCTGAGCAGCAGCTTCACCACACTGTTCCGGCAAACGGCGCCGGATGTCACGGTGCGTCCGGCGCAGGCCGCGGCGGCGGCGGCCGGCGGGTTCACCGGCTCCGACACCCGCACCGTGCCCGGGGACATCATCCCCGAACTGGAACGGCTGCCGGGGGTCGACCGGGTGGACGGCAACGTCAACGATCAGGGCACCTTCATCATCGGCAAGGACGGCAAGGTCGTCGGAAGTGGCGGCGGGGCACCGGGTATCGGTGGCAACTTCTCCGATGCACCGGCGGCGGACGGCTCGCCCATCGTCACCATCACGCAGGGCACGGCGCCGAGCGGGCCGGGTCAATTGGTGATCGACGACAAGTCGGCGGAGAGCAGCGGCTACCAGATCGGTGACACCGTCAAGCTTGTCACCAGCGGGGCGCAACCATCGGTGACCGGCACCCTCGTCGGCACGGTCCGGTTCGGCGACTCGGGCAACCTCATCGGCGCCACCTTGGCGCTGTTCGACACCCCGACGGCCCAGAAGCTGTACCTGGGGGGTGCGAACGTCTTCAGCGATGTCGCGGTGACCGGCGACGGCAGCCTGGACAACGTCGCGCTGCGGGACGAAGTTGCCGCAGTGCTGCAGCCCGGGTACGAGGCGCTGGACGGTGAGCAGGTCGCCACCGAGAACCAGGACCAGTTGCAGCAGGGGTTGTCGTTCATCACCACATTCCTGCTGGTGTTCGCCGTGGTGGCGCTGGTGGTCGGCACCTTCCTGATCCTCAACACGTTCTCGATCATCGTCGCCCAGCGCACCAGGGAACTCGCGCTGTTCCGAGCCTTGGGAGCGGCGAAGGCGCAGGTGACCAGATCGGTCCTGCTCGAGGCGCTGGTGGTCGGGTTGATCGGCGCCACCGTCGGCCTCGGCCTCGGCTTCGCCCTTGCGGCGGGTCTGCAGGCGCTGTTCGGCGCCATCGGCCTGGACCTCGGCCAGGCCGGCCTGGTGTTCAAGCCGCGCACCGCGATTGCCGCCTACGCGGTCGGCATCGTCGTCACGCTGCTGGCCGCCTACCTCCCGGCCCGCAAGGCCGCCAGGGTGCCCCCGGTCGCCGCAATGCGCGATGACGTCTCCATTCCCGAGTCCTCGCTGCGGCGCAGGTTGATCGGTGGTGCGGCGCTCACGGTGCTCGGCGCCGGCCTGATGATCTGGGCTTTGGCCTTCGACGGTGGCCTGCAGCCGCTCGGCGGCGGCGTGCTGGCCGTCTTCATCGGGGTGGCGCTGCTCAGTCCCGTCATCGGGAAGCCCGTCGTCACCGCGATCGCCGGCGGCTATCCGCGGGTCTTCGGCACGGTCGGCCTGCTGGCCAGGGAGAACGCCAGGCGGAACCCCCGCCGGACAGCGGCGACGGCGTCCGCGCTGATGATCGGTCTCGCGCTGGTCACCACCATGGCGGTCCTCGGCCAGTCCACCAAGTCCAGCGTCGACGAGCTCGTCGACACCGGGCTGAAGGCCGACTACGTCGTGTCGAACGCCGTGCAGACTCCATTCTCCGCGGCCATCGCACCGGAAATCGCGAAGGTGCAGGGCGTCTCGGCGGCAGTTCCGTTCCGGTTCACCAGCGTCAAGGTCGGCGATCAGGACGTCTTCGGTTCCTCGTTCGATGCTCCGGCACTGTCCGAGTTGGTGGCCATCGACCTCGAGTCCGGCAGCCTGGAGACCGGTGACGACGGAATCCTGGTCACCCCGGACAGGGCCACCACCGAAGGCTGGAAGCTCGGTGACACGGTGACCGTGGGCCTGCCCGCGGGACCGGCCCAACTGAAGGTCACCGGGATCATCAAGCCGAGCCAGTTCATCGGGGCCGACGTGGTGATTCCGCCGGCCGTCCTGGAACGCGGCGGGGTGGCTCCGCAGGATTGGTTCGTCTACGTCAAACGGGCCGCGGACGCCGACCCGGATGCCACGTTGGCGGGTATCAACACCGTGCTGGCAGACCTTCCGACCGTGACGGTGAAGGACCAGGACCAGTTCGCCGCGCAACAGCGGGCACCGGTCGACCAGCTGCTGGCGATCATCTACGCGCTGCTCGGGCTCGCTGTCATCATCGCCGTGCTGGGCATCGTCAACACGCTGGCGTTGTCGGTGATCGAACGGACCCGCGAGGTCGGTCTGCTCCGGGCGGTTGGCATGAGTCGCCGCCAGCTGCGAACGATGATCCGGCTGGAGTCGGTTGCGATCTCGATCCTCGGCGCGGTGCTGGGCATCGTGCTGGGCTTGATCTTCGGCATCAGCCTGCAGCAGTCGGTGTCGGACCAGGGCATCACGGTGCTCAACGTGCCGGTCGTGCAGCTGCTGATCTTCGTGGTGCTGGCAGGCGTGGTGGGTGTGCTCGCCGCGGTGTGGCCGGCCAGGCGGGCCGCGAAGATGGACGTGCTCCGGGCCATCACGGCCGAATAGGTGCTCCGGCTGCAGGCGCCGCGGCGGCCCCGGCACACCTTCCCCGGCCTGCCACGAACAGAACCCCCGGCGCGGACTCGCCGCTCCGGGGGTTCTGCCGTCCTGCTGTCACGCGGAGTTTTGCCGAACGGCGATCAGCCGTGCATGTCCTCCAACTGCTTGCCCTTGGTCTCCTGCACGAACTTCCAGACGAAGAAGAACGACAGCAGCGCGAACCCGGCGTAGAGCCCGTAGGCCAACGCCAGCGAGATGTCCTTCAGGCTCGGGAAGCTGACGGTGATGATCCAGTTCGCGACCCACTGACCACCGGCGGCGAGGGACAGCGCGGCGGCACGCATCCGGTTCGGGAACATCTCGCCGAGCAGCACCCAGACGACCGGTCCCCACGACATACCGAACGCGACGACGAACAGGTTCGCGGCGATCAGCGCGATGGTGGCCGAGTTGCTGCCCAGCACCGCGGTGGTCAGGTCAGGAACGGCGTCCGCGACGTTCTTTTCCGAGCAGCTTGCGGTGACCTGGGTGCACACCGAAGCGGTGCCGAAGATGACAGCCATGGTGGCCAGCGTGATCGTCATACCGATCGAGCCGATGATCAGCAGCGGTTTGCGGCCCACCTTGTCGATCGTCGCGATGGCGATCAGCGTCGTCAGGATGTTGATGGTCGCCGAGATGACCGTGATCACGAACGACTGGTCCTCGGTGAACCCGACAGCCTCCCAGAGGATGTTCGAGTAGTAGAAGATCACATTGATGCCGACGAACTGCTGGAACACCGACAGGGCCAGGCCGATCCAGACAATGGCCGCGATGCGGTTCGTGCCCGGCTTCTTCAAGTCCTGCCAGGACGGGTCTTTCTCTCGCTCCATGGACTCGCGGATGCGCTCGACCTTGGCGTCGATGTTGCGCGGTCCGAGCAGCCCGGACAGGATCTCCTTCGCCTCCGGCACGCGGTGCTTGCCGATGAGGAACCGGGGTGACTCAGGGATCGTCAGGGCCAGCAGCCCGTAAGCGACGGCCGGAATCACCATGGCGATGAACATCCAGCGCCAGGCCTCCAGGCCCAGCCACCAGTCGGCGCTGGAGCTGCCGGCAACCGTCGCGATGATGTAGTCGACGAGCAGCGAGATGAAGATGCCGGTGACGATGGCCAGCTGCTGCAGGGAGCCGAGTCGACCGCGGAGTTTGGCCGGGGCGATCTCGGCGATGTAGGCCGGCGCGATGACCGACGCGATGCCGACGCCGAGACCACCCACGATGCGGAAGATCACCAGCACCCACAGGTTCGGTGCGAAGCCGGTGCCCAACGCCGCGACGAAGAACAGGATGGCGGCGATCCGCATCACCATCAACCGGCCGATGTGGTCGGCTATTCGGCCCGCAAGCAGCGCGCCGGCCGCGGCGCCCAGCAGGGCCGATGCCACAGCGAAGCCGAGCGACGCCGCGTCGGCGTTGAACTGGGACTCGATGGCCGAGTTGGCACCGTTGATGACGGCGCTGTCGTACCCGAACAGGAAGCCGCCGAGCGCGGCGACAGACGCTATCCGGACGACCCCCTTGCCTTCATCGGTGTCGTCGTAGATCGACTCCCCGCTGAAGGACGCGCCGTGTTCTCCCATCGAGATCCCCTTTCACCGCGGATGGCTGACGCAGAGCTTTCCACTGTTGATGTGATCCGCATCTCGAATTGGTGGTTTCGCCGCGAAAGCGCCGTTTGGTCATGTCGCGGCGAGGACCAGCATTCTGAGCGGTCCCCATTACGGGTGGCGGGCGACTGTTTACCCACTGTTGCTCGCCGGCAAACCGAAGGGTTGAGGGCGGCCGGGATGATCACTGGCTAGCGTTGCCGTGTGAGCCAATTCGACACTTCCGACGTGCTGATTCGGGTCGAGGGTCGGCTCGGGCGCGTCACGTTGAACCGCCCGCGCCGGATCAATGCCCTGACGATCGAGATGGTGCGCCGGATCCGCGGCGCACTGGGCGATTGGCGTCGTGACCCAGGCGTGGCCGTGGTGCTGATCGACGGGGCGGGCGACCGGGGCCTGTGCGCGGGCGCCGACATCCGTGAGTTGCACGAAAGTCTGGGCCTCGACGGACCGGCGACGTTCTTGGCCGACGAGTACCGGATGAACCTGGAGCTCAGCCGCTATCCGAAGCCCGTGGTGGCCTATCAGTCGGGCCTCACCCTCGGTGGGGGCGTCGGCATCTCCGGGCACTGCGCGTTCCGGGTGGTCAGCGAGGACTCCCAGGTGGGGATGCCGGAGACGGCGATCGGCCTGTGCCCGGACGTGGGTGGGCTCTTCCGGCTGAGCCGGGCCCGAGGAGAGGTGGGCACGCACGCCGCGCTGACCGGCGCCCGGCTCGGACCGGGCGACGCCATCGCCTCCGGGCTCGCCGACCACTTCGTGCGCCGGACGGACCTGGACGCGCTCACCGATGAGCTGCGGTCCGGGGTTGTGCCCAACGAGATCGGCTTGTCGCCGCCGGCACCGGAACTGGCCGCCGCCGGGTCGTGGATCGACCGCTGCTACCCGGGTGACGATGTGGGGCAGATCCTGCGGTGTCTGCGCGACAGCGGTGAGGCCAAGGCGCGTGACGCCGCCGATGTGCTCGCCGCGATGTCACCCACGGCGGTGAAGGTCACGTTGAAGGCCCTGCGGTTGGCCGAATCGATGACGCTGGAGCAGGTGCTCGAGCAGGACTACCGGCTGGGAATGCGGTTCCTGCGGCACCCCGACCTGGCGGAAGGCATCCGGGCGCAGGTGATCGACAAGGACCGCCGGCCGCGGTGGAGGCCGGCGCGGCTGGAGGACGTAGCGGACGAAGACATCGACGCGTTCTTCGCCCCGCTGCCGCCTGCGGAGCGCTGGCGGGCCGTCGACTGATTCGGTTCGCCAACTCCCCGGCGGGCGGACATGTGAACGTCCGGTTCGACGCCCTGGACGCCCGCCATTGCAGACGCGCAATCATTGCGTCATGTCGATGAAGATGACCTGACAGGTTGATGCAGTGGGTATCTGGGAAAATTTGCGGACGTCCCGCATCGAGCGCGGGGCAGCCGCCACCGGTTTGCGCCGATTGGTCGGCAACCGCCCGGGTACTGAACGGATGGTGCCGGCGGGATCGTCACCGCGTCGAACAGTGGCGGCGGTTCGGCCACGCCTGAGCGGGGAGCCGCAGCGGACCAGGAGGCGAGTGTGTACGGAACATGCGGTTGTTCCGGTTCGGCGTGGCGGACCCGTCCGAGTTCGGCCGGAGAGGGCTGAGCACAACACCATGCAGACCGCGTCGAGCATTGTGATCGGTGACTGGCAGCAGGCTGCGGCCGCCGGCCTCAAGGCCCTCGGGCTCTTCCTGACCGCGGCGATCGCGTTCCGCTTGACGGAAAGACGCACACTGGCGGAGTTCGCGCCGTTCGATTGGGTCGCCGCAGTGGCCGTAGGTGCCATCGTCGGGCGAACGGCCACCGCCCGAGATACGTCCTGGCTGACCGGAGTAGCGGCGCTGTTGACGGTGCTCGTCGCGCACACGGCCGTTGCCCGGTTGCGATACCGGCCCCGATGGGCACGGCTCATCGACCCGCCGCTGCGGATCCTCATCCGCGATGGGGTCATCGACCGCCGCAACCTTCGCCACTGCGGACTCACCGACGCGGATCTGCAGGCGATCCTGCGCGAGCACGGACACCGCGACGCCGGCGAGGTGGAACTCGCGGTCTTCGAAGCCAAGGGGGCGGTGTCCGTGCTGCGCCGGGAGAGCCCGTCCGAAGTTCCGGGAGAGCCGGGGCACGGCCCGACCTGATGCCGGGCGCCGAGTCCGGCCCGTCCTCATCGCTCGATTCGCACGTCGCTGCGGGCAGCGCGGCACCCCATTGACGGCGTTAGACCACCAGTTTATTCTTACGGTCCAACCATCAGTCTAGGAGGCAGGATGAAGACTCTCATCGTCGGAGCGGGAATCGCCGGCCCGACGTTGGCGTACTGGCTGGTCCGGGCCGGCCACGAGGTCACGCTGGTCGAACGCGCGCCGGAATTGCGCCGCGGCGGGTACATGGTCGATTTCTGGGGCGCCGGCTTCGACGTGGCCCAACGGATGGGCATCGTCGCGGACCTGCGTCGTCGTGGCTACGCGCTGAAGGAGGCACGGGTCGTCGACAGCGCCGGCCACCGCGTAGCGTCGCTGCGGCCGGCGGCCATCCTGGGCAACACCGAACGGTATGTCAGCATCGCCCGCTCGGACCTGGCCGCGGTCATCTACGACTCGGTCGACAGTGCCGCCGAGTTGATCCTCGGCGACTCCGTGCTGGCGCTGACGGACGAGGGAGATCGAGTTCGGGTGACCTTCGAGAAGGCGGAGTCCCGGGAGTTCGATCTGGTCGTGGGCGCGGACGGCCTGCACTCCCGAATCCGCAGGTTGGTCTTCGGCCCGGACGAACAGTTCGAACGGTATCTGGGCATCGTCGTCGCGGCGTTCGAGGTGCAGGGGTACCGGCCGCGCGAGGAACTCGTCGGGATGATGCACGCCGAGGTCGGTTTCCAGGTGGTCCGAGTTCCGCTCCGCGACGACATGACGTTGTTCCTGCTCACCGCGCGCCACGACGGGACGGTTCCGATGGATGATCGGCTGGCTCAGCAGGCCTTGCTGCGGCGGGCGATGAACGGCAGCGGCTGGGAAACGCCGGCCATCCTGGACGCGATGCCGCAGGCGGCGACCTTCTACTTCGACACGGTCAGCCAGATCCGCATGCCGTCGTGGACCCGCGGACGGGTGGCCCTGGTGGGAGACGCCGCTGCCTGCCCGTCGTTCCTCGCCGGCCAGGGATCGGCACTGGCGATGGTGGAGTCCTACACGCTGGCCGCCGAACTGTCCCGCTGTGGCGATCACACCGAGGCGTTCGCCCGCTACGAGCGGCGGCTCGCTCCGTTGCTGCGGTCCAAGCAGGACGCCGCGACCGGCCTGGGCCTGGCCTTCGCGCCGAAGAACCGGCTCCAGTTGATCACCCGAAACAGCGTGATGAAACTGATCGGACTGCCTAAGGTTGCGGACATGGTGATGGGCAGGAGTTTCCGCGACAAGGTCGAGCTGCCCACCCTGACGGCCGCCTGAACAGCACGCGTCGACAGTGGTCCGGCCCAGATTCGCCAAACTCCCGCCCGAGCAGCAGCAGGCCATCGTGCGGGCCGCGCGCGACGAGTTCGCCGGCCGGGGATTCCACGAAGCGTCGCTCAACCGGGTCATCGAAGCCGCAGGCATCTCCAAGGGCTCGATGTATTACTACTTCGACGGCAAAGAGGACCTGTACGTCTACATCGTGCAGACCGACCTGGAACAACTCTTCGCCCGACTCGGACCGTTCCCGGTCCCGGACGACGGTGACGCCGATGCGTTCTGGTCGACGTTGGAGGGCTACTACCTCCGGCTGATGACGGCGCTGACCGCCACCCCGCACCTGGCCGCGTTGATCCGCGGCCTGCTCGCCGGGACCGCGACGCCGGTCATCGCGCAGGCGCAGTCGGATCTCACCGAGGCAGTGCTGCCCTGGTTGCAGCAGGCGCTGGCCCACGGGCAACGCGTCGGCGCTGTGCGCACCGACCTGCCGTCGGACCTGCTGATCACGGTTGTCATGGGTATGGGTCAGGCCATGGACATCTGGCTGATGACCAGGCAACCCGGAGCCGACGACCTGCCGCGAACGATCAGCGTCCTGATCGAGATGATGCGCCGCGCGGCCCGGCCGTAACCCGACGGAGCCGGTGCGGCACGCTGATGCCGGGATTTGGTCAGCGTGTTCGCTGTGCCGTCGCCGCCGGTTTCGCTGTCAGCCGGCGATCTTCGCGATCTGCGGGTGACCCGGAGAGACCTGCGTGGTGGCCGCGGTGATCCCGGCGAGCTTCATCAGCTTGCGGAGGTCCGCTGCCTGCTCGGGCAGCATCACCGTGATGACGGTGCCGCCGGCCCCGGCCCGGGCGGTGCGCCCGGAACGATGCAGGTATGCCTTGTGCTCGGTCGGCGGATCCAGGTGGACGACCAGTTCGACGTCGTCGACGTGGATGCCGCGGGCGGCGATGTCCGTTGCCACCAGAACCTTCGCCGAGCCGGAGGAGAACGCGGCGAGGTTGCGCTCACGGGCGTTCTGCGACAGGTTTCCGTGCAGGTCCACCGCGGGGATGCCCTGCTTGGTCAAGGCTGCAGCCCACTTCTTGGCGCTGTGCTTGGTGCGGGTGAACAACATCCGGCGGCCACCGCCGGAGGCGAGCTCGCGGATCACCTGCGGCCGGTCACCCGAGCTGACGGCGAACACGTGATGAGCCATCGCCTCGACCGGTGAGGTCTCGTCATCGACCGCATGCAGAATCGGATTGCTCAGGAATTCCTTGACCAGCACGGAGATCCCGTTGTCCAGCGTCGCGGAGAACAACAGCCGCTGGCCACCGGCCGGGGTGGTGCGGAGCAGCCGCCGGACGACCGGAAGGAAGCCGAGATCGGCCATGTGGTCGGCCTCATCGAGCACGGTGACTTCGACAGCGCCGAGGTCGCAGGCCTTCTGGTTGACCAGGTCCTCGAGCCGGCCGGGGCACGCGATGACAATGTCGACGCCACTGCGCAGGGCTGAGGTCTGGTTGCCGTAGCCGACCCCACCGAAGATCACCACGGTGCGGAGACCGGCTGCTGCCGCGAGCGGCTCGACGGTGCGGGCTACCTGCAACGCCAGTTCACGGGTGGGCAACAGGATCAGGCCGCGCGGGCGTCCGGACACCCGGCGCCCACCGGTCAGCCGGGCGACGAGCGGGATCGCGAAGGCGATGGTCTTACCGGAGCCCGTCTTGCCCCGGCCCAGCACATCGCGGCCCGCAAGGGTCTCGGGAAGAGTTGCTTCCTGGATCGGGAACGGCGATACCGCACCGAGTTTCGTCAGCACCGGCAGCAACGGAGCCGGAACGCCCAGTTCGGCGAAGCTGGCAGACGGCCGGCCCGGCTCCGACAGAACCCGCTGCGCCGCAAGGGGAAACGCGCTCGGAGCCGTGGTGTCCGCCCGGTTCGTCCTGGCGCCGGTGTCTCGCGACCCGGCGTTCCGGCCAGATGCGGTGTTGTCGGTGCGCCGATCGTTGCTGCTCCGGCGACGGCCGCTGCCACCCTCGCCGCGCCGAGAATCCGTTGAGCTGTCGGCTGTTCCGCTCGCCCGGTTGGGGCGGCGGCCTCGGCTGTTCGCGGCCGAGGTGCCGTCGGTTGACGACGCCGGGCGGCTCCGCAGATTCGGTGCAGTGCGCGGCACGGCGGACCCGTCGAGACTTGCGGAGAAGGCGCCGACGGAGAATGCGCCGGTGCGGACGGTGTTGTCGCGTCCGGACCCGTTGGTCTGCCGACGGTCACCGGTGGGCGCTCCGGACTGCGTCCGCGGCGCCCCGGAGCGGTTGCCGCCGGAACGGCTCGATCGTGAGCGGTCGGCGTCGGCGTGCGGTGCGCGACCGTTGTTCGGGCGCCCAGAGGGCCCAGAAGAAGCGGGTGCAGACGAAGAAGACATGGTCATAGAAATGCGGGTATCCAATCGATGGCGGGGCGGTTGGCCGTGATGCTGACCGACTCGCGATGCCTGAACACCCGTGTGGAGAAGAGGAACGCCGAAACCCAACGTTGGGCGGCGCTCACAGCAGCGACCTCGGCGCAGCCGTCTGACCGCGCCGTTGTCCATCGTACGTGGTCGAGTGGGGCAGACCGCACCGCGGTTGCCAAGATCACTTCACGGAGCGAACGAGCAATCCACGGCGATCGCCCGGGACGGCCGCGAGTTCGGCGGGGTTGTGCTGCTCCGCCTGGATTCCGACCGTAGGGTCCGCGCAACTTTGCCGCTGCGTGGACGGTTCGTCAGGCGTCGACGATCGCCCCCGCGAACTGCGCGTTGTACAGCGCGGCGTACGCCCCGTCGGCCTCGAGCAGTGCGTCGTGGGTGCCCTGTTCGACGATGGCACCGTTCTCCATGACGAGGATGAGGTCGGCATCCCGGATGGTGGAAAGCCGGTGCGCGATCACGAAACTCGTCCTGTCCGCCCGCAGCGCGGCCATGGCATGCTGCACCAGGACCTCGGTCCGGGTGTCGACGGAGCTGGTCGCCTCATCCAGGATCAGCAGGGCGGGATCGGCCAGGAAGGCCCGCGCGATGGTCAGCAGCTGCTTCTCGCCGGCACTGATGTTGCTGCCCTCGTCATCGATCAGCGTGTCGTAGCCGTCGGGGAGCGATTGCACGAACCGGTCGACGTAGGTCGCGCGGGCAGCGGCGAGGATCTCCTCCTCGCTCGCATCGGGCCGCCCGTAGGCGATGTTGTCCCGGATCGTCCCGGCGAAGAGCCAGGTATCCTGCAGCACCATCCCGATCCGCGACCGCAGGTCTGCCCTTGTCATCATCGCGACATCGACACCGTCCAGGGTGATCCGGCCGCCGTCGATCTCGTAGAACCGCATGATCAGGTTGACCAGGGTGGTCTTGCCCGCGCCGGTCGGTCCGACGATGGCGACGGTCTGGCCGGGCGCCGCGACCAGCGAGAGGTCGTCGATCAGCGGTGTCTCGGCGTCGTAGCGGAAGGCCACGTCGGAGAACTCCACCCGGCCGCGGGGAGTCGGAACCCGCTGCGGGTCGGCTGGGTCAGGCGACTGGTCGTCGGCATCGAGGAACTCGAAAACCCTCTCCGCCGAGGCGACTCCGGATTGCAGGACGTTCGCCATCGACGCCAGCTGGGTCAACGGCTGGGTGAACTGACGGGAGTACTGGATGAACGCCTGCACATCACCGAGCGACATGGTGCCGGAGGCGACCCGCAACCCGCCCACGACCGCGATCGCGACGTAGGTCAGGTTCCCGATGAACATCATCGACGGCATGATGATGCCCGAGATGAACTGTGCGCCGAAGGAACTCCGGTAGAGCTCGTCGTTCTTGTGCTCGAAGGCGAGTTCCGCGTCCTTCTGCCGGCCGAACACCTTGACCAGGCTGTGCCCGGTGAAGGTCTCCTCCACCCTGGCGTTCAGTTCGCCGGTGCTCCGCCATTGCGCGATGAACTTGGGTTGCGACCTCTTCGCGATCACCGTGGTGACCACCAACGACAACGGGATGGCGATCAGCGCGACGATGGCCAGCAGCGGCGAGATGATCAGCATCATCGTCAGCACCCCGACCACCGTGAGCAGCGAGGTCAGAGTCTGGGACAGCGTCTGCTGCAACGACTGCGAGATGTTGTCGATGTCGTTGGTGACCCGGCTCAGTACCTCGCCACGCTGATGCTTGTCCAGGTACACCAGCGGCAGCCGGTTGAGCTTGTCCTCGACCTCCGCCCGCAGCTTGAGGATCGTCCGCTGGACGATGCCGTTGAGGATGTAGCCCTGCAGGTACCCGAACACCGACGCCAGTACGTACAGCGCGAGCACCAGCATCAACACCTGCGCCAGGGCCGAGAAGTCAACACCCTGGCCGGGTGTCAGCGTCATCCCGGACAGCAGGTCGGCGAACGTGTCGTTGCCCTGTGCCCTGGCGCCGTCGATCGCCTGCTGCTGGGTGATGCCGGCCGGCAGCTGCTTGCTGATGATGCCGTCGAAGATGATGTTGGTGGCGTTGCCCAGCAGTTTGGGCCCGAGCACCGAGAACACCACGCTGATGACGCCGAGCAGCACGACCAGTATGAGCCCCAACCGTTCCGGGTTCATCCGGCGCAGCAGTCGCCGCGCGGACGGCCCGAAGTTCAGTGACTTCTCGGCCGGCATGCCCATGCCGCCGAAGGGTCCACCACCGCCGCCCGGTCCGCGGCGCGGTGGCGGGGCGAACTGCGGCCGCTGGGGTGCAGCAGGTTTCGCCGCTCCGTTCGACCCGGACCTGTTGTCCGGCGACGCCCCGTTGGAGGCTGAAGCCGGTGTGGTGGCACTGGTGCTCATGCCGACACCTCCGCGGCGAGCTGGGATTCCACGATTTCGGCGTAGGTCTCGCAGGTCTCGAGCAACTCCTCGTGCCGTCCGATTCCCACCACCAGCCCGTTCTCCAGGACGATGATCTGATCCGCGTCGGAGATCGTGGAGACACGTTGCGCGACGATGATCACCGTCTTCTCCCGGGTCGTCGGTCGAAGTGCCGCCCGCAGCCGGGCGTCCGTCGACAGGTCCAACGCCGAGAACGAATCGTCGAACAGATAGATGCTCGGGTCCGCGACGAGGGCCCGCGCTATCGCCAGGCGCTGACGCTGCCCACCGGACACATTGGAGCCGCCCTGGGAGATCGAGGAATCGAGTCCCTCCGGCATCGCGGCGACGAAATCCCTTGCCTGGGCGACGGTCAGCGCAGTCCACAGTTCTTCGTCAGTGGCGTCGGGATTGCCGTACCGCAGGTTTGAGGCGACCGTCCCGGTGAACAGGAATGGCTTCTGCGGCACCAGGCCGATGCGGTCCCACAACACCTCGGGGTCGTAGTCACGGACGTTGACGCCGTCGACCGTCACCTCCCCGCCGGTGGCATCGAACAGTCTCGGCACCAGGGACAGCAGCGTGGTCTTGCCCGCCCCGGTCGACCCGATGATGGCCGTGGTTGTTCCCGGGCGGGCTCGGAAGCTGATGTTGCGCAGCACCGGCTCGCTGGCACCGGGGTAGCTGAATTCCACCTGGTGAAGTTCCACCTCACCGGTCGAGCGCAGCGGCGTCACCGGTTTCGCCGGCGGCACCACGGACGACTCGGTGGCCAGCACCTCGCTGATCCGGTCCGCGCTGACCGATGCGCGGGGCACCATGACCGCCATGAAGGTTGCCATCATCACCGAGAACAGGATCTGCATGAGGTAATTGAGAAATGCGATCAGGGCGCCGATCTCGATGTCGCCATTGTTGACGCGATGCGCACCGAACCACAGCACCGCAACGCTGGACGCGTTGAGCACCAGCATCACCGTAGGGAACATCAGTGCCATCAACCGCCCGGCACGCAATGCGGTGTCGGTCAGTTCGGCGTTGGCCTTGGCAAAGCGTCTGGTCTCCAACGGCTCCCGAACGAACGCACGCACCACCCGGACACCGGAGATCTGCTCTCGCAGCACCCGGTTGACCACGTCGATACGGGCCTGCATCTTCCGGAACTGAGGGATCATCCTGGTGACGATCAGCCCGATGGCGATGATCAGCACCGGGACGCTGATCAGCAGCAACCAGGCCAGCCCGAGATCGGTGCGCAGCGCCATGTAGACGCCGCCGATGCAGGTGATCGGTGCGGCCACCAGCAGCGTGCAGCTCATCAGCACCAGCATCTGGACCTGTTGCACGTCGTTGGTGTTGCGGGTGATCAGCGTCGGGGCACCGAACTTCGCGACTTCCCGATCGGAGAACGTGCCGACCTGGCGGAACAGCGCCGCGCGGACGTCACGGCCGAAACCCATTGCGGTGCGGGCGCCGAAGTAGACGGCGGTGATCGTGCAGACGATCTGCAGCACGGTGACGGCGAGCATGATGCCGCCGGTGGAGATGATGAACGCGGTGTCCCCCTTGGCGACGCCGTCGTCGATGATCTCCGCGTTGAGGGCGGGCAGGTACAACGAGGCGATGGTGCCGATCAGCTGGAAGATGACGACAGCCGTCAGCGGGCCGCGGTACGGGCGCAGGTAGGTGCGCAGCAGGCGGATCAGCATCAGTGGGCTCCGACCGTGACGGATGGATGGGACGTGGATTGCCCGGCAGTGTGTGACGGCGCCCCGCGCGAAGAGTCTGTCGCCGGATCGGACACCGGGAAAGTGCTTTTCCCGACGGCAGAATCGTTGACGGCGTGATCATGGTTGCCGATGCCGTTCAGCAGCAGTTCCACGATCTCTCCCGTGGGCAGCGGGTGCCCGTCGGTGATACGCGGATGTGCCGCGGCGAAGGTGATCAGCCGGAACAACCTCGCTGCCTCGGCGGGCGTTGTCCGGAGCTCGCCCCGGTGGGGGAGCAGCAGGTCGGTCAGCGCGTTGGTCGCCTCGGTCAGGTCCGGCGCGTGATTGTGCTTGTCCGGCGCACCCGGCGCGCTGACCACGACGAACTTCGACGTCTCCGTCTCCTTGCCGGGTGGCCCCGAGATGCGCAGCATCCACATGATCTGCCAGACGCTCTCGATGCGTCTGCGCAGCGCGTCGACGGAGGCGGCCAGCACGTCGCGCAGGTCTGTGTTGGGATCGATGGCGCGCAGTTCGGCGACCAGCGGTGCAGGGTCGAGGATGCTGGCGACGGCGGCGGAGATGACTGCGTCCTTGTCGGGGAAGACCCGGAAGATCGTGCCCTCGGCGATGCCGGCGGCCTCGGCGATCTCTCTGGTGGTGACGGCCGCTCCGTGGTCGCAGACCAGTGGAACTGCAGCGGCGATGATCGCGGCCCGGCGCTCGTCGGGCGGCAGGGGTGCCGCGCGCGACGCCTGAGAAGGGGAGGGAGTCACGACGGCCACCCTAGCTGAGTGAGTACTCACTCAGTCAAGACGTTTCTGCGGGCGGAACGAACGCTGCTCAGTTGAGGCGTTGCTGCAAGTGGACATCCACCTGTTGATCAGCCTCCGACTTGCCGATGGCCTTGCAGAGCGCAGCACGCAGCGGCAACCAGTGGGGCCCATTGCCCGACGGCATGAGCGTGGCCTCGAAGGGGTGGCCGTCGAGCGTGCCTGCCACCTTCACGGCGCGCCGTGTCCCGAGGAGGACGTCGGAGCCGTCCAGTTCGAGGAAGGTGCGGAACGCCCCATCCTTGCGGATGGCTGTTCTCATCGAGGCGTCCAGCGGCATCGGGTCGGTCGAGCTTCGCATTGTGGTGCTCCCTGTTCGATGAACCGACCTGTTCGGGGTCGACTGGCGCTGTCCGGTAGACACCTCGACGTCCTTGGACTCATCGCTTTGCGGAGTCGCCGCGAGACGACGACGATCACCCTCAGGAGCAGGACGACGGTGACCGCGATCCGTGCCGCCAAGCCCCCATGCTCACCCGGGTGACCGTCCCGGCAGACGTATCACGGCTGGGTACCACGACCGATGACATATTGCATCCCACGGCGGTAGCATGGCGGGATGCAGACACAGCAGATAGCGGTTCGGCTTCCCGGAGACGCGCTGGCCTGGCTGGACGGCGAGGTCGCCGCGGGCCGGTACGCCAGCCGGGCCGCCGGGATCACCGCACTGTTGCGCGCCGCCGAGCGCGAGCAGATCCTGGACCGCGACGCGTTGGCAATGATGGCGATTGTCCCGGACGAGGACGAGCTGGCCAGGCTGGAGTGGATGCGCACCCGCACCTACCCCGACGCCGGCGGGCTGCCGGGCGCACCGAACCATGAGGAGCTGCTGGCCGCCGCCCAGGCGCTGGGCCTGCAGTTGGACGAGGCCGCCGCCAGGATGATCGGCGACTTGCTCACCCGCTCTCGCGCGACGGACCGTGCGTGAGACACATCTATCAGGTCCAGCTCGACAAGCTCCGGCCGGCGCTCCTGTTGACCCGCGAACGGTCGGCGCCGTACATGAACGCGGTGACGGTCGCGGCGATCACCAGCACAGTGCACGGGACCGTCAACGAGCTCCCGGTGGGCCCGGCGAACGGGTTGCCACAGGCGTGCGTGGTGAACCTGGACGAAGTGCACACCGTCCCCCGGGAGGCACTGGGTCGGGTCATGGGATTCCTGCTGGCCCACCAGGAGGACGCGCTGCGCGAGGTGATCATGCTGTCCTACGAGCTGGCGCCGCCGGCCTGACCACCAACGTTGCCCATTTCCGGTGCCCCGGCCGGTGTCACACGCGCCCTGACGGTTCTCACGCGTCGGCGGCAGGGCGGCTGTCCATGGGCCGACCGGCCCTCGATGCCGTGGACAGCAGTTCGTCGATGCAACGCCGCAGCAGCGCGAGGCCCCCGGTGATGCGGGCGGTCGGCACGGATCCATAACCGAGCATCAACCCCGACCGCGCGGGCAGCGTCACCGAACAGTGCGAGATGGGCTGCGTCATTCGAACTCCGCGGGCCGCCGCGAGCCGAACGACGACGTCATCGGTGAATGGCAGGCCGGGGGTGAAAAGGGCGCTGAGGTGAATGCCGACGATCCCGGGGATCACGGTCAGGACGTCGGAGAAGCGTGCGTGCAAGATGCTGCCGATCAGTTCGTGGCGCTGCTGGTAGATCCGGCGCATCCGACGCACGTGCCGACCGAACTCGCCGCTGTCGATGAAGTCGGCCAGTGCCTCCTGCTGCGGTCGCGGCGTGTGCCAGTCGGTGACCATCTTGGCGTGCCGCAACGCATCGAACATCGACGGTGGCGGCACCATGAACCCCAACCGCATCCCGGGCAGCGTGGTCTTGGAGAAGGAGCCGGCATAGATGACCCGCCATGACGTGTCCAGGCTCTGCAGCGAGTCCAGAGGACGCCCCGTGTAACGGAAGTCGCTGTCGTAGTCGTCCTCGATGATGACGGCCCCGGTGCGCTCGGCGAAGCAGAGCAACTGACGACGCCGCTCGAGCGACATGCTCATCCCGAGCGGGTACTGGTGTGACGGCGTGACATAGATCAGCCGGGCTGATGGCGGGATCGCGTCGACGACGATCCCGTCGGCGTCCACCGGTACCCCGGTCACCGTCAGCTGTTGCGATCCGAACAACATCGTGGGCGGCAGGTAGGCAGGGTCTTCGACCGCCACCTCGTCGCCCGGCGCCAGCAGCACCCGGGTGATCAGGTCGATCGCCTGCTGGGTGCCGCTGGTGATGAAGACGTCGGTTCCCTCCGCCCGGACCCCTCGGCTCACCGAGATGTGTCGGGCCACGGCGCGCCGGAGCCCCGGGCTGCCGGCCGGTTCGGCACCGGAACCGTCTCTGGGCGCGTTGAGCCGCAGGTGCCGCGACACCAGGGGACGCCACACCGAAAATGGGAAATGTTGCAGAGACGGCACGCCGCAACGGAAGTCGAACTCACCCGCGGCCGACAGGAACTCGTCCAGCGGGTCCATGGAGGTCCACAATGGCCGCGGCTGCGGCTGCCCGATCGGCGGGGTCGCGTCGCGCCGATGGCCTGCGTCGCGGCCCCCGCCGGCGACGTAGACCCCGGCCCCCGGCCGGCTTCGCAGCAGTCCCTCTGCGGTGAGGCGCTCGTACGCGGTGATGACGGTGTTCCGGGAAACGTTGAGCCGCTGGGACAATTCGCGTGACGAGGGCATCGCATCGCCGGGCCGCAGTTCGCCCGCCGTGATGGCATCGCGGACCTGCGAATGGATCTGTGCGGCCAATCTTCTCCGGTCGTTCAGGCTCACGTGGAGATCCACAGCACCTCCCCGCTCGGTCATCCAGCCGTGCCACGATCAGGAACCCGCCGGCCGCGGCAGCAGCGTGCCCTGGTCGAGGATGACCAGCCAGCGGCCATGGGAGAACGTATAGGTCACGGCCGTCAGGGCGCGCTGGTAGAAGCCGACTCGTTCGATCTCGTAGACGGTTTCGTACTCGATGAAGGCTGTCCTGCAGCCGTCGACGCGCCGGTTGATCTCCTTCCAGGTGAAGGAAGCCTCGCGGTCGGCAAAGTGACCCGCCAGCGCCGCGATGATCTTGTCGATACCCGCGATCCGGGCTCCGCTGGCGAAGATGCTGACCGCGTCGGGGTCGTGCACGGCCCGCCAGGTCTTTGCGTCGTAATCGCGGAACGACTCCATGTCCCGGCGTTGCGCCGCATCGAACGACCGCTCACAGCCGCGGTACCCTTCGCGGCCGGTCGATTCGGGGCCGCCGGTGGCAACCGCCTCATGGTCGGCAGCGCCGACCGCCGGGGAGCCGCCGTCGGTGCTCGCTGTGCTGGAGTTCGCGGCCAGGGCGATCGCTCCCGACCCGGCGACCGTGCCGGCCAGCGCGAGCGCTCCGGCGGTGATGACGCTGATCAGTGTGCTGCGGATCCTGCTCGACATCGCGATGACCTCCGGTGCTCGGGTGAACTCTTGCGGGCAGCCTGAGGGATCCAGTTCGTCGCTGACAGGGCCGATTCGCGGCGATTTCTCCTGGACCAGTCACGAAGACGGTCCGACCCGGCGCCGAGGACCGGCCACCCGGTGACGGCCGGCAGCTCTCTCGTGCTGGGGGCAGGGCTCCGAACGCCGCGGAGGCCGCGTCCGGCGACGTGAGCCTGCCGACATCACGACCTGGTTTGCTTCCGCGGCGCCGGGGCACTCACGCTCCGATGCCGGCGCCGCGGTCGCTGATGTCGTCCGGGCGGTAGCGGGCAGTGAGCAGTTGTTCCCGGTGTGGGCGATGGCGCCGGGTCGGCCGCGTCCGAACGATTAGGATGGCAGTTGCGCTGGTCGAGCAGGTCGCCGATGACGATGACTGTGGTGGACCAGCAGTTCAGGGTGAAGCCAACCGCCCTTCAAAGTTCTCGAGCACCTCCCCCAAGTGGGTACGGGTGCTGAATCAGCGTCGTTGCGATCGCAGTCGTCCTTGCATGGATGGCCGCGATCCCGCCGCCCGGTACATGAAGCAAAGGACCGTCATGAATCTCGTCAAGGGTGCCTTCACCCTCATTCCCGTTGTTGCACTGACCGGCGTCGTCGTCGTCGGCATCGCCGTCTCGGTCAGCCTCGCCTCGTGGGAACTGCTGTAAGTCAGGCGCTCTCGACCGGCGGAATCCGGAAGTAATTCATCCGTCATTGCTTCTACGGTGACGCAATGGCCGATCACGTCAGCGCCCGCGCGTTTCACCATTCACCAGGTTTGTCGGACTGGCGAGTCGGGGATGGTGGAGCGACCGCCGGGTTCCAGGCGCCCGAACTCGCGACCGGCTTGCGGTTCGCTCTCGCGGTGGCGGAGCTACCCGAGTGTGTCGGTCACCCGCCCGACATCGATGCCCGCAATGCGGGAATCATGGTGCGGCTGAACACCTTCATGCCCGGACCCGAGGGGGCTGGCCGACGCGGATGGAAACGAAGCCTGCGTCGCCACCTGGATCGCCACCGACGGGGAGGGCTATCCGGACTGAGCAACCCGTTCATCGTTGCGCCGTTGCTCACGCCGGTGGGCGCGGCCGGTCTTCCGGTACCACTGCACCAGAACCGCGACGGCCAGCGCCAGCTCGACAACCGTGCCGCCGTAATACATCAGCTGCGCACCGGTCTCGATATCGGCGTCGGTCCCGGCCGCCGCCGGTAGGTGGTGGGCGTACATGATCTTCGCCATCAGGTCGTGCGCGGCCGCCACCAGCAGCAGCACGACGAGCGACATCGGCAGGCTCGGGCGGTGTCTCATCGGATCCAGAGCGACCAGATACCAGCTGAGCAGGCATCCGACCAGGAACATGTGCAGGTGCACAACGGCTTTCAGGGTGGCGTTGTGGTGCGCCAGCTCGTAGAGCGGGGTCAGGTAGTAGCCGTAGAGACCGCCGATCTCCAGCACGACCAGAACCGGCGCCAACATGACCAACCGTGCCCACCGGCTGTGCAGGATCCTCAGCGCGCTGGATCTGGCCCGGCCGCGTGACGTCCGCAGCAACAACGTGACCGGTGCACTCAGGGCAAGCAGCAGCGGCGCCAGCATGGCCATCAGCAAGTGCTGCACCACGTGTGCGGAGAACTCCGGAAGGGAAACGGGCAGCGGCAGTGCGGCGACCGCAAGGCTGAGCAGGCCGGCGGCAGCTGCGATCGAACGCGAGACCGGCCACCCAACGCCGCGCCGGTGCAGCCGCTGCACACCGGCGGTGTACGTGGCGCCCGCTACGAGCAACAGCACCAGCACCAAGAACGCCGGCCCGGGCATACCCGTCATCGGCGCCGTGTCGTGACCGTTCACCGACGCGAGCGCACGGTCCGGGCCGAGCCGAGGAGCAACCACGCTCCGATGCCGAGCCCGACGACTGCCGCTCCGTTCCAGAACAGGTCGTACGGCAGCAGGTCGACGTCATACCGGATCTGGTGCAGCCCGAACAGTTTGTGCTGGATGATCCCGTCGTAGAGCTGGAACGCGCCCCAGCCGAGAAAAACACCCGCCCATACCCGTTTCGGGACGGTTGCCCGGCGGCGTTGCAGGTCCGCGAACAGGAACAGGCCGGTCACCATGGCCAGCCAACCACCGGCGTGAAAGAACCCGTCCGACATCAGGCCGACGTCGAGCGTGGACCTGTCGTAGAAGTGGTGCCAGCGCAGTAGCTGATGGAACACCACTTCGTCGATGAAGGCCGCGACGCCCAGCCCCATCAGCAATCCGGCCAGGACGGATCGACCGGTGCTCGCTGGTGCCCGGGTGTGCTGGGCACTGACGTCCTGCGCCACTGCTGTCCTCCTCCGTGAAATATCAACGGTCAGGCCGCCGGGTACTCGACGCATCTGCGGCGGATCTCTGCGGCCTCCCGCGACGGCTCGCTCTGGTTCGCCGATCCTTCGGCTCGCGCAATCAGTTCCCGGGTCTGCCCGGGGTGACACAGAGGACGACCGTCGTGTGGCCGCGCAATGCCGACAGCGCCCGACGGGCAGTGTCGGTGCCTGCCAGCACAATGGCTGGGTGAGCACCCGGAGCAACGGCGGAGCACCCGCACCGCATGCTGCCCTGGAGCGGTTCCACCCGCTGGTGCGGGACTGGTTCACCGCGGCGTTCGCCGAGCCGACGACCGCCCAGTCCGGCGCCTGGGACGCTATCGGCCGGGGCGAGAACACACTGGTGGTGGCGCCGACCGGATCGGGAAAGACGCTTGCGGCGTTCCTGTCCGCGATCGACGACCTCGTCTCGCGCGCGGCATCCGCGGACGGGGCGGCACCGAAGGCCGCAGAGAAGTGCACCGTTCTGTACCTGTCACCGCTCAAGGCCCTCGCAGTGGATGTGGAGCGGAACCTGCGCTCCCCACTCACCGGCATCGGGGCGGTCGCGGCCCGCCGCGGGCTGCCGCTGCCGGAGATCTCCGTCTCCGTCCGGTCCGGTGACACACCGGCCTCCGACCGGCGAGCCTTCGGGCGAGAGGGTGCGGACATCCTCATCACCACCCCGGAGTCGCTGTTCCTGCTGCTCACCAGCCGCGCCCGCGAGATGCTCACCAACATCCGGACAGTCATCGTCGACGAGGTGCACGCCGTCGCGGGCACCAAGCGCGGTGCGCACCTGGCGGTCTCGCTGGACCGGTTGGACATCTTGCTGGACCGCCCCGCGCAACGCATCGGGTTGTCCGCCACCGTCCGGCCCGTCGAGGAGGTCGCCCGGTTCCTTGCCGGGGGACGTCCGGTGACCGTCGTCCAGCCACCGTCGACCAAGCAGATCGACGTCGACGTGGTGGTCCCGGTCGCCGACATGAGCCAGCTCGGCGCCACCACCGGTGATCTCACCGGGAAGGCCGCCGGTGAGGTGGCCAGGACATCGATCTGGCCGCACGTCGAGGAGCGGGTCGTCGACCTGATCTCCTCGCACCGGTCGACCATCGTCTTCGCCAACTCGCGTCGGCTCGCCGAGCGACTCACCGCGCGGCTGAACGAGATCCACGCCGAGCGGTTCGCGGCTACCGAGCTGCGACTGCAGGCCGAAGAACTTCACCTGGAGGCGGACGACCCGGGTCCGGGACCGGACGATCTGCGCCGGCGGGCGGAGGCGTCCGGGCCGGCCGCCCAGGTCATGGCGCAGGCGGGTAGCGCGGTCGGCGCGCCTGCCGTGCTGGCGAAGGCTCACCACGGTTCCGTGTCCCGCGAACAGCGGGCCTTGATCGAGGACGAACTGAAGACCGGCCGGCTGCCCGCGGTGGTGGCGACGTCATCGCTGGAGCTCGGTATCGACATGGGCGCGGTCGATCTGGTGATCCAGGTCGAATCACCGCCGTCGGTGGCCAGCGGGCTCCAGCGGATCGGCCGGGCGGGCCACCAGGTCGGCGCGCCGAGCCATGGCGTGATGTTCCCGAAGTTTCGCGGCGACCTGATCTCCGCGGCCGTCGTCGCCGGGCGGATGCAGATCGGTGCGATCGAGTCCCTCGCGGTGATCGCGAATCCGTTGGACATCGCTGCCCAGCAGATCGTCGCGATCTGCGCGATGGAGCCGATCGCCGTCGACGAGCTGCTCGAGTTGCTGCGCCGCTCCGCGCCGTTCGCCGCCCTGGGTCGCGGCGCCATGGAAGCGGTGCTGGACATGCTGTCCGGCCGGTACCCGAGCGAGCAGTTCGCCGAACTCCGGCCGCGGCTCAGCTGGGACCGCACCACCGGTGTGCTGACCGGACGCCCGGGCGCGCAGCGGCTGGCGGTCACGTCCGGCGGCACCATCCCCGACAGGGGTCTGTACGGCGTGTTCCTCGCCGGCGGTGACGGACCGGGCCGGCGGGTCGGCGAGCTGGACGAGGAGATGGTCTACGAGTCCAGGGTCGGTGACGTCTTCGCGCTCGGCTCGAGCTCGTGGCGGATCGTCGACATCACCCGCGACCAGGTGCTCGTGCTGCCCGCCCCCGGCCTGCCGGGCAAGCTGCCGTTCTGGAAGGGCGACACCCTCGGCCGGCCCGCCGAACTCGGCCGCGCGCACGGCGAGTTCGTCCGCGAGGTGACGTCCGCGAAACCGAAGGTCGCCGACCGGATGCTCGCTGATTCGGGGCTGGACGAGTACGCGCGCAACAACCTGGTCGGCTACCTCGCCGAGCAGCAGGCCGCGATCGGAGTCGTGCCCGACGAGAAGACTTTGGTGATCGAGCGTTTCCGCGACGAGCTGGGGGATTGGCGGATCGTGCTGCACTCCCCGTACGGCGCCGCCGTGCACGCACCGTGGGCGCTGGTCATCTCCGCACGGATGCGTGAGCGCTACGGAGTCGACGTTGCGGCGATGCACGCCGACGACGGGATCGTGCTGCGGCTCCCGGACGTCGAATACGAGGACGGGCCGCCGGATTTCGCCGAGTTCGTCGCGTTGGATCCGCAGACCCTCGAGGCCGAGGTGACGGCGGAGATCGGCGGGGCCGCCATCTTCGCCGCCCGGTTCCGTGAGTGCGCTGCGCGGGCGTTGTTGTTGCCGCGCAGGCAGATCGGCAAGCGACAGCCGCTCTGGCAGCAACGGCAGCGAGCCAGTCAACTGCTCGAGGTGGCGTCGGCGTACCCGTCGTTCCCGATCGTCGCCGAGGCGGTGCGGGAGTGCCTGTCCGACGTCTTCGACGTGCCCTCCCTGGTGGCCCTGATGAAGGAGCTGGAGTCGCGGACCGTCCGCATCGTCGAGGTGACCACGCAATCCCCGTCGCCGTTCGCGTCCTCGCTGCTGTTCGGGTACGTCGCACAATTCCTGTACGAGGGTGATTCACCGCTGGCCGAGCGGCGCGCGGCCGCCCTGACCGTCGACCCGACGCTGCTCGCCGAACTGCTCGGTCACGGCGACGGCCTGGCCCTTCGCGACCTGCTCGACCCCACCGCGCTGGCCGATCTCGAGGCTGAACTGCAGCGGGTCGCGACGGACCGGCAGGCCCGCAACGTCGACGAGATCGCCGACCTGTTGCGCATTCTGGGACCGCTGACCACCACCGAGGTGGACCTGCGCAGTGCCGTCCCCGACGTCTCCGCCGCTCTCGACGAACTCGCCGCAACGCGCCGGGCGATCGAGGTGCGGATCGGCGGCGAGGTGATGTGGGCTGACCCGAACGACGCACCAGCCCTGCGGGACGCGCTCGGCACGCCGTTGCCGCCCGGGATCGCGGCCTCCCTGCTCACCGCCGTCGAGGATCCGCTCGGCAGGTTGTTGGGCCGGTACGCACGGACCCACGGCCCGTTCGTGGCCGCTGAACCCGCATCGCGCTTGGGTCTGGGCGTCGCGGTGGTCACCGATGCGCTGCGGCGGCTCGCCGGTTCCGGACGGCTCGCCGAGGGCGAGTTCCGGCCGCTGGGCTCGCTCGAACGATGGGGCGACACCGGCGGCGGACCGGAATTCGTCGACGCCGAGGTGCTGCGACTGCTGCGTCGGCGGTCACTTGCGGCACTGCGCGCCGAGGTCGAGCCGGTCGAGAAGCAGGCGCTTGCCCGTTTTCTCACTGCATGGAACGGGATCGGTATCCAGCGCGGGCCAGACGCGCTGCGCGGCGCCGACGGCCTGCTCCGTGCCGTGGAGCAACTGGCTGGCGCCCTGATCCCGGCGTCCGCGCTGGAGTCCCTGGTGCTGCCCGCGCGGGTGCCGGGGTACACGGCGGCGATGCTCGACGAGCTGACCACCACCGGGGAGGTGCTCTGGACCGGGCACGGCGCGCTGGCCGGTGACGATGGTTGGATCGCTCTGCACCTGGCCGACACCTCCGCGTTGACCATCCCGCTGCCCGACGGCGACGCCGTGGCTCCCACCGGGCCGCTGCACTCGGCAATCCTCGACGTGCTCGGCGGCGGCGGAGCGTTCTTCTTCCGGCCGCTGGCCGACGCGGTCGCCGCGCTGGTTTCTGCGGCACCGGCGTCTCCTGCGCCGGTGTCGGCCGACGACGGGGGAAGCCGCGGCCCCGAGGCCACCGACGACGCCTCCGTCGCAGATGCACTGTGGGACCTGGTGTTTGCCGGGCTGGTCACGAGCGACACGCTTGCCCCACTGAGGGCACGACTGGTCGGTGGTCGGACCACGCACCGGGCCAAGACCCCCACCCCACGGGGGAGGCTGCGCAGCCCTTCAGGTCTCGCCCTGCTGTCCGCCGGGCGCAACCGGAGCCGACCGACCGCCGACCGGACCGTCCGTCGCGGGGTGCCGCCGTCGGTGGCAGGGCGGTGGTCTCTGGTGCCGGAGAAGGAAACCGACAGCACCGTCCGTACCCACGCCGCTGCGGAGGTGTTGCTGGACCGGCACGGCATCGTGACCCGTGGCGCCGTCGTCGCGGAGGGGACGGTGGGCGGGTTCGCGGCGGTGTACCGGGTGCTGGCTGCCCTGGAGGAGACGGGCCGGATCCGCCGCGGGTACTTCGTCGAGGGCCTCGGCGCCGCGCAGTTCGCCTCCGCGGGGGCGGTCGACCGGGTGCGTGGGTTTGCAACCGGTCCGGGCGAAAGTGCTGAAGTCCTCAACGGTGTCGTTCTCGCGGCAGCCGACCCGGCCAACCCTTACGGTGCCGCCCTGCCGTGGCCCGCGAGCGTCGGTCCTGCCGTCGATGGCGCCGGTCGTGTTGCGGTGGGGACGCCCGCGACCGGGAAACCTGCTGGAAGCGCTTCGTCGCTGTCGAACGGGTCCGGCGCCGCTGAGCCGAACGCAGACACGGCGGGCAGTACGGCCGCGCCCGGGCCCGGTGACCGGCATCGGCCGGCGCGGCGTGCTGGTGCTTTGGCGGTGCTCGTCGACGGCGGAGCGGTGATGTTCGCCGAACGCGGCGGCCGGTCCCTGCTGACGTTCACCAGCGATTTCCGAATGCTTGCCGCCGGGGCCGAGGCCCTGTCGGAGCGGGTGCGTTCGGGCCGCGTCGGTTCGGTGACGATCACCAAAATCGACGGTGTCGACGCTCTGTCCTCCCAGGCGCCGGTGGTCGATGCGCTGACCGCAGCCGGCTTCACGATGACCCCGCGCGGATTGCGGCTGCGCGCTGGTGGGAAATGAAGGCCGAGGGGTGACAGATGCCCGAGGGTGACACCGTGCTCCGCACAGCACGTCGGTTGGACCAGGCTCTCGCCGGTCGGCCGCTGGTCAGATCGGAGCTGCGCTGGCCGACCCTGGGCGAGGCAGACCTGGCCGGCCGTACCGTCACCGAGGTCGTCGCTCATGGCAAGCAGATCCTGACCAGGTTCGCCGCCGCCGACCCCGATGCGACCGGTCCCCGATTCCCGACCGTGCCCGATGTGCCGCTCACGTTGCGCTCGCACCTGCGGATGGAGGGCCGCTGGTACGTACACGCCCGCGACGCCGAGCCGTGGCCGCCCCGCACCAGGGGTAGCGTCCGTGCAGTGCTCGGCGGCACCGAATGGACAGCCGTCGGCACCTGGTTGGGCCTGCTCGACCTGCTCCCCACCGCGGATGAGCACACGTTGATCGGCCACCTCGGTCCGGACATCATGGCCGACGACTTCGACCCCACCGGCGCCGAGGAGGCCGTGCGGCGGCTGGCGGCAGACCCGCAACGGCCCGTCGGAGCGGCCTTGCTCGACCAGACCACCGTTGCCGGGATCGGGACCATGTACATGGCGGAATCACTTTTCGTACAGAAGGTTTCGCCGTGGACACCGGTCCACGATGTTGATCTGGCTGGGTTGCTGGCGACGGCCCGGCGGCAGCTGTTGCGCGGCGTGTCGCAGGCCAAGCCGACCACCACAGGGAATCCCCGGCGCGGTATGGAGAACTGGGTGCACAGCCGGTCCGGTCGGCCGTGCCAGCGGTGCGGGACGATCATCCGGGTGGCGCCGATCGGGCCGCCGCTGAAGGAGCGCCCGGCCTTCTACTGCCCGAAGTGCCAGCCCGGCCCCACACCGACCGACGACGGCAAACCGCGTACACCGCTCGGCGCGAATCCATCCTTCCGGGAGGACCGCCGACCCACCGGCTACCGTCGCCGCTGACGCAGGACTTCTTGCGGTGTCCGGTGAGCCCGCCCAGCGAAGTGGGATTCGTTGATCCGCAGCTTTGCAGTTCTCGCCTGCTGAGCCAGTTTCTGCAAGGTGTCGGTTCACCCGGGGCGCGGGCACGCCCGGGTGAGCGGGGTGATGCGGCCCAGGTTGTCCGATGATGTCGAAGGCAAACCGGACCCCGCACCGAGGAGACACATCGATGAGTTCAGCCCGTTGGTTTCGGCTCGGCCTCGGGCTTCTGCTCCTCATCGGCGCCGTGTGGGTGCTACTGAGCCGACTCGACCCCATCTGGAACGGACACCCCGCCTACCCCGCGACGTTGCTCGTCGTCGCGGCCGCCGGCTTGGTGCTGATCGCCTCCACAGCGCGGGGGTGGCGGTCTGGCTCCGACCAGACGCACGGCTCCGACCAGACGCACGGCTCCGACCAAACGCACGGCTCAGATGAGATGCGCGGCCCGGGAGGTGATTTGCCGGATCGTGAGGTGAGTGTGAAGCCCACCAGAGGGCGGCCGCCGGGGCGGCGCAGCAGCGGATGGCGCATCGCGGGGCGGGTGGTCGCCGGGGTACTGGCCGTGTCTGTTGTCGGTGTGCTCGTCTGGCTGAGGCCGTTCCCGCCCGGTCCCACCTCGCGCGCAGCCTTGGCCAGCGATGCGACGGTCACCGTCATCGACCATCCGACCACGATCGAGTTGGTCCCGGCGGCACAATCGCAACCATCGGTGGGGCTGGTGTTCTCACCCGGCGCGCGGGTGGATGCGCGCGCCTATGCCGCACTTCTGCGGCCCGCGGCGGAGGCCGGGTACCTCGTCGTCATCCTCAAGGAACCGTTCGGCCTCGCGATCACCCAGATCGGTCAGTCCGCCGGGCCGATCGCCGATCATCCGGAGATCGAGCGATGGGCCGTCGGCGGCCATTCCCTGGGAGGTGTCAGCGCCGCCTGGTTCGCCGCCGATCACCTCGATGTCGTCAATGGGCTGTTGCTGTGGGCGTCGTTCCCGAACGACGACATGTCCGGCGACACCTCACTGCAGGTCGAGTCGATCTACGGCAGCAACGACCTGCTGGCGACCCCGGCGGACATCGAGCGCAGCAAAAGCAAGTTGCCACCGGACACGACGTTCACCGAGATCGAGGGCGGCGTGCACGCCTTCTTCGGTGACTACGGCGAGCAGCCGGGCGACGGCGTTCCGGCGATCAGCCGGGAGCAGGCATCGGAGGAGATCTCCGCCGCCACTGTGGCTTTCCTCGGTCGCCTCGTCAAGGTTCCCGCTGGTTGAGGCGACACGGCCGAGCGAACGCAGGTGCTCATAGACCCCGAGCCGACAGGTGCTCACCCGACCCCGCACAGGATTTCGCCGTGTAGGACGGCGAACCAGCCGTCCTGCGCCGAGCCCCAGTCGCGCCACGCCCCGGCAAGCTGTTCGAGTTCTTCGAGATCGGTGAACCCGGCGCTGAGCGCCTGCTGGGCGAACGCCGACTCGGTGACCCGCTCCGCCCATGTCGAGCCCCACCACTCGCGCTCGTCCGGAGTGGAATAGCACCACACGGAAGCGGAGCTCGTGACGGTGCGGTACCCGGCCTGCTGGGCCCACGCGAGCAGCCGCCGACCGGCGTCGGGTTCCGCGCCGTTGTCGCCCGCCACCTGGTGATACAGCTGCTGCCAACGGTCGAGTCGGGAATCCTGCGGGTACCACGTCATCGCCGCGTAATCGGCGTCCCTGGCTGCGACGACCCCGCCGGGCCGGCACACCCTGGCCATTTCCTGCAGCGCCGCAACGGGATCGGTCAGGTGCTGCAGCACCTGGTGGGCATGCACCACGTCGAAGCTGTTGGCGGGAAAGTCGAGCTGGTACGCATCGCCGACGGTGAAGGCCACCGACGTCAGTCCCCGCTCCACGGCCGCCTGCCTGGCATCGGCCAGCGGCTGACCGACCCGGTCGATGCCGACGGTCTGACCCGGCGCGACCACAGCCGCCAGGTCGAGGGTGATGGTCCCCGGCCCGCAACCGACGTCGAGCAACGCCTGGCCCTGTCGCAGATGCGGCAACAGATAGCCCGCCGAGTTCTCCGCCGTCCGCCACCGGTGCGACCGCAACACGCTGTCGTGGTGGCCATGGATGTAGGTGTCGGCCGGCGTCATACCGGCATCTTGCTCTACAGCTCCCGTTGGTAGCTCGCCAACGTCGTGGCCAGCGCCTGCTCGGTGGGAGTCGCCCGTGTGCCGAGCCGGTCGGTGATCTTGCTGCTGTCCACGACGAAAGGCTCCTCGAACAGATAGCTCATCTCGACGAGTTCGCGCAGTGTCGGGTTGACCACACCGCCTGCCCGCAGCAACCAGCCCGGCATGGTCCGCAGTCGCGCGGCGGGCCGACCTGCGAGCCGGTAGGCAATGGTGACCAGCTCCCGCGTTGTCCTGGTGGCCGGATCGTTGGGCAGGTGCCAGATCTCGCCGACCGCGTCTTGGTGCTCACCGAGAACTGCCAGTCCGTCGGCGATGTCGGGGATGAAGCTGTAGGTGTGCGGCTGATCGGGATCGCCCAGCACGCTCGCGGTCCTGCCGGCCAGCGCGGCCGGGAACAGCCGATCACCGAGGTTGGACTGTGCACCGCCGCCGGGTCCGAAGTAGTCCGACGCCCGGCCGATGGCGACCTGAACGCGGCCGGACCGGTGGGCCGCGAGCAGCTCGTCCGCCATCCGCCCGCGGAGCCGTCCCTTGGCGGTGTGCGCGGCGTTCGGGCGATCCTCGGTGAGCGGCGCGCCGGCCGGTCTGCCGTACATGTAGACGTTCTCCATGCTGACCATCCGGGCCCCGCTCGCCTCGGCCGCGGCCAGCACGCCGGCCTGCAGTCCCGGGAACTTCGCCGACCACTGCGCGTAAGGCGGGTTCATCGCCTGATAGACCACCGCGGCGCCGCGGGCGGCCTTCATGGCCTGTGCCGGGTCCGAGGCATCCGCGGCAACGACCTCGACATCCGTCGGCACCCGCACCGTGCCGGACCTGTTCACCAACCGCACGTCCAGATCGCGGCTCTGCAATGCATCGAGCAGTGCCAGCCCGATGGCGCCGGTGCCGAAGACGACGTGCTGCCCACTCATGCTCCGCTCCCCACGATTGCTCTCGCAGTGCGCGGCAGGACGAACAGCAACAGCAACCCGCTCAGCGCGGAAACCGTGATCGCGCCGGTGGCACCGAACACCGTGTACTGCGCCTCCACGTCAATCCCGGCGAGGGTGGTGACCGTCCAGCCGAGTGCCCACAGCGCGGGCATGGCCGCGGCCCACAGCCAGCGCCGTCGTGCCGCGGACGGTATGGCAACGGCCTGCGCCGCGCCGAGGAACAGCCCGGTGACGGCGCCCATCGCAGCGAGATCACCCAAGCTGGTGCCGAAGTCGACCGCGACCGCACCGGCCAGCAGGCCCACGCCCATCCCCGCGGCTGTGGCCGGGATCCAGCGGGTCCAGTCGAGCCGGCGGCGGGACACCAGCCATTGACCCACACCGATGACGGCGCCGGTGACAAGGCCACCCAGCAGCGCGGCGGCGGGGGAGTCGACAGGTCCGGCGATCGCTCTGCCCGCGATGCCGGAGAGCGGGAAGGCCAGGAAACCGATGGTCCACAGCGCCCAGGCCCCGAGGGGACTGTTCAGGAAGGTGTTGCGCACCATGGTTTTCAGACCTCGCGGACGGTGTGAGAGGAAGGCACGGTCGCCTTGCGGAGAACCATGACGGCGAGGGCCACCAACCAGCCACTCCAGATGACGTATCCGGCGAAGTTGGCCAAGCCTGCCCCCGGAACGTCGAACGGTTCCACGATGCCGACGGCGATCAGCACGGCGGAGAAGACGCCGATGACCAGGATCGCGCGACCCGCCAAGGACCCGCGGAACACCGAGCGGTGCAGTCCGACCGCCACCAGCACGGTCCAGGTCGCGGTGAGCGCGTAGCCGACCGATTCCCCGAGCACGGTTCCGAGCCAGAGGTTGGCGGCGTCGAACGTGTTGGCGGCGGCGGTGTCACCCGCCTGCGCGGCGAGCCCGGGAACCAGGAGCGGCCAGCGGAGCAACCCGGTCACCTGCACGGCAGCCGCCGCAATGCCGACGGGGACGGACGCCCGGAGAGCGTTGGAGGAGCCGAGCCGGCCGACCCGGACCGCGATCGGCGCGAGCAGGCCGGCCCCGGCGGCCAGCAGCAGGAACCACAGGCTGATGACCACCTGGTTGTCGGCGAACGTTGCGAGCACGTCGGCGGCGGGCTTGTTCAGCACATTCGGGTAGTCGAACACGGCCCCGAGGCCGAGGAACGCCAGGTTGACGGCGAGGGCGCCGCCGATCAGCAGGCCCGCGGTCACACGGCGTCCCCCGATGGCGGGCCGTGTCGCGGGGTGAATCTTCACGCTGGGTGCGATGGCGGTCACGATGCGCTCCTTTTGGTGTACGGCGTACAGAGTTTGTACGATGTACAGTAAAACCATGACCGACGAGGCGTCAAGAGATGACCTGCAGGAAATTTCTGGCACCCACGAGCGGCCTCAGGTGCAACGGCCGCCCGCCAAGCGCGGCCCGAAGCGCAGCCTGGGGTTGGCTCGGGTGGTGGACGCTGCACTGGTGGTGGTCGACGAGGGGGGTCCGGACGCCCTCTCGGTGCGTGCGGTGGCTGCGGGACTCGGCGTCAGGCCGAACGCGCTCTACACCTACGTCGCGAGTCGGGCGGCGCTCGAACGGGAGATCGTCGAACGGGCGCTGGCGGACTCGGACATCACCCTGCTCGACGGCGAGGCGCCCTGGCAGCAGCGGATTCTCGCGTACGCGAGGTCATTGAGGACCGTCCTGCTGCGTCATCCCGGAGTCGCGAGGCTACTGATGACGGCGCCCATGGACGGCCCGACTGCGCTGCTGGTCGGTGAGCGGCTGATCGCCGCGATGGTCAGCGGTGGCCGGTCGTTGGAGGAGGCGTCACGGGGCAGCTATGCGTTGATCGTTCAGGTGCTGGGTTCAGTGGCCCTGGAAGTTGCCGAAACCGACGGTAAGCCGCCGCTGCCGCCGGAGCAGGAACGCATCGCGCAGCGGCAGGCGGCGCTGGAATGGCTGGATGCCGGGCAGTGGCCGATGACGGCCGCCACCAAAGACGTCACCGCGAGTTGGATATCGACCGAGCAGTTCGTCTGGGCGGTGCAGGCTCTGCTGGACGGGATCGCCGCCGACAGATGACGCCCAGGCCTCAATCCAGTTGGTGGTTTCCGACGTTCGCGAGGTCCCGGAACGTCGGAAATCGCCAACTCGATCGGGTCGTCAGCGCAACCGTCCGTCAGGACTCCGTCGGCTCGAGCGTCAGCGAAACACCGTTGATGCAGTAGCGGTCGTTCGTCGGGGTCGGGTAGCCCTCACCCGAGAAGACGTGGCCGAGGTGCGATCCGCACGTGGCACAGCGGACCTCGGTGCGAACCGAGCCGAAGGAGCGGTCCTCGATCAGCTCGATCCGGTCCTCGGCGAGCGGGGTGTAGAACGCCGGCCAGCCGCAGTGCGCGTCGAACTTGTGCTCGCTGCGGAACAGCTCGGATCCGCAACCGCGACACCTGTACACACCGACCGTCGGGTCGGTCTCGTACGGGCTGGAGAAGGGCCGCTCGGTGCCGGCCTTGCGCAGCACCTGGAACTCCTGCGGGCTGAGCTCGGAGCGCCACTCCTCATCGGACTTCTGAACTTGGTAGGTCTTGTTGGTGGTCATGCTTCAGTCAACAACAAGGTTGGCCGGTGCGTTCCCCGACCGTTCCTTACGGGTCTGTAATAGGTTGCGTCGATGGCCAAGGCTTCCGCTGCACTCATTCCGGTGGGGGAGCGGGAGGTGCGCGTCTCCAGCCCAGATCGCGTCATCTACGAAGCCACCGAACGCACCCCCGAGATCACGAAACTGCAGGTCTGCGAGTACTTCGCGACCGTCGGCGACGTGCTGATGCGGGCGATCGGCGAGCGTCCGACGGCCATGGAACGGTGGCCCGACGGCTGGCGCGATGGCATGCGGCTGGCCACCGGACCGCAGGACCGTGAAGGCGACGGCTTTTATCAGAAGCGGCTGCCGAAGGGGGCACCCGACTTCATCCAGACCGTCCGGATCACCTTCCCCAGCGGGCGCCCCGCGGACGAGCTCTGCCCCACCGAACCCGCATCACTGGTCTGGGCGGCGCAGATGGGTGCGCTGACGCTGCATCCCTGGCCCGTTCGCCGCGCCGATGTCGACCATCCCGACGAGTTGCGCCTCGATCTTGACCCTCAGCCGGGGACCACCTTCTCGGACGCGCAGCGGGTTGCGGCCGTGACCCGGGAGTTGCTCGAGGAGCTCGGACTGCGGGGCTACGCCAAGACCAGCGGCAACCGTGGCATCCACATCTTCGTGCGCATCCAGCCGCGGTGGACCTTTGACGAGGTCCGGCATGCAGCCATCGGTCTGGGCCGCGAACTGGAGCGCCGCGACGGCGGAGTCACCACTGCGTGGTGGAAGGAGGAGCGCGGGACCCGGCTCTTCCTCGACTACAACCAGAATCTTCGGGACCGGACGATCGCCAGTGCTTGGAGTCTGCGGGCCCGGCCAGGAGCGCCGGTCAGCACACCGATGTCCTGGCAGGCGTTGGCGGAGGTGGCAGACCCGCGCGAGTTCAACCTGATGACGATCCCGGACTACATCTCAGGCGGCGACCCGTGGGCCGACATGGACGCCGAGGCCTACTCGCTGGACCCCTTGCTGCAGCTGTGGGAGTCGCTGCCCGGTGGCGAATTGAACTGGCCGCCCGACTACCCCAAGCAGCCGGGCGAGCCGCCGCGGGTCCAGCCGAGCAAGAAGGTCGCCGGGCACTGGGATGCCGAAGGAAACCGCATCGAGAAGTAGAAACTCCGAGCTCGGTTTTGTGCCGCCCGGCACAAACAGACGGCAGTGCGGCGGTGGGCTCGTCTGGGTGACGTGGACGCCTCTTCGCTGGCGCCGCTGCGTACTGTCGCGAGGCGCCGGGGCCGGTAGGCGATCAACTGCGAGTCAGTATTCGCCCAGTCGGCTACTGTTGATACTTGGGGGCACGGTATGACAATTAATTGTAGGGTATTCGGTCGCACAACGGTGAGCCTGACACTTTGTGGTCTTCTCATCTGTGGACCACTCTCCTTCACGCCGGCATCGGCTGAGAAATCCTCGGCATTCTTCGCCGCGGGACCAGACACCCATGCGAATGCTGCTTGGTCGTGGGTGAAGTCCATGCTTCACACCCCCACTCGCATCGAATCGACGACAGTGCTTGCGCCAGATCGCGAGTACCCCGTTGATTGGACGGGGCCTGTTTCCGGCACCGTCGTCGTAGCCGGGGTGACTCCGCCGCCTGTTGTTCCCGCCGCGGTGAGTCTGGATCGCGCCTCGGCGGCCGCCGCGAGCGTATCGGCCTTCCACGGTGCGGTGACCGGCCGCATCACTCTTCGGCCCGAGCCGAACAGATGGATCGTGCAGGCCTACCGCCAGGTCGACGGTCGGCGACGGGAGATTCCCATACAGGCCATGGTGCGTCCCGACGGCACCTTCCGACTCGACCTCTCGGCAATCCAACCGGGGCCCGGGAATTGGCAGTTCGGCGTGCTCGACTCACTGGCAGGTTACGCGGCCGTCGGGGTCCCTTGGCCCTCAGCGGGAACCTACAGTGGCTGGGAGATCAGGACGTTCGCAACGACGGATCGGCGATACCTGATCGGGACACAGCCGGCCTCCGCTGACGGGAATTTCACGTTCGACGCGTCGGCACCCGGTAGGAAAACCTTCCAATTGGTCGACCTCGGGACAGGCGCGGATTCCTCCAGGGAGAGGATTCTTGCCGAGCACGCTCCGCCGACCGGCCTGGTCCGGTCGTTCGGTCCCCAACCCGTGGGAGGTTTCGACGCGGATGCCGTGTCGGTTCTGAGCTATTCCTACGATCAAGCTCTCGCTCTCCAAACCGCCTTGGTGATGGACGATCCTGTGACTGCGCGCACACTGGCGCAGGGCCTGATGGCGTTGCAGACCACCTCGGGGGCCCAGGCGGGAGGATTCCTCTCTTCGGCGCCGCAGTCGAACCCGGCCGGCGGCGAGCCGATCTACCGCACCGGCAACACCGCAATGTCCGTGTATTCGCTGTTGAGCTATCTGCGAGCCGGGTATGGCTCCCACGGCGAACGGTTGGCCGTCGAATCCGCCGCCGAACTCGGGGTCGATTGGCTGCTGCGGCAACAACTTCCGAGCGGTCCGATGGCAGGCCTGCTGACCGGCGGGTGGGGGCAGGTCGGCTCCACCACGGTGGACCCGTCGGAACGTCTGCTGTTCGCCTCCACCGAGCACAATCTCGATGCCTGGCATGCGCTGTCGCTGGCGGTCGGGGTTCTTGGGTGTCATCAATGCGTGACGGCCGAGGAATCACTGCGAGCCTCGATCATGAATGTGCTGCTCGATCCGGGCGGCGCCGGGTTCAGCCAAGGAATGCGTCCTGAGGGACGGGACACCGTCGATCCGTTGGACGTCAATTCCTGGGGGGCGATCTTCCTCGATGCAACAGGACAATCAGGGCTCGCCGGTGCAGTGCTGGACCACACCGCGGCGTTCCAGATCGAGGACGCTTCCATCAGCGGGTATCTGGCCTTCCGGCCACAGCCGGCAATCCCTGACCCCGCTCGTGCCGTCTGGTTTGAGGGCTCCTTCGGAGTTGCGTTGGCCTCTGCCCGGCACGGAGATGTCACCCTCTACCGGGACACCATGACCGCCCTGGGCGTCGCGCAGCGTTCGGACGGATCGTTCCCGGTGGCGACGACGGAGGACACCGATCGCGGCTTCAGTACCGCTTCGGGTGTCGCACCGACGACGTGGTTCATTCTCGCCAACCGGCCGGATCACCCGTTCTCGCTGTGGTCGGCCGCCCAACCGGGGTAGCTCAGCTCGGTACTGCAGTGACCGTTTCCCGTACGTCGACCTTGTTGTTCTCGGCCCCGGACTGTGCCGGCTCGCCCTTGAACAGGGGCAGTTGCAGTGTGAAGCTGGTGCCCTCGCCGACGGTGCTGGCCACCCGGACCTGCCCGCGGTGCGCCGCGGCGATCGCCTGGGTGATGGTCAGGCCGAGTCCGACGCCGGGAATTGCGTACTGCGTTGCGGTGGAAGCGCGGAAGAACCGAGAGAAGAGTCGATCCATCTCATCAGCCGGAATTCCGATCCCGGTATCGCTGACCGAGATCAGGGCCACCGCCTCTTCATCGCCGCTGTCCCCGGTTGCGCCCAGAGTGATCGCAACCCGTCCGCCCGGTGGGGTGAATTTGATGGCGTTGGACACCAGGTTGTCGACAGCCTGGCCGAGCCTCGTCGGATCCCCCCAGACGCGTACGCACTTGGAGCCGTCCGACAGGACGAGCCGGACGTCCCTGCCCTCCGCAACCGGCCTGGCCGACTCGAGCGACGCGTCGACCACTGTCTGCAGGTCGACCTCGCTCTCCTGCAGGCAGAACCGTCCGGACTCGACCTGTGCGGTGAACAGAAGATCCGACACCAGGCGGAGCAGTCTTTGCGCATTTCGTTCGACGGTGTGGAGGTACTGCGATTGTTCCGGGGAAAGGGGATGGTCTTCGTCGTCGGCAATGAGCTCGGTGTAGCCGAGGATGGAACTGAGCGGAGTGCGCAATTCATGTGAGATCAAATTGACGAATTCGTCCTTCATCCGCGCCTGTTTACGTTCGTCGGTGACGTCGGTGGCCACGAATAGGTAGCCTTCGACGTCGCCGGCGGCGTCGTGCCGGGCGGTGATGGCCACCTGGACCCGCAGCGTCGACCCGTCCGCTCGGCGGTAGGTCCAATCCTGGACGCTGGCGTCGCCGTCCCGTACGCGGTTCATCAGCGTGACCGCTCCGTCGCCGTCGTTGTCCAGCCGGTCTATTTCCTCCGCGAGGTGGAAATCGGTGATATTGCAGCGCCCGACGACATCGTGTGCCGCAACGCGGAGCATTTTTTGTGCACCGGTATTGAAGACGTCGATTTTGCCTTCTTGATCGGTGGCAATGATGGATTGTTCCGTCACCGCGTCCAGGACGCCGGCCATTTGCCGCGCGGATTCCTGGATCAGGTGGGACGCCGCAACGCTGGCCGTCGCGTTGTCGTGCGCCTCCGCCAGCAGGACCTGCTGTTGTCGTGTGAGCTCCTGGACGGCACGAACCCGCGAGCGCAGGCGGCGGGTCAGTTCGTTGGTCGACAGGGCGGTGAGGATAAAAATCAGCGGAGTGAAGATGATTCGGATCCACTGGCCGTTGGACAGACTGCCGGGGTTGAGCAGCTGCGGCACGAGGATGACCGAAACAATCACCGGTGCACCGACGAGCAGCGGCAACCGGCCGGGTTCGACACCCAGTGACAGCACCGGGAGGATCAGCAGCGACCCGAAGACGGAGGCGGCACCGCCTGTCCCACCGCGCAGCAGCCCGATGGCGACGAGGTCGATCAGCGGCACCGCCATCGCAGCGCGGGTCGCGACGTCCGGCCGGCCGAGGACGAACGCTGCCGCGGTGGCGGCGGCCATCAAGATCGCCCCGAGCGCGACGGCCCACCCAACGGTGACCGAGATGCCTGGCACCAGAAACATCAACTGGGACAGCAGGAACACCGCAAGAGTGCACAGTTGACGTTCCAGCACGGAGTTGGGGTCGACGGCGAACGTCCGAAGCCAACCGGCGATCCCCTTCCGCCGCTGCGTTCGATCAGCTGACTCGATCATCTCGGTCCCTCCCGGCCGGCTCGTGAGTTGGCGGCGTCCGTGCCGGCAGGGACTGCTGCAGCACCTCGCGTATCCGCGCGGACAACTGACGCGGGCTGAACGGCTTGGCCTCGTAGGCGTCTGCGCCCGCTTCGCCACCATCGGCAATTGCGGCCGGATGAACCGCTGCGGAAAGCAACATGATCCGAATGCGACGGGTCGACGGGTCGGCGCGAACGGCCCGACACACCTGCAACCCGGTCATCTCCGGCATCGAGATGTCCAGGATGGCCAGATCGGGTGCGCATCGCCTGATCGCATCCAATGCGGCACCGCCGGTGCCGACGTCCGCGGCGACGATCGCGCCGGCTCGTACCACCGACAGATTGATCAATGCCCGGATGTCCGCGTCGTCATCAGCGACGACGACGGTGGCCGCGGGGGTCATCGCCCTGTCCACTGTGGAATCTGGCGTGCCAATATTTCGGCCACCCGAGCGCGCGTCACGGGTTTGGGCAAGAATTCCTCCGCTGTCGGATAGTCCTGCACATCGAGCACCGACGAGATTGCCACCGGACAACCGGGATATCGCATGCGAAGTTCGGAGGCCAGTCGCCAGCCATCGACACCCGGCAACAGCAGATCCAAGATCATCAGGTCAACCGGCATATCGGCAGGCAGGGCAAGCGCATGTTCGGCGCTGGCCGCAGCGATCACGGTGCACCCTTCTCGATTGAGGAACGCCGTGATCAAACCCAATTGGTCCGGTTCGTCATCGACCACCAGCACCGTCGGGCAACGGATGACGGTTTCGGTCCCGTTCGGTCGTGTCATCCCCAGATCCGGATGGCAATGACCATGGATACGGCGATGACGGCGAGAAGAGCCGCCCTGAGCAGGAAGCGCTCGTGACGTCGATCGGCGGCAATCTCGGTCCACATGGTGTCGGCGTCCGGCGGATCGACACCGTGCAGCGCCGGAGGGGCCGTTGCCGGCGGGCGGCCGTCGACGCCGATCGGGTCCGTCATGCCATCACCTTCCCGAGCTTTTCGGTCTTGTCCCAGACTTGTGCTGCTCCACGGAATTCCTTGATGTAGGAGTCGAATGTGATGGCACACAGCAGCGGGCCGTACCCGACGAGGTAGATCAGCGCGGGAGCCAGTACTTTTCCGAATCGGGTTGATTCCACCCGCTTGGACAACCAGGCAGCCGGCATACACAGGGTCAGCCAGGCATACAGCGCCAGCGTGACCGCGTCCGCACCTATGGTCGTCAGTTCCAGACCGAACAGCCCCGGCACGACCTGCGTGATCAGATCCGGAGCGAAAGCCATCACCATCACCAGAAGAGAGATGATCCCAGGGAATGCGATCGCCTCCCGCCAGCTCCGGCGGCCGGTCACCGGGTCGATCTGAAGGGTGGTGATGGTGATGAACAGGTAGGTGCACAGCGCCAGGAACCACACTTCACGGAATACCGCAGCCGCCAGGTTGCTACCGAGAAAGAACAGCCCGATCAGTCCGATCGAGGACAGCAGCATGGCGATGGGCAGCAGCAGCACCGAGAACCAGATGATCCCGAACGAGAAGCCGCCAAGCCCGCGATGCTTCCACGGACGAAACCACAGGTGCGCAAACCTCCTGGTCACCTGGACGTTTCCGCGCCCCCACCGCAACCGCTGTTTCCATAAGGCATTGATGCCCTCCGGTTCTTCGGCGAGCACAACTGCGTACGGCTCGAAGACAACCCGTCTTCCATTCAGCTGGGTCAGGATGGTCGAGACCGTGTCCTCGGCAAGCGTTGTTGTGTCGATGCGGCCTCCGATCGCTTCCAGGTTCTGCCGAGAATGCAGCTGAGCACCGCCGGCCAGGCAGGCGAGGACACCGAGCACGTTCTGCGCGCGACGGGCCGCCGCCTGCGAGGCGACGTATTCGTAACCGATGAATCGCGTCAGGTATTTGGGGTCGACCCCTCCTTCGCGGATGAACGCCGTCACCGCACCGACCTCCGGATCGGCCAGATGACGGGTCATCTTCCGCAGCGAATCAGGGCGGTAGATGACATCGGCGTCCATGATCAGCACAGCTTCGGTCCAGTCCTCGGCCAGCAACACGGCCAGTCCGTGATTGAGGGTGTGCGCCTTGCCCTGCCCCCCCTTCTCCCGACGCAAATGGAACACCCGTCCCGGGTACCGGACCGCGCGTTCGAGCACCACATCGGGTGTGTCGTCGGTGCTGGCGTCGTCGACGACGTACACCCGCAATCGGTCGGTCGGATACTGCAGTCGCACCAAGCGGTCGATCGAGGCGCCCACCACCGCACCCTCGTTCCATGCCGGCACCACCACGGCGACCCTGGGCAGGTACGGCGCAGCCTCGGGGTAGTGGTTCCTGATCGCATGCAGTGGCACGAGCAGGTACTGGTACAAGCCCGCTGCGACCGGAATCGCGCCGATGATCACGAAGGCGACACAAACCCAGGTGAGAACCGAAGCCAACGCATTCATCTCGATCTGCCGGCCGGGAAATGGTTCGCTTCGGGGAGCCCGACGGGCACCAGGGTCCGCGACAGCCGCGTGACTCTTTCGTACCGCCCGACATCGCGCTGATGATGGCTGTCCGTCGACGCCACCAGGGTGACTCCGGCGCCCGCGAACGCTCGGATCGCCCTCGGCCCAGGGCATCCCCATTTCTCGTTGATTTCTATCCAGGTGTCCTGCGCCACAGCCGCTCTCGCGAGCGCAAACAGGTGCTCGTCAAGCAGGTCAGCTTCGCTCAACCCGACCTTCGGCAGCAGGGAAAAAGGATGAGCGAGCTGGGAATGCTCGACCTTGCTCATGGCAGCGATCGTGGCGTTCACGAGGGTGTCGACGATCGCGGCGGCGGTCAATCCTGCGGCTCGCTCGGCGCGGACCTTCGAGGGCGACCATGGCCCATCTCGGCTCGGGTATTGGTGGTCCGCGATCAGCACCCGGTCGACCCGGTTGCCGCGGCCGGGACCCGTCCGAAGCTCAGGCGGAAGGTCCAGTCGGCCATTGGAGCGAAGAATCTTTGCCTCCACGCCGGTGAGAATCGCCATGCCGTCCGGATGGCTGAGCCGCCCGGTCGCGGCGCAGAACTCCGGCACCCAGGAAGTCGACATCCGGACATGGTCGACCAGTCGGAGCTGTGTCAGTCCACGTTGATGTGCGGCTGCGATGTTCTCCTGCATCGTGCTGTCCGCGTCATCGGAGAAGGTGGAGTGCACATGATGGTCACCAGTGAGTCCGGCCCACTCATCATCGCTCATCCCGCTCGCGTCCCTGCTGTGGCAGCCATTCCCTTCTCCCAGGTAGGGACTGCATCGATGTCCGACATCGGCAGGAACAGGTCCTCCAGATAGCGGACGACGGCGAGGTCGTTGAAGTCCAGCGCTGCGGGGACCGGTCGACCGAGCACCGCATCCAGGGTCAGCGATGGCATGTCGATCCCGGCCGCAATGGTCAATGGCATGGCACCGGGGAAACGAGGGTTCACCTCCAGCAACGCGGCGCGGCCGTCGCGGTCCCGTCGCAATTGCACATTGGCCACCGTGGTGAGGCCGATGGCTGTTGCCACCCGGCGAGCAGCCTGCTCCACCTCCTCATCGTGGAAAGTGGCGCCCGCGACGGAAACTCCGGAGTCGACGCGAAGGCGGGAACGTGGGACGGCGGCGACGACTGTGCCATCGAGATCGGCGAACACATCGACCGAATACTCCTCGCCCGGCAACAAGTCCTGCACCAGCCGCGTGTCGTCCGTTCCGAGCGCCAGGAGTTCGCGTTCAGATTCGATGAAACTGATTCCGCGGGAGCCGGCGCCCCATCGGGGCTTGACCACCACCGGATACGTCCGGTCCAGCGCGGCGGTCGGTCCGAGCAGATCGGTTCTCGGCACCGGCAGTACCCCGCGGCAGCGATCTGCCAATGCGAATTTGTCCAGACATGTTTCGAGGGTGGACAAGCCGGGTGTCGCGAGCACCACCCCCATGGCGGCGAAGGCGTCACGCTGCGCAGCAAGGATCGGCAACTCGACATCGACCGTCGGGAAGATCACGTCGACCTCGAGCGACCGGCACCAGTCCATCACCGCCGGTGCAAAAGCGAGCGACAATCCCGGGGGAATGAGCACGCGCAGGTCAACGGGCACCAGATACAGGCCGCTGGCCAGGCGGTCCATGTCTGCGGCGACCACCCTGGTGTCCCCGCGAGCCAGCAGCGACCGGATCACCGAGATCCCTGCTGGCCCACCGGCCCCGGTGACCAGGACGGTCGTCGTCATGAGTTCACACCTTCCTGGGCGACCTGCAGCGCGACGGCCTTCGCCGCTGCGCGAAGTGCGGGGATCGTGGCCCCGTGTCCGATCAATCCGCGGGTGTCGCGGATGACCTCGAGGGGCTCGCAGCTGGCGCCCCCGCCGAACCGTGACCAGTACCTGGCCGTCGCCAGAACGAAATTGGGCTCGAGATAGTCACGGATTCCCGATTGAGTGGCGAAGCAGGCCAACAATGCCAACTTGGTGTCGGTGAACCCGTCGATCGGTACGAACCGGTTGGGATGGAAATCGACAGTCGCGGACGGGCTTTGGTAGCAGGCAAGGGTGGGTACCCTACGGGTCGCGACGGACGCTGCCTGGTGGACCGCTCGGTGGTCCTGATGGCGGTCGTGTTGCGAATGCGTGTAGACGACGGTCGGCGACACCTCACCGACAACCTTCTCGATGATTGTCACGGTGGGATCGGCCGGGCTGATCCTGGTGTCTTCGAGATCTTCCAGAAACAACCTGGCACCGATGAGCTCCGCGGCCGACAAGGACTCGTGCTGGCGGTGTTCGGCGTTGCCGCCCCGATCGCCCCTGGACAGCGTGAGTACCACCACCGAATCACCGGCCGCTCGGTGTGCAGCGAGCAATCCGCCGACGCCGATCTCGACATCGTCCGGATGTGCGCCGATCGCCAGCACAACGGGACGGACAGCTCCGGCGTTGCGCTCTTGGCGCAGCGCGATCAAGGTGCCCAAAGTCGTGGCGAACTGCGCTGCAGATATCGGCTTGATCAAGAACTCGTCAATCTGATTGCGCAACGCGCTGATCGCATAATCAACCGAGGCGTGGGCGGTCATCATCGCCACGGGCATGTTTGGATCCAGCTCGCGGATTCTGGCGGCCAATTCGATGCCGGACATGCCCGGCAGTTCGATATCGGTGATCAGGATGTCGGCACCGGCCGAGCGGTAGCAGTCCAGGGCGGCGCGGCCGTCCGATGCGACGTCGACGGTGACGGTTTGATTTCGACGGAGAACCACACTGGCGTACAGAGCCAGATCGGCATCGTCCTCGACGAGCAAGACACGCATCAGTTCTCCCCCAGTTCGACACAGAAGCCGGCCCCCGGCGGCCTGTCCAGCACCCCTGTCAACTGTGTCATCCGGGCGCCGGCAAATCATGCCCCCGCGGAGTGACTCAAAGTTATGCTTAGTAACTGACTGCTACCGTCGGTGAAACTGGCCTAGTATCAAGCTCATTCGCCTACCGCGGTCGCGGAGCGGTCGCACGCAAATCGTCGCAGCGACTGCATCGCGGACCCGATAGGGGAATCTCGAGGTCAGGACTGCACCGCCGCCAGTCACCACGGCACCGCCCACAGGAACACCATCGCCCCGGTCGCCCACAGGAAGGGTTCGCCGATGCGAGCCAGTTCAGGCGCTGGTTCCGTGAGGGGTTCGGAGCGACACCGCGCGAGTGGCGTGCAGCCAACGTAGGGACGGAGGAACTGGCAGCCGGACGGTGAACGTTCCGCACCGGCGCAATGGTGGGTTCGCGGATCGTCGCGGGTGGCTCAGCGACGGCGGTTGGCCGCCCACACGAAGCAATACACGCCGAACAGCGCCAGTCCCAATGCTTTCAACACCAGCAGTACCCCGCCGGCGGGCGAGAGGTTGATCAGCCGTAATACCGACACAAGACCCGGCGGTCCGGTGCGCCCGTCGATGGCCGTGATGATCATCAGCGCCCCGACGATGCCGAAGGTGATGCCCTTACCGATGAATCCCGCCCGTCCCAGGGCGACGACCTTGGGATTGACACCGACCTTCAGGTCGGTGACGAAGCGTTCGAGTGCGCCGCGGTAGACCGACCGGATGCCGATGGCGATCAGCACGACGCCGGCGACCAGGGCGGCCGCCCGCAACAGGTCCTGCTCCCACGCCGAGGTCGACGGCACGGTCCGCCGGCCCTCTCTCGCGGCCCGCCCGACCAATGCCACCCTGGCCGCGCTGATGCCGACGGTGAGGTATGCGATCGCCGTGAACACCGATCCGAGAATGCCGAAGGACTTCGTGATCAACGGCTCGTCCGACTCACGTCGCCAGATCGTCTCGAACACCTGCCACAGCGTCATCGCACCGAGGCCGAGAGCCGTGACCCATAGCAGGAGCTCGCCGAAGACGGTCGCTGCGAGCGCTGTCAGGGCGGCGTCCTGGGTGTCGTTGCCGCGATGACCGGAGATCGCGATGCGGACGGCGATCCAGGCGATCAGCAGGTGGACGATGCCGTAGGTCGTCAGGCCGATCCCGACGAACACGTCAAAGGCCCGGCTGCGGTGGATCCGGCGTCCCCGTTCTCCGGCCGCGGAGAGCAGAGCCGGCCGTTTGGCAGGCGAGGCCGCGTCGTCGTCCGTCATCATCACCGCCTCCCGCACTGGCCCCCCGCGATTGACAAACCAGAGCCCGCAGCGTCCGTCCTTCCGCGGTTAGTCCGATACGTCACCGGTGCGCAGTCACCACGGTAAGGGACCCGACGGCGAGGAAACCCGTGTCGGCACCCACCTGGCTCGGCGGACGCGGGTGGGCCGACAATGTGCCGATGGACGGATCGATGCTGCAGCAGTGTGCGCGCGCCAGTACCGCCTTTCTCTCGCACCACGTGGAGATGGATTGGGACCGCTCGATTCCGGACATGACATGGTCGGTCCGCGAGGTCGTCGCACACATCAGCGAGGTGCTCCTCTGGTACGCCACCGACCTGGCGGCCGACAAGACCGAACTCAGCACGATGGACCTCAGGGTCCGGCCGACGGAGGAACCCGCAGAACTGCTCAGGACCATCACTGCGTTCAGCACGATGCTGGGTTACGTGGTCGACGGGGTTCCGCCGGGCCATCGTGGCTGGCATCCCGACGGACTTGCCGACTCGACCGGGTTCGGGGCGATGGGCTGCGACGAGATCCTCATCCACACCTACGACGCGGCACGGGGTCTCGGCCTGGAGTTCGAGCCGTCGGAGGTGCTGAGCCAGGTGGTGCTCCGGCGGCTGTTCCCCTGGGCGCCCCGCGACGCAGATACCTGGCAGGCGCTGCTGTGGGCGAATGGCCGCCGGGAACTGGACGACCGCCCCCGTCAGGTCGGCTGGCACCGTCATCCTGCACCGTTGTCCGAATGGACCGGGACCGGCGACGCGGAGGCGGTCGCGCCTCGCGGCTGACCGAGTGGCCGGCTCCCGCCCGAGGGATCAGCGGCCGCAGTGGGCGGCCATCCGCCTGGCTCGGCGGCGGGTTCGGTGACGTCGGCGCCCCCGCCATATCCCACTGAACGGGCCGGCTCGTCTGCGTCATCGAATGCTCACCGAGGGTTGATCGTGATCCGTCAGGTTGACATCGTCGGAAACGATGCGCATCGTCATGGCATGCGCGTCGCGATCCAGGCCTGTCTGGGGGCTGATCGCGTCCTCGTCCGCCGTCGCCACGTCGACCACATGCGCACCAGCACAGCTCTGTGTCCCGGTAGCCGCTGACCCTGACGCCGGCGCCGTCCGGCGCCCCCTTGTTGATCCGACTGCCCGGCCCCTCACATCTCCAGGTGAGACACCCATGGCCGGAATCACAGATCCAACGAACCCGAGGACTACACGATGACCAGCCCGGTCAAGACGCTGCTCACCTTTCCGAACCCGGTCAACGAGAAGGCGGCGCGGTCGGTCGCCGGCATGGTGGTGTTGCTGTGCGTTGCCGACCTGATCGTTCACAGCCCCTGGCTGTTGTGGCCGCTTGCACTCGGATTTCTGGCCAGAGTGGCTTCCGGGCCGCGGTTCTCGCCGTTCGGATTGCTCGCCACGAGGGTCGTTGCACCCCGGCTGGGACCGCCCAGATTGGTGCCGGGGCCGCCCAAGCAATTCGCGCAGGGCATCGGCGCGACGCTCTCGGCCGGTGCGCTTGTCGCGTACTACCTTGGGGCGCCGACAGTCTCGTGGGTGCTCGTGGGGCTGATCACTGTGGCCGCCACACTCGAGTCCGTCTTCGGGTTCTGCCTCGGCTGCGCCATCTTCGCCAGACTCCAGGCGATCGGGGTGATCCCGGCCTCGGTGTGCGAGGCGTGCAACGACGTGCTGCTCCGGCGACCTGCTGCTGCGCCGCTGACGTCGTCGGTACGCCAGGACAGTCGTCCATAGCTGCGGCCGACCCCTAGCCGCGGATCAGCCGCACGACGGTGTCCAGGGCGTCGCCGTCCGCGGTCGGGCGTCGGGCGACTTCACTCCGCGCCGCCGAGAAGCCTGGCAGCGCCACCTCTTCCACCGACCACAGGACCTCCGCCGACTGCGGCCCACCCACGCCGCGCCCCAGGTTTGTCACATCGTGGGCAACGACCACGATGGAGCCGCCCGGGGCGGTCACGGCGGCTGCCTTCTGCAGCACGGCGTGGCGCTCCGCGGCCGGGAGCTGCAGGTACACCAGCAGCACCAGGTCGTAGACCCTGCGCGCCTCCCAGGTCAGCACATCGGCGTGTACCCATTCGACATCGACCCCTGCGGAGTGCGCCATCTCGGTGCCTTTCGCCAGGCCCACGCTGCTGAAATCGACGGCTGTCACCGACCACCCCTGGGTCGCCAGCCACACCGCATTCCGCCCTTCCCCGCAGGCCAGATCCAGTGCGGAGCCGGGCGTCAGTGCCTCGCACTCCTGCATGACGAATTGGTTGGCCGCGGCCGACCAGACCAAGTCGGTCGCGGAGTAACGCTCGTCCCAGAAAGCTTCGTCCACTGCCCCTCCCTCACCGGCACGACGATCAGGATCGGCACCGTTGCCGGCCCGTGGTTCATCATGGCCGACGGCGCCGTCCTCTGGTGGCACCGGGAGCGCGGTTGACGCAGGGCGCTGGCGGATCAGAGTTGGGCGAGCACTGCGCGCATCCTGTCGGCGAAGGGCTCGGGATCTTCGGCGAACGCGATGTGACCGCCGGGGAAGGACGTCGGGTCGATGCCGAGCTGCGTGGCGAGTGCTCGTGACGTGTCGTCACAGATCTCGCCAACGGACGCCGCGCCGATACCGATGACGATCCGGCAGCCGGACGCCCGCAGCGCTGCCACATCCGGCTGCCACAAGGTGGTTTGGCGTAGTTCGTGCAGGAAGAAGTGCCGTTCGTCGGCGACGTCCTGCGCGTCCCGCTCGGCGGGTTCAGGGATCGGACCGGACGGCCCTTCGTCGCCCGGCATGGTGATGTTGGCCGCGGCCATGAACTTGCCCCAGGCAGCCGCAGGCCCGTGCGACTGATAGGTGGCGATGATGTCCTCCATCGCCGCCCGGTGGGCCTCGCGCCGCTCGAGCAGTTGCTCGAGCGGCGGCTCGTGCGCAATCACCGTCTGCACCTGTTCAGGGTGCAATTGGGCCAGCGCCAGGACGGTCACCGCGCCCCCGCTGGACCCGAAAGCCGTTGCCGGGCCCGCATTGAGGTGGATGAGCAGCCGGGAGAGGTCGTCCGCGCGCAGTTCCGGAGTCGAGTCCTGCTCGGGGTCGTCGACCACGCTTCGGTTGACCCCGCGCGGATCGGTGGTCAGCACCGTGTGGTCGGTCGCGAGCAGCTCGGCCAGCGGGGAGAAGGCCCGCGCGTCCATCGGCGCTCCCACCAGCACGATGACAGGCCCGCTGCCTCGCACCTCGTAGTAGAGCCGAGCTCCCCGCGCCTCCAAGGTTCCGGCGATCGCCGTGCTGGCAGTGGGGGTGGTCATGGATGTCACGGTGTTTCTCCTGACGGCGGTGGAATGGCTGTGAGGAGGTGGACACCGATGGGGCGCCGGACTCATCGGTCGACCAACTCCCGAGCCCGTCCCGAGTAGGTCAGCCGGCAGCCAGTCGGCCGATGACGACGGTCGCACCCAGCTCCTCGGAGCCGGCGATCCTGGGCAGCAGACCGGCGCGGACCATCAGATCAGCGAGCTTCGGTGCCTGCTCCTCGCCGCCCTCAACGAACAGATGCCCGCCGGGCGCGAGCCACTGCGGTGCGTCGGCGATCACCTGCAGGAGAATGTGCAGGCCGTCCTCGCCGCCGTCGAGCGCTGTGGCCGGTTCATGCAGCCGAGCCTCCGGCGGCATCAGCCGGAGCGCTGCGGTCGGTACGTACGGCGCGTTCGCCACCAGCACGTCGACAGTTCCGCGCAGGGCGGCCGGCAGCGCCGAGAACAGATCACCGGTGTACGTGTGTGCGCGGTCCGGGAGGTTTCGTCGCGCGCAGGCGACCGCAACGGGATCGATGTCGCTGGCGTAGATTTCGCACGACGTTGACTGCGTGGCCAGAGCTGCGCCGACAGCGCCTGCGCCGCAACACAGGTCGAGGACGACTGTCGACGCCGATCCCGGGCGCTGTGTGCGGCCGCGCAGCAGCGCAAGCGCTTCGGTCACCATCAGGGCCGTGCGCTGCCGGGGCACGAATACGCCCGGCTCGACCGCGATGCGCAGTCCGCAGAATTCGGTCCAGCCCAGGATGTACTCCAGGGGGATCCCGCTGACCCGGCGCTGCAGCATGCTGTCGAGATCGTCGGCTGACGCGGCGCTCTCCAGCAGGAGCCGCGCTTCATCCTCGGCGAAGACACATCCGGCGGCGCGAAGCCGCTCGACGGTCCATTCGTAACGGGTGCTGTCGCGTGAGGCGTCTTCGGGGGGTGGAGAGGTCGACATGGCCGGCGCCTTTCGGGTGGATCCGCGGGCTCGCGGCTCGGCGATGCTCCGGCTGTGGATCGGTTGCTCCTGTTGCAGCTGGAGTAAGGCGTCGGTTTGCCGAGTATCGCCTCCGGTGGCGAGAGCGCCCCGGGATACGAGCCTGAAGCACCTCAATGATCTGCAACCCGGCGTTCTAAAGGTCGCGCCGACGAACAGCTTGGGCGCCGGCGGCGAGAAGCGCGCCTGCGAAAATCAGGTTCAGACCGCTGATGATGAGCATCATCTGGGGATATTCGTCACTGGATACGTAAATCTCGACGCGGTAGAACACGCCCGCGTTCTCGATGCATTCGACCCACCCGTCGTCAGGGCAATTCAATGTCGAGACGTCGGTGTCGCGGCCGTCGGCGTCTGCGTAACCTCCCCACCCGTACGCCGAGTCCATCCCGCCGCCGAGCAAGCCCGTTGTGTCTTCGAACCAGGCCCGCACGGGAATGAGTTCACGAGTGTGTGGCACCACCAATGGCTGCAGCAAACTGGTACCCACGACAACCACAGCAGCGATGACGAGTCCGCCGACGATCCCGCCGACGGTGCGCCAGAACAGTGCGCCGGTTGCTGCGCCGGCGTATGCCACCAGGAAAAGGGACGCCGGCATCAGCCCGAGGATGTCGAAGCTCGGCGCGGTCAGTTTTTGAACCCACATGATCTGGTTGTCGGGGCCGTCTGCAACCCACAGAGTGGCCATCCCCAGTACTGCCGCTGCAATGAAGACGGGCACGGCGGTGATGACGACCTTGGATATCCACCAACGAATCCGTGTGACGCCCTGGGTCAGGGCGTAAACCTGTGTTCCGTGTTCCTTGTCGGGTCCGAAGGTGATTGCTCCGAGCACCGCACCAGCGATGATAGGAAGTCCGAACAGGGCCGCCCGATACAGTCTCCAGAGCGTCCTCATCGGCTCGAGATCACAGGTGGCGCCCGGCGTCTCCCACCACGCTGTGGAGGCGCACGCCGGAATCATCAGCATGATCACCGTCAGTGCCACGCCACCAGTTGCGATGAGCGCGAGGGTGCCCAACACCCACGAACCGTGCTGTCGCCAAGCGGCTCGCCACTGTCGCGGTCGCGAGGTTGATCCGACGCGGTTGCTGTCACTGAACGCAGGCACAGTGTCAGTTCGGCCGGTCATCAGGCTGCTCCAGCGGTGTCGTCGACGGCGTTCTCCGCGCTGCGCAACCTGGCGATCACGATGTCCTCCAGGTCGACGGGTTGCTCGGTCCATCGGGGCGGCAGGAACGGCGGAACGGCGGAAACCAGCACGCTCGTCTGCTGTCCCGCGGATCTCACTTCGACTCGATCGGTGCGCGGCAGCCAATCCAGTGGGTCGGCTCTCGGCCCGGTCAGGATGCGGTGCCGCTGCACGACGTCATCCATCGGCCCTTGGAGTGTGACGTGCCCATCCTGTAACAACAGCAGAGCGTCGCAGGTGTCACCGATCTCGCCGACAATGTGCGAGGACATCACCACCGTCATCCCGGTGTCGGCGACTTCGGCCATCAAGGTCTGCTGTACTCGCAGCCGGGCCAGCGGGTCCAGCGCCGCCAGCGGCTCGTCCAACAGCACAAGGGCCGGTCGTTTGGCCAGCACCAGGATCAGCGCGAGACTTGTCCATTGGCCGCCGGACAGGTGCCCCACCCGGTCGTCGGTGGAGATTGCAGCTCGGTCGATCAGCTGTTCGGCGTGCCGGCCGTCCCACTGTGTGTTCAAGTCTTTGGTGTGGGCCAACATTTCCGAGACTCGCCACCGCCGATACAGCGGCCTGTTCTGGGCGAGATAGCCGACTGCCGGATCGATGCGCCGGTCGACCGGGCGCCCGTCCACGCTGATCTCGCCCTGGGTCAAGGACACCACACCGGCGGCCGCGGCCAGCAGCGTCGATTTACCCGCGCCGTTCGGCCCGACAAGTGCCGTGATCGTGGACGGCTGGATCGTCGCGTCGCAGTCGCGCAGGGCCCAGCCACGCTTGTATCGCTTCACTGCGTTGCGCACCTCCAAGCGAATTGTCATTTCGCTGCCTCCCGTTCCCGTTCGTCCAGCAACGTCGTCACCAATGCCAAGACGTCGTGGCGTTCCAACCCCGATGCGTTCGCTGACTGCAGCCAGCTCCGCAATTGGACCGCCAGCGGCGATTCCAGGTCCGACTGCAGTCTGGCCAAGTCGCCGGTGACGAAGGTGCCCGTGCCGGTGCGACCTTCGACCAAGCCTTGCCGCTCCAACTCCCGGTACGCCTTGAGAACGGTGTTCGGGTTGATACCGGTTGCGGAAACGACCTCCCGGGCCGTGGGGAGCTGATCGCCGACACTGAGCATTCCGTTCTCCAATGCACGCCTGGTCTGTTCGACGATCTGCAGATAGGCAGGCAACGCCGCTCGCCGGGCGATGCGGAACTCGATCACGGCAAAACACTAGTTAACTAGTGAAGACCTCGCAAGTTGAGGAGGTCAGGCTTCCTCGTCTGCGGCATCCTGGCATTGCAGGGAGACTGACCAGGTGCAGCTACCCGTGATGCCCCCGGTCTCGCCCATGCTCGCCAAGCCGGTGAGCGCCATCCCCGCGGGCCAGCTCTACGAGCCGAAATGGGACGGCTTCCGCTCGATCATCTTCCGCGACGGCGACGAGGTGGAGATCGGCAGCCGCAACGAGAAGCCCATGACTCGTTACTTCCCCGAAGTCGTGCAGGCCGTGCTGGAGAACTTCCCGCCGCGGGCAGTGATCGACGGAGAGATCATCGTGGCCAATCTCGAGGGCAACACGCTGGACTTCGAGGCGCTGCAGCAGCGGATCCACCCCGCTGCCAGCCGAGTGAAACTGCTGTCCGGGAGCACGCCGGCGAGCTTCGTCGCCTTCGACCTGCTCGCCATCGGTGACGACGACCTGATGGGGGAGCCGCTGTTGGATCGGCGCCTCGCGCTTGAACAGGCTCTGGGGAACGCCAGGCCGCCCATCCACGTCACGCCTGCGACAAGGGATCTCGACGAGGCGCAGCGGTGGTTCTCCGAGTTCGAGGGCGCGGGCCTCGACGGCCTCATCGCCAAGAAGCTCGACCTGCGCTACCAGCCGGACAAGCGGGTGATGAGCAAGATCAAGCACGAGCGCACCGCCGACTGCGTCGTCGCCGGATACCGGGTCCACAAGTCCGGACCCGAGACGATCGGGTCCGTCCTGCTCGGTCTCTACGACGAGCGTGGCGTGCTGGCCTCGGTCGGCGTCATCGGCGCCTTCCCCATGGCCACCCGGAAGAAGCTGTACGAGGAACTCCAGCCGTACGTCACCACCTTCGACGGGCACCCGTGGAACTGGGCGGCGCGCGAGGGCGGCGAGCGCACCCCGCGGAAGAACGAGACCAGCCGGTGGAACGCCGGCAAGGACCTGTCCTTCATCCCGTTGCGGCCCGAACGCGTCGTCGAGGTCCGTTACGACTACATGGAGGGCGAAAGATTCCGGCACACTGCACAGTTCGTCCGCTGGCGCCCCGACCGCGACCCCGAGTCGTGCACCTACGCGCAGCTCGACCGGCCGGTGCGGTTCGACCTCGCCGATGTGCTGACCAGCGGCTGAACCGCGCACATGCAGACAGAGTTGTCACGAGGCAGGCCGGCGTCGACATGACCGCGCTACCCGAGCAGTCGGCCGACATCCGCCCGAGACTGCATTTCACCCCGGAGCGCGGCTGGCTCAACGACCCGCACGGCATCAGCTGGGTCGACGGGCAGTACCACCTGTTCTACCAACACATCCCGGCCGGAACCGCGTGGGCGTCGGCGGTGCACTGGGGGCATGCAGTCGCACCGGACCTGATGCGCTGGCATCGATGACCGATCGCGTTGACGCCAGGCCCGGACGAAGAGGGATGCTGGACGGGCGCCACCGTGCTGAAGGACGGTCGGCCGACGATCGTCTATACCAGCGTGTTGCCGGACAACTGGAACCTCGGGCGGATCGCGGTCGCACCCCCCGATGAGCAATTGCGGACCTGGACCCGTCCCGGTGATGGCATCCTCATCGAGGGTCCGCCACCGGAGCTGCGAGCGACCGTCTTTCGCGACCCGTGCATCTTCCGGACCGACGCCGGCTGGACGATGGTGGTCGGCGTCGGTGTCGAGGAAGGTGTCGGGCTCGCGGTGCAGTACACGTCGCCTGATGCCCGGCACTGGACCTACACCGGTGTGCTGTGCTCCCGCAGCCGTTCCGAGACCGAAGGTGTGTGGACGGGCGGCATGTGGGAGTGCCCGCAGCTCTTCCGGATCGGCGACGACTGGGCGCTGGTGGTGTCGGTGTGGGACGACGACCGGCTGTACTACGTCGCCGGCGCTATCGGCAGCTACGACGGCAGTACCTTCACTCCGGAGCGCTGGACCCGCATCACGCATGACGAGACCGCCTACGCCATGACTAGTTTCACCGATCGGTCCGGGTTGCCATGCGTGATGTTCTGGCTGCGCGAGAATCCCGGTCATGACGCGACCTCCCGCCCGTGGGCGGGAGCGTTGTCGCTGCCGATGGTGGCCGAGGTCGGGCCCGACAGCGCGTTCCGGCTGCGCCCGCATCCAGATGTCGACGCCCTGCGGGAACCGTTGCGAGTCAACGAGACTGCGCCCGGTCTGGTAGAGATCGCCGATGCCGGCGATGGTCTCGACATGGAAATGGCAGTGGCCTTCCCAGCGAAGTGGGAATGGCGACTCCACAACGTGGCGTCCACTCTGCTGACGCTGCAGTGGACTCCCGAGGAGGGACTCGTGGCGGTGAGTTCTGACGGCAACAGGTCGGTGTTACCCGTGTCCTCGGACCTCCTTCGGATCATCGTCGATTCCGGCGTCGTCGAGGTCTTCACGGGCGACGGATCCGCTGCGTTCCGGGTACCCGCCACCAGCGAGACCACCGTGCGGGTAACAGGTTCGGACCTGGGCGCCATTTGCTGCTGGCGGCTCTCCGAGGTCTTCTGAGCTGTCAACGTCCCGTGACGGAGAAGTGCTGGTAGTCCACCGGATCAGTCCAGCTCCCGCCCCAACTCCAGCCCTGACGCGCGAACGCACGCCACCGTGGCATCACCCGCGACGATCACGCCTGGACCGGGCACTCGGTTCAGGTACTTCCTCCCTTGATCCGGCAGTACCACATCGCCGGAGAGGTAGGGGTTCTGCACCGGATTGAGATCGATCGCGGTGCCGTAGGAATGCTCGGAGAAGCCGGTGCCGCCGGTCACTTCGCGGCAGTTGAACGCGGAGCTGTTGTCGGCGACCATGGATGCATCGTCACTGCCACCGAAGTCGTCGACGAGCAGCAGAGAGGCGATGAGGAATCCGTCGTCATACAGCTCGTGGAAGATCGTCACAACATCGTCCGCGACGGCCTCAGCAACGACGAGTTCGCCGCTGTGATCGGCGTTGTCGAAGCCGCGGTAGGTGACGGTGAGGTAACGCAGGTCCTTCAGCGCAACCGGGCAACCGGGACGCCAGCTGCCGCTCATCCGGGCCGCCGTCGCCGTATCGATCATGGCGATCGAGCTGCGAAAGCCCATCACCGCAACGGTGGTGGCGCCGCCCGCAGAGCCGATGGGTGGAGGAAGTCCTGGGGCCGGGCGGTGACAGGTTCGACGGGCTGCGCGATCTCGACAGCGTTGCTCGGTGCCGGTGAAAGTTGTCGGTGCGGTGGTCGGTGCGGCGGTGGTGGTGAGTGCTGCGGTGGTCGGTGCTGGACGCGCGACGGAAGACGAATGCGGGAGTCGTCTGACGAAACGCAGGGGCTGTGCGCCGACCCGGATCAGGGGAGCGGTACAGGTTGGAAATTGGCCGGCGTCATCCGACGGCGAGGAACAACCCGTCTGCGTCAGCACCAGAACGCACACCACCAGAGCGGCGGCGGCCCGGTACGCAGACCCACCGAGGGCACTCTCGCGGAAGTGCCGGTACCCGCTCATGTCTCACCATGGCACGGAACCCTGCCGCCGGACCCGTCCCGCCCTAGGATCAGCCGATGGTGGAACGCTTTCCGGCCATCGAACCCTACGACGAGGGAATGCTCGACGTCGGTGACGGGCACGTCCTGCACTGGGAGGTCAGCGGCAATCCTGACGGGAAACCCGCGGTCGCGCTGCACGGCGGTCCAGGAGGCGGCTCGTCACCCGGCCGTCGGCGGTCCTTCGACCCCAGCGTCTACCGGCTGGTGCAGTTCGACCAGCGGGGCTGCGGGCGCAGCACCCCGTCCGCTGCGGACTGGTCCACCGACCTGAGCACCAACACCACCCACCATTGCATCGCTGACATCGACCGGCTCCGCGAGTATCTCGAGATCGACCGGTGGCTGGTCTGGGGCGGATCCTGGGGCGTCACCCTCGGTCTGGCGTATGCGCAGCGGCATCCCGACAGAGTGACCGAGATGGTCCTCGTCTCGGTGACCATGACCCGCCCGGCGGATGTGCACTGGCTCTATCACGAAGCAGGCCGGTTCTTCCCCGACGAGTGGGAGCGCTTCAGCAAAGGTGGTGGAGACGCCGGCGACCTCGTCGCCGCCTACGACGATCTGCTCAACGGCGACCATGACATCGCGGTGCGGATCAAGGCCGCCCAGGACTGGTGCGATTACGAGGACGCGATCGTGTCGCTCGAGGAGGGCTGGACCCCGAACCCCCGCTACGAGGATCCCGATTTCCGGGCCATCTTCGCGCGGCTGTGTGCGCACTACTTCTCGCATGCCGCCTGGCTGCAGGACGGTGAACTGCTGCGCAACGCGGGACGGCTCGCCGGGATACCGGGGGCACTGATCCACGGGCGGTTGGACCTCGGCGGACCGCCGGACGTGCCGTGGATGCTGCACCGGGCCTGGCCCGGGTCCGAGCTGTATCTGGTCGGAACCGGCCACACAGGTGGTGACGAGATGACGGAGCGGACGATGGAGGCACTCAACCGCTTCGGGTGCCGCTGATACCGGTCAGTCCGGCGACACCTCGGACACCGGGCGCAGATGCCGCTCGTCGATGGCGACCACCTTCTCCACCCGGCGCCGGTACTTCTCCTCCCCGCCGGGCGCGCCGAGCCATTCGGTGCTCATCCACACCGTGACGATGTCCAGCGCGATCCCGGACCCGATGATCTTGCCGCCCAGGCACAGGGCGTTCGTGTTCGAGTGCGATCGAGCGAGGCCCGCGCAGAACGGGTCCTGGCACACCGCGGCAAAGACGCCCCGGACCTTGTTGGCGATCATCGCGCTGCCGTACCCGACGCCGTCGACGAAGATGCCACGGTCGACATCCCCGTTGCCGATCGCCACGGCCGCCGGGTAGGCGAAGTCGGGCAGGTCGCAGGCGTGCTCGTCATGGGTGCCGAAGTCGATGACCTCGTGGCCGCCCTGCTCGAGGAACAGGCGGATCTCCGTCTTCAACGGATAGCCGGCGTGGTCGTTGGCCATTGCGATCCGCATGGTCGGTCCTCTCCGTTGGGGGAGCGGGGCCCGGCGTGTGCACCGGGCCCCGCTGTGCGGCGGGGGACCCGGCTGGGTGCAGCGATGCACCCACATCCGGGCGCCGGTGTGACTCCCGGTCCCGTCGCCGCCGCGGAACCGTGAGGTCCCGTGCGGCGCGACGTCCGCCCACCGCGTCGAGGATCGGAGCCCGGATCCGCGTCCGATGTCACCGTCGGGGGAGCTTCGGTCGCCCGAGCCGTCCATCCGGTCCAGATTCTCGACTCACGCGGGGCCGCGCTGCCGCTGCGGTGAACCGCCGTGGCGACGCCGCCCGTTGTGTGCAGCTATGTCTACTCGCCCCCGCAACCCCCGGCAACACCGAAATGGCGCCGGGCTGCGGCGGCCACCCGGGCGGTCACGGCAGACTGTCCCGCATGCCGCTGCCTCGTCAGGACACCCACGTGACGTACCCGAACGGACCGCTGTCCACCGAGGCGACGGTCCTGTCCGTCATCGAGCAGGACGACCGGACGCTGCTGTTGACCGACGTGACCCCGTTCCACCCGGTGGACCCGCGCTGGCCGGATCAGGGGGCGGACCGAGGCACCGTCACGGCAGGGGATGTCAGCGTCGCCGTCTCGGATTGCGTGATCGGGGCGACCGACGGATCCGAGTTCTTCGTCGGCGACGCCGTACCTGTTCGGCGTGGGGAGCCGGGCTGGGCGTTCGTTGTCGTCCACGTCCTCGAGGGCGGGCACCTGACGCTGACGGAGGGGGACCGGGTCACCCTGTCCGTCGACGCCGCGTACCGGCTCGCACTGTCGTCAGGCCATACCGGTTGCCACGTGGCGGCTCTCGCCCTGAATGCGGCGCTGGCGGCGCGGTGGCGTAAGCCCGTCGCGACAGACGGTCTCGGACATCCCGACTTCGACCAGCTCAGCATCGTTTCCTCGCGGATAGTGCCCGACGGTGCCGTCGATCGTTACCGGCTCGGGAAGTCATTGCGGAAGAAAGGATTTGACGCCACCGGCCTCGCCGCTGAACTTGCCCAGGTGACCGAAACGGCCAACTCCCTGCTGGCCGAGCTGGGTGGCAACCGGTGCGCCGATCGTCGTGCAGACCCAGGGCCCGGCGTTGACCGATCTGCGGGAGTGGGTGTGTGCGCTGCCGAAAGGGACACAGCGGATCCCCTGTGGTGGAACGCATCTCACGTCGCTGGCCGAAGTGCAGGCCGTCACGGTCGATCTCGGGTTCGACGAGGTGGCAGGGGAAATGACCATGACCACGTCGGTCCGGCGACTTCCATGACGGCGTATCGAAGTGTCGTCGGGCGGCTTTGTCCAGGCGAGCAAGGTGTTCGCCCAATACGGACAACTGGAGCATTGTGATGTCGAATTTCGAAGGGCGAAAGCCGTTTCACCGCAGCGGTTCCCCGAACACGGCGTCTGAATCACAGACGAACGAAGATTGAACAATGCCGCTTAGCACTACGCCGTCCGAGTGAAGATCATGGCACCTCACCTTGGGCTATTGCGGTGACACGCGCAGTGATGGCACCGTTCCAGCACGCGCCCCGATCGTGAGGTGCGGGGCGCACCTGAGCGCCTGATCCGATCAGGTCGCGCCCTCGCAGGAGAACCCCTTGCAGTCTGCCTCGTGGTTGAAGGCTGCCCGAAACCCCTGAGCCGCAATGCTTCCGAGCCGCACCGGGGCTCGCGTCGAAGGCAGGTCCGCCGCGGGGTCGCGGCCGGTCTGGCGGCGATCATGATCAGCACGGTCACCACGTCGTGGGCCACACCCGCCGTTGCAGCCTCCGCTGCACCGGTTGCCGCAGCCACTCCCGTGCCAGTGGTGTGGTCACCGCCGACGGTGCTGAACCGCACGCCGACGGGCTCGCTGCCGACCGGTGCATGGTCGCCGACGGCACCGCAGGCGGGTGGGAAGACCTCTTCGGCCTCGCCCGGGACCGTCGCGGCCGCGGATGGCTCGCTCGGTGCGGCAGCGTTGTCGCCCGGGGCAGGTGCCAGCGGAGCGGGCCTGGGCGTGCAGGGCTTCTACGGCCTGGAAACGTTCGGGCTGAACGCGATCGACAACCTGCAGCTGCAGGTCAATCTCGCGAACGGGAACCTGGTGGTGCACGCCACCGACCTGAAGATCAACGCACCCGGATTGAATGTGCGACTGGACCGTTTCTACAACAGCCGCGCCACGGGCACCGGCACCTTCGGGGTGCGAAGTGTGTTGTCCACCGGGCGGGACATCGGCCTGCAGGTCGGCGCGTCGTCGGTGAAGTTCATCGGCCCGTCCGGGTTCACCGCCGTGTTCACCGGGACCAGCACGTTCACCGCACCACCCGGGATCAATGCGGACCTGAAGAAGAACGGCGATGGCACGTTCACCCTGACCTACCGCAAGACCGGGGAGAAACTGTCGTTCACCGCGGGTGGGTATCTGACGTCGGACAAGGACCGCAACGGTGTGGGCTTGACCTACCTGTATGCCAACGACCAGTTGTCGTCGATCACCGATGCGACGGGGCGGGTGACCACGTTCGCCTACGCTAACGGCCGGCTGGCCACGTGGACCGACCCGGCGGGGCGGCAGGAGGCGTACGACTACGACACCGCGGGGCGCCTGAGCAGGACGACGGACCCGAGCGGGCGTCAGACGACGTACGTCTATAACGCCGGTGGGCAGTTGACGAACATCAAAACCTGGGCCGGGACGAGCACCACCATTGGCTACGACACCAGTAACCGGGTCACCACGATCAAGCGGGACCTGCAACGGAATAATCCGAGCTTGGGGGTGTCGACGACGACGTTCGCCTATCCGTCGGCGACGACCACCACGCAGAAGGACAACGCCGGGAACACCAGCACGTACACCCTGGACTCCCTGGGTCGGGTGACGGCGGTGAAGAACGCACTGGGCAAGACGAAGTCGCAGACGTGGACGGCGAACAGTGACATCGCTTCTGCGATCGACGCTTTGGGCGCGACCCCCTCGGCGGGGAACACCACCCGGTTCACCTACGACACGAACAACAGTCTGACCGCGGTGACCACCCCGACCGGGGCCGGCGCCAAGGCGCAGTACACGAACTCGACCACCCCGGGTGCGGCCTGCAGCAGCACGGACACGAGCCATCCGTATCAGGCGAAGTGTGTGTATGACGGGCAGGGGAACCGGTCCTCGTTGACGTACACGGCGGCGGGTAACGTCTCGTCGGTGGCCGACACCAGCACCACCAGCACCGGTGTCACCCGGTCCTACGGGTACCAGGGCGACAGTGGTGTGGCCTGTGGCGGGTTCCCCGGGCAGCAGTGCAAGGCGACCGATGGCAACGGGAAGACCACCACGTACGCGTACAACACATCGGGGCAGTTGACATCGATCACCCCGCCCGCGCCGGGTGTGGCCACAACGTACGGGTATGACTCGTTGTCCAGGTTGACGTCGGTGCGGACCCCGAACGGGGTCACGGTGACGTATTCCTATGACAACCGCGATCAGCGGACGCAGACGGTGTATTCCGTGGGCGGGCAGGTCGTGTACTCCTACGACGGTGACGGGTACCTGTTCTCCATGGTCGACTCCGTGGGCGGTACACAGACGTATGCCTATGACGGGTTGAACCGGCAGACCAGCATCACCCCACCCGGTTCGGCCGCCGCGACGGTCACGTACGACACTGCTGGGAATGTCGGGTCCTATACCGATTCTGGGGGGACGACCAGGTACTTCTATGACGCCGGGAATCAGCTGGTGAAGTTGGCCGAGCCGGGTGGGTCGTGCACCGGGACGGTGACCAGGTGCACGACGTTCGGGTATGACCCGAACGGTGCCCGTACGACCGTGACGTACCCGACCGGCACGCCGGTGGTGCAGACGATGACTCCGGACAAGTCGGGTCGGCCGACCCGGATCAGGGCTGTCTCCGGTGCCACGGTGCTGTCGGATCTGAATTACACGTATGCGAAGGGCGCCAGTGACACGGTGCTGGTGCAGACCCGAAAGGACATCGTCGGTGTGGGTGGCCCCGCGAATTCGACGACGACCTACGGGTATGACTCGTTGAACCGGTTGCGCACCGCGACAGAGAAGACCAGCACGGGTGCGGCGAGTGCGTCATGGGCGTACGCGTATGACAAGAACGGCAACCGCACTTCCAACACTTCGGTGCTGGGTGGTGTCACCAAGACCACCACCCAGGGGTATAACGCCATTGATCAGTTGACATCATTGAACGGGTCGACCGCGGGGTTGTCCTACGACGCGAACGGCAATCAGTTGACCAACCCGGGGAACACCAGTGTCGGGGTGGCGCCGGTGACTGCGACTACGGTGAACGGGCGGGACCAGATCACCGCCGCCACGGTGAACGGGATCGCCACTGGCAATACGTATCTCGGGGAGACGCAGACCACCCGGTTGACCGCCACCACCGGCGGGTCGGCCACGAGTTACCGGAACACCATGCTGGGGTTGACCGGTCAGTCGACGTCTGGCGCGGCGATCAATTACATCCGTACCCCGGACGGGGAGCTCATCGGGACCACCGGTGCCAACGCCGCATACTTCTTGACCGACAACCTTGGTTCCACCGTCGGCACGGTCAGCACCTCGGGCGCGAAGACGGCGGCGTACTCCTACGACCCGTACGGGCGGACCCGCACCGCTACCGGCGCCAACGTCGGCAACACCATCCGGTACGCCGGCGGCATGTACAACGCCACGACCGGAACCACGAAGTTCGGGGCCCGCTACTACGACCCCAACATCGGCCGGTTCACCCAACCCGACCCCAGCGGGCAAGAAGAAAACCCCTACGCATACGTCAGTAACATCCCAACTACTTACAGCGACCCGAGTGGCCTTTGTCAAATTACTCTCTCTTACTGCACGGACCCAGGCGTCGATGGCCCCGATCCAACGTACCCGGACGCCAACAATATTCAGGCGAATGGATGTTTAGCCACCCTAGGTGGAGCGATCATTGGGATTTTCAATCCGCCCGCAGGAGTATTAGCGATCTTTGGGGTTATCGCCACCACCGGGTACTCATTTTACGCCTCCTGTGCATAACGCCGCCACCATTGGGAAGGATCCACCATTATGGACGACACGTCGCGAGTTAGTGGCGGGACTTGGTCCTTACTGATTGGCGGATCGCTTCTACTTCTCACATTCATTGTCTTACTCGTTGCAAGTACACCCAAGCAATGGTCGCTCCTGGCTGGCATCGGTCTGTCGATAATCCTTTTGCTGTCGGGCATCAAAAGGTATGCACGGGAAAAGAACTCAGCAACGTAGGAAGGTGCAATTGTCGACCTACTCCTGCGCTTACAGCGTTCGAACTTGAGGCGGACCGGTTCGCGGGGTGTCAGTACTGTCGCTGGACTCATTAGATGTACAGCGGGGTACCTAGATAATGAATACTAGCTCTCCTGATCCGTCCAAGTCGTTTCGCGCGCCACTGGGGGCGTTCGTCGGGTTCGTAATTGCAATGATCGTTACCCTCTGGCTTTTCGACGTCAACACTTATTTGGCAGCGGCTATCGCCTTTGTGGCAGCAGTAGTAAGTGGTTTGGTCACCTCTCGGATTAGTTGGAGTGGCATGCAAAAAAGGTGACTTCCATTAGCCATGTGCGCCTTAATTGCAGCTCTGCGAGCTAGGTCTCTGTTGTACCACTGGGAGGGAACATCTTGCCCGGAATTGGTGACGGTCGTCGGTTATAGCCCGATGCCGTGGGACGGGCCGTGGTGTGGGGTGTGGTGGTAGTCGTAGGTGTGTTCCCGTTCGTGGATCTGCCGTTCGTGTTGCCGTTGCTGTGCTTGCCGGGCCAAGGCCTGGAGGTTGTCCGGGACGGACAGGGTGGGGTCCTGGGCGCGGGCGTGAAGTTCGGCGGTGATGTCGGCCAGCGGTTGGGTCGCTTCCTGAACTTTCTCGGTGTAGTGCTGCAAGTTCCGTTGGTGCACCCGCAGCGTCGCAGTGTCGGTCTGTGCGGCTGTGTGCAGCAGTTCCGCGGTGATCTGCTCGGTCCGCTCGGGTGACAAGTCGCTGCTGGTGGTGTGCTGGCTTGGTGGGACGAGGGCGGCGGCGGCCGCGTGAGCGGCGACTTGGTGGGCGTGTGCGGTGCGGAGCGGGGGTGTCACGGAGTCTGTGTAGGAACCGGGTGGTCCATGATCGACAAGCTCATTGACATCCTGGAAGGTACGGAACGTGACGCAGACCACAGCATCGTCGTCGGACTCGCAGAAGGCCGCGCAGCGGCTCGCGGAGTCGTTGTCACCGTCGGCGATCGATTCTTTGATCAAGGACGCGCAATCGTCCGGGACGCCGCTTGACGGCGTCGACGGACTTTTGAACCAGCTCACGAAAGCTGTGTTGGAAAGAGCACTCGAAGCGGAAATGACTGAGCATTTGGGTTACGAGTCCGGGGACCCGGCCGGCCGGGGGACGGGTAATTCCCGGAACGGTGGAACGTCGAAGACGGTGGCGACCCGGAACGGCGCGGTGGAGATGCGGGTCCCGCGGGACCGGAATTCGTCGTTCGAGCCGCGGATTGTCCCGAAATATGCCCGACGAATCGGGAACATCGAGGACATGATCTTGTCGTTGTATTCGCGGGGAATGACAACCCGGGATATCGAGGCGCATCTGCTGGAGATCTACGGGATCAACGCCTCTAGGGAATTGATCTCAAACGTCACCGATGTCGTGGTCGATGAGATCAAGGCCTGGCAGTCGAGGCCGCTGGACGAGGTCTACCCGATCGTCTACGTCGACGGCATCCGGATCCGGGTCAAGGACGCCGGGGTGGTCACCACCAAGGTCGCCTACCTGGCCATCGGCGTGGACGTGGAGGGCCGCAAACACGCCCTGGGCTGCTGGATCCAGGACACCGAGGGCGCGAAGTTCTGGGCGAAGATCCTGACCGACCTTCGGAACCGGGGTGTCGCTGACATTCTCATCGCCTGCTGCGACGGGTTGACCGGGTTACCCGACGCGATCCGGTCGATCTTCCCGAACACGGTTGTGCAGACCTGCGTCGTTCACGTGATCCGCAACGCGATGCGCTTCGTGTCGTACAACGACCGCAAGAAAATCGCCGCGGTCATGCGGACGATCTACACCGCACCCACCCTGGAAGGCGCCGAGCTCGCGTTGGCCGAGTTCGACAAGCAATGGGGTCAGAAATACCCGGGAGCGATCGACGTGTGGAAACTGGCCTGGGACGAATTCATTCCATTCCTGGACTATCCGTCGGAATTGCGGCGCATCGTGTACACCACGAACGCCATCGAGTCCATCAACTACCAGCTCAGGAAGATCACCAAAACACGTGGTCATTTCCCCGACAAGGACGCCGCGATGAAACTCCTCTACCTCGGTTTGCGAAACATTTCATCACAACGCGGGGGCGAATCCGGAACCGGAACACACGGGTGGAAAACCGCCTTGAACATTCTGGTCACCTACTTCCCCGGAAGGATCGTGATGTGATAGCGTTGAATTACTGAGAAAGCACCTGTTTCTTACACAGGAAACGTGACAGGCTCTGCGGAGCGCGTCGATCTCTTCGGTGATCGCCTTGCGCTGTTTGCCGCGGAACATCCCGGTGGTCGATGCCAGTTCCCGTTCCTTCGCGGTGATCTGCGTCAACGTCAGATTGGCCCGCTCACGCAGCCCACACCCAGCGCGGCGACCATCAGCAGCAGGAACGCGGCGATGTCTGCGACCCCCACCCAATGCCCGTTCGCCACGCACCCGACGATCACCAAGGACAGGCCGAGGAGCGGGTCGGCGAGGTTGCTCATCCCGACGTGCCGCAGGCTGACCAGCAGTTGGGAGTTGACCGGCTGCAGCAGGACGTAGTCGAGGGTTCCGCGCCGGACGTGGTCCCGCATCGCATCGAGGTTGGGGTCGAGGAAGGCCTGGCGCATCCCGTTGATCGTGAAGAACAGCCCCACGACGACCACGATCTCCGGGTAACTCCAGCCGGCGATGTCGCCGGTGAACCGGAAGTAGACAGATACCCCGACCGCTGCCCACAGCAGCCAGAAGGCGCTCATCGCTGCCTTCGCCGTGAGATCCGCGCGGTACTGCAGTTGCTCGGAGAATGCTGCCCGCCAGCAGATCCCGATGATGTGCAGGTACCGGCGCCACCCACCCAGGCCGCGATCCGCGGCGCCGGCGACGGTCCGGTTGGATCCCCTGTTCATCCGGCCACCGCCTGATATCTCCGCACCCCGCGGCGCCACCCGATCACGTACAGCCCGGTGAACACCGCCACCCAGGCCATGCCGACCGCGAAGCCGAGAACGATGCCGGAGCCGTCCAGTCGGCCGCACAGCAACTCGACGGGGAACCCGAGGGTCGACCGGAACGGCAGCAGCGCGGCGATGGTGCGCAGCCAGTCCGGCATCAGTTCCAGTGGAGCCACCCAGCCTGACGTGAAAGAACCCAACCCCCACCACAGCATCCAGATGTTCGTCGTCTGGGTGCTCCAGAAGCCCAGCAGCGCAACCGTCAGCGCCATCAGCAGGCTCACCGCGTACCCGAGGAGCACCGCGGCTGCCACGAGCACAGCCAGGCCGGGGGTGAGGTCGTAGCCCAGTCCGGGCACCAGCAGCACCGCCAGGACCAGCACGGGAAACAACAGAGTCAGGATCACGATGCGGTGGCCCAGGTCCGAAGCGGCGTACTGATGAAAGGGATGCACCGGTCGAAGGAGCTTGGTGGATAGGTCCCCGCTGCGCATGTCGGCGTCCCACTCCCAGACGACGTGCTGTCCGGACAGGTGCCACATCACCGCTGCCGCAACGTAATAGGACAGGAAATCGGCCGCGGTCCAACCTTCGGGCGGTCCTGACTCAGCGACGACGGTCAACCACACCGCCATCAGCAGGAGCGGGAAGAACCCGGTGACGACCGACAGCACCATGCGGCCCCGGTAGGTCAGTCCGACCTGAACCCCGGAACGGACCAGGCCGGGGTAGCGCCGCACCGTGGCCAGGTCACTCACCGGAGAACACCGCTCTGACGACGTCCTCCACCGGTGGATCCTCGATGGCGACGTCCTTGACCGGCAATTCGGCGGGCAACCGCCCGGCGATCGCGGCGGTATCACTGCGTTGTACGGCGAGGGTGACGACAGTGCCGTCGGCGTCCAGGATGTGGCCGTAACGCGCCAGCAGATCCGTGGCCACCGGCTCGTGCAGGGTCACCCGGATCCGCCGCTCCGGCGCATGCCGCTCGATGAGGGTGGACAGGTCCCCATCGAAACGCAGTGTGCCGTGATCGATGACCAGCACCCGAGTGGCCAGCGCGGTCACGTCACCCATGTAGTGGCTGGTGAGCAGGATGGTGGCGGCGTGCCGGGCGTTGTAGTCGCGCAGGAACGCGCGCAACGTCGCCTGTGCAGTGACGTCCAGGCCGAGCGTCGGCTCGTCGAGGAACAGCACCCGCGGCCGGTGCAGCAGTGACGCGGCGAGTTCGCAGCGCATCCGCTCACCGAGCGATAGCACCCGAACCTGTTTCCGCAGCAGCGGTTCCAGGTCGAGCAGCGTGACGATTTCGTCCAGGGCGGCGGTGTACTGCTGTCGCGGCATCCGGTACACCGTCCGATGGACCTCGAAGGCGTCCAACGCCGGAAGGTCCCAGTACAACGAGTTGCGTTGTCCCATCACCATCGCGATCTGCGACAGATAGTCCGATTCGCGTCGGTGCGGTTGCTATCCCAGAACCCGAGCCGAGCCGCCATCCGGGTGCAACAGGCCGGACAGACACTTGAGGGTCGTCGTCTTCCCCGCGCCGTTCGGGCCGAGAAACCCGACGATCTCACCCTCTTCGAGGCCGAACGACACGTCCGAGACCGCGCGGACCTCGCGGTAGCTGCGACGGAACACCCCACGCAAGGACGCGCGCACTCCCGCGGCCCGTTGAGGGACGCGGAAGCTCTTGACCAATCGGTCGACCTCGATCACCACAGGGCCACCGTAAAGCCCGGAAAGACCGAGCACGCCATGGTTTTCCGCGACGGATGCCAGGAGCGGCCGGCATCGCCGCTTCTACCGGCCGCCCCCTTTCACCGACCGCGTCCACGAACGGGAGCGGTTGGCGGCGGAGCGGCTCCCGTCAGGCGCCGAAACCGGCCTCCGCAACCTCTTCTGCGTCTTGCAGCACGCGCAGGATGTTGCCGCTGGTGAGCGCTCGGAGGTCGGCGTCGGACCAGCCGCGATCGGCAAGTTCGGCGAGCAGGGCCGGGTACATCGAGACGTCGGTCAACCCGATCGGCAGGCTGTCGGTGCCGTCGAAGTCGCCGCCGATGCCGACGTGCGCCGGGCCGGTGACCTCCCTGGCGTGATCGACATGGTCGGCCACCTGTGCGAGAGTGGCTGTCGGCTGCGGGTTCTCGCGACGCCAGCGGGCCAATTCGGCCGCCGCCTCCGGCTCGTGGTCCTCCTCTGAGCTCTCGGTGTAGATCGTCACTTTGTCGAGCCCCAACGCATGCCGCTCGGCGTCGTCGGCCGCCGAATGGTCGGCACACTCCTGTGAGACGAAATCCGCGACGAAGGTGATCATCACGATGCCGCCGTTCGCGGCGAGCCGTCCCAGCACGTCGTCGGGAACATTGCGAACATGGTCGGTCAACGCTCGGCACGACGAGTGCGAGAAGATCACCGGGGCCCGGGAAACATCCAGTGCCGCATGCATCGTCGTCGGGGCGGTGTGTGAGATGTCGACGAGCATCCCGATCCGGTTCATCTCCGCCACCACGTCACGACCGAAGTCGTTGAGCCCACCGACCACCGGAACGTCGGTGGCGGCGTCTGCCCACGGCACGTTCTGGTTGTGCGTCAACGTCATGTAAGAGACGCCGAGCCGGCGGAGCATCCGCAAAGCGCCCAACGACGAATCGATGCTGTGACCACCCTCCGCGCCGAGCAGCGCGGCAATCCGCCCGCCGGCCATCGCCGCGCGGACGTCGTCCGCGGTGCGGGCCGCCGCAAACGTGTCGGGGTAGGCGGCGACAATCTGCGTGACGCAGTCGATCTGCTCGAGGGTCGCGGTCACGGCGCGGCCGCCCTCCAGCGTGCCGGGGACGTAGACGGAGAAGAACTGGGCACCGACCCCGCCCGCGCGCAGCCGGGGGATGTCGGTCTGCAAGGCCTGCTGCCGCACGGCGATGTCGCGCTGCGACAGGTCGTAGCTGACCTGTTGGCGCAGCGCCCAGGCGAGGTCGTTGTGCCCGTCGAACACCGGCGACTCGGCCAAGACGGCTCCGATACGGTCGTCGGCGACAACAGCACTGCCCATGGCCGCAGAGTTCCCTACCGGATCGCTCATCGCCGCATCCGTCATCACAGCGCCGCCAGGCGGTGCACGGCATCGTCGATGACCTCGTCGCGCTTGCAGAAGGCGAAGCGCACGAACGGCTTTCCGTCCCGCGGGTCGTCGTGGAACACCTCGTCCGGCACCGCGACCACACCGGCGCGAGCAGGCAGGTCGAGGCAGAACTGCATCCCGTCGTCCGCGCCCAGCGGCCGGATGTCGGCCATCACGAAATAGGTGCCCTGCGGCCGGTACACCCCGAACCCGGCGCCCGCCAACCCGGCGCACAGCCGGTCGCGCTTGCCCTGCAGGCTGTCCCGAAGCCCTGTCACCCAGGCCATCTCGTTCCGCAGCGCCCCGGCGATCGCCGGCTGGAACGGCGCCCCGCCGACATAGGTGAGGAACTGTTTCGCGGCCCGGACGGCGGCGATCAGTGGCGCGGGGCCGCACGCCCAGCCGATCTTCCAGCCGGTGGTGTTGAACGTTTTCCCCGCGCTGGAGATGGTGACGGTCCGCTCCGCCATGCCGTCGAACGTGCCGATGGGCAGATGCCGCACACCGTCGTAGACCAGGTACTCGTACACCTCGTCGGTGACGACGATCAGGTCCCTGCTGATTGCGACCTCGGCGATCCCGGCGAGCTCGTCCCGGCTGAGCACGGTGCCGGTCGGGTTGTGCGGACTGTTGAGGATCAGCAACCTGGTCCGCGGTCCAACGGCATCGGCGAGTTCCTGCACGTCGAGGGCGAACCGGCCGGACGCATCCGGCCGGAGTGGGACGGACCGGTGGGTGCCGCCGGCCATCGCGATGATCGGCGGGTAGGAGTCGTAGTGCGGTTCGAGCATCAGGACCTCGTCGCCCGGCTCGCACAGCCCGAGTACAGCGGCTGCCAGCGCCTCGGTTGCTCCGACCGTGACCAGCACCTCGCCGTCGGGATCGAAGCGCTGCTGGTGATCGGCGAGCCGGCGCTCCGCGATGGCCTGGCGAAGCTCCGCGATGCCCGGGCCGGGCGGGTACTGATTGACCCCGTCGGCGATCGCCTGCCGCGCTGCCTGCAGGAGTGACGACGGTCCGTCGGTATCGGGGAAACCCTGACCCAGGTTGATGGATCCGGTGGCGACCGCGAGCGCCGACATCTCGGCGAAGATCGTCGTCGTGTACGGCCGCAAACGGCGGACCAGCGGGTTCGCCGATCGGGCCGCCGGGCGATCGGAAGCCAGCGTCATGGCCTATTCCTACCGCGCCACGGCCCGCGCCGTGCATCCGGTTGCGGTCGCGGCGCCGTCGTGACCGGCACGCTGCACCCGCCGGGGTGGGGGTCGGCAGCCGTGAGCGGGGGAACAATGACGCCATGAGCACCACAGAATCCGAATCCGCCGCCTCGCCGCCCGAGCAGCCGCAACTGCTGGGCGGTCGTGCGCCGCAGCCGACGCGCACCCCGTCCGGCGACCCGACCACAGCGCCGCCACGGCAACGGCCGCCGTTCGCCGCCGGGGCGGCGGGTGAGGTGCTCACGCCTGCTGATCAGGAACGCAAGCGCCGGCTGAACAGGATGAAGGCCGTCGCGACCGGCGCACTCGTACTGATGGCGATCATCTTCGTCATCGCGTTCTCGCTGGAGGACGAGTACCCCTGGCTCGGCTACGTCCGGGCGATGGCGGAAGCAGGGATGGTGGGCGCGATCGCCGACTGGTTCGCCGTCACCGCCCTGTTCAAACGCCCGATGGGATTGCCCATCCCGCACACCGCCATCATCCCGAACCGCAAGGACGCCATCGGGGAGTCGCTGTCGGAGTTCGTCGCCACCAACTTCCTGTCCGAGAATGTGGTCCGCGAGAAGCTCGCCGGATTCTCCGTGGCCAAGCGGATCGGGGAGTACCTGTCGCAGCCGGCTGCCGCCGAACGCGTCACCGCGGAATTGGCCACGGCTGTCCGCGGCATCAGCACGGTGCTCAGTGACGACCAGGTCGCCGACATGCTCGAGACGATGGCGCGACGCAAGATCGCCGAGACCAAGCTCGGACCGCCGCTGGGCCGGATCGCCGCCGAGGTGTTCGAACGCGGCGACCACCGGCCGCTGGTCGATTTCATCGTCGAGCGCTGTTACGAGTGGATCAGGGACAACTACACAGTTGTCTCCAGGGTCGTCTCCCAGCGTGCGCCGTCCTGGTCGCCGCGCTTTCTCGACGGCATCGTCGCGGACCGGATCTACAACGAGGTGCTGGCGTTTGTCCAGGCGGTGAAGACCGATCCACAGCACCAACTCCGCGGCGCGCTCGACCGATTCCTGAAGGAGTTTGCGGTCGACCTGCAGAATGACCCGGCGACCATCGAACGGGTCGAGGCGATCAAGGACGAGATCGTCGGCAACGCCGAGGTGCGCTCGCTGGCGGCCAGTGCGTGGACGTCGATCAAGGACGCGCTGCTGCAGGCTGCCGAGGACCCGGACTCGCCGCTGCGCCGATCGGTGACGAACGCCCTGATCTCCTTCGGCCGGCAGCTCACCGAGGACGGCCCGATGGCAGCGAAGGTGGACGGCTGGGTGGCCGATGCGGCCGGATACATCGCCCGCAACCACGCCCGCAGCATCACCGGCATCATCGACGAGACCATCGCCCGCTGGGACGGCGAGGCGACCAGTCGGAAGATTGAACTGCAGGTCGGCCGCGACCTCCAGTTCATCCGGATCAACGGCACCGTTGTCGGCGCGCTGGCCGGTCTGGTCATCTACACGGTCGCGCAGCTGTTGCTGCGCTGACCCGGTCGGGGCACGACAACTGAAGTGGGGCAGCGGGTTCGGCGCGTGGGTTTTCGCGGCGATGTGACCGCTGCGGAGGCGAGGTAGGGGCTGTCGGACCCTGGTGCTGTGATGACGGCATGACCACTCCCAATTCGACCGGAACCGGAACATCAGCTGACTCCGACGCACCATCGGTGTCGGCACAGGGCGCCGGCGGTGAAGGTCCGATCGCCACCTTCGGCGTGGTGGTTCTGGACACTCCGGAGCCCCGGCGGTTGGCGGAGTTCTACTGTGCGTTGCTCGGATACGAGGTGGTCAGGGACGACGACGACTGGGTGTCGATCAAGGGTGCATCGGGGCCGGAGATCGCGTTCCAATTGGCACCGGATTTCACGCCGCCCACCTGGCCGGACAACACGGTCCCGCAGCAGTTCCACCTCGACGTGGACGTGCCGGACCTTGATGCCGCCGAGAAACGGATTCTCGCCATCGGTGCGCGCCTGACCGGAGAACCAAGTCCGCCCAGCACGTTCCGGGCGTACCTCGACCCGTCCGGGCATCCGTTCTGCCTGTGCCTTGCGGGGGCGTGACCTGGGTCGGCGTTGAGCAGAGGCCCAAGCCGCGCGAGCCGGCGGCCCGCGGTGCGGAGCACTGACCCTGAGCTGACAGGGTTGACCAGTGCGTTTCACTCCGCTGAGCCCGCTGTTGCTGGTCGAGACATTGTCGCGGTGGATCACCGACCTCCCCGGTGAGCACCCTTCTGTCGGGATCGATGGGGCAGCGGAGATCGGCGCGACTGAAGTGGCCGACGCGGTGGCCGAGCATGTGCGTGGGCTCGGCAGACCCGTCCTGCGCACGTCCACGTCCTGGTGGTGGCGTCCTGCGTCGTTGCGGTTGGAGCTGGGCCGCACCGACGTCGACATGCTGCTGTACGGCTGGGTCGACGGCGCGGCGTTGCGCCGGGAGCTGTTCGAGCCCTTGGCCTCCGCTCGCTCCGGAACAGTCGTACGGCGACTCCGCGACCCGGCGACCGACCGTTCGGTGCGGGCGACCCCCGAGCCGATCGATGACCGCGCCGTGGTGCTGATCGACGGCCCGTTCCTGCGCGCAGCCGAATTGCCGCTGGACCACGTCGTGCACCTGCAGGTCTCGCCCGGCGCGATCGGACGGGCGATGCCGCCCGACCGGGCCTGGTGGCTTCCCGCGTTCGACCGTTACCGGCGCGAGTTCGACCCGGCCGACGCTGCCGATGTCGTCGTCTCCTACGACCACCCGGGTTCACCGGCCGTCAGGTGGGCTGCCGGACTTCAGTAAGGTCCGCCGCTGCCGTGGCCGTCCCGACCCGTGCCCGCGCCGTGCCCGAGCCGTCCCGGCCCTGTCCCGCCCGACCATTCCGGAGCCCTGCGCGTGCCGTCCCACCCGATCGCCGGCACGCCACCGACGGACTGCATTGCTAGCGGACTGCTTGCAATTGCAAGCAGTCGGCGTAAACTGGTACGAACAGGGCGCGAAACGGACAGCCGTGCCGGGGGAGCAATGCCATGGACCTGAATCCTGTCATCACGCCGGTGCGCGACATCGGCGAGTTCATTCGCGAGCAACGCACCTCGGCGCAGATCTCGATCCGCGCGCTCGCGGCGAAGGCTGGGGTGTCCAACCCCTACCTGTCCCAGGTGGAGCGCGGTCTGCGCCGGCCCAGCGCGGAGATTCTCGCCCAGATCGCCCACGCGTTGTCCATCTCTGTCGAGTCGCTGCTGGCCAGGGCAGGGATCCTCGAGACGGCCGATGCGCCCGAGGTGGTGCAGGCGATCCGCGCCGACGAGGTGCTGACCGAGCGGCACAAGGCGGCGCTGGTCGACATCTACGCCGCCTTCCGTAAGGAGGCCCTCGCGGCAGTGGCGGCTCAGGCCGTTGCCGACGGTTCCGACCACGCCGCGGAGGACGAGCCGCCCGTCGCCGCCCGCATCCACGGGCCTCAAGAGACCAACAGTCAGCCGAATCTGGATGAACGGCCGGCCGAGCGATCCGCCTGATCCTGTTGCCCCTGCTGCCGACCGAGCACGACGCCACACCGACGCGACCCACCGCTGCGTCCACCAGCGGACCCTCCGCGAATCTCGCGGGAACAGAAGGAGAAGACCATGCCTGACGCCACTGCCGACCACACCTCCGCACGACAGAACCTCCGAGCCCTGTCCAACACCGCTGTCGACACCGTCACGGAGCGGCTGGGTGATCTTCCGCGTCCCGTCCTCGCCGCCATCGGCGCCGGTGATGCCGCCGTCGAACAACTGGCCGCGTTGCGGGTGGCCTTGATGGAGCGCATCTCCGACAACGCCGCGAAGGCGCAGTCGGCCGATGTTCGGACGATGGCGTCCGACATGCCGGCCAAGGCTCAACGGGTCGCCGCCGACTACGTCGTCAAGATGCAGAAGGCCACCAGCGAGTACGCGGGCAAGGTCTCCGAAGCCGCAGCGGACTACCTGACCAGGGTTCAGGCGGGAGCCGGTACTGCACAGGAGGCCGCGACCCAGTACACCGAACAGGTCCGTCGAGCGGCCGCCCAGTATGCCGATCGCGCGCAGGACGCCGCCGCCGGAATGCCGGACCGCACACAGCGCTTGTTCGCCGAACTCCCGCAGCAGGCCCAGCGGCTGCTGGCCGAGTTGCGGGAGGCTCCCGGCTCGACCGCTGAACTGACCGAGCGCGCTCAGCATGTGCTCACCGAGCTGGCCGAAACGGTCGAAGGCTCCGCGCGGGACCTGGCAACGCAGCTGCCCGCGCGCACCCGTTCCCTGCTGTCCGAGCTGCCCCACCGCGCGTCCGAACTGACCGGTGACGTTTCCGCGGAAACGGTGCGCGACACCCTCGACGCGTACACCGAGGTCCTCGGCTCGGTCTACGGTTCGCTCGCCCAGCGCGGTGATCGACGGTGGTCGAAGGTTCGTGGTGCTTCGCTGCGGCCGGGTGCCGTCGTCGACGCGGGTAGCGCCGACGCGGGTAGCGCCGACGCGGGTAGCACCGACACGGGTGGCACCGACTCGGGTAGCACCCAGACGGCCGCCGAGGCCACCGAGCAGGTCACCGACGGGTCAGCATCGCGCAAGACCAAGGCGGCAACCAAGTCCTCAGCCGAAGGCGGCACCCAAGTCCGGGGCGAAGTCGCCGCGGACTCGAACCGCGGCAACGAAGGGCGCCAAGACCGGTTCGGCAGCGACTGTTTCCGCCACCGCTGGCAAGGGCCGCCGTACCAAGGCTTCTGCCGGCACCGGCGGCACGAAGGCCGCCACCCGGACCGGTTCACCGTCGGTCCGCCCGCGGTCCAAGGTCGCGACAGCTCCGACACCGGCGGCCGCACCGACCGACACGTCCGGCGAGACATCAGCAACCCCGTCGAGCTGAGGTCTCCGGAGCGACGCCGAACCGCCCACTGGTCTTCGGCTGCTAGAGATTGTCGAAAGACAGGAGGAACAAGGCCGCGGCGCCACGTACTCTGATCCAGTGGGACTGATCTTGCCGATCATCGAGATCGTGACCTGGGTGCTGGCCGCCGGGGGAGCGATCGTCGGGATCTTCGCCGCCGTCGACGCCATGAGCCGACGCTCGGACGCGTTCGCCGCCGCCGACAAGCAGACCAAGGGCACCTGGGCAGGCATCACCGTCGCGTGCGCGGTGGTGTTGGGACTGTCGGTCTTCGGCGGCGCATTCGCACCACAGAGCCTGCTGTGGCTCGCCGGTCTCACCGGGAGCCTGGTCTACCTGCTGGACGTCCGGCCGCGGCTTCGCGAGGTGCAGCGCGGTGGACGCTGGTGACGAGCGGTCGGTGACGATTCTCCCCATCACCGTCGGCCGTTGACCATCTAGCCGGCTGAGGTGTCGCGTCCCGCACCTGGTGCGGCCACCGCATCACCGTTGCCGGCCTCGTGCGAGTGGCCGTGTCCCGCCGCCGCCTCCGCAGCCAGTCGCTTCTTCTCGCGGTCGTAAGAGATGGCGATCTCGGTCTCCGCGGCGTCACGGCCGACCCAGTTCGCGCCCTCGACGCTCTTGCCGGGTTCCAGATCCTTGTAGACCTCGAAGAAGTGCTGGATCTCCAGCTTCTCGAAGTTGTTCAGGTCCTCGATGTCCTGCAGGTTGGCCTGCCGGGGGTCGTTCGCCGAAACGCACAACACCTTGTCGTCGGGGCCGGCCTCGTCGGTCATCCGGAACATCCCGATCGCCCGCGCCTTCACCAGGCAGCCGGGGAAGGTCGGCTCCGCCAGCAGCACCAGCGCATCCAGCGGGTCACCGTCCTGGCCGAGGGTGTCGTCGATGAATCCGTAGTCGGCCGGGTACTGCGTGGCGGTGAACAGCGTCCGGTCGAGCCGGATCCGGCCCGAGTGATGGTCGACCTCGTACTTGTTGCGACTGCCCTTGGGAATTTCGATGGTCACGTCGAAGTCCACGAGTGTCACCTTTCACGTCGGCGGTGCAGCGGTCGACCACAGGAAACGGACCCCCGGTGGCGCGGACGCCGAGCAATTGCCGGGCCCTACGGCACGATGGCCCTGGTTCGGGCTGCCCAGACTCTAGTCTGAACCGGTTCCGCGGTTGCGCCGTACGTATCGTGCAGTCGAAAACTGCACTGTGATAACCAACGGTGTGGCTCACGCCGAGCCACCTCGGTGGGTCGGTGCGCGTCATGGGATCGGCAGCACAGCGGTGCGGTAGCGCGGAGGCGTACCGAGGCGCGCGGGCCGATGCGTTCGAACAGGGCGTCCCGGCCGAGATGATGTGTGTCGACTCGGCGAGCGAGGCGAACGGATCGACGCGATGCAGGTCCGGCTCCCGCCGGGCGGGTCGCAGTGAAGGGGAGTGTGTTCGTGGCGGCGCTGAAACGCTCGCAACGGGTCGGCATCATCGTCGGCACGGTCGTGGTCCTTGCGATCGTCGCGATCGGTGCCGTGTTCCTGCTGAGCCCCGACGGCACCTCGGCCGCAGGGTCGTCGACAACGTCCGCGGCCGCGCCGGGGGACATCGTCGATCCACCGGTGACATCCCCGCCGGCGAAGATCGTGCCGCTGGGCGCGTCGAAGAAGGTCCCGACCAAGGCCGGCATCGAGGCACAGCTGGCCGCGCAATTCGCGAACCCCGCGCTGGCCCAGTTCTCCGGGATCATCATCGATCCCGCCAGCGGTGACGTGATCTGGAGCAAGGAGCCGAACGCGCCACAGATTCCGGCGTCCACGGCCAAACTCCTCACCGGTACCGCGCTGCTCACCTCGGTCGACCCGACCAGCCGCTTCGTCACCAAGGTCGTCGCCGGCGATCAACCCGGTGACATCGTGCTGGTCGGCGGCGGTGATGTCACGCTCTCCGCGCGAAACGCGGGCGTCAACACCGTGTACGACGGTGCTCCGCTGATGTCCGACCTTGCGGCGCAGGTCAAGGCCAGCGGGGTCGACGTCAAACGGATCGTGCTGGACACCGACTACTGGACCGGCCCGGACCTGGCCGACGGCTGGCAGACCTCTGACATCAGGGGGACCACGGCCAGCGCCCAGGGATACATCACCCGGATGTCGCCGCTGATGGTGGACGGCGACCGGGAGGACCCGGCCAACGAGAACTCGGTCCGCACCGGCAAACCCGCCGAGACGGCCGGCAAAGCGCTCGCCCGGTTGCTCGGCAACCCGGACATCCCGCTGGTGGACGGCCCGGCTCCGCCGGACGCGTCGGTGATCGGGCAGGTCTCATCGCAGCCGATGTCCGTGCTGCTCGCGCAGGCCCTGGAGAACTCCGACAACGTGCTCGCCGAGGCGCTGGCCCGGCAGGTCGCGATCGCCCGCGGCGCCCCGCCCAGTTTCGCCGGCGCATCCGCCGCCACCCTGGAGGCGCTCGAAGACCTGAAGGTCGACACCATCGGACTCGAGCTCTACGACGGGTCCGGCATCTCGACGCAGGACAGGGTGCCGCCGGCAATCCTCGCGCAAGTCGTCGCGCTCGCCGTCAAGGGCGATACCCCGGCTCTGCGGAATCTCCTCACCGGCCTGCCGATCGCCGGGGTCTCCGGGAGCCTCGCGGACCGCTTCCAGGACGAAGGATCCAAGGCCGGCGCGGGCTGGGTCCGGGCGAAGACCGGATCACTGGAGGTCACGTACGCCTTGGCCGGTTATGTGCCTGACGTCGACGGCCGGATCCTGGTTTTCGCCTTCGTCTCCAACGGCGTCAGTGGCGGAACCCGGCCCGCCCTCGACGCGCTGGCGGCGGGGCTGCGCGGCTGCGGCTGCGCCTGACCCGCACAGCGCTTGCTCTACCGTGGCGGGCGTGGGTACAGACGTCGGCGCCGCTGCTGGGAACACCGCTTCCCCCAGCGCCGCTCCCATTGACTGGGCAGTGGCCGTCCGCACCGGCCAGCGGCTCGCGCCGAACGGTCCGGCGATCAGCAAAGCCGATGCGGCCAAGGTCGTCTCGGATCTGCGCACCTTCTCGGCGCGTGCCGAACTCGCCGTCCGGGAGACCACCGGACTGGGTCGCGCACTGCCGGTCGACGACGCCGACGTCGTCGACCGCCCCGGCTGGGTGAAGGCCACGGCGGAGGGCATGGAACTGCTGGCTGCGCCGTTGGTTGCCAAGCTCGCCGCGGCGACCGGCAAGCAGGCCGGCGCCATCACCAAGGGAGTTGCGGGCTCCCAGGTCGGCGCGATCCTCGGTTTCTTGTCCGGCAAGGTCCTCGGCCAATTCGACCCGCTCGGCGGTGATCCCGCCCGGCCCGGGCGACTGCTGCTGGTCGCACCCAACATCGTCAAGGTGGAGCGCGAGCTGCACGCCGACCCCACCGACTTCCGGCTGTGGGTGTGCCTGCACGAGAGCACCCACCGGCTGCAGTTCACCGCGGTGCCGTGGCTGCGGGACCACTTCCGCGGGTTGGTCGGGGAGTTCGCCGACAAGTCCGACACCGACCCCGCGCAGATGCTGCGCAGGGCGGTCGACGCCATCCGCAGCGGTGGTTCCGGCAATGGCGCCAAGGGTCTCCGACGGCGATTCGGGCGCGGCGACCCCGGCGCGGACGAGCCCACCAACGGCGCCGCAGATCATGAACCTGCGCGTGCCTCGTCCTGGATCGAGGGCATCCAGTCCCCGGAACAGCGTGCAGTGTTCGACCAGTTGATGGCTCTGATGACGCTGCTCGAGGGGCACGCCGACTTCGTCATGGACGCCGTCGGGCCCACCGTGGTCCCGTCCGTTGCAGCCATCCGGACCTCGTTCACCGAGCGCCGGCACCGGACGAAGGGACCGATCGACCGGTTGCTGCGGGCGTTGCTCGGGATGGACATGAAAATGGCGCAGTACATCAAGGGCGGTGCGTTCGTCGGGGCGGTGGTCGATCAGGTCGGGATGGACGGTTTCAACGCCGTGTGGTCGTCTGCCTCGACGCTCCCGACCCGGCCGGAGATCACCGATCCGGCGGCGTGGGTGCGCCGCGTGCACGGCTGATCATGGAGCCGGCGGCCGCGCGCGGAGTGTTCGCTGCCGTGCTCGGTTGGCTCGTCCGGCACGGCCGGCCCGGTGATCCGGTCATCGTCGCCTGCTCGGGTGGGACCGACTCGCTGGCCCTGGCCGCCGCCACCATGGACGTCGTCACCGACACCGCGCAACGCCGCCGGCTCGTGGCGGCCACTGTCGACCACGGCCTGCAGCCCGGATCTGCCGAACGCGCCGCTGTGACCGCCGACCAGCTCTCGGGCCTGGGCTATCACCGGGTCGAGGTGTTGACCGTTGCGGTCGGGGGTCGGGGCGGCATGGAAGCGGCAGCCAGACGGGCCCGGTTGAGCGCCCTTCGCGAGCTGTCCGCACGCGTCGCCGAGCCCGGCGCCCAGGCCTGCCCCGTCCTGCTTGCCCATACCGCCGATGACCAGGCAGAGACCGTCCTGCTCGGACTCGCCCGCGGGTCCGGACCGAGATCCATCGCCGGTATGCGGGAGTGGCGCGCGCCCTGGGGTCGTCCGCTGCTGGGACTGAGCAGGGCCACCACCGAGGCGGCCTGCCGAGCCGCCGGCCTGGTGCCCTGGCACGACCCGCACAACGCGGACCCGGCCTTCACCCGATCCCGGTTGCGACACGAGGTGTTGCCGTTGCTCGACGACGTGCTGGGAGGGGGCGTGCGCGCGGCGCTGGTCCGGACAGCGGAGTTGATGGCGGAGGATCTGCAGGCCTTGGAGGAGATCGCAGCAACGGCGCTTGCACGAGTCTTGACGGCCGAAGGGTCACTCGACGCGCGGGCCCTGGCTCGGCACCCCGCCGCCGTCGTCGGCCGGGTCCTGAGGACATGGGCTGCGGTGGGGGGAGCCGGTCCGTTGACCTTCGAACAACTGGGGCGGATGAAGCAACAGGTGCTGGAACGGTCCGGTCCACCGCAGGTACGTGTCCCGGGCGGCTTCGACGTCATCCGGGCTGCCGACGTGCTGAGGCTCGTCCGCCTCACGCCTGCCGTTCCGCCCGCGGCGGCCGGTCCACCCGAGCCCGATCCGCTCACACCGGCAGATCCGGACCGCTCCGCAAAATGACCGAACCGGCCGTCCCCCGCCCCCGGGGCAGGGGACGGCCCGGACGTGGCAAGCTCTGTGCTGCATGACCGTGATGTGGCTTCTGCCCAGCTCTGATCCACCGCTGACGTCCGATCGAACGGAGAAGCAGTGACCGGGAATGTGTTCGGATCCGACGGCGTGGCGCAGCTGTCGGCAACACAGGAAGCCGCCGCGGAACCCGGGACCACGGCGGTCACCCGGGTGACGAGCGCCGACGCGACGCGCACCACGCGCGACTGGGATCCCGGAGCCGAGCACGGCTACCACGGTGAACTGGCCGCGGTGCTGATTCCCGCCGATGTGCTGCAGGCCAAGATCGCCGAACTCGCGCGGCAGGTCGCCGCCGACCACCACGAGGTGCACGGGCCGCCGCTGCTGATCTGCGTCCTCAAAGGCGCCGTCATGTTCCTGACCGATTTCGCCCGGGCGCTGCCGATTCCCTCCGAACTCGAGTTCATGGCGGTGACGTCCTACGGATCCGCGACGTCGTCGTCGGGCGTGGTCCGGATCCTCAAGGACCTCGACCGGGACATCACCGGCCGCCGGGTGGTGATCGTCGAGGACATCATCGATTCGGGCCTGACGCTGTCCTGGTTGCTGAAGAACCTGGCCACCCGGGGTCCGGCGTCGATCGAAGTGGTTGCCCTGCTGCGCAAGCCCGAGGCGATCAAGGTCGAGGTCGACGTCCGCTACATCGGGTTCGACATCCCCACCGATTTCGTCGTCGGGTACGGGTTGGACTACAGCGAGCGTTACCGCGACCTGCCGTTCGTCGGGTTGCTCGGGGAGCACATGTATCGCTGAGCGCGAACAGGCGGTGCCGCGGGAACCGGTCCCCGCCGATGGGCGTTGTACAGCGGACTGTCGCTTCTCCGGATCGCCCTTCGGCGTCAGGGGTGCGCGGTAGTCTGAACCCACTGGTCGCGCCCCGCGCTGCCCGGACTTCGCGCGGCCGTCTGCTGTGGTGGACGCGTTGCCTCCGGACCACGGGCCACCACACTCGAGAACGTCAGGGAGGGTCGAGGCCCGAGCGGCCGAACGCCACATGGACAAGAAACGCCTGCTCCGCTCACCGCTGGTGTGGATCGCGGTGGTGCTGGTGCTGTACCTGATGTACTCGTTCTTCGCCGACGAGACCCGCGGATACGTCGCGCAACCGACTTCGGTCGCCCTCGCCCAGCTCAAGGACGGCAACGTCAAGCAGGCGACGATCGACGACAAGGAGCAGCGTCTGCGCCTGGACCTGAACAATCCGGTCGACGGTGCGACGCAGATCTACACGTCCTATCCGGCGCAGTCTGCCGATCAGATCTTCGACGACGTGCAGGCCGCGAACATCTCCGGCGGCTACAACACCACCGTCACCAGCGAGTCGACGCTGTTCTCGCTGCTCATCTACCTCATCCCCGTCGGGCTGATCATCCTGTTCCTGCTGTGGATGATGAACAACGCCCAAGGCGGTGGAAACAAGGTTCTGTCCTTCGGCAAGTCCAAGGCCAAGCTGCTCACCAAGGACATGCCGGTCACCAAGTTCACCGATGTCGCGGGCGCGGACGAGGCCGTCCAGGAGCTCGACGAGATCCGTGACTTCCTGGCCAACCCCACCCGCTACCAGGCGCTGGGCGCGAAGATCCCCAAGGGTGTACTGCTGTACGGGCCGCCCGGGACCGGCAAGACGCTGCTCGCCCGCGCCGTCGCCGGCGAGGCCGGCGTGCCGTTCTACTCGATCTCGGGCTCGGACTTCGTCGAGATGTTCGTCGGTGTCGGTGCCAGCCGGGTCCGCGACCTGTTCGAGCAGGCAAAGGCCAATGCACCGGCGATCATCTTCGTCGACGAGATCGACGCCGTCGGCCGGCACCGCGGAGCGGGCATGGGCGGCGGCCACGACGAACGCGAACAGACGCTGAACCAGCTGCTGGTCGAGATGGACGGCTTCGAGGCCAAGGGCGGGATCATCCTCATCGCGGCCACCAACCGGCCCGACATCCTGGACCCCGCGCTGCTCCGGCCGGGCCGTTTCGACCGGCAGATCCCGGTGGGTCAACCCGACCTCAAGGGACGCCAGGCGATCCTCGCCGTGCACTCCAAGGGCAAGCCGTTCGCCCCGGACGTCGACTTCCTGCCGTTGGCCAAGCGGACCGTCGGGATGTCCGGCGCCGACCTGGCGAACGTCATCAACGAGGCGGCGCTGCTGACCGCCCGCGAGCACGGAACCGTCATCACCAACGTCGCGCTCGAGGAGTCGGTCGACCGGGTCGTCGGCGGTCCCGCGCGTCGCGGCAAGATCATCTCCGAGCGCGAGAAGAAGATCACCGCCTACCACGAGGGCGGTCACGCGCTCGCGGCCTGGGCGATGCCCGGTCTCGAGCCGGTCTACAAGGTGACGATCATGCCCCGCGGACGCACCGGCGGGCACGCGCTCGTGGTGCCAGAGGACGACAAGTCGCTGATGACGCGATCGGAGATGATCGCCCGGCTGGTGATGGCCATGGGAGGCCGCGCCGCCGAAGAACTCGTGTTCGCAGAGCCGACGACGGGCGCGTCCTCCGACATCGCCCAGGCCACCAAGATCGCCCGCGCGATGGTCACCGAGTACGGCATGTCGGCGAAGCTGGGTGCCGTCAAGTACGGGCACGGCGACGACGAGCCTTTCCTCGGCCGCACCTACGGCAGCGGACCGGAGTACTCGATCGAGGTCGGCAGTGAGATCGACGGGGAGGTGCGGGCCCTCATCGAGGCCGCCCATACCGAGGCGTGGGCGGTGCTGAACACCTATCGCGACATCCTTGACACCCTGGCGTCGGCGCTTCTGGAGAAGGAAACGCTCAACCGCAAGGACCTCGAAGTGATCTTCGCGGAGGTCGAGAAGCGGCCGCGGATCACAACATTCGACGAGTTCGGTCCCCGCCTGCCGTCGGACCGCCCGCCGATCAAGACCCCCGGCGAGCTCGCGATCGAGCGAGGCGAACCGTGGCCGCCGCCGGAGCAGCTGCCCGAGCGTCCCCGCGAGGACCCGGTGCCGATCGGTGCCTACCCCGCTGGGCAGAGCGGCTACAACACCGGGCCGGGATTCCCCAACGGCAACGCTCCGGAGATGAGCAACGGCCCAGCGCCGATGCCGCCCAACTGGACCGGCGGCGTGCTTCCGGGCCCGCTGGCACCGATGCCCGGCTGGCAGGGCACGCCGGACGGATCGCAGTCGCAGCCGGGACCCGCCGGGCGCCCCTCCCTGGAGAAGCACCCCGGCGCTGGTGCCGGGTCGACGCCGACCGGGAACGGTGGGCGCTACGGCGCCGGGAACGGGGGCAACGGCGCCGGCAGCAACGGGAACGGGGCCGGCAGCGGCACCGGAAATGGGTGGTCGACTGCGCCCGGCGGGCAGCCCACCAACGGACACCCCGACGGCCAATACGGCCCCGGCCCAGGTCAGGGGCAACCGCCGAACGGGTACGGGCCCTCCCCGTACTCCGCAGGACCGTACGGCCAGGTCCCCGGTGACCGAGGCCCCGCCAACGGTCAGCAGCCACAGGGTGGTGCGCACCGGCAGGACCCCGACGACAAGGGTCCGGTCGATCCCTGGGCGCCACCGCGGAACCCCCGGTCGTGACGGACCGGCTCGATCTGGTGCACCCCACCCCGACCGCCGCACCCGAGACCTCGGCGAACGGGCTGTCCGGCGCCGGTGCGCCCGACCGGGCAACGGCCGGCGCGGCCGCTCCGGACCGCGCAGCACCGCTGCAGTCAGTGGCGGCAGAAGTGGTGCAGGACAACCCGGCGTTTTCCGTTCCGACGTTCGACGCCGCCCGCGCCGAGGCCGCCGTCCGGGAATTGCTGTTGGCGGTCGGTGAGGATCCGGATCGTGACGGGCTGAAAGCCACCCCGGCCCGGGTGGCGCGGGCGCTCGCCGAGCAGTTCTCCGGCCTGCACATCGACCCCGGCACCGTGCTGGCCACCTCGTTCGACGAGAACCACAACGAGATGATCCTGATGCGGGACATCGACCTGTACTCGACCTGCGAGCACCACCTCGTGCCGTTCTTCGGCAAGGCGCACGTCGGGTACATCCCGGGACCGGACGGCCGGGTGACCGGCCTGTCCAAGCTGGCGCGTCTCGTCGACGGTTACGCCCGGCGGCCGCAGGTACAGGAACGGCTGACCACCCAGATCGCCGACGCGCTGGTCCGCCGGCTGCGACCGGCCGGAGCCATCGTGGTGATCGAGGCGGAACACCTGTGCATGGCGATGCGCGGTGTCCGAAAGCCCGGCGCGGTGACGACGACATCCGCGGTTCGCGGCATCTTCCAATCGCAGGACCGGACGCGCGCCGAGGCGATGAGCCTGATCACGGGTCGGTGACGCCAATGGCGACCACCACTGATGAGCCGCAAGCTCACCCGTCCCTCGGCGCGGATCGCACCGTCGTGATGGGCGTCCTGAACGTCACGGCCGATTCCTTCTCCGACGGTGGGCGCTATCTGGACCCCGACGCGGCGATTGCCCGCGGCCGGGAACTCGCGGCCGCCGGCGCGGACGTCATCGACGTCGGGGGTGAGTCGACACGGCCTGGCGCACATCGGATCTCGGCCGCCGTCGAGGCCGAGCGGGTGCTTCCGGTGATCACGGCGCTGGCGGGTGACGGCTTGATCTGCAGCGTCGACACCACCAGGTCCGAGGTCGCCTCGGCCGCGGTGGCGGCCGGTGCCCGGATCGTGAACGACGTGTCCGGTGGACTGGCCGACCCGGAGATGGCCTCGGCGGTCGCGGACGCCGGGGTGCCGTGGATCCTGATGCACTGGCGCGGGCACAGCGTCGACATGGATGCCTTGGCCAGCTATCACGACGTGGTGGCGGACGTCCGGGCGGAGCTGTTCGACCGGGTCGCGGCCGCCGTCGCCGCCGGTGTCGACGAGTCCCGGCTGATCTTGGACCCGGGGCTGGGATTCGCGAAAACCGCCGAGCACAACTGGGCGCTGCTGCGGGCACTGCGGCAGATGACGGGATTGCCGGCAGCAACGTCAGGCTGGGGCTTTCCGATCCTGATCGGCGCCTCGCGCAAAAGGTTCCTCGGTGCTCTGCTCGCCGATGAGAACGGACTGCGCCCGCCCGACGGCCGCGAGGCTGCGACGACCGCGATCTCGACGATGGTGGCCGCTGACGGTGGGTGGGGTGTGCGGGTACACGAGCCGTCGGCGTCGCTGGACGCTGTTCGGGTCGTCGCCGCGGCCACCGGTGTGCGTCCGGCGCGGACCCTGACCCTGCCGGCGGCGGCAGGGGTGCATCGTGGCTGAGACACCACCCGCAGTTCGCCCCGCCACTGTGCCCGGGTCCGCGGACCCGGGCAGTCGAGCAAGAGATGAGCCGTCCGGATCGGACCGGATCACGCTCACCGGGCTCACCGTGTTCGGAAGGCACGGGGTTTTCGATCACGAGAAGCGGGACGGGCAGGACTTCGTCGTCGACATCGTGGTCTGGCTGGACCTCTCACCGGCCGCGTCGACGGACGACCTGACCCGCACCGTGCACTACGGCGAGCTCGCCGAACTCGCAGCCGGCATCGTCGGCGGGACACCGCGCGACCTCATCGAAGCCGTCGCCGGTGACATCGCCGCGGCCGTGGTGCAGACCTTTCCGGTGACGGCGGTCGAGGTGACGATCCACAAACCATCCGCACCCATCCCGCTGCAGTTCGGCGATGTCAGCGTGACGGTCCACCGGTCCGGCCGAGCGCGATGACCCGCGCCGTTCTCTCCCTCGGGTCCAACCTCGGTGATCGCACCGCGCACCTCCGCTCAGCGGTCGATGCACTCGGCGAAGCCGTGCTGGCGGTGTCCGCCGTCTACCGCACGCCGCCGTGGGGCGGGGTACCGCAGGACGACTTCCACAACATCGTGGTCCTGGTCGAGGACGAGGACACCGATGCATCCGGCTGGTGGGTCCGCTGCCAGGCGCTGGAACGCGCCGCCGGCCGCGAGCGGTCCGTCCGTTGGGGACCCCGCACGCTCGACGTCGACGTCGTCACGGTGCAGGACGAGAGCGGGACGCCGGTGCTCAGCGACGATCCGCAGCTGACGCTGCCGCATCCGCGCGCGGCGGAGCGGGCCTTCGTGCTGGTGCCGTGGGCAGAGCTCGACCCGGCGGCCACGCTGCCGGGAGCCGGGCCGATCTCGGAGGTGCTCCGCCGGCTGGAAGTCACCGGTATCAGCCGGGTCGGTGCCCTTCGACCGGACCGGAGCACCCGATGACCGTGCCGGACCGGATGGGCTTCACCCGTGCCCGCGATCTGCTCGCGGTGGCCGTCGTCGCGTTCGTCGCGGGGTACCTGCTGGTGCGGTTGAGTTATCAGCGCCTGCCACCGCTGCCCCGGTACGCGGGTGTGCTCGCGGCCCTGCTCGGCATCGGTGAAGCCGTTGCCGGCCACGGCTTGCGGAGCAGGATCCGGGCGAGCGGACGCGGCGGCGCGACCACTGCGAAACCGGTCGAGCCGCTCACCGCCGCGCGCGCGGTGATGGCCGCCAAGGCAACCTCGCTCGCCGGTGCGGCACTGGTCGGGCTGTGGGCGGGGCTGCTGCTCTACGTCGTGCCGTCCTGGTCGGTGCTGGCCGCGGCCCGCGAGGACGCCATCACCGGGATCATCGGACTGGTCGGCGCGGTGATCATGACGGGCGGCGCCCTGTTCCTGGAGCACTGCTGCCGCGCCCCCGACGTCGATCGGTGAGGCGTCAGATCCGCGGCGCGGAGTTGACAGTGGCCGCGCCGCCGGCCAGGTCACGGACCACCTGCAGGACGGTCAACAACCTGTGCCGTAGCAGCTGCGCGGACCGCGCGAATTCACGCTGCGCCGCAACGTATTCCGCCTTGCCGGCGGCGGTCTCGATCTGCACCGCGGGATAGCCGAGGTCGGTGAGGTCGTACGGCGAGGCGCGCATGTCCATCTCGCGGATCGACCGCGCCAGCCGGAAGCAGTCGAGCAACAGGTCGCTGGGCACCACCGGCAGGAGCTTGTACGCCCACTTGTAGACGTCCATCGATGCGTGCAGACAACCCGGCTGCTCCAGCCCCACCCGTGAATCAAGGTTCGGCTGCAACAGATTTCGGGGCCGAGCTCGCGGTGTGAAGAACCGGAATGCGTCGTAGTGCGTGCAGCGGATCTGATGGTCCCTGACGACGTCGTTCGTGCCGTCCTGGCCCAGTCGGAGCGGCCAGGACGCGTGCCGCCGCCGGTCGGCGTCCTGCTCGAACACCATCGCCCACTCGTGCAATCCGAAGCACCCGAACTGCCCGGGCGCAGCGGCCGTCGCCTGCAACAACGTGATCGTGAAGTCGATCTGTTTGCGGCGGGCGAGTGAGAAGGCTTCCACGTCCACGGTGACGCCGGAATCGGCCCGGTCCGGCTCACCAGCAGGACCGGTCTGTCGGTGGAACGGCCACTGCCGGCGCTCTGGTGCGTCCAGTAATCCGACACCTGCTCCCGGGTACCACCTGCGCAGCTGCGCCGGCCGCAACGAGTAGTAGCTGAACAGGAAATCCTCGACCGGGTGCGGGATACCGCGCCCCGCCCGCTGCCGGTGACCGGCCGTCAGCTGATCGACCAGGTCGTGGTGCCGGGCCTCGGTCGCGCGCCACTGCGTCGACGGCAGCACGGTCGACTGGTGCTGCTGGGTGACCGTCATCGGCGCACCGATCGCCACACCTGGCAGGTCACCGGAACCGTGATCGTCTCCGCTGTGCCGAGATGTCCGCGAATGATCTCTGCCAACTCCACGTCCAGTCGCGCCCGCAACCCTTCCGACGCACGAATGACGTACGAGTAGGTGTGCTGCAATGCGATGAAATCGTCGACCGAGAGCCGCCTGTGCCAGGTGACCTCGATCAGCTCGGGGTCGGTGAACCTCGGATGATCGACGAACGGTGGCCTGCGCGGGGGGTCACCGTCGGTCCCGTCCCCAGAGCGGTCGCCGCTCTGCCCACGGCCGGTGCTACCGCCGGGCGGCCGGCCGATCCGATCCAGTGCCGCCTCGACATCGCGCACCATCGGGTCGCGCTCGTCGTCGTGATTCCACAGCAGTGCAAGCGTTCCGGCCGGGCGCAGCACCCGCGCCATCTCGTCGAGCGCCCGCCGTGCATCGAACCAGTGGAATGCCTGAGCCACCGTCACGGCGTCGACTGCACCGTCGGCGATCGGCAGGTGCTCGGCGGTACCGGCGACCGCGTCGACCGACGGCAGCAGCCGATGCAGTTCGGTCAGCATGCCGGGCAACGGTTCCACTGCCACGACCGGATGACCGCTCGCCAGCAGGGCGGAGGTCAGCTTCCCGGTCCCGGCGGCCACGTCCAGCACCCGGCCGCACAACCCGGGCAGAGCCGCGTCGACGGCTGCGGTGGGGTAGTCCGGGCGCAGCCGTGCGTATTCGGCCGCGCCGAGCTCGAAAGAGGTTGCCAGGAGTGCCGTGCCGCCCGGCGCCTGATCCGGCGCGGTGCGTCGAACGGTCCACCCCGACGACGTCATCGCACCATTGTGAACCGGTCGGCACGTCGATTGCGCCGAGGTCGTCCTCGTGAGCGGTCGCGGCCGGGCGGTCTGCCGGGCGCGGCGCGGCACGTAGAATTGCCCGTCGTGACCGAAGCGACGAATCCTGCCGGCGAGGCCGACGATCTGCCCGATGATCTGCCCGAACAGTTACGGGTGCGGCGGGAGAAGCGTCAGCGTTTGCTCGATACGGGCGTCGATCCATATCCGGTCGGTGTTCCCCGCACGACGACTTTGGCCGAGATCAGGAAAGCGCACACCGACCTGCCGCCGGACACCGACACCGGAGAGGTCGTCGGTATCACCGGGCGGGTCCTGTTCCTTCGCAACTCCGGGAAATTGTGTTTCGCGACGCTCCGGGAGGGCGGGGCGGGGGATACCGGCACGGAATTGCAAATCATGGTGTCGCTGGCCAGTGTCGGCACCGAGTCGCTGGCCCGTTTCAAGGCGGACGTCGACCTCGGCGATCACCTGTTCGTGCACGGCACCGTCATCACGTCACGGCGCGGTGAGCTTTCCGTGCTGGCTGATTCATGGTCGATCACGGCGAAGGCGCTGCGGCCTTTGCCGGTCACCTACAAGCCACTGTCGGAGGAGAGCCGGGTTCGTCAGCGCTACGTGGATTTGATCGTTCGCCCACAGGCGATGCGCACGGTCGAGATGCGCGCTCTGGTGAATCGTTCGCTGCGGGCGACGCTGCACGGGCGCGGCTTTCTCGAGGTCGAAACGCCGATGCTGCAGTTGTTGCACGGCGGCGCCGCCGCGCGACCGTTCGTGACTCACATGAACGCCATGGACATCGATTTGTATCTGCGGGTCGCGCCGGAGCTGTACCTCAAGCGGGCCGTGGTCGGCGGAATCGACCGGGTTTTCGAGATCAACCGCAGCTTCCGCAATGAGGGTGTCGACTCATCCCATTCGCCCGAATTTGCGACGCTCGAAGCCTACGAGGCCTACAGCGACTACAACGGCATGGCCGAGCTCACCCAGACCCTCGTCCAACAGGCCACCATTGCGGTGCACGGATCGACCGTCGCCGTTCACGCGGACGGAACCGAGTTCGATCTCGGCGGGAATTGGCCCTCCATCACGTTGTACGGGGCGTTGTCGGAGGCACTCGGTGAAGAGGTCACCGTGCAGACACCGATGGACACCCTGCGGGCCTACGCCGGCCGCGTGGGCGTTCCGGTTGCGCCGCACTACGGTCCGGGCAAGCTGGCCGAGGAACTGTTCGAGGAACTGGTGGTGCCGTCCCTGCTGGCACCGACCTTCGTCCGCGATTTCCCGGCCGAAACCGCTCCGCTGACCCGAGGGCACCGTGACACGCCCGGGCTCACCGAAAAATGGGACCTGTACATCCGCAGCATCGAAACCGCCACCGCTTATTCCGAACTCGTGGATCCAGTCGTCCAGCGGGCACGATTTGTGGACCAGGCCCGATTCGCCGGGCTCGGGGACGCCGACGCGATGGTGCTGGATGAGGATTTCCTCCGCGCCATGGAGTACGGAATGCCGCCGGCCGGTGGCATGGGCATGGGCGTCGACCGGTTGCTGATGGCACTGACCGGCCTCGGTATTCGGGAGACGATCCTGTTCCCCTTCATCCGCCCCGCCGATTAGCGCCGGCCGTTGAGCCGATGACAGCCGCCGGCTTTGTCGCGCCTGGCTTTGTTGCGCGCAGCGTTTTCCGGGTGCGCCTGGCATCCACGCGCAAATGATCTACCGGAGCGGAGCATCGGGTTTTCCCGTGCCGGTGCCGCCGAGCCGTTGTAGCGGTTGATCGTGCCGCGCGTGCGGCCCGGTCGGGACTCGGAAACTGTCAGCCGTTGTTGTGCGCGTTCGCCGGCAACGGGGGCGAATGGATGCGGCGATGCGCCGCGCTGTTGCCGGTGAATGGCACGGGGTGAGCCCAACATGAATGGCCGATCACTTTTGGCAACGCACCGTCGATCCTCGTGCGCAGAGCGTGCGACATGACGATTGAACAGGGCGACCAATGATGTCGCGGCCGGTCCTGCACTCGCTGCACGCTCATTGAGGTTATGGTGGAATCGATCAGGAATATTCACTACCCTGATCCCCACTCAATGCGATTTTTTCCAGGAGGAACAAGCATGGCAACCGAGACCACGACCAGACTCGTCGACGATCTTGATGGGTCGGACGCGGACGACACCGTTTCCTTCGCTCTCGACGGGGCGTCGTACGAGATCGACCTCAGCGACGAGAATGCTGCGCGGCTGCGGGACGCACTGGCCGAGTATGTCGCCAGCGCCAGGCGGGCCGACGGTGCCCGCCGCTCGGCAGGTCGACCGAAGGCTGCCAAGCCGGCGAAGGCCTCGCGCGGCGGGCGGACGGCTCCGGATCGCGAGCAGACCGCCGCGGTGCGGGAGTGGGCCAGGGCCAATGGCTATGAGGTGTCCGAACGGGGCCGGCTGTCGGCCAACGTGCTGGCCGCCTTCGAAGCAGCACACTGACCGAACTCAGTTCGACCGAGCGTCAGTCGGCGGCGTGTGCAGAGTCCCCCCGACCGCCGCGCACCACCAGCTCCCAGGTCGGTTGCATCACGGCTTGTTCTCGGCCCCCGCAACGAATCGGTGCGGGGGCCGAGTTGTGTGCTCATCCGGAGTCCCTGCCAAGACCGTCCGGCACCGCCCGCAGAGGCTTCGCAGCAGTGCGCGGGCCGACTGTTCGCCCACGGCGTAGCCGTCGAGGTGGCGGAACGAGAACCGCTGGGGGAGCGTTGGACAGCAGTGACGGCACAGTGCGCGGTGTCGTCCCGGTTCGGCTCTCGCCTCTCTCGTGTCGCGGGTCCGACTAGAGTTGTCCACAGTCCCAGGACTGTTCGGCGCCTCAGCTGATGAGGATGTCGGACGGGCCCGTGACAGCAGGAGTGGCAACAGCCGACCGCATAGCAGCGCACGCCCGTAAGGAGTGCAAATGTTCGAACGGTTTACCGACAGAGCGCGGCGCGTGGTTGTCCTGGCCCAGGAAGAGGCCAGGATGCTGAACCACAATTACATCGGCACGGAGCACATCCTGCTCGGTCTCATCCACGAGGGTGAGGGCGTCGCGGCGAAGGCCCTGGAGTCGTTGGGCATTGCGCTGGAGGGTGTCCGCGCGCAGGTCGAGGAGATCATCGGCCAGGGGCAGCAGTCCCCGTCCGGTCACATCCCCTTCACCCCGCGTGCCAAGAAGGTCCTCGAGTTGAGCCTGCGTGAGGCGCTGCAGCTCGGCCACAACTACATCGGCACGGAGCACATCCTGCTCGGCCTCATCCGTGAGGGTGAGGGCGTCGCGGCACAGGTGCTGGTCAAGCTCGGCGCCGACCTCAACCGGGTCCGCCAACAGGTCCTGCAGCTGCTGTCCGGCTACCAGGGCAAGGAGACCGCCGCCGCCGAAGGTGGCCGCTCCGAGGGCACCCCGTCCACGTCTCTGGTGCTCGACCAGTTCGGTCGCAACCTCACCCAGTCGGCCCGCGAGGGCAAGCTGGACCCGGTCATCGGCCGGGAGAAGGAGATCGAGCGGGTCATGCAGGTGCTGTCCCGCCGCACCAAGAACAACCCGGTGCTGATCGGCGAGCCGGGCGTCGGCAAGACCGCGGTCGTCGAGGGCCTGGCCCAGGCGATCATCCGCGGCGACGTCCCGCAGACCCTGAAGGACAAGCACCTCTACACGCTCGACCTGGGTTCGCTCGTTGCCGGTTCCCGGTACCGCGGCGACTTCGAGGAGAGACTGAAGAAGGTCCTCAAGGAGATCCGCACCCGCGGCGACATCATCATGTTCATCGACGAGATCCATACCCTGGTGGGCGCGGGTGCCGCCGAGGGCGCGATCGACGCCGCCTCCATCCTCAAGCCGATGCTCGCCCGCGGTGAGCTGCAGACCATCGGTGCGACCACGCTCGACGAGTACCGCAAGTACGTCGAGAAGGACGCCGCTCTCGAGCGCCGCTTCCAGCCGATCCAGGTCGGCGAGCCGACGGTGGCGCACACCATCGAGATCCTCAAGGGGCTGCGCGACCGGTACGAGGCGCACCACCGGATCACCATCACCGACGATGCACTGGTCTCCGCCGCCACGCTGGCCGACCGGTACATCAGTGACAGGTACCTGCCTGACAAGGCGATCGACCTGATCGACGAGGCGGGCGCCAGGATGCGCATCCGCCGGATGACCGCTCCGCCGGACCTGCGTGACTTCGACGAGAAGCTCGCCGGTGTCCGCCGGGACAAGGAGTCGGCCATCGACTCACAGGACTTCGAGAAGGCCGCCGCCCTCCGTGATTCGGAGAAGCAGCTGCTGGCGCGCAAGTCCGAGCGGGAGAAGGCCTGGAAGGACGGCGATCTCGACGTCGTCTCCGAGGTCGACGACGAGCAGATCGCCGAGGTTCTGGCCAACTGGACGGGCATCCCGGTCTTCAAGCTGACCGAGGAGGAGACCACCCGGCTGCTCAAGATGGAAGACGAGCTGCACAAGCGGATCATCGGCCAGGATCAGGCGGTCAGGGCGGTCTCGCAGGCCATCCGGCGTACGCGGGCCGGCCTGAAGGACCCCAAGCGGCCGTCCGGCTCGTTCATCTTCGCCGGCCCGTCCGGCGTCGGGAAGACCGAGCTCACCAAGGCGCTCGCCGAGTTCCTGTTCGGGGACGAGGACGCGCTGATCCAGGTCGACATGGGCGAGTTCCACGACCGGTACACCGCTTCCCGGCTGTTCGGTGCCCCTCCCGGGTACGTCGGCTACGAAGAGGGCGGGCAGCTCACCGAGAAGGTGCGCCGCAAGCCGTTCTCCGTGGTGCTGTTCGACGAGATCGAGAAGGCGCACCAGGACATCTACAACACGCTGCTGCAGGTGCTGGAAGACGGCCGGCTGACCGACGGTCAGGGCCGGACGGTCGACTTCAAGAACACCGTCATCGTCTTCACCTCCAACCTCGGTACCCAGGACATCTCGAAGGCTGTCGGGATGGGCTTCAACCAGGGCAACGAGGAGTCGACCTACGAGCGGATGAAGCAGAAGGTCAACGACGAGCTCAAGCGTCACTTCCGGCCGGAGTTCCTCAACCGGATCGACGACGTGGTGGTCTTCCACCAGCTGACCTCGGTGGAGATCAACAAGATGGTCGACCTGATGCTGAAGCGCGTCGAGGGTGCACTGAAGAACAAGGACATGTCCCTCGAGGTCACCGACGCGGCCAAGACGCTGCTCGGCGAGCGCGGGTTCGATCCGGTGCTGGGGGCGCGGCCGCTGCGTCGCACGATCCAGCGCGAGATCGAGGACAAGCTCTCCGAGAAGATCCTGTTCGACGAGGTGCGTCCCGGGCAGATCATCCTGGTCGACATCGAGGGTGAGGGTAAGGAGCGGGAGTTCACCTTCCGCGGCGAGCCCCGGCCGTCCGCGGTGCCCGAGGTCGTGCCGGCGGGACTCGCCGTCGACGCGGGCGAGGCGTCCGCCTGATCGGTTCCTCCTGACCGAGTACCACACCATTCCGTCACCGGCCCGTTCTCCGATCAGGAGGACGGGCCGGTGGCGTCTGCGCCTCATCAGGGGGCGCGCCGGTGGCGTCTGTGCATCCTCAGGAGGTGTTGATCATGGCAAAACTCGCACCCCGAGCGGCGTGTCGGTGTCGTGTCGTGCAAGTTTTGCCATGATCAACAGCGCAGTTCGGGCGGGCGGTGTGGCTGACGCTGGGATCTCAGGCGGGGAGATCCACGAGGTCGGCACCGACCCGGACCACGAGACCGTCGGCCAGCAGCGACTGGAGGCACCGGGCGCCCTGCGCCGCGTCGTCCACCACCCTCGACAGCGCGGACTCCGGAACGGCGCCGACGCTGTCCCGGAGCACCGCGATCATCCGTCCGCGCATCTGCCGATCGGTGCCGTGCCAGGTCTGCACGGGGCGCTTGGCGATTCCGGCCGGTGAGCCCGCTCGGCGCCAACGGCAGCCGGCCGCGAGCGGGCACGATCCGCACGCCGGCGTCCTCGCCGTGCAGACCGTTGCGCCGAGCTCCATGACGGCGGCCGAGAACCTGGCCGCGACAGCAGGTTCCGCGGGCAGCAACGACTCGAGCAGCTCCCGGTCGGCCCTGGTGGCGGGTTCCCGCGGTTCGTCGACGCCCCGGATGACCCGGGACACCACCCGCCGCACGTTGGTGTCCACGACCGGTGTGCGGGCACCGAAGGCGAAGGCGGCAACGGCTCTGGCGGTGTACTCGCCGATACCGGGCAGCGTCAGGAGTGCCTCCACCGACTGCGGGACGATCCCACCGTGCTGCACCGTGATGGCAGTTGCCGCGGCGTGCAACCGCATCGCCCGCCGCGGGTACCCCAGCCGGCCCCAGGCGCGGATGGCGTCGGCGGGGGAGTCCGCCGCCAGATCGGCAGGTGTCGGCCACCGTCGCAGCCACTGCGTGTACACCGGCAGCACCCGGACGACCGGTGTCTGCTGCAGCATCACCTCGCTGACCAGCACCGCCCATGGCGTCGCAGAGGCGTGCCGCCAGGGCAGGTCGCGGGCGGATTCGTCGAAGAAGCGCAGCAGTGCGGCCGGGTCCAGGGCTGCACTGCCCGGCTCGGCCACGGTGGACGATCGCGCCACCTCAGTGGTCGGCCGGACCGCCACTGGTGGGCTCGGTCTGGAGTTGCCCGGTCGGCTCCTCACCGTCGGCGAAGACCTCTTCCAGCAGGCCGGTGTCCACATCGAAGATGAAGCCCCGCACACCGTCGTGATGGAGCAGGAACGGTGAATCGCGGACGCGGCGCAGGGACTCCCGGACGGAATCGTGCGGATCCTTGAACGCCTGCACCGACCACGTCGGCCGGTAACCGGCGAACGTCGCCAGGTGCGCGCGGAACACGTCCTCCTCGAGACGTGCCAGGCCGCAATCGGTGTGGTGGATGATCATCACCTCGCGGGTGCCCAGGGCATGCTGTGAGATGGCAAGGGACCGGACGATGTCGTCGGTGACGACGCCGCCGGCGTTGCGCAACAGATGGACCTCGCCGGGGCTCAAGCGGAAGGCGGCGTGACCGTCGACCCGGGCGTCCATACACATCACCACGGCGATCTTCAGGGTCGGCAGCGGACCCATGCCGACCGGGTGGTATTCCGCGGCGGCTTGGTTACGGGCGAGTAGGTCGTCGATAGCGCTCACAGTGCATCCCTCGGCGTTGCATCCTGGAACCTGGACCGCCCGAGACTACCGTCGGGCCGGTGATGCACCCCGTTGGCCCTCTGAATCCGAAGGTGTACTGGCTACGAAGGGTTTCCATCGTCGTGCTCGCCGTGGCGGTCTTGATCGGCGCCGTCTGGTTCCTCGCGAGTCGGTCGTCCCGGTCGTCCGCGGGTCAGGAACCCGTTCCCGCCGCCGTCACCGGGCCTGCGGCCCCGACTCTCACCGGAGTGCTGGCCGCGTCGACCGCACTGTCGAGCCCTTCCGGGGTTTCCGGTTCGGCGAGCGGATCCCCGACTCCCTCGGGCGCGCCGGCATCCGGGGCGAAGCCGTCGGGGTCGGCCACGGCGCCGGCCGCCCCGACATCATCCGCACCAGCGACCGCCTCCGGTGGAGCCGCACCGACCAGCAAGGCAGCGGGTGCGAAGTCCGGGGAGCCGGCCGCAACCGCACCGGCCGCCACCGCTGCGGCGACCTCGAAGGCGCCCGCCAAGCCGGCTCCGACAACGCCGGCCACCACCACGCCACCCAAGGCAGCGCCGAAACCGCCGCCTGCACCGGCACCGTCGTACGCCCCGGATGGAATGTTGCTGTGTCCCGACAGCGCCGTCTCCGTGGCCGCCATCAGTACTGCTCCCGAGTTCGCCGCCGGCAGTCAGCCGACGTTGGGGATGACGGTGACCAACACCGGCGCGGTGCCCTGCCGACGGGACGTCTCGGGGACACTGCAGACCTTCACGGTGAAGTCAGCCGACGGCAAGCGGATCTGGTCGACGGCTGACTGCTTCCCGGGGGAGGGAACCGAGGTCCGGGATCTCGCGCCGGGTCAGGTCCTGCAGTACACGGTCAAGTGGTCCGGGCGGACCTCCGCACCCGGATGCGCCGGCGAGCGTGCGCAGGTCCCGGCGGGCAGTTACGTGGTCATCGCGCAGCTGGGCAAGCTGTCCAGCAAGCCCACGGCGTTCAAGATCACCGGCTGACCGGCCTCGGACCGGCTGCAGTGCGCCGGAACGCTGCCGGCCCGGCCAGGGACCGGCCGCGCTAGAGGGCCGCGCCGTACCGGTCGACGATGGAGGATTCGGCCAGCCTGGACAGACCTTCCCGCACGACCCTGGCCCGCGCCTCGCCGACACCCTCTACCGCCTGAAGGTCCGCAGCGGTCGCCGCCAGCAGGCCCTGGAGATTGCCGAAGTGCTGGATCAACCGGTCGAGCACAGCCGGCGGCACTCTCGGGATCCCGGCCAGCAGTCGATAGCCGCGCGGACTCACGCCGGCGTCGAGGGCGTCACCGTAGGTCGACAGGCCCATCACCCTGGCGACCACCGTCAGGTCCAGCAGCGCCGTCTCGTCGAGATCGTCCAGGGCCTGCACGATCTCGTCGACCTTCGCCGGACCCTCGTCCGACGGCAGGTAGTCGCGGATCAGCAGTTCCTGCAGACCCTGTGTGCCGCTGAGCATCTCCTCGAGCTGCAGCCCCAACAACCGGCCGTCGGTGCCGAGTTCGACGACATTGCTGGTCAGCTCGTCCGCGATTCGGCGGACCATGAGCAACCGTTGCAACACCGTCATGGCATCACGCAGGGTCGCGAAGTCCTCGATCTCCAACGCCGACAACGCCCGCGCGACCTCGTCGAGGCGGAACTTGTAGCGCTGCAGGGTGGCCAGCGCCTGGTTGGCCCGCCCGAGAATGGTCGGCGGATCCGCGACCACGTGCCGGCGCCCACCGAAGTACAGGTTGATGATCGACATCGAATGGCTGACCGCTATCACGGGATGCCCGGTCTGCAGGCCGGTTCGTTCGGCCGTCCGATGCCGGGTGCCGGATTCCACGGTGGGAATGGTCGAGTCAGGGGTGAGCTGCACGTTCGCCCGAAGGATTCGGGTGGCGTCGTCGTTCAGCACCACGGCGCCGTCCATCTTGCACAGCTCGCGTAACCGGGTGGAGGAGAACTCCACGTCCAGCCGGAAACCGCCGTCACACAGGTCGTCGACCGCCTGATCGAAACCGAGCACGATGAGCGCGCCGGTCCGGCCGCGCAGGATCCGTTCGAGGCCATCGCGGAGCGGCGTACCGGGGGCGACTCGTGCCAGCACAGCGCGATGCGCGGCGACTGTCATCCGATCGTCCACCCCTCCCCCTTCCGTGGCCGGTGTCAGCCAGTTTAGGGCGCAGGATCGGTCGAGATCACCGCGCCGTCACGAACCGTGACCCGGCCCTCACCCGTTGGTTACCCCCGGCGACGACGGAGCCATTGCACGACACCATCGTCATTGCCCATGCACCGCAGCGCCTCCCCCAAGTCGGATGCTTCGTCGACCCGCATGCCCCGCGGCCGCTCGGTGGCTGTCCCGGTCGGGACGATGGCATGGTTGAACCCCAACCGGGCGGCCTCGGCCAGACGGCGCGGCACACCGCCGACCGGCCGGATGTCGGCCGCCAGACCGAGTTCGCCCATCACGACCAGGCCCGGTTCCAACGGGATGTCCTTCGCCGAGGACCACAACGCCAGGGCCAGTGGCAGGTCGGCGGCCGGCTCCGGCATCTTGACCCCACCGACGGTTGCCGCCAGGACGTCCCTGGCGCCGAGGGCGACACCACCCCAACGCTGCAGAACGGCGATGACCATCGCCGTTCTGGACGCGTCCAGACCGGACACGGTGCGGCGACTGGTTTCTCCGGCCGCCGGCGTGATGAGGGTCTGCACCTCGGCCGGGATGGCCCGCCGGCCCTGCATGCTGACCGTCGCGCAGGTACCGGGAACTGCTGAACCGCGCCGGGTGAGGAACAGGCCCGACGGATCGGCAAGGCCCACGATGCCGTTCGCCACCATCTGGAAGCAGCCCACCTCGTCCGAGGGCCCATAACGGTTCTTCACCCCGCGGATCGTCCGCAGAGTCGAGTGCCGGTCGCCCTCGAACTGAAGCACGACGTCCACCAGGTGCTCGAGCACCCTGGGGCCGGCGATACCGCCGTCTTTGGTGACATGACCGACGAGGACACACGCCATGTTCCGCTGCTTCGCGACCGCCGACAGCGCAGCGGCCACCGCGCGCACCTGGCTGACACCGCCGGCGGTGCCCTCCACCTCTGAAGTGGCGAACGTCTGCACCGAGTCGACGATCAGCAGCCGCGGTTGCACCTGTTCGACCTGGCCGAGGACGGCGGCCAGATCGTTCTCGGCGGCCAGGAAGATATCGCGGTGCAGGGCACCCATCCGGTCCGCGCGCAGCCGGACCTGAGCGGCTGACTCCTCGCCGCTGACGATCAGCACGGCGCCCTGACCACCGTCCGCCCATGCCTTGGCCGCCGCCAACAGCAACGTCGACTTACCCACCCCTGGTTCACCTGCCAGCAGAACCACCGCTCCGGGCGTCAGCCCGCCACCCAGGACGCGGTCCAGTTCGGCGACTCCACTGGCCTGGGGTGCAACGAGATCCGCCGAGACCTGGTCGATGCGCTGCGCGGGTGCAGACACCATCCCCGGCGTCACCCGCCGCAGGTGGACCGGAGCGGGACCGACCTCGCCGACCGAACCCCACGCCTGGCACTCCGGGCAGCGGCCGTGCCACTTTCCGGGTTCGTGCCCGCACTCGGAGCACCGGTACCCGGGCCTGGCAGCCTTTCTGGTCGCTGCAGCGGCCCTCGAGGTGGCCCTGGTTGCCTGGTCCGACTGGCTCGATCTCATGGTGCGCAGGCTAGCGGCAGGGTCCGACAGGTGTACGAAACGCGCCCGATGCGTGCGACGGGACGCGCCCTGTCAGGCGTGAGCGGGCAGTCTGCGTGCGCCGGAACTGCTTGCGCCGGCGGGGCCCTGGGTGGTGGGCGCTGGGTGATCGGACCCGTGCGGTCTGGCTGTGTGATCAGCCGCCGCTGACGGCGGTCGCCGACGACGGCGCCCCTTCGACGTTGCCGCCCTGATTGGCATCGGTGGGGACGGCGGTGGCGCCGGTCTCACCGGCGGCTGCCGACGCACCCTGCTCGCCGCCCGCCGCCTGCTCCGCGAGGTTCTCTTCCCAGATCGGCGTCGGGTGCGGCGGCAGGATCTCGAGGGTCTCCCGGTCGGTCGAGCGGGTCGGCGGGTTCTCGATCGGCACATTGATGGTGAAACTGCCGGCGTCCGCGAAGGAGAACGTCATCGGGATGGACACGCCGTAGTACAAATCCTGGGTCAGCCCCTGGAGGGTGACCTGGCGATCGGAGTCGCCACTGAGATCGACCAGCGTATTCGCGGGAATCACCGGATCGCCGCTGATCTGGACGGACTGTGCGGCGGAACTGCTGACCGAGGTCAACGTGTCCGGAGTGATGCCGTCGTTGGACAGATACAGCAGGACTCGGGGGTTGGAGCCGGCTGGGTACTTCTCCTGCTCGAGCGGTGCCAGGCGAACGTTGAGCGCCGACATGGTGCCGACCTCGCCGTTGGCGCCCAGCATTGCCGGCTGCACTTCGACCGACTGCGCGTACTGCCCTGCAGCGCAACCGGCGAGCGTCAGGGTGGCGACGGCGAACATCGCCGCGGTCGTCCGGGTGATGGTGCGACGCTTCGAGCGGGCGGTGCGGAACACGGCGGTCCCCTCTTCTCGACGGGCAGCGCGCCACCGGTGCCCGTCTGGTCCGGCGTCCACGCTTCCGCTGTCGTTCGTTGCCACTGTCCTGGTCTGTGCTGCCATCAAGTCTGGTAGTGCTGTCCGACGCTGACGTCTGCGGCAATCGAGTTGCCGCGATCACGATCCTGTGTCGACCGGATGATTGTCCCCGGTCCGAGGGCCGTCAGGGCCACTTGGTTTGCGCATGTTGAGGTTAGCCGCCGACATGATCACTCTGCGCGCCGGGCAGCAGAAGTGCTGGCCCGGGCACCTGCCGGTGACGTGGTCGAGACGGTGCCGGCCGTCGTCCGCCCGGTCGATGCACGGAGCTAAGGGGTTTGTCAAGTAGGGCGATAGGCTCTGACCTGCGAGAACAGGCCGTCATCGAGCGTCAAGCGTGCTAAACTGGTCACAGCGAAAGGGGTCTTGAACGCTCATGGTTTTCAATGTTGGCGAAACCGTTGTCTACCCCCACCACGGGGCGGCACTCATCCAGGCCACCGAAACTCGAACCGTCAAGGGTGTCGAGAAGTTGTACCTGGTCCTCAAGGTCGCCCAGGGCGATCTCACTGTGAAGGTCCCCGCTGATAACGCCGAGATCGTGGGCGTTCGCGACGTCGTCGACCGGACCGGTCTCGACCATGTCTTCGAGGTGTTGCGTGCTCCGCACACCGAGGAGCCGACCAACTGGTCGCGCCGGTACAAGGCGAACCTCGAGAAGCTCGCCTCCGGCGATGTGAACAAGGTGGCCGAAGTTGTCCGCGACCTGTGGCGACGCGATCGCGAGCGCGGCCTGTCCGCCGGCGAGAAGCGGATGCTGGCCAAGGCGCGGCAGATCCTGGTCTCCGAACTCGCGCTCGCCGAGGGCACGAACGAGGACAAGGCCGAGGGCATTCTCGACGAGGTTCTGGCTTCCTGAGCCCGCACCGCGGCCAGATGGATGTGTGCTGACGCATGTCCGGCGCCGTGGTCGTCGCACTCGTACCGGCCGCTGGCAGCGGTGAACGACTCGGCGCAACAGTGCCGAAGGCGTTCGTCACCGTTGCCGGGCAGCCGTTGCTCCTGCATGCCGTAGAACGGCTGCTCGACGGTGGAGTCGACCGGGTGGTCGTGGCCGTGCCCGCGGATCAGGTCCTCGGCGCGCGTCGGACGGTGGGCGACCGGGCGACCGTGGTGGTCGGCGGGGCCGATCGGACCGCATCCGTCGCCCGGGCGCTGGGTGCCGTCACCGGGTCGGTGGAGCAGAGCGACATCGTTCTCGTTCATGACGCCGCTCGCGCCTTTGCCCCAGCCGAGTTGGTCGCCGCCGTCATTTCTGCGTGTCGGGCGGGCGCGCCGGCCGTCGTTCCGGTGCTGCCGGTTGCAGACACGATCCGCTCCGTTCGATCCGACGGATCACTGGGCGGTCCCGTCGACCGTGACGGACTTCGAATTGTGCAGACGCCACAAGGGTTCTCGGCGGGTGTGCTGCGCCAGGCACACCGCGCTGCGGCCGAAACCGGACTCAGCGCGACAGACGACGCCGGACTGGTGGAGGCGCTGGGCGTCCAGGTGACGTCGGTCCCCGGCGACCGTGCGGCGTTCAAGATCACCACCCCGGCCGACCTGGCAGATGCGGAGCGGTTGATGGAGTCGAGTTCCGGCCCGGCCGATGTCCCCGGTGCAGGTCGCAGTGGTCACGCTCTTCCGTTGTTGCGGACGGGGACCGGCGTCGACGTGCACCCCATCGAGCCCGGTCGTGACTGCTGGATGGCCGGGTTGTTGTTCCCGGGCGTCGACGGGTGTTCGGGGCACTCCGACGGAGATGTCGCCGCACACGCACTGTGCGACGCGCTGCTGGCCGCGGCGGGGCTGGGCGACCTGGGCGCCGTGTTCGGCACATCGGATCCCCGGTGGGCGGCGGCATCGGGCGCAGACCTGCTGCGCGAGGTGTTGCAACGGGTGCGGGACCGGGGATTCGCCGTCGTCAACGCCTCCGTGCAGGTCGTCGCCAACTCTCCCAAGCTCGCGCCGCGCCGCGCCGAGGCGGAGTCAGCGTTGTCCGCCGTGATCGGCGCGCCGGTGTCGGTGGCAGGTACCACCACGGACGGTCTCGGGCTGACCGGCCGCGGTGAGGGCCGGGCCGCCATCGCCACCGCCTTGCTGTCCGGCCCGCACTGAGCGGTCGACCCGTGTGCGACACCCCGGTCCAGGGATGTGTTTTCAGCGGGCGACGGCCGGGAGTTCGTCCTCGACGTATCGCGGTCGCACGGCGAGACAGCCGGCCACCGCCTGGACCACCACCACGGCGCACAACACGACGAGCGGCACCGTCCAGCCGCCGGTGAGATCGAACAGCACACCGAAACCGAGCGGTCCGACCGAGGCGATCAGGTATCCCGTGCACTGCGTGAAGGCCGACAACGACGTCGTGGCAAGGGATGTCCTGGCGCGCAACGCGATCAGCGTCAGGGCGAGCGGGAACGCTCCGGTGCCGATTCCGATCAGCACGCTGAAGAGCAGCACCGGGCCGGCCGGGGCGATGATGAGGCCGATGAAAGCCGCGAGATAACACGCCGACAGGACGATCACCAGGATGGCGGGCCGGCGGGCCCGGCCGAGCAGTGGCGGCACGAAAGCGGCCAACGGGATGCCGACGGCAATAGCGATGGCGACCTGCAGGGCAGCGGCGGTATCCGTGCGTCCGGCGTCGGTGAGGATCTGCGGGAGCCAGCCGAACACCACGTAGGCAATCATCGATTGACTGCCGAAATACAGCGCCAGCGCCCACGCGACGCGGGTGCGGGCGAGGGCGGACAGCGGCAGCCGACGTCCGGCGGCCGGCGCGGGTCCGGTGTTGGGGCCCCGGATCAGCAGCAGCCACGGGACGAGCGCGATGACCGCGACACCCGCCCACATCCCGAGCCCGGTGCGCCAGTCGGCGCCGAGCCCTCTCTCGATCGGCAGCGTGATGCCCGCGGCCGCGGCTCCGCCGATCGTCAGCAGCGTGGTGTAGGCGGCGGTCATCACCGGGATGCGGTCGGGAAAGTGCAAACGGACCAGGCCGGGCAACAACACGTTCCCGACCGCGATGCCGGCCAGCCCGAGAATCGAACCGAGGAACAACGCGACAGTTCCTGGGACGAGGACCCGCACCAGCTGACCCACGATCAGAGCGAGCAGGCAGATCACCACGGTGCGATGGGAGCCGATCCGAGCCGCCAGCACCGGCGCCGCCAGCCCGAGAACCGCGAACGACAACGTCGGCAGGGACAACAGCAATCCGGTGGTCGACGCCGGCAGACCGGTGGACTCGCGCAATTCGGGTATGACGGCGCCCACCGCGTTCACCACCGGCCGCAGGTTCAGCGCCAGCAGCAGGACCGCGACCGTCACCAGCCCCCGGCCGGCGGCGACAGGTGCTGGGCGGGTCACCGAGGGAGGATAGGCCGCTCGCCGAGAGCCGGTTGTGCAGGGTCATCGGCGGCTCGACTGCCCGGTTGACCTTGCATCAGCGACAGTCGGCCCGCGATCACCGCGCGCGTCGTGATGTCAGGGCTCGTCACGCACCCCGATGCCATCCATCATGGTGTCGACGGCGAACCCGAGGAGCGCGTCGTCCACCCCTGATCCCTCGGGGGTCGTCGTCATCGCCGCACCGAACAGGATCACCAGCAGCAGGACGGCGACCCGGTTCGGGTCCGTTGTCGGCCCGATCCGGCCCAGATCGCGCTCGGCCGCCAGGTACTCGGCGACGTACTGGGGCGGCCCCGGCAATTGCCCGCGGCTGCCCCCTTCCGTCGACATCGCGCCGGGGAAGCCGTCACCGGGCAACGGGCCGGCAGGAAAGCCGTCGACCGGCGACGCCTCACCCGGTGACGGGCCACCTCGTGATCCGCTCGTTCGCACATCGACTCCTGGCATCGCGCCGGCCGGCGGGTCCACGCCGGGAACGCTGCCAGCAGGGGCGCCGTGTGCTGGTTGACCGCTCCGTTGCAGGTCGACCATCGCCGCAGCCATGTCCCTGCTGAGTTCGGGGTCCGATCGCAGCCACAACTCCAACGGCAGCAGATCGGCGCGCAGGCGTCCCAATTGCCCCAGCGCCTCTCGCAGGTTGCCGGCCACGGTGCCCGTCCCTGCGCGCTGCGGGAAGGCGGCAATCCAGTTGAGCACCGCCGTGTTGCGGTCGAAGACAGCGGCGAAGAACAGTTGCCGCTTGTCCGGGAAGTGACGGTAGATGGTGCCCTCCGCGACACCCGCCGCGTCGGCGATCGCCTTGGTCGTCGCCCGCGCGTAGCCGGCCTCGGCGACCACCTCGATGGTGGCCGAGATCAACCGGGCCCGCGTGCGTTCGCCACGCGCGTTCATCAACGCCTCCTTCACCTGTGCGGTTGGGCTGTCGCCCATCGCGCCGGGCTGATCGTGCCCGACATGTTCGTGGCTTGTGCGCGTCACCGGAGAGCCGGAGTCGCACGGCACGTCTGGGTGATCAACGCCGGCGGGTGGGTCAGTCGGTGATGTCCCGCCGTCGGAAGACCAACACGGCCAGAGCCAGCGCGACTGCGGCGTAGAGCACTGCCAACCCGAGCGCAACGCCGTAGGCGATGTCCGGCGTCCCGCCCTTGGCCAGGGCGGTGAGGGTGGCACCGGGCAGCCAGTCCGCGACGTCCGGTGCGACCGCGCGCAGCAGACCTTCGATGACCAGCACATACCCCAGACCCACGCTGATCGCCACCGCCGAACTCTTCGACAGCACTGCGATGACCAGCCCGATGACACCCCACACCAACAGAGCCAGGAACGTATTGACCCAGCTGCCCACCACCTGACCGGCGATCGCCGACGGGTCGGTGTCCCAAGCCGCTGTGGACACCCCGGTGCCCTCGGCGATCACCGGCCCGGCCATCAGCACCGCGACCGTTGCGACGGTCGTGGCCAGTGCCGTCCATACCGCCAGCGCAGCCACTTTGCCGACCAGCAACCGCATCCGCCGTGGCTGCGCCTGAACGAGCAATCGGATCAGGCCGGTGGTGTAGTCCGAGGAGGCCGACACCGCCCAGAAAGACAGTGACACCACCCCGAGGATCGTCGCAGCCGCGCCGAGCGCGAGCATCCGGCCGTCACCGCCGGCCAGTTCCGCTGCTGACGGGAATCCGCCGCCGGGAGCCGCCGACGGCACCTGTGTGCCGTCACCGGCAGCCACGAACGAGAAGGTGGTGATCATGAACGCGAGCACGGCGGTGACCCCGAGCCAGCCGAGGGTGAAGCTGCGCCGACGAAGCCTGGTGACCTCGGACCGGGTGGCTGCGAGGGTCATGACGCCCGCACCTGCGCGGTCGACGCACCGGAATGAGCGAACTGCGCGGCTCGTGCCGTGCTCAACTCGCCGTCGGTGTCACCGGTCATCCGCAGGAAAACGTCCTCGAGGCTCTCGCGACGGGGAATCAACGACGCGAGGGTGAGTCCTTCCGCGGCTGCCGTCCGGTTGACCGCGGCGGCCCGTTCGACCGGGGCCGCCACCCGCAACGTCCGGGAGCCCTGCACGCCGCCCACCTGGGACCCGACGTCCCATCCGGCGTCGGTGAGCACCCGCCGCAGGACGACGCCGTCGTCATCGGTCTCGGCGGCCACCTCGATGTACTCATCGGCGCGGGTCAGCAGCTCTGCCATCGGACCGACGAAAAGTACTGTGCCGAAACGGATCACGACGACATGGTCGCAAATTGCCTCGATCTCGCTGAGCAGGTGCGAGGACACCACGACAGTGCGGTTGCCCGCGCTGAGGGTCCGCAGGAGTTTGCGGATCTCCACTATCCCTGCCGGGTCCAGACCGTTGGTCGGCTCGTCGAGCAGCAGCAGCTCGGGATCCGGCAGCAAAGCAGCCGCGATGCCCAGGCGCTGCTTCATGCCCAGCGAGTAGCCACGAACAGGTTCTCGTTCGCGCCCGGTCAGGCCGACGATGTCGAGAACCTCCTGCACCCGGCCGGCCGGCAATCCACGCAGCTGTGCAAGCGAGCGAAGGTTGGCGCGCGCGGACAGTGTCGGGACGAACGCTGGACTCTCGATCAGGGCGCCGACCCGGGCGGCGAATGCGGTCGGATCGGAGATGGGTCGGCCCAGAACGTGGCCGGTACCCGATGTGGGATCGATGAGCCCGAGCAACATCCGGATCAGGGTGCTCTTGCCCGAACCGTTAGGGCCGACAAGACCGACAACACCCCCCTCGGGCAGGGCGATAGAGAGCCGGTCAACGGCGGTGAGCTCGCCGAACCTTCGGGTGAGGCCCTCGGTGGCAACAGCGGACATGTGATGGCCCTTCGTCAGATCAGGAATGTGAGTGCACACTCACATCTTGCGGACGCTCGGGCCGGGCTGTCAAGGGACAAGGTTCGAGTTGTTCCGACGGGTCGGCGCACTGGGTCGGCTCGATGGGTCGGCGTGCCGAGGTCGGCTCCAGCTGCGTCGGCTTGCCTAGGCCTGCTCGCGGTGGGTCGGCTGGACCGTTGTCGATTCCCCGTGCGTCCGTGGTGGGGGTGGGACTGGGGGTGGTGGTTGGCCATGGGCCGGTGGACCGGTGATCGCCATGCAGTCCGCGAACCTGCCCAGCAGGTCGACCAGTGAGACCAGATCCTGGTCTCGCCAGTCCCGCACCACCGACCCCAGCCAGCCGAGCCGGGCGTGCAGCGCCTCTCGCTGCAGCTCACGTCCCGCCGCGGTCAACTGCAACACGCTCCTGCGGGCATCGTGACGAGAAGGGCTGCGCAGCAACAGCTCCGCACGCACCGCTCGATCGACCAGCCGGCTCGCGGTGGATGGGGTGACGTCAGCGAACTGGGCGACGTCGCCGACGGTCACCTCTGCCCCGCGGGCGGCCCCCCGCGCGCACGCCTCGACGACCAGGATGCTGGACATCTCGATCGGTTGGCCGTCGTGGTCGATGACCTGCCGAGGGCTCGACCAGAGTCGGCGCAGTCGCACGAGCGCATCGTCAAGGCCGGCCAGCGGGTTCGGTCTCATGTCGTCCGCCGCCGTCATCAGTGGCTCCATCACCGCTCCTTCAGCGGCACGACCGGGACCGGCGCCACCAATACCTGTACCGTACATATATGACCCCGATTCTGGTGACCGGCGCGACCGGGAACGTCGGCCGGCGGGTGGCGCTCGGTTTGCTCGCGGCCGGCCATCACGTCCGTGCGGTGGCCCGAGATCCGCACGACGTCCGGTCGGATCCGGGTCTTGCGGCAGCGGAGGCGGTCGCGTTCGATTTCACAGATTCATCGACCTGGGCCGCCGCCTTTGCCGATGTCGGGCTGATGTTCCTCGTCCGGCCGCCCCAGTTGTCGAAGGTGGAGCGGGACTTGCTGCCTGCCCTGGACGCAGCTCGCCGGGCCGGGGTCCGGCACGTCGTCTTCCTGTCGCTGCAGGGTGCCGAGAAGAACAAGGTCGTCCCGCACGCCACCGTCGAGAAGTGGCTCCACGCTTCGACCCTGGATTGGACGTTCCTGCGGCCTTCGTTCTTCTTCCAGAATCTGTCCACCACGCATCGCACCGACATCCGTGACAGAGACGAGATCTTCGTACCGGCAGGGCGCGGCCGCACCGCTTTCGTCGATGCGCCCGACATCGCTGCGGTCGCCGTCCAGGTGCTGTCCCACCCCGCCGAACATGTCGGCAAGGCTTGGACACCAACCGGTTCGGCCGCTCTCAGCTATGACGAGGTGGCGGCAGCACTCACCACCGAACTGGGGCGGCCGATCCGCTACCGGCGGCCAGGAGCGTGGCGATACGCACGGCATGCACGTCAGGTTCTGGGGATGCCGTGGGGGATGGTCGTGGTGACGACGGCGATCTACACCACCGCGCGGCTCGGGCTGGCCGCCGGGCTGACCGACGACGTGCGGACCGTTCTCGGTCGAGAACCGCATGGCATCACCGAGTTCGCCCATCGTGAGCGCGCGGCCTGGCTGCGCGAGGCTGTCAGCCCGGACACCGATGGCGGTCGGACCGGCAATGCGATGCGATCGGACGGCAATGACTGAGCAGGCAGGACAGCGGAGTGCGCAGTGAAAGAAAGGACCCGGCAATGACAGTCGCAGTTCTGGGCGGCACCGGCCGTACCGGCAGGTTGGTGATCGGCGACCTGATATCGGCAGGGCACCAGGTCCGTGCCCTGGTCCGGGACTCCTCTGCTGCGCCCGGGGGTGTGCAGGCCGTGATCGGGGATGCGCGCGACCCGAAGTCGCTTCGCGAGCTTGTCGACGGGTGCGCCGTGGTGGTCGGGGCGCTGGGTCCCGTCGCGAAGGACAAGCACCTTCACCGCGATGTCGCGCCCCTGCTCATCGCGGCGATGAAGGACGCCGGGGTGAGCCGCTACATCGGTATCAGCGGCGCGGGCATCGATGTCCCGGGGGACGACAAGTCCCGCCGCGACCGGATCATCTCGACCCTGATCCAGAAGCTCGGCGGCGACGCTGCGAAGGACAAGACACTGGAGTACGAGGCCTGGCGGGACAGCGGGCTGGAGTGGACCCTGGTGCGGCCGCCGCGACTGCAGGACGGCCCGGCAACCGGTTCGGTTGAGGATCATGCGAACCGGTCGCCGAAGTCGACGAAGATCAGTCGCGCCGACCTCGCGCACTTCATCGCCGGACTCGTCGCCGCCCCGAGATACAGCCGGCAGGCACCTTTGGTGGCAGGAAAGGCCTGACCGACCGAAGGCCGGCCACCGCACTGCAACCCGGCGACGGCGAGGAGGATCAGCCCGAGAGTTGGCCCAGTCCGAAGCGGACCCCGGTCAACTGCTCCGACTCGGTCCAGAGTCGCTTGGCGACCTCCACATCGCTCGCGGCCGAGGTGCGGCCCACCAGCGTCGGGTAGCCCTTGGATTCGAAGCGTCCGTCCGGCCCGACATAAGCAGCGTCCGGGAGGTCCTGGCTGGCGGCGAAGAGTGTCGGCAGTGCGCCCATCTGATCGCTCTGTGCGATGAAGCGATTGCCCACCTTCATCAACACGTTCATCACGCCCGAGGCGTGGGACTGCAGATTGGTTGCCGACCATCCGGGATGGACCGCATAGGCCCGGACGTCGGATCCGGCCGAAGCCAGTCGGCGCTGCAGTTCGAGCGTGAACAGCAGGTTGGCCAGCTTGGATTGTCCGTAAGCGGCCCACGAGTCGTACTTGCGGGTGTTCCAGTTCAGGTCGTCGAAGACGATCTTGCCGTTGCGGTGTGCAGTGGAGGACACCGTCACCACGCGATCGGTGACGTGCGGCAGCAGCAGGTTCGTCAGCGCGAAGTGACCGAGATGGTTGGTGCCGAATTGGGTCTCGAAGCCGTCTTTGGTGCGCGAGAGCGGGATGAGCATGACGCCGGCGTTGTTGATCAACACGTCGATGTCACCCTCCCATCCGTCGGCGAACGCGTGGACCGACGCGAGGTCGGTGAGATCGAGGCGACGGACCTCCCGGTCGCCCGGCACCGTCGCGGCCGCCTGCTCACCCTTGTCGGTGTTCCGCACCGCCATCACCACCCGCGCACCGGCCCTGGCGAGCTCGCGGGAGGCGACCAAGCCGATGCCGCTGTTGGCGCCGGTCACCACCACGGTGCGGCCACTGAAGGAGGGAAGATCTTTCGCAGTCCACTGTGATGTCGTCATGGACACCAAAGTAGGCATCGACTACATTGTTGTCAATGCCAACATCGGGCCGAGCATGACGAGCAACATCAGAGCCGCCCTGCGGCGGGCAGATCGACGCCGACGACGAGGTGCGGGGGAGTGGTGATGACAGCACCGGCGCGATACCACCACGGCGATCTACGCTCGGCACTCACCGAGCGTGCGACGGACGTCGTCGCGGCCGCCGGCGTGGACGCACTGTCGCTGCGCGAACTTGCCAGGGATCTCGGGGTGAGTCACGCCGCACCGAGCAGGCACTTCGCCGACAAGCAGGCGCTGCTGGATGCGGTGGCGGTCAACGGATTTCACCGGCTCGGCGAGAGCCTCGACACCTCGCCCGCGGTGAAGGGGGCGTCGACGTCGTTCGCCGATCAACTTCGCGAGTACGCCCGGGCGTACGTCAGCTTCGCCGTCCAGAACGCTTCGCTGCTCACCGTCATGTTCGATGCGAAACACCGAAAAGAGCCGCCGGCGCACATCGTCGACGCCGCCGAGCAGGCGTTCGCTGTGCCGTTCCGGCTGATCGGCGAGGCGCAGGCTCGCGGGGAGCTCGTCACCGCTCCGATGGATGTGGTCGGAACCGCGATCCACGCCACCATGCACGGGTTTGCCACTCTCGTCTCCGGTGGTCTGCTCGATCAGCCGGACTGGGAGCGGGCGCTGGACGAGACCATGGGCCTGTTGGTGGAAGGCCTGCGGCCCCGATGAGCGGGGTGCGGGCGGCGGGTCCGAGGGTGCGCCCACGGCTGGGCCGACGCTTCGTCGTTCATCGGCCGCCCGGATGCCGTCGGCCACCCGGCCGTGACACCCTGACCACATGACGACGATCGCCATCCTCGGCGCGGGCAAGATCGGCGAGGCCCTGCTGTCCGGGCTGCTGTCCGCCGGCCGTTCTCCCGATTCGCTGATGTTCACCGAGCGCTACCCGACCCGCGTTCAGGAGCTGACCGAGCGGTACGGGGTCCGCGGCGTCGACACGGACGAGGCTGCCAAGACCGCGGACGTGCTGGTGGTCGCCGTGAAACCGCAGGACATCGATCCGCTGCTGCGCGCCCTCGCCTGGTCGATCAAGCCGGGCACCCTTGTGGTCTCGCTGTGCGCCGGCCTGCCGACCTCGCTGTACGAGCGTCACCTGCCGGACGGCACGCCGGTCGTCCGCGTCATGCCCAACACGCCGATGCTGGTCGGTGAGGCGATGAGCGCCATCTCCGCGGGTTCGCACGCCGGCCCGGAGCACCTGCAACTCGTCGAGGACCTGCTGTCCACCGTCGGGAAGGTGGCGCGTGTCCCGGAGGATCAGCAGGACGCCGTCACCGCGCTGTCCGGTTCCGGCCCGGCCTACTTCTTCTACCTGGTCGAGGCGATGATCGATGCGGGCATCCTCCTGGGGCTCCCACGTGCGGTGTCCACCGACCTGATCATCCAGTCCGCGGTCGGCGCCGCCACCATGCTGCGCGACTCGGGGGAGCATCCCGTCTCGCTACGTGAGGCGGTCACCTCACCGGGCGGCACGACCATCGCGGCCATCCGGGAGTTGGAGAACCACGGCGTGCGGGCTGCGCTTCTGTCCGCGATCGAGGCCGCAGCGATGCGGTCGGCGGCGCTGGGCAAGGCGCACAACTCCGGCTGAAGGTGAGTCAGACCGGCTGCGCCAGCGGCACTTTCCGGGCGCCCTGCGACCGGGCCCGCTGGGCGGCCATCTGCTCGTCGAACTCGGCGCGCCAACTCGGGCTCAACGCAATGCCGGCCTTGACCGCCTCTTCGGTGCTCAGTTCGACCGGGAAGCCGAAGGTGTCGTAGAGCGTGAACAATTCCGCGCCGTTCACCCCTGCCGAGTGTGAACCGAGCTGCTTGATGCCCTTGCGCAACGTCTGCCGGAACGCCTTCTCCTCCTTCACCAGCACCGCGATGACCTCGTCGCGGCGCTGCTCGACCTCCGGGTAGTCGGCGTCGTACATGCCGGCGATCGTCGGGATGATCTGCGGGAAGAAGTTCTGCTCGAGCCCGAGATCGAACGCGAACCGGACGGCTCGGCGAACCAGCCGGCGCATGACGTAACCCTGTGCCTTGTTACTGGGCCGGACACCATCCACCGCAAGGAATGTCGCTCCACGCAGATGATCGGCGATCACCCGCATCGCGACCGTCTCCTGCTCGTACGACCTGCCGGACAGTGCCTCGATCTCCTGCACGATCGGCCACAGCAGGCTGACCCGGAAGACGTCCGGGTTGTCCATCGACGCTGCCGAGATCCGAGCCAGGCCACCGCCGAAATCCACATTGCGCCGTGGCAGCGGCGCGAAACCGGTGGCCGTACGGACGTACTCCATGAACACCGAGTTGCCGATCTCCATGAAACGGCCGCAGTCGCAGTTCTGGTGGCAGAGCGCGCCGAACGCGGGATCGTGCTCGACCTGCGGGTACAGGTAGAACATCTCGGAATCGGGACCGCCCGGCTCGCCGACGGGCATGTTCTGTGCGCTGCCGCCCCGGCACCACCAGTTCTTCTTGCCGTAGAAAGCGATGCGCGCGCCGCCGGAACCGACGGCGGAGCCGTGTTCCTCGGTGTCGAGGTCGACCTGGTCGGCGGAGATCCCGGCGGCGGTGAACAGCTCTGTCCAGATTCCGGCGCTCTCGGTGTCCTTACCGATGCCATTGGCTTCGTCACCGATGAAGCAACTGACATAGATCCGGCTCGGGTCCAGGCCGACCCGGACGGTCAGGAATTCCCAGACCTGGGTCAGCTGCTCGCGTTTGAAATAGTCGCCGAGGCTCCAGTTGCCGAGCATCTCGAAAAACGTCGTGTGCCGGTTGTCGCCGACCTCATCGATGTCCTGTGCCCGAAGACAGGTCTGGCTGTCGGTCAGCCGGCGACCTGCGGGGTGCTCCTTGCCCAGCAGGTACGGCAGCAGAGGCTGCATGCCGCTGCCGGTGAACAGGGTGGTGGGGTCGTCATGCGGGACCAGCGGGGCGCGCGGGATGACGGTGTGTCCCCGCTCCTGCATGAATCCCAGATATTGCGCCCGCACTTCGTCCGCATCCATCGACGGATGATCACATACGGGACACCGTGGCGCATCGTTCTCCGGCGGGTATCAGCCGCCGGAATTCTCGTCCGCGGACAGTGATTGCACCGGCCCCTCCCAGCGCCGGCGGAGCCACCGGTCGTGACTGGCCACCACCACGGTGCCGGTCGAGGCACCCAACGCCTGCTCGAGTTCGGTCGCCAGCGCGAGCGAGATGTGGTTCGTCGGCTCATCGAGCAGCAACAGATCCGGCGTCGCGGCGACCAGGATGGCCAGCGCCAACCGCCTGCGCTGCCCGACACTGAGTGCGCCGACAGGGGTGTCGATGGCTCGTGGCGGCAGCAGCCCGAAACCGATCAGCGTGTCCACGGCATCGCCGCCGGCCGCCCGATCGAACGTCGATCGGGCGGTGGCGTCCGGATCGGTGAAGTTCACGTCCTGTTCCAACAGCCCGACCCGTCGGGCGGACACCCGCACGACGCCCCGCCCCGGTCGGAGCCGGCCGTCGAGCACCGACAACAGGCTGGATTTGCCGGAGCCGTTCAGCCCGGTCAGCAGCAGATGCTGGCCTTCGGCGACATCCAGGCGCTCCAGGCTGACCCTGCCCGGCACGACGAGATCAGTGACGTGAACAACGATCCCGCCGCCGGTCCCACCCGCGGCGCCCAACGACCCGTGGAAGCGCAGCGGCCCCGGTGGTTTGGGGAGCTGTTGCCGCTCGGCGATGGCGAGCCGCCGTTGGGCGTCGTGCACCCGACGGGCCAGCGTGCGGTCGACCCTGCCGCCCTTGAAGGCGTGGATGAACTTGTCGTTGTCACTGGGTCCGCGACCCGGCGCGATGCTCGTGGTGTCCACCGCCGCGGCGCCGCGCAGAGCGGTGATCTCCCGCTGCTGCTCCAGGTAGGCCCGATCCCACCTCCGCCGGGCTTCGGATCTCAACCGCAGGTAATCGGTGAAGCCGGCGCCCGCCGACCGGTTGATCGAGTACCGCCGGCCGCCGTCGCCGTCGGTGCCGAACGCGCTCGGGTCCAGGTCGAGGATCTGCGTGCACACGCGGTCCAGGAACACCCGGTCATGGCTGGCCGCGACGACCACGCCGGGCAGGCCGATCAGGAAGTCCTCCAGCAGTTCCATCGCGGCGTCGTCGAGGTGGTTCGTCGGCTCGTCCAGGACGACGCACACGGGCCGGACCGCGATCAATGCTGCGAGCGCAAGCCTGCTCCGTTGACCGCCGGACATCGTGCCGACCGGGCGATCCCCGGCCAGAGCGGCAAGGCCGAGACGGTCGGCGGCAATGGCGGCGCGACGCTCGGCATCCCAGGCATCGTGTTGCTCTGCGAATTGCAACGCCGCGGCGTATCTGTCCGCGGCTCCGGCGTCGTCCGACAGGCGCGCGCTCCATCCCTCCACAGCGTCGGCGGCACGCCGCAGCGGAGCCAGTGCATCGGCGAGAACATCGGCAACGGTGGCTGTCTCGGCGAACCACGGTTCTTGGGAGAGGTAGCTCAGTTCGCGCGGCCGGTCCACCGTGCCGGCATCGGGAGCATCGATGCCGGCCAGGATCCGCAACAACGTGGACTTGCCCACCCCGTTCTCGCCGACCACGCCGACCCGCTGGCCGGGTGCCGCCAGCACGTCGATGCCGTCGAGCACCACGCGGGTGCCAAAGGACTTGGTGACGTCCAGCGCGCGCAAGGGCATCAGCGGCGAGGTGGACGGGAATGCTGCGGGCGCCGGCGAATCGGCAGGGTCGACGTGGTTGCCCGGCGTCGCGACGCCGGGGTCGGCGGTCAGCACGGTGTCGCGTCGGGAGGTGGACGAGCGGACTTGGTGGTGAGCAGACATCGCGATCCCAGGAGGTCGGCCGACTTCAGATCGGCACGGCGGGAACCCACCGGGTCGGCCCGCCGGTGATCGGCGGGGTTCCGCGGCGTGGGCGTGGGCCGGTGTCAGCAATCCATGATGGGTAGCAGCGTAGGTCGCGTGTCGTGCCGGTTCCACCGATTTCCGCAGCGGCTGTCCGGCGCTGTCGCCGCCGCTGGGCCCGTACCAGTGCGGGCCGCCATCCAAGCTGTTCACAACCGGCGCGCGGTGACCGGGAGCACCGACTGGCCCGGCATCGCCTCTGTACGACGGCCTTGTTGCGCTCACCCCCACGGTCGGTGCTTGCGTCGCAAGGGCCACAGCGATCAGTCACACGAGCGGGAACCGGGCCGCGCTCGCGGCGCTTCCGGAACTGCCGCCGTCGTTGGTCGAGCGTTATCAGCCTTACTGGGTCGTGCTCGGACCTGCGTCCGCGGGCCCGACGCAGACTCGCACAGGGAGTCCGAGATCGAATGCCTACCGGTGTTTTCCAAGGACTGGGTCAGCCCGTCGTCACCCGAAACGGTGATCGACTGCCCCGTAGGTCGTGGCCTGCGCAAACTTCAATCGCTTTCTTCCCACGAGTAACGCTAGAGTTCACCAAGCACGTACGTATGGTGTCCGCGGGAGGGGAAGCCCGGCGGCGCGAGACGTGCCGGAAGACGGTGCCGTGATGCCCGCTCGTGACGATCGACCCCCGAGGGAGCCAACCCCGCGGGATCCGACGCTGGCCGAGATGCGATTTCTCACCGTCGCGGAGGTCGCGTCATTGATGCGGGTCTCTCGGATGACGGTGTACCGGTTGGTGCATTCGGGTGAGCTACCCGCGGTGCGGGTCGGCCGGTCGTTCCGGGTTCCCGAGCGAGCGGTCCACGATTACCTGCGCACAGCATTCAACGACGTCGGCTGACCTCGTCGCGGCAGGCACGCCCCGGCCCGTGGGACCGTGATCGGCGACGTCCGGAACGCCGCGCGCCCGAGTTCTGCGCCGTCCGCAGGGTGAGCGCCGACCGGTAGGATGACCGGGCCCGGCATCCGCCGGGTTGGCGGGCCGCAAATCCCGCAATCTTCACCAGGCGTCGAGGCGGCAGATCAACCGCGGCGGCGGCACCACACACTTGGAGAGTTCGCCCTCATGGGTTCTGTCATCAAGAAGCGTCGCAAGCGGATGGCCAAGAAGAAGCATCGCAAGTTGCTCCGTAAGACCCGCGTCGCGCGTCGCAAGGCCGGTAAGTAGGACCCGGTCGTTGCCGGTCGGCACAGCCCGGTCGCTGGCCCCGGTCACCGAGCCACCGAAGGGCCGATAGGCCCGGGACAGTGGTGCGCCGCCGGGTTGGCTCGCCGCCGTGAGGACTGCGCGGACATCGTGCACCGCCGACATCGGGGTTGCCCGGCAGCGGTAGATCGACGTCCGGCCGGAACCGGTCGGGAGCTTGCGGTCATGATCATCGAGGGGTAGGCGGGATGGCGGGTCTGATCGTCCTGGTGACGGGTGTCACCAGGTTCATCGGGTCCTGCCTTGCGGGTCGGCTGGCCGAGCATCCCGAGGTTCACAGAGTCATCGGAGTGGACGCAGCGCTGCCCGAACCTGCCGCCCGGTACCGCATGGGAAACGCCGACTTCGCCCGCGTCGACATCCGAAACCCGTTGGTGGCAAGGGTGATCGAAGCGGCGGGTGTCGACACCGTGGTCCATGCATCGGCATCGTCGACACCGGCTTCCTCGGCCGCCAGGAGCATGGCCAAGGAGATGAACGTTCTCGGCACGATGCAGCTGCTCGCTGCGTGCCAACGCTCCGAGAGCGTGCAGAACCTCATCGTGAGGTCGACCGCGGCGGTCTACGGGGCGTCATCCCGGGACCCGGCGATCTTCACCGAAGAGATGTCGGCGCACGCGGTCCCGTCATCGGGTCCAGGCCGCGACGCGATCGACATCGAAGCCTATGTCCGAGGTTTCGGGCGCCGGCGCCCGGACGTGCGAATCGCGGTACCGCGATTCGCGGACATCATCGGCCCGACCGTGGTGACGCCGCTGACCCGATACTTCGGGCTCTCGCCCTTCGTTCCGGTGGTACTCGGCCGGGACGCCCGGCTGCAACTGGTGCACGAACTCGACGCCGTTGCAGTGATGGAACACCTCGCGCTGGGCGATTTCGCGGGAACGGTCAACGTCGCCGGTGACGGCGTGATGACGCTGGCCCAGGCGATCCACCGGGCGGGTCGGATACCGCTGGCCGTGCCCTCGCTCGGACTTGATCCGTTGTCCCGGACGATGCGCGCGGCGCGGATGGGGGGCTTCTCGCCGAGCCAGGTGAAGCTGCTGTCGTCCGGCCGAGTACTGGACACCTACCGGCTGGTCAATCGGGTGGGTTTCACACCCCGGTACAGCACGGTCGAGGCATTCGACGATTTCGCCGGGACCTTGAGGCCGACCCTGGCACCGGATACCGTCCGGAGGCTCGAGGTCCGGATGGCGCAAGCGGTCGGTGCGCGGGCGGAAGCGGTCGGGCCGGTCGACGTTCTCGGCGCAGGATCGTCGGCACCGGAGGGGGCGCCAGCCGGCCCCGGTCCCGACCCGCTGGATCCGCTCGTCCTGGACCCCGTCGGTGCACCCACCACCACCGCCGTTGCCGATCACTCCGGATCCCCTGATGAGGATTTGGCCGGCGCGGATGCCGCCGGCCCGGGTTCGGGTCCGCCCGATCGAGGCATCGGCAGTGCGTCATCCAACAGTTCCGCCCGCACAGGTCGCGACACCGGTCGCGGTGGTGCATCCCGCGTGGCGACGGACCCCGACGAAGGCGCCGCGACGAGCGGCCGACCCAAACTCGTTCCGATCCAGGGCCACGCCACCGGTACGCCCCGCCGCCGGAGAACACGGTGAGCGGGCCGATCCGCATTCCCGATGACCAGCACAGATCGACAGCTGAGAGGAGCCGGCGCCGTGCCCGGTACTGACCTGCCGCACGAACCGTCGGGTTCCTCCGCCGTCAAGCGGTCCCGCCGAGCGGAGCCGGTGCAACGAATAGAGCTGGTGGACCCGCAGGCTCCCCCGGCCCAGGAGGGCACCCACGCTGCGCCGCCGCAGGACGGTTCGCAGGATGCGCCCCCGCAGGACGCGGTCGGCCCAGGCGCAGATCGGATGCCCGCCGAGACCGGGTGGAAGCGCGGGCTCGCGGGCTCGCTGGCCTTCCTGCGGCGCCGGTTGACCGGCGACTACACCGTCGACGACTTCGGTTACGACCCCGACTTCACCGACCACGTCATCGTGCCGCCGTTGAAGCTGCTGTACGAGAAGTGGTTCCGCATCGAAACAATCGGGATGGAGAACATCCCCGCCACCGGCGGGGCGCTGCTGGTCGCCAACCACTCCGGGACCATCGCCATCGACGCGGTGATGACCGCGGTGGCCGTCCGCGAGCACCACCCGCAACGCCGGCCACTGCGCATGCTCGGCGCCGATCTGGTTTTCGACACGCCGTTCCTCGGACCGATCAGCCGAAAAGCCGGCAACACCCTGGCCTGCAACCCCGATGCGGAACGCCTGCTGTCGTCCGGCGAGCTGGTTGCGGTGTACCCGGAGGGTTTCAAGGGCGTGGGCAAGCCCTACTCGCAGCGCTACAAGTTGCAGCGGTTCGGCCGAGGTGGCTTCGTCACCGCGGCCCTGCGCACGGGGGTCCCGATCATCCCGGTGTCCATCGTCGGCGCGGAGGAGATCTACCCGCTGATCGGCAATCTGCGCCCGCTCGCCCGCGCCTTGGGGTTGCCCTACTTCCCGGTCACGCCGACCTTCCCGCTGCTCGGGCCGCTCGGCGCCATTCCGCTGCCGAGCAAGTGGGTCATCGAGTTCGGCGAACCCATCCCGACCGACATGTACGCCGACAATGCGGCCGACGACCCGATGGTTGTGTTCAACCTGACCGACCGGGTTCGAGAGACCATTCAGCAGACGCTGTACCGGCTGCTGCTGCGCCGCGGACACCCGTTCCTCGGCTGAGCAAGGCCCGCGGGTCCGGCCACTCGGATCGTGCCGAACTCGCAGCCCGCGTTGATCACCGCACGCGCCGGCAGGCGGGCGCCGGTCAGCCGGCCACGGTGCGCCGCCAGATCGCGCGGCCGAGCAGGACCCCGGCACCGATCAACCCGGCCGCGGCCACCATCGGCGCCCAGATCTTGGCTGCCTTACGTCCGGACCTGAAGTCCTTGATCTGCCAGCCCCGTTCCCGTGCCACGTCCCGCAGCGCGCCGTCGGGGTTGATCGCCACCGCGGTGCCGACCACGGACAGCATCGGGACATCGTTGACGGAATCGGAGTAGGCGGTGCACCGGCGAAGGTCAAGGCCCTCGCGGGCGGCCAGCGAGCGAACGGCCGACGCCTTCGCCTGACCGTGCAGCAGTTCGCCGTACAGCCTGCCGGTGTACACACCGTCGACCTGCTCGGCGACCGTGCCCAGCGCGCCGGTCAGTCCGAGCCGTCGGGCGATGATCTGCGCAAGTTCGACGGGCGTGGCCGTCACCAGCCAGACCCGCTGGCCGGCGTCGAGATGCCGCTGCGCCAACTCCCGGGTCCGCGGGTAGATCTTCGGAGCCATCAGCTCGTCGTAGATCTCCTCGCCGAGTTCGACGATCTGCGAGACCTGCCGGTCGGCGACGAATGCCAATGCACCCTCGCGAGAGCGGGACATGTCGTCTGCGTCCTCACCGGCGATCCTGAACTTGACCTGGAGCAGTGCGAAGCGGACGAGGTCACCGGTGGTGAAGAAGTCCCTGGCCACCAGCCCGCGAGCGAAGTGGAAGATCGACGCGCCCTGCATCATCGTGTTGTCGACGTCGAAGAACGCCGCGGCCGTCAGGTCGGCGCCGGGCGCGAGCTTCGGCTCTTCCTCCTGCACTGCCAGATGAGCAACTTCGGCGGACGCCGCGCCGGCGATCTCTGCCGATTGTTCCGCGGTGTGGGCGGCGCGCGACCTGCGGATCCTCACTGTCGCCTTTCCCAGCCCTCTCGGTGACGCCCCGATGTGCCGGGTCAGCGTATCCGGCGGTCTTCGGACGGCGCCCGTGGCAGCGCCCGGTCACCCGGGCGAGGGTCACACCGGTGGGCTGCGGGCCGTGCCACGAGACCGAAGTCGGCGGTGTCGGCTCGCCCACAGGCAGGGTGAACGGGTGGGTCGACGGCCGGTGAATGAGAATGAAGCGGTGAGCAGCCCCGGCATCGGCGACAGCGATTCTTCCAGCGCGACCTCGGCCCCCGGCAGGTCGGCGACGGCGACCGTGAACGGGACCGCAGAGCGGTCGGCCGGGTTCCGGTTGCCGGAGGGAGTCAGGAATGTCGCGGACCTGCTGCGCTCCGCGGCCCGTCGGTATCCCGACCGACCGGCCATCATCGGCCCCGACGGAACGAGGACGTGGGGCCAACTCGATGCTGCCGTCGATGCCGGGGTCGCAAGCCTGACCTCGCTCGGTGTCACTCGGGGCGAGCGCATCGTCATCGCGCTGCCGACCGGGGCCGACCTGGTGGCATCGATGTTCGCGGCCGCGCGGGCGGGATTGATCGCCGTGCCCATCGGCGGTTCCAGGGGTGACACCGGCGCCTTCGCCGACCGGGTCGGCGCCTTCGCGGCCGTCACCGAGGACACCGACCACGGTCTTCCGGTCGCGGTGGACCAAGCCAGGCTCGCCCAATGGTGGTCGGCTAATCCGAACCCGAACCCGAACCCGAACCCGAACCCGCCGCCCGCCGCCGGTGGCGGCGAGGACCTTGCCATGCTCGCCCGGGTGCGGGCGGAGCGCGCCGTGATGCTCTCGCACCGCGCGGTGCTGGCGGCCGTTGCCGCGATCGGTGAACTCGGCGACCTGCGTCTGCAGGACGCCGAACGGGTGTTGCAGGTGCTGCCGATCTACCACCTGGCGGGTTGGGTGGTCTCTTTCCTGCCGTTGACGCTGGTCGGCGGTGCCAGCGTGCTGCCCGAGATCGGGTTCGACTCGGTGTCGGTCAGCGTCGCCCGTCCCGGCGCGGGCACCGAGGGTGCCGCACCCGACGACCGGCAGGATGGTCCGTCCACGGGCCGCCGCGCCACCGAATCGGCACTGCGGGCGGCACACGAGCACCGGGCGACGGTGGTGCCCGGCGCGCCCGGCTTCTTCCACCATCTCGTCCACGTGCCGGGCGCCGAACGGTCGCTGTCCTCGGTCCGACTGCTCACCTCCGGCACTGCGCCGCTCGAGGCCGAGGATTTCGGGCAGGTTCGCACCTTGCTCGGCCAGCCGGTGTGGGAGGGCTACGGGCTGTCCGAGTCCGCCTCGGTGGTGTCCAGTTCGCTGGTCACCGGCAGGCCGCATCGGGGGTCGGTCGGCCGGCCGCTGCCCGGGATCGACCTTCGGGTCATCGGTCCGGACGGTACCGACGTCACCCGGCCGGTCGGCCCGGAAACGGTGGGGGAGGCGGCTGAGCACGACGCGTTCGATTTCGTCGCGGAGGCCCCGGACGCCGGTGAGGTCGGGCGCATTGCGATCCGCGGCGCGACCCTGTTCTCCGGCTATTGGCCGGACGGCAAGGGTGGCCCGGGAGCCGATGGCTGGTTCGTCTCCGGCGATATCGGCTTCCTCGATGACGCCGGTGAGCTGCACCTCGTGGATCGTGCCGCGGAGACCGTGACGGTCGCCGGCTTCACCGTCTACCCGCGCGAGGTGGAGGACGTGCTCGCCGCGCATCCGTACGTCGCAGAGGTCGCGGTGATCGGGATGCCCGGTGGTGACGGTCACGAGCAGGTGGTCGCCGTCCTGGTGCCCAGCGAAGGCAAACGCCCCACCGCCGACGACCTCGACGAGTTCGTCAGCGACCGGCTCCCGGTCTTCAAGAGACCGGGCGCGTATCACCTGGTCACCGCCCTGCCCCGGACCGAGGTGGGCCGGCTGGACCGGACCGCGGTGCAGCGCAGTTACGCGCTGGCGGCGGGCCTGCCGTTGACCAGGCTGACCGCTTTGCCCGGCCGATCCGATGAGCCGATTCCCGAAGGAACTCGTGACGAGCCCGGCGATGCGGACCAGACGCCGCCCGAGGTCCTGCCGGAGCAGGCCGCCGGACTCGACGAGCTGGGAACGCGGCTGCCGGGAACCGGCAACCGGGTCGAGCGTGGGGATCAGGACACCGACGAGGACCTGTTCTAGCGGAAGGCTTTTCGGGCCGGAGCGGCACAAACCCCGGGCAGTTCACCCCCCGGGCGGTACACACTGGGCTCACCGAACCCGCATTTCCCCACGCGTCAGGAAGGCGAACAGCCATGACCGGCACCGTTGTCGACCGAGAGCTCCCCACACCGGAAGCCGTCGCTCTGCTGGACCTCACCAGGGACCTGGTGAATCGCGAGCTGCGGCCGATGGCCGACAAGTCCGAGGCTGCGGGTTCGTTCCCGCGCGAGCTGTTCGCCCAGCTCGGTGAGCTCGGCCTGCTGTCGTTGCCCTACCCGGAGGAGTTCGGCGGCGGCGGCCAGCCCGCCGCGGTGTACCTGCAGGTGCTCGAGGAGCTGGCGGGCGGCTGGGGGACCGTCGCGCTGAGTACCAGCGTGCACGTCCTGGCCTGCAGCGCGGTCGCCGATTTCGGCACCAGGGAGCAGCAGGAGCGTTTCCTCCCGGCCATGCTCGGCGGGACAACCCTTGGTGCCTATTGTCTTTCCGAACCCCACGCCGGTTCGGACGCTGGTGCGATGCGAACCAGGGCGGTCCGCGACGGTGACGAATACGTCCTGACCGGGGAGAAGGCATGGATCACCCACGGGCCGATCGCGGACTTCATGCTCGTCGCCGCGCGCACCGGTGACGACGGTGCCCGGGGGATCAGCACGTTCCTCGTGCCCGGCGACGCGGACGGCGTCAACGCGGGCAATGCCGAGCACAAGATGGGGTTCCGGGCGTCCCCGACCTCTCAGGTGTCCTTCGCGGGCGTGCGGGTGACCGAAGAACGCCGCATCGGGCACGAGGGCCAGGGTTTCTCGATCGCGATGGCGGCGCTGGACGCCGGCCGGCTCGGCATCTCGGCGTGCGCGGTCGGGATCGCGCAGGCCGCGCTGGACGTCGCAACCGACTACGCCGGGCAGCGGGTGGCGTTCGGCCGCACCATCGACGAGTTCCAGGGAGTGTCGTTCCTGCTCGCGGACGCGGCTGCGCGGATCAACGCCGCTCGTCAGCTCTACCTCTACGCGGCACGGCGCAAGGACGCGGGCAAGGCGTTCTCGACGGAGGCAGCGATGGCCAAGCTGATTTCCACCGACATGGCGATGGCCGTCACCACCGACATGGTGCAGGTGCTGGGCGGCGCCGGGTACGTCGAGGACTATCCGTTGGAGCGTTACATGCGCGAGGCGAAGGTGCTGCAGATCGTCGAGGGCACCAACCAGATCCAGCGGCTGGTCATCGCCCGTTCGCTCAAGCATTCCGCCGGGCGGTCCTGAGATGGCGCATGCCGTCGTCGTCTACACGCGGGTGAACTGTTCACTCTGCGACACCGCCGTCGATCTGGTCCGGCAGATCACCGGCGAGACCGGCGCGACCTGGTCGACGATCGACGTCGACGCCGATCCCGATGACAGGGCCGAATACGGCGACCGGGTGCCGGTGGTCCTGGTGGACGGCGTCGAGCACGGCTACTACACGGTCGATGAGGAACGGTTGCGGCAGGCCTTGCGCGTCTGAGCGCGGCCGGTGACCGAACCGTCGGTCACCCCCGCTCGGCGAGAGTCGTCACGCTGCGCATTGGTGTCCCACAGCGTGGGATTGTGTTCTCATCACGACTTTGTGCACGCCTTCACGAGTGGATAGGCTGCCGGGCACCGGGGACCTACCACATGTCGGTCGCCACGGCGTGAGTGGGGCGGGTTCCCACTCTGGAGGCAACGGGTGACAGCGCACGTCGGCGGTGCTCGTGAGAGCGGCCGTGCGCGGCCGATCCCCGAGGCCACCGTCGCGAGGCTGGCGGTCTACCTGCAGATCCTCACCGAGATGGGCGGCCGTGACGGCGACCGGCTGTTGACCATTTCCTCGGAGGAGCTCGCAGAGTCCGCCGGCGTGAACTCCGCGAAGCTGCGCAAGGACCTGTCTTTCCTGGGCTCCTACGGTATCCGTGGCGTCGGGTACGAGGTCGACACGTTGGTCGAGGAGATCAGCCGGGTACTCGGCGCGCATCGGGCCCATCGCGTCGCCCTCGTCGGGTTGGGAAATCTTGGTCAGGCGCTTGCCGGGTATCCCGGATTCGCCGGCCGCGGGTTCCTCATCTCCGCGTTGTTCGACTCCGATCCCGACCGGGTGGGCCGCGAGGTCGCCGGCCGGACGATCGAACACATCGGTGACGCGGTGGAGGTGTGCCGCAGCCGCGCCGTGACGATCGGCGTGATCGCGACCCCGGCCAGCGCGGCACAGCAGGTCGCCGACATCCTGGTTTCCGCCGGAGTCAGGTCCATCCTCAACTTCGCGCCCGGCGTGCTCGTCGTGCCGCCCGGCGTCGACGTCCGGCAGGTCGACCTGTCGCTGGAGCTGCAGATTCTCGCCTTCCACGAAACACGAAGGGCCGCAGACGATCTCGGTGTTAATGCCGCGGCCGGCGGGGCTGCGTCGGTTCGGCCGGTCGGGCGCGGGACGGTGACGGCGACGTCATGAGCGGTGGCCCCGGCCCGATGATTGCGGAAAGTTCACCCGATTCCTGCGGCAATTTGCTGTTGATGCAACACCGTTGCGGGTACTCCGCGACGGCAACCCCCTGGTCGGTGACGCAGTCACTGCGCGCCGGCGTTCCTCCACGCGCTAGGAGCACGTCATGACCCGTGCACGCAGAACTGCCGGCCGGATCGCCTTCGTCGGCGCCGGCCCCGGAGACCCGGGGCTGCTGACCATGCGGGCCGCGACGGCGTTGGCTGCGGCGTCGCTCGTGGTCACCGATCCCGACGTGCCGGCGGAGGTCACCGCCCTGGCGCCCGACGCCGAGGTCCGTCCGGCGGTCGGCGAACCGGCCGAGGTGGCCAAGTCGCTGGTGACGGCGGCCCGCGGTGGCTCGTACGTCGTGCGACTGGTCGCCGGCGACGTGCTGACCGCCGACCCGGTGATCAAGGAACTGCAGGCGGTCGCGCGCAGTTCCGTGCTCTTCGACGTCATCCCAGGGTTGTCGGCGGCGGCGGCCGCGTCCTACTCCGGCATCGCCGTCGGCTCGGTGCACACCGTCGCAGACGTGCGGTCGACCTCCGACTGGGCCGGCCTCGCCGGCGCGCCTGGCATGCTGCTGCTGCAGGCGGCCGCCGGTCATCTTGCCGATACCGCAACACTTCTGGCCCAGTCCGGGATGGCCGGCGACACCCCGGCGTCGGTCACCTGCAGCGCGACGCTACCGACCCAGCGGACCGTCGACGGCACGCTCGCGACGCTGGACGGGATCGGCCGTGACCTGCCCGGGCCGCTGGTGGTGACGGTCGGCGCGGGAACCTCGCAACGCGGCCGGCTGTCCTGGTGGGAATCGCGCGCGCTGTACGGCTGGCGAGTGCTGATCCCGCAGACGAAGGATCCCGCCGAGGGCATGCTGGACATGCTCCGGATGCACGGTGCCATTCCGCAGCGGGTGCCGACGGTGGCCGTCGAGCCGCCGCGGACGCCGGCCCAGATGGAACGCGCGATCAAGGGTCTGGTCGACGGCCGCTACCAGTGGGTTGTGTTCACCTCCACCAACTCGGTGCGCGCGGTCTGGGAGAAGTTCGTCGAGTTCGGGCTGGACGCGCGGGCCTTCTCCGGGGTGCGGATCGCGTGTGTCGACGCCGCCACCGGTGACGCGGTGCGGGCGCTGGGCATCATCCCCGAGCTGATCTCGCAGGCGCAGCAGTGCTCGACAGGACTGCTTGCGTCGTTCCCGGACTACGACGACGTCCTCGATCCGGTCGATCGGGTGTTGCTGCCACGCGCCGACATCGCCACCGAAACGCTCGCCGAGGGTCTGCGCGAGCGCGGCTGGGAGATCGACGATGTCACCGCCTACCGCACGGTGCGGGCCGCGCCCCCGGCGGCGCCGATCAGGGAAGCGATCAAGACGGGCGGTTTCGAGGCCGTCTGCTTCACCTCAGCCTCCACCGTCCGCAATCTCGTCGGGATCGCCGGCAAACCGCACTCGCGGTCGATCGTCGCGTGTCTCGGCCCGCACACCGCCGACACGGCGCGCGAGTTCGGGCTGCGGGTCGACGTCCAACCCGAGGTCGCGGAGATCGGCGCGCTGATCGATGCGCTCGCCGAGCACGCCACCAGGCTGCGCGCCGAGGGTGCGCTGCCACCGCCACGGAAGTCACCTCGCCGGCGGTGACCGCCGACGTCATCCGATCGGTGATCTTTTTCGGTGCGTGCGGGGCCGTTTCGAAGGCCTCCCGCGCTACCGTTTGTCCATGAGCACCCCGGGATATCCGAGCAACCCATCAGACAAGCCGTACCAGGGCGGATCCTCAGGTCCCGGCCAGCCGGGTGATCCCTTCGCGTCCGGCGGTCAGGGCGCCCCGGGTTCCGGGGGTCAGGGGTATCCCGGCACGCCCGGCCAGTCCGGGTACCCCTCCGCACCGGGTGGCTACCCGCAGCAGGGCGGTTACCCGCAGCAGGGTGGTTACCCGCAGCAGGGCGGCTACCCGCCCCAGCAGGGTTATGCCCAGGGCGGCTACCCCGGCCAGCAGCAGGCCTATGGCGGTTACCCAGGCCAGTACCCCGGTGGCGTCGTCCAGGGCACCCCACCGGTCCGGCCGGTGACGGTCGCCGCGGCCTTCTGGTGCTGGATCGGGACGACCGTGGTGTCGCTGATCTCGTTGATCATGACGCTGAGCAGCCCGGTCTGGGACGAGGCGGTGCAGGCGGGTCTGCGGGAGGCGAACACGACGAACATCAACGTCCAGAGCCTGGTCAACACCGCCAAGATCGTGCTGGTCGTGGTGTTCCTGATCTTCGCGGCGATCTACCTGCTGTTCGCCTTCAAGATGTATGCCGGCCGCAACTGGGCCCGGATCGTGCTGACCGTGTTCGGCGCCCTGAGCCTGCTCAGCGCGCTGACCCCGACCACGGGTTCGGTCACGGTGAACGGCTCGAGCTACACGGCCACCAACTCCGGGGTCAACTGGATCACGGCACTGCTCGCGCTCGCCGGCATCGTGCTGATGTGGCTGCCGCAGTCCAACATCTATTTCAAGGCATCGAAGGCGTTCCGCCAGTACCCGCGCTGACGTGCACTGAACGATCCATCCGGCCGGTAAGTTCGAACCATGAGTTTCGGCTCGGGTGACCCCCGCAAGCGACCTGGACTGTTCGATTCCTTCCGGGCGGCGATGACGCCACCGCCACTGCCCGAGGATGACGGTCAGCCGCTGCGGCCGCCGCGCACGGTCACCGTGGCCAGCGTGCTGTCCATGGTGGCCGGTCTGGTGTTCCTGTTCATCGGCGGCGTGTCCCTGGCGACGACGGACGAGCAACTGGACAACGCCGTCAAGGCCTACAACGCCACCATCGCCGAGTGCGTCACCGACTTCCAGGGCATCGGCGACGCCGTCATCGTTCCCGCGGGCGCCAACGCCGACCAGACCACGCGCGCCGATGCCTGCAAGCAGTACCGGCCGTTGACCGACGAGACCATCTCTTCGGCGCGGACGCAGAACATCATCATCAGCGTGGTGATCGTCGTGATCGGCCTGATCGCGGCCGTCGGCGGCTGGTTCCTGCGTCCCGGTGCCGGATGGAGCCGCCTGGCGGTGGCCGGCGCTGTGGTGCTGTCGATCATCATCACGCTGCTGTTCCAGGTGTCCAACATCTTCACCCTGGCGGCCACGCTGCTGCTGATCGTCTCGGTCATGCTCTGTTACATCGGGCGTGGCGCCATGTACTTCGCGCGGCTCAAGGCCAGGCGCAGGGGTTGACCGGCCCCGGGTCGGGGGCCGACAACGACCTCGTCCAAGCACCGGATGCCGGACACGGGCGGGCCCACGAGGCGGCCGAGATCGGCGCCGGCCGGATGGGTGACCCGCCGCCGGACGTTCCCGGACCCGGCAACGGTCCTGAGTCCGGCAACTCGGGTATCACCGGCAACTCGGGTGCAAACGGCACTGCCGTCGGGTCCGGCCGCGTTTCCCTCCTGCGCACGGGTGCCGCGGCGGTGGGCGGCGTCCTCGCGGCCGTGACGGCGGTCCTGCTCGCCCGCAACGGCGTTCGCACCAACACCTTCCCGCCCTTCATCCCCGGAACATCGTCGACGACGATCACCCGGTATTCCGGTCCTTGGCTGACCGCCGGCGCCGGTGCCGCGCTGGTGGCCGCGCTGCTGATGCTCTGGGCGGTGGTCGATCTTCGCCGGTGGGTCCGGGCTCGCCGTGCCGATCGCGCCGGTGAGCGCATTGCCGGCACCCGGACGTGACCGGGCTGACATCGTCGTGATCACGATCCGCCAGGATGCCTGGAACAATTCACCTGTGACCTTCGTACTGCCCGACACCGATGACGGCCGGACCCGGTGAGCGGCACCGTCGTCCACCTGCTCCGTCACGGCAAGGTGCACAACCCGAGCAACATCCTGTACGGCCGGCTGCCCGGATACCGGCTCGCCTCATCCGGTCGGGCCATGGCCCAGGGTGTCGCCGACTTCCTCAGTGCGGCCGACATCACCTACCTCGCAGCCTCGTCGCTGCAGCGGGCGCAGGAGACAGCGGCGCCGCTGGCCACCGCGCGTGGGCTGCGGATCGTCACCGACGATCGCGTCATCGAAGCGGCCAACCACTTCGAAGGTTCCGCGTTCGGGTTGAACCGGCAGGTCCTGGGCCGAGCAGAGACCTGGATGAAGCTGCGCGACCCCCGGCTGCCGTCCTGGGGCGAGCCGTACCTGCAGATTGCGCACCGGATGCTGGCCGCCATCTATGCGGCTGTGCAGGCGGCGGACGGACATGAAGCCGTGCTGGTGTCGCATCAGCTGCCGATCGTCACCGCGCGCCGTTACCTGGAAGGCAAGCGGCTCTGGCATGACCCCAGGCACCGGACCTGTTCGGTTGCGTCGTTGACCTCGTTGTCCTTCACCGACGGGGTGTTCACCGGTGCCTCGTACGCGGAGCCCGTCGCTCATATCGCGGCGGTGAACGACCCCGATGTCGAGCTGGCCGCGCTGCCGGTCGTCACGGTTCCGGGGCCTGAGGCTGCGCAGTCGGTGATGGAGTCGCCGATGACGGACACTGTCGCCGTGGCACCGCCGCCGAAAGGTGCGGCCCGATGAGGAGCGCGGCGGGCCCGATGGGCGTCCTGCGGCGGTTGGCAGCCGGCGCCGGCATTGCGGTGCTTGCCTTCACCGCCGTCTCCTGCAGCACCGGCAACGATGCGACCGTGTACGGGGGTTCGTTCACGTTTGTCTCGCCGGGCGGGAAAACGGAGTTCTCGTACCCGGTGCAGGACCGCGGCACCGTCGGTGAACTCGCCGGGCCGAACCTGACCGGTGACGGCACCGTCTCGCTGTCCGATTACGCGGGCAAGGTCGTCGTGCTGAACTTCTGGGGATCCTGGTGCGGTCCGTGCCGGGCGGAGGCACCTGACCTGGAAGCTGCGGCGACCGCGCTGGCCGGTCAGGGCGTTCAATTCCTCGGTGTCAACGTCAAGGACACCAAGGCCGCGGGAGCCGACTTCGTGGCCAGCAAGCAGGTTTCCTACCCGTCGATCTACGACCCGTCGATGCGAACCCTGCTGTCCATCAGAGGGTTTCCCTCGAGCTCCATCCCGTCGACCATCGTCATCGACAGGAAGGGCCGGGTCGCGCATGTCTGGCTGGAGGAGATCACCGACCCCGCAATGGTGATCGACACGGTGTCGGCGATCGCTGCCGAGAACTCATGAGCCGACCCCGATGGATCTGACCGACACCGTCGTCTCCGGGCCCTACCTGGTCGCGGCGGCGCTGTCACTGGCCGCCGGTGCGGTGTCGTTTGCCTCGCCGTGCGTCATACCCCTGGTCCCCGGCTATCTCGCTTACATCACCTCCCTGGTCGGGGCGGAAGCGGCCGTTCCGGTGGCCGCCGGCAGCGCGGCGGGTGCTGCGTCGGCGGGTGCTGCGTCGGCTGGTCCGGCGGGCTCGGCAGGCGGTTCGACCTCCACGGGTTCCGGTTCGGCGGTTTCCCGGCCCGTCCGCCCCCGGGTGAGTCTCGCGATCCGCAGCCGGGCGGTCGGCGCGACAGCATTGTTCGTCCTCGGCTTCACGGTCGTGTTCCTCGCCCAGTCCGTCGCAGTGATCGGGTTCTCGCGTGCGCTGCTGGTGAACAGCGAGACCCTCATCCGGGTCGGCGGCGCGGTGACGATCGTGATGGGCCTGGTCATGCTCGGCCTGATCGGCCCGCTGCAGACCGAGCGCAGGCTGCACATCAGACCGCGTGGGCGGATTCTCGGCGCCCCGCTGCTGGGGGCGGTTTTCGCGTTCGGCTGGACGGTCTGCCTCGGACCAACCCTTGTCGGCGTGCTGTCCCTGGCGAACGCCAGCGACTGGGGCGGCTCAGCCTGGCGAGGGCTCTCGCTGGTGATCTTCTACTGCGCCGGCCTGGGAATCCCGTTCCTGTTGCTGGCCTTCGGCTTCGGTTGGGCGGCCGGGGCGATGGGCTTCCTGCGCCGGAACACCCGGACCATCCAGATCGTCGGAGCGGTGTGCCTGATCGTGCTCGGCACACTGATGCTGACCGGCGTGTGGGGATCGTTCATCGCGTGGCTGCAGGGCCGCTTCGCCGGAAGCGAGACGCTGCTGTGACCGTCCGGGACACCACCCACGTCGGATCCGAGGCGCTCGTCGATCCGCAGGATCGCTCGTCGCGCCCGTCCGTACCGCCCGATGACGTGCCCAGGCAGAGTCTGCCGGGACGCATCCTCGCCGCGGGCCGCAACGCCTGGCGGCAGCTGACGAGCATGCGGACCGCGCTCATCCTGCTGTTCCTGCTGGCCCTGGCTTCGTTGCCGGGGGCGCTGCTGCCGCAGTGGTCGCTGAACACCTCGAAGACGGCGCGGTACATCACCGACCACCCGACAATCGGGCCGTGGCTCGACCGGTTCGGGTTCTTCGAGGTCTTCGCCTCGCCCTGGTACGCCGCGATCTATCTGTTGCTGTTCCTGTCGCTGATCGGCTGCCTGCTGCCCCGCACCATCGAATTCGTCGGGCAGCTCCGGATGCCACCGGTCGCGACTCCGCGCAACCTCGGGCGCCTGCCGCATCACCACAGCGCTGAGGTGTCCGGCACTCCGGAGCAGGTGGCGGACCGGATCACCGCCGGCTTGCGTGGCTGGCGAATCGTCCGGCGCACCGAGGACGCAGGTCCGAGATCGAGCCGAGCGCCGGCACTTGCGGGAGGTGCGCCGGCGGCTGGAGTGGCGGAGCCTGCATCCGCATCGCCAACCGCGATCGCGCCCGCCTCGACACCGCCTGTCTCCACACCGTCTGTCTCCACACCGCCTGTCTCCACACCGCCTGTCGCAACCCGGACGGTCGCGACAACCGCAGCGACAATGACCATCTCGGCCGAGAAGGGCTACCTGCGCGAGGTCGGCAACCTGATCTTCCACCTGTCCCTGCTGGGGCTGCTGGTGGCGATCGCCGTCGGCAAGATGGTCGGTTACGAGGGCTCCGTCATCGTCAACGTGGGTTCGCAGTTCTGCTCGACCTCGCCGGCGTCATACGACAACTTCCGGCCCGGCCTGCTCGTCGACGGCACCGATCTGTCCCCGTTCTGCGTCGACGTGCAGAGGTTCACCGCCAGTTACACCGACGCCGGCCAGGCCAGCGGATTCGTCGCCGGTGTGCGGTCGCAGAGCGGGCCGGACGCCGGCACCGACCGCTGGCAGTCCGGCGAATTGCAGGTCAACGAACCGCTGCGCATGGACGGTGAGCGGCTGTATCTCCTCGGGCACGGCTTCACACCGCACTTCAAGATCACCTATCCGGACGGCACGGTGCGCGACTATTCGCAACCCTTCGCGCCGGCCGCGAACGACCCGAACTTCACCTCCGAAGGCGCGGTGAAGGTGCTGGACCCGCCAGGCGCCACGGGGGATCAGGTCCGCAAGCAGCAGATGGCGATCATCGGCATCTTCGCGCCCACGGCGATCATCCACGGCGGGATCATGACCTCGTCGTTTCCGGCACCGGACAACCCGGGCGTTGCCGTCGATGTCTACCGCGGTGATCTCGGTATGGAGGGCGGCAGGTCGCAGTCCGTCTTCTCCATCGACACCACCCAGGTGGACAACGGGCTGCTGACGAAGCAGGCGCGGGCGAACCTGATGGTGGGGGAGTCGGTCGAACTCGACGACGGCACCACCGTCACCTTCACCGGGTTCAACGAGTGGGTGTCGCTGCAGACCTCGTTCGACCCGGCGCAGGTCTGGGCGTTGTTGTTCGCCGTCACCCTGCTGATCGGCTTGATGGTGTCGTTGATCTGCAAGCGCCGGCGGGTGTGGTTCCGGCTCCGGCCGCTGGACGGGTCTGCGATCGTTTCCGGCGCGCCACCCGGTGCCCGATCCGACCGGGGTGACCGTACGGTGGTGGAGGTCGGCGGGCTCGCCCGTACCGACCAGGCCGGGTACGGCGAGGAGTTCGAAACGCTGGCCCGGCTGCCCGAACGCGACGATCCGCCGGCGACGCGGTGACCGCGCCCGCAGGGCAGTCTGGAATGGACCGGAGGGCAGGGTGCAAACCCCCGACGGACGCCGAGAGGCCGGCCCGTCGGAGCCACTGACGGTGGAGTGATGGATAGTGGAACGGCCGGATCGGTCAGCCGGCACCGGCAGGAAGAGGAAGCGGCGTCATGAACGAAACCTGGGCCCAGATCTCCGATCTGGCCTTCGAAGCCGCGCTCGCCGGCTATGTGGTCGCGCTGGTCTGTTACGCGCTGGAGTTCGCGTCACGGCGGGGTGGGGACGTCCCCGCCGACCTGGTTGCCTCCGCGCAACCGGCCTGGTCGCGGTCGCCGGCGGGATCGGCCGAGGCAACGGTTCGGGGAGCGTCGACCTCGACGCTGACCCGCACCGGCGATGGCATCGGCAGTGGACCGATCGGCGCACTGCCCGCCCGCCGTCGTACGCCGTGGGGCGAGCGGGTGGGCCGCGCCGCCGTGATCGTCACGGCGGTGGGATTGGCCGCGAACGTGCTCTCCATCGTCGGACGTGGTCTGGCGACCCACCGGCTGCCGCTGGGCAACATGTATGAGTTCACGTCCGTCATCTGCGCGGCCGCGGTGCTCTGCTGGCTCGTGGTGCTCGCCCGGACCGGTGCCCGCACGATGGGGCTGTTCGTGATGCTGCCGGTGGTCATCCTGATGTTCGTGGCCGGGACCGTGCTGTACGTGCCGGCGGCGCCGGTCGTGCCGGCGCTGAACTCGTATTGGAAGTGGATCCACGTCACCACCGTCGCGCTGTCCTCCAGCGTGCTGATGGTCAGCGGCGCGGCCTCGTTGCTCTATCTGCTGCGTGGCACTGCGGATCGCAAGGCTGCGGCGTTGGCTGCCTCGGTGACCCCTGCGGCGGGGTCGGCAGCGGCGTCACCGGTCAGCTCGACGGAAGCACGAGTGACTCCGGCGAACAACGCCGTCACGGTTCCGCGATCTCGGGCGTCGTTGATGCTGAAGCTGCCCACCACCGCGACGCTCGATCGGATCGCCTACCGGACGGCCATTGTCGCCTTCCCCGTCTACACCTTCGCCGTGATCGCCGGTGCCATGTGGGCTGAAGTGGCCTGGGGCCGGTACTGGGGATGGGATCCGAAGGAGACCTGCGCGTTCATCACCTGGGTGATCTACGCGGCGTATCTGCACGCCCGGTCCACCGCCGGCTGGCGCGGTCGCCGCTCCGCGTGGATCTCGGTGGTCGGATTCGTGTCCATCCTGTTCAACCTGTTCTTCGTCAACATGGTCGTTTCGGGGCTGCACTCCTACGCCGGCCTGAACTGAGTTCCGGTCCGAACGGGGGTGGTGCCCTGGCCCTGTCCTCCTGCTGTGGCCGGCGGCTGCGCCCGGACGTGACCGGATCCATCGGCCAGAACCCCGAACGGCTGGCGGGGCACCGATCAGCTGCAGTGGCGGGGACACGACAGGAACCGCGTCGCGACGGAGTTCAGCCGGAGCAAAGCTCTCGACCCAGAGTCAGACGCGAAGGTGATACACGGCGAAGGATGGAACGCGCGGAACTCAGCCGCTCTTGTCCTCGCCGCGCAACTTGCGGTTGATCTCGTTGAGGAATTCGGGGTCGTCGTCCGGTGCGATGGTGCGTGTCGGACGGGACGGGCGTTGCGGCCTTGTCACACCTGGACCCGACGATTCCCCGCCGGGGGTACGGGCGCCGATACCGCGCCAGGCCAACGCGACCACCAGAATCGTCACGGCGATCGCCACGAGCATGTACATCGGCTACCTCCCTCTCTGCTGATCAGAGTACGCACATCCCGGGCAGAGCGACTGGCCCAATGTGGATGAGGTGGCAGGTTCCGTCACGAAGGCAGGGCGGCTGCCTCGATCGTCAGGCCCCGGGTTGGGGTGCGGTGTACGGCGACGTCAGAGAAATGCCAGTGCCCCGGCTCGCACCGTGGCGAGTCGGGGCACCGATGGTCGTTCCACACTCGAACCGGTCGACAACATCGACTCACGACATGATCGACCGGGCTGCGGGTGCGGACGGCCGGACGCTTGCGCGCAAGCGCTGTCAGGCGCTCGAGCGGGAAGCATCCACCGTCAGGTCGGCGAGCAGGGCGCTCACCTCTGACTCGCGGAATCTGCGATGCCCACCGGGTGTCCGGATGGAACCGATGCGACCGGCGGATGCCCACCTGGTCACAGTCTTGGGATCGACCCTGAACATCAGGGCCACCTCCCCCGGCGTGAGCAACCGCTCTGAATCCATGGTCACGTGCCACCTCCTACTCGGGCCCCGACTGGCCTCGTCCGCCAGGTCTGGCGTTTGTCCGTTGTGCGACGTTTGTTGCTCTTGTGAAGTGTTGCGCACATCCCGCCGTCACACCACTGCGTTCGTACGCTTTGCCCCGAATCTACATTGACACGACAGTTAGTAGATGTCGGCTTCGCAGGGGTAGTTACCCCCGTGCCGAACCGGCTAAACAGCCCAATCCGTACTTCTTAACTTTTTTTCGGGTCTGTCGGGATCGGGTGGGTCGGAGTCGGTGACCCGGCGACGGCTACGGTTTCGACGCAGGATGCCGGGGACGAAGGACAGAGGCACTCGCGGCCCAGTGAGCCGTCGGTCCAAGATTTCGTCGGGACAGGACTCACGGGGAGGCGGTCGCGGATGGACGCGGTGGATCGTCGGTTGGTCGACGCACTGCGGGTCGACGGTCGTGCCAGCTACGCGGAACTGGCACGACTGGTCGGACTCTCCTCCTCCGCCGTCCACGAGCGGGTCAGCAAACTCGAGTCGACCGGCGTCATCACCGGATTCCGGGCGACCGTGGACCACCGCGCCATCGGTCTCGGGGTGACGGCACTGGTCGGGATCGACCCGGGCGAATACGGCCGTGACGAGATCATCGCCGCTGCGCTCGAAGCGATCCCGGAGGTGGAGAGCTGCTACGGCGTTGCCGGCGACGAGGCCTTCGTCGTCCAGGTCCGGGTCGCCAGTGTCGACGATCTGCACCGCTGCATCGGCCGGCTCAGGGCGATCGAGGGCGTGGCCCGCACCCGGACGACGGTCGTGCTGGCGACCCGGTTCGAGCATCGCCCCACCGGTGAGTCACCACCGTCGGACGCATTCTGACGCACCTTCCAGTCGAGCTCATCGGTGTCCAGCGGGTGGCACCGGTTGCCCGGCCCGACGGGCACCGCTCGGGCACATAGAGGTTCGCTGGTTACCCTGGGATCCGTGGAGAACCCTGTGCCGAATGGGCCGCCCGGCGGTCAGCCGGAGTCAGGTCGCGCCGGGAAGTCCGCTGATGGTGCATCCGGCGGCGGCGATCCGGGAAGCGTCCCCAGGGGTGCGCCTGGGTCCGAAGCCTCGCCTGCAGCTGCTGATTCGGCTCACTGGCAGGCCGGCAACCCCGGCGCGGAGCCACCGTCGGCTGACGAGCCGCGGGGTCCCGGCATGATGGTGCCGGACGACGGCGTCAGCGCTGACCAGGCAATCGAGGACGCACCTGGTCCTGTTGTGACGCGATCGACATCCGCACCATCGACGTCCTCGTTGTTCGCTTATCTCGCGCTCTACAGCGCACTGCGGGTTGCCCTCGTCGTTGCGTTGACCGCGGTGCTGATGATCTTCATGCCGCTGATCGTTGCGCTGCTGTTCGCGATCATCGTGCAACTGCCGCTGTCCTGGTTGCTGTTCGCCGGTCCCCGCCGCAAGGTCAACGAGGCCGTCGCGCAGGCTTCCCGGCATCGGCGCGAGGAACGCGCGCGATTGCAGGCGGCGCTGCGTGGGGACGACATCGGGGAGTGAAGATTCCGGTGGCCGCTGCGATCTAGGGTGGGTTCATGACAGCCCCCGCGCACAGTTCTATCGCCTCCGCGGTGGGCGAACGATTGCCCGACATGCTCGCCGATCTCGAGGCTTTCGTCCGGTGCGAGTCGCCGTCAGCCGATCTTGCAGCGGTCCGGCAGAGCGCCGATCTGATCGCCGCCGTCGGAACCGAGCGGCTCGACGCCGCGCCGGACCGGCTCGAGATCGACGGGTGCAGCCACCTGCGCTGGCGATTCGGGCCGGGACCGAACGAGATCGTCATCCTCGCCCACCACGACACCGTCTGGCCGTTGGGTTCGCTGACCCACCACCCCTTCGTCGTCGACGGTGAGGTGATTCGCGGTCCGGGCACCGTCGACATGAAAGCCGGCCTGGTCCAGGCGATGCACGCCATCGCGGCCGCCAGGGACGGCGGGGTTCGGCTGGACGGCGTGTGCCTGTTGGTGACCGGAGACGAGGAGATCGGGTCGCCGACGTCCCGCGCACTGATCGAGGACGAGGCCGACGGCGCCGCGGCATGCTTCGTTTTGGAGGGTGCCGGTCCACGGGCGTCGTTGAAGACCGGTCGCAAGGGCACCTCGCTGTACCGCGTGGAGGTCACCGGTCGGGCCGCGCACGCCGGTGGTGAGCCGGAGAAGGGCATCAACTCCACCGTCGAACTCGCCCACCTCATCCTCGCCACCTCGGTGCTGGGTGACGCCTCACTGGGTACGACGGTGACGCCGACCGTCGCCGGCGCGGGGACGACGACGAACACCGTCCCGGCGAGCGCCTTCCTCCAGGTCGACGTGCGGGCGAGGACGAGGGCCGAACAGGATCGCGTGCACGGCGCGATGCAAGCGCTCCGGCCGACCCTGCCCGGCGCGGTCATCACCGTCACCGGTGAACCGAATCGGCCACCGATGGAGCCGACGTCAGGTGCGGCGTTGTTCGACCGGGCTCGGCGCCTGGCCCGGCGCGACGGGATCGGCGTACTGGAGGCGACCACCGTCGGTGGCGGATCGGACGGCAACTTCACCGCCGGTATCGGGGTGCCGACCCTGGACGGGCTGGGTGCCGTCGGCGGCGGGGCGCACGCCGATGACGAGCACATCCTGATGTCGCACCTCGTGCCGAGGACCGCCCTGCTCGCGGCGCTGCTCGAGGACATCCTCGCTGGGGGCGGGTCGACGGCTGGTACTGCATGACGGCCCCCGGCCCCGGATCGCCGGCCGGCTCGAGTGCCGTTCTCAGCCCACGGGAACTGTTGGTGGGTGCTGCGGCCACCGCGTCAACGGCTGCCGATCGCGCGGCAGTCCAGATCACGACGTTGGACACCGTCGAGCAGATGACGAAGGCATGCCGGCTGCTCGAACAGGTGTGGGGCGTGCGCGAGGGTCAGGCCTTCGACATCCAGCCGCACCTGCTCAGGGCCCTGGGGCACGGCGGCAACTACCTCGTCGGCGCCTACCGCACCGATGACGGTGCACTGGTCGGCGCCAGCGCAGCGTTCTTCACCGAGCCGCTCGGCGCGTCCATGCACTCGCACATCACCGGGGTGCTGCCCGGAGCCGCGGGCCTGGGCGTCGGCGCGGCACTGAAGTGGCATCAACGCCAATGGGCGCTCGAGCGCGGACTGAGCAGCATCACCTGGACCTTCGACCCGCTGATCGCACGGAATGCCCATTTCAACATCGCCCGACTCGGTGCGCGGCCGCAGACCTACTACGTCGACTTCTACGGCGCGATGGACGACAGCGCCAACCGCGGTCAGCCCAGCGACCGGATCGAGGCCGTCTGGGATCTCACCGGGGCTGGCACCGTGGCGGCGGGCAGCGGAGCGGGGCTGCCGATGCCGAACATCGATGTGTTGCTCAGATCCGGTGCGCAGGTGCTGCTGGCGGTCGGCGCTGACGAACGACCGGACGAGGGAGGGCAGGTCCGTCAGGCGACCACGGCGCTCGTCGGAATACCCCGGGACATCGAGCGCCTGCGCCACAGCGACCCCCAGCTCGCCCTCGACTGGCGGTACCGCCTGCGTGCGGCCCTGGCCCTGTTGATGGCCGATCGGTCCTGGCGCGTCACGGGTTTCCTTCGGGACGGGTGGTATGTGCTCACCCGTGAATCGGTACCACAACGGACGGGACGCTGACCCTTGAAGATCACCGGCGTGGAACTGCGGACGATCCGGATGCCGTTGAGGAGTCCCTTCGAGACGTCGTTCGGGGTGGAGTCGGAGCGGCTGGCTGTGCTGGTCAGGGTCGTCGGAGACGAGCTGTCGCACGATCAGCAGTCGGTACCCGTCCAGGGTTGGGGCGAGTGCGTGGCCATGGAGGCCCCGCTCTACAGCTCTGAGTACACCGACGCCGCCGTCGATGTCCTGCGGAGATTCCTGATCCCTCGACTGCTCGCCGAATCGGCGGCGGGTACCGACGTCACAGCGGAGATGATCGACCCGCTGCTCGCCCCCTTCGTCGGGCACCGGATGGCGAAGGCCGCGCTGGAGATGGCTGTCCTGGACGCCCAATTGCGGGGGTCCGGGCGCTCCCTCGCGGGATACTTCGGCGCGACGAGAAGCACCGTGCCCTCTGGAGTGTCGGTGGGGATCCAGCGCTCACTGCCTGTTCTGTTGGACGTCGTCGGCGACTACCTCGCACAGGGCTACGTCCGTATCAAGCTGAAGATCCGGCCGGGGTGGGACATCGACCCGGTGGAGGCCGTGCGTAACCGGTTCGGCGACCTCATCCCGTTGCAGGTCGACGCCAACGCCGCCTACACGTTGGCCGACGCGAGGACGCTGCGCCGGCTGGACGCGTTCGACCTGCTGCTCATCGAGCAACCACTCGCGGAGGACGACCTGCGGCAGCATGCCGAACTGGCCCGGCTGATCAGCACACCGGTGTGCCTGGACGAATCCATCGTGTCGGTCCGCGCGGCCGCCGACGCGATCGCGATGCGGGCCTGCCAGGTCGTCAACATCAAGGCGGGGCGGGTCGGCGGATACCTGGCCGCCCGGCGCATCCACGACCTGTGCCAGGCCAACGGCATCCCGGTCTGGTGCGGCGGGATGGTGGAGACCGGGCTCGGTCGAGCGGCGAACGCGGCGCTGGCCGCGCTGCCCGGCTTCACGCTGCCCGGGGATGTGTCGGCGTCGGACCGGTTCTACGAGCGGGACATCACCGCGCCGTTCGTGCTCGAGGACGGGCAGATCGCCGTGCCAACCGGACCGGGGTTGGGAGTGGAGCCGATCCCGGACGCTCTCGACGAGTTCACCGTGACCACCGAGTGGATCCAGGACGCCTGACGCGGTGGGGGCGGTGGCGCCGTCATCGCGCTCCTCCCGCAGCGGAACCATGCTCGGCTCCCACTCCGGAAGCCGACGCCTCACCCATGCTGCAGCAGGAGCAACCCGTCGACTTCCGGAGCATCGCCCACGCAGGCTCCCACATGTGGGGCCTCCAGCCGGATCAAGTCAGTTCGAGGATCCGCAGTCGCAGCCACTCGACGGCGTTGTCCCGGTCCGCGATCAGATGGCGGGTCATCAGAACGTGGTTCGGCGCGACCATCCAGGCGTGTTTGCTCTGCACCCCGATGATCGTGATCCGCAGGTCGAACGGTTTCGGTTTGCGTCCGAGGATCTCCGGAAGATCCCGGATCAAGGCGTTCAGGCCCATGGCCGGAGCCGACTGTGCAGACCGCACCCGTGGATCGTCATTCAGTCCGTCGGACCACAGGTTCGCGTTGTAGAAGTGCCGCTGCATCAACGCGCGCAGGTCCGGCACGCCGGCCAAGGCGAGAAACGCCGGTGGCCGGAAATCATCCATCGCGCTCGGGCCGACCTCGAGGGCGTGCCGCCACCAGCGCGACCACTGACCTGATGCGATCTGGACATCGACGTCCCTGCCACCGAGGAGTTTGACGCCCCGACCCGCCGGCACCTCCACCGGTCGCCGTGACCACACCGGCCAGACATCGGCGGGTGGGTCGAGCGGCGGGATCTCCGGGACCGTCAGCGGTTCCAAGCAGGCGACATCCCGCACGTACAGCGCGATACGCAGGGCCTCAGGCTCGGCGATGGTGATCTTCCACCGCTGCGTCCCCGCGATGAACATGCCCCCCATGGTGCCAGCCGGGCGGCGACTGTGGCTCGCCCGTTCGGGTTTCCGCTGTTCTCCGACACTGTGCGGGGAGCGCGCGACGCGGAGGTCGGTCGATCGACTACAGCCACATCGGGATGGCGAGTCCGGTGCCGAGCAGCACGGCGTAGACGAACTCGAGTCTGCCGGTCGCTCCGAGGACGGGGATCAGCGCCTGGCCGCGGGCACCGCCGAGCACCTGGCGGATCGGCGGGACGGCCAGCGGGGCGGCGAGCAGGGTGAGCAGGCACCACGGCGCGGTGAGGGCGACGCCGATCGCGGCGATGAAGGCGCCGATCAGCATGAGGACGAACACCCGCCGGCTCAGCGGCTCCCCGAGCAGGACCGCCAGGGTGCGTTTGCCGGAGGTGACGTCGGTGTGCACGTCACGCAGGTTGTTGGCCATCAGCAGAGCGCAGGCGAGCAATCCGATGCCGATCGCCCCGATCACCGCGTTGAGCGAGACCTTTTCCGCCTGAACGTAGGTCGTCCCGAGCACGGCAACAAGTCCGAAGAAGACGAAGACGAAGATCTCGCCGAACCCGGCGTAGCCGTACGGTTTCGGGCCGCCGGTGTAGAACCATGCCGCCGCCACCGCCGCGACTCCGAACGGGATCAGCCACCAGGTGGTCAGGAAAGCGAGCACCAACCCGGCGATGCCGGCCACCCCGAAGCAACCGAAGGCAGCGAATTTCACGGTCGACGGCCGCGCGAGCCCAGAACCGACGAGGCGGGACGGGCCGACCCTGTTCGCGTCCGTGCCCCGTATCCCGTCGGAGTAGTCGTTGGAGTAATTGACACCCACTTGCAATGCGAGGGACACCACCAGCGCAAGGCCGCCGCGCAGCCAGGAGAAGCCCCCGAGCGCGATCCCGGCACCCGTCCCGACCAGGACCGGAGCCACCGCGGCGGGCAACGTCCGGGGACGCGCGGCCGAGAGCCATTGCTGTGCAGTTGCCACGTGCAACGACCCTACTGCGCGTGCGTGCGTCCGGTGACGACACGCAGGTCAGGATGGATCGGGCGGCGGTGCACTGTGCAGGATCAGCCCGGCGGCGACCGCCGCCTCCCGATAGGCAATGGCCAGGCTCGCTGCCGTCTCGTGCGCGTTCAGGCCACTGGGATTGGGCAGTACCCACAATGCTGCCCCGGCCATCCTCGCGTCCTGCCGTCCTTGCCTGGCTGTGCGGTCGGCGAAGGCGATCCGGTACGCAGACACCCCGAGAACAGCAACGACCGAGGGTTGGTAACGCTCGACGATGGCGGTCAGCCGGGCACCGGCTCCGAGCAGCTGGTCGGCGGACAGCTCATCGGCCCGCGCGGTGGCGTAGGGAACCAGGTTGGTGATGCCGATGCCGGTCTCGAGCAGCTCTCGCTCGTCGGCGGGAACCAGCCCACGGCTGGCGTCGATGCGCTTCGCAGTGATGCCGGCGAGCTGCAGGGCGGGCCAGAATCGGTTGCCCGGCCTGGCGAAATGGGCGTTGACGGCAGCCGTCCACAGACCCGGGTTGATACCGACGAACAGCAGCTTCATGCCGGGTCCGACCAGGTCGTCGACCTTCGCGCCGTGGAACGACTCGAGATCCGCCCTGCTGAACCGCCGGGTCCGGCGTGCGTCTGCGCTGGGCGGTCGGTGCGGGCCCTGCGGTGGGTGGGGGCCCTGAGGTGGGTTGGCGGCGCCGGGTCCGTCGGGGACCGCCATCAGGTTGCTGGGCCCGGCAATCCGGGCTGCTCCCCGGCCACGGGTCCGGGCGCGTCGGTGAGTTCAGCGACCGGTCCCCGGAACGAGTGATCGCGAGGTGTTCGTTGGCTGACCTCGCGCATCGCCAGCTCACGGACGGCCGAACGATCGGGCTTGCCCGGGCCCCGGTACGGCAACCGATCGACCAGAACGAGGTGTTTCGGAGCGGCGGCCGGCCCCTGTGCGTAGACCGCTGCGGCCCGCAGCGTCGCGAGATCCGGCGTGATCCCGGCGTCCGGCTGGACGACAGCGACGATGGCGGTGCCCCATTCGTCGTCGGGCACGCCAGTGATGACGACCTGGGCAACACCGGCCACCCGGAACAACACCGTTTCGACGACCGCCGGGTCGACCTTGATGCCGCCGGTGACGATGACGTCGTCGATCCGTCCCACGATGTGGAGTCTGCCGGCGTCCATCACGGCCAGGTCGTCGGTGATGAAGGTGCGGTGCAGGTCACCCGGCCGCTGCCACAACGACGGGTGACGCGGCATGTCGCGGTACCCGCGCGCCACCATGGGGCCGCTGATCCACACCCTGCCCGGACGGCGTTCCGGCCGCGAATCGACGGCGGGTGCGCCTGAATGGTCTGGATTGGTGGCGGGGGGATCGGTGGCCTCGACCCGGTCGCAGGGGTCGTCGTCCTGCTCGATGCTCGCCGTCACCCGGTCGAGCGGCACGCCGTCGTACACGCATCCGCCGCAGGTTTCGCTCATCCCGTAGGTGGTGATGATCGGAATACCGGCCTGCCTCGCGTCGTCGACCAGGGCCTGCGGCGTTGCGGCGCCGCCGACCAATACCGCCGAGAACGACGCCAGCGCTGCGGTGGCTTCCGGGTCGGCGAGGATCCGGTGCAGTTGGGTGGGTACGAGTGATACGAATCGCCGGCCCGCCGGCATCCCCGACACCGCGCTGCTGAACCCGTCCGCGGTGAAGGGCCCGGCGGTGTCCATGATCACCGGCACCGTCCCCTCGGCGATGGCGCGGAAGATCACCTGGAGTCCGGCGATGTGGTGCCCGGGCAACGTCAGCAGCCAGGTGCCCGTTGGCGCGGGTGGGCGGCGAGGACCGTTGCTCCGGTGCGGGTGCAGGCCGCCCGTGCAGGTCAGCCGGCACCGGGTGGCGTCGGCGGAGGCGACGAGCGCCGACACGGGCAGCAGCGCCCCCTTCGGGATCCCCGTTGAACCCGACGTGGTGATGACGACCGCTGTGGGGTCGTCGGAGTCGTCTTCGCCGGCTGCGAGTTCGGTTCCGCCGGCGAGGCCGGTGACCAGCCTGCCGGCTTCGGCGGGATGGTTCGCCGGTACCGGCAGAATCGCATGTCCCTCCCCGCGCAGTGCGGCCTCGAGCCGGGGAAGCAGCTCGACAAGCCTTTCACCGGTGGGGATCTCGAGAACTTCCAGGTGACGCGGCATGCCGGATCAGTATGCCCAGGGGTAGGGACTGAAATCGGGGGAGCGCTTCTGCAGGAAGGAGTCCCGACCCTCGACCGCCTCGTCGGTGCCGTAGGCGAGCCGGGTCGCCTCGCCGGCGAACAGTTGCTGGCCGACCATGCCGTCATCGGCGAGATTGAATGCGTACTTCAACATGCGTTGCGCGGTGGGTGACTTGCCATTGATCTCCGCCGCCCATTGCAAGGCAACGGTTTCCAGTTCGTCGTGCGTCACAACCTCGTTGACCGCGCCCATCTCACGCATCCGTTCCGCTGAATACTCCCTTCCCAGGAAGAAGATCTCGCGGGCAAATTTCTGGCCGACCAGCCTGCTGAGATAGGCCGAGCCGTATCCTGCGTCGAACGAACCGACGTCGGCGTCGGTCTGCTTGAACCTCGCATGCTCGGCACTGGCCAGCGTGAGGTCGCAGACGACGTGCAGGGAATGTCCGCCGCCGGCAGCCCACCCCGGGACCACGGCGATGACGATCTTCGGCATGAACCGGATCAGTCGCTGGACCTCGAGGATGTGCAGGCGTCCGGCCCGCGCGGGATCAACTGTGTCGGCGGTCTCGCCGCCGGCGTACTGGTATCCGGAACGGCCGCGGATTCGCTGGTCACCCCCGGAACAGAAGGCCCAGCCACCGTCCCGATCACTCGGTCCGTTGCCGGTGAGGAGCACGCATCCGACGTTGCTCGTCATCCGTGCGTGGTCGAGAGCGCGATACAGCTCGTCCACGGTGTGCGGACGGAAGGCGTTGCGCACCTCGGGCCGGTCGAAGGCAATGCGCACGGTGGGCAGATCAACGAGCTCACCGGTGTGGTCGCCGGGGCGCGGGCCGATGTGTCGGTGATAGGTGATGTCGGTGAAGTCGAATCCGTCCACGTCGCGCCACCGGGATGGGTCGAAGATCGCGCTCACAGCTGCCGTGCCCATGCCCGTCACCTTACGAGCGGCGGGCGGCGTCATTCGACGGTGGTGGTGTGGCGGCGACTGTCGGCGGCGCGACCGACCGCAGGTCACGACCGACGTTCGCTCCGGCCTGTTCGGATGACGCCGGACCTTCGGCGCACCGCCATGTCGTCATTGTGGCCGGCCGGCTCTCCCGGGTCGAGTCGTCAGCCAGCCCACAAGAATTGGCGGGCTCCGGAATAGCCGGCCTGCTAGGAAGGCACCATGCGCATCCTTGTCACCGGATCTGCAGGTCACCTCGGGGAGGCGTTGATCGCAGTTCTGCGCGAGTCCGGGCACGCCGTGATCGGGCTGGATGTGCTCGCATCGCCGTCCACCGACCTCGTCGGCTCGATCGGTGACCGCGCCTGCGTTGCCCGCGGGATGCACGGCCAGGATGCTGTCGTCCACACAGCGACACTTCACAAGCCGCACGTCGCAACACATCCAAGGCAGAGCTTTGTCGACACCAATGTGACGGGCACGCTCAATCTCCTCGAGGAAGCGGTCGCCGCCGGCGTCCGCAGCTTCGTCTTCACCAGCACGACGAGCGCCTTCGGCCGCGCACTCACTCCAGGGTCGGGTGAGCCGGCAGCCTGGATCACCGAGGACGTACGTTCTCTGCCCCGCAACATCTATGGAGCGACAAAGGTCGCTGCCGAGGACCTGTGCGAATTGGTGCACCGTGACCATGGCTTGCCGTGCGTCGTGCTGCGCATCGCCCGGTTCTTTCCCGAACCCGATGACAGCCCGGCCGTGCGGAGCAGCTATTCGACCGCCAACGTGCAGCTGAACGAATTGCTCTATCGCCGGGTCGATCTGGCTGACGTGGTGCGGGCCCATGACCGTGCGCTGACGCGCGCCCCGGAGCTCGGCTTCGGCCGGTTCCTGATCAGCGCGACGACGCCGTTCGCACCGTCGGATGCACCCGCTCTACGGCGCGACGCCGTTGCCGTCCTCGATCGTCATCACCCCGGGGCCGCGAGGGTGTACGCCGACCTGGGCTGGCGGATGTTTCCGACGATCGACCGTGTGTACGACAATCGGCGCGCCCGGCAGGAACTCGGGTGGGAACCGCGGTTCGACTTCGGCACTGCGCTGCAGCGTGTTGCCGGCGGCATGGATCCGCGCAGCGACCTTGCCCTCACCGTCGGTGAGAAGGGCTATCACAGAACCACTGCACTGTGAGTCAGGACCCGGGTGGAGCCACACCCGGCGGCGACGCCATCACGCCCGGGACGGCCCCGACGGCACTGTCAGGACCGCCGGCGCGGACTCTACCCGGATCGGTCACAGGCCCGGGGCAGGCACCGCGGTCCTGGTGCGGCGGTCCAGACCACCTGCGCTACGCCGCGACGCGCCACTGATCGGTCGTGGGCTGAGTCAACGCCGACCGCTGAGTCAACGCCGACCGCATCAACGCGGGCGCACAACACAAGGCGAAAGACGAGGGCAGGATGACCTGGTGCCAGCGGACTCCGACCTCGACCTGCCCACTCTGCTGCGGTCGGCGCAGGTGTTCGCGCTGCCGTTGGTGAACCGGTTCCGCGGCATCACCGTTCGGGAGGGGGTGCTGCTCCAGGGACCAGCGGGCTGGTCGGAGTTCGCGCCTTTCCGCGACTACGACGATGCGGCCTGTGTCCCGTGGCTGCGGGCTGCTGTCGACTCCGCAATGACGCCGTGGCCCTCGGCACACCGGGATGTCGTCGAGGTCAACACCACCGTTCCTGTCGTTGCGCCTGGGAGAGCGGCGGATCTGGTGCACGCGTCCGGCTGCCGGACAGCGAAGGTCAAGGTCGCCGATCCGCGGGTCGGCCTGGCGTCGGACGTGGAACGGGTGGTCGCGGTGCGCGACGCGCTCGGTGCGGCCGGTCGCATCCGGGTCGATGCCAACGGCGCCTGGACCGTCGAGAATGCCGTCGAAGCGGTTGAGGCGCTGGATGCGGCCGCGCAGGGACTGGAGTACGTCGAGCAACCCTGCCGGACGCTGCCGGAACTGGCTGCGGTCCGGGAGCGCGTCCGGCCGCCGATTGCCGCGGACGAGTCCATCCGGCACGCGCAGGACCCGGAACAGGTGGCGCTGTCGGGCGCCGCGGACATCGCTGTGATCAAAGTTGCACCGCTCGGCGGGGTGCCGGCCGCTCTACGGATCGCCGCCGCGGCGGGCCTGCCGGTGGTGGTCTCGTCGGCAGTGGACTCGTCCGTCGGTCTCGCGGCCGGACTGGCGCTGGCCGGCGCACTGCCTGATCTGCCGTATGCGTGCGGCCTGGGCACGTCGTCACTGCTCGCCTCCGACGTGACATCGCATCCCCTGACCCCGACCGCCGGCGCGATCAGGGTGCCGGCCTCCGCACCGGAACCGGATCGGCTGGAATCGGTACGAGCCGATCGGGAGATCACCCGGTACTGGCTGGAACGGCTGAACCGGGTCGCCGCACTGCTGGGCTGACCTGGCCGCGCGCGGCCGGCGGGAGGTCGGAACGGCGCAACCGGAACGAGACCTCGCAGACGCCGATGGAAGGGACCTTGGACCCTGGCAGAGCCGGTTAGCCACGCACATCATCGAGTCATGGTCGAGACATCCACCCCCGTCACCACCCTGACCGATGGGGAGTGCTGGGAACTCCTGAACTCCACCGAATTCGGTCGACTCGGACTCAGCGTCGCGGATCAACCCGAGATCTTCCCGATCAACTACGCGGTACAGAACGGGACCTTCGTGTTCAGGACGGCACAGGGCACCAAGCTCGCCGCGCTGACGATCAACGAGGCCGTTGCGCTGGAGATCGACGGGTACGACGTCGAGGAAGGGTGGAGCGTCGTGGTCAAGGGCCACGCCCACGCCGCCGAGTGGGGCGACGATTTCGACGACGCGCAGGTCTCCGGCCTGCGCCCCTGGGTGGCAACGATCAAACCGGTGTTCGTGCGGGTGAATCCATCTGAGATCACCGGACGCCGCTTCCAGTTCGGGCCGCCTCCGGACGAGCTGTAACTCCCGACGGCCCGTCGCCGGAGTCGACGACGCCCACCCCGGAGAGGGTCAGCACGCCTGGGGACAGCGACAATGGCCGGTGTGAACCCGTCGACCGCGCTGGCCCGTGTCCTGGTCGACGAGTTGGCGGCCTGTGGTGTCACCGACGTCGTGCTGTCGCCCGGATCCCGCAACGCGCCGTTGTCGATGGCACTGCACGATGCCGACGCCGCAGGTCGGCTGCGGCTGCACGTGCGGATCGACGAGCGGACCGCAGGATTTCTCGCACTCGGGCTGGCCCGCGGATCGGGCCGCCCCGCCGCGGTGGTGACCACCTCCGGAACCGCCGTCGGCAACCTGCATCCGGCCGTCCTGGAGGCCGATCACGGCGCCGTGCCGCTGCTGGTGCTGTCGGCGGACCGGCCACCGGAACTGCGTGACGTCGGAGCCAATCAGACCATCGACCAACGCTCCGTTTTCGGGGGTGTGCTGCGGCTGTTCCACGAATTCGGTGTGGCGCAGACGCTCCCGGGGCAGAACACCCGATGGCGGTCGATGGTCTGCCGCGCTGTGGCCGCCGCCGACGGCAGGTCCGGGCCGGCGGGTCCGGTGCACCTCAACGTTCCGTTGGCCGATCCGTTGCTGCCCGACCCCGAGTCCGCCGCCGGCCCATTCCCCGGCGGCTCCGGTTCGGGCGGCACAGCCACCGACGGCTGGCCGGAACCGCTCTCCGGTCGCGACGGGCCCTGGACCGCCGTGTTCGGCCCGGACAATGCCTACGGGCCGGCAGTTCCACCGCCGGACGACGGGGAGCGGGTGCTCTTTCTGGCCGACCTCACACACCCGTGGGCGGCGGCGATCGCCGATGCCGGCCACCTGGTCGCCTCGGAGGCCGGCGGCGCCGCGGGTGCGCAGGTGCTCGGTGCGGGGATGCACCTGCTGGCAGCCGATGCATTCCTCGACGCGGCAGGTCCGGATCGGGTGATCGTCCTCGGCAGGCCGACGCTGTTCCGCCCCGTCCAGCGCCTGCTCGGGAACCCGCGGGTGACGGTCGACGTCATCGCCGACCCGCAGCAGTGGGCGGACCCGCCGGGCGCAGCGCGGACCGTCGCCGCCGGGTGGCCGGACCTGCGTTGCGGACCGGACGACCACTGGGCCGCCGCCTGGCGCGCGGCAGACAAGGCCGCGGCCGCAGCCATCCGCACGGTCCTCGACGCCAAGGACATCAACGCCTCCCCGCGGCTCGCGCGGGACCTGGTCGTCGCGCTGCCCGGCACGGCCACCCTGGTGGTGGGCTCGTCGCAGTCGCCCCGAGACATCGCTCTGACCGCGCCGGCCCGCGACGGGGTCCGGTTGGTGGCGAATCGTGGGGTTGCCGGCATCGACGGCACCGTGTCCACCGCCGTCGGGGTGGCCCTGACCTCACAGGTCCCCAGCTACGCCCTGATCGGCGATCTGACCGCGCTGCACGACATCACCGGTCTGGTCATCGGACCGCACGAGCCGCGCCCGGACCTGACGATCGTGGTCAGCAACAACGACGGCGGTGCGATCTTCTCCACCCTGGAACCCGGTGAACCGCGTCATTCCAGGGCCTTCGACCGGGTGTTCGGGACACCGCACGGGGTGCTGCTGGCGGGTCTCGTCGAGGGTTGCGGCGCCGAGCACGTCCTGGTGTCGACCGCGGACGAGTTGCTCGACGCGATCGCGGCGCCCGCGGGCATCAGGGTGGTGGAGGTCCCCACCTCGCGTACCGATCTGTCCGCCACGCTCGCTGAGATGACGGCGGCGGTGGGCGCGGTCATCTGATCGGAACAGCACGCGTCAGCGCTCAGCGGGCCGGTACAGCAACTGGGCGGGCGGGTATCACCCCCCCGCCGAGGAGATGTAACCCATCAACTGTTCGTGCTCGGTCTCGAGTTCGTCGACCCGGATCTTGACGATGTCGCCGATCGACACGATGCCGGCGAGCTCGCCGTCGGCGAGAACCGGCATGTGCCTGAACCGTTTGGCGGTCATGGTGGTGGCCAGTGCCCGCACCTCGTCGGCGGGGGTGCAGGTGTGCACCTCCGCCGTCATGATCGCGCTGACAGGCATCTCGAGAACGTCGACCCCGTAGGCGTCCAGCGCGTGGATGACGTCCCGTTCGCTGACGATCCCGCGCACCGTGCGGCCGTCCGTGGACACCACCAACGCGCCCACCCGGTGCCCCGCGAGGTCGCTGACCACCTGAGCCACCGTGGCACCGGTACCGATCGTCGCGACGGCGTCGCCCTTCTTCGCCAGCACATCCCGAACTCGCATGGCAACCTCCCAGCAGCCGGGTGCTCGTCCGCGGATCAGTGCTGCGTCCCGGCGTGCAGGGCTCAGATTAGTCCGGTTCGCGCCGTTCGACCCTTCGAAGCGCCGCCTGCGGGAGAGCGATCAGCAGCAGCGGAGTCGAGGCCCGGTCGTCAGCTGCGCGCCTCCAACGCGTCACGGATGGGAATCATCTTGATCTGCGCCTCGCGTGCCTCGATCTCCGGCTCTGAATCGGCGACGATGCCGCAGCCGGCCATCAGGCGGACGCTGCGGCCGTCGACCTGCGCACACCGCAGCGCAATCGCGAACTCACCGTCGCCCCGGCTGTCCATCCAGCCGACGGGTGCGGCGTACCGCCCACGCTTCATCGGCTCCAGTTCGCGGATGACCCGGCGGGCAACCTCTGTCGGGCTGCCGCCGACCGCGGCCGTCGGGTGCAGCCGCGCCGCCAGGTCCAGCGCCGTCGGTGCCCGCCGGTCGAGCCGGCCAACGATGTCGGTGGACAGGTGTGTCAGGTTCGCCAGTTCCAGCGGAACGGGGGCGTCGGGGACGTCGAGCTCCGCACAGGCCCGGGCGAGGACGTCGGCCACCGAGCGCACGGCATACGCGTGCTCGGCGATATCCTTCGCGCTGCCGAGCAGGCCCGCGGCCACGGCGTCACCGCTGTGCTCCCGCCACGCCGTCCCGGCCAGCACCCGGGAGGCGATCTGCCGACCGGAACGCCGGATCAGCAGTTCGGGACTGGCCCCGACCATGCCCTGGACGGCAAAGGTCCAACAATCCGGATAGGCCGCCGCGAGGTGCCGAAGCAGGAATCGCTCATCGACCGGGCGACCGGTGGTGGCCTCGAGATCGTGGGCGAGGACGACTTTCTGGAGTTCACCGGCGCGGATGCGCGCGGTGGCCGCGCTGACCGCGGAGGTGAACCCGGCGACGGACAGTGCGGCGTCGGCATAGCTGACCCGACCCGGTGCCTGCACCGGCGCCGGGCGGTCGGCGGCGACTGCACCGCTGTGCTGGATCGTCGTACGGAAGGTGGTCTCTGCGTCGCTTCCGATGACGGTGGTCGGCACGATCGCGACCGACACATCATCGTCGTCGAAGCCGAGGGAGACGAACGCCAGTGGGCCGCTGCCTCTGGTGCCCACCGCATCCTGGATTTCCAGGCCGTCACACACGCCCGCGAACCACTGCTCAATCTGGGTGGCCGCGTCGGGACCTGTCGCTGTGAAGCTCTCGTGGACGCCCCATCCGACGAAGCCGGTCCCGCCCTGCACGAAGCACAACGTGCCCGTCGGCCGGCCGAGCGCCTCGAGCAGCGCACCGGTTCGGTCGACCCGTTCGGACACTGCCGTCGCCGCCAAGCGGGTGGTCGGCACGGCAGTCACGAGCGCCAAGAGTAGTCGTCCGCCGCCCCGGGCCGATCCGACCCGCGGGTGATCCTCACCGCCCTGGAATTCCGGGTCCTAGAATTCCGGGATGACGGCGGAGGGGACTACCGATCCCACTCCCGGCTCGCCGACCGTGCCGTCGGAAGGGTCCGACGTGACCGTCCGACCCGGCCTGACGCGAAGCGGCGCCGATGCCCCGACCCGGCGGCGACTCGGCTGGAGGTGGGCAGCGCGCGGGGTCCTGCTGCTGGCGGTCGCGATCACTGTGATGGTGATCGCCCTGGCCATCGGGATGCGATCCAACGACTCCGCGATCGACGAACACCTCGGATCTGCGACCGCGACCGTGTTGTCCGTCTCACCGCTGCGTACCGGGATCGAGTTCGTCGACGTCACCGGTGCGACGGTTCGGCCCGCGGGCGGGGTGCTGTATCCGGGTCTGCTCTCGCTGGGCCAGCAGTTCGTGGTCGAGTACTCGACCCAGGATCCGCAGATCGCCAGGGTGGCCGGACGCACGGCGTCGGTGGGCACGTTGCTCCTGGCACTCGTCACAATCGTGACCTGGTTGATCAGCCTGCCGGTGGTGTGGTGGTGCCGGCGCCGAAGCACCTTGCCACTGTTCGGATCGCGCCGCCGGATCGGCGCCGCCGGGCCGAGCTGGGTCGGGCGTCCGTGAGCCGTTCGCTCGGTAGGCTTCGTGCCCATGGGTAGGGGTGAGTCGTGATGACCAGGGCCGGGCTCGAAAAGGAGCCGCGCCAGGTGGCTGCGATGTTCGACGCGGTCGCGCAGCGGTACGACCGCACCAACACCATCCTGTCCGGCGCGCAGGACGGCCGCTGGCGACGGCACACGGTGCGGGCGCTGCAACTGCTGCCCGGGCAGAAGGTCCTCGACGTCGCGGCAGGCACCGGCGTGTCGACCACAGCGCTGGCCAACACAGGCGCCTGGTGCGTGGCCAGTGACTTCTCCTTCGGCATGCTGTCCGCGGCCAAGCCGGACTTCCGGTTGCCCCGGGTCGCCGGGGATGCGCTCCACCTGCCGTTCGCCGACGCGACCTTCGATGCTGTGACCATCTCCTTCGGCCTGCGCAACGTGGAGGATCCCGGCGCGGCGCTGCGCGAGTTCGCCCGCGTCACCCGCCCCGACGGTCAGCTGCTGGTCTGCGAGTTCTCCCGTCCGCGGCCGGCGCCGATCCGCTGGGGATACCGCTGGTACCTGCGTCACGTGCTTCCGGCGATGGCCCGGCGGGTGTCCTCGAATCCCGAGGCCTACACGTACCTGCAGGAGACGATCGACGCCTGGCCCGACCAGCCGGCGCTGGCGAGGACGATCGCCCGATCCGGCTGGACGGACGTTGTCTGGCGGAACATGACCTTTGGTGTGGTCGCCCTGCACCACGCGGTCCGCCGGGCGGATTGAGGTCCTGCCACGCCCACGAAATCGTCCGCGTGGTGGCCGATGCCCTTGGTGTACGGCGTCGGTGTCGAGTCCTACACTGAGGGCGAACTGCCCTCGTGAATCAATTCACAAACTCGTTCCGCCTGTCCGCCGCCAGATCGGCGCCCGCTCAGGCCCGACTCATGACGCCGGCTCACAAAGGTGTGCGGGGAGGTCCCGATGAGCTTGTCCAACGCAGTCCGTGACGCCGACAATTCCGCGGACGTCATTGTTGTCGGTGCCGGTCCGGCCGGCGCGACCGTGGCGACGTACCTCGCGCGATCAGGCGTCGACGTCCTGCTGCTGGAGAAGTCGACCTTCCCCCGGGACAAGGTCTGTGGCGATGGGCTCACCCCGCGGGGCGTCAAGCAGGTGCTGGCGCTGGGCATCGACGTCTCCGGTGACGACTGGATCAAGAACAAGGGTCTGCGGGTCGTCGGCGGCGGAACGAGCCTGGAACTGCCGTGGCCGGTGCTGCAGGACTTCCCGGACTTCGGCCTGGTCCGGCCCCGCCGAGATTTCGACGAGATGCTCGCCACGTTGGCGGTCAAGGCCGGGTCCCGGATGCGGGTGGCCACGACGGTCACCGCGCCGATCCGCGACGAGCGAACCGGCCGGATCACCGGGGTACAGGCCAAGACCTCCGACGGACCTGCACAGTTCAGTGCGCCGCTCGTGCTGGCCTGCGACGGCGTTTCTGCGCGGGTGGCGCTGGGCATGGGCGTCAACAAGCGTGACGACCGCCCGTTGGGTGTCGCGGTCCGCCGCTACTACAAGAGCCCGAGCCGGACGCACGACGACTACCTCGAATCGCACCTGGAACTGTGGGACCGATCCGATCCGGCGAAGGCCAAGCTGCTGCCCGGGTACGGCTGGATCTTCGGGCTGGGCGACGGCACGGTCAACGTCGGCCTGGGCATGCTGAACTCGTCGAAAGCCTTCGGCAAGACGGACTATCGCTCGTTGCTTCGTACCTGGCTGGACGGCACCCCGGAGGAATGGGGACTGCGCGAGGAGAACGCCATCGGTCCCATCGGTGGCGCGGGCCTGCCCATGGGCTTCAACCGCACCCCGCACTACGCCGACGGACTGCTGCTCGTCGGAGACGCGGCCGGCGCTGTCAATCCGTTCAACGGTGAGGGCATCGCCTACGCCATGGAGTCCGCGGCCATCGCCGCCGAGGCGGTCCTGCAGTCGCTGGGCCGACCCGAAGGAGCGAGCCGGGAGGCCGCTCTGCATGGTTACGAGACCGCGATGAAGGATCATCTGGGCGCGTACTACCGACTTGGCGGTATCTTCTCCACGCTGATCGGCAAGCCGGCTGTCATGAAGACGGCGACCCGATTGGGCCTTCCGCGCAAGGACCTGATGTACCTGGTGCTCAAATTGCTGGCCGGGCTGTACGACAGCCGGGACGGCGACTGGGCGGATCGCGTCGTGCGATCGCTGAACAGGATGGCGCCGAGTGTCTAGCGAGGGTTCGTGTCGGCGTCCGACTAGCCCCGGGAGGGCTGTGCCGTGCTGAGTACGTATCTGCCGATCATCATCCTGCTCGTCCTCGTCGCGGGATTCGCCCTGACGATGGTCACCGTCGTGACCGACCTGTTGGGTCCACGCCGGCACAACCGGGCGAAGCTGGATGCCTACGAGTGCGGCATCGAGCCGACGCCGTTGCCCGCCGGCACCGCGGGGCGGTTCCCGATCAAGTTCTATCTGACCGCGATGCTGTTCATCGTCTTCGACATCGAGATCGTGTTCCTCTATCCGTGGGCACAGTCGGCGGTGCCGCTGGGCGTACTCGGCCTCGTCGAGATCCTGCTGTTCATGGCAACGGTCGGCGTGGTGTACGCGTACGCCTGGCGTCGCGGAGGCCTCGATTGGGACTGATGCGACCGACCACCCTCATGGTGAGTGTGGCGAGAAACCCCGTGACTGATCGCGCAGCCGCTGCGACGGCTGTGCTGAACTGACCGGCGGTGGGTGCGGCGCGCTGCCCCACCGGCGCATTACGTGCACGACCCGCATCGGGCGACCGGGGCGGCCGGCAGGAATCTTTTGCCACAACCGCAGTGAGACAACTGCACCGGCACGACCGCGGTCCGACGAAACGCAGCAGTACCGAACGCAGTGGCATGACGCGGTGGAACGACGAGCAGTGGCACGACACGCAGTGCGAAGGGCCGGCACCGGCGGGCGATCCCCGTCCGGACGGCTCACCGGACGATGAAGGGAGCAGGGCAATGGGCCTGGAAGAAAAACTTCCGAGCGGCGTGCTGTTGACCAGCGTCGAGAAGTTGGTGAACTGGACGCGGAAAGCGTCACTGTTCCCGGCCACGTTCGGGCTGGCGTGCTGCGCGATCGAGATGATGACCACCGGTGCGCCGCGATATGACCTCGGGCGCTTCGGCATGGAAGTGTTTCGTGCCTCACCCCGGCAGGCCGATCTGATGATCGTCGCCGGGCGGGTCAGCCAGAAGATGGCGCCCGTCCTACGGCAGATCTACGACCAGATGCCCGAACCCAAGTGGGTGCTGTCGATGGGCGTGTGCGCCTCATCCGGCGGGATGTTCAACAACTACGCCATCGTCCAGGGTGTCGATCACGTGGTGCCGGTGGACATGTACCTGCCAGGCTGCCCGCCGCGGCCGGAGATGCTCATCGACGCGATCCTCAAGCTCCACGCCAAGATCATGGACGAGCCGCTCGGGCCCAAACGCGCCGCGGAGAAGCTCGGCGAGCGCACCGAACTGGTGGCGTCGTCGGTCCGTTACGGCAAGCTGCCCGCGCCGATCGGCACCCCCGAGGTCAACGTCGGGCGGCCGAGCGCGGTCCCGATCGTTGCTTCTCAGGTGGCCCCCGGACAGATCGGTGCGGGCCGCTGATGTCCGAGCCGCGCAACTCCGGGGAACAGGTTCCGGATTCCAAGACGCCGCCGAGCCGAGACGACCAGGACTCGCTGTCGGCCTCCGGTGGGGTGGGCACCACCTCGACGGGCGGGAATGATTCCGCCGAGGGCGGGACGACCGCCGCCGGCGGGCACAGTTCCGTCGACACGCCGGCGGAGAAGCCCAGTGGGACAACCTCCGACGCCGCCGCAGAGGGCGGGTCCGGCACGGACGTGGCCGAAACCGGTTTGCAGGACCCCAGTTCGCCCGGTGGCCTGTCCGCGCGTACCGGGATGTCCGCTGCGCCGCTGGGCGTTCCGGCGACCGGTGTCGAGCGGACCGGCATGTTCGGCGTCCAAGGCTCCGGCGACACCTCGGGGTTCGGACTGCTGATCCGCGAGCCGTACACGCCTGCTCCGGCTGAGCGTCCGTACGGCGGCCCCGAGAGGGCGCGCGCAGACAGCCGTTCCGACGGCCCGGGAGAATTCGACGAGGTCGCCGATGCGCTGTTCGCAGCCATGGCAGCCCGCTCCATCCCACCGCACGCGGTGCTGCAGACCACCGTGGCGAACGGCGAGATCACCTTCTACATCGCCCGGGACCACCTGACCGCCATCCTCTGGGCGGTGCGTGACGACGAGTCGTTGCGGTTCGAGCTGGCCTCTTCCATCTCCGGTGTCGATTACGGCGAGAACGTCGCCCGCCGGTTGCACGTCGTGTACGAACTGACCTCGATGACCTACCGGCGGCGGATCCGGCTCGAGGTCGCCGTCGATGTCGACGACGCGCACGTGCCCAGCGCCGTGGCCGTGTACCCGACGGCGGATTGGCAGGAGCGGGAGATCTGGGACATGTTCGGGATCAACTTCTCCGGGCACCCTGGGCTGACCCGGATCCTGATGCCGGACGACTGGATCGGCCACCCGCAGCGCAAGGACTACCCGCTCGGCGGGATCCCGGTGGAGTACAAGGGCGCCGAGATTCCCTCACCGGATCACCGGAGGTCGTACTCATGAGCGAGAACTACGGTCCCCCAGTCGGATCAACAGCAGCGGGATCCACCCCGGCGGATGGTGCGGCCGGGCAGTCCACCGTGTTCGCCGAGGATTTCCTGCCGCCCGACGTGCAGGACACCGCGTCCCATCGACGCGGTGATGAGAACCTGCGCCGGGCCAGGGGCACGGACACCACCGAGGGACGGATGTTCACCGTCACCGGCGGCGACTGGGACGAGATGGTCGCCACCACCGAGTTCGAGAACGACGAACGCATCATCATCAACATGGGTCCGCAGCACCCGTCGACGCACGGCGTGCTCCGGTTGATCCTCGAACTCGAGGGTGAAACCGTCGTCCAGGCAAGATCTGTCATCGGTTACCTGCACACCGGCATCGAGAAGTCCTGCGAATACCGGACCTGGACGCAGGGCGTCACGTTCGTCACCCGAGCCGATTACCTCTCGCCCGCCTTCAACGAGCAGGCGTACTGCATGGCGGTCGAGAAGCTGCTCGGCATCGAGGTTCCGGTTCGCGCGCAGGTGATCAGGGTGCTGCTGATGGAGCTCACCCGGATCTCTTCGCACCTGGTGGCGCTCGCGACCGGAGGCATGGAACTCGGCGCGCTGACCGGTATGACCGCCGGCTTCCGGGAACGCGAGGAAGCACTGCACCTGATGGAGTTCCTCACCGGCCTGCGGATGAACATGGCCTTCATCCGGCCGGGCGGAGTAGCCCAAGAACTCCCAGAGGGTTCCATCGAACGGATCAACCAGTTCATCAAGGTGATGGAATCCCGGCTCCCCGAGTACGACAAACTTCTGTCCGGCCAACCGATCTGGAAGGCGCGGATGATCGGGGTCGGCATCCTGCCGCTCGAGGCGTGCATGCAGCTGGGGGTGACCGGACCGATCCTGCGGTCGGCCGGCCTGCCGTGGGACCTGCGAAAGGTCATGCCGTACAGCGGTTACGAGGACTATGAGTTCGAGGTGCCGACGTTCACCGACGCCGACTGCTACTCACGGTTCCTCATCCGGTTGGCCGAGATGTGGGAATCGCTCAAGATCATGAAGCAGGTGGTCAAGCGGCTCGAGGAACCGGGGCCGGTGATGGTCGCGGACCCGAAGATCGGTTGGCCGGCGCAGTTGTCCATCGGCGCAGACGGGATGGGCAACTCCCTGGAGTACATCCGCAAGATCATGGGCCAGTCCATGGAGTCGCTGATCCACCACTTCAAGCTGGTGACAGAGGGTTTCGAGGTGCCGCCCGGTCAGGCCTACGCAGCGATCGAGAACCCGCGCGGTGAGCTCGGTTGCCATGTGGTCTCCTCCGGTGGGACGAGGCCCTGGCGTGTGCACCTGCGTGACCCGGGATTCGTGAACCTGCAGGCGATGCCGGCGATGGCGGAAGGTTCGATGATCGCCGACGTGGTGGCGGCGGTCGCGTCGATCGATCCGGTGATGGGTGGAGTGGACCGATGACGACAGCGAGCGAGCATCGCAGGGCCGCCAGGCCCGAGGAGCGGAACGAGCGCGGAGTCGAGGAGTGTCACCGATGACGACAGCGAGCGAGCATCGCAGGGCCGCCAGGCCCGAGGAGCGGAACGAGCGCGGAGTCGAGGAGTGTCACCGATGACGACAGCGAGCGAGCAATGGGTGCAGAGCGGAACGAGCGCGGAGTCGAGGAGTGTCACCGATGAGTGACCAGCACAACCGGCGGATCGGCGTCCCGGTCTTCCTACCGTCGGACGTCGTCTTCGACGAGCTGACGCATGACCGTGCGTCGGAGATCATCGCCAGGTACCCCGAGTCCCGGTCGGCCCTGCTGCCGCTGTTGCACCTCGTGCAGTCCGTCGAAGGGTTCGTCTCGCAGGCGGGCATCGAGTTCTGCGCAACTCGGCTGCAGCTGACGGTGGCCGAGGTGTCCGCGGTGGCGACGTTCTACACGATGTACAAGCGCACGCCGTGCGGCGAGCACCTGGTCAGCGTCTGCACCAACGCACTGTGCGCCGGACTCGGCGGCGACGCGATCTACGCGACCCTGTCCCAGCACCTGGGCGTCGGCCACGAGGAGACCTCGGGCGAACCCGGTATGCCTGGATCGATCACCCTGGAGCACGCCGAGTGCCTGGCGGCGTGCGATCACGCACCGGTGCTCCAGGTCAACTACGAGTTCTTCGACAACCAGACGCCCGACGCTGCATTGGATCTCGTCGGCGCTCTGCAGGCGGGGCAGCGGCCGTCGCCGACCCGCGGTGCGCCGCTCACCGACTTCAAGTCCGTCGAGCTCGAAATCGCCGGTATCTACCCGGATCTCGAGACCCGGGTGCAGGCGCCGACCGCATCGGTACCGACTCTGCGCGGTGCGGTGCTGGCCGAACACACCGATCAGCGCGCGCCGACGATGCCCGACTCGTACGACATGCCACCGTTGCCCGAGAAGAAGTGACGGAACCATCGTGATCGCAACGCATGTCACCGCAGCAGTGGCCGGAGCAGAAATGAGGAGCCAGCGATGAGCACCCCCTCCGATCAGTCCCGGCCATCGGAACCGAGCGCGAGCGGTCCCGGTGACGTCCCACCGCCCGCCACCACGCCGCCGCCCGCTGCGGTCCCGCCGCCGTCGGCAACCCCGGCCCGGGTTGCCGCCTCCAGTGAGGTCGGCCCCGGCACGTTCAGCTCGCCGGGCACCGGCGAGCCACCGGAGCCCATCCCGGTCACCATCACCCCCGAGGTCGCCGAGCCGTCGGCGCCGACCGGCCCGCTGACCGTCGCGGACGCGTTGCGTCACGCCGCCCCCTCCCAGGCCGAACACTTCCCGACGCCCGCCGACGGCGCCGCACCACTGACCCCGGTACTGACCCGGCGTTGGGCCTCGCCGCGCTCCTGGAGCATCGACACCTACCGGCAGCTCGACGGCTACCAGGCCGTCCCCGCGGCACTCGCCGTCGATCCCGGCCGGCTGACCGAACTGATCAAGAACTCCGGCTTGCGCGGACGCGGCGGTGCCGGATTCCCAACCGGCCTGAAGTGGTCGTTCCTGCCGCAGGGTGACACCAAGCCGCACTACCTGGTGATCAACGCCGACGAGGGAGAACCGGGCACCTGTAAGGACATTCCGCTGATGATGGCGGACCCGCACTCGCTGATCGAGGGCTGCATCATCACCTCGTACGCGATCCGGGCACCGTTCTGCGCGATTTACATCAGGGGTGAGGCGGTGCACGCCATGCGCCGCGTCCAGCACGCGGTCAACGAGGCGAAGGCTGCGGGATTGCTCGGCGAGAACATCCTCGGCTCCGGTTACAGCCTGGAGATCGTCGTGCACGGCGGCGCCGGCGCTTACATCTGCGGTGAGGAGACAGCGCTGCTCGACTCGCTCGAGGGCCGGCGCGGTCAGCCGCGGCTCAAGCCGCCGTTCCCGGCCATCGCCGGCCTGTACGCGTCGCCGACGGTCGTCAACAACGTGGAGACCATCGCGTCGGTTCCGGCCATCGTGCTCGGCGGCTCGGACTGGTATCGGTCGATGGGCACGGAGAAGTCGCCCGGGCCGAAGATCTATTCACTGTCCGGGCACGTCACCAATCCCGGCCAGTACGAGGCCCCGATGGGCACGACGTTGCGGCAGCTGCTGGTCTCGGCCGGCGGCATGCTCGATGGCATCCCGCTGAAGTTCTTCACCCCCGGCGGCTCGTCGACGCCGATCTTCACCCCCGAGCACCTGGACGTGCCGCTGTCGTTCGACGACGTCGCGGCGGCCGGTTCCATGCTCGGCACCACCGCGCTGATGTGCTTCAACGAGACCGTCTCGGTGCCGTGGGCGGTCTGGAAGTGGCTCGAGTTCTACAAGCACGAGTCGTGCGGCAAGTGCACGCCGTGCCGCGAGGGCACCGGCTGGCTGGTTCAGATCCTGCGCCGGGTGGTCTCGGGCGCAGGCACTCTCGAGGACCTGGACACCATGACCGACGCCGCTTCCAACATCGCCGGCCGGTCGTTCTGCGCGCTCGGTGACGCTGCGGCGACGCCGATCCTGTCCGGCTTCAAGTATTTCCGTTCCGAATTCGAGGATTTGGTGACCGGCCGCACGCCACCGGTTGTCGAATCACGTCTGCTCGTGGGGGCCCACTGATGACCCAAGTTGCCACCCCGCCCGCGGGGGCACCGGCGCCCGAGCCGGAGCCGGTCCCCGAGGGGCACGTCCGGCTGACCGTCGACGGGGTCAGCGTCATCGCGCCGAAGGGTGAACTGGTCATCCGCACCGCGGAGCGGATCGGCATCGCCATCCCGCGCTTCTGCGACCATCCGCTGCTGGAGCCGGTCGGCGCCTGCCGCCAGTGCCTGGTGGAGGTCGAGATGGGCGGCCGGCCGATGCCCAAGCCGCAGGCGTCCTGTACCCAGACCGTCGCCGACGGCATGGTCGTCAAAACCCAGCTCAGCTCTGAGGTCGCGGAGAAGGCCCAGCGCTCGAACCTCGAGTTCCTGCTGCTGAACCATCCGCTGGACTGCCCGGTCTGCGACAAGGGCGGCGAGTGCCCGTTGCAGAACCAGACGCTGGCCAACGGATCGGCTGCATCCCGGCTGCGTGACCCGAAGCGGGTGTTCGTCAAGCCGATCGCAGTGTCCACCGAGATCCTGCTGGACCGCGAACGGTGCGTGCTCTGCCAGCGCTGCACCCGGTTCTCCGACCAGATCGCCGGTGACCGGTTCATCGACCTGCTCGAGCGCGGGTCGGCGCAGCAGATCGGCATCAACTCCGAAGAGCCGTTCCAGTCGTACTTCTCGGGCAACACCATCCAGATCTGCCCGGTCGGCGCGCTGACGTCCGCGGGTTACCGGTTCCGCGCCCGGCCGTTCGACCTGGTGTCGACCGACACCGTCTGCGAGCACTGTGCGAGTGGTTGCGCGCTGCGCACCGACCACCGCGCCGGTGCGGTCACCCGCCGGTTGGCTCGGATCGATCCCGACGTCAACGAGGAATGGAACTGCGACAAGGGCCGGTTCGGTTTCCCCTACGTCAGGGAGTCCGATCGGCTGACCCGCCCGCTGGTCCGCGGCGCCGACGGTGAACTGCACCAGGCGTCCTGGACGGAGGCGATGGCGGCCGCCGCGGCCGGCCTGCTCGCGGCGCGCGACAGCGGCGGCGTGGGGGTGCTGACCGGCGGCCGGCTCACCGTCACCGACGCCTACGCTTATGCCAAATTCACCCGACTTGCGCTGCGCACCAACGACATCGACTTTCGTGCGCGGGCGCACTCGACGGAGGAGGAGGCGTTCCTCGCCGCCAGGGTGGCCGGCTCCTCGCCGGACCGCGGCGGCGTCACCTACGCCGAGCTGGAGAAGTCCTCCGCCGTCCTGCTCGTCGGGCTGGAGCCCGAGGAGGAGTCGCCGATCCTGTTCCTGCGGCTGCGCAAGGCCGCACGTCGAGGCGTGCCGGTGTACTCGGTTTCCGCGGTGCTGACCAAGGGACTGCACAAGTTGTCCGGGACGTTGATCGGCGCGGTGCCGGGCGCAGAGGCGGAGATCGTGTCCGCGCTGGCATCCGACACCGGTGCCGGCACGGGCGTACCGGATGCGGCGGAACGGAACCGGCTGGCCGCGGCACTGCGAACCCCCGGTGCCGTGGTACTCGTCGGTGAGCGGGCCGCCCAGACGCCGGGGTTGCTGGCCGCGGTCGCAGAATTGGCGGACTCCACCGGCGCCCGCACGGCGTGGGTGCCGCGCCGGGCGGGCGAGCGTGGAGCGCTGGAGGTCGGTGCGCTCGGTTCGGTGCTGCCCGGTGGTCGCCCGCTGTCCGATCCGCTCGCCCGCGCCGAGGTGGAAACGGCCTGGGGTGCCTCGATCCCGCAGACGCCGGGTCGGGACACCGCCGGCATCCTCGCCGCGGTCGGCATCGCCGAACCCGAACTGACCGACTTCGGGGTGGCTGCCGAGGCGTTCGACGAGAACAACGCCTTCCACGGCGAGGTCGACGACCCCGAAGACAGGGCGCCGGGATTGGCCGGACTGCTGATCGGCGGCGTGGAGATCTCGGACCTGCCGGATCCCGCCGCCGCGCTGGCCGCGGTGGCGAGCGCCGGGTTCGTCGTCAGCCTGGAGATCAGGACCAGCGCGGTCACCGAGCTGGCCGACGTGGTGTTCCCGGTCGCCGCCGTTGCCGAGAAGGCCGGTGCCTTCCTCAACTGGGAGGGGCGGCTGCGCCCGTTCGACGCGGCGCTGCCGGAGGCCGGCATGCTCGACGAGGCCCGCATCCTGGACACCCTGGGCGTGGAGATGGACGTCGACCTGTACACCCAGACCCCGGCCGCCGCCGCCGGCGAGATCGCCCGGCTCGGCACCTGGTCGGGCGCCCGCCCGGCGCTTTCTGCTGATGGCGGTGTTGATCATGACGCTCAGCACGCGACACACCGGCGACATGCCGGTGGAGGCGTGCCCGGCCGCATGATCAACACCGGTGAGGGCGCCAGCGAGCCAGCAGGCGGCGAACAGTTCGTCCTCGCCTCCTGGCGGATGAACCTGGACGGCAGTCGCGGACTGGACGGCGAGGAACACATCTCCGGTACCGCACGACCCGACGTCGTCCGGCTCTCACCCACCGACTCCGCCCGGCTCGGGTTGCGTCACGATGACCAGGTCACCGTGCGCGGTCCGGCCAGCGCGATCACGCTGCCGCTGAACATCACCGGCATGGTCGACGGCGTCGTCTGGTTGCCCGCCCGGATCGACGGCGTCGCGACCGCGGGTCGGCTCGGCGCCGATGTCGCCGAGTTCGTCGAGGTGGTGCCCGCCGTGACAGGACCGACCGGCTCAGCAGGAAGGGACATCTGATGAGCGCATCATTGCTGGCCACCGCGGAGCTATTCCGGGCCGCCGCGGACACCGTGCCGTTGGCTCCGGACGGGTCGGTGGCGCCGCTGCTGGCCGACGACCCGTGGTGGTTGTCGCTGGTCAAGGCCGTCATGGTGATGGTCATGCTGCTGCTGTTGACGCTGTTCGCGATCTGGTTCGAGCGGCGGGTCGTCGGCCGCATGCAGCACCGTCCCGGCCCCAACTGGAACGGTCCGTTCGGCCTGTTGCAGTCGCTGGCGGACGCGCTGAAGCTGCAGTTCAAAGAAGGCATCATCCCGGTCCGGGCCGACAAGGTGGTGTACATCCTCGCGCCGGCGCTGTCTGCGATCCCCGCCTTCCTCATCTTCTCGGTGATCCCGGTCGGCGGCGAGGTGAACATGTTCGGCGAGCAGACCGCCCTCCAGCTGATCGACCCGTCGGCAGGTGTGCTGCTCGCCCTCGCCCTGGCGTCCATCGGCGTCTACGGGATCGTGCTGGGCGGGTGGGCTTCGGGCTCGACCTACCCGCTGCTCGGCGGGCTGCGGTCGGCCGCGCAGATGATCTCCTACGACGTCGCCATGGGGCTGTCCTTCGTCGCCGTCTTTCTCTACTCCGGGACGCTGTCCACCTCGGCCATCGTCTCCTCGCAGCAGCAGGGCTGGTATGTCTGGCTGCTGCCGGTGTCGTTCCTGGTGTACTGCGTCGCGATGGTCGGTGAGACAAACCGTGCGCCGTTCGACCTCGCCGAGGCCGAGGGTGAGCTGGTCGGCGGCTTCAACACCGAGTACTCCTCGATGCGTTTCGGGCTGTTCTTCCTGGCCGAGTACATCAACATGATCAACGTGTCGGCGATCGCCACGACGCTGTTCCTCGGCGGCTGGCAGGCGCCGTGGCCGATCTCGGCACTGCCGTTCGCGAACACCGGCTACTGGACCTTGCTGTGGTTCTTCATCAAGGTGCTGCTGATCATGTTCGTGTTCGTCTGGCTGCGCGGCTCGCTGCCTCGCATCCGCTACGACCAGTTCATGTCCATCGGCTGGAAGGTCCTGATCCCGGTCTCGCTGGTGTGGATCGTGCTCGTCGGTGCGGTGCGCGTGCTGCGCAACGCCGAGGGCTTCAGCACCACCGAGGTCCTGCTGTGGGTCGGCATTCCGCTGGCCGTGATCCTGATCGCCGCGATTGCCTGGCCGGGCAAACGGGCTCGGGACGAGGACGAATACGACGAGGACGAACTGGCGCTGCAGGACAGCGGCGCGGACGGGTCCGCGACGGTAGTGGCGGAAGCCCGCGGCCGGTACCCGGTGCCACCGCTGGACCTGCAGGTACCGGTCCCGCCGATCCGCTCCGCCCGCAATGTTCCATCCGGCGGCGAACGCGTCCCGGTGCCGACCGGTGCTACCACTTACGAACTGCCGGGAGGCAGCGATGTCGTTTCTTGATCCCGTCAAGGGATTCGGGGTCACCTTCTCCACCATGTTCAAGCCGGTGGTGACCGAGGACTACCCGAAGAACCCGGATCAGCCGGCGCAGCGTTGGCACGGCCGGCACCAGCTCAACCGGCATCCCGACGGCCTGGAGAAGTGCGTCGGCTGCGAACTGTGTGCGTGGGCCTGTCCCGCGGACGCGATCTTCGTGGAGGGCGCGGACAACACCGAAGAGGCCCGGTACTCCCCGGGCGAGCGGTACGGCAAGAACTACCAGATCAACTACCTGCGCTGCATCGGCTGCGGCCTGTGCATCGAGGCCTGCCCGACCCGCTCGCTGACCATGACCAACGAATACGAACTGGCCGATGACGACCGGCAGCGGCTGATCTACACCAAGGACATGCTGCTCGCCCCGCTGTTGCCGGGGATGGAGCAGCCGCCGCACCCGATGCGGCTCGGCGACCACGAGGACTACTACGCGCGCGGGCCCGAACTGCTCCGCGACGCCCCGGCCGGACAGCGCGTCGGCGGCACCGTCGGCGAGGGATCTGTCGTCGGTGCACCCGACAACGCCCGGGCAGCCGGCCCCGAGATGTCCGAGGCCGAGGAGTCCGGCACCGCCGTGCCGGTCGCGTCCCAGACGGTGACCCCGTCGTGATCGCCTCGCACGTCGTCCTGGCCGCAGCGGCGGCCGCCGAGGCGCCCGACACCGGCGGTCAGCTCATCGCCTTCTGGATCCTGGCGCCACTGGCCCTGCTCGGGGCCGTTGGCATGGTCTTCTCCCGGGTGGCGGTGCACTCCGCGCTCTGGCTGGTGCTGACCATGCTCTGCCTGGGCTGCCTGTACATCGCGCAGAACGCCGAATTCCTGGGCTTCGTGCAGATCATCGTCTACACCGGCGCGATCATGATGCTGTTCCTGTTCGTGCTGATGCTGACCGGACGCGACGCCGGCGACTCTGCCTTCGAGGTGCTCAAGCGCCAGCGCATCATCGCCACCGTCGTCGGTCTGGCGTTCGTCACGCTGCTGGTGACGGGCCTGGTCCGGGCGCTGCGGTCCGCGCCGGCGGTCGGCCTGACCGATGCCTACGCCGCTCGCGGCCCTATCGGCGCGATCGCCGAACTGCTGTTCACCGACTACCTGTTCCCGTTCGAGTTGACCAGCGCGCTGCTGATCACCGCCGCGACCGGCGCAATGGTGCTCACGCACATCGAGAAGGCGCCCGGCGAGCGCAAGACGCAGCGGCAGCGGGTGCACGAGCGCATGCGCTCGGACCGGATCTCACCGCTGCCCGGGCCGGGCGTGTTCGCGACGTCGATGTCCAACGCGACGCCCGCACTGCTGCCGGACGGCTCCATCGCGCCCGGATCGGTGTCGGACCTGGTCGAGATGTCGGAGAGCGAGAACGTGGTCCGGCGGTTCCGTGCCGGCCGCACCCTCACCGAGATCGAGAGTGCCGAACATCCGGGTCGCGCCGACGGCGACGGAGCCGGTGATGACGCGCCGCTCGGGCCCAGGGGTGTCGCATCGGGATCCGTGGCCGGAGCAGAACACCGCCAGGGGAGTGCGCAATGACGCCGAACCATTACCTCGTGCTGTCGGCGCTGCTGTTCGGCATCGGCGCGGTGGGGTTCCTGGTGCGCCGCAACGCGATCGTGGTGTTCATGTGCGTCGAGCTGATGCTCAACGCGGTGAACCTCTCCCTGGTCACGTTCTCGAACCTGTGGGGCAACCTCAACGGCGTCATCTTCGCGTTCTTCGTGATGGTGGTCGCTGCGGCGGAGGTCGTCGTCGGGCTCGCGATCATCATGTCCATTTTCCGGAGTCGGCGCAGTGCCTCTGTCGACGACGCGAACCTGCTGAAGTTCTGACCGGGAGCATGTCGTGACGGGTATCTACGGGGCGTCGGTGCTGCTCATCGCACTGCCGCTGGCCGGTGCGCTGGTGCTGCTGGTGGGTGGCAGAGCGCTGGACAGGGTCGGCCACATCGTCGGTTGCGCGACGATCATCGCGGCCTTCGTGCTGGGTGTCGTGATCTTCGCGAACATGCTCGGCGAAGCAAGTGCCGAGCGGGTGCACGAGGTGTCGGTGTTCACCTGGATCCAGTCCGGCACGCTCAACGTGGACTTCGGGTTGCTGATCGACCCGCTGTCGCTGACCTTCGTGCTGCTGATCACCGGCGTCGGATCGCTGATCCACATCTATTCCATCGGGTACATGGCGCACGACGCCGAGCGGCGCAAGTTCTTCGCGTACATGAACCTGTTCGTGGCCGCGATGCTGCTGCTCGTGCTCGGCAACTCCTTCGTCACCCTGTACGCCGGGTGGGAGGGCGTCGGCCTGGCGTCCTACCTGTTGATCGGTTTCTGGTCCGACCGGCCGGCCGCGGCGACCGCCGCCAAGAAGGCGTTCATCATGAACCGGGTCGGTGACGTCGGCCTCGCGCTGGCCATCTTCCTGATCTTCAAAGAGACCGGCACAGTGTCGTTCAGCGGCGTCTTCGCGCAGATCGGGCAGGTCGCCGAGCAGTCGCCGGGCACCGTCACGGCCATCGGCTTGCTGCTGCTGCTCGGTGCCTGCGGCAAGTCCGGCCAGGTACCCCTGCAGGCCTGGTTGCCCGACGCCATGGAGGGCCCGACCCCGGTCTCCGCCCTCATCCACGCCGCGACCATGGTGACGGCGGGCGTCTACCTGATCGCCCGCAGCTCGCCGATCTTCGACCTGACCACCGACGGATCGCTGGTGGTCGCCATCATCGGCACCGTCACGATCCTGGTCGGCTGCATCGGCGGCTGCGCCAAGGACGACATCAAAAAGGTGCTGGCCTACTCGACGGTCTCGCAGATCGGCTACATGTTCCTGGCCGTCGGCCTGGGCGCCGGGGTCTACGCCCTGGGCATCCTGCTGCTGCTGTGCCACGGGTTCTTCAAGGCCGGGCTGTTCCTGGGCGCCGGCTCGATCATGCACGCGATGAACGACGACGTGGACATGCGGCACTACGGCGGTCTGGCGCGCAAGCTGCCGATCACTTTCTGGACCATGACGGCCGCATACCTGGCGATCATCGGGTTCCCACTGTTCGACGGCTTCTACGCGAAGGACCCGATCATCGAGGCCGCATTCGGAGCAGGTGGCGCCGAGGGCTGGATCCTGGGGACCGCCGCCCTGATCGGTGCCGGCATCACCGCCTTCTACATGACCCGATTGATGATCATGACGTTCTTCGGCGAGCCACGGTGGAAGCAGTTGAGGTCCGCGGACGGCCGCGAATACCACCCCCACGAATCGCCGGCGGTGATGACCGTGCCGATGATCATCCTGGCTGTCGGATCCGTCGGCGCCGGGGCGTTCTTCGCGATCAACGACCGGTTGGCGACCTGGCTGACCCCGTCGGTCGGTCCGTACGAGCATCCGGAGCCGCCGTTCCCGGCGGTCCTGGTCACCATCGCCACCCTTGTCGTGGTGGCAATCGGCGTGTTCATCGCGTACTGGATCATCGGCCGCCGGCCGGTGCCGATCACCCCGCCGATGCCGGTCAGCCCGGTCGTCGCGCTGGCCCGGGCCGACGTCGGCGGCAACGCGATCAACGAGGCGCTGTTCGCCCGGCCCGGTATCTGGCTGACCGGAGCCTCGGTGTTCGCCGATGCCAAGGGCATCGACGGCGCCGTCAACGGCACCGCCGCCGTCCTGGGCGGGTTGTCGGGCCGATGGCGGCACTGGCAGAACGGGTTCGTACGGTCGTACGCCCTGTCCATGTTCGCCGGGACTCTTGTCGTCGTCGTGATGCTTCTGGTGGTGAGGGTGGCGTGAGTACCAACTCCTATTACCTTTTGGCCCTGGTGGCGCTTCCGGCGCTCGGGGCGCTGGTGCTGGCCGGTATGTCCGGCGCGCCGGTGAAGACGGTCAAGTTCGTCGCGCTGGGCTTCTCGCTCGCCGAGCTGCTGATCGTCATCGCGCTGTGGATCGCCTACCGGTCATCGATGGGTACCCCAATCGAAGCAGCGGCCGCGCAGGTCGCTTTGCCGTTCCACGAGACGTTCTCGGTGGACTGGATCCCGTCGTTCGGCGTCAGCTTCTCGCTCGGCGTCGACGGCATCTCGTTGACGATGATCGCGTTGATCGCGGTGCTGATGCCGATCGTGCTCGGCGCGTCGTGGGAGGAAAAGCTCCCCGTCGGCCGCACCATCGGCGGCTACTTCGCGCTTCTGCTGGTGCTGCAGGCCGCGATGATCGGGGTCTTCGCCGCCACCAACGTCTTCCTGTTCTACGTGATGTTCGAGGTCATGCTGATCCCGATGTACTTCCTCATCGGGGCGTTCGGCGGAGTGCGAAGGGCCTACGCGGCGACGAAATTCTTCCTCTACTCGTTGCTCGGCGGCCTGTTGATGCTGGCCTCGCTGATCGGGCTCTACGTTGCCTCCGGCCAGGTGCTCGGAACCGGGACGTTCGATTGGGGAACGCTACGGTCCATCGCGAACCAGATCCCGGAATCCACTCAGCTGTGGATCTTCGCCGGTTTCGCGATCGCGTTCGCGATCAAAGCGCCGCTCGTCCCGTTGCACACCTGGCTGCCCGACGCCGGTACCGAGGCACCGGTCGGCGCCGGAACGCTGCTGGTCGGCGTGCTGGACAAGGTCGGAACCTTCGGCTTCCTGCGGATCTGCCTGCCGCTGTTGCCGGCGGCGAGCGCGAAACTCGCTTGGCTGATCATCACGCTCGCTGTCATCGGCATCATCTACGGGGCGATCGTTGCGGCCGGTCAGTCGGACATGAAGCGGTTCGTGACGTTCACGTCCATCGCGCACTTCGGCTTCATCGCGCTGGGCGTCTTCGCGTTCACCACCCAATCGATCGCGGGTGCAGCGCTGTACATGGTCAACCACGGCCTGGCGACGGGCCTGTTGTTCATCGTGGTCGGCATGCTGACCGCCCGCGGCGGCTCGAAGCTGATCGGCGATTACGGCGGCGTGTGGAAGGTGGCGCCGATCCTCGGCGGGATGTTCCTCATCGCGGCGCTGGCCACCGTCGCGCTGCCGGGCACGAATTCCTTCATCTCCGAGTTCCTGGTGCTGATCGGCACGTTCTCCCGGTATCCGGCATGGGGAGTGATCGCGACCATCGGCATCGTGCTGGCCGCGGTCTACATGCTCTGGGTCTTCCAGCGCACGATGACCGGTCCGGTGCGGGGCGTCGGTGTGCTGGGCGGCGCAGACTTCGGGCTGGACCGTCCCCGTCCGGACCGCACCGACGGCGGCGAGCGGATCCCGGTGACTGCGGGGGCACCGGCGCAGGCCTTGGCCGGGGGAGCGCACCGCGCGGCCCCGCAGCCGGAGGGCGACGGACCGACAGGGAACTCCACTGCACAAGCGCCCCATCCGGCGACCCGGATCAGGGCGAAGTTCGGCGACCTCACCGCACGTGAGATAGCCGTTGTGACACCGCTTGTCTTCCTGATCCTGTTCTTGGGCATCTACCCCCAGCCGGTGCTGGACGTGATCAACCCGACCGCCGAACGCACCATGGTCGACGTCGGATACACGAACCCGCCGCCCGCTGTCGATGCTCCGATCGAAGGTGGTAGCTGATGTCGTTCGTGCCGACCGCACTGATGGTGCTGACCGGGGCTGCCGCGCCGGCCGACCCGATCTCGGCGCCGGCGATCAGCTATTCCGAGACCGCGCCGGTGCTGATCCTGCTCGGCGGCGCGGTGCTGGCCATCCTGTTCGAGGCGTTCGTGCCGCGTCGGATGCGCTACCCGGTGCAGTCGGTGTTCGCCCTGCTGGTGATCGCGGCCGCCTTGGGCTGGACGCTGTGGGGCAAGAGCCAGGAGGACTACGGCGTCACGTTCGGCGGCGCGCTGGTCGTGGATGCCGGCACCTACGTGATGTGGGCGGTCCTGCTGGTGCTGGCGCTGCCGTCGGTGTTGCTGATGGCGGACAAGGTGTCCGAGCCGGGTGGCGCGTTCGTCACCCAGGCTGCCGCCAAGGTCGGCTCCGCCCGCGACCGGGCCGCCGCCAAGGTCGCCGCGCCGATGCAGACAGAGGTCTTCCCGCTGGCGCTGTTCGCGGTCGCCGGAATGGCGATCTTCCCGGCGACGACGGATCTGGTGACACTGTTCGTGGCGTTGGAGGTGCTGTCGCTGCCGCTCTACCTGCTGTGTGGCCTGGCCCGCCGGCGCCGCCTCATCTCGCAAGAAAGCGCCGTGAAGTACTTCCTGCTCGGCGCCTTCACGTCCGCGATCTTCCTGTACGGGCTGGCCCTGCTCTACGGCTACTCCGGTTCCACCCAGTTCTCGGCGATCGCCACCCAGGCCCGCGCCGGTGACAGCAGCGATGTGCTGCTGATCGGCGGACTGGCGCTGGTGCTGGTCGGCCTGCTGTTCAAGGCCTCCGTCGGCCCGTTCCACCTGTGGACCCCGGACGTGTACCAGGGCGCGCCCACCCCCATCACGGCATTCATGGCGTCCTGCACGAAGGTCGCCGCGTTCGCCGCGATGCTCCGCGTGTGCCTGGTGGCGCTCGAGCCGATGACGTGGACCTGGCAGCCGGTGCTCGGCATCATCGCCGGTGCGTCGATGGTCATCGGCGCCGTCATCGGCATCACCCAGACCGACATGAAACGCATGCTCGCGTACTCCTCCGTCGCGCACGCCGGATTCATCCTGCTGGGTGTGCTGGCCATGTCGGCGCGGGGCGCATCGGCGACGCTGTTCTACCTACTCACCTACGGTTTCGCGACCATCGGCGCCTTCGCGGTGCTGACCGTCGTGCGCAAGGGCGACGGTGAGGCTTCGCATGTCAGCGACTGGGCGGGATTGGCCAAGCGCTCGCCCGTGCTCGCTGCGGCGATGAGCCTGTTCCTGCTCTCGTTCGCCGGCATCCCGCTGACCGCAGGTTTCATCGGCAAACTGAGCGTCTTCACCGCCGCGATGGAAGCGGGCCTGGGCTGGCTCGTCGTGCTCGCGATGGTGGCCACCGCCGTGACGGCGTTCTTCTACCTGCGCATCGTCGTGGTCATGTACTTCGCCGATCCGGTGCTGCCCGGCCCGAGCCAGGAGCGGGTGCCGGTGGGTGCTCCCTCTTCGGCGGGTTCGGCCTCGGCATCAGCAGGTACAGGGTCCATCGGTGCAGGGTCGTCGAGTGCCGGGGCGGGTCAGACCGCCGGTGCCGCGGTCGGCACCGCCGTCAGCGCGCCACCGTTCGTCGTCGTCCCCGGTGTACTGACGGTGATCGTCATTGCACTGGCCGTCGTCGTCACGCTGGGGTTGGGCCTGTTCCCCGGGCCGGCCTTGGATTGGCTCACCATCCCACTGCCGCTGCTGTCGTGAGCTGACGTGATCGCTCCATCACCGGGGGAACCGGGCATCCCGGATGCTGACATAGGCTCGCGTAGGTGAACGCTCCTACAATGCTGGCCGGGATCGAGTTGGCCGACCCCGCTCTCTCGGCCAGAGTGGCCTCTGGGCTCAACCGCGTCGAAGACCTGTTGGAGCGCGAACTCATCAGCGAGTTCGACTTCGTCACCGAGGCCGCCTCGCATCTGATGCATGCCGGCGGTAAGCGATTCCGGCCGCTGTTCACGCTGGTCGCGGCCGGGGTGGGTCCGCATCCCGAAGCCGAAGAGGTGATCATCGCCTCCGCGGTGGTCGAGCTCATCCACCTCGCCACGCTCTACCACGACGACGTGATGGACGAGGCGGACCTGCGCCGCGGAGCGAAGTCCGCCAACGCCCGGTGGGACAACTCGATCGCGATCCTCACCGGCGACTTCCTGTTCGCGCACGCCTCGCGGCTGGTCGCCGGCCTCGGGCCGGACGCGGTGCGGATCATCGCCGAGACCTTCGCGGAACTGGTCACCGGTCAGACCAGGGAGACGGTCGGCACCCCGCCCGGCGAGGACGCGATCCGCCACCACCTGCGGGTGCTTGACGAGAAGACGGCCGCGCTGATCGACACCTGCGCGCGCTACGCCGGGATGTTCTCCGGCGCGCGCGAAGAGCAGACGATGGCGCTTCGCCGGTACGGCCGGGCAGTCGGCATGGCGTTCCAGATCGCCGACGACATCATCGACATCTCCTCCACCGACTCCGGCAAGACGCCGGGCACCGACCTGCGCGAAGGTGTCCGCACCCTTCCGGTGCTGTACACGCTGGCCGACCCCACGTCGGACCCGCGACTGCGGTCGCTCGTGTCCGGGCCCATCACCGCAGACGCGGATCTGCAGGAGGCCGTCGAACTGCTGAGCTGTTCGCCGGGCATGCGGGCCGCGCAGGCGACGCTGCGGACGTACGCGAATGCCGCGCAGCGCGAACTGGAGTTGCTGCCCGAATCCGGCTCGCGGGACGCGATGTCCTCGTTGGTCAGGTTTGTGATCGCCCGGAGCAGCTAGGCCGCTCCGGGCGCCGCATCTCAACCCGCCGCGCGCGCCGCCTGCCGCTCGCGCAGCCGCTCGCGTTGCTCGACGAACCGGGTCGCCTGTGCGTCGAGGGTGACCAGGAACTCGGACAGTTCGGCCCTGGCCTGCTCGCCGGTGGGCCCGAAGTCACGATCGAAGATCTTCCAGAACTTCAGCACCGGCTGGATCACAGCGTCATGGTGCAGCCGCAGGTCGTAGATACCGGCCTTGGCGATCGTGGCCGAGTTCCGCTGGAAATCCGTCATCCCGGCGCCGGGCATCGTGAACCCGACGACCTCGTCGCGGATAGCGGACATCGTCTCGTCCGGGGCCCTCTCGAGCGCCGCCTGCACCAGGTTGCGATAGAAGATCATGTGCAGGTTCTCGTCCTGCGCGATCCGGCCGAGCAGCTGCTCCGCGATCGGGCAGTTGGTGGCGGCGCCGGTGTTGCGGTGCGAGACCCGGGTGGCCAGTTCCTGGAACGAGACGTAGGCGACGGCCTGCAGGGCCGACTTCTCACCGGAGTCGTAGCCGGCCGTCATGTGCTCCATCCGGAGCGCTTCGAGCTTGACCGGGTCGACGCCGCGGGTGACGACCAGATAATCGCGCAGCGCGATACCGTGCCGGCCTTCTTCCGCCGTCCAGCGGCCGACCCACTCACCCCAGGCACCGTCGCGGCTGAAACGGGTGGCGATTTCCCGGTGGTAGGAGGGCAGGTTGTCCTCGGTGAGGAGATTGACGACCATCGCGGTCTTCGCAACGGGGTCCAGCGGCGAATCCTCCGGAACCCAGTCCTCGCCGCCGAGGAAAGCGAAGTCCCGACCGCGGCTCCACGGGATGTAGTCGTGCGGCTGCCAGTCCTTGGCGATGGCCAGGTGCCGGTTGAGGTTCTCCTCGACGACGGGCTGCAGTTCGTGCAGCAGCCGGGTCTGGAAACCCTCGGCGCCGGACGGGATCCGTTCCGCCGCCGCACTCACGCCGCACCGCCGTCCCGGGCGGACGCCCGTCCGCGCACCGGGACCGTGGCGGCAAGGGCTGCCGGACGAAGCCCGGCGGGACGAAGAGTGGGCAGTGCAGGCATAGGAAACTCCGGATCCGATGGACTGTTCCAATGGGCTGGGCTGGGACCGTTCTTCGCCAGGGTAGAGGAGATCAGCACCCGAAGGTGTGACAGCCGGCCCCCTCGTGACCCGTGGAACACAACCGGTGGCGAGGTCGGTGAGCGAGGCGGTGAGGTGTCCAGCCACGCCCGCTCGTGGTACGGCCGGACGTGAGAAGAGGCCGCCGGACGGAAGTCCGGCGGCCTCGAGGTGACGATTCCCTGCCAGTGCGCCTCTCGGCGAGTGGTCGTTCGTGACGACAATATTTTTTGGGGCCCGGGGCATGTCCAGGGGACCGTCGACAGGTGTAACGGCCCTGCCGACGGTCTTGTTCCCGAGCAGTGCGGACCGTGCTGACGCGCTCGCGCGGACTGCTGTTGCACCGGGCTGATCCGGGGAACAGACAGGTGTCGGCATCGGACGACTCTGCGTCGCTTTGGCTGTGCGTCGGACGACGCTGCGTCGGACGAGTTGGCGCCGCAGACAATCTCGCACGTCGGCGATCGCGCAGCAGACTGGCCGACATCACGGAACGGAGGATGAATGAGCGTCGTAAGGTCCCGCATCCCGGGCCGTCCCGGCCGGCTGCTGACCAAGGGCTACCGCTTCCTCTCGGAGGAATGCGACCGGGCCGCCGCCAACGTCGCACAGTTCCGGCTGCTCGGCGTGCCGGTCACCGTGCTGCGCGGCGCCGCGGCCGCGAAGGTGTTCTACAGCGACCGCCTGCAACGCGGCGGCGCCAACCCGGGGATCCTGCGCAAGACGCTCGTCGGGCAGGGCACCGTTCAGGGCCTGGACGGTGACGCACACCGGCGACGCAAGGCGATGTTCCTGTCGCTGCTCGGGCCGGATCAGGTGGAGGGCATCGCGCAGGAGTTCGCACGGCAGTGGCTGCACCGGCTGCCGTCGTGGGAGCTGCAGCCACGGGTGGTGCTGCTGGACGAGGTCGGTGAGATGCTGTGCGCCGCGGTCTGCCGATGGGCAGGAGTTCCGCTGCTGGAGCGCGACGTGCGCGGCCGCACCCTGCAACTCCGGGCGCTGATCGAGGGCCCCGGCTCGGTGGGACGCCGCCAGTTGCGAGGACGGATTGCAAGGGCACGGACCGAACGCTGGTTGGGTGCGCTGATCGAACAGGTCCGCGCCGCGCCGCCGGCCGTCCCCGTGTCCGCCCTGGAGGTGATCGCGACATTCCGCGAGGCCGATGGCTCGTTCCTCGACGCCCGCACCGCCGCCGCGGAACTGCTCAACGTGCTGCGTCCCGTCGTTGCCATCGAGCGGTTCGTGGTGTTCAGCGCGCTGGCGCTGCACGACCACCCCGAGTGGCGCCGGCGGCTGGCCGACTCCGATGAGCATGTCGAGGCGTTCGTGCAGGAGGTGCGACGCTACTACCCATTCTTCCCGGCGGTGGCCGGCAAAGCGGCGGAGCCGTTCACCGTGGGCGGGCGACGGGTGCCGAAGGGTCAGCGGGTGCTCCTGGATCTGTACGGCACCGATCACCTCGACATCGACCGCGGCGGAGCGTGGAACGAACCGGAACGCTTCGACCCCGACCGGTTCACCGATTGCGAGCCGGACCCCTTCGGCTTCATCCCGCAGGGCGGCGGGGACTTCGCCACCGGGCACCGATGCGCGGGCGAGTGGGCGGTGCTGGCGGTGATGAAGACCGCAGTGCGGCTGCTGACCAGGGAGATGACCTATGGCGTCCCGGTCCAGGATCTGACGGTCAGGATCAACCGCGCGCCTGCCATCCCAGAAAGTCGTTTCGTCATCAGCGATGTTCGCTCGACTGCGGACCAGTCAGCGCGGCGGCTGGTGGACGCCGCGAACTGACGGCCGGTACGCACCGCCACTGCACACCGACACGAGCCACCGCACCGACAGATCAAACGAGCACGAGGAGAACAGTTCATGCAGACACGCACCATCGGCGACGTCAAGGTCAGCAGCATCGGGCTCGGCGGCATGCCGATGTCCATCGAGGGGCGGCCGGACCGGAAACGGTCGATCGCGACCATCCATGCCGCGCTCGAGGCCGGCGTCACACTGATCGACACCGCGGACGCGTACCACATCCATGCCGACGAGGTCGGGCACAACGAGACCCTGATCGCGGAGGCGCTCACGTCGGCCGGCTCTGCTGCCGCCGACGTCCTGGTCGCCACCAAGGGCGGGCACCTGCGGCCCGGTGACGGCAGCTGGACGACCGACGGTTCGCCGGCCTACCTCAGGCAGGCATGCGAGGCGTCCCTGCGCCGGCTCGGCGTCGACGCCATCGGGCTGTACCAGTTCCACCGGCCCGACCCGGCGACGCCCTATGAGGATTCGGTGGGCGCGCTACGGGACCTGCTCGACGAGGGCAAGATCCGGATGGCCGGGATCTCGAACGCGAACCCCGACCAGATCCGGCTCGCGAACGAGATCCTCGGCGGGCGGCTGGCGTCGGTGCAGAACCAGTTCTCGCCGGCTTTCCGCAGCAGCGAGCCCGAGCTGCGGCTGTGCGGGGAGATGGGCATCGCATTCCTGCCCTGGAGCCCGCTGGGCGGCATCCGGAGCGCGGGATCTCTGGGTGAGAGTCACGCGCCGTTCCAGGAGCTGGCAGCGACGCTGGGTGTCAGCCCGCAGCGTCTGGCCCTGGCGTGGTTGCTGGCGCGCTCGCCGGTGATCGTCCCGATCCCGGGTGCGAGCCGTCCGGAGAGCATCCGGGACTCCGCCGCGGCGGCCGACCTGGAGTTGACGGCGGACCAGGTGGCGCAGCTGGACGCGGCCGTGCCGCAGCGCTGATCCCGCCCCAGAACGAGGTCCCCGGACACGGACAAGCCCCGGCGATCAACAGATCGCCGGGGCTTGCCCTGCGCACCCTTACGGGATACCGCACTCCCCACCCGGGAAGATCTACACGCGCTGCCGGGAGTCCTTGTCCTGCGGGACCCGCTCGGACATCCGCAGGTCCTCTGGCTTGAGCGGCCCGTGCAGCTGCAGCGGCCGGTCGATGAGGTACCTGACATACGCGTACGGCGTGAAGAAGCCGGGGAGTTCCTCGCCCATCGCGGCCTCGACGAACACGTCGGCCGCCTCCCTGACGTGCCGGCGACCGCGGTCGTCGGTGGCAAGCTCGAGCAGCCGGTCGACCTCGTGATCGACGAGCTCATGCACCAGCTTCGGAGTGACGACCAGGCCCTCGGCCAGCTTCGTCTTGTGATGCAGCCACTGCCACACCTGGGTCCGCGAGATCTCCACGGTGGCAGCGTCTTCCATCAGATTGTCGATGGTCACCGCACCCTGCTCGCTCACCCATGCCGTCAGGTACTGCAGCGCAACGGCGATGTTCGTCCCCAGCCCGGCCAGCGTGACCGTACCCGGCGTCCGGCCGGCGGCGATCAGGTCCTCGGCGGTGACCTGCACGTCGGGGCGCTGCTTGTCGAGCTGGTTCGGGCGGTCGCCGAGCACCTCGGTGAAGGCCGTGATGCAGGTCGGCACCAGGCCCGGGTGCGCCACCCAGGAGCCGTCGAAGCCGTCGCCGGCCTCTCTTTCCTTGTCCGCCTTCACCTTTGCCAGCGCCTGCTCGGTGACCTTGGGGTCGGCCTTGTTGGGGACGAAGGCGGCCATCCCGCCGATGGCGTGTGCGCCGCGGCGATGACAGGTCGCGACCATCAGTTCGGTGTAGGACCGCATGAACGGGGTCGTCATCGAGATCTGTGAGCGGTCCGGCAGCACGTACTCGTCACCGCGGTGGGCGAAGGTCTTGATGTAGCTGAAGATGTAGTCCCAGCGGCCCGCGTTCAGACCGGACGAGTGGTCGCGGAGCTCGTACAGGATCTCCTCCATCTCGAAGGCGGCGGGCAGGGTCTCGATCAGCACGGTGGCCCGGATGGTGCCCTGCGGGATGCCGAGCAGCGCCTGCGCCTGCACGAAGACGTCATTCCACAGCCTTGCTTCCAGGTGCGACTCGAGCTTGGGCAGGTAGAAGTACGGGCCCACCCCGTTGTCGATGAGCTGCTGCGCGTTGTGGAAGAAGAACAGCCCGAAGTCCACCAGAGCCGCCGGCAACGGACGCCCGTGGACGCTGAGGTGCTTCTCGCACAGCCGCCAGCCGCGCGGGCGGACGACGATCGTCGGGGTGACGTCGCCGACCTTGTATTCCTTGCCGTCCTCCGAGGTGAATTCCAGCTTCCCGCGGATCGCGTCGAACAGGTTGATCTGCCCACCGATGATGTTGCTCCAGCTCGGCGCGGTGGCGTCCTCGAAGTCGGCCATCCACACCTTCGCCCCGGAGTTGAGCGCATTGATGGTCATCTTCGGCGTCGGCGGCCCGGTGATCTCACATCGCCGGTCTTCCAGACCCGGTGCGGGTGGAGCGACCTTCCAGCCGGTGTCGCTGCGGATCTTCGCGGTGCTGGTCAGGAAGTCGACCGGCTCCCCGGCCGAGATGCGCTTGCCGCGCTCGCGGCGTGCCTGCAGCAACTCCGCGCGGCGCCCGGAGTGGGCACCGTCCAGCTTGGCGATGAAGGCGAGGGCTTCGGGAGTCAGGATCTCATCGAAGCGCGGATGCATCGTGCCTTTGATCTTCGGTAGCTTCGGCGGGTCGAACATGACAGGCCTCCTGTGACGGCAACTGTGCGGTGGGGGGTGGGTGCGGGACTGCGGTGTGGGTGGGTGCGCCGTGCTGTGCTGGTCGTGCCGACTGCTGGTCGTTCACCTTGCTGATCGTGCACCTTGCTGGTCGTGCACCTTGCTGGTCGTGCGATGTGCGGTGCTGCGATCGTGCGGCAATCATGTTGTCCAGCTGCGGCTCTCGCGCCGGAGGCGATCGGCCGCCGGCCGCCGATCCGGACGGGTGGGTAGCGCCCGCACGGATCGGCTGTGGCCTAGGGTCAGTGGAACTGCTCTTCCTCTGTCGAGCCGACCAGCGCGAGCGTGCCGCTCTCCGGGTTGAGTGCCGTGGCCACCTTGTCGAAGTAGCCGGTGCCGACCTCGGCCTGGTGCTTGACGGCGGTGTAACCGACGGCCTCGTCGGCGAACTCGGCCTCCTGCAGCTCGACATAGGCGGTCATGCCCTTGGTCGAGTAGCCCTGCGCGAGGTGGAACATCGAGTGGTTCAGCGCGTGGAAGCCGGCCAGGGTGATGAATTGGTAGGCGTATCCGAGGTCCCCGAGCTCGTCCTGGAAGGTGGCGATCTCAGCGTCAGACAGGGCCGAGCGCCAGTTGAAGGATGGAGAGCAGTTGTACGCCAACTTCTTTCCGGGGAACTCCTTGTGCAGCTCGGTCGCGAACTCGCGAGCCAGGCCGAGATCAGGGGTGCCGGTCTCCACCCAGATGAGGTCGCAGTAGGGCGCGTACGCCTTCGCCCGCGCCAGCACCGGCTCGATGCCGCTGCGTACCCGGTAGAAGCCCTCCGCGGTCCGGTCACCGGTCAGGAACGGCTGGTCGGTCTCGTCGACGTCACTGGTCAGCAGGTCGGCGGCAAGGGCGTCGGTCCGGGCGATCACCAGAGTCGACACGCCCGAGATGTCGGCGGCAAGCCGGGCGGCGTTGAGCGTGCGGACGTGCTGCGAGGTGGGGATCAGCACCTTGCCGCCCATGTGGCCGCACTTCTTCTCCGACGCGAGCTGGTCCTCCCAGTGCACACCCGCCGCGCCCGAGGCGATCATCGACTTCATCAACTCGAAGGCGTTGAGCGGGCCACCGAAGCCGGCCTCGGCATCGGCCACGATCGGTACCAGGTAGTCGGTGCCGGTCTTGCCGGTGGAGTGGTCGATCTGGTCGGCACGCAGCAGGGCGTTGTTGATCCGGCGGACGACTGCGGGAACCGAGTTGGCCGGGTACAGGCTCTGGTCCGGGTAGGTCTGGCCCGCGAGGTTCGCGTCGGCGGCGACCTGCCAGCCGGACAGGTAGATGGACTCCAGTCCGCCGCGCACCATCTGGACGGCCTGGTTGCCGGTCAGTGCGCCGAGCGCACGGGTGAACTTCTTGGTCTGCAACGCATTCCACAGCCGTTCGGCACCGCGGCGGGCAAGCGTGTGCTCTTCCTGCACGGTGCCACGAAGGCGGAGAACGTCCTCGGCGGAGTAGCTCCGTTCGATCCCGGCCCAGCGGGCATCGTCTGCCCATTCCTGACGCAGGAGTGCTGCCTGGTCCGAGCTCGCTGAGTGGGGACGGCTCGTCGTGGCAGTGGTGGTGGGATCCAACGTGGCGGTCATCGTTGGCCGTCCTTTCCGGGTGCTCGGGTGGTTACTGCGCCGAATTAGCAGGTACTCAGCTAACTCTCTGTTCAAGAACGGCGCTACTCAACGACCTGGGGTTGTGAAGAAATGCGGTTCTTGCATTATCGTGGAGCAATGACCGAAAGCGCCTCCGCAAAGGACCGTATCGGGGCCCCCATGGCACGTGATTCGCATCACCGTGTGAGCACTGCAGCCGGTCCCCGGACGGGACCGGTCGCAGCGCAGCGCATATCGGCGGGCAAGACTGCTCAGCTAACATCACCGGCCGCGGAAAGGCCTCCGGTCGGAAAAAAACGATCGAACGCCGCCGTGAACTCGAACGGTCATCGCCCGTCCCGCCTTGCCGCTCACGACCCGACCGGTATCGCAGGGCGGTCGGCCCGGACCTCGCCCGTTGGGACCTCGTCCATGGGTACCTCGTCGTCGGGATCCTCTGCTGCAGGGCTCTCGCCCGGAGCCAGCTCACCGAGCACGGCGCAGGCCGATGCGGCGGCCGCGCCCGACCCGTTGACGATCGGGCGCCGACTGCGTCATCTGCGCAAGGCGTCGGGCCACACGCTCACCGAGATCGCCACAGCGGCCGGCATCAGCCCATCGGCACTGTCCCTGGTCGAGAACGGCAAACGGGAGGCGAAGCTGTCGCTGCTGGCCGCCCTCGCCGCGGCGCTGGGGACCTCGCTGGCCGAATTGCTCAGCGTCGAGGCGCCCAGCCGCCGTGCGGCGCTGGAGATCGAACTCGAGCGGGCGCAGCGCACCGACACGTTCAAGGCGCTCGGGATCCCACCGGTCCGGCCCGGGCCGCGGCTGCAGACCGAAGCGCTCGAGTCGTTGGTAGGTCTGCACCGCGCGATCACCACGATGCAGGCGGAGCGCGCCGCGACCCCCGAGCAGGCGCGGCGGGCAAACGCCGACCTCCGGGAGCGGATGCGCAGGCAGGGCAATTACTTCGGTGACATCGAGAAGGTCGCCGCAGATCTGCTGACGGCCACCAAATACGCCGGCGGCCCTATCACCAGGACGGTGGTGGACCGGCTGGCCGCGCACCTGGGTTTCCGGCTCGTGCACACCGCGGATCTGCCGGAGTCCACCCGGACCGTCACCGATCTGGCGAACCGGGTTGTCTACCTCCCGCAGCCGGATGCCGGTCAGCACGATTCGCGGTCACTGGCCCTGCAGGCCCTCGGCCATGTCGTGTTGGGCCATGCAGTGCCACAGGACTACTCGGAATTTCTCGAGCAGCGGGTGGAGATCAACTACTTCGCCGCGTCGCTGCTGATCCCCGAACGCGGCGCGCTCACCCTGCTCCGGCATGCCAAGGCAGCAAAAGACATTGCGATCGAAGATCTGCGCGACGCCTATGCGGTGTCGTACGAGACGGCCGCCCACCGGTTCACGAACCTGGCGACCCGGCACCTGGACCTCCCGGTGCACTTCATGCGGATTTCGTCGTCCGGGGTCATCTACAAGGCGTACGAGAACGACGGCGTGCACTTCCCGACCGACTCGACGGGCGCGATCGAGGGCCAACGGGTGTGCCGGTACTGGACCGCACGGGTGGTCTTCGACCGGCCCGACCTGTCATCGGCCTACCAGCAGTACACCGACACCGCCTCCGGGACGTATTGGTGCACAGCGGTGGTGGACCGGACCCCGTCCGGCGTGTTCTCGGTCAGCGTCGGCGTCCCGTATGCGGACGTGAAGTGGATGCGCGGACGGGAGACCTCCGAACGCTCGCAGTCGCGCTGCCCTGATCCGTCGTGCTGCGCACTTCCGCCGGTGGAGCTGGCGAACCGCTGGCAGGACAGCGCCTGGCCGTCGGCCAGGGTGCATTCCCACCTGCTGGCCGCGATGCCGCCGGGCGTCTTCCCCGGCGTCGACCAGACCGATGTGCTGACCTTCCTGGAGCGACACTCCGGCGGGTGACCTCAGTTCGACCGCGCTGCAGCTCGGCACCTGAGCGGCGACTTGGTCGTGGCTCGGCGACTGCGGTCGGCGGCCGTCGCGCAGAGATCGCGATCGTCGAAGATCCTGTTCGCTCCAGCAGCAGAATCTTTCACGATCGTGCGGGCCGCCGGGTCGGGCCGGTCCCGGGCTCGACAGCGCGAATCGTCACTTGCTGCCGGATCGTGGCCCGGCCGCGCCCGCCTCGGCTGCGGCCGTCACGGATGCTGCGTGGTGTTTGCGGGCGGCCCGTAGAGCGTCGGCCGACAGCACGACGAGGGCGGCCCACACCAGCGCGAAGCCCACCCAGCGGTAGGTCGGCATCGCCTCGTGGAACCACAGCACCCCCAGCAGGAACTGGGCCACCGGCGTCAGGTACTGGAGCAGTCCCAGGACCGACAGCGGCAACGCCTGTGCCGCGACGGCGAAGGCCAGTAGTGGGACGCATGTCACCACGCCGGAACTGGCCAGCAGCAGCACATGTCCCGTCCCGTGGCCGGTGAGCGTCGCCTCGCCGCGGAACTGCAGAAACGTCAGGAAGGCCAGCGCCGGCAGCGCGAGGATCATGCCCTCCGCGGTCAACGAGGCGGTAGGTCGCAGCGGGATCACCTTCTTCACCAGCCCGTAGCAGGCGAAGGACGCGGCCAGGGTCAGCGCGATCCACGGCACCGTCCCGCCCGCGAAGGCCAACACCCCGACCGCGCAGGCAGCCAGGCCGACCGCCACCCACTGGCTGAGCCGCAACCGCTCGCCGAAGATCAGCACGCCCATCAGCACGCTCACCAGCGGGTTGATGAAATAGCCGAGCGCAGCCTCCACGACCTCGCCGTTGTTGACCGCCCAGATGTAGATGCCCCAGTTGATGGCGATGAGCACCGCTCCCGCCAGCACCAGGGCCCACACCCTCGGCGGCGTCGCCCTGATCTCGGGCCATCCGCGGACGACCGTCAGCACCAGGGCCGCGACGACCAGCGACCACACCATCCGGTGGGCGAGGATCTCGAGCGAACCCGCCGGCGTCAGCAACGGGAAGTACAGCGGGAACAAGCCCCAGATCAAGTAGGCGGTGGCGCCGAAGGTCAGTCCCCGGCGCACGCGCGGCCTTCCGGCCGGACCCGCTCGAGCCCGTTCAGCGGTAGTTGGTGAACTGCAGGGCGATGTCCAGGTCTGCGTCCTTCAGCAGGGCGATGACGGCCTGCAGGTCGTCGCGCTTCTTGCCCGAGACCCGCAGCTGATCACCCTGGATCTGTGCCTGTACGCCCTTGGGGCCGGCGTCCTTGATCTTCTTCGCGATGAGCTTGGCCTTGTCGGACGCGATGCCCTGGATCAACTTCCCGGTCACCTTGTACGTCTTACCCGACGCGGCAGGCTCGCCGATGTCGAAGGCGCGCAACGAGATTCCGCGTTTGATCAACTTGTCCTTGAAGACGTCGATCGCGGCGAGGCAGCGTTCCTCGGTGCTGGAGGTGATCGTGATGCCCTCCTCGCCTGCCCACGCGATCGAGGTGTCGGTCCCGCGGAAGTCGAATCGCTGGGACAGCTCCTTGGCCGCCTGATTCAGTGCATTGTCGGCCTCCTGGTGATCGACCTTGCTGACGATGTCGAATGACGGATCTGCCACTGCCTGCTCCCTGCTGATCAGATGTGCCGGTGCGCCGTTGAGCTTCGCACGCCGGCCCCGGCGCGGCTGCCACACCTCCCGGCTGTCCGATTCTTCTCCAGCGCCGGGGTCCTTGTAGGCTGTGCGGGCCCCAGAGCGCGCCGGTCGATCAGGACGGTTCGGTTGTCGGGTGGAACGGCAGGTTGCCCGAGTGGCCAAAGGGAGCTGACTGTAAATCAGCCGGCATTGCCTACGGGGGTTCGAATCCCTCACCTGCCACAGCTGGACGTCGATCAGCGGGCTTCCTCGGCCGAGGAAGCCCGCTGATTGCTGTCGGGGGACGCCTGACTCAGTTGGCGTTCAGGTCCGCGCTCGCGCCCCTGATCACGCTTGCCGCCTTCAGTTGCGCGAGGGCGATCGCCTGGGACTCGGCAGCGGTCCACCAATGGATCTCGTCGAGATCGGTGGTGTTCGGTGTCTCGAGTTCGACTCGCGCCGGTTCGCCCGGGAACTGTTGGACAGAGATGACGACGGCGTCGCCGGTGCGGTGGGCGGTGCGCACACCACTTCCCGGGCGCAGTGGGACGACGGCGATGAGGGCGATGCATTCGTCTCCGGCACCCAACAGTTCATGGTGGGTGCACCAGGGGGTGTCGACGGGACACGCGATCGCTGTCTGAGCCTGCGGACCCATGAATCCTCCTTGCCGGTCGCCGCGCCCGTCGGGTGCACTGCTCACCGCGGGCGTTCCCGCCGGGATGCGCGAGCGGGCGATGCGAGAAATGTAAGGACTCCTTAGCGAAGCTGCGTAGTGACTTTGGTCCCGAGTTCGTCGGCTGAGCACGCCGCGCTGGCCGGCGTCGGCGCCAGGGCGGCGCTCCACTGAGCCCTTCCGGGCTCACGACCAGCGCAATGCACCCTCCAGCGCCTTTCACAGCGCGACGAAATGCAGAAAAGTGGGCGCACCGCGGAACCAACGGACTACGCTCCGTAGACGAAAAGGCGCGGAGATCCCGCACCGTGTGATATCGGCAGGCGACTTGCCCGAATGCCGCCCTATCGAGCGAAAAGGCCTTCACATTGACGGTTCAGCAGGTCGAGGTCGCCAAACCTCGCCGGCATTACACCGGTCGGCAGGTATTCACCGGTGTCTCGTTGGTGATGTTCGTGCTGGCCGCAGCGCTGTGGTGGCCGGTGCTCGTCGATCCAGAATCGGAAGAACTGCCGAAGATCGTCATCGGGGCGATCCTGCTGATGGCCGCGTTCATCGCCGGCGAATTGTTCCCACTGCAGATCGAGGTCAGGCGCGAGACCCTGCTGGTCTCCGGATCCGAACTGCCGATGCTCATCGGCCTGCTCGTCATGCCGGCGTGGGTGGTGGGCGCCTCGCACATCGCCGCGGGCATCATCGTGTTCCTCATCCGCCGGGACAGTCCACGCAACATCGCGCTCAACACGTCCTTCATCACCGCCGAAACCGGTGCAGCGGTCCTGATCACCGTCGAGATGACCAACAACGGGACGAATACCTCGATCGGGCTCAATTTGCTCGCGGTCAGCATCGGTGTGCTGGCCGGCGCGCTGGTCTCCGCAGTCGGCGTCGCAATGACGTACCGGCTGATGGGGCCCACCGAACCGCTCCCGCGGATGATCAGCCGCGCGATGATCGTGGCGGTCGCCATCGTCACCTTCGCCCTCGTCGGCTACCTCGTCTGGATCTCCGGAGACGACGGCGACTTCTACGGCCCCATCGTCTGCATCGCGTTGGCGGCCGTCCTGGCCGTGCTGTACCGGACCTACTTCCTGTTCTTGCGTCAGCACACCGATCTTGCCCGGATGTACACCTTCGGCCGTCGGGTCACCCGGGTCGGTTCGTCCACCGACGACTGGCAGGGAGTACTCGAACAGGTCCGCGACCAGCTCAACGCCGAGGTCGTCGTGCTCCGGCTCAACGACGGCGACAGTGCGCTGCGGACGCTGGCGCTGGGTCCCGACGGGGTGATCGAAGAGCCCCCGCTCGGCGAGGACGACCCGCTGCTGACGACGGCACGGACGACCGGCCGGGCCCGCGCCTCCACCGACCGCAATCCCGTCCCGGCCGTCCTCGATGCGCTGTTGGCCCGGAAGGCATGGGACGTACTGGTGGTGCCGCTGCGATCGGGCGACCGTGACCGCGGATACCTCGAGGTTCGTGACCGGCTGAGCCGCTGGGGTCGGTTCCGCGATCAGGATCTCCAACTGCTCGAGACGCTGAGCGGGCACGTCGCCACCGCGCTGGACAACCTACGGTTGCTGGAGACGCTGCGCCACGAGGCGTACCACGACGCCGTCACCGGACTGCACAACCGCCTCGGGCTGCACGTCGAGGGCCAGGCGGCGATCAGCCAGGGATGGGGCAGCGCGATCATCCTGGTGGAGCTCGACGTGCTGTCCCAGGTGAACAACGCGCTGGGCCATGACCGGGGTGAGCGGTTGCTGCAGATGGCGGGCGAGCGCCTCGTCGCGCTCGTCGGGGAATCGCGCCCGGTGGCGCGGATCGAGGCCGATCGCTTCGCCGTGCTGGTGAACGCCATGCAGGAGACCGAACTGATGGCCCTGGGGTACCAGGTGTTGGCCGCCGTCGGTCGCGGTTACTCCATCGACGGCATCGAGGTCGACCCGCAGCCCAGTGTCGGGATCGCATTCGTCCTCGGCGCAGCCCCCCAGGCGACAGGCCAGGCGGCGCTGACCTCCGGTGCGGAGACCACGGAGGGCCCGGTGGACGCCGGTGTCGACCCGAGCACATTGCTGCAGCGGGCCGAGATGGCCATGCTGGCCGCCAAGGCGAGGCAGGAATCGCTACAGGTGTACCGGCCGAGCATGGGGGAGGTGTACCGGCGCCGGTTCCAGCTCGTCACCCAGTTCCGGCAGGCCGTCGAGCAGGGCCGGATCATCGTTCACTACCAGCCCAAGGTCGACCTGGCCAAGCGTCAGTTGGTCGGCGTCGAGGCGCTGGTGCGCTGGATGCATCCGGAGTTCGGGCTGGTCTCGCCGGTCGAATTCGTCGAGGCCATCGAGGCCACCGGCTCCATCGACATCCTGCTCGGTCACGTGCTCGACCTGGTGCTGATGCAGCTGCGGGACTGGACTTCGCGGGGCATCCGGTTGACCGCGGCGGTGAACCTGTCCGTCCGCAACCTGCTCGGGGACGACTTCTCGGAAATGGTCAGCCGGGCGCTGTGCCGGCACGAAGTGCCCGCCGAGCTGCTGACGTTCGAGATCACCGAGTCCAGCGTGATGGCGGACCCTGAGCATTCGCTGCCGATCCTGCAGGAGCTGCACTCGATGGGAATCGGCCTGTCGGTCGACGACTTCGGCACCGGCTATTCGTCGCTGGCCTACCTGCGCAGGCTGCCGATCGACGAGATCAAGATCGACAAGTCGTTCGTGCTGGGGATGGGCACCGACCTGTCCGACCTGGCCATCGTGCGGGCCATCGTCGATCTCGGACACTCGCTGAGCCTGCGGGTGGTGGCCGAGGGCGTCGAGGAGGAGGCCGCCCGGGATGCGTTGCGCGAGATGAACTGTGACCAGGCGCAGGGATACCTGATCGCCCGGCCGATGCCGATGGACAAGTTCGACTCCTGGATCCAGGCGCGCACGGTCAGCGTGTACGACCCGTCATCGACCACCCATGTGCTGCGGATGATGAGCTGACCGGCCCGGCGGCGGCGGTCCGGCCTCGGCGGCCACCTGGTCGTTTTCGTGCATCCGGCGGCCTGGGGTAGAGTTGCCGGGGCTGTGAGCGGGCGGGCAGGGCCGGATCGACGAATCCGGTTCACTCCCGGCCCGGCGCGAACAGCCGATCCACACAGGCAGGACAGGCCCCTTTAGCTCAGTCGGCAGAGCGTCTCCATGGTAAGGAGAAGGTCTACGGTTCGATTCCGTAAAGGGGCTCGGACGGCGGCGCGGACGGTCGGTGGAATATCACCGCCGGCATGGTCGTTGGCTCCGGGTTGGGGCCGCAAGGCTCCACAGGGGGCCGCCAGGCGGTGTAGCTCAGCTGGCAGAGCAAGCGGCTCATAATCGCTGTGTCGCCGGTTCAAGTCCGGCCACCGCTACCCAGTAGTACCAACCGCCTCCGCCGAGGCGGTCGACCGATACGGACGGCGAATCCCAGCCGACCGTCCGAGCACCTGCAAATGAGAAAGAGGCAGCTACCGTGGCCGCCACAGATGTCCGCCCCAAGATCACCTTGGCGTGCGAGGAATGCAAGCACCGCAACTACATCACCCGCAAGAACCGGCGTAACGACCCGGATCGGCTGGAGATCAAGAAGTTCTGCCCGAACTGCAAGTGCCATCGCAAGCACAAGGAAACCCGCTAAGCGCCGGTCACCGGAAACCCGGTCCGGGAATGGCACTGAATCCTGAGTTCGTCGGCAAGGCCTTCCCCTACGCCGAGGCGTTCTGCGTCGGGGTCGAGAAGATCCGTGAGTTCGCCCGCGCCATCGGCGACGACAACCCGTTGTACCGCGATCGGGATGCTGCGCGCCGCGCGGGGTATCCCGATGTGGTCGCGCCGCCGACGTTTGCCATCGCGGTGATCATGAAGGCGCAGGACAAGTTGCTGTTCGACCCTGCGCTCGGCCTGGACTTCGACGTCGTCGTGCACGGCAACCAGCGCTTCATCCACCACCGGCCGATCGTCGCCGGTGACGAGCTGACCTCGACGCCGTACGTCGACCAGGTGCGGGTGATGGCCGGTAACGACGTCATCACCCTGCGCACCGAGGTCACCGACCCTGACGGCAACCCGGTGTGCACGGCCCTGGGCACCCTGGTCGCAAGGGGTACGGCATGACGCCGACCTTCGCCGAGCTCTCCGTCGGCGACGGGCTGCCCGCACTGACGTACCGGGTCACCCGCAAGCAACTCGTCCAGTACGCCGGGGCAGCCGGCGACTTCAACGCCATTCACTGGAACCAGCGGGTGGCCGTCGACGTCGGCCTGCCCGACGTCATCGCGCACGGGATGTTCACCATGGCCTCCGCCGGCCGGATCGTCACGGATTGGATCGGCGATCCCGGCAAGGTCAAGGAGTACGAGGTCAAGTTCACCCGCCCCGTCGTCGTCGCCGACGACGACCTGGGCGCGGAGGTGGACCTGACCGCGGTCGTCGGCGCGCTGGACGCCGACGCACGGACCGCGCGCATCGATATCACGGCCAAGTTCCAGGGCCAGACGGTGCTGGGCAAGGCTCGGATGCTGGTCGCGCTCGACTGAGGCAGTCTCGTGCTCAGTCCGTCGCGGTGGCCAGGAACTCGGCCATCCTGGTGACGCCGGTGACCAGGTCCTCGTCACCGAGGGCATAGGAGAGCCGGAAATAGCCGGGCGTCCCGAACGCCTCGCCGGGCACCACCGCGACCTCGGCCTTCTCCAGGATCAGCGTGGCCAGCTCGCCGGAGGACTCCGGGCGCACGCCCCCGAACGACTTGCCGATCAGCCCGGTGACCGACGGATAGGCGTAGAACGCGCCCAGCGGTTCGGGGCAGCTCACGCCCGGGATCGCGTCGAGCAGTTCAACGATGCGCCGACGGCGCCGGTCGAAGGCGGTCCGCATCTCGTCCACTGCTTCCAGTGATCCGGTGACTGCCTCCAGGGCGGCCTTCTGGGCGACGTTGCAGACGTTGGAGGTCAGGTGCGACTGCAGATTGGCAGCCGCCTTGATGACATCCTTCGGGCCGATCATCCAACCCACCCGCCAGCCCGTCATGGCGTAGGTCTTGGCGACGCCGTTCACCACGATGCAGCGGTCGGCGATCTCCGGCGCGACCACCGGCATCGACACGTGTTCGGCATCGCCGTAGACGAGGTGTTCGTAGATCTCGTCGGTGACCACCCAGATGCCCTTCTCGGCCGCCCACCGGCCGATGGCCTCGACCTGCTCGGGCGGGTACACCGCACCGGTCGGGTTGGACGGCGAGCAGAACAGCAGGACCTTCGTGTGCGGGGTGAGCGCCGCCTCCAGTTGCTCGACGCTGACCAGGTAACCCGCCTGCTCGGTGGCGACCACCGGGACGCCGACCCCGCCTGCCAGGGCGATGGCCTCCGGGTAGGTGGTCCAGTAGGGCGCGGGTAGCAGCACCTCGTCGCCGGGGTCGAGCAACGTGGCGAAGGCCTGGTAGACGGCTTGCTTGCCACCGTTGGTGATCAGCACCTGGTCCGGGCTCACCTGGTAACCCGAGTCCCGCAACGTCTTCTCGGCGACCGCCTTGCGCAGGGCGGGCAGTCCGGCGGCGGGGCTGTAGCGGTGATTGACCGGGTCCTGGCACGCGGCGACGGCGGCCGCGACGATGTAGTCCGGGGTGGGGAAGTCCGGCTCGCCCGCGCCGAAGCCGATGACCGGCCGCCCGGCGGCCTTCAGGGCTTTTGCTTTGGCGTCCACGGCCAGGGTGGCCGACTCGGCGATGCCGCCGATGCGCACGGAGATCCTTCGCTGCAGCGCGGTATCGACGGGAGCCTGGCTGAAGTCGGCGACGGTGCCTTCCGGGGCGTTGATGCTCATGGAGCCATCGTGGCATGCAGTCGCTCCTGCGGTGACGGTGAGGTCGACGTCGGCCGGCATCGCCGATGCGGCCCGGCTCCGCGTGCGTTCGTCGGCGGGGTGCGCGGTGGCTTACACTGGTCGTTCTGGGGTGTGCTGCCGCTTGCCTGCGTTATGGGGCGGTGGGCACATCCCGGATTTGCGAGAGGGGTTCTGATGGCTGCGGTGGTTGCCCGGATCGGCGGCCGTCACGCCAAAGGGGCGTAGCTCAACTGGCAGAGCAGCGGTCTCCAAAACCGCAGGTTGCAGGTTCAAGTCCTGTCGCCCCTGCAGTAGTGAACAGATGGGCATCACCGGGCGGTCCGCAAGTCGGTGGTGGGTGAAACGAGCAGGTGAGGACGGAGTCGAGTGAGCAACGATCGCGATGGGGCGTCGGGCGACGGGCAGGAACCCGTCGACGCCGCCTCCTCCGGCGAGGCCGCTGAGCTGTCGGCCACCGACGCTGCGGCCGAGGTTCCGTCCGACGACGGGCGGGCACGGGCGCGCACGGCCCCTTCCTCAGCGTCCGGTGCCGACGATGTGAGCGGTACCGAGCTGGGTTCTCCGGCTCCGGCCTCCGGGTCCAGCCCGGTCGCTGCCGGTTCGGCCAGGGCGGCCGCCCGGCGGTCGGCGGCTCGTGCGGGGGTGTCCGAGTCCAAGGGTGCGGCCACGCCGAAGCGGCCGTCGACAACACAGGTCAAGCGGCCGAACATCTTCGCCCGGTTCTCCCGCTTCCTGCGGGAGGTCGTCGCCGAACTCCGCAAGGTCATCTGGCCGACCAAGAACCAGATGGTCACCTACACCATTGTGGTGATCGCATTCCTGGTCTTCATGGTGGCGCTGGTCGGGGTTCTCGACCTGCTGTTCGCGAAGGGCGTGCTGGCGGTCTTCGGCTGACGTCCCTTCCGCCGCACCGCGGTTCCCCGCAACGGGTGCTGCACCAGGGAAGCCACCACTTCAGGGCCCGGCGCACGCGCCGTGCCGACAGGCAAAGCGATTGAGTACCAGGAAGCGAGTACAACCGTGTCGAGCCACGTCGATACCCCGGAGCCGTCCGAAGGCGCCGAGGAACCGTTGAGCAGCTTCGTCGTCACCGACGGCGAGGTGACCACCGTCGTCACCGCCCCCGGTGGGGGTGAGGTCGACGACCCGACGGTCGAGCACGACACCGCTGCGGAGTCCGCCGAGATCGACGAGGCCATCGAGGCCGTCGTCGAGGCGACCGCAGAGTCGGGCGCCGCAGAGTCGGGCGCCACGAACGGCGATGCCGACTCTGCCGTCGTCACGAGGACGCTGGTCACCGATGGCGCTGTCACCGATGGCGCTGTCGCCGAGGACGCTGTCACCGATGGCGCTGTCACCGAGGACGATGCCGGCGCTGTGGAGGTCGACCCCGCAGAAGAGCTGCGGTCGGCACTGAAGCGCGCGGCCGGTGACTGGTACGTCGTGCACTCCTACGCCGGCTACGAGAACAAGGTCAAGACCAACCTCGAGACCCGCATCAAGTCGCTGGACATGGAGGAGTACATCTACCAGATCGAGGTGCCGACCGAAGAGGTCACCGAGATCAAGAACGGCCAGCGCAAGCAGGTGCAGCGCAAGGTGTACCCGGGCTACATCCTGGTCCGGATGGATCTGACCGACGCCTCGTGGAGTGCCGTCCGGAACACTCCGGGCGTCACCGGGTTTGTCGGCGCCACCGCGCAGCGCCCGTCTGCGTTGTCGATCGACGAGGTCGTCAAGATCCTCACGCCGGCCGCACCGCGCAAGGCCGCGGTCGCCAGCACTCCCGGCGGCGCCGCCCCGACCCGCACCGAGGTGGATTTCTCGGTCGGCGAGTCGGTCACCGTCATGGACGGGCCGTTCGCGACGCTGCCCGCGACCATCAACGAGGTCAACGCCGACGCCCAGAAGCTCAAGGTTCTGGTGTCGATCTTCGGGCGCGAGACACCGGTCGAGCTCTCGTTCACCCAGGTCGCCAAGATCTGACCGCCGGCTTTCCGGACAGCAACACCGACCGGACAACTTGTCCGCCGGCCCACCGACCCGCCCGGGTGCCTGACCACCCGGGTCCGCTCCAAGAGGAAAGAAGCAAAGGGAAATGCCCCCGAAGAAGAAGAAGCTTGCGGCGATCGTCAAGCTGCAGATCAAGGCCGGCATGGCCAACCCGGCACCGCCCGTCGGTCCGGCGCTCGGCCAGCACGGCGTCAACATCATGGAGTTCTGCAAGGCGTACAACGCCGCGACGGAATCCCAGCGTGGCGACGTGGTGCCCGTCGAGATCTCGATCTACGAGGACCGCTCGTTCGATTTCAAGCTGAAGACGCCGCCGGCCGCCCGGCTGCTGCTCAAGGCTGCCGGCGTGGAGAAGGGGTCTGGCACCCCGCACACCACGAAGGTCGCCTCGGTCACCAACGCCCAGTTGCGCGAGATCGCCACCCTCAAGCAGGTTGATCTCAACGCGAACGACGTCGACGCCGCGGCGAAGATCATCGCCGGCACCGCCCGGTCGATGGGGATCACCGTCACCGACTGACCTCGGTTGCACCTGTTCCGCGTCGATTCCGCGTTGATCATGGGGGTCAGCACGCGAAACGCCGGCGACACGTCGGTGGGACTGTGCTGAGCTGCATGATCAACAGTGAAGAACGCAGTGACCGAACAGTTCCACCAGTACCAACCAGCACCACGTGGGAGGGCCGAGCGCGGCCCGCGGCAACCACGACCTCCGCCTGCAAGTCGCCCGCTGCGACTGCAGGCACAACGATTCAGGAGAGCAGAAGATGAAGCGCAGCAAGGCTTACCGGCAGGCAGCCGAACTCGTCGACCACGAGCGGCTGTATTCGCCGCTCGAGGCGGCCGAACTGGCAAAGAAGACCTCGCCCAGCAAGATGGACGCCACCGTCGAGGTCGCCATGCGGCTCGGTGTCGACCCCCGCAAGGCGGACCAGATGGTCCGTGGCACCGTCAACCTCCCGCACGGCACGGGTAAGACCGCCCGAGTCATCGTGTTCGCGGTCGGCGACAAGGCCACCGAGGCAGAGGCGGCCGGCGCGGACGCCGTCGGCTCGGACGACCTGATCGCCCGCATCCAGGGCGGCTGGCTCGACTTCGACGCCGCGATCGCCACCCCGGACCAGATGGCCAAGGTCGGGCGCATCGCCCGCATCCTCGGGCCGCGTGGCCTCATGCCGAACCCGAAGACCGGCACCGTCACCCCGGACGTCACCAAGGCCGTCGCGGACATCAAGGGCGGCAAGATCAATTACCGGGTGGACAAGGCCGCCAACCTGCACATGGTGATCGGCAAGGTGTCCTTCCCGACCGAGAAGCTGGTCGAGAACTACGCCGCCGCTCTGGACGAGGTGCTGCGGGCGAAGCCGTCGGCCGCGAAGGGCCGGTACCTGAAGAAGATCGCCTTTGCGACCACGATGGGACCGGGCATCCTGGTGGACCCGAGCCGCACCCGGAACCTGCTGGAGACCGAAGAGGCCTGATCCTGCCGTTCCGGCAGACCCCGGGTACATCCCCGCAGAACCGCCATCGACCGTCAGGGGTCGGTGGCGGTTCGTCGTCTCGGGCGCTGCCCCGTGATGTCGACGGCGACCCCGGACCCCCGCAGGAACGGACCTCACGCAAGGTGAAGCCGACATCTGTGCCCCTGCGGTCGGCCGGATCGGTGCTGGGCCGCGCTCACAACAGGCCCGATGTGCGGCCGTCGCGCCGTGGACCTGCGGAATTGGTTCGGGGCTCGCGCTCACGTATAGTCGTCATCGATCCACCGAAGACCGTCGGCTCCCGCCTGTCCTGCGTTCAGCAGAGCATCGGGTGAAGGTTCCGGAGACATCCGGGCGGCCCACGCAGGAGGACGAGGTCAGAACGGCGCCGTCACGGCGTCACTGTTCGCCCCGTGCCCCTGCACGGGGCGTTCGTCGTTTCCGGGTCATGACGCTTCGGGTGGACGGTGCCGCAGTTGCCGCACCGATACGACTGATAGATGTCATGGAAGGAGGCGACGCATGCCGAAGGCCGAAAAGATCGCAACGGTCGCCGAAATCACGGACAGGTTCCGGAACTCGAGCGCCGCGGTTGTCACCGAGTACCGCGGTCTGACCATGGCGCAGCTCACCGAGCTCCGCCGGTCCCTTGGCAAGGACACCGAGTACACCGTCGCGAAGAACACCCTGGTCAAGCGGGCTGCCGCGGACGCCGGCGTCACCGGGCTGGACGATCTGTTCGTCGGTCCGACCGCGGTCGCGTTCGTCTCCGGTGAGCCGGTCGACGCCGCCAAGGCACTGCGTGACTTCGCCAAATCGCATCCGCTGCTGGTCATCAAAGGTGGTCTGTTCGACGGCCGGCCGATCGCGGCCGGCGACGTCAACAAGCTCGCCGACCTGGAGTCGCGCGAGGTGCTGCTGGGCAAGATGGCCGGCGCCATGCTGGCCACCCTGACCAAGGCCGCCGTCGTGCTCAACGCGTTGCCCTCCCAGGTGGCGCGGCTCGCCGCGGCGCTGCAGGACAAGCGCGTCGCCGACGGAGAAACCCTCGAGGCACCTGCCGCTGCTGCCGCTTCGGTGGACGCATCCGCGGCTGACGCTTCCGCAGTGGGCGATGAGGCCGTCTCGGCCGAAGCTCCCGCCGAGGGCGCCGACACTGCTGCCGCGGCCGACGAGAGCGACACCCCCGAAGCGGTGTCCACCGAGGCTCCGGCCGAGGGTGCGGACAACGCCGCGGAGACCAGCGCCGAAGCCACCACCGAGGAGACGGCCACCCAGGCCTGATCCGACCCGCACCACCGGTCGGCTCAGTCCCTGAACCGATCTCCCCCACCGAGAAATCCCGCCCGATCCGCCGACAATGACGGTACGGCAACAGATGTGAAAGGACGCCCATCATGGCGAAGCTGACCACCGACGAGCTGCTCGACGCTTTCAAGGAGCTCACCCTCATCGAGCTCTCCGAGTTCGTGAAGCAGTTCGAAGACACCTTCGGCGTCACCGCCGCCGCTCCGGTCGCCGTTGCCGGCCCGGCCGGCCCGGCCGCCGGTGCCGCTGAGGTCGCCGAGGAGCAGGACGAGTTCGACGTCATCCTCGAGTCCGCCGGCGAGAAGAAGGTCCAGGTCATCAAGGCCGTTCGCGAGCTCGTCTCGGGTCTGGGTCTGAAGGAAGCCAAGGACCTCGTCGACGCCGCGCCCAAGGCCATCCTGGAGAAGGCTCCCAAGGAGGCCGCCGAGGCCGCCAAGGCGAAGCTGGAAGAGGCCGGCGCCAAGGCCACCGTCAAGTGACCTTGCGTTGAACCGCCTGGCGCGGCCGCTGAACCGGCCGCGCTGAGCATCCACCCGGTTTCGGGTGACAGCACCGCCGAACGGGGCGGGTCCGATCTCCGGACCCGCCCCGTTTGTCATCTCGGCGGGCCCGGCGGGTGCCGCGTGGTTCGGCGCACGTCCGGGTCGGTGCGCCGCCGGGTTACCGTGACCCGGTGTCGAGCGCCGGTAGCCGCCTGTTCACCGCGACGGTCCTGTCGCTGACCTTCGTCACGGCGGGCGCCGTCACCGGCTGCGCAGCGCAGTCCCCACCCTCGACCCGCGCCGAGTCGGCGGCGTACTCCACGGTGGACCTCAGCTCGGCGAGCGGACTCGCGTCGCCGAATTTCACCCTGTCGGCTTCCGGACATCCGGATTCGTCCACCGTGCAGAGCAGTACCCGGACGCCGGCACCACCCGCGCAGACAGGGACGCCTGGTGCGTCGACGCCGGCGGCGGGACCTGCGTCCACCCGCACCCGTCCGATTGTTCCGTCCAGCCCGGAGCTGTTCCCCGAGTCGAACGGGACCCTGGGCGCGCAACCGAGCCCGGGCGGTGAGCTGACGTTGAACTCCTCGGGCGGCCGCACCAGGGACGGGAAGCCGTATCAGCCGGTGGTCCTGACGGCCGCCGACGTGTGGCTGACCCCGACGGGAGGCGCGACGGCGTTCGTCATCGGGGTGGACGCCGGACGCATGATCGGTGCCGCGGTCCAGGCGCGGGTTTCCTACGACCTGACCGGCGACGGCAGCTGGGACCGGGTGGAGACCTACCGCTACTTCGCGACGGACCCGAAGGTCGGACCCGAGCTGTACACGCAGGCCGCCGGACTCCGCAGCAGCGAGGGGCGCCTCGAAAAGCTGCGCGGCGGTGTCGTCCAGCTGGAGGTGTGGTCGGCGTTGGGGGAAGGCGGCACCGTCATCGAACTTGCGGGGTCGTCGCTGACCATCCCCTATCGCTGACCATCTGCGATCGAGGACCAGCCGGGCCGGCCGCGATGACGAGACCGGGGCCGTGGACCGCGCGGTGGCCGGCGCATCGTCGGCCCGCCTGCCGGCATCTCTGGGGGCGGAAGGTGCACCCGCCATCGCCTCCGGTGGTCACCGGGCGCCGCGCACGGCATGATCACCCGGCGCGGACCACCGACACCGATGACACCCGGGGGACCAGAGATGAGTGACAGGCACAGCCAGGCGGATCGCTACCGCGCGGTGGATGTCCCGGTGCGTGGCGGTGACATGCGGGTCGGTGTCTGGGAAGCCGACGGCGCGGCAACCGGTGACGCAAACGTGCCGACGGTGCTCGCGATCCACGGTGTGACGGCGTCACACCGGTGCTGGTTGTTGCTCGCTGAGGCGCTGCCGCAGTGGCGCATCATCGCCCCCGACCTACGGGGCCGCGGCCGCTCGAACGGGCTGCCCGGCCCTTTCGGAATGGTCCGGCACGCCGACGACATGTCCGCTGTGCTGGATCATTTCGATGTTCCGTCCGCGACGATCGTCGGCCATTCGATGGGCGGGTACATCACGGTCGCGCTGCATCATTGGCATCCGCATCGGGCTCCCTCGCTGGTTCTCGTCGACGGTGGGGTTCCGTTGCCGCGACCCGACGGCCTGACCGACGAACAGTTCGTCGATGCGGTCCTCGGCCCCGTTCGGGCGCGGCTGTCGATGCGGTTCGAGAGCCGCGAGAGTTATCGGCAGTATTTCCGCGCGTACCCGGCCTTCGCTTCCGGATGGAGCGATGCGGTCGCTGACTACGCCGATTACGACCTGGTCGGTGAACCGCCGAACCTGCACGCCTCCACCACCGAGGACGCATTCGTCGGCGACTCGATCGACCAACAGGACATTCACTGGCTGTCCCCGGCGCTGCACGAACTTCCCGCCGGGACACCGTTTCTGCGTGCTCCGCGTGATCTCGCCGATCGTGAACCCGGGCTGTTCCGGCCCGACTGGATCGAACTGTGCAGGCAGCAGTTCCCGGCGATCGATGTGCGCGACGTACCGGACGTCAACCACTACACGATCGTGATGAGCGCCGGTGGGGCCGCAGCCGTCGCCGATGTGGTGCGTTCACGACAGTGAGGTGGCTGAGCAGTCGGGCCGACCCGGGCCTGCGTGGATGGCAGCCGGTCGGCGGACCAGCGCAGCGCAACCGGGGGCCGCGGCACCGACGCACCGTCCGCGCCGATCAGGACGGGCGGGCTGCGCGTTGCTGGGCTGTGTACTCGGCCGGCGGCACACCGATCGTGCGGGAGAACGCCCGGGTCAGGTGTGATTGGTCGGCGAAGCCGAGATCGGCCGCCACCACGGCCCAGTCGAGCTGCCGGCCCGCCGCCGCAGACGCGGCGGCGTCCTGCAGTCGGCAGCGGATGATGGCCCACTTCGGCCCCGCCCCGACGTACTCGTCGAACATCCGCTGCAGGGTGCGCACGCTGACCCCGGCCAGCTGCGCGACCTGGGACACCCGCCTGATTTCCGGCCGAACAGCGATCTCGGCAACCAGCAGCGCCAGCTGGTCGGCAACCGGGTCGGTGTCAGGCACATCCGCCAGCAGGAAGTCGGTGAGCAGAGCGACCCGTTCGGTGCGCCCGGCGACCGCAATCGATCGTTGCAACGACGTGGTGTCCCGTCCGAGCACCTCCGCGATCGGTCGGTGGGTATCGGTCAGCGCCTTCACCGACGAGCCGAGGAAGGGGCGGAAGCAACCGGGACGGAAGCGCGCGCCAACGGCGTAGCCGTTGCCTGCCAGATGACGGTCGTAGCGGGCGCGCGTCAGGCCGGTGACATCGGCCTCGGTGTTGGTGACGGAGAGGTTCACCGACGGATACGGCAGCACGTTCGCGGTGAACTCCTCACCGGGCGGCAGTTCCCAGGTGATCGTCCAGAAGTTCTCCACGAAAGGTGCCAACCCCGGGTCGGGCTTGTGCCGGCGGTAGTCGAAGCGCTGCCGCGACCGATCTGGATGAAGGATCCCGGGCTCTACTGCCCGGAAGTCGCCCGGTTCGTCGTCACCCTCGGGCATCGCCTCGTTCGCGGCGCTCACCCGCAAAAGCCTAGCGAGCGTGCGCGGCGGTGGCGGATTTGTTCAAGACTGGGCCCAGCGGGGTCGGCAGACTCGATCGGATGATCATCCGAGACTATTTCCCGGCCGCGGCCGCACAGATCGGTGAGATCGCCGCCGGAGCAGCGAACGCGGACCTGACGGCGTCGACACCCTGCACGGAGTTCGATCTGCGCCACCTGGTGAACCATGTCATCGGGACGATGGGTGCGCTGTCCGCCGTCGGCCGCCGCGAGCCACTGGACACCGAGGATCCGTACGGCGCGAAGAAGGACGTCACCGGCGGCGACTGGACCCGCGCGGTCGCCGCCCGCGCGACCGCTCTCGCCGAGGCGTGGTCCGCACCGGCGGCGTGGGATGGCACCGTGACGATGGCCGGCCAGGAGATGCCGGCCACCCTGATCGGCGAAATGTCGTTGGCCGAGATGCTCTTGCACGGCTGGGATCTCGCCCAGACGACTGGGCAGCAGCTGACGGTGCCGGATGACGTCGGTCGTGAGTTGCTCCGGCACATCGACCGGACGGCGGAGTGGGGCCGGTCGATGGGCGCGTACGGCCCTGCGGTGACCGTCGAGCACCCCGATCGGGCCCCGGCGTTCCGACGCGCGCTGGCGGCGGCGGGGCGGGAGCCATCGTGGTCCAGGACCCCTGCGGTCACCGGTTGACGGCTACGCGTGCACGGAGTGCCGGCGCCCGGTATGCCGGGCGGCCGGCGTGCGCACGCCAGACCCTGCTCGCAGTCACCCCGATCCTTCGAACGCAACCGGTCGGGTGCTTGACGGAAACCGATCGGGGGGCCACGCTATGACGACGCAGGTCATATGCAGGGCCGGCGTGGTTTCGGACCAACTGTCCGCGGCTTGATGGTTTCGGTGCGGTGTCATCCGCACTCCTCGCCGCCGCCAGTTCGGCTCGGAGAGCGATGTAGACAATCGCGCTCTCCGGTGCTAAGCTGCATGTTTGCGCTGCCCTCTTTGTGCTGCCCTGGTTCAGAGCACTCCGCATCTCCGTGCGGAACTGCCTCTGACCTGGGCTGACACGCGCGGGTCGGCCAGATGAGAGTCCGCCACTTCACGTCGCCTCGAGCCCAGGAGCCCAGCCAACGCATGTCACCCCCGCCGCTCGGCGATCGGCAGGGGTCAGCAGTGTCCGATCAGTGTCAGTCCTTGGAAGGACGCATCTTGGCAGTCACCAGCACGCCCCGGTCCACCTCCGGATCTTCGCGAGTCTCATTCGCAAAGCTCCGTGAGCCGCTAGAAGTTCCGAACCTCCTTGCACTGCAAACAGATTCTTTCGACTGGCTTGTCGGTGGGCCCACATGGCGCGCCCGGCAGGACGAGCCGACCCCCAGCGGTCTCGATGAGATCCTCGAGGAGATCTCCCCGATCGAGGACTTCTCCGGCAACCTGTCGCTGTCCTTCTCCGACCCGCGGTTCGACGAGGTCAAGGCGAACGAGGAGGAGTGCCGGGACAAGGACATGACGTACTCGGCGCCGCTGTTCGTCACCGCCGAGTTCATGAACGGCGAGACCGGCGAGATCAAGTCGCAGACCGTGTTCATGGGCGACTTCCCGATGATGACGAGCAAGGGCACGTTCATCATCAACGGCACCGAGCGCGTCGTCGTCAGCCAGCTCGTCCGCTCGCCCGGTGTCTACTTCGACAAGAACCTGGACAAGACCGCCGGTAAGGACGTCTTCTCCGTCAAGGTCATCCCGTCCCGGGGCGCCTGGCTCGAGTTCGACATCGACAAGCGCGACACCATCGGCGTGCGCATCGACCGCAAGCGCCGCCAGCCGGTCACCGTGCTGCTGAAGGCGCTGGGCTGGGATGCCGACCGGATCCGGGAGCACTTCTCCTGGTCGCCGGTCCTGCTGGCGACCCTCGAGAAGGACCACATCGGTGGTCAGGACGAGGCGCTGCTGGACATCTACCGCAAGCTGCGCCCGGGCGAGCCGCCGACCAAGGAGAGCGCGCAGGCCCTGCTGGACAATCTGTTCTTCAAGGACAAGCGCTATGACCTGGCCAAGGTCGGTCGTTACAAGGTCAACAAGAAGCTGGGCGTCAACAAGGCCACCAGCGTCGGCACGCTGACCGAGGACGACCTGCTGGCCACCGTCGAGTACCTGCTGCGTCTGCACCAGGGCGACGAGGAGTGGACCAACTCGATGGGCGAGGTCCGCCCGGTCGAGATCGACGACATCGACCACTTCGGCAACCGCCGGCTGCGCACCGTGGGCGAGCTGATCCAGAACCAGATCCGGGTCGGCCTGTCCCGGATGGAGCGCGTCGTCCGCGAGCGGATGACGACCCAGGACGTCGAGGCGATCACGCCGCAGACGCTGATCAACATCCGGCCCGTCGTCGCCTCCATCAAGGAGTTCTTCGGCACCAGCCAGCTTTCGCAGTTCATGGACCAGACCAACCCGCTCGCCGGTCTGACCCACAAGCGCCGGCTGTCGGCGCTCGGGCCGGGCGGTCTGTCCCGCGACCGGGCCTCGCTCGAGGTCCGCGACGTACACCCGTCCCACTACGGCCGGATGTGCCCGATCGAGACCCCTGAGGGCCCGAACATCGGCCTGATCGGCTCCCTGGCGACCTTCGCCCGGGTCAACCCGTTCGGCTTCATCGAGACCCCCTACCGCAAGGTCGTCGACGGTGTCGCCACCGACGACATCCAGTACCTCACCGCGGACGAGGAGGACCGGTTCATCATCGCCCAGGCCAGCGCCAAGCTGGACGGCGACGGACGGTTCACCGAGGCCCGCATCCTGGTGCGGCGCAAGGGTTCCGGCGAGGTCGACCAGGTCCCGCCGGAAGAGGTCGAGTACATGGACGTCTCCCCGCGGCAGACCGTCTCGGTCGCCACGGCGATGATCCCGTTCCTGGAGCACGACGAGGCGAACCGGGCGCTGATGGGCGCCAACATGCAGCGCCAGTCCGTCCCGCTGCTGCGCAGCGAGGCGCCGCTGGTCGGCACCGGCATGGAGGCCCGCGCGGCCAAGGACGCCGGCGACGTCGTCATCGCGGAGAAGTCCGGTGTCGTCGAAGAGGCGACCGCCGATTACGTCTCGGTCATGAACGACGACGGCACGCACCGCACCTACCGGCTGAACAAGTTCCGCCGCTCGAACCAGGGCACCAGCTTCAACCAGCGGCCGATCGTCGACGAGGGCGTGCGCGTCGAGGAGGGCCAGGTCATCGCCGACGGCCCGTGCACCGAAGGCGGTGAGATGGCGCTCGGCAAGAACCTGCTCGTGGCGTTCATGCCGTGGGAGGGTCACAACTACGAGGACGCGATCATCCTGTCCCAGCGCATCGTCCAGGACGACGTGCTGACCTCGATCCACATCGAGGAGCACGAGATCGATGCCCGCGACACCAAGCTCGGGCCCGAGGAGATCACCCGGGACATCCCGAACGTCTCCGAGGACGTGCTGGCCGACCTCGACGAGCGCGGCATCATCCGCATCGGCGCCGAGGTCCAGGACGGCGACATCCTGGTCGGCAAGGTCACGCCCAAGGGCGAGACCGAGCTGACCCCGGAGGAGCGCCTGCTGCGGGCGATCTTCGGCGAGAAGGCCCGCGAGGTCCGCGACACCTCCCTGAAGGTGCCGCACGGCGAGACCGGCAAGGTGATCGGCATCCGCGTGTTCAACCGCGAGGATGACGGCGCCGAGCTGCCCCCGGGCGTCAACGAGCTGGTCCGCGTCTACGTGGCCCAGAAGCGCAAGATCCAGGACGGCGACAAGCTCGCCGGCCGGCACGGCAACAAGGGCGTCATCGGCAAGATCCTGCCCGCCGAGGACATGCCCTTCCTGCCCGACGGCACCCCGGTCGACATCGTGCTCAACCCGCACGGCGTGCCCCGCCGGATGAACATCGGCCAGATCCTGGAGACCCACCTCGGGTGGGTCGCCGCACAGGGCTGGACGATCAACGGCGACCCCGACTGGGCGAAGAACCTGGGCGAGGCCGCACGCACCGGCGAGCCGTTCACCAAGACCGCGACACCGGTGTTCTCCGGTGCCTCGGAGGCGGAGATCATGGGCCTGCTCGGCTCGACGACCCCGACCAGGGACGGCGACCGGCTGGTCCAGACCGACGGCAAGGCCACCCTGTTCGACGGCCGTACCGGGGAGCCGTTCCCGTACCCGGTCGCGGTCGGCTACATGTACATCATCAAGCTGCTCCACCTGGTCGACGACAAGATCCACGCCCGCTCGACCGGTCCGTACTCGATGATCACCCAGCAGCCGCTCGGTGGTAAGGCGCAGTTCGGTGGTCAGCGGTTCGGTGAGATGGAGTGCTGGGCGATGCAGGCCTACGGGGCTGCGTACACCCTGCAGGAACTCCTGACGATCAAGTCCGACGACATCGTGGGCCGCGTGAAGGTCTACGAGGCCATCGTCAAGGGCGAGAACATCCCGGAGCCCGGAATCCCGGAATCCTTCAAGGTGTTGCTCAAGGAGCTCCAGGCGCTCTGCCTGAACGTCGAGGTGCTCTCCAGCGACGGCGTCGCCATCGAGATGCGCGACACCGACGATGACGACCTCGAGCGCGCAGCAGCGAACCTCGGAATCAACCTGTCGCGCAACGAGTCGGCCTCGGTCGACGACCTCGTCAATTGAGAACTGTGAATTGAGAGCTGTGAACTAACTCGGAAGCCTCCGGCGACGGGGCGGGACTCACCTCCCGCGAGTCCCGCCCCGCCGCCGGTTCCCTCTTCCACCCCTGGTCCTGAGCGCCGACCGGCAGTTGCTGCCAGTGCCGATCGGAATCGCCCAGACCACTCCGCATTACTGACACAGACAGGGACGTGCCACCAGTGCTCGACGTCAACTTCTTCGACGAGTTGCGTATCGGTCTCGCCACCGCGGACGACATCCGTGCGTGGTCCCACGGCGAGGTCAAGAAGCCGGAAACCATCAACTACCGCACCCTCAAGCCGGAAAAGGACGGGCTCTTCTGCGAGAAGATCTTCGGCCCGACCCGGGACTGGGAGTGCGCCTGCGGTAAGTACAAGCGCGTTCGGTTCAAGGGCATCATCTGCGAGCGCTGCGGCGTCGAGGTCACTCGGGCCAAGGTGCGTCGTGAGCGGATGGGCCACATCGAGCTGGCCGCGCCGGTCACCCATATCTGGTACTTCAAGGGCGTCCCGTCACGCCTGGGGTACCTGCTCGACCTGGCCCCGAAGGATCTCGAGAAGATCATCTACTTCGCGGCGTACCTGATCACCTCGGTCGATGAGGAGGCACGTCACAACGACCTGCCGACCATCGAGGCCGAGATGTCGGTCGAACGCAAGAACTTGGAAAACGAGCGGGACGCCTCGATCGACGCCCGCGCCAAGAAGCTCGAGGCCGACCTGGCCGAGCTGGAGGCCGAGGGTGCCAAGTCCGATGTGCGCCGAAAGGTGCGCGAGGGCGGCGAGCGCGAGCAGCGGCAGATCCGCGACCGTGCGCAGCGGCAGATCGACCGCCTCGACGAGGTGCTCGACACCTTCCGCAAGCTCAAGGTGCGCGACCTGATCATCGACGAGGTCCTGTACCGCGAGCTGGAGGACCGCTTCGGCGACTACTTCCACGGCGGCATGGGCGCCGAGGCGCTCAAGCAGATCATCTCCGACTTCGACATCGACCGTGAGACCGAGATCCTGCGCGACACCATCAAGAACGGCAAGGGCCAGCGCAAGATCCGCGCGATCAAGCGGCTCAAGGTCGTCGCGGCGTTCCAGCAGACGACGAACTCGCCGCTGGGCATGGTCCTGGACTGCGTGCCGGTGATCCCGCCGGAGCTGCGGCCGATGGTGCAGCTGGACGGTGGCCGCTTCGCGACCTCCGACCTGAACGACCTGTACCGCCGGGTGATCAACCGGAACAACCGGTTGAAGCGACTGATCGACCTCGGCGCGCCCGAGATCATCGTCAACAACGAGAAGCGGATGCTGCAGGAGGCCGTCGACGCGCTGTTCGACAACGGCCGCCGTGGCCGTCCGGTCACCGGACCGGGCAACCGCCCGCTCAAGTCGCTGTCCGATCTGCTCAAGGGCAAGCAGGGCCGGTTCCGTCAGAACCTGCTCGGCAAGCGCGTGGATTATTCCGGTCGCAGTGTCATTGTTGTTGGCCCGCAATTGAAGCTGCACCAGTGCGGTCTGCCCAAGCTGATGGCGCTGGAGCTGTTCAAGCCGTTCGTCATGAAGCGGCTGGTCGACCTGAACCACGCGCAGAACATCAAGTCCGCCAAGCGGATGGTGGAGCGTCAGCGTTCGCAGGTGTGGGACGTCCTGGAAGAGGTCATCTCCGCGCACCCGGTGTTGCTCAACCGCGCACCGACCCTGCACCGTCTGGGCATCCAGGCCTTCGAGCCGCAGCTGGTGGAAGGCAAGGCCATCCAGCTGCACCCGCTGGTCTGCGCCGCGTTCAACGCCGACTTCGACGGTGACCAGATGGCGGTCCACGTGCCGCTGTCCGCAGAGGCGCAGGCCGAGGCCCGCGTCCTGATGCTGTCGAGCAACAACATCCTGTCCCCGGGCTCCGGCCGGCCGCTGGCCATGCCGTCGCTCGACCTCGTCACCGGGCTCTACTACCTGTGCGGGCTCAACGCGGAAGGCAAGGGCGCCGGTTCGGCGTTCTCGTCGGCCGCCGAGGGGATCATGGCGCTGGACCAGGGCATGATCGATCTCCGCGCGCCGATCAAGCTGCGGCTGGCGGGATCCGTCGTGCCGGGACCGGGCGTCGTGCTGCCCGAGGATCACGAGCCGGGAACGCCGTGGATCGCCGACACCACCCTCGGACGGGTGTTGTTCAACGAACTGCTGCCGACCGGATACCCGTTCGTGAACGAGGAGCTGCCGAAGAAGCGGCAGGCCGCGATCGTCAACGACCTGGCCGAGCACTACCCGATGTCCGTCGTCGCGCAGACCCTGGACCGGCTCAAGGAAGCCGGCTTCCACTGGGCGACCCGGTCGGGCATGACCGTTGCCATCGGCGACGTCATCATCCCGCCGGAGAAGGAAGAGATCCTGGCCCGCCACGAGATCCAGGCGGAGCGCGTCGAGAAGGCGTACCAGCGGGGCAACCTGTCGCACGCCGAGCGCAACGACGACCTGGTGAAGATCTGGGAGGCGGCCACCAAGGAGATCGAGGATGTGCTGCCCGCGGCCTACCCGAAGGACAACCCGGTCTCCACGCTGGTCGCGGCCGGTGCTGCGGGCAACTGGATCCAGGTCCGCTCGCTGGCCGGCATGAAGGGTGTGGTGGCCAACTCCAAGGGCCAGCAGATCCCCCGTCCGATCCGTTCCTCCTTCCGTGAGGGCCTGTCGGTGTTGGAGTACTTCATCAACACCCACTCCGCCCGTAAGGGTCTGGCGGACACGGCGCTGCGAACGGCGGAGTCGGGTTACCTGACCCGTCGTCTGGTCGACGTGTCGCAGGACGTCATCGTGCGCGAGACCGACTGCGGCACCGAGCGCGGCGTCGAACTGCGGATGGCGGACAGGTACGCGGACGGCAGCCTGCACGTCAGCGAGTTCATCGAGACCTCGGTGGTGGGCAGGGTCCTGACGGCCGATCTGGTGGCCTCCGACGGCACCGTGATCGTTCCGCGGGGCACCGACATGCGCGAGCAGCACGTGGACGAGGCCATCGCCGCGGGAATCACCAACGCCAAGGTGCGGTCGGTGCTGACCTGCGAGGCGGCCATCGGCACGTGTGCGGTCTGCTACGGCCGTTCGCTGGCCACCGGCAACCTGGTGGACGTGGGCGAGGCCATCGGCATCGTCGCGGCGCAGTCCATCGGCGAGCCTGGTACGCAGCTGACCATGCGTACCTTCCACACCGGTGCGGCGTCGGGTTCCTCGGATATCACGCAGGGTCTTCCCCGTGTGGCCGAGCTGTTCGAGGCCCGGATCCCGAAGGGCAAGGCGCCGATCGCCGACGCCGTCGGACGGATCCGGATCGAGGACGCTGACAAGTTCATCAAGATCACCATCACGCCCGATGACGGGTCGGAGGAGATCGTGTACGACAAGCTGCCCAAGACGCAGCGGCTCGCCACGATCTCGGTCGACGGTTCCGAGCGTCTGCTGGTCGACGGTGACACGGTTCAGGTCGGGCAGCAGTTGCTCGAGGGCAACCCGGATCCGCACGAGGTGCTGCGTGTGATGGGCCCGCGTCAGGTGCAGCTGCACCTGGTGCGAGAGGTGCAGAACGTGTACCGCTCGCAGGGCGTGTCGATCCACGACAAGCACATCGAGGTGATCATCCGGCAGATGCTCCGCAGGGTGACCATCATCGACTCCGGCTCGACCGAGTTCCTGCCGGGTGCGGTGATCGAGCGCAAGGAGTTCGAGGCGTCCAACCGCCGCGTGCTCGCCGAGGGTGGGGAGCCGGCCGCCGGCCGTCCCGCACTGATGGGCATCACCAAGGCCTCGCTCGCCACCGAGTCGTGGCTCTCCGCCGCCTCCTTCCAGGAGACGACGAGGGTCCTGACCGACGCGGCGATCAACGCCAAGAGCGATCGCCTGGTCGGTCTGAAGGAGAACGTCATCATCGGCAAGCTGATCCCCGCCGGGACCGGCATCGCGCGGTACCGCGACATCGCGGTGCAGCCGACCGAGGAGGCGCGCGCGGCCGCCTACACGCTGCCGTCGTTCGACGACAACTACTACGGCGCCGACTCCTTCGGGGTCTCCGCCGGTGCCTCGGTGCCGCTGGACGACTTCGATCTGGGTCGGGATTACCGCTGAGGTTGTTGCTTGACAGTGCGCTGATGTTGGTGCGCTGAGGTTGTGCTGGAAGGGCCGGTCCTCGCGGGGGCCGGCCCTTTCGGCGTCTGTGCGGTGATGCGTTCGGCTGGCTGCGGAGGTTCCGGTTGCATGGGGCGGCTGGATGTTCCGCGGTGACGAATCGGCTGGGTGCTCAGCTGCCTCAGCGGTCTCGCCCCGCATCGCACGTCGCGGAGCACGGTCTGGGACGGCCGGTCCAGCCGCCGAGCCGGAGCACCGCGGCGACCTGTGCCGCAACGACGCACGGGTTCCCGACAACATCCCGCCAGCCGTACCGCAGCGTTGTGTCACCGGCGACCGCTGCGGAGTTGTCTCGGCGCAGGTCCCGAAACGCTCCCTCGGGGGGATGTGCTTCTCGTCCATCGAGTTCGACGAGCACCCGCCATGCGCGGTACCGCACATCGCGGTACCGGCGGTACCCGGCGGGCTGAAACTCCGGCTCGTTCCGAGCACCGTTCGGCAGCCGGTGACGGCGCTCCACGTCACGTCGGTAACGGGCCTCCAGTGGTGACGTCACCCCGTCCTGGACGGCGGCCAGAGCTTCGAGGAGCACAGCCCGCCAGCGCAGACGGTTCCGCAATTCGATGCTCCGGCGCAGGTGCGCCGCCGTCGTCAGGCGTCGTTGGGTCGCTCGTAGGACGAGGTCAACGGCACCTGAGGCGCTTGAGACGTCCGGCATGTCGAGTAGCGCCTCCTCCAGCCGGAGCCGCGGTGGCCGTGCGGATGGGTGACGTAAGACGCTGTCAGAGTCTGTGGTGGGCAGGACGGTCGATGACGCCGGAATGACGTTCAAACCGCGGCGGCGCTGGATCCTCAGGCCCGGTTGAGCGCGCACTCGCCGAGATTCGGGGACCGCCACCGATACAAACCCAGGAACGTCATCGACCACCGACCACAGCCAGAGGGCGGCTCGTCCGGCGATGACGGAACCTTCTCCGGCGTAAAGCACCGCGGCCCAGAGCTTGCCGACGGTGTCGACCGGACCGGTGAAGGTGGCATAAACGCCCGGAAGGATGCGCTGCCACCGGTTGGCAGCCAGATCCGCCTTCACCTGCGTCGGCGTGAGGCGAAGCCCCAGCAGCTGGTTCCGGCTAACGATCCCTCTTTGAGCCTCAGCAATGTCTGACCACGGCGTTCGGTGCAAGGCGGCGGTGCGGGGCATCCGGCCATCAGACAGGTTCGCAGGGCCTGAGAACGTCGTTGGGGATAGGTTTCTCGTTCGACATCGGGAGCCTCGCGTCGTGGCGCACGATGCGCCGAGGATAACCGCGGAAGGTCTGATCGCCCCATGCGCGCAGAAGTTCCGCAGCAGCACAGGACGGGCTGGACATCACGGAGTCAGCGTGGTCGTCGTGTACGCAGGATCCGATCCGGTCGGCTGAACGCCTGCCAGCACGTCGGAAACCTCCGCCAGGTGTGCCTTGCCAGACTGAATCTCGGCGAGCGGCACGGATTTGCCGTCCTTGATCAGGGCCACCAGCAGAACGAAGCTTGCCGTCGCGGGGTCGGTGGAATTGATGAACTCGACGGCGAGTGGTCCGGCGTTCAGGGTGGCCGGAACCCTGACCAGTTTGCCGCCGGTTCGACGTCGGTGACCATGCATGGCCCGGCCGCTGCGCCCGAACTGCCCGCGGCGGTCGAAGTCGCCGCCTACCGAATCGTGTCCGAAGCTTTGACGAACGCGGTGCGGCATGCCCACGCCAGATCGATCGCGGTCACGGTCAGCGCCGGCGACACCCTGGAGATCACGGTCGTCGACGACGGCGATGCATCGGGGCCCTGGCAGGCCGGCGTCGGGATGGTCGCGACGCGGGAACGCGGTCCGCCGACCCGTTCCCGGAGCTGACACCCCGCAAGCGTCAGGTGTTGGAGATGCTGTCTGACGGTTTACTATCCACCATCGGCACCATCGGCACCATCGGCGTGCGGCTGGGCCTTGCGCCGAAGGCCGTCACCGACCACGCCTCTGCCATTTACGCGAAGCTGCACATCCTGAACCGGGCCGAGGCCGTCGAGCGTGCGCGGCGGGCGGACATCGGCTGAGCAGGAGTGCAGCCCAGCCGACGACTGGTGGTCTGGGTTCGTGCCGCACCGGTGCTTCCGTGCGATGGCGTCCTCTCGGAACATCTCGACCCGATGTTCCGCTGCCTTTCACGGTGAACGTCGGCCCAGCGACGGGTCCGCTGCCGCGCGACCGTCGCTTGCTGGCATCCTTTGACGATGTCCAGACGCAAGGCATCAGACCGCCGCCTCCGCGTCGTCCGCGACGTGGCACCTCCCGCGACCGACGTGGCGGCGCCGCCCCGGGTAGCGAATAGCCCACAGGAACCCGTTGCCGGATTGTTCGAGCTGAGCGACGTCGCCGATCGTGCCGGTCCACCCGCCTCGGCCCCCGAGGCAGGCGAAGCCGGCCCGCTGCCCGAGGGGATCACCACCGCCGACATCCGGCTCGAGATGGTTGAAATGGGGGCTCCGGCCGACGTGCTGGCCACAGCTGAGAGCTTCGGCGAGGACGTTGCGGCGCTCGTGTCGTGGTTTCGCCAGGTCACCGGTGCGCAGACGGAATTCCTTGACGCGCTTCTGCAGCATTGGAAGGTGTTGCTCAGGCGAGGGGCGACACCGCTGGATGCCGAACTCTGCGCGGCGGAGTTCCTGATGATGTTCGAGGAAGCCATGGGTGACGCCGACTTCGTGGACGGCGTCACGCACTTCATCGAAGAGGCCGCGTCGACCGGAACGCCGGAGGCTCTGGCGATGTGTCGCTCGCTTGCCCACCTTGGTTCGCCCGAGATCAAGGTGGCCGCCAACCGCGCGGCCAACATGCTGGGCTCGGCCGGCGTCAAGGACCGGCCCTGGGCTCATCTGCTCGGCAGAGCCGAGTTGGTGGATGCCTACGGCTATTCCGATGACGAGAGCGGCGAGCAATCCATTGCGCTCGAGTTTCACTACAACAAGACCAAGCATGTTGTGGTGATATTGATCGACCACGACCTGGGCGGTGGCATTCAAGACTGCATCGTCAGCGACGACGCGATCCGGGTCGTCGCCCAGATGCGGATCGAGGCTTTACGAGCAGGTCGGAAACTGGTCGCACACTCGCCGCAAGAGGCCTCCGTCATCGTTCATTCGGCACTTGCGCAGCGGCTGTGTCCCGTCGAACCGGAGCAGGCGGAGGACCTGAGCACCTACCTGCCCCTGTTGCGGGAGCGACTGCGATCCATGCCGAAGCCGGCTCAACCGCACACGCCGCAGGTGTCGCCGACCGACACCTGGGAACCGCCGATCGCCGTCGCGGACTTCACGAGCACTGAACGGCGGACACCGCCCACGAGTCGTTCTCGAGGCGGTCGCGGACCGGTGCCGGTGCACCGCATCAAGGTCACGATCGCCGGATCGAAGCCGCCCATCTGGCGGCGCCTGGAGGTGCCATCGGCGAGCTCGCTGGTCGACCTGCACGAGGTCCTGCAGACGGCGTTCGAATGGGACGGCGGTCATCTTTGGCTCTTCGAGGTGAACAACGACACCTTTGGAGTCGGCGATCTGGGCATGCCTAGTAAGGACGCTCGCATGATGACGCTGGGAAAGGCAGCGCCCCGCAAGGGACTGAAGATGCGCTACGTCTACGACTTCGGCGACGACTGGCGGCACACCATCGAGGTGGAGGACATCGACGCGGCCGAATCCGGGGTCACCTACCCGAGATGCCTGGCAGGAAGGCGTGCCGCGCCACCGGAAGACTGCGGCGGAGTCTGGGGCTACGCCGAACTACTCGAGATACTGGCCGATCCCACGCATCCGGAACACCAAGACCGGCTGGACTGGCTGGGATGGGGGCTGGATTCAGCCGACGAGTTCGATCCCGCCGAGTTCAGTGTCGAGGAGACCAGCGAGATGCTGGAGATGCTGGCCAAGGCTCCCGGCGGCTGAATCGCCTCGTGCAAACACGATGCAGCGTCACCGTTTTGCGGTCGGCATCTGCCACCGCGGAAGACGCGGCGCCGCCACCGGCGGCCGTACTTTCCGCATCGGCGGGCAGATCCGGCAGATCGTCAGCAGCGTTCTGCCGCTGCGCGCCCTTTCGAGGTGCGGCCTCGGCGTCCTCCAGCTCTGCCTCGACGAGGCGGGACGTCCGTGAGCCGACCCCTTCGCAACTCACGGCGACCACTCCGAGTTTCCGGCCGGATGACGCCTTTGAAGTGATTCAACGATTTGCAGGAGTTCGCGGACGGCGAGGTCGGGTTCGTTGAAGCCAAGCATGTAGTAGAACTGGCTCATGTCAGCGGGTGACGTTTTGTCCAGACAGCTGATGATGGAACGTATTTCAGCAATTCGACACTCAATTGCTCCCGGTGTGTCCAGCGACCATCCCATCTGCGACTCGTCCTCATCAGCAGTCACGATGGCCTCGGGTCCGACGGGTCCGGGTCCTCATGGACTGGTTGAGGTGGCGGGTGAGGTCTGCGTTGAGCCGCCGCGCGGCCTGAAGTTCCTGGTTCCGCACTTCAGATTGAAGTTTATTGATGGTTGCCGACATTCTCGCCAGATCGGCCCGGCTCGGCTGCGAGCGTGTGTGAATCAGACGTGCTGTCGTGGCAGGTGTGCCGATGACCTGTCTGAGTCGCCTCCTCAGCGCGCGAAGTTGCTGGCACAGGAGAACTCCGAGCGGACCTGGCCAAACACCAAGCCAGTTAACGAAAGACTGCGTGGTCACTCGCCCGTCGGCTTCCGCGGGGTGCTCCCGCGTCGAGGTGAGGACGGAGATTTGGGCGCGGTAGTAGCTGACGGGCCCCCGAAATAGGCCTTCGAAGAGTGCGCAGGTTGGTTCCCGTGGCAGTGGATGACGGTCTCGGTGGTGTGGGCTCTCGAGAGAATTCGCGCGCGTCGCCTCCGAGGCGCAATGGTGACCTGCGACGGCGCGCGCGCCGCGCGGCCGGTACACGACGACCGAAGGGTCCGTCGTCCCGTCACCCAGTGGCAAGCCCGCCCTGAGCCAGCGCGGCCACCATTCCAGGCGCGGGTGGGAGCCGGGGGATGACGGTGGCCTGCACCGCGTGATACAGGTCGGGCTTGCCGTGCCAGACGGTGTCGGTGGGCCGGTTCTGCGGGTCGAGTTGGTGGTGCCAGGACCCGAACTCGTTGTCCAGCAGGAACTCCTGCGCGTAGTCCCACCATTGCCGATACAGCTCGGCGTAGCGGGCCTCGCCGGTTTCCCGGAACAACACTGCGGCGGCCGCCACGCCCTCGGCGAGCACCCAGTGCAGTCGATCGCGGACGACTGGCGTGCCGTCCCAGTCGGTGGTGTAGACGAAGCCTGGTGCGCCGTCGGGTGCCCAGCCGTCGGCGGCGGCGCGCGAGAACAATTCGACAGCTGCCTCGCTCAACCACGCCGGGGCAGACGGGCCGAGAGATGCCTTGAGATGCAACAACAGCCGGGACCACTCCAGCCCGTGCCCGATCGTCGCGCCGAACGGCTCGAACCGGTCGTCGGGGCGGTCGCGGTTGTGCTCCAGCAACGGCGTCCACTCCGCGTCGAAGTGCTCCGGGATGCGCCAGGAGTTCCGCCGGGCGAAGTGGTTGATCAACCGCTCGGCGATCCGCAGCGCGCGGTCCCGCCATTGCGGGTCGCCGGTGGCATCGGTGGCCGCGAGCATCGCTTCGACGCCGTGCATGTTGGCGTTGACGCCGCGGTACGGGTCGAGCACCGACCAGTCGTTGTTCCAATGGTCGACGAAAAGGCCCTGCTGTGCATCCCAGAAGTGTTCGTCGGCAACCGAAAGAGCATCGGCCAGCAGGGCATCGGCGCCGGGCCGGCCGGCGATGGTTGCCGAAGATCCGGCGAGAACGACGAAAACATGGTCGTAGCAACTCTTCTTGTCCTGCGTCGGACGACCGTCCATGACATGCGTGAACCAGCCGCCGTTGTCGTCGTCATGCAGAACACCGGTCAGCCCGGCCAGTGCCGCATCGGCGATTGCGTCAGCCCCGGGAAGGCCGAGCAGGCCGGCGACCGCGTAGACGTGCACCGTTCGCGCTGTGATCCAGCTGTGGACGCCCTGCGTCAGGTCCGGTCTACCGCGGTCGTCCAGCCAACTCGCGCCACCGTCCGGGTGGGGGAGTGCCCGGCCGAACTCGAGCAGCCGACGGCACTCTCGATGGAGCCAGGCGGCGTCCGGGACCAGCGGGACATCGACGGGCATGGGGCAGTTGTCCTTTCGATTCGTCACAGAGCTTTTCGGTTCATCACAGAGCCAGCGCGCGACGGGCGAAGGCAACGCCCGCGGCATCGGGCCTGCCATCATCGGTTCTGTCGTGAAATGCCTGCCTCGGCGTTGCGCCGATGATCTCCAGAACGGAATCCGTCGGTCTGAGGAGACTTCTAACGTCCTGTCGGTCCAAAGGGGCGCGAGATGCAGCCCGCCAACCGAGGGCGTCGAGGCCTTCGGTGACGAGCTTGAACCGCGAGGCACGTGTCAGCCCGGCGGCGACTCCGACGAGTGACAGCAGTCCCGCGTCGACACTCGCGCGGGCTTCGGGGCCACGCGTGGGAAGGCGCAGGGGTAGCGCCCCGGCAAGGTGACGCCACAGGGCGTCGGCATCGGCGCGGGCCCGCTGCCCGGCCTTCGTCAGGGCCACCGTGTTGGCGGCCTTCCGCAGCAAACCCAACCGCTGGGCCGACTCCCGGAAGTCCAGGACGGGATAGGTCAACGACTCGCGGTTGTTCTTACCGATCCAGATGTCGTCCAAGCGCAAGAGCTCCGACAGCGCCTCCACCATGGCCGGCGGCAGGTAACCGGCCGCCGTCAACCGAACCCCGGAATCACCGACCAGTTCGAGCAGCCCGAGGTACGGCGCCAGCATCGCGCCCTTGATGGACACGTCGGGCGGCGCGGCAGGCCGTAGTGCTGTTTCGACAGCCGAGCCCAGTTCGTCGGGCAGGTTCGGCATTCGGGCGAGCAGGGCGCCGAGCGGGGTCGACCGGTCGACCGCGGACCGCACGAGTTCGTCGATCCGCCCGATCCGCTCCACCTGCTCCAGCGCGGCATTGACCGCCGCCAGGTCGAACCGGTCCGGATCGAATTCGGACCCCAACCACGCCAGCACCTCTTCGTTGTCGGCGCCCGGATTTCTCAACGCGTGCAGGAGATCCCGGTAACCCCAGACGCCCCCGCAGTCCTCGGGCGGGCATGCACGGGCACCGGCGGTGACAACCGCCACCGGTCGGTCTGGCTCCCGCGGAGAGACGGCTTCGAGGCGAATGGTGTGGGTCCAGTCGTCGCCGAAGTCGTAGCTGTAGAACAGCCTGTCGCCGGCATCAGCCAGCAGCTCGTCCAGCCGCACGGACGTTTCGTCGACGCCTTCGAGATCCTGGTCGATGCAGGACTGCGGCCGGTAGTGCTCGGCCGACCGATCGGTGGCAGCGGCGCCGCTGATGAAATCGTGCAGGTGCGAATCGGTCCAGCCCATGGCGGTTTGCAGGATGGTGTGCAGACGGTCCAGCGTCAGGTCACTGGCCACTTCGAGACGGCGCCAGATCGGCGGCTTCGCCTCCTGCAGATCCACCCGGATGCGGTAGGTCGTCACTTCCGCGGGCGGCACCCGGCGCCGGGAGGGCACGGCCTCGGCGCGCTCGAGCGGGCTCACCGACATCACTCGATCGAACAGCTGCCGTAGGTCGGCAGGTGTGGCGCCGGCCAGCAGTTGGGCGAACTCCGGCGGAAGGTCGGCCCGGCCCTCACCGGACCGGGGCGGCGTCGGGCCCGGCCTGCTCTTCTTTCGGGGTGGCTCGGAGCCGGACATGGGCCGAGATTAAAGGCTCGAGATCAATCGCCGAGCCCCGGGGCGCCAGGACGGACGGCAGCGGATCAAGACGGGAGCTCAGAGCGCCCACCGGTCGCGGGGATCGAGCGAGGGCGAGGGCCGACCGGGGTCACGGCGTCGGCGCCGCCGGAGCGGGCGGTGCGTAGGTCGACTGCCCGTAGTAGGTCGCGTCCGTCGTCGGTGGGTGGGCGGTGCCGGACTTCCCGATCACCTTCTTGTCGATGATCCATTCGGTGTGCTCGCTGAAAACGGTTCGTTTCAGCATTCCGCCGGTCACCGTGTCCTGGACCGTCCACAGGTAGGCATCTGGCCGGCCGGAGTCGGCGATCTCCTTGGCCTTCAGCGTCTCCCCGTCCGGCGGGATGTCGGTGAGGATGATCTTCGTCCGGGTCTCCGAACCCTTGTCGGTCACCCGATCCGCCTGCACCTCGAAACGCCACTTGCCTGCGACCTCGGTCCTGCCCTTGTACGACACGACCCAGCCGGACTTCGTCGGGAACAGCTTGTCGGTCCCGATGCGGGCGAAGACCGCGGCCTGGTCATCGGCCGGCGGGTTGGGTCCGGTCCAGGACGTCGCGGTGCGTTTGACGTGCTTCTCCTTCGCCAAAGCCAGCAAGGCCGGCCACTCGCCGGCCGGTACGTCCGGGTACTTCGCCTTGAACCGGGTCGCCTGGTCTGCTGCGCTGACCGCCGGGTGGCCGGGATCCTCGATGGAGTACTGGAACAGCGCCTCCTCGCTGACGATCGGCTTGCCCTTGCCCGCGCCGTGGTACGAGTACTCCTGCTTGTGCGTCGGGGCGGTGACCTTGGTGGCGCCGCCGAAGGCCTGGTCGAGGGCGTCGAGCATCAGCTTCGACCTGCCGATGTTGCAGCCCCTGATGTCGACCTGGGTGGAGGCGTCGATCTTGGCGACGTCCGCGGTGGGCAGGGTGCCGGCCGCGTTGGCGTCCCGCAGCTCCTTGAACTCCGTCCGTGGCTTGTGATCTCCGCCGGCGGTGTCCTTCTTCAGGTCCGCCGCGTTGAGCGAGAACCCCAGATTGCCCTCTTCATTGGCGTGCGACACGACGATGATCTTGAGGGCCGGTGTGGTGCCGGCGTTCACATGTGCGATGACGTCCGCGAGAGTCCGCTTGTCGCGGACGATCTCGGCGCCCTTCTCGTTCTGACCGAAATAGACGTTGGCCGCGTTGTAGAACGGGTCGCGCTTGGTGTCGCCCATCAGGAAGACGTAGTTCTTGCGCGGCGGCGAGGTCGCAGGCACCGGGGGCGGAACGGTCGGCGCGCCACCCGTCGGGGTCGCGCCTGGCGCTGCGCCGTCGTCACGTTGCAGAAATCGCGTCACCGCGGCATTGCCTGCCGACCGCTGCCAGTGCAGAACCGTCGCCTGCCCGGGTCCATGCACAGCGGTCGCGGGCCGGGAGGATCCATGGCCGTCCCGTGCATGCTCCGACGGGGCGCCGTGCTCCGTCGACCGAGTCGCGCCCATGGTTGGTCACAGTAGGGCGGTCAACGGCCCGCAACCATGGCCGAACGGGCAGAGCGCGACGGATCGCTGCCCTTTCGGGCACCCGCGGCAAGGCATCGGCGGCCTCCCGTGCCCGTTGGGCCGAAGGGTTGCTGGTCACCGATGCACCCACCATGGCGGTCGGCCCGTGGTGCCGTCGGACGAGTTCCGGCCGCTTGCACGGGCAGGACCACGCGGTTCCGGCTGCCGTGACGCGAGCGAGGCCGCCGAAACGTAATGTCGCGCCCGGAAACTGGTCCCGTCCGTCGAGTCGGGTGCTACGCGACGGAGGGCACGGCCCCAGTGACCGGAATTGCACCACCACCCGAGTGCGCGTCAACCCCAGATGAGGACTGTCATGAACCAGAGCGCAGACACCGCGATGCCGCCGGATGGGAGCCACTTCGCTGCGTCCAGGACGGCGGTGATCACCGGCGCCGGCTCTGAGCGGGGTATTGGCAGGGCCCTGGCCGATCGGCTGGCCCGGGACGGGTGGGCGCTCGGACTGCTGGACATCGACGGCGCAGCGGCAGAGCGGAACGCGCGCGACCTGCGCGGGCGGTACGGCGTCGACGCCGTGGGGCTGGGAGCGGACGTCTCTGATGAAGGCTCCGTCGCGGATTCCATCGCGCAGATGCAGCGAATCCTGCCGCCGGTGGTCGGCCTCGCCAATGTCGCCGGCATCAGTTCGCCGACGCAATTCGTCGACGTCACGCCGCAGGAATGGGATCGGGTGTTCGCCGTCAACATGCGCGGCACCTACCTGGTCACGCACGCACTACTGCCCGGCATGGTGCAGCGCGGGCTCGGCCGCATCGTCAGCGTGTCTTCGATCTCGGCGCAGCGCGGCGGCGGCACCTATTCGAAGGTCGCGTACAGCGCGTCGAAGGCGGCGATCATCGGCTTCACCCGGGCGCTGGCCCGCGAAGTTGGCCGGTCCGGCGTCACCGTCAACGCCGTGGCACCCGGCCCGATCGACACCGACATCATGGGCGGGACACTCACCGACGACCGCAAGGCGCAGCTGAGCGCCGACACCATGGTCGGCCGGGTCGGCACCCCCGCTGAGGTCGCGGCGTTGATGGCCTTCCTCATGGGACCGGACGCCGGCTACATCACCGCCGCAACGTACGACATCAACGGTGGCCTGCAGATCTCCTGAGCCTTCGCAGAACTTGTCCGCCTGCAGCGTGAAGCTGTCCGATCGGCGGGAGCCCGGTCCGCGGTTCGTGCGGGACCCTCGACTGGCCAAGAAATCAGCTCGAGGGAAGGAAACAGCATGTTCATCGCAATTCTGGATCTGCGTACGACAGCCCAGGACCGTGCGGCCGCACTTGCCCAATTGGACAGCGAGCGCGAGGAGATCCGTTCGATGCCGGGCAATCTCGACTTCCGGGTGTACGCGGCGCGAGATGACGAGGAAGCTGTTGCCGTCGTCCATGAATGGTCCGACGAGCCGTCGTTCGCCGCGTACCTGTCGTCGGAGGCGTTCGCCCGGTCCGGTGCGATCCTGCGACCGATGGTCACCGTTCCACCGGTCAGCCGGCGCTTCCGGGCCGACCTCGTCGAAACGGTCTGACCGAAATGGTCTGACCGCGGCCGAAACGCCTCTCACCAGCGGGGTTGTCTACGCTCACCCCGTGCGAGGTAGCCGGTGAGACGCGAAGCGTTCGGCTTTGCGCGGGAGTTCGCGGCGGCGCCGACCGCCGAGCTGTGTGTCGATCGGCATTACCTGCTCTGTGCCGCCCAGGGTGCGCTCCGGTTGGAATTCGACGGAAATTCCTGGTTGCTGCCACCGGCCCGGGCGGCGTTGATCGCGGCCGGCCGGCCGATCCAGGTGTCCATCCCGCGGCCGGTCAGGACCTCTTCCGTGCTGTTCGCCACCGACTTCGTCGATGCGCCACCGCGGGCCCTGACCGTCTTCGACCTCAGCTCGCTGGGCCGTGCGCTGGTGAGCGAATGCGTCAACTGGCCCGAGGCCGAGGAAGCGTTGCCGCCGTATGCGCGCAGCATCTTCGGCGCGCTAGCGGCGGAGGCGTGGCGGCTGGCCGACCATCCGAGCCCGGTGACGGTCCCGGCCGGTCGGTCCGCCGAGCTGCGCCGGGCGCTGGCGCTCACCGGTGAACGCCTGGCACAGGACCTTCGTTTCGAGGATCTGGCAGCAGAGATCGGGTTGGCGCCGCGGTCGCTCGCCCGCCGTTTCGAGGACGAGTGCGGCATGACCTGGCGCGCCGTCCTGCGCCGGATGCGGGTACTGAACGCGATCGAGCTGCTCGCGGCGTCCGATGACTCCGTGACCGAGATCGCGTACGCCGTCGGGTACACGTCACTGTCGGCCTTCAACGTCGCGTTCAGGGAACTCACGGGCCGCACTCCGACGGAGTATCGCGCGAGCTTCCGGCCGTGACCGCGGTGGCACGGCGGTCACGACGCAGGGCCTCGCTCGACGTCAGGTGCCAGGGACGTTGCGCTCGATGTCGGCCAGCCAGACGGCGGCGTTGCCGTCCGACGGTGCCCGCCAATCTCCGCGCGGGCTCAGTGAGCCGCCGGCAGACACCTTGGGCCCGTTGGGCATTGCTGACCGCTTGAACTGGCTGAAGCCGAAGAACCGTTTGACGAACACCACCAGCCAGGACCGGATGGCGGGCAGGTCGTAGGCCCGGCGGCGCTCCCGCGGGAAGCCGACGGGCCACTCGCCGGCGTCCACGTCGCCCCACGCGTGCAGCGCCAGGAAGGCGATCTTCGACGGCCGAAAGCCGTAGCGCAGCGTGTAAAAGAGGGTGAAATCCTGGAGTTCGTAGGGGCCGATGGATTTCTCGGTGCTCTGCGGCACCTCGCCCTCCTTGACCGGGATCAACTCGGGGGAGATCTCGGTGTCCAAGATGGCGCGGAGGATCTCGTCCACCTCGTCGGAGAAGTCCTCCAGCCCGCTGACCCACCGGATCAGGTGCTGGATCAGGGTTTTCGGCACGCCCGAGTTGACGTTGTAGTGCGACATCTGGTCGCCCACCCCGTAGGTGCTCCAGCCCAGGGCCAGCTCTGACAGGTCGCCGGTGCCCAGCACGATCCCGTGATGGTGATTCGCCAGCCGGAACAGGTAGTCGGTCCGCAGCCCGGCCTGCACGTTCTCGAAGGTGACGTCGTACACCTCCTCGCCGCGGGCGAACGGATGCTCGAGGTCGGCGAGCATCTGCCGTGCTGCGGGCCGGATGTCGAGTTCGGCGGCGGACACCTGCAGGGACGTCATGAGCGCCCAGGCATTTGCCTTGGTGGAGGCACCGGTGGCGAACCCCGGCATGGTGAAGGCGAGGATGTTCGTCCGCGGCAGTCCCAGGACATCCATCGCCCTGGCCGCAACAATCAAGGCGTGCGTCGAGTCCAGGCCGCCGGACACCCCGATGACGACCCGGTCGGTGTTGATCGCGCGCAGCCGCTGCACCAGCCCGTCGACCTGGATGTTGTAGGCCTCGTAGCAGTCCTGGGCCAGCCGCGCGGGGTCCGCCGGCACGAAGGGGAAACGTTCGACGGTGCGCAGCAGGCCCAGGTCCCCGTCCGGCGGATCGAGACGGAATCCGACCTCCCGGTAGGACGGTGCTGTCCCCGTTCCGGCAACCACCCGCCGGTTGTCCTCGAAGGTGCCCTGCCGTGCGCGTTCCTGGCGCAGCCGGTCGAGATCGACGTCCGCCACCGTCATCTGCGGGTCCTCGGCGAACCGCGCCCCCTGCGCCAGCAGATGACCGTTCTCGAAGATCGTCGTCTGTCCGTCCCAGCTCAGGTCGGTCGTCGACTCGCCCTGCCCCGCAGCGGCGTAGAGGTACGCGGCCAGGCAGCGCATCGATTGGGTCCGGCACAACACGCTGCGGGTGTCGGCGCGGCCGATGGTGATGGGGCTGCCGGACAGATTGAGCAGCACGGTGGCGCCGGCCAGTGCGAGGCCGCTGGACGGCGGGACGGGGACGAACATGTCCTCGCAGATCTCCACCCCGACGATCAGGCCGTGGACGTCAGCGGCGGGGAAGAGCAGGTCGGTGCCGAACGGGGCTGACGTGCCCGCGACGTCGATCTGTAGCCCGGTGATGCCGCGACCTGAGGCGAACTGCCGGCGCTCGTAGAACTCGCGGTAGTTCGGGAGGTGCAGCTTCGGCACGACTCCGAGCACCCGCCCGCGGTGAATCACCACCGCGGTGTTGAACAGCCGGGCCCGGTGCCGCAGCGGTGCGCCCACGACGATGACCGGCAGCAGGTCGCGGGAGGCCTCGACGATCGTCCCGAGTCCGGTGTGCACGGCATCGAGCAGCGCATCCTGCCCGAGGAGGTCGTCAACGGCGTATCCGCTCAGGGCCAGTTCCGGGAACACCGCGACCGCGACGCCCTGCTGGGAGCACCGGGCTGCGACCTCGATGACGCTCTGTGCGTTGCGGTGCGGATCAGCGATGAAGACGTCCGACGTGCAAGCGGCGACCCGGGCGAATCCGTGCGCATAGAGCGACTCGAACGTCATCTGCCCATCCTCGCCGACGGGACGCGGCACCATCGAACCGGCCGGCAGCTTCCAGCCGCGTCGCGGCGCGCCGCACAATCGGCGGGGTGCTGTCCCGCTGTATCGCCGTCGGTGTCGAACCGTTCGGCGCGGTCCAGCGTGGTGTACGCAGAGCACGGACGCCGCACGCGCCGGTGTCGTCAGTCCGGCACCGGTCGGGGGGTGGCGGGGCGGCACCCGCAGCGACGGCGTTCGTGCTCCGCTCTCGGGGATCGAGCGCAGGACACCGCTGCTGGGACGCACTGTTGACGATCAGAAGGAGGTGGCCGTGACACAGGATCCGTTGGATGATGCGGCAACCTCCGCCGACCGCCGCCACCTGTCCACCCCCACCCGGCTGCCGCAGCGGGCCGGACGGGACGCGGCGTCGGCCGACGAGGAGTTGCTGCGGGCGCTGCACGAGCAGCACGCGTCCGCGCTGTGGGGATTCGTGTTGCATCTGACCAACGGTGATCGCAGCCGTGCCGAGGACGTCGTGCAGGAAACACTGTTCCGGGCGTGGCGCCGACCGGCGGTACTCGCGCAGAAGGACGTCTCCGCCCGTGGATGGCTGTTCACGGTGGCGCGGAACATCGTCGTCGACGACTGGCGTGCCGCTCAGCGCAGGCCCACCACGTCCGCGGAACTGCTGCCCGAACTGCTGCAGCCGGACGGCACGGACACCGCCGTGCAATCGATCATGGTCGCGGAGGCTCTGCGGCGGCTGACCCGCGATCACCGGGCGGTGCTGCTGGAGTGCTACTTCCGTGGCTGCACCGCGGCACAGGCCGCCGCTCGGCTCGGCGTGCCGGTGGGCACCATCAAATCGCGCCTGCACTACGCCTTGCACGCGCTTCGACTTGTCTTCCAGGAGATGGGGGTGGTGACGTGAGCGAGCTGTGTCGCAACGATGCCGCCTACGTGGTGGGGGCGCTGTCCCCCGCCGACCGGCGGGAGTACGAGGAACACCTGCGGGACTGCCAGGACTGCCAGGCCGCGGTGCAGCGCCTCGCCGGCCTGCCCGGTCTGCTGGCGCTGACCTCGGAGGAGGCGGTGCTGGACGCGGGACCTGCCGTGCCGGACTCGCTGTTGCCGTCCCTGGTGGCGAGGGCGCATGCGATTCGCCGGCGGCGCTTTCTGATCTCCGGCGGCCTGCTGGCGGCAGCCGTCGCCGCGATCGTCGCGGTCGGTGCTGCGTTCGTGGTGAGCCGCAACGGCAGTGAAGCCGACGAGTATGTCGCCGGACCACGGGCCGGCGTCGCGACGTCGGCCGCGACCGGCTCGGTTGCGCCGTCGGCGGCGGCGCCGGACGAGCTGACGCCGATGACGCAGGTCATTCCGGGACCGATGACCGCTTCCCTGGAGCTGACGGACAAGAAGTGGGGCACCGCGATCACCGTCATCTGCAGCTACCAGGACGGCACCAGCTCATCGGTGTCCTACGACCTGGCGGTGCTGGACGTGGACGGTCACCGCGGTTCGGCCGGGACCTGGCGTGCCGTTCCCGGAGCGACGGCCAGGGTGAATGCGGCCACCGCGGTGCCGCGGAACCGGATCGCGGCGCTGGAGGTCAGGTTGTCGGACGGCCGGACGGTCCTGCGCTCCGCCCCTTGACGCGCCCGCCCATCTCCAGCGCGACATCTTCTGAGCAGCAGGCTATTTCGGCAGTCCGTACTGCAGGCTCAACACCTTGTCCGACAACCGGGTCGGCAGCAGCGCGCGGGTGGCGACCAGGGTCCTGGCCGCCGCGTTGATCAGGTACCTGGTCCGTGGACGCTCAGCGCTGACAGCCTTGACGATCACCTCCGCGATGTCGTCGGCGGTCGAACCGAGGCGTGCGATCGGCCCGTTCTGTGCGGTCTCGAAGGACCCGGCCACGGCCTTCTTGTACGCGTCGTACGGGTCGGCGTCGGCACGCGCGTCATCGGCTGAGACGTCGGTATCGCCGCCGGTAGCCGGCGCCATGCTGTTCATCGCGATGTCGTTCCACGGTGTTCGGACCGGCCCCGGCTCGATCAGCACCACGTCGATGCCGAATTGCGCGAGCTCCATCCGCAGGGCGTCGCTGAGGCCTTCGACGGCGTACTTGCTGGCGTGGTAGAACGCACCGCCTGGCAGCGTGACGCGGCCGCCCATCGACGAGAGGTTGAGGATGCGACCGGCTTTCGCGCCGCGCATTTCCGGCAGCACGAGCTGGGTCAGGCGCACCAGACCGAAGAAGTTCGTCTCGAACTGGCGGCGGACCTCGTCCATCGACGTCTGTTCGACAGGCCCGTACAGCCCGTAGCCGGCGTTGTTGATCAGGACGCCGATCGGGCCGGATTCCGCCTGGATGGTAGCGACCGCAGCGATCATCGACGCCTCGTCGGTGACGTCGAGGGCCAGCGTGCGGATACCCATCTCGGCCAGGTCGGCGATCGAGTCGGGCCGGCGGGCGGTCGCGTAGACCGTCCGTCCCGCCCGGTGCAGAGCGATCGCGGACGCATGTCCGATGCCCGATGAACAGCCGGTGATCAGGATGGGCGCGGTCGTCGATGCAGCTGCCATGGCGATGCCTTTCGAAGGTTTCTAACTGATTGGTTACTGACCCTGCATCATCGGTCGACATCTGTCAATAACTGGTTAGTTACTGCTAGCGTCGCGAGACATGCCACCAGATTCGACCGAGACGAAGCGCCGGCTGCTCGAAGCGGCACTACGCGAGTTCGCCGAGCACGGCCTGGCCGGGGCGCGGGTGGATCGCATCGCCGAACACGCCAGGGCGAACAAGCGGCTGATCTACGCCTACTACGGCAACAAGGAACAGCTCTTCGACACCGTGATGGTGCATTCACTGGGGGTGCTGGCCGACGCGGTGCCGTTCAGTGCCGGTGACCTGCCCGGATATGCCGGCGCGCTGTTCGACCACATGACGGCCCAGCCGGCGCTCGTGCGCCTGACGATGTGGAAGCTGCTGGAGCGACCGGAGGTGTCGAGCCAGGAAGCCGCGGTTTACCAGCCGAAGGTCGACGACGTGGCTGCGGCTCAGCGGACCGGCAGCATCTGGTCCGGGGTTGCCGCGGTGGACCTGCTGATGCTGGTGCTGGGCGTTGTCGCGTCCTGGTTCACCGCGTCCCCCTCGCTACACGCACTGGCGGACGCCACCGACGGCCGCGCCGCCGAACACCGCGCCGCGTTGGTCACGGCGGTCGAGCGCATCTGTGCCGTGCGGTAGGCGCAGGGCACGCCGACGGGAACGTGCAGCACTCGCCGGCGTGATCAACCTGCCTCGGCTCCGGGTCAACCGGGCGCAAACTGGGTAACGGTGGGCTGTGTTCGCCGACACCCCTGGGTGGCCGGCGATCGCAGGAACAACAGGCGGCACGGCACCACCGGCGTGGTGCATCCGTGCGATGAAGGGAGCGCGGCTTGGCCGGTCATCAGTGGTGGATCCATTTCGAGCCGACCAACGCCGCGGTGAACCGGCAGTGGTTCGCAGCGGCCCAGTTCTTCGGCGGCCGCGGATTCCAGATCAGCCCACTGCACCTGCGGGCGGTCGGGCCCGACGGTAGCTGGTTCGAGCTCAGCTCGCCGACAAGGGATCTGGTCGGCACTCGGCCGACCCGGTTGACGGCGTCCGCGGAGTGGCTGCGAGAGGTCAGCGCCCGCACGCACAGCGAGGTGCAGTGGTTGGCGGGCCGGTCCGGCATCGAGCTGGAGATCGTCGAGAGCCTGTCCGGCGTGCTGTGGACCGAGCATCGGATCGCGAGCTGACATGCCGCTCGCCGAACCCGGCGGGCGGGCGGCCACGGGGTGTGCGTGGTGAACCCGACCCCACCGCTTTTCCGTCAGGTCGTCCTGGATTGCGAGAATGCCCGATCGCTGGCTGAGTTCTACCGGCAACTGCTCGGGTTCCATTACCGGCCCGGCGACGAACCGCCGGTGGCCGGGGAGCCGGATGCCGGCGGCTCGGAGTGGCTGGTCCTGCGGAGCCCGGACGACCGCCCGCAGCTCGCCTTCCAGCAGGTGGCGCGGCTGCCCCGCGCCACCTGGCCGGAAGGTGAACATCCCCAGATGTTGCACCTGGACCTGAGTGTGCCCAGCGCCGAGGACCTGACAGCGCAGCGGGACCGAGCCGTCCAGCTCGGCGCCACGGTGTTGTACGACCGCTTCGACGACCCGGAGGAACCGCTGTACGTCTTCGCCGACCCCGCAGGTCACCCGTTCTGCATCTTCGTCTCGTCCACCTGACCCCGCGCCGCTCGGTCGTCCGAGTGCGCGAACATGAACGCGTCGTCACCGATCCCAGCCCATTGCCTGTCACCGCGTGTTTGTTGCCCGCTGCCCGTCGCTCTCCGGAGGTCCTCATGTCATCCCTGCCCACCCTGTCCGTGCAGCTCTACTCGGTCCGGCAGCACGTCGCCGAAGACCTGTCCGGGACGCTCGCGCGGCTCTCGGAGATCGGCCTCACCCAGGTCGAGCCGTTCGATCTGCTGACCGACCCGGACGGACTGCGCGCCGCGCTGGACGCCCATCAGCTGATGGCGCCGAGCGCACACGCCCGGCTGATCGGTCCGGACGTCGATCTCGATGCGGTGTTCCGGGCGGCGGTGACTGTCGGCGTGGGCACGGTCGTTGCTCCGGTCAGCGATGCGGAAAGGTGGACATCGGCGGACGGCGTCCACGGCGTCGCCACCGAGCTGAATCGGGCTGCGCAGTCCGCGCACGGCCACGGGCTGCGGGTCGGTTACCACAACCATGCTTTCGAGCTGGAGAACGTCATCGACGGCCGGTCGGCGCTGGAGTTGTTCGCCGAGCTGCTCGACCCCGCCGTGGTGCTAGAGGTCGACACCTACTGGGCCGCCGTCGGGGGACAATCGGTACCAGAGCTGTTGGGCAGGCTCGGGGACCGGCCAAAGTTGTTGCACCTCAAGGACGGCCCGATCAACAAGTCCAACAACGAGCAGCTGCCGCTCGGATCCGGCGCCATGCCGGTCGACGACATCGTCGCCGCGGCAACAGCGGTGGAGATTCCGGTCCTGGAGTTCGACGACTACGCCGGTGACCTCTTCGACGGCATCGCACAGAGCTTTGCCTACGCCACCTCGGTGCAGGTGTCCCGGTGACAGCCGCGTCGGGGCCGGTCGGCGTCGCCCTGGTCGGTGCCGGCAAGATCAGCGAGCAGTACCTGTCCAACATGAGGTCCTATCCGGACCTCGACCTGCGATTCGTCGCAGACCTCTTTCCGGACCTGGCTCGCGCCAAGGCCGACCAATTCGGTGTATCCGGCGCGGGGACGGTCGACGAGGCGCTGGGCAGGGATGACGTCGAGATCATCGTCAACCTGACCGTGCCCGCGGCGCATGCCGACGTCGCGTCGGCGGCTCTCGCCGCCGGAAAGCACGTGTGGAACGAGAAACCACTTGCCCTGGAACGGGACTCGGGGATGGCGCTGGTCGGGCAGGCCGCGGAGGCGGGCCTGCTGCTGGGTTGTGCGCCGGACACCTTCCTCGGGCCGGGGCTACAGGAAGCGTTCCGGATGATCGTCAGGGGCGACATCGGCCGCCCGCTGACGGCATCGATGCAGTTCCTGTCCCCGGGCCCGCATCTCTGGCACCCGAACCCCGACTTCCTCTACCAAGCCGGTGGCGGGCCACTGCTCGACATGGCTCCCTACTACCTGACAGCCGCGGCGCAGGTGTTCGGTCCGGTGGTCGGGGTTGCGGCCCGGGCGGGGACGATGGCCGACGCCAGGACGATCGGTTCCGGCCCCCGCGCAGGTGAGGTCTTCGCCGTCACGGTGCCGACCTATGTGAGCGCCCTGTTCGACTACGCGAGCGGTCAGATCGCCAATGGCACCTTCAGTTTCGACTCGCCGCTGGTACGGATGGGTGTCCTGGAGATCGCCGGTACGGAGGCCACCATCGCGCTGCCCGATCCCAACAGGTTCGCCGGCGACATCCGGCTGACCAGGGTCGGCGTGGACGGCTGGGAATCGTTCCACACCGTCGATGCGGGCGCCGGTCGTGGCATCGGCGTGCTCGACATGGCGCGATCCCTGCGCGCCGGAACGATGCACCGTGCGACCGGTGAGCTCGGGGCACACGTGCTGGACGCGATGCACGCGACACTGGAATCGGCACTCACCGCGAGCTTCGTCCAGGTGACGTCCGGTTTCACGACGGTGGCACCGTTGCCCGCCGACTGGGATCCGTTGGCACGCACAGTTTAGGCCTTGGCGCTGCGGCGAGTCGACCTGTGTTGATCATGCGGCTCAGCCGACTTGCGCCGGCGTGTCGTCGGCGTGTCGTGTGCTGAGCCGCATGATCAACGGGGGATTGGACCCACGTCAGCGGCCGCGCATCAGCTCCTCCAGGGTGGACCTGGCGCCCGCGGTGTGCAGCGAGTCCAGCGCGGCGAGATACGGCTGGGTGAAACGCTCGTCGTCGACGAGGTCACCGAACAGCTCGCGGTTGGAGACAAAGGCGAGGGGCTCGGTGCGTTGCCGCCGGGCCGCCTCGACCAGCGACTCCTCGAGCCGGTCGACCACCTCGATCGGCCGGCCCTGCTCGTCGACGGCCTCGGCGTATCTCGCCCAGCTGGCGACAATGGCGGCCGACAGCGCGACATCCCGGCCGGCGGCGAGATTCTCTCTGATCACCGGCAGCAGCCACTTAGGGATCCGATCAGAGCTCTCCGCACAGAGCCGCGGCACGGTGTCCCTGACGCCGGCATTGGAGAACCTGTCGATGAGCTGCCGGCGGTAGGCATCGAGGTCGATACCCGGTACCGGCGACAACGTCGGAGTGGCCTCGTTCTCCATGTAGGCGAGCAGGAATCGCGCGAACAACTGGTCCTGTGCCACGTCATGGACCAGCCGGTACCCCGCGAGGTAGCCGAAATAGCAGAGGCCCTGATGGCTGGCGTTGAGCAGCCGGAGTTTCATCAGCTCATAGGGTTCGACGTCGTCGACCACTTGCACGCCGACCCTTTCCAGCGGCGGCCGCCCGTCGACGAAATGGTCCTCGAGCACCCATTGCGTAAACGGCTCGCACACCACCGGCCACCCATCGGTGATGCCGAACCTGTTCGCGATGTCGGCGCGATCCTCGTCGGTGGTGGCCGGAGTGATCCGGTCCACCATCGAATTGGGGAACGGGACGTTCTGCTCCACCCAGTCCCCGAGAGCGTCGTCGCCCCAGGCACTGCCACGCAACCTGGCGAAGGCGGTGAAAACCTTGTGTGCCATGTGACCGTTGCCCTGGATGTTGTCGCAGGACATGATCGTGAATGGTGGCAGCCCGCGATCCCGGCGCCGGGCGAGTGCCTCGGTGATCAGCCCGAAGGTGGTGGCAGGTGTCGCGCCGGGCACCAGATCAGCTGCCACCGCGGGGTTGTCGGCATCGAATTCGCCGGTGACATGGTGGAAGTTGTACCCGCCCTCGGTGATCGTCAGGGAGACGATCCGGGTGGCCGGATCAGCCATCTTCTCGATCACCGCCTGCGGATCGTCCGGGGCGAACAGGTATTGCACGATGGAGCCGATGACCCGTGGTTCCCAGGTTCCGTCCGGATCCTTGAGGACCAGCGTGTACAGGCAGTCCTGTCGCGCCATCACGTCCTTCATGGTCGCGTCGAACGGCATGACGCCGACACCGCAGATGCCCCAGTCCAACGCCAGGCCCTTGTTCATCAGCGCGTCGAGGTACATCGCCTGATGTGCCCGGTGGAACCCGCCGACGCCGAAATGGACGATGCCGGTGGTGACAGCGTTCCGGTCGTACGCCGGCCGCGGGATGTCCGCGGACAACTGATCGAGGGTGGACGCCGACAACGCGACGGGGGTCGAGACTCGTGTGCTCACTTGACAGCTCCCAACGACAGGCCCTGGACCAGCTTGTCCTGGGCGGCGAATCCGGCGATCAGTACGGGTAGCGAGACGATGGTGGTGGCGGCACAGAGCTGGGCCAGGAACAGACCCTGCGACGTGACGAACCCGGTGAGGTAGACCGGCGCGGTCTGTGCAACGACGCCGGTCAGCACCTTGGCGAAGAGCAGTTCGTTCCAGGCGAAGATGAAGCAGATGAGCGCGGTCGCCGCGATGCCGGGGGAGATGATCGGCACGATGATCCGGCGTAGCGTCTGCACCAGGTTGGCGCCGTCGATCGACGCCGCCTCGAACAGTGCCGGTGGGACGTCCGCGAGGAAGGAGCGCAGCATCCAGATCGCGATGGGCAGGTTCATCGCGGTGTAGATGACCACCATGAACCAGATGTTGTCCAGCAGGCCGATGCCGGCAGCGATGAGGTAGATCGGCATGAGCCCGGCAACGGCCGGCAGCATCTTGGTGGTGAGGAAGAAGAACATCACGTCGGTCCATTTGCGCACCGGTTTCACCGAGAGCGCGTAGGCGGCGGGGATCGCCAGCAGGATGACCAGAATGGTGGATCCGATCGAGGCCCAGGCCGAGTTGATCAGCGACGGCCAGGGGCTGGCGCCGGATTCGCCGCCGAAGAAGGCCTTGTAGCCGTCCAGGGTGAGTGGAGCGAAGATGTCCGGCGGGTTGGACGCGGCATCGATCTCGGAGTGGAAGCTGGTCAGCACCATCCAGAGCACCGGGGTGATGAACAGCAGCCCGATGAGCCAGGTCAGGATGGTCAGGGCGGATTTGCCGAGACGGTTCTTGCCCTGTGGCTTCTCGGGGGCTTCTCTGGTGGCCGGAGGCGTCGTCGAGGGTGCGGTGATGGTCATTTGTTGTCCTCGGACAGCAGGCTGGAGACGTTCTTGACCGCGAAGGTGGCGATGATGATGGAGCCGATGACAACGATCACGCCCTGCGCGGAGGCGAGCCCGTAATCCTGTGCGGTAAAGAGGGTCTGGTAGATGGTGAACGGCAGGTTGGCGGTGCCGAGCGCGCCGGAGGTGATGGTGTAGACGGCGTCGAAGGTCTGGATCACATAGATCGAGCCGAGCAGGCCGGCCAGTTCCAGGTACTGCCGCATGTGCGGCAGCGTCATGTGGGTGAACATCTGCCAGTGGTTGGCGCCGTCCACCGCCGCCGCTTCCAGCACTTCACCGGGACGGGACTGCAGCCCGGCCAACAGGATCAGCGTCATGAACGGGGTCCACTGCCAGATCAGGGTGACCTCGATCGAGGTCAGCGGGAACTGGGTGATCCAGTCGACCTGCGGTGCGCTGTCGCTGCCGAACAGCCCCCACACCCACGTCATCACGCCGTTGAGCAGACCGAAGATCGGGTTGTAGATGGCGTGCTTGAACACCAGCGCGGCCGCCACCGGCACGATCAGGAACGGTGTGATCATCATCGTGCGGACCATGCCGCGGCCCCGGAACGCCCGGTTGAGCAGCAGGGCGATGGCCAACCCGAGGACCAGGCTGACCAGCACAACGGTGACCGTCATCAGGACGGTCACCCACACCGATCGGAGCAGATCGGCGTCGGTGAACACCTTCGCGTAGTTCGAGAACCCCGCAAAGCCTCGCTGGTCGGGGCGGTAGGCGTTCCAGTTCATGAACGAGATGACCAGCGTCGCCACGAACGGCAACTGGGTCAGGATGATGGTGAAGATCAGCGCAGGGAGCAGCGGGATCCGCCGGATCCACGCCTGCTTGGGGGTCAGTTCGAGCTTGTTGGGGACATGCGCTTGCGGTGGCGCGGCCGCCGACGTCGTCGGCGTGGTGGTGGTGCTCATACCGGAACCTCCACATAAGGGACGAGAACAGCAACGGAACAGGGACGGGAGCGGGGAGGAGCGCCCGCGATGGGACGCGGCGGCGCGGTCATTGCCGGTAGGTGGCGGCGACGTCGTCCGCCAGTTCCTGGCCCTTGTTCAGGGCGTCCGCGACGCTGATCTGTCCTGCGATCGCGCTGGAGATGTCCTGCGAGACCTTGGTACCGAGGTTGGTGAACTCGGGGATGTCGACGAATTGAATGCCGACCGTGGGCCGTGGCTGCACGCCGGGATTGGTTGGATCGGCCTCGGTGATGGCGGTCTTGGTCGGCTCGGCGAATGCCTTGGCCGCCTCGACATACTGCGGGATCTCGTAGGTCGACGCGCGCTTCCCGGCCGGCACCCTGGCCCAGCCGATCTGCTCGCCGACCAGGTTCTCGTAGTCCTTGCCCGAGGCCCATGAGATGAACTTCCAGGCATCGGCCGACTTCGGGGTGCTCTTCTCGATCGCCCACGACCAGGCGTACAGCCAACCGGAGGCCTTGGTCTTCTCCACCGGTGCCTGTGCGTAGGCAAGCTTGCCCTTGACCGGAGATTCGTCCGCCTCGAGGCTGCCGGCCGCTGACGTCGCGTCGTACCACATGGCGACCTTGCCCTGCGCGAGAGCGGTCAGGCATTCGGTGAAACCTGCCGAGGGAGCTCCGAACTCGCCGTGCTGCTGCACCAGATTGACGTAGAAGTTCGTCGCGTCGGTGAACTCCGGTGCGTTGACCTGTGCCTGCCAGTCAGCGGTGAACCAGGTACCGCCGAAGGTGTTGACCACCGTGGTCAGCGGCGCGATCACCTGGCCCCAACCCGGCTGGCCACGCAGGCAGATCCCGCGCATGCCAGGCTGTGCGTTGTCCACCTTTGCCGCGATGTCGGCCACCTGCTGCCAGGTGGGGCGCTCGGGCATCTTGAGGCCCTTGGCAGCCAGGACGTCCTTGCGGTACATCAGGAACGACGACTCCCCGTAGAACGGCTCGCCGTAGAGCTTCCCGTCCGCCGAGAGTGACTTCGTCATCGACGGGAAGATGTCGCCCTGATCGAAAGCGGTATCGGTGGCGACGAAGTCGTCCAGCGGATACAGCCAGTCGTTCCCCGCGTAGATGGGGATCTCGAAGTTCGACAGCGTTGCGACGTCGTACTGGTTGGCCTGGCTGGTGAATTCCTGGGACACCTTGTCCCGCAGGTCGTTCTCCGGCAGGACGGTGTAGTTCACCGTGATACCCGTTTGGGCGGTGAAGTTCTCCGCGGTCAGCCGTTGCAGATCCACCATCTGCGGGTTGTTCACCATCAGCACGTTGATGGAATGACCGTTGTCCGACTTTCCGCCCGCGCCGGCGGTGCAGGCGGTGGTGGCCGCCGTCAACGCCACCACGAGGGCGATCAGAAGGGGGCGCCGGCTGGACCGCCACGTTGTCCGGCGGTGCGAACTGCGCGGCGGACGGTGCCGCAGCGGGGGAGGTGGTCGCATGGATTGTCCTCTCGGTGGGTGGCCTCCGGGCGCGGAGACATGGACGGTCGAGCTGTGCTGGTCGAGGCGTGCTGGTCGAGGCGTGCTGGTCGAGATGTGCTGTAGGCGCACGGAACTACCGGCCGGGTGGATCCCCGTCGGTCGGCGTGCTGTGTGGTTGTGGCGTGTGGGTCTGGTATCCGGCTCGGATGACGGCGCGCCGCGGTGCGCCGCCCGGTTACACCCTCATCACGGTCGGTCCGAGGGCGCTGTAACGGTGGGCCTCGTGGGCGCTCATTCCCGTGTCGGTGACGAGGGTTTCGAAATCCGACACGTCAGCGAATCGACAGAAGCTGTTGATTCCGAACTTGGTGTGGACGCCGACGAAAAGCCGCCGACGGGAGATCTGTACGACCTTCTGCTTGACCGCGGAGACCGCCGGTACCGGAGTGGTCAGACCGCGGTCACGGGAGATGCCGTTGGTACCCAGGATCGCGAGATCCACCACCAGGTCCGACAGCATGCCGATGGTCCAGTGATCCGAGGTCGCCAAGGTGCGGCCGCGCACCCGGCCGCCGAGCAGGATGACCGACATGGCGTCGGTGCCGGCCAGGATGCCCGCGGCCGTCAGTGATGACGTGACGACGGTCAGCGGCCGGTTCAGCTTCAGCAGTTCTTCGGCGACCAGTTGCGGAGTGAAGCCTTCGTCCAGATAGACGGTCTCGGCGTCGCCCAGGCTTTCCATCGCAGCCATCGCGATGCGCCGCTTCTCCGGTACCCGGTGGCCGCTGCGATGGTCCATGTTCGACTCGAACCCGGCACCCTCGACCGGGTACGCGCCGCCGTGGATGCGGCGGACCAGTCCGTGCTCCTCCAGGACCTTGAGGTCCCTGCGAACCGTCTCGGCGGCCACGTCCAGTCGGAGAGCGACTTCGGTGACCTCGATGTGCCCCGTGCCGCGGGCGTGATCGAGGATGAGCCGCCGGCGCTCCTCACCCTGCTTGGTCTGCATCGACCACACTCGCCTTCCACCGTCAACGCTGGAACTGCTGGCCGCGAACTGTTTTCGCCCGTTATTTGGAAGCTGTTAGCTGGCTCACCTTGTGTGCGTTACCAGAATGGGGTCCTATCAGTCACGCGTCGAGTGGTTGTCGTAACTTTTTGTAGTCCGGTTGGTGCCCGTTTCCGGGCAGATTTCTCCCGAGGTAGGGGTTCCAAACGGACATCCCGGACGCTCCCCTTGCCCATGGCGCAGCACGGCGGCGCCCATTCTCTGTGGGTTTCCGGGCATGTGAGCGGTTGCCGGGTCATCCGCCGCCGCTCACTGCCGCGCCGCGGGCGACCGGACAGGACCGGCCGCGCCCGGCAGCACGACCACCTTCATCGCGGCCGGGTCGGTGTCCGGCAACAGCGCACGTTCGGCATCCTCCAGGGTGTAGCGCGCGCTGACCATGCCGTCCAGATCGATGCGGCCGGACCCGGCAAGGGCGATCGCGGTCGGGTAGGTGTTGGCGTAGCGAAAGGTTCCCGTGACGGTGATCTCGCGGCCCTGCAGGGCCGTCATCGGCAGCGTCACCTCGTCGGCGCCCATGCCGACCAGGATCACCCGTCCCGCCGGTCGGACGGTCTCGATGCCGGTGCGGATCGCCGCCGGCGCGCCGGAACAGTCGATGTAGGCATCGACCTCGATGAGCGCGTGTTGACGCTCGCGCGGGTTGAGGGTGCGGGTGGCACCGAAATGCTGTGCCGCGCTGAGCCTGGCGGGTTCGACGTCGGAGACGACGATGTCGATCGCCCCCAACGCTTTCGCCACTTGAACCGTCAGGATCCCGATCGGTCCCGCGCCGCTGATCAGCACCGAACTGCCCGCCCCGATGTGCGCCTTCGCGCACGCCCAGACCGCCACCGACAGCGGTTCGATCAATGCGGCTGCGTCGTCCGAGAGCGTGTCGGGGACCGGGTGCGCGAAATCGCCTGCTATCACCACGAACTCGGCGAAGGCGCCGTCGATGGGCGGTGTCGCGAAGAAACGGACATCGGGGCACAGGTTGTATCGCCCCGCCTTGCAATGTGCGCACTCCCGGCACGGCACGCCCGGTTCCAGCGCGACCGGCTGACCGATGCGGGCCGGATCGACGCCCGGCCCGACTGCCGCGATCCGGCCGCCCGCTTCGTGCCCGAGCACCAGCGGCTCGCGCACGACGTACTCCCCGATCCGGCCGTGCCGGTAGTAGTGCACGTCCGATCCGCAGATGCCCACGGAACCGATGCGCACCAGCACCTCTCCGGGTCCCGGTCGCGGCACCGGCCGGCGTTCGAGCGTGACGTCCCCCGGACCGTTCAGCACGCTGACGCGCATCCAGGTCGGCAGATCAGCGGGCAGATCTGCGGTCGTGCCCCGGTCGGCGCGGCGGTGATCGGGGTCCGTCGTGGGTCGGGCTGGGGCGACCTCGCCGGTGGCCGACGACGTCGGTGGTGCGGTGCCGAGTGGCGCGGTCGTCGGGGTCGATGTGGACGTCATCGTGTACCTCCAGGGTCGGGGTCGCAGTCGAAACCCGACGGTCGCACCCCTTTTCGAGAACACGAAGTGGATTCGTCGGCGGGACGCTGCCCGGTTGCTGTGGTTTCGCAGCCATCGAGTTACCCCAACCGCTGCCTGATGCCTGCTGCCGCTGCCTGCCGGCGGACGCACCGCCCGCTGCCGATGCCGGCTTGTCCGACCGCGGGATGATCCGTTGGCGTGCCGGCGGCCCTACGCTGCGGCAATGCTCCGGAGTCTCAATCGCTGGCTGGAGGTCAACCGGTGGGTCGGTGACGCCATCATGGCGACGGCCCTGCTGTTCGCGGTGCTGATCGGATACTTCACCGCCGGCCGGCGCGCCGAGTTCGCGGTCAGCGCGCTGCTGATCCTGCCGTTGTTCGCCCGCCGCTCCCTGGCGCGGACCGTCACGGTGCTGACGGCGCTGTTGTGCGTGTGGCAATTGACGGTGATCGACGGGCCGATCCTGGGTGACGTCGCGGTGGTGTTGGTCGTCCACGCCGCGGCGGCACACGTGCCGGAGCGTTGGTGGGGGATTGCCACCTGGGCCGTCGCCGTGTGCGGGGCCGCCGTCGGGGCGGTGCTGTGGTTCGGCGCCGACGCGCCGGGATTCGCGGTGGTGGGGTTCACCGCAGGCGCGGGCGCGCTTTCGGCCGCGTACCTGTTGGGCGCCAGGCAGCGTGACCAGCGTGAGCACGTCGAGGAACAGCTGTCCGCACTGCACGAGCGCAACAGGTTGCTGGCCGTCGAACGGGACCAGCGGGCGCAGATGGCCGCCGCCCAGGAGCGCACGACGATCGCCCGAGAACTGCACGACATCGTCGCGCACTCGCTCACGGTGATCGTGGTGCAGGCCGATGGCGCGGCTGCCGCTGTCCGGGCCGCGCCGGACCGGGCCGATATCGCACCGATGGTGCTGGACACCATCGCCGCCACCAGCAGGGAGGCGCTGGCCGAGATGCGCCGGCTGGTCGGGGTGCTGCGCTCAGGGGCGGCCCCCGGACCGGCGTGGGCCGCGGACGTGGGAACGGCCTCGGTGCAACAAGCTCCGCCTCTGCCGCTGCCGCTGCCGCTGCCGCTGCCGCTGCCGCTGCCGCTGCCGCGTCTGCGGCCCGCGGCGACGCGCACGTCGACTACGCACCCTCGCCAGGCGTCGGGGACCTCGCTGCGCTGGTCGAGCAGGTCGCCGGCACCGGCCTGCCGGTGACGCTCACCGTGTCGGGGCCGCAGCGGCCGCTGCCGCCCGCACTGGGACTGACGGTGTACCGGGTGGTGCAGGAGGGCCTGACCAACGTCCTACGACACGGCGGCCCCGCTGCTTGCGCCAGGGTGGAATTGATCTTCACAGCAACTCATCTTCGGATCACGGTGATCGACACCGGACGCGGCGCCGCGGCCCCCCCGGCGGATCCGGACGGTGGTGGACACGGGCTGCTCGGCATGCGGGAACGAGTCAGGGTGCATGACGGCGCCCTGCGGGCCGGGCCTCGTCAGGGCGGGGGGTTCGAGGTGTCGGTGGAATTGCCGCTGCCGCCGTTGTCCGGTGCGACCTCGGTGACCGCCCCGGTGGTGTCGACCTCCCGGATCGACGGCGTCCAGTGACGATCCGGGTGTTCATCGTCGACGATCAGGCGCTGGTCCGAGCCGGCTTCCGGATGCTGGTCGACGCTCAGCCGGACATGACGGTCGTCGGCGAGGCCTCCGACGGTGCGCAGGCGGTAGCGGCCGTCAGCGCCGCTCCGTTGGCGACACGCCCGGCAGGGACGGCCGCGGTCGGAGCCGACGTCGTTCTGATGGACATCCGGATGCCGGTGATGGACGGCGTGCAGGCGACCGGCCGGATCACCGGCGGACCCGGCGGGCCGGAGAACGCCCCGAAAGTGTTGGTGCTGACCACCTTCGACCTCGATGAGTACGTCTTCGCCGCGCTGCGGTCCGGGGCGAGTGGATTCCTGCTCAAGGACGCCCGACCTGACGATCTGCTGGGCGCGATCCGTGCCGTCGCGGCCGGTGACGCAGTGGTCGCGCCGAGCGCCACCCGCCGGCTACTCGAGCAGGTGACCCACGCACTGCCGGGCGGCCCCACCGAACCGGACCGGCACCGGGATCTGTTGGCGACGCTCACCAACCGAGAGCGGCAGGTGCTGGAGCAGGTCGCGGCCGGCGCGACCAACTCTGAGATCGCTGCCCGGTTGTTCATGGCGGAGGCGACGGTCAAGACCCACATCGGCCGGCTGTTGGCCAAGCTGCAGCGGCGCGACCGGGTCGGCCTGGTGGTGCTGGCCTACGAGAGCGGACTGGTCCGGCGCAGCTGACGGGCGTTGGCGCGCAACGTCTGCGAGGGCGTCCTCGCCGAATGTGTCATGGCGACGTGCCGGTCACCGGCTGCGACCGCGGTCCCACAGCCGGCGCAGCAGTCCACCCACGGTCGTAGTCCGTGTCCGCTTGACAGGTCCCGTGCTCCGATGGCAGCAGCCGCCGTCGCTCATAGCGTTCCGGGTGCCGTCATTCGCCGCACTCAGCGGCGAAACGACCACAACCCGGGGAGTTTCGCGCCATGACATCTCTTGCGACCAGTATTCGCCCGGCCTCGGCGGCCACTGATGTGGTGAAGGTCTATGGCCGCGAGGGCACGGCGGTGCGGGCACTCGACGGGATCACCGTCGAGTTCGCCGCCGGTTCGTTCACCGCCATCATGGGCCCGTCCGGCTCGGGGAAATCCACGCTGATGCACGCTCTCGCTGGCCTGGACACAGTGACCGCGGGCTCGGTGTGGTTGGGTCAGCAGGAGCTCACGTCGCTGCCCGACCGTGCGCTGACGCTGGTTCGTCGGGAACGCGTCGGATTCGTCTTCCAGTCGTTCAATCTGCTCCCGACGCTGACCGCCGAGCAGAACATCCTGCTGCCGCTCGAGATGTCCGGTCGGCGCGTCGACCGTGCCCACTTCGATTCTCTGACAACGTCTCTCGGCATCACAGATCGCTTGCGACACCGGCCCAGTCAGCTCTCCGGCGGGCAGCAACAGCGGGTCGCCATCGCCAGATCGCTGATCACCCGGCCCGATGTGGTCTTCGCGGACGAGCCCACCGGCGCCCTGGATCTGCGCACCGGACAGTCGCTGCTGAGCTACCTGCGCACGAGCAGCCGGGAATCCGGGCAGACGATCGTGCTGGTCACCCACGACCCGATCGCGGCCTCGTACGCCGACCGCGTCGTGCTGCTCGCGGACGGCCGGCTCGCCGGTGAGATCCCCGAACCGACAGCCGACGACGTGCTCGCCGCGATGCGCACGCTGGGGGCCTGATCGTGACGAGATCACTGCGAACTGCGGTGTCCGAAATCCGTTTCCGTTCCGGTCGTTTCGTCGCCGTGACGCTGGCGGTGCTGCTGGGCGTCGGCTTTGTCGCCGCCACCCTCGTGTTCAGTGCGACCTACCGCGCCGACCTCGCGGACAGGGTCACCGCGCCCTACCGGGGCGCCGACCTGATCGTGACGCCGAACCTCGACTCCTCCGGGACGGCCGACGACCTGCTGACGCAGATCCGAGCCGTTCGTGGGGTGGAACACGCCGAGAGCATCCCGACCGAGTACGTCGGCTACACCGCGGTGGAGTCGCGTGGAACCATTGCGCTGCACGTTGTTCCGGATGACGAGCGGCTCCGCTGGTTCGGACTGGAAGGGGGGCGCTGGCCGGCCGGTACTGACGAACTGATCGTCGATCGGTCGACCGCCACCACGGCCAATCTCGCTGTCGGTCAACAGCTCTCGTTGTCCGTGGGCCCGAACGAAGGTGAAATGCCGGCCATGACCGTGGTCGGTATTGCCGACACCTCGTCATCGGCCTTCAGCGGTACGCAGCCAACGGCGTACGTGACCCCGCAAATGATGGCAGGGATTTCCGAGACGTCGGGCGGTGAATCCTCAGCGCTGACGAGCGCGCCGATTGCCGTCCTGGCCGACAATGACGTGTCCGACGGTGATCTCCGCACCGCTGTCGGAACAGTCGTGGGCGACGCCGCGGTGGTGCAGACATCCGACGAGCGCGCCGACGAGGCGATCGCCGACCTGACGAACGGCGTCGACATCCTGGCCATCGTGCTGCTCGGCTTCGCGGTGATCGCCGTCGTTGCCGCGGGCATCGTCATCGCCAACACCTTCACCATCCTGATCACCCAGCGCCGCCGGCAGATCGCCCTCACCCGGTGCGTCGGGGCGACGTCTCGGCAGGTGCGCCGTGACCTGCTGACCGAGGCCGGGCTGATCGGTCTCGCCGGGGCGCTGCTGGGCATCCTGGTGGGATCGGGCGTCGGGTGGCTCGGTGCGCGGTTGACCGGGCTCGCCGACGGCTGGCCGGTGTTGCCGCCCGTCGGGTTGGCGATCACCGCGGCCGGTGGCGTGCTTCTCACCGTGCTGGCCGCCGTCGCGCCGGCGTCCGCCGCGATGCGCGTTGCACCGCTGGTCGCGCTCCAGTCGGTACCCGAGGACGCACCACGGCGCCGCGCCGGCCGTCGCAGGGCCTCGGTCGCGCTTCTCCTGACGGTGGCCGGTGTGGCCCTGTTGGCGATGGCGGTGCTGGGGAATCAGGTGCTGCTCGCCCTGGGGGGCGGGGCGCTGTCGGCCGTCGGGATCCTGCTGCTCAGTCCGACTTTCGTCCCGCCGTTACTTCGGCTGGTCGGTGTGGCGGCCGGACTCGCTGGCGTGCCGGGTCGGCTGGCCGCGTTGAACGGCCGGCGCAACCCCGGGCGGGCGGCGGCGACCGCCGCCGCGCTGATGCTCGGCGTCGGCCTGATCGTGACCATGCAGGTCGGTGCGGCGAGCGCGCAGGCGTCCCTGGACCGCGCGCTCGAGCAGCAGTACCCGGTCGACATCTCTATCACCGGCGTCGGAGACCCGATTGCCCGCACGGTCATCGACATGGTCGCCGCGCAGCCCGGGCTCCGCGCCGCTGCCGCGATTCCGGGCGCCGCGGCGGACGTCGCCGGCCCCGGCGGTGACGAGGTGGCGACGGACGCCACCGTGCTCGGCGTGGGAGCCGGCGCCGGTGCGGTCTTGGCCGAGATCCCCGCGGAACTGAGAGACGACACGGTGCTGGTGCCGGGCTATCTGTTGACCGGGCAGCTGTCGGTGGGGGACCGGGTGACCGTGACCGTGGGCGGGCGCAGCGGGACGTTCTCCGTTGCGGCCGGTGTGCTGACCGATCAGGGCCTCAACGGGGGCTCCTTCGTGCTCACCGGGGCGTCGCTGGCGAGGCTGACGGCCGACCCGGCACCGCTGGCGATCTGGGCCGCGCTGGATCCGGGAGCCGATGCCGAGCAGGTCACCTCGGACCTCAACCGGATCATTGCCCGCACTGCCGATCTCTCTCTCGGCGGGTCTGCGCCGGAACGCGCCGCAACGTCATCGGCCCTGGGCACCATCGTGACGGTGGCGGTCGCATTGCTGGCCGTCGCTGTGGTGATCGCCGTCGTCGGGATCGGCAACACCCTGGGGCTGTCGGTGATCGAGCGCACCAGGGAGTCGGCGCTGCTACGGGCGCTGGGGCTGCAACGTCGCGAGCTGCGATGGATGCTCGCCATCGAGGCCGTGATGCTCGCGGTGATCGCGACTGTCGTCGGCGTGCTGGCCGGAATCGGGTACGGCTGGGTCGGCGTTCGCAGCGCATTCGGTGAAGCGGGTGGCGACTCGACGCTGGCCGTCCCCTGGGCATCACTCGTCGTCGTCATCGCCGTGGCCGTCGCCGCGGGATTGCTCGCCTCGGTGCTCCCGTCCCGGCGCGCAGCGATGACGCCGCCGACGCACGCGCTGGCCGCCGAGTGAAGGGTTACCGCGGCCGCCGGGGGTGTGGGCGTCTGCGACCGGTGCTTACACCGGGGAGCGAGCGGCAATCCGGGCTGCCGGTAACATGGGAACGAAGCACCCAGCGCTGAGGTCCGGTTTGCCGCGGGCGACTCGTCACGAGACGTCTGCAGGGAACCGAGCCGGCGCCGGCGAAAGGTTCCGTTCCTTCGGGAACGGGTCCAGGAGCAGGCGTCCAGCCCTGACCGAACAACCGATCGATTTGCAGCCGTCCCGCACGCGCGGGTAGCCTGTGCGATTGGCCCGGTCCTGCTGGGTCGATGTTCTGTGCCCTCAGTCGTGTGCCGCGTGGCGCTCGGGTTTCTGGCGCCTCGCCACCTCGGTGGCGTCCGCGCGGGGGCATTGGATCACCAGCATCCAGACCGTCATTGAACTGCCTCGTCGCGAAACCGCGAAGGAAGAAGTCGCCAGCACATGCCCACGATCCAGCAGTTGGTCCGCAAGGGCCGCACCGACAAGATCGGCAAGACGAAGACGCCGGCCCTCAAGGGCAGCCCGCAGCGGCGTGGCGTCTGCACGCGCGTCTACACGACCACCCCGAAGAAGCCGAACTCGGCGCTGCGGAAGGTCGCCCGGGTCAAGCTGACCAGCCAGGTCGAGGTCACCGCCTACATCCCGGGCGAGGGCCACAACCTGCAGGAGCACTCCATCGTGCTGGTGCGCGGCGGCCGGGTGAAGGACCTCCCCGGCGTCCGCTACAAGATCATTCGCGGCTCGCTGGACACCCAGGGTGTCAAGAACCGCAAGCAGGCTCGCAGCCGGTACGGCGCGAAGAAGGAGAAGAGCTAATGCCCCGCAAGGGACCCGCTCCGCGTCGGCCGCTCGTTGCCGACCCGGTCTACAACTCCCCGCTGGTGACCCAGCTGGTCAACAAGGTGCTGATGGACGGCAAGCGGTCCATCGCCCAGTCGATCGTGTACGGCGCCCTCGAAGGCTGCCGCGACAAGACCGGCGGCGACCCGGTGGTCACCCTCAAGCGTGCGCTGGACAACGTCAAGCCCGCCCTCGAGGTGAAGAGCCGCCGTGTCGGTGGCGCCACCTACCAGGTGCCGATCGAGGTCAAGCCCGGCCGGTCCACCACCCTGGCGCTGCGCTGGCTGGTCGGCTACTCCAAGGCCCGTCGCGAGAAGACCATGACCGAGCGGCTGATGAATGAGCTGCTCGATGCCTCCAACGGCCTCGGCGCATCGGTCAAGCGGCGCGAGGACACGCACAAGATGGCCGAGTCGAACAAGGCCTTCGCGCACTACCGTTGGTGACGGCTTCATCTTCGCCAACGGTCAGTCGTCACTGTCGCTGGTAGTCGGCAAGGCGTCCAGCCGGAATATCGCACCCCTGTTCGGCGCTGTAACGGGTGCTGCCTTTCGGGCGGACGGGCTCTGACACGCGAGCCGTCCAGCACGCAGCACACCCCCACTTTTATCGAGACGAGGAAGAAGCCACCGTGGCCACCATCGCCCTGGACAAGGTCCGCAACATCGGGATCATGGCGCATATCGACGCGGGCAAGACCACCACGACCGAGCGCATCCTGTTCTACACCGGCATCACGTACAAGATCGGCGAGGTCCACGAGGGCGCTGCCGTCATGGACTGGATGGACCAGGAGCAGGAGCGGGGGATCACCATCACCTCCGCCGCCACGACGACGTCGTGGAAGGGTCACAAGATCAACATCATCGACACCCCGGGTCACGTCGACTTCACCGTCGAGGTGGAGCGTTCGCTTCGCGTCCTCGACGGTGCCGTTGCCGTGTTCGACGGCGTCGCCGGTGTCGAGCCGCAGACCGAGCAGGTCTGGCGTCAGGCCGAGAAGTACCACGTGCCGCGGATGTGCTTCGTCAACAAGCTCGACCGCACCGGTGCGAACTTCTTCCGCTGCGTCGACATGATGGTCGAGCGGCTCGGCGCGACCCCGCTGGTGCTGCAGATCCCGATCGGCGCCGAAGGCGGCTTCATCGGCGTCGTCGACCTGTTGCAGATGCGCGCGCTGACCTGGCGCGGCGAGACGGTCAAGGGTGAGGACTACTCCATCGAGGAGATCCCCGCCGACCTGGTCGAGTCCGCCAATGAGTGGCGCGAGAAGCTCATCGAGACGATCTCCGAGAACGACGACGAGGCCATGGAGGCCTACCTGGTCGGCGAGGAGCTCACCCTCGACCAGCTGAACGCGGCCATCCGCAGGGCCACCATCGCCGGCAAGGTCAACCCTGTCGTCACCGGTTCCGCGTTCAAGAACAAGGGTGTTCAGCCCATGCTCGACGCGGTGGTCGAGTACCTGCCGTCACCGCTGGACGTCGGCGCCATCGATGGAACGCTCACCGACGGTGTCACCCCGGCCGAGCGGCACCCGGACCCGAAGGACACCTTCGCCGGGCTGGCGTTCAAGGTCGCTACCGACCCGCACCTGGGCAAGCTGACCTTCGTCCGCGTGTACTCCGGCACCTTGAACACCGGCACCCAGGTCGTCAACGCGACCAAGGACCGCAAGGAGCGGATCGGCAAGATCTACCAGATGCACGCCAACAAGCGTGAGGAGCTGGCCTCGGTCAGCGCCGGCGACATCGTCGCCGTCATGGGGCTCAAGCAGACCACCACCGGCGACACGTTGACCGACCCCGCGCACCAGATCGTGCTCGAGTCGATGAACTTCCCCGACCCGGTCATCTCGGTCGCCATCGAGCCGAAGACCAAGTCCGACCAGGAGAAGCTCGGCACCGCGATCCAGAAGCTCGCCGAAGAGGACCCGACGTTCAAGGTCAAGAACGACGAGGAGACCGGCCAGACGGTCATCTCCGGCATGGGCGAGCTGCACCTGGACATCCTGGTGGAGCGGATGCGGCGCGAGTTCAACGTCGACGCCAACATCGGCAAGCCGCAGGTCGCGTACCGCGAGACCATCCGCGGCACCGTCGAGAAGTACAGCTACGTGCACAAGAAGCAGACCGGTGGATCCGGGCAGTACGCGAAGATCCTCATCACGGTCGAGCCGCTGGACATGGAGCACTCGGAGGGCGCCACCTACGAGTTCGTCAACGCCGTCACCGGTGGACGTATCCCGAAGGAGTACATCCCGTCGGTGGACGCCGGTGCGCAGGACGCGCTGCAGTACGGCATCCTCGCCGGCTACCCGGTTCTCGGCGTCAAGCTGACCCTGGTGGACGGTGCGTACCACGAGGTCGACTCGTCCGAGATGGCGTTCAAGATCGCGGGTTCCATCGCGATGAAGGAAGCCGCCCGGATGGCCAAGCCCGTGCTGCTCGAGCCGCTGATGAGTGTCGAGGTCGTCACGCCCGAGGACAACATGGGTGACGTCATCGGCGACCTGAACTCGCGTCGTGGACAGATCCAGTCCATGTCCGAGCGCAGCGGCGCCCGCGTCGTGACGGCTCTCGTGCCGCTGTCGGAGATGTTCGGCTACGTCGGCGACCTGCGGTCGCGGACCCAGGGCCGGGCGTCGTACTCGATGGTGTTCGACCGTTACGCCGAGGTTCCCACGAACGTGGCCAAGGAGATCATCGCCAAGCAGAACGGCGAATGATCTCCCGGCCTCGGCCGACCCCGCACAACTGAATCACCTCCAGAGGTACGGATTGGCCGCCGGAAGCGGCCGTCCGTACCCTCCACAGTCGAGATGGCGGGGTAACACGCTCCGCCGTCACGGGTCCGGGATCGACAGAGATCCCGGTCCAGATCCATCCACCAACGCCCTGACGACCGCAATCAGTACCGGAAGTCGCATGGCGCATCAGAAGAGTCCTGAGGAGGACAGCAGTGGCGAAGGCGAAGTTCGACCGGAGCAAACCGCACGTCAACATCGGCACCATCGGTCACGTCGACCATGGCAAGACGACCCTGACGGCGGCCATCACCAAGGTGCTGCACGACAAGTACCCGACCCTGAACGAGGTCTCCGCCTTCGATCAGATCGACAAGGCTCCTGAGGAGCGTCAGCGCGGCATCACCATCAACATCGCGCATGTCGAGTACCAGACCGAGAAGCGGCACTACGCGCACGTCGATGCGCCCGGTCACGCGGACTACATCAAGAACATGATCACCGGCGCGGCCCAGATGGACGGCGCGATCTTGGTCGTGGCCGCCACCGACGGCCCGATGCCGCAGACCAAGGAGCACGTGCTCCTGGCCCGCCAGGTCGGCGTGCCCTACATCCTGGTCGCCCTGAACAAGGCCGACATGGTCGACGACGAGGAGATCCTGGAGCTCGTCGAGCTCGAGGTTCGCGAACTGCTCGCCGATCAGGAGTTCGACGAGGACGCCCCCGTCATCCGCACCTCCGGTCTGAAGGCTCTCGAGGGTGACCCGAAGTGGGTCGAGACCGTCGTCGAGCTGATGAATGCCGTCGACGAGTCCATCCCGGAGCCCGTCCGCGACACCGAGAAGCCGTTCCTGATGCCCATCGAGGACGTCTTCACGATCACCGGCCGCGGCACCGTCGTGACCGGCAAGGTCGAGCGCGGCAAGGTCAACGTCAACGAGACCGTGGAAATCGTCGGCATCAAGCCGAAGTCCTTCCAGACCACCGTCACCGGTGTCGAGATGTTCCGCAAGCTGCTCGACAGCGGCCAGGCCGGCGACAACGTCGGGCTGCTGCTGCGCGGCACCAAGCGCGAGGAGGTGGAGCGCGGCCAGGTCGTCGTCAAGCCGGGTTCGATCACCCCGCACACCGAGTTCGAGGCTCAGGTCTACATCCTGGGCAAGGACGAGGGTGGCCGGCACACGCCGTTCTTCAACAACTACCGCCCGCAGTTCTTCTTCCGTACCACCGACGTGACCGGTGTGGTGAACCTCCCCGAGGGCACCGAGATGGTCATGCCCGGTGACACCACGGAGATGACGGTCTCGCTGATCCAGCCGATCGCCATCGAAGAGGGCCTCCGCTTCGCGATCCGTGAGGGTGGCCGCACCGTCGGTGCCGGCTCGGTCACGAAGATCATCAAGTAGGTCTCTGCTCGGCGGGCGTTCGGCTCGCTGATCGGCTCAGGGCCCCGCTCGCGACTTCGGTTGCGGGCGGGGCCTTTTGCTGTCCGGGGCGCAGGTACCGCCGTGAGGGCATCTTGCGAGCCGGCGTGGGCGATGCTCCGGAAGATGACGGGTTGCTCTTGCTGCAGCGTGCGTGAGGCGTGGGTTTGCGGAGTGAGGCCGAGTGGGCCGCGCCCGCGCTCGGTGCGTCAGCAGAATTCAAGAGCGGCGGCCGGCGGCGTCTGCCACAGCCGGCACCATGACTTGTTCACAGGCGCCCATCTGTTCACAAGTGCGCCGTGCGCCATGACGTCCGTCCCGGGTGCGGGGCATGGTGCCGCCATGACTGCCGATGGCGCTCAGCGTCCTGTGATCGTGCTGCGGGCCAACGCATTGGCCGAGGGTTACACCGACGGTGAGATCCGGCGACTGATCGCCCGTGGCAGGTGGACGACGGCTGTGCGCGGCGCGTACCTGATTGCGCCGGGCAGCACGGAACCGCAGAGCGTGGCGATGTCGCCGGTGCGGCGTCACCTGGTCGCCATGCACGCAGTGCGTTCCCGACGCCCTGGCGACCAGGTGTTCAGCCACATCTCCGCTGCACTGGTGCACAAGCTGCCGGTGCCCGTGACCAACGCCGGAGCAGTGCACGTCACCCGGAACCCGCCGGCCAAGGCCCACCGCGGTCCGCTGGTCCACGCGCACGCCGCCGCCCTTGCCGAGGCTGACGTCGTCGAGCTCGACGGCTGGCTGGTGACGTCGATCGACCGCACGATCGCGGATCTGGCCCGGGTGCTGTCGTTCGAGGACGGTGTGGTGGTGGCGGACGCAGCGCTCCACCGGCAGCTCACCACGAAAGAGCGGCTCACCGAACAACTCAAGACCTCGGGGCGATTGCCGGGCGGATTGGCTGCGTCACGGGCTATCGGTTTCGCCGACGGCCTGAGTGAGAGCGTCGGGGAATCGCGGAGTCGGGTGATGATTCATCGAGCCGGCTTGCCGAAACCGGAACTCCAGGTCGAGGTCATCGCTGCGGACGGCACATTCCTCGCGCGCGGCGACTTCGGCTATCGCAAGCACCGGGTGCTCGGCGAGTTCGACGGAAAGGTCAAGTACGGCGTGTCGGTCGCAGGCCCGGACCCCGCGGATGCCTTGTTCCGAGAGAAACTCCGCGAGGATGCCGTGCGCGACGCCGGTTGGGCCGTGGTCCGGTGGGTGTGGGCCGACCTCGACCATCCGACAGCGGTGATCGAGCGCCTGCAGCGCGCCCTCCGGCGCCAGCAGTTCTGAGCCGGCGGCCGCGCACCGCTGCGGTCGCTGCGGTGTTCACCTCGCGCTTGCTCAGCAAACTGGCGGGTTGACTGGTGTTGCGGCGTGGCGTCAGGCGTCGGTTTGCGGAAGTGACGGGCTGCTCGTGTCGCAGCGTTCCGGCGGGCCGCACAGCGCTTCGGGTGAGGGCGTCGCTCGAGCGGTCCGGTGGGCCGACTGGCGCGTCCGTCAGGCTCTTGCTCCGGAAGTTGACGGGTTGCTCAGTGTTGCGGCGTGAGTCAGGCGTGGGTTTGCGGAGTGAGGGTTCGAGTCCAGGCGCCACAGCAATCGGCCGGCCCGGCAATCGTCCGCGCCCGCGGAGAGGCTCACAAGACGGTGCGCAGGGCATCACAGGTGGGGGATTTGAAGTCACCCCCGCTCATGAGGCATACTTCTCGGGTTGCCCTTTGACGGGGTCGTGTTTTCGTGCGGCCCGGACAAGGTTGACGGGAAGCGGCGAGACGATCAGTTCTTGATCATCGAACCGGTTCCGACCTGGGAATATCGGCAGTACTGGAACGAACTGCAGTCTCGCGCTCAGCCGAGCGCGGCCGATCCACCAGCACCCGCGGGGAACTCGCCGGCGGATGCGTGCGAGTGCGGGCGACACGCCCGACCGCGTGGACCGGTGAACCCAGACAGATGAACAGCGGCGGCGGATCATGTCCGCCCGGCGTTGGGCGCTTGCGCTCGCGCCGTGCGCGAGCGCGACGAGCATGACCCGGCGGGCCATCCCGCCCACCATGACGCGCTCAGCAGGACGAGTGCAGCAAGACCGCGCTCAGCAGGACGAGGACAGCAGCGGGAGAACCGCAAGGAAGTGCGCGCCGGGACCCCCGGACGTGCGCGACAAGGCGAAAGCCGCGGGAAACCGCGACAAGTGAGAAGGACGGCAAGCGTGGCGGGACAGAAGATCCGCATCCGGCTCAAGGCCTACGACCATGAGGCGATCGACGCGTCAGCGCGCAAGATCGTCGAGACGGTGACCCGTACGGGTGCCCGCGTCGTCGGCCCGGTGCCGCTGCCCACTGAGAAGAACGTGTACTGCGTCATCCGCTCGCCGCACAAGTACAAGGACTCGCGCGAGCACTTCGAGATGCGCACCCACAAGCGGTTGATCGACATCCTCGACCCGACCCCCAAGACCGTCGACGCGCTCATGCGCATCGACCTGCCGGCGTCCGTGGACGTCAACATCCAGTAAGGGCTTGCACCACCGAGCGTTCACAACTCAGCCCTGACGATCACGTCCACCGCCCGCAGGGGCCAGTCGATACCGCCCGCGAGGGCGAAATTCTTCCGCACAGGAGATGGGTACTTCCAACATGGCAAACACGATCAAGGGAATCCTGGGCCACAAGCTCGGGATGACCCAGGTCTTCGACGAGGCGAACCGGGTCGTCCCGGTCACCGTCGTCGCTGCCGGCCCGGTCGTCGTCACCGCCGTCCGCACGCCCGAGACCGACGGCTACAGCGCGGTCCAGTTCGCGTTCGGTGGCATCGACCCGCGCAAGGTGACCAAGCCGGTCGCCGGGCAGTTCACCAAGGCAGGCGTCACGCCGCGCCGGCACATCGCCGAGCTGCGCACCGATGACGTCTCCGGCTACACCGTCGGCCAGGAGCTCACGGCCGCCGAGGTGTTCGACGCGGGCGCGATCGTCGACGTCACCGGAACCTCCAAGGGCAAGGGCTACGCGGGCGTCATGAAGCGTCACGGCTTCAAGGGCCTCGGGGCCGGCCACGGCGTGCAGCGCAAGCACCGCTCGCCCGGTTCCATCGGTGGCTGCTCCACCCCCGGCCGCGTGTTCAAGGGCATGCGGATGGCCGGCCGGATGGGCAACGACAGGGTCACCACCCAGAACCTCACCATCCACGCGGTGGACGCCGACAAGGGTCTCGTGCTGATCCACGGCGCCATCCCGGGTCCGAAGAACGGCGTCGTGCTGATCCGCTCCGCCGTCAAGAACCACAGCAAGGTCGGTGCCTGATGACCACGGTCCAGATCACCACCCCAGCAGGGGCAGCCGAGGGCAGCGTCGAGCTGCCCGCCGACATCTTCGACGTCACCGCCAACGTGCCGCTGATGCACCAGGTCGTCGTCGCGCAGCTCGCCGCTGCCCGCCAGGGCACGCACAAGGCGAAGAACCGCGGCGAGGTCTCCGGCGGCGGCAAGAAGCCGTACCGGCAGAAGGGCACCGGCCGGGCTCGTCAGGGCTCGACCCGCGCGCCGCAGTTCAACGGTGGCGGCACCGTGCACGGCCCGGTTCCGCACGGCTACGCCCAGCGCACCCCGAAGAAGATGAAGGCAGCCGCTCTCCGTGGCGCCCTCTCGGATCGGGCCCGCGGCGGCAACGTGCACGTGCTGTCCTCGCTCGCGATCAACGGTGCCCCGTCCACCAAGACGGCGCTGACCGCACTGCGCGCGGTGTCGTCGGCCAGAAATATCCTCGTGGTGCTCAGCGCCGAGGACGAGCTGGGCTGGAAGAGCCTGCGCAACGTGCCCGAGGTGCACCTGATCACCTCCGGTCAGTTGAACACCTACGACGTGCTCGTCAGTGACGACGTGGTCTTCACCCGGCAGGCGCTCGAGGAGTTCGTCGATTCCGCCAGCAAGTCCGTCGGGAAGGCTGACGCCGCGGTGGCGGTCGACGCCCCGGCCGGCCGGCACGCTGCAGCCGACGACAGCGAGATCACGCTGACCAAGAAGTCCGCTGCGCAGGACGAGGACGACACCACCGCCGCTGAAGCTGTGACAGAGGAGGGTTCGGCATGATCGCCGATCCGCGGGACATCATCGTGCGACCGATCGTGTCCGAGAAGAGCTACGGCCTGCTGGAGTCCGGCAGCTACACCTTCGAGGTGCACCCGGACGCCAACAAGACCCAGGTCAAGATCGCCATCGAGAAGATCTTCGACGGCGTGAAGGTCATCTCGGTCAACACGCTCAACCGGCAGGGCAAGCGCAAGCGCACCCGCGCGGGTTACGGCCAGCGCAAAGCCACCAAGCGCGCCATCGTCACGCTGTCCAAGGACAGCAAGCCGATCGACGTCTTCTCGGGCGCCTGAGCGGGGTTAGGGAAAAACCATGGGTATCCGTAAATACAAGCCGACGACCCCCGGTCGCCGCGGCTCCTCGGTCGCAGATTTCGCCGAGGTCACCCGCGACACCCCGGAGAAGTCGCTGATCCGTCCGCTGCACTCCAAGGGCGGCCGCAACGTGCACGGACGGGTCACCGCCCGGCACCAGGGCGGCGGTCACAAGCGTGCGTACCGGCTGATCGACTTCCGTCGTGCCGAGAAGGACGGCGTGCCGGCCGTTGTCGCGCACATCGAGTACGACCCCAACCGCACCGCGCGCATCGCGCTGCTGCACTTCGCGGACGGCGAGAAGCGCTACATCATCGCGCCGAACCGCCTGTCGCAGGGTGACCGCATCGAGACCGGCGCCGGCGCCGACATCAAGCCCGGCAACAACCTGCCGCTGCGCAACATCCCGGTCGGCACCGTCGTGCACGCGATCGAGCTCCGCCCTGGTGGCGGCGCGAAGATCGCCCGGTCCGCCGGTGCGCGCGTGCAGCTCGTCGCCAAGGACGGCCCCTACGCCCAGCTGCGTATGCCGTCCGGCGAGATCCGCAACGTCGACGTGCGCTGCCGCGCCACCGTCGGCGAGGTCGGCAACGCCGAGCAGGCGAACATCAACTGGGGCAAGGCCGGCCGGATGCGCTGGAAGGGCAAGCGCCCCTCCGTCCGCGGTGTCGCGATGAACCCGGTCGATCACCCGCACGGCGGTGGTGAGGGCAAGACCTCCGGTGGCCGTCACCCGGTCAACCCGGGCGGCAAGCCCGAGGGCCGCACCCGCCGACCGAACAAGGCCAGCGACGACCTGATCGTCCGTCGTCGCCGCAAGGGTGGCAAGAAGCGTTGATGCAGATGACAAGCGCACAGGCACAAGCCAGCACGACCACCAGAGCAGGAAGGTAGGAAAGAGATGCCCCGCAGTCTCAAGAAGGGCCCGTTCATTGACGACCACCTGCTCAAGAAGGTGGACGCGGCGAACGACAAGAGCTCCAAGGCAGTGATCAAGACCTGGTCGCGACGCTCGACGATCATCCCCGACATGCTCGGGCACACGATCGCCGTGCACGACGGCCGCAAGCACGTCCCGGTGTTCGTCACCGAGTCGATGGTCGGCCACAAGCTGGGCGAGTTCGCTCCCACGCGGACCTTCAAGGGTCACATCAAAGACGACCGTCGCGCTCGGAGGGGTTGATCAGTGTGGCTGACAAGAAATGGACGGAGTCGTCTTCATGAGTAGCAAGAGGTCGGCGACTGAAGAGTTGCCGCGTTCCAGGGCGACGGTGCGTTATGCGCGCCTGACCCCGATGAAGGCGCGCCGCGTGGTCAATCTGGTCCGCGGCCGCAGCGCCGCCGACGCCGCGTCGATCCTGCAGTTCTCCCCGCAGGCGGCCAGCGAGCCGGTGGCGAAGCTGCTGGCCTCGGCCGTCGCGAACGCCGAGAACAACCAGGGCCTGGACCCGTCCACGCTCGTCGTCGACACGATCTACGTCGACGAGGGTCCGACGCTCAAGCGGTTCCAACCGCGTGCGCAGGGCCGGGCGTTCCGGATCCGCAAGCGGACGTGTCACATCACCATCGAGCTGGTCTCGGTCGATGCGAATCAGTCCAACCAGGGGCGCACCGGCGAAGGCCGCAGCACCCAGAGTGCGAAGGGAAGGACCCGCTAGTGGGTCAGAAGATCAACCCCCATGGGTTCCGCCTCGGTATCTCCACCGACTGGAGCACCCGCTGGTACGCCGACAAGGCCTACGCGGAGTACGTGAACGAGGACGTTCAGATCCGCAAGCTGATGTCCAAGGGCCTGGACCGCGCCGGCATCTCCAAGGTCGAGATCGAGCGCACCCGCGATCGCGTCCGGGTGGACATCCACACGGCACGTCCGGGCATCGTCATCGGTCGCCGCGGCGCCGAGGCGGACCGCATCCGCGGTGAGCTGGAGAAGCTCACCGGCAAGCAGGTTCAGCTGAACATCCTCGAGGTGCGCAACCCCGAGTCCGATGCGCAGCTGGTTGCCCAGGGCGTCGCCGAGCAGCTGTCCAACCGGGTCAGCTTCCGTCGCGCCATGCGCAAGTCCATGCAGTCGGCGCAGCGTTCGCCGGCCGTCAAGGGCATCCGGATCCAGTGCTCCGGGCGTCTGGGCGGCGCGGAGATGAGCCGCTCCGAGTTCTACCGCGAGGGCCGGGTGCCGCTGCACACGCTCCGTGCGGACATCGACTACGGCTTCTTCGAGGCCAAGACGACCTTCGGCCGGATCGGCGTGAAGGTCTGGATCTACAAGGGCGACAAGGTCGGCACTCTTGCCGAGCAGCGGGTGGCCGAGGCCGCCGCCGCTCAGCGTGGCGCCCGCGGTGACAGCCGCGGTCGTGACGACAGGGCAGAGCGTCCGGCGCGTCGCCGCTCCGGTTCGTCGGGCACCACGCCGACGTCCACCGATGCGGGCCGAGCGGCCGTCGAGGACAACCCCGAGGCGACCCCCGCGGCCCCAGAGACGACAGGGGTCTGATCGACGTGTTGATTCCCCGCAGGGTCAAGCACCGCAAGCAGCACCGGCCCAACCGGGTCGGGATGGCCAGCGGTGGTACCCAGGTCACCTTCGGCGAGTACGGAATCCAGGCGCTGGAGCCGGCCTACGTGACGAACCGGCAGATCGAGTCGGCCCGTATCGCCATCAACCGGCACATCAAGCGTGGCGGCAAGGTCTGGATCAACATCTATCCGGACCGCCCGTTGACCAAGAAACCGGCCGAGACCCGGATGGGTTCCGGCAAGGGCTCGCCCGAGTGGTGGGTGGCCAACGTCAAGCCCGGACGTGTGCTGTTCGAGATGAGCTATCCGACCGAGGCAATCGCACGCGAGGCCCTGCGCCGCGCGATGCACAAGCTGCCGATGAAGTGCCGCATCGTGACCCGGGAGGGTGGTGAATCCTGATGGCAAGCACCGAGACCGCAGCCAACGAGCTGCGTGAACTGGGTACGGACGAGCTCGTGCTGCGTCTGCGCGAGTCGAAGGAGGAGCTGTTCAACCTCCGCTTCCAGATGGCCACCGGCCAGATGGACAACAACCGCCGGCTCCGCACGGTCCGGCATGACATCGCCCGTATCTACACCGTCATGCGCGAGCGCGAGCTCGGCCTGTCGACCGGTCCGGACGAATTGGCGAATGAAGGAGGTGCCGCGTGAGCGAGCAGCCAGAAGTGACCACCACCGAAGACAGCACGTCGACCGGCGCCCCGGTCGACCCCTCAGTCGACACCGCAGTCGACACCCCAGTCGACACCGCTCCCGCGGTCAAGAAGCGGGGCGAGCGCAAGACCCGTGAGGGCATGGTCGTCAGTGACAAGATGCAGAAGACCATCGTCGTCGAGCTCGAGGACCGGGTGAAGCACCCGCGGTACGCCAAGGTCATCCGCCGCACCACCAAGGTCAAGGCGCATGACGAGAACGGCACCGCCGGCGTCGGCGACCGGGTGCTGCTCGCAGAGACCCGTCCGCTGTCGGCCACCAAGCGGTGGCGGCTGGTGTCCGTGCTCGAGCGGGCCCAGTAACACTGCACCGCAACGCTGCTCCGCAGGGGCAGCGGAACGGGCCTCGATCAGGGGCAACGGAAACCGGTGCCGGTCACCCCGAGGTGGCCGGCGCAGACCAGAAGATCTGAGAACAGAACGCTGCTCCGCAGGGGCAACGGAAGAAATAGACAGAAGTGCTTGCAGGCGGAGAACCCTCCGGCGAGCGCACATCGCAAAGGTTGGGACTGACGTGATTCAGCAGGAGTCCAGGCTCCGGGTCGCCGACAACACGGGCGCCAAGGAGATCTTGTGCATCCGTGTCCTCGGCGGCTCCGCCCGTCGGTACGCAGGCATCGGCGACATCATCGTGGCGACCGTCAAGGACGCGATTCCCGGTGCCGGTGTGAAGAAGGGCGACGTCGTCAAGGCCGTCATCGTGCGCACCGTCAAGGAGAAGCGACGGGCCGATGGCTCGTACATCAAGTTCGACGAGAACGCAGCCGTACTGCTCAAGGGCGACGGCGACCCGCGTGGCACCCGCATCTTCGGGCCGGTCGGCCGCGAGCTGCGCGACAAGAAGTACATGAAGATCATTTCGTTGGCGCCGGAGGTGCTGTGATGGGGCTGAAGGTGAAAAAGGGCGACACCGTCCTGGTCATCGCCGGTAAGGACAAGGGCGCGCGCGGGAAGGTCATCATGGCCTACCCGGAGCGCAATCGGGTCCTGGTCGAGGGTGTCAACCGGATCAAGAAGCACACGAAGGTCTCGACGACCCAGCGTGGTGCCAAGTCCGGCGGCATCGTCACCCAGGAAGCGCCGATCCACATCTCGAATGTGCAGGTCGTGGACGGCGACAACAAGCCGACCCGCGTCGGCAAGCGAGTCAACGAGGAAGGCCGCAACGTTCGCGTCGCGCGCCGCACCGGTAAGGACCTGTGATGACTGTCGTCATTGAGAACCCGTCGACGGAGACCGCCAAGCCGCGCCTGAAGGTGCGGTACGAGGACGAGGTCCGTGCTGCCCTGCAGCAGGAGTTCGGCTTCGGCAACGTCATGCAGATCCCCGGCGTCGTCAAGGTCGTCGTCAACATGGGCGTCGGCGAGGCGGCCCGCGACGCGAAGCTGATCGAGGGCGCCGTGCGCGACCTGGCCACCATCACCGGCCAGAAGCCCGTCGTCCGCAAGGCCACCAAGTCGATCGCCCAGTTCAAGCTGCGCGAGGGCATGCCGATCGGCGCGAAGGTCACCCTGCGCAACGACCGGATGTGGGAGTTCCTCGATCGGCTGCTGACCATCGCACTGCCCCGTATCCGTGACTTCCGTGGACTGTCGCCCAAGCAGTTCGACGGCAACGGCAACTTCACCTTCGGTCTCAACGAGCAGTCGATGTTCCACGAGATCGACATCGATCGGATCGACCGGCCGCGCGGCATGGACATCACCGTCGTGACGACGGCCAAGACGGATGACGAGGGACGCGCGCTGCTGCGGCAGCTGGGCTTCCCCTTCAAGGAGAACTGAGATGGCGAAGACAGCGTTGGTCATGAAGGCCAAGCGCAAGCCGAAGTTCGGCGTTCGCGGCTACACCCGGTGTAACCGTTGCGGCCGCCCGCGTTCGGTGTACAAGAAGTTCGGCCTGTGCCGGATCTGCCTGCGCGAGATGGCGCACGCCGGCGAGCTGCCCGGCGTCACCAAGTCGTCCTGGTAACTGTCCCTCCGGGACTGGGTAACGACGGCCTTCGGCCGGCTCGAACACCCATGAACGGCGCTTGCTCCGCTTCGCTCCGCCCAACAAACGCTTCGCGTTCGTTGGACTGCCGGCGGCAGTGAGCAGCTTGCATGGAACGGGCCACACCTGTTGTCAACGGTGATGCTGTCGGCCTGGCGCAGCAGAGAACTGAACACGGCATCAACCGAAACGGCGCCCTACAAGGGCGCCCGACATCGTCACAGGCCCAGCCCCGCGCAGCGGTGTGAGGAACCAGGCGAGAGAGGCACGACCGACATGACCATGACCGATCCGATCGCGGACTTCCTGACCAGGATCCGCAACGCCAACTCGGCGTACCACGACGAGGTGGTGATGCCCTTCTCGAAGCTGAAGGGGACCATCTCCGACATCCTCGTCAAGGAGGGCTACATCGCCTCCTGGACCACCGCTGACGCCCCCGTGGGCAAGTCGCTGGTCGTCAAGCTCAAGTACGGCCCCAACCGCGAGCGGTCCATCGCCGGTGTGCGCCGGGTGTCCAAGCCCGGGCTTCGGGTCTACGCGCGTTCCACCGAGCTGCCCAAGGTGCTCGGCGGGCTGGGCGTCGCCATCATCTCGACCTCGACCGGTCTGCTGACCGATCGTCAGGCCGCCAAGAAGAAGGTGGGCGGGGAAGTTCTCGCCTACGTCTGGTAGGGGAGGAGCAGACATGTCACGAATCGGACGACTGCCGATTCCCGTTCCGGCGGGTGTCGACGTCAACATCGAAGGATCCACGGTGACCGTCAAGGGACCCAAGGGATCGCTGCAGCACCAGGTCGTCGAGCCGATCAGCATCGCCCGCGAGGACGGCGAGCTGGTCGTGACCCGTCCCGATGACGAGCGGGACTCCCGCTCCCGGCACGGTCTGACCCGGACCCTGGTCAACAACATGGTCGTCGGCGTCACCCAGGGCTATTCCAAGTCCATGGAGATCGTCGGCGTCGGATACCGCGTCGCTGCCAAGGGCTCGGACCTCGAGTTCGCCCTGGGCTACTCGCACCCGGTGCCGGTGAAGGCCCCGCCGGGGATCACCTTCGTCGTCGAGTCGCCGATCCGGTTCCGGGTCGAGGGCATCGACAAGCAGCAGGTCGGCGAGGTCGCCGCGAACATCCGCAAGCTCCGTAAGCCCGACCCCTACAAGGGCAAGGGCGTGCGGTACGCCGGCGAGGTCGTCAGGCGCAAGGTCGGAAAGACAGGTAAGTGATGGCAACCTCCGTTTCCCACGACCGGCGCACTGCGCGCGCCCGGCGGCACTTCCGGTTGCGGAAGAAGGTCACCGGCACGGCAACCCGTCCGCGCCTGGTCGTCAACCGGTCGGCCCGGCACATCGCCGTCCAGCTGGTCGACGACACCGTCGGCCGCACGCTGGCGTCGGCTTCCACACTCGAGGCGGACCTGCGGGCCGCCGACGGCGACAAGACCGCCAAGGCGCGCCGGGTCGGCGAGCTGGTCGGTGCCCGCGCATCCCAGCTGGGCGTGACCGCGGTCGTCTTCGACCGAGGTGGCGACTCGTACCACGGCCGGATCGCTGCACTGGCCGACGGCGCACGCAGCGCCGGGTTGGAGTTCTGATGAACACGTCTGTACACAGCAATCACCTGAGCATGATCGAGAGGGATATCTGATGCCCGGACAACAGCGCGGCGGCTTCGGCGGCGGCGGCGACCGGAGCAACGATCGCGCCGGCGGCGGTGACCGCCGCGGCGGCCGCGGCGGTCGTGACGGCCGTCGTGACGCCCCCGTCGAGCGCAACCCATTGCTCGAACGCATCGTCGTGACGAACCGTGTCGCCAAGGTGGTCAAGGGTGGGCGCCGGTTCTCCTTCACCGCCCTGGTCGTCGTCGGTGACGGCGACGGCTCGGTCGGCGTCGGCTACGGCAAGGCCAAGGAAATCCCCGCCGCCATCGCCAAGGGCGTCGAGGAAGCCAAGAAGCACATGTTCAAGGTGCCGCGCATCGCCTCCACCATCCCGCACCCCGTGCAGGGTGAGGCGGCGGCCGGTGTGGTGCTGCTCCGTCCGGCTTCTCCGGGTACCGGCGTCATCGCCGGCGGACCAGTACGGGCGGTGCTCGAATGCGCCGGCATCCATGACGTGCTGTCCAAGTCGCTCGGCTCGGACAACCCGATCAACATCGTGCACGCAACCATCCAGGCGCTGAAGAACCTGCAGCGTCCGGAAGAGGTCGCGGCCCGTCGTGGGTTGCCCATCGAGGACGTCGCGCCGGCCGCCATGCTGCGGGCGCGCGCCGGGCAGGGGGTCTGACATGGCTCTCAAGGTGACCCAGGTGAAGTCCACCATCGGCAACAAGCGTCCCGCGCGTGAGTCCGTGCGCTCGCTCGGTCTCAAGCGCATCCACCACAGCGTGGTCGTGCCGGACAACGCGACGAACCGCGGCTACATCAACCGCGCGACGCACCTGCTGTCGGTCGAAGAAGTGCAGGAAAGTGATCAGTCATGACGATGAAGGTCCACCACCTCCGCCCCGCCCCGGGCGCGAAGACCCCGAAGACCCGCGTCGGCCGCGGTGAGGCGTCGAAGGGCAAGACCGCCGGTCGCGGCACCAAAGGCACCGGCGCCCGCAAGAACGTCGCCGCCGGTTTCGAGGGCGGTCAGCTGCCGCTGCACATGCGGCTGCCCAAGCTCAAGGGCTTCAAGAACCGGTTCCGCATCGAGTACCAGGTCGTCAACATCGGCCAGCTCGCCGAGCTGTTTCCGGCCGGGGGCACCGTCGGTGTCGACGAGCTCGTCGCCGCCGGCGCCGTCCGCAAGGGCCAGCTGGTCAAGGTCCTCGGCGACGGCGACCTGGGCGAGGTCAGCCTGCAGGTGACGGCCGATGCCTTCTCCGGCTCCGCCAAGGAGAAGATCACCGCCGCCGGTGGGACCACCACCACCCTCTGACGCATCCGTCGAAGGACACTGCTTCAGCCGCCGCCGCCCGGTGCGCCCCTGAGAAGGGGTCGTGCCGGGCGGTTCGGCGTTTTCGACGCGGCGGGCCGCTCCAGGTCCCGGGCGGGCTGCGGACACGGGCGGGCCGGTTGGGAATTCGACTCGGAACTCGGGCCGGGCAGCTGTCGCTGCAACCGCTGCGGTGACCGTGCACCATCCCGGGCGGGTGTTCGGTCGCCGATCCGGTTGGTTCGACGGCGGCAAGGCTCCGGCCGTCGATCGGTGGGTGCCCAGATGTGCCGGCCGGGCATCCTTCCGGTCGTCTTCGAGGATGCTCGTCGGGCGGGCCGCGTACGTTACAGTCGAAGGCTGCGGCCGGCGTCCTGCCGGCACTGCGATGGTGCCCGCAGGAGTTGACGCCGGGCGCCTGCGGTGTCGACAGACGGCGTCGCCGCTCCGTGCCGGGACCAGCGACACTGCCGGGCCGGTGGGGGTTCGATCAGCACCACATCGATGAGCACCACTTCGACAGCACGACCACGATCAATTGCAGCACCACCGTCAGGACACGGCGCGGTTTGCCGTGATCGGAAGACGGAGGTCCGGTTCGCACCGGGTCTCCGCCACCGGCTCGTTCTCACCGGGGCCGGTGTAGCCAGGAGGATCATTGCTCGCCGCTTTCGCCACGGCGCTGAAGACGCCGGATCTGCGCAAGAAGATCCTCTTCACCCTCGCCATGGTCGCCATCTACCGGCTGGGCGCCACCGTGCCCTCGCCGGGTGTTTCCTACGGCGCCATCCAGGTGTGTATCGACGAAGCCGGTACCGGCAACGACCTGTTCACCGTGCTGAACCTGTTCTCCGGTGGCGCGTTGCTGCGGCTGTCCGTCTTCGCGCTCGGCATCATGCCGTACATCACCGCGTCGATCATCGTGCAGCTGCTGACGGTCGTCATCCCGCGGTTCGAACAGCTCAAGAAGCAGGGCCAGGCCGGCCAGGCCAAGCTCACGCAGTACACCAGGTACCTGACCATCGGTCTTGGCGTGCTGCAGTCGACCGCGTTCCTGGCGCTGGCCATCAACGGCCAGATGTTCCCCGGCTGCTCCACCAACGACCAGATCATCCCTGACCAGAGCGCGTTCGCGCTGATCGTGCTGGTGCTGACCATGACCGCCGGCACCGCCGCGATCATGTGGATGGGCGAGCTGATCACCGACCGGGGTATCGGCAACGGCATGTCGATCCTGATCTTCACCTCGATCGCCGCCCGTATCCCGGCCGAGGGCAAGAACATCCTGGACAACCAGGGGGCGGTCGTCTTCTCCGTCGTGGTGGTGCTCGCGCTGGCGATCATCGCGACGGTGGTCTTCGTCGAACAGGGTCAGCGCCGGCTTCCGGTGCAGTACGCCAAGCGGATGATCGGCCGGAAGATGTACGGCGGCACGTCGACCTACCTGCCGTTGAAGGTGAATCAGGCCGGCGTCATCCCGGTCATCTTCGCCACCTCGCTGCTCTACCTGCCGTTGCTGCTGGTGCAGCTGATCAACCCGACGACGGTCAACGCGGACGGCACCCAAGAGGTCAGCGGCTGGGCCCAGTACCTGCAGCTCTATGTCGTCAACCAGTCCAGCTGGGTGCACATCGTGCTGTACTTCGGCCTGATCATCTTCTTCACGTACTTCTACGTCGGCATCACCTTCAACCCCACCGAGCGCGCGGACGAGCTGAAGAAGTACGGCGGCTTCATCCCCGGCATCCGCCCGGGACGGCCGACCGCCGAATACCTGCAGTACGTGCTGTCCCGGATCACCCTGCCCGGCTCGATCTACCTGGGGATCGTGGCGATCCTGCCCAACCTGTTCCTCGAGCTGACGGGGGAGGGGAACAACCAGAACTTCCCGTTCGGCGGTACCGCTGTGCTCATCATGGTCGGTGTGGGGTTGGATACGGTCAAACAGATCGAAACCCAACTGATGCAGCGCAACTACGAAGGGTTCCTCCGCTGATGAGAATTCTGATCGTGGGACCGCAAGGGGCCGGTAAGGGCACCCAAGCCGACTTGCTGGCGAAGAACCTGGACATCCCGCACATCTCCACCGGCGACATCTTCCGGGCCAATGTCACCGCGGGCACCGAACTCGGCGTGCTGGCCAAGAAGTACATGGACGCCGGTGAGCTGGTGCCGGACGAGGTGACCAGCGCCATGGTGGCAGCGCGGCTGGCAGAACCGGACGCCGAACCGGGTTTCCTGCTGGACGGCTTCCCGCGGACCGTTCCGCAGGCCAAGTGGCTCGGTGAGCTGCTGCACACCAACGATCACGACCTCGATGCCGTGCTGCTGATCGACGCGCCTGACGACGTGCTGCTGGAGCGGATGCTCGCGCGGGGCCGGGCCGACGACACCGCCGACGCAATCACCCGCCGGCTGGCGCTGTACCACACCGAGACCAAGCCGCTGCTCGAGCACTACGCGGACCTGCTGGTGGCGGTCGACGGCGTGGGAGCTGTCGAAGAGGTCCAGGAACGCGCCCTCGCCGCCCTGCGGCAGCGGTGAGGATCCTGCAGACACGATGAGTGATCGGGGAATCCAGCTCAAGTCCAGGGGCGAGCTGCAGGCGATGCGCGCAGCGGGGCTGGTGCTGGCCGAAGCCATCGCGGCGGGACGCGCAGCCGTGCGGCCCGATGCCACGACGATGGACGTCAACGATGCGGTCGCCGACGTCATCGCCATGGCGGGCGCGACCAGCAACTTCCTGCACTACGGCGCCCACGGCACCGATCCCGGATTCCCGGCCACCATCTGCGCCTCGGTCAACGACGAGGTGGTGCACGGCATCCCGTCCGCCGACCGGGTGCTGCGGGAGGGCGACCTGCTCTCCATCGATGCCGGCTGCATCCTGGACGGCTGGCACGCAGACTCGGCGATTTCGCTGCACGTCGGATCGGCGCCGTCGATGGAAGAGGTCGACCTGATCGCGGCCTGCGACCTGGCCATGTGGGCCGGCATCGCCGCGGCACGCGCCGGTGGTCGGCTCGGTGACGTCTCGTCGGCGATCGAGGAGTCGGTGGCACGGTCCGCGCGTGATGACGGCCGGCGCTACGGCTCGGTCGCGAACTACGGCGGGCACGGCATCGGCACCGCGATGCACATGGCGCCGTTCGTGCCGAACCAGGGCAAGCATGGCAAGGGTCCGCGGCTGGCCGCCGGCACGGCCCTGGCCATCGAGCCGATGATCACCCTCGGCAAGCCGGCGACGAAGGAGCTCTCCGACGGCTGGACCGTCGTCACCAGGGACGGGGCGCGCGCAGCCCACACCGAGCATTCCATCGCGATCAGCGAGGACGGCGTCAGCGTGCTGACCGCGGTGGACGCCGGTGCGGCCGGGCTCGCGGCCTTCGGCGTCGTTCCCATCTCGCTGGACTGAGGCCTTGCTCGCTCGGGCCCGGCGGGCCGTCGATGCGCGGAGCGCTGCCTTCGTGCTCGTCACGGTGCTGCTGTGCTCGCTGACCCTCGGATTGGGTTACGCGAACAAGTCCCGCTGCATCGGCCCCTCTTTCGACTCGCTCGGCCGCAGCAGCCCGGAGCTGAACATCAGGGTGGCGCGGGACGTCTGTTATTCCGACATCCAATACCTGTGGGTGGGCCGGGACGTCGACCGGCACGTCTTCCCCTACGTCGACGGCGGTTACGACCCGATCACCAAGACCATGTTCGGTGGGTCGCTGGAGTACCCGGTGCTCACCGGTCTGGCCATTTGGGTTGCGGCCGCCCCGTCAGCGACCGACGGGGACTTCCTGCTGCACTCCGCGGTGTTGCTCGGGCTCGCCGGGTTGCTGACCGCCGCCCTGCTGGCCTGGCTGGCGGGTTTGCGCTCGTGGTGGTTCGCGCTCGCGCCGCCGCTGGTCCTGTACGCCTTTCACAACTGGGACCTGTTCTCGGTCGCTGCCACCGTCGTCGGGTTCTGGGTGTTGCTGCGGGCGGCGCGGCCACCGCCTGCCGCTGACACGACTGACACGACTGACATGGCTGACGCGGGTGACGCGGCCGACGGCGCCCATCTCAGGTCGCCGGCAAACAGCGCCGACCCCAGCTCGCGGGCTGCGCGGCCGATCCGGGCAACACCCGGTGCGACCGACGCAGGGCGGCGGTGGCCAGGTGCAGGCGTCATCGACCGACCGTGGCCGCTGGTCGGTGGGGCCGTCGCACTGGGTATCGGCGCCGGGTTCAAGCTGTACCCGTTGATGTTCTCGCTGCCGGTGGGGCTGTGGCTGGGTGCCGGTGGTTGGCGACCCGCGCCCGGTGCCGGCCGGCCGGTGCTGAACCGGTGGCTGACCGCAGCCGGGTTCGCCGCCGGTGCGGCAGCGGTGTTCGTCGCGGTGAACCTGCCGTTCGCGATCGCCGGTCCGGCCGGCTGGTGGGCATCGTTCCAGTTCCAGTGGAGTCGGCCGATCGACGTCACCACCAACACGATCTGGTTCTGGGGTGCCCGGCCGTACAGCAACTCCGACAACGACGCCGTCCAGCACAACTTGGCGATGATCGCGACGGCCACCACGCTGGCCGCGTTGCTGCTCGCCTGCATCTTCGGCTGGCTCCGGTACGACCGTCGGCGCGGCTATCCCTGGCTCCAGGTCTGCGGCGCGATGGTCTGTGGATACCTGTTGTTCAACAAGGTGCACTCGCCGCAGTTCACCCTCTGGCTGCTGCCGTTCTTCGTGCTGCTGCGGATTCGCCCGGGCTGGATCCTGAGCTACTTCGTCGCGGACGCCGCGATCGGCATCGGCTTCTTCCGCTGGCAGTACCTGATCAGTACCGGAGCGCCCGACGCGGCGTACGACGCGCTTTCGCCGCAACTGGTGCTGATCGGCGTCTGGGGTCGGGCCGCCTTGCTGATCGCGTTGTTCGTGGTGTTCCTCCGCTCGGAGGTCGTCACCCTTCCGCCCCGCCGGCGGCGGGCCGGCGGGGTCGCCCGGGCCGACGGTGCCGACGCCCGCGACCGGCGGCAGAGAACCGGTCGGGACCCGGACGAGAGTCCGTTGCCCAGCGACTCGGACCGGGTGCCCGAGCAGCAGACTCGGCCTGCCACCGTGAGCGACTGAATCGGTTCCGGTCGATCCAGCCGATGGTGGTGAGCGCGGTCCGGCACGGTCTGGCCGGCCGCGCCGGGGACGGCATCGTCGCCGTCACCGCGGAGGATGCCCGGCCGGACTGCATGATCAGCCATGTCGGCCTGTCAACGATCGGCTGCGGGCCTGACCACCGCCGGCTGTTCGGTCTCCGGATCACCTTCGACGGCGCGGGTTCCTCCACGGCGAGGGCGGGGTCAGCCGGCGATGTGCCGGATCCGCAGTCCCCAGTCCCGCATGGCCGCGAGGGTGACGTCGCGATCGGCGTCATCGAAGTCGGCGAGCACTGCGTAGGACACCGCCCGCAACGGCCCGCGGACCAGCCCGACGTCCGCGCGGACGCCGGCGTCACAGCCGGTCTTGTGGGCGATCCACCAGTCCCGGTCCGGTGCCCCGTGCGCGAGCGGGTCGAACCCGAAAGCGCCTGCCACCATCGACATGTCGGTGTCCAGGTTCAGCCAGCCGAGCACCATCGCGCTGACCGTCGGGTCGACCACCTCGCCGCGGTGCAACCTCGCCATGAGGTCGGCCAGCTCGCCCGCGGCGCCGGTGGACAACGTCGGTGGGTTTTGCGGCAGGCGGACGTCCCGCACCCGGTCGAGCAACGCGGTGTGTTGCAGACCGAGCGACCCGGTCAGCTCCGTGACGGCCGACTGGCCGACCTCACGCAGCAGCACGTTGGTGGCCAGGTTGTCGCTGACGGCGCCCACCAGCACGGCGAGATCCGAGACGGCCAGTGACCTGGTGTGCAGGTGTTGCCAGAGTCCGGAGTCGGCGACCGCGTCGTCCGAGGTGCGGGTGAACAGCGTGGCCGGGTCGAGTTCACGGTGCACAAGGCGCCGCGCGACCTCGATCAGCAGCAGCACCTTTCCGACGGATGCCGTCGAAAAGGTGCTGTGTGGATCCAGGGTGGCGAGCTCCTCGCCGGTGTGCGCGTCGACCAGACAGGCCGACAGTCGCACGGTCGTGTCGCGGGGCACGCTCATGCCGCCCATGCTCGCATCCGGGTCGATCATCGGCGGGTGATCGAGTTCCACGACATCGTGTTCGACCGCCGGCATGCGGCCTCGCTCGCGCGGTTCCGGGCGATTGCGCTGGACGGGTACGTCGTCGCGCCCTACGACGAGCAGGAGCCGGCCAGATTGCGCGGGCTGGGCATCCGACGATCCAGAGGGCGACCCCTCCGTCCTGCTGCCGGCTCCACCGGGCAAGCCGCGCATCTGGTTCCAGACCGTGCCGGACGCCAAGACCGTGAAGAACCGGGTCCACCTGGATGTCGCTTCCTCCGACCTGGAAGCTGATCTCGCTCGGCTGGTTTCGCTGGGTGCGCGCCGCGTCGAGCCGCGGCCTCCGGACACCCGGCTGGTCGTTCTGCAGGACCCAGAGGGCAATGGATTTTGTGTCATCGAACGCTGAACCGTTGCCCGAATCTCACCCAGGCGGGATGACGATTCTCCCAGCTCCGGCGAGCAGAGTGACCGCCAGCGGCAGTAGGTTCCAGCCCGGCCGAGCGGCGCGCCGGTTGCCCTTGCGGAAGGACCACCATGACAGCTCGGAGCAGCGACGCGGGGCCGCAGCGGGCGGACACCAACCCGGCGACCCCCACCGACGCGCGGGTCGGCCCGGCACAGCTGCAGGCGGAGTTCGTCGCGATGGTGGAGAACTTCGACGACTCCAAGCAGGAGTGGCGCCGGCTGTTCTCCGAGTTCATCGGGACGTTCATGCTGGTGCTGGTGGCTGCCGGCGGCGGGATGATGAGCCAGGCATTCCCGGACACCATCAGCCGATCGGCGGCGGTGGTGGCCCCCGGGCTGATGGTGCTGGGGATCATCCTGTTCATGGGCAAGGTCTCCGGCGCCCACCTCAATCCCGCGGTCAGCCTGGCGTTCGCCCTGCGCGGTGACTTCCCCTGGGTTCGCGTGCCGGGTTACATCGTCGTCCAGCTGGCCGGGGCGGTGCTGGCGTCGTGGTTCGCGCAGGCCGTGATCGGTGTCTCGGCCACGTACGGATCCAACTACCCGGCCGCCAACTACTCGAACATGGCGGCCTTCTGGATGGAGACCGCGCTGACGTTCGGGCTGGTCAGCGTCATCCTCGGGACCGCATCGGGCGCGCAGAACATCGGCATCATCGGCGCGGTCGGCGTCGGCGCCTACATCGCGCTGGCCGGACTGTGGGGCAGCCCGATCTCGGGGGCGTCGATGAACCCGGCCCGGACCTTCGGGCCCGACTTGGTCTCGCTCGATTTCAGCGCCTACTGGGTTTACGTCGCGGGACCGCTCGCGGGCGCCGTCATCGCTGTCGGGATGGCGTTCGTGTTGCGCGGCCAGGGCGGCGGCAGGTCAGGGTCCGCGGCCGCACAGGGCGCCCTGTTCACCGAGGTCGCCCGACCGGAACGCTGATCTCCGGCAGGCAGGTCCTGCTTGTACCCTCTGCCAAGAGGGAGCCGCGACGGTGCGCCCCTCGTCGGTGACGGCCACGGTGACGGCCACGGCGACAGCGCCTGTCGCGGCGACAGCCTCTGTCACGACGACAGCGGTGGCGGGAGGTCAGGCCCGTGCGTGCCGGTTCGAGCTGGTCCCTCGCGCGCCGCATCCTGGCGCTACAGGCCGTGGTGCTGGTGATAGTGCTCGGCGCCGCCCTCGCCGCCCTGCTGGTGGACACCGGTGCCGAGACCGAACGGAACACCGGTGAACGGGTCGTCGCAGTTGCGTCCACGGTCGCTGCCGCGCCCGGTGTGCGGGCCGCGGTGACCGCGACCTATCCGGCCGGGCAGCAGGTCACCGGCCCGGCCGCCGCGATGCGGGATTACGCCGAGGCGGTCCGCGCGAGCACGGGTGCCGACTTCGTGGTCGTGATGACGCCGTCCGGCATCCGCTACACCCACCCCGACCCGGCGCAGATCGGACAGGAGTACCGCGGCAGCCGGGACGCGGCGCTGGCCGGCAACACTGCCGTCGAGACCTACACCGGGACCCTCGGACCGTCCGTGCGGGCGATCGCCCCGGTGATCGAGGACGGGCGCGTGGTCGCGCTTGTCGCCGTCGGGGTGCTGGTCGATCACGTCGACGAAGCCACCAACAGAAGACTCTTGGTGCTCGGCCTGATCGCAGCCGGGGCGCTGGTGATCGGCGTCATCGGGTCGTTGCTCATCGCACGCTGGGTGCGCCGACAGACCCTCGGCAAGGGCCCGCGCGAGCTCGCGGATCTGTTCACGTTCTACGACGCGGTGCTCGCCTCCGTGCACGAGGGCATGGTCCTGCTGGACGGGAGCGGTCGGGTCATCCGCGTCAACGCGGCGGGTCGGCGGCTGCTGGGACTCACCGATGACGCGATCGGCCGCACCGCCGCGGAGGCCGGGCTGCCGCCGCAGGTCGCCGAACTGATCGACGACCTGGGCAATCTCACCGACGAACTGGTCCTCGCGCAGGAGGCGGTGCTGGTGATCAGCCGCCGTCCGGTGCAGGTGCAGGGCGAGACCGTCGGCGCGGTGGTGACCCTGCGGGACCACACCGAACTGGAGTTGCTGACCGGTGAGCTGGACCGGGTGGAGGGCTTCTCCGAGGCGCTGCGCGCACAGGCCCATGAGTCGGCGAACCGGCTGCACACTGTCATCTCGCTGATCGAACTGGGCGAGACCGATCATGCCCTGACGTTCGCCGTCGCCGAACTCGAGACCGCGCAGGGCCTCGCCGACCGGGTACTGGCCGGTGTCGACAATCCGGCGGCGGCAGCGCTGCTGCTGGCAAAGTCCGCGCAGGGTGCCGAGCGCGGCATCGAGCTGACCGTCAGGTCCGGCTCGTACCTGCCGCCGAACGTCGCCCCGGACGCCGAACTGGTCACCATCGTCGGCAACCTCGTCGACAACGCGTTCGATGTGCTCTCCGGTGAGAGTGCCGTCGACGGGCCGCGCCGGGTGGAGGTGTCGGCGCACGTGGTGGATGAGGATCCGGCGGACGGGGGTTCGGCAGCCGGGGGCGGTGGGTCCGTGCGCGGCGGGTCCCGCGGGATGGTCATCACGGTGGCGGACAACGGGCCCGGCCTCACGCCCGGGCAGGCGTCGTCGGTGTTCGCCCGGGGGTGGTCGACCAAGTCTGCGTGCGGCCCGGCCGGCGACCGTGGCCTCGGCCTGGCCCTGGTGGCGCAGGCCGTGCGTCGCTGCGGCGGCACCATCGACGTCCGGCCGGGCAAGGGCGCGGAGTTCAGGGTGTGGCTGCCCGTTCATGACGGGGCAGTGGTCGGCAACGGCGCAGGGCCGAGCGACTCAGCACCCCGGAGTGCAGGTCGCCCGGATGGCCCGTCCGCTTCGCACGGCCCCGTACCGAGAGATGCGGCCCGCTCGGCCCGGAGCAGCCGATGATCAAGGTGCTCGTCGTGGAGGACGAACCCATCGCTGCCCGCGCCCACAAGGCCTACGTGGAAAGGGTTTCCGGATTCAGCGTGACCGCTGTCGCGCATTCCCGGATCGAGGCCGAGCGAGCGCTCGGGCGCGGCGGCGTCGACCTTGTGCTGCTCGACCTGCACTTGCCCGACGGCAGCGGATTGGACCTGTTCCGGCGGATCCGGGCGGCCGGTTCCACCGTGGATGTGATGGTGGTGTCGTCCGCCCGGGACGCGGACGTGGTCCGTTCCGCGGTCGCGCAGGGCGCCGTGCAGTACGTGATCAAACCGTTCGCGTTCGGCACCCTGCGGGACCGGTTGCTGGCCTACCAGGAGTTCCGCAACCAGGTCGGGGAGCATGCCGACGTCGACCAGGCAGCGGTCGACCGGGCGCTGGGCAGGCTGCACTCCCCGTCAGGTGGATCGCTCCCGAAGGGGATGACGAAGGAGACCCTGGCGATGGTGGTGGGTGCGCTACGGGAGTTCGGCGAGGCGTCATCGACCCAGATCGCCGAGTTCCTCGGCGTCTCCCGGATCACCGCCCGGCGCTACCTCGAGCATCTGGCGGACACCAACGTCGCCGAGCGGAGCCTGCGGTACGGGCAGGTCGGGCGACCCGAGACCCGCTACGGATTGCGCAAGACCAGCTGACAGCGCTGCGGGTGGGGGGCGGAACAAGCAGTCGCTCACTTCGACCAAATGCTCCGCAGTCAGCAGCCATCGCGCTCGGAGGAGAGCGGCCGGTCCTCCTACCCTGCGCGGTACTGCCCGGGCGGCACACCGACCAGTGCGGTGAAATCACGAGTGAAGTGCGCTTGGTCGTACCAGCCGTAGCGATGCGCCAGGTCGGTCAGCGTGCCGTCGTAGCCGTCGTCGATCTCGGTGATGGCGTCATGCAGCCGGTAACGGGCCAGCACCCATTTCGGTCCGACGCCGACGTAGTGGGTGAACAGCCGCTGCAGGGTCCGCACCGTCACGCCGTGCCGGGTGGCGAGATCGGCGACGGCCACCAGCGAGCGGTCGGCCAGCATGTCGGCGACCACGTCGAGAAGGTTGTCGTAGCGGAAGTCTGCGTCCTGCCAAGGCGTCGCCACCAGTCCGGACTGCGCAACGGCCGCCCACTCGTCCGGGCGCGCTGCCAGATCCGGGTCGGCCAGGTCGCGGCACAGATCGTCCGGCAGCAGGTCACGGGCGGGGAGCACCCGATCGGTCCAGCCGGACGCCGAACGGCCGGTGAGAGCAGCCAGGCCGCCGGGCCGGAACCGCAGACCGACCACCCGCCCCCAACCCTGCGCCTGCACCTCGAACCGGCGGGTTGCCACTCCGGTGACGACCACCTTTTCACCGGATGACGGCATCCCGGGCCGGGGGTGACTGCCGCGTTCGACGGTCAGCGAACAGGTCGGGTGCGCGAGGACGTGGCTGTCGACGACCTGACCGATCGGCAGGTCCCACACCAGTGACCACTGGTTCTCGACCCACCGGCTCGCCTCGGGCGCAGCCGGCCGGCGGTCCAGCTGAACGTGCCGCGCGAGGTCGTCGGGTCGCAGGACACCGGCCGTGGATGCGGTCGCACGTCCCTCCGCTGTCGCGTTTGTGCTAGCCGTCACCGCAGCAGCGTAGGCATCCTGGTCAGGTTCACCGTCACCGACCGGAAGGCACCCGATGGCCGTCGCCGCTCTCAAGATGATCACCCTCGACAGCTCCGATGCCAGCCGTGACGCCAAGTTCTGGTCGAGCGTCCTCGGTTGGGATGTCGCGCATGTGCAGGACGAATACGCGATGCTGTCCGGCCCGGGCGGGATCGCCCTCGGCCTCGGGACGCTGCCGGATCATCAGCCGCCCGGCTGGCCGAACGAGCACGGCAGCAAACAGTTTCATCTCGACTTGGCGGTCGACGACCTCGATGCCGCGGCTCAGCAATGCGTCGAGCTCGGCGCGACCTTTCCCACCGAGCAGCCCGGTGAGACCTGGCGGGTGCTGCTCGATCCCAGCGGGCACCCGTTCTGCCTGACGCAGGCCGCCAACTGGGGCTGACCCGCACCGCGATGAGCGGCGGATCGTCCACGCGACCCGGCGAGAGGCGACCGTCCACAGCGCATTGCGGCGCCGGCCCACGATCAGGCACGTCACGGGCCGCCGGTCGGCTCCTGCACCTGGTTGTCGGTGAGCAGCCGATCCGGCCGGCCCCTGGTCTGCCGCCACACCTGGCGCACGGTCAGGCACAGCATCAGCCAGGCAAGCCCCGTCACCCACCCGCCGATCACGTCGGTCGCCCAGTGCACGCCCAGGTACAGCCGGGAGAGGCCGATGGCGAGCACGAACAGCAAGGCCGCGGCAATGACGCCGGCGCGCACCCAATGCCGGCCGATCGACGGGACGAACACCACCAGCAACACGCCGATGATCGCCACCGACGCCAGCGCATGCCCGGACGGGAACGACTCGTTGGTCTCCACCACCAGCCGCAGGTTTGCCGGCGGACGGTCGCGGCCGACGGTGGCCTTACCGAACCGCACCAGCGCCCCGGCACCCGCCGCGACCACTGCCACCAGCGCAGCGTCGGAGCGCCGGCCACGCCAGAACAGATAGCCGACCGCCGTCACGGCGATGATCGACATCGCCAGTGTGCTGCCGACATCGGTGACGACGACGGCCGCCGTCGTCAGCGCCGGTGTGCGGTGCTCGATCATCCACCGCCAGACCGGCGGGTCGATCGAGGTCAGCCCATTGCCCTCGGTGGCGCCGTCCGCCAGGCCGAGCACGATCGCGGCGAGCACTGCCAGCAGGGCACCGCTCGTGAACAGCAGTTCCGCCGTCCGCGGAGCCCCGTTTCGCCAGCGGATCGCGGCGACGACACCCAGCCCCAGGAAGATGACCGCCGCGATCGCGTACGGCAGCCAGACGTAGCCGTACTCGAACAGCACGTCGCCGTCGGCCAGGAACTTCGTGCCGTCGGCCGACGCGCCGCCATCGATGGCCGGGGACGGACCGGTCAGTGCGTTGGCAACGCCAGGGTGGACGCCCGGCGCAACCCTGAGGGCAGGCGCGACCATGAGGACAGGCGCAACCATGAGGGCAGGAGCGATGAGCGCGGACACACGAACTCCCTCAGCCGACGGACTCGCCCCTTGAAGTGCCCGGTCCGGCCATCAACGTAAACACAAGGTGACCAGGACGGGGACGAACGGCTGCCGTCGACGGTGCCGCGACACACAACGGCAGGGGCCGGTCAGTCGAAGAAGCTCTCCAAGAAGGTCTTCTTGCGCTTCTTCACCTTGCGCGCTTTGCGATCATCTGCGTACAGCCGCTCGGCGCGCTTGCGGGTGTCCTCCTCCGCCGGGCGACGCGGGGCGTCGTAGTCCTTGATCGGCGGGGGTGGCGGGGCACCGAGCGGCTCCAGCCCCAGGTAGCGGGCCTCCGCCGCCTGCAGGTGCTCCAGCTCGCCGGCGTCCAGGAAGATCCCCCGGCACTGCTTGCACTGGTCGACGGTCACGCCGTTGCGCTCGAAACTGCGCATCTTGCTCTGGCACTTCGGACAGGTCAGGCTCATGGTGGGCACAACGGTAGCGCGTCGGTCACCCGGCGGCGTGTCATCTCGGTTACGCGCGAGTTGGAGCATGCGGCGGACGAGCGTACAGTGGAACGTCGGCGCGCGAGTCGTGTCGGCTTGGTGCTGCACGCATCCGGCCGGCATCGGATGAATGGCATCTGAGCGCGTCGGCCTCCCGCAGAAATTGGTACGGAAGAGCTGGTTCGGCGTTGCGCCGGAGCAGCGGGTCCGTGCGGGTGGTGCGCTCGACTCAAGCCCGGTCGCCCGCAACCGGACGTCATCGTCGTTCACGGCAATTCGTGTTCACGGCAATGATGGCCGATCGCCCGGCGGCCAGCACGGCCAACGGATCGGATTGCGGAGGACATGGGCAAGAAAGACGGGGCCATCGAGGTCGAAGGTCGCGTGGTCGAGCCGCTGCCCAACGCGATGTTTCGCGTGGAGCTGGAAAACGGGCACCGCGTGCTCGCGCACATCAGCGGCAAGATGCGGCAGCACTACATCCGCATCCTGCCCGAGGACAGGGTCGTCGTGGAGCTCTCGCCCTACGACCTGACCAGGGGCCGGATCGTCTACCGCTACAAGTAGAGCTTTTCGGCGCACAGTCCCCGGCGACGAAGCGGCGCCCGCCCGCGCGGCTGGGAGCAGCACGACCTGATCGCACGACAAATCCACCCCCCACTCAGGGGTGGGCCCGGGCCCGGCCCGGGACGATCGGCCTGCGAACCGCAGGACCGGTAGGGAGCGCACCCGACCCGGTGCGCGTGGTCCGCCCTGAACGCCAGGGCGGCACTAGAGAAAGCAGGACTGCAGTGAAGGTTCAACCCAGCGTCAAGAAGATCTGTGACAACTGCAAGGTGATTCGTCGCCATGGCCGCGTCATGGTGATCTGCAACAGCAACGCGCGTCACAAGCAGCGCCAGGGCTGATCGGCCCGGTCTGGCACCACGGCAGTAACAGCAGGAGAGAACGACCGCAGCACGGCAGTACAGCAATCGCGCCGCCACCCGCCTCCTCGGCCCCCGGGCCGGGGACCGGCGGTACACCCCCGGACCACGGGCCGGGGCCCCGACACAGATCGGGGACGGGGCGCGACCGACACCTGTGGGAACGACAAAGGAGTACCACGCCACATGGCGAGACTCGTCGGCGTCGACCTCCCCCGCGACAAGCGGATGGAGATCGCGCTCACCTACGTCTACGGGATCGGGCGAACCCGCTCCCTCGAACTGCTGAAGGCCACCGGCATCAGCCCCGATCTGCGCTCCAAGGATCTGACCGACGAAGACGTGCTCGCCCTGCGCGACGCGATCGACCAGGCAGACCTCAAGGTGGAAGGTGACCTGCGCCGCGAGGTGCAGGCCGACATCCGCCGGAAGATGGAGATCGGTTCCTACCAGGGGCTGCGGCACCGCCGCCACCTCCCGGTCCGCGGACAGCGCACGAAGACCAACGCGCGCACCCGCAAGGGACCGAAGAAGACGATCGCCGGCAAGAAGAAGGCCAGGTAAACGATGCCCCCCAAGGCCCGTACGGGTTCAGCAGCCGTCAAGAAGGTGCGCCGCAAGGAGAAGAAGAACGTCTCCCACGGTCACGCTCACATCAAGAGCACCTTCAACAACACCATCGTCTCGATCACCGACCCCACCGGTGCGGTGATCTCCTGGGCGTCCGCCGGCCATGTCGGCTTCAAGGGCTCCCGCAAGTCGACCCCGTTCGCCGCTCAGATGGCGGCCGAGAACGCTGCACGCCAGGCCATCGAGCACGGCATGCGCAAGGTCGACGTATTCGTCAAGGGACCGGGTTCGGGTCGGGAAACCGCGATCCGTTCACTGCAGGCCGCCGGCCTCGAGGTCGGCGCAATCTCCGATGTCACCCCGCAGGCCCACAACGGAACCCGGCCGCCCAAGCGGCGCCGGGTCTGACCCGGCCGAAAGGAAAATGGCACAGTAATGGCTAGATACACGGGCCCAATGACCAAGAAGTCCCGTCGCCTCAAGACCGACCTCGTCGGTGGCGACCAGGCCTTCGAGCGCCGTCCCTTCCCGCCCGGCCAGCACGGCCGCGCGCGGACGAAGGAGAAGGAATACCTGACCCAGCTGCAGGAGAAGCAGAAGGCCCGCTTCACCTACGGCGTGATGGAAAAGCAGTTCCGTCGCTACTACGCCGAGGCCGCGTCCCGTCCCGGCAAGACCGGCGAGACGTTGCTGCAGATCCTGGAGTCCAGGCTCGACAACGTCGTCTACCGCGCGGGCCTGGCCCGTACCCGGCGGGCGGCGCGTCAGCTGGTCACCCACGGACATTTCCTGGTCAACGGCACGCGGGTGGACGTCCCGTCGTACCGCGTCGAGCAGTACGACATCATCACCGTCCGCAAGCAGTCCGCGGAGTCGTTCCCGTTCGAACTCGCCCGGGCCACCTTCGGTGACCGTCCGACCCCGGCCTGGCTGAAGGTCGTTCCGGAGTCGCTGACGGTGTTGATCCACTCCCTGCCGGTGCGTGCGCAGATCGATTCTCAGGTCACCGAGCAGCTGATCGTGGAGTTCTACTCCAAGTAATCCCTCGCTCCGCGAGTAGGTAGGGGCCGGCTGCGCCGGGCTCGAGAACTCAACAGGGCAATCTGGCTGCGCTCCGCTCCGCCCCTACCGACTTGGTCGGTAGGACTGCCTTCGGCAGTGGGGCGGGCGGGCAGTCGTGCAGGACTTCTCGGCTTGTGTCGCGCGGTGACGTCTCGCCGCGCGACACGGGCGTGAGAAACACGGCCGTTGGACCGGCCGTGCGCGCAGCTCCATGAAGTACCCCACAGTGACGTCATATAGCGGACGTCACCTGCGAAAGGAAACACCACAGTGCTGATTTCCCAGCGCCCCGCATTGACCGAAGAGGTTGTCTCCGAGAACCGCTCGCGGTTCGTCATCGAGCCGCTCGAGCCCGGATTCGGCTACACCCTCGGGAATTCCCTGCGCCGCACCCTGCTGTCGTCGATCCCCGGCGCCAGCGTCACCAGCATCCGCGTCGACGGCGTGCTGCACGAGTTCACCACCGTCCCCGGCGTCAAGGAGGACATCACCGAGCTCATCCTGAACCTCAAGGAGCTGGTGGTCTCGTCCGAGGACGACGAGCCGGTCACCATGTACCTGCGCAAGCAAGGCCCCGGTGACGTCACCGCGGCCGACATCGCGCCCCCGGCCGGCGTCACCGTGCACAACTCGGATCTGAAGCTGGCCACCCTGACCAAGAAGGGCAAGCTCGAGATCGAGCTCGTCGTCGAGCGTGGCCGCGGCTACGTCCCGGCCTCGCCCAACAAGGTCGTCGGCGCCGAGATCGGCCGCATTCCGGTCGACTCGATCTACTCGCCGGTCCTCAAGGTCACGTACCGCGTCGAGGCCACCCGTGTCGAGCAGCGGACCGACTTCGACCGGCTCGTGCTGGACGTCGAGACCAAGCCGTCGATCACCCCGCGGGACGCGCTGGCCTCGGCCGGCACCACCCTGGTGGAGCTGTTCGGACTGGCCCGCGAGCTCAACGTCGACGCCGAGGGCATCGAGATCGGGCCGTCGCCCGCGGAGGCCGATCACATCGCCGCGTTCGGCCTGCCGATCGAGGAGATGGACCTCACCGTCCGCTCGTACAACTGCCTCAAGCGCGAGGGCATCCACACGGTCGGCGAGCTCGTCTCCCGCACCGAGGCGGACCTGCTCGACATCCGCAACTTCGGGCAGAAGTCGATCGACGAGGTCAAGATCAAGCTCGCCGGCATGGGCCTGTCGCTGAAGGACTCGCCGGCCGGGTTCGATCCCGCCGCCGCTGCGCTGGCCTACAGCGACAACGACTGGAACGACGACACCGATGACGCCGGCTACGGACTTCCGGCAGCCGCACCGGTCGAGGCCGTCGTCGACGACACGGATTACGCGGAGACCGAGCAGATCTAATCGTTGGCTCCGCCAGTAGGTATGGACCGGACTTCGTCCGGGCTCGACAACGATCAACCGCAGTACTGGTCCATCCACGATGTGGGTGGGCGGGCCGACCAGGAACCCGCTGGTCAGCCCGAACACGGATAGGAAACCGTCGGCGCCCGGGAGTTCGCTCCCGGGTGGCCGCCTCACCCGTTGCGGATCCACCGCCGCGGACAACGATCGAAGGAACATCTCATGCCCACGCCAGCCAAGGGTCCCCGTCTCGGCGGAGGACCGGCCCACGAGCGGCTGATCCTCGCCAACCTCGCACAGTCGCTGTTCGAGCACGGCAAGATCACCACCACCGAGACCAAGGCCAAGCGGCTCCGGCCGTACGCGGAGAAGCTGATCACCTCGGCCAAGAAGGGCACCCTGCACCACCGCAGGGAGGTCCTGAAGGTCATTCGTGACAAGGACGTGGTGCACAAGCTGTTCGCCGAGATCGGGCCGTCCTTCGCGACCCGCGACGGTGGCTACACGCGGATCACCAAGACCGCGCCGCGCAAGGGCGACAACGCCCCGATGGCGATCATCGAGCTGATCGACGAGGAGACCGTTTCCTCCTCGGCCTCGCGCGTCGCCCGGCGGGCCGCGTCCACCCGCAGTGGTGACCGCAGCGCCCGCGTCGCCGCTTCGTCCGGTGCTGCCACCGCAGCCGCGGACAGCGCCACCGGTGCCGATGACAGTGCGGATCGCGAGAGCGGTTCGGCCCAGGCCGTCGAGGCTGCTACCGAGGCTCCGGCCGAGGGTGCGGACACGACTGTCGTAGAGGGCACGGTCGACAGCGACGTGACTGCCGCGGAGACCAGCGCCGACACCGAGAGCGGTTCGGCGCAGGCCGTCGAGGCCGCGACCGAGGATCCGGCCGAAGGCGCCGACGAGGCCAAGTAATCCGCGTAGCGGAACCTGCGGAGCGGGGGTGGAACGACGTGCGCGTCGGTCCGCCCCCGTTCTGCTGTCCAGGAGCGTCATGAGCACGGATCCAGTTGGCGATTTCCGACGTTCCGCCGCCTCCGGAAGGTCGGTTTTCGCCAACTCGATCTGGGTGGAGGCGCGGTGACGGTGGATCTCGTCCGCTTGCGGCTGGACATCTCCTACGACGGCACCGACTTCTCCGGGTGGGCCGTGCAACCCGAGCGCCGAACGGTCGCGGGGGAGTTGTTGCGCGCCTTGACGGCGCTGTTCCGGGAAACGCCGCCGCTGGTCGTCGCCGGGCGGACCGACGCCGGCGTGCACGCGCTCGGACAGGTCGCACACATCGACGTTCCGCGCGCGGGGTTGATCGCGCTCGCGCCCCGGCACCTCGCCGCAGGGTCCGTCAGGGCCGCAGGCGTTTCACTTGACGAGACGGAGCCGGGTCGGCTCGGTGTGCTCCGCAGGCTGGCCGGGCTGTTGCCGCACGACGTCCGGGTCCGGGCCGTTTCCGTTGCGCCGCAGGGGTTCGACGCCCGTTTCGCAGCGCTGCGACGTCATTACCGTTATCGCATCGGCTCCGCCGAGTGGGGCGTGGAACCCGCCGACCGTCGCTTCGTGCTCGCCCGTCGGCGCCCCCTGGACGTCGAAGCGATGACGCTCGCCGCGCAGGCGCTGATCGGCCTGCGGGACTTCGCCGCGTTCTGCCGGCCGCGCGAGGGGGCCACCACCATCCGCGAACTCCAGTCGCTGACCGTCCACCGCAACGGCACCGAGGTGCGGATCGACGTCGCGGCGGATGCCTTCTGCCACTCCATGGTCCGCGCGTTGGTCGGCTCGTTGATCAGCGTCGGTGAGCTGCGGATGCCGACCGGACGTCCGGCGCAGTTGCTCGAGGCCGCGCAACGGACCGCTGACATCCATGTCGCGCCCGCGCACGGCCTGACGCTGATGGCAGTCGACTATCCCCCTGGGGACCAGCTGGCACTGCGCACCGGCGCCACCAGGGCTCGTCGGGACGTCATCGAGGGCTGAGCCGAAGGTGGGGGCCCGAACGGTTGCGAAGCGCCGGTCCGACCAGGTCTTCACCTGGTGCGCCAGAACACTCCCTCTCCCGCCCCCGGGCCGCCTGGTCAAGGCATGCGGCCACCAGCACGCAAAGACGGTACTTATGCTTGCCAAGTGCCTACTTTCGACGACGTGGAGATACTCCTCGGCAACGCCGAACTCTGCAGACCCCTCGCCGTCAGCCGCCGGCGGTCAGCCAACTCGTCACCCGCGACGACTTCCCGACGCCGCGAGCCACACTGACCGTGGGCAGCAGCTGGCCCTCCCCGACGTCACCGCCTGGGCAGAACACACCGGCCGGAAGCTCGAACTCGACGCGCTGGACCATCGACCCGCACACAACGACGACGACGAGTGACGCCGGCGTGCACAAGCCTCAGCGCCAACTGACACCTGCCCCAGCTCGCGGAGGAGCCACCCGTGCCTCAGCCCTCATCCCGGATCAGGATGATCTTGCCGACGTCCAGTCGCACAGTCATCGGCGCCACCGCAGCCACCGGGCTGCTGACCGCGCTGGCCTCGATGCCCGAACGCCTGGGCCGGCTCCTGCGTGACCGTTACCCGATGGTGGCGGTGACGGGGATGACCGGCATCGGGAAGAGTCAGCTCGTCGACCGGCTGACGCGCCGCTCGGCCGGCGACGCCGTCGCCGAGGTCGGCTCGGCCGTCATGGAGCGGCGCACCCGCCGCGGGGCGAAGCTGCACGGCTTTCGGTTCCTGGTCGTGCCGGGCGACAATGCCGCCACCCGGCTCGGAGCCCTCGACGAGGTCTTCCATGACGAGCCGGTTGACGGCGTCATCCACGTCGTGGCCAACGGATACGCCACCCCGCGTCGTGCCGCCGGCACCACCGGCGCCGCCTCGGCGACCCGCGAGGAGCAGCTCGCCCTGGAGCTCGAGGACTGGGCGATCACTTCGCACCGCATCGCATCGATGGCGGTACGTCGCCACAAGCCCATCTGGCTGATCATCGCCGTGACGAAGACCGATCTGTACCCCGACGACATCGACGAGGTCGTGCACTACTACTCCCCGGGCAGCGGCTCACCGTTCGGCGACAAGGTCGACGCCCTGCGTGCCCTGGCCGGCGGCGCGAAGCTGTCGGTCGACGTCCTCCCGGTCTCGAGCCAGGGCGGCGACAAGAAGGCGCCGATGTCCGACAAGCGCGCCGCCGCCATGGTCGACGCACTGGCCGACCGTTTGGGCCAGCTCAGCGGCCACGACTGAGCCATATCGTCAGATGCCGACAACGACAACGACCGGCGACTTCGAGCTGACAACCGACGAGCTGCGCGGGGTCGTCGCCTACGCCGTCTCGTGCGCGGAACCGTTCCTCGTCCTGTTCCAGCGAACTGAGCCCGATGACCCGCGGCCCGCCGCCGCGCTCGATGCTGCCCGCGCCTTCGCCGAGGGGGCGCCGCGCTCCCGCATGCAGCGGACCGCCGCCACCGACGCTCACCGCGCCGCCAAGGACGCATCCACCGAGGCCGCCCGGCACGCAGCGACCGCTGCCGGTGATGCGGCCGCCGCTGCCTACCTGCACCCACTGGCCAAGGCGACGCAGGTGCGGCACATCCTCGGCGCGGCGGCGCACGCCGCCCGTGCGGCCGAGTTGGCCCGCGGCGATGACAAGGTCGTCGCGCAGTACGTCATCACGGCCGCCGCGGGGCGGGCCACGCCCGTCGTCCTCGATGTGCTGAGCCGTTACCCGCGGGCGCCACACGGACGCACCCGGGTCGCGGTGCTCGTGAACCGGCTCGACAGCTTGCTCCGCGACCCGCCGCCGCCGCCGCGCGTCGTCGACGACCCGGGTCCGTTCTTCCACGGAACACGCGCCGACGTGGCGGTCGGTGACCTGCTCACGCCGGGGTGGCGGTCGAACTACGGCTCGGGCCGCCAGTCCAAGCACATCTACATGACGGCCGGCCGGGAGGGCGCACCGTTGGCCGCCGAACTCGCCCGCGGCGATGGGCCGCCGCGGGTCTACCGGGTCGAGCCGACGGGCCTGATCGAGGACGACCCCAATGTCACCGACAAGCGCTTCCCCGGGAATCCGACCCGCTCCTACCGCACGACCGAGCCGCTGCGTGTTGTCGAAGAAGTCGTCGGCTGGGAGCCGGCGCCGCCGGAGATGGTCCGGCGCATCCGGGAAAGCCTGGGCGAGCTCGCAGAGCTCGGCATCGAAGCCATGGACCAGCTGGTGTTCACCAGATGGGGCGGTGAGGGTTCCTCCATCCCGGCGACCTGGCGGACCGGCGAAGCCCGCGGTATCCGCCCGCCTCGCACGGCCCGGGTCATGCGCCTGAGGATTTGTCCGTTTAGGGTTTGACCGCTGGAACAAGTCGGCGGAACGAGGCGGCATGAGCGGAACCGACGGCGCGACGCCGGCCACCGACGACGAGCCGGCCGCCGTACCGCGCAAGCCTGCAGGGGCAGCGCAGCCCCGCGACGCCGGCGACGCCGAGCCGCCTGCGGCACACGCTGATCCCACAGCTCGTTCGGGCGGCAACCCGGAGCACGCGGCTCACCAGGCGCCGCGCGTCCGACCGCTGAGTCTTGTCACCGGATGGATCAGGCAGGTCCGCCCGCGCCGGAAGGACCTCAAGTCCGATGTGCTGGCCGGCCTACCCGGTGCCATCAGTTCGGTCCCGGACGGCATGGCCACCGCGCTGCTCGTCGGGGTCAACCCGGCGTACGGGCTGTACGCATCGTTCTCCGGGAAGATCGGCGGCGGGCTGACCACCAGCACCAAGCTGATGGTCGTCACCACGACGACGGCAGCGTCCCTTGCCGCCGGATCCGCGTTGGCCGACATCGCGCCCGAGGGACGGGACCGGGCGCTCATCACGCTGACCATCCTGACCGGCGCCGTGATGATCGCGGCTGGATTGCTGCACCTGGGTCGGTACATCAGGTTCGTCTCGCGATCGGTGATGCTGGGGTTTCTCACCGGGGTCGCGGTGAACATCGTCCTGGGTCAGCTCGCCGGGCTGGTCGGCTCGCCCACCGACGGCGGGGTGGCGGCGCAGAAGGCGGCTTACGTCATCACCCATCCGTCCGGGATCGTGACCGCCTCGGCGGTGGTAGGCGCTGTCGCGCTGGCCGTGATGTTCCTGCTCAGCCGCACCAGGCTGGGCTTGTTCGCGTCCTTGATCGCCGTGGTGCTGCCGACCATCGTCGTTGCGCTGATGAACCTCGACCAGGTGCAGACCGTCGCCGACGTCGGGGCGATCCCCAGCGGATTTCCGCCGCTCGTGCTGCCGCACATCGGTGATCTGACGTTCAGCGTCATCAGCGGTGCGCTCGCGATCGCGGCAATTGCGCTGGTCCAGGGTGCTGGCGTCGCAGAAGCCGCGCCGAATCCCGGCGGTGCGCTGTCCAGCACCAACCGGGACTTCATCGGCCAGGGCGTCGCCAATGTGGCCGCGGGCCTGTTCCACGGGACGCCGGTGGGCGGATCGGTCAGCAGCACGGCGCTCAACCTGGCCGCCGGCGCACGAAGCCGGTGGGGCGCCATTTTCGGCGGGCTGTGGATGCTCGTCATCCTGGTGGCGTTCTCCGGTTTGGTCGGGCTGGTGCCGATGCCGACGCTCGCCGCTGTGCTGATCTTCGCCGGGGTGATGTCGGTTCGGCCGAGGGAGATCGCGGTCGTCTGGCGGACCAGCCATACCGGGCAGATCGCACTGGTGGTGACCTTCGTCTCGACGCTCGCGTTGCCGGTCGCGGCGGCCGTCGGCGTGGGTGTCGTCGTGTCCCTGCTGCTCCAACTGAACAAGGAGCAGATGGACCTGCGGATCGTCCGGCTCGCCCGCCGGGCCGACGGACAGTTCGTCGAGCAGCCGATGCCGACAGTGCTGCCTGACGCCGAGCCCGTCGTTCTCGACGTGTACGGCAGCCTGCTGTACGCGGGTGCGCGGACGTTGGGGGCCCGCCTCCCGGACCCGCGGCCGACTCGGCGGCCGGTGGTCATCCTGCGCTTGCGCGGCCGGATGTCGCTGGGGTCAACGTTTTTCGGCGTCGTGGCGCACTACGCAGACCAGCTCGAGGCCGCCGGCGGCCGGCTGTACCTCTCGGGGGTGCAGGCGGACATGGTGCACCGGTTCAAGCATTCCCAGTTCGAGGACGTCAAGGGCAGGATCACCGTCTTCCGGGCCACCGAGGTGCTCGGCGCCTCCACCCTGGCGGCCGTGCGTGACGCGCAGGACTGGCTGGCGCACGCCGATGACCGTCCGACCGATCGAGATCACCCCGATGCGGTGGTCCTCGACGTCTCCGACGCCGTCGTCGCGGTCGAAACACTCGACAAAGGGCCGGTGCAGGACGACGCAGGCACATGACGGGTGACCGGACCGGGCCAACGGTCACCATCGGTGATGCCCTGCCCGCGGTGCGCCGACGGTCACTTTGACCTTGCCGATGGCCCCGCGGTACTCTGGCTAGTCGGTGTGCCGCGCAGCTGCGCGCGGCGGTCCTGGCGCGTGTGCGTCGGCCCGCATTGTGCAGTTGGTTCCGGATCCCAGTGAATCGTCTTCGCCGGGGTTCGACCATGTGGTGTCGCGCACCACCTGGGAGGCACCCGCCCCCGGCATGACCACCCTGGACGAGAACGAAGAGGCATATCCGTGCGCACGTACAGCCCCAAGCCCGGCGATGTGACCCACGCCTGGCACGTGATCGACGCGACCGACGTCGTGCTCGGCCGGCTCGCCAGCCAGGCCGCGCAGCTGCTGCGTGGCAAGCACAAGGCGATCTACGCGCCGCACGTCGACACCGGCGACTTCGTCGTCATCGTGAACGCGAGCAAGGTTGCCGTCACCGGCAACAAGCGGGACGGCAAGTTCCTCTACAGCCACTCCGGCTACCCGGGCGGCCTGCGCAAGCAGACCGTCGGCGACCTGCTGGACACCCGGCCGGAGCGACTGGTCGAGAAGGCCGTCATCGGCATGCTGCCGCACAACTCGCTGGGCCGTTCGATGGCCCGCAAGCTCAAGGTCTACGCAGGCCCGGAGCACCCGCACCTGGCGCAGCAGCCGCAGCCGTTCGAGATTTCCCAGGTCGCCCAGTAGGAATCGACCCTGTGACGGCGGCCACCGCCCCGTCATGCACGCAGCTCCTGCCGCCCAGCACACCGCCGCACACAGAACAGCGAGATGAGTCAGTCCGTGAGCCAGAATCCCGAAGTTGTCGTCGAGGAAAACTTCGACCTGCCGCCCGAGAACGAGGTGGCCGTGGAGGCCGAACTCGTCGCCGATGACGGTGCCGACGACGTTGAGGTTGTCGACGTCACCGACGACGTTGCCGTTGTCGACGTCACCGACGAGGTGCCCGAGGTCGTTCCGGCCGTCGTGCTCCCCGTTGCCGTCGACCGCCCGGTGCAGACCGTCGGTCGCCGCAAGGAGGCCGTCGTCCGCATCCGCCTCGTCCCCGGCAACGGCACCTTCACGCTGAACGGGCGCACCCTGGACAGCTACTTCCCCAACAAGGTCCACCAGCAGCTGATCAAGGAGCCGCTGGCGATCCTGGAGAAGGGCGAGATCTACGACGTCATCGCCCGGCTGCACGGCGGGGGCGTCACCGGCCAGGCCGGTGCGCTGCGGTTGGCCATCGCGCGTGCGCTGATCGAGCTCGACGAGACCGATCGCCCGCCGCTGAAGAAGGCCGGCTTCCTCACCCGGGACGCCCGCGCCACCGAGCGCAAGAAGTACGGCCTGAAGAAGGCCCGCAAGGCTCCCCAGTACTCGAAGCGCTGATCGCCGTGGGGGGACGGCTGTTCGGCACGGATGGTGTACGAGGGCTCGCCAACGCGGATCTCACGCCGGCGCTGGCGCTGCAACTGGCCACTGCGGCCGCTCAGGTGCTCGGCGAGCGCCGGGTACCCCCGCCGCCCGTGCGGCCGTTCGGTGCGCATGGTGAACAGGTCGTCCCACAGAGTCCGACGAGGCCGTTGGCCGTCGTCGGCCGCGACCCCAGGGCCAGTGGCGAAATGCTGGAAGCCGCGGTTGCCGCCGGTGTGGCCTCCGCGGGTGTGGACGTCATCTTGCTCGGCGTGCTGCCGACGCCGGCGGTGGCCTACCTGACGGCGGACCTGAACGCCGACATGGGCATCGTCATCTCCGCTTCGCACAACGCCATGCCCGACAACGGCATCAAGATCTTCTCCGGTGGCGGGCACAAGCTAGAGGATTCGCTCGAGGACGAGATCGAACGTCGGATGGACGCCCCCGCACCCTTGCCCACCGGCGAAGGTGTCGGCCGGATCAGGCGCGCCGACGACGCCGACCGGCGGTACCTCGACCACCTGCTGGTCGCCACCCCGAACCCGCTCAACGGTTTGCGGGTGGTCGTCGACTGTGCGCACGGCGCCGCGTCCTCGCTCGCGCCCGAGGTGTACCGGCGGGCCGGCGCCGAGGTGGTCGTCATCGGCGGCAGCCCCGACGGCCTGAACATCAATGCAGGCGTCGGCTCCACCTACCTGACGGGGCTGCGCGAAGCCGTCGTCTCCGAAGGTGCCGACCTCGGCATCGCGCACGACGGGGATGCCGACCGCTGTCTCGCCGTGGCGGCCGATGGGTCCGACGTCGACGGCGACGTCATCCTGGCGCTGCTGGCCATCTCACTCAAGGATCGCGGCCGGCTGGTGCAGGACACCGTGGTCGCGACCGTGATGGCCAACATCGGGTTCCACCAGGCGATGGCCGAGGCGGGGATCAAGGTCCGCACGACGGCCGTCGGCGACCGGTACGTGCTCGAGGACATGCGGGCGAACGGCTACTCGCTGGGCGGCGAGCAGTCCGGGCACCTCATCCTCGCCGACCACGCCACCACCGGTGACGGGCTGCTGTCCGCGCTGCACCTGATGGCCGCGGTCGCGGAGACCGGCCGTCCGCTGGCTGAGCTGGCCAAGGTCGTCACCCGGTTCCCGCAGGTTTTGATCAACGTCCGGGTGGACGACAAGGCAGCGGTCGCCTCGTCGCCGGACGTGCTGGCCGCGGTGGATCGCGCTGAGGCCGAACTCGGCGACTCCGGACGCGTGCTGCTCCGGCCGTCCGGGACCGAGTCGCTGGTCCGGGTGATGGTCGAGGCAGGCACGCCAGAGACCGCCCAAAGCATCGCCGAGCGGGTGGCGAAGGTCGTGGCGAGCGTCTGACGACGTGGCGGGGGATACGCCCCGCCACACCGTGGCGAACGCCCCGATGACAAACGGCCAGCCCGTCGGACGGCAGAACCGATCGTCGGATCGGCACCGCCACGGGTGGGCGCCGTCGATCGCTGTGCAAGGCGTCCGGAGGGCCGCCGGCGCAGGTGCTCGAAAGGGCAACAGTTCCTGCCCCGAACTCGGCGCCCGCGCAGGTCCCGCCGCTCACGGCGTGGCGTTGTACTGGAAGCCATGGACAGGGCCCTGGCAGACGACCGGCCGGACCTGGTACCGGCACGCCCACCACCGGCGGCGGCTGCGGCCGCCCGCCCGGCCGCGAACGGTCGCCGGCCGGTCAGTGCCGGACACATCCTCGCGCTGCAACGCGGGGCGGGAAATCGAGCCGTCGCGGCAAGCTTGGCGGCACCGAGCAGCCGACCGGCGGGCGCGGTCCCCGGGCCGCCCGCCGGCGGTGCCGGTCCCGGAACGCCGACCGTGCAGCGGCAGGACGCCGGCCACGAACCTGCCGCGTCGTTGCCGCCATCGGGACCTGCAGGCGATGCGACGTCGTCGACGGCATCCGGCGGCGCGCCGAACGGGCCTGGCGGCAGCCGGCCCAGCGGCCCGTTGTCTTTTCTCGGCCCTGTCGGTTCGGCGTCTCCGAGCACATTCGGGCAGGCCCTCGACACCGCCGTGGCCGCGCAACCAGGTGCCCTACGGGGGGAGCAGGAGGCGCTCGCCGCTGCCCTCCCGGAGACCCGCGTACCGACCGGGCTGCCGCCCGAGGCGTCATCGGCCGGTGCAGCGCCGGCATCGGGGGCCGCAGCCACCACGCTGTCGCCGCCCACCGGTGCTCTGGCGACCGGTGTCCCGCCGATGCCGATCACGGCCATGCCGACAGGCAATCTCGGCCCGTCCGGCCCCGCCGACCCGGCGTCGGCGGATCAGACGGCCGAAAGTGCGGCCGTGTCGATCAGCACCAGCGCCGCCGAGGCGACTGTCACGGCGCCATCGGCCGCGGCCGTGGTGCATCCACCTGCGGCTTCGCGGGATCTTCCCATCGCAGCCTTGGTGCCGGCCACTCCGGTCGCCCCGGCCCGGGGCATCGCGACCCCGGTCGGACCGGAGGCACCGGCGTTGGATGCCGTGATGTCGCCCGAGCTCACACAGTCTCTGGCCGGGGTTCTGGCGCCCGCGCTCACCGCGGACAGCAGCCACGCCCAGGCGGTCAGCTCCACTTCCAGCGAGGCCACCCGCCAGATCGCGGAAGCGGACGCGACCACCGCTGCGCAGCAGCAGCAGACCATCACGGCTGCCGATGATGCAGCCGTTGGCCTGCAGTCACGCTGGAGCACCGAAAAGGAAGGCATTGCCACCGAACACCGCACGGCCATCTCGACCGAGGCAGCGCGGACCAGGGCCGAGGCGACGCAGACGATGAACGACGCCGAGGCCAAGGCGCGCGCCGAGAGCGAGAAGGCCCCTGCGGCGGAGGGTGCGACAACCGGAACCGGCTTCTGGAACCAGGTCAAGTCCGTCGGCGCGGCGGCCGCCGCCGCCGCGAGCAACATGGCGTCCTCGGTGGTCGCCGGGGTGACGGCGATCGTGACCGCCGCGCGCACCAAGGTCAACGGTCTGCTGGATCGCTTTCTGACCGTGGTCCGGGACCGCGTGGCGGCGGCGAGGAGGGCCATCGCCGAAGGTGCTCGCAAGGTGGCCGGTGCAATCACCGCTGCGGTGCGCAGGGCGAAGGAGGTCGTCACCCGGCTCGCCGCAGCGGTGGCGCAGGTCGCCACGCGGATCTGGAAGGCAGCGGCCGACAAGCTGGCTGCTCTCTGGCAGAAGCTCAAAGCGACCGCCGCCGCGGCACTCTCGGCGGCACGGTCCCTCGCGTCAAAAGTCGCCGGCGCCCTGGGGACGGTCAAGCAGATCCTGGCGCTGCTCGGGAACAAGATGCTGGGTTTCGTCGCCGACCTGGTTTCCGACCCGCAGGGCAAGATCGTCGCCCCGTTCGTCGCCAAAGCGGCACCATTGGCCGCCGGCGTGCCTGCCAAGGCAGGGGAACTGGCGAAACAGAGTGCCGGTGAGGCGAGCGCGGTGCACGGCAACAACGGACCGACGGTGCAACGACAGGAGGCGGGTCAGGCACCGGCGGGGGAGACGTTCTGGTCGGGGGTCTGGCGGCATCTGCAGGCGTCCGGGGCGAACTTCCTGGACAACTGGGCCCCCATCCTCGGGAAGATCGTCCTCGACGTGCTGTTGTGGGTCCCGATGCTGGTCGAGGAAGTGCCGAAACTGTGGACCGAGGTGAAGGGCGTTTTCACCGGGGGCGGCGGAGTCGATCGGCTCGATCACGCGCTCGGCGTGCTGCGCCACGTGGTGAACATCGTCGGCGGCACGTTGGCGACCGTCGGGGTATGGGCGCTCATCATCGCGTGGCTCGGCGGCCCGGTGGCCGAGGGTTTTGTGCTGGCCGGATTTGAGGCGCTCAGCATCGGCGTCATCGTCGCCGACCTGGGTCTGGCCACGGCGGAAATGGCGAAGTACGCCTATAGCGCCACCCGGCCGGGGATCAGCACGAGCACCCGCGAGCAGTACCTCGGGATGTTCACCGGCAGCGGCATCGCCGCGGCGATCACCGTCGTGCTGGTCGCGCTCGGGGCCCTCGCCGCCCGCCTCGCGAAGTCCTTCAAGCTGCGCCGGATCGCGGCCGCGGAGGCCGCCGAGGGAAAGAAGCTCGATCCGGCACGGAAGGGCGGCCCGGTCGAGGAGAAGCCCCCGGCGACCGCCGAGCCGCCGACCCCGGTCGACGACCCGGGCGGCGCCAAACTGAAGACCGGTGCGGCAAAGGGACTCGATGCCACGCCGGAGACAATTCGGGACGGCTCGGTGCGGATGGAAGATCACCCGTCGTACCCCGCTGCGGTCGAGGACCTGAAGGCGAAGGGTTTCACGCTCGTGGACACCGCCGGTGACCCGCACGTGACGATTCGCCGCGTGGTGGATGCGGAGGGCGCCATCGTGCGGACCGAGATGCAGGTCCACGTCCAGAAGGGCATGCGCTACCTGGACTTCGAACACGAGGTCGGCCACGTCAACCAGATGATGGACAAGGCGCGGTTCCCGGATGGGCCGCCACCCACCGACATCGTCATCGAAAAGCCCGGCGGCACCACCGCTGCACGCGATCAGTCGGGAGTGCTCACAATGTGGCAGGACGCCATCGTCGAGTATCACAACCGGTTGCAGGAAGTGATCAGCCTGTCCGAAAGGGGTGCATCACCGTCGATCGTCAAGGAGCACCTGGACGGACTCGATGCGCACTACGCGCGCTACCGGGACAAGGGATTGATGGGTGGTCGCAGCCCCAGCAGAGGGAAATGGGCGGATGAACACTTCCCGGACATCGCTGACCTTCGGCGGAAGGTGCAACAGATCAGTACCGAGATGTCAGCCCCGGCCGGGCAAACGCCAACCTCGACCGGTGGATGACGCACGCTGGGCCCGGAAGAAGGGAACCGGATGAAATCCGTGCCTCGAGGTGATTTTCCCATTCGGGTCCGTGCCCGCCCGTGGGAGGAGCCGGCCGAACTGGGCCGCCTCTACGAAGGAATTTACGACGTCACGCTGAACTCGGTCGTGGACATCGTTTTCGTGCCCGGACCTGCATTTCCCGGACCACCGTTCGACTCTTCGCTGCTGCCCTGGGATCTCGACAGCATCACCACAATGGAGCAGGCGCGGCTCGCGGCTACCGTACTGGCCAGATACGTCGTCACCGCAGATGGGGCGCGTGCCGGCGCTGTCGCTCACTTCCAGCGCGACGTCGCGTCCGAAGAGCCCAGCGAAGGGGTCGTCTTCTTCGTCGACCCCGACCTGTTCGACTGGTTCTCCGACGACCTCGCCGCCCTCAGCCGCCATTACGGCAGCACTTACCCCGCGGGCTCCATCAGCGATCTGCACGACAGGGCGGTGGTCGCCTTCATCGAAGACACCGTGCTCGCCTCCGGCCGGCTGGCCGACAGCGACGCCGCCGCACTGGGCATCGACGCTCGATGACCGAGCACGCAATGAGCCGACCGGTGGTGGTGGTGGTCGGGCCGCCATCCAGGGTTCACCGCAGCGCGAGCTCGAGCGTTCGCGCGCTTGTCAGAGCATTACTGCGGTCGCCACATCACCGACCGAGAGCGGGCCGGACAGGTCCGGATCCTCCAGGCTCTCGATGGTGGTGCCCTTGACCTTGTCGTCCATCTCGTCGGCGAGCTGTTCGGCGTCGGTCAGGTACCGGATGAAGAACGCCGAGGCCAGCATGCGGGTGACCTGCTGAACGTTCTTGTCGGAGTCGGCACCGATGATGCCGTTGAGGAAGTTCTTGCCCTCGGCGAGCCCGAAGTGACCCGAGCCCTTGACCATCCGCAGCCGGGCCGGCCCCGTGCAGGAGCGGGCGATCCGTGCGCCGTCCGCCTCCGCCATGTCGTCCTTGGAGCCGATCAGGTGCAGGCTCGGCACCTCAACGCGGCCGGCGGCCTCGATCGCGGACGGCCGGGTCTCGGCGGCGGTCACCGTCATCACCGCGCGGATCTGCGGATCCTTGGCGGCGGCGAGCATGGCAGCCCCGCCACCGATGGAATGTCCGAGGACGCCCATCCTGCGGACGTCGCCGCGGACCCGCCCCTCCCCGAGTACCCCGTTCGCCACCAGCCGGAGAGCCCTGGACAGATCCAGCGCCAGACCCTGATGTGAGGAGAACGGATTGCGGTGGGTGTTCGGGGCGACGACGATGATGCCCCACGATGCGAGATATCGCATCGTGTCGGCGTAGCGATCCGCGGACTGCAACCAGCCGTGTCCGAACGCGACGATCGGCAGTCGCCGTCCGGACGTGGGGGCGAAGACAAGCCCCGGCATGCCGGCCGCGGCCAGATCTCCGATGGCCACCCGGTGCGGCCCCCGGTAGGCGAAGTACTCCAGAGTCGGCCGCTGGATGCTGGGGATCAGCTTGTTCGCCATCACGTTCCTTCGAGCTCGGCAGGCAGGGTGCTGCGGGCGGTGCGTCGGCGCGACGACTGTGTCTGCCCGGTCTGAGGGCGTTCTTGCCGGGAGCACCGGCGCGGGCCGGCACGACGGCGGGCCGCACCGCTGTATCGCTCTCGTACAGTAACCGGTGGCTCGGCCGGGGCTACGCGACGTTCCGCCGGTCAACTTCAGGGCACATCACACGGCTGCCCAGTCCGATCAGGGAGCACCCGACGTGGCAGACGATTTCGCGACCAACCTCCGCAGGCTGATCCGCGCCCGGTTCCCGCTGCTGTCCATCCAGACCGCCGAGGAGTCACGCGCGCTCGCCGAGATCGCCGCCGTCGTCGGCAACCGGACGCAGGTGTCACCTGCCCGGCAGGTCTACACCTGGTCCACCGCCAACGGTTTCGCCGCGCTCGGGCAACCCGGCAGCCCGGACACCCGCACCCCGCACGCCGCCCTCACCGCGGCGGCGGCGCTGACCATGCCGAGCGTCGTCGTGCTCCTGGACCTGCACCCGTGGATGGGGTCCGACGCGACCCCGGCCGATACCCAGCTCGTCAGGGCACTGAAGGACACGGTGCGCTTCTACAAAGACGGCCCGGTGCCGCGGACCCTGATCCTGATCTCGCCCACCCCGCGGATCCCGCCGGACCTGGAGTCGCTGGTCACCCTGGTGGAGTTCCCGCTGCCGACGGAGGCGCAGATCCGCGCGACGCTGGACGGGATGATCGCCCGGAACTCGGCCGCGGGCGCGCTGAGGGTGCAGCTCGGCCCGACCGGGGCCGAGCGGCTGGCCAAGGCCGCACTCGGCCTGACCGCGTTCGAGGCGGAGAACGCATTCGCCAGATCGATGGTCGACGACGGACGCCTGACCGATGACGACATCGCGCTCGTGCAGGAGGAGAAGCGCCAGATCGTGAAGAAGTCCGGGGTCCTGGAGGTCGTCCGGTCCACGGTCAGCCTGGACGACATCGGTGGTCTGGAGAACCTGAAGACGTGGCTGCGTAAACGGGACGGATCCTGGTTGGAGGAGGCCGCGGCGTACGGACTGCCCGCGCCGAAAGGCGTCCTGGTGACGGGCGTCCCGGGTTGCGGGAAGTCGATGACCGCCAAGGCGATGGCGTCCGCGTGGTCGCTGCCGCTGGTGCGGCTCGACATCGGACGGGTCTTCGGCGGCCTCGTCGGCGCGAGCGAGCAGAACATGCGCACCGCGTTGCGCACGGCGGAAGCCATTGCGCCGTGCGTCATGTGGATCGACGAGATCGAGAAGGGGTTCGCCTCCGGTGCGTCCGGCGGGGGAGACAGCGGGACGTCGGCGCGGGTGTTCGGGACCTTCCTGAGCTGGATGCAGGAGAAGACGTCACCGGTGTTCGTGATGGCCACAGCCAACACGATCTCGCTGTTGCCGCCGGAGATGATGCGCAAGGGCCGGTTCGACGAGATCTTCTTCATCGACCTGCCGACCGACACCGAGCGCCGGGTGATCTTCACGTTGCACCTCAAGGCCCGGTTGAAGGCCGGACCGGCTCTCGGCTCGCTGCCGCTGACCGACGAGCTGCTCGACACCCTGGTGGGCGCGACGGAAGGGTTCTCCGGCGCGGAGATCGAGCAGGTTGTGATCGCCGCCTGCTTCAACGCCTTCAACGAGCGACGTGAGCTGCAGCCGGCCGACCTCGAGCACGAGATCGAGAACACCGTGCCGCTGTCGGTCACCCAGGCGGAGCAAATCGCGGCCCTGCGGGCGTGGGCGGACATTCGGGCGGTCGCCGCGTCCGCGCCCGAGGACAGGACGCGCTACGCAACCCCCGAACCGACACCCCCGGCCGGTGTGGTGCCGCCGGAAGCGGCGATGTCACGGGGTGGGCGGCCCGTCGAGGCTTGACCGTCGGCGGATCCGTTCTGCCGCACGGCGTCGATCTTGTCGGCGTCGAACGTCGTCGCGGTCGATCGCCTCTCGCAACGTCGCGTAGGACGCGACCAGCAGCCGTCGCTCGTCCTGGAGACGCGCCAAAGCCCGGTGGAGTGACAGAAAGTGACCGTTGGGGCGGTGGCTGCGTGCGATGGCAGACGCGGAGCGTGACAATCACCACCCGTCACCCGCTGAGGTGGCACGTTGCGATTCGGATGCCGGTCGGCGCCTGTCGAGCCGTTAGCCTTGGTGTCATGTGTGGCATCGTCGGGTATACCGGCCCCCGTCAAGCGCTTCCGCTCGTCCTGGAAGGGCTGCGACGGCTCGAATACCGGGGTTACGACTCCGCAGGCGTCGCGATCCTGGACGGCGAAGGGCAGCTGCACACTGCCAAGAAGGCCGGCGTGCTGGCCAATCTGGAGCACTACATCGACACCGGTGAGGTTCCGCTGAACGGGATGACCGGGATGGGGCACACCCGTTGGGCAACCCACGGCGCACCGACTGACCGGAACGCCCACCCGCATACCGACGTACACGGCAAGGTCGCCGTGATCCACAACGGCATCATCGAAAATTTCCTGCCGCTGCGGCGAGAGCTCGAAGCCCGCGGCATCGAGATGAGCAGTGACACCGACACCGAGGTGGTCGCGCACCTGTTGGGCGGCGCCTTCGCCGACGGCCCGACCGCCGGTGACCTGCCCGCGAGCATGGCCGCAGTCTGCCGTCGACTCGACGGTGCGTTCACCCTCGTCGCCGTGCATGCCGACGCGCCCGACGTGCTGGTCGCGGCTCGGCGCAACTCGCCGCTGGTCATCGGAATCGGCGACGGCGAGATGTTCGTGGCCAGCGATGTCGCCGCGTTCATCGCGCACACCCGCAAGGCGGTTGAGCTGGGTCAGGACCAACTGGTCGTCATCACGCCGGACAGCTATGAGGTGACGTCGTTCTCGCCTGATCCGCTTGCTGTCGCCGATTTCCGGATCTTCCATGTGGACTGGGACCTCGCTGCCGCCGAGAAAGGCGGCTACGCGACCTTCATGGACAAGGAGATTGCCGAGCAGCCGCAGGCGCTGGCCGACACGCTGCTCGGGCACTTCGACGGGTCCGGGATCGTGCTCGACGAACTGCGGCTGTCCGACGACGACCTGCGGACGATCGACAAGGTCTTCGTGGTGGCCTGTGGCACGGCGTACCACTCCGGGCTGGTGGCCAAGTACGCCATCGAGCACTGGACCCGGCTGCCGGTCGAGGTCGAGGTCGCCAGCGAGTTCCGCTACCGGGACCCGGTGCTGAACCGCGAGACGCTCGTTGTCGCCGTCACCCAGTCCGGTGAGACCGCGGACACCCTGGAGGCGGTTCGGCACGCCCGAAGGCAGAAGGCCAGGGTGCTGGCCGTCTGCAACACCAACGGGTCCCAGATCCCGCGCGAGTCCGACGCCGTGGTCTACACCCACGCCGGCCCCGAAGTCGGGGTCGCCGCAACGAAGACCTTCCTCGCGCAGGTCACCGCGAACTACCTGGTGGGGTTGGCGTTGGCCCAGGCCAGGGGCACCAAGTACCGGGACGAGGTCGCCCGGGAGTTCGAGCTGCTGTCGGAGATGCCGGCGGCGGTTGCCGAGACGTTGACCCTGATGGACCCGGTTCGCAAACTCGCCCAGGACATCTCGCGGTCCAAGGCGGTCCTGTTCCTGGGTCGGCACGTCGGGTATCCGGTGGCTCTGGAGGGCGCGCTCAAGCTGAAGGAACTGGCCTATATGCACGCCGAGGGCTTCGCTGCCGGCGAGTTGAAGCACGGCCCGATCGCGCTCATCGAGGAAGGCCTGCCAGTCGTGGTGGTGACGCCGTCGCCGGTGTCGGACCCGTTGTTGCACAGCAAGTTGCTGTCGAACATCCGTGAGATCCAGGCCCGTGGGGCGCGCACGATCGTCATCGCCGAGGAGGGTGACGACACCGTCGCGCCGTTCGCCGATTTCCTGGTCGAACTGCCCCGGGTACCGAAGCTGTTCCAGCCGCTCGTCAGCACAGTGCCGCTGCAGATCCTGGCCGCGGAGATCGCCCGCTCCCGCGGCTACGACATCGACAAGCCGCGGAACCTGGCCAAGTCCGTCACCGTCGAGTAGCCGGTGACGGTGCCGCATGTCTGGCCGCCCGGTGTTGACGCCACGGGCGTCGGATCGTCACCGACGGTCGCTCACGATCCGACCGGTCTGCGATGATGCCGCAGCTGCCCGTCGGCGCAAGGGTCATCGCTGTCGGCATCGACGTGGTGGCGGTGGAACGGTTCGCCGCCTCGCTGGAGCGGACGCCGTCGCTGGCTGCCCGGTTGTTCGGCGCCGACGAGATGATCACTGCCGCCGGTCATCCCCGTGGCGCCGCGTCGCTGGCCGCACGGTTCGCGGTGAAAGAAGCGGTCGCCAAGGCGCTCGGCGTGCCGCGTGGGATGGACTGGCACGACTGCCGGGTGTTGTCCGAGTCGTCGGGGCGTCCCGTCTTGCAGGTGGTGAGCACGGTTGCCGCCGCAGCAGCTGATCTCGGTGTGGCGCAGTGGCGGCTGTCGGTCTCCCATGACGCCGGAATAGCCGCCGCAGTCGTCATCGCCCTCGGGTGACCAAGGGCCGGGCCGTCACCGAGGCGAGCCTGTTCGGCGCGTTGCAGCGGACTACATCATGGCGCACTCCAGACGCCGAGTTCGGTGCCGCTCGGATCGGTGAAATGGAACCGCCGGCCGCCGGGGAACGCGTACGGCTCCTGCGTCACCGCGCCGCCCGACGCCTGGACGGCCGTCAGCGATGCGTCGAGATCGTCGGAGTACAACAGCACCAGTGGCGCCCGACGATCGTTCCCTGCGGTGCCGTCCAGACCGCCGACCTCGCCGTCACCGGACGCCGCGGCGATCCCCGCATACTCCGGGCCGTACTCGTTGAACTGCCAGCCGAACGCCGTCTCGTAGAAGGCGCGGGTCGCCGGCAGATCACGGGCGGGCAACTCGACGTAGTCGATGGTGTGGTGGATGTTGGTCATGACTCGGACCCTAGGGATCGGCTCCGACAGTCGCCTACAGCGCTGCGGAAAGGCTTGCACGGCCGCGGGCGACACACCGGGGTTGGCGGCGGATCGGCGTGACAGGGGCGGAGTGACGGCCCCGAACAGGACCCGAAGCGACAGGTCGAGAATGTGGCGATGTCCGCTGACGTCGAAGCCCGGTGGCCTGCCGGGCTCCCCTCATCTGTCAGGTCGGAGGTGCTCAAGGGTGGTCTGATCTGCACCACCACCCGGGAGTGGCTATCCGACGGCCGCGTGGTCGTGGTCAAGCGCTGCCCCTACCCCGCAGAAGTCGAGGCCGAGGGACTGCGCGTGCTGGCGGAGGCAGGAGCGCCGACACCCGCGGTGCTCGGGGCCGCGGGACACCTCCTGGTCCTCGAATACGTCCGTGGTACGCCCGACTGGCCCGAGCTGGGTCGAGCCATGGCGACGGTGCACCGCACGACGGCCGAGAGGTTCGGCTGGCACCGGGACAACCCTGCGGGCGCGTTCAACCAGCACAATGCCTGGTCCGACGGCTGGCCGAGCTTCTTCATCCAGCGGCGCATCCTCGCCCATCTCGACGATCCACAGGTGCCGCCCGCACTCGCCGACCGGCTCCGCGTCGCCTGCCAGGGCCCGCTGCGCGACTTGTTACCGACCGACTCCAAGCCCTCCCTGACGCACGGCGACCTGTGGTTCGGCAACGTCATCGACGGACGATGGGTCGTCGACCCGGCAGTGTGCTTCGCCGACCGTGAACTCGATCTGGCATTCATGCAGGCCGGTGGACTCCCGGCCGAATTCTTCGATGCCTACCAACGGGAATGGCCCTTCGATCCCGGATACCCCGAACGCCGCACGGCCCTGCAAATTCACAAGATCCTGGTCGGACTGCGCCACTTCGGTGCCGCACGCATTCCGCGCCTGCAGGCCGCGCTGGATCATTACGGCTGGTGAACAACGCGGGATGACCGCGCCGCCCCGAAGAAACCGGACAGGGTCCAGCAGGCCAGGATGGGCCGATGATCACCGCGTACACCGTGCAGCAGATTCGCGACGTCGAGGCGGCCGCGCTCGCCAGGGACGGCGACGGCACGCTGATGCGCCGTGCCTCGCACGCCATCGCGCTGGAGGTGGCCGAACGGGTTCGGTCGCCGCACCCCGGTCGAAGCGTCGTCCTGCTGGTGGGTTCCGGAAACAACGGCGGTGACGCCCTGTACGCAGGTTCGTTCCTGCGGCGACGCGGGATGCGCGTCACCGCTGCACTTCTCGAGCCGGCCAAGGCTCACGCCGGCGGCCTGCACGCACTCCGGCGTGCGGGTGGACGGGTGCTGTCCGCCGACGACGACGCGCTCCGGTCTGCGCTCGATGTCGCCGATGTCGTCATCGACGGCGTCGTCGGGCTCGCGGCGAGGCCGCCGCTCCGCGAGAACGCCGCTGAGCTGGTCGGCATGGCCAACGCCACCAGCGCGTTGCGGGTAGCCGTCGACCTGCCGAGCGGGATCGAACCCGACACCGGCCGTGTGCGTGGGGTCGCATTTCTCGCGGACATCACGGTGACGTTCGGCGGGGTCAAGCCGGGTCTGCTCATTGCGCAGGCGCAGGCCGGGACGGTCATCAGTGTCCCGATCGGGATGGAGATGACCGGCCAGCCTGCAGATCTCATCGCGATGACGGACGGCACCCTGCGGCAACTGCTCCCTGGACCAGGACCTGCTGCGGACAAGTTCACCGGCGGCCTGGTCGGTATCGCGGCCGGCTCACCGGGCTACCCGGGAGCCCCCGTGCTCTGCGTCGGCGGGGCCGTTCGCACCCGGCCCGGCATGGTCCGTTACGCGGGTGCGCAGGCTTCCGCGGTGCTCTCGCACTGGCCCGAGGTGGTGGCTGCCGCGACTCCGGCGGAGGCCGGGCAGGTCCAGGCCTGGGTGGTCGGACCTGGCATTGGCACCGAGGGCTCCTCGATCACCACGTTGCGCTGGGTGCTGTCCCAGGACGTGCCGGTCCTGGTCGACGCCGACGGGCTGACGGTGCTCGCCGCACTCCCGTCGCTGCTCGCAGCCCGCCGCCGTTCGGGACAGGTGACGGTGCTGACCCCGCACGACCGCGAGTTCACCAGGGTCTTCCCCGACATCGCACTGGACGACCGACTGGGCGCGGTGCGGCAGGCTGCCACGGACAGTGGCGCGACCGTTCTGCTCAAGGGACACCGGACCCTCATCGCCGAGCCCGGTGGGCAGGCTGCGGTGAACCTGTCAGGGTCCTCCTGGCTGGCGACGGCGGGCTCGGGTGACGTGCTGTCCGGGGTCATCGGGTCGCTGCTGGCCAGCGGATTGCCGCCGCTGCTCGCGGCGGCCGCCGGGGCGTTCCTGCACGGCCGGGCGGGTGAGCGCGCAGAGCGCAGTGGGCTGTTCGGTGCGCAGGTGCTCTGGGATCACCTCGGGCTCGCCGGGAGGTGAGGCGGTCGGTGCGCGGGTTGCCGGTCGGTCGATGCCAGTCGGGCGGACCTGGCGCGCGGATCGGGGCCTCTGACGCGCCCGGACTCCCTCCGACTCAGTGCCGGCGCCAGTTCCGGGGCCCGACCCGCTCCGTGCACCGACCCCGGCGAGCCGGTGCTGCCAGCACTGCGCGTGCAGCTCACCGCGAGGGCGTGTGTCCCACCGCCAGGTATCCGGCGCCGCCGGCCAGTTCCTGCACCCGCAGGTCCGGCACGAACTCGGCCAGCAGCCGCCAGGGACGGTCGAAGCCGGTGAAGCTGGCGATGAACGGCGCGTGCAGGTCGGTCACCCACATGCGCAGCGGGATCATCCACGGGGCCGGCCACTTCCCGCCGATGGCCCCGACCGCCGCGCCCGGCCGCAGGTGGTCGAAGACCCGCTGCAAGGCCTCCCGCGACTGCATGAGGTCATGGACCGCGCAGAACATCGCCGCGTCCGCCATGGCGTCGATCTGAGCCTGCGCGATCGGGGCGGTGATCAGTCGGACGTTGTTCCATCCCCACTCGGCCACCCGTTGCATCGCCTGGGCCAGCATCTGGGCCGAGGCGTCGATGCCGACGATGACGCCGCTCGGACCCACCTTCTGCTGCAGCAGGGGCAGGCACAGTCCGGTTCCACAGCCCACGTCCAGCACCGTGTCACCGGGTCGGGCCGGGAGTTGCTGCACCAGCAGTTCCCGCCAGTGTTGGAAGGCCTGGGTGCGCGCGTCGTACCGATCGGCGTGATCCTCGTAGGCAGGCGTCAGGTCCGCCCCGCCGTCGTCATCGTTCCCGTGGGTACCGGCGCGGTGCGGTTCCGTCGTCACCATGAGGGGCTCCAGAAGGATGCGGGCGGGCGTTGTGCCCGTCCGAAGGATCCGACCACGGACATTTGACAACCCGATGAACCCCGGGTCAACGGTGTGCGGCGGTGAAAGCAGCCATCACCTGCCTTCCGGCACCGTCACAGACGATCGGCGCACAGTGGTCGCGGCGTGACGCGGGGTGTCGAAGCCACCGTGGAACCGGACCCTCTCCCGATCCGCGGCGTCGATGAAACTCACCTGTCGACGGTGCGCGCCGGTCGATCGCAACCGATGTGCAACCGAACCGGCATTGCGCGATGACGTCACCCCGAGCCGGAACGTGATTCCATCGTCTTGTGAGCACACAGTCGGTCACCGCTGCCGGTCCGGTAGGGCGCCCGGACATCGGCCGTTCGGGTGCCGGTTCACGCCCGCAGCCCAGTCCGGGCTGGATTCGCGCGGAGGCGGTCATCGACACCGACGCGCTGGCAGCGAACACCGCGGCGCTGCTGGGGAAGGTTCGCCGGCAGAACCCTGACGGCCGGCTGATGGCCGTCGTGAAGGCTGACGGGTACGGGCACGGCGCAGTGCAGTCCGCCAGGGCGGCGTTGGCCGGCGGAGCGAGCTTTCTGGGGGTCGCGACGCCCGGGGAGGCGCTAGAGCTGCGTGCGGCCGGCATCGACGCCCCGGTTCTGGCCTGGCTGTGGCCGGCTGGTGAAGACATCCGCCCCGCGGTCACCGCGGGCGTGGAGTTGGGCGTCTCCAGCCTTGCGCACCTCGACGCGGTGATCGACGCGGGCCGCAGTCCCGCGATCCAGCTGAAGGTGGACACCGGTCTCGGCCGGAACGGGGCCGGGGTCGACGACATTCCCGCGGTCCTGGCGGCGGCGGCCGCCGCGCACCGCGCCGGGCAGGTTCAGGTGACCGGACTGATGAGCCACCTCGCGTGCGCCGACGTCGCCGGTGACCCCTCCGTGGGCGAGCAGACCGCCAGGTTCCGTGCGGTGACAGAAAAAGCCGAAGAACTCGGAATTCGGGGCTCCGTAAGGCATCTGGCGAACACGCCAGGGGTGCTCGACCATCCGGCCACCTATTTCGACATGGTGCGCTGCGGCATCGGCGTCTACGGCGTCGACCCTCTCGACGGTGACCGGACCACCGTCCCGCTGCGCCCGGCGATGACCGTGCGCGGCACCGTCGCACTGACCAAGCGGGTGCCGGCCGGACACGGCGTGTCCTACGGGTTGACCTACCGCACCACCGGCGAGACCACCCTCGCGCTGATCCCGCTCGGCTACGCCGACGGAATCCCGCGGGCAGCGAGTTCCGTCGCGCAGCTGTGGCTCGGCGGGAAGCGGCGCCGGATCGCCGGCCGGGTGGCCATGGACCAACTGGTGGTCGATTGCGGCGATGACGAGATCGCCCCCGGTGACGAAGTCGTCCTGTTCGGGCCCGGCGATGCGGGTGAGCCGACGGCCAACGAATGGGCGGCGGCCTGCGGCACCATCGGCTACGAGATCGTCACCCGCATCGGGCCGCGGGTACCTCGCCGCTACACCGGTGCCGGCGCCGGAGAGCCGGGATGAGCACAGTCGGCAGGATCCTGGGTGCGGCAGGAATCGCCACCGGAGTGATCGGGGCGGCCGCGCTCGGCGGCGTCACCGCCCAGCGGATGGTGGTGCGCCGCTACCAGGCTGCCCAGGACGCACTGCTGGCCGACCCGCAACAGGAGCAGGGTTACGGGTCGTTGAAGGCCGACCGGACGTATTCGGTCGATGCCGAGGACGGGGTGGCGCTGCACGTCGAGGAAGTCGGGCCGGTCACGGCGCCGCTGACGGTGATCTTCTCGCACGGCTGGACACTGCGTTCCGGGGCCTGGCACTACCAGCGACTCGGCCTGGCGGGTCCGGGCTTCGGTGCAGCCCCTGATGCCGATGACGCGGCCATCGGCGATGAGCAGGCTCGGCTGGTCTTCTTCGACCAGCGCTCGCACGGGGCGTCCACCCGGGCGCCGGAATCCCACTCCACCATGGACTTTCTCGCCTCCGACCTGCGGCAGATGATCGCCACCGCGGCACCGGTCGGGCCGGTGGTCCTGGTCGGCCACTCGATGGGCGGGATGGCCATGCTGACCTTGGCCGCGCGCGATCCGGAGTTGTTCGCCGAGCGGGTCGCGGGCCTGGGGCTGATCTGTACCGGGGCGACGTCGATGCGCCCGACCGAGCTGACCAGGCTGTTGATGACCGGCGGCAACCCATTGGTCCGGGCCGTCACCACTCTGGCCGCGCGGTACCCGGCGATGTTCGAGCGTGGCCGGGAGAGCAGCCGGGATGCGGTGTGGCTGCTCACCAGGAGCCTGGGTTTCGCCCGGGGTGATGTCCCCGGCGCGATGGTGGACTATCTCGACGAGATGATCTCCGGCACCCCGGTGGAGGTGATCGCCGAGTTCACCCCGGCGCTGCTGACCCACGATCAGTCGGCGGCATTGCCTGCACTGTCGGGGATCCCGACCGTCATCGTGGCCGGGGACAAGGATCGGTTGACCCCGCTGGACCGGTCGCAGGCCATCGCCGATGCCTTGCCGGACGCCGACTTCGTGGTCGCCAGGGGATCGGGCCACATGGCGATGATGGAGGACCCGACAGTCACCAATGACGCGCTGCGGCAGATGCTGCGGCGGGCTGTGCAGCACGCCGCCACCGGTGACAAGAAGGCCGACACGCAGCCGGAACGCATCGCCGGCGCACAGCGGCGAACAGTGTCCACCAAGAGCGCGAAGGCGGGTCGATGACGATCACCCTCGACACCGTCGATGCCACCCTGGCTCTCGGCGAGCACATCGGAAAGCGTCTGACGGCAGGGGATGTCGTCATCCTCAGCGGCTCGTTGGGAGCGGGCAAGACCACCCTCACCAAGGGCGTCGCCGCCGGGATGGGCGTGCGCGGGCTGGTGACGTCACCGACGTTCGTCATCGCCAGGGTGCACCGTCCCGCCGCGGCGACTCCCGCAGGACCGCACGCCGCAGGGTCGACATCGGGCCAGGATCCGGACGACACGAATCCTGCGGGCCCCGCGGCGGTCCCGCTGGTGCATGTCGACGCCTACCGCCTCTCCGGTGCACTGGAACTCGACGACCTCGACCTGGACACCGATCTCGCCGCCGCCGCTGTCGTCATCGAGTGGGGTGAGGGTCTCGCCGAGCGGCTCACCGATGACCGCCTGCTGGTGCAGCTGACCAGGCTCCCGGACGACAGCCGGGCGGTCGAACTGGTTCCGGTCGGTGCCTCCTGGGAGCGGCGGGTGCCGGAGATCTTGGCAGCGTCCTCTCACACCGCCGAACAGAGTTCTTACGGTTCGCGGTAGATCTCGTGCACGGCATGTCGAGCGCGGTTCCGACGACCTACCGTCGGAAGGTGCGCTGTGCCGATGACGCGCGTACTCGACCGCCGCGACACCGGCAAGGGCGGGGTTTCCGGAAGGTGGCGGGGTGACCGAGCAGACTCGTGTACTGGTCGTCGATGACGACGAGACGGTGCGAGAAGTGTTGCGCCGATATCTGACTCGCGATGGTCATGAGGTGCTCGAGGCGGGCGACGGCGTCACCGGACTGAACCTTGCGCGGACGGCCAACCCCGACCTGGTGGTGCTCGACCTGATGCTCCCGGGCATGGATGGCCTGGACGTCTGCCGTGAACTGCGCCGCAGCTCGACCGTTCCGGTGATCATGCTGACGGCCCTGGGCGAAGAATCCGACCGGGTCGTCGGCCTGGAGTACGGCGCCGACGATTACGTCGTCAAACCGTTCAGTCCACGGGAGCTCGCTCTGCGGGTCGGCCGGGTGCTGGAGCGCAGCCGGGGCACCACGCAGGTGGGCGGCACCGAGGCGGCGGTCACTGCCGCGACGAGTGCCGACGGTGAGCTCTCGACCGACCCGATCGCGCGAACTGCCCGGCTTCGTGGTCACGAGTTGCCCTTGACCGGGAGGGAATTCGACCTGTTGCACTTCCTGCTGGGTCATCCCGGCCAGGTGTTCGGGCGGGCCGAACTGATGGAACGGGTGTGGGGCTGGTCCTTCGGTGACCAGTCGACCGTCACCGTCCACGTCCGCAGGCTCCGGGAAAAGATCGAGCCGGACCCGGCGCGGCCAACGCGCATCGTGACGGTGTGGGGTGTCGGTTACCGGCTCGATCCCGGCGCTCCGGTTGCCCCCGCGGCGGCCGAGCGGCACAGCCAAGCCGCCGCCGGTGAGCGGGGTCCGAGCCGTGAATGACGTGCTGCACATCCTGCCGTGGGCGTTGCTGGCCGCCGGGCTGACGGCCGTCGTCGAGATCGGGCTGCTCTACCTGCTGCGTCACCGGTCCGCCGCGGCGAACATCGCGGCCCTGGTCACCGTACCGATCCTCGCGGTCCTCATCTTCGTGGTGGCGATCAGCGGGTTGATGTACACCTCCGCGCTCGCCCTGACCACGACCGCGTGCGCGCTCATTGCGCTGGTCGTCATCCCGGTTGCGGTGTACCTCGGCAGGCGCATCACGCTGCGGGCGATGGCCGCGGAGAAGGAACGGGCCGCGGAGCGGGCCGCCGAGGCGTCGCGCCGGCAACTGGTGGCCTGGGTCAGCCACGACCTGCGGACGCCGCTGGCCGGGATCCGGGCGATGAGTGAGGCGCTGGAGGACGCGGTCGTCGTCGAACCGGCCGAGATCGCTGACTACGCAAGACGTATCAGCTCGGAAACCACGCGGCTGTCCACCATGGTCGACGACCTGTTCGAGCTCTCCCGGATCAATGCGGGAGCGCTGGCGCTCACCCTCGGGCCCGTCGGGACGGAGGAACTCGTTGCCCAGGCGATGGAGGCGGCGGCGCCGGCCGCGGAGCGTCGTGGCATCCACCTCACGGCGTCCGCGGATCCGCGCTGGCCGACGGTGCAGGGCTCGGACAACGAACTGATCAGGGTGCTGCGGAACCTGCTGGTGAATGCCATCCGGCACACCCCGTCGGACGCGACGATCGAGCTGGTCGCGGGCCAGACTGCGGATTACGCCTGGCTGGCGGTGCAGGATTCTTGCGGTGGCATCGACCCCGATGACCTCCCGCGGGTGTTCGACGTCGCGTTCCGCGGAGCTGCCGCACGCTCGCCCCGGACCGGAATGGCCACCGAGGAGACCGGCGCCGGACTGGGTCTGGCGATCGCCCGCGGTCTGGTGCAAGCGCACGGCGGCGAGATCAGTGTCAGCAACCAGGGTGAGGGCTGCCGGTTCGAGGTGCGGCTGCCGGTCGCCGTCTGAGGCCGCCCGGTGTCCTGACCGGATCGGCGACAGTTGCCTGTTCACCTTTCCGCCTGCCGGCAGCGGTTCCACGGCCTGTTCGCGAACGGAGGAAGCCGCGGTCTGTCACGGCCAGTGGATCACCGGCGGTGGAACCGGGTGCCTACCCAGCAGTGTGTCCCGCAGGCTTCGGGCCGGCGGCTCGATGTCCGCGCCCACCGTCCGGAAGATCCATCGCTCGGCCGCCTCGTACTCGCTGAACGCGCCCTCGTACCGCTGACGCCGCCGACCCGCCGCCACCCGCTCGTACTCGTCGGCTTCGGGCAGCTGCAACCACAGCTCGCGCCCCCGGCTGCCGCCGGCAACCAGTTGACAGCCGTCGTGCCCGGACTCTTCCGATCGCCGCCGCCCGTCGTAGCGGGTGAGTGAACTGGGCGGACCGAGCCAGCCGTAACGCTCGGTGGAAAGCGACCAGAGCTCGCGCAGGTCGGTGGCCGTGACGCCGCCCTTGTCGAACTCCATGCGACTGACCAACCGGTGGTCCCGGACGAAGGTCCGACCGGGCGGGCTCGACGGGGCATGCTCCTCGAGCAGTCGGTGCCCGACCATGAGGCCGTCCACAAGGTGCAGCTCGTCGAAACCGCCGAGCGTGCTCGCGCGGGCCACCGACCCGGCACGGTCGAGGCCCAGCCGATCCAGGATGGTGACGGCCGCGGCTGCCGCATCCTCGGGCGCACAGCCGGCGCCGCTGAACCATTGGTGATCGCCGCGCTCATCCACCAGCACCATCCCGGGCCCACGCCCCTTCGGGACGCCGAACCGTTCGTGCAGGCTCGGCGGGTAGCGGAAGCCGCGGATCAGCGGGGCGTCGGTCCGGCTCCCGAACAGCCACACCTCGCGAATCGGGCCGGTCGCCCCGGAAAGGACTCCGAAAACGTCCACGGTGGCCGCAGGGTCCTGGAAAATCGCGCCCTGTTCGACGTCGATCCAGATTCGCGGTGCCCGCGGGAGACCGGCCATGACCGGAGTCTTCAGCATCCGGGCGTCCGCTGCCCGGTCATCGGCCTCGCGGTACATCGGTGGCCATCCTCCGATGTCGGACAGCACCACCCCGATGACGAGCGACAAGGGAGTCACGCAGCGGAGCGGACCGCCTCACGCAGTGCGGCCACCGGATCGCCCTCGTGGTAGGGCCTTTCTGCGGGCTCGATGCAATCGAGGAAATGCTGGTAGACCACCGCAGCATTCAGCGCCGCGACCGGGCCGAGCAGGGCGGTCGCCCGGCTTGCATCGCTGCCGGGGATGACGCGCTGCCACTCCGCCGCCCAGACCTTCTCGACGGCCGCCCGATCCGCCGCCGAGAGCCGGCGGCAGAACGCCAGCAGATCGATCAGCGGCTGACCGATGCCGCTGTCACCCCAGTCCAGGATGACAAGCTCCTGTGACGTTCCACGAACGTTGCCCGGATGAAAGTCGCCGTGCACCAGCGTGTCCGGCAGCCCGCACGCTGCGATGTCGGCGAATCGGCGGGGCAGGTCGTCAATGACACCGTCGATGAGGCGGCGCTCGTCATCGGGCAGTTCGGCGCGCAGGCGCTGCACCACCGCGGTGATCCGCGGTAGAAGTGCCGCGGGTCGGCGGTCGGGCACACCGAGCGCGAGGAGTTCGTCGGCACGGTCGATCCAGCCGGCCTGCAGGCGCACCAGGTTCCGCACCATGTCCAGCAGGGGGGCGCCGGTGGCCTCGTACTGATCGACACCGGGGACGTCGCCGAGCAGCACCCTGCCCGGTTCCGCGCCCAGCACCGGCGGCACGAGGTCGGGATCCAGCAGTGGCAGCAGCGCACCCTCGTGCGCGAAGAACGGCGGCGCCACCTTCAGCCACGCGTCGCCGGCAGTCGTCGGCAGGCGCCAGATGCTGGACAGGTTCCAGGTCCGGATCTGCTGCGGCGCCAGCAGTTCCACGGACGGGTGGTTCCCGGCGGCCACGGTGGAGACACCCCGATCGCGCAGCACGGCCGCCGCCCACCGCAAGTCGGTTGCGTGTCCGCCGGGTTCCGCGAACCGCATGCGATGTGGGTGGGGGATCAGCGGATCGGCTCCGCTCCACGGCAGCAGCACGTCGTCAGGGACGCTGTCCGTCTCGGCCAGGTAACTGACCGGCCCGCCGCCGGGAAACGGCGGCCCGGTGCAGCTCAGCAATCGCAGCACCCGCACCTCGACCCCGACCAGATCCCGTGCCGCCGCGACAACGTCGTCCACCTCGCGCCACTGCGGCGACGGCACGTCGAACGGCGGCAGAGCGCCCAGAAGGTTCCCGCCGGGCGTGCACAACGCAAGGGTGACGCGGCGGCCGGGCACACAGGAACCTTAGGTTCGCCTGGTGCGCACGTCACGGGGATTTGGCTCCCGTCCGGACGCTCGTCGGACGGGTGCGATGCCATCGGCGTCGTCCAGACCGAACGCAGAGCGGCAGTCCTGCAACAACTCACGGAGCGCAGGGCCGGTCGGGTCGTTCCAGACGATGGCCAGCAGGGCGGGTGTGCGGCCATCGCTGATCGGGGCGATGTGCAGGCGGTCGGCGTGCTCGGTCGCCATCGACGCACTCAGGATCGCCACTCCGAGCCCGCGTTCGGCGAGGTCCGCGATCGCATCGGCCGCGCTGGCCTCGAGTGCGATGATGGGCTTGAGACCTTCGGCGGCGCAGTCATTGTCGAAGACGGTGCGGATCCCGGTGCCGCGCGGCATGCAGATGACAGGCTGCCGGGCAACCTCCGCGAGCGTCACCGTCTTCCGCCCCGTGAGCTCATGCCCGCCGGCGACGAGGGCAACAAGCCCTTCGCTGACGATGGTGAGCGCACCCAACCCCGTCGGGATCGGCGCTGCCGTCCCGATCAGCGCGACATCGATTGCGCCACTGCGGGTGTCGCCGACCAGACGCTCCGAAGTGGCTTCCAGTAGGGCGATCTCTATTCCGGGATGACGACGGTGGAAACGGGCGAGTGCTTCGAACAGCGGCTCGACGCTGCAGCCGACGACCATCCCGATGACCAGGCGACCGCGGATCAGTCCGGTGACCTCGCCCACCGCCTGCTTGACGGCGTCGGTGGCCGCCAGCGCGGCTCTGGCATGCGCCAGCGCGGCCTCGCCGGCAACCGTCAATGTCGCGGACCGGGTGGAGCGGTCGATCAGCGCCGCGCCGAGTTCGTTCTCCAGCTGCCGGATCTGGGCGCTGACGCCGGATTGGCTGATCCGCACCCGCTCTGCGGCGCGAGTGAAGCTGGCCTCTTCCGCGACCGCGATGAAGTACTCCAACTGGCGCAGCTCCATAACTGGCGATTCTAACGGGTAGTAGAAGAAGCTGTTGGACTTCTGGACTGCGGCACGCAACGCTGGGAACTGCGCCGGTCAGAATTGACACCCAGACGAGGAGATGCCATGCAGAACAACGCAGTTCCCGAACAGACGGCTGCGCCGGAGAAGGCGATGACGCCGGACGACATCACCCGACTGTTCGTCGCACGGTCCAACGCCGGTGATGCGGCCGGGGTTGCGGGGCTGTACGAGGAAGGCGCCGTCATGGCCTATCCACCGGGCGCCCGCACCGTCGGCAGGGCCGCGATCCGCGCGCTCTGGGAGCAGGTACTGCAGTCGCGGCCGCACTTCGAACCGGAACAGCCTCTGCCGACGCTGATCAGCGGTGAGCTGGCGCTGACGTCCACCCCGCCGCATGACGGCGCCGGCGCCAGGGCACAGGTGGTCCGTCGGCAGCCCGATGGAAGTTGGCTCCGCGTGCTCGACCAGCCGGAGTTCTTCACGCCCTGAGCCCGGGTCGCGGACGGCGGCGCGCACCGGTCACTCGGGAAACAACCACCGCAGGGCTGCGACGCTGTTTGCGATGTACTCCGATCGGTCCCGCTCCCGACCGAAGACCAGGTCCTCCAGTGCCCGGCAACGGGCGTAGAGGAGGGCGCGGACGTGCAGAGCCTTTCTGTCCGCCACGGCGATGTGGGACTGTGCTGCGGCGTATCCGGCCGGACCGAGATCCCGGAGGACGAGACCGATGTCGATGGCCGGGTCGGCGAAACCGGCGTCCGACCAATCGATCACGCCCGTGACGGTGCCGCTGCCGGTATCGATGAGCACGTGTTCGGCGCCGAGATCGTTGTGGCCGAAGGCGCGGTATGGCGTGCAACTCGGCGAGCAGATCCCGGACGTGTTCGATTTCAACGGCCATGCCGCAAGGGCAGGGAGGACGGACTGCGGGCGGTGGGTTGTGAACAATCATGCCGGCGGCTGGTGTCATGGCGCTGGTGTCGTCGCACGGGCCTCGTCGCGCTGTCAACGCCCTGCTGGTGTACTGACCGGGGAACCGCCGTGGAGAACCAACCGTCGAGAGTCAGTCGCCGAGATTCAGGGAGCCGTGATGAACCCAGCAGCATCGGACAGCACCGTCGAGCAGGTGTCGGGCACAGTGCACGCCCTGATGCCGACCCTCATCGACGAACTGAAGGCACTGGTCGCGATCCCGTCCGTGGCATTCCCCGGCTTCCCGAGTGAGCCCGTGCACCGGATGGGCGAAGCTGTCGTCGACCTGTTCCGGCGCAGCGGCACGGCGGCGAGGCTGCTGGAGATCCCGGGCGGCTATCCAGCGGTCTGGGCGGAGATCCCGGCGCCGCCGGGTGCGCCGACAGTCTTGCTCTACGCCCATTACGACGTGCAGCCGGCGCCGCCCGAACAGGGCTGGGACACAGAACCTTTCGTCGCCACGGTGGGTGCGGACGGCCGGATCTACGGGCGCGGCGCCGCCGACGACAAGTCCGGCATCGTCATCCACGCGGGCACCCTGCAGGCTTTCGGGCCGGACCTCCCGGTGGGCGTCAAGATTCTGATCGAAGGCGAAGAGGAAACCATCAGCCACCTCGAGGATTTCGTGGATGCAAACCAGGAGATGTTCGACTGCGACGCATTTGTCATCGCCGACATGGGCAACCAATCGGTCGGCCGGCCGGCGCTGACCACTGCCCTTCGCGGTGACGTGGCCTGCACCATCACCGTCCGGACGCTGGCCTTCCCGGTGCACTCCGGGGTGTTCGGCGGCGCCGCACCGGACGCGCTGGTCGCGTTGATCAAGATGCTGGCGACGTTGCATGACGACGCCGGCGACACGGTCGTTCCCGGGGTCGCCACCGGCGACTGGCCGGGCGCCGACGTGGATGCAGACGTCTATCGCGAGAGCTCGGGAATCCTGCCGGGAGTTGACATGGTGGGCACCGGGTCGCTGTCGTCCCGGCTGTGGGCGAAGCCGTCTGCGACGGTCATCGGCATCGACGCGCCGAGCGTCGCCGAGGCGGCGAACATCCTCATCCCCGAGGCCACGGCACGGATCTCGATGCGCATCGTGCCGGGCGCCGATGCCGACCGTGAACTGGAACTGCTGGTGGCGCACCTGAAATCCGTGGCGCCGTGGAACGCCCAGGTCGAGATCGCGCCGCTCAAGGCCGGCTGGCCGTTCGCCGCCGACATGCAGGGGGCCGCCGTGCAGTCCGCGGAGGACGCCCTGCAGCAGGCGTTCGGCGCGCCGGTCGAGGCACTCGGGTCCGGTGGATCGATCCCGCTGATCAACTCGCTCAAGAATGCCTGCCCGCGGGCCGGCGTCATCCTCTGGGGCGCGGAGGACACCAGGCTGTCCCGGATCCACGCCTCGAACGAGAGCGTCGATCCCACCGAGATCGAGAAGATGGTGGTGGCGCAGGTCCTGGCGCTCACCCAGCTGGCGGTGCGCTGACTTCACCGCGGCTCTGGTGATCGCCCGTCGATTGTGTTGCGATGCTCATGATCATGCCCAACACCCTGACGGGAGAGTCGATGCAGCGGTCCAGGGTAGTCGTGGTGGGTGCGGGCTTCGCCGGCTACTGGGCCGCCCACGGCCTGCGCAAACAGTCCGACATCGAGGTCGTGCTGATCAACCCCACCGACTACTTCCTGTACCTGCCGCTGCTGCCGGAGGTCGCCGCCGGGGTTCTGGAACCGCGCCGGGTGTGTGTGTCGCTGCCCGGGCAACTGCCCGATGTGCGACTCATTCTCGGGACCGTGGATCGGATCGATCTGGCCGGCCATGCGGTCGAATGGGTCGGCCCGGAAAACAACCGGGGCTCCATCACCTACGACCGGTTGATCCTGGCGGTCGGCAGTGTCAACCGGCTGCTACCGATCCCAGGTGTCTCGGAGCGGGCGCACGGCTTCCGCACCATTGCCGAGGCCCTGTACCTGCGTGACCACGTCATCCGGCAGTTGGAGTTGGCGGCCGCGTCGACCGATCCCGCCGAACGGGAAGCACGGTGCACATTCGTCGTCGTCGGAGCGGGTTACACCGGCACCGAGGTTGCCGCGCAGGGTCAGTTGATGACCGACCAGGTCGCCAAGCAGCTGCCCGGCCTGCGGAACCAGCGGATGCGTTGGCTGTTGGTGGATCTCGCGGGTCGGGTGTTGCCCGAGTTGGACCCGAAGCTGTCTTCGACCGCCCATCGGGTGCTCATCGGTCGTGGCGTCGAGGTCCACACCGGGCAGAGCGTCGACCGCGCCGACGCGACCGGGGTGCTGCTCACCACCGGCGAGTACATCGAGACGCACTCGCTGGTCTGGTGTGTCGGAGTGCGGCCTGATCCGCTGGTCGAGGATCTCGGCCTTCCGACCGAGCGCGGACGGTTGACGGTGGGGACCGACCTGCAGGTGCCCGGGCACCCCGACGTGTTCGCGGCTGGTGATTGCGCAGCCGTTCCCGATCTGACCATGCCGGGAAAGCTGACCGGGATGACCGCGCAACACGCTCAGCGGCACGGCAAACGCGTTGCTGCGAACGTGATCGCATCACTGCGCGGTCGGTCCGGGAAGCCCTACAAACACCACGATCTCGGCTTTATCGTCGACCTGGGAGGAGCGGACGCCGCGGCCGATCCGATCGGCCTGGCGCTCAGCGGATTCCCGGCGAAGACGGTGACCCGGGTCTATCACCTGTATTCCATGCCAGGCAACAGGATCCGCACCGCGGCGGACTGGGCGCTCAACACCGTGCTCAAGCCGCCGCCGCCGACGGAACTCGGTCTGGTCAGATCGGGCGATGTGCCGCTGATCGAGTCCGACCGGGCTGTGGGCAGCTCTCGCAGCTGAAGGGCGCTGCACCGCCGCCGCACTGCAGATCACGAGGCTGCGCTGCGCGCCGGTGCGGCCCATCTGCAACGGCCCGGGTGATCGTCGGCGCTGGCGCCTGCGGGTCGGGCCGGGGTGTCTCGACCGCGTGTCAGCGGAAGCGCGCAACCCCCATTGCTTCGATCGAACTCTCCTTGTGAGTCCTCTCGTCATGACCTATTTGTCGCAACAGGTCGGCGACGGACTGGAAAGTGCCGTACTCACGAGAGAAATCAGCGTCGTAGGGAGTCGACTCCCACTCGGGGTGTTCGGCCACCAGTGCCATGTACTCGTGCTCGGCATGGTCCTCGAAGTCGGCATTGAGCCGGTAGGACCAGGCAGGCCGGATGACGAACAACAACCAGGAGATCTGGTAGTAGACCAGGGCAATGAACTGGGGGATCCAGAAGTAGTAGAACCGGCTCTCACGCTTGCCGGACTGCGCGATGAGGTCCTCCAAGATCAACAGGTGCCACTGCTCGTTGTCCTGTTGCTCGCGGGATTCCTTCACCCGCTCATGGATGCGGCGGGCCAGACCGGTGCGGCTGTAGACGTGGGTGATGGCGATGTACGCCACCTGCTCCCACGACTGGTACGGCACCCTGGCGACGAGTTCGAGCACCTTGAACTTGGACAGGGTGCGCTTCTTGCCGTACAGCAGGTCGAGCGTCACGAACAGGATCCTGGCCAAGGCGCCGTACGCCCTGCGCGGTGCGGCCATCGTCTCGGCCTGCGCCTGCACGAGTTCGTCGTGTTCCAGGTGCGGCGGACGTCCCGGGATGATCTCGAAAGGGTCCGACACTTCACTCCCGGGGTTGGTCACTGCGCCGACGTGCGCCGACGGGCGCGAACGTCGCGTCCGTGTGGTCCAGAAGTATCGCAGAATCGTGCTGGGCCACGTACCCAGTCAGAGATCAACCGCCGCCGAGCCGAATGCGACGTTGAACCGGTCGCACCAGATCACCACGGACGTCAGGCCACCGAGGTCTGCGTCGGCCGGAATGGCGTAGTTCTGATTGCCGTCGGTGCCCTTGAGCGTGCCCAGTTCCACATACCGGCCGTCGTCGTACTTACCCCAGTCGTCGCCGCCGGCCTGTTGATCGGTGACCCACACCTGCACGTCTGGGCCGTCGCTGGTCGAGAAGTTCTCCAGCCGGACGTACCTGGAGCCATCCGGGAGTTGCAGCACGGTCGCGGACCCGGTGGTGGTGTGCTCGCCGTCGACGAAGGTGCCGGTCGCCAGCACCTCCGGCTGAGCGGGCGGGGGTGGTGCCGCCTGGGTCGCGGCGGACGGTGCCGCCGCCGACGGGGTGGCCGCCGGCGCCGTGGAAACGGCAGCGGACGGCGTGCCGGCGACGGGCGTCCCGACGGCAGCAGACGTTGCGCCGCCACCGGCGCCCGACGCGCTGCTCACTGCCGGTCCGGTGGCTGCCACCGGCGCCGCGGCGACCGGCGCCGCCTCGTCCACCGTGCTGCGGGTGAAGATCTTCCACGGCTGGAACAACGCGAGCCCAACGGCCAGGCCCACCACCAGCACCGCCGCGACGGTGATCCAGATGGTCCGCCGTCTGCTCCGCGGCCGGCTCGAGGGACGGTCGTCGACGTCGGTCATCGTGTCTCCAGATGTGATCTGTCCGGCTTCGGCAGCCCTGTCCTGTTCACTTCACCAAAGCACGGACAGGTCGAACAAGGACATGGCCCTTACAGAACTGTGAACACGGCGCCCACGTCGGGACAGCGAGCCCGAGAACGCTCAGCCGGCGGGCGGGCCGGAGCGGGCCGGCGTGCTGTCCCTGATCACCACCTCGCCGAGCACCGTCATCACGACCGGCAGGTCGGCGCCGTCCGCGCCGGCAAGGGGCCGATCCAGCGCGAGATGCAAAGCCCGGCGGCCGATCTCGGCCAACGGCAGGCGGACGGTGGTCAACGCGGGCAGGACGTCCCGCAGCGTGGGGATGTCGTCGAAGCCGGCGACCGCCATGTCCCGCGGCACCCGGTAGCCCTGCTCCCGGAGCGCCGCGGTGGCTCCCACCGCCATCATGTCGTTCACCGCGAAGACCACTTCGACGTCGATCTCCCGGTCGAGCAGTTCGGTCATCGCGACATATCCGCCGTCGCGGGTGAACTGGGCGCCGATGACGTTTTCTTCCGGGAGTTCGACACCGGCGTCGTGCAATCCCTCGCGGAAACCAGCCAGCCTGTCCTCGGACGTCACCAGCGTCTCCGGTCCGGCCAGCACAGCACACCTGCGGTAGCCGAGGGACACCAGCGCGCGAGCGAGGCGTGCTGCGCCCCCGGAATTGTCGACGACGATGGTGTTGAGCGGCAGGCTGTGCTGGCCGATCACCGCGACGTGCCCGCCGCCCACCGAGAAGCCGAGCAGCTCCTCCGCGAGCCGATCGGCGGATTCGGGGTCGTTGAATCGGGAGCCCGCGAGGATCACCGCCCTGGCCCGCTGGCGGCGCAGAGCCTCGACATGCCGGATCTCCACGAACGGATCGGACAGGGTGGACGCGATCGTCACGATCAGGTCCTGCTCGGCAGCGGCGGCCATCACTCCGGACGCGAGCGCGGCGGCGGACGGATCGGCGATGTCGTGCACGATCAGCCCGACCGTTGTCGTCGTCCCGCGCACGATGGCTCGCGCGTTCGCGTTCGGGGAGTAGTTCAGTTCCGCTGCCGCCGCCTTCACCCGGGCCCGCAACTCCGGGCCGACGGTGCGTCCCGCCCCACCGTGCAATGCCCGTGACGCGGTGGCGAGCGAAACGCCGGCCCAGCGGGCGACATCGGCGAGTGTGACCTGACCTGCCATTGCCACCTCCTGGTCAACGGATCGCTCGCCGGAAATGCCACTGCCACCGCCACCGCCACTGCCACCGCCCCGCTGCGGCGAGGAAACCTACGACGGCACAGCGGGTGCCGGTGGGTCACCGAAGACGAGAGCGTATCGGGCCAGACGGCCGTCGGAGGGCCCCGCGCGGGCCGACCGGTCCCGCCGTGCGCCGACCGTAGGATGGCTTCTCGTGCTCGTGCTCGCGTTGGATACCTCGACGCCATCGGTGACCGCCGGTGTCGTTCGGCTGCTGGCACCTCACGAGATCTTCACCGCGATGGACGGCGGTGCGAACTCGCAGGATGCCCCGGCACCACCTGCCGTGTCACTCGCCGAGCATGTCGTCGTCGACGCCTTCGCGCATGCCGAACGGTTGATGCCGCTGGCCGGGTCCGCGCTGGCCGAAGCGGGGCTGACGCTGCGGGACCTCGACGCGGTGGTCGTCGGTCTCGGACCCGGGCCGTTCACCGGGTTGCGGGTGGGTATCGCATCCGCCGCGGCGCTGGGCGACGGCCTGGACATCCCGGTGCACGGAGTTCCCAGTCACGACGCGACGGCGCGATCGGTGGCGCCTTGGCGCGGTGATCTGCTGGTCGTCACCGACGCTCGACGGCGCGAGGTGTACCTGTCGGCGTACCGGCAGGACGGGACGAGGACGCTCGGCCCACTGGTCATCGCACCCGCCGCTGTGCCCGGGATGCTCGCCGAACACGGCATCCTGCCGTCCCGCATCGTCGGATCCGGCGCCGGATTGGTGCCGGAGGCGCCGGTTGCCGCTCCCGACCCCCCCGACGCGGACCCGGTGCCGGCCCCGCGGGCGCTCGGTCTCGTGCAGCGAGCGGCCGTCGCGTTGCTGACCGGCGCGGTCCCGGGTCCGTTGACCCCGCTGTACCTCCGTCGTCCGGATGCGACGGAACCGGGCGCCCGCAAGTCCGTGTTGGGCCGGTGATCGGCGTGACCCAAGACAAGGCCCCGGGGCTGGCGACCGGGCTGGAGCTGTTGCACCCCGACGACATCCCGGCGCTGGTGCAGCTGGAGGAGATCCTCTTCCCGGACGACGCACCCTGGACCCACGAGATGTTCCTGTCCGAACTCGAGGCGGGCAACTTCTACCTGGTGCACCGCGACTCCGGTGGCGTGATCGACGGGTACGCCGGTTTGGCCCTGCTGGGCAGCGAGGCGGAGGTGCACAACATCGCCGTCAGCCCGGCATCGCAAGGGCGCGGTATCGGGCGGACGATGCTGCAGCAGTTGCTCTCCATCTCCGGCTCCCGCCGCGTGCTACTCGAGGTCCGGACCGACAACCGGCCGGCCATCGCCCTGTACGAGTCCGAGGGTTTCACCGTCGTCGGCATCCGCCGCCGCTATTACCGGCCCAGTGGCGCCGACGCCTACACGATGGCTAGACCCGGATGAGCGCCGACGCGGCGGAAGGCGCGGCGTTGGGCCCGAGCCCGATCGAAGAGAGCCCGATGGAACCCACCCCGTTGGAACCCACCCCGTTGGAACCCACTCCGTTGGAGCCCGGCCCGATGGAAGCCGGTGCGACCGCTCACAGCGCCGGACAGCGCCTGGCCGGGTCCGGCGTGCTCGGCACGATCGTCCTCGGTATCGAGAGCTCCTGCGACGAAACGGGTGTCGGCCTGGTTCGGATCACCGAGGGGGCGCCGGAGTTGCTGGGCTCGGCGCTCGCCTCGAGTCAGGATGAGCACGCCCGGTTCGGCGGCGTGGTCCCGGAGATCGCCTCCCGCGCCCACCTGGAGGCGATGACGGCCACCGTGCACGCCGCCTTCGTCGACGCCGGGGTCCGGCCCTCGGATGTCGGAGCTGTCGCCGTGACCTGCGGCCCGGGTCTGGCCGGCGCTCTGCTGGTCGGCGTCGCCGCTGCGAAGGCGTACGCAGCGGCGTGGGACGTGCCCTTGTACGGGGTGAATCATCTTGCCGGGCACGTTGCCGCGGACACCCTGGAGCACGGCGTCCTGCCGACACCCGCGCTGGCGCTGCTGGTCTCGGGCGGGCATACCCAGCTGCTGCGGATCGATGACCTGGCCGGGACCATCACCGAGATCGGCACCACCGTCGACGATGCCGCAGGCGAGGCTTACGACAAGGTCGCCCGGCTGCTGGGTCTGGGCTATCCGGGTGGCCCGGTCATCGACCGGCTGGCCGCGCAGGGTGACCCGGCGGCGGTCCGATTCCCGCGAGGACTGACCGGCCCTCGCGATGCCCCGTACGACTTCTCGTTCTCCGGCCTCAAGACCGCGGTCGCCAGGTATGTGGAGGCCGCGCAGCGGGACGGGCGCGAGATCGACGTGCCGGACATCTGTGCATCGTTCCAGGAGGCCGTCGTGGATGTCCTGACCGCCAAGACCGTGCGTGCGGCCACGGAGCTCGGTATCGGAACCGTCGTGGTCGCCGGCGGCGTGGCGGCCAACCGCCGGCTCCGCGCGCTCGCCGAGCAACGTTGCGCAGCAGCCGGTATCACTCTCCGGGTGCCCAGAATCGCGCTGTGCACCGACAACGGCGCGATGATCGCGGCCGTCGGCGCCCATGTGGTGGCAGCGGGTGGATCGCCGTCAGGTGCGCTGTTGACCGGCGATCCGGGTCTGCCGGTGTCGGTTGTGCACGTCTGATCACCCTCGAGCCGCAGATCTTGGGCGATGGCGGGCACCAGGGCGGTCAGCGCGAGGGCGACGGTGAACGCGGTCAGCAGCACCAGCACCACGGCCCAGTGGGAAGGTGACCTGCGCGTCAAGGAGCCGGCGGCGGCAGTGCCGGCATGTCAGAGGGTCGTGACGGATTCCCGATGGCGGGCCGGCAGGAACGCGAGCACCGCAACGGCGGCGACTGCGGTGACCGCCGCCGCGACCACCGAGCCCGCCGACATCCCGTCCAGGAACGAGCGGCTCACGCCATCGACGACGGTGGCCGCCTGCGTGGGCGGAACCAGGGCGGCCGCCTGGAAACCGGCTTGGACCGACCGCTCCGCGTCGGAGATCGCCTCGGGCGGCAGGGACGTGCCGGCCAGTGCCTCGACAAGTCGCGCACCGTAGAGGGAGTTCATCACCGAGCCGACGATCGCGACGCCGAGGGTGCCGCCGATTTCCCGGGTGGTGTCGTTGATCGCCGAGCCGGCACCGGCCCTGCCGGCGGGCAACGCGCCCATGATCGCTTCGGTGGCGGGGCCGGTGGTCAGCGCGAGCCCGCCCGCCATCAAGATCATGGACGCGACGATCCTTCCCCAATACGCGGATTCAAGACCTGATCCGGCAGCGAGCAGGAAGCCCGCGGACATCAGTGCCAGGCCACCGGCAACCACGGCGGTGGTCCCGAACCGCTTCATCAGGACGATGGCGACCGGCGACAGCCCGCCGATCACCACGGCGAACGGCAACGTCGCCAGCCCGGCCTCCAGAACGCCGTAGCCACGCACGATCTGGAAGTACTGGGTGATCAGGAAGATGAACCCGAAGAGCCCGAAGAAGGCTGCCGCGATGGCACCGCTGGCCGCCGAGAACCGTGCGTTGCCAAACAATGTCACGTCGAAGAGCGGGTTGGCACGCCGACTCTCCCACCACACGAACAGTACAAGTGCCCCGAGAGAACCGGCCAAGCCGAGCACGGTGACGGGAGAGGTCCAGCCGTTGACCGGTGCCTCGATGATGGTCCAGACCAACAGCCCGACACCGACGATCGAGCCGAATGCACCCACCGGGTCGAATGTGCCCGGTTCCGGGTCCCTGGACTCCTTGACCAGCAGGGCGATGGCGACGATGGCCACGACGACGAGCGGCACGTTGATCAGGAAGACGGCGGACCACGCGAAGTGCTCGAGCAGGAAACCGCCGCTGACCGGACCCAGGGCCACCGACAGGCCGGTGATGCCCGACCAGATGCCGATCGCGGCCGCGCGCTCCTTGCGATCCGGGAACAGCGACACGAGCAACGCCAGGGTTGCCGGGAAGATCAGCGCCGCGGCGGCGCCCATCGCGGCCCGGCCGGTGATCAACTGACCGACGGTGCCCGACATCGATGCGGCCACGGACGTCAGTCCGAACAACACGAGTCCGGTGAGCAGGATGCGCCGGCGACCGAACCTGTCCCCGAGGTGGCCGCCGAGCAGCAACAGCGTGGCGAAGACAAGGGTGTAGCCGTCGACGATCCACTGCAGCTGACTGGTCGTCGCGTCCAGTTCCCGGCCGATGGTGGGCAGCGCGACGTTGACGATCGTGTTGTCGATGCCGACCAGCAGGACGCTGAGTCCGATCGCGCCCAGTGCCCACCAACGGCGGTGACCGGACCGGTCGCCGGTCGGCGCCTGCTCCACCACTGTGTTGCCGAACTCTGCAGCTTCCATGACGGCTCCTGTAGGACGTTGTTCTGTTATCGTAGAACAACGTTCTATCATTGATGACGCGGATTGCACAGGGCAGTTCCGAATTGGGGTTCGTCGGGTTCGTGATCAGTGCGGCGCAGGGCGGAGCCGGCCGGTGGGGAAGGACAATGGCCGACATGCCTGCTCCCCGATCGCCCACCGACGCAGCGGTGGATCGCTCGACCTCCAGAACACCCAGCAGGGACGTCGAGCAGGCGTTGATCGACGCGGCCGAACGGGTGCTGGTCAGGGACGGGCCGGGCGCCGTCACGGTGCGGGCGGTGGCGCAGGAAGCCGGTGTCGCGCCGATGGGCGTGTACAACCGCTTCGGCGGAAAGGATGGTCTGGTCGACGCCCTGCTGATCCGCGGTTTCGATGCGCTGCGCGATGCCATAGCGCCTGCCGGTGAGTCGGATCCGGCGGAGCGATTGGTCAATGCCGGTCTGCGGTACCGCCAGTTCGCGGTGAGCAATGCGGCGCACTATCTGGCGATGTTCGACAACGCCATCCATCAGGATCAGCAGGCGCCGGAGGTCATGCCGCACGCGCGCGCGACCTTCGAGGAACTGGTCGGCCACGTCAGGTACTGCATGGTGGGCGGGGTGCTGATGCAAGGCGACCCGGAAGAGATCGCGCAACAGATCTGGAGCACCGTCCACGGCGCCGTCCAGTTGGAGATCAAGGGCATGCTGAAGGTGCCCGACGCCGACCGGACTTACCGGAACTTGCTCCACACGCTCTACCGCGGCCTGAAAACGGGGTAGAGGTCGGGTGAAGATCGCCTTTTCACGCCCGATTTGCGGCGTTGCCTCTACCCTGTCGGTGTCGTACGGGCCCGGCGCCGAGTGCCGTGTCCAGCCGTCCGCTGAAGAGGAGTTCAACGATGAGCGCCCCGACTGCCCATGATGCGAATGACTTCCTGCGTACCGAAGCCGCCGCGACGCTGCTCTCGGAACTACGCACGGCCACCGACGGCCGAATCGGGGATCGGCTGTCCGCGGCCATCCGAGCCGTCACCCGGTCGAGCTCGCACCTGACACCCGATGAGGTGGACAGCGCCATCGCGGCGATCGCGTTGCTGCTGGCCGCGATCGATCCGACGATCCTCGATGGCGCGGCCGACGAGAACTCGCTGCGGGGGTGGCTGCACCACGTCGACACCGAGTTGACCCCGGGCCGCCGATTGAAGGCGGAGGCCGCGCTCGCCCGGATCGAGATCGGCGCGAACAACGAGTGGTATGCCGCCCACGAGCGCGCCGGCACGCTGCCGGCAGTGCTGAAGACGGTCCATCGGCTCCGGGACGGACTGCACGACGCCTCAGGCGGCTGACGGCGTACTTCGGGACCTTCGACCATGGCGTCCGGTGATGTCGATCCATACCCTTGGGGGTATCGCTGGCAGTGACCGGCCGGATACCCGGATCGCCGCTGTCGGCGCGACCGAGGGGATCCGAACATGTCCGAGATGTTGCACGTTCGCCATCTGGCGGACGACCGGTTCGCCATCGATGTACGCGGCCATACCTTGCAGGTGGACCAGCCTTTGGACGCCGGCGGCACCGACGTCGCGCCGACCCCGACCGAGCTGTTCGTCGCCTCGGTGTCGAGCTGCGTCGCCTTCTACGCGCGGCGCTACCTTGCCCGCCATCACATCGACGACACCGGTCTGATGGTCTCCGCCTCCTTCGCCACCGGCGGCCGTCCGGCCCGGGTCAAGGATCTGCGGATCCTGATCACCTCACCGCCGGCTCTGCCGCTCGAACGGCGCGATGCATTCCTCGCGGTGGCGTCACACTGCACCGTGCACAACACGCTGACCGCTCCGGCGGACGTCGAGGTCTCACTCGCTGCGCCGGTGACGTCCGCGGTCTGACCCGAGATGCCGGCACGGGGCCGCGAATCGAACCTTTCGCCCGATGAATCCCGACCCGGTGGTTGAGACCTGGCACTCACGTGGCTAGAGTGCTAGTCGAACGGCACAGTGACGGTCCGGCACCCGCGACGACGGGCCTGATCCTCGCCGCTCACACGAAGACAACCAGCCGGCAGTGACCGGAAGGTCGCTACCACTTCAGTCGAACCCCAGAAGGGGGAGGTCACACCGTGGCGAGCGTGAACATCAAGCCGCTCGAGGACAAGATCCTCGTTGAGGCCAACGAGGCCGAGACGACGACCGCGTCCGGCATCGTCATTCCTGACACCGCCAAGGAGAAGCCCCAGGAGGGCACCGTCCTTGCAGTAGGCCCGGGTCGTTACGACGACAACGGCAAGCGCATCCCGATCGACGTCGTCGAAGGCGACGTGGTCATCTACTCCAAGTACGGCGGCACCGAGGTCAAGTACAGCGGCAAGGAATACCTGCTGCTGTCCGCACGCGACGTGCTGGCCAAGGTCGCCAAGTGACACCGGCCGGTAGCCGGTAGCTCTGCTGGAACTCTCGGCAGACTCCGGTGCCGGCCCGAACCGTGTTCGACCCGCGCCCCGGCGGCCCGCACCCGCGGGCGGTCGGGGCGTGGTCGTACGCGGCCCCGACATCGACAATTGTCACCCGATATGTAACTCGAGGACTGGACAAACAACATGGCGAAGCAGATCAGCTTCGATACCCAAGCCCGCGCCGCCATGCAGCGCGGGGTCGACAAGCTGGCCGACGCGGTCAAGGTCACCCTCGGCCCGCGCGGCCGATATGTGGTGCTGGACAAAAAGTTCGGCGGCCCGACGATCACCAACGACGGCGTGACCATCGCCCGGGACATCGATCTCGAGGACGCCCAGGAGAACCTCGGCGCCCAGCTGGCCAAGACGGCCGCAACCAAGACCAACGACGTTGCCGGTGACGGCACCACCACCGCCACCATCCTCACCCAGGCGATCATCGCCGAGGGCCTGCGGAACCTGGCGGCCGGAGCCAATCCGCTCGCGCTGCGCTCCGGGATCATGCAGGCCGCCGACCGGGTCAACGAACTGCTGACCGAGTGGGCCACCCCGGTGGCCGGCGACCGCGCCGCGATCGCGCAGGTCGGCACCATCGCCTCCCGCGACCCGGTGATCGGCGACCTGCTCGGGAACGCACTGGAGAGGGTCGGCGCGGACGGTGTCGTCAGCGTCGAGGAGCATTCGGGGCTGGGCACCGAACTCGAGTACACCGACGGCGTGCAGTTCGACAAGGGTTACATCTCCCCGTATTTCGCGACCGATCCCGAGGCGGGCGAGGCCGTTCTGGAGGACACCCTGGTGCTGCTGGTGAGGGAGAAGATCTCCGCGCTGGCCGACCTGCTGCCGCTGCTGGAGAAGGTGCTGCAGGAGAACAAGCCGCTGCTCATCGTCGCCGAGGACGTCGAGGGCGAGGCACTGTCCACCCTGGTGGTCAACGCGATCCGCAAGACGTTCAAGGTCGTCGCCGTGAAGTCGCCGTTCTTCGGCGACCGTCGCAAGGCTTTCATCCAGGACCTGGCGATCGTGACGGGTGCCGAAGTGGTGTCCTCCGAGGTCGGCCTGAAGCTGTCGGACGTCGGCCTGGAGGTGCTCGGTAGTGCGCGCCGGGTCACCGTCACCAAGGACGACACCACGGTCGTCGACGGCGGCGGATCCGCAGAAGCCGTCGCCGAGCGTGCCGCTCAGCTGCGCAAGGACATCGAGACCACCGATTCTGATTGGGACCGGGAGAAGCTGCAGGAGCGGCTGGCCAAGCTGGCCGGCGGCGTCGCAGTGATCAAGGTCGGCGCTGCCACCGAGATCGAGGCCAAGGAGCGCAAGCACCGCATCGAGGACGCTGTGCACGCCACCAAGGCCGCGGTCGCCGAGGGCATCATCGCCGGCGGTGGCTCCGCACTCGTGCACGCCTCGGCGAAGCTTGCCGATCTGGAGTCCGAGCTCACCGGCGACGAGGCCGTCGGCGTCGGGATCGTGCGGCGAGCACTGTCCTCACCCGCGTTCTGGATCGCCGCGAACGGCGGCGAGGAGGGTGCTGTGGTGGTCTCCAAGATCGCCGCGCTGCCGGTCGGCCAGGGTTACGACGCCAACAGCGGTGAGTACGTGGACATGGTGAAGACCGGCATCATCGACCCGGTCAAGGTCACCAAGTCGGCGGTGTCCAATGCCGCGTCGATCGCCGGCATGGTGTTGACGACGGAGACCACCGTGGTCGACATCAAGGAAGAAGAGCTGGAAGTGAACGGCGGCGGCCATCACGGCCACCAGCACTGACGGCAATTCGACTCACGTGGGCGGGTTCCCTCCGGGGGCCCGCCCACTGTCGTCCGCAGAGCGGCGGCGTCCGCCGGATGTCGGGGGGCAGCGTTGTCGGTGGGCAGCGTTGTGGGTGGGCAGCGTTGTCGGTGGGCAGCGTTGTCGGTGGGCAGCGTTGTCGGTGGGGCAACCGTGGACGCAGGTGCTAGCGGACGCCCGCCGGCGCTCTCGCGGCGATCGGATGATGCGGTGACTGTCGGCACCGATCGGCTTCATCCATTGGTGCGCGAAAGGCCGATCGGCGCACTACCATCGTGTGATGGTCGGCCGCCCGATGGTCTCTTCGCGGATTCCGGGTCACCTGCTGCGGCCGTCCGGACGATGGACCCCTGCCCCGATGGGTGGCGTCGCGTCCGGTCGTGCGATGCCTGTCGCTGCCGCGTCAGTGCGCGACGGACAGCGCCAGCATCTGCGCCCGCTCACCCTCGGACAATCCGCCCCAGATGCCGTAGGGCTCGTGCACCTGCAGGGCATGCGCCCGGCAGGCCGCCATGGCCGGGCACTCGAAGCACACGGCTTTGGCCTGTGCCTCGCGGCGGGCGCGCGCCGGTCCGCGTTCACCCTCGGGATGGAAGAAATACGAGCTGGCCATTCCACGGCACGCCGCGTGCAATTGCCAATCCCACAGATCGGCATTCGGTCCGGGCAGGCGCCTGGTATCAGCCACGTCGATCCCCTCTATAGACGTCATGGCGGCCACGACGATCGTCCGGGGACCTTGTCTCCGTCCAACTTTCGCGACGGCCTTCACAGCCGTACAGAACAGTGCTGCCGTGGCCCGATCGTTGCCGACCGCGTCCACGTTGCTCCGACCACGCCGGGGATCGGCACGCGGTCGGTGTCGCGGACCGTCCTGCGAGTGCGGGACCACGGCCCGAGGACCGCCACTGCACTCGTCGAACTTCCGCGTTCAGGCCGGATCCGCGCTGATCCCGGCGTTGTTGATCTCCAGACACTAGAGCCAGCGAGAGTCGCCGACAAGACCTTGATCATGGATTTAGTCGATCTTGATCGGGGTGTTATCGGCAGGGTGCGCCGCCGCCAGCAGATAGTGGGCCGGCTGAGCCGCGGCCCGGCGGGTCCCAAGGCGACGCGCCGAACGGGCAAGCCCCGATCGCGTCGGTTCGTGAGGAAGCCGCTACTCTCCGCAGTGACCGGTTCGCCCACCACTCGTAGTCCTGATTTCCCCCCATTAGGGGGACCGTATCGTCGCCTGACCGGAGCTCAGGGGTTCAGCATCCCGGCAGGCGTCGCAGTGCAGTTACCTTCCACACCGTCCGCAGGGGGAGTCACGTGACAAGCGTGTTGATTTGTGACGAGCGCCGCAGCGCTCGTGATGGTCTGACAAGGGTGATGGGTGCGGTGCCGTCGGTCGAGGGGATCGACTGCGTCGCGAGCGGGGACGAACTGCTGTCCAGATACGGCCGTCAGGCCGCCGATGTGGTGCTGATCGGCACCCAGCGGGCGTTGACCAGCGGCATCGAGGCGACCCGACGGCTGCTGGCGATCCATCCCGCAGCGGTCGTCATCGTCTTCGGCTCGCCCGACGACACGGCGTCGATCGCGGCGGCAATCGCCTGTGGCGCACGGGGTTTCCTGCGATGGGATGCCACGCAACCGGAGATCGTGGCGGCCCTGGCGGACACCCTGACGACACCTCGGCTACCGGCGCTTCGTGACTCGATGGACGGTGAGGCGCCGTTGACCGAGCGTGAGATGCAGGTGTTGCGCGGAATGAGCCAGGGACAGTCCAACGGTGAGATCGGCAGGGAGCTGTTCCTGTCCGAGGACACCGTCAAGACCCACGCACGCCGGTTGTTCCGCAAGCTCGGGGCGCGAGACCGGGCGCAGGCCGTCGCGCTGGGTTTCCGGCGGGGCTTCGTCGCCTGAACACGGCCCGACGGGCGCGGTCATCGCAGGTGAACTCGGCCGGCGCACAACGGTGCCGCGGACACTGACGCCGGAGGCAGTCGACCGGGTGTGCCGAACGACGTCGTCCTCCACCATGGGATTCATCCATCTGGGATCACATCCGTCGCCGCCGCCCTGAAGTTGTCGCACCGACAACTGACTCCTGAAGGTGCCCCGACGTGCGGAGGCAATGGACCAGCGGCGCTCTAGGATGGGCGGGCGGTCCCGGCCGCATCGCCTCGTCACTCGTGGATTCGGCGGTCAGCCGGTCCTGATCGCGTGACGTCGCCGGTAACGACCGTGTCCGGCCTGCCACGGCATGTAACGGGGGAGCCGCCGAGCGCGATGAAGCAGTCACGGGATGCCGACGACTCGGGCGACCTGGACGACCTGGTCGACAGAGCCGTCAACGGTGATGCTGCCGCGTTCGACAGTGTGCTCGGTCTCATCCATCCCGTGGTCGTTCGCTACTGCCGCTCTCGTATGTCCGCAGGCCACCGCTCATTGTCGTCCGCAGATGACGTCGCTCAGGAGGTGTGCATGGCTGTCTTCACGGCGTTGCCCACCTTCCGTCGCGAGGGAAAGCCCTTCCTGGCCTTCGTCTACGGCATCTGCGCGCACAAGGTCGCCGATGCGCATCGGGTCGCCTCGCGCTCGCGGTCGATGCCGATGGCCGAGGTGCCGGATTCGGTCTCCACCGACCGCGGTCCGGAACAGAACGTGGTCGCGCTGGCCACGGCTGGTGTCGTCGACGATCTGCTCGGCGCCCTGCCCGATGCCCAGCAGGAGATCCTGCGGCTGCGCGTGGTCGTCGGACTCAGTGCCGAGGACACCGCCGAGGCATTGGGGATGACGGCAGGTTCTGTCCGGGTGGCGCAGCACCGGGCATTGGCCAAGTTGCGTCACCTGCTGGCCGCCGACGCGGTGCTGACCGAACAGCTGGTGTGATGGTCTCCCGATCCGGTTACCGCCGGGTCGATCCCGGTTCGCCGTTGGTCGACCTGGACGCGGTATTCGCCGACGACGCCGAGATCGACGGCATCGCCGTGGACTCCGGCGCCGATGGCGACGCTCATCGACGCACCGGCCGGCGCGCCGCATCGAAGGGTGCAGGCGCACCCGACTCCGGTGACCCGTTGATGGATCTGTTCCGCACCTGGCGCCAGGAGCTCGCCGCCGTTCCGTTGCCGCCAATCCCGGACGTGCGCGGTGCAATGCACGGCGCAGGTGGCACCGGTGATACCGGCAAACGGTCGTTGCGGCCAGTGCTGGCGGTTGCCGCAGCGATCACGGCCCTGTTGGTGGGTTCGGCGACAGTGGGCTCCCGGCACGCCGAACCGGACAGCGCGCTGTGGGCGGTCACCCAGGTGCTGTGGCCGGACCACGCGAAATCGGTGACGTCGCGGCAGAACGTGCAGGTCGCCCTGCACGAGGCCCAGGCCGCGCTCGCCACCGGTCGCACCCAGGAGGCACAGCTTGCGCTGCTGCGGGCCGCGATGGAGCTGGGCAAGGTCGATGACGGCGACGGCCGCAAGGACATGGCCGACCAGGTCGACCTGCTCTGGAAAGTCGCTGCGCCGCAGGAGGTGTCCAGCACGTCACTGGCCCCGGAGATGCTCGCCGGCGAGCCCGCCGAACGGCCGGCCGCCGCGGCGACGCCGTCGTCCTCGTTCGCCGGGCGCGCCGGCGCGCCCGCGTCCAAGTCCACCGCGAGATCCGCACCTTCGCAGGCGCTGCCGGCAGGCACGACGCCGACGTCAGGTGCAGGACCGTCCGGGCCGTCGTCCGTGCCCGCAGATCAGATCGTCCCGTCGCTGGTCGCGGGAGGGACGGATCCGGTTGCCGGGGACGAGGGTGCGGCCGCGTCGCTGCCCGCGGCGGTCGCCGGGCCGAGCATTGTTGCCGGTCCTGCTGTGGTCGGTGCGCCCTCGTCGCAAGCCTCCGCAACCGCGGCCCCGCTCAGCACCCCGACCGCCCCCACCGCCCCGACTGCAGCGGGGCCCCCGCCCGTCAACGACCCGGTCGCTGCGCCGTCGACGTCACCCACCTTGACGCTGCCGCCGCCGTTGCCGGCCGACCCGCCTGCCGGGTCGACCTCGCCGGACGCCACGACCTCCGCTGCCCCGCCCGCGCCGGCCCCGGCCCCGGCGCCGACGAACCCGGAAATCGGCTCGCAGACCACGACCGACACCGCGGGAGGCGGGGCCAACGACGCCACGTCGTCGGACCGACAGGTGTCGGCGCAGGTGTCGGCGGAGGAGTCAGTGCAGGAGTCGGCGCAGGAGTCGGCGCAGGTGTCGGCGCAGGTGTCGGCCGAGTCCGCGAGTGCTGCGGCGGCACCTGCCGCCTGACGAAAGGGTCCGCGGGGTGTGGCGGCTGCAATAGCCCGATGACCCTGGTCGCGGACAGGCCTGGCCCGGCCGCCGCCTCCCCTACGATGGCAGCACGCGCACATCGCCGGACCATCGCCCGGCTCACCCGGTCGGGGCGTCAGCGGAAGGTCGGTCATGTCGGTCACAGAGTCAGATCTGTCGGTGCCAGCACTCGGTGGTGCGGTGGTGTCCGATCCCTTCGAGGCGGCCGGAAGCGTCATCCGCGACGACAAGTTCGCGATCGTCGGCCTGACCTATGACGACGTCCTGTTGCTGCCCGACGCTTCCGATCTGGTCCCGAGCGAGGCCGACACCAGCACCTGGCTGTCCCGCAACATCCGGCTCCGGGTGCCGTTGCTGTCCAGCGCGATGGACACCGTCACCGAATCCCGGATGGCCATCTCGATGGCAAGGGAGGGCGGGATCGGCGTCCTGCACCGCAATCTCTCGATCGAGGACCAGGCCGCACAGGTGGAGATCGTCAAGCGGTCCGAGGCGGGCATGGTGACCGACCCGGTGACCTGCCGGCCGGACGCCACCCTTCGTGAGGCCGACGACCTGTGTGCCAAATTCCGGATCTCCGGCGTCCCGGTCACCGACAACGACGGCCGACTGGTCGGCATCATCACGAACCGGGACATGCGGTTCGAGGTGGACCTCAGTCGCCCGGTGCGCGAGGTGATGACGCCGATGCCCCTGGTCACCGCTCCGGTCGGAGTGAGCGCCGAGGCGGCGCTCGGGCTGCTGCGCAAGCACAAGATCGAGAAACTGCCGTTGGTGGACGGCGACGGCAAGCTGCGCGGCCTGATCACTGTCAAGGACTTCGTCAAGACCGAGCAATACCCCAACGCCACCAAGGACGCCGACGGCAGGCTGCTGTGCGGGGCCGCGGTGGGTGTCGGCGAGGAGTCCTACAAGCGGGCCATGGCCCTGGTCGACGCCGGCATCGACGTCATCATGGTTGACACCGCGCACGGTCATTCGATGCGCGTCGTGGAGATGGTCGCCCGGCTCCGGTCAGATATCGGTTCCCGGGTCGACATCGTCGGTGGCAACGTCGCGACCCGGGCCGGGGCGCAGGCGCTGGTCGACGCCGGCGCCGATGGGGTCAAGGTCGGGGTCGGACCCGGATCGATCTGCACCACAAGGGTTGTCACCGGCATCGGTGTCCCGCAGGTCACCGCGATCTACGAGGCGTCGAAGGCCTGCCGGCCCGCCGGTGTCCCGGTGATCGGCGACGGCGGGCTGCAGTATTCCGGCGACATCGCAAAGGCGATCGCGGTCGGCGCCGACACCGTCATGCTCGGCTCGCTACTGGCCGGGGTGGCGGAATCGCCAGGTGAGCTGATCTTCGTCGCCGGCAAGCAGTACAAGGCCTACCGGGGAATGGGCTCACTGGGCGCGATGCAGTCGCGCGGTGAGGCTCGTTCGTACTCCAAGGACCGGTACTCGCAGGACGACGTGCTCTCCGACGACAAACTGGTGCCCGAGGGGATCGAGGGCCGGGTGCCGTTCCGCGGCCGGCTCTCCGACGTCGCGCACCAATTGGTGGGCGGCCTGCGGGCGGCGATGGGCTACACCGGTTCGGCGACGATCGAGCAGCTCAAGGACGCCAAGCTGATCCGGATCACCTCGGCGGGCCTGCGCGAATCCCACCCGCACGACATCTCGATCACCTCTGAGGCACCGAACTACATCGACCGCTGAGCGGGCCGCGACCGGCGGCGCCGCGCGGACTCTCTGCCGTTGATCCTGCGGCCCAGCAGGCGACACGCCGACGACACGCCGCAAGCAGACCGCTGAGCCGCATGATCGCTGCTCGGCGCCCCGACGGCGGCGCCGCTTGAGGTGCACAGGCGCCGCGGTAGGAGCGGGCCGCCCGGTTCGCCTACCCTTTCAACGCGACACAGGCCGCGGCAGCTCAGCCCGGTCGTACGCGCAACGGCGAGGAGCTTCGGTGCCAGAGGTCGAGATCGGCATGGGGCGTACGGCCCGTTCGGCGTACGACCTGGACGACGTGACGATTGTGCCGTCCCGGCGCACCCGATCATCGTCGGACATCTCCACGGCCTGGCAGATCGATGCCTACCGATTCGAGATCCCGCTCATCACCCAGCCCTCCGATGCCGTCGTCTCGCCTTCCGTGGCGTCGGCGGTGTCGGCGCTCGGCGGGCTGGGGGTACTCGACGGTGAGGGGCTGTGGGCCAGGTACGCCGATCCGCAGCGAGAGATCGACACGCTGATCGACAAGGGCGCGCGCGCAGACGATCCCGATGAGCTGATCGCCGAGTTGCAGCGCGTCTATCAGGCTCCGGTGTCGGTTGATCTGCTGTCGGACGCCATTCACTCGCTGCGCGACGGCGGCGGAACCGTTGCGGTCCGACTGTCACCGCAGAACGCCTCGGCCCTGGCCGGACCGGCGATCGCCGCAGGTGTGGAGATGCTGATCATCCAGGGCACCATCGTGTCCGCCGAACACGTGCAGGCCGACGGAGCCGCTCTCAACCTCAAGTCGTTCATCGCCGACCTCGACGTGCCGGTGATCGTCGGCGGCTGCTCCAACTACCAGACCGCGACCCACCTGATGCGCACGGGGGCGGCCGGCGTCATCGTCGGCACCGGTCACGGATCGACCACCACCACCGATGATGTGCTCGGTATCGCCGTCCCGATGGCCACTGCGATCGCCGACGCCGCCGCGGCTCGGCGTGCCTATCTCGACGAGACCGGTGGCCGCTACGTGCACGTCGTCGCCGCCGGCGGCATCGACTCGAGCGCCGACATCGCCAAGGCGATCGCCTGCGGCGCGGACGCGGTGATGTTGGGCGAGCCGCTGGCGTGGGCGGCGGAGGCACCGGCCGCCGGCTGGTATTGGCCGCCCACCGCCGCACACCCGGTGCTGCCCAGAGGTTTCGCTGCCCCGTGCGGCCCTGCGGATGTACCGCTGGAACAGTTGCTGACCGGTCCTGCCCTGGGCGCCGACGGCCGGACCAACCTGTTCGGCGCGCTGCGCCGGGCGATGGCGAAGTCCGGGTACTCCGACCTCAAGGGCTTCCAGAAGGTCGGCCTGAGCGTGCACGCCTGACCTGCCCACCGACCGGAGGTCAGAGCCAGTCGTTGCGACGGAACAACACGTACAGGGTGATGACCGCCGAGATCATGATCGCCAGGCCGATTGCGAAGCCCTCGCCCCGGCCGAAACCCGGGTAGGGCACGTTCATCCCGAAGAATCCGGTGATCAGCGTGGGCACCGCGATGATGGCGGCCCATGCGGACAGCTTTTTCATGATCATGTTCAGGTGCACGTCGGACAGCGCGAGATTCGTCTCGAACGCCGACGTCAGGAGCTCGCGGAGTCCGGTGGTGCCCTCTGCGGCGTGCCGGGCGTGGTCGGCGACGTCGGCGAACCGCCTGCGGGTGGTCGTCGTCAGCAGCGCGGAAAGGGCATCATCGGGCTGCTCGCCGTCCTGTCTTGCTGCAGCACTGGCCAGGGTGCCGGTGACCTCCGTCATGGGCGCGACGAGCTTGCGAAGCCGTCCGATCGCCTGCCGCATCCGGAACGCCTGCAACTGCTCCGCCCGGCCCATCGGCTTGTCGTCGAACAGTTGCGAGGTGAGTGCGTCGGTGGCTTCTTCCATGTCCTCGACCGCCGCTGAATACGTCTCGACCAGCGATTCCAGCACGATGTGCACGCCCGCACCGATGCCGTCGGTGCGCATCCGCCCCGCACAGTCCATCAGCGCCGGGGCCAGCCTTGCCGATTCACCGTCCTCCGCGACGACCACGAGCACCCTGTCGGTGGCCAGGATCGAGACCCGGTCGATCGCCAGTTCGGCGGTCTCCGGATCGAATCGGATGGCCCCGCTGACGATGATGACAGTGCTGCCGATGCTGTCGACCTTCGGTGACTCCCGGGCGCCCAGCACGTCGTCCACCGCCAGTCGGTCCAGTCCCAGCAGGTCCGCGGTGCCCTCGATGGCAGTCTGGTTCCTCGGCAGGAACCACCAGGCCCTGGCATGCGGGTCGTCGGCGAGGGCGGCGACGATCCGGTCGGCGGGCAGATCGGTGTCGATGACGCCACTGCCGCTCCACAACAGCGACCTCAGCGGCAGGTCGGTTTCGCTGCGCCGGGCGGGGGACGTGATGGTCACCTGCCCATGATGGACCTGTGGCAGGTCGGCTGTGACTTCACCGCCGGTCGCGCTTCGGCCGGCGCAACCCGGCGGCCCGCAACCGGCGGATCAGTTCGCGGGAGTCGACCGGCAGTGCGCCTGCCTCGATCAGCTGCTGGTACCGCTCGCCGGGAACGTCGTAGTGATCATGGTCGAAACCCCGCTGTGGTATCCCGTTCTCGGCCGCGAACGCATGCAACTCCGCATACGACGAGTCGCTGACCAGATGCGACCAGACCCGGTCGTGCGCCGGCCAGCGCGGCGGATCGATCAGCACGGTCACCGGCCGAGGGTAGGGGACGTCGGCGGCGTCCCAGGCCGCCGCCGTCATCACGGTGCTTCATCTCGGCCGCTCATCTCGGCCGCCGACATCTCGGCCGCCGACACCCCGGCTGCCGACATCTCTCGTGCGCCACAGGAACAAGGGGCGCCGCAGGACCTTGATCGCCCGCTGCTCATCCATCGCCCAAGGGTGCGCCCCGTGAGTCTCGTCGGTAACGGTCTCGCATTGGGATGATCAGCGACCGCGGTGCGGGCCGTGGCGGGCAGGTCGGCCGGAGTGTTCTCAGCAGATGCCGTCCGAAGTGTTCGCCCCGGTTCACGATCTGGCCGCGGGGAGGCATAGTGCGAGTTCGGTTCCGTGCCCGATTGTGGCGGCTGATCCGATCACGTCGGCCAGGTGGTGTTGATCCGGAGCCCGCCGGTCGGCGATCCCTCGGCGATGGCGTCGCCGCCGGCGGCGCGGCTGCTCTCGCGGACCAACGCGAGCCCGAGGCCGCTTCCCCCCGGTTTGGCCTGCGAGCCGCGGGTGAACCGTTCGAACACTGCTTCCCGCTCCTCAGCGGCCAGTCCTGGACCGTCGTCGGTCACGGTCAGCCTTACTTGGTTCGTTGCTCGGGTGAGTTGCACGTCGACGTGCCGGTGCGCGTATCTCAGTGCGTTGCCCACGAGTTCGTCGACCACTCGGTCGAGAACACCGACCGGCGCATGTACGAAAAGGTCGGGAGTTATAGATGCGGTGAGGGTGATCGCGGCCTGCGCGGCGGCCGGCTGCCAGGTGCCGATCCGGTCTTTGACGATGGCGGAGGCGTGGATGCGAGCGGACACCGTCCCGGAGTCGCTCCGCGCCAGTTCGAGTACTTGGTCGAGTCGTCTGGCCAGCCGGTCCACTTCGGCAAGGGCGGCGGCTGCGTTCGATCGGACGGCATCATCTCCTGACAAGTCCTCGATGGCCTCCAATCGCAGCCGTATTCCGGTCAGCGGGGTCCGCAGATGATGCGAGGCGTCTGCGGCCACCCTTTGTTGCCGGCTGACGAGATCACCGAGTCTGCCGGCTGTTGAGTTGAGTGCTCCGGCGACCTGACGCACCTCTCTCGGCCCGTGTGCGACGTCGCCCCGAAGCGTGAGGTCGTCCGGCAGTCCACGGGCGACGCCGGCGAGGCGGTGCAGCGGGGCCGCCAGCGAACGGGCCAGTAGCCAGGCCACCAGGGCCGCAGCCGCAACCACGCTCAGGATGAAAGCCACCAACGAACGCCGGGTTGCGGCGACGACGGCGTCCACCTGACTCTCGGGCAGCGAGAGTCGCACTGCTGCAACAACCTGTCCCTGGTCGACGACCGGTGCCGCGACGAACCGCAGGGTGCCGCCGAGGGTCGCCGAACTGCGGACATCCGAGGAGAGATCACCGGCCAACGCCCGGTCGATCTCCGGGCGGTCGAAGGTGCGGTCCAGGGCGCTGAGATCGGAGTCCGCCGCCAGGGTGAGGTCGCGCCGAACGACGACGACCCGCGCGCCGGTGCGTTCTGCTGCCGCCGAAACCGTTGCCTGCCAGGATGACTTGGGCGCAGCGGCGAGCTGTGCGGCGGTGACCAGGGTATCGACCTGCAGGCCGGCGACGAACGCCGCTCGTTGGTCGCGGTCGACCATGATGCCGAGCGGTACGGCGAGCGCGATCGCCACCGCGCCGGTCAGAGCCACCAGGGCAAGCACCAGCCGCCTGGTCATGCCCGCGGCTCGACCAGGCGGTACCCCACCCCGCGCACCGTCTCGATCAGCCCCGGATCACCGAGCTTGCGACGTATCACCGAGACGTGGACGTCCAGTGATTTGCCTGTGCCGTGCCAGACAGGATCCCAGACCCGGGCGAGCAACTCGTGGCGTGGGACGACCCGGCCGGGCTCCTCCGCGAGTACAGCGAGCAGGTCGAACTCCTTGGCGGTGAGCTCAACCGGCGCTCCATCGACGGAAGCGACCCGCCGCATCCGGTCGACATGCAGTCGGTCCGTCTGCAGCGGTGTTTCGATCCTTCGTCGCCGCGCGATCGCCCTGATCCGCGCGCTGAGCTCCCGTACCGAGAACGGCTTGACGACGTAATCGTCGGCTCCGAGTTCCAGCCCCACCACGCGATCAGTCTCGTCACCCCTGGCGGTCACGATGATCACCGGGACATCGCTGCACTGTCGCAGCGCCCTGAGGACATCGAGTCCCTCGCCGTCCGGCAGTCCGAGGTCGAGCAACACGACGTCGACATGGTGCGCCGCGGGCAGTACCTCGCTCGCCGTTCGGGCATGCTCGGCTTCGATCCCGTTGCGCCGCAACCCCTCCAGCAGCGGTACGGCGACAGCGGGATCGTCCTCGACGACGAGAGCTTTCATCGGTGCCGCCTCCGTCCGGGTCGCGCCGCGGCTACCATCATGCTCATGCGGGTCGGGTGGACGTCTTCGGGCGTGCTGGCCGTGACGCTCGTTGCTGGATGCGTCGCCGCAGCCGCAGTCGCCGCGGTCTCGGCGATGCCAGCCGCCGAGCCGGCTCCGGCGGCAATCCCGATCGCCGTCCCGATGTCAGTCATCGGTATCTCGTCCCAGGTCCCGGCGCCTTCGCCTGCAGTTCCACTGCCGCCGCCGACGACGGCCGCCGGCGGACTTCCCGATCCGTCCGCGACGGACACAATGCGGACCGACGATGGTCCCGGTCACGATCACCGGTCCGGCGGGGATGCGGACGAGGGTGACGACTGATCCCGGGCGCCGTCCGCGGCCCGTTACATCGCCGCCGACCATCAGTGTGCGGCGATTCCGATATATCGCAGCGCTTTTCGTGGGCAGCCACGAACCGCTCGGAGAGCAGGACGGGTGTCAGCTCCTTCGATGCGACCCTCGGGTAGCACCGGGAAACCCCACCGATCAAGAGCGATCAGGCCGGGAGCCAGGTGCGCGCACATCCCGATGCCCTCGCAGGCCACCGGATCGATGGCAAGGGTGCCGGGCCCGGCAGGTGCCTGCTTCATGATGCTTCCCACCGGGGCGCGTGAGAGGTGGTGCAGTCACCGCGGCGGTGCAGATCCACCTCGGCGGCGAATGTTCGCAGTGCGCTGTGGAGCATCCGCACGGCGCCGTCGGGTAGCCGGCAGGCACCCCGACCGTCGACCAGTCCCAGCAGTTCGTGGAGCCTGTCCAGATCCCGCCGTCGTGGCCGGCCGGCCAAACGGGTGGTGAGCTCCGCGATGGCCGGCAGGCCGAACCGGCAGGGCCCGCACTGACCCGCCGATTCTCCTGCAAGCCAGGCCATGATCGGGGCGGTTGTCCGAAGCCCGCACTCACCCTGGGCAAGGGTCAGCAGGACACCGGCACCCAGCGAACGCCCCGACGCCGGCAATGCCTGCGGATCGATCGGTAATCCGTCCAGGTCCCCCCAGGGAACCCACTCACCGCCATAGCCGCCGAGCAGAACCGCCTGCGGTGCAGGCACTCTCACGCGGTCGAGCACCTCGCCGAACGTTTCACTGGCCGGCGCCTCCACGACGAGCCGGCGATCTCGGTCGGTGACCGTGATCAGCGAGGTCGGCTCATGGCCCTCGGCGCCGGTCCGGGCGAGCAACCCCAGGCGGGCGAGCGTTTCGACGTTGTGGACCAGCACCGGTGTACCGCCGGCCCACGATCGACCCGGCTCGAACGTCGCTCGAGGAAGTGCCGGTCCGCCCTGGAACGGCGCGGATGATCGCCGAGGACTCCCCGGACAGATACCGTTCGGCGGTCGTGACGATCTCTGGTCGGGGACCCGGCCATGCGGCACGCTCGGCGATGGCCCTGTGCATGCTTTCCACCGACGGTGAAGCCTGCTCGGCCAGCCAGATCACGATGCGCCGCGCCCCGATCATGGCGGCCGCCACCTGGGCGCCGTCGAGGATCAGGTGGGGGCGCAACTGCAGCAGCGTCGCGTCTTTGCCGGAGGCTGGCTCCCCCTCGGCGCCGTTGGCGACCAGTGTCCAACCGGTCACCGACGCCCTCCGTGAGGCCGCCACCTTGGTAGCGACCGGGAAGTGCGCCCCACCCCGGCCGGTCAACGCGACCGCTCGCAGTTGCTGCTCCAGCCATTGCGGGTCGCTGATCTCCGGGAGGCCGCCGAAGGCGCACATGTGCTCGGCGTGATCGTGGCGATGGCCGCTTGCCCTCCCGTCGCGAACGGGGAAAACACCTCCGCCGATCAGCCCTGCCGAGGACTTCGTCGCCCTCATCGGGGGCCCGTCCTGACAGTGGTGGGTTGCGGTACGGCAGCCTGCGGGTACTCCACCGGCCGGGTGGCGGCGTACCGCCACCAGGCCGCGACCAAGACCGCCAGCCCCGCTGCGAGGTAGGCCGGAGTCCACGCTCGGGTGTCGGACCCGGCCAGCAGGGCATGCGCCCAGGCGGTCAACCAGGCCAGGGCGGCGAACCGGTGCAGGCTGCGCCACCACCGCATCGTCACCCTCCCGGACAGCGCGGCGGACAGTCCGGCGACGAGACCGGCCCACAGACAGATGAGACCGAGGGTGACCGGCACCGGTCGGTAGCCGGCGCCCATCGGCAACAGGGCACCGGCCCACCCGACGTCGGCGTACGGGTCGAGTGCAAGGACCACGACGTGGAGCACGGTGAACACCACCGCGAAAACCGTGACCGAGACATGCAGCCGCAGCCGCGTCGCCGGCCGTGGCCACCGCAGCCGAGCCCGGTCCGGATGCGAGAGCACGATTCCGGCGAGAGTCGCGACGGTCAGCAGCACGAAAGCGGAAGCACCGGCTGCCCGGGCGACCAGCCACAGCGGCATCTGGTTGCTGCTGAGCTGTAGCCAGACCAGCCCGGTGAGGCCGCCACACACTGCGGCGGACCCAGCTATCGCGGTGACCCGACCGGTCGCCCGTAGGAGATCAGGAGCCGGCATGGTCGACCTGCCACAGGACGTGGTCGCCGGCTGCCGGGCTGACCCGGAGCCGACCAGAGTTCTCGACCCAGACCGCGGCGAGTCCCTTGGCAACGGCATGGGCTGCGATGTCCCCGGCACCACCGACGAAGAGAGCCTTGCTCCATACTTCTGCCCAGCCGGGGTCGGCATGAATGACCGTGACCGACGCGAGGCCCGTTGTCGCCGGACGGCCGGTGCGTGGGTCGATCAGGTGATGGACAACCTGTCCTGCTACCCGCCATGTTCGTAACCTGATGGACGAGGTCGCCACCGCACGGTCCGAGACGTCCAGCACCGCAACGGGTTGGCGCTGTTCGGCTCCGGCCGGAACCAGTGGATCCTCCACGGCCGCGCGCCATCCCGTGCCCTCCGGGCCGGTTCCCCGGGTTGCCAGATCCCCGCCTGCCTCGACCATGACGGCCGTCCCGCAACCCTCGAGCATGCTCATGGCCCAGCGAACGGCCAACCCCTTGCCGATGCCACCCAGGTCGATCGGCGCCGGCCCCAAACGGACCCGGGCGCGATGGTCGTCGAATCTCGGCCGCCATGGCCGACGCTCAGGATGCACTGACCCGGGTCCGCGGCCATCGACCTGCACGTTGCCGGTGGCGAACGGCAACGAAGTGTCGTAACCGTTGGCCAGCAGTGATCGCAGCACCCTGGGGTCGAACAGACCACCGGTGCTGCGGTATGCCTCGTGGGCTTCGTGGATCGCCGCGAGACAGCTGTCCGGGACGTGATGCCAGAGGCGCGGAGCGGCGTTGGCGATCATCAGCGGGCTGCACGGGTCGAACCTGGTACACGCGGACTCGATCTCGCTGAAGAGGTCCTCCGCCCGGTCGGCCGCGGCCGCTGCCTCTTCGGCCTCGACCCCGACGATCTGCACCGTCACCTGAGAGGCCATGGCACGGAAGCTGTGGGTGCGCAGCGCCGCGGTCGACGTGCCGATCGGTTCAGGCACCGGATGCCCCCGTCGTGGCGTGCGCAACTGGTGCGGGGGCCGGGGCACTGGCCGGTTGGTTCGCGGCGGTGGGCGGCGGGACAGCAACAGGCACGGGCAACGGTGCCTGGACGAAGGTTGCCGCGCCTTGGTCGAGCTGGAGCAGTTGCGCCTCGGCCTGTCCCAGCAGCACCTGCAACCGCGAGAGCCGCAGGGAGGTGGCCGAGTCGAGCCCGAGCGAAACGTCGCCAGAGGGTGCGGCGGCGCCCGCAACGGCCATGGTTGATCTTGCTGCGGCCGCGACCGAAGGGACTGGCGGTACCTCGGCGACGCGTGGGTCGTGTCCGCTCACCCACATCACGGCCGCGGCCAGGAAGGCCAGCGATCCTGGTGCCACCACACCGAGCGACAACCACGACGGCCGACTGGCCGGGCGGCTAGTCATCCTGCTCATCCCCATCCTGCACATCCGCGTCGTGATGCGCCTGGTCACCGTCGTCCCCACCGGTGCTCGCCGAACCCGACGCTCCGGTCACGGTGTGGGCCGGGGGAGCCGCGCCAGGGGTGGCGGCGGCTGGCGTGGGCGCGGAAGTGGCGGTGGCGGCAGGTGTTGTCGTGACGGAGGAGGACGCCGCGGCGGCCTGCCGCACCAATGCCTGGAGTCGGAGGTTGATCGCAGCGAGGCGCGCCTCGGCGTCCGCCACCGCTCGGGCAGGATCGGAGGTCGGAGTGGTCGCCGGGCCGGCGACAAGGGTTTGTGACGGTGCGACAATCGGGATGCTGACCGGCTCGGCGGGCAGCGGGACAGCCGCTGCACTCAGCGTCCATGCACCCACGGTCAAGGCCGCCCCCACTCCCAGAGTTGCCACTGCGATCCGGCCTGGTTTCATCTGCGGTCCTTTCATCGGCGAGCGTTGGCTCCAGCCAACAGGTCGCAGGCAAGACGAACCCTCGCCCAACCTGAAGCTCAGGTAAGGAGACTCGGAACACCGGTGATGGTGGTCACCGCAGACCGTGCGCCGGCAGTGGGGGGACCTTCGCCCCTGACGGACTGGCGGCCCCTCGATCACACTGCGGTTCAGGTGTGTCAATGGTGGGAGGCCGGCAATCGTGACGGCAATGCGCAGCGTGTGGGCCGCGAACAAGGAGCGGGCGCTGTTTGTCGCGTCCACGGTGCTGCTGCTGGCCGGCGGAGCCGCATGGTTGCTGTCCGCATCGTCGGCAGCGACCGCACTATGGATCGCCGGAACGGTTCTGGGGCTGGTCTTCTCGGTGGGCTGGACGGTCACGGCCGTCCGTCAGGGCCAGCTGAGCGTCGACGTCATCGCGGTGCTGGCCCTGGCCGGAGCGCTCGTGGTCAACGAGCCGTTCGCCGGAGCGATGATCACGGTGATGCTGGCCAGCGGCCAGTTGTTGGAAGCCAGAGCGGCGGCGCGGGCGCGCCGTGAATTGAGCATGCTGGTCGAGCGGGCCCCGCGGTCGGCGCGCCGCCACGTCGGCGGCGCCGTCGTCGAGGTCCCGGTGGATGACGTGGTGATCGGTGACCGGCTGCTGGTCGGTACCGGCGAGATCGTTCCGGTGGACGGCCGGTTGCTGACCACTGCAGTGTTGGACGAGTCCGCGCTCACCGGTGAGCCGCTGCCGGTCGAGCGGATCACCGGCGCGGACGTGCGCAGCGGTGTGGTCAATGCGGGACAGCCGATCGACCTGCTGGCGACGGCGGTCGCGGCCGAATCCACGTACGCGGGCGTCGTCCGCCTGGTGGAGCAGGCCCAGGCCTCGTCGGCGCCGTTCGTCCGCGCCGCCGATCGGTTCGCCATCTTCTTCGTGCCGCTGACGCTCGTCCTTGCCGGGGTGTCCTGGGCGGTCAGCGGTGATCCGGTGCTGGCCGTTGCGGTGCTGGTCGTCGCAACGCCGTGCCCGCTGCTGCTGGCCGCTCCGATTGCGATCATGTCCGGGCTCTCCCGAGCCGCGCACATCGGCGTCGTCATCAAGGGTGGTGGCGCGCTGGAGGCCTTGGCGGCCGGCCGGGTCATGCTGTTCGACAAGACGGGCACCCTGACCCAGGGCCACCCGGTGCTCGCCGACGTCATCACGGCGGGCGGTTTCGCTGCCGACGAGGTGCTGCGACTGGCTGCGTCCCTGGACCAGGTGTCACCGCACGTGCTGGCCAGCGCGATCGTCACCGGTGGCACCCGGCGGGGGCTTGCCCTGCAGATGCCGGAGAACGTCCGGGAGGTGCATGGCTACGGCCTCGAGGGGACCGTTGGCGGCCGTCTGGTGAGGCTCGGCAAGGGGTCCTGGATCGTCGGTGACACGACGCCGGCATGGGTCCGTCAGGTGCGCCGCCGCGCCGACCTGGACGGCTCGCTCACGGTGTTCGTCGCCGTCGACGGCCAGCCGGCGGGCGCGTTCCTGCTGCAGGACGCGATCCGGCCCGACGCACCCAGGATGGTGCGGACACTGCGCACGGCCGGAATCACCCGAGTCGTACTCGTCACCGGTGACCGGACCGACATCGCGGACATGATCGGGCGCATCGTCGGCGTGGACACCGTGCTGGCCGACTGCGACCCGGCTGACAAGCTCGCCGCGATCGAGAGGGAGTCCGCGAACGGCCCGACGATCATGGTGGGTGACGGGGTCAACGATGCTCCTGCGCTCGCCGCGGCCGGTGTCGGGGTGGCGCTCGCCGCGCGCGGTGCAACCGCGTCGTCCGAGGCCGCCGATGTCGTGCTCACCGTCGACCGCATCGACGCCCTCGGGGACGCCATCCTGATCGCGCGCCGCTCGAAGAAGATTGCGCTGCAGGCGGTGTTGGTCGGCATGGGGCTGTCACTGGTCGCGATGGTCGCGGCCGCCGTCGGGTTGTTGCCACCTGCAGCGGGCGCTGTCGTCCAGGAGGTCATCGATGTGCTGGCGATCGGCATCGCGCTGCGAGCGGTCCTGCCCGGTGCGGTGCACACCATCGCGATGCCCGCCGAGGACATCGCCACCGCGGTGCGGCTCCGGGCCGAGCATGACGCAACGCTCCCGCTGATCGAGCAGATCCGTTCGGTGGCCGACGAGTTGTCCTCCCATGACTGTGATCTGGAACCGGTGCGGGTCCTGCTGGGCCGGTTGGAAGGCGAGTTGCTGCCGCACGAGCGGGCCGACGAAGCCTTGTTGGTTCCGCTGGTGGACCGGGCGTTGGGCGGCACCGACGCGACCGCGGCGATGAGTCGCACCCACGCGGAGATCGAACACCAGGTGTCCCGGCTCGACCGGCTCCTGGCAGCACAGGGCGGGGACCCCGCCCAACCCGAGGACGTGATCGAACTCCGCCGCCTGCTCTACGGGCTCTACGCCGTGCTCCGACTGCACAACGCACAGGAGGAAGAAGGCGCGTTCAGTCTCGTCCCCGACGGAGCCGCGAGCCCCACCGCGTGACCATGCGGACAGAACTGTTCCTCGCATGGTGCTGCTCCTCGGTTCCTGCCTTCGGTTCGCTGCCTTTCGGTTCTCGGGGTTGTTGCGGGGTCTCCGCCATGGCAACGCGGCGGTGGCGTGGACTTCCGCTGCTGCCTGCCGGCCGCTGCTCTCCCAGACCGCTACCCCGCGGCGAGCCCGGTGAGCGTTCGGGGTCGGCCGCTGTATCGGCGGGTCGCCGGGAACCGTGCCACCGGATGGTGCCGACCGACCCCGCCGGGCGACGGGGAACGCTCAACACCCCGGATAGACTCCGCGACGCCAGGATCGGCCGGCGAACCGGCTCGTGCCGGGCACGATTCTGATCGGCGACAGGCGCGAAACCCGGTGGCGCCGGCCCATCGATGAAAGGTGGCAACCGTGCGGAGCGACGCCCAGCCCAGCCCCGCCGATGCCGACCCGTCCGACCGCTCCGCCGAACCCGCACCGGACGCGCAGGCCCACCCGGTGCTCGTCGTCGACTTCGGGGCCCAGTACGCCCAGCTGATCGCCCGACGGGTCCGCGAGGCCAGCGTGTACTCGGAGATCGTGCCGTCCAGCATCACGACCGCCGAGATCACCGCGCGCGAGCCCGCTGCCGTCATCCTGTCCGGCGGCCCCTCGAGTGTCTACGCAGAGGGGGCACCGCGGATTGACCCCGCTCTTTTCCAATCCGACATCCCGGTCTTCGGCATCTGCTACGGCTTCCAGGCCATGGCACAGGCGCTCGGCGGCAGCGTGGATCGCACCGGGCGGCGGGAGTACGGCGCCACCGAACTGACCGTCACCGACCCGGAAGCCGCCCTGCTGCACGACATGCCCCAGCGGCTCGGCGTGTGGATGAGCCACGGTGATGCCGTCTCGCAGGCCCCCGACGGGTTCGCCGTCACCGCGACCACGGCCGGCACCCCGATCGCCGCCTTCGAGAACGTCGCCCGCCGCCTCGCCGGTGTGCAGTACCACCCGGAGGTCGTGCATTCCGAGCTCGGCCAGGAAGTGCTCCGCCGGTTTCTGCATGACGTCGCCGGCATCAAGCCCGACTGGACACCGGCGGAGATCCTGCACGAACAGGTCGAGGCCATCCGCACCGTCGTCGGCGGCGAGAAGGTGATCTGCGGGCTGTCCGGCGGCGTCGACTCCGCGGTGGCAGCGGCCCTGGTGCACAGGGCGGTGGGTGACCAGCTGACCTGTGTCTTCGTCGACCACGGGCTGCTCCGGGCCGGCGAGCGCGAACAGGTGGAGCGCGACTACGTGGCCGCCACCGGCATCAACCTGGTGACGGTCGACGCCTCCGCGCGGTTCCTCGGTGCGCTGGCCGGCATCAGCGACCCGGAGACCAAGCGCAAGATCATCGGCCGCGAATTCATCCGGGTGTTCGAGCGGGCGGCAGCCGACATCAGCGCCGAGGAAGGTGGGATCCGGTTCCTGGTGCAGGGCACGCTGTATCCGGACGTCGTCGAATCCGGTGGCGGCACCGGCACCGCGACGATCAAGTCGCACCACAACGTGGGCGGGCTGCCCGAGGACCTGAAGTTCGAATTGGTCGAGCCCCTGCGGACGTTGTTCAAGGACGAGGTGCGGTTGCTCGGCGCCGAGCTCGGGCTGCCCGCGGCGATCGTGCAGCGGCACCCGTTTCCTGGGCCGGGTCTCGGCATCCGCATCATCGGCGATGTGACCGCGCAGCGGCTCGACGTTCTGCGGGCGGCGGACGCGATCGTCCGGCACGAGATGACTGCGGCAGGTGTCGATGCGCAGATCTGGCAGTGCCCGGTTGTGCTGCTCGCCGACGTCAGATCCGTTGGGGTACAGGGTGACGGTCGTACCTACGGGCACCCGATCGTGCTGCGGCCGGTGTCCAGCGAGGACGCGATGACGGCCGACTGGTCGCGGCTGCCGTACGAACTCCTGGCCAAGATCTCGAACCGGATCACCGGCGAGGTGCCAGAGGTGAACCGGGTGGTGCTGGACATCACGAGCAAGCCGCCGGGCACCATCGAATGGGAGTGACGGAGCCGCCCGCAGGTCCGTTCGCCGATTCACCGACCGCCGCCTCAGCCGGTGCCGCGGCGAAACCTGCTGTGCGGCGCGGATTCTGGCTCGTCATCACCCTCGGCGCATTGTCCGGGTTCGGTCCGTTGTGCCTGGACATGTACCTGCCGGCGCTGCCCGAGTTGCCGGCGGATCTGTCCTCGACGACAGCAGCGGCGCAGTTGACGTTGTCCGCCTGCATCGTCGGGTTGGCCCTCGGCCAGCTGATCACCGGCCCGTTGTCGGACCGGTTCGGCCGCCGGATGCCCCTGCTGACCGGGGTTGCGGTCTTCGTCCTGGCGTCGGTGATCTGCGCTGTCAGCACGTCCATGACGGTCTTGATCGCCGTCCGGTTGGTGCAGGGCGCCGCTGGGGCGGCCGGCATCGTCGTCGGGCGGGCCGTGGTTGCCGACATGTTCGCCGGAAAGGCTGCGGCGGCATATTTCTCTGCCATCGCGACGATCAACGGATTGGCGCCGATCCTTGCACCGGTGATCGGCGGTCAGGTCCTGCGGGTCGGCACCTGGCGCACGGTCTTCTGGGTGTTGGCCGGCGTCGGCGCGGTGCTGCTGGTGCTCGCAGCGGTCGTGCTCAAAGAGACCTTGCCGCCGAACAGACGCACCCTCGGCGGGTTCGGCGGAACACTGCGGGCTTTCTCCACGCTGCTCCGCGACCCCGGTTATGTCGGCTGCGTGCTCGCCGGGTGCCTCGTCACGGCGGCGATGTTCGGATACATCTCCGCCTCGCCGTTCCTGCTGCAGGACGGCTTCGGCGTGTCCCCGCAATGGTTCAGCGCCTGCTTCGCGCTGAATGCGTTCGGCATCGTGCTGGCCACGGTGATCGGCCGGATCCTGTTGCGTTGGACGTCGTCCTGGTTCCTGCTGTGCTGGGGCGTCGGTCAAGGGCTCGTCGGTGCGGGCCTGCTCACCGTCACCGTGCTGGCCGGGTGGGGTCTGGCGATGGTGCTGTTGTCGCTGTTCGTCATGGTGTCGGCCGTCGGTTTCGCGCTGCCGCACGCGTCGGCCCTGGCGATGGACAGGCACCGCGGAATCGCCGGCTCGGCGTCAGCGCTGCTCGGGCTGACGCAGTTCGCGCTCGGCGCCGTCACTGCGTCACTCGCGGGGATAGGCGACCCGGCAACAGGAAAGGCACTGGGCGTCACCGCGCTGGTCGCCACCGTGATGGCGGTGGCCGGGTTGCTGCTGGCTCGTCCTGCGATCCGGCGGACCGCACCGGAATCGCTGGTGCTCCTCGCGAGGGACGCCGGTCGGGGCGGTCGACGGTGATGGTGACGGTCAGGACTGCCGTGCCCTGCGCCTTCCGGACCTTGCAGCTGCCGACCGACTGGTACCTGCCGGACCGCATACCGGTCGGTGGCCTCGTGTACCTGCAGCACGGATTCGCCGAGAGCAGGAAGGACTGGCGGGAGTTCGCGGCGCTGGTCGCAGCGGCGGGGTTCGTGGTGTTCGCGCCGACGCTTCCCAAGATCGACGCGCTGGGCTGCACGGTGCAGAACCTGCTGCCCAACCACCGTTTCCTGGCAGCGGTCGGTGACCTGTTCCTCGGGATCGGCGATCCGGCGGGAGCGTTGCGCCGGAGCTTCGCTGCAGCGCTGGCCGCAGCCGGCGAGGTCGGTACGGCTCTGCCGACCCGCCTTGCGATCATCGGTCATTCGGCGGGTGGCGAGGCAGCGCTGGTCGTCGCGCGCCGGTTGACCGGTGAGCCGAGCGCGCCGGTCCGGGACCATGCCTCCGTCGACCTCCGCTGCGTGGTGCTCGCCGATCCGGTGCGGTCGATCGTCGGCGACTCGATGCCGACGGCTTTGCGCGCGCTCGCCAGAACTCCTGTCCCGATCCGGGTGCTCGCTGCGCCGCCGTCGTCCTGCAACGCTCGGCAGTCCGGTACCAGAACGGTGCTGAACGAACTCGCGGGCCGCACATTTCTCGGCGCGTTGATCACCGCTGGGTCGCACGGGGACATCTTCGGTGGCTCGGTCAACCGGCTGGAGCGGCGCACCTGTGGCTCGCCGCGGCAGCTGAACATCAACGCCGTCCAGTCGCTGGCACTGGGCTGGCTGACGGACGCCATGACCGACGGAAAGCCGCCAGATGCCGGCAGTGGGATGTTCCCCGGGGGGTCGGCATACGACGACCTGGTCGGTCGCGGCATCATCTCGACACTGCCGTGAGGCATGGAAGGAGACAACGATGACCAGCGTCGACGTGAACTGCGATGTCGGGGAATCGTTCGGGCGGTGGGTGCTCGGCGACGACGCCGCCGTGCTGCCGTACGTCACCAGCGCCAACGTCGCTTGTGGGTTCCACGCCGGTGATCCGGCGACCTTGCGGCGGACCTGCGAACTGGCCGCGAAGGAAGGCGTTGTCGTCGGCGCACAGGTCGGGTACCGGGACCTCGCCGGTTTCGGTCGCCGTTTCATCGATGTCGCCCCCGACGAGCTGACGGCAGACATCATCTACCAGATCGGCGCGCTGCAGGCGATCGCCGCCGTCACCGGCACCACCGTCGAGTACGTCAAGCCGCACGGTGCCCTGCACAACGCCACCGTCGAACACGAGGCCCAGGCCGCCGCTGTGGTGGACGCGGTGCGGTCGGTCGACCCGTCCTTGCCCGTCCTCGGTCTGCCGGGGTCGGCATTGCTCGAGATTGCCGGCGCCCAGGGCTTGCGGGCGGTACCGGAGGCGTTCGCCGACCGGGCGTACACCCCAGCCGGGACGCTGGCGCCGCGCTCCGGCGGCGGCGCCGTGTTGTCCGATCCGGTCACGGTCGCCGCCCGGGCGGTGCAGATGATGGTGCGGGGAACCGTTGTCGCGATCGACGGATCCATCGTGGCGGTACGCGCCGAGAGTATTTGCGTGCACGGAGACAGCCCCGGAGCCGTGCAGATGGCGGCAGCGGTGAACCGGGCGCTGCGCGATGCGGGCGTCGAGATCAGGTCTTTCGTATGACCAACCCGCACGACCGGCCGACGTGAACCTCACCCTGCTGCGGTGCGGCGAACGGGCGCTGCTGGCGCAGGTGCAGAACGTCGGCGAGGTGATGGCGTTGACCGCGGCGTTACGGGCGGACGCGGAATTCTCCGCCGCGGTGACCGAGTTGGTGCCTGCGGCCCGCACCATCCTGATCGAGACGGCGGACGGCGCGGACCTGCGGGCGCTGCGCCACAGCGTCAGCAGGATCGCGCGGAACACCGAAACCGCCGACGCGCGGTCCCTCGATACCACGCCGATCGAGATACCAGTGCGGTACGACGGTCCGGATCTGGCGGAAGTTGCTGCCGCCGCCGGGCTCTCGACGAAGGAAGTGATCGGTCGGCACACCGCCGGGCCGTGGCGCGCGGCGTTCGGCGGTTTTGCGCCCGGGTTCGCCTACCTGATCGGCGGACCGCCGGAACTGCAGGTTCCCCGACGCCGTGAGTCCCGGACGGCAGTCCCGGCGGGGTCGGTCGCGCTGGCCGGTGAGTACAGCGCGGTCTATCCCGCGGAGTCGCCCGGGGGGTGGCAATTGATCGGGACGACCGAGGTCGCGTTGTGGGACGTCGGCCGGGACCCGCCGGCGCTGATCAGGCCGGGAACCCTGGTCAGATTCGTCGAGCTGAGCGGTGATGATGCGCGGATGGTGGCGAGGTGAGCGGGGACGAATCGAGCGGGGATGCGATGACCGCGCGGACCGGCTACCTGGAGGTCCTGCGCACCGGACCGTTGAGCCTGTTCCAGGACCTGGGTCGGGTGGGTCTGGCCGCGATGGGCGTGGGGAGATCGGGTGCGGCCGATCGTTCGTCGTACCTGGCGGTCAACGCGGTGCTGGGAAACGTCCCGGGTGTCGCCGCGATCGAATCCGTGTTGGGCGGCCTGTCGGCGCGCGCGCACGGTGATGTCGTGATGGCGCTCGGCGGTGCACCCACTGCGCTGACGGTGGACGGGGACGTCGTCGACACCGTCGGCCCGGTCCACCTGCGGGACGGGCAGGTCCTCAAACTCGGCACGCCGAAACGCGGTCTGCGAAGCTATCTCGCTGTTCGAGGCGGCTTCGACGTGCCCGCCGTACTCGGGTCGTGCAGCACCGACACACTGTCCGGGGTGGGTCCAGCACCGATCGCACGGGGGGATCGGATCGACGTCCGACCCGTCCCGCCAGTCCTCACCTCTGCCGAACAGCCTGTCCCGCAGCCGCTCTTCGATGCGGATGCGTCGGAACCGTTGTCGCTCACCGTGATGGCCGGACCCCGTGATGACTGGTTCACGGCGCCCGCCGATCTCGGTGCGGGGGAGTGGGTCGTCTCGCCGCACAGCAACCGGGTCGGCGTGCGGCTCGACCGCCCACGCGGAGCGGACCCCGCAACCGCGCCGGGCCTGCAGCGGATGAATTATCGCGAGCTGCAGAGCGAGGGTGTGACCCTCGGCGCCATCCAGGTGCCACCCAGCGGACAGCCGGTGCTGTTCCTCGCCGATCATCCGGTGACCGGCGGTTATCCCGTCATCGGAGTCGTGCCGGCTGCCGACGTCGACCGGGCCGCGCAGGTCAGGCCCGGTCAGCGGGTGCGGTTCCAGTGGTCTGACTGACCGCTGCCCGGGTAGATCACCGGCTGGCTGCGCCGCGCAGGCGAAACGGCCCGTCACCAGTGGCGGTGACGGACCGTTTCTGTCGGGCGGGGAGAGGACCCGCTCGATTCTGGAGGCAGGCGATCAGGCTCCGTTCTTGCGCTGACGCCCGGGAAGGGCTGAGGCCAGCAAGCTGACGCCCACCAAGGCAACGAGTCCCGCGATCACCCATTTCGTGGCCTCGTTCAGCAGCCACCACGGGTCACCGCTGAAACCGACCGACGCCACCGCGAAGAAGGCCAGCGAGAAGACCAGACCGATGATGCTGATCCGTCCGCGCCGCGCGACCGGAGTCGACCCGGCCGGCGCTGCCGTGCTCGTGCTGTCAGCCATTGCGCACCTCCGCTTGTCCGGCGCCGACGTGCACCGTCAGGTTGATCGTGCCCTCATCGGAGGAGCCGTCCTGCCGGCTGGTGACCTCCTGCTGCAGGCCGTCCGACTGGACACCCAGACAGTCGACCTCGCCGGCGTTCGCAGTGCAGGTGGCGTCCACATTGGCGTTCGCCGGGACGATCACCGATGCCTGCCCGGCCTTGACCTCGACGTCGATGTTCGCGGTCTGCCCGGCAGGAACGTCCAACCGGGACAGATCCAGCGTTCCCTGGCCACCGTTGAGCTCGAAAGGTGACTGGGTCGCAGCAGCGACGGTGGTCGGCGCCCACGTCTGCTGGCCGTACCCGGTCGTCCCGCTGATGCCGGTGACGGTGAGGCCCAGCGTCAGCACCGACAGGAAGATGCCGGGGCCGATCAGCGACTGACCGCGTCCGCGCAACGAGCCGACGAGCAGACCCAGTGCGACGACGGCCAGGGCAGTGGCCGACACACCGGCCCAGCTCAGCTGCCACCAGCCGGCGAACACTCCCGCTGTGGCGAGACCGCCGACGAGCAGCACCGCTCCCATGGTGACCCGGCCGATGACGCTGCGCCGGCGTGCCAACGGGGGCGGGGGAGCGAGCGGCGTCGGTTCCGGCAGGTCCCAAGCGAACGGGGCCACACCCAGCGGGTCCCATGCGGGCGGCTGCGGAGTGCGTGGATCGGCAGCGGCCGGCCCCCCGTCGGACCCGGTGACCGGACCCGTGGACCGATCCTTTTTCAGCGAAACCCGGTTGGCCTCGCCCTTCTCGTCCCAGAAGGCCGGCTTGTCGAACGGCGACGGAGCGCCCGCGGAGCCGGCGGTGGTCGTTCCCGACCACGGCTGCCGGGCCACCCACTGCTCGGCCTGTTCGCCCCAGGACTGGCTCTTCTCGGTCATCCTGGCCGCCCACTCGTCACCGTGCACGCTGCTGTGCCCGGAGCAACCTTGCTGACGCTTGCGGGCCACCGAGATCACGATGATGGCGCCGATCACCAGCGGCCAGAACGGCAGCCCCCAGGAGAACATCGACGCGATGGAGAACGCCGCAACGATGGCCAGACCAACAGCCAGGGCCGGCGGCGTGGACGACCGTCCGCGGCCGATCAGCGATTCGGCGGCGGAGACCTCGTCACCGTCGGCGGGCAGCAACAGCCAGCCCAGGACGTACAACAGCCCACCGAATCCACCCATCACCGTCAGGACGACGAATCCGACCCGGATCAGCACCGGGTCGACGCCGAACGCGCGGCCGAGACCGCCTGCCACGCCGGCGACCTTGCGGTCATTGGTCGAACGGCGGGGGCGCCTGGTCCACCACTCTCCACCGGTGACGCCCGATCCGGCGGGGGGATCATGCTGCGTGTTGCTCATGGCCATCAGCGTGCCCGTGACCCCGCCGTCACACCATCGGGGATCACCCTGGTTCGGCCTTCCAGGGTGAACCCGGATACCGAATTCCGGCCTTGCGTGTGACCCTGAGAGGGTGAAGTCGACCTCCGGTGCCCACAGTGCGCACCCCGGCGCGCGGTTCCGGCACCATCGCCGGAACCCGCCGGCCGTCGATCCCGTTGCGGCAGGGCAAGTCTCCGATGCCCCGGCCGGTGAGCGGCCGACCGTGGCGGCGCCGGCCGCCCGCTCCCCGCAGGACGCAGAGCATCACGCCGGGCAAGACCCGTTGCCGCCGCCGACGGCCGGCAGTGGGCTTCCCCAGGCGCCCGGAGCCGCCCCGGTCGTGCAGACCTCGACCGGGCCACCCTCGGCGACCTCGAACCCGACCCCACCGAACCCGGCGCTACCGAACCCGGCGCTACCGAACTCCGGCCTGCCTGGCACTGATCCGTGGTCGACGCCGGGCCCCCGCATCGCGGCTGGCGCGGCCGCACTCAGCCCTCCGCCGTCACGCCGATTCACCCCGGACGGGTTGCCCAAGCTGACCCGCCGTCAGGAGGGCTCGATCGTCGGCGGTGTTGCCGGCGGGATCGCCGATCACCTGCGCGTCCCGGTTCTGTGGGTGCGGGTCAGCTTCGCCCTGCTGGCGGTGATGGCCGGGGCCGGCGTGCTCGGGTACGCGCTGCTGTGGATCTTCGTGCCGCAGGGCCCGAGCTCGCCGACCGAGGCGCCGCGGCCGGCCAGCGCGATCGAGCGTCGGCAGGCCTACGGAATCGCCGCAGTCGGTGTGGCCCTGCTGATCGTCGCGACCGCCCTCGGATTCGGCGAGGTGCTGACCTGGGTACTCGGGCCACTCGGGCTCGCCGCGATCGGTGCCGCCTTCATCTGGCGGGAGGCCGACGAGGGCCGGCGGGCGCGGTGGCGGCGCACGGCGGCCGGCATCGTCGGCCCGACCACCGGATCGTGGTGGCGGCTCGTCGGCGGGTGTCTGCTGGTGGTCGGCGGGTTGTCGGTCTTCGCTCTCGGCCAACTCGACTTCACCGCGGTGCGGTCGGCGCTGATCGCCGTCGTGCTGACCCTGGTCGGCGTCGCCATCATCACCATCCCGTGGTGGCTGCGATTGATCCGGGACCTCGGTGATGAACGCCGCGGGCGGATCCAGGAGCGGGAGCGTGCGGAGATCGCCGCGCACCTGCACGACTCGGTGCTGCAGACCCTCGCCCTGATCCAGCGCCAGGCCGGCGACAGCCGAGAGGTGCAGCGGCTGGCCCGGAGTCAGGAGCGACAGTTGCGGACCTGGTTGTACGGGCCGGCCGGTTACGCCGCGGCCGGCCAATCGTCCGCACCCCCCTCGCGCTCGCTCGCCGCGTCGCTGGCCGAGGTCGCCGGTGAGATCGAGGACGCGTACGCCATCTCCGTCACACCCGTGATCGTCGGTGACGCGCCGATGGACCAGCATTTGGCCGCACTCGTAGCCGCGGCCCGCGAGGCCATGGTCAACGCCGCGAAACACGCGCAGGTGGAGGAGATCAGCGTCTATTGCGAGGTCGAGGACGGGAAGGCGAGCGTATTCGTCCGCGACCGCGGCATCGGCTTCGACCAGAAGGATGTGGCGACCGACCGCCGCGGGTTGGCCGAGTCGATCCGCGGCCGGATGGAGCGTCACGGTGGCACCGCCACGGTGAGATCCAGCCCGGGTGAGGGGACCGAGGTCGAGCTCACCGTCACGGTCAGCACCGACGGGTCCGAGGACGGACCCGGCGTCCCCTTCACCGCTGGAACCGAGGGAGAAGGCTCGGCCGGGTCGGGAGCACCGGACGAACCGGCCACCGGCACCGGGCACTCACAACCGGACTCGGCGCGGGACGACCCGGCCGGCCGCCGGGACAAGGTCGGTACGGTCGGTGCGTCGGCCGATGCGAGGGAGTCAGCGTGAGCGAACCGGTCAAGATCTTCCTGGTGGACGACCACGCCCTGTTCAGAACCGGGGTCAAGGCCGAGCTGGCCGGTCTCGAGGACGATCGCATCGCGGTGGTCGGCGAGGCGGGTTCGGTCGGTGAGGCAGTCGTCCGGATCTCGTCCAATCCGCCGGATGTCGTGCTGCTGGACGTACACATGCCCGACGGCGGTGGCCGGGCCGTCCTCGACCAGGTGCACGCCACCCTGCCGGACGTCGTGTTCCTGGCCCTGAGCGTCTCCGATGCGGCCGAGGATGTCATCGCGGTGATCAGGGCCGGAGCGCGCGGCTATGTCACCAAGACGATTTCCGGACGGGAGCTGGCGGACGCCGTGGTGAGGGTTGCGGCGGGTGACGCCGTGTTCTCACCCCGGCTCGCCGGCTTCGTGCTGGACGCTTTCTCCGACCGCAACGGTCCGGCCGTGGTCGCCGACCCGGAGCTGGACATGCTCTCGCCGCGCGAGCGCGAGGTGCTCAAACTGCTGGCCAGAGGCTATGCCTACAAGGAGATCGCGGCGCAGTTGTTCATCTCGATCAAGACGGTGGAGACGCACGTTTCGAGCGTGCTGCGCAAGACGCAGAAGTCGAACCGCTACGAGCTGTCCCGGTGGGCGTCGGATCGACGCCTGGTCTGACCGGGGCACGGTCAACGGGATGGCCTGAGGTTCCCGGGCGGTCGTCGACCAGGCTGTCTGATCCTGGTGCCCCGGGCTGTGTTCGGTGCCGTGCCCTCGGGTGTGTGGCCGAGGTTCCAGATGCAGCCGGACGACCGGCTGTCGGAGTCGCGGTCTACGGTCGGCTCAGCCGTCCGGCGGACAAGGGAGCAGCGATGACCACACTCGACAACCGGCCCAACACGGCACTTCTCGTGGTTGACGTGCAGAACGACGTCGTGGGACCCGCCCATCGCCGGGACGCCGTGGTGGCAAACATCGCGAGTCTGGTCGAGAAGGCACGAGCGGAGCAGGTACCGGTGGTCTGGGTGCAGCATTCGGACGACAACATGCCGCGCGGCACCGATGGCTGGCTCATCGTCGCCGAGCTGGTTCCGGCCGAGTCCGAGCCGCTGATCGAGAAGCATTACGGCGATGCCTTCGAAGACACCGATCTGGAGGCCGTGCTGGCCGAAGTCGGTGCGGGCCGGCTGCTGGTGGTGGGCGCGGAGACGGACCAGTGCGTCCGTTCCACGCTGCACGGTGCCCTGGTCAGGGGTTACGACACCACGCTGGTCAAGGACGCGCACACCACCGGCGACATGACCGAATGGGGGGCGCCACCGCCGGAGCAGGTCATCGCCCACACCAATCTGTACTGGACCTACCAGGCCGCTCCCGGGCGGACCGCAGGCACCGTGGCAACCGCTGACGTGGAGTTCGGTGCTGTTGCCGCGGCCCCGTCGGGCACCGGGACGGCCTCGGACTGAGGCGGCTGGGCCAGTACACGGCGGCGCGCGAAATCGTCGGTTACTTGCGGCCGAGCTTCCCGCGGCCCATCGCCAGCAGCAGCATGCCGAGATCGGTACCGGCCGGCCCGAGTGCGCGGAAACGCTCCAGGATCGCCATCTCGCGGCTGTAGACGATCTTCGGACCGCCGAGTGTCTTCCTGGCAGTGCCGATGGCATGCGAAATGGCCGTGCGGTGCAGGATCAGCCGGACCAGCTCGGCGTCGATCGCGTCGATCTCGGTCCGCAGGGTATCGATTCCGGCCTGATCGGTGGGGACCGGGATTTCCTCGGGTGCAGGCGTTGCGTCGATGGCCGTCTCCGTGTTGCTACGGGTGCGCTGGTGCACCGGGAGGTGAAATGCCGGCGCGGGTGGCGCTGCTGGCTGCGCGCCCAGTGGTGCAGGCGGCGCGGTGAGGGGAGCGCTGGTCATGGTGGACCTCATTCTGCCCCGCCCGCCGAGCCCGGATACGGAAGACGCCCCGGGTCTCTGCGGACCTCGGGGCGTCGTCGTGGCGGGTGTGGTTCAGCCGCGGACGGGCACCGGGATCCGGTACCCATAAAAAAACTCCGGCCGTGCGAGCGCACAGCCGAGGCTTCCGCGAGTGGTCATGCCCGGTAGTGAACCACATCGACACCTATCTGCACACCCTCGGCGGCGCTGCTTTCCGAGTTCGATCCTGCTTGCCACAGCCGGGGGGTGTCGGGACAACCGCCGCTGTCACCGACCAACCGCCGCGGGTGTTGTCCCGTGACCGCTGGTGATGTCCAGAGGCTGATGGCATCACCGATGAGCGTTCTCCCGCGAGCAGCCAGCAGGACGCGCATGCTGACGTCGCCGGGGCTGTCGGCCGTTCCGGGTAGCGTTGTTGCCGACATGACAAGCCTTTTCGAGCTCCCATCCCCCGGTGTGGCGACAGCCGCGGCGGTCGGTGTCCGCAACCTGGGGGCGGAGGCTGCGGCGGCCAATGCCGAACGGGCGCGGGAACGCGCCGAGCGCGCCCGGGCCCGCGCCGATGAGCTGCTCGAGGGGCTCAACCCGCCGCAGCGGGAGGCAGTCGAACATCGTGGTGCACCGCTGTTGGTGGTCGCCGGGGCCGGCTCGGGCAAGACCAGGGTGCTCACCCGCCGGATCGCCCACCTGCTCGCGGTCGGCGGTGCGCAGCCGGGCGAGATCCTGGCGATCACGTTCACCAACAAGGCCGCGCGTGAGATGAAGGAGCGGGTCGCGGACCTGGTCGGCAACCGGGCCAGGGCGATGTGGGTCTCGACCTTCCACTCGATGTGCGTACGCATCCTGCGTGCCGAGGCCGGCCAACTGGGGATGAAGTCCACCTTCACCATCTATGACGCCGCGGACTCACAACGGCTCGCGCAATTGGTGGCGTCCGGGCTCAACATCGACACCAAGAAGTACCCGGCGCGCTCGTTGGCCGCGCAGATCTCGAACCTGAAGAACGAGCTGATCGACCCGCAGACCGCGATCGACCGCGCGGACTCGGACCAGGCGAAAATCGTCGCGCGGGTCTACGAGGGCTACCAATCCCGACTGCGGGCGGCGCAGGCCTTCGACTTCGACGACCTGATCATGCAGACCGTGGAGTTGCTGGGTGCCTACCCGAACGTCGCCGAGCACTACCGCAGGCGCTTCCGTCATGTCCTGGTCGACGAATACCAGGACACGAATCACGCCCAGTACATGCTGGTCAAACACCTCGTCGGCGGCACGAAGGACGACCGTGAGATCCGCACCGCCGACGGCGATCTCGTTCGCCCGGCGGTGTCCGCGGTGCCGCCCGCCGAGCTGGTGGTGGTCGGCGATGCCGACCAGTCGATCTACGCCTTCCGCGGCGCGACCATCCGCAACATCGTCGAGTTCGAGCGCGACTACCCGAGTGCCCGCACCATCATGCTGGAGCAGAACTACCGCTCGACGCAGACCATCCTGTCCGCCGCGAACGCCGTCATCGCCCGGAACCCGCAGCGGAGGGCGAAGAACCTGTGGACTTCGCAGGGTGGCGGCACCCAGATCGTCGGCTATGTCGGTGACAACGAGCACGACGAGGCGCAATTCGTCGGCCGGGAGATCGACTCCCTGGTCGACGCCGGCGAGGCGGTCTTCGGCGACGTCGCGGTGTTCTACCGCACCAACTCCGCGTCCAGGGCATTGGAGGACGTCTTCATCCGCACCGGGCTGCCGTACCGGATCGTCGGCGGTGTCCGGTTCTACGAGCGCAAAGAGGTCAAGGACGCGCTGGCCTACCTGCGCGCGATCGCCAACCCGGATGACGAGATCAACCTGCGCCGCATCCTGAACACGCCCCGCCGTGGCATCGGCGACCGGGCCGAAGCCGCCGTCGCGGTGTTCGCCGAGCGGGAGCGGATCGGATTCGGCGAGGCCCTCGGCCGGATCAACGACGTACCCGGGTTGGCGACACGCTCGGCCAACTCGCTGTCCTCGTTTGCCGAACTGCTCGCCGGTCTGCGGGCGGAGGTCGGCTTCGGGATGGAACCGGCGGACCTGTTGACCGCGGTGCTGGACCGCACGGGTTACCGTGCCGAGCTCGAGGCATCCGACGACCCCCAGGACGGTTCACGCCTGGAAAACCTGGATCAGCTGGTCAGCGTCCTGCGGGAGACGACCGAGAACCTGCTGACCACCGCGGCTCTGGCGACTGCGGCGTTGGCCGGGGACGCCGACCAGATCGACCAGCGGGGGATCGACGAGCAGGGGGCAGACCGGGCAACTGCAGCCGCCGGCGATCCCGGCCGCAGCGACACCGCCGGCGATCCGGACACTGATCAGCCCACCGATGTGCAGGACCGAGAGGCCGTCGAGCTCGACGAGGATGTCCCGCCCGATGCAGGTGATCTGCTGATCGCCGTCATGGAGCAGTTGTCGCTGGTCGCCGACGCGGACGCTGTACCGGACTCCGCCGACGGCGTCGTCACCCTGATGACGCTGCACACCGCCAAGGGGCTGGAGTTCCCCGTGGTGTTCCTGACCGGCTGGGAGGACGGGATCTTCCCGCACCAGCGATCGCTCGGCGATGAGGTCGAACTCGCCGAGGAGCGCCGGCTGGCGTACGTGGGGATCACCAGGGCGAAGAAGCGGCTGTACGTGTCGCGGGCGATGATGAGGTCGGCGTGGGGGCAGCCCGGGGCGAATCCGGCCTCCCGCTTCCTCGACGACATTCCGAAGGACCTCGTCGACTGGCGGCGCACCGACGAGGATGCCCGGTCGGGCGGGTTCATCGGCGACAGTGCGTTCGAGGGCAACATCAGCGGCCGGGTCTTCGGGCAGCGGTCCGGCGGCCGGAGCTTCGGCGGGTCCGGCGGTGGATGGGGTTCGCGGTCCGCGCCGATGACGGCCAGCCGGTTCGGCGAGAAGTCGTCGACGCCGTCGAACCGCCGCCCGCTGGGCTCCGGACCGGTGCTGGAACTGGCGGTGGGCAACCGGGTCTCACACGACAAGTACGGCCTTGGAACGGTTGTCGCGGTCGACGGCGTCGGACAGCGGGCCACAGCGACCATCGACTTCGGCGCCTCGGGAAAGGTGCGGCTGATGCTCATCGGTGGCGTTCCGATGACGAAGCTCTGAGCCGCCCGACAGCGACGGATCCGTGTCGGCCGCGGTCCCGGACACGCACTCAGCGCAGCAGCTGGGCCGGGACAACGGTGACAGGGAAGGGTTTGTCCAGGTGCACCGGCTCGTCGCCGGTGCCTGCGCCGGCCGTCACGTATCGGCCGCTCACCAGCTCGAGCGCCAAGATGGAGGGCACCTCCGGATCGACGATCCAATAGCTCTGCACTCTCGCGTCCTCGTACTTGGACCGCTTGTAGACGGCGTCCTTGCGCCGGGTCGACGGTGAAAGCACCTCGACCGCAAGGACCATCGATTCGTCGACCGGTGCCGAGAGGTCCCTGTTCTTCAGCACCAGGACGTCCGGCTGCAGAGAAGTCCTGATGTCCGGCCGCCAGTCCAGGGGAGCGACGATCGCTTCCATCTCGGGTGGGCACGCCGCTCGCATCAGCGCACCGAGTTCGAAGACGGCCCGCTGATGACGGCGCGTGGGTGCAGGGCTCACGAGCAGGATCCCGTCGAGCAACTCATACCGCAGCCCGTCATCGGGCAACGCGTCCAGATCGTGCACGGTCCACTCCGCCACACCGCCCGGCATCACCCTCATGGCCGTCATGATCCGCTCCTTCCCCAGGACTGTCACGGTCGAGCACCGGCGGAGCCTGACAGAGCGGTCGCGTTGAGGGAGTCGGTTGTCCACAGGGCGCGGTCGAGAGTGAGCCCGGCGGTGGCTCACCCGTCCGCGTCGGCGCCTGGGTCGCGATCGGCTCGGTCGGTGCAGCGACAAGTCAGACCGGGTGCGGACCGTCCGGCCCCGACCGGGTCTCATCAGTGCCCGAAACCGGAACCTCCGAGCGGGCGCTGCCTCTGGTCTGCCAGAGCCACATCAGCCCGAGCACCGGCAGGATGATCGGCACGTAGCCGTACCCGGCGCCGAACCGTGACCACACGGTGTCTTTCGGGAACGCCGCTGAGTCGACGATGGACGCGATACCGATGGTGACGACCCCGACCATCTCGGTGCCGACTGCGGCCCACGCCAGTGGCCGGGACCAGCGCCGGTGCGTGACGAGCCCGACGGTGGCGGCGATGTAGACGATCCCGGAGAACAGGGAGAGCACGTAGGCCAGCGGCGCCTCGTCGAACTGGACCAGGATCTGCACGACGCCGCGCGCGGTGGCCGCCAGGGCGAACACCGCGTACAGCGCGATGAGCACCCGTCGTGGTCCGGTCGGCGGCGCCTCGTCCTCCGGTGCCGACGCGGAGGATTCGACTGCGGGCTGATCAGCCAACGGGTGCCTGCCAGAGCTGCAGCAATCGGAGAGTCATCACGGCAACCACCACTGCAGTGAAGCACAGCGACAGCGAGCCCCAACGGGTTCGCTCGAGCCGGGCCAGCTGAAAGCCCAGGGGCAGCGGGAGCAGGATGCCGACGGCGTAGGCGATGAACGTCACCGGCTCGCCGATGTCGCGGCCGCCGCTGAGCTGCACGATCGCCACGACCGTCTGTACCAGCAACGCAGCCTCGACGACGATGGCACCAACCATCTGTGCCTCTGTCGTCGGACGTCGGCGCCACGCCTGGAAGCCGGTCCAGGCGGCCAGCAACAAGCCTGCGACGAGCACGCCGAACGCCAGAGCCTGGATCATCCTTCGATCATCGCTGATCCGCGGTGCGGTACCGGTCGGTGGACCTGGACCGGACCCGCGAACGGGCGTGATTGTCGCCACCGGGTTGCTACGGTCGGATCCGTGCACGCAGCACCGACGACCGGGTCCACCGCGCCCAGCGGTTCCGTCGACGACGGTGCCGGACGCCTGCAGCCGATCGAAGATCCGCAGGTCCGACGGTGAGCGGCAGCGCAACGGCAGTCAGCGACGACGCCGGGACCATGGCCGACCGGCGTGGTGCCATGGTGCTGTCCCTGCTGCTCCTGCTCGCCGGCGTCCTGGTCGCTCTCAGCCCCGCACTGGAGGTGGTCCGGACCGCGGATACCTCGCCGATCACCTCGACGATGGTCGCCGGGTTCGCCGCAGTGCTGCCCGGGCTGCTCGCGATCGGGCTCGCCATCCGGCGGCCGGTCCTCGGTCTGGCCGCGACCGCCGGTGCCGGTGTCGTAGGTGTGGTGCGCTTGATGACCGATCTGGCGGTGCTGACCGAACCGGATCGGATCACCCGACCGGAGTTGTTCGCCGAGACGACCGAGCGCGCGCGTCCGTTCGCAACGGGCACCGGTGGATGGCTGCTGTTGGCGGCGGATCTGTTGTGGCTGACGGTCGGGGTCATCGCGGCGATTCGTCTGGCGCCGTCCGTCACGGAGTCACTCGGACCACCCGGGGACGGGTTCTTCCGCCCGCCGGCCGCCGATCGGCCGGTCACCGACGACGCCACCGAGGACCAGCCTGACAAAGCTCCCGTGGTGGGAGCGGCGCTCGACCGTTCGTCACCCGGGCCCGCGCAACTGAACCTGCCGATGATCACCGTCGGCTTCCTCGGTGCGGTGCTGCTGATGATCGGTGCACTCGGAACGCCGTATCAAGGTGGCTATCTGACCCTACGGGTGCTGCCGTTCGGATCCAGCCTGACCGGCCTCGTCGCGGCGGCGCTGCTCGGCTTTCTCGCGGCCGTTGTGGTGGTCGCTGCAGCAGCGCTGCCGCGTGCGGTCGCGGCGGCGCTGCTCTGCGGCACTGCTCTGGCCGCCGCGGTCCCCAGCCTCACGGCGATCATCGCAGTTCTCGCCGGCGCCCCGACGAGCCTTTCACCGGTCGTGTGGTGCGGTGTCGCGGGAGCGGCCATCCTCGCGGCCACAGCGCTTCTCGCCCGCCGCCCCGCACGGACCGCCGGCCCGGACCGTGCGGACGGGGCGCCGCCGCCTGCGTGGATGACGGTCGGCACCGGCGTCGCGGCATTGCTCGGTGCCGCGGCGTTGCTCGGTGCCTGGCGCTCACCGCTGCTGTACCTGGACGGTGCCGCGCCGGACGAGATCGCCGGTGGTGCATTGCTTCCGGCGGCGTTGCCACACCTGGTCGCCGCTGTTCCGATCGGCGTTGCCGGGGTCCTGGCGCTGGTGCCGCAGCTGGCATCAGCAGGCCGGGCTGCCCTGACAGTCGTGTGGGCCGGTGCCGTCTATGCCTTCGGTCAGGGTCTGTGGGTGCGGTCGCTGGTGCTGTCGACGGCGGGTGACACGACCGGCGGCGCGATCGGAACCGAGCACTCCTGGAGCACCGCTCCCGGGCAATGGTTCTCCCTGCTCGGCGTGCTCCTGGCGCTCGCCGCAGCGGTGATGGCGACGATGACGTCCCGCACGGTGTCGCAGGCATCGCTCGAGGTGCTCGATGACCAGACCCTCGGCGCGTCCCGCATCGCCCGACGGTGGCCGGCCGTCGGACTGACGGTGCTCGTCCTGGTCGCGCTGGCCGTCCCGGCATTGCGCGATCTGACCGGACCGGGACCGAGCCTGCTGCACGGCTACGACCTGGACACCTGGGGAATGTGGGCTGTGCTCGTCGGGGCGGTCATCGGCATCTGGGCGGCGGCGTCGACCCCCCATGTTCAGCCGGCCGTCGCCTGCGCGATCGCGGCGGCAGCGGTGGTCGCGCAGCCGTTGTTCCTTGCCGAGCCGGTGCGTGCCGTCCCGGGATTTGCCGTCGGAGTGGGCTTCTGGCTGCAACTGCTCGCCGTGGCGGCCCTGCTGGCCGGGGCCGGATGGTTCGGCGCCGTCGCGAATCGGGTGCGTCGAGTTCCGCTCGCGCCGATCGGAGGCGCCGGCAGCGCAGCGCCGTCCACGCCGGCACGGCAGGATGGGCGCCGGTCCGCATCTGGTTCCGCCACTCGCCTCCGCGGCAGGCAGGATGTGAGCGGCGGGGCCACCGACCAGGCCGCCGACGGAGCAGCACGGGGGCGCGGCGGGCCCGCACGAGGCCCCGGTACGGGACCGGGCAGAGGTTCGGGCCGGGCCGCACAACCGAAAGGCAGATGATGTCTGTTCCGAGTTCGCCGGCCGGATCCGCGCCGCAGGGTGCGCCGAAACCGACGAGGCCGATCCGGGTGGTCGTCGCCAAACCGGGGCTGGATGGCCATGATCGCGGTGTCAAGGTCGTCGCAAGGGCCCTGCGGGACGCCGGCATGGAAGTGATCTACACCGGTCTGCACCAGACGCCGGAGCAGATCGTTGCGGCCGCGCTGGCCGAAGATGCCGATGCGGTCGGGCTTTCCGTGTTGTCCGGTGCACACATGACGCAGTTCCGGCGGGTGGTGGCACTGCTCGAGGAGGCCGACGCCAAGGACATCATCGTGTTCGGCGGAGGCATCATTCCGGGCCACGACATCGAGGAGCTGCGGGAAATCGGTGTCACCGGCATCTTCACCCCGGGTGCGCCGACCACCACGATCGTCGACTGGTTGCGTGAGCAGGTCGCTCCACGGCTCGCCCAGGATTGAGTGCCGAGGATCGCGCGCCCGGGCCAGGTGCGCGTGATTGTGCCGACCCCTTCCGTCCTGCCCCGGTACCGAACGTGGGAGAGGTCTCAGCTCCCCGTCAAGTAGTGCCGCTGCCAGGTGGATAGGGTGACTGCGACGGTCTTCGGCGCCCGGGCTTCGGCCGCGCCGGACTCGTTTTTCCGGCACCCGCAGTCCTGCGAGGGAGAAGACGTGGATCTGTACGAGTATCAGGCGAAGGAGCTGTTCGCCGCGCATGGCGTCCCAGCGCCCACCGGCATCGTGGTCACATCGGTCGATGACGCCGTCAAGGCGGCGACCGAGCTGGGGACCCCGGTGATGGTGAAGTCCCAGGTGAAGATCGGTGGCCGCGGCAAGGCGGGCGGGGTCAAGTTCGCCGCCACCCTGGCCGACGTCGAGAAGCATGCCGGCAACATCCTCGGACTGGACATCAAGGGCCACATCACCAGGCAGATCCTGATCAGCCCGGCGAGCGACATCGCCGAGGAGTACTACGTCTCGTTCCTGCTCGATCGGTCGAACAGGACGTTCCTGGCCATGGCCACCCACGAGGGCGGTATGGAGATCGAGCAGCTCGCTGTCGAGCGACCGGACGCCCTGGCGAAGATTCCGGTGGACGCACTGATCGGCGTGGACGCCGAAAAGGCCGCCGAGATCGCTGACGCCGGAAAGTTTCCCGCCGCGGTGCGGGACCAGGTGATCGACATCCTGCAGCACCTGTGGGAGACCTTCGTCGCCGAGGACGCCACCCTGGTCGAGGTCAACCCGCTGGTGAAGACGCCCGACGGCACCGTCCTGGCCCTGGACGGCAAGGTCTCCCTCGACGAGAACGCCGACTTCCGGCATCCCGATCACGCGGCGCTCGAGGACAACGCCGCCGAGAACCAGCTCGAGGTTCGGGCCAAGGAAAAGGGTTTGAACTACGTCAAGCTCGACGGGCAGGTCGGCGTCATCGGAAACGGTGCGGGATTGGTGATGTCGACCCTCGACGTCGTCGCCTACGCCGGTGAGGCGCACGGCGGGATGTCACCGGCCAACTTCCTGGACATCGGCGGTGGCGCCAGCGCCGAGGTGATGGCCAACGGTCTGGACATCATCCTGTCCGATCCCGACGTCCGCGCCGTGTTCGTGAACGTGTTCGGTGGCATCACTTCCTGCGATGCGGTCGCCAATGGGATCGTTTCGGCCCTGGAGATCCTCGGCGACCACGCCACCAAACCGCTGGTGGTCCGCCTCGACGGCAACAACGTCGAAGAGGGCCGGCGGATCCTCGACGAGGCCGCGCACCCGCTGGTGACGCAGGCGCAGACCATGGACGAGGGCGCCGACAAGGCCGCCCAACTGGCAAGTACGGGAGTCTGACGATGGCGATCTTCCTGAACGAAACGTCCCGCGTCATCGTGCAGGGCATGACCGGGTCCGAGGGCATGAAGCACACTCGGCGGATGCTGGCGTCCGGCACCACCATCGTCGGCGGTGTCAACGCCCGAAAGGCCGGCACCACAGTCGATGTCGACGGATCGTCGCAGCCGGTGTTCGGTACCGTCGAGGAGGCGATGAAGGAGACCGGTGCGGACGTCAGCGTGCTGTTCGTCCCGCCCGCCTTCACCAAGGACGCCATCATCGAGGCGATCGACGCCGGCATCGGACTGGCCGTGGTGATCACCGAGGGCGTACCCGTGCACGACACCGCCAAGGCGTGGGCTCATGCGGTCGCGACCGGCAACAAGACCCGCATCATCGGGCCGAACTGCCCCGGCATCATCTCCCCGGGAAAGTCGAACGCGGGCATCATCCCGGCCAACATCACCGGCCCCGGCCGCGTCGGTCTGGTCTCCAAGTCCGGCACGCTGACGTACCAGATGATGTACGAGCTGCGCGATCTCGGGTTCTCGTCGGCGATCGGTATCGGCGGCGACCCGATCATCGGCACGACCCACATCGACGCGCTGCAGGCCTTCGAGGCCGACGACGAGACCGATGCAATCGTGATGATCGGTGAGATCGGCGGTGACGCTGAAGAGCGGGCCGCAGCTTTCATCGCCGACAACGTCCGAAAGCCGGTCGTGGGTTATGTCGCCGGGTTCACCGCACCCGAGGGAAAGACGATGGGTCACGCCGGCGCGATCGTGTCCGGTTCGGCCGGCACCGCGCAGGCCAAGAAGGAAGCGCTCGAGGCGGTGGGCGTCAAGGTGGGGAAGACCCCGTCCGAGACGGCGCGCCTGCTGCGTGCGGCCATCGCCTGACACAGATCTGCCACAGCGGTCGGTACGTTCGTCGGAGAGGGAAGTCGAACGTGCCGGCCGCTGACGTCTGTGCTGCCCCATGGGTGAAGGCGCCGACCGTCATCGCGCGCGGACGCCGGGCCGGCCCCGACAGCGCGACCCGGCGATGGCGTTGGATGCACACCTGCCGATGGAGGAGGCGCGATGAGCAGCCAGAGTGGAACGAACGGCCCGGCCGTCCCCGGTTATCCGTCCTACGGGCCGCAGCCCGGTTCCTGGCCGGCGGCCGGCTCGCTGGATGACACCGGACCGATTCCCCGGCAGTCACCCGCGCCCGCCGGCCGTCCGGGGGCCGGGAGCCGGCAAGCTGCCGATCTGGCCAGGGTTCTCGGGTTGATCGTCGCGGCGCTCGGGGCGCTGAACTTCATCTGGGGCTTCCTGCCCGAACTGACCGCCGCCCGGTCCCAGGACAGCCTGTCGGTGTTCGCTGTCGGCCCGGCCTACGTCCCGGTGCTGTTGCTCATCGGTGGTTTGCTCGCGCTGGCCGCATTGCTGCCGGGCGACGAGGTCTCCCGGCTTGCCGTGGCAGCGGTGTCCGTCGGCGGGGCGGCCGGCGCCATCGTGTCGCTGGGCACTCAGGGCGCCGTACAACTGGTCTCCACCTCGCAGGTCAGCAAGGGGATGGGCGCCATCCTGCTGGTGATTTTCGGCATCATCCAGGCCGTCGTTGCCATCGGTGCGTACGTCGTCGGCGCAGACGGATCTCCGTGGGCCCGGCGGCGGCCGGTGCCTGTCACCGGCCCGCAGGCCGTCGGCGGCGGATCCGGTCCCGGACACCGATCGGGCGCCGGGACCGCAGCCGCGTTCGCCGGGCCCGGCGCGGGTTCTGCCGGGCCGGGTGCGGGTTCTGCCGGGCCGGGTGGTTTCGGCGTGGCCGCCCAGCCCGGCTGGTACGGCCCGCCCGGAGGTTGGCCACCGGTCGACCCGCGCAACACCCCGCCCGACGAACGTCCCACAGGGCCGCAGCACATCGTCACAGGCGGGGAGAACGGCACACATGAGGCCGCCGTGATGCACGCCCGGCGCGATCCGTCCACGGGCCCATCCGTCCCGGTCGAGACGGACGAGGATGGCGACAAGAAGGCCGGCGAAAGCTCGGACGATCACCGGGGTGAGAACCAGGCCTGAGCCGGGTCAGTGGTGAAGCGGGCCGTAGGCGCCGTCCGAACCGCGGGTGCGGGTGCTCGATCGGGGCCGTGACGGCGTGCCTGGCCGGTCGGCCACGGCCGACATGTGACAGTGACGGTGTGAGTTCGCAGCTGGCCCTCGAGCGTGGGCCCGTCGGTACAGCGCCGTCGGAGGGGACCCCGCTCGGCTTGATCGCTGGGGCGGCGGCCGTCCGTGGTCTGGCGGTCGCGGTCTCCGGCGCAGTGCTGGCAGCGGCCATCTCGCTGCTGCTGTGGGCGTTGACCCCGGCGTCGGGGTCGGACGCCATGGTCGCCATCAAGGCCGGTGTCGCCGGGTTCGCCGCCGCCAACCTGATGCCCGTGACGATCGGCGGAGTTTCGCTCACCATTCCGCCGTTGCTGTTCACCGCCTTGATCGTCGCGCTGTTGATGGGCACATCGCGCCGTGGCCGCTTCCTGCCGGTCGGTCGAGGCGAGGAGTCGGCCGCGGTCGTGGTCACCGCCGCCAGCTACGGCCTCGCGGTCGCGATCATCACCCGGGGATTTGCGCCGGAAGGCGTGGTGCCCGCCGGTTGGGTGTGGACGGCCGGGGTGATCGCGCTCATGGCGACCGCGGTCGCCATGACGTGGGCCGCCGGCTCCGCTTGGCACGAGTGGTGGTGCAGCAGTGTCACGGGATGGGTGCGGAGCGCCGCCCGAGCCGCCGGTATCGGTCTCGGTGTGATGATCGCGGGCGGTGGAGCCGCGCTCACCGCCGCAATGATCTTGCACTTCGGCGCGATGGTGAGTGTCGGTGCGCTGGCCGCGCCGTCGTGGACGGATGGACTGGGCCTGGCTCTGCTGGGCGCCGCGTACGTCCCCAACGCGGTGTTGGGCGCCGTCGGCTACGTCAGCGGAGTGGGTTTCGAGATCGGCCCCGCCACGTTCTCACCCTTCGCGTCGACCACGGTTGACCTTCCGGCACTGCCGCTGCTCGCAGCGACACCGGATCACATCGGGCGATCCTTGCTGGGGATGGTGTTCCTGGCGGTGCCGTTGATCGCCGGTTACCTGATGGCACACCGTGTTGGTGAGCACCTCGGTTCCAGATCAGAGCGGGTACTGGCGGTGGTGCTGGCTGCGGCTGGCACCGGGATCCTGCTGGGCGTGTTGAGCTGGCTCGCCCGCGGTGGCGTGGGCAACGCCCGATGGGCGGTGATGGGTGCGCCGCCGCTGCTGGTAGGGGTCGTGGTCGCCGGCGAACTGGCGGCGGTGGGCGTGGCGGTGGCTGTTCTCACCGGCATTCGCACCGTGCCCTGGCGGCCCGCCGGCGTCGGCCCCATCGCCGATGCGGGGGCTGCCCCAGAAGTTGGTGCCCCCGAAGTTGGTGGCGATGACGTTGGTGCCGATGACGTCGAGCCCGACGAAGTGGCGCCTGATGAAGTCGAGATCGATGAGCTCGACTCCGATGCTGTTGACGCCACGCCTGCGGCCGACGCCGAGATCACCGATGGTGACGACACCGACACCGACACCGGCGCCGGCGCTGACACCGACACGGAGGTTGCGGCTGAAGACGCCCGAATGTCGGCGGCAGAGGATGAGCATTCGGCAGAGTCACAGCCTGCCGACGCGGCAGACCTGCACGAGCAGACAACTGCCCGGAAAAGCGCTCCGGTCGGTGCCGAATCGGTCGCTCCGGGGGATGCGGAGGATCCCGATGGCATCTACACCGCCACCACCGGTCCGGGTGTCACCTTGCCGGAGCAGCGGGTGCACTCCGATGACCGCGTCGCACCGGGCCGCGCCGACTTCCGCGAATAGGGCGCTTTCCCGCCGGGGCGCCGAGTACCGCTCAGCAACCCGGCCGGCACAGTCGCTGACCGACCGCGTCGAGGAAGATCTCCCCGACCTGCTTCGGGTCCCTTGACTGATAGGCAGCACCGCCCGTCGCCTTGCTGATCGCGGCCAGCGACTGCACGTCGCTGTCCGGCCCGAAGGCGATGGAGACGACCGGCACCGGCCGGCTCGGATCCTGTTCGGTTGTCAGCGTCTTCAGCAGGTCGTCGAGGCTGATGCTGCCCTCGTCGTCATTCATTCCGTCCGACAGGATCAGCACCGCGTTCACCTTCGTCGGGTCCCACGCTGCCCGCATGCTCCGCACAGCATCGAGAACCGTGTCGTACAGACCGGTTCCGCCGTCGGGGACGGCGCTGATCGATGCCACCGCCGCCGCCAGCCGCTCGGCGCCGGACCTGCCGTCGGAGGTCGCCCCGAGCGGACCGACCGGGATCAGCTCCCGGTGGTCGCTGTCACCCTCCAGTTTCCGGGAGAACACCCACAGGCCGATCTCACTGCTCCCTGGGTACAACACCAGTCCGCGTGCCGCGGCCTCCTTCGCGAGGTCCATCCGGCTGGCGCCACCGGTGTCGGGCACCTGAGACTCCATCGACCCGGACACGTCCATGACGGCGAGCATCCTGGACGGCTCGTTGGTCAGTTGCGCCGTGCGGATGGCGTCGTCCACCGCATCGAGGGCGGGCAGTGGGGCGGTGACGACGACGGCGGGATCGATCCCCGGAACGCTGCCGAAGGTGGGTCCGGGCCGACCGTCGGGGGTACGGAAACCTGCCTGCTGCAACGCCTCTCGGCCCCGCCCCCCGGTGAGCGCCGCGGTCAGCTGTGCTGTCGCGGCGGCGACGCCGGGGTCGGAATCGAGGGCGACCAAGGGGTAATCCAGGGCCACCCCGCCACGGCGCTCATACACCGCCACGGCGGGAGTTCGAGGATCCGACCTGTTGTGGACGAGGACCTGTTCCTCGCTCGCCGGGAGTGCGGTATCGGGGTCGGTGCTCAGGCGAGATAGCAGGTCGGCGCCGTTCACCGGCAACCGCGGTGGGCTCGACCGTACCGCCCAGGTCAGTGCCGGCCTGGCGTCGGCGGTACCGGTCACCGCGGCGCGGGCCGAAAGGATGGCTCCGACAGCCGCCGCCGACCTCTGCGGGTCCGGCAGGCCGACCCGGATGGGTGTGGTGCTACCGCGACTGGCCAGGATAGTCCGGATGTCCGCCGTGCCGGATTTCTTCAGCGCCTCGGCAGCGTCCATCGAAACGGCCAGGACCACGGGACTGGTGGCGATGCTGGTGGGCCGCCCGGCGGGTGCGCGCCCGGCCGCTGCGGCGCGCTCCAGCCAGACCGACGAATCCGGGATCCAGACGTCCGCATCGCCGCTGTCGGCGAGCACCGCGTCGGGATCGACGGCGCGCACCGTCAGCCGGCATCCGTTGGGGCGCACGGAGTCGGCCAATGCGCTGAGGGCGTCGGCGAGTTCCGGCGCGGCAGCGACCGTCAACCGCCCGTCTGGCACGCTGCACGTACCGCCATCTGCCGCCGCGCCCGCGCCGGGGCCGGTGGCCGGGCTACCCGTGGTGGCCCCGGCCGCCGTCCCCGACGCTGATTCGATCGCGGTCGGCGTGGGTTCGGCACTGCCGGACCTGTCCGTGGATCCGGAGGCACCGGACTGTTCGGCACCCGTACCTTCCCCGTTCGACGCGGCCGAGGACTCCGATGACGCGACAGCCGTGCCCGCGGCGGTGAAGGCCGGGTCCTCAGATCCTGCTCGCAGGCGCAGCGTGAGCAGTCCAGCTGCCAGCACTGCCAGCACCACGGCGGTGGCTACGAGTGCGCGGTTGCGCCGGGTGTGGTCGCGATGTCTCCCGTGCCGCCGCGGCGGTGTGGACACCGGTGAGCCGCCGGTTCCTGGCGCTTCGGTCACGCGTCACTCCCTCCAACGATGCGGTCACGCGCCGTCCCCGGACGGCGGGTGGAGCACCCGATGTGTTCCCCGATCGACGCACTGCACCCAATGTCACCAGATGGGCTGTGCCGGCCGCTGCGCGGGAGGCGGCGTCAGCCGGAGGGCGCCGTGAGCCACAAGCTGGTCGGCGACTAACCTTGGCGCGCCCGGTTGCGCCCGCCGCGACCGGTCCGTGCCACCGCTTCGATGGCCGACCTGACAAGACCGCCGACCAGAGACGGGTGACGCGTGGACGACCGAGCGGCCGCCTCCGAGAGCGTTGTGAAGAACGTCGTCGTGTTGGCCTCTGGTTCCGGAACCCTGTTGCAGGCTCTGCTCGACGACCCGGCCCCCAAGCCGTACCGGGTCGCAGCGGTGGGCTCCGATTTGCGCACCTGCACAGCGCTCGACCGGGCGGAAGTGGCCGGTGTCCCGACCTTCACCTGTCGGCTCTCCGACCACTCCGATCGGCAGGACTGGGACCGCGGGCTCGCGGTGTTGACCGGATCGTTCAACGCGGACCTGGTAGTGCTCGCCGGCTTCATGAAGCTGGTCGGGCGAGACTTCCTCGAGGCGTTCCCGAACCGGGTCATCAATGCGCACCCCTCGCTGCTGCCGGCGTTCCCGGGAACGCGTGCTCCGTCGGATGCCATGGACTACGGCGTCAAACTGACCGGGTGCACCGTGTTCCTGGTCGACGGGGGCATCGACGTGGGGCCGATCGTCGCGCAGCGTGCGGTGCCGATCCTGGACGAGGACGACGCGGAGTCACTGCACGAACGCATCAAGGTCGCCGAACGGGAACTGCTGCCCGCAGTGGTGCGTGAGCTGACCGCCCGGACCTACACCGTCAGCGGACGAAAGGTGAGCATCGGATGACCGCGGACAACCCAACGGCGGCCTCGCTGCAGCCATCGGATACCGAGGGCCGTCGCCCCATTCGCCGCGCTCTGCTGTCGGTTTCGGACAAGACCGGACTGGTGGAGCTCGCCCGGACCCTGCAAGCGGCGGGGGTCGCGCTCGTCTCGACCGGTGGTTCGGCCAGGGCCATTTCGGACGCGGGCATCCCGGTCACACCGGTCGAGGACGTCACCGGCTTTCCCGAATGCCTCGACGGTCGGGTCAAGACCCTGCACCCGTCGATCCACGGCGGTCTGCTCGCCGACACGCGTCTACCGGCGCACGTGCGACAGATCGCAGAGCTCAGCATCGAGCCGTTCGAACTGGTCGTGGTGAACCTGTATCCGTTCCGGGAGACGGTGGCCTCCGGCGCGGGTCACGAAGCGAGCATCGAGCAGATCGACATCGGTGGCCCGGCCATGGTCAGGGCGGCCGCGAAGAACCACCCCTCGGTGGCCGTCGTCGTCGATCCCGCGCGTTACGACGACATCGAGAAGGCCCTGCAACAGGGTGGTTTCACCCTGGCCGAACGCGTAGCGCTGGCGGCGGCAGCGTTCTCGCACACCGCGTCGTATGACGTCGCCGTTGCCTCCTACCTGAATCAGGCGGTCGGATCCGACGACGGCTGGCCGGTGTGGACGGGCGCCACCTGGGACAAGGTGTCGGCCCTGCGTTATGGCGAGAACCCGCACCAGCCGGCCGCGCTGTACCGACACTGGCGGCCCGGGCTGGCGTCGGCGGCGCAGTTGCACGGCAAGGAGATGAGCTACAACAACTACGTCGACGTGGACGCTGCCTGGCGGGCTGCCAACGATTTCACCGATCCGACCGTGGCGATCATCAAGCACGCCAACCCTTGTGGCATCGCCACCGTTCCGGGCGGCGACGACGACACGGTGGCCTTGGCCCATCGCAGGGCGCACGCCAGCGACCCGGTGTCCGCGTTCGGCGGAGTGATCGCCGTCAACCGCCCGGTGACTCCGGCCATGGCCGAGCAGGTCGCCGACATCTTCACCGAAGTGCTGGCCGCGCCGGGCTTCTCGCCGGATGCGCTTTCGGTACTCACGCGCAAGAAGAACATCCGGTTGCTCCGCATGCCGCCCGACACCGCACCGGACCCGGTGGAGTTCAGGGCGATCTCCGGCGGCGTGCTGGTGCAGTTCCGGGACCGGCTCGACGCCCCCGGCGACGCGCCCGAGGCTTGGCGGCTGGTGGCCGGCCCCGCCGCCGACGACGAGACCCTCGCCGACCTGGTCTTCGCATGGCGCGCCTGCCGGGCGGTGAAGTCCAACGCGATCCTGCTCGCGGCGGAGGCAGCCAGCGTGGGAATCGGGATGGGTCAGGTGAACCGGGTGGACTCCGCTCGGCTCGCCGTCGAGCGGGCAGGGCGACGGGCGGCCGGTTCGGTGGCCGCTTCCGACGCGTTCTTCCCGTTCGCCGACGGCCCGCAGATCCTCATCGACGCCGGGATTCGTGCGATCGTGCAGCCCGGCGGCTCGGTGCGTGACGCGGAGGTGATCGCTGCCGCCGAGGACGCAGGGGTGACGATGTACTTCACCGGGACGCGACACTTCTTCCACTGAAACCATTGTCGTCACCACCATTGGATCGGGAGCAGCAGGGTGTCATTGACGCTGACCGAAACGGCTTACAGCGACGAGGACTTCGCCGATGTTGATCTCATCGGCCAGGTTCTGGAGGACATCACCTTCACCGATTGCGATTTCACCGAGGCCTCGCTGGCGGACAGCAGGACCCGCCGGGTCAGCTTCGAGCGGTGCCGCTTCGTCGGCACCGAGCTGTACGGAAGTGCTCACCAGTCCAGCTCTTTCGTTTCCTGCACCTTCGAGCGGGCGGCCTGGCACGGTGCTTCGTTGACCGGCTGCCGGCTGACGGGTTCCACTTTCACGGACTGCAGGCTGACGCCGCTGCGGATCAGCGAGTGTGATCTGACGCTGGTGTCCTTGGCCGGCTGCAAGCTACCCGGCACCGATTTGTCCGGCCTGCGACTGCGGGAGGCGAACCTGACCGCGGCGGACCTCTCGCGCTGCATCCTGCGCGGCGCCGACCTGACCGGCGTCCGGGCCGACCGGCTGGACCTGACCGGTGCGGACCTGCGTGGCGCTCGGGTGGACGCAGCTCTGTGGGTCGGGGCGCGGCTCACCGGCACCGTGGTGGACGTGGATCAGGCGGTGCTGTACGCGGCTGCCCACGGATTGGTGCTGCAATCGGACGGCGACCGAGCATCAACCCGGACCTAGGTCAGGCGACCGCCGCCCGCTCGACGTCTGCGTGCATCGTCCGGCTCTGAGTTCAGTCTGATCGAAGCTGTGCGTCGTGTTGCACGTCGAGCCGGAGGTGGTGAGTGCCCACTGCGACACCGCGTCGAGCGGGCCGGCCAGACCTCGACCGAGATCGGTGACCGAGTACTCCACCGAGGGTGGCTTGGTCGGAAACACCGTGCGCTCGACCAGACCATCTCGTTCGAGCAGCCGCAAAGTCCAGGTCAACATGCGGCGGGAGATGCCGTTGGTGGCCCGGAGCAAGGCCGAGAATCGGGTCGGTCCCTGCCGGACGCAGGCGAGGCTTCATACTCCGCGGTGCCCGAAGGCCCGAACCCCTTGATGGCGCCGGACGCTGGATCCACCTGGGAGCGGCTCGGCGTCACGCCCGCCAACGGGCATCCGCCGTGCTCGGCGGGGCCCTGCGCGGTTGTCAGGTCACACGAACGCCGACTTCCCGGTGATCGCGCGGCCCACGATCAGTGCGTTGATCTGTGCGGTGCCTTCGTAGGAGTAGAGCGCCTCGGCATCGGCGAAGAACCGGACGGCGTCACGGTCCAGCAGGATCCCGTTGCCGCCCATGATCTCTCGCGCCCAGGCCGCGGTCTCCCGGAGCCGGGTGGTGGAGTACCACTTCGCCAGCGCGGCCTGCTCGTCGCGAAAGATGCCGTCCTGCTGCAGTTGTGACACCCGGACCGCCATCCCGAGGGATGCGGTGATGTTACCGAGCATCTTCGCGAGCATGTCCTGCACCAGCTGGAAGTGTCCGATCGGTTTGCCGAACTGCACTCGCTCCTTGGCGTACTCGACGGCAGCGTCGTAGGCACCGATCTGGCATCCGACCGCCGACCATGTGACGCCGCCGCGGGTGGTGCGCAGCACCCGCGCGGTGTCCTTGAAGGAGTTGGCGCCCTGCAGCCGGTTCGCCTCCGGAACCAGGCAGTCGGTCATCACGATATCGGCGTTCTGCACGGTGCGCAGCGATGCCTTGTTCTCGATCTTGGTGGCCACGAAGCCGGGCGCGTCCTTCTCGATGACGAAGCCCTTGACGGCGTCGTCGTCGACGTCACGAGCCCAGATGATGGTGAGGTCGGCGAACGTGGCGTTCCCTATCCAGCGCTTGGCGCCGTTGAGCACCCAGCCGTCAGCGGTCCGCCTGGCGGTGGTGCGCATGCCGCCCGCGACGTCCGAACCGCCGTCGGGTTCGGTCAGGCCGAAAGCGCCGATCAGCTCCATCCGCTGCATCGGCGGCAACCAACGCTGCTGCTGCTCGGGCGAGCCGCAGAGCACGATCGTGCCCATCGCCAGGCCGCTGTGCACGCCGATGAAGGTTGCGATCGACGGGTCCACCCTGGCGATCTCCAGGCCGACGAAACCGGTCAGCAACTGGCTGTGGATCGGGGCACCGTCCCAGCCGTAGGCCTGCCCGATGATGCCGACATCGGCGAGCGGCTTGATGATCTGGAACGGGAACTCCGCCCTCGCCCAGCAGTCCTGGGCAACCGGCGCAACGTGCTCGCGCATGAAGTCCCGGGTGCGTTGCACCACCAGCCACTCGTCAGGGGTGAGCATCGCCTCGTAGCCGAACAGGTCCGCGGACAACAGATCCGGTGGCTCTGGCTGCGCGGCCTGTCCGATGCCCGGAGGCGATGAGGCATCGGCCCCGGCCTGGGTGAATTCCGCGTGTACGAGTTCAGAGGGGGCTGACATGCTGACCACGGTAGGCGGGGATGGCGGGACGGGATCGGCCGTCGCGACATTCGTCGGGATTGCCCCGATTCCGGCTGGGAACTCGCCGAGGGCGGTCCTTCCCTGCGGAGAAGGTTGCCGGGCCGCCGGCCGCAGAGCCGACGGCGACGGCCTCCCTGGTGGGGGATGGCATCATGACCTCTCGTGACCGCGACCATTCTCGACGGGCGAGCCACCCTCGCGGTGATCAAGAGCGAGCTCCGGGCCAGGGTGCAGGCGCTCGCCGAGCGCGGCATCGTGCCAGGCCTGGGGACCGTCCTGGTCGGGGATGACCCGGCGAGCAGGTGGTATGTCGCTGCCAAGCACCGTGACTGCGCCGAGCTCGGGATTGCCAGCATCGGTCGCGAGTTGCCGGCGGGAAGCACCCAGGCCGATGTCGAAGCGGTCGTCGACGAGATGAACGCGGACCCGGAGTGCACAGCGTTTCTGGTCCAGCAACCGACCGGGCTGGACGAGTACGCGATCCTCAGCCGGGTCGACCCCGTCAAGGACGTCGACGGTCTGCACCCGCTGAATCTCGGCGCCCTGGTGCTCGGCCGACCGGCGCCCCTGCCCTGTACGCCGATGGGCATCGTGGAGATCCTCCGCCGCTATGACGTACCCATCGCGGGGGCCCATGCAGTCGTGATCGGCCGCGGCCTGACCGTCGGCCGGCCGCTCGGCCTGCTGCTCACTCGGCGCACCGAAAATGCCACCGTGACGCTCTGCCACACCGGCACCCGGAACCTCCCCGAACTCGTGCGCCAGGGTGACATCGTCGTCGCGGCAGCCGGTGTGCCGGCCCTGGTGACCGCGGACATGGTCAAAGCCGGCGCAGCCGTGCTCGATGTGGGCGTCAGCCGGGTGGACGGCAAGATCGTCGGTGACGTCGCCCCTGAGGTCCGGGAGGTGGCGGGATTCGTGGCGCCGAACCCGGGCGGTGTCGGGCCGATGACCAGGGCCATGCTGCTGTCCAACGTGGTTGCGGCGGCGGAGTCCGGCGAAGCCGGGTGAACCGGCCCAGCACAGTGAACCGGCCCAGCCCAGTGAGCCGGCCCAGCACAGTGAACCGGCCGAGCCGAGTGAGCCGGCCAAGCGGCCCGCCACGCCCGGCGCGGGGGACCGCCCGGTGGCGCTGAACCCACGGCTGCTGCGCGCCATCCCCATCACCGTCGTGCTGACCATCGTTGTCGGCGCGCTGGTGCTCATCGCCTTCGCCTACTGGCGGCGCGGCACATTCGCCCTCGGTGCGGCGATGCTGCTGGCGGGCGCGTTACGTGCCGTCCTGAGCGAGCGCACCATCGGGGTTCTGGCAGTACGGGGCAAGAGTTTCGATCTGATCTTCTACTTCGTCACCGGCGCCTTCATGATCGCGCTCACTGTGGGCATCACCTGAGCTGCGAACCGGCCACCATCACTTCTTCGTTCGCCGACCGCCGTTACCGGCGTTGGCAGCCTCCTTCGGTGATCCGCCCCTACTGCGGGTCGGCCGCGGAGCCGGCTGAGCGGTGCGGGCTGCGTGGTCGCCCGACCCGTCACCGCCATCGGCCGGCTGCAATGTCCTGTCCTGCTCAGCCAGCAGACGGTGGAAAACCCTTGCGAGGACGGCGGCTTCGTCGTCGTCGACGCGGGTGGCGAAGGTCCGTTCGATCCCGGACACGTGTACCTGTGCCGCGCTGCGCAGCGCTGACCGCCCGCTGCGGCTGATCTTCACCAGGACCCCGCGGCCGTCGGTCGGGTCGGGCAGCCGGTCGAGCAGACCCTCCTGCTCGAGGCGGGCGACCTTACGGGAGAGCCCCGGTTGGGAGAGCACAACGCGGTCGACCAGATCCCGCAGCCGAAGCCGACCACCGGCTTCGGACACCTGAACCAGGATGTCGTAGGTGCTGAGAGGAATTTCACCCGCATCGTCGAGTTCCCGTGACAGCTGCTGGACCAGAGCGGCCTGGCAGTGCAGAAAGCCCTCCCAGGCAGCCTTCCGGTCTCCGCTGAACGTCCTGCCACCAGATGTACGGGACGGCGCCATCATCATTCCCCCCGGTGCGCTGTCTCGGATCCCCTGTCGCGGTCCGGCCCCCGACCCGCCGCGTCCCACGTTCGACGACTGACGGTACGGTCTGCCAGGAGATCCTGCACTACCGGTAACCCGTGCGGCCCAATGCCGCAGTCGTAGCGGGCAGTCCTGTCGGACAGTCCTTTTGGCGGGTTGCGAGCTGCGGAACGCGTTCGAGAGGGAGACGGCGGAGCATGTCGAAGATCAAGGTGAGCGGCACGGTCGTCGAGTTGGACGGCGACGAGATGACGCGGATCATCTGGCAGTTCATCAAGGACAAGCTGATCCTGCCGTACCTCGACGTCAACCTCGAGTACTACGACCTGGGCATCGAGAGTCGCGACGAGACCGGCGACCAGATCACCATTGACGCGGCCCATGCCATTCAGAAGCACGGGGTCGGGGTGAAATGCGCCACCATCACCCCGGACGAGGCGCGGGTGGAGGAATTCGGCCTGCACAAGATGTGGCGTTCGCCGAACGGAACCATCCGGAACATCCTCGGGGGCGTGATCTTCCGTGAGCCGATCATCATCTCGAACATCCCGCGGCTCGTTCCTGGATGGACGAAGCCGATCGTGGTGGGCCGCCACGCCTTCGGAGATCAGTACCGCGCCACCGACTTCCGCTTCCCGGGCAAGGGCAAGCTGATGATGACCTTCATTCCGGAGGACGGCTCGGAGCCCATCGAGGCGCTGGTCTACGACGCTCCGGGCGACGGTGTCGCGCTTGCCATGTACAACCTCGACGACTCGATCCGGGATTTCGCGAAGGCCTCGCTGAACTACGGGCTGGCTCGGAACTACCCGGTGTACCTCTCCACGAAGAACACCATCCTCAAGACCTATGACGGTCGGTTCAAGGACATCTTCCAGGAAGTGTTCGACACCGAGTTCGCCGAGAAGTACCGGGAAGCCGGGCTGACCTACGAGCACCGGTTGATCGACGACATGGTCGCCTCGGCCCTCAAGTGGGAAGGCGGGTACGTCTGGGCGTGCAAGAACTACGACGGCGACGTGCAGTCCGACACCGTCGCACAGGGTTTCGGCTCCCTGGGGCTGATGACCTCCGTGCTCTCGACCCCTGACGGCAGCGTTGTCGAGGCGGAGGCGGCGCACGGAACGGTGACCCGGCACTACCGTCAGCACCAGGCGGGCAAGCCCACGTCGACCAATCCGATCGCATCCATCTACGCGTGGACCGGTGGGCTCAAGCACCGCGGGAAGCTCGATTCCACCCCCGAGGTGATCGGCTTCGCCGATGCGCTCGAGGACGTCATCATCAAGACTGTCGAGAGCGGGAAGATGACCAAGGACCTCGCAGCGCTCGTCGGCCCGGATCAGAGCTGGTTGACCACGCAGGACTTCCTCATGGCACTGGACGAGAACCTGCAGGCCCGGCTCGGCTGACCGGCCCGGGTGTCGTCGACAGGACCGTGCCCGGCTCCTGCGTTCGCGAGATGACGGCCGGACCGTGCTGGCCGACATGGCCTGAGCCGCCCTCCGCCCCTTGGTCACCGGGCTGTTCCCGGCGGTTCTCACGGGGCGCGGCCGCGTGTCGGTGGGACCCGCGGCCGTGCGCGGTCTGCCATCGAGCACCGGTCGTCCGGACTGCCGGTCCCCGGATGGCAAGATCGCCGTCATGAGTTCCGCCCAACCGCAACCGCAAGCCGGTCCGTCACCGGCAACGTCGCCGGCAGCACCCACGGCAACCCGCCCGAGGGTGCTGTCCGGCATCCAGCCGACCGCCGACTCGTTCCACGTCGGCAACTATCTCGGCGCTTTGCGGCAGTGGGTTGACCTGCAGGCGACGCACGAGACGTTCTACTCGATCGTCGATCTGCATGCCATCACCGTCGAACAGGACCCGGTGGTGCTCCGGGGCCGGACGCGGATCGCGGCCGCTCAGTTGCTGGCGCTGGGGATCGACCCGGAGCAGTCGACGCTGTTCGTGCAGTCGCAGGTGCCGGCGCACACACAGCTGTCCTGGGTGATGGAATGCCTCACCGGCTTCGGTGAGGCGGGCCGGATGACGCAGTTCAAGGACAAGTCCCAGAAGGGCGGCGCCGACCGCTCGAGCGTGGGCCTGTTCACCTACCCGATCCTGCAGGCCGCAGACATCCTGGCCTACCAGGCCGATGCCGTGCCGGTGGGGGAGGACCAGCGCCAGCATCTGGAGCTGACCCGCAACCTCGCCCAGCGGTTCAACGCCCGTTACGGGCCGACGCTGACCGTGCCCGAGCCCTACATCCTCAAGCAGACGGCGAAGATCTACGACCTCACCGACCCGGGCGCGAAGATGAGCAAGTCGTCGCCCGGCGGATCACTCGACCTGCTCGCCCCGGTCTCGGCGTCGGTGAAGAAGATCAAGTCTGCGGTGACCGACACCGAGCGCGAGATCCGATACGACGAACAGGCGAAACCTGGCGTGTCCAATCTGCTCTCACTGCTCTCGGTGTTCACCGGAACGGACATCCCCGCGCTGGAGAAGCAGTACGACGGCCGCGGTTACGGGGACCTGAAGAAGGACCTGGCCGACGTCTTCGCCGGCTTCGTGACTCCCCTCCAGCAGCAGGTCACGGCCTACCTCAGTGATCAGGCCGAGCTGGACCGGATACTGGCCTCAGGTGCGGTGCGGGCCCGGTTGGTCGCGGACGCGACGGTGGCAGCGGTGTACGACAGGATCGGATTGTTGGTCGGCTGAGCCAGCGGGACCGCGTCACACCCGTTGGACCGGTCGGCCCTGGCACCAAACCTCGTTCGCACCGCTGACGAATGACCGGTAGGACCGTGCAGCGCAGACAGGAGGCCCGATGGCGGCGACGAACGGTGCAGTGGGCACGGCAGCGCCGACCCTTTCCCTGAAGAAGGACCAGCCGCAACTCCAACACCCGCGGGCCCCACACCCACCGGCCCAACACCCGCAGGCCCAGTACCCGCTGACCCAGCACCCGGAACCGCAGCCGCCGGTGCCGCCGGACCCGGGCTTCGTCGGGCGGTGGGTGCTGCGCGGGAAGCGCATCGCGTCACAGAAGAGTGTCAAGCACCTCATCCGGGCGATCGGCAGGTACGCCGAACGGCTGGGCAGCCAGTTCGCGGGCGCGATGACCTACTTCTCGTTCCTGTCCCTGGTGCCGATCCTGATGATCGGCTTCGCGGTCGGGGGCATCGTGCTGGGCAACAACCAAGAGCTGCTGACCCGACTCCAGGACCAGGTCGCGGAGGTGCTCCCGGCCGATCTGGCGGAGCCGATCACCGCGTTGATCGACAGTGTGGTGGCCAACCCGCTCGGCGTCGGCATCATCGGTCTGCTGATCGCGCTGTACTCCGGTGTCGGTTGGATGGGCAACCTGCGCAAGGCGACCAGGGCGATCTGGCGACCGGACTTCGATGAGCGGGAGAACACCGACAACATCGCCGTAGCGACGGTCAAAGACCTAGGTGCGTTGGCCGGGTTGGGCATTGCCGTCGTCGTCTCATTGGGGCTCAGCACCTTCGCCTCGAAGTACGCCACGCAGGTCGTGCAGTGGCTCGGTCTCGGCGACCAGCCGTGGCTCGGACCCTTCGTCACCGTGATGACCCTGGTGATCGCGATGGCTGCCGACGTGCTGATCTTCCTGTGGATCTACACCGTGCTGCCGGGACGGGATCTGCGCTCACCGCGCAAGGCGCGGGTCCGCGGATCGATCGTGGCCGCCATCGGGTTCGAGATCCTCAAGTACGCACTCGTGGTACTCGTACCGGGCATCGCCACGACGTCTCGGACGGCCGCGATCTTCGGGCCGGTCATCGCGCTGCTGTTCTTCTTCAACCTGGTGGCCCAGCTGGTGCTGTTCATCGCCGCGTGGATCGCCACATCCGAGGGCGGACCCGAGGCCGACGACGAGCCCCTGCCGGAGGTGCCGGAGGCAACGGTGGTGGTGCGCAAAGACGGCTCACCCACCAAGACTGCGGCGCTGGTGGGTCTGGGTGCTGCCGTCGGCTGGGGCGCCGCCCGTAGGCGTCGCTGAGCAGCGGCCGCTAGGGCCGGGTGTCCGTGCTCGGCGGGTCGGTGCTCGGCGGGTCGGTGGGCGGCGGGTCGTCAGGTGCCGAATCGGTCGGGGCCGGATCCGTCGGTGGTGGTTCCGTCGGTGTCGGATTGGCAGGGCTCGGGTCGGTGGCGGCTTCATCGGCGCTGGTGACGTTGGTGGAAGCCGCGTCGCCGGCGAAAACAGGCTGACGACGAGTGCGCCTGCGGAGCCAGAGCAGGAGGAGGACGGCAAGCACGACGACGACCCCGATGCCTCCCAGCACCAACTCGATCGGTGAGATGCCCGACTTCGCCGCAGCGGTCGCAGCGGCGCCGGTCGTGGTGGTCGGGCTTACCGGCGGGGATGCGGCGGGCGAAGAGGAACCGGTGGCAGCAGAAGGCGGCGGCGTGCTGAGAGTCGATGGCGCGGCGGACGCGGTCGCCTCGGCCAGGGAGCCGACCAGCTTGCCGACGGGCGGCGCGCCGGCCGGCAGGGCGAAGCCCCAGTCCAGCAGCGAAGCGGCCTGCATCCACTGCCGGCGCGGCTGCTGGGTGCCGTTCAGCATGGTCACCACCAGCCGGCGACCGTCACGCTCGGCCATGCCGACGTAGGTGTTGCCGGCGTCATCGGTGAATCCCGTCTTGCCGCCCAGTGCGCCCTTGTACTGGTAGAGCAGCTGGTTGTCGTTGGCGGCGATGTACCCCTGGCCACTGGACGAAGGCACCCGCACGTCGACGCTGGAGACCAGCTCGGGGAACGGTGGGGTGGCCATGTCGGCCTTCGCGAACAGGGCCAGGTCGTAAGCGGACGTCGACTGACCGGGGCCGTCCAGCCCCGACACCGTGGCTGCCCGGGTGTCCAGGGCGCCGAGAGCCTTCGCGGTGGCATTCATGTCGGAGATGGTCTCGTCGTAGCCGCCGTTGGCCCTTGCCAACGCATTGGCCGCGTCGTTGCCCGAGATGATGATCAGGTAGGTGAGAAGCTGCCGGGTCGTGTACTTGCCGCCGGCCTCGATGCCGACCCTGGTGCCGTCCTGCTCGGTATCGGTGCTCGTACCCTCGACGACCTTCTTCAGGTCCTTGAGGTTTTGCAGCATGACCTGCGCGGTCAGCAGCTTGAGGGTGCTGGCCGGGCGGTATCGGCCGTGCGGGTCCTTCGCGGCCAGCACTTCTCCGGTGTCCAGATCCGCGATCAGCCAGGCGCCTGCGCTGATGTCGGACGGCAACGGCGGCGAGCCCTTGGGAATGATCAGCCCGCACTCGCCGAGCCGTCCGCCACCGACGGGCTTGGCCGGGATCGCTAACGGGGTGACGGCAGGTGCTCCGGGTGGGACATCCTCCGAGGTGTCCACCGCTGCCGGTGGTTTCGTCCGCTGCCCGCAGTTGTCGGTGTCCGGCGGGGTCACCGTCTCGCTGGGCGGCACATACGGGTCGGTGTTCGGCGCTGCGGCGCCCGCGAAGCTGCGCGCTGCCGTCACAGGTGGCGCGGGCTGCGCTGCCACCGACGGCGCCGGGAGGGTCAGCACCAGTGCACCGACAGACGGCAGGAGCACGAGCAGGCACTTCAGGCGGGTGACGATCATCGTCGCCCACCGTAGCGTTCCATCTGCGCAACGTCGCGCGTTCGTGGGCGCCGGTGTCGTCACAAACCCGTTGAACCGTTACCTCGCTGGGAGAACCGGATCAGGCCGCCTGCGCCAGGCAGCGGTTCAACGGGTGATCACGCGGATGAGGCGGCGTCAGCCGGCGTTCGCCGCCTGCGCGGCCGCGACCTGCGAGCGGACGTCATCCATGTCGAGTTCCTTGACGCCGGTGATGACCTGCTCGAGCGCACTCGGTGGCAGGGCGCCGGGCTGCGAGAACACCAGGATGCCGTCGCGGAAGGCCATCAGCGTGGGGATGGAACGAATGCCTGCGGCGCCTGCGAGCTCCTGCTCGGCCTCGGTGTCGACCTTGCCGAACGTGACATCGGGGTGCTGCTCTGAGGCCTTCTCGAAGGTCGGCGCGAATCGCTGACATGGGCCGCACCAGGCAGCCCAGAAATCGACCAGCACGATGCCGTCGCCGGACACCGTCTGCTCGAAGGTGGTCTTGGTCAATGCCTGGGTGGCCATGCTGGAGCCTCTCGGTCGGAATCAGGTTTGTCACCCGTTCCAACCGTTGGGACACCCTCGCTCATTCCCGGGCAGTTCTGAGGCCAGCTGCATGTGCCCCGGCTCACCCGGCGCCCGCACCCGCGTTGATCATGGTGCCCAGCACGCGACATGCCGACGACAGTCCGGACAGCTCCTGCTGAGCTGCATGATCAACACCGCAGCACGCGCGCGCGGACAGTCGAGGCTCAGATACGCCGGAACATCAAAGCGCGCTTCACTTCCTGGATCGCCTTGGTCACCTGGATGCCGCGGGGGCAGACCTCGGTGCAGTTGAAGGTGGTCCGGCAGCGCCACACGCCCTCGGCGTCGGAGAGGATCTCCAGCCGCTCCTGGCCGCCCTCGTCGCGCGAATCGAAGATGAAGCGGTGCGCGTTGACGATGGCCGCCGGGCCGACGTACGCGTCATCGGACCAGTAGACCGGGCACGACGACGTACACGCCGCGCACAGGATGCACTTGGTGGTGTCGTCGAACCGCTGCCGGTCCTTGGGGGACTGCACGTACTCACGGGTCGGCTCGGGGCTGTGCGTGATCAGGAATGGCTTGACCGCGCGGTAGGCGTCGAAGAACGGCTCCATGTCGACGATCAGGTCCTTCAGCAGCGGCAGGCCCTTGATCGGCTCGACCGTCACCTCGTTCTTCTTGTCACCGATCAGGTCCTTCACCAAAACCTTGCAGCACAGCCGGTTCCGGCCGTTGATCCGCATCGCGTCCGACCCGCAGACGCCGTGCGCACAGGACCGCCGGAACGTCAGCGTGCCGTCGATGTACCACTTGATGTAGTGCAGCACATTGAGCAGCCGGTCACCGGGCATGGCGGGCACCCGGTAGGACTCGGTGTGCGGGACCTCGTCGAGTTCGGGGTTGTACCGCTGGATGTGCACGGTCAGCATGACCGCACCATCGGGGACCGGCGGCAGCCCAGCGGCACCGCCCGGCCCGCCCTCGCGTTCGAGGTCCGGCGCAATCGTCGTCATCAGTACTTGCGCTCCATCGGCTGGTAACGGGTCTGGACGACCGGCTTGTAGTCCAGACGGATGTCGGAGGTGAGTTCGGAGCCCTGTTTGTACGCCATGGTGTGGCGCATCCAGTTCGTGTCGTCCCGGTTCGGGTAGTCCTCCCGGGCATGGCCACCGCGGGATTCGGTGCGGACCAGGGCGCCGGTGACCAGTACCTCGGCCAGTTCCAGCAGGAACCCGAGTTCCACCGCCTCGAGCAGGTCGGTGTTGTACCGGAGCCCCTTGTCCTGGATGGAGACCCGGGCGTAGCGCTCCTTGAGCAGCCGCAGGTCGTTGAGGGCCTCCTTGAGGGTGGCCTCGGTGCGGTACACGGCGGCATTGAGGTCCATCGTCTCCTGCATCGCCGTCCGAATGTCCGCCACCCGTTCGGTGCCGGCGGAGTCCCGCAGCTGCTGCACCAACCCGATGACGGTCGCTTCCGGCTCGTCCGGGAGCGGCGCGAAGTCGCCGCCGTTGGCGTGCTCGGCAGCGGCGATACCGGCCCGCCGGCCGAACACGTTGATGTCCAGCAACGAGTTGGTGCCGAGCCGGTTCGAGCCGTGCACCGACACGCAGGCGCATTCACCGGCCGCGTACAGACCCGGCACCACATCGGTGTTGTTGGCCAGCACCTGACCCTGGATGTTGGTCGGAATTCCGCCCATCACGTAGTGGCAGGTCGGGAAGACCGGCACCGGTTCCTCGAGTGGCTCGACGCCCAAATAGGTGCGTGAGAACTCTGCGATGTCCGGCAGTTTCGTCTCCAGCACCTCTTTGCCGAGGTGGGTGACGTCGAGCAGGACGTAATCCTTGTTCGGGCCGGCGCCGCGCCCGTCGCGGACCTCCTGGACCATCGAGCGGGCGACGATGTCACGCGGCGCGAGGTCCTTGATGGTGGGCGCGTACCGTTCCATGAACCGCTCGCCGTCACCGTTGCGCAGGATGCCGCCCTCGCCGCGCACCGCCTCGGAGATCAGGATGCCCAGCCCGGCAAGGCCTGTCGGGTGGAACTGGAAGAACTCCATGTCCTCGAGCGGCAACCCCTTGCGGAACACGATGCCCAGGCCGTCACCGGTGAGGGTGTGGGCGTTGGACGTCGTCTTGAAGATCTTGCCGGCGCCTCCGGTGGCGAGCACGACCGACTTCGCCTGGAAGACATGAATCTCGCCGGTGGCCAGCTCGTAGGCGACCGCGCCGGTGCACACCTCGCCCTCGTCCGTCTTGGACAGCAGCAGGTCGAGGACGTAGAACTCGTTGTAGAACTCGATCCCGAGCTTGACGCAGTTCTGGTACAGCGTCTGCAGGATCATGTGCCCGGTGCGGTCCGCGGCGTAACAGGCACGGCGAACGGCGGCCTCGCCGTGGTTGCGGGTGTGCCCGCCGAATCGGCGCTGGTCGATGCGGCCCTCGGGGGTCCTGTTGAACGGCAGGCCCATCTTCTCCAGGTCCAGGACGGCGTCGATGGCTTCCTTGCACATCACCTCGGCGGCGTCCTGGTCGACGAGATAGTCGCCGCCCTTGACGGTGTCGAAGGTGTGCCACTCCCAGTTGTCGTCCTCGACGTTGGCCAGCGCCGCGCACATCCCGCCCTGCGCCGCACCGGTGTGCGAGCGCGTCGGGTACAGCTTGGTCAGAACCGCTGTCTTGGCCCGCTTGCCGGACTCGATGGCGGCGCGCATACCGGCGCCGCCGGCGCCCACGATGACCACGTCATAACGGTGGAACTGCATTTCAGTCCTTCCCAGGACGGGGGAGGCCGGCTGCGCCGGGCTGTACGAGACGGGAGTCCTTCCCAGGACGGGGGAGGCCGGCTGCGCCGGGCTGTACGAGACGGGAGTCCTTCCCAGGACGGGGGAGGCCGGCTGCGCCGGACTGGCTTGTCATGTCGGTAGCGCTCCCGTCAGCCCATGTTGGGATCGAAGGTGAAGATGACCAGCGTGCCGACGCTCAGGATCAGAACCACGGACGCGGCCAGCATCAACTGCAGCCAGAACCGGGTCGAATCCTTGCGGGCGTAGTCGTTGATGACCACGCGCAGGCCGTTCGCGCCGTGGATCTCGGCGAGCCAGAGCATGACCAGGTCCCAGATCTGCCAGAACGGGCTTGCCCAGCGGCCGGCGACGAAGCCCCAGTTGATCCGGTGCACACCACCGTCGAGCACGTTCATGATCAGCAGGTGGCCGAGAACCAGGACCACCAGCACGATTCCGGACAGCCGCATGAACATCCATGCGTACATCTCGAAGTTGGTGCGCCGGCCGGTGACGCGGCGCCGAGGGGCGCGCGGGGCGACGATGCCGCGGGTTGCCGGCGGGTCGAAGGCGGCAGTCACGAGGAGCCCCCGAACAGGTCGGTCACAGTGCGCTGCAACATGAAGTAGACGCCGGGAATCATCAGCACCAGCCAGACGCCGAGGATGATCCACAGCATCAGCCGCTGGTACCTGGCGCCCTTGGCCCAGAAGTCGACCAGCATGACGCGAATCCCGTTGAGCGCGTGGTAGAGAACGGCGCCCACCAAGCCGACCTCCATGAGGTTGACGATCGGGTTCTTGTAGGTCTCGATGATCTGGTTGTAGGCCTCGGGTGAGACCCGGACCAGGGCGGTGTCCAGCACATGTGCGAACAGGAAGAAGAAGGTCAGCACACCGGTCACCCGGTGAGCGACCCACGACCACATGCCGGCGTCGCCGCGATAGACCGACCCGCGACGCGGGAGGGGTGCCCGCTCGCCGGTCGCGTAGGTGGTGGGGGTGGACATGATCGTGTTCGACCTCCGGCATCAACGGCGGACGCGCCTGAATGGGGACCTGAAGAACTGCTTTTCGTGCCTGCGGATACGCGCGGGGACCGCCAGGCCACCATTCAGCGATCTTGCAGCAAGGCTAACCCTGTCTTCACACAGCGTGCGACTCTGAGACCGTGTGACGTGATCGACATCCGTGGTGTGCTGCCGCACACCTCGCAGGTCCACGGATCGAATGGCGGTTCCGGTGATGGCTGGGGTCGGGCGTCTTGGTCAGCGGTTCCTGCTGGCCGACGGCCACGGCGCGGGACCGGTGGCTCTCCGAGGGCGCGGGAGCGAACTGCAACAACAGCGGGGATGGCGCGGGCCGTGGGTCCGAGGCCCCGACGTCACTCTACGTAACGTGTCCTCCGGCTCCGGTGGTGTGGTGGGAAGAGCTCCTGCGCGCGGCGGTTCTGTGCGCAAAGGTTGTCGCTCTGGGAGCCCGAACACCCGACGGAGGAACAATTCGGTTACGGAGCGGCGTCGCCCCTCGCCGGGAGCGCTACCGGCAGGTAGCGTCCACCGGGCCCATACCGTCGAAGCTGTTGTCGACGGGCCTGCGTCGCCTACCTGGGCGGCGTGCAGTGACGAACAGGAGAAAACAACGTGCGTCGAGCTCACAGCCTGAGGGTTGTCGCCGGGTTGGCCGTAGCCGGCCTCGCTCTCGCGGCCTGCGGAAGCGCCCCGACAGAAGGAACCACCACCAGCGCCACATCGGCGGCTGCGACCAGTGCGACGTCGGCGGCAGAGACCGGCGCTTCGTCGGCGGCGTCGAGTGCGTCGTCGTCGGCGGCGGCGGGATCGGGCTCGTCGGGCGAGGCGATGGCGCCGAGCACGTTCCCGCAGAACGCCGATTACAAGGCATGCATGGTTTCCGATGCCGGCGGGTTCGACGACAAGTCGTTCAATCAGATCGGTGCCGACGGCCTCGATCAGGCAGCCAAGGAGATCGGGCTGCAGGAGGTCAAGGTCGAGTCCGCCGACGGCAACGCCTACGCGCCGAACATCGACGGCCTGGTGGCGCAGAACTGCAACATGATCGTGACGGTCGGGTTCCTGCTGGCTGACGCGACCAAGGCGGCCGCGACAGCGAACCCTGACATCGACTTCGCCATCATCGACGACGGGTCCATCGACCTGCCGAACGTCAAGCCGCTGCTCTTCGACACCGCCCAGGCCGCTTACCTCGCCGGCTACACCGCTGCCGGTTATTCCACCACTGGCACGGTCGCAACGTTCGGCGGTGCGCCGATCCCGCCGGTGACGATCTTCATGGACGGTTTCGTCGACGGTGTGGCCAAGTACAACAAGGACAACGGCAAGGATGTCAAGGTGCTCGGCTGGGACAAGGCCGCGCAGAACGGCTCGTTCACCGGTGACTTCGACACCCAGTCCAAGGGCCAGGATCTCGCGCAGGGCTTCATCGACCAGGGCGCCGATGTGATCATGCCGGTGGCAGGACCGGTCGGTCTCGGCGCGGCAACCGCCGCCAAGGCCGCCGGCGATGTGGTCATCATCGGCGTCGATGCCGACTGGTTCGAGACGGCACCGGACTTCTCCAGCATCATCCTCACCTCGGTGCTCAAGAACATGGACGTCGCGGTGTTCGACGCCGTCGGGAGCGCCTCGGCCGGCAACTTCAGCAACGAGCCCTATGTGGGCACGCTGGCCAACGGGGGTGTCGCGCTCGCGCCGTTCCACGATGTTTCGGTCAGCCCGGAGTTGGAGAGCCAGATCCAGGCGCTGCAGGAGCAGATCATCGCGGGCGACCTGAAGGTGGAATCGGTCAGTTCCCCGTGACCGACTGACCGCATTCAGTGGCGACGGGTCGGGCGAGATTCTCGCCCGACCCGTCCCGCTTCACCCCTGTTCCGTCGGCCAGTAGGGCGCAGCATGATCGGCGTGGGGGCATGCTGACCGGACCGAGCCCTGATCGCCCGACACGGGCCGCTGCGGAGGTGTGAATCACGTGAAGCTGGAGCTCCGCCGGATCACCAAGAGGTTCGGCGCGCTGGTGGCCAACGACGCCATCGATCTGGTGATCGAACCCGGAGAGATCCATGCGTTGTTGGGCGAGAACGGCGCAGGGAAGAGCACCCTGATGAACGTCCTGTACGGGCTCTACGACCCGGACGAAGGCGACATCCTGGTCGATGACAAGCCGGTCAGGTTTGCCGGCCCGGGCGACGCGATGCGCTTCGGGATCGGCATGGTTCATCAGCACTTCATGCTGGTGCCGGTCTTCTCGGTCGCCGAGAACGTCGTCCTCGGCTCCGAGCCGACCAGCGGGCTGGGAATGATCTCGACCAAGGACGCCGCGGCCCGGGTCGAGCAGATCTCGAACCGGTTCGGCTTCGCCGTCGATCCGAACGCGATGATCGAGGACCTGCCGGTCGGCGTGCAGCAGCGGGTGGAGATCATCAAGGCGCTCTCCCGGGACGCCGAGGTGCTGATCCTTGACGAACCGACCGCGGTGCTGACGCCACAGGAGACCGACGAGTTGATCCAGATCATGCGGCAGCTCAAGGAATCCGGAACCTCGATCGTGTTCATCACGCACAAGCTCCGGGAGGTGCGAGCGGTCGCCGACCGGATCACGGTGATCCGACGCGGCAAGGTGGTCGGCTCGGCCACCCCCGACACCCCCGAGTCCGAGCTCGCCTCGATGATGGTGGGTCGGGCCGTGGACCTGCAGGTGGCCAAGGAAGTGGCCGAACCGGGCGAGCGGACCTTCGTGGTGTCCGGGCTGACGGTCATCGACGCCGCCGGGGTGAGGCAGATCGACGACCTGAGCTTCGACATCGCCCGCGGCGAGATCCTGGCGATCGCGGGGGTGCAGGGCAACGGCCAGACGGAGCTGAACGAAACGATTCTCGGCCTGCGGACGCCGGTGCGTGGATCGGTGACGCTGGACGGTGTCGAACTGATCGGCCGGTCGGTGCGGGATGTGTTGGCCGCCGGTGTGGGTTTCATCCCGGAGGACCGCAGCACCGACGGGCTCATCTCCAAATTCTCGGTCGCCGAGAACCTGGTGCTCGACACCTTCACCCGGACCCCGTTCTCCCGTGGCATCGCGTTGGATCTTGCCGCGGTGGCGGCCAACGCCGACACCCTGATGACGGAGTTCGACGTCCGGGCCGGCTCCGCCACCTCGCCGGCCGGCACCTTGTCCGGCGGTAATCAACAGAAAGTCGTTGTGGCTCGTGAGATGTCGCGAGACCTGCAGCTGCTGATCGCATCCCAGCCGACGCGTGGCGTCGACGTCGGGTCGATCGAGTTCATCCACTCGCGGATCGTCGCCGAACGCGACACCGGCACCCCCGTGCTGATCGTGTCCACGGAACTGGACGAGGTGGTGGCGCTGGCCGACCGGATCGCGGTGATGTACCGGGGCCGCATCGTCGGCATCGTCCCGGGCGATACCGACCGCGACGTGTTGGGCCTGATGATGGCCGGTGTGCCGCATGACGAGGCGATCGCGCAGGCGGGTACCCACCACACCGCGCCCGCGGAAGCCGTTGCGGTGGACGAGGGGCATCGGTCGGGTGCGGCTGATCGGCCGGCGGGCGGGGATGCGCGGGTCGGTCCCGGCCCGTCGGGCCGGCCCGAGCAGTCAGTCGCCGGTCGTCAGGAGGAGAAGCCGTGACGTCGCAGGAACCCCCGCCACCGCCCCCGGACTCAGCAGCCGACCCGACGGGCCGGGGCGCGGTCGCGCCCCCCGAAGCGGCGCAGCAGGAGCAGTCGCCGTCGGTGCTCAGCCAGATCCTGAACTCCTCGGCCTTGATCTCTGTGCTGGCGGTGGTGCTTGCGCTGGTCATCGGCGGTGTCCTCATCGCTGCCGCCGACCCGGATGTGCAGGCCGCTGCCGCCTACTTCTTCGCCCGCCCGATGGATCTCATCTCGGCCGTCTGGGAATCGGTCTCCAGCGCCTACATCGCACTGTTCCAGGGCGCCATCTACAACACCCAGGCCGACTCTCTCGCCGGTGGGCTGAAGTCACTCGCCGACACCTTGACGGCGTCCGTGCCGCTGATCTTTGCCGGCCTCGGCATCGGCATCGGCTTCCGCGCCGGGTTGTTCAACATCGGGGCGCAGGGGCAGATCATCCTTGGCGCGATCTTCGCCGGTTACATCGGTTTCGCCTTCCAACTGCCGCCCGGCGTGCACCTGTTGCTGGCGGTCGCCGGCGCAGCACTCGGCGGCGCGCTGTGGGCGGGCATCGCGGGCGCGCTGAAGGCCAGGACCGGCGCGAACGAGGTGATCGTGACGATCATGCTCAATTACATTGCGCTCTATCTGATCGGATACCTGCTGTCCACCAGTGCCTTCCTGCGGTCCGGGTCGATCAACCCGAAGAGCCCGCCGATGGAGGCCAGCGCCGTCTACCCGAAACTGTTCGACCTCCCCGGGTGGCGGCTGCACTGGGGATTCGTCCTCGCGGTGGTCGCGGCGGTCGCGGTCTGGTGGTTGATGGACCGTTCCACCATCGGGTTTGCCTTCCGCGCAGTCGGCGCGAACCCCGAAGCGGCCAGGACAGCGGGCATCTCGGTCCCCGCCACCTACTTCTGGGTGATGGTGACGGCCGGATCCCTGGCCGGGCTGGCCGGATCCGCGCAGATCCTGGGCCCGGTGTCCTCCGGGCTGACGGCCGGAGTCGCCGCCAGCTACGGCTTCGATGCCATCACGGTCGCGCTACTGGGCCGGTCCAGACCGTTGGGCACCGTGCTGGCCGGCCTGCTCTTCGGTGCGCTTCAGGCCGGCGGCTACACGATGCAGTCCCTCACCGGCACCCCGATCGATGTGGTCCTGGTGCTGCAGTCGCTGATCGTGCTGCTGATCGCTGCCCCACCCCTGGTCCGACGGGTGTTCTTCCTGCCCGGGAGGCCGACGTCCGCCCGCAAGCGGCGCAGACTCCAGGAGGCGAAGGCATGACGACGACGTTGGCGAGGCCGGCGGCCGGCGACGACTTCCTGGCCGCCCTCAGGCCGCCCAGCTACCGGGCCACCATTGCCTACGGCGTCATCGCCGTGATCGGGCTGCTGGTCTTCGGGATCCTGCCGGCATCCGGCCTCCAGACGACCTTCACCTTCGCGACCGACTCCGACTTCTTCCAGATCCAGACGCTGACGGTGCCGTCGAAGGCGACCGCCGTGGTGCTGTGCCTGCTCGCCCTCGGGCTGGCCGGGTACTCGTTCATCTGCGCGCGGGCCCGGCGCAAGCCCGGGCTGTGGCTGCCGATCACGTTCTCCGCGTTGATCGTGGTGTCCTTCCTCACCTGGGCGGTGGCCGGCAAGGACCTCCCGTTGACGGTCACCGGGTTGCTGCAGGGTGCGCTGTTCCTGTCGATCCCGCTGGTGTTCGGGTCGATGTCGGGCCTCGTGTGCGAGCGCGTCGGCATCATCAACATCGCGATCGAGGGTCAGTTGCTGGCGGGTGCCTTCCTCGGCGCTGTGGTCGCGACGCTCGCGGACAATCCGTACGCGGGGCTGGCCGCCGCACCGGTCGCCGGTGCCCTGGTGGGCTTGCTGCTGGCGTGGTTCGCGATCTCCTACCGGGTGGACCAGATCATCGTCGGCGTGGTGCTCAACGTGCTGGTGATCGGGCTGACCAGCTACCTGTTCTCGACGGTGCTGACCGACAACGCATCCTCGCTGAACTCGCCGCCGCGGCTGCCGGTGATCGAGATTCCACTGCTGGCCGACATCCCCGTCATCGGACCCGTGCTCTTCCAGCAGACGCTGCTGGTGTACCTGATGTTCGCCTTCGTGATCGGCCTGCAGATACTGATCTTCCGCAGCCGTTGGGGACTACGGATGCGGGCCTGCGGGGAGCACCCGAAGGCAGCGGATACCGTCGGGATCCGGGTCAACGTGACCCGGCTGCGGAACACCGTGCTCGGCGGCGCGATCGCGGGTCTGGGCGGTGCGTTCTTCACCATCGCCTCCGGGCTGGCGTTCGCGAAGGAGATGACCGGTGGACAGGGGTTCATCGCGCTCGCGGCCATGATCCTGGGGCGGTGGAGCCCCCGCGGGGCATTCGTCGCCGCGCTGCTGTTCGGCTTCGCCGCGAGCCTGCAGACCCGGCTCGGCATCATCGGTACCCCCATTCCCAGCCAGTTCATGTTGATGACGCCCTACCTGGCCACCATTTTCGCCGTTGCCGGGCTGGTCGGCCGGGTGCGCCCACCGGCCGCCGAGGGGATCCCCTATGTCAAGTAACCTGCTGGGCCGCGGCCTTGGGGTCGGGGTGCTCACATGACGGCCGTCGATTGGGACCAGCTCCGTGCTGTCGCCGTCGAGGCGGCGGCCAGCGCGTACTGCCCGTACTCCCACCTCCAGGTGGGAGCGGCTGCGCTGGTCGACGACGGCCGGATCATCACCGGCTGCAATGTCGAGAACGCTTCGTACGGCCTGGGTCTGTGCGCAGAGTGCACGCTGGTGGGCCAGTTGCGGTTGACCGGCGGCGGCCGGCTGGTCGCCCTGGCGTGCCGCTCGGGCGCCGGTGAACTGCTGATGCCGTGCGGGCGGTGCCGTCAGGTGATCTACGAGTTCGGCGGCCCGGAATTGCTGGTCGACACCCCGACCGGTCCGGAAACGATGATGTGGGTGCTGCCGGCGGCCTTCGGGCCGGCGGACCTGCCGGGAGCACCGCGGTGAGCGGCCTGACCGCCGTCGACGTGATCGTCGCCAAACGCGACCGTCACGAGCTGACGGGCGAGCAGATCCGCTGGGTGATCGACGCCTACACCGGCGGTGAGGTCGCCGAGGAGCAGATGTCGGCGCTGCTGATGGCCATCCTGCTCAACGGGATGAACGGCGCCGAGATTGCTGCGTGGACAACGGCCATGATCGCCTCGGGTATCCGGCTGGATCTGTCCGGCGTCGGCCGGCCAACCGTCGACAAGCACTCGACCGGCGGTGTGGGGGACAAGATCTCACTGCCGTTGGCGCCGCTGGTCGCGGCCTGCGGGGCCTCCGTGCCGCAGTTGTCCGGCCGCGGACTCGGGCACACCGGCGGGACGCTGGACAAGATGGAATCGATCCGCGGCTGGCGTGCGGCCCTGACGCCGGATCAAATGGTGCGCCAGCTCTCCGACGTCGGTGCGGTCATCTGCGCCGCGTCGGCCGACCTGGCGCCCGCCGACCGCAAGCTCTACGCCCTGCGGGATGTGACCGGCACGGTCGAATCCATCCCGATGATCGCCGCATCGATCATGAGCAAGAAGATCGCCGAGGGCACTGCGTCGCTGGTCCTGGACGTGAAGGTCGGCACCGGGGCCTTCATGAAGCGCGTCGACCACGCCGCGGAATTGGCCAGGACGATGGTGGATCTCGGTGCCCAGGAGGGCGTTCGGACCTCGGCGCTGCTGACCGACATGTCCACGCCGCTCGGGGTGGCCGTCGGCAATGCGGTGGAGGTCGCCGAATCAGTCGAGGTACTCGCCGGTGGCGGCCCCGCCGACGTGGTCGAATTGACGATTGCTCTTGCCCGCGAGATGGTCTCGCTTGCCGGGTTGGACGTCGATCCGGCGCAGGTGCTCGCCTCGGGCAAGGCGATGGACAGCTGGCGGCGGTTGGTCCAGGCGCAGGGCGGGGACCCGGATGCCCCGCTGGCAACACCGCGGCACCGTGAGGTCGTGCTGGCCGAAACGGACGGCGTGGTATCGGCTGTCGATGCGCTGGGCGTCGGAATGGCGGCGTGGCGGCTCGGTGCCGGTCGTGCGCGCAGAGAACACGATGTGCAGCAGGCGGCGGGCGTCCTGTGCCTTGCAAAGCCAGGCGATGCGGTCACCGCGGGCAGTCCGCTGTTCGAGTTGCACACCGACACCCCCGAACGTCTTGCCGAAGCGAGGGCCGAAGTGACTGCTGCGCTGACCATCTCGCCGGCCGGCACCGTGGTGCACCGCCCGCCGCTCGTCCTGGACGTCATCCGCGCCGGCTGATCGTCGGCGTCCGGGCTCGGCGGACGGGTCATGCCGGACGGACCGGGTTCCGCTTCGTTCATACCGGCCGGGTAACGTCCGCCGGATGCCGACCCCGCTCACCGCCGACGCCATCGGCACCGCCCCCAAGGTCCTGTTGCACGACCATCTGGACGGCGGGCTCCGACCCGCGACCCTCGTGGAACTCGCCGAGCAGACCGGCTATGACGGGCTCCCCACGACGGTGGTGCCCGACCTTGCGCGGTGGTTCGCGGAGTCGGCGTTCTCCGGTTCCCTCGAGCGCTACCTGGAGACCTTCGCGCACACCACCGCCGTCATGCAGACCAGGGAGGCGCTGATCCGGGTGGCGTCGGAATGCGTCCAGGACCTGGCCACGGACGGTGTCGTCTATGCCGAGGTGCGCTTCGCGCCGGAACTGCACACCGAACGGGACCTGTCTCTCGACGAAGTGGTGCAGGCCGTGCTGGACGGGGTACAGGCCGGCACCAAGGCCGCTGAGCTGACCGGGCGTCGGATCCGGGTGCGGCTGTTGCTCACCGCGATGCGGCACGCCGCGCGTTCGCTGGAGATCGCCGAGCTGTGCATCAAGTACCGAGACGACGAGGTAGCAGGTTTCGACATCGCCGGTGCTGAAGCGGGTTTCCCGCCCACCCGGCACCTGGATGCCTTCGAGTACATGCGCCGGGAGAACGCTCACTTCACCATCCACGCCGGTGAGGCCTTCGGGTTGCCATCGATCTGGGAGGCGCTGCAGTGGTGCGGTGCCGACCGGCTGGGGCACGGCGTCCGGATCGTCGACGACATCAGTGTCGATCGCGACGGCAACGCCGATCTCGGCCGCCTCGCGGCCTACGTGCGCGACAAGCGGATCCCGTTGGAGATGGCACCAACCTCCAACGTTCAGACCGGCGCCGCACGCTCGATCGCTGAGCATCCGATCGGCATGCTGGCGGCGCTGAAATTCCGGGTGACGATCAACACGGACAACCGGTTGATGTCCGGTTGCTCGATGAGCAGCGAGATGACAGCGCTGAGCGAGGCTTTCGGCTACGGCTGGGACGAACTGCAGTGGTTCACGGTCAATGCGATGAAGTCCGCATTTCTGCCGTTCGCAGAGCGGCTCGAGCTGATCGAGACGGTGATCAAGCCGGGTTACGACCGGCTTCGTGCTGCAGCACCTTCTCCAGCGCGTTCCCGACCGTCGTGAGTTCCGCGGTGCTGAGCGCGTCTGCGAAGAGTTGCCGGATACCGCCCAAGTAGGTGGGCGCCGCCTCGTCGAACACCGTGCGGCCCTGCGTTGTCAGCGCTGCGTATGCCGAACGGCGATCGTCGGGATTGGACTCGCGGCGGACCAACCCGGCCGCGAACATCTCGTCCACCAGGCGGCTCACCCTGGTGCGGATGAGCGTGACCCGGTCGCCGAGCTCGGTCATCCGCAACCGCTTGTCGGGCGCATAGCGCAGCTCCAGGAGTACGTCGTACCAGGCCAGTGCCAGCCGATGTGAGCGCTGTAGTTCGCTGTCCAGCTGCGGAACCAGCGATGCATGCACCCTGAGCAACGAGCCCCACGCCGCGGTCGCCGCGCGATCTTTGCTCCTTGCCTCGGCCAAGGCGACCGCGTGGCGGGCGGCCAGGGAAGCCTTCGAGCGGTTCGCGGCCGCAGACGCGTACCTCTTCAGCGTGCCGATGTGGAATGCCGGTATCCCGTACATCCTCGAGCAACTGATCGACGTCGTCAGCCAGCCCGGCATGGTCTTCTCCTTCGACCCGGGGCGCGGCTACAGCGGCCTGCTCACAGGCCGGAACGCGGCGGTGATCTACACCGGCGCGGTCTACGGGTCCGGCCGTCCGCCGTCGTCCGGTGCAGACTTCCAAGCGCCGTACCTGCGGAACTGGCTGCGCTGGGCGGGGGTCGACGACATCACCGAGGTCGAGTTCAGGCCGAACCTGGCGACCGCCGACGCCGAGACGGGTCGGCAGGCTGCGCACGCCGCTGCCCGGGACGCGGCCAAGACCTTTTGAGCCGGTTCTGCGCCTGCCGTTGGTGACTTCCGGCGGGCTTTCAGGCGGCGGTCCGACGTTCGGTGGACCGATGGCCGCCGGGTCAGCCGCGGTCGCCGTCCCAGTCCAGCGTCGCGGAGAACCGGTCCACCAGCACGTTCCAGGCGGCCACCTCGTCGTCGTACGGCGGTGCGGGTGCCTGACGTCCCGGATCGGGACGGATGGTGGCGCCGATGAGATTGCCCAGCGGGCTCGCGGTACCCAGCGCGTCGATCGTCTCGGAATCGCCTCGCTCCAGCGCCGCATCGGCGAGCAGTTCCACCGCCAGTTCAAGTTGCTTGACGTCGACCGCGGCCGGCCCCTCGAGCAGGCTCTGGTCCAGACCGTCCAGGACGTAGGTGTTCTCGGGTCCGGCCAGCACCGCCGCCTCACCGTCGGTGACGGCCTTGCGGATGTCGGGCCAGACCGCGAGCGAGGCCAGTGCGTGCTTCGGCTCCGCTTCCATCAGGTAGTTCTCCAGGTCCTCGGGTGACGAGTAGATCTGGATCCGGCCCTGATGGGACAGGAACACCGGGTCGTCGCCCAGGTAACAGCGCAGGGTGTACCCGATGCGGGTGTTGACCGTGATCTCCAGGCAATCCACCCCCGTCTCGTCCCAGAACTCGAGATCCTCGTCGCGGTCATCGCCCGCCGCGGGCTCGGGCTCGGTGATCACCCCTGGGATCGTCTCGGGCGGCCTTTCCACCGCGCTGATCGCTGCCGCCTCCGCCTCCGCGACCGCGAGCGCGTCGGTGTCGATCTGCGGGGTCGTCACGATCCCGTCCAGCGCGTCCAGCACCTCGTCCCAGCGTTCTGCGACGACCGCGCCGATCTCGTTCCACAGCTTCTCGCCGTTGCGTCCGGTGAAGGCCTGCGGGCCCATGGCGAGCAGCCGAAACCCATCGGTCGAATCCAGCACATCGTCGACGGCGTCCAAACCGCACACCTCCGCCAGCGAGCGAAGAATTGCGACCGTGTCGGTCATCTCGGCGAGTGTCCAGATGTCGGCGGGTTCGGCGACCAGTTCTGGCACCCCGACGATGTCGAAGCGGTGATCGTCGTCGGGCGACAGTTCGTCGACGAGCAGCTGGGCGGCCGTCGCCCATTCCGGGTGGTCGAGCAGATCATGCTCGGTGGAGGTGCGGATGAACGCCGCCAGGTGCGCGGCCGACGGGAAGACGTAGAGATCGTCCTCGTGCCCGAGGAACGCCTCCCAATCTTCGCCGTCCTCCCGCCAGCTCGGCGCCCACAGGGTCAAACCGTTGCCCTCGGTCAGCCCGAGCTCGATGGGAATGATCTCCGCTGCCACCGAAAGGGTCCTCTCCGTCACGACTGCACGTTGCCGCCGCAGCGCGATGCCGACCGCAGCGGGCGCCAGCCTAGTGGTTGCTGACTGCTGCTCGACCCGCTGCGCGACCGGGCGGGTGATCCGGAATGTGCGTCAGGTATGCGAGCCGGTGTGTGTCGACAGGGCCTGTCCTTTGGGGCGGCCTCGGCCGCGCCGATGGACCGCCGACAATGAGGTGGCAGCGCGGCGGGGCAGCGGGCGATGATGGGGCGACCGTCGATCACAGAACCGGTCCTGATGAGATGTCCGAGCGGGACGAACCCAGACCGTGTCCGTATTGCTGCCCAGGAGGCCCTCATGCCAGACAGTTCATCAGCCAAGAATGCAGCGTCGAAGGCGGGAACACAGGCGGCATCAACACAGGCGGCATCAACACAGGCGGCATCAACACCCGCGACAGCTGCAGCGGACGAGGTGAAGTCGGCCGGCGCGAAGACTGCGGACGCCGGAGAGCCGACGGAAACCGAGGGCCCCGTGACGAGCACCGCCAAGGAGATCTTCGCTGCAGCCCTGGAGAAGAAGAAGTCGGCCGGCCAGTCCCGCAGTGCCCACCTCGACGGGCACGGCGGCGTCGGCGGCGCGACGGCGAGCCACAAGGCGACCCGCACGTTCCGCCGCAAGTCGGGCTGACCGCCGGCTGCCCTACGCTGGGTGATGCCCGGGTCGCCGGAACACGACGACCCGAGCCACCCGCGCGGGTCTGAGGCAACCGCTAGAGAACCACGACGGAGCGCAGTACCTCGCCGCGGTGCATCTTGTCGAACGCCGCCTCGATGTCGGTGATGGCGATCTCCTCGCTGACGAAGCGGTCCAGCGGCAGCCTGCCCTGCAGGAAAAGCTTGCTGAGCACCGGGAAGTCGCGCTCGGGGAGACAGTCGCCGTACCACGACGACTTGAGAGAGCCGCCGCGACCGAAGAAGTCGAGCAGTGGCATCTCCAACGTCATCTCCGGGGTCGGAACACCCACCAGTACAACGGTTCCGGCGAGGTCACGGCCGTAGAACGCCTGCTTCCAGGTCTCCGGCCGGCCGACGGCATCGATGGCAACGTCGACCCCGAACCCATCGGTGAGCGCCTGGATCTGCTCGACCACGTCGCCGTCCGACACCAGCACCGTGTGCGTGGCCCCGAATTGCTCGGCCAGCTTCAGCTTTCGCGGGTCGGTGTCCACGGCGACGATCGTGTGCGCGCCGACCAGCCGCGAGCCGGCGATGGCGGCGTCGCCCACACCGCCGCAGCCGATCACCGCCACAGAGTCATTGCGGGTGACCGCCCCGGTGTTGATGGCGGCGCCGAGACCGGCCATCACGCCGCAGCCCAACAGACCGGCGACGGCCGGTGGGACAGCAGGATCGACCTTCGTGCACTGTCCGGCGGCGACCAAGGTCTTCTCGACGAAGGCTCCGATGCCGAGCGCGGGGGACAGTACGGTGCCATCGGCGAGGGTCATCTTCTGTTTCGCGTTGTGCGTGGCGAAGCAGTACCACGGCCGTCCCCGCTTGCAGGCCCGGCAGGACCCGCACACGGCACGCCAGTTCAGCACCACGTAGTCGCCGGGGGCGACGTCGGTGACATCCGGGCCGACGGCCTCCACGATGCCGGCGGCCTCGTGGCCGAGCAGGTAGGGATAGTCGTTCCCGATGCCGCCCTGCTTGTAATGCAGGTCGGTGTGGCAGACCCCGCACGCCTGGACCTTGACCAGGGCCTCGCCCGGCCCGGGGTCCGGCACGAGGATCGTGGTCAATTCGACCGGGGCGTCCTTGCTGCGGGAGATGACGCCCTGAACCTCGTGCACCATGCCGTGCTCCTTCTGCCGTGACCATCCGGAAGCGCGGGACCCGAGTCCCGCGTCCCCTCCCGGAGGCAACCTGGGAGCTGCTTCGGGGCGGGATTACCCCTGGGAGGGTAACGGGCACGCGCAGCCAGGCGTGCCTGGGCCCGGCGTGCAGGCGTATGCCGCGAGTAGGCGTCAGGCCCTCGCTGCGATCTCCGTCATCGCATCACGCGAAATGACCTTCATCCGGCCGCGTCCGTGCGGCTCGCCGGCCGACAGCTCGTGCGCGTCGAGTCGGTCCCAGCCGGTGAAGTCGGTGACCAGCAGGCCTTTCTGGGTGAGCAGGGCATCGACGGCCGTGACGTCCCGCTGCGGGGCAGGCGCGAGATCAGGGGCGTCCTCGAGCAGGTTGGAGACCGTCTCAGCCGCGTCGGACTTGGTGTGACCGATCAGGCCGACCGGGCCGCGCTTGACCCAGCCGGTCGCGTACAGCCCGTTGAGCGGGTGACCGTCCAGGTCGAGTACCCGGCCGCCGTCGTTGGGCAGTACGAAGCGGTGGGTGTCGAACGGCAGATCCTCGATCGCCTCGGAGCGGTAGCCGACGGCGCGGTAGACGGCCTGGACGTCCCAGTCGGTGAATTCCCCGGTGCCGCGAACAGTGCCGTCACCGTCCAGCTCCTGACGCTCGGTACGCAGACCCACGACAGCGCCATCTGCACCGACGATCTCTACCGGGTTCTCCAGGAAGTGGACATGGATGCGTCGGTGCGGGCCGGGCCTGGGGTCGCGCATCGCCCAATCGCTGAGCACGTCCACGACCATCCGCAGCGACTTGCTACGGGCGAGCGCGGCCTCCGACGCGTCGTCGAACTCCATGCCCTCGGCGGCGACGACCACCTGCACGTTGGGCGAATGATCCAGTTCGCGCAGTTCGACCGGGGTGAACTTGGCCTGCGCCGGCCCGCGCCGGGCGAACATGTGGATGTCGGTGATGGCGGACTTCGACAGGACTTCGTGCACATGCGGCGGGATGTCGGTGCTGAGCAATTCGTCGGCGTTGCGGCCGAGCATGCGGGCGACATCGAGCCCGACATTGCCCACTCCGACGATCGCCACGGACCGCTGCTCCGACAGATCCCAGACCTGCTCCCGGTCGGGGTGCGAATCGTAGAAGGCGACGAAGTCGGCGGCCCCGTAGGAGCGACGCAGGTCCTCGCCGGGGATGCCCATCGAGCGGTCCCGCTCAGCGCCGGTCGCGAAGATGACGGCATCGTAGAACTGGCGCAACTCGTCGAGCTTGAGGTCGACGCCCACGTGCACGTTGCCGATGAACCGGATCCGCTCGTTCTCCATCACCCGGTGCAGGGCGACGATGATCGCCTTGATCCGCGGGTGGTCGGGCGCGACGCCGTAGCGGATCAGGCCGTACGGAGTGGGCAATCGATCGAAGATGTCGACGGTCGCTGCCGGATCCTTGGTCGTCAGGATGTCGGCGGCGTAGATACCGGCCGGTCCGGCGCCGATGACGGCGACCCGCAGGGGCAGGGACATGCGATCTCCAGAAAGTGAGGCAACCCTTCCAGGGTAGGCAGCGACCCGGGCTGCCGGACGCCATCGTGATCAACCTCGCAGGCGCTGCCGGCGCACGATGTGACTGCGATCATGTTCGTCCAGCAGGCTTTCTCAAACGCCACCCGCGCCGCTTGACCCGCTCTCCTCGCCGACGTGCGGCCCGGTCGAGCCGGACGTGAGGCGGTCAGTAACCGCCGCCTGCGGCGAGGGACACCGCGCCCGTCGGATGCCACACCGACTTGATCTCCAGGAACGCCCGCATCCGTGCGGTTCCCGGAGAGCCGGTGAAGGCCTGTGACGTGGGGACGTACACCCGCTTCAGGTTGCCAGCGGCCGCCCGCTCCAGGTCGGTGCGCAGTGCGCCTGCGGTGCCGGTCAGGTCGAGCGCGTTGACGTCGGCATGGGCCGCGAGGTGCGGGGCGATCTCGGCGGGATCACCGGTGAGGATGTTGACGACGCCACCCGGTAGGTCCGAGGTCGCGAGCACCTCCGCCAGTGTCACGGCGGCCAGCGGCTGATGCTGCGAAGCGATGACCACGGCGGAGTTGCCCGAGGTGATGATGGGCGCGATCACGCTGACCAACCCGAGCAGTGGATCGGATTGCGGCGCGATCGCGGCAACGACACCCGTCGGCTCGGGCGTCGAGAACGAGAAGAACGGCCCCGCAACAGGGTTCGCGCTGCCGAAGACCGAGGCGAGCTTGTCGGTCCAGCCGGCGTAGTGCACCAGTCGGTCGATGGCCGCGTCGACCGTCGGGCCGTCCTGCGGTCGACCACCCAGCAGGTCGGTGAACTGCGACCGCCGTCCCTCGAGCATCTCGGCGATCCGGTAGATCACCTGACCACGGTTGTAAGCGGTCGCCGATGACCAGCCCTTGAAAGCCTTGCGGGCCGCGCTGACGGCATCCCGCGCATCCTTGCGCGAGCCTTGCGCGACGTTGGCCAGAATTGAACCGCCAGGTCCGCCGACGGCCTGGTAGGTCCGGCCGGATTCCGAGCGGGGGAACGCGCCGCCCAGATACAGCTTGTAGGTCTTGCTGACGGCAACTCGGGCCTGTCTTGCCGCGGTTTGTCCAGTGGTCGCCGCGGTCAACTGGTCGATGTGCCCGGGTGAATGGCCGATGGACTCGGCATCGTGCACGGCGGCGATCACGTCCGCGGCATCCGCCAGGGCCGCGGCGTCGGACAGCGCATCGGCTGCCGCGGTGACCGGCCCTTCGACCGGTGCCGCCTCCGCTCTCGCGGGCGAGCCGGTCGGGGCTTTGCCGAGCGCGGACGCAGAACTCCCATTGCCGGACGTCCGCACGGTCGTGGCCGGATCGTCATCGGTGTTCAGGTAAGCGGAGAGCCCGGAGCGGCCGCCCTCCCGGCCGAAGCCGGACTCCTTGTATCCACCGAACGCCGCCGCCGGGTCGAACCGGTTGAACGTGTTCGCCCAGACGACGCCCGCCCGCAGCGCCGACGCCATCCCGAGGATGCGCGACCCCTTCTCGGTCCAGACGCCGGCCGACAGTCCGTACGGGGTGTTGTTGGCTTTTGCGACCGCCTCGTCCGGCGTGCGGAACGTCAGCACCGACAGCACCGGCCCGAAGATCTCGTCCCGGGCGATCCGCATCGACTGTGACACGCCGGTGAAGACCGTCGGCGGGAAGAAGAAGCCGCGGTCGGGCACCGGGCAGGGTGACGTCCAGCGCTGCGCGCCCTCGGCGTCGCCGGTGTCGGTCAGCGAACGGATGGTGGCCAGCTGGGTGGCGGAGTTGATCGCACCGATGTCGGTGTTCTTGTCCATCGGGTCACCCATCCGCAGCGTGGCGATCCGGGCGCGGAGCTTCTCGTTGACCTCGTCGGCGACCGATTCCTGCACCAGCAGGCGCGATCCGGCGCAGCAGACATGACCCTGGTTGAAGAAGATGCCGTTGACGATCCCTTCCACCGCTTGGTCGATGGGTGCGTCGTCGAACACGATGTTCGCTGCCTTACCGCCCAGCTCCAGGGTGATCTTCCGCCCGGTGCCGGCCAGCGAGGCCTGGATCTGCCGGCCCACGTCGGTGGATCCGGTGAAGGCAACCTTGTCGATGCCCGGGTGGTTCACCAGCGCGGCGCCGATGTCACCGGCGCCGGTGATGATGTTGACCACCCCCGGAGGCAGGTCGGCATCGGCGATGATCTCGGCCAGCACCAGGATCGACAACGGTGTGGTCTCAGCCGGTTTGATCACCACCGTGTTGCCGGCGGCCAGTGCCGGGGCGATCTTCCAGGCGGCCATCAGCAGCGGGAAGTTCCACGGGATCACCTGACCTGCGACTCCCAGCGGCGCCGGCGCCGCTCCGTACCCCGCGTGCTCGAGCTTGTCCGCCCAGCCCGCGTGGTAGAAGAAATGCGCTGCCGCGGTGGGCACGTCGACGTCCCGCGACTCCCGGATCGGCTTGCCGTTGTCCAGCGTCTCGATCACGGCCAGCTCGCGGGACCGTTCGGCGATGCCACGTGCGATGCGGTACAGGTACTTTCCGCGTTCGGCGGCGGAAATCCGTGACCACACACCGTCGTAGGCTGCCCGGGCCTGCGCAACCGCGGTGTCCACGTCGGCGGCTGCGGCCGTGCTGACCGTGGCGAGCATCTCCTCGTTCGCCGGGTTGACCGTCTTCACGTCATCGCCGTGGCCGTCGACGAAACGGCCGCCGACGTACATCTGGTAGCGGTCGCGGAGTCGGCCGATGGCGGCGGATTCCGGGGCGGGCGCATAGTCCCAGTCCAGTCCGGCAGGTGCGGTGCCGCGGGGGCTCGTCATCGAGATGTCCTCACTGGTGGCGTCAGTCGACGGTCACGTAGTCGGGGCCGGAGTAGTGGCCCTGGAGCTGGGTGCGCCGCTGCATCAGCAGGTCGTTGAGCAGACTCGACGCCCCGAACCGGAAGAAATACGGATCGAGCCACTGCGGGCCGGCGATCTCCCGGACCGCGACGAGGTGGCGGATGGCGTCCTTGGTGGTGCGGATGCCGCCCGCGGGTTTGACCGCCCGCCGTTCGCCGGTCTGGTCGTACCAGTCGCGGACGGCCTGCAACATCACCGCCGTCACCGGCAGCGTGGCGGCGGGCGAGATCTTCCCGGTCGAGGTCTTGATGAAGTCACCGCCGGCGAGCAGGGCCAGCCAGGACGCCCGGCGGACATTGTCGTAGGTGGCCAACTCGCCGGTCTCCAGGATGACCTTGAGCCGGGCGGTGCCACACGCCTGCTTGACGCGGATGATGTCGTCGAACACCTTCCCGTAGTGGCCCGCCAGGAACGCGCCGCGATCGATCACCATGTCGATCTCGGTCGCGCCCGCGTCCACCGCGACCGCGGTGTCGGCCAGGCGGACCTGCAGGCTTGTCCGGCCGGTCGGGAAAGCCGTTGCGACGGAGGCGATGCCGACTGCGGAACCGGCGAGCGCCTGCACCGCGACAGGCACCATGTCGGGGTAGATGCAGACCGCCGCGACGTGTGGTGTCTCCGGGCTGTCCGGGTCCGGTCGCCTCGCCTTCGCGGCGAGAGTTCCCACTTTTCCAGGTGTGTCGGAACCTTCGAGCGTCGTGAGGTCGACCATCGAGATCGCGAGATCGATGGCGGCGAGCTTGCTGGCCTTCTTGATCGACCTGGTGGCCAGCGCAGCCGACCGTTGCTCGACGCCGACGCCATCCACCCCCGGCAGACCGTGCAGGAATCGCCGGAGAGAGCTCTCGTCCGCGGCGACGTCCCGCAGGTGAGCGGGCAGTGCCACCGGCGCCGGGGCGGTGGGGCGGGACGGGGTGGCTGTGCTCACGACGGTCATCCTATGGCCGCTGCGGCGCCCAGCGATTCGTCGCGCAGGCGTTCGCGGCCGGGCCCGGGAATATGGAGCCCGCTACGGTGCGATGCATCGCCCGCGGCCGTCACCCAGGACACCGCGCCCGCCCGAGCACCCGACACCGACGGACAGGATGGTCCCGCATGACCTCGCAGCAACCGGCGCACCGCGGTATCCCCGAGAGCCTGGATGTGACGGTCGTGGACCATCCGCTCGCGGCCTCGCGGCTGTCCACGATGCGCGATGCCCGCACCGACAACGCCACCTTCCGCGCGGCGCTGCGTGAGCTGACCCTGATGCTCATCTACGAGGCATCCAGAAACCTGGCCACGGTGGAAGTCCCGATCCACACCCCCGTCGCCCGGACCACCGCCACGCGGCTGTCGAACCCGCCCCTGTTGGTGCCGGTGCTGCGGGCCGGCCTCGGCATGGCGGACCAAGCCCATGCGCTGATCCCGGAAGCGCAGATGGGCTTCGTCGGGCTCGCGCGTGACGAGCAGACGCTGCTGCCCACGCCGTACATGGAGTCGTTGCCCGAATCGTTGGCCGGCAGACCGGTCTACGTCCTGGACCCGATGCTCGCCACCGGTGGCTCGATGGTGCACACCATCGAACTGCTGACCGGCCGGGGGGCCACCGACGTCACCGCCATCTGCGCACTTGCCGCACCCGAGGGCCTGATCGCACTGGCAGGTGCCGACCTCCCGGTGCGGGTCATCACCGCATCCATCGACGAGCGACTCAACGATTCGGGTTACATCGTTCCCGGACTCGGCGACGCCGGGGACCGCCAGTTCGGCGCCGTCTGAGCCCGCCGCTCGCCCGCGGGCGCTCGCCGGAGGCCCGTCGATGGTCCGGCGTGACCGACACGGCTGTGATCGCGTCGCCGCATCGACGGTGTCGTGCAACCATCCGGTCAGGGTGTTTCGTCCTTGTTGTGGCGCGCTGCACTCTTGCTGGAGACAACGGCGCAGTTCCCATCCCGACTGCCGGGGAGGCGAACGCTCACTGAGACGAAGGACGGAACGACGATGAGGATCATCAAGCCGCGATCGGCCACAAGCCTCGCTGCCCTGACAGCTGTGGCGGTCCTCGCCCTGGCAGCCTGTGCCGGCCAGTCCAGTAGCTCCTCCGGCGCCCAGAGCTCCGCCGGCGGGTCGGCGGGCAGTTCGGCCGCGTCCGCCGGCGCGCCGTCGGCGGACGGGTCGTCAGCCTCCGGTACCGGCTCCGCCGCTGCCGCGTCCGGATCCACCGCCGGCGGCGCCGGGTCGTTGCCGGCCGATGTCATCGGCTCCACGTTCGTCGCCACCCAGGTCACCGGGCAGTACACGATCGTGCCGGGGTCGACGATCTCGCTGACCTTCGAGAACGGGACGCTCGCGGCCCGGGCCGGCTGCAACAACATGTTCGGCCCCTTCACCGTCGAGGCGGACGTGCTGACCGTCTCGCAAATGGGCTCGACGATGATGGCGTGTGATCCGGATCTGATGAAGCAGGACCAATGGTTGTCCGCCTTCCTGGCATCGGGTCCGACGTGGACCTATGACGGTGGAACGCTGCAGCTGACCAACGGCACCGACACCATGCAGTTGAATGCGGCGCTCAGCGCCGCCGCCGCGGTGCCCGGCGTCGGCTGGAAACTCGTCGGCCTGATCTCCCAGTCCGGTAGCACCGTCAGCGCCGTCGACCCGAGCCTGAGCCCCTGGATCGAATTCGACGGCAGCACCGTCACCCTGGACACGTCCTGCAACAGCGGCAGCGGCAGCGCAGAGATCGCCGACGAGACGATCACGTTCGGTCCGATTGCGATGACCATGCGGGCGTGTCTCCCGCCGAGCTCGGATGTCGAGGACGCGATGACCGCTGTGCTGCAAGGTGTCACGAACTATGCGGTGACCGACGATCCGTCCGGAGTCCTGCTCGTGATCATGTCCGCGGACGGCAAGACCGGGTTGCAGTTCATCGCCGACCCGTCGGTCGGAACCTCGGCGACGTCGGGTGCGGTGTCGTCCGGGAACGTGTCGTCGGGCGGCTGACGCAGTTCCTCCTGAGCGCCGTTCCGACCTCCGAGCTGACGTTGCCCGTCAGCCCGGAATGCCGACCACGCTTGCCATTTCGGTCCTGAGCTCCGCCAGGTCGGCAGCAGCCGCCGCCCGCAGCTCCGCCAGGTCCGCACCCTCCGGTACCGGACACGAGAGCTGCAGGTAGCACTTGAGTTTCGGTTCCGTCCCGGACGGCCGGATGACCACCCGTGCCGTGCCCGTGCGAAGCCGGAGTGCGTCGGTGCGCGGCAGGAGATCTGCCACCTCGGTGACGTCCGCTCCGAGAAGCGTTGCCGGCGGCGCTGTCCGCAGCCGCTGCATGGCCGCGCCGATCTGGGCGAGGTCCGCGACCCGCACCGACAGCTGACCGGTCACGCTGAGACCGTGGGTACGGGACAACTCGTCGAGGCGATCGGCAATGGTCAACTCCTGCGCGTTCAGTGTCGCCGCTAGATCCGCGGCCGTCACCGCCGCCGAGATGCCGTCCTTGTCGCGGACGTGGTCCGGGTCGACACACACCCCGAGTGCCTCCTCGTACCCGAACACCAAACCGGTCCCCGCACCGTCGCCGGCTCGGACGATCCATTTGAATCCGGTCAGCGTTTCGTCGTAGCGGGCGTGGTGGGCCGCTGCGATCGACCGCAGCAATTCGGCCGAGACGATCGTGGTGGCGACGAGTGGATCCGGGTGCGCAGCACGATCGAGGCTGCGCAGCAGATGGTCACCGAGCAGTGATCCGGTCTCGTCGCCGGTGAGCATCCGCCAGCTTCCACCGGGTTGCGGAATACCGACGGCGCAGCGGTCCGCGTCCGGATCAAGGGCGATCGCGATGGTCGCCCCCACCTTGTCGGCCAACGCCAGCAACAGATCCGTCGCGCCCGGTTCCTCCGGGTTGGGGAATGGCACAGTCGGGAAGTCACCGTCCGGAGTGGCCTGTTCGGAGACCACATGCACATCGGTGATGCCGGCCAGACGTAGTGCCTGGACGGCCGTTTCGCCGCCGACGCCGTGCATCGGCGTGATCGCCACCCGGACGGCCCCGGTGGCGCTACCCGCATGGGCCAGTGATCCGGCCCGGTCCAGGTACGACTGCACGATGTCGTCCGGCCATGGCTGCACCCGCCCCGCCGCGCCGGTGACGTCGATCGAGCGGGCCGGCCGAGTGGCCGCGATGGCGGTTTCGATCCGCCCGTCCTCCGGGCTGACCAGCTGTGCTCCCTGAGCGAGGTAGACCTTGATGCCGTTGTCCTGCGGCGGGTTGTGGGACGCCGTGATCTGCAGCCCTGCGGCCGCGCCCAGTGAACGCGCGGCAAACGCCAGGATCGGGGTCGGCAGTGGCCGGGGCGCCAGCAGCACCGAGAATCCCGCGGTGGCGAAAACTGCTGCCGTGTCGGCGGCGAACTCTGCGGAGCGGTGCCGGCCGTCGTAGCCGATGACGATGGAACCCGCGCGATGTCCGGAGGCGTCGAGGTATGCCGCGATCCCGGATGCCGCCTTGCGCACCACGGCCAGGTTCATCCCGGCCGGCCCTGCCCGCAGTGGGCCGCGGAGACCGGCGGTGCCGAACGTCAACGGTGCGTGCATACGCTCGCGCAGATCGAGCACCGCCTCCGGTTGACCGGCCATCGCACCGGCCAGCACCTGCTGCAGTTCGGCCCGGTCGACAGGGGAGGGGTCATCGGCGATCCACCGGATCGTCGCGTCCCGGAGCGTCGTCGTCAGGCGCAGATCGTCGGCGGGCATCGTCACGCCGTGTTCACCAACTCCGCGAGCAGATCGCCCATGGCCACCGCGGCCGCCCGGCCGGTGGCCAGCACTTCTTCGTGGTCCAGCGGTTCTCCTGTCATGCCGGCGGCAAGGTTGGTCACCAGCGAAAGGCCGAACACCTCGGCACCGGCTTCCCGCGCGGCGATCGCCTCCAGCACCGTCGACATCCCGACGAGGTCGGCGCCGAGCGTTCGCAGCATCCGGATCTCTGCTGGGGTCTCGTAGTGCGGGCCGGGTAGCTGGGCGTAGACGCCCTCGGTCAGTGATGGCTCGATCTGCCGTGCCAGCGCACGCAGCCGGGGCGAGTACAGGTCGGTCAGGTCGATGAAGTGGGCGCCCTGGATCGGTGAGGTCGCGGTGAGATTCAGGTGGTCGGCGATGAGCACCGGGTCGCCGGGAGCCATGTCGTCACGGAGTCCACCCGCCGCGTTCGTCAGCACGATCAGTCGGGCACCGGCGGCAACCGCGGTGCGGACTCCGTGCACCACCTGGGCAACGCCGCGACCCTCGTACAGATGTGTCCGTCCGAGCAGTACCAGTGCCCGCTTGTCCCCGATCGGGATGGAGCGGAGCCGGCCCGCGTGGCCCGCCACCACCGGTGCCGCGAAGCCCGGCAGTGTCGAGATGTCGATGTCGGCGGTCGGCGTGCCCAGACGATCGGCGGCCGGCACCCACCCCGACCCCATGATCAGTGCAACGTCGTGATGCACCGCCCCGGTGGCCCTGGCGACGGCCGCGGCGGCTTCCCGCGCAATGGCGTGGACATCGATGACGGGTTCGGCAGGCATGCGGGCAGCGTAGTGGGGCCCCGGCCGGCCACTGGTCGCTGTCGGTAGGAGCGGCCGGCCCCGGCCATCCGTCAGCCCGCAGGCGCGGGCAGCACGACCGCGTTGATGCCGACCGACAGGTGGTGGCGATCCGACCTGTGGTGATCCGGCCTGTGGAGATCCGACCATGAGATTGCTGAGGCCTCGGCCGACCCGTCGACGGCTGTCACGGCGGCACCGTTCTGAGACGCCGATCGGCTGGCCAGATCGGCGATCAGGCGTACCCCGAAGAATCCGACGACGGCCGCGATGATCGCGACCACCACCGCTGCGATGATCCGAACGCGGGTCGAGTGTGCTGTGCCGCGAGCGTCTTTCGCGTCGTCAGCGGCGTCACCGTGACCATCGCCGTCATCGTCGTCGGGGAGAGGCGGCAACGCGGCTGCCTGCTCCGGCGCCCACGGCGGAGGGGGCAGCGCCTGCTGGATCGACGCCAGCGGCATGTGCCGCGAGTCGCGCGCCGCACCGTCGGGGTTGTCGCGCGGCGGCGAACCCGGCGACCGCGGTCGCTGTCCCGGCGGCTCCGTGCCCCGCGCCGCGGCCGTCGAGCTGTGGCCCGATTGACCGGTGTTCGCGGCCCGGTCGACGTCGCGGCGGGGTGGGGGCACCGACTTCACCGGCTGCGGCGACGGCGGCGGCCCGGCGAATGCGCCCGAGGATCCCGTCGAGTCCACGCCGCCGTGCACGGGAGGACGCGCGGTGCCGTGCAGCGGCGGGTTCGAGCGGCTACCTGACTGGTGGAAACTGGGCCGTCCGCGGTTGCCGCCCTCGTCCCGGCGTGGGGTCCCGCTCGGCTTCGGCCCGGAGCTGACCGCGGCGGACCGGCCCGCAGTGCCGCCCGAGGATGGGATGCCACGTCCTGTCGCGTCGGTGAACGGCGCCCGGGCGGGGGCTGCGTCCTCGTCGCGCGGGATGCGGGCGATCGCCGAGAGATTCATTCCTGACGGATCGTCCGCAACCGTCCGCATGATGGTCAGGGCGCGATCGATCCGCATGCGCAGCGACGGTGTCTTCACCAGGAGTCCGGACACCACCGCCCCCAGCCGGCCCGAATGCGGGTGCGGGGGCACCGGGTCCCTGACGACGGACGTCAACGTGGCGATGGCGGTGCCCTGGTCGAACGGCGGTCGCCCTTCCACCGTCGCGAAGAGCAGCCCGCCGAGGCTCCAGGCATCGGAGATGGGACCAACCGGAACCCCGTTCGCCACCTCGGGAGCGATGTAGGCCGGCGACCCGAGCAGCAACCCCGTCGCGGTCATGGTCTGCTCGGCAGAACTCCTGGCGATGCCGAAATCGGTGAGCTTGATCCGTCCGTCATCGCAGATCAGCACGTTGCCCGGCTTGACGTCCCGGTGGGTGATGCCGGCGGCGTGAGCAGCGATGAGGCCGGACGCCACCGCGACCCCGATCGTTGCCGCCTGGCCATCGGGAAGTCGGCCGACGCGGCGGAGGATCTCCGCCAGCGACCGCGCCCGCAGCAACTCCATCACGATCACCGGACCGTGTTCGAGGGTCAGGATGTCGAACAGCGTGATGACGTAGGGGTTGGAGAGTGCAGCAATGGCCCGCGCTTCTCGGAGCGTCCGCGCCTCCAGCTGCGCCCGCTCCGCTGCGGGAGTGCCCGGGGGGAAGTCGATCTCCTTGATCGCCACCTGCCGGTGCAGCACCTGGTCGGTCGCCGCCCACACCGTGCCCATCGAGCCCTTACCGATCACGGAATCGAGTCGGTAGCGGCCGGCCAGCACCCGCGGTGGGAGTCGTGGCGTCGGTGTGGACGCCGGAGCGTCACCAGGAGCCCGATGTTCCGGCGGGGGTGGTTCGGGCGATGACACCCCGCCATCCTGCCAAACCGGCGGGAGCGCACCACCACAATCCAGGACCCGGGGGCTGCTCACAGCAATGCGCGGTCACTCGCACAGCGCGGCAACAGGTTCGCCGAGCACCGTGAGCGTCATCGAACGCCTCACCGTCGTCGGAGGTCATCCTTGATGGACAACAACACGGCTGACGCCCGAGGACCCGGACCCGATGCCGCGCCGGTGCACCGAGCGACCCGGTCCCGTCAGTGGAAACGCTCGGCGGGGGTCGTCGCAGCGGTGGCGCTGCTGGTGGTGGGACCGGCACGGTCGGCGGCAGCAACCGCACCTCAACAGCGCAGCGATGCCGCTCCGGCGCAGTCACCGGCCACCCAGCCCAGCCGGTTCTCGACGCTGAGCAGCGGCAGCTATGCCTGGCATGTCGCGTCCTCGCCGGCACCGTCGAAACCGGACGACGAGCACGACGGTTCCGGCGGCCCGCTCCATGGCGAGTTCCCGGTGGTCGCGGTCGACGGGACGGTGCAGACCCGGCGCTGGCAATCCGGCCGCGTGGTCACGGTGTCCGATGGCTGGTTTGCGGTGATCAGCGACGATGGCTACCGGAACGAATTCGCGCTGGGTGCCGGACTGGATCTCACCGAGATCCAGGTGGGCCGGGAGGTGACGGTGGTGGGCGTTGTCGACCCCACGCGGGTGGATTTCGGGGCCCGGACGGTGTGACGCTGCAGCGCTGCAACCAGCGCCTGGCGGAGTTGTCCCCCCACCAGCACCTGGCGGACGCCAGGCTGATGGATCAGTCCTGGTCGAAAGCCCGCAGGATCGCGTCAGCGGCACCGGGCGCGGGCGTCGTGTCCGCGAGCACTTCCGCCCGCAGTCGACCGGCCGCGGCCACCACCGACGGCGAACGTCGTAGTCGCTGCTCCAGTTCGTCGCGAACCAGCGCCCAGGTGAGTTCCCAGCGCTGCCCGGCGCGCTTGGCGGCCAACCCGTCGGCGCCGAGGAACTCGCGGTGCTTCAGCAGTGCCTTCCACACCCCGCCGACGCCTTCACCGGTCAATCCCGAACACGTCAGAACCGGCGGCCGCCAGGAGCCGTCCCCGCCCCGGACCAACCGCAGGGCACCGGCGAGATCACGCGCTGCCGCCTTTGCCTCGGTCACCCGATCACCGTCGGCCTTGTTGATGGCCACCACGTCGGCGATCTCGAGCACGCCTTTCTTGATGCCCTGGAGCTGGTCGCCGGACCGGGCCAAGCCGAGTAGCAGGAAGCTGTCCACCATGCCGGCAACCGTGGTCTCGGATTGCCCGACGCCGACCGTTTCGACGAGCACGACGTCGTAGCCACCACCTTCGAGCACGGTGATCGTCTGCGCGGTCGCCCGAGCGACACCGCCGAGGGTGCCGGCGGTCGGTGACGGCCGTATGTACGCGTTCGGGTTGGCCGCCAGAGTCGGCATGCGTGTCTTGTCGCCGAGCACGGACCCGCCGGTGCGCGCACTGGACGGGTCGACAGCCAGTACCCCGACCCGGTGTCCCTGCGTCGTCAGTTCAGTCCCGAGCGCCTCGACGAAGGTGGACTTCCCGACCCCGGGCACACCCGAGATGCCCACTCGCACAGCGCTCTCGGCCTTGGAAGCGAGTGCCGTGAGCAGCAGTCGAGCACCCGCCCGGTGATCGGCACGGGTCGACTCGACCATCGTGATGGCACGGGACAAGGCGGTACGAGAGCCGGCGAGCACGTCTTCGGCGAGCCGCCCGGGGTCCGGTGTCGCGAGCCGAGCCGTCATCGGAACCTCTGTCCCTGCTGCACCACCCGTGATCCTCGCTGCACCACCCGTGATCCTCTCGTCGACGTGATCAGGGGTCAGTCCGGGACCTCCCATGTGTGCACCGGCCGGTTGGCGTGCATGCCTTCCGAATACAGCTTGAGCATCTCGGTGAGCGCCTGGTTCCGCGACAGTCCGCGGGCCTCGAAAGCGGCGACCGTCTCCGACTGCCACCACGACCCGTTGCGCCGGGTCTTGCAGCGGTCCCGGACGATGCCGAGGTACCGGTCGCGCGCCTCTTGTGCGACGCCCCAGCGGGCCAGGCCCTCGTCGGCCTTCGGCAGCAGGTGTCGCAGCAGGAGCTCATCCCAGGTGACCTCGCCGTACCCCGGCCAGTAGAAGACGGCATCGACGCCGTAGCGGGCGCCGGAATCGAAGTTGGCCTTGGCCGCGTCGAACGACATCTTCGTCCAGACCGGCCGGTCCTCAGTCGCGAGGACGGTCAGCGCACCGTAGTAGAACGCGGCATTGGCCAGCACGTCCACGACGGTCGGTCCGGCCGGCAGGACGCGGTTCTCCACCCGCAGATGCGGGGTGCCGTCGACAACGTCGTAGACCGGGCGGTTCCAGCGGTACACGGTGCCGTTGTGCAGCCGGAGTTCCTGTAGCCGCGGCGCCTTCCCGGACGCCAGCACCGCCTCCGGATCCTCGTCGGTCGTCTCCGGCAGCAGGGCAGGGAAGTAGCGGACGTTCTCCTCGAACAGGTCGAAGATCGAGGTGATCCACCGCTCGCCGAAGAACACCGGCGGGCGCACACCCTGGTTCTGCAGTTCGGGGGAGCGGGTGTCGGTCGCCTGCAGGAAGAGCTCGGTTCGGGTCTCGGCCCACAACCGTTTGCCGAACAGGAACGGCGAATTGGCACCCAGCGCAAGCTGCGGCCCCGCCAGCGCCTGAGCGGCGTTCCAGCAGGCGGCGAAGTCCGCCGGCGACACCTGCAGGTGCAACTGCACGGACGTGCAGGCCGATTCCGGCGCGATGGTGTCGGCGAACATCTGCAGGTGCTCGACGCCGCTGATGTCGAGTTCGAGGTCCTCGCGGCGAGCGGCGAACACCGCTTCGTCCAGCGCCTGGTAACGCGGGTTCGCGCTCATCCATTCGCCGTCGAGATGCTCCTTCTGGAGGGTCGGCAGGATGCCGACCATGATGATCTCAGAGCCGATCTCGTTGGCCTTGGCCTCCGCATGGTCGAGCGAGTCACGCAGCGTCTTCTCCAGGTCGAGCATCAGCTCGCCCGACAGCGAACGCGGTGCGACGTTGAATTCGATGTTGTAGCGGCCCAGTTCGGTCTGGAAGTCGGGGTCCGCGATCACCTCGAGCACCTCGGCGTTGGCCATCGCCGGCTGCCACTGACCGTCGACGAGGTTGAGCTCGATCTCCAGGCCGGTCATCGGGCGGCCGAAGTCGAAGGAGTGTTCGACGAGCATCCGTTCGAAGACGTCGAGGCAACGCCGGACCTTTGCCCGGTAGGCCTGCCGCTGCTCGCGGGTATAGGTCGTTTCCGCGACGTCGTCGCCCATCGGGTACCTCCTGCGCAGGTGCTGCCCGGCCGCCAATCGGTACAACGGTCGACATCGAGCGGGTCGACGTCGATCAGGTGAACCTCGTGCGCCGCACGCCGCACGTCCCGTCGCGTCTACGCCCTGTCGACTGACACCCAACCACACAGCCGCTGACGAGGCTGCGGGCGGTCCGTCGCAGAGCGCGAGCGGACTACTCTGTTGCCCGTCCCCGCGTTGCTGTGCGGGGCTTCGGCATGCCGGGAGCCCCCCGGGCGGCCGTCCGTCGGGCAGTGAAGGGGAGTGCGCGCATGGCCTACGCAGCCACGCACGACGCCCCTGACGGCTCCGCTGCACCGCACCCGTTGGCGCCCGAGCCCGAGGGGATCGACGACCAGGCGGCCGGTCTGGGCCCGTCCTGGCTCGACGACACGCTCGCGTCCGCGCTGCCCGACCTGGTGCGGTTGCGTCGGCGGGTGCACGCCCATCCGGAACTCGGCCATCAGGAGTCCGGCACCACCGCGTTGATCATGCGGACCCTGGAGGCCGACGGCATCAAGGCGCGGCTGATCCCGTCCGGAACGGGTGTGATCGCCGAGATCGGCTCGGGCAGCACGATTGTCGGGTTGCGCGCAGACATCGACGCGTTGCCCATCACGGAGAACAGCGGGTTGCCGTTCGCCTCCACGCTGCCGAACGTGTCGCACGCCTGCGGGCACGACGTCCACCTGACCGTCCTGCTCGGCGTCGCCCGCGCCCTGTGCAGGGCCGGCGATCTCGGCGGGCGGGTCCGGTTGATCTTCCAGCCCGCTGAGGAGGTCTTCCCCGGCGGCTCGCACGACGTCATTGCCGCCGGCGGCCTGGACGGGCTGAGCAGACTCTTTGCGCTGCACTGCGATCCGCGACTGCAGGCCGGTCTCGTCGGGCTGAAGGCCGGCGCGATCACGTCCACCTCGGACGTGGTGGACCTGCGGGTGTCCGGACCGGGCGGGCACACCTCGAGGCCGCACCTGACCGCCGACCTGGTGTACGCCCTCGGCTCGGTGATCACCGGTCTGCCTGCGCTGCTGACCCGGCGCCTGGACCCGAGGGCCGCGGCCGTGCTGGTCTGGGGGCTGGTCCGGTCGGGGGAGGTGGCCAACGCGATCCCACAGTCCGGCGAGCTCCGCGGGACGCTGCGGATGATGGACCGGACATCGTGGGACGCGGCCGAACCGCTCGTCCACTCCCTGGTCGCGGAGCTGTTGGCGCCCACCGGTTGTGACTTCCATCTCACTTATCACCGTGGTGTTCCGCCGGTCAACAACGAGCTGTACTCCACCGAGCTGATGACCGCGGCGGCCCAGCGCGCCCTGGGCGAGGACGCCATCCGGCTGGCCGAGCAATCCACCGGCGCCGAGGATTTCGCCGTGTTCCTCGAACAGGTCCCTGGATCACTTGCCCGATTGGGTGTCTGGGACGGCGTCAGTCCCAAGGTGGATCTGCATTCGTCCGCGTTCCGGGTCGACGAGCGGGCCATCGCCGCCGGGGTGCGGCTGCTGACGCACACCGCCGTCGCGGCCCTGCAGCAGCATTGACGCCGTCGTGTTCCGAGCCGGCACCGGTTGTCAGTTGCCCTGGTGCGGCCGGCTGCGGATGTCGTTGACGTACTCGGCCGGCGCATCGGCGGCCTCCGCCGCATCGGCGATCACGCCGAGATACCGCGCCGACGGCAGGCCGCCCTCGAACGCCTGCAAGGCATAGAGCCAGGCAAGCACGTCCCCGTCCAGGGTGTGCACGCGCAGCCGGATCTTCGTGTAGAGCCCGAGATCCGCGCCCTCCCAGGAGTCCAGGGTGCGCTCGTCGGAGTCGGCCATGTCGTACAGCACGACGAACACCGAGGAGTCAGCATCCTCGACCACCGTCGCGAGCGCCCCGTTCCAGCTCAGGTCCTCGCCACCGAAGGTCAGCCGCCAACCCGGCAGCCACCCGGTGCCGGCGACGGGGGAGGACGGGCAGCGCTGGAGCATGTGGGCAGGGTCCATGTTGGACCCGTAGGCCGCGTACAACGCCATGGCAGCAGAGCGTAGCGGGCACCGCGCGGGGAGCCGGACACGAGCAGTGGGTCGACGAATCCGCCGGGCTACTGTTGCCCCGTGACCAGGATCGTGATCATGGGCGGCGGCCCCGCAGGGTACGAGGCGGCGCTCGTCGCGGTGCAGTACGGCGCCGACGTGACGCTCATCGAGCGCGACGGCATCGGCGGCGCCTGCGTGCTGTCCGACTGCGTCCCGTCGAAGACCTTCATCGCTTCGGCGGGCGGGCGGACGTCGGTCCGGGCGGCTGACACCCTCGGCGTGATGGTCGACCCGGAGAAGGTCGGGGTCGACGTGTCGGTGGTGCACGGGCGGGTCGCCGAGTTGGCGCTCGCGCAATCCGCGGACATTCGCACGACGCTGCGCAGCCATGGCGTCACCCTGATCGACGGCACGGCGGTGCTGTCGGACCCGCAGCCGGGTCCGGCCTCGCACTGCGTGTCGGCCACCGCGCCGGACGGCACGGTGACCCAGTACGTCGCCGACGTCGTGCTCATTGCCACCGGTGCGACGCCGCGTGTCCTGCCGGATGCCGAACCGGACGGTGAGCGGATCCTCACCTGGCGGCAGGTGTACTCGTTGCCGCAGTGGCCCGAGCACCTCGTGGTGGTCGGGTCCGGCGTCACCGGAGCGGAATTCGCCTCCGCTTACACCGAGATGGGTGTCAAGGTGACGCTCGTGTCCAGTCGGGACCGGGTGCTGCCCAGTGAGGACGCCGACGCCGCGGACGTCATCGAGAAGGTCTTCTCCTCCAGGGGCAGCACGTTGGTCAAGCGGTCCCGTGCGAAGTCGGTGCACCGGGAGGACGACGGGGTCGTCGTCACGCTGGAGGACGGCAGGGAGGTTCGCGGGTCCCACGCGCTGATGACGGTCGGCGCAGTGCCGAACACCGGCAAAATCGGGCTGGACACCATCGGCGTGACGGTCGACAAGGGCGGCTTCATCGACGTGGACCGCGTGTCGCGGACGTCGGTGCCGGGGATCTACGCGGCCGGGGACTGCACCGGGGTGCTGATGCTGGCGTCGGTGGCGGCCATGCAGGGTCGCATCGCCATGTGGCACGCGCTGGGTGAAGGCGTTGCACCGCTGCGACTGAAGACCGTCTGCTCGAACGTCTTCACCCAGCCCGAGATCGCGACCGTCGGCTACTCCCAGGTCGAGGCGGAGCAGAGCCAGGCGCTCTCCGAGGTGCTGACCATCCCGCTGGCGACCAACGCCCGGGCGAAGATGCTCGGCGTCGAGGACGGTTTCATCAAGATCGTCGCGCGCCGGCTGACCGGCATCGTCATCGGTGGTGTGGTGGTCGCACCCGGCGCCTCCGAACTCATCCTGCCGATTGCGGTGGCGGTGCAGAACCGTTTGACGGTCAAAGATCTCGCCTACACGTTCAGCGTGTATCCGTCCCTGTCCGGCTCGATCACCGAGCTCGGCCGGCGGATGATGCACACCGACACCGAGGGCGTCTGAGCACACCGGTTGCGCCGATGAAATGCGCCGGTAGCGTTGATTGCGGTGTCCCGGAAACATCCCTGGCAGGACCGCTTCGACCGATTGCGATGTTTCGCATCGCGAGGATCAGGGCGGTTCCGCCGGTCCGGTGATGACCACGGCGGCAGGACCAGAACGCCACCGATCGGGACGCCACCGACCTGGAGGGACGTCCGAGACATGACCGACGACATCGGCGCGGCAGCGCCTACATCCAGCGCTCGGCTGAGCCCGGAGCAGCGGGCCGCCGATTTCGAGCGGCTGGGCCGCGAGACCTTCGACGTGGTGGTGATCGGCGGCGGTGTGGTCGGCGCCGGTGCGGCGCTGGACGCGGTGACCAGAGGGTTGTCGGTCGCTCTCGTCGAGGCCAGGGACATCGCCTCGGGCACGTCCTCCCGCTCGTCCAAGCTCTTCCACGGCGGTCTGCGGTACCTGGAGATGTTCGAGTTCGGGCTGGTCCGCGAGGCGCTGCGGGAGCGTGAGCTGATGCTCACCAAGATCTGCCCGCACCTGGCCAAGCCGGTCTCGTTCCTGTACCCGCTGTCCAAGAACGTCGTCGAACGGCCGTACGTCGGCGCCGGCCTGGTGCTGTACGACACGATGGGCGGCGCCCGCTCGGTGCCCGGCCACAAGCACCTCACCCGGGCCGGCGCGCTGCGCCTGGTACCGGGACTGCGCCGGGATGCGCTCGTCGGCGGGATCAAGTATTACGACGGTCAGGTCGATGATGCCCGGCACACGCTGGCCGTGGCCCGCACCGCCGCGTCCTACGGCGCGGTGATCCGGACCTCCACCCAGGTGATCGGGTTCCTCAAGGAGTCGGACCGGGTCGCCGGTGTCCGGGTGCGCGATGTGGAGACAGGACTGGAAACCGACGTCAAGGCGAAGGTCGTGATCAACTCGACGGGCGTGTGGACCGACGAGCTGCAGCGGCTCTCCGGCGGCCGCGGACGGTTCAAGGTCCGCGCGTCCAAGGGCGTGCACCTGGTGGTTCCGCGGGACCGGATCACCTCGGAGAGCGGAATCATCCTCAAGACCGAGAAGTCGGTGCTGTTCGTCATCCCGTGGAAGTCACACTGGATCATCGGGACCACCGACACCGACTGGAATCTCGACCTCGCGCACCCCGCCGCGACGAAGTCCGACATCGACTACATCCTCGACCACGTCAACAAGGTCCTGGCGGTGCCGCTGACCCATGACGACATCGAGGGCGTCTACGCGGGACTGCGCCCGCTACTGGCCGGCGAGAGCGAGCAGTCCTCGAAACTCTCCCGCGAGCACGCCGTGGCGCGCGTTGCCCCGGGTCTGGTCGGCATCGCCGGCGGCAAGTACACGACGTACCGGGTGATGGGGATGGACGCCGTCGACGCCGCCGCAGAGGACCTGCCCGGCCGGATCAACCCGTCGTGCACCGAGGACGTGCCGTTGATCGGCGCACTCGGCTACCAGGCGCTGGTCAACCAGGCCGATCGACTCGGCGAGCAGAACGGCGTCCATCCGTACCGGATCCGGCACCTCCTGGACCGTTACGGCGCCGAGATCCATGACGTCCTCGCCCCTGCCGCGAAGAACCCCGCCCTGCTCGAGCCCATTCCCGGGGCACCTGACTATCTGCTGGCGGAGGCGCTGTTCGCCGTCACCCATGAGGGCGCGCTGCACCTCGAGGACGTGCTCGCCCGGCGGACGCGGATCTCGATCGAGTACGCCCACCGGGGCACCGAGTCGATGCAGCGGGTCGCGGAAGTGATGGCGACCGTGCTGGGATGGTCCGAGGCAGACACCGCCCACGAGGTCGAGGTCTATCAGGCGCGGGTCGACGCGGAGCGCAGGTCACAGACCGAACCCGACGACACCTCGGCGGAGAAGGTGCGGCTGGAAGCACCGGAAGTGCGCGACCTGATCACCTCACCGGTCGCCTGAACCGGCTCTGCCCGAGCCCCGACCCGGAACCCGATCGGTACCGGACCCCGATCCCCGGATCAGCGCACGCAGTCCGGCCCCGCACCGGGACTCTGACCTGGCCGACGGCCGGGCGCTGCTGATCGGCAACGCCCGACCGGCGCAGGTCCTGGATCAGCCGGCGCTGTCGATGGTGGACATGTCCGGGTAGCGCTCCCCGACGACGGCATCGGCCGGGAACGACGCCTCCAGTTCGGCGAGGTCGCCGTCGGTGAGGACGACGGATGCTGCCGCCACGTTCTCCTCCAGGTAGTGCACCCGCTTCGTACCGGGGATGGGGACGACGTCCTGGCCCTGCGCGAGGACCCACGCCAGAGCGAGCTGGCCCGCCGTGACGCCCTTGCGCTCCGCGATCGCCCGCACCCGCTGGACAAGGGACAGGTTGGCCTGCAACGCGTCTGCGGCGAATCGCGGGTTGGCCCGGCGGAAGTCGTCGGCTGCGAGCGAGTCCGTCGAGGTGATGGTGCCGGTGAGAAACCCCCGACCCAGCGGCGAGTACGGGACAAGTCCGATGCCCAGTTCCCTGATGGTGGGCAGGATCTCAGCCTCGATGTGGCGCGTCCACAACGAGAACTCCGTCTGCAACGCGGTGATCGGGTGTACGGCATGTGCCCGCCTGATGGTGCCTGCCGACGCCTCAGAGAGCCCCAGCCGGCGAACCTTCCCCGCTTCGACGAGCTCTGCCATCGCGCCGACGGTGTCCTCGATCGGCACGGACCTGTCCACCCGGTGCTGGTAGTACAGGTCGATGTGGTCGACGCCCAGGCGTTGCAGGCTTGCGTCGCAGGCCTGGCGGACGTACTCGGGGCTGCCGTCCACCCGTCGCAGTCCGGGGTTGTCCGGATCGCGGACGTTGCCGAACTTGGTGGCGAGCACCACCTCGTCCCGGCGACCCGCGATGGCCCTGCCGACGAGCCGCTCGTTGGTGAAGGGCCCGTACATGTCAGCGGTGTCGAGCAACGAGACCCCGAGATCCAAGGCTCGCCGGATCGTTCGGAGGCCTTCGTCCTCATCGGGGGTGCCGTAGAACTCGGACATACCCATGCACCCGAGTCCCATGGTGGAAACGGTCAGATCACTGGCGCTCGCGCGGGTCCCGAGGATCCGGGTGCCGAGCGGGGTGCCGGTCGGCGCATTCTCTGGTCGAGTGGCGTCGGTCGATGGAGCGTTCGTCGATGAAGTCATGTCACCACCATGGACCTTCGAGCGCGCTCTAAGTCAAGGCAACGGCGAAAGGTTAGCGCGCCTGCCGTTCCAGCCGATCCTGATAGATGCCGATCTTGCCGTTGATCGCGCTCAAGTGGGCAGTGGTCGCTGCCAACTCGGCGAGCACCCGGTCCCGGTGCGCCAGGAGCAGGGCGAGTCGGTCCGATTCGTTGCCATCGCCGCGGCGGCACAAATCGGCGTAGGAGCGGATGTCCCTGATCGGCATGCCGGTTGCGCGCAGCCGGGTGATCAGTGTGATCCAGGTGAGATCCCGCTCGGTGTAACGGCGGTGGCCGGTGGCGGCGCGGCCGACCTGCTCCAGCAGCAGCCCGTCGCGTTCGTAGTACCGCAGGGTATGGGCCGTCAGCCCGCATCGCCGGGCGGCTTCGGCGATGCTCAGTCCGGGCTCCGCGCCGCGGTCGCCTCGAGCCGCCCCTGGTGCCGGCGCTGCCAGGGCACGGCCGGCTGGTTCCAGGACCCGAGCCGTACTGATGGCGGGCGAGGTCGGAGTGGTGGCTTTCATTGCCCAACCGCACACTGTGAGCAGGCTCGAAGTCAAGTCGACCCGCGCAGCGCCCGGTCGCCGAGCATGGCGGTCACCGACGCGGCCGAGCTGATGGCCGTCGGGCCACCTCACAGGACGCGGGTGTAGTTGTACAACGCGAGCGCCTCGTTGCCGTAGTACGGACTGTAGAGCTCTTTCGCGTTGGCTGCCGGTCCACTGAGATACCGGTAACTGTTGTGGCCGTTGACGTGTCCGAGCCCGGTCTTCGGCGAGATTCCCACGATCCAGCCGCCGCCGCTGGTTCCACCGGTCTGATTCGACGAGATCTTCATCGTCACCGGTCCGACCAGACCAACGAGGAACGGATCATCGCCGATTCGTTTGGAGATCGATACGCGCTGGTCCCGCCCGTTGAACGGTGCCGCCTGCGGATAGCCGAAGGCGCTGAAGGTCTGATTCCGGGACGCGTTGAAGAATGTGCCCTGCCCACCGAGATAGGCCGCAATGTGACGCTTGTTGAGTGGGGCCAGGACGCCGTAGGCAACGTCCTGCTTGATGTTGGCGTAGTAGTGCCATTGGGCGGTGGTGGTCAATTTACGAGCGGTCCAGATGCCGTACGGATACATCCCGGCCGAACCTCCGGTGGGTTTGGAGGCATAGCCCGGAACGAACACCCAGTTCGTCGCGAAGTGCCCGGCCCCGTCACTGACGCAGTGCCCGGCGGTGTCGACCATGTCCTTGTTGGAGCTGTTGATCACCGTTCCGGAGCAGACGTAGTCCAGCCCGCCCAAGGTGAAAAAGACCTTGCCGTTCAGCCTGTCGGGACGATTCGTGTAGGGCCGCGTGACCAGAGCCTTGAGCAGCTCGGTTTTCGGCGCGGCCAGGGTTCCGGCGTTGGCCGGAATGTCGGTGAGTTTGGCGGGCGCCGTCGCCCTGGGCGCCGGCGCAGTGCTGCCGAGCACCGACTTGGATGTTGCAGTCTTCGTCGGCGCGGCTGCAGCACGCGCCATTCTCGCTGCGGTCCAGTACGTCCGGGCTGCGGACTCGGTGCCGAACGACTGTGTGGACAGCCCGCCCGAGGCGCCGCCACCGGCGCTTCCGGTGCTGACGTTCCCGACGGTGGGAACACCCTGCGGGGTGACTGCGCTGCCGACGGCGCCGACCGTCCTGGCCGTGTCCGCTGCTGCGGCCTGGCTGACGGAAACAGTCGTGGCGAACAGCAGCGACAAGGTCAGTGCTGCAACCGGAGCCAACAGCTTCGTCTTTTTTTTCAGGGTCATTCTCATGTCTGCGGCCACAACATTTCTTCGTCAGGTGGATGATTGAACCGCCCGGTGGTCCAGGTGGCCTGTGCTCGATCCGTGGTGCGACGGGCGGGACACGCCGCCAGAAGGAATGCGTCATCCCCGCGATGCACGAATGTGCACCGCCGAGTGACTGGGCCCCCCGGCCGAGTGTGCGAACTGCCCCCCGCACCAGCAAAGTGTCACAGACAGTGCTGAAGAAAGCATCACTCGGACGACGTACCTCGTACGGTTCGCGATCAGGGCAGGAAACGGTCACTCTTGGTCAATTCTTGACCTTGTTTCAGCGCTTCCCGGAAGAGTCGTCGCGCGAGGCTGATGTGGCCGGGTTTCGATGCGACTCACCGACCCGAATGGGTGCCTCCGGCCCGGCGACGTGGTGGTCGCGGCATCCGGGGTCACGGGCACCCGCGCGGGTCCGAGTGGTGATCGGCCGCTCGGCCCGACGATGACATCGGCGCGGCGCAACGGCGTGCAGTGACCAGAGAGGTGGCGCGGGTGGGTTGTTGCGCAAAACTGCCGGCCCAGGCGACCCGGACTCCGATCAGCCGGTCACCGGCTCGCGGTGGCGATGACCACAGCCGGCTCGCTTCAGCCGGCGCACGTCCGGTTCTGACCAGGTATCAGGTTGAGCCCGATCAGCGTCTGCGGTTCGGGTCCTTCCAGTCCCCACCCCATGCTGCGCTGGAGAGCACGCCGATGACCGCCGGCAGCAAGAAGATGTACCAGGGCAGGTGCAGCGCAAAGAACAGCACTGCGGCGAGGATTCCCGATGCGGCGATTGCGAACGACGCCATCCGCTGCGCGGGGGTGCGATCGTCGACCGGCGCAGGCGCCGATGAGCGGCGTTGCGGTTCGACGTCGGTCCGGCCGCTCAGTGCGGGCGTCGCGGCGGGGCCGGGCAGGTCCGGGTGCGGGGCCGGTAGATCGGCGAACAGCGCGCGCAGGTCCCCCACGGTCCTGGCCTGGCTGACCTGCGCGCTGCGGGTGCCGAACTCGTCCAGGTCGATCCTTCCCGACGACAGGTGCTCGCCGAGGGCGTCCACCGCCGAGTTGCGTTCGGCGTCACCGATCCTGATCTTCAGCGGATCGGTGCCGTCGGCTGGAGTGCTCACCCCACGACTGTAAGCCGGATGTCCCGGCGACAGCGCGTGCCCCCGGCGCAGCCCGTACCCACCATCCCTTTTCGCCCGTTCACTCGACGTCGATGATGCTTTCCTCTGGGATCGTTTCGGTCTCGATCTCCGCGATCTCCGCGACCACCGCGCCGGCGGTGACCTTCGCGCCCACCTCGACCTTGACGGCGGTGATCTTGCCGTCGTGATGGGCGGTGATGGGGTTCTCCATCTTCATGGCCTCGATGACGGCGATCACGTCACCGGCGCGGACGGCGTCGTCGACCGCGACGGCCACCTTGACCACGGTGCCCTGCATCGGGGCCACCACGGCGCCCTTGGTGGGCAATGGCACGGCGTGCGCCAGCTTGGAACGCTTGCTGCGGCCGGCGGCGGACGCCGGCCGGGCCGCTCCGGCCGTCACGAGTTCAGGGGGCAGGCCCACCCGCACCCGGCGGCCGTTGACCTCGGCGACGAACTCGCGCAGCGGACCGGCCGGGGCGGGGGTCTCGACCGCAACCGGCGTCGGGAACATCTCGATGGTGTTGACGAACTCCGTCTCGATCCACCGGGTGTGGACGTCGAACACACCGTTCTCCGCGGTGAACGCGGGGTCGTCGAGCACGACGCGGTGGAACGGCAGCACTGTCGCCATGCCCTCGACCTGCATCTCGGCCAGGGCCCGGCGGGAACGCTCGAGCGCCTCCTGCCGATCGGCGCCGGTGACGATGATCTTTGCGAGCAGGGAGTCGAAGTCGCCGGATATCACCGATCCGGATTCCACGCCGGCGTCCACCCTGACCCCTGGGCCCGACGGCGGGACGAATCGGGTCACCGTGCCCGGTGCGGGGAGGAAGCCCCGGCCGGGATCCTCCCCGTTGATCCGGAATTCGAAGGAGTGGCCCCGCGGCCGGACATCGTGGGTCCAGCGCAGCTTCTCGCCGTCCGCGATGCGGAACTGCTCGCGCACCAAATCGATTCCCGATGTCTCCTCCGAGATCGGGTGTTCCACCTGCAGTCTGGTGTTCACCTCGAGGAAGGACACGGAGCCGTCCTGCCCGACCAGGAATTCGACCGTTCCGGCGCCGTGGTAACCGGCTTCGACGCAGATGGCGCGTGCGGCGGAGTGGATCCTGGTCCGCTGATCGTCGGTGAGGAACGGCGCCGGCGCCTCCTCGACAAGCTTCTGGTAGCGGCGTTGCAGGGAGCAGTCGCGGGTGCCGACAACGATGACGGTGCCGTGCTGATCGGCGAGGACCTGCGCCTCTACGTGCCGGGGCCGGTCGAGATACCGCTCGACGAAGCACTCACCACGACCGAACGCCGTGATCGCCTCGCGAACCGCGGACTCGTACAGGTGCGGGATCTCCTCGATCGTGCGGGCCACCTTGAGTCCGCGGCCGCCGCCGCCGAACGCCGCCTTGATCGCAACCGGGAGACCGTGCTGACGAGCGAACGCGATGACCTCCGGGTAGCCCGACACCGGCTCGGAGGTACCCGGGACCAGCGGCGCGCCGACCCGCATCGCGATGTGTCGCGCGGTGACCTTGTCGCCGAGATCCCTGATGGCCTGTGGGCTCGGGCCGATCCAGATCAGGCCGGCGTCGATCACCTTCTGGGCGAACTCGGCATTTTCGGACAGGAAGCCGTAGCCGGGGTGCACGGCGTCGGCGCCCGCCTTCGCGGCCACATCGAGCAGCTTGGCGACGTTCAGGTAGGACTCTGCGGGCGTGGATCCGCCGAGCGAATAGGCCTCGTCCGCGGTGCGGACGTGCAGCGCGTCGCGGTCGGGGTCGGCATACACGGCGACCGATGTCAGGCCGGCGTCACGGCAGGCACGGGCGACCCGGACGGCGATCTCGCCGCGGTTGGCGATCAGGACGGTGTGCACGGGCACCCCTTCAGGTAGAACGACGGGTAGGACTGTCCAGATGTGTTGCGGCGGAGCGGCTGTCAACGGGTGAGATCGGAGATCCGTTGCTCGTGGCGAGGGCGGCGGTCGGCGCGGTGACCTGGCGTCCGGAGGGACCGGCGACCGTGGGCACCCGCCAGAGGTCGGTCACTGCGACGCCGACCCGCCGCAGCAGCTCTCGGGTCAACGGCAGCGAGATGCCGATCACGTTCGACGGGTCGCCGTCCACGGCTTCGACGAACCAGCCGCCGAAGCCATCGATGGTCAGCGCTCCGGCCACCGCGAGCGGTTCACCGGTGCCGATGTAGGCGTCCAACTCGGCCTCGGTGGGCCTTCCCATGCGCACTGTGGTGGAGCGCGTTGCGGACACGGCGGCCGCAACCTGGCCGGCTCTCACCCGTCGAACGGCATGGCCGGTGAGCAGCACAGCGTCACGGCCGGCCATCTGCCGCCAGCGCTGCTTGGCCTGTTCGGCACCGTCCGGCTTGCCCTGCATTTCCCCGTCGATCAACAGCATCGAGTCGCAGCCGATGACGACCACGTCGTCGGTGCCGTCGCCGGTGCTCTCCGCCGCACCATCAGCAGCGGTGAGGTCGGGGACGGCACCCGCCGCCACGAGCCGGACGACCGCGTCGGCCTTGGCCTCGGCGAGCGAGCTGATCTGCTGCTCCGGCTCGGCGTGACGGAGGCCGCCGAGTACCTCTTCCTCGTCGACGCCGGAGACGATGACCCGGGGATCAAGGCCCGCGGTCCGCAGGACGGACAGCCGCGCGGGGGACGCCGAAGCCAGCAGCACGACGGTCATCGCGGCATCGCCGATGCCCACCACGCCACGTTTGATGGGTGCAAGCGGCTGTTCAACCGGTGCGCGGGGTCGCTCCACACCGACCGCGGACCGGTCGAGCTCTCCGGATCGGCGTCCTGGCCGCCGGCGAGTGCGAGCACGACGGCGAGCACCGTCGCGGCGTCGTGATCGTTGCGCTCACGGACGACCGTGGACGCTGACCGCCTGTCTCCTGCCTGCGCAGCACCGTTGCCGGCAGCGGGTCGCCCGTTGCTGCGGCCGTGAACTGTCTCGGGCTGCCTGCGTTCGGTCACAGCGGGATGTTCCCGTGCTTCTTCGGCGGCAGCGACTGCCGCTTCTCGGCCAGCACCTGCAGCGCGTTGGTGATCATCATCCGGGTGGCCGAGGGTTTGATCACCTGGTCCACGTATCCACGCTCGGCGGCCATGTACGGGTTGACCAGGGTGTCCTCGTACTCCTGCTCCAGTCGGGCGCGCAATGCCGCGACCTCAGGGCTGAACTCGCCGGTGATGGCAGCCTGCGCCTGCAATTCTTTGCGATACAACACGTTCACCGCACCCGCCGAACCCATGACGGCGATCTGCGCGGTCGGCCAGGCCAGGTTGACGTCGGCGCCGAGATGCTTGGAGCCCATCACGTCGTAGGCCCCGCCGTAGGCCTTGCGGACGATGATCGTGACCAGCGGGACGGTCGCCTCGGAGTAGGCGTAGATCAGCTTCGCGCCGCGACGGATGATGCCGTTCCACTCCTGATCGGTGCCAGGCAGGAAACCGGGCACGTCGACGAAGGTCAGCACCGGGATGTTGAACGCGTCGCAGGTCCGGACGAAACGTGCCGCCTTCTCTGCTGCGTCGATGTCGAGCGTCCCGGCAAGGTGCATCGGCTGATTGGCGACAACACCCACCGAACGCCCGGAGACCCGGCCGAACCCGACGATGACGTTCTGCGCGAACAGTTCGTGGACCTGCAGGAAGTCCCCGTCGTCGAGTACCGCGTTGATGACGTCGGTCATGTCGTACGGCTGGTTCGGTGCGTCCGGGATCAGCGTGTCCAACGCGATGTCGCTGTCCAGCAGTTCGTCCTGAACATCGTCGGCGAACACCGGTGGCAGCGTCAGATTGTTCGACGGCAGGAAGCTCAGCAGGTCCTGGACGTAGGAGATGGCATCCGCTTCGTCTCGTGCGAGGTAGTGCGCGACGCCGGAGCGGGTGTTGTGGGTCCGCGCGCCACCCAACTCCTCGAGCGTGACATCCTCGCCGGTCACCGAGCGCACGACATCCGGCCCGGTGATGAACATCTGCGACTTCAGGTCGACCATGACGACGAAGTCGGTGAGCGCGGGGGAGTACACATGGCCGCCAGCATTGGCGCCCATGATCAACGAGATCTGCGGGACCACCCCGGACAGGTGCACGTTTCTCTTGAAGATCTCGGCATAAAGCCCCAGGGAGACAACGCCTTCCTGGATGCGGGCGCCGCCCCCCTCGTTGATGCCGACGATCGGCCGACCGGTGCGCATCGCGAAATCGAGGATCTTGACGATCTTCTCGCCGTACACCTCGCCGAGCGAACCGCCGAACACGCCGACGTCCTGGGAGAAGACACAGATGTTGCGACCGCCGACCGTTCCGTACCCGGTGACGACACCGTCGCCGTAGGGCCGTTTGTCGGCAAGACCGAAGTTGGTGGAGCGGTGCCGGGCGAAGGCGTCGAACTCGACGAAGGATCCCTCGTCCAGAAGCAGGTCGATCCGCTCGCGCGCGGTGAGCCTGCCGCGCGCGTGCTGTCGCTCGACCGCGCTGGCAGAGGCGGCGTGCACATGCGCGTCCATCCGCCGCTCGAGATCAGCCAGTTTGGCCGCCGTCGTGTGCGGCGCATTCTTGCGCACGGGAATACCCCCGTTCGGGGTCGATGCAGTGATGTGCTGGGCGCCCGCGGACCGACTCACGCTTTGGAGGTTACTCAGGTGAACCTGTTGCGAGGCGCATTGTGAGACGCAGTTAACCAAGAAGGGACGCCAGGGATGGGCCGGGCGGAAACGGACACTCGGGTGTCAACCGGCAAGGTTCGAACAACTGTCAGTCGGGCTCGTCCCCGGTCGGGTCCATCCGCTTCGGCGACGCGCTCGGTTCCGGTGGAAGCAGTCGGTCGGTCAGGTCATGCATGGTGATCAGGCCGACGGTGCTGCTGCCGTCCTGGACCATGGCGATCTGGCTGCGCGACCGCCGCATGGTGGTGAGCGCCTGGAATACGGATTGTCCGGCCGGCAAGGTCATCAGCGGCCGGGTCAGCTCGCGGGCGGTGGCGGTCGTGGACGCCCCATAGGTCTCCCGGACATGGACGACGCCCACGGGGTGGTCGTGGTCGCGGACGACAAGCCGCAGATGCCCGGTGCTTCGGGCGACCGCACGGATCCGATCGACCGTGTCGTCGACGTCGACGGACGCAACGGCGACGTCAGACCGTACGAGGGTGCGCAGAGTTGCGCTGTCCAGTTCCAGGGCGTTGACGAGTTGATCGCGGCTGCGCCGGTCGAGCGTCCCGGCAGCGGCGGAATGGTTGACCAGTTCGCGCAGCGTCTCGGCGTTGCGGCCCGCGGCGAGTTCGTCGACGGGGTCGACCCCAACCCTGCGCAGGCACCAGTTCGCGGCCGCGTTCAGCGCCATCAGCACGGGTCGGGTGAGGGTCATGAATCCCCGCATCGGCAGCGCGAGCAAGATCGCCGACCGTTCCGGGTGTGCGATCGCCCAGGACTTGGGAGCCATCTCACCGACCACCAGGTGCAGGAAGGTGACGATCACCAGCGCAAGGACGAACGCCAGCACGTCAGCGGTGACCTCGGGTAGCCCCCACGACTGGAACCACGGCCGGAACACGTCGTGCACAGCCGGTTTGGCCACCGCCCCCAAGCCGAGCGTGCACAGCGTGATGCCCAGCTGGGACCCGGCCAGCAACAGCGACAGGTCCCGGGAGCTGCGCAACGCGGCCCGGGCGGCGAAGCTGGTGCTCGCAGCGTCCTCCAGCCGGTAGCGGCGAGCAGCGACCAACGCGAACTCGACCGCGACGAAGAAGGCGCTCAGCGCGATCAATCCGGCGGCAATCACGACGGCGAGGACGGGGCTCGTCATCCGACGCCTTCCGCGGGCAGCGCGTCGGTGACGGTGAGGTCGACGGTGGCGGGTACCCGTCGGTGCACGGTCCTGACGGTGATCGTGAGCTGCCGCGTCGGCTGCTCGTCATCACGCCTTGTCGGGAGCGGCACGGACACCGTGTCGCCGGTGCGGGGCAGCCGGCCGAGGCGGGCGATCACCAGCCCGCCGATGGTGCGGTACTCACCCGCGGGCAGGTCGCGATCCAGCAGGCGTTCCACCTCGTCGATGTGCAGCTGGCCGGGTACCGCCCAGCCGTCAGGGCTGTTGGCCGGCTCGATCGGCGCGCCCTGCGGGTCGTGTTCGTCGGTGATCTCGCCGACGAGTTCCTCGGCGATGTCCTCCACGGTGATGATTCCCGCGAGGCCGCCGTACTCATCGGTGACGCAGGCGAACTCCTCACCGCTGGTCTGCAGCCGGTCGAGTACCTGGGGCAGGCGAAGGGTGTCCGGCAGGAACAGCGGCGGGCGAGCCAGGTCAGCGGCCCGACGATGAGCAAGTTCGGCGTCGGGAACGTCGAGCAGGTCCCTCAGGTGCAATACCCCGACGACATCGTCGACGGTGTGATGGACCACCGGGTACCGGGAGTGCCCGGTCGGGAGGCGGGCGGCCAGCTGCGCCAGGGGTTCGTCATCGCGGACAGTGGCGACCTGTGGCCGAGGGATCATGGCCGATCGGGCCTGTCGGTCGGTGAAATCCAGGACGCGGTCCAACAGGGTCGACAGGTCAGCAGTGAGGGCGCCGCTGTCACGGGACTCGTCGATGATCGCTTCGAGGTCACGGGGGTTGGCGGCGTGCTCGACGTCGTGCACCGGCTCGATCCGCAATGCCCGCAGCAGGGTGTTGGACGCGGCGTCGAACACCCGGATCAACCAGCCGAACACTCGCAGGTACACCTGGGTGGAGACGGCCAGCCGCAGCGCCACCGGTTCGGGGCGGGCAATCGCAAGGTTCTTCGGGAAGAGCTCGCCGAACACCATCTGCACCACGGTCGCCAGCAGCAGGGCCAGTACGGTCCCGACCGCAATCCCGACTCCTGCCGGAACACCGGCAACGCCCAGCAGGTCACCGATCCCGGCGCCGATGAGCGGCTCCGCGACGTATCCGACGACGAGGCCGGTGACGGTGATACCGAGTTGCGCACCGGACAGCATGAAGGAGGTGCGTGTGGTGACCTTCAGCGCCCGCTGCGCCTCGCGATCACCTGCGTTCGCTCTGGCCTTCAGACCCGACCGGTCGACCGCCATGTAGCCGAACTCCTGGGCGACGAAGTAGCCGGTGAACAGGGTGATCACGACGACGACAAGAACGCCGAGCAGGATGCCGAGGACGGTTGTCACCACCGGGCCCCGCCGATCCGCCGGACACCCGGCTGCCATGGGTCGTGCGGGGCGCCGGGACTTTCAGGGTCGTCCATCTTCCTCATCTGCCGGGGGTTTGCCCAACACGGTCCTCGGATGGGCCTTCGACCTACTGACGAACTGACCGGTCTGTGCGTTCCCGGGAGCGCGCCCCCGTGCGGGGGTATGGCTCTACGGTGGCGAGGTGTGCGAACCCGTCACTGCCGACAGCGGTGCGGTGATCCGTCGGTCGAGGCAGCCCCTGGATCCGAACGTCGTCGCGTCCCGGATGGCCGGGGCTCTGCGGTGGAACGTCGAGCAGGTGGCGGTGACGGGCTCGACCAACGCCGATCTGGCCGGTGCCGCGGCCCGGCTCGAGTCCGGGCAGGTACTGACGGCGGAGGAGCAGCAGACCGGTCGCGGCCGGTCCGGCAGGGACTGGTTCTGCCCGCCGGGCGCCGGGCTGATGTTCTCGACGCTGCTGCGCCTACCTCAGGTGCCCGCGGACCGCAGGGGATGGACCGGCGCAGTACTCGGTCTGGCGATCATCCGCGCCCTCGACCCAGTGCTCGACCCAGTGCTCGACCCAGTGCTCGACCCAGTGCTCGACCCAGCCCTCGACCTCAGCCTCGACCCAGCCCGAGGTGCGGACCCCGCGGCCGGACAGACTTCGTTGCATCGGGTTTCGCTGAAATGGCCGAACGATGTCCTGATCGACGGGGCGAAGTGCGCGGGGATCCTCGGCGAGGTGGTGGACGACGCCGTTGTCGTCGGGGCCGGCATCAACGTGTCGCTCACCACCGACGAGTTGCCGCGAGCGGACGCGACGTCGCTGTTGCTCGCGGGTGGTGTGCGCGCCGAGGGAGGGGGTGATCGCGGAGGCGTTGCCGGACAGCAGTCGAATGCGTCGGTGCAGGCTCCCGATGGTCTCCCTGCGTGGCTTGACCGTCCCGTGTTGCTCGCGCGGATCCTCGACGGCTTCGGCAACCTGCTGGACGATTGGGTCGCCGCCGACGGGGACATCGATGGCAGTGGCCTGCGCGAGCAGTACCGGCGCCGCTGCTCCACCCTGGGCGCGCGAGTGCGGTTGATCCTGCCGGGCGGCGCGCAGGTCGCGGCGACGGCGGTGGACGTCGGCGCCGACGGAGCGCTGATCGTGCAGGACGACACCGGCCGGCGGACCGCCTACAGCGCCGCTGACGTGGTTCATCTGCGCCCGACCCGCTGAATGCATCGATGCGGACAGCGGTGAGCACGATCCGGCGATGGCGGATGTGCCGCTGCCGCGACGCCGGATTCGGTGGCTAGTGTCGAGCACATGACTGCGGGCGGGGACGACCCGGTACTTCAAGGTCTGCGCGATGCACGCTCGCGGATCGATGACGCCGCCGTCGCCGCCGGGCGCGACCCGTCGGACGTGCGTCTGCTGCTGGCCACCAAGACACAACCGCCGCAGCGGATCCTCCCGGCGCTGTCCGCCGGCTACACGCTGATCGGCGAGAACAGGGTGCAGGAGGTGGTGACAAAAGCCGCCGAGCTTGCTGCGATCCCGCACGAGACACACTTCATCGGCCATCTGCAGACCAACAAGATCAATCGGCTGCTGGACCACATCCAGTGCCTGGAGACGCTCGATTCCGCGGATCTTGCACGCAAACTCGACAGCCGGTTGGCTGCCCGGGGACGCACATTGGACGTGTTGCTGCAGGTCAACGTGTCAGGGGAAGCCTCCAAGAGCGGCGTTCATCCCGCTGACGTCGATTCGTTGCTCGATGCTGTCGCCGGCTGTCCCCGGCTGACCGTCCGCGGGTTCATGACGATCGGGCTCAACTCCGACGATCGCGCCGCGATCCGAGATGGCTACCGGCTGCTCAAGGAGCTGCAGATCAAGGCGCTGACCGACACGCCGGCGGCGACGCAACTGTCGATGGGCATGAGTGGCGACTTCGCCGAGGCGATCGCCGAAGGCGCCACCATCGTGCGTCTGGGTTCGGCGGTGTTCGGGCCGAGGCCGACTGCAGGTGCTTCCGCGGCGGCGTCATCGGGATGGCAGGTATCCGGCCAAAGCTGATCACGGGAGGCGGCTGCCAACTGTCGCTGCCCGCGGCGTTGCAGCTCTCTCGCTCAGCAATTGTTCGGGTTGCCCGTGCTGTGCAACACGAGCAAACCATCGGGTCGTAGAGCATCGGCAGCGGGAGCCCGCAGAAGGGGGCCCGGAGCCCGGCGGCTGCGGCTCTTGCCGAACGAATGTGCATGGCGCGGCCCGATGTGGAGACGCGGTCGTGACCGTTTCACGTTCATCCGTCCGATCCGCCGCGGCGGCGGTAGCGTGATCAACAGCCCGGCGCGCTCGCGCCGATGAGGCCGGCGCGCCGGCGTGATCGATGGAGGGGACGTCATGGCCTACCCCGACAACCTGCTCGTGAGCGGCGAGCGCGTGGTCGTCAACAAGCGTCCGCACTGGAAGGTGCTGATCCTCCCGACGATCCTGTTCGTCGTCATCATCGGTGCCGGGTCGGCGTTGGCCGCCTGGGTCAACAGCCGCGACATGGCCAATGCGAGCTGGATCTATTGGGCGATCGTCATCGTGGCCGTCATCGCGCTGGTGATTCTGGTGATCGTGCCGTTCGTCCGCTGGCGAACCGAGCACTTCGTCATCACCAACCATCACGTGTTCTTCCGCACCGGCCTGCTGTCACGTCGGGAACACCAGATCCCGCTCGGCCAGATCGCCAACATGGAGACCGAGGTGACGTTCTGGGGCAGGCTGATGGGCTATGGATCGCTCATCGTGGAGTCCTCGGCCGACCAGCCGTTGAAGTTCCGAAATGTCGCGTCGCTGTCCAAGGTGCAGGCCACCCTGAACCAACTCATCCGTGACGAACGCGAACGCACGCACCGGCGCGGCAACGAGCCGGATGACGCACCAGGTGGTCACCAGCAGGGCCCGCCGCCGCAACAGTTCGCCGCCCCCGGGCACCAGCAGCCGTACCCGACCCAGCAGTACCCGGCGCAGAATCAGTACCCGCCGCAGGGCCAGTACGCCCCGGGCCCCGCTTACCAGGGTCAGCAGGGTTATCCGGCCACCCGGGCGTACCCGCCGCAGGGCGCGCCGCCGTCGGCCGCTGGTCAGCACGGCGCCGCGTCGACAGGTGATCAGCCGCAGGGCCACGGTCGGCCGGCGCAGCAGTCTTGAGTGGTCCGTCGAGGGACGGAGCTCGAACCGCCTTTAATGGCCGCATGCCCGCGAACGATGAACCGGCACCGGCCGGCGTACCCAGGACAGCAATGAACGAACCGGCTGTGTCCGAACCGGCTGTGTCCGAACCCGCTGTGTCCGAACCGTCTGTGCCTGCACCCGGACGCCCGGGTTCACCGCCTTTCGCCGACATGCCGACGACCGGCGTGCGGCGTGCGCAGGCGATGGCGGAGCGGATCAGGACCGGCGGTGCGGACAAGTACCACCGCGCGAACGGTGCCAAGGGAAAGTTGTTCGCCCGCGACCGGATCGATCTGCTCGTCGATCCCGGCACCTTCGTCGAGGACGGGCTGTACGCCAACGCGCTGGCCGACGGCCTGCCCGCGGACGGCGTCGTCACGGGGACAGCGACCGTCGACGGTCGCCGGGTCTGCCTGATGGCCAACGACTCCACGGTGAAGGCAGGGTCGTGGGGCGCACGCACCGTGGAAAAGATCATCCGGATCATCGAGCGGGCCTACACCACCGGCGTCCCGATGATCTACCTGGTGGATTCCGCCGGCGCCCGGATCACCGATCAGGTGGAGCTGTTCCCGGGCCGTCGCGGCGCCGGGAAGATCTTCCACACCCAGGTGCGGGCGTCGGGCTCCATCCCGCAGGTCTGCGCGCTGTTCGGGCCGTCGGCTGCCGGTGGCGCCTACATCCCGGCGTTCTGCGACATCGTGGTGATGGTCGACGGCAACGCCTCGATGTACCTGGGTAGCGACCGGATGGTCGAGATGGTGACCGGCGAGAAAACCACCCTCGAGGAGATGGGTGGCGCGAAGATGCACACCACCGTTTCCGGGGTGGGACATCTGCTGGTGGACAGTGATGCTGCCGCCATCAAGGCCGTGCAGCGCTATCTTTCCTACCTGCCGGAGAACTGGACCCAGGACCCGCCGGTCGCCGAACCGGCAGCTCGGGGCAAGGGCGATCTACGCGCGCTGGTGCCGGAGTCCGAGCGGCAGGCATTCGACATGCGCCGCTATGCCAAGGCCCTGCTGGACGAGGGGTCTGTCTTCGAGATCCATCCCGGGTGGGCGCGTGAACTGCTGGTCTGTTTCGGCCGTCTGGACGGCAGGGTCGTCGGCGTGGTCGGCAACAACTCGATGTTCCGCGGTGGCGTCCTCTTCGTCGACTCCGCCGACAAGGCAACTCATTTCGTCCAGTTGTGCGATGCGTACAACATCCCGTTGATCTTCCTTGCCGACGTCCCGGGATTCATGGTCGGTGCTGTCGTCGAACGACAGGGAATCATCCGCCACGGCGCCAAGATGATCACCGCGGTGTCCGAGGCCACGGTGCCGAAGATCTGCGTCGTCGTCCGGAAAGCCTACGGCGCAGGCCTTTACGCGATGGCCGGCCCAGGCTTCGAACCGGATGCGACGCTGGCACTTCCGACCGCGAAGATCGCGGTGATGGGTGCGGAGCCGGCCGTCAACGCCGTCTACGCCAACAAGATCAACGCCATCGAGGACCCGGCCGAGCGGGAGGCGTTCGTCCGTGCCCGTCGTGAGGAGTACGAGCGGGACATCGACCTGGTGCACCTGGCCGCGGAACTGGTTGTCGACGCAATAGTTGAACCGGAGCAATTACGCTCGGAGTTGATTTCCCGGCTGGCGGCCGCCGCAGGTAAGGATAGGTTCTTCTCACGTCGCAGACACGGCGTCACACCTGTATGAAACATTTACCTGAATTCGCCCTGCAGTTACCGGAAGTTCCCGTTTTCCGTCACTTCTGCCTCTTCGATGGGCATGGCGCCTTGACGCTGTGACCTGGAGTTCTATCCGATCGGACGTCCGAGGGTCGGAGACCGGATACCTCGTCATCAATGGCGAGAGACGTCATAGGTGGGTGCTGTGGCGCCGTTTGCAAAAGAGAGGACAATAGAGGTCAAGGGTGGTACACCCGCAAAAGGATGGAATTCATGAGTACCGACCAACGGACTGATCACGGTCAGTTCGCCGACACACCTGGCAGCGAAGCAACAGGGCGCCGGAGCGCCGCAGTGGGCATGAGATCCGCGGCGGTGGTGCTGATGGTGATCGGGTTGTTCCACCTGCTGCAGGGTTGGGCAGCGCTCATCGAGAGCCCGATGTTCGTCGTCGGTGACAGCTGGATGGTGCACCTGGACGTGATCACCTGGGGCTGGATCCACCTCGTCCTCGGTGTCTTCATCGCAGCGGCTGGCTTCTTCCTCCTCACCGAGCGAGCAGCGGCGCGGTATGTGGCTGTTGCGCTACTGGCCGTCAGTGGGCTGGCCAACCTGGCTTGGATGCCGTACTACCCGGTGCTCAGCGTCCTGGTCATCGTCATCGACGCCTACGTGATCTGGGCGCTGAGCGTTCACAGCGAGATCGTCCCGGTCGACGAGAACGCGGACTGGGACTGAAGTCGGCCGGTGCCGCTCACGTCGGTGGCGGTGCGACTTCCAGATCCCCCGGCGTGCGGGCCCGGTCGGTCCGCGGCAGTACCCGAGGTTCACCGTATGGTTGTCCGGGTGACGACGGTGCTGCTGGTCGAGGACGATCCGGCGATCGCGCATCCCCTGGCACGGGCCCTGCACCGTGAGGGATACCGCGTTCAGCCCGTGCAGAACGGCGCCGACGCGATCAGCGCCTTCGCCGGCTCGAACGGCGAGATCACTCTCGTCATCCTGGATCTCGGCTTGCCCGACCTCGACGGCTTGGAGGTCTGCCGACGGATTCGGCTGTCCGGCCGTGATGTCCCGGTGCTGATGCTGACCGCACGCACCGATGAGGCCGACTTCGTGGTGGGTCTGGACGCCGGCGCGGACGACTACGTTGCCAAGCCCTTCCGGATGGCAGAACTCCTGGCCCGGGTGCGCGCCCTGCAGCGCCGACGGATTCCGGCACTGATGGATATCGCCGGAGTCAAGGTCGAGACAGGATCGCGGCGCGTCGAGGTCGACGGCGTCGAGGTCACCTTGTCCAACAAGGAATTCGAACTCCTACGGGTGATGATGAGCCGTGCGGGCCAGGTCGTCACCCGCGAGGAGATCCTGTCCGAGGTCTGGAACGACCCGACGATGAAGACGTCGAAAACGCTGGACATGCACATGTCCTGGCTGCGGCGGAAACTCGCCGGCCAGGAAGCGGGGGCGGGTGGCTCGGCCCACCTCGCCGAACAGCGCATCTCCACTGTCCGCGGGATCGGGTTCCGCTTCGAGACGCACTGACACCATGCGTCAGTCTGCGACCGTGTCAGTGCCTCGGACCCGCTGATGCGCAGGAGAGTGCTCGTCTCGATCCTGCTGGTGATCGCCGCGACGGTGCTGACGCTCGGTGTTCCGCTGTCCATCGTCTCGTGGCGCGTGGTCGACGACCTGCTGCACCGGGATCTGGCGAGCAGGTTGCAGTCCATCTCGGCGTCGATCGCAAATCAGTCCGGCTCCTCGGAGGTCGATCTGGGTCAGCTGACTGCCGCCGTGCCGGCCGGTGGCCGGCTGGAGATCCGGATGGCCGGCCGCATCGACCAATCCATCGGCCAGCTGCAGACCGACCACGTTTACAGCGAGCAGCTCGCGATGGCCGGAGGCGGTTCACTGCGCCTGTCGGTACCGGAGAGTTACCTCCGCGCCGAGCAATGGACCGCGCTGGCGCTGGTGGCGTTGGCTGTCGGCCTGTCCGTCGTGGTCGGAACCGGTGTGGCCCTGCTGACGGCAGGGCGACTGGCGACCCCGCTGACCGACGTCGCCCGGCGGGCCGCCCGACTGGGGTCCGGGGACTTCCGGACGTTCCGTCGCCGGTACGGCATCCCGGAACTGGACCGGGTCGCGGAGGTCCTGGATTCGTCGGCTCAGGACATTGCGGCGCTGATCGCCAGGGAACGCGATCTGGCCGGTGACATCTCGCACCAGCTCCGGACTCGGCTCACGGGCCTGCGCCTGCGACTCGAGGAACTCGCGGACCATCCCGATCCGCTCGTCGTCGAGGAGGTGCAGGAAGCCCTGGATCAAACGGATCGACTGGTCACGGTCGTCGATGACCTGCTGGCGAACGCCCGGTCGGAGCGCGCATCAGGGGCCGGTGAGGCGGCGCTCTTCGACGAGCTGGCCGAGATCGAGGCGGAGTGGGGGCCGCGGCTCGCTGCTGTTGGTCGCCAGCTCGCCGTGCGTTGTCCGCGTGACGCGGTCGTCCATGCGACGGCCGGCCGGCTGCGGGAGGCGATCGGGGTACTGGTCGAGAACTCGTTGCAGCACGGGGCCGGGACGGTGGGGATCACCGTGCGGTCGGCCCCGCGTGGCGGGCGCGGCATGGTGGTGCTGGAGGTCAGCGACGAAGGGCCGGGGATTCCCGACGGTCTGGTGCCGCACATCTTCGATCGTGGGGTCTCGACAGCGTCCTCGACCGGGATCGGGCTGGGACTGGCACGGGCGTTCATCGAGGCGGACGGTGGACGTCTCGAACTGCGGCGAGCGAGCCCGCCGATCTTCGCGACCTTCCTGGCTGTCGGGCAGCGGGGCCGGATGGATCGGGACCCCGTTGCCGGTGATCCTGGCGCCGACCTCGGTTCAGGCGCTCCGGCGGTTCACGGGTAGGGCGCCCAGGCGATCGCAGTCAGGCGGTCCGGCGATTGGCAGGTAGTTCGACGGGTCCATCGAGCGGCGCAGCGGTGACGTCGGTGACACGGTCGGCCGATCCCGCCGACTCGGCGCGCGGACGACTGGCTTCGCCGACCTGAGCATTCGCGTTCGGCGATCCGCCGGGGCCGGCGCGCTCCGGCGATCTGGACGGCGCGCGATGTCCGGCGGACTGGTGGTGCTCTGCTGCGCGTGCGGCCTTACGGCGTGCGTGCTCCTGCTCCGCCTCTTCCTGGATCTCGGCCAGCGCCAGTGCTTCCGCGAGCACCTCCGGATGCGGCGTCAGCTCCTCCGGGAACACCCACTTACGGTAGGCCCAGAACCGGAACGCCATGCCGACGATGGTGCCGATGATGTTGGCGGACACGAAGTTCGCGATCGAAACCGTCAGCGATGAGTAATTGGAAGCGTTGAAGCCGAAGACATACTGCGACAGCGCGAGCGGGACGAGGTTCAGTCCGAGTGCGATGCCGTTGACGATGAAGAACAACATCGCCTCGTGATGCTTCTCGCGGCCACCGCGGCGGCTGAACGACCACTCCCGGTTGAGGACGTAACTCAGGATGGTCGCGATCAGGACAGCGATGGCCTTGGCTGTGACGACCTTGTTCGCAAGGACGGAGTGCGACAGGAGGGTGAACAGACCGACGTCGATGACGTACGTGGTGCCGCCGACAACCAGGAACTTCGCCAGTTCCCGGTACTTGACTGGCAGATACCGGCGGACGGTGTCGATCAGGCTCACCGGCCGAGTCTACGGCCGGACGCGTGCCGGTCCGGCTGACGCGACCCGCACGGTGGCAAGTGTCTCGACGACGCAACTCCGGTCAGGCTGAGGCGTCGGATCCCGGCTCGGGTGCGGCACCTTGTCCGTCCACGGGGCCGGCGGAGTGCGACGTCACCGTCATGGACGCGACGTCAGAGGGCGAAGACGTGGTGCCGCAATCGACTCAGCCTCGCCGACCAGGAGACCGACGCGGAGTGATCCGCTGATGCGTCGACGTCGACGTCGACGTCGACGCAGGGCGTCGGGCAAGTCGTTGACGGGTTGGTGACCGTCGGTTCGGTGCTGGTGGGTTCGGTGACCGTCGGGTCCGTGCTGGTCGGGTCCGTGCTGGTCGGGTCCGTGCTGGTGGGTTCGGTGACCGTCGGGTCGGTGGTGATCGGGTCGGTGGTGATCGGGTCGGTGGTGATCGGTTCCGTGGTGATCGGGTCGGTGGTGATCGGTTCCGTGGTGATCGGTTCCGTCGCGGGCGTCTCGCCGGGTGGCGAGTCCGTGGTCGGCGCCTCGGTCGTGGGTCGCTCTGTGCTGGGCGTGCTGGGCGTGCTGGGCGTGGTGGGCGTGGTGGGCGTGGTGGGCGTGCTGGGCGGGTCCGACGTCACCGGGTCCGGTGCGGTGGTGGCCGGGGGTGCCGAATCGGTACTCGGGGCGGGGGCATCGGTGGATGGGGCACCTGCGGGTGGGCCGGCCGGAGCGGAATCCACCGGCGGTGGGTTCGCAGGCGGTGGGTTCGCAGGCGGTGGGTCGGCGGGCGGTGGGTCGACGGGCGGTGGGTCGGCGGGCGGTGGGTCGGCGGGGGGAGGATCGACCGGCGGTGGGTTCGCAGGCGGTGGGTTCGCAGGCGGTGGGTCGGCGGGTGGTACGTCGACCGGAAGCGGGTCAGCGGAGGCGGCAGCCGCGACCGCGACGGACGGCGGAGCTGGATCGGCGGCAGGTGTCTGAATGGCCACCGGAGCAGGCGGGATGAGAGCAACAGGTGCCGGCTCCACCGCTGCTGCCTCTGTCGTCGCGGCCACCGGGGCCGCGGCCTGGGTCACCGGGTCCGCTACCGGTACCTCCTGAACCGGGAAGGTGGGCAGCACGGAGAGCACCAGTGGGTCCAGCGGGATGGCTGACGGCGACGTGTCGACAACGATGCTGTTGGGTGCCTCGCTCGCCGATTCCGTCGCGGCGCCGGGCGCTGAGACGACCAGGCCGACCGCCGTGACGGTGGCAACCACAACGGCGGTGCCGGCAGTCACGAGTCCACCGACTCCGGCCCCGACGCCTGCCAGCGCTGCGGCAAATCCGCCGACGGCCGCGCCGCCACCGAGTGCGGCCACACCTCCGCCGAGTGCGGCAGCACCGCCGACTGCGGCGGCGCCGACCACGCCTGCGCTTCCGACGGCGGCGGCGCCTCCGACTGCTGCCGCACCACCGGCAACTCCGGCGGCAGCCGTTGCGCCGGCCGCGGTGGCGCCGACAGCAGCCCCGCCCACGCCCCCAACAGCCACGCCCGCGCCGCCGACCGCGGCGGTCGCCGCGGCGGCCGTTCCTGTCGCGACCGATCCCACTGCGGTGCCGGTGACGGCTGCGGTGCCGGTGACTGCTGCTGATCCGGTGACGGCTGCAGATCCTGTGACGGCCGCGGCGCCGGTCACCGTGGCGCTGCCCGCACCCGCGACGGCAGTCCCCGCGCCCGCTCCGACACCGCCTGCCGCAACACCGCCTGCCGCAACACCGCCGGCCAGGCCAGCTGAACCGGAGGCCTGAGCGGCACTGGCCAGCCCCACGCTGGTGACGGCCGCAGCGGCTGCTGCTGCCGCCGCCGTCGAGGCAGCGCCGGAGACGGTGAGCGCCGCGCCGGCAGCGGTCGCGCCCGCGGCCGCCCCGCCGGCAACACCTGCGGCACCTGCGGCACCTGCCCCCACGGCGCCGGCCGTACCCGCCCCTACGGCGCCGGCCGAACCTGCGCCGAGCCCGATGCCGGCGCTTCCCGCGCCGACCGTGCCTGCGCCGACACCACCTGCGCCGACGGTGCCCGCACCGAGACCACCCGCACCCAGGCTGCTTGCACCGACGCTTCCTGCTCCGAATGTGCCCGCGCCGACTCCACCGGCACCGGCACCGGCGCCCGCGCCGACAGATCCGGCACCGGCGGCGGTTCCGGCACCCACCGTGCCGGCCGCTCCGCCTCCGGCCGCCCCGCCGGCCGCGCCCGTCAACAGCGCCCCGGGGGCGGCGAGCGGGATGATCGGACCGAGAGTGGCGATGTAGCCGGCGGCAGCGCCGCCCAGCAACAACGGCGCGAGCACTGCCCGCAGTCCGTGGTTGACCTCGTTCAGTTCGTCCGCCAAGCCGCGGCAGCGGGCGCAATCCTCGAGATGGGCGTCGACCTGGATGGTCTCGCGCTTCGACAGGCCCCCGCGGGTCCAGGCACCGAGCCGTTCGACGGTCGTCCGGCACCGGTCCACGGCCGTTTCGGCGAGGTGGGCCTGCAGGTACGCCTCACGCAATCCCTCGCGTGCGCGAAAGGCCAGTGAGGACACTGCACCCGGGGCCATGCCCAGCAGCGCACCGACCCTCGCGGGTGATTCGCCCTCCACCTGGGTGTGCCACAGCACGGCCTGCCAGCGTTCCGGCAACTGGGCGAAAGCCCTTGCGACAAGCCCGTTTTCCATCCGCGCGAGCACCGGATCGACGCCCAGCACGGCGACGTCATGAGGCGTCATGTCGTCGGTGAACTGCAAGCGCTTGTCTTTGCGGGACTTGTCGTAGGCCGTGTTGCGGACCGTGGTGAACAGATACGCCCGGAACGCGGTGTCGGGACCCTTTCCGGCCAGCAGGTTGTCAAGGACTCGCGCGAAGGACTCCGAGACCAGGTCGTCGGATGCCGCGGTGGAGCGGGCGAACTGCCGCGCGAGGATGGTGGCGGGGCCGGAGTGACGCCGATACAACTCGCCGAACGCCTCGCGATCCCCGGTCCGCACCCGGGTGATCAGCTCGGGGTCGCTGACGACGTAGTCGTCAGCTTCCTGGTCCGGCACGGTCCCTCCCTGGTCACGGCCGCCCCTCGTCACGGCCGCACTGCGCACCCGAATGCCGGCTCACGGCGCAGACGCCGCCGGAAAGTGACAGGGGTGCAAGGAACATTGTGGACCACGAATTGCCGGTCGTGCGCACACGTCGTCCGCAAGGGTCACCCGAACGGCCTAGAAGAGAGCGGCTTTCTCCGACGGGGTCGTCGCCGTCACCAGACGCTCTCAAAAAATCTGCCCGAATCGCGTGATGAACCCGTTCGAGCGACGTCTCAACCCTCAGAACAGCAGACGAAACGCGGATTCGCGGGCCAGGCGAACGGGCCGCTGCACACCAGGCAAGAGGAGGCACCACGACGATGGCCTTCAGGCGCAGCACGGTGCCGCTGAACAGCGCGGAACTCCAGCGCCGGTGGTGGGAACAGTCCCGCGACGCCGGCTGGATCTTCGCCTCGGACTGGTACGACCCCGCGGTCGACGCCCTGTGCGAGGCCTGCGTCAGTGGCACCGATCTGTGGCCGGCCGCGCAGCGGTTGGGTTCCGCTCGCGCCAGTGCAGGCGTTTCGCTCGGTGAGGCGCTGGCCGACGTCGACGAGTTGACGGCCGTTGCCCCGCAGCTGGCCGCCGACGTACTGCAGCGCGCCGTTTCCCTGGGTTGGGCGGAGCGAACGGTTGCGCCGACCCACACCGTTTTCGATCCGCTGACCGGGCTCGCCTCGATCGAGTACCTCAGGATCCGTCTGGGCGAGGTGTACCGGGGCGCCGACGTCGCCGGCACCGACGTCTCCGACACGCATGCGTTGGTCGTGGTCGCCGTCGAGCTGACCGGCCGGGCCGGCTGGGACCGCGTCACCCCACTACTGCTGGCCGGGGACGCGATGCGAACGGTCTTCGACGGTGAGCACACACTCGCCCGCCTGGCCGACCACATGGCTGTTGTGCTCACGCCGCGGGAAGAGATGCTGCCGCGGCGTTCCCAACTGCTCGCCGGCATGCTGGCCGATCGGCTCGCCGAGGCAGGCTCCCCGACGAGCCCCGCCCCACGGGTCTGGATCGAACGCCTTCCGACCTCCCTGCCGGCCGCGATCGGGATGATCCAGGAGCTGGGCCGGTGACGCCGGGCGACGGCAGGCGCACAGCCGCGATGTTCACGGCACTGCGCACGGCAGCCGGTGGCCGACCCACCTGCCGGCCCGGCTGAGCGAGCACCTCACACACACGACCACGGCGACTGAAGAGGGGACGTCGTGGGAGAACCCCGGGGAGGGTGATCGGGCGCTGGGGATGGGCGCTCGAAGCCACCGCGGTGACCGTCCCCCCGCTGCCGGCCGTCGCCGGCGACGATGGCGGGACGGTCACCGGGTGGCCTATGCCGGGCTGCGAGGATCAATCCGGCCGGCACCTTTGACGGCGAGCGGGATCGCCCCCGCACCGGCGCCCGGACGCAGCCCGTCACCCGGTTACCATTCGGCCTCGTGGACCCACGCACCGGAATGCCCATCGTGGGGATGGTGGGCGGCGGACAACTTGCGCGGATGACGCATCAGGCCGCCATCCCACTCGGACAGTCGCTGCACGTGCTGTCGGTATCACCCGACGACTGCGCAGCGCTCGTGACCCCCGATGTGATGATCGGCGAACACACCGACCTCGAAGCGCTGCTGGCATTCGCGCAGGGGTGTGACGTCGTCACCTTTGACCATGAGCACGTTCCCGGTGCTCACATCCGGCGGTTGGCCGCCGAGGGTCACGCCGTGTATCCCGGGGCGGACGCACTGCAGTACGCCCAGGACAAGGCGCTGATGCGGGCGAAGCTGTCCGAGATGGATGCGCCGGTGCCGCCCTTCGAGGTTGTCGAACCGGACGGGTCCGTCGAAGACGTGGTGGCAGCGATCGCGGCCTTCGGTGCCGACCAGGGCTGGCCGGTGGTGGTGAAGACCGCGCGCGGTGGATATGACGGGAGAGGTGTCTGGGTGGTCGACAGCCCCGAAACCGTTGCCGACCAGCATCTTCCGACCAAGGGCACGCTCGTCCTCGAGGCCTTCGTCCCGCTGCAACGGGAGCTGGCTGCTGTCATCGCGCGCTCGCCGTTCGGCCAGGCGGCCGCCTGGCCGGTGGTGGAAACCGTCCAGCAGAACGGCATCTGCGTGGAGGTCATCGCGCCGGCCGCGGGTCTGGACGACGACACCGCCTCGGCTGCGTGCCGGCTCGCGTTGCGCATCGCGGCGGCCCTGGACGTCGTCGGCGTGCTGGCCGTCGAGTTGTTCCAGGTCGCACCCTCCGCGCAGGCGCCGGACGGACTGATCGTGAACGAGCTGGCGATGCGCCCGCACAACTCGGGTCACTGGACCATGGATGGATCGGTCACCAGCCAGTTCGAGCAGCACCTGCGCGCGGTGCTGGATTACCCGCTGGGTCGAACTGACCAGATCGCGCCGTTCGTCGTGATGGGCAACGTTCTCGGCGGCGCCGCCGATCCCCTCTCGCCCGACGCCGGCCCGGTGATGGGGATGGATGAGCGGGTGCACCACCTGGCGGCGCGCTTCCCCGACGTGAAGGTGCACCTGTACGGGAAGGCCTTCCGCCCGGGTCGCAAGCTCGGCCACGTCAACGTCCTCGGGTCGGACCTGGGGGAGCTGCGCCGGCGAGCACGCCTCGCCGCGCGCTGGCTCGGCGACGGCGTCTGGGAGGACGGGTACAGCGCGCACGGGGAACCTGCCCGGCCGCAGATGGCTCCGGTGGGCCCGAACGGTACGTCGGATTCCGGCACTCAGGGCGCCTCGCCGGCGGAGTCCGGTCGGGTCGTCACGATCGGGGACGCCCGATGACGGACGTCGGTGCCGACCCCGGTCCTGCCACGGCCGAACCGGGTTCCGCTCCGGATCAGGGTGCGGTCGCCGATCCCGGAGGGCGTCCGGCGGTGGTCCTCCGACCGGATCCGGTCGTCGGGCTGATCATGGGATCGGACTCCGACTGGCCGGTCATGTCTGCCGCAGCCGAGTTGCTGGACGAGTTCGAAGTCCCCTACGAAGTCGGTGTCGTCTCCGCGCACCGCACCCCGCAGCGGATGCTCGACTACGCCGGCGCGGCGGCCGGCCGCGGATTGCGGGTGATCATCGCGGGAGCCGGTGGCGCAGCTCATCTCCCCGGCATGGTGGCGTCCGCCACGGTGCTGCCGGTGATCGGAGTGCCGGTGCCGCTCGCCAAGCTCGACGGTCTGGACTCGCTGCTCTCGATCGTTCAGATGCCCGCCGGCATCCCGGTGGCGACCGTTTCCATCGGCGGCGCTCGGAACGCCGGGCTGCTGGCCGTCCGCATCCTCGCCAGTGCCCGTGACGACGAAGGGCAGGCTCTGGCCCTCGGTTTGGCCGGATTCGCCGACGACCTGCAGGCCGCGGTGCTGGCCAAACACGACAACCTGCGGGCCCGGATCCAGCGGTAGGGATTTGCGACCGGGGCTACGATGGCTTTGTTACCCGCGGGTAACTCGCCATCCGAAGCGGCGTTGTCGCCCACACACTCCGCCAAGGAAAGCGCGGCCGCGCGGGTCCGACCACAGCGGCTCAGTGCCGCCCGAGCGTCAGGGATGCCACGTGACTACCGACCTGTTCAAGTTGACCGAGGACCACGACCTGGTGCGGGAGGCCATCCGCGAGATCGCGGAGGCCGAGATCGCCCCGCACGCAGCCGATGTCGACGACAACGAGAGGTTCCCGGTCGAGGCCCGGAAGGCTCTGAACGCGGCCGGCTTCCAGGCCGTGCACATCGCCGAGGAGTACGACGGCGCAGGTGCTGACGCGGTCGCGACGGTCATCGTCATCGAAGAGGTCGCCCGGGTGTGCGCTTCCTCGTCGTTGATTCCCGCCGTGAACAAGCTCGGAACCATGCCCATCATCCTGTCCGGGTCCGACGAGCTGAAGCGAAAGGTGTTGCCCTCCATCGCCTCAGGTGAGGAAATGATCTCCTACGCGCTCTCCGAACGGGAGGCGGGCAGCGACGCGGCGGCGATGCGCACCAAAGCGGTCCCGGACGGTGACGGCTGGGTGCTCAACGGCACCAAGAGCTGGATCACCAACGCCGGGGTGTCGACCTGGTACACCGTCATGGCCGTCACCGATCCAACCGCCCGCCGCTCAGCGGACGGCATTTCCGCCTTCGTCGTACACGCCGACGACCCGGGTTTCATCCTGGGCAACAAGGAGCGAAAGCTCGGGATCAAGGGCTCGCCGACCAGGGAGATCCACTTCGAGAACTGCCGGATTCCCGGCGACCGAATCATCGGTGCGCCGGGGACAGGCTTCAGCACGGCGATGGCCACCCTCGACCACACCCGGCCGACGATCGGCGCGCAGGCCGTCGGGATCGCCCAGGGTGCCCTGGACGTCGCCGTCGCATACGTCAAGGAGCGAAAGCAGTTCGGCAAGAAGCTCGCTGAATTCCAGGGACTGCAGTTCATGATCGCCGACATGGCGATGGCCATCGAGGGCGCCCGCACGCTGGTGTACCAGGCGGCCGCGGCAGCCGAGCGGGGGGACAGGAACAAGACCTTCCTGTCCGCTGCGGCGAAGTGCCAGGCCTCGGACGTCGCGATGAAGGTCACGGTGGACGCGGTGCAACTGCTGGGCGGCGCCGGCTACACCCGCGACTTCCCGGTCGAGCGGATGATGCGTGACGCGAAGATCACCCAGATCTACGAGGGCACCAATCAGGTGCAGCGTCTGGTGATGGCGCGCTCGTTGCTGCGGTAGGCCAGTGGAGCCGACGCGGCGCACGTGCGAGTGTCGTTCGTGCAGGCAAACTCAGCGGTCGTGGGAGGCATTTTCTCTGCACACACGACACTCGACAGCCCGCGAGGCAGACCGTGCTGCGGGGCAGGCACGGTTCAGTCCAGCCGGGGGAGCCCCGTGACGTCGCACCCGAAAGTCGCCGTGGCACCTTCGTCGGCGGCGATGCGGGCGAGCGCACCGGTGCCGGCGTGAGCCTCGTGCGTCACCTGGATCAACGACCCGTCCGCGACCAGCGAGCCCAGCATCGCGGTGCAGACGCGACCGGGCAGGGTCAGATCGACGGTGCTGAGCACCCGTCCGCCCGGCCCGATGTGCCCGGCTGCCGCGCTCGCTCGATGGAGCAGGTCGGCGATGCTGAACGAGCCGTCATTGGTGACCGCGGCCAGTGAGTCCGCGACGGGCCCGGGCGTACGCGGGATGAACCGGTCGGCCTGCTGCAGGATCGCGTCCGCGACGTGCCGGTAGAAGTCCGGCAGCCCCGCCGTGCCGATGCCGAAGGGGTGGGAGGACGCGACGACCACCTCGTCGGCGTCGGATTCCTCGTCCTCGTCGATGAAGGCGGCGACCGCATCTGATTCGGCCGCGGCGTCGTACAGGTCGCTGACCACCATCCCGGCCCACCATGAACCGAGCAGCAGCGGCACGCCCTGCCACGAGCGCCGCACCCGCCAGACCACTGTGCCGCCCTGCCGTGCGCCGAGCTCGTCGAGCAGGAACCCGGCGGTCTTCGCGGACCAGTTGACCAGGGATGCGGTGGAGAGTTCGGTGCGCCCGGCGCCGTGCCAGATCAGCCGGGGACGGTGCGGGTCACCGGCGAGCAGTGGGCCGAGGACGGATGCGGTGATGCCGCCGGCCGGCGGCGGGGCTGTCATCCGCGCAGGCCTGGGCGTGATGCACAACCACCGGCCGGCCGGGCCGGGCGCGGGAGCAGCGCAGACACGAAGGGACCGGTCAGTTGACGCATGCGACCCCATCCGCTGCCGCGAATTGGGCCGCAACGGCTCCCGCTGCAACACCCCTGTGCGCCGGGTGAGCGAGGGCGGCCGGGGCGGTGAGTGCACCGGCCGCGCCCCGCAGCCCGGACGGCACCGGCAGATCCCTCCCGACGACGACCAGGACGTGACCGGACTCGATGGCGCTGTCCTGCGTGAGATCTCCGACTCCGAAGGCCTTGGCCACCTGCCGGGCGGCGGCGAGATCATCCGCGGCGTAGTGCACCTCGGTGGTCTGCTGCTCGTTGCCCGATGACGTCCCCGGCACGACTCCCAGCGAGCCGAGCGTGAAGCCGGCCTTGCTGACGATGTCGGCGGCTCTGGCCGTCACGCCGTCCGCGATCGTCCCGTCCTGCACATCGACGGTGATCGACGACGGGACGACGGCGGTGTTGGGGGTGGCGGGAGAGTCCCCGCCGGCGGCCGTGCCACCGGAGATCTGCGCGAAGAATGCCTTGACCTGGGCGGGATCGGTGGCCAGCGCGTCGCTGTTGGTGGAGGTCTCGGGTCCGGTGGTCGGCAGGGTCTCGAAGGTGATGTTGCCCGACGAAAGGTTGGTCAACTGCTCGGCGAAACTGAGCACCGAGAAATCCCGGTCGAAGATCACCGAGCGGTCGATGGCGTCGACCAGGTCGTTCAATTTCGCCGGGTTCGTCAGCGTGCCGACGGACAGGATCTTGTCGGCGGCCCCGGCGAGGAACGCCTGCTGCCGGCGCACCCGGTCCAGGTCGCCCTGGGGCAAACCGTGGCGTTGGCGGACGAAGGCCAGTGCCGCCGTTCCCTGTACCTCCTGCGGTCCGGCGGTGAAGTTGGCACCGGACCACGGGTCGCTCACCGCGGCGTTCAGGCACACCGGCACACCGCCGATGGCGTTGGACAGCAGATAGAAGCCGAGCAGGTTCACCTCGGCGTAGTGGTCGATCTTCATCCCGGTGAACGCCTGCACGACCCGGATCAGCATCGTCCGGCCGGCCTCGTTCGACTCACGCTCGATCTGGGCCCGGTCCGTGACCCCGGAGTTGACCAAGCGCTCCTCGGTGTAGGCCTTGGCCGTCGAGTAATAGGAGTTGATCTTGTTGGCGTTGTAGGCACCTTCGGTGCCGTCGGCGTAGGGGCCGACGACCTTGGCCATCACGGCCGGGCCGATCCAGGTGTCCCGCGGCAACGACACCGCGGTCGCCTTGCCGCCGCCCTTGGGAATGTGCACCAGCATGATCGTGTCGGTGTTGATCCCGCCGCCGTCGGCCTCGGTGCCGACCTGCGCCAGTTCCGCAGCGCTGAGTGGGTTGCCGTCCTGGTCGGTGCGCGCGTCCGACCCGACGAGCAGGAAGGTCATCCCCTCGGCGAACGACACCCCACCGTTGCCGGCGTTCCCCGCGGCGTCGGAGGTGCCGCTGTTCGACTGCAGCTTGTCCGTCAGTGCCCAGGCCACACCCGAGCCGATCAGCACGACGGCGGCAACGGTCATCGCGACGATCCGGGTGATCAGCACGCCACGCCGCGTCCGGCGCCGCGGTGGCTCACCCGGCGGGCCGCCCTGCCGTGGTCCGGCCGGCGGTCCCGGAGGCGGTGGATTCCCGCCCCCGTACCGGCCCGGTGTCTGGGGAGTTCCTCCGCCGTACGCCGGCGGCACCTGATCGCCCTGCCATGCGCCGTACGGCGCCGCGACCGGTCCCGGTCGGGGAGCCGGTTGCCGCTGGGGACCAGGGGAGGAGCCGTCAGGGTTACTGGCAAAGACTGCGGTCGGTCGGTCCGCGGCTCGGCGAACGACCGCATCGCCCCCGGCCCCGGACCGGTGAACCGGCCCAGGCCGATGACCCTGCCCTGACCGAGCATCCTGGACCGCCCGAAAATCCTGGTCGGCCCGGTACACGGTGGTGGATTGGTCGTACCCCTGATCGACCCACCGCTGATCGGCCCGCGCGTCGCGCGCTCCGGACCGGGCTGTCCCGGCGGAAGCAGCGGGCGACGAGGCAGAGCTGGGCCCGAAGCGTCGCGCCCCACGACGGGGGTTCGGTGCCTCCGAGTTCGTCATCCCACTGCCTTCCGTCGCCGTATCAGGAACCGCTTTGACAGCTCAGCACGCCGGATGCGTTCCAGCGGTGTCGCCGGCGTGCGACCGACTGCTGTCATGTGTTTCCGCCCGCCACCGAGGCAAGAGGTGCACTGTGCAGGAGCACGCACCCGCGCCATTCGGACGACACGCCGTGATTCACGCTCCACACCCGATTCCCGTGCCGTCGATGTCGCCGTCGGCACGCCTGCAAGACCAGGACGCCGAACGCGTGAGGCGGGTTGCCCGGCTCCGTCGCCTACCTCGTTGGGGCCTCGGAGTGCTGCTCAGAGTAACGGCGTAGCTCGGTCCTTCCGGTGACGACGGCGCGGCGTGTGACCCCTTTCGGGGCGTGCGCAACAACTCTTGCTGCCGCCGATGGGGGACGCAGCATCGTCGACCACGGCCGGGAGACCCCTGCGGGTACGGCAGAATGGCGTCCCATGCGCATTCTGGTCACCGGCGGTGCCGGGTTCATCGGTTCGGCTTTCACCCGGCATCTGCTCGCCGACCACTTCCCCGGACTCGAGGGTGCCGAGGTGACGGTGCTGGACAAGCTGACCTACGCCGGCAACCTGGCCAACCTGGCCGAGGTCGACGACTCGGACCGGTACGAGTTCGTGCAGGGGGACATCTGCGATCCGGAGCTGGCCGCGAAGCTGGTCGGCCGATCCGATGCCGTGGTGAACTTCGCCGCCGAGTCGCACGTCGATCGCTCGATCCTGGGCGGGGCCGACTTCGTACTGACCAATGTGCTGGGCACACAGACGCTGCTGCAGGCCGCCCTCGACACGAAGCTGACGAAGTTCGTGCACGTCTCCACCGATGAGGTGTACGGCTCCATCGAGACCGGATCCTGGGACGAGCAACAGCCGCTCGAGCCGAACTCCCCGTACTCGGCCTCCAAGGCGTCATCGGATCTGATCGCCCGGGCTTACGCACGCACGCACGGCGTCCCGGTCGCGATCACCCGCTGTTCGAACAACTACGGCCCGTACCAGTTCCCCGAAAAGGTCATCCCGCTGTTCGTCACGAACCTGATGGACGGCGACACGGTGCCGCTTTACGGCGAGGGCGCCCAGGTCCGCGACTGGCTGCACGTCGACGATCACTGCAGGGCCGTCGCCCTGGTGCTGTCGGGCGGGCGGCCGGGCGAGATCTACAACATCGGCGGCGGCACCGAACTGACCAATGCCGAGCTGACGGCGAAGTTGCTCGAGGCGACCGGCCGTGACGAGTCCTTCATCGAGCGCATCATCGACCCGCGCGGCGGCGGGCACGACCAGCGGTATTCGGTGGATCATTCCAAGATCACCCGCGAGCTCGGGTACGAACCCCAGGTGCCCTTCGATCAGGGTCTGGCGGAGACGGTGGCGTGGTACCGGGACAACCGCGACTGGTGGGAGCCGCTCAAGGCCCGCTCGGCGATCGACCGCTGACCGGTCCGCTGTCGTGACGACTCTGCTCATCACCGGCGCCAAGGGACAGCTCGGGTGCGAACTCGTCGCCGCGGCTGCGGCGGCCGGCACCCCGGCCCGGGCGCTCGATTCGACCGCCCTGGACATCACCGATCCCGCAGCGGTCGAGAGCGTCCTGACGCGGTTCGCGCGATGGTCCCACGAGGTGGGCACGCGGACCGACGACGTGACCGGCAGGGCGGTCGTCATCAATGCCGCCGCCTACACCGCGGTGGACGCAGCGGAGAGCGATCCGGAAACGGCGTACGCGGTCAATGCGGCCGGACCGGGACACCTGGCGCGCGCCGCTGCCGGACTGGGCCTGGGTCTGGTGCACGTCTCGACGGACTACGTCTTCCCCGGGGACGCGACCGTGCCGTACGAGATCGACGACCCGACCGGTCCTGCAGGCGTCTACGGCGCGTCCAAGCTCCAGGGGGAGCGTGCGGTGCTGGACGCGCTGCCCGAGGCGCACGTGGTGCGGACCGCCTGGGTGTGGGGCGCCACCGGCACGAATTTCGTGAAGACGATGATCCGGCTCTGCCAGGAGCGTCCGACGGTCAGCGTGGTGGATGACCAACGTGGAACGCCCACCTATGCAGCCGACCTCGCGGCCGGGCTGCTCCAACTCGCCGGCGCCGACCTGGACGGCGGGGTGCTGCACGCGACGAACAGCGGTGTCGCGACCTGGTTCGAGTTCGCCCGCGCGATCTTCACCGAGATCGGCGCCGATCCGGAGCGGGTCGGCGCTACGTCCAGCGCCGAGTTCGTCCGTCCGGCTCCGCGTCCGGCGTACTCCGTGCTGTCCAACGCGGCGTGGGTCAAGGCGGGTCTGACCGAGTTGCGGCCGTGGCGGTCGGCCCTGGCAGCCGCCGGGCTCGGCCGCACCGCTGCGTTCACCGGTTGATGCGCGGTCGCGCCGAGGCAGTGCCGTCCGAGATGCGGGCGGTGACCGGGTGAGCATCAGCAGTGCCGGACGCCGCGTCCGCGTCGCCGTGGACGGCACCCCGCTGCTGGGTCGGCGCACCGGGATCGGCCGCTACACCGAGCATCTGCTGGACGCCCTGGTCGCACGCGATGACGTCGATGTCACCGCAACCGCATTCACCCTGCGCGGCGCGGGCGGGTTGACCGCCGCGGTCCCGCCCGGGGTCCGGGTCCGCTCGCTGCCGGTCCCGGCCCGGCTGCTGCGGGCGGCCTGGACCCGGCTGGAGTTCCCGCCGGTCGGCATCCTCAGCGGCCGGAGCGACGTCTTCCACGGCACCAATTTCGTGCTGCCGCCGACCGGTCGCGCCGGTGGCGTCGTCACCATCCATGACCTGGCCTACCTGACGATGCCGGATGTGGTCGACCGCACGAATCGGGCGCTGCGCGAACTGGTGCCGCGGTCGATCCGCCGGGCTGCGGCGATCTGCACGCCGACCCAGGCGATTGCCGATCAGATCGCCGACACCTACGGGCCGTCCCTGCCCGACATCGTCGTCACACCACTGGGAGTCGACCCAGAGTGGCTCGACGTGGCGCCGCCCGACGCTGGGCAACGGAAGCGACTGCGGCTGCCCGGGAGCTACTTTTTGTTCGTCGGGACCAGGGAACCACGGAAGGATCTCGGCACACTGCTGGCCGCATATGCCGCCCTCCGGGCCGACCGGGGAGCGGCTGCCCGATCCCTGCCCGGGTTGCTGCTGGTCGGGCCGGACGGCTGGGGCCCCGACCAGCAGCCCTCGCCCGGGGTCGAGATCCATGGCTACGCCGCCGGCGAGGACCTGCGGCTGATCGTGGCCGGTGCCAGGGCGCTGGTGATGCCCTCCCGTGACGAGGGATTCGGGTTGCCCGCCCTGGAAGGGCTCGCGGCCGGCACGGCTGTGATCGTCTCGGATGTGCCGGCGATGGTGGAGGTGACCGGCGGACGGGCCACGGTCTTCCCGATCGGGGACGTCGCAGCGCTCGCGGCCGCCCTGGATCTGCATGCGCCGGCGCAGGCACCCCTGGCATCAGACCAACAGTCGTCGGAACAGGCCCGCATCGGGCGGCGTGAATATGCTGCGGCATGGACCTGGCGGCGGTGCGCGGACCGGACGATGGCCGCCTACCGGCTGGCCCGGCCCTGAGCCGGGTGTGGTCTGCTGTTTCGGTGCCCGAACTCGCCGTCATCGTGGAGCAATGCCTGGCTCCGGTACCGGGGGGTGCCGGTCGCTACGCCCGCGAGATCACCACCGCGCTGGCCGCCTTGCCCCGACCGGGTTGGACGGTCCGGACGGTCACTGCCTGGCACCGGGACGTCACGGCGGCGCGCATCGCCGGGGCGGACGGGCCGCATCGACTGTCCGCCGGACACCGTGCGCTCAGCGAACTGTGGCGCCGTGGACTGCCTCCGACCGTGCGGGCGGACCGGGTGCACGCCTCGACACCGCTGGCTCCACCCGGTCCCGGCGACGGCCGGCTCGGGGGTCGCCGCCGGCCGCTGATCGGCACCGTGTTCGATGCGGTGCCCTGGACGCACCCGGAGACCCTGACGCCGCGAGGAGTCGCCTGGCATCGGGACATCATCGGCCGGACGATGACCACGGCCGAGGCGGTCGTCGTGCTGTCGGCCGCTGTCGCCGATGATCTCGCGGGTCTGTTCCCCGCCGCATCGGACCGGATCGTGGTCATCCCGCCCGGTGTGACGCCATTGGTGCCGCCCGCCGATGGGCCGCAGCGGCGGGCCCGATGGGGATTGCCGGACCGGTACGTGCTGAGCGTTGCGACTCTTGAACCCAGGAAGGGTCTCGACCTGCTCGTCCGTGCGCTCGCCGAACCGGCCGCACGCGGCGCGCACCTCGTCGTCGTGGGGTCCCCGGGATGGGGAGGCGTGGACCTGCCGACGGTCGCCGCCCGCGCCGGACTGCCCGCGGACCGGGTGCACGTCCTGGGGCGGGTCGGTGACGAGGACCTCGCTGCCGCGATGCAGGGCGCCGCGGTCCTCGCGGCGCCGTCACGATCGGAGGGCTTCGGGTTGCCCGTGCTGGAGGCGATGGCCGCCGGTCTCCCGGTGGTCTGCTCCGATGCGCCGGCGCTCGCCGAGCTCGCCGGGGACAGTGCGCTCGTCGTTCCCCGCGACGATGTCGGCGCGCTGGCCACGGCGATCGGCGGGGTGCTGACCGATGCTGCGCTGGCCGCGGACCTGGTCGTGAGGGGTCGTGCGCGGGCGGCACCCTTCCGTTGGGACGCAGCCGCTTCCGCGGTGTGGGATCTGCACCAACCGCTGGACGCTGCGACCCGATGAGGTTCAGCCAGGCGGGGGTGAGCCGTGATATGGCTGTTGTACGGCGCCGACCGGTGGCGGGTCTGCATTTACGCTGACGACGCGCGAATCCATCGGCGGGCTCGCCGGACCGTTCCGGCCGGTGGAAATGCGGCAGGAAGGTTGGCAGGAAGGGTGGCAATGCGGACCGAACCGCGGGTGCTGCTCGATGCGACGGCCATCCCGGCCGAGCGGGGCGGCGTCGGTCGTTACGTCGACAACCTCGTCGAGGCCCTGGACGCGGCGGGCGCGGCGCTGTCGGTGGTGTGTCAGCACCACGATGCGGAGGTGTTCGCCGCACTCGCCCCGCACAGCCGGATCATCCCGGCCGCCGAGGAACTCGGAAGCCGGCCTGCCAGGCTGGCATGGGAGCAGACGACCCTGGCTCGGTTGGCCAAGAGGCTTCCGGTCGACGTCATCCATTCACCGCATTACACGATGCCGCTGACCGCATCGGTGCCCACGGTGGTGACCTTGCACGACGCGACGTTCTTCTCCGATCCGGGCCTTCACCTCGGGATGAAGGGAAGGTTCTTCCGCGCCTGGACCCGGACGTCGCTGCGTCGCGCCGCGGTGTGTGTGGTGCCGAGCAAGGCCACCGCGGACGAGTTGTCCCGGCACGCGAGTCCGGACACCGACAAGATCCTGGTGGCCTACCACGGCGTCGACCACCAGCTGTTCCACCGGCCGTCCCAGGACGAGGTGGACCGGGTGGCCGCAGACCTGGGACTCGGTGATCAGCGGTGGATCGCCTTTCTGGGGACTCTCGAGCCGCGGAAGAACGTGCCCGCCCTGATCCGGGGGTACATCCGGGCGATGTCCGCGCGATCCACCCCCGTCGCCTTGGTGCTGGCCGGTGCGCCGGGCTGGGACACCGGGGTCGATCCGGCGATGAACGCGGTGCCCGCGCGGTTGACGGTGATGAGGGTGGGTCATGTCCAGCCCTCGATGCTGCCCGGTCTGCTGGGCGGCGCGACAGTGGTCGCCTACCCGAGTCTCGGCGAGGGCTTCGGCCTTCCCGTGCTGGAAGCCATGGCCTGCGGCGTCGCCGTGCTGACCACCCGCAAGCTCGCCCTCCCTGAGGTCGGCGGTGACGCGGTCGCCTACACCGGGACGGGGGCCGGCGACATCGCCGCGGCGCTGTCCGAACTGCTCGACGACCCGGAGCGGCGCCAACAGCTCTCCGAGGCGGCGGTGGACCGCGCAGCCGGATTCACCTGGGCAGCGAGCGCAGAGGCCCATCATGTCGCCTACGACCGAGCGGCCGCGGAAGGTGAGGGATGACGCCGGACGGCCCGCCCGCCGGCACGCCGCGTCCGCGGCTCGACGAGCTCCCCGTTCGGCCTCCGGCGGTGGGCGTCGTCGTCGTCACGTACTCGCCGGGAGACGCCCTGGGCACCTTCCTGGATTCGATCCCCGCGGCCTGTTCCGGGCCGGTGAGCGTGGTGATCGCGGACAACGGCTCGACCGATGGCAGTGTCGAGCGCGAGGCCGGGCGACCGGACGTCACCCTCGTCCGCACCGGCGGCAATCTGGGCTACGGCGCGGCGGCGAACGTCGGAGCCCGCTGTCTCGGTCCCGGAATCGAGTACCTGGTGGTGGCCAATCCGGACGTGGTCTTCTCCGCCGGGTCCATCGATGCGTTGCTCGCCGCGACCGGTCGCCACCCCGACGGCGGCGCCTTCGGTCCGCTCATCACCACTCCGGACGGTGTGGTCTATCCGTCCGCTCGCCACCTGCCGTCGATCGGGGCCGGCATCGGTCACGCGCTGCTCGGCTGGTGGTGGCCGACGAACCCGTGGACCCGGACGTATCGGCAGGACGCCGCCACACCGACCGAACGTCTCGCCGGGTGGTTGTCCGGGTCGCTGTTGCTGTTGCGGCGCAGAGCGTTCGACGAGGTGGGGGGGTTCGATCCCGGATATTTCATGTACTTCGAGGATGTCGATCTCGCCGACCGGCTGGCCCGTGCCGGCTGGCGCAGCGTCTACTGCCCGACGGCGCGGGTGATCCACACGGGCGGTCACGCCACCGAGCGCGACCCCGGCGCGATGGCCGCCGCGCACCATCGAAGCGCCTACCGGTATCTGGCGGGCCGTTACCCCGCCGCGTGGCAGGCGCCGCTGAGGTGGGCATTGAAGGCCGGCCTGGCAGCCCGGAGCTTCGCCTCGCGCCGATCGCGCAAGGTCGCGGCCGGTGCCAGGATTCCCGCGCTCCGGGTGCCCGACGCCGGTGCCGAGGGTTCCGACCCGGCCCAGCGGTGACTGTCCGGCCCGCCCGTTCCGGTATGGTCGGCGGGCCCGTGAGGGGATCGCCGGGGACGGTCGGTCGGCAACGCTGACCGGCCCGCCAATGGCCCGATGCGATGCCGGGCACCAGGCGCCGTGCGTTCGGTGCAAGTCGCAATGGGGAAGGCAGGTGACGTGCAGGCGTGAAAGGCATCGTTCTCGCCGGGGGAGCCGGCACGCGGCTGCACCCGATCACCCGCGCCGTTTCCAAGCAACTGCTTCCGGTTTTCGACAAACCGATGATCTATTACCCGTTGTCCATTCTCATGCTGGCGGGTATCCGCGAGATCCTCATCATCACGACACCGGAGGACAATTCCGGGTTCCGGCGCCTGCTCTCCGACGGTGCGGAATGGGGCCTGGAGATCAGCTATGCCGAGCAGCCCTCGCCCAACGGCCTGGCGGAGGCATTCCTGATCGGAGCGGACCACATCGGCTCGGATTCGGTCGCACTGGTGTTGGGCGACAACATCTTTTACGGCCAGGGCTTCTCGCAGACGCTGCGCCGGGCCGGCGAGGGCATCGACGGCTGCGTGCTCTTCGGGTACCCCGTCCGCGATCCCGAGCGGTACGGCGTCGGCGAGACCGATGAGAGCGGGCGGTTGCTGTCCATCGAAGAAAAGCCCGCTGCGCCGAAGTCCAATCTGGCGATTACCGGTCTGTACTTCTATGACAACGATGTCGTCGGGCACGCGCGGTCATTGCGCCCGAGCGCCCGCGGTGAACTCGAGATCACCGATCTCAACAACATCTACGTCCGCGCCGGGAAAGCTCAACTGCTCAACCTCGGGCGCGGATTTGCCTGGTTGGACACCGGCACCCATGATTCGCTGCTCGAGGCGGGGGAATTCGTCAAGGTGCTCGAACACCGGCAGGGCGTGCGCATCTCGTGCCTGGAAGAGATTGCGCTGCTGAATGGTTTCATCACCCCCGACAGATGCCTCGAGCTCGGCCAGGCGCAGGCGAAGTCCCCGTACGGGCAGTATGTGGTCGAGTTGGCGCGGGCCGCGGGGGCGCGCTGACGGCGATGCGCCCGCGCGCGAGGTCATTCGGCGCGGATTGTGACCAGGTGCCTGGCGACAAGTTGATCACGTGGTGAACGGGAAGGCGGAACAGTGGGAGAGCAGATGGACGTCGATGCGGTGGTGCTGGTCGGCGGGCAGGGCACCCGACTGCGGCCGTTGACGCTGTCGGCTCCCAAGCCGATGCTGCCGACCGCCGGGGTCCCGTTCCTGGAGCACCTGCTGTCCCGGATCAGGGCGATCGGCGTGCGCCACGTGGTGCTGGGGACCTCGTACAAGGCGGAGACGTTCACCGACTACTTCGGCGACGGATCGGCCTTCGGCCTGGAAATCGACTACCTGGTCGAGGACGAGCCACTGGGAACCGGCGGTGCCATCCGCAACGTGGCGGGCGCGCTGCGAGCCGACACCGTCCTGGTGTTCAACGGTGACATCTTGGCCGGCGTAGACCTGCGGCAACTGTTGAACACGCATCAGGAGAACGATGCGGACGTCACGCTGCATCTGGTGAAGGTGGCCGACCCGAGGGCATTCGGATCGGTTCCGACCGGCCCGGATGGGCGCGTGCAAGCCTTCCTGGAGAAGACCGACAACCCGCCGACCGACCAGATCAACGCTGGTTGCTATGTCTTCAAGCGCAGCGTGCTCGAGTCGATCCCGGCCGGCCGGGTCGTCTCGGTGGAGCGTGAGACGTTCCCGGGTCTGCTCGAGCGGGGGGCGAGGATCTTCGGCCACGTGGACTCGTCCTACTGGCTGGATCTCGGAACGCCGGCGGCGTTCGTCCAAGGATCGGCGGACCTGGTGACCGGCGTCGCGCCGACCCAGGCGCTGCCGGGTTCCGTCGGGGAGTTCCTGACGCTGGACGGCGCGACGGTGGCGTCGGACGCGATCCTGACCGGCGGCAGCACCGTCGGGCGGGGAGCATCGGTCGCTCCCGGCGCGGTCGTCGACGCAACTGTCGTGTTCGACGGCGCGGTGATCGGCGATGGCGCCCGGGTCAGCCGATCCGTCGTCGGCGCCGGTGCCAGGATCGGCAACGGGGCTGTCATCACCGACGCGGTGATCGGCGACGGCGCGGTGATCGGCGACCGCTGCGAGCTGATCGCGGGTATCAGGATCTGGCCCGGTGTCGAACTGCCGGCGGCTGCTGTGAGGTTCTCGGCGGACACCTGACCGCCGCCGGGTGTCCCCGACCTGGCAGTTCAGTGCAGTGCTTGCGTGCAGTCCGTCAGTGCGAGTCCGCGATCTGGTGGTCCGGTTTCCTTGCCAGCCGCGCCTCTTTCCACCGGTAGACAGAGATCATCCGGAGCATCGTCGCGGCCAGCCGCACCGTCTTCATCGGGTCACCGGTGACCGACGAGGTCCCGATGCGCGGGTAGTAGTTCACCGGCACCTGCACGACCTTGGATCGCCGGATGACGGCCACCAGCAGCATCTCCAGGCCGAACGCCGATCCCGGCGTCGTCGCGTGCGCAAGGATGTCCGCCACCCGAGCGCGCGAGACGACCCGGAAGGTACAGCCGACGTCGCTCAGGTAGGCGGTGTTGAACAGCACCTCGATGAGTTTGGCGGCGGCCCAGTTGCCCCACCGGAGAAAGGCGCCCATGTTCGCGCCGTCCCAGATGAAATTGGACACCGTGCGAGACCCGACGACGAAATCGCATTCCTCGGTGAACGGGAGCAGCTTCAGCAGGTCCCGGGGATTGAAGGTCCCGTCGGGCTCGCACACGCAGATCAGATCGGTGTCGACCTCCCGCAATCCGCGCTGGATGGCGGCTCCATAGCCTTGCCGCTGCTCGATCACCTCGCGGGCGCCGGTGGTCGCGACCTCCTCCGAGGTGCCGACCTCGGCATTGTTGTTGACGACCACCACTTCGTCGACAATCCCGAGGTTTTCGAAGCCGCGAATGGTCTGCGCAATGCTGTCCTTCTCACGGTACGTCGGAAGGATGACCGAAAGCGTTCTACCGTGCCACATGTCGCGGCCTTTCCTCGATATGACAGGCAGCCCGGAGCAAGAACGCGGCAGGCAGCCGGTCCAGTCCGGACGTCATCGCGGTGTGCTCGCCACCAGGAGCATCTGGCCGGCCAGCGGCTTGATGGGGGAGCGGAGATATGCCGGGACCAGGAACGTCAACCGGGATGCCTTGCTGCGCAGGGTCAGCGGAAGGAAACGCGGCATCACCGCGTCGATGTTCCAGCCGAGCGCAGTGAGGTGGTCCGAGAGCGAACGATCGGTGTAGATCGCGACGTGGGTGTAGTCGTCGAAGTAGCCCCCCGGATTGAGCCGGAAGTTCGGCTGCATCAGGATGAGTCGACCACCGGGCCGAAGCACCCGCGCGGCCCCGGCCAACAGTTGTTCGGTCTGCGGTCGCTGGAGGTGTTCGAGCAGGTTGGAGGCGAACACGACGTCGAATTCGCCGGCGTCGAATCGGGACAGGTCCGTGCAGTCACCGACGATTGCTTCGACACCGGGCCCGGCGGCGTCAGCGACGACCTCGTCGATATCCATGGCCACCACCCGACGGCCCTGCACCTGGTTGGAGAAATCGCACCACCCCGCCCCGAGTTCCAGCACGGCTGCGTCAGCCGGGACGTAGCGCTCGAGATAGCGACAGATGTGTTCCCAGATCGGTCCGCGACTCGCGCTCTGGGACATCCGGGTGCGGAAATACCCTGATCGCTCTACGTCGGCCGCGATATCGGAGCGGGCATCGGTCACGGGTGTACGACCTCTCACTGCGTGTCTGTTGAGGTCGTCAGCGCGCAGGGCACCACGACGGACTCGGGCTCGGATCGCATCCATGCTACCCAACTCCGCCGGACCACCCGGATACTGACGCGCGTGACCGTGCAGCGTCACGGGCAACGCGGAGGGTGCACCACGGCGCACCCCAACGGGTGTCGCGGCACGCGATGGCCACGACCGGGCCGTCATCGATTCCGGAGCGCCACCTTGTTTCCGCATGCAAATTGATCTTCACTGACGTTTGTATGAGAGCTGGCTTTATACTGTCAGTAAGAATCTGCGACTCTGCGTGATCCCGCGTGGTCATCCCACTCCTCGAGTCGCGTCAATCGTGCTCTTCCAGGAGGTCTCGTGGCGCACAACAATGCATTCTCGCTATCCCGCCGGCGTGTGATGCAGCTGGGTGCTGTCACCGCCGGAGCGACATTGCTCGGTATGGGCGGTCTCACCGGCGTTGCAGCTGCCGGACCGATCCGGCCCGATGCCGACGAAGCGGTCGGCGCTGATGGGGCTCCCGCCGGAGATGAACGATTCACCCGTAAGTTCGCCGCCGCCCAGAAGTCGCTCAGCTCGGCAGTGATGACCTCGTACAACGACTGGCCCGTCGGCACACCGGCTTCCGCGATCGGCGTCAGCTGGTACACCGTGCCAGGTACCAGCCCCACTGTGTACCTCCAGGTCAAGAGCGGCGACGTGGCGACCGTCATGATGTACGTCGCCAGCCGGTTCAACTCCGAGGTCGAGCATCTGATCGACGACTACTCCGGCGCCTACGACTACCGGAAGAACGTCAACAACCCGTCGGTGTGGTCGAATCACGCCTCCGGCACTGCCATGGACCTCAATTACGACCAGCACCCCAACGGGGCCTCGGTTGCCAGCACGTTCTCGACGCGGCAGGTCGCGGCGATCAGAGGCATCCTGGCCGACTGCGACGGCGTCATCTACTGGGGCGGCGACTACCGGGGGACGGTGGACGCCATGCATTTCGAGATCAACGTGTCGCCCGGTGACCCGAAGCTCAGCTCATTGGCCGCCCGCATCCGTGGTGATTCCGGTAGTTCAAGTCTGCGGTCGATGGTCAACAACAGGCTGGTCACGGCCGAGAACGCAGGCGTCGACCCCTTGATCGCCAATCGCACCGCGGCGGGGCTGTGGGAGCGGTTCGAGGTCATCCCCAGGGGCGGCAGCCTGATCGCGCTGCGCTCACGAGCCAACAATCGCTATGTCTGTGCCGAGTCCGCAGGTTCCGCATCGCTGATCGCCAACCGGACCTCCATCGGCACCTGGGAAACGTTCACCCTGGTGCGGAACGGAGACGGCACCGTCAGTCTGCGTGCCGCGGTCAATGGGCGGTACGTCTGCGCCGAGCGTGGCGGCGCCCTGCCGCTCATCGCCAACCGCACCGCGATCGGCCCGTGGGAGAAGTTCGACCTTACGTAGGCCTGGCGATGACGAGCTAGGGCTTGTATTCCAACACCGTGCAGCGGTTGGCCGGTGGGCTGAGCCGGCTGCCCTGGAATGACGGCATCGGGCAGGATCCCTCGACCTGTTGCCAACCCGGACGGGTCAGATACTCCAGGTAGGTCTTGCAGCTGGTCACCTTGTCGCCGACGCAGATCGCCCGCGGTGGTCTCTGCTGATCGTCGACGGCACGGTCGAGGGCGGCTCGATAGGCGGCGAGATCACCGTCGCTGCGCGCGCCGGCCCCGTAGACGGCGGTCCTGCCCTCGTCCAGGCTCTGCAGCAGCACCGGCCAGAGCAGCCAGTAGTACCCCGCGACAAAGCTGACCTCGTTCGCCTTGACGTAGTCGGCGGTCGGGCCGGTCGCGACGATGATCGGCGCCTGCGAGGGGAGCTTGAGCGGGCCGACGATCGACGCCACGGCCGCGAGGATTGCAACGCCGAGGGCCAGCGCCGACCGTGAGGTGTTCTGCGGCAGCGGCAATCGGTCTGTCAGCAGTACCGCCGCAACGGGTGCGGCAATGCTCGCGACCACCGCCAGCACAACCGGGAAGAAGTACCGCACGTGGAAGCCGTTGGCCGCCACCCATGGGTTACCGACGAACACAACCCAATACAGGACGACGAACAATGCCGTCAGCGCGAGCCGTTTGAGCAGGGCTCCGCGGCGCTCGGAGCTCAACAGCAGCGTGCAGACAGCCGCGATCACGGCGAGCCCCACGAGCCATGTCCGGTCGAAGGCGGCACCGATCTTGGTGAGTGATTCCGCCGCCCCGGAGCGGAAAGTCTGGATGCTGAAGCTGATGTAGCTGCGCGCCGGGTCCGGTTTCGGCCCGAGATCTCCCGGGAACGCGTGGGAGAGCTTCAGCCAGATGGCGAACCATGCGATCCAGACCACTCCGAACACGATCCAGCGGATCCATTGCCGGCGCCTGAACATCTCCAGCGCGGCCAGGAATGCGGCCACCAGGATGACCGACGGGTTGAGCCCGACGGCAACGCCGACCATTGCCACGGCCGACGTCACGGCCCACCACTCGTGTCGCTTCCACAGCAGGAATGCGCCGAGCGCGAGCGCCCACGACATCGAATACGGCTGAGCGTCCAGGGCGAGGGTGAACATCGGCTCGACGATGGTGTGCGTGACGGCCGAGATCAGCAGGAAGAGCACCAGAGTGCCCGACCATTTCCGGGAACCGGTGACGACGAACGTGCCCATCCTGGCGACGATCAGCAGCAAGACGTGAATTGCCGTCGCGTTGATCAGCAGGACCAGGAAGAGATTTGTCATGGGATCTGCGACCGGGCTGGCGAGGAACGGAACCACCGAGGCGAGGCGATCCTGCCCCCAGTAGAACAACCGGACGTCCTGGACCGACATCACCGACTGCAGGATGCTGTCGGCCTGGAGCGTGGGGGAGGTGTAGCGGAGCACCGTCAGCACGGAGAAGCCCACAACGGCAACCACGATGGCAACCACGGTGGCGACCGCGACGGCCCACCTACGCCGGCTGTGTGGAGTCCGCTCAGTAGCTGCTGTCTGTTCGGCGGGGTGCGCCACTGGCGACGTCCCCCCGCCGGGGTTCCCCGGGACGTCGCCGGCCGCACCGGCTGATTCTGTCGTGGTCATGCCCGCCCTACCGTGATGACAAGAATGTAGGTGTGGCCGCTGCGAGTCGGCCACCACCCCCTGCGGCCGAGATTGTCCTCTGCGGATCGCGGGGTGCCCTGCCGTCGATGGACGTTGCCCCCCGGGACAGGTCTTCGTCGAGCCCTGTTTTCCGGGATCCAACCTAACAGTTCGTCCGCCTCATGAATCGGCGGGCCGCCTGCCGTCCGGATCCTCCGACGGGTGAGATCGAGCATTGCCGGCGAGATCCGACGTCCGCCCGATCCGCGCTAGGGGCGGAACTCGAGAATCTTGCAGCTTTTGGCCGGCGGCGGGCGCGGGCCGTCGGCCGCCAGCACAGGCATCGGGCAGCTGCCGGCGGCCTCGCGCCAACCCGGCCGTGTCAGATACTCCAGGTAGGTCTGACAGTTCGAGACCTTGTCCCCCACACACAGGGCGCGGGGCGGGGTCGGTGAACTCGCGATGGCGCGATCCAGCGCCGTGCGATACGCCTCGCGATCCCCGTCGCTGCGATAGCCACTTCCGAACACGGCCGTTCTGCCGTCATCGAGCCGCTGGAACATGACCGGCCAGAAAAGCCAGTAGTACCCCCCGACGAACTGAACGTTGTTCGCCCTGGCGTAGTCGGCGGTCGCCCTTGTTGCCACGATGGTCGCCGCCTGTGCAGGCGGCGTCAGCGGTCCCCCGATCGAGCCGACGGCCGCCACGGTCGCCACGCCGAGAGCCACCGACAACGTGGGTGCACCCCGGAACAGCGGTGCTCGCACTGTCAGCAGCACCGCTGCGACAGGGGCGGCAATCGCCACGGCGATCGCCACGAGAACAGGGGAAAAGTAGCGGACATGAAACCCGTTGACCGCGACCCACGGGTTCCCGGCGAAGATCGCCAGGTAGAGCGCGGAGAAGGCCGCCACCAGCAGGAGGCGTCGCATCAGGGCGGCATGCCGCTCCGAGCGCAGCATCAGGGTCGCCAGGCACGCAATGACGATCAGGACGACCAGCCGCACCCCGTCGAAAGCGGAGAGGATCGCCGTCAGCGACTTCGTCACGCCCGAGCGGAACGTGCTGACGCTGAAGCTGAAGTAGCTGCGCGCCGGGTCCGGTTTCGGCCCGAGATCTCCCGGGAATGCGTGGGAGAGCTTCAGCCAGATGGCGAACCATGCGATCCAGACCACTCCGAACACGATCCAGCGGATCCATTGCCGGCGCCTGAACATCTCCAGCACGGCCAGGAATGCGGCCACCAGGATGACCGACGGGTTGAGCCCGACGGCAACGCCGACCATTGCCACGGCCGACGTCAGGGCCCACCACTCGTGTCGCTTCCACAGCAGGAAAGCGCCGAGCGCGAGCGCCCACGACATCGCATAGGGCTGGGCGTCCAAGGCCAGGGTGTACATGGCCAAGGACGTCGCAGCCGTATGCGTCACGGCGCTGATCAACAGGAAGATCACCAGAGTGCTGGACCATTTTCGGTTGCCCGAAACGACGAACGTACCCATCCTGGCGACGACCAGCAGCAGGACGTGAAATGCCAACGCATTGATCAGCAGGACGAGGAAGAGATTGGTTGCCGGATCGGCGACCGGACTGGCGAGGAACGAGACCACCGAAGCAAGACGATCCTGCCCCCAGTAGAACAACCGGACGTCCTGGATCGACATGATCGACTGCACGATGCTGTCGGCCTGAAGGTTGCGCGCCGCATAGCGCAGCACGGTCAGGACGGAAAAGCCCAGGACCGCAACGGCGATGATGGCCGCCAGGGCCCAGCCCGGCAGTCGCGGCTCGTTGGCCGTGGCGGCGCGCGATGTCCTTGGAACGCGCGGCGCTGTGAGCGACGGTGACATTCCGGTGCCACTCGGGACGTCACCTGTCTGAGGTGTCGCAGTCATGCCCCCGCCCCCTACCGTGACAGCACCGAATGTGGTGGAGCAGGTCAGCCGGCCACGGCGGGTGCGGCCGAAACCTTTTCCTGCGGATCGTTGGCGAGCTGCTGCCGAAAGAATTCCACCGTGGCGGCCAGGCCCTCGTCGAGGTTGATCTTCGGAGCCCAGCCCAACAACTCTCGCGCCTTGGTGATCGTCGGCTGCCGTTGTGTCGGGTCGTCGGCCGGCAGCGGGTGATATTCGACAACGCTGGTGCCACCGACCAGTGCGCTGACCTTTGTCGCCAACTCGTTCATGCTGAATTCGTACGGATTACCGAGGTTGATGGGCCCGGTCACCCCGTGCGGCGTGTTCATCAGTCGGACAAGGCCGTCGACGAGATCGTCGACATAACAGAACGACCGGGTCTGCGAACCGTCGCCGTAAATGGTCAGCGGCTCACCCTTCAAGGCGGAAACGATGAAATTGGAGACCACCCTGCCGTCGTCCGGCCGCATGCCGGGACCGTAGGTGTTGAAGATGCGGGCGACCTTGATCGGCATGTCGTGCTGCCGGCGGTAATCGAAGAAGAGCGTCTCGGCGCAGCGCTTCCCTTCGTCATAGCAGGACCGGATGCCGATCGGGTTGACGTTGCCCCAGTAACTCTCGTCCTGTGGGTGCACGATCGGATCGCCATAGACCTCCGACGTGGACGAGAGCAGGATGCGTGCCTTGGTCCGCTTCGCCAGACCGAGCATGTTGATGGAGCCCACGACCGAGGTTTTGGTGGTCTGCACCGGGTCCCGCTGGTAGAACACCGGTGACGCCGGGCAGGCGAGGTGGTAGATCTCGTCGACCTCCACATACAGCGGAAAGGTGACGTCGTGCCGCATGATCTCGAGCTGCGGATGCCCGAGCAGATGCGCCAGGTTGCTCCGGCTGCCCGAGTAGAAGTTGTCGACCACCAACACCTGGTGGCCCTCCGCGAGCAGTCGCGTCACCAGGTGCGAGCCGATGAACCCGGACCCGCCGGTGACCAGAATCCTGCGTTCGCTCATGTCGGCAGCTCCTCCCCGGCCCTGCATCGAAATCTGTGCGCGGCCACCTGCCGCGGTGACCGGTCGCGGCGAACCGCCCGCTGCCTCCGGTCAGTGCGCTGTCGCGGTGCGCAACACTAGCCTGCCCGGGTGTCCACCGAGGGCCACCTGCGGGTGGCTCGTGCCGGCGTCCGGGTGACCCGGGCGTGCCGCGGAGATCGCCCATCGCCGGACATTGATAACATCCGCGTCGTGAAACTCTCGATTCTGATGCCTGTTTACAACGAAGTCGCCACTTTGGAATCAGCAGTCAAGCGTGTCCTGGATGTCGGTTACCCGGTCGAAATGGAATTGGTGATCGTCGACGACGGAAGCACCGACGGCACCCGGGATCTCTACCAGCAGTGGGCCGGGGAGTCCCGCGTCCTCATCCATGAAAAGGCAACGAACGGGGGAAAGGGGTCGGCGATCCGCAAAGGCGCCGAGTTGGCCACCGGTGACTATGTGATCATGTGTGACGCGGACCTCGAATATGCGCCTGAGGAAATCCCGGCGCTGCTCGTGCCGGTCCTACAGGGCGAGGCCGAAGTGGTGTACGGAACTCGCACCTTCGGCAGTCACAACGCGTTTTCCTACCTGTACGTCCTGGGAAACCGTGCCGTCACCACCTTCGCCAATGTGCTGTTCAACTGCTACATCAGCGATCTGGAAACCTGCTTCAAGTTGATGCCGTTGGAGCTGTACCGCCGGCTCGACGTGAGGTCGGCCGGGTTCGGCATGGAGGCGGAGGTGACCGGCAAGATCCTGCGGACCGGGACCCGTCCGTACGAGATCCCGATCACCTACAAGGCACGGACCCGCGAGGCCGGCAAGAAGCTGACCTGGCGCGACGGTGTGGAGGCGCTCTGGATCTTGACCCGGGAGCGGTTCCGGGCGCCCGTTGCGGCCTGATCGCGTCACCGTTGACCGCGGCCGGACCACACCGTCGGTCGGGCGCCGGTGCCAGACCGACGCGCCGGTCGAACCGATCAGGCTGCGGGCGCAGGGATCAGATGGTTGCCGCGGCGATCGGCTGAGCGGCCGCGGTGGTGTGGGTGAACACGAAACGCCGGTAGGCCCAGAATCGGAATGCCGTCCCCACCGCGAGTCCGATGACGTTGGCGGCAATGTTGTCCGCGAGCGGCGAGGTGAGGCCGAGCAGGTAATGCGAGATGGCCAGGCACAGCAACGAGAGCCCGAGTCCGATGGTGCACATCAGGGCGAACAAACCGAGTTCACGCCAGGGATGCGGTCGACGGGTCTTACGGAAGGTCCAATACCTGTTCCCCAGCCAGGACACCATGGTGGCCGCCGCCACACTGACGATCTTGGCCTGCAGGGGCTGACCGGCCAGCACCGGCGACGGGCCGACGTAGAGCAGCAGGTTGAACAGGCCGACGTCGACGGTCAACGCCACGATGCCGACCACGCCGAACTTCGCGAACTGACGGACGAATGCCAGACCTGCCCCGAGCAGCCAGATGCGAAGCGCCGTCGAGCGCGGCTCCGTGGTGGACACGGGCGGAAGTCTATCGGCGTCTCGCGACCGGTTCCCCGTTCCGGTCGCCGTTCCACCGTCCGTGTCCGCGGTCCTCGCCTACCGACGGAACGCCCGGCCGATGCGTGATCCGATCATCCGGCCCGCGCCGGACAGCCCCGATCCGCAGGCCCGTCGCGTCGCCATGACCCTGTCCTGCCGGGACACCGACGTGCTGCCGAAGGTCCGGGACGCCGGCGCGATCAGAACCGTGCCGGGCGGGTCGGTGCAGGTCATGCACAACGGCGTGCTGATCGAGGAGGGCTGCTATTACGGCCCGTGGATGACGCAGATCATCCGCGGGTTGGCCGGCCACCACGAACCACAGGAAGAGCTGGCCTTCGATGCCGTGATCCGCCGTCTCGCGGCGTCCGGCACCGACGCGGCGGGCCAACCTGCGCCGACGATGATCGAGTTCGGCAGTTTCTGGTCCTATTACTCGTTGTGGTTCTGCCATGTCGTTGCGGGCGGGCGCGCGGTGGCCATGGAGCCGGACCCTGTGTATCTGCAGGTGGGAGTGCGCAACGCCGCGCTCAACGGACTGACCGGGCGCATCGAGTTCGTCCACGGGGCCGTCGGCGCCCGTCCGGGCGAGCTGATGGACTTCCGCACCGAGAGCACCGGCGCGGTGATCCCGGTCGTCCAGCACGACCTCGGCTCCCTGCTGCACGATGCCCGCTGGCAACGGGTGGATCTGGTCCTGCTGGACATCCAGGGCGCCGAGACGATCCTGCTCGAGCGCGCCCGGTCGCTGCTGACGGCCGGCCGGGTCCGGTTCCTCGTGGTGTCCACGCACCACCAGAGCATCTCCGGCGACGCGCTGACCCACCAACGGGCGCTCGAGCTGATCATCGACTGCGGCGGCCACATCATCGCCGAGCACACCGTCCGCGAGTCCTTCAGCGGGGACGGCCTGATCGCCGCTTCGTTCGACCCGGCCGATCGGGACCTGACGGCGTCGATCAGCCGTGCACGGGCGCGGGAGTCGCTGTTCGGCGAGCCGGAATACGAGATCGCCCAGTTGCAGGACCGGCTGCGGTGACCCGGTCGGCACTGCCCGACCTCAGCCCCGTCAGGACTGGCCGATCTCAGCCCTCCGCCACCAGTTCGGCGTCGACGTTGATGAACCCGACGCTCCTGCCCTTGGCGTGCACCGTCAGCGGCGCTGCGTTGGGCAATCGATGCAACTCCACGCCGCCGTCCCGTGCCAGTGCTGCGTGCACCGTGTACTGGCCCTCACCCAGCCAGACCTCCGGCAACAGGAACGTGTGCCGGGAACGTCCGGACAGCGGTTCGACGGTGACGTTCATCAGCTTGGTGTTCGTGCCGTAGACCACCTGGCCCAACGGGCTGTCGATGCCCATCCCGATCACCGGGTCGTCGACCCTGCCGTCGACCGCGACGTCGACGCTCACCAGCAATCCGGTTCCCGGCTCGATGGTGCTGACGATCGAGCCGGACAGGTCGGTGACTGTCACGCCGGTCACCCGGGCCGCCGCGACCACCTCGGTGGAACTCTCGCGTTGGTTGGCGATGTCCTCCTGGCGCATCGTCTCGAAGTCGGCCCGCAGGTGGCGCAGTGCGTCGACCGGCGCGCCGTCGATCTGGATCCGCCCGTTCTCCAGGACGACGGCGCGGTCGCAGATGTCGGCCACCTGGTCCAGTCCGTGGGTGACCAGGATGATGGTCCGGCCGTCGTGCTGGAACTGCCGGATCCGGTCCATGCACTTGCGCTGGAACGGCTCGTCGCCGACGGCCAGTACCTCGTCGACCAGCAGCACGTCAGGATCGACGTGCACCGAGACGGCGAAGGCCAACCGCACGTACATGCCGGACGAGTAGAACTTCACCTGGGTGTCGATGAACGGCTCGATGCCCGAGAACGCCACGATGGCGTCGAAGAATTGCGCGGTCTGCTTTCGTGACAGGCCCAGGATGGACGCGTTGAGGAAGACGTTCTCACGGCCGGTCAGGTCGGGGTGGAAACCGGCACCGAGTTCCAGCAGCGCCGCCAGGCGGCCGCGGTGCTCCACCGTGCCCGATGTCGGCTGCAAAATTCCGCCGATCAGCTTCAGCAGCGTCGACTTCCCCGACCCGTTGGGCCCGATCAGGCCGACGGTGGTGCCGCTGCTGATTTCCAGATCGATATCGCGCAGAGCCCAGAAATCATCCTTGTGCTGATTGGAACGCCCGAAGTTCACCAGTCGCTCCTTGAGCGACTTCTCCTTGTGGATGACGAACCGCTTGCTCGCACCCGAGACCTTGACAACCGTGACGTCTGACATCGCTCACAACTCCTGTGCGAAGTTGTTCTGGAGCCGGGCGAACACGCGCTGGCAGATCCAGAGGATGGGGATGCCGATCGCCAATGCGATGAGCAGGCGGACCCCCAGCGCGGAGGGCTGCGGCTGATCGGATCCCGCCACCCACATCCCGCGCTGGAAGGCGAGAACCGCCAGCGTCACCGGATTCGCCAGGTACAGGGCATTGAGGAACTCGGACTGGATGGCCGAGGAGACGAAGCTCCACGCATACACGATGGGGGACAACCAGAACCCCACCATCAGTACAACCTCGACGAGATATTGGATGTCGCGCAGGTACACGTTGATGGCGGACAGCAGGAATGCCGCCGCGGTGGCGTACACCAGCAGGACCACGGTGCCGAGGCCCACATAACCCAGGCCGATCACGGTGGGGGGGTAGCCGGCGAACAAGGTCGCGACGAACAGGATCGCGAATTGGATGACGAAGTTGAAGATGGCGCTGCCGATGACCGATAGCGGGAAGACCTCCCGCGGCAGGTAGATCTTCTTGACCAGCCCGCCGTTGGCGACGATGGAACCTGTTCCCGAGCTGACGATCTCGGCGAACAACGCCCACGCGGTGAGGCCGGTGAAGATGTAGATCGCGAAATCTGGGATCGATCGTTCGGCCCCCAGGAACTTGCCGATCGCGACGTAGTAGACGAGCAGCTGGGTGAGCGGGCGGATCAACGACCAGACGAAACCGAGAGCACTGTCCTTGTAACGGCTCTTGAGTTCCCGCCGCACCAGCAGGTCGAGCAATTCCCGATAACGCCACACGCCGCGGATGGAGTCCGCGGTACCGCTCACGAATCCGCTCACCGGCCCGGCCGGCACCAGCGGTTCGGCCGACAGCCTGGCGTCCCTGGCGCGCTGTTTCTCGTTCACGCCGACACAACTCCCTGCCCTTGCTGTTGATCCGAATCGGGCCGATGGACGACTCGATGACATCGCCGCGTGGCGATCATGCGCTGACCGTCATGACGTCAGGATGTCCCACGCCTCGGCGGCGTAGGCGTCCCAGGTGCGCACCGGGCGGGACACGGCCGCCTCGGTGAGACGCTGTAGTTCCGCGTCGTCGGTCAGCAGTTCACGCATCACGCCTGCCAGTGCATGGTCGTCGCGCGGATCGACCAATCTGGCACCGCCGTCCGCGGCGATCTCCCGCATGGCGCCGAAGTTCGAGGTGATGGCCGGGGTGCCGCAGCTGATGGACTCGACGACCGGAAGACCGAAGCCTTCGTTGATCGAGGGGAATACCGTGAACCTGGCCAACCGGTAGGCGCTCCAGAGCAGGGCATCACCGGCCGCCGAGATGGTCTCGACCGGCCGCCCCTGAGCCTGCAGCTTCGCCAATGAGGCCATGAACAGATCACCGCTCCAGGAGCGGCCGCCGATGAAGGTAAGGCTGAACCGGTGACCTTCGCGCCACAGCAGCTCGCTCGCATGCAGGACCGCCAGATGGTTCTTGCGCGGTTCGTGGCTGCCCACGACGAGCACCATCGGCAGGTTGCCCACCAGCAGGCGGTCCGCGGCCGCGGCCATCTCCTCGGCCGTCGATGTCCGGACCTCGTTCGGCAGCGAACAGGGGACGACGGTAGGTCCGGCGACACCGACGGCGTGCACCATCCTGGCCCATCCGAGGTACTCGACCGCGGCGGACTCGGAGATGGTCGCGATGCGGCGGGCGTGTCGCGCGGCCGCGAGATTGCGGGCGAAGGCGGCCGGCATCGCGGGATGGGTGGTTTCCGGGACGGTGATGGGAACCATGTCGTACCCGATCAACGACAGCTCGTTGGACGAGTACTGGGCAAGGCAGCGCAGCGCGTCCGTCCGCTCGGTCTCGGTCGCCAGTTCGGGCAGCAGGTACGTGCAGTTGAACGGCACGATGATGGGCCCGGGTGCGGGGTCGCTGACCTCGGGACCACCCCAGCAGGCGCGGCGGATCTCCGGTGGTGTCAAGCGGCGCAACGAGTCCAGACTCCCGTGCCACCCGATCAGGGTGGGCCGGTGGGTCTCCACCCACCGGCGCACTGCCTCTCTGGTGACCCGCTGGATGCCGGTGGCGAAGGAGGCCTCCGCGGTGTGGTGTACGTCGACCAGCACCGCGTCCTTCACCACCTGCACTTCGCGAAAGGGTCCGGGGTCCAGGATTCGTGCGGCGGGACCGCTCCAGATGGCGACACGCAGGGCGGCCACCATGCCGTCCGTCTCGGCATACCGGACCGCTGTCCGCACCTGCTCGGTCGACGGCAGCCGCCCGCTGATGACGGCGATCATCAGCCAGGCGCGGGAGAAGTCCAGGGGCGCAAGGGCAGTGATCAGGGCGTCGAGGGCCGGCCTGGTTCCGCCGGCCGCTGGCGCCGGCGCGTCCAGCGCGTGCAGCAGCACAGAGCAGCGGTCGACGATCGCAGCGCGCCGCTCGCGGCCGTGGCCATCGATGTCGCGTACCAGTTGATCGATGGTGCTGTAGCTGTCGTGACGCGCGGCGTTGCGGCGGCGGAGAACGCTAACGCTCATCGTGATGACCCGACCCGCGGAGGTCCGCGAGAGACGGTTCCACAATTGCGTCCCATAGCTCGTCGGCATAGTGCTGCCAGCTCCTTCCGGCTCGCTTCGCGATCTGCGAGCGCAGCGAAGCAAGTTCGGCGTCGTCGGTCAGCAGCCGCCGCATTGCGGCCGTCAGGTCCGCGTCGTCACGCGGATCGATGGTCACCGCCCCGCCGTCGGCGGCGATCTCGGCGGTCGAACCGTAATTGGTGGTGATCACCGGTGTGCCGAGGGAGATCGACTCCGCAACCGGTAACCCGTAACCCTCGTGGATCGACGGGAAGATGGTGAATCGCGCGGAGGCGACCGCCTGATTGAGCTCCAGCTCGGGCACCGCGACACGGATGCTCACTGCCCGCCCGCGGAACTGGAGGACCTCGACGCGATGGAAGAACTCGGCGTTCGAACCGCCGCTGCCGATGAAGGTCAGGGTGAACTCGAGCCCTTCCTGCCAGAGGATCTCCGCCGCATGAAGGATGGCCAGGTGGTTCTTGCGCGGGTCGTGACTGCCGACCACCACGATGTCGGCGCAGTCCGAGCGTGCCCGATCCGTCAACGATGTGTCGCTGCTGATGTCGGCGGGCAGCGGGACGCTGATGACGTCGGGGCCGGTGAGGCCCTGGGTGATCAGCATCGAGGTGAAGCAGCGGAACTCTTCGGCGGCGGTCTGGCTGATCGCGCCGATCCGGTCCGCGTACTTGATCGCCGCCAGGTACGGCATGAACTTCGTGGGTTCCTCGAGTGGCACGGTGTCCGCTGAGACCAGCGGGATGGTGTCGTAGCCGATGGCGACAACCTTGTTGTTCGAGCACGCCCCCAGTGCGGCGATCCGTGCGGCGGCTTCGACCGGTGGCACCTCCGGCAGCACGATGACGCTCTTCCACGGGATGATCAGCCGTGGGTCGGCGCGGACCGGCCGGATGGCAGGGGTGTCGCTGCGGGTCGGTGCCGCGGTGGTGAACCAGTCGTAGACCCGGGTGGCCTCGGTCGGATCCAGCACGCGCAGGGTGCCCTGGTTGCGGGTCCACGCCGCGGGGGTGATCTGCCGATCGGCGTTCCAGAAGGGCAGGGTCTGCCGGACGACACGCTGGATGCCGGTGTGCAGGTCGTGCCGGGAGGTGAAGTCGACGTCGACGATCACCCGGCCGACGATGACCTCCACCGCGGCGGTCGGTTCGCCGCTCAGCCGGATGCGTCCGAGGCCCGTCTCCAGCAGGTAGTCGGCGACGTCCTCGGGCGGCGCGAGCTCGATGGTCCGCCGCGCCTCGTCCACTTCGTCCCGGGTCGGGTACGCCGCTGCGATGCCCGACAGCAGGAGCCAGATCCGGCTGTCGGTCGGATCCGCGACAGCGGAGTCCGACAGCGCGAAGATCATCCGGGCGGCGTCCGCGGCCGGGTCGGCGACGGTCTCGGGCACCTCCTCGATCAGCATCGGGGCGATGGCGCGCAGTCGGTTCGCCAGCGCAGTCGTTGCGCGGGCGGCGTCGTCGGTACTCACGCGCTCGGTCGCCTGGGTACCACGCGCCGCACCTGACGCAGCGGTGCGGTCACCCGCCAGGACAAAGTCCTGCGCATGGCCCCGAGTTCGGTGAACAGCGAGTGGGCGTGCTCCCGCAGGAACAGCAGCTCGGTCATGTCGGCCTGTGATCCGACGCTGGAGCCGGCCCAGGCCACCATGGCCTTCTCCCGCCATCGCAGGACCGAGGCCACCGCGGCGTCCTGCGCGGCTCGGGCGGCGTCGGCTTCCTGCTGCAGCAGTTCGCGCTCCTTGGCAAGCGCCTCCTGCTGCCGGTCCATCTCCTCGCTCATCCGCGCCACCTCGGAGTTGGCGTGATCGACGTCATCGCGGGACTTCTCGACCGCTGCCCTGGCGCCATCGAGCTCCGCCCGCAGCTCGACGACATCGCGAGTGACGTAGTTGTCATGGACCGACGCCGGGTAGCTCAGCGATTCCTCGAGCTCGGCGTACCTCTCTGCGGAGACGTAGAACCTGGACAGTCCGTCGAACAGACAGAACCGGTAGTCGGCGTCGAGCACGAACGATTCCCACGCCTGATGGGACTGTGTTCTGGACTGTGGCTCGGTTGCCTCGATGACCAGCACCCACGGTCGCCATCGGTGCAGGTCGACGGTCTCGAGCACGGTGCGCTCGGAGCCCTCCGTGTCGATCACCATGAAGTGGATCTCGCGGTCGTCCCAGCCGGCCTCCGCCAGGACATCGCCGAGGCGGCGGGCCGGCACGGTCTCGTTGACCACCGCCCATCCGCCTTCCCGGTGCATCTCGCCGATGTCGTCGATCAGCGTCGAGAGGCCCGTGTCCGGAATCTGGTGCAGCACCACCGAACCGCTGGCGTCGGGGCTGATGGCTGCTTCTATCACCGTGTCGCGCGGGCGCTCGGCCCGATGACGCTCGGCGTACACGTGCACCGGTTCGACGGTGATCCCGCTCCAGCCGCGTTCGTAGAACGCGTGCGAGATGGAGTCGACGGTGGGGTCGTTGGCCCCCACCTCTACATAACTGCCCTCGCTCAGGTGACCGAGAGCCCGGAACAGGACGACGTCCTCGCCGTTCTGGGCGTACGACACGAATGGCTCTGAGCTCACCCGGACACCGTACCGGGCGGCAAACGCCGTCTCGGACGCCTCGTGCGGGGGTCGACACGCGAGCGTTCGGGGCGCGGGCGGCCGCACGCTACCATCCACGGACCAAAACGACAGGAGAACAAAAGCAATGCCCCGAGCGCTCATTACCGGTGTCACTGGCCAGGACGGCCTCTACCTTGCCGAACAGCTGCTCGACAAGGGATACCAGGTGTACGGCCTCATTCGCGGGCAGAACAACCCCAAGAGGGAGCTGGTGGAACGCGAGGTCCCAGGCGTCAACATCGTGACCGGTGACCTGACCGATCTCTCCAGTTTGATGCGGGCGCTGAACACCGCCCAGCCGGACGAGGTCTACAACCTTGGCGCCATCTCCTTCGTCGCCTACTCGTGGGAGAACGCCAGGCTGACCAGCGAGGTCACCGGGCTCGGCGTGCTGAACATGCTCGAGGCCACCCGGATCTACTGCGGCGACGACATCACCAAGGTGCGCTTTTACCAGGCCTCGTCGTCGGAGATGTTCGGCAAGGTGCAGCAGGTCCCGCAGAGCGAGGCGACCCTGCTGTGGCCGCGGTCGCCCTACGGCGTCGCGAAGGTCTTCGGCCACTACATGACGATCAACTACCGCGAGTCCTACGGCATGCACGCGTCCTCGGGAATCCTGTTCAACCACGAGTCGCCCCGCCGTGGGCCGGAGTTCGTGACCCGGAAGATCAGTCGGGCGGTCGCGCGAATCTCGTTGGGGCTCCAGGACTCGATCTCACTGGGGAACCTGGACGCCAAGCGGGACTGGGGCTTCGCAGGTGACTACGTCGATGCGATGTGGCGGATGGTCCAGGCCGAGCACGGGGACGATTACGTGGTCGCCACCGGCGAGACGCACTCGATCCGGGAGTATCTCGACATCGCGTTCCACCATGTCGGCATCGAGGACTGGTCGGACCTGGTGGTGGTCGATCCGCGGTTCTTCCGGCCGGCCGAAGTGGACCTGCTGATCGGCGATCCCACCAAGGCACGGACGAAACTTGATTGGCAGCCAACTGTTTCGTTCCCGGAGCTGGTCACGATGATGGTCGATTCCGATCTCGCCGAGCAGCGCGCGCTGTCGGGTCGGTAGTCGACCCCACGATGGCCACGCTTCAATGACGACCGCTTTCATCACAGGTATCTCCGGGCAGGACGGGGGATACCTCGCCGAACAGCTGCACGCTCAGGGGGCGGAGGTACATGGCCTTGTCCGTGATGCGGCGGACTCCGAGCAGGTGCTCGCTGCGATGCCGTGGGCGCTGCCGCACGTCGGTGACCTGAACGACGTCGATGCCGTGACCGGCCTGCTGACCGAGCTCGGGCCGGACGAGATCTACAACCTCGCCGGCATCTCCTCGGTGGCCCGGTCATGGGAAGAGCCGGTTGCCACGGGCCTGGTCTCGGGCCTGGCGGCGGCCGGGGTGATCCATGCCGCCTGGCAGCTGGCCGAGGCCGGCGGCCGGGACGTCCGTCTCGTCCAGGCATCCAGCGCCGAAATCTTCGGCAACCCAGCGCGCAGCCCGCAGGACGAGTCCACCGCGGTGGTCCCGATCACTCCGTACGGCGCTGCCAAGGCCTATGCCCATCACATGGTGCGCATCTACCGCAGCCGGGGCCTGCACGCGGCGTCGATGGTGCTCTACAACCACGAATCACCGCGCCGGCCACCCACCTTCGTCACCCGCAAGATCACCCAGGGTGCCGCTCGCATCGCGATGGGCCGCAGCGACGAGCTGTCGATGGGCAACCTCGACGCGCGTCGGGACTGGGGCTGGGCTCCGGACTACGTTGCGGCGATGGTGCTGGCCGCCCGGCATCCCACGGCGAACGACTACGTCATCGCCACCGGCGAGCCGCACACGGTGCGCGAGTTCGTGGTGGCCGCCTTCCGGCACGCCGGCATCGAGGATTGGGAGCGCTACGTGCGGGTGGACCCGGCCTTCGTCCGGCCGGTGGACGCCGTGGAATTGACCGGGGACGCCGGCCGGGCCCGGCGGGACCTCGGATGGGCTCCGACGGTCGGTTTCGAGGAGATCGTCAGCCGGATGGTCGATGCAGACCTGGCATGACGTCGCCTCGCCCGGCATGCCGGCAGTGCGTCCCGTCCGATGGACGGCCAACCAGTAGGGTCCGAACTCATGCGTGAAACTGACGTTGGAGGTAGTCCGATCGAGGGTTCGTCACACGGCAGCGAGACCGACGGACAGCCTTCGACCACAGACGGTAGGCGGCTGACGGAGGGCTCGTCCCCTGTCGCACCGGTCCGGGTACTGACGTCACCGGCAGCGACGGCCGGCTCCGGACCCGACGCAACAGCGCCTGGTGCCACAGCGCCAGGTGCCACAGCGCCGATTGCCACAGCTCCGGATGCCACCGCTCCGAATGTCACAGCGCCGGATGCCGCAGCAGCCGACGGTGCCGGTCGCCGCCGAGCAGAGCGGAGCGCGCCGCACTGGTTCGAGCTGATCACCCTTGCCTGCATCGTCACCCTGGCCACCGTCGGCTCTGCCGGACTTCTGCTCGCCATCGTCGGGCGGTACAGCACCCTTGCCGCGCTGGTGATCGGCCTCCCGCTCGCCGTGCTCGGTGTCTTCGCGCTGCATCGCGGGCTACCCGCAGGGAGTACCTCTCGCGCCGCGCAGTTCGGGGCCGGTGCCGCGGTGCTCATCGCCATCGGCTACGCGGTGTTCGCCGGCGTCACCCCTGCTCAGTACATGGTGGTCGACCGCGATCCCGGGTCGTACATGACCACGGCCGTTCAACTGTCCGACCAGGGTTCGTTGGAGGTGGACGCGCGCGGTCAGGCGTTCGACGGTGTCCGCGGACTTCGTTTCTCGGGTGCCGCCGTGTACGACACGGGCGGTGCCTACCCCCCGACCAGTGTGCCGGGGGAGCCAGGGGAGGTCCGGCAATCCGGCCTGATCGAGCCGCAGTTCAACCACCTGACGTCGGTGGCCCTCGCGGTGGCCTTCGACGTGGGCGGCAACCGGCTGATGTTCCGGCTTCCCGCGCTCATCGCTGGGCTGGGGTTGCTGGCGCTGTACGCGGTGACCGTACGGACGACCCGACGGCCGCTGATCTCACTGCTCGCGCCTGCGCTGATGGCCGTCGGCATGCCGCTGCTCGCGGTCGCACGCGCAACCTATTCCGAGACGTTCACCATGGCCCTGCTGTGGGGTGGAGTGCTGGTGTTGCTCGGCCTGCATTTCAAGCCTCGGGTCTCCGTCGCAGCTGTCGGCGGGGTGCTGCTGGGCGCGCTGGTGTGTACCCGGATCGATGCGCTGATGTACGTGGGGATGCTGTTCCCGCTTGCTGCAGTGTCGATCGCGACCGGGGGTACACCCGGCATGCGGGCGGCGCGGATCCGTGCCTGGCTGGTGGCCGTCGCTGCGACAGCCGCCGTGGGTGCGATCGGCTGGTGGGATCTCTCACAGCGCACCGGGTATTACGCCGAGAACCTCTCGCCGCAGTTGCGGTTGCTGCGAGCTGCGCTGATCGCCTCCGCGGTGATCAGCGTGCTGGCCCTGGTCGTGTGGTCGTTCGTGCCGGCGGTCAGGACCATCGTGACCCGGGTCAGCCGTCCGGTGGCGGCGATCGTCGCTGCCGTCGTGGGCGTTGCCCTGCTGTTCGGCTGGTGGGTGCGCCCGCTGGTGCAGACGGCGACGCAGGCCCAGCAGTTGCCGGCCGTTCGGACGATCCAGACAGCAGAGGGGCTGCCGCTCGAGCCGTTCCGGACCTACGCAGAGGACTCGTTGCAATGGATGGCGTGGTACATCGGGGCACCCGCCCTGCTCCTCGCGATCGGTGCTCTCTGCTGGGGGACCTGGAAGGTACTCCGGGGACGCGGCCAGCCGGCCCTGGTCACTCTCCTTGCGCTGTGCCTGGGCGCCGGGGCCCTGTACTGGTACGACCCGCAGATCACCCCTGACCAGATCTGGGCCTCGCGCCGGTACGTTCCGGCGATCCTGCCGGCGCTGGCCGTCTGGGCCACCGTCGCCGTCGCGGTCTGCGCGTCGGTACCTCGATTCCGACAGCTCTCGGCTGGCTGGCGTTACACGGCAGCCGGTGTCGTGGCTGTTGCGCTGATCCTTCCGCCCGCCCTGACCACCGCGCCGGTGATGTGGCAGCGCCCGCAGGGCGGCTACCTGAAACCGATCCTCCAGACGTGTGACGAGCTACCTGACGACGCAGCCGTCATCGTCGTCGGCGGGTTCGCCGGTGTGACACTGTCGCAAACGCTGCGCACCTGGTGCGACGTGCCGGTGGCCGCGGAGGGAAGCGCTCTGGGGGCGGACAAGGTCGCCGATGTTGCTGCCCAGGTGCGGGCCAACGGCTACGAGCTGTTCCTGGTGGGAGCGGCCCAGTCCGATGTCGCCGGGTATCAGGTGCCCGGCGGCCCGGTCGTGCAGTCGACCGACGCGGTGGACAATCCCTGGACCGCAGAGGCAACCCTGGATCGACCGCCGTCGAGTTACCGGCCGCCGAACAAAGTGCTGCCGGTGCCGACCCCGTTCGCCCTGCACGTCCTGCAGGTGCCTGCGCCGTAGAAGGCCTTGCCGCCCGCCGGGCGGTCAGCGCGCGCCCGATGGGCCGTGCCCGGTGATCCGATCCCGCGCTCGGCGTCAGGGGCGAAGGCACCGTCAACAGCGACGTCTGATCCGGGTACGGCAGAGTCGGCGTCAGCCCCGGAAGCCGACGCTCCCGCAGACAGCTCGCAGCGATGGCCCGTCGGGAGCGGTTCACCGCGGCTCGACCAGGCGAACAGTGACCTCGTCGCGGGCAGCGAGGGCGGGTTCGACGACGGCGGCGAAATCGGCGTTGTGGTCGATCGAGATGACCTCACCGACGCGGTCGGCGAGCCACAGTGTCGACGGGCCGGAGTGTCGACGGGCCGGTGTCGCCGCCCAGGCCACCCGTGCCTGCAGGTCGACGTCCGCGTCCGCGCGGCCGCCGATCCGACCGGTCACGAGGGGGAAACGCTCGGATCAGCTGGTGCGGTCGGTGCGGTCGGTGCGGTCGGTGCGGTCGGTGTGGTCGGTGTGGTGGGTGCCGTCGCCTTGAGGATCACCAGGCTCGTCACCCCCGCGATCGCATCGATCAGGATGTAGGTCAGTCGGGACACAGCCGCCACTGCCACCGCGGGACCGCCCGCCAGTCCGCTGACCAGCAGGAACATCAGCTCGCGCACACCGGCGCCGGCCGGCACGGGCAGGATCAGGAAGCCGACGATCCAGGCCGAGACCGCCGCGAAAGCCACCCGCGCCGGTTCCTGCTCGAAGCCAAGCCCGTGAGTGACCAGCGCTGCGGAAGCACCCACCAGCAGCCACGCCGGGGTGGCGACGGCAATCAGCCCCACCATCCGGCCCCACGACGGCGCGTCGAGGGAGATCCGCCCCTTGGACAGCCTGTCGGCCAACCCCAGCAGCCGGCCGAACACCGCCGGATGCACCACGATGAGGCCGGCGGGCAGCAGCAGCAGGACCAGCAGCTCCCACCGGGTCTGCGTGCCGTCGCCGATCATGAACGGGACGAACAGCGTGCAGGCCATGGCGCCGCCGACGCACATCAACCCCAGCGACATGATCGTGGTCGAGTAGCCGACCGACCGGCTGACGCCGTCCCGGCGGGCGAATTCACCGCGGCCGACGACCGGCCAGATGCCGCCCGGTAGGTACTTGCCCAACTCCCCGGCGAAGAACCAGCCGGTCGTCCTGTTCAACCGAACCTGTGCGCCGAAGACCCTCAGGCACCGGTACCAGAGCAGTGTGAGGAACCACATCCCGGCCGCGGCGGCCACGACTCCTGCGCCGATCCAGCGCAGGTCCGCAGTCCGGAGCGCAGCGCTGACCTCCGACCACTGCGAGACCAATGCTCGTACACAGAGAGTGACGGCGATCGCCACGATGACAAGGCCGAGAGCCCGAAGCAGCAGGGCCCGACTGCGGTTCCGGCGCGGTGCGTCAGTCTCGTCCGGGGCGTTCATCGGGTTGAAGGTTACAGGCCGGTCACCGCGGATTCCGCCGCGAGCCGACGGTGCGGTTGTTGGGCGGCGCCGGGAATGGTTGCTATTTTGGGAGCGTTGCCCCACGGGTGCCAATCGTGAACCGACGCTCGCGTCAGGTGGTTCGTAGATGCCTTGCCCCCGTGCGACCGGCCGAATCCGGGCGCTGAATTCCTGAAATGAGCTGGAGAATCATGAAGCTGGTCGTGCAGGTGCCGTGTCTGAACGAAGAGCAGACCCTGCCGACGGTGCTGGGCTCCATCCCGCGGCGGATCGAGGGAATCGACTCCATCGAGATCCTCGTCATCGACGACGGGTCCACAGACCGCACTGTCGAGATTGCGCACAGCTTTGGCGCGCATGTCATCCGGCACGCCAGGACCATGGGGCTGGCGAGGTCCTTCCGCGACGGCGTCGATTACGCGCTGTATCAGGGTGCTGACATCGTGGTGAACACCGATGGCGACAACCAATACCCGCAGCAATCGATCCCTGACCTTGTTCGGCCCATCCTGGAGGGCAGGGCCGACGTCGTCATCAGCGATCGGCAGACCGACAAGATCGAGCACTTCTCGCCGTTCAAGAAGCGCATGCAGCGCGTCGGCAGCGGAGTGGTGAACAAGGCCGCCGGGACCGAGTTGCCGGACGCCGCCAGCGGATTCCGCGCCTACTCCAGGGCATCGCTGTTCCGGCTCAACGTGGTAACGCAGTTCAGCTACTGCATGGAGACGATCATCCAGGCCGGCAACCGGCGGTTGCGGATCGTCAGCGTCCCGATCGTGACGAACCCGAAGACCCGGGAGTCGCGGCTGTTCAAGAACATCTGGCACCACATGTTCAAGTCCGGGGTCGCCATCACCCGCAGCTACCTGATGTTCCGGCCGTACATTCTGCTGGTCACTCTGGGAACGATCTTCGGGGTGTTGGGGCTCATCCCGTTCCTGCGCTTCGGCCTGCTCTGGCTGTTCGACGAGGCCGGCGGTCACATCCAGTCGCTGATCTTCGGTACGACGATGTTCGTGGCGTCGCTGCTCTGCTTCGCCCTGTTGATCATCGCGGATCTGCTGCGGACGAACCGGATCATCCTGGAAGAGAACCTCGAACGACTCAAGCATCTCCAGTACGACGACCCCGATCGCTACCCGCGCTTGCTGCTCCCGCCGGCGCCGGCGGGTCCGATCCTGGAGCAGCCGGCGTCTCGGCCCGATCTGGGCGAAGTGGCAGTTCCCAGCATCGCATCGGACGTAGTGGTGGCGACCGCGAGAAGTTCGGCGCGGCGGTAGCGACGGACTTTGGCTGGGCTATTCGCGGTGGGGGGTCTTGACGGCTGACCACTGCATCCTGCCCGTTATGACCGAACTGGCTGACAGTCGCGCTCCGGTGGTGTTCACACGGCCTACTTGCCGTTCGCGGAGAGGAGCAGATCGACGAGCTGCCGGCCCATCTGCTCTTCACCGAACAAGGTTGTGGCAGCATCCCGGAAGTCGTCACCCAGCCTGGGTAGGGTGGTGCGCTCACTCACCAGGCGTGTCACCTCCGCGGTCCATGCGCCGACGTCTGCCGGCGGCAGCAGAATCCCGGTGTGACCGGTGACCACCGCGTCCCGGAGCCCTTCGAGATCAGCTGCAAGAACTGGTGTACCGCGCAGTGCGGCTTCGATCGTCACGAGCCCGAAGCCCTCCATGTCGCCATCGACGGGCACGTTGGGCTGGACGAAGACGTCCGATCCGCGCAGCACATTCTCACGGAAATTGTCGTCGACCCTACCCAAAAGGTGCACACGGTTCTCTAGGGCATGACGCCGCGCAGCGTCGCGGATGGCCTGAGCCTCAGGACCGGTGCCGGCAATGACGTAGTGCACCGACAAAGGCAATTCTGGCAGGACTGTGTCGACGAACCATCTCACGCCTTTCCGTCGCACAAGTCGTCCGAGACTAGCCACCAGAAAGGCAGATTCATCGAGGTCGAGCGCGTCGCGGAGCAAGCGCGAAGACCGACTCCTGCAATCGCGAGCCGGCAAAGGTACTCCGAGTCGGACAACCCGCACCTGCTCGGAGCGAACGCCTGCCCCTTCCGTCGCACGTGCGGTGGCGGCGCTGATGGCGACGATCATGGGAGTGCGTCGCAGCACGGGTAGTACCAGGCTGCGGTACAGCCGGTTGTCGAAGGTCACGTCCAAACCCATCACCATTGTCGCGCGTGGAACGCGGCGAATTGCCGTGAGCGGTGCCACCGCTGCATTCATCAGTGCGTCACCGGCAAGGACCGACTCCACCCGTCCCCGCGCAATCAGCAGGAGCAATCGACCGAGCGCCCTGGGCAGCCAGAAGGGAAGGAGGCGGTTCGGGCCGCCATAGGCGATGAGCACCGCGTCCGGCCGAGCCGTGTGTATGGAACGCCAAACTCCGGCAGCCAACGTCTCCATTCCACCGATGGACGGTGGAAACTTTCGACTGATGAAGACAGGGGAGGCGTTCACTGGCGGATGAACGGGGGGCAGGCGTCCGCCACAACACCCAGTACCGGCCGCGGCAAGCAAGTTGCCGGCACTGCGGCACTGGAGACCCGTCGGTCACGGGGCATGGATTAGGAGACCGCCAACCGAGGCCGGGCGATCTTCTTCGGCGGCTCTTTTGTGACGGCTGTTGCCGGCTGACGGTCGCCGACCGATCCGAGCCAGATGAATGTGGGCATGATCGGTGCGAGTGTGTGCCAGAAACGGCCGGGCAGCTTCGCCAGTCGACGGGGCACCATGTCCTGTGCAGCGAAACGCTCGGAATGAGACAGCACGGTGTACGTGTAGTCCCAGAGCGTCAGACCATCGCACATCCTGATCAGTCCCTGCCTGGTGCGGAACTGCTCGTAGTAATTCGGTGCCGTGCGAGTGGCGGCGACGTATCGGTCCGCAACCGGACGTGGAAGCCACGACAGGAAGGGAAGTCGATAATGCGGCTCGATGACGCCCATTCGATTGCCGAGACCGAGATAAACGACTCCGTCCGGATGCAGAACCCGTCGTATCTCCGCGAGCACCGCGTCGGGATCGACCACGTGCTCGTAGATGTGGTTGAAGACGAGGATATCGACGGAACGATCCGGGAAGGGAAGAGCGGACCCGTCGGCACAGATGAAGTCGACGCTGGCGCCGAAAGATGACTTTGCGTAAACCAGACCTGGAACGTCGATATCCAGGCCGATGACCTGCGCGCCCGCACGCTGCAAAGCTTCTGCAGTGAAGCCGGTGGAGCAGCCGATGTCGACGGCGACCAGCCCATCCAGGCCTTTCCTGCCAAGGAAGTCGGTCAGTACCCGGACGATTTTCTGCGCCTTGCGCCGGCGCCGGGCACCATCCCGTGTCTTGTCTTGAAGTTCCGAATAGGCGAGCTGGGCAGTACGTTCGGCCTTTGTTTGGTCACTGTCAGTCTTGTCCGACTGGGTCATCGAGGAGTACATCCCTTGTGTCTCATTGAGCGTGCCCTACCGGCCCGAAGTTGCCAGCCTCGATCGTGAGGCGCGCGCAGTTCCGACGCTGAACCAGGAATATATCGATGTCAGGCAGTCAGTGGGTCGACATCCGATGTTGTGCCGGTCATGTCTGGTCGACCGTGCCGGTGCCCTTCTCCTGTTCTTCCTTGGGCGTGGCTCCGTCGGACAAGTGCACGGGTGAAAGGCTCCGTTGCCGACGCCGCTCGATGAGAACGGCGATCCCGGGCCATACCAGGTCGGCAGCAGTGATGATGAGTCTGGAGACAACCGCAGCCACGAGTGCGACCGGTTCACCCACCGCAGGCCCGAGTAGGACGACGAGTGCGACCTCTCGGGGGCCTACGCCTGCAGGTGAGATGGCCAGGAGAAAACCGATCGCCCACGAGCCGGCGAAGGCACCCGTCGCGCGGATGATCAGGTCAGGTCCGGTGGACCCGAGATCGAGCAGCAGAAACCATAGGGCCGCTCCGTACATCAACCAGGTACCCAGCGACCAGAAGGCCGACTGCACAATGCCCGAGGCCGTCAGGGGCTCTGGCATCGGATCACGCTTCAGCAGTCGAGTCGCCCGATTGAGCAGCCAGTTGAGGATCTGCGGCCACAGCGCTGCGACCGCGATCGGCAGCACCAACAACGTCCACCAATAACGCTGGAATGCCGAGTCGCCGAGAATCGGCAGAACGCACGCCGTCACCAGAAGGGCCGTACCGAGTCCCATCAGCATTGCGATGAGTACGGCGGCGGCAGATGAGCGTCCATCGACGTTGTACGCCCTGCCCAATCGCATCTGGGTCAGGACCGGCCAAACCTTGCCCGGAAGGTACTTGCCCAGCTGACCGACGAAAAAAATACGCATGCCGCCCGAGACCGGAACGGCGTGGCCGAAGTCCGCGAGGATGGCACGCCAGCTCATGAACGAGCACCACACCGCTGCGAGCGAGGCGAGCAGGGCGAGCAACAAGGCGCGGACCGTCAGATCGCCGATGACGTCCTTGACTTCGGACCACCGACCAGCCATCGTGCGCACCAGAAAGCCGACAAAGATGAGCGTGATCGAGATCTGCGCGAGACGACGCCATAGCCGCTTGCGATTCTTCGGCTCGGTCACGGCTCGACCTTACCGGCGTGCTCAGGCACAAAGACCCGTGTGCAACGCCGCGCGGAGCTCAACCCCGCGAGGCGCTTTCGCGGCTCAGCCGCGGGACAATGCAGCCAAGACGGCGTTCGTCAGGTCCCCGGTCTCGGGTGGCAACGCATCGACGGGCCAGAACCGCAGGTCGTCCGACTCCGACGAGATCGCCGGTACCGCACCGGCGGGCGCAACGATGCGGAACAGCACGTCGAAGTGCCGGGTGGGCACGCCCAGGGAACATGTGACCGGATGGACGTCCAGGTGGATCGGGTCCGGATCGATGACAAGGCCCTCGATCCCGGATTCCTCGGTGGCCTCGCGCAGGGCCGCGGTGGCGATCGTGCCGTCCTTCTTCTCGCAGTGCCCGCCGAGCTGCACCCAGCGTTTCACCCGCGGGTGCAGGGTCAGCAGAGTCTGCGACAGATCGGCGGAGAGGACGACGGCGCTGGCGGTGACGTGCCCCGGCACGCAGGAGCGCTTGGTGGCGTCCGGCCGCGCGGCGAGGAAACCGAGGAAGGCCTCACGCAGCGCGCTCTGCCCGAGATCGGGCGCGTCCCAGCCACGCAGCATCGAGGTCGCGTCGTCGTGCGTCCTGCTCATGCCCGCGCCCTGATCACGATGGCCGCCACTACGAGCGACGAGGAGACCGACCGGGCAGCGGAGGAGGGGATGGTGCTGCTCACCGGAGCACCAGGGCGCCCTGCGCCGGCGGTCGCGGGGTGACGGGCTCGAACGGGTACCCGATGCCGACAGCACCCAACGGCTCCCAGTCGTCGGGCACCTGCAGCACCGAGCGCACCACGGCCGGGCAGAAGATCGTCGACGATATCCACGCCGAACCCAGCCCTTCGGCGGCCAGCGCGACCAACAGCGCCTGCACCGCGGCCCCGCCTGCGACGGTGAACATGGTGCGTTCGGCGCCGCGGCGGCGTTCATCGGGGTAGTCGTGCCTGCCCTCACCGACGATGAACGGCACCACGATCTCGGTCGCATCGCGCAGCACCTGACCCCGCGCGGTGCGGCGGGCGATCCGTTCCGCCGGCCAGCCGTCGTCGGCCAGGTCTGCCTCCCAGGCGGCCTGCATCGCCTCGAGCAGGGTGTTGCGATGCTCCCGAACGAGCACGAAGCGCACCGGCCGGGTGTGGTGCGGAGCGGGCGCGGTGAGTGCGATGTCGACGCAGCGGGCCAACACGGTGTCCTCGACCGGCTCACCGGTGAACGTCCGCACGGTCCGGCGCAACAGCACCGCCTCGCGGCGGCCCTGTTCGACCGCGAGGTCCGTGCCGAGCCGGAACAGATCTTCGTCCCGCGGCCGGATCAGCGACGCGGCACCCGCCTCATTGCCGACGGGCGCCGGCAGCCCGCGGGCCACCGCCACCGGCACGGCCGCGAGCTTGCCCTTCACCAGGTCGCCGGCTGCCGCGAGCTCGTCACCGACCGCGACCTGGGTGACGACGAGCTCGTTGCCGTGGGCGTCGACGTCGCCGCGCAGGTCCGCCAGGACGTGCACCCCGGCGGCGCCGATCGCGACGTCAGTGACACCGAGACGCCAGGCCCTGCCCTGGGTGTCGGTGACGACGACGCCGACGTCGAGCCCTCGTTCGGCGAATTCCGCACGGAGGTGGGCGGCGGAGGCATCCGGATCCTCCGGCAGCAACGCGATCTCGTCGGCGTGCACGTTCGAGGCGTCGACGCCTGCCGCAGCCGCGACGATGCCGAGCCGGTTCTCGACGATCCTGGTCCGGGCCACCTGGGCGACCAGCCGAACCGTTTCGTCATCGACGATCCTGCGGCGCAGCTCGTCCCGTTGGACCGGGTCGGTCGGTGAGGAGACCAGCCGGCCCTCCACCTTGGAGACGATCTTCGAGGTCACCAGCAGCACATCTTGGTTGCGCAGCCATGGGGCGGCGGCGATGATCGCACCGACCAGGTCGTCACCGGGTCTGAACTCCGGCAGCCCCGACACCGGCAGGATCTGCAGGCCCGTGGGTGCGGGCGCGTCCATCTCGCCGCCTGCCCGGGCGTCCGCTTCGGATACGGCACCTGCGTCAGCGGACACCGGCCACCTCCACACACGCCGCGACCATCACGGCCGTGGCCATCGGGTCCGACATCAGCAGCGGCCGCTGCACCACGGTGACGCCCGGGATGTCGGCGGTGTCGTCGCCGGCGATGAGGAAGGCATCCAGGATGCCCCCGGCCGACCGCGCCCCGTAGTGCCGGCCGATCCCCTCGGCGCTGCACTCCACGCCGATCGCCGCCAGGCACTTGTCGGCATGGCCGCGCACCGGGTTGCTGCCGATGACGGGGGACACCCCGACCACCGGCGCGGAGGTCCTGCGCAGCGCCTCGCGGATCCCCGGCACTGCGAGGATCGTGCCCACCGACACCACCGGGTTGGACGGTGCGATCAGCACGACATCGGCCTCGGTGATCGCCTCCAGCACGCCGGGGCCGGGCAGCGCTTCCTCGGCGCCGATCGGCTTGATCGACAAGGCGGGCAGGCCGGCCTGGTAACGGATCCACCACTCCTGGAAGTGCAGCGCGACCAGCGGCGGTGCGCCGGATGCGCGGCCGGCTTCGATCGCGGCGTCCGACGGCTCCGGGTCGGCGACAACGACGTGGGTCTCGACCCGGCTGTCGGTCATCGGCAGCAGCCTGACGCCGGTCTGCCAGCGTTCGCACAGCGCCCGGGTGACGTCCGAGAGCGGATACCCCGCATCGAGCATCCTGGTGCGGACCAGATGCGTTGCGATGTCCTTGTCGCCGAGTGAGAACCACGGCGCCTCGGCTCCGTAACCGACCAGTTCGCCGGACACGGTCCAGGTCTCTTCCGCGCGCCCCCAACCCCGCTGCCGATCGGACACCCCGGCAAGTGTGTACATGCAGGAGTCCAGGTCTGGACAGATCTGCAGGTTGTGCAGCCGGATGTCGTCCGCGGTGTTCACCACGGCCGTCACCTCGTGCTCGGTGGTGCGACTCGGGTATTGCCACGGCAGACCCTCGGGCGGCGCACCAAAGGTGGTCGGCGCGGGGCCGTACGCGTTCCACCCCAGGTACTGCTTCACCCCGAGCAGGAACTTCGCCCCACCGATTCCTCCGACGAGGACAGCGATCTTCACGGCTGTCGATCCTTCCAGACCGGGTGGCGGGCTCCGCGCCATCGACCCGAACGATGGCCGTCCGCGGCGTGCGAGCGGCGCACCGGCAGCAGGAGATCCGGGCCGGCTCAGGCCCAGAACCGGAACAGCTGGCCGCCGATGACGGCGAGCCGCTCGTTGCCGCCGGCCCAGTCCAGCAGTGTGTACCCGGCGTCGAACAGCCACCTGCCGGCCTGCGGCACCGAGATCAGGATGGCGAACACGGCCAGCGGCAGCCAGGGCCGGACCGGCCGGATCCTCTCCTTGAACCGGGGCGAGAGGTAGGGCTCGAGAACGCCGAAGCCGTCGAACCCGGGGACGGGCAGAAGATTCAGCAGGCCGGCGACGAATTGCAGCAGCGCAAGGTAGGACAGCGCCGCGCCGAGGGCGTTGGTCATGCCGGTGGAGACGACGGCCAGGGCGACACCGCATATCAGGTTCGTCACCGGGCCGGCGGCCGAGACGAGACTGGCATACCAGTACCGCCGGAGCCTGCCGGGCTCGACCAGTACGGCGCCGCCTGGCAGTGGGATGCCGCCGACGGCCAGCACGATGAGCGGGATGACGACGCTGTACGAAACGTCGGTGTACCTGGCCGGGTTCAGGGTGAGGTAGCCACGCGCCCGGACGGAGGTGTCGCCGCCGGCCAGCGAAACCAGGGCGTGCGCGAACTCGTGCAGGCACAGCGTGATGACCCAGCCACCGAGGACGACGGCGAAAATCCAGACCCCGATCGGCAGGCCGAGCGGCGAGCTGTCACTCTGCGCTGCCACCGCGGCTGCCGCCGTCACCACCACGAGCGTCGGAAAGATCCAAGAGCCGCGGGAAGAGTTCGCCATACCGACAGTGTGACTGTCCTGGCTGTGACGCTTGGTAACCGATCACTCTGAGGTGGGCACGCACCATCCCGAAAGCCTCAATCTTTCCGGTCCGGGCCGTATAGCACCTTTCGGAGCTTGACGAGACGAGGGACACACGGGTGTAATCACATCGGTGTTATTCGCCGGTCGGGCTCGTTGGTTCCGCGGCAGAAGCGATACCGCAGATCCGTTTTCGAAGTCCGGCGGTCGGGCGCCAGCCCCGGCGAACCGGTCGTCCGGCCGCGATCATCCCGCGTCGGGCACCACGAGAGGACATGGCACGTGACCCATCTGGGGGAGATCTCCATGCGACAGGTCCCGTTGACGCTCGTCGAGAGCGCTGAACCGGAGTGGCATGAACGTGCCCTGTGCGCGCAGACCGACCCGGAGGCGTTCTTCCCCGAGAAGGGCGGCTCGACCCGGGAGGCGAAGAAGATCTGCACCGGCTGCGAGGTCCGCTCGGAGTGCCTGTCCTACGCGCTGGCACACGACGAGCGCTTCGGCATCTGGGGCGGTCTGAGCGAGCGCGAACGCCGTCGCCTCAAGCGCGCCGCGGGCTGACCCGAACGCTCGCAGGGCCGGGCGCACGTCACCGCCGATCGGGGGAGCACGGCGGGGCTGTGCGGTGATGCGGGGCGGCGGTGTTGGGCAGCGGTGTTGGGCGCGATGTGGTTCTCACCACGCCGTTGCCATCACGTCATTCTCATCACGTCATCTGCCTCGCGGACCGGACAAAGGTGACGACGCTGCGGGTTAGTCTCGCGTCATGCGACTGATCCTGAACATCATCTGGCTCGTCCTGTGCGGATTCTGGATGGCGATCGCCTACGTGATCACCGGGATCATCGCCTGCATCCTGATCATCACGATCCCGTTCGGCATCGCCTCTTTCCGCATCGCCGGCTTCGCTTTGTGGCCGTTCGGCCGGACGATGGTGAACAAGCCCACCGCCGGGGCCCCGTCCTTCATCGGCAACGTCATCTGGTTCATCTTCGCGGGGCTCTGGCTCGCCATCGGCCATCTCGTCACCGGCATTGCACTGGCCATCACGATCATCGGGATCCCGTTGGCGCTGGCCGATTTCAAGCTGATCCCGATCTCCCTTGCGCCGCTGGGCAAGGACATCGTCCCGCTCCAGGATCGGTACCGGTTACAGACGGTCGCCTGACAGCGTCGACGGATCAGTCGGCGGCACCGCCGTCGCCCGCCTCGCCCAGAACAGCGCTGACCTGCTCGCTCAGCACTTCGGCGACGAGATCGCCGAGGTCGCCGGCGTCGCTGGAGCGCACCTCCAGCGGCCTTCGATACACCACGATGCGGGCCTTGGTCGGGCGTCCGCGTACGTCCACTCCCGGCGGGAGGAAGCGGGTCAGCGGGACGCCGCCGTCCAGTACCACCTCATCCGATGGCAGTTCTATGCCATCGCCGGGCAAGGTCGGTACCTCGTCGACGGCGAACTCGATGGCATCCAGCCGGCCGGGCCATCGCTCCTCGAGATCAGCGACCGCCTCCAGCACCGCCTGATCGAACCGCTCCGCGCGGGTGCGGGCACCGGGCACATCTGCGGGCAGCAGGGGGGTGCGCAGACCACGGCCGCGGCGATCGCGCCGTCCGCGCATCGACTGGATCGACGTCGGCGGCCTGCGGGCCAGGAACGGCCGGGTCGGACGGGTCCGGCCGGAGGTGGACGCGCGGGCACGCCGGGACGGTTCTGGTTCGGGGTCCACCATGTCCCGGCCAGTTTAGGAGCCCGGTCCACGAACCGGTCCGGGAGGCCGGTCTGCACCGGCTCCCGGCGCGCCGTCGCACCCGGCCGTGACCGCGGGCGTTATCGTGCCGCAGTGGCCAGACTGCGACGATGTTCACGGAGCGGCTGCACCAACCCTGCCGTCGCGACCCTGACGTTCGCCTATGCGGATTCCACGGCCGTGGTCGGCCCGTTGGCCACCGCCGCGGAGCCGCACTCCTATGACCTGTGCTCGGTGCACGCTCAGGGTCTGACCGCCCCCAAGGGGTGGGAGGTCGTCAGGCCCGACGAGGAGCTCGCGGACGCTGCCGCTCGCAGTGACGACCTGGAAGCACTGGCCAACGCCGTCCGCGAGGCCGGACGCGCCGAGCGGGCGCCGGAACCCGTCGCCACCGAAACCGGCCGGCGAGGTCACCTGCGCGTACTGCGCACGCCGGACGAGTAGCCCGGGCGGGCCGCGGAGCCACTTCCTGCGGGGAACACACAGGTAGGGTCTGCGCTAGTCGGGCCTGCCGGCTGTACGGCTGCATGCCGACGGGACCGGTTGACCGGAGACCGTTGCCTGGCTGAGGTCTCGAGAATCGATGGAGAGTGACAGATGGGGCAACCGACTGCGGCAACCGCAGGTTCGGCGACCACGTCGGATGCAGGTCCGGCCGTCGAGGCCGCTGATGACACCCGGCTGGCGAGTTTCGTCAAGGCCTATGACGTCCGCGGTCTGGTCGGCAGCCAGTTGACCTCGGATGTGTGCCGGGCGCTCGGTCACTCCTTCGCCCGGTTCGCGGCCGGCGGCGGTGCGCGCGCGATCGTCATCGCTCATGACATGCGCGAGTCGTCACCGGAACTGTCCGGTGCCTTCGCCGAGGGTGTGACGGTCGCCGGCCTGGATGTGGTGATGGCGGGCCTCTCCTCCACGGACATGTTGTACTTCGCCTCCGGCAAGCTTGATCTGCCCGGCGCAATGTTCACCGCATCGCACAATCCGGCGACCTACAACGGCATCAAGATGTGCCTGCCGGGGGCCGTTCCGATCAGCCTCGACACCGGTCTGGCCCGGGTCCGAGACGACGCACAGGCGATCCTGGACGGGCAGGCGGAGCCCGATGTGGCCCAGGTCCGCGGCACCGTCAGCGAACGCAATCTGCTCGCCGATTACGCCGACTACCTGCGTTCACTGGTGGACCTGAGCGGGATCCGGCCGCTGCACGTGGTGGTGGACGCCGGCAACGGGATGGCCGGCTACACCGTGCCGGCCGTTCTCGACGGTCTGCCGCTGCGGGTGGAGCCGCTCTACTTCGAGCTCGACGGCAGCTTCCCCAATCACGAGGCGAACCCGCTGGAACCGGCCAACCTGGTCGATCTGCAGCAGGAGGTGCGCCGGACGGGCGCCGACATCGGCCTGGCCTTCGATGGTGACGCCGATCGATGCTTCGTCATCGACGAGCGCGGAGAGCCGGTGTCGCCCAGTGCGATCACCGCTCTGGTCGCCACCAGGGAGCTGGCCCGCCATCCGGGCGCAACCGTGCTGTACAACCTCATCTCCTCGCGCGCAGTGCCGCAGATCATCACCGAGACGGGCGGCGTGCCCATCCGCACCCGGGTGGGTCACTCCTTCATCAAGGCCGAGATGGCCGCGACCAATGCCATTTTCGGCGGTGAACATTCGGCGCACTATTACTTCGCGGACTTCTTCCGGGCCGACACCGGCATGCTCGCGGCCATGCACGTGCTGGCGGCCCTCGGTGGCCAGGAGCGGCCGCTGTCCCAGTTCGCGGCCGAGTACGAGCGTTACTCCGACTCCGGGGAGATCAACTCGACGGTGCGGGACGCGGCGGCCAAGCTGGCGGAGATCAGGTCCTGGGCGGCCGATCACGGGGCGGAGCTCGACGAACTGGACGGGGTGACGGTGAGTCTTCCGGACGGGCGGTGGTTCAACGTGCGTTCGAGCAACACCGAACCCCTGTTGCGGCTGAACGTCGAGGCCGGTGACGCGGCCGCGATGACGGCTCTCCGGGACGAGATCCTGTCCGTCATCAGGTCCTGACCGCCCGTGGCGGGTCGACGCACCTGAAGGGCCGCCGATCGGGCCAGGGCCGCCCGACGAGACGCACGAACACGATGAGATGCACGAGAAAGGGTCGACGATGACCGAGCCACAGGACATGCCAGCACCATGGGGCATCGACCCCGTCCTGCTCGAGGTGCTCGCCTGTCCGGCCGAGCACCACGCCCCCCTGCGGCTCGGCAGCCCGGATGACGCTTCCGCCGCGGCCCTCACCTGCACCGAGTGCGGCCGCATCTTCCCGATCAGGGACGGCATCCCGGTGCTGCTGCTGGACGAGGCGACCGGTGGTCCAGGACTGAGCGCAGTGTCGTGACGGGGCCGGGCACCGTCGATCTGCACGACGGGGCGAGCCTGGTCGCGGTCGACAGCGCGAGCCTGCTGCCCGCCGCTGCGCTGGCCGGGGCGCAGGTGCGTTCGGCAGCCGAACAGGTCTCGAACCTGCCGGCGTTCGACCGACCGCGTGCGCTGGTGGTGATCGGCTCGACCGCAGCAGTCGACGCCGCGATGTTGACGGCGTTGATCGGGTCCCGTTCGCCGGCTCCCGTGCTGGCGGCGCCCGCATTGCCGGGCTGGGTCGGCGCGCTGGACATCGTGGTGGTGCTGGCGGCGGCGGTCGACGACATGGCCGCCGCGGAAGCGGCCGCGGAGGCCGGTCGGCGCGGGGCAAGGGTCGTGGTGCGGGGTCCGTCCCGGGGACCGGTTGCCGCGGCCGCGGGTCGGGACCTGCTCGAGCCGCAGATGGCGGTTCCGGAGGCGCTGGCCGGGCCCGGACGATGCGCCCTGCTGGTGGCGGTCGCAGCGGCTGCCGGATTGTGTCCGCGGCCCGACTTCCCCGGCGCCGCAGCGCAACTGGACGCGATGGCGATGGCCTGTCACCCGTCGTCGGAGTTCTTCGTCAACCCCGCGTTGACGCTCGCCGAGCAGTTGACCGGCGGTACCCCGCTGTTCATCGGAACGGATCCGGTCGCCGACGCGCTGGCCGCGCACGCCGCCCGTTCACTGGCCGCACTTGCCGGATACGCCGGCACCGTCCTGGCATCGGGGTTGGCGGCGACCTCGCCGGCCGTCATCGCCCGCGCCGCGGGTCGAGGCGGATCCGGTGCGGCCGCCGATCTGTTCTACGACCCGTACGAGGACGAGGGCGGTGTCGATCAGGGACAGCAGATCAGCACGGTGCTGGTGGTCGGACCGTCCGCCCACGCGGCCTCCGGCCCCATGACCGGATCCGGCCTGGCACCCGGCGGCGGCTCGGTGGACCCGACGCCGTTCGGCGCCGGCCCGCCACCTGCCCGCTCGCCGCTGGCGACCGCACTCGAGACGGCGTTGCCCCGCGCGCTGTGCATCGGGCCGGAGGAGTTGCCGGATTCCGCGGATCGGAGCTGGGCCGACCGGGACGATGCAATTGCGGAGGCGGCTGGTCGGGATTCGGCCGGTCGGGAGTCGGTGGATCGGGACCGGCCCGGTCGGGGCCGCTCCGGTGAAGCATCGTACGAAGCCGATCCCGCGGTCGGGTTGCCGCAACCAGATGCGTTCACCTGGACGGTCGCGATGATGAGCCGGATCGACTTCGCAGCCGTCTACCTCGGCCTGTTCACCCGCGCGCGCCCGCCGATGGACTCGCCGGATGGGCTGGCCCGCGCCGGTCGGGCGGGCGGTCGCCTGCAGGGCGCTTCCGGCGCGGCCCCGTGGACCGAGAGGGAGTCCGATTCGTGGAGCTGATGCGGAACCGGATACGTCCCTACGCCTGGGGTTCACGGACGGCACTGGCCGAGTTGTTGGGGGAGCCGTCGCCGTCGCCCCATCCGCAGGCCGAGCTCTGGATCGGGGCACACCCCGGCGACTCGTCGGTGTTGCTGGGACAGGCGGGTGAGCGGTCACTGGTCCAGGTCATCGCCGACGATCCGGTGGCGGCGCTCGGCGCACGGGCGCACGAGGCGTTCGACTCGAGGCTGCCGTTCCTGTTGAAGGTGCTGGCCGCGGCCGAGCCGCTGTCCTTGCAGGCGCATCCCTCGGCCGAGCAGGCCGCGCGTGGGTTCGCGCTGGAGGAAGCCGCGCTGATCCCGATGTCGTCGTCCCGGCGCAACTACCGGGACAGCTGGCCGAAGCCCGAATTGATCACCGCGCTGACCGAATTCCGTGCGCTGTGCGGTTTTCGGGACCCGGAAGCGACCGTCCGTCTGCTCGCCGCTCTGCACGTGCCGCAGCTCGACCACTACCTGGTGCTGCTGTCCGGGCAGCAGGACCTGCACGGCGTCAGGGCGCTGTTCTCCTCACTGATCACCATTCCGCCGGTCACCCTCGGACCGCTGCTGGCCGACGTGCTCGAGGCATGCGTACGGAATGTGCGCGAGCGCGACGAGTTCGCGTTGGAGTACCGCACCGCCCTCGAACTCGGGGAGCGCTACCCGGGCGATCCCGGTGTGCTGGCATCGCTGCTGCTCAACCGGATCACTCTGCAACCGGGTCAGGCGCTGTACCTGCCGGGCGGCAACCTGCATGCGTACCTGTCCGGTGTCGGGGTGGAGATCATGGCCAACTCCGACAACGTGCTCCGCGGCGGCCTCACCCCCAAGCACGTCGATGTGCCCGAACTGATGAAGGTGCTCGATTTCACCCCCGGTGAGGTCCAGGTGCTGCACGGTGACCCGGCGGGCCCGGGTCAGTGGGTCTATCCGACCCCGGCGTCGCAGTTCCGGTTGTGGCGCCTGCAGCCCGATGACAACGGCATCGAGATCAGCCACGACGGACCGCAGGTGGTGCTGACGGTCGAGGGCAAGCTCGACGTCACGGCGGCCGACGGCCGTCATCTCACTCTGGAGCGCGGACGGTCGGTGTGGATCGCCGCCGATGACGGGCCGGTGCGGCTCACCGGTTCGGGCACCGCCTTCCGGGCGACCGACGGACTCGATTCCCCTTAGGCAGGGACTTTCCGGGCCCAGCGCCCTGGTGCCCGACTGTCGTCCGCGCACGGTTTCGGGCCCCCGGCTCCGGCGATTTTCCCTGCACCCGCTTCACCGGAACCCGTGGCGGAACGATGCATGCCCGCCGGTAGAAACAAATCCCATGTCGGAAGTGTCATCGCCGGTGACCGTGGGTATCAGCTGCGTCGAAGGCGGCTGCTGACGTCACCCCCGGCACGAAAGGCCATGTCATGAGCGGTTTGTGGCGCACCAAGTCGGTCGAACAATCGATCGAGGACACCGATGAGCCGGGACACAAGCTCAAGAGATCGCTGTCGGCGTGGGATCTGACCGTCTTCGGCGTCGCGGTCGTCATCGGCGCCGGCATCTTCACCCTCACTGCCCGGGTGGCCGCCACGACGGCCGGTCCGTCGGTGTCCATCTCGTTCCTCATCGCCGCGATCGCCTGCGGCCTGGCCGCCATGTGCTACGCGGAGTTCGCGTCCACCGTGCCGGTGGCGGGCTCGGCGTACACGTTCTCGTACGCGACGCTCGGTGAGCTCGTCGCCTGGATCATCGGCTGGGACCTGGTGCTCGAGCTGGCGCTCGGTGCCTCCGTCGTGTCCAAGGGCTGGTCGCTGTACCTGGGGAACCTGTTCAGCCAATTCGGCGGCTCCCTGGAGACCACCATCGAGCTCGGCCCGGTGAACCTGGACTGGGGCGCCATCCTGATCGTCGCGGTGATCACCTGGGTCCTCGTGCTCGGCACCAAGTTGTCCGCCCGCGCCAACCTGGTGATCACCAGCATCAAGGTCGCGGTGGTGCTGCTGGTGATCATCGTCGGCTTCTTCTACTTCAACGCCTCGAACCTCTCGCCCTTCATCCCGCCCACCCAGCCCACCCCGGCGTGCGGCGGCAACGGCGGGCTGGAGCAGCCGTTGCTCCAGCTGGTCACCGGCGCCGCGCCGTCGTCGTTCGGCATGTTCGGCGATTCTCGCCGCCGCATCCCTGGTGTTCTTCGCGTTCATCGGGTTCGACGTCGTCGCCACCGCCGCCGAGGAGACCAAGAACCCCAAGCGCGACCTGCCGCGCGGCATCTTCGGCTCACTGGCGATCGTCACCGTGCTGTACGTGCTCGTCACCATCGTGCTGACCGCGATGGTGTCCGTACGACCAGATCGGACCGGTCCAGCCCGACGGTAGCCATGACGGCGATGCGGCAACACTGGCAACAGCTTTCACCGCGGTCGGTGTCGACTGGGCGGCCAACCTCATCGCCATCGGCGCACTCGCCGGCCTCACCACGGTCGTCCTGGTGCTGATGCTCGGGTCAGAGCCGGATCATCTTCGCGATGAGCCGCGACGGCCTGCTCCCGCGGGGGCTCGCGGCCGTGAACGAGAAGCGCGGCACCCCCGCCCGGATCACCATCGGCGTCGGGGTGGCGGTGGCTCTCATCGCGGGCTTCTCCGACATCGGCGTGTTGGAGGAGATGGTGAACGTCGGGACGCTGTTCGCCTTCGTGCTGGTGTCCATCGGCGTCGTCGTGCTGCGCCGGAAACGGCCGGACCTCGAGCGCTCCTACCGGGTGCCGCTGGTGCCGGTGATCCCGATCCTGTCGGTGCTGGCCTGCCTGTGGCTGATGATCAACCTCACCGCGATCACCTGGGTGCGGTTCCTGGTCTGGATGGTGATCGGTGTGGTCGTGTACTTCTTCTACGGCCGGAAGCACTCGATGGTGCAGCGACGCGCCGGAGACGGTCTGGAGCTCACCCAGGAGGAGATCAAGGCGACCTGGCGGGCGGAGCGCGATTCCGGCTGGGTCGGTGACCGGCAGGAGCGCCAGGATCGGCGCGGTGGCGGGAGTTCGGCGGCAGGCGGTGCCGCATCGAGCGGGCGTCCGGGCCCGGATGTCGGCTCCGGCGGTGCAGGGCCGGACCGGCCGGCTCCCTGACGCGTATCAGCGCCGAACAGCGCCTGAACGCCGGTCGTCGTCCGCCCGGACGCCCGGCGCGGGTCCGGGACCCATCGGCGTCCGCGCGGGCGCCCAGCGATACGGTCGGCAGCGCCCGCGACGGTGACGCGGGCGATCCACGCCCGTGACGAGAGGACCCCCATGTTCGACTCCCTGCTGATCGCCAACCGCGGAGAGATCGCCGCCCGGGTGATCCGCACGGGCAACCGGCTGGGGCTGCGGACGATCGCCGTCTACTCCGACGCGGATGCCGACCTCCCGTACCTGCGGCAGGCGACGGAGGCCGTGCCGATCGGTCCGGCTCCTGCTGCGGAGTCGTACCGGAACGCCTATGCGATCCTCAAGGCCGCGAGGAACACCGGCGCGCAGGCCATCCACCCCGGTTACGGGTTCCTGTCCGAGAATTCCGAGTTCGCCGAGGCGGTGACGGCCGCCGGCATGGTGTGGGTGGGCCCGTCCGCCGAGGCGATCGTCGCGATGGGGAACAAGGTGGCCGCGCGCAACCTCGTCGCCCGCGCCGGTGTGCCGGTCGCACCCGGCACCGAGCAGCCGGTGAGCACCGTCGAGGCGGCCGCCGCTGCGGCTGAAGCGATCGGCTACCCGGTGATGATCAAGGCCGCGGCCGGCGGCGGCGGGATGGGGATGGCGATCGTCGACCGCCCCGACCGGCTCGAGGCCGAGTTCGACAAGGTCACCGGTCAGGCCGGTCGGCTGTTCGGTGACCCGGCGGTGTTCCTCGAGCGGTACTTCCCGCGCGTCCGGCACGTCGAGGTGCAGATCCTCGGGCTCGTCGACGGCACGGTCCTCGCGCTGGGCGAGCGGGAATGCTCGGTGCAGCGCCGCAATCAGAAGGTGGTCGAGGAGACCCCGTCACCGGCTCTGGACGAGGCTCTCCGGGCCGGAATGCTGGACGCGGCCAGGCGGGCCGGTGAGGTCGTGCACTACCGCGGGGCCGGGACCGTCGAGTTCCTGTTGAGCCCCGCCGAGCCGGCAGCGGACGCGGCGACCGATGGCAGCAGCACGGGACCGGCCACCGAGCAGGTCGGTTCGAACCGGACGGAAAGCCCTACACCCGAAGGGAAACCCGCCGAGTTCTTCTTCCTGGAGATGAACACCAGGCTGCAGGTCGAGCACCCGATCACCGAGGCAGTGCTGGGTATCGACCTTGTCGAGGCCCAGCTGCGGGTGGCCGCGGGTGTTGATCCCGGGTTCGACGCTGCTGCACTGGTTTCCAAGGGCCACGCCATCGAGTTGCGGGTGAACGCCGAGGACCCGAAACGCTTCCTGCCGTCGGCGGGCACCATCACCGGCTGGAGCGAGCCGTCCGGCCCGGGCATCAGGGTCGACGCCGGCTACGGCCCGGACACCACCGTCACACCGCACTACGACTCGTTGATGGCCAAGGTCGTCGTGCACGGCTCGGATCGGCAGGACGCGCTGCGGCTGGCGACGTCCGCGGCCGAAGGGTTCACCATCACCGGCCCCAAGACCAACCTGCCGTTCCTGACCGAGGTGTTGGCCTACCCGGAGTTCGTCTCAGGGGACTACGACACCGGCATTGTGGGCCGGATGCGAAGCTAATCCTGAAAGACCTTTTCCGATCCGTGTCCCGAGGCCGGGGTGTTTGCTCCGGTGGCGTGACGGTCGGTAGGTTCGCATCGGACCGCTCATCACTCAACGAGCTATCGATCAACCGCGGGCAGATCCACAGGTCCGCCCGTCTTGACATCCCGACGAAGTGAGGCCGACGTGGCTCTGCCCCAACTGACCGACGAGCAGCGCGCAGCCGCCCTGGAGAAGGCCGCGGCCGCTCGTCGTTCGCGCGCCGAGCTCAAGGAGCGACTCAAGCGCGGTGGAACGACCCTCAAGCAGGTCCTGGTCGATGCCGAGAACGACGAGGCGCTGGCGAAACTCAAGGTGTCCGCGCTGCTGGAGTCGCTTCCCGGAGTCGGGAAGGTCAGGGCCGCAGCGTTGATGGAGCAGTTCGAGATCGCGCCCAGCCGCCGGGTCCGCGGATTGGGCGAACGCCAGCGACAGGCGTTGCTCAACGAATTCGGTTACTAGAAACCGGTGACCGACGGCCCGCCCTCCGTCCCGCGCGACGCCGGAGCCGGTCGATCGCGGGGTCGGCTGTTCGTGCTGTCGGGGCCATCCGGAGTGGGCAAGAGCACGGTGCTGGCCCGCATCCGCGAACTCGTCCCGGATCTGTGGTACTCCGTCTCGGCGACCACCCGGCGGCGCCGACCGGGAGAACGCGACGGCGTGAACTACCACTTCGTCACCCCCGAACAGTTCGCCGCGTTGGTCGCGTCCGGAGGGCTGCTCGAACATGCGCACTTCGCCGGCAATCACTACGGCACACCGCGCGAGCCGGTGGAGCAGCACCTCGCGGCCGGCGACGACGTGCTGCTGGAGATCGAAGTGCAGGGTGCCAGGCAGGTGCGGGCCGCTCCCGGGCTCGGCGGGGAGGCATTGCTGATCTTCCTCGCACCGCCGTCGTTCGACGAGCTGGCCCGCCGGCTGACCGGTCGCGGGACCGAGGATCCCGCCACCCGTGAGGCACGGCTGCGTGCGGCCCGAGACGAACTCGCCGCCGAGCCGGAGTTCGACCACACCATCGTGAACACCGATGTCCGGTCGGCGGCGCACGGCTTGGTACAGTTGATGGCGCAATCGCGTCCGGGGTCAGCCGTGCGCTGAGAACGGGCGAACCTCACGGTGGCCCGCTCGGCGCAGCCCGGCCCGGTCAGATCCGGCGGGGCCCATTTTCGGCGTTCATGCCGACCATGAGCGGCTCCGTCAGCGCAAGTCCGACGAACCAGGAGCAATCCCATGAGCAGTGCAGACACCGGCGCGCCCACGGCCGCGACCATCGCCGCGTCCGGCATCACCTACCCGCCGATCGACGAGCTGTTGACCCGGACGAGCTCCAAGTACGGGCTGTCCATCTACGCAGCCAAGCGCGCGCGCCAGATCAACGACTACTACGCCCAGCTCGGCGAGGGCCTGCTGGAGTACGTCGGCCCGCTGGTGGAGCCACTGCCCAAGGAGAAGCCGCTGTCGATCGCGCTGCGCGAGATCAACGCCGGCCTGCTCACGCACACCGAAGGCGAGTGACCGGACCGGGTTCCGATCCGGTGCAGATCGATCGAACGACGACCACCCCGGCCAGGGCGCCGCGGGTGGTCCTCGGCGTTTCCGGCGGTATCGCGGCGTACAAGTCGTGTGAGCTGGTCCGGCGGCTGCGGACGGGCGGCGCAGACGTCACTGTCGTGCCCACCCCCAGTGCCCTGCAGTTCGTCGGTGCGGCGACCTGGGAGGCGCTGTCCGGACACCCCGTCGCGACCGACGTCTTCACCGACATCCCGAGCGTCGCCCATGTCGCGACCGGCCAGCGCGCGGACCTGGTCGTCATCGCCCCGGCAACCGCCGACCTGCTCGCCCGCGCCGCCGCCGGCCGTTCCGACGATCTGCTCACCGCGACCCTGCTGGTCACCCGTGCCCCAGTGCTGATGGCGCCGGCAATGCACACCGAGATGTGGACCCATCCCGCCACCGTCGAGAACGTTCGGACCCTGCGGTCCCGCGGGGTCACGGTGATGGAGCCCGCGGTCGGCCGGCTGACCGGGGCCGACACCGGCGCCGGACGCCTCCCCGACCCGGAGCACATCGAGGCCCTTGCGGATCTGCTGCTGCACGATCCTGAGGCGTTGCCGCACGATCTCGCCGGCCGCCGGATCGTCATCTCGGCGGGTGGCACCCGCGAGCCGCTCGACCCCGTGCGCTACCTCGGCAACCGCTCCTCCGGCCGTCAGGGGTATGCGTTGGCGCTCGTCGCGGCCGCCCGCGGCGCCGACGTCACGCTGGTCTCGGCCAATGTCGGGCTGGCCGATCCGCCCGCCGTCACGGTGATCGGGGTGCACGACGCCCGGGACCTCGAGGTCGCGATGGCCAAGCTCACACCGGGCGCCGACGCCGTGGTGATGGCGGCCGCGGTGGCCGACTTCCGGCCCGCCAGCACCGGGCCGACCAAGATCAAGAAGCGACAGGGACTCGGGCCCGAGCCGCTGGCCCTCGTGGAGAATCCCGACATCCTGGCAGGCATCGCGGCCGCCGGTCCGGACCGCCCGTCGCTGGTGGTCGGCTTCGCCGCGGAGACCGGTGACGAGCAGGGGTCGGCCCTGGACTACGCCCGGGACAAGCTGAGCCGCAAGGGTTGTGATCTGCTGGTGCTGAACATGGTCGACGGCGGCCGGGCATTCGAGATGCCGGACAACGCCGGTGTGCTGCTCGCCGCCGATGGCGGCGAGCCGGTGCAGATCCCGCTCGGACCGAAGACCGTGCTGGCGTCCGTGCTCTGTGATGCCATCGCCGGCAGGCTCGACCGGCCCGCTCGGGTGCCCCCGGGCCCGGCTACGGAGCGTCCGCAATGACCGGAAAGCGATGTCCTATCGCGTAAAGTCGGCGCACTTCCTGTGACCCGCCCTCGCTCTGCCGCATCACCACGTGCCGTTCCACCTGTGTGCGTCACGAACTGCCGCACCAGCCCCTGATCGCCATTGGAGACCCAGCCGTGAGTTCCCGCCTCTTCACCTCCGAGTCCGTCACCGAGGGACACCCGGACAAGATCTGTGACGCGATCAGCGACACGATCCTCGACGAGCTGCTGCGTCAGGATCCGTCGAGCCGGGTGGCCGTCGAGACGATGGTCACCACCGGTCAGGTGCACGTGGCCGGGGAGGTCACCACGTCGGCCTACGCGGACATCCCTGCTCTGGTCCGGGACACCGTGCTGGGCATCGGGTACGACTCGTCCGCCAAGGGTTTCGACGGCGCCTCGTGCGGGGTGAACGTCGCGATCGGTGCCCAGTCACCGGATATCGCCCAGGGCGTCGACACCGCGTACGAGGCCCGGACGCATTCCGCGGAGGAGATCGACGACGCCCTCGATCAGCAGGGCGCGGGGGATCAGGGCCTGATGTTCGGTTACGCGTGCACCGACACGCCGGAGCTGATGCCGCTGCCGATCGCGTTGGCGCACCGGCTTGCGCGTGGTCTGACCGGTGTCCGCAAGTCCGGTGCGGTGCCGTATCTGCGGCCGGACGGCAAGACCCAGGTCACCATCGAGTACGTCGGTGACCGCGCGGTTCGGTTGGACACAGTGGTGGTGTCGAGTCAGCACGCCGAGAACATCGACCTGGACCAGTTGCTGGCCGTCGACGTCCGTGAGCAGGTCGTCGAGCCCGAGTTGGCGGCGCTGGACATCGACGTCTCGGACTACCGCCTGCTGGTCAACCCGACCGGCCGGTTCGTCATCGGTGGGCCGATGGGTGACGCCGGGCTGACCGGCCGCAAGATCATCGTCGACACCTACGGCGGCATGGCCAGGCACGGTGGCGGCGCGTTCTCCGGGAAGGACCCGTCCAAGGTCGACCGGTCCGCGGCGTACGCGATGCGCTGGGTCGCGAAGAACGCGGTGGCCGCCGGTCTTGCCGACCGGATCGAGGTGCAGGTCGCCTACGCCATCGGCAAGGCGTCGCCGGTGGGCCTGTTCGTCGAGACCTTCGGCACCGAGCAGGTCGACCCGGACAAGATCGCCGACGCGATCCGCCAGGTCTTCGACCTGCGGCCGGCGGCGATCATCCACGACCTGGACCTCAAGCGGCCGATCTACGCGCAGACCGCCGCCTACGGGCACTTCGGCCGGACCGATGTCGACCTGCCGTGGGAGAACACCGACCGGGCGGCGGAACTGAAGTCGGTCCTCGGTCTCTGATCGATCCCGCCGGTCGCCCGGCGCAGGACGCGGCCCGGTGGACAGCGGTCCCCCGGTGACGGTGCCTTCTGGTATCCATCAGGGCATGACGACGGCCCCGGCTCGCGGTCGTCCCGCCCGTGGACCAGAGCAGGTGGACGCCGTCGCCCGGGCTGCCCGCGCCCAGCCGGCCGGTGGGCGCGTTCCCGCGCCGCACCTTCCCGTCGCGCGCGTGCTCGTCGACGTCCCGCTCGCGCACCTCGACCGGCCCTACGACTACCTGGTGTCAGAACCGGACAGCGCGTCCGCACAACCGGGGGCGCGGATCAGGGTGCGGTTCGCCGGACGACTCGTCGGCGGCTATGTGCTGCAGCGGCTCGCCGAGTCCGAACATCCGGGCAGGCTCGGGTTCGTCGAGCGGGTGGTGTCACCGGAACGGGTCCTGTCCACGGAGGTCGCGCAGCTCGTGCGGGCGGTGGCGGATCGCTACGCGGGGTCCGTGGCCGATGTGCTCAGGCTTGCCGTGCCGCCCCGCCATGCCCGGGTGGAGGCCGAGAACCCGCCGTCCGCGCCGGCCCTGGGCGAACACGTGCCCGTCGAGCCACATCAGGCCGATGGGGCCGGATCGGGCGGGGACAATGATGCCCACCCTGCATCGGCACCGGGTTGGGCCCGGTACACCGCGGGCACCGCCTTCTTGACGGCCATCTCCACCCGGCGGGCCGCCCGTGCGGTGTGGCAGGCGGTGCCCGGGGAGGACTGGCCAGGACGCTTCGCTGACGCCGCAACAGCGGCGCTTCGCAGTGGCGTCGGCGCGCTGCTGATCGTTCCCGATGCCCGCGACCTCGAACGGTTGGACGCGGCACTGACGGCGTCGCTCGGCTCCGGTGCGCACGTGACGCTCGCCGCCGACCTCGGGCCCGCAGAGCGCTACCGCAGGTTCCTGGCGGTCAGCCGGGGAGCCGTACGAGTCGTTGCAGGCACCAGAGCGGCCGTCTTCGCCCCCGTCCACGACCTGGGTCTGGTCGCCGTATTCGACGACGGCGACGATCTGCTCGCGGAGCCACGCGCGCCGTACCCACACGCCCGTGAGGTGCTGATGCTGCGCTCGGCCGCCCGGTCGTGCGCGTTGCTGGTCGGTGGATACGCGCGGACCGCCGAGGCGCAGCTGTTGGTCGAAACCGGCTGGGCCAGAGAGATTGTGGCGACTCGCTCGGAGGTACGCAGCTGCTCGCCGCGGATCGAGGCGGGCGGTGACGATCACGCCGTGGGCGCCGACTCCGCCGCTGCCCGGGCGCGGCTGACGCCGGCCGCGTTCAGCGCGGCACGGAAGGCGCTCGCCGACGGTGCCCCGGTCCTGGTGCAGGTGCCGCGCCGCGGATACCTGCCCGGTCTGGCGTGCGCGAGGTGCGGACGCCGGGCACAGTGCCGGCACTGCGGTGGCCCGCTCGGTCAATCCGGGCCCGGTCCGCTGCCGGAGGCCGGCGCCCGGCTCGGCTGTCGCTGGTGTGGCAAGCCGGAGGCGCACTTCCATTGCCCGGCCTGCGGTTTCGAGCGGCTGCGGGCGACGGCCATCGGCGCCGGCCGGACCGCCGAGGAGATCGGCCGGGCGTTCCCCGGGATTCCGGTGGTCAATTCCTCGGGTCCGAAGGTCCGCGCGACCGTGCCCGCCGAACCGGCCCTGGTGATCGCGACGCCGGGAGCGGAACCCGTTGCGGCACACGGTTACGGTGCGGCGCTGCTGCTCGACGGCGGTGTGCTGCTCGGGCGGCCCGATCTGCGGGCGGCGGAGGAGACCCTGCGGCGATGGATGGCTGCCGCCGCGCTGGTCCGGCCGGCTTCCGGCGGCGGCCGGGTGGTGATCGGGGCCGACGGATCGCTCGCGGCGGTGCAGGCGCTGATCCGATGGGATCCCGCCGGGCATGCCGCGGCAGAGCTCGCTGCCCGACGTGAACTCGGGTTTCCGCCGGCGGTCGCGATGGCATCGCTCGAGGGTGGTGAAGCTGCCGTCCTGTCGGCGATCGACCGGCTGGAGCTTCCGGCCCGCGCGGAGTTGCTCGGACCGGTTGCCCTCGACGAGCTCGCGCCGCCGACGGGTCCGGCGGCGGGCGGATCACCGGGCGGAGGTGCCGGTTCGGCGCCGTTCGGTTCGGCGCCGTTCGGTTCGGCGCCGTTCGGTTCGGCGCAGCTCGAGTCGGGGGATGACGGTCCGCTGCTACGTGCCCTTGTCCGCGCTCCCCAGTCGGATCGCAAGGCGCTCGGTGCTGCGCTGCACACGCTCGCCGCCGGGCGGTCCGCGCGGAAGGAAGGCGGCGGCCTGCGGATCAGGGTCGACCCGCTCGACCTGTTCTGACCCCCGCGTGGCGCATCCCGGTCGCATCGCCTGGCCACGATTCGCGACGCGGGTGTGCCCGCCACCGCCGGCGTTCCGCCGAGTGTCGCTCCCGCACGGCGATTTGCTCTGTCAGCTCAGTTTCTCCCTGCTCACGACACTCAGCGGCGTCCCGAGCCGCGAGGAGCCAGCCCGGACGGCCGCCGGAACACCGATCACGCCGACCCCACCCGTGCGCGAAGGCCTTCCTGAACCTTCGGCCACTCGTCCCGAAGGATCGAGTAGACCACCGTGTCCCGGAACGAGCCGTCCGCCCGGACCTGATGGCGCCGGAGCACGCCCTCACGGATCGCGCCGAGCCGGGCGATCGCGGCCTGCGAGCGGGTGTTGATGATGTCGGTCTGGATCTTGACCCGGCCGAACCTGCAGTCGTCGAAGGCGTGCGAGAGCAGCAGCAACTTGCAGCCCGGATTGACCGAGGTGCCCCACACGGCGGGGGAGTATGCCGTCCAGCCGATGTGGGTCCGCTCATCCGGTAGCGAGACATCACCGAGCGACGTGGTACCGACCACGGTGCCGGCCGCCCCGAGCGCGCCGTCGGCAAGCAGTCGCACAACATAGGAAGCCGCCCGCCGTGGGTCGGCGATCGCCTTGTCGACCCACGCCCGAAATTCCGCCGCGCTGCCGGGGCGTCCGGCCGGTCCACCGCCGAAACCCGCGGCGTAGACGCGGGGATCGTCCAACGCAACGAAGAGATCCGGTGCGTCGGCGGGGATCAGCGCGTCGAGCCGGACCGTGGTGCCGATCAACGCGCGCCCGTCAGGAACTCTCGCCGTCATCGGCCGCACCCTTTCCTTCGTAGACTCCCGGTGGCCATCACCCGGTGGCCGGCATGCGTTCTACCGGCCGCACCACCCAACCCGCCCCGCCGGATCAGGGCAACGCACTTGCACGAGTCGACCACGGCTCGCGCTCCCGAACGAAAGGCAGGACCCCCTGCGCATCGTCTTCGCAGGCACACCGGCGCCCGCCGTTCCGTCGCTGACCGCGCTGCTGGCGTCGGGCCACGAGGTCGTTGCCGTCGTCACCCGCCCGCCTGCTCGCAGCGGCCGCGGCCGCACTCTGAGCCCCTCGCCGATCGCGCAGGTGGCGACGGAAGCCGGCATCTCCGTGCTCACCCCGCCGTCGGCCCGGGCTCCGGAGTTCCGCGACGAGCTCGCGCGGTTCGCCCCCGATGTCGCCGCGGTCGTCGCCTATGGCGCACTGCTGCCGCCGCCGGTGCTGGCGGTACCGCAACACGGCTGGGTCAACCTGCATTTCTCGCTGCTGCCCGCCTGGCGGGGGGCCGGTCCGGTGCAGGCCGCGATCCGGGCCGGTGACGACATCACCGGCGCGAGCACCTTCCGCCTCGAAGAAGGCATGGACACCGGGCCGGTGTACGGGATCGTCACCGAGGCGATCCGGCCGCACGACACGGCCGGGGACCTGTTGGGCCGGTTGGCGTCGTCCGGCGCACAGTTGCTGGTCGCGACCATCGACGGCATCGCCGACGGCACCATCCAGGCGCGGCCGCAGTCCGCTGACGGGGTTTCCTACGCCGGAAAGGTCACCGCGACGGACGCGAGGGTGGACTGGACGGCGCCGGCGACCGGCATCGACAGGCTGATCCGCTCGGCCACTCCCGACCCTGGCGCCTGGTCCGACAGTCCCTGGGGCCGCGTGGGTCTGGGCCCGGTGCAGATCACCGACCGAACAGAGTTGCGACCCGGCGAGTTGTCCGTCGCGAAGACGGAGGTCCTCGTCGGCACGGCCACGGCGGCGGTCCGGCTCGGGCTGCTGACTCCGCCGGGGCGACGACCGATGGCAGCCGCGGACTGGGCCCGCGGAGTTCGGCCCGAGGCAGGAACGGTGCTCTCATGACGTCAGGACAACCACCCGCGGGCCAGGGGCGTCCGCGGCGTCGGCCGACCGGCAGCCAACCCGAGCGCGGGCGCGCCCGCGGATCCAGCGGGCCACCTCGCCGCCCGCAAACGCGCAGGCCACCCGAACCCGACCCGGCCAGGCAGGCGGCCCTCGACCTTCTCGGTGCCGTGCGATCGCGGGGGGCGTACGCCAATCTGACCCTGCCGGGAATCCTCAACGATCGAAGGTTGTCCGGCCGGGACGCCGCACTCGCCACCGAGCTGGCGTACGGCAGTTGCCGGGCTCTGGGCCAGTTGGACGCCATCGTGTCCGCCTGCGGCGATCGCCCGATCGACGAACTGGACGGCATCGTCCTGGACGCGCTGCGGCTCGGTGCCTATCAGATCCTGCGCACCAGGATTCCGCCGCACGCCGCGGTGTCCGTGACGGTCGATCTGGTCCGCGCGAGCGAGAAGCCGGGCGGCGCCGGCTATGTGAACGCGGTGCTGCGCCGGATCACCGAAGCCGATCTGGACACCTGGATCACCCGGCTCGCGCCCGACGCAGACACCGACCCGCTCGGGCATCTCGCGATGGCGGTGTCACACCCGCGGTGGATCGTCAGTGCTTTCCAGGATTCGCTCGGCGGATCCGCCGACGGCGCCCCGCACCCGGAACTGATCGACGCCCTGCGCGCCGACGATCACCCGCCGGTCGTGCACCTGGTGGCCCGCCCGGGGCGAATCACCCAGGACGAGCTCGTGGCGGCCTCCGGTGGTCTGCCCGCGCTGTACTCGCCGTACGGCGTGTATCTCGACGGCGGCGACCCCGGTGACATCAGGGCCGTCGCCGACGGTCGCGCGGCTGTGCAGGACGAAGGCTCGCAGCTCGTCGCGACGGCGCTGGCGACGGCGCCGCTGGACGGGCCGGACGAGCGCTGGCTGGACCTCGCCGCCGGGCCCGGTGGCAAGGCCGGTCTGCTCGGTGCCATCGCCGCCGGCCGCGGCGCGGTCCTGGATGCCGTCGAGATCACCCCACACCGAGCCGACCTGGTCAGGCGCACGGTCCGCGGGCTGCCGGTGGTCGTGCACACCGCGGACGGCCGAGATCCGGGGCTTCCGGCCGCCACCTACGACAGGGTCTTGCTGGACGCCCCGTGCACCGGCCTCGGTGCGCTGCGCCGGCGGCCGGAGGCGAGGTGGCGCCGGCAGCCGTCGGACGTGCCGGACCTGGTGCGGCTACAGGGACAACTGCTCGAGTCGGCGGCCAGGATGGTCCGACCGGGCGGCCTGGTCGCGTACGTCACCTGCTCACCGCACCTGTCCGAGACAATCGGGGTGGTCGGGCGCCGACCCGGTGACCTCGAGCTGATCGACGTGCGTCCACTGTTGCCGGGTGTGCCCGACCTGGGCGACGGCCCAACCGTGCAGTTGTGGCCACACCGGCACGGCACCGACGCGATGTTCCTGGCCCTGTTGCGCAAGCAGGGCTGATCCCCGGATCAGCCGGCAGCACTTTCTGCTTCGCCGTCCGGTTTCGGGTTCACCGCCCGACGCAAATGACGGTATGCAGGCGGCATGTCAAAGGGCGCGCACCGATACGGACCTCGCCGAGCGGGCCTCGATACCCTCGACGGGTGAAGCCGTTGATCGCACCCAGCATCCTGTCCGCCGACTTTGCCCGCCTGGCCGACGAGGCGGAAGCCGTCCGGGGTGCCGACTGGCTTCATGTCGACGTGATGGACAACCATTTCGTGCCCAACCTGACGTTGGGCCTGCCCGTCGTGCAGTCGCTGCTGAAGGCCACCGACATCCCGATCGACTGCCACCTGATGATCGACGACCCGGACCGCTGGGCGATCGGGTATGCCGAGGCAGGCGCCTACAACGTCACGGTGCACGCCGAGGCGGTCGCCGATCCGGTCGCGATGGCCGCCAACATCCGGTCCGCCGGTGCCAAGGCCGGCCTGTCCCTCAAACCCGGTACCCGACTGGAGGAGTGGGAGGAAGTGCTCCGGCACTACGACACCCTGCTGGTCATGACGGTGGAACCCGGCTTCGGCGGCCAATCGTTCATGGCCGACATGATGCCCAAGGTTCGGCGGGCCAGGAGCCTGGTCGACACCGGGCACCTGACGGTGGTGGTGCAGGTGGACGGCGGCATCAACGCCGAGACCATCGAGCAGGCGGCCGAGGCGGGCGCCGACTGCTTCGTCGCGGGATCGGCGGTGTACTCGGCCAAGGATCCGGGCGCCGCCGTGGCAGCGCTGCGGGCAACCGCCGCTGCCCACGGTTCGGCCGGCTGACAGCGCCGCCCCCGCTGCGCGGCCGGCGAGTCGCGGCCGGAGGCCGCTGCCTCCCAAGTCGGTAGCGGACCGCTGTTGCTGCGACCGGGCACCGAGTCCTCGCGGATGGGGGAGGATGGACAGTGCTGTTGCGCCCCTGTCCTGGCTCTGGGAGGAATCGTCATGTTCACCGGCATCGTGGAGGAACGCGGGAAGGTCGTTGACCTGCGGGTCGATGACGCCGACGCAGGTTCGGCCCGGCTCACCATCCGCGGTCCGCTGGTCACCCAGGACGCCGGGCACGGCGACTCGATCGCCGTGTCGGGTGTCTGCCTGACAGTTGTCGACCGCTCAGCGGACACCTTCACCGTCGATGTGATGGCAGAGACATTGCGGCGGTCCACGATCGGCGCCCTGCGGCCCGGCGACGAGGTGAACCTCGAGAGGTCCGTGACGCCGACCACCAGGCTCGGCGGGCACATCGTCCAGGGGCACGTCGACGGCACCGGGGTGATCAGCGCCCGCACTCCGCATCCGGCCTACGACGAGATCCGGATCGCCGTCGGCCCCGAGCTCGCGCGCTACCTCGCCGGCAAGGGCGCGATCGCTGTCGACGGCATCTCGCTGACAGTCATCGATGTCGTCGACAACCCGGGTGGGGCGGAGTTCGGGATCGGCATCATCCCGGAGACGCGCTCGGCCACCACCATCGGCACTGCGCCCGTCGGCGCGCGGGTCAATCTCGAGGTCGACGTCGTGGCGAAGTACGTGGAACGTCTGCTCGCTGCGCCGAGCGCCGTGACCGGTCCCACGCTGATCGAAGGGATCTCGGCATGACGAGCGGCACCGTCGACACCACCGGACCCGACTCCGATCGCAGCCCGACCGCCACGCCGGCGGAGGTCGACGACCGGGACTACGGGCGGGCGGGCATCCCGGTCGAGGCGGGTGACGACGATGCGCTCCGGCCGCCGTGGAGTCGATCGCGGGACAAGACGCCCGCCGGGTTCGACACCATCGAGTTCGCCATCAGCGAGATCGCTGCCGGACGCGCTGTTGTCGTCGTCGACGACGAAGATCGCGAGAACGAGGGCGACCTCATCTTCGCCGGCGAGCTGGCGACGCCGGAACTCGTCGCCTTCACGGTGCGCTACTCGTCGGGCGTCATCTGCGTCGCGCTGCCCGGAGACACCTGTGACCGGCTGGCTCTGCCGCCGATGTACCGGGTCAACGAGGATCGCAAGGGAACCGCTTTCACCGTCACCGTCGACGCCAAAGAAGGCATCACGACGGGGATCTCGGCCGCCGAGCGGACCCGGACGATCATGGTTCTGGCCGACCCCGCGGCGGGTCCGGAGGACCTCACCAGGCCGGGTCACGTCTTCCCGCTCCGCGCCCGGGAGGGCGGTGTGCTGGTGCGCCCGGGCCACACCGAGGCGGCCGTCGACCTGACCGCACTGGCCGGCCTGTCACCGGCAGGGGCGTTGTGCGAGATCGTCAACGACGACGGCAGCATGGCCCGGCTGCCGGAGCTGCGAGTGTTCGCCCGGCGGCACCGGTTGGCGCTCATCTCGATCGCCGACCTGATCGCCTACCGCCGGCGCAGCGAGGTGCAGATCAGAAAGGTCGCACAGGCCCGACTTCCGCTGCCGCAGGGTGTCTTCCAGGCCGTGGGTTACATCAGCACGGTCACCAACCGGGAACTCATCGCACTGGTGTACGGCGACATCGGTGATGGTTCCGACGTTCTCGTCCGCGTGCACTCGGAATGCCTGACCGGAGACGTCCTCGGCTCGCTGCGATGCGACTGTGGGCCGCAATTGCAGGCCGCGCTGCACGCGGTGGCCGCCGAGGGCCGCGGCGTGGTGCTGTACATCAGGGGGCACGAGGGCCGCGGCATCGGTCTGCTGGACAAGTTGCGTGCCTACGAATTGCAGGACCGGGGCGCCGACACCGTCGATGCCAACCTCAATCTCGGGCTTCCCAACGACGCCCGTGAATACGGCACGGGCGCACAGGTTCTCGCCGACCTGGGGATCCGTTCGATGCGGTTGCTGACGAACAATCCGGCGAAGCGGGCGGGTTTGGAGGGTTACGGCCTGACGATCAGCGGGCGGGTGGCGCTGCCGGTGTCGGTCAACCCGGAGAACGTCCGGTACCTGACCACCAAGCGGGATCGGATGGGTCACGAACTCGAGGGGTTGGACGCGCTGTACGGGGAGGGACCCGCATGATGGCTGGGCCGCGCATCATCCCGGTCGCGAGAGGACCGGAGCCGGGCGGCAATTCTTGCTGCGACAGCACCCGGACGCCGGCACCGAAGCCAGGAGCAGGACGATGAGCGGCCAAGGCCGCCCCGCGCTGTCCATCCCGGAGGCGACCGGATTGCGGGTCGGCATCGTCGCGACGTCGTGGCATGCAGACATCACCGACACGCTGCTCGAGCGGGCCGTCGCGCTGGCCACGGCGGCGGGTGCATCGACTCCGACGGTCGTGCGGGTGCCCGGTGCGATCGAGTTGCCGGTGGTGGCGCAGGCCTTGGCGACCTCGCACGATGCGGTCGTCGCTCTGGGAGTCGTCATCCGCGGGGGCACACCACATTTCGAGTACGTGTGCGATTCCGTGACCGCCGGCCTGACCCGGGTCGCGCTCGACTCCGGCGTCCCGGTCGGCAACGGTGTGCTGACCTGCGACACCGTGGAGCAGGCGGTGGAGCGCAGTGGCGGACCCGGTGCGAGCGAAGACAAGGGTGGTGACGCGATGTCCGCGGCTCTGACCACGGCGCTGGTGTTGCGCGGCCTGCGGGGGCCGAGCGGACGGATGGGATTCGGGCGGTGAACGCACAGCCTGATCCCGATGTCGCGCCGGACGGGGGAGATCCGGCCACACCCGGTAGTTCCCCTGTGCTGTTCCAGGTCCGGCCACGCCGGATCACCATCCTGGCCGTCGTCTCGGCGACCGTGGTGGTGGTGGCGATGGTCGTCGTCAGCGTGCTGCTCCTGCAGTCCGAAGAAGGGGTCCGCTTCCGGGTGGCCGACCAGATCGGGATCATCGGCATCGGGCTGGTCCTGGCCGGGCTGATCCTGACCGCCGCCCGACCGCGCCTGCGGGTCGATGCCACCGGCGTCCGGGTGCGCAATGTCCTTGCCGAACACTTCGTCCCGTGGTCGCTGATCCTGCGGATCGGCTACCCGCAGGGATCGCCGTGGGCGCAGCTGGTGATGCCCGATGACGAGGTCAAGCCGGTGATGGCGATCCAGGCGATGGACCGGGCTCGCGCTGTGCGTGCCCTGGAGACGGTCCGCGAGTTGCAGGCCCGTTACGGACCGCCGCCACCCCGGCCGGCCGCGTCCAGCCGACCGCGACCCGAGGACGACCTCGCCCGGCCGCTGGGTCGGCTGGAGATCATCGATCGGCAGAAGGCGGCCGCCCGCGACCGGGATGCGGCCGCCAAGAAGGCGAAGAAGACCGCCCGCGGCAACGGCACCACCAGTGCCGGTGAGGCAGCGGACGGGCGTTAACCGCTCGACCGTCGCTGGTGCAGGGTGTTTCGGCTCGATCGCCCTGCAGGAGCGTCACTCGACCTGCAAAGGCGTCACCCAGGCGGCTCGCTGACATTGGCTGAGCAGCGGTCATACACATCTGCGTCGGCGAAATCCTCAGCCAGAGCTCACCGGTCGCTGACCGCGCGCACCTTTTCGGTGTTCGCGTTCCGCGGCGACGCTGACGACAACGCCGCGCCTGCCCGACCGTTACGGATCCGCCGGTACAGCGCCACCCCGCCGACCGCAGCAGCGGCCGCCAGCCACCCGGCCAGCACGTCGACCACGTAATGCTCGCCGGTGTACACCAGCGTCACCCCCATCGCGATGGGGTAGACCGCCAGCAGCCAGCGCGCCCACCACGGAGCGACGCCCCAGAAGAAGATCGCCAACAGCGCGGCACTCGCCGCGTGCAGAGACGGCATCGCGGCGACCGGGTTGGATGCCATCTGACTGCCGCCGAGCAGGTTGCCGACCACGCTGAGATGGAGGTAATCCCAGCCGATCGCCGAGATGCGATGCACCTGCCCGACGATGCCGAGTTGGCTCGCCAGCCACGGCGGCGCCATCGGGTAGATCACGTAGGTGACGATCCCGATCACCGCGAGCAGCAGCACACACCCGATCCAGCTGCGGAAGCGGGATCGGTTGCGGAAGAACAGGATCAACGCCGTGAGCGGGATCACCACGAAGTGGCTGACATAGACGAGCGCGGCAATGACGTCGTACCAATGACTCTCGAACGGCGTGTACCAGCGGGCCTGTAACCAGATCGTCGGCAGCGATCCGAACACGGCGGTGTCGACAGCAACCGGTTCACGCAGGTGCAGCCCGAATCCCAGGGCGTTCGTCGCGCCCTCGCGAGGGCGCGCGCTCAGACCGTTGTTGATCAGCTGCGCGGCCCAGTACGCCAGCAGAATCGCCCCGAGCGGCAACCACAGCATCAGAACCTGGGACACGGCAGCGCTGCGCGTCGAACGAACCGCCATCAGGCAGCGTTCGGGTGGCCAGCGGGGGTGGAGCGAGCGTCCGTGCGGTGAGCGATCTCGGGAGCGTTCGTGGACAGAGCATTCGCGCATCCCGCGACCGGCCGCGCAGCCGGTCGGTGGGTCGTCATGGACGGGCGGTACCTGATCACGTGAATCTGATACCCCGCGCCCGCTTTCCGGAAACGCGGCGGGAGACGCCTTCGGGAAGCGCGCGCCCTGATCGATCGGGCCGCTGCTCCACGTGCTGCTGCCTGTGCCGCTGTTCGTGTTGGCCCCTGATGCGGCAGCACCGTCTGCACGGTCGTTCCCATCGGCGGCGCCTCGATTGTCCCCACGCCCCGATCGACCCACATTCCGGCGATCGAGACCGGAAGTCCCGATCGCCGGCAGTCCAATGAGGCCATGAACCCCGTCGCCGTCGCCCGGTCCCTCGGACTCGAAGCCGTCGCTGCCGGCCAGCAGGGAGTGGTTCGCCGGGACCAGGCGCTCGCGGCCGGCCTGAGTCGCGCCAGGATCGATGATCTCGTCCGGCGGCGGCGATGGCTGCGTCTGCACCCCCGGGTGTACTTCATCGGGCGGGCTCCGGTGCCGACCGCGGCCCGCGTGCACGCCGCGTGGTTGTGGGCCGGTGAGTCAGCGGTCGTGGCGGGCAGGGCGGCGGCATGGTGGTGGGGGCTTGCACCGCCTCCGGGTCCGATCATGGTGATCGTCCCGTTGCCCACGCGGCGTGCCCACCGCCTCGGTATCAGGGTTGTCCGCGGCTCCGTCGAGGCCAGGGATGTGGATGTGCGCAACTGGGTGCAGGTGACGACGGTCGCGCGCACCTGTCTGGATCTGGCCCGGATCGGCGAGCCCGACCGGCTCGACACCGCGCTCCGGCTTCGGCGCACCGATGCGGTCCGGCTCCGCGCGTCCCTCGAGCGCGGCACCGGACGACGGGGGCAGACACTGGCAAGACTCGCTGTCGAGGACGTTGCGGCCAACCCGTGGGGTTTCAGCGAGCGCGTGCTGCACCGTCTGCTGCGGGAAGCCGGGATCACCGGATGGATTGCTAACCCGCCGGTGCAGTTGCGTCACGGGGTGCGTCATCCCGATATCGCGTTGGAAGACATCCGGTTGGCCGTCGAGATGGACGGCCGCCAATTCCACGGTGATGCCCGGGCATTCGAGGCCGACCGTGCCCGCAACAACGACTTCGTCGAAGCCGGCTGGACTGTCCTGCACTTCACCTGGACTCAACTCACGCAGGACGCCGCCACGGTGGTGGCGACCATCGAACGCACCATTGCCAGGCTTCGTGGTGAACGGCCAACGGCAGTCTTGGGGGGCAGCTCCGGAGACCGAAGCGGCTGAGCGCCGGGTTCGCTGACGTTCAGAGTTGTTCATCCGTACGGCCAGCTGCTCGTCCGGCCAGCGTGCCTTTCCGCCGGCCGCCGCCGCCGCAGAAGCCCGCGACCGTCGTTTGTGCAGGGTCCGGGGGCTTCCTGGGGGCCGATTTCCCTGCACGCGTGTCAGTGGGCATGGTCGCGACGCCGTCCACCGAAACGCGGCCCACCGAAACGCCGCCCACCGAGACTCCGCCGACCGCAGCGGGTCGCGGGCTTACTCGCCGGGCCCCTTACCCGGCTCATCGGGGTGGATGGAGTACTCGCGGAACGCGCCCTGCAAGCCGGCCAACCCGTCCCGGAAGGCGGCGGCGTGCGGACCCAGGTCCGGCGCGGATGCTTGGACCAGCCCGGCCAGGGCCGTGATCAGCGTCCGCGCCTGGTCCAGGTCCCGGTGGGCGGGGTGATCGGGGTTCGGGTCGGCCAACCCGAGTTGCTCCGCCGCGGCGCTCATCAGCAGCACCGCGGCCCGGCTGATCACCTCCACCGCCGGGATGTCGACGAGGTCGCGACCATCGCGATCGGCGGAGTCGTCGTCCGAGGTCAGAGCTGTCACACTGGTCGGCGGTGGTTCCGGTGTACTCACACCGTGTACGCTGTCATGTGCGACCAGCTCCTGCGCAAGCGGGGGAACAAGTGGAGCCCGACTCCCACCCGAGCAGCCTCGCGGCAGCCGGGTACCGGTCCATCGATGTGACGTCGGTGGCGCACGCCCGCATTCGGGGTGTTGCGACGGAGTGATGAGGGCCCCGCGAGTTCGCTCGCAGGGCCTTTTTTCGTGCCATCACACGGAAGAAGGCCTCACGGATGCGGGAGCAGCAGAGGTCACCAACCGTCTTCCAGGAGGACTCAATCAGCGTCGAACCACGCATTAACGACAGGATCCGCGTTCCGGAGGTTCGCCTCGTCGGAGCCGAGGGTGAGCAGATCGGCATCGTCGCCGTCGGTGAAGCCCTGCGCATGGCGCAAGAGGCAGATCTCGACCTCGTCGAGGTCGCCCCGGACGCCCGACCGCCCGTCTGCAAGCTCATGGACTACGGAAAGTTCAAGTATGAGAGCGCGCAGAAGGCCCGGGAGGCCAGGCGTAACCAGGTCCTGACGGTCATCAAGGAAATGAAGCTCCGGCCGAAGATCGATGCGCACGACTACGAGACCAAGAAGGGTCACGTCGTGCGCTTCCTCAATGCCGGGGACAAGGTCAAGGTCACCATCATGTTCCGCGGTCGGGAGCAGTCCCGTCCGGAATTGGGCTTCCGGCTTTTGCAGCGGCTGTCCGCCGATGTCGCCGAGCTCGGGTTCGTCGAGAGCGCACCCAAGCAGGACGGCCGGAACATGATCATGGTTCTGGCCCCGCACAAGAAGCCCAGCCAGCGGCACGCACAGCCGGCGGCGGCCTCCTCCTGATCCCCAGGAGCGCGGGGTTCGGATCGGTTCTTCTGGCACCAGCACGCCGGAACGGCACGACCACGCGCCACAGCACGACCGCGAGAAATGCGGAGAACGACCCGGGCCCCGTGAGTGGCGCGGGCACTGCCGCATGGGTCCGTGTGACCCAGCACCGCCTGCAGCACGGAACCACCGCGGAACATCACCACGCGGCCAGCAGCACCGACAGCACTGATCGAGCACCACAACAGCGAATGCGAGCGATAACCATGCCGAAGAACAAGACGCACTCCGGGACGAAGAAGCGGGTCAAGGTGACCGGCTCCGGAAAGCTCATGCACGCCGGCTCCGGCAAGCGCCACAACCTGGAAAGCAAGCCGACCAGTCGCACGCGCCGGATCGACGGCGACAAGCCGATCGCCAAGGCGGACGTCCCGCGCATGCGCAAGCTGCTCGGCATCTAGTCCCCACGGGTCCACCGACCCATTTCAGTCGTCAGCAACCCGGCGCCACCACTGCCGGGTCGAAAGAGAAAGTCAGGTGTCCCGTGGCAAGAGTGAAAAGGGCGGTCAACGCCCAGAAGAAGCGCCGCGTCATCCTCGAGCGCGCCAGCGGTTACCGCGGCCAGCGTTCGCGTCTGTACCGCAAGGCCAAGGAGCAGGGTCTGCATTCGCTGACCTATGCCTACAACGATCGCCGCAAGCGGAAGAACGATTTCCGCAAGCTGTGGATCACCAGGATCAACGCCGCGGCACGCACCCACGGCATGACCTACAACCGGTTCATGCAGGGCCTCAAGGTCGCCGGTGTCGAGGTCGACCGCAAGGTGCTCGCCGAGCTCGCGGTCTCCGATGACGCGGCGTTCGCGGCACTGGTCGCCATTGCCCGCGAGGCAGTACCGGCCGTGTCCGATGCCGCAGAGGACGCGGCCTGAGCGCCCAGCAGGACCCTCGGCGACGCCCGGCCGGCTCTTCGTCGGCCGGGCGTTTCGCTGCCGGTACCCCGGGTGAGCCCGCCGGCGCCGATGGTGCGCACGACGAGGCTGTCCTCACCGAACGCTCGCCGCGGATCGCGGCGGCCCACCGGTTGCTCCGCCGGTCGCGCCGCACCGAGGTGGGCGAGTTCTTGGCGGAGGGCGCGCCAGCGGTCGTCGAGGCGATCGACTACGCCAAGGACCACCCCGGCGAGGTTCTCGAGCTCTTCCTCACCGAGGCCGCCGCCGGGCGGCATCCGGCGCTGGCGCGTGCCGCATTCGCTGCCGGCATCGAGGTCACCCAGGTGACCGAACGGGCTGCTGCCGCGCTGTCCGACGCCGTGAACCCACAGGGCGTGGTGGTGCGCTGCGCCCGTCCACAGGTCACCGTCGCCGACGTGCTCGCCGGCTCACCCAAACTGATCGCCGTGCTCGTCGAGGCCGGTGATCCCGGCAATGCGGGCACGGTCATCCGGCTCGCGGACGCTGCCGGCGCTGACGGCGTCGTCGTCGCGGGAAATGCGGTCGACCCGTTCAACCCCAAGGCGATCCGTGCTTCTGCCGGCAGCCTGTTCCACCTGCCCATCGCGCAGGCACCCGACGCCGCCGCGCTGCTCGACGATCTCGCGGCGGCCGGACTCTCGGTGCTCGCCACCACCGGCGGCGCCGAACTGGATCTGGACGCCGCCGCTGCCGACGGCATCCTCGACCTGCCGACCGCCTGGCTGTTCGGGTCGGAAGCGCACGGTCTGCCCGAGGATCTGCTCGTGCTGGCAGATGCCTCGATCCGGGTGCCGATCTACGGCAGGGCCGAATCGCTCAACCTCGCCGGCGCCGCGGCCATCTGCCTCTACGCCAGCGCGAGCGCGCAGCGGCGAGCAGCCTCCACGGCGAGCACGCAGTCGGCAGCGGCCGGGACGCCGGTCGCCCCCGCACCGGTGGCTGCGGCCGCAGATCGGGCCTGAGCCGACCGACGGCGACCTCGAACTCAGCGCCAGCCGTACCGCTGGCGCAGCCTCGTCTCGACCGCGGCGAACGGCTGAGCATCCAGCCCTGCGGTCTCCCTGCGCATTCCGGCGGAATGCAGTCGGAAGACGCGCTCGATGTTGACCCATGACGGGCGTCCGGCGGAGTCCCACGCGCCGGAACCGATCGAGACGAATTCGGCGTCACCACGGTGCGGCTTGCTGGTCAGCTGTACCCCGAGATATGTCCCGCCGGTCTCGGCCGCGACGACCAATACCGGTCGGTCCTTGCCCCGTCCGTCCCGCTCCTCGAAAGGCACCCAGGTCCAGACGATCTCGCCCGGATCGGGAGCGCCGTCACGGTGTGGCGAGTACGTCATCCTGACCGCACCGATGCGTTGCGGATCGATCTCGACGGTGGCCGACGGGCCGGCCCGGCCGGGGGACTCGAACGGCGCCGACGGTGCCCGCGTGCCGCCTGGTTCGCGCCGCGCGGGCGCCTTCGTCGACGGTCGTAGAACAGACCGCAGCGCCGACCCCACCCGGGAAAAAAGGGACATGCCTGCACACAGTACCGACGCCGAACAGCTGTCCAGTGCTGACCCGGGTCAAGCCCGCAGAGACCTCGTCACGAGGTGTTGTCGGTTCGTCAGTCACGGTCCGGTGTGGACCGTCCTGCTCAGCAGTTGCGAGCGGCCGGCGACCCGGATGATGGCGCCGCGCGCGTCGCGGTCGGCCCTGGTGCAGGTGCAATAGTTGCGCAGCCGAGCAACGCTCGAAGCTGGATGCATCATCGGCGCAAGACACCTGTGACCTCCAGGCGCGAAGCGTCGCCGGCGGACTGCATCTTCTGCGCCATCGCCGTCGGCCGGGCCGAGGCGAGCATCGTGCAACGGGACGAGCGGGTGATCGCGTTCCTGGGCATCACACCGGTCACGCCCGGGCACATCCTGGTGATCCCGCGGGAGCACCACGTCGGTCTGAACGACCCGCCCTGCACCTTTTCCGCGATTCCGCGGAGACGGATTTGCGCTGGACGCTCGGTGGAAAACGGTCGATCGGGCGGAATTGGACCGAATTGCCGCGATGCTCAGGGGTGGTTGACAAGCAAAACAGCGGCCAGCCGGTTTCGTTATGTACTCATTGGTGACGTGGATCTCCACACAGGAGAGGCTTCCCCCAGCGATCACAGCCGATCCCCCGACAGACGCAGGAGAGCCCATGACAACCAGATCGACCACTCCGGAGGATTCCGGGACGGACGTTTCACGTCAGCGAAAGAAGATCAGTACCCACTGGCTCTATATCGCAGTCATCATCGCGGTGGTCGCGGGCACCGCGGTCGGTCTGATCTTCGGCAAGCAAGCCGCCGGGCTGGCCGTCATCGGGACCGCATTCGTGAACCTGATCAAGATGATGATCGGCCCGATCATCTTCTGCACCATCGTTCTCGGGATCGGCTCGGTCCGTAAGGCGTCCCAGGTGGGCAAGGTCGGCGGCATCGCGTTGCTCTACTTCATCGTCATGTCGACCTTCGCGCTCGGCCTCGGATTGCTGGTGGGCAACTTGGTGCATCCGGGGGACAGCCTGCAGGCCGCTGCGTCAACTGCCACGTACACCGTTCCCGAGGTCGAGTCTTCGGGCAATTTCATCATCGACATCATTCCGACGACGCTCTTCTCCGCGCTCACCATGGGCAGCGTGCTGCAAGCATTGTTCGTCGCGTTGCTGGTCGGTTTCGCGGTGCAGTCTCTCGGCAGCAAGGGCGAGCCGATCCTGAATGCGATCACCATTCTGCAACGCCTGGTCTTCAAGATCCTGGCCGGAATCATGTGGCTCGCCCCGATCGGCGCATTCGGCGCCATTGCCGGTGTTGTCGGTAACGCCGGTTGGTCCGCCATTGGCGCGCTGAGCCTTTTCGTCGGCGTCTTCTACGCCACCTGCGTCGCATTCGTGGTCGTCATCCTCGGCGCGCTGCTCAAGCTGACCACCGGTTTCTCGATCTTCAAGGTGCTGTACTACCTGCGCCAGGAGTACCTGCTGATCGTCGCCACATCCTCCTCCGAGACTGCCCTGCCCAGGCTGATCGCCAAGATGGAGCACCTGGGCATTTCCCGTCCGGTGGTGGGCATCGTGGTGCCGACCGGATACTCGTTCAACCTCGACGGCACCGCCATGTACCTGACGATGGCCTCACTGTTCATCGGCAACGCCCTGGGAACCCCGCTGTCCTGGTCCGAGCAGCTGTCGCTGCTGATCTTCATGATCGTCGCCTCCAAGGGCGCTGCCGGTGTCACCGGCGCCGGCCTTGCCACTCTCGGTGGCGGACTGGCCTCGCACCGGCCGGACCTCGTCCCCGGTGTCGGGCTGATCGTCGCGGTCGACCGGTTCATGTCCGAAGCCCGCGCGCTGACCAACTTCTCCGGCAACGCCGTGGCCACCCTGGTGATCGGCAACTGGGTCAACGAGATCGACCGGGACCAGACCGAGCGCGTCTTCTCCGGCGAGGATCCCTTCGACGACACCGACATGCTCGACGAGCACGACGCAGCCGAGCACAAGGCGGACGTCGACTCCTACCACCGGCAGAAGGTTGCTGTTCACTGACGCCAGGATTTTCCGACAAGCGCGTCCGGGCGCGGCGGTCTCGACCGCCGCGTCCCGGGAGCGTTGCTGCAACGATGGATGACTGCTCGAACCGAGAATCCCGGAAGGCCGGCTCGACATGACTGACGCACAGTACGAACTCGTTCCGACGCCGCAGGGGGTGGTGGCCAAGATCCACGCCAGGGGCAGCGCCGTACTGGCCGCCCCCGGCATCAACAGGGGCACCGCCTTCAGCTATGCCGAACGGGAAGCGCTGGGACTCAAAGGTCTCCTGCCGACGGGAGTCTCCACGCTGGAGGGTCAGCTGCGGCGGGTGTACGCGCAGTATCTGGAACAGGCCAACGATCTGCGCAAGTGGGTGTACCTGGCGAACCTGCGCGACCGCAACGAGGTGTTGTTCTACCGACTGCTCACCGAGCACATCTCCGAGATGCTCCCGGTGGTCTACACCCCGACGGTCGGTCTGGCGATCGAGCGCTTCAGCCACGAGTTCCGCCGCACCCGGGGTGTGTACTTGTCCGTGGACCATCCCGAGGACGTCGAGACAGCGCTTCGCAACACAGGTCTCGGACCCGACGACGTGGATCTGCTGGTCGCGACCGACTCCGAAGGGATTCTCGGGATCGGTGATCAGGGCGTCGGCGGCATCGAGATCTCCATCGGCAAACTCGCTGTCTACACGGCCGCGGCCGGCATCCACCCGCGCCGGGTGCTGCCCGTCGTGCTGGACATGGGCACCGACAACCTGCGCCTGCTCAACGACGACATGTATCTGGGGGAGCGGCACGCCCGCGTTCGCGATGCCCGCTACGACGACCTGATCGACGCCTACGTCACGGCCGTGACGAAACTGTTCCCGACCGCGATGCTGCACTGGGAGGACTTCGGCGCCACCAATGCGCGCCGGATCCTGAACAAGTATGCCGATCAGATCTGTACGTTCAACGACGACATGCAGGGCACCGCAGCGGTTGTCCTGGCTGCCGTGTTCTCCGCCGTTCGTGCGGCGGGGACCAGCCTGCGCGATCAGCGGGTGGTGATCCACGGCGCCGGGACTGCGGGGTTGGGCATCGCGGACATGATGCGCGAGGAGATGATCCGGCAGGGGCTGTCGCCGCGCGAGGCGACCAGCCGGTTCTACCCCTTGGGCCGCAACGGGTTGCTGTTGGACGACGCGCCGGGTCTGCTCGATTTCCAGCAGCCGTACGCCCGCTCGCGGGACGAGGTCCGTGGCTGGTCCAAGGGCGAGCACGTCACCCTGGCCGATGTGGTGGCCAACGCCCACCCGACCATTCTGATCGGGACGTCCACCCAGGCGGGTGCTTTCACCGAATCCATCGTCCGCACGATGGCCGCGGAGATGGCCAGGCCGATCATCATGCCGCTGTCCAATCCGACGTCGAAGGCGGAGGCGCTGCCGGCGGATCTGATCAACTGGACCGACGGACGGGTGCTGACGGCGACCGGGAGCCCGTTCGCCCCGGTGCTGCACCGTGGCCGGTGGTACGAGATCGCGCAGGCGAACAATGCGCTGGTCTTCCCCGGGTTGGGCCTGGGCGTCGCAGTGGTCAAGGCGACCCGGATCAGCGACCGGATGATCGCCGCGGCCGCCGACGCAGTGGCCACCCTCTCCAACGCCGCCAGCACCGGCGCGTCACTGTTGCCCGCGATGACCGACCTGCGCACGGTGTCCGCCGCAGTGGCCATTGCCGTCGCCTCCACAGCGGCGGACGAGGGTCTGGCCAGGGTGGAACTGCACGACCCGATCCAGCAGGTGCACGAAGCGATGTGGCGGCCCGAGTATCCGCGGATCTCGGTCGGCGACTGACCGGCGGTGCTCGGCGGGCGGTGCTCGGCGTGCGGCGCTCGATGCCCGGTGACGGTCCGTCCGGGGGCGATGGGGCGGCCCACGGGGTAATTCCGGTGCGCACCACGTTCGCCGATGGAACACTGGGGCGGTGCGTCCCCCTTGCAGCGGCCCGGCCGGCCCACTGACTGCACGATTTGCCGTGCCCGCGTCGGGGCGCTGCTGCTAGGAGCTCGCCGCAGATCCCCGGCCGGGCGCCTTCACCGCGAACCGGGGTCACCGGTCGCGGACGCCTACACTGCCTGCTGGCCTCCGCACATCCCGATCCGGGTCCGCGGGTCGAACGAGTCGTCGTTCTGCCCGGGACCGCGCGGGAGGGGCCGCACCGCCCACGCCCGGAAGGTTCCGATGTCGACCCCTGTTGCTACCAGCGACCACCCCGATCCCACCGATGCCGCCGCAGTGGAAGCTGCGACGCGCGCGGCATTGGCCGCGGTCGCAGCCGCCACGGACCTGGACGAGCTGAAGGCGGCACGGCTGTCCCACGCCGGTGATCGCAGCCCGCTCGCGCTGGCCAACAGGGCGATTGCCGACCTGCCGAAGGCCGACAAGGCGACCGCGGGCCGCGGCATCGGCCAGGCACGCGGCAGGGTCAACGCCGCGCTGACAGCCCGCGAAACAGAACTTGTCGCCGAGCGCGACGCCAGGGTGCTCGTCGAGGAGACCGTCGACGCCACGCTGCCCTACGACCGTCGGCCGTCCGGCTCGCCGCATCCGATCTCCACGATGATGTCCCGGATCGGCGACGTCTTCGTGGCCATGGGTTGGGAGATCGCGCAGGGCCCGGAGCTGGAGACCGAGTGGTTCAACTTCGACGCGTTGAACTTCCCGAAGGACCATCCCGCGCGTGCCATGCAGGACTCCTTCTACGTTGCCGGCCCGGTGGGAGCCGCCGCCGAGGCGTCCAGGTTCGTCCCGGACAGTGGCCAGGACACCGGTTTGGTGCTGCGGACGCACACCTCGCCGGTACAGGTCCGCAGCATGCTCGACCGGCAGCCGCCGCTGTACGTCATCTGCCCGGGCCGGGTGTACCGCACCGACGAACTCGACGCGACCCACACGCCCGTCTTCCATCAGGTGGAAGGGCTGGCCATCGACCGGCACCTGTCGATGGCGCATCTCAAGGGCACCCTGGATCACTTCGCGCGGGCGATGTTCGGCGATCAGTCGCGGACCCGCCTGCGTCCCTCGTACTTCCCGTTCACCGAGCCCAGCGCCGAGATGGACGTGTACTTCCCGGACAAGAAGGGCGGAGCAGGTTGGGTGGAATGGGGCGGCTGCGGGATGGTCGACCCGGATGTGCTGCGCGCCTGCGGTTTGGACCCGGCCGAATGGAGCGGGTTCGCATTCGGCATGGGAATTGAACGCACGCTGCAATTCCGCAACCAGATTCCCGACATGCGCGATCTTGTCGAGGGTGACGTCCGCTTCACCGCCGCTTTCGGATCGGAGGTCTGAGCCGTGCATCTGTCAACACTCTGGCTGGCCGACGCGGTCGCCCTGCCCGCCGGAACGGGCACCGGAGAACTCACCGATGCCTTGCTGCGGGTCGGCTTCGAGGTGGAGGGTGTGCATGCCGTGCCCGCGACCGAGGGGCCACTCGTCGTGGGCACGGTGTTGACCATCGAAGAGCTGCCGGGACTGAAGAAGCCGATCCGGTTCTGCACCGTCGACGTCGGGCCCGGCAACGGACCCGATGGCAGTGACGAGCCGCGCGGCATCATCTGCGGAGCCACCAACTTCTCCGTGGGCGACACCGTCGTGGTGGCCCTGCCGGGCGCCGTCCTGCCCGGCGGTTTCGCCATCGCGTCGCGCAAGACCTACGGCCGCATTTCCGACGGAATGATCTGTTCCGTCCGGGAACTGGGCATCGGCACCGAGCACGACGGCATCCTGGTGATCGGTCCGATCGCCGAACCCGGCACCGACGCCCGCGGGATCCTCATGGCCGATGACGCTGTCATCGAACTCGCCATCACCCCCGACCGCGGCTACGCCCTGTCCATCCGCGGCCTCGCCCGGGAGATGGCGGCCGCGTTCGATGTCCCGTTCACCGATCCCGCCGACCGGCCGCTGCCCGAGCGGACCGACGGCGGCTGGCCGGTGACGATCGACGACCCCGATGGGTGCGGCCGCTTCGTCACCGTCCGGGTCGAGGGCATCGACCCCGCCGCTCCCAGCCCATTCTGGTTGCGCCGCAGGCTGTCCGCAGCTGGCATCCGCTCGATCTCGCTCGCGGTCGACGTGACGAACTACGTCATGATCGATCTGGGTCAGCCGTTGCATGCCTTCGACGCCGACAGGCTCACCGGCGCGATCACCGTTCGTCGGGCGGCCGCCGGCGAGTCACTGGTCACACTGGACGGTGCCAAGCGCACCCTGCTGGCCGACGACATCGTGGTCGCAGACGAATCCGGGCCCATTTCGCTGGCCGGCGTGATGGGCGGCGAATCCACCGAGATCAGTTCGGGTACGTCGACTGTCGTCATCGAGGCGGCGTACTGGGATCCCACCGCGATCGCCAAGACCGCTCGCCGGCACAAGTTGCCCAGCGAGGCGTCGCGGCGGTTCGAACGCGCCGTGGACCCCGCCATCGCCGCCGTCGCGGCGGAGGCGGCTGCCGAACTGCTGGTGCGTCACGGCGGTGGAACCATCGTCGGTCGGTCGGACGTCCTCGGAAACCCGCTGCTGCGCAACGACATCGTGCTGCCACTGGGCGAACCGGAGCGGCTGGCGGGCCGTGCCTACGATGCGCGGACCATCACCAGGCGGCTGGAGCAGGTCGGCTGCACGGTCCACCCCGATGGTGGCGGCTCACTGGAGACCGGGGTCGCGGGTGCCGTCGTGACGGTCACCCCGCCGACCTGGCGCCCCGACCTGACCCGCCCCGCCGACCTCGTGGAGGAGGTGGCGCGACTGGAGGGGTATGACTCCATCCCGTCCGTCCTCCCGCTCGCGCCGGCCGGCCGCGGTCTGACCGCGTCCCAACGAAGGAACCGGTTGATCGCGGCGGACCTGGTTTCCGCCGGGCTGACCGAGGTGCTGTCGTTCCCGTTCATCGGCGAGGGCGACCTGGATGCGCTGGGCCTACCGGCGGACGATGTTCGACGGCGTGCCGTGGCGTTGCACAACCCGCTCGACGCCGACCGCAGGTTGATGCGGACAACGCTGCTGCCCGGTTTGTTGGACACCGTGCAGCGCAACATCTCCAGGGGTACCCGAGACCTGTTGGTGTTCGAGATGGGCTCGGTGTTCCTGCCGCGCACCAACGCGCCCCGGCCGCCGGACGCACCGGTGGACCGCCGGCCCGATGCGGCCACGCTGTCGACGCTGAACGCGTCCCTGCCGAACCAACCGCTGCACCTTGCGGTCGTGCTCGCCGGAGCGGTGGAACGCGGGGGATGGTGGGGACCGGGACGCCCGGCCGGCTGGGCGGATGCGGTCGAACTGGTCCGCAGGGTCGGCGAGACGGCCGGCACGGAGCTTTCTCTGGTGGCGGCCGATCAGCCGCCGTGGCACCCCGGACGGTGCGCCAGCATCCGGGTGGGGGATTGGCCCATCGGCTACGCCGGTGAGCTGGCCCCCGCCGTCGTCGAACGTCTCGGCCTCCCGCCGCGGTCGGCCGCGGTGGAGATCGACCTGGACGCCCTGCCCGCCCGGAGTACCCCGGTCGCGCCGGTGATCAGCCCATACCCGCCGGTGCACCTGGACGTCGCGCTGGTGGTCGACGACGGTGTGCGCGCCGCCGACGTGACGCAGGCGTTGCGCGAGGGCGGAGGCGGGTTGCTCGAATCGGTCCGGCTTTTCGACGTCTACTCCGGGGACCAGGTGGGTCCGGGGCGGAAGTCGCTGGCGTTCGCGATGGTTGTCCGGGCGCCGGACCGGACGCTCACCGCGGCCGATGCGACCGCGGTTCGGAACGCCGCAGTTGCCGAGGCGGCGGATCGGGTCGGGGCGGTGCTGCGCGCCTGATGTGAAACCGTCGGACGGTTCACGGAGGTCGATCACCGGCCGCCGTCCATTCGGGCAGCTCCGACCCGTCCAGTCCGATCAACGTCATCGATGCCAGCTCCAGCCCGGCTGGATGAACCAGTACGGCCACCCGCGCGCCGAGTGCGTCCGGGTTCCCGTGCAGCCGCAGATCTCCCCGGCTGCCGTCACTGAGCACCGCCACGACGGCCCGGACGTCTTCTGCCGTTCGAACAATGAGCAACCGGGCGCTGTTGCCCGATCGACCGGTGAAGGTGGCGACCCGGCGCCCCGCGGGGAGTACCGGGGTGCTGGACCCGGCCACCCATCGGAATCCGCTGGGCTCCACCACTTCCACCATCGCGCGCAGCCGCCCGCCGGACGCGTGCGCCGTGAGCGTCCACCGCTCGCCGCCGGAGCCGAAACCGTCGACGGACAGGTCGCCAGGTGCAGTCGTCACGGCACCATGATCGCGCCGGGTAGGACCGGACCGCACAGCCGGGGGAGGCCGCCTCTCGGGCGCTGCGGTGTCCACAGCCGCGCTCCGGTTCGTGATCGGACCCACCGAGGTGCCACCATGTCCCCATGCCGTTGAAGCAACCGACCGACCTGGTGCGCAAGATCGAAAAGGCGGGTTACTACCCCGCCCTGGTCGCCGACGTCCTGGACATCGCGGTGGCCGGCGAGGAGATCGTGGCGCACCTGGTGCACGGCGAGACGACGTTCGACCTGGACACCATCCGCCGCCACCTGTCCGTGGTGGTGCTGACGGCGGGGCGGCTGATCTTCGTGCACGCCGACGACCACGGCGGTGACGAGGAGCACGGGGACGAGGCGCACGGCATCGCCACCAGCGAGTCGGTCCCGCTGTCGGCGGTCCGGTCGGTGATGGTCGCGCATGTCGTCGCGAACCCGGAGAAGTACCGCCCGGGTGCGCTCGGCAGGGAACTGACGCTGACCATCGGCTGGGGGGCGGTGTCCCGTATCGACCTCGAGCCCGCGACCTGCGGTGATCCGCAGTGCGAGGCGGACCACGGAATGACCGGCAGCATCACCGCCGACGACCTGTCGCTGCGGATCAGTGCGGACGCGGAGGGCGAAAGTGCGTTGAAGGACGCGGTCGCCTTCGCCAAGTCGCTGTCGGCGATGACAGCGGCCGCTCAGCGTTCGTGACGGACGGCCACGTCACCGAAGGTGACAGCGGGCCGGTGGTTCCCGGCTACGACAGCACGTCACTTCCGGCGTTGCTGCCGGGCGTCGCGGCCGCAATGGGCATCGGTCTGGGTCTGCCGGCCGTCTGCCTGCCCACCGCGCAGCGTTGCTGTGTCGTCCTGATCGACGGGCTCGGGCAGCATCTGCTGCAGGAGGCGTCGTCGTCGGCGCCGTTCCTGGCGAGCTTGCTGCGCGACGGCGGGACGCTGACCGCGGGCTGTCCGAGCACGACCGCCACCTCGTTGGGGTCCTTCGGCACCGGGCTGCCGCCGGGCCGGCACGGCCTGCTCGGATACGAGGTGATGGACCCTGACAGGGGAGTCCTGCTGAACGAGCTGCGTTGGGATCCGGGCACCGATCCGCTTGCCTGGCAACCACATCCGACGGTCTTCGAGCAGCTGACCGACCGGGACATACGGGTCACCCAGGTCGCGAACCAGGAGTTCGCAGGGTCCGGGCTGACCACGGCGGCCCTGCGCGGTGGCGGGTTCGTCGGCGTCAAGAAACTGTCGGCCCGGGTCGACACCGCGCTGCGGCTGCTGGCGGCGCCAGGTCCGTCCCTGGTCTATCTGTACTGGGGCGAGGTCGACGCGGCGGGTCATCAGTTCGGTCCGCAGTCCGAGCAGTGGCGCACGGCATTGCGCAAGGCCGATCGCCAGGTGGAGCGCCTCGCACGGAAGCTGGCCCCGGAAACGCTGTTGGTCGTCACGGCCGATCACGGCATGGTCGAGGTGCCGCACGCGCTGCGGCTCGACCTCGCCGATCGGCCGGACCTGTGCGAGGGAATTTCGGTGGTCGGCGGAGAGGCACGGTTCACCCAGCTCTACTGCGACCCGGGCGCGACGCCGGACGAGGTGACGGCGGTGGCCGACCGGTTGGCTGAGGCGGTGGGCGAGCGCGCCTGGGTCCGGACGCGACAGCAAGCCATCGATGACCGTTGGTTCGGCCCGGTCGACGAGCGCGCCGTCGGGCGGATCGGCGACGTGCTGATTGCTTCCCGTGGAACTTTCGCCGTCGTCGATTCACGGACTGCGCGACCGCAGGTCCTGGCGCTGATCGGCCAGCACGGTTCCTTGACGGTGCGGGAGCAGATGGTGCCGCTGCTGGTGCACGTCAACTGATCCGGTGACGGCTGCCGTTCAGCAGTTCTTGTGGCCGCTCGCCGTGCGCTCTTCCACGCACAGGTCGAGACGATCGCTCCGGCCGAATTCTTCGGGTGGCGGTGTCTCTACCGGTGCGGCCGTTTTGGATAGTCATGCGGTCGGTTGTATAGTTCGTGACTCGGGTTCGAAGGACGAAGTATTCACGGACGGAGTGCAGCATGACGTACCGCGTCGCGGTCGCGGGTGCCAGCGGCTACGCAGGCGGCGAGCTGCTCCGTCTGCTGCTCGGCCACCCCGACGTCAGCATCGGCGCCGTCACTGCCTTCAGCAATGCCGGTGACCGGCTCGGTGAGCACCAACCGCACCTGCTGCCGCTGGCCGACCGCGTCCTGCAGCCCACCTCCGCCGAGGTGCTCGGTGGGCACGACGCCGTCTTCCTGGCGTTGCCGCACGGGCGGTCGCACGAACTCGCGGCCGAGCTGGACGATGACATCGTCGTCATCGATTGCGGGGCAGATCACCGATTGACCGATCCTGCTGCGTGGCAACGGTTCTACGGTGGTGAGTACCCGGGCTCCTGGCCCTACGGGTTACCCGAACTGCCGAACGGCCGGGACGCGCTGCGGGGGAGCAAGAGGGTCGCCGTTCCGGGTTGCTACCCGACCTCGGCCTCGCTGGCCCTCGCGCCGGCGCTTGCGGCGCGGCTCGTCGAGCCGGAGGTGGTGGTGGTGGCCGCGTCCGGTACCTCGGGCGCCGGCAAGTCGCCCAAGGTGAACCTGCTCGGGTCGGAAGTGATGGGGGCCGCTGCTGCCTACGGCGTCGGCGGCGTGCACCGGCATACGCCCGAGATGGTGCAGAACCTTTCTGCGGCAGGCGGTACGGCCGTCAGCGTGTCTTTCACCCCGATCCTGGTGCCGATGTCCCGGGGGATCCTGGCGACGGTGTCCGCACCGGTGCGCGCCGGTATCGCCGTCTCCGATGTCCGGGCGGTGTACGAGAAGGCCTATGGTGACGAGCCTTTTGTCAGGCTGCTCCCGGACGGCCAGTGGCCGACGACGGCGGCGACGCTCGGTGCCAACACCGCGCTGCTGCAGATCGCGATCGACGCGGCGGCCGGCAGACTGGTGGTCATCGCGGCCTTGGACAACCTGACGAAGGGCACCGCCGGTGCCGCGGTGCAATGCCTCAATCTCGCGTTGGGCCTTCCCGAGACCACCGGTCTTCCGACGGTCGGGGTGGCGCCGTGAGCGCGGACCGCAATCCGGGGTCCGTCGGGGCTAACTCGTCAATGGGAGTCACAGCGGCACAAGGCTTCCGAGCGGCAGGTGTCGCTGCAGGTCTCAAGTCGTCCGGAGCGCTCGACGTGGCCGTCGTCGTCAACGACGGACCCCGGTACACCGCAGCCGGAGTGTTCACCGGCAATCGCGTGAAGGCCGCGCCGGTGCGTTGGTGCGAACGGCTGGTTGCCGGCCCGGGATCCGAGTTGTCCGCCGTGGTGCTCAATTCGGGTGGGGCCAACGCCTGCACCGGTGCCGCGGGTTACGACGACACGGTCGCCACCGCCGAACATCTCGCGGCTCTGCTCGAGACGTCTGCGTCTCGGGTTGCCGTCGCGTCCACCGGTCTGATCGGCGTCCGATTGCCGATGGACAATCTTCTCGCCGGGGTCGACCTTGCCGTCCCGGCTCTGGCCCGTGACCGAGGAACCGACGCTGCGACGGCGATCATGACCACCGACTCGGTACCCAAGACCGTGCAGATCGGCGTCGGCGGCTTCACCGTCGGCGGGATGGCGAAGGGTGCCGGCATGCTCGCCCCCGGCTTGGCGACCATGCTGGTGGTGTTGACGACCGACGCCATCGCCGACTCCGCCGTGCTGGACGACGCTCTCCGGGCCGCCACCAGGGTGACCTTCGACCGGCTGGACTCCGACGGCGCGATGTCGACCAATGACACAGTCCTGCTGCTCGCCTCCGGCGCGTCCGGGGTCGAGCCCCCGCGGGAGCAGTTGCAGGCAGCGGTGACCCGCGCGTGCGCCGACCTCGCCGCGCAATTGCTGGCCGACGCCGAAGGTGCCACGAAGGAGATCGCAGTCGAGGTCGTCCATGCCGCCGCGGAGGACGACGCGGTCGCCGTCGGTCGTGCGGTGGCCCGCAACAACCTGGTCAAGACGGCCTTCTTCGGTCAGGACGCGAACTGGGGACGCATTCTCGCTGCGGTCGGCACTGTCGGCCCTGAGATCGTTTTCGATCCTGATGCCGTCGACGTTGCGATCAACGGGGTGTGGATCTGCCGCGCCGGAGCGACCGGTGACGACCGTGACGGCGTCGACCTGACCGGCCGCTCGGTGCACGTCGTCATCGATCTGCACGCCGGCAGCGAATCCGCGACGATCCTCACCAACGACCTCTCGCACGCCTACGTACACGAGAACTCGGCGTACTCGACATGACCGGGCCGGCACAGATGTCTGCAGTCGCAACGGGTCTGGAGACCAGGCGTGCGTCCGACCTGGCCGGTGCGCGGGAGCGGGCGGCGGTACTGGCCGGCGCCCTGCCGTGGCTCAGGCAGTTCGCCGGCACGATCGTCGTGGTGAAGTACGGCGGCAACGCCATGACCGACGACCGACTCAAGGCCGCCTTCGCCGCCGACATGGTCTTCCTGCGGACCGTCGGCCTGCGGCCGGTGGTCGTGCACGGCGGTGGCCCGCAGATCAGCGCCATGCTGGACCGGCTGGGGCTACCGGGTGAGTTCAAGGGCGGGTTCCGGGTCACCACCCCCGAGACGATGGACGTCGTGCGAATGGTGCTCGTCGGCCAGGTCGGGCGGGAGCTGGTCGGACTGATCAATTCCCACGGACCGATGGCCGTGGGGATGTCCGGTGAGGACGCGGGACTGTTCACCGCCGAGCGCCGCACGGTACTGGTCGACGGGGTGCCGACCGACATCGGCCTGGTGGGCGATGTCGTCGACGTCAATCCGGCTGCGGTGCTCGACCTGATCGACGCCGGCCGGATCCCGGTGGTGTCGACCGTCGCTCCCGACCTCCACGGCGTCGTGCACAACATCAATGCCGACACGGCCGCGGCCGCGCTGGCGATCGCGCTGGACGCGGCGAAGCTTGTTGTGCTCACCGATGTCGAGGGTGTCTACGCCAATTGGCCGGACAGGGAGTCATTGCTGTCCAGGGTGTCCGCCGATGCACTGGAGAACTTGTTGCCCCGACTGCAGGCCGGAATGGTGCCCAAGATGGAGGGCTGTCTGCGAGCGGTGCGCGGCGGGGTCGGGGCCGCCCATGTCATCGACGGCCGCATCCCACATTCGGTCCTGTTGGAGATCGTGACAACGGAAGGCGTCGGCACCATGATCGTTCCGACGATGGAGGCATCGTGATTACCACCCGAACCCTTGCCCCACAGTCAGCGAGCCGGCAGTCCGCCAACGAGCTCGCGGCCGACCGCTGGTCGCAGGCCCTGATGAACAACTTCGGCGTCCCGCCGGTGGAACTGGTCAGCGGCGCCGGCGCCGTGGTGACCGATGCCGACGGCGCGCACTACCTCGACCTGCTGGGCGGCATCGCGGTGAACGCGCTGGGGCACGCGCACCCGGCGATCGTCACCGCGGTGTCCGAACAGGTCGCGACGCTGGGCCATGTGTCGAACTTCTTCACCCACCCGACGGTGCTCACCCTGGCCGAGCGCCTGCTGGACATCAGCGGCGCCCGGGACGCCGGCGGTGCGGCGACCGGAAGGGTGATCTTCGCCAACTCGGGCGCCGAGGCGAACGAGGCGGCGTTCAAGATGGCCCGTCGCACCGGCCGACCGCGGATCATCGCCGCGGACGGCGCGTTCCACGGACGCACCATGGGGGCGCTGGCCCTGACCGGGCAGCCGGCCAAGCGCTCGCCGTTCGAGCCGATGCCGGCCGGGGTCGAATTCGTGCCGTTCGGTGACGAGGCCGCACTGCAGGCGGCCGTTGACGACGACGTGGCAGCAGTGTTCCTGGAGCCGATCCTGGGTGAGGCAGGCGTCATTCCGGCACCCGACGGCTACCTGGCCGCCGCCCGCCGGATCTCCGCCGACGCAGGCACACTGCTGGTCATCGACGAGGTGCAGACGGGCATCGGCCGGACCGGCCAATGGTTCGCCCATCAATCGGCGGGGATCGTGCCGGATGTCATCACCCTGGCCAAGGGCCTCGGCGGCGGGCTGCCGATCGGTGCCGCGATCGGCTTCGGCGCGGCGGCGCAGCTGCTGCAACCGGGCCAGCACGGATCCACCTTCGCCGGCAACCCGGTTTGCGCCGCGGCGTCGTTGGCGGTGCTCGACACCATCGAGAACGACGGGCTGCTCGACCACGTCGACGCGCTGGGCAAGCACTTCCGGGCCGGCGTCGAGGATCTCGGTCATCCGCTGATCGATCACGTGCGGGGCCGTGGTCTGTTGCTGGGCATCGTCCTGCGGGCCGACATCGGAGCACAGGCCGTGGCGGCCGCCCGGCGCGCGGGGTTCCTGATCAACGCGCCCGCGGCGGACGTCCTGCGCCTGGCACCGCCGCTGATCTTGACCACCGAACAAGCGGACAGCTTCATCGCCGCACTGCCGGGGATCCTGCAGGCCGCCGACAGGGAGACATCGCAATGAGCGAGAACACATCGCAATCAACGGGCTTGCGGCACTTCCTGCGGGACGACGACCTCAGCCCCGACGAACTTCTCACCGTGCTCGACCGCGCGGATCTGTACAAGGCGGACCGTAACGGCCACCGGCCGCTGGAGGGACGATCGGTCGCAGTGGTGTTCGAGAAGAACTCCACCAGAACCAGACTGTCGTTCGAGGTCGGCATCGCCCAGCTCGGCGCCCAACCCGTGATCGTCGACGGGCGCACGTCCCAACTCGGACGCGAGGAAACCATCGAGGACACCTCGAGAGTGCTGTCCAGGTTCGTCGACGCTGTCGCCATCCGCACCTTTGCCCAGCGCCGGATCAATGCACTGGCAAGGGTTTCCCGGGTACCGGTGATCAATGCGCTGACCGACGAGTTCCATCCGTGTCAGGTGCTGGCGGACCTGCAGACGGTCCGCGAACGCAAGGGCCGGCTGGCCGGTCTGACCCTGACCTACCTCGGTGACGGATCCAACAACATGGCGCACTCGCTGATGGTCGGCGGTGCCAACGCCGGCCTGACCGTGAGAGTGGCGTCGCCGCCCGGGTTCGATCCGCACGGTGACATCCTGCTGGACGCCAAGAAGCGGGCTGCCGAAACTGGCGGCAGCATCGAACTCGTCGGTGACCCGCACGCTGCCGTCGACGGATCCGATGTGCTCGTCACCGACAGCTGGACCTCGATGGGCCAGGAGAATGACGGCCTGGACCGGGTCGGGCCGTTCCGGCCGTATCAGGTGAACAACGATCTGCTGGGCCGGGCGGCCGCCGGCGCACTGGTGTTGCACTGCCTGCCCGCGCACCGCGGTTGGGAGATCACCGACGAGGTCATCGACGGGCCCGCCTCCGCGGTCTGGGACGAGGCCGAGAACCGGCTGCATGCGCAAAAGGCACTGCTGGCCTTCCTTTTCGAACAGTCCGGAATCGTGCCGATGCCAGCTGAGGCTCAGGGAGGTCCGAGGTGACCGCTGGAACCGCGGTCGCGACGAAGGCAGCGAGGCACGGCAGGATCACTGAGTTGATCCGGGACCACCCTGTGCGCTCGCAGGGGGAGCTGCTGACATTGCTGTCCGACAGCGGCTTTTCGGTCACCCAGGCCACCCTGTCCCGCGACCTGGAAGAGCTGGGCGCGGTCAAGCTGCGCGGCGTCGACGGCGGCGCCACCGTCTACCGCATCCCTGAGGACGGCGGGCCGCGGCCGATGGTCGGCGGCACCTCGAGGCTGGCCAGGCTGCTCGGTGACCTGCTGCTGAGCTATCAGGCCTCCAGCAATCTCGCGGTGCTCCGTACACCGCCCGGCGCGGCGCAGTTCCTCGCGTCGGCGATCGACCGGGCGAGCCTCGCGGACGTCATCGGCACCATCGCCGGCGACGACACCATCCTGGTGGTGGCACGGGACGGCCTGACCGGCGCCGACGTCGGTGCGACCCTGGCCGGCTACGCCGCCGGGGATGTCTGATCGCCCGCAACGACCGGCTCCGCCGGCGTTTCCCTCGCCCCGCCGTTCGGATCGGCGGCCCGACCCGCACAGATAGGCTCCCACCTCGTGTCCAAAGTTCTTGAGTCGCTGCCCAAGGGGCAGAGAGTCGGCATCGCGTTCTCCGGCGGGCTGGACACTTCGGTGGCCGTTGCCTGGATGCGCGAGAACGGTGCCGTGCCGTGCGCCTACACCGCGGACCTGGGCCAGGCCGATGAAACGGACCTGTCCGGCGTCCCCGGTCGCGCGCAGGAGTACGGCGCGGAGATCGCGCGGATCGTCGACTGCCGGGCCGCGCTGGTCGAAGAGGGCTTCGTGGCATTGGCCTGCGGGGCGTTCCACATCCGGTCCGCGGGGCTGACGTACTTCAACACCACCCCGCTCGGCCGGGCCGTCACCGGCACCCTGCTGGTCCGGGCGATGGCCGATGACGAGGTCGACATCTGGGGTGACGGGTCGACCTACAAGGGCAACGACATCGAGCGGTTCTACCGTTACGGCCTGCTCGCCAACCCCCGTTTGCGCATCTACAAGCCGTGGCTCGACCGGCAGTTCGTGGCCGAGCTCGGCGGCCGGGCAGAGATGAGCGAATGGTTGCTGGCCCGCGGCCTGCCCTATCGGGCCTCGGCCGAGAAGGCGTACTCCACCGACGCCAACATCTGGGGCGCCACCCACGAGGCGAAGCGCCTGGAACACCTGGACGCCTCCGTGGAGATCGTGCAGCCGATCATGGGCGTCTCCCACTGGGACCAATCAGTGGTGATCGACCCGGAGGACGTCACGCTGCAGTTCGAGTGCGGCCGGCCGGTGGCGATCGACGGGGTCCGGCTCGACCCCGTCGCCCTGGTGATGCAGGCAAACGCCATCGGCGGCCGGCACGGGCTGGGCATGAGCGACCAGATCGAGAACCGCATCATCGAGGCCAAGTCGCGGGGGATCTACGAGGCACCGGGTATGGCGCTGCTGTTCATCGCCTATGAGCGGCTGGTCAACGCCATCCACAACGAGGACACCGTCGCCGCCTACCACGACCAGGGGCGCAGGCTCGGACGGCTGCTGTACGAGGGGCGGTGGTTGGACCCGCAGGGCCTGATGTTGCGTGAGTCGCTGCAGCGGTGGGTCGGGTCGGCGATCACCGGGTCGGTCACCTTGAAGCTGCGGCGCGGCAACGACTACACGATCGTCGACACCGCGGGCCCGGCGCTGTCCTACCACCCGGACAAGCTGTCGATGGAACGGGTGGCCGACGCCGCGTTCGGGCCCGGCGACCGGATCGGTCAACTCACCATGCGGAACCTGGACATCGCCGACAGCCGCTCCAAGCTGGAGCTGTACGCCGGATTGGGACAACTGGATACCCAGCACACCCTCGTCGGCACCCTGAGCCCCGGCCAGGCGGACGCGATCGCGAGCCTGCCGTCGGGCGACCAACCGCAGGACCTGGGACAGGCCATCGAGCAGGCCAGCGACAGCGCCGCCATGGACACCGGGACCGACTGACCCCCATGTCTGACAACACATCTGACAAGGCCCGCTCGGTTTCCCGGTCCGTCCCGGCGACCGCGGGAACTCCGCTCTGGGGCGGCCGGTTCGCGTCCGGCCCGTCTCCGGAGATGGAAGCACTCAGCGTCTCAACACATTTCGACTGGGTACTGGCCCCTTACGACATCGCCGGCTCGAAGGCGCACGCCCGGGTGCTGCACAGCGCCGGTTTGCTGACCGATCTCGAGCTCTCGTCGATGCTGTCTGCCCTGGACGATCTCGCGCGGGACGTGCAGACCGGCCGTTTCGCGCCGGTACCGGCCGACGAGGACGTGCACTCGGCACTGGAGCGCGGGCTGCTCGACCGGGCGGGCAAGGATCTGGGCGGCAAGCTGCGGGCCGGCCGCTCGCGGAACGACCAGGTGGCGACGCTGTACCGGATGTTCCTGCGGGACCGGGCCAGGGCCGTCGCCGGGTTGGTGACGGACCTGCAATCGGCGTTCCTGGAGCAGGCCGAGCGGCACCCGGCAGCCGCGATGCCCGGCCGGACGCACTTCCAGCACGCCCAGCCGGTGCTGCTCTCGCATCATCTGGCTGCCCATGCGCAGGCTCTTGCTCGGGATGTGGACCGGATGCGGGACTGGGACCGCCGGGCTGCGGTGTCCCCGTACGGGTCCGGCGCGCTCGCCGGTTCGTCGCTGGGTCTGGACCCGGCGGCGGTCGCGGCGGAGCTCGGATTCGACGCGCCGTCGGAGAACTCGATCGACGGCACCGCGTCGCGAGACTTCGCCGCGGAGCTCGCGTTCGTGCTGGCGATGCTGGCTGTGAACCTGTCCCGGTGGGCGGAGGAGATCATCATCTTCACCACCGCCGAATTCGGCTATGCGCGGCTCGACGACGCCTTCGCCACCGGGTCATCGATCATGCCGCAGAAGAAGAACCCCGACATCGCCGAGCTGACGAGAGGGAAAGCCGGCCGGTTGATCGGCAACCTGACCGGACTCCTGGCAACCCTCAAGGGCTTGCCGCTCGCCTACAACCGCGACCTGCAGGAGGACAAGGAACCGCTCATCGACTCGCTGGCCCAGCTGGAGCTGCTGTTGCCTGCGATCACCGGGATGACGGCGACCCTGACCTTCGACACCGACCGACTGGCCGAGATGGCCCCCGCCGGTTTCTCCCTCGCCACCGACATCGCCGAATGGTTGGTGCGGCAGGGTGTTCCGTTCCGGGTCGCGCACGAGGCGGCCGGTCGTTGCGTGTCACGGGCGGAATCGTCCGGACGGCGGCTCGACGAGCTGACCGACGAGGAACTGAAAGCCATCGATCCAGCGTTGACGCCGGCTGTCCGCGAGGTGCTCACCGTCGAGGGTTCGCTGGCCTCCAGGGATGCCATCGGGGGAACCGCCCCGGTGCGCGTCGCGGAACAACTCGACGAACTCCGGGCGCGGATCGCAGCCGACCGGGTGTGGGCGGGATCGGCTGACATCTGACGCAGCGGTCAATGGATCAGTCGGACCGGCCGCGCAGTGCTGCCGCGCGCCCGGTTGCCGCCGCCGCGTCGGCTGCGGACCCGATGGAACAATCACCTGCGTGGACCGCGCCCAACCTCTCCCGCGTTCCTTCCTGGAGCGTGACGTCCGCCGGGTCGCACGGGCTCTGCTGGGTTCGGTGATCGAGTCGCAGTCACCGCAGGGCGTTGTCGCCGTCCGGCTCACCGAGGTGGAGGCCTATGCCGGCCTGGCCGACCCGGCCTCGCATGCCTTCCGGGGACGTACCCCGCGGACGATGGTGATGTTCGGTCCAGCGGGGCATCTGTACACCTATTTCGTGTACGGGATGCATTGGTGCGCCAACATCGTCACCGGCACCGACGGCGTGCCGTCCGCGGTGTTGCTGCGTGCCGGCGAGGTCGTCGACGGCATCGAGCTCGCCAGAAGCCGTCGGCAACCCGTCGGTGCTCGCACCCCGCCGAAGGACCGGCAGCTGGCGCGCGGCCCGGCCGGGTTGGCGACCGTTTTGGGCTTCGACGCCGCGAGCAACGGCGCAGACCTTCTCCAGCCCGGCGGATCGATCCGGCTCTTGCGTGGCGCACCACCTCGGGAGTCATCCATCGGTGTCGGGCCCAGGGTGGGTGTCGCCGCGGCCGCCGACGAGCCGAATCGTTTCTGGGTGATCGATGACCCGACCGTCTCGGCTTTCCGGGCCTGGGTGCCGCGGAAGCGCTCCGTGCCCGGACGGCCAGGCTGACGGCTGCGCCGTCCGCTGCGCTGTCGATGGCAGGATGAGCGTCGTGACAGACCCGGTGCAGAATGCCTCCGTCCCGTTGATCGAGGACCTGACCGCGCGTGGATTGATCGCACTGTCCACCGGGATCGATTCTCTGGCAACGGAATTGGCTGCTGGGCCGGTGACGGCCTACGTCGGGTTCGATCCGACGGCGCCCAGCCTGCACATCGGCAATCTCGTTCAGCTGCTGACGATGAGGCGCATCCAACAAGCGGGGAACCGCCCGCTGATGCTGGTGGGCGGCGCCACCGGGCTGATCGGCGACCCACGGATGTCGGGTGAACGCGTCCTCAGCTCGGAGGACGTCGTCGCGGCGTGGGTGGAGCGGATCCGCTCTCAGGTCGCGCAGTACGTCGACTTCGAAGGGCCCTACGCCGCCCGGATGGTGAACAACCTCGACTGGACCGCGGGCCTGAGTGCAATCGGGTTCCTGCGCGACATCGGCAAGCATTTCCGGATGGGCCGCATGCTGGCGAAGGAAACCGTGTCCGCCCGGTTGAACAGCGATGAAGGTCTTTCGTTCACCGAGTTCAGCTACCAGATCCTGCAGGGGATGGACTACCTGGAGCTGTACCGGCGGTACGGCTGCACGCTGCAGACCGGTGGCAGCGACCAGTGGGGCAACCTGACCAGCGGGACCGAACTCATCCGCAAGGTGGAGGGGCGATCGGTGCACGCACTGGCCACCCCGCTGATCACCAAGGCGGACGGCACCAAGTTCGGCAAGACCGAGGGTGGGGCCGTGTGGCTCGATCCCGCGATGACCAGCCCGTACGCCTTCTACCAGTTCTGGTTCAACACCGACGACCGCGACGTCGCCGGTTACCTCAAGGTGTTCTCGCTCCGCCCACTCGAGGAGATCGCAGGCCTGATCGCGGCGACCGCGGCCAGGCCGCAGGCAAGGCAGGCGCAGCGTGAACTGGCAGAAGAGTTGACCGCGCTCGTGCACGGGGCGGCGGCGAGGGACGCTGCGGTGGCAGCCAGCGGCGCCTTGTTCGGTCGGGGCGATCTGGCAGCCGTCGACGAGCCGACGCTCCGGGCCGCGCTGGACGAAGTGGGACTGACCGAGGTCACCGGCGCCCCGACGATCGTGGAGTTGCTGCGGTCCACCGGTCTGACCTCATCGCTGTCCGAGAGCAGGCGCGCGGTGGCGGAAGGCGGAGCCAACCTGAACAACGTCCGGATCTCCGACCCGGAGATGGTGCCGGGGCCGGAGCACCTGCTGCACGGTCGGTACCTGGTGGTACGCCGGGGCAAGCGTGCGGTCGCCGGCGCGCTGGTCGGTGACTGAACGGTCGGCGGTGAGCGGTCGGTGCCGATGAGGGGGCGACGCTTGTTGCCGCGCCGTCCCCCGGGCAGCTGATCACACCGAGCCGTGCAGCGGCGTCACCGTCCGAGGTGCACCCGCCCGAGACTGTGGCCGCCCGCGGTTCGCGCCCCGTCCGCGATCGCGCCGCCCGCTGTGAACGGGGTCACCCGCAGCTCTTCGGCTCGGTATTCCGCCACGAAAGCCGCTGACCAGCAGCGATTGTCGCCATGATCA
>CAWCVW010000015.1:1290000-1291515 GCA_963798965.1 uncultured Actinomycetota bacterium
CACACGGTGGATGCCTAGGCACCAGGAGCCGATGAAGGACGTAGGAGGCTGCGATAAGCCTCGGGGAGCTGTCAACCGAGCTGTGATCCGAGGATTTCCGAATGGGGAAACCCAGCACGAGTCATGTCGTGTTACCCGCGCCTGAATATATAGGGCGTGTGGAGGGAACGTGGGGAAGTGAAACATCTCAGTACCCACAGGAGTAGAAAACAACCGTGATTCCGTGAGTAGTGGCGAGCGAAAGCGGATCAGGCTAAACCGACTCACGCGTGATACCCGGCAGGGGTTGCGTGGTCGGGGTCGTGGGAATGTCGTTGTCGGGGCTGCCGCCCTGGCGGGGAGTAAGAAAAACAGTGGTTAGTCGAATGGCATTGGAAAAACCAGCCGTAGCGGGTGATAGCCCCGTAGACGAAAACTTCTGTTCTCCCTTCGATGTATCCCAAGTAGCAGCGAGCCCGTGAAATTCGCTGTGAATCTGGCGGGACCACCCGCTAAGCCTAAATACTACCTGGTGACCGATAGCGGACTAGTACCGTGAGGGAAAGGTGAAAAGTACCCCGGGAGGGGAGTGAAATAGTACCTGAAACCGTGTGCTTACAATCCGTCGGAGCTGAGCCCTTGTGGTGAGGTGACGGCGTGCCTTTTGAAGAATGAGCCTGCGAGTTAGTGGTATGTGGCGAGGTTAACCCGTGTGGGGAAGCCGTAGCGAAAGCGAGTCCGAATAGGGCGGCACAGTCGCATGCTCTAGACCCGAAGCGAAGTGATCTACCCATGGCCAGGATGAAGCGACGGTAAGACGTCGTGGAGGTCCGAACCCACCAGGGTTGAAAACCTGGGGGATGAGCTGTGGGTAGGGGTGAAAGGCCAATCAAACTTCGTGATAGCTGGTTCTCCCCGAAATGCATTTAGGTGCAGCGTCACGTGTTTCTGACTGGAGGTAGAGCACTGGATGGTCTAGGGGGCCCACAAGCTTACCGAAATCAACCAAACTCCGAATGCCGGTCAGTGAGAGCGTGGCAGTGAGACTGTGGGGGCTAAGCTTCATAGTCGAAAGGGAAACAGCCCAGATCGCCGGTTAAGGCCCCTAAGCGTGTGCTAAGTGGGAAAGGATGTGGAGTCGCCCAGACAACCAGGAGGTTGGCTTAGAAGCAGCCACCCTTTAAAGAGTGCGTAATAGCTCACTGGTCAAGTGGTTCCGCGCCGACAATGTAGCGGGGCTCAAGCACACCGCCGAAACCGCGGCATTCATGCGTATAGCCAGGCCTTTGTGGTCCAGGTGCATGGATGGGTAGGGGAGCGTCGTGTGGGGAGTGAAGCGGCGGAGTGATCCAGCCGTGGACCCTACACGAGTGAGAATGCAGGCATGAGTAGCGAATGGGGAGTGAGAAACTCCCCCACCGAATGACCAAGGGTTCCTGGGCCAGGTTAATCCGCCCAGGGTGAGTCGGGACCTAAGGCGAGGCCGACAGGCGTAGTCGATGGACAACGGGTTGATATTCCCGTACCCGCGAAGAA
>CAWCVW010000016.1:0-94847 GCA_963798965.1 uncultured Actinomycetota bacterium
CGCCGGGTTGCCGGTCGCGCCGACCGCGCCGAGGTTCAGCGGGTGGTCGAACGGCAAAGAGCCCTTACCGGCCTGGGTTTCGGTGATCGGGATCCCGGTGGCCTCGACGAACGCGCGCAGAGCGTCGTTGGCCTCGGCATAGGTGACACCGCCGCCGGAGATGATGACGGGCCGGGTCGCGCCGCGGATCAGTGCCGCGACCGCGTCCAGCACCTCGGGTTCGGCCACCGGGCGGGCGATCCGCCAGACCCGTTCACGGAACAACTCCACCGGCCAGTCGTACGCCTCCGCCTGCACGTCCTCGGGCAGGGCGATGGTCGCGGCGCCGGTCTCGGCGGGATCGGTCAGCACCCGCATCGCGCCGAGCAGGGCCGCGGGCAGCTGCTCCGGCCGCCACACCCGGTCGAAGAACTTGGACACCGGTCGGAACGCGTCATTGACCGAGATGTCATACCCGTAGGGCTGTTCGAGCTCCTGGAGCACCGGCGAGGCGACCCTGGTGGCGAAGATGTCGCTGGGTAGCAACAGCACCGGCAGTCGGTTGATGGTGGCCAGCGCGGCCCCGGTGATCATGTTGCTGGCGCCGGGCCCGACCGACGCGGTGACGGCGAACGCCTGCAACCGGTCGGACTGACGGGCGTACCCGACGGCGATGTGCACCATGGCCTGCTCGTTGCGGCCCTGGTGGTAGGGCAACTCCCCCGGGTCCAGCAGCTCGGACTGGAGCAGCGCCTGCCCGAGACCCGCGATGTTGCCGTGCCCGAAGATCCCGAAACAGCCGGCGAAGAACTTGCGCTTCACCCCGTCACGCTCGGAGTACTGCTGCCCCAGGAATTTCACGATCGCCTGGGCGACGGTCAAACGGACGAACTGGCCCTTCGGGGCGCCGGCCCCGTTGCGCGCGCTTGTCACCAGCGCTCTCCTTCTGTCGACGTCGAAAGTGCCTGCGAGAGTGGCTCTGTGCGTAGGTGCGTCACCGCGATCATGTGGCCGGACCCGGAGCTCGGTAGAACGGCAGCCGCGGATCTGTCGGCTGATCGGCCCAGGTGTCCCGGACCCAACCGTGGTTCGGGTCGTCGCTGATTCCCCAGGCCCGCTCCTCACCCGGCCCGGCCATCACGTTCAGGTAGTACATGTGGTGCGACGGTGACGCGATCGATGGTCCGTGCCAGCCGTGCGGGATCAGCACGGTGTCGCCGTCGCTCACCTCCTCGAGCAACTCGATCGGCCGCTGCGCACTGCCGTAGACCCTCTGATAGCCAACGGCTCTCGCTGACCGAGCGGCAGCCTCGGAGGCCGGGGCGGCCGAGGCGAACCGGTAGTGGTAGATCTCTTCCAGCTCGGTTTCGCTGCCGTTGGCCTCGTCGTGTTTGTGCGGCGGGTAGGACGACCAGTTGGACGCCGGGGTGAGCACCTCCGTGGCCAGCAGCTTGACGCACTCCATCCCGCTGCCCATGCCGAAGTTGTTGACCTGCCTGGTACTCGAGCCGCTGCCGCGTAGCGAGACGTCCACCCCGGACGCCGGCTGATACCGGAACGGCAGGCGTCGGTCCGCACGCGCACCCGGCAGGGCGATGGTGGCGCCGCCCTCGCTGGTCAATCGGACCTGCGAGTCGATGGGCAGGTACGCCGTGTCGGTGACCGCGCTGAACACCGAATCCCGCCCGCTGAGCCGGTAGGACGTAGAACCGATCGACACCTCGACGCCGCCGGACAGCGGCAGCACGATCATCTCGTCCGGGCCGGTGCCGAATTCGGCGCTCGCCCCGGGCCCGAGGGTCAGCACTCGCAGGCTGGAGTAGCCCCAGCCGGCGGACTCCGGGGTGACGACCAGGTCGAACGGTCCCTCTGGCGCGGTCCCGGCGGGAACGAACAGCTTGCTGGATGGTGGGTTCGCGTGCTGTACGGACATCGCGCTCACCGGACCATCGAGGCAGCGGTGTCGACCGCCGCGGCCACGTCGTCATCGGCCGGGTACAGCAGCGTGCGGCCGACCACCAGACCGCGCACCGACGGCAGCGCGAGAGCGGCCCGCCAGGCGGCGAAGGTCTCCTCCGGGCTGGTGTCGGGGTCGCCGCCGAGCAGCAGGGTCGGCAGCGTGGTGGAGTCCATCACCCGTTCCATCTCGTCCACGACGGGGAGCTTCATCCAGGTGTAGGCCGACGTCCGGCCCAGGGCGCTGCAGATACCGACCGATTTGATCACCGCGTCCGCGGTGAGGTCGTTGCGGACCTTGCCATCGACCCTGGAGGACCAGAACGGCTCGACCATGGCCATCAGCTGGCGTTCGGCGAGTTCGTTGATCGCCTGGGCGGTGGCGAGCATGGTGTCGGCAGTGCCCGGATCATCGAGAGCAATGCGGGTCAGTGTCTTCCCGCCGTTCAGACCCATGTCCAGGCAGCCCTGGGCGTCATAGCCGGTGAACCGATCGTCGAACTCGAACGCCGCGCCCTGCAGCCCGCCGCGGTTCATCGACCCGATCACCACCTTGCCCTCGAGCGCTCCCAGGAGCAGCAGGTCTTCCAGGATGTCCGGGCTGGCCAACAATCCGTCCACTCCGGGCCGGGCCAGCGCCGCCTCGAGCCGTTCGAGAAGGCCGATCCGGTTGCCCATCGCAAGCGGCCGGTCGCCGACGCCGTTGGCGCCGCGCGCCGGGTGATCGGCGGCGATGATCATCAACCGGCCGTCTCCGCCGGAGAGGCTGCGCCTGGTGCGGGCATCGGCGGCCCGCCGAATGGCCCCCGGATCCTGGACCCGGATCTCGGTCAGCGCGGTGTACCGCTCACGATTCGTGGCGCCCGACACCACCTGTGACGCAGCACTTGTCAGGGTTCCATTGGCACCTGCCGCCGTTGCCAGATCAGACATGCTCGACCTCTTTCAGCAGCGCCTGCACCTCATCCGTCGTCGGCATGGCGGTGGAACACTCACGACGGCTCGCGACGATGGCGCCCGCGGCATTGCCGAAGCGCAGCACCGTCTCCAGATCCCACCCGGACAGCAGGCCGTGGCAGACCGCGCCGCCGAAACCGTCACCTGCGCCCAGGCCGTTGATCACCGAGACCGGTGTCGGGGGCACCTCCACGACGGCGTCCCGGGTCATCCCGAGCACCCCCTTGGGTCCCTGCTTGACGATCGCCAGCTCGACACCGGCGTCCAGCAGCGCCTTCCCGGCGCGCAGCGGATCGGTCTCTCCGACCGCGATCTGGCATTCCTCCCTGTTGCCGATCGCGACGGTGACATGCGGCAGGGCCGCTTGCACCTCACGGGAAGCGGTCTGCGGGTCACTCCAGAACATCGGTCGGTAGTCCAGGTCCAGGATGGTCAGCGGCCGCCTGGCCCGCACCGACCACGCCGCATGATGCGCGGAGCGACTGGGCTGCACGGACAACCCGGTGACGGTCGACCAGAAGATGTCGGCCTGCGCAATCGCGTCGAGATCCAGTTCCTCCGGGCGGATCACCAGGTCGGGCGCAACCGGCAACCGGTAGAACAGCAGCGGAAAGTGATCCGGCGGGTACATCTCGCAGAACGTCACCGGGGTGAGAAGGTCGGGCACCGTGGTGATGTAGCGGTCGTCGACGTTCATCCGCTGCAGCGCCTGGTGAACGAAACGGCCGAAGGCATCCGGGCCGGTCCGCGAGATCAGCGCTGTCCGTCGCCCATGCTTCGCTGCGGCGATCGCCACGTTCCCGGCGCTGCCGCCGACGGATTTGCTGAACGTGTCGACGTCCTCCAGCCCGACATTGTCCTGCAGCGGGTAGAGATCGACGCCGACCCTACCCATGGTCAACACCTCGAAATGCTCGGCCACTGAGGTCCTTCCGTCGTTTCCCGGACGTTGCGCCCGCCATCGGCACCCGGCCGCCGGGCCCGGACTGCTTCCGAGCAGGTGCGGTGCCGTGACGAGATGAAAGCCTGGCTGTTCGTTGCCGCGGTGTCAAGACTTTGATAGGACATATAGTCATGTTGTTGTCGGACGATATGCTCTACCATCTGGTTGACCAGTGGCGGGAGGATGCGATGGCGGAACTGTTCGTCGATCTCGACCGCTCGAGTCCCGTCCCGCTCTACTTCCAGGTGGCCCAGCAGATCGAACATGCCATCAACGAAGGCGGTCTCGCACCCGGCGACAAGCTGGACAACGAGATCAGCCTCGCCGAGCAATTCGGTTTGTCGCGCCCCACCATGCGGCGCGCCATCCAGGAGCTCGTCGACAAGGGACTGCTGGTCCGCAAACGCGGAGTGGGCACCCAGGTGGTGCACGGTCAGGTCACCCGGCCGGTCGAACTCACCAGCCTCTTCGACGATCTGTCGAGTCACCACCAGGCGCCGACCACCAGCGTGCTGGCGAACGAGACCATCAGAGCCACCGATGAAGTCGCTGTGATGCTGGCGGTACCTCCAGGGAGCAGGGTGCTGCACCTGCGCCGCCTGCGGTATGCGCACGGTGAACCGCTTGCCATCATGGAGAACTTCCTGCCCGAGGACCTCATCGCAATCGGCGAGATGGACCTCGCGACCAGGGGGCTGTACCAGCTGATGCGCGGCAAGGGCGTCAACATCCGCGTTGCCAAGCAGCGGATCGGCGCGCGTACCGGCACACCCGAGGAGTGCTCGCTGCTCGGCGAGAAGCGCGGCACCCCGGTGCTGACGATGGACCGAGCCGCGCACGACGATTCCGGTCGACCCGTCGAGTGGGGTCACCACTGCTACCGCGCCAGTCAGTATTCGTTCGAGGTGACGCTCGTCGACCACTGACCGTCTGTGCAGTGTGGCGATTTCCCACTGTTGATGGCGGCTCGTCCCGGCCACCCCGCTCACCCAGCAGCCGGCGGCCTGCAGCACCGCTCTACCGTCTACGACAACGCCCCGCAGCGGGGCCGATGCGCCCATCGGGCGTGATGATGGAGGACATCGTGGCAACGACGCGAACCGCCGCGCCGGGGGCGGCAGCACCGCAGGCTGCGGCGGGGATTCCGGATCAGCCGATGCTGATCGGCGGTGAATGGGTACCTGCACTGGACGGCCAATGGAGCGAGGTCCGCTCACCAGGACATCTCAGCGAGGTCCTTGCCAGGGTCCCGGTGGGTGGCGACGCCGACGCCGACCGTGCGGTGCGGGCGGCCCGGGCCGCCTTCCCGGCGTGGCGCGATCTGCACTTCAAGGACCGGCAGAAGGCCCTGCTCCGGATCGCCGATGCCCTGGAGGAGCGGGCCGAGGAATTGGCGCGGCTGACCGCCGCCGACACCGGCAACGCGCTGCGGACGCAAGCCCGTCCCGAATCGCAGACGCTGGTGAACCTGTTCCGCTACTTCGGCGGGGTCGCGGGTGAATTCAAGGGCACGGTGTTGCCGGCCGGCAACGACCAGCTCCAGTACACCCGTCGCGAGCCGCTCGGAGTGGTCGCCGGAATCCTGCCGTGGAATTCGCCGCTGATGATTGCGGGAATGAAGACACCAGCAGCGCTGGCCGCCGGCAACACGCTCATCCTGAAAACGGCCGAGGACGCGCCGCTGACGATCCTGAAGATGGCGGAGATCGCGTCGGAATTCCTGCCGCCGGGTGTCCTGAACGTGGTGACCGGTCTCGGATCGGTGATCGGTGAGGCCCTGGTCGTCCATCCGGACGTGGACAAGGTGTCCTTCACCGGTTCCACCGGTGTCGGCCGGCACGTCGCCGAAGCGACCGGAAAGCGTTTGGCGCACGCCTCCCTCGAGCTGGGTGGTAAGAGTCCGAACATCGTCTTCGCTGATGCGGCCGGCCCGGAAAGGCTGGAGGCCACCGCCGACGGGGTGCTGACGGCGATGCGCTTCACCCGGCAGGGCCAGTCCTGCACCGCAGGTTCCCGATTGTTCATCCACGCCGACGTCTACGACCAATTCCTCGCCGTCCTGGTCGAAAAGGTGCGCGCACTGAAGGTCGGCGACCCGCTGGACGAGGCGACCGACATGGGCTCCATCATCAACGAGAAGCAGTACGAGTCGGTGTTGGGCTACATCAGAGACGGCAAATCACAACCGGGTATCAATGTCCCGCTGGACGGCACTGCCTTCGACAATTCTGGTCTTGACGGCTTCTACACCGGACCGACCATTTTCTCCGGCGTCGACAACGGCTGGCGCATCGCCCAGGAGGAGATCTTCGGACCGGTGCTGGTTGCTATTCCCTGGCGGGACCGCGACGAGGTGATCGCGATGGCCAACGACTCGCACTACGGCCTGGGCGCCTACATCTGGTCGCAGAACCTCACCGACGCGCTGGATACGGCGCACCGCATCGAATCCGGCTGGATCCAGGTCAACCAGGGCGGCGGCCAGGTGATCGGCCAGTCGTACGGCGGCTACAAAGCCAGCGGCATCGGACGGGAGTTCTCCATCGAGGGTGCGCTGGAATCGTTCACCCAGATCAAGCAGATCAACGTCAAGATCGGCTGACCCCGCCGTCCGGCGCCACCGTGTCGCCGACCGGCCCGCCAACGTCCCTCGATCCAGCCCAAGGAGTAATCGTGACCGGTGGCCCATTGGCCGACATCATCGTCGTGGACCTGACCAGAGCGCTGGCGGGACCGCACGCAGCGATGATGTTGGGTGACCTCGGCGCCAGGGTGATCAAGGTGGAGACACCCGGCGCAGGCGACGACACCCGCGGATGGGGACCACCCTTCGTGGGCCCGGCCACCGACGACAACGACGGCGCGGGTGAGACCGCCTCGAGCGGCACGATCTCTACCTACTTCCTGTCGTGCAACCGGAACAAGCAGTCGGTGGTGCTCGACCTCAAGAGCCCCGACGGCAAGGCAGCCCTCACCGAATTGGTCCGGCGTGGTGACGTCCTGCTGGAGAACTTCCGGCCGGGCGTGCTCGACCGGCTCGGGTTTCCCATGGAGCGGCTCACCGAGCTGAACCCGGGGCTGGTGGTGTTGTCGATCTCCGGATTCGGCCACGACGGGCCGCAGGGCGGCCGCGCCGGTTACGACCAGATCGCCCAAGGAGAGGCGGGGCTGATGTCGATGACCGGGCCCGACCCGCTGACCCCGACCAAGGTGGGGGTACCGATCTCCGATCTGCTGGCCGGGATGTACGGGGCGTACGGCGTCCTGGCGAAGTTGCACGAGCGGGCCCGGACGGGCGTCGGTGGGCTGGTCCGGACGTCCCTGCTGGCGAGTGTGGTCGGAGTGCACGCCTACCAGGGCACCCGCTGGACGATCGCCGGCGAGATCCCGAAAGCCGAAGGGCCGCATCACCCTTCGATCTGCCCGTACGGGCTGTTCCACTCCGCCGACGGCGTCGTGCAGATCGCCGTGGGGTCCGAAGGACTGTGGGCTCGGTTTGCACCCGCTTTCGGCCTGTCCGTGCACGCCCCAGGCTTCGCCAGCAACGAGGACCGCGTCCGCAACGGCCCCGTTGTCCGCGCGGCGATCGAGGAGGCCTTCCGCTCGTACACGACCCCGGAACTGCTGGTCAGGCTGACCGAGATCGGGGTACCGAGCGGCGAGGTGAAGAACCTGCAGCAGGTCTACGACTGGGACCAGACCCGGTCGCAGGGATTGCTGATCGACGTCGACCACCCCCTGCTCGGCACCATCGAACTTCCGGGCCCACCGCTGCGGTTCTTCGATCCCGCAGGTGACGAGTGGCATCGGCGGCACACCGCTCCCCCGCTGCTCGGCGAGCACACCGACGAGGTGCTGAGCTGGCTCGCGGAGCTGCCGGAGGAACCGGGTTCCTGACCCCCGCCCGGGCGCCGCCGCGGCCCTGCTCGACGGCGACGGCCGTCCCTGCTCGACGGATCAGCCAACGCACCGGTTTGGGCTGACTGAGCGGTACCCGTAAGATGGTCGGGTTGCCTCGGCGAGGGCGACTTGGCGCCTGAAGGTGCCGGGTCTGCCGTGATCGGCGCGGTGGGCCTTCTGCCCCCGTGCCGTGAGCCGGGTCGAGCCAGTACCCACCGCATGCATTCACCACCCGATGAAGTCGTTTGCCCGAGGAGTCAGCAGTGTCTGAAGTTCGCTTGCCCGCCGAGATCCGCACCGAGTTCGGCAAGGGCGGTGCCCGGCGCACCCGTCGCGCCGGCAAGATCCCCGCGGTGCTCTACGGGCACGGCACCGAGCCGCGTCACCTCTCGCTGCCGGCGCGCGACTTCTCGCACGCTCTCAAGGGCGGCGCCAACACCGTGCTCACCCTGCAGTTCCCCGACGGAGACGAGTTGGCTCTACCGAAGTCCGTCGTCCGGCACCCGCTGCGCGACTACGTCGAGCACGTCGACCTGCTGCTGATCCGTCGCGGCGAGAAGGTCACCGTCGACATCGCTCTGCACTTCACCGGTGACGCCGCCGCCGGCACGCTGGTCCTGACCGAGACCAACTCCATCGCCGTCGAGGTCGAGGCAATGAGCATCCCGGAGAACCTGGTCGTCGACCTGGAAGGCGTCGAGGCCGGCACCCAGATCCTGGCCCGCGACGTCATCCTGCCGGACGGAGCAGTCCTGATCACCGATCCGGAGGCGCTCGTCGTCTCCGTCCAGACGGCACCGAGTGCCGACCAGCTCGATGCCGAGACCGAAGCTGCCGAGGCCGACGCCGGCGTCGTGCGCGACGAGAAGCCCGACGACACCGAGGAGTGAGCATGACGGCCGGCACGTTCCTCGTCGTCGGCCTGGGCAACCCGGGAAAGCAGTACGCCGGCAACCGGCACAACGTCGGGGCCATGGTCGTCGACGTACTGGCGGGGCGGGCCGGCGGCTCCTTCAAGAGCCACAAGGCCGGCGCCGACATCATCGAAACCCGCCTGGCCGGCCAGCGCGCGATTCTTGCCAAACCGCGCTCGTACATGAATCTCTCCGGTGGATCCACTTCCGGGTTGGCGCGGTTCTTCAGCGTCGACCCCTCATCGGTGATCGCCGTTCATGACGACCTCGACCTGCCGCCGGCCACCATCAGGGTGAAGGCCGGCGGCGGCGAGGGCGGTCACAACGGGCTGCGCTCCATCTCATCGGCGCTGGGGACCAGGGACTATCTGCGGGTCCGGTTCGGCGTCGGCCGGCCACCCGGCCGGATGGATCCCGCGGACTTCGTGCTGCGCGACTTCTCCGCGGCCGAGCGCAAGGGTCTGGGTGTCGATCTGGAGCACGCCGCGGACGCGGTGGAGCTGTTGATCGAGGTCGGGCTCGAGGCCGCGCAGAACCGGTTGCACATGCCCTGATCGATGCTGGTCGCACTTGCGCAAACAAGAAATCGCCAGCATCTGGTCGAGTTCAACGGACGCGTCAGCACCTCCTGAAGAAGCGAAAGGCTGCGCTATCGTGGCCGGGAGATCAACATTTCTCGCACATTCCAGGAGCCCACATGCGGCCGCGCGTCTTGTTCCTTCACTCCTCCGATGAGTTGTACGGCGCGGACCGCATGCTCCTGGAAATAGTCGAGGCCGCGCGCGGCGATGTCGACGTCGAGGTGTGGTTACCCACGGACCTCGTGCATCCGACTGATCCGTTGTGCCGCGAACTGGAGACTCGCGGAATTGCTGTCCGGCATGTCGATCTGCCGATATTGCGTCGCGCGTTGCGCACACCGTCCGGCATGCTGACGTTGCTGCGGCGTTGCGCTGCGCTGACATCGATACTCCGAAAGGCTCAGCCGCAGGCAGTTTATTGCGTGACGAGCGCAGCACTTCTGGCAGCGCCGATTGCACGGATCGCCCGCGTGCGAACCGTTCTCGCACATTTCCAGGAGATCTGGTCAGCATCGGATCGGCGCGTGCTGGGGACTCTCGCGAGTGCCTGCCACTCCGCGATCTCCATCTCCGGGGCAGTGCAGGCGTCATTGCCCGTGAGACTCAGAGGTCGAACGACGGTGGTTCTCAACGGCACATCGGAGCCCGGAACAGCAGAGCCATTGGACGGTCGGCAGGGGGAATTGCAGTTCCTCGTCGCGAGTCGATGGAATGCCTGGAAGGGCCATGCCACTTTGTTGCGCGCCTGGGATCGGGCGGGTTATCCCGGACGATTGACCGTGTTGGGCGGCCCTCCGCCCAGCGGAAATGCGGTCGACGTCAGGACGATCGTCAGCGAACTGGCCCGGCCCGACACCGTTTCGGTCGTCGGGGAAGTTCACGACGTCTCGGAGGCGATACTGGCGACGGACGTCGTCATCATGCCGTCGGACCAACCCGAACCGTTCGGGCTCGTCGCCATCGAGTCCTTTGCGCGCGGCCGACCGGTCATCGCCAGTGCCGCCGGTGGATTGCTGGAAATCGTCACGCCCGGACGCGACGGCTGGCTCTTCCCACCTGGTGACACCGACGCGCTTGCTGCGGTCCTTCGAGACCTGACGCGGGAAGCCGTGCAAGCAGCGGGTGAACAGGCGTCGAAGACGTATCACCAGTTCTTCACCTCGGCGGCCTACGCCGAGCGTTGGCGTCAGGCCGTCCTTCCCGCCGTGAGGTCGTGAAGCCGCCGGTCTGGCTCGTCAGCCGATGAGAACCGCTGCGGCTGAACGCTTCAGCTTCCCCGACGGCGTCTTCGGGAGCGTGCCGACCGGCAGCACCGTCACCTGAGCCGGCCGGACCCCAATCGCCGACGTGACCGCGGACCGCACCTCAGCAGCGATCCGCTCGGCAGCCTCGAGATCACCAGCCTGCCGGGACTCGACGGCCAGCGCGAAGGACTCGCGGCCGCCGGACGTCGTCCACCGGACGGCAACGGCGTTGCCGGCACGCACCCCTTCGACGGTTTCCGCGACGCGTTCGACGTCGGTGGGGTAGATGTTCCGGCCGCCCATGATGATCAGGTCCTTCACCCGGCCGCAGATCACCACCTCGCCGTCGACCAGATAGCCGAGATCACCGGTGTCCAGCCACCCCTCGGCGTTCTTCGTCGGGAGCGGACCGTCGGGGGTCAGGTAGTTGTCGGTGACGGAGTCACCGCGCAGGTGCAGCGTCCCCACCTGGCGGTCGCCCAACGGCCGGCCCTCCAAGCCCATCGCGACCACCTCGATGCCCTGCAGTGGCGGCCCCAACACCGGGAACGTCCGGGTTGCCACCGCCTCGAGGGAGCCATTGCCCGCGCCCGGGGCAGCGACCGGGACGGCGCGGCGCTGTTCTTCCAGTTCCGCAGCGCGAACGGTGTCCACCTTCAGTGGCGTCCCCCACGGATGAAAGGACACGCCGAGCGTCGCCTCGGCCATGCCGTAGGCGCACACCATCGCGGTCGACGGCAGTCCGAACCTGGCGCCTGCCTCCAGAAACGCGTGCACCGCCGTCACATCGATCGGTTCGGCCCCGTTGAGCGCGAACCGCATCGTCGACAGGTCCAGTTCCAGCCCGGCGTTACCGGCCCTGGACAGCACCTTCGCCGTCAGCGCGTACGCGAAATTGGGTGCGGCCGTGATGGTTCCGGAGTACTTGCTGATCAACGTCGGCCAGAGCACCGGAGATCCGAGGAAGTCGGCCGGCGTCACCGTCACCAGCTCGACACCCCGGCACATGGGCAGCGTCAGGAACCCGACCATCCCCATGTCGTGGAACAGCGGCAGCCAGGAGACCATCACCTCGCCGGGTTTGATGCTCGCGCTGGCGCACATCGCCTCGATGTTCGCCCACAGGTTCCGGTGCCTGATCACGACGGCCTTCGGCGTGGCGGTCGACCCGGACGTCAACTGCAGCAGCGCGGGGTGCTCCTCCCCGATCGTCACGTCCGGCGCCGGCCCGCCGGGTTCGGTGACCAACTGCTCGACCGTCAGCGCGAGGACGCCGGAGGCCTCCACCATGGGTGCGAACTCGGTGAACGGATCACCGAGGACGATGGCCTTCGCGCCGATCAGGGTCAGCACGGCGGCGGTGTCGGCCGCATACGTGGCCAGGTTCGTCCTCGCGGTCGGCTGGTGCAGCATCGTCACCGATGCACCGGCCAGCCACGCGGCCTGCGCCACCGGCGCCACCTCGAACGGCTTGGCTGCCAGCACGGCGACGGCGTCACCCGGTCGTATCCCATTCTGCGCAAGGACTCTCGCCCCGGCGCAGGCGGCAGCGTGGACCTCGGCCCAGCTGGTACGGACGGGCTCGTGCGGTTCGCCGGTGGTCATTCCGGCGTCGCCTTCGGCGGCACGGCGCAGTGCATCAGTGAACGCGCTCATTCCGAACACCGTAAGGCACGCGCTGCTGGTCCTTCACACATCGGCGCGGCGGCGAGCGGCCCCCGGATTGCATGCTGCCCGGCTGTCTGCCGCCCGCATGCTGCCGTCGGTTATCGTCGCCCCGTGCACTCGCCGCCGGACGGGCAGCCTTTCCACGAGCCGCCTACCTCGGGAGCACACAGGCGGCCGAGGATCACCGTGCTGGGCAGCGTCAACATGGACCTGGCGGTCCGGACGCCACGGCTCCCGGCGGCGGGCGAGACCGTGCTGGGGAGCGATTTCGCCACCGGTCAGGGTGGCAAGGGCGCCAACCAGGCCATCGCCGCGGCCAGAGCCGGCGCGGAGGTGAGCATCATCGGCGCGGTCGGCACCGACGCCTTCGGCGACGAACTCGCCGACGTGCTGCAGGCGAACGGTGTGGACATCGATCGGTTGCGCCGGGTCGACGGGGCCACCGGCATTGCCGTCATCACCGTCGACGACGACGCCGAGAACACGATCGTCGTGGCGGCCGGCGCCAATGGCCGACTGACCGGTCTGACCTCGGCCGACGAGGCGTTGATCCGCGCGTCGGACCTGCTCGTCATGCAACTCGAGGTTCCGCCGGACGTGGTCCTCGCGGGGGCGCGCGCCGCGCACGCTGCATCGGTTCCGGTGCTGCTCAACCCTTCACCGGCCCAGCAGCTTCCGGCGGAGCTGCTGGCGATGGTGACGCTGCTGGTCGTCAACGAGGGCGAAGCAGCCGTGCTGGGCGACGACTCGATCCGGTCCGTCCCACATGCGGTGACGACCCTCGGGGCGCGAGGCGCGCGGTATCGCGCCGCGGACGGCCGCAGCTTCGGAGTCGACGCACCCGGGGTGAAGCCGGTGGACACCACTGGTGCGGGCGACGCCTTCGCCGGCGCTCTGGCTGTCGGCTGGGCAGAGGCCGCGATCCGGGCGGCGCCCGGGTCAGGCGGCACCCCGGCTCCGGCGGTCGAGCCCGCGGCGCTGCGGTGGGCGTGTGCCGCCGGCGCGCTGGCAACCACCGTCCGCGGCGCGGGAGAATCCGCTCCTTTGCGACGCGACATCGACCGGTTGGCCCCTGCGCACACCGACTTGCCGCAAATCTCACCGGGTGGGATCTGACACCCGCGTCGATCCGATGGCACGATGCACCGATGGCTTTCAGCGCAATCTTCGACCTGGTCATCGACGACCGGGACGTCCGCATCTATTCCAACGGCACCGGCGAACCGGTGCTGATGCTGCCCGACCTGGGCTCCTCGGCCGCAACCTGGGAATGCCTGACCGGCCGGGTGATCGAGGGCAATCGACAGCTCGTCGCGGTGGACCTGCCCGGCACCGGCCATTGCGACCCGGTACGGGGGTCGGACCTGGGGGCGTTCGTGGACCACCTTCGCCGGGTCGTGGAGCACCTGGGGACCGAGCCGATCGATCTGGTCGGCTGCGGCTTCGGGGCGTACCTCGCGGCCAGCCTCGCCGCGAAGGATCCGCACCTGGTGCGGCGGGTGGTGCTGGAGAACCCCCTGCTGCCGCCACGGTCGGGGCCACCGGTCAGCAGCCGGATGCCGGCAGGGATGGCGGTCAGCGGCGCCGTCACCACATTGCGCCGCGGACGGCTCAAGCAGAACGTGCTGGGCTTCGCGCGGGCCCGGGCCGTGCTCGACCAACTCGCCAAGTCCGATCCGGCGTGGTGGGAGTCCCTCTCGCAGGTCAGCGCACCGACGTTGGTGCTCGGCACGGGGACCACCGAGGCCCGGGACCGTGCGCTGCTCGACCTGCTCGCGGCGGCGATCCCCGGCGCCGTCAGGACCGACCTGACGCGGGCCAAACGTGGACACGCGAGCGATCCCGATGCGTTCGCCGCCGCCGTGTTGCCGTTCCTGCTGCGCTGAGCCTCTCGGGCTGACCTGCACCGCAATCCGACTCCCGGCCATTGACCGCGACGCACGGGACGACCCGGTCATTGCGTGAGGTATCACGCCGCGGTGCGCTGTGCGCACCCGAAATCAGGCAGACTGAGGGCGTCCCTGCAGGCTGGCAGGGATCGGCGCACCACGCACAGGGGCGGAGGACCGTGAGACGTTTCTGCTGCCGTGACGTCATCCCGGGATGCGACCGCGTCTTCACCGGCGTCGACGACGACAGCGTGCTCGACCAGGTCATCGCCCATGCCGCTGCCGACCACGGCTTGATCGAACCGCCCGCCGCGCTGGCCGAGTTGGTCGTCGCCTCCACCTTCTCGGTCCCGAACGGTCGTTCGCGTCATCACCTGCGTCTCGTCGGCGGCGATGGCAGCGGTGACAGCAGCGACGACCCGGCAGCGCCCGCAAGCCACATCGAGCCGCACATGCAGCACCCGGCGTCGGCCGGTATCTCGCCATCGGGCCACCGCACCGCCGCTGTGCTGGCCTTCCCGCGGATGCGGCAACCGCTGGACGCCGCATCCGTAGCGCCGGCAACGCACTGGCGCGCCGAAACTGCGCTGCACAGCCGGTACCGCCACGAATGCTTCCTGTACCGCGGAACCGAGGAGTTCGTGGCCGCGATCGTCCCGTTCATCCGCGACGGCCTCGCCCTGGACCAACCCGTCATGGTTGCCGTCATCGAGCCCCGGGCTGCTGCGCTGCGGGCAGCGCTGGGCACGTGATGCGCAGGCGGTTGCCTTCGTCGACATGGCGGTGCTGGGCGCCAACCCGGCCCGGATCATCCCTGCGTGGCGGGCCTTCGCCGATGACGCAGCGGGACGGCCGATGAGGGGGATCGGCGAGCCGATCTGGGCGGGCCGGCGGCCGGTCGAGGTCGCCGAGGGTCAGTTCCACGAGGCCCTGCTGAACCTGTCACCCGCGGGCGATACACCGCTGTGGCTGGTCTGTCCGTACGACGCGGACGCCCTGGACCCGGCCGTCATCGACGAGGCCCTGCGTTCGCACCCCTTCCACACCGACGGCGATACCGGCACGGAAGGTATGGACCTCGACTACGCGGGCGAGGCGCATGCCCTTGACTTGTTCTCCGCCCCGCTGCCCGAGCCGGCCGGCCGGGTCACCCAACTGGACACCGACACCGCAGCCGGCATGGCAACCGAGTTGCTGCGGCAGGCCGACGCCGTCGGACTACCCGCCTTGAGCTCCGCACGGCTCGCGACGGCCGTTGACGCGGTGACCAGCTCTGCGGCCGGAGAGGTCAGCGTCCGGCTGTGGCAGGAGCAGGGCACGCTGGTCTGCCAGATCGATGACACCGTAGCGGTGCTCGATCCGCTCGTCGGCCGGTCCAGCACCCTGGCGGTGCAGGGGCCGGAGCGCGGGATCCGGATTGCGAACGAATTGTGCGACCTGGTGCAGGTGCGGTCGGGGGCGGCGGGAACCTCGGTCCGGCTGCACAGCTGGCTGTAGCTCACCTTCCGCAGCGAACGGTCAGCCTTCGAGAACCTCTGCGGCACTGAGCCATTCTGTCTCGACGTCGGCGATCTCGGCTTCCAACGCGCGCAGCTCGGCAGACAACGCCGCCGCCCGGCCGTAATCCGCCGCCGTCGCGGCCAGCTGTTCGTGCAAGCTGGACTCCTTGCGGTGCAACGATTCCAGTCGGCGCTCCAGCCGCTGCAGTTCCTTTCGCAACGCACGGGAGCGCGCCGGATCAGGGCTCGCACCGTTCGCCGAGCCGTCCTGCGGCTGCGCCTGCGCGGCGGGGCCATCGTTGCCGTCCGACCGTTTCGCGGCGGCTCCAGTGGTGGCCTGCTGCGCCGCCGCCCGCCTGCGCAGGTATTCCTCGACGCCGCCCGGCAGGTGCGTGATCCGGCCGTCACCGAGCAGCGCGACGGTGCTGTCGGCGATCCGCTCGACCAGATAACGGTCGTGGCTGACCACCAGCAGCGTGCCCGGCCACGAATCCAGCAGATCCTCCAGGGCCGCCAGGGTGTCGGTGTCCAGGTCGTTGGTCGGCTCGTCCAGCACCAGCACGTTCGGTTCGTCCATCAGGATGCGCAGCAACTGCAGTCGACGGCGCTCTCCGCCGGACAACTCGGCCACCCGGGTCCACTGATTGGCGTTGGTGAACCCGAAACGCTCGGCGAGTTGGCCGGCGGTGAGCGTCTTGCCCCCGAGTTCGACGACACCGGCGACCTGGGTCACCGCCTCGATCAGCCGGAGGTCGCCCGGCAGTTCGGCGACTTCCTGCGACAGATATCCCAGCCGCACCGTGGACCCGCGCTTCACGACTCCACTCTCAGCGGGTAACTCGCCGATCAGGATCCGCAGCAGCGTGGACTTCCCGGACCCGTTGATACCGACCACGCCGATCCGGTCGCCGGGGCCGACGAGCCACGTGACGTTGTCCAGCAGGGTACGGCGGGTGCCGTCGGCGGCCGTGACCGAGGCGGTGACGTCCTTCATCTCCAGGACGTCCTTGCCGAGCCGGCGGCGGGCGAACGCATGCAGCTCCACCGTGTTTCGCGGTTCCGGTTCACCGGCGATGATGGCTTCGGCCGCTTCGATCCGGTACCGGGGCTTCGAGGTGCGCGCCGGCGGGCCGCGGCGCAACCAGGCGAGTTCCTTGCGCGCCAGGTTCTTCCGGCGATCCTCCGCGGCCTGGTCCAGACGGAGCCGTTCCGCGCGGGCGAAAACCCAATCGGAGTAACCACCCTCGCGACCCAGCACTGCGGCGTCGACCACCTCCCACGTCGAGGTGGCGGTTGCGTCGAGGAACCAGCGGTCGTGGGTGACGGCGACGACAGCGCCCGCGCGGGACGTCAGGTGACCGGCGAGCCAGGCGACGGCCTCGATGTCGAGGTGGTTGGTCGGCTCGTCCAGCAGCAGCAGGTCGGCGTCGGTGACCAGGGCGGCACCGAGAGCGACCCTGCGCTGTTCACCGCCGGACAGGCTGCCGACCACCGACTCGAGGCCGATGTCCCGCAGCCCCAGACCGCTGAGCACCTGCCGGACGGCGGCGTCGGACGCCCATGCGTGGTCCGCCTCTCCGAAGGAGTGCAACACCGCTTCCCGCACGGTGATCGACTCCGGCAGGTTCGAACTCTGCGAGACGAACGCCGTTGTCGTGCCGCCGGCGCGGGAAACCCTTCCGCTGTCGGGGTTGTCCAGGCCCGCGAGCAGCCGCAGCAGGGTCGTCTTGCCGGAGCCGTTGAGCCCGAGGACGCCGATGCGGTCCCCGGTCTGCACACCCAGCGAGACCCGGTCGAGCACCGTCCTGATGCCGTGGGTGACGCTCGCCGCCTCCAGGTTCACCAGGTTCGCCATCAGTGCCGCACCGATGGGCCGGATCCGACCACGCGCGCCCCGGGCGCCGGGCCGGATGCGATCCGCACCGTCCGGCAGGTCCCCGAACCGGCCAATTCGGCGGCCACCCCGCCGGCCGACTCCGCGTCGGCGCAGAGCAGCGCCACCGTGGGACCCGACCCCGACACGACACCGCCGAGCGCACCGGCGGACAGGCCGGCCCGCAACGTCCGGCGCAACCCCGGCTGCAGCGAGATCGCAGCCGGCTGAAGGTCATTGCCCAGTACGGCGGCCACCTGAACCGGGTCCCCGCTGGCCAGCGCCGCGAGCACCCTGCTGACGGCGCCGACCCGGGAGGGTGCGGACTCGGCCCGCAACCGGTCGAGCTCGGCGAACACCGCGGGCGTCGACAGACCGTCGTGGGCCAGTGCCAGCACCCAGTGCAGCGGCGTCCGGGCCAGCACCGGTGACAAGCGGTCACCGCGGCCGGTGCCGACCGCGGTGCCGCCGGTCAGCGCGAACGGAACGTCGGCTCCGATGTCCGCGCCGATCTCGGCCAGTTCTCCGCGGCCGATCTCCAGGCCCCACAGCGCGGCGCAGCCCACCAGTGCCGCGGCGGCGTCGGCGCTGCCGCCGGCCATCCCGCCGGCGACGGGAATCTGTTTGGTGATCTCGATGGCGACCGGGCCACCGGCGCCGGACCGCCGGGCGAGAAGCCTGGCTGCCAGCCCGGCCAGGTTCTTGGCGCCCACCGGGACGCCGTCCGCAGGAGCCGTGCGCACGGAGTGCCGCTCGGCGGTCTGCACGGTGATCTCGTCGACCAGGTCAACGGCGTGGAAAACAGTCACCAGATCGTGGTAGCCGTCGGGCCGGACGTCACCGACGGAGAGGTGGAGGTTGATCTTCGCGGACGCCCTGACGCGGACGACGGACGGTGCCCGATGGGCGGCGGCGCTGATCATTGCGGCACCGTCACTCCGGCTCCACCGCGTCGATGAGCTCCGCGGCGCGCGCGATCCGGGTGAAGTCGTCGACCGTCAGGACCTCGCCGCGGGCGGACGGATCCACCCCCGCCCTGGTCAGCACGGACTGCGCATAGGCGGCGGAGCCCGCCCATTGCGCCAGCGCCGACCGCAGGGTCTTGCGGCGCTGGGCGAAGGCCGCGTCGATGACGGCGAACACCGCGGCGCGGTCGCCACCGCGAGGCTCCGGGCGACGCTCGAACGCGACCAGGGCCGAATCGACGCCCGGCACCGGCCAGAACACCGACCTGCTGATCGACCCGGCCCGTCGGGCGGTGCCGTACCAGGCGGTCTTGACGCTGGGTGATCCGTAGATCTTGGAACCGGGTGCCGCGACCAGCCGATCGGCCACCTCGGCCTGGACCATCACCAGCACCCTGCGCAGCGTCGGGACCTCGGCGAGCAGGTGCAGCAGGACGGGGACGGCGACGTTGTAGGGCAGATTCGCCACCAGCGCGGTCGGGTACTCGGGCGCCGCGAGGTCGGCGTCGTGCAGTGCCAACCGGTCGGCGGTGACGTGCAGCGCGTCGGCGGTGACGACCTGCAGCGCGGCCCGCCGGCGCGGGGCGTGCTGCGCCACCGTCGTCGGCAGCAGATCTGCCAGGCGCGCATCGATCTCCACCGCTGTCACCGCCGCTGCCACATCCAGCAGGCCGAGGGTGAGCGAGCCCAGACCCGGTCCGACTTCGACGACGTGATCGGTGGAGCGCAGATCGGCGGCGGTCACGATCCGGCGCACGGTGTTGCCGTCGAGGACGAAATTCTGCCCGAGCGTCTTCGTCGGGCGCAGTCCGAGCTCGTCGGCGAGCCGACGAATCTCGACGGCACCGAGCAGGCTCACCGGAGAACGTTCGGACACCCGATCATCCTCACACGTGCCGGGGCCGGTGGAGGACCGCGCACACGCCGCGCCGCCTGCCGTCGCGTTGGTCATGACGCTCAGCACCCGAATCGCCGACGATGGGCCGGACATTGCGCGCTGCGGCCGAAGATCGCCGGGTTGGGCGGCTGATCACCGGACTCGACTGCGGACGACACAAATGGGCCCCGACCTGAGGTCGGGGCCCATTTGTCGTTCTTGAAGTCGTTCGGTGAGTGTGTTGCTGCGAAGACCGTCAGCCGGCCGGCGGGCCGCTGGCCGCGTACGCGCACAGCCACGGCTCGAGGCCACGCTGCTGGTAGAGGGCCTTGGCGCGGGCCAGCTGCTCCTCCGGGCTCGCGTCGCCCGGGTTACCGCTGCCGCCGACCGACTCCCAGGTCGGCTGGTCGAACTGGAACAGACCGTAGGTCGACAGGAAGCCGGCCGGGTTGTTGACCGCATGCGGGTTGTTCGTGGACTCGCAATAGGCCAGACCGTCCCAGTTGACGCCGAATTCGGTGTCGTGGAAGAACACCCGTCCACCCTGGACGTCCACCGAAGACTTGGTGCCGACGCGGATCTGGTTCGGGGTGGGCTCGGACACCGTGGTGCGGGAGATCACCTTGCGGCCGGTCTCCTTGCCGTTCACGGTGGTGACCCGGGTGACGACCTTCTGCTTGCCGGGCGTGCCGGCCTTGGCGACGACCGTCTTCCCGTTCTCGAGTGCGGGATCGTCGGTCCTGACGTCCTTCGGGGCCACCTGGACGGTGGTGGTGACGTCGGTGTTCTTCACGCGGGAAACCGCGACGGCCATCCCGTCCTTGACGGCGGTCGCCGGCTTCGGGCTGCTGGTGTCGTCCTTGGACAGGGTGACGCCCTGCTCCTTGAGCACGTCGGCCACCGTCTTCGCGCCGGTCCGCACGGACTTCGCGGGCGCCCCGGCCACGGACAGCTTCACGGTGCGCAGCGGAGTGGCCGTCACAGCAAGCCCGCCGAGCGGGATCTCCCGGGAGCGGTCCGCCGACAGTGCCAGGCCACGGGGGTCCTGGCCGATCTGAGACAGCGCCTCGTCCACGGTGTCGGCCGTGGTCCAGACGTCACGTTCCTTACCGTCGATGGTCAGGCTGAGCGGCTTGGCGCGCTCCAGGGCGATGGAGGAGCCGTCGGTGATGGGGGCATCAGCAGCAGGGGCGAGCACGTCATGCTGACCGGCCTGCAGGCCCGCAGAAGACAGTGCACCGGCCACTGATCCGGCCAGTGTGCGCACCTCGCGCTGCTGGCCGTCGACGGTGATCGTCACTTCCTTGCTCATGGCGGCGGCCGTGCCACCGCCCAGCCCGACCAACCCGATCGATGCGGCTGCAAGGACGAGCAGGCCCTTGCGGCCGACGCGACGGCGCTGCACGGGCAGGGGGTTGTTGGGGGTATCACCGGGTGCGGTCTGATCCGCAGCCCTGTCGCTGTCGGCGTTCGTCGGCGCTGAGGCGCTAACGTTGTCGGCGCGTCTGTTCACGTCACATCCGTCTGTCGCTGGTTTCCGGGCAGGGCAGGAGTCGGCGCGCGAATGTCAGGTACTTCTTGACATGTGGGCTGCCACTCTTCGAGCGATCACGGCAAATCCGGCCGCGTTTTGCTCTACTCGACTGCCCTGCGATGACCCCGGAGGGATCTCCCATCCCGGCTTCTATCACAGAACAGTAACGGCGCATTTTCATGATCGCAATGGGTCCGCCGTGCTCACCGCATCCGAATACGTCACATTGCTCAATGGAATATGCCCATAACAGACCAGAGCCCCGATTCGACAGGCGAATCGGGGCTCTGGTTGTGGTCCTTGTCACGGCACATGTTCATGCGCGTGAATATTTCGGTGCAGGTCAGCCGGCGCCGGCGCACGCCCACGGGGAGGTCCCACGGCTGGCGTACAGGTTCTCGGCGACAGCGATCTGCTGCTCACGGGAGGCCAGATCGGGCCGCGATGCGTAGGCGCCGCCACCCGCGCTCAGCCAGGTCGGGACGTCGAACTGCAGGCCACCGTAGTAACCGTTGCCGGTGTTGATCGACCAGTTGTTCGTCGACTCGCAATTCGCGATGCCGTCCCAGTTCACCCCGGACGAACCGGAAGACGCAGGAGCGGGGGCGGCGGCAGGCTGCTCGGCGGCAGGCTGCGGGGCAGCCTCCTGCGCCGGGGCCTGGGACGCCGAAGAGCTGTCGCTGCCGGAGGAGCCGGTGGAGTCGGAGGAGCCGGTGGAGCCGGTGGAGTCGGTGCTCGCCGCCTGCGCGACGGGTTCGGTGACGACCTCCTTGGTGCCCACCGCCACGATGGTTGCCTTCGCCGGCGTGACGGCGGTCCGCTTCAGCTCTTTCTTGGCGGACTGCTTGCCGTTGACGGTGGTGACCTCATAGGTCACCTTGTCCTTGCCGGCGGTGCCCTGCTGCGTGACGTTGGTGGCGCCGACGGTCAGCGACGAGTCCTCGACCTGCTGGTCGGCGGGCTGCGCCACGGCGACAACTTCGTCGACGTTCTTCTTCGTCACCCGGGTGACCGAAACCTTGAGGCCGTCGGTGACGGCGGTCTTCGCGGCCGGCTCGACCTTGTCCAGCGGGCCGAGTGCGATCTTCCGCTCCTTGAGCAGGTCCCCGACGGTGGTGGCGGTCGTCTTGACCGACACCGCAGGCTTGCCGGCGTCGGAAACGCTCGTCGTGTGCAGCGTCTTGGCCGTGACGGTGAGGCCGCCGGCCGGGATGGCGCGCGAACGGTCGGCGGACAGCTGGAACGCCGCCGGGTTCTGGCCCAGCTCGGCCAGCGCCTCTTCGACCGTGGTCGCCGTGGTCCAGACCTCGCGGGTCTTGCCGTCGATCGTCAGCGTGAGCAACCGGCCGCGCTCGATCACGATTTGCGAACCGTCGGAGATGGCGGTGTCGACGCCCGGCGCGACGACGTCGTGCTCGGAAACGGTCAGTCCTGCGGAGTCGAGGGCGCCGTCCACCGATCCGGCGAAGGTGCCCACCTCCTCCTGCTGGCCGTCGACGGTGACGGACACCGTCTTGTGGGATGCGGCGGCAACGCCACCGCCGGCAACGAGCGCGACCACGAGGGCAGCCACGCCGACCAGGACGGGCTTGCGCAGGTTGCGCCCGGTGCGGGCGGAGGAATGGGCAGTCGAGTCGAGGTCGTCGGTGGTGCCGGCGGGCTCGAGGGTGTCAGTGGCGGCAGATCCCGGTCCATCGGTGATGTCGGTGGAGGTGAACTGGTCGTCGTTGGAAGCCAAGGTTTTGTCCATCGGGGTGGTGGTGTCCGGGCAGGGCTCGGATCGTCGGCGTGCATCAGGTTTTTCCCGGACACATCACAGGTTGTATTCCAGGGCGCAGACTCGCCATTTCCTTGGCGATTGTCTATTTCTTCCTGCCCTGCAACCTGATGCGACGAGCTCGATGATTTCCCATCCCAGCTGCTATCACGAAACGATAAACGAGATGGTGTCGTTCCGACACCCTTCCACCGAAACTGTGGCGCAGCCGACACAGCCTACTTGATCGCTCAAGGTATCAAGATGGGCTTGCACGGCCCCTAAAGGCGGGTAGGGTGCGCCGGCTCAAACGCTCCGATCGTCGCCCGACCTGCGTTTTTGCCTCCTATCACGGTGCAATAACGGCCGGCCCGGATGGCTGTGGAGCAGTGTGAGGCGCGTTGGACGGTGTCCGTCCCGCCACCGCCTCCCAAGCGGCCCACCGTTGCCGCGATGCGCCGTTCGGGAAGCAATTCAGCAGTGATGTCCACGTTGCGCGGACCTCGCGGTGACAACGTTGTCCGCACGGGCCCCGAGAACCCGGGAGGGATGGCACGAGATCATCGCAGCGAGCGGCGCCCGGCGGCTGGGCGATGTCACACCGCCGGCGGCCCGGGTCGGGCGCCGCGGCGGTGGTCCGTCCCGCCCGGCGCGCAGTCCCGATACTGCCCGGTGGGTCAGCCGGCGTAGCCGCACACCCACGGCGAGAGGCCGCGGGAGGCATAGACGCGCTCGGCGATCGCGATCTGTTGCTCCCTGGTCGCGAGGTCGGCACGCGGGGCGTACTCGCCGCCGCCATTGCTGAGCCAGGTCCCGATGTCGAACTGGAGTCCGCCGTAATAGCCGTTACCGGTGTTGATGGACCAGTTGTTGGTCGACTCGCAGTTGGCGATCGCGTCCCAGTTCACCCCGGAGCCGCCACCCGAGGGTGCCGGGGGCGCGGGCGCCGGAGCGGGTGCCGGCTCCGGAGCGGGTGCCGGCTCGGGCGCAGGAGCCGGCTCGGGCGCAGGAGCCGGCGCCTGTGCGGCCGGCGGTGCGGCCGCCTTCGGTGCGGGGGCGGCTTCGGGTGCGGCAGGAGCCGGCTTCGGCGCCGCGACGACCGGGGGCGGCGGCGGTTGCTTCGTGCCGATGGCGACGATCTGCGGCTTGGCTGCCGTGACGGTCTTGCGGGAGATCTCCTGCCGGGGGCCTTTGGCGCCGTTGGTCACCCTGGTCTTGTAGGTGACCTCGGCGACGCCGGGGGCTCCTTCCTGGACCACGGTGGTGGTGCCGACCAGCTGCGAGTCGTCATCGCGAGTCTCGTCCGCCGGTTGCTCGATCGGCTGCCGCTCGACCGCGGTCACGAACGAGATCCGGGTGACGACGATTCCCTGCCCGTCCTTCAGCGGCGTCTTGACTCCGGGCTTCACGGTGTCGTCCGGGCCGAGGCGGACCTTTGCCGCGGCCAGCGCCTCCGCGACGGTCGCGCCGTCGACGATGACGGACTTCGCCGCATCCTTCCCGGCGGTGATCTTCACCGTCGGCAGCGTCCTGATCGTGATGGCGGCGCCGTCGGTGAGCGCGGCGGTCAGCGGCAGGGAGACCCGCTGGTTCTTCGCCGGGGTGAGCTTGTTCTCCGTCAGCAATGCACCGACGGTCGTGGCGGTGCTGGTGTACTCCTTGGTCTTCGTACCAAGCGTGATCGACACCGTGTGCAACGTGTCGGCACTGACCTGCAACCCATCCAGCGGGATCGCCCGGGACCGATCGGCGGACAACTTGAAGGACGCCGGGTCCTGCCCGATCTGCGCCAGCGCCTGTTCGACGGTCGTCGCCGTGGTCCACAACCGACGCGTCTGACCGTCGATCGTCAACGTCAGCAATCGACCGCGTTGAACGACAATGGTGGCACCATCGGTGATCTCGGCGTCACCGGTGGGGGCGAGCGTGTCGTGCGAAGCCAGTGTCAACCCAGCCGAGTCCAGCGCTCCGGCGACCGATCCGGCCAGCGTGCTGACGTCCTGGCTGACCCCGTCCACGGAGATCTTGACAGTCTTGTGCATGGCGGCGACGGTGCCGCCGCCGATGACCAGAGCGCAGACCACGGCCGCGGCGCCCACCAACACCGGTTTGCGCCAGCGGCTGCCGCCGCTGTCCCCGTCGGCCGGCGGGCCGTCGTGGTCAGTGGGACCGTCCAGGTCCGCCGGACTCTCGCCGGCCACGGCTTCCTCCGATGGGTTCTCGCCGGCAGCATCCTGCTGAACAGAGTCGTCATCGACAGCGGCGGTGTCGGGGTCTGCCGTGGACGCCTCGGAATTGTCATCGGAAGACGTGCGGCGGTGTGCACCACGACGTCGCTCGTTCGACACCGCTGGGGCCGAGTCGACCGCTTCGTGGGTGAACAGGGCATCGAACCCCGAGCCCAGGCTTTCCAGGACGGCCTGCGGGTCGGTGTCGCCGTCAGTCCGGGCCACCGACGCGCCTGCGTCGTCCGCGGCGGGACCGTGGGGGCCGAATTGGCCGTGCGTCGTGGTCACGGGACTCCGAACGTCATCGCCCCCGGCAGGGGTCGAACACCCCCAGGCAAGGGTCATCGGGGGCGCCGGCGGCCCAGACTCGTTGTCGGGGCAACGATGTCGTTCGGGCACAAAAAAGCAGGGCCCGTCCCCAGCGCACGGCGGGTGAAAACTACCCGTCCTCGGCCGACGCTGCCGACAAGTCCTGCCCCAGTCGCACCCGGGACTTCCCCATCCCGGCTGTCATCACGGGAGGGTAACGACGAGAGCACGAACAGGCAACCGCAGGTCCGCCGGCCGTTCAGCAACGGTCCGGTCAGGTGCGTCTGACCTCCTGTTACTCCGCCGGGTCCGGGAGCCCGTAGATCCGTCGTGTGGTCGACGTCACCGCTGAACACAGATCGCGGAGGTCCTGCCCGCGGATTGCGGACAGCGCACGAATTGTGTACGGGAGGGCGTACGGCTCGTTGCGTTTGCCGCGGTGCGGATGCGGCGTCAGGAACGGAGCGTCGGTCTCCACCATCAGCAGGTCGGCCGGGACCAGCGCTGCCGCCTCTGCGAGATCCCTGGCGTTGCGGAAGCTGACCGGTCCGGCGAAGGACAGGTGGTAGCCGGCATCGGCGCAGGTGCGGGCCATGACCGCGTCACCGGAGAAGCAGTGGAAGATCACCCTGTCCGCAGGGCCCTCGCTCCGCAGGATCGCGAGCACGTCGTCATGGGCGTTCCGGTCGTGGATCATCACCGGTTTGCCCAGCCGCTTGGCCAGGTCGATGTGCCAGGCGAAGGCTTCCGCCTGGGCGGCATGCGGCGCCGCGTCCCAGTAGTGGTCGAGTCCGGTTTCCCCGACCGCCACCACCCGGGGATCCGACGCCAACCGCTCGAGCTCGGCCTTGGCCGCGTCGTCCAGCAGGTCGGCCCGGGTCGGGTGCAGCGCAACGGCCGCGTACAGGTTCTGATGCCAGCCCGCGGCGTCGACCACCCAGCGCGCGGATTCCATGTCGTCGGCGACGGTGACCACCTGCCGCACCCCGACAGCCGCGGCACGGTCCATCGCGGCAGCGACGTCGTCGGGGGTCGCACACCCGCACGCGTCGAGGTGCGTGTGGGCATCCACCACCGGCCCCGGCAGCGGCTCGGGTGGCGGCACCATCGGCCGCTCCGCCACGGCGGGGTGCGGGGTGCCGCTCATCTGCCTCTCCCCCCACCCCCGCCTGTGTCTGTTCGCGAGTTGATCATGGCAAAGCTCGCACGAAACGCGGCGTGTCGCAGGCAAATCCTGCGAGTTTTGCCATGATCAACTTCCCCTCAGCTGAGATGATCGCTCCTTCGTTTCAGCCTGGCACTCAGCCGATCGGGGCCCACGGGGGGCCGGTCTCGCCTAGCCCGGGGTCCAGCTTGGTGAACAGCGGCGTCGGCTTGGCCAGCGCCCTGCCGACCTCGATGTCCCGGCGTCTCCAGGTGGCCTTCTCGGCGGCGTAATCCCCGGTGATCACCGGATAGTCGCGCACCTCGGGCACTCCGACACCTTCGACGTCGTCATCGAAGTCGGTGACCTCACGGATCTCCGGCTGCGCCGCCCAGACACCTTCGCCGCCCAGGGCCTGGAACACCTTCTGCGACGAATGCGGCAAGAACGGCGTCAGCAGGGTTTTCGTGTCGTCGACAACCTGCAGCGCGGTGTGCAGCACGGTGGCCTGACGCTCCCTGTCATCACCGAGCTTCCACGGTTCGGACTCGGAGATGTACTTGTTCGCCAGCCCCGCGAGCCGCATCGACTCGCCGGCGGCAGCCTTGAACCGGCTGCGGGACAACAGGTCACCGACGGTGTCGAACGACTGTTCCGCCGCCCGCAGCAGGGCCGTGTCCAGGTCGGTGCGCGGGCCGGGTTGCGGGATCGAGCCGAAGTTCTTGTGCGCCATGGAGATCGACCGGTTGACCAGGTTGCCCCACTCGTTGGCGAGCTCGAAGTTGGTGCGCCGCACGAACTCTTCCCAGGTGAAGTCGGCGTCCTGGTTCTCCGGGCCGGCGGCGGCGATGAAGTACCGCAGGGCGTCCGGCCCGTACTCGCGCAGGAAGTCACCGACATAGATGACGGTCTTGCGGGACGTGGAGAACTTTGAGCCGCTCATCGTCAGGAACTCGCTGGACACCACCTCGGTCGGCAGATTCAGCGCGCCCAGGGTGCCGGCCGAACCGCCACGTTCGCCGGAACCGTTGTAGGCCAACAATTCCGCCGGCCAGATCTGCGAGTGGAAGGTGATGTTGTCCTTCCCCATGAAGTAGTACGCACGGGCAGCGGCGTCGCCGCCCTGCCACCACCGCTGCCAGGCCTCGGGGTCCGGCTGTCCGTGCTTGCCGTAACGGCGTGCCCACTCGATCGACGCCGACAGATACCCGATCACGGCGTCGAACCAGACGTACAGCTTCTTGTCCGGGCGATCCCGCCATCCGTCCAGCGGCACCGGGATACCCCAGTCGATGTCCCTGGTCATGGCCCGCGGTCGCAGATCGTCCAGCAGATTCAGCGAGAACCGCAGGACGTTGGGCCGCCAGTCGGTGCGGGTCTGCAGCCAGGCACCGAGCGCCCCGGCCAGTGCGGGAAGATCCAGGAAGTAGTGCTCAGATTCGGTGAAAACCGGTGTCTCACCGTTGATCCGGGATCGAGGGTTGATCAGGTCGATGGGATCGAGCTGGTTGCCGCAGTTGTCGCACTGGTCCCCGCGGGCACCGTCATACCCGCAGATCGGACAGGTTCCCTCGATGTAGCGGTCGGGCAGTGTCCGGCCGGTCGACGGCGAGATGGCCGACATCGTCGTCTTCGGGACGAAGTAGCCGTTGCGGTGCACGGTGCGGAACAGTTCCTGCACGACCGCGTAGTGATTGCGCGTCGAGGTCCTGGTGAACAGGTCGTAGGACAGACCCAGACCCTGCAGATCACCGACGATCACCCGGTTGTACCGGTCCGCGAGTTCCTTGGCGGGCACCCCCTCGGCGTCGGCCTGCACCAGGATCGGGGTGCCGTGCTCGTCGGTTCCGGAGACCATCAGCACGTCGTTGCCGGCCATCCGCTGATAGCGGGAGAAGACGTCGGCGGGGACGCCGAAACCGGAAACGTGGCCGATGTGCCGGGGGCCGTTGGCATAGGGCCAGGCCACCGCTGTCAGGACGGGCGAGCTCATTCCGTTGAGGTTAACGGTCGCGTCCGTACGGCGCGGACACCATCCGCGACGCCAGTACACGTTGACCGGTGTTGATCATGACGAAACTCGCACAATCCGGCCCCGACACGCCGATCGGACTGCGATCTTTGCCATGATCAACACCCGGGTAGGGCGCGACCGCCCACCCGGGCAAGCAGGCGGCAGCGGAGCAACAGCGGCGGTCAGCTGGTAGCCGGGCCCGCGTCGAAGGTGAAGCCGGCGGCCCGGAGCCGGCTCAGCAGCGCGCCGTTCATCGCGGCGGCCGGCGTCAGCACGCCGCCCCCGGAAGGCAGGTCGTCCTCGGCAAGGCAGCGCGCCGACTCACCGAGCATCACCGCTGTCGCCTGGTAGCCGGGATCACCTTTGGCGGCGACGGTCGCCGTGTAGCGGGCACCGGTCGTCGTCACGGCGCGGATCTCCAGCGAGAAATACCCTGTGCTGCGCGCCTTCTCGCTCGGACCTGCACCGGGCGCGGGCAGCACCCGGTCCAGCAGTGGCCGGGTCAGCCGGTTCGCCAGACCCGCCGCGAGCGCACCGGTACCCAGTGCGATCCCGGCCGCGGTGGCTGCGGCGATCGGTGAGGTGCCGGTGCGGACCACCTCCCGGTACCGCAGTTCGCGGCCGTACCGGTGGCCCTGCTGGGCGTTGCTGCGCCGCACCACCCGGGAGTTGTAGGAGGACATGACGAAGGGAGCCACCCAGCTGCCGTCGTCCAGGCGCTGCACGAAGAAGGCGTCCGGCTGCCGGCCGAGGTTTGGCTCACGGTCCCGGTCCGGGCTGAGCAGGTACGGGTCCGCGAGCCGGCGGCCGAGCTCCGGGTCGGCCCGGACGTCGTCGATGATGCCGCGCATCGAGTCGATGGTGCCGCCGCTGATGCCTCCGCGGATGGACACCACCAGCAGGGTGACGTCGGCGAGTTCACCGGCGCCGTCGGCGATCACCCGGTCGGCGAGCAACTGCACGCCCAGGTCCGACGGCACCGAGTCGAAGCCGCAGGAATGCACGATCCGTGCGCCACTGGCGACCGCGGACTCGTGGAAATCGTCGATGCTCCGCCGGACGAACGTCGGTTCACCGGTGAGGTCGGCGTAGGAGGTCCCGGCCGCAGCACAGGTGCCGACCAGTGGCAGACCGTGCCGGGCGTACGGACCGACCGTGCTGACCACCACCCGGGCGGATTCGGCCAGCCGCCGCAGCGACGGTTCGTCCTGCGAGTCGGCGATCAGGACCGGCCAGTCCACCGACAAGTCCGATTGCAGGGCAGAGAGCCGGTCCTTGGAGCGTCCGGCCAGCCCTACCCGTAGGCCACCGAGGTCGACGGCGGCCAACCGCTGCGCCACCAATCGGCCGACGAATCCGGTCGCGCCGAACAGGACGATGTCGAGATCGCGTTCACTCACCGGAACGAGAGTACAAACGCCGCCGCGATCAGCTCGGGTCCGGGCCCAGCTCCGGCCCCGCGATCACCTTGACCTGGGTGCCGGCAAGGCCGTCACCCACGGTCTCGGCGATGACCGCCGGCAGATCCGCCGCGATGGCCTTCGCGATCGACAACGAACGTTCTGCGGACGCATCGGTCACCGTCGCGGTCAGCAGCACGGTGTCGTCCTCGTTCGTGACCTCGAGCTCCTCCCGCAGCTCGTCCGCCGTCAGTCCCGATCCGACCTCACCGACGATTCGGGTGGCCATCGCGTCGCCGCGCACCGTTGCCGCGTAGGACTCCATCACCCGATGCGGATCCGCCCCCTGCTGCCCGTCCGACTGCACGAAGAACGTCACCGAACTGCTGTACTCCGGGATGCTCGGACCACGGACGACGGTCACCACCCCGACGCCGAGCAGGATCACGGCCGCGGCGACGGTGCCGCGGCCGACCGCCTTCCCACGCTCGGTGATCACCGCTGCGTCAACTCCCCGCGGGCGGTGCCTGGTTCACACCGGAAGTCGGCCCGTCCTCACGGATCTCGGAACGATCACCGGACCACAGCGTGTGATAGGTGCCTTCCTTGTCGACCCGCTTATAGGTGTGCGCGCCGAAGAAGTCACGCTGGCCCTGGATCAACGCCGCCGGCAGCCGCTCCGAGCGCAGGCCGTCGTAGTACGACAGGGCCGCGCCGAAACCCGGTGTCGGGATGCCGGACTGCGCCGCGCCCGCCACGACCCTGCGCCAAGAGTCCTGCGCATGGGTGATCGCGTCGGTGAAGTAGGGCGCGAGCAGCAGGGAGGCGGGGATCTCCACCCCGGTTCCCACGTCGTACGCCTCGGTGATGCGGTTGAGGAACTTGGCCCTGATGATGCAGCCGCCCCGCCAGATCCGCGCCACCGCACCGACGTTGATGTCCCAGCCGTATTCGGCGGCGCCGGCGAAGATCTCGTCCAGACCCTGCGCGTAGGCGACGATCTTGGAGGCGTACAGGGCGATACGGACGTCCTCGACGAACTGGTCCTTGTCCTTGACCGACCAGCCGCTGTTCGGCCCGGGCAGCTTGCCGGCGGCCGCGGCACGCTGTGTTGTCGCCGACGAGAGCCCGCGGGCGAACACCGCCTCGGCAATGCCGGACACCGGGATGCCGAGATCCAACGCCGTCTGCACGGTCCAGGTACCCGTGCCCTTCATTCCGGCCGCATCGAGCACGACATCGATGAACGGTGAACCGGTCTCGGCATCGACGTGCCGCAGCACCTCGGCGGTGATCTCCACCAGGAAGGAGTCGAGATCACCTTTGTTCCATTCGGCGAAGATGTCACCGATCTCCGCCGGGCTCAGCCCGGCCCCGCGGCGCAGCAGGTCGTAGGCCTCGGCGATCAGCTGCATGTCGGCGTACTCGATGCCGTTGTGCACCATCTTGACGAAGTGACCGGCGCCGTCGGTGCCGATGTGCGTGCAGCAGGGCGCGCCATCCACGTGCGCGGAGATCTTCTCCAGGATCGGGCCGAGCGATTCGTACGACTTCGCGGACCCGCCGGGCATGATCGACGGGCCGTTCAACGCACCCTCCTCGCCGCCCGACACGCCGCACCCGACGAAGTGAATGCCCTTGTCCTGCAATGCCGCCTGCCGCCGACGGGTGTCGGAGAACTTGGCGTTGCCGCCGTCGATGATGATGTCGCCGGGTTCGACGAGCTCGGCCAGTTCGTCGATGACGGCATCCGTCGGGCCACCGGCCTTGACCATGATCAGGATCTTGCGGGGTGTCGCCAGCGAGTCGACGAAGTCCTGGGTGGACTCGGACGGGACGAACGTTCCGTCGCCGCCGTGCTCCTCGATCAGCGCGCGGGTCTTCGAGGCGGTCCGGTTGTGCACGGCTGTGACGAAGCCGTTGCGGGCGAAGTTCCGCGCGAGGTTGGAACCCATGACAGCCAGCCCGGTGACACCGATATCGGCCTTCGGAGTCTGCTGCGAGGCGGAACTGGTGGTGGTCGCGGAATCGCTCATGCTCAGGCCTCCGAGGGGAAGGACGGTGTGGAGGCCTCAGCCTTGCGCACGGGCCGGGCCATCGCACCTTCGGGGGTCAGCCGCGCCAGCGCGGTGGGTCAGCCGGCCAGCGCCGCCTTCACCGCCGCCGAGATCCTGGCGCCGTCCGCGCGGCCGACGGCAGCGGCCTGGACCTGCTTGATCACCGGCCCCATCTGCCGCATCGTCGCCGGTGATCCTGTGTCGGCGGCGACGGCATCGACCGCGGTGCGCACCAGGGCGGCGATCTCCGCATCGGTCAGCGGGGTCGGGAGGTATCCGGAGAGGATCTCGCCCTCCGCGCGCTCCTTCGCAGCCTGCTCGGTACGGCCCGCGCCGTCGAACGCCTCTGCGGCCTCGGCGCGCTTGCGCACCTCCTTGGTCAGCACTGCCCGGACCTCGGGATCGGTGAGCTCCTTGGCTGTGGTGCCGGCGACCTCGGCGGTGGTCACCGCGGCGAGCGCCATTCGGATTGTGCCGGTGGTGAGGGTGTCCCGGGCCTTCATCGCGGACGTGAGGTCCGCACGCAAGCGAGCCTTCAAGGGTGACGCTCCGCTGCTGTCAGTCATGTCGCTCTTTCCTCGATGGTGCCGCCGTCGGCCGGGGCACCGTAGGCCGCGGTCTGCCGCACGAGAGTTTCAGCATGGGGCTTGACAGTCAAAGCTAATGCTTCTAGCTTTAAGGCTATGAGAACAAGCCAAACGGATGGAGCCTCCCTGATGACCACCAACACCACCCAGTACCTCGACCGCGGTGAGGGTCGGATCGCCTACGACGTGACCGGCAGCGGACCGCTGGTCGTCGCGGTGCCCGGAATGGGCGATCTGCGCAGCGCCTACCGTCACCTGGCCCCGGCACTGGTCGACGCCGGCTTCCGAGTCGCCACGATGGACCTGCGCGGCCACGGCGAGAGTGACACGACGTTCGCCGCCTACGACGATCCCGGCACCGCGTCCGACGTGACCGCGCTGATCGAGCACCTGGGCGGCCCGGCCCTGGTCATCGGCAACTCCATGGGTGCCGCTGCGGCGGTGATCGTCGCGGCCGAGAGCCCCGTCCTGGTCAGCGGTCTGGTGCTGATCGGTCCGTTCGTCCGCAACCCGTCCGCGCCCGCATGGCAACGGCTGATGTTCCGGACGATGATGGGCGGCCCCTGGGCCAGGCTCGCCTGGCTCTCCTACTACCCCAGCCTTGTCCCCACCCGAAAAGATGCGGACTATGCCGAGCACCGAGCAGCCATCGGAGCGGCACTTGCCCGTCCCGGATACGGCCGTGCATTCCGCACCACCACCCACGTCTCACACGCACCTGCGGAAGCAGCGCTGTCCAAGGTGTCGACGAACGTGCTCGTCATGATGGGAACCAAGGATCCTGACTTCCCCGATCAGCAGGCCGAGGCGCAGTTCATCGCTGAGCGACTCGGCGGCAGCGTCGTCATGGTCCCCGACGCCGGGCACTACCCGCAGTCCGAATTCCCGGAGGTGACCACGCCGGCCGTCGTGGAATTCGCCAGGACGGTCGCGGCCGGACGCACGGATGCCTAGAGCGGGGCTGTCCCGCGCGGTCATCGCCTGCGACGCCGCCGACCTCGCCGACGAGGTCGGTTGGGATCACATCACTCTCGCCGCGGTGGCGGCCCGGTTCGGGGTCCGTCAGCCCAGTCTGTACAAGCACGTTGCCGGCCTTTCCGAATTGCGCCGGGACGTTTCCGTGCTGTCCGGCCGCGAATTGCACGATGCGCTCACCGCGGCGGCAGTGGGCAAGTCCGGCGGTGATGCGCTGCAGGCCATGGCGGACGCCTATCGTGCCTTCGCCAAGCACCATCCGGGCCGTTACGAAGCGTGCGTCGTGGCACCGACGGACGGCGACACCGAGTACGAGCAGGTCGCCATGGCGACGGTGAGCACCATCGCAGCGGTGCTCGCCGGGTACGGACTGACCGGCGACGACGCCATCCACGCCATCCGCGGTCTCCGCGCGCTGATGCACGGCTTCGTCTCGCTGGAGGCAGCGGGTGGATTCGCGTTGCCGCAGGACCTCGACGAGAGCTACCGCCGGTTGGTCGAGGGATTCGCCCGGTCGCTGGGCGGTCGCCCGAACTGACCACTCAGCGGCGGGTGGCCGCCGCGTAGACCACCCTGCGGGCCAACCCGTGCCGCGCGGCCACGGCGTCGACGGCGTCCCGACGGGAACCGCCCGCGTCGACCAGTTCCTGCACGGCGGCCGCCAGCTCGGCATCACCGGGCACCGCAACGTCTTCCGAGGCTCCCGCGACCACCAGCGTCACCTCGCCGCGTACGCCGGCCTCCGCCATCGTCACCAGGTCGGCCAACGTGCCGCGCCGAACCTCCTCGTAGGTCTTGGTCAGTTCGCGGCACAGTGCCGCGGGCCGGTCCGCCCCGAAAGCGGCCGCCATGGCGGTGAGCGCCTCCGGCAGCCGGTGCACCGACTCGAAGAAGACCATCGTGCGACGCTCCCCCGCCAGCTCCGCCAGGGCTCGTGATCGGTCCCCCGTCTTCCGTGGCAGGAAGCCCTCGAAGGTGAACCGGTCCGACGGCAACCCGGAGAGTGCCAGTGCGGTGATCACCGCCGACGGGCCCGGGACCGACGTCACGGCCAACCCCGCTGCCGCAGCCGCAGCCACCAGCCGGTAACCGGGGTCGGACACCGACGGCATCCCCGCGTCGGTCACCAGGACGACGGTCTGGCCGTCCCGGATGCGCTCCAGCAGCGCAGGGATCCGGGACTGTTCCACCGATTCGTAGTACGACACGACGTGCGCGGACAGCGGAACCCCGAGGTCGGCGGCGAGCCGGTGCAGCCGACGGGTGTCCTCGGCCGCGATCACATCCGCGGTGGCCAGCGCGGTCCGCAGGCCATCGGAGGCGTCGGACGGACGGCCCAACGGAGTTCCGGCGAGCACCAGCCGCCCGGCCTTCACCTCCGCTGTCACACCGTCACCCTACGATCGAGCGCATGTCCGCCCCGCCCACCACCGTCAGCGACGCTGACCTCGACGGCTCCGCGGACAGATCGACGCTCACCCAGCCACGGGAGATGGAAGCGCCGCGCGAGGAACGGCCCGACCCGGCGACCACGGTCGTCACCATCGGCGAGGTGCCGCCGCTGACCAAGCCGGTCAGCGCCCCACGCCGGGTGCTGCCGCCGATGCCGGACGACCGGGCCCGCGGCTGGGCGGTGACCGCCATCGTCACCGGGATCGCCGCCGTGGTGCGGATGGTGCACCTCGGTTACGCCACCGACGGCGGGACACCGCTGTTCGACGAGAAGTACTACGCCATCCAGGCGCAGGAGATGCTGCGCAACGGCGGCGTCGAAGACAACCAGGCCTTCGGGGTGGTCGTCCACCCGCCACTGGGTAAACAGCTGATCGCGATCGGTGAATGGCTGATCGGCAACACCCCCACCGGATGGCGGCTGGCGTCCGCCGTCGCCGGCATCGTCAGCGTGCTGCTGATCATCCGGGTGGTCCGCCGGATGACCCGCTCCACCCTGCTCGGCGGCATCGCCGGCGTGCTACTGATCTGCGACGGGGTCAGCCACGTCCAGTCCCGCTCCGCGCTGCTCGACATCTTCCAGGCCGTCTTCGTGCTCGGCGCCTTCGCCTGTCTGATCGCCGACCGGGACCAGGTACGCGAGCGGCTCACCGCTGCGGTGGCCGACGGATCCATCGCGACACACAAGGCCGGGATAGCGCTCGGTGCCCGCTGGTGGCGGTTCGGCGCGGGTGTGCTGCTCGGCCTGACCACCGCGGTGAAGTGGTCCGGTGCGTACTGGATCGTCGCGTTCGGTGTGCTCACCGTCATCTGGGACATCACCGCGCGCCGTGAGGCGGGAATCCGTCGTCCGATCCGCGCGGTCACCAGGCGCGACCTCGTCCCCAATCTGTGGTCGTTGGGCGTTGTACCGCTGCTGACCTACATCGGAACCTGGTGGGCCTGGTTCGCCTCCGAAACGGTGTGGCCGCGACACACCCTGGTCGCGGTTGCGGGCAATCGGTCGGACTGGAAGAGCGGAACGCTGTACGACCTGGCGTCGGTCTGGAAGAACGAGCTGTGGCAGTGGACGTGGAAGATGCTCGACTTCCATTCGCACCTGCTCAGTCCTGGAAGTCCTGGCGCATCAGATTCCGACCCAGCAAACCGGCACCCCTGGGAGTCCAAGCCTTGGACCTGGCCGATCGGGACCCGCCCGGTGCTCTACTACTCCCCGGCGAACGGCACGAACTGCGGTGACGGCCCGGTGGACTGCGTCCGCCGGATCTTCCTCATCGGCACCCCGGCCCTGTGGTGGATCTCGCTGTTCGTCCTGGCGTGGGCGCTGTGGAAGGCGATCGGCCGGCTCGACTGGCGGTACGCCGCGGTCCTGGTCGCCTACGGCGCCGGCTACCTGCCGTGGTTCACCAACCTCGACCGGCAGATGTACTTCTTCTACGCCACCCCGCTGGCGCCGTTCCTGGTCATCGGCATCACTCTGGTGCTCGGCGACATCCTCGGCCGCGGTATGGGCACCCCTGTCGCTTCTTCCGGGAGCCCGCGCGTCGGCCTGGAGAAACGCCTCACCTCGGTGGCAATCGTGGCCATCTATGTCGGCCTGGTGGTCGCGAACTTCATCTGGCTCTGGCCGATCCTCAACGGCGACCCGATCACTCAGGAACGTCTGGTCATGGAGACCTGGCTGCCGTCCTGGGGGTGATTCGTGCCCGCCTTTCCGATCCTGTTGGGGGACCGGAAAGGCACCGGACCAGCAGGTATATCGTCGATCGGGTCGCGGTCACACCAGTGCATCGCCACCCGTCCACCCGCGGGGACACCCTCTGCCGTCGAAGGAGACCACATGGGTCAGTACACCTTGCCGGACCTGCCATACGACTACGCGGCGCTCGAGCCACACATCTCGGGCCAGATCATGGAACTGCACCACGACAAGCATCACCAGAGCTACGTGACGGGCGCCAACACCACTCTCGACCAGCTCGCAGAGGCGCGCGAGAAGGACTCGTTCGGGCCCATCAACGGGCTGGAGAAGAGCCTCGCCTTCCACCTCGGCGGGCACATCAACCACTCCGTGTTCTGGCCGAACCTGTCCCCCGACGGGGGGGACAAGCCCGATGGCGAGCTCGGTGCGGCGATCGACGAATACTTCGGATCGTTCGACGGCTTCCGGCGTCAGTTCACGGCCAACGCCAACGCCATCCAGGGTTCCGGCTGGTCGATCCTGGCCTGGGACACCCTGGGTCAGCGGCTCAACGTCCTGCAGCTGTTCGATCAGCAGGGCAACATCCCGGCGGCGCAGATCCCGATCGTGCTGCTGGACATGTGGGAGCACGCGTTCTACCTGCAGTACAAGAACGTCAAGGCCGACTACGTCAAGGCCTGGTGGAACGTCGTCAACTGGGCCGACGCCACCGCGCGCTTCAACGCGGCCCGCGCGAACACCGGCGGCCTGATCATCCTGTAATTGCTTCAGCAGTGCCGTGGGCCCCGGGTCGATCCTGACTCCGGGGCCTGCGGCGCCAGCGCCAGCGCCAGCGCCAGCGCCAGCAAGCCTCACTCCGCAAACCCCCGCCTTACTCACGCTGCAGCACGAGCAACCCGTTCACTAGCGGAGCATCGCCCCCGCGGCCGGCACGTGAGCAGCCCGCGCAGACGATCAGCCCTCCGAAGGACGCCGGCCGCGGTCAGCCCGACCCGTACGGCAGAGGCTGGACGAGCGGAACCGCCACGCCGAGCCGCTGCGCCAGCCGCCGCGCGTCGTAGGGTGCCCTGGCCTGGTGGTCGTTGTCGAAATACACATGGACCTGCTGCACGCCGGGCGTCCGCGCCCATCCGGCGACGCGGCCGGCCCACCATTCGATGCCCTCGTCGGTGTAGCCGCTGACGTACAACTCCTGATCGCCGTGCAACCGCACGTACACGATGTCCGCCGTCACGTCGTCGACCCAGGTGAACCGACCGGCGGTGTCGGCGATCACCAGTCCGATGCCGAACTGCCGGCAGAGCGCTGCGAAGGCGCCGGTGGCGAAGGAGTCGTGTCGGACCTCGACGACGTGCCTGATCGGCGCCCCGGGTCGCTCCACGGTCAACACCGGTTCCTCGCCGAACCGGGTCTTGATCCGCTCATCACAGCGCTGAGCCAACAGCGCCGCCTGCTCCGCCGTGGACGGCAGGGACGAGAAGAACTCGATCATCCGGTCCTCCCGGTACGGGAGGATCGGCGGCAGCTGCCAGAGGAACGGCCCCAGTTTCGGGCCCAGCGCGAGGACGCCGGAGGCGAGGAAGTTGCACAGGGCCTGATCGCCGCCGCCCAGCTTCTTCATGTGCGTGATGTACCGGCTGCCCTTGACCGCGAACACGAATCCGTCCGGGGTGGCGTCCCGCCATCGGCGGTAACTGCTCGGGCGCTGCAGTGAGTAGAACGAGCCGTTGATCTCGACGGAATCGAAGGCTCGGGAGGCGAACTCCAGTTCCCTCCGCTGCGGCAGGCCACGCGGGTAGAACCGGCCGCGCCAATGCGGATAGTTCCAGCCCGAAACGCCGATTCGGATCCGTGCCGTCATTCCGCTTCGGTGGGACCGGTCTGATCGGAATCTGCGCGAAGCCGTTGCTCCACCCGGTCGACCTTCGCCGTCAGTTGTCCGGTCCAGCCCGGCCGGATGTCGGCCTTGAGCACCAGCGACACCCGGCTGCCGTAGGGCGCCACGGCGTCACAGGCCTTCTTGACCACCGACATGCACTGGTCCCAATCGCCTTCGACGGTGGTGAACATCGCGTCGGTGCTGTTCGGTAGTCCCGACTCCCGGACCACTCTCACCGCCTCGGCAACGGCATCGGACACCGAACCCGAGGGGTCGGTGGCCCCGCGTTCGCCGACACCGGATGGGGCGACCGAGAAGGCAATCAGCATGGGCGACACCGTATCCGAGGTGATCGACTCGTCCTGCGGGGCGCCCCGCTGGCGAGGGAGCCCCGCCGTCGCCCGCCGCGAGGACACCGCGAGATGGGCGTGGCGGTCCGCGACATCGAGCCGCGACGGCGGATCGCTGCACGCCAAGGCGTCGTTGACGATCGTGTTTCGCGCACGGCGCGCGGCCCAGCGGTCAGGGATGATCGGCATCTCGCACGTTCCTCCTTCGCTGGAGGACTACAGAACGCTTGACACTCACGGGTGAACCGCCTACCCACGACGGTACCCACGTTCAACGAGTGCGGGTGCCTGGCCGACGGGTGTCGGGTCATTCAGTTGTCATTCGTCGCAGCCCCACACCCGGATGGTTGCTGCGGCAGAATTTTTCTGTCCCTGTCGGATCCGCCGACCGGCCTCCTCGCGCCGCGCCCGCTGCTTCGCTTCAGGCTCGTTCGGCCTTGGCGACGGCCGCCGCGAGCTCGTCGCGGGTCATCGTGGAGCGACCGGGGATGTCCAATGCCTGGGCGGTGCGGTAGAGCTCCGCCCTGGTGCGCTCGGGTGCCGGCGCAGGTGTCGTCGCGCGGGTCCGGGTCTTGGGTGTGGTCTGACGTCGTGGCGCAGGACGCGGCCGGGGGGTGCGCCCGCTCGCGGGTGGTGCGGACTGAGTTTTCCTGCGCGACGGCACTTTCGGGACCACCGGATCGACCACCGGCGCCGCTGCCTCGGCCAGGTCGGGCGCCGCGGATGCAGAACCGTTGGATGCGGGCGTCGCCGCTGCGACCTCGGGGACGGCCTCGATCACGGCATCGTCCGCACCGGTCTGACCCGTGGCAGCAGTGACGGTCTCCGTCGTCGATGTCCCTGCGCCGTCCTTCTTGCCGGAATCCTTGCCGGAATCCTTCTTGCCGGAACCCTGCTTGGCAGCGGCCTTCTTGTCAGCCTTCTTGGCCGCCTTCTTCTCCGCCGCCCTGGCAGCAGCCTTCTTCTTTGCAGCCTTCTTCTCTGCAGCCTTCTTCTCGGCCTTCTTCTCGGCCTTGCGGGCGGCCGCCTTCTTGGCCTTGCGCTTGTCGTCCTTGGACCGGTCGGACTTCTTCGAACCTGCCATGGGCCACCTCCTGCTGGATTCCGGGCGAGCGGGCGGCAAACGATCACCGCAGTTGGGTCAGACCTCACCACAAATCGGTGCCGTTGGCGCGCAGACGCCCCGGCGAGGGGTGACTCACCGGGCAATCAGTGCCCCGACCCGCCCGTCGACGACGGCGATCCCGCAGCCCTTTCTCCTACCTGGGTGCTGTCAGCGGTACCGGTTTGCTCGGGATGGAAGATGTCGGGCTCGATGTACAGCACCCGGGCGACCGGCACCGCGCCGCGCACCCGCTGCTCCACAGCGTTGATCGCGTCCGCGATGTCCTGGCCAGACTGGCTTCGGCTGACGCCGACCTTCATGGCGACGAGGAGCTCGTCGGGTCCCAGGTACAGCGTCTTCATGTGAATGATTCGGTCAACGTCATGACCGGATTCGGCAGCTTTGCGGATCGCGGCGACGTCGGCCGGGGAGGCGCCCTCACCGATGAGCAGGCTTTTGGTCTCGATGCCCAGGATGAACGCCACGACGATCAGCAGCAGGCCGATGAACACCGTGCCGATGCCGTCGTACACACCGTTGTCGGTGAGCACCGCAACCGAAACGCCGAGCAACGCCAAGACGAGGCCGACCAGCGCCGCGATGTCCTCCAGCACCACCACCGGCAGCTCCGGTGCCTTCGCCCGGCGAACGAACTCGATGATCGAGATGCCGCGCCGGTCCGGCGCCGACTCCCCCAGTGCCGTCCGCAGCGAGAACGACTCCAACGCAATGGAGATCAGCAGTACGGCCAGCGGTATCCAGGCCCGTTCGATCGGCTCCGGGTGCTGGATCTTGTGCACACCCTCGTAGACGGAGAACACGCCGCCGACGCTGAACAGGATGATCGACACCAGGAACGCGAAGACATACCGTTCGCGGCCGTACCCGAACGGGTGGTCGGGCGTCGCCGCCTTCGAGGCCTTCTTGCCACCGATCAGCAGCAGCACCTGGTTGCCGGAATCTGCCAGCGAGTGCACCGACTCCGCCAGCATCGATGACGACCCGGACAGCAGGAACGCCACGAATTTGGTCACCGCGATGCCCAGGTTCGCCGTCAGTGCGGCGAAGATCGCCTTCGTGCCCCCGGATGTGCTCATGCCCGGTGTGCTCCTCATAGGTGTCGGCCGGCGCTTCGGAACTGATTCAGCGAAGCGAATCACACCTTGGCATCGTCACCGGACCGGAGGCCGGCAAAACCCGCCGACGGCAGCGGCAGACGCCGGATGTCCGGCGCACCTCGCGCGCGGCCGAGCCGTCTGGCGCACCCGTCAACAACAGCCTGTATCGGGTCGGCCACAATCGTGTTCATGCCCTCGCAACATGGCGGTCCTACGGTGCAGCCCATGGCGGACTTGTTCGAGGAGTACCCGTTCGGGAGGGCATGGGACGAGATGTTCTCCGCGCCCGGCCAGATCAGACCCGCCTATGAGTCGGTCTTTGCGACGCTGCAGACGCTCGACGCCAGTGATCTCAAAGCCAGGGCCGACATCATGGGCCGCACGTTTCTCGATCAGGGCATCACTTTCGCGCTCGGCGGGGTGGAGCGACCCTTCCCGCTGGACCTGATCCCCCGCATCGTCACGGCGGCGGAATGGGCGGCGGTGGAACAGGGTGTCCCGCAACGGGTCCGAGCCCTTGAGGCGTTCCTGGCCGACGTCTACGGACCGGGCCGGATCTTCGCCGACGGGGTCGTCCCCCGCCGGTTGATCACCACCTCGCCGCACTTCCACCGGCAGGTGATGGGGATGGACGCGCAGGACGGGGCGCGGATCGTCATCTCCGGGGTCGACCTGATCCGCGACGAGCACGGCCGCTTCCGGGTACTCGAGGACAACGTCCGCATCCCATCCGGGGTGTCGTACGTGCTGGAGAACCGGCACGCGGTGACCCAGGTGCTGTCCGAGGCGGGCGCCGACCAGCGCGTTCGACCGGTCTCCGAGTATCCGGGGCGGCTGCTCGCGGCGCTGCGCGCGGTGGCCCCCTGGAACGTCACCGATCCGAACGTGGTCGTGCTGACCCCCGGTGTCTACAACTCCGCCTACTTCGAGCACACCCTGCTGGCCCGTGAGATGGGCGTCGAACTGGTCGAGGGTCGCGATCTGATCTGCCGCAACAACCGGGTGTACCTGCGCACCACCTCGAGTGAGATGCCCGTTCATGTCATCTACCGCCGGGTGGACGACGAATTCCTCGACCCGATGCAGTTCCGGCCGGACAGCCTGCTCGGGTCCCCCGGGCTGCTGAACGCCGCCCGGGCCGGCAACCTCACCATCGCCAACGCCGTGGGCAACGGCATCGCCGACGACAAGCTCGTCTACACCTACGTTCCCGACATCATCAGGTACTACCTCAACGAAGAACCGATCCTGCTCAACGTCGACACCTACCGGATGGAGGACGAGGAGCAGCGGGAGTACGCGCTGGAGTACCTGGGCGACCTGGTGCTCAAGCCGGTGGACGGCTCGGGCGGCAAGGGCATCGTCATCGGGTCGAGGGCCGACTCGGTCACCCTGTCCCGGGCCCGGGCGGCGATCCTGGACAACCCGCGGGGCTGGATCTGCCAGCGGGAGATCGCGCTGTCCACGGTGCCGACGCTGATCGGGGACAAGATGCGCCCGCGGCACGTCGATCTGCGGCCGTTCGCGGTGAACAACGGCAACGCGGTCTGGGTACTGCCCGGCGGGCTGACCCGGGTGGCGCTGCCCGAGGGTGAGCTGGTGGTGAACTCCTCGCAGGGTGGCGGCTCGAAGGACACCTGGGTGCTGGGCAGTGCCGCAGAGCCCGAACCCGAACCGGCCGCCGATGCCACCCAGGTGATGCGCCGGCTGGACATCGGCGACCTCGGTTTCGACAGTCCGCCGCACCCGGACGAGGCCACCGGCGAGTACCGCAGCCAACAGGGCCAGCAACAGCAGACCGCCGTGCTGTCCGGGCCGGGCTCATGCTGAGCCGGATCGCCGAGTCCCTGTACTGGCTGGGCCGGCACGTCGAACGCGCCGACTGCACGGCGCGGATCCTCGACACCTACCTGCACCTGCTGCCGGCCGGTTCCTGGCAGTCCGACCACCAGGTGATCCGGTCGCTGCTGGACTCGATGGGCCTGTCCGATGACGAGACGGTCGGCAAGGGCAGCCAGGCCGATTCCGGCCAGCTCGTCCGCGCGCTGGTCTTCGACAGCGAGCGTGCGTCCTCGGTGGCCGGCGCGCTGACCGCAGCCCGGGACAACGCCCGGGGCGTGCGTGATGCCATCCCGCTGGACGTCTGGGAGTGCCTCAACGTCACCTGGCACGGGCTCCGGACGCGGGAGGCCAACGGCGCCGGTCCGCACATGTTCCTGCGCTGGGTGGGTGAGCGGTGTGCGATCGCCAACGGGCTGGTCTCGGAGGTGATGAGCCACGACGAGGGCTGGCACTTCCTGGTCGTCGGTCGCTCCCTGGAGCGGGCCGACATGACGATCCGGTTGCTGGCCGCAGCCGAATCCGAGACCGGATCGGTGCCGCCGTGGCGGGCACTGGTCAGCGCCTGCGGCGGCTGGGAGCCCTACGTCCGCTCCTACGGCGGCTCCATCGGGCAGCGCACCGCCACCGAGTTCGTCTTGCTGGACCGGCAGTTCCCGCGGTCGGTGCTGCGGTCGCTGACCGCGGCCGAGACCTGCCTCGCCGAACTCGAGGCGGTCGGCGCCACCCGGTACCTGGACCCGCGCCGCGATCCGTCCTCCGCGCGCCGGATCGTCGGCCGCACCCGGACCAGTCTGGACTACCGGACCGGGACCGAACTGGCAGCCGACCGGGCGCACCTGCTCGGCACCCTGCAGCGCACCGTGGCGAGCGCGCACACCGCGGTCACCACGTCGTTCTTCCGCCGGGAGGACGCGGTCACATGGGCCAACATCGGCGCGGACGGGGGTGCGGCATGACGATCGAGTCGGAGAGATTCGGGGCGGCACAGGACCAGGTGCAGGGTTCGGAGTTCTCCGGACCGGCGGGACCGGAGATCTGGCGGCTGCTCATCGTGCACCGGACGGTGCTGACCTATCCCGACACGGTCACCACGTCCTACAACGAGGTACGCATGCAGCCGGCCGACGAACCGGGCCAGGCCGTGTTGTCGGCGCGGTTGGAGATCGACCCGTTCGAGGGCGTGCTGTCCTACATCGACTACTTCGGCACCAGGGTCTCCTCCTTCGACGTGCACCGCCCGCACCGGCACCTGGCCGTCACGGCGACGACAACCGTGGAGACGTTCCCGCCGACGTCCAGCTGGCCGGGCGCCGCACCGGGGGCTGCCGGGACCGGAGCGAGCGACCGGCCGCCGTCGATGAGCTGGCCGGAGCTCGCCTCCTCCGGGGTGGACGACCGGTTCGAGGAGTACCTGACACCGACCCCGCTGACCGCATTGGACGACGAGCTGACCGGCATCGCCGGTGACATCAAGTCCGCCTCCGTCGGGCCGGCGGAGGCAGCGGCCGAGGTCTGCTCATGGGTGCATTCGACGTTGACCTACGAGACCGGCGCCACCGGCGTCAGCACCTCCGCGGTCGAGGCCTACCTCGCGCGACGTGGTGTCTGTCAGGATCTCTCGCATCTGGCGATCGGGATGCTGCGGTCGATGGGGGTGCCGACGCGGTACGTGTCCGGATATCTCCACCCGGGCGGAATCGTCGAGGTCGGCAAGGCGATCACCGGTGAGTCGCATGCCTGGATCGAATGGTTCGACGGCTCGTGGAACCGGTTCGACCCGACGAACCTCACCGCTCCCGGGCAGGCGCACGTCGTCGTCGGGCGGGGCCGTGACTACCGGGACGTCCCGCCGATGAAGGGCGTCTACGCCGGCCCGGATGCGACGGGCAATGACGTGACGGTGCGGATCACTCGCCTACGCTGACGTCCGCGTCACCACTCGCCGTGCTCCACGGTGAACGACCGGTGGGCCGACGGGTGGCCGGGCAACCGGACACTGGTGACGCATGTCACGTAAAGTTGTCGCCAGCCGGTTGCGCGTGGACGACCCCGCATCAGGGGCTCATCGGCGCCCGGCCCGTCGAGGAGGACGAGTCATGACCGCCACATTGACCGAGCGGGCGCAGTCCTTCGGGCATCTGTTCGTGGACCGGGTCGGCAAGACCCCCGGCGGCGAGGCCTTCCGGTACCGCAAGGGTGACCAGTGGCTCTCGCTGAGCTGGGCGCAGACCAAGGAGCGGGTCTTCCAGCTGGCCGCGGGGCTGGTGGATCTGGGTGTGCAGCCGCAGCAGAGGGTGGCGATCGCCTCCACCACCCGCATCGAATGGATCCTCGCGGACCTGGCGGTGCTCTGCGCCGCCGCCGCCACCACGTCGGTCTATCCGTCCACCGCTGCTCCGGACGTCGCCTACATCCTCGGCGACTCCGAGTCGGTGGCGATGTTCGCCGAGGACCACGAGCAGGCGAGGAAGGCGCTGCAGGCGCCGCTGCCGCAGCTGCACACCATCGTCCTGTTCGACGGGGACGGTGCGGGCCTGCCTGCCGGTGCGGTCACGATCCTGACCCTCGACCAGCTCGCCGCGCGCGGCAAGGCGCGTCTTGAGGCGGAGCGGGACGTCGTGGACGACCGGATCGCAGGCTGCGGACCCGAGGATCTGGCCACGCTCATCTACACCTCCGGCACCACCGGACGCCCGAAGGGGGTCCGGCTCGTGCACGACAACTGGACCTACGAGGGCAAGGCGGTCGCCGCCCTGGACATCCTGGGGCCGGACGACGTCCAGTACCTGTGGTTGCCGCTGTCCCACGTGCTGGGCAAGGTGCTCTCCGCCGTCCAGTTGGAATTCGGTTTCTCCACCGCCGTCGACGGCGACCTGAGCCGGATCGTCGAGAATCTCGGTGTCATCAAGCCGACCTTCATGGGCGGCGCTCCGCGGATCTTCGAGAAGGTCCGCGCCAAGGTCACCCTGACCGCGCAGGGCCACGGCGGGCTGAAGGCGAAGATCTTCGACTGGGCCATCGGCGTCGGGCTGCAGGGCTCACGGCTGCGTCAGCAGCGCAAGGAGCCGTCCCGCCTGCTGGCCCTCCAGCTCGCGCTCGCGGACCGGCTCGTGTTCTCCACGGTGCGGGAACGCCTCGGCGGCCGGATCCGGTTCTTCGTGTCCGGGTCCGCGGCGCTGTCAGCCGACGTTGCCGAATGGTTCGACGCGGTCGGCATGCCGATCCTGGAGGGCTACGGTCTGACCGAGTCCAGCGCGGCCGCCGCGGTGAACCTGCCCCGCGACATCCGGATCGGCACGGTGGGTCCGCCGCTGCCGGGCTCGGAGTTCCGCATCGCCGATGACGGGGAGATCCTGCTCCGCGGTGGCGGTGTGATGCGCGGGTACCACAACAATCCGGGCGCGACCGCGGAGGTCCTCACCGAGGACGGCTGGCTGCACACCGGTGACATCGGCGAGTTGGTCGACGGCTACCTCAAGGTGACCGACCGGAAAAAGGATCTGATCAAGACCTCCGGCGGCAAGTACGTCGCCCCGCAGAAGGTCGAGGTCATCTTCAGCGCCGAATGCCCCTGGGCCGGGCACATCGTCGTGCACGGAGAGGGCCGCAAGTTCGTCTCGGCACTGATCACCCTGGACCCGGAGATGATCACCGAATGGGCCGGCAAGCACGGGTTGGCCGGCAAGACCCCGGAGGACCTGGCCAAGGAGCCTGCTGTCACCGAGTTGATCCAGTCCCACGTCGACGAGCTGAACAGCCAGCTGGAGCGATGGGAGACGATCAAGAAGTTCGTCATCCTGCCGCATGACCTCACCGTCGAGGACGGGGAACTCACCCCGTCGATGAAGGTCCGCCGGAAGGTCGTGGAGCGCAAGTACATCCAGGAACTGGATGTGCTCTACCAGGATTGACCGCGCCACTCGCGATGCGGTACGCCGTCTTTCGGCGTCAGCTCTGCTCGGCGACGTACTGATCGAACGGCAGCTGGAAGTCCCCGAAACCGTCCCAGACCTCCAGCTCCGGCCCGACGGTGTTGGTGATGAAGACCGGGTCCCCCGGGATGAAGGTGTCGTAGAACCACTTGGCTGCCTCGGTCGACACGTTCACGCACCCGTGCGAGACGTTTTCGAAGCCCTGCTGCTCGACCGACCACGGCGCGGCGTGCACGAACTCGCCGGACGACGAGATCCGTGTCGCCCACTCCACTTCGGTCCGGTAGGAGCCGGTGCCGGTGAGTCCCCAGGTCGAGCTGTCCATGATCTTCTTGTCGTACTTCTCGGCCACCACGTGCACGCCGTTGTACGTCGGGTACTTGTCGCGGCCCAGCGACACGGGAATGGTGCTGACGACCTTGCCGTCCCTGCGCACGGTCATCATCTTGGTGTTGTTGTCGACCTCTGCTGACATCCACCGGCCGACGGTGAAGGACGAGGTGATGTCCTCCTGGCCGTAGACCCCGCCGCCGAGATCCTTTCCGTAGATACCGATGTCGATGGACACCTTGGTGCCGGCCTTCCAGAAGGACTTCGGCCGCCAGCGCACCTCCTGGTCGGTGATCCAGCGGAAGCCGCCGACCTGAGCCGGTTTGGTGGTGATCGCGATGTTCTTCTGTGCGGCGGCCCGATCGGTGATGGGCTCATCGAAGTAGATCGCGATGGGTTGGGCGACACCGACCGTCATCGTGTCGGTGGGGAAAGTCCGTGCGGCGGTGCGGTTCGCGGGCTCCAGGGTGGTGAACGTGGTGGTGGTCGTCGCGGCCGTGCCCGCGACGTTCCGGGCGGCTGCGGTGACGGTGTAGGTCTTGCCGTATCCCAGTTCCGGTGCGACCTTCCAGGACCGCTTGTCCGCGGCCAGCTTGCCGGGCACCTCGGTGCCGGCCGCATTCTTGAGTGTCACCGCGGTGAGGGTGCCACCGGTGACCGCGACGGTCACCGGCGCCAGCGGGTTGATCTCGGCCGCGCCGTCGGCCGGGGTGACCTTGACGCTCGCCGGTGGTGGGGGTGGTGGGGGCGGCGGCTTCGGTGTCGAGAAAGCCGACGAGGGCGTGGCTGCCGCAGTGACGGCCGCCGTCGGGGTGGCGGTCACTGTCTGCCCAGCGGTGAACGAGGTGACCGGAGCCGCGGCGGGGCCGGCGGAGGACGCCAGCGAGGTCAGCGACGAGCCCGCGGAAGCGGTGGTGCACCCGGCGAGCACCACCGTGCCGACGAGCAGCAGCCCGATCCAACCGACGACCGGCACCCGGCGCCGGACTGTTCTCTTGGGTTGCGTCACCGTCCACCCCCCTTGTTCTTTCATCAAGTGTGCGCAAGGCCGCGCCGGCGGCCGGGTTCATTTCGGCGCGCCGCCGTGACCGTCACTCTTCTGTGATCCACGCCTCACCTGGCCGTGATGCCCGGACCACCTTGGAACACCGAACGCGACCATCGCCGGCGTCCGTACCGCGGTCGGAGAAACCGCCCGCAGCGACCCGTCCCCGCGATACAGGAGTCGGCATGGCCCCGGACTTCTCTCCGTGGGAGACAGCGCGCGCACGGCAAAGGTCTGGGGATCGGCGGCATCGGCGCGGCGGCAGCGGCCGTGGTGCCGTTCGGCGCTCTGCACGTGCTGCCCCGGACGGCCGGCATCTCGCCGGTGCGCCGGACGATCAGCGGGTACGTGCTCACCGTCATCGCACTCGGTATCTGGTCGGTCAGCGCATCGACACCGATCCCGTGTCCCCGACCGGCCAACCCGGCGCTGACCGCGCCAGCTCCCTGATCGCATTGGGGCCGACCCGACAGCACCCGCCGACCAATCGCGCACCCTCGGCGACCCAGACGGCCGCGTGCTCGGGGCCGAAACTGCAATGCCCGGCCCAGCAGCGCGCTGCCGCGTCCCACGTCTCGCCGCTGTTCGGATACACCACGCCCGGCCGGCGACTTGCCTCGACGGCAGTGGTGACGAGATCGGCGGCCTCGACCGAATCAACACAATTGACGCCGACGGCGATCACCTGATCGACCGAGCCTGCCATCGCGAAGGCCTCCTCGACCGGTTCGCCGGCCCGGGTCAGCCCGCGCGCGCACGTCATCGAAAGCCAGGCCGGCATGCCCAGCGCGGCCAGCTCCGACAGCAGCGCTTCGGCCTCGGCCAGGCACGGGATGGTCTCCAACGCCAGAACATCGGCTCCGGCGTCCGCCAGCACCTGCAGCCTGGGCCGGTGCCAGGCACGCAGCTCGGCCACCGACAGGCCGTAGTCCCCGCGGTACTCCGATCCGTCGGCCAGAGTGGCCCCGTAGGGGCCGACGGAGGCCGCCACCCAGCGTTGAGGCGCCCGTCCACCGGACGCGCCTGGTGCTGTCTGCGCGGCCTCGCGGGCCAGGGCCACGGATCGGCGCAGCAGGGCCTCGGCAGCTGCGCGGTCGAATCCGAGCTCGGCGAATCCCTCGAACGAGGCCTGGTACGAGCACGTGATGGCAACCTGCGCCCCGGCGGTGAAGTACTCCCGATGCGCAGCGCTGATCGCCTCCGGGTCATCGGCCAGCAGCCTCGCCGACCACAGATCGGACCTCAGATCGTGGCCGTGCGCCTCCAGCAGGGTGGCAAGGCCCCCGTCCAGCACCACAGGTCCGGCGTCCAACCGCTCGGCCAGGGTCGCGGGCGACCGCTCGAACCCGGTGTTCATGGCGCGGACGCTACCGGGCCGGACCCGGTCCGGTCACGCAGCCACCTGACGTCCAGGGCCGAGCCGCTCACGGCACCGGGGAGGCCTGGTCCGCGCGATCCCTCTCCCGCCCGAGATCCCAGCGGGAGGTCCAGCACAGCACCCAGGCCAGGCCGAGGCCGACGACCGCGACGAACAGGCTCATCACCCCGACGAAGACATAGCCGTGATCGCGTGGGTCGATGAACGGGTACGGGTACCAGTCCACGATCGGACCGCGGATCAGCGTGTATGCCAGATACAGCACCGGGTAGACCAGGAAGACCAACCCCTGCCGGAACGTCAGCGGCCGGACCGATCGGTCGACGATCCAGTCGATGACGATGAACAGTGGAAACACGTAGTGCAGCACCGAGTTCACCCATGGCAGTGGTGTTTGCACGTCGGCGCCGCTGAGCAGCAGGCTGAAGATCATTCCGGTGATGCCCATGTACAGCGTCGCCGCGCCGCGGAACTGACTGAGCCAGACGCTCCGCCGGGCCGAGGGTGCCGCCAGTGCGGCGGTGGCCACTGCGACCGCACCGATGACGTTGGACTGGATGGTGAAGAAGCTGAAGAAGTTCGACACGCTCGTGTTGCGGTTGATGCCGTTGACGAGTTGGGCGATCACGGCCGCGATGACGGTCGCCGCCATCAGCAGGCGCAGCGCGCTCCCGATGGTCCTACCGGTCATCGCACGTTCAACCCCGGCGTCGCCATCAGGCGATGGTAGAAGTCCCCGTCGCCCTTTCCGCCGTGACCGGTGACGGCGCGCCGACCGGGATGACACACTTCGGCGGTGACGCCTCCCAGCACGCCCTCGAACGACCTGCACTGGAACCGTCCGCAGTCGAACCATCCCCAGTCGAACCGTCCGCGCCGATGACGACGCCGCTGGCCGTGACCGGCGCCACCGGCATCATCGGTGGCGGTGTGGCGCAGCAACTCGCCGCCCGCGGCATCGCCCAACGCCTGGTCGTGCGCTCACCGCAGCGGGCGCCCGCCATCGCCGGCGCCACCGTCGCGGGCGCCGCCTACGCCGACGCCGGCGCCGTCCGTGAGGCACTGGAGGGCATCGACACCGTGTTCATGGTCTCGGCGGCCGAGAATCAGGACCGGGTCACCGAACACCTCACCTTCGTCGACTCTGCGGTGGCGGCCGGCGTGCGCCGCATCGTCTACACCTCGTTCCTCGGCGCCGGCCCGGAGTCGGTGTTCCTGCTCGGCCGCGATCACTGGCGGACGGAGGAGCACATCCGCAGTTCCGGGTTGGCGTTCACCTTCCTGCGCGACAATCTCTATGCCGACCTGGTGCCGGAGTTCGGCGGACCCGAAGGTGTGATCCGCGGTCCGGCGGGCGACGGCCGGCTCTCCGCTGTCGCCCGCGCTGACGTCATCGACGTTGCAACGCAAGTACTCTCGGCCGCCGCCCAGGCCCAGGAAGAGCCGACCGTGCACGACGGAGTCAGCTACGGCCTCACCGGGCCGGAGGCCTTGACGCTGACCGAGATGGCCTCGATCATCTCCCGCGCGACCGGCCGCACCGTCCGGTTCGAGAACGAGACCGTCGAGCAGGCCTACGCCTCACGCGCCGGCTACGGCGCACCCGACTGGCAGGTCGATGCGTGGGTCAGCACGTACACGGCCATCGCCGCCGGCGAGATGGCCGAGGTGACCGACGATGTCGAAGGCGTCACCGGTCACCCGCCGATCAGTTTCCGGGCGCTGATGGGCGGCTGACCAACTCCTGCAAGACCGAACGGACCGAACGCGGCCGGCGACCGATGACGGCCTGCAGTGCGGGGTCGGTGACGGCGAATTCACCGCGACGCGCTGCTCGGAACATGCCGAGGGTGAAATCGGCGGCGACTGCGGGCATTCCGCCTGAAATGGCCTTCCGGCGCCATTCGTCGTCGGCGACGACGACCCGTTGCACGGCGCGACCGGTGAGGTCACTCAGCAGGGCTGCGACGTCGTCGAAGGTGAGCATGTCCGGTGCCGTGAGCGGCGGGGTGACCCCGTCGAGCACGCGGTCCCCGGTCAATGCGACCACCGCCGCCGCTGCCAGGTCGTCGTGGTCGGTCCAGGACACCGGACCGTCAGCCGGCAGCGCGAGGCGCCCGCCGGCCAGGCCGGCACCGATGTAGTAGCCGAGCGTGCTGGCGTAGAAGCCGTTGCGCAGGGCGGTGAACGGCACACCAGCTTGCGCGAGGTACTCCTGCGTTGCGGCGTGGGTGAGCTGCGGGGCGAACAACGAGTCCGATGATGCCGCCTGATGGCTGGTGTAGAGGATGCGGCTCGCTCCGGCGGCTCGAGCCGCGTCGATCGCGGCGATATTCGCGGCGAGCGCACCCGGTCCACGGATGGCGGCCGAGATGATCAGGACCCGGTCAGCGCCCTCGAAGGCCCGTTCGAGGGCGCTGGGTTCGGTGAAATCCCCTGACCGGACCCGGACTCCGCGCTCGGACAGCGACGTTGCTTTCGCCGGGTCCCGGACGCTCACACCGACGGAGTCGGCCGGAACGGCCGTCAGGAGCCCCTCGACGATGCGGGATCCGAGTTGGCCGGTGGCACCGGTCACGATGATCATGAGTCTCCTTCGTTGGTATCAACGTTACTGCCGAGATGTTATCACTGAAAATACCGTTGATATCGAGACGGTGATAACGTTGGTTCCGTGACGGCACCGGATCGGACGGACTCCCGCGACGAGCTGCGGTCGGTGATCGTGGACGCCGCCGCCCGGCTCCTACGGAACGAGGGGGCACATGCCGTGACGACGCGCGCGGTCGCCCGAGCAGCCGGCGTCCAGGCCCCCGCGATCTACCGACTGTTCGGTGACAAGGACCGCCTCATCGATGCGGTGGCCGACCACGTGATGGCGACATATGTCATGGAGAAGGCGGCGGCAGCCGCCCGCACGGATGGCGATCCGGTTGACGAGCTGCGGGACGCCTGGCTCCGGCACGTGGATTTCGGTCTCGAGAATGCCGAGCTCTATGCGCTTCTCGCGGCTCCAGGACGCGAGTCGGTGTCGCCGGCAACCGCTGCCGGCGTAGAAATTCTGCGCACGAGGGTCAGACGGATTGCGGCGGCCGGCCGGTTACAGGTCGACGAGCAACGGGCTCTGGAAATGATCCACGCCGCCGGAACAGGCACCGTCCTGGCGCTGCTCGGTGCTCCCGAGGACGAGCGGGACGCAGGACTGCCGGACGCGATGTTCGAGGCCGTGGCCGCCGCGATCCTCACCGCGGCACCGGCCGCGGGCGACGCCACGGTGAACGCCGTGGCGGTGACCTTCCTGGCCGTGCTGGAGCAGTTACCGTCGCTGACCGACGCGGAGCGGACGCTGATGGCCGAGTGGGTCGCGCGGGCCCTGGCGCAACTGCGTCAGCAGTAGGCGCCGCGGACCCATCAGGGCGCGACCGAAGAAACCCACGACGCCCGGCTCGAGGAGTCCCGGGCACGGGAGTGACGCCTCGGAGGGGAGCCCACGCAACACCGCCGTCAACGGGCGGGCGGCGCGGGTCGGACTAAGGTCCGGTGGATGGGGACCGGGGATATCGCCGTCGAAAAGAGAACCGCCGTACACAGGCCTGACGCGGACACAGCCGGCGAGACGGGCTCCGGGTCGCGCTCGACCGAGCCCGATCGCCCAGCCGGGGGTGGCGCCGTGCCGACGGGTTGGACGTTCCTGACCAACCACGCGCACGTACTGCTCGCCATTGCGCGGGATACCGACATCACGCTGCGCGAGGCCGCCGTCAGGGTGGGGATCACCGAACGGTCGGCGCAGAACATCGTGGCCGACCTGGTGGACGCGGGTTACCTGACCAGGACGCGCCGAGGGCGGCGGAACAGCTACACCATCCCCCCGCACCGGCCGATGCGTCATCCGCTCAACGCGGGCCACGATCTGGACGAACTGCTGGCGCTGCTTGTCCCAAATGTCGCGAAACCCTAGACACCCGAACTGTATTTCGGTAATCTGAAGGCGTAATTGAGGGGAGTACCCCACTCACGACGTCGTCGTCATCACGGCTTCTCCGTAGGAGTCCGGCGCGTCGGGGCCGCACAGGCCCGGGGAAGACCTCGGACCAGTGCAGCCGAGAGGTCCACCATGACGATTGCCCCACCCATCACGCTGACCCCGCTCGCCGACCACCCGCCGCCCGTGCAGGACCCACCGGGGATCGAATCACCGCTGTTGCTGGTGCTATCGGCAGCTACGCCGATGTCGAGCGTCTCCCTGTTCTCGCCTCGCTCGTGACGCTGCCCGGCGGTTGGCCTGCTGGTCGCCATCGCCTCATCTGATGACCGGTCTGCGGCAGTCGCCGGGACACCTTCGGCTGACCGCACCCGGACGCTGCCAAGCCCCTCGTGTTCTTCGAAAGGATCTTCGTGACCGCGCTTGCCGCACCACACATCACCGGACAGTTCCTACCCGGGCCGGCCGTCGACCAGGTGCTACGACTGCAGGCCCCGCGGGTCTATCCCTCGATCTCACTCCTGCTCACCACTTCGGTGGGTCCACGGATGACCGCCAACGACGGGATCGCCTTGTGCGCCCTTGCGGCGGAGGCGCTCGACCGGATCCGCGGGACCGAAGATGGGCGGATCTTCGATTCCTTGGAGGCGACTGTGCGCCGGGCCGTCGACACCGCGATCGGCGGCCCTACCAGCGCGGCGATCGCTGTGCTGGTGAGCCCGGAACACGCGGAGACGATCCACCTACCGGTGGCGGTACGGAACCGAGCAGTGGTCGATCACACCTTCGCCACCCGAGATCTCGTCCGGTCGCTGCACCGGACACCGAGACACGTCGTGCTGGTGCTCAACTCCGGGCAGGCGAGATTGTTCGACGGCGGGGCAGGCGTACTGCAGCCGGCACCGACCGAGTCGTTCCCGATGTTCCCTCCCGAGCGCGCGGGTGGAAACGCCATCACGACCGCGTTCCTCCGCCGGGTCGACACGGCGCTCGGTGTCTACCTGCGGGTGCGCCCGGCGCCACTGATCCTGATCGGTCCGGACAAGGTTCTGAACAGCTTCAAGGCACTGTCGCGGAACACCGGCAGGCTGGCCGGAACCATCGGCGGCAACCTTGCCCGCGCCCCGTTGAGCGAACTCGCCCGCCGGTTGCAGCCCGTGCTCGACACCTACCTGCACTCCAGGGAAACCGAGGCCCTGGATCTGCTGGCGGCACGCGATCGGGCGGGCAAGGTCGTCACCGGTGTTCCAGCGGCGTGGCTCGCCGCGCGGCACGAACGTCCGGAGATGCTGGTCGTCGAGGAGAGCCTGTTCTACCCGGCGAGAGTCAGCGATGACGGCGACTTCCTGGAGCCGGCAACCGACATCGGTAGTCCGGATGTGATCGATGACGCCGTCGACGAGTTGATCGAATTGGCACTGCAACGCGGGGCATGGGTCGCCCTGACCTCCGACGGTGCCCTGGTGGGCTACGACCGGGTCGCCCTGACCGTGCGGCCCCAGCGCTGATGGTGAAACGGCCACTGCTGCCTTCGATGCCGACCGTCGGGGCTCCTACCGCCCGGTTGCCGTCGCTCACTCCCCCACCACTGCTGCCGGGGCAGCCCGCTCCCGACCTGGCCTGGCAGGAGCTGCTGAACGGCAACGGTCGCTTCCTCTCCGGGGACCCGCTGCATCCCGGACAGGACGCCGCCCGCCGCGCCGAGATCACCGACGGGCAGAAACCTTTCGCGCTGGTGTTCGGCTGCAGCGACTCCAGGGTCGCCGCCGAGATCATCTTCGACCAGGGCCTCGGCGACCTCTTCGTCGTCCGTACGGCCGGCCACATCGTCGATGCCGGTGTGATCGGGTCGGTGGAGTACGGAGTGCAGGTCCTCAAGATCGGATTGATCGTGGTGCTCGGTCACGACGCCTGTGGATTGGTGCGAATGGCAACCGACGCGGTCGGCAGCGGCCGGACGCCACCGGGTTACATCCGTGACGTGACCGAACGGATCACCCCGGCCGTGCTGAAAGTGCAACGGGCGCAACACCCGCCGGACCTCGCAGCCGATCACGCACCACTGGACTACATCGAGGTCGAGCACGTCCGTGGCACCACGGCACTGCTGGTGGAGCGCTCACGGATCGTCGCGGAGGCGGTTCGCGAGCGGTCCTGCCTCGTCCTGGGAGCGACCTACCGGCTGGCCGACGGACGGGTGCGGTTGGTGAGCAAGGAGGTGTAACACGTCCGGCCGTCCGGGCACGGCGGCGGTGATCGACCGGCGCAGCGTTGCCCTTGACCTGTTCGCCCACCGACGGCCCATGTGATCGGCGTGCGCGAAGCCGGCGGGCCGTACCGACCCCGGAGCAACCACCGTTCGGTGTCGCCACCGACGACGACGCCGCGGCGCTGGAGCCGACCTGGCGGCGGCCGACGCGCAGCGTCGGTTGAACCGCTGCTGTGCGGGGAAAAGTCCCGGCGGACGGATCTGCCAGAACCCGGTCACCCGACGCCGGGATCGTCATCGCGATGACTCCGCGTACGGTCAGACCCGGAACGACGGGTCAGAACCTTGCGGACCCGCTGAGAAAGGGAGGCCGCCGTGGCAGCGCCGACGACGAACATCGACCATCGTGCAACAGCGACACCCGCACCTGGTGCCCGGGCGAACGGTGGGGTCACGCAGCACGCTCTCTGGCACGGCTTCGCCGACATGGGCGCTGTCAGCAAGAACGGTGAGTTCGTGGTGACCCGTGGCGAGGGCGCCTACATCTGGGACGACGCAGGTCGGCGGTACCTGGATTCGACCGCGGGACTGTGGTTCACCAACGTCGGGCACGGTCGCAGCGAGATCGCGGACGCGGTCGCCGCCCAGATCGGTCGCATCGCGGCGTACTCGACCTTCGGCGACTACGCCGTGGACACCACCGTCGCGCTGGCGGATCGGCTGGCCGCCATCGCACCGGTGCCCGGGAGCAAGATCTTCTTCACCTCCGGCGGCTCCGATTCGGTGGACACCGCGGTCAAGTTGGCCCGGCGCTACTGGCGGGAGATCGGCCGGCCGTCCAAGACGATCGTCATCGGCCGCGAGAAGGCCTATCACGGGATGCATGTCGCGGGGACCGCGCTGGCCGGCATCCCCGGTAACCACGACGGGTACGGCGAACTGATGGCCGACGTCCGCAGCGTCGAATGGAATTCGGGCAAGAGCCTGCTGGAGACGATCGAGACGGTCGGTGCGGACCACATCGCGGCCTTCTTCTGCGAACCGGTGATCGGCGCCGGCGGCGTGTACCCGCCGCCGGACGGCTACCTCGCCGAGGTGCGGCAGATCTGCCGGGACAACGACATCCTCTTCGTCGCTGATGAAGTCATCACCGGTTTCGGTCGCATCGGTGGAGAGTGGTTCGCCTCCATCAGGTTCGGTCTGCAGCCGGACCTGATGACGACCGCGAAGGGGTTGACATCGGGTTACGTGCCGATGGGCGCGGTGTTCATCGCGCCGCAGATCGCGGAGCCGTTCTTCGACCCCACCGCCGGTGTGTGGTGGCGGCACGGCTACACCTACGGCGGGCACGCCGGGGCGGCCGCCGCCGCGATGGCGAATCTGGACATCATCGAGCGGGAGGACCTGCTCGCGGCGGCCGGCCGGCTGGAAACAGCGCTGCACGTCAAGCTCGCTCACCTGGCGGACCATCCTGCCGTCGCCGAGGTCCGCAGCGGCACAGGAGCGGTCGCCGCGGTGCAGCTGGTGGATCCGGCTGCGGCCCTCGGACTGGCCAAAGCCGTTCGTGCGCAGGGCATCGCCACCCGTGCGGTCGGCGCCGGCGGCATCCAGATATCCCCCGCGTTCGTGATGACCGACGACCAGGTCGACGAACTGGCCGCCGGCATCCTCGCCGCACTGGGCTGACCCTGGTCGGCGGCGCCGGCCTACCGCCTGGCCAGCAGCTGGTCGAACGGGATCAGCTGGTCGAACGGGTCCGCCTCGCGACTCGCGCGCGGAGCCGACACCGCCGGTGCTGTTCGGGAGTGCTCGGGCTGCAGCGATGTCGTCAGCGCGAGCATCCCGGCCAGTTCGGCTCCGGCGCGGTCGACTCGCTCGGTGAGCGAGCGGCCCGCTTCGTCCGAACCGAAATCGGCGGTGGCGGCGAAAACGGCCGTCGACACCGGCGATGCCTTGAGATACCCGAACAGCGGACGCAGCGCGTGGTCCAGGACCAGCGAGTGCCGGGCTGATCCTCCGGTGGCGGCCATCAGCACGGGCGTGCCGACCAGCGCCGCCGGATCGAGCACATCGAAGAACGACTTGAACAGCCCGCTGTAGGAGGCGCTGAACACCGGGGTCACCGCGATCAGCGCATCGGCGGAACCGACCGCGTCGAGCGCGGTCCGCAGCGCCATGCTCGGAAACCCGGTCAGCAGGTTGTCGGTGATGTCGTGCGCCAACTCCCGCAGCTCGATTCCGATCAGCTCCAGCCGGTCACCGCGCTGGTGAGCAGCCCGGCTCGCCGACTCTGCAAGCTGGTCCGCCAGCATCCTGGTGGATGACGGCTGTCCCAATCCGGCAGCGAGCACCACGACGGTGAAGGTCGTCATGCCCGATCACCCGCCGGTGACAACTCTGCAGGGGACAGCTCGGGGTCGGCGTCGGCCGAGAGCTCGGTCAGGGCGGCAGCCTTGAGGCTCTCGTGCGTGGGCGCCTCCGGCACGTGCGCCGGACGCAGTGCGTCGAACTCCTTGCGCAGCGTGGGGACGACCTCCTCACCGAGCAGATCCAGCTGCTCGAGGACCGTCTTCAACGGCAGGCCGGCGTGGTCCATCAGGAACAGCTGGCGCTGGTAGTCGCCGAAGTAGTCACGGAACTTCAGCGTCTTCTCGATCACCTCGGCCGGACTGCCGACGGTCAACGGCGTCATCTCGGTGAAATCCTCCAACGACGGGCCGTACCCGTACACCGGCGCGTGGTCGAAGTAGGGCCGGAACTCCTTGATCGCGTCCTGCGAGTTCTTCCGCATGAAGACCTGCCCGCCGAGCCCGACGATCGCCTGGTCGGCACTGCCGTGCCCGTAGTGCTCGAACCGGGTGCGGTACAGCTCGATCAGCCGCTGGAAGTGCGACTTGGGCCAGAAGATGTGGTTGGCGAAGAAGCCGTCACCGTAGTAGGCGGCCTGCTCCGCGATCTCCGGGCTGCGGATGGAGCCGTGCCAGACGAACGGCGGCACACCGTCCAGCGGACGGGGTGTCGAGGTGAAGCCGCGCAGCGGGGTGCGGTACTTGCCCTGCCAGTCGACGACGTCCTCACGCCAGAGCCTGCGTAGCAGGTCGTAGTTCTCCACGGCCAGCTCGATGCCCTTGGTGATGTCCCTGCCGAACCACGGGTAGACCGGACCGGTGTTTCCGCGGCCCATCATCAGGTCGACCCGGCCATCGGCGAGGTGCTGCAGCATCGCGTAGTCCTCGGCGATCTTCACCGGATCATTGGTGGTGATCAGCGTCGTGGACGTCGACAGCAGCAGCTTCTCGGTCTTGGCGGCGATGTAGCCGAGCATGGTGGTGGGGGACGACGGCACGAACGGCTCGTTGTGGTGTTCACCGGTGGCGAAGACGTCCAGGCCCACTTCCTCGGCCTTCTGCGCGATGGTGACCATCGCCTTGATGCGCTCGGCCTCCGACGGGGTCCGGCCGGTCGTGGGATCGGTGGTCACGTCGCCGACGGTGAAGATTCCGAACTGCATGGCGCGCTCCTCGGTGTCGTATGCGATCGCCGGTTATTGAACGTTCAACCGGTTCTGTCGCTGTCAACGTGGCCAGGTACAGTTCCATTCCCTCGCATGGATCCTTGAGTGCTGCGAGCCGCGACGACCTGCCGTTGTGCTCGACGCTGCCGCAGGTTTCGTCACACGACCGCTCTCGGAATCAGTGGCTGCCGGCATCATTCGCGACGGCCTGGGCCGCCGGTCCGGATTCCGGGAGCTCTGCTGCCAGTCCCATGCTCAACCGGCGGAAGGTGTGCCGGACCGAGGACGAGATCACCTCCGGTGAGATCTCCAGTGACGACAGGACGTCGTTGCGAAGGATGCCGGCCAGACCATGCATGGTGGCCCAGACGTGCAACGCGTCGCGTGCGGCGAGATCGGGATCATCACGTCCTTGTGCGGCGTGCAATCGCCGGATTGCCAGTTCGAGCAGGCTGAACGCATGGCGAGCCTTGCCGAGCATGGTCGGATGCTCGGCCGGCTCGGGTAGCGCAGTGCCGAACATCAGCCTGTACTCCAACGGCCGCTCGAGGGCGAAACCGAGGTAGGCGTGGCCCATGGCATCCAGATCGAGGGCGGGGTCATCGGACCGTTGGCGCGCATCCAGGTGATCGGCAAAGCTGGTGAAGGCGCGCGCCACCGCCTCCGCCAGCAAATGGTCACGACTGGGGAAGTGTTTGTAGGGCGCCTGGTGCGACACGCCGAGCCGCCGTGCCACCTCACGGAGCGATAGGCGTTCCACGCCGTGCTCGGCGATGATGGCGAGCGCCTCCGTGACGCTGGCCTCGCGGACGTCGTCAGGCCGCGACTTCGTCTCCTGCGCCACGCTCCCCTGCCATGCTTGCCATGATCCGCCCCATGATTGCCACGCGCACCGAGCGCGGCAACGGTGCCAACGACCAGGTGAGTACCTTCGACCGCGCGCCGGGCACACTGGTGCCTCGCCGGCCGAGGGCGGCAACAGCCAAACGGGCCACTTTCTCGGGCGACTCTGCCGAGCCCAAGTCCATTCTGGCCCGCGCTTCGAAGCCGCTGCGCACGGGCCCGGGCGCGACGGACAGGACGTCGACGCCACTGTTCCCGAGTTCGGCGCGCAGTCCTTCGGCCAGCGACTGGACGTAGGCCTTGGTCGCGGCGTAATTGGCGGCGTTGGGCACGCCCTGCCACCCGACGAGCGAGCCGAACAGCATCATCCCGCCGCGACCACGCGCCGACAGCCGCCGCCCGAAGCCGTGCGCCAGCGAGAGCACGGATCCGCAATTGAGGTCGAGCATCGACATCTCGTCGGCCAGTTCGGCGTCGAGAAGAAGTCCGCTGCTGCCGTACCCGGCAGCGGCAACGACCAGCCCGACGTCCAGATCCAAGGTCGCCGCGTTGAGGTCCACAGCAGCTCCGCGCCGCGCGAGGTCCATCGGCAGGGCCCTTGCTTCGATGCCGTGGGCAGCCCGCAGCGCGGATGCCAGGCGCTCGAGCTCGACCCGGCGGCGTGCAACAAGGACCAGGTTCACGCCGCGGCTCGCGAGTTCCGTGGCAACCGCGCGACCGATCCCGTCAGAGGCACCGGTCACCACCGCCCACGGTCCGTACCGATACGTGAATGCGCGGGGACCTGACTGATGCTGATCGCTCACCATGCCGTCACCGTACGAGCGACGGTAGACAGTGTCAACCAAACGGACCGGGCCGCACCACACCTGCCTGAGGCGACTCAATCGGTTGCCTCGACCGGCTTGCTCTGGTGCTGTGTCGGAGCTGAGTCCGTGCTGCGGCCGGGAGTTCTCACCGACCCGAGCGAGAAGGAGATCCACCGTGCGAGCTGCGTCGACGTCCCCCACCTTCGCCACCCGCCGTGAGGACTCGATGCTGCATGCGCACACTCAACCTGGGAATCCTGGCCCATGTCGACGCCGGTAAAACAAGCCTGACCGAACGCCTGCTGTTCCAGGCGGGCGTCCTGGAAGCGGTCGGCAGCGTCGATGCCGGCAACACTTCAGCGTCTGCGGCTTCCCACCATCGTCTATGTCAACAAGATCGACCGGTCCGGCGCGCGTGCGCAGGAATTGCTCGACGAGCTGAACGAGCGTCTCGGCGGCGGCATGATTGCCGTGCAGCGAGTGTGCGGGATCGGCCGGCAGACCGCCGAGGTCGTCAACGCCCTGGACGAGACCGATCTTGCTGCAGCGGCTCTCGACGTCCTCACTGCGCACGACGACCGGTTGCTCGAGGACTTCGTGCTCAACGGATCGGTGTCACCGCAACGTTTGCGGGCCGCGGTCGCCGACCAGACGGGGAAAGCCTTGGTGCGCCCGGTGTTCTTCGGTTCGGCGGTGACCGGCGCCGGCGCGGCCGAGTTGATGGCCGGGATTCTCGAATTCCTGCCCGCATTCCCGCTCGGCGACGACAGCAGTGCGCCGGATACCCCGACAGGGAACGTCACCTGCTCCGCAACGGTTTTCAAGGTCGCCCGAGGCGGTGCCGGGGAGCGGATCTGCTACCTCCGGATGCGCGCCGGCACCCTCCGCATCCGCGACCGGGTGGAGCTGCCGGATGGTCGCGGCGGCCGCGTCACCGCGATCCTGGCATCGGAACCGGATGGGTTCCGTCGCCGAGATGCGTTGCTGCCCGGCCAGATCGGGAAGGTGACGGGTCTACAGGCGCAGATCGGTAACGTGATCGGCAAGGCCGTGCAGAAGCGACCGGCGTGGCACTTCTCCCCACCGACCCTGGAATCGGTGGTCGTCCCGATCGCGGGAACCGATGCAGGTGCACTCCACACGGCGCTGAGCGAGCTCGCCGAGGCGGACCCGCTGATCGGCCTGCGCTCCGACGGTGCGGGGCAGAGCGTGGTCTCCCTGTACGGCGAGGTGCAGAAGGAGGTGCTGGAGTCGACGCTGTGGGACGAGCACAGCCTGGGTGTGCAATTCCGGGCCAGTACGACGTTGTGCATCGAACGCCTGGCCGGGACCGGGTCAGCGGTCGAACACATCTACGCCGACGAGAACCCTTTCCTGGCAACGGTCGGGCTCCGGGTCGAGCCCGCGCCGATCGGTGCGGGGGTCCGCTTCGGGCTCGACATCGAGCTCGGGTCGATGCCGCTGGCCTTTCTCACCGCGGTCGAGGCGACGGCCCGGGAAACGCTGCACCAAGGACTGTCCGGGTGGGATGTGCCCGACTGCGTGGTGACGATGACGCACGGCCGGTACGCGCCGCGGCAGAGCGCGATGCACGCGAACTTCGACAAGAGCATGTCCAGCACGGGAGCGGATTTCCGCGGCGTGACGCCGCTGGTCCTCCTGCAGGCACTGCAGAATGCCGGCACCACGGTCAACGAACCCCTGCACCGTCTCCGGTTGGAGATCCCGGCGGACACCTACGGCGCGGTGTTGCCGGCGTTGGCCGCGTTGGGCGGCACCCCGGAGCTGCCGGTTCCCGACCGGTCCGTGTATCGCCTCGGCGGCCTCGTTCCGGCCGCTTCGGTGCACCGGCTGTATCAGGCGCTGCCCGAATTGACCAGGGGCGAGGCCCTGCTGGAGACCGAATTCGATTCCTACCGCACGGTCGCCGGGCTGCCGCCGGTCAGGGCCCGCACCGGACCTAACCCGTTGCACCGCAGGGCCTATCTCATGGCGGTCCTGCGCGGGGTATGACAGCATTGGTCGGCTGCCCGGGGCAGCACCATGGTGCACGATAGTGCCTCGAGTCCTGGCGCTCGCCCGGGGCTTCAGCATCCCTCGAGCGTCCGGATGGTGTCGGCGCGCAGGCCGTCGTGCGCCATTGCCGCCTCGATCCCCTTTAGAGTTCTTTAGAGTCCGAACTCCTGCGATCAACGGTCGATTCCGGTCCGGGTCCAGCGCCCGCTGACGGTGCAAGACCGTTGCTCCGTTGCCGGACCACGCGCCGGTGGATTGCACCGCTCACGGCTGCAGTCCGGCGTCGCGGGCGAGCAGCGCGGCCTGCACCCGGTTGCTGACGCCCAGCGCGGTCAGGATGCGGCTGACATGAGACTTCACCGTGCTTTCCCGCATCCCCAGGGCCGTCGCGATGTCGGCGTTGGTCTCGCCCTCTGCCAGCAGGGCCAGCACATCCCGCTCGCGCGGGGTGAGTTTCTCCAGCCGAACACGGGCTGCCGCGGCTTGCGGGTGGTTGGCGTGGTGATAGCGGTCGATGAGACGGCGGGCCGCGGTCGGATGCAGCATCGCCGAGCCAGCGGCGACAAGATGAACGGCCCGCAGGATCTCGGCGGGTTCGGTGTCCTTCAGCAGGAATCCGTCGGCGCCCGCCGCCAGCGCGGCGTACACGAATTCGTCGAGATCGAACGTGGTCAGGGTGATCACCCGCGGCGGGTTCGGCAGCGCACGGAGCCTGGCGGTCGCCGTGATGCCGTCCATGCGTGGCATCCGGACGTCGACCAGAGCCACATCGATGCGGTGCGCCGTGGCCTTCTCGATGGCCTCCACGCCATCGGCGGCCTGCGCGACAACAGTGATCTCCCCGTCACTTTCGAGCAGATCGGTGAGCCCGAGGCGGACCAGGGCGTCGTCGTCAACGACCATGGTGCGGATCACCGGTCGCTTGCCTCCGGTTCGGACCCACGGTGCGGGATGCGGGCGGCCACACTCCAGGTGCCGGCGTTGCCCGGCCCTGCGCTCAGGCGGCCGCCGAGCGCCTCCACCCGCTCTCGCAGCCCGACCAGACCGAACCCGGAAGGCACCACCTGCGCATGGTCCGGGCTCGGGGAATTCGTCACTTCGATGTCGGTGACCGGCGGGCCGTAATCGATGTGCACCTGAACCGGTGCGGCAGGCGCGTGCTTGCGGGCATTTGTCAGCGCCTCCTGCACCAACCGGAAAACGGCGAGCCGGTGAGCGGCCGGAGCTAGCTCCGCCTGTCCATCGATGACGGTGTCCACCCGCTGGCCCGCTCGGCGCGCCTGCGCGATCACCTCGGTGACGTCCTGCAACACCGGTGCCGGCGGTTGATCAAGGGGCCCGGGGTCGTTGCTGCGCAACGCACCCAGAAGGTCACGCAGATCGTTGAGGGCCTCCGTCGACGCCGTCCGGAGCAGATCGATGCGCTCTGCGACCTGGGCCGGCAAGTCCTTCCTGGTGGACAGCACACCGGCGTGCAGCGCGATCAGACTCAACCGATGGGCCAGAACGTCATGCATCTCCGCCGCGATCACGGAGCGCTCGCTCAGCCGGGCGGCCTGCTCGCGCAGTTCCCGCTCGCTGCGCAGATGCTCGACCTGGACATTCAGCGCCGTCACCAGTCGGCGCCGACTCCCCATCCACAGCCCAGCGACGACTGCGAGCAGCAGGAACAGCGCGGATCCGTACGGCTGCGACTGCCACAGCGACACCGTCGGCTGAGTCAGGGCGTTGCCCGCCAAAGCAATGACCGCGCAAACGATCGCTGCCGGAGTGCGCCGGCGCGCGGAAAGGTCGAACACCGCGACCAGCAGCAGCAGCAAAAAGGGCCAACCCCACACCGCGGTCGCCGCCGTCGCGGCGGCGGGAGCCACGATCCAGGGCAGCCCGTTCAGCAGCAGGAGAACGCCACACAGCACCGCGAAGGCGGTCATCGGCTGAAGGTAATCGCCACCGGCGATCGAGGCGCCGTTGACGATGGCGGTCAGCGTCGCCAGCACCACCACGCCGTACCGACCGTAAGCAGCCCACCGCTGCCGGATGTACTTCACCGCTCAAGCCTAGGCAGGTGCCGTCGACTGCACGACCTCCTTCCTGCGACGCAGACCCCCGACTTTCGTCGGAGGGGAGCGGCACACAACGGCCGATCCGCGGGCGATCTGTCGTCCATACCGTCGGACGCATGGACAACCAGACTGTCACTCATCGCCAGTATCCCCTGCGCCGCAACGCTTCCGGCGTGGTGTTCGCCACGGAGGCGGTTCGCGACCCACACACCACGGGCGCCGTCGCACCGAGCAGCCGCTCGCTCGCCCGTGCGTTGACTGCCGCTGTCGACCAGCACGGTCGGCCGCTGTCGGTGCTCGAAGTCGGAGCCGGCACAGGTTCGGTGACCCGCGAGCTGCTGAGCCGCACGCCACCGGGCAGCACGCTCGACATCGTTGAAGCCAACCCGCGTTTCGCGGCGCAGCTGCGGCACCTGGTCGGTGCTGTGCAGCACCCCAGAGTGTCGGGCAGCAACGTCGCGGTCCACAACGCCGATATTGCGCAGTTCGACACCGACCGCCGGTACGACGTCATTGTCTCCGGCCTGCCCTTCGCCAACTTCGCGCCGGATGACGTGGAGAACATCGTCACCCGATACCTCGAGTGGCTGCGGCCCGGCGGCACCCTGACGTACTTCGCCTACCGCGGCACGATGCAGGCCCGACGCCTGTTCGCCGGCCGCGCGCGAGCGGATCGTCATCGGGAAGTGGAGCGGGTGCTGACGCACCACCGCAGCCGTCACGTGACCTCCTGCACCACCGTGTGGGCCAACCTCCCGCCGGCCAAGGTCTGGCGGTTGCAGCTAACCGCCCAGCCACATCAGGGGCGGGAACTCGCGTTTGCGCAACAGCGGTCAGGCGGCGGGGATGACTGAATGGCTCGGGCAGGTGCCCGCACCGGTGGTGTACGCGGTCGTGGCGGGCGCCGTGCTGGCCGAATCGGGGATGTTGATCGGCGCGGTCATCCCGACGCTCACCCTGCTGCTGACCGCGGGGGCGCTGGCTCGCGGGGATCAGCTGAATCTTGTGCTGCTGATAGCGGTGACGGCTGTCGCCGCGGTCGCCGGGGACGCCGTGGGCCACCGCACGGGGCGACTGCTCGGGCCTCGTCTGCGGGCGGCGCGTCTCGGCCGCAAGATTCCCGTCAAGGCGTGGCAGCGCGCCGGTGCCGTGATGTCCCGCGGCGGTGTCGCCGTCTTCTTCGCACGATTCACGCCCGTTCTGCGGACACTGATCCCTCACCTGGCCGGAGCCACCGGAGTGCCGTACCTCACCATCGCGCCGTACAGCGCGGCCGCGGCGATCCTGTGGGCGGGCGCAGAGGCCAGCGTCGGATATGCCGCGGCAGCGTGGTTCGCGAGAGTTGTCGCCTGGGGCGGTCCCGCACTCGCCGCGGCAGCGCTGATCGTCGCGGGCGCAGTGCTGCTCATCCGCACCGCAACACACCGACCGGCCATGCTGCCGGCCGGGTCGCAATGACGGCGCCGTCGCTCAGGCTGCCGACTCGCCGGAGAATTCGCCATTCGCGATCGCGTCCGCATACTTGCGAATGTCCGGTCCCGGCTCGAAATCGATGAATCGGCCCTCCATCCGTTTGTACAGCTCCGCGTAGACGTCGTCGGCGGACTCGCCGTTCATCGACTTCCCCAGATCCAGCACCGCTTCTCGCAGCACCCGGTCGGAGTCCTCGAGAATCTTGGCGCGGGCAGGTTCGTTCCAGCGAATATCGGATTCTTGCATTGCACCAATGTACGCGGCACCCGCCGCCGACCTGCCGGGTGCGTGCCTGGGCCAACTGCCCGAAATGCCATGACAGAACAGAACAATGGGCGTTTGAAGTGTGCGGAGAAGGGAATCACACGTCGGTCGTGATGTGCCGCGGCGCGGCGGCGAAGGAGCGCCGGAGTAGCTCGAATCCCGCGTCGAGGGACACCATCGGGGACCAGTCGAGTGCGACCCTGGTCTGCCGCTGGTCGAACCAGTGCGCCGTGCCGAGCTGTTCGGCGAGGAACCGCGTGATGGGCGGTACGCCTGGACGGCGCGCCAGCCGCCATGCGCCTTCCACCACCGTGCCTGCGGCCACCGCCAGCGGCAGCGGAACCCGCATCATGGGTCCCGGAACGCCGGCGGCCGCGCACACCTGGCCGAGGATCTCCGCGACCGGCCGCGGCTCACCGTTGGAGACGACAAGCGCCTCGCCGTGGACCGGACCGCACCGGTCGATCGCGGCGACGAGCGCATCGACAGCGTTGTCGACATAGGTCGTGTCGATCAGCACCGTCCCGCCGCCGACCAGCGGCAACCGACCCGCACGGCCCCGCTCGACGATCGGGCCGACGAGCTGGTTGTCCCCCGGCCCCCAGATCAGGTGCGGCCGGACGGCCAGCACTGCCAGGTCCGGACCGTCCGCTGCCAACGCAAGCTGTTCGGCCATCGCCTTCGACCGGGAGTAGTTCGACCGCGCAGCCGCCGGATCCGCGGCGCCGGCACCCGCACCGACCAGTGGCTCACCGGCGTGCGCCACCGATGGAGTGGACACGAAGACAAGCCGCGGAACCCCGGCCGCCCGGCATGCCTGCACCACCGCCCGGGTGCCGTCCACGTTGGCATGCGCGTATGCCTCCCACGGACCGACGACGTCGACCTTCGCCGCCATGTGCAGCACGGCGTCGTGCCCGCGCACCGCTGCACGCATCAGCTCCGCGTCCGCGACATCGCCGAGTAGTTCGGCGGTGTCAATCCCGGCCGGCCGTCTCTGCAGAACCGTGACCTGGTCACCCCGGGCGAGCAGCGCGGCGGCGACGGCCCGGCCCGTCATCCCGCTGGCGCCGGTCACCAGGACCTTCATCGGCGAGCTCTCATCGACGAACCGTCATCGAGGCACCGTCATCGAGGCAAGTGCCCGCCCCGCCAAGACCCCGGCGGCCCACTCCGCGACGGCCACCCGGTCGATCTTCGAGTTGTGCCGGATGTCGACCGGCAGTGCCTTCCGGACGAGAACCGCCGCGACCGAATGCCCGGCGGCGGCCCGGACGCGGGCAGCAATCTCGGGCAGGGCCAGCGGTCCACCCGGCCCTTCCAGGACGATCACGAGTTGTTGCGTCCCCGTCGGCCCCACACCGACCGCGGCGACGGTGGGCCGCCCTGCGCTGCCGGCGACCGGCTGCAGACCGCGCAGCGCATGCTGTACCCGCTGCTCCACGCCGACCGGCGTGATCGGGCCGTCGGGACCGCTGACGACGTGCACCGTCCGGCCCTGCACCCAGAGCCGCCCCTGTTCGTCCAGCGCGCCCACGTCACCGGTCCGATGCCATCCGGGATGGGCCGCCGACCGCTGATCCGTCATCCACAAGGTGTCGTACCGATCCTTGAGATGAGCCGCGCTGACCCAGATCTCCCCGCTGACGCCGGGGCGATCGGTGAGATCCGTGGTCGTCGTCCCCTCGTCGTCGAACGGACCGATCAGAACCTGCACTCCCGGCAGCGGGACACCGACACACACTCCGTCGCCCACACCGGCGGTCTCGATTCCGGGCAGCGAGATGTCCGTCAGCGGAAGGCCTTCGGTCATCCCGTACGGGGTGTGCATGGCGGCATTCGGCAGGACCTGCTGCAGCGCCCGGAGGAGTTCGGCGGGCACGGGTGCACCGGCACTCATCAACAGTCGCACCCGGCCGAGCGCTGCGCGATGCTCGTCAGACCGGCCGTCCGCCGTGGCAAGAACGTTCGCCAGCGCGGCGGGCGAGGCGAACACGACAGTCGCATCCAAGGCCGACGCCGCATCACCGAGTGCGGCCGCCGTCAGCGTCCCCGGCTTCGTGACGTCGGTGGCAGGAACAGCCGACGGCACGCCGAGCGCCGGCCCGTAGAGCGCGAACGGAGCGAATGCCGCCACCATCCGATCCTGCGGGCCGAGCCGGTAGGTCCGTGCGATGACCGCCAGCTGCGCGCGGAGCTGGCGCTGCCGGTACAGCGCACCCTTGGCCGGGCCGGTCGCGCCGGAGGTGAAAACAACTGCTGCCTCGGCATTGTCGTCGGCGTGAAAGGTTTCCGCTCCCAGCTCGGGACGAGCGATCCGTTGGCCCGCCAGTTGTAGATCCGGTAACGAGTGCTGCGCGCCGGTGACTCTGCGCAACGGCGTGGGCAGCGCCCGGCTCGCGATCCTGGTCCCCGGCACCCGCATCGGCCCGGCGGCGAGCAACCCGGGCGCGTCGGCGATGACGTGGTCGATCCGCGCGCTGCGCAGTGCCCTCGCCATCCCGCGCAACCCCAGACCCCTGTCCACCACGACGATCACGCCACCGGCCTGCCACACCGCGTACAGCGCAACGGTCAGTTCGATGGACGGCGGTATCAGCAGCGCCACCCGGTGTCCGGGGAACACACCGGCAGCACGCAGCCCCGCTCCGGTCTCGCGCACCCTTCGGTGCAGCTGCGCCCAGCTGATGGTGCCACCGCCGACCTCGACCACCGCGGGCGTGTCGTCGTCGGCGCGGGCGTTGAGCTGGTCGAACACCGACCGCGACGCCTCGGTGGCCGCCGTCGGGCCGGACGCCGCGGCGCCGAGCGATGCGGACGGCGCGTCGACGACACGGTGCCGCCCCGCTCTCGAGCGGGCAGTCGACGTTGTGTCCAGCTCGTCGACGAAGGCGCGAACCGCGTCGACATACCCCGGTGCGTCCTCGGGCAGCAGATGGCTCGCGTTCTCGTAGCGGTGCAACCGTGCCTGTGGCAGTCGTTGTTGCAGATCGCGCAGATGCTCTTCGAGAAAGACGGGATCCCGCGGTCCCCACAGCAGCAGGGCCGGCACATCGAGCGACCTCATGCCCTCGGCGATGCTGTCCAGCGCGGGCCGGCTCGGATGGTCCTGCGCGAAGGGGATGTCGGCGACGAAATCACCGACCGTCTGCCGCAGGCCAACCGAGCGGTAGGGCGCCGCGAAGGCGTTCCGCACGTCCCGTGGCAGCCGCGGCCAGGTCAGCGACGTCGTGGTCCGGACGAACAGCGGCGTCAGCCGGCAGGTCGCCCGGTTGATCGCCGGCACGTGCGCGAGCCGGATCAGAACCGGCCCGGCAGATGATTCGGGCTGGTGGACGGCGGTGTTGGTGAGCACGACCCCGGCAAGCTGTTCGCGGTGCCCGACCGCCCAGCCCATCGAGATGATGCCGCCCCAGTCATGCGCAACGGTCACCACGGGCCCATCGATGCCCAGCGCCTCGGTGAGCCGACCCAGGTCATCCACCCGCTCGGCGAGCACTCTCGGCCGCCCGATTCGCTCGGAGTAGCCCATGCCGAGCTGGTCCGGCGCGACGACACGCCAGCCGGGCGGCGGTGACGCGAGCAGCCGCCGCCACAGGTAACTCCAGGTCGGGTTGCCGTGCAGACAGAGCAGGGTGCCGACCGGCGCGTCGGTGCGGCCCCGCCAGCTGTCCAGGACGTGGAAGCTGCGTGTGCGCCCGTCGGCATCGACAACCTCGACCAGCCTGGACCACGCCGGGTCCAGCCCGGGCAACCCACCCGGCGGTAGCGCCGCGGGTCGCACCGTTGGGTCCGGCCGGGAGCCGGCGGAACGCGCTGAGCCGGCAGCAGGGTGCGCGAGGGTCGCGGTCACCACACGATTTCGGAGATCGAGGCGTTCAGGCCCGATCCGATGCCCATCAGCAGCACCCGGTCACCCTGTGCCAGCTCACCGGCAATCCCGGCCAAGGTGAACGGGATCGCCGCGGGCCCGAGGTTGCCGCGATGCGGGAACGTCAGCGGCACCCGGTCGAGATCGATGTCCAGCGCTGCCGAGATCGCCTTCGTGTGCACGGTGCTGACCTGATGCATCACGTACCTGTCGATGCCGCTCCGCCAGCCGAAGTCGTCCGCCGATTCGGCCCACAGGTCGCGCGACAACTCGAGCCCGGCATTCATCAGCCCGGTGCTGTCGGTGTGCATGTAGTCCATGTCCCCGACGCACAGCAGGTGGTGCTCACTGCCGGCCCTGGTCGCACCGCCCAGGTAGCGGTGGCCCTCAGGATGCGCATCGGCCCGACCCAGCACCATCGCGGCGGCCCCGGAGCCGAGGGTCAGGGACGCGAACTGCGCGAAGACGTCTTTGGCGTCCCCGGTGCCGTTCTGCAGCCGGCTGATCGTCGCGTTGTGAATGCCCCTGGCATCCTCACCGTTGACGACGAGTGCATAGTCGATCTGCCCGGATTCCAGCATCGCGGACGCCAATTGCATACCGTTCACAAATCCCAGGCAGGCGTTGGTGACGTCGAAATTCTGGCAGGAACTGGGCAGGCCGAGCGCGTGGTGCACGGCGACGGCGGTGGAGGGTTCCAGATGCGCGCGGCTGACGGAGGTGTTCACCATCAGGCCGATGTCGCCGGGCTGGACACCCGCTTCGGCCATCGCCTTCGCGCCGGCCATCGCGGCCCCGTCGGCGAAACTGGTCCCACGATTCCACCAGCGCCGCTCGTGGATGCCGGCCAGCCGCTGCATCATCCCTGGCCGCAGGCCCACCCTCGAGTAGACGTCGGAGAGCCGGTCGTCCAACTCGGTCGAGGTCACCACATGCGGTGCGTCGATGGCGCAAACAGCGAGCACCGCCGTGTTGGAAAAGCGGTGAATGGCATTGCCGCCCATACGGTCCCTTTCGGCAATCAGACGGACGAAAATCCGCTGGTGGCGAATTCCCGCGGGTGTACCCGTAAGCCGTCTCCCCGTGAGGACGGTGCTGTACCCACAGATCACGATAATGCAACGCCCGACCCGTTCCGTCCGCCCTTCACGTCCACCACGCAGCCGCACCACTCACCGGGGTGGGACGGAGATCACCAGTTCGCGGGCCGGTAGTCCTTCAGGAAGACCCCGGTCAGGTCGTTTCCGCGCTCGCCCTGCACGATCGGGTCGTAGACCCGTGCGGCTCCGTCGACCAGGTCGAGCGGCGCGTGAAATCCCTCGTCGGCGAGCCGCATCTTCGTCACGTGGGGTCGTTCGTCGGTGATCCAGCCGGTGTCGACGGCGGTCATCAGGATGCCGTCGGTCAACATCTCCGCGGCGCTGGTCCGGGTCAGCATGTTCAGCGCCGCCTTCGCCATGTTGGTGTGCGGGTGGCCGGGCCCCTTGTAACCGCGACCGAAGACGCCCTCCATGGCCGACACGTTGACCACGTACTTCCGTCGGGCAGTGCTCGCCGCGAGGGCCGGCCGCAGCCGGCTGATCAGCACGAACGGTGCCGTGGTGTTACACAGTTGCACCTCGAGCATCTCCAGCGGGTCGACCTCGTCCACCCGCTGCGTCCAGCTGTTCACGCTGCCCTGATCGGGCACGAGGCCGCCGGCGTCGATGGCGGAGCCGGCCGTGACCAGGTCGGCGGCGGCGGAGCCGGCCAATACGGCGAGCCGGGAGATCTCCGCACCGGTGCGGCCGGGCGGGCCGTGCGGCACCGGATGTTCGGCCAGCGAACCGGCCAGCGCGAGCGGGTGTGCGTCGGAGATGTGGTCGAAGGTCAGCAGCTCAGGGAGCGGCCCGTCCGGAAGCGGCTCGGATTCCGCCGCCACGAGCGGTGCGTAGGCGCCCGGCGAACGGCGCACGGTCTGGGCCGCATTGTTGATCAGGATGTCCAGCGGCCCGGCGTCACCCACCGCGTCGGCCAGCGCGACGACCTGCGCGGGATCACGCAGGTCGACCCCCACGATGCGCAGCCGGTGCAACCATTCGGCGCTGTCCGGCAGCGCGGTGAAGCGCCGCACCGCGTCGGTCGGGAAACGGGTGGTGATCGTGGTGTGCGCACCGTCGCGCAGCAGCCGGAGCGCGATGTACATGCCGATCTTGGCGCGGCCACCGGTGAGCAACGCGCGACGGCCCGACAGATCCGTACCGGCGCTCCGGTGGGCGTGGTTCTCGGCCGCGCAGGCCGGGCAGAGCTGGTGGTAGAAGGCGTCCACGTCGACATAGTCCCGCTTGCAGATGTAACAGGGCCGGGCTCGGGTGAACACACCGGCCAGCGCACCCTTGGCCTGCGACACCAACGGCAGGCCGTCGGTTTCGTCGTCGATCCGCTGCGGTGAACCGGTGGCCGTCGCGGCCACCACCGCCCGGTCCGCTGCCGCGATCGCCTCCCGGCGCTCGCTCCGGCGGGCGAGTTTCACGCTCTTGAAGATGCCGGCGGTCGCCCGCCGGACAGCGACGGCGTCCGGGTGCTCAGGAGGCAGCGACTCGACGGCGGCCAGCACCCGCAGGCAGGTCGCCAGGTCCGCTGCGTCGATGTCCGCTGCGTCGATGTCCGCTGCGTCGATGTCCGGGGCGTCGATGTCGCGCGCATCCGGACGGGTCGGGAGAATCTGTGTCACCCGGAGAACGATAGGTGTCCGAGTTGCCCACTTTGACCCGCTGACCGCTCAGCCGGCGGATTCCGGCACCCTGTGCAGGTCCAACCGGGTCCGCGCAGCGGCAACGGCGTCGTCGGGCAGCGCCGCCGGTTCGAGCCGGGCGGATTCCCGGTAGGCGTCGAGCACCGCGGCCAGCACCCCGTCGATCCCGGCTCCGACGGCGGCATCAGAGACCGCTCCCACCGACGCCGGATCCCACTCGAGATGCAGCGCGTCATAGACCGAACCCAGGACCGAGCGCAGGGGCTCCGGATCCTGCACGACGATCACCGTGCCGAAGAGCCACGCGCCCCGCACCAACCGCTGCGCGGTACCGACGAGCTTGTGCCCGGCGCCGTCATGGATGCTGAACTCGCCGGGGCAGTACTCACCGGGCACGGGGCCGATGCCTGCGTTCACGCCCACCGCCCGCAGTGCATGCGCTATCAGGTCGGCGAAGGCCGCGAACCTCGGCCTGATCTGCTCGACATCAGTGGCGGTGCCGGTGCTGGTGGCCGCGACAGGGCCGATGTGATCCAGGCACAGGGTGCCGGGGTGGTAGGCCGCTGCTCGCCCGCCCGGTCCTCTGCGCACCGGAACGAACCCGGCCCGACGGGCTGCGGCAGCGGCTTCGGCGATGCCGGGAGAGGCACAGTCCCGGCCACTGAACGCGAGGGTCGGCTGCGGCCGGTACACCCGCAGCGTTTCCGGTGCCCCGTTCCCCACCTGCGCCAGCAGCGCACCGCCCAGCGCCGCATCCATCAGCGGCCCGCGGTCGGTCGCAGGGTCGATCGGCGCAGTCTGGATCACCGCAGTGTCGTCGAACAGCCTGATGCTGCGGCGGTCCGACCTCTCGGGAAAGGCGCGGTTGTCGGGCACCGCACCGATGCTGGCACACTCGCCCCATGAATCTGCGCGCCGAAATCGCCGACTGGCCCGTGGGTTACGCGGACGTCGCTGTGGTCGGGCCGGCCGGTGTGCTGGACATCGTCGATGACGGCAAGTCCCATCCGTGGGCGTCGGTGACGAAGATCCTGACCGCCCTGACCGTGCTCGACGCCACCGTCGAAGGGGTCGTCGACCTGGCCGATGACGTGGGGCCGCCGGGTTCGACGCTCCGGCACCTGCTGTCGCACACATCCGGGTTGGCGCTGGACGAGGACCTCGTCATCGCGCGTCCGGCGACCCGGCGCTCGTATTCCAATCGCGGCATCGACCTCGCCGCGGAGCACCTGTCCAGCCGGACCGGGACACCGTTCGCGCAGGAACTTTCCGATCGGGTGCTGACGCTGCTCAGCATGGACGGCACCGAATTGCAGGGTGACCCCGCACATGGGGCGCGCGGGTCGATCGGCGACCTGGCCAGCCTGGCGCGGGCCCTGCTCGCGCCGACTCTGCTGTTGCCCGAGGTGGTGGCGCTGGCCTCCACCGTCGCGTTCCCGGGGCTCGCTGGGGTACTGCCCGGCTTCGGCCGGCAGAGTGACAACACATGGGGGCTGGGCTGCGAGATCCGCGGCCGCAAGTCCCCGCACTGGACGGCGCCGGAGAATTCGGCGCGGACGTTCGGCCACTTCGGTCAGGCCGGCACCTTCCTGTGGGTCGACCCCGAGGCACAGCTCGCCTGCGTCTCGGTGTCCGACACCCCGTTCGGACCGTGGGCGGCGGACCGCTGGCCGCGGCTGTCGGCAGCCGTGCTGAAGGAGTACGCGGGCTGATCCACGGCCGTCCCGTTATCTGCCGTCACCGCCCCCTGATCAACGCCCCCTGATCAACGCCCCCTGATCAACGCCCGCCATGGCATGGGACCTCAACGCCATGGCATGGGACCGTCGCCGATCCCGGTCAACCCGGCGCCCAGCCGTACGTTGCCCTGCACCCTGATGACACAGGTGGCGAGCGCGCTGCCCCCCTCGCCGGATCCGGATTGCGACCCGATCGGTTTGTCCAGCTCCACCGCAGGCTGCAGCAGGCCACCGGCCGAGGGGTCGCGCATCCCGGTCACCGCCAGGATCAGCGCCTTGCACGACTCCATCAGCGCTGGTGCCGAGCCGCCGGCCGGCGTCCAGCCGATCACCTCGGAGTCGTGCGGCAGCGCGCACGACAGGTCGCGTTCGTCGGGGGTGCCGGTGTGCGTCCGGCACCTGCCGAATGCGTTGGCAGCAGCCGTGCTGAATGTCGCGCCGCGGACCGAACCCCAGTACGGCGAGTGCTGCGGCTGGATCGCGCACGCGATCCAGCGTTGGCCCGTCAGGTACTGGGCCAGATCCGGCCCGATCAGCACCAGTGACCGGGTGAGCACCGGATGCCAGGCAGCGAGCCCGACGCCGCCGGTCGCCCGGGGATTTCCGGCGGCGCCGTCCCAGCCCAGATAGTCACGGGCGGCGGCTTCACAGGCGTCGGGCTGCGGGCGGGAGTTGTCGTTATAGGCCATGGTCGACGGGAAGGAACGCGCGTCCTCGGTCACCGACACGACCTCGCCGAAGCTCGCACCGGCGCACGGTCCGGTGGGCGCGGCGAGCACCGTCGTCGCCATGAAATTCAGCGCCGAGTGCCGGTTCCCGGCGTCATCGAGCAGGCAGTCACCGACCGCTGGTGGCGAAGGGATGGGAACCCGGGTCGCAGACCCGAGGATTCGGCGCCCACCGAGGTTCGGGACGATGAGCGCGACGATGACCGCCACGATCACCACCGCGGCGCCCAGTGCCCGACGGTCCATACCTCAGGATGCACCCTGTTTCACGGTGGGGCGCGGCACCTTTCGGATTCCGAGCGAGAGCAGGGCGGCCACCGCGCAGAGCCCGGCCGCGGCCAGCCACGCGGCCGTGTAATCGCTGGTGATGTCGCGGACGAAGCCGGCGGCGACGGAGGCGATCGCGGCGCCCAGCTGGTGAGCAGCGAACACCCAACCGAACACGATCGTCCCGGACACCCCGAAGATCTCCCGGCAGAGCGCGGCGGTCGGCGGGACGGTGGCCACCCAGTCCAGGCCGTAGACGATGACGAACGCCAGGATGCTCGGGTGCACGGAGTCCGACAGCAGTGACGGCAGCATCAGCAGACCCACCCCGCGCAGCGCGTAATACACCGCGAGCAATATCCGCGGGTTGACCCGATCGGTGAGCGCGCCGGAGGCGATGGTGCCGACCACGTCGAAGATGCCGACCACCGCCAGCAGACCGGCGGCCGTGGTGGTCGGCATGCCGTGGTCGTGCGCCGCGGGCACGAAGTGGGTGCCGATGAGGCCGTTCGTCGAGGCACCGCAGATGGCGAACCCGCCGACCAGGGCCCAGAACGTCCGGGTGTGGGCGGCCTGCACCAGCGTCTCCAGGGTCCGCTTGACCGCACTGCCCGACCGGAGGCTCGCCTGGTCCAGCGCGGCCGTTGCGGTCGCCGATGCGTCCTCCGGCGGTGCGCCGTACGCCCGCACGCCGCGGTCCGCCGGGTAGTTCCGCAGGAAGACGAGCACCAGCGGCACCACGGCCAGCGCCGCCGCGGACACCATCAGCGTGGCCGCTCGCCAGCCGTAACTCTCGGCGAGCCAGGCCATCAACGGCAGGAACACCAGCTGCCCGGTCGCCCCGGCGGCGGTGAGGACGCCCATCACGAGCCCACGGCGACGGACGAACCAGCGGTTGGCCACGGTGGCCGCGAAGACCAGCGCCATGGACCCGGTACCCAGCCCGATCAACACGCCCCAGAGCAGCACCAGCTGCCAGCCCGCAGTGACGAACACCGACAGCCCGCTGCCCAGGGCGACGAGAACGAGGGCGCAGGTGGTGACGGCGCGGATGCCGAAACGGTCCATCAGCGCCGCCGCGAACGGCGCCGTCAGGCCGAACAGCACCAGGTTGATGCCGACCGCGATGGACAGCAGGCCGCGGGACCAGCCGAACTCCTCCTGCAACGGGACGATCAGCACACCCGGCGCCGACCGGAACCCGGCCGCGCCGATCAACGCGATGAACGAGACCCCGGCGACGATCCACGCCGGGTGGATGCGGTGGCCCCCGTTGTCCTGCACCGCGGTCGATGCAGGCCCGTCGATCGCCGGCTGTCCCCGTCCTCGCGTGGGTTCGGTCGTTGGACCGGCCGTCGGGTCGGCCGCAGCGCTCTGCGGCGTGCCCGGCTCAACGTCCCGAGTCGTCACAACTGCCCCACTTTCCCGGAACGGACGTCTGCGAAAGAACCACTCGCCGGGGGTAACAACCTTCGGTCCGATCGCCATCCCGGAAGAAGCGTATCCATGGGCGCCGACAGGTTTCTGGAGCTGCACGCTCGGGCCGGATCCGGACAAGGGTCAGCAACCGGACAGGTGGGTGGCACCGGGAGGTCGCGGGGTCTGACAACCTGTGGTCGTGCGCTGTGCTCACTCACCCCACCGACGGGCACCACGCGGTTGCCCGCTGCCCTGGCCCGGCTCCAGCAGAGGCCTGTGCTGATGCCGGTCGACGACCCGGTGAGCGCACTCGGCGATGACCTGGATCAGGTCGGGAGTCGCAGCGCCCGCCCCGACGCCACCTCGCTGGCCGCCTTCGCGACGCTGTGCACCTACACCTGGTTCCTCTACGGCCTGGGCCCGGCACTGCCGTTGTTCCGTGACGAGATGGGGACGAGCAGCGCGGTCGCCGGCTTGCACAGCCTGATGCTCTCGGTCGGCGTCGTCATCGCCGGCTTCAGTGGGGTCAACTTCGCCCGCCGGTGGCGGCGTTACGGGGTCGCCCAGCGCGGCATCGCCGCTCTGACCATCGGTGTGCTGCTGTTCACGGCGGGTTCTCTGCTGGCCGGCGCCGAACTGTTCGTGACGCTCCCGGCGATGATCGTGGTCGGCCTCGGCGGGGGCGTTGCGGTCAACACCTCCACCACCGTGCTGCAGGCCCACAACGGCATCTACGGCCCAGCCCTGCTCACCATCGGCAATGCGGCAGCGGCCGGGGTCGGGCTGATCACGCCGCTGGCCGTCGGCGCGGCCACCGCCGCCGGCTGGACCTGGCGGGCGGCGATGGTGCTCATCGTCCCGTTCGCGGTCACGGCGTTCGTGCTCGTCACGCGGCACCGCAAGGTCCCCGCCTTCGCGGCGGTCCCGGTCGGCACGGCCAGCTTCACCTTCCGCGGCCTGCCGCAGGCCTACTGGCCGGCAGCGCTGGCCGTGGTGTGTTCGGTCGCAATCGAGTTCTGCATGGTCACCTGGACCCCTGACCTGTTGACCGACCGGACCGGGATGTCCCCGGGCGCGGCCAGCGGCGCCGTCTCCGCGGTGGTCGGCGGGATGGCCCTAGGCCGGTTGTTGGTCGGTGCACTGGCGACGAGGCGGTCACCGCTGATGCTGTTCCTGGTGAGCGTCGGCGTGACGGCCGCCGGGTGGCTGCTCGTCTGGTTGTCGACCTCGCCGCCGGCTGCCGTCGCGGCGCTGCTGGTGGTCGGTATCGGAGTGGCGGGCCAGTACCCACTCGGAGCCGCGATGGTGATGGCACTGTCCGGTGGGCAACCCGACCGCGCCATCGCCGTGATGAGCATCGGAGTCGGGATTGCCTCGGGGCTCGGCCCGTTCCTGTTGGGAGCTTTGGCGGACCAGCTCGGGGTCCGGACGGCCTTTCTCATCGTTCCCGCGCTGTGCCTGATCGGCGCGAGCTGCATCACCATCGGAGCGGCACGCGGAACACGGACGAAACGGCGCTGATCGCCCGTATCGTCGCTGGCGGTGGGGTTCCGTCCCGGAGCCACCACGACCGCCCGTCGAGGAGCTCGAGATGATCACAGAGGATTCCCGGCCGCGGGTGGCCATCGCATGCCAGGGCGGCGGCAGCCACACCGCTTTCACCGCAGGAGTTCTGGGCAGGCTGTTCACCGACGAGGTGCTGTCCCGCTACCGGATCGTCGGGCTGAGCGGCACCTCCGGCGGTGCGATCTGCGCCCTGCTGGCGTGGACGGCGCTGATTCGCGGTGAGGCGACCACGGCCGGCCGGGTGTTGCGCCGGTTCTGGAAGGACAACTCCGCGTCATCGCCGGCCGAGCGGGTGCTGAACGCCTGGACCCTGTGGGCCAGCGAGCTCGCGAATTTCGTTGCCACACCGGCGATGAGCCCTTACGACAGCCCCGTGTCGGAGATGGCGATGGCGCAGCTGAAGGGCCTGTTGTCGTCATCGGTGGACTTCGGCGCGCTGGGCGCGGTGGCCGGCGACGGCAGCGCGCCGCGACTGTTCCTCGGCGCCGTCGACGTGGTGTCCGGTGATTTCAAGGCCTTCGACAGCAAGCTCGGTGAGATCACCCCTGATGCGGTGATGGCCTCGGCCGCGATCCCGAACCTGTTCCGCTCGGTGCACGAGGCCGGTGGCGTCTATTGGGACGGCCTGTTCTCGCAGAACCCGCCGGTCCGTGAACTGCTGGACACCGATCCGGACGAGATCTGGGTCATCCAGATCAACGCCAAGAAGAGCGACGCGGAACCGCGCACCGTGGTGGAGATCGCCGATCGACGCAACGAACTGTCCGGCAACCTGTCGCTGTATCAGGAACTTCATTTCATCGAGACCATCGACAGCCTGATCGAGGACGGCTCGCTCACCCCCGGTCGGTACAAGCCGATCACCATCCGGATCCTGCAGATGAACCGCTCCGCTCGCTCGCTCGCGATGGGCGCCGCCTCGAAGATCAACCGTGAGCCGCGTTTCCTCGACGAGTTGATCGACCAGGGCGAACGGCGCACCTCGGACTTCATCACCGCGCTGGCTTTCGAGCGGGCCTGGGCGGCCGGTGACGCGGACGGCATCGTGAACTTCTTCGACGAGGAGATCGAGGTCAGCTCGGCGGCCCCCTTCGCCGTCCGGCCTCCGCGCAGTGGACTGCAGGCGGCGCGGGAGTTCGTGGACGCGTTGCTGGCGGCCAAGGTCGGCGTCGATCTGACCCGCAAACAGCAAGCCGCGGACCACATCCGTTGGCGGGTGCGCAAACCCGCAGGCGCGGACGACGGCCGGCGGATCGTCGGTACCGCGGAACTGAGGTTCGACAAGGGCGCAGTGACGTCTTTCTCGCTCGGCCCGGTGTTGTGAGCCGCTGAGGCGCAACGTCTCGTCACCACTTCCGGCGACTCGTCGGGTTCCTTTCATGCCCGGCTGTCGGTGCGCCGGGTGAAGATGTGACCGTGCTCTTCGCCCAACTCGCCGCCACGTCGGCCGATGTCGCCGCGACCAGGTCCCGGCTCGCCAAACGGGCGCTGCTGGCGAGCGCTATCGAACAGGCGGCTGCCGAGACCGAAGCAGCACCGGTACCCGACGGTGGCGCCCCGGCAGATGAGTCGACCCCGTCTGACATCGCACTGGTCGTTCGTTACCTGTCGGGGAGCCTGCGTCAACGCCGGACCGGGGTCGGATGGGCCTCTTTGACCGCGCTCCCGCCGCCGGCCGAGCAGGCAACCCTGACCGTGCAGGAGGTCGACCGTGCCTTCGAGGAGATCTCCGCCATCGGCGGGCAGGGCTCGGCGGTGCTGCGCGCCGACGCCGTCCGAGCGTTGTTCGGACAGGCCACTCACGACGAACAGCGCCTGCTCCGCGGGCTGGTGTTCGACGAGATCCGGCAGGGGGCATTGGACTCGCTGGTGCAGGACGGGTTGGCGGAGGCGTTCGGGGTTCCGGCCAAGGCCGTGCTGCGTGCGGCGATGCTGCTCGGTTCCACGGCGGCCGCCGCCGACGTGCTCGGCCGAGCCGGATTGCCCGGCCTGCAGGACGTGTCGCTGGCGGTCGGCCAGCCCGTCCGGCCGATGTTGGCGGCCAGCGCGCCGGATCCCGCTGCTGCGGTGGCGAAGTCGGGACTGCCCGCTGTGGTCGACACCAAGCTGGACGGGATCAGGGTGCAGGTGCACCGGGCGGGAGAAACGGTCAGCGTCTACACCAGGAGTCTGGACGACATCACCGACCGGCTCCCCGAGGTGGTCGCGATGGTGCGCGGGTTGCCGCAGGACCGGTTGGTGCTGGACGGTGAAGTTCTCGCCGTCGGCGACGACGGCCGGCCGCTGCCGTTCCAGGTGATCGCGTCCCGGACCATGACCAGAGCCGACAAGGCGGATGCGACAAGGGATCCGGGATCACACCTGTCGCTGTTCTGCTTCGACCTGCTGCATGTCGACGGCAGGGACCTGCTCGACGAACCGCTGTCGACGAGAATGCAGGAGATGACCCGGGTGCTTCCGGCGGACCTGATCGTTCGGCGCGTGGTGGCCGAGACGGTCGATGACGTCGCCGCCGCCTTCGCTGCCGCGGTCCGGGACGGTTTCGAGGGCGCGGTCGTCAAGAAGCTGCAGTCGCCCTATGCGGCCGGCCGGCGGGATGCGGGTTGGATCAAGCTGAAACCACGGCACACCTTCGATCTCGCGGTGATCGCGGCGGAGTGGGGTTATGGCCGGCGCGAGGGGTGGTTGTCCAACCTCCACCTGGCCGCGCGAGACCCGCGGACCGGCGCGCTGGTGATGCTCGGCAAGACGTTCAAAGGCCTCACCGACGAGATGCTCACCTGGCAGACCGGGCAGTTCCTCGCCCGCGAGGCACGTCGCACGAAAGCGACCGTCTACGTCGATCCGCCGTTGGTGGCGGAGATCGCCTTCGACGGCGTCCAGGCGTCGACCAGGTACCCGGGCGGTGTGGCGCTGCGCTTCGCCAGGGTGCTGCGCTACCGCACCGACAAGACGCCGGAGGAAGTCGACAGCATCGACGCGGTCATCGCCCTGGGAGCGGCCGCACAGCCGGCGGCGCAGGGCGACGAAACCTGAGGCCTGCCAACGCGCGTGGGGGACTCATCGGGTGAACCGGACAGCTGCTGGACGTCACCGGTGGGAAGGACCACCATCGTCTGATGCAGACCACACCGGGGCCCGACGAGGAACGCGGAGAGACGCCACTGCAGCGCCTGGATCGCAACTGGAGCGACCTGCTCCAGGAGCTGCGGGTGGTGCAGACCGGGGTGCAGGTGCTGACCGGGTTCCTGCTGACGCTGCCGTTCCAGGCCCGGTTCGAGCAGCTGGATACCGATGGCAGGACCGTCTACTTGGTGACCGTTTCACTCGCGGTCGTCGCGACCGGATTCCTCATCGCGCCGGTGAGCCTGCACCGGGTGCTGTTCCGGCGGCACGCGAGAGCCGTCACGGTGGAGCTCACCCATCGATTGGCACAGACCGGGATTGCATTCCTGGGGCTGGCGGTGATCGGGGTGGTGCTGCTGATTTTCCAGGTGGTGGTCGGCCAGGGTGCGGGCGTGCTCGCCGCGGTCCTGACGGCGGCCCTGCTGGCGGGACTGTGGGTGGTGCTTCCGCTCCGCGTGCGCAACAACACCGAGGACTGACCGTCTCGACTAGCGCGCGGTGCGCTTCGCCGTCACCACCGCATGCGCCTGCTCGACGATCTCGGCGACGTCCTCCCAGTCCTGTTCGACGTCCAGGTACACCCCGATCCACCCACGCCCACCGACATACGGCGGCCGGAAGAAACGGTCGGAATCGCGGGTGATCCACTGCTCCTGCGCACCGTCCGGCGCCGCAGCCCAGAAGGCCACCCGATCGTCGTGGTGCCGGACGGCGAACATCAGGAACTGCTTGCCGACGAAGAAGGACGGCTCGCCATGGCTGAGCCGCTCGGTCGCACCTGGCAGGTCCATGCACAGCCGGCGAATCCGATCGAGGTCCGGGTCGGCTCGCCGAGAGGTCACGACGGCAGACGTTAACCCCATCTGCGTTCAGCCGACAGTGAAGTCGCCCCGTCGCACGGTTCCCTCCGCTGAGCCGCCGCCGTTACGCTGCACCCGGAAATGAGGTGCGATGACGGCAGATCCGCAGCAGACCGACACCCGCACGCCGGGAATTGACGCCCGAGCGGCGATCCTCACGGTGGACGACGATCCCGGAGTGTCCCGCGCGGTGGCCAGGGACCTCCGTCGCCGATATGGCAAGGACCACCGGATCGTGCGTGCCGAATCCGGGGCGCAGGCGCTCGAGGCGCTGCGTGAGATGAAGTTGCGCGGCGATCCGGTCGCGGTGCTGCTCGCCGATCACCGGATGCCGCAGATGGACGGGATCCAGTTCCTCGAGAAGGCGATGGACATCTACCCGACCGCCCGTCGGGTGCTGCTGACCGCCTACGCCGACACCGATGCGGCGATCACGGCGATCAACGTGGTCGATCTCGACTACTACCTGCTCAAGCCCTGGGATCCGGCGGAAGAGAAGCTCTACCCGGTGATCGACAACCAGCTGGACAGCTGGAAGCGGCTGGATCACCGCACCGTCGCGCAGACCAAGCTGATCGGCCACCGGTGGTCGGCGCGCTCCAGCGAGGTGAAGGACTTCCTGGCCCGCAACCAGGTGCCGTTCCTGTCCTACCTCACCGACGAGGAGGAGGGTCGGCGGCTGCTCGCAGCGGCGGGTCTGGACGAGAACCGGTTGCCGGTCGTCATCACCACCGACGGTGAGGTGCTGGTCGAACCGGCGGACGCCGAACTGGCCAGCAAGGTGGGTATGAGCACGGCCCCGTCGAGCGACTTCTACGACCTGGTGGTGATCGGTGCCGGTCCGGCCGGACTCGGCGCGGCGGTGTACGGGGCGTCCGAAGGCTTGCGGACGGTACTGGTGGAACGGATCGCGACCGGTGGTCAGGCGGGGCAGAGCTCCCGCATCGAGAACTACCTGGGTTTCCCGGACGGGGTGTCCGGCGCTCAGTTGACCGAGCGTGCGCGCCGCCAGGCGCTGAAGTTCGGCGCCGAGATGCTTTCCACCGTCGACGTTGTCGCCGTCGAGGTGAACGGCTCGGCGCGCACCGTGCGGTTCGCCGACGGCCAGCAGATCGACGCGCATTCCGTCATCCTGGCGACCGGTGTTTCCTACCGCCGGCTCACCGCGCCAGGGGTGGACGAGTTCGCCGGCCGCGGCGTCTACTACGGATCGGCGCTGTCCGAGGCACCGGGGTGCGCCGGACAGAACATCTACATCGTCGGCGGTGCCAACTCCGCCGGGCAGGCAGCGGTGTACTTCGCCAAGTACGCCAAATCCGTCACCATGCTGATCCGCGGGCCCTCACTGACCGCTTCGATGTCGCACTACCTGATCCAGCAGATCGAGGCCATCGAGAACATCCGGGTGCAGACCTGCACCGAGATCGTGCAGGGCCACGGCACCGATCATCTCGAGGGACTGACGTTGCGGCACAACGTGACCGGAGCCGAGGACAAGGTCGAGACCGGATCGGTGTTCGTCTTCATCGGTGCCGCCCCGCGCACGGACTGGCTGGACGGGACGACGATCCGGGACAGCCGCGGGTTCATCGTGGCGGGTCCGGATCTGCTGACCAACGGCCAACGACCACCCGACTGGCCGCTGGACCGGGACCCGTATCACCTCGAGACCAGCGTGCCCGGCGTGTTCGTCGCCGGTGACGTGCGGGCGGACTCGGTGAAACGGGTGGCCAGCGCTGTCGGTGAGGGCGCGATGGCCGTCACCCTCGTGCACCGATACCTGGGGAAGCGATGACCGAGACCGCCGACACGGCACCGACCGAGGTCGCCGCGACCGGACTGCATCCCAGGACGGACGGGCCGATGACGTGCAGCCCGGACGAACTGCGGTCGCTGTTCCTGTTCGAGAAGCTGACCGATTCGCAGCTCGGATGGCTCTGCAGCGCAGGCCATGTCGAGTACTTCGATCCCGGCCCGGTGTTCTCCGAGGGGGAACCCGCGACGTGCTTCTATGTGCTGCTGGAAGGCAGCATCGCGCTGTACCGCAGGGTCGGCACCGACGATGTCGAGACCACCCGGACCTCGCAGCGCGGTGCTTATTCCGGCGCCTGGCGGGCCTATCTGGCGGAGAAGGTACCGCAGACGTACAACGGCACCATGCGGGTCATCGAGCCCGCGCGGTTCTTCGTGCTGGCTGCCGACGATTTCGCCGCGATGATGCGCGACTGGTTCCCGATGGCGCTGCACCTGCTGGAGGGGCTGTTCTTCGGGATCCAGAACACCCAGGAGGTGATCGGCCAGCGGGAGCGGCTGCTCGCCCTCGGGTCGTTGTCCGCCGGGCTCACCCACGAGCTGAACAACCCCGCATCCGCAGCGGTCAGCGCCACCACGGCGCTGCGGAACCGGGTCGCCGGCATGCGTCACAAGTTGGGCATGATCGCCTCCGGCAAGATGGCGGCAGCCGCACTGGAACCGCTCATCGCCCTGCAGGAGGTCGCTGTCGAGCGGGTTGCGAAGGCCCCGACGCTGTCCCCGATGGAGGCCAGCGACCGCGAGGACACGCTCGGCGACTGGTTCGACGAGCACGACATCAGCGGCGGCTGGGACCTGGCGCCGACATTCGTTCAGGCCGGGCTCGACGTTGAATGGCTCGAGGTCGTTGCCTCCAGCGTGCCCCCGGAGACGCTGGACGGCGCCATCCGCTGGCTCAACTACACCGTCGAGACCGAACTGCTGATGAACGAGATCCATGATGCGACAACGAGGATCTCCACCCTGGTCGGCGCCGCCAAGCAGTACTCGCAGTTGGACCGCGCGCCCTTCCGGATGGTGGACGTGCACGAGTTGCTCGACAGCAGCCTGACCATGCTGGGCAACAAGATCGGCGCCATCGAGGTCGTCAAGGATTACGACCGGACCCTGCCGAAGGTGCCCGCCTATGCCGCCGAACTGAATCAGGTGTGGACCAACCTCATCGACAACGCAGTCGCGGCAATGGGTACCAGCGGCACCCTCACCGTGCGGACAACGCTGTCCGGTGACGATGTCTGCGTCGAGATCGGAGATACCGGATCCGGCATTCCGCAGGACATCCAGTCCCGGATCTTCGAGCCGTTCTTCACCACGAAGCCGGTCGGCGAGGGCACCGGACTGGGGCTGGACATTTCCTGGCGCATCGTGGTGAACAAGCACCACGGGAACGTGACGGTGACCTCCGAGCCGGGTGACACCCGCTTCCGGGTGCTGCTGCCACTGACCACCCCGGACCCGATCGACGACGGGGATGGCGATGAGGACGACTGACCGGAACTTCCCGGTCCAGAAAAGGCGAACGACGAACGGAGCTCGATGACCCAGACCGCCGGAATCAATCCTTCGGTGCCGCCCAGCGGCCCCGGATGCGTCGAATGCGAAGCGACCGGCGGGTGGTGGCTGCACCTGCGGCGCTGCGCCGAATGCGGCCACATCGGTTGCTGCGACACCTCACCCTCGCAGCACGGCAGCAAGCACGCCACGGAATCCGGTCATCCGTTCATTGCGAGCTACGAGCCCGGCGAATCGTGGTTCTGGAGCTTCCAGACCAATGAGTTCTACGACGGTCCGGCGCTGGCCGCCCCGGACTCGCATCCGGCGGATCAGTCGGTTCCGGGTCCCGCGGACCGGGTGCCACGGGATTGGCGCCGGCACCTGCACTGAGCACCCCGCGGTCGCGTCACCCGCGGGTCGAAAGCTTGCCGACCCGATCGATCTGCGCCTACGCTCCGGCCGACACAAAAGTGTTCTTTGCACGATTCGCGCAGTTGGAGGGGCTCTCATGGGATTGGACGACCTGGTCAACAAGGCCAAGGACCTGCTCGGGCAGGGCGGCGACAAGGCGGCCGACGGCACCAGCAGTGCCGCGTCCGGTGTCACCGACAAGATCAAGGAGGTCGCCACCGACGAGCGCATCGACCAGGTTGCCGGTGTCATCAAGGACAAGACCCCGGACAACATCGACGGCGTGGTCGACACGGTCGCCGAGAAGGCGAAGGAACTGAACAACTGATCGAGTTCGGTCGGTGTGCCGGCGCGGTCGGCCGCCGGTGACACCGACCCGACTGCCACCCGGGGGACCGCAGGGGGACCGCTGTTTCGTGGTGACGGCGGTCAAGGACGGACAACGGACGGTCGCGTTGTTTGCGGTGGGCGGTGACGGGGCTGGTGGGGTTAGCGTGCTGCGCCGTGACCGCACGGATGAACCCAACGGGGTGCTGGTCTCGATAGGGGTGCCGGACGTGGCGCAGATGCGCCGCGCCGCAACGGGTTTCTTCGGCACTTGGGAGCCGGGCACGGTGCTGGTGGACGGCCAGGAACCGGCCTCGGTGTACGCAGGGGCGTTCGGTGTGACCGAACGGGTGTACTTGGCCGCGCCGGGGAACCCGGCCGCCGAGGTGGGTGTCCACGTCGTGATGGGCGGCGTCGGGTACCGCGTCAGCGAAACGGTGCTGTCCGGGGCGACCCGTGACGACCCGTCGCTGACCCGGCTGGTGGCCTCGCTGCGCGCGGCCGGTGCACGCCTGTACGGGCGGGTCGAAATCGGCGCGGTGGACATCACCCCGTCCCGAGAGGCGTTGCGGGACACCGACACCACGATCTGCGCGGTGCGTCGGGTGCTGATCGCGGTGCGGGACGGCATCACTGCGGCGGTGCAGGCCGAGTTGGACTCGCACCCGGACATCGCGCGGGCCGGGTTCGCGTTGGCGACGATCCGGCAGCGTATCGCCGGGCTGCACGACACCGTGGCCCGTCGTGGTTTCACCTGGCGCGGTGAGGAGATCATCGGCACCCAGGTGCTGCCGCTGCCCTCCTACACGCTGGACCGGAGCCGCCAGAGCCGCCCGACGCTGACAGTGCAGGAGAGCACCCAGGTCGCGTTGGAAGCCCTCACCGGGGTGCTCATCGTGACCGGGGTGCCCAGGTCGGGCAGTGTGCTGCGCGCCGCCCGCCGGTACCTGATCGAGCACCGGGAGGTCACCTGCCTTCTCATCAGCGGGACCGACAGCGGCGGGACCGGGTGGCTGAGCTTCGGTCCCGGTTTGCCGGTCCGCACCATCGCCTACCGCGAGTTCAAGGACCACGCCGCTCTGGTCGCCGCGCCGTCGGCCGGGCGCTCCCCCACCCGCTACCAGACGACACCTGTGGACACCTACCGGCAGGTCAACCTCACGGCTGCCGAGATCACCGACCTGACAGGCGAGATCATCGCGTTCCCCGACCACCTGGCCTCCACTCCGCTGGGCCGCCTGGTTGCCCGCGACCGCACCGTCATCGCGCTGACCTCCCAGCAGAGATGCGCCGCACTCATCCGGCGCGTACCGGCCGTGCTGGACGGCGAAACGGCCATGCAGGACAAAGCGCGGCACCTGACGACCGCCCTCACCGACACCGACCGGGCGCTGCTGCACGCGCAGCAGATCGTCGGCAGCCGGGAACGGGCCGTTACCCGCATCCGGGAACTACTGCGCCCCGTCCTTGACCGGATCACCGGGCAGACCCTGCGGGACCTGCTCGCCGGGTTCGATCAGGCCAAACGGCTGGTCACCGCCTCCCCCGGCCTGATCGCCCTGCTCGGCCAGGCCGAGCAACTACACCCTCGCCCAACCCGGCCCGACGCCCTGACGCCGGTCGAGGAGCTGCTCGACCGGCACCTGCCGCTGCTCGGGATGGCGCTGCGCATCCGCACCCACTACTCGCCGGTCACCCTGACCGACACCGAAACCGCTGCCCTGCTCGCCCACGTCAACGCCGAAGCCGCATGACACCAACAACACTCGTTGCCCTGAAAGGACTTCCCCGATGAACTACAGCTACACCAACGCCGATGGACGCCGATCCCTTGTCGTCTTCCTGGACACCGGGAACGCGCACACCATCCCCGGCAGCCACCCGAAGTTCGCCGAACTCCTGCACTACCTCGGCAGCACCGCCGACCCGGACGACCAGCACATCCGGCGGCTGATCGACTTCGCCGCTACCGCAGCCGACACCCTGCAACGACTGTCCGACCGGGTCACCTACCGGCAGGGCACCATCCGCTTCGACGGCGAGATCATCGACACCGCCCTCACCCGGCACCTGGTCCGCATGATCAAAGACGGCGACGACCGGTACACCGGCCTCGTCCGCTTCATGGAAAACCTCGCCGCCAACCCCTCCCGCAAATCCCGTCAGCAACTGTTCACCTGGCTCACCGACCGGGACATGACCATCACCCCCGACGGCTGCTTCATCGGCTACAAGGGCGTCCAGAACGACCAGGACAACCACTCCATGTCCTGCGGCCGCGCCACCGTCAACGGCACCACCCACATCGGGCACATCCCCAACCCGCCCGGAGCCGTCGTGGAAATGCCCCGCGCCCAGGTCAGCGACGACCGGCACAACGGCTGCACCACCGGCCTGCACGTCGGCACCTGGGACTACGCCTCCACCTTCGGACCCAAAACTCTCATCGTGTCCGTCAACCCCCGCGACGTCGTCTCTGTCCCCAAGGACTGCGGCTACCAAAAACTCCGCACCTGCCGGTACACCGTCCTCGGTGCAGTCCGAAACCCGCTGGCCAGCCCCACCTACCAGCCCGACGCCGACATCGCCTGACGCCACAGGCTCATGCCACGCGCGGCTGCGGCACCCAGATCATCGGGGGCCGCAGCCGTGCGGGTCCTGGGCACGCCCCGCAGAGGGGGGGCGGGGCGTGCCCACCATCGACCGGGCAGACGAACGGCGTCTCATGGCTATCAATCGCGCAGCCGTCCGCCGCCAGAGCGGTCCTGCTCACAGCGCATGGACACGGTTCCCGTGTTCGAGTGATCCGGTGCAGTAGTTCGGCAACCCCGAAGTGCCACGGCAACCCGGCGGCGGAACCGGGCACCAGCAACGACCGGCCCGGCGCCCCTGGCCGCCGCCGACTGTGTGGAACAGCCGCGGCTTCGTGAGACCTTAAAGTAGATAGGAGAATCCGGTTCCGCCTGGTAAGCGGCACAGGCTCGACCTATGCGTTTCCTACGTACACGGTCGGCCGCTGCCCATTCAGCGATCACCAAATACGTCCTGGCGGTTCGGCGATCCTGCGGGGCCAAACAGGCCGCCAGCCTCTCGACCCCTGCATGTGCATGCTGTCCGGAATTTATCGAGGCTCGCTCCGTGCGTCGTGTTCCGTCTCTGCAGAATTCCAGACAGACAAACGCATTGATAGCTCGCCCGCACCATTCTGAGCAATAATCCGCGCAAGGGTTGCCGTGGCGCTCACCCAACTCGTGCCATTTAGCAACTCAACCACCAGGTGCCTCGCGATCGCAGTTTGACCGACCTGGGCCCGCGCGGCCGCAACCTCGGTCAGCGCGTCCGCCTGCATGGAGTCATCGGTGATGCTGCTGGCGATACGTTCCACCTTCTGCGCCACCCGCTGCGCGTCGCCCGTCTGACCCGTCCCGGCCAGGGCTTCGGCGACCCCGACCAGCGCGTCCGCCTGCACAGAGTCGTCGGTGATGCTGCGGGCGATACGTTCCGCGTCCAGCGCCACCCGCTGCGCGTCACCGGCCTGACCCGCCCCGGCTAACCCGGCGGCGACCCCGGCCAGCGCCCGCGCCTGCACGGAGTCGTCGGTGATGCTGCGGGCGATAGGTTCCGCGTCACCGGCCTGACCTGCCCCGGCCAGGGCTTCGGCGACCCCGGCCAGGGCCCGCGCCTGCATGGAGTCGTCGGTGATGCTGCGGGCGATACGTTCCGCGTCACCGACCTGACCCGCCCAGGCCAACGCGGCGGCGACACCAACCAGCGCCAGCATCAACCCGTAGTCGTCGATGATGCTGCGGGCGAAGATACGTTCCACCTTCTGCGCCACCCGCTGCGCGTCGCCCGTCTGACCCACACGGGCCAACGCGGCCGCGATCCCGGCCAGCGCGTGCGCCTGCACGGAGTCGTCGGTGATGCTGCGGGCGATACGTTCCGCGTCCAGCGCCACCCGCTGCGCGTCACCGGCCTGACCCGCCCGGGCCAGGGCTTCGACAACCCCGGCCAGCGCCCGCGCCTGCACGTAGTCGTCGGTGATGCTGCGGGCGATACGTTCCGCGTCCAGCGCCACCCGCTGCGCGTCACCCGTCTGACCCGCCCCGGCCAGGGCTTCGGCGACCCCGACCAGCGCGTGCGCCCTGCACCGAGTTGTCGGTGATGCTGCGGGTGACGCGTTCCGCGTCGCCCGCTTGACCCGCCCGGGCCAACGCGGCCGCGACCCCGGCCAGCGCCTCCGCCTGCACAGAGTCGTCGGTGATGCTGCGGGCGATACGTTCCGCGTCCAGCGCCACCCGCTGCGCGTCACCCGTCTGACCCACCCCGGCCAGGGCTTCGGCGATCCCGGCCAGCGCGTGCGCCCTCACCGGGTCGTCGGTGATGCTGCGGGCGATACGTTCCGCGTCACCGGCCTGACCCACCCCGGCCAGGACTTCGGCGACCTCGGCCAGCGCCCGCGCCTGCATGGAGTCGTTGGTGATGCTGCGGGCGATACGTTCCGCGTCCAGCGCCACCCGCTGCGCGTCGCCCGTCTGACCCACCCCGGCCAGGGCTTCGGCGATCCCGGCCAGCGCCTGCGCCTGCACAGAGTCGTCGGTGATGCTGCGGGCGACGCGTTCCGCGTCACCGACCTGACCCGCCCCGGCAAGGACTTCGGCGACCCCGACCAGCGCGTGCGCCCTCACCGAGTCGTCGGTGATGCTGCGGGCAATACGTTCTGCGTCACCGACCTGACCCGCCCCGGCCAGGGCTTCGACGACCCCGGCCAGCGCCCGCGCCAGCACAGAGTTATCGATGATGCTGCGGGCGATACGTTCCGCGTCACCGACCTGACCCGCCCCGGCCAGGACTTCGGCGACCCCGACCAGCGCCTGCGCCTGCACCGAGTCGTCGGTGATGCTGCGGGCGATACGTTCTGCGTCACCGACCTGACCCGCCCCGGCCAACCCGGCCGCGGCCCCGGCCAACGCTAGCGCCTGCATGTAGTCGTCGGTGATGCTGCGGGCGATACGTTCCGCGTCCAGCGCCACCCGCTGCGCGTCGCCGGCCTGACCCACCCGGGCCAGGGCTTCGGCGATCCTGGCCAGCGCCCGCGCCTGCATGTAGTCGTCGGTGATGCTGCGGGCGACGCGTTCCGCGTCACCGACCTGACCCGCCCCGGCCAGGGCTTCGACAACCTCCGCCAGCGCCCGCGCCTGCACAGAGTCATCGATGATGCTGCGGGCGATACGTTCTGCGTCACCGACCTGACCCGCCCCGGCCAGGGCTTCGACAATCTCCGCCAGCGCCAGCGTCTGCGCGTAGTCGTCGGTGATGCTGCGGGCGATACGTTCCGCGTCACCGACCTGACCCGCCCCGGCCAGGACTTCGGCGACCCCGACCAGCGCCCGCGCCTGCATGTAGTCGTCGGTGATGCTGCGGGCGATACGTTCCGCGTCCAACGCCACCCGCTGCGCGTCGCCCGTCTGACCCGCCCGGGCCAACGCGGCCGCGATCCCAGCCAGCGCCCGCGCCTGCACGTAGTCGTCGGTGATGCTGCGGGCGATACGTTCCGCATCACCGACCTGGCCCGCCCCGGCCAGGGCTTCAACGACCCCAGCGAGCGCCTGCGCGGAGCCGTTGAAGATGCTGCGGGCCATTGCCACGGCTCGAGGTAAATTCCCCACCGATGCCCACACCGCCGGTAGCTGAGGGGGTATTGATGCGCCTCTGCTAGCCAATCGGTTGCGTTCAAAGGCGAGCAGTACCAGCACGATAAGGTCGTGAGTATTGGTGCTGTCTTTCAGGAGTTCATATGCGCCGGTGATTTCTTCCAAGGCGTTGGCATCGCCGAAGGTCAGCTGAAGCATTCGATCGTGCCGCCGCCGATCGATGGCCAGATCGGCCAATCTCTCGGCGTCACCCGTGCTGGCCAGAAGTCGGGCGTAGGGCCGGAATACGAACCGGGGGGAATCCTCGGGCCATTCGCGGTCGCGGTAACTCGCGCCACCCAGGTGTCGATGCGTTCCCGGTAGTTCCTGACTTCGCCGCCGAGTTCGAGTTGCGCCTGCTCGCGCAGCGCCTCGTGACCGAAGATCAGCACGGGTTCGCTGTCCGGCCGGGTCCAGGGTTGATGCGGCGCGCGAACTCAGGCTTCGACCGAAACTTCCGGTGACCTGCTGTGTTTGATTTCCCACCGCGGCTTGCCGATCAGCTCGGCCAGTTCACTCACCGTCAACCCTCCGCCCGCCGCGGTCAGCAGCCCGAGGATGTCGATCCGCGCCGCAGTCACCGCTGGCCAGGTGCTCGGCCAGTTCGGCTTGGCGCCTGCGTTCGATCTCCCTGGCTTGATCGGATCGGCGTCAGCTGCACCACCCGGCAACCGCGCAGCGGGTGATCTCCGGGACATCGATGGGGATGCCCGGATGGGGGCGGCTGGTGACCAGGACCCGGACCCCGGGCGGGGGCCGACGGGGTAGCAGCGACGCGATACTCGTCGGGCCGGCGGGTGGCGCGCCGCGGTCCTCGTCCAAACCGTCGACTACCAGCAGCAGCCGCTACCGGCCGCGGCGACCTGTTCGGCTGCCTTTTTCAGCAACCGGACCGCGTTGCCCGTCCCAATCCGCCAGATTCGTTGCCAGCAGCCCGGTATCGCCGGTGATCACGGCCAACTGCTCGACCAGCGCGCGGGTGTAAGCGGTGTGATCCGACTGCCCGGCCAGCCGGCCGGTGATGAAGAACGACACCACCCGCACCCCCGCGGGTGGATGCAGCACCAGCCAGGACGCCAACGCGGTCTTGCCGAACCAGGGACCGGCCTGCCACCACTGGTAGGCCTCGTCACCGGCGCAGAACCGGGTCAACCGTCCAGCTCGTCTTCCCGCCCGACGAGCCGGATCGGGGCGATGTCCTCGACCTGCGCCACGGTACCCCTCGCCGATGCGTCTGCCAGCGACGGCGGCGATGACGTCGACCAAGCTCGCGACGTCGTTCGCGGGCAGACCGAGCAGCTCGCGGCAAGTTCCGCCCACCGCCCTGTGCCGAGCTGACGTCGGAGCGGTGGGGAACGGGGTGGCGGCCAGCCGGTTCAACCCGTCACTGCGGTGGTGTTCGCTGACCACCCCGACGATCCGGCCGGCGCACCACACCGCGGCCCCGGACATGCCCTCCCACGGCGAATGCTTCGGGTCGGGGTCCCGCTCCGGGGGGTCGGTGACCAGTTCGAGGGTGCCCTGCCGCCAGTTCGCCAGCGACGCGATCGTCCCGTTCAGGTGCGCCGCATCCCGGTACCTGACAACGGACCGCCGTCGTTCTCGGCCGGCTGCTCGGTACGCAGTTTGAACCGCGGGAAACCGACCGCCGAGTACGGCAGCACAGCGGCCCGCTCCCCCAGCGCACCGAACTCGACCTGCCCCACCGAGCCCGCTGCGGGAATCGTCAACGTGACCGCGCCGATGTCGCTGGCCGGGTCGAGCAAACGTCACCGTCGCGTCGCTGATCCATTCGTCGTCCAGCTCCGCGTTGAACCGCACCAGCACCGTGCTGGCATCTCGAACCACATGGGCAGCGGTCAACACCACCGCAGACGACACCAGATACCCCGACCCCCGCCGCGCGCTCGACAGACCCCGATCGACGATCAGCTCAGCGACCCGCGGCCGCTCCAACCCACCCCACCATCGGCCGTCAGCCGACATTCACGGCGCTGTGGGCAGCGTTGCACAGTCACTTCTCGCCGTCCACTTCAGCGCCGTGCACGTAGGCAGACCGCTCCGACAAAGCGTGGTGTCCGCCGCGGCGGCGGCCTCCGTCAACCGCGGATTCAGCGTCAACTTGATCCGCTGAGTCGAGGTCGAACTGATCTTGCCGTCCGCGCCTAGTTCCACCACCCAGAACTTCACCTTCGCATCCCCGCCGGCGGTCTTCTCAACCGCGACGGACACCTCCAATTCC
>CAWCVW010000017.1:0-13666 GCA_963798965.1 uncultured Actinomycetota bacterium
TTCCCGGTATCAGAGCAGGACGGATCGCCATCTCGCGCGGTCCGCGGATTCACAATGCAGTTCCGGATGGACAAAGGTGGAAAGGAGGTGCGACGTGCTCCTGCGTAATGCTCTCGGAGAGACGCTGCGCGACGCTCGTAACCGGCAGAACCGCACACTGCGCGATGTCTCGACCGCGGCCAATGTCTCGCTCGGGTACCTCTCGGAAGTCGAGCGCGGTCGCAAGGAAGCGTCCAGCGAATTGCTCGCTTCCATCTGCGATGCCTTGGATCTGGAGTTGTCAGACCTCCTTGATTCGGTGAGTCGCACCATGCGCACCGACTCGATCGCGGTGGACAAGAGCAGTGTGATCAGCAACTCCGTCAAGGCAGGCATGGGCGCGTCCAACCGGCCACGGCCGAGCGGGATGGACAGCCTCAACATCGACCCGACGCTGCGCATCGTGGTGCCCTACGGCTCGACCCGCCCGGGCGCCCCGGTCGGCTGAAGAAACCGGGCGTCGCCGCTCGGGGTAACTCGTTCAGGCGCGGGCGTGTGCCAGAGCCGCCAAGGCGGCCATGGCGCGGTTCGCTGCCGCGTAGGGCACGAACAGGTGGTCGTGGTGATATCCGGCCATCATGTTGCAGGGAATGCCGTCGTTGGTCAGCGCGGCCGCAACCGCTGCCGTCAGGCCCACCGCATTCAGCGCCGAGCCGACTTGCAGAGTGATCCAGGCGCAATCGAACGCACCCTGCAGGCCGGCCGCACTGGCCTGCGCTACCGCAACCACCAGCGTCAGGCCCTCGGCCTCGGCAACGGTCGCAACTGGGCTCAACCCGGCCGGGACCTCGCCCGCCGGCAGCGTGACGAACGTGTACTCACCCTCGTGCAACAGTGGCTGCAGCGAGGCCACCAACGCGGCGAGATCGGTGATCGGTCGGCCAAGGTTCTCGTCCGGGTCGGCGGTTTGCCGCCCGTGCTGTTCGTAGGTCACGAAGCTGAAGCCGTCACCCTCCTCGCGGGAGGTCTCGGACCAGGCCCGCGGATCGATGTCCGGGAATGTCGTGTCGCCTGGCACGTCCGCGTCGACGTGGGTGATCTCCAGCCGGACGGCATCGGCGATCGTCTGCCGATAGATCTCACCGCCGCCCACCACCATGACCGGACCGTTGCCGGCCACGTCGCCGGCGATCGCGATCGCCTCTTGCACCGAGTGCGCCACCAGGACGTCGGGCCCCTGCCATGATTCGTCGCGGGTGACCACGATGGTGGTGCGACCCGGAAGCGCCCTGCCAATGGACGCGAACGTTCGCCGGCCCATGATCATCGGGTGGCCCATGGTCAGCGCCTTGAACCGTTTGAGGTCGGCCGGCAGATGCCAGGGGAGCCCGCCGCCGGCGCCGATGGTGCCGTTGCGGGCCACGGCAGCGACCAGGGTGAGGGCCGGCAGGTGCTCCGTCACACCGCGATGGGCGCCTTGATCGCCGGGTAGGGGTCGTAGTCGAGGACCGTGATGTGCTCGGCAGTGAAGTCGTCGATCTCGGTGACCGTCGGCGTCAGGCGCAGCGTGGGCAGCGGACGCGGCGTCCGGGTGAGTTGCAGCCGCGCCTGTTCGAGGTGATTGGAATACAGGTGCGCGTCGCCCAGGGTGTGGATGAACTCGCCCGGTTGCAGACCGACGATCTGCGCCATCATGGCGGTCAGCAGCGCGTAGGAGGCGATGTTGAACGGCACGCCGAGGAACACGTCCGCCGAGCGCTGGTAGAGCTGACAGGACAGTCGACCGTCGGCGACAGAGAACTGGAACATGGTGTGGCACGGCGGGAGTGCCATCTCTGACACCTCGGCGACGTTCCAGGCGGACACGATGTGCCGGCGGGAATCCGGGTTGGTCCGCAGCGACCGGACGACCGCCGCGATCTGATCGATCTGCCGCCCGTCCGGAGCAGGCCATGACCGCCACTGGTGACCATAGACGGGTCCCAGTTCGCCCTCGGCATCTGCCCACTCGTCCCAGATGCTCACCCCTCGCTCCTGCAACCACCGCACGTTGGTGGAGCCCCGCAAGAACCAGAGCAACTCCACCACCACGGAGCGCAGGTGGACCCTCTTGGTGGTCACGACAGGGAAACCATCGGCGAGGTCGAACCGCATCTGGTGCCCGAAGACGCTGCGGGTGCCGGTGCCGGTGCGGTCCGTCTTCACGGCCCCGGTGGTCAGGATGCGGTCCATCAGGTCCAGGTACTGCTGCATCGGCTCAGCTTAGAAGCCGTCGGGCGTGGTTGGTGCCATGACCTGTCCGGCGTCGCGGATGTCGGCGGCATCAGAGCGTGGTGGTCACCTTCCCGATTCGTTGGAACGACCCCGGTTCACGGTGCGTGCGACGTGCGAGCGCGACGCTCAATGCCTGAAACGGAAGGATTTCTGCAAAGGGTCGTGTTTCGTCGTCGTCGAGCCACGGCAATGCAGCGCCACTTCCACCGCGCGGATCGAGCCATACGGCGTGAGCACCGAACGCCTCCAGCTCCTCGCGCAGTCGTTGATTCAAGGGCCGCGCAAATTCGTCTCCGGCGAGAATGAGTGCCGTCACCTCGGAGCCGGCCATTTCCAATGGGCCATGCCGGAACTGCGGCGAGCTGAGCGGCTCGATGGCGTGCGCGGCAGCCTCTTTGACGATCAGCGCACCGGTGGAAGTGGCGGCAAGGGATGAATGTCGGCCCAGTGCGAAAAGTGCCGTGTCGACCGGCACCAGTTCATCGAGCCGGTCGACGTGCTCCCGCCACCCGGCAAGATAGTCGGCAAGACGGGTGGGCACCGAGTCGAGCGAGCTGGGCGATCCGGTACCGAGTATCCGGTCGGTGACCAACGTGGAAACGGCCAGGCTGTTGGTGTAGCTGCGGGTTCCGACGGTGCTCTCCAACCCGCACCGCATCAACACCACCGCGTCCGCATGCGCGGCCAGCGGGCTGTCGCCGTGATTGGTCACCACCAGGGTCAGTGCGGGCCGGACCGGCATCGCCTGCATCAACGCCGTCACTTCCGCGGTTCGCCCGGACTGGGAAGTGATCCACACGGCTGTCTCCGCGGTGATCAGGCCTCCGGCCGGCCCCAGCAGTTCTGCAGTCTCGACCAGCCACGCGGGAATTCCGGCCCGGAGCAGGCGCAGATACGAGGGATACATGGCGTGCAAGGACGCGCCCATACCGGTGAGGACAACGCGGCCGGCCGCCGGGAATCTTCGGATGACCGTCTCCGTCTCCGCTGTGATGCCCGCATCCAACAGGTTCTGCAGCGCCTCGGGCTGGGCGTGGATGTCCTCGACATAGGGGACCGGAGCCGCAGAGGAGTGTGTCATGTGTTCAGGTTACGACCAGATCTAGTTCGAAACAAACACTTGACGTGAGCGGATCGAACATCGTAGCTTCGCGGTATGACTGAACCCGACACCGCCGCGGTGCTCCGCGCGTTGGGAGTCACGAAGACCTTCGGCAAGGTCGAGGCCCTGCGCGGTGCTGACTTCGAGGTCCGACGCGGTGAGGTCGTCGCGCTGATGGGGGACAACGGGGCAGGAAAGTCCACCCTGGTCAAGGTGCTGTCCGGCGTCGTTCACCCCGACTCGGGCCGGATTGAGGTCGAGGGGCGCGATGTTCACCTCTCCTCACCGCAGGCGGCGCGCGACCTCGGGATCGAAACCGTCTATCAGGACCTGGCTTTGGCCGACACCCTGGAACCGGCAGCCAACCTCTTCCTCGGCCGTGAGCTGCGACGCGCCGGTCTGTTGGGAAAGTTGGGATTCATCGACAACCGAGCCATGCGGGAGCAGGCGGCTGAGGTCTTCAAGTCCTTGCAGGTCACGTTGCGCTCGGAGCGAGATCCGGTTGGCAACATGTCCGGCGGTCAGCGCCAGGGCATTGCCGTCAGCCGTGCGGCTACCTGGGCCAAGCATGTTCTTTTCCTCGACGAGCCGACCGCCGCGTTGGGTGTCCGTCAGACGCGAACAGTGCTGAACCTGGTGCGGCGCGTGCGTGACAAAGGCATCAGCGTGGTGCTGATCAGTCACAGCCTCCCCGAAGTGATGGCGGTTGCCGACCGTATCGAGGTGCTGCGATTGGGCAGACGGGTGGCCCAGTTCAGCACGGCGGACACCACTCCCGAACAGGTCGTCGCCGCGATGACCGGCGCCGATCGAGCGGGCCTCGAGCAGACGGACGGCGAATCATGAGTTTCGACCGGATCAGCGCCTGGCTCAGCAGACCGACGACGACCATGCTGCTCGTCCTGGTGGGCATTGTGGCGGTCTTCAGCGCCCTGTCTCCCAGGACGTTCTTCACCGTCGGCAACGCCCAAGGAATCCTGAGTGACGTCGCCATCCTCCTCGTCCTGGCCGCAGGTGCGACCTTCGTGATCATCACTGCCGGCATCGACCTGTCTGTGGGTTCCGTGCTGGTGTTTTCCGCGGTGGTCGGCGCCAAGGTCATGGAAGCCGTGGGCGGAGATGGTTGGTCGACCATCATGATCGGGTTGATCGTCACCTTGATAGCCGGCGCCGCCTGGGGAGTCCTCAACGGTCTGCTGATCGCCCGGGCAAGAGTCCCTGCCTTCGTGGTCACCTTGGGAACCCTCGGCGCCGCGTACGGCCTTGCCCTGGTGATCAGCGACGGAATCGACATCCGGGCCGTGCCAACGAAACTCGTCGACTTCGGCAACGGTCGTTGGCTCGGTGTCCCGATCATCGCCATCGTGGCGGCCGCGGTCACGGCAGTGGCCGGGGTGGTGCTTGCGCTGACAGTGTTCGGACGTCGCACCTACGCGATCGGGTCGAGTGCCGAATCCGCCAGAAGAGCAGGCATCAACGTCGAGCGCAGCCTCGTGCAAATTTATGCCATCGCCGGCCTGCTCGCCGGCCTCGGCGCCTTCCTCACCCTGGCGAGATTCGGCACGACGACCATTGCCGGCAACAGCACGACGAATCTTCAGGTCATCACCGCCGTGGTCATCGGCGGAACATCCCTCTTCGGTGGAGTGGGCTGGATGTTCGGCACCACCATCGGGGTATTCATCCCCATCGTTCTCGCCAACGGCTTCATCATCCGCGGGGTCGTTCCCTACTGGCAGTACGTCGCAGTCGGTGCAGTCCTCATCATCGCCGTTCTCATCGACCAGCGCCGACGTACCCGGCAATTGTCGTGATCATCGCCATCCGACCTCAAGGAGTTCGCATGACAGCAAACATCTCTCGGCGCCGTACGTTGACGTTGGGCATCACGCTCGCCGGCTCGCTGCTCCTCGCAGCATGCAGTAGTTCCGCGGGCTCGACGACCTCCTCTTCCCCCTCTGGTTCCGACAGCGGGGCGGCCACCACGGGCAAGAACATCACTTTGATCCTCGGCACGACGAGTGATGACTTCTACAAGTCGATCGAATGCGGTGCCAAGACCCGGGCCAACGAAGTGGGTGCCAACCTGACGGTCCAGGGGGCGGGCCAGTTCGACGCGACCCTGCAGATTCCGGTCGTCAACGCGGTCGCCGCGAGCAAGCCCGATGCGATCATCATTTCGCCGAACGACGACACTGCCCTCTATGCCCCACTCAAATCCGCTGTCGATGCCGGCAGCAAGCTGGTCCTGGTCGACACCACCCTCAAGCAGGCCGACATCGCAGCCGGCCACATCGGCTCGGACTACGTCCTGTACGGCAAGCAGGGCGCCGAGCAGGTTGGAAAATTGACCGGCGGCCAAGGCAAGGTGCTCGGGATCTTCTCCCCGCCGGGTGTGTCCACCAACGACCTCGGGCGCCAGGGCTTCGAGGCCGGGCTGCAGGCCTTCCCGGGGATTACGCTGCTCCCGTTCCAATACAGCAGCGGGGAGGCCGGCAAGTCGGCGGCCATCGTGTCGGCCGCGCTCGCGGCGAACCCCGACCTCAGCGGCATCTTCACCTTCAACGGCGGCGACGCGCAGGGCGTCGTGACGGCACTGCGCGAGGCGAACGCGGCCGACAACGTCAGCTTCGTCAGCGGCGATGCCCAGCCGTTCCAGGTGGAGCAACTCAAGGCCGGCCAGGTGAAAGCCCTGGTCATCCAACAGGCACGGAAGATGGGGACTCTCGGCGTGGATGAGGCGCTCAAGGCCATCGCCGGCGAGACCGTTCCACCGGAGACGGCACTTCCCACCGTCGTCGGCAACCTGGACAACCTCGCCAGCCCTGAGGTGGCCGACAACCTGTACGGCGCCTGCTGACACCCATGGGCGAATGGGCAGTGGGAATCGACCTCGGTGGCACGAACATTCGTGCCGCCGAGGTCGACCGCAGCGGACGAGCGGGGATCCTGATCAGCCAGAGCGTGGATCATGCCGACGACCGGGCGCCCTTCCACCAGCTCACCGCGGTCGTGCGCCGGCTCATCGATCAGGTGGGGACGCCGCCGGCCGGAATCGGTGCGGGCATCACCGGTCCGGTCGATCACGTCACCGGCGTCATCGACAACCCGCACACCCTGCCGGCATCACTGCAGGGCGACGTCCGGTCCGCCCTGGCGCAGATCGCCGCCACCGTCGCGATCGAGAACGACGCAAACTGCGCAGCTCTGGGCGAAGCCCGGCACGGCGCGGGCCGCGGCCACGCGGTCGTCGTGTGCATCACCGTGGGCACCGGGATTGGTGTCGGTGTCGTCAAGGACGGTGTCCTGGTGCGCGGCGTCCGCGGACTGCATCCGGAGTCCGGCCACATCGTCGTCGAACCGGGCGGGCCGCTGTGCTATTGCGGCGCTTCCGGCTGCGTGGAATCCATATCCTCGGCCCGCGGTGTCATCGCCGCTGCCGTCGCCGCCGACATCATCGACGAGACGGCGAGCGCGAAAGACGTGCATGACCTCGCCGCTGCCGATCCGAGGGCCGCCCTGATCGTCGACCGGGCACGCGGCGGGATCGCTGCTCTGTCACGGACCCTGGCCGTTGCGCACGCTGCCGACGGCATCGTGCTCGCGGGAGCGGCACTCGGCGCCACCGGTCCGTTGCTGGCCAGAGTCCGCGGGGATCTGGCTGCCTACGCGTTCGCCCCACCAGGAGGAATCGTGGTCGACATCAACAGCCTCGCAGCCATGTCAGGTTGCATCGGGGCAGCTTCGCTGGTTCTGGGATGAACAAGCATCAGCGGCACCAAACCATCCTCAACGCCGTCCAAGCCGCCGGCCGGGTCAGGGTCACCGAGCTGTCCGAAGAGCTTGAGGTGTCAGAAATGACCGTCCGGCGTGATTTGGAGGAGATGGAGTCCGGCGGCTTCCTCACCCGGGTACACGGGGGCGCGGTGTCCACGATCTCGCGTAGTTTCGAGCCCGGATTTGCCGTGCGCCAGGTGACCCACGTGACCGCGAAGGAGCGCATCGGGGCCGCCGCGGCCGCACTGGTTCGCGACGGGGAAACGGTGGTGCTCGACGCAGGGACGACGACTCTGCATGTGGCGGAAGCGCTACGCAACGACATCCGTCTGCGGGTCATGGCGCTCAGCCTGCATGTCGCCGATGCGCTGGCGGATCGGCCCAACATCACTCTGATGATTCCCGGCGGGCAGGTCCGTCCACATGAGCGGTCGTTCGTCGGGCCGGCAACCCAGAGCGCCTTCGACAATCTGACCTTCGACACCGTCATCCTGACCACCGGTGGTGTGGACCGTGCCAATGGCGTCACCGAGTACGAGTACGACGACGCCGAGACCAAGCGAGCAGCGCTGCGAAGCGCTCGCCGCCGCATCATCGTCGCCGACGCCAGCAAGCTGGGAGCCGTCGCATTCGTCAGGTTGTGCGGCGTCGAAGACATCGACATCGTCGTCACGGATTCCAGCGCCTCCGGCGCACATGTCGCTGCGCTCCGCGATGCGGGCGTCGACGTGATCCTCGCCTGAAGGGAGAAGCTCATGCGTGAGATCCGCCTCGGAATTCTGTCGACAGCCCTGATCAACCGAAAGCTGCTGCGCGGTGCCGCGCTCGTGCCCGAGATCGATGTGGTAGCCGTGGCAAGCCGCGACGTGGAACGAGCTCGTCGGTTCGCCGACGAGTGGGAGATTCCCGCAGCGATCGGCGACTATGACGATCTGCTGCACTCACCTGCCGTTGATGCGGTGTACATCCCGTTGCCCAACGGGCTGCACCACACCTGGACCATGCGCGCACTGCAGGCGGGTAAGCATGTGCTGTGCGAGAAGCCCTACAGCCGTCACCCTCACGAGGTCGCCGAGGCTTTCGACGAGGCCGCCCGACGAGGTCTCGTGCTTTCCGAGGCCTTCATGTACCGGTATCACCCGCAGATCAAGGAGCTCGCGCAGCTGATCGAAGATGGTGCGATCGGCGAGATTCGCCTGATCAGCGCATCCTTCACCTGGCCGACGGATGCTCCTGGCGACGTCCGGCTCGATCCGGCGTTGAACGGCGGGAGCTTGCTCGACGTCGGCGTTTATCCGATCAATGTTGCTCGGCTCCTGGCCGGAGAGCCGCTCGCAGCCACCGCGCAGATGATCTACGGACCAAGCGGTGTCGACATCACGACGGCCGGAACGCTGCTTTTCGAGCATGACGTTCTGGCCCACTTCGACTGTGGTTTCCACCTGCCTGACCGGAGCGCCCTTGAGGTGCTCGGAACCAAGGGAAGAGCAACAGTCAACGACCCGTGGCACTGCGCCACCCCCAGGATCACACTGGCCCGGCAGAACGCGAAGTCGGAGACTCGCGCCGTCCCGCCCGCAGACTCCTACGCTTTGGAGTTGTCGCACTTCGCACGGGCGATCGCCGGAGCGCCACATGAACTGCTCGGACGCAGTGACGCCGAAGGGCAGGCGCGTGCCGTTCAGATGCTCTTCTCGGCGGCGAACGTCTGAAATCTGCCAAGCGATAGCGCCGGGCCTGCACGACTGACGCTTCCAGGTCTACGGTGGCCGAATGTCCGGTTCCGGCACCAAGGAAGATCCCTGGCAACTGGCAACACCGCCCGGGACCTCGAAGTACACCCTGCACCGTGACGATGCGGCCGATCCCCCCGTACTCGTCTGCTCGGTCGGCAAGACCGTGCTGCTCTACCAGGCGCGCTGCGTCGACGACCTGCACGCCATGTTGGTCGCCGCCGGGGATTGGGTGCCGTTGGGTGGGGCCGATGAGCAGAAGCCGGCGCCGGATGGCAGCGTCGAGGCCTGGGGTCGATCGCCCGACAATCCGGTTGGTGGCTGGTACGGCCTGAAAAAGGGTCTGCGCGGCCGCTTCGGCGTCTACATCCCGCCTCTTCTGGAGGAACTGGGGCTGGCAGAGCTGGAACACAACGCGCGCAACAATCGGATGCGCGCCCGCTGACTTTCGGCCCGGTCGGGCCCGCGGTCAGGGTGTGCCTATCGTGGGCCGATGCGCCTGGTCTCCCTGCTTCCGTCGGCCACCGAGATCGTCTATGCACTGGGACTGGGTGACGAACTGGTCGGCGTGACCTTCGAGTGCGACGAACCGGCGTCGGCGCGGCGCGAGAAGGCGGTGGTGGTGGGCGGCCGGGACACGTCCGGACTGACACCGCGGGAAATCGATGACTACGTCCGCGCGGCCATGGCCGCCGGTGAAGATCTCTACACGTTGCACTCTCAGGCGCTGGCCGGGCTGAACCCCGACCTGATCCTCACCCAGGACCTGTGCAGGGTCTGCGCGATCCCCTCCGGTGACGTCGATGCGGCTCTCGGCTACCTGGGGTGCAGCGCAGAGATCGTCAGCTTGGATCCTCACTCGCTGCAGGACGTGCTGGCCACCATCGAGCAGGTCGGGTCCCGGACCGGAGTCACGGACCGGGCGGCAGCGGTCGTCGGTGACCTGCGCGCGCGACTGGTGGCGGTCGAGCGGGCAGTTGCCGGTCTGCCGCGGCCGCGGGTGGCGGTGGTGGAGTGGGTGGATCCGCCCTTCTCCGCCGGTCACTGGGTTCCCGATCTGGTGATGGCAGCAGGCGGTGAACCTGTCGGCGGGCGTTCCGGCGACCGCTCCGCGCAGACCAGCTGGGGCGACATCCGTTCGAGCGAGCCTGATGTGGTGCTGGTCGCCCCTTGTGGCTTTCACCTCGACGGTGCTGCCGACCAGGCGGCGACGATCTTGTCGCAGGTGCCCGGTGTGCCCGTGTGGGCGATCGACGCGGACGGCCTGGTCGTGCGGCCGGGACCTCGATTGATCGATGGGGTGGAGGCCATTGCCGCCATCCTGCACCCCGACGCGGTCGCGCCGTCACCGGCGATTCGCAGGGTTGGTGCCGGGGCTTGACGGTGAGTTCGGCGGTGCACGCCCGGCCGGGACAAACAGCGTCCGAAAGCCCAGCGCCGCAAAAGACCAGCGCCGGCGCGGTTCAGCGCCGCGCGTTTGCGCCCGGGGTTCGTCCAGTGGCCAGCTTGTAGATCCCGGTGACGACGATGGCGCCGACGATGGAACCGATGATGCCGCTCGGCCGCAGCGCCAAACCGTCACCGGACAGCAGGCTGACCAGTAGGCCGCCCACGAACGAGCCGATCAGGCCGACGACGATCGCCGCTGTCCAGTCGATGGGCCGCTTGTTGCTGCGGAAGATCAGCTGCGCGGCCGCTCCCGCGAGCATGCCCAGCAGGATGATCGCGATGATCAGCACAGTGCCACCTTTCGACGATGGCCCGCGGAGACGCTGAGCCGCGGTCATTATGCCCCGATTCGAGACCGATCCGGACGAACCGACCCCGGTGGATGGCGTTCGGCGTTGTCCGCCAGCCCGGCACACCGACGCCCGACTGCTGTCAGTTTGGATTGACATACCCATGGTGTCAATCTAAACTGACAGATATGACCACGGACGGGATCTTGGACAGGATCGGGTCGACCGACCCGGCAACGGGCCTGCGGGCGGTCGGTGCACTGCATCGGTTGGCCGAGCAGGTCGAGGCCACCCATGTCGCGCTCGCGCGGCAACAGGGTTGGTCATGGGAGCAGATCGGTGATGCCCTCGGGGTGTCGCGTCAGTCGGTACATGCCAAGCACGGCAAATAGCGAAAACGAAAGTTGGAAGCCATGTTCGAACGATTTGCCTCATCCACGCGAACAGCAGTCGAGCGCGGCGCCGAGGAGGCCGGCCGGCGCGGGGATCGCCGCATCGGAACCGAACACCTGATGCTCGGACTGCTGCACGATCAGGAGACCGCCGCCCTCGTCGGGGTGAGCGTCGGCGACGCGCGCAGTACCTCGGAATCCCTGGATGTGCAGGCATTGGAGGCGATCGGCCTGCCGATCGGCGACTTCCGGCCGGCCGTCCGGCCCAGCAAGCTGACCCGGACGCCGTTCACCTCTGGGGCAAAAGCCGTTCTGGCGCGGACGGTTTCGCTGACCTCGGCAGAACGGGCGCGTCGTATCACGCCGCGCCATCTACTGTTGGCGTTGCTCGAACGCCAGCAGCCCGATCCCGCCGCGGTGCTGCTGAACGAGTGCGGCGTGAATGCCCAGGAACTTGCCGACAAGCTGTCGTCGCCCGACCGTTGAGCCGGTGGCGACTTCGTCTCAGGCCAGGACCAACCTGGTGACCTCGTTCAACTCCGGCTCATTGGTCGACGGACCGGCCTGCTCCAGCAGCAGCGAGGCGGCCCTGCCCTCCAGCTGCAGCGTCATCAGGTCGTTGCCGAAGTACGGCCCGGACAACCGGGTCCACTCGACCACGGGCAGCGGCGGCTTCGCGACCGCACTGAGCAGCACCCTGGTGAAGCGTTCGGCAACCCGGCTCCATGCGCCGCGGAAGACCAGCCGGACCGGGATCGGCACCCGGTTGTGCAGCGGCGAGCAGGTCAACTGGTAGACCGCGGAGGTGATCTCCGAGCCGTATTCGGGTCGCGCGACGTAGGCGTGATGGACGTCGCCGGACAGCACGCAGACCGTGGCGGGCGCACCACCGTCCGAGCCGCCGTGGTCGCCGCGGGCGACGTCCCTGATCATCACCGCCAGCCGCTCGAACGACTGACGGAAGGCCGCCCAGTGCTCGAAATCGGCTGCCCGGCGGATCTTCTCGGAGATCTTGGCGACGGTCTTGCCGCGGTGGCCGCTGCACAGCAACTCGTTCCAGGCCTCGACATCGTGCAATGCGCGCGGCAGCAGCCAGGGTAAGGAGGTACCGATCAGCAGGTGGTTGTAGTCCCCGTCGAGCTGGGCTTCCAACCAGAGGAATTCCTCCTCGCCGATCATGCTGCGACGTCCGTCGTCCAAGATTCGGCCGCACCGGGTGTCGATCACCAGCAACCGGACCGCACCGAAGTCGCGGCGGTACTACCAGCGGGTGCCCTTCGCGCCGTCGGCCTCCTTGTCGGCGGCTTCCGCGAACGCGCGCAACAACGGCTCCGCGTCGCCGTCGAGATTTCGCACCTGTTGGTACAGCTCGTTTGTCGCCAGCTCGGCGGGGGAGAGGTTCCCCAGGTGCTGGTACACCCAGTAGGAGGACAACGCGCCCACGATCCTTTCGGCCCACCAGTCGGTGGCCTGGATGTCGCGCCGCCATTCCCAGGAGGTGTTCCAGTCGTCGCGGACGTCATGGTCGTCGAAGATCATCGACGTCGGGATCGTGGACAGCAGCCACCGGACCTCCGGATCGGTCCACGATTCGGCGTAGAGCCAGGTGTACTCCTCGTAGTCGGCGACCTGCTTCTTCGGCCCGGTGGTGATGTCGCGCCGGCGGCGAATCTTCCGCTGCGTATCCGGTGAGGTCTCGTCGGCATAGACCTGATCACCCAGCATGACCAGCGCGTGCGGCCACTGGTTCTCGGAAAGGCCCGCGATCTTCACGGCGTACGCCTGCAGGACGTCGGCGTCGTACTTGTGGCCCGGCAGCACGGCTTCCGCGGTGGCGTAACGGCAGGAACCGAAAGCGATGTCGACGGACTCCTCCTTCACCCAGGTGCGGATCCTGCTGGGCGGGCGGTTCGAGTCCGGCAATGGCCATACAAGCTCGTCGTCCAGTCGCACCTCGTACGGGGTGCCCTCGCCCTCCGGTAGGTTTTGCACGAGGACCAGCGCGTAATGGTGACCGGCCATGGTCCAGGTGCGCTCCCGATGGCCGAGGATCTCCACCTCGCAGGGACTGTGGGTTTCCACCCATACCGTGGCGTCCGTGGACCGACGTGCCGGCAGGGGGCCTAGGAGAAGTCGGGGCATCGGCACTGTCTATCACCCGGCCTTCCGTGCGGCACAGCGCCGCGGGCTCGGATCACGACCACACGGGATGCCCTGTGGACCGGGCATCCCGGACGTCGTTACCGTAAGAGTCGGGCCACATACCCGAATCCACCCCGACGACGACGGGGCGGCCGACCACCGCCCGGTAACAGGCGCAGCCACCGATGACGGGGGCGTCGACTCCCGGGTCAAGCGATGCGGAGCTCGCGATGCGCTGGGGACAGCCGCCGGGAGGCCGGGGCCCGGATGCGGGGTGACGGACTCACGGTCGACCAGAAGACGAGATCAGCCAGGTCGCGTCCGACGCCGACCATGCGCGGAGGCGATGATCGTCGATCGGCTGGCCGGGCACGGCCGGCCGACGGCGTGGTCGGCGAGGAGGGTGCGGCCGCGCCCGGCCGCCGCACCTGGGTGATCGATCCGGTGGACGGAACGTTTAACTTCGGTCGGGGCGACCCGCTGGTGCTCGGCGCTGGAATTGATGGACGGCGATGAGCTCCTCCTGGG